>NZ_CP071859.1 GCF_023716665.1 Vibrio sp. SCSIO 43135
CACCAATCTTACGATCTGCTCAAAATGGCACTAATGTGGATCAAAGTGTGGGTAATTTTAGGGCAATATGTGTTGATCCATAGGATTAAGTCGAAAATATTGTGAATAACTTAGATCTTATTCACTGGATCACCGATCAATTGCTGGCGATCTTGGTTATCAACAGGTAAAATTGCCAATCTTTTCCGATCATTAATTACGAGTGGGGGCACCGTGTCATCTTCGCTTTGGTTGCAATGTTTGCAACAGCTTCAAGAAGAGCTACCAGCAACAGAGTTCAGTATGTGGGTTCGACCGCTGCAAGCTGAGCTCAATGACAATACGCTTACTCTATTTGCCCCAAACCGCTTTGTACTTGATTGGGTGCGCGATAAGTATCTAAATAGCATTAACCGACTACTGCAAGAGTTCTGCGGTAACGACATTCCAAGTCTTCGTTTTGAGGTTGGTAGCCGTCCAGTTGCTGCGCCAAAGCCAGCACCGACGCGCACGCCAGCCGATGTGGCTGCGGAATCCTCGGCTCCCGCACAGCTTCAAGCGCGTAAACCCGTGCATAAAACATGGGATGACGACGCTGAAGCGATTGTCGACATCAATCACCGTTCAAACGTGAACCCAAAACACAAGTTCAATAACTTTGTTGAAGGTAAATCAAACCAACTTGGCCTGGCGGCTGCTCGTCAGGTATCGGATAACCCTGGTTCTGCTTATAACCCACTGTTCCTATACGGTGGTACTGGCCTAGGTAAAACCCACTTATTGCATGCGGTAGGTAATGCGATTGTGGATAACAAACCGAATGCTAAAGTGGTGTACATGCACTCCGAGCGCTTTGTACAAGATATGGTTAAAGCGCTACAGAATAATGCGATTGAAGAATTTAAGCGCTATTACCGTAGTGTTGATGCATTACTTATCGATGATATTCAATTCTTTGCCAACAAAGAGCGTTCACAGGAAGAGTTTTTCCATACCTTTAACGCATTGTTAGAAGGCAACCAGCAAATTATCCTGACATCGGATCGCTATCCGAAAGAGATCAATGGGGTAGAAGATCGCTTGAAATCCCGCTTTGGTTGGGGCTTAACGGTAGCGATTGAGCCACCAGAGCTTGAGACGCGTGTTGCGATCTTAATGAAGAAAGCAGAAGACCACCAAATTCACCTTGCTGATGAAGTGGCATTTTTCATTGCTAAGCGTCTGCGTTCTAACGTTCGTGAGCTTGAAGGGGCGCTAAACCGTGTTATTGCCAATGCCAACTTTACTGGCCGCCCAATCACTATCGATTTTGTTCGTGAAGCACTGCGTGACTTGCTGGCACTGCAAGAAAAGTTAGTCACTATTGATAATATCCAAAAGACTGTGGCGGAATACTACAAAATTAAAGTTGCAGACTTACTGTCTAAACGCCGCTCTCGCTCAGTGGCTCGTCCACGTCAACTTGCAATGGCACTGGCTAAAGAACTAACAAACCACAGTTTGCCAGAAATTGGTGATGCATTTGGTGGTCGT
Source organism: Vibrio sp. SCSIO 43135 (assembly GCF_023716665.1). Classification (GTDB taxonomy): domain Bacteria; phylum Pseudomonadota; class Gammaproteobacteria; order Enterobacterales; family Vibrionaceae; genus Vibrio; species Vibrio paucivorans. Next base: position 1,513 of record NZ_CP071859.1, read on the forward strand.
GACCATACAACGGTGCTGCACGCTTGTCGTAAGATCGAACAGCTGCGTGAAGAAAGCCATGATATTAAAGAAGACTATTCGAATTTGATTCGTACCCTTTCTTCTTAAATCACAGTATTCTTATACCTAATAGAACAATGTCGGCGTCGTGCCAAACTACCGTTAAGAGCTAGATATGAAATTTACGATTGAACGTAGTCATCTAATTAAGCCACTACAGCAAGTGTCGGGCGCATTAGGTGGAAGACCTACATTGCCGATTCTAGGCAACTTGCTGATCACCGTTCAAGATAATGTTCTGTCGATGACAGCGACAGATTTAGAAGTCGAGCTGATCAGTCGCGTGACGCTAGAAGGGGACTTTGAAGCGGGTAGTGTGACGGTTCCATCTCGTAAGTTCCTCGACATCTGCCGCGGGTTACCAGATAGCTCGGTTATTACTGTGGTATTAGAAGGCGATCGCGTACAAGTACGTTCTGGTCGCAGTCGATTTTCACTTTCAACGCTCCCTGCCAGCGATTTCCCTAATATCGAAGATTGGCAGAGCGAAGTAGAAGTCTCTGTTACTCAAGCTGAATTGCGTGGTCTGGTTGAAAAAACACAGTTCTCGATGGCAAACCAAGATGTGCGTTATTACCTCAACGGCATGTTGTTCGAAATCGAGGGAACGACGCTACGTAGTGTCGCGACTGATGGCCACCGAATGGCAGTGTCTCAAACTCAGCTATCTGCTGAGTTTGCTCAAAAGCAGATCATTGTACCGCGTAAAGGGGTACAAGAGCTGGTTAAGTTATTGGATGCACCAGAACAGCCAGTAGTACTGCAAATCGGTAGCTCGAATGTGCGTGCAGAAGTGAATAGCTTTATCTTTACTTCTAAGCTAGTTGATGGCCGTTTCCCTGATTATCGCCGCGTATTGCCGCAAAATACCACCAAAACGCTGGAAGCAGGTTGTGATGAGTTACGCCAAGCATTTTCGCGTGCAGCGATTCTCTCCAATGAAAAATTCCGTGGTGTTCGTGTCAATCTAGCCGATAACGAAATGCGCATTACGGCGAATAACCCAGAGCAAGAAGAAGCGGAAGAAATGCTAGACGTCTCTTTTGAAGGTGATGCTCTAGAGATTGGGTTCAACGTAAGCTATGTGCTTGATGTACTTAACACGCTACGTTGTGAGACAGTTAGAGTCTCTATGTCGGATGCGAATGCCAGTGCACTGATCGAAAATTCACAAGATGACAGTGCAATGTACGTTGTCATGCCTATTCGCCTCTAATTGCTTCTGAATTTAAATGCCTCTTACGCGTTTAATCGTCCAACAATTTCGTAATATTAAAGCCTGTGATATTGAACTATCGACAGGCTTTAACTTTCTTATTGGTCCTAATGGCAGTGGAAAAACCAGTGTCTTAGAAGCGATCTATTTGCTTGGTCATGGGCGTTCGTTTAAGAGCTCCCTTACTGGGCGAATTATCCAAAATGAGTGTGAAGAGCTGTTTGTACATGGCCGTTTTTTGAACTCGGATCAATTTGAACTACCAATTGGCATTAATAAGCAGCGCGATGGCTCGACAGAGGTTAAAATAAGCGGTCAATCTGGGCAAAAACTGGCGCAGTTAGCGCAAGTTTTACCTTTGCAGTTGATTCATCCTGAAGGGTTTGATCTACTCACTGATGGGCCGAAACATCGCCGTGCATTTATTGATTGGGGCGTGTTTCATACTGAAACGGCATTCTACGATGCGTGGGGGCGTTTCAAGCGCTTAAACAAGCAACGCAATGCCTTACTGAAAACGGCTACCAGTTATCGAGAACTGAGTTACTGGGATCAGGAAATGGCGCGATTGGCCGAGAATATTAGTGCTTGGCGCAGCCAGTACGTTGAGCAAATGAAAACAGTGGCAGAGGAAATTTGTCGCACATTTTTGCCAGAATTTGATATTCAATTGAAGTATTATCGTGGTTGGGAAAAAGATACCCCATATCAACAAATCCTCGAGACTAACTTCGAACGTGATCAGTCGCTCGGCTACACCTTTAGTGGGCCAAATAAAGCGGATTTAAGAATTAAGGTGAATGGGACACCTGTAGAGGATGTTCTGTCACGTGGTCAGTTGAAGTTAATGGTGTGTGCATTGAGAGTCGCTCAAGGGCAACACTTAACTCAAATGACAGGTAAGCAGTGCATCTACTTGATAGATGACTTCGCTTCCGAATTAGATAGCCAACGTCGCAAGCGTCTCGCAGACTGCTTGAAAGAGACGGGGGCTCAAGTTTTTGTAAGTTCTATTACCGAAAGCCAAATTGCCGATATGCATGACAATACCGGTAAGATGTTTCATGTGGAACAAGGCAAGATAGAGCAAGGATAAAAGAGAGAAACTCATGTCTGAAAATTACGATTCATCGAGTATTAAAGTACTGAAGGGTCTGGATGCAGTACGTAAGCGTCCAGGTATGTACATCGGCGACACAGATGATGGCACCGGTCTACACCACATGGTTTTTGAGGTGGTGGATAACTCAATTGATGAAGCGTTAGCAGGTCACTGTAATGACATCATTGTGACTATTCATGAGGACAACTCAGTATCAGTACGCGATGACGGTCGTGGTATCCCGACTGAAATGCACCCAGAAGAAAACGTATCTGCGGCAGAAGTTATCATGACGGTACTTCACGCTGGTGGTAAGTTCGATGACAACTCGTACAAAGTATCAGGTGGTCTACACGGGGTGGGTGTTTCGGTAGTAAACGCACTCTCTAAGCAAGTGACGCTAACGATTCACCGCGGTGGTGAGATTCATACTCAAACGTATCACCATGGTGAGCCTCAAGCGCCACTTTCAGTGATCGGTAAAACGGACACAACAGGTACAGAAATCCGATTCTGGCCAAGTGAAGAAACGTTCTCTAACGTTGAGTTCCACTATGACATCTTGGCAAAACGCCTACGTGAACTGTCTTTCCTAAACTCTGGTGTATCTATCAAATTGATCGACGAGCGTGAAGAAGATAAGAGCGATCACTTCATGTTTGAAGGTGGTATTCAAGCGTTCGTTGAACACTTGAACACTAATAAAACGCCAATTATTCAGAAGATTTTCCACTTCGATAATGAACGTGATGACGGTATTACCGTAGAAGTAGCCATGCAGTGGAACGATGGTTTCCAAGAAAACATTTACTGTTTCACCAACAACATCCCTCAGCGTGATGGTGGTACTCACCTAGCAGGTTTCCGTGCAGCATTGACTCGTACACTGAATACCTTCATGGATAAAGAAGGTTTCTCGAAGAAAGCGAAAACGGCGACGTCGGGTGATGATGCTCGTGAAGGCTTAACAGCAGTTGTTTCGGTTAAAGTGCCAGATCCTAAGTTCTCAAGCCAAACCAAAGACAAGCTGGTTTCTTCTGAAGTGAAATCTGCAGTTGAATCAGCAATGGGTGAGAAACTGTCTGAGTTCCTAGTTGAGAACCCGAACGAAGCGAAGATGGTTTGTTCGAAAATCATCGACGCAGCACGTGCTCGTGAAGCGGCGCGTAAAGCTCGTGAAATGACTCGTCGTAAAGGCGCGCTAGACTTAGCTGGCCTACCAGGCAAGCTTGCAGACTGCCAAGAAAAAGACCCAGCGCTTTCAGAACTCTACATAGTGGAGGGTGATTCGGCAGGCGGCTCCGCAAAACAAGGCCGTAACCGTAAGAACCAAGCGATTCTTCCACTGAAAGGTAAAATCCTTAACGTAGAGAAAGCACGTTTCGACAAGATGCTTTCTTCACAGGAAGTAGCAACGCTGATCACCGCACTTGGCTGTGGTATTGGTCGTGACGAGTACAACCCAGATAAACTGCGTTACCATAACATCATCATCATGACCGATGCGGATGTCGATGGTTCGCACATCCGTACGCTACTATTGACCTTCTTCTACCGTCAAATGCCAGAGCTTATTGAGCGTGGCTACATCTACATTGCTCAGCCACCACTATACAAAGTGAAGAAAGGCAAACAAGAGCAGTACATCAAAGATGAAGATGCAATGAACCAATATCAGGTTGCGTTGGCACTGGATAATGCTGCTCTACACGTTAACCCAGAAGCGCCAGCGCTAGCGGGTGAAGCGCTAGAGAAGTTGGTTCAGCAGTACAATGCGGGTATCAAGCTGGTGGAGCGTATGAGCCGCCGTTACCCACAACCTCTTGTGCATGAATTCATTTACACTCCACGTCTAACTGCAGAGCAATGTCATGATGCATCAGCGGTTGAAGCGTGGACTAAGCAGCTTGTCGATCAGCTAAATGCGAAAGAAGTGGGCGCAAGCCAATACAGCTTTGAAGTTGAACAGCATGCAGAGCTAGGCCTAAACCTGCCGAAGATTGTGGTACGTACTCACGGCGTGACTCATGAGCACGTTTTAAGCATTGATCTGATTAATTCTAAAGAATACGGCAAACTGGCAGATCTTTCAGAAGCGCTAGAAGGCCTAATCGAAGAGGGTGCTTACATTAAACGTGGTGAGCGTACTCAGCCTGTCGCGAACTTTGTTGAAGCACTAGAATGGCTAATCAAAGAGTCTCGTCGTGGTCTAAGTCTACAGCGATACAAAGGTCTAGGTGAGATGAACCCAGATCAGCTTTGGGAAACGACTATGGACCCAGAGACTCGCCGCATGATGCAAGTAACAATCGAAGATGCGGTTGGTGCAGATCAGCTGTTTACGACACTAATGGGTGACCAAGTAGAACCTCGTCGTAACTTCATCGAAGAGAATGCTCTTAAAGTAGCCAACCTAGACGTTTAGTATCTTTGATACTTCGCTCTTTCGCTTAATTTCTGTGTCAGAGGTGCTCACATACCTTCGTATGCTCCGCGCCTCTTCCTTGAACTAAAGCGAAATAGCTTCGTCTCAAAAACTAAATTGTTATTTTAAAGACTGCCAGAAATGGCGGTCTTTTTTTGTTTTTAAGTGATTGAAAAGTATTGGCTTGTAAAAATAATTGAAAAAAGTCCCTTGAAACTGATTTGAGCTATCCACATATCTATTTGTGAAGAGGGAAGCTGTCTTGCTCAAGAGAGAAGAAACAGACCCTTTGGAACGCTGAAGAGGTATCGCTCAGGAGAGGATAGCCTTGAAGGCACACAATTGAACTGATTTATTACTACGTCCCTGCGTTATGAGAACCCGAGGAGTAGAGGATAAATCCCTTAGTCGGCAGCGATCGAACACACTATCGATCCATGCAAACTCACGACTAAGACTATTGCTTACTAAAAGGATAGCATTATGAGAACTGTAGATTTCACTCCACTTTACCGCAACGCAATTGGCTTCGATCGTCTATTCAACATGATGGAAGCGAATACTTCGAAGAATTCTTCTGGTGGTTACCCTCCATACAACATCGAGCAAAAAGATGAGAACAACTACCGTATTACGATGGCGGTTGCTGGTTTTGCTGATGAGCACTTAGACCTGACTCAAAAAGAGAATATGTTGATCGTTAAGGGTGAACGCAAAGCTGAAGAAGAGAAAACATATGTTTATCAGGGTATTGCTGAGCGCGATTTCGAGCGTAAATTCCAGCTGGCAGACTACGTGAAAGTCGTTGGTGCGAGCATGGAAAATGGTCTATTACACATCGACTTAGAGCGCGAAATCCCAGAAGCTATGCAACCTCGTAAAATTGCGATTAATGGCAGCAAGCTAATTGAAGGTTAATGGTTGCCAATAGCTTTAATTAGCTGAGCTAAATCGGGAAAAGAGTGAAAGAGCACCTTATTGGTGCTCTTTTTTATTGTGTGGTTTTTAAGTCACCCCATAGGAAGGAGAGGAGTGTCTAAGCCGAGTGCTATTGATGTTCGCGATATGCTTTTTCTACTTCTTCAGCAATAATGGCAATGCCTTTTTGCATCATTTCATCGTCTTGAACGTAGTTCATTCGTAGGCATTGATGTGCATGGTCCCAATCGCCTTTTTGGCCGATAAAGAAATATTCCCCAGGTACTATCAGTACACCACGTGCTTTTAAGCGTTGGTATAGTTCCATTGTGGTAATAGGTAATTCGTCAAACCACAACCAAAGGAAAATAGCCCCTTCTGGTTTATGAATTCGAAAACGAGGGTCGGTGATGGATTGCTGCAAAAGCTCCACAGCTCGTTGGGACTTTTGCTGGTAAAACGGCTTGATGACATTACTGCTGAGGTTTAATAAATCACCCTTTTCAATCATATGATTAGCCAGTGCAGGGCCAATACTGCCCGGAGCTAAACTGATAATGCCATTCATATTCGTAAGAGCTTGGGTCACTTCTTCACTTGCTATCACAATGCCACATCGCACACCAGGTAAACCCAGTTTAGATAAGCTCATACATAGAATTGTGTTTTCGTTCCAAAATGGCTGAACATCTTCAAAAATGATGTTTGGAAATGGCAGACCATAAGCGTTATCGATAATCAGCGGGATATTGTTTTCTCGGGCGAGTTTATCCAGTTTCAGGATTTCTTCGTCAGTGAGAACATTACCGGTTGGATTGGTTGGGCGAGAAGCACATATCGCCGCTACGGAGCCATCAACCGTTAACTGTTCAAAGTCGACATGGTATTTAAACAATCCATCTTCAAGCATCTCAATTTCAGGGTGGTAGGACACAAAAATGTCTTCATCAATCCCTGCGTCACCATAACCAATGTACTCGGGTGCCAACGGCAGTAGAATTTTCTTATGAGAACCATCTGATTGAGCACCTGCCAACAAGTTAAATAAGTAAAAGAAGCCACTTTGGCTACCGTTGGTTAGGCTGATGTTCTTTTTGCTGATATTCCACCCATAGGTGTCTTTTAAAAGCTTAGCGAGTGCTTTAACAAAGCTATCTTTTCCCTGAGGGCCGTCGTAGTTGGCCATGGCGGCCACGAGGTCCCCGTTGGCGAGCATCTCCTCACTGGCTTGGCGAAAGTAGTCGAGCATGGCAGGAATGGCCGCTGGGTTACCACCACCGAGCATGATAGCGCCAGGTGTGCGTAAACCATCGTTAAGATCATCCATTAACTGCGTAATACCGGAATACTGATTAAATTTTTCACCAAACTTTGAGAATTGCATTACTACTTTTACCTAATTCATTGTGATTGCTTTTATTGAGTGTGAGTACTGAAGAAAGTTAGTGTCATACACTGTGCTTCGAGTAATCCTTGAACATACCTTAATGACAATGCGAGTCAAAGCTCATTTTTAGCTTAGCGCAAAAATAAAGCCCAACTCATGGAGTTGGGCTTTATCATTTTATCTCTGAAAGAATGGCTTCGAAGTGAAGATTACTTCTGCAGTAGAGAAATATCCGCAATCTGTAGGAACAGGTTACGTAGGTTGTTCAGCAGTGTTAGACGGTTTTTCTTCAGAGCTTCGTCATCTGCCATTACCATTACGTTATCGAAGAAGGCATCAACAGGCTCGCGTAGACCTGCAAGCTTGCTTAGCGCTTCTTGGTAGTTACCTGTAGCGAATGCTGGCTCTAGCGCTTCTGTCATCACTTCAACGCTTTCTGCTAGTGCTTTCTCTGCGTCTTCTTGTAGAAGAGCTAGGTCGATCTCAGCAGCTAGTTCACCGTCGAATTTCGCTAGGATGTTACCTACACGCTTGTTCGCAGCAGCTAGTGCTTCAGCGGCTTCTAGCTCGCGGAAGTGAGATACCGCTTTTACGCGTTGGTCGAAGTCTGCTGGTTTCGTTGGACGGTTAGCCAGTACGGCTTGGATGATGTCCACACTGAAGCCTTCGTCTTTGTACCATGCGTTGAAACGACCAAGCATAAACTCGATAACGTCGTCAGAAACATTTGCGTTAGTCAGCTTGTCGCCAAATAGAGACTGAGCCTTTGCGATAAGGTCTGTTAGGTCTAGGTTGTAGCCGTTTTCTACGATGATACGTAACACACCTAGTGATGCACGACGAAGTGCAAATGGGTCAGAGCCTTTTGGAGCTTGGCCAATACCGAAGATACCTACGATAGTGTCTAGCTTGTCTGCCATTGCTACTGCAGAAGAGATACCAGTGCTTGGTAGGTCATCACCTGCGAAACGAGGCATGTACTGCTCGTAAAGTGCTAGTGCAACTTGCTCGTCTTCACCATCGTGAGTCGCGTAGTGCATGCCCATTACACCCTGAGTATCGGTAAATTCGAATACCATAGAGGTCATTAGGTCACACTTAGCCAGTAGGCCTGCACGCTTAGATTTTTCAACGTCAGCATCGATCTGCTCAGCGATGTAGCCAGCAAGCTCGGTGATGCGGTCTGTTTTGTCTTTGATAGTACCAAGCTGTTTCTGGAAGATAGCTTGTTCTAGCTCTGGTAGACGGTCGATAAGAGGACGCTTACGGTCAGTGTTGAAGAAGAATTCTGCATCCGCTAGACGTGGACGTACAACCTTCTCGTTACCTTCGATTACGTAGCGAGGCTCTTTTGATTCGATGTTTGAAACGAAGATGAAGTTAGGCAGTAGCTTCTTGTTGTCATCGTAAACAGGGAAGTACTTCTGGTCACCTTTCATGGTGTAAACCAACGCTTCAGAAGGAACCTTTAGGAACTCTTCTTCAAACTTCGCAGTTAGGACTACTGGCCACTCAACTAGAGAAGTTACTTCTTCTACTAGGTCATCTTCTAGATCCGCTGTACCACCAACCGCTGCTGCTGCTTTTTGTGAATCAGCAAGGATGATCGCTTTACGCGCTTCGTAATCTGCCATTACTTTACCGCGCTCTTCTAGGATCGCTGGGTATTGCTCTGCAGAATCGATAGTGAACTCTTGCTCACCCATGAAGCGATGACCACGGATAGTGCGATCTGAAGCTACGCCTAGGATTTCGCCTTCGATAAGGTCAGAGCCCATAAGCATAGTTAGTGTTTTAACAGGACGGATAAATTGAGTCGTCTTGTTACCCCAACGCATTGGCTTTGCGATAGGTAGGTTACCCAGTGCTTTTGCTGCTAGGTCTACAACGATTTCAGACGTTGCTTGGCCTTTCACTTCTTGTTTGAAAAGAAGCCATTCGCCTTTGTCTGTTACTAGGCGGTCAGCTTGCTCAACCGTGATGCCGTTACCACGTGCCCAACCTTGAGCCGCTTTAGTTGCATTGCCGTCAGCATCGAATGCCACAGAAACTGCAGGACCGCGTTTCTCAACCACTTTGTCTGCTTGGCCTTCAGCTAGAGCTGAAACCTTAAGTGCGAGACGACGAGGAGCCGCGTACCATTTTACACCTTCGTGTGCTAGGTCTGCGCCTTTAAGCTCTGCTTCGAAGTTTGCAGCGAAAGCTTCTGCTAGAGTACGAAGTTGCGTTGGTGGTAGCTCTTCAGTACCCAGTTCAATTAGAAATTCTTTAGCCATGATTACTTCTCCTCTTCCTTACGGCACATTGGGAAGCCAAGAGCTTCACGTGATGCGTAGTACGCTTCTGCAACAGACTTAGTCAGGTTGCGGATACGAAGGATGTAACGTTGGCGCTCTGTAACAGAGATAGCTTTACGCGCATCAAGAATGTTGAATGCGTGGCCAGCTTTAAGAATGCGCTCGTAAGCTGGAAGCGGAAGTGGCTTCTCAAGCTCAAGTAGCTCTTTACACTCTTTCTCACACTGATCAAAGAACGTGAATAGGAAATCTACGTCTGCGTGCTCGAAGTTGTACGTTGATTGCTCAACTTCGTTTTGGTGGAAGATATCACCGTAAGTTACCTTGCTGCCGTCTGGTGCGATGTTCCACACTAGGTCGTAAACAGAATCGACTTCTTGGATGTACATAGCTAGACGCTCGATACCGTAAGTGATCTCACCAGTAACTGGTTTACACTCAAGGCCACCAACTTGCTGGAAGTAAGTAAACTGAGTCACTTCCATGCCGTTTAGCCAAACTTCCCAACCAAGACCCCATGCGCCTAGCGTTGGGTTTTCCCAGTTGTCTTCTACGAAACGAATATCGTGTACTAGCGGGTCGATACCAAGAACTTCAAGTGAGCCTAGGTACAACTCCTGGATGTTATCTGGAGAAGGCTTTAGGGCTACTTGGAACTGATAGTAGTGCTGCAGACGGTTCGGGTTTTCACCGTAACGGCCATCGGTAGGACGACGTGAAGGTTGAACGTAAGCTGTCGACATTGGCTCTGGGCCAAGTGCACGTAGACATGTCATTGGGTGAGAGGTGCCCGCACCTACTTCCATATCTAGAGGTTGAACAATGGTACAACCGTTTTGTGCCCAGTAATCCTGCAGCGCGAGGATCATTCCCTGGAAGGTTTTGATATCGTATTTTTGCATAGTAATTCGCGCGATTCTTCTGTCTTAAATTGAGAAAAAATAACAATCAAGTATACCCAGATATTTGGCATGGGAGTAGAGCTAATCTTGATTAATTGGTAGCCGAAAATCTCCTTTAGTGGATTTTTTCCGACTTATCTAACCGATTTCTATTAAAAGGGAGTTTATTTGTAGTTTGAAGGTTGAGAATCTTCAACGAGGTGGATAGAATCACGCTGTCTTTGGGGAGTAGCTTACCGTTTTAAACACTCTGTTTATTCGGTTCGTTCGTCAACATAATTGGTGCAAAATCACCATGGCGTTCGAGGCTTATCGCACGATGAGTTTAGCAAGACCTTAGACAAATCATCACGAACCAGGGTGGGGCGTGAGGTTTGTCTTCGGTTAAAATAATTATCCCACCCTAAAAGAGCATGTCGTGAGCGTTTTAGCTATTTCAATTACCACTGTAGCGTTAGCAGAAATTGGAGATAAGACCCAACTGTTATCCCTATTGCTGGCCAGCCGTTACCGAAAACCAATTCCTATTATTGCTGCAATCTTTTTTGCAACGATCGCCAATCACGCATTAGCGGCATGGCTAGGGGTGGTTATTGCTGATTACTTATCGCCTGAGATCTTAAAGTGGGTGCTGGTGGTGAGTTTTATCGTTATGGCAGCATGGGTTCTCATTCCAGATAAGCTGGATGACGACGAACAGATCTCTAACCGAGGCCCTTTTATAGCCAGCTTTATTGCGTTTTTTATTGCGGAGATTGGCGACAAAACTCAAATAGCCACTTCGATTTTGGGTGCACAATATGCCGATGCACTGACTTGGGTGATCTTAGGTACGACGATTGGCATGCTGTTAGCTAATGTTCCGGTAGTGATTATCGGAAAGTTATCTGCCGACAAAATGCCACTGGCATTGATCCGAAAAATCACCGCTATGTTATTCATGGCATTAGCCATTGGTGCGGCATTTTTCTAAGCCAATTTCGAGTGAGCTTATAGCGCAAGGTCTTGATTGGTTAGGTTGAAGTTGCACTGGATCAAACTCTGGTTCGGTAGCATTGAATAGCGTGATGGCTGACATATTAGTGTCACAATTGTCATGCTAATTTAATGTTGGACAAGGTAATCCGTTCCTATCAGCGAGAGGGCACTATTATGCTTACACGTTATATGGGTATGACTGCGAAAAGTCAGAGTTACTTATTCACCTTTGGTCTAGTACTGACCATTCTCGGGATGGTGCTAACAGATATGTGGCTGCCGATGGTCGTAGGCGCTATTTTGATGACCGGCTTAATGGTGGAGTCTTGGATTCGCGTTGCGCACATTATTCCCATGCATGAAGAAATGCGCGCTATGAGAACCCAAGTCAATAAGCTGCAATTGGAAATACGCACCTTAGAGTACAACGAATAAAAAAACGGCAGCCCAAGGGCTGCCGTTTGTTTTAGTTGGCTGGAATTATTCCATACCTTTCTTTATCAGATATTGGTAAGGCAACGTCTCTGTTTGCGAACCAATTAACTGGTGATCCATAAAACGGCAAAAGCTCGGAATGTCGCGAGTTGTTGACGGGTCATCAGCATTCACTAACAGCACCTCACCGTCTTGCAGATTTCGAATCGTCTTCCTGACCATCATGACCGGCTCTGGGCAGCGTAGTCCTTCTGCCTCTAGAGTATGTGTTGCGAGTTCTGGGTTAAATGTCATGGTCATATCTTTATTACAGCGTATTGAGAGGTGAATGATACTAATGGAGAAAAAATATTCAATAAGCACTTGGCAAAGCGATCGAATTGTTTTAACTTAGTTAACAAGTTGGTAACAAATGCATTTATGCAGCGAATGGAGGAGCAAATATGTTAACAGCCCTAGATAGACTGACCATCTACTCTGTACTCTGTTTTATTTCATTTTGCGCCTTAGTTTTGCGTACGCCAGCAGAGACGTCATTAATGCCATTACTTGGTATGAGTGCAACTATTGCAGGAATTTGGCTTGAGATGCGCCGTTGGCACGGTTCATCAGAAGAACAAGAGAATAATTCCTAGCATATCGTAGGCACTTGTAAGACTACGCTCAAATACATTCCGACACTATCCCCAGTTTTCTTGGGCTTCCCCGCTGAAAGGCGGGATTTTTTTTATCTAAAGAAAGAGTACACTTAACGGATAAGGCAACCCTTCTGCCGATTGTGGAGTGTATACAGTGGAATTAGAAGATATCTACCGACGTGACCTGAGTCTATTGGTGGCGTTGAGAGTCTTGATTGAAGAAAGCAGTGTGAGCAAAGCGGCAGCTCGGCTTAACCTGAGCCAATCGGCGATGAGTCGGGTTCTTGGGCGCTTACGCGATTTGCTTGATGATCCACTATTTACCCGCCAAGGTCAGCATCTTATTCCCACCGAGAAAGCGCTTGAGGTTGATCGGGCGCTTGGTGAGCCTTTGGAGTCTTTGCGCGCATTACTCTCTCCGGTGGAGTTTGACCCGCAAAGCTGCGATCAGACTTTTACCATCGCTACTACCGACTACGCAATGCAAACTATTTTGCCTTTTGCACTACCAAGAATTTATCAGGAAGCACCGAACCTATCGTTTGAGTTTTTGCCTCTACAACATGATCGATTAGCTGATCAACTGACTTACGAAGGTGCGGATTTAGCGATTTGTCGGCCCACCGCACCTGTCGACCCACTGCGTAGTGAAATTCTAGGCCGGGTAGGGGTGTTGTGTTTATTATCCAAACAGCACCCTCTGGCAGACGCAGATATGAGCTTAGAGGATTATTTGAGTTATCCGCATGCCATGATTGCTATAAGTGATGGCGTGAAAGCCCTAATTGAGCAAGCGCTGGTGGACAAACCTAAACGCAAAATGGTGTTGCGCGCATATCATCTTGAAGCGGCACTCGCGATCGTTGATACCATGCCGATTATTATTACCGTGCCTGCTGATTTAGCTTATTTGGTGGCTGAGCGTTATGACCTAGTGGTGAAACCACTGCCATTCCAGTTCACCCCGTTTGATTATTCAATGATATGGCACCCTCGTTGTGAGCATTCACCTGCACAAGAATGGCTTCGCTCTATGGTGAAGGAAGAGTGCAGCCGCTTGATAGCCAAACGCATTGAAGATATGGGGCTAAACTGATGGTTTTAAATTGACTATCTAGTGATACAAAAAGAGCCAGCAATGCTGGCTCTTTCTGTTTTCTTGCTTGTCGTTATAGCTTGATGACAACGCGACCCGTTACTTGGCCGTTGGTAATGTCTTCTGCGTACTTTGGTGCTTCTTCTAGTGCAACTTCGGTACAGGCTTGCTCGAAGTAGCTGTCTGGTAGCAGTTCAACCAGTTTTTCCCACGCTGCAATACGTTTTTCTGTTGGGCACATTACGGAGTCGACACCTTGTAGGCGAACGTTACGTAGGATGAATGGCATTACCGTTGTTGGTAGATCAAAACCACCAGCAAGGCCACACGCTGCAACTGCGCTGTTGTAATCCATCTGCGCCAACACTTTCGCTAGTACTTTGCTACCAACCGTATCTACCGCACCAGCCCATACTTGTTTTTCTAGTGGGCGAGCTGGCTCTTCAAATTCAACGCGGTCGATAATGCGGCTAGCACCCAGTTTCTCAAGCAGTGGGCCGTTTTGCTCCACACGACCTGTTAGCGCTGCAACTTTGTACCCTAGCTCTGCCAGAAGTGTCACTGCAACAGAACCGACACCACCACTTGCACCCGTGACCAGGATTTCACCATCTTCCGGTTTGATACCTGCGTCAAGTAACGCTTGTACACAAAGCATACCTGTGAAGCCTGCAGTGCCGACCATCATCGCTTTTTTGCTGTCTAGGCCTTTTGGTAGTGGAACCAGCCAATCTGCTTTTAGGCGAGCACGCTGTGCCATACCACCCCAGTGGTTTTCACCTACACCCCAGCCAGTCAGTACTACTTTGTCACCCGCTTGGTAACGGCCGTCTTCAGAGCTTATTACTGTACCCGCTAAGTCGATGCCTGGCACCATAGGGAAGTTACGGATGATCTTACCTTTACCTGTGATCGCCAAACCGTCTTTGTAGTTCAGGGATGAGTAATCCACTTCAATCAGGACGTCACCTTCAGGAAGTTGCGATTCATCAATCTGTTCGATGTTAGCGATGGTACGTTTTTCTTCTTGGTTTAGGACTAAGGCGTTAAACATAAGAGTCTCCAGTTAAGCACTGCAAGGAATTAAATTAGCGTTAGTGTAGACGCTAAATCTATATGATTAAAATGAAACTTTAGCATTATATCTATGCGTAAAACGCATCTTATTTTGCAGAACATAGACATTGAGTAGCAAAAAGCCAGTCGAAGACGACTGGCTTTGGAAGTTTAAGATAAGAAGAACTGATAGGAAGGATTATCGGTTTCATCTTTACACTGATAACCCAGCTCTCTTAGGTGAGTAGAGAAGCGAGCTAAATCACTTTCATCCAGCTCAAAACCACATAACACTCGGCCGTAATCTGCGCCATGGTTACGATAGTTGAATAAGCTGATATTCCAGTGTGTACCAAGCGTACTCAAGAACTTAAGCAGTGCGCCAGGGTATTCTGGGAATTCAAAGCTGTACAAACGCTCTTTGAGAGGCTTTGAAGGTTTGCCGCCAATCATGTAGCGAACGTGCAGTTTTGCCATTTCATCATCAGACAAATCTACTACTGGGTAGCCCCCGTCACGCAGATCTTGGATGATGCTCTCCAATTCTTCCTGACCACCTTGAAGGCGAACACCCACAAAAATATTGGCCAGTTCATCGCTACTGTAACGGTAGTTAAACTCAGTAACCGCGCGGCCACCTATGATGTTACAGAACTCAAAGAAAGCACCTTGGCGCTCTGGGATTGTAACCGCAAGTAAGCCTTCACGCTTTTCACCCAGCTCACAACGTTCAGAAACATAACGTAAACCGTGGAAATTGGTGTTGGCACCAGACAGCACTGTACCAAGCTGTTTGCCCTGCAACTGATTTTGTTCTGCGAACTTTTTCAGGCCAGCAAGCGCTAACGCGCCGGAAGGTTCAGCGATTGCTCGAGTATCTTCGAATATATCTTTTACGGCTGCACAGATTTCATCGCTTGATACCGCAATATGGCCATCAATGTACTTTTGGCATAAACGGAAGGTTTCTTCACCAATTCGTTTCACCGCAACCCCATCTGCAAACATGCTGACTTGGTCTAATACCACTGGCTCACCAGCATCGAGCGCGGCTTTCAAGCAAGAAGAGTCTTCTGGCTCTACGGCAATCACTTTGATTTCAGGCATCAGCTGTTTAACTAATACCGCTACGCCTGCTGCTAAGCCGCCGCCACCTACTGGCACAAAGATGTAATCCAAATGGCCGTTTTGTTGCAGCATTTCCATACCAATAGTGCCTTGCCCTGCGATCACCAATGGGTGGTCGAAAGGTGGGACAAAGGTATAGCCATGCTCAGAGGACAAGCGCTCTGCTTCGGCTTTAGCTTCATCAAAGTTGCTGCCGTGCAACACTACGTTGCCACCAAACCCACGTACCGCTTCGACTTTGATGTCTGGCGTCGTTTTTGGCATCACGATGGTGGTCTTGATACCTAGTTTAGTGCCTGAAAGTGCCATGCCTTGTGCGTGGTTGCCTGCCGATGCGGCTATGACACCTGCAGCTTTTTGCTCCTCAGTTAAGCTCGCGACCATGTTGTAAGCACCGCGTAGCTTGAATGAGTGTACTGGCTGGCGATCCTCACGTTTGAGTTGCACATTGTTGCCAATGCGCTGCGATAGGCGAGGCATTTCTTGAAGTGGCGTAACCGTCGCCACTTCATAGACCGGAGCGCGAAGGATTTGGCGCAGATAGTCTGCGCCTGTTTGTTCGGTCAGGGTCATAGGGTTACCCCTCGAGTTTAGACTTGTCGCGTACTGCGCCTTTGTCTGCACTGGTCGCCATACTTGCGTATGCTTTCAGTGCAAATGACACTTCACGTTGACGGTCAACCGGTTTCCAGCCGAGTTCGTCTTGCTTAGCGCGACGTTCAGCGAGTTCTTGCTCCGACACTTCAAGTGAGATTGAACGGTTTGGAATATCAATCGCAATCATATCGCCTTGTTGAACCAAGCCAATCGCACCGCCGTTAGCGGCTTCTGGTGAAGCGTGACCGATTGAAAGGCCAGATGTACCGCCAGAGAAACGACCATCAGTCAGTAGCGCACACTCTTTACCAAGTCCCATTGATTTCAGGTAAGTGGTTGGATAGAGCATTTCTTGCATACCTGGGCCACCTTTCGGACCTTCGTAACGGATAACAACCACATCGCCCGCTTTCACTTTGCCACCAAGAATGCCTTCTACCGCGTCTTCTTGGCTTTCAAATACCATAGCAGGACCTGTGAATTTTAGGATGCTTTCGTCTACGCCTGCGGTTTTTACGATACAGCCGTCAAGTGCGATATTTCCCGACAATACGGCTAGGCCACCTTCTTGGCTAAAGGCATTGTCTTTAGTACGAATACAGCCTTCTGCACGGTCGTCATCAAGGCGATCCCAACGGCAGTCTTGAGAGAATGCTTGCGTTGTACGGATACCAGCAGGGCCGGCACGGAAGAACTTAAGTACGTCTTCATCTTCGGTTTGCATGATGTCGTATTGAGCTAACTGCTCTTTCATCGACACGCCGAGTACTGTGCGCGCATCATTGTGCAATAGTCCAGCGCGATCCAACTCACCAAGGATAGCCATAACACCACCCGCGCGGTGTACGTCTTCCATGTGGTACTTCTGAGTGGATGGCGCCACTTTACATAGATGTGGTACTTGGCGAGATAGGCGGTCGATATCTTCCATATCGAAATCAACTTCACCTTCTTGTGCCGCAGCTAGTAGGTGAAGAATGGTGTTGGTTGAGCCACCCATCGCGATATCGAGTGCCATTGCGTTCTCGAATGCATCAAAAGTTGCGATGTTGCGTGGTAGCGCTGAATCATCGCCTTGCTCGTAGTAGCGCTTGGTTAACTCAACGATGCGTTTACCGGCATTGATGAATAGATCTTCACGGTCGGCGTGCGTTGCTAGCATAGAGCCGTTACCTGGCTGAGAAAGGCCGAGCGCTTCGGTTAGACAGTTCATCGAGTTTGCTGTGAACATGCCTGAACATGAACCACAAGTAGGACACGCGCTACGCTCGATTTGCTCGCTCTGCTCGTCAGAGACTTTCGGGTCAGCGCCTTGAATCATTGCATCGACAAGGTCGAGTTTAATGATTTGGTCTGAAAGCTTAGTTTTACCTGCTTCCATTGGGCCACCGGACACGAAAATTACAGGGATGTTTAGGCGCATTGACGCCATCAGCATTCCCGGAGTGATTTTGTCACAGTTCGAGATACATACCATAGCGTCGGCACAGTGAGCGTTGACCATGTATTCTACAGAGTCGGCGATAAGCTCGCGTGATGGTAGTGAGTACAGCATGCCGCCGTGACCCATTGCGATGCCATCATCGACAGCGATGGTGTTGAATTCTTTAGCAATACCGCCCGCTTTCTCAATTTCACCCGCAACCAGTTGGCCCATATCTTTTAGGTGTACGTGGCCCGGTACGAATTGAGTGAATGAGTTAACTACTGCAATGATAGGCTTACCGAAATCTTCATCTTTTACGCCAGTTGCACGCCATAGTGCGCGAGCGCCAGCCATGTTGCGTCCGTGAGTCGTTGTTGCGCTACGGTATTTGTTTTTTGGAGCCGAGGACATCTGATACTTCCTTATAAATTATTTAGCTGAGGGTGCGTTTTCTGGGTAGACGTAATCCAACCAGCCCCACTTGTCTTCAGTGGTGCCGTTGAATAAGCCAAAGTAAAGATCTTGCATTACTTTGGTGATTGGTCCGCGTTTACCGCAACCTACTTCAATTTTGTCGATAGTACGAACTGGAACAATTTCTGCTGCCGTACCGGTCATAAATACTTCGTCTGCAAGGTAAAGCGCTTCACGAGCGATATTCGCTTCACGCACTTCATAGCCTTGTTCTTTTGCTAGCGTCATGATGGTGTCACGAGTAATACCAGGTAAAATCGCGCTGGTTGCTGGTGGAGTCGTAATTACGCCATCTTTAATCACAAAGATGTTTTCACCCGCACCTTCAGACAGGTAACCATCTACGCTTAGTGCGATACCTTCATCGTAACCGTGACGACGTGCTTCACCACCAACCAGTAGTGAGGACAGGTAGTTACCGCCCGCTTTTGCTGCGGTTGGAATCGTATTTGGAGCAGCACGGTTCCAGCTAGAAATCATCGCATCTACGCCGTTTTCTAACGCTTCTTCACCTAGGTAAGAACCCCAAGGGAATGCTGCAATGATCAGCTCCATCTCAGTGCCTTCTGGAGGGCATACACCCAAGCCAACGTTACCCACAAAGCCAAGTGGGCGAATATAAGCAGACTGGAGTTTGTTTTGACGCAGTGTTTCACGAGTGGCTTCCATGATTTCTTCTTCAGTGTAAGGAATCGGGAAGCGATAAATCTTAGCAGAGTCTTTTAGGCGCTTAGCATGCTCCGGATGACGGAAGATGATTGGGCCGTTAGGTGTGTTATAGCAACGTACACCCTCAAATACCGAGGTTCCGTAGTGCATTGCATGAGTAAGTACATGGACATTAGCTTGGTCCCATGGAACCATTTTCCCATTAAACCAAATGAAATCTGCAGTTCTCGCTGTCATTATTGCTTTCCTTATGCACTTACTTGTTGTTGTAGGTTGTTATTCGGGAGCTCGTCATTGCGTATTTGCAACACGTCTACTGTGCGTACATCCCATAACTTCTCTATCTGGTTGGTAAGAAATGAAATCGGTCGATCGCTATCGACAATGATTTCAACACTCGCGACCTTACTCGCGTGGTTTTGTGTTGCAGCAACCTGCTTGATCACAAAGCCACGGTGGCGAATAACACGTAGTACCCTTTCTAATAATACTGGCTTATCGTCAGCCTTAATGTCTAATAAATATCTTTCCATTGGCTGAGTCTCCTACGTGTTTTCCAACATATCACTGTTTGATGCACCTGGTGGTACGAGTGGCCACACATTTTCTTCTTCATCGATTAAAACGTGCAGTAGATAAGAAGTCTTGCTCTCTAACATTTCTTTTAGAGCAGGCTCTACTTCTTCTTTTCTCGTGATGGTTTTACCTGGAATATCAAACGCTTTCGCTAACATGACGAAATCAGGGTTATCATCCAAAATTGTTTCACTATGGCGGCCATCAAAGAACAGCGATTGCCACTGGCGCACCATGCCTAAGCGTTGGTTGTCTAGCAGAACAATTTTTACTGGGATTTGGCGGCGTTTCAGTGTGCCGAGTTCTTGTACGTTCATCATGAACGAACCGTCACCGGTAATAAGTACAGACTGATCGTCCGGGCGAGCAACAGCTGCGCCCATCGCAGCAGGTAGGCCAAAGCCCATAGTGCCTAAACCAGCAGAGGTAATGAAGTTTTGTGGATTGCGTGGCTGAATGTGCTGCGCAGCCCACATTTGGTGTTGGCCAACATCCGTCGACACAATGCTGCTTTCAGGCATCATATCCGAAAGCTGTTTCAGCAGTAGCGGGGCAAAGATTAGATCACCTGGGTGATCGTAGCGCCACTTAAACGCGCTGCGTAAACTCTCTGAGTGGTGAACCCATGGTGTGATGTCTTGGCTTAATTCCAACTGAGGCAAAATTACATTGATATCACCGCGCAGTGATGCGTTAGCCGTTCGGAGTTTATTGAACTCAGCGGCATCAATATCGATGTGAATGACTTTAGCGTGCGGTGCGAAGGTATCCAGTTTACCGGTGACTCGGTCATCGAATCGAGCGCCAACCACAATCAGTAAGTCACACTCTTGCACAATGAGGTTTGCCGCTTTCGTACCATGCATACCGAGCATGCCAAGGTAGTGTGGGTCGTGACGTTCGATAGTACCCAAGCCTTTCAGCGTGCTGACTGATGGCATAGGGTTAATACGTAGAAATTCACGTACTGATCCGGTTGCGTGTGCCAGCTGAACGCCACCACCCACATACAATACCGGGCGAGTGCTTTGTGCTAACACTTCTTGTGCGCGAGCAAAATCTTCATTGCTTGCAACAGGGATTGCTGGTGGAATGAACTCTGGAAGACTCTCGACAGGCGCTTGTCCAAGCTGAACGTCTTTCGCTATATCAACAATAACAGGGCCTGGGCGGCCAGTTTTGGCAACTTCAAATGCTTCTGCAAGGGTTGGAGCGAGTTCGTTGATGTCGGTGACGAGATAACTGTGTTTAGTACATGAAAGGGACATACCGATCACATCCATTTCTTGGAATGCATCGGTACCGATGTGAGAGCTTGCTACCTGACCAGTGATAGCAACTAATGGCACTGAATCCATAAAGGCATCGGCCAAACCCGTTACCAAGTTGGTAGCTCCTGGGCCCGACGTTGCCATACATACTGCAACGTCTTGAGTAGAGCGAGCCATGCCTATTGCAGCCATTGCAGCACCTTGTTCGTGTCGGCAAAGGATGTGTTCTACGCCGCCATCATAAAGCGCATCGTAGATTGGCATAATAGCGCCACCGGGATAACCAAATATGGTTTTGATCCCTTCTTGTCTTAAAGCGGCTACGACTAATTCAGCACCTGTCATCGTATGCCTCCTGTACTACCTGTCTGTGTAGTGATGTTGTGATTGTTGCACGTCATGTGCGCTCCCATTCTTCCTGTCATTTCTGACTACTATCTGTATGTGGTAATCAGGACTTACTTCAATTTAATAGTTGTAAAAAAACCCCCGGACTTTTCAGTGCGGGGGTTTTTTAAATCTTGTGGTTATCTTTCGCCCACTAAACCCCGCGCGGTGCCAATAATGACCACGATAAGCAGGATAATCAGTGCATTGAAGCGGGCGTTGAAGTTCATCTTTTCTTCTTTATATTGAGTCGCGTAATATCTTACGTAATTGTTTGCGTCTCTAGTGGTAACATACAAATCCGTTAAATGACAAGCAAAAAGTCATTCTTTTTTCACATTCAATCATCATTCCTACAAGCTATATAACAACCTCTATGAAAATACAGGCAGCTGATTACAGCTGTGAATGCTTTTAAATCAATAGCAAGGGTGTGTTATGGGGTTGGCGATAATTCATAGCCGTGCCAGTGTGGGAGTTGAAGCTCCTGCCGTTACAGTCGAAGTACATATTAGTAATGGGATGCCAGGGTTCAATTTGGTGGGCTTACCCGAAACGACGGTTAAAGAATCCAAAGATAGGGTGCGCAGTGCCATCATCAACTCACGATTTGAGTTTCCTTCCAAGCGAATTACAGTGAACCTAGCACCAGCAGACTTACCTAAAGAAGGCGGGCGGTTTGACTTACCCATTGCGCTTGGCATTCTTGCTGCCTCGCAGCAAATTGCGATAGAGCGGCTGGGGGATATGGAATTTGTCGGTGAGCTGGCTTTGTCGGGCGAATTGAGAAAAGTGAAAGGAGTACTGCCTGCGGCATTGGCGGCCAATAGTGCACAGCGTTGTCTCGTCGTGCCGCATCATAATGGCGATCAAGCAGCATTGGTCGCACAAGACAGTCACAAATCGGCGCAAAGTCTGTTAGAGGTATGCGCGGAAGTATGTGGGCAGCAGAGCTTGGGGCTGCACCAGAGTGTCACTCAGCAAGTTTCACCAAATTTGCAACGCGACCTGCAAGATATCATTGGCCAACAGCAGGGTAAGCGAGCACTAGAGATAGCCGCGGCAGGAAACCATAATTTGCTTTTCTTAGGCCCGCCCGGTACAGGAAAAACCATGCTAGCCTCTCGTCTGTGCGATTTATTGCCAGAAATGAGTGATGAAGAAGCAATGGAAACGGCATCGGTGGCGTCGCTGACTCAGCAGGAAATCAATGTTCACAATTGGAAGCAAAGACCATTTCGTGCCCCTCACCACTCGAGCTCTATGGCGGCGTTAGTTGGAGGCGGCTCTATCCCAAGACCAGGGGAGATTTCGTTGGCACATAACGGGCTGCTGTTTCTTGATGAAATGCCTGAGTTTGAGCGCAAAGTGCTGGATTCACTCCGTGAGCCTTTGGAGTCCGGGGAAATTATCATTTCGCGAGTACAGGGCAAAACTCGTTTTCCTGCTCGGTTTCAGCTTGTGGGCGCACTCAACCCTAGCCCGACAGGGTATTACGAAGGCAATCAGTCTCGAATCAATCCCCAAGCTATATTGCGTTATCTCGGCAGGTTATCGGGGCCATTGCTGGATCGTTTTGACATGTCGATAGAAATCCCGTCATTACCGAAAGGGACATTGGCTCAAGGAGGCGATAGGGGAGAGCCTACTCAAGTGGTCAAGCATAGAGTGGCGTGCGCAAGAAATATCATGTGGCAGCGCGGTGGTATGAGCAATGCGTTGCTAGGCAGTCGAGAAATAGAAGCTTACTGTCCACTGCAAAAGGAAGACGCCGAGTTTTTGGAGAATGCGCTACATAGGTTAGGCTTATCTATTCGGGCTTACCATCGAATAATCAAGGTAGCGCGAACCATCGCAGATTTGGAAGGCAGCGAACAGATAGCGAGGCCGCATTTAGCTGAAGCATTAGGCTATCGAGCGATGGATAGACTGCTTAAGCAACTTACCGCTCAAGCAGTCTAG
Organism: Vibrio sp. SCSIO 43135; assembly: GCF_023716665.1. GTDB lineage: Bacteria > Pseudomonadota > Gammaproteobacteria > Enterobacterales > Vibrionaceae > Vibrio > Vibrio paucivorans. Next base: position 24,513 of record NZ_CP071859.1, read on the forward strand.
CAGTTTGTACGATTAGAACTTGTAGTTGATACCGAGAGACATGAAGTACTCGGTTTCATCGTAGAAAGTGATATTAGAATCGCTGCTGCTGTAGCCCGCTAGCGAGATCAGCGACCAATTTTCCCAGTTCATCAACTTATCGTATTCATAAACCGCAAATAAACCGAGCTTATCGTCGGAACGTATTTGGTTTCCAAACAAGGAGTTTTCACCTTCGTAATCCGACACAGTATATGAGCCTGTGAGACCAAACGTATGCTTGTTAAGGAATGTGAAATAGCTTAACTCAAATGCATACGAGTCGTAAGAGTTGGCGTTGCCATCCGCTTCGTGTTTGATGTACTTGAGCGCCGGTAGGACAAAGCTAGTGCGGCTGAGCATCTGACGATACTGCGCTTTGAGGTAATAGCTTTTTCCATCGCGAGCTAGCTCGGTGCCGACCAGTTCGTCGTTTTCTACGTCTTTCGTTCCGTAGGCAAAATCTAGGGTAAACGGTGTGCCTGCAATTCGATCTAGAGTGAGGCGGTACGCATTGCCGTCTTCATCGGTTTCTTGGCGAGCGGTATTCAGTTCATAAGGGTTAGTCCAACTTTTCGCTGCCATTACTGTTGGTAAGTAAGCGACATCGATAATTGTCCCACCAGGGATCTGATATTTGTAACCAAATTGAAAGGCCAAAGTACCGACCGCGATATCTTCACGGGTGGTACCCATATACAACTGCTGCTGTTGTTGGCTGCCGAAGGTGTAGGCCAGGTTACCCAATGGGCCGACAAAACTGCCACTTTCTGAGCTTCCACTCTGATCGCGCGAAGTGATGGTCGCCTCACCTTCTGTATTGAAGTTAGAGTCACTGGAAGTGTAGCCCGCGTTGAGTGAAATTTCGCCGCTGATACCAGCAGGCCCAAGTGCAGCGTAGGAAGGAATGGCAACAGCACTTAAAAGGGCAATAGAGAGAGACTTGTTCATTGAAATTCCTTTTAACTATCAAACATAAATAGACTGAATGTTTCAATAATGTCGATTACAACACATTAAAACTAATCTGACCATTTTGTGAGTGATTCCATTGTGAGAATACAATTGTATAATTACACACTGTTTTATTGTCAGCGGCACTTTATGCTTGCTTAACAGGATCTTAGTCACTTTATATTAGCTATTCTGATGTTGGCCACTATGTTTGCGTATTTATTGCTCGTACTTAATGTTTCCCTAGTTATTGCGAACTCAGCAATTTGCTCCATTCTGATCTGTATTATTGCGTTGTTTAAGTTTGTGCTGCCAACACAAAGCTCGAAAGCGGCGGGCACGGCATTAGCAAATAAGGTGATGTGGCTGTGGGCAACCGTCAATGCCAAAATCCTCTCGATATCCAACGACATTGATTGGGATATTCAAGGAGGAGAGCAACTGAAAAAAGATGGTTGGTATTTGATGATCAGCAATCACTTAAGTTGGACTGACATTGTGGTGCTGTGTTGCGTGTTTAAAGATCGTATCCCGATGCCGAAGTTTTTTCTAAAGCAGCAACTTTTATATGTCCCGTTTATTGGTATGGCTTGTTGGGCGCTTGATATGCCGTTTATGCGCCGCTATTCCCGTGAGTACTTAATTAGGAACCCACACAAGCGTGGGCAGGATCTTGAAACGACTCGCCGCTCATGTGCCAAATTCCGTCATACTCCCACAACGGTGGTTAACTATGTAGAAGGCACGCGCTTTACATCTGAAAAGCAGCGCAAGAGTCGAGCAGGCTATCAACACTTATTGCAGCCTAAATCTGGTGGTATTGCTTATACCTTAGCGGCCATGGGAGAGCAGTTCGATAATATTGTTGATGTCACTCTGGCTTACCCAGAGAATACGGAAAAACCGTTTAAAGATGCTCTTATGGGCCGCATGAGTAAGATTGTGGTGAGAACCAAAGTGCTGCCAGTCGATGAGCAAGTGCAAGGCGATTACTTTAATGATAAGCCTTATAAGCGCCAGTTCCAGCAATGGCTAGGGGAACTTTGGCAAGACAAAGACCAAGTGCTAAAAGATATTCATAAATAAAAAAGGGAGCCAAATGGCTCCCTTTTTTATTGCAGCGTTTATTTCTTAGTGAGTAGGTAGTTAACCAGCTCAAAGTACTCATCCAGAGTTTTGATCGACTGAGACTGAACTAAGTAACGGTTGTTTACAACAACAGCCGGTACACCAGACAAACCGCTATCTTTAAACTGTTTGTCGAAGCGACGAACCATAGAATCTACTGCAAAGCCATTGAAAGCCGCGTCGAACTTCTTACCATCGATACCTTCATCAACAAAGATTTGGCGTAGCTCTGCGTCATCTTTTGGTGCTTTACGAATATTGTGAATGCGGTTAAACATTACAGGCACCATTTTGTCTTCCACTTTCATAGCAACCATAGTTGCGTAGGCCTTGCTCATTGAAAGCCCCATGTTGCCACCCATGAAAGAAACGTGGTTCTTTTGTAGTTTAGCACCTTCAGGTAGTTGGTCTTTCAACTGCTGAATGATTGGCTCAAACGTATTACAGTGTGGGCAGTAGAACGAGAAAAACTCGGTTACAACAGGCTTTTTAGAGGCTTCTAGGTCCAACACTTTGTAGTGTTCGCCTTGTTTAAATTGAGCTGCGTGAGCAGACAGGCTCAGCATGAGAGTTGCAACAAGTGCAAACAGCTTTTTCATTTTTTACTCCATTGTACTTTTTAGGCAAAACAGCCTGTTACCACTGAGGCATTAAAGAAAGAGGTGCTTCCTCTAACGCCGCAATTTGTTCTTTAAAGGCTAAAACTTGGCTTTCCCAGTATTTTGGATCATCGAACCATGGAAAAGCGATAGGAAAAGCAGGATCTTGCCACCTTTTTGCTAGCCATGCCATATAGTGCACCATTCGTAGACCGCGCAATGGCTCGATTAGTTTCAACTGGTTGGAATTAAAGTCGCAAAACTCTTGGTAGGCTTCCAAAATCACATCGAGCTGCATCAGCTTATCTTGGCGTTCGCCGTTTAACAGCATCCACAAATCTTGAATTGCTGGGCCATTACGTGAGTCATCCAAATCAACAAACATCGGCCCATCTCGCCATAGAATATTACCAGGGTGGCAGTCACCATGTAGGCGAATAGGAGCCGCACTGTTATCCCAATGCTGTTCTAGTTGACCGATCAATAAATCGAGGTCATTGAAGAACGCATTCTCAAGATGCATTGGGATAAACTGAGAGTTCTCTAAGATTTTTCTAGGTTGATGTAAGTACTCATCCAAACCTATGGTAGGACGATGAGTAAAGGGTTGTCGGCTACCCACTTTATGAATCCGGCCTAAAAAGCGGCCAACACCTTCAAGCTGGTCGATGTTATCGACTTCAAATTGTCGCCCACCCACACTGGCAAACAGAGCAAACAAGTACCCCTGATATAGATGCAGCGTTGCTCCGTTGATCTGGCAAGGTGGAGCAACGGGGATGTCTGACTCAATCAGCTCAAGAGTGAACTGATGTTCCTCAATAATCTGTTGTTGGCTCCAACGCTCTGGACGATAGAACTTCACTACGTAGCGTTGACGCTCTTCGTCTGTAAATTGGTAGACGCGGTTTTCGTAGCTATTGAGTGGAAGAAAACCAGACTCAGCACGAATTCCGATGCTTTCTAAGGCGTACCACATGAAGTCGGGTGTCAGTGCATCAAAATTAAAGGCTTGGTTAGTCATAGGTTTGGCTCGTTGAGTGGCGATGGCGGTGGTTCTCATCGCGTGAGTAATTGCTTATATGATTACACAGTTTTGCCGTTCGAACCTAATCACTGTGAGCTTATGTTGTTGCTAGAAAATAAAAAGGCTCATTGCTGAGCCTTTAGGAAGGTATTAGTGAAAACTAGAGCTTTTTGATAAAACGGCTCTCTACTTCGATAGAGAAATCTTCACTGTCGGAAAGGACAAATTGAATGGTTGTCACTGGCGAACTGAGTTCATCAGGGTTAGCACCTAAACTCATTGGTAAGTTCACCACTTCACCCGGCTGTACGGTGACGGTTTGTCGACCATACCAAGACACATCACTGAAGCCTTTCACATCCAAGCGATATTCTTGTACCTGCTGGGTTTTATTGATCACTTTTAGAGTGTAGGTGTTTTCAATCTCACCGGAGCTGTTGGTTCTAAACAATTGATTGCGGTCACGGATAACGCTGAGACCGGCGGGGTCAACGCTGACAATCTGGACAAAGAACAAGCCAATCATTAATAGTAAAACCGCACCATAACCCAGCAATTTTGGGCGCATGACTTTGGTGTTGTGGCCAGATAAACGATGCTCTGTGGTGTAGTTGATCAAGCCTTTTTCATAGCCCATGCGATCCATGGTTTTGTTACAAGCATCAATACATGCACCGCAGTTAATACACTCATACTGCAGGCCGTCACGGATATCGATACCGGTTGGGCACACCTGAACACACAAATCACAGTCGATACAGTCACCTAAACCGAGTGCTTTTGGATCGGCTTTACGTGAGCGAGGGCCTCGGCTTTCACCACGCTTGGCATCATAACCAACGATAAAGGTGTCTTTATCGAACATGGCTGATTGGAAACGAGCATATGGGCACATGTGGACACAGACAATTGAGCGCATCCAGCCTGCGTTTGCGTAGGTACAACCAGCAAAGAACAGTACCCAAAACGCCACCCAGAAACTGGTGTTAAAGGTGAAGAAGTCAATCACGAGCTCTCGAACTGGAACAAAGTACCCAACAAAGGTCATGCCGGTTGCAAGCGCAATGGCCCACCACGCGAGGTGCTTCGCGGTTTTTCGCATTGCGAGGTTAGCGGTCATTTTGCCAGAGTCTTGTTTACGACGTTTGTTTGCTGCTCCCTCTAGTTTTTCTTCAAACCAGATATACATGAAAGTCCAGACCGTTTGCGGGCATAAATAACCACACCACACCCGGCCTAAAAAGGTTGTGAGGAAAAACAAGCCGAACGCGGCGATCATGAATAGCAGCGCTAGCAAAGTGAGATCTTGTGGGTAGAGGGTTGTACCAAAGAAATTAAACTGCTGATTGCCGATGTCGAGCAAGATAGCTTGTCGTTCACCGTAAGGAATCCAAGGAATTAAGGCAAATAACAGCAGCAGAAACCAGCCACCATAACGGCGCAGTTTCTGGAATGTACCTTTACTTTCCCGAACGTAAATACGATTGCTTGGGTTAAAGCGATCGTCATTTCCTTTATGGGTTTTGGGGTTAAAGGTTTTAGGAGTCACATCTTTGATATCGATCTTATCCTGACTCATGAAGTTTTCCTTTTTAGGCTTAACGGCACAATTTCTTTGATTGTGCTCTATGACATTGCTCAAAGAGGTTTTATCAACGCTGTTGATACAAGAGTTGATAAGGCCTCTCTAATATTTTAGAAGATTCTTATGGACGGCGATTATATACGCAATAACATTTTTATTTCTTTAACGTTATCAACCTTTAACAACAAAGATCAGTACAGTTTTATAAATAAATAGCCTAACAGTTCAGGCTTTCATGATGTTTAGGTATAAAAAAAGCGACATGACGTCGCTTTAGTATTCTGAGCGGCTTAGTCGATCAAGCCACGAGCACGCAAGATTGCGGTTTTAAAATCGTCTTCTTGGTCTTTTTTAAGACCCGGAATCATTTCATCTTTTTCGCTGTTACGCATTTTAAGATGGTAGATCAGCACATCGTCAGTGAGATCTTCCAATTTGCCTTCATAGCCAGCTTCTTGGCTCAGTTTGATGATGAACTGAAGTAGGTTCAATTCTTGGTCTTTTTGCCATTCTGGCTCAAGTAGCTCAAGTAGCTCTTCAATACGGTGACACTTCACGGACTTTCTCCACAATATTTATAATGATTTGTTGGTAAAGGTATCAAATTGCAGAAATGAAGGTAAGAAAAAAGCGCAGTGATACTGCGCTTTTTAATTAGGCTGCTTTGACAACTTTTGCAGGAGCTTCAGCCATAAGAGCTGTTTTCTCTACAAGAGTCATCGCAGGAGCGATTTTTTTTGCAACCGGTGCAGTAACAAAGCCACTGCGACGGCGCATCGCACTACGATTAGTGTGCGAGAACCTGACTGCTGTTGGGCGCATTAATTTACCTAACTGTCAGGCATATCCATTGCCAATGTAATGGCCTGTTCAACTATGAGTTGAGCTTCAACAATCTGAAGGGTGGCTCTTCTGGCTTTCGCCAATCCAAATAATTGAGCAGGAATAATGATATGCATGCATATCACAAAGTAGATTATCACCATCTGATAAATTGATCGATAGATGAACAATAAATACACAAAATATTAATGGCTTTAATTCATTATGAGAAAGGTATGAAAAGCAGCGTAGTGTGCGGTCTGGGTATAAAATTGTGTGAGTAGGGTAATTGAGTTCATAGTGACTTCAGGATTACTATGGCTGTCTACCAAGGAGGTGTGTATGTCGTTTTTTAAGAAAACTCTCGCGAGTTTTGGTATTGGCTCTGCACAGGTTGATTCCGTTCTACAGCAAGAAGTGTTGTACCCAGGTCAAAGCGTTGACGTCACCATCCATGTATATGGTGGCTCCAGTGACCAAGATATCGACAACATCGACTTAAAGCTTTGCTGCCGCTATGTTGAAGAGGTTCCTGTCGATCGCGATAGGGGGCAACATCGTCCTGGTGAGCGAATGCGTAAGGTGAATCAAAGCTATACATTGGCTAAGTGGAGCTTACCTTATGCGTTTACTATCAAAGCAGGGGAGACCCGCGACTTCAGTATTAGTTTAGATGTGCCTTGGAATACTCCGATCACGGTTGGAGACGCCAAGGTTTGGCTCGAAACTGGGCTCGACATTTCAATGGCAATAGACCCTACAGACAAAGATATTCTCACGGTTCGACCTGACCCTTTGATGGATGGCATTTTCACTGCCCTCGAAGAGCAAGGTTTGCGCATCAGGCAAGTGGAATGTGAAGCAGTAAAAGGATTTGATTTACCGTTTGTACAGGAATTTGAGTTTGTGCCAACCACAGGCCCGTATCATGGTCGTTGGCGTGAGTTGGAAGTTGTTGCTTACCGTACCGACGAAGTACTTAAGCTATGGTTTGAGATAGATCGTAATCGCAGCGGCGCTAAAGGGTTGTTGGCAACTTTCCTCGGTACCGGCCAGCTCAAAAGGCAGTTGGATATTCCATTGCATACTCCAGCGGAGGACGCGGGCCAGCAGGTGCTCGAGTATCTGGAGAGTACTTCTTAACCAAAACTTAACGTATTTGAGCTTACACCTGTACGCTTAATGTGTCATACTGCGCTTGTTGGAATAAATACTCTAGCTCGAACAGGTGCACTATGACGCAATCCACTCAAGCCAGTTATGGTTTAAAAGAAGAGATCGCCAATGCGGTGACCCATGGCCTTGGAATGGTATTCGGCATTGCTGGTTTGGTGTTTCTGCTGCTCAAAGCCAATGAATATCATGCAGATACGATGACCATCGCGAGCATGAGCATTTATGGCGGCAGTATGATCTTGCTGTTTCTCGCTTCAACCCTCTACCACTCTATCCCTTACCAAAGAGCAAAACGTTGGCTCAAAACCCTCGATCATTGCGCGATTTATTTATTAATTGCGGGCAGCTATACCCCATTTTTGTTGGTGAGTTTGAGAACGCCACTTGCCATTGGTTTGATGGCTGTCATTTGGGGTATCGCGTTAGTCGGAATCATCATGAAATTGGCGTTTGTGTACCGCTTTAAACGCTTTTCATTGTTTACATATCTTGCGATGGGGTGGCTGTCCTTAGTGGTGATCTATCAATTGGCGATCAATTTAGATGTGGGGGGATTAGTCTTGCTGGCTGCGGGTGGAATCATTTACTCACTAGGCGTGATTTTCTACGTTGCTAAGCGCATTCCCTACAATCACGCCATTTGGCATCTATTCGTGTTAGCGGGATGCGCATGCCATTTCTTTGCTATCTACCTCTACGTTCAGCCGGTGCCTGCCGTCTCTTAGTTTAGCGGGTGCTGACTTGGCTGATATGCGCTGACACTTGGTATTGTTTGTGTTCATCCAGATCGAGTTGGATGGTTTTACCTTGCTCTGCTTGTTGAGGGCGTAAGTAGGTGTCTGCCATGCGCTTTATTGACTTCCAAATGTCGACACTCTCGCTGAACAACACTTTGCCGGTAGTATCAGACACTGTGATATCGACCGTAACAAGTATCACTGATTGAGAGCTCTGGTTAGTGAGTGAGGTTGGAATAACTAACTCGCCATCTTGATATTGAGCTGAGCCTAATAGGACGTCAACTCCAGAATCAGATAACTGCATGGTTGGTTTTTTGCTACCGACAGTGACTAACGTACCTACTTTTTGAGTGACGACTGGGATTGCCACGACCGCTGGTTCAACGGCTTGTTTTACTTCAGATTGGTCAGTTGCCGGTTCAGGTACATACTGCCAGGTGAAGTCGTCGTTAAGTTGTACTTGTCTGCCATCTTCTAGCGTTACTTGTTCTGCGGCGTAGGTTGACGATGTTGCCAGTAGGCAAGCAAATGCGATTCCATTTTTCATAAGTATTTTCCTTGTTAACGGCGCCAGAATGCTGGGAAGAAGAGTACTAATAGCGTCAATATTTCTAATCGTCCCATTAGCATACCCAAGCTCAGTAACCACTTAGCGGCATCTGGTAGTGGAGCAAAGTTACCGGTTGGACCGATGACGCTGCCCATGCCTGGGCCGACGTTTGCGACCGCTGTAATTGAACCCGAAATGCTGGTAATAGGGTCAAGGCCCATCGCACTTAAGCAGCCAGCAATAAAAATGATGGTAATAAAGAACATTAAGCCAAATGCCACAACAGAACGAACGATGTCATCATTCACAGGCCTTTGATTGTAGCGCTGGACAAAAACACCTGAAGGGTGGATGAGCTTCATCATCTGCTTATGTAGAAGCGTCATGGCTATTTGGAAGCGGAATACCTTAATTCCACCTGAGGTTGAGCCTGAACAAGCTCCTGCCATCATAAGGAAGGCAAATAGCGTGGTAGGTAAGGCGCCCCAAGCGGTGAAATCTTCTAAACCAAAACCAGTGGTTGTCACGACGGATACGATATTAAACATAGATACACGCAGCGCATCGAGTATCGGGTAACCATCACGAATATTCAGCCACAACGCAACGACAATACTCGAACCTAAGAACAGGTAAGTGAAGCCTCTAACTTGGGCATCGTTATACAGTGCCGCTGGTTTTTTCTTACGTAGTGCGGTGACAAACAGCAAGAAAGGTAAACCACCTAAGAACATAAATAGTGTGCCCACCCAGTGAGCGCCTTTAGAGAAGTGGTTCATTGAGCTATCGGAGGTGGAATAGCCGCCGGTAGACAAGGTGGTGAAAGAGTGGTTGATCGCTTCGAACAGGCTCATACCAGTGAGTAGGTACCCCAGTAAACATAGCCCCGTTAACACCAAGTACACGACGACGATGTTCTTCGCGACGGTTTTGGCTCGTGGGCTGCTTTTGTCGGACCAGTCTGATGACTCGGTTTGGAACAGCTTCATACCACCCACATTGAGCATCGGCAGTACTGCTACCGCCATAACGATGAATCCTACGCCACCAAGCCATTGTAAGATGGAGCGCCACAACAAAATGCTTGGTGCCATATTATCGAGCCCACTTAACACCGTAGAGCCCGTCGTGGTGATACCGGACATGGTTTCAAAGTAAGCGTCGGTGAAGCTTATGTGGTTGATGAACACAAAAGGCAAAGCAGCAAAAGCACTGGCAATCGTCCACACTAAGCTGGTGATCAAGAACATATCACGTACGCTAAGGCGGAATTTATCAGTGCGCCCTAAGCTTAGGCAGGCAAAAGCTGCAAGGTGAGTGATCAGCACCGCTTGGCCAAATTCAAGAAAACCATCGGTACCAGATACGAACGCAACTAAGGTTGGGACGTACATAAATAGGGCTAGTTTGGATAGCACTAACCCTATAACAAATAGAACGGGGCGTAGATTGACCATAATGCCAACTTAACTCGCGTTGCCTACTTCTCTATAGGAAGAAAGGACTCGGTTGGAACAGTGCTTCAACATCAGGCACGTATTTTTTATCGACTAAGAACATCACTACGTGGTCGTCTTGTTCAATGATGGTTCGGTCGTGGGCGATCAGCACCTCTTCGCCGCGTACAATAGCACCAATAGTGGTACCAGGTGGTAGCTTAATGTCACCAATGGCTCTTCCAACTACTTTTGAGGTGGTTTCGTCTCCGTGAGCGATCGCTTCGATGGCTTCTGCCGCGCCGCGACGTAAAGAAGATACGTTAACGATGTCTGCTCGACGTACGTGAGTGAGTAGTGCAGAGATTGTTGCTTGTTGTGGTGAGATAGCAACATCAATGACACCGCCTTGAACTAGGTCGACATAGGCGCCACGCTGGATCAGCACCATGGCTTTTTTAGCACCCATACGCTTGGCTAGCATAGCTGACATGATGTTGGTTTCATCTTCATTGGTAAGAGCGATAAACACATCGACTTGGTCGATGTTCTCTTCAGTGAGCAGCTCTTGATCGGCGGCATCACCACAAAAGACGATGGTATTCTCAAGCTCTTCGGAAAGTTTTTCGGCGCGTTGGTAACTGCGTTCAATTAGCTTAACGCTATAGCTCTGTTCTAGGCGTTTGGCCAAACTAGCACCAATGTTACCACCGCCGACTATCATGATACGGCGGTATGGCTTTTCTAAACGCTGCAGTTCACTCATGACAGAGCGGATGTGGTTACTCGCGGCAACAAAGAACACTTCATCATCGGCTTCGATAATGGTAGTTCCCTGTGGCCGGATAGGGCGACCTTGACGGAAGATAGCTGCAACACGAGTATCGATGTGAGGCATGTGCTCACGTAGGGCTGATAACGCATTACCGACTAACGGCCCACCATAATAGGCTTTTACAGCGACAAGGCTAACTTTTTGCTCGGCGAAACTCACCACTTGCAGCGCGCCTGGGTACTGGATTAGACGCTCAATGTAGCTCGTTACTAGTTCTTCTGGTGCAATCAGGTGATCGACAGGGATCGCACCGGATTTAAACAGCGCTTCTTTTTCCGCCAAGTACTCTGGCGATCGGATTCGAGCGATACGGTTTGGGGTATTAAACAAAGAGAACGCAACCTGACAAGCTGCCATGTTGGTTTCATCCATGTTGGTGACGGCAACTAACATGTCGGCGTCTTGTGCACCGGCCTCGCGCAGCACATCTGGGTGGCTTGCGTAGCCATTTACAACACGTAAATCATATTTATCTTGCAGTTCACGAAGACGATCGCTGTTCTTGTCGACGATAGTAATATCGTTGTTTTCACCGACAAGGTTTTCTGCCAGCGTACCACCGACCTGACCTGCACCAAGAATGATGATTTTCATACTGAGTTCTCTTTGTTACCACTTGGCCATATGACCTGATTGGTTGGCGCCTGCCAACCAAAACCAATCAAGGCGGCTTATACAATCGCCGCCTATACTGCGCCTAATCTATGCGTGTTTTGTCAGCACTGCGTAATAGAAACCGTCCATATCTTCTTCACCTGGAAGAATTTGGCGGCCTGGGTTGTCTGCGTCAGAACCAATTAGAGTCGCGTTTTGAGTGCGTTCTAAGAAGGCTTTAACCTGCAGGCTGTTTTCTTGTGGAGTGATAGAGCATGTCGCGTAAACTAATGTTCCACCGGGCTTGAGCTGTTGCCACATCGCATCCAAAATTTCACTTTGCAGCTGAGCAAGCGCGTCAATATCATCAGCGCGGCGAAGCCACTTAATATCTGGATGACGGCGTATTACCCCAGTTGCAGAGCAAGGTGCGTCTAGCAAAATACGATCAAACTGGTCACCTTGCCACCATTCTTGCGGGTAACGTGCGTCACCGCAAATTACGTCAGCTTTGAGTCGCAGGCGCTCTAGGTTGTCATGAACACGGTTCAAACGCGTAGGATCGCTATCAATGGCGACCACTTCGGTATCATTGGTGTGCTCAAGAATGTGTGCGGTTTTTCCACCTGGCGCTGCACAGCAATCAAGAATCAGCTCGCCTTCTTGAGGTTGTAGGTAGTCCACCGATAGCTGCGCTGCTGCATCTTGCACCGATATCCATCCTTTTTCAAAGCCAGGCAGAAGCGTAACGTCACATGGAGAGGCCAGTTTAATCGCGTCTTCTGCTTGAGAGTGAACGCTATGTTCAATGTCAGCGTCTTTGAGTAGCTCTATGTACTCGTCACGGGTATGGTGTTGGCGGTTGACGCGTAACCACATCGGCGCCTTGCTATTATTCGCTTCAATCAGACTTTCCCATTGTTCTGGATAGGCTTCCTGCAGCATTTTTAAGATCCAGCTTGGGTGGCCGTACTTGCCTGCGTTGTGGCTGACGGCGATTTCGTCGAGCTCTTCTTGATTACGTAGGTAGTTACGCAATACCGCATTGATCAAACCACGCAGGCTAGGGCCGCGTAGCGTTTTTGTTCCTTCAACGGTTTCCGCGACAGCAGCATGAGAAGGAATTCGCATGAAGCTCAATTGGTAAATACCGACCAAGATGAGATGGTGAAAAACGCGCTTTTTGCCTTTTAATGGGTTTTCCATCAGCTCATTCGCGATTGACTCAAGGCGTGGTAAGTAACGCAACGCGCCATAGCAGATCTCTTGTAGAAGAGCATGGTCTCTTGGTCGAATGGTTTTTTGAGCTGCCGGTAAGGCGTGAGAAAGAGATTGGCCTTTGTCGACCACTTGGAAAAGGACGTTAGCTGCCGCAGCGCGAACATTCATGGTGAATACCTTAAAGTCGGTGGAGGCATCTCTGCCTCCGAAATGTACTATCTAAAAATAAGTGTTAGCTCAGCTGTGAGCCAACTTCGAACCAATTGGCTCGTGAGTTAAGAATATCTTGCACAGCCATGGCTTTCTTGCCTGGTACTTGTAGCTGCTCTAGGACTAATACGCCGTTGCCTGTCGCGACATAGATACCCGTTTTATCCGCTTGAACAATAGTGCCGGCAGGTTTGTCTGTGCTTTGCTCTGCGACACGGCTTTGCCATACTTTGATGCTGTTTTCAGCCGCAATAAAGTGGCTCATCGGCCAAGGGTTAAAAGCGCGAACGCAGCGTTCAATGTGCTGTGCTTCATCAGCCCAATTGATGCGAGCTTCATCTTTACTTAGTTTTTTCGCGTAGTTTGCTAGCTCGTCATCTTGCTTCTCTGCAGTAGCGTTGCCACTTGCGATATCTGCAAGGCAGTCAATCAGCGCTTCAGGGCCGAGGTCTGCCAGTTTCTCGTACATAGAGGCACTAGTGTCTGTGTCTTCAATCGGTAACGTAGCGATTTTAAGCATGTCACCTGTATCTAGGCCGATGTCCATTTGCATGATGGTCACGCCTGTTTCAGTGTCACCTGCCCAGATTGAACGTTGAATTGGCGCAGCACCACGCCAGCGTGGCAGAATAGAGCCATGGACATTGATACACCCTAGTTTTGGCGTATCAAGCACAGCTTGAGGCAGTAGTAAGCCATACGCCACCACCACCATTAAATCAGCATTGAGGTCTGCAAGCTGTTGCTTTGCTTCATCTGACTTAAAATTCTCTGGTTGGTAAACCGGAATATCATGCTCAAGTGCGATGTTTTTAACTGGGCTGGCGGTTAGCTTTTTACCACGGCCGGCAGGGCGGTCTGGCTGAGTATATACCGCAATAACTTCATGCTCCGAAGACAACAACGCCGCCAAGTGACGGGCGGCGAAATCCGGAGTACCTGCAAAGACAATTCGTAATGACTGGCTCAAGAGAGGTTTCCTTCTAAATTCTAATACGGCTACAAAAGGCCGCGTGGCGTTACGCCTTGTTCGCTTGCTTATCGTTGAAGCGTTTGATCTTGGCAAGCTTATCTTGGATGCGCTTGCGTTTTAGAGGCGAAAGGTAGTCTACAAACAGTTTGCCTTCTAAGTGATCAAGTTCGTGCTGCACACAAATCGCAAGTAGGTCATCCGCGTCAAACGTGAACTCTTTTCCATCGCGGTCAAGCGCTTTAACCGTTACTTCTGCTGCGCGCGCAACAAGTGCTCGAGCACCTGGGACTGAGAGGCAACCTTCTTCAATGCCATCTTCTCCACGCTTTTCAATGATTTCAGGATTAATAAGCACCATTGGCTCATCACGAGTCTCTGAAATATCGATCACAACAATACGCTGGTGGAAATCAACTTGCGTTGCCGCAAGACCAATACCTTCTTCGTCGTACATGGTTTCAATCATGTCATCAACGAACTTTTGGATCTCAGGAGTCACTTCAGCAACTGGCTTTGCGACAGTGCGAAGACGATCATCTGGGAATGTTAATACTTGTAATACAGACATATACACTCGAAAAATTGAACTGTGCCGAAGCAGCATAAACCTTGTTGGCTCAATTCTAGACATTTTGTAACCCAAATGACAGCATCGCAGCGTTATTAATCGATATTTACGACCAAGGAATTCAGGTCATGTCGCGACTTTTCCACTATCTCATACCAACACTTATCTCTACCTTTGTGCTTGTTTCAAATGGCGCGCATGCTAAGCCAAGTAACTCTGAACTGACCGTTAAGCACGATGCGCCGAAAAGCTACACTGTCGTAAAAGGCGATACCTTATGGGACATTTCGGCACTGTATCTCGATAGCCCTTGGTTGTGGCCTAGGTTATGGCAAATCAATCCAGAGATAGATAACCCTCATCTGATTTATCCAGGCGACAAATTGACTTTAATATGGCGTGATGGCCAGCCCGTACTTAGCCTTAAACCGATGGTCAAGCTTAGCCCGAAAGTTCGTGTTTTAGACAAACAAGCTCTGCCGACCGTACCTGAAGGCTTGGTGCTGCCTTATTTAAAATCTGACCGTTTGGTCGATATGGAAGTGTTGGCCACAAGCGAAAAGGTCCTTGGTGCCAGTCATGGACGAA
Source organism: Vibrio sp. SCSIO 43135 (assembly GCF_023716665.1). Classification (GTDB taxonomy): domain Bacteria; phylum Pseudomonadota; class Gammaproteobacteria; order Enterobacterales; family Vibrionaceae; genus Vibrio; species Vibrio paucivorans. Next base: position 39,537 of record NZ_CP071859.1, read on the forward strand.
AGTACTTAACCTCAGAAGACAGTTTGTTTATCAGTGGGCATCAAAAGCAACAGAAGTGGGGGATTTATCGAGTTGCTGCTGAATTTAAGCGTGATGACAAAGTGATGTTAGCGCTAAAGAGAATCGCGTCGGCAACCCTGCTTAATGCTGAGCCTGAATTTACCGGCCTCACAGTGACCAATCAGCAGCAGGAGATATTGGTTAATGATCTTGCTTTGCCAGAAACGGGTATCGAAACGCTTGGGCTTTCGACCACCTTTTATCCTCAACCGTCTCCGCCCAATAGCCAAGCGACGATACTCGGTGCGCTAGAAGGGGTAGAGTATGTTGGGCAAAACCAGATTGTGGTTATTGATAAAGGCACAAAAGATGAACTCCGTCAGGGCAGCATGTTTGAGCTTTATCAGCAAGGCTCTAAAGTGTTCAAGCAGGGGAACGAATTCAGTTACCAAGAGGAACGTGGGGCCGGAGAGTTACAGCTTCCAGATACCCCTATAGGTAGCTTGATGGTCATTCGCCCATATCCGTTCTTTAGCCTTGCGCTGATCACCGACAGCAAAGCCCCAATCGATAAAAACGTTACTGCTCTCTCTCCCGAGTCTAGCCAAACTTCCCTAAGTGAATCACCAAAAGACAATCAAACTTAATGTGCTCTCAATCGTTATTTGCTTGGTTAGCATTGAGCTTTACGCCTAAGCTGGGGGCTAAGGCTCTTTCTCGCTTAATGTCGATCGACTCTGCACCGAGTTTGATTAAGCGAGATTCACCTTCACTGCAAGCGATTGGACTGACTACTGAACAGATTCGATACCTTCATGGAGAAGCACAGCGCCAAGCGGAGCTAAGCCTAACTTGGGCAGAGCAAGACAGTCACACTATTCTCACCCCATTTGATTCTATCTACCCTCCTCTTTTGAAAGAAATCGCCTCAGCGCCTCCTGTGTTATTTGTTAAAGGAGAGGCCAGTTGCTTGTCTGAACCGCAACTGGCGATGATTGGTAGCCGCAATGCCAGTTTGCAAGGGCTTCAGATTGCGAAAGAATATGCGAGCGCCTTTACTAAGCGTGGCCTAGTGGTAACGAGTGGCTTAGCGTTAGGTGTAGATGGTCATGCACATGATGGAGCGTTGCGAGCCGGGGGAAAGACGATTGCGGTATTAGGCTCTGGTCTAGAGCAAATTTACCCAGCAAGACATAGGAAGCTGGCTAGTCGAGTGGTTGAAAATGGTGCCTTGGTCTCTGAGTTTCGCCCAGATACTAAGCCTAGGCCGGAGCACTTTCCTCGCCGGAATCGCATTATCAGTGGTTTGTCTGTTGGTGTCTTAGTGGTCGAAGCGGCAGAAAAAAGCGGCTCACTCATCACTGCGCGTTATGCTGCCGAGCAAGGGCGAGATGTTTTTGCAATTCCAGGCTCAATTCATTCCCCGACTAGCCGAGGGGGCAACCTTTTGATTAAAAACGGGGCGTGTTTAGTACAAAGTGAGCAGGACGTTTTAGATGAAATTGATACTTTGGTAAACTGGTCTATTGATAATAGGGTGAGCAGTCAGCCAGATCTTTTCAATGATAAATTTGAGCAGCCACGAGAAAATGGTAAAGAATTCAATCACAATGAAGAATTGCCATTTCCGCAACTGTTAGCTAACGTAGGAATAGAGGCTACACCAGTTGATATTCTCGCAAGCAGGACCAATATACCTGTGCATGAAGTCATGATGCAGCTCTTAGAGCTTGAGCTTTCAGGGCATGTTGTTGCAGTTTCCGGTGGCTATATTCGTAAGGGGAGGGGCTAGCTATGATGATGGACATACTGATGTATTTGTTCGAAACCTACATCCATAGCGATGCAGAGTTACAAGTGGATCAAGATGAGCTAGAAGATGAATTGCTTCGAGCTGGTTTTCACGAGAAAGATATCTATAAAGCCCTAAACTGGTTAGAAGAGTTGGCAGCATTGCAGCAAAGCGATGAGCACTCTGCTATTTCAACCAGTGCAGCGACTTCAACTCGCATTTACACCCATAAAGAAATGGAACGGATCGATTTAGAAAGTCGAGGTTTCCTGCTGTTTCTTGAGCAGATCAAGGTGTTAACCACCGAGACGCGCGAAATGGTGATTGACCGAGTTATGGGACTAGAAACGAGTGAGTTTGAGCTGGATGATTTAAAGTGGATCATTCTTATGGTGCTGTTTAATGTACCTGGAAATGAAAATGCCTACACGCTAATGGAAGAGCTGTTGTACACCAAAGAGCAAGGTATTTTGCACTAATCAAGTAAGAGTACGATGAGCAGTAAGATTGACCATCAGCTGTTTTCAGCTCATGAACATGCTTTAGAACATGAGTCATGCCCACAATGTGGTGATGAAGGCGGTGAGTTGCAGCTTCGCCATGGTAAACATGGCCCATTTTTAGGTTGTAACCGTTACCCTAACTGCGACTACATCAAGCCGCTACATCAAAATGACGGGCATGTAATTAAGCCGTTAGGTGTGGCGTGTCCTGAATGTGAACATGAATTGGTATTACGCCAAGGCCGCTATGGCATGTTTATTGGCTGTAGCAACTACCCGCAATGCCATCACATAGAATCTCTGGAGCAGGCTCCCGAGAAAGAACAGCCTAAGCATGCTTGCCCTGAGTGTCATAAAGGGCATTTGGTCGAGAGAAAAACGCGCTTTGGCAAATTGTTTTATGCGTGTGATAACTATCCGAAGTGTAAGTTTGCCGTGAACCAGCCTCCTATTGAAGGCCAGTGCGAGAAGTGTGGCTTTGGCCTACTTATTGAGAAGAAACTCGCCAGTGGCACTAAGTATCAATGTGCAGACCGAAAGTGTCATCACACTCAAAGTGCTATGGAAAAATAACTTTGCTAAATAAAGAAAAGGCGCCATGGGCGCCTTTTTTGATTGGTGTTTAGTTTTGCCTTTGGGTACTAGCAATGCTTCTGAGCAAATTCATGTACAGCAGGGAAGGCTTCTTTATCTAAGATGTCAGCCAGTGCGCAAAGCTTACGTTGCAGCTCTGCGGTGTACTCAGCAGAAACGTTGATGTGACCCATCTTACGTCCAGTACGTTTTTCTTTCCCGTACCAGTGTACATGACAGCCATCCATCGCCAACACTTCGCTTGGCAAAGTATCCTCACCGAGGATGTTGATCATAGAGGTAGTACGAATCAGTTGAGTGCTACCTAGTGGCAAGCCGCACACTGCGCGCAAATGGTTTTCAAACTGACAGGTTTCAGCACCCTGCTGCGTCCAGTGACCAGAGTTGTGGACTCGTGGTGCAATTTCGTTAACCAGTAACTGACCTTGTACGTCAAAGAACTCGAGAGCAAGTACACCTACATAATCGAGGCGATTCGCTACGGCGGTGAACATTTGTTTCGCTTGCTGTTGAAGCTCAAGGTTATCAATCGCTGTAGATAGGCTCAGTACGCCATTGGTATGAACGTTTTCTGCGAGCGGGTATACCGCGACACTGCCGTCTTTACCACGCGCACCCACCAATGACACCTCTCGGTCAAATGGGACAAATTCTTCAGCGACAATAGCTTGGGTTTCTGAAGCTTGAATGCAAGCTTCCATTTCAGGCCAAATTGCGTCGGCTTGCGCTATATCCTTGAGGCGCCACTGTCCTTTGCCATCGTAGCCCCCTAATGCACTCTTGAGTACCATAGGAATACCGACAGATTCGATCGCAGCATCAAAATCGGCGCGAGTTTGAATGACGGCATACTTAGCATTCTTCACTTCTGCAGCATCGAGTAATGCTTTTTCGATACGTCGATCACCACCCGTTTTGATGGCCTGTGCACTCGGTAAGAACTTACCGCTTTGCTCACAGACTTCGAGTACATCATGGGGAATGTGCTCAAACTCAGCCGTGATAATGTCAGCTTGCTCAATCGCATTGGCTAAGCCATGGCCGATCACCGTTTGTGTTAGTGGATGAACGATATTTTCGCTACCGACATCAAACGCTGAAATTTCAATATTGAGAGGGGCACCAGCAAGAGACATCATACGAGCTAATTGGCCTGCTCCCAGTACTAAAACGTGCATGAGATTAATCCTCTGCTGGGTTTGGATTCGCTAGAATCGTTTCAGTTTGCTCGCTACGGAATGCTTCAACTTTTTCCATCACGGCTTCATCGAATGTACCGATGATTTGTGCGGCAAGCAGACCCGCATTAGCAGCACCTGCTTCGCCAATTGCAAGCGTCCCTACAGCAATACCTTTTGGCATTTGTACGATAGAATATAGAGAATCAAGGCCGCTTAGCGCGCGCGATTGAACTGGGACACCTAGAACTGGTAGTGCGGTGAAGGCTGCTGTCATTCCTGGTAGGTGAGCTGCGCCGCCAGCACCAGCGATGATCACTTTTAGACCGCGCTCTTTTGCGCCGTTGGCGTAATCAGCCAGAAGTTGAGGAGTTCGGTGTGCAGAAACAACTTTTGTTTCGTACTCTACGCCGAAACTATCTAGCATTTCAGCGGCTAGTTTCATGGTTGGCCAGTCAGATTTAGAACCCATAATAATGCCGACTTTCATCTCAAACTCCTTAAAGCTACAAAAATGGATGAGCAGATAATTTGTGCGCATTATACGGGGAAAATAAATTCAAGCAAACGTTTGCGTCATTCTAAATTTCAATTGATACATTTTATAAACAAATAGCTTTAGGCACTGAAAGTGATTATTTGTACACTTATCATTTATAGAAAACATAAAAGTAACAACAGGAAGTCATAGTGGATAACTTTGAACAAGCGCTCAACGCACTCAAACAAGGCGAAGTCATCGCTTACCCAACGGAAGGTGTATTTGGTGTGGGGTGTGACCCAGATAACCCAGAGGCGATTGAAAAGCTGTTGCAGTTAAAACAGCGTCCAGTCGAAAAAGGCTTGATACTTATCGCTGCCAACTATGAACAGCTACTACCTTATATCGATGAATCACAGTTGACCGAAGAGCAGCTAAAGAAGGTGCAGGCTACTTGGCCTGGCCCTGTGACTTGGATTATGCCGACGAGCGAACGAGTTTCTGACTGGGTTTCAGGCCAATTCGACTCAATAGCTGTGCGAGTAACTGATCACCCATTGGTACAAAAAATGTGTAATGCCTTCGGAAAGCCGTTAACCTCTACCAGCGCGAATCTGACGGGGCAGCCTCCTTGTATGACGACTGCAGAGGTTGAGCAGCAATTAGGCGATAAGCTGGTGGCTATTCTTGCTGGAGAAACCGGTGGCAGAGAGAAGCCGAGTGAGATTCGCGACGCGAAAACATCAAAAATACTAAGACAGGGGTAGAGTGTCGGCTAACGACCTGTCAAAGGAAGAAATATGTCAGTCATAGATAAGCAAGCAGTAAAGCAGTTCTTAATGGAGCTGCAAGATTCTATTTGTCATCAACTTGAGCAGGCGGACGGCAAAGCTCAGTTTGAAGAAGACGTTTGGCAACGCGAGCCAGGAGAGCGCTTAGGTGGTGGTGGTCGTACTCGTGTTATGCGAAACGGTGATGTATTTGAGCAAGGTGGTGTGAACTTTTCTCATGTTCAGGGAAAACAAATGCCAGCATCGGCAACAGCACATCGCCCTGAATTAGCAGGTCGTAAGTTTGAAGCGATGGGAGTGTCGTTGGTGATGCACCCAAACAATCCTTACATTCCCACATCGCATGCCAATGTTCGTTTCTTCATTGCTGAAAAAGAAGGTGAAGCGCCGATTTGGTGGTTTGGTGGCGGCTTCGACTTAACGCCATTCTATCCATTTGAGGAAGATTGCCAGTACTGGCATAACACAGCGAAGGAAATTTGCGCGCCATTTGGCAGTGATGTGTATTCTGAGCATAAAGCCTGGTGTGATAAGTACTTCTATCTACCACATAGAGATGAAACTCGAGGTGTGGGTGGCTTGTTCTTTGATGACTTGAATCAGTGGCCATTTGATAAGTGCTTTGAGTACATGAAAGCAGTTGGCCTTGGCTATACAGACGCCTACTTACCAATCATTGAGCGTCGTAAACATACTGAATTTGGTGAGCGAGAGCGTCAGTTTCAATTGTACCGCCGCGGCCGTTATGTGGAATTTAACTTAGTTTACGACCGAGGTACTTTGTTTGGCCTACAGAGTGGGGGGCGAACGGAGTCGATATTAATGTCTATGCCTCCTCTTGCGCGTTGGGAATATGCTTACCAAGTAGAGCCAAGCTCACCAGAAGCAGAGTTATACGATCATTACCTCAAACCTAGAGAGTGGTAAGACTTTCTTCCTTATAGGGATAGTGATAGGGTCAATGGTTCGCATTGACCCTTTTTATTTCCGACAGGCAAGGATATGACTCAGCAAGTAGACCAATACGTAGTGTTCGGTAATCCCATCAAACAAAGTAAATCACCTTTTATCCACACACTATTTGCTCGTCAAACCAATCAATCGCTCACCTATAAGACTGCTTGCCCAGAAAAAGATAGCTTTAATGAAGCGGTAACTCGCTTTTTTGCGGAAGGTGGTAAAGGCTGCAACGTGACCGTACCTTTTAAGGAAGAAGCGTACCAATTTGCACATCGATTGACAGAAAGGGCTCAACTTGCAGGAGCCGTGAACACTCTGAAGAAGTTAGATGATGGTGAAATCATTGGTGATAACACAGATGGTGAAGGGTTGGTGCAAGACTTATTGCAATACCAAGTGCCATTGAAAGGTGCGCGTATTCTTTTAATTGGAGCGGGCGGCGCGGCTCGTGGAGTGATTAAACCACTACTCGATCAAGAGCCTGCGGAAATTGTCATTACCAATCGAACTTATGCGAAAGCGCAGACACTCGCGAGTATGTTTGAGCAGTACGGCGCAATTAAAGCGGTGGCGATGGAAGAGGTTTCAGAGTCATTCGATGTCATTATTAACTCGACCTCTTCAAGTTTGAGTGGTGAGTTACCTAATATCTCCACGGCCATATTCTCACCTAATAGCACTGTGTATGACATGATGTATGGTTCTGGAAAAACAACGTTCAATCAATGGGCATTAGATAATGGTGTTGTGGTTGTCTACGATGGCCTTGGCATGCTCGTGGGTCAAGCGGCAGAAAGCTTTATGTTGTGGAGAGGGTTAAGGCCAGGCTCTAAGCAAATATTGCGTGAGTTACGTAAAAACCTAGAAGGCTTGTAATGAATCAGTCGATATTATTTCCCGATATTCAAACGTGGGATGCAGTTAAAAACGTCATCGTCTTTCCGGCTCAACAATCCGGAGCTCTGATTGAGTGCGTAGTCTCGAAATCTTACTTGGAAAATATGGTAGGAAGTGCAATCGAAACAGAGCAACAAGCGATACAAGTATTTCAGAAGCTAAGGTTTGATCTGGAAGAGCAAGCAGAAGAACTCATAGAAGAGGAAGAGTTCAACCTGCAGGGGCAGATTGAACTCGGATAATCTAAACGGGTTTTACATCATTGATGTAGTCGTTTTTGTTTTGTACATAGTTATCAGAAGATTTCTGTAAGAAGGCTCGTTCCTTTTCACTTAAAGGGCGAGCTTGCTTTACTGGACTACCAACATATAGATAACCACTTTCTAAAACTTTATTCGGTGGGACAAGGCTGCCAGCACCAATCATCACTTCTTCTTCAATGATTGCTCCGTCAAGTACAATTGCTCCCATGCCGACCAGTACACGATCTTTGATAATACAGCCGTGCAGCATCACTTTATGCCCGACGGTGACGTCGTCGCCAATGAGTAGAGGGTAGCCCGCTGGGTTTTCTTTGTTCTTGTGTGTCACATGAAGGACGGAACCGTCTTGGATATTGCTTCTTTCACCAATGTGAATATGGTTTACATCACCACGAGCGGCGACTAATGGCCAGACACTCGAATCGTCACCAATTTTAATATCACCAACTAAAACTGCACTCTCATCTATATAGACGCGCTCTCCTAACTGAGGGGCTATACCTTTGTAACTACGAATTGAGTTCATAACTTCTCCTTATTTGTGGTGATTAAAGGGCAATATCGCATAGAAGAGTAGCAAAAATAGCCCTTTTTGAATAAAAAACACCCAAACAATAAAAAAATCAAAAAAAACTCGAAAAAGGGCTTGCCAATGTGATGACGATCTCTATAATGCCCCCTCGCTGACACGGCAACGCTCCACAAGGAACGAGAGCCCAATCAGCAAGGTCAAATAGCTAAGCCAAGTGCTTAAAAAAGTTTTGAAAAAAGTGGTTGACACTAAAACTTAACTCGCTAAAATGGCCGTCCGTTTTGAGCGTAGCTCAGTTCGGAAAGCTCTTTAACAATTTAAACCTATCAATCTGTGTGGGCACTCGTTGATGATAATCCAAAAGATTTATCAATGAACTGAGTGACCAAACGAGTCGTCTTTTTATTTGAAAGGACAGCTTGGCACAGTCAATTCACATTACTCTGCTTTTTATAAGCAAAGAAAATGTAATCAGTATTCATTGAGCCGAAGCTTATAGCTTCAACAAAACTTTAATTGAAGAGTTTGATCATGGCTCAGATTGAACGCTGGCGGCAGGCCTAACACATGCAAGTCGAGCGGAAACGAGTTAACTGAACCTTCGGGGAACGTTAACGGCGTCGAGCGGCGGACGGGTGAGTAATGCCTAGGAAGTTGCCCAGTAGAGGGGGATAACCATTGGAAACGATGGCTAATACCGCATAACCTCTTCGGAGCAAAGCAGGGGACCTTCGGGCCTTGCGCTATTGGATACGCCTAGGTGGGATTAGCTAGTTGGTGAGGTAATGGCTCACCAAGGCGACGATCCCTAGCTGGTCTGAGAGGATGATCAGCCACACTGGAACTGAGACACGGTCCAGACTCCTACGGGAGGCAGCAGTGGGGAATATTGCACAATGGGCGAAAGCCTGATGCAGCCATGCCGCGTGTGTGAAGAAGGCCTTCGGGTTGTAAAGCACTTTCAGCAGTGAGGAAGGCATTAAGATTAATACTCTTGGTGTTTGACGTTAGCTGCAGAAGAAGCACCGGCTAACTCCGTGCCAGCAGCCGCGGTAATACGGAGGGTGCGAGCGTTAATCGGAATTACTGGGCGTAAAGCGCATGCAGGTGGTGGATTAAGTCAGATGTGAAAGCCCGGGGCTCAACCTCGGAACTGCATTTGAAACTGGTTCACTAGAGTACTGTAGAGGGGGGTAGAATTTCAGGTGTAGCGGTGAAATGCGTAGAGATCTGAAGGAATACCGGTGGCGAAGGCGGCCCCCTGGACAGATACTGACACTCAGATGCGAAAGCGTGGGGAGCAAACAGGATTAGATACCCTGGTAGTCCACGCCGTAAACGATGTCTACTTGGAGGTTGTGGCCTTGAGCCGTGGCTTTCGGAGCTAACGCGTTAAGTAGACCGCCTGGGGAGTACGGTCGCAAGATTAAAACTCAAATGAATTGACGGGGGCCCGCACAAGCGGTGGAGCATGTGGTTTAATTCGATGCAACGCGAAGAACCTTACCTACTCTTGACATCCAGAGAACTTTCCAGAGATGGATTGGTGCCTTCGGGAACTCTGAGACAGGTGCTGCATGGCTGTCGTCAGCTCGTGTTGTGAAATGTTGGGTTAAGTCCCGCAACGAGCGCAACCCTTATCCTTGTTTGCCAGCGAGTAATGTCGGGAACTCCAGGGAGACTGCCGGTGATAAACCGGAGGAAGGTGGGGACGACGTCAAGTCATCATGGCCCTTACGAGTAGGGCTACACACGTGCTACAATGGCGCATACAGAGGGCGGCGAGCCAGCGATGGTCAGCGAATCCCAAAAAGTGCGTCGTAGTCCGGATTGGAGTCTGCAACTCGACTCCATGAAGTCGGAATCGCTAGTAATCGTAGATCAGAATGCTACGGTGAATACGTTCCCGGGCCTTGTACACACCGCCCGTCACACCATGGGAGTGGGCTGCAAAAGAAGTGGGTAGTTTAACCTTCGGGAGGACGCTCACCACTTTGTGGTTCATGACTGGGGTGAAGTCGTAACAAGGTAGCCCTAGGGGAACCTGGGGCTGGATCACCTCCTTATACGATGATTATTGCGATGAGTGTTCACACAGATTGATATGGTTTAAGAAGTTTAAGAGATAGAGATGTCCCCCAAGACATTTCGCACTAGTGTCCCGTTCGTCTAGAGGCCTAGGACACCGCCCTTTCACGGCGGTAACAGGGGTTCGACTCCCCTACGGGATACCATTGGGTCGTTAGCTCAGTTGGTAGAGCAGTTGACTTTTAATCAATTGGTCGCAGGTTCGAATCCTGCACGACCCACCATTCTTTCTCCACGAAGGAATTAAAACTTTTAGTGGGCGATTAGCTCAGTTGGGAGAGCACCTGCCTTACAAGCAGGGGGTCACTGGTTCGAGCCCGGTATCGCCCACCATTCTCTAAATATTTTTGGAAATTCATTGTCCAAACCACAACAAAATATTGCTGATGGTTCGGATTTTTGACGCCTCCGAAAGTCTTTAGAAAATGTTCTCTAACGAGAAACATGCTCTTTAACAATTTGGAAAGCTGACGAATAACATTTGATTGATGTTATTCAAATAAAAGTTCTCAAATCCTATGTCTCTTAGAGATGTAGGTACCAACACACATTCAAGTGTTCTTGGGAATAACTTTCGAGTTATTCATATTTGAGTCCGGCAAAATCGAATGTCTCTCGCTCATTCAAATAATGAGAGACAACACCTTGGTTGTTTGCCATACGTAAAGACCCCTTCGGGTTGTATGGTTAAGTGACTAAGCGTACACGGTGGATGCCTTGGCAGTCAGAGGCGATGAAGGACGTATTAACTTGCGATAAGCCCAGATTAGGTAGTAAAAACCACTTGAGTCTGGGATTTCCGAATGGGGAAACCCAACTGCATAAGCAGTTACTGTTAACTGAATACATAGGTTAACAGGGCGAACCCGGGGAACTGAAACATCTAAGTACCCGGAGGAGTAGAAATCAACCGAGATTCCGAAAGTAGCGGCGAGCGAAATTGGATTAGCCCTTAAGCTTTTAATGATGCAGGTGAAGAGTCTGGAAAGTCTCGCGATACAGGGTGATAGCCCCGTAACCGACACATCATAATCAGTGAAATCGAGTAGGGCGGGACACGTGATATCCTGTCTGAATATGGGGGGACCATCCTCCAAGGCTAAATACTACTGACTGACCGATAGTGAACCAGTACCGTGAGGGAAAGGCGAAAAGAACCCCTGTGAGGGGAGTGAAATAGAACCTGAAACCGTGTACGTACAAGCAGTAGGAGCACCTTCGTGGTGTGACTGCGTACCTTTTGTATAATGGGTCAGCGACTTATATTCAGTAGCAAGGTTAACCGATTAGGGGAGCCGTAGAGAAATCGAGTCTTAACTGGGCGTCGAGTTTCTGGATATAGACCCGAAACCAGGTGATCTAGCCATGGGCAGGTTGAAGGTTGAGTAACATCAACTGGAGGACCGAACCGACTAATGTTGAAAAATTAGCGGATGACTTGTGGCTAGGGGTGAAAGGCCAATCAAACCTGGAGATAGCTGGTTCTCCCCGAAATCTATTTAGGTAGAGCCTCGGACGAATACTACTGGGGGTAGAGCACTGTTAAGGCTAGGGGGTCATCCCGACTTACCAACCCTTTGCAAACTCCGAATACCAGTAAGTACTATCCGGGAGACACACGGCGGGTGCTAACGTCCGTCGTGGAGAGGGAAACAACCCAGACCGCCAGCTAAGGTCCCAAAGTATAGCTAAGTGGGAAACGATGTGGGAAGGCTTAGACAGCTAGGATGTTGGCTTAGAAGCAGCCATCATTTAAAGAAAGCGTAATAGCTCACTAGTCGAGTCGGCCTGCGCGGAAGATGTAACGGGGCTAAGCTATACACCGAAGCTGCGGCAATGCAATTTATTGTATTGGGTAGGGGAGCGTTCTGTAAGCCGTTGAAGGTGGGTTGTAAAGCCTGCTGGAGGTATCAGAAGTGCGAATGCTGACATGAGTAACGATAAAGGGGGTGAAAAACCTCCTCGCCGGAAGACCAAGGGTTCCTGTCCAACGTTAATCGGGGCAGGGTAAGTCGACCCCTAAGGCGAGGCCGAAAGGCGTAGTCGATGGGAAACGGGTTAATATTCCCGTACTTCTTACAATTGCGATGGGGGGACGGAGAAGGCTAGGTGGGCCTGGCGACGGTTGTCCAGGTTCAAGTGCGTAGGCTTAAGAGTTAGGTAAATCCGGCTCTTTTTAAGGCTGAGACACGATGTCGAGCTACTACGGTAGTGAAGTCATTGATGCCATGCTTCCAGGAAAAGCCTCTAAGCTTCAGATTGTAAGGAATCGTACCCCAAACCGACACAGGTGGTCGGGTAGAGAATACCAAGGCGCTTGAGAGAACTCGGGTGAAGGAACTAGGCAAAATGGTACCGTAACTTCGGGAGAAGGTACGCTCTTGACGGTGAAGTCCCTTGCGGATGGAGCTATTGAGAGTCGCAGATACCAGGTGGCTGCAACTGTTTATTAAAAACACAGCACTGTGCAAAATCGTAAGATGACGTATACGGTGTGACGCCTGCCCGGTGCCGGAAGGTTAATTGATGGGGTTAGACTTCGGTCGAAGCTCTTGATCGAAGCCCCGGTAAACGGCGGCCGTAACTATAACGGTCCTAAGGTAGCGAAATTCCTTGTCGGGTAAGTTCCGACCTGCACGAATGGCGTAATGATGGCCACGCTGTCTCCACCCGAGACTCAGTGAAATTGAAATCGCTGTGAAGATGCAGTGTACCCGCGGCTAGACGGAAAGACCCCGTGAACCTTTACTACAGCTTGGCACTGAACATTGAGCCTACATGTGTAGGATAGGTGGGAGGCTTTGAAGACGGTACGCCAGTATCGTTGGAGCCATCCTTGAAATACCACCCTTGTATGTTTGATGTTCTAACTTAGACCCATTATCTGGGTTGAGGACAGTGCCTGGTGGGTAGTTTGACTGGGGCGGTCTCCTCCCAAAGAGTAACGGAGGAGCACGAAGGTGGGCTAATCACGGTTGGACATCGTGAGGTTAGTGCAATGGCATAAGCCCGCTTGACTGCGAGAATGACAATTCGAGCAGGTGCGAAAGCAGGTCATAGTGATCCGGTGGTTCTGTATGGAAGGGCCATCGCTCAACGGATAAAAGGTACTCCGGGGATAACAGGCTGATACCGCCCAAGAGTTCATATCGACGGCGGTGTTTGGCACCTCGATGTCGGCTCATCACATCCTGGGGCTGAAGTCGGTCCCAAGGGTATGGCTGTTCGCCATTTAAAGTGGTACGCGAGCTGGGTTTAGAACGTCGTGAGACAGTTCGGTCCCTATCTGCCGTGGGCGTTGGAAGATTGAAGGGGGCTGCTCCTAGTACGAGAGGACCGGAGTGGACGAACCTCTGGTGTTCGGGTTGTGTCGCCAGACGCATTGCCCGGTAGCTAAGTTCGGAATCGATAACCGCTGAAAGCATCTAAGCGGGAAGCGAGCCCTGAGATGAGTCTTCCCTGGCGCTTTAAGCGTCCTAAAGGGTTGTTCGAGACTAGAACGTTGATAGGCAGGGTGTGTAAGCGTTGTGAGGCGTTGAGCTAACCTGTACTAATTGCCCGTGAGGCTTAACCATACAACACCCAAGGGGTTTTGATGGACTCAAATAGAACATTGAATGTGTATAACTAGAGCTTAAAATCAGTTTTCCGAATTAAGAATTTGCTTGGCGACCATAGCGTTGTGGACCCACCTGATTCCATGCCGAACTCAGAAGTGAAACGCAATAGCGCCGATGGTAGTGTGGGGCTTCCCCATGTGAGAGTAGGACATCGCCAGGCTTTAATTTTATTTTCACTTTTCAAAAGTGAAGACAAAAGACAACATCGAACTAAAGCAATTAAAGTAAGACTTTGGGACGATTACATATTGTGGAGAGATGGCTGAGTGGTTGAAAGCACCGGTCTTGAAAACCGGCATACGTTAATAGCGTATCTAGGGTTCAAATCCCTATCTCTCCGCCACATTCGAAAGCCCCAGTCGAAAGACTGGGGCTTTTTCGTATGCGCTTTATAGTGTCTCACTGCAAGAGTGTACCGCTATATCCGATATCGATGAGTCATTGAAAGGCTCATTCGATATAGCATTTAGGAGTTAAGGGAGTGCATGCTCTAATAAAAGCGTAGATTAGGTGTTGTAAAGAGATACAAAAAAGCCGACACAAACTGTATCGGCTTTTAGCTAGGTATTTAAATACGTTAGGTGCGGTCAGCTACGCTATCTTTAAGCTCTTGCTTTTCTTTATCTGAGATAAACGCTAAATCAAGGCCATTGATTTGCGCTTGGCGAATCTGTTGTTGAGATAGACCCGCTTGTGGTGCTGCCACTTCGTATTCGTAAGGTAGTTCAATACCTTCTACCGCTGGGTCATCGGTGTTTAGACAAGCCATAACCCCATGTTCTAGGAATTGCTTAATAGGGTGGTTAGACAGTGACTCTACTGTGCTGGTTTGGAAGTTTGAGGTTAAGCAAGACTCGATACCGATGCGGTTCTCCGCTAGGTAATCCATAAGCTTCGGATCGTGAATAGCTTTTACACCGTGACCAATACGTGTCGCGCCTAGTTCTTGAATTGCCTGCCACATACTTTCTGCACCAGCTGCTTCGCCAGCGTGAACGGTAACATTTAGACCTGCATCCTTAACTTGAGCGAAGTGTTTCACGAAGCGATCACCCGGCTGACCTAATTCATCACCTGCTAGATCAACGGCAACGATATTGTCTTTTTGGGTAAGGATAGCGTCTAGTTCTTGCTGACAAGCGTCGGTACCGAAGGTACGACTCATAATACCAATAAGGTTAGCTTTGATACCAAAATCACGCACACCTGCTTGTACGCCATCTACGACGGCTTCAACAACACCTTCTACTGGTAGTTTGTGCTTCATAGCCATGTAGTAAGGAGAAAAACGCAGTTCAGCATAATCGATTTGTGCATTCAGTGCGTCTTCTACGTTCTCGTACGCAACACGACGACAAGCTTCCAAGTCACCCAGCACCGATACACCCCAGTCAAGTTTAGATAAAAACGCAACCAAAGAAGGCTCCGCCTCAACAATCTGAACATGCGGTGTCAGGCCTTCAATATCATAGGCTGGAAGTGCAATACCAAACTTTTGGCCTAGGTCTAGAATAGTTTGCGTGCGAATGTTGCCGTCTAAGTGGCGGTGCAAATCTGTTAGGGGGAGGTTTTTGGTTATCATTATCGTCGTTCCAAATCTGTGTGTACGCTAAGTATAAAAACCAAAGCTGATAGTGTCAGCAAGCAATTGATTGGTTTCGCACGAATATTGATGAATTCTACTTCATGTTAACCAAATGTGTTGGCCACTCTTCGAAGGGAACAGGTCGGCTATAGAGAAAGCCCTGACCTTGATTGCAATGGAGTTGTGTAAGCATCTGAGCTTGCGCTGTGGTTTCGATTCCTTCAGCAACAATGTTCACTTTCATGCCTTTAGTCATATTAATAATGGCAGCAACAATAGAGGTATCTAGGTTGTCAGGGTCCATTTTTTCGATGAAAGTTCGATCAATTTTAAGGCAATCGAAAGGCAACTTGTGTAAGTAAGCGAGTGAGCTGTAACCAGTCCCAAAATCATCAATAGCGATGTGCACACCAAGTGCTCTAATGGCTTCCATATTGGAGAGCACGACAGGGTCGCGGCTCACTATACGTGACTCAGTAATTTCTAATGTAAAACAACTAGGGTCGATACCCGTCTTGTCGAAGGCACGTTTGATGACGTCGATAAACTCAGGTTGAGAAAGTTGGTTTACCGAGACATTTACGTGCATCTGAAAATGATTGCTCCACTTACCTTGTTCGATCCCAGTCTTCAAATCTTGGCAAGCTTGAACAAGGATCTGCTCACCAATGACAGAGATGAGTCCACTTTCCTCTGCCACGGGAATAAAATCTAGTGGTGGAATCAAGCCTGACTGTGGGGATAGCCAGCGCGCTAAAGCTTCCGCACCAATGACATCACCACTATTGAGGTCGACAATAGGCTGATAAAAAGGAATGAACTCATTCTTTTCTGCTGCGGTTTTTATTTTGGCGAGCATCGAAGTACGTTGGCGAGAGATATCCGCCATTTCCGGGCGATAGTAGCTGATGTTGGAAATATCTTGCTTTGCATTACTCAAAGCAATGCTGCCATTACGGAGCCAATGAGTCATGTTGGTATCTGGGCTGCTATCTGAGATAACAATACCTATCGATGTATTTACCACGACATTTTCGTTCTCAGCTTCGAAGGGAGAAGCAAACATTTGAGCAATACGATTGGCGGTTAGCTGGATATCCTCGTAACTTTGTAAGTTAGGATGATAGAGGGCAAACTCATCTCCGGCGATTCGGGCAATGTAGCACTCCTCACTAAATACATCTTTAAAGCGGTCTGCGATGACAATGAGTAGTTCATCACCTTTCGAATGACCTAGGCTGTCGTTGATATCACGGAATTTGTTGATACCAATAAGCATCAGTGTGCCATTTAGATTAGGCAGCTTATCGCACGAATCAATAAAGCCTTCTCTGCTGTATAAATTGGTGAGTGAATCGTAGAGTAGTTGGGCTCGTAAGGCGTTAAATGACGCTTTGAGATTATTGGTCATCTCATTAAATGCGTATACCAACATACTGGTTTCGTAGATGTTACCAGGCTTAGGCATAGTGGCATCCCAATCGCCTTTGGCAAGATGCTTTGCTGCAGAAGCGGTAGAGGTTATGGGTCTAGTTACTCGGTTGAAAGCAATGAGCCCAAGTCCAATGCCAATCAAGCTGACTACTAAGCCAATTAACCAGCTGTTTCTTTGATTCTCTGGTAGGTTACCGAGCAAATCAGACTCTGAGATAGAAACACCAATATACCATTGCAGGCCATGCTTATCTCGGTAAGGGGTAATGTGGTTGAAGTAGTGTTCTCCACTAATGAAAGTTTCGAACTTGCTTGTTTGATTTAATTTGCTGTCGGTAAAGGATTGTGCGTATTGAGCACTAGCTTGGATTATCGGGTTTGGGCTCTCAACCGCCAATAGACGTTGGCCTTTCTCAGATCGTTCTGTTCCCCAAGAAATCACACTGCTATTGTTGGAGTGGGCCACCAATCGTTTGTCTTGATCGAAAATAAAAACAGAAGCTGTTGTTTGGTTTCTGAGCTGTTTCAGGAAGTTATTGAAGGTATTGATTTTGATATCCAGCCCAATCACGCCTAGGAAGCTGTTACGATCAAATACTGGAGTGAGTGCTGATAGGGTGACCTCTTGTCTTTCATCAGCGTTGGCATAGATAGAAGACCATGCAGGTTTAAAAGATTGGCTAACCGGCGTATACCAAGGTCGAACACGAGGGTCGTAATTTCGAATGACCGTACGAACATCGCTACTGATGGTTTGACCGCGGTAAATGATCAAGTTCTGCTCAGTACGGCGATCTTTAATCATTAAGGTATAGCCATCATTTGGCTCTTTACGGTAGCCAATATACTCTCCACCTTCTCCACCAAATCCAATCACATCTAATTGATCAATAGAGCTATACAGGTCTTCAAAACTAGTGAGCAGATAGCTCTGAATCTCTGAGCCATCATTTGGGTTGTATAGGTTGTTGAACCCAATACTGTGACCGATGGATTGAGCCGCTTGGAAAGGTTCTTTGAGGAAGTTATCGAGCTCTTTAGTGACGTTATCTGTCAGGGCGGTAAGACGTTTAACACTGACGTCTTCTACCATTTGCTGGTAACTGCTTTTTTGAGTAGCAACAATAACACCGATAGTGATGAGGAAAATCATCACAAATGGAAGGACGACGGCAGTGCGTAGTGTAATTTGGGTCATTACCAGTATTTTTATTCTTTATTGGTATCCATTTAAACAGTGCGCCGACGTCTTCGGCGCTGCGTTAATACGAGCGCATTCGTAGTGAAAAAATACCGGTATGACAGTGGATGTATAAACTCAATAAAGCTCTTTGAGTTTACGTGTCAATGTGTTGCGTCCCCAACCAAGTACTTTTGCTGCGTCTTGTTTGTGGCCATTGGTATGATTCAACGCTGCTTCTAGAAGTATACGCTCAAATTCAGGGAGTGCATAAGAAAGCAGTTCGGTTTCTCCAGAGGTTAGAGCCTGTTTCGCCCATGAAGATAGTTGCTCTTGCCAACTTATACCATCGCTAAACTGAGGTATTGATTGCTCTGTTAATAACTCGGGAGGAAGATCACTTGGTAATATCTCATTTCCGCTAGCCATCACAGTTAACCAACGACAGATATTCTCTAGTTGTCGCACGTTGCCTGGCCATTCCAAATTATTGAGTACTTCCACTGTCGATGGGTGTAGAGACTTTACATCAACACCAAGCTCTTCAGCTGCGTGGGATAAAAAGTGCAAGGTGAGCTTTTCGATGTCTTGCTTTCGCTCACGTAGAGCAGGAATTTGAATTCGAATGACGTTAAGGCGATGGAATAAGTCTTCACGGAAATCGCCTTGATGAACCAGTTTTTCTAAATTTTGGTGAGTCGCAGCAACAATTCTTACATCAACCTGTACCGCAGCATGACCACCAACTCGATAAAATTGCCCATCAGCTAGAACACGCAACAAGCGCGTTTGAATATCAAGCGGCATATCCCCGATTTCATCTAGGAATAAAGTGCCGCCATTTGCTTGTTCAAAACGGCCTTGGCGTACACTGTTAGCACCGGTGAAGGCGCCTTTCTCATGCCCAAACAGCTCTGACTCGATCAAATCTTTTGGAATCGCTGCCATGTTGAGGGCAATGAAAGGTTTTTTAGCTCGAGGACTATGTCGGTGTAGAGCATGAGCAACCAGTTCTTTACCTGTACCAGACTCTCCATTGATAAGGACAGAGATAGAAGAGCGCGACAATCTACCAATTGCACGAAATACTTCCTGCATTGCTGGTGCCTCACCAATGATTTCTGGAGCGTCATTGGCTTGTAAGTCATCGCCAGCTTGGCCTTTTCGTTGCTCTTGGTTATGGGTGATAGCTCGTTCAACCAGTGTTAGGGTCTCATCTACGTCGAATGGTTTTGGTAGGTACTCAAACGCCCCTTTTTGGTAAGCATTCACCGCGGCATCTAGATCTGAGTGGGCAGTCATGATGATGACTGGCAGCTCAGGTGAGCGAAGGTGGATTTGCTCTAGCAATTCAATCCCATCGATTCCAGGCATACGAATGTCAGAGACCAGCACATCTGGGACTTCACGTTCCAATGCGAGCAGCACGCTTTCTGCATCGGAGAAAGTCTCGCACTTAATGTTTGCTGAAGAGAGGGTCTTCTCCATAACCCATCGAATGGAGCTGTCATCATCTACAACCCAAACATATCCTTTACTCATAATCTTTTAATCCTTACAGCAATAGCAAACTGACCCAATCTAGCTAAGCGCTAGATTGGCAAATAAATGGTGAACGTGGTTCTACCAGGCCAACTTTCAACGTCTATTTTGCCGTTATGTTGGTCAATTAAGTTTTGTGAAATCGATAGCCCGAGCCCAGTGCCACCTTCGCGGCCGCTGACCATAGGATAAAATAGTGTGTCTTGTAAATCGGCAGGAATCCCCGGGCCGTTATCAATGATCTCTACCCGAGCCGCAAGTTTATGGCGTTGGCCATGAATGTTCGCCTGATGCACCGTTCTGGTGCGTATGGTGATTTTTCCATGTTCTTGAGGTTGTAGGATCTGAGCTGCGTTACTGACGATGTTGAGCAGCGACTGCTCTATTTGATCGGTGTCCATTAGAATATCTGGTAGGCTGGGGTCATAATCCCTTTCAATCACCACGCTATGTCCTGATTCAAGCTCGACCAGCTGACGTACCTTTTCTAGGATGAGGTGAAGGTTCTCTGGTTTTTTTTGTCCTGGTTTTTGTGGGCCAAGTAATCGGTCTACCAAAGAGCGTAGTCGGTCGGCTTGTTCAATAATGATCTGGGTATATTCGGTCAAGCTCTGATCTGGCAACATGCGCTCCAAAAGCTGGGCTGCGCCTCTTAAACCGCCTAAAGGGTTTTTGATTTCATGAGCTAACCCGCGCACCAACAATTTAGCCGCCTGCTGCTGGGCATGTTGATTCAGCTCTTGGCTTAGCCTACGTTGCTGCCCTATCTTTCGCATTTCAACCAGCAACATCAGGTTCTTTTCCCAAGATAGGGGACTAACGGTGACTTCTAGCATTAAAGGTTTACCGTCTACCACAAAGGTCACATCGCTATCTGTGATACTTTGGCCACTTTGTAATGGTTGAGAAAGTAGAGCTAAATCCATGGAGGCATGCTGAATCAATTTGGAGAGTGGCTGATCGACAATACGCTTAGCGCTTTGAGTGAATAGCTGTTCTGCAGCCGGATTGGCATAACGAACGACAAGAGCTTCGTCCAACATTAACGTGGCGGTAACTACATTATTGAGTATCGCATTACTGAGTTCGAGGTTCACTGCGTCATCCTTGGCGGTGGTAAAGAAAGTGTTGCACTAATTTGGTGCGTACTATTCTCAGTATGGCGCATTGATGCTGGAAGAAAAAGAAAAATAGGCGGGATAATTGCGTGATAGGCCTAAATTACTGCTTCTTGAGCGATGTTCTATGCAAATGCACCGTTATTGAATCTGATGATGCAATAAGCTTGCCGCCTCTAAATGATTGAATAGACAGGGTGTGAGTACCTCTATCAATATTTTTTAGCTGCCAGTTGTTCGCTATTTGTGGGGCGCCATATTTATTACCATCTAGCAGAAGTTGCAACTGCTCCCCCACGGCCAGCTTACGGCTGACCGATGCTGTAACAGCAATGAACCCTTGGTTGCTACGGATAGTTTGATCGTGCACTGGTGACTCAATCGCAAGCTCTAGCTTGGCTAACGATTTCGTTGAGGGTGATGATGCAGTTGTAGAAGCCTCTACTGGTTCAGGTTGTTCAAATGTAGGGGCAGGAGATGCTGCACTATGATCGGGCAAACTAATAAGTTTGGCGTTCTTGTGCTGTGGTGAATCACCAAAATGAATCACTCCATTGTCATCTTCCCACGTAAAGACATCTTGAGCTGAAAGGCTCAAAGGTATTGTGATCAATAAAGGGGCAGTAAAATGAAAAAGTTTCATTGCTCACCTCAGCCGTCAAGGCGTTGTATGGAAAGCGCAAGCTGGAGAAAGCGCTGGATTAGATACAATGCTACTGGTTGATTTATGAGCGAAAAATACAAAAAAGGCTCGCCTGCGAGGCGAGCCTAATATTTGGTCATTGGGTTACATGGTATTCCAATGAGATCTTGTGATCTAACCGTAAAGACGCTGAATTAAACAGAGTAGTACAGTTCGAACTCAAGTGGGTGAGTCGTCATGTTAACTTTTTCAACATCTTGAGACTTCAGGTCGATGTACGAGTTGATGAAGTCGTCAGAGAACACACCACCAGCTGTTAGGAACTCACGGTCAGCGTCTAGACACTCTAGCGCTTCTTTTAGTGAGTAAGCAACTGTTGGGATTTCTGCAGCTTCTTCAGCTGGTAGATCGTAAAGGTCTTTATCCATTGCTTCGCCTGGGTGGATCTTGTTCTTGATGCCATCAAGGCCAGCCATAAGCATCGCTGCGAAACATAGGTATGGGTTCGCTGATGGATCACCGAAGCGTAGCTCGATACGACGCGCTTTCGGGCTTGGTACCACTGGGATACGGATAGAAGCAGAGCGGTTACGTGCTGAGTAAGCAAGCATAACTGGTGCTTCGAAGCCTGGTACAAGACGCTTGTACGAGTTAGTTGATGCGTTAGCAAATGCGTTGATTGCTTTAGCGTGCTTGATAACACCACCGATGTAGTAAAGCGCCATTTCAGATAGGCCGCCGTACTTATCACCAGCAAATAGGTTAACGCCATCTTTTGCTAGAGATTGGTGAACGTGCATACCGCTGCCGTTGTCGCCAACAAGTGGCTTAGGCATGAATGTCGCTGTTTTACCAAATGCGTGAGCAACGTTATGTACAACATACTTGTAAACTTGGATTTCGTCAGCTTTAGCTGTTAGCGTGTTGAAACGAGTCGCGATTTCGTTCTGACCAGCTGTTGCTACTTCGTGGTGGTGTGCTTCTACCACTTGGCCCATTTCTTCTAGGATTAGACACATTGCAGAGCGGATGTCTTGAGAAGAATCAACTGGAGCTACTGGGAAGTAACCACCTTTAACGCCAGGACGGTGACCTTTGTTACCACCTTCGATTTCAGAACCTGTGTTCCAAGCTGCTTCGATGTCATCGATCTTGAAGAAAGAACCAGACATGTCAGTTGCGAACTTAACATCGTCAAATAGGAAGAACTCTGGCTCAGGACCAACTAGAACTGTATCTGCGATACCTGTTGAACGTAGGTAGTCTTCAGCGCGCTTAGCGATAGAGCGAGGGTCGCGATCGTAGCCTTGCATTGTTGCAGGCTCAAGGATGTCACAACGTACGTTTAGTGTTGCGTCTTCAGTGAATGGGTCAAGAACAGCAGATGATGCGTCTGGCATCATTACCATGTCTGACTCGTTAATACCTTTCCAGCCAGCAACTGATGAACCGTCGAACATCTTACCTTCTTCAAAGAAGTCTGCGTCAACTTGGTGAGCAGGGATAGATACGTGCTGCTCTTTACCTTTAGTATCAGTAAAGCGTAGGTCAACAAACTTAACTTCGTTTTCTTGGATCAGCGATAGAACGTTTTCTACTGACATCTTGGATAACCTCCAGTGTTATTAAAGCGGTAATAGCCCGATTCGGGTGAATCCAGCATTGATTAATTTCATTTCAATCTTATTAATCGATGCTATTTCTCATAAAGCCAAAATCGTGCCAAAAAAATTAATCCATTAATTTCAATGTATTAAGCTGTTTGTGGTGTTTTTGGTGCGTTCTGGTGCACCAAAATGATCTCTTTCTGCACTTTATTGGTGCAAATGTTGATTGCTGCACCAATATGACTCAAACACCGCATACCATTCAGCCTTTCTTTGCTGACTATGTCAATCGTATTTCTGTGTACCTGATTCGAGTTTGTTCCAAATCAACTCCTCGCCTAGTCTTAAAACAGACGAAAACTGCCGTGATAGATCACATATTTCTAGGTTTTTCGCTAGAATCTGGTACATTACGGTCGTTTTTTTAATCAAATAGGCAGTGCTCGTTAAATGTTCGGTTTAAGAGGGCTGCTTCTTTTATAAGTGAATCTAAATCCATGGCTACTCCACAGATTGATAAATTAAGAAATATCGCGATCATCGCGCACGTTGACCACGGTAAAACAACACTGGTTGATAAACTACTACAGCAATCAGGTACCCTTGAGTCTCGCGGTGAAACTGAAGAGCGAGTCATGGACTCGAACGACATCGAGAAAGAACGTGGTATCACCATCCTTGCTAAAAACACAGCAATTAACTGGAACGATTACCGTATCAACATCGTAGATACTCCGGGACACGCGGACTTCGGTGGTGAAGTAGAACGTATCATGTCGATGGTAGATTCTGTGCTTCTTATTGTTGACGCAGTTGATGGCCCAATGCCACAAACGCGCTTTGTAACGCAAAAAGCTTTTGCTCATGGCCTAAAGCCAATCGTTGTTATCAACAAGATCGACCGCCCAGGCGCACGTCCTGATTGGGTAATGGACCAAGTATTCGATCTATTCGATAACCTAGGCGCAACTGACGAACAGTTAGACTTTAAAGTCGTTTACGCTTCAGCTCTTAACGGTTGGGCTTCTCTAGAAGAAGGCGAAACTGGCGAAGACATGGAACCACTATTCGAAACTATCGTTGAAGAAGTGGCGGCGCCAGAAGTTGACCTAGACGGTCCTCTACAGATGCAAGTTTCTCAGCTTGATTACAGCTCTTACGTTGGTGTTATCGGTGTTGCTCGTGTGACTCGTGGTAGCGTTAAGCCAAATCAGCAAGTAACTGTAGTGAGCGCTGATGGCAAAACTCGTAACGGTAAAGTGGGTACTGTAATGGGTTACCTTGGTCTAGAGCGTCACGACGTTGAGCAAGCGAATGCAGGTGACATCGTTGCAATCACAGGTCTTGGTGAGCTGAAAATCTCAGACACTATCTGTGCGCAAAACCAAGTTGAAGCACTACCAGCACTTTCTGTTGATGAACCAACAGTAACCATGACGTTCCAAGTAAACACGTCTCCGTTTGCGGGTAAAGAAGGTAAATTCGTAACCTCACGTAACATCCTAGAGCGCCTAGAAAAAGAGCTAGTACACAACGTAGCACTGCGTGTTGAGCAACTCGATGATCCAGACAAATTCCGCGTTTCAGGTCGTGGTGAGCTTCACCTATCGATCTTGATCGAAAACATGCGTCGTGAAGGTTTCGAACTTGCGGTATCTCGCCCTGAAGTAATCATCAAAGAAGAAGATGGCCAGCTAATGGAACCGTACGAAACGGTAACCATCGATGTGCTAGAAGAGCACCAAGGCGGCATCATGGAGAACATCGGTCTGCGTAAAGGTGAGCTAACTGATATGGCTCCTGATGGCAAAGGTCGTGTACGTATGGACTTCATCATGCCATCTCGCGGCTTGATCGGCTTCCAAACTGAATTCATGACGCTAACATCTGGCTCTGGCCTGCTTTACCATACATTCGATCACTACGGTCCACACAAAGGTGGCGAAATTGGTCAACGTATCAACGGCGTACTGATTTCTAACGGCATGGGTAAAGCGCTAACTAACGCACTATTCAACCTACAAGAGCGTGGCCGTATGTTTATTGGCCATGGTGTTGAAGTGTACGAAGGCATGGTTGTTGGTATCCACAGCCGTGACAACGACTTAACGGTTAACGTACTAAAAGGTAAGCAGCTAACCAACGTTCGTGCGTCAGGTACGGATGATGCACAGGTTCTTACTCCGCCAATCATCATGACGCTAGAGCAAGCACTAGAATTCATCGATGATGACGAGCTAGTAGAAGTAACTCCAGAGAGCATCCGTATTCGTAAGAAATTCCTAACGGAAAGTGATCGTAAGCGTGCATCACGCGGAGCGAAGTAATCTCTAGTTAGGTTGATTTCGTGATTAGATTGAAGGGTGAGAGGGAAACTTCTCACCCTTTTTTATTGACTCAATATGAGCAAATAGATGAAGCCATTTATTATTTCAGGTGGTCCTGGTGCGGGGAAAACCACACTCATTAATGCACTAAGTGATAGAGGCTATACGACATTTGAGGAAGCCTCGAGAACGTTGATAGAGCAGCAGAGCCGGTTAGAACACGGAATTTTGCCTTGGCACGACTTAGCGGCTTTTGCCAAACTGTGTTTTGAGTTGATGAGTGAGCAAAAACAGAGCGCTCTTGTGGTGCAGGTGCCAAGCTTTATGGATCGTGCTATCCCTGATGTCTGCGCCTATTTAACCCAAGCAGGTATCGATATACCTTCGCACTATATAGATGCATGCCAAGGGTACCAAACGGTGGCGTTTTTATGTCGTCCAGAAGCCTCTATATATGTGCAAGATGAGGTGCGCCCTTACCCGTTTACGCAAGCTTTAGACATTCACAAACAACTTCACCACACATACCTCAACCTAGGCTTTCAAGTGGTAGAGGTACCTTGGGGCTGCATTGAACAGCGCACCTTATTCATTGATAATCATGTACAATCACTAGATTAGGGCATTGAATTCATTCTGTGAGATGATAGATGACCAAAGGGATTGTTAGGCTTGCTTGGCCAGACCATGAGATCAAGGATTGAAGTACATGCTACCGAAAGCACCATTCGAGTGGCCCCCAGCCATCACCACTACGGTACACTTTTTTCGCTATTTATTGGCGCGGATGAAACATGACCGCGTTAACGTCAATGCCGGTTATCTAGCGTATATCACTTTGCTGTCGATTGTTCCTATGTTGACGGTACTTCTCTCTGTCCTTTCTTCTGTGTCGGTATTTTCAGATGCAGGGGAAGTGATTCAAGATTTTGTGATTACTCACTTTGTGCCAGCTGCTGGTGATGCGGTTCGTGCAGCGCTTATTGAGTTTGTCGCGAATACCGGAAAAATGACCGCGGTAGGTAGTGTGTTCTTATTTGTCGCAGCGTTAATGTTGATCTCAAATATCGACTCGAACCTTAACTATATCTGGCGAGTGACTCACAAACGTCGGGCAGTGTTCTCGTTTTCTATGTACTGGATGGTGCTTACCTTGGGCCCGCTGTTAGTCGGTACCAGCATTGCTGCTACTTCTTACATTACGTCGTTAAAAATACTAGAAAGCGATGCGGTTTCTGGGGTGTATAACTTATTACTTCGCTGGTTACCTTTCTTGCTGTCCTTTTTTGCTTTTGTGGGGTTGTATCTGATTGTTCCTAACAAAAAAGTACGCTTTCGCCATGCGATGTTGGGGGCGATTGTAGCTGCGATCTTGTTTGAGTTGAGCAAAAAAGGCTTTGCTGCCTACATTACTCAGTTCCCTTCTTACCAGCTGATTTATGGCGCGTTGGCGGCGATTCCTATTTTGTTTGTGTGGGTGTATTTGTGCTGGCTAATCGTGTTGATTGGTGCAGAAGTGACAGCCGCAATGGGCGAGAGGTCACACTGGAGTCAAGAGCCGGACATGGTACACTCTAGCCAACGTAACCCAGAGCAATCGATAGGAAGTTGTAGTGATCGCACTGATTCAAAGAGTGAGTGAAGCCGCGGTAAAAGTGGACGGTGAAGTCGTTGGGCAGATAGACAAAGGTCTACTTGTATTACTTGGCGTAGAAAAAGACGATGATGAAGCGAAAGCGAAACGTCTTATGGAGCGTGTCACCACGTATCGTGTATTCGAAGATGAAGCTGGCAAGATGAACCTGAATGTTCAACAAGTGAACGGAAAGGTGTTGGTGGTGTCTCAATTTACATTACCAGCAGATACCAAAAAAGGGACTCGCGCTGGTTTTTCACGCGGTGCTCATCCTGCAGATGCGGAGCGTTTGTACGAGTATTTTGCCGAGCAGTGCGAAGGCGTCTTGCCAACGGAACGTGGTCAATTTGCAGCGGACATGAAAGTATCGCTGGTTAATGATGGCCCAGTGACGTTTTGGTTGCAGGTTTAATAAAGGAATAAGCGCTGGTTGCATAAAGCATTGATACAAGCTAAGCGGCTAGGCAATTAGGGATGAATTCATGTTTAAACTGATTACGCCAAAAACAGATAACCAGCTTAATAAGTATTACCACTTTCGCTGGCAAATGCTAAGAGAGCCATGGCGTATGCCAATTGGTTCGGAGCGTGACGAATACGACCCAATGAGTCACCATCGAATGATTGTGGATGGTCGTGGTCGCCCTATGGCGATTGGTCGCCTGTATATTACTCCCGATAACGAAGGTCAGATCCGCTATATGGCGGTGAAAAGCAATCGCCGCAGCAAAGGTATGGGCTCATTGGTGCTAGTGGCGCTAGAATCACTGGCGCGCCAGGAAGGAGCGAAGCGTTTAGTTTGTAATGCGCGTGAAGATGCGATCTCTTTTTACGAAAAAAATGAGTTTGAACCGCGTGGTGAACTGAATGATCAACGTGGCCCGGTTAGACACCAGCAGATGGTGAAGCAACTTGACCCTATGGCCAATGTACTGCGAAAGCCTGAATGGTGTACTGAACTGCAAGAGCGCTGGGAAAACCAGATCCCAATCAGTGACAAAATGGGTATCAAGATTAACCAGTATACGGGTTATCAGTTTGAGTGTGGTGCACAGTTAAACCCAAACCTTAACCCACACAACACTATGTTCGCAGGATCTGCGTTTACTTTGGCAACCCTTACCGGCTGGGGGATGACTTGGCTGCTGCTGAAAGAGCGAGGCTTACAAGGTGATATTGTGCTGGCCGACAGTAAAATTCGCTATCGCCATCCGGTAGAGCAAAATCCAGTGGCCTCGACGTCCCTCGATGGAATTAGTGGTGACCTAGATAGGTTAGCCTCCGGTAGAAAAGCACGTATCGTAATTAACGTGACCATCTATAGTGGTGACAAGCCAGCGGTAGAGTTTGTCGGTACGTACATGCTATTGCCAAACTACAAGCAACGATTAACTGCTGAGGCTTAGTCCACCGCTTCAGATGCTTTCTCTGAGCAGTTATCGGCAAACTGATTGATGCCAGACAGCACATTAGAAGTGACTGTCTGGCATTTTTGTTTGAGTTCTAGAGTGAGCGTTGCTTGCTCTGGGTTAACTAAGTCTAGCTCTCCCGAGAAGTTTGCGTTTAGCTCCGTCCCTTCAATATTCGTACTAGCGATCGTCACTCGCCCGCGATCGGCTTTTGCGTGAATGCTGGCGGAGTCTAAGGGTTGGAATAGAGTCCGATTGTGTTGTGATTGTTGTTCTTGTATCACTAACAAGCTGTCTCTGAGTTTGAGATCGACTTGTCCCGAAAGAGAGTGGGCCAAAGCAGATTGATCTCCAGACAAGCCTTGTAGTTCTAATTCTAACTCAGCTAACCCATCTAGCTTGAATGGTAATAATTTGGTGTAGCTAAACAGTTCGGTCGGTAGCCCATCCCCATGAACGGAGAGCTGCCAAGGTGCGCTAGGCTGCTGCCTATCCCATTGGCCTGTTACGTCTAAATATCCTTGCTCTAAAGGAACAAAAAGCCTATCGACTTGCCACAAGCCTTGATGAGATTGAGCAGAAAAAATTGCCTGAGTCGCGCTGGTATCTCCATAGCTTAAGCTATTGGCAGATGCGCTAAGCTTTCCTTGCCAAAGCCCTAGTTTTCGCTCACGAATCAACTCAAGCTCTTTCCCTTCTACACTCACGCCAGAAAGCTGCCAATATGGTGATTGCTCCAATTGGATTATTTGGCTGCGATTAATTTCGAGAGCATCGACGATGAGGGTGTCGGGTTCACCTAGGTAATCAGAAATGAACTGAAGCGTATCTTCAGTATCTTCAAGCAGTTTAAGCCCGGTAAGCCTTAGCGTAGACAGATGAATGTCAGAGGGGCTAAGGTGCCCTGATAGCTGCACTCGCCCTTGTAGGTAATCACTGTCGAAGTCTTCAATTTCTATCGTATCGGGTTTGAAATTGAGTGTCGCTGTTGGGCTGATGACCTTTTGTTGGCGCAACTCTATGCTTTCAGCATTAAACGATAAGTACGCCTCGGGTTGTTCCCAAGCCGATCTACTGAGCTCAAGGTTCTCTAGCGAAGCGTCTAGGTTAGTCAATGTCATGCCAGCAAAGCGAAAACTGCTACCTAGTATGTCCAGGCTGTTAATGTGGTAGATATTTGCCAGCCAAGGTGCAACGACGGGCTGAACTTGGCTTAAGACGTCGGTGTCAGGCTGAACTAGGTGGTTGATAGTGACATTAATCAGCGACCAACCTTGTGGAAATTGTTCTGCTTGCCCTGAAATATCAGCCCCGCGCCAGCGGAAAGAGGCGCCATAAATGGTGCTGTTTTCCTGTTTTAGCTCCGCATCGATCAATAACGAGTTCAGAGCTTCGCCGTAGTAATAGATCTGTTCGGCTGAAAGCTGAATATCACCAAACGGAATGTGTTGCGTTGGCTTATCCCAATGTGGCTGCTTGATCTGTACATTAACTCCTCGTGCAACAACGTCTTGATTGGAGAAATCAAAGTTATTCAGTGCCAGTTGGTGCAGTTCAATATTATCTATGGGCAGCTTGGCAAGCTCCTGATCTTGTAGGCTTAGACCATCAATCAGTACGCTATCAATCTGCAGCTTGTTATCTTTGAAAAGTGAAGAGTTAAACCAAATATCTGTCTGTGGGATGTAAATAGGATTGGAATTCGTTTGGAGTGTTAAGCCTTTAACCGTGAAGTGGAAAGGGGCTTGGTAGCGGACACTCTCAATCTGAACGTCATTGCCATAACGTTGCTGGAGTAGATAGTTTGCTAGCTTGGCGGAATAAGGGGTTTGTGACACAGTAAACAGCGCTGCAATGCCGATCGCTATAACAATTATCACAACTGCTAATGCAGTCAGTAGTTTCTTAGCCAAAGCTCTAACCAAATCCTTATGAGTGTGCTGTTAGCTTGAAACAAATGCTGCAACTGTTCAATAAAAAAAGCCCCTCTTTAGAGGGGCTTGTAGCATAGTTAACAGTTTTATCGCGTGTTGCGATTAGTCTAGTTGAGGGCCTGCCGCAACCAGAGACTGACCTTCAGCATTATCGGTGTATTTATCAAAGTTGTTGATAAAGCGACCCGCTAGATCTTTTGCTTTGCTTTCCCATTGTAGAGGGTCGGTGTAAGTATCACGTGGATCTAAGATGTTAGGGTCAACATCATGTAGCGCCACTGGAACCTCTAGGTTAAAGATCGGGATGTGCTTAGTTTCCGCTTGCTCAATTGAGCCATCTAAAATGGCATCAATGATCGCACGTGTATCTTGAATCGAGATACGCTTGCCGCTGCCATTCCAACCTGTGTTGACCAGGTAAGCTTCAGCACCAGCAGCTTCCATGCGTTTAACCAACACTTCTGCGTACTTAGTTGGATGCAGGGTTAGGAAAGCAGCACCAAAACAAGCTGAGAATGTTGGTGTTGGCTCTGTAATTCCACGCTCAGTGCCCGCAAGTTTTGCTGTAAAGCCTGATAGGAAGTGGTATTTGGTTTGCTCAGGTGTCAGCTTAGAAACTGGAGGTAATACACCAAATGCGTCTGCCGATAGGAAGATCACTTTATTTGCGTGACCGCCTTTTGATACAGGCTTAACGATGTTCTCAATGTGGTGAAGTGGGTAGGAAACACGAGTGTTTTCTGTTTTTGAACCATCATCAAAGTCGATCGAACCGTCAGAACGAACGGTCACGTTCTCAAGAAGTGCATCGCGGCGGATTGCATTGTAAATATCAGGTTCAGCTTCTTTCGAAAGCTTGATGGTTTTTGCGTAGCAGCCACCTTCAAAGTTGAAGACACCATCGTCATCCCAGCCGTGCTCGTCATCACCAATTAGTGCGCGTTTAGGATCGGTAGACAGGGTTGTTTTACCCGTACCCGATAAGCCGAAGAAGATCGCCACGTCGCCGTCTTGACCCATGTTAGCGCTACAGTGCATTGATGCGATGTCTTTAAGCGGAAGGAAGTAGTTCATCATTGCGAACATACCTTTCTTCATCTCACCACCGTACCAAGTACCACCAATAAGTTGCATGCGCTCAGTTAGGTTGAAGACAGTGAAGTTTTCAGAGTTCAGACCATGCTCTTCCCACTTCTCGTTAGTGCACTTAGCACCATTCATGACTACGAAATCAGGTTCGAACGTTGCTAGCTCTTCTTCCGTTGGACGAATGAACATGTTTTTCACGAAGTGCGCTTGCCAAGCGACTTCAGTAATGACACGAATGCTAAGGCGAGTATCAGGATTGGCACCACAGTATCCGTCGATGACGAATACACGCTTGCCAGACAGTTGTTCAGTCACTTTCGCTTTAAGATCGTTCCATACTGCTTGGTCGATTGGCTTGTTATCATTTTTCACCGCATCGGATGTCCACCACATGTGTTCTTCAGTAGTTGCGTCTTTAACGATGTATTTATCTTTTGGTGAGCGGCCAGTAAAAATACCAGTATCCACGGCGACGGCGCCTAGCTCTGTCACTACGCCTTTTTCGTAGCCTTCTAGATCAGCGCGAGTCTCTTCTTCGAACAGCATTTCGTAGCTAGGGTTACGAATAACCTCTTTGACGTTTTGCAGCCCGTGCTTGGTAAGATCAATTGTTGCAGCCTTTGTATGTTCCATAACGGTCATAGGTGCTCCTTATTAGGATATTTTGTAGGGATTTTGTAAGTATTTTTAATTTTTATATGCTCACCATGTTAGCAACGGGTCTTACGACAAACAGGGATATAGCTCAAAATATATCCATGATTTTTGTGGGGTTTAAGCGTCCCGTCACATATTGGTACTGCTATTTTATCCCGCCCGCAAACCTTTGCGCTAGATCAAATGAATTATTAATATCAAAAAATTAAGTACGCTATTCGGTCGCTTGTAGGCCTTGATTTGTCAGGCTTTGATCACAAAAAAAGCCAACATAAAGTTGGCTTTTTCTCAGTGCTAATTAGCTTGTTGTTTAAGGCGAATTAATGCAGCGTATCGTTACCAGAGGATGCGTGACGGTAAAGCTCTTTGATCTCACCTTCATCGAACGAGTAATTCGTGCCACAGTAATCACAATGTAAAGAAACTGATCCTTCAGTGGCCAAAATGTCATAAATTTCATCTTGACTGACTGTGATGATTGCTGCGCCACTTCGCTCGCGTGAACAACCACAATGGAATACGACAGGCTGTGGCTCAAACAAGCGCACTTTCTCTTGGTTGTACAAACGGTAAAGAAGTTCGTTTGCTTCAAGAGTGAATAGCTCTTCATCTTTCACTGTGTCGGTCAATTGCTCTAGATGCTCGAAGTCATCTGGGGAGCCTGTGCCGTCTGGCATGACTTGCAGTAGCATACCTGCTGCATGTGCTTTGCCTTCTACTTCACCTGTGCGAATCCAAATACGCGTTTTAAGCTGTTCAGAGTTAGCAAAGTAGCCTTCTAGAATAGAAGCGAGATCATCGCCTTCTAAACCAACGATACCTTGATAACGTTCGCCTTTCTTTGGCTCGATAGTGATTACTAAGTGGCCTTTGCCCATCAACTGAAGGATTGATGCATCATCAGCAATATCGCCATCCCAGCGAGCGACACCACGGATTTTCTGGTCGTGGTCGCCATTGATTACAGCCAGTGATACAGGGCCATCACCTTGCAGTTGCATAGTGATTGAACCTTCGAACTTCAGTGTGGCGGTAAGAAGGGTAGTTGAAACGAGTAGCTCACCGAGTAGTCTTTGAATTGCTACTGGGTATTCCTTGCTGGAAATAATCTGTTGGTACGCTTCATCAACTTGTACCAACTCACCACGTACTGATAGGTCTTCAAATAAGTAGCGATTTAAAACGTTGTTTGCCATCAGGCTATTCCTCTCAAGAATGTGTGGAGCTTACTGGTGTTTAAACTTAATGATGTCGCGACGCTGCTTTTTGTCAGGGCGACGTTCAGGGCTAGGGTTGTGAGCATGAAGCTTACGCTGCATGGCATTTTGCTCTCGTTTGGCAATACTCTCGGACGTTTCTGAGTACAGTGTTTGCGCGATAGGAGCGCCCTTGCGTTGATCTGATAGAATTTCGACCACAACGGTTTTTTCTTCATGCCCCTGTCTTAGGGTAATCGTTGCGCCAAGCTCAACTATCTTGCTTGGTTTACTACGTTGACCATTATAATGGACTTTACCGCCGTCAACCATGTTTCGAGCGATAGAGCGGGTTTTATAAAATCTTGCGGCCCATAACCATTTATCAAGTCTAACGGCAACTGAATTGGAACTCATTGTGAAGAAACACCTCTAATTTATTCGGCATACTATCGATTAATGTTGGTAACAATGGTGTTGTGCTCCCAGTTTTTCAAGGTAAGGGGCAATTTTTGACAGTAATTCGATGTCGTTCAAAACAGCTATGTTATATTGAATAATCCCTGTAACTGCATGATCATAAAAACTTCACAAGCAGTCTCGTAGGATCTAAAAGAGTAAGGATTTTTTGGTGAGGCAGAACCAAATCGAAAGGAACACGGCTGTTATTTGGCTGCAAAACCTAGTCAGCAAAACACCCAATCTACAAGTCAAAGCCAGTTGGACGATCACGGCTTTGCTTTTAGCCTTGTCTGCTTGGTTACTCGGCCAAATGTTCTGGATGCTCCAAGGCGAGCAACAAGCTGTGCCTAAGTGGTCACCAAAAGCGGTGGCGACGACCACGACGTCAAGTAACGGGGTTAATATCTCTGACTTGCAAAAAAGTGAGTTGTTTGGTGAGTATCAGGCCGATAAAAAACCGGTCGAAGTTGCGCCAGTAGTGCAAGACGCACCAAAAACGCGATTAAATTTAACCTTAGTGGGTGTAGTAGCCAGCAGCAATGCCAGCCGAGGCTTAGCGGTCATTGCCAACCGAGGCTCTCAAGCAACTTACGGCATCAATGAACAAATTGAAGGGACTCGCGCTAGTTTGAAAGCCGTTCTTGCTGATCGCGTCATCATTGATAACGCAGGCCGTGACGAAACATTGATGCTAGACGGCATAGATTACAGTAAACGAGCGGCCCCTACTGAAACACGCCCTAAACCGGCCTTATCTGTGGGCAATAACGCGCACAATCAGGCTAATCAACTAGAAAAGATTCGCCAACAAATCACCAAAGATCCCCAGCAGATTTTCCAATATGTTCGCATGTCTCAAGTAAAGAGAGATGGCGACGTCGTGGGGTATCGAGTGACACCTGGAAAACAACCTGAACTGTTTCGCTCTGTTGGACTCCAAAGTGGGGATATTGCGGTACAGATTAATGGGCAGGATCTGACTGACCCAAAAGCAATGAGCAACGTGTTTAAGTCAATAACGGAATTAAGCGAGCTCAACCTGACCGTTGAACGAGATGGTCAGCAACATGATATCTACATTGAATTTTAGTACTGCTGCCGGAGTGCATCAGGGTGAGGAGTAAAGAGTGAAGCATTGGTTTAGTAAAAGTGCTTGGTTACTAGCAGGAAGCTTATTTGTAGCGCCTATGGCTGCTGCTAATGATTTCAGTGCCAGTTTTAAAGGGACTGATATTCAAGAGTTCATCAACATCGTTGGTCGAAACTTAGAGAAAACAATCATTGTTGACCCTGCTGTACGCGGTAAGGTAGATGTCCGCAGTTATGACATGCTGACGGAAGAGCAGTATTACAGCTTCTTCCTTAACGTGCTGGAAGTCTATGGTTTTGCAGTGGTTGAAATGGACAACGGTATTCTTAAAGTCATCAAGTCTAAAGATGCCAAAACGTCTGCAATTCCTGTCGTTAGCGATGACAGCGCGAATGGCGACAGTGTGATCACTCGTGTGGTTGCGGTTCGTAATGTGTCGGTACGAGAACTTTCTCCTTTGCTGCGCCAGCTTAACGATAATGCGGGTGCGGGTAATGTTGTGCACTACGACCCGGCCAATATCATCTTAATCACTGGCCGTGCTGCTGTGGTTAACCGCTTAGCAGAAATCATCAAGCGTGTAGACCAAGCGGGTGACAAAGAAATTGAAGTGGTTGAGCTGAAAAACGCTTCTGCGGCTGAAATGGTACGTATCGTCGAAGCTCTAAACAAGACTACTGATACCAAGAATACGCCAGCTTTCTTACAGCCTAAATTGGTGGCTGATGATCGAACCAACTCGATTCTGATCTCTGGCGATCCTAAAGTTCGTTCGAGACTCAAAAAACTGATCACTCAGCTTGATGTGGAAATGGCGTCGAAAGGAAACAACCGAGTGGTGTACTTGAAGTATGCCAAAGCAGAAGATCTAGTCGATGTTCTGAAAGGGGTCTCCGACAACTTACAAGCCGAGAAGCAAGCGGGTCAAAAGGCGTCATCAAGCACTCAGCGCGGTGAAGTGATGATCGCTGCACACCCAGAAACCAACGCGCTCGTGATTACTGCTCCGCCAGATATTATGAATGCGATTCAAGATGTGATTGCTCAGCTCGACATTCGCCGCGCTCAAGTACTGATTGAAGCGCTGATTGTTGAAATGGCAGAAGGTGATGGCGTTAATCTTGGTGTCCAATGGGGTAACTTAGAAACAGGTGCCATGATTCAGTATGGTAATACTGGTGCTCCAATCGGCCAGGTCATGGTTGGCCTTGAAGAAGCCAAGGATACAGAGACGACCACAGCTGTGTACAACGATGAAGGTGAATTTGTACGAAATGAAACCACCACCGAAGAAGGCGACTACACAACTCTGGCAGCAGCGCTAGCTGGAGTTAATGGTGCAGCAGTGAGTATTGCGATGGGTGATTGGACCGCATTGATCAGTGCTGTTTCTACCGATTCCAATTCAAACATTCTGTCATCACCAAGCATTACCGTTATGGATAACGGCGAAGCTTCATTCATCGTGGGTGAAGAAGTACCTGTCATTACTGGCTCTACCGCTGGCTCTAATAATGACAACCCGTTCCAAACAGTGGATCGTAAAGAAGTCGGCATCAAACTCAAAGTAGTACCACAGATCAACGAGGGTAACTCTGTGCAACTCAACATTGAGCAAGAGGTT
Organism: Vibrio sp. SCSIO 43135; assembly: GCF_023716665.1. Taxonomy (GTDB): domain Bacteria; phylum Pseudomonadota; class Gammaproteobacteria; order Enterobacterales; family Vibrionaceae; genus Vibrio; species Vibrio paucivorans. Next base: position 75,769 of record NZ_CP071859.1, read on the forward strand.
TCCAATGTGCTTGGTGCTAATGGTGCCGTAGATGTGCGCTTTGCGAAAAGGCAGTTGAATACTTCTGTGATGGTGGAAGATGGCCAGATGATTGTCCTCGGCGGTCTTATTGACGAGCGTGCGTTGGAAAGCGAATCAAAAGTGCCTCTGCTGGGTGACATTCCTTGGTTAGGTCACTTATTTAAATCGACCAGTACGCAAGTTGAGAAAAAGAACCTAATGGTGTTTATCAAGCCAACCATTATTCGAGATGGCGTGACCGCCGACGGTATTACTCAACGTAAGTACAATTTCATTCGAGCAGAGCAGCTGTATAAAGCGGAACAAGGCTTGAAGCTGATGGATGATGGTCATATTCCTGTTGTACCAAAATTTGGTCAGGATATTCGTCATCCAGCTGAAATACAGGCATTCATCGACCAGATGGAAGATGTTCAATGAGTGACACCATAGAGGCACCTGCTTTGCGTCGTCTTCCATTTAGCTTTGCTAATCGCTTTAAGCTTGTGTTTGAGTATACCGAACAAGGGCCAACGCTGTTTTATGTTGAGCCTTTGTCTATGGAAGCGTTAGTTGAAGTTAAACGCGTGGCCAAAGTGGCGTTCGCACTGTCTGCTTTAAACTCTGAAGACTTCGATGCCAAGCTTACTCAGGTGTATCAAAGAGACTCTTCTGAAGCGCGTCAGTTGATGGAAGATATTGGCGCTGATAACGACGACTTCTTCTCTTTAGCGGAAGAGTTACCCCAAGACGAAGACTTATTAGAGTCGGAAGACGATGCGCCGATCATCAAACTTATCAACGCCATGTTGGGTGAAGCGATCAAAGAAGGTGCATCGGATATTCATATTGAAACCTTCGAAAAATCTCTATCGATTCGCTTTCGTGTCGATGGTGTCTTACGAGATGTGCTTGCCCCAAGTCGCAAGCTAGCGCCGCTGTTGGTCTCTCGTGTAAAGGTTATGGCTAAGCTCGATATCGCTGAAAAACGCGTGCCTCAAGATGGACGAATTTCTCTACGAATCGGTGGCCGAGCGGTCGATGTGCGTGTATCCACTATGCCGTCTTCTCACGGCGAGCGAGTGGTGATGCGTCTATTGGACAAAAATGCGACTCGACTTGATTTGCACAGCTTAGGTATGACCAAGTCCAATCATGATAATTTCCGTCACCTTATCCAAAGGCCGCATGGCATTATATTGGTGACTGGCCCGACGGGCTCAGGTAAATCAACTACGTTGTATGCTGGCCTGCAAGAGCTTAATAGCAACGAAAGCAATATTCTTACCGTAGAAGATCCGATCGAATTCGACATTGATGGTATTGGTCAGACTCAGGTAAACCCAAAAGTCGACATGACCTTTGCCCGTGGTTTGAGAGCCATACTGCGTCAGGACCCTGATGTAGTGATGGTGGGGGAGATTCGAGATTTAGAAACCGCCCAAATTGCGGTTCAAGCTTCTTTGACTGGCCACTTGGTGATGTCTACTTTGCACACTAATACAGCAATTGGTGCAATTACTCGTTTACGCGATATGGGCATTGAGCCGTTTTTGATTTCTTCATCGCTACTTGGTGTGTTGGCTCAGCGCTTAGTTCGCACACTGTGCAGTGATTGTAAAACGCCTTTCCAAGCCGACAAAGAGCAGAAAAAGTTGTTTGACTTGAGCGCTGATGAAGAGCTGATCCTGTATAAAGCCAATGGCTGTGAAAGCTGTAACGGTAAAGGCTACCGTGGCCGGACTGGTATTCATGAGTTGTTGATGGTCGATGACCAAATCCAAGAACTCATTCACAGTGAAGCGGGTGAGCAAACCATTGAGAAAGCGGTACGCGAGAAAACACCAAGTATCCGTAGTGACGGGCTGGCCAAAGTTAAACAAGGGATCACCTCGCTCGAAGAAGTGATGCGAGTGACCAAGGAAGTGTAATGGCGGCATTTGAGTACAAAGCACTGGATGCGAAAGGGCGTAAGAAAAAAGGCGTCATTGAAGGAGACAATGCTCGCCAGGTTCGTGCTCGCTTAAAAGAGCAAGGCATGGTGCCGATTGAAGTCACGGAGACTCGCGCTAAGCAGCAGAGCAGTAGTACAAGTGGCTCGTTTACTTTTAAACGAGGTATTAGTACACCAGACTTAGCGCTGATCACTCGCCAGCTTTCAACTCTTGTTCAATCCGGTATGCCACTGGAAGAATGTTTAAAAGCCGTGTCAGAGCAATCTGAAAAGCCTCGTATACGTTCGATGCTAGCGGCTGTTCGCTCTAAAGTAACCGAAGGCTATACCTTGGCCGACAGCCTAGCCGACTATCCACACATCTTTGACGAGTTGTTTCGCTCTATGGTGTCGGCAGGCGAAAAATCAGGCCACCTAGATGCGGTGCTTGAACGTTTAGCTGACTATGCCGAAAACCGACAAAAGATGCGCTCAAAGTTACAACAGGCCATGATTTACCCTGCTGTGCTGGTAGTGTTTGCGGTCGGGATTGTCTCGTTTCTTCTGGCTAGTGTGGTACCAAAAATCATCGAGCCGATTATTCAAATGGGGCAAGAGTTACCTCAATCGACACAAATCCTGTTAGCAGCAAGTGAATTCATTCAGGCTTGGGGTCTGTACCTATTCATCGGTACGGTTGTGGTTATCTATGCCGTTCGCTGGCTGTTGAGTAAGCCGGATATTCGTTTGAGTTGGGATCGAAAAGTAATCGCGATGCCGCTGCTAGGAAAAATCGCCAAAGGGCTAAATACGTCTCGTTTTGCGCGGACTCTCGCGATTTGTACTTCGAGTGCTATTCCTATCCTTGAAGGTATGCGTGTCGCTGTCGATGTGATGTCGAATCAATATGTGAAGAAACAAGTGCTTGCAGCAACAGATAATGTGCGAGAAGGTGCGAGTCTTCGTAAAGCGCTTGATCAAACCAAGCTGTTTCCACCCATGATGCTGCATATGATAGCCAGTGGTGAGCAGAGTGGTGAGTTAGAAAGCATGTTAACTCGAGCTGCTGATACTCAAGATGCGAACTTTGAGTCGTCGGTGAATATTGCACTTGGAATATTTACCCCGGCACTGATTGCATTGATGGCGGGTTTGGTGCTGTTTATCGTCATGGCCACCCTGATGCCAATGCTTGAGATGAACAACTTAATGAGCCGCTAGTACCAAATGGTTTAAACGCTGGGAACTTATTGTGCTCATGCGTCTCTATATTGAATTAAATTTGCTGTAACCAAGATCCATAGTTGGAGAACATAATGAAAAACAAATTGAAAAAACAGTCAGGCTTTACGCTACTTGAAGTAATGGTGGTGGTAGTGATTCTCGGTATCTTGGCGAGCTTTGTTGTGCCTAACTTACTTGGTAACAAAGAAAAGGCCGACCAACAAAAAGCAATTACGGATATTGTGGCACTCGAAAATGCGCTGGATATGTACAAGCTGGATAACAGCGTTTACCCAACAACCGACCAAGGCCTAGAAGCACTGGTTAACAAGCCAAGTAACCCTGAACCGCGTAATTACCGTGATGGTGGCTACATTAAGCGCCTTCCAACTGACCCATGGGGCAATGAATACCAATACCTAAGCCCAGGCGACAATGGCACGATTGATATCTTTACGCTGGGTGCCGATGGTCAAGAGGGCGGTGAAGGAATTGCTGCTGATATTGGTAACTGGAACATCCAAGACTTCCAGTAACAGAAGAAAGCGGGCGGCACGTGGCCGCCCTATTTGTCTGTGATGATGTCATCTCGTCTTACGCCTTCGCGCGGGTTTACCCTTATTGAAATTCTGCTAGTGCTGGTGCTACTAGCGGTGAGTGCCGTTGCGGTTATCGCAAGCCTACCGAATAGCTCTGAAGACACTGCGAAGAAGGATGCCCAATCTCTTTTTCACCGAATGCAGTTGCTGAATGAAGAAGCTATTTTGAGTGGTAAGGACTTTGGCTTGCGGGTGGATGAAAAGCAATCTGGCTATGCATTGATGGCACTGGCAAGCGATGGCTGGCAGTTGCTTGATATGGATGGACTTCCCGCTGAAACTCATTTGGATGACAGGCTTTCAATTCAAATGACTTTAGGTGGCGATGCATGGCGCGACGATGATCGGCTATTTAACCCGGGTAGTTTGTTTGATGAAGACATGTTTGCTGATGTCGAAAAAGACAAAAAACCAAAGCCGCCTCAAATATTCATCATGTCGAGTGGAGAGGTTACGCCAGTGAATGTGGCGTTTTATCCGAGTGATAAGGATGCTGAGCAAGATAGTTGGACCGTTGTGGTGAAAGAAAATAGCCAGATCTTGTTGCTTGCACCGGGAGAGTCGTTGGATGAATAGCGCTCGAGGCATGACTCTACTTGAGGTTCTGGTCGCTCTGGCCATTTTTGCGACAGCGGCGATCTCTGTCATTCGCTCGGTCAGTCAGCACATCAATACCATCAACTATTTAGAAGACAAAACCTTTGCTGCCATGGTGGTGGATAACCAAATGGCCAAAGTATTACTCCAACCGGGAAATTTAAAAAAGGCGAAAGGGGAAGAAGAACTCGCGGGTCGAGTGTGGTACTGGCAAGTTGAACCGGTAGCCACTTCCGGAGACATGCTGAAAGCGTTCGATGTAAGCGCAGCCTTAGAGAAAGAAGGTTCACCTTTGGTGACGGTGCGAAGTTATGTATCGAAATAGCAAGCATATTCCTATGAAGAAAAGCACCCTCTTAAACTTATCAGCGTCGAAAAAGCGAAGCCGAAGCAAAGGCTTTACCCTAATTGAAGTGCTGGTTTCCATTGCTATCTTTGCAAGCCTGAGTTTAGGCGCCTATCAGGTGGTGAGCCAAGTGCAAAAGAGCAACCAGTTGTCATTGGAGAGAAGCAGTCGGCTCAAAGAATTGCAACGTGCGCTGGTGATGATGGACAGCGACTTTCGCCAAATGGCAACACGTGCGTTTCGTACCAATGGTGAGGAGCCAGGTGAAGAACTGTTGGTTTGGCGTGACTACTTACTCGACTCAGACCATAAAGGGGTGATGTTTACTCGCTTAGGCTGGCATAACCCACAGCAGCAGTTTCCTCGTGGAGAAGTGACTAAAGTCGGCTATCGAGTTAAGGAAAATGTCTTGGAGCGCATTTGGTGGCGCTACCCTGATACGCCAGTGGGGCAAGAAGGTTTAGTGACACCTCAACTGACGGACGTTGAGTCTTTTGATATGAAGTTCTATGTCAACGGACAATGGCTGACTAAGTGGGAAGAACAGCCCGGTTTACCTCAAGCTGTATCGGTGATGCTTGAATTAAAAGATTACGGAAAAATAGAGCGAATTTATCTGACTGCTGGTGGTGATTCGCTCAATCGTAGTGGTGATGACGAAGGTGATAATAGTGAAAGCTAACACTCGTCAGAGAGGCGTTGCACTGATTGTAGTGCTTATGCTCTTAGCCATCATGGTATCAATAGCGGCGGCAATGTCTGGACGCCTTTTTACCCAGTTTAAACGAGCGACAAACCAAATTAACTACCAACAAGCCTATTGGTATAGTGTTGGTGTTGAGGCATTAGCGAAAGTCGGTATCGAGCAGAGCTATCAAGATAGCGATACGATCAACTTGTCTCAGCCTTGGGCATTAGAAGAGCAAACTTACCCGCTCGACTATGGAGAAGTTAAAGGGCGTATTTGGGATCAGCAGGCTTGTTTTAACCTTAATGCGCTGGCGTCGATACAGCCGACGAGTAATAGCAATGACAAGCCATACTTGCTCACAGTATGGCAGGCATTATTAGAAGAGCTTGAAGTGGAAAACTATCAAGCTGAAGTTATCGCGGATTCGACTTGGGAGTTTATTGATCAAGACAACACCGTGCGCAGCCAAACGGGTGTAGAAGACAGCCAATATGAAGCTATGTCTCCTGCTTATTTGACGCCGAATGGCTTTATCGCTGATGAAAGTGAGCTGAGGTCTGTGTATCAGGTTTCAGGGGAAGTGATGCAAAAAGTTTCCCCATACATTTGTGCTTTGCCAACGGATGAGCTGAGAATTAACGTTAATACCTTGAATGAGGACCAAGCGATGTTGTTGGCGGCAATATTTACTCCGCATTTAAGTGAAGACGATGCAGCCGAATTAATTGCTAGTCGTCCGTTTGACGGTTGGTCGAGTATTGATGATTTTATGTCTGAGGCTAAGATTGCCTCACTAGATGGTTCGGTGCGTGAACAAGCGAAGAGCCACCTTGGCGTAGACAGCGCCTACTTTGAGCTGGATGCCGAAGTGTTAGTGAATGACTCACGAGTAAGAATTCGTAGTCTGTTATTTAGTGATAATCGAGAAACTGCGACGGTGATACGCCGACGCTTTGGAGGGTTCAGTGAGCGAGTTTCTGATCGTTCGACTGAGTTGTGATAAGGACGCCACCATACAATGGTTAGTTTGGTCCACCAGTCAAAATGAAGTGATCGCCAGTGGCGATATAGCCTGCTGGGAAAATTTGTCAGAGCTGGCTGAGTATGCTCAGCAAAGGACAGTGCATTTGCTGGTGTCTGCGGATGATGTGATTTTGTCTCAGGTGGTGATTCCTGCCGGAGGCGCTAGGCAGCTTGACTCTATGTTGCCATTCCTTATGGAAGATGACATTGCGCAGGATGTCGATGAATTGCACTTTTCAGTGTTAGAAAAAGGTGCTGAACATGCCTTCGTATGTGCGTTGGATAAACAATGGTTGAGCGACACCCTTGCTGAGCTTAAATCGTTCGGGGTAGAGGTAAAGAAAGTGCTACCTGACGTGCTAGCCCTACCAAGCTATTCTGATGCTGATCAACGCTCGGGAATTTCTTCTGCGCAGATTAATGACAAATGGCTGATGAAAAAAGGTCAGTACTTAGGTGTCAGTATTGATAGTGATTGGCTACAAGTGCTGGCAGCTTCTGAGTGGGTTAAGCAAGATGATGCGTTCTTACCGCTTTCCAGCCATAGCCCGCTGCCAAGCTTGGAGCTAGCGTCTGAACAGGAATGGCAGGAGCTGCCACCACAACTGGTGATGGCTTTGCTTGCACAAGGTGCTATTAGTTCAAAAGTTAATTTGCTAACCGGATCGTTTAAGCCTCGCTCTTCTTGGCTTCGCCATTGGAAAGTGTGGCAAAAAGCTGCGATGGCCGCTGTGTTCCTAATTGCGGTGTCGACCACTTATAACATTCTGCAGATTAGCAAATTTGAGTCTCAGGCCAATGCGTACCGTGCTGAGAGTGAGCGTATTTTCCGTGAAGCCTTGCCTGGTAAAACGCGTATTCCGACCGTGAGTTACTTGAAGAGGCAAATGGAATCGGAAGCCAACCGATTATCAGGCGGTGGCTCGGGGGGGAGCCTGCTGGAGTGGGTGGCAAAACTGCCGCAATCACTGGGTGTGGTGAATACCATGCAGTTGCAAAGCATAAAATACGATGGCAATCGTGATGAAATTCGCATCCAAGCGCAGAGCAAAGATTTCCAAAGCTTCGAACAGGTTCGAGTGAAACTCGCTGAGCAATTTGAAGTTGAACAAGGCCAACTCAACCGTTCTGGTGAGTGGGTGAATGGCACGTACGTGCTTAAGCGTTAATGAGGATTGAATCATGGATAAGATGTTAGCCACATTCAATGCTTGGTGGGGGAGTATCAGCCAACGTGAACAACGATTGGTGATGGTGTGCACGGCGCTATTAGTGGTTGGTGGAATATACTGGGGTGTGATTCAGCCGCTGACTGAGCGTGCAGAGCAGGCGCAAATGCGCATCAATAGCGAAAAGCAGCTGTTAAATTGGGTTAGCAATACAGCCGATGAGATCACGAGCTTAAGGGCACAAAGTGGTATCAAAACCTCATCTCAGCCGATGAACCAAGTGATTTCATCATCTGCTCGTCGTTTTAATATTGAACTGATTCGAGTCCAGCCGCGAGATGAGATGATTCAAGTGTGGATTCAACCTGTGGTGTTTAATCAGTTCGTGAACTGGCTGGATTATTTGCAGCAAGAACAGGGGGTTGGGGTCGAGTTTCTCGATATCGATCGCTCAGAACGCGCTGGAGTGGTTGAAGTGAAGCGATTGCAGTTTAAGCGAGGCAGTTAATGAAGCGGATCGTTCTAGTATCAGCACTGGTTAGCGTGGTCTTTAGTACCAGCGTTGTGGTACACACGCCAGCAAGCTTTGTTGTTAACTACTTGCCTAACATCCCCTCTCTCTCTTTATCTGGTGTGTCTGGGACTATCTGGAATGGTAAAGTGAATCAAGTTGAATGGCAGGGCAACTCGTTAGGCGAGGTTCAATGGCACTTAAAGCCTTTGAAGCTGCTAACTGGTAAAGCCGAAGCTGACGTACGTTTTGGCCGAGGTAGTGAGATGAACGTCAGTGGCAAAGGGACAGTAGGCTATGGGTTCTCGGGCCCTTATGCCAACAATCTCGTGGCATCTGTACCGGCTGATTATGTCATGCAGCAGATTCACATCCCTGTTCCTCTAACGGTTGCAGGACAGCTTGAGCTGTCTATCAAACAGCTCGCGTACGCTGCGCCCTATTGTCAAACTGGTGAAGGTGCTCTGGTTTGGAATGCAGCGTCAGCGACGTCTCCTCTGGGAGGGTTAGAACTAGGGCCAGTGGTAGCGCAGCTAAGCTGTCAGGATAGCGTTGTGTCAGTGCAGGGCGACCAACAAAGTGAGCAGGTTTCTGCTGAGTTCAGTGCCACTCTTCAGGCTGATAACCGCTACAGTGCACAGGCTTGGTTTCAACCCGGTGCGCAATTCCCTGAGGGGCTTCAGAGTCAGCTTAAATGGCTACCTAGCCCAGATAGCCAGGGACGTTATCAGTTTAACTATCAGGCCAAACTGTAATTTAAGTAGGGACTTGGAAATACAAAAGCGGCGCATCATGCGCCGCTTTTCAATTTTGAAGAGGATTAATCTTTGACTTGAAGAATATCATTCCATGGCAGATCTGCGTCACCCAATACAATAAAGTTAGGATTCTCTAGCGTCTCTCGTTCGTTGTACGACAGAGGGGCAAGTTGAGTGCTGAGAATACGACCACCTGCTTCTTCAACAATGCATTGAGTTGCTGCGGTATCCCATTCACCGGTTGGCCCGATACGTAAATAGCAATCGACGGCCCCTTCTGCTACTAAGCAAGCCTTGAGCGCAGCAGAACCTAATGGAACAAGGTCATAGTTCCATTCGCTACTCATACGGCCTGTAATGCGGTTGATATCTTGGCGGCGGCTGATAGCAATGGCGATGCTTTGGCTGCCTTCTTCGTGCTTGTGAGTGTCGATACGAACACTTTCATTCATATCTGGGATTTTCCAAGCCCCTTTGCCTGAATAGGCGTAGTAAGTCACGCCAGAAACTGGCCCGTACACCACGCCCATCACTGGGTGGTTATTCTCAACCAAAGCAATAATCGTAGCGAAATCGCCGCTGCGAGCGATGAACTCTTGCGTACCATCGAGTGGGTCGACCAACCAATAGCGTTCCCACTGCGAGCGCTGTTCTAAGCTAATATCGGCATCTTCTTCAGATAAGATTGGGATATCAGGCGTGAGCTCGCTTAGCTGTTTCATGATCAGCTTATGTGCGGCAATGTCAGCACTGGTGACTGGTGTTTCATCGCTTTTTACATAAGCTTCGTATTGTTTGTTTTCGTAGATATCAAGAATCAGTTGCCCGGCAGAGCGCGCAATCTCGATTACGGAGGGGAGTAGGTTCGATAGATCTTTTTGTATTGGCATAATGTTTCCTAACGCCCTAGATTATTATTTTTAGATATTAATTTTTCTAGGTGGCTCATTCTTTAGGTGACTACCTATTTAGGTACTTAAGGGCGAGCATTAACGCCGTGATGCTCCGCGCTTCACAAAAATCGAGGTGAGTCAGCAGCTCTTCCGCTTGGGCAAGTGGCCAACGCACAATTTCCAAAGGTTCAGGTTCATCGCCCTCTAACTTTTCTGAGTATAGGCCTTGTGCGACAAATAATGTCATTCGGCTAGAAAAATAGGAGGGTGCGAGTATCACTTCTTTCAGTGGAGTCAGTGTTTGAGCACCAAAGCCAATTTCCTCTTTGAGTTCGCGAACTGCGGCCTGCTCAGCTGTTTCACCTAAGTCGATAAGCCCTTTCGGGAAGCCAAGTTCATAGCGCTCTGTGCCCGCCGCGTACTCTCTGACCAAGAGTAAGTCGCCTTGCTCAGTGACTGGCACCATCATCACCGCATTGCGTCCACTCGGCTTCATGCGTTCGTAAGTTCGCTGTTCTCCGTTACTAAAACGTAAATCAAGCGACTCAATAGAAAACAATCTCGATTGCGCAACAACTTGCTTCGCTAAAATCTCCGGCTGGCTGCGTTTGGTCATGACGCTTACTCCTTAGCGTTTAGGATCATCGATCCCATAGGTAGAGTTAATATATGAAAAAACACCGCGGTATTAAAGGGATAGATTTCGACCAATCAAGATTGTTATTAGGGTCTGTTGAACTTTCGAGCTGATTTTTGCAGCACTTTGTGGGAAATTGATACAAGACAGAGGCTTTGATGTGTAGCTCTAGCCTACATGAGAAGCCGATAACGCAGTAGAAATGAACCACAAAGGCTGCCCGAAGGGTTCGGCTACGCGCCCCGGACTAAAATCGTTTTATGCTTTGTTGAAGACTATTTGCTTAGAATGACTAGGCTACACAGTCTTCGCCTCGCCTAAAACGATTTTATCTCGAACAAAACTTAACCGCGAAAGTTCAACAGACCCTAGTCTTGGCGGAGACTTAAAAACAAAAAGGGCTGGCGCATGGCCAACCCTTGATATCAACGATGATGACGGATTAGTAGTAAGAGTGCTCACCACGGTCATGTTCAGTCGCATCGCGTACAGCAGTAAGCTCACCTTCAAACTGTTGAAGTAGCTCTTTTTCGATGCCTTCTTTCAGCGTGACATCGACCATTGAACAGCCGTTACAACCGCCACCAAATGCAACAATCGCCACGCCTTCGTCAGTAATTTCGACTAGATTTACGTGACCACCGTGACCTGCGAGTTGCGGGTTAACTTGAGTTTGAATTGCGTATTCTACGCGCTCCAGCAGTGGAGCGTCGTCGGCAACTTTACGCATTTTTGCGTTAGGTGCTTTTAGCGTTAACTGAGAACCCATTTTGTCTGTAACAAAGTCGATTTCAGCGTCTTCTAGGAACGGTAGGCTCAATTCATCAACAAACGCAGAGAAGCCTTCGAATTTAAGCTCAGTATCTGTTGATTCGACTGCTTCAGGTGGACAGTAAGAAACACCACATTCAGCGTTTTGAGTACCTGGGTTAACCACGAAAACACGAATGTTAGTGCCTTCTGGTTGTTGGCCAAGCAGGTTGGCAAAGTGAGATTGGGCGTTTTCTGTAATAGTAATAGAATTTGACACGACGAATACCTGAGTGAAATTGTAGGCTATTTAAGCGCCATTTTACTCCTGCACAGCCTAAGATCTAGCCTTTTTTCATCGTGATGCAATGACTAGTGTGAGTCTGTGGGTTCAGGGGTACGGCAGATACAGTAAATATCAATGGTTTCGACGCCCGCTTCAAGCAGTAATTTGCATAAATGATGCACCGTACTGCCTGTGGTGACGACATCATCAATAATCGCGACATGCTTTGCTAGTGGTGGCGATGAAAGTCGAAATGCTCCGCGCAAATTACTCAGCCGTTGAGACTTGTTTAAACCTTGTTGCTGCTTGGTTGGTCTACATCTCTTAAACACATTGTGCTGATATGTTATTCCTGTAAGTTTTGCTACTTCAGCAGCCAAAATCTCACTGTGGTTAAAGCCTCGCCACCATTTCCTTCGCCAATGCATAGGGACTGAAGTTAGTATCTCTGGCTTTGTGTCGATTTTTTCCGTAAGCAATGGTGCTAAGTTGCGGGCATGCCAAAACTGGCGCTGGTATTTAAGTTTGCTGATGTAGTTGGATAGCGGTGCTTGGTAGTCGCCCACGCAATACAGTCGCGACCACAGTGGTGGAGCGGTTAAGCATGAGCCGCACATTGGCGTCGATGTTACTGTTGGAAGTCCACATCGCTGGCAACGTGATGTAGATTGGAAGTAGCTTTGGCAACTAGAGCACCAGATGCTGAACTCTTGCTTTGGAGCGAGCGGTAATCGGCATAAGTCGCATACCGGTGAGCAGTATTGGTGCATGGTTTTTTGTAGCCAATCGGATAACATGGTCGCCAAACTGTTGGGTGAAGTGGTGTTTATCATCCCGCCTAACGACGGTGAGTAGGGCTGAATTTAGTAGGAGAGAGTGCGACCATGAAGGAAACTTTGCACTGGCATCGAGAAGGTCATGTGAATCAAGATAGCGAAGTCGCTGACTTGGTGCTTGTTCACGGCTGGGGAATGAATGGCGCGGTTTGGCATCAAACTGCAGAAGTCTTGAGCCAACATTTCAATGTTCATGTTGTTGATCTTCCGGGTTATGGCCATAGTGCTCACTTGCATGCCTCGACCTTAGAGGAAATTGCTCAGCAGCTTTTGATTGAAGCGCCAGAACAAGCCATTTGGGTTGGGTGGTCGTTGGGTGGTTTGGTGGCAAGTCATGTCGCTTTGCATCACTCCGGACGTGTCACTAAGCTTGTGACGGTGGCATCCTCACCTAAGTTTGCTGCAGAGCGACCTTGGCGTGGGATTCAACCTAATGTGCTGACGGCGTTCACCGATCAGCTGGTGGATGACTTTCAGACTACGATTGAACGGTTTATGGCGCTGCAAGCTATGGGGAGCCCGTCAGCTCGTCAAGATGTTAAGCAGCTGAAGCAAGCGGTGTTATCTCGCCCAAGTCCAAATCCAGAATCACTGCTGGCTGGGCTAAAAATGCTGGCGAATGTTGATATGCGTGAGCAACTGGAAGAGATTTCGGCGCCAATTTTACGACTGTATGGTCGGCTTGATGGCCTGGTGCCAGTTAAGGTTGCCAGTGATGTTCAAAAAGCCCTGCCGAGCAGTGAACACTATGTGTTCAGCCAGTCTTCACATGCGCCATTTATGACTGAATTGGATGCATTCTGTCATCAAATTGTCGTTTTTGGCCAAAAGTAATGAATAATTGCTAAATTTTTAACCACCTCAGTCGATACAGAAATTAACCCAATAGAGCTGACACAAGTTAGGCATTATCGGGTTGGGCGATACTGAGGAGGTTTCGACTATGATCGTGTCACCGACTAACGTTAGTGTGCCACTTATCGCCCCATCAGTTAATGTACAAACGGAGCAGGCCGCGCGCGATAATAAAGTGCGGGAGCCTATAATACCGACCGTTGAACTGGCTAAAACCAATGCTGAGCGAAAGGTTAAGGCAGACGATAAACGGCGAAAGCAATCTTCATGGGATCCGTCGGAGCATCCTGGCTACGAAACGGAGAACGACAGTGAGGTTGCCGAGTCTTATCACGAAGACCCCAAGGATACCCTTGAGCGGCTCTTCAGTTTGCTGGCCCTCGAGACATACAGCGAGAAGCAGGGAAAAGGCTATGCGATGCGTTTTCGGTTGCCCAAGTGCATTATTGATGCTGCGATAACTGAAGGAAGAATGGCGAAGCGGCGAACTGTGATCAGGTACCATTATGGTCATGCCGTTGCACCAAACACTCCATCTGAGGTTATAGCGGTGTTGTAAACATCTACAGTTCGGTGTTTATCGCTATCAAAAATACCCACTTTCTTGTAGTGCACCACTACCAGCAAGTGGGTTTTTCTTTTTTACTCGCATTAAAAAGCCATCGGCGTGCGATGGCTTTTAGTCAGTGATAGCTATTGGTCCGTTGATAGCTACTGTATCAATTAGCGTTTGGCTTTGGCAAAGGCTGCTGCAAACGCACCGCCCATAGCACCGTTCTGTGGTTCTTCACGTTGGCGCTGCCCTTGCTGGCGATGACCACCACGAGGAGCGTTTGAGCGTGATGTGTGCGAGCGCTGCGAACGGTTGTCTTGGCCTGGTTCATCTTTTAAGCGCATAGACAGTGCGATGCGCTTCCGTTGCACGTCGACCTCCATCACTTTTACTTTAACAATGTCACCTGCTTTTACCACTTCACGTGGATCAGAAACAAAGCGGTCGGTCAGTGCTGAGATATGAACTAAGCCATCTTGGTGAACACCGATATCGACGAAAGCACCAAAGTTAGCCACGTTGGAAACGACCCCTTCGAGAATCATCCCGATCTCTAGATCTGACACTTCGTTCACACCATCTGCAAATGTGGCCGTTTTGAACTCAGGGCGTGGGTCACGGCCCGGTTTATCAAGTTCTTTAATGATGTCAGTGACGGTTGGAACACCAAAGCTTTCATTGGTGTAATCCACAGCATGCAGGCCGCGTAAGAATTCAGAGTTTCCAATCAGTGCTTTGATGTCTTTGCTGTTCTTCTCGGCGATGGCTTTCACTACTGGATAGGCTTCTGGGTGAACAGAAGAAGCATCCAGTGGATTTTTACCATCCATAATACGTAGGAAACCAGCACACTGTTCAAAGGCTTTTGGCCCAAGGCGAGCCACCTTTTTTAGTGCTGTACGGGCTTCAAATCGGCCATTGTCGTTACGATACTCGACAATGTTCTGAGCCATAGTTGTGCTTAAACCTGCAACACGAGTGAGCAACGCTGCTGAGGCAGTATTCACATCCACACCCACTGCGTTTACACAGTCTTCAACCACCGCGTCCAGACGTTTGGCTAGCATCGCTTGGCTGACATCGTGTTGGTATTGACCCACACCGATCGATTTTGGATCGATTTTCACCAACTCAGCCAATGGGTCTTGCAGACGACGGGCAATCGACACCGCACCGCGCAGCGACACATCCATATTCGGGAATTCTTTCGCCGCCAATTCAGAGGCCGAGTACACCGACGCACCCGCTTCACTGACCATGATCTTTTGTACTTTGAGGTTGCCGCGCTTGATTAAATCGGCCACAAACGTATCGGTTTCTCGTGAGGCTGTACCGTTACCGATTGCAATCAGATCAACATTAAACTGGCGCACCAGTTGGTCAACCACTTGCATCGACTTATCGTATTGCTTCTGTGGCGGATGAGGATAGATGGTATCCGTTGCTAGCACTTTACCGGTTGAGTCTACGACAGCAATTTTAGAACCAGTACGTAGGCCTGGGTCTAAGCCGAGTGTTGCGCGAGGGCCAGCTGGTGCAGCCATCAGTAAGTCTTTTAAATTGGTGGCGAACACTTCAATCGCTTCGATCTCAGCTCGCTCTTTCATCGCACCCATTAGTTCTGTTTCCATGTGCATGGAAACTTTAATGCGCCATGCCCAGCTGATGACTTGCTTGCGCCACCCATCGGCTGGTGCGCTACTGAGGTTGATACCGTAGTGATCAGAGATAATGGCTTCACAGTAAGACTGACGAACACTTTCTTCCTGCTCTGGGTCAGCATTCATCGCTAAGGTTAGGAAACCTTCATTGCGGCCACGCAACATAGCCAATGCGCGGTGGGAAGGTACTTTGCTGAGTGCTTCATTGTGCTCAAAGTAATCTTTGAATTTCTCGCCTTCGGTTTGCTTACCGTCGACAACACGTGCGACTAGCTCCGCATTGCGATTCAGGTGAGCACGGATTTTTTCTAGCAGATTCGCGTCTTCAGCGATACGTTCCATGATGATCGCGCGAGCGCCATCAAGGGCTGCTTTGGTGTCCGCAATGCCTTTATCGCTGCTGATGTATTGGCTTGCTTCTGCTTCTGGCTCAGTTTGCGGTTCATTCCATAGCTTATCAGCCAAAGGTTCTAAACCTGCTTCAATCGCGATTTGCCCTTTCGTACGACGTTTAGGCTTATAAGGAAGATAAAGGTCTTCTAAGCGCGTTTTGCTGTCTGCTTGGTTGATTTCGCTTTCCAGTTCAGCGGTTAGTTTGCCTTGTTCGCCGATGGACTTGAGAATGGTTTGCCGACGTTCGTCGAGTTCTCTTAAGTAGGAGAGTCGTGAGTCTAGATTACGTAGCTGAGTATCGTCTAAGCCACCAGTCACTTCTTTACGGTAGCGGGCAATAAATGGGACGGTGTTTCCGTCATCGATAAGGGTGACAGCAGCAGTGACTTGTTCAGTCTTAACATTTAGTTCCTGAGCAATCAGGCGACAGATAGCTTGGCTCATCCGTGTTTTCTCTTTATTTGTTTGATTGTAGGGAGATTCCCGTAAAGCGGACTTATGACGCTGTAGTGTTTGTGTATATTGGGGTTAAGGCGTTATTTTCCAATCTTTTTGCTACTCAGGTGTCAATTTTGCAGACAAAGTAAAAGATGAATGTGTACTTTGGTTAAAGTTATGTCAAAACTGTAACTAGTGTCAGAACTTATTGTTTTTTTTATGGACTGAAAGACGGTAAGGTTTACCGGAAGAATAAAACGGATGCATAGAATGAAAAAAATATCCTTGGCGTTAGCCATCTTGAGTACCTCCTTGTTTTCTCACTCGTCTCTGGCTGTAGAAATTCCTTTTACTACGCAGAGCCCAGCGTATGAGCTAGACGATAAATTGGTACTTGGCCGTCTTGAGAATGTGTACTTGCACGATGCGGAGGCGTTAAAAGGCGTTCCGTTTGTGGGCAAAATCGATACCGGTGCTGATAGCACTTCTATGCATGCGGAAAATATCCATGTTTCCAGTGCCAATCCAGACTATAAAGACCTGAAAGATCACGACTTAATGGCTGCGATGGTGAAAGAAGTCGAGAAAAATAAAGAGCTCGACTATTTTGATTGGGACGGGACCACGTTTGCACCCTTCAAAGCGACTGTCACCTTTACCGTTCAACACCCATATAGTGGTGAGCCTGTAGTGATCAAAGAACCACTGGAAAGGGTGGCGATGATCCGTAGCCGTACCAGCAGCACGCCACTGTTGCGCCCAACTGTGAAGATTCCAATGAGCATCGCGGGCCGCCAAGTGAAAACCGATGTTAACCTAACCGATCGCAGCAATTTCTCGACGCCTGTGCTGATTGGTAAAACATTTTTGGCCGACAATGCGTGGGTGTTTGCCGGTTATGACTACTTGCAAGAGCAGCCAAAAGCCAAAGTGGTGGGTAAAAAAGAAACCGTCAGTATCAATGATATACCGCTTAACGTCAGCTTCTCTTTGAAGAACAGCTACAGCATTTTGCACGCGAAGAATATCGATATAGATACTAAGCGTGATGAAGTGAAGTTCGACATGGTTGGTAGTGACGGCAAGCAGAAAGAGATGACTTTGCCACTTGTACGCATGTTAAAAGTAAGTGGTCACAAACGCCCGTTGGTATATGTGCCAGTGCAGCTTGACAGTAAAACGACACAATATTGGTTGGTGTACCTAAAAGATCGTTCGGGTAGCAGTTCTCAGCTGCGTGTTGGTACCAACACAATCAGCGAGTCGTTCATGATCGACACTGGTGCTGAAAATCTTTTGGGTAAAGGTGCCAAGAGCTTCCTAAGTGTGGCCAAGTCGAACCAACCTTTAGTGGTCTCCCCACAAGAGAGCCTATCGCTGGATGGCTTTAAGTTAGATGCAGAACCATCATTTGCCGTCAAAACTCCACTACTCAAGGTGGCAAGCTTTGAGGTGACTGATAAGGGTAAAGATGAGTTCGTTGAGTACTTTTTGAGAAACTCGGACGGCGAACAGCAAAAAATTACTAAGAAGATTCAGAAAAACCTACGGGTAGGCGACACGGTTCGACCTGTGGTGCTAGGTCAGTTTGCTCTTGAAGGCGAAGTGCGTGAACAGGAATTTGCTATTGATGTGCTAGATAGCGATGAAAAACGTCCTTACTTCGTATTGGGCCAGAAGATGGTCAAAGACGGTGTCTTTGTGAATACTCGCGCTGATCACCTGCTGCAAGCCGATCCACTATTTAAAGCGGGTCATATCGAAATTGCTCAAGTCGAAGGCATGCGTTTCCCTGCGAAATTGGATACGGGTGCTGACGTAAGCTCAATGAATGCGGTCAACATCAAGCGTTTCAAGAAAGATGGCCAAGATATGGTGACATTTACGTATCAAAACAGCCAAGGTGACAAACAAGAGTTCACCAAGCCTGTGATTGATGTAATGCGCATTAAAGCGAAGAAAGGTGAAAAACCGAATATCCGCCCAGTGGTAGAAATGACGGTTAAGCTCGGAGATTTAGAGCGTCGCGTTAAAGTGAACCTTCAGGATCGTTCTCGCTTTGAATACAGCATGATTTTGGGTAAGAACTTCTTAAAACACGGTGCTGTCGTGAGTAGCGATGAAAACTACTTGTTAGGCAAAGACTAACAGCCGTAACACATTTAAAAATCCCCGCCTTAGCGGGGATTTTTTTATTGATAGCGAATTGAGTTAATAAACCACTCTTTTTCGCCTTCCGGTGTGCGTACCACAAACTCATCATCGACTTCTTTTTTCAATAGCGCACGGGCCATTGGTGAATCGATCGAAATATAGCCCTTGGCATCACCATAAATTTCGTCTGGGCCTACGATGCGAAATTGCATGACATCGCCGGCGTCATTTTCGATTTCTACCCAAGCACCGAAAAATACTTTTCCTTCTTGCTGTGGCGAGTAATCGACGACTTTCACTTGTTCCAAGCGCTTGCGCAGATAGCGGACACGACGGTCGATTTCACGCAGCCTTTTTTTATTGTACTGGTATTAGTTCTACTCTTAAGAACGTACTAATAGCTGCAATACTACTTCTAACTATCTGATATTAAGTTGGCCTCTTTTTATAGTTGAGTCATTTGAATTAGTGAGAACCATCAACTATATACTAAGTAGTATATTAAGAGTTCCTTAGTATTTTAGGTGGCCTATGGACTATGACAAGCGATGGACGAGTTGGCGTGAGTTTCTGGAGAGCAGTGGTCGACTCTCCGATTGTGATGATCGGGAATGTAAGAATAAACAGCAGTTTAAGCATCTACCTATAAGTATGACGGCCTATTACGATAAGAGTTGGCCTGGATGGCATGACTACTTAAGACAAACAAAGAAATGAGTTTCGTTATCAAACGTGGAGTGAACTACAAAGCTCATGCAAGTCGGCCTTCGTTTCGTTTTCCAGCGCTTTTTACTGAAAGTGGTTTGCTGATTTCTCATCTGAGATTTTTGCACGAGAATCGCTACAAATCTCAATCGTGGCTAGAGCGGAATACTTTTGCTGTAGAGCTTCTCTTAAAGTTCATTGAGCGCCAAGTATCAAACTATTCAACGGCTACAGATTTACTTAGAGCTTTTGTTGAAGCATTACAGTTCGGAACTATTCAAGATGGACAAGATGATTCTGGTTTGTTCTGGAGCCATCGAAGAAATGAGGATGTTAATGTTCTTCTTCGTCATATTACTGAGTACTGTGATTACCTAGACACTATCCATGGCACTGACTTACCCAAGCTAAATCCCTTGAGGAAAGCAACTCAGGTAGAAGAGCGTTTGCAATGGTGTGCTTACTACAGAAGGCACAGTCGTAGCTTTTTAAATCATTTAGCGAAACCGTCCCGACAGCAATTCTCCGCTGTTAGAAAGGTTCGTGGACCTGAGAGGCATCTAGTCGATATTGAAGCGGTATATCGCTTTCCAGAAGATAGAATTGAAGACTTACTTTTGCACGGGTTTGTTTCTACCTCAGGAGAGCCGGATTATAGTAGCCAGTTAATCGTAATGTTGATGCATTTTGGTGGGCTACGATTGTCAGAGTGCTTTCATATATATACCGATGACATATCGATAGATCCACAATCAGGTTCAGCTCTGATATCGGTTTTCCATCCTAGTGATGGAAAGTCTCCAGATGAACGTTTCAGTAAACGAAATGAATACTTGGTTCATAAATACCGGATGAATCCAAGGAATGACTATTCGAGAAGCCATAGGCTCTACGCGGGCTGGAAAGGACCTTTGCTTACAAATCGCAATCTGTCCTTTGACGTCATGTTTTATCCGGTAAGTAAAGCTGTTGAGTTTACTCTGTTACTGCAAAAGTACCTTTCGATTAAACCTGCTTCAGAATCTCCGTTCCTGTTTGTTAACTCAAAAGGCAACCCAGAAAGTAAAAAAAATTTCAATCAAAAACATAACAGAGCCGTTCAACGAATTGGACTCGAACCTTGCAAGTCATTAGGGACAACCCCGCATGCACATCGCCACTCCTATGGATATAGATTAAGCCAAGGAGGCTTTTCTCAGCTAGAGATTCAAAAAGCGATGCATCATAAAAGTCCTGATAGCTGTTTGGTTTACTTGAAACCTTCAGACGATGAAGTTCGTCATCAAATGAGAAGTTTTTACTGATGAAAAAGTTCTACAAAACTATAAACCAAGCAAGCAAAGCGGCGATCGAGTTGGGCATTCAATCATATCAGGAATACAAACAGCGCTACAAAGAGAATAAACATCTCCCTTCTAATCCAGATAAGGCTTATGCCGATAATTGGGTGGATTGGTTTAGCTTTCTGGGTACAAAGGAACGAACTATATATCCAACATACGCAGAGGCAAGCAAAGCTGCGATAGCTTTGAGTATTCTATCAGCACACGAATATAACAAGCGCTATAAAGAGGATGAATGTCTTCCTTCTTCCCCAAAACAGACTTACGGCGATGATTGGGTGGACTGGTTTAATTTTCTGGATAAAGAAAAACGGTCTATATACCCAACCTATACAGAAGCAAGTAAAGCTGCAATAGTTTTGGGCATCCAATCCACACAGGAGTATAAACAGCGCTACAAAGAGGATAAATGTCTTCCCTCGCATCCAGACGGAACTTACGCCGCTGATTGGGTGGATTGGTTTAGCTTTCTGGATAAAGAAAAACCGTCTATATACCCAACCTATGCAGAGGCAAGTAAAGCTGCAATAGCTTTGGGCATTCAATCGATCTCTGAATATAACCAGCGCTACAAAGAGGATAAATGCCTTCCCTCTCACCCAAATGGAACTTATACGGATAGCTGGGTGGATTGGTTTAGCTTTTTGGATATAGAAAAACCGTCTATATATCCAACCTATGCAGAGGCAAGCACAGCTTCAATAGCTTTGGGCATTCAATCGGTTTCTGAATATAACCAGCGCTACAAAGAGGATAAATGCCTCCCCTCTCGTCCGGCTGCGGCTTATGCGGATGATTGGGTAGATTGGTTTATCTTTTTGGATATAGAAAAGCCGTCTATATACCCAACCTATGAAGAGGCAAGAACAGCTGCAATAGCTTTGGGCATTCAATCGTACTCGGAATATCAGAAGCGCCACAAAGAGGATAAAAATCTTCCCTTTAGTCCAAATCGGACTTATGCAGATGATTGGGTAAATTGGTTTAGCTTTCTGGGTACAAAGGAACGAACTATATATTCGATCTATTCTGAGGCAAAAGCAGCTGCAATAGTTTTGGGTATTCAATCGACAGTGGAATACAACCAGCGTTATAAAGAGGATAAATGCCTTCCCTCTCTTCCAAATAAGGCTTATCCCGATGACTGGGTGGACTGGTTTAGTTTTCTGGATAAAGAAAAACGCTCTATATATCCGACCTATGCAGAGGCAAGCAAAGCCGCAATAGCTTTGGGCATCCAATCGCAACAGGAGTATAAACAGCGCTACAAAGAGGATGAGTGCCTTCCCTCTCATCCATATGGGACTTATTCTGTTGATTGGGTGGATTGGTTTAGTTTTCTGGATATAGAGAAGCGGTTTTTATATCCAACATATGGAGAGGCGAGTAAAGCGGCAATAGCTTTGGGTATTCATTCGCAGCTAGAATATCGGAAGCGTTACAAAGAAGATGATTGTCTTCCCTCACGTCCCAGTCAGATTTACTCTGATGATTGGTCTGGCTGGATTCAGTTCTTATTGCCTAGTGATATATCTAATCTAAAGCAGTTCAAAACAGCATGTACGATTCTAAAAATCAAAGACTCTGCTCAATATAGAGTTACGCAGAAGAACTATTCTCAATTACCCTCCAAACCTGAAAAAAAAATACCTGACTGGAGCAATTGGTATGATGCTCTCGATATACCACGACCTTATGGATATGACGAACTAGTGGCTTTGGTGCGAAGCAAAGGTGTTTTCAGTCTCGCTGAATATGCGAAGCTTCGATCAGAATCCAACGACCCTAGAATGCCAGCCAAACCAGAAGAGTATTATCAAGGAAAGGGCTGGACTAACACTTATGACTTCTGGGGAGTAAAACGACCGTACCAGGTAAAATACTTTACCGATGAATGGTCTTTGTGGGCGGAGACGATAAAAGAGTTTCTCAAGTCTGCACGTGGGGGAGATACCAAAGCGAAAGACTTATGTGAATTTGTTCGTGAATACATTGAGCCAAATGATTTTGAAACATCTCCGTTGGAGTTTCTTACTCGTGGTTCGACAAACATTCAACCCATGCTGAATCTGTTTGAACAAGTTCCAGTGACTCGAAGAAAAAAATGGGCATTCTCAATCAATGAGTTCTTAGATTGGATTATCTCGAGTTATCTTATTTTGGAAGACACAGAGACGGGAGAAATTACCCACATCAAGGGCGCTAAAAACCCTTTTAGTCACATCAACTTTAATGGAGAGACTGCTCCTCAAGCTATCAACGAAACAGACAAGATGGCTCTGCCCTATCAATATGTAAAAGCAGGGCGAGAATGGATATTTCCATTGGACTCTATAGAGAAAAAGCTAAACTATCGGGATTTGGCTCATTTGCATCGTTTTTCATCAGATTGGGTACAGATCAACGATAGTTCTCTCCTAGATAAAAACGACCTAGATTGTGTTTTCAAAGTTGAAAATGGAAAAACCTACCTTTGGTTTCCAGCGTATTGGACCTATACCTACTCACTGATGCAACTACCTGCGAGAGGGATGCAAATCGTTTATTGCGATTCTGGAGAGGCTGATCAGGAGCTCGCCGATTTTAAGAACGGTAATGTAGTCTGGAAGAAAAATAGATCTAAGTTGGCTGGCCAAACTAATCGGCAAAGTATGGTGAGTAAATCAGGTCAAAGAGAGTTTGGTGTTCATTATACGTCCAACAAGACAAAATTTGATGGTTCAGGCTATACAATACCTTTCATGCCAACCGAACTCGCCTATTGGTTAGTGAAGCTGAGAAAGTGGCAACAGAAATATAATCCACTTAAGGAGCCAACGAAATGGCTTGATTGTGAGCGCACTAATCTAAACGAAGTACAGCGTAAGCAAAAAGGGGCGAATTGCTTTTTATTCCGAGACTATCTAGAAAAAGAGCCAGGCACATTTGGTGGCAGACTAACGACACGACTTGCATCTGCACTATATTTCTCTGGCGAGAATGATATTACAACGGCTACCTACCAAGGACTGAAATACAATCAATCGATCAAAGAGTTGGAAAAGAGTCAAACGATACCGCTTTCACACTTCAAATCCCCCTATACTCCGCACTCAATGCGCGTCAGTTTGATCAACGCGTACGCGTATGAATTCGGTATTCCGTTAGAAGTCATAATGAAGCTAGTTGGTCACTCAAACATCATTATGTCTATCTACTATCTCAAGAGCGATAAAACTGGTGCCAATTTACGAGAGAAGATGGAGTTGGGAGAAAAGGAAGCTTTGAGCAATGCAACACAAACGCTCAAATCGTATGTTGAACAACAGAGAATCGAGGAGGTTAAATCACAGTTGGTAGGCTCATCTGTGGATCTACTAAATTCACTAGACAATGCTCGGCCGGCCTCCAGCTATCTTTGGAAAGACTTCGGTATCTGCCCTGTCGGCGGTGCTTTTTGTTCAGAAGGGGGCTGTCCTGTAGCCACAAAAGCTAACATATATCACCCTGTACCATCCGGTTATTTGGGTGAGCAGAACTGCTTTCAGTGTCGATTCTTCATTACCGGCCCTGCATTTTTGGTTGGACTTGCCGCCATGTTCAATGAGATTAGCCTAGCCGTAAACACTCAGTCTATACGTTACGCTTCCCTTGGGCAGAAGCTTGATAATATTGCAGAGAAGATAGATATCATTGATCACCAACTTTACAAAATTAAAGCGGATAGCTCAGAGAAGTCGGCTTTGGAGTCTGATAGATGTGAGTTAGTTGGAGAGCGTATGCATTTGAACTCGGAAATTGAAACACGAGCGAAGAAGCTAGATTTGTATCTCTCAGACATGAACGCGATTCACCGACACATCCATAATTGCCAAACTCTTATGCGTAAGCCTAAAGAAAACACGGAGAATCAGTATCAACTTATTGTGCCGCATGAATTTACATTAGGTGTAGAGCTAGACGAAGTGAGTAATTTCCATCAACTATCAGAAGTATGTTCGAACGCTGAGCTGTACCACAGTTGTAGTGATGATTTAGCAGTAACCAGGCGTTCCCAAATGATAGACAAAATGATGGTTGAAAATGGTATTCAGCCGCAACTATTTTTACTGTCAGAAGAAGAACAACTCTTAGTGGGGAACCAGTTAACAGAGTTAATGCTGACACGTTTGAAAGGCTGGGAGAACGTCGACCGCCTCATAGATGGAAGCTTGACCCTAAAGGACTTATCGATAGATAACCAGTTCGACGAAAAGACGATTCGTGAACTGTTTGAGAAATCGAAACCACTAAAAAGGATCGGTTAGCATGTCAGAAATTACTCCTGAGCAAGTACTGAGTCAGCTAAAAAAGAAGGCATCATCTCGGGTACAGAACTCATTAGAGGCCGTGTTCACCATATGCAAGGAACAACAAGAGCGCGGATTGAACGACTTTAGTTATTCAACGATAGCTCGTCTTGGAAAAGGGCGAGGTGTTCCTGCAGCACAAAGCATCCGAAACAAAACCGGTGAATCTTACCGAACTTTAATTGCTAGCTTCAACTCCTCAATAAAAGACCAACCAAGGTCAGCGCGAAGCACCTCAAAAGGTAAGATGCACGCTTGGATAGATGAACTAGAAGATCCAGTAGTTAAGCTTCAAGCCAACATTCTCTATGCTCAGAAAAAGGAAGCGGAGCGATTACTTAATGAAGTAGTGCCTATCAATCAGGTCATTGAAGTGTTCGATAACGTCGATGTCTCTGTTGCATCGATAAAGCTAACTGAGCTGGAACGAAGCGCATTGGAGTACCTCATTTCTAGTGAGTTTTTACGTAGACATCAATTGGAGCTTGGAAAAAATGGCAGTATAGTCTCAAGTGATACTCAAAAGTCTTTTTTCCCTGTTGCGACTTTGGATGCAATTAAAAAGGCGTTACAGAACTTATAGATAACTTGGATTGCAGAAGTGAAAACAAAACTAATCACCAGAGAAGGTTATAACAAACTCAAAGCGGAACACGACCATCTGTGGAATGAGAAGCGTCCAGAGATCACCAAAATCGTCACATGGGCAGCTAGCCTTGGCGATCGCTCTGAAAATGCCGATTACACTTTCAATAAGCGCTTACTTCGTCAAATAGACCGTCGTGTGCGCTTTCTTCGCAAGTTTCTTCCTGAGGTGACCATCGTAGATTACTCTCCTCAACAAGAAGGAAAGGTCTTCTTCGGCGCTTGGGTTGAGGTTGAGAATGAAGCCGGTGATGTGAAGACATTCAGAATTGTCGGGCCTGAAGAAATCTACGGAGACGCAAAAGACTACATCTCGATTGATTCACCTATGGCGAGAGCATTGTTGAAGAAGGAAGTGGATGACGAAGTCACGGTTCGCACTCCTGAAGGTGACAAAGAATGGTTCGTTAACTCGATTAGCTACAACAAACTCTAATTATCTCTGGAACCGCTCAACTTATTGATAAGCTCCTGCCTCTCTTCCTCGTTCAGATTTGCAATCAAGCAAGCTAACTTGGCAGAGCTTTCTTCCTCACAAAAGAAATAGTTCAAAGGAACACCTAGCTCGTCAGCAATGAGCTTTAGAGTCTGTATGTCAGGAGTGTGTTTGCCTTTCTCGTACTGATTCATTCGGGCACTTGCCGAGCCTTCATCCATACCTATTCGCACCCCCAAGGCTTTCTGGGAGAGTTTAGCTTTTTTGCGCGCATCTTTAAGTCGCACTGGGATTGGGCTAGTAAATGACATTTTCGGTTCATGTGTGAAAACCTATAGTAACTAAGATTTTCTTAGTTTTATCGATTTCTGTATACTAAGCAATCCTTAGTTTTTTGGTGATAAAACAATACATGAAGTGCTCTACAAAAATCAGTGCAGTAATGCATGAGCTATTGATTGAAAGAAGAATGGATGGTTTTTCCGTTACGGAAGCGAGAGATGCCTCATTAAGCATCGAATGTAGTACACAAGACCTTGATGCAAAACGAAAGAAGGTTTATCGCCACATATGGCAATACCAACAAAGGGGTTGGCTTCGAAGCGAAGGGACAGGAAGAAATAAAAGATACTTTCAAACTGAACAATTTAGAGCACTTCAAGTAGTACCTCGGAGAAAAACTGAAAGCGAAGCTTCTATAAAGGAACCAACACCAGATTACTCCGTGTTACTTCGAGAAAGTAATGAATACAAAGGTGAATTAGAGGCTATGCTTGGTGAAATAGATGAATATCTGTCATTGGGATGTCGTTTCCCTGAACTTGAAGACCGCTTAGCTCCATTATTACAGTATGCAAGAGAACGTTCAGCGTACTTAGTTGGAAAGATGAATGGATTGGAGAATGCTCTAAAAGCTATCCTAGAGGGCAGTCAGCCATGTTAAGAAAATGGTTGAAAATATCTTATCGGATCAGCAAGATTTTTGCCTTATATGAACAGTAAAAAAAACCACCTGAAAGTGGCTTTTTTCATACGATACCTGCCAGTTACACAATCTTTAGTATAAAAGTACAGGGCTATCTAATTTCATATGTCCTCGGTGGTCTGATTTGCAGTTACGCCAAGTTTAGTTTTACGCTATCACTTCTGGCCAAGCAGTAGGTAGCATATTGCTAAAAAATCAGGGAATACCCGAGGCTCTCAACGTTGATAATAATAAGTAATGAACAAATATTCAAGGGTGTAAGTGTGGGCACGAGTATGTTTTTATAGATCGAGAAACCAGAACAAATTATATTTTTTCTTATCTTTGCCTTTGTCTTTACACAGATAAAACTTCTCTGAAATTTTTGGTGGTAAGTCTACTTTATGCTTAATAGCATAACGCTTAGAGAATGAAATTAGCATCTCGAGTAGGGAACTAGGGATGACTACTTCTAAGCGAAGATAGTCATTCAAAGTTGCTCTTAACTTACTCATATCCATATACATCAAGTCATATGAAGCTAACTTATTAAAAGTAATACCAAACACCAACTCTAAAGTATCTAATCTAGTATTTTCATCATCTAAACACAAAACCTCAAACAGCTTCAATATATTATCATTGCGTTTACTTGAGTTAGAGTACATGCCACACAAAGTCTTATCATCTAATTTAATCAAGTCACTGGCAGAGTAGTTTCCTAATATAAAATCATATAAACCAATAGATGGATAAGGATAATCATCTTTGATGAATTCTAAAACTTCGCACTTTGAAGTTATTATTTTCTCCTTGTGAGATAACCTGTCAATATTAAAGCCGAACATCACAATATAAATAGATAAACTACCTTTAAGATCTAAACTATCAACATCGTTCAATAGTTTTTTCATTAGGCCACTTGGTATCTCTCTATAACACTCATATTCATTAATAATATCAACACAATTTGATACAGGTAGATTTTCCCAAAATCCAGATTCTGATATTAGGCTTTTATCATGTATTGATGCTAATTCAATATTACACTTATGAACCAACTCGGCAACATCATAACCTGCAAGATTCATAATGCCTTTAGAATAGAAGGCTGGCTTATAGTAAAAATTTGACTCTAAAACTTTTTTAAAAAAGTTCATGTCATTTTTTGATATTATATCACCAACCTCTACAATTAAGCTCTCATCAACATCATTTTCGTCTATTGTTAATATGTATTTACTAATCAGATAGGCTAAAGGTAGGGTGACTTTTTCTTTCGATGCGTTTTTAATAACACTCTTTACTAATGGGACTGGAGCTCTTCTCCATCTGAGTAAATAATCTATCAATTCATCATCTTTATTTTCTATATATAATTTCCAAACTTTATATAGTTCAAAAACTCCTCCTTTACCCCCAGTTAAAGAAGCTCCATACTTCCAATTGAAGTCATGAATAGACGAGTTTTCGATAAAGAAATCTTTTGCCCAGTTATCAGCATCCTCATTATTAAGTACATAATCACTAATAATCAAACTAAACTTATCAAAGCTTGATGACATTCTATTGTTTTTAGGCGCCCATGTTTTAAAAGAAAATTCTCGTCTCATTCTTGGCCACAATTTACCCCAAATAGAAGTAATATCTTCAAATGAAACATTATCAGAATTAAGTGTTACTTGTTCATCATGACTAAACACTCGGCTAAACAATGGAGATAAGTCTTTATCAGAGGCTCTATAGTAGTTTAAGTCAATATTTATTGGCTCTATAGATGGTAGCTCATTGACATTAGCTTGCGTTAAAAACAAAGCTATAAAGTCAAAGCAATTAATACTCTCACGCTTAGCTAATAATGAAAATGGTATAAGTAAACTATGTGTCCATACACAGCCTGGCCTCTTAATTTCTTTTGCTACCCACGTTTTTGATAATACATAAAATCCTGATTCAGCTATAGGATAGCCAGAATAGCAAGGTTTAACTTGATGATGGAACTCTTCACCAGGAGAGTCTGACTCTCTAAGTAGAATATTTTTAGCTTTTACTGACAAATCAACGGATGAAGCTAGCAACTTATGCCCATTATCATACCCATGAAATGTTTGATGAATGACGTTACTCATTGACTAACCAGGAAAGTATTTTTGTAAGGTCACTATGCTGTGCCCCACTTTCTTCTATAACCTTAATTCGATGCGTTGGATCATCAACCTCCAAAAGCTCATCTTTATCCTCCATAAGGCACCCCCCTTGAGCACTCACACCAAAAAACTGAAACTCGCTAAAGTCAAAACCTGAACGAAGGTATTGATACAAAAGAGGCATTTGGATTTTCACAAATTCATGAGGTGATTGTTCTCTGGGCTTTACGGTATCCCATGCAGAAAGTATTAGTGCAACTCGTTTGTTCGCATTTTTCATCATAGATGAAGCTTTAATCAACAGATCGACTGTCTTCGCCTGAGTCGAAGCATGTTTACCAGCATTCCACACCTCTGCTTTCTCAGCTTGTAACACTACATTCGTACTTCCACGCAGCATTGAGTTCTCTTCACTGAGGTTCAGAGGAGTAGATATCTGATCTACATGAATAAAGAATGCTAGTGAAGAACATTGATTTAAAAAACTAGAAACTACCGGTGACATTTCATGTTCAGACCATATTGAAGCCCAAGTTTCTCCCGATAAATCAGGCATCTCAACATTGAACTTGAGATCCGTAGATGAGAGAGTCATCTCTATAGAGTCTTGGCTGTCAATTTTGGTTCTCATCATTGGTTCACAATCAACCCATGTATCCGCAAGCAGATTAAAGAAATGCCGTTGCTCTTGTAGCCCTTCTAGCCTAAGTGCATTGTTATCATCATTACTTTCCGCTAGGTAGCTTAATGCGCCTAGAAAAGTCGTTTTTCCTGAAGCTGGTAAACCGCAAAATACTATCTTCTTATCATCAGTCATACATTAACTCTAAGTTATGAAAGCTTCTTTCCGATCTAAAACGAGTAAACTTTATACGACTCTGAGATCTTTCTGATTGAGTAATTAAGTCCCACAATTCACAAATCGCATCAGGCTTTTCTTGCTCTTCGAGGAAAGGGCGAGCTGATAAGTGAATACAACTCAAGCCAATAGCATGATCTTGTTGTACCTTTTGACAAATTGCTCCAACTTCTTTTTTACAAAGTTCTTCACTCACAGTACCTTCGACCAAATCATACTTTGTGAGCAATAATACAAAGTTATTCTTCTCAAAAGCCTGTAGTTGACTAATAAGCGCTTTTATTAAGTTAATAGTCTGTCTTTTATATCGATGTCTTTTGGCTTTATCACCTAGAGTACTTGAATCAATCAATATACATATTAAATCACTTCTGCTTAGCTCACTGTATTGCTTCACCAGTCCAACATCATTGAGCATTTCAGAGTAGCTTTCACCAGATCTATCTGCTAGGTAAACATTATGCCTATTATCTGATGAGTCCAATATGGACAGATTATAAAAAGTAACTCCATCAGCAGATGTTGTTCTTGGTGTAGAAACCTCCGAACTGTTTGATGTCACACGCGCATGATGACATAGCTTTTCAAAGGCATAAATTGAATGAGAGTGCCCAAATCGCACATTTAGCTGATTTCTTCGGTTGAATACATCATACATACTCGAAATCAACGTGGTTTTCCCAACTCCGACTGGACCTACAAAAGATATGACCTTACTAGGAAATGCTTTCATAGTTGAAGAAGCAGCACCTTCCGAAAGAGGCTTTTGTCCCCAAAACGGTATTTTATTATCTGGATCAGATGGTTCAACGAAATCACCCTCAGAGCTATCGACTCCTTCAGGTGATATTAACTCCAGATCGAGTCCTTCATTAAAGCTAGGACAGTCTTCTAGAGGTAAACCATCGATGCAATAGCCATCTACATCATAGTTACAATTGGGGTTTGTGCACTTCATTTACACTATGACCACTTAACAATTAGTAATTCTCGGTACAATTGCAGCGTTAGATCCCTACTGCAGATCTGAAAGTTATAGTCTACCCCTGTAAGTTCTCTCCATTTCGTCTTCCATTTACCATCACTCGATAACTTGAGTGATAACAAAATAGGAGTTAATTCATCTATCTCAGAAAGGTATTCATCTAGGTGCTCAAATTCATTATTAGTGAAATTTTCAACCCAATCAGAAAACTGAACATCTCTAGATTCTACCCCAAGCTTTGCAGCTACACCTTTTACAGAAGGTAGCTCTACGTACATCAGGGTTCTTTCAGCTAAGCTAATAGCAATGGATAACATTTTTTTCTCGAGGCTTAGCTCATTGTAAGGTTTGTCATAATGTTCAGACCAACCAATAGAAGCCAACCAAAGTACTTCCTGCTCTTCTGCTAGTTTATTCAGCTCAGCATTAATACGTGTTGCTTGTCTTGTAAGAGACGAATTCGTTGATGATAGTTGGGAAAAAAGCTCTTTTTTTAGAGCAAGCAGAGCATTTTTATTGTATGTAGCATGTGGTCCACTATCCTCTAGAGTTTGGAACTCTTTTTCAAACTCTTCACTTTTCTTAAAATGAGAACAAGCCCCTCTAATATGTTGCTTCTTTCTACGCATTCTGCATAAATTGAATCTTTTTTCAGACACATAAGATAGAAGGTCAACACCACCTTTAAATCTCTTTCTATTACTTAAAGAAGCTCCTTGTATTTTAACTATATTCGTACAAACAAAGTCTTCGTCCCAAATAGAGTCATCAAGCAAGAGCTTTAGTGAATAAGATGCCAGAACCTGCAGTTCTTCATCTTTTTGGCCTCCACTATTAGAAAACATTACGTCGTCTTTTTTTAACTCAGAACACAATCGTTCAGCAAATTCTGGGTTGTTTTTGAGATTCCCTAATGCAAGTTTTAGAAGTTCATAAACCCAACTGTCATCTAGATCACCTTCTGAGTCGATGAATAATCGATAAATAGTATTCCATCTAAGTTGGAAGTTATCTCGATCCAAACCAACCTGTACAGATGACATCCAATCCGCAAAATCTGAGTTTGGTGGACAAACTTCATTCTCCACCATCGCTACGTCTGTCATATCGCTTTACCTTTCATCATAATCATCTTGTAAAGTTGGCTTTCTTTTCCTTGCTCAATGGCTCTTTGAAAAGCAATTTGCTGCTTTTCAACATCTGACACTAAAAGCTCATCTTGGTCTAAAAGGGCACATTCAAGTAAAATCTTATCTTTACTACTTCTTTCTAAAAGCCCGAAAACTCTCGAAGCTTCTTTAATATTTATATTGCTTTGTTTAGCTGAATTACAATCTTTGTCAGTTGTTTTCTCATCTACGCGAGTGCTTTGAGAGTCCCCACCTGTTTCTAAGGTAGGTGCTTCTAACGAATCAGATGAATACTCAGCCTTAGGACGAGACTTTGGCTCAAGCACATCTAAAGTAATTGCCTTCGTGAAATATCCTTTATGTTCAAAAAATGGCTTAGAAACAAACATTTGAGGATTAGACTCTAACTTCCGAACGACAACCTTGGCTGTAATAGTGCATTTCTTATCACTAGACTGTGTTTGAGATAAATCTATTATGTTATATCCAGGCTCATAACTAGACTCATACCGATCAGGGTGAAGTGATATTGACTCTACTTTCAATAAGTTATCGGCGTTGCTCCACCTAGACCGATGTTTATGGCCAAAAAGTTGAATATGAACATTGTTGTCGAGAATATCTTCTATCTCATCGCTATCAACTAGCCAATCACAGGGGTGGTGCATCAAAGAAATATGCACTACTCCAGGAAGTTTCCTAAAGTTAAGTTGGCTCTTACTTAATATTAGTGAGCCTCGGCTATCGTTTTTATTGGAAAAAAAGGGCGTCGTAATACCCCTTAACTCAACATTAACACTCTCTGATAGTTTTAGGCTTTTACTCCAAAAAGGACGCGAAGGAGTGATTTGACAACCATAGTGTGAACTGAAATCTACGTACTTCTGCATTGGAGCAAAAAAGGCAGCATCTGCGTGTTCAGATCTAAACGCCTCGGAAATTGTTTTCTCTCGCTCCCAACCCTGAGTCTTCGACTCAATATTATCCCTCATCATTCTTGGCAAGAGTTCATCAGCTCTATTTCGGTCAACATCATGGTTGCCGGGAACTACAAAAATCTGATCATTAGAAAGCTTTAGAGCCTCTTTAAGGTTATCCAGCCACCTGTGAGCAGCTTGGTATTCACTCTCCTTACCCGCAAAAGCAATATCGCCTGTAATCAAGACGGCATCGACAGCCTTCCCATCAGCCGATGTAAATTCAGCTATGTCTCTTTGAACCATATCCCTGATATGGATATTTTCATCGGTATGATCAAAGTCGCAGTCGGGCGAGCGAAGATGAATATCAGAAAAGTGTATTAGACGGAGCAAAGGAGTCTCACTATAAGTTTTAACAGATTAAGTCTAGCGAGTTTCCCAAATACTCTAAAAATACACAAGGTTGCAATGAAACTAAGTAGATATCAATCAAACTTCTTATCCCAACTCCAAGTACCGCTTTTTACTTTTACGACAGACTTTGAGTTTCCTATCCACATACCTTCTAACCTTGAGCTCGAATGAATTATCAAATGTAGAGAACCGGAGTATCCCAATGGGTCTTTTTTATCAAACCATTCACCTATGACTTGGTCTCTATCAATTTTTGCAAATAAAACATATGTTGCAGAGCCAGACTCAAACTCTGAATAGCAATAGTTACCAAGCTGCCTTATTTTCGAACTACTAGATGTCAGGTTGGACTGCGAGAACCTATCACTTTCAACATCCCATACTTGAAGCCATTCCCCTTTCAATATAGGTGGATTTTGTCTAAACAAAGAACGAACAGGGAGGAAGTGTAGATATTTGACAGCATAGACGGCAAGCCGTAAGTCCAAGAGTAGTTTTATTGATAGAGCTAGTACGAGAGCTACTGTTGTGTTGAATATTAGATTAAAGTCTAGGGACAATTCCATAAGATGATACGCTAAGCCAATAACTGCTAGAATAGTATGTGTATTTAGTTACATATACTATTAAAAGTTAACAATCCTTCAATTACTTATACTGAAAATTATTTTTATAGTGGTACTAAGTACCGATCCGCATTCTCACTTCGGTCTCCAAGGCTGGCTGCCCAAGTGACTTTCTTGGTGACTTCCGGACGCTCTTCGCGCCAAAGAAAGTCCAATTCCTTCTTTAGTTTTTCATAACCTTCACGAGTAATTAGGTTTGTTTTCATATTCTTGACGTTATTCGATTGAATCTACTGCATACATTAGCTAAAAAGGTAATAAACGTTAACAATTCTTTGCGCCACTTTGCTTAGAACAGTGTTACATTTTGCGTGACCTAATTTTCTTTGGGTACAAGCTTATTAAATAGGTGGAACCATTACATGCAAGAAAACTACAAAATATTAGTGGTAGACGACGATGCGCGTCTACGTGCGTTACTAGAGCGTTACTTATCAGAGCAAGGATTCCAAGTACGCAGTGTCGCTAACAGTGAGCAGATGGACCGCCTGTTAACACGTGAAAACTTTCACCTTATGGTGTTGGATTTAATGCTGCCTGGTGAAGATGGCTTGTCTATCTGTCGCCGCCTGCGTAACGCTAACAATATGCTGCCAATCCTTATGCTGACAGCCAAGGGCGATGAGATCGACCGTATTGTTGGCCTAGAAGTGGGTGCAGACGATTACCTACCAAAACCATTTAATCCACGTGAATTGCTTGCTCGTATTAAAGCGGTATTGCGTCGTCAAACGATTGAAGCACCGGGAGCGCCAAGCTCTGAAGAATCAGTGGTTGAGTTTGGCGAGTTCCGTTTGAACTTAGGTACGCGTGAAATGTTCCGCGGTGATGAACCAATGCCACTCACTTCAGGTGAGTTTGCGGTTCTGAAGTCCTTGGTGACCAATGCGCGTGAGCCGATGTCGCGCGATAAACTGATGAACATGGCTCGCGGACGCGAATACTCAGCTATGGAGCGTTCGATAGACGTTCAAATCTCGCGTTTGCGCCGCATGCTAGAGGTTGACCCAAGTAAACCTCGATACATCCAAACGGTTTGGGGGCTAGGCTACGTCTTTGTCCCAGACGGTAAAGAAGTTTAAGCTTTATTCTAAGCTCTCACATTGCTTCAATGTGGGAGCTTTTTTTACGATACTCCCTCCACCTCGTTAGGTCATTGCCATTCGTTAGGTTATTTCTATGCGCATTCGCAGTTCGTTTACTCAATCGATTCTAATATTTTTTACTTTGCTGATCGCCAGCCAAGTGTACTCATATTATGCGGTGTTCAACTACGCACTGATGCCTAGCTTACAGCAGTTTAATCGCATCCTAGGTCATGAAATCAATCTGATGTTGGATGATTCTGTTGAGTTTCAAGAAGAGCTCGAGCTTGATGCACCATCGCGTCGCAGAGTGTTAGAACAGCTTGGCGTGACCATCCACTCAGAAAGCAGCGAGATTGCCGATGAGTATTATCATGCGGTGACCATCGACCTGATGAGTGAAGAGATGACTCAAGAGTTAGGTGCACCAACTGATGTGAGGATGATGCTAGGCAGTGAAAGTTACATTCTTTGGATAAAAACAGAATCTCTACCTGGTTCGCTGATACGTATTCCACTTTCTGAGCTGCAAGAAGAAGACTTCGCCCCTCTGTTTCGTAATAGCTTGATTATGGCGCTATTGATTGTGGCAGGTGGTTGGCTCTTCATTCGTTTGCAAAACAGACCTCTGATTGCGTTAGAGAAAGCTGCGAAAGGGGTAGGACGTGGTGAAATACCTCCACCTTTGCCTGAAAAAGGGGCATCAGAAATTCGTTCCGTGACTCGTGCGTTTAACCAGATGTCGAAAGGCATTCAGGAGCTTGAAGAAGACCGAGCACTGCTGATGGCTGGGATTAGCCACGACTTACGAACGCCGCTGACCCGAATTCGTTTGGCTACAGAAATGATGTCTCCTGAAGACAGCTATTTAGCTGAGGGGATCATCAGTGATACTGAAGAGTGTAACGAAATCATCAGCCAGTTTATGGACTACCTAAAACCAGTCAATACACAGTCGTTTGAAGCGGTCGACCTCAACGATATCGCTAAAGATGTTGCCACGTCAGAAGGCGGTTACGAGATCCAAATTGAGACGGATCTGCAAGATAACATGAAGCCTGCTTTTGGTACGCCAATAGCGCTAAAGCGTGCCGTCAGCAACCTAGTGGTGAATGCAGTGCGTTATGGTGGTGGCTGGATTAAGATTTCGACAGGAACGACGGCTGACAATAAGTTGGCCTGGATTTGTGTGGAAGATAACGGCCCCGGTATCGAGCAAAGCCAAATTGCCAAACTGTTTGAACCCTTTACTCGTGGAGATACAGCGCGCGGAAGCGAAGGTACAGGGCTCGGACTCGCGATTGTGAAACGTATCGTCAGTCAGCACCATGGCTCGGTGGTGGTGAATAATCGCAGTGAAGGTGGTCTGAAGGCGCAGATAAGCTTCCCAACCAAATAATCTATGTAAAAAAGGGGCTCAATTGAGCCCCTTTTTTTAAGGTTAAATACTAACCTACGCTTTGGAGTAGACATCTCTATCACCCAGCCAGCGGTCGATAATGGCAACGGCGTTTTGCGGATAGTTGTCGTGGATGTAGCGCGCAATACGCTGAACTTCTGGGATTAACCTTTGGTCACGCACCAAATCGGCAATCTTGAAATCCGCTAATCCAGTCTGTTTTGTGCCTAGTAACTCTCCGGGCCCTCTAATCTCTAGGTCTTTCTGCGCAATCACAAAACCATCATTGCTTTCGCGCAGAACGCTTAATCGCTTCTGTGCAGTCTTAGACAGAGGGGAGTGGTACAGCAACACACAATGACTTGCGACACTGCCTCGGCCCACACGGCCTCGCAGCTGGTGGAGTTGAGCTAGCCCTAATCGTTCTGGGTTTTCGATGATCATTAAGCTTGAGTTAGGTACATCAACGCCAACTTCAATCACAGTTGTCGCTACCAGTAGGTGCAGTTTGTTGTCTTTGAAGTCCTGCATGACTGCCTGCTTTTCGGCCGGTTTCATTCGGCCATGAACCAAACCAATTTTGACATCGGGTAGTGTGCGTTGCAGCTCTTCTGCTGTGTCGGCAGCGGCTTGTGCTTCAAGCACTTCTGATTCATCGATCAGTGTGCAGACCCAATAGGCTTGCTTTCCTTCGTTGAGGCAAGCATTACGTACACGCTCGACAATATCATCCCGTTTAGTGTCGGGAATAGCGACCGTTTGGATAGGGGTTCTACCGGGTGGAAGTTCATCTATGATGGAGGTTTCTAAATCAGCATAAGCCGTCATCGCGAGTGTACGTGGAATTGGGGTCGCGGTCATGATCAGCTGATGTGGGAAGTTGCCTTGTTTCACGCCCTTTTCTCTTAGCTCTAAGCGTTGGTGTACACCAAACCGATGCTGCTCATCAATGATGACTAAGGCCAAATTATGGAACTCGACGTGTTCTTGAAAGAGAGCGTGAGTACCCACTACCATTTGTGCTTCACCGCTGGCGATGCGCGCCAGCTCGGTCTCTTTTGCTTTGCCTTTTAGTTTACCGGCTAACCACCCGACTTGAATGCCCATCGATTCGAACCAAGAGGCAAAGTTGATCGCGTGTTGTTCCGCTAGTAGCTCAGTGGGTGCCATAAGTGCGACTTGGTGGCCATGCTCAATGGCACGTACCGCCGCGAGTGCTGCAACTAAGGTTTTCCCAGAGCCTACGTCTCCCTGAACAAGGCGCATCATTGGGTGGGGCTTTTCCAAGTCCGATTCAATTTCTTTTACCACGCGTGCCTGAGCGTTGGTCGGCTCAAACGGCAGCTGCTTGAGGAGTTGTTGCTTAAGTGAATCGACTGGCGTAAGGGGAGTGGCAGCATCTTGCTGACCTTTACTACGTACCGACAGCATCGATAAGTTTTGCGCCAATAACTCTTCCATGATCAAGCGAACTTGAGCTGGGTGCTTCCCTTCATCAAACTCGTCGAGGTTGATGGTAGGCTGCGGGCGGTGAATGGTATGCAGTGCCTGCGCCAACGTAATTTGGTGATCGTATAGCCCATTTGGAAGTAGCTCTTGCACTGCTGCTTTATCGAGCAAAGCTAGCGCTTGATCGGTGAGGTTGCGTAAAGTGATCTGTCTAAGGCCGTCTGTGGTTGGGTAGACGGGGGTAAGGTTTTGTTCGATATCTGGGGTTTGGCGAGGAGCAAAAAACTTGTAATCAGGGTGAATGATTTCAAGTCCCATCCCACCTCGCTTAATCTCACCGTAAGCGTGTACTAACTTACCTTCAGCGAAGTTATTCTTAATCGCGGCAGTAAAATTAAAGAAACGCAGTGTCACGGTGCCGTTACCATCACTGATTTTAACCGCTAACATCTTTCGCTTGCCGAAGATGGTATCCACACTCATTACCTTGCCTTGCACTGCAGCCCACAGGCCAGCATGAAGTTTTGCAATAGGGTAGATTCGTGTGCGATCTTCATAGCGAAGGGGGAGGTGAAAGAGCAGATCTTGCACATTGTTTAGGCCGACTTTAGCCAGCTTTTCTGCCACTTTTGCACCAACACCAGACAGTGAAGTGAGCGGAATAGCGGAAAGCAGTTGAGACATAGCGAGGCTCTAAGTAAGTGGCTGAAATTAAGGTTAGTTAACCACCTGACTGTGTTTTTGTACAGGATAAATTACAACGCTTTGGTGAAGATAGAAGCCCTCCAAAGCGTTGTTCGTCGAAGCTAGGCTTTTTGCATCTCTTTCCACCATGCTTCTTCAGCAACAATTTGACCTTGGTCGTCTAATGGCGGATAAGGCAGTTTTTTGCGTTTAGCGACTTTAGCCAGCACAGGATGGCCGCGTTCAAACAAAATGCGATGAATGGTTTCTTCTGGTAGCGCGCTTTCTTCTCGCTGATACATTCCAGCCATTTCACGTTGACGTTGGGCTTCGTATAGGAGTACGGCGCTTGCAACAGAAACGTTTAATGATTGAACCATACCAATCATCGGGATGATGATGTCTTGGTCTGCCATCTCCAGAGCTTGCTTTGAAGCGCCAGTTTTTTCATTGCCAAGAATGATAGCGGTTGGCTTAGTGTAATCAATCTCGCGAAAATCGACGGCAGTGTCCGATAAGTTGGTGACCAGTACCTGCATGCCTTGAGATTTCAGCTCTCCAATGGCATCCCCGATGGTGTCGTGTGTGTCAACTTCAACCCAGTTACGCGCACCCGCCGAGGTGTGGCTTAGCGTGCGCATTTCATTTGGCCAAACTGCATGGACTTTATGGATGCCTGTTGCATCTGCAGTACGGATAACCGCTGAAACGTTGTTAGGTTTGTGTACTTCTTCTAAGCACAGCGTTAAGTCTGTTTGACGAGATTTCAGCACTTGCTGAATACGTTGGTATCTTTCTATATTCATAATGATATAAAAATGCGCTCCGAAAGAGCGCATTTATTTAATGTTTAACTAATCTAGTTCTTTCTGCGCCTAACTCTTAACGCATGCGGCATCACACGAATTTTCTTCATGATGCTAGCTAAGTGCACACGGTCTTTAGTCGTCAGTAGCACAGTCACGGTATACAGGCGACCATCACGCTCTTCGGTCGACAGGCCATGAATGTTAGAGCCCGTCTTAGAGATAACATTGGTTAGCTCAGCCAGTGCGCCTTGGTGGTTCTGCATGTCGACTTTCAGTTCGGTGATGAACTCTTGGTCATAGTCGTTAGACCATTCTACAGCCATGTACTTGTCTGGTTCTTTTTGATAACCACGAACGTTTGGACAAGTTTCACGGTGTACTACTAAACCACGGCCTGGCGATACGTGAGCAATAATGTGATCATCCGGAATAGGGTGACAACAGTTAGCAAAGGTCAACAAGATGCCTTCCGCACCGCGGATTGGTAGTTTCTTCTTCGGCTTACCGTCGCTGCTTTCTACTTCGGTCAGTTCATCGGCATCACCCAGTAGGCGGCGAGCGATGACGATACTCATGAGCTCGCCTAAACCAATTTCAGCCAGTAGGTCTTCGACGCTATCGACTTTCAGGTCTGTGAGTACATGTTGCACATTGTCTTCACTGATGTCTGAAAGAGAAAGCTCGCCCAATGCATGGTTAAGCAGGCGGCGACCTAAGGTGATCGACTCTTCACGGCGCATGGTTTTCAGAACCTGACGGATCTTGGTGCGAGCACGTGAAGTCACCACATAGTTTAGCCACGCGGCATTCGGGCGTGCCCCCGGCGCACTAATGATCTCGATTGTCTGACCATTTTTCAGTGACTTGCTCAGTGGGTAAGGATTTCTGTCTACACGAGCACCAACACACATGTTGCCAACATCGGTATGAACGGCATAAGCGAAATCTACTGCTGTTGCACCAACTGGTAGCTCGACAATGCGACCCTTCGGCGTGAAGACGTAAATCTCATCAGGGAAGAGATCGGATTTAACGTTTTCAATGAATTCGAAGGAGTTACCAGCACTTTGCTGCAGCTCGAGTAGGCTTTGCATCCAGCGCTGAGCTTTTACCTGCGCTGTGGTGCCAGTGCGATCGCCATTGCCTTTGTATGACCAGTGCGCCGCGACACCTTTGTCTGCCATTTGGTCCATGTCTTCGGTACGGATTTGTACTTCAACAGGTACGCCATGTGGACCAACCATTGAGGTGTGCAAAGATTGGTAGCCGTTCGCTTTTGGTACCGCAATGTAATCTTTCATGCGGCCCGGACGCGGCTTATACAAGCTATGAACTTGTCCAAGAACTCGATAACAGGTATCGGCGTCTTCAACGACGACACGGAAAGCGTAGATATCCATGATGGTATGGAAACGCTGCTCTTTGGTTTTCATCTTGTTATAGATGGAGAACAGGTTCTTTTCACGGCCTAAGACACGAGCTTTCAATCCAACATCTTCCAAGCGACCTTCAATTTCGCTGTGGATGCGTTGAATCATCTCTTTACGGTTACCACGCGCAGCACGTACTACTTCTTTGAGTACGCGATAACGGTTGGGGTAAAGTGCTTCAAAACCTAGCTCTTCAAGCTCGGTTTTAATGTTATGGATACCTAGGCGATGTGCCAAAGGAGAGTAGATTTCGAGCGTTTCACGAGCAATACGACGCTTTTTATCAGGGCGAAGTGCACCTAGCGTACGCATGTTGTGTGTGCGGTCGGCAAGCTTGATCAGAATAACGCGGATGTCTTGCACCATGGCAAGGACCATCTTACGGAAGTTCTCTGCTTGAGCCTCTTTGCGATCTCGAAATTTAAGCTTATCCAGCTTAGATACGCCATCCACTAATTCAGCAACAGTATTGCCAAACTTTTCTTCTAGGTCTTCTTTGGTGACGTCACAGTCTTCGATAACGTCGTGAAGGAGCGCTGCTTGAAGTGTTTCAATATCTAGGCGCATTTCGGCCAAGATACGAGCTACAGCAACAGGGTGGATGATATACGGTTCACCGCTTGAGCGGGTTTGCCCTTCATGGGCGTCTCTCGCTACCACATAAGATTGACGCAGAGCCTCAATTTGAGGCTCTGTTAGGTATTCTTGGGCAACGTCTTTGAGGCTATCGAATAGATACAAATTTTAGGCCCGGCTGGTTAGTCGTTCGAAAAACAACGTACTTATTACAGTGTGCTTCGAAAACAGCTGACGTCGAAAACGAGTTGTTATCGAGTGTGAGCGATGCTGCTTACTGCTGCTAGCTCAGCTGCTTCTTGCTCTTGCTGTTCTTGACGTTCACGTGCGTCTAGAACTTCTTTAGTGATAAGGCCTTCTTCGATTTCGCGTAGAGCGATAACGGTTGGCTTATCGTTCTCTTCTGGCACTAGTGAATCTTTACCGCCAGTTTGCATTTGACGTGCGCGGCGTGCCGCAATTAGAACTAGGTCGAAACGGTTGCCAACTTTTTCAACAGCGTCTTGAACAGTTACGCGTGCCATAAGGACTCCAAATAATTAACTAAAATTTTGAATGACGAGAAAGTATACAACCTAAGTGCTTTATATTCTAGCTCTTAAGCTGCCACTTAACATTGCGGAATGGATTATTCCGCCAGTAGCGCTTTAAGCATGCCGTTATATTTAGCAGCTTGCTTATCCTGCTTCAATCTTTCTGCGCGAATGATTGCTTTAAAATCCATTAAAGCGGCATCGAAGTCATCGTTGACGATAACGTAATCGTACTCGCTGTAATGAGAAATCTCTGATTTTGCTTCTGCCATGCGTTTTGCAATAACAGCATCGCTATCTTGACCACGAGCGTTTAGGCGACGTTCCAATTCGCCATTTGATGGCGGTAGAATGAATACGCTGCGTGCCAAAGGCATCTGTTCACGGATCTGACGAGCACCTTGCCAGTCGATATCCAGAAATACATCAATCCCTTTGTCTAGGTTATCTTCAATCCAAACACGAGATGTACCGTAGTAGTTGCCGAAGACTTCAGCGTATTCAAGGAATTCGCCTTTTTCGATCAACTCTTCGAAGTGCTCTTTTTGCACAAAGTGGTAATGAACACCGTCTTGCTCGCCTGGGCGCATACCACGAGTAGTATGAGACACAGAGACTTTCATTGCGTAGGTTGGGTTAGTCTCTAGCATTGCTGAGATCAAGCTAGATTTTCCTGCGCCGCTCGGTGCAGATACGATGTATAGAGTACCTTTGCCCATCTGTTCTGTTCCACGTTTGGTTGGAGTGTAAGCCGAACTGTTGTACGACCTGACTTAAAGATAGCACTGACCATGAATATTCGACCAATTGGCGAAATTTAGGTCAGAAAAATGGAGGCGAAGAGTAGCATAAGTCGACTATTTAGGACAACAAGATCGCATTGAGATCATGGTTTATTTATTGAGCGGGCAAGCCAGCGAAATTGATCTAAAACGAAAACGTTTGCTTTTTTGCGTTTTTCAGCAGTAAAGACGTTGAGTTTTTAGTCAATATCCTTACAATCCGCGCAAACGTTTAAATGCTGTATATGTCTAATGAAATGGATTAGATGTCTCTACTATCGAGCCTATCTCGATGACTACGGTTTTTTAGTGTGACGTCTCCTCTTATTAGGTACTCACAGCATGCACAACGTTTACTATTTATTTAAATTGTAAAGGTTTCATTGTGAGTCTCGATTCAACCCTTAAAGCCCAGAAAAGCTCTGGTGTACTGGACTCAGTGTTCAA
This sequence comes from Vibrio sp. SCSIO 43135, assembly GCF_023716665.1. Classification (GTDB taxonomy): domain Bacteria; phylum Pseudomonadota; class Gammaproteobacteria; order Enterobacterales; family Vibrionaceae; genus Vibrio; species Vibrio paucivorans. Next base: position 118,772 of record NZ_CP071859.1, read on the forward strand.
AATCACTGAGCGTAAAACCACCCTTGGTACAGAACTCTATGCGGGTTTTATTACCTTTCTAGCGATGAGCTACATCTTGGCGGTTAACCCAGCTATTTTAGGCGACATCCCAGGTATGGACAGAGGCGCTGTCTTTACTGCAACAGCATTAGCGGCAGCAATCGCGACTCTGATTATGGGGATCTGGGGCAATTACCCAGTGATGTTAGCACCGGGCATGAGCATGAATGGATTCTTCAAAGGCATGCTACTAAGTGGTTCGGTTGCACTGGTATGGCATGAAGCACTGTTCGGTATTTTCTTATCGGGTGTGTTGTACCTGATTTTATCGATGACTAATATCCGTAAAGCGATGATTGAGTCGATTCCAGAAGATCTAAAATTAGCCATTACTGTCTCATTGGGTCTGTTTATCGCGTTTCTGGGTTTAAAAAATGCGGGGATCATTGTTTCTAACCCAATCATCCTGGTGAGCATGGGGAACATTTCTGATCCGCAAGTCATCATTGCCTACATCAGCATTTTTGTCGCACTGGGCTGTATGGTCCGCGACATTAAGCTAGCCACCTTTATTTCATTTGTGACAGCGATTGCGCTGACGATATTGGCTGATACCTTTATGGGCACCAGTAATGCGCCGCTGCCAGAACAGTTTGTCTCTGCGCCACCGAGTATGGCGGGTAGTTTCGGTGCAGTGTTTAACTTCTCGGGCTTAGCGGCTGACAAGTTGTTTGATCTACTGTTTATCGTCATCATCTTTTTGATTGTCGATTTCTTTGATGGCTTAAGTACCATCGTTGGTGTTGGCCGTGACGCAGGCATCATTGATAAAGACGGTAAAGTACCGAACGCACGTTCTGCACTGGTGGCAGATGCCGGTGGTACCGTAATTGGTTCTGTGCTGGGTACAACCTCTATTACTGCGTTTTCTGAGTCGGGTATTGCTTCTTCTCAGGGGGCTAAAACTGGATTGGCTGCGGTGATGGTGTCGGGCTTATTCTTGCTGTCGCTATTCCTGTACCCACTATTTTCGATTTTCTCAGCTGCGATGGTAGCTCCAGCAATGGTAGTGGTCGGCATTTATATGATTGGCCGTTTGGGCCAAATCAGCTGGGAGCAGAAAGAGTCTCGCATTGCAGCGTTCTTTACCATTATGTTTACCGTGTTGAGCTTCTCGCCAGCTAACGGCATGGCAATGGGCTTCATTAGCTATGCGTTCACTATGGTTGTCGCGGGCAAAGGCAAGCAAGTTCACCCGGTTATTTACGTATTGTCTGCAGTATTCCTAGCGTATTTGATCCTGCTTTAATGCTATAAGGGCTGTGTGATATCGATTATTGAGATGATTCACATAGCCCCTTTTATGCAACCTCGTGTAAACTCTTTCCTTAGTTGATTTCTTATTTGCGGAAAGAGGTTATGCCTTCCCATCTTCCTAAGTCTTTTAGTAAACCCTTTCTTAAAAGCTTCTACGTATTAGAAGCGGTGCTTCTGGTTGCCATTACGCTGGCCACGCTGTTTGCGATGGTGGAAGAATTTATTCATGTCTTCACGGAAAAGCGTGTTCTTCTCACCGATATTCTGCTGATGTTTATCTATCTCGAAGTTCTCGCGATGGTGAAGCAGTTTGTGATGAACGGTAAAATCCCAGTTCGATATCCAATCTACATTGCGATGATGGCGATTGCTCGTTACATCACACTGGGAATGAAAGAGTTAGATGCTGTGCTGGTCGTATGGTTATCCGTGGCAGCATTCATTCTTGCTGCGGCGACATTGCTGATCCGAGTTGGCCATCACTATTGGCCGTATATCGACAACCAAACTGCAGAAAAAGACGAGTAATCAAGGCATAGAGGGTAGGCGAGTAAATAAGTGTAAAGTCGCCTGCTCGATGATTGTCATTCCCCATTTCTGCCGCTATCTTTAGGCTTTCTATTTGACGTGATGAGGCTGTGTGATGCTAAGACGCTACACACCGACAATCTATTTGTTGCTCAGTGCACTGATAGCTACTTTGCTATTTAGTGTTGCTGTGCAAGCGAAAGTGCCTTCTCATCAGGTTTCGTCCTCTGGCTCGTCGATGATTGCAATCAGTTTGGATGGCTGCGGTACGGTGATGGATTCTGCATCTATTTCTGGCTGCTGCGATCCCGGTGGATCCTGCTTTGAAAAGCAGTGCTGCTCTCATGTTCAAATCTCAAATATTGCTCTAGTCGAAACGACAGCACGTTCATACAGTGCGCCTTTTCGTTACGTTCTAGTCGCCAGTATTCCCGTGAATTACTCTGATGCAGGGGTTCACTCTCTGTATCGACCTCCTATCGCATAACTCTTATTTATCCGCGATTTTTCGCACCACGTTATTCACACAACACCTTTGTGTGCCTTTGATTTGAGTGTAAATAGGCTCGGCTTATTTACACCATCCAGTGATGGGAATAAGAATATGAATGTTGAAGTTTTTTTCGGTGCTGCTTACTGCGCCGACTCTTGTCTGCCTGTGTTTCCGGTGAATGGCCTATTTGGTAAGCAAGGAGGCGGTTATGTCGCATAAGTCTCTGACCGCCTTTTTATTTGTTTCGGTATGCCTGATTTGGGGAACCACATGGCTTGCAATGGAAATAGCCGTTGCGAGTATTCCGCCTATTTTTGCTACCGGCCTGCGTTTTTTGATTGCAGCACCATTGCTGGTGTTATTGGCGATAAAGCTAAAACAGCCTTTGCTGTTTCCCAAAGGGAAGCAATTTTGGATGTTTGTTGTCGCCATATTCTATTTTGCGATTCCGTTTACCTTGATGATTTTTGGTGAGCAGTACATATCCTCGGGGCTCGCTTCGATCATCTTCGCCAATATGCCGATTGCGGTAATGATTACATCTAGCTTATTTTTAGGGTTACGGCTGAGCAAGCTGCAGATCTCGGGGCTATTGATTGCTGTATTGAGTTTGGTGCTTATCTTAGCGACAGAAATGACTTTGGGTGGTAAAGATTACTTGCTTGGATCATTGGCGCTAGGCGGGGCGGTCGCAATTCATGCCGTGATGTATGTCTTTGTTGAAAAGTATTGCCGTGCCATTCCTGTACTGACTTATAACGCGATACCTAGTTTCATCGCTTCGATGTGCTTGCTGTTGGCTTCAGCATGGCTTGAGCAGCCAGAGGTTTCTGCTTTCTCCACAGATTCGATGGTAGCGGTAGCTTATCTGGGTTTATTCGCGAGTGTGGGCGGGATAGTGGCCTACTTTAAACTTGGACAAGTGTCGACGCCGTTTACCGCCTCTATTTGTTTTCTATTCTTCCCACTGATTGCACTGAGCCTTTCAAGTTGGGTCGCAGGAAACAGCTTTTCGATGACATCTTTGCTGTTGATGATGCCACTACTGCTCGGTATTTTGATAACCAAAGCACAGCCGTCTTTCTGGCTTAAGCTTCGTTTTTGGCGCGTAAAACAAGCGCCAGTGCTGTGTGCGCAATGCGCGAAACGGCTTAGTGTGTAGTATTAGGCCGCAGATATAAAAAAGCCCCGCAGTTCTGGCGGGGCTTTTATTTCAATGACACTGATTATTCAATGTTTTGGATCTGCTCACGCATTTGTTCAATCAGAACCTTAAGTTCAACACCAGATGCTGTGATATCAGTGCTGATTGACTTAGAAGCTAGCGTGTTCGACTCACGGTTAAACTCTTGCATCATAAAGTCTAGGCGGCGGCCACACGCGCCACCTTTTTTCAAGATGTTGGTTGCTTCTTTTACGTGCGAGTCTAGGCGATCTAGCTCTTCCGCCACGTCAGATTTTTGCGCTAGTAGGATCAGCTCTTGCTCTACACGTGATGCATCAAGCTCAATTTTCGCTTCTTCAAACTTCGAGAATAGACGCTCACGTTGCCACTCTAAAATTTCAGGCATACGAGCACGCACTTTTACGACTTCTTCAGTGATTGCATCCAAACGCTGCACGATCAGCGCTTTCATGTTCTCACCTTCACGGCCACGCGCTTCAATAAACTCGCTTACGGCTTCATCGAATGCACCAAGTAGATCTTTGTTCACTGCATCCATATCCTGCTCAGACGTTTCCATTACGCCCGGCCAGTTCATTACTTGGAATGGATTTAGGCGGCTTTCTTCGCCGGTCATCTGCATTACTTGGTTTGCAGCACTAATGACTTGCTGTGCTAGATTTTCGTTGATGCTTAACTCGCCTTTTGCCGCTGGGTTCGCTTCAAAGCGCAGTGCACATTCAACTTTACCGCGTGCTAGACGTTTACGAAAACGCTCACGTAGCACTGGCTCTAGGCCTCGGAACTGCTCTGGCAGGCGGAAGTAGGTTTCAAGGTAGCGTTGGTTAACACTACGAATTTCCCATACCGCGCTGCCCCAATCGCCTTTCACTTCTTTACGAGCGTAGGCTGTCATACTGTAGATCATCGAATTTTCCTGTTTAATCATCTTTGAAAATAACGCGGGGCAATAGTAGCACAGATCCCAGACAGATAGCTTTGATGAGTAAACTTCGCTATAATCCTGCTCCAACCAAAAACGTCTCCCCCTTCATATAAGGTAGATGCCCATGCGTCCAAACGATCGCAAGGCGGACCAAGTTCGCCCAATCAAAATTACTCGTAACTACACAGCTTATGCAGAAGGTTCTGTATTGGTTGAATTCGGCAATACAAAAGTACTTTGTAATGCGACCGTTGAAGAGAACGTTCCACGTTGGCTAAAAGGTCAAGGTAAGGGCTGGGTAACGGCTGAATACGGCATGCTGCCACGTTCAACCCATTCACGTATGCGTCGTGAAGCGGCAAGTGGTAAGCAAGGTGGCCGTACGATGGAAATCCAACGCCTGATTGCTCGTAGCTTACGTGCTGTGGTTGATCTAGAAGCGATGGGCGAAATCATGGTGACAGTTGACTGTGATGTAATCCAAGCAGACGGCGGTACGCGTACTGCGTCTATCTCTGGTGCAAGCGTTGCGATGGCTGATGCTTTCCAACACTTAGTAGAGAAAGGCAAGCTAAAAGCGAACCCAATGAAAGGCCACGTAGCAGCTGTTTCTGTGGGCATTCTAGGTGAAGACATCTTATGTGACCTTGAGTACACAGAAGATTCAGCAGCAGATACCGATATGAACGTAGTGATGACCGAAGACGGTCGAATGATCGAAGTTCAAGGCACAGCAGAGGGCGAACCGTTCACCCACGCCGAGCTGATGAAGTTGCTGGAGTCGGCGACCAAAGGTATTACCGAGATCGTAGCGGCGCAGAAGGCGGCGTTAGAAAATTGATTCAGATAGCTCCCAATTGGGGGCTATTTTTTTATTTTCGTCATAGATAGCATTGCAGCGTTGTTAACTGCACTCTTTCCCCCTAATCACATAGGTTCCCTATGCTCATAGGGCTGAAAGCGCTTGTTGCCTAGCTGCCAAGCCATCTATTTAGAAAATGTTTCTTTATGTTATGAACCGTCTAGAAAACTAGACCTTTTATTTAGAGAGAAAGTAATGAAAGCATACCAGCGTGAATTTATTGAGTTTGCACTAGAGAAAGAAGTCCTAAAATTTGGCGAGTTTACTTTAAAGTCTGGCCGTAAGAGCCCGTACTTCTTTAACGCTGGTCTTTTCAATACTGGTCGTGACTTAGCGCGTCTAGGTCGTTTCTACGCAGCAGCGCTAGCAGATTCTGGCATTGAGTTCGACGTACTATTTGGCCCTGCGTACAAAGGTATCCCAATCGCGACAACTACAGCAGTGGCATTAGCGGATCACCATGATGTGGATACGCCTTACTGTTTCAACCGTAAAGAAGCAAAAGATCACGGTGAAGGTGGTAATCTAGTAGGTAGCGCATTGGAAGGCCGCATTATGCTGGTGGACGATGTTATCACTGCGGGTACGGCAATTCGTGAGTCGATGGAAATCATTCAAGCTAACGGTGCTGATCTGGCAGGTGTTTTGGTTGCAATTGACCGCCAAGAGAAAGGTAAAGGTGAACTATCAGCAATCCAAGAAGTTGAGCGTGACTTCGGTTGTGCAATCATCTCCATTGTTAGCCTGACTGATCTAGTAACTTTCCTAGAAGAGAAAGGTACTGACGCTGAGCATCTAGAGGCAGTGAAGGCGTACCGAGCTCAATACGGTATTTAATCGGTTTCAATACCAAGAAATGCAAAAAGGGCTGATGTGTGCACATCAGCCCTTTTTATTTATTCAAGATCACTTGTATCGAATGCCTTTCTCGATATTTTCATCGGCCATAGTCTTGTAACGCTTGTGGAGCCACATCCATTGCTCTGGGGCGCGAAGGATGACTTCTTCAACGCAAGTATTCATATACTTAGCGGCAGCCAGCTCATCTTTTTGCGGGTAATCAGCTTCTATAGAACGATCGGCGATGATCTCGTAGAAGCCTTCATTGTTACGAAACCCAGAACCGGGAACAATGGCACACTTACTTGTGTACGCCAAGATGCTCGTACCTGTGGTTGTACATGCGTCTTCAACAGCAAAGAAAGGGACAAAGACAGATTTATTTCGACCGTAGTCATGGTCTGGTAAATAGAAAAGTCGTTCGCCTTTGCGCATTACTTTGATCATCTTCTTGACGTCTTTACGGTCAATCAACTTATTCCCGTTGTGGGTTCGCCCCCAGTATTGGATGAAGTTATACGCTGGGTTGTTATGTGGGCGAAAAGCACCGTATCCTGCAAGCCCCATAACCGCAAAGGCCCTTGCGGTTATTTCTAAGTTAAGTGCATGAACACAACACAATAGAACACCTTTGCCATTGGCATCGTGTTCTCTTAAAACTTGTACATCTTTTTCGATGATACGCCTTTTAAACCGCCACGTTGGCCAGAACCAGGTTATCCCCGTTTCGATCAGCGCCATGCCTGTGTTACGGAAATTCTCGCTGACAATCTCGGCCACCTCTTGCGGTGATTTCTCTGGGAACGCGAGTTCGAGGTTACGAGTAGCGACATGGACTCGCTTTTTACCAAAGCGCATACCAATTTCGCCAAGTTTACGACCGATAAGCTGCAATACTCGATACGGCAGGATATTTACGATGAGTGCGAGTAAGCCAAACCCTAGCCATACTCCCCAGTTTTTAGGGTGTAGCAGGGACAGCTTGAATTCTGGTTGTTCGTAATGGTTCGATTTACTCATAATTACTGTATTTGAGCACTTAATAGCGCCCAGTATTCGTCAAAGTTGGCCGTTGGCTGGTATTTAAAGTCTGAGCGTACAAAGCGGTTTAAGCTGCCTTCTACTTGCCCTAATAGCTGTGCTGCTAAAATGGTTTCATCAACTGGGAATGACTTTCCTTCGCGTAATTTGCGTTCACGTAAGATCTGGCGTAGTTGAGTTTCAATACGTTCAAACAATTGATTAATACGCTCACGCAGTCGCTCGTTTTCAAACATTAAGGCATGCCCGGAAAGGATACGTGTCAGGCCTGGGTTACGCTCCGAGAACGCAAGGATAAGCTGCAGCACAAGGCGAATACGGTTTAACGTATCTTTTTCGTCATCAAGTATGCGATTAATGCGCGACATTAAAGATTCCTCGATGAACTCTATTAAGCCTTCAAACATACGCGCTTTGCTAGGAAAGTGTCGATAAAGTGCTGCTTCAGAAACCCCTACTTGTTTAGCCAGTTTTGCCGTCGTGATGCGTGAAGCACCGTCATTGGACTCTAGCATTTCAGCCAGTGCTTGTAAGATCTCTTCACGACGATTTGATTTTCTTGTGCCGGCCATGGCCTCTTCCTTTTTATTACAACATATTGAATAGACAGGTTACTGTTCGCTAAGCGGCTAGTTTAACGAACAGTGATTCGACTGCGTAGTATTTAATAATAAATGATTGAAGTTGGTGCTATATGCGGTCGTTTATATGCATCATTATTGCTTTTGCAAGCTCGTTTTTTGATGCCAAAGGTAACTCAAGTTCACCTTGTTTGTCGTAGATAGTAATCGCATTGCTATTACTGTTAAAGCCTTGTCCCTCAACAGAAACATCATTTGCACAGATCATATCAAGATTCTTTCTTGCTAATTTACCACGCGCATACCGCTCTACATCTTGCGTTTCTGCTGCGAAGCCAACTGTAAATGGTCGGTTTTTTTGTAAGCTAGCAACGGATGCGACGATATCTGGATTCTTCACCATACTGATCGTCATTTGATCACTATCGTCGGTTTTTTTGATTTTTTGATCGGCGACGATCTCAGGGCGGTAGTCTGCCACGGCCGCGCAGCTGATAAACACATCGTGGGATGTGGCGTAGTCGAGCACTGACTTGTGCATTTCTATCGCGCTCTCAACATTCGTTCGAGAAACACCATCTGGTGTTGGTAGAGAAACTGGGCCGCTCACGAGAGTTACGTGTGCGCCAAGCTGTTTAGCAGCTGCGGCGAGAGCAAAGCCCATTTTTCCAGAGCTATGGTTGGTGATGTAACGTACAGGGTCGAGTGCTTCTCGCGTCGGCCCTGCCGAGATAAGAATGGATTTTCCTTCCAGAGGTTTGTCTAGAAATACCTGTCTATCTTGGAAGAATTGTTCGCTCAGTTCAACCAACTGCATTGGCTCTAGCATTCTACCTGGGCCGATATCACCACATGCTTGCTCGCCCGCAGCTGGCCCCCAAATGTGCATACCTCGGCGCTCTATAGTGGCGATGTTTTCTTGAGTCGCTGTATTTAGATACATCTGTTGGTTCATTGCAGGAGAAACGGCGACAGGAGCATCGGTAGCTAGGATGAGGGTCGAAAGTAAGTCGTTGCCCATTCCGGCCGCCATACGAGCGATTAAGTCTGCCGTAGCTGGTGCCAATAGTACTAAATCGGCCCATTTGGCGAGCTCGATGTGTCCCATTGATGCTTCTGCAGCAGGGTCTAATAAACTGTCAGCAACTGGATGGCCTGATACGGCTTGCATGGTGAGTGGGGTGATAAACTCTTTGGCAGCATTGGTCATGACGACACGAACTTCAGCGCCGCGCTCAATCAATCGACGTGTTAGCTCTGCACATTTGTATGCGGCGATACCACCACTGATCCCTAATAGGATCTTTTTGCCCGCTAGTGTTTGCATGTTGTTATTCCTTCAAATCTCTGCGACTAAGATAGCATGGAGGCGAATCGCGTTGCTAGTCAGCACGCCTTGAGTCTACGCAGCGCTAGCCAATAGTGTTAGACACATCAATTTCAACGCCAAGCCAAGTCATTCGAAGCTCCCGCTTAACGAAATGAGTTTAGCCCGTAAACTTCATAGGCTTGCTGATGAGTTGAAAAGGAGTTCACCATGAGTATCAAGTCACTGCCGAATGAATCTATGCCTAGAGAAAAATTACTGAGTCATGGCCCTTCATCGCTGACTAACGCGGAGTTATTAGCGATATTTTTACGAACCGGTACTCAGGGGATGAATGTCATTGAGCTATCTGACCGTTTGATTAAAGAGTTTGGCTCACTGCGTGAGTTATTTTCATCAAGTAAGAAGGAGTTCTGTAGTCACAAAGGGCTTGGAGAGGCGAAGTATGTCCAGTTGCAGGCGGTGTTAGAAATGACGCAGCGCTATTTAGCTGAAACGCTACAGCGAGGAGATGCGTTGACTAGCCCGGAACATACCAAGCTTTATCTTTCGAGCATATTGCGTGATCGTCAAAGGGAAGCATTCTATATCCTGTTTTTAGATAACCAACATCGCGTGATTCAAGATGAGATCCTGTTTGAGGGAACGATAGACGCTGCCAGCGTTTACCCCAGAGAGGTTGTAAAGCGGGCACTTCATCATAACTCAGCCGCCCTTATTTTAGCGCATAATCACCCTTCAGGCGTTGCTGAGCCTAGCCAAGCTGATAGACGAATTACTCGTCGATTGAGTGATGCGCTGGCCTTAGTGGATATCCGGGTGCTGGATCACTTCGTTGTAGGCGATGGTGAAGTGGTTTCCTTTGCGGAACGTGGATGGATTTGAATCACATTTTGGCTTGTTAGTTGCTAAAAATCTGTTATCATCCCGCCACTAAAATTATCAACCTTATTCAGCTTTGATTGCTTGAGCTTTAATTTTTTAAAGAAAAGTAGCCCTGCTTAAAAAAAGATCACGAAAACCTGTAAAAAGGATCTGTTCGGGTCTTGAGCAATGCGTGTCAAGTTAGTATAATGCGCGACCTTTGATAGCCTTGTATGGACTTTCCATAACGGTTTTCGACCTCAACTTCTTATAGATTGCGAGGTTCGGCCACCAAGGTTGATATCGAGCTGAAACGATTTGGAGAAGACATTCATGTCCCGAGTATGCCAAGTAACTGGTAAGCGTCCAGTAACGGGTAACAACCGTTCACACGCACGAAATGCTACTAAGCGTCGTTTTCTGCCGAACCTACAAACTCATCGTTTCTGGGTAGAGAGCGAAAAACGTTTTGTTAAACTACGTCTAACTGCTAAAGGCATGCGTATCATTGATAAGAAAGGCATCGATGCTGTTCTTGTTGATATCCGTGCACGTGGCGAAAACGTTTAAGAGGAATTAAGCAATGGCTAAAGGCATTCGTGAGAAAATTCGTCTAGTATCTTCTGCAGGTACTGGTCACTTCTACACAACTGACAAGAACAAGCGTAACATGCCAGGCAAATTCGAGATCAAAAAGTTTGATCCTGTAGTTCGCCAACACGTTATGTACAAAGAAGCGAAAATCAAGTAATTGATTGAACTCTTTGAAGCTTCTTGTTTAGAGAAGATTGCGTAAAACCCAGCTTTCGAGCTGGGTTTTTTGTTTTTGATCTCAGACAACTTCTCGCTGCTTACACTTCAATCCTTTATACTGAACTTATGACAAGGAAAATGTAAAGGTTCTGAATTATGCGAGTTTCTCCTGCCAGACGCCGCCGCTGGAACAACATTCTTATGCTGGCTGTGATAGCGTTTATCGCAGTGCTCAACCTGCCTACGATCATTAAAACCTATTTGGTCGAAGAACCTCAAAGTACATTCCCTTATCTTATTAACCCGAATGCCGAGTTACAGGCGCTGCATTTTAGTGATTGGTCGTTAGAGAAAAATCAAAATCGCTGGCGTATATCTAAGCCAAGTAATATTGCCCCTGAAGAACTGGCTGCCAGATGGCAATCACTAGTTGGAACAGAAGTCGACGAGCGAACGCAACAGTCGTTAGGCGCTGCACTTAGAGAACCTAAAACGATAGAGGTGTGGTATGCCGATCTTGAAGAGCCTCAAAGGATCACGCTTTATCAAACCCCACAGTTCTGGCTGCTGAAGAACTGGCAAGACAAATGGATAGCGGTATCGGTCGATGCAAGTTATCTTATTCCCACCTTTTAGAGCTGATATAGAGAAACACTGTGCCTGAGTTACCTGAAGTTGAAGTCAGTAGAATGGGGATCACGCCTCATTTGAAAGGTGAAACCATTGATCGCTTTACTTTTAGAACTGCTAAGCTTCGTTGGAATATCCCTCAAGAGCTTAAATTACTTGAAGGGCAGGTGATTCGTGATATTTCAAGGCGTGCAAAATATCTGATCATCGAAACCGATGCCGGAGATGCGATTGTTCATTTAGGTATGTCTGGGTCATTGAGAGTATTGGACGCTGACTTTCCAGCCGCCAAACACGATCATGTCGATCTCAAACTCTCCAACGGTAAGGTACTACGTTACAACGATCCGCGCCGTTTTGGTGCTTGGTTGTGGAAAGCAAGTGAAGAGAGCCATAAAGTCTTAGAGAATATGGGGCCAGAGCCGTTAACCATAGAGTTCAGTGCCGACTACATAGCCGAAAAAGCCAAAGGGAAACGTGTTGCGGTGAAGCAGTTCATTATGGACAACAAGGTGGTTGTTGGAGTGGGCAACATTTACGCCAATGAATCACTGTTTAGTGCGCGAATTCATCCTACGCGAGCAGCAGGCAAGCTCACCAACAAAGAATGGAAACTACTGGTAGAAGAAATAAAGCAAGTACTTGATACGGCCATCAAACAAGGTGGAACAACGTTAAAAGATTTCGCTCAAGCAGACGGAAAGCCTGGCTACTTTGCTCAAGAATTACAGGTGTATGGCAAGGCAGGAGAAGCTTGTCCAAGCTGTGGTCAAGAAATTGAAGAGCAGAAAATTGGCCAACGAAACACTTTCTTCTGCTCTAATTGCCAACAGTAGTGGCTACCCCTTCCACAATTTAGTCGGTTTATAATCGCTTCCGAGCAACTTTAAGTGATAGAAGTTCGTCGCAAGGTTCAAAGTCATATTTTTGATTTTGTTGACGATCTTCATTGTCGCAACAAAGTAATCCTTCTTTCCTTGACGTTTGCGATTACCAATAACGGAAGGCTTGTTCCCACCCCATAAACCAGATTGGCACACTCCAAAGATTGGCTGTTTGTGGATCCAAGCATTACGCAGGAATACATCAACAGGGTAATCAAAAGTTTTGCTGTGTTCGATAAATGCTTTGGCTGTTTTCGGTGAGATTGCGTATCCTGTCATACACTGCGGGATTTTTAAGTATTTTACCAATCGCTGATCACCATAGGTACGAACTTGGTAAAACATATCGTGGTTACACGTATTTTCAATGCGGATGTACCCACAATCATTTATATGAGCTTTAGCTATTTCTAGAGAGTGGCAGAACATTCGTTCATCGATATCGAAATCATCTTCAAATACAATGATTGGTTCATTAAGCTCGACGCATTTTTCCCACATTAGATAATGGCTGGCATAACAGCCCGCCTCTCCGATAGCACCTGGGCGTCCCATATTGAGTAGAAAGGTCCTTTCTCTGAATCTTTCTAAGAGTGGGTGTGTATCGACTCTAGCATCAACACCAATAAAAAACTCAACACTAATATTTGCGCGTTTTAGAACTTCCGCTGTTGTTATTTGTCTGTCGTTACAATCTTTGAGTGTGATGCAATATGCTTTCATGAGGTATTCATATTGGATAATATATGTAACAAAGATTAACAGCATGGCGGATGTTGTGTCCACTGACTTGAATGCCGTATTGATAATATTGTATGCAATACTTAGTGCTATATCTAAAGCTAATGAAATACCTTCGAATCAAATATGCTATTTATTGAAATAAGGCCGACAGCAAAAGTTACTAGTATCGATACAACAGTGTTATAATCCGGAATATTTTATGGTTGAGGTGACTGGTATTGTGAAGTTCATTTACTACCTGAATTATATGATGCGAGCATTTGCGCCACAGATTGCGCTAAGATACAGAAAGTCTGCTCTAGAAAAAAAGTTTAACGACAAAAAGAAGTACATAGACAACAGAGTTAGATATTACGTTAAGTTAAGGCAGTCCTTTGAGTTACCCAAAGATGCAGTGTCAAGAGCAACCTTCAAGCATAAAGGGCAAAGTCAGTATGTCATTGATTTAATGTCAATAATGTCTTTTTTCCCAAAGCATTACCGCTTTTTGTATTATTTCGGCGATGAAACACATATTGAGCCCTATCCTACTTTGTTTAAAGCTAGACCTATAAATGGTGACAACCATAATTCCGTTTTGACAAAGCTGGTTAAATCTCGACACTTTCGATTCTATCCAGATAAGAGAAGCTTTCAAGAGAAGAAAAACCTTGCCGTTTTTAGGGGGGCAGTAAAGCAACCTCATAGAGTTCGCTTTATGGAAACAATGTTTAACCACCCTTTAATAGATGCTGGCCAGTCTAATCCATCTAACTTGAATCCAGAGTGGCAGAAGCCATTTATGTCGGTCGAAGAGCAAATGGATTACAAGTTTATTATATGTCTAGAGGGGCATGACGTAGCCTCTAATTTGAAGTGGGCGATGTCTTCGAACTCAGTAGTAATAACGCCTAAGATGAAATATGAAACTTGGTTTATGGAAGGGACTCTTCAAGCAGGTGTGCACTATGTCGAGGTTAAAGATGACTGGTCTGATTTTGAGGAAAAAATACAGTTTTATATTAATCACCCTGAGGAAGCTGAAAACATAGTTCACAACGCTCATCGGTATTTATTGCCTTTTAAGGATAATGATCTTGAAGAGCTTGTGAGCATAAAAACTTTAGAAAAGTACTTTGAGTTGTCAGGCCAGGTGAAGCAGTAAATATGAGAAAAATACTTATTATAGGCCCGTCTTGGGTGGGAGATATGGTTATGTCCCAGGGCTTGTATATTGAGCTGAAAAAGCGTGCCCCAGAGGCTAAAATTGACGTATTGGCTCCGGCGTGGTGTAAACCTATCCTTGAGAGAATGCCGCAAGTTAATCAGGCGCTTGAAATGCCATTGGGGCATGGTCAGTTTGACTTAAAAGCTCGTTACCAAATTGGTAAATCGCTTCGACATACAGAATATGACGTGGCTTACGTATTACCCAATTCAGCAAAATCAGCGTTGATTCCTTTCTTTGCTAAAATCCCTAAGCGGGTTGGTTGGAAAGGGGAGATGCGCTATGGATTACTTAATGATATTCGAACCAACAAAAAATCTTTCCAATACATGTTGGAGCGGTATGTTGCTTTAGCACATCCAAAACAAAGTATGACTGGAAGCGGCTGCTTAGGTGAGCTATCAACCCTGCCTTATCCCGCACTTAATGTACTGGAATCTACTCAAACCGATGCGATGAGCAAGTTCGGTCTTAACACAGATAGACCTATTTTGGGCTTATGCCCTGGCGCTGAGTTTGGACCAGCCAAACGTTGGCCTGATAATCATTTTGCCCATGTCGCTACGGAAATGATTAAGAAAGGTTACCAAGTATGGCTGTTTGGATCGGCAAAAGATAAAGAAGTCACGACCAAGATTATTGAACAGGTAGCTAAAGATAAGCAACAATACTGCTTTAACTTAGCTGGTGACACGAGCCTAATCCAAGCAATTGATCTGATAGGAGCATGCAAGACCGTTGTAAGTAATGACTCTGGACTTATGCATGTCGCTGCGGCCGTTGGTTGTAATGTGGTTGCGGTTTATGGCTCCAGCTCCCCTAAATACACGCCACCACTTACTAAAAAATTGGCAGTATTAAATACAGATATCGATTGTCGCCCTTGCTTTCAACGGACCTGTCCAAAGCAGCATATGAACTGTTTAGTTGAACTGATGCCCGAAAGAGTGGTGTCAGCAATTGAAGGGTTTGATGCGTTAAGTGTCGGGTAGGGCGCAAGGAATATGACGACTTTTATACGTTGGTGCTACACCGTTATTCTAGCGATAGTAAGCCCGTTGCTACTAATTGGACTCTATCGCTCAAGGCCAAATAAGCCCAAATTTGGCAAGCGCTGGAAAGAGCACTTCGGCTTCGCTCCACCTCTTCAAGAAAAAAGCAGGGGAGTTATATGGGTCCACGCAGTCTCTGTGGGCGAAGTTCTAGCTGCAAAGAAGTTTGTTACATCCCTTCAAGATAGATATTCAGATAAACAGGTGCTTGTAACAACAACCACTAGCACTGGGGCAGAGCAAGTAACCACTTTTGAGGGAAGCGTTTTGCACCGCTATATGCCGATTGATTTTAGTTGGTGTGTTAAGCGCTTTCTAAAAGCTATGAACCCAGAAGCGTTATTCATTATTGAGACAGAAATTTGGCCTAACACTATAAACTCAGTTGCTCAAACTGGTATACCGATTGTTTTAGTGAATGGGCGATTGTCTGAAAAATCTGCGCGCAACTATCAGAAACTTTCCCTGCTTATCTCACCTACATTAAGCTTGCTTAGCCGTATATTGACAGTTCACAGTGATGATAAAAATAGGTTTGAGTCCTTAGGTGTTGCACCCAATAAAGTCGAAGTCACTGGGTCAATAAAATATGACGTAAACGTCGATGATTCGATTGTTATGCAGGGAAAAGAGTTAAAGCAAGAACTTGGCGAAGACAGGAAAGTTCTAATCGCAGCAAGTACTCATCAGGGAGAGGATGAGCTTATATTATCAGCGTATCAGCGTATTAAGGTGAAAGTGCCTGAATCACTACTCATTTTAGTTCCTCGTCACCCTGAGCGTTTTGATGCTGTGGAAAGATTAGCGCAGGAAAGTGGGTTCTCTGTAGTACGGCGAACTTCCCTTGATAGTGATACAAGTACCGACATGGATGTATATTTGGGGGATACTTTAGGAGAGTTGATGGTGATGCTTGCCGCCAGCGACATTGTCTTTATGGGGGGGAGCTTACTCGGGAGTAAAGTTGGGGGGCACAATTTTATAGAACCCGCCTTACTAAAAAAGTATTGCCTAACAGGCCCGAGTTATTACAATTTTTCGGATTTAGCTAAACAACTAATTGATGCCAAAGCGCTTGAAATTGTCAATACACCAAAAGAAATCGCGGAGTGCGTGGTGACACTTATTCATAACGAACATTCTCTACTTGAAAAAGGCCAAGCTGGCTACGATTATGTTCTTAAGAATAAAGGAGCCTTAGAGAAAACATTAGGGATATCTGAACAAGTATTAGCGGGATGATGATAGAGCTACTAATGGTGATTTCAGTCATTGTACCCCTGCATGATGACATTGAAATCGTAATGTAGTGCATTGATGTTACCAAGTGTTTGCTCTTTTTTAAACGAACGCAGCAGACGACTTAGGTTTCCCTTTTTCCATTTGTTTCCTCTTTGTTGACCGCATTTATCAAAATCGATCAACCATACTTTCTTATTTTTATCGATCAGTATGTTGTGTATATTTAGGTCTCTATGGTTAACTTGCGTATCATGCATCTTCCGAATTTCTTGACCAATACGATATAGTATTTCGGGGCTTAGGCTTTCACTTTTCAGTACGCTTACTAGATCTTTAGCATCTTTTATAAGTTCAACTAGAATATCAGCCCTATAAGTGAAAGTTGCCACTGTAATTTTAGCGGCAATAGGGCGTGGTACATTTACCCCAGCTTTAGATAAAATCTCTAATGTTTTTAGCTCTTTGTAAGGCCGCGAATTTGCCAGACCCCAAAATAAGTATTTATCTGTAAAAATTCGACCCAGAAGCCCCCCTCGGTAGTAATGTCGAAGTGCAATTGGAATCAAGCCTCCTCGAATAAACCACGTTGTTCCTCGCCCTTGCGCACTCCCGATAACCGCTTCTCTTCGCTTCCAAAAATCTACAGAAAAGGCAGACTCAACTTCTTCTATTAGTAGGGCTGGATTGTACCAATAGGTTGTATTACTCGATTGCGTCTTAGTGAGCATGAATCTTTGTCTCGTATGGGTATGTTTATGGCATAATAAGTACAAGATTATATCAAATACTTTCTGAAAATGAGTCGTTCTAACAATTTTAAAAAGATCCTAGTCATTGCGACACATTGTATTGGCGATAGCTTGTTGGTTACTGTTTTTACACATAGCCTCAGAGCAGCGTATCCTGATGCAACTATAGATGTGTTGGTGAATAGCCGTGGAAAAGCGGTGTTTGAATCGAACCCTGATATTGATAATGTTGTTGAAATATCAAGGCGAGCAAAGCTTGGGGAGTACCTTAGACTATTGCGAGACTTTGGGCGTTACGATTTGACGGTTAATGAGCGATTAAACGACCGGACGCTTATATATAGTCTATTGTTCGGTAGAAAGCGTTTGGGACCGGTCCACAATAAGCTAAAAGGAGCGTGGTTGAGACGCTGGGCTTATAATTTTCACATCACTGAGCGAGACACTTTTGAGCATAAAATGAGTCGAATGGCTCGTATGTTGGATCTGATCGATGTTGATGTTATCCCTAGACTAGTTTCCCCAGAGGAAACGATACCTTTACATGTGATGAAAAGATTGCCAGAAAGGTATGTTGTCATCCATACCCCATCTTCGAATGAAATCAAACAATGGCCAGTAGAGCACTGGAGTTTGGTGATTGAACACTTGTTAACGCTAGGGTACAAGATAGTTTTGACCGGCGCCCCATCGAGTAGAGATAGAGATATTGTAAAGGGAGTACTAGAAGCAATTCCAAACCCAAGTCATTCTCAGCTCTATAATGCCCTTGGTGATCTGACTCTGGCGCAGATGTCTATGTTGATTAAGAATAGCGATGGGTTTATAGGACCAGATAGTGGTCCGGGGCATATGGCTTCTGGTTTTCCTATACCTATAATTACGCTGATAAGTGTCGCACCTGCAAGTGTTTGGGCTCCATGGCCATACGGTATGAGTGTTTCGCGACATGTGAACTTGTACACCAATGGACGACTTCCTATGCAGCGACAAGGAAATGTGATGGTCCTGCAGTCTATTAGAGGTTGTGTTCCTTGTTTTAAGAATAAATGTGCAATCAGTGATGACGTATATTCGCCGTGTTTACAAGACATAACTCCTGATCAGGTGGTTCGCGCCATTCAAGAAATGATCCCGCTAAAGGAGCTATAGTGAGAAGAGAGTTAGTAAAGGTACCGAAATCTATTTGTGTTATTCGGTTGTCAGCAATAGGCGATGTTTGTCATACATTATCTGTTATACAGAGTATTCAACGAAACTATCCAAGTTGTGCTATTACCTGGGTGATGGGTAAAACAGAAGCACAATTGCTTGGAGATATCCCAGGCATTCAAGTGGTAGCTTTTGATAAAAAGCAAGGTTTCCGGGGTATGCGTGAAGTTTGGAATAAGCTATCAGAGTCTCATTTTGATTATCTTCTACACATGCAAGTTGCCCTAAGAGCTAGCATATTAACTCTTGGAATTCGAGCTAGTACAAAAATCGGATTTAGTTGGAAGCGAGCCAAAGAAGGGCAATGGCTTTTCACAAATATGAAGTTACCAGATAGCCCAGCTGAGCATGTTATGGATAATTTTGCACTTTTTGCTAAGCAATTAGGGTGTTCTGACATTGCTCCTCAATGGAATATCCCTCTAAACAAACAAGATTTTGATTTGGTAGAGTTGGCGTCTAACCCAAAGTATGCAGTGATTTGCCCGTCCGCTAGTAAAGATGAAAGAAATTGGCTTCCGGAAAGGTATGCTGCGGTCGCTGATTACCTCTCCTCAAAAGGATTGCAAGTTTGGCTGTGTGGCTCTCCGACTAACAGGGAGCGACTGTTCGCCGAGCAGATTGAAGCGCTGTCTAAATCTCCGCTGAAAAATATGGTGGGAGAGACAAATCTAAAACAACTAACAGCCGTGATACAGAAAGCGGTACTTGTCCTGGCGCCGGATTCAGGTCCAGTTCATATAGCAACTACGCAAAGTACTCCAGTGATCGGGTTGTATGCTCATAGCAACCCCAAAAGAACCGGTCCTTATTTCTCACAGAATTTAGTTGTATCTGAATATGAGAACATTGCTCGAGAGAGAATGAACAGAACCCCTGAGCAGTTGAATTGGGGCACACGGTTTAAAGGAGACAATTTAATGGAACGAATTTCTATTGAGTCTGTTATCTCGAAAGTAGACATTGTTCTCCATGAGCAAAGTCTTTCAAAGGTGTAATATGCAAACAGCAATCTACCCAGGAACATTTGATCCAGTAACAAACGGTCACTATGACTTGATAAAACGAGCTAGCTCAATGTTTGAACGTTTAGTCGTCGCAGTAGCAGCAAGTCCAAGTAAAAACACATTATTTAGTCTTGAGGAGCGAGTGAGTTTGTTACGTGAAACATGTGTTGGGCTAACAAATGTTTCTGTTGAAGGGTTCAGTGGTCTTTTAGTTGATTTTGCAGAACAGCAGCAAGGAAACATATTAGTACGTGGCCTTCGAACAACTATGGACTTTGAATATGAGTTTGGTCTAACAACAATGTATCGCCGATTAAACCCTAAGCTAGAGAGTGTATTTTTGACACCCTCAGAAGAATTTGCCTTCTTATCTTCTACTTTGGTTCGAGAGGTGGCTATCCATGGTGGTGATATAGGTGACTTTGTACCTTCTGTGGTTTATCAGGCTGTACTAACAAAGACAGATAGCATGAATTCATTATGAATATTTTACTGTATACGAAAGCGACGTTACCAATCCGAAATTATGGTGGTACAGAGCGAGTTATTTGGAACCTTGCACATGCGTTATACAAATTGGGGCATGAAGTTACTTTACTTGCTGGAAAAGGAAGTAAATGTAACTGGGCTAGAGTGCTTGAGTATCAACCTAGTCTCCCTCTTAGTGAACAAATCCCGCGTGATATAGACGTCGTACATATGCATGCAGGGTTTCAACCAGTAGAGCAGCCCTACATAATTACCCAGCATGGGAACTCGAATGGACCTATAAATCCAAATACAGTCTTTGTGTCGGCTAAGCATGCCGAAAATCACGGTGCTCAGGCGTTTGTGCATAATGGCTTAGATTGGGACAGTTATTGTAAGCCGAATCTAACAGGAGCAAGGGAGCGCTTTCACTTTCTGGGGAAGGCGGCTTGGCGAGTTAAAAATGTGAAAGGGGCGATAGCTATTACTCGGAAAGCTAACCAAGCTTTAGATGTGTTAGGTGGGTACCGTCTTAACTTCAAAATGGGCTTTCGGCTTACGTTGGATCCCCATGTTCGATTTATGGGGATGGTAGATGATGCGCAAAAATCATACGTGATGACTCGCTCTAAAGGGTTGGTGTTCCCTGTTACATGGCATGAGCCTTTTGGCTTAGCTGTTACTGAAAGCTTATATTTTGGTTGCCCAGTTTTTGCTACCCCTTACGGTTCGCTAGCAGAAATAGTTTCCAGTGATGTAGGGGTTTTATCTGCAAGTGAACAAGAACTGGTAGAGGCGGTTCGAAATTCAGGTGACTTTAGCGGCAAGAGGTGCCATGAATATGCCAGAGATATTTTTAACGCGGACGTTATGGCTAAAGCCTATGTAGATAAATATCAAAAGGTTATCGACGGTCATACGTTGAATGAAAGTCTAGGTGACATTACAAGTGTTTTCAAAAAACTACCTTACATAAGATAATAGTTTGCTATGAAAGAGGGGGCTCCCCCTCCTTTGTATATTAGTAACCTAAATATGGGTCAATACCATTTCTACGAGTTTTAAGTAGCTTTAGTATCCACATATATTGTTCCGGCTTCGAGGTGACAAACTGTTCAACTACTTGGTTCATAGCTCGGGCATCTACCTTTTCATTACCCGATAACTCTTCTAGAGGGGCTCGTATATCAATTTCATATTTGCCAGTTACTGTATTATAACTAGCAAATAATGGGACGATTTTTGCCCGACTTACTTTAGCTAGTTTTCCTAAGCCAGGAAGGGTTGCTTTTTCTGTAGCAAAAAAATCCACAAAGACACTTTGTTCAGGCCCATGATCTTGATCTGGTAAATAGTAACCGAGATACCCATCTTTTACTGACTTGATGAAGGGTTTAATTCCTCCACTTCTATCATAGACTCGGCCTCCATATTGCACCCGTTGTTTGTGCATTAGCCAATCTGTTAGCGGATTTTTTTGGCTATTGGCCATTGCGGATACTGGAAGTCCTCGTGAGGCTAGTAGTATCGCGGGGATATCGATTGCCCAAGAGTGTGGTACTAGCAAAATGGCATTTTGCCCATTGGTTTGCAGTTTCTCTAAGTGTTCAAGCCCATAAATTACTGAGTTCTTTTCTAACCATTTTTTGCTTCGAAGTGATATAGCAGGGAACCCTAGTAAAAAAGAACCGGCAGTCACAAGGCATTCTTCCAGAATTGTTTCGCGCTCTATTGGCGTTTTATCAGGAAAGCAAAGCTCAAGATTAATACGAGCTTTTTGAACGGGGCCTTTTCGTTTTTTGCTGATTTTGCTTGCGATAAATCGAGCGATTGAAGTTCTCACTTTGTGTGGAAGTAGTGATAACGGTAAACCCAGAGTAAGCCCAACCCATGTACCCCAATGGGTCGGGGCTAGGAAACGATAATCAAACTCTGGATTATAAGCTTTGGGATCAAAATCATTTCTAGGTTTAGTCATATTTTCTCGTGGTTACGTCTCTGGCTCACCCAAAAGCGGCAAAATTATCTACGTTGTGTGTTTCGCTTCATTTGGTAAACTTGAAGCAACTGCTGATAGTTTTTCTCTAGTACGTTTTCCATGTCCATTGTCAAGGCTAAAGAACGACACCTTTTACTCACATCTGTCGTTTTCTTTTTATTAGCCCAGTACGCCATAGCTCGTGCTAGTTCATCAGGGTTAACATCGGCCCCAATTACAGTTGATACGTTTGGGTTTAAGACCTCTTTAGCTCCACAGTTCTCAGTGGTGATTGCGGGAGTACCGCAAGACAAAGCTTCAATAACGGTAAAGCCAAAAGGTTCATATAGAGTCGGTAAAAGGTAACAGTCTGCAAGTGAAAAATAGAGCTCAGGACGACTCTCGCTACCAAGAAACAGACATTGCTCGTATACCTTAAGTTGCTTGGCAAATTGAACATACTCGGATTCATGAGTCTCTCTACCAACAATGAGTAACTGTGCATCAAAGTCAAGCTTTGAAAGAGCTGTGAGGGCTTGCTTTAAGCCTTTTCGTTCGTAACCTGTCCCTAAAAATAGGAATATAGGCTTATTATCGTTAAGACTATGTAATTGCTTGATTTGTTCCGATTGAGTTGCTACTCGTTCTGCGTCAAACCTAGCTGTGTCTACAAAATTGTGAATTACAGTGATCTTGTCTTTTGGTACTCCGTGTGCTTCTTGGATTTCTAATGCACTCTTATTTGAATTGCAGATGACATGTTGATATGCACCTGAAGCCATCGCTTTGCTTTCTATCAGATGGTTAACCCTATCTTTCAAGCGCATTGGTTTATCTAGAGAGCGTGACATATGGTAGCTGGTACCAGCACCTATTCTTAAAACATCATGGCTCCATGCATGTGCTAAACCATAAACTAGATCATAGTTAGAATGTTTTACATGGTTCTCGACCGCTTTGGCAAATTTCCATAGTCGATGTGTTTTACCAAAGCTTATCCCTTTTAAGCGTACAAATTTTACGTTTGGGTGAGGTGGTTCTTTATCATGCGAACGACAGATAATCGTCACATCCTCGCCTCTTTCTGCTAAATAGCGAGCCATTTGATTAAGGTATAGCTCAACTCCACCGGAGTATGCATGTCGTAAATGAACAAGAGCGATTTTCATGGTGCTCCTCAAATTACCTTGAAGCTTAGATTTAGATTACTGCAATTATAGGGTTATTTGATATCTTTTAATCACAGCTTGAACCTGAGCGTCGTTCTGTTCTTGATGAACATTCGACTTGTTGAGTGCGATATCCTGACCATTCTCTATTTCGAAAAAACGGCTGTGGAATGGCCGGTCATCACTAACTTTTGCTCTTTCGATACCGTAGTGTATGCACATAAAGTTAATCCATACATCATCTGCATCGGGGCAAATGGATAGGAAATTGCCGCATTTACATATCTCTGGATGGAGGATGCTTGCAGGAAAAAGAGTTCCAGCACCTGTAGTTAGAAAAGTTAAGGGGCCGTTATGGCTGTATGATACTTCATATCCCCACTCTCGATAAGGTGCAACATTGCTCGAACTATGCTTTATCTCATGGGCTCGCATACCAATGATAGTATTGGGATTTTCTTCCTTTCCTCTAATTAGTAGTTCAATCAAGTCATAAGGATAGATGAAGTCATCATCTACGGTAATGATATCTGCTTCAGGGTATAAACTGAGGGTGGGGATCAACTTTTTGTACGATCTCAAGTTCTTACAAAAC
This sequence comes from Vibrio sp. SCSIO 43135, assembly GCF_023716665.1. Taxonomy (GTDB): domain Bacteria; phylum Pseudomonadota; class Gammaproteobacteria; order Enterobacterales; family Vibrionaceae; genus Vibrio; species Vibrio paucivorans. The sequence continues at coordinate 142,426 of NZ_CP071859.1, forward strand.
CTGACTTCAAGACCTCGTTCAATCTGTTTCATGAGCATTTTCGGAAGAGTATCAATAGTATACTCTTCTTCATCCAGCCAGAGTATTATCCTATCCGCTAAGTAGGTTTGTTCACCTAATGACTCTATCACTAGGTGGACATCATGAATACGCTTCGAGTAAGTCGTCAAGCTGACGACTACTTCTTGCGCTCGTTGCTTTGTGGTGTTTACAAGCGATTGAGCCGAGTTGAGCGCTTTACATGTGAAATGTTGCTTCTTTAAATGACATTCAATGGAGTGATTGATGTTACGTAAATTGCGCTTTTCAGTTTTTCTTTTTCTTAGATAGCTTGTAATAAACCGCATAACATTAACTAATTAGGATTGTGCTGAGTGTAAGTGTACTACTTTTGAACCGGACTAGACAAACTTGGCTTCGCAAACATGTACAAGCAACCTAAAATGATATTGTGGGTATAGATGCCATAGTACTTATTATTGTAAGACTCAAAGTTGTTTATTATTAACCAAAAAAATAAAAACACTAGTAAGAAGTAGAAATCTATAGAGTTGTTACGATTTTTAACATTAAGAATGATTTCTCTATATAATAAACAAAGAAAAAACAGACCTACCAAGCCATATGCTACGAGGGTTTCAAAGTAATAGTTATGTAGATGACCAAAGCCCTTTGTTCGCTCATTAGACTGAAACTTCTCTGAAGTTTTAGTGACCAGGTGAATTGCCGTATCACTGGCACCTAGTAGAGGGTTTTCTACTATCCAATTTTTAGCTTCTAGCCACGAGTTGAACCTCACCCCAAAACTCGTCATAGGTATGTTTTCCCAATCGAAGGTCACGACTTTAACCACGGTCTCAACTTCTTTCTGGCTAATTCTTTTTTGAACTATATCTGACGTGGCGAGGCTACTAATACTAAGCAAAATTGCAGTATAGAAAACAGCAAGCTTTTTCCGTGTAATACGGTATGGGAGGATCAATGGCAACGCTAGTAGAGTTAAAATTAATGCAGCCCATACTTGTCTAGTTTGGCTTACGATTAAAGAAAATGAAGAGAAGCAGAATACTGGAAATACGGGTATTGTATATAGCCACTTGCACCAATTAGGCCACTTAGCATCTCGAATGATACATACAAAGTAACAACACAGCATAAGAATAACAGCAGACATCATAGTCGTGTATTGTGCGTTATGCATACCGAAATCTTGTCGGCTTCCCCTCAGTGCGCGGGTGAAGCTGTTATTTAGCTCATGGTCGTACATGGCTGTGGCTATAAAGCTGATAGCATAGGTACCGAGTAATATAACCTGCCGTGCACGTTTTCCTTGCACCCAAAGGGAGATAAAGGCAAACAAAAATAGGCTAGTTAGAGGTTTAATATTTGGATGACTGGGAACATAGTCAGGTATTGCCCAAAAAGCACCAATCCAGCTTACTATTTGAATGAATATACCCGCTAAGAAAAACCATAAGATCTTTTTGTCGCAGTCGCGATCTTTAAGTTTTAATACTAATAGCGGCAAGCTTCCGAACAAGATTATGTTTTTAAATTGTCCACTTACTTCCAGCATCGACATGGCTGTAGCGCAATATGCGAGACAGACCAAGAACATAAATCGATCATAGGTATCTGATAAGAAGATTCGTTGGAAGGTTTGTATAGTCATTCTTCGGCTTACTGCTTTTGTGAAGTTAGTTCAATTAAATGGAGGCGAGTAAAAGCTCTAGCTGTTTGTAAGTCGCATATATTCTGCTACGCCATCAGCTACACTTTTGAATCTATGATCACACCCAACTGCTCTTAACTTGGTCAAATCGGCTTGAGTAAATTCTTGGTAAGCTCCTTTTAGATGTTCCGGAAAGGGAATAGTTTCAATATTGCCTTTTTGGTGGAACTTGATCACTGCCTTAGCCACTTCTTCAAACGATTCGGCTTTGCCAGTACCAAGGTTAAAAATCCCCGAACAGCCGTTATCTAAAAACCATAGATTAACTTTGGCTACATCACCGACATATACGAAATCACGTTTGAATGATTCACTGCCTTCAAATAGTTTTGGGTTTCCTCCTGCATTCATTTGATTGTTTAAGTGGAATGCTACAGAGGCCATTGAGCCTTTATGTTGTTCTCGTGGACCGTATACATTGAAGTAGCGAAATCCCGTTATTTGTGACAGCGTTTCACCGTGTTCGTTAGCGTCTTGCCATAGCCTGCGAACATAATTATCAAACAATTGTTTTGAGTACCCATATACATTTAAGGCCCCCTCATACTGTTTTTCTTCAATAAAGGTAGTGGTCTCACCATAAGTTGCAGCGGAAGAGGCATAAAGAAATGGTATTTCGCGCTCTAGGCAATAGTGAAGTAGTTCTTTAGAATACTCATAGTTATTGAGCATTATGTACTTACCATCCCACTCTGTTGTTGCTGAACAAGCACCTTCATGAAAAACAGCCTCAATCGGCCCAAAGTCATCACCAGCCATTATTTGAGTTAGGAAATCATCACGATCTATATAGTCAGATATATCAAGGTCGACAAGGTTATGAAATTTTCTACCATTCTTAAGGTTATCAACAACTAATATGTCACTAATACCCTGTTCGTTTAGGGCTTTGATGATGTTGCTACCTATCATCCCTGCGCCACCTGTCACAATAATCATATCAATACCTATATGTAGATGATCTACGAAATACTTTGTTTGGGAGGGAAGTATACCATTCCAGCTTATGAGCACAATGCTGATGGTGAGAGAGTCAGCGCTTTGCTTGATGAGCGCCGTTGTAGGTGTTACAGCCGAACATGATTTACGATATAATACTTACTCAGAAAGGAGAACTTTGCTGATTGGGAGCCAGACCCAAGGGCGGTAGCGTGCTCGATTCCGAAGTTCGCGAACGTGGTCTCACTTGCAATAGTTAGCTCCCTCCCGTTGTACTAGGTTGCTCGTAATGAAAGAAGCTTGAATTTTATTACTGAGGTATGTGTGGCGTGATTATGATACTAACCACTTTATAGACTGGTATAATGGAAGGATGCTGGTGAGTATAAGAAGACGCCAAAAATTGGTGTTTTGGTCGTAGTAGAATTTTCAGCTTTGTTAAAACTAATTTTTGCTAAATTTGCACATTTATAAAATCACAGACAGTTTATTTTAGAACATGAAAAATAGTAAAGTAGTAATATTCCTGAGGCGTTTGTATAGATTTATAAATAAAAAAGTAAATCTACAAAAAAATGGGCTTTTATTATATAGAAGCTTTTTTAACGAAACAAAATCAATATTTATCCATATTCCCAAAGCTGCTGGAACTAGTGTATCTCATGCACTTTATAATAAAGACCCGGGGCACTATCCATTAAGAAAGTATGAACATGCTGATGAGGTTAAGTTTCGTGAATATTTTAAGTTTTCAGTGGTTCGAGATCCGGTAACCAGAATTATCTCAACTTATTATTATATAAAGAAAAGAGATTCAATAAAGTTTGATAAACATCACCCATTTTACTTTATATCTAAATATGACACTTTAAATGACTTTGTTCAAGGTGGTTTGACCGAGTCTCTAGTTAGAGAACATTATTTCTTCTGGTCTCAAAGTTATTATTTGAGTGACAAAAATGGGAACATAGCGGTGGATTATTTTGCCAAGATGGAAAATCTTGATGAAGATTTTAATTATATCCTAAAAAAAATTAACATAGACAAAGAGCTTAGAAAAAGAAATGCGGGTAATAATAAAGAGAATAAAGAAATTCTCACACCCAAATCAATTGAAGTGATATATAACCTATATAAGGACGATTATGTTAACTTTAAATTTGAGAAGCCTAAATGTCTATAAGTAATAATATAATATGGCTTTTTTCTTCATTAACATTTCTGATGCTAGTAACGCCCATATCATACTCAAAATTTGGAGGCCAATCGGTACTTTATTCCTTATTGATGATAGTCCTTACATTACTCGCTTTATACTTTGATAAAATAAATAAGTTATGTAATTCTAAAGAAGTAATTGATAACCTAAAAATTAAACTAGTTTTGTTGATAGTATTGATGGCGCCAAGTTTGTCTTTAGTCGTTAACAATACTGATGATAGTGTCAAGTTTATTCAATATATATCATGGTTGTTTCTCCTTTCAGTGTGGGTTCTTTATCCAGATAGCCATAGAATCACAGGATTAATTAGGAGCTTAATAAACTTTGCATTAGTGGTACATGTCATCATATTCTTATCTCAGCAGATATTGTATAAGTTTTTTGGTGTAATAATAGACTTCTACCAGTTGGTTTTTCCTTTTTCAGATGGGAGTATATCGACTAGTTATAACGCAGTAAGAATGGGGGGACTGACACCAGAACCTGGTGCGTATGCTAATATCATTTTGTTACTTTCTGGGATGAAGTGTTGTTTTGACCAAAGGTTGACAAAACTATCAGCGTTGGCTGTGATTTCAAGCATTTTGACAATATCAGGTTCGAGTATTTTTCTGGTAGCGATTTTTGTCTCTAGCTATGCTTTAATTATGGAAAAAGGCTATAAACAATATTTTTACCTTTTTATTGGTATAGCTGCACTCTTTAGTGTCATGTACTTTTCTGGAGTTTTTGATTTTATTATTAATCGATTCGTTAATAGTGCTGTTATGGATAACAGTACATCCTATAAGATTAACAATCTAATGACATACGCGAACTCAACTCTAGTTGAACTTGTTTTTGGGGTTGGCCACAATAGTGCACTAACAGGTTCTGAGTTAGGTTATAACCATGTTAATAGTAATGGCAATGGTTTTAATGCTGTTGTTGTATTTGGATTGCAAGGCTATTTGCTGATGTTTTCTTTATTCGCATTGGTAATTAAAAACAAATATATACTTCCCTTGTTTTCTATTTTTATATTTTCTAGATATTCTTTTTCTTACCCAATATATTGGTGCTCAATTATTGTTATGATTCAGTCATCTCTATGTTTAGGGTGGAGGAAAAATGAAGTCCAATAAGTTAAGAAATGATGCGATAATATCGTTTTCCTTTAAAGGACTATCTGCTCTATTTAGCCTAATTTTCGGGTATATATTAAATGACAGGTTGGGAAGTGAGTATGCAGGATATATATTTTGGTCTATATCTATCATTACTATGTTATCACCTGTTGGTTGCTTTGGTCTCAGAAATGTAGTTTTGCGATTGATAGCCAAAGGTGAACGCTATAGTTCATATACTCATTTAGGTGTAATAGTAAAATCAATCTTGATAGTTTCTTTTTCTTCGGTCTTAGTAATTGCTATATTTTACCTTGCAAGCGGGGTGCTAATTGAAAATGAAGAAAAGGTTAGTATTGCATCCATTTTTATAATTTCATTTTTATTTGTTAACCTTATTTCTATATTAGAGTCGGCGTATCAGGGAAAGAACAATATAGTAATCTCATCTATACTTTCTGGTATTCTATTGAACTTTGTATTGATCTGTGCCCTATTTTTTGAAGGTATAGACCATATACTGTTTTCGTATGTATTTTTGATTTCTAATATTGCTATTTTTGTATTATCGCTTACCTACTGGATAAGTACTGATAGATATAGGGAACTTAAATTTCCTACGAATGATGAGATGAATAAAGTCGCGATTACAATGCTTCTTATTCAATTAGCTAGCCAACTAAACGCTCAATTTCCAGGGGTATTTTTAGGGACTATTGCTAATGGAGAAATAATAGCGGTTTATGCGATTTGTTTGAAGCTATCAACTTCAACCTCATTTATTCTATTTGCAGTAAATAAAGTTGTGTCACAAAGGTTTGCAAAATTATATTACAAAGGAGAATTAGAGGAGCTTAGAAAAGTAGTTCAATGGAGCACTAGAGTAATGTTGTCAATTTCTATACCTATACTACTAATTATAGTGATCTTTTCAGGTGAAATATTAGGGTTTTATGGGAAAGAATTTTTAGAATATAAAAATATACTCTATATCTTACTAGCTGGACAGTTTATCAATGTGGCTACGGGATCTGTTGGTTTTTTGCTTCAAATGACAGGTAACGAAAAGCATCATAGATTCAATGTAATGGTGTCCGCTATGTTGTCCGTCTCACTATGTATAATACTAACTCCTATGTTTGGTATTTATGGCGCAGCTTTTTCAACATTTGTTGGGCTTGCATCAACTAACTTATTGTCATGTATAAAAGTTAATAAATTACTTTCTATTAATACTTTAAAATTCTGGTAAACTTTTATCGGTTGGTTATATTAATATGATTTTTAACGAGTAAATATAATGATTAGTGTTCAACTTTAGTGATTTTTATTCAATGGTTTGATTATGAAAGTGGCACATGTAGGGAATAATACCTCTATGACAAATATGGGGTACAATGATTTTTATTTGTACTTAAAAAATAACGGGAACCATGATGTTTCCTATCTAAGTCCAGAGAGTCTAGAACTGAAAAGTATAATAAACTTCTTCCTATCTCTGATTAGAATGCCTGACAAATTTGATGTTTATCACGTTCACTCGACTCAACTGTTGTTTATTGTTTGGTTATCTTTCTTTTTTCGCATTAAATTTTCTAAGATAGTTTATACGGTACACACCTCTAGAAATAATTTAAAAGGAATAAACTATCTATTATTTTTTCTAAATATACTAATTAGTAGTCAGGTTGTGTTCTGCAGTAAAAGTAGTTTCTTATCTTTTTCGAATAAAATCACTAGAATGAAAAAGTGCTCCTATATTACAAACGGTGTAGTTCTCAATGAGAATATAGTAGCTGAATCACATTCCTCTGGTAGAGCATCTGCGATGGTTGGTAGGTTGATACCCCTAAAGAACCCTGAGCCTATAATTTCGTTCTTTGATCAGAAGAAGGAATACGCTCTTCATGTTCTCGGTGATGGGTGTCTCCGGAAAAGTCTAGAAGCTAAATATAGTAGTAATCGGTTAAAGTTTTGGGGGCTAAAGGAGAGGGCGTATGTCTACAAAATTTTGGAAAGTTCTCAGTTTTTTTTCTCGAATTCAACTGTTGAAGGCATGCCAATATCGGTTCTTGAGGCAATTTCCTTTGGTTGTATCCCGATACTTTCTGAAATACCCCCACACTTGGAGTTGGCTGAGTTTGGGATAAAGGTATTTTATATCAATGAGCTAAATACTATAGATGACATATTTGATGCTCTTAATGAGCTTTCCGACGAAGAAATTTCTAATATAGTAAAAAGAAACCACGCTATATTGATGGAGAATTATTCTTTAGACGAGATGCACAATAAATACAATGCAATTTATGAGGAGTTATGAAGATAGTTGAGTTTACAGGGCCACCATGTGCTGGTAAAAGTTATTACCTAAGGCACAGAAAAACTGATGCTAGCGATTTCCCTGTGTATGGAAACCCATACTCAAAGGTAAAATCAAGATTTCTCCTTCAGAAGGTATACTTTTTTATTATTGGAGTTTTTTCGCTTGATGCTAGATCTATTTTAAAGCTATATAGCCACATCGGTGAAAATGAAACTCGTTTTCTTCATGTGCTTAGAGTTATGTTTTATGTTTTCTTGAAGTTGGGTAGGTTGAAGTTTTTAAAAAAACTGGATTTATCAAGCAAAATATATATTGATGAAGGGGTTAGTCATATCCCATTCAATTTACTCTGTAATGATTCGTTATATATCAACGAGCTCTTCAATAAAATTAAAGAAGATATATCTGATATTGAAGTGGTTTTAGTTAATGAAGATAGAGAGTTAGTCAGCCAAAGATTACTTGAAAGAGGGCATAAAAGAGTAAACTCGAGTAACCTTGACTGGTTTTTAAACCGAAATCTTGATGTTGTTAATACAATATCTGAAGTTTATCCCGAAATTTTTAGTGAATTCAATGAATACCACAAAAAGTATGAAGTCTAAAATATTAACAGACCTTTTTAGTGAACTAAACGAAGCTAATGTTGTTTACTGTAGTTGGAAAAATAACCATGAACTAGATATAGCACTTTCTGGAGATTCAGATCTTGATATTTTGGTTCATCAGAGTTCTTATGCTGAAATGTGTGAACTAATGTTGAGCTACGGATTTGTCGAGGCTAATAATAGCAGGATATCTTATCCCTTCGTATATCACTACTACTGTTTTGACGCTAAGTTATGTAAGTTTGTACATATCCACCTGTATACGAAAATTATAACTGGTGAGAGTCATATAAAAAACTATCACTTTCCGATTGAAAGTGAATTGCTTTCAAATAGGATAAAACATAAAGGTATATATGTCTTAAACGACTCTCAACAAGCGAAAATATTTCTTTTACGCTTCATCGCAAAGCAAGGCTCTATCCCTAGTAGGATGCTATACAAAAAGGAGCTACTCTCATATAAAGAAGAGCTAGATTTGTGTACTGTTGGTGAGTTGAGTTTTTCCGAACAAGACCTTATTAAAAATATAGACTATGAGGACCTACTGAAATGCAAAGGTGATCTAAGTTTCAAAAAGGTTTCAAATGTTAAGAAAAGTATAAAATTGTTTAGGCGATTTAACTCGTTTGAAGAGTTTTTATATCGATATTATCAAATAGCGTATAGGATCATTAACAAATTAATATTAAAAGAGAAGAAAAACTTAGGTAGCGAAGGGAAAATTGTAGCTATTACCGGGTTAGATGGTGCTGGAAAGTCATCTAGTGTTGCTTTTCTTCAGGAGCTTTATTCTAGCAAGTTTAATTGCAGAACATACCATGTAGGAGTTCCTAAATATACATATATCACACTGCCATTTAATATAGCATTCAATATTATAAAAATATTAAGAAAAAAAGATAAATTACAGTCTAGCACTATTAAATCCGGTGTGAAACCTACATCAATGTTGCATGCAATTAGATATGCAGTCTTGGCGTATGAACGCTATAAAACTTTGAAGAAAGCACAAAGATTCTCCTATAGAGGAGGTCTTGCTATACTGGATAGATATCCATCTCAAAATATTGGTGTAATGGATAGCCGGAGAATTATAGTTGATGCAAAGTCCTCCCAACTATGTAAGTACTTAAAAAACCTAGAAGACAGACTATATTCAGCTTGTGTGAAACCGGACTTATTAATGAACCTTGTTGTACCAGAGCATGTTTCAATATCTAGGAATAGAAATCGTGATAAGTTGAATAAAGAGACTGATGAGGAGATAAGACTACGATACAAGATTAACTCCGGCTTATCCTATTCTTCATATTTGTTTACTGAGGTTGATATGAATAGAGATAAGCATCAATGCATGCTCGACTTGTCGTCTAACGTCTGGTCTCTTTACAATAAATCCACTAAAATTACCGACTAGATTAACTTCTGTCTACCAATATTTATTTGGTTGTGACTTAAATTATTGAAGTATGTTGTATCCCTATAATTGGCCGATATACATGTCTAAAATCTAAGCTCGTAGCCATTTTCTACGGGTAAAATGAATAAATCACAGTATGTGCGATATTACTTTTGCTAAAGGTATATTTGCCCTAATTGAAGGAATGTAATATGAAGTATTTAGTTACCGGTTCTGCTGGTTTTATAGGCAGTGCGGTCGTAGATAGACTAGTCTCTTGTGGGCATGACGTCGTTGGTGTAGATAACTTAAACGATTATTATGATGTTGAATTAAAGAAAGCACGCCTTGAGCGAATTAAACATCCCAAATTTCGCTTCTCTGAGCTAGATATCTGTAATAGTGAGCATGTCGCAAACATATTTGAAGTGGAGCAGTTCGATAGAGTTATCCATTTGGCCGCTCAAGCCGGTGTCCGCTATTCGATAGAAAATCCACATTCTTATGCAAACTCAAACTTATTAGGCCATCTAAATATTCTCGAAGGGTGTCGTCATAATATGGTTGGACACCTTGTCTATGCCTCTTCTAGCTCTGTCTATGGTTTGAACACAAAGACTCCATTTTCGACATCTGATTCTGTTGATCATCCCGTCTCACTATATGCTGCTACGAAGAAGTCAAATGAGCTCATGGCACACACCTATTCACATTTGTACAATATTCCTACTACAGGCTTAAGGTTCTTTACTGTTTATGGAGCTTGGGGACGTCCTGATATGGCTCCTTTCATTTTTACAAATAAGATTCTCAAAGGAGAGACTATAGATGTCAACAATGATGGAGATATGTGGCGAGACTTTACGCATATAGATGATATTGTCGAAGGTGTTATACGTATTGCCGATGTTGTTCCAACAAGGAATCACAATTGGCAAGTTGAAAGTGGTTCCCCTGCAAGCAGTTCTGCTCCTTACGCTATTTACAATTTGGGGCACGGTTCACCTATTAATTTGATGGACTTCGTGAAAGCAATTGAAGATGAATTAGGCATTGAAGCATCGAAAAACTTCCGAAAGATGCAGCCTGGTGATGTTTATCAAACGTATGCAGATACTAGCGATCTTTTTGAGGCAACAGGATATAAACCAAAAGTAGGTATCGAAGAAGGTGTTAAAGATTTTGTTCGTTGGTACAAAGGCTATTATAAATATGCAAACTAACTTTACATTAAAATTTTATCTTCATCCTATTTTATTGAGGGAAAATAGTGACTATTGTCTTTCTTAATGATAAGTCTGAATATAACTTTAACTATCGTGCTGGCATAATTAATGAACTTATTGAAAATAAGATTGACTTTGAAAGTGTTGGCTTTTTCGATGGGTTCTTGGGAATGGTTAAGTATGTATACTTAGTTTTATTCTCTAAGCGATACTTCATCTCCTCCAACATTAAAAGTAATATTATCTTCATGCTTTTCTTTTGGCGGAAAGGCACGGTTATTGTAAATGGGATGGGAAGAAAACGCACATCTCAATTATTTAGATTTGTACTGAAATTTCTTTTTAAGATAAACGGAAGGAAAAATATAGTTTTTCAAAACTACGCGGACTATAGATATTTCAACTTTTTATCTAATAGAAAGCATCACTGGGTACCTGGCTCTGGTGGGACTATGCGGACTCTTGGCAAAGAAGAGAATATTGTAATCGTATCCAGAGATAGCAAGATTCCCCTCATTTCTAAATCAATATCTATAGCTTTTGAGCTTGTAGATGGGGATAGCGAAGTGATTTTTGTTGGCTGCTCAAAGCATGTCATTGATAGGGCATTTGGATGTGTTGGCGGACGAGGTGTCGGATTTTTACCACAAGATACAATTTTTGGGCACGGTTATAAATTCTTTCAACCTTCAGGCTACGGTGAAGGGGTTCCTCATACATTGGTTGACGCAATTTGCTCAGGGATGAAAATATATATCTATAAAAATGATTATATTAAGTTTGGCTTATATAAGCTAGGCTTTACATATTCAACTATTACTGGCGGGATTTTACAACTACATTATAATGATAATCAAAAAAAATACTTAAGCGAGCATGTCATTAGTTTGAAGTATTTGGAATTTGTGGATGGTTTTAATCTAATGGACTTCGATGCTCGATAAAATTTTTCAAGAAAGGTACTCTATCTAGATAGAAGGTGGGATATTATACATATCCACCTTCTATACAGGTATTATTATCCAGCATCAGTTTAATTGGTTATATTGTTTTTACTAATAGCGGATAATAAACCATTTATATTTAGTGCCACTAAATATAAACTGAGTTATGCTAGATAACGTTAATCTATTTCCCCTCAACTTAACAGGCACTACTTTGCTCCGAATCCAGTAAGCATGGTTTTAATTGTTTTTATTACAATATTCATATCTAGCCAAAATGAAAGATGTTTTATATAGTATAGGTCATGTGCTAGTTTTTCTCTTGTTGAATCAGTGTCATCAGCATAACCTTGTACTGTTTGAGCCCATCCCGTAATCCCAGGCTTAACCATATGACGATAGCCATAAAATGAAATCTCTTGCTCAAATTTCTTTACGAAGCTTTCTTGTTCAGGACGAGGACCAATTAAAGCCATTTCACCTTTAAGTACATTGAAAAATTGAGGGAGCTCGTCAATACGGACCTTTCTAATGAATTTCCCTACTCTTGTTATTCGGTCTTTTTCTTCAGTAGCAAACTTATCAGTGTCACTACATTTCTTAATTGTCATACTTCTGAATTTGTAAATTTTAAATGTTTTACCAGATTGCCCCACTCTTTCTTGGGTGAATATTGCTGGGCCTGGGTTTTCTATTTTTATTAGGCATGCAGTTATAGCCATAACTGGCAAAGTTATTGGTAAAGTTATTATAATTATTGCTGATTCCCACACCCTCTTCAATGAAAAATAAATAGGGTTAGGGTTTAGGGTTCCAATTGCATTTTCTGATATATGGCTAGTTTGAACCTTTCCTTCAACCATTTCTCGAATACTTTCTGAGTGAAATACGGGAATATTATTTATGCTGCAATCAGCCACAAACTTTGAGTCTTCTGAGCTTAACTCTTTATGTAAGTCAACGACGAGCCCTGATTGAATTGAAGAGATCTCTCTGTTTGAACCTAAAGGTGTTACTTCGATGCTTTTGTTTTCTTTGAATATAGTAATATCAAAATTTTCAATAGCGGATAGTTTAAGTTTTTTATAGCGCCTTCTCATCATGCTACTTATATACAACCAAACAAAACTTGCAAAGAAGCCATGGATTAAGATAGATCTTGAATACTCTATTCTGGTTAGTGCTATTAATCCAGTGAGAATAGCAAACATTGTTAGTAATACAGGTAAAATATAATACTTCCTTTCCACCAATAGATATTTACTTATTTGTGGTAGAGTACTAGCGGTTGCGATATATGTCAGAAATACGCTTAGGGTGCTGTATGTTATAGTATCAGGAGCCGACCAAAGGTTATATCCTGACGTCAGATTTAAATAGCCAGCAATCAGTATTAGACCTAGGCCATGGCTGATTGCGGAGTTTGATAAGATTTGTTTTTTCACAGTAATTTATTTCTATCGTAAATTAGTCTAAGTCATTTCTATTCAGCTTTACAAAATGTGCTTCAATACTCGATCTGCCTTTACTCGAGATATCTTACGTAGCAACTTTTGAGCCTCGTCTGGGTAGTCTTCCACTTTTTCTAACTGCTTGTAAGTGCAAAGCTGAAGTGTATTCTGAAGAATGTTTTCGACCTCTTGCTCGAATTGTTCAGTTAGGTGCCCATAGTTATCCTGAATTAGCAATGCGTTTTCAAGATCTAGCTTCCAAGCTCTTGGATTAATATTATTACCCGTAAGCAGCATGTACCGCTTATCTACCCATATCCCTTTTAGATGGAAGCTATTTTGCTCATGTTTCCAAATGCGAAGAGTAAGCTTGCGACTTGCAATACTCGCCTCATTCGCTTTAGCAAACTGACGGAGGTTCTTTTCATACAGATAAGGAACACCACCAATTGTCTTAAATTCCTCTTCTGGAGAAATATAGAAATCATTAGCAGTTTTATCACCGACAACAATAGTGACCTGTACGCCACGTTTGATTGCTTTTTTTACTTCTTTCGCGACACTACGAGGAAAATTAAAGTATGGAGTGCAAATAAAGATTTCGTCTTTTGCTTGAGCAAGTAAGGTGTTGATACCTTGGTTTAGTTTATTTCGCTTTCCCCCGACTCCAACAAAAGGAGTAACAGCAACTTGGTCGGGGGCAACATCTTGGGGCGTAAACACGTAACTCGCCTTAGAAAGTGAGGCCCTTAGTTGCCTAATTTGAGTCTTTATTTCTTTGGTATTGGGTTGATTACCTAGAGCTAAATCATTAACTGCGGGGTGTGCGATCATCTCTGACTGTATAAAGTTAACCATGCTATCGGCAAGAGCTTTGTTGTTCAGTACATGGTATCGATCAAAGCGATAACGATCTTGATACTGCAGATAAATGTTGTTTAAGCTAGCGCCACTGTAGATGACTTGCTCATCGATAATGAAACCTTTTAGGTGTAATACACCAAAAACCTCTCGGCCGCGAACCGGGATACCAAACACTTGGACTTTGTGCTCATATTTGTTAGCAAAGTCCTTGTACATCGCAGAATTGGTTTCTCCTGGCTCTGCGCCAATTAGGCCTCGTTGTGCTCTGTGCCAATCGACGCAAACGCAAATATCTAATCCAGGATTACGCTGTTTGGCTTCGTAAAGCTCAGTTAGGATCTCTCGACCTGCTTCATCATTTTCTAAGTAAAGGGCTACTAAGTAGATTCGACTGCTAGCTTGACGAATAGCTTCTATTAAACGCGTCCGAAAGTCTTTGGCAGAATAGAGTGTCTCAAATTGAGCAGGGTCTTGAGCCAAAGTAGGAAGTTGAGCGAATAGATTCCTAGGTGTCATCATGCGAAAAGTGTAGCCTTTACTTAAATTTGGACAGGGATATTAGCAAAATGTGTAGGGACTTCCTAGCGACCGCGTCGAGTTCTTAATAGTAACTTGGGAACGTAGATTATTAAGTGCTAGGGCGCAGGCTAATCTCACCACCGATATAGGTCTCAATTCCTTGTTCCGTTTCCAATAGAACTGCGCCTTGTTCGTTGATTCCCCGAGCTATACCCGAAACCTCTCTAGGGCCCATAATCAGTTTGATAGGCCTTCCTATAAAATTATCAAGTCTATTCCAGCGTTCTACAAAACCAGACATTCCCCGCAACTCATAATCTGCCAGAGAGTTTTTCAGTGTAGTTATCATCGTGACGGCAAGTTGATTGCGATCTACCTCTTGACTCGCTGCCACTTCTGATAAGCTGGCCCAAGGCTGAGTAATGCCTTCCGTAGCGTCTGACATCATCAGGTTCATTCCCATACCGATGACTAAATGGGCCGCAGCCCCGGCTTGCCCTGACATTTCGACGAGAATACCGGCAAGCTTGCGATCTTGGTAGTAAAGGTCGTTAGGCCACTTTAGCTTAACCCCGTTCAGCCCCATTTCTTCGAGTGCTTCAACAATAGCAACGCCCACTACTAGGCTGAGTCCCATCGCGGCTGCCATACCGGCATCTAATCGCCAATACATCGATAGATATAAGTTCGCACCAAATGGTGAAATCCATTCACGGCCCCGCCGTCCACGTCCTTTTTCTTGGTATTCTGCTAAGCAAGTACTGCCTGACTCCAAGCTGTCTACTCTATCAAGCAGGTATTGGTTAGTTGAATCAATGATCGGGATGAGTTCCACTGGGCTAGATAAGGATTGATTCAATACATTTTGGTCGAGTAACTGCATTGGCTTTGCCAACTGGTAGCCTTTCCCTTGAACTCGGAAGACATCAACTCCCCAGCCTTGAATACCTTTGATATGTTTGCTGATTGCAGCCCTGGAGACATTTAGTTGCTCACCAAGTTCTTCACCAGAATGAAAGCCACCCTGAGAAAGCGTTTTTAATATAGCTAGCTTAACAGTGTGCTCTTTCAAAATGCTTTTCCTATGATTGCACTTAGGCTCGTTTCTTCTTTACTACCCATAAAACGTACTTCATGCTCTAGCTCGATGTTGTAGCGGTGAAATACTTCGTTACGTATTTTAGCTGCTAACTTTACGACATCTTCAGCTTTGGCGTTGTTGCGATTAACTAAGACCAAGGCTTGATTCGGGTGAACTTGTGCACCGCCGACCATCGTACCTTTAAGGTTGCACTGGTCAATTAGCCAACCGGCAGCGACTTTCATGCCGTCATCCACACTATAGGCTACGATGTTAGGATGCTTCTGTTTAAGTTGCTCATAATGTTGGTGAGAAATAACTGGGTTCT
Source organism: Vibrio sp. SCSIO 43135 (assembly GCF_023716665.1). Taxonomy (GTDB): domain Bacteria; phylum Pseudomonadota; class Gammaproteobacteria; order Enterobacterales; family Vibrionaceae; genus Vibrio; species Vibrio paucivorans. The sequence goes on from NZ_CP071859.1 coordinate 158,174, forward strand.
TGAAAAAGCTCCCTGCATTGCCAGTAATAGTGGGGTCGGGCAGTTTCTCCATGCGAATACTGCAGACTCGTTCAAAAACTTGTTTGGCTGTTGCTGTATCAGAGCTTAGATCTTTCAATGGGCCATATTCTACTTTTGCCCGCCAGCTTTTTGGCAATACCAAACCGATTGCGGTGATAATAGCTTTTTGGTGCAGTTCACGTTTGAAGATAGAGTCTCTATATCCAAACTGACATTCACTCACCGTCAGTCTTTTCTCTTCGAATGTGTCTAGGCAAAGAATATCCACATACTCACATACGTTTCTTAGTTCAACGCCGTAGGCCCCGATATTTTGTATGGGAGCGCTGCCTGCACAGCCCGGAATCAATGCAAGGTTCTCCAGCCCGAAATAGCCTTGGTTGACACTCCACTCAACTAATGATGGCCAATCTTCACCGCCAGCAATGTGGAGGTGCCAGTTGGTATCTGACTCTGTGACGCTCTTCCCCACTAGGTTGTTGATGATGACAACACCATGGAAAGTGTCAGTAAACAGTATGTTGCTGCCTTTTCCTAGCATCAGTTTTGGTAGTTTACTCCAAGCGCTATTTTGGTAGATGGCTTTGATATCATTAATAGAGTTGGCTTCAACCAAGAAATCACAGAGCTGAGAGATACCAAAGGTGTGATAGGGCTTGAGGTCGGCATTGGCTAAAATTTGCATAAGTTTTGTGGGGTAATCTAAACTGCGCCCATTCTAACCTAAATTAAGGGCTGGTGATAATGAGTACGTTGAAGGTAGAGGTCTTAGACCCTATAAAGCTACCTCTTGTCTCTCGATTGTACAAAGCGCATTACTCTTCGGGCAAAGCTAAGAAAGACGAGTTGACCATTGTCGGTTACGTAGAATCGGAGATAGTGGCAGTAGTACGTTTTCGGGTGATTGAACATTATCGACTACTTACGGGAATGCTGGTTTCACCTAAATATCGAGGTCAAGGCTTTGGTCATGACCTGATGCGCTATTGTGTGCAAGCTGGGGAGAGTCTCACGAGCAATGATTATTGTTTTGCTTATCCTCATCTTGAAGGCTTTTATTCTCAGCATGGATTTGTGACTATTGATGAATCTAAACTACCTGCATCGTTGCGTGGTTTATACGGCAGATATAGTCGAAACAAGCAGCTCGTTCCTATGCAATATTTCAAAACGCCTCTTACTTAAGGGTAAAGCATTTGCTTTATAAACGGCTTGAATCATAATGCCACTATGGGCAGGAGAGGGAAGTCATGAAAAACACTCAAAAAATATTGCAGCTGATCAAGGTCAACGGAGCGACCACAGCAAAAATGCTGGCCGAACAGTTGGGTGTGACGACAATGGGCGCTCGGCAACATCTTCAAAACTTAGAAGATGAAGGTCTGCTGGTGTTTGAAGATATTAAAGTTAAGGTTGGTCGCCCAACGCGGCATTGGTCTCTCACCCCGAGAGGGCACGCACAGTTTTCTGATCATCATGCTGAATTGACCGTACAAGTTATTGATGCTGTGGAGAAATTGTTTGGAGCTGATGGTGTTCAAAAAGTAGCTGAAGAGCGTGAGCGCAATACACTGCTGCACTATCAGCGAGAGCTAGAAGGGTATAAAGGGCTTGAAAGCAAACTGTCAAAACTGGTAGAGCTAAGGCGCAAGGAAGGCTATATGGCTGAGTTAGAAGTGACTGATAAGGGGTTTGTTCTCGTAGAGAACCATTGTCCTATCAGTAAGGCTGCAGCACACTGCTCGAGTTTATGCCAATCAGAGCTAAATGTGTTTAGGCAACTGTTGGGAGGAAACGTGGCTGTGACACGTTCAGAGCATATTATTCAAGGCCAGCGTCGTTGTGCTTATCTAATCCTTCCCTAGTCCTATATTGTCTCGTTTTTAAGACGACGCATTGCTAACCGTTTTAATTGTTTAAACTCGCCTATTATTACTTCAGGATGTTCTTTCTAAGGACAAGCTGGAGGCAGTATGAATACCCCACTAGTTAACCAAACCCTTCCGTCCTTTGATGACTTAATGGAACTCGCCTTACATCACCCGGAAGCTTTCGACCAACTTAAGCACGATATGTGTGAAGAGATGATTTTATCAGCATCGGAGCAAATGCAAGATAGACTATGGGCTCAGCAAAGCCATATAGATAGAGTCATTTCCCATTGCAAAAACCCCAACCACGCCAATATGGCACTAATGCGTGAACTTGTGCTGCAAATATCTAAGTTTCAGTTAGCCTTGGATGGTCAAAAAAGTACGCAAGTGAAAGAGCAGAAAGCACAAGTTATCCCCTTAGACGATTGGCGTTGAGCGATAAAGCTCTATTTCAAAGGTATTAATGTTTTCGGCTATGACTCTGTGGTAGACTCGCGCGGCAGAACTACTAACTCAAAAATTTTTAGTTGCCCAGTATCAAGGAGCCCGTGTGAGTCAGCAAGAACAACCGCCAATCGTTAATCAACAGTATTCACTTCAGTCGCCTTCTTATTTTCAAAATAATGATGAAGTTGCCCTAAGAGAGCTGTTAATAGCGCTTTGGGAAGGTAAGTGGATAGTGGTGGTATTGACTGCTATATTCTCGGTCGCAGCAGTTTTTTTTGCACTGAATGCCCCAGAATGGTGGTCTTCAAGTGCAAAGATTACGCAGCCTCAGCTTCAAGATATGTCGGCCTATCAGCAACAAGTGAAGCAGTTCCAACCCGTCTTTGATGTTTACCAAGAAGACGGTACGGTGTTAGTTAGTGAAGAGCTAGATCATCTAGTAGACACGGAAATTCTATTTCAACGCTTTATCGATGCTTTTAATTCCAGCAGTAATAAACGTAGATTCTTAGAGTCCAGTGAGGAGTTTCAATCCTTTAAAGCTGAACTCACTACAATTACCGAACCTGAGGTAAAGAAGAGTGAAGCGCGTAAGCTTTACGCTGAGTGGTTTCAGAGAATATCTGCTGAGCCAATTATTAAAAGTAACAAGAAAGTGGCATTTTCACCTTATGAGATTGCATTTCAATCTACCACTCAAGCTAGCAGTTATAGTCTTCTGAATAATTATATAAAGATTATCCAAAAGAAGGCGCACGCAGATGCGCTCAATAATCTTCAGGCGGTTGTGAAAGGTAAGCGGAACGAACTGATACAGCAAAAACGTATACTTGAAACGCAGGCAAAGAATAAGCTTTTGGTCGAGACTGAGCGTGCTGAATATGCCATGTTGATCGCACGGTCTGCTGGTGTGAATAAACCTATTCAGACTAACAGTGATAATGAAATGTTTGGTATTGATTTAGGCTCCAAAGCGCTAGAGGCTAAAGTTCAGGCGCTCAAGTCCGTAAAGAACTTGAGCGTAGTTGAGCCTAGACTACAGCAAATTGAAGCAAAACTGGATATGCTAAATAATCTAGAGATTGAGCGTAGTGTTGAGTTCCAAACCTTTCGATTTTTAGAGAATGTCGAGCAACCTATCTCTAGAGATGAGCCGAAAAGAGCATTGATTGTATTTGTAGGCACTATTCTCGGTGGGGTACTAGGTGTCATGGTCGTTTTAGCTAGTTTCGTTTTCCGACGAGCAGAGAAAAAGTAATTCAATTGATGGCTTGATACTAAACGCTTCATTTTGGGTAACCTATGAAGCGTTTTGTTTTTGGGAATCAGTAAAAGCCAGATCACAGAAAAATCTTACTTTCCCCCTTGGGTTTATCCAACTTACCCCTTATATAGTTATCACACGGCTTGGAAGCGTATTTCTAGCCATTATCAAATCATATGGAAATTTTCAGGAGAGACGACCGATGAACATTCGTCCATTACACGACCGAGTTATCGTAGAGCGCCAAGAAGTTGAATCTAAGTCAGCAGGTGGCATCGTTCTTACAGGTTCTGCTGCGGAAAAATCAACACGTGGTACGATTCTAGCTGTTGGCAAAGGCCGCATCCTAGAAAACGGTACTGTACAACCGCTGGACGTAAAAGTGGGTGATACTGTTATTTTTGCTGAAGGCTACGGCACTAAAACAGAAAAAATCGACGGCAAAGAAGTTCTGATCATGTCTGAAAACGACATCATGGCAATCGTTGAATAATTGATTCTGAATCACAACGAAAACGAAAATCGAATTTAGAAAGGAAATTAAACATGGCTGCTAAAGACGTTAAATTTGGTAATGACGCACGCGTAAAAATGTTAGAAGGTGTAAACGTTCTAGCTGACGCAGTAAAAGTAACACTAGGCCCTAAAGGTCGTAACGTAGTATTAGATAAATCATTTGGTGCACCAACTATCACTAAAGATGGTGTATCTGTTGCGCGCGAAATCGAGCTTGAAGACAAGTTCCAGAACATGGGCGCACAAATGGTTAAAGAAGTGGCTTCGCAAGCAAACGACGCAGCGGGTGACGGTACGACAACAGCAACAGTACTGGCTCAAGCTATCGTTAACGAAGGCCTAAAAGCAGTCGCTGCTGGCATGAACCCAATGGATCTTAAGCGCGGTATCGACAAAGCAGTTACAGCAGCGGTTGAAGAGCTAAAAGCACTTTCAGTGCCATGTGCAGATACTAAGGCGATCGCACAAGTTGGTACTATCTCGGCTAACTCAGACTCTACAGTAGGTAACATCATTGCTGAAGCGATGGAAAAAGTAGGTCGTGATGGCGTTATCACTGTTGAAGAAGGTCAAGCACTGCAAGACGAGCTAGACGTTGTGGAAGGTATGCAGTTTGACCGCGGTTACCTATCTCCTTACTTCATCAACAATCAAGAAGCAGGCAGTGTTGATCTAGAAAGTCCATTCATCCTTCTTATCGACAAGAAAGTATCAAACATTCGTGAACTTCTTCCGACTCTAGAAGCGGTTGCTAAGGCATCTCGTCCACTTCTAATCATCGCTGAAGATGTAGAAGGCGAAGCGCTTGCAACTCTAGTAGTGAACAACATGCGCGGTATCGTGAAAGTTGCTGCGGTTAAAGCGCCTGGTTTCGGTGACCGTCGTAAAGCAATGCTACAAGACATCGCTATCCTAACTGGCGGTACGGTTATCTCTGAAGAGATCGGTCTAGACCTTGAGAAAGTAACGCTAGAAGACCTAGGTCAAGCTAAGCGCGTAACTATCACGAAAGAAAACTCAACCATCATCGATGGTGCGGGTGAAGAAGCAATGATCCAAGGTCGTGTTGCTCAAATCCGTCAGCAAATCGAAGATGCAACTTCAGACTACGACAAAGAGAAACTACAAGAGCGCGTTGCTAAGCTAGCAGGCGGTGTTGCAGTAATCAAAGTTGGCGCTGCGACTGAAGTTGAAATGAAAGAGAAGAAAGACCGCGTAGAAGACGCACTTCACGCAACTCGCGCTGCAGTTGAAGAAGGTGTGGTTGCTGGTGGTGGTGTTGCACTTATCCGTGCTGCATCTAAGGTGGCTAACCTTGAAGGCGATAACGAAGAGCAAAATGTCGGTATTCGTGTTGCTCTACGTGCAATGGAAGCGCCTATTCGTCAAATCACTAAGAACGCAGGTGATGAAGAGTCAGTGGTTGCTAACAACGTTCGTGCTGGTGAAGGTAACTACGGTTACAACGCGGCAAGCGGTGAGTACGGCGATATGATCGATATGGGTATCCTAGATCCAACTAAAGTAACTCGCTCTGCACTACAGTTCGCTGCATCAGTTGCTGGCCTAATGATCACTACTGAAGCGATGGTAACAGACCTACCTCAGAAAGAAGCACCTGCAATGCCTGATATGGGCGGCATGGGCGGTATGGGTGGTATGGGCGGCATGATGTAATCTGCGCTAACTATCTAAGGTTTTAGAAACCTATAGTTTAAAAACGGGAGCTTAGGCTCCCGTTTTTTATTGTTTGCTGATGCCAAACTTGCACTGACCTACTGCTAAGCAACAGTGGCGTATGTAACGGGCGTAGCTTGAACAAATATGAGTATGAGGCTCTCAGCGTACAAAAGATGATCTTCACTCCACTTTGTAGGTGTGCACTTTGTGATATTTATGTAGGTTATTTATATCCGTTAGGTGTCTGGATGTTTTTAAGCATTAGGTCACATATTGTGGTGTTTATTCTTTCCTATGATGTTGCCCGACTGGGGAGCCGATGACGTCTATCGGCATACTCCTCTCAATTGGTAACTTGAACAAATGGAAGGGATTATGGAGTTCAAAATAAACACATTGGCAAGTGCGACAATGCCAATGCTGGTGACATCAATATTGATACTAAGCCACTCAAAAACATTGGCAAGTGAAGTGATTCAATCAGAACTGTATGTGCCAGCGGAAGATGAAGTGGTGGTTTATTACAATAGAAACACGAGCGATGAAGGTGAATACCAGGGCTGGGGCATGCATCTGTGGAACGGTGAAGGATGTACCAGCACCGATCTTGAGGCGATGGGGATAAGTAGCTCTGGAACCAGTTGGGATCAACCTTACCCCGCTGATGGCTTTAACCCTACTTATGGTGCATTCTACATTTTCAAAGTTGATCAGCAAGCGAGTGACCCTCATACGTGCATGAATTTTATTTTGCACAAAGGTGATGAAAAAGCATTTGGTAGCGCTAATCATAAAGTTGCTCTCACACAGTTGGATAAACACCGTAGTGTGTTTGGCTTCCATGGCTCCAGCCAGCTTTATTATGAACCGACCTCTGAACGTCCAATTGCAATTGATGGTCAAAAAGCCCATTGGTTAGATGAACAGACGATTGCTTGGGAAGCTGCTGCAACCGCTGCTCGAGTAGAACTTCGCTCGTCACCAAGAAACCGCATTAAGCTGGATGAAGAAAAAAATCAAATCATTGGTGGTATGCCTGTAGAGTTGTCGATCATCGGTGAATTGAATGATGAGCTCCAGCAACGTTTCCCTCACTTAAGCGGCTTAACCGCGACTCAAATTGACGTAAAGCGACACAAACTTACGCGCATCTTGAAAAGCCAAATCGTGCTAGTTGCCTATGACGACCAAGACAAAGTACTTGCGGCCACAGAAGTGCAGAAAGTGGGAGTATTAGACGATGTTTACGTCAACGAACAAGCGGGCAACGCCATTTCTGAACAGCTTGGGACTATTGTAAATGGGAGCAAGACAGACTTTAGACTTTGGGCACCAACGGCACAAAAAGTAACGCTGCATATCTACAACAAAAACAAAAGACCAATTAAAAGCCTCCCTATGTGGGAAAACCGACGTAACGGTATTTGGGAGCTAGATGGCTTAAGAGGTGTTGTCGGGAAATACTATCGCTATGAAGTGAGAGTGTACCACCCCACGACACAGCAAGTAGAAACGGTCATGGTGACAGACCCATATTCTCTGAGCGTATCTACCAACTCGATGTACTCTCAGGTGGTGGATCTTGATAGTAATAAACTCAAGCCCCGTGGTTGGGATCATTATCAAAGGCCTGAAACACCGTTGGCAGACGATGGCCAGTATTTAGATGAATACCATGTGCTTTATGAGTCGCACTTGAGAGACTTTAGCTACAGTGACACATTAGGAAGCCCGCAACTTAACGGGAAATACTTAGCGCTGACCGAGCAAGAACGTGAATCTGTCAGTCATTTAAAAGCGCTGCAAGAGGCTGGGTTAACAACACTGCATATTTTGCCAGCGTTTGATATTGCCACCATCAACGAAGCGGAAACCATTGATATTCATGACACGGTTGGGGAGCTGTGTGCGGTCAGAGCTAGCGCTGCGGTCTGTGGGGAAGAAGACACCAATCAAACATTGGAAGAGGTGCTTCAAGGTTATGATCCCGCTACTGGCCAAGCTCAAAGGTTAATGAATGATTTGCGAGATCTAGATAGCTTTAACTGGGGCTATGATCCGTTTCATTACACGGTACCTGAAGGCAGCTATGCAACCAATGCGGAAGGGACAACGCGTATCAAAGAGTTTCGTGAAATGGTGAAAGCGACACATGAAATGGACCTTAAGCTGATTATGGATGTGGTTTACAACCACACTAACGCGTCAGGTGTGAATGAAAAATCAGTGTTGGATAAAATTGTTCCAGGGTATTACCACCGCCTCAATACCAATACTGGCGGAGTCGAAACTTCGACGTGCTGCGATAACACCGCAACCGAAAATCGTATGATGGGAAAATTGATGATCGATTCTCTGGTTACGTGGGCAAAAGACTATCACGTCGATGGTTTTCGATTTGATTTAATGGGCCATCAACCGAAAGAGCTAATGGTAGAAGCTCTGGAAGAGGTGCGTAAGGTTCGTCCTGATATCTTGTTCTATGGGGAAGGTTGGGATTTTGGTGAGGTATCCAACAACGCTCGCTTTACACAAGCCACCCAGTTAAATATGGCGGGGACTCGGATAGGGACTTTCTCTGACCGCTTGCGTGATGCCGTTCGTGGGGGAAGCCCGTTCGATGGAGATGGTACAGGTTTAAGGAAAAACCAAGGCTTTGCCAATGCAGCTTATCCAAATGAGCGCCGTGACATGACTGAGCAAGAAGCGCAGGATTTACTGCACAATCAAGACTTAGTACGTCTGGGCATGGCAGGTAACTTAGCCGATTTCATTTTGGTTGATTACAAAGGTGAGACTAAAAACGGTAAAGGTATCGACTATAACGGGGCTCCTGCTGGCTATACCGAATACCCTTCAGAAAATATTTCCTACGTTTCAAAACATGATAACCAAACGTTTTGGGACAACAATGCCTATAAAACGGCAACGGGCGTAAGCTCTGAAGAGCGTGCACGTATGCAATCCATCGGATTATCCACAGTTATGCTCGGGCAGGGCATTCCGTTTATCCATATGGGATCTGAGTTGCTACGTTCCAAATCAATGCAGCGAGACTCCTATGACTCTGGCGACTGGTTTAATCGCGTGAAGTTCAATGGCGATGATAACAATTGGAATGTCGGTTTACCCCGCGAAGATAAAGATGGAGCGAATTGGTCGCTGATATCAGAGATAATTGCGGACAGTACTAATGAGCCGAACATACAGGATATCGAGTTAACCAAACGACAATTCCTGGAGTTGCTTGAGATCCGAAGCGCTAGTGATTTGTTCCGCTTGAACTCAAAACAACAGGTGATGAAGCGAGTTGATTTTCATAATGTCGGTCCTGCTCAAACTCAAGGCTTGATCGTAATGTCGATCGATGACGGTATCTATGCGGGTACTGATCTGGATTCGAATTACGACGCGATTGTCGTAATAATCAATGCGACTCCAGAAACTCAAGTGTTTGAAGTCGAGGGTTCATCTGGTTTCCAGCTACATGATGTGCAGGCAGATTCGGCTGACAGTTTAGTTCGTAGCGCTTCGTTTGCAGATAGCTCATTTACCGTTCCTCCATTAACCACCGCAGTATTTGTTCAACCACAAGTCGGTTCGCAGGGGAGTGGTTTACCTGTGACAGAAAAAGACCAAGACTTACCACCATTTGGTTCGTCAACGGTCTATATCGCTGGGGGATTCGGGCAAGCATTTTGGGACCCCGCAGGTATTGAGGTGCCTTATACGACAGCGGGAGTTTACAGCGTGAGATTGGGGTTGAGTGAGGAAACTAGTTACAAGTTTACGCTTGGTGATTGGGGGAGTGAGATGAGCTGTGGCGGTGATAACTGCCCGTCTAATTTCACAGAAATTGGCATGTATGAATTCGCGCTCGATGCCAATGATACGAAAAACCCAATTGTTTTAGACGCGAGACTGGTTGAAAGCTATGAGGGTAAAGAATGGTATATTCCAGGTACGCTTTCAGGAAGCTGGGATCATTCGGATGAACGCCGAATGTTTCAAGGTGATCAGGCTGGTCAAGTTGAGTTTGTCACGGCTGAATTAACAGCGGGTAATCAATATGAATTTAAGTTTACGTGTGGCAACTGGGGACAGTGTGAACATGGGGCTGTGAATGTCATCGAAGCGGAAGGATCATTGCCGATTACTAATGCCAGCGGCAACATTGGCTTTACACCGGATGTCACCACAACGTATTTGGTTGAGTTTGACTTTCTTCGTAAGCACGTGACTATTAGTCAGCAATAAGTGGCAGTAGCCGTGTCATCCACTAAAGCGCCACTCTTTTGAGTGGCGCTTTTTTTATTCAAGCTGGTGGACTAGTGTTCTGTTTCAATTTCTTGCACACTGGTTCTATTCGTACAACTTAAGGATGAGAAATGCAGGTTAAAAAGCTGAAATACAAGCAGGGAATAGCTGAGTTATCGATATCGGATTGGCATATCGAAAGAGGGCAACACTGGGGGATTTTTTCATCTCATAGCCAATGTTCAGCTTTAATTGTTCGTATGCTCAGTGGAGAGTTACAACCAACCTCCGGGGATATTTCTGGGTTACCTGAACGCATCGCATGCGTCTCTTTAGAGTTACAACAAAGCTTGCTTGAAGAGCAATTGGCGAAAGATGAAACCGACTTTCAAGATAGCATCGACTACGGTTCGACTGTCGAGCAACTGATTTTGGAGATGGGGTGCACCGAATCTGAACTTAATGACGTCATCGAAAAGACAGATCTCAATACCTTACGTCAGCGTCACTTTAAGCAGCTATCGACAGGCGAAACAAGGCGAGTCATGTTAGCGCGAGCATTAGTGACTAAGCCGCAATTGCTGATACTTGATGAACCCTATGCAGGTTTGGACGTTGCCCATAGAGCCGCTCTGAGCGAGTTACTTAATCTCTGCGCTCAGCAAATGCAATTGTTGGTCATTACTTCACGCGAAGATGAGTTGCCTTCATGCATCAATCACGTAGCCTTGTTTGATCACCGCTCTCTCACGCAACAGTTGACTCTTGAAGAGTGGTATAACCACCCGATAAAACAGCATATTCAGAAGCTGTCTCAGCAAAAAGGTGGCAGTGTCTTTGAGCTATTAGAGTCTTATCATCAGCAGCAAGATGTTCCGAACCCACTCATTGATATGCGTAACGTAAAAGTGGAATACCTCGATGGTTTGATATTTAAAGATCTAACCTGGCAAGTATTACAAGGCCAGCATTGGCAAGTTAGAGGCCCTAATGGTTGCGGTAAAAGTACGTTACTGGGCTTAATTATGGGTGACCATCCGCAGTGTTACTGTAATGACATTACAGTGTTGGGGATGAAACGTGGCAGTGGCGAAAGTATATGGGATGTGAAACGTCAGATAGGTATCGTATCTTCCGCCTTACACCTGCAATATCGAGTGGGCTGCAGCGCACTCGATGTTTTACTGTCGGGATTTTTTGATTCGATTGGATTGTATGAACAACCGAGTAAAAAACAGATCCAACAAGCTCAGCACTGGTTAGATGCGTTAGAGATGCGATCGTTAGAAAGGGAAAGCTTCCGCGCTTTGGATTATGGGCAGCAGCGCTTATTGCTCATCGGCCGTGCTTTGATTAAACAGCCAGCATTGTTGATTCTAGATGAGCCTTATCAGGGCTTGGACTTTATCAATCGAAAGCTGGTCCATTGTGCATTGAACCGTATTGCACAAGCGAATCTAAGCCAGCTACTCTATGTTACTCACTATCAAGAAGATGCCTTGGGAGCGATAGATAACTTTATTGATTTCGTTCCAGATTCAGAAGGGCATCGCATTGAGATAACCAAGTAATCCACTTGTTCATATCTCATTTGACCTAGCCTATTTTTATACAAGGCAATCCGGTGCTAAGATGTGGGCAATGATAATAGCACTATGTCTTAGTAGTGATATTGATACTAAATATGATTTAAATTAGGACAAATAATGAAGATTGCTGTTGCTGGTACGGGTTATGTAGGACTATCAAATGCAATGCTGTTGGCTCAACACAATGAAGTGGTGGCTCTAGACGTTGTGGAAGAAAAAGTTGAGCTTTTAAACAGTGGTGTTTCCCCAATTGTAGATGCTGAGATTGAAAGCTTTTTAGTGAATGAAGAACTTAACTTTGTTGCGACTACAGATAAGCAAAAAGCCTACCTGGGGGCAAGGTTTGTTATTATAGCGACTCCTACCGACTATGACCCAGAAACGAACTACTTTAATACTTCGTCAGTAGAGTCGGTTATCCGAGATGTTATGCACATTAACCCTGAAGCGGTGATGTTAATAAAGTCTACAGTTCCTGTTGGCTATACAGAGCGTATTAGAGAAGAGCTAGCTTGCGACAATATTATCTTTTCACCTGAGTTTCTTAGAGAGGGTAAGGCACTACACGATAACTTGTACCCATCAAGAATTATTGTTGGTGAAAATAGCAAAAGAGCTGCAGAATTTGCCAATCTCTTGGTTCAAGGAGCTTATAAGGAAGATATTCAGGTCTTGTTGACTGACTCGACTGAAGCAGAAGCAGTAAAGTTGTTTTCAAATACCTACCTTGCGATGAGAGTTGCGTACTTCAATGAATTAGATTCTTACGCAGAAGCACATAATTTAGATTCTCGCCAAATCATACAAGGTGTTGGGTTAGATCCGCGTATAGGTGATCATTACAATAACCCATCATTTGGCTACGGTGGCTACTGTTTACCTAAAGATACCAAACAGTTGCTTGCTAACTACCAAGACGTGCCAAACAATATTATTAATGCGATAGTGGAAGCAAACCGTACTCGGAAGGATTTTATCGCAGATTCGATTTTACGTCGGAAGCCTAAGACTGTAGGGATTTTTCGCTTGATTATGAAGTCAGGCTCAGATAATTTCCGTGCATCTTCTATCCAAGGAATAATGAAACGTCTGAAAGCCAAGGGCGTTTCTGTTGTTGTTTATGAGCCTGTTCTTAAAGAAGAGCACTTTTTCCACTCGGAAGTCATTCGAGACTTAGATGCATTTAAACAACAGTCAGATGTTATTGTGTCTAACCGAATGAGTGAGGAACTAGCGGACGTCGAAGAAAAAGTCTACACTCGCGATTTATTTGGCTCGGACTCATAGAGTACACCTAACAAAAAAAGGCTTCATACGAAGCCTTTTTTAATCTCTAAGAGTGACTTAAAGGATATGGTTGCGTTCTTCTGGATCCTTGCGCTCTAAGTAGTGAATCGACTTAATACGGCGAATGGTACGGCAACGTCCACGGATCAGTAGCGTTTCGGTAGTGGCAATGTTTCTTTGGCGAGTGATGCCTTCCAGTAGGTCGCCTTTGGTGATTCCTGTTGCTGAGAATACCACGTTGTCGCTGCGAGCCATGTCTTCCATCTTTAGCACGATACCAGCCGTTACGCCCATTTCTTCACAGCGCTTAAGCTCTGCAGCGCCGTAGATACGGTTTTCTTCGCTGTCGCCTTTGACTTCATGACGAGGAAGTAAGCGGCCATGCATATCACCATCGAGTGCGCGGATAACGGCTGCTGAGACTACGCCTTCAGGGGCGCCGCCAATGCAGTACATAACGTCTACTTCGCTGTCTGGCATACAGGTTAGAATTGACGCTGCTACGTCACCATCTGGCACAGCAAAGACTCGAACGCCCATTGCTTGCATTTCAGCGATGACTTCATCATGGCGAGGCTTGGCTAAAGTAGTCACCACTAGAGTGTCGAGTGACTTACCGAGTGCTTTCGCGATGTTTTCTAAGTTCTCTTTGAGTGGCTTGTTTAAGTCGATGCAGCCTTTTGCACCTGGGCCAACAACCAGCTTCTCCATGTACATATCCGGTGCTTTTAGAAAGCTACCTTTCTCACCAGCAGCAAGCACTGCAAGTGCGTTTGATTGCCCCATAGCAGTCATTCGAGTGCCTTCGATTGGGTCGACAGCAATATCGACGGCATCGCCACCAACGCCTACTGATTCACCGATGTATAGCATAGGTGCGTCATCGATCTCACCTTCACCAATTACGATCTCGCCATCAATTTCAGTTTTGTTTAACAAGCTACGCATTACTTCGACTGCAGCATTGTCCGCGGCGTTCTTATCGCCTCGTCCTAGCCATTTGTAGCCTGCTAATGCAGCGCCTTCTGTAACACGTGAAAATGCCATTGCTAAATCGCGTTTCATGGTGACTCCAATCTAAAAAAGGGAAGGGGAATTTTTCGGCGCGATTTTATCACATCGAAAAGGAAACGTTTGCCTTTTCGTTTAATCGAGATCAATCTCAATCAAATTAGCCATGAATTCGACAGTGAGGCTTTGCTAAGTCAAGTGTTTGTCAATATACGGCGTTTTTTTAGGCAAATGACGCACATTATCGAATATAGGGCGTGTTTCTCATCGAACTGCTGAGTAGAATGGGGGCAAGGGTCCAACTCAACCGAACAACATGAAAGGTAGGCTAAGATGTCTTTTGAAGTACTAGAACAGCTAGAAGCAAAAATTCAAACCGCAGTAGATACAATTGCACTTCTACAAATGGAAGTGGAAGAGCTAAAAGAAGAGAAAGAGCAACTAGCGAGTGAAGCGAACGAGCTTAAAGCAAACCGTGAAGAGCTAGAGCAAAAAGCGCAACAAATGCAGCAAGAACATGCGGCTTGGCAAGAGCGCATCCGTAACCTACTGGGTAAAATGGACGAAGTTGAATAAGAAAACTTTCGTACCGCTTCATTGTAAAAACAATGAACGCCAGACACAAAAAAGCCAACATTACGTTGGCTTTTTTGTGTCTGGGATTTGAGAGAGAGTGCTTACGCTTGTGGGCGAACACCTAGGGTGTGGCATAAAGCGTAAGTCATTTCTGCGCGGTTAAGTGTATAGAAGTGGAAGTCTTTCACTCCTTCACGGCTTAGAATACGCACCATGTCGATTGCTTGGCTCGCCCCAACGAGTTGACGAGTTGTCGGGTCGTCATCTAGGCCCTCAAACTGTTTTGCCATCCAACCCGGCACTTTTACATTGTTTTGTGCGGCAAAGCGAGAAGCTTGCTTGAAGTTTGAAACCGGTAGAATCCCTGGAACAATCTCAACGTCGATTCCCGCAGCAACACAGCGGTCACGGAAGCGAAGGTAGCTTTCTACGTCAAAGAAGAACTGAGTGATGGCACGGTTAGCACCAGCATCCACTTTACGCTTCAGGTTAAGCAGATCGGATTGTGCGCTTTTTGCTTCAGGGTGTACTTCTGGAAATGCGGCTACCGATATATCAAAGTCATGACGAGCTTTGAGTAGCTTAACAAGATCAGAAGCGTACATCTCTGGAGCACCGCCACCCGGTGGAATATCACCACGTAGCGCTACAATATTTTTAATGCCGTTGTTCCAGTAATCGTCTGCGATTTGAATCAGTTCTTCACGAGAAGCATCAATACACGTTAAGTGCGGTGCAGCAACGAGACCTGTTTGGTCTTTAATTTCTTTAATAATGGAGTGAGTACGATCGCGCTCACCGGAGTTCGCACCATAGGTGACAGACACAAATTTTGGCTGAAGCGTTTTTAAACGATGAACGGAGTTCCATAGTGTTTCTTCCATCTTTTCGCTGCTTGGCGGAAAGAACTCGAACGAAACATTGATGTTGTCAGAAAGCTCTGCAACGTTCTGGTTTAAAGCGTCGATATGACCTGCGTGTGTGTAACCCATCTTACTCTCCCTGTGGCAATCTCAACCACAAACAAATATCTCAAATCCTTAAATTGACGTTTAGACGTCTATATGTCCACAGAATGTATTGAATACGATTTAATGTCAACAGTGTGACTATGAATTTTCTTCATGTTTAAGATGAGGAAGTTTCAATATAGCAAGGTGAGTGAAATGAAGATATGTATAGAAGAAGTGAGGCTGGCGATAAGCCAGCCTCAGTGCCAAAGAAAGAAGTCTTATGACATGACGGAAAATTAGATAAGACTTGAGAGCAGATTCAAATCAGATTGAATTGCACCCGCGGTGACTTCCCGGCCTGCGCCTGGGCCGCGAATGACTAATGGGTTATCTTTGTACCACTTACTTTCAATGGCGAAGATGTTGTCGCAAGGAAGTAAGTTAGCCAGAGCGTGTTCTTTAGAAAGCGCTTCAACGCCAACGGTTGCTTGACCATTCTTTTCCAGTCTTGCTACGTAACGCAGTACTTTGTCTTCACGCTGAGCTTTTTCTAGCCGTTCCGCTAGGCGCTCGCTGAGGATTTGGCTTTTATCTAAGAAATCGTCGAGAGACAACTGAGCCAGCTCTTCCGGTACCAGAGATTCCACCTTCACGTTTTCTGGCTCAATATCCAACCCTGATTCGCGGGCAAGGATAACCAATTTACGCATGACGTCTGAACCGTCGAGATCAGCACGTGGGTCTGGCTCGGTTAAACCTTGTTGCCAAGCAAGGTCAACCAGTTCAGAGAACGGGACGCTGCCATCATATTGCTGGAACAACCAAGATAATGTGCCAGAAAAGATGCCAGAAAGGGCAGTGATTTCATCACCACTTTCACGCAAGTCACGCACGGTATGATTGATAGGTAAACCTGCACCTACTGTCGCATTGTAGAACCAATGGCGATTAATCTTACTGAAAGCATCTTGTACTTGATGGTAATAAGCGCTTGCTGCTGAGCCAGCGACTTTATTCGCTGAAATTAAGTGCATGCCTTGCGAAGCAATATCTAGATATTGCTCGGCTAGCGCTTTACTCGCAGTCACATCGAGTACGATAAGATCGTCAAAACCTTGCGTCGCCCCCAGACGTTCAATCCACTCATTCCCTTTGTGCGCAATGGCTTCATCATCGAATCGCTCGGCGACGCTATTCGCATTAATACCATTTGAATCGTACCAGTAGGTTTGGCTGTCGATAACGGCAACTAACTCAAAGTTCATTCCACGGCGCTTTTCCAGCTCCGTTTTCTGTTCAGCAAACAGTGATAACCAACTAGAGCCAATATTACCTTTGCCACACAACGCGATGGCAACGCGTTTTTGAGCTTGGAATAACTGGCTATGGATAGCTGTCACTAGAGGTGATACAGGAGTGGTACGCAGAACAGCGACTAGGCTCAAGCCAGAAAGAGATTCAGAGATGAACTCTACGGGTGATGCTTTCAGCTGCTGGTAGAAACCGTAACAGTGGTTCGGGTTTTTAATTACGCCAGCCCCAACAGCGGCGATTAATGAGTAACCTTCTTTTAGTTTAATCTCAGCTTCGATTGCAGCATCTTGCAGATGGCTCAAAGCTCCACTCGCGATTTCGCTGGTGTAGGCCAAGCGCAAAGTAAATTGATCCGGTTGCGCTTCGTAGGCCAGAGGTTCAAGTTGAGCGCGTTTAAGGCTTTGCAAGACATCAGATTCAATGCGTTCAAAGTCGTGACCATGGTCGAAAGTCAGCTGAATCAGTAAAACTTCATCTAAAGAGGTGATGATTTTTGCGCCGCGACCGGAAGCGAGAACACGCTCTATACGAGTAGAACCCGATTCAGGTTGGTAGCTACAACGTAGGTTGAGATCCATGGCACTTTGAGCAACTGGCTGAAGTGTGCGGCTGTGAAGAACAGGTGCCGCCAAACGCGCCAGTTCACTGGCTTCATCAAGACGCAACAGCGGTAGTAGGCAAGCATCGGTAACGACGCGAGGATCGGCGCTGTATACCCCGGCCACATCACTCCAGATAGTGACCTGAGACGCTTCTGCCAGCGCCCCAATGACTGTCGCTGAATAGTCTGAGCCATTGCGTCCAAGTAGAACGGTATTACCTTGGCTGTCTTGGGCCATAAAGCCTGTGATAATCACGCGGTGGTGCGCGTGTTGTGCCAGCACCTCTTTAATCAGTGGGTAAGAGGTACCACGGTCTACTTCAGGCTGCGTGCCTGCTTCAGCACGCAAAAATGCACGTGCATCCTGAGCGACCGCTTGTAAATCGTGTTCACACAACAATGCGGCGAGCAGTCGGGAAGACCAAACTTCACCATGACCAAGTATGGCGGCTTTTTCGGCTTCGGAAAGCGGTGCGACGAGTTCGCCTAACGTGCTGAATTCGTCATTGAGCTGAGCCAATAGGGCTTGTTTCGCGTCACCCGATATCAGGCTCTCGATGAGTTCTGTTTGGAACTGACGAAGCGTTTGAAGGGCTTCGTGTGCGATGCGGCCATCTTTGTGTAGCCCTTCAACAAACTCGATGAGTCTGTTGGTGGTTTTTCCTGCCGCAGAGACCACCACTAAATCTTCACTGTTGGAGTACTCTTTTAAAATATTTATCACGCGCAGGTAGCATTCTGGGTCGGCTAAGCTACTGCCACCAAATTTATGAAGTTGACGTTGAACAGTCATTCCCTAGGCACCTCGCTTAGCCGTTTTTTCAAATGCTTGAGTAAGGTCATCGATAAGGTCCTGCGCATCTTCTAAGCCAACCGATAAACGTAGTAATTGTTGAGAGACTCCTGCTTCAGCCAAAGCCGCTTCACCCATCGCGCGGTGCGTCATTGATGCAGGGTGGCAGATCAGGCTTTCTACGCCGCCGAGTGATTCAGCTAACGAAAACAGCTCGAGTTCGCCAACAAAATATTTCAGTTCTTCAAATGAACCAGCAAGCTCAAAACTCAGCATAGAGCCGAAACCAGATTGCTGCTTTTTCGCAATCTCATGGCCTGGGTGTTCTGGAAGGCTAGGGTGATAGATTGCTCCAACTAGTGGCTCCGACTGTAAGTACGTCAGAATCTCACGAGAGCTTTCTTCATGAACTTTCATTCGAGCGCCGAGCGTGCGAATACCACGCAGTGTCATGTAGCTATCAAATGGTGTGCCGGTTGCACCAATGCAGTTGCCCCACCAAGCAAGCTCTTCTGCGTGTTCTTCTGTTTTCGTGATCACTACACCACCAATGACGTCTGAGTGACCATTAATGTATTTGGTTGTCGAGTGAATAACGAAGTCTGCGCCCAGCTCTAAAGGCTTTTGGAACACAGGTGTCAAAAAGGTGTTGTCGACAGCGACTAGTGCACCAACTTGCTTTGCTTTTTGGCAAGTTTGGGCAATATCAATCACTCGAACCAGAGGATTAGAAGGGGTTTCTAGCAGGATAAGCTTCGGCTTTTGTGCCAGCGCTGCGTCGAATGCAGCAGGGTCTGACTGGTCGACAAACTGTACTTTAAAGTCGCCTTTTTGAGCTCGGGTGTTGAACAGACGGTAAGTGCCACCATAGCAATCGTGAGGTGCGATAATCAGATCATCAGGGCCAAGGAAAGCAGACACCCACAAGTTAAGCGCTGATGTGCCACAATTGGTCACAACGGCGCCTTTACCACTTTCTAGCTCAAATAAAGCGGTTTCAAGTAAGCCACGATTTGGGTTGCCAGAGCGGGTGTAATCGTATTTTGGCACTTCACCAAATGCTGGGAACCCGTAGTTGGTCGAAAGGTAAATAGGCGGCACAACAGCGTGATGCTGAGTGTCTGATTCGATTCCTGTACGTACTGCAATAGTGGCTGGCTTACGGGTGCTCATAGATACTTCCTTTGTGACAATAGCTATCTCGTGGTGACTTATGATTTGGAATGAGCTATACCTAGGGTTTGTTGGTATTAACAACGATTGCTAAGAATCATTCCTTCTAGTTTATTCCACACTTTACTTATCAATTTTTGAGACGTCAACACTTCTAGACGTCTATATGTCTTTGCTTATAGACTTAAATCCCGCTAAAATCGCGCTTTAGAATTTTATAACAGACAAAATTGAGTAAAGGTGCGCAATGGCAGACTGGAATGGCGAATACATTAGCCCATACGCGGAGCATGGAAAAAAGAGTGAGCAAGTAAAGAAGATCACTGTTTCCATTCCACTGAAAGTTTTAAAAGTATTAACAGACGAGCGTACACGCCGCCAGATTAATAACTTACGCCACGCGACGAATAGCGAACTATTGTGTGAAGCGTTCTTACACGCTTATACAGGTCAACCATTACCGACAGATGAAGACTTGCGAAAAGATCGCCCTGACGATATTCCAGCTGAAGTGAAAAAGCTGATGACAGAGATGGGGATTGAGTTCGAAGCGTACGACGAAGAATAATAGCAGCAACAACCCAGCACCTTGTTTTTCGCTGCGAGCTCTGTCTATTGATGAAAATAATAAACCGCTGATTCAATCAGCGGTTTTTTGTTCCTTTTTGACAGGAAAAGGAGGCTGAAACTAGCCTTCCATGTAACCTGAAGGCATTTCGATTCGAGCAACGCCTGAATCTACTGCTGCTTGCGCGACGGCTTTAGCAACACGTGGCAGTAAGCGAGGATCCATTGGTTTTGGAATAATGTAGCCTTTGCCAAATTCTAGCGATTCAACACCTGCAGCACTCAATACTTCTGCTGGTACTTCTTCTTTTGCCAGTTGGCGAATCGCGTCAACAGCTGCTAGTTTCATCTCATCATTGATTTCGCTAGCTCGAACGTCTAGGGCACCACGGAAAATGAATGGGAAGCACAGTACGTTGTTTACTTGGTTCGGGTAGTCACTACGGCCTGTACCCATAATTAGGTCATCACGGACTTCGTGCGCAAGCTCAGGTTTGATTTCTGGATCTGGGTTTGAACATGCAAATACGATTGGCTTATCGGCCATCAGCTTCAATGCTTCTGCTGGTAATAAGTTCGGGCCCGATACACCTAAGAACAGGTCAGCACCTTCGATCACGTCTTCTAGCGTTCGCTTATCTGTGTTGTTGGCGAACAGCAGCTTGTACTCGTTCAAGTCGTCGCGACGTGTGTGGATAACACCTTTACGGTCGAGCATGTAGATCTTCTCGCGCATCGCGCCACATTTAATAAGAAGTTCCATACACGCAACAGCAGCAGCACCAGCGCCAAGACATACGATAGTCGCTTCTTCTAGCTTTTTACCTTGCAGCTCAATAGCATTCAGCATACCCGCAGCCGTTACGATTGCAGTGCCGTGTTGGTCGTCGTGGAAGACAGGAACGTCACAACGCTCGATTAGGCGGCGTTCGATTTCAAAACAGTCCGGTGCTTTGATGTCTTCTAAGTTAATGCCACCAAACGTATCAGCAATGTTAGCAACGGTATCAACGAATTCATCAATGGTGCGGTGCTTCACTTCAATATCAATCGAGTCTAGGCCAGCAAAGCGTTTAAATAGTAGCGCTTTACCTTCCATAACTGGTTTTGAAGCAATTGGACCTAAGTTACCTAAACCAAGAATCGCCGTACCATTTGAGATTACAGCAACCATGTTGCCTTTTGAGGTGTACTTGTAAACGTTATCAACGTTTTGCGCGATTTCACGGACGGGTTCAGCCACACCAGGACTGTATGCCAGAGCCAGATCTTCTGCTGAGTTAGCCGGTTTAGTGACTTCTACAGAGATTTTCCCTGGCGTTGGGTAGGCATGGTAATCAAGAGCTTGCTGGCGAAATTGTTCTTCTGCGGTTAGTTCTTGTGGCGCAGTGTCTTGACGGTTGTCATCTGGCATAGGTGTAGGTACTCATTTTTATATTGGGGGAAAGAGGAAAATTTATTCTAATTGATGTAAGTCAACCTGCATAGATAGGAATGCGACTCACGTCATCAAAAAACAGCAAATGACTGCTGATAAGACCAGATAGCAGTGAACTTGATAGGCACAAGAGGTGGGATTGTTGGATTTAACTTCTTTTTAACAAAAATTCGAGATTAATATCTTTACGTAAAGATAATTTTGTCAGGAAAGCTAATTCACTTAGAGCAAAAAACAAAAAAGGACGCCGTGGCGTCCTTTTTCAGTTCTATGTAGAAAGAATTACTTCTTGCTAGATAGAGCACCGAAACGCTTGTTGAAGCGATCAACACGGCCGCCAGTATCTACGATACGTTGCTTACCAGTGTAGAACGGGTGACATTTGTCACATACGTCTAGGTGGATTGAATCTTTGTCTAGAGTTGAGTTGAACTCAAAAGAGTTGCCGCAAGAACAAGTTGCTTTTACAGCTTTGTATTCTGGGTGGATTCCAGCTTTCATGGGATAACCTCAAATTGGGCCGTGTCGCCATCCGATTCTAAGCCGGACACCACACGTAGTTAATAAAATAGTCAGTGTACCGCTGTATCTTCTTTATGAACTTAAAAGTCATAAGAACAGAAACTAGCCATAGCACTAAGGCGCAGTATAGTAATGAATCCAAAGCGGCGGATCAACAAGTTTGCTAATTATTTCGCCACTTTTTCTCCGCGCCATTGGCTTATGGTCAATTCGCTACGGATTACCGGTTTATACTGCGGGGACTTGGCGGTAGACTGTGATTTGTTACTGTATTTGATACTGCGAAGGTTATGCGCCCATCTATTGCTCGTGTTGCTCTGCCTGTTCCACTGGATAAGCAATTCGATTATCTGATCCCGAATCACTTGTTTCCTATCATTGGCGGGCGTGTATCTGTCCCTTTCGGGCGTCAAACGCTAGTCGGTATTGTGATTCAATTGGTGAACGAATCAGACTTCCCTCGCGAGCAACTTAAACCGATCAAACAGGTGCTGGATGCTCAGCCTGTCTGGCCTGAATCCTTGTATTCGTTACTCCATTGGTGCAGCACTTTCTACCAATACCCACTCGGGGATACTCTGTGCAACGCAATGCCAAGTGCACTGCGTAAAGGAAAAGCCGCTGATTTCACCACGCTGGTGGAGTGGCAGATGACACCGGCTGGAAAAGATCAATTGATGCAGGGGTTTGGCCGCGCAGTCAAGCAAGCCAAAGTGATGAGCATGCTAGAAAGTGGCTCTATTCCTCACCAAGAGTTTATCGATCAAGAAGTGAGCTCATCAGTGCTTAAAACACTGCAAGAGAAAGGCTGGATTGAATCGATAGATAAAAAGCCAAGCTTTGCCCCCTGGCCTAAAGAGATAGAGGCTATCACAGACAAACCTAAGCTTAATGAAGAGCAGGCGATTGCGATTGCGACGGTAAATAGTAATCCTGGTTTTGGTTGCTACCTATTGGAAGGGGTGACGGGTTCCGGTAAGACGGAAGTGTATTTAAACCTCATTAAGCCAGTGCTGGAAAAGAACAAGCAAGCTCTGATCCTAGTGCCTGAAATTGGTTTGACCCCACAAACTATCAATCGCTTCAAAAAACGGTTCAATGTACCGGTTGAAGTCATTCACTCTGGTTTAAATGATACTGAGCGGCTCAATGCTTGGCTTGCCGCTCGGAACAAAATTGCTGGGATTGTCATCGGCACTCGTTCTGCATTGCTGACACCATTTTCAGATCTGGGCATCATCATTGTTGATGAAGAGCATGATGCTTCTTACAAGCAGCAAGATAGCCTACGTTATCACGCGCGAGATGTTGCTGTGATGCGTGCAAATAAAGAGAAGATTTCCGTTGTACTTGGCTCAGCGACACCGGCTTTGGAGACGCTGCATAATGCTCTAACAGGAAAGTACCATCACCTTACTTTAACTCAACGCGCTGGTGTAGCCGTACCGACGACCAATAAAGTGTTGGATGTCAAAGGCTTGTACTTAGAAAGCGGCTTATCTGCCCCTCTCATTGCAGAAATGCGCAAGCACTTAGCGGCTGGGAATCAGGTGATGCTATTTCTCAACCGAAGAGGTTTCTCGCCAGCGTTGATGTGCCATGAGTGTGGCTGGATAGCTGAGTGTCAGCGCTGCGATGCGTACTACACTTTCCATCAATACAGTAATGAGATCCGCTGTCACCATTGCGGTTCCCAACGCCCGGTTATTCACCAGTGTCAGGGATGTGGCTCAACGCACCTCGTTACTGTGGGGGTAGGGACTGAGCAGTTGGAAACGCAACTGGCAGAGCTTTTTCCTGAGTACAAAACCATTCGTATCGATAGAGATAGCACACGTAGAAAGGGCAGCTTGGAAACGGCGCTAGAGTCGATTCGCAAAGGTGACTACCAAATTCTGATTGGGACACAAATGCTGGCTAAAGGCCATCACTTCCCTGATGTTACTTTGGTTGGTTTGCTGGATGTTGATGGCTCTCTTTATAGCAGTGATTTCCGCGCTTCAGAAAGGTTGGCACAGTTGTTCATTCAAGTTGCTGGGCGAGCGGGTAGAGCCAGCAAGCCGGGTGAAGTGATTCTGCAGACTCACCATCCAGAACACAGCTTATTGCAGGCGTTATTGTATAAAAGCTATCGTCATTTTGCACAGACGGCTTTGCAGGAACGTAAGCTGGCGATGCTGCCGCCATACACATTTTTGACTCTATTTCGCGCCGAAGCGAATGATCCCGCATTGGTTGAGGAGTTTTTGCGCCAAGTCCGTCATACATTAGAAGCCCATCCATTGTTTGATGATACCTGCATGGTACTTGGGCCAACGCCTGCGCCTTTAGCCAAACGCGCAGGTAAGTCGCGTTGGCAATTGTTGCTGCAGACACAAACGCGTTCTCTGATGCAAAAGCTGCTAACCAGCGCCAAACCTGCCATTAATTTGCTTCCTGCTGCAAAGAAAGTCCGCTGGACATTGGATATTGAACCGCAGGATCTGAGTTAATATTCGTTCCTGCTTCGTTTTTAGTCACGCAAACGGTTGGCTTTTGCAGCTAAACCGTTTTATTGTGATGCACTTCACGGTTGCTATGCAAAAAATGTTAATCCCACCGTAACTTTCTGTTTGGAAATGAATAAACTAACAGAGTAAATTGAATGCATAATAAGAATGAATTGAAATTCATCTATCCGCGAAACTAATTTCACAATAATTATTATGTAGATTGTCTGCATACGAAGGAATAGAAGAGGGTAAATTTATATGGCGACAATGAAGGATGTTGCCCAGCTCGCAGGAGTCTCAACAGCGACAGTGTCTAGGGCGCTCATGAATCCGGAAAAAGTATCTTCGTCGACTCGAAAGCGTGTCGAAGATGCTGTATTAGAAGCTGGCTACTCACCAAACTCGTTGGCGCGCAATCTGCGCCGTAATGAATCCAAAACCATTGTCGCTATCGTCCCTGATATCTGTGACCCTTATTTCACCGAAATCATTCGTGGTATTGAAGATGCTGCGATGGAGCATGGTTACTTAGTATTGCTGGGTGACAGCGGCCAACAGAAACGCCGTGAGTCTTCTTTTGTCAATCTCGTGTTTACCAAGCAAGCAGATGGGATGCTATTGCTGGGCACGGATTTACCATTTGATGTGAGCAAGCCAGAACAGAAAAACCTACCACCTATGGTAATGGCGTGTGAATTCGCGCCAGAACTGGAGCTGCCAACCGTACACATCGATAATCTGACTTCGGCATTTGAAGCCGTAAACTATCTGACTCAAATGGGCCATAAGCGTGTCGCACAGATCTCTGGGCCAGAGCATGCCGCGCTGTGTCAATTCCGTCAGCAAGGCTATCAGCAAGCGCTGCGTCGTGCGGGTATCACTATGAATCCGACTTATTGCACCAGTGGTGACTTCTCATTTGAATCTGGAGCGAAAGCCGTCCGTGCACTGCTAGCGCTTCCTGAGCCTCCAACGGCTATTTTCTGTCACAACGACACGATGGCAATTGGTGCGATCCAAGAAGCGAAGAAGTTAGGCTTGCGCGTGCCACAAGATCTTTCTGTTGTCGGCTTTGACGATATCCAGTTCGCCCAGTACTGCGATCCGCCGTTAACTACTATTTCGCAGCCTCGTTATGAGATTGGCCGACAAGCGATGCTGATGATGCTAGAGCTATTACGCGGGCACGATGTGCGTGCTGGCTCTCGATTGCTTGAAACCGAGTTGGTCGTGCGCCAAAGTGCTGCGCCACCGAGAGTGGTCTAAATCCGTTACCGATTCGAAACAGCGCATTTTAATGCGCTGTTTTTATTTGTTGGCTCAGAGTACCAATTCATACTGTTTGTCGGTGTCTTCAAGTGACTTAAACAACAAACTGCATTACCATGAAGGCTGACTTTTTTATTTCGATATATCGTTGTGGCAAATAAAGATTATGTAAGGCGTGGCAGAGGAACCGCGAGAAAACCAGCAAAGAAAAAAGCTCCTCGTCGTAAGCCATGGCGCAGTGGTCTCATTGCGTTGCTCCTATTGGGTGGGTTTGGATATGGGTTGTACTTGTTAAGTAATGATCCTGAGCCGCCAACACCTGTAGTGGAAACTAAACCGAAACCAAAGCCAAAACCTAAGCCAGCGAAAGTGATCCCACCTCCACCAGAAGAAAAATGGGATTACGTGGAAACTTTGCCAAGTCGCGAAGTGGAAGTGGAAGCGAAAGAACAGGTTGTATCTGAAGTTCCATACATCATGCAGTGTGGTGCCTACAAAACTTCAGAACAAGCAGAAGCGCGCAAATTGGATATTGCATTCCAAGGCATAAAAAGTGAAGTTCGTAAGAAAGATGGCAGCAGCTGGTACCGTGTGGTGCTAGGGCCATACAAATTTAAGCGTGATGCAGAGCGAGATAAGCACAAACTGCAGCGTGCGAAAATTGAACCTTGCGCAATCTGGAAAGACGCACAGTAGCAAACGAAGACGAGCCTTAGGGCTCGTTTTTTTTATGCGTTTGAATGTGGCGCTGAACTCAAGCACCGCAATTTTTTAGACCAGACAATATCACCACTTGAAGACATTCGACTCCGCCACGAATTAGTACGCCTTGTTCCCCTTGAATTTCCATTTTCCTAACCTCATATATCTGGTATCTACAAGATCAAAACCAATCAGATGAGGCCCTACACGTGACTACCATAGTATCTGTACGTCGAAATAATAAAGTTGTCATTGCGGGTGATGGACAAGTATCCCTAGGTAATACCGTAATGAAAGGGAACGCACGTAAAGTTCGTCGCCTATATAACAACAAAGTACTGGCAGGTTTTGCTGGTGGTACCGCAGACGCCTTCACTTTGTTTGAAAAGTTTGAGAGCAAGCTGCAAATGCACCAAGGCCATCTAACGAAGGCTGCAGTCGAACTCGCGAAAGATTGGCGTAGTGACCGAGCGCTACGTAAGCTTGAAGCGCTATTAGCCGTAGCCGATGAAACGGCATCACTGATCATCACGGGTAACGGTGACGTAGTTCAGCCAGAGAACGATCTGATTGCGATTGGTTCGGGCGGTAACTTTGCTCAAGCTGCGGCAACGGCACTGCTTGAAAATACTGAATTAGATGCACGTGAAGTCGCAGAGAAATCACTGAAAATTGCCGGTGATATCTGTGTGTTCACTAACCATCACCACACTATCGAAGAACTAGAAATCCCAGCGACTCAAGCCGAGTAAACACGCTGAATAAACAAAGATAGTGCTAATAGAATTTAAGGAAATTGATTATGTCTGAAATGACGCCTCGCGAAATTGTTCATGAACTTAACCGCCATATCATTGGTCAAGAAAATGCTAAGCGTTCAGTAGCGATTGCGCTACGTAACCGCTGGCGCCGTATGCAGCTTGAAGAAAGCTTACGTGTTGAAGTAACGCCAAAGAACATCCTAATGATTGGTCCTACTGGTGTGGGTAAAACCGAAATTGCCCGTCGCCTTGCTAAGCTAGCAAACGCGCCTTTCATTAAGGTAGAAGCGACTAAGTTCACCGAGGTGGGTTACGTAGGTAAGGAAGTGGAAACCATCATTCGTGACCTAACAGACGTTGCGATTAAGATGACTCACCAGCAAGCAATGGAGAAAGTAAAATTCCGTGCGGAAGAACAAGCAGAAGAGCGCATTCTAGATGCCTTGCTACCGCCAGCGCGTGATGCTTGGGGCCAAAACGAGCAGCAAGACGAAAGTGCATCGAATACTCGTCAGATTTTCCGTAAGAAGCTACGTGAAGGTAAACTAGACGACAAAGAGATCGAAATTGATGTCGCTGCACCGCAAATGGGTGTCGAGATCATGGCTCCTCCGGGTATGGAAGAGATGACGAACCAGCTACAAGGGATGTTCCAAAACCTTGCTGGTGATACGAAGAAAAAGCGTAAGCTGAAGATCAAAGACGCATTTAAAGCTCTAACGGAAGAAGAAGCCGCTAAGCTTGTCAATCAAGAAGAGCTGAAAGAGAGTGCGATCTTCAACGTTGAAAACAACGGTATCGTGTTCATCGATGAAATAGACAAGATCTGTAAGCGTGGTGAGAGCTCTGGCCCAGATGTGTCTCGTGAGGGTGTTCAACGTGACCTACTTCCTCTGATTGAAGGCAGTACGGTATCGACAAAACACGGCATGGTGAAAACGGACCATATCCTGTT
The DNA here is from genome assembly GCF_023716665.1 of Vibrio sp. SCSIO 43135. Taxonomy (GTDB): domain Bacteria; phylum Pseudomonadota; class Gammaproteobacteria; order Enterobacterales; family Vibrionaceae; genus Vibrio; species Vibrio paucivorans. The sequence continues at coordinate 186,236 of NZ_CP071859.1, forward strand.
TGTGGCGTCAGGTGCTTTCCAAGTAGCGAAACCTTCAGACTTAATCCCAGAACTGCAGGGCCGTCTGCCTATCCGAGTAGAGCTAGAAGCTCTTTCAAGTCACGACTTTAAGCGTATTCTGACTGAACCTAAAGCGTCTTTGACTGAGCAATACGTTGCGCTGATGAAGACAGAAGAAGTGGATATTGAGTTTACTGAAGAAGGTATCACTCAGATTGCAGAAGCTGCGTGGACGGTTAACGAAACGACAGAAAATATTGGTGCTCGCCGCTTACACACGGTAATGGAGCGCTTGATGGATGAAATTTCGTTTGAAGCAACGGATAAATCAGGCTCTAAACTGACCATTGATGCCGAGTATGTGAAAGCGAAACTGGGCGATACTATTGAAGATGAAGATCTAAGTCGCTTTATACTTTAATATCTAGAATTAATGCTCTGAAAAAGCCGACCTTCGGGTCGGTTTTTTTGTACGTTGGCAAAAGTCGCGACAGTTCGCACTATTCTATTTATGTCATATTTTTGCCCCTCGTGATGTGTGATGCTAAGGCTTGGAATAGCAACCATTCTTAGCAAGGAAGCAATATGTCGAACACGCAGCACCATCCTTTGAATGACTATATCGAGTATCCAGTTGAAGAAATGTCGAGTCGTTCTTTACAAAACTACCTTGATATTAAGCGTCGCCACTCGATCCGAAGTTTCTCTGATAGGCCTGTACCCAAAGAAATTATAGAAAACTGCATCAGAGCCGCGGGGACAGCACCAAGTGGGGCCAATCATCAGCCTTGGCACTTTGTTGCGATTAATAATTCACAAGTGAAGAGTCAAATTCGTCAGTCGGCCGAAGAGTTGGAACAATCTTTCTATCAAGGACGTGCTGGGCAGGAGTGGCTGGATGCACTAAAGCCACTGGGAACCAATGCTAATAAGCCTTATTTAGAAAAAGCACCTTGGCTCATCGCGGTGTTTTTACAAAAGAAAGGTGGAGTGAGCAATGATGGAGCGCAAACCAACTATTATGTGCACGAGTCTGTAGGGATTGCGACTGGGTTTCTCTTGCAAGCCTTGCATAATGCTGGGTTAGGAACGCTGACTCATACTCCCAAACCAATGAGCTTTCTGAGTAAGATTTGTGGTCGTGATAACGATACTGACAGGCCGTATATGTTGATCGTCACGGGCTACCCTGAAGTGGATGCAACGGTACCAGAACATGCTATCAACAAAAAATCATTGGATGATATAGCTACCTTCATCGAGTGATGTTCAGGCAATAAAAAAAGCTGGCTTTAAGCCAGCTTTTTCGTTTTTGACATCTTTAACTAGAAAAGCATAAAGATGAACACAACTGCGAGTGCTGAAATCAAAAATGCAAACGCGTAGCAGGCCACTTTACCTGCGATACCCGCGTGGATTTTTAGATCATGCATACCATGGTGTACACGGTGCATCGCGTGCCACATTGGCAATGCAAGCGTCGCAATAATGAATAATGCTCCAATGATGCTGGTAGCAAAATCGACCACGCGGTCATAGCTCAATGCTTCAGGGCTAATCACCCCCAGTGGAGCCAAAATACCAAGTACCAAGACCGTAATAGGTGTAACCATCGCAAACCAAGTACCGCCAGCGCCAAATAGGCCCCACCAGATAGGCTCGTCTGAACGTTTAGGTGCTCTATCTACAGAGAAGTTAGGTTTCATAGTTAGCGCTCCTTTACACCACGACTAGGACAACAAGCGAGATAAACGCAACCGCTGCCCATTGAGTTAATACAATGATTTTCTTGTCGACAGGTTTACCTTTCAAGCGAATCGGCATTACCTGCGGCATCATGCTAAAGAACGTTTGAGCGTGTAGCAGGCTTCCCGCCAGCGCGACGATGTTAATCGCAATCACAACTGGGTTAGCCATAAAGCCTAACCAAGTTTGCCATGCTTCAGGCCCTTTCACCAATGACCCTAATCCAAAGGTTAGGAAAATGGTGAAGAGTATCAACGGTAGGACGGTTGCTTCACGCAACATGTAGAAACGGTAAAACGGATGATCTTTCCACCAAGTACGTTTTACTTCACGAACGTAAGGTTTACGATTACTCATTTCTATGCCTCCTTCGCTGGTGTGCCATCAGGCTTTAGCATTGCGATTACAAAGTCCATCGATGACTCGACTTTACCTTGGTTAACCGCCGCTGCTGGATCAACACTTTTAGGGCAGACCTCAGAACAGTAGCCAACGAAAGTACAGCCCCAAGCGCCATTTTCGCCATTGATCAGTGCCATACGCTCTGCCTTGCCGTTGTCACGGCTATCTAGGTTGTAACGGTGAGCTAGAGTCAACGCTGCAGGGCCGATAAACTCAGGATTCAAACCAAACTGAGGGCATGCCGCGTAGCACAGACCACAGTTGATACAGCCAGCAAACTGCTTGTACTTCGCCATTTGCTCTGGTGTTTGAATGTTCGTCCCGTCTTCTGGTTTACGGTCGTTACCAATGATGTATGGCTTAATTGCTTCAAGACGCTCAATAAATGGCGTCATATCGACAATCAAGTCTTTCTCAATTGGGAAGTTGGCCAGTGGCTCGATCTTCACGCCATTTGGGTAGTCACGTAAGAAGCTTTTACATGCCAGCTTAGGTACGCCATTGACCATAATGCCGCAAGAACCACAGATAGCCATACGACAAGACCAACGATAAGACAGGTCTTTATCTAGGTTATCTTTGATGTAGCCAAGTGCATCAAGCGTCGACATAGTTTCGTCGAATGGTACTTCAAAGGTCTGGAAGTGCGGTTCTGCGTCTTTCTCAGGGTCATAACGCAGAATCTCTACTTTTTGGATGCGATTTGCTGACATTATGCTTGCTCCTCTGCGTTCTTCTGTGCCGCTTTTGCTGCTTCTTCAGCCGCCGCTTTCTCTGCGGCTTCACCGTATAGACGAGCTTTAGGCTGTGACTTAGTGATAGTCACCTTGCTGTAGTCGATAGTTGGCGCTGCATCTGGTTGGAAGAAAGCCAGAGAGTGTTTGAGGAACTCTACGTCATCACGCTCAGTACAACCATCGTCTAGACGCTGGTGGGCACCACGAGACTCTTTACGCAGGATCGCAGAGTGAACCATAGCTTCTGCTACTTCTAGGCCGTAACCGACTTCGATGGCGTAAAGAAGGTCAGTATTAAATACTTTGCCTTTGTCTTTTACGCTAATGCGCTTGTAGCGTTCTTTCAGCTCAGTGATTTTATCGATGGTAGCTTGCATCAGATCTTCTTGACGGTAGATACCACAACCCGCTTCCATGGTGTGACCCATTTCAGTACGGATGTCTGCCCAGTTTTCATCACCTTCTTGATTCATTAGCGCTGCAATGCGGTCTTCAACCGCTTTGACCTGTTTCGCGATAGAGTCTTCGTTCCAGCCTTTGAACTCGGCTGCACGTTTCACCGCTTGCTCACCAGCCACGCGGCCAAATACCACGAATTCAGCCAGAGAGTTAGAGCCTAATCGGTTTGCACCATGCAAACCAACAGACGCACACTCACCGACCGCAAACAGGCCTTTAATGCGAGTTTCACATTCACCGTTGGTTTCAATGCCACCCATGGTGTAGTGAACAGTAGGGCGAATTGGAATCGGCTCTTTCGCTGGGTCGACGTTCACGTAAGCTTTGGCAAGTTCACAGATGAACGGTAAACGTTCTTGTAGGTACTCTTCACCAAGGTGGCGAAGGTCAAGGTGTACCACATCACCGAGAGGGTGCTTGATGGTGTTGCCTTTTTGCTGTTCGTGCCAGAACGCTTGAGAAACTTTATCTCGAGGACCAAGCTCCATGTATTTGTTTTTCGGCTGGCCAACAGGGGTCTCTGGGCCCATACCGTAGTCTTGTAGGTAACGGTAGCCATTCTTATTGACGATGATACCGCCTTCACCACGACACCCTTCGGTCATCAATATGCCCGTACCAGGTAGGCCTGTTGGGTGGTATTGAACAAACTCCATATCGCGCAGTGGAACACCGTGGCGATAAGCCATTGCCATACCATCACCCGTTACGATACCGCCGTTAGTATTACAATGGTAAACGCGGCCTGCGCCACCGGTTGCTAATACAACAGATTTGGCTTTAATTGTGACTAACTCACCTTCAGACATATGAATGGCAATCAAGCCTTGCACTTCACCGTCTTCTACCAACAAATCCACGACAAAGTATTCGTCAAATCGTTTAATTTGCTCGTACTTCATGGACGTTTGGAACAGGGTGTGAAGCATGTGGAAGCCGGTTTTATCCGCTGCAAACCATGTACGCTCTACTTTCATACCACCGAAGCGGCGTACGTTTACTTCACCATTTTCTTTACGACTCCATGGGCAACCCCATTGTTCCATTTGGATCATTTCGCGCGTCGCGTTTTCAACAAAATATTCAACAACGTCCTGTTCACATAGCCAGTCACCACCGCCAACAGTATCGTTGAAGTGGTTATCTAGACTGTCTTCATCCTTGATAACTGCTGCTGAGCCACCCTCTGCTGCGACTGTGTGAGAACGCATTGGATAAACTTTAGAAATCAGAGCAACTTCTAAATCAGGGTTTGCTTCAGCTGCTGCAATAGCAGTTCGAAGACCAGCGCCGCCTGCGCCGATGACTGCGATATCTGTGGTAAGAATTTGCACAGTTATCCTCCAGTGTGTGATTGCGGATGAATCCGCTTGTTGTAGTGAGTTAGGGCAAGCTGCCCCAAAAGTGGTATAGCCAGTGTAGAAGAGGTTGTTACGAGAAAAATTGATGTATTTAGGTTTTTTCACCGGAAATGCATACAAGAGCATAAAAAATATAGCTTATGTGACTGCTATCACGGCAATGAATTCGGTCTAACTATCTATTGGCACTTCATGTGTTAATTACTTGTTGAGTATGATTTTTGTTATCAATATTCATGTGGTAAGAAAGATAGAAAACTTTACTGTAGTACGTTATTTGCTCACTTCAATCCAGCAGCGTGTAACTGCTTGCAAATTGGGTTAAAGGTGGTAATTTCTCGGCAACCCGCTAACCATTCACTACCGATACATAGCATGATTGAGGCTCACCTGATGCAATCTTCCTGGCAACCTACCGCTACCATTCAACAGCTTAAGCAGCGCGCTGAAACCTTGAAGCTGATTCGCCATTTCTTTGAGTTGCGTAACGTGCTGGGAGTTGACACGCCTGCGATGAGTCATGCCACTGTGACTGATGTGCACTTGCACACCTTTCAAACCGAGTTTGTTGGGCCCGGCTATGCTGGAGGGCAAAGTTTATACCTAATGACCAGTCCGGAATTTCACATGAAACGCCTGCTTGCTGCGGGGAGCGGCTGTATTTACCAGATCTGCAAAGCATTCCGAAATGAAGAGAACGGTCGCTACCACAATCCAGAATTTACTATGTTGGAGTGGTATCGAGTTGGTTTTAATCATCATGATTTAATGGACGAAATGGATGAGTTGCTTCAGCTAGTACTAAAAAGTGAAGCAGCAGAGCGAATAACGTATCAAAACGCTTTCATTAGTGTATTAGGCATTTGTCCACTAGAGGCTGACATGGGTGAGCTAAAGAAAGTGGCAGCAAAGCTTGGTTTAAGTGATATCGCAGAGCCCGAGCAAGATAGGGACACCTTATTACAGCTACTTTTTAGTATCGGCATAGAGCCAGAAATAGGGCAATCCAAGCCAGTATTTGTGTATGATTTTCCTGCTTCTCAAGCGGCGCTGGCTAAGATCAACGAGCGTGACAACCGTGTAGCAGATCGCTTCGAGGTGTATTTTAAAGGTATAGAGCTCGCTAACGGATTCCATGAACTGGATAACCCTGTGGAGCAGCTTTCCCGCTTTGAACAAGATAATGCACTACGTGTGAAAATGGGGTTAAAACCTCAGCCAATTGATCACAATCTCATTGACGCATTAAAAGCCGGTCTACCAGAGTGTGCTGGCGTTGCGCTAGGTATTGATCGCTTGATCATGCTAGCTCTAGGTTGTGAGCATATCGATGATGTCACGGCCTTTCCTTTGCCACGCAGCTAGCCGTTTCCGCGAAGCTAACTAAGATAAAGCTAAAAATGAATGGTGCTCTAGTTGGGTAGCAACCTGTGGTAGGAAGTACATGCTCGGAATATGCATGTGCTGTAGGAAAAGAAAAAGGGTTGATGCATACACATCAACCCTTTTAAGTTTTACCTCGCGATAGGCTTATCGCTTATTCGACGCTGTTTGGTCTTTGGTACCAAGGAGAACGAGAGTCCGTCACACTGTATAAGTAGTGCTGTCTGTTCAGCATTTGGCCACCATCACGCGTTATAGGCTCCCAACCGATATTTGCACGGCCAACACCAGGCTTGATCGTCATGATATCGAGTGGAATCGAGATGTAGAAACCTTTGTTGTAGCTACCTTCACCATATTCTTCAGCCGTTAGGTTAGTAAAGGTTGCATATGCACCAACAGAAACCCCCGACTTAAACTGTTTCGAGAAGTCGATTCGAGCACCTACATCGCCACCTAGGAACTGGCCTGCGCTGACTTTAAACAGTGTGCTATCCAAGAACGACCATTCCGGTGTGTAGTAAGTCGTTAGGTGCCCTGTAAAGCCTTTATTGAGCACGTAGGCTCGACAAGACGTAGGGTTGGCGACACATTCAGCCGAGTTTGGATCAGAACCGTCGTAGTAGAAGTAATCTTCATCATAAACGCCGAACCATGAATCTGGGTCACGTTGGCTAATGAAGTTTGCATCTAAACCAAATGCCCAGTTACTGTTCATTGGACGGTAAAGTACTTCACCACCGACACCAGCGAACATCATTTCCAGATAACCTGCATAAGTCTGAGTATAAATCTCATCCATTGGTTGTTCGAACCAAGTTAATTGCAAGTGTTCTAAACGGACAGGGTTGTCGTGTACATAACTACGGAACATAGTACGAACCCTTGGCGTTGCCTCATTACTCACGTGAGGAGATTGCGGGCTGTCTGTACCATAGTTGTACTTGTCGTAGTTATCGAACAGGTTAAAGTAGATTGAACCACCGAGTTCGATGTTATCCGTTAGCCACACATTTGAATTAGCATTGATACCAAAATGGTATAGGTAGAAAGCTTCAGGACCACCAATACTTTGCTTTAACACTGGAGAGAAGTTGTAATCCCAGCGTTCTTTACTGGAAGCAACCTCTTGGCCTCGCTCTGTAATGGGTTCAGTGGTAGAGAAAGCATCTTCTACGTCCGAGTCGATTGACATATGATTCGCAGCGTTGACAAATGTTTCACGATCAATCGTGGTCTTAGTCATATCTAAGCCATTTTTCTGCTCGACGATTTCAAACGTTTTGATACTTTCAGTTGAGTTGTTGTTCAATACTCGCGCCGCACGGTCGTATGCTTCGCTGCGATCGCGATACTTCTTTTGTTCGCCTTTAACAATGACAGTATCGTCTTTCACGCTAACGGTATTTTGCTTGTAGCCAGCATTGCTTTCGAGCTCTTTTGATACTTTATCCCAATCAGTGTCTTCTACGGTATCAAATGCTGTTGGGCGCATCTCGGCGGCAGGTTTCTCGTCATCACGCCATATTGCTTTCATATCATTAAAGTTGGTGTACACGTTAACACCGAAAGTGATGGTATCTCCCCTTTGGTAACTTAACTTGGCATCACCCCAGTCACCCAAACGGTAGTTCACACCAAAGTTCCACGGTGTGTGCTGTGTCATGTCTTTTGGCTCTGGATTTCGGTCGTTCTCTTGTGTAGGAAAGTCTTCGCTGTAGTCGTTACCTTCGTATTCGATCTTAATTCGAAGAGGCTCATAGGGAGTTTGATATTCTATACCACCAAAGAACGAAGCTGGCCCTTTGAACCAACGCTCAAATTCAACGAGACCACCTTTACCTTTTACGTTGTGAATATCGCCATCTCGGTCACAGAAATCCTCATCTATCTTACAAAATGGGTTAGTAGCACTGCCACTTTGACCTAAATATCCCCAACCGAAGCCCAAGGTAAAGTCGACAGGCCCGAAACGTTTAGTTGCCGCGATGTATTCACCATCAAACATCCCAGTGCCACCAAAATCTCGAATACCGATCGAGGTTTCCGGTATCCAGTAGCTTTCTTCGAGTAGTCTAAATTTAACGTCGATCCCTTTATCTGTGTAGAGATTATCTCCGCTGTAGTTTGGGTCTGGATTGAAGAGAACATCAGGAACGCGAGTGTATCGAATAGTCGCTTCTGCCCAAGGCATTAGCTGAATCGATGCCATATAGTGATGGTAGTCTTGGTTCCAGTTACCACCAATATTGAACTCACCAGGTTCCGCCATTCGACCGGTAGGCGTTTGCATAAGACCAGTACCACCAAAATCGGATTGGGATACTTTCCAATTGGCGTCAGCACTTGCGAAACTTGGTGTAGTTGACAAAAGCCCAATAGAAGCTAGGAGTAAAGTGGGTTTTTGAGTTTTCATCACAAGCCTTTTCTCATGCTAATTAATGTTACGATTTTTCTCTCCAACTCGAGCATTTCTTCCGAGTCGGTATTAAAACCTAGAAACAAAATACTGCCTGGAGCAACAGTTGCTTGGTCATCGTTCCAATAGGCATAACCAGAACGAGTAAACTCGCCATCTGGGTATATTATCCATACGTAACTGCGATGAGCGCTGGATAGCAAACTTGCTTCGGCTAAGTAGTCTGACACGGTGTAGCCGGAACGAATCTCGAGTGTACCAGGACGAAAAAGAAGGCCTTCAACAATTACTTGATTGCTGCGGTTTGGAACAATAATTTCGTATTGACCAGCAAGTATCGGGTTAGATGAAGGGACAAGTCGGATCACATCGTAATCGAGTGAGATTTTCTCACGGTAACCTACATCCCAGCGTTTGATTTGTTCAATGAGCAACTTTGCGGATTCTTTGAATGTATCTTCTTCAGCAACAAGTTGATTCAATTGCTTGAGTACGCCTGTTTTTAGTTGCTCCGCTTCATGCTCTTTGGATATATCAAATATTTGATTAGCCAATGGGTAGGCGAGTGGGGAAGATTGCTTACTGTTCGCGATGGTATCTTTAAAAACCTGCTCCAATCTAACTGGCTCAGGATAAGAGAGTGTGATGCTTTCAGAAGGTATCTGTATTGATAACTTGCTATTCGTTTCCGCAGAGAGAGTAGGTGATGAAAGGCACAAAGCGGAAAAAAATGCGATGCCGTATTTGAGGTTCATAGAGCGGCCCTGCTTACTAATTACTTGAATAAGGTTTGAGAACTTCATAGCTGATCGATAGCTGTTCAGGGATTAACCACTGGTCACTTTTAACAACATTGCCTGAATTATCCACCCAATATTGGTTTGCCAATGATGCCTTGCTATTCGAGAAGACGATATGCTCTTCGATAAGTGACGTATCTCTACTCCAAAGTAATGAATTTAGTTTTTCTTCACGCACTTTTGCTGATGTGATAATTGTATTGTTGCCAAATCGATAGTTTGGCTGCCAATCATATGTTGCCTGCCAGTTGGTAACAGAACTAACCAGCGGGAGTGGTAAGTTATCGCCGCTTGCGTTTTCCTTGGCTACTGAAATACCAGCGATGTTGGCTTCTTCTAGGTTAAGTGTTTTAACAATGCGGCCATTTTCAGTAACGATCATAGCACTGTCGGCAGATAGCCATTTTAATCTTTCAGCACCTGTGGCTGGGTTCTTTTCTGCAAATGCCAGCACCATGAAGATACGTGGGCCATCATTAATTCTTACGTACATGCTGGCGTATGGAATGTTTTGCACTTGCTCTTTAGTTAGAGCAACATCGTCAAAGCCGTATAGGGCTTCTTCGATAGTGGCATTTAAGCCTTGAAACTTCTGGCTGCACCCTGTTAGCAACATGAAAGAAAGAGCAAAAATTGAACGGGGTATTTTTTTTACGCGCAGGGAATGCTTGCCGCTTAGGAAATAAAACATTGTATTGCCTCGGAAACTTAAAAAAACACCCTTAGCGCGAAGCTAAGGGTGTTTGATCTAGCAACGATACTCAGCAATTACTGAGTAGTACCAGTAGTACCAGTAGTACCAGTAGTACCATCGTTGTCTGATGATGCAACTGCAACAACAGCAACAGCAGCAACAACACCTACAGCAATAGCTGAAGTTGTAGCCGCACCTGTAGCTGCAGCAGTTGAAGCGCCAGCAGAACCCGAAGTAGTACCTGTAGTAGTAGCTTCTTCAGTTGCTGCAAAAGCACTTGTTGAAGCGCCTAGCGCAACAAGCATTGCCAAAGCAATATTTTTCATTGTTAGTTCCTTGTAAATTTACAATGTTTACATCGATGTAGGTGCAAAAAAGATGCACCTAATGAACATTGTATTCAACACGCTAGTTTATGTAAAAAGGTATTTTGCATAATTTGAGAGCAATCCCGGCATAAAAATCATGCAAGGCTTTTCTTACAAGGCATAAAAAAAGTATACTGCTCCCAGTTTAATTGACAGGTATGTCGGATTTGTGAGGTAAGGAAACAACTTCCATAAGCCCCCTCCATACCATACTGATTTTATTATTAATTATTTGTAATTGTCCAACGAATGACAATGTGCGACGTTTGGTTATCGCTGAAATCAACGGGCGGTAGCGTGCCTAAAATTTAAGAACAAAAGTATGATGAATAACAAATGGCTTTTGGGGTTATGTGCATTAATCCTTGCGGGCTGCAGTAGCCAGCCACGGCATGTTGAAGCCTCCCTACCACTAGTTGCAGCAAGTATAGAAAGTGTTGGAACTAAAGTGCCAGCAAGCTACAGGCAAGATTTAGAAGACATGTATAAAACAGAGTTGATACATGACAAATACCACATATCCCTGGGGCCTTTTTATATATCCAGTTTAGGAAACGAGTGTCGTGAATTGACAATCGAAGAACCTGAACAAGGAAAAACAACGAGAGTTGTTTGCGCTGAAAAGAAACAGTACGAAGATCAAATTCGAGCTTGGTACTTAGTTCCTGATATTATCCAATCCTCCTCATCTATCCAGCTGTAATCCCATGCCTAGATTAAAACAAAGAACTTTCAGCAAGCTACTGGCTCTGGCAGGTATTGGCTTTGCTTCGTTTGTATCTGCTAACCCTGTACTGAATCAGCAACAGGGAGCAAGTACCTATGCTTTACCTAGCAGTGCGGTAACGGTTGCTCCGCAGTCCGGCAATACTAATTCCGCAGGTGGTTCTGGCTCGACGCCTACACAAGCCCTTGAACAAGGTGGTTACACAAGCGAAAATCGCCGCAACTTAATGTTACCGGGTGAAACAGACGTCCGGGAATTACTACCTTCTAGTGGAGAAGAGTACCCACCTCCATATGGAGCAAACTTATTTGCTGGTGGATATGAGACAGAAAGAACAGATGGATTAAATGATAACTATCTGATTGCTGCAGGTGATAAGATCAATATTTGGTTATGGGGTGCAGTGAACTACTCGAATGTAGTCACGGTAGATAATCAGGGCAATATATTCATTCCTGAAGTGGGCCCAATTAAAGTGCAAGATTTGCGCGCCAGCGAAGTGAACGCATATGTTACTTCGAAAATTAAACAAATTTACACCAATAACGTTAGCGTTTACGTGAACTTGTTAACCTCGACTCCTGTGAGTATTTACCTTTCTGGGCCTGTAATTCGCCCTGGGCAGTATGCAGGTATGGCCTCTGATAGCGTTCTTTATTATCTGAAAAGAGCGGGAGGGATAGACCCAGAGCGCGGCAGTTACCGCGAAATACAAGTATTACGAGATAATCAAGTTATCGAGACGATTGACTTATATGATTTTGTTCGCACTGGGGTAATGCCAACCCTTAGTTTTAAAGATGGTGACGTGATCTTAGTTAAGCCTCAAAAAGCTGCGATAACAGTAGCTGGCGGTGTACGAAATCCATTTCGTTTCGAATTAGAAACAAATGTTGCTGCGGGTTCAAAGCTTACTGAGTATTCACGTCCGCTCGCGAAAGTTAGCCATGTTGGTGTTATTGGAAATAGAGAATCGGGCCCATTCTCTTTATATATGCCTTACAAAGAGTTCTTAAATTTCGCTCTTCAAGATGGAGATAAAGTCCTATTTAATGATGACTTACATGCCCAAGTTATTGATATACAAATAATGGGTAGCTATCTTGGACCATCCTATTTTGCTGTAAAAAAAACCACCCGACTGCATGAGTTACTCAGCCACATTCCAATAGAGCCTGAGTTAGCTGATTTTGATTCGATTTATATTCTTCGCGAAAGTGTTGCACAAAAACAGAAAGAGATGATTGAAGAATCACTCAATCGTTTAGAGCGCAGTGTATTCACTTCACCAGCCTCTTCTGATGGTGAAGCTGCAATTCGAGCAAAAGAAGCTGAAATGGTGATGTTGTTTACTGATAGAGCAAGACGAGTCGAGCCATTAGGAAAAGTCATAGTTTCGGATAACGGAAACATTGCGAATATTCGCCTAGAGCAAGGTGATAAGGTGGTTATTCCATATAAAAGTGACCTTATCCAAGTGGCGGGTGAAGTGTTGATGCCACAAGCTGTAGTTTATAACCCGAATGCGACTGTGGACGATTACATTGCCTGGGCAGGTGGCTTTACAGACAGGGCAGAAGATAGCCGAATAGCTATTGTTCGCGCCAATGGCTTGTTCGAGTTTGATTTAAGTAAGCCGATTAGAAAAGGCGACCAAATTTTGGTACTCCCTAAAGTCGACACTAAGACGATGCAAGCAGTCAAAGACATCACGCAGATCATCTACCAAATTGCTGTGGCAGCTAATGTGGTACTGGAGTAATGGCTGGAGTAAATAAAAGAACAACCCTCCAAGTATGGGGGGATGTGATCTTTGCAATATTTTTGCGGGAGATAAAAAGCAAGTTTAACGATAAATTAGGGGTGAGTTGGGCGGTAATACAGCCCGTTTCGTTTATTTTTATACTCTCTTTTATTAGAGGGCGGCTAGATGGAGGTGACACACACACTATGCCTTCATTTGTATTCATTGTTTATGGAATGTTAATAATGCAAACATTTCTAAATACAATGAGGGCCTCTGCAGGAAGTATTAAAAGAAACAAACCATTATTTGCATTTAGGCAAGTTCAACCAATCGCTTCCACTGTTGCTATTGTAGGTTTTGAATTTCTTGTGAAGGTGTGTGTAATGGCTGTTATTGTTTTAGCTATGTATTTCCTTGGTATTGAGATATATATTCATGACCCACTTGGTTTTATTGTTATTTACTTAACAATTTGGTTGCTTGCTGTAAGTGTAGGAATCTTATTTGCTTTACTTGCAGCGTTTATTCCGGAAGTGGATAAGGCTAGAGAAATGATGCAACGACCATTGTTGTTTATTTCTGGTACTTTTTTTTCGTTGCAGGACTTACCAAGGGAGTCATGGGGGTACTTCGATTGGAATCCAATATTGCATGCAATTGAGCTCTCTAGGCAAGCAGCATATCCGACATTTGGAGCAGTTGGAGTGAGTCAACTATACCTTAATATAGTTACATTGGTGTTTACATTCTTGGCATTGTCGAGCTACAGAGTTTATTGGAAACAATCAATCAGTAGATGAACAAGTATAGTTATCAAAATAATTATGAAAACTAACCTTTTCTATTTTATATAACTAGGTTATTGAGTATATATATAGTATGAAAGAACAGGAATTGTCTGAAAAATTTAAGCAGTTTAGAATATCACTAAAGCCAAGTCAGTTTAATAGTATTGAGTTTTTATCTACGCATGCAGAAGCTATTAAAGCTACAGATCCAGAACTGAGTCTACGAATTTTCAAAAGAGTTAGAAATCTGCAAGCTAACGCGGTTAAACGAACCGATAAAAAAATTCGAACACGTACGAAAAACTCATCAATTGATCCACCATCTGAAGAGCAATTGATTGAGAAAAAAGAAGTAGAAATCAAGTCTCCTCAACATACTGATACTAAAACAATAAGCTCTAGTGAGGCTAAATACCTCACTGAGGGAGAAGGTAAAAAAGTTACTATTGATGAGTCTGAATCTCGACAAGCATTAGAAAAACCTGAGCTTGAATTACAACAAGATGAGTTTGTTGAAGAAAGAAATAACCTAAGCTTTTATGCTACATGCAGAAACTGGATTGGGCTGAATTCATTCAAAGTATTCGTGGTATTTCCCGTTTTACTTTTCACATTTTATCAGACTATTTGGGCAAGTCCTCGTTATGAGAGCCGAGCACAGTTAATTGTTCAGCAACCTGATGGCATGGCTACTATGGATGCAAGCATGGCGTTGTTGAGTGGCTTAGGGGTCAACACTGCTAATACAGATACACAATTAGCCCAAGCGTATATATATTCAAACGATATGCTGACTTTCCTTAACAATGAACTAGGGCTTCGCGAGCATTTTGAAGGTAATGGTGACTTTTTTAGTCGAATGCATGCCTGGAATTCTCAAGAAGATTTTATAGCGTATTTTGCTAAGCGTGTAGTTGTAGAAATTGATGAAAAGTCACAAGTGATTACTGTTTATTCTCAGGCATTTACTGAGGACTTTGCCCAGAGGTTGGCTACAGCGATTGCGGATAAAGCTGAGTGGTACATTAATGACATAGGCCACCAATTAGCTGATGCGCAATTAAAGTTTATTCGAGGTGAACACGAAATAGTCGAGCAACGGTTGCAAAAAGCTCAAACTGATTTACTCACTTTTCAACAGCAATACAACTTACTCAACCCTGAAGCAGAAGGAAGTGCGCTATCACAGATTGCTTATGGCATTGAGGGGCAAATTGCAAGCAAGAGAGCCGAGTTAAAAGCGCTGAAAAGTATTATGAGTGAATCTGCCCCGCAAGTAGTTAATCTAGAGAACCAACTTAGGGCTCTTGTCTCTCAGTTGGATGTAGAAAAACAACGGCTGACACAGCAAGGACAAACTAGCGTTGCTCCGGAACATGAGGGAGACCAGTTGTCAGTCAGTGAAGTACTTGCCAAGTTTGCAGATTTGAAGATTGAGCTGGAGCTAGCTCTGAAAGCTTTTACCTCTTCGACTATATCTTTGGAAAAGTCGCGAATAGAAGCCTATCGTCAACTGAAGTATTTAGTTGTTGTCGAATCTCCAACATTGCCGGAGGACAATAGCTATCCACAAGCAATTTACAATATTACATTACTTAGTGTATTGCTCTTAATGCTATATGGTATTGGACGTATTGTTTTCGCTACAATAGAAGAATTGAAATAATAATGAAAATACTAGTAACTGGTGGGGCTGGGTTTATTGGCTCAGCCGTAATTCGCCACATTATCAATAATACGAGTGACTCGGTAGTGAATGTCGATAAACTTACGTATGCAGGCAATTTAGAATCTTTAGCTGAAGTTGAAGAGAGCAGTTGTTATGCATTCGAACAAGTCGATATTTGTGATAGTGAGAGCTTGAAGAGAGTTTTTGAAGCACATAAACCAGATAAAGTGATGCACTTAGCGGCTGAATCTCATGTAGATCGTTCAATAGATGGCCCTGCAGAGTTCATCGAAACTAATATCATTGGCACTTATAACTTGTTGGAAGTTTCTCGTCAGTACTGGAATAGTTTAGGCGAAGAAGCAAAAAGTGAGTTTCGTTTCCATCATATATCTACCGATGAAGTGTACGGCGATTTAGAAGGCACCGATGATCTATTCACTGAGTCGACCTCGTACGAGCCATCAAGCCCTTATTCAGCTTCTAAAGCATCTAGCGATCACTTGGTAAGGGCATGGCAAAGAACATATGGCTTACCAACAATTATTACTAATTGCTCTAATAACTATGGCCCGTATCACTTCCCGGAAAAACTGATTCCTTTAATGATACTCAATGCGCTAGATGGTAAGCCATTACCTGTATATGGGAATGGAATGCAAATACGTGATTGGTTATACGTAGATGACCATGCACGTGCTTTATATAAAGTGGTAACGGAAGGGGCCGTGGGTGAAACGTATAACATTGGTGGCCATAACGAAAAAGCCAATATAGAAGTAGTTAAACTGATTTGTTCTCTACTCGAAGAGATGGTACCAACTAAGCCCCCAGGTGTGTCGAGCTATGAAGAGTTAATCACCTATGTAGCGGACCGACCAGGGCACGACGTTCGTTATGCAATTGATGCATCAAAGATCGAGAAAGAGCTTTCTTGGAAACCAGAAGAAACGTTCGAATCAGGTATTAGAAAAACTGTGGAATGGTACTTAAATAACCGAGAGTGGTGGAGCCGTGTATTGGATGGCTCATATTCAAGAGAAAGGCTAGGGATAAATAAATAGTGAAAGGAATAATTTTAGCGGGTGGTTCTGGCACACGCTTATACCCAATAACCAAAGGGGTGTCGAAACAGTTACTCCCTGTTTACGATAAACCGATGATTTATTATCCATTGTCGGTGCTTATGTTAGCAGGTATCCGGGAGATCTTGATTATAACCACACCAGAAGACCAAGAAAGCTTCATGAGGCTACTTGGAGACGGAAGCCAGTTTGGTATCTCACTAGAGTATGCAATTCAGCCAACCCCGGATGGGCTAGCGCAAGCCTTTATAATAGGTGAAGACTTTATTGGTGATGACTCGGTGTGTTTAGTACTAGGCGACAATATCTTTTACGGACAAGGCTTCTCTCCGAAGTTAAGGCAAGCAGCCCAATTGATATCAGGTGCAACTGTCTTTGGCTATCAAGTAAAAGATCCCGAACGTTTCGGGGTGGTTGAGTTTGATCAAGAAAGAAGGGCGGTTTCGATTGAAGAAAAGCCAGCTAAGCCTAAATCTAATTTTGCTGTTACGGGTCTTTATTTTTATGATAATCAAGTCGTTAAGATTGCGAAGTCGATTAAACCCTCTGACCGTGGAGAACTGGAAATTACCTCGATCAATCAAGCTTATCTAGAGCAAGGTAAGCTAAATGTAGAGCTTCTTGGTCGAGGGTTTGCGTGGTTAGATACGGGAACATACGGTAGCCTGTTAGAAGCGGCCCACTTCGTTGAGACGATTGAAAAAAGGCAAGGTTTTAAAGTGGCTTGTCTAGAAGAGATTGCTTACCTCAATAAGTGGTTAAGCGAAGATGAGTTAAGAGCGCTTGCTAAGCCACTAATGAAAAATGGCTATGGGCAATACTTGTTAAGCTTAGTGGAGGAGCAATAAGTGACTCCAGTAACTAAACCCTATTTGCCAAATAAAGATAAGTATAAATCTTACATAGATCGTATCTATGAATCTGAGCATTTAACCAACAATGGCCCTCTTCTGAAAGAGTTAGAGCAACGTTTAGCAGAGTATTTGGGTGTAAAACATGTTATTTGCGTTGCTAACGGTTCATTAGCTCTGCAAGTTGCATATAAAGCGCTAAACATTACGGGTGAGGTAATTACTACGCCTTTTACTTTTGCTGCTACTTCTAGCACTTTACTATGGGAAGGATTAAAACCTGTATATTGTGACATAGATAGTAATAGTTGGAATATTGATTCAACTGATATAGAGAAGCTCATAACTAAAGATACTTCGGCAATTGTTCCGGTACATGTGTTTGGAAACCCTTGTGAAGTTGAAAAAATTCAAGAGATAGCGAATAAATACAGCCTTAAAGTTATATATGATGCAGCACATGCCTTTGGTGTCAAATACAAAGGAGGAAGCGTATTAAAGTATGGTGATATCAGTACCTTAAGCTTTCATGCAACTAAGTTATTTCACGCGATTGAAGGTGGTGCAGTAATCACTGAAAGTGATGAGGTAGCTGAGCGTATTCGTAAGTTAATCAATTTTGGGATTACAGGGCCAGAAACTATTGAAGGTCTTGGTACAAACGCGAAAATGAATGAGTTTGAAGCTGCCATGGGCCTTTGTGTGCTAGATGATATGGAAGGCATTATTGATAGCCGAACTAAATCGATTTGTGAATATAAAAGAAATCTTGGTGATGAAGTTAGCTTTCAGAGAGTGCATGAAAGTGCAAATGATCTTGTAGCATACTTCCCTATACTCATGAAGTCAGAAAGTGCAGTTCATAGCGTAATGAAGGCACTGCAAAATCAAGCAATTTATCCTAGAAGATATTTCTATCCATCTTTAGATGGTGTCTATGGGAGCAATAATCTCTGTAAAAATTCGAATGAAATAAGTGAATCAATACTTTGCCTTCCACTATTTCACACTATGGATAAAGGTTTGATAAATAATATTTGCCGTATTATAAAGGAGGGGTTATGAAATTAGCATTAATGCAACCCTATATTTTTCCTTATCTAGGCTATTACCAATTAGCATATGAATCTGATGTGTTTGTTTTTTATGATGATGTTACCTATATAAAAGGTGGTTATATTAATAGAAACAACATATTGGTTGGTAATAACCCGCAACGCTTTACTATTCCACTTGTTGGAGCCTCTTCTAATAAGAAAATTAATGAAATAGATTGCTCCAATAATATGAAAAAAATAGTTAAAACGGTTAGACAGGCATATATTAAATCACCGAACTACAAAAAGGTTATGCCCCTAATTGAAAGCGTACTTTACCAAGATAATAGAAATCTTTCGTGCGTTGCTACATCATCGATTTTATCTGTATTTGATTATTTAGGTATTGAAATTAATTATAATCATTCTAGCAAGTTGAACTATATGCGAGAAGGTCGTGCCGAAGAAAAAATATATAGTATTTGTGGTCTATATGAAGCAAGTGAGTATATTAATACAATAGGTGGACTGTCATTGTATAATAAGAAAGATTTTTCTGAAAACGGCATTGAATTAAGCTTTATTGAAAAGCGACCCGTAAAGTATTCTCAAGGCCTTAAGGGTGAGAACTTCGTTGACAACTTATCTATTATCGATGCCTTAATGTGGTGTAGTAAGACTGAAGTGAAAGAGTTGTTGAATCAAAGTACAAGGATTTAGTATGAAATTTGGTTTTGGAGGCTATGGAGAGCTTGAGTTACCGGTTAGACACAATCAACTACATGATGATGCAGTTGCGTTACAATCGGCTAGAGCCGCCTTTTATCTATATTTATCATCTAATAAAGTACGAAAAATATATATTCCAGAATATTTATGTACTAGCTTGGATAATGTTTTTTCATCGTTAAATATTTCTATACAGAAATATACAATTAATTCTAGATTTTTGCCATCCAAAAAATTTGAATTAATGAATGATGAAAGATTAGTTATTGTTAATTATTTTGGTTTATGTGATGAAGGAATATCAAAGTATCTTAAGAGCTATTCTGATTTTAGTAATGTGATAATTGATAATTCTCAAGCGCTATTTAGTCCCGTAATTGGTGGCATTACGACAATCTATTCTCCAAGAAAGTTTTTAGGCATTCCAGATGGTGGTTTCCTATACTCTCGTGATATCAATGATGATCCAGTAGAATTTTTTGACTCTAGTAGGAGCTCTGTACATTTACTATTAAGAGCAGCTGGAGAAATAAACAAAGGTTATGACGAGTTTCTTAGAGCAGAAGCCGCATTAGAAAATCATGAGCCTAGAAAAATGTCAAAAATTTCGAGGCGAATTATTGATTCAATTGAATTGAAAAATGTGATAGATAGAAGGGTTAACAACTTTACCAAAATGCATGAGTATTTTAGTTCTATTAATAGCCTTACCTTCGACTTGTCGATCAAAACTGTCCCTCTTTGTTACCCATTAAAATTAAATTCCAGTATAGATAGCATATGGAAGAAATTGCTTACGTATGATGTCTATTTGCCACGATATTGGGAAGTAGAAAAATCGTCCTCATCCTATGAGTACTATGATAAGACGTTGTTTTTGCCAATAGATCAACGTCTTGATGATCAAGATGTTGAAAGACTCGCTTGTCTAATAATAGAGCTGATTAATAATGAATGAACTAGATATTATCTCCGAGTTAGGGTTAAGGTTGGAGAGCGTTCAAGAATCTATTAACTCAGAGATTAAGAATACGACTGCAAAAAGCTTACCAAATGTTTATATAGTAGGGTGCCCTAGGAGCGGTACAACGGCACTTCTTCAATATCTGTCGAGTACTAACTATTGGTGTTACCCTTCAAATCTAATTACTAGGTTTTCTAAAAGCGTATATATTGGCTCATTGGTTCATCAGCTAATTGATAATAATGAAACTATCACGTTTGAATCTACTTATGGTAGAAGTCACGGTTTGCTGAATACAAATGAGTTTTTTCACTTTTTTAGGCGATTCTTTCCTAATAACGATATTCGCTACCTTAGTGATGAAGAACTGCAGTTGGTAGATACTGATAAAATAGCCATGGAAATTTCATCAATTTGTAAGGCTTTTGATAAGCCTTTTGTTTCAAAAGCCCTTATGATGCAAGCAAATTTAGCCCACTTTTCGCGTTTGATGCCAAATGATATATGGCTATATATTTCGCGAGAGCAAGGTGATATTGAGAGGTCTATATTTAAGGCTAGACTAGATGAATATGGCGATGCATCCGTATGGTGGTCAGCAAAGCCGAGTAATTATTTAGATATTCTTCACTTAGAGGCAAATGAGCAGATCAGTATGCAAGTTGAAGGGATAACTAGGGATATAGAGAATGGTTTAGCCATGGTTCCAGAGAGTAACAAGCTCGAGGTTAGTTATGAAAACTTTATAACAAACCCAGAGGAAGTTTATCTTGAGCTTCAAAAGAAATATATAGCTTTGTCTGGGAGGGATATTAAATTTCCTTCGCCTCCTAGCAACTCTGGAATTAAAAATTCAAAGGTAAATAAGTAATGTTTAAATTTGACTTTCGGACATTTTTATTTGGTTTTGTTCGATCGAAAATATGTGTGGAAAAATATAAAGAACACTTAAAAATTAACTGTTCTTTAAATAAAAATGAGTGCTTAGAACATTATCTATTACACGGAAAAAGTTCTGGTCATAATTTACTAGAAGATTGGAATGAGTTAGCGTATAAAAATGAGTATGGGAAAAATTATATTTATAGATACCTATCGGATGTGTTTCTTTCAAAAAGGAATGATGTTCTCATACCAACAATGAAAGCGAAAGGCATCAGAAGTAACTTTGAAGTTGATGATAAAGATTATGTGAATGTCATCAATAAGATAGAGTCTGACAAATATAAATATATAGAAATTTCTGATAACTATAAGATCAAGCATGATCATTTTATTGACCTCACTACGAAACTAGAAAACCTAGAACCATTTACGTATTTGAAAGTTAATCATGGTCACTTTGATGTGGTTGAGGCACTATTCGCTACCGTTGATAGTTTTGAAAACTCAAATGGTAACTTGAACCAAGAAGATTGCATCGAGTTAGCTTTGCAGGCTTACAGAAGCCAAAAACCAAATAGTAAAATTATACGAAATTTTGGTAATGCAAAGTTCTTTATGGATTGGTTTGCGTCGATTCGACATAAAAATGATAACTACCATATTGCATTATCTCCTGTAGGTAACCCTTGCCATGGGATTACTCCGGTTGGCATGCAAAAAGTAGCGCAAATATTAGCGCGTGTTGGTGTGTCACCTCAGACATTTCTAGATGGTATGGCCCTGCGTAACATTACATATACGGGTGAACTCAATAGAGTGTTCAAAGCGCTTGAGTCGTATAATGTGTTACTTGTGGCCAATGAAAAAGTCGGCTACCTCTTTGATAGAAATATAGTGAAAGGGAAACATATATGTATTCCAAAATCTGGTGCTATCTATCGATTTGATGAAATCTTAGAGAATATCGAACAGTCGATCTCAGATTTCAACGGCAGACCTATCGCAATACTTTATCAGTGCGGAAACTTAGCTCAGGTTTTTTGCCATAAAGTTTATCTGAAATATCCATCTGTAACACAGATTGATATGGGGCTCACTCTAGACTCTTACTCTCCAGAGCTTGCCACTAATTTTGGTTGGTATAAATGGAACAGAAAGGAGTTGATGAAAAAGCTACATCTTCCTTCGGATCTTGAATATGCTCTTCAACTAGAAGATGCGAGAATTATAAGAGAGTATGCTGACCTATATTATGAAATGAAAGATTTTGGAAATGCTTATACTTTATATTCAAAAGCATATCATAAAGCCAAGAAACCAGGAAAGCACATGATAAAACGCTTATCTGCCCTTAAGAAAAAGCTCTTACCGGACGCAGATAAAGTTTTTATTATTGGAAAGAATAAAACAGGTACAACCTCAATTGAAAAGCTTTTCAGAAGTTTAGGGTTCTCTTTAGGAAATCAGACCTATTTTGAAGGGTTAGTATGGGACTATGAAAACGGTGATTACCAGTCTATATTGGAAGGTTGTGAAACTGCACAAGTATTCCAAGATGTCCCTTTCAGCCTAGAGAAAATGTACCCTGTGTTACATTCTCATTTTCCTGATGCCAAGTTTATCCATTTAGAAAGAGAAGATAAAGATCAATGGTATAATTCTCTAGTGAGGTATCATAAGAAGTTATTAAAAGGCAAAGGTATCGAACCTATTTTATCTTCAAGTAACTTGAAGAAATATAAATATAAAAGTTTCGACCAGTATCTTTTAGAAATGCAAAGGATAAATTACGGAATCACAGATGAAAATAGACTATATGATTATGATATTCTGACTAGTAATTATGTTAGGTATAACAGAGAAGTCAAAGATTACTTTAAGGGTAATAGGAACTTTATATCTATAAGTCTTTCTGATGATAACTGCCGAAGAGATTTGGCTGATTTTCTTGGCGTAGATCTTGAATTAATCACTATTCCGCATATTAATAGGTCTAAATTGTTATGAATGATGGTAGTCAATTTAGTGCTGACTCTCTCCTTAATGCTGTTAAACACAATGGTTATTATGAATCAAGTGGTATAGTAAATAATGTCTACTATAGGTGTAAAGTTACTGACCTTGAAAAACCTTTAGTGGTTTGCTTCGCAAATGCCGGAAAAAAGAATATTGCATCATTGGAAGAAGCGAAAAGCTTAGAGTATAGCCCTTGGGGTTTTGAGTATATTAGCTCCAAAAAGGATCTTAACGTTATTTCCTTTTCCTGCATCGGGGAAGCAATGTGGTATAGAGATGTTGCATTTATTGCTTTCTTAGAGTCGCAGGTAACCAGAGTTACTAGGTTATTTTCTCGTGTATATGGTTACGGCGGAAGTATGGGAGGGTACGCAGTAGCTACTTTTCAAAAATTACTCAACATGGATCGGGTTTTATTATTGAATCCAATTAGTACGCTAAATAGTGAAGTAGTCCCTTGGGAAAAGCGCTTTAGTAATGCACAGAAAAACCTAGATTGGTCTTCAGATTATAGTGATTCAGCATTAAATGAGATGCAAGGATACGTAATATATGATCCTTTATTTAGTGCTGATAAGAGACATGCAGATAGATACAGAGGACTTAAAAAGCTTAAGATTCCTGGAGTAGGGCATAAAATGCCGCTACATCTTAAAAATCTTAAGATGCTGTCTTGGGTATTTGATTCTTTTCTAAATGACTCTATTGATGAAAAGAAGTTTAATAAGATGGCGAGAAAGCGTAGAAATTATATTAATTATTATAAGTGGCTTCTAAGTAAGCAGAATACTCATATCTCACCTATTAGAAGGTCTATCATCTTGAGACACTACAAGGCTCATCAAGTTAAAGAGGGTGATAACTTTAATAAGATGACTCGGGACGAAGTTGATATGATTCGAGACTCTGCAGTTTTGTTGGAAGATGTTGATATAGAGTACAGCTATAAACTAATGATGATTGCGAAAAAACTGCGTCCTAAAGGTAAGTTTATAAGCTCAAAATTAAGTCAGTATAGAAGGACGTTAAGTGATTAATATTCCAAGGATTGTAATCCAACATTTAAACTCTAATAATAAGTACAGTTTTGTTTCATCTATTAATGACTCCTTGGTTGATATTGAAGTTGGTAAAGTTTTTGGTATTTCTTGCGACTATGAATTATCTCATAAAGAAGGCAACGCTATTGCCTTCTTAGTTAAGTTGGAAAACAATGAATTATTGATTTCACACTGTCGTTATGTTGTTGAGTATTTTCGATTACAGGCTTCTATTGACTTTATTAATGCAAGACATGTTATTGGCGATGAGTATGTCTTAGAACTATTAGTTAACATTGGTGGTGAGTCATTTTCTACGAGTATTGATGTGGCTTGTAGTCTACAATCCATTCCGAAAACTATTGACGTCGAAGGCTACGAAATTGCTTTATTACTAAACAAGTTTTCAGCAATAGTAAATGCTTTAGAGTTCAAAGCTAAAAATAATGGTTATATCTCCGTTACTCCTACTGGCGGCTTAGTAGAGTTTTTAGATGTTAAATGCAAAAATAGTGCTTTAACATTCTCAACAAAGTATAAGCCTAATCTAACTAAATCTTTGTCTTGTAAAGCGAATCTGAGATATTTTGTTAGGGTTGGTGAGCAGCTACTTTCAGCAAATATATCTGATGGACGTTTTGAGGTTGACCTCAATGAATTGTCCGTGGATGATGGAAGTTTTACTTTGGATTTTATGATTGAATCTGACTCTATCTTAGTTGATGTGCCAATTAAAGTTTTATGTAAAAGATCTAAAGAAAACTACGCACCATTTTATGTTAGTAAGCTTAATTCATCATTATATTACTTACGTCTAACAGGCCATGGGACTGTTATTCTCACCCAAAGAAAGTATACTGACGTTGAGCAGACTCTTAGATTTAAACTGTTAGAGTCCGAAGTAGTTCAAAAGGTTTTCAAATACTCAGCTGCTATTGTTAGGCGATTAAGGAAGAGAAGAACTGTTCTTCTTTTTGAGAAGGAAAGTTGTTCATCTCAAGAAGGGGTATTAGATCTAACAAGAAGGATTAATCGAGATACAAATACTCGCGCATATTTCATCATTGATGATTTAAGTAAATTGTCGGAGCATGAATATGCTTTGAAGAAGTATTCAGTTAAATACTACTTCCATACGTATTTGGCCATGACTTATATATCTACCGAAGCTCCGATGCACATCAACATATTACAATCTGCGAATCGAACTCTCAAAAGAAATGTGGCTCATAAAAAGTTTGTCTTTCTACAACATGGCATTACGTACATGAAATCACAGACTAAAGCTTCATCCTTTTTGAAAGGAAAAGAAGCTTACCCCGATTTGATGGTTGTAAGTAGTGAGAAGGAACAAAAAGTTGTATCAAGGATGCTTAAGATCCCTAGTTCTAGATTACTAAATACAGGTATGTTGATTTTCGACGATTTAGAAAGAGACCATTTGAAAAACTGTAAAGATGTAAATTTGTTGGTTATGTTCACTTGGCGGCCATTCGAGATGGATATGTTGCCCGAAGAGTCAACTCTATACAAAATGCTTCAAGAGGTTACATCTACCATTAAGTCGAAAGTAAGCCAAGATAACTTAAATGTTCGAGTCTGCTTACACCCTAAGATTAGGCACCTATTTACCGAAGAGTTTAATGGATATTCAATTCATGACGATGATGTTTCAGAAGCTTTAAGTTGGGCCAATCTTGTGATTACGGATTATTCTTCTATTTGTTACAACTCATTCTATCAAGGTGCATCTGTCCTTTTCTATCAGCCTGATCTTAGTGTATTTGAAGAACATGTAGGTCAGTTGATTCCTGATGAGCATGAGTATATTGGTTTTCGATCTTTTGATTTACCCGGTTTTGAGGAGTCGCTCATTAAAGCGTGCGATGAACAAGGAATTTTGGTTCCTAATAAGTTGAGGACTATTGAGCACGAAAATAACTATCATCAGATTAATGAGTTTTCTGATAATAAAGCAAAGGACAGAATTATCAATGAGCTCAAGCGAAGGAAATATCTGTAATGATTAAAGCACTAAGGAGAAAAGTTTTAAAATATTCGCCTAATTGGTTACTTGTACTGGTTTCTAATATTCTTGTTACGATCACACGGTCGAGGCGAATAGCACCAGCAGAAGATGTCGAACATGGCTTAGATATACCCATTGATATGGTATATACATGGGTTGATTCGAATGACCCTAAGTGGATTGCTAAGAAGAGCTTTTATGCCTCAATAGGTGTAATCAGCAGAAAAAAGGTAACTGAGAGTGATAATGATGCAAGGTTTAGACAGTTTGACGAGCTGAAGTACTCTCTGAAATCTGTTTTTCGATATGCAAACTGGGTTAGGAATATTTACATCGTTACTGATGGACAAGTTCCAGAGTGGTTTGTTGCTTTTGATTCTCGAATTAAGTTCGTTAAACATGAAGACATATTTAAAGAGCAGACAGATCTCCCAGTTTTTAATTCTCATGCGATAGAATCTAATCTTCATCGTATTGATGGTTTGTCCGAAAATTTCATATATATGAATGATGATTTTTTCTTTCGATCGCCAGTTTCCCCCTTTGACTTTTTCACTGAAAATTTTTCAAAGACAAAGTTTTTTTTAAGCTCATGTGCATTCATACCGGAAGTGATAGATGACAATTCTTTTCCTGTTGATATTGCAGCAAAAAATAACGCTACCCTTCTCGAAAAAAGATATGGTTATGTCACTACTAATAAGTTTCAGCATACCCCAATGGCTTTAAAAAAATCGGTTCTAGAACTTTTTGAGAAAGAAAACCCGGATGTATTTGAAGTTACTTCTTCTGCACGATTCAGGAGCTGGACTGACTATTCAATTGTATCCTCACTTATTCACTTTTACGGTCATCATATCGGCACAGCGGAGCCTGCAAAAATCCCTTACTTCTATGTAAGTTTCGACGACAAACTTTTTGAATTGAAAATGAACATTTTGTTGCTTAAGAAATTCAAATGTTTTTGTATCAATGATGTCGAGCTCGATAATAACAGCGAAGACGTTTTCGAGATTTTTGAGAAAAAGATGAAGATATTATACCCAGAACCAAGTAAGTATGAAAAAGACACAACCAATTGATGTTGTTTTGCTTTGGGTCGATTCAAACGACCCAAATTGGCGACGTTGCCTAGGTATGCACTCCTCTCAGAAGATTGATATTTCAAATAGTACTAGCCGATTTAGGTGCTGGAATTCTCTAAACTATATATTCAGAGCGTTTGATACTTTTATACCTTGGGTTAATAAAGTTCATTTCGTAACATATGGTCATTTACCTAGCTGGCTTAATATAGACCACCCAAAGCTTAATGTTGTTAACCATTCAGATATTTTTCCCAAAAGTCACCTTCCTAGCTTCAACTCAAACGCAATAGAGGTTAATTTAAATAAAATTCCATCATTAAGTGAAAGATTTATTCTATTCAATGACGATACTTTTGTCTTAGCTCCACTGCCCAGAGAGCGTTTTTTTAATGGTGGTAAACCTGTTGACTTTTTGGAACAAGGTATTAAACGAAAAGGTTGGCTATATCGACTAGTTAAGAGAAAAAATTTATTGAGTACATCTACGATCAATAATAATATTGAAATCATTAATGGTATGTCCTCTTTTTCTAGTTTGGACCCTGATATATATCTTTCTGAACGATATAGCGCAAGAACACGAGCTAAAAATTGGTTTTTTAAGAAACTATACAAAGAATACTCTTGGTTTAAGTTGAATCACGTCCCTCAGCCTCACTTGAAATCTACGATAGATGACTTATGGGTTTCACACCCCGCAGTCCTCAACAGGACATCGTCAAATCGTTTTCGATCCGAGAGCGATACCACGCAGTACCTTTTTCGTTATCTTAATTTGGTTCGCGGTGACTTCATACCTAGCAAGCTTGAAGATACGTTGTCTATTAATATTAATAGTTCGAAGGACATATCCCGTTTGATAAATAGACTTGATGGTATAAATTTGCTTAGCATTACCGATACAGAAAAGTTAATGGGTGAGGATTTTGAAAAAGCGACGTTGCTATGGCGGAGTTACTTAGATTCCATTTTGCCACATAAGTCCACATTTGAGCTTTAAATGAAAAAAATAGTCATCACTTCAAATACCTCATGGTTCGTCTTTAATTTCTTTCGTTCCTCTATTGTTGAATTTATGAAAGACGGTAACGAGGTTTATGTTCTTGCTCCTAAAGATGCTTATTCCTCTCGATTGGTTGAATTAGGCTGTAACTACCAAGAAGTTAGCGTTGATCGCAGTGGTGCTCGTATTGCTACAGAAGTCTCCACTTTTCGTTCTTTGTGTCAGTACATTTATCGTATTCAGCCTGATTGTGTTCTTAATTTTACACCTAAAATGAATATCTATTGCACGCTTGCCGCACGCCTTCACTCTATCAAAGTAGTGAATAGTGTTGCGGGGTTAGGGTCAATATTTTCAGAAAAGGGGTTTAAGCCTCTTTTAGGGAAAGCGCTACTTAGGATGACTCAACCGCTTGCGCATCACGTGGTCTTTCAAAACCCTGATGATTGGAAAGTCTATTTAGATAATAAGCTAGTAAAGCGCGAGCTAAGCTCTCGAGTACACGGCATTGGTATCAACTTGAAAAGGTTTCGGCCTCATCCTGCGCCGAATGATGGGGTTACACGTTTTATTTTAGTTGCTCGAATGCTAGTGAATAAAGGGGTGGTGGATTTTGTAAATGCAGCTAAGGCTGTAGACGAATACTATCAACTACGTAAGCAAGCTGGGTTCTCTGTGCCACAGTACGAGTTTTCCCTGCTCGGATTTGTTGATGAAGATAACCCTCAAGGCATCCCTCTGAGTCAATTGGAATGGTGGAATGACAATACCCCAGTAAAATTCCTTGGCGAGACAGATGATGTGTTCGCTGTGGTTAAAGAGCAAGACTGTGTAGTACTACCTTCATTCTATCGAGAGGGTATGCCTCAGTGTTTGATTGAAGCTTGTGCAATGGCGAAACCAATCATCACAACGGATAACGTAGGGTGTCGAGAAACTATTATAGATGGTGAAACTGGGTTACTAGTAAAACCACAAAGTGTACCTGAGTTAAAAGAAGCGATGATCAGCATGATTGAAATGGGGCACAAAAAACGCTTACAGCTTGGGCGAAAAGGGCGCAAGAAGGCCGAAAAGGATTTTTGTCATCTAAAAGTATCGCGCCACTATTTACAAGTGATTGAATCCCTTATTTGAATTTTCTGCATGACCAAGGAAGATCATGGACATTCTACATCATGGAGCGGTAAATGGTGTCACGGGATCGTGTCATCAGCTCATTATTGATAGACAAAATAGCTTACTTGTCGATTGCGGTTTGTTTCAAGGGGCGGAAACATCAGGCCGTGACGAGAATGAACTGCTGTCCATAGAGTTTGATATCTCGACAGTAAAAGCACTGCTGGTGACTCACTGCCATATCGATCATGTTGGCCGCATTCCTTATATACTGGCGGCAGGTTTTGATGGACCTATCATTGCTACAGAAGCAACAGCTGCATTGTTACCTATGGTGATCGAAGATGCATTAAAAGTAGGTGTTACGCGCAACCGCTCGATTATTGATGCGTGTTTAAAGCGTCTTAATCATCAACTGGTCGCTGTGCCTTATAAGCAGTGGTGGAATGTAAGCCTAAACGGTAATGTGAAAACTAAGGTGAAGTTTCAACCAGCGGGTCATATCTTGGGTTCTGCTTATATTGAAGTGGATGTTCAACTTGAGAGCCAGCCCAGTAAACGGATAGTATTTTCTGGTGATTTAGGGGCAACTTATTCGCCCTTACTCGCCGCGCCGAAAAGCCCTTATAAAGCCGATGTTGTGGTGCTCGAGAGCACTTATGGTGATAAAAATCACCAAAATCGCCGCGATAGAGTCAAAAGCTTAGAGCGAGTATTAACAAAAGCGGTCTCGGATAACGGCGTAGTGATTATTCCTGCTTTTAGTATCGGCCGAACTCAAGAGCTGCTTTATGAGCTAGAGCATATCGTATCTCACTCTGCCAACGAAAAGCTCAATGAGATTGAAGTGATTGTAGACTCCCCTATGGCAGCGAAATTCACTACTTTCTATCAACAGTTTCAATCTCTCTGGGATGCAGAGGCCAAGTGCCGTGTAAAGCATGGCCGTCACCCATTGAACTTTGACAGTTTATATACTGTTGATTCCCATCAAGAGCATCTCCAAACGATTGACTACCTGGCTAATCGAGATAAACCAGCGATTGTAATTGCGGCAAGTGGTATGTGTAGTGGTGGCCGAGTCGTCAACTACCTCAAACGGTTTCTCGATAAACCATCTGCCGATGTGCTATTTGTAGGCTATCAGGCACAGGGAACGCTTGGCCGAGATATTCAAAAATACGGCTCTCGTGGTGGCTACGTTTTCATTGAAGGTGAAAAGCGCTATGTCAAAGCTGGAGTTCATACCATTTCTGGTTATTCAGCTCATGCAGATCAAAACAACTTGGTCAACTTTGTGAAACGTATACGCCATCAGCCACAAAAAGTGGTTTTAGTTCATGGTGATGATGAGGCCAAAACTATCCTTAAAGAGAAGATAGAAGCGGTGGGAATCACTGCGACTATTGGTGTTTAGGTTTTGAACCTTTATACTGCTAGCTTCTATTTCTATTGTTACTTGAGAGCCTCTAACAAGGCGATTAGCACCTCAAGTTAACCGAATGCTTGTTATGATCCAACTTCAAAACCTGACTAAATATTACCCTTCTGATTTAGGTAACCAATATATATTTCAAGACATTGATTTTACCTTCCCAGAAGGAAGGAATGTCGCCTTGCTCGGTTCCAATGGTGCTGGTAAATCAACTCTATTTCGAATCATTGCGGGGAGTGAGTATCCTAATTCAGGTAAAGTGATCACCGATAAAGCCATTTCTTGGCCAGTTGCGTTAGCAACGGGTATACATCCCCAGATGACTGGACGCGAAAATACCCGTTTTATCGGTCGAGTGAATGGTGTGGCCAACCTTGATGAATACGAACAAAAAGTTCGAGACTTCGCCGAGCTGGGGATTAAGTATGATTTACCGGTAAAAAGCTATTCAAGTGGTATGCGTTCTCGCTTAGCGTTTGGCTGCTGCGTTGCGATTGACTTTGATATCTACTTAATTGACGAAGCAACCTCGGTAGGTGACCAAAAATTTCGTAAAAAAGCTAAACAGGCATTGTTGAATAAAAGTAAGACAGCTAGTGTGATTATGGTCAGCCACGATATGAAAGAGATACGCCAGTTTTGCGATAGTGCGATCATCCTCCACAAGGGCTCGCTACAATTTTATGATGATCTAGAAGAAGCATTAGATGTATATAAACAACTTTAACCAGGAACTGCTGAAACCAACCAATAGTTTCGGCCAATACTGTAATGCCTGACTTTTTTTCTGCGTATTTTGTCCTTACTGCATTTGCTTTAACCATCGTTGGACTTATAAAGTTTCAAGCTCAGCCGGAGCGTGTGTTTGGCGTCTTGCTTCTTGTTTTGGTCGCAACTGGAATGGTGACTAATGAACAAGTTGTTGCAAGCTTTGCCAATCAAGGTGTTCTAACCTTAGTACTGCTCATGGTTTGTTCGCTTGCGCTAGAGAAAACTAAATTGTTGCGCAAGGTTGCCAGTTATGTGGTGCGCCCAAGCTATCGTCGTTCCTGGTTGAATTTATTTGCTTTTAGTACTCTATCTTCCGCTGTTTTGAACAATACTGCTGTTGTCTCTGCGATGTTAGCGCCGATCCGCGCTAATCCGCATCATCCTGCTAGTAAGTTACTGATTCCTTTGTCTTACGCCGCTATATTGGGTGGGACACTTACGCTTGTGGGCACTTCAACCAATTTGATTGTTAATTCGATGGTGGTGGAGTCGGGACTACCTAGCATAGGTTTTTTTGATTTCACTCTAGTAGGAAGTCTACTGGTATTGGGCTGCGGCGCGGTTCTGTTTTTTTGTTGTCGTTGGTTGCCTAAGAGAGCAGAAGAATATAAGACAGTAGCGGATTACTTCATAGATACAAAAGTGATGAAGGGATCAACGTTAATCGGGCGAAGTGTCGAAGAAAATGGCTTAAGACATCTAGAATCTCTCTTCTTGGTAGAGGTCCAGAGACATGGGAAGTTAATTTCTCCGGTAACCCCAGCAGAAGTTTTGCAAGAAGGCGACAGATTGCTTTTTAGTGGTGATGTAAAAAAAATCACGCTATTGAATCAGTTTTCAGGCCTGAAGTCGTTTGCTAATGAAAACGGTTTACCGCTTGATAATTTGTCTGAAGTGATTGTACGGCCGGAAAGCGTGTTGGTCGGAAAAACATTAAAGCGAGCTGGGTTTCGTGCACTTTTTGATGCAGCGGTTGTGGCCGTTAAACGAGATGGTGACTCTATTTCGGGTAAATTAGGTGAGGTAGTATTACAGCCTGGTGATAACCTCGTATTAGCAGTTGGTAAAGATTTTAAATCACGACACAACCTCGGTAAAAACTTCTTTTTTGTTAGCGGAGTAGAAACAGAGGCCACTCTGAGTGATAAACAAGAAGTTTTTGCTGTATTCGGCTTTGTGATTTCAATAGCCCTTTCGGCAGCGGGTTTTGTTTCACTGTTCAAAAGTTTGCTGTTATTTTTAGGAATATTACTCTTTTCTAAAACTCTGAAACCAAACGAAGTACTGCAGCGATTACCCACTCAAATATGGCTTATTATCTCATCGGCTTTGTTGCTTTCGTATGCGTTGTCTAACAGTCAAGCTACTTCGCTGTTGGATTCTGTAATTCTTGGTAACCAAGATATGTTTAGCCCCCTTATTGGTTTGTGTATTGTCTATATCGCAACTTGGTGGCTTACTGAACTTGTTACCAATAACGCTGCGGCCGCTTTGATGTTTCCAATAGCAATGGGATTGGCTGATAGCCTGAATGCAGAGCCTATGGCTTATATCATGGTCGTGGCATTTGGTGCGAGCGCTAGCTTTTTGAGCCCTTATGGTTATCAAACCAATTTAATGGTTTTTAACGCAGGGCGTTACAAGATTGCTGACTTCTTGAAAGTGGGTTTTCCTGTAAGTGTGGCTTATGGTGTAATTACCATTTTAAGTATCTCGCATTTATATAATGTTTAAATTCTATTCGTTACGTATATGTAACGAGATTTGAAACTAAAAGAGCATTTTCGTAAGCAGTTTAGTAAACTGTTGCACAATTGAACAAATGGAAGATGGAAATGAAGATTTCACCGGAACGTATGACTCACTTAAAGCAGTTAGAAGCTGAGTCCATTCATATTATGCGCGAAGTCGCGGCAGAGTTTGATAACCCAGTAATGCTTTACTCAGTGGGGAAAGACTCTTCTGTAATGCTGCACCTTGCAAAGAAAGCATTTGCACCAGGTATTCCTCCATTTCCACTAATGCACGTTGATACAACGTGGAAATTTAAGGAAATGATTGAGTTCCGTGATTACATGGCAAAGAAACTGGGTATGAAGTTGATTGTTCATCAAAACCCAGAAGGGCTAGCGATGAACATTAGCCCGTTTGTGCATGGTAGTTCGAAACATACCGATATCATGAAGACGCAAGGCTTGAAGCAAGCTTTAGATAAGCATGGTTTTGACGCTGCATTTGGTGGTGCTCGCCGTGACGAAGAAAAATCTCGTGCTAAAGAGCGCGTATACTCATTCCGTGATGAGCATCATCGTTGGGACCCGAAAAACCAACGCCCTGAGCTATGGAATATCTACAACGGTAAGGTCAACAAAGGCGAAAGTATTCGAGTTTTCCCGCTGTCTAACTGGACAGAGCTGGATATCTGGCAATATATCTACCTAGAAAGCATTGAAATCCCAAGCTTGTATCTGTCTGCTAAACGCCCTGTTGTGGAACGTGATGGTATGTTGATCATGGTTGATGATGAGCGTATGGAGCTTGAAGAAGGTGAAGTTGTTCAAGAAAAAATGGTTCGTTTCCGTACCCTTGGCTGTTACCCATTAACAGGCGCAGTTGAGTCTGAAGCGACCACATTGCCAGAAATCATCCAAGAAATGCTGCTGACCACCACATCAGAGCGTCAGGGTCGTGCAATTGACCATGATAGTGCGGGCTCGATGGAGAAGAAGAAGCGCGAAGGTTACTTCTAATGAACGTGCCTTACGAGCGAAAAGAAAACGAATCGGTCAGCGATGATGTTGTGTGGCACAACACTACAGTTACTCATCAGGATAGAGTTCAACTTAAAAAGCAGCAGCCAGTGGTTTTATGGTTTACCGGCCTAAGTGGTTCAGGTAAATCGACAGTAGCGAATGCTGTAGAAAGCAAATTACTTAGCCTTGGCAAGCACAGTTACTTGTTAGATGGTGACAATGTTCGTCACGGATTAAACAAGGATTTGGGCTTTAGTGACGCCGATCGTGTTGAAAACATTCGTCGTATTGGTGAAGTCGCCAAGTTGTTTGTAGATTCTGGCGCTATTGTTCTCACAGCGTTTATTTCTCCTTTTATTTCAGATAGACAGCAAGTACGTGACTTGTTGGATGACTCGCAGTTTTTGGAAGTCTTTATCGATACTCCAATAGAAGTGTGTGAGTCGCGTGATCCTAAAGGTTTATACAAGAAAGCGCGAGCAGGTGAGATTAAGAACTTTACCGGTATTGATTCGGAGTATCAGGCTCCAGTAAATCCAGAAATTCATGTAAAAACGGCGGATTGCACAGTGGAAGAGTGTGCAGAATTGGTAGTTCGTGCGTTGCAAGATAAAGAATATATTTAAGGAATAATACGATGTCTCATAGTTCTGAGCTAATCGCGCAAGATATTGAAGCGTATCTAAAAGTTCATGAAAACAAAGACCTTCTTCGTTTTTTAACCTGTGGTAATGTTGATGACGGCAAATCGACACTGATCGGTCGTCTTCTATTTGATAGTAAGCTTATTTATGAAGACCAAATGGCTGCTATTGAAAAGGACTCTCAAAAATTCAACACCACTGATGAAGATTTTGACCTTGCATTATTGGTGGATGGTCTACAATCGGAGCGTGAGCAAGGTATTACCATCGATGTTGCTTACCGCTACTTCTCGACCGACAAACGTAAGTTTATCATTGCCGACACTCCAGGGCATGAGCAGTACACTCGTAACATGGTAACGGGTGCCTCGACTTGTGATCTTGCTATCGTGATGGTGGATGCTCGCCATGGTATCCAAACTCAAACTCGCCGCCATAGTTACATTTGTAGCCTGTTAGGTATTAAGCACATTATCGTTGCTATCAACAAAATGGATTTGATGGATTACAGCCAAGATGTGTATCAAAAGATCAAATCTGATTATCGTGAAATGGCTGAAAACTTCGATATCGACGATATTCGTTTTGTGCCAATCTCTGCATTGAAAGGCGACAACGTAGTAACACCAAGTGAGCAAATGGACTGGTACCCAGGCGCAACGTTGATGAAACTACTGGAAACGGTGAAAATTGATCAAGATAAAGACCTCGATCATATGCGCTTCCCGATTCAATATGTCAATCGTCCGAATTTAAACTTCCGTGGTTTCTGCGGAACGCTAGCATCTGGCCTCGTTCAAGTTGGCGACGAAGTCACAGCTTTACCATCTGGTAAAACATCTGTGGTGAAGAGCATCTATACTCATGATGGCGAACTGAAACAGGCTCAGCCAGGTCAAGCGATTACTCTGACCTTGGAAGATGAAATTGATGTGTCACGCGGTGATATGCTAGTGCATACTGGGCATGAACCAACGGTGACGAGTAAGCTAGATGCTCACATTGTTTGGATGGACGATACGCCACTTCGCACTCATAAAGAGTATATTTTCAAGTTTGCGACTAAGTCCTGTACGGGTAAAGTGTCTGAACTGAAACACAAAGTGGATGTGAATACGCTCAAAGAGCATGCTGAAGGTAGTGAAACGTTAGATCTTAACGAGATTGCTCTTACCAACGTATCTTTGACAGACAAAGTCGCGGTTGATGAGTATCGTGCTCTGCCTCAAACGGGCTCGTTTATCGTTATTGATCGCTACTCAAACGTTACGGTTGGTGCTGGTATGGTCAGCTCAACTTCTGTGGCAAATGAGCAGGGTGCTCAGCGAGAATATTCATCAGCTGAAAAAGAACTCAATGCTTATATCCGCAAGCACTACCCTGAATGGGGCTGTAGCGAGGTTTAATCGTTAATTCTATGTATAGAGCAGCTTCGGCTGCTCTTAGATTATTTATAAGTAGACTCTATTAATGCAGATATTCTTATATGTACTGTTGGCAGCGTCGGTTTCAACAATCTCGTTGGTGCTGTTAAGAGGGTTGGCAGTAAATATAAAACTTGTCGATGTGCCGTGTGAGCGAAAATCTCATAATGGTCACGTTCCACTGGTTGGTGGTGTTGCGACTTTATTTGGGGTGATCGCAGTTGCTATTGCTCAAAGTGGCAGTAGTTTCTACCAAATGGAGTACATAGTATTTAGTTGTATATTAGTCTTGGTTGGACTAATAGATGACAAACTCGACATTAGTGCGACTTTCCGGTTGATTATACTGATGTTGTTGTCCACTTGGTTAGTTGAGAAAGAAGGATTATCCCTTTCGTATTTAGGTGACCTCTTTGGTACGGGGAACATCTATCTTAGTCAAGGAGCCTTAGCTTTTACTACAATAGCAGTAATTGGCTGTGTAACAGCATTTAACATGGTAGACGGCATTGATGGGCTTTTGGGTATGCTGGCAGCCTGTACTATTGCTAGTTTAGGTCTATTATTCTATTTGTCTGGGCAACACACCTTGGCTTTGTTTTGTTTAACCTTTATTGCCGCTATGTGTCCGTATGTAGCATTTAACTTGGGTCTTAAAGTTAAATCCAAATATAAGGTGTTTATGGGGGACTCTGGCAGCTTCCTTGTGGGCTTTACCATTATTTGGCTATTGGTATTTGCAACTCAAAATATCAATGGTTATTCCAGTCATCTGGCGATGCGACCAGTCACTGCTCTTTGGATTATCGCAATCCCATTAATGGACATGGCGCTAGTGATGATCAAACGGGTTTTAAAAAAGCAGTCTCCTCTTAAAGCGGATCGTACGCATATTCATCATGTGTTGATGCTAGCAGGCAACTCTCCTCGAAAAACGCTCTTTATTGTGACGGCCTTGGCTTGCGCTCTAGCGTCGATTGGCTTGATAGCTGAGGTGAATCAGGTTGAGGAGAGCAAAATGTTTGCTGCTTTCTTACAGGTTTTCGTTGTATACGGAATTGCTAATATTGTTTTAGAAAAACGCGCTAAGCAAAAGTCTGCAAACTACATGGGCTAGAAACTTCTCAACACCGCTTCCACTTAACCTCTCACTCTGAGACTTTAATGTATCGAAACCTTTCCTTGTGTTTAGCGCTTTCGCTAGGCACCTCTTCGGCTTTTGCTGAAGTGAAACCTTTATTTGAAACGCCTGAAGATATGGAACCCACTTGGGTTGATAATATCTTGGAGCATTTTGGCGCTGATGGTGAATTCGACGATAGCAAGTCAATTGATATGAGCTATCTACCCACAGCTTATTACACGCCTGAGAAAAAGTTTGGCGTTGGTGTGTTAATGGTTGGGGTGTATGACCTTGAAGACCAAATAGACAGTCAGCCTTCCTCTCTAGTGGTGAATTCATATATCTCAATGAATCGTTCTTACGGTGTGACAATTGAGAACATGAACTATGTCAATGGTGGTAAGAATCGATTGTCCTTTGACGTAGAACTGCACAACGAAGCCGCAGTGTACTATGGCCAAGGGGTAGATGCCGGAAATACTGAACAAAACAAGCACGAGTTTGAGGAGATTGTTTACTCCTTCAAACCGATGTGGATGACTGAGCTTTCAGACAACTACTTTTTAGGCTTTGGCGGTGATGTTACTTACGCTAAAGCGGAAAATTTAGAACGTGTGGAAGGCGATGAGTCTTTCCCATCTTTGTATGAGTTGCCGAGTAATTTAAGCTCGGGCGTTTTGCTTAGCAGTATTTATGACTCTCGAGATTATCGACTTAACGCAACCAAAGGGTGGTTATTCCAGGTTGATGCAGGTTTTTACTATAACGACCATAGTGAATCGAGTTTCTCTAAATACGGTGTCGAGGTGGCGAATTATATTGCCCTTGAAAACATGCCGGGTTTGATTGCCTGGCAGGTAAAAGGGGAGTTTACTGGTGGAGACACGCCTTGGAACATGTTGCCTGATTTAGGTGGCTCTAGCGCGCTTCGTGGCCTTTACCAAGGGCAATACCGAGACGCAAATATGGCAATGGCACAAGTCGAATATCGATTACCAATCTTTCAACGTTATGGGATGGTTTTCTGGGGTGGAGCAGGTAATGTCGCTGATGAGATCTCAAACCTAAACGATGACTTGCTGACCAGTGTAGGCACTGGCTTTCGATTCAGAGTCAAAGACCGTATCAATCTGAGAGTCGATATTGGTTACGCCGAAGGGGATACTAATTTTTACTTGAACGTCAATGAGGTGTTTTAGTCGATGGGAGCACACCTTACTGGTTACCAATGGCTCTTCGCTATTTTGATTCTCTCTAGTGTTGGTCATGACGCGTTGGCATCGGAGAGTTTACCTAGTGCAGATGATGGGGCAATGCAGCTGTGTGAAAAATCATTGGAGTACGCCCTTTATCTAGGTGGTATACGAACCGGAAAAATGTCACGTGTGGAGTACTGGAAAGGCGATCAAGTTAATGCAACGAGTAAGAGTCGGGCCAGTATCTTGGGGATTGGGACTTCTTATCGGCAAGAGTCGAGCATGACATTCGATCACGATTTGCAGGCCTGGGTAACAAAATCATTCCATCAGATTGTCACCGGCTTCAAGAACCGAGATATGAAAGTGACTTTCCCTGAAGGCCCATATCGCTCAGATGTGGACTTAGATGGAGAAAAGCAAAGCTATTATAGCGATGAGATTCCGCTACGTGATCTGGATACCCTATCAGCGCAGATTCGCTTCAATCTGATTAATGGTTCAAAAGAATTTGAGTTAGTTAGGCAGGCATCGGATACCGTTGAGCCCTATCAATACACGGTGCTAGAAAGTGAAACGCTTGATCATGACAAATTCGGTAAGCTGACTTTAATTCCAGTCAAACAAGATGGAGCCGATGAGATTACCTTTTACATCGCACCTAGCCTTGATTATCAAGTCGTAAAAGCAACCTATCATGGGTTTATTTTGAACGGTGTGGCTAAATTGACAGGATTTACATCCAGTTGTAATTGAGGCTATAGCTTACACCCTTTATCCCCGCTATACTCCTTGTCTGAATTTATTGAGCCCTGCAGCCTTAAAGGCTCGTGGGTCTTAGCGAAACGTATTAACGATAAACATTGCAAGAGCACAAGATATGCAAGAGTACATTGAGTTTTTCCAACAGAATATGATCCTATCTTTAGTATGGGTTGGTCTTTTTATCGCTCTAATTATGAGCATTGTGAAGTCGTCTACAGCGGCATATAAAGAAATTACAGCGTCTGAAACTACGCTATTGATGAATCGTGAAAACGGTGTAGTAGTGGATATCCGCTCGAAAGATGAATTCAAAAAGGGTCACATTACCGATGCGGTTCACATTTTGCCTTCAGATATTAAAGCGAATAACTTGGGTAGCCTTGAAAACCACAAATCAGACCCAATCATCGTTGTATGTAAAACAGGTCAAACTGCTCAAGAGAGCGCTAACCTATTAGCGAAAGCTGGCTTTGAAAAAGTAAACCTACTGAAAAACGGTTTGGTTGCTTGGAATGAAGCTAATCTACCTCTGGTTCGCGGTAAGAAGTAATTCTTTCGCCAACGCTTTGCCTAAAAAGGCAGCGCTTAACTGAGAGAGATGTGACGCTTTGCACGTAATAGCGGTTTAACCTAGTCAAGGTATGATCTCTCGGTTAGGCTCAAGGCAGATTTAGTAAACAGAATTTAAGGATTTAACAATGGCTGAAGCAGCACCACAACAAGAAGCACAAAACTTCGCAATTCAACGTATCTTCCTAAAAGACGTTTCTTTCGAAGCGCCTAATTCACCAACAATGTTCCAAAAAGAGTGGAACCCTGATGTTAAGCTAGACCTTGACACTCAAAGCCGTGAGCTAGGTGAAGGTACATACGAAGTCGTTCTTCGTTTGACTGTGACAGTGAAGAATGCAGAAGAGACTGCTTTCCTATGTGAAGTTCAACAAGGTGGTATTTTCACTGCAGATAAAATGGAAGCAGGCCAACTGGCTCATTGTCTAGGTGCATTCTGCCCTAACATTCTATTCCCATACGCACGTGAAACTATTTCAAGCCTAGTTGTTAAAGGTACGTTCCCTCAACTAAACCTTGCGCCAGTAAACTTTGATGCATTGTTTATGAACTACCTACAGCAGCAAGCAGCTCAAGGTGAAGGCCAAGCTGAAGCGTAATTTGGACACAGTCCTAGACGCTATTCGTTGGCGTTACTGCTAGTAAATAAAATGCACAAAGCATCTTCATTACGGTGCGATGTGCATTTTTTGTTTTATCTTTATGATTAGTTATCGGGCGGAACAATGACACAATCCAATCAACCTCATGCACAAAGCGCTGACAGTGTTTACGGAAAAGAAGTCACAATGTCGGTAATCGGTGCAGGTTCTTACGGCACTTCCCTAGCGATTTCTTTGGCTCGTAATGGTGCGAATGTCGTTCTATGGGGACATGAGCCAGGGCATATGAGCAAATTAGAAGCTGACCGTGCTAACCACGAGTTTCTGCCAGGCATCGACTTTCCAGAATCGTTGATTATTGAATCAGATCTAGCCAAAGCTGTGTCTGCGAGCCGTGATTTGCTGGTGGTAGTGCCAAGCCATGTATTTGGTATTGTATTGAATAGCTTGAAGCCTCATCTTCGAGAAGATACCCGCATCTGCTGGGCGACCAAAGGTCTCGAGCCGGAAACTGGTCGCTTGCTTAAAGAAGTGGCTCATGATGCTATTGGTGAAGGTTATTCACTTGCAGTACTTTCGGGACCAACATTTGCCAAAGAATTAGCGATGGGCATGCCCACTGCGATTTCTGTTGCCTCTCCAGATGCTGAGTTCGTTTCTGATCTACAAGAGAAAATTCACTGTAGCAAAACTTTCCGTGTCTACGCCAATAATGACTTTATTGGTATGCAATTGGGTGGCGCAGTGAAAAACGTCATCGCAATCGGCGCCGGTATGTCGGATGGTATTGGTTTTGGTGCTAATGCTCGAACTGCGTTAATCACCCGTGGGTTAGCTGAAATGACACGTTTAGGAGCGGCTTTAGGTGCCGAACCTGAAACTTTTATGGGGATGGCTGGCCTAGGTGATCTAGTTTTAACCTGTACTGACAATCAGTCGCGTAACCGCCGCTTTGGTTTGGCGCTTGGCCAAGGTAAAGATGTCGATACTGCTCAAGAAGAGATTGGCCAAGTGGTTGAAGGGTATCGCAATACCAAAGAAGTGTGGCTGCTGGCTGATCGTATGGGTGTGGAAATGCCAATCGTCGAGCAAATCTATCAAGTGTTGTATCAAGGAAAAGACGCCCGTTTAGCGGCGCAAGATCTATTGGCTCGTGACAAAAAGTCTGAAGGCAAGTAGATTGGGAAGTGCGCGAGTCAACTTAGTTATGTCAGGCTCGCGATTAGGGAAGAATAAATGAAACATTGCGAAAAACAGAAAGTATGGAAAGCGATTGTTCGTGAGGCGAGAGAGCAATCTGAACAAGAGCCAATGTTGGCGAGCTTTTACCATGCGACCATCATCAAGCACGATAGTTTAGCCGCAGCGCTCAGCTATATTTTGGCGAACAAACTGAAGACTGCTTCAATGCCAGCTATGGCGGTGAGGGAAGTTGTTGAAGAAGCGTTTGCCGCAGATCCATCCATTACCGAATCTGCCGCTTGTGATATCTGTGCTACGGTTAACCGTGACCCTGCGGTCGCAATGTACTCTATGCCGCTGCTGTACCTAAAAGGTTACCATGCTCTGCAAGGTTACCGAGTTGCGAACTGGTTATGGAAACAAGGCCGTATTGCACTGGCTACCTATTTACAAAACCAGATCTCTGTAGCATGCCAAGTGGATATTCACCCTGCTGCGCGAATTGGTAAGGCGATCATGCTCGACCATGCGACAGGTATCGTCATCGGTGAAACGGCAGTGGTTGAAAACGATGTGTCTATTCTTCAGGATGTCACATTAGGTGGTACCGGCAAAGAGTGCGGCGATCGTCACCCTAAAATCCGAGAAGGCGTGATGATAGGTGCAGGGGCGAAAATACTTGGCAATATTGAAGTTGGTGAAGGTGCCAAAATTGGCTCTTGCTCCGTTGTCCTTCAACCTGTACCCGCTCATACCACCGTTGCTGGTGTGCCTGCTAAGATTGTTGGTCGTCCGAAAACGGATAAACCGTCATTGGATATGGATCAGCAGTTTAATGGCAAATCACAAAGCTTTATTGGTGGTGACGGAATCTAAACTGATACCGAGCTGTATACTTAAAGAGTTAGCGTTTTCGCTAGCTCTTTTTTGTTTCAGGTAAACCTTTTGATTCCAATAAAAAAGGCTGCCAATTGGCAGCCTAACTTTTGATTATTGTCATTTAAGACAGTGCATCAAGTTCTGTAAGCGTTTCTTCTGCCCAAGTGATCCAAGCTTGGCGAAGCAGCAGATTGCGACGAAGCGTTAAGCGCTCTAAACGCTGCTGCTTGTCTAGAGTAGCTGGGGTCGCATAGTAAGCTGTTTCAATTTCTTGATAGTGTGATACTAGCTTACGAGACTCTTCAACTAGCTCTGAAAGTTGTGTTTTAAAAGGTGCAGAGGCTTGAACGGCACAAGCCATGAGCTTAGCTGAAAACTCATCACGTACTGTTGGGTGAGCTGTAGGTTGGTCGAACCATTCACCAAGAGCGCTGCGCCCTGAATCAGTGATTGAATAAACCTTACGGTCTGGTTTGCCTTCTTGAGGCTCTAGTACACAGGTGACAAGCTCATTTTGAGCCATTTTGTTAAGCTCACGGTACACTTGCTGGTGGCTAGCTTTCCAAAAGTAACCAATGCTCGCAGAGAACTCTTTAGTAATGTCGTATCCGGTAGCATCACGAGTGCTTAAAACGGTTAGGATAACGTGTGGTAATGACATGTCTTCAATCCAAATGATCAATGATGCCAGTATCAAAAGTAACGAAGAGTATTGGAGGCGGATATCTTTTCTAAGCTAGGCTCAAACTTTCTAAGCTAGGTTTAAAGTAGATAAGGTGCGTTCAATACATGCCAGATCGTTTCTGTTGAGTGGCACAAATAAAACAATTTTGCTTAAGCGTTAAATGCACTTCTGTGGTGCTTATTTAGTTTCGTTGCTTGAAGCAATACCAACTTTATATTGTCGGTTCTGTCACCTTGGTTAAGCCGTATGTCACCTAGAGTGAGTACCTAGAGAGGTATCTAAGCTACGAGTTATGGGTATTAATTTGTTCTCGTAGTGGAGCAGTAGTATATCTAAATAATAAGCATAAAGTGGAATAGATGGCCAGTTTTGCCTAAAAAGCTGACAAAAAACTCAATAGTGGTTTTGTTATGGTTGATAGTACTGGTTTTGTGGGATCTTTTGTCTGGTTTTTGAATTTAAAATGAAGTGTTGAGCAAATTGGCAGATGAATAAAAAGTATCCATCTGCCAATTGAGCAGGCTGTTAGCCAGTATTTCGCATACCTGCGGCAATACCAGCAATCGTAACCATGAGTGCTTCTTCTAATTCAGGTGAAGACTCCTCATTTTGTCGAGTACGGTACAGCAGTTCTGCTTGTAGCATGTTCAATGGCTCAACGTAGATGTTACGCAAACGAATAGACTCTAGGCCCCATGGGTCGCTTTGCATTAGGTTCTCGTTGTTTTCCACATTCAATACAGCTTTGATGTCCTTTTGCAGTTGATCTCGTAGACGATCACCCAGTGGAAGTAATGGCTCATCAACCAGGCGCTCATCGTAGTAACGTGAAATCTCCATGTTACACTTGGTGTATACCATCTCCAGCATGCCTAAGCGAGTGGAGAAGAACGGCCATTCACGACACATTTCTTCCAGCAGCGCTTGATGTCCTTTATCGACAGAGTATTGAATCGCTTCACCAGCACCTAACCATGCAGGAAGAACAAGACGGTTTTGACTCCATGAGAATATCCATGGGATTGCACGTAAACTTTCTACGCCACCTTTTGGATTACGCTTCGCTGGGCGAGAGCCCAATGGAAGTTTACCAAGCTCAAGTTCAGGAGTGGCTTGACGGAAATATGGAACAAAGTCCGCTTCACCACGCACTACGCTGCGGTAAGACTCACAACTAACTTCAGATAGCACGTTCATTAGATCGCGCCACTCTTGTTTAGGCTCTGGTGGTGGCAGTAAGTTCGCTTCTAAGATTGCACTTGCATACAAACTAAAGCTGTTGACTGCCACTTCTGGTAAGCCAAGCTTGAAGCGAATCATCTCACCTTGTTCAGTAACACGTAGGCCACCTTTCAAACTCTTTGGCGGTTGAGAAAGTAGTGCAGCATGAGCTGGCGCGCCACCGCGGCCAATTGTGCCGCCACGGCCATGGAATAGAGTCAGCTCTACCCCTTCTTCCTCAGCAACTTTAACTAAGGATTCCATCGCATGGTATTGAGCCCAACCTGCAGACATTACACCGGCATCTTTTGCTGAATCAGAGTAGCCAATCATGACCATTTGATGATTCTGAATAAAGCCACGGTATAGGTCGATACCCATTAGCTGTTTGACTACTGATTCAGCGTTGT
This sequence comes from Vibrio sp. SCSIO 43135, assembly GCF_023716665.1. GTDB lineage: Bacteria > Pseudomonadota > Gammaproteobacteria > Enterobacterales > Vibrionaceae > Vibrio > Vibrio paucivorans. The sequence goes on from NZ_CP071859.1 coordinate 231,042, forward strand.
TGAGGTCATCCAATGTTTCGAACAGAGGACATACATCCATGCGGTAAGGACATCCTGATTCTTGCAGGAGTAAGTGAACTGCAAGGACATCGGAAGCTGTGCGAGCCATCGAAATCACATAGGCACCAAAGGCTTCTCGTGGTTGAGCAGCTACGATCTTACACGTATCCAGTACTTCCTTAACAGCTTCAGAAGGTTCCCAGTCGCGCGGGAGCAGTGGGCGCTTGGAAGCCAGCTCGTTAGTTAGGAAGGCAACTTTGTCTTGCTCACTCCACTGATCGTAGTCGCCGATACCTAGGTAGCGAGTCAACTCTGACAGTACATCGGAGTGTCGGGTGCTTTCTTGACGGATATCGAGGCGAACCAGATGCACGCCAAACGCTTTAATGCGGCGTAGAGTATCGAGCAACGAGCCATCGGCAATGATGCCCATGCCACACTCATGCAGCGATTGGTAGCACGCATATAGAGGTTCCCAAAGCTGTTCAATTTTTTGTAGCGGCGCTTTCACTGCCAGTTTTTGGCCATGAATCTTCGCGTCTAGAATGTCTTTGGTTTCTGTGAGTAGGGCACGTAACTCTTTCAATACCGCACGGTAAGGTTCATGCTCATCTTCACCAGCAAGCGCGCGTACCGCGTCGTTGCATTGTGTCATCGACAGTTCGCTAACGAGCTCATTGATATCGTTTAGGTAAAGATCTGCCGCTTTCCATCTCGAAAGTAGCATGACTTCGCGTGTGATGGTGTGAGTGACAAATGGGTTACCGTCGCGATCGCCACCCATCCAAGATGAGAAGTGAACAGGTCGTGCGTCAATAGGTAGCCCTTCACCAAGGTAGCCTTCTAGGCGTTGGTCGAGTTCACGTAGGAAATCTGGAACCGCTTCCCACAGTGAATTCTCAACCACAGCAAATCCCCACTTCGCTTCATCAAGTGGTGTAGGGCGCTGTTTACGGATAGTGTCGGAGTGCCAGCTTTGAGCAATCAATTGTTCTAAGCGTCGCTCTGTTTTACGGCGTTCTTTTTCTGATAAGTCACCCAGCTCTAGTTTTGAAAGGCACTTATTAATCTTCACTAGTTTGTGAATCATTGTGCGACGAGTAATTTCAGTTGGGTGCGCAGTTAGTACCAACTCAATATTAAGGTCGCGAACGGCCTGAGCGGTGTCTAGTTTGCTGATGTCTTGCTGGCTAAGTTTGGAGAACAGCGTGTTTAGCGCATCGGGTTCACAAACGTTAGCATCACAGTGGCGAGAAATTGTGTGGTATTGCTCGGCCATGTTGGTCAGGTTGAGAAATTGGTTGAATGCATGAGCAACTGGGGTGAGCTGTTCATTCGGCAGGCTTTTGATTTCTTCAATCAAGCTGTCGCGATCTTGTTGATTGCCTGCGAGGGCGGACTTGGAAAGTTTACGAATGGTTTCTACTTTCTCTAGAAGTACGTCACCATGTGCATCCTTGATGGTGTTGCCAAGCAAGTGTCCTAGCATGCTCACATTGCTTCTAAGAGCGGAGTATTTCTCGTTCATTGTCATCCTGCCTTGTAAAAAAATTACATCCAATGTTCCTTGTTAAGTACACAATCTAGCGAAAAGTGTTGTATGGAGTCAAATAAAGCCGTCTAAGATTGCATTTATTATGCAAGTGAGTGTTGATAAGCTTTTGAAGCAGTTAGTTTTATTGATATTGAAATTTTATTACAAGGAGTAAAGGGCGTTTTTAGTTCAGGAGAAAAAGTTGAAGTGGCTCGAAATAAGTGTAGAGAAAGGATGAGGCTGACAGCAAAGCATCAGCCTCACTGAATTCTAGAAGCAATATTTATGCATCGCCTTGGAAAGAATATCTATGGTTGGGTCGATAAACTCAAATGATAAGAACTCATCAGGCTGGTGTGCTTGGTCAATGGAACCTGGACCTAAAACGAGAGTCGGGCAAAGTTGCTGTAAGAACGGTGCCTCCGTACAGTAGTTCACAGTTTCGGAAGGTGTTTGACAAATTTGTTCTACGCCGCCGATAAAGGGGTGGTCATGTTGACACTCATAACCTGGTATTGGTTCATGCAGTGGAGTAATAGAGAGTCGCCCCGGCCATTTTGCTTCGACTTCTTTGAGTGCTCCGCGCAGCATATTGTCTAATCCATCTAAGCTGATCCCTGGTAATGGACGTACATCGTAATGCAGTTCACAACAACCACAGATGCGATTAGCGCTATCACCACCATGAATGTGGCCAAGGTTGAGAGTTGGACTGGGAATGGCAAACCCAGGGTGGTGATACTCTTTAATTAACTTGTCTCTGAGCTGCATTAAGGCAAATAGGACTTCGTGCATGATCTCGATAGCATTAACACCTAGCGCTGGATCGGAAGAGTGTCCTGATTTCCCGGTGACGCGTACAGCATTCGCGACATGACCTTTGTGGCCACGAATAGGGACTAGGCTGGTCGGCTCACCGATGATGCAGTAGTCAGGTTGAAACGGTGCATTTTCGGTAAAGTGACGAGCTCCCAGCATAGTGGTTTCTTCGTCACACGTCGCGAGGATATATAAAGGCTTAGTTTGTTTGCTCCAATCGACTTTCTTCACCGCTTCTATAATAAAGGCAAAGAAGCCTTTCATGTCTGCTGTGCCTAAACCATAGAATTTGTTATCTGATTCAGTCAGTGCATGCGGATCGAAATTCCAGCGGCCTTCGTCGAATGGCACAGTATCACTGTGACCTGCTAACAGTAATCCACCTTCACCCGCGCCTTTTTTCGCAATTAAGTTGTGTTTTCCCGGTTCAACCTCAGTAACGGTTACCTCGAAGCCAAGGTCTTTCAGCCAAGTCGCTAACTTTTCAATGACCTGTGCATTGCCTTCATCCCAGCTTGGATCGGTAGAACTGATGGATGAGGTTGAAATTAGGCCTCTATAGACCTCAAGAAAACTTGGTAATTGCATATTATCTTCACTTCTACTGTTGACAGAAATACCTTAAGAAGGTAAAACACATATTAAATCATAATTAATGAATAAAAAATCAAAATAAAGCGGTTTTTTAAAATTAATAGTCATTTGATTAGTGTTGTTTACTTAAGATTTGGATGCCTTAAATGTTAAAAGCTGAGATGCTAAAAACCACAATTATCGGCGCTAGCGGCTACACCGGAGCTGAGCTAGCGGTAATGATACATAAACACCCGCAACTTACGCTATCAGGTTTATATGTGTCCGCCAATAGTGTTGACGCAGGAAAAAGTATTGCTCAGCTGCACGGCAAGCTATCGGGTGTCATCGATACTCCTGTCCAGCCTTTGATTGACGTGAAAAAAGCGGCGCAAGAATGCGATGTGGTTTTCCTCGCAACAGCCCATGAAGTCAGCCATGACCTCGCTCCCGTTTTTTTAGAGCAAGGTTGCCAAGTATTCGACCTGTCAGGTGCGTTCAGAGTTAAAAGCGACAATTTCTATCAAGAATTCTATGGTTTCGCGCACCAGCACGAAGCATGGTTGGATAACTCTGCTTATGGATTGGCGGAGTGGAATGCTGAAGCGATTAAACAGCACCAGCTGATAGCGGTCCCGGGTTGCTACCCAACGGCGTCGCAGCTTGCTATTAAGCCTCTAGTTGAAAAGGGTCTGCTAGACCTAAATCAGTGGCCTGTGATCAACGCGACCAGTGGAGTCTCCGGCGCAGGGCGCAAAGCTTCGATGACCAACAGCTTTTGCGAAGTAAGCCTGCAAGCTTATGGCGTATTCAATCATCGTCATCAGCCAGAAATTGCGACTCACTTAGGGTGTGATGTGATTTTCACGCCGCATTTAGGCAACTTTAAGCGTGGTATTTTGGCGACAACCACGATGAAGTTAGCGAAAGGCGTGACGGCAGAGCAAATTGCACAAGCATTTGAAAGCGCATACCAAGATAAGCCGGCAGTGCGTCTTATGCAGGGAACTCTGCCGACCATTCAAAATGTTGAGCAAACGCCATTTTGCGATATCGGCTGGAAAGTGCAGGGCGAGCACATCATTGTTGTCTCTGCGATTGATAATTTATTGAAAGGTGCGTCAAGCCAAGCAATGCAATGTTTAAACATTCATTACGGTTTTTCAGAGCTAACCGCTTTGCTGTAATCAATGCAGAAAATATTGTGAAAAGTAACGTTGTGATAAGTAATAAGCGACAGTAGGGATTAAGGAATGACAAGTAGTAAGCAGAATCCATTAGTGATCAAATTGGGCGGTGCTGCATTATCGTGCACCGATACACTTAGCCAAGTTTTTGGTGCTATCGCAACTTATCAACAACAAGCTCAACGACGAATTGTCATCGTGCACGGTGGTGGCTACTTGGTCGATGATTTAATGGCCAAGCTTCAGTTAGAAACTGTTAAAAAAGATGGTTTACGTGTGACACCGTACGATCAAATCCCAGTCATTGCAGGTGCCTTAGCGGGTACGGCTAACAAGCTACTTCAAGGTCAAGCGATCAAAGATGGCTTAAATGCAGTAGGCCTTAGCCTTGCAGACGGTGGATTGTGCCACGTAGAAGAGCTTGACCCAGAACTTGGTGCGGTAGGTAAAGCGACACCAGGTAATTCTCAGGTACTTCAGGCAATTTTGGCTAGCGGTGCACTACCGATTATTAGTTCAATCGGTTTAACGAATGAAGGCCAACTAATGAATGTGAACGCCGACCAAGCAGCAGTTGCCGTTGCAGGTGCTTTGGATGCTGAGTTGGTTTTACTGTCAGATGTGAGTGGGGTATTGGATGGTAAGGGCCACCTAATCACTAGCCTAGATGCACAGCAAGCAGAACAGCTGATTCAAGGCAAAGTCATTACTGATGGCATGATCGTAAAAGTTTATGCAGCGTTAGAAGCCGCTAACGATCTGGGCCGACCAATTGAAGTCGCGACATGGCGCTACCCTGAAAAGCTTACCCAGCTATTTGCAGGAGAAAGCATCGGTACTCAATTTGTACCCGCTTAAATTAGTGAAAACAATAGAGTTCGTTGGCAGTATGCCAGCGAGCAAATAAAGAATAGTAATGGAAGTAACCCGAGCACTGACCGCCAAGCGCAGCGCAGGGAATTTGGAGAAAGAAAATGAGTAAAGTTCAAGTTAATAAAGTAGTTGTCGCATATTCTGGCGGTCTGGATACCTCAGTAATTATCCCGTGGCTAAAAGAAAACTACGATTGTGAAGTTGTCGCATTCGTTGCGGATGTTGGCCAAGGTGCTGAGGAGCTAGAAGGCATTGAAGAAAAGGCGAAAGCATCTGGTGCATCTGAGTGTTACATCGCTGACCTTAAAGAAGAGATGGTGGCAGAGTACATTTATCCAACTCTAAAAACAGGTGCTTACTACGAAGGCAAATACCTACTAGGTACCTCAATGGCTCGTCCAATCATTGCTAAAGCACAGGTTGAAGTAGCGCGTAAAGTTGGCGCTGATGCATTGTGTCACGGTTGTACTGGTAAAGGTAACGACCAAGTGCGTTTTGAGGGTGCATTTGCAGCTCTGGCTCCTGACCTACATGTGATTGCCCCTTGGCGTGAATGGGATCTTGTTAGCCGTGAAGAGTGTCTGGATTACCTTGCTGAGCGCAACATTCCATGTACCGCATCTCTAACTAAAATTTACTCTCGTGACGCAAATGCGTGGCATATCTCTACTGAAGGTGGCGTTCTAGAAGATACTTGGAACGCGCCAAACGATGATTGCTGGGCTTGGACGGTTGATCCTGAGCAAGCGCCAAACGAAGCCGAATACGTAACACTGAAAGTCGAGAAAGGTGCAGTTGTCGCTGTGGATGGCGAGACAATGACGCCATATAACGCTCTCGTTTACCTAAACGATAAAGGTGTGAAACACGGTGTTGGTCGTATCGATATCGTGGAAAACCGCCTAGTAGGTATGAAGTCTCGTGGTTGTTACGAAACTCCTGGTGGCACCATCATGATGGAAGCACTGCGTGCAGTAGAGCAACTTGTACTGGATAAGACAGCGTTTGAATTCCGTGAAGAGCTTGGTGTAAAAGCTTCTCACCTTGTTTACGATGGTCGTTGGTTCACTCCACTATGTAAGTCAATCCTAGCCGCTTCTGAAGAGCTGGCTCAAGACGTAAACGGCGAAGTGGTTGTGAAACTGTATAAAGGCCAAGCGACAGTGACTCAAAAGCGTTCGGACAACAGCCTGTACTGTGAAGAGTTTGCAACCTTTGGTGAAGATGAAGTTTACGATCAAAGTCATGCAGAAGGCTTTATCCGCCTGTACTCTCTATCAAGCAGAATCAGAGCGCTAAATGAAGTAAAGAAGAATAAGTAATTATTCTGAACAGTAGAAAGAAAACAAAGCCCGCTAGTCACCTAGCGGGCTTTTTGTATCAAATGCATTTAAATTTGCCTTTGTTGAATAATTATGTGAAATAAGTGAATTTTTACTTTGTTTTTATCTTGAATTGAGGTAAGTTTGAACCATACCAAAAAAGGAACTGATTTCAATCAGCTTCCATCATTGCAAAAGCAATGAATTAAGAGCAATTAGGAGAGACACAATGGCATTATGGGGCGGTAGATTTACCCAAGCAGCAGACACAAGGTTCAAAGATTTCAACGATTCACTTCGCTTTGATTACCGACTGGCTGAGCAAGACATTGTGGGCTCGATTGCCTGGTCCAAAGCACTTCAGTCTGTTGATGTACTCACCGAAGAAGAGCAGCAGAAACTAGAGCTAGCGCTTAATGAACTTAAGCTTGAAGTGATGGAAGACCCAAATCAGATTCTACGCTCTGATGCTGAAGATATTCACTCTTGGGTTGAGCAGCAACTGATTGGTAAAGTCGGAGACCTAGGTAAAAAACTTCATACTGGTCGCTCGCGTAACGATCAGGTGGCGACAGACCTTAAACTTTGGTGTCGTCAGCAAGGTCAACAACTTCTTATTGCTCTTGATCGTCTGCAATCTCAAATGGTTTCGGTTGCAAAAGAGCATCAGGGTACGGTACTTCCAGGCTATACCCACTTGCAACGTGCTCAACCAGTTACCTTTGCTCACTGGTGTCTAGCGTATGTTGAAATGTTTGAACGTGATTACTCGCGTTTGAATGACGCGATTAAGCGTTTAGATACTTGCCCACTTGGCAGTGGTGCTTTAGCTGGTACGGCTTACCCAATGGATCGTGAAAAGCTCGCTCATAACTTAGGCTTCCGCCGTGCGACACGTAACTCATTAGATTCAGTTTCCGACCGTGATCATGTGATGGAGCTAATGTCGATTGCTTCTATCTCTATGCTGCATTTATCTCGTCTAGCGGAAGATATGATTTTCTACAACTCAGGTGAATCAAACTTCATTGAGTTAGCCGATACCGTGACGTCTGGTTCATCGCTGATGCCGCAAAAGAAAAACCCAGACGCGTTAGAGCTGATCCGTGGTAAAACGGGCCGTGTTTATGGCTCTCTTGCTGGCATGATGATGACTGTAAAAGCGCTGCCATTGGCTTACAACAAAGACATGCAAGAAGACAAGGAAGGGCTATTTGATGCGCTTGATACTTGGAATGATTGTATGGAGATGGCTGCACTGTGTTTTGACGGTATCAAGGTGAACGGCGAACGTACGTTAGAAGCGGCGAAGCAAGGCTATGCGAATGCGACAGAGTTGGCTGACTACTTAGTCGCGAAAGATATTCCATTCCGCGAAGCGCACCATATTGTCGGTGTCGCTGTAGTTGGGGCCATTGCCAAAGGTTGTGCGCTAGAAGAATTGTCGATCGAAGAACTGAAAGAGTTCTCTGAAGTGATCGAGTCTGATGTGTATGACATCTTAACCATTGATTCTTGTTTGGAAAAACGCAGCGCTCTCGGTGGTGTGTCACCTAAGCAAGTTGCTTACGCAGTAGACCAAGCTGAAAAGCGTTTAGACACCAGAGACACGCTCGCGGTAAAAGTACGTTCAGCTCGACTGACCGACATCGAATCCCTAGAAGGCATGGTGACCTACTGGGCGAATATGGGTGAAAACTTACCACGCTCTCGTAATGAGTTGGTGCGTGATATTGGCTCGTTTGCAGTCTCTGAGCATCACGGTGAGGTAACGGGTTGTGCTTCACTCTACGTTTACGACTCGGGCTTGGCTGAAATTCGCTCCCTTGGAGTCGAGGCTGGCTGGCATGGTCAGGGCCATGGTACTGCTATCGTTCAGCACCTAGTCGAAAAAGCGCGTCAAATGGCCATTAAGAAAGTGTTTGTTCTAACTCGTACGCCAGAATTCTTTATGAACCATAGCTTCTTGCCGACGTCTAAGAGTTTGCTCCCAGAGAAAGTACTTAAAGATTGTGAGCAGTGTCCTCGCCAGCATGCATGTGATGAAGTCGCACTGGAAATTAATTTAATTGAGAAACTGATTGCTAAGGTAGAGGTTGCGTAAACTGCTGTAAGCTAAGGTGAATTATGGTTCTCAAAAAAAGATCGAAAAAAAGATCATTTTTCTGGGAACCATTGAGAAAAAGCTCGGTCTATTAAAGTACCACTGCTTTTTCTTAGAAGAATCTAAGAAGGCCCCAAACCAGATTTGGTTTTGGGGCTTTTTTCTTTTTCGGGGAATCTTTACGGCAGCTCGGAAAAGTTACCTGTGATCTCAAATGTAATGCCACCGTCTGGCTCACCTGATGTGCCATCCTGTGAACTGAAGTATAGTTTGTTACCGTCGGGGGAAAATGCGGGGCCAGTTATTTCACTTTGGTCGTGTCCAATTAACTGTATGATAGGATAAGGTTCTCCACTGCTAGAGAGTAAGACTAGTTGAAGGTTACCTCCATCTTCAGCTACCAATAAATTACCATTTGGTGCGATTGCTACATTATCAACACCAGTAAGTACTGGGTTCGAGTAATCAGCAGCATTATAGATAACTTCTATTTCTTGAGAATCAATATTATATGCCCATACCTTGTTGTCTCCTTTAGTTACAAAGTTGATAGTTCGGTCTTCGTAGGCAATTCCTTCTCCTCCGTTAAATGGTTCACTCGAGTTGACTTGATAACGTGTTTCTAATGAGGTTGCGCTAGGGTCGGGAACGATTTCCCATGATATCCGGTTCCCACTTTTTGAGGCTATATATAAAGTACCATTGTGCAAATCAGGCTTGTCTCTACTTTTATCGCTGGATACGTATTTGTAAAATCCACCATCTGATCTATCTTCCGTAAGATATATGTCAAGGTTATCGTCTACGGCTATGGCTTCATGAGCAAAACTGCCAAGTGCTGGAAGTACTTCCGCTGTTTCATTTCCTAAAGGGTCACATTCCCAAACATTGCCAAGTTCAATTTCTTCACAAGATAACCAAGTTCCCCATGGAGTTGCACCTCCTGCACAGTTTCGGTTTGTGTTTGACAAAATCTCATAGGCATCTATGAGGTTTCCAAAACTGTCAAACCTTAAAGCTCCAACCCCTCCAAGGTTGTCAGCCTCTTCGCTATTTGATACATAGATCCAGTCGTTGTTATACGTAGGAAAGATCGCACCACCATCAGGAGACTTATGCCATACATAGCTAGAATTATTGCTGGGCATTTCCCCTGATTTCGCCACAATTCTTGATGAGAAACCAGAGAGAAGCATTACACCATTATTATCGGGAGGGAGTAACTCGGGTAGGATGCTGAACTCCGTTTCATCACCTGAGTTATTGTCATCAGAACATCCTAAAGGTGATAAAAGCAATGCGACTTGGGGAGTAGATAATAATGACCAAGCAATTAGACGTCTTCTCGAAACCACGGTCTTTCCTAGTGATGTTTTTATGGCTTCAATAAGTATAGTTAAGGTGAGAGTTATCGGCGTAGATTCCCTCTATTTCGTTTCTTCCAAGGCAATATCACAAAGCGCATCCATAAGTGGAGAAATAACAATCCATTGAATGCGAAGCCTGCCATGATCAGTGCGATGGACTCAATACTCTGTGGATTTTCTTTAAAGCCAAACCACCAAATGATCCAGCACACCACTGATAACACTGTGAGCTGATCCATACAGCGTTTACAACGGCCAATCTTTTTCCAAAACCAATTTTTTTCACAGTAGTTGCATGTCATGGGGAAAGCATATTAGGTACTATGGAGTTATTCCTATAAAAGTACCGCATTAAAGAAGTGAGAAACATGATAGAACGCCAACAAACTAAACAGCGTATGAGCCGAATTGTAAAGCATAATGGTGTTATTTACCTATGTGGCCAAGTATGTGCTGACGCGACGAAAGGTATTACAGAGCAGACCCAAACTATGTTAGATAAAGTCGAAGAACTGCTGCTAGAAGCGGGAAGTGACAAAGAACACATGCTTTCGGCTACGATTTACCTAAAAGATATGCAGGACTTCCAAGCAATGAATGCCGTTTGGGATGCGTGGGTACCAGAAGGCCATGCTCCAGCACGTGCTTGTGTGACGGGTGACATGGCGCGTGAAGCCTTGTTGGTGGAAATTTCTGTGATTGCGGCTGAAAAGTGATTTTAGCTGAGCTCTAACCAAAAAAAACGAGCCTATTGGCTCGTTTTTTGTTTTGGTTAGCAGCCAGGACCGCAGTCTAAACAATGCTTAATCATTTCAGGGCCAAGGTGTAACTTGGCGTTGAGGTCCCGAAGTGCTGTACGAACGCCTTCCTCGATGACGGGATGGTAGAACGGCATATCTAGCATTTCTGATACTGTCATCTTATTTTGATGAGCCCAAGCCAGTAGGTGCGCGAGATGCTCAGCATTCGGTCCCATCATTTCCGCACCTAAAAAGCGCCCGGTGCCTTGCTCACCGTATACGTGTAAGATGCCTTTGTTTCTAAGCATTACACGTGAGCGTCCTTGGTTTTCAAACGACACTTCACCAGTAGCAAAGCAACCACAATTGCCCAGACGAGTGGTTAATTGTTTGTAGGTTTCTCCTACCATCGCGATTTGCGGATCAGAGAACACGGCTGAAATGACGGAACGGCGCAGACCTGCTCGGATATCTGGAAAGCGACCTGCATTGTCACCTGCAATTCGGCCTTGATCGGCAGCTTCATGCAGCAGCGGAATTTGATTGCTAGCATCACCGGCAATAAAGATGTTTTCTGCAGAGGTTTGCAGAGTGTAGTGATCCGCGTTTGGTACGCCGCGTTCATCAAGTTCTACAGTGGTGTTTTCAATAGCAAGTTTGTCGACATTAGGGCGACGTCCAGTTGCAGCCAACACATAGTCGACAACAAAAGTCTCTAAGTCCCCATCATGATTAATGAATTGAATTTCAACTTTGTCAGTGCCATCAATACGCTTCATGCTCTCGACTTTGACATCGGCATCTAAGTAGAACTCTTCTTTAAACGCTTTGTCTGCGTATTGCATTACTTCTGGATCCGTCAGAGGCCCGACTTGACCCCCAATGCCAAATAGCTTCACCTTTACACCTAGGCGATGTAGCGCTTGCCCTAGTTCTAGACCAATAACACCAGGGCCAAATACGGCTACTGATTCTGGCAAGTCATCCCAGTCAAAAACATCATCATTGATGACCAGTCGGTTGCCGAGATCGTTCCATACAGCAGGGTAAGCAGGACGAGAGCCTGTCGCGATCACAATGCGTTTGGCTGAGATTTGGGTATGGTCATCCACTTGTAGGGTGTGATCATCAATGAATTTGGCGTATCCCGAGACTTTATCTTGAGTAGGGATCTCATCCACCCCTTCTAATACAAAGCCCACAAAGCGGTCGCGTTCGCGCTTTACGCGATCCATGACTTCACGGCCATTGATGACAATTTCACCTTGAGGATGAACACCAAAACCAGGGGCTTTTTCTATTTGATGCACACTCTCCGCTGCAGCGATCAGCAATTTGGATGGCATACAACCGACACGCGCACAAGTGGTGCCATATGGACCACCTTCAACCATTACCACGCTGTTGGTATGTGCTTTAGCTGCGCGATACGCGCCTAGGCCAGCGGTACCACCACCGATGATAGCTACATCAACATTTAATTGTTTCATACTGCACACTCGCTTTGCCTCTGTCGCACCGAGGGCGCAAGAGGTTATCAATGGGTTTGTAAATTTGGATAAGTAGTGGAGTTGAACAACGACAAGCGACTAGTTATCTAAACTCGACTGAGGTTTAAAGTGCCCCCCAACGCCCGAAGGTGATGGGAGGCTGAGGGTTCGGAATTAACCTAAGTACGCTTCCAATTCTTCGCTGCCACCAATGTGTTTACCACCGATGAAAACTTGAGGAACGGTCGTGCGGCCTGAAATTGCACGTAGGCTGACAGTCGTTGCATCTTTACCCAACACCACTTCTTCATATTGAAGACCGTGGTCTATCAGATTTTGTTTCGCCTTCATGCAGAAAGGGCAGCCTGGTTTGGTAAATACAGTGATTGATTCTTGAGTTTTGTAGTCTGGTGCCACGTGTTTAAGCATGGTGTCTGCGTCTGATACTTTGAACGGGTCGCCTGGCTCGTTTGGCTCAATAAACATTTTCTCAACCACACCGTTTTTCACTAGCATGCTGTAGCGCCATGAACGCTTGCCAAAACCTAGGTCGTTTTTATCAACTAACATGCCCATGCCGTCAGTAAACTCACCATTACCATCTGGAATAAAAGTAATATTTTCAGCTTCTTGGTCACTCTTCCATGCGTTCATTACAAATGTGTCGTTAACAGATACACACAGAATCTCGTCTACGCCATGGTCTTGAAATACAGAAAACAGCTCGTTATAGCGTGGCAAGTGGCTAGATGAACACGTTGGTGTGAACGCGCCCGGAAGGCTGAACACGATCACGGTTTTGTCTTTGAACAGATCGTCAGTTGTTACATTTACCCAAGCGTCGCTTTGGCGAGTTGGAAAAGTAACTTGCGGTACGTTTTGGCCTTCTTTAGATGTAAACATAATGGTTTCCTTTATTGGATTCTAAAATTGTGTGGTTGAGTCTTATCAGTGTAGTGACTGTGCTCTGTTTCGATGTAGTTATTATTAAATAAAACCTTTGATAGCTCTAATCGTTTAATGTTATGGTTTTGATAGCTAATTCCTATCTAAACTATTTGCTGCCATTATGGTGGTGAGTAATGTCCTTATGGGGAAATTCATGAACATTCGTGACTTTGAATATCTAGTATCTTTGGCTGAGCACAAACACTTCCGCAAAGCGGCGGAAGCGTGTTTTGTCAGTCAGCCGACGTTGAGTGGCCAGATTCGAAAACTGGAAGATGAATTGGGAACCACGTTACTTGAGCGTAGTAGTCGTCGAGTATTGTTTACCGATTCTGGCTTGCAATTAGTGGAGCAAGCAAAGCGTATTTTGGGTGAAGTTAAGACTTTCAAAGATATGGCCAGCCAACAAACGGGTGCTATGTCTGGGCCGATGCACATTGGCTTTATTCCAACTGTCGGCCCTTATCTATTGCCGAGAATTGTACCTAGCCTAAAAGAGCAATTCCCCGAACTTGAGTTGTATCTGCATGAAGCGCAGACTCATCAGCTAGTGCGCCAGCTAGAAGAAGGCAAACTCGATTGCTTAGTATTGGCTTCGGTCACTGAAACAGAAATGTTTAAAGAGATCGAAGTATATAATGAGCCAATGAGTGTAGCGGTGCCTTGCGATCATGAATGGGCCAATCTTGATGAAATCGACATGCTAGAGCTGAACGGTAAAACAGTGTTGGCGCTGGGTGATGGCCACTGTTTGCGAGACCAAGCATTAGGTTTTTGTTTCGCTGCAGGGGCAAAAGATGATGAACGCTTTAAGGCAACCAGCTTAGAAACGCTGCGTAACATGGTAGCAGCAGGGGCGGGGATTACTTTGTTACCCGAGTTATCACTACCAAAAGAAAAAGTTAAAGATGGGGTGTGCTATGTTAAAGCAGCGAATCCGATTCCTTCGCGCAGTATTGTGTTGGCGTACCGACCAGGCTCTCCACTGAGAGCTCGTTTTGAGCAGCTTGCTGAGGCAATAAAAAATCAGCTTGAAAGCGCGGTATAGTTGAAACTAGCACAAATAAAAAAGGAGAGCATAAGCTCTCCTTTTTCCGTTTTGACTTGAGTTAGAACAGTTCTTCGGATTCTGAAGAGCTGTAAATATTGTCGCTAATGCGTTCAGCGACGAACTCTTTTGGTTCTGTACCTTGTAAGAAGTACTCAAACATTGAGCTGGAATCAAACTTGTTAGTGAGTAAGCCAGTTTCGCGGTCGATACGCACTCGAACAATTTCCGGTGGTAGTGCTTTTGGTTGCGCTGGTGTGTCTTGCAGCGCGACCTTCATAAAGTCTACCCATGCAGGTTGAGCGGTCTTCGCACCCGCTTCCGCACCAGAGATCTGGTTGTTGTCCAAGTTTTTATTTGGCTTAGTACGGCCTAACTTACGGTTGTGGTCATCGAAGCCTACCCAAGCTGTAGCGACAATACCTGGGCCGTAGCCGTTGTACCATGCATCTTTAGAATCATTAGTGGTACCTGTTTTACCACCAATATCGCGGCGCTTAAGTGGTTGAGCTCGCCAGCCAGTACCGTTCCAGCCAGTGCCATCGCGCCAGTTGCCGCCACCCCAAATGTTGCTGTACATCATTTCTCGAACTAAGAACGCAGTTTGCTCTGAGATGACTTGCGGTGCGTAGTGCGGAGCATTCTCGTCAACGACAACGTCTTGTTCTGCAAACTCGTTTTCAGCCGTTGTTGTCGCGGTTGATTGTTCAGGACAATCATCGCGGCAAATAATGCTAGGGTTTGCTTGGTATTCTAAATCGCCAAAAGGTGTTTCGACACGGCTGATATAGAACGGTTCGACGTAGTAACCACCGTTAGCGAACACTGAGTAGCCTTGCGCCATTTTGACAGGGGTTAAGCTACCTGCTCCTAGCGCTATGGTTTCTGAGCGAGGCAGGTCGTTAATATTGAAACCGAAGCGAGTGAGGTATTCACGCGTTTCGTCTAGGCCGACTTCACGTAGAACACGCACGGCCATCACGTTTTTAGACTGTGCTAGACCAATACGTAGGCGTGTTGGACCAACGTAAGTCGGCGGTGAGTTCTTCGGTCGCCACGCCGTACCTTGGCTCTTATCCCACTGGTTGATTGGTGCATCGTTGATTAGGGTAGCCAATGTCATGCCTTGATCAATTGCAGCAGAGTAAATGAATGGCTTGATACTAGAACCGACTTGGCGAACTGACTGCGTTGCACGGTTAAATTTGTTGTGCACGAAGTTAAAGCCACCGACTAGCGATTTTACAGCGCCGTTCTCAGGGTTCATGGCTACAAATGCAGCATTGGCGTTAGGGACTTGGCTTAAACGCCAAGTTGGTAACGCTTCTAGGTTGTCATCGCTTGCTGGTATTTGCACTGAGCGAACCCATATTTGCTCGCCCACCGCTAGGATGTCGTTTGCTTGTTTCGGCTCAGGACCTTGGCGGTCGTCCGTTAAGAACTTACGTGCCCAGCTCATCCCAGACCATTCAATGACTTGCTCGCCTTCATTTTTCACTTGTACAGTAGCCGTTTTACCATCAATGCTGGTCACAACAGCTGGCGTAATTTGGCCGTAAGTTGGTACTCGTCTTAGTGTGCTAGTGATTTCTTCTGGGCTAAGCGCTGTTTGTCCGGCTTTCCATAGCACTGTTTCTGCACCACGGTAGCCATGGCGTTCATCGTAAGCCAATAGGTTATCTATAGTGGCAGTGTTAGCCGCTTCTTGTAGCTTAGAGTCAACGGTTGTGTAGATTCGCATGCCCGAGGTATACGCATCTTCACCATAGCGAGATACCATCCAAGAGCGAGCTAGTTCAGCAACATAAGGGGCACTTAACTCAATTTCTGCGCCGTGGAAGCGGGACTCAATCTCTTCAGCTCTAGCTTGGTCATACTCTTCTTGTGTAATGTATTTTTCATCCAACATACGTAGCAACACAATGTTGCGTCGGTTAGTTGCGCGTTCCAAGGAGTAAATAGGGTTCATAGTAGACGGTGCTTTCGGCATACCCGCCAAGGTTGCGATTTGGCTCAGTGATAAATCTTGTAGATTTTTACCGAAGTAAGTTTGAGCTGCTGCGCCAAAACCATACGAACGATAGCCAAGGAAGATCTTGTTAACGTACAGCTCTAGGATTTCTTGTTTTGTGAGCAACTGTTCAATGTGGATAGCAATGAAAATCTCTTTGATTTTACGCATGATCTTCTTTTCATTCGATAAGAAGAAGTTACGCGCAAGCTGCTGAGTAATGGTACTCGCCCCTTGCTTCGCCGAGCCCGACATTGCAACGACAATCGCTGCACGGGTAATGCCAATTGGGTCTATCCCCGGGTGTTCGTAAAAACGGCTGTCTTCCGTTGCGATCAAAGCTTCGATCAAGTGCTGTGGAATTTCGTCATACGTGACGGGAATGCGACGCTTTTCTCCGAATTGGGAAATCAGCTTCCCATCTTGACTGAATACTTGCATTGGAGTTTGCAATTCTACGTCGCGCAAAGTAGCTACATCTGGTAGCTCTGGTTTGACGTGATAATAGAAGCCGAAAATAGTAGTGACTCCAAGAATCATGCAAATCAATGTGAATATAAACAAACGCTTTATGAACTTCACCGGAGAATCCCTGATTAGTTGAGGCTGCGTGATCGCAAACCCTTGTACTCTAAGCTAAAAAGTAGCTCAGATTTTAAGATGGAGCCTAATTAATCCATCCACTATACGCAAAATTGAGCTAGATATAGTCGTTGGAGCATACGCTACATGGGTAAATCATTAATAACTGGTATTGATATCGGCCACCATAGTATTAAAGCCGTGGTGCTAAAGCCAGCAAGTGAAGGGTATTCACTGGTTGGGTATAAACAGTTGCCAGTTACAGCTGACGTATTTTCTGATAATCACACCGTTAATTATCAGAAAATTGTAAAGAAACTCAAAGAACTAAGGAAGAGCCTGCCATTATTTAGTCGATATGTCTCAATATCGGTCCCCGATAGCGCGGTAATTAGCAAGGTATTACAAATAGATAGTGAACTTGAGGAGCGTGAACAGGAGTTCGCGATATTTCAGGCTTTTTCTCATCAATCTCCTTTTCCCATCGAAGAGCTGAATTTGGACTTTGTTCCATTGGATAGCTCACTCGGTCAGCCACTCTCGAGTCGTTCGTATCAAGTCTATGCGACGAAAAAAGACGTAATTGATAGCCGTACACTTGCAGCGACCAAAGCGGGATTTAAGCCTGTTTTACTGGATACTCAGGCGCATAGTTTGGTGCGCGTTTGGCAGCAAGCGAGTCAGCAGCTTGGTCAATCTGATTGGCTGCTGGTGGATATCGGCTATAGCCAAACTTCCTTATGTATTGATTTCCCAGCAAAAGTACCGTTTTGCAAGGAGATTGCGTTTGGTACTCAGTTTTTAGAGTGTGAGGAGCCTAGTGAAAGTCTTGCACCTGAGCGAACAGAGTTGTTTATCAATCAGCTTATCGAACGGCTCCAAAGGCAGGTGCAGCTGTTACTTTCTGTAAGTGGTGCTGCATCGGTAAGCGGTGTTTGGCTGACAGGGGGCGGGGCGACAACTCCTTTATTAGTGGAAGAACTCTCTCGTCGTTTGTCGGTGCAGTGCGAGATACTAAACCCTTTAGCGCTGTTTAAGTGCAAATCTTCCAAGTTCAAGCAGCAAACCATGCACGCGCAAAGCTTTACTTCTGCGGCAGGGTTAGCGTTACGTGGAGCTGAGTGGGTGGAGGCTAAGCATGCTATATAGCGTTAACTTATTACCTTGGCGTGAGCAGAAGAGGCAGCAGCATCGACAGCGCTTCTATCAACTCCTTATTCTTGCAGTATTGGTGGCTGTCGGCATTCAATATGGGTTTGGTGCATTTATTGGCGAGCAGAACGCTATTCAGCAGCAACGGTTGCATTACCTTAAAGACTATAACTCCCGGCTGGATAATCAGTTGTCGAGACTGAAACTCACTGAGCAAGAGCATCAAGCCTTACTTCAGCGCCTAAGTGTTGTGGAGTCCCTGCAGCAACAGCGTAATAAATCGACTGAGTTTATGAACGCAATCCCTGCAATGATTCCGGAAGGGGTTTACGTCGATAAAATTAAAATGAATACCCTTCATGTTGAGCTGACGGGGATTAGTGACAGCATGGCCCGACTCGCGACCATGTTGGATAACCTTGAAAAATCCCCTTTGCTTGAACAGGTCGAAATGCATTCGATTGTTCATGGTAAGCAGCGTTTTGGTAAGAAGTTCCAAACATTCAAAGTCTCTTTCTCT
The DNA here is from genome assembly GCF_023716665.1 of Vibrio sp. SCSIO 43135. Taxonomy (GTDB): domain Bacteria; phylum Pseudomonadota; class Gammaproteobacteria; order Enterobacterales; family Vibrionaceae; genus Vibrio; species Vibrio paucivorans. The sequence goes on from NZ_CP071859.1 coordinate 249,312, forward strand.
ATAAAGCCCTCACAACTTGCGAATAACAGGGAGGGAAGTCATGGCTAATTTACAAGATCTTGATTTAGATGAAATGCCAGAGTGGCCCCTTCTTCCCCAAATGCTAGTGATCGTTTTACTTATCATCGCGCTTCAAGCTGCGGGGTATTGGTTCTATTTACAGCCTAAACAGCAGCGTCTCGAAAACCTAAAACAGCAAGAGCAAACTCAGAAAGCCACGTTGCGGATCAAAGCCAATAAAGTGGCGGCATTACCCAAGATGCAAGAGCAGCTAGATGAGCTAAAGCAACGTTATGATTTTTTACTTCAGCAGCTGCCAGAGCAAAAAGAGTTGGCGAGTATGTTGGCGTCGGTCAATAACCTTGGCTTAGATAACTCACTGACTTTTACTCGGATAGATTGGGGTGAGCGGCAAAATCAGTCATTTCTGTATCGACTGCCGCTCAATATCGAGTTGACGGGCAGTTATCATGATATTGGCAGCTTTTCAGAGGCTATTGCAAAACTGCCTCGCATCATCAATTTTGACGATATTGATTGGCAGCGAGTGAGCCAAGAAAGTAGCACGCTGCATTTTCGCGTTCGAGCTTATACCTACCAATTTAAACCGGAGGTAAGTCATGAAAAGTAAGTACTGGATCGTCTTGCTGGTCACTGTTGCTGGATGCAGAGCGAATCAAGAGCCGCTTAATCAGTTCATCGCACAAACCGAACAACAAGCACAGCGAGAAGTGGCTCAGTTGGTACCAAGCGAACCCTTTGTTGCTTCCGCCTATCAAAGAACGCAAGCTCGTGAGCCTTTTGTATTACCGAAAGAAGCATTGGTTCAAGATCAACCTGTCGTTAAGAAAGACTGCTGGCAGCCTCAAAAACGCAATAAAACAGGGCAGCTTGAGCGCTACGCTCTACGCAAATTGAGGCTGAAAGGAGTCATGGGTAGCAATGGAGCCGTGTCAGCATTAGTGCAAACCCCACAAGGCAATGTCGTCAAAGTGAAGAAAGGCCAGTACATCGGATTGAACAACGGCCGGGTGACACGAGTGGCATCTAATTACCTAATGATAAATGAGACCCTGCCAGACGGGATGGGGTGCTGGAGCAAGCGTAACGTCAAACTTGCCATGAAATGATTTTAAGTGTTTGGAATACAAGAAATGAATAAAGGACTAACAACAAGAATGGCTAAGCTGTTTAACCGTTTGATAGCGGTGTTCATTATGTTCGCCGCTTTGGTCGCATTTGGAGCGTCAAGTGAGGACGATAACGCCAATCAATTGCGCAATATTGATTTTCGGGTGAACAAAGATAAAGACGCATTAATCATTGTGGAGCTCGCTTCTCAATCTGCCGTTGTGGATGTACAGAAAGTTCAGGAAGGGTTGAGTATTGAGCTACTTAAAACGGATGTGAGTGATGCAAAACTGTTTTTGCTTGATGTGGAAGACTTCGCAACCGCAGTGCAGAGCATTGAAGTGTTTCGTAAAGAACCAAGTACGCTGTTGGTGGCATCGATACAAGGTGAGTTTGATTACGATTACAGTTTAAAAGGCAAGTATCTAGAAGTGGTCGTGAGTCAATTGGATGAATCACAACAACCTAAGCCGAAGAGTATCCTTGAGAAAGAAGGCAAGCTCATTTCCATCAACTTCCAAGACATACCAGTTCGTAACGTATTGCAGCTTATCGCTGATTATAACGATTTTAACTTGGTGGTATCGGACTCTGTGAGTGGCAATCTGACTTTGCGTCTAGACGGCGTACCGTGGCAGCAAGTACTCGATATTATTCTCCAAGTCAAAGGGCTAGATAAACGCGTCGATGGTAACGTGATTTTAGTAGCGCCAAAACAAGAGCTTGATCTACGTGAAAAGCAGCAGCTTGAGAAAGCACGATTAGAAGAAGAGTTGGGTGAACTCAGTTCTGACATTATCAAGATCAAGTTCGCCAAAGCGTCTGATATCGCCGATATGATTGGTGGAGACAGTGCTGTGAGTATGCTATCTGAGCGAGGCTCAATCAGTATCGATGAGAGAACCAACTCTTTGTTGATAAGAGAGTTAGATGAGAACATTTCGGTGATTCGCGACATCGTAGAATCGCTCGATATTCCGGTGAAACAGGTCCAGATAGAGGCTCGCATTGTTACTGTTAATGAGGGGAATCTTGATGAACTCGGAGTGCGCTGGGGATTTACGTCGACTAATGGCGATAACACCGTGGGAGGCTCTATTGAAAGCAACCTGTGGCAGCAGGGGTTGTTAGCGGGTGATGAGTTGCCTGTGGAAGACTTTCTTAACGTTAATTTAGCCGCGGCTTCGCCAAATGCTTCGTCGATTGCTTTTCAGGTAGCTAAGCTAGGTTCAGATATGTTGCTCGATCTTGAGCTCTCGGCACTTCAGCGAGAATCTAAAGCGGAAATCATTTCCAGCCCTAGGCTTATCACGACCAATAAAAAGCCCGCTTATATAGAGCAGGGAACAGAGATACCTTATTTAGAGTCTTCTTCGAGCGGCGCAACCAGCGTCGCGTTTAAAAAAGCCGTATTGAGTTTAAAGGTGACGCCGCAAATCACGCCAGATAATCGTTTAGTTCTCGATTTAAGTGTTACCCAAGATAGACCTGGTGATGTGGTAAAAACGGGCACGGGGGAGGCTGTAGCGATTAATACTCAAAGAATCGGTACACAAGTGCTGGTGAATAACGGTGAAACGGTAGTGTTAGGAGGGATCTTTCAGCACAGTGTGACCAATACCGTCGATAAGGTGCCATTATTGGGGGACTTACCGTTACTTGGTGCCTTATTTCGTCGAACGTATGAGCAAGCCGGTAAAAGCGAATTGCTGATATTTGTTACCCCTAAAGTGGTTATTCAGTAAAGCGCTTGTAGGAATGTTGGTCACAGAATTGATGAGAATATAGACGAACAAAAAATAAATTTGCATTAGTGGCACCTTATCTAGATAATTTCGGGTCTTATCACGAATTATCTGTGAGGAATCGGTGCCACAAGCGTCTATAAAGCCATGTTCTAACTGGCTCTTCTTGTGGCGATGTCATTGAATTAACGTTGTAAATTACTGCTAAACATGGCTGAGAAACGCAATATTTTCCTTGTTGGCCCTATGGGGGCTGGCAAAAGTACAATTGGTCGACACCTTGCTCAACAACTGCATATGGAGTTCCTAGACTCTGATACAGTGATCGAAGAGCGCACTGGTGCTGATATCGCATGGGTCTTTGATGTTGAAGGTGAAGATGGCTTCCGTAAGCGTGAAGAATCTGTCATCAATGATCTAACTGAGCAACAAGGTATCGTACTAGCAACTGGTGGTGGTTCTATCAAGAGCAAAGAAAACCGCAACCGTCTGTCAGCACGTGGCGTTGTTGTTTATCTTGAAACAACGATTGAGAAGCAACTTGCACGTACTAACCGTGACAAGAAGCGTCCTCTATTACAAACGGACAACCCGCGCGAAGTACTTGAGTCTTTGGCTGGCGAACGCAACTCCCTATATGAAGAAGTAGCGGATTATACTGTTCGTACAGACGACCAAAGTGCAAAAGTGGTAGCCAACCAGATCGTAAAAATGCTAGAAGAACGTTAAGTCGTTTTTTTAACTGGAGAGCAAACCATGGAACGGATTACGGTCAGCCTAGGTGAACGTAGCTACCCTATCTCAATTGGTGCCGGATTATTCAATGATTCGGCCCACCTTTCTTTCTTAGAAAACTCAAAATCATCGGTAAAGAAAAAAGTTGTCGTGATCAGTAATGTCACGGTGGCTCCTCTGTATGCCGATAAAATCCTCTCTCAACTTGAGCGGCTCAACTGTGATGCGAGCTTGCTTGAGCTCCCTGATGGCGAGCAATACAAAAGTTTAGAGACGTTTAATACCATCATGACTTACCTTCTTGAAGGCAACTACAGCCGAGATGTTGTGGTTGTGGCACTAGGTGGTGGTGTGATTGGTGATTTAGTCGGTTTTGCGGCTTCTTGCTACCAGCGTGGTGTGGATTTCGTGCAAATCCCAACGACTCTGTTGTCTCAGGTGGATTCTTCTGTTGGTGGTAAAACAGCGGTTAACCACCCTCTAGGTAAGAATATGATCGGTGCCTTCTATCAGCCCAAAGCGGTTGTGATCGACACCGAGTGTTTGTCCTCTTTACCTGAACGTGAGTTCGCAGCAGGTATTGCTGAGGTGATCAAATACGGCATTATCTATGATGAAGATTTCTTTGTTTGGTTAGAACAAAACCTCGAGAAACTCTATGCTCTTGATCAGCAAGCATTAACTTATGCGATTGCGCGTTGTTGCCAAATCAAAGCTGAAGTTGTGGCGTTGGACGAAAAAGAGTCTGGAATTCGTGCTTTATTGAACCTAGGTCATACATTTGGTCATGCCATAGAAGCTGAACTAGGGTATGGTAACTGGCTACATGGCGAAGCCGTTTCTTCTGGTACGGTTATGGCGGCAAAAGCTGCTCAACTACAAGGCTTAATTTCCGAACAGCAAGTAGAGCGAATCCTCTCTATACTGAAAAAAGCTAAGTTACCAGTGCACACTCCAGAATCGATGTCTTTCGCTGATTTTATGAAGCACATGATGCGCGACAAAAAAGTATTAGCCGGCGAGCTAAGATTGATCCTTCCTACTAGCATTGGTACAGCAGAAGTAGTGAAAGGTGTGCCGGAATCGGTTCTAGAACAAGCTATCGATTTTTGTCGCACTATTTGATCTTATCTTTGAAAAGCTTAGGTTTTTGATAAACTTAAGCCTTTCATCGATTTAATAGCGACAGGAATCTGTCTGTAGGACGGCTTAATGAGTTTAACGCATGAATCCCGTGTGTTGGAGTTAGAGTCTCAATCAGAACTGCTTGAGCGTTTACAGCTACTCACCAATTTTGGATCTAATCTCGTCACGGTTGGTGGGGAATTAGGCTCCGGAAAATCGTGGTTAGCGCAACGCTACTTAGAAGCATGGGCGTCTGAAAAAAATCAGTCTCTTCTGATGTGTCATCCTAACCAAGATGATGCTCAGCGCCGTTCTACTATTCTCAATCAAATCGTACCCAATTCTCTATTTAGTTCACAAGACCCACTCGTGGACAGTCTTACGCATATTCTTGACGATGAGCCTTGTGATGTGGTCATTGTTGTCGACGATGCTCATCTGCTTAACGAAACTTTCATTTCCGAACTGTGGATGTTGGTTCTGGAGGCGCAAAACAACCCTAAGTGGACCATCAATGTCGTGCTGTTTGCTAAGTCGAATAGTATCGAAGGGTTACTGACGCGTTTAAGTTACGGGCAAGACCATAAGCCGGTTGAGTTGGAAATAGAGAGCCTTTCAGAAGATGAAGCGGAACGCTTCTTTGAGTTTTTGGTTATTCGCTTTGTTGAAGACGATATGGAAAAGCGTGTTCGCAATGCATATAAGAAAGTGAACCCGCTACCGGGTGAAATCATGGCGTTAGGGGAACAGAAAGTGGAAAAAAGGATCATTATCCGCTCAATAGTGGGCTCACCTGCGAAAATCGCTGCTTTAGTGGCATTGATCTTGTTGATCATTGCCGGTGGCTTTATTTGGCTGCAAAGCCAACCTGGACCTGATGAAAAAGCGCAGCAGATTGCCAGTAATCTAGAGCAAACCGTGATTCCGACCTTGCCTGATGTCGAGTCGAGTGCTGAATTGGCACAAACGGACCAAGGTCGCTCGGATGAGATGGAAGCTGAAACCGAAGCGAGTTACCAAGGGGCAGAAGACGATAGCTCTTCCTTACCGCCAGATGTCGTTGGAGAGACTGCTAGTGTTGGCTCCACTGACGACGACCAGCAAAGAGTAGTGATTACTTCTGATGTTGTTGATGCTTTGCTTGTCGATAAAGCCGAGAGTGTTGATACTTCGAAAATTGATAATGCAATCGAAGCCGCGCAGCAGCAAGCGGAAGCCGTGGCTGAACCTGCTCCTGAAGTGGAAGTGGTTGAAACGCCGCCTGAAACCATTATTAGTTTCTCGTTTGCACGCGATGAGTTGAAAGCCTTTTCGCCGCGTAGTTACACTCTACAGTTGGCTGCGATGAACTCACTAGAAGAAGTTCAACAATTCATTGACCTGCATAAGTTACAAGACCAAGTCCGTGTTTATCCAACTCTGCGTAATGATGTGGAATGGTATATTGTCACGTACGACAATTATCCAACCATACAGATTGCGCGTGATGCGGTAGAGACACTGCCTAAATCACTACAAGAGCTAGGCCCGTGGGCGAAATCGTTAAGTCAGGTGCATCGAGAAATCGATCGTGACAAATAACGCTGAGCTTAGCGTGAAAATATGTTACATTCCGCAGCCTTATTATGTGGTTGATAGATAGAGCAGTAAATGAAGAAGCAACGTGCCTTTCTAAAATGGGCTGGTGGAAAATATGGCCTAGTAGAAGACATTCAACGTCATCTTCCACCTGCTCGTAAGCTGGTAGAGCCGTTTGTCGGTGCGGGTTCTATTTTTCTCAATACTGATTACGATCAGTATCTGCTGGCTGATATCAATCCTGATCTAATCAATTTGTATAATTTGCTTAAAGAGCAGCCGGAAACCTACATCGCGGAAGCGAAGCGTTGGTTTACTCCGGAATACAATCAAAAGCAGGTTTACCTCGACATCCGCCATCAGTTTAACCACACCGATGATGTAATGTATCGCTCCTTAGCCTTTCTATACATGAACCGCTTTGGCTTTAACGGTCTGTGTCGTTACAACAAAAAAGGCGGTTTTAACGTACCATTTGGCTCATATAAGAAACCGTACTTTCCGGAAGCTGAGCTAGAGTTCTTTGCAGAAAAAGCGAAGAAGGCGACGTTTGTGTGTGAAGGGTATGAAGATACGTTCAAGCGCGCGAGAAAAGGTTGTGTGGTTTATTGTGATCCTCCTTATGCACCGCTTTCAACCACCGCAAACTTTACTTCTTATGCTGGTAATGGTTTCTCATTGGACGACCAAGCTGCGCTTGCTGATGTGGCCGAAAAAACAGCCATGCAGCGTGATATACCAGTACTGATTTCGAATCACGATACCAAGCTGACTCGTCGCTTATATCATGGTGCTGACCTTAGCGTAGTGAAAGTAAAGCGCACTATTAGTCGCAATGGCGCTGGGCGAAATAAAGTTGATGAACTTTTGGCCTTGTTCCACGCTGAAAAGAATCAATCAGTTAGCTAATCTCTCTCAAACATTTCTTTTCATTGGCTAGGATCTCCTTGCGAGCTTAGGTAGAATTGCGCTCGATATTAATTCGCTGCGCAATTGTGCTCTACACACTCTTAAGAGGTCAGGTATGAAAGATTTTCTAATCGCTCCATCTATTTTGTCTGCAGATTTTGCTCGTCTTGGTGAAGACGTTGAAAGAGTGCTGGCTGATGGCGCGGATGTGGTTCACTTCGATGTCATGGACAACCACTACGTACCAAACCTGACTTTTGGCGCACCTATTTGTAAAGCGCTACGTGACTACGGCATTACGGCTCCTATTGATGTGCACTTGATGGTGAAGCCAGTCGATCGCATTATCCCGGATTTTGCCAAGGCAGGTGCGTCGATGATTACATTCCACGTAGAAGCGTCAGAGCACGTAGATCGCACACTTCAACTGATTAAAGAACATGGTTGCCAAGCGGGTGTTGTACTGAACCCTGCGACCCCACTTTCTTGTCTCGATTACATCATGGACAAAGTAGATATGATTCTTCTTATGTCGGTCAACCCAGGCTTCGGCGGTCAATCTTTCATCCCGAATACTCTGGATAAGTTACGTGCGGTACGCAAAATGATTGATGAGTCTGGTCGAGATATTCGTTTGGAGATCGATGGCGGCGTTAAAGTTGACAACATCCGTGAAATTGCAGAAGCGGGTGCCGATATGTTTGTAGCGGGCTCTGCCATTTTTAACCAGCCAAACTACAAAGAAGTGATTGACGAAATGCGTGCTGAACTTGCAAAAGTAAATGCATAACGGCCACACGCAGCTTAAGTAAAAGTTAAAACGTTAGGGGCGAATCTCGCCCCTTTTTCAATTAGGAATTTGGAATCATTATGTCGTTAGAAACAATCAAACTTATCGCGTTTGACTTAGATGGTACTTTGCTAGATAGCGTGCCGGATTTGGCTGTTGCGGCAGACCAAGCCGTTCAAGAATTGGGCTTCCCATCGGTAACGGAAGAACAAGTGCGAGATTATGTTGGTAATGGTGCTGATATCTTAATTGGTCGAGCGCTGAGCCAGAGCTTAACTGTGTCACCTGATCTGAGTGATGAACTCAGAGCAAAAGCGCGTGTTTTGTTCGATGACTTTTATCAGCAAGGTGGGCACAAGCTAAGCCATCTTTACCCATCGGTAAAGGAGACACTTTCAGAGCTACACAAAGCAGGCTTCATTATGGCGCTAGTAACCAACAAGCCATCTAAGTTTGTACCAGAAGTGTTGGAGCAGCACGGTATTGCGCAATACTTCGTAGACGTGATTGGTGGCGATACGTTCCCTGAGAAGAAGCCAAATCCAATGGCGCTTGAGTGGTTGCTTGAAAAGCACCAAATCGAAGCGAGTCAAATGCTAATGGTTGGTGACTCCAAGAACGACATTCTTGCCGCAAAAAATGCAGGCTGCCATTCGTTTGGTTTAACCTATGGTTATAACCATGGTGAGCCAATTTCTGTGTCTCAGCCAGATTATGTCGCAGATACCATCGCAGATTTAGCAGAAGTCTTAGCTGTTTCAGCTTAATAGCGATAAAAGATCTTTCAAAATACTCGTTAATGAGTACACTGAGTAAACCGTGTGATGAGGTAGTGACTACCTGCGTTTACACGGTTTTTTCATTTATTCGTAATAAGAAGTCAAAGGAATCATTCCCATGAGCAAACCCATCGTATTGAGTGGTGTTCAACCATCAGGTGAACTAAGTATCGGTAACTACTTGGGTGCTCTACGTCAATGGCAACAGATGCAAGATGACTACGATTGCCAATACTGTGTGGTAGACCTTCACGCGATTACGGTTCGTCAAGATCCGAAAGCACTGCATGAAGCGACTCTAGACGCACTCGCAATCTGTCTTGCTGTTGGTGTTGATCCGCAAAAGAGCACGTTATTTGTTCAGTCACATGTACCAGAGCATGCTCAACTTGGTTGGCTTCTTAACTGTTACACTCAAATGGGCGAGTTGGGTCGTATGACTCAGTTTAAAGATAAGTCTGCGCGTTACTCGAAAGACTCATCTAGCCAGTTTGGTGATGTTAATGTTGGTCTATTTGATTACCCAGTACTGATGGCTGCAGACATCCTGTTATACGGTGCGCATCAAGTTCCTGTAGGTAGTGACCAGAAGCAACACCTTGAGTTAGCGCGTGATATCGCTAATCGCTTCAACAACATCTACTCGCCAGAGCAACCAATCTTCCAAGTGCCAGAACCGTACATTCCTACTGTGAATGCTCGTGTTATGAGCCTGCAAGATGCAACGAAGAAGATGTCTAAGTCTGATGATAACCGTAAGAACGTTATTACTCTGCTTGAAGAGCCAAAGTCAATCATCAAGAAGATTAACAAAGCTCAGACAGATGCTGAGACACCGCCGCGTATTGCACACGATTGGGACAATAAAGCAGGTATTTCTAACTTGATGGGTTTGTACTCAGCAGCAACGGGCATGAGCTTTGAAGAGATTGAAGCGAAGTACCAAGGCGTTGAAATGTACGGCCCATTTAAGAAAGATGTTGGTGAAGCACTAGTTGCGATGCTTGAGCCGATTCAATCTGAATACCACCGTATCCGTGCCGATCGCGCATACATGGATCAAGTGATGAAGCAGGGTGCTGAAAAAGCCTCAGCTCGCGCAGCAGAGACGCTGAAGAAAGCATACGAAGCTGTAGGTTTTGTGGCTCGCCCATAAGACAAATCAATAGCGCGAAAAGCCGTCACATCTGTGGCGGCTTTTTTGTTTGGGAATTGGGAAGGGTTAGTATATTTAGGTACGATTCATTAAAAACACTATGTGTTATTTATACCATAAATACTTCAGCTTAGTCTTATTGCCAGAGTAGAATGCCAGCTACTTAATTGGAGGTATTTATCAACTCTACTAACTTAGACGCCCCAAGAACTGAAGGGTGATTATCATCAAAGTAAAGAGGAACTCCATCTTTCACTGCATAACAGTTTTCCTTATCACAAAAAGCGTCTTCTGGCTTAATAAAGTGGACATTCTCTGGAAACTTTGCGTTATTAAAGTGATTAATAATATGCTTGTTTCTATTTTTGTACCAGTTTAGGTTAGTGCCGATTACATCATTTAAGTCGCCCCCGTTGCGAAGCTTATCTCCCACCAATTGAGTTATAGATCTGGGTAATTCAGGGATAGGGTAAAAAATGTAAACATTATCCTTTTTCGATGCAAGCAAAAGAATTAGCTCGTCTAATTTATTTATAATTATGCTGCTGTCGATAGAAACATCGTTCATGATATCTTTAGGGTAATGTGTTGCATCCCCCCCAAAAATACTAGTAGTGAAACGATGGTTAAAGACAATATTCTGTAATCTATCGTTATTCATTATGTACTCTATCGTTTCATTATACCACTTGGAGCATTTGCTGAAATCATCGGGCTCTTTATATGATGGCCTACATCCAGAAAAACTGAAGTGCTTTAACCCAACCTTACGCGGCCTTAATTTTTCGGCTAACGCATATGCAATTTCAACTGTGTGACTATCTCCGAAAGTAGCCCAAGACACATTTTCCTCAAAATATTCGCACGATTTCGAAGGGGATCGATACTCCCCTATATGACATTTCTTTCTGAGTGGGCTTGGTGTCGAGTTGCTAACTAAGTCTTGGTACTCATGAGGAGTTCTTTGAATAAATCCGTCATTGCTGGAAATAATTACGCTTAGTAGCGCAACTGAAAAAACCAGAAGAATTGGCTTGCAATTAAAATACTCTATCACCCTGACAAAGTCATGCTTAAGTTTAGCTCTTTCTATATACTTACTGCTTAGAAAACCTAATAAGACAGATAGTGATATTCCTAGGTAGATGAAATGTTCACTTAAAGAAAAGTAATATATTGCAACTACAAAAGGCCAGTGCCAAAGATAAATAGAATAGGACCACTTTCCTAAATGTCTAAATATAATATTTCCAGTTAGTAAACTATCATTTCTCTTGGCCTGTATTAGTAAAAATACACCTAACACTGGAATTATAGATAAATGACCTGGCCATAAATCATCTTTCGAAATAAACATAAAGGACGATATAATTAATGATAAACCACTCCACTCAAGCGCCTTCTTACCATTCTCTGAAGTATTTAATGGATAAAGGTATGCAACCCCTCCAATCATCATCTCCCACGCTCTAGTAGATAGTAAATAGTATGAAGCGTCAGGCCACGTGTGAGTAGAAAATACACAGAATGCATATCCTATCACTGCTCCTACTAGGATGGACGACTTTATTGCCTTTAAAGACATAAACCTCTTCATGGCAACAAGGATAAGAGGATAAATTATATAAAATTGCCATTCAGCAGATAATGACCATGTGTGTAAAAGCCACTTCTCGTGTGAAGCTGTATCAAAGTAGCCTGACTCTTTCCAGTATGTGATATTGGAGAAGAAACCTATGCTACTACCTGTATGCTTTCCTAATGCTTTGTAATCTAATGGAGTAAGATAAAACCAACCAAACAAGAGCAAAACTAAACAAAGAGTCGCCAATGCAGGTATGATCCGGTTTGCTCGCGCAATATAAAACTTCGAGAGAGAAAAATTGTCTTTCTCTAGCCCCCGAAATATTATTCCAGTCATTAAAAAACCAGAAATTACAAAAAACACGTCTACCCCTGCAAATCCACCGGGCATCCAGTCTGGATTAAAGTGAAATAACACTACTGCTATAACTGCTATAGCTCTCAATCCATTTATATCTTGTCTAAATTGCACAAGGTTGTACCAATTGAATGAAATATCTGCGCGTATTCTATGCCAATAGGTTGTTAAGGCAAAGGTGTCGATATTAAACAATGAATTGGTATGTAAGGTAACGTTTTGGTCTTATATCTATCGCTAATCCCTGCACTCGAAGCTGCGCTGATTTCACTAGGCCTGAGCTATCCATAGTCGCCAAATCTGTCCGAATTTTTGTGGTATCAACTGACTAAATCGAAAGTTTATGTTGGCATATCCTGTGTCACCTTATTGTTTATTAACCAACTTTTCCTACTATTTACTGGGATTGTTGAAAATATGCGGTGGGTTCAGCTATTCGTGATATTAATGCGATTTCGATCTCGATACTGACTGTGAATGTTTTTCTATTGCAACTAAAAGTCCAACATTGTTCGTGCAAAATTCATTTATAAATTCAACTAACGTGATATGGAACACTTTCTTTGATGTCGACTGAACATTGAAGAAGGATTTTTAGAGGTGGACAATGGAAACCAAACATACCCCTAGCTTGCTTGCTCTCGCGATTGGCGCAACGCTGTCAGTACCTGCTACTGCTGATGTCGTACTTTCTCAATATGTGGAAGGTAGCAGTTACAACAAAGCCATCGAGATTGCCAATACTGGTGATTCAGCCGTAAGTCTCGACGACTTTGTGTTGGCAAAATCCAGCAATGGCGGTGGATCGTGGGACACAACTTTACCGCTAACTGGTCGAGTGATTGCCGCAAATGATGTACTGGTGCTTTCTCATTCCAGTGCGAACAGTGATATTCAAGCGGTGACAGATGAAAATAACTCGTCGGTCGTTAACTTCAATGGTGATGACCCTGTCGCACTGCTGAATTCGGATGGTAGTGTTCATGACATGCTAGGTGAGATGGGAGATGTTGATTGGGGTAAAGACGCCACGTTAGTTCGCAGTGATTTTACGCCATCAGCGACATATCAAGCATCACAGTGGGCGGTATTGGCGAAAGATAATATCGAAGGGCTTGGTTCACTTGAAGCGGGTGAGTTACCTGAAGCATTTGCTTGTACTCAGGACGGCTCAGAGCCAGTATTCACTTCTATCCAAGATATTCAAGGTGAAGGGGATACGTCACCTTTCATCGACGGCTACCCATATATCACCGATGAAGAGTACTTTGTCAAAGGTGTTGTAAGTGCCGTGACAACAGGTATTACAAAAGGCTTTTACCTACAAGCGCTAGAAGACGACTATAACGACAACACCTCAGAAGGCTTATTTGTTTATACTAATTTGTCCCAGTCCGATCTCCAGCCTGGCGATGTCGTGTGTGTTAAGGGTAAGGTACAAGAGTTTTACAACCTTACTCAGTTGAAGGCGGAGAATAACAATTGGGTGAAGCAGGGTGAACAAGCTGCGCCTCAAGCGACTGAAATAAACATTCTAGAGAGCGACGAGGACTTCGAGCAAACGTTAGAGCGCTATGAAGGCATGCTGGTTAAGACCACCGAAGCTTTGGACATGCGTGTTACTCGTACATTTGGCTACGACTACGCAGGTCGCCGCAATAATATGGTATTGGCGCAAGGCCGAATCAACATGCAACCTAACCAAATGTTTGCTGCAGGTTCGGATGAAGCATTGCAACAGTCAGAAGAGAATGCGCAGCGTCGCGTATTTGTCGAATCGGATCAAAAAGCCGCTGATGGCCAAGTTCCATTTTACCCTGAGTTTGGCCGCACTGATGTGGACCAGGATGGTTCAACGGAAGATTACATTCGTATCGATGATACCGTTGTTGGCCTAGAAGGTGTGTTGAGTTACAGCTATAACGAGTATCGCTTAATCGCGACGAACCTTCTTACTCAAGACAACTTTGTTCGCAACGATCCTCGTACTGATAGCCCGGATATGGAAGAGGGGGATCTACGCATCGCAACCTTCAATGTCCTTAACTACTTCAACTCGCCGTTTGGTGGTGATGCTAACCAGCACGGTGATAATCGAGGCGCAGACAGTTACGAAGAGTTTGAAGTCCAGCAAGAGAAGATCCTGAATGCGATCATTCGTCTTGATGCTGATATTGTTGGTTTGATGGAAATTGAAAACAACGGCTTTGGTGAAGGTGCGGCGATTCGCCAGCTGGTTGAACAGCTCAACTTACGTATCCCTAAGAAGAAAGATCGCTATGAATTTGTTGCGGTAGACTCAAATGGTGATGGCGTTACTGATGAAAATGATTCTGTCGGCACTGATGCGATTACAACTGGGGTTATCTATCGTAAGAAAGTCGTAAAACTGAAAGATACTCTAGTTATACCAATGCCAAGCCAGCAAGCACCAGAAGTGCTGGATGATTCGGGTAAAGTGATTGAAGACGGTAAAAACTATCAGCGTGATACGCTAGCTCCGACTTTCAAAGTGAAAGCGATGAAGGGAATGAAAGGCGAAGACGATAGAATCACAGTTGCTGTTAACCACTTTAAGTCGAAAGGCTCGAAATGTTGGGAAGACGCAGCACCGGTCGAAGACGGTGGACAAGGTGGTGTTGATGCTGATAAACAAGGTTCGTGTGAGCACTTCCGCGTCGCTGCAGCGGTAGCATTGGGTGATGCGCTCAAAGAGGTTAAAGGGCACAAAGTCATTCTAGGAGACATGAACTCTTACGGGATGGAAGATCCAATGTTGGTTCTGACTGACTACAGCGCAGATCTATACGGAAAAGAAATCAAAGCCGCACGTAATACATACATCGATGGTGAAGTACAGTTTGGTGACCAAGGTGGTGTGATTACCGAAAGTTACGGTTACATCAATGCCGTAGCAATGAAGCACCCAACCAGTTGGAGTTATTCATACAATGATGAAGTTGGGGCACTGGATCACTTGCTGATCAGCAAAAGCTTAAAACACAAAGTAGTGGATGCGACGGATTGGCATATCAATGGTGGTGAGTCGACACTGTTTGACTATAACGATGAGTACAAAGGCGACCTACCTAAGTACCAAGACCACTACCGCTCTTCGGACCATGACCCTGCGGTATTGGAACTGAATATGGCGGGTTCCTTTAGTTTTGGTGCTGTGATGTCTTTGTTTGGCTTAGCGTTATGGCGTCGCAGACAATAAGTCACATTAAGCTGTAAACCCTATAGGCCAGCTGATGCTGGCCTTATTTTTACTATTTGCAGACTTAACACTTGCCTTTCCGCCTTGGTATTGCACAATACCGCCCTTAAAATGTTTTCACTTTAGAGCCGTACCTTAAAGTTCATGCTACTTATCATCGATAATTACGATTCGTTTACTTACAACCTGTACCAATACTTCTGTGAGTTAGGTGCTGAGGTGAAAGTGGTTCGTAATGATGAAATTGATATAGCCGGAATTGAAGCATTGAATCCAACCCATCTAGTGATTTCTCCGGGTCCTTGTACTCCGAATGAAGCTGGTATCTCACTGAGTGCCATTGAACATTTTGCGGGTAAATTACCTATCCTAGGTGTGTGCTTAGGCCATCAAGCTATTGCACAGGTCTTTGGTGGAGAAGTAGTTCGTGCTCGCCAAGTGATGCACGGTAAAACCTCCCCAATTCGACATAACAGCCGAAGTGTATTTACTGGTCTGAATAATCCGTTGACTGTTACGCGTTACCACTCCCTAGTTGTGGAAGCAGATAGCTTACCGGAGTGCTTTGAATTGACCGCTTGGACGGAGTTTGAAGATGGTAGCATGGATGAAATCATGGGCTATCAGCATAAATCATTACCACTGGATGCCGTCCAGTTTCATCCTGAATCAATCAAGACTGAGCAGGGTCACCAGCTCCTCGCGAACTTTCTTCGTCGATAAATCCTGCTTAGGATCACCTTTCTTAACATTTCTTTCATGAATTTACACTCGGGTAGTCTGTGCAAAACTATTCGCAATACGATTCGCTTTCCCTGTTAAAGCCTTTACTGGCTTATGATTAACCTCAGCTTATGCTAGCTATAAGAATAAATTGCTTCATAAAAGTGGTTGCTTGATGCATAAATAGTCATGTGAAATGACTATTGGAATGCCACTGAGGCTGCAAAAAGAATTATTCACTATTGAAATAGTTAATTAAATGTAAATACAATGCTGCAGCAGTAAAAATGCAAAATATTATATGCCTTCAGAATATTGATGGTTAATACGCTTATCTGCTCGCATGCGGTATCAAGAGGGAATGTGCAATGACAGTGGAAAACTCAGGTTGTGAAAATCAACAGGTAGAGCGCGGTTTATTCAATGAGGTAATGGTTCCTTGTTATAACCCAATGGAAATGATCCCAGTGAAAGGCGAAGGTGCCAAAGTATGGGATCAACAAGGTAACGAATACATCGACTTTGCTGGTGGTATTGCAGTGAGCTGTTTAGGTCACTGTCACCCAGCAATGGTAAACGCATTAACAGAGCAAGGTAGCAAGCTTTGGCATCTGAGTAATGTAATGACCAATGAACCAGCACTTCGTTTAGCAAAAAAACTAACAGAAGTTAGCTTTGCCGAAAAAGTCTTCTTTGCAAACTCGGGCGCAGAGGCGAATGAAGCCGCATTGAAATTGGCTCGTCGCTGGGCAGCGGATGTTCATGGTGCAGAGAAGTCAGAAATTATCGCGTTTAAGCAAGGTTTCCACGGTCGTACTTTCTTCACTGTTACAGTTGGTGGTCAGGAAGCGTATTCAGATGGTTTTGGTCCTAAGCCGGGTGATGTCACTCACTTGCCATACAACGACGTTGAAGCATTGAAAGCACATATCTCAGATCGCACCTGTGCAATCATGATGGAACCACTTCAGGGAGAAGGCGGCATTATTTCCCCGACTGACGAGTTTGTGCAAACAGTTCGTGAGTTGTGTGATAAGCACAATGCTCTACTTATCTTTGACGAAGTGCAAACGGGTAATGGCCGTACGGGTAATTTCTACGCATATCAAGGTCTAGGGGTTACACCAGACATCCTAAGCACTGCTAAATCACTCGGTGGTGGTTTCCCAATTGGCGCGATGCTAACGACGACTGAGCTTGCTCAGCATCTAAAAGTCGGTACTCATGGTTCTACATATGGCGGTAACCCGCTGGCATGTGCAGTAGCAGAAGCTGTAGTCGATGTCGTGAGCCAGCCAGAAACGCTGGAAGGCGTAAAAGAGCGTGAAACGCTATTCCGCGATGGATTGGCTAAGCTTAATGATAAATACCAAATCTTTAGTGAAGTGCGTGGTAAAGGTTTATTACTTGGTGCTGCACTTAACGAGCAGTGGCAAGGTCGTGCTCGCGATGTGCTTGTAGCAGCAGGTCAGCAAGGTCTGATGGTACTGGTTGCAGGTGCAAACGTGGTTCGTTTCACACCATCGCTGGTTATCACTAAAGAAGAAATTGAACAAGGATTGGCTAAGCTAGATAAGGCTCTAGCAACGCTAACACAATAATTAAAAACATCTTATAAGGTCAGGCAATCGGGCTTGACCTTATACCAATATCACTAGCCATATGTTCACGGCTTTCGTGTGTAAAATAATGCGTTACGCATTTAGCACTGAGTATACGCGAGCTAGCAAGTCTAACTTCACCATACTTTTCAATATGGCTTTTGTACTGCTGAACTCCTTAAGGTGAGGGGCTCAGTTGTCGGTGATTTGGTATTAGCATCAGGAGGGAGTATCGATGCTGGTTGTTCGTCCAATTGCAATGTCGGATTACGATGCTTTGCACACATGTGCGGTAGAGTCGGGTCACGGATTCACATCTCTTCCAGTTAACGAAGAACTGTTAACTAACCGAATTAAACACTCAGAATACAGCTTTGGAAAGCCAGACGTTACCGAACCGGGTGATGAAGGTTATCTGATGGTGGGCTTTGATAGTGAAACCGGCGAAGTAGCAGGTTGTACTGGTATTGAAGCCTCTATTGGCTGGGATGTTCCGTTTTATTCTTATCACATCAGCACCGTGGTGCACTCATCACCAAAGTTAGGCGTGAACAATGTGGTTAAACTGCTAACGTTTGGTAATAACTACACCGGTTGCAGTGAAATTTGTACGTTGTTCTTACGTCCAAGTTTCCGTGGTGGTTTGAATGGCCGCTTGATGTCTAAGTGTCGATTCTTGATGATGGCAGAACATCCACATCGATTCTCTGACACCATTTTTGCTGAAATGCGCGGAGTGTCTGACGCAGAAGGTAACTCACCGTTCTGGCAATGGCTACAAGAACACTTCTTCTCGATTGATTTTACGATGGCAGATTATCTAACAGGTATTGGTAAGAAAGGCTTCATCGCTGACTTGATGCCTAAACTGCCAATCTACATCAACTTACTGAGTAAAGAAGCTCAGGAAGTTATTGGTAAGGTACACGACAATACTCGCCCTGCTCTCAAGCTGTTGGAGCGCGAAGGTTTCACTTGCCGCAATTACGTGGATATCTTTGATGCGGGCCCTACGGTGGAATGTGACCGTCGTAATATTGAGTCGGTACGCCACTCGTTCCGTGCCAAGGTACAAATCGCTGAGCACACCAGCTCTCAAGATTATCTAATCTCGAATACCTCGTTTGAAAACTTCCGTGCGGGCGCAGCGAAAGCTGCTTACGACCAAGCGACGGAAACAGTGATCATCTCTGCTAGCGTTGCGAAAGCGCTTGAAGTGGAAGAGGGCGGCTATGTCCGCATGTTGGCTCAGTAATAGCCTGTCTTGAAACTGAACTTAGACAGTCGAATTTAGAAGGATAGAAACATGACACAGTGGATTGCAGGTGAATGGGTAGCGGGCCAAGGCGAGGCAATGAACTCAATCAGTCCGTTTAACAACGAAGTGATCTGGCAAGGCGACAGCGCAACACCCGCTCAAGTGGAATCAGCGGTAAAAGCAGCGCGTGAGGCATTTGTTAGCTGGAAAAAGCTCAGCTTCGAAGAGCGTGAAAAAATCGTTTTGGCGTTTGCTGAAAAAGTGAAAGAGAACAGCGAAGAAATCGCGCAGATCATTGCCAAAGAAACGGGCAAACCAATCTGGGAAACTCGCACTGAAGCGGCGGCAATGGCAGGTAAAATTGCCATCTCTATTCGCGCCTATCATGACCGCACTGGCGAAGCGCAACGTGAAGCGGCAGGTAACCAAATCGTACTCCGTCATCGACCGTTAGGTGTGATGGCGGTATTTGGCCCTTATAACTTCCCAGGCCACCTACCAAACGGTCATATCGTCCCAGCTCTGCTAGCGGGGAATACGGTGGTCTTCAAACCTTCAGAGCAAACGCCTTGGACGGGCGAATTTGCCATGAAGCTGTGGCAAGAGGTCGGTCTGCCTGCTGGTGTGATTAACCTTGTGCAAGGCGCGAAAGAAACCGGCATTGCTCTGGCGGATGCGAAAGGCATTGATGGCGTACTGTTCACGGGTAGTGCGAACACTGGTCATATCCTACATCGTCAATTTGCGGGTCAACCGGGTAAAATGCTGGCTCTCGAGATGGGCGGTAACAACCCAATGGTGATTTCTGACCAATATGGCGACCTAGATGCAACGGTATACACCATTATCCAATCTGCGTTTATTAGTGCAGGCCAGCGTTGTACTTGTGCGCGTCGTTTGTATGTACCTCAAGGTGAGAAAGGTGACCAGCTGATCGTTAAGCTAGTTGAAGCAACCAAGAACATTCGCGTCGACCAACCATTTGCAGACCCAGCACCGTTTATGGGGCCGCAAATCTCACAAGCAGCAGCGAAGTTCATTTTGGACGCTCAAGCAAACCTACAATCGCTCGGTGGAGAAAGCCTAGTTGAAGCCCAAGCTGGCGTGGCTGCGTTTGTCTCACCGGGTATCATTGATGTGACAAACATTGCTGATTTGCCTGATGAAGAATACTTTGGCCCACTACTGCAAGTAGTGCGTTACCAAGGGCTAGAGAAGGCGGTTGAGTTGGCAAATGACACTCGCTTTGGCCTGTCTGCTGGTTTGGTATCAACCGACGACGCAGAGTGGGATTACTTTGTTGACCATATTCGTGCAGGCATCGTAAACCGCAATCGTCAGTTAACAGGGGCAAGTGGTGATGCACCGTTTGGTGGCCCTGGCGCATCGGGTAACTTGCGTCCAAGTGCTTACTACGCGGCGGATTACTGTGCGTATCCAATGGCATCTATGGAAGGGCAAGAGACTTTACTGCCAGCGACACTTAGCCCAGGCCTAGCGCTGTAACGATGTTAAGAGTTAAGTCGCCATGGTATTAAGCCAATGCGGCGACTGAACCACTTAAAAATAATAGAAGCCTAAAGAGCTTTAGTGGCTATCTGATTGTGGTGTGTCGTTTTCCTGCAATAGATAGCCATTTTTATACGTAGATTTCCAATAACCACAACCACTTAAGCAACACGCTCTACAAGGAGGCGACATGACGCCAACGGTATTATTTGATTCGCTATGGACAGACTACATTGCAAGGTTATGTCCTTCTGCTGAAAAGGTTCACAAACTGCTAAAAGAAGACGAAGCGTTGATCAATGATCATATTGCTTTGCGTACATTTAATGTCGCACCGCTAGGTATCGAAACGCTGGCGCAGCCGTTTTTAGACGTTGGCTATAAAGCTTGTGGCGATTATGTATTTGAAAGTAAAAAGTTGGTGGCGAAGCATTATGAGCACCCAGATCCGAGCCAACCTAAAGTATTCATTAGTGAGCTCAAAGTGGAAGAGTGTTCAAAGCAGCTACAGAGCATTGTAGCCAAGCTCGTAGAGCAATTGGATCATAGTAAGCTAAAAGGTCATGAATTCTTGTCTGGTGGGCGATTATGGGAGCTAAGCTATGCTGACTTCCAAACATTGGCCAAAGAAAGTGAGTACGCTTCTTGGCTTGCTGCGCATGGATACGGTGCTAACCACTTTACTGTGAGTGTCAATCAGCTAAATGCGTTTGATGAAGTAAAAGGAGTGAATGACCACCTGCGTGAAGCAGGCTTTACTATCAATGAGTCGGGTGGCGAAGTGAAGGGCTCTCCAGAGGTATTATTAGAGCAATCATCGACGATGGCAGACAAAGTGCCAGTGAACTTTACTGAAGGCGCAGAGGTGATTCCTGGTGGCTTCTATGAATTCGCTAAACGCTACCCTATGGCTAATGGTGAACTCTACCCAGGGTTTGTGGCTGCTTCCGCCGATAAAATCTTTGAGAGCACTAACGGCTAAGCGAGCGATAAAGCAGATGCTTCGTTTGTGGCATCTGCTTGGTTTCACAAGGTTAGAGAAACAAAAAAGCCACCAATGTTTCCATTGGTGGCTTTTAAAATTTTTGGCTTAATCAGTGAAGATTAACGAGTACCGTAAACAACGATAGTCTTACCGTGAGCAGAAATCAGGTTTTGCTCTTCAAGCATCTTCAAGATACGACCTACTGTTTCACGAGAACAACCAACGATTTGGCCGATTTCTTGACGAGTGATCTTGATTTGCATGCCGTCTGGGTGAGTCATTGCATCTGGTTGTTTCGCTAGGTTCAGAAGAGTCTGAGCGATACGGCCAGTCACGTCCAAGAACGCTAGGTCACCTACTTTTTGGCTAGTCACTTGTAGGCGGCTTGCCATTTGCGCAGAAAGGCGCATTAGGATATCTGGGTTAACTTGGATAAGTTGACGGAATTTCTTAAATGAGATTTCTGCAACTTCACAAGGAGATTTAGCACGAACCCAAGCGGTACGCTCTTGGTCTTCTTCGAATAGACCAAGTTCACCGATAAAGTCGCCTTGGTTTAGGTAAGAAAGGATCATTTCCTTACCTTCTTCGTCTTTGATAAGAACCGCTACTGAACCTTTAACGATGTAGTACAAAGTTTCAGCTTTCTCGCCCGCATGAATCAGCGTGCTTTTTGAAGGGTACTTATGAATATGACAATGTGAAAGAAACCACTCTAGTGTTGGATCGGTTTGAGGTTTACCTAGAACCATAATATCTCACTTCCTCTGCAGGGTACGCTTGCCGCTTTCCATATTTTAGCTAAGCCTTAAATTGACTTACTAGGATAAGAGCACTTTACAAATGCTGCAAGCTAACTTGTGTTTCGGTTAAGAATAGTACCCTTTTCCGGGTACGATTTCTTGATTTTAATCGGGTCATAGCACGGATATTTTAAGCAAAAGTGTGCACATGATCACGGTATGAAAAGTAAACGACTTTTCTGTAGGGTTATCTAGCCAATTTTTCCAGTTTCGATGAGTTGCTGTAGGATTGGCCTTGCAATCAGTTCCATAGCAAAACTCATCTTACCGCCCGGCACAACAAGCGTGTTGTGGCGCGACATAAACGAACCATCAATCATCGCAAGCAAGTATGGGAAGTCGACATTCTTGATGCCACGTAGGCGAATCACGACAAAACTTTCGTCCAAACTCGGGATGCCTTTCGCATTCAATGGGTTAGACGTATCGACCGTGGGAACACGCTGGAAATTAATGTGGGTACGAGAAAATTGTGGCGTGATGTAGTTTAGGTAGTCGTCCATTGAGCGGACAATGGAGTCCATCACGGCTTCACGGGAATGGCCACGATCGCGAGTATCTCGAACGAATTTCTGAATCCATTCAAGGTTAACGATAGGTACCATGCCAATCAGTAGATCGACGTGCTGTGCCACGTTGACTTCGCCATCAACGACACCGCCATGGAGACCTTCATAAAATAGGACGTCGGAGTCTTCTGGCAAATCTTGCCAAGGTGTAAACGTACCTGGCATTTGATTGTAAGGCACGGCTTCGTCAAAGGTGTGCAGATAACGGCGGACTTGGCCAACCCCTTCGTTACCATACTTACGGAAAAATTCTTCTAGGGTTGGGAAATCGTTGGCTTGCGGGCCAAAGTAACTGATGTGTTTTCCTTGCTCACGCGCTTTACGAATCTCCACATCCATTTCTGGACGTGTGAAGCGGTGGAAGCTATCGCCTTCAACCCATGCAGGTTTTACGTTCATCATATTGAACATTTTGCGGAAGGCTTCGGAAGTGGTGGTGGTTCCTGCTCCTGAAGAACCAGTCACCGCAATAATCGGGTGTTTTGCAGACATGACAAACCTTGTCTTAAAAGTAACTTACTTGTTAGCAAAGCCCACTATAGCACGGCAAAGAAAAACGTCTACTTTGGCGCACTACGTGCGTTATCAGCTTTATAGATGCTTTTTAAGTTGAATATCAACTGTCTCATGCAACTCAGAAAAAACGATGACTGCTTCACCGTTTTGCAGCTGCAATTTAACGTGGTCAACTTTATCTTGTAGCGAAAATTCCATTTCGCCGTAGTCCGTGCCTTCGCGGAGCACAAACTCTTTGATTAAGTTTTCTAGTGTGTCTGGCTGGATGTCTTGCCAAGGGATGATCATAAATACCTCTTCACTTTATGATGCGATTGACTCTTACTTCCACGCGACTTTTCTGATTTGCGCGCTTTTCCTAGTTTATACGTATAGCTGAGCTGCGTCAGAGTTTTCTGCCGCTTCGTTGTCGATAGGATATTTAGCACTAGTGAAACTTTCGTAATAAGCAGGGAGAGCTTCTTCCAACCAAAAGCGTGGCTTCAACACGCTACCCGTAACGAAGCCGACATGCCCCCCTTGCGCGAATAGGCGGTAATCGATGTTGTCGGGTAGAACGAACTTCGGAATCACTTGATCCGTCATGAAAGGGTCGTCTTTGGCATGGATGATCTGAAGAGGGAGCTTAATGTCTTTGAGCTTGTGAATTCCAGAACACTGCTGATAGTAATCTTGTGCGTCTTTAAAGCCGTGTAGCGGAGCGGTGATCAGGTCATCAAATTCATAAAGCTTTGTCACTCGCTTAATACTGTTGTACGACAGCCCCAGTTCACCTTTCAATAAGTGGTGTTTCTGTAGGGCGCTCTTCTTTAGTGAAGAGAGTAAGTAGCGTCGGTACACACGAGAGAACCCCACCTCAATTCGTTCTGAACAGGCGCCTAAATCTAATGGGGCTGACACTATGCTAGCGGCATCGAGCAGTGGCTGCTGATTGTATTTTGCCAAGTAGTTGGCAAGCATGTTACCGCCGAGAGAGATACCCACCGCGATTTTACGTTGATTGGGAAACTGATTATCTAAATGCTCCAAAAACAGTCGAGCGTCTTCTACTTCTCCAGAGTGGTAAGCGCGGGCTTGTTGGTTGGGCTTTCCGCTGCAGCCGCGAAAGTGCATCATCACAGATAGCCAGCCATCTTGAGCGAAGGCATCCATTAACCCATTAGCATAGGGGCTGTAAAAGCAGCCTTCTAAACCATGGAAAAGTACAAAGACAGGTTTGTTACGTGCAGACTCATTGCTCCAGTCTTCGCTCCAAGCGAGATCTAAGAAATCGTTGTCCGGCGTATCCAATGTTTGCCAAATAGGTGAAAACAGCGCCTGCTTGCGGATAAAACGCGGGGCAAGTGTTTGTAGGTGAGGGTTGGTTAGCCCTGTCGCGGCAATAAATTGAGTCATAGGCAGTCTTTGTGGATTAGCTTATTGATTCACTTGTGTCGGAGCTGGCTCTGAAAATGCTTGGAACAGATGTTCTCCACCTAATTGTCTGCAGTAGCGAAGTGTGAGTGGTTCACTCTGGTTGTTGGTAAGCTGCAGTGAGTTCATGCAATCGACTAAATCCGATTGCTGTTGCTTTTCCAACTGTAGCTCAAATTGCAGGGATTCTCGATATAAGGTATCAGGAAGGTGAACCTTAGCTTTACGTCTAAGCTCACGGAAACTATGCAGGAGTGCTTCTGAGCGCCCTAAACACTCTTCGACTTTATGCCAGTCTTCATCACGAAAAGAGACCTGCTGTTCATCAAGCCACTTGAGTAGCAGCAGTAGGTTTACATTGCCGTGGAACTGGTTTTGTAGCTGCAAGCACGCCTCTTTCACTTCACGCACGCTGTAGTACTGCAAGCTAAACTGCCATAAGCGCTCCAGTGTTAACGAAATGCGGACGTGCTCTATAGTCATTGTTGGTTGAATTCCTTTTCCATCTGCTCAAGGACTTCTTGTTGTGCCATCCAGTCCATTTCGACGTCTTCTAGTTCGGATTTACTGCTGGCTTGAAGTGCGAGTACCTGATTAAGTTTAGCTTTATTTTCTGCTTCATACAGTGAAGTGTCTGATAATTGTGTTTCAGCGTCTTCAAGTGCCTGCGAAAGTTTGTCCATTTTCGTTTCAAGCTGAGTGAGCATCTTACGAATTGGTGCGGTTTGTTTGCGGAAGTCCGCTTCTCTGCGCTTTTGATCTTTTTTCGCTGCTGCACTGTTAGTGGTGTCTTTGGCTGGTTGCTGTGCTTGCGCTTCTTTACGTTCTGCTTTTTGTTGCTCTGTTAGCCACTTATAGTAATCATTGAGGTCGCCATCAAATGGTGCGACTTGGCGATCATGGACCAGGTACAAGTCGTCAGTTGTGGCGCGAAGTAGATAGCGGTCGTGCGATACGATCACCATCGCCCCCTCGAAGGTTTGTAGCGCGAGAGTCAGAGCTTGGCGCATGTCCAAATCTAAGTGGTTGGTTGGTTCATCGAGCAGTAACAGATTTGGTTTTTGCCAAACGATCAGCGCTAATACCAAGCGAGCTTTTTCACCACCTGAAAACGGAGCGACTTTTTCTAGTGCTTTATCACCTTGGAAGCCAAAGCTACCTAGGTAGTTACGTAGTTCCAGCTCGTTTTTATCAGGCGCGATCTGCATCATGTGTTGCAGTGGCGTTTCTTCTGGGTGAAGCGTTTCTAACTGATGCTGAGCAAAGTAGCCAATTTTGACGCCCTGCGAGTAAGTTAAATCACCGCCTTGTGGTGTCAGTTCTCCAGAAAGCAGTTTAATTAAAGTCGATTTACCTGCGCCGTTGCGTCCAAGTAGGCCGATACGGCTACCCGGAACGAGGTTAAGGCGAATCTTCTCAAGGATCAGAGTATCGTTGTAGCCAGCAGAAACTTCATCCATCATCATGATTGGGTTGGGTAGTGCGGCAGGCTCTCTGAACTCGAAGCTGAATGGATTATCGAACTGCGCGGGTAACACCTTCTCCATTTTCTCAAGTGCTTTTATGCGGCTTTGTGCTTGGCGCGCTTTAGAGGCTTTGTAGCGAAAGCGATCAATATAGCTTTGCATATGTGCCATTTGCTTCTGCTGCTTTTGGAACATGGCTTGTTGTAGGACGAGTTTCTGCGCACGCTGATCTTCAAATGATGAGTAGTTACCGGTGTACTCATTCATGGTTTGGTTTTCGATATGGACAATGCGTCCTACAATTGGATCAAGGAAGTCTCTATCGTGTGAGATAAGGATCAGCGTTCCTGGGTAATTTTGTAGCCAGCGCTCGAGCCACATAACCGCGTCGAGATCTAAGTGGTTAGTCGGTTCATCGAGTAGCAGTAGATCTGAACGACACAGTAGAGCTTGCGCAAGGTTTAGGCGCATACGCCAACCACCAGAAAACTGTGTTAGGTTCCAGCTCATTTGCTGTTGGCTAAAGCCTAGACCATCGAGGAGTTCAGCAGCGCGTGATTTGATGGTGTAACCACCAATGGTTTCGATTTTTCCGTGGATCTCAGCAACGAGAGTACCGTTATCGGCCTGCTCAGCGTCTGCAAGTTGCCTCTCTAAATCGCGGTATTCTCGGTCACCATCGATCACGTACTCAAGCGCTGGGCGTTCTAGCGCTGGTGTTTCCTGAGCAACCCAAGCGAGCTCCCAATGAGCGGGTTGGCTAAAAGAGCCAGCATCGATGGACAGTTCATCTTTCATCAAGGCAAATAGCGTTGACTTACCGCAGCCGTTTTTGCCGACTAGGCCGACTTTATCGCCGGGATGAATAGTTGCGGATGCTTGCTCTAAAAGAGGTTTACCGCCACGAAGGAGTTGGATGTCAGAAAAGATAATCATAGAAGTTCAATTTGCGCTGTCGTTTTTAACGCGAAGAATAGTAGGGGGAATACCGATAAATGTCGATCATTATACAATTTGAGTTATCATGCTAAAAACGATAACAAATTGATAACGCATTTTTGCTAGGAAGTCTGCCCAAGGAATGACGGAACATAAAGACGCTATATTACAGTCTTCAACCCCACAGCCTCCAAAAGTTCTGGTGATTTATGCTCACCCGGAACCCGATAACTCGATTGCTAACCAAGTGATGATTAAGAAAATCTCGTCACTAGAGCATGTAAAAATTCACGACCTCTATTCAGAGTATCCCGATTTCTTTATTGATGTGAATTATGAGCACCATTTGTTGCTTGAGTACGATGTCATTGTATTTCAGCATCCTCTCTATATGTATTCATGCCCCGCGTTATTAAAAGAATGGTTTGACCGCGTGCTCGGCAAAGGCTTTGCGTTTGGTAATGAGAGCGCTCTGCAAGGCAAAATCTGGCGCAGCGTTATTACCACTGGTGGTAATAAGGACGCGTTTGGTGCGAGTGGTTATAACAAATATCCGCTAGAGCAAATCCTTCAGCCATTCGAGCTAACGGCAGCATTGTGTCGAATGGAGTGGATAGAGCCGCTTGTACTTTACTGGTCTCGGAATGTCAGTGATATGGACCGCTATCAGCACGCTGAATCTTATCGTCAGTGGTTGATGAACCCAACCAAAGAGCTAAGGAGAGAGTATGGCACTTGAAAATGACTTTCTCCAAAGCAGCGTAATTTTCCTCGCTGCTGCGGTTACCGCGGTTCCTATTGCGCAGCGATTAGGCTTAGGCTCGGTTCTAGGATACCTGCTAGCTGGCGTAGCAATTGGACCTTGGGGGCTTGGTTTAATCAGCGATGTAGAAGCAATCCTACATTTCGCCGAATTCGGTGTAGTGTTGTTATTGTTTTTGATCGGATTAGAACTCAACCCAAAAAAGCTGTGGCAGATACGTGGTCCAATATTAGGTCTGGGGGGCGCGCAGGTTGTCATTACCACTGCTGTGCTGGCTTCAATTGCCTATATTGCAGGCGTTAGCTGGCAGACGAGCTTAGTCATAGGTATGGGCTTAGCTCTTTCTTCGACAGCAATTGCCCTTAAAGTGATTGAGGAGCAAGGGCTGGCGGGAACGGAAACTGGTCAATCTGGATTCTCGGTACTGCTTTTCCAAGATATTGCTGTTATCCCTATGCTGGCGCTGTTGCCGATTTTAGCGGGTAACACGGCTGGTAACTGGCTTGATGCCATGTGGATGCTAGGTGGTATTGCTGGCTTGTTGGTCGGTGGTCATTTCTTACTGAGGCCACTGTTCAAGTATGTTGTGCTTAGTGGTGTCAGGGAGTTATTCACGGTTGCAGCTCTGCTATTAGTGATTGGTATTGCTCTGATCATGAAACAGCTAGGTCTTTCGATGGCTCTTGGCACTTTCCTTGCGGGTGTGCTTTTGGCTGAGAGTGAATATCGTCATGAACTGGAGATAGCGATTGAACCGTTTAAAGGTTTATTACTTGGGCTGTTCTTTATCTCTGTAGGCATGGCAGTAAACCTAGGTCTATTGGCCTTTGAGCCGATTAAGGTCATTTTGGCCGTGATTGGCTTGGTGGCGATTAAAGGTTGGATACTTTACCTATTAGCGCGTTTTTCTGGCACTAGAGCTAAAGCTCGCAGCAAAATGGCGGCCATCCTCAGCCAAGGTGGTGAGTTTGCATTCGTTATCTTTACTGCTGCAAGTGCAGAAGGCTTATTAACGACCGAACAATCTTCTTTCCTATTGGTGGTCGTTAGCCTGTCTATGGTGACCACACCATTATTGTTAATGGCGCAAAAGCATTGGTATGCCAAAGATTTAAACAGCGAGCAAAGTACAGTAACGTCTGATGTGGTCAATAAAGAGCCTAGAGTTATCATTGCCGGCTTTGGTCGTTTTGGTCAGATTATTGGGCGTTTGATGTACGCCAATAAAATTAAAATTACGGTACTAGAAAGTGATGCAAGCCAGATCAAATTGCTTAGAAAGTACGGCTACAAAGTGTTTTATGGCGATGCGACTCAACTCGACTTGCTACGAGCAGCAGGTGCATCCAGTGCTGAAGCAATTGTTATCTGTACCGATGCTCCTGATGAAATTATGAAGATCGTTGAGCTATGTAAACATCACTTCCCTAAGTTGAAAATTCTTGCTCGTGCACGAAGCCGGGTAGAAGCGTATCAGTTACTCAATCATGGGGTAGAAAACTACTCCCGAGAGACCTTCTTAGGGGCGCTTGATTTAGGTAGGCAAGCGCTCACAGAGTTAGGAATGCACCCTTACCAAGCAAAACGCGCTGAAGCCCACTTTAGAAAGCTCGACAATGCCATGCTTAAAGAGTTATTACCTCAGCATGCAGACGATAAACAATTAGCGTTAAGAGCCAAAGAGGCGAGAAAAGAGCTTGAAGAGATTTTTGGTAGGGAAATGGATAAAGACCGCCAGTCAAGAAACTACTGGGAACAGCAGTAGTCCCCTTTCTTACCGCAGAGTTGTGCTTACATATAGGTAGTAGGAGTAAATATGAAAGCGAAAAAAAGATTTATTGCCGGAGCAAGTTGCCCGCAATGTAAAACGCAAGACACTTTGCGTTGGTGGATAGAAAACAATATAGAATTAGTGGAATGTGTTGAGTGTGATTACGCTGAGCAGCGTACGCCAAATCCGCTTGCTAAAGACTCTGTCAACAAAACACAACAAGCCGAGCCAGAAATGATCGGGATTTTTAAACCGGAATAATTGAGTTTCTTTAATTGATCCCCATAATACCAGTGTAAAGATGTTGCTTGAACCAATCTTCAAGCCTTAACCGCCTCGGAGCAATTATGAAAATTGAAAAGAACGTAGTCGTTAGCCTAGCGTACCAAGTAAAAGTTGAAGACGGCGTTGTCGTTGATCAGTCAACTGCAGAAGCACCGCTAGATTACCTACACGGTCACAACAACCTAATCACTGGCCTAGAGAAGCATCTAGAAGGCAAAGTGGCAGGTGACAAGTTCTCTGCAACTGTTGCTCCTGAAGAAGCGTATGGCGAGCACAACGATGCACTTGTTCAACGTGTTCCAGCGAATGTTTTCCAAGGCGTGGAAGAAATCGAAGTAGGTATGCGTTTCCTAGCGGACACTGACCAGGGCCCAATCCCAGTTGAAGTGACTGAAGTCGATGGCGATGAAGTTGTAGTTGATGGTAACCACATGCTTGCTGGCCAAACACTGACTTTTGACGTTGAAGTTATCGCAACTCGTGAAGCGACAGCTGACGAAATCGAACACGGCCATATTCACCAAGCTGGTGGTTGTTGTGGCGGTCACGGTGAAGAAAAAGAAGGCGGCTGCTGCGGTGGCGAAGAAAAAGCTGACGACCATGAATGTTGTGGTAGCGGAAGCTGCAGCTCTCACTAATCTTGAACACTTTTGTTTTTAAGTAGCTCGTTACTCAGAAAACTTGCTGCCTTAAATAAATGTAATAAAGCGCTTATCGTTGATTCGATGGGCGCTTTTTGTTTATCTTGAATAAAATCTTTGTTGCGAAGGAAACATTATGTCTCAGCCATTTTCCATTGCCATTCACGGTGGTGCCGGCACGATTTTGAAACAGCAAATGAGTGCAGAGTTAAAGGCATCGATACTCCATGACTTAGAAGCGTCAGTGCGTGCGGGTCACCAAGTTCTAATTAGTGGTGGAGATGCGCTAGATGCTGTTGTGGCTGCAGTGAAGGTCCTTGAGGACTCTCCCAACTTTAATGCTGGTAAGGGCTCTGTGATGACGAATAAAGAAATCATAGAGATGGATGCTTCGGTGATGCATGGTAAAGAAGGAGCGGCTGGGGCAATTGCCGCGGTGAGGCATATTAAAAATCCAATTGAGTTGGCTCGTGATGTAATGAAGAAAAGTAATCATGTACTGCTTATTGGTGAGGGCGCCGAAGAGTTTGCTTTCGAGAATGGCTATAGCTACACCGAGCAAGACTACTTTTACACCGACCGTCGTTATGAGCAACTTCAATCTATGAAAGAGAAGGGTCTGTTCGCCTTATCTGAATCGAAATACCCCGACGACAACAAGTACGGCACGGTTGGCGCAGTGGCGCTCGATCAGCAAGGTAATTTGGCAGCAGCGACGAGCACTGGTGGAGTGACCAATAAACAATATGGTCGTGTCGGTGACTCTTCTATTATTGGTGCGGGAACAGTTGCTGAAAATGGTAATGTGGCCGTGTCGACTACGGGAATGGGGGAGTTCTTCATTCGTAAAATGGTTGCTGGTGATGTTGCAGCACGTATGCGTTATTTGAAAGAAGATGTGCATATTGCTAGCGAGACAGTGATTCAAGGTGAGCTTAAATCGATGGGTGGAGAAGGTGGCCTTATCGCGATTGACTGTGCTGGAGATATACACTTTGCAATGAACAGCTCCGGTATGTATCGCGCCAGTATCGATGTCGATGGCCAAATCAGTGTAAAAATCTATGCGGATGAGTAAACAGCGTTAGTTCGACTTCTTTTCTATTTTTGATCAATAAGTTAAGTCTGTATTGATAAGCCATGATTAAAAAATGACTGCAAGAAATGTGATTCAGTGCTAGAATCCATTTTTAACTAGCAATCAGACTTGGAAAGATGGGAAATAACGTAGTCGTTCTAGGCACCCAATGGGGTGACGAAGGTAAAGGTAAAATCGTAGACCTTTTAACTGAAGATGCAAAATACGTGGTTCGCTACCAAGGCGGTCACAACGCAGGTCACACTCTTGTCATTGACGGTGAAAAAACCGTTCTCCACTTAATTCCATCAGGTATCCTTCGCGATAACGTAAAATGTGTTATCGGTAATGGCGTAGTATTATCACCTGATGCGCTACTAAAAGAGATGAAGCCTCTTGAAGAGCGTGGCATTCCTGTAAAAGAGCGTCTTTTCATTTCTGAAGCTTGTCCTCTAATTCTTCCATACCACATTGCTATCGACCAAGCGCGTGAAATCGCTCGTGGTAAGAAAGCAATTGGTACGACTGGTCGTGGTATCGGTCCAGCTTACGAAGACAAAGTGGCTCGTCGTGGTCTTCGTGTTGGCGATCTTTTCGATAAAGAAATGTTCGCTGAAAAACTGAAAGAAGTAATGGAATTCCACAACTTCCAACTAGAGCACTTCTACAAAGCTGAAACAGTAAGCTACGAAGAAGTACTTGAGCAGTGCATGGGTTACGCTGACCTACTGACGTCAATGGTTATTGATGTGACTGACGAACTAGACGCAGCTCGCAAGCGCGGCGATAAGATCATGTTCGAAGGTGCTCAAGGTACGCTACTAGATATCGACCACGGTACTTACCCATACGTAACTTCTTCTAACACGACTGCTGGTGGTGTTGCTGCAGGTTCTGGTTTTGGCCCTCGCCACATTGGCTACATCCTTGGTATTACTAAGGCATACTGTACTCGTGTTGGTTCTGGTCCATTCCCAACAGAACTTTACGACGGTCTAGATAAGCAAGACCCAGTTGGTAAACACCTAGGTGATGTTGGCCACGAGTTTGGTGCAACAACGGGTCGTCTACGTCGTACTGGTTGGTTTGATGCAGTTGCTATGCGTCGTGCAGTACAAATCAACTCGATCTCTGGTTTCTGTCTAACTAAGCTAGATGTTCTTGACGGTCTAGAAGAGCTAAAAATCTGTACTGGTTACAAGATGAAAGATGGCTCAATTCTAGAAGTTTCTCCGATGGCTGCTGAAGCTTTCGAAGAAGCAACGCCAATTTACGAAACTATGCCAGGTTGGTCTGAGACAACGTTCGGTGCTAAATCAATCGATGCGCTTCCACAAGCTGCTCTTGATTACATCAAACGTATTGAAGAACTTACTGGTGTACCAATTGATATCGTATCAACAGGTCCAGATCGTAACGAAACAATCATTAAAGTTCACCCATTTAGCTCTTAATGGTTGATTTTTAAAATTTTCTTAAAGCCGGCTATAACAGCCGGCTTTTTTATATCTGTTTCACGGTTGTTTTTTGTACGCCGTATGGCAAACTGTTGCCAGATAGTGGCAAATTTTGTCTAAAGAGTTTGCGGATGTTGCCGATAAAGAAATCAAGCTAAGCTTTAATAGTGCAAAATGCGCTATTGCGGCGATCGGAACACATTAAGAGTGCAGATATGAAGCTACGTACGGTAGCAGCTTCGTTAATACTGGCGCTAAGCTCATCATTAAGTCATGCCAATGTGGCAGAAGTGGGTGAGCCTGTCCCCATTTATACTGAAGCTGAACTAATTAAACTGATACAACAGAACAAACATCTAGAGCGAGTCAAAGCCGATAACTGCCAGTTGGTAGAGGATATCGTGGCTCGAGCAACGCGGATAAGCTTGCCATCCTATGAATTTTTGTATGGCGATATGTTGGCTTGGGGCGTCTGTGTTGAGCAAGATGTTGAGTTGGGCCTCTACTACATGGAGAATGCTGCGCACCAAGGGTTAGCAACGGCTCTTGAGCAGCTCGGCCGTTATTACTCCCGCGGGACATTAGTTCAGCAAGATAAAGAGCGAGCTATTCCATATCTGCGTGAAGCTGCTGCAATGGGCAACTTAAATGCGCGTATTCACTTAGCTGAACTACTGCTTCGAGATTATGGTAGCCCACTTGACTATGAAGATGCCTACCGCTGGTTGTACAACTCAGTGACAGCAGATCAGAGAACTCATAAACGGATATCTATCTTACGCCAAGGTCTTGAACGGCGAATGCCAGGTAATGTGATTGCCCGGGCTAAACGGCGGGACACGCCTTGGTAAAAATACCGGAATTTTTTAGAAACGCTCTCAGCACTAATTTGATTAGTTGGAGAGCGTTTTTTGTTTCTTTTTCAAAGCTTAACTGTAGCTAATGTATAGAACCGGATATACTAGTTACAAACCCTCCCTCGCTTAAGCAGGCCTGCCTATGTCAGACACAATCAATAACGACCCTTATGCGGATCGCGAATCAAAGAATTACGAAAATCCGATCCCTAGCCGAGAGTTCATTACTGAATTCCTTACCCAAGCTAATGTGCCAATGAATCGCAATGATCTGTTTGAAGCACTGCAACTTTCGGGAGAGGAACAGTATGAAGGTTTACGCCGTCGTTTAAGAGCGATGGAACGTGACGGTCAGTTGGTATTTACTCGCCGTCAATGCTACGCCTTACCAGACAAGCTGGAAATGATCAAAGGCTATGTTATTGGACATAAAGATGGTCATGGTTGGGTAAGGCCAGAAGGAAGTGTGGGGAAAGATGATGATGTCTTACTCCCTCATCATCAAATGCGCACCATCATTCATGGTGACTATGTGCTTGTACAACCAGCAGGTACAGATAAGCGTGGTCGTAAGGAAGGGCGGTTAGTTCGAGTCTTAGAAGAACGAAAAACTCAGATAGTGGGTCGTTTCTTCTTAGAATATGGTTATTCGTACGTGGTGGCTGACGATTCACGCATTAGCCAAGATATCCTAATCCCTAATGAGCATAAGGGCAGTGCCCGTATGGGGAATGTCGTTGTGATTGAAATTACCGACCGCGGTAGCCGATCTAGAGGTATGACGGGTAAAGTGATTGAAGTGCTGGGTGAAAACATGGCACCTGGAATGGAAACGCAAATTGCCATTCGTACTCACCAAATTCCTAATGTGTGGCCTGATGAAGTTGACAAGCAGATAGCTAACCTTGGCGAAGAAGTGCCTGAAGAAGCGAAGAAAGGTCGAGTCGATTTACGTGAGCTACCTTTAGTCACCATTGATGGGGAAGATGCACGTGATTTTGACGACGCTGTTTACTGTGAAGCCAAGAAAAGTGGTGGTTGGCGTCTTTGGGTTGCGATAGCTGATGTGAGCTACTACGTTCGACCAGATACGGCACTGGATAAAGAGGCGATTAATCGAGGTAACTCGGTCTACTTTCCGTCTCAAGTGGTGCCGATGCTACCTGAAGTATTATCGAATGGACTGTGTTCACTTAACCCTCAAGTTGATCGCTTGTGTATGGTGTGTGAAATGACCATCTCGGCAACAGGTAAGCTATCAGGCTATAAGCATTATGAGGCTGTGATGAACTCTCATGCTCGTCTGACTTATAACAAAGTCGGCGCTATCTTAGAGGGAGATGAAGAGCTAAGGCAACGTTATGACGGTTTAATCCCTCATCTAGAAGAATTACATAAGATGTATAAGGTGCTTAAGAAAGCACGTGATAATCGCGGCGCGATTGAATTTGAAACTGTGGAAACCAAGTTCATTTTTAATGCTGATCGTAAGATTGATAGCATAGAGCCTGTGATTCGTAATGATGCGCATAAGATTATTGAAGAATGTATGATCTTAGCCAACATAGCATCAGCGTCCTTAGTCGAGAAAGCTAAAGAACCTTCGTTATTCCGTATCCATGAATCACCGGGTGAACTTCGCCTACAAGGTTTCCGAGACTTCCTTGGCGAGTTAGGTTTGAACTTAGCGGGTGGGCTTGAGCCATCACCAACGGATTATGCGAACTTAATGAAACAAATTGGTGAGCGACAAGACAAAGAACTGATTCAAACCATGCTGCTGAGATCGATGAAGCAAGCGGTATATAACGCGGACAACTGCGGCCACTTTGGATTGGCACTTAAACGTTATGCTCACTTTACTTCACCTATTCGCCGTTACCCAGATTTACTGTTGCACCGAGCAATCAAGTACCTGATAGCGAAAGAGAGCGGTACAGTGAAAGATCGTTGGACACCAACAGGGGGCTTCCATTACTCGTTTGATGACATGGACGTATTTGGTGAGCAATGTTCTATGACTGAACGTAGAGCTGATGATGCGACTCGAGAGGTTTCTGATTGGCTCAAGTGTGAATACATGCAAGACCACGTTGGCGAAGAGCTTGACGGTGTGATTGCTAATGTCACGGGTTTTGGTTTCTTTGTGCGACTAACTGAGCTGCATATTGATGGCTTGGTGCATATTTCTTCCCTAGCTAATGACTATTATCAGTTTGATCCGATAGGTCAAAGGCTTATCGGTGAAAGCTTCGGAGCTATCTACCGCCTAGGGGATGCAGTTAAAGTAAAAGTCTTATCAGTGAACTTAGATGATCGCCAAATTGACTTTGAATTAGTTGAAACAAGTCGTAAGCTACGCGGCAAAGGAAAAACAGCTAAGAAACGTGCAGCGGAAGCTCAGAAGAAAGCGAAGAGCAAGAAACGTGCGTCAGTAAAAGCGCGTAAGCCTGGCGTGGCGGCAAGACCTTTGGTTGAGCCAACCAAACGCCCAGATGGAAGCAACGAAGGGAGTGCTGAAAAAGGCCCTCGTAAGAAATCTAAGGCAGAAAAAGCACGTAAGAAAAAGTCGCGTACTAAAAATAGTAAGGCTCGCGGCAAGAAATCATAATCGGATTAGAACATGAGTAACGAATTTATCTACGGAATTCACGCAGTGAAAGCCGTATTGGAAAAAGATCCAGCGCGTTTTATTGAAGCGTTCGTATTGAAAGGTCGTCAAGATGACCGACTTTTACCTCTGCTGAATGAACTGCAAGTGTGTGGTGTCTCTATTCAGCAAATGGGGCGTAAAGCGTTAGATGATAAAGCTCGAGGGGCAAACCACCAAGGTATCATTGCCAAAGTTAAGCCTGCAAAGCAGCTTAATGAAAATGACCTTGATGGCATTTTAGCTCAACACGAGCAGCCGCTCTTATTGGTACTTGATGGCGTTACCGACCCGCACAATTTAGGCGCGTGCTTACGTAATGCTGATGCAGCGGGTGTCGCTGCAGTAATTGTGCCTAAGGATAAATCAGCTCCTCTTACGGCAACGGTGAGCAAAGTAGCCTGTGGTGCAGCTGAAACAGTACCTTTGGTCCGTGTGACCAACCTAGCGCGCACAATGAGAGCGTTGCAAGAGCAGGGGATCTGGTTTGTTGGAACGGCTGGTGAAGCCACCCACGATATTTACCAAGCAAAGCTAACTGGTCCACTGGCTATCGTTATGGGAGCTGAAGGAGACGGAATGCGTCGACTCACTCGCGAAACTTGTGATGATTTAATCAAGATCCCAATGGCTGGTAGCGTGTCGAGTTTAAACGTATCGGTTGCCTCTGGTGTTTGCCTTTTTGAAGCAGTACGCCAACGTTTAGCTTAATCAGTTCCTTCAATCAAAAGCGCAGATTGTTCACGCAGTCTGCGTTTTATTGTTTTCAGTCGACCACAGGTTAGAAACCTAAATCCTGCCTTATTCTGAAGTGCCACTTTGAAATCCCAATAGAGCAAGACTAAACAATAACCAAGTTTTCCTGCCCCGTTTATTTTTCAAACAACCCTTGCATGTAAAACTGTGATCTGTATAATGCAGCGCACTGGTTAAGCCAGTTGTGAACCAATGAGCATCGAGGAGCTGATAATTCTTAGGATTTATCAGGTAATGTAAACTCAGCTTATGTTCGCGGTTAATACAATTAGCTACTTATTCTCATGAATAACTGCACCGAAGGTGACTTTGGCTTCAGGGGTAGTTTAATCGAAAATTAACTGACAATGCGTCCTAATCTTGGATGCTACGGTTTCACATAAATCAATCGGCATTCTCTCGTCTTGACGAGTTTGAGTGGCGATATTGTTTGTGTAATTTTTAATTATTGGAGCTCTGTCTCATGCAGAACCAACGTATTCGTATCCGCCTAAAAGCTTTCGATTACAAACTAATCGACGCTTCTACTGCGGAAATCGTTGAAACAGCAAAGCGTACCGGCGCACAGGTTCGTGGTCCAATTCCACTACCTACTCGTAAAGAGCGTTTCACTGTTCTTATCTCTCCACACGTCAACAAAGATGCACGTGACCAGTACGAAATTCGTACTCACAAGCGTTTGATCGACATCGTTGAGCCAACAGACAAAACTGTTGACGCTCTAATGCGTCTAGATCTTGCTGCTGGCGTTGATGTACAAATCAGCCTAGGTTAAGGGAGATTAGAAGAATGATTGGTCTAGTCGGACGTAAAGTGGGTATGACCCGCGTATTTACTGAAGAAGGCGTTTCTATCCCAGTAACTGTTGTTGAGGTTGAAGCGAACCGTGTATCTCAAGTTAAAACTCTTGAGAACGATGGCTACGCAGCAATCCAGGTAACTGCTGGTGCTAAGAAAGCTAACCGTGTATCTAAGCCAGAAGCTGGTCACTTTGCGAAAGCAGGTGTAGAAGCTGGTCGCGGTCTTTGGGAATTCCGTTTAGAAAACGGCGAAGAGTTTGAAGTTGGCGCTGAGCTAAACGTAGAACTTTTCAACGAAGTTAAAAAAGTAGACGTTACTGGTACATCTAAAGGTAAAGGCTTCCAAGGCGCTGTTAAGCGTTGGAACTTCTCTACTCAAGATATGACTCACGGTAACTCTTTGTCTCACCGTGCACCGGGTTCAATTGGCCAATGTCAAACTCCAGGTCGCGTGTTTAAAGGCAAGAAAATGGCAGGTCACATGGGTGCTGAGCGTGTAACGACTCAAAACCTAGAGATCGTACGTGTTGACGCTGAGCGCAATCTGCTTCTTATTAAAGGTGCAGTCCCAGGCGCAACTGGCGGTAACGTGATCGTTAAACCAGCTGTTAAAGCATAACGTCTCAGGAGTAAGTAATGGAATTAATGGTTAAAGGTGCTGATGCACTAACTGTTTCCGAAACTACTTTCGGACGTGAGTTTAACGAAGCTCTTGTACACCAAGTAGTTGTTGCGTACGCAGCAGGTGCTCGTCAAGGTACTCGTGCTCAAAAGACACGTTCAGAAGTTTCTGGCGGTGGCGCTAAGCCATGGCGTCAAAAAGGTACTGGCCGTGCGCGTGCTGGTACAATCCGTAGCCCAATCTGGCGTACAGGTGGTGTTACTTTTGCTGCGAAACCACAAGATCACAGCCAAAAAGTTAACAAGAAAATGTACCGTGGTGCTATGAAGAGCATTCTTTCTGAGCTAGTTCGTCAAGAGCGTCTAATCGTTGTTGATAACTTCTCTGTAGAAGCTCCAAAAACTAAAGAGCTAGTAGCTAAGCTTAAAGAGCTTGAGCTAACTGACGCTCTAATCGTGACTAGCGAAGTAGATGAGAATCTATTCCTAGCGGCTCGTAACCTGTACAAAGTTGACGCTCGCGACGTAGCTGGTATTGACCCAGTTTCTCTAATCGCGTTTGACAAGGTTGTAATTACTGCTGAAGCAGTTAAGCAAGTTGAGGAGATGCTAGCATGATCACTGAAGAGCGTATCCTAAAAGTTCTACGTGCACCGCACATCTCTGAAAAAGCAACTATGGCAGCTGAGAAAGCGAACACTATCGTTTTCAAAGTAGCTAAAGATGCAACTAAAAAAGAGATCAAAGCAGCTGTAGAAAAGCTATTTGAAGTTGAAGTTAAGTCTGTAAATACTCTTATCACTAAGGGTAAGACCAAACGTCAAGGTCTACGCCAAGGTCGCCGCAGCGACGTTAAGAAAGCGTACGTTACTTTGAAAGAAGGTCAAGATCTTGACTTCGTTGGCGGCGCGGAATAACAGGAGTAGTTAAAAATGGCTATTGTTAAATGTAAGCCGACTTCCCCTGGTCGTCGTCACGTCGTTAAAGTTGTTAACGCTGACCTACACAAGGGTAAGCCATACGCACCTCTTCTAGAGAAAAACTCTAAGAATGGTGGTCGTAACAACAACGGTCGTATCACAGTACGTCACATCGGCGGTGGTCACAAACACCACTACCGTGTAATTGACTTCAAACGTACTAAAGACGGTATCCCAGCGAAAGTTGAGCGTCTAGAATACGATCCAAACCGTAGCGCTAACATCGCTCTAGTTCTGTACGCAGACGGTGAGCGTCGTTACATTATCGCACCTAAAGGTGTTCAAGCAGGTGACCAGATCCAATCTGGTGTAGATGCGCCAATTAAAGCAGGTAACACTCTGCCAATGCGCAACATCCCAGTAGGTTCTACTGTACACTGTGTTGAACTTAAGCCTGGTAAAGGTGCACAGCTAGCTCGTTCGGCTGGTGCTTATGCTCAAATCGTTGCTCGCGACGGTGCATACGTAACTATCCGTCTACGTTCTGGCGAAATGCGCAAAGTACTTTCTGAAGGCCGTGCAACAATCGGTGAAGTTGGTAACTCTGAGCACATGCTACGTGAACTAGGTAAAGCTGGTGCTAACCGCTGGCGCGGTGTTCGTCCAACCGTTCGCGGTGTGGTAATGAACCCAGTAGACCACCCACACGGTGGTGGTGAAGGCCGTACTTCTGGTGGTCGTCACCCAGTTTCTCCTTGGGGTCAGCCAACTAAAGGCTTCAAGACTCGTAAGAACAAGCGCACTGACAAGTACATTGTACGTCGTCGTAACAAATAATCTATAAAGAGGAATCGCCATGC
Organism: Vibrio sp. SCSIO 43135; assembly: GCF_023716665.1. Lineage (GTDB taxonomy): Bacteria > Pseudomonadota > Gammaproteobacteria > Enterobacterales > Vibrionaceae > Vibrio > Vibrio paucivorans. The sequence goes on from NZ_CP071859.1 coordinate 289,663, forward strand.
CACGTTCTCTCAAGAAAGGTCCATTTATTGACCTACACTTGCTGAAGAAGGTAGAGAAAGCGGTGGAAAGCGGAGACAAAAAGCCTATTAAGACTTGGTCCCGTCGCTCAATGATCATCCCAACAATGATTGGTTTGACCATCGCTGTCCATAATGGTCGTCAACACGTTCCAGTATTTGTAACTGAAGAAATGATCGGTCACAAACTGGGCGAATTTGCACCAACACGTACTTACCGCGGTCACGCTGCGGATAAGAAAGCTAAGAAGCGTTAAGGAGTAGATGATGGAAGCATTAGCTAAACATAACTTTGCTCGCATTTCGCCTCAGAAAGCTCGCTTAGTTGCAGACCAAATTCGCGGTAAGTCAGTAGACCAAGCACTAGAAATCTTGACGTTCAGCAACAAAAAAGCTGCTGATCTAATCAAGAAAGTTCTTGAGTCAGCTATCGCAAACGCGGAGCACAACGAAGGTGCAGATATCGACGATCTAAATGTCGCTAAAATCTTCGTAGATGAGGGCCCTATCATGAAGCGTATTATGCCTCGTGCTAAAGGCCGTGCGGATCGTATCTTGAAGCGTTCAAGCCACATCACTGTTGTTGTAGCAGATCGCTAAGAGACTAGGAGAGTAAGCAATGGGTCAGAAAGTACATCCAAATGGTATTCGTCTTGGCATCGTTAAGCCTTGGAATGCTACATGGTTTGCTAACACCAAAGATTTCGCTGACAACCTAGACGGCGACTTCAAGGTACGTCAGTTCCTTACTAAGGAACTACAAAAAGCGTCTCTATCACGCATCGTTATCGAGCGTCCTGCTAAGAGCATCCGTGTGACTATTCACACTGCTCGTCCAGGTGTTGTTATCGGTAAGAAAGGTGAAGACGTTGAGAAGCTACGCGCAGCTGTAGCTAAAATTGCAGGTGTACCAGCGCAAATTAACATCGCTGAAGTACGTAAGCCTGAGCTGGACGCACAACTTGTGGGTGACAGCATCGCGTCTCAACTAGAGCGTCGTGTTATGTTCCGTCGTGCTATGAAGCGCGCAGTACAAAACGCAATGCGTCTAGGCGCTAAAGGTATCAAAGTGGAAGTAAGCGGTCGTCTAGGCGGCGCTGAAATCGCACGTTCTGAGTGGTACCGTGAAGGCCGTGTGCCTCTACACACTCTACGTGCTGACATTGATTACGCAACTTCTTCGGCTCACACTCAATACGGTGTGATCGGCATTAAAGTTTGGATCTTCAAAGGTGAGATTCTAGGCGGTATGCCAGCTGCTAACGCAGTAGAGCCAAAAGGCGACAAGCCTAAGAAGCAGCGTAAAGGCCGTAAGTAAGGAGTCGACAGATGCTACAACCTAAACGTACTAAGTTCCGTAAGGTTCAAACTGGTCGTAACCGTGGTCTAGCGAAAGGTACCGACGTAAGCTTCGGTACATTCGGTCTTAAAGCAGTCGGCCGTGGCCGTCTAACTGCTCGTCAGATCGAAGCAGCTCGTCGTGCAATGACACGTCACGTTAAGCGTCAAGGTAAAATCTGGATCCGTGTGTTCCCAGACAAACCAATCACAGAAAAACCGCTAGAAGTTCGTCAAGGTAAGGGTAAAGGTAACGTTGAGTACTGGGTAGCCCAAATCCAACCTGGTAAGGTTATGTACGAAATGGACGGTGTACCTGAAGAATTGGCACGTGAAGCGTTCCGCCTAGCGGCACGTAAACTGCCTTTCAAGACTACATTTGTAACTAAGCAGGTGATGTGATGAAAGCACAAGATCTACGCGAAAAGAGCGTTGAAGAGCTTAACGCTGAGCTATTGAATTTGCTACGCGAACAGTTCAACTTGCGCATGCAAGCTGCAACTGGTCAGCTACAGCAAACTCATACTCTGAAAGCTGTACGCCGTGATATCGCACGTGTGAAAACTGTTTTGACTGAGAAGGCAGGCGCATAATGAGCGAACAAAAACGTACTCAACAAGGTCGTGTTGTTAGCGACAAGATGGACAAGTCTATCGTTGTTTCTATCGAGCGCATGGTTAAACACCCAATTTACGGCAAGTTCGTAAAGCGCACGACTAAAGTACACGCACATGACGAAAACAACGAGTGTGGCCTAGGCGACACAGTTGAGATCGCTGAGTGTCGTCCACTGTCTAAGACTAAGTCTTGGACTTTGGTTAAAGTCCTAGAAAAAGCGAAAATTTAATTTCGGTTTTTCTTCGATAATAAAGCGGCTCCAAATTTTTTTTGGGGCCGCTTGTTTTTTGTCTACCCAATCACAAAAAAGGGTGGTACAATTCGCGTCCCTTTAAAGAGGCAGCCCGACCCGAGAGGGTCTAGTTTTTAATATTTAGCGGAGCACTAACAATGATCCAAATGCAAAGTACACTTGACGCTGCAGATAACTCTGGCGCGCGCAAGGTAATGTGTATTAAGGTTCTGGGTGGCTCACACCGTCGTTACGCACACATCGGCGACATCATCAAAGTTACTGTAAAAGAAGCAATTCCACGCGGTAAAGTTAAAAAAGGTGATGTTCTGAAGGCGGTAGTTGTTCGCACCCGTAAAGGCGTTCGTCGTCCAGACGGTTCTGTCATTCGCTTCGACCGTAATGCTTGTGTATTGTTAAACGACACTACTGAGCAACCAGTCGGCACTCGTATCTTTGGCCCAGTGACTCGTGAACTTCGCAACGCGAAATTCATGAAGATTGTATCACTGGCTCCAGAAGTTCTGTAAGGAGCACGAAAGATGGCAGCTAAAATCCGTCGTAATGACGAAGTAATCGTTCTTGCTGGTAAAGATAAAGGCAAGAAAGGTAAAGTAACTAAGGTTCTAGCAACTGGTAAAGTTATTGTTGAAGGTATCAACCTTGTTAAGAAGCACCAAAAGCCTGTACCGGCTCTAGGTCAACAAGGTGGCATCGTTGAACAAGAAGCAGCTATTGATGCTTCTAACGTTGCAATCTTTAACGCAGCTACTGGTAAAGCTGACCGTATCGGTTTCCGTATCGAAGATGGCAAGAAAGTTCGTTTCTTCAAGTCTAACGGCGAAACCGTTTCTAACTAATAGAAGTAATTTGGAGTTCTACTATGGCGAAACTGCATGATTACTACAAGTCGTCTGTAGTCGCTGAGCTTACCAAAGAGTTCGGCTACACAAGCGTCATGCAAGTCCCTAGGATTGAAAAAATCACCCTAAACATGGGCGTTGGTGAAGCAATCAACGATAAGAAACTGCTAGAAAACGCAGCAGCTGATATGGCAACGATCTCTGGTCAAAAGCCACTTATCACTAAAGCGCGTAAATCTGTTGCAGGTTTCAAAATTCGTGAAGGCTACCCAATTGGTTGTAAAGTAACCTTACGTGGCGAACGTATGTGGGAGTTCCTAGAGCGTTTAATCTCTATTGCTCTTCCACGTGTACGTGATTTCCGTGGTGTTAGCGCGAAGTCTTTTGACGGTCGTGGTAACTACAGCATGGGCGTTCGCGAGCAAATCATCTTCCCGGAAATCGACTACGATAAAGTCGATCGTGTACGCGGTCTTGATATCACTATCACGACGTCAGCTGGTACCGATGCGGAAGGCCGTGCTCTGCTGGCTGCCTTTAACTTCCCATTCCGTAAGTAAGGTGAAGGGTTACTGTTATGGCTAAACAATCAATGAAAGCACGTGAAGTAAAACGTGCAAAGCTAGTTGCTAAGTTTGCTGAAAAGCGCTCAGCACTAAAAGCTATCATCAGCGATGTAAACGCATCTGAAGAAGATCGTTGGAATGCAGTTCTTAAGCTGCAATCTCTTCCACGTGATTCGAGTGCATCACGTCAGCGCAACCGTTGTAACCAAACTGGTCGTCCACACGGTTACCTACGTAAGTTCGGTCTAAGCCGTATCAAAGTTCGCGAAGCTTGCATGAAAGGCGAGATTCCTGGACTTCGTAAGGCTAGCTGGTAATTTGCCACTTAATCATTTGGAGTAAATCTTATGAGCATGCAAGATCCGATTTCGGATATGCTGACCCGCGTTCGTAACGGTCAGGCAGCAAACAAAGTTGCTGTTAAAATGCCTTCTTCAAAGCTTAAAGTTGCAATTGCTGCACTACTAAAAGCTGAAGGTTACATCACTGACTTCGCTGTTGAAGGCGAAGTAAAACCTGAGCTAGAAGTTACACTTAAGTACTTCCAAGCTAAACCAGTAATTGAGCAAATCAAGCGTGTATCACGTCCTGGTCTGCGTGTCTACAAGAACAAAGACTCGCTACCAACTGTGATGGGTGGTCTTGGTATTGCTGTAGTATCCACTTCCAAGGGTCTGATGTCTGACCGTGCTGCTCGCAAAGCAGGTCTTGGTGGTGAAATCATCTGCTACGTAGCGTAATAGGAGTAGAATATGTCTCGTGTTGCTAAAGCACCTGTCGCTATTCCAGCTGGCGTAGAGGTGAAACTAAACGGCCAAGAAATTACTGTTAAAGGCGCTAAGGGCGAACTATCTCGCACTCTTAACGATGCAGTAGTGATTGCACAGGAAGAAAACAACCTTACTTTCGGTCCAAAAGAAGGTGCTGCTAACGCTTGGGCACAAGCAGGTACTGCTCGTGCACTAGTTAACAACATGGTTGTTGGTGTTACTGAAGGCTTTACTAAGAAGCTAACTCTTAAAGGTGTTGGTTACCGTGCTGCTATGAAAGGCAACGCTGTAGGTCTAACACTTGGCTTCTCACACCCAGTAGAGCACGCTCTACCTGAAGGTGTTAAAGCAGAATGCCCTAGCCAAACTGAGATCGTTATTACTGGTTGTGATAAGCAACTAGTTGGTCAAGTTGCGGCTGACATTCGTTCTTACCGTGAGCCTGAGCCTTATAAAGGTAAAGGTGTTCGTTACGCCGATGAAATCGTGCGTACTAAAGAAGCTAAGAAGAAGTAAGGTAACACTATGGATAAGAAAGCATCTCGCATCCGTCGTGCTACACGTGCACGTCGTAAGATTGCAGAACTGGGTGCAACTCGCCTAGTAGTACACCGTACTCCTCGTCACGTGTACGCTCAGGTTATTGCAGCTAACGGCTCTGAGGTTATCGCAGCAGCTTCTACTGTAGAAAAAGCGATCCGTGAGCAAGTTAAGAACACTGGTAACATCGATGCAGCTAAAGCAGTAGGTAAAGCTATCGCTGAGCGCGCTCTTGAAAAAGGCGTTTCTGCTGTTGCATACGATCGTTCTGGTTTCCAATACCACGGTCGAGTAGCGGCGCTAGCAGAATCTGCTCGCGAAGCTGGTCTGAAATTCTAAGGTAGGGTTGGAAGATGGCTAAAGAACAACAAGTTCAAGCGAATGATTTGCAAGAAAAGCTAATCGCAGTTAACCGTGTATCTAAGACGGTTAAAGGTGGTCGAATCATGAGCTTTACTGCACTAACTGTTGTTGGTGACGGTAACGGTCGCGTAGGTTTCGGTTACGGCAAAGCTCGTGAAGTACCTGCAGCGATTCAAAAAGCAATGGAAAAAGCGCGTCGTAACATGACTACTATCGCGCTTAACGAAGGCACTCTTCACCACCCGGTGAAAGGTCGCCACTCGGGCTCTAAAGTTTACATGCAGCCTGCTGCTGAAGGTACTGGTGTTATCGCAGGTGGTGCGATGCGTGCAGTACTAGAAGTTGCTGGTGTACACAACGTACTATCTAAAGCATACGGTTCTACGAACCCTATCAACATCGTTCGTGCAACGATCGATGCACTAGGTAGCATGAAGTCGCCAGAAATGGTTGCTGCTAAACGTGGTCTAACTGTTGAATCTATTTCGGAGTAAGAACACCATGGCAACTATTAAAGTAACTCAAACTAAAAGCTCAATTGGTCGCCTACCTAAGCACAAACTGTGTCTAAAAGGTCTTGGCCTTCGTAAAATCAACCATACAGTAGAACTTGAAGATACTCCGTGTGTACGCGGTATGATCAACAAGGTTTACTACATGGTTAAAGTTGAGGAGTAATCAGAATGCGTTTGAATACTCTATCACCGGCTGCGGGTTCTAAGCCTTCTAAGAAGCGTTTAGGTCGTGGTATCGGTTCTGGCCTTGGTAAAACAGGTGGCCGCGGTCACAAAGGTCAAAAGTCACGTTCTGGCGGCTCTGTACGTCCAGGTTTTGAAGGCGGTCAAATGCCTCTGAAACAACGTCTACCAAAATTCGGTTTCACTTCTCGTAAGAGCCTAGTGTCTGCTGAAGTTCGTCTAGCTGAGCTAGCGAAAGTAACTGGTGACGTAGTTGATCTTAACAGCCTTAAAGCTGCTAACATCGTTACTAAGAACATCGAATTTGTAAAAGTTGTTCTTTCTGGCGAACTTAGCAAAGCTGTGACTGTTAAAGGTCTACGCGTGACTAAAGGCGCTAAAGCTGCAATCGAAGCTGCAGGCGGTAAAATCGAGGAATAATCTCGAGGAACGAGGTACAGATGGCTAAGAAACCAGGACAAGATTTTCGTAGTGCTCAGAGCGGCTTAAGTGAACTAAAGTCGCGCTTATTATTCGTAATTGGTGCACTTTTAGTATTCCGAGCGGGCTCTTTTGTGCCGATTCCTGGTATTGACGCAGCTGTACTTGCCGATTTGTTCGAACAGCAAAAAGGTACCATCGTAGAAATGTTTAACATGTTCTCCGGTGGTGCTCTTGAGCGTGCATCTATTTTAGCATTGGGCATCATGCCGTATATTTCGGCTTCGATTGTTGTCCAATTGCTAACTGTAGTTCATCCAGCGTTAGCGGAACTCAAAAAAGAGGGTGAAGCAGGCCGTCGTAAGATAAGCCAATATACACGCTACGGCACGCTTGTACTTGCAACATTCCAAGCTATTGGTATTGCAACAGGCTTACCAAACATGGTCGACAATCTGGTTGTTATCAACCAAACCATGTTTACGCTAATTGCAACCGTAAGTTTAGTAACCGGTACCATGTTCCTAATGTGGTTAGGTGAACAAATTACAGAGCGAGGAATTGGTAATGGTATCTCATTACTAATTTTTGCAGGTATTGTTGCTGGATTGCCTTCTGCAATCGGTCAAACAATCGAGCAAGCGCGTCAAGGTGAATTGCATGTACTTCTTCTATTGCTGATCGGTGTATTAGCTTTTGCTGTAATTTACTTCGTTGTTTTCATGGAGCGTGGTCAACGTCGTATCGTTGTCAACTATGCGAAGCGTCAACAAGGTCGTAAAGTTTTTGCAGCGCAAAGCACTCACTTGCCTCTTAAAATTAATATGGCAGGTGTTATACCAGCGATTTTTGCATCAAGCATTATCCTGTTCCCAGGAACACTGGCTCAGTGGTTTGGTCAGAATGGTGAGAGCAGCGCGTTCGGTTGGTTAACTGACGTGTCTTTGGCTCTTAGCCCAGGTCAGCCTCTGTATGTAATGTTGTATGCAGCAGCAATTATTTTCTTCTGTTTCTTCTACACGGCGTTAGTATTTAACCCGCGTGAAACAGCAGATAACTTGAAGAAGTCCGGTGCATTCGTACCCGGTATCCGCCCAGGTGAGCAGACAGCGAAATATATCGATAAAGTAATGACACGTTTAACCTTAGCTGGTGCACTGTACATTACCTTTATCTGTCTGATTCCCGAGTTCATGATGGTCGCGTGGAACGTACGTTTCTACTTCGGCGGTACATCACTACTTATCGTAGTAGTTGTTATCATGGACTTTATGGCACAGGTACAGACTCATCTGATGTCACAACAGTATGATTCTGTGTTGAAAAAAGCGAATCTGAAAGGGTACGGCCGTTAATCCGGCGGTAGTCTCAGATTTCATTACGGAGTTTAGCAATGAAAGTTCGTGCTTCCGTTAAAAAAATCTGCCGTAACTGTAAAGTTATCAAGCGTAACGGTGTCGTTCGCGTGATTTGCAGTGAGCCAAAGCACAAGCAACGCCAAGGCTAATTAGCAGAAATTTTTACTTGAAATATAAGGTAGTGTCGAGTATATTCCTCGGCCTACCTTTTGCGTGCAAAAGAAGTAGTATCCCACAGCGTATCCATCACGGGCTTTGCTGTGGTTAATTCTTTTATGAAACACTTAGGAGTGAATAATGGCCCGTATAGCAGGCATTAACATTCCTGATCAAAAACATGCTGTAATCGCACTAACTGCGATCTACGGTATCGGTAAAACTCGCTCTCAAGCTATTCTAGCTGACGTGGGTATTGCTGAAGATGTTAAGATCAGTGAACTATCTGATGAGCAGATCGATCAACTGCGTGATGGTGTAGCTAAATACACTGTAGAAGGTGATCTACGTCGTGAAGTATCAATGAACATCAAGCGTCTTATGGACCTTGGTTGTTACCGTGGTCTTCGTCATCGTCGCAGTCTACCACTACGTGGACAGCGTACTAAAACCAATGCTCGCACCCGTAAGGGTCCGCGTAAGCCGATCAAGAAATAATCGGGAAGGTAGAGTACAATGGCTAAACAACCAACTCGCGCGCGTAAACGCGTTCGCAAACAAGTTGCAGACGGTGTTGCGCACATCCATGCTTCTTTCAATAACACAATCGTAACTATTACTGACCGTCAAGGTAACGCTCTAGCATGGGCTACTGCAGGTGGTTCAGGCTTCCGTGGTTCTCGTAAGTCTACTCCGTTCGCAGCACAGGTTGCAGCTGAGCGTTGTGCTGAAATGGCTAAAGAATATGGCCTAAAGAACTTGGAAGTTATGGTTAAGGGTCCAGGTCCAGGTCGTGAATCTACTGTTCGCGCACTGAACGCTGCTGGTTTCCGCATCACAAACATCGTTGATGCTACACCAATCCCTCATAACGGTTGTCGTCCACCTAAGAAACGTCGCGTATAACGTTTTTTAGATTACTGGAGAAAGATCATGGCAAGATATTTGGGTCCTAAGCTGAAGCTTAGCCGTCGCGAAGGTACTGACTTATTCCTTAAGTCTGGTGTACGCGCGATCGATACCAAGTGTAAAATTGATAACGCACCAGGTGTACACGGCGCTCGTCGCGGTCGTCTATCTGAGTATGGCGTTCAGCTTCGTGAGAAGCAAAAAGTTCGTCGTATCTACGGCGTTCTAGAAAAACAATTCCGTAACTACTACAAAGAAGCTGCGCGTCTTAAAGGCAACACGGGTGAAAACCTACTTCAGCTTCTTGAAGGTCGTCTTGATAACGTAGTTTACCGCATGGGCTTTGGCGCAACTCGCGCAGAAGCACGCCAACTAGTTAGCCACAAAGCTATCCTAGTTAACGGTAACGTTGTAAACGTTCCTTCTTTCAAAGTTTCGGCTAATGACGTTGTTTCAATTCGCGAGAAAGCTAAAAAGCAAGCTCGTGTTAAAGCTGCTCTAGAAGTTGCTGAACAACGTGAAAAACCAACTTGGATTGAAGTAGATGGTGGCAAAATGGAAGGTACATTCAAGCGTATGCCTGAGCGTTCTGACCTGTCAGCTGACATCAACGAACAATTGATCGTCGAGCTTTACTCTAAGTAAGGTTTAAACTAAAGAGAGGACACAATGCAGGGTTCTGTAACAGAATTTCTTAAGCCACGTCTTGTTGACATCGAACAGATCAACACGACACACGCAAAAGTAACTCTTGAGCCGTTAGAGCGTGGTTTCGGTCATACTCTGGGTAATGCACTTCGCCGTATTCTTCTATCTTCTATGCCAGGTTGTGCTGTAACAGAAGTGGAAATTGAAGGCGTACTACACGAATACAGCACTAAAGAAGGTGTACAAGAGGATATCCTTGAGATTCTTCTTAACCTGAAAGGTCTTGCTGTTCGCGTTGCCGAAGGCAAAGATGAAGTGTTTATTACGCTGAACAAATCAGGCTCAGGCCCTGTGGTTGCAGGTGACATCACCCATGACGGTGATGTAGAGATCGTAAACCCGGAACACGTAATCTGTCACCTAACTGATGACAGTGCTGAGATCGCAATGCGTATTAAAGTAGAACGTGGACGTGGTTATGTTCCAGCTTCTGCTCGTATCCATACTGAAGAAGATGAGCGTCCAATCGGTCGTCTACTTGTTGATGCAACTTACAGCCCAGTAGACAAAATTGCCTACTCTGTAGAGGCAGCACGTGTAGAACAGCGTACTGATTTAGACAAGCTTGTTATCGATATGGAAACGAACGGTACTCTTGAACCTGAGGAAGCTATCCGTCGTGCAGCTACTATCCTAGCTGAACAATTGGATGCATTCGTAGATCTTCGTGATGTACGTGTTCCTGAGGAGAAGGAAGAGAAGCCAGAATTCGATCCGATCCTACTGCGTCCTGTAGACGATCTTGAACTAACAGTTCGCTCTGCTAACTGTTTGAAAGCAGAAGCGATTCACTACATCGGTGATCTTGTACAGCGCACTGAGGTTGAGCTACTTAAAACGCCAAACCTTGGTAAAAAATCTCTTACTGAGATTAAAGACGTACTTGCATCACGTGGTCTTTCTCTGGGCATGCGCCTAGAAAACTGGCCACCAGCGTCTATCGCTGAAGATTAATCGATACTAGTTAGAAGGATTAGGTCATGCGCCATCGTAAGAGTGGTCGTCAACTCAACCGCAACAGCTCACATCGTAAAGCGATGTTTAGCAACATGGCTAGCTCTCTAGTACGTCATGAAGTTATCAAGACTACTTTGCCAAAAGCAAAAGAGCTACGTCGCGTAGTTGAGCCTTTGATTACATTAGCTAAGACTGACAGTGTTGCTAACCGTCGTCTAGCATTTGCACGCACTCGTGATAACGAAGTAGTTGCAAAACTATTCAACGAACTAGGTCCACGTTTTGCTGCTCGTCAGGGCGGTTACACTCGTATCCTAAAAGCTGGCTTCCGTGCCGGTGATAAAGCTCCAATGGCTTACATTGAGCTTGTTGATCGCCCAGCTGCTGAAGAAGCTGCTGAGTAATCAGTTCGTTAGAACAAAAAAAGGCCGAGCGAAAGCTCGGCTTTTTTTGTATCTGTTGAAATCTCAACATTACCAGTTAAATTACTCCGACCATAGCTTCTCTAAGGAGGTTAGCAGTCCACTACTCGCACCTTGCTCGGTTAAGTAACCTAAGATCACGGGTGTAAACTGGCTGATCATTGATGGATCCAGTCCAACACTTTCAAATGCCTTTTTAACTGCTGGCATGTCTTGTAGTCCGCTAGCTAGGGTTGACACTTGATTGAACTCAGCCAACCCCGGAATGAGAGATGTTAGCTCTTTATTTTGCCCTGAGGTAAGTTGGCTTTGTGCTAAAGATAATAAGGCACTTCCTCCAGTCATTGCTTGCTGTTTTGATACGGGAAGTTGCTCAGTTAACTGGTCAGCTATTGGTGTTGATTCTGCACTCATTCCTTTTGCTACCATATCCATCAAGCCTTGCTGCTCTTCTTTATCTGTCAGGCTGTCTAGGAAGGCATATGTTGGTGTAGAGGTGAGACCAATAGTGGCGGCGAGAACTAAGTAGTTTTTCATACTTTTTCCTTGTTGTTTAACTCTTCCATATAGTTTAGATAAAAAAAGCAGCGCGATGCGCTGCTTTTTAAACAATCGTAACAATGAGATTGCTTACAGGATTGCTAGTAGTTCTACTTCGAATACTAGAGCAGCAAAAGGAGGAATAGCAGCACCTGCACCGCGCTCACCGTATGCTAGGTCTTGTGGGATGTATAGCTTCCACTTAGAACCAACTGGCATTAGTTGAAGCGCTTCAACCCAACCTTTAATTACGCCCGTTACTGGGAATTCAGCTGGTTGACCGCGAGATACTGAGCTATCGAATACAGTACCGTCTGTTAGTTCGCCGTGGTAATGAACTCGAACTTGCTTGTCTGAAGTTGGGATTTCACCTGTACCTTCAGTAATGATCTCATATTGTAGGCCTGATTCAAGAACAGTAACTTCAGGGCGAAGAGCATTGTCTTTTAGGTACGCTTCACCGTCTGCTGCCGCTGCTTTAGCTGCTTCTTGACGAGCTGATTCTGCACGAGTGTGAAGCTCTTGCAGTGCATTGTTGATCTCATCAATTTCGATAGCTGGCATATCACCAGTTAGTGCAGTTGCGATCCCTGCTGCGATAGCATCAACGCTTAGGCCTTCTAGACCAGAACCTGCAAGTTGTTGGCCCATTTGCAGACCAATACCGTAGCTTGCTTTTTGCTCTACAGTTTCAAATTTTACTTCAGACATGAAAGTCACTCTTTGTATGATAGACAAGAAAGAGCACAGGATAACAGGTATAGAAAAAGGATGAAACGCCTGCTACAACTGTATAGCGCGATAAGTCTACAGTGTGAGCTCTATCTTACTACGCCGCGAAAATTACAATATTTTACCGACTAATGACCTTGCTAAGCTAAATTCCCTATACTCAGAGCGAGTCTGTTTTTATACTAATCATATTCAAGTTTGGGAACGGATAGTAATGAATCGCCGTAAGAAGAAACAGCAGCAGGTTGATTACGTTGCATTAATTCAGGAAAGAGTTAAGCAGGTAGATTGGAAGAAAGCGAGTTTAGAACTAAAGTCGCTTTGGTTAAGTTTGCCTAAATTGCATCAAAGAGCATTGATGGTATTAGTACCACTTGTGATGATTTTGCTGGTTTTACCTACCCCTAAATCGGACGTTGAGCCTTCCATCAAGCCGAATCAAAGGGTAGAGATAGACATTAATACCCAAGGTTTGAGTGAACAAAAAAGCCAAGCGACAGTCACAGCCCCAATCGAGTCTTGGAGTGAATACACGGTGAAAAGTGGCGATACACTTGCCCAGGTATTCCGTGCTAATGGTTTGCCAATGGCAGATTTAAACGCTTTGGTAAAAGTTGAGGGTACCGACAAGCCATTAAGTCGAATTAAGAAGGGCCAGTTAGTGCGTTTTAAACTCGCATCTGATGGTAAGCTCGATATTCTTCAGCTAGAGAAAAATAGTGGTTCAGTGATGTTTTTCCGTCTTTCTGATGGAGGATTTGGACGCAGTAAGTAACGGATGCTTTTCCCTTCTTCTTAACACGCTCTTCCAAGGTAGTAGCGGAGCTATTATCAATGCTATGCCCGCTATGGTGAATCCATCTGGGATCTCGTTAAACCCAATTGCTCCAATAATAGCAACGAACACCAACCCCGAATATTCCGCTAACGCAACTTGGCTAGCCTGTGCCTTTTTGTATGCCAGGACCGCGAGTCCGTTGTAGGTTAGAATCAATACGGCGCTTACCACTATCCATAGTACCTGCGTATTTGTAATTGGTTGCCAGTAAATGTAGGCAAGAGCCGTTGATACTGGCAGAGAACTCAACGTTGTCCAAAATAGTGTAGCTATCATAGGTTGTTCTGAAGGTAGCCTACGCACCAATATATTAAATAGCGCTAAAGTGATTGCGGTACCGAGTGCAAAAATCGCTGCCCAATGAAATTGTGAAGGTCTGAGCACAATTAACACCCCAATAAATCCAATGCAGGTAGAGATTACTTTAGTGACATTTGGTGTTTCTTTGAGTAGCCAAATCGACAGAGGCAGCATGATCAGTGGGGCGGCATAAAAGACAGCGTTAGCAGTAGCCAAAGGTAGATAGGTTATAGCGACCATCATACAGCCGCTGCCCATCATAATCAGTTGTCCTCTAGTCACTGTAGTGATTACGGCGGTTAACTTGCGTTGTCGATGATGAAGCTGTAACCAAAAAGGTAGGATGATCGCGACCGAAGTGAGTTGCCGTATGAATATGTATTGGAAGGGAGATATCCCTCCCTCTAACAATTTTACCGCTACATCAGACAACGACGCCGCTAGATTTCCAACAACCAGTAACATTACCGCAACGGATTGAGGTGACATCGCTAGTCCTTACGAAGCATATCTATATGTGGGATACCGTCTTCCAAGTAAGGTGGTGAGCTTTTTTTAAAACCGTGAGCTTGGTAGAAGTGCTCGAGATGAGCCTGAGCACCTATCTCGATATCTTTATTTGGCCATAATTGTTCGCACTCCAACAGTGCTTTTGCGACGAGTTTGTGGCCTATGCCGTCACCACGTACGTTTTCTTTAGTTGCGATTCTACCTATGCTGATATTGGAGTAACTGACGCCTGCTGGGAGTAGGCGAGCGCATGCGACAATTTCGCCGCTCTGTCGGCCAATTAGGTGATGCACCTCGGTATGGGTATCTTTGTCGTCGAGTTCAGGGTAAGGACAGTTTTGTTCTACAACAAAGACGTTCACTCTAAGTTTAAGTAGTTCGTAGAGTTCATATTGGGATAACTCGGAAAAGCGTTTTAGTTGCCACTCAATCATTGGATAGTACTGGTTGTCTGAAATATTGATAAACTATAGCAATGAGAGGAAAGGGTGGCATTAACATATGTTAAGAGGTTGCCCGGTTTTTTATTCGGCTTAAGCTAATGGCGGTGATCCCCAAATAGGCCGCGATTTGATAGTCATTGAGTCGTTCCAGTAGTTCTGGGTAATGTTGGCAAAACAACTCGTAACGTTCTTCTGGTGTATATAACAACATAAAGCGTTCTTTGTTCTCTTTGTACATAAGCTGCGTTTCTAGCAGTTTTAGATAGATAGGGTGATTGACCTCCCGCCATTGCTGGAAAACCTCTATTGGTAGACAAAGCAGTGAACAAGCCGTTAGCGTTTCTAATAAGTAAGGAGAGGGTTGGTTTTTTATTACGCTTTCAAATCCAATGATCCAGTCGAGTTCCCAGTAAAACTCTTTGCTGAACTCTTTTCCCTTTTCTGTCAGGTAGCCTGCATGGCATACACCATCAAGAACGAAGTAAATATGGGACGCGATCTCCCCTTGATTGATTAGGATATGGCGAGTTGGGAGTTCTAACTCTGTCGTCACTTCGCCAATTTGAGTAATTTCGTCTTGAGTAAAACCATGCTTATCAAGTTGCTGAATAAGTCTTAAATCCATCTTTGCTCCTACAAAAAAGCCGCAACATGAGTTGCGGCTTTTTACTTTATATAACTAATGCCTATTTTTGTAGATCAATCTGGTAAACACCAAAGCCAACATCGTCTGTCGCGACACGTTTCATTGGGTACTGACCTTTCTCTTCGATGAACTTCGCAGCTTTTTCACTTGGTGAAGTTTCAAAACGGATATCCAGCTTCTTGTCCGACTTGATAGGAGCGAATGTCCAGTTGTTGTCTGCACTTGGTGTTACTTCACCTTTCTCTTGGCTTACGCGAGAGATGTATGCCGCGATAACTGAACGGTTTTCATCTGGAGAATCGAACGCAACGAACTCAGAGCCAGTGCCAGGGAATTTGTTGCTGTATGCACGGTAGTTGTTAGTTGCAATAATGAAGTCTTGATTCATTTCGATAGGCTTACCTTGGTAAGTTAGTCCTACGATACGCTCAGAACCTTCGTTAATAACTTTACAGTTACCATCGTATTTTGCTGGTTGAGTAACATCGATCTGGTAGTTCACGCCATCGATAACATCGAAGTTGTAAGTACGGAAGCCATCCCAGTCAATAAGCTGTTGAGGAGCTGTGCTGTTCACGTCAATTTGCTTGAACTGGCCTGCAGTACACTCTAGCCACTCTTTTACTTCTTTACCTGTTACTTTCATCGCTACTAGCGTATTCGGGTACAAGTAAAGGTCCGCGGCGTTACGGAACGTTAACTGGCCAGATTCAACTTCAGTAAAGTTTGCAGGGTCATTCTTACGGCCGCCTGCTTTAAATGGTGCAGCAGCAGAAAGAACAGGGATATCCGCTAGATCAGGGTCACCTTGGATGAAACGCTCAACGTAATCTTTTTGAGCTAGGTTGACGATTTGCACGGTTGGGTCGTCTTGAACAAGTGCTAGGAAGCTGTACATCACATCGTTCGCTTTACCAATTGGTTGGTTAACGAAGTCACGTGTGCCTTTGTGGTCGGCTTCTAGTGCTTTAACGATACCAGCGTCCGCGTCCGCCAGAGATTTCTTTTCTGTTTTGCTGTAGATCGGGCGAGCTTCAGATTGGCCTTTTTCTACTTCCCACTTACCGTCTTTTTGAACCAGAGTTAGATCCATGATACCAACGTGACTACCCCAACGGCCTGGCATTACAGCCGCTACGCCATTGATTGTGCCGTTTTCGTTGTCGATCCCTTGCATGTTGTCAAAGCCCTTACCAGGGAATACAGCATGCGAGTGACCAAATGCAATGGCATCGATACCTTCAACTTCTGATAGGTAGTAAGTTGAGTTTTCTTCACCTTGCTTGTACGGGTCCATTGAGACACCAGAGTGCGGGATAGCAACAATCACTTCCGCACCTTCTTCCTTCATTTGAGGAATCAGTTCTTCTGCTGTTTCTTTAATGTCACGAGCGGTAACTTTACCCTCAAGGTTCTTCTTATCCCAAATCATGATTTGTGGTGGAACAAAGCCGATGTAACCCACTTTTACTTCATGCTCTACGCCCGCAGTATCTTTAAATGTGTGCGTTTTGATGATGTATGGCTTGAAGTAGTGCTCACCTGTTTTGGCATCAAATACGTTTGCACTGATGTAAGGGAACTCTGCATCATTGATAGATTCAGCTAGGAATTCTAAGCCGTAGTTGAATTCGTGGTTACCAATGTTACCAGCATCATAGTTTAGCTGGTTCATCGCTTTGTACGCCGGGTGAACTTCGCCAGCTTCGATGCCTTTGTCTGCCATGTAGTCACCCATTGGGCTACCTTGCAGCAAGTCACCATTATCAACAAGAACACTGTTGGTTACTTCAGCACGAGCTTCTTTAACCAGTGTTGCAGTACGAGCAAGACCGATCTTTTGGCTTGGCTTGTCTTTGTAGTAATCGTAATCCATTAGGTTGGTATGAATATCTGTTGTTTCAACAACACGTAGTTTGATTACTTCGTCAGTATCTGGAGTAGTCGTACAACCAGATAGCGTCGCTAGGCCAAGACCTGCGATTACTGCGATTGATAAAGGTTTCATTGCCGATTTCATGGAAAGCTCCAATTTGGAATAGAAGAGATTTGTTGCGTAATGTAACAAATTACTATGCAAACAAATTAATTTGGAGCACGAAAGTGTGAACCCTTTCGGCGTTATAAGGCGAAATTTGGCGCTAAGTATAAGAATTTAGAATTTTTTAATAAATCGACATTCTGTTTATAAATGCTCTTATTGTTTTAAGTAATAAAAAATGAAATTTTAGAATTTCCGGTAATATATGCAGGTGTCCATAATGCGACTATCTGAAAGTATTAAGTGATGGGCTACAGCAGTGGAATTGAGAGTCTCAAAAGTTAGATTGGTTCTTATCTAATACTCAAATCAACAATAGTGCTATTGCCTTCTCAATATACTTTCGACCAAAGATTTAGGGACATAAATAAGCCTAAAGGCTTAAAAGGAAACACATATGGATCAACAACGCCTGACTCACTTAAAGCAGCTCGAAGCTGAGAGTATTCATATTATCCGCGAGGTCGCCGCTG
Source organism: Vibrio sp. SCSIO 43135 (assembly GCF_023716665.1). Lineage (GTDB taxonomy): Bacteria > Pseudomonadota > Gammaproteobacteria > Enterobacterales > Vibrionaceae > Vibrio > Vibrio paucivorans. The sequence goes on from NZ_CP071859.1 coordinate 307,122, forward strand.
AGTTTGATAACCCAGTGATGATGTACTCGATTGGTAAAGACTCTTCAGTGATGCTTCATTTGGCTCGCAAAGCTTTCTACCCAGGGAAAATTCCTTTCCCTCTACTCCATGTCGATACAGATTGGAAATTCCGTGAAATGATCGAATTCCGTGATCGTACCGCTGAAAAGTATGGCTTCGATTTACTTGTTCATAAGAACCCAGAAGGTTTGGCGATGGGGTGTAGCCCATTTGTTCACGGCTCGTCGAAGCATACTGACATCATGAAAACGCAAGGGTTAAAGCAAGCGCTCAATAAATATGGTTTTGACGCAGCTTTCGGTGGTGCTCGTCGTGATGAAGAAAAATCTCGTGCAAAAGAGCGCGTTTACTCCTTCCGTGATAAAAATCATACATGGGATCCTAAGAACCAACGTCCGGAGCTTTGGAAAACGTATAACGGTCAGGTGAATAAAGGGGAGAGCATCCGCGTTTTCCCGCTATCTAATTGGACTGAACTTGATATCTGGCAGTACATCTACCTGGAAAATATTGAAATCGTGCCACTTTACCTATCTGACAAGAGACCAGTAGTTGAACGTGATGGCATGCTGATCATGGTGGATGACGATCGTATGGAGCTTCAACCGGGTGAAGTGATCGAAGAGAAAAGCGTTCGTTTCCGTACATTAGGTTGCTACCCATTAACTGGTGCTATCGAGTCTGAAGCGAATACGTTGACAGGCATTATAGAAGAGATGTTGGTGGCAACATCCAGTGAGCGCCAAGGACGAGCGATCGACCACGATCAGTCAGGATCGATGGAACTTAAAAAACGACAAGGCTACTTCTAAGGATCAAGGAACGATTATGAACAGTGCAGTAGAAGCTCAACTTGCTGAGCTAGGTATTGAAGGTTACCTAAACCAACACCAACATAAATCCCTACTTCGATTCCTTACTTGTGGCTCGGTAGATGATGGTAAAAGTACTTTGATTGGGCGCTTACTCCATGACACACAACAGATTTATGAAGATCAGTTAGCAGCGGTTCATTCTGATAGCCAGCGTGTTGGTACAACTGGCGAAAAACCGGATTTAGCACTATTGGTTGATGGCCTTCAGGCTGAGCGTGAGCAAGGGATTACCATTGATGTTGCTTACCGCTATTTCTCGACTCAAAAACGTAAATTCATCATTGCCGACACTCCAGGGCATGAGCAATACACTCGCAATATGGCTACTGGAGCATCAACTTGTGATTTAGCTGTCATTCTAATTGATGCTCGCAAAGGTGTGTTGGATCAGACGCGTCGTCACTCGTTTATCTCCAACTTATTGGGCATTAAACACTTTGTTGTTGCGGTCAATAAAATGGATTTGGTCGATTATTCTCAAGATCGCTTCGAGACGATTCGAGATGAGTACTTAGCGTTTGCTGAAAACCTGCAAGGTGACACAAATATTCAGATTTTGCCGCTATCGGCGCTAGAAGGTGAAAACGTTGCCTCTTCAAGCGCGCAAATGAAGTGGTTTGATGGTCCATCGTTACTTGATCTTCTGGAAGGTGTTGATATTGATGCAACGAAATCATCGGGTGATTTCCGTTTCCCCGTTCAGTATGTCAATCGTCCTAATTTAGATTTTCGTGGCTTTGCTGGAACGATCGCTTCTGGAACAGTAAAAGTTGGTGATGAAATCAAAGCGTTACCCTCAGGCAAAACCTCAAAGATTGAGCGTATTGTGACCTTTGATGGTGACTTAGAAGAAGCGCAAGCCGGTTTAGCCGTTACTCTGACGTTAGAAGATGAAATTGATATTAGCCGTGGCGATCTTATCGTTCTGCAAAATGCGCAGGTGGAATCAAGTAACCATCTTCTCGCAGACATCGTATGGATGACTGAACAGCCTCTACAACCTGGCCGTGAGTACGATATCAAAGTCGCAGGTAAGAAAACGGTGGGGCAGGTTGAAGCTATTCGCCACCAATACGACATCAACCAATTATCTAAGCATGATGCTAATGAATTACCTTTGAACGGGATTGGTTTATGTGAGTGGTCGTTCACCGAATCGGTAGCTCTCGATAACTACCTGTCTTGTGCTGATACGGGAGGTTTTATCGTTATCGACCGTCTAACTAATGTGACTGTTGGGGCTGGGTTAGTTCGAGAAAGCTTAACCCATATCGAACGTACGGCGGGAGACTTCTCAGCGTTTGAGTTAGAGCTTAATGCGCTTGTTCGTAAACACTTCCCTCACTGGGAGGCGAAGGACTTAAATCAGCTATTTAAGTAAATAGCATTGCGGAGCTGAGAAAGCTCCGCTAGTTAAGGATGAGTTATGTGGGAACAGGGATTTGTGTTGGCGATGCTTCTTGTCATCATCACATGCTTAATTGTCACCAAGATTAAACCAAGCTTTATTTTTGCAGGTACTGCATTTGTGGCTTTTCTGGTCGGGACAATAGAGCTAAACACGATCGCATCGAATTTCACTAACTCATCTTTACTGACTTTAGTACTGCTAATTTTAGCCTCAAGTGCCTTGGAGAAAACGCGCTTGATTAGCTGGGTTAGCCAGTCTATATCTGATGGTAAGTTAGGGGTTGTCGTGGCTAAATTGGGTCTCTCTACAGCCATTCTTTCTTCCTTTACCAATAATACTGCCGTAGTGGTTTCGTTAATTGGAGCCATCAAACGCAATCCCAAACACGCTCCCTCCAAGTTACTCATCCCGCTTTCTTATGCGGCAATTTTTGGTGGTACGCTTACGTTAATAGGCACCTCAACCAACCTCATCATTAATAGTTTTGTTGAAGATGCGGGCTTACCAAGCTTAACGTTCTTTACTCCAACTCTTATCGGCCTCGCTGTTCTGGTTGGGGGAGTACTCATACTTATCCCAATGAGCTACTTGCTTCCGAGTTATGATGAGCAAGGGCAAGATGAACTGCCCTATTTCTTGGAAGCCCGGGTTGAACCTGGCTCCCCACTCGTTGGAAAAAGTATTGCAGAAAACAATTTACGGGCGCTTAGAAAGCTGTTTTTAGCCGAAGTTGTCCGTGATGGACAAAGCTTACCGTCGGTAGAGCCAGACTTCGTGCTCAAAGAGAAAGATCGACTGCTGTTTTGTGGGGACATCGAAAGTGTTGCGACCCTGCAGGAAATCCAAGGGTTAACCTTTTTTGGTCAGCATCATCTTAATGGTCAGGGCTTTATCGAGGTCATCGTCAGTTCTTCGGCCAGTTTTTGCAACAAGACATTGAAGTCTAGTCACTTTCGTGACCGCTTTGATGCTGTAGTAGTGGCGATTCGTCGCGGGCATGAGAGGCTAGAAGGTGGCCTAGGGAACATTGCTCTGGAAGCTGGAGACACTTTAGTTCTAGTGCCTGGAAAGCGTTTTGAAGCAGAACGAAGAGCGCACCGAAAAGAGTTCGTTTGGGTCAATAATCTTGACTCAAGTGCCAAGCTTGACAGTAGTAAGTCAACCATGGTGCTTTTAGGGTTTGCATTGACTATCGGCTTAGCCTTACTGGGGTTAGTTCCCATTATTAAAGGGCTAGCGGTTTATCTTATCGCTTTGCTCGCGTTTGGAATTGTGCAAGTGAGCGAGCTTAGACGGCGTTTCCCGACCGATATTGTTGTCATAGTTGGTTCGGCGCTTTCTATTGCACAGCTCATGCTATCGAGTGGGTTGTCGATGAGAATGGGCGAAATGTTTATGCAGGCCTTTAATGGTTGGGGTGTGTTTGGCGCCTTAGTCGCAACATATCTAATGACCCTAATTCTCACTGAGTTGGTGACTAACAACGCGGCGGCCGCTCTAGCTTTTCCAATTGGCTATAGTATGGCGCTGGGATACGGCGTTGATCCTATGCCTTTTATTATGGCTGTTTTGTTTGGTGCTAGTGCTAGCTTTATTTCTCCTTATGGGTATCAAACCAACTTGCTGGTATACAGCGTTGGCAATTACCGATTGGCTGACTACATCCGTATTGGTATCCCTATATCAATAGTTTACTCAGTGCTTGTACTTGGGTTGATCCCTCTATTTTTCCCGTATTGATTTGAAGTTTAAGGAATAAACTATGACTGCAGTAACATCTGCTAAAGATGAAAACATTGTTTGGCATCAGCATGTTATCGACAAAGGATTTCGAGCTAACCTTAAGAAGCAAAAACCGGCAGTGCTTTGGTTTACTGGGTTATCTGGCGCAGGGAAATCTACCGTAGCCGGAGCACTTGAAAACCGACTCGCAGAGCTTGGATATCATACATATCTACTTGATGGTGATAACGTGCGTCATGGATTGTGTAGTGACCTTGGTTTTTCAGATCAAGATCGCCGTGAGAACATTAGACGGATAGGAGAACTTGCGAAGCTGATGGCTGATGCTGGGCTGATTGTGTTATCTGCTTTTATTTCTCCGCACAGAACAGAGCGCCAATTGGTTAGAGATATGTTGCCAGAAGGGGAGTTCATCGAAGTGTTTGTGAATACTGCACTTGATGTATGCGAGCAACGTGATCCTAAGGGGCTTTATCAGAAGGCTAGAGCGGGAGAAATCTCGAACTTCACGGGAATCGATTCTGAGTATCAAGTGCCAGAAAACCCTGAGATTGACCTTCCTGCGGGAGAAAAGTCAATCGAGGAGCTCGTTGAGTTGTGTGTGGAGCAGTTAGAATCAAGAGAGATTATCGCTCTTCGTCAAACTGTATGATGAATGGAGCTGTTGGCTTCTGTGTGCACAGTAAACTTTTGGCTAAGCACAGCAATCATTTGATCATAATATTGGCTGTTGGGCTTATTACCCAACAGTTTACACAGCTCATTTCCTGTCGGGCTAAAGCGGTAATATAGCAGCCTGACACCTTTGGTTTGAGCCTGTAGCGATAGCGTTTTACCTTGATACGTGAGTGGCAATGGAGGTTCGACTTCAATTTCTCCTGATTCGAGCTCGGTACCATGTAGTAGGCCCAGTTCGATCAAAACAAGTAAGCTAGAGTAGGGCAATTGATAATTGCCGATGTTGATAGCGCTGGTGGTATCACGCTTACCAAAGTGAAAAATACCACCTCTCGCTTTAAAACCGATTAATAGCTTACGGCTATTGTCGCTGCCGAAGCTACAAGCCAACGCGGCCGCGCGTTGTAAGGTTTGAGCTTCTTTCGGGCTCATGTCCTGAAGGACTTTTAGGGCTTTCATTGATGTAGACCCAGGGTTCGTTACTTCCCTCTTTAGTACTTGGGCCCATAAACGTTGCATCGCAGGGTTGTGGATTTCCTGTGCCATATCGAAAAAACGATATAACCAGTCTTTGTCTGGTTCCCCGGCTGTCTCATCTCGACAAGACTGATGAGTTGCTTTCAGAATTTGTTCCAGATTTTGTTGACGTTGTTCACGTCGCTTACGTTCTCGAAGCAATGCTCTGTCTAACGTCGACTTCTCCGGGGCTTCACTTTGCAGTAGCGCATCAAGGCCGTAAGTCTGAGCAATATTGATCACTCGACTCGCGCTATCTTTAATGTAGCTTGATTTCTTTTCGTGGCTTTTCTTGGATTGCGTCGCACCTTCGTGCTCTATTACAACGGGCTTGTTTTCCTGCGCCATGTTAGCTCCAACTCAGTAAGCTTTTGGATTCACTGGTTAAAATGTAACTCGGAAACCGATTGCCTGCCACACAAAGGTTGTGAGCCCGCTTTAAAAATGGCTATCACGAATGATAATAATTTGTTAAAATTATTACTTGTGCAAGTGAGGGCTTATGAAGTATTTGAATGAGAATAAACTGAAAAAGCACCTGTCAATCGCATTACTATTACTAGTTTACCTAGGGGTTCTAGCGTATTTATCTAAATACATTTCGTAGAGCAGTGGATTAACAAGGTGCTTTGATTATACAACTAGTTGTTACATATCATCATATTCAGCGATAGCTGTACCCTCGATGATATAAGCTGTTTCAGCCAATTCATGGTTAAACGTTTCTGTTTTTAACTTTCCAATCACATATATAACATCCCAAAGTTGCTGAACTGGCGCACCTTCTGGGAATTTCACGTAAATGATTTGGTTTGGTGGTGGCGGTGGCACATGGATACATGCCCCAAAGTAAGGCACCAATAAGAATTCCGTTACGATGTTTTCATCCCCTTCAAGTGGGATAACAAAGCCTGGAATTTTAACCGTACTACCGTTGAGTTCTGGTCTTACACTACCTACCTTAGATTGCTCCATGGTGGCGCCAGAGTGGTCAATCACCGGCATGCCTATTGCGTCAAATTGATTACGTTCATGTTCTGGGACAAGGTCTATCCAATCCAGAGTGAGTACGTCTTCGCTACCACTGGCTTGAGCCAGAGCTGGAAAAAGCGAGGTTAAGATAACTAAGACATAGAGCGTCATTGTTTTCATATTTGTGCTTCCTAGATTCTAATGGTCATACCGTCGCTCAGAGATTGGCGGTAAGCTCTAAATGCTGGGATGAAACCTATAATAATACCAGCTAATTGTACAAACCCTAGAAGCATCCATTCGTGAGCCGTTATACCTGTGAGCGCGATGTTGATTCCATATTGCTGAGAAATTATCGGTTGAGCGATACTAAGAATCAAATAGACTCCAGCGATACCCGTGATAATGCCGGCGAACGTTAAAGCACTTGCTTCACTAATCAGTAACGCGAAGACATGCTTTGGCCTAGCGCCCATCGCTCTGAGTATCGCCATCTCACGGCGCCGTTCTTGCAGGCTAGTGAGTAGGCTACTTAGCATTCCGAGCAGTCCTGCGATGACTACAAAAATAGATACCGCCATCAGTGCTTGTTCTGCCACTGACATCATGCCCCATAATTCATGTAGGGCTATGCCTGGTAATATCGCGCTTAGCGGTTCTTTGTTGTAGGTATTGATTTGGCGTTGTAGAGCAAAGGTTTGGATTTTTGATTTCAATCCAAGCATCATTGCAGTAATTTGTTTCACTTCAAAACGATGGCTTTCGAGTTGCTCTGCTGTGGGGGTTGGCCCAAGGCGAGCGCCAGACTCCCAGCCCACATGAATGGCTTCGATCGCCTCGAGCGATACGTGAACGGTTTTGTCTACGGGTGTCCCGGTCGGTGCTAGAATCCCTACTACCTTAAATGGAAGGTTATCGTGTCGACTAAATCCGACATCACTGATCCCATGGGCGATGATCATTTCAGAACCAATATCATAGCCTAACGACTTTGCGACATCAGAGCCAATAACACCTTCAAATAAACTGTTGAACTCTCGGCCTTTTGCAAATGCGAGAGGTTGCTTTTGCCCATATTTGAAATGCTCAAAATAACTGTGATTGGTGCCCATGACGCGAAAGCCACGGTGCGAATCACCCAGTGAGATTGGAATTGCCCAGTCTACTGCAGGGTGTTGGCTAAACTCTTGGTAACTTTTCCAGTCGATATTATTGGTCGCATTTCCGATACGAAACACTGAATAAAGCAGAAGGTTAACTTGGCCTGAACGTCCACCAACAATGAGATCGGTACCAGAAATAGTATTGGCAAAGCTACTTTTAGCCTGAGTTCGAATTCGTTCTACCCCCATGAGTAGAATGACGGAAATCGCAACGGTTAAGATGGTGAGAATCGCAGTCGCTTTTCTATTGGTCGCACTCTTCCATGCTAAATTTGCTATCGCTTTCATTGTGCCGCTCCTACTTGGTTGAGATCGCGAAGATTGATACTGCGATTGAATAGGGGTTCCAAAGTGGGATCGTGGCTAACAAAAATAAGCGTCGATTGAGCTTGGTTTGCTTGCTCCATAAGAAGCTCAATAAATGCAGTACGATTATCATGATCCAGCGCCGAGGTTGGTTCGTCAGCAATCACTAGTCTAGGTGACCCCATCAGAGCTCTGGCGGCGGCGACGCGTTGTTGTTGCCCGATACTGAGCTCGACGACCGGTTTATCAAGCAGATCTGGAGATAAGTGCAAGCGTTCCAGTAGCAGCCGAGCGGTATTTGAAGGTGTATCGGTGAGTTTAGTTTGTCTTTGTGTTGAAAACTGGCATGGCAGAACAACGTTATCCACCACGTTTAAATAAGGCAGTAGGTTAAACTGCTGGAAGATATAGCCTATATTATCTGCCCTGAATTTATCTCGCTGACGAGCACTCAACTGAGATAAGTCTGTCCCTAAAATTTCTATGCGTCCCTGCTGACATTCATTAATTCCGGTCAGTAAGCTGAGTAAAGTCGATTTACCACAGCCACTAGGCCCTTTAATGAAAACGTGCTCCCCTTGCTCGATAGTCAGTGCGGGAATATCTAGTATAGCCTGCTGAGCATTTGGCCAAGTAAATTTCAGCTCACTCAATGTGACCACGGGTTGATTTGTCATAGCGTAGATTCCAAAGCTTTGATTGCTAGCCTTAGCAGCGAATTTCGCTGCTAAGGCTTAATGGAAATTAAAGAGAGATTGATGCGTTACCTTTCGACAGTTTTGTTGCGGTTTGGGCATCGTCGGTTAGTAGGTTAACACTGATTGACTCAGTCGTTGGGAAGTGGTTAAACCATTGAGTATCAATAGACTTTAATTTGTCTAAGTTGTCGCAGTGGTAATGATATTCCACGGTAAATGAGCCGTGACCATCGTGGTGTTCATCGTGGTCATGATGTTCATGATCGTCGTGCTTATCATGGTGCCCATGATCGTCATGCTTATCGTGATGTCCATGGTTGTCATGGTCATCATGATGGTCATGCTTTTCGTGGTCGTGGTCGTGGTCGTGGTCGTGGTCGTGGTCGTGGTCGTGGTCGTGGTCGTGGTCGTGGTCGTGGTCGCTATGGTCGTCACCGCCCAAAGTATGGCTGACCGATGCAGTCTCGATATGGCAGTTGGCTGCGCTAGTTAAGGTGATTACATTGTTTGCTTGTTCAAGCTTTGCAATGGTATCGCTCATCAGTGCTTTCTGCTCTTCATTCTTGGGAGCGTGCTCAAAACCTACTACGTCTGCACCAGGTGCAGTAAACTCCATCAATAGCTCATTGCCGTCCTGAACAATATTGAGTTCGACATGACCATGGGCGTGGGCGTCATGTTGTCTAAATCCTTCCTCGGCGAAAACAGAAGTGCTTAGTGCTAACCCGATTAATGCCGCTAATGGTGTTTTTGTATTCATTGATTGTTTCCTCAGTACTCAAATAGTTATAAAAAATCATTATGTTAAAAGAGTAGTCAGAAATGGCGGAGAGCGGGCTAGGTATGCGTAATATGGCTCAGAACCAGCAACAGCATGACGCTTCTCTTTTTGGAGAATACACCTATAACTCGGTGTTAATGTTGGAGCTGCTGGCGTGACAGCGCCATGCACGGCGGAAAACTGCTCACACTGGTGGTGTGCATGGTGACTGGGAATAAAGTCATATTGGTGCTGAACAGATGCAAAGCCTAACCAGAGCGTTAAAGCTATGGTATTGAATGCGATTAAGCGAAAAGAGTTCTTGCAATGCCGAAGGGTAGACACAACCAATCACCAATAAAACAACGAAGTGTTATAATATAACAACGGATGTTGGTTGTGTCAGGCGTTTATTAAAACATTGACGTCAAAGGGCTAAAGGTTCGCTTTGACAAGTTCCAGTACAGAAGCGATTTGGGCGTCATCGAGTGCACCCTCGTGGACAAATAGAACTTTACCTTGTTTGTCTTGAACAACAATTGCTGAAGACTCTTCTTGTAGGCCCCAAGAGCTGGCAACGACACCGGATTCATCCAATACCATGGAAGACCAAGGAAATTCTTGCTTACTATCTTCTGCCGAAGACTTAACAAAAGATCCCGTCCCCCACATTGCATCATCTTGATTAATGATAGTGGTGGTTTGGTAATCAGATTCTGAGAATTTAGCTGCAGTGATGGCTTGCATGAGGGGCGCGTTCATTTCCTTTGAGCTACTGCGGCCCGCAATCGCCTGTATAACTCGAACTTTGCCAAGCATCTCGGCATTACTCCAGCTTTGATAGGTTGTGTCGTCTCCGCTGATTAGGATCTCTCCGTATTTATCTACTTTCACGTCAGGAACGGTCTGACCAATAGATAAGTTGTGAGCGAGAACTGTTAGTGGAGAGCAAGTAAGTAGGGTTGCTATTAATAGTTTATGTTTCATTATTATCTTCCTTATTTAGCGCGTAAAACTCACTCTTTCTGAATAGTTATTAGCTACCCATATGAGTTAAATTTCAGCGTTAACAAGTATAACCCGATTTTTGTAACATAATACAGCCACCTCACTCCTTGCCGTTAAGTCTCAATTAGAGAATATTTTGGTTGAAGCATAACTATTCAAGACTATAATATCGCTATCTAGGGGGAAATTGGATTCACTCCCTGTGAAGTCTCTCAGGAAGAAGAGATTGTTGTACCGCAAAAGGATATTGAGGTTTTATGCTGCGCGAATTTACTATCTATCGCCCACGTCAGGTGGCACGTTTCGTTAAAACCCTTTTTAAAGGGCAATTCACTATCGCCGGAATTGGCGAATTTCAGTTTGATAACGGGAAGGTTCTACTCCCCGATACCACAGACCTGCAAAAGATGACCGTATTTAAAGAGATTAATGGCGTCATTGCGACTATGCAGGCATAGAGTTTCTACTCTCTAATTACTACTATCTCGGAACTATTCTGGTGGGAAGCACACACCAGTGCCACCTAATCCACAATACCCGTTAGGGTTTTTGGCAAGGTACTGCTGATGATAGGTTTCTGCCAGATAGTACTTGCCGGCAGGCAGTATTTCAGTAGTGATGGTCCCTTGTTTTTGTTCGGTTAGCAAAGCTTGATAGGTTTCTTTGCTTTGTTCTGAAATGGTTAACTGCTCTTGGTCGTAAACATAGATGGCAGAGCGATATTGAGTGCCTAAGTCGTTGCCTTGGCGCATTCCTTGGCTAGGGTCATGGCGTTCCCAGAAAACATTCAGTAGTTGTCTGAGTGGTAAAACTTGAGGGTCGAAAACGACGCGTACCACTTCGGTATGGCCGGTTTGCCCTGAACACACTTCTTCATAAGTCGGGTTGCGAGTATAGCCACCAGAGTAGCCTACCGAAGTCGATACCACACCATCTAGTTGCCAGAATAATCGCTCAGCTCCCCAGAAGCAGCCCATACCAAATAAAATTTCTTGGCAACCATTTTCAGGAGATGCGGTCAAACTAGAATGATTGACATAATGGACATCATCAACAATGAGCGCCTGCTCTCGCCCTGGTAACGCTTGGTCGGCGGTGATCATTATCTGTTTTTGTTTCATTGTGGATTTCCTTATTGCGATGATTTTAACAGTAGACCGCTTAATTAACTGATTTCATACAGACTTCAATAAATAATGTCGGTATTATTTCTACTACTTCCGTAACCCTAGATTTGCCTTAATAGAAGCATGATAAGAAAGCCATTACCAGTTTTACTCGCCTTCCTTGGCATGCCTGTTAGCGCCGCTGGTGTTGAGCTATCTATTGAAGGTTTGTCGGGCGCCCTGCAAGACAATGTTGATGCTTATCTGGTCTCTATTCCTGAAGAAGAATATTCCACAAGCTTACGTTTTCAATCTCGAATTGAACGAACTATCACAGAGGCATTAAACGCTTTAGGTTATTACCACCCAACGATTGATTTTACTGTCGCGGAAAGTGGCGATGAACTGATAGCCACCGTAACGCCCGGTGAGCCGGTGCGTATCAAACTGGTGGACATAGTGGTGACTGGCGAAGCGGAAAATGACGACTCGTTTACTAACCTTATAAAACGCAGCGGCCTTAAAGAAGGGCGCAGATTAAATCATGGGGCGTACGATGCATTGAAGTCAGGTATGCGTAATTTGGCTTTGCAGAGAGGGTATTTCAATGGCCAGTTTGAGCAAAGCAAATTGGAAGTCGTTCCTGAGCTTAATCAAGCGTTTGTTCGTTTACATTACGATAGTGGTAAGCGGTTCCATTTTGGCGAGACCTCGGTAAAGGGCAGCCAGATTGAAGAAGATCGGGTTCAATCGCTACAGCCTTACAAAAAAGGCGAACCTTATCTTGCATCCAAAGTTGGTGAATACAACCAGAACCTATCCAATACGGATTGGTTCTCATCTGTGTTTGTTGAACCTGATCTAGAGTCGCTTGGCGATGATCGTGAGCTACCGATGAAGGTCTCTCTAGCGCCTCAAGCGCAGAATAAAATCGAAACGGGTTTGGGTTACTCAACGGATGTTGGGGTGAGAGGCACATTGAAGTGGAAAAAGCCGTGGGTGAATGAACGAGGCCACAGCTTCGATAGTAGCTTTTCACTTTCCGCTCCAGAACAAACTATTACAGCGGGGTATAAAATCCCGTTGGAAGACGTACTGCATGAGTTTTATCAAGTCCAGTACGGCATGAAAAATGTCGATAACCGCGATACTAAAAGTTTGGAATCGAACCTTTCACTAGAGAGGCATTGGCTGGTGGATGATGGCTGGAATAAAACCGTGCGTGTCCGTTACCTGATCGAAAACTATACCCAAGGCTTGCAAGACGATGTTGGCCAGTTCGTACTGCCAGGTGTGTCATTTACCCGTACTCGAGTACGAGGGGGAGCGATGCCTTCTTGGGGTGACCGTCAGACATTGACTTTTGAATACGGTGACTCCGCGGCCTTATCGGAAACTCGAGTGTTTCGTGTATTAGGTGGTTCTTCTTGGATTCGTAGTGTGGGGCGCAATCATCGCGGATTACTGCGAATGGAAGGGGGCGCTAACATAACGGATGAATTTACCAAACTCTCTCCTTCATTGCGTTTCTTTGCTGGTGGCGATAACAGCCTGCGAGGTTACGGCTATGAGTCGATATCCCCGACCGATGAAAGTGGTGCATTGACCGGTGCTAAGTACATTTTTACCAGTACGTTAGAGTATCAATATCGTGTCACGGGTAATTGGTGGGGCGCGGTGTTTTTTGATGCTGGTGATGCATTTAACGATTCTCCTGATATTAAAAGAGGTACTGGTGTGGGTGTGCGCTGGGCATCACCTGTAGGTCCAATTCGTTTAGATTTCGCTTGGGGGCTAGATGCTAATAAGGGCGATGAATTTAAGGTCCACTTTACGTTAGGGCCAGAGCTATGATCAAACGCGTACTAAATTGGACCAAATGGTGCACAATCTCGTTGATTACGCTGTTAATCATTTTGATTCTAGCCATCATTGGGCTTCTATATACTAACGCAGGCTTGAATGTCGCCCTTTGGGGGGCACAAAAAGCCCTTCCGCAACTGACGGTTGAGTCTAGTTCTGGCGCGATCTTTCCCCGCTTTAGCTTGAATAATGTTCGCTATCAAGATGAGTCCTTGTTTATTGATACCAAACTTAAGCAGGTGACTCTAGCTATCAACCCAAGCTGCTTTTTAGAACCGAAAGTGTGTATCACTGAACTAGCTGTAGATGGGTTAGACTTTTCTATGCCGCAACTGGCACCTTCCGAACCAGCGCCAGACTCACCCGAAAGTACCGGTAACACACGTTTCAGAATGCCAATACCTATCAATGTGGGACGTTTGGCGTTGTCTGATATCCAATTGGATATATTGGGTACTCAAGTTGGATGGCAATCATTTACTACCAGTGCTTCTATGGTTCGTCACCGACTGAGAATAGGTGATACGGATTGGCAGAATATTCATTTGGAGTTGGCCAAATCAGAGCCGAGTGAGCCTGAACCTAAAAACAGTACTGACAAGCCTCCGACGCCAATTAAACTGCCTGAAGTGTTCATTCCCATTAATGTCGATATTAAGCGTTTTGACGTAAATCAGTTCACCCTACAACAGGAGCAACCTTTAGTAGTGAACCACCTTGGCCTCGAAGGAAGTGCAGGTGACTTCAATGTCGATATACGCAGGATAGAGCTCGATATGCCCCAAGTTAGCGCTGATGCACTGGCCAAAGTTGAGCTGAAACAAGGCTATCCGTTGGAACTCGAACTTAATAGCCTGATTAAGCAAACTGACCTTAAAGGGCAAACGATCCATTTAAGTGCATCTGGCAGTGTTGAAAAGTTACAGGCCGAAGCCGAGCTTAAAGGGGCAATCGAAGCCAAACTTGTAGCGAAATTGCAGCCTTTGCAACCAGAATTGCCATTTGACGTTCAACTGAAGCAAGGTCAAGTACAGTGGCCGATACAAGGAAAGGGTGACTACGTTGTAGAACAACTTGAACTCACCACTAAAGGGTCGCTAGAAGGTTACTCACTTGACTTAGACAGCCAAATCTCTGGAGCACAGTTACCTGATATGACCTTAACTGCCAGAGGTTATGGCACGTTATCTGATATCGATATCCAACAAATCGATCTGGCTACACTCGGCGGTCATGTTGCAGGAACCATTAAAGCGAACTGGGATACTCCAGTAAGCTGGGCGGCAGATTTGTCCCTAAGTGATATTCAGCCAGGCTTGCAGTGGCCACAAGCCGAAGGCTCACTGAGTGGTAAACTCGCAACAACTGGCGGGCTGACAGAACAAGGCGGTTGGCAGGTAGATTTACCCCTATTAGATATCGACGGATTGTTGCGTAATTACCCATTGAACCTTGAAGGCTCATTGAAGGCTTCCGACATCCAAGGGACAGGAGAGCTTCTCGTGACGACGCCAAAACTGGTGCTCGCTCATGGAGAAAATAAGCTGGAAGTTGCGGGAGAGCTGGATAAAACCTGGGATATGAACGCCAAGTTGCACTTGCCTGATTTAGCTAAATCGATTCCAGATTTGTCCGGAAGAGTTGAAGGCGACGTCAAGTTAGCCGGGAAAATGCAGCAGCCTGATGTGAAGCTGGACTTACGTGCGGATGGTATTCACTGGCAGGATCAAGCTGCTCTTGAACAATTAACACTGCAGGGTAGCGTGCATACAGCCCCAAACTTAAGTGCAGATTTAACTCTTAATGCTTACCAGTTGGCGTATCAAGATCAGCTTGTCGATAGTATTAAACTGGATGTTTCCGGAGGCGAAGAGTCTCATCAGGTCGCGTTGGATGTGATATCTGGGTTGGTTTCTACCAGTTTATTGATTACTGGCAGCTTACAACAATCTCCCAGTCTTATTTGGAGTGGGCAGTTAGAAAGGCTCAGTCTCACCTCAATGCAAGGCCCTTGGCGCTTGGAACATCCGACGCCGATTACCGTCGATGTTGATAAGCAGCAAGCCAATATTGCTGCGCATTGTTGGCTACAAGCAGACTCTTCGCTCTGCTTAGATAAAGATACAACGGTAGGCAAAAGTGGTGAAGCAGCATTAAGCATAAAGCAGTTTGACTTCGCGCAGATAAAATCGCTTCTGCCACACCAAACAGAGATACAAGGCATAGTGGATGCACAAATTTGGGCAAAGTGGGCGGAGTCTCAACCACCTGAAGTGAAAGTGAATGTGCAGCTTCCTAAAGGCCATGTTGAACAAACTATCGAGCAGCCAATCGTGCTGGGTTGGGAGAGTATTGAGCTCAATGCTGAACTCAAACAAGACCGCTTAGATGCGGATTGGATGATTGATGTAGTCGACAATGGTGATTTGTCTGGGCGTATTTCGATCCCTGATGTGTTGGCTAAAAACAAGCAAATTGACGGTGCACTCAAGCTAACCCCATTCAGCCTCGACTTCCTTTCTCCAATCGTGGGTGATTTCAGTAAGTTAAAATCTACACTCGAAACCGATGTCACGTTCAGTGGCCCGATTCTGCAGCCCGAAGTGCAAGGTCGATTAACAGTATCGGACATCTTACTCAAAGGGGATATTTCACCGGTTGATGTGAATTCGGGCCAGCTTACGCTCGATCTGAATGGTTATGAAGCAGAGCTCAATGCGGGCATTCAAACTCCTGATGGTGAGCTTAAGTTAGCTGGTGAAGCGGATTGGCAAGATATCGAAGATTGGCGTGCTCATTTACGGGTGTTTGCCGACGAATTATTGGTCAAGGTTCCGCCTATCGTACAAGTCAAAGTGGTGCCCGATATGACGATTTCAGCGACGCCAACATTGGCCAAAATTGAAGGTGATATCGGCTTGCCTTGGGGGCGTATTGTAGTTGAAGAACTACCACCGAATGCGGTCTCAGTTTCCAAAGACCAAGTGATTCTGGATGAGTCTTTGCAGCCGGTGGATGGTAGTGGCTCGTTGCCGCTGAACATTGAAACTAACGTTAACATCACCATTGGCGATGACTTTAAATTGTCGGCGTTTGGCCTTGAGGGGGGATTAAAAGGCCAGCTCAACGTGACTCAAAAAGATAAAGGCCCATTTATTACGGGTGAAGTGAATATCGTCGATGGTTCTTACCGTTCTTTTGGTCAGGATTTGTTGATTGAAGAGGGCAAAATCTTAATGAACGGGCCTGCTGATCAGCCATATGTAGCAATCACCGCGATCCGTAATCCTGACAACACCCAAGATGATGTTACTGCTGGGGTTCGTGTTACTGGCCCTGCAGATGAACCGTCACTGACTATTTTCTCTGACCCTGCTATGCCACAAGCGAATGCGCTTTCATATCTGCTCCGTGGGCAGGATATTGACGCAGAAACGGGGGGGAACACCATGACTACCACTTTAATTGGATTGAGCTTAGCCAAGAGCGGTCGCTTAGTGGGTGAGATTGGCCAGGCGTTTGGGGTGCAAGACCTTCAACTGGATACCGCTGGTACGGGTGACGATTCTCAGGTAACGGTGAGTGGCTATGTACTACCTGGCCTGAAAGTGCAGTATGGCGTGGGGATTTTTGAACCTGTCGGAGAATTCACAGTACGTTACCGACTGATGACTGACTTATATGTTGAAGTGGTGTCTGGTTTAGATAACGCCGTTGATCTGCTATACCAATTTGAGTTTGACTAAAATAGTCTTGTAGCTTGGTAGCTTGGTAGCTTGGTAGCTTGGTAGCTTAGGAGGAGCAAATGCAACATTTAGTATTTGTATATGGAACGTTGAGACAAGGTGAAGTGAATAGTCACTTACTTGCTAACAGTGAACTACTAGGGCAATTTGAAACTGGGCCTCATTACGCTTTGTTTGATTTGGGTGAGTACCCTGCGATCTCTGATGGTGAGCAGTCTATACTTGGAGAAGTCTATCGAATAGATGACACAACGCTTGCTAATCTGGATGTACTTGAAGATGTGCCTAATGAGTACCGACGATCGTCACTAGATACGCCTTTTGGTAAAGCTTGGGTATATCTCTATCAAGACGAATCAAAATTATCAGTACCCATTCAATCCGGTGATTGGTGCTATAAAGTGTGAACCTTTTCTGCGAACCAAACGTATGACAAGGCAGTGCAGTGGAATTTAAGCTAACAATTGGAGAACAACGATGAAAACTCTAATGCTAATGAGCGCTATGTTATTGACCGCATGCGCGCACAGCCCACTCCCTCTGACTGCTGAATCTTCGGGTTGGGAAGCGTATGGAAAACAGCAAGCGCTAGATGGCCAGTTAAAAATTTCTCAGCGATCATTAGAAAAGCGAGCCGATGTTTCGGTTTGGAATCCTGATTTATACACTGCTTACAGTGTTGGGTATGAAATGGGGAAACAAGAATACTGTAGTCAAAGTGCGTATATCTTAGGGGTAAAACAAGAACGGTACCTAGGTATTTGCGATGACATCAATATCTTCTTTCAACAAGATTATGTCTCGGGGCGCCACTCCACCGCTTCTATGTAGCGATACGGTCAGCTAGAAAAGAGCCTGCTTTAAGCAGGCTCTTTCAGTTTATTTTTGTGCACGTTCGTAAGACGATAAAATTTCGGCACGCGCTGCTTCAACATCAGCCCAACCATCGACTTTTACCCACTTACCTGATTCCAGCTCTTTATAGCGCTCAAAGAAATGAGTGATTTGCGCTTTAAGTAACTCGGGAATGTCACCCACATCTTGGATATGGTCGTATTCTTTAGATAGCTTAGAGTGCGGAACCGCAAAAACTTTCGCGTCTTCACCCGACTCATCAGTCATTTTTAATACACCAACTGGTCGGCAGCGAATGACAGAGCCCGGCATCAGTGGATGTGGTGTTGGGACGAGTACATCAACTGGGTCGCCATCGAGAGACAAAGTATGGTTCACGTACCCATAGTTACATGGGTAGAACATAGGTGCAGACATAAAGCGGTCTACGAATACGGCACCTGAGTCTTTGTCGACCTCATACTTGATTGGGTCGGCATTGGCAGGGATTTCAATCACGACATAGATGTCATCTGGCAGCGATTTCCCTGCCGGTACATTATTCAAACTCATACAAATTTCCTTTTGTCATAGCTCTGAGCTGAGTAAAGCTCGTTAATGTAAGTGTAACTTTAAAACTTCAACCGGGTATAGTTATCAAATTATCGAACATGGGTAAATTATGAATTAGTCTAATCCATAGTAATTTGGTCAAGTATTCGAGTGCGCTCATGCCCTGCCATCGATAGCAATAAAAAAGGGTAAGCACTTGCTTACCCTTTTTAGTGAAATGAGTGATGGATTACTCTTCGCGATACGTTTCCATGAACTCTTCGACTTTTTTGACCATGTTTTTAGAGCCACAGAAGAACGGCACTCGTTGGTGTAGTTCAGTTGGCTTGATGTCCATGATGCGAGTCGTACCATTCGAAGCTAAACCACCGGCTTGTTCCATTAGGAATGCCATTGGGTTGCACTCATAAAGAAGGCGTAGTTTGCCGTTTGGATGACTTAAAGTGCTTGGATAAAGGTAGATACCACCTTTTAGCAGGTTGCGGTGGAAATCTGATACGAGTGAGCCAATGTAGCGTGAAGTGTAAGGGCGCTTTTCTTCAGGCACATTCTCTTGGCAGTACTTAATGTACTTTTTCACTCCCATCGGGAAGCGGATGTAGTTACCTTCGTTGATAGAGTAAATAGTACCGTCTTGAGGAATCATCATGTTTTCATGAGATAGACAGAAGGTGCCAATCGATGGGTCATAAGTAAAGCCGTTAACGCCCTTGCCAGTGGTATAAACCAGCATGGTTGAAGAACCATAAACAACATAACCGGCGGCTACTTGTTTGTTGCCAGGTTGAAGGAAGTCCTCTTCTGTTGGCGGTGTGCCTACAGGAGAAACACGGCGGTAAATCGAGAAAATCGTACCAACAGAAACGTTAACGTCGATATTGGAAGAGCCATCAAGTGGGTCCATTAGCACCACGTATTTCGCGTTCTTGTTGAGCTCTTTATTGAACGCGACAGCTTCGTCTTCTTCTTCACTCGCAACACCACAAACTTGATCACGAGCTTCAAGTGCGGCCTTAAACTTGTCGTTTGCATATACATCAAGTTTTTGCTGTTCTTCGCCTTGTACGTTATCCGTACCAACAGCACCAGTGATATCCGCTAGCCCAGCTTTGTTAATCTCTCGGTTAACAATTTTTGCAGCAAGTCGAATAGAAGACAAAAGAGATGAAAGATCACCGCTAGCGTGGGGGAAGTCCGTTTGTTTCTCAACAATGAACTCGCCAAGGGTGCGCATTTCAGACATGTTATTTCCTTAACTATCTTTGGGAGTGGGGGAGTTAGCGCAAGTGTTGGCCTCTTATTGGGCTTTGGGTGCGCATAATTGTTAGTGTATGCGCCAGATCTTATTAATGGTAATGAACTAACCGACTGAGATCTCAATTCATTTGTCGACTGTTGCTTATTTGCAAAGCTGCTCGCTTTTAATAATGAAATGGCGATAATGAGTCATTCGTTTTAAATAACCGTTGCTAGGTTAGGTTTTATGCATATTCACATTTTAGGTATCTGTGGCACTTTTATGGGCGGTGCAGCAATTCTAGCGCGTCAACTAGGTCACAAAGTGACTGGCTCCGACGCGAATGTATACCCGCCAATGAGCACACTTTTAGAATCTCAAGGTATCGAAATTATTGAAGGTTTCGACCCGGTACAATTAGAGCCGAAGCCAGACTTGGTGGTGATTGGTAATGCTATGAGCCGTGGAAATCCTTGTGTTGAACATGTGTTGAATACCAACCTGCGTTATACCTCTGGGCCACAGTGGCTACAGGAATTTTTACTTCATGACCGGTGGGTGCTGGCTGTGTCTGGTACTCATGGTAAAACGACCACTTCCAGCATGTTGGCGTGGATTTTAGAAGATTGCGGCTACCAACCTGGCTTCTTAGTTGGGGGAGTGCTTGGTAATTTTGGTGTGTCTGCTCGTTTAGGGGAAAGTATGTTCTTCGTGGTAGAGGCCGACGAATACGACAGTGCTTTTTTCGACAAACGTTCTAAGTTCGTTCATTACCATCCAAGAACGTTAGTGATGAATAATCTAGAGTTCGATCACGCCGACATCTTTGATGATCTTGAAGCGATCAAGCGACAATTCCACCACCTAGTGCGTACTGTGCCAGGCAATGGACGAATTTTGGCGCCTCAAAGTGATGACGCGATTGCTGATGTGTTGCAGCGAGGTTGTTGGAGTGAAACAGAGCTAAGTGGTGAGTCGTCAGACTGGTACGCCAAGAAAGTACAGATTGATGGTTCGGTATTCGATGTGTATTTCAAAGGTGAACTTGTGGGCCAAGTAAATTGGGACTTGGTTGGCGATCATAACGTCGATAATGCACTAATGGCGATTGCCGCGGCGCGTCATGTTGGTGTCACTCCAGATCTTGCGTGTGAGTCTTTAGCCAAATTCATTAATACCAAGCGGCGTTTAGAGTTAAAAGGCACAGAGCATGGCGTGACCGTCTACGACGATTTTGCTCATCACCCAACCGCCATTGAACTTACGCTAGGTGGTTTGCGTAATAAAGTAGGTAAAGACAAGATAATCGCTGTGCTTGAGCCTCGCTCTGCTACGATGAAGCGTGGTGTACATAAGGAAACGCTCGCAACGTCTCTGAAAGAGGCCGATTCTGTTTACCTCTATCAGCCTGACAATATCGATTGGTCGGTGGAAGAAGTGGCTCAGCAATGTAGCCAAACAGCATTTGTAAGTGGCGATATTGAGCAATTTGTCGCTAAAATTAGTCAAGAAGCTCAGCCAGGAGAGCACATCTTAGTGATGAGCAATGGTGGCTTCGAAGGCATCCACGACAAACTATTGCAATCGCTAAAGGCGAAATAATACCAATGGCATCATCACAAAAGTCCATTACTCTGGCATTTACTGGCGCTTCGGGCGCCCCATATGGTCTGCGCTTACTCGAGTGTTTGTTAGCAGCAGACTATAAAGTGTATTTACTCATTTCTTCTGCAGCGCGAGTGGTACTTGCTACCGAGCACGATCTCAAGTTACCTGCAGGGGCAGAGGCGGCTAAAAAAGCATTGGTTGCACATTTGAACTGTGATAGCGAAAAGCTAGAAGTATGTGGCAAAGAGGATTGGTTCTCTCCTGTGGCATCCGGTTCCGCTGCGCCAAAGCAAATGGTGGTTTGCCCGTGTTCAGCTGGCAGTGTTGCTGCTATCGCTCACGGTATGTCTGACAACCTAATTGAGCGAGCGGCTGACGTGGTAATGAAAGAGCGAGGTCAGTTACTGCTGGTGGTACGTGAGACGCCATTTTCTACTTTGCATTTAGAGAATATGCACAAGCTATCGCAAATGGGTGTGACCATCATGCCTGCGGCCCCTGGCTTTTACCATCAGCCCAAATCTATCGAAGACTTAGTTGATTTCATGGTGGCACGAATCCTAGATCATCTTGGTGTGGAACAAGGCTTGGTTCCTCGCTGGGGCTACGATCAACGTAGTGAATCTTGATCCTTATAGCTAATTATCTCAATAACAATTACAATTTGGACAACTCATCGGGGAGCTTATTATTCATTTTATGAATGTGGGCTGAGATCAAGCGTCTGCTTGGGACCCGCACGATAAGGTTTGTGCTTCTACAAACCCACATCTTCACCTGACCCAGATAATGCTGGCGTAGGGATTGAGTTAGGAACTTCAATAGCAGTAAAGGACTATGTCTTCCTCCCTCAACCTCGCGCCGCTCAAACCAAGGAGAGCGAGTAGTGAAAACCACACTTAGCGCAATTGCACTGGCCACAATGGCTTCTTTTTCTGTCCAAGCCGAAGAAAACACTTTAACCGTCTATACCTACGACTCTTTTGCATCTGATTGGGGCCCAGGCCCGAAAGTAGAGCAAGCGTTTGAAGCGCACTGTGGTTGTAACGTAGATTTTGTGGCTCTGGATGACGGAGTGTCGATTCTTAACCGATTGCGTTTGGAAGGCAAAAATAGCAAAGCAGATGTGGTATTAGGCCTTGATAACAATCTTATGGCTGAAGCGAAACAAACCGGCTTGCTTGCTGAGCATAAGGTAGATACCTCCTCTATTTCACTACCAAGTGGTTGGAGTGATACCACCTTTATTCCTTACGACTATGGTTACTTCGCTTTTGTCTATAACAAAGAGAAGCTAGCTAACCCACCAAAAAGCTTGAAAGAACTGGTTGAGCAGCGTGATGATCTTAAGGTTATCTACCAAGATCCTCGTACTTCCACTCCGGGACAAGGTTTAATGCTGTGGATGAAATCGGTGTATGGCGATGAAGTGACGCCAGCATGGCAATCCCTGGCGAAGAAGACAGTGACCGTCACTAAAGGCTGGTCGGAAGCGTACTCTATGTTCTTAGAGGGTGAGTCAGATATGGTGCTGTCTTACACTACGTCACCTGCGTATCACTTGATTGCTGAGCAAGACGACAAGTTTGCCGCTGCAAACTTTTCTGAAGGTCATTACACTCAGGTCGAGGTGGCAGCGAAAGTGAAAGGCAGTAAAAATGAAAAGCTGGCAGATGAGTTTATGAACTTTATCCTAAGTGATGAATTCCAATCGGTGATGCCAACCGGTAACTGGATGTACCCAGTAACTGATGTCGAGTTACCAAAAGGGTTCGAAACTCTATCGGTACCAAGTAAAGCGCTGAGCTTTTCTCCTGAAGAAATTGCTGAAATGCGTAAACCATGGATCCGTGAGTGGCAACATGCACTTACGTTCTAATCGAGGCTTGATTTGAACACTATCCCGAAAGTGGGTATTTGGGTCGCGATAGCTATCGCGGCCTTTGTCATTTCAGCGCTTGGAGCGTTATTGCTAGAAGCGCCGTCGTTGAACCTAAGCGCGGTCTGGTCAGATCCGTATTATCGCCATGTTACTCAGTTTAGTTTCTACCAAGCCCTGCTCTCAAGTGTACTGAGTGTCGGGTTAGCGATACCTGTAGCTCACGCTTTGTCACGGCGTCAATTCAAGGGGCGCAGTCTATTACTCAAGTTATTTGCGACAACATTGGTATTGCCAGTTCTGGTTGGTGTGTTTGGGTTACTCGCGATTTATGGCAATAGTGGCTTACTGGCCAGCATGTTAAAGCAAATCGATCACTCTTTGCCTTTTTCTATATACGGCTTGAACGGCATATTACTGGCACATGTGTTTTTTAATCTTCCGTACGCGAGCCGTTTGTTACTGCAGGCGCTAGATACAGTTCCTTCGGAGCAGCACAAACTGTGTGCTCACTTGGGGATGAGCCATTGGCATAAATTCAAGTGGGTTGAGTGGCCTAGGCTGCGTCAGCAACTTCCTCATGTGTTTGGTTTAGTCTTTATGCTGTGCTTCACTAGCTTTGCAACGGTGATGGCGTTAGGCGGTGGCCCTAAGTCGACCACTATTGAGCTGGCAATATATCAGGCGATTAAGTTTGATTTTGATTTGCAAGCTGGAGCTCTGCTCGCGCTGTGGCAGATGTTGTTGTGCGGTGTACTTGCTTTGTCTATCCAGCGTTTAGCCAAACCGATAGCGGTTTCTACTGGAAGTGTGTCGCCGGGAGAAATACTGATTCAGGATAGTGTTGGTTCGAAAGTGTGGGACTTTTTTTGGATTGCTGGAGCATGTCTACTGGTTATCCCGCCCCTTGCTATGGTGGTTTTGAGTGGCATTAACGAGCAGGCTTTGCTGGTGTTTACTGACAGTCGATTCTGGTTAGCGTTTGGCGCGTCTCTTAAAGTGGCTATTTCAGCGAGTGCGATTGCGTTAGTGATAGGTATGGCTATATTGACGACCAGTCGGGCTTTAAGGCTGAGGAATAAAAACAGTAAAGCAGACGGAATCGAGTTGATTGGAACCATTATCCTTGTGACGCCGGGTCTGGTGATCAGCACGGGTTTATTTCTGCTACTACGTTATTTTGCGGATGCATTTAGTTATGCCTTTTACGTGGTGGTTGCGGTTAATGCTTTGATGGCGTTGCCGTATGTCATCAAGACCTTATCTCAGCCTATGCTGCATATTGCTCAGCAATATCAGTACCTGTGCGCGAGCTTAGGTATGCGAGGGTGGCAACGATTTAAGGTGGTCGAATGGCGCGCGTTACGAAAACCGATCGCGCATGCGTTTGCGATTGGCTTTATGTTTTCGATTGGTGATCTCAGTGCCATTGCTCTGTTTGGTAGTCAAGAGTTCCGAACGTTACCCCTGTATTTGTTCCAGTTACTTGGCAGCTATCAAATGGACGCCGCTGCGGTTGTGTCTGTAACCTTACTGCTACTCAGTGTAGGTTGCTTCACACTTACCGAAGTGTTGTTTAAAACAGGCTCAAAACCGGCGAAAAAAGACAAGAGAGGGCAAGATGTTATCGGTTGAACAGGTTGAATACTACTACCATCAAGAGCTGTTTGAGTTTGATATTCAAGTTCGGCCCGGTTCAATTGTGGCTTTAATGGGGCCTAGCGGGGCAGGGAAGTCGACGCTTTTTAGTCTTGTGGCAGGTTTTATCGAGCCAAGTCGTGGCCGGATAGACGTCGATGGTACGTCTCTATTGGGTAAACCTCCTCATCAGCGACCTTTTGCGATGTTGTTTCAAGAGCATAATTTGTTTGCGCACTTAAGTGTGCGAGAAAACATTGGGCTGGGTCTGCACCCAGGGTTAAAGCTGGATAATCAGCAGCAACAGCTCGTAGTTGAAGCTGCGCAGCAAGTCGGTGTGGATGCTTATCTAGACAGGTTACCAGAGCAGTTGTCTGGTGGACAAAGGCAACGCGTTGCCCTTGCGCGCTGCTTTGTTCAGCCGCATCAGATTTGGTTGCTCGACGAGCCTTTCTCGGCACTTGATCCGATTTTACGTGAAGAGATGCTGAGTTTAGTGAAGAAGCTAGCCATGGAGCGCGGTATCACCGTCGTGATGGTGACTCACCATATCAGTGATGCTAAAGCAATTGCGACGCATTTTGCTTTTATGACTCACGGTAAAGTAGCGCTGGTGGATAGCATTGAACATTTATCAGCACAGCATGCTAATCCAGCTCTAGCAGAATTTGTGCGAGCTGGTGAGTAGGGACTAAAACTGGCGAATGTCAGTGAAAGCTAGATATAAAAAAGCCGAGATTCACTCGGCTTTTTAGACTTTTCTTTCTGAGATTGTTTGTGCTCTTAAAGCTCTTCTGCGTTTAGCTCTTTCAACACTTGAAAGATTTCACGGTAAGCTTTCGCAGGTTTACCTGCTTTTTTCTCTTTGTTGGCCTGACGAGCAAGTTGGCGTAAGCGCTGACGATCAGCCTGTGGATACTGCTCGACCGCTTCAGCAATTGCACTGTCGCCTTCTTCAACAATACGGTCACGTAACTGCTCCAGTTTGTGCAGTTCAGCGGTCGCTTGTGAGTGTTTATTGCGAACTTTGTCTAATGCAGCTTGAAGAGGTTCTGGATCTTCATTGCGCATTAATTTTCCGATGTATTGAAGCTGACGACGTCGTGCTTCGTTTTTAAAGCGTTGAGCGTCTTTAATCGCGTCCGCTAAGTCTTCACTTAATGGAAACTTTTCAAGTACAGAAGGCTTTAAACCGACCAATTCTTCACCGAGCTTTTGTAGCTCTTCCATGTCATTTTTCATCTCGGTTTTACTTACCCAGATGATTTCTTCTTCCGGTTCCCAAGGCGCTTTCTGGTTTTTACGAGCCATCTTTTCTGCCTATATCACTATCTCAAACTAATATTAGGTCTATTTTAACAAGAATCGTGGGGAGAAAGCGAAATTCTTGTTATCCTAACGCTATCAATGGCAATTACTTAGATTCGATATGGATGTAAAACAACAAGTTGCTCAACAGCAAGTTGAGCTTGAAGCTGCGGTTGCGAAAGCGTTAGAGCTAGCTTCAGTGAGTGCTGATGCGGCTGAAGTGGCCATTACTAAATCAACAGGCCTAAGCGTTTCTACTCGCATGTGTGAAGTGGAAAATGTCGAGTTTAATAGCGATGGGGCTCTGGGTATCACGGTATACCGAGGCCAACGTAAAGGCAGTGCGTCTACATCAGATTTAAGTGAGAAAGCGATCAGCCAGACGGTAGCGGCTGCGCTTGATATTGCTCAATACACCTCAGAGGACCCTCATGCAGGCCCTGCGCCTAAAGAGTTGATGGTGCAAGATATTCCTGATCTTGACCTGTTCCACCCGGATACTCCAGACCCAGATTACGCCGCGAAAGTGGCGATTGCAGCTGAGCAGCAAGCGCTGGCTTATAGCGATAAAATTAAACAAAGTGATGGCGCAAGCTATGACAGTCACTATGGTCTAAAGGTCTATGGCAATAGCCATGGTTTGCTTGCTAGCTACGCTTCGAGCCGTCATAGCACTAGTTGTTGTGTGATTGGTCAAGGAGCCAATGGTGAGATGGAGCGTGACTACAGCTACACCGTTGCCCGTCATCGTGATGAGCTTTGGGCTCCTGAAAAAGTAGGTCAACTAGCCGCTGAGAAAACCGTTAACCGATTAGATGCGAAAAAGCTGACCACAGGTAAGTACCCTGTTATGTTTGCAGCGGATGTCGCGACTGGCCTATTAGGCCACTTGGTGATGGCGATCAGTGGCGGTAACTTATACCGTAAATCTTCTTTCTTACTCGATCACCTTGGTAAGCAAGTACTTCCAGAATGGTTTAGTGTATCTGAGCGCCCACACGTATTGCGTGGCCTAGCATCTAGCCCTTTTGATAGTGAAGGTGTGTTTACTCAAGACCGTGAAATTATCACTGATGGCGTACTGTCTACTTACCTACTGACCAGCTACGCAGCGCGCAAAATGGGCATGACTCCAACGGGGCACGCTGGTGGTATCCATAACTGGTTTGTGAAATCTACTGGGCAAGGTTTTGAGCAGATGCTTAAAGAGCTTGGTACTGGTTTCTTAGTGACTGAAGTCATGGGCCAAGGCGTGAATATCGTGACAGGTGATTACTCACGTGGTGCGGCTGGTTTCTGGGTTGAAAACGGCGAAATTCAATACCCAGTGTCGGAAGTGACCATTGCAAGCAACCTCAAAGATATGTTTAACCAAATTGTGGCAGTGGGTAACGACGTTGAAACTCGCTCACAAATTCAGACGGGTTCTATTTTGCTGGAATCAATGAAAGTCGCGGGTGAATAACATAACCTGACGGTAGCAAATATTATGGTTAGTAGAAGGGCTCGTACTAGATAGTACGAGCCCTTTTTGATTTGGAACTTTAGTAACGAGCTTTAGAGTGCGACTAAATTAAAATCGTCGCAAGCCCTAAGAATACGGAGAGGCCGATGACATCGGTCACGGTAGTGAGCGCCATACCACCCGCTAAGGCTGGGTCAATATTCATTTTCTTGAGTAGAATTGGGATAGTTACCCCAGCAATCCCTGCAACCAGTAAGTTAGTCATCATGGCTGCGGAGATAATGCCGCCAAGCATCCAGTCACTCTTCCATGCGACAACAATACCACCAATGATCAGCGCCCAAAGAATACCGTTAAGGAAACCGATAGCGGCTTCTTTAAGCAGTAATTCGCGTTTGTTACTGTCACCGATATGGCCTAAGGCTAAACCGCGGATGACGAGAGCAACAGTTTGGTTACCTGCTACGCCGCCCATTGAAGGCACGATGGTCATCAATACTGCGATAGCAGCCATTTGATCTAATGTCGCTTCAAACATGTTTGAAACCGAAGCCGCAGCAAGAGCAGCTAAAACGTTGGCTCCAAGCCAAACGCTACGCTTACGTGCCGACTTTACTACAGGTGCAAAGGTATCTTCGTCATCATCAAGGCCAGCCATACTCATCATTGAGTGCTCTGCATCTTCACGAATGACATCGACCACGTCATCGATCGTTATACGACCAACCAGATGTTGGTTTTCATCAACAACAGGTGCAGAAACCCAGTTACGACGTTCGAACAAGCTGGCGACATCTGAGTCGCTGGTATCGACAGAAATCGCTTCATCCGCGTCATCCATAACTTCGATAACCGGAACATCTGGTTGAGTCGTGAGTAGCGTCGTCAGTGATAAATGGCCGATAAGGCGGCTTTCTTCGTCGATGACGTAAAGTGCATCGGTTGCCTCAGGCAGTTCACCTTTCATGCGCAGATAACGAAGGACTACGTCGACGTCGACGTCACCACGAATGGTTGTGACGTCAGTATTCATTATCCCGCCAGCAGTGTCCTCTGGATACGACAGCGCGGTTTCAACACGCAATCTATCAGCCGTGTCCATTTGCGATAGGACTTCACGTGAGACATCATCAGGTAGGCTTCGCAGGACGTATGCAACGTCATCGGTGTCCATACCTTCTGTTGCTTCTGCCAGCTTTTCTGGCGCCATCTTGGAGACAAGCGCATCTTTAACGTCTTCGCTTAACTCGTCGAGGATTTCACCGTAATCTTCAGGATCGGTGAGCTGCCAAAGAACGTCACGGCTTTTACGTGGTGAGGCTTCAAGGAGGTGAGCAATATCTTCTGGCTCCATATCCTGCAGTTGGCGTCGGACATGGACAAAACGGCCATTTTCTAGAGCTTCAGTAACTTCTTGGAGGGCTTGGTGAGCTTGGTCAAATTCTATTTGCTCTGCCATTGATTCCCCCTAAACTCTTAATACTTACAATGTTTTAAATAGTAACTTAAATATATAGCTTGGTTAATAAGATATTGTGAACAAACGGCTATTTAATGAGTTTATGGGCAGGTTATTCGTCTTCGTCGAACTTGTGTTCGATTAAGTTACACACCGCTTCCAGCGCTGGGGCGGCGTCATTGCCTTCGGCGGTGATAGTCACGTGTTCGCCTTGAGCAGATTCGAGCATCAGCAACCCCATGACGCTATCGGCTGTTGCTTCTTTGTCTTCGTGGTTGCGAATAGTCAGAATCGCTTCAAACGATTGAGCTAATTCTACCAATTTAACAGCAGCACGAGCATGAAGACCTAATCGGTTCTGAATGAGTACAGTTCGGCTTTGCTGCTGCATGGTAAGAGTCCTATGAGTGATGTTTTTCTAACGAAGTGTGGCGGATTTGAACTTGATGGCCCAGCTGAGAAAAGTACTCACCAATTTGTTGAGTCAAATACACTGAACGGTGTTTTCCGCCAGTACAGCCAATCGCCACAGTGAGATAGCTGCGATTGTTTTTCTCTAGCATAGGTAGCCAGTTGTCAATAAAGCCTTGGATTTGCAATTTGAGGTCGATGACTTCTTGGTGAGATTCCAAGAAGGATTTAATCGGGGTATCGAGTCCGGTTAACGGCCTTAACGCGGGTTCCCAGTGAGGGTTCGGTAAAAAACGAACATCAAACACGTAATCAGCATCATTAGGTAAGCCGTATTTGAACCCAAATGATTGGAATACCATGACAAGCTCTTGCCGTTCCCTTCCTTCTACTCGCATACGAACGGTTTCGCTGAGTTCGTGTAGAGATTGGTTACTACTGTCCAACACTAGGTCGGCATGCTCTTTTAGTGGTGCGAGTATCTTGCGTTCAAGCTCAATCGCTTGGGCCAACGAAGGTTTTGAATCACTTAACGAGAGCGGGTGTAGACGGCGAGTTTCACTATAGCGCTTTAGGAGCGTTTCTTGGTTAGCTCCTAAGAAAAGAACGTTAACGTCAGTGCTTTGCTTGAGTTTTTCAAGCAAGTCGTCAACTAATGTCGGCTCTTTAGGTAAGTTTCGGATATCAATACTAACGGCGACATTTTGCTTGCTGTCAGATACCGACTGAATAAAAGCATCAAGTAGACTAACGGGCAAGTTATCTACACAGTAATATCCAAGGTCTTCAAGAACTCTTAGAGCGACACTTTTACCTGCACCAGATTGACCACTCACAACGATTAAACGCATCGCAATACTGCCTACTTGTTAACCATGATGTTATAGAGCTCTTGATCGCTTTGTGCGTTTCTCAGCTGCTTAAGGATTTGTTTGTCGTTAAGACGTTCGGCCATCGAAGAAAGTGTTTTCAGGTGCTCTTTACATTGTGCGTCTGGCACGAGCAGAGCGAAAAGAAGGTCGACAGGTCGATTGTCTATAGAATCAAATTCGATAGGTTGTTCACATTGAAGAAGTACGGCTACCGCTTGGTCGCTCGACATCATACGAGCATGGGGAATGGCGATACCATTTCCAATGCCAGTACTGCCCACCTTTTCACGGCTGAGCATACATTCAAAAAGTTCGGTGGAGTTTTGACCAGTTTGCTGTGCGACGATTTCGCTGATCATTTCTAGAGCGCGTTTTTTGCTCGTGCATTGGACTGCACTTTTAGTGCAGTCCAATGAAAGTACTTCGCTGATTTGCATGATTAGTGGCTACTTAGCTTTTCTTTATGCTTGTTAAGTTGTCTAACGAGTTTATCCACTAGTGCATCGATTGCAGCGTACATATTTTCGTCGTCTGCAGTTGCGTGGATATCCCCTTGGTTTACGTGAAGGGTAGCTTCAGCGATTTGTCTTACTTTCTCAACACGCAATACAACGTGTACGTTATTGATATGGTCGAAAAATCGCTCAAGTTTTTGAAACTTTGAGTTTACATAGTCTTGCAGTGAATCGGTAAGATCAACGTGATGGCCATTAATGTTAATTTGCATAGACTTTCCTTCTCGGTTATAGGCCTTAAAGTAGGCGTTTGCGCTGACTTGAAGGGGCAATGCCCAAAGATTCTCGGTACTTAGCTATGGTTCTTCTAGCGACCTGAATCCCTTGATCAGCCAGTAATGCTGCAATCTTGCTGTCACTGAGTGGTTTCGCGGTGTTTTCCGCTGCCACCAGTTTTTTAATCAAAGCGCGAATTGCAGTGGATGAACACTCTCCTCCGTTGTCTGTACTAACGTGACTAGAGAAGAAGTACTTCAATTCAAATATGCCTCTAGGGGTATGCATAAACTTCTGAGTCGTAACACGTGAAATAGTGGACTCATGCATATCAACAGCGAGGGCAACATCATTTAGGACCATTGGTTTCATGGCCTCTTCCCCATACTCGAAGAAATCACGTTGGTGTTCAACTATGCATTTTGCAACTTTGAGCAACGTCTCGTTTCTACTTTCTAGGCTTTTAATTAACCACTTTGCTTCTTGCAAATTGGTTCGAATGTACTGGCTATCGGCACTGTTTCCTTTGCCTAAGCTAGCATATTGTTGATTTACTTTAAGTTTTGGAACACTGTCTGGGTTGATGGTAACCACCCACTTACCATGGTCTTTGAAAACAGACACATCAGGAATGACATACTCAGCGTGATCTGGGGTGATGCGACTACCTGGACGAGGATCCAGTTGTTGGATAAGCGCCAGTACGTCTCTTAACTCTGCTTCTTTAAGTTTGGTTTCTTTAATGATCAGCTTGTAGTCTCGATTACCAAGATGATCGATATGGTTGTTCAAGACCAATTTGGCTTCATTTAGCCAAGGAGTATCTTCTGGGAAAGTCGCCAGTTGTAATAACAAGCAATCTTGAAGGTTTAAAGACGCAACGCCCAGTGGGTCAAATTGCTGGATGCGTTTACGCACAGCTTCAATTTCATCCAGTTCGATCTCTTCATTATCAAAGCTGTCGAGGATGTCTTCACTGCTAATCGTAAGGTAACCATAATCATCGATAGCGTCGATGATAGCTAGCGCAATGGTTCGGTCGGTTTCACTGAATGGAGTTAAGTCGAGCTGCCACAACAGGTAATCATGCAGTGACTGCGTAGTTTCACCTTGGTAAATAGGTGCATCGTCATCTAGAGCAATACCAGTGCTACCTGTATTCGCGCTGTATACATCATCCCAAGTGGTATCGATTTCGAGTTCGTTGCTGATTTCTGATTTTTCGATCAACTCGGAGCTGTCTTTAGGCTCAGGCTCTGCAACTTCTACGGTAGGCTCTTTTTCCTCATTAGTGCTTTTTTCTTCGCTCGATGCTGGTTCATCGCTACCTTCTTCAACATCAAGTAGCGGGTTGGAGTCCAGCGCTTCTTGAATCTCTTGTTGAAGATCCAAAGTAGACAGTTGCAGTAAGCGAATCGCTTGCTGCAACTGAGGAGTCATGGCTAATTGCTGACCTAGCTTGAGTTGTAATGAGGGTTTCATTCAGTGTCGCTTACCTTATTATTTTTAGATTCCGCTACCGACTCTATTTAATCATAGACGGAATTGTTCACCGAGATAAACTTGTTTTACTTGTTCATTATTGAGAACGTCCGCCGGTGTTCCTTCAGCGATCAAGTGCCCTTGGCTTACGATGTAAGCTTTTTCACACACATCAAGCGTTTCACGCACGTTGTGGTCGGTGATCAGCACACCTAGGCCACGATCTCTTAAGTGTTCGATGATCTTTTTGATGTCAATAACTGAGATTGGGTCAACCCCGGCAAAAGGCTCATCCAGCAAGATGAACTGTGGGTTTGCTGCTAATGCGCGCGCTATCTCTACGCGTCGACGCTCACCACCTGACAACGCCATCCCCGCGCTTGCACGGATATGTTGGATGTGGAACTCTTCCAGCAGGTCTTCAAGTTTATCTTGGCGCTCCTCACGAGTCATTTCTTCACGAGTCTGAAGAACGGCCATGATGTTATCTTCCACCGATAATTTACGGAAGATAGACGCTTCTTGCGGCAAGTAGCCTATACCCATGCGAGAGCGGCTGTGCATTGGAAGAATACTGATATCTTGATTGTCGATGCTTATTTTTCCTTCGTCTCGAGCGACGAGACCAACAATCATGTAAAACGATGTGGTTTTACCTGCACCATTCGGGCCGAGTAGGCCAACGATTTGACCAGACTCTACTTCTAAGCTCACATCAGAAACTACGCGGCGGTTTTTGTAGCTTTTCGCTAGGTGCTCTGCTTTTAATATTGCCATATTAGTTTTGGGCTGCCTGTGGTTGAAGAACGGTGCTGACACGGTCGCCTGTTTGACCGTCGGCAATGAGCTTCTGCTCGGTGATTCTATAGCGGATCTTGCTGCCACGGATTACGCTGTCGTCTTGTGACAGCATGGCTCGCTTAATCATAGTGAGTTGGTCATCGACCATTTTGTAATACAGCTCTTCTGCTTCACCATAAAGGGTTTTACCATCGTCAGTCAGCTGTGAAAACGTCGCTAGATCGCCATAGCCTTCAATCTCTTGGATTGTGCCATCTTTTGGGTCACGAATGACGATTACTTTATCGGCATTCATATTGATACTGCCTTGCTTAAGCTTTACATCGCCGAGGAAAGTCACTCGGTTGCTCTGCATATCTAGGTGCTGGCTGTCAGAGTCGATGTAGACAGGCTGGTCTTGGTCTGTAGATAGTGCCATGGCATTGCTTGATGCCAATAGGCAAGCAAATAGACTAAGGTGTGAGAGTTTCATATCTACCTTGTACATGGTTGTAAAGAACAGCGGTATTGTCAGCAAAATTGCCTTTCATCGCCTGTCCTTCCGTTTCAAATTGAGGGCCGACAAGAACAACTCGATTGTCTGCCCAAAAGTCTCGATTATCAAGTTTTATGCTCATTTCGTCGGTAGACATAGTGTCAAATCCCGAGTCACTGAGTAGGTTTTTAGCCAAAACGTTGTCGTATAATGTCAGGACTTGCTCTTCACTGAGGATGGCTCGATCAGCAGTGATTTCCCATTCCTGAATGACACCTTCTTTATAGATTTTCAGTACAGGAAAATCGAACTCAGTGTCGCCACTTTTCGCGAAGTGGTCTAAGTGTGTTGAAGTAATGATGTAGCTGCGGATTCCGTCTTCTGCGTAAGAAACGTTCTCCATGTTGGTGCCGCTAAACATCGGCAACTCCTGATCTGGAGTTACTTGGATATCGAATGTTTGTTCTTTGTCGAAGAGGTAATAAGCCGACCAACATGCAACAAAAAACAGTAAAGTATAAATAATACGAGATAAACTCATATACTTAAGCCTTTATGTACGTCTAACTCATCACGTGCTTGAAGAATAAGATCGCAAACCTCTCGTACTGCACCATGCCCACCTTTGATAGTAGTGACATAATTCGCTCGTTTGGCGAGAAGTGGGTGACCATCAGCGACGCAAACTTGTAGTGCAACTTTTTCCATTACTGGCCAGTCAATCAAATCATCACCGATGTAACCAGTTTGCTCGGGTGCAATATTAAGCTTAC
Organism: Vibrio sp. SCSIO 43135; assembly: GCF_023716665.1. GTDB lineage: Bacteria > Pseudomonadota > Gammaproteobacteria > Enterobacterales > Vibrionaceae > Vibrio > Vibrio paucivorans. The sequence goes on from NZ_CP071859.1 coordinate 341,534, forward strand.
GACATATGTCTTGGTATGCTTTAATTTTGTCGTCTTGCCCCTGGTAAATCAGAGATATACCAAGAGCCTTCATGCGATTTTCTACAATTTGAGATTGGCGCCCTGTGATAATGGCTACTTCAATCCCGGCGTTCATTAATGATTTGACGCCATAACCATCGCGAGTATGAAACGTTTTCAGCTCCTCGCCATTATTACCCATGTAGATTAAGCCATCTGAGAACACACCATCGACATCGCAGATCAGCAGTTTAATCTCTTTGGCAATTTTTAACAGGTTTTGTTCGACTGGACCATAAAGAGTTTCAATTAATTTGCTCATTACATCACTCCAGCTTTTAATAAATCGTGCATATTAAGCGCACCAACCAGTTTGCCATTATCACACAGCATCAGGCCATTGATGCTTTTCTCTTGCATTAAGTTAACCCCTTCAGCTGCAAGCATATCTGGGCTGGCTGTAGTTGGGTTTTGAGTCATTACTTGGCCAATGGTTTCAGTATGGATATCGACGCGCTTGTCGAGAATACGACGTAAATCACCGTCGGTAAAAATTCCGACGAGTTGCTGAGTGTCGTCAACAACAGCTGTCATCCCCAAGCCTTTTTGGCTAATTTCCAATAGGGCGTCGCGGATTACCGTATCGGCGGTGACCATAGGTAACTGCGCTCCGGAGTGCATAATATCGGATAATTTGAGTAGCAGCTTACGCCCAAGCGCACCACCTGGGTGAGAGAGCGCAAAATCTTCAGCAGTAAAACCACGAGCCTCGAGTAGGGCAATTGCAACAGCGTCCCCCATGACTAGCGTAGCCGTCGTACTGGATGTTGGAGCTAGCCCGAGTGAACAGGCTTCTTTCGGTACCGTAATTTGCAGGTGTGCGTCAGATAGCTTCGCCATATTGGATTGCGGCTTACCTGTCATACTAATGATACGAATATTCAAGCGCTTCAATACTGGGAAAAGAGAAAGAATTTCTGTTGATTCTCCAGAGTTTGAAATAGCAAGAACGATGTCACCTGGTTCAATCATACCAAGGTCGCCGTGCGCAGCTTCACCAGGGTGAACAAAGAATGCAGAAGTGCCAGTGCTTGCCAATGTCGCGGCAATTTTGTTACCGATGTGGCCTGACTTTCCCATCCCCATTACGACAACCTTGCCTTGGTTAGACAAAATCATTTCACAGGCTTTGGTAAAGTCTTGATTAAAATACTGGTCCAGTTGTACCAATGCAGCGACTTCGGTATCTAACACTCGTTTCGCTACGCTACGGAAATCAAACGTTGATGACATCAAAATACTCCACTAATGGGGAAAGGTGTTAAGCGCTCATGTTCATGATGAGATAGCCTTGGTAGGCGATGAAAGCGATGAACAATACGCCACCTTCTATACGGTTAATGCTGCGAGATTTGCCCAGAGCCATCGCAACTAGCAGTAGAGACACACCCAGCATAACCCAGAAGTCGCGTCCCATTGCGTATTCGCTCAGCATGGAAGGATTAAGGATGCCTGGAAGGCCCATTACAGCAAGAATGTTAAACACGTTTGAGCCGATAATATTACCAACGGCCATATCATCTTCGCCTTTAAGAACTCCGGCTAAAGAAGCAGCTAGCTCAGGTAAGCTAGTACCTACCGCGATAATAGTTAAACCAATAACCAGGTCACTCATACCGAAGTATTTAGCAATAACAACTGCGTTGTCTACTAATGTGCCAGCAGCAATAGGTAGAATAATTAAACCAATGACCACCCACATCGCGGCTTTGCCATTGCTTACACCGTCAGGAATCTCGGATTCTTGCTCCTCTAGCAGCACATCGCCGTTTTGCTTTTCTTTACGGCTGATGTGTAGCATCGCGAAAATGAAAGCAGCAAATAGAACAAACAGCAGTACGCCTTCGTAAAAACCTAGGTGGCTATCCCATAAGATGGCGCCAGCAACCAGTGTAACGACAATCATCAATGGCAATTCACGGCGCAATACCGCAGAGCTTATAGATAGTGGTTTGATGAGGGCGGTGATACCTAAAATTAAAGCAATGTTGGCAATGTTTGAACCTAACACGTTCCCCACGGCTGTGTCGGTTTTACCTTCAAGAGCCGCTGTCGCAGAGACCATCATCTCTGGTGCCGATGAGCCCATAGCTAGGATCGTCATACCGATAACCAATGGAGAGATACCGACATTACGCGCTAGAGCCGCAGCTCCGAATACTAACTTATCTGCACTCCAAACGAGAAAAACAAGGCCGACGATAAGTAACGCAACGGCTTCAAACATAGTGATTCCTAATTCATGAACAATTAATGATTTAACCGCTAATTTTGACGGTTTGGTAGGCAAAAGGGAAGCAGAACAGGTAACTATTTAACAATATTGACCTATTTTATAAGAATTCAGAATGGAGAAAACGTAAGGTCCGAATTAGATTTAATTGAACAGTGCTTTTAATCCCAAGTTAATGTGCTTATGATTGCCCATATAAAAGGATGTACTCGTTAGGAATGATACAGGTAGCTTATGCCAACGGCGGATCTTGTTACAATCAATAACTTATACTTTTCCCGAGGTGAGCGGACGATATTTGATGATGTCAGTCTGCATGTACCAAAAGGCAAGATTACTGCGATCATGGGGCCATCGGGGATTGGTAAGACTACCTTGTTGCGCTTGATAGGTGGGCAACTCGCGCCAGACGCGGGGGAGATATGGTTTGATGGTGACAACATACCCACTTTGAGCCGTAAAAGACTTTATCATGCGCGTAAAAAAATGAGCATGCTGTTTCAATCAGGTGCCTTGTTCACCGATCTCAATGTCTTCGACAATGTCGCTTTCCCGTTAAGAGAACATACACACCTCGATGAATCATTAATTCGCACTTTAGTGTTGCTCAAACTTGAAGCTGTGGGCTTGCGAGGAGCGGCTGAGTTAATGCCGAGTGAGTTATCTGGGGGAATGGCACGCCGTGCTGCTTTAGCGCGCTCTATCGCCCTGGACCCAGAGTTAATCATGTACGATGAACCTTTTGTTGGTCAGGACCCGATAACCATGGGGGTTCTAGTTGAGCTGATTCGTAAACTGAATGATGCACTAGGTGTCACTTCAGTGGTGGTTTCTCATGATGTGCCTGAAGTAATGAGCATTGCCGATTGGGTCTATTTACTCGCGGATGGAAAGATTATTGCCTCAGGTAAACCCAAACAACTCGAAGAAAACGATGATCCTCGAGTGCAGCAGTTTCTCTTAGGAACGGCTGATGGCCCTGTCCCATTTCGTTTTCCAGCTGATGATATTACAAAGGATTTGTTCTAATGGCTTCTGGTTTGTCCGACTTTGTCGTTAATACAGGTCGCAGGGCGTTAGCCATTTGCGAAGCTTTTGGTCGAGCCAGCTTAATGCTGCTAGGTGCGATAGCTAGCCGCCCAAGGCCAATTGAAAACCTCCCTTTGTTGATAAAACAACTCTACAGCGTTGGTGTTCAGTCGTTGGCTATCATTGTTGTATCTGGGCTTTTCATTGGTATGGTGCTCAGCTTACAAGGGTATGTCATTCTGGTTGATTACGGTGCGGAAGGCAGCCTTGGTCAGATGGTGGCACTGTCTTTGTTGAGAGAATTAGGCCCTGTTGTTACCGCTTTATTGTTTGCTGGCCGCGCAGGCTCTGCGTTGACTGCTGAGATTGGACTAATGAAGGCAACAGAACAGCTTTCGAGTCTCGAAATGATGGCAGTCGATCCACTTAAACGAGTGATTGCACCACGCTTGTGGGCGGGTCTTATTTCTATGCCTTTATTGGCGATGATTTTCATGACTGTTGGTATATGGGGCGGTCAATTGGTTGGTGTTGATTGGAAAGGTATCGACCATGGTAGTTTCTGGTCAGCGATGCAGTCGTCTGTAGAGCTCGGCAGAGACATCGGCAACAGCATGATTAAATGTTTAGTGTTTGCAGTCACAGTGACTTGGATAGCGTTATTCAATGGCTACGATGCTACGCCTACCTCTGAGGGGATAAGCCGAGCAACTACGCGCACTGTTGTGCACTCGTCTCTAGCTGTATTGGGGCTAGATTTTGTACTAACCGCATTGATGTTTGGGAATTAATCATGCAACAGACAAGAAAAACGGAATTTTGGGTTGGCACTTTTGTTATTGCGGGAATTTGCGCAATATTGGTAATGATTTTTCAAGTTGCTGACGTTAAAGGGCTCGGTTCTAACGATACTTACACCCTCAAAGCTGAGTTTGACAATATTGGCAGCTTAAAAGTACGTTCTCCTGTGAAAGTGGGCGGCGTCGTTATTGGGCGAGTTACTGATATTTCATTAGATCCTGAGAAGCTATTGCCTGTCGTTTCAATGGCAATCAACGCGCAATATCAGCAGTTTCCAGACACTTCTAGTGTACAAGTACTGACGTCAGGTTTAATTGGTGAGCAGTATATAGGCTTGGTACCGGGCTTTATCTTTGAAGATGAAGAAATGCTCTCTGACGGCGATTATATTGAAGATACCAAATCAGCATTAGTGCTTGAAGATTTGATTGGTCAAGTGCTTTACAGTGTGGGTGGTTCTGACGACACAGGAAGTGAGGAATAGTCGCATGATAAATAAAATGTTTTTCAAAAAATTGTGGCTTGTGTGTTTAGCGATACTGCCTTTATTTGCTAACGCAGCGGAAATTGATAAAACGCAACCCTATCAAATGATGCAGCATGTTGCGCAGCAAGCCTTTGAAAGGTTGAAGAACGAGCAAGCTGAAGTTCATCGAAATCCAGACCACTTGAAGGTTATCGTTGAAGAGGAGCTTATGCCTTACGTCAACGAAAAGTATGCGGCGTTAAAGTTGTTGGGGCCAAATTTGAAAGGCGCAGATAAGAAAGATGTTGAGACTTTCATTATCGCGTTTAGAAAATATTTGGTGGCATCATTTGCTCAGGTGTTAACTCAGTATACTGATCAGGTGATTGAATTTGGACCTGAGCCAAAGCTCGATCCCAAGAAGCGCATTACGGGTATTAAAGTAGAAATTGTTGATACACCGAGGCCGAACATCAAACTCGAATTTAAACTTCGTAAGAATAAGAATACTGGAGAGTGGGCTGCATTCGACATGATTGCTGAAGGGATTAGCTTATTGTCGAGTAAACAATCAGAGTGGAGCAGTAAGCTACGTCAAGAAGGGCTAGTGAGTGTCGCTCAGGATCTTGAAGAGTTGGCAAGCCGCCCAATACAGTTTGAATCCGCCGAGAGTGCTCAGTAATGAGTCACTCTCAATGGCAACAATCCCGACCAGAGCTCGTTAGCTTACTGGGCGCTCTCGATAGAGAAAATGTGCCGGCGCTTTGGGCGTTTATCAAAGCCTGGCAACCTAGCGAAGCGCAAGTCGAGTTTTCGCTTGAAAAGGTCGAAAGAATAGATTCGTCTGGCATGGTGATGTTAATTCACTTAATAGAGCATGCAAAAAAGCAAAACTGTCATATAATGCTCAGTTTCGTGCCAGACCAACTGAGCACTTTGTTTCAGCTAAGCAATGTCGAGTCTATGTTAGCTAAACATATAAAACACTAAGCAGAGGTGAATTGTGGATAGCGCAAAAGTACAACAGTTATTAGAAGAAGCACTCAACCTTCAAGAAGTGCATGTAAAAGGTGAAGGTAGCCACTATGAAGTGGTTGCTGTTGATGCTTGTTTCGAAGGAATGAGCCGCGTTAAGAAGCAACAAATGATTTACTCTCCTCTGATGGAGTACATTCAAAGAAACGACATTCATGCCGTTTCTATCAAAGCATTCACGCCCGACGAATGGGCTCGCGATAAGAAATTGATGTCGCTGTAAGGTTAATTAATGGAAAAGTTTCGAGTAATTGGATCGGACCAACCTCTAAGTGGTGAAGTAACGATCTCTGGTGCAAAAAATGCGGCTTTGCCAATTTTGTTTGCCTCAATACTGGCTGAAGAGCCTGTTGAAGTCACCAACGTACCTAAGTTACGCGACATCGATACAACGATGGAGCTATTAAAGCGTCTAGGTGCGAAGGTTGAACGTAACGGCTCTGTACATGTTGATGCTGGTGGTATTGATGAGTACTGTGCACCGTATGATTTAGTGAAAACGATGCGAGCGTCGATCTGGGCCCTTGGGCCTCTTGTAGCGCGCTTTGGTCAAGGCCAAGTATCACTACCAGGTGGATGTGCTATTGGTGCACGTCCAGTGGACCTACATATTCATGGTCTAGAGCAGCTGGGTGCAACGATCACTCTGGAAGATGGCTACGTAAAAGCGAACGTTGATGGACGCCTTAAAGGTGCTCATATCGTAATGGATAAAGTGAGCGTAGGTGCGACGATTACCATTATGTGTGCGGCAACGCTTGCGGAAGGTAAAACTGTGCTGGATAACGCGGCGCGTGAACCTGAAATCGTAGACACAGCTGACTTCCTAAACAAACTAGGCGCCAAAATCTCTGGTGCAGGTACAGATACTATCACCATTGAAGGTGTTGAACGTTTAGGTGGTGGTAAGCATGCTGTAGTTGCAGACCGAATTGAAACGGGGACTTTCCTAGTCGCTGCCGCAGTATCAGGCGGTAAAGTAGTCTGTCGTAACACTAGTCCTCATTTACTCGAAGCCGTGCTTGCTAAGCTAGAAGAAGCTGGGGCTTTGGTAGAATCCGGTGAAGATTGGATCAGCGTTGATATGACAGGCCGCGATCTGAAAGCGGTGACTGTGCGTACTGCACCTCACCCTGGATTCCCTACGGATATGCAGGCGCAATTCACACTACTGAACCTAATGGCGAAAGGCGGTGGTGTGATTACTGAAAATATTTTCGAAAATCGCTTTATGCACGTACCAGAGCTTATGCGTATGGGGGCTAAAGCTGAGATTGAAGGTAACACCGTTATCTGTGGTGATGTTGACCGCTTGAGCGGTGCTCAAGTAATGGCAACAGACCTACGTGCATCAGCTAGCTTGGTTATCGCTGGTTGTATTGCACAAGGTGAGACTATTGTTGATCGTATCTACCATATAGACCGTGGTTACGACAAAATTGAAGATAAGCTATCTGTATTAGGCGCTAATATTGAGCGTTTTAAAGAAGCAAACTAGTTTCAGCTAACGTTTGTAAGCCGAAACTTAGGTTTCGGCTTTTTTATGAGTAAGAGATCAGTTAAAGTCTGGGATTATTATTTCAGGGTTAGTTGTTCTGGAGAACAGAAAATGATTGCACTATTACGTGTATTGGCTGTAGCGATTTTTGCGATCGTCATGTTTGTATTCGGTTGTGGCTATTGCCTACTTAGCCCACGTAACCCGAAGCATGTATTTACTTTTGGACGCTACTTCGGTCGCATGTCCAAAGTCTTTGGTATCAAGCTAGATTTGAGAATACCAGAAGACGCATATAAGCGTGGTCAGCATGTGTACATTGCGAATCACCAAAATAACTGGGACTTGTTTACCGTTTCGTCGGCAGTCACACCTAAGGTTGTTACCGTAGGTAAGAAGAGCTTGGCGTGGATGCCACTGTTCGGTCAGCTGTATTGGCTAACCGGTAATATTCTTATTGACCGTGCTAACCGCTCTAAGGCGAAAGGCACTATTGATCAAGTAGTTGATAACCTAAATAACAGTGATGTGTCGGTTTGGATGTTCCCTGAAGGTACTCGCTCACGTGGCCGTGGGCTACTGCCATTTAAGACAGGAGCTTTTCACGCAGCGATTGGCGCTGGGCTACCTATCATCCCGATTGTATGTAGTTCGACACGTGGCATTAAGCTAAACCGCTGGAACAACGGTCATGTAATCGTAGAGATGATGCCAGCTATTGACATTGATGGTTACAGCAAAGAAAACGTTCGTGAACTTGCTAATGTTTGCCGTGAGCAAATGAAAGATAAGTTGGAAGCCTTGGATAACGAAGTCGCGATGCTAAACCAGCAAGAAGGTGTAAAAGCGTAATCCTGACTTTAACTTTATCTAAGCCTCAATCTAGCGATTGGGGCTTTTTTATTGCTCAAGTAAAAGCAGGGAGTTCTTACCTCAACTGATATAAATGACCAGGGATAGGGTAGGAGCGAGTAGAATGGGGGATGACTAAGAATGTGATTCTTACTACGCGCTTATCCATCAATGTGTTAAACCTCACTAGGAGCCTTGTAATACTACATAGTTCCATCAAGGTCTGAGACATTTACTTGGAGCAAGTAAGTCGCAGCTAAAACGAAAAAAGCCAAGTCTTCCGACTTGGCTTCTTAAATGTGGCTCCCCCTGCGGGACTCGAACCTGCGACATACGGATTAACAGTCCGCCGTTCTACCAACTGAACTAAGGGGGAAAAATGGTGCCGACTACCGGAATCGAACTGGTGACCTACTGATTACAAGTCAGTTGCTCTACCTACTGAGCTAAGTCGGCGCCTAAATTAATAAGCAATCGGCTTATCAATTTTAACATGGCTCCCCCTGCGGGACTCGAACCTGCGACATACGGATTAACAGTCCGCCGTTCTACCAACTGAACTAAGGGGGAATAAATCTTTGCAAGTAATAAATGGTGCCGACTACCGGAATCGAACTGGTGACCTACTGATTACAAGTCAGTTGCTCTACCTACTGAGCTAAGTCGGCACACTTTATTCTTTGCTTGTTGTTGTCATTAGACACCAACAAATAAATTGTGGTGCCCGGAGGCGGAATCGAACCACCGACACGAGGATTTTCAATCCTCTGCTCTACCGACTGAGCTATCCGGGCGACGAGGTGTATTAAACGGTTTTTCTCTTTTCAGGTCAACACTAAAATACAAAAAAAATGTCGTTTGTTGTTTTTCTATACTCAGTGGGGTGTTTTTGTTCATTTGAAAGGGAATAAAGCCCGTTTAGCTAAGTAGATATGGTGTTCTTTTACCAAATTGATACAACTAAAAAACAAAAAAGCGCGTAAAAATACGCGCTTTTCTATTCTCTAAAGTAGAAAAAGATTCGAATATAGAGAAGTTAGTGTTTGATAGTGAATTTACTCACCCACGATTCTAACTCGTTCGATAGTGAAGTTAGGGTTTGGCTGCTATCGTGGCTTTCGGATACGACACCACTTAACTGGTTTCCGCTTTCTTCGATCATATTAATGCGTTGAGAGATGTCATCGCTTACTTGCGTCTGCTCAGCTGCTGCAGTGGCAATTTGGTGGCTCATTGAAGAGATCGACTCGAGTGCCATTACAATTTGTTGTAGAGCTTGTGAAGCATTTTGAGATTCGGTTACTGTGCTCTGACTTGTTTCTGCACATACCTCCATCGTGTGTATCGCATTACGCGAACCCTCTTGAAGGTTATTGATCATTTGCTGAATCTCTTTTGTACTGTCTTGAGTTCGCCCTGCTAGATTGCGTACTTCATCTGCGACGACGGCAAATCCGCGTCCTTGCTCACCTGCACGAGCGGCCTCAATAGCGGCATTGAGAGCGAGTAGGTTAGTTTGCTCTGCAATGTCTCCAATCACATCGAGTACTTTGGCGATATTGTTTACATCGTTGTCTAGATCTGAGACCGCTTGGCTTGCTGTACCTAATTGATTCGCCAGCCCTTCAATATTCTCCACGGTATTATGGATTAATTGCTGGGTATGCTGGCTTTGCTTGTCTGCTTCGTCAGTGTTAGTGGCTGTATCTCGCGCGGAATCTGCAACATTGTTTGCAGAAGAGGCCATCTCGGTCATGGCGGTTGCGATCATAGCGGTAGATTGCTGTTGAGTCTCTGTCAATTGGGCGATGCTTCCAGCACGGCTTTCGACATTGCTTAGCTCGTTTCTCAATGCATGCATAGAAGAATCTAAATTTGTCACTAGCTGAGCGAGTGACTGGCTCATCTGCTGAACCGCTTGATAAATACTACCTTCTGGCGCACTCGTATCGAAAGAGTTCTGTATTTCGCCTCTTGCTACAGCTTGGACTGCTTCACGAACATCATTAGGTTCCCCGCCTAGTAGTGAGATTGTTTTTCGGATAGCGAATATAAGTACAGACAGAATGGCGAAAGCGATTACCAAGCAAAGTGCAACTTGCCATTGTGCGGTAGACCAGAAGCGCTGATTGACTTCATCAAAGCTTATCCCTGTTCCCACATACCAACCCCAACGAGGGCTCTTTTGAGCGATAGATAATTTGTTGTCGATAGTTCCGTCTGGGTAAGCAGAGGTCCACTCGTATTGAGCGATACCTGTCGGGTTCTTACGAATCGCGTTGATTAGGATCTCACCGATACTGTTGCCGTTGCCATCTTTAAAGTCATGGAAGCTAGTGTCATGAAGTTGAGGGTCTAGAGGGGCTGCCACAAACATCATGTTCTCATCAGCGACATAAACATACTCGTTGTCTTTATAGATGTTATTGCGTAGTAGGCGGGTAGCCAATGCTTTTGCTTCTTCTTCTGGAAGCGTGCCGTCAGCGGCCATCTTTTCGACTTCAGTCAGTATGCTGTAGGCGCTCTTAAAGATTTCAGTGACTCGAGCTTGGTTGTCTTGATCGCTGGCAACTCTAAGAGTCCATAGTCCAGTGGCGGTCAGCGCAAGTAGCGCGAACAAAATTATCGCCGATAAAAAATATGCTTGTGTTTTTAGCTTCATATTGCACCCACCGAAAAAAGGTCAGTTAAATATTCACAGTGATAAACCACACTGTGGTTTGTAATAATTAATTCATATTAGTGTAAGAAGTATAGCGGCGAATATCGTCATGAGATGAAAGTATGATGAGGATTAAATTTTTAGCGTAAAAAAAGTTTTTATTTGCTGTGTTGGATGAAAATAAGAGCGATGAACGCTGATTCAATAAGGGATTAGGTGAATAACAGGTGTGTGGGGCTGGGGAGAAGTTACCGTTCAGAAAGTCGTATTCGATGTCTTGTCGAGAGTGGAATGACATATGCGGCCATCAAATATGCAAAGGCCAAATTTTTCGGTTTAGTTTTTAAAAGTGATTCCCTGACAGATCGTAATATTGCTGACTAGGGTGAAGGTACGTACTGGGTACAGAACTGTTGTAGTTAAAACGAAAAAAGCCAAGTCTTTCGACTTGGCTTCTTAAATATGGCTCCCCCTGCGGGACTCGAACCTGCGACATACGGATTAACAGTCCGCCGTTCTACCAACTGAACTAAGGGGGAATTATTTGTGTATCTCTTCGAGATAAGCACCAAATAATGGTGCCTCGAGGCGGAATCGAACCACCGACACGAGGATTTTCAATCCTCTGCTCTACCGACTGAGCTATCGAGGCAAAAGAATGGTGCCGACTACCGGAATCGAACTGGTGACCTACTGATTACAAGTCAGTTGCTCTACCTACTGAGCTAAGTCGGCACACTTTATTCTTTGCTTGTTGTTGTCATTAGACACCAACAAATAAATTGTGGTGCCCGGAGGCGGAATCGAACCACCGACACGAGGATTTTCAATCCTCTGCTCTACCGACTGAGCTATCCGGGCGACGGAGCGCTATTAAACGGATTTTCCGCCTCCGCGTCAACTTGTTTTTAGAAAAAAATTCAAAAAAGTGGTTAACTGCTGCGAATTTAGACAATATTGCCCGTTAGCTTTTACCCGCATTAAAATCTTTCTTAAATTTGGTCACTTTTTCTAAGTATCGCCTGGCTTCTGCATTTGAGTGTTTTTTAGTCAGAGCCCAATAAACTTGATTTGGCTGTAAAGAATTGAGGTTGTTCATTGCCCGCGAGCGGCTATTGCGATCAAAGGTGTTTAGAACTCCGCCAGTGCCACCGTTGTAGGCAGAAATCATACTGTACTCGAGCGAAAGAGGGTGATTCACGTCTTTTAGATAGCGGTTCTTCAAGATGTAGAAATAGGCAGTGCCGGTATCAATGTTGTTTTCTGGGTTAAACAAATATTCCGGTGTCGGGTCTCCAGGCTTCTTTTTCACCAATTTAAATACGTCACGACCAGCTGTTTTCGGTACAACTTGCATCAGCCCGTAAGCATTGGCCCAACTAACCGCATACGGGTTAAAACTACTTTCGGTTTTTATGATCGCGTAGATGAGATCTTCTGGGATGTCGTAGCGTTTCGATGCTCTTCGAACAATATCTGCGTACTTATAACTTCGAATCTCAGCTTGTTCTTCCACCATAGTGATTTCAACGTAGTAGGCTTTTTTGAAATCGACCTCTTTGACTTTCAGTTGGTGTTCGATCAAGTAATCCGCGTAGCGACTTGCGCGCCACGACCATTGAATGGGCTTCTTATCCTGGTCTACGACTTGCTCATAAAGGAACGGTTGACCTTCAAGAGTGATGTCCTTAGAAGAAAATAGGTCGACACTTGCAGGATCGTCAGGAGTAAGCAAAGTCGTGACGATCGCGTTTTTTAGGTGCTTTTTCGGCTCAGTTGGCGAGACTGTTTCGATTGTGATCTTACCACTAGAGAAGTTAACTTCCGCACGACTGAGATAGTTGTCGATATACTTTACGTAGTTACTTTTACCAGCGACTTTGATTTCTCGGCTACCCCAACGCTTTTCAATGTTGCCGGAGAAGCTACTGATGAGAGCGTCAAGCGCTGCCGTGTCTTTGGCAAATTGGCCGGGCAACTCGGCAAGGTTGTTTGCAAAACGGTTGGTGGGCTCATAATTGACGTCGTAGATACTTTCAACGAATTCTCGGCTGCAGCCAACAAGCAGTAGTGTCGTTAAAAAATACGCTAGCTTTTTCATAGGGTCCTATTATTACGTTTTTGCAATGTCGCTTAATTTCAATGTCATCTTTTTCGATGACAAATTGGAGAGGAGCGGATAAAACAAAATGACATCACAGCAGGCTATGATGTCATTCGATTAACGGATGCGGTGGTTACTTCTCACTTGGTGGCGTATAGCCTTCAATGTGGACGTCTTTCCCTTCGAATAGGAAGTTAACCATTTCCGCTTCGAGTAGCTTACGGTGCTCTGGGTCCATCATGTTGAGTTTCTTTTCGTTAATAAGCATAGTTTGCTTACTTTGCCAAAGCCCCCAAGCTTCTTTAGAAATGTTATCAAAGATGCGCTTGCCTAGTTCGCCAGGGTAAAGTTGAAAATCTAGACCTTCAGCATCTTTCTGAAGTCGAGCACAAAATACGGTGCGGCTCATAATGTTTCCTCATAATGACTATTGAAGTTCAAACGGTAGGCTTTCCAGCAGCTGTTTTACTGGTGCGGCTAAACCGATCTCTTCAGGTTGGGATAAGTTATACCAAAGACCTTTAGAACCTTCCATTATCATGTCTGGCTGCTTTGATACATCCACCAAAATTGGCGTGATATCTAGGTGGTAATGGCTGAATGTGTGGCGGAACGCAATAAGCTGCGTTTGTTTGATAATGGAGTCGTCATTGACATTGCGGTTATCTAACAGCGGCTGAATATCGGCATTTGCAGTCTCAGGGAAGCAAAATAGTCCACCCCAAATGCCGCTTTGTGGGCGTTGTTCGAGCCAGACTTGGTTGTTGTGATGCAACATGGCAAACCAAGCTTGTTTTACGGGCTTGTCTTTCTTTGGCTTTTTGCCTGGGTAATCAAGAGGGTTACCCTGCTTTTTGGCTACGCAGAAGCTTTCTACAGGGCAAAGCGAGCACTTAGGATTGCTTCGTGTACACACCATGGCACCCATATCCATCATGGCTTGGTTATACTTATCGGTATCAATCTGTGGAGTATGCTGATCGGCAATTTCCCAAAGTGCGTTCTCGACTTTCTTTTGTCCCGGCCAACCAGCCACAGCAAAGCTGCGAGCCAAGGTGCGTTTAACATTCCCGTCTAGAATTGCGTGAGGTTTTTTATACACAGATGATAAGACCGCAGCCGCTGTCGAACGGCCTATCCCTGGTAGGGCATTCATTTGCTCTAAGTCGGTAGGAAACTCGCCATTATATTCTGCCGCGACAATTTGTGCTGCTTTATGCAGGTTGCGTGCTCTAGCGTAATAGCCGAGCCCAGTCCATAGATGAAGAACTTCGTCTTGATGCGCGTTAGCCAGATCGATGACGGTTGGAAAGCGTTCAAGGAAACGCTGGTAGTAGGGTATGACGGTGGCAACTTGAGTTTGTTGCAACATGATCTCAGACAGCCAAACACTGTAGGCTGTTTTATTTTGTTGCCACGGAAGGTCTTTACGTCCGTAGGCGTCATACCACTGTAATATGGCCTGTGCAAAAGGGGTCACGACTTACTCTAATATCTATTATAATTTGGGGCAAAATTGCACCACACTTAGCGCTGGATGTAAAACAGACAAATTGTGTGGGATTTGGGTAGATAAAACTTGCACCCAAGGCGATTCTTTGGATAATCACAAGCCCTTTGAGGCAAGTGCAAAATTTATACAGGCAGAGCAATGAGTGAAGTAACCACTAATGAATACACAGAAGACGGCAAACTGGTACGTAAAATACGTAGCTTTGTTCGTCGCGAAGGTCGTTTAACTAAAGGCCAAGAAAATGCGATGAATGAATGTTGGCCAACAATGGGTATTGATTACCAACCACAACGTTTGGATTGGCAACAGGTATTCGGCAACGATAACCCTGTGGTACTTGAAATTGGCTTTGGTATGGGTGCTTCTCTAGTCGAAATGGCAAAGAATGCCCCAGAGAAAAACTTCCTTGGTATTGAGGTACATAGCCCTGGTGTTGGCGCTTGCCTAGCTTCAGCTCGCGATGCTGGTGTTACAAACCTTCGCGTAATGTGCCACGATGCAGTCGAAGTGTTTGAGCACATGATCCCAGATAACAGCTTACATACATTACAGCTTTTCTTCCCAGATCCTTGGCATAAAGCGCGCCATCATAAACGTCGCATTGTGAAAGCCGAATTTGCAGAGATGGTGCGCCAGAAGCTGATTATGGAAACAGGTATTTTCCACATGGCGACTGATTGGGAAAACTATGCGGAGCATATGATTGAGGTGATGAACTCAGCACCAGGCTTCGAAAACATCGCGCAAGACGGTGACTTTATTCCTCGCCCAGAAGAGCGTCCACTGACTAAATTTGAAGCACGTGGACACCGCCTGGGCCACGGTGTGTGGGATATCAAATATAAGCGTACCGCGTAAGCTAAAAAGCACTGATATCTTGATTAGTTTTGAAAGCCGACATTTGCTAATGTTGGCTTTTTTGCCCTTTAGGGCAGTAGATACCGATAATAATAAAATGACAGGTCAAAGATGAAACCGACACCCGCAATATTGACTGAAATCCTACAAGAAGTACGACCGCTTATTGGTCAAGGTAAAGTAGCCGACTATATTCCGGCTCTGGCGAAAGTATCAAATCAAAAACTGGCTATTGCTGTTTATACCAATCAAGGTGAGGTGATTAAAGCTGGTGATGCGGACGAAGCCTTTTCTATCCAATCGATTTCTAAAGCATTAAGCCTTACGCTTGCGATGGTGCTATACAAACCTGAAGAGATTTGGCAAAGAGTGGGCAAAGAGCCTTCTGGTCAAGCGTTTAACTCGATGATCCAGCTAGAGATGGAGCAGGGGATACCGCGCAACCCATTCATTAATGCAGGGGCGATTGTAGTCGCAGATTTACTGCACAGCCGCTTATCTGCGCCTAGGCAGCGACTACTTGAGTTTGTGCGCCAGCTGTCCGGTGATACCCATATCACTTATGATAAAATCGTTGCGGCTTCAGAAATGTTACATAGTGATAGAAATGCGGCGATCGCCTATCTAATGCGTTCATTTGGCAACTTTAGCAACGATGTGATCCCTGTGCTGAATAATTATTTCCATGCCTGTGCATTGAAGATGAGCTGTGTTGACCTCGCTAAGACTTTTAGCTACCTAGCCAACAAGGGCACATCAGTTCAAACAGGCAAGCAAATCATTACTCCAACTCAAACCAAGCAACTTAATGCTTTGCTCGCAACGTGTGGGCTCTATGATGGAGCTGGTGAGTTTGCGTATCGAGTCGGAATGCCGGGGAAATCGGGTGTAGGTGGCGGAATTATCGCTGTCGTACCAGGAGAAATGACCATAGCGGTTTGGTCTCCAGAGCTCGACCCTTCGGGTAACTCGTTAGCGGGTACAAGAGCGTTAGAATTACTTGCAGAGCGAATTGGCCGTTCGATTTTCTAGCGTGCTTGTTCCTGTTAATAAGGGCAGATTGTGAAACGAAAAGAGCAGCGAAAGGCTGCTCTTTTTAGTTTAGTTACTATCGAGATGAGGCTATTGCTCGAACAATTCCAAGTGCAGCTTCTGAATTGCTGCTTTTGACTCTGACTCATCGAGTAAAAAACATAAGTTATGCGGGCTAGCACCGTAACAGATCATGCGTAAATTGAAGTCTTCTAGCGTTCCGAAGACTTGTTTTGCGTATCCTTTGCTTTCACTCATGTTGTTACCGATAAGAGCCACCAAGCAAAGGTTATGTTCAACATCGACTTTACATAGTTCTTCTAGCTCTTTTCGTACTGCTTCTGGAAGCTCTGGTGCGCCACCAGATGTGTCAGTTTGATCTAACGTGAGTGACACACTGATTTCAGAAGTGGTGATCAAATCGACCGAGATTTTATGTTTGGCTAGGATTTCAAACACTTTGGCTAGGAAGCCGTACGCATGGAACATGTTTGCACTGCGCAGCGTTACCATTGTTTGGTTACAGCGAAGCGCAAGGGCTCTAAATAGTGGTGAGCTTTCGACTTGATGACGAATCCAAGTGCCACCTTTCTCTGGTTCTTTTGAAGAACCGACAAACACAGGGATGTCATGGCGAAGAGCTGGAACGAGCGTAGAAGGGTGCAAGATCTTAGCACCGAAGTTAGCCATTTCAGAAGCTTCACTAAAGCTTATCTCGGGGATTGGTGAGGCTTTCGGTGCAATGCGTGGGTCAGTCGTATAAATACCTGGTACATCTGTCCAGATCTCTAGCCCTGCAGCTTGTACTGACTCTGCTATCAGCGCCGCACTGTAGTCACTACCACCTCGGCCTAGGGTTGTTGTGTTACCTTCGTTGTCACTGCCGATAAACCCTTGTGTAATAACGACATAGTTTTGGCAAAGCGGGACGAGTTTTTCCTGTGCCAAAGCAAAGATATCGGCTAATTGAGGCTCTGCCTTGCCGAAATTGCCATCTGTTCTTAACACATCTCGAATATCAAAGCGTACCGCGTTAATGCCCCTTTCCTTCATTAATTGAGTCAGCAAGTAAGTCGACATCAACTCACCACAGGCAACTAAGTGATCGGTCAGCTTTTTGCTGGATTGGAATGACGCAGCTTCAGCTGCGCTAGCCACGCTGTCCAAAATACTTTGTACTTGTTGCTTTGTTTCTTGTGGCTCTTTTAGCTGCGCAAGTACATCTTCATGAATTGCATTGATCTTTTCGAGCACTTGTTGGCGCTTACCCTGATCTTGAACTCCATTAGCGAGCTCGACCAGTAGATTTGTTACCCCTGAGCAGGCACTGCTGACCACAAGCTTAGTGTTTGGATTATTCTCAATAATAGAGGCACAACGGCTCATTGCTTCAAAGTTGGCTACACTGGTTCCACCAAATTTGGCGACATTGAATGCGCTCACAGCATTTCTCCCACGACTTCCTAAAAATAATTACAGTTGGTTATAAACAGATAACCTAACGTCCGATGTTGAAGAGAGTATTAGAGCAAAAAGAGAGGTATTAGATTTGAATTTGAAACCTCAGAAGCTCTTCACTAGACAGGGCTAGCGACAGTTAAGGGGATTCAGCCCTCTTAACCGACGATTCTAATCCGCAACTTAGAATTGTCTCGGCACGGCTCCCCATCAATGTTTTGTATTGGAGTTGTGGCTCCACAAAACACCTGCCTGGGCAGTGCTCCTCTTCTGCATAAAGCTCGTTCATTGAACGTGTTTGTGCGATCTTTGTCAATCGTTTATTGGCGAGGAGTGAAAGATTTTGTTAACAAATTTGTGACACTGGTTTGACCTCAAGACTAGAGTCGAATTGCCGTTGGGTTGATTCTCGATTAATGTGGTTGTTTACACCATTGTATGCAAGGAGCCCTTATGTCGATTCAAAGTTTTATTCCCCCACACCGTATTTTAATGGGGCCGGGGCCTTCAGATATTTCACCTCAGGTTCTACAAGCGCTAAGCAGACCGACAGTCGGGCATCTAGACCCGCTGTTTATCCAAATGATGGATGAACTCAAACAGCTACTAAAGTATGCCTTCCAAACGGATAATGATTTTACTATCGCTGTGTCTGCGCCGGGTAGTGCTGGTATGGAAGCGTGTTTCGTTAACTTGATTGAGCCTGGCGACAAGGTCATTGTTTGTCGTAATGGTGTATTTGGTGAACGTATGCGTGAGAATGTGGTGCGCGCTGGTGGTGAAGCGGTGATGGTTGATGACGAATGGGGTGCTCCTGTTAGTGTGGATAAAGTCAAACAGGCACTGAATGACAACCCTGATACTAAGATATTGGCATTTGTGCATGCAGAAACCTCGACAGGTGCGCTTTCTGATGCACAAGCGCTCGGCGCATTAGCCAAGCAGCACGACGTGCTAACCATTGTTGATGCGGTAACGTCATTGGGAGGAGTTCCACTCAAAGTGGATGAGTGGCAGCTCGACGCTGTCTACTCGGGCAGTCAAAAGTGTTTATCGTGTGTTCCAGGCTTATCGCCAGTGACTTTCTCTGCTAAAGCGATAGAGAAAATCCAGTCTAGAACGACACCGGTACAAAGCTGGTTCTTGGATCAAAGTTTAGTATTAGGGTATTGGAGTGGGGAGGGCAAACGTAGCTACCACCACACAGCTCCTGTGAATAGTTTATATGCATTGCATGAGTCTCTAGTGATTCTGCACAATGAAGGGCTAGAGAATGCGTGGGCGAGACACCAAGCTATGCACGATAAGTTGAAAGCTGGGCTCGAAAAAATGGGCTTCAAGTTTGTTGTTCAAGAAGGCAGTCGCTTACCGCAACTGAATGCGATCTATATTCCTGAAGGTATCGATGAAGCTAAGGTTCGCGCAGATTTACTTGAAAACTACAACCTTGAAATCGGTGCGGGACTTGGCGCGCTTGCTGGCAAGGCATGGAGAATTGGTTTAATGGGTTATGGCGCCCGCAATGAAAATGTGTCTTTGTGTTTACGAGCACTTGAAGAGTCACTCAGCGAGCAATAGAGCAATAGCTAGCCAATCAAAAGGGCGATTTACTTTATATAGTTCATCGCCCTTTTTCATTTTATTCTTTTTTCCCAGTGCTTTTCGCTGCATGCGTTTCCTTGGGGGCTGACTTAGCCTTCGAAGGTAGCACGTAGTTTAGTTTGGAAAAGTCTGTATCAGGGAATAAGAACTCAGCCTCGGCTTTAATTTGCTGAGCGCGGCTGTCATCCCCTAACCCTTGATAAGCGAGGATCAAATTGCTGTAGAACGCTGGGCGCGGCTTATGCTTAATTATTTCAAGTGACCAGTTGATATAAGGGATGATCAACTGAGGATCGCCTTTGTACAGCCCTATATTTAGGTACGTGCTGTAGACATCCCAGTCAAACCTATCTTTCCAAACCACTGGGTTGGTGACTTGATTTAAAATATCAGGGTTTTTAGGACGAGACTTTTCAAACTTGGTGAGAATGTAATTGGTGTGCAAAGCACTCAACATGTAAAACGCAGTCAATAGTGGCAGGATAAGTGTTGTCACTCTAAGTGCGCTTTTGCTAAATCGGCTGAACTTTACTTGCTTATAGTTAGCTACGCGCTGGTCTACCCAGAAAAGCAAAATAATGAAAATCAGCCAATGAATAGCCGAATGATAAAATGGGTACTCGAGTTGAGAGTGCAGTACTATTGGAACAAACAGCGAGAACATCGCCAATCGTGTTCCCTTTTTAGCATAGTAGATTCGGGCAAGTACCAGACCAGCAGCCAGTAAAATGCCAAGTACAGGAATCAGCCCTCCTTCAACAGCCCAAAAAAGTAACTCATTATGTGGGTGATCCATCGCTGGAAGCGCAGGTTTGTAATCACTATTTAATTGATGCTGACGAGCGGTATAAAGCACATATTCTGATTCGAAGTTACCGTAGCCATAACCAGTAAATGGTTTCTCTATCACCATATCCAGAGTTTGTGGAAAGGTATAACGACGAGGGCTGTCTAGATCCACTTTGCTGGATACTAGGCCTGCTCCATCTTGGGCTGAAACAGCTAAAAATCCCAAAAGGACTCCAGCCACCGCTGATAATGTCCATCCCCAGAAGCGCTTTTTGGTTGAAAACTTAAACAGATAGGGTAGCAGCAGCCCTGTTCCTACTATCGCCGCCAACCAGCCCGTTCTAGAACCAAGCGCAACCAACAGAGGGACGGTTAGCAACGGCATAATGTAGAGAACAGTAACATCACTAAATTGGTTATATTTGTTTGGTTGTCTGGCAAGTAAATATCCAGATACGACCAAACCTGTAGCTAGAAAACTTGCCATGACATTGGGTTGCTGAAAAATGCCGTAGGGGCGGTTTTTTATGGCGTCGTATCCAAACATATTGCCAGGCTGAAGGAAAAAATACTGGAAGTAGCCAATCAGTGCTTCGATAGCAACAGCAAGTACTATGAACCACAACAAGCGTTGTTTGTGTTTATTACTGAACTGAAATTGCTGCAATACAACAAAGAAAGTAAATCCAGCCCACAAACCGACTAATCGGCCAAGTGGTAGGTGTTGGCCGACATTGAGGTAAATCAACGGTAGCGTCATGAGCAAACAGCTAATCAGTAAACCAATGGTGAGTTTGGAGTAGCGCAATGCTTGGTTGTTTGCGAATTGATAAAGGCCAACAGACAGAGAAACACTAAAGAACAACCAAACGGCAGCGTTGAATGAAAGTGCTAAGCCAGAGCCTCCGGGATTAGGCATAAAGAAGTGCATGGCAGCTAAAAAGATAACAGCCAAAGACGCCATAAATGGCTTGTTCATTGGAACTTCAGGGGCCTTGGGTTCTAGTTGAGTACCGCTTACATGTAATGTCGCCATCGCTCTCACTTCATTATAAAAAGAAACCAGCAATGGATGCTGGTTTCTTCATTTTAACGCTTTTTACTATTTTAACATAGGCTTAAGGAAGCGTGCCGTGTGAGATCCCTCGACCTGAGCAACATCTTCTGGGGTACCTTGAGCAATGATTTCGCCACCACCTTGTCCGCCTTCTGGCCCCAAATCGACTATCCAATCTGCTGTTTTGATCACATCGAGGTTATGCTCAATGACGACCACAGTGTTGCCATGGTCTCGTAGGCGATGCAGTACGGTCAGTAGTTGTTGAATATCGTGGAAGTGCAGGCCGGTAGTAGGCTCATCCAGGATATAAAGCGTTTTCCCTGTATCACGTTTTGACAACT
Organism: Vibrio sp. SCSIO 43135; assembly: GCF_023716665.1. Classification (GTDB taxonomy): domain Bacteria; phylum Pseudomonadota; class Gammaproteobacteria; order Enterobacterales; family Vibrionaceae; genus Vibrio; species Vibrio paucivorans. Next base: position 362,927 of record NZ_CP071859.1, read on the forward strand.
CTCTTGCCAATTTGACTCGCTGGGCTTCACCACCAGAAAGTGTGGTAGCTGCTTGACCCAGTCGAATATACGACAAACCAACATCAACTAAGGTCTTGAGTTTTCTAGCAATGACAGGAACTGGCGCAAAGAAATCGTGAGCATCTTCGACGGTCATCTCTAAGACTTCATCGATCGTTTTACCTTTGTATCGAACTTCAAGTGTTTCGCGGTTATAGCGTTTACCTTTACAGATATCACAAGGTACATACACGTCAGGAAGGAAGTGCATTTCGACTTTAATTACACCATCACCCTGACACGCTTCACATCGTCCTCCACGAACGTTGAAGCTAAATCGACCTGGTTTATAGCCGCGTGAGCGAGATTCTTGAGTACCGGCAAACAGCTCTCGGATTGGTGTAAAGATGCCCGTGTAAGTTGCTGGGTTGGAGCGTGGAGTACGGCCAATTGGGCTTTGATCAATGTCGATCACCTTATCGAAGTGTTCTAGCCCTTTTATTTTCTTGTATGGGGCAGGGACTGCTGTTGTTGCTCCGTTGAGTTGGGTATGAGCAATCTTAAAGAAGGTATCGTTGATCAGCGTCGATTTCCCTGAGCCCGAAACGCCGGTAATACAGCTGAACAAACCAACTGGCAGAGAAAGGGTGACATCTTTTAAGTTGTTTCCTGTTGCGCCTACCAGTTCAACGGTTTTTTTTGCATCCATTGGAGTGCGTTCAGCGGGCACTGAAATTTCTTTGGCACCGCTTAAATATTGCCCGGTTAAAGAGTTCGGATTAGCGATGATTTCATCCATGGTACCTTCTGCTACAACATTACCGCCGTGCACACCTGCTCCTGGGCCAATATCAATCACATGATCAGCGCATCGAATAGCGTCTTCATCATGCTCGACAACCAATACGGTGTTTCCCAAATCGCGAAGATGGGTAAGGGTTTTTAGTAGGCGCTCGTTATCACGTTGATGAAGTCCTATTGAAGGCTCATCAAGGACATACATAACGCCGACTAAGCCTGCACCAATTTGGCTAGCAAGACGAATCCTTTGCGCTTCACCGCCTGATAATGTTTCTGCACTACGCGATAAATTTAGGTAGTTCAAACCAACATTGACTAAGAAATTTAGCCTGTCGTTGATTTCCTTCATTACCTTCTCGGCAATTTGACCGCGCTGACCATCCAACTTTAGAGACTGGAAAAAAGCTAGAGCATCAGCAATGCTGAGTTCAACGATCTCCGGCAGTGTGGTGTCACCGATAAAGACATTTCGTGCTTCAAGGCGCAGGCGAGTGCCTGAACAGCTGGAACAAGATTTTGTTGAGATGTATTTAACTAAATCTTCTCGTACCGCGTTGGATTCAGTATCTCGGTAGCGCCTTTCTAGAGTATTCAAAATCCCTTCAAATGGATGGCGCTTTACGCGAATATCACCTCGGTCATTGATGTATTGGAATTCTACTTCGGTTCGCCCTGAGCCTTTTAAGATGATATCTCGTGTCTTTTTAGGCAGCTTATTGAATGGCGTATTGAGATCAAAGTCGTAGTGCTTAGCCAATGAGGTCAGCATTTGGAAATAGTAATAGCTTTTCTGGTCCCAGCCTCGAATAGCTCCTTCGGCTAAGCTGAGCTTTTCGTCTTGAATAACCCGGTCAGGGTCGAAGTATTGTTGCACGCCCAACCCATCACATGTACCACATGCTCCCGCAGGATTATTAAATGAGAATAAGCGTGGCTCTAACTCTTGCATACTGTAGCCACAGTGTGGACAGGCGAAATTGGCAGAGAAAACAATTTCTTCGCCATCACCATCCATTGGTGACACCACTGCAATACCACCAGACAGTTCCAATGTTGTCTCAAACGATTCGGCTAGACGCTGCTGTAGATCACTACGCACTTTAAATCGATCAACCACGACTTCTATGGTGTGTTTTTTGTGTAGCTCTAAGGTCGGCGGATCGGAAAGATCACAGGTTTCTCCATCGATACGAGCTCGGATAAAGCCTTGCGCTGCAAGGTTCTCTAGAGTTTTAACGTGTTCACCTTTACGCTCTTTGACGATAGGCGCCAGTAGCATCAGTTTCGAACCTTCTGGTAGCTCCAAAACTTTATCGACCATTTGGCTGATAGTTTGCGCTGCCAGTGGTGTTTTGTGTTCTGGACAGCGAGGCTCACCGACTCTTGCGTAAAGTAAACGCAGGTAGTCATAGACTTCAGTGATAGTACCAACAGTAGAGCGTGGGTTGTGCGATGTTGATTTTTGCTCGATAGAGATTGCTGGGGAAAGTCCTTCAATATGATCGACATCAGGCTTTTCCATTAGCGATAAGAATTGACGAGCATAAGCTGACAGTGACTCGACGTAACGACGTTGCCCTTCTGCATATAAAGTGTCGAAAGCCAGAGAAGATTTACCAGAGCCGGATAATCCAGTGACGACAATGAGTTTGTCGCGAGGAATAGTTAGGTTAATGTCTTTAAGATTGTGAGTGCGGGCACCGCGTACTTCTATTTTATCCATCTTCTCTGCTCTATGTAATCGCAAGTGTGCCAAGTATTACATAGTGTGAGAATTGTGCAAAGAAAATACTGGATAAAAAAACAGTAAAATAAAAGCTGCTCGAGAGCAGCTTTCGTATGAAGATATTAGGCGAGAGTCTAATATTAGCTTTCTTTCTGAGTTGCGTGTTTACCTAGCTCAGATTTTTTCTCGTCTTTTAAATACAGATTTTCAAAGCAGTAGTTTGTGGCTTCGATGTAGCCTTCTACGCTACCGCAGTCAAAGCGTTGGCCTTTGAATTTGTATGCCAAAACACAGCCTGACTTCGCTTGCTTTAATAGAGCATCGGTAATCTGGATCTCACCACCTTTACCTGGCTCAGTTTGCTCAATCAGGTCGAAAATATCAGGAGTGAGGATGTATCGGCCAATGATAGCGAGGTTGCTTGGTGCAGTGCCTTGCTCTGGTTTTTCTACCATATCGTCTACACGGTAAAGATCATCTTTGATCATTTCACCAGAGATAACACCGTACTTGTGGGTTTCGTCTTCTGGCACTTCTTGAACGGCAACGATAGAGCAGCGGAACTGCTTATACAGTGCGACCATTTGGGCTAAGACACCTTGTTGCTCATTCACGCACAAGTCATCGGCGAGTACTACTGCGAAAGGTTCATCACCAACCAGTTCTTTACCTGTCAAAATTGCATGGCCTAAGCCTTTCATTTCACGTTGACGAATATAGGTAAAGTTAGCGCTGTCGATAATTTCACGAATATCTACCAGTAACTCTTCTTTATTTGTACCGTTGATTTGGTGTTCAAGTTCGTAGTTTTTATCAAAGTGATCCATGATTGAGTGCTTACCACGCCCAGTCACAATACACATGCCATCCATACCGGCTTGAATTGCTTCTTCTACACCATATTCAATCAATGGTTTGTTAACAACTGGCATCATCTCTTTGGGCATTGATTTGGTAGCAGGTAGAAAGCGAGTACCGTAACCTGCAGCGGGAAAAAGACACTTCTTAATCATGTTAAAACCTATGTAATTCCATATAAAAAAATCCGTCGCCACCATAGCATTCTTTTGATGAATAAATGGTGTACGAACGGTGGAGTTATAGAGTATTTGGCATTTGTAGCAAATTTAAGACGCCAAATTTTGATTTGCCCATGCTATCGCTTGTACTCGGTTTTTAACAGAGAGTTTTTTGAAAATCTGATACAAATGGGATTTTACGGTAAATTCACTGATAAAAAGCCCTTCGGCGATTTGATTGTTCGATGCATTAGTCTGCAAGCAGCGAAGAATTTGCAGCTCCCTAGAGGTTAAATCAACAGTGACCGGAGCTGTATTGCTGTCGACGACGTGGCGATAGTAATGAAGCAGTTGGCTGGTGACTTTTCTTGGCAGCCAATTTTGACCATTGATGATCTCCCCACACCCACGTGCAATATCTACAATTTTATCGTAGCTGTAAAACAGGCCTTTCAAATTACCAAAAGTAATGAGTTCGTCCGTTGTTAGGCGTTTGTTCACATTGAAGATAATGGTCTCATAATTTTTGTCCTGTAAAGGTAAGTTACGTACTTGCTGGCGCAGTTCTTTATGGGTTTGATAATCGATGAGTAATATCTTGTGTTTGTGGCGTGGGTTCGCCTCCATGAGTTCATGGGGTTCAATTTTGGGAAGAGCAATCGCGAGCGCTTCCTCTATACGATTTAGTTCAGGGTAATCTAACCTCTTGTCTCTACATAAGAAATAGATTGTTCTGGTGTAGTCTGCTTTCCTCATAATGCCGTCCTTGCATCGTTATTCTATTAGTTGAGCAACAAAATGAAGCAATTCATTGCAAAGTGCTATTTAATACCAATGATTTGCGCCTAGTTTCATACTTGTAGGTAATCAAGTGATCTATCAGTGCGATAGAGTATTGTGGGCGCTCTAAAAAATTGTTGTGTAAGACGAGTGGACCTAGTGGAGTAAAATACAAAGCGGGAATCCGATTTGTGATGAGTACAAAGCGTGTTATTCTATTGCGCTGTTTAAGCAAGACTCAAAGATTAAGACGGAGCAAAACATGGCAAGCCGTGGAGTAAACAAAGTTATTTTAGTGGGTAACCTAGGTAACGACCCTGAAATTCGTTACATGCCAAGTGGCGGTGCTGTGGCAAATATCACCATTGCGACGTCGGAGTCATGGCGTGATAAAGCGACTGGCGAACAGCGTGAGAAAACGGAATGGCACCGTGTGGCATTATTCGGCAAACTTGCAGAAGTTGCTGGCGAATATCTGCGTAAAGGTTCTCAAGTTTATGTTGAAGGTCAGTTACAAACTCGTAAGTGGCAAGACCAAAGCGGTCAGGACCGTTACACAACAGAAGTCGTTGTTCAAGGTTTTAACGGCGTGATGCAGATGCTAGGTGGTCGTGGTCAAGGTGGAGGTCAACCACAAGGCATGGGCGGTCAACCTCAGCAACAAGGTGGTTGGGGACAGCCTCAGCAACCAGCGATGCAACATCAGCCAGCTCAACAGCATCAACAACCGGCTCAAAAGCAAGCTCCGCAACAAGCGCAGCCACAATACAATGAGCCACCAATGGATTTTGATGACGACATCCCGTTCTAAACTAATAAATGTCAAAAAAAGCCGCGGATTCCGCGGCTTTTTTATATAGTTTGTATATTGTGGTGATTTTATTGTTGCCACGGATTATCACGGTAAATTCTTGAAACATGTTGGAAAAGGAATTCTGATTCGATGAGGTATACCCCTACCTTAAAGCTAAGCACCCGTTTAGTTGCCTTTGTCACGATAATTGTGGTCAGCGCGACATTTATCTTATTTGTCGGCGGCACGCTTACCTTTAAGAGAATTGGTCAAGAATATCTTCATCATTACCTAGACGGTATAGTCGAAGTGGTTGATAAAGAAATGGAAGATCCAGATGCAGCCTATTCAATGCAGCGTTGGATGCCCAAGATGCTGCAAGCTTCCAACATTGTGGAAATGCGACTGTATTCTAATGCCGGCATGATCTATCGCTTTAAAGATACCTCTTCACGTGTAGACGCCACTCGGCTGTATGAAAAAGAATATTCTCTTGAGCGCAATAGTGGCTATCGAATCGTATTTAAAGCCGTTCCTCCCTATCTAGGATATAGCTACTCATTTGAAGCGCTATGGTCAATCACGCTCGCCTTTGCTTTGATCACCTTTTGCTTGGTGAGAGGGGTCAAGTGGCTGAAAGAGCAGCTGTTAGGCTCTGAATTGTTAGAGGAGCGAGGGCGAATGATCTTAGCTGGGCGGGTAGAGCAATATGCGAAAGGTGACTTAAAAGAGTGGCCTTATACCGCCAGTGAAGCGCTGGATGTTTTAATTGAAGAACTCCAAGATGCAAGGCAAGAGCGTAGTCGTTTTGATACCTTCATTCGCACTCAAACTTTCCTCGATAAATTAACTGGTACTGCTAACCGAGTGCTGTTTGACAGCAAGCTTGAATCGGTGCTGCACGAAAGCGGATCACATGGTGGTGTCTTGCTTATTCGGATTGATGATTGGGATGACATCAAAGATTCGAGCAGTTTGAAAGTCGCTAATGACTTCGTGGTCGAAGTCGGTGAAGCTTTATCCAACGTCATTCAACGTTATCCTGATGTGTTGCTCTCTCGCTATTACGAATCAGACTTTGCTGTATTTCTCCCGCATCAAAATAATAAAGAAGTGTCGCATATTGCATCCAGCTGTATGAAGCAGTTGGAGAAGCTAGATCCACCCGCTCCACTAGAGCGGGATAATTGGTGTCATATGGGAGTGACCATGTTCAGGGAAGGTGAACGCCAAGGCAAGATTATGGATGAAGCTGAGACCGCGGTAAAAAGTGCGCAGTTACAAAGGATCAATACTTGGACTAAATTTAATAAGGTAGATGTTGTTCAGGAAGATCGAGGAAGTGTTCGCTGGAGAACTTTATTTGATCAGGTGTTGACGGTCGAGAAGATCAGAATATTCGTTCAGTCATGCTACTTACTTGAAGATGGGAATCTAGATAAGCTTCACCTCGAAACATTCGTACGAATAGATGATCCTGAAAAGGGATTGCTAAAAGCGTCAAGATTTAATGCCGCGATAGAATCTGTCGGATATCAAAATATCGTTGATCGTTCTGTATTTTTGAAAATGGTGCAATATGTGAAGTTGTCCCAAGAAAAAATATGTTATTCTATAAACCTTCATGTTGAACCTTTTGATAGTAAAGAATATTTCAAATGGTTTAGAAATGAATTGTTACAACTGACCTCACAGCAGCGGGCCCGATTAACTATAGAATTCGCTGAGGGACGCCTAGTTAAACACTTAGATTACATGCGGCCAGTCGTCAAAATGTTGACTGGCTTAGGGTGTACGGTCATCGTTGGCCAAGCGGGAAGAACAATAGTTAGTACTCACTATCTAAAAGATTTGAAAGTGGGCTATTTGAAGTTACATCGCAGCCTGATAAAGCGTATCGATCAACGCGATGAAAATCAGTTATTTGTACGAAGTATCTTAGGAGCTTGCAGTGGCAGCAAGACCAAAGTTATTGCTGTTGGAGTTGAAACGAAAGCAGAGAAACAAACTCTCATTGATCTTGGTATACATGGTGTCCAAGGGCGTTTGTTTGAAGCTGAATATGACCTGTTTGAGCAACCGGTAGTCGAGGCTAAGCCAACAGCTACTGTAAGTCAGATTAAGCCAGGGCGACGAAATCGCTGGCGGAAGAAGTAAAGTAAATGGCCAAATGAACATAAAAGCATTCATTGAAAAATTAAAACCAGCCGCAGCCGCAGATACTAGTTTGTATGCGGTTATACAGCCTGACGCAATCTACTTTTCTCAATTTGGCGAAATCCAATTAGAGAGTGTTAAGCTAGAAAACGGTAATTGGCAATCTCTCCTTTTCGATGAACTTAAAAAGCATCATGTTTCAGGTGTTACGCTCAATATTGTTCTTAACTCCAACTTATATCAAACCTATCAATTAGATACGCCAAATCTACCTCAAGAAGAGTGGTCAGTAGGACTGCCTTTCCTGCTAAAAGATCTTGTTACTGAAAAAGTGACAGAGATAGTGGCTGATGCGTTTCATTTACCGGGTAACAATAAAATCCAAGCGCATGTGGTGAAAAAAGCGCTGGTTTTAGAGCTTGTTCAGGGCCTGTCGGCGATGAGCTGTAAGTTAGGCTCTATATTGGTTGAAGATGATGTTTGGGGTAATGCTGGGGAAACACCCCAGAGCTTTCTTCTATTGCAACGTAGTCGGCAGGGTAGCTATAAAATTAGTGCCTACCAAGATGGCAGAAGTGTTTTTCATCGTACGATTCGAAATGTAACCGCACCTTTAACCGGCGTTGCTAGCTCGGTTCTTCAGCTTGACGGTATGGCATTAGAGCTGCAACGTTCGGTGGATTATCTATCCTCTCAGCTCAAAGGAGCACCACTGCACATACTTAAAGTGTGTTGTGATGACGAAGAACAAAGCGAACTTGTTCAAGCGCTTGATGAACGTTTGAACGTAAAGGTGACGCCTTTAATTGAGGAGCCTTTGTTATCGGGTGAGATATTAGCCGCTGCAACACTCGACTTGCCAGATGGAAATATTAACTTATACCCAAGCCACCTTCGCCCTAAGAAAGATTATTTTACTTTCCAGAATGTTGCCGCTTGTTGGGGGATTTCCGCCACACTGCTTCTAGTGACTTCATTTTATTTCCAGTACCAATCTAGCCAGCTCTCAAGTGAATTGAAGGTATATCAGTCGCAGGCAAGCGAACTGAGTGGAGAGAAAGCCAAGTTACAAAAAGAGCTAGGGGCACATTTACCTTCACCAGATAAAGTGGCTGCGATCGCGCGACTCAAATTGGAAATACAGGCTAAGCAAGACTCGCTACAAGCGATTGGTGATTACGATCGTTCTTTACAGCAGGGATATTCCGGTGTGATGTCTTCATTGGCGAAACTGGGGCGTGAAGACATATCTCTCAGTAAAATTTATATCGGTGGCAACCAGCTAGACTTACAAGGATTAGCGCGTGACGCTAAAACAGTGCCGAATTGGATCAATCAGTTTAAGCGAGAACTTGATCTCGTTGGGCGCACTTTCGAAAAATTAAAGATAGGCCGAAATGAAAGCGATGTGGTTACTTTTGAATTATCGACTCGTGGAGATGTGAATCGATGAAGCAAGCTTGGCACCAACTTTGTGAGAAGTTCTCAGCGCTTTCTGAAAGAGAAAAGTGGCTGATTAGCTTATGTGGTTTAGTAGCGGTAGTACTTGGAGTGTTCACTTTGCTTCTTGAGCCAGCGATGCAATCTGTTGCTTCCCAAAAGCAACAAATTCAAGCAAAAAAACTGGAAGCGCAGAATTTACAAGGAGATATCCTCCTCTTAACCGCTAAGCTGAAAAAAGATCCTGATCAGGAAGTAAATACGGAATTGAAGAAGCTGCTCAGTGAAAGCCAGAAGCTATCAAAAGAGCTTTCTTCGGCCGTTGAAGGACTAATTTCACCCACCCAAATGAGTGAATTGCTGGAAAATGTATTGGCCAAAAGTGACAAGCTTCACTTGGTTTCACTTGAATCTTTAGGCGCTGAGTCGATAAGTAAGAACAACAGCACCAATGTTGGATACTTTGTTCACCCGGTTAGGATTGAATTAACAGGCAGGTACTTTGATATTTTGGAGTACCTCAAAGCGCTAGAGAGCCTACCATTAAAATACTACTGGCGTAGTTTCCAGTACCAAGTCGAGGAGTATCCTCAGGCTAGGCTTATTATGGAAGTGTATACATTAGGCGCACGTAAGGAGTTTATAGGTGGTTAGATATTTCGCCTTCGTATTAGCACTACTTGCACCTTTGGGGTATGCGTCCCAGGACCCTACAGCGCCACTGGGCTGGGAAAAACCTAACTCAACACAGCCTTCGGCGAAGAAGAAAGTGGTGTATCGACTACCAACTTTGAACAGTATTGTTTGTGTGAAACGTGACTCATGTTACGCGACATTGAACAATACTGTGGTGGAAAGTGGCGATAGAGTGAATGGTTATCAAGTTACTCGTATTACCGATGAAGTTGTCACAGTTGCTCGCGACAGTAAGCAATGGAATTTAGAACTTTTCTCGTTAGATATTAAAAATTAGGGTATTAGCAACTCATGCGTAAAATTGTATTGGCTATCACCATCGCCTCGCTAGCAGGTTGTTCTATGGGGCACCGTGATCCTGTAGAAGCGAAAGCAGCGTTAAATGAAGCGATTAACGAGACCAACAGCCGTAACTTACAAGAGTTACCGCCTTCTGTTGAAGCTGACCTTATGCCAGACATTGATGGTGTAAGCTTAAGTTCTACTCAAACCGTTAAGCGTTTTCGTATCCGGGCAGACGATGTAGATGCACGAGCCTTCTTTACTAGCTTAGTGAAAGGCACGGAGTTTAGTGTCGCCATTCATCCATCAGTACAAGGGCGTATCACAGTCAATTTGACCGATGTTACCTTGGATGAAGTGTTATCCGTTGTGCAAGATATGTACGGATATGATGTCGAGCGTAAAGGTAAAGTTATCCAAGTTTACCCTGCCGGGTTACGTACTGTGACGATTCCTGTCGACTATCTACAGCTTAAGCGCAGTGGGCGCTCACTCACTGCAATTACCACTGGCACTATTACCAATACGGATGACTCTTCAAATAATTCGTCATCTTCATCCAGCTCTTCTTCGAGTTCCTCTTCTAATAGCTCGTCAAACAGCTCCACGACTTCCAGAGGTGGTACTGAAATAGAGACCGTCAGCGAAAGTGATTTCTGGCCTCAATTGCAGACTGCTGTATCGCAGTTGGTGGGCCAAGGTGATGGGCGTAGTGTAGTCGTGACTCCTCAAGCAAGTGTAATTACGGTGCGTGCATATCCGAATGAAATTCGAGAAGTGAGAAACTTCTTGGGTATTTCTCAAGAAAGGCTACAGCGTCAGGTTGTCCTTGAGGCCAAAATTCTGGAAGTTACCCTAAGTGATGGCTATCAACAGGGGATTAATTGGTCCAATATTTCCATGGGAGATGGAAAAGTGGTCATTGACCGTTTGGGTGATACGACCTCGACCCTGCCAGGTTTAGATGCCATCGGGAGTTTATTGAATGGGCAGACGAACGTGACCATTTCCGATGGTAGTTTTAGTGCCGTGTTGAGCTTTATGGATACTCAAGGGGATTTGAATGTGCTGTCTAGCCCAAGAGTAACCGCGGCTAACAACCAAAAAGCGGTAATAAAAGTCGGTACTGATGAGTATTACGTAACAGATTTTTCTAGCGTTGTTGGCTCTGGTGATAACTCAGAACCTGCTCCTGATTTTGAACTGACACCTTTCTTCTCTGGCATTTCATTGGATGTAACACCTCAAATTGATGATGAGGGCAATGTCTTGCTGCATGTGCACCCTGCGGTCATCGAAGTTGAAGAGCAGATGAAAGAGATACGCTATGGCAGTGAAACCGATGTGATCACTCTACCGCTCGCACAAAGTTCAATCCGAGAATCAGATTCGGTTATCCGAGCTCGCGATGGCGATGTTGTGGTGATTGGCGGTTTGATGAAGTCGAGCACTTATGAGCAAGTGTCAAAAGTCCCGTTCTTTGGTGATATCCCTGCGCTTGGCCACTTATTCCGCAACACCACTGAACTAACTCAAAAAACAGAACTGGTTATTCTACTGAAGCCAACGGTTGTTGGGGTTAACACCTGGCAAAAAGAACTCGGCCGTTCACGTGATTTACTCCAAGAGTGGTTCCCTGAAGAAGAGTCTCAATAAGCTTTATGTACATAGAGCACTTTGGTTTTGATGGCTATCCATTTCATTTAACCCCAAATACCAGTTTATTTTTGGGGTTAGAGCCACACTATGAGGCAATTCAAACTGTCATCGCCGCGCTTGATATGGGCGAAGGTGTTATCAAAGTGACAGGTGAGGTTGGCGCTGGCAAAACGATGGTGTGTCGTATGCTGATCAATCAACTGAAACAAGACATTCAACTCGTTTATCTGCCCAACCCAGCCCTTTCTGGGCATGAGCTTCGCCAGTCCGTTGCTCGTGAGTTAGGTGTTGAAGTGCTCGATAGCACTTCCATTGTGGATGATATTCAAAGCCAACTGATTGCTCTGTCGCAAGCGGGTAAGAAAGTGGTTGTGATTGTAGATGAGGCTCAAGCGTTATCGGATGAAGCATTAGAAGTGCTTAGGTTGTTCGGCAACCTAGAAACAGAGCAAGCAAAGCTATTACATATCGTTTTGTTTGGTCAACCAGAGCTTGATGAGCGCCTAGAGCAACACCACCTAAGGCAATTTCGTCAGCGAATTACATTTAATGCCAAACTTCGTGCTCTGACGGTAGCGGAATGTGTGACTTACATTGATAGCCGACTGCATAAAAGTGCATGTCAAGTTAGCCTTTTCACGCTCAGCCAAAAAAAAGCCATCTGGCGTGCTAGCTTAGGCAACCCACGCTTAATCAATCAAATCTGTCACAAATCTTTGATTGCAGCGTTTAGTGCGCAAGCAAAAAACATCAACAACAACCATATTTATAGTGCAATTCACGACACTTTTGACTGTAGCAAACCCAAGTTTAAATCCCCGGTATTATGGGGTTGGAGTGATTAATGAGTGCGATAAATCAGGCGCTTTCTAAATTGGCGAATAAAGACAGTGAAGCCGCGGCAAGTATTGAAAAGGCGCAAGTGGCTAACATCAAGCAACGTTCAGTTTTGCCTTGGATCGTTGTTGGCTTTGCACTGAGCTTAGCTATGGGAGGTTGGGCGGTTTCACAGCAGGCCGAACAGGTTGTGGTTACTTCTGTTGATCTTGCTTCCTCGCAGGTCGTCACACCAAACGAAGTGACTACTCAGGTCACTCTGACAGACTCACCAACGTCGAAAATGATCACTGAACCGAGTGCGACGATTTTTACGCCTGAAGTAGTTAAGCCGGTTAAGCAAGCACCGACTAAAACGGATATTGTCGTTCAGCCAAAGTCGATTGCAGTTAAGAGTAATGAACTTCCAAAGGCTGAACCTCAAAAGTCGATATTAGTGGCTAAAGTATCGAGTCAGCAGCCGTCGTCGAATATGATTGTGGAACAAGTCGAACTCACTCCAAAGCAACTCGCTGCCAAGGCGCTAGAAAGAGCTAAAAAAGCCGTTGATAGCAATAATATTGATGAAGCGCTTCGCAATTACACCGAAGCGCTTCGCTATACTCCGTATGATGAAAATGCCCGCCAGCGTCTTGCTGCCTTGTATTACGGTAAAGGCAACGCACGCAAAGCATTCGATATTTTACAAACGGGCATTAAGCTCAACGAAGATGGGGAAACCTTACGTATTGCGCTGAGCAAAATGCTGGTGAAAGAGAGCCAGCAAGAAGCCGCTCTAACACCGCTGGTTCATTTACCAGATCACCCAAGCCTAGAGTATTTGTCTTTAAGAGCCGCGCTTGCCCAGCGTGCAAAGCAGGATGCAATTGCCCTAGAAACTTATCAGCAGTTGGTTTTGATCCAAGAAGACAATGCACGCTGGTGGTTAGGGCTTGCCATTCAACAAGAAAGAAATTTGGAAATGTCTCAGGCTAAAACCTCCTACCAGCAAGCATTGAGTAATGTAGGTTTATCGCGTCAGTCGCAAACTTTTGCCCAAGACCGTTTGAAACTTCTTCAGTCTTTAGAGGATACCAGTAGTGCAAATTAAACTTCGTAAACGCCTCGGGGACTTATTGGTTGAAGAGGGTATTATTACTGAAGCTCAGGTCGAGCAAGCCCTAGGTGCTCAGAAGAGCACTGGGCGAAAGCTCGGTGCGACTCTCATTGAGTTAGGTTTCTTATCTGAGCATCAGATGCTGAGCTTTCTTTCTCAGCAGCTTTCTCTACCGCTTATTGATCTTGGCCGTGCAGCTATTGACGTCGATGCGGTCCAAATACTCCCTGAAGTACATGCTCGTCGATTGAGAGCGTTAGTCATCGGCCGCAATGGTGACACGTTACGTATTGCAATGAGTGATCCTGCGGATCTATTTGCTCAAGAAGCATTATTAAGCCAGTTGCCACAATATGGCCTTGAATTTGTCATCGCACCAGAAAAGCAGTTGGTCGATGGGTTTGATCGTTACTATCGCCGCACTAAAGAAATCGCTTCATTTGCTGAGCAGTTGCAAGCAGAGCACCAAGTGAATGACGCGTTTGAATTGACTGCAACGGAAGAAGACAGCGACGAAGTCACGGTTGTAAAACTGATCAATTCTTTGTTTGAAGATGCTATTCAAGTCGGTGCGTCTGATATTCATATTGAGCCGGATGCCAACGTTCTGCGCTTGCGCCAACGTATTGATGGTGTCTTGCATGAAACCTTACTGAATGAAGTTAATATCGCCTCAGCCCTTGTTCTGCGTCTCAAACTCATGGCTAATTTGGATATCTCTGAAAAACGTTTACCACAAGATGGGCGTTTTAATATCCGAGCTAAAGGGCAGTCGGTTGATATTCGTATGTCGACTATGCCAGTTCAGTTTGGTGAATCTGTGGTAATGCGTTTGCTTAACCAGTCTTCAGGTATTCGTAAACTTGAAGAATCCGGCATACCGGACGACTTACTTGTGAAGCTCCGCCGTCAGTTAAGACGCCCACATGGGATGATTCTGGTCACCGGTCCAACAGGTTCGGGTAAAACTACCACTCTTTATGGTGCGTTGAGTGAATTGAACTCCCCAGGTAAAAAAATCATTACTGCTGAGGATCCGGTTGAGTACCGCCTACCACGTGTTAACCAAGTACAGGTTAATCCAAAGATCAACTTGGACTTTTCTAGCGTTTTAAGAACTTTCCTACGTCAAGATCCGGATATCATTCTTGTCGGTGAGATGCGAGATCAGGAAACTGTAGAGATTGGGCTACGGGCGGCATTAACTGGTCACTTAGTGCTGAGTACTTTGCATACTAACGATGCGGTAGACAGTGCGCTTCGTATGATGGACATGGGGGCGCCGGGTTATCTTGTTGCAAGTGCCGTCCGAGCGGTAGTGGCACAGCGTTTAGTGCGTAAAGTGTGCCCAGACTGTAAGACAAGCGACAATATTGATGATGCACGTAAGCAGTGGTTATCGGTACGTTTCCCAAACCAAACGGAGTCTGGTTTTGTGAAGGGTAGTGGTTGTCAAAACTGCAACTTAACCGGTTACAGAGGGCGTATCGGTGTGTTCGAGATGCTTGAATTAGAGCATGACATGATGGACGCATTACGGGCCAATGACGCGGTAGGGTTTGCTGAAGCAGCCCGTAACTGTAAAGACTATAAACCGTTATTGGCTTCTGCTATGGAGCTGGCTCTTCAGGGGGTTGTGAGTCTTGATGAAGTTATGAACCTTGGAGAAGGGGATTCGTCTGGCATAAGCCAAGCGATTCTGATGTAGGGACTGTATGCCAACGTTTCAATACCAAGGTCGCAATTTAGATGGCAGCAAAGCAACGGGGCAAGTTGATGCGCCTACGGAGGAGCTTGCTGCAGAAGCTCTAATGAATAAAGGCGTTATACCCACCTCCATTGTGGTGGGAGGAAAAGGCTTTTCGTTCGACCTTGACCTGAAAACTTTGATTACTCCTGCAGTTCCGCTCGAAGTGTTGGTGATATTTTGTCGCCAGTTGTTCAGCTTAACCAAAGCGGGTGTACCTTTACTGCGTTCGATGAAAGGGTTAACGCAAAACTGTGCTAATAAGCAGTTGAAAGAAGCGCTTGAAGAAGTCGTGACCGAGCTGACAAATGGTCGCAGTCTTTCTGGAGCAATGCAGCTCCATCCTAAGGTATTTAGCCCTTTATTTGTCTCTATGATCAACGTGGGTGAAAACACAGGTCGACTCGATGAAGCTTTGATGCAGTTGGCGAGCTATTACGAGCAGGAAGTGGAAACTCGTAAACGAATCAAAACGGCAATGCGTTACCCAACCTTTGTGATCAGCTTTATTGTCATCGCTTTGTTTATATTGAACGTGAAAGTGATTCCACAGTTCTCTAGTATGTTTGCCCGATTTGGGGTTGATTTACCGTTACCAACGCGAATTTTGATTGGTATGTCTGATTTCTTTGTGAATTATTGGACAGTTATGATCGGAGTAATTGTTGGGCTGATGTTTGCTTTTCGTGCTTGGGTGAATACAGCGAAAGGTAGGGAACGTTGGGACCGGTTTAGGCTACGAATGCCGATTGTGGGAGACATAGTCAATCGCGCTCAGCTATCTCGTTTTTCTCGCACTTTTGCATTGATGCTTAAAGCGGGGGTACCGCTAAATCAATCTCTTGCCCTGTCGGCGGAAGCTTTGGACAACAAGTTCTTAGAAGGCCGATTATTGGAAATGAAGGCAGCGATTGAAGCGGGTACAGCAATCTCATCGACGGCAATTAACAGTGAGATTTTTACACCGCTCGTGATTCAAATGATTTCGGTAGGTGAAGAAACCGGTCGGATAGATGAATTGTTGCTCGAAGTCGCTGATTTCTATGAGCGAGAAGTAGACTATGATCTTAAGACACTGACTGCTCGAATAGAGCCTATTTTATTAGTTATTGTTGCGGGCATGGTGTTGATTCTAGCGCTGGGTATTTTCCTACCAATGTGGGGAATGTTAGATGCGATAAAAGGTAGCTAGCATGGGAACATGGCGTGAACAGTGAACGAGCTCGATTTGTAGTTTGGCTGGTTTTAATTCTACTGCTAGTTATTGGCTTTATGAATCAGTTTAGAAAAGTGGAACAAGAAGCCACAGACACAGCATTTATTGTTGCGAGCAAACGTATTCTTGAAAGGGCGAGCAACATTAAACAAGAGTGGATTTTGCAAGGCCACCCAAGTGAACTGCATGTCGCTGGTGAACGATTGGCAATCAGCCAGAATGGCTGGGTGTTGCCTATAGTTAATAAAGGTCAGGTAGATTGTTCATATTGGTTGAGTGTCCTTTACCCTGAAAACCAAGAATTTGAACCGTATTCAACAAAAAACAATGATGTTGGTAGTGTTAAAGATTACACTTGTGAATATATATATGCAGAACAAAAAGTGCTCAGAATACAGCTAATTAATAAAAAGTTCTCGGTAAGTGTCAAATTTATTACTTAGCAGGATATTTGACGGAGAACAGGTAGCGAGTTACCAAATTTTACGTATAATACGCCATACGAAATCGTGAGTAGAACAGCATGAAAATGAAACAAAGTGGCTTTTCTTTAGTTGAGCTAGTAGTAGTGATAGTTGTTGTTGGGTTGTTAGCCGTTGCGGCGCTCCCTCGCTTTTTAGATGTCACGGATGAAGCTAAAAAAGCCAGTATTGAAGGTGTGGCTGGGGGCTTTGCTACTGGGGTATTGTCTGCACGAGCTCAGTGGGAAGCGGAAGCTCGACCACAAGACAGTACTAATACCTACAATACGGTAGACTACGACGGTGTGGATTTTTGGTTAACCAGTTCTGAATTAGACTCAGACTTTCGCGATGGTTACCCAATCGCTTTGAACAATACTGGCTCTGATTATCCCGATGCAGTGACGGATGGCGCGTGTATCGATCTGATGGAGAACCTGTTACAGAACCCGCCTCAGGTAGGCACTGTATCAGAAGCAGAATCGGATTCTAATATCAAATACTCAGCGCAAGCGAATGGGACGGACTCAACCTGTACTTACGTACAGAAAGAAGGGACGACTGACCATGAGTTTGTGTATGAAATTAAAACGGGTCGTGTGACCGTAACATTGCAGTAACCCTGCATGATTTAACCATAGAGAGAAATAGACTATGAAAAAACAAGGCGGTTTCACCCTAATCGAACTAGTGGTGGTAATTGTTATTCTAGGTATTTTGGCTGTAACGGCTGCACCTCGTTTCCTTAACTTCCAAAATGATGCCCGTAAATCATCGCTGCAAGGCTTGAAAGGTGCAATCGATGGTGGTGCTGGAATTACTTATGGTAAAGCTGCTTTAGAAGGTATTGAAACTTCTAGTTCAGCTACAAGTACCACCGAAGGTATTGCAACTATATACGGCTACCCGACAGCGACTAGTGCAGGCATTGGTGAAGCGGTGATTGGGCTGAATAGTGACTGGAATGCTCAAGAAAGTGGCACATCGTATCTTGTTACGTTTAAAGATGATGCAATATCAACGGCTGCAGGAGTGATTGCGACTGGCTGTTACGTTACATACACTGAAGCGTCTAGCTCTACGGATCCGTACAGTGCATCTGTTACCGATAATGGTTGTTAAAAATATTGCTTTATCTAGAAGGCCAGCGTTTGCTGGCCTTTTTATTAACTATTTCTCAATCAGTTAGCTATCCCCTAACTTTAACTTTTCGGTTGGTTTACACTGATACTTAGATGTTAATAAGGACTTTGGGGCATGCAGTCGTCGTCTTTCTATAGAGCTGGTTTTACTTTAGTTGAGTTGATCGTGGTTATTTTATTAGTCGCGATTGTCTCACTCTATGCTTCAAGCAGATATATCGGTGTGTCTAGCGTTTCAGCTTATGCCATTCAAGACCAAGTTATCTCTGTGATCCGTCAAGTTCAAGTTAATCGAATGCAGTCTAATATTGATTCTAGTGAGGATCACTTTGAGTTAGCCCTACAAACAAACTGCTTGGGCTCGGTTGAAGCTTGCTCGGGAACGACTGCTGGGCGAAGTGATGTGGTTGACAGCGATAACATAAGCTTTTCCTCAACACCTCCCACCTCCGTAGTGACCTTTGATTTGCTCGGTAATCCAGAGAATGCTGCTAGTGCAGGAGTCAGCATTTTAATTTCCGGTGGGCAAAGCCAAGCATCCGTTTGTATTAATGATCAAGGTTATGTGTACGCGGGAGCTTGCCAATGAAGACTTATCGCGGCTTTACTCTGGTTGAAAGTATTGTGGCAATGGTGGTTATTGGCTTAGCTATGGTGATGCTCGTGACGATTTTGTATCCGCAAGTTGAACGATCAGCAGCGCCACATTACCAAACTAGAGCCACTGCGCTAGGACAAAGTATGATGAGCCAGATCCTTGCTCGAGGGTTTGACCATAACAGCGACCTTGACGGTGGTACAGTGAGGTGCGGAGAACCTGATGACGGCAGCAATGATTGTACAACTGCGATGGGGACCGATAGTTCAGAGTCTTCCCCTGAAGACTTTAATGACGTGGATGACTACCTAGGCTGTTGGCAAGGGAGTAATAGCTCTGATTGTGAAGGCGTGACTCCCGCATATTCATTAGAAAATATTCTTGGCTCAGATGTGTCTAGCCAATATCAGAATTTCACTGTGTTAGTGGATGTCTTTTATGTTGATGGTGACTTTGAACAAAGTAGTTCTGTGACCTCACTGAAAAAAATTCATCTAACCGTCAAGGCTGGAAAGTGGGGTGATTACGAATATACAGCCTATAGAGGGAATTACTGATGAGACAGCTTGGATTCACTCTTATAGAAATGATTCTAACCATTATCGTAGGCTCGATAATTGTGCTGGGTATTGCTGGTTTTGTAGAGCTAGGTGCGAGTGGTTATGCCGATACGGTTGATAGGCAGCGCTTGCAAACCCAAGCACGCTTTGTGCTTGAGAAAATGTCGAGAGAAGTCCGCCACTCTGTGCCTAATAGTATTGAATCAGACAGTGACTGTTTGTCTTTTTATCCAATAGATTATTCTGGCTTTTACTCGGTCTCTGCAGCCGATAACTTAAGCCTTTCTTTTATTGTCGGTAATGAAACACCCCCTAGTGACTATTCAGGCTACTCCATGGTCATAAATCCAAGTCGACAGAGCGATCTCACCGATCATGGTATAGCGTTATCGGGGGCCAGCAGCACTATTACTTTAAGTGAGCCGCTAGATAGTGAGTCTATTGCTAATAGGCACTATATTTATAGTGAACTTGTTACCTATTGCTTTGATTCATCTGCAAGCCGCATTACCCGTGAAGTTAACAGTAATATCGTTCAAGTTGCAGATAGTGTTGAGTCTGCAGCGTTTAATTACTCGGAACCGACATTACAAAGAGGGGGTATTGTGCATATTGGGCTTACGCTTAGTAATAATGGTGAAAGCAGTAACTTCCAACAAGATGTGCAGGTGCTGAATGTTCCCTAGAAGAAAACGACAAGTAGGTAACTTGTACATTGTTAGCGTATTTGTATTGGTAGTGATGGGGTTCTTAGGCGCCAACCTTGCTCGAATTGAATGGTCGAATAGTGACAGCCTAACCCGTGATGCGCTTGGTACGCAAGCATGGTTCGCTGCGCACTCTGTGAATGAATTAGTACTGACAGATATGTACCCGCTAAATGCATCGGCTGCAGTATTAACGGTGTGCACCTCTATTCAAGGCGGTACGTATACCAAAGCTGGAGAGTTAGTCGCGACCTACCCTAATTGCGGAACGGTCACGGTCGAGTGTCATGGTGTAGACAATAGCAGCTCAGATTCGAATCTTGATGGCTATTATCGTATTAAAAGCGCCGTTGTTTGTGGTACTGGTATTAATCAAGTTCAAAGAACGCAAGAAATGTGGGTAAGGGAGTAGCATGAAAATTGTCAGTCGTATCCTGTTATTGTTCCTATGGGCTATCCCCTTTCTGAGTTATGCGGATTACTCTTCGGAGCAATGTGAAACTTTGCATGCCAACGATGATTTTTCTGTTTGGTTTAAGTTAGACCCTGCAAGTTTAGAAGAAACGGTTTTTGCGACAAAACGAAACGGGCGTGATCCGGTTCCAATATGGACTAATAACGATTCAGTTACAGGCGCGACTATTACCGATGATGAGACTGAAGATGGGCATTTCTACGATGTTTGGCTAACTTATGAAACCATAAGTAATAAATCAGGTCTGCTGACGTATTACTTATCTGAAAGTGGGACGTTTCGTGAAGTAGACAGCCAAATTGCGGACTTATCTGACTTATCTGCAGCCATTGCGGTCGATGGCGATGAAGTAGAAGAACTTAAGTGTGATGATGACCTTGAACAGCCTCCAATTGACCCTGGTTATTCACTTGATGCTCAGTATGAATTTGGCACTAAGCGATGCAGCAGTATGCCTTGTACGATTAACTTCAACAATAGCTATTCATATGCACCGCTCGTCTTCGTTATGCCGACAATAGATCCCTCAGAGCCGGATGATGACAAGCCTGCAACACTGGTGATTACGTCTGATTTATCAAGCAGTTCAACCTCCGTCACTATTGATCAAGATGTCGTTAATATTCGACAAATTCCCAATACCGTGCAGATGACTGAAGTCAGCTACTTAATTATTGAGCCTGGAGTTGCGGACTTTAATGGTCACACTGTTGTTGCCGGTTATGTAGAAACGGACGAGACAAGTGGTAAGTTTGGTGCCAATGGAAATGAAAGGGTGGATTACAGCGACTTTGGTTACAGCGGTTTTTCTAGTAACCCAGTCGTTCTGCATCAAATTCAAACCCGTAATAATGGCAATATATGGACGACGTCGGGAAAAGTTCGTCGAACGAATGAGCGAACGTTTGTCGATTTGTTTATAGAGCTTAGTGCGTCAAACAATAGTAACCGAGACTATGAAGACGAAAAAATTGCTTTTGTCTCGGCGTTAGCGACAAACACTCCGATTGAGGTCGATGATTACCAAGTACAATTTTTAAGAGGCTACGATACCCCTAGCCAAACAGGTTCAGATCCTATGCTTGATGGCTGTGAAGATAAATACGCTTTAACCAGTTTGGACTTAGTCGATGGTGTGATTGCGAACAAGCAAGAGCGTGCTGGAGGACATGGTGGGTGGGTGCGTCGTTGTAATATCGATAACAATAGAGTCAGCTTTGTCATCGATGAGGACTTTCGTGATAGAGGCCATATACCAGAAGAAGTAGGGTATTTCGCGTTTGATAAGAATGAACTAGAAATCGATTTGTGTCAGTACTTTCCTGAACCGGCCCAAAGCTGGAAAAATGGCAGTCTACTCAACATGCAAAATAGTGGGAGTGTGATTTCTGGATGGTCACAGACATTTATCGATAATAACTTAAGCAATGGTGCGTTGACCGTTGGTTTTGACAATGTGTCTTACCATGCTGGTTTGGACGGTGCCTGTGATGTCGGAAGTTGTGATTCTGGTGGTGATAAAGTTGATACACCATTTACTATATCTCCAAGCTTCGACAGTAATGTCACTTTGAGTATTGAAAAGTCTAACTATGAAAGCGTCTGTGATGGTACCTACTGCTCTTACACCGATAATGGTGGTAATGATGTCACTATCGATATTTTGTCCTCATTAAAGAACCTAACCGTTAATGCATACGGGATTAGTTTTACGGTCAGGTTTGAAGATCTCGGCGGAACATATGGGACAGAGGTTCAGAATTACAACGCGGGTGGTGATGTAGAAACCTACTTTACTCAAGGAGGTGTTTATACCTTTGGTGATATGACTTTCTCCGCTGGTGGTTCGATGAGTTTTGAGCAAGGTGTCACTATATTGGTCGAGAATTCATTTCAACAAAACAACTCCATGGAAATGAATGACGTTGAAGGTTTGAAAGATCTGATCATATATGGCCCGACAGCTGATTTCGTATTTAATACTCCAATCGGAGACTTTGCTGCTCAAATTCTTGGCGACAATATCACGTTTAGTAATGCAATTACGCTTCGAGGGGCTATCACCGCTAATAATCTCAATATGTTGACCAGTAATATCAATATTATTGGTGAGGGAGCTTGTTTAACGCCGGCGCCTTCTAATGACTATGAACTAAGTTTAACACCTGAAGTCGATATCGCATTGAGTTGTGAAGCGCAGCGTATTGAATTCCAAGTTCTCGATGAAAATGGTGATCCTGCAGATGACTATTCTGGGAACATTCTGGTTACCTATTCATCTTCCGCCTCTTTGTCTGTTGTGAGAGGGAGTGGTTCTAATGGAGTATATCAACCAAATAGTTCTGGTGAGCTCTGGTTTGACGTTACAAATCAAGGCGTGGGAGATATTGAGATCTCTGGAGAATTGAGCGACTCGAGTAATGACACCTTGGTTAGCGGAGATTACACGTTTGTTGCCAATAAATATCAACTTACTCCAGCGTCGGCCACTGCTATAGCTGGGAAATCATTTACTACGACTGTGCAACCTATGGAATGTAGAACTTCAGATAGTGGTTTAACCGTACCTGTAGTTTCAACAGATTATCTCGGAGACAAGACGCTCTCGGCTTCTGAGACCAATTATACTCAGCCTACTAGTGCTGATGTTATCAATAGTCAAGTTATTGAAATAAAGGACGAAAATGATACTAGCTATACTTCTATTCCTAGTGATTCCTTTGTGCTGAATTTTACTGCCAATGCCGACGGAGAAGCTGAGGCAACAATGGATGTGAGATATTTCGAGGCAGGACAAGTCTTCTACCGCTTATCGGGCACTGAGTGTGTGATAGACGAAGATGGTGACGAGCAGTGTAAAACGTACAGTGGCACGCAGGTGATTAATGCTAGGCCATGGACATTTGCTGTGTGCAGCGATGACAGTGTTGATGGTACAAGTAGCTCTGGCAGTGGCTACTTAGCAACTGGAAGTGCGTTTGGCGTCAAAGTTAAACCTATTATTTGGCAGTCTAATGGCAGTGAGACCGATGATATTGATACTACCAGTCTGTGTACCGTTGCGGTAACAGAGAACTTTTTTGCAGCTTCAGCTCCAACTGCAACGGTTGAAATTACTCACACCCTAGGTACACCTTCTAGTGGAAGGGATGGTAATTTAACTGGCACTGTTTCCAAGACTAATACTGATAATGACCAAGGAAATAACTATTTAGAGTTTGACGACCTTAGTTGGGATGAGGTCGGGAGTGTGTTGGTACAAGCAGACACAGCTTCTACTTACCTAGGGATGAATGTCAATTTGGGGTATCGCTCTGTAGGGCGCTTTTATCCAGCTCAATTTAGTGTAGTCGGGACCACGTGGGATTATGCCGACAGTCAAACATTTGAATATATGGGACAGCCATTTGATGGTTTGGAGTTTACTGTCGAGGCAATGGGACCGAATGGTGAGGCGTTGCAGAATTATGTAGGTTTTGCTGATGCTTATAAAGCTAGGTTTAACATTATTGAAAACAGCACAAATGCGAGTCGTTTCGCCTCCCCAGAGCTAGAGGCCGGAGACTGGGCGCTTGAGAATGAGCGATCGATCGGCACTTTTGATAACGATAAAGTGTCGGATTGCACAGATAGTATTTGCTGGAATAAGCGCACCGATTTTGAACCTGATGGTCCGTTTAATCAAAGTGGCAGTGATGAAACTAATATTATTTTAGATGCATTTGATAGCAATATAGATCCTGTTACTTATTCAACAGACGGTGAAGTACTCACTACACAACCTGATATCCGCTTTGGCCGAATTCGTCTGAGTGATGTGGGCGGTGAACAAGGCTCAGATATTACCGTCCCATTAGCTGTAGAATATTGGGATAGCTCCCAGTTTATTGCCAACTCAGATGACAATAGTACGGAGTTTGATGGGCTTCATTACTGTATGGAAGCGATTTGGCCAGACGATAGTGATAATGCATCTCTCGCGGGGAGTGAGCAAGTATCGAGTGGCGAGTCTCGCGAGCTTTATGCGACTCAAGATACATCGATTAGGGAGCAAGTGAGATTGTGGCTCACGCTTGATAGCGATGGCTTACATTGTACCGGAGGCAGCTCTAATGATTTGCCTTGGCTGAGGTACAATTGGGATACCGAAGACAATGCAGAGGAAGATCCTTCGGTTGTGGTTACATTTGGTGTTCACCGTGGTAACGACAAAGTGATCTACCGAGGGGAAACAGGGCTAACCGGACAGTGATTATGGTAAATTATTTGCCCTAAGTAAGGAAACTGTTAGAAATTGCGGGTTTTAGTCCATGTTTGCGCTTCAATGCCTTGCTGTGATGGCAAGGCATTGGTACATTTAGTGCAATTTTTATCTTCTAATTCTTGCAGGACGAGCGAAGAATATGTTTAAAAAACTTCGTGGCATGTTTTCAAATGACCTATCAATCGATTTAGGTACTGCCAACACACTTATTTACGTAAAAGGACAAGGTATTGTCCTCGACGAACCTTCAGTAGTTGCTATTCGCCAAGACCGTGCACGTGCCGGTAAAAGTGTTGCGGCTGTAGGCCATGCCGCTAAGCAAATGTTAGGTCGTACGCCTGGTAACATTTCTGCTATTCGTCCAATGAAAGACGGTGTTATCGCTGACTTCTACGTGACTGAAAAAATGCTTCAGCACTTCATCAAGCAAGTTCATGACAACAGTGTTCTGAAACCAAGCCCACGTGTTCTTGTTTGTGTTCCTTGTGGCTCTACTCAAGTTGAGCGACGTGCCATTCGTGAATCAGCACTAGGTGCTGGTGCTCGTGAAGTTTACCTCATTGATGAGCCGATGGCGGCAGCAATTGGTGCTGGCCTACGCGTTTCAGAGCCAACGGGTTCGATGGTTGTTGATATCGGTGGTGGTACTACTGAAGTCGCGGTTATCTCTTTGAACGGTGTGGTTTACTCT
The DNA here is from genome assembly GCF_023716665.1 of Vibrio sp. SCSIO 43135. Taxonomy (GTDB): domain Bacteria; phylum Pseudomonadota; class Gammaproteobacteria; order Enterobacterales; family Vibrionaceae; genus Vibrio; species Vibrio paucivorans. Next base: position 388,074 of record NZ_CP071859.1, read on the forward strand.
TCTTCTGTTCGTATCGGTGGCGACCGCTTTGATGAAGCGATCATCAACTATGTTCGTCGTAACTACGGCAGCTTGATCGGTGAAGCAACGGCAGAAAAGATCAAACACGAAATCGGCTCAGCTTACCCAGGTGATGAAGTTCAAGAGATTGAAGTTCGTGGTCGTAACCTAGCGGAAGGTGTGCCACGTAGCTTTAGCTTGAACTCAAATGAAATCCTTGAAGCACTGCAAGAGCCTTTAACGGGTATTGTATCGGCAGTGATGGTTGCGCTTGAGCAATGTCCACCAGAACTTGCTTCTGATATCTCTGAAAATGGCATGGTTCTGACTGGCGGTGGTGCGCTGCTGAAAGATCTTGATCGCCTTCTGACTGAAGAAACCGGTATCCCAGTGGTTGTGGCAGAAGATCCCCTAACGTGTGTTGCTCTTGGTGGCGGTAAAGCGTTAGAAATGATCGATATGCACGGCGGTGATCTGTTCAGCGAAGAATAATCACGCTTTTAGGTCTAGGCTTAATTCTAGCCTAGACTGAACAACCGAAAACTAGGATCTCTATAGAATGAAGCCGATATTTGGCAGAGGACCTTCACTTCAATTTCGCCTGTTTCTAGCGGTTATTTTATCAGCCAGCCTTATGCTGGCTGATAGTCGTTTAGGCGCGTTTTCAAATGTACGCTATTTTTTAAATAGCTTGGTCGCTCCTCTGCAGTATGCAGCTGATATGCCTCGTTTAATGTTCGATGGCTTTTACGAGAATTTTAATACTCGTAAAAACTTGCTGGAAACCAACCGTAACCTAAAGCGTGAAGTGCTGAGGCTGAAGAGCGACATGATCTTGCTCGAGCAGTATCAGGAAGAAAATAAGCGCTTTCGTAAGCTACTAGGCTCATCTTTTGTGCGTGATGAAAAGAAAGCAGTCACGGAAGTGATGGCTGTGGATACCACGCCATACCGCCGTCAAGTCGTGATCGATAAAGGCCGAATTGATGGAGTATATGAAGGGCAACCAGTTATCAATGAAAATGGTATTGTGGGCCAAGTGACCTTTGTCGCTGCACACAATAGTCGCGTGTTACTTCTTACCGATAGTAACAGCGCTATCCCTGTTCAGGTGATACGAAATGATATCCGAGTGATTGCATCCGGTAGCGGTAATATTGAAACCATTCAGTTAGAGCATATTCCTATCAGTACCGATATTCAGGAAGGCGATTTACTTGTGACCTCTGGCCTTGGTGGTGTGTACCCGGAAGGATACCCAGTGGCACATGTGTCCAAAGTAGATCGTGATACTCAACGTGAATTTGCAGACATCAGTGCGGATCCTGTGGTGGACTTTGAACGACTCAGATATCTACTGCTTGTTTGGCCGAATGAGTCTCGAGTAGAAAGGGCAATGCAGCCTTCCTCAGAAGAAAGTATAGAGGAGGTGCCAAGTGACCAATAATGTACTTAGAACCAAGCTGGTTATTGGCTGCTCGTTTTTAATTGCTCTTATCCTACAGACTATCCCATGGCCGGGAATGTTAGATCTGCTTCGCCCGTCATGGCTTCTATTGGTCGTTTGTTACTGGGTACTGGCCGTCCCTCACCGTGTTAACGTGGGAAGTGCGTTGATTCTCGGTCTTCTATGGGATCTGTTACTCGGTTCAACGCTAGGTATTCGCGGCATGATGATGTCGATAGTGGTGTATGTGGTCGCGCTCAATTTCCTTGTCCTGCGAAATATGGCGCTATGGCAGCAAGCCATCGTGATCGGTTTACTGTCGATGGCCTTAGAAGTGTTGATCTTCTTCGGTGAATACCTAATACAAGATGTCGCGTTTAATCCACTTTCTCTGTGGAGCGGATTGATCAACTGTATACTTTGGCCATGGATGTTCCTGCTTATGCGACGGGTTCGCCGTCATTGGCATGTGAAGTAGGGGCCATTGGTTATGACTAAATTAGTACTTGCTTCAGGCTCACCTCGTCGTAAAGAATTGCTTGCGCAATTAGGCTACACCTTTGACGTTGCGAGTAATGACGTTGAAGAACGACGAGAGCCGGCTGAGTCGCCATTCCAATATGTTAAGCGTTTATCGAAAGATAAAGCTCTAGCTGGGGTTGCGGCCCAAGATAATGACAGTGTGGTCATTGGCTCCGACACTATCGTGGTTCAAGACGATCAAGTTTTAGAAAAGCCAAAAGACTTTGCGGATGCAAAGCGAATGCTATTAGGCCTTTCTGGTAAACAGCATCAAGTAATGACCGCTGTTACGGTAGCAAACACACACACATTTCGCTCGGTAGTTGTGACTACCGACGTATGGTTTAAACCCTTGTCAGAAAAAGAGATCGAACAATATTGGCAAACAGGGGAACCATGCGATAAAGCTGGCAGTTATGGGATTCAAGGTTTAGGTGGACGATTTGTCACTAGAATCGAAGGCAGCTACTACGCTGTAGTAGGCTTGCCGTTATTTGAAACTGACCAGCTCTTGCAAGAATTCTTATAAATTATAATTGAGGTGCGCTCATGAGTGCAGAGTTGCTGTTAAACGTTACGCCGAGTGAAACTCGCGTGGCGATGATTGAAGGCGGGGTTCTTCAAGAGATTCATATTGAGCGCGAAGCCAAGCGTGGCATTGTTGGTAATATCTATAAAGGTAAAGTCAGCCGAGTGCTACCGGGGATGCAAGCAGCTTTCGTTGATATTGGCCTAGATAAGGCCGCTTTTCTGCATGCTTCCGATATTGTCCCTCACACTGAATGTGTGGCGGAAAACGAGAAACAGCAATTCCAGGTTCGTGATATTTCTGAATTGGTTAGACAAGGGCAAGACATTGTTGTGCAAGTGGTGAAAGACCCACTTGGAACAAAAGGCGCGCGCTTAACCACTGATATTACTCTTCCATCTCGCTACTTAGTTTTCATGCCTGGTGCTAGTCACGTTGGTGTATCGCAACGTATCGACAGCGAAGCCGAAAGAGATCGCCTCAAAAAAGTCGTAGCAGATTACTGTGACGAACACGGCGGCTTTATAATTCGTACCGCCGCAGAAGGGGCCGATGAAAAAGAGCTGTCTCAAGACGCTGCTTTCCTCAAGCGTTTGTGGTCTAAAGTGCTTGAGCGTCGCAGCAAATACAAAACTCGTGCAACGCTGTATGGTGAGTTAGGTCTATCTCAGCGAATCTTGCGTGATTTTGTGGGCACTGAATTGAACAAGATTTTAGTTGATTCACGTTTGGAGTTCGAAAACCTACGTGAATTTACCTCTGAATACGTTCCTGAGCTAACCGACAAGCTGGAGCTCTACGAAGGTGACAAACCTATCTTTGATATGTACGACACCGAAAATGAAATTCAGCGTTCATTGGAACGCAAAGTAGAGCTCAAGTCCGGTGGTTACTTAATCATTGATCAAACCGAAGCAATGACCACGGTAGATATCAATACTGGAGCATTTGTTGGCCGTCGAAATTTAGAAGAAACCATCTTCAATACCAATGTTGAAGCGACTCAGGCTATTGCTCGACAGCTCAGGTTGCGCAACCTAGGTGGTATCATCATTATTGATTTCATCGATATGATGTCCGAAGAGCATCGTAAACGTGTAATCACCTCTTTGGAGGCTGCACTGGACAAAGATCGCGTGAAAACCAACATCAATGGTTTCACTCAGCTTGGCCTGGTGGAAATGACGCGTAAGCGCACTCGCGAAAGTATTGAACATGTACTGTGTTCTAGCTGTCCAACTTGTGAAGGACGTGGCAGTGTGAAAACGGTGGAAACCGTATGTTTTGAGATCTTACGTGAAATCACGCGCGTGAATAGAGCTTACGACGCAGACAAGTTTGTTGTTTATGCAGCCCCAGCTGTTGCAGAAACGCTTGAAGGTGATGAATCACACGCTCTTGCTGAGCTGGAAGTCTTTATTGGCAAACAAGTTCGCATCCAAGCAGAGCCGCTATACGTCCAAGAGCAATTTGACGTCGTTATGATGTAATGGAAGTTTTGTGAGCCTAAGTTTTACTCGTATTTCACGCTTTATTCTTTGGTGTGTGGTGACATTTTTGGTGATTCTCGCCATTGCTGTCACCGCGCTGCGCGTGACGCTACCACAACTCAATCGCTTTCAAGGTGAGATACAAACGTGGGTCACCCAAGTCAGTAGCATTGATTTTAAAATCGAGAGCGTGACGGGGTTTTGGCGTAACACCCATCCTTCAATTTCACTTCAAGGCATAACTGCTCAGCTACCAGACAACTCTGAAATCCACTTTTCGACGGCAAAGCTGGATATTGAGTTTGATTTGATCCAATCACTCTTTCGCATGCAACCGGTTGTCGCCGACTTAACGATCCATCAGTTGAAGCTGGATGTGAGCTCGGTTGATCTTCTCAACTCTCAAAACGGCGAAGACAGCAGTACTGAGCAAGATAGCGATACGCTTACAAAGATTGATCGCTTATTCTTAAGGCAACTTGATGATTTCTCACTGCTAGACTCAAATATCATCTATAAAGCGTTGGATGGTGATACTCGTCAGTTAGATATCGAAAAACTTCGCTGGCAAAATGATGGTAGTAATCACCAAGCGGAAGGGGTGGTCAGCATCCCTGATACGACACTAAACTCTATCTTGGTTAGTGCAGACTTTACCGATCATGGCTCGTTGAATGATGTATCGGGTGATTTCTATGTATCAGCAGAAAATATTCTGATTACGCCTTGGTTAAGTGAGTACCTACAAACTGAAACGGGAATTGATAAAGGCCAGGTTAGTTTTAGCAGTTGGATAACCCTTTCGCATAACCAGCCGATAGATGCTTATGTTGAACTTCGTCCTTCTGAGCTTACTTGGACGGAAGGCTCACAGCACGAACTTATCATTGAATCAGGGGTTGTTAAGCTCCTTCCTGTTGAAAATGGTTGGGTAGTTAACGCCCATTCACTGAACCTTCGTACCGACGACACACAATGGCCTGAGCTAGATGCTGCGTTTGAATGGCAGCAGGGCGAATGGCGGCTCAATGTGTCCCAACTCGACATTGGCGCTATTACCCCGCTGGTTAAGCTTGCGCCGGACTCAAATAAAACCTCTGAGCTGCTCGATAAATTCCAGTTGGGCGGTTTACTTGAAGATTTAAGAATCTCACAAGGCAAGGCCGCAGATTCACTTCGCTACTCGGCGTCTATCTCGAATGGTGCAATGGCGCAGTGGGAGCTGTTACCAGAAGTGCATCATTTAGGCGCGAAAATTACAGGTAACACCGAACAAGCTAAAGCATCGGTTACTTTGATTGATGATGTATTGCCTTATGGTGATGTGTTCCAAGCACCACTGAACATCCGCCAAGCCCAGGTCGATATTGTGTGGCAAAACAATCAGGATGGCTGGTCGCTTTGGGCTGATAAGGTCACTGGTGCAACACCAGACTTACAAGTCTTAGGTGCATTTCGCTTAGATTTCCCTGAAGGTCGTAGCCCATTTCTATCTTTTTATGCGGAAGCGGATCTTTATAACGCAAGCCAAACGTGGCGTTACTTACCGACATTAGCGATGGGACAAAGCCTTACTGACTACCTTTCTACGGCTATTCAAGCCGGTAAAGTCGATACAGCAAAACTGCTTTGGTACGGCGAGTTAGGTGATTTCCCGTACAGCGATAATAACGGCATGTTCCAAGCTTGGGTTGGGTTAGAAAATGCCAAGTTCAGCTTCGATACTGCTTGGCCACCGATCACTGATTTACAGCTGGATCTGCTGTTTGAAAACGATGCGATGCATTTGGACTCACGTGATGCGACTTTGATGGATGTGAAAGCCAGTCGGATTACAGGGCGAATCCCAGTGTTGGAAGGCGGCGGGCATATTGAAATTGAAGCCAGTGCTGTCGCTCAAGGCAATGCTGTCCGAGATTATATGACAGCCTCACCGCTGGTGGATTCTGTGGGGGCTGCACTTACCGCGATTCAAGTTGGTGGGGAAGTGAGCTCTAGCTTTCAGCTGTATATCCCGTTTGATGGAGAACGAGAATCTAGAGCTTGGGGCTATGCTGACTTGCAAGATAATCATGTTGAGATTGATGCGCCGCCAATGACTTTAGAATCGGTGAGTGGCCGCGTTGAATTTGATAATGATGTCGTTAATGCCGCGGGGTTGTCTGCGAACCTATTAAGCCAACCTATCTCGATTGATTTTTCTAGTGAAAATGCTGGTTCTGGTTATGCGGTCGATATTGACGTGCTGGGTGATTGGGACATAAAACCACTTACACCCTATGTGGGTGAGCATCGACTAGGGTTATTGTCAGGACATGCGCCATGGCAAATGGACGTCAATATTCAGCTGAATGACGTGGGTTTTACTTATCAGATCGATTCGGTTGCCGATTTGAAAATGCTGAAAAGTGACTACCCTTATCCATTGACAAAATCAGTCAATGAAACAGGGCAGGCGCGATTACAAGCATCGGGTAACCAAGAGTCAATCACTGCTCGCCTGCAGCTACCCAATGCGAAATACCAAGCGGAAATTGATATTCGCCCGGAGACACCGGTTCTAACCGCATCTAACTTGGTGGTGGGCAAAGGTAACTTCCGAATTAGCCCTGTTGTTGGCCACCATGCTCAAGTGCGAACGGATAAGTTTAACCTTGATGATTGGCTGAGTATTTCGAACAGTAAATCTGAGCCTAAGCAAAAAGCCAAACTCGATGAACTGAATACCCCTACTATCCCGCTTCCGCAGCGAGTGAAGATGAATGTGGGAGAATTGACGCTCGCCAATATAGAGTGGCACGACGTGGACTTCTCTGCGCGAAAGAAAAACTTAGGCTGGTACTTTGAATTGCAAAGCCAGGAGGCATCGGGCGAAGCGAATTACATCGAACCGTATGACCTATCTGTGTCGCTCGATAACTTACACATCTATCTGCCTGCACTAGACCGTGAGCTAAAAGATAAATCTCTACTGAGTGCGCATACGCAAAAACCTGGAGCAATTTCGTCTTTTGACCGCGAGTTCCATGATGCTATGCCAAACTTAACCCTAGCTATCGATGATTTCTGGCTGCAGGGGTACAAAGTAGGCAAGGTCAATGTCGATTTGCAGCGCCAAGGCGATAAGCTCGAGTGGAAAAAATTCTCGGTACGAAGCGGCAGTAACGCCATTGATATTACAGGCGCTTGGGAATTAACTGATGAGCGTAGCCATACCAATTTTGATGTGACATTGAGTGGTGAAAACAACAGTGATTTGATGGAGCGCTTTGGTATCAGCTCAGGTATTCAAAAAGCCCCGTTTGATCTTGATGCGCAGCTTGAATGGGAGGGCGCCCCTTGGTCTATGAGTGTGTCGAGTTTATCCGGTACAGTGAAATCGAAGCTCGGCAAAGGCATTGTTTCTGATGTCAGCGGCGCGGCGCGCTTGTTAGGATTATTTAGTCTAGATTCTATTATCCGGAAAATGCAGCTCGACTTCTCTGATGTATTTGATGGTGGTATGGCGTTTAACTCGATTACAGGCAGTGGCGAAATTCGTAACGGTATATTCGTGACCAATGACATTACCATGGACGCCGTTGCTGGTGAGATGAACATTAAGGGTCTTGCTGATCTGAATACGAAAACCGTAGACGCATCGGTGAACTTTATTCCTGATGTCACATCCGGTATACCAATGCTGACGGCATTTGCGGTCGCACCGCAAACCGCGTTGTATGTTCTAGCGATTACTACCGTGATATCGCCAGTGGTTGAAGTCTTTACTCAGGTTAACTATGAAGTAAAAGGACCACTTGATAATCCTGTGGTGAGCGAACTTTCTCGTAGCAAAGGTGAGTTTAAACTTCCGGAAGAGTTACGTAAGGACGCACAAGAAAAGTAACGAAGGTAGAGTGGGTAATAACATGGAAAGTGTTGGTCTGATCCAAATGACCTCTGGCCCAGAGCCACTGCAAAACATAGCGTATATTGAACAAGAAGTGACACGATTGGCCGAGCAAGGAGCAAAGCTAATCGTGACACCAGAAAATGCACTGGTGTTTGGTAATAAACAAGATTACCACTTGTGCGCCGAACCTCTTGGTAGTGGAGAGCTGCAAGACCGGCTGAGCCAATTAGCTGCAAATAACAAAATATGGTTATTGGTTGGCAGTATGCCAATTGCCACACTAAACGGTGTGACAACAACGAGTCTGTTGTTTAATCCGGATGGCCGCCTTACTGCACATTACGATAAACTGCATATGTTTGATGTCGATGTCGAAGATGGCCATAAACGCTACCGAGAATCCGAAACTTTTTCTGCCGGTAATCAAGTGGTTACCGCTGAGACATCGCTAGGTATCTTAGGTTTATCCATTTGCTACGATGTACGTTTCCCACACCTTTACTCTGAATTGGTTCAGAAAGGGGCGCAGATCTTAATTGTGCCGGCGGCGTTTACTGCCGTTACGGGCAAAGCGCATTGGGAAACATTGCTGCGTGCTCGAGCAATTGAAACGCAAGCGTGGGTAATCGCTGTCAATCAAACCGGTGTTCACCCGTGTGGCAGAGAAACGTGGGGTCATTCAATGGTGATCTCTCCGTGGGGGGAGGTCATTTTAAGCTTAGCGGGAGAAACTGCGAGCGCCATTACTGAAATCGATTTAGCAATCGTCGAAGATATTCGTAAAAACATGCCAGTGGGTCAACACACTCGCTTTGAAAATACATTTAAAACTAAGAGCAGAATATGACAATTAATCGCATTGAAGATGCACTGCTAAGTCCAGCAGGTCTGACAGAGCAAGACATCGCAGATACTCTTGCCAGTATAGCTACCCGTCAGATTGATTATGCGGACATTTACTTTCAATCGAGCTGGCATGAGTCTTTGGTGCTGGAAGACAGCATCATTAAAGATGGTTCATTCAATATCGATCGTGGTGTCGGTGTTCGTGCTGTCACAGGAGAGAAGACAGGCTTTGCCTACTCAGATCAAATCCAATTGGAAGGCCTGAAACAGAGTGCAATCGCAGCTCGTGGTATTGCCCAACAGGGTCAAAATGGCAAAGTTCAAGCGTTTAAGCGCAACGAAAACCAGACTTACTATGATGCGGTTAACCCTCTAGATAGCTGGCAGAAGCAGCAAAAGACTGAACTGTTAAAAGAGCTGGATGCGTATATCCGAACCAAAGAGCCTTTGATTCAAGAAGTATCGGTGAGCCTGAGCGGTGTTCATGAACAAATGTTAGTGGCGGCGACCGACGGGACTTACGCAGGCGATATTAGGCCATTGGTTCGTCTTTCTATTAGCGTGTTAGCTCAGAAGGGCGATCGCCGTGAGCGTGGTAGCGCTGGTGGTGGTGGTCGATTTGGCTACGATTTCTTCTTAGGTAGCCAAGAAGGGACCCAGATTGCGTACCAGTTTGCCGATGAAGCGATTCGCCAAGCGCTAGTTAACTTGGAAGCGGTTGCTGCGCCAGCCGGAACAATGCCAGTCGTTCTAGGCTCTGGTTGGCCAGGTGTTCTACTGCATGAAGCAGTAGGTCATGGCTTAGAAGGCGATTTTAACCGTAAAGAGTCGTCGGTTTTCTCCGGTAAAGTGGGAGAAAAAGTGACTTCTGATCTTTGTACTATCGTTGATGATGGTACGCTAAAAGATTTGCGTGGTTCGCTTAACGTCGATGACGAGGGCGTGAATGGTCAATACAATACCTTGATTGAAAACGGGGTACTGAAAGGCTATATGCAAGACAAGCTCAATGCGCGTTTGATGGGAGTCAACCCGACTGGTAATGGCCGCCGTGAATCCTATGCACACCTGCCAATGCCACGTATGACCAACACTTATATGTTGCCTGGTCAGCATGCGCCTGAAGAAATCATCTCGACGGTGAAAAAAGGCCTTTATGCTCCAAACTTTGGTGGCGGCCAAGTGGATATTACTTCTGGTAAGTTTGTATTCTCTGCTTCGGAAGCATATCTAATCGAAGATGGTAAGATCACTCGCCCTGTTAAAGGTGCAACGCTAATTGGTTCTGGTATTGAAGCGATGCAGCAAGTGTCTATGGTGGGTAACGACCTGAGCATTGACCGCGGCGTCGGTGTGTGTGGAAAAGCAGGCCAAAGTGTCCCTGTTGGGGTTGGTCAGCCGACCTTGAAGTTGGATGCGCTCACTGTCGGTGGTACTGAGTAACGCCTATCTTTCAACGTACAGTAGATAGAAAAAAGCTGCGAGACGACCTTTCGCAGCTTTTTTATTAGGAGTTATTCTAGGTTACGTTAATTCACTAGATAGCATCACGTTCAATTGGGCAACTCATACAGCGTGCACCACCACGGCCACGGCCGAGTTCGTTACCTGGAATAGTCAGAACTTCAATCCCTGCCTTGTCGTATTTCTCATTGGTGTACACATTACGTTCATAGCCAATCACAACCCCTGGTTTCACAGTCAGTACGTTATTGGCGTCGTTCCATTGCTCACGCTCAGCTTCGTAGCTATCGCCACCGGTGGTAATGATCTTCAAATAATCTAAGCCAAGCGCTTCTTCAATTGCATGAATGTAGCTAGGTACTTTCTCCACCTTCATTTCGCCGTCGTCTTTTGGTGTTAGGCGCCAAGTATCAAGATCTTTACGCATGATCTCTGGGTAGACAGAGAAAGTGTCAATGTCCATATGAGTCATTACTGTATCAAGATGCATACAAGAACGGTGCTTCGGAAGATCTACCGCGATCACCTGCTTGGCCTGACCGTGTTTAAACAGGTTTGCGGCTAGGTTCTCTACACCTTGTGGCGTTGTGCGCTCAGAAATGCCGATCAAAACTGCATCTTTACCAATAACCAGTACATCACCGCCTTCAATGTTAGCGTTGTCGTAGTGAAGGTCTTCGTCACCGAAGTATTTAATGAAGTCTTGCCCTGCAAAAACCGGGTGCCAGCGATAAATGGCTCGCAGGTGGTTGGTTTCACGTTGACGCGCAGGCTTCATCATTGGGTTAAGTGATACACCACCATATACCCAACATGAGGTATCACGAGTGAAGAGGTGGTTTGGTAGCGGCTCAATGACAAAATCGAGTGGTCTATGCATTTTAGGCAGCATAGAAGAAGATTTCAGTTTCAATTCTGAATAGGCTAATCCACCCAGCAACACTGTCGCAAGGTGCTCGTTATCCATTTGCGATAAGTAATTACGTAGATCTCTCGCAAAGGTTGGCCCGTAGCGGAAATCGGAGATCTGTGTATTGAGTAGCCACTCACGAGCTTCTGTCACAGCCAATGTTTCCACCAATAGATCGTGCAGTAACAGCACTTCTACGCCTTGCTTGGTTAGCGTATCGGCAAATGCATCGTGTTCTTCACCTGCTGCTTCTACTGCCAATACGTCATCAAACAGAAGTTCGTGACAGTTTGATGGTGTTAAGTGGGTGAGGGCGCGTTCTGGTCGGTTTAACAGTACTCGTCTTAGCTGACCTACTTCAGATCCAACGTACAACTTACTCATTTTGTATCCTTACTTTTGTTCCTGAGCGTATTTATGACAAGCTTGTTATAAAGATGCAAGCCCCTTGTTTAGATTGAGATGCTAACAATCAGTAAACTTTTGGTGGAAAATTAGTCAAAATTATATTTTTTAGATTTTTAGTCTAATTTTAGGTGGGTTCTTCCTAGTGGTGTTTTCTGCGTTTCTATTCGTTTATCTCTAGCGGTTGGGAACATATCAATGGAGATAATTGCGCATAGTCATTCACATAAGCGCAAGATGTCCGAAAATGTTAACTGTTTATGCAATACCACTCTTGTATAAGCTATGCAGAGCAAATTCATATTCACTCACTTTTACTTGGTTACTATTGCGAGCAGGATAAATACAAAACTCTAAATAGTGGTCAGAGTATCGAATTGTTAAATTTCTGTTTCTGAGAGGTCGATCTGAGGGATTTCAGATTGATCCACTTGTTCCTAAGTAAAAAGATGACGACTTGTTGCGGTTGTTGGTGGCATTTCAACGCGATCCGTGCCATATTTCGCCTCAATTGAATTTGATCCTATGACCACTATCTGGAGCAGCACTTATGTCTCATGAAGATGAATATCTATCAGTCGAAGAATTAATTGAGATTCAAAAGGAAGAGACTCGCGACATCGTTCAAGCACTATTAGAAGATGGCAGTGATCCAGATGCGATGTACGAGATCGAACACCACCTGTTTGCAGAAGACTTTGATACGCTAGAAAAAGCGGTAGTCGAAGCGTTTAAGATGGGTTTTGAAGTACTAGAAGCGGAAGAAACGGAAGACGAAGATGGCAACAAGCTACTTTGCTGTGATGCGACTATGCAGTCAGTACTAAATGCAGAAACCATTGATGCTCAAGTTGAAAAACTTATCCACCTTGCTGAGAAGTACGACATCATCTATGACGGTTGGGGTACTTACTACGAACACCCCTACGATTCTGAAGGTGATGACGACCCCTACGATTCTGATGAAGAGTGAAAGTGAGAAATATTGAGAACCTCGCCACATGGTGAGGTTTTTTTTTACTCTAATTTCTCTTTTGAAATCCATACGACTTTTTAGGGTGAGAATGTGTGGTAGTTTTAATGTTAATTAGATAATGAGTTGGTGATATTCAAATGACCGAAATTATTTACGACATCAAGACAAAAACATTAAAGCCTTTCACTTATAGAAAGCCTTTGGTGTTCGCTGATGGCAATGGTGAGCTTCAATATGAATACTCTCGTAACCAAGAAAGTCACGTTCATATTAAGAAGGTTATCTTCTTGAACTTGGTTGGTTACGAGAAGCAGAAACGAGTTGATGAGAAGGGTAAGCCGATGAAAGATAAGTATGGCAACACTATTTTCACCAAGGGAAAACTGGTTTCATATGAGCCTCTGGATTGCGTTAATGAATTCATTCTTGCAAAGCATGTTGAGAGAGAGGCAGAAGAGTCTCAACAAACCTCTAAGGCACTAACTCACTATTTCAGGTTTATCTTGGATGCTCAAGCGAAGTGGGATAGTAAATATGACAATGAAGATTACGATCCTTTAATCGACCCTCCTCGTCCTGCTTGGGATAAGTTTGCTCGCAGGAAAAACCTACGCGCCACATTCATGTACAGAGATGCAGTCAAAAGGGCAACGCTAAATGGTACAGGGTTAGCTAAAACTACCGCAGTATCATATGTACGTTCAGTGGTAGAGTTTTATAAACATCACCTCAGACATGGGATGAAGTTTAACAACCCTCCGTTTGAGTTCGAAACACTTCTAATCAACATCGAAAACAGTGGTGCGCACATGCGTGCATATAGATGCAAAGAGATTCAATCTACTGATTTAAAACTAATTTTTGCAAAATCAAAGCAAAACGATGGTGGTAAACTGCCTAATGCAAGGCGTGACCTAAAGCCACTGACAAACAGTGAATGGAAAGAGGTTAAGAATATTCTGGTTCACACTAAGCGAGTCATTAAGAATGTCAATCGCGAAGAAAAGTTTGTTAGCCTACCTGAAGAGTATTGCTTGTTGATTCTCCTCTACCGCTACACAGGGCTTCGCAAGGAGGAAGGTGCAAGCTTGCATCTTGGGCAAGTTGTTCGTCCTGATATGAAAAGCACTATATTAAGGCTTGGTGTGGGCGACCAATATGGGTCACTCACAAAAGCCCCGAGTAGTGGTTACAACAATAAATCTCGACGCACCATCATTCCTAGTTCATTGATGCTCGAACTATACAACTACAGCAAATCCCCAAGGTACAAAAAACGCTTAGCGAAATTTAAAGAAAGGTGTAGGGCTGAGAGAGAGGCAGGTCACGATGCCTACTTTGATGGGGTTGATGGTGTTGATGAAAACAAACAATACCTTTTCATTAGTAACTCTGGCGTGCCGTTCTTTAAGAAACTGGAAGAAATTAATACCCGATGGAATGAAGTCAGAAAGACAGCCGCCGTTAATTTGCCGAATGAAATTGATGCTGTGGTTCACAACTTACGCTCTACCTTTGCGGTCTCGGCCTTTCGGACATTGATAAAGAAAATAGATGCGGACGAGGCTCTAAAAATAGTATCAGCATTTCTTGGTCATGAAGATTTATCCACCACACTGCTTTATCTGCAAATTGCTCAAGATAAGCCTACAGGGGACGAAATTTGGGAAGATGTGTTGGATTACGTTGGTATCTTCGATGAAGAAAGCGACTTGGATGATCTACCTGAGTTCGAAGAAGCGGCTAAAAAGCTTAGGGGGTAAAGGAAAAAATGAGTCGCAAAAATAGCTCAAAGCAAGTTCTTCTTGATGAGGATTTTTATGAGACACCAGACGCAATGGTTGAACCACTTCACTTGGATAAGTTGAAGCTGAAATGTAACGGCACTACAACTTATTTTATTCAGTTGTTATATAAAGGTGCTCCTAACTATTCTCAGCGAGGCGAAAAAATTGAGGGTGTAGATTATATACCTGTTGCGGGTAGAGGTGCTTTTGTCCGTGATGTCTATCGTATTCTAAAAACGGATTTCAACCGTTCAAAGCAAGGTTATTTTTTTGAGCTGAAAAAGTATATTCGCTGGATGGATAGCAATCACCTAGAGCCTATTGATGGAGACTACTTTTCCTCTGACCTATACATAGCTTTCATGAATTATCAACAAGAAAGATGTAGTCGAGGTGAGCAGAAGTTAGCCACGTGGAATAGCTCTAAAGGGATGCTTAGTTTTTTTCTTAGATTTAATAACCGTACAGCAGAGGCAAAGCAATTAAAATCAATAAAAGGTGTTAAAAAACAATGCACTTCACATGAAGGTATAGATGTTGATGGGGAGTTTAAGCCTCTTGTTCGGCGGTTTATTGCGGCATTTGCTAAATTTAGAGATCATTTTTTAGAAGGTACTAAGCTCGACATTCATCCACTTTGGAGTGAAGAACTTTTTAATCAACAGGCTGTGATAAATGAGTGGAGTCCCCGGGAAAAAGCAGCCTATAAACATAGTTTTAAATCAGCTATTAGAAGCGAGAATTCAGTGCGCAACCATTTTTCCCGATTGGCCGCGATGCTCGCATTTTGCTTCACAGGGCAAAACACAACGCCCCTTTTAAATCTTCGTTTTAGTGACATTCGGTTTACGACCATATCGAATGGCAAAGTCTACTTTGATATGACTAAGGCGCGTGCAAATTATTTGAACTTTGATACTTCGCTTGGTTTCCATAAAAAGACCCAAGAGTTTTTCCATCAATGGCTAGAAATCTCGATGGAATTTCAAAAAGATTCTGGAACTGAATGGTTGTTTCCTTATTTTAAGGAATCAGGTGACATTCAAGGGTGGGTTGAAGCAGGTCAGGGCTCCCCTCAAAAGCACATCAATATTCACACAAAGAAATTGGGGCTTGTACACGTAACACCTTCAAAACTTCGCCAAACAAAGATTGATACACTAATGAAAGTTACGCAAGACATCTGGGTAGTGTCGATGTCAGCGAATAACTCAATTGAAGTCATTGGACTTAATTATTCTGATGGCAACAAAAGCGATCATAGAACTAGCTTGGCGGCAAATGGTGAGGCGCTGTACGACTTTTCGAAAAATGGTACCGATCCTCATGAGGCTGCTAATAAATCGAAGTTTAATCATGCAAATGTACTGAGCAACTACGACTACAAAAGGTTGCGTAAGGAAGAAACAGCGAACGACACTCAAACCCCGCTTGGTGTTCGCTGCAAGGATTCCTCGCAAGGCCTTGCCACAAGGATTAAGAAAAACCTTGAAAACATGGGCGTCAAACAGCCAAAAAAGGAGCAACGCTGCACCGATTTCCTAGGATGCTTTGAATGTCCTTATCATCGATTAGTATCTGAGGTAGAGGATATTTGGTTAATGCTCTCTTTTAACGATACGCTAGAGGAAATGAAGGATTATCCCGCGATTAACAGCTTGCCAACGGATAAGTTTTATAAGCTATGTAACACCATAGAATCGATTTTAAAGGATTTTAAAGAGGTTGCGCCTGATAGTTACACCCAAGCGCTAGAAATGCACAGTGAAGCCCCTCACCCACTTTATAGCGATGGGTATAGCCTAATGGACTTACTGGAGACGTTTTAACAGTGAATGACAAACTCAATAAGCAAGATAACGCTGTTCCGTCCGTTCCCGTTCAGAAGTCCGAAACGGCATTCTTAATCGAGGGGCTAGGCAGGCTCGACGTAAAAGATAAGCCATACCATGTTAAGAAATGGGATTTTTCACCGCGGCATACTGTTGGTGTTCGTTATCCATTAACCGTGAGCTTTGATGCTACCAAGCCTGAATATGTCAATGATATACAAGATGCGTTATATAAGTTCTATCACCATTCCAAAAGACATGATTCATTACCTCTATCTGTCAATCAAATGAATATAATGAAAACAAGGCTACAGAACATTGCAGATAGCTTGGAGGGTACAGATTGGAGTCATTTAAATAACGCTAAAAAGTGGAAATCATTTACCCGTAGTCTTAAACGCAGAAAGTTTGGCGATTCAATCATAAATCAAATTCTTTCAGCATTAAATAAACTGACTGATGTTGGTTTGCTTAGCTCATATGTTGATGTCCAAGCATTAAAAAAATGTTCAATGGGGAAAGGTTTTAAACAGCACGTCGCTATTCCGCATAAGTTGTATCAACGCATCATGAACCATGCTTTAGAAACGATTGAAAAATATCACCCGTATCGTCATGATATTTCATTGGCGATGGGGGAAGCCTATGACATTCAGAGGCGAATTAAGGATGGTGAAAAATTCTCTAAAGATGGTCGTGGATCTGGCCGAGATTTATTAATGACCGAGCGATCCAAACGAGGCCGAACGACAAGGGCTTTAAAGAAGATCGACCACAGTATTCCTGATTTTAAGGTGGACCTTCACGCTACTGACTTGGCTGACATTCTGACTAGCTGTTTAGTAGTGATCCAAGGCTTCTCCGGTGTCAGAATTGGAGAGGCCGTATCCTTTAGCAAAGACAGCGTAGATACAATAATGGTTAACGGTAAGCCAGTGACCATACTTACAGGCGAAACAAGTAAGGGGCATAATGGAATACCTACGGTCACCACTTGGCAATCACACTATGTTGCAAGTATAGCGCTAGAGTTGGCTTATGACATGATGGAGTCAACTCGCGAGCTTTTTCACCATTGTGTTGATAAAAAAGAAGCCGAAGGTGAGTCTGCAAAAAGAGTTGAGCACATGAGAAAGCAATTGTGTTCAGCATTTTTGATACCTAGAGCTACACGACAATATGGTGATAATTACATATTTAACCCTTCCAAGTCATTGAAAAGATTGGTAAAAAACTTGTCCTACAAGGCGACGTTAGGGGATGTTGAAGAGTTTAATACGCTAAACCCTTCAATAGAAGGACAATTCAGAGTTGGCGGTACATACGATGGTTTGAGCTCTCATGACTTTAGAAGGACATTCGCCGTCTTTTTTGTGCGCTACGGGTTTGGTACCGCTTCGGGGATAAAATTTCAATTCAAACACCAAAACATCAATATGTCTGGTTACTACGCTAATAATGCGATACTTGCACAGTTCAATGACCTCCTAATGGATGATGAGACACTCAATGACTTGAAAGAGGCGGGTATTGATTTGGGAGTGGATATCTTCGATGAGATTTACAATGAAAGTGAGCATTTGAGCGGAGTCAAAGGTGAGGCAATTCTGCAAGAGCGATTAGAGAAATTGGAAACAGGTGAAAGTACCATCATGACTCGCACAGAAATTGAAGATAACATTCGTCGTGGTAACTTTCATATCATGCAACTGCCGAGCGGTGCCTATTGTACCAATGAATCGTGTGATCGTGTGTGTGGTTCACAGCTATTTCGAGCGGAAATCAAAGAGTGTGATCATAAAGTTGTGACCGATAAGGGAGCGAAAAAAATAGCTAGGCAAAGAGAGCGTTTGATTGCCAAATTTACGAACCTTAACAATGGTGACCCACTGAAAAGTTCAATCCTGATCGGCTTAAAGCAGAAGATTCAAGTGGAAGAGATGACGCTTGAAGCCCATGAAATACCTTACACGCCATTTACTGATGACATTCTTAGTCTTCCAAAGGAGTAACCTAAATGAATACAAAAGCTCTAAGGGAATTGGTGCAAGAAGAGAAAGCATGGTCGGCTGAAGAAAAGCTTCATAGGGCTCTCGCTCGACTCCAAAATGGTAAACCTCTGCGAACTAAGGCCACAGGACGCATGACTCTCAATAAAATCAACAATGAAGCGGGATTAGGGCGTAGCTACATTCATAAGTTCAAAGAGTTCGTTGGTAAGGTTGCTAATCCTGCGATTGAGACATACAACGCAATGCTAGATAACCCTGATTTGTCTGCATCAGCTTCGCTTCTCGAAGATGATTTGGACCAAATTGATAGACTCAAAAATGAGTTAAGCAAGCAAATCGAGCTTAAAGAAGGTTATAGGATTGAGAGAGATGAGGCGATAGCAATTAATAATAAACTTGAGACATTGAACAAATCGTTAATGTTCCGAGTGTATGAACTTCAGCAGGAGCTTACTGATAGTATTGCTGAGTATGAAGGTTATAAATGCGGTTTGGGTAAGAAGTGGTAAATCATTTACCACTTCTTACCCAAAATAGTAACCTAATGATTCAGTTGCTATTTTTGGTCTCTGTTATCGTGTGGTTAAGCACTACACCCCAAGTTGTTTAAGCGTGACTACTTCCACGCAGTAATGTGGAGGGGCAGAAGTGATGATCTTATCTAGGAGCACCTTATCACTAACCGGAATAATCCCTTCTAGGTTTAAATCTAGTTCATAGATTGAAGAGCTTTGTGGCCAAGAGATCGACCTTTCAGTTATGTGCTCAATGGTTTCAACGCTGTCAGCGCCACTACTCAACCGCCATTCCCCATTGCCCCACAACCCGAATATTCTATAGTGTGTGCCATGTTCATCCGAACTGACACGCAATGTAATCCAACCGACATTGGGCTTATGATGTCTCATGACAAGCCCTCCGTTTTTTTGAAATTGGGCCCTAATCCTTTGCTTAATTGTTCATCAACTTTCAAGATGGCGAGATCGAAAGAAGCTTCAAAGTAGCTCATTATTGAATCTAGAGTGCATCGAGCATCGATGTCATAGCCATCATCTAAAAATTGTTTCAAGTTAGCGCAAAATTCTTGCCCAAAGGTGCTGCAAGATGGAAAGGTATAATCTGTCATGCGTTCTTGTGACAATGTGCTTAGAACCCACTCTACTGATGAGTCAAGCATACACTCGTCGAGTAGAGTTATTCCCATAGGGGTACTGATACTCTCCAAAGTACTAAGGGCTTCAGCTTCTACTGAGGAATAAGGGGGCTCTATACTCTCTGAAAATTTCACTTTGAGCTGCTCAATAAACTCGTCTTTTAGAAAGCCTAGCTTGGACACAACAAATCTACACGACATATCAGCTAGCTCAAGTTGACTAAGTTTACGCTCTAGTGGAAAGGGAGTGGAGTGTGCATCTGATATGAGCGTCTGACAAACCTTGTAAAGCAGCTTATGTGTTTCTGACGTGAAGAATGAGTACTGGTACAAGTGATGATGTAGTGAAACCGGAGTGTAGTGACCTGTACTCGTTGAATTTTTGCTTCCAACTCTAAGCCCGGAAGAAAGTACATCTTTGTTTCTTATTCTTTCTTCATCGGCATACCACTCGCCGAAATCATACACTTTGAGGTCGCAACTTAACCTTGCTTGGAACTCAACCATAGCAAAAAAAGGATCTAGTTCAGTAATTATCGGACATAGTGTTTTGAAAATTACGTTACGAATCTGGCAAGGTGTTAAATCAACTTTTAGTTTCTTTCCAAGGTATAAGTGACTATCTAGATGTATTTCACGGAGCTGTTGTATAGCTTTGCTAAAGATACATAGGCCGCCATCTTCAAACACATAAAATTTCACACCAATGAAACCATTGGGTGTCTTATGAAAGAATTGCTCTATTTCGGCTCTTGTTTGACCGAAAAAAATATAGCAAGCCAAGTTTTTTCGACTGTCAAATCGGAGCTTTTGAGGGCCTTTTTTGTCTTCAGCTAGTTTAAGATAAGAAATCGTTACTTCGTAATCTAATGCTTGAGAGAAAGCATCGAGGAGACTTTTGAAAGATGTTTTATTTGCAAACATAACTCATTTCCTGAAGACCTTACGCTTTCTGCTGGCGAACGAGAGCGCATAGTCATTTCAAATAATGAATTATCTAGGATTAAATTGTAAATTTTACGACCTAGGTGGAACCGCCAGCAATCCCGTGTATGTCATCCAAAAATTATGCTAGATACAAAACGGATAAAAGCAAAATTTTATGGTCGAAAAAGCACGAATTGCTTCCAAGAATATAAAAAAGAGAGCATAGAACATGACAGAACTAGATGGGCAACCAAGCATCCGTTCACTTGAGGTGCATCTCGAAATCAATAGTGCTTTTGCAAATGAGTAGTCCTGTATATAAACTGTTTTTCTAAGCGCCAAGGGAGGTTCTCAATATGGCTCATAAAGCGAACTATGATGAAATGAGAAGAATGAAGCGTGAATCTCAAGAGCGCTTTTACGTGAGACTTTTTGCTTCACGTGATGACGGCAGCTATTCCATCGACAAAAGGTCTTTGCGCTCTGATCTAATTGACAAATCTAGGCTTCCTAAACTGTCCCTCAAGAATGCTCCATCCTTTGATTAATTTTTGAATGGATATTAGTTGGATTAGGCTGATTACAATCTGTCTATTTCGTAACCTTATCTGACCGGTTGACCTCAGTTGTTCCTACCCTACTTCTTGTTGAGAATGATTCAACATACTTCTATTGAATCGTTCAAAACTACTGATTAAGGTGTTCTTTGTTACCTAAATTCACATATGAAATATGAGAGTTCATTAACGATACGGGTGCTTTGCATGAGAATGTTCCTTGAAATGCGTTACCGCCGCACAGGGCAATTTATTTACACAAATAATGAGATCTGCTCGATTTTCCAAACTGACAATATTGAACAGATTTTGGCTAGAAGTCCTTATCTCGTGAATATTCAGTTTGAGTTGATTGTGTTTTTAGGCTCCCAAAGACCCTCAGGTGCCCTTGAGCAGATCGCGTTATCACTCCGTAAAGGCCAACAGTGCTATATATCATTTGAAGATGCTCTATCACGTTGGCATATAATCTCTCAGGTACCCATGATGTTAATTCTGGCAACAACAGGAGAATCAGGCCTGTACTCAACACCATTTGGTCGTATTGAGTTTGTACATGTTGAGCATACCAATAAAGAAATTTTAGAAAACACTGTCGAGTTTAAATATTCGCTCAGGCTCGCTAAAAAATGGAGGGCTTTTGAAGACTTAAAGTATATCGATCGTTGTATGGATTTAATCGACTATGCCGAGCTTTACACTGAAGATGAGTGACACACTTCTGCCCCGAAGTGTTTTAAGAAGCATGGTTTGCTTGATAAGCATTGGTAATGATTTTAGGCCCTAACTAGAATTTGCTAGACTTAGGTAAAGAGCACATCATGGTGGACAAATGAACTACTTTGCAGAGGACCCCTTCTAGGTAATGTAAACCTGGAGGGTAAATGAAAAAACTTAAGCAACAGTACCGAAGCCATATCAAGGCGCACGGCACTTATCTATGGGATGTGTACCCGAGCGTGCGTAGCGGAACACATAAGCATTTTTCAACTAAGCAGGAGAAGAGCTACTTTTTCCTACACAAAGTTGAGTGTCGTGGATATCCAATCAAATTGCGAGCAGCTAGAGGGAAAGCACTAGCTAACCCGTGGGATGATTATCCTGCATACGTATACCACGTTGCGAAGTGCTGGAAGCATAATTCGAGAAGACGCCGCCAGTACTACAAATAAACATCATTAAGCCTCGCTATTGCGGGGCTTCTTTATTGTGCGTCAGCTTATTCACGTTGAAGCTATTACAAGATTTTGCCCCAAAACGATTTAAAGCTACTTTCCTTTACGATAAGCAAATTTTATCTATATCGAGCTTTTTCTCAAATAAACTTAGCTTCCTGATATGACACAATAAGCATCCAGTATGTTATACGTGATATCCTCGGTTGAGGCTTCTCTGACCTATCGCTCACTTTTGTTCAACAAAGCTAAGTAAAAAGGAATATCGATGCGTTTTACAGTTAATGGCCCTTCAATTCCTGATGATCTTCTACTTGCAAGAGATCAAGGTCGTGTGATTTTTTTCTGTGGGGCTGGTGTTTCAAGAGCAAAAGCTGGTTTTGCTGACTTTTTTGGACTGGCTTCATCTGTAACAGCTAAGCTTGGTGTTCAAACAAATAGTGCAGCCTCTAAGCTCATCAATGTAGCACAGGAAATAACAGACAGCACGGGGGTGGAAGGTGTTGTCTCAGCTGATAAAATATTTGGATTATTAGAACGAGAATTTTTAACTCGTGATATCTATGAGGCAGTGGCGGAAGCATTAACACCGCAGTCTGATGTTGACTTAAGTGCTCACCGTACCATGCTGAAACTAGCCACCACAACTGATGGTGTAGTCCGCTTAGTTACTACAAACTTTGACCGCTTGTTCGACATTTGCAACCCTCAATTACCGACATTTACACCTCCAAAACTGCCTGACCTTTTGCATCCTAATGAGTTTGATGGTGTGGTCTACTTACACGGAAAAGTGAATGAGAGTGGAACGGGAGCTGAAAATAGTGGTTTCGTTCTTTCAAGTTCGGAGTTTGGTGAAGCCTATCTTGCCAATGGGTGGGCAACATCTTTTGTTAAGAGTATTCTGGAAAAATACGTTGTGGTATTTGTGGGTTATTCCGCTGACGATCCCCCAATTCAATACCTTCTAGAGGCATTAAACAAAAGTTCAAATACATTGAATGATATTTATGCTTTTCAGATTGGAAGCCAAAGCGAAGCCTCCGCAAAATGGGCGCATAAAGGTGTCAAAGCAATTCCATTTGATCGATTTGACGCAATGTGGAAAACATTGGAAATGTGGTCAGAAAGAGCGGAAAACCCAACTCAGTGGTATCAGAGTGTAATCGAAAAAGCCCAATTGGGGCCTCAACGAATGCAAGCATTTGAGCGTGGTCAGGTTGCACATATAGTTTCGCATGTAGAAGGTATGAAGAAACTACTCGAAGCTGATACCCTTCTTCCTGCGTCGTGGTTTCATGTGTTTGATCCTAAGTTGCGATATAAAAAACCGAAAGATGCAGTCGATCCGTTCGATTTATACTCATTAGACTCTGACCCTATTCCTCAGCGCATTGAGCCGAACGATTTCTATACTAAACGCGAGGTACCCATAAATGCTTGGAATGCTTTTGCTATAAGTAGCCATGACTTAAAGCAAACAACAGAAAGCCACTTAGATAGTTTTTTTGGGGTGACCCAGCGTTCAACTTTGCCACCGAGGTTGAACTTTCTTGCTAGTTGGTTAGGTAAAGTAGCAGAGCAACCAGAGGCGATTTGGTGGGCTGTACAGCAACCTAACTTACACCCTTGGGTAAAGAAAATTCTCAAGTCAGATCTGACTTTTGGTCCTCGCAATATCAATCCTGTCATATATAGTGCTTGGCTTTATTTGCTAGATTTTTTGGATAGCAATAAAGATAAAAGAAGTTACAGCGACTGGTTCGATTTGAAAAGAGAAGTGGATAAGACTGGATGGACAAATAGAGTTCTTGGTAATTTCTTTAAATGTTCTCAACCTTATATAAGCCTCTCCCTGCCATATACAACTAGAAGTTCATTGGTGACAGATGAACTGTGTTTAGAAGATTTAATCCGTCGCGAAGTCGTCTATCCTGATCTGCCAAGAGAAATAACTGTTCCTGAGGAGTGGCTTTATCAAGTAACTCGTGCCATTCGACGCAACCTGGAAACCGCTGTAGAGTTAGAGCTAGAAGTTGGGTCTCATTGCTTCGCAATGGATGCCTCCATTGTTCGAGAAGATGATAATGAGGATCGCTACTCAAGAACTCATGGTCTATTTTCATGGGTATTGCTCTACATAAAGTACTTGGAAAAATTGGCAAGAAGCTCCATATCCGTTGCTCAAAAAGAGATGTCGTTTTGGCCTATTGACGATACCACTGTGTTCGCGAAGCTAAGAATGTGGGCATTAGGGAAAAATGATTTAGTACCAAATAATAATTTTCATTTGGTGTTCTGTATGATTCCAAATGATGCGTTTTGGAAAAGCTCTTACCAACGTGACTTACTCCTTTCTATTGAGAATAGGTGGAAAGACTTAGAATCCAAAACTAGGCAGTGTATTGAAGAGCGGATCTTATTGGGTCCTCCTCGTTGGGAGAACGAGCCAGAAGAGCAATATAAAGAAAGAAAAGCCCGTTTGATTCTCGACAGAGCGGTATGGTTAAGCCAACGAGGTTGCGCACTTGAGGTCGATCTACAAGGTTTAATTGATAAGTTAACTCAAGATACACCCATGTGGGATTCAAGCTTTGCTAAAGATGCTGCAAGATCTTACGGAGCCCGTGGTGGGATAGTTACAACGGATGAAGATTTTTCAAGTCTTATCGGTATACCGCTAGAAGAAGTTCTGGTCAAGTCTAGAGAAATGTCGGGTAGACAATTTGATTTTCTTGTTGAATCAGATCCCTTTTTAGGACTGTCACGTGATAAACCTGTCCGGGCATTCTCAGCATTGAAACGAAGTCTCAACGCAGGTGAGATACCTGAGTGGGCTTGGGATAAATTCTTATGTGTTGATAGCCGTAAAAATGATAAGCCAAAGTTGATGGCGCTGATTGCTTCAACATTATCGCAATTCTCTAGCGAACAGATCGCGGAAGTTATGCGACCTATTTGTTATTGGTTAAGACAATCGAGCAAAGTTTTAGCTGAAAACTACTACGACATATTTGTTGGGCTTGTTCGTAAGACCATCAGTTCTATTAAGCAACATCCATCAAAAAGTATTTCTTCAATAGTAAGAGGGAGTGATAGCCCTGACTGGGCTATGGAATCAATCAATTCACCAATCGGGTACTTATTAGAGGCTATATTTCATGATCCTCATATAGCAAATCGCGAAGAGGGGAAAGGTTTACCTGAAAATTGGTTGTGCTTAATTGAAGAGCTACTTGGATTACCAAATGATTTACGTCGATATGCACTGGTTTTGCTTGCCAGAAAACTAAGCTGGTTTTTTTGGGTAGATTCAAACTGGACTAGAGTACACTTATTATCTGCTCTTGAGTCGCAAGAAGAAGATTATGACGCTCTTTGGGCCGGAGTGTTATGGGAGGGGGTGACAGGGAAGGAGCTTTTTTCTATCCTCAAGCCGTACCTACTAAAGTTGAGCTACTCAGGGAACTTTGAGCGTCATAGAAATTTAGAGTCTGTTGTTGGTCTAGTTTTTTCTGCTTGGAAGCTGATTGATGACGAGTCATCAGAAAGATGGGTATCAGACCTAGAATTGCGAGATGTTCTCATTAAAACAGATGATACGTTTCGATGCCAATTTCTATGGCGAGCACGGCATGGAGATGACATTGAATGGCTACCGGATTTAGAAAAATTACTTATCAATGTCTGGCCTAAGCACCTTGTTGCAAAGTCGTCTGAAGTTTCTTCTCGTTTGTGTGAGATCGCATTCTGGTCAGAGTCTGACTTTGTAAAGGTAGCTCAATTAATTTTGCCATTATTAACAAAGTTTGACCGCAATCATCATCTACACATTCATGGAAACGATCTCGCAAAAGAACATCCAGCAGAGTTTCTATCTATTCTAGATGCTGTACTACCAGATGATATCAATATCTGGCCATATGGCGTTGGTGATTACATAGAAGAACTGAGTGAAACCAATGCAGAGTTGAGAAAAGACGAGCGTCTTATTGAACTTCGCAGAAAATGGGATTCAAGGTAGATTTTACAGGGCATGTAGTTTAGGAATTCTTATGCTTTACAAGTGAGTTGAGGTGGTCGCCCCAACTCACTTTTGTCCAGAACCGTTTCACTCGGCATTTTCTAGAGCGACAGTGCCCCAATAAAACATAGGGTAGACACTCTTCACTAAACTAATGAGTTCGTCTAGATCTGCATTTGGGTAAGAATTGGTAAATGATTTACCAATTCTTACCCAAATGAGCGATCTAATAATTTAGCTACCCATTTAGTCATCTGTTTTTGGCCGGAAAACTCTATATCTCAAGCTGTTTCAACGTAACAACTTCCACGTTCTAGCGTGAAGGAGCAGAAGCTATGAATTTTATCTATAGATTACTTACAATTGGCACAACGCCTGCCAACCGAACTCTGGCTCATCTTTGCCCCAATATGAGTTAACGCAAACATTCATCATTATTCTCTCGGTGTGGATTTTTCATCCAAACGCTAATCTGAAGTCCAAATTGTTAGAAATGAGAGTTTCTTATTATTTGGTATCGAAAGGGATGGAAGGCTTTCTAACCTAGATGAAGTAAACGATTTTTCAATTTGGTGATCCAGAAGGCAAAAACCTTACTTAAAGTATGCAACTTCACGTAGTGACTCGTTGTTCATCTGTAGGAGTGTCGATAAAATAGGTGGATAACAATCAGGGAGTTATAGGTAAAGTCAGTGGCTGAAACTAAACATATCGGCGCAATTGCAGAAATCATTTCTAGTCAAATCTTTAATGAAATGAAGTGGCGTACAGGTGATGAAACAGACGTAAACTGGAAATGCTGCATGGATTCGCATTTAACCAAGGCGCAGCGTGAAGCAAAGAAACCAAAGGAAAAAACACATCCTACTGATATCGTTTTTTCTTATTCAGACCCGTATGACAGTGAAGTAACGATCTACGTTCAAACAGATCTTAAATCGTACAAGAAGTCTACAATTGAAAACTACAGGGGTATCCGTTCAACTATTAGTAGCCTTGCTCAACAGGTAGAGTGCTCGCAAAAAAGTCCTGAATGGCGTGGTAAATATTTGCTGAAACAACCTAGCAAATACAAAGTTCATGGCATGCTATTTATCTATAACCACGACAATGAATACGACGACGAACTATTTGATAAGCTAAGTGGTGTTCCTAATTCAGAATACAGCATGCCTGAAAACTCTATGATGGCAGTTTTCGACCCTAGGCTGATTCGTTTCTTGCTTAGTACTGTTGAAGAAATCAACAAGCGTAGAAATATTCCAGCTGATACTACTGCTCAAGAAATCTTATGGCAGAAGATTCCTGATCGAGAGAAATGTAGTTTTTTCTACCCTGACAAGCACAACAAGCTGTCCGTGAAGGGGGGGGGCTCTTCTGCGTCATTGGAAATGATTACATCTGGTATGTTGATGTTTTCTTACGAACATGATTTTTTTAAGCACATCGAAGGCGATAAAGTAATCACCGACCGTAAGAAGATTCTAAACATTTTTTGGGATGAAGATGTTAAGTCCAAAGAAGCATTTGTATTTGTTCTCGAATACATTTTTAACTATCAATTGCTGAATCAGTTTGATCGCATTTACATCAGCACACCATTTTCATCGACTTCAGGTACGTATCTAAAAGACGCAATTACTTACTACGCAGGAAAGTATTCGTTTAACAGCCAACAGCTTAAAACGGTTCGAGAGAACATCATTTCAATTCCAATCCATACCAAAACGGTATCGATTTATGATTTCCAAGTTGGTAGTGAACAGCACAATCGCATTTGTAACTTTGAGTAAGGCAGAAAATAATGAATAAGTACCAAGCAACACTATTCGCAAATGAAAGCGACATCTACACTGCCTTGCATTCAAACAAAGCGAAGATGGCTGAAGGCGCACTGCGAAAAATTGCTTTTGATCGAGGGTTAATTTTTCCAAAGAAGCTGGAACGTGAAGACCTAGTAGAAAAGATTTCCGATTTACCATTCTCTTACTCGCATGTAGAAAAGATTCAAAAGAAACTTGCTTCAAATTCCAGTCAGGATCTGTTTTCTGTAAAACGCATTTTTAATGATGTTGAAGGTTTCGATAACTTCAATATTGACGACCTATATGACGTTGTCGAGATTGTTAAGCAAGAGCGTCCACCAATGCTTGGTAGCGAAACGATTGAACACTTTGCCGCGCCCGGCATGTACGTGATATCAATCGAATATACGGAATTTGATTTCAAGCGCAGTAAGTTCCAACAACGTAAGATGTATGGTGGTGAAATTCGTTTCATTGTACATCCTAGCTATGTTTCGGTTCGTTTTAACTACACAAAGCGAATTAAAGAAATTCTTGGGAAAGTAATTGATAAGTACCAAGAAAAGCAGAAGTGCAAGATTTGCATTCGTGAAATTGATCTATCAAGTATTACTGAAGCTCAGCATCGCAACGCTTTTGCTGAAAACATGTACGACTTCGACTCTTTATACACGAGTAAATCAGGGTTTAGCTATGCTGGGCTAGAAAAAGTACGTGTAAGTAAGATCCACACTGCATTAGAACAGCCAACGTCTGTTGAATTGGATGATGACTCTGACGAAGAACGTGATGATTTTGAACTGGATGCAAAAGCCGATGATAAAGACAATAAGACATTTATCGATAATGCTTCATATGACGGAAAATCATTAGTGAATACCACACAGATCGAAGATCTATGTAAAGATGGTTTTTACCGTAGTCAGATCAAATGGAAGTCGAAAGCTACATTCTTAACGGGCGCACCTGTAATCACCTTTGAACTGGCTTTTGATGAGAAATACAAAGCACAAGATCTGAAGTTTAAAATCATTAGCAAAGAAACATCAGGCATGCCTGATACTAAAGAAAAGCTAAATGACGCAGAATTTGACCAAGTGATTGCACACCTAGAAGAGCATATCTTTGTGGTAAACGACATCATTCAAGAAGAATACGCACAACAATTTCAATCTGCAACACCAGAACCTGACAAGCAGGAGGCTAGTTGATGGTTAAGGTAAAACTATACAAGGTCGATCAGATACCTATAGAAAAGATTGTCCGTGCGAACCTCGCACATAGGCAGTACGATCATGACACAGGCTTTGGGTTTGAAGTAATTGATGACGATGAAGAATTCATCATCCAATTCACAGAACGCCAAATCCTTAAACAAGAAATCGAAACACTTGACGGTAGCGTTTCGACTATTGAATCGGTCTCTTACATTAAAGTGAAGTTCGGTATTCGATTTGGAACTAAGCATGCAGTCTACGTCATAGATCCACCTAGAAGCATGAAGCACCCATTTGAAATGATAAGGACACTGTTTGGTTCTGACTGTAACTTACAGCCCGCTGAATTCGATTTGAAAACGTTGTTGCTAATTTTTGATGCAAGCTACAAACATGTAATTAAATCTATGTCACTGTCCAACATCCATTGTGATGCTAACACTTTGGCTAAGACAAAGATTGTAAGCTCAAAGGACTTACATCCGTTCTATTTGAATAATTACAGTGATACTAAAGCTGTAATTGACATAATTCATATGGAAGTTGATGGCATTGATGTTGAATTATCTCGTACAGGGCGTTTTCGCTTGCATGAAGCCAAACTACCGAGATTTATGCTTATGCTTGAACATTCATTCCAGTAAGCCCTTAGAAAAGATCTAATGACTTTTTCGTTGTTATGCGCAGATAAAAGGCTTCAAGATACTCATCCTAATCTGACAGAGACGAATTTGGGTAATTAATCTAACTCGTTTCTGTCCAGAGGCTTCATAGGCTTGAAGTTTTACTGGTGGCACTTTCTCAAAAAGTGCCACTTAGCTCAGATCTGCCCCGAAATGAGTTGCGAGAGTTCAGCTACGCGGTTCTCTAAAGCATATTTTGACCTACTTTTCCTCATGTCTAGAACTTTAACTCTGTGGCTAAATTCACTATGCCACTACAAGGTCGGTTGCTCAGCGATAAGTTCTCGTACGTTCGTGCCCCGACCTAGTTCGGAGGTGATACTGCCGTTTTTGCGATACGTTTCAGAGAAGTGCCATTGGAAATAGAGATAAGCATTTTTAATACGTATAATTCAACTGAATATGCATTAAAAATCAGCTAGATAGGGTGAGCCGAAAATTGAAAATATCAGAGCTATTAATGTTTACGTGCTTAGCGTTTGTTGCAGGTGTCGTAGCATGTTTGGTTGGTGGCGGTATCTTAGCGGCAATTTGGGATATGGATTGGACAAAAGCAGAGAGCGTTTCTGCCATCAGTACTAGCCTAGGGGCAATAGGAACGGTCGGAACACTGCTATTCCTTATTATTCAAAATAGGGCGTTAAGGCATGAACAAAAAGAACAATTAAAACTAATCGCGTTCCAGAGGTACCAAGGCCATAAGGAGAGTTTTGTAAGCCTCCTCAAAAAGCTGGAAAATCAATACCGTGTTACATTCATTGATCCAGATGAGCTATATCGAAATATTTTCCCAAGTAACAGTTTCGAGTTCTGCACATTAAAAGCCTTCATTTCAGACAGTAGCTTTCTCTCTGAGGCGGTGGAAATATATAAACGCATAACGCATAACGCATGAAGAGAACCTGAGTGGTGACATCGGGTTAGGTCATAGGAATGTACACACTCATATCCATAACCAGCTAGAAATACAAAGAAAAATGTCGATTCGCTTTTCCAGTAATCCAGAACTGGGCGACTTGTTCAGTACTTCAAAGGTTGAAAACGTACTTGTTTTAAACATGTTTGGTGCATTTCAATATCAGAGGGCATTAAGGGGAATATTGTCAGAGCTTATAACTTTCTCCGGGCATTACATTGAAATTGGAAAGATTACCCCCCTAGCAAGGAAAGAAAACTACCTCGCTTTCATGACGTTCTTAAATTCCTTAACTAATGGTACTGCGCTAAAACTAGAGTCAAACATTGCCCTTGAGCTTTGGATGTCCATGTATATGGCTATTGAAAAGAATCACGAGAACAAGAACGAGAAGATGCAAGCGATGCTGGGTCACATGAGAAATATTGCCCTGTCTTCCGAAGACGCACAGAGAGTTCTCTCATCTAG
Organism: Vibrio sp. SCSIO 43135; assembly: GCF_023716665.1. Classification (GTDB taxonomy): domain Bacteria; phylum Pseudomonadota; class Gammaproteobacteria; order Enterobacterales; family Vibrionaceae; genus Vibrio; species Vibrio paucivorans. The sequence continues at coordinate 419,111 of NZ_CP071859.1, forward strand.
AAATGAGATGGAGACCTTAATTGCTGACTTCAATAGCCTTCATAGCGAAGAACGAGCTTTTATTGAGAATACTGTTCCTGACGAAATATTCAGCCTTATAAATCGATTTAGATCTTCCAACTGAACCAGCAGTATTTCTATTGAAGGTCCATTTAGGCGTTTTTCCTAACTCAACTTATCCGAAAATAGTATCGCTGCATACCATCTATAACGCATTTCTGTCCCTTTCAAAGTTGTAACTCGTGAATGCAACAGTATTCTTATTACTATGAAGTCTATACAATATTCTCGCTAATAATTTCCATCGTTAGGCGAGCACTATAATGACGCATATTTTGAAGGCAAAAATCAAAAACTTTAAGAAATTCAGAGATTATGAGCTCTATTTTGATCCAAAAAGAAACATTCTGGTTGGGGATAATGAAGCAGGAAAGAGCACTATATTGACGGCTATTGAGCTTGTATTGAGTGGCAGTAGAAGCAAGGTAGAAAGCTTGGGGATTGAAGCTTTGCTTAATGCAAGTGCTGTTTCAGAGTTTCTAGCGGGTGAGAAAAATATAGACCGCCTCCCTAGTCTACATATTGAATTGTTTCTAAACGATGCAGGTAACCCAGACCTCAACGGCAGAAACAACAGTGATGGAACTTATGCTGACGGGCTTCAATTGATATGTGAGCCGAACGAAGAGTTAAGCACGGAGATACGGCAAGTTTTGGATACTGAAGGTGATAACTTTCCTTTCGAATTTTACGTCGCCAAGTTTATTACATTCAGTGGGGACACATACTCCAGTTATCGGAAGTTTTTGCGCTTTTTGTCTATTGACAGTACTCAAATAAACAACGAGTACGCAAACAGTCAGTATGTAAAAGCCATGTATGAAGCGACCGTGGATCAACCTGTCCGTTACAGTTTAATGAATGAATATAGACAGCAAAAAAATGCTTTCAGGGATGCTCAACTAAATGTGATTAATGATGATTTAGAAGGGTACGATTTTGCTATCCGCTCTGGCTCAAAGTTTAATTTGGAAACTGACCTCACCCTCACAGAAGAAGGGATACCCATTGAAAACCGTGGTAAGGGAAAACAATGCTTTATTAAGACCGCATTCGCATTGAGAAAGCGTGATGAAGACAAGACAATAGATGTCTTATTACTAGAAGAACCTGAGAACCACCTTAGCCACACTAGCATGTATAAGCTAATTGGTCAGGTAGAGAAGGCTCATGATAGTCAGGTCATAATTGCTACCCATAGCAGCCTAATCAGCTCAAGGTTAGACTTAAGAAAGTCGATCTTACTGAATAGTGCAGCAACCAAACCTGCTACCCTGACAGACCTCACTAGGGACACTGCTAAGTTTTTTGCTAAAGCTCCTAATCATAACATCCTAGAGCATGTCCTTTCTGAAAAAGTCATTCTTGTTGAGGGTGATGCGGAATATATTCTAATGGAGTGCTTATACGAGCGCACTAAAGGTCATCCACCAAGCGAGGATGGCGTCCATATCATCTCAGTCGGTGGTACTAGCTTTAAACGATATATGGAAGTTTCTAAGCTGCTGAACATTAGGACTGCGGTGATCCGCGACAATGACAGTGACTACCAGAAAAACTGTATAGATAATTATCATGATTATCAGGCAGATTGCATAGCTGTATGCGCTGACACAGATAACACCAGAACAACTTTTGAAATATGCATGTATCAAGATAATAAAGAAATCTGCGACGACTTGTTTTCAGGGGGAAAAATTCAATTAAAACCGCAAGAGTATATGCTGAAGAACAAAACTACCGCAGCATTTGGGTTACTTGATGAGAAGGCGAATGAAATCACGGTGCCTCCATACATTAGAGAGGCTATTGAATGGATAAGCGAGTAGTACTAGCTGTCGCAGGCTCTGGCAAAACACAACACATAATTGATAAATTGGAAATAAATAGTCGTGCGCTGATTGTTACTTACACAGTTAATAATACTACTAATCTTAAGAAACGAATTTTAAACAAATTTGGGGTCATGCCTAAAGGTGTACGTGTTTATACCTATTTCTCATTCCTCTTATCGTTTTGCGTGCGACCAATAGTTGGTAACGATATGAAGATAAAGGGGGTTAGCTATAGTGAACCACCTAGATTTGCGAAGCGTAACACTCATGAGCATTACGTTAGTCAAGGAGACCGACTTTACCATAACCGTATTGCGAAGATGATGATTGATTGTGATGGCGTGTCTGACATTGCTAGGCGTATTGAAAAGTACTTTGATTTCTTCTGCGTAGATGAAGTTCAAGATTTCGCAGCTAATGACTTCAACTTGCTTTGTCAGTTGTCGAAAATGGATGTGGAGGTATTACTTGTTGGTGACTTTTTCCAACATACTTTTGATACTAGCCGAGATGGTAATATTCAAAAGAATCTACATAACAACTATGAAGCGTATCTTACCAAGGTCAAAGATGCAGGATACACAATCGACTTAGATACACTTTCCCACAGTTATAGATGTAGTCCAACAGTTTGCAGATTTGTTACCGAGCAAGTCGGCATCACAATAAGCTCCCATCGACAAGATGAAGTCAATGTTGCTCTAATTGATGATCCTGAACATATTGAGAGGTTACTCTCCGACGATTCCATCGTTAAATTGTTTTTTAAAGAAAGCTACAAGTACGTTGGAAGGACTGACAACTGGGGAAATACAAAAGGCTTAGATGATTTTGCTGACATCTGCATAGTTCTAAACCCAACCACATTCACAGCTTATACAAAAGGACGATTGGCTACTTTAGCAGCATCGACTTTAAATAAGTTATACGTAGCTTGTACAAGAGCTAAAGGTAGTGTGTATTTTGTCTCACAACGTTTGTTAGACGAATACAAATGTTAAACCAGCGCTATCTTTTTACCTAAAGGTGAGAATTTTTTGGTTTGTAAATTCACATCTTTTTCTAACTTTTCGCATGATTATTGCAATAATGTATGAATGGTGAGAAAAGCCTTTGAGAATGTACCTTCTCACACCAATCTCATTGATAAAAGTGTAAGGGTGTTTGAAGGTGAAGACGCGTTATACAGCGACGAAGATATGGAAGAAGAAGAGCAGTAATAGCGCCTTCTACTTTTAAAAGACAAAATAAAACCGAGCATATGCTCGGTTTTTTTATGCCCGCAGTTATTCGAATTCGTCGCCTTTGTTATCAAGCTGCTTATGGCCACACACCTTACACTTCACGTATCGGTCCATGTTGTAGTAGTGCCCACCATTGATGAACTCTCTAATAAAAAGAAGAATTCGACCTGTCCAAGTAAATTGTGTGTCGTAACGACTAGGCTTACGAACTAACACTTCACTATGTACAGTTTCTTGTTGGCATTTCTCGCAAAACTGAGTGGCTGTAAACATAGATACCCCTTTCCTTTGGTTGACAAAACTAGGTAAAAAACAGCCGCAGGGTGAGGTTATCTACCACTCACTTGTTAATTATGCATAGGGTTTAATTATAAGTAGTGTGAATTTATTACTATTTTCGTGGCATATCACTCTATGGGTGCGAAGTAGCCGCCTATCAGTTACTATCTGTGACACGTAAATAGAGTAAAGGCGATGGGATCCATGCTAAAAGTCGCGATCAATGGATTTGGGCGTATCGGGCGTAATGTATTGCGAGCGGTATATGAAAGTGGCAAGCACCAACAGATTAAAGTGGTGGCTGTGAATGAACTGGCGCAGCCAGATGCCATGGCACACTTGCTCCAATACGACACCAGTCATGGCCGATTTGGTAAGAAGGTGACTAACGACCAAGAGCATATCTATATTCATCACGGCTTATGTGAGAAAGATAAGAGTGAGTTTGATTCGATTAGAATTTTGCACCTTAGCGATATTGAGCTATTGCCTTGGCGTGATCTTGAAGTGGATCTTGTGTTGGATTGTACTGGTGTTTTTGGTTCGCAAGCCGATGGGCAAGAGCACATCAAAGCCGGTGCGAAGAAAGTGTTGTTCTCTCACCCTGGTGCCAACGACCTTGATAACACCATCATATATGGTGTGAATCACGACACGCTGACTGCTGAGCATAAGATCGTATCGAACGGGTCTTGTACTACTAACTGTATTGTGCCGATCATCAAAGCGCTTGATGATGCGTTCGAAATCGAATCTGGCACCATCACTACCATTCACTCTTCTATGAACGATCAGCAGGTGATCGATGCCTACCATTCAGACCTGCGCAGGACTCGAGCAGCGAGTCAATCCATTATCCCAGTAGACACTAAGTTGCATAAAGGGATTGAAAGGATATTTCCGAAATTTTCCAACAAGTTTGAAGCAATTTCTGTAAGAGTACCGACGGTAAACGTCACTGCGATGGATTTAAGTGTCACAATTAATACAAATGTGAAAGTTAATGACGTAAATCAAACCATTGTTAACGCATCTCAGTGTACATTACAGGGCATTGTTGACTATACTGAAGCGCCGCTCGTTTCTATCGACTTTAATCATGATCCCCATAGCGCGATTGTCGATGGTACACAGACTCGAGTAAGTAACGGGCATTTAGTGAAAATGCTGGTTTGGTGTGATAACGAATGGGGCTTTGCGAATCGTATGCTGGATACGGCACTCGCAATGCAGGCATCTGAACCTAAGTAAGGAAAGATGCGTGGAGAAAACTTTATTTCAGACCTTGAAATAAATAAGCGGTATCTCCATATAAGTAACCAGTTTGAAGAATTATTAGGCTCGGCAGGGTTGCCGGGTTTCCAAAAACTTTATTTATTAAATATTTGAGAGGACAAACCATGTCTGTAATCAAGATGACTGACCTGGAACTTGCAGGTAAACGCGTATTTATCCGTGCTGACCTTAACGTGCCAGTAAAAGACGGCAAAGTAACTTCAGATGCTCGTATTCTTGCATCACTTCCAACTATCAAGCACTGTCTTGAAGCTGGCGCGAAAGTAATGGTTACTTCTCACCTAGGTCGTCCTACTGAAGGTGAATACGCTGAAGAGTTCTCTCTAGCTCCTGTTGTTAACTACCTAAACGACGCTCTAGATTGCGACGTTAAACTAGCGAAAGATTACCTAGATGGCCTAGAGCTAAACGCTGGTGAGCTTGTTGTTCTTGAAAACGTTCGCTTCAACAAAGGCGAGAAGAAGAACGAAGAAGAGCTTTCTAAGAAGTACGCTGCACTGTGTGACATCTTCGTAATGGATGCATTCGGTACTGCTCACCGTGCACAAGCGTCAACTCACGGTGTTGGCATGAACGCGCCTATCGCGTGTGCTGGTCCTCTTCTAGCTGCAGAGCTAGAAGCGCTAGGTAAAGCAATGGACAACCCAGAGCGTCCACTGGTTGCTATCGTTGGTGGTTCTAAAGTATCGACTAAGCTAACGGTTCTAGAGTCTCTATCTAAAGTTGCTGATCAACTGGTTGTTGGTGGTGGTATCGCGAACACATTCATTGCAGCAGAAGGCCACAACGTAGGTAAGTCTCTATACGAAGCAGACCTAGTAGAAACGGCTCAAAAGCTAATGAAAGAGTGTTCTATCCCAGTTGCAACTGACGTTGCATGTGCAAAAGCATTTGATGAGAACGCAGAAGCTGAAATCAAGAACGTTGCTGACGTTGCAGATGACGACATGATTTTCGACCTTGGTCCTGATTCAACTGCAGCACTAGCTGAAATCATCGGCAATGCTAAAACTATCCTTTGGAACGGCCCAGTTGGCGTATTCGAGTTCAAAAACTTCGAAGCGGGTACTGCAGGCATCTCTAAAGCAATCGCAGAATCAGCTGGTTTCTCAGTTGCAGGCGGTGGTGACACACTAGCAGCAATCGACAAGTTCGGTATCAAAGCTGATGTATCTTACATTTCAACGGGTGGCGGTGCTTTCCTTGAGTTTGTTGAAGGTAAAGTACTTCCAGCAGTAGCAATGCTAGAAGAGCGCGCTAAGTAAAACATTCAAAGCGGGGGAAGAGATTCTCCCGCTTTCTCGTTTGCTGCACTTCACATTTTTTTGCTAGAATAGCGCACGTTGTGAGCAAACGTTTGCCAAAATTTGAACTTAACAAGTTTTGTTATAAAAACGACACTTTTTCTAAATGACGGTTAAATAGGATTAAATCCATGTCTAAGATCTTCGATTTCGTAAAACCAGGTGTTATCTCTGGTGATGACGTACAGAAAGTATTTGAAGTAGCTAAGGAAAACAACTTCGCACTTCCTGCAGTAAACGTTGTAGGTACTGACTCTGTAAACGCAGTACTAGAAGCAGCAGCTAAAGTTAAATCTCCAGTTGTTGTTCAGTTCTCTAACGGCGGCGCAGCTTTCTTCGCTGGTAAAGGCGTTAAACTTGAAGGTCAAGGTGCTCAAATCCTTGGTGCTGTAGCTGGTGCTAAATACGTTCACGCTGTAGCTGAAGCTTACGGTGTTCCAGTTATCCTGCATACTGACCACGCTGCTAAGAAACTACTTCCTTGGATCGACGGTCTACTAGACGCTGGTGAAGAGTTCTTCGCTCAAACTGGTAAGCCTCTATTCTCTTCTCACATGCTAGACCTTTCTGAAGAGTCTCTAGAAGAGAACATCGAAACATGTGCTAAGTACCTAGAGCGCATGGCTAAAATGAACATGACAATCGAGATTGAACTTGGTTGTACTGGTGGTGAAGAAGACGGCGTAGATAACTCTCACATGGACGCATCTGAGCTTTACACTTCTCCAGAAGACGTTGCTTACGCATACGAGAAACTAAACGCTGTTAGCCCACGTTTCACTATCGCTGCATCTTTCGGTAACGTACACGGTGTATACAAGCCAGGTAACGTTGTACTAACTCCAACTATCCTACGTGACTCTCAAGCATACTGTGCAGAGAAGTTCGGTATTGCACCTAACGCTCTAAACTTTGTATTCCACGGTGGTTCTGGTTCTACTGAAGCAGAAATCCAAGAGTCTATCGGCTACGGTGTTATCAAAATGAACATCGATACTGATACACAGTGGGCTACTTGGGATGGTATCCGTGCATACGAAGCGGAAAACCGCGATTACCTACAAGGTCAAATCGGTAACCCAACTGGTGAAGATGCACCAAACAAGAAGTACTACGATCCACGCGTATGGCTACGTGCTGGTCAAGCTTCTATGGTTGCTCGTCTTGAGAAAGCATTCGCTGACCTTAACGCAGTAGACGTACTATAATTCGTCTTTACTAAGTTAACGAAAAGCCCGCTCTTCGAGCGGGCTTTTTTGTGCGTGTAACCCAAGCTTTATTCCTATCTTGTCTTATCTTTGTGGATGAATGGAAAAATCTCGCATAATCTAAAAGGTGGCGATGTAAGAATAGTCTGATAACTGATTGTTTTAACAGCTTTTGCAAAAACCTGACTTTGAAAAAAGTAACGATTGATATATCGTGCCGAAAAACTGACACATGTTCAGGAAATTGATATGCTCGTTACTGTTCATAGGACTTTGACGGCAGCTAGATTCATAGCAGCATTTATTTTTTAGAGGATACGCGTTATGGCAAACGAATCGACGACGATCGAAACACCATTGGTTGATGGGTTAGAACAAGCTGAACATTGGCTCAGCAATAATTCGGATCTATTGATTCAGTACGGTGTGAATATTTTATCTGCATTACTGATTCTATTTATCGGTAACATCATTGTAAAAGCAGTCGCTAACAGCGTTTCTAAAGTTCTTGAAAAGAAAAATATGGATAAAGCGGTTATCGAATTTATCCATGGTTTAGTGCGTTACCTGCTATTTGTTATTGTATTGATTGCCGCTCTAGGGCGTGTTGGTGTTCAGACTGCATCTGTGGTTGCGGTTATTGGTGCCGCTGGTTTAGCCGTTGGCTTGGCACTACAAGGTTCATTGTCTAACTTTGCAGCTGGTGTATTGATTGTGGCATTCCGCCCATTCAAATCAGGTGACTACGTAGAAATTGGCGGTGTTGCTGGTAGCGTAGAGTCTATTCAAATCTTCCAAACGGTCTTAACGACTCCTGATAACAAGATGGTCGTTGTACCGAATGGTAGTGTGATTGGTAGCCCAATTACTAACTACTCACGTCACGAGACGCGTCGTATTGATTTGATGATTGGCGTTTCTTACGGCGCTGATTTGCAGAAAACAAAAGAACTGTTAACTAAGATCTGTGAATCTGACGAGCGTGTTCTACAAGAGCCAGGAGTACAAGTTGGTGTGCATACCTTGGCAGACTCTTCGGTAAACTTTGTGGTTCGCCCTTGGGTGAAAACAGCGGATTACTGGGATACCTACTTTGACTTGATGCAGGCAATTAAAGAAGGCCTAGACAATGAAGGCATTGAAATCCCATTCCCACAAATGGATGTTCATTTAAATAAAGTTGAAGCGTAATCGAAGTATTATGCTGTGACAGAAAAAGCGAGGCATTTAGCCTCGCTTTTTTAATGTCTGCCACTATTCAATCTATTCGCACATAGGGGGCCGCTACATCTCGATAACCGGATTATCGATTTCAGCCAGTAGTGTAGGTAGTGCTTGTCCAGCAAAGCCAAAGGTAACTTCCGGATGCCCAGGTGTATAAAGGATTTCCTGGCAGGTGTATAACCTTGTATCTACAACGATAGGGATATCGCTTGATAGCGCAAAGGGGCTGACGGCTCCTGGTACGCAGCCTGTCTGCTCAATCATTTCGTCATCACTGCAAATTGATGGTCGCTTACCTAGCAACGTCTTCAGTGCTTTTGCATCAAAGCGAGTATCTTTGTCGGTTAAGTACAGCGCGTAACCAGTGCCTTTTAGTTTCAAGAATAGGCTTTTGCTGTGTGTTCCTGTCCAGCCAAGTCGCTCTGCCACCAACACATCAGTAGCGAAATCAAGGATTGGTTCATGTCGCCACTCTTGAAACGGCACTGATGTTTGCTCAAACAGGCAAATGTTTTTCTGATAAATATGCTCTAACTGGCTCATGATTCCTTACCAATATTGAGTGACGAGTTGATTGGTGAGCACCGCAGCAATGGTAAACATCATCAGTGCGACACCAATATCAATCGCTTGTTTTACTTTCGGTTTAGATAACGTTGGCCCAAGTTTCGCGGCGCCCATCGATAAACTATAGAACCAGACGAAAGACGCTAAGATGGTACCAATCGCGAACGAAATACGCTCTTCACCTTCAAACTGGCCGCCAATCGAACCCAAGATAACCACTGTATCCAAGTACAAATGCGGGTTCAATACCGTCACGGCGAGTGCGCCGAGAATCACGGTTCTCTTACCGCGGGCAATGACCTCGCTGTTGGATTCACTTGCATCAGCCCCCTTAAATGCACTGCGTAGAGATAATGCCCCGTAAACCGATAAAAATGCGATACCCCCTAAGGTAACGCCAGTAAGCAAGACTTCATTCTGCGACAGAATCGCGCCGCCACCAAATATGCCCAGAGAAATAAACAGTGTATCGAGCAAGCTACAAATAGTGGCTGTCGTAAGGTGATGATTACGTTTGATCCCCTGATTCAGAACATAGGCATTCTGCGCTCCGATTGGAATAATCATACTGGCACCTAAACCAAACCCTTGTAGCAAGACCCAAAAACTCACGATACACCTCAATGCTTTGTTCAAATAAGGGCTGAACGATATCGCTTAGTGGTAGATAAGTATAATTAATGATATTAATGTATCATAAGAGATTCTGATTTAAGGGCGGATGGATGAGAGGGTTAGACTACAAATGGTTGGAAGCGTTGGACTCAGTGTTGAGCCAAGGCAGCTTTGAGAAAGCGGCAGAAGAGTTGTTTATTTCGCAGTCTGCAGTGTCCCAACGAATCAAACAACTGGAAAAGTTTCTTGCTCAGCCAGTCCTTATCCGAGAGCAACCACCACGCCCGACTCCAGTCGGTAAAAAGCTGCTGGGTTTAAATCGCCGTGTTCGTTTATTGGAGAGCGAACTGGTACCTGAGCTAATGAACCAAGATACTGAGCGGCCTCTACAGATTTCGATAGCGACCAATGCAGACAGCCTAGCGACTTGGTTGCTCCCCGCTTTACAAGATCTAATGAAAGTGCGAAAGGTTGAACTGAGCTTAGCGGTGTATGGTGAGTCACGCACGATTGAAAAACTTAAAAGTGGTGAAGTTGCAGGGGCTATCAGCTTAGAATCCCAAGCTCTGCCCGGGTGCACGGCCGAGTACTTAGGTCGTATGGACTACATTTGTGTCGCCAGCCCAGAATTTGTCACGCGCTATTTCTCACAGGGTGTGAATGCGGAGTCTTTACGCAAAGCGCCAGCGGTTTCATTTGATCAGCATGATCAACTGCATCATCAATTTCTACGCGAGCGATTTGGTTTACCACGCAATAGCGTGATCAACCATAATTTGGGTAGTTCTGAAGCCTTTGTCAAAGTCGCCGAAGCCGGTGTGGCGTATTGCTTGATCCCCAAATTACAGATCGTTGATGAATTAAACGCTGGGACCTTAGTAGATGTACTTCCCAACTACATGATTTCTCATCAGATGTATTGGCATCACTGGCAGCTTGAAACGGGAGTTTTAAAAGAGATCACACAGTCAATTTTGAACTACGCCCACCAAGTGTTACCTCAGTAGTTCTTCAGTTGCAAAATAGCTATTCAGGTCAAAGTTATGTCAGATTGATCAGAAACTGCTAGTGAACGTAGCTTGGTTGCCTATTATGTACTGGAGTAGATGATTAAGGATGAATTTAATGAGAGCAGTAACCAAGTGGGCAATCGCATTATCGAGCGTTGCCTCATTCAGTGTATTCGCCAACCCATCATTCCCGCATATTGCCACGACAGGCTATGGTGAAGTAGTGGCAAAGCCAGATATGGCAGAGTTTTCAGTCAAGGTTGTAGAAACGACTCTGACCGCAGAGCAGGCAAAACAAACGGTCGATAAAGTGGTTGAAGACTTTCTAGCGAGCCTCAAGAGTAACGGGGTTGAAGCAGACAACTTTACCAGTTCCAACCTGTATCTAACGCCCCAGTATCACTACCCTAAAAAAGGTAAACCGGAACTGGTCGGTTACCGAGCGACGAGAAGTGTTACAGTTGTGGTTGAGGACCTGAGTCAACTGAATCAGTACTTAGATCTCGCGTTAGCTGATGGAATCAACCAAGTGAACAACATTCGCTTGAAAGTGAAAGACGAGGCGAGCTATCAGGAACAAGCTCGTATGGCGGCGATTAAAGATGCCAATCAGAAAGCGAAATCGTTAGCCGAAGGTTTTGAACAAGAGTTGGGGCCGGTGTGGCGAGTTAACTACAATATGCAGAATAACCAACCTGTTTTAATGCGCTCGATGGCCATGGATGCCAAGAGTGAAGCCAGCAGCTATCAGGACTCGACTATCGTAATTCGTGACCGAGTGGACGTAATTTATAAACTAGACAACTAGTTGTCTATCAATCGGTTTAATCCATAGGTAGTGTTGATGAATAAATCACCACTACCTATTTTATAACCGAATGAAGGTGGTATAATCGCCCCGATTTTTGTCTGGGCATATCAATGAAATTTTCTAAAATCCTCACATCGTTATTCATGATATGTCTGGTGTTTAGCTTGATTATTTTCGGCTACTATTATCAGCGCTACACGACTCTCAAACAAGAAAACATCCAACAAAGTGCTAAAGAAGCGTTATTTCAGCTCGCTTACAGTGAGCGAGAGTATCGCAGCTTACGCTCGCAAATGGTCTCTATTGCGAACCTGCTCTCCCACAGCCAAAGTATTTACGATTACTTAATCGCGCCGACTAATGCTAACAAACGCACCCTAGAAGAAGTCTGGTCTTCTATTGCTGTGAACCAGAAGTGGTATACCTCGGTGCGCTTTATTGACACCAAAGGCATGGAAAAGATCAAAGTTAACTATTCTGTGGCTCGTAACATTGCGACACCGGAAGTGATGTTAGAAGACATCAGCCATCGTGATTACTTTAAACATGCTCTGACGCTAGCGGATCGCGAGATAGGATCGTGGGGAATCGATCTTGAGCAAGATCTTGGTGAGTTTGTGATCCCTTATACGCCAACGCTCAGAGTGATGATCCCAGTGACTATGATGGGCCGACGTGCGGGTTATTTGATCATCAACTTAGATGTTTGGTATTTGTCTTCGCGCTTGAACTATTCACCCAACAATGACTTTAGACCTGAAGTGATCAATGAAGAGGGCTTCTATATCGCCAGCCACCACGGTGGCAAGTTGTTTGGTGACTTGATTGAGAGACGACGTGATTTCAATATCGTCAAGCAGTTTCCAGATGCTTGGTTAACCATGAACAATAAGAAAGTTGGCTACGTGGTCGAAGATGACACGCTGGTGGCATTTACTAAGCTTAAATTGTCTGAAAGCCAGTCGCTGCGTTTGATCATTCAAGTTTCTCAGCAGCAATTGAAACAGCGAGCAGCACGAGACGTTAACGACCTATACCAAGAAGCCATTTTCGTGTTCTTGTTAATGCTGTTATTTGCCGTACCGACTACTTCAATGTTGCTGCACTACCATAAACGAAATATCGAGAGTAAATTGGCTCGGGCGGCGCTCAACGGGATGTCAGCGGTGATGATTTCCGATAAGTCCCACCGAGTGGTGATGGTTAATGAAGAATTCTGCAACATGACCGGCTACCGCCCGAACCAAGTAACCAACCGTAATTTGCTCAAGATCTTGTTGGGCGAGCGTAAGATAGAAAAGCTTATCGATGTGCTCGATATCGTTTCTCAGCGTCGTCGTTGGGAAGGTGAACTACGGATTAAAAACGCCTCGGGTGGTGAGTTTACGGTTATTACACGTATTCAGGCGGTGCTGTCTGCTAACAACAAAGTGGATTATTACATTACCTCGTTTGTTGATATTTCTGCGCGAAAAGAACTGGAAGAGCGCTTACGTACGCTCAGTGAAAAAGATGAACTGACGGGGCTGTGGAACCGCAGAAAGTTCGAAAGTGAATTGGTTAAGTCTGCTCAATTAGTAGAGCGTTATGGGGCAGAGCAAGCGATGTGCCTTGCTCTGGTAGATATCGATCACTTCAAGCGCGTGAATGACGAGAAAGGCCACGATGAAGGCGATAGAGTTATCCGTGTGGTAGGTCATACCCTAGCAGAGACGTTACGTAATACTGACTTTATCGCTCGAATTGGTGGGGAAGAGTTCGCGATCATAATGCCTCACACCTCAGTGCAAGAAGCGGCCTTAGTGCTCAATAGAATACGCCAAGCGGTGGAGAAGCATAGTGATTTAACGGTTACTGTGAGCGCAGGCTTTACCGACTTAACTTCAAATAGCAATCGCTCTTATAAATGGGCCGATATCGCGCTGTATGAATCAAAAGACCTAGGGCGAAACTTAGTCTCGCTTCGATTGAGCCAAGAAGAAATTGTATAAAAAAGCCGGGATATCCCGGCTTTTTTACGACTTATATTCATGCAGCAGTAAGGGCTGACTCAATATAACGATGTGCTTTGTTGAGGTGTTTATCCAACAATGCTGTGGCTTGCTCAGTATCTCGTGCTAACACGAGCTTCATGATCATTTCGTGGTCACTGACATCGAATAGGGCCTCGTCGCTATGTCTGTTGATTGCATAATAACGATAGCGAGTGATTTGATTGATGATTTCGCTAAAGAAGCTGTACATATTATGTGCTTTTGCTCCTTCAAGTAGCGCGCAGTGAAATTGGTAGTGGCGCTGTTCCCATTCGCTCTTGTTAAGCTGTTCGGGCGTGTGAGCGACGCGCGCTAACTTATGGAATGAAGTGAGAACATCTAATTCCCAGTTTTCACATCCAGACTTCATCGCTTTGCGAAGTAAGACATCAGAGATTATTTTTAGACTATCAAACAGGTCGTCTAGCTCTTCTTTACACATAGGTGCCACCCAGCAGCCTTTCTGTGGCGCTAATTTGACATACTTAGTCCAAGATAATTGAACCAAAGCTTCACGCACTGGAGAAGCGCCTACGCTGTATCGCTTACTTAACTCTGCGACAACCAGCTTTTGTCCGGGGATGAGGTGACCTTCAAGAATATCTTGGCGGATAAGTTTTGAGACTTTATCAGTTAAGGTTGGGCTAGACACAATTACTGCTCACTTACACTTATTAATAAACGGTATGTTGTACTTTATTTTAAATAATACGCCATACTTATAATTTGAGCAATCAATATATAAAAAAAGAGGGCCGAAGCCCTCTTTTTATATTTAGCAAATGTATGTCTTATAGAACGTGTACAGACGCTGTGTTTGTAGTGCCTGAAGCAACAAGAGCACCAGAAACCATTACTACGATGTCGCCTTTGTTACCTAGGCCACACTCTAGTGCAAGCTCTTTACCTGCTACGTAGAATGCATCTGTGTTCTCGATAGAGTCAACAACCATTGGTGTAACACCTTTAGTAAGAACTAGCTGTGCAGCAGTCTTAGTGTTAGTTGTTAGCGCTAGGATGTTTGCAGTTGGGAAGTACTTACGTACTGAACGTGCAGACTTACCACCTTCAGTTGCAACAACGATAAGTGGAGCAGCTAGCTTTTCAGCAGTGTCTACAGCGCCTTTACATACTGCTTCAGTGATGCGTAGACGTGGGCTGTCTAGGCGAGAACCTAGCTCAGCTTTAAGCGCTGAATCAGTACGGTTCGCGATTTGAGCCATGATAGTTACTGCTTCAACTGGGTACTTACCTTTAGCAGTTTCACCAGAAAGCATTACTGCGTCAGTACCGTCCATTACAGCGTTAGCAACGTCGCCTGCTTCCGCACGAGTAGGACGTGGGTTGTTGATCATAGAATCAAGCATTTGAGTTGCAGTGATAACCATCTTACGTGCACGGTTACACTTCTCGATCATCATCTTCTGAGCGAAGATTACTTCTTCAGCTGGGATTTCAACACCTAGGTCACCACGAGCAACCATGATGCCGTCAGAAAGCTCTAGGATCTCGTCGAAGTTATCAACACCTTCTTGGTTTTCGATCTTAGAGATGATGTGGATGTTCTCGCCGCCGTTTGCTGTTAGCACTTCACGGATTTCTTGAACGTCAGAAGCTTTACGGATGAAAGAAGCGGCAACGAAGTCAACGCCTTGCTCACAGCCAAACTTAAGGTCGTTCTTATCTTTTTCAGATAGAGCAGGTAGGTTTACTGAAACGCCTGGTAGGTTAACACCTTTGTTTTCACCTAGTGCACCGTTGTTTAGAACTTTACATTTAACTTCAGTCTCAGAAGTTGCAAGAACTTCCATCTCGATTAGACCGTCGTCTACTAGGATAGTGTTGCCAACGTTAAGGTCAGCTGCAAAGCCTGCGTAAGTTACCGCTACTTTGTCTTTGTTACCTACAACTGAAATGTCAGTTGTGAAAGTGAATTCTTGACCTGCTACTAGATCAACGTCGTCGCCGTTTTCTAGTTTGATCGTACGGATCTCAGGACCTTTAGTATCTAGAAGGATAGCTAGTTGCTTGCCAGACTCTTCCATTACTTTGCGGAAGTTCGCGATACGAGTGCCGTGCTCTACGTAGTCACCGTGAGAGAAGTTCAGGCGCATTACGTTCATGCCTGCGTTTACTAGTTCAGTTAACTTCTCTACAGATTCAGTTTTAGGGCCAATCGTACATACGATTTTGGTCTTTTTCATGGAAGATACTCTCCGGTAAGTATTGTTACAATTTGAATTTAGTTTCGTTGCTGAAGCGATGTTTGTTGGCGGCATTTTGTGCCTGCCGTTTCACTCTTTAATGAGTCCAACTGCTTTCTTCAGACTTGTAAGTCTTTCATCAAGTTTAGTCATTTTATGACCAACTATTTGCCTGTGACTCTAGGCTTTTTGTGACTTTCACCACTTTAACCGCTGAAAGTTGCAAAAAAGTAACGGTCAATTCTGTAATTTTTTTTCTTTTCGGGGCCGAATTCTACCACCGAATCATTTCAATATCACTGTTTAAGAATTGTCTTAGGACAAGGTTTTAGCGCTAAATATTAATTTTTTGGATCGAAATAAATGGACAAATAAGTTTCGTTGTAACTATACTTTCTTTCGAAACGAAACTTTAAAAAGAAACTTAAATGTCGAAACGAAACACTCAGCTACGAAGACATGCCATTTCCCACCTAGTAAACGATAAAGGGGAAGTCAGCGTTGAAGAATTATCCAATCAATTCGAGACTTCAGAAGTCACAATTAGAAAGGATCTGGCTTCTCTCGAAAAAAATGGTCTGCTACTTCGACGCTATGGAGGCGCGATTGCTTTACCGAAAGAAGTGGTGAGTGATGAATTGGACAAAAAAGTTTCGACTCGAAAGATGTCGCTGGCAAAGACGGCTGCCGGGCTGATTCGCGATCATAACCGTATTGTGATCGATAGTGGCAGCACAACGGCCGCTTTGATCGAGCAGTTAAATCACAAGCGAGGGCTGGTGGTGATGACTAACTCTCTCAATGTCGCGAATGCTCTAAATGAACTTGAGAGTGAACCAACCTTATTGATGACTGGCGGTACATGGGATACGCATTCGGAGTCGTTTCAAGGCCAAGTCGCCGAATCGGTTTTACGATCCTACGACTTTGATCAACTGTTTATTGGTGCCGATGGGATCGATCTTGCTCGAGGAACGACTACATTTAATGAGTTAGTTGGTCTTAGCAAGGTGATGGCAGAAGTATCGCGTGAAGTGGTAGTGATGGTCGAGTCAGAAAAAGTCGGCAGAAAGATCCCGAACCTCGAATTGAGCTGGGATTGCATCGATGTTCTCGTGACTGATGGCGATCTCGCACCAGAATAT
The DNA here is from genome assembly GCF_023716665.1 of Vibrio sp. SCSIO 43135. Taxonomy (GTDB): domain Bacteria; phylum Pseudomonadota; class Gammaproteobacteria; order Enterobacterales; family Vibrionaceae; genus Vibrio; species Vibrio paucivorans. Next base: position 435,946 of record NZ_CP071859.1, read on the forward strand.
GTCGAAGAAATTGAATCCAATAACGTCAAAGTGATTCAAGCCTAACGTGCTGTACTAGGTCGAAAGACACAAATCGAGCTCCCTAGCTTTATGGCCTTTGCTTGCTGCCTCTTTAGGGACGCTAAAAATATAATAATTGGAGTGAAAACTATGTGTGGAATCGTAGGTGCAGTTGCACAGCGTGATGTCGCGGAAATTTTAGTTGAAGGGCTACGTCGCCTTGAATATCGCGGCTATGACTCAGCAGGGGTTGCTGTTGTCGATCCGAATTCAAATCTGACCCGAGTGCGCCGTTTAGGTAAAGTTCAAGAGTTGGCAGATGCCGTCGAAGAGCAACATGTTATCGGTGGTACGGGCATTGCTCATACACGTTGGGCGACACACGGTGAGCCTTCAGAAGCCAACGCTCACCCACATATGTCCGGTGACATTGCGGTGGTGCACAATGGCATCATCGAAAACCACGAAGAACTGCGTGAAACGCTGCGTGAGCGTGGCTATGTGTTCCAGTCTCAAACGGATACTGAAGTCATTGCACACTTAGTTGAGTGGGAACTGCGCACGAGCGACTCGTTAGTTGAGGCATTGCAAAAAACGGCAAAGCAGCTTGAAGGTGCCTACGGTACGGTAGCGGTTGATCGCAAAGATCCTAGCCGAATCGTTGTTGCTCGTTCTGGTAGCCCGATCGTGATTGGTTTCGGTGTTGGGGAGAACTTCTTAGCATCGGATCAACTTGCACTGTTGAATGTAACGCGTCGCTTCATGTACCTAGAAGAAGGCGATGTAGCGGAAATCACTCGTCGTGAAGTGAATGTGTTTGACGCTTTGGGTGAGTCTGTAGAGCGTGAGATTATTGAATCAAACGCTGAGCATGACGCCGGTGACAAAGGTAAATACCGCCACTTCATGCAAAAAGAGATTTACGAGCAGCCAACCGCGCTTATCAACACTATGGAAGGGCGTATCAGTGATGATGCTGTGGTCACTGAGACCATTGGTGTTAACGCTGCAGATATCTTAAGCAAAGTAGAACACGTGCAGATTGTGGCGTGTGGTACTTCTTACAATGCAGGTATGACGGCACGTTACTGGTTTGAAGACATTGCTGGCGTGAGCTGTGATGTTGAGATTGCCTCTGAATTCCGCTACCGCAAGTTTGTTACTCGTCCAAACAGCCTGTTAATTACGCTTTCTCAGTCGGGTGAAACGGCCGATACATTAGCGGCGCTTCGCTTGGCAAAAGAAAAAGGCTATATGGCTGCGATGACGATTTGTAATGTCGCTGGCTCTTCGCTGGTTCGTGAATCTGATTTTGCCTTCATGACACGCGCAGGTGTCGAAATTGGTGTGGCATCAACAAAAGCCTTCACTACTCAGCTATCGGCACTTCTAATGCTAGTGACTGCGTTGGGCAAACAGCAAAATCGCGTTTCAGCAGAAAAAGAAAAAGAGATTGTTCAAGCCCTGCATGCGTTGCCAGCACAGATCAACGCTGCACTATCGTTTGAAAAAGACATCGAAGCATTAGCAGAAGACTTTGCCGATAAACACCATACTCTGTTCCTTGGACGTGGTGAGTTCTACCCAATCGCTATGGAAGCGTCGTTAAAACTCAAAGAGATCTCCTATATTCACGCCGAGGCATACGCTGCCGGTGAGCTTAAGCATGGCCCGTTGGCGTTAATTGATGCGGATATGCCTGTGGTTGTGGTGGCACCAAGTAATGAGCTGCTTGAGAAGCTGAAGTCCAACATCGAAGAAGTGCGTGCTCGTGGTGGACTACTGTATGTATTCGCGGACGAAGAAGCCGGCTTTGAAGCTGATGAAACAATGAAGATCATCACTATGCCTCATGTCAGCGATATTACTGCACCTATTTACTACACCATTCCAATGCAGTTGCTGTCTTACTATGTGGCGCTGATCAAAGGAACCGACGTGGATCAACCTCGTAACCTAGCGAAAGCGGTGACGGTTGAGTAATTCGCGATACGTGATAAAAAAGCGGCGCATCAGCGCCGCTTTTTTGTTTACAGGTGTTTATAGCGCTCTTTAGGTTAGCGCTCCCTTCTTAATACTTACGTAGCTGTTTTAGCTGTTTTAGCTGTGTCACTTTTGATTGCAGTTTATGACGTTTATCTGTAGTAGTGCTTACTAATTCAATTTATCTGGTTGATGCTTTGCTGTGTTACTCATAGTGATTTTGGATGTTATGAGAGCGGAATAGTTAGCCTTAATTGATATAAGTGTTTGTAAATTAGGGTGTACAAAAGTCATTTGTTAGAGATGTTACAAAATCTTACCTACGGTTGTTTTCAGCCACTAATCATTGTTTTCTTGACCACTGCTTTTTAGCGGAGTGACGCAAACTTTATTCTTTCTAATTTAGCTTTTTCACGTACTTTAGCGTCAAAAAGCTGAACATTGGAGAGATAAGGCGTCAATATTCCGAATATATAAAATAAAAAAGATAAGGATATGTATGGGCCAGTGGTTAGGTCGTCTCAAACTCTCTCAGTTAATTATTGGGGCGTTAGTTTTTATAGGAGTGGTTCCAGCGGTAATGCTGGGTTTGAATGCAGTGCTGTTAAGCCAGACTGCGCTTACAGAGCGATCTTATGATCAGCTCGATACGGTTCGAAGTATTAAATCGGCGCAGATCAATGCGTTTTTTGATGAGCGACAAGGGGATATGGATGTCCTAGTCGATGTCGCTAATACCCTTCAGCTAGAAGGGTTCCGAAAACTGGAAGCGATTAACCAGTCACAAGCGAATCAAGTGAACGAGTACATCAAGCAGCTAAAGCTTGGGCTGCGCTTATTTGCTGACTCTTACACCACTAAAATGGTGATTCAAGAGTTTGAACGAGCGTTTCAGGCGCAAGGTGGCAGCATAAGTGGACGTCAATGGAGCAGTGTTGCGGAGCGCTACGGTGAAGAAGTGGACCGTTTCCAGCAAAACTTCGGCTGGTACGACGCATTTTTGATTAATACTAATGGTGACATCATTTACACCACCACGCGTGAGCAGGACATCGGGAAAAATGTACGCTCGAGTAATATTGTCGGCACCGGCTTAGAAAAAGCCTTCAGCCGTGCAAAGCAGTCTTCCCAAGTTGAAAGCGTCTATTTTGGTGACTTTAGCCTTTATCACTATTCGAACAACGTGCCTGCGGGCTTTTTTGTCACACCTATTACCAATCAGCAGCAACAAGTGATTGGCTACGCAGCCCTTCAATTCCCAATAGATCGAGTCAATGCCATTACCGGCCAAACCCAAGGTATGGGCGAAACGGGCGAAACCTATCTGATTGGCAGTGATAAATTAATGCGCTCTGACTCTCGATTGGATCCGATTGGTCACTCGGTAGTGGCATCGTTTCAAAATACTACCCGTGTGGAGACAGAGGCAACGGATGAAGTCTTTAAACAGGCTGGGTCGGATATCATCACGGATTACAATGGCAACTTAGTGCTATCGGTATGGCAATCCATTGAGCTGGATGATCAGCACCAGTGGGGCATTATTTCTGAAAAGGACGTTACGGAAGCCTTTGTGCCTAAAGATGATCGAGGCGTTGAGTTCTACCAAAAATACATTGAAAGTTACGGTTACTACGATCTGTTTTTGATCGATCCAAGTGGCGAAGCGTTTTATACCGTGACTAAGGAAGCGGATTACCAAACCAATTTAGTCGATGGTCGCTTTTCATCCAGTAACTTGGGTGAACTAGTGCGAGAAGTACTGAATACAAAGCAGTACGGAATCGTGGATTTTGCACCTTATGCACCGTCTAATGATGCACCAGCGGCGTTTATTGGCAAGCCGATCCTGAATCCTCAGGGTGAGGTGATTATGGTGGTGGCATTGCAATTGTCATTGGATGCCATTAACGCGGTAATGCAGCTACGTGAAGGGATGGGAGAAAGCGGTGAGTCTTATCTTGTTGGTTCAGACTATCGTATGCGCTCTGACTCGTACTTGAGCCCTGAAGCACATTCTGTGACGGCTTCGTTCGGTGGAGATATAGAAAATAACGGCGTTAGAACCCAAGCTACACGTGAAGCATTGGCGGGTAAAACGGGGGCAAACATCATCACGGATTACAACGGAAATCAGGTTCTGTCTTCTTACGCACCGTTAGATATAGGTGACTTCCGTTGGGCTTTAGTGGCCGAAATCGATCAGAGTGAAGCGTTCGTCTCTGTTACCAAGATCCGTAGCAGCATCATCTATTTGATGCTTGGTACGTTGTTTGTCACGGTCGCTCTGGCACTTTATTTGGCCAAGGTGATCAAGAAACCACTCGGTGGTGAACCAAGAGAGATGATGCTATTGGCGCAGCAAGTGGCGAATGGCGATCTGACTTATCAGTTCGATAGTAAAGCGCCTGCTGATAGCTTGTATGGTGCATTGCGTGAAATGTCGGAAAACCTTAAACAGTTGATTGCACATATTTTAGAGGCGAGCCAAAGCCTTGCATCGACGGCGGAAGAAACTTCTGTAGCCAGTGAACAAACGACGCATGCAGTGACGACTCAGCATAGAGAGACCGAGTCTGTAGCTTCAGCAATCGAGCAAATGACGGTATCTATTCAGGAAGTCGCTCGTAGTACTCACGATGTCGCACAAGCATCGATTGTCGCCCGAGATACCAGTACATCGGGTCAGCAGACTTTAGAGAAGGGCGGTGTGGCGCTCAGTAGCTTAGTGCAAGAAGTGTTTGCGGCTAACCAAGACATGAAGACGCTGCAGAAAAAGAGTGACCAGATTGGTCATGTACTGGTAGTGATACAAGAAATTGCTGAGCAGACTAACTTGCTGGCGCTTAATGCTGCGATTGAAGCGGCGCGTGCGGGCGAAGCAGGGCGAGGTTTTGCGGTGGTAGCCGATGAAGTCAGAACTCTGGCACAGCGAACGCAAACGTCAGCGTCGGAAATTCAACAAATGATTTCTTCAGTTCAACAAGCGGCGAACTCGGCGAGCAACAACATGACCCGTTGTGAAGAGCAAGTGCAGATGACAGAGCAGCTGTCTGAACAAACTAAAGCTAACTTCGTCGGTATTCTGGACTCGATTAATCAAATTCACTCCATGATGGAGCAAGTCTCTACTGCTGCTGAAGAGCAGGCTAAGGTGACTGATACAGTGAGTAGCAGCATTACGACTATCAGTGAAATGTCAGTTCAAACCTCTGCCAGTGCAGAACAGCTAGCGGGCGCAAGCCATGAGGTGGCGCAATCAGCAGAAGAGCTGAATGCTCATACCTTACAATTTAAGGTGTAAGCGGAATTCAACCTCTCTAGAAGACAAACAGGCTGCCCACAAGGCAGCCTGTTTTTATTTGTTGAGCTAGCCATCGAGTAAATCGATGACCTTGTCTAGTGATGGCATTACTGTGATGTGTGGTTTGAGCTCTTCCAGTGGTGGAAGTAAATCGGGGATCATTACTGCTTGGCAGGCAGCGGCAAGTGCTGCTTTAATGCCATTGTTGGAGTCTTCCAGCACTAAGCAATGCTCAGCCTGTAAACCTAGCCTTTGATACGCCTGCTGGTAACAGTCCGGTTCGGGTTTTCCTCTATCCACATCTTCAGCGCTAATGACTAGGTCAAATTGGTCGAGATAAGGGGTGGGAGCAAAATTATGCTCAACTTCAGGCTTATGCGAGGAAGTGACAATCGCCGTGGTGAGCTTACGTTGTTTGATTGCGGTGAAAAGTGCATCAAAGCCAGGTTTTAACGCAATCCCTTGTTCACGCAGCTGGTGGAAGTGCTGATTGCGTACCGAGCAAAAGCGTTCCATATCAATTTTTTCGCCAAAGTGATTAGCAAGAATACGTTCACACTCAGGATCTTGCACACCAATAAATTGTTGATAGAACGAGTCTGAAATTGTTAGTCCTTGCTCTTTAGCGGCAAACTGCCAGCTGGTTTTGTAGATTGATTCGGTATCGAAAATTAGACCATCCATATCGAACAGAACGGCTTTAATCATAATGTGTAACTCCTAATTAAGTCAGGAGGCTAACGGACTTTCTTTAGAATGGGCTCTCTTTTGCAAGTTCATTGCAGATATCTACAATCGCCAATGAGAGCCCTGATTTTATTATTTGTTGTTGCCTTTGGAGCTGAAGTTGATAGAACTCAAGATCGGTATCGTCTTCAGGTTCTGTCACCTCCAGTTGCACCATCCCCATCTTTTTGACCAAGTTGAGCTGCTTGATCGGTTGTAAGATGCTTGGATCGGTAAACTCGTAGTCCTCGGCATCATTGGTGAGCTTATTTTTGAGTTTGATGATGCTTTCAATATCGTGATACACATCATCAGGTAAAACGCCTAAGCCATATAGCAGTTTTAATCGAACAGAAAGATCGCCTAGCGGCCCGGAATCTTGTAGCAGTGGACCGACAACAGATTGGACAGCAAAGTTATCCTTACGAAAGATTCTTTGGATAAGCGCATCGATGGATTCGTTGAATACGTCGACTGCCGCAATAAAGAAACCTCGTACCGAAGGTGCGCTGTTTAATCGCTCGATGATCTCGGTTTCGTTGATGTGATTTGCCATAAACTGATTCGAATATTCTTATTATTAACGGGGAGCTTAAGCTCCCCGCAGGTTTTATAGTTGGTTATAGATAGCTTCAATCTGGCTGACTTCTTTACTTTGTTGGTCAAGGCCAGTGTATTGTGCCAGCGTCTGTTTGATACCAGTGTCTTTTAGCGTTTGTTGTAATTCAATTGCTTGAGGATCCGTGGCATTGGTATATTTGAGTGCCGCTGCAATCCCTTTCAAAAGTGTTTTGTTTTCAGTGCCATATTCGATTGTACCTAGTAATGGCTTCACTAATCTATCATTAGCACCCAATTTTCGGATCGGCTGACGACCTACGCGATCAACCTCATCGACAAGATATGGATTAGCGAATCGACCTAGAATCTTATCGATGTACGCGTTGTGAAGGTCGCGATCGAAGCCATAGCGCTGAATCAATACTTCACCACTCTCCTGCATTGCCTGTTTTACTTCGGCGTAGATTTGCGGATCTTCGATAGCTTCACGAATGGTTCGATGGCCTTTCAGACAACCCAAATAAGCCGTAATGCAATGGCCTGTGTTAAGCGTGAACAGCTTACGCTCTACAAACGCCATTAGATTATCGGTTTTCTCCATTCCTGAAATGTCAGGCACTTCACCTTTAAATTGCTGCTCGTCGACAATCCACTCGCTAAAGCTTTCCACTGTGACTTCCAGTGGGTCATCGTTGGCAGCTTCCGCTGGTGGAACAATTCTGTCGACAGCGGAGTCAACGAAGCCAACTAGCTCATCGGCTTGGGCGTGCAAAGAGGCATCTAGGTGTTTGTAGACTTCACCTTTTAGGTGGGTAGTACCACGAACCATATTTTCACATGCGATGATATTCAGTGGTGCTTGGTTGTTTGCCGCGAAACGTTTGGTTATGCCTGTCGCGATGGTTTTCGCAATTAGATCTAATACATTCGGTCCCACTGCAGTGGTGACTAAATCGGTGTGAACAATGCGGTCGATGACGTCTTCACTGGCTGAATTAACAGCGGTGACGTGAGTAACTGTATCGATTTGGCAGTCGGTGCCAACGACTTTAACTTTGTATTCTTGCTTATGACTTAATTGGTCAATGAGTGGTGCATCAACATCGGCGAAAGTGACGGCGACATCTGCGTCTGCCAGTAGCTTACCGATAAAACCGCGGCCAATATTGCCGGCACCAAAGTGAACTGCGTTTTTCATAACTTACCTACCAAAAATATTTACCATTCATCATGGTCACTAACGACTTGAGGGTGAGGTCAACTGAATAGGGGGCTCAGTCGACCTCGGCTTTGCTCAGGAGCAAATAATTACGCGGCTTGGTGACCAGACAGAATGTTCAAAATCTCATTCACATCTTTGGTGCTTGTTAGCCTATCAATTGCTTCTGGCTCATCAAGTGCGTTAGTGATGGTAGTGATAACTTGGATATGTTCATCGTTCTTCGCGGCAATACCGATAACCAGTTTGGCGATGTCATCTTGATCATCAGTGAACTGAATTCCTGAAGGGTATTGGCAAATCACGATACCGGTTTTCTTAACACGATCTTTTGCTTCAACAGTACCGTGTGGAACTGCAATAGATTCACCTAGGTAAGTTGGAACTAACTTTTCACGTTCGAACATAGCGTCAACGTATTCAGGATCAGCGTAACCGAGTTCAACCAATTGGTTGCCTGCAAAGCGAATCGCTTCTTCTTTGTTTGCTGCTTGTAGACCTAAGTGGATGTTTTCAGCTTGAATTTGGAATACCGCGGGTTGCTGCGCTTCAAAGCTATCATCATTGGCTGCTAGAACAGACACTTTGGTGATTTGGTCGTCATTTGCAGCAGTTTGGTTTTGCGCAGCTATAAGCTTAGCGACGAACTGATTGTACATTTCGCTATCTAGGAAGTTAGTCAGTGAAATGTGGTGTGCGTTTGGTGCGTGCTTACGTGCACGGTCGGTTAAGTCTTTATGAGTAATCACGATATCTGCACTCTCTGGTAAGCTATTAATGGCAAGGTTAGTGACGTGGATGTTAAGTCCTGCGTCTTGGACTTTCTTACGTAGCATGCTGGCGCCCATTGCACTTGAGCCCATTCCCGCATCACAAGCGACGATAATGCTCTGTACGCTTGCTAAGTCGACGTGACCATTGTTTTCACTGCTTGTCGCAGCATTACCTTTAGAGCCAGACTTCATGTCTGTCATCTGTGCTTTAGCTTTATCTAGCGCTGCTTTATCACCATCTTCTTCTGTAGACGTTTGTGTTTTCATTAACAGAGCTGCCACGGTGAAAGACACCGCTGTTGCTGCTGCAATGGAAGCCAGTACGCCAACAATAGAGCCTTTCTGAGTCATAAGTAAAATCGCGAAGATTGAACCTGGAGACGCCGGAGACACAATACCTGCGTTGAACAGTACCAGTACGAATACACCAGCCATACCGCCTGCGATTGCCGCTAGGATCAAGCGTGGGTTCATCAGGATGTATGGGAAGTAAATCTCGTGGATACCACCGAAGAAGTGGATGATCGACGCGCCACCTGCTGTTTGGCGTGCAGTACCTTTGCCAAATACCATGTAAGCCAGAAGAATACCAAGACCAGGGCCAGGGTTAGCTTCAATCAGGAAGAAGATCGATTGACCCGTTTCTGATGCTTGTTGGATACCTAGTGGTGAGAAGATACCGTGGTTAATAGCATTGTTTAAGAACAGGATCTTCGCTGGTTCAACAAAAATCGAGGTGAGTGGCAATAGGTGGGCCGAAACAAGGAAGTTCACACCACCGGCGAGTACGCCTGAAACGACTTTCACGAACGGGCCGATAAACATGAATGCTAAAATAGCACACAGCATACCGATGATGCCTGCCGAGAAGTTGTTCACCAACATCTCAAAGCCGCTTTTCACTTTGCCATCGATGTAATTGTCGAATTTCTTGATTGCCCAACCACCAAGAGGGCCAACCATCATCGCGCCCATAAACATCGGGATGTCGGTACCGACAATTACACCCATTGTTGTAATTGCACCCACAACTGCGCCGCGCTCACCACCGACCAACTTACCGCCGGTATAGCCGATCAGTAGTGGCAGAAGGTAGGTGATCATTGGGCCAACCATTGCTGCCAGTGTTTCGTTTGGCAGCCATCCAGTTGGAATGAAAAGTGCGGTAATAAAGCCCCATGCGATAAAGGCACCAATATTTGGCATTACCATGTTTGATAGGAAGCGACCAAAATTTTGTATCTTGATCTTGGCATCTGGTGATATCATAAGGATTCCCCGTTCGATGTTCTGATGAATATTGTTGTTGTAAACGGTTCGCTAAAACCGCTGATTGCTTAGTACCCAATCAATTTACCACACAATCTTATATTAGAACTGACGACGGGTTTTTTGTGACCTGAGTAGACTTTTCTTCCGCTTCCAAATTATTTTAATGAGATCTTAATCACTATTTAGCATTGTAATTTTATTACCAATGCTATTATTTTTATTTGTCAATAAAAATAATAGTGATGAAAATCTCATTTATGTGATTTTGATTTTGATATTTAATGTGATCTAAATCTCTATTTTGATCTAATTTAAAACCGACATGATTTTTAGTGTGATCGATATCTCTGATTTAAGGCTTAATTCTCGTCGCGAACTAATTTGGGCTTGATTTTCGCGTTGTTATGAAAATTAATAACAGTGATTTATCTAAATCTAAAGTGGTAATAGCAGGCTTGATGTATGTTGAGCTTCATCTCAGTTTGAGATGAAGCGACAGGAATGCTCAGCGGTGCTGTTGTAGGTAGTTCTCAGCTTGTTTCGCTCCCATATATCGACCTAATGTTTTACTTGGAACACTACGCAGATCGACAACGATTAGCCCATCTAATGCGTTATTAAACGATGGATCAACGTTAAAACAGACTAACTTTCCATTGAGCGCAAGGTATTGGCGTAGCAATACTGGAACGCTCTTACCGCTGTCGATACGCGCAATGACTCGCGAGAGCAACTGAATATCTGCCAGAGCTGTCAGTAAGTTGGTGTTCCACGCCGTATCCGGCTGCGGCCTTGGATGAGAAGCCTTGACCAGCTGGGCACCGGTTTGGTCATAGTGATGGAACTGCATCGTTTCTGCCAATAAATGCCGAGCTTCTGGGCTGTAATCATTGCTGATACTGACAGGGCCAAAGAGGTGAGTAAATTGTGGGTTGCGATGAACGTACGTTGCAATCCCTTTCCATAGCAGTAATAGGGCACTCATGCTTTTCTGGTATCGAGCTGCAACCACTGAGCGTCCCATTTCTATTGATTTGGGCATGGTGTTTAGAAATGGTTGGTCATACTCAAACAAACTGCGTGAGTAGAGCCCGTTTAATCCATTCTGTTGACATATTTGCTCAACTACACCAAGTCGATAGGCACCGACTAAGCAGTGATTCTCCCTATCCCAAACAAAGAGATGCAAATAGTCTCGATCAAATTGATCGATATCGATCGCAAACCCGGTCCCTTCGCCTGCGGCTCGGAAGTTTTCTTCTCTGCAACGTCCAATCTCATGCAAGATAGCAGGAATGTGTTCGGCAGTAGTGCAATACACATCAAATTCATTGCTTGAAAGCAGGTGCGCCTCACTAGGAAGATTTTGTAGGTCGTGGGAAAAATCATTGATTGGCAGTGACTGCGCAATCGGTAGTAATGGTTCTTGTTGAGTGGAAGTTACTTCGCTAGCTTGTGGGGCTCTGTGCAATAGATAAGTATTGAGGCGTAAGTAATTCACCACCTGTTGGTCGGTAAGATTGGCTACCTCTTTATATTTTACCGGTTCTCCAATCGATATCTTGATTGGTAGAGAGTGTTTGTTGAGTAACTCTCGCCCAAGCATCATGGTGCGAAGCAGAGGGTGCACTTTTCCAGCCATATAAAAGCGTTTCGAGTTATGCCCATCGATGAAGACTGGCACTGAAACCGCCTTATGTTTACGCACGAAAGAGGCGATAGAGCGGCTCCATTCTTTGTCTTCTAGTTGCTGCTTCTGGGTAGGTTTATCGACCAAGTGTGAGACTTCACCTGCTGGAAATACCAGTAACAAACCGCCACTTTCTAGATGCTTGTTTGCCGTTCTAAGGGCTTTCATATTGGCGCGAGCAGCTTTACTTCCTTCAAAGACATCTACACCGATAAACAGCTCATCAAGCTCGGGAACGGTTTTTAAATAGTGATTTGCCAGAATTTGTACATCACTACGTATCATCAGTAGCAGCTCAGCGAGAATGACACCTTCGACACAACCGAGTGGATGATTTGCTACGACGAGAGTTGCCCCCTCTGCGGGAACGGAGTTGAGAGAACCTCGCTCGATGGTGTAGTCAATACCAAGGACATCTAGGGTATAGCGTAGAAAAGTATTGGTATCACACGCGAGTGGGCGCTGAGCATACAGTTTCTCTAGCTTGGATAAACCTGTTGCCCACTCAGTGATGTTTTCACCTAAACCAAAGGGCGTTTTGCGTGGTAAGCGGAAAGGGCTAGTGACGTCCATGAAAACCTCAATCGTGAATATCAGACCACTAAGAGGTTAATCAATGAAGATGACTGTTTTGCGAAGGAAATGTGTGTGGTTGATTGCGATAAGGTGACGTTACGATGAATGCAAAAATGAGATATGTATCATTGATAGTGATTTGTGTGTCACAAACTATTACAAATTCGTATTTAACTAGAGGTAAAGCTGCTAACGTTAAAAGTGCGGTTAACGCAATTATAAAAAATACGTCAATATACCTTTGTTTTGCTGATCTGGAAAAGACGGGAGCTAATGTGCTCCCGTCGTTGTATGTGTGGAAATTAGTATCAGCAGAATAGCAAAGGCCTGAGAAGTGAAATCACTCTCAGGCCTTTTTAAATTCTATTATGCACTTCTCGAAGAGAAAGTGGTGGCCCCTCGCAGACTTGAACTGCGGACCAATCGATTATGAGTCGACTGCTCTAACCACTGAGCTAAGGGGCCATGTAGGGCAATGATTATAGGGGATGAGGATCTAGCTGTCTAGCCAGTAACTAGGGTAAATGCGCTTAGATTTTATCCACTTAAATCATTTGACGATAAAAAAGGTGAGCTATTGCTCACCTTTTCATCAATTACTTCAAAACAATCGTTACGATTACTCGTCTAGGAAGCTGCGCAGAGTTTCTGAGCGGCTTGGGTGACGTAGTTTACGTAGTGCTTTTGCTTCGATCTGACGGATACGCTCACGAGTTACGTCGAACTGCTTACCTACCTCTTCTAGAGTGTGGTCAGTGTTCATATCGATACCGAAACGCATACGCAGTACTTTTGCTTCACGAGGAGTTAGGCCTGCAAGTACGTCTTTCGTTGCAACTTTTAGGCTACCTGAAGTCGCTGAGTCTAGCGGCAATTCAAGTGTTGTATCCTCGATGAAATCACCTAGATGCGAATCTTCGTCGTCACCAATTGGTGTCTCCATTGAGATTGGCTCTTTAGCAATTTTCAGTACTTTACGAATCTTGTCTTCTGGCATTTGCATGCGCTCTGCCAATTCTTCCGGTAATGGCTCGCGACCCATTTCTTGTAGCATTTGACGAGAAATACGGTTTAGCTTGTTGATCGTTTCGATCATGTGTACCGGAATACGAATCGTACGTGCTTGGTCTGCGATTGAACGAGTGATTGCCTGACGAATCCACCATGTTGCGTAAGTCGAGAACTTGTAACCACGACGGTATTCGAACTTATCTACCGCTTTCATCAGACCGATGTTACCTTCCTGGATCAGATCCAAGAACTGTAGGCCACGGTTGGTGTACTTCTTAGCGATAGAAATTACTAGACGTAAGTTCGCTTCAACCATCTCTTTCTTCGCACGGCGAGCTTTCGCTTCACCGATAGACATACGACGGCTGATTTCTTTGATGCTTTGCACTGACAGTGACGTTTCTTTCTCGATCATATCCAGCTTTTGGATTGAACGACGAATGTCATCTTCGCTGCGCTTAATTTTCTCAGCGTATGGTTTATCTGAAGCCAGCGCTTCATCTAACCATGCTTCGCTAGATTCGTTACCGGTGAATAGGGCGATGAACGATTTCTTCGGCATCTTTCCGTATTCAACAGTTTGACGCATGATCAAACGCTCTTGAGTACGCACACGATCCATTGAAGTACGTAGTTCATTAACTAGGTAATCAAATTGTTTTGGCGTTAGACGGAATTCAGCAAAAACCTCTTGTAGCAACTGCGTTGCTTGAGAAGCTTTAGAGCTGTCAGCGCCATGCTCGTTAATCGCTAGTTGAAGATTCTGGTAAGAGTTACGCAGGTCTGTGAACTTCTCAAGAGCAAGTTCTGGATCGATACCAGTATCTTCTTCCTCTTCCTCGTCATCTTCACTTTCGTCTGCGTCTTCTTTGTCTTCGTCTTCTAGATCAGATTCTGCAAGTTCCGAACCGATGTGGGTGGCAGTCGGTGCTGCTGTCTCTTCATCGTTAGGGTCTACAAAACCAGAAATTAGGTCAGTAAGGCGTAGCTCTTCCGCTTGAACTTTATCAAATTGCTCAAGAATGTATGGGATAGTGCCAGGGTATTCCGCTACCGCGTTTTGAACTTGGTTGATGCCGTCTTCAATACGTTTAGCGATGTCGATTTCGCCTTCACGAGTTAGAAGCTCTACAGTACCCATTTCACGCATGTACATGCGAACTGGGTCTGTTGTACGGCCAATCTCGTTCTCTACACTTGAAAGTGCAGCTGCCGCAGCTTCTGCAGCATCTTCATCTGTGATGGTGTTGTCATCGTTCAGAGCTAGATCATCGGCATCAGGTGCAGTTTCTACTACCTTAATACCCATGTCGTTAATCATCTGAATAATATCTTCTACCTGTTCAGAATCTACGATTTCTGCAGGTAGGTGGTCATTTACTTCGGCGTAGGTCAGATAGCCTTGCTCTTTGCCTTTAATAACAAGTAGTTTCAGCTGTGACTGCGGATTTTGATCCATAGACGGTATCCAACTTCGTATCTGGTGACGGATTTAGTATGCGAATTGCAAACCACGAATATTAACAAATTTATTCATTGCTGACTAATCAAACAGGGTTACGCTTTTAAATCTAGCATTAGGGCTAGCAGCTCCCTTTTCTCTTCGGCTGATAAACCGATACTTCTTGCTTTGGCCTGCAGGTTTTCAATTTGTTTTTCTACGCACTGGGCCAAAATTTTGTCCAGTGAGTCTAAAAATATATCTTCTTGATTGTCTTCATCGAGAGGGATCTCCCAGCTCGCAAGACGAGACAGAAGTGCCTCATTTTGCCTATTTCGCCAGCTTTCTAGCAATTGGCCGGTGTTGATATGGGGACGCGCTCGACAATAATCAAGGACTTCGACCAATAAACCTAATCCCGGTAGTGATAACTCTCTCACACTGGTGAGATCCGGTACCATATCAGCATAGCTCGGATTCTGGATAAGCAAAGCAATTACTTCGCGCATCGGAGTACGCTTGATCTCTTTATGTGGTTGAGGTCGCGTTTCATTTACATGTTTGCGCGCCTTGCGTAATTGGTTATCAAACCCGGTACGCTCATCCAGCAGTTTTTCCAATAGTTCTTGAAAATAGCTATCCGGAATTTTGTTGATTAATGCACTGGCGTGCGCACGTAATGCCGATTTACCTTCATTAGTACCCAAATTAATTTGGTGCAACTCAATAAGGTTCTCAAACAAGTAGGTCGACAGTGGTGTTGCGTTTTTAACCAATTGCTCAAAAGCATCTTTACCGTGTTGGCGGATATAGCTGTCGGGGTCTTCACCATCAGGTAAGAATAAAAATTTAAGGGTATTGCCTGTCTTTAAGTACTCCAATGAGTTCTCTAAGGCTCGCCATGCTGCTTCCTTACCTGCGCGGTCGCCATCGTAACAACACACTACAGTGTTCGTTTGGCGAAATAGCATTTGCACATGATCGCCGGTAGTAGAGGTGCCCAGTGATGCCACTGAGTAATCTACCCCATACTGTGCGAGTGCCACCACATCCATATAGCCTTCCACCACCAGAACTTGCGGTGGCTCTCGGTAGGCTTGCAGTACTTCATACAAGCCATATAGTTCTTTGCCTTTATGGAAAATCGGTGTTTCAGGTGAGTTAAGATACTTAGGCGTCCCGTCTCCTAACACTCGTCCACCAAAGCCAATCACTCGGCCACGACGGTCGCGAATTGGGAACATCACACGTCCGCGGAATCTGTCGTAGCGGTTGCCTTTGTCGTTCTCGATCAGCATGCCACCTGAGACAAGCATATCTTGCGCGTCTTTTTGCTGACCAAAGTTCTTACGAACTAAATCCCACTCATCGGCAACATAACCAATGCCAAATTTTTGGACAATTTCGCCGGAAAGTCCGCGTTCTTTCAAATAGTCGATAGCGACTTTGCTATTGGATGACTTAAGCTGTTTCCGGTAGAACTGAGCAATGCTACCCATCAAATCGTACAGATTGCGTTTTTGCTCTGTGTTGGCTCGAGGCTGGCTGGAGAAACTCCCGTTTCGCTGCTCTCTAGGGACATCAAGTCCAAGGAAAGAAGCGAGTTCTTCAATGGCTTCAACGAACTCTAATCGCTCGTATTCCATCATAAAGTCGATGGCATTGCCGTGAGCACCACAACCAAAGCAGTGGTAGAACTGTTTTTCTTGGCTAACGCTGAAAGACGGGGTTTTCTCGTTGTGGAATGGGCAACAAGCGCCGTAGTTTTTGCCTTTTTTCTTAAGTTTTACGCGTGCGTCAACGATATCGACAATATCGAGCCGAGCAAGGAGGTCATCAATGAAACTTCGAGGAATGTGTCCTGCCATAAAACCTTAGAAAAATGCACTAACAGTAAGAAACGACATTAGGTTAGATACAAACAAGCCGTGCGTCCAGAGGATAGCACGGCTTGTTGCAAATGGGGTTTGGGTTAAGCCAGTTTAGCGCGAACTAGACCGCTTACTTTACCCATATCTGCGCGCCCTTGAATTTGAGGCTTAAGCACGCCCATCACTTTACCCATGTCTTGCATGCCCGCTGCGCCAGATTCTGTTATTGCACTTTCAATCAGTGCTGCTACTTCATCTTCGCTCAGTGGTTGAGGCATAAAGTCCTCAAGTACAGCGATTTCTGCTTGCTCTGCATCTGCTAGATCTTGACGACCTGCTGATTCAAATTGAGCGACAGAGTCGCGACGTTGTTTAACCATCTTAGTCAGCACAGCTAGAATGTCGTCGTCGCCCAGAGTAATCTGTTCGTCAACTTCACGTTGCTTAATGGCTGATAGAGCTAAACGGATAGTGCCAAGGCGCAATTTGTCCTTGGCTTTCATCGCTAATTTTTGCTCTTCTTTGAGTTGTTCAATAAGAGCCATAACTGGAATCCTTTTGGGACCTAGTTATTAGTACAGGCGAACGCGACGAGCGTTTTCGCGAGCTAGCTTCTTAGCGTGACGCTTTTGAGCTGCTGCTTTAGCGCGTTTGCGAACTGTAGTTGGTTTTTCATAGTGCTCACGACGACGCACTTCAGAAAGGATACCTGCTTTTTCGCAAGAGCGCTTGAAACGACGTAGTGCAACGTCGAACGGTTCGTTTTCACGTACTTTAACTACTGGCATATGCCTTTCACCTCAGGGGTTATTCGTTAATGCTGGTATCAGTGGACGGAACGTGTTGTGTTCGGTCTATAACCAGCTTGATCAAAAATGGTGCGGAATTTTAATCCGATCACACAGCCTTTGTAAAGCCTTTTATTGTTTAGCCACTGTACAAAATTTGTTTGATGGAGCAAGGCAAGGTAAGATTGCGCCAATTTCCCATTCTAGATAGAAGCATACCGAGAAAAATATGCGCATTATTGGTATTGAAACCTCTTGTGATGAAACGGGTATCGCCATTTACGATGATGAGAAAGGACTCCTTTCACATCAGTTATATAGTCAGGTTAAATTACACGCTGACTATGGTGGTGTTGTCCCAGAACTGGCCTCTCGCGACCACGTTAAGAAAACCATTCCTCTTATTAAGGAAGCATTGAAAGATGCTAACTTAACGCCAAAAGATATTGATGGCATTGCTTATACCGCAGGACCTGGTTTGGTTGGGGCTTTATTAGTTGGGGCGACAATTGGTCGCAGTATTGCGTACGCTTGGGGTGTTCCCGCTGTTCCTGTCCATCATATGGAAGGGCACCTACTGGCGCCAATGCTGGAAGATAATCCACCACCTTTTCCATTTGTGGCGCTGCTTGTTTCTGGTGGCCATAGCATGATGGTAGAAGTAAAAGGGATTGGTGAGTATAAGATCCTAGGTGAGTCGATTGACGATGCCGCAGGTGAAGCCTTTGATAAAACGGCTAAGTTAATGGGGCTTGACTACCCTGGTGGTCCGTTACTGTCTCGCTTAGCTGAAAATGGCACGCCTGGGAGGTTTAAGTTCCCGCGCCCGATGACCGACCGCCCTGGTTTAGATATGAGCTTTTCTGGTCTAAAGACGTTCACTGCAAATACCATTGCGGCGAACGATAACGATGATCAAACACGCGCGGACATTGCCTATGCATTCCAAGAAGCGGTCTGTGACACATTGGTCATTAAGTGTAAACGTGCATTGCAGCAAACGGGTATGAAACGTATCGTGATCGCAGGTGGCGTGAGCGCCAACAAGCAATTACGTAAATCGCTGGAAGAATTAGCGGAAAAGATTGGTGGTGAGGTGTATTACCCACGCACTGAATTTTGTACCGACAACGGTGCCATGATCGCTTATGCAGGTATGCAGCGTCTTAAAAATGGTGAGGTTGCTGATCTTTCAGTTCAAGCAACACCTCGTTGGCCTATCGACCAACTTAAGCCAATCGCTTAATACGAGATGAATACATTAGAAAACGGTCGCCCTCGCGGCCGTTTTTGTCATATAGGGTACGTAAGTCCCTAGAACAACGGATAGAAAAAAGAGAGTAGAAAATGGATGCAATCAAAAAGACATTTTCGATAGACGGTCAAACAATGCATTACCTTGATCAAGGTGATGGCCCGGTACTGCTATTTGGTCACAGTTACCTTTGGGATAGCGCAATGTGGGCACCTCAAGTTGAAGCGTTGAGCCAAGCTTATCGCTGTATTGTGCCAGATTTATGGGCGCATGGGAGTTCAGAGGCTGCACCTGCTACGACTCGTTCGTTACGTGACTACGCTTCGCATATGGTGGCGTTGATGGACCATTTATCCATTGAAAAGTTTTCAATTGTTGGCCTTTCTGTTGGCGGTATGTGGGGAGGTGAGGTCGCCCTGCAAGTGCCGCAACGAGTCAAATCACTGGTTCTAATGGATACGTTTCTTGGCCTAGAGCCAGAAGTTACCCATCAGAAGTATTTTGGCATGTTAGATGCGGTTGCTGCGGCGAAGCAATTTCCTCAAACTATTGTTGATGCGGTTGTACCTTTGTTCTTTGCACAACATGCTGCGCAAGATACGCCAGAGTTAGTTGAGAAATTTTCGAACAGCCTAATTCAGGTTAGTGGCGAACGTGCTGAAGAGATAGCACGAGTCGGGCGAATGGTGTTTGGTCGTCGCGATTTAATGGAAGAGAGCGAAAAATTTGCGTTGCCAGTTTTAATTGCCGTGGGACAGGAGGACAAACCTCGTCCAGTGCTTGAGTCTTATTTGATGAATGATGCCATTACTGGAAGCCAACTCGTGCAAATCCCGAAAGCCGGCCATATTAGCAACCTTGAACAACCAGAGTTGGTGACCAAGATGTTGCAAGAGTTCTTTGCTACTGTTTACTAATGTTGGCAAGGATTGTAATAAGTAAAAGGCCTCTTACGAGGCCTTTTTTAATCCATCTTTTTTCTCGCCGACTTTTGGTTCGGTACCATCAAATAAGCGTTTAATGTTTTGATGGTGTCTCAGCACAATCAAACAACACAGCATGGCCACGGGCAAGGTGTATTGCGGTTTGATAATCCAAGTATAAAAAGGAGCAAGTAGTACACTGACGATTGCTGCTAATGAAGAGTAACGGAAGACCAAAGCAACGGCTAACCATGTGAGCATGATGATACTCGTTAGTCCAAGCCCAATTGGTGCAATGGCACCAAGTGCTGTAGCAACACCTTTGCCGCCTTTAAAGTGAAAGAAAATAGGGTACATGTGCCCAAGGCAGGCAGCGATGGCAACTACGCCAAGCATTATTGGGTCAATTTGTAGAAAATACCCACCCCAGACAGGAATGGTGCCTTTTAACATGTCACACAGTAGCACTGCAGCAGCTGCTTTCTTGCCACCGATACGCAGTACATTAGTGGCTCCAGGGTTATGTGAACCTACTCCGCGAGGATCAGGAAGGCGGAGCACGCGACATATCAGAACTGCACTCGATATCGAACCTAACAAATAGGCAGCGATGATCGTGATGAGTGCGAGTGGAGTCATGATGAGTGTAACGTCCTTGAAACGGGTGCTCTAACAGCAAGTAATTGGTATCATATCGCGATTCATACAGCCAAACTACCTCAATGTTCACAGCATGTGGAGACTGGCTTGTTAGGCGAATAGTAAGTTTTTTTCACCCGAATGGGTATCCGACCTCTAGAAAGGACAAGGCGCGAGCATGGATAAAGTGTTTATCGAACAGTTAGAAGTGATCACTACGATCGGTGTATACGACTGGGAGCAGGAAATTAAGCAAAAGCTAGTGCTCGATATTGAAATGGCGCATGACAACCGCCCTGCAGGGAAAAGCGATGATGTGGTAGACGCATTAGACTACTCTCAGGTAAGCCAAGCGGTACTCGATCATATTGAAGGTGGGCGCTTCCTACTAGTGGAGCGAGTTGCCGAAGAAGTAGCAGAGATCATCATGCAGAGATTTAGTGTGCCATGGATAAAGATCCGCTTAACTAAGCCTGGTGCTGTCCCACAAGCGAAAGGAGTGGGCGTTGTCATTGAGCGAGGTCAGCAATGATCACTGCTTATATTGGTGTTGGCACCAATATAGATCGCGAAAAACATGTTGAAGCAGCGGTAGCGGAGTTATCTCAAATTGGAGATAACTTGAAACTTTCAACCGTTTACGAGTGTCCTACTGTCGGTTTTGATAGTGCACCATTTTATAATTTAGTGATTGAACTCGAGACTTCTATGTCATTCACGCAATTTACACAGACCTTACGTAATATTGAGTTACGCTGGGGGCGTAGTGAATTTGCAAAGAAGTTTCAAGATCGCACTTTGGATCTCGACGTTCTTCTTTTTGGGGAACGAGTGTCTAGCGAAAAGCCAGAACTACCCCGTAGTGATATTTTTAAATACCCGTTTGTGATTCAACCTCTCTATGAGTTATGTCCTAACAGGATCGTGCCTCAAGATGGACGAACCATTGCTCAAATTTGGCATCAGTTTGGAGAGTTTGATTCTTTAACGCCAATTTCATTGTGGTTTGAACTAACAAGCGAACACCATATTTGATGAGAATCTAATGAGTTACTTTGAAGCATTTATTTTGGCTTTGATCCAAGGCCTGACTGAGTTTTTACCGATTTCGAGCTCTGCGCATTTAATTCTACCGTCAGCAATTTTAGGCTGGGAAGATCAAGGCTTAGCCTTTGATGTAGCAGTGCATGTCGGCACACTGGCAGCGGTGGTTATCTACTTCCGTAAAGAGGTCGTGACGTTATTAACAGCATTCTTTGCTTCTATCTTCAAAGGTGAACGTAGCAAAGAGTCTAAACTGGCTTGGATGATCGTATTAGCCACGATTCCAGCCTGTATCTTTGGCCTGTTAATGAAAGACATTATTGAGATTTACTTGCGCAGTGCGTGGGTTATTGCCACGACCACAATCGTGTTTGGCTTGTTGCTTTGGTATGTCGATAAGAATGCCAAGCTTGCCAGTGATGAGTATCAAGCCGATTGGAAAAAGTCATTGTTTATTGGCTTAGCTCAAGCGATGGCCATGATTCCAGGAACCTCTCGCTCTGGCGCAACCATTACAGCGGCACTGTACCTTGGCTTTACTCGTGAGGCAGCAGCACGTTTCTCCTTTCTGATGTCAATCCCGATTATACTGCTGGCTGGTGGGTATTTAGGTTTGAAGTTGGTGACTAGCGGTGAACCTATTCATGTTGGTTTTTTGGTGACGGGTATTATTACGTCTTTTATTAGTGCGTATATCTGTATTCACTTTTTCCTGAAGTTAATCACTCGAATGGGTATGACACCATTTGTGATTTACCGACTAATATTAGGTTTCGGTTTGATTGCGTTCCTAATGTTAGGCTAACGCTAAATCTACTTCCATTTGTGTAAGACCACATCGCTCAATCTCGCTTGATATGCGTGGTTGTGGTATATATGTGGTCTTTCTATATTCTCCTCAAATACATCACGACTTATGCGAATATTTGTTCTTACATTGACGCTACTATTTGGCTGGCTACAGTACACATTGTGGTTTGGCAAAAATGGAGTAGTTGAGTTCAACTCAGTGAACAGTGATATTCAAGCTCAACACCAAGTAAACAGTAATTTGCAAACTCGCAACGCAGAAATGTTTGCCGAGATTGACGATCTTCGCCAAGGGCTCGATGCCATTGAAGAGCGAGCTCGTCATGAGTTGGGGATGGTGAAAGAAGGAGAGACCTTCTACCGTTTGGTTGGAGAAGAGTCGAACTAATATGTCAGAATCTCAATCTATTGTTGCTATCGTCCCTGCTGCTGGTGTTGGTAGCCGTATGAAAGCCGACAGGCCAAAACAGTACCTCATGCTACAAGGCAAATCGGTTCTTGAGCACACTATCGAAAAGCTTCTTACTCATTCACACGTCGATCTGGTGGTCGTTGCGATTACTGATGGCGACCCTTACTTCCCCACTCTGCCGATATCTAAGCACCCTAAGGTAATTCGTGTTTCTGGTGGCAAAGAACGTGCAGATTCGGTGCTTTCAGCCTTGCAGTATATCAATAACGAGCTGAGTAGTGATTGGGTGATGGTGCACGATGCTGCTCGCCCTTGTGTAAACTTAGAAGATATCGATGCTTTAGTAACACGTGCATATCAGCATGAGGTAGGCGCTATTTTAGCTGCACCAGTCAGAGATACGATGAAACGATCAAATAACGAAAACAATATTGATCATACCGTTGAGCGTGAGGCGCTATGGCATGCCTTAACGCCGCAAATGTTCCCAACTCGAAAGTTATGTTCTGCACTTGAGCAAGCTTTACAGCAAGGTGTCACTATTACTGATGAAGCCTCAGCGTTTGAGTGGCTGGGACAACAACCTGCATTGGTAGCGGGTAGAGCAGATAACTTAAAAATTACTCAGCCGGAAGACTTGGACTTAGCGGATTTCTACCTCAGTCGACAAGCACCTCTAGCTGATGACCGAGATAATCACGGTCAAAACAAGGAATAGAATATGCGTATTGGTCACGGTTTTGATGTACATAAATTTGGTGGTGAAGGCCCAGTTATTATCGGTGGTGTGGCTGTTCCCTACGAACAAGGTTTAGTGGCTCACTCGGATGGTGATGTTGCGTTGCACGCGTTGTGTGATGCATTACTTGGCGCAATTGCTGCAGGAGACATAGGCAGGCACTTCCCAGATACTGATGACAAATGGAAAGGTGCTAACAGTCGCGACTTACTAAGAGATGTATATCGCCGAGTTAAAGAGCACGGTTACATTCTTGGTAATGCAGATGTCACAATCATGGCGCAAGCCCCTAAGATGGCACCTCACATTGAAGCTATGTGTGCTGCGATTGCTGAAGATCTCGAAACCGATATTCGCAATGTGAATGTAAAAGCGACGACCACTGAACGTTTAGGCTTTACCGGTCGAAAAGAGGGCATCGCATGTGAGGCAGTTGTCCTGCTACTTAATAAATAGCAATACCAAACGAAATCGACCAAGGTTTGTTAAAGCTAGGTCGTACACACTTTTTCAGTGAGCAGGGTTTCTCCTACTCATCACCACTCATTGCCGTGTAACGGCAACGGAATAATCAGATATGTCAGACATTTTATCGCCAATGGCTTACTTGCTT
Source organism: Vibrio sp. SCSIO 43135 (assembly GCF_023716665.1). GTDB lineage: Bacteria > Pseudomonadota > Gammaproteobacteria > Enterobacterales > Vibrionaceae > Vibrio > Vibrio paucivorans. The sequence continues at coordinate 459,596 of NZ_CP071859.1, forward strand.
GGTCAGCCAACCGCAAAAGCAAAATTAAAAGCGAAGCCAGAACATTTTAAAGTAAATGAAGATTTAGGCTTTGAGTTTAGCGGTGAAGGTGAGCACCTAATGGTGCGAATCCGTAAAACTGGAGAGAATACCAGTTTTGTTGCGAATGAATTGGCGAAAGCGTGTGGCGTCAAATCGAAAGATGTTAGCTGGGCGGGGTTAAAAGATCGCCATGCGGTGACGGAACAATGGTTAAGTGTACATTTACCAAAAGGGGGGGCTCCTGATTTCAGCGCATTCCTAAATCAGTACCCTTCGATTGAAATTCTGGATACTGCTCGCCACAACAAAAAGCTACGTCCTGGTGACTTGGTTGGTAATGAATTTGAAATCACGTTGTCAGAAGTGACCAACGTTGATGATGTGTTAGCTCGATTGGAAAAAGTATCACTGTTAGGTGTACCCAACTATTTTGGTAGTCAACGCTTTGGTAATGATGGTAATAACTTACAAGAAGCGCGCCGATGGGGACGAGACAATGTTCGTACCCGCAATCAGAATAAGCGTAGTTTGTATTTATCTGCAGCACGTTCTTGGATTTTTAACCGTATTGTATCTGCACGAATTGAGCAGGGATTGTTTGAGCAAGTTGTTGAAGGTGACATCGTACTGAAGCATCAACAACAGTTGACTGTTGAAAGTGGCAACCAAGAAGAGCTGCAAAGCCTTGTTGAGCGGGGAGGTGTGGATATCACAGCTGCAATGGCCGGTGACAATGCACTTCCAACACAGTCTGATGCGTTGAATTTGGAGCAGCCTCACCTAGATGATGAGCCTGATCTAATGGCGTTAATTCGCGGTAATCGAATGAGACACGATCGCCGAGCGATTGCTTTGAAGCCTCAAAACCTTCGCTGGAAGAACTGTGAAGATCAGGTCACGCTCACTTTCTCATTAGATGCAGGTTGCTTTGCTACCGCAATTGTTCGAGAGTTAGTGGAAGAGAAAGCCGTAGAACGCGAGTACTAAATGCAGTCGAAATTAAAAATATTACTCAGCAATGATGATGGTGTGCATGCCCAAGGTATTCACGCATTAGCCGATGCGCTTAGAGATATTGCTGACATCACCATTGTGGCACCGGATAGAAATCGCTCGGGGGCGTCTAACTCTCTGACGTTAGAACAGCCGCTTCGAGTGGCTGAAATTGCACCTCATATATACTCAGTTCAGGGAACGCCAACCGATTGTGTCCACTTTGCGTTGAATGAGTTGATGAAAGATGACTTACCTGACTTAGTACTGTCTGGTATTAATCATGGCGCAAACCTTGGTGATGACGTACTGTATTCTGGCACAGTGGCTGCTGCGATGGAGGGACACTTTCTCGGCGTACAATCGATCGCATTCTCTTTAGTTGGGAAAGTGAACTTTACTGCTGCCGCTAAAGTTGCGCGTTCTATTGTGGAACAGCACATGGTGCAGCCTATCCCGACTAATCGTTTGCTGAATATCAATATTCCAGATGTTGATGAGTCGGAATACCTTGAACGTAAAATTACCCGTTTGGGTGCTCGGCACCATGCGGAAAATATGATTAAGCAAAAAGACCCGCGTGGTCACGATATCTATTGGTTAGGTCCTCCTGGTAAGGAGCAAGACGCTGGCGAAGGTACGGACTTTTTCGCGGTTGAGCAAAAGTTTGTTTCTATTACACCGCTTCAAGTTGACCTAACAGCGCACGAAGCGTTGCGAACGATTGATAATTGGTTAAAGGGAACTGCATTATGACCAACCCACATGCCGACAAGCTGATTGAGTTTCTTGTCGCGAGTGGAATTCAAGATCCGCGAGTGATTGATGCAATTCGTCATCTACCAAGAGAAAGCTTTGTTTCTCAGGCGATGATGCATCAGGCTTACGATAATAATGCTTTGCCAATCGGGCAAGGGCAGACTATCTCTCAGCCCTATATTGTGGCAAAGATGACCGAGCTGCTTGGGTTGAAACGAGACAGTAAGGTATTGGAAATTGGAACTGGGTCGGGATACCAAACTGCAGTGCTCGCTCAAATAGTGGACCATGTTTATTCTGTAGAGCGTATTAAAGCACTGCAGTGGGATGCGAAACGCCGCTTAAAGCAGTTAGATATTTACAACGTATCGACCAAACATGGTGATGGCTGGCAAGGCTGGGCGTCGAAAGGCCCTTTTGATGCGATTATTGTCACCGCCGCTGCAGAGTCAATTCCTCAAGAACTGTTGAACCAGTTGAGTGATAACGGTGTCATGGTCATCCCTGTTGGGGAAGATGAGCAACGTTTGATTAAAGTGACTCGGCACGGAGATAGCTTCCAGTCAGAGTTAATCGAAATGGTCCGGTTTGTACCTCTTATCGCAGGTGAACTTGCGTAGAAATGAAAGTTGTCATTAGAAGTATTTTGGTTTTGGTGTTTTTCAGCGTGCTTATTGGGTGTGCTGCAAGTACGCCTGCGCCGGTATCTAATGTCACTAAAGGGGCTTCAGGCTTAAAGAAAGATTATAACTCGGTGTCACGGGGTAGTTATCGTGGTAGCTACTATGAAGTTCAGAAAGGCGATACGCTGTACTTTATTTCATATGTCACAGATAGAGATGTAAAAGAGATAATACGTTACAACAACTTATCTGCTCCTTATACCATTCGACCAGGACAAAAGCTCATGCTTTGGCGTCCCGCTTATGTTGCTCCCAACTTTGGTGGTACAGGGGCGGGCGAGGCTCCAGCCGCAGTAGCAGCGACGACAACTCCACCTCCAAGTAAAAGCGCTACTCAAACAACAGCTTCAAAGAAAACTCCTCCACCTCAAACGGTGGCGAAAAAAGAACCACCAAAGAAGGTTGATCAATCGAAATCAAAGGAGTATGTTAAATCAACAAGTAAACAAAATGTTAACAAACCCACAAGCAGTAGCACTGCTAGTAATACCAAAGTTACTAAGTGGTTGTGGCCAACGAAAGGGAGAGTCATTAAAAACTTTTCTGCTGGAGATCAAGGGAATAAGGGCATAGACATCGCAGGACAGCGTGGTCAGTCCATCATTTCGACAGCAGGAGGAACCGTCGTTTATTCGGGAAATGCACTACGCGGTTACGGCAATCTTGTGATTGTAAAACATAACGACAACTACTTAAGTGCATACGCTCATAATGATCGGTTACTCGTACACGAAGGACAAAGTGTAAAAGCCGGCCAAAAAATAGCAACAATGGGCAGTTCTGGAACCAACAGTGTTCGTCTACACTTTGAAATTCGCTACCAAGGTAAGTCGGTGAATCCAAAACGCTACTTACCATAAAATTTACTTTGTAAAGGTAATATAGCGACATTAAAGAAGTAGTAATGTCTTGCTAGCTCGCCAGGGGGAGGCGCTATGAGTATCAGCAATGCAGCAACGAAAGTCGAAGAGTTCGATTTAGAACAAACGGATATCAGTTCTGAAGAGAGCCAAACTACATCAAAAACTTCTACAGCTGAAGAAAGCAAAGAAGAGTTTGAAGTTTCCGCCAAAAGCCTTGATGCCACTCAATTGTATTTGGGTGAAATCGGTTTTTCTCCACTCCTAACCGCAGAAGAAGAAGTCTTATACGCTCGTCGAGCGCTACGAGGCGATGAAGCCGCACGTAAGCGTATGATCGAGAGTAACCTTCGTCTTGTGGTGAAAATCTCACGTCGTTACAGCAATCGTGGTCTTGCGTTACTTGATCTAATTGAAGAAGGTAACTTAGGCTTGATTCGCGCAGTTGAAAAGTTTGATCCAGAAAGAGGTTTCCGATTCTCTACCTACGCAACATGGTGGATCAGACAGACCATCGAACGTGCACTAATGAATCAAACGCGTACTATTCGCCTACCTATTCATGTGGTTAAAGAGCTGAATATCTACCTGCGTACAGCACGTGAGTTATCGCAAAAACTTGACCATGAGCCTACCGCAGAAGAAATTGCAACTAAGCTAGATAAACCAGTTGATGATGTAAGTAAAATGCTGCGACTGAATGAGCGCGTGAGTTCTGTGGATACACCAATTGGTGGCGATGGTGAAAAAGCGCTATTGGATATTATTCCAGATATCAACAACTCAGACCCAGAGGTTTCCACTCAAGACAATGACATTAAAGACTCCCTAATCCATTGGCTTGATGAACTAAACCCTAAACAAAAAGAAGTGCTAGCACGTCGTTTTGGATTACTGGGCTATGAGCCTTCAACGCTTGAAGAAGTAGGGCGTGAAATCAACCTAACTCGTGAGCGTGTACGTCAAATCCAAGTGGAAGGTTTACGCCGCTTAAGAGAAATCTTGATCAAACAAGGCTTGAACATGGAAAACCTGTTCAGCGTTGAAGATGAATAAGCGAAAAGGGTAGTAAAAAAGGTACTGATTTCAGTACCTTTTTTGTTTCTATTTTGTTTTATTAGGAGCGACTAAAGCAGTTTCTTTAGTCGGTAGAGTTCTTCTAATGCCTGACGTGGAGTGAGGTCATCCGGGTCGATATTCGCCAAGGCTTCTTCTACTTCACTTGGTTCAGGAATCAAGCTCAGTTGGTTAGCAATATCAACGTTACTACTGGTTGATGACGCATTCGGTTGTTGGCTGAGTTGCTCAAGCTGAGTGAGCTTACCTCGTGCATTCTTGATAACCGTTTTCGGCACACCTGCAAGCCCCGCAACCGCGAGACCATAAGATTTACTTGCCGCTCCTTCTTGAACAGCATGCATGAAAGCAATGCTGTCGCCATGTTCAACCGCATCTAGGTGAACATTTGCTAAGCTTGGTAGCTGATTTGGCAACTCTGTAAGCTCAAAGTAGTGAGTGGCGAATAAAGTCATAGCACCGATTTGGGTTGCTAGCCACTCTGCACTTGCCCAAGCTAGTGAAAGACCATCATAGGTGCTGGTGCCTCGGCCGATCTCGTCCATCAGAACCAAGCTATTTTCGGTAGCATTGTGCAGGATATTCGCGGTTTCAGTCATTTCAACCATAAAGGTAGAGCGACCAGAGGCTAAATCATCCGATGCACCAATTCGAGTGAAAATCCGATCAACCGAACCAATTGTCGCCGCTTCTGCAGGAACATAACAGCCTATGTGAGCCATTAGTGCAATCAGGGCCGTTTGACGCATGTACGTTGACTTACCCCCCATGTTTGGACCAGTGATGATCAACATTTTCCTTTGGCTATTAAGCTCAATTGGATTGGCAATAAATGGCTCATCCATGACCTGTTCTACTACTGGGTGGCGGCCAGCTTGAATGTGGATGCCTACTGTGGAACCGAGCTGAGGACGGCAGTAGTCCAATGTTTCTGCACGCTCTGCAAAGTTTTGTAGAACATCTAGCTGAGAAACAGCAGAGGCGAGGTTTTGCAGCTTCTCAAGGTTGGGTAGCAGTAAATCAAATAGTTCATCCCACAGTTTCTTCTCTAGTGCGAGCGCTTTTGAGCGTGAGTTGAGAACTTTGTCTTCATGTTCTTTTAGCTCTGGAATGATGTAGCGTTCCGCATTTTTTAGTGTTTGACGACGCACATAATGCGGCGGAACGAGATGACTTTGCCCACGGCTGACTTGAATGAAGAACCCGTGGACATTGTTATAGCCTACTTTGAGAGAATCTATTCCGTGGTGCTCACGTTCATCCGCTTCCAGTTTGTCTAGGTACTCTGTTGCGCCATCGGCCAGTTTACGCCACTCATCAAGTTCTGCGTTGTAACCTTCTGCAATCACGCCGCCATCACGAATAACAACGGGCGGATTATCTTTAATAGCGCGTTCGAGTAACTCACATACATCTTCATTTGGTGCCGCATATTGGGCGAGCTTGGTTAAATACGGGTGCTGAATGCTAGATAATGTGGTTTCAAGATCAGGCAGTTGTTGCAAGGCCTGGCGCAAACGAGCCATATCTCTTGGTCTTGCTGAGCGCAGTGCTAATCGAGCGAGTATGCGTTCAATATCCCCAATTTGCTTAAGTACCGGCTGCAGTTCAACAAATAGTGATTGGTCTTTCAGTTCTGAAATCGCATCGAGTCGTTGATTTAGCGTGTCTGTGCAGCGCATTGGCTGATGGAGCCAGCGCTTTAGCATACGGCTACCCATTGCGGTAGCTGTCTTGTCGAGCACTTCGGCGAGCGTGTTGTCACTACCACCAGACAAGTTTTGTGTGATCTCTAGGTTGCGGCGAGTCGCGGCATCAAGAATGACAGAGTGATCTTGGCGATCGAACGTTAACGAACGAATATGAGGCAGTGCGGTTCGCTGAGTATCTTTAACATATTGGATCAAACATCCAGCGGCACATAAGCCTAGCTTCGCGTGCTCGACACCAAAACCGACCAAGTCTTTAGTACCAAACTGCTGATTAAGTTGTTGTTTAGCAGTATCAAGTTCGAATTCCCATACTGGACGGCGGCGATTGCCGCTTCGGCCATTCATTAGTTGTACTGGTTCAAAATCTTCCGGGAAAAGCAGTTCGCGTGGAGCTGTGCGCTGTAACTCGGCCGCCATTGCTTCTTCTGTTTCTGGCTCTGTAAGTTGGAAACGGCCAGATGTTACGTCGAGAGTGGCGTAACCAAACTTACCTTGGTGATGGTAGATAGCAGCGATTAAGTTATCGACTCGCTCAGACAGCAGCGCTTCATCAGTCACCGTGCCAGGGGTAACAATACGCACGACTTTTCGTTCAACAGGGCCTTTGCTGGTAGCAGGATCGCCCACCTGCTCGCAGATAGCGACAGATTCCCCAAGTTGAACCAATTTAGCTAAATAACCTTCGACAGCATGGAAAGGGACCCCGGCCATAGGAATAGGCTCGCCAGCTGAAGCACCACGTTTGGTTAAAGAGATATCAAGTAACTGGGACGCTCGTTTTGCGTCATCGTAGAAAAGCTCATAGAAATCCCCCATACGATAGAACAGCAATATTTCTGGGTTTTCAGCTTTTAGCTTCAAGTATTGCTGCATCATTGGAGTGTGTTTTTGGTCGGCTTTCACGGCTAATATCTTTCGTTTATTGCAATTGCGGCTTAGGATACGTGAATCACTGTCACGCGAAAAGGTTCAAAGAGGTTTTTCAGACATGGAATCACATACACAACTCAGCCAAGAACTTGGCATGTTGCTGCTTCAAAAATCACAGGTCCTCACCACCGCAGAGTCTTGTACTGGTGGCGGTATTGCAACAGCGGTTACCGATATTGCAGGTAGCTCAGCTTGGTTTGACCGCGCGTTCATCACCTACAGTAACCAAGCAAAAGTAGATATGGTCGGAGTGAAGGAATCAACACTCGAGCAAGTCGGTGCTGTTAGTGAAAAGGTCGTAATAGAAATGGCACAGGGAGCTTTGCTTCATTCCAATGCTACGATTTCAGTGGCGGTCAGCGGTATTGCTGGACCAAGTGGTGGAAGTGAAGAAAAGCCTGTTGGTACAGTGTGTTTTGCTTGGGCTGATAACCAAGGGTGGCTAAAGGTTGAAACGTACTGTTTTCCAGGGGACAGAGCACAAGTTCGAGCCCAGACAGTGCGCCATGCTTTGCAGCAGCTCTCTCAGCACTTATCGTCAAGTTCATAACTTCAAACACATTTTTTGGAGGGTGAGCACTTCTTGGCAAAAAAAGTTTATACAGGTATAGACACTGTATGAATCAACAGTATAATGACAACCAATTAAAGACAAAACTGCATGCCTAGATTGCAGCTTTGTACAAAGAACATAATTGACATTCATCGATAAGCAGATGAATACATCGGAGAAAGTGATGGACGAGAACAAACAGAAGGCTCTGGCCGCAGCTTTAGGTCAGATCGAAAAGCAATTCGGTAAAGGTTCAATCATGCGCCTTGGTGATAACCGCACCATGGATGTTGAAACCATTTCAACAGGTTCACTTTCTCTTGATATTGCACTGGGTGCTGGTGGCTTGCCAATGGGCCGTATTTGTGAAATCTACGGACCAGAATCGTCAGGTAAAACGACACTTACTCTAGAGCTTATTGCTGCTGCTCAACGCGCAGGCAAAACGTGTGCATTTATCGATGCAGAGCACGCACTTGACCCAATTTATGCGAAGAAGCTAGGCGTGGATATTGATGCACTTCTTGTTTCTCAGCCAGACACTGGTGAGCAAGCACTAGAAATCTGTGATGCATTGGCTCGCTCTGGTGCGATTGACGTTATGGTTGTCGACTCGGTAGCGGCTCTAACACCTAAAGCAGAGATCGAAGGCGAAATGGGTGATAGCCACATGGGTCTTCAAGCGCGTATGCTTTCACAAGCAATGCGTAAGCTAACAGGTAATCTAAAGCAGTCAAACTGTATGTGTATCTTCATCAACCAAATTCGTATGAAGATTGGTGTGATGTTTGGTAACCCTGAAACAACCACGGGTGGTAATGCACTTAAATTCTACGCTTCAGTTCGTCTAGATATCCGCCGTACAGGCTCTATCAAAGAAGGTGATGAGGTGGTTGGTAATGAAACTCGTATCAAGGTTGTGAAGAACAAGATTGCGGCACCATTTAAGCAAGCTGAAACTCAGATCCTATATGGACAAGGCTTTAACCGCGAGGGTGAGCTGATTGATTTAGGTGTTAAGCACAAGTTGGTAGAAAAAGCAGGTGCTTGGTACAGCTACAATGGTGACAAGATCGGTCAAGGTAAAGCAAACGCAGGTAAATACCTACGTGAGAACCCAGAAGTGGCACAAACGATTGATAGCAAACTTCGTGAGATGCTATTAACGCCAGCGGTTGCTGATGAGCCTGAAACAGGTGAGATGCCAAAAGAAGAAGAGTTCTAAACTTCGACTTTATCTGTTCGTTTCATAACGACTGAGTTGAAAGCCCTGCATTGCAGGGCTTTACTGTATCTATCTTCCAAGCAAATTGCGTCACATCATGTACTATCGAAATACTCCACCAACATTGTCATCCAAAGAAGCTGCAATACAACTTCTTAGCCGGCGAGATCATGGCGAATATGAATTACAGCAAAAATTGGCACTGAAGGGTTATGACGACGATGCCATAGAAGAAGCACTACGCTTTTGCGCCGACCATAACTATTTAGATGACTTGCGTTACGCAAAAAGCCAAATTCGACAACATGTATACAAAGGCCACGGTGAGCGAAGAATTCGCCAAGAGCTGAATCAAAAACGCGTTTCGGAGTCGACCATTGATGAAGCGTTTTCTGAAGAGCCGCAAGATTGGTTTGAGTTAGCAAAAGCAGCGGCAGAGAAAAAATTCAAAGGCATTAAAGCGCAAGATCAAAAGGAATACGCCAAACAGGTGCGGTTCCTCCAATATCGAGGGTATAGCTTTGATCAAATTAGCTATGCACTAAGTGATGACACCGAAAGCTAATCACTTCCTACTTAATCCAATCTCTTCATATTGAAAAGCAGGCTCTACAGTAAATCGTTCAGAAAAGCAGTTTTGCCTGAACAATACGGCTTATCCGGGTAGCATCTAGCCGTAGCTTGGGTATACAATACAGCAAAATTCTAACTCGACTATTTTCAGGAAGAGCTGCATGTACATGAGCACTGATGAGGTTCGTAACGCGTTCCTCAAGTTCTTTGAGAGCAAAGGACACCAAATCGTAGACAGTTCATCGTTGGTTCCACATAACGATCCAACCCTGCTATTTACTAACGCAGGTATGAACCAATTTAAAGATTGCTTCTTAGGCGCCGAAAAACGTGCCTACACTCGAGCGACTACGGCTCAACGCTGTGTACGTGCTGGTGGTAAACACAACGATCTAGAGAATGTTGGTTTTACTGCTCGCCACCATACTTTCTTTGAAATGCTTGGTAACTTCAGCTTCGGTGATTACTTCAAAGAAGACGCAATTGCGTTTGCTTGGGAGTTCCTGACTAAGACACTTGGTCTACCAGAAGAGAAATTACTGGTTACAGTATACGAAACCGATGACGAAGCGTTCGAGATCTGGAACAAGAAAGTTGGCGTTCCTGCCGACAAGATCGTTCGTATTGGCGACAAAGAAGGTGGTAAGAAGTTCGAATCAGATAACTTCTGGACAATGGGCGATACAGGTCCTTGTGGCCCATGTACTGAAATCTTCTACGATCACGGTGAGCACATTTGGGGTGGCCGCCCAGGTACGCCTGAAGAAGATGGTGATCGCTTCATCGAGATCTGGAACAACGTATTCATGCAGTTCAACCGTCATGCTGATGGCACGATGGAGCCACTACCTAAGCCTGCTGTTGATACAGGTATGGGTATCGAGCGGATCTCTGCAATCATGCAAGGCGTTCACTCAAACTACGAAATCGATGTATTCCAAAAGCTAATTAAAGCGACGGCTGAGGTTGTAGGTCACGACGATCTATCAAACCAGTCTCTACGCGTTATTGCTGACCACATCCGTTCTTGTTCATTCCTAATTGCTGATGGCGTTATGCCTTCAAACGAAGGTCGTGGTTACGTACTTCGTCGTATTATCCGTCGTGCAGTTCGCCACGGTAACAAGCTAGGTGCACAAGGCGTATTCTTTCACAAACTTGTGGGTGTATTGGCTGAAGTAATGGGCAGCGCTGCTGAGGAGCTCAAGAAGCAGCAAGCGGTTGTTGAAAAAGTACTTCGTATTGAAGAAGAGAACTTTGGCCGTACGTTAGAGCGTGGCATGGTCATTCTTAACGAAGCACTGGACGCACTTGAAGGTAAAGAGCTAGACGGCGAAACCGTTTTCAAGCTTTACGATACTTACGGCTTCCCTGCTGACTTAACTAACGATGTAGCGCGTGAGCGTGAGTTTACGATCGATGAAGCGGGCTTTGAAAAGGCGATGGAAGAGCAGCGTCAACGCGCTCGTGAAGCTGGGCAATTCGGTACTGATTACAACGCGACGATCAAATCTGACGTCGATTCTGATTTCTGTGGTTACACAGGTACAGAGGGCAAGAGCACTGTAGCGGAAATCTTTGTAGAAGGTGAAGCGGCTGAATCTCTATCTGCTGGTGATAAAGCGATTATCATCCTTGGGGAAACGCCATTCTATGCAGAGTCAGGTGGTCAGTGTGGTGACGCGGGTGTACTAAAAACTGAATCTGGTGTATTCAAAGTTGAAGACACTCAGAAGCTTGGTAACGCAATTGCGCACCACGGCGTTCTAGCTGAAGGTGTTTTAGCTAAAGGTGATGAAGTTGAAGCGGTTGTAGATGCAGAGCGTCGCGCTGCTATCTCTCTAAACCACTCTGCAACGCACTTACTTCACGCTGCTCTACGCCAAGTACTTGGTGAGCATGTTGCTCAGAAAGGTTCGCTTGTTAAACCAGAAAACCTACGTTTTGACTTCTCGAACCTAGAAGCGGTAACGCCAGCGGAACTGAAAGAAGTTGAGCGCCTAGTGAATGCTCAAGTTCGTCGCAACCACGTGATTGAAACTAACATCATGGACATCGAGTCTGCTAAGCAGAAAGGTGCAATGGCACTATTCGGTGAGAAATACGATGATGAAGTTCGCGTGCTGTCTATGGGCGAGTTCTCAACTGAGCTTTGTGGTGGCATCCACGCTTCAAACACGGGTGACATTGGCCTGTTCAAAATCACTTCTGAAGGTGGTATTGCTGCAGGTATTCGTCGTATTGAAGCTGTAACAGGTGAAGCTGCGCTCGATGCTATTGAACAACAACAAGCGAAGTACGAAGAAAAGCTTGTTGAATCTGCGCAAAAAGCGAAATCGCTAGAGAAAGAAATTCAGAAACTTAAAGACAAGATGGCTGCAGCAGAGAGTGCAAACATCTTGGGTAAAGTTCAGGAAATCAATGGTACGAAAGTGTTGGTTGCAGCTCTTGAAGGTGCAGATAACAAGAACCTACGTACTATGGTTGATGACATTAAGAATCAAGTGGGTAGCGGCGTAATTCTTCTTGCCAACATCAATGGTGACAAGATTGGCTTGATTGCCGGTGTAACTAAAGACCTAATTGGTAAAGTGAAAGCGGGTGACTTGGTTAAGATGGTTGCTGAGCAAGTCGGCGGTAAAGGCGGTGGCCGCCCAGATATGGCGCAAGCGGGCGGTACTGATGTTGCAGCTCTGCCAGATGCGATTCAATCTGTTCAGCCTTGGCTGGAAGAGCGTCTATAGCGCAGTAGCGAAGACTTAATGAAACTCGATGCCCAATCATTTTTGATTGGGCATAATTTATTTTAGTCTCGCAAATATTAGTTTTATTTCAGTAAATCTTGTGTCTACACAATGTTTGCAAAAAGTTTGGCGCGGCATAATGTGCCAAAAGAAACAATCAATGAAAGACTTTGGTCTTGGGAAGGTGAAGACTGGTGAAAAAGCCCCTTATCGTGCAAAAGTTCGGTGGAACGTCTGTAGGCTCAATAGAGCGTATTGAAAATGTCGCAGAACAGATCATTAAGGCGAAGAATGACGGTAATCAGGTCGTAGTTGTAGTCTCTGCGATGTCTGGAGAAACAAACAGATTAATGGACCTTGCAAAGCAGGTGGATGATGTACCGTGTGCAAGAGAGTTGGATGTACTGCTTTCTTCGGGCGAACAGGTATCTATGGCCTTATTGGCCATGATGCTTAGTAAGCTAGGACACCCGGCGCGTTCTTTGACCGGTGGCCAGGCCCATATCATTACCGACGGTCAGCATAATGATGCAACGATTAAACACATTGATACTAAAGTGATAAAAGACCTGCTGGCACAGGAGCAGATTGTCATTGTCGCTGGATTCCAAGGTATCAATGACAATGGGGATATCACCACTCTTGGTCGTGGTGGTTCAGATACTAGCGCTGTTGTCTTAGCTGGCGCTTTAGCCGCTGATGAGTGTCAGATTTTTACTGATGTTGATGGCGTTTACACTTCTGATCCGCGTGTTGTACCTTCGGCTCAAAAGATGGAAGTGATTGATTTCCCATCAATGACTGAAATGGCTCGTAAGGGGGCGAAAGTCCTGCACCTACCATGTGTTGAATTTGCTTGGTCAAACAACTTACCTCTGCGTGTATTATCTTCATTTACGCCGAGTCAAGGGACGTTAGTGACGGGAGAGGTAGGGGATAAGCCTGTCGTTGGGATTGCTATTCAACGCGAGATGTCATTGATTCACATAGATAATACTTATCTGTCCAGTATCCAAAAACAGTGTCAAATGCTTGGTATTGCGATTTGGAATGTGATCGAGCATCCAGAACGGGCAGGCATCGTGATAAAACGCGACGCAAACGCCAAGTTGTCACTGGTTTTCGGTGACAAAATCCGTAATAGTGAAGAGGTAAGCTTGTTAACAACTGTCGGGTTACAAGCGAAAGGACTTAAAGATCATGCTCATGAACTGCTTTGTCAGCAAGATGTCTCGGTGAGTCATATATCAACAACAGATCGAACGTTGGTATTTGTGGTGTTACCAAATTGTGTCGACAAAGCGGCTAACATACTGCATGATGCATACATTACTGAAAGCGAAGCATTCGATTGCCAGCAAAAACATGCGTTTTTGGGTTGATTTTGATCATTTAGGCAGTTTACGAAAATATAACTTTTGTTAGATAATGGCTTCGTAGCAGATAAAACAGAGATTACTCAAGGAGCAAAGAATGCTAATTTTGACTCGCCGTGTTGGCGAAACCCTTATGATCGGTGATGAAGTGACTGTGACAGTTCTTGGTGTTAAAGGTAACCAAGTACGCATCGGTGTGAACGCGCCAAAAGAGGTATCTGTTCACCGTGAAGAAATTTACATGCGCATTCAGGCTGAAAAAGGTAATGGTAACGTTGCATCAGGCAACTACTAATTACTCGAGAGAGGCTAGCGATTTGCTAGCCTTTTTTATGTCTGTAAGGCACAGAGAATGAACAAAAAGTGTGAATTCACACCGCTTTGATTAAATACCCAACGGTTAATAGTTTTTTTGTTATTTTTGCCAAGAAAGTGTTTGACATATTTTTGGTAAATCGTAATATGTGCCTCCGCAAGACGGTGAGGTGGCCGAGAGGCTGAAGGCGCTCCCCTGCTAAGGGAGTATACGGTTTGTAGCCGTATCGAGGGTTCGAATCCCTCCCTCACCGCCATTCTTGCAACGCTTAGAAATAAGCAAATGCGCGTCCTTAGCTCAGCTGGATAGAGTACCTGGCTACGAACCAGGCGGTCGGAGGTTCGAATCCTCCAGGACGCGCCATATTCTTTTTAGTACAGAATATGATTGCGGTGAGGTGGCCGAGAGGCTGAAGGCGCTCCCCTGCTAAGGGAGTATACGGTTTGTAGCCGTATCGAGGGTTCGAATCCCTCCCTCACCGCCATTCTTTATGAATGGTTAAGTTGACCTTTGGTCAATTTTTTTGTTCTAAAAGAAATTAAATGTGATATAGTTCACAACCCGTGCGTCCTTAGCTCAGCTGGATAGAGTACCTGGCTACGAACCAGGCGGTCGGAGGTTCGAATCCTCCAGGACGCGCCACTTATTCAAGGGTGAAAACCCTGATACTGACGATTGGTTTCAATCGTTGATATCGAAATCTGCGCGTCCTTAGCTCAGCTGGATAGAGTACCTGGCTACGAACCAGGCGGTCGGAGGTTCGAATCCTCCAGGACGCGCCACTTATTCAAGGGTGAAAACCCTGATACTGATGATTGGTTTCAATCGTTGATATCGAAATCTGCGCGTCCTTAGCTCAGCTGGATAGAGTACCTGGCTACGAACCAGGCGGTCGGAGGTTCGAATCCTCCAGGACGCGCCACTTATTCAAGGGTGAAAACCCTGATACTGATGATTGGTTTCAATCGTTGATATCGAAATCTGCGCGTCCTTAGCTCAGCTGGATAGAGTACCTGGCTACGAACCAGGCGGTCGGAGGTTCGAATCCTCCAGGACGCGCCACTTATTCAAGGGTGAAAACCCTGATACTGATGATTGGTTTCAATCGTTGATATCGAAATCTACGCGTCCTTAGCTCAGCTGGATAGAGTACCTGGCTACGAACCAGGCGGTCGGAGGTTCGAATCCTCCAGGACGCGCCACTATTACAAAGCCTCGCAATTGCGAGGCTTTTTTGTATTTAACATTTTATTATCATTTTTGTAACTTTAATATTACAACTTGTTGTTTTTTAAAGTATCTTTTCGATTTCCTATCCATCTCTCACTATTCATGTCAAATCTTCATTATCTTGGAGATATCACCTAGTTAATCTCTCTATATAGGCCGAATATTTCAGAGTTATGTGATTTCTGTGACGAAATTATCACCAGATCTGTGTTTTCTCCTTAAGACTCCCTTAAACAAAATTGACAAACTTTTACCAATCGAGATAATCCTAGACCACTTGCCTGGACATTTGAGGTCCAACTCTCGGCAAAGTGTTGTCAGGATGACAAAGAAAGGAAGCAACATGACAAATATTGGAAGCCTGCTAGGAGATGCAGCAACCCTTATGGTTACGGGGATGGCTGTCGTCTTTATTTTCCTCACAATTCTTGTATATCTCGTTCGGTTAATGTCAAAACTGGTACCAGAAGAAGTACCTGAACCGCTCAAGACAAATACACCCATTCAAAATAATAAAGTTCAATCAAACCCTTCTGCTGTTAGCCCAAAGGTAGTGGCGGCGATTTCCGCTGCGGTACATCAATATCGTACCTCTACTGCGAAATAGCATTTAAAGGATTAAAAGGAGTTAATGAGCATGTCTAAACCACTAGCTATTACAGATGTGGTCCTTCGTGATGCCCATCAATCACTGTTTGCTACGCGCATGCGTATCGAAGATATGTTGCCAATTGCGGCAGAACTGGACAAGGTCGGTTACTGGTCCCTTGAAACATGGGGCGGAGCAACATTCGATTCGTGTATCCGTTTCTTAGGCGAAGACCCTTGGGAGCGTCTACGTGAGCTAAAGAAAGCAATGCCAAATACGCCGATGCAGATGTTATTGCGCGGCCAGAATCTACTGGGCTACCGTCACTATGCTGATGATGTGGTCGAAAAGTTTGTCGAGCGTGCTCATGCTAATGGGATGGATGTGTTCCGTATCTTTGATGCGATGAATGATGTTCGCAATTTCCAAAAAGCAGTAAAAGCGGCTGTTGATGTTGGTGCTCATGCTCAAGGCACCTTGTCTTACACTACAAGTCCTGTACATAATTCTGATACCTGGGTGGACCTTGCTAAGCGTCTAGAAGATCTAGGCTGTCACTCGCTTTGTATCAAAGATATGTCTGGCCTTCTGAAGCCATATGAAGCAGAAGAGCTGATCACTCGTATTAAGGCTTCTTGTGATGTCCCACTGGCTCTTCATTGTCATGCGACGACAGGTCTATCAACGGCGACGGCGGTTAAGGCCGTTGAAGCTGGAATTGATATTCTTGATACCGCAATTTCTTCTATGAGCTGTACATACGGCCATACGCCAACAGAAACAGTGGTAGCAATGCTTGAAGGTACAGAGCGTGATACCAACCTGAAACTCGATCAAATTGAACCTATTGCTGCCTACTTCCGCGAGGTGCGTAAGAAGTATGCTAAGTGGGAAGGACAGCTAAAAGGGGTCGATTCACGCATCCTAATTGCTCAAGTCCCAGGTGGCATGTTGACGAACATGGAAGGTCAACTTAAGGAGCAAGGTGCTGCAGATCGCCTAGATGAAGTATTGGAAGAGATCCCACGCGTGCGCGAAGATTTAGGCTTTATTCCACTTGTTACTCCTACTTCTCAGATTGTTGGTACCCAAGCTGTGATAAACGTGCTAACTGGTGAGCGTTATAAGAGCATCACCAAAGAGACGGCGGGTCTATTAAAAGGCGAGTATGGTGCTGCACCTGCTGAACTCAATGCTGAGCTACAAGCAAAAGTACTTGATGGGGCGGAAGCGATCACTTGTCGTCCGGCCGATTTATTGGAGTCTGAATTAGATACTTTGACTACTGAGCTGTTAGAAAAAGCGAAGTCGGAAGGCATCTCTTTGGCGGAAGACACGGTAGATGATGTATTAACTTATGCCTTGTTCCCACAAGTTGGTTTGAAGTTCCTTAAGAATCGTCGTAACCCAGATGCATTCGAACCAGCTCCAGGAGTTGAAGACAAAGTGGAAGCAACTCCGGCTGCTGTGCCTGCTTCGGGTAGCATCGAAAGTTATAGCGTCAAGGTTGATGGTCAAGTTTATGATGTGGAAGTGGGCCCTCAAGGTCAATTGACGTCTGTTGCTCCAGCTGCGGCTAACCCAGCACAAGCTCCTGCTCCAGCTGCACCTGCTGGTAATGCAGAGGCGGTACCGGCACCTCTAGCAGGTAACATCTTTAAAGTGAACGTCCAAGCGGGCAATCAAGTTGCAGAAGGGGATGTGCTTTTGATCCTTGAAGCGATGAAGATGGAAACCGAAGTACGTGCCGCGCGTGGTGGCATTGTGCAAGATCTGCATGTTAAAGAAGGCGACTCCGTGACGGTGGGTGCGCCTCTGTTGAGCTTGGCGTAAGGAAGTACCATGGAAGGATTGATGACCTTATGGTCAGAAACAGGGATCGCCAACTTTGAATTCGGCCAGATCTGTATGATCTTGGTGGGATGTACTCTGCTGTTTTTGGCTATTCGTAAGGGTTTTGAACCCTTACTGCTTTTGCCTATAGGCTTTGGTGCTGTTTTAGCAAACATCCCTAATGCCGGTTTTACAGAGCCAGGTGGGTTGCTTTACTACGTTTATTATGTAGGTATCGAATCCGGTATCTTCCCACTGCTTATCTTTATGGGTGTTGGTGCGATGACGGACTTCGGAGCGCTTATCGCTAACCCTAAAACGTTATGGTTAGGCGCTGCAGCGCAGTTTGGTATTTTTGCGACCTTGTTTGGTGCGATTTTGCTTAACTATGTACCGGGTATGGAATTTAGTATGCCTGACGCTGCATCGATCGCTATTATTGGTGGTGCAGATGGTCCGACTGCTATCTTCTTAGCCAGCCAGTTATCTCCTGACTTGTTAGGGGCTATCGCGGTTGCTGCATACAGCTACATGGCATTAGTTCCTATCATTCAGCCACCAATTATGAAAGCGCTGACTTCACCAGAAGAACGCAAGATACAAATGGCGCAATTACGTCATGTGAGTAAAGGTGAAAAAATCCTTTTCCCACTAGCTGTATTGCTGATGACTATCTTGTTCTTACCGTCTGCGACACCGCTGGTTGGGATGTTCTGTCTGGGTAACCTAATGCGTGAAGCTGGTGTGGTTGATCGTTTATCGAAAACCGCTCAGAACGAGTTGATCAACATCGTTACTATTTTCTTGGGTCTTGGTGTGGGTTCAAAGCTACAAGCTGAAGAGTTTCTGAACGTTGAAACCTTGGGTATCTTGGCTCTGGGTGCGGTAGCGTTCAGTATTGGTACTGCTGGTGGTGTATTGATGGCTAAGCTACTCAATAAACTATCAAAAGAGGATATTAACCCACTCATTGGTGCAGCAGGTGTATCTGCAGTTCCTATGGCGGCTAGGGTTGTAAACAAGGTTGGGTTAGAGGCTAACCCGCAGAACTTCCTATTAATGCATGCAATGGGGCCAAATGTGGCAGGTGTACTTGGTTCAGCGGTTGCGGCAGGTATTTTGTTAGCCTTAGTCGGTTAGGGTATTAGCGGTTGGTAAGAGTATCTATTGGCTTCAATTTCAGTCAATTGATGGTTAAATTGCGAGCCAATAGTTAACTAAATCGAAAGAAATGTTATATATTCAAAGGGATGCTAGTGCATCCCTTTATTTTTTATCAATAGGGAAATATCGAAATGGAAAACAAGCAAATCGCTATTACCAAGTTTGGTGGACCAGAAGTCTTAGCTGTACAAAGTGCCTCAGTGCCAGAACCGAAAGCAGGCGAGGTTATTGTCAAAGTAGCGTTTTCAGGTGTTAACCCCATTGATGTAAAAACTCGAGCAGGCCTAGGGTGGGCTGCCTCTCAAAATAAAGATAAACTCCCTTGGGTTCCTGGCTACGATGTGTCAGGGCAAGTGGTGGCGTGCGGCGAGGCTGCTGAACGTTTTAATCAAGGCGATAATGTTGCAGGCTTTATCGGCTTCCCATTGCAAGGTGGTGGCTACAGCCAGTATGTTTCGGTACCCGAAAATGAGCTGAGCCTAGTACCCGATGCCGTGACTCTAGAAGCAGCTGCTGTGCTCCCTTTAGCTGGTCAAACTGCAGCGCAAGCCTTAAATAAGGCCGAAGTCAAAGAAGGCGATAGAGTGCTGATTCTTGCCGGTGCTGGTGGGGTTGGCCACCTTGCAGTGCAAATTGCGGTGGCGGCTAAAGCTGAGGTTTATACCACCTGCAGCGAGCGCAATTTAGATTACATGGCCACTCTTGGTGCCCATGCCATTAACTATCAATTTGCACCAGCCTCTGAACGAGTAGAGGAAGTGGATGTACTGATTGATTTAGTAGGTGGGGATGCCGCTCTGGATGCACTTAAGTGCCTCAAAGATGGCGCGCGCGTTGTGACTGTTCCAACCCTTTCTGCCGAGCTGATTTGCGAAAAAGCTAAGTTATTGGGCTTTGAAGCCACAGGAATGCTGGTAGACCCAAATCCTGAGCAACTCGACACAATGCTTTATATGGTGAGTGTTGGTTTGCTTAAAACTGAAATTCAAACCGTGTACCCTATGACGGATGTTGTGACTGCACATGAACAAGTCGAAACGGGGCACACCAGAGGCAAGGTACTACTTGATATGCAGTGTTAGAGTTTTTCAATTCTCTTTTCGAAAGTGTCGCACTATGGTTTTCCGATTCAGCATTATGGGTACTCTTTCTTAGCGGTTTCTTAAGTGCAACACTTCTTCCTGGGGGCTCAGAGGCAAGCTTAATCGCTACCCTGAGCCTTCAGCAGTTTTCTACGTTATCCATTATTTTAATAGCGACTATTGGTAATACCTTAGGTGGGATGACCAACTATTGGTTGGGCTTATGGCTACCAAATAGAACTCAATCAGAAAAGCATGGTCATAAAGCTTTGAAGTGGCTCAATAAGCATGGCTATTGGGCACTGTTTTTTAGTTGGTTGCCTGTCATCGGTGATCCACTTTGTTTAGCAGCTGGATGGCTAAGAATGAAATTCTTGCCATGTTTTGTCTTTATTTTGATTGGTAAACTGCTCCGGTATAGTTTACTAGCTGCAATATTTCACGGTTTTTTCTAAGGAGATGTCATGAGAAAAATTTGGCTAGGTACGTTTTCTCTTATTGCACTGTACGGGTGCTCGACTTCCAACGTACCCTCCGATTCGCTCTTCTCTTCACTTCCAGAGGGAGTGACCTTAGTTGAGGAAGTTAAGCCTCAGCCTGGTAAGGTCATGATCCCTTACTCTAAGTATCAACTTGCTAACGGGTTGACCGTTATCTTGTCTCCTGATCACTCAGATCCTTTAGTCCATGTTGATGTGACTTACCATGTAGGATCTGCACGCGAAGAAATAGGCCGTTCAGGCTTTGCTCACTTCTTTGAACACATGATGTTCCAAGGGAGTGAAAACGTGGGTGATCAAGAGCACTTCCGTATCATCACAGAAGCGGGAGGGACCTTAAATGGCACAACTAATCGAGACCGAACTAACTACTTTGAGACTGTACCGTCTAACCAACTAGAAAAAATGTTGTGGTTGGAATCGGATCGTATGGGCTTTTTGCTTGACGCAGTATCGCAACGAAAATTTGAGATACAGCGTGACACCGTGAAAAACGAGCGTGCGCAAAACTACGACAATCGACCATATGGCTTGATGTGGGAAAGAATGGGTGAGGCGATGTATCCAGAAGGTCACCCATATTCTTGGCAAACTATCGGGTATGTTGAGGATCTTGACCGAGTAGATGTTAACGACCTAAAAGACTTCTTCCTACGTTGGTATGGCCCTAACAATGCGGTCTTGACTATCGGTGGTGATATCGATGTTGATCAAACATTAGAGTGGATCAACAAGTACTTTGGCTCGATCCCGAAAGGGCCTGATGTCGAAAAAGCGCCTAAGCAGCCAGCGGTATTGCCAGAAGATCGCTATGTCACTTTAGAAGACCGTATTCAGCAACCTATGGTGCTGGTCGGTTGGCCAACAACATATCGTGGCCAAGAGCAGCAAGCGTCTATCGATGCCCTAGCCAATGTGCTGGGTAATGGTGCCAACAGCATGCTGTATCAAAACCTGGTAAAAACTCAGAAAGCCGTTGATGCGGGAGCATTCCAAGACTGTGCCGAGCTAGCGTGTACTTTCTATGTTTATGCTATGGCACCTTCTGGCGGAGAAGAGGGCTTAGAGCCTCTGTACCAAGAGTTAATGACAACCTTAGATGAATTCGCCAGCCAAGGTGTCGCTCAAGAGCGACTTGAGCAGATCAGTGGCATGGCAGAAGCTAATGCTGTGTTTGCCTTGCAAAGTGTTCGCGGGAAAGTGACTCAGTTAGCGTCGAATCAGACTTTCTATCAGCAACCAGATCGCATTCAAACTCAGTTGGAACAGCTACGTGCCGTATCTCCTGATTCGGTCATGCAGGCTTACCAAGATTTCATTAAAGGTAAAAACAAAGTTACCTTAAGCGTTGTCCCAAGAGGGCAAACTCAAATCGCAGTCAAAGAAGCCAACTTCGTTACTCCTGTGAGAGAGCTGCCTAAATATGACAAAATAACCGACGATCAACTCGTTGTTCGCCGTGCAGTAGATAATTTTGATCGTTCTGTGATGCCTCAAGTCGCGGAAGGGGTAAAGGCACAGATGCCTAAGCTGTACGAATTGTATTTCGATAATGGTATCGAGCTACTGGGCACCCAGACCTCAGAGACACCCACAGTACAAATCGAAATTCGCTTACCAGCTGGAGAACGTCAGGCACCTCGAGGAAAAGAAGGCCTTGCGAACTTAACGGCTTCATTGATGGAAGAAGGCAGCACTGAACGAAGCCTCGAAGAGCTTAAAGCAGAGCTCGATAAACTGGGGAGTTTAGTGAGTGTAGGTGCGGGTTCTTATACGACCAATATTAGTATCTCTACGTTAGAGAAAAACCTAACGCAAACATTAGCGATTGTTGAAGAGGTACTCTTTAAGCCAGCATTTGAGCAAAATGACTTTGATCGCCTAAAACGACAAATGTTGGAAGGGACGATTTACCAGCACCAAAAGCCAAGTTGGTTAGCTTCTCAAGCAACACGACAAGTACTATTTGGTAATTCGATTTTCTCTCGTTCAAGCGATGGAACCAAAGCATCGATCGAAAGCTTAACGTTGGACGATGTGAAAAACTTTTATGCGAAAAACTACACGCCTCACGGTGCGCAGGTTGTCGTTGTTGGAGACATCAACCGCAGCGCAATTAAACATGAGTTGGCGTTTCTAGAAGAGTGGAGGGGCGAAGCTGCACCCTTGCTGCGTCCACAAGTCGTAGCGCCACTAGGCGAACAGACAATCTACCTAGTCGATAAACCAAGTGCACCGCAAAGTGTGGTTCGTTTAGTTAGGCAAGGGTTGCCGTTTGATGCAACGGGTGAAACTTACCTTACTCAGCTGACAAACTTTAACTTAGCCGGCAATTTTAACAGTAGAATTAACCAGAACCTACGTGAAGACAAGGGTTACACCTATGGAGCCAGCGGTTATTTAGCAGCCAATAGAGAAGTGGGGGCGATTGTGTTCAGCGCTCAAGTGAGAGCTGATGCGACCATTCCTTCTATTATTGAGATGAAAAGTGAGATGGCTCAGTTTGCTCAAGAAGGGCTGACAGACGAAGAGGTGGACTTTATGCGTTTGGCAGTGGGTCAACAGGATGCATTGAAATACGAGACACCTTCTCAGAAGGCGTCGTTACTGAGCAGCATTTTGACCTACAATCTGGATGAAGACTATCTGCGTCAGAGAAATCGAATTGTGGATACTGTTTCTAAGTCAACGCTAGATAAGCTGGCCAGCAAATGGTTTAACCCAAATGACTATCAAATTATCGTAGTTGGTGACGCGAAGAGCTTAAAGCCACAATTGGAAAAACTGGATATTCCCGTTCAAGAGCTTGAAATCGAGCAGTAGTGAACACATCTATTAGAGGCGGCTAATGGTCGCCCTAATTTTATCCATTGTTTGTCTGTCATCTCTACTTGCTCTATGCGTACTTTAGAGCGAGTATTGACCCTCAAACACATAAATATAAGTGAACTTCATTTTGACTGACTTTGCTGCTCGGCTAAATTCATTAGCCCAAAAGAATGACGTGTTTAAGCAATATGGCCGTGGTGTAGAGCGTGAGACTTTGCGTTACCATCAAAATGGCAAGCTGGCGATGACGCCACACCCAGAAGGGCTAGGCTCAGCTTATTCAAATGAATGGATCACAACCGATTTCTCTGAATCTTTACTCGAATTCATCACACCGGTTTCCAACGATGTTGAGACTCTACTTGCTCAGTTGAAAGATGTGCACCACTTTACTCAAACGAAATTGGGCGAAGAAAAGCTCTGGCCAATGTCTATGCCTTGTTTTGTGAGTGCAGAAGATGACATCAACCTAGCTCAATATGGCAGCTCTAACTCAGCCAAAATGAAAACGCTGTATCGAGAAGGGCTAAAGCGTCGCTATGGTAGCCTGATGCAGATTATTTCGGGTGTTCACTTTAATTTTTCCTTCCCTGAGAGTTTTTGGGATGCGTTATTCGGAGAACAAGGGGAGCAAGACCGCCAAGAGAGTAAGTCAGAGGCCTATTTTGGTCTTATCCGAAACTACTACCGTTTTGGCTGGCTGATTCCATACTTTTTCGGTGCTTCTCCAGCATTATGTGGCTCATTTATTCAAGGTCGCGAAACTAAGCTACCATTTGAAAAAATCAATCAGACTTTATATTTACCAAAAGCAACATCGCTTCGCTTAAGTGATTTAGGCTATACCAACAGTGCGCAAAGTGTGCTGAAAATTGGTTTTAATAGCCTAGACCAGTACCTTGAAGGGCTTAATAAAGCGATCCGTACTCCGTCTGAAGAGTTTGCCAAAATTGGTGTGAAGGTTGATGGTGAGTATCGCCAGTTAAATAGCAATGTTCTTCAGATTGAAAATGAACTCTATGCACCTATCCGTCCTAAACGTGTTGCGAAGAATGGTGAAAAACCGTCTGAAGCTCTGGAGCGTGGCGGTGTGGAGTACATTGAAGTGCGTTCATTGGATGTTAACCCATTCAGCTCGATCGGTATAACTGATGAGCAAGTACGCTTCCTTGATCTATTTTTGACTTGGGCAACGTTAACCGACTCCGAGCCGATGGATGATTGTGAGTTAGAGTGCTGGCGTGATAATTGGAACAAAGTCATCGTCGAAGGGCGTGAAATTGGACTCGAGTTGAAGATAGGTTGTCATGGTGAGCGTTTATCGCTGCAAGCTTGGGCCAAAAGGGTATTCCAAGATCTTAGCCAAATTGCTGAAATGATGGATGCACAGCAAGGTGGAACCGCTTACCAAGATGTATGCGAAAAACTGAGCTCATGGATTGATAACCCAGAATTGACCATTTCTGGTCAATTGCTAGAACTAACCAAGCAGCATAATGGTTTGGGCCCAGTAGGCTGTGAACTAGGTAAACAATACCGAGATGAGCACCTGACACACCAGTATCAAGTGTATTCACAGCAGCAAATGGAAGATGAAGTTGTGCGCTCGCGCCTTGCCCAAACAGAGCAAGAGAATGCTGATACCATCGACTTTGATACCTTCTTAGACCAATATTTTGCGTACTTGAAGTAGAAGCAGAGTGAGTATCAACGTCAATTGGAAAAATGTGTCGCTTGCGACGGCTGGGCTACTGTTGTTGTCCGGCTGTGCGACAGCGCCCCCAAAGAATCAAGATAACATTTGTGAGATCTTTCGCGAACACTCGGGCTGGTACGAAGATGCGCTAGATATGCAAGAAGAGTGGGGAACCCCTATTCACGTTGCGATGGCGTTCATTAAGCAGGAAAGCAGCTTCCGACACGATGCTCGCCCACCGAAAGACTATATTTTAGGCTTTATACCTTGGGGGAGAGTGAGCAGCGCGTATGGTTATGCGCAGGCTCAAGATCCCGCTTGGGAAGATTTTCAAAAAGCGACTGACCAAGGTGGTTCTCGAACTAATTTTGATGACTCAATGATGTTTGTTGGTTGGTATACCAGTGAGACACAAAAGCAATTGGGGATATCGAAATGGGACCCTTACAATCAGTATCTGGCGTATCATGAAGGTCGCGGCGGTTATAAGCGTAAAAGCTACCAATCTAAGCCTTCATTGATCAAAATTGCTCGGAAAGTCGAGCAGCAAGCAAAAAACTACGGCTGGCAACTTAAACAATGTCAGCAAGAATTAGAAGACAATCGTAGTTGGTTCTTTTAAAGCCAACCAAATGTACTCAATCAGGGAGAAGAGCAATGCCACTATTAGATAGTTTTACCGTTGACCACACACGAATGAATGCTCCAGCGGTACGCGTTGCGAAAACAATGCAAACCCCTAAAGGCGACACTATCACTGTGTTCGACTTACGTTTCACTGCACCAAACAAAGATATTTTGTCTGAAAAAGGCATTCATACTTTAGAGCACTTGTATGCAGGCTTTATGCGTAACCACTTAAACGGTGACCAAGTAGAAATCATTGATATTTCTCCAATGGGGTGTCGTACGGGTTTCTACATGAGTTTGATTGGTACGCCGGGTGAAGATCAAGTAGCAGCTGCGTGGCTAGCGGCAATGGAAGACGTGCTGAAAGTAGAAAGCCAGAACAAGATCCCAGAGCTAAACGAATACCAATGTGGTACGGCGGCAATGCATTCACTTGAAGAAGCGAAAGCTATCGCTAAAGCCATCATTGAAGCAGGTATTTCTGTGAATCAAAATGATGAACTGGCGCTTCCTGAATCAATGCTGAAAGAGTTAAAAGTCGATTAATCTCAGTTTGCGTAGTGTGAATATTGAAAAGGCCTTGATGAAATCATCAAGGCCTTTTTTATTGAAATCAATGTTTGGTCTCACGCAAGCGAGGGAAGACTTTTACCAACTTAATACGGTTTTCTTCCAGTTCAACAATCTCCATAGGGTGCTTCGCTACCTGAACACTTAAATGACTCTCGGGAATGTCTTCTAGGTGCTCCAAGATCAAACCGTTAAGCGTTCTTGGACCATCGGTAGGCAACTTCCACTTCAGACCTTTGTTGATATCGCGAATGTTAGCACTGCCTTCGATCAAGAAGCTGCCGTCGCCTTGGGGGATAATTTCTTCGGAAAGGCTTGGAGCAATTGAAGTGGTAAATTCACCAACAATCTCTTCTAGAATATCTTCCAAAGTGACTAAGCCGTTAATGTCACCGTATTCATCGACAATCAGACCTATGCGCTCTTTGTTGCGTTGAAACTTCAGCAACTGAACGTTCAATGGTGTACTTTCTGGGATGAAGTACACTTCGTCTGCTGCTCGAAGTAACGTTTCTTTATTAAACTCGTTTTTCTCCAACATCAGACGATATGCTTCACGTAGCCTGAGCATTCCCACTACTTCATCGATTTGATCTCGGTACAGTACGATGCGGCCATGAGGTGAGTGAGTGAGCTGACGAACAATCGATTTCCAGTCGTCGTTGATATCGATACCTGTAATCTCATTGCGTGGCACCATGATGTCGTTAACCGTCACATGCTCTAAATCCAAAATCGACACCAACATATCTTGGTGGCGACGAGGGATTAAGCTACCTGCTTCATTTACAACGGTACGCAGCTCTTCTGAGCTGAGGTGATCATCATCGTCATGATTAGCTTTTACACCAATTAAGCGGATAAAACCGTTGGTGATGAAGTTAACCAGAAGAACCAGTGGCGATAGCAGTTTCATGAGAATGCCAAGCAGGATGCTGCTGGCGTAGGAAACGCGCTCTGGATATAAAGAAGCGATAGTTTTTGGTGTGACTTCGGCAAATACCAGTACGATTAAGGTGAGAGCACCGGTAGCAATAGCAACACCAAGGTCGCCGTATAAACGCATACCTAGAATGGTTGCGATAGCAGAGGCGAGAATGTTAACGAGGTTATTGCCAATTAGGATTAGGCCGATCAAGCGATCTGGGCGACGAAGGAGCTTTTCTACTCGTCGAGCTCCCTTGTGGCCAGTATTAGCTAAATGTTTTAGGCGGTAGCGGTTAAGAGACATCATCCCTGTCTCAGAACCCGAAAAGTATCCAGAAATTACGATTAAGCCGGCGAGTATAGCGAACAATAAACCCGTGGAAATGTCATCCAAAACTGTGCTTGTCCTTGTTATGTGTTGGTTAATATATGACCGATAATGGTCTTGATGTCAATGGATTAGCAAAATGAACAATAAGGAGCTTATGCTCCTTATTCTAGTGATCAAGTGAGAATGATTTCACGCACAAAGCGACTACCAAAGTAGGCCAATGTTAATAGGGTTGCGCCAGCAACGGCAAACCAAGTGACTTTACGCCCTCGCCAACCTTTACGGTAGTGTCCCCAAAGTAGTACCGAGTAAACAATCCAAGCGATCAGAGATAAAATTCCTTTGTGTGCCTTGCCTTGCGCAAACATATCTTGGACAAACACAAAACCGGTGAGCAACGTACCTGTCAAAAGTAGGTTACCGATAAGGATGATCTTGAAAAGCTGCCTTTCCACCATCATTAAGGGAGGTAGATTAGGATTAATCGCCAGCGCTTTCTTTGTTTTTAGTTTGTGGTCAAGCCAAGCAAGTTGCAAAGCGTAGAGTGCACCAATAGTCAGCGTTGAATATGAAAATAGCGCCAATGAGATGTGGAACAGTAGCTTAGGTGCATTTTCTAAATGGGTAATGAAAGTGCTTGGCAAAAACGCCGCGGCAATTAGGTTAATAGCCGCAAAGCTAAAGACGACAGGAAGTAAGAACCACAAACGCGTTTTTAGCATTGCAGTACTCATAACCAGTGAAATAATGAAGCTGATTAACGAGGCAACATTCAGGATACTTAAGTTTTGTCCGCTGCCATCCAAAATAAGATCGCTAAGCAACCAGCCGTGAAACGCCAATGCCAAAGCCGCACTAACCAAGACGGTTTTCGCGCGAATACCGGTTTGATGTACTAAGCCAGGAACTATGGTTGCGATAGCAAAGGTGTAAAGCATTGCTGCAGCAACGGCGAATAAGTTATCCATTTCTTTCACAAAGTTGTTAGTCTCGTGCTGGAATTATACCTTGCATCAAGCGCTTGGGCTATCTTAGATCCCGATCCAATTGCAAGAGATGAGAGATTAAAACTGTCGTTGCTTAGCAGAACGGGTATAACTGGCGGGTTGGCTATTGTATACTCACCGTAATTTATCGCCTTATAGCGAAGAGTAGAAAGATGTTTGAGAATTTAACGGATCGATTATCCAGTACGCTGAAAAATATCAGCGGCAAAGGTCGTCTGACCGAAGACAATATTAAAGATACCTTACGCGAAGTACGTATGGCTTTGTTAGAAGCCGACGTTGCACTGCCTGTTGTTCGCGATTTTGTTAAGCGCGTTAAAGAAGGCGCTGTTGGTGTTGAAGTATCTAAGTCGCTAACGCCGGGACAAGAGTTTATTAAGATTGTTCAAGCTGAGCTTGAAGCAGTGATGGGTGAGTCTAATGAAGCGCTCAACCTAGCGGCTCAGCCGCCTGCTGTTATCTTAATGGCTGGTCTGCAAGGTGCGGGTAAAACAACCAGTGTCGGTAAACTATCTAAGCTTCTTACAGAGCGTGATAAAAAGAAAGTGCTGGTGGTTTCTGCCGACGTATATCGCCCTGCAGCGATCAAACAGCTAGAAACGCTAGCGGCGGATGTGGGCGTTGATTTCTTCCCATCTTCTGCTAATCAAAAGCCAATCGATATCGCTAATGCAGCAATCGATCATGCTAAGAAAAAATTCTACGATGTTCTTCTTGTCGATACCGCAGGTCGTTTAGCGGTTGACGAAGAAATGATGGCAGAGATTCAAGATCTGCATAACGCAATTACTCCAGTAGAAACTCTGTTTGTTGTTGATGCAATGACAGGTCAAGATGCTGCCAATACCGCCAAAGCGTTTGGTGATGCACTGCCTTTGACTGGTGTTATCTTAACTAAAGTTGATGGTGATGCCCGTGGTGGTGCTGCACTTTCGGTTCGTCACATCACAGGTAAACCAATTAAGTTCTTGGGTGTGGGTGAAAAAACCGATGCACTAGAACCATTCCACCCTGATCGTGTCGCATCACGTATTCTTGGTATGGGTGACGTACTGTCGCTTATCGAAGATTTACAACGTAATGTTGATACTGAGAAAGCAGAAAAACTGGCGAAGAAGTTTAAAGAGAAGAAAGGCTTCGATCTAGAAGACTTCCGTGAGCAACTTGGCCAGATGCAGAACATGGGCGGCATGATGGGCATGATGGATAAGCTGCCAGGTATGAGCAACTTACCAGACAACGTCAAAGATAAAGTCGATGACAAGATGTTCAAGCAAATGGAAGCCATCATCAATTCAATGACGATGAAAGAGCGCCAACGCCCTGAACTTATCAAGGGTTCACGTAAAAAGCGTATTGCTGCAGGTTCCGGTACTCAGGTTCAAGATGTTAACCGCCTGCTGAAGCAGTTCACTCAGATGCAGAAGATGATGAAGAAAATGCAGAAGGGTGGCATGAAAGGCATGATGCGCAATATGCAAGGCATGATGGGTGGTATGGGCGGAATGGGTGGTGGTTTTAACCCGTTTGGTCGTTAATCCACGTATTCATCGCTGAGCTATCAGATGATAAAAGAGCGTAACTCTGCGGGAGTTACGCTCTTTGATTTTTTAAGGGCGGGTTGAGTCAATCTTTATTTTCAACCTGTTAGCTGAGTCACAAACTACAATCGCTATTTGTGGTGGTGAAAAAATAGCTAAAACCCTTGCAAAGACTTGGAATAAGAGTAAAATTCCGAGGCTTTATTTTGGCACGAGACCCCAAATCGACTATTTATAGACGGTTTCTGGGGTTAATTTTATTTTTGAGAAAGCAAAGAGGACGACATGGTAACCATTCGTTTGGCACGTCACGGCGCTAAGAAGCGTCCATTCTATCAAATCGTAGTAGCGGACAGCCGCAACGCTGCAACTGGCCGTTTCATCGAGAAAGTAGGTTTCTTTAACCCTACTGCAACTGGTCAAGAAGAAGGTCTACGTCTAGACCTAGACCGCGTTAACCACTGGGTTGGTCAAGGCGCGTCTCTATCTGACCGCGTTGCTAAGCTAGTTAAAGACGCTCAAAAAGCGGCTTAATTTTTACTGTTTAGTAGAAGAAATTAGCTTATGTCGATGAAAGGTAAAGAAACAATGAGCGAACAAAACGAAAAAATTGTTATGGGCAAGTTTGGTGCTACCTATGGCATTCGTGGTTGGCTTAAAGTTTTTTCCTATACAGACAATGCTGAGAGCATTTTCGATTACAGCCCTTGGTTTATTAAACAAAAGGGTGAGTGGGTTGAGTTCAACGTCGAAACTTGGAAACGCCATAACAAAGGTATGGTGGCTAAGCTGGAAGGCTTAGATGTTCGTGAAGACGCACATCTCCTAACGAACTTTGAAATCGCTGTTGACCCTGCATCATTGCCTGAATTGTCAGAAGATGAATTCTACTGGCGTGAATTGTTTGGCATGCAAGTAGTAACCGATAAAGGTTACGATCTAGGTGTTGTTTCTGACATCCTAGAAACTGGCTCAAACGATGTTCTCGTAGTGAAAGCAAATCTTAAAGATGCTTTCGGACAGAAGGAACGATTAATCCCGTTCCTTGAAGAGCAAGTGATCAAAAAAGTTGATCGCGAAGCTCAACGGATCGAAGTTGACTGGGATCCTGGATTCTAATTCCAAAATTACAGAGCGAGAGAACACATGTGGGTTGGCGTAATTAGCCTATTTCCTGAAATGTTCCGTTCTGTTACTGATTTTGGGGTAACAGGTCAAGCGGTTAAAAAAGGTCTTTTGTCGATTGAGACATGGAATCCTCGCGATTTCACTCATGACAAACATCGAACTGTCGATGATAGACCTTACGGTGGTGGTCCTGGCATGTTGATGATGGTTCAGCCTTTGCGCGATGCTATCACGACAGCAAAACAGGCTTCACCGGGTAAGACGAAGGTTATCTACCTTTCTCCTCAAGGTCGTAAGCTCGACCAGAAAGGAGTCGAAGAGCTGGCAACTAATGAGAATTTACTTCTTATTTGTGGCCGCTACGAAGGGGTAGATGAGCGTATCATTCAATCTGAGGTTGACGAAGAATGGTCAATCGGAGATTTTGTGATGACGGGTGGTGAAATACCAGCCATGACGTTAATCGACTCAGTATCTCGGTTTATTCCGGGGGTATTGGGAGATTTTGCGTCGGCAGAAGAAGATTCTTTTGCCAATGGCTTATTAGATTGCCCTCACTATACGCGTCCTGAAGTGTTAGATGGAAAAGAAGTACCATCGGTACTGATGTCCGGAAACCATAAGGATATTCGTCGCTGGCGACTCAAGCAGTCGTTAGGCCGTACTTGGCTAAGAAGACCAGAACTCCTGGAAAACCTAGCTCTGACTGACGAACAGGAACAATTACTTGCCGAGTTCATTAAAGAGCATCGAGTTAATAGCAAGTAACCTATTTTATTTAGTATCAGTTTATTCTAGGAATTTAAAAAATGAGTAACATCATCAAAGCTCTTGAGCAAGAGCAAATGAAATCAGACCTACCTAAATTTGCACCAGGTGACACTGTTGTTGTTCAAGTTAAGGTAAAAGAAGGTGACCGTGAGCGTCTACAGGCTTTCGAAGGCGTTGTAATCGCAATCCGTAACCGTGGTCTACACTCTGCATTCACAGTTCGTAAGATCTCGAACGGTGAAGGTGTTGAGCGTACGTTCCAAACTCACTCTCCAATGGTTGATAGCATTGAAGTTAAACGCCGCGGTGCAGTACGTCGTGCCAAACTGTACTACCTACGTGAGCGTTCTGGTAAGTCAGCTCGTATTAAAGAGAAGCTTGCTAAGAAGTAATGCTATAACTAGCGTTCTCATAAAAAAAGCGGAGCCATTTGGCTCCGCTTTTTTATTGTCTACATGGACAAACAGACTAGGCCGATAAGGCAGCAATAGCCGCAACGCGGCGTTTCTCCATTTCCTCGCGAATAGCGGCACCTTTAAAGCCATCCTTGATAATGTCTTGCACATTCACTCCAACTGCCGCTTGATAGGCCTGAAGAAAGGTGTCTTTCTGCGGGTAATCAATACCCTCAAAGCCAAGACGACCACGGCTATCGGCCATACAACACAGTAAAATGTCTGTCAGTCTGTCAGGTTTACGCCATACATCGAATTTGTTCAGCACCTTAAGCTTAGTGGCAGGCTTTAGTTCTGCAGCTCGGTGAATGTTTGAGTGTTGTTCACACACCATAAGTGCAAGATCTCTGAATTCATTCGGGACACGAACTCGTTCACATAGGCGCTTGATCAGCTTTAAACCGGTATGACAATGCATTTTGTGGCTTGGCCATTCAGATTCTGGTGTGATCCCTTTACCTAAGTCGTGGACTTGGGCGGCGAAGCGGACAGGCAGTGAGTCAGATAGCAGTGCGGCTTGATCTGCGACCATCAAAGTATGAATGCCAGTGTCAATTTCTGGGTGCCATTGCTCGGGTTGAGGGACGCCAAACAGTTGGGCTATCTCGGGCAATACGACCTCTAGTGCACCACATTGATGAAGTACAGACAGGAATACGGCGGGGCTTTGGGTCGCCAGAGATTTGTGCCACTCTTGCCAGACTCGTTCTGGGGTTAAGTGCTCCAGCTCGCCCGAGCGGCTTATTTGTGTCATTAAATCTAAAGTTTCGGGGGCGACCGTAAAGCCGAAGTGAGCAAGTTTAGCGGCAAAGCGTGCGACTCTTAAGACGCGCAATGGATCTTCGACAAATGCAGTTGAGACGTGGCGCAATACTCGATTTTTAAGATCTTGTTGACCATGATAAGGGTCGACTATGTTGCCATCGGGATCTTGCGCCATCGCGTTTATAGTGAGATCTCGGCGTTGCAGATCTTCTTCAAGGGTAACATCTTTTGCGAAGTAACATTCGAACCCAGTGTATCCTGATGCGGTCTTACGTTCCGTTCTGGCGAGCGCATACTCTTGCTTGCTGGCAGGGTGGAGAAAGACAGGAAAGTCTTTACCAACGGCGGTGAAACCTTGGCTTTGCATTTCTTGCGGTGAACTGCCCACCACAACCCAATCTTTGTCATGTACCGGAATATTGAGCAACTGATCTCGAACAGCTCCTCCAACTAGGTATACTTGCAATGGATTCCCTTATTTTAATGATTTGCCATTGGCGATTTGAAGTCTGCAATGGTACTTTTCTTATCAGTTAAATTATAGAGACGTGAGTGATGTACAAGGAATTTTTTGGTTTTGTCGAAGCCCCTTTCTCAATTGTGCCGAACTCGCGTTACTTGTTTCTTAGTCAAAGACACCGTGAAGCGATCACTCACCTTCAAGCTGGTTTAGGTGAGGGGGGCGGTTTTGCCATGCTCACCGGAGAGGTTGGTACGGGGAAAACGACTGTCGCGAAGGCTATGTTGGACTCGTTGGATACGCAGACTAAAGCGGGATTCATACTTAACCCTACATTTTCGGGTATTGAACTACTAGAGTCGATATGCGATGAATTCTCTATCAAGTATCCATCACAGGCGACCCTTAAACAGCTCAATCAATCCATTTATCAGTATTTGCTGTCTAACCATGCAGAAGGCTTTCAAACCTTACTGGTAATTGATGAAGCGCAGCATTTAGCCGCGGATGTTCTTGAACAGCTCAGGTTGTTGACCAACCTAGAAACAGACAGTCGAAAGTTGTTGAAAGTTTTACTGGTAGGGCAGCCTGAGCTTCAGCAGAAGTTGCAGATGCCGCAACTTCGCCAATTGGCGCAGCGTATTACTGGGCGCTATCACTTACTTCCGCTTGATGGTGTAGCAACCGCCAAGTATGTGCATTTTCGTTTGTCTTTGGCGGGTGGGCGAGATGATTTATTTCCGGCCAAAGCCTTGAAGATGATTGCTCATTCGACACAAGGAATCCCAAGGTTAGTGAACCTTGTTTGTGATGCCACGCTTAAACAGGCTTATCAACAAGGCGAACGTGAGATTAGCTTACCACTAGTTCAGCGAGCTTGTGACGAAGTAATGGCGTTTCAGACCTCTTCTGTCGCTATGCAACCCGCTGGAAAAACGAGCTGGTGGTTATCTTCTGGTGTCGCGATTAGCGCTAGCTTAGCGCTTGGGGTAATAAGTAGCATTGCTCTGACGACACTGAGTAAACCTTCTCTAGATGCTTTTGCGCTTCAGTATTGGTCAGGAAAACTACCTACTCCGCCAGCAGTTGAAACTCGCGCAGAAGTATTTGCTCCTGAACTTAAGCAAACCTTGTTAAATGACGCATTGCTTGAAAGCAGTATTGATAAGCTCTACCAAGTGTGGGGCTACAACGCGAGCGTACTTGATAGCTTTTGTTCTGCACAAACTAGAGAAGATGCCCTCTTTCGTTGTGAAAAAGCGGAAGGTGATTTACAGCGGTTAGCGCAACTTAATCAGCCAGTTGTGCTGTCGCTTGATATTGACGGTGTGATGGCTTACGCCGTGCTGTACAAGCTCTCTGATGACAACGTGACCTTACTCACTGGAGGTAAGCAGATTGAATTTGATAAGCGTTGGCTATCGACGATATGGCATGGTGAGTACCGATTCATCTGGCAGCCTTCATTTGACCGCACTTTAAGAGCAGGAATGAGTGGCATCCAAGTTGCTGAGCTCGATAAAAAATTGTCTAAGTTGCTAGGTGAGAGCGTGGGAAATAGCAGCAAATTTGATGCTCAATTACGCAGAAAAGTAGAAACATTTCAACAGTGGCAAGGTATGACGGTCGATGGCATCGCAGGAAGGCAAACACTGAAAGCGATTGATCTGATGAGTCAGGAAAATGCGCCTTCGTTATTGAATGTCACAGTTTTCGATGAAGAGGAGCAAGGCTGATGTCTAATGTACTCAACGCATTGAAAGCCTCAGAGCAAAGAAATAAGCAATACGGGGTAATGAGCGTTTCACCAAACTTCGAACCTGCACAAGCGGACACTCGTCAAGGAACTTCAAACTGGCGGCTATGTGTATTGGCTGCGGTTATGCCCTGTGTGGTTGGGTTGGGATTTGCTGGCTATCAGAGTTATCAGCAACAAAAAGAAGTGGCGTTGGCGTTATCTGTGGCGCAAAAAAGAGTGGTTGAAGTGCCAAACGAGTTCAGTGTTCACGATTCACCGCGTTTTGAGCCTCTTATGTCCACCTTTGTTGAGCCAACTGGGCTTGCTGGAAGGGCCACTGATGAAAACACACCAACGACGTCTGAGTCTCCCGTAGTTTCAAATCAGAGAACCCTAACCGTTGAGCCTGAAAAAGACTTGGTAAAACCAGAGCCTGATGACTTGTCACAGTTAGATTTGACTCAGTTGTCTCCAGAGTTAGCAAGGCGAGTCCAATCTGTGATGAATCAAAGTGGTCAAGCAAATGGTCGTTCTGATAACCCAAGAGGTGGAAAATTACAACAAAACGCAATCAAGCTTAACCATCATAGTAGCGATTTTATTGGCCAGTTACCGGCTATGAATTTTCAGACTCATGTCTATTCAAGCCAAGCAAATAAGCGTTGGGTGAAAATTAACGATGTGGAGTATATGGAAGGTGATTGGATTGACTCACGTGTTCAGTTGGTGAAGATCGAACCTCAATCGAGCATTGTTGAATTTGAGTCTCAGCGCCTGGAGATTCCTGCTTTGTATGATTGGCAGGGTTAGCTTTGAAAGTAACAGGCATAAAAAATGGTCACTGAAGTGACCATTTTTTGTATCAATCTTATGCCCAGCCTGATGGAGACTTCTTACGACGTGGGATAATGTGAGGAAGGATTAGGCCAAACAGTAAGCCACCGCCTGCAACACCACCACCATACATAAAGTACTTCAGCAGCAAATCTTCTTTTTGTGTATCCAGTCTTGCGCGTAATTCACGCACTTCAGTTTGAGATGCGGTCAGCTGAGAACTGATATCGCTGTAGTTCTGCTCAAGTTCAGAAATTTGTTGGTTACGTACTTCAAGTGAATCAACCAAGCCTGCCTTTTCGCTGTCAGCATTGTTACGAGCATTTGCCAGCTTTTCTTTTACCTCAGACAGTTCTTTTTCTAGTTTTGGTAAACGAACAGCCATGCTTTCTTGGCGTGTGATAAAGCGACTTTCTACCCAACCTTTACGGCCTTTTCCATCCAGGATTTGGCTATAACCGGTTTCTTTGTTAGAAGTCAGAAGTTTAATTTTATCACCAGCATCGATGCTGCCAATAATACGAAATTGATTACTTGGACCTGAGTGCATGTAAGTAAATAATTTATCTGCGATATAACGGTCTTGAGCAAATGCGGCAGGTACAGCCAGCATAGAGACTAAAACCATGCAAATCAGTTTTTTCACGGTAAATCCTTTAACAGTTTTAATACGTAAAGCGCTTTGTATTTGGCAAATAGTATGAACTTTCTAGGCTAGGTGCAACAAAGAAGGGAGGCAAAGCCTCCCTTTATGTGCGTTTGAGTCAATAATGACAGTGCGCTTACACAGTGCTGACGGTGTTTATCCGCCAAACATACCTTGGATAGCGTAGAAGAAGACTACTGCTAACAATGCGCCAGCTGGAAGCGTAACAATCCAAGACGCTACAATGTTACGAACTACGCCTAGGTTTAATGCTGCGATACCACGCGCAAAACCAACACCCAATACCGCACCAACCAGTGTTTGTGTGGTTGAGATAGGCAGACCAGTACCAGACGCCAGTACAACCGTACATGCAGTGGCTAGCTGAGCGGCGAAACCACGGCTCGGTGTTAGCTCGGTGATACCTGTACCAACCGTTGCCATTACTTTGTGACCAAGAGTGGCAAGACCGACAACGATACCAAAACCACCAAGTGGCAGAATCCACCAAGCGATAGTGCTCTTGCCGGTGATTTCACCCATGTGTTCAACAGTAGATACTACCGCTGATAGAGGGCCAATCGCGTTCGCTACATCGTTAGAACCATGTGCAAATGCCATCGCACATGCTGTGATAACCATTAGTACGCTGAAGATACCTTCTACGCCGGCAAATCCGTGGTCGTCTTCGCGGTTAGCAAACTTCTTCTGAATGTATAGGTAACCACCTACCATGATTAAGCCAGATACACCTGCAGACCATAACCAAGCTTCTGTATTGCTTAGGTGTAGGCCAACGTGCTTCAGACCTTTCTTGATGGTTACTAGAGCGATAACCATGGTGGTGATAAACATGTAAACAGGAACAAAGCGCTTTGCATTAAATAGCGGGTTCTCTGTGTCGAAGATCAGTCGTTGAGCACTAATGAAAATTACATATGCAAAGAAGCCTGAAATTACTGGTGTAATGATCCAGCTACCTACAATACCTTGTACGCTGCCCCAATCTACTGCTTCAGTGCCCACAGAAACACATGCGAAACCAATAATGGCACCGATGATAGAGTGAGTCGTAGAAACTGGCCAGCCCATGTACGAGGCGAGAAGCAGCCATGTACCTGCTGCCAAAAGCGCAGACATCATACCGAAGACCAGTACATCTGGTTGGTCGGCAAATAGAGATGTTTCGATTACACCTTTACGGATAGTGTCGGTTACTTCACCGCCTGCAAGATATGCACCCGCAAATTCAAAGATCATCGCAATGATGATCGCTTGTTTCACGGTAAGAGCTTTCGAGCCTACTGAGGTGCCCATTGCGTTCGCAACGTCATTCGCACCAATACCAATAGCCATCAGAAAACCGAAAGCTGCTGCAACAATAATCAGGACAGTGCCGTAGTTCGCAAGGATATCCATCGTAATACCTAGTTGTTTGATAACAAGCGGAGCAAAATTTTGCGCGAGTTGATCCCATCAGCGGTGAATATATTCACCGCCTAAGCTGACGCACTAAATAATACTCTTCGTTATTTGGTTAACTTATGATTTAAGAGCGAGAAAGCATCACTTCAAGACGAGCGCCAACACGCTGTGCTTGATCGGCAATGCCGCCTACCCATTCTAGAATTTTGTACAAGAACATGACGTCGATAGGGTTATGCTCTGATTCAATCGCCATAAGTTGTTGGCGAAGTTGGATCTGCATAGCATCGGTGTCATCTTCAATCACATCCAGTTGATGGATCATTTCAGCCACAAGTGTTACTTCACGGCCTTTAAATCCAGTTTCCAATAACTCGTCGAGCTCGTTGATCACTTTCTGCGCTTGGTCTGCTGCATCGAGACAACGTTTTACGTACGCGATGAAGTTCTCTTGTAGAGCTGTAGGAATGACTAGTTGACGGCCGTAGACACGACCAGAGATGTCTTTTGCTAGGTTGGCAAGTTTGTCCTGTTGAGTGAGTAGCTCAAGCATGTCAGTACGATCGACTGGCATGAACAAACCGCGAGGAAGTTTGAGGCGAATTTCGCGCTTTAATACGTCAGCTTCTTTCTCTAGGTGAGAAATCTGTGCACGAATCTCTGCTGCTTTTTCCCAGTCTCCTTGAGAGGACACTTCGAAAAAGTTAACTAGGTGCGAGCAACACTCGTTTACACACACTACGTGACGTTGCAAAGGCTTAATTGGGGACTTTGCAAATAACCCCATAATTGTATTCACTGGCATGGTCATTCAACCTAATAAATATAACCTTAAAAGAACATACACCATTTCGTGGCGAAATGTTGAACGATGGCTATAAAGGCGCGCATGTTAACGCATTAAATCCCTCTTTAAAACTGTTTTAGATCATCATTCGGGCGATATTTGTCACTTGCTCAGTAAAGAAATAGGCAATATCCTGTTCCTATCTGCTTTGAAAGGTAAAACTATGGAAACCGAGATAGAACTGAAGTTTTTTGTTTCTCCTGATTTTTCAGCAACATTGCGTGAAAAAATCGCTGAAACGAAAGTACTTC
Source organism: Vibrio sp. SCSIO 43135 (assembly GCF_023716665.1). Classification (GTDB taxonomy): domain Bacteria; phylum Pseudomonadota; class Gammaproteobacteria; order Enterobacterales; family Vibrionaceae; genus Vibrio; species Vibrio paucivorans. The sequence goes on from NZ_CP071859.1 coordinate 498,667, forward strand.
AGCACAGTTGTCGTGAGCTAGGAAATACTTACTTTGATACGCCGGACAATTGGCTGCGCCAGCATGACACAGGGCTTCGAATTCGACGCTTTGATGATGTGTTTGTTCAAACGGTAAAAACCTCTGGTCGCGTCGTCGCTGGGTTACACCAAAGACCTGAATACAATGCAGAGCACACCTGCAATGAACCACAACTCTCGCTTCACCCTGCAGATATTTGGCCATCAGGCCGAGATATCGATACGCTTCAATCTCAACTCATTGCCCTTTTTTCGACCAATTTCACTCGTGAGCAATGGCTGGTGGGTATGGCTGATGGTAGCCAAGTGGAAATTGCGTTCGACCAAGGTGCAGTGATAGCCGGTGACAAAGAAGAGCCCGTTTGCGAAGTCGAGTTTGAACTTAAGTCAGGCCAAACCGATGCACTGTTTACGTTAGCGCGCATGTTTAATGAAGACGGTGGTATGCGTTTAGGTAACCTAAGTAAGGCTGCGAAAGGGTATCGATTGGCTTATGACCACAAAGGTGATGATGTACAACCGCTTTCTCTTGTTGATACGGATAAAAATGACACGGTTGAATCGTGCTTTATTCACTCGCTAGAACATGCACTTTCACATTGGCATCGCCATGAGCAAATTTATACCGAGCAAGAGTCGGTGGCAGCACTGCACGAAATCAGCCACGCATTGAGCTTTATCCGCCAAACCTTAACTATTTATGGTGGGATAGTTCCACGTCGAGCGAGTGCGATATTGCGCCAAGAGCTTAAGTGGTTAGAGCAAGAATTAGTATGGTTGAAGTCATACGATTATCTTGAGGATTTGCTGGAAGATAAAGGCCACGTGCTGCGTAAACTTGATGCGAGAAAGTTCCTAGTGGGTGAACTGAAGCTGTTGAAAGAAGAACTTCCTACTCGGGAAGAGAATCTACAGCTGCTGTCGTCGGCTCGCTATACTGGTTTATTGCTTGATTTAAGTCGTTGGATTCTTACTCGAGGTTGGCAGCCGTTTTTGGACGATAAAGCTCGTGAACAAATGGCGCTCAACATTCAGCATTTTTCTGAGAAGCAGCTTGATAGAACATGGGCTGAACTGATGGAAGCTTTTCCACCAGAAAGGGTGTTGAGTAGTGATGAATATGTTGAGCAGCAATACCGCTTAATGCGCAATCTATATACGGGTGTTGGTTTCGCTAGCTTATACGATTCAGAAGAGCGTAATAGCTTTAGGCTTCCTTGGGCAGACTTAATGCAAGGGATTGATGACCTTCTGATGCTTAAGCCATTAGAGAAGCTAGTGGGTAAGCTAGAAGGAGAGGAGCAAGAGCAGCTACAACGTTGGCTAGTTCGTCAAGAGACCTCAATCTTGCACGCTATGGAGCAGACTCGCTTAATCAGCGTAGAAGCTGAACCGTACTGGCGAGATTAATCTTCAGAAATAGGACGCGATGACGTCCTATTTTTTTGTCCATCGTTTTGTTTTTCTTCAAGTGCTGATAAGCGCTGCAGAATCTCTTCTTGTTGGCTGACAAGTTTCAACAGCAGACGTTCTTTGTTTTCAGAACGTTCATTTTGCTGTTTGGTCGGTGAGGTGATCAGTGACGTGATCAAGCCCGAAATCATACCGAACAATCCCACCCCGCAAAGAATTAACCCTGAAGCCAGCACTTTACCAGCGTCGGTTACAGGGAAGTGATCACCGTACCCAACGGTAGAAATCGTGACCAGAGCCCACCACAATGCATCGCCTCCAGATTGGATGTTAGCGGCGGGGTTTTTGCCTTCGATAAACAACATCATGCTTGAGCCTATGGTTAGCAGCATAACCAACAGCAGTAATATAGAAGCTAGGGTGGTTTCTCGGCGATTTGTGATTAACTGCGAAATGATCAATTTACTGGATCGAATCACTAATACGACGCGCAGAATATGGAATAAGCGCGCGTAACGTAGCGGCTCGATCATGGGAATGCTGGCGAGAAAGTCTATCCAATGCCGTTGCATGAATTTCATACGATCTGTGGATCGGATCAAATCTATGCTCAGTTGTAAGATGAAAATACTACAGATAACGAAATCGAGGCCGATGAGAACTTGTCGAGCCTGATCGCTAATTGGAACAAACAGCAGGCCAGAGATCACAAATAGCGCCATGAATGACAGAATAAGTGACAGCAAGCTCATCGGTTTGGTGTTGTCTTTGATATCATCTTTATTCATACGAGGCTCGAAATAAATAGCAGACCTAATTTGAGTCGTTCAGGGCAGTCAGTGTTGTGGCGTAGATAATTTATATCACTAAGTAGCAGTAAGAGTGAAAAATTGTTGCTAGAAAGTGGGCAAACGAGTGGAGAAAGGATAATGGCAAAAATGGCATTTAAGCCATGGGAACGAGTGATTACGGATATTCGTCTCGTGCCTAAAATGGTGATGCTAATGGTGTTCAGTACGGTGCTGATCATTGCTAAGCAGTTATGGGATGCGAGTACGTTTTATGATTCATTGGTTGCCGCGACGCAAAATACAGAGGTCGCACAGCAACATTATGAAGCGTATTTAGTACAAGTGGCGTGGCAAACCGCGATAATGATCATCGTATTTGTGGTGTTATTGCTTGCAGCAGCGCGCATTATGCTTCGCCAAACCCAATACCTCAGCCAGTCCATTCAGCAGATGGCGAGCAAAGATCTGTCAGTTGAAATTTCGATGGATTGTAAAGATGAGTACGGTGACGTCGCTCGTGAGCTAGAAAAGACACGCCGTCAATTACAAGAAATGATTAAGATGCAGGTGGAGTCTTCGCAGGAACTCGCAACGCTGACGGAAGTCATGACTCTTAGCATGTCTGAAACTAAAGAATCGGCGCAAGAAGAATTCAATGAAATCGATCAGCTAGCAACGGCGATGAGCGAAATGAGTTCAACAGTTCAAACCGTTGCCGACCATGCGCAAAATGCATCTAGTTTGACGGAAAGTGCGTCTGGTCAAGCGCAGACAGGTCAACAATTTGTTCGCGGTACCATCACCAAAATGAGTGAGCTTTCAAGCGATATTTCTTCTTCAGCACAAGCTGTAAACGAGGTTGAAGAGCGCGTTGAATCGATTGGCAGCGTAGTAGGGACTATTCAAGGCATTTCTGAGCAGACAAACTTGCTGGCACTTAATGCTGCAATTGAAGCGGCACGCGCGGGTGAAGCTGGCCGAGGTTTTGCTGTCGTAGCCGATGAAGTGCGTAACTTAGCTCAACGTACTCAACAAGCAACAGTGGAGATCCAAGAAATGATTTCTCAGCTGCAAACAAGTGCGTCGTCAGCAGTTGAGCTGATGGAGAAAAGTGTTGTCGAAGCTGCTGAAGGTGTAGAACTTGTGACTAACGCTGGCAGTGAGTTAGATGGCATTGTGAGTCAAGTTACTCAAATTAATGATATGAACTTCCAAATTGCGACGGCTGCGGGTCAACAGAGTAGTGTAGCGGAAGAGATGAACCAGAATCTGACCAATGTTCGTGAGCTGGTGGAAGCGTCAGTGACTGTGGTGACAGAGCTGCTCGAAACGTCAGAAATCATGCAGAACAACGCAGAAGAGCTGGATCGTAAGATCACATCGTTCAAGGTCTAATTCCATACTATTAATGCAGTTAAAACGCCTACTTAGTGTTAAGTAGGCGTTTTTTATGCCCGTAAGTTTGATATAACTACGGTTATCACTTAGCACAAGGAAGAATCATGCAATTGCCTTCGGAGTTACAGTCTCATTCTCAAACCGCTGTTGAGTCTCTTTTGAACCAATTTCCAGATGCATTTCAATCATGGACTCAAACTCGTAAAGACGAGCTGAAGTACATCGCAGGGCTTAGCCAGTTTGTCGTTGAAGTTTTGTCTCGTGATGAACATTTGGCGCAGCAGTTGCCAGACATGTTATCCGAGAAACAGCGAAGTGAGCACTATCGAGAGCGTTTGGCCGCTTTGTTGGCTAATTGCAGTGATGAAATGAGTGGGCATCGTGTTCTGCGCCAATTCCGTAATCGTGAAATGGCCTATATTGCTTGGCGTGATTTCACTCAAATGTGGCCTCTAGAGCAAAGCCTTGAACATCTATCTAGCTTAGCTGAAGCAATGATCTTCGAAACTTATCGTTGGCAATATGAAGCGTGTTGTAAAGAGTGGGGTACGCCATGCAACGAGCAAGGCGAAGCTCAACCAATGCTGATTATCGGTATGGGCAAGCTGGGTGGTGGTGAGCTGAACTTTTCTTCTGATATCGACCTGATCTTTACCTACCCCGAGAACGGCGAAACTCAAGGTGCCCGCCGTAGCATTGCTAATGCTCAGTTTTTCACTCGCTTAGGACAGCGAGTGATTAAAGCGCTCGATCAACAGACCTTTGATGGCTTTTGCTATCGCGTCGACATGCGATTGCGTCCATTTGGCGAGAGTGGCCCGCTCGTAATGAGCTATGCAGCTTTGGAAGATTACTATCAAGAACAGGGTCGGGATTGGGAGCGTTACGCGATGATTAAAGCACGCGTAATGGGCAGTGAAATGTACCCTGAGTACCAAGAACTGCGTCAAATGCTAAGACCATTCGTGTTCCGTCGCTATATCGACTTTAGTGCTATTCAATCGCTGCGCCGTATGAAGTCAATGATCAGCAGTGAAGTTAGGCGCCGCGGTTTAAGCAATAATATTAAACTCGGAGCCGGTGGCATTCGAGAAATTGAGTTTATTGCTCAGGTGTTCCAGCTAATTCGCGGTGGTCGAGAGCCAAGTCTGCGTGGGCGAGGCCTATTACAAACCTTGCAAGCGATCAAAGAACTGCAGCAGCTTGAAGAGAAAGAAGTCGATAACCTGACGCAAAGCTACCTCTTTTTACGTCGTTTAGAAAACCTACTTCAGGCAATGGCCGACAAACAAACTCAGACCTTACCAGATTCTGAAGTAGAACAGTTGAAGTTAGCCGTCGCGATGGGCTATCAGGATTGGCCTTCGCTTGTTGAAGATGTGAAACGGTATATGGCCCAAGTCCATGTGGTGTTTGAACAATTAATCGGTGACGATGAGGAAGAAGCCGGTACTATTGAGCCTTTCTACCACGAGCTCTGGGATATGGCTCATAAGCCTGACGTGATAGAGCATATTCTGCAGACCGACATTACTAGCGACGAACCAAGCTCGCTGGCAAAGACCATTATTCAGTTTAAAAAAGACTTAGCAAAGAAAACCTTAGGGCCTAGAGGACGAGAAGTTCTGAATCGTCTTATGCCTAAGGTGTTTCACGCTATTTTCTCCCATAAGGATGCTAAATTTGGTCTAAGTCGTGTCCTCCATCTACTACATAAAATAGTTACTCGAACGACTTACCTTGAACTACTAGAAGAGCATCCTGCAGCCCTAGTGCAGTTAGTTCGACTCTGTACCGCAAGCCCTATGATTTCAGAGCAATTAGGTCGCTACCCAATTCTTCTGGATGAGCTTATCGATCCTCAGCAGCTATACAACCCTGTGCCATTAGAGTCTTACAAAACTGAACTACGAGACTATTTGGCTCGAATTCCGGAAGATGACATGGAGCAGCAAATGGAAGCGCTGCGTCAATTCAAACAAATTTGTATTCTCCGGATTGCTGCTGCTGACATTGCAGAAGTGTTGCCTGTAATGAAAGTGAGCGACCACCTGACTTATCTTGCTGAGGCGATTGTTGAGTCCGTGGTACATCAGGCGTGGCAGCAAATGGCAGAAAAATATGGTGAACCTACTCATATTAAAGATAGGGAAGGTAAAGGGTTCGCTGTGGTTGGGTACGGGAAAGTTGGTGGCTGGGAGCTAGGTTATAACTCTGATCTCGACATCGTATTTATGCATGATTGCCCTGTGAGTGCTTACACCGATGGCAAGAAAGAAATTGATGGCAGACAGTTTTACCTTCGATTAGCCCAGCGCATCATCCATATCTTTTCGACTCGTACAGCATCAGGCATTTTGTATGAAGTTGACACTCGTTTGAGACCTTCTGGTGCTTCTGGTTTATTGGTGAGTCCAACCGAAGCCTTTGACGAATATCAGCATAATGATGCATGGACATGGGAACATCAGGCGCTAGTCCGCGCCCGTATGATTTACGGAGATGCGCCACTACAACAAGCGTTTGCAAAAACGCGCAGTGACATCATGTGTTTAGAGCGTGATGAGGCTAAGTTGAAAAAAGACGTCGTGGACATGAGGCTCAAAATGCGTGATCACTTAGGGGGCAAGAAAGCGGGTCGTTTTATGCTCAAGCAGGACCCCGGTGGTATTACCGATGTTGAGTTCCTCGCTCAATATTTGGTTCTGAACTACAGTCATCAGAAACCGAAATTAACACGTTGGTCTGACAATGTTCGTATCTTTGAATCTATGATGGCTCAAGGAGTGCTTGAAGAAGAGCAAGCTATGGCATTAACTCACGCCTATACCACTTTGCGTGATGAAATCCACCACCGAAATTTACTCAACCTCGATGCTGATGTAGCGGAAGACAAGTATCAACGTGAGCGTCAGGTGGTCATTCAAGTTTGGAATCAGTGGTTAGGTTAATGCTAAGCAAACATTTAGTGACAAAAATCCCTGTGTTACACTTCGCCTTGTATTGAATTTTGGAGATCCACAATGAAACCAATCCTACCTGATTACAGCGAATCTGGTGTTCTGATCATCGGTGATGTGATGCTAGATAGATACTGGTATGGCCCAACGGGGCGCATTTCGCCAGAAGCTCCAGTACCTGTAGTGAAAGTAGAGAACAATGAAGAGCGTCCCGGTGGTGCGGCAAACGTTGCGATGAATATTGCTTCCCTGGGCGGACATGCACATATCGTTGGTTTGACCGGTATGGACGAACCTGCCAAGGTTCTGACTGAAACGCTAACTTCACTGAAAGTAACGTGTGATTTTGTGGCTCTACCAAATTACCCAACCATTACTAAGCTTCGTGTCCTCAGTCGAGGTCAGCAGCTGATTCGTTTGGATTTTGAAGATAAGTTTGAAAACACAGATGCTGAATTGATTTTGTCTCGCATGGAGCAAGCGCTACCAAAGGTAAAATCCGTGATTTTGTCGGATTATGCTAAAGGGGCTCTTGAACACGTGCAGCAGTTCATTCAAAAAGCACGTGCGGCGAACGTACCAGTTTTCATCGACCCTAAAGGCGCGGACTTTGAGCGTTATCGTGGTGCGACACTACTCACGCCAAACATGGCCGAGTTTGAACATGTAGTTGGTAAAGTGAAGTCGGATCAGGAGCTGGTTGAAAAAGGTTTAGCGCTGATTGATGAGTATGACTTTGAAGCGTTGCTTGTGACACGTAGTGAACATGGTATGACGTTGCTTCGTCGTGGTGAAGAACCGTTCCATCTACCGACTCAAGCGAAAGAAGTGTATGACGTGACTGGTGCGGGCGATACCGTTATCTCTGTACTAGCGGCTTCAGTCGCTGCGGGTAAGCCGCTCGACCAAGCGTGCGCATTAGCTAATGCAGCCGCTGGTGTGGTTGTCGGTAAACTAGGAACTTCTACGCTATCGACTATTGAACTGGCTGAAGCGATTCACGGTAGCCAAGATACCGATTATGGTGTGATTACCGAACCAGCGTTGATTGAAGCGGTGAAGCAGGCTCGCGCTAAAGGTGAAACGGTTGTTATGACCAACGGTTGTTTTGATATCTTGCATGCAGGCCATGTGTCTTACTTAAACCATGCGGCTCAACTTGGTGATAAGCTAATTGTTGCGGTTAATACTGATGAGTCAGTGAAACGATTGAAGGGACCTGGCCGACCAGTTAACCCAACCGATCGCCGCATGGCTGTATTGGCAGGTCTTGGCGCTGTCGATTGGGTTGTTCCATTTAGTGAAGATACACCACAGCGTTTGATCTCGGAAGTATTGCCAACCATGTTAGTGAAAGGTGGTGATTACAAGCCAGAAGAGATTGCAGGCGGTAAAGAAGTGATAGCTGCGGGCGGTGAAGTGAAAGTACTTAACTTCGAAGAAGGTTGCTCAACGACTGAAATTATCGATGCCATTAAAGGTGGCCGCGGCTAGTATCGCTGTTAACACTGCTTACTATGTAAGAACGTCAGCGATTCGCTGGCGTTTTTGTTTATGTTGATTGGTCGTATAAGACTCAAAACAAAAAAAGCCACTGAAGTTCAGTGGCTTTTTAACTATTGATTGCGACGACGTTTATTGAGCTGCAGCAGCTGCTTTTAGGCCGTCATTGATATCTAGGATATCTTGCTCGTTCAGTGAGCCGACTGCTTGACGTAACTGAAGTACGCTCAAGATGTAGTTGTAACGTGCATCAGACAAGTTCTTGTTCGCATCGTAAAGACGACGAGTTGAATCGAGTACGTCAACAATAGTACGAGTACCTACATCGAAACCAGCTTCTGTCGCTTCAAGTGCAGAGTTGGCAGAAACTACAGTTTGCTCGTAAGCACGTAGTGCACCAATAGATGCAGTGATGTTGTTGTTGAAAGCGCGAACGTCTTTTACAACGCTGCGGTAAGTCGCTTCTAGATCTTGGCTAGCAGCAACATAAGCAAATTCAGCTTGCTTAGTTTGCGATGTAATGTTGCCACCTGTATATAGAGGTACAACTAAGTTCACACCAATGTTGAAGTCGTTGTAATCACCCTGAGAGAAGTTTTGGTCGTTGCTTTCGTCGCCATAGTTATAACCACCATCTAAAGTCAGTGATGGTAGATGGCCTGAACTTGCAAGAGCAATGTTGTCTCGTGCCACATCTTGCGCGATACGTGCGGTCAGTAGGCTAAGATTTTTGGTTTGTGCTTCTTCCACTAAGGCTTCTGGAGAAGAGCTGCTCTTGCTTGCTGAAAAGCGGTCAGTATCAAGTACGTAAAGGTTGGAATGTTCTTGGCCTGTGATTTCACGCAGCGATTCGTAGCTGTTGACTAGATTGTTTTCAGCCAGTACTTCGTCAGCCAGTACGCCATCGTATTGAGCTTGTGCATCATGAACATCCGTGATCGCCGATAGGCCTACTTCAAAACGTTGTTTAGTTTGCTCAAGTTGACGGCCAACCGCAGCTTTCTCTGCGCGTACAAATTCGAGATTGTCTTGTGCACGTAGCACTTCGAAGTAAGCTTCAGAAACACGAAGAATTAGGCTTTGCTGCGCTGCTGCGTATGCAGAATCTGCTTGGCGAGCGGTTTTCTCTGCGGTGTCTAGAGTGACCCAACTTGAACGATTATATAGCTCTTGAGAGAAGTTGATGCCAGCTGTAAGTTTGTCGCTTTCACGAGTATCAACATCACTACGGTTGATGTTATAACCAGCAGTTAAGTTTATTTGTGGTAGTAGGTCACTACGGCTAGATGTTACTGCTTCAAAAGCGGCATCACGTTGTGCTGCGGCACTGAGTAACTGAGGGTCGTTGTCTTTTGCCTGATTGTAAATATCAGCCAGAGTATCTGCCCAAACTGATGTAGATAAGCTACCGAGCGCTGCGCTGATAAATAGTGGAAGCAGTTTTTTCATTAGTCCTATTCCTGCCTAATATATAAAGAGAATTACTGTTCAAGAGTTTAACTCATGTTGATGGCCTTTTACTCAAAACTTTGCGCTTTTTTACACATCAATAACGTTTTGAGTAATTATTCGTAAAAACGTTAAATTAAAAATATAAGTTTTATATAAAAAGTTGAGCCATGTCCTTGGTTGTTTAGGAAAACTCTGAGTAAACTATAAGATTCACTCAGAGAGGTGCCAAATGCAACAGTCTGACAACCAACAAACGCAGTTTACTGCGCAAGATGTAGAAATAATCTCAAAAGAAACACTGTTTAAGGGGTTCTTTAAGATGGTTAAGTATCGTTTCAAGCATCGGTTGTTCGCTGGTGGCTGGAGCTCTGCGATAGATCGAGAGATGTTTGAGCGCGGCCATGCTGCGGCAATACTGCCTTATGATCCTGTGCGTGACGAGGTGGTGATCATTGAGCAAATTCGTGTTGGTGCGTTAGAGCATAGCTCTCCATGGCAGCTTGAAATCGTCGCTGGAATTATTGATCCCGGTGAATCGGCTGAAGATGTCGTTAGGCGTGAATCTATTGAAGAAGCTGGTGTTGAAGTTGGGCGTATTGGCAAGATTACGTCTTATTATCCTTCATCTGGTGGTTGCTCGGAAATGTTGGATGTTTTCGTTGGAGAAGTGGATGCTTCCACTGCGAAAGGAATCCACGGGTTGGATTATGAAGGCGAAGATATTCGAGTGACAGTGATGAGCAGAGAAGAAGCTTATCAACAGGTCAAAAATGGCAAGATAGAAAATGGAGCTACCATCATTGCATTGCAATGGTTAGAGCTGAACTATTTGGAATTAAGAGAGCAATGGCTGAATTAGCAACTAAGCCGTATCACGTTGATTTATCTGAATTGATGCGTGTTTACGAGACAAACTATGCCAAACTTAACGCTTTGCTGCCTAGCCAGCCAAGTGTCGGGGATGTGCGATGCTATGAAGCGGCTTCCATGACTTATCAACTGCAAGTGGCAGAAGTCACAAAGTACACAACTTTAGTGGATATTTGTCAGAGTGATGACGTTCCAATATTTCCATTGCCAAAAATGTCTGTCAGGCTGTATCACGATGCTCGTGTGGCAGAAGTGTTTTCCAGTCATCATTTGAGCCGGGTTCAGGCGCGTTTTGACTACCCAAATAGTCAAATGGTGCAAAAGGATGAAAAAGCACAGGTAAATCGCTTTTTAGGTGATTGGCTAACCTTTTGTTTAAAGCATGGTATTAGTCGAGCACCCTTAGATCTTAGTAAAAAATCATAGTTCGAGTTATTAGGTTTTAGTTTTGAAATTGTCGTCGACTGCAGAAGACACAACTAGCATTAAGTTGCTACAAATAACTGACACTCACCTGTTTGCACCCGCAGACGGGAGTCTTTTGAGTGTCCGTACGTTGGACAGTTTTCAAGCTGTTGTACGTAACGTGGTTGAACGTAGTGTTCAGTTCGATGCGATTTTAGCGACGGGAGATATATCCCAAGATCACAGCAGTGAGTCTTATCAGCGTTTTGCTGATGGCATTGAAGAACTTCATAAGCCTTGTTTCTGGCTACCGGGAAACCATGATTTTAAGCCGAATATGGGCAGTGTTTTTCCTTCGCAGCAAATTCACCATATTGAACACGCATTGCTTGGCGAACACTGGCAAGTTGTGATGCTCGACTCTCAAGTCGTAGGTGTACCGCATGGTCGCCTTAGTGAGCAGCAGTTAGCACTGCTGGACACTAAACTCGCAGAGTACAGTGAGCGCCATACACTGGTGTTGTTGCACCATCACCCAGTATTAGTGGGGAGTGCTTGGTTAGATCAGCACTCATTGAAGGACAGTGAAGATTTTTGGCTGGTGGTTCGCAAACACTCGAATGTTAAAGCTGTGCTTTGTGGTCATGTTCATCAAGATATGGATGTGGATATTGAAGGGGTGAGAGTGATGGCAACACCTTCTACTTGTGTGCAGTTTAAGCCAAATTCAGATGACTTTGCGCTAGATAAGCAATCTCCTGGGTGGCGAGAGCTGGAGTTACGTTCAGACGGCGTACTTGAAACAAGTGTTGAAAGGTTACGCCCAGGTTCTTTCTTACCTGACTTTAGCGCAGATGGATACTAGGGTCTGTTGATCTTTCGAGCTGATTTTTGCAGCACTTTGTGGGAAGTTTATACAAGGCAGAGGCTTTGATGTGTAGCTAGCCTACATGAGAAGCCGATAACGCAGTAGAAATGAACCACAAATGCTGCCCGAAGGGTTCGGTTAAAATCGTTTTATGCTTCGTTGAAGACTCTTTACTTAGAATGACTAGGCTACACAGTCTTCGCCTCGCCTAAAATGATTTTATCTCGAACAAAATTTAACCACGAAAAATCAACAGACCCTAACTATGTCCAAACCTTCGCTATTGCTCTACATTCATGGTTTTAACAGCTCTCCTCAGTCACATAAAGCCAATGTTATGGCAAGCTACTGTGCTGAGTTTCGCTCAGATATCAAAGTCGTTATTCCCCAATTAGATTGTTTTCCTCAGCAAGCGGCGCAGCAGTTGCTGAAGATTGTTGAACAGCATCAAGAAAACTACAACATCGGCTTAGTGGGGAGCTCACTGGGCGGATACATGTCGACTTGGCTCAATGCTAAATTTGGTTTTCGTGCTGTGTTGGTCAACCCAGCAGTGAAGCCTTATGAATTATTGGTCGACTACCTTGGTGAGCAAGTTAATCCTTATACCAACACGCGCTATCAACTTGAAAGTAAACATATAGCTGAACTGAGGCAACTGGATGTACCGGAAATAAAATCGCCATCAGATTTTTGGTTGTTGCAGCAAACAGAAGATGAAGTTCTGGATTATCGTCAAGCGGTTGAAAAGTATTCGTTCTCTCTGCAGACAGTAGAACAAGGCGGTGACCATAGCTTTGTCGACTTTGAGCGATTTCCTGAGCAAATCATTCAATTCCTCAAGCTCTAGGCTGCTAATCTGTTTGTCACTTATGTCTCTTAGCGAGAACTGATCCAAATCATAATTAGGTTCAACATTCGCCAGTTCATTGAGGGTAGAGTCATAATTTTACTCGCAACTTACTTATCTCGCTTGACATAAGTGAGTCTGTTCCAGACTATGTTCCCCCTATAGCTTTCGCAGAAGCAAGCGTTGAAATGTTCAGCGTTTTTGTCACTTTTTAGTCTAAATTTCTAAAAGCTTTCATAAATCGTCTGCAAAGTTACAACTTAACTCTCTATTACAAATTTCCGTATTATGACTGAACAATATAATGCTGGAGCCATTGAGGTTCTTAATGGCTTAGAGCCAGTACGTCGCCGACCAGGGATGTATACGGATACAGCGCGACCGAACCACTTAGGTCAAGAAGTTATCGATAACAGTGTCGATGAAGCGCTAGCCGGACATGCCTCTAAGGTGCAAGTGATTCTCCACCCAGATCAATCTCTAGAAGTGATTGATGATGGTCGTGGTATGCCTGTCGATATTCACCCGGAAGAAAAAGTCTCGGGTGTTGAACTGATCCTTTGTAAGCTTCACGCTGGTGGTAAGTTCTCCAACAAGAATTATCAGTTTTCTGGTGGTCTACACGGGGTGGGGATTTCAGTTGTAAACGCCCTGTCCAAGCGTGTAGAAGTGACGGTTCGCCGTGATGGGCAAGTGTATGAAATTGCATTCGAACACGGTGATAAAGTTTCTGATTTAGCGGTTACTGGTACTTGCGGACGTCGTAATCGCGGTACCAGTGTCCATTTCTGGCCAGACGCAAAGTACTTCGACTCAGCTAATTTTTCTGTTACACGCTTAGTGAATAATCTGCGTGCGAAGGCGGTACTTTGTCCTGGACTTGAAATTACCTTTACCGACAAGGTGAATGGTAAGGACTATAAATGGCACTACGAAGATGGTCTGAAAGACTATCTTGCCGAAGGCGTAAAAGGCTATACCGTTATTCCTGAAGAACCGTTTACCGGTGAGTTTAGTGCAGAAACGGAAGCGGCTAACTGGGCTGTGATTTGGCAGCCAGAAGGCGGTGAGATGATCACCGAAAGCTACGTTAACTTAATCCCGACCGCACAAGGTGGTACGCACGTTAATGGTCTTCGCCAAGGCTTACTTGATGCTATGCGCGAATTCTGTGAGTTCCGCAATCTACTTCCTCGTGGAGTGAAGCTAACCGGTGACGATGTGTTTGACCGATGTTCATATGTTTTGTCGGTTAAAATTCAAGACCCTCAGTTTGCAGGCCAAACCAAAGAACGTTTATCGTCACGTCAAACCGCTGCGTTTGTCTCTGGTGTCGTGAAAGATTCGTTCAGCTTGTGGTTGAATGAAAAGCCACAACTGGCAGAGCAACTCGCTGAAGTGTGTATTGCCAATGCGCACCGTCGTATGCGTGCCAGCAAAAAAGTTGTGCGTAAGAAAGTGGCGTCAGGCCCAGCACTACCAGGCAAGTTAACCGACTGTTCCGTACAGGACTTAAACCGAACTGAAATCTTTTTTGTTGAGGGTGACTCGGCGGGTGGCAGTGCGAAGCAAGCGCGTGATCGTGAATTCCAAGCGGTTATGCCACTGCGTGGTAAAATCCTTAATACTTGGGAGGTGTCTGCAGACCAAGTACTTGCTTCACAGGAAGTTCACGACATTTCAGTTGCACTCGGTATCGATCCTGACAGCGATAATCTAGAAGGTCTACGTTACGGTAAGATCTGTATCCTTGCCGATGCGGACTCGGATGGTCTTCACATTGCGACTCTTCTGTGCGCGCTATTTACTCGTCACTTCAGTGCGTTGGTGGAAGCTGGGCACATTTATGTTGCAATGCCACCTCTATATCGTATCGATTGTGGTAAAGAAGTGTTCTATGCCCTTGATGACGATGAAAAAGAAGGCATTTTAGAGCGTCTCTCTAAGAAAAAAGCCAAAATCAACGTGCAACGATTCAAAGGTCTGGGTGAGATGAACCCACTGCAGTTGCGCGAAACTACCATGGACCCGAATACTCGCCGTTTGGTTCAGCTAACTATCGACGATAACGAAGCAACCATGGAAATGATGGACATGTTGTTAGGTAAGAAACGTGCGGATGATCGCCGTTCTTGGCTACAAAACAACGGTGATATGGCTGAGGTTTAACGAATGTCGACAGAAATTACCTATGATGGCGTTGAACAGCTGCCTATGCGCAGGTTCACCGAAGATGCCTACCTCAATTACTCTATGTACGTCATCATGGACCGTGCGTTGCCATATATTGGTGACGGTTTAAAGCCGGTTCAGCGACGTATTATTTATGCAATGTCGGAGCTTGGTCTTTCAGCCGCTGCGAAATACAAAAAATCTGCACGTACCGTTGGTGACGTTCTGGGTAAGTATCACCCACACGGTGACTCAGCGTGTTACGAAGCCATGGTATTAATGGCCCAGCCTTTCTCATATCGCTACCCATTGGTTGATGGCCAAGGTAACTGGGGTGCACCAGATGATCCTAAGTCATTTGCTGCGATGCGTTATACCGAAGCAAAACTATCTAAGTTTGCTGAGGTACTGCTCGGTGAATTAGGTCAAGGCACGGTTGAGTGGCAACCAAACTTTGATGGCACAATGAAAGAGCCACAAATGTTACCAGCTCGCTTACCTCATATCTTACTCAATGGTGTGACAGGTATTGCGGTTGGTATGGCAACGGATATTCCTCCACACAATGTGAGAGAAGTAGCCGATGCGACCATCCACTTAATCGATAATCCGAAATCAGAACTTCCAGATGTGATGGAATTTGTTCAAGGGCCGGATTATCCGACTGAAGCAGAAATCATTTCTCCAAAGTCGGACATTGAAAAGATTTATCGCACTGGCCGTGGCAGCATCAAGATGCGCGCAGTCTGGCATAAAGAAGGTTCTGACATCGTTATCACCTCGCTACCTCACCAAGTGTCTGGTGCGAAACTGCTAGAGCAAATTGCTAACCAAATGCGAGCCAAAAAGCTGCCAATGGTTGATGACTTGCGTGATGAATCTGATCACGAGAACCCGACTCGAATTGTGGTAGTGCCACGTTCGAATCGAATCGATTGCGATCAGTTGATGAACCACCTCTTTGCTTCTACTGATTTAGAGAAAAGCTTCCGCGTTAACTTGAACATGATCGGTCTAGACAACCGACCTCAAGTAAAAGGTTTAGTACAGATTCTATCGGAGTGGATTGAATTCCGTCGTACAACCGTTCGTCGTCGTTTACAGCACCGTTTAGATAAAGTGCTTGCTCGCCTACATATCTTAGAAGGCTTGTTGGTTGCTTACTTAAACCTTGATGAAGTCATTGAAATAATTCGTACTGAAGACGACCCTAAAGCTGTGCTTATGGAACGATTCGGTATTACTGATATTCAAGCTGATGCCATTTTGGATACTAAACTTCGTCATCTTGCTAAGTTAGAAGAGATGAAGATCCGTGGTGAGCAAGATGAGCTGGAAAAAGAGCGCGAAAAACTTGAATTGCTGCTTGGTTCTGAGCGTCGTTTAAATACGCTGCTGAAGAAAGAGATTAAAGCCGATGCAGAGAAGTATGGCGATGACCGTCGCTCTCCGTTAGTAGAAAGAGCGGAAGCGAAAGCGCTAACAGAGCGCGACTTGGTGCCAAGTGAACCTATTACGGTTGTGCTTTCTGAGAAAGGTTGGATTCGTCATGCTAAAGGGCATGAGGTTGATGCAGAAGGCTTGAACTACAAGTCGGGTGATAAGTATATGGCTCATGCTCGAGGTAAGAGCAATCAACAAGCTGTATTCCTTGGTAGTGATGGTCGAAGTTACTCACTTGAGTCTCATTCGTTGCCGTCGGCACGTAGTCAAGGTGAGCCTATTACTGGCCGTTTAAACATCAGTGCTGGAACCAGTATTCGCCAAGTGATTATGGGCGAAGAAGAGCAACTATGGTTAGTGGGTTCCGATGCGGGTTATGGCTTTGTATGTAAAGGCTCAGACTTACTGTCTAAAAACCGCAGTGGTAAAGCTCTAGTGAACCTACCTCAAAGCTCAGAGATCATGGCTCCAGATGCTATTACGGATTTAGATAGTGATGAAATCTTAGCGATTACTAACCAAGGTAGAATGTTGTTGTTCCCAATTAAAGACTTACCTCAATTAAGTAAAGGTAAGGGGAACAAGATCATTAATATCCCTGCAGCGAAAGCGAAAGAGCGTGAGGAATTTGTTTCTCACCTAATAGCGTTACCACAAGGTGTCTCAATTACGCTATATGCTGGTAAGAGAAAGTTAGGGTTAAAACCTGCAGACTTGGAGAACTTCCGTGGTGAGCGAGGACGTCGTGGTGCTTTATTACCGAGAGGGCTACAAAGAGTTACTCGCATTGAAATCGATGCTGATTCAGCGCCTGACGTTGAAGCAGAATAAACGCTAGATAAAAATAAACCCCGCTACATATAGCGGGGTTTATTTTTTGTGAAGAAGTTTAGCGTGTGTCTTCAGCAATCGTAACTGGGAGTGTCATCTCTTCTCCCTTACGTAGAACCAAAACATCGACGGTGGTACCAGGCCTTAGATTTGTGACAATATCTAATACACTTTGTCGACCATTCACTTTTTGTCCATCAATCTTCAAGATAATGTCTCTTTCCTCGAACCCTGCCTCTGCACCAGGGCCTTGTGGGTCGACACCTAGAACAATAATTCCGCCGACATGTTCACTACCGAGTAAGCGAGATGTTACTGAATTGATATCCTGTCCGTCTAAACCTATGTAACCACGAATCACTCGGCCATCTGCGATGATTTTTTCCATAATTTTATTGGCCAGAGGGAAAGGTATTGCAAAAGAGATCCCGTACGTTTCTAGTTCTGTTGCTTGCTGGAAAGACGCAGTATTAATACCAACAAGCTCACCTTGAGTGTTTACCAGAGCACCACCAGAGTTACCTTCGTTGATCGCTGCGTCAGTCTGAATGAAGGCTTGTCTGCCATCCATGCTGATAGAAGAGCGACCTGTCGCAGAGATAATTCCAAAGGTCGTGGTTTGTCCTAGGTTATATGGGTTACCAATAGCCAAAACAACGTCGCCAACTTTGGCACTATAGTTGGGGTTGAGCGGAATGACAGGTAGGTTATCACCTTCGACCCGTAAAATTGCAATGTCAGTACGGCGGTCTTTTCCGACTAATTGCGCGGCAGCGACTCGGCCATCTTGAAGTGCGACTACAATTTGATCTGCTTGAGCCACTACGTGGTAGTTCGTGATGATGTAGCCTTTCTCACTAACAATAACTCCAGAACCTAGGCCTTGTGTAGAAAGCTTGGAACGATCGCTCTGAGAGTACTTACGGCTATATATGTTGACGACCGCAGGAGCTGCTTTACGTACCGCATTATTAAATGAAATCTGTAAGGAAGCACCGTCGTTGACTGTACTTGTGGCCTCATTTGGCAAGATATTGGTGCGCAAGGAAGGTAGTGCGACGAGTAGTAGAGCCGCGGTGGCAAGCCCCAAGACTACTGAACGCAACAAGAATTTCAGCATAGTTTCCCCAAAGTCGACGACAAAGCTCATCCTTTAAGTGCTTAAAACTAAAGCACCAAAACCCGAAGCATAGCATTAGAGCTCAAAATAATAAAAGGGCAGCCTATAAACAGGTTGCCCTTTACTAACTCGCTCGCGTTTTTTAGCGGATAACGAGGTAGATGGTTCTGTCGCCACGTTGGATATTTAGTGCAAGTATGCCAGGCTTCTTATCAATTATAGCTCTGAAGTCGGCAAGGTTTTTCACACGTTTACGGTTAACGCCGATGATAATATCGTTAGCTTCAAGTTGGTATGCTTGAGCATTTGAACCGTCTTCCACTGATGTCACTTTTACCCCTTGTACTTTATCGCTGTCGGTAGTGTTAGTGAGTTCAGCTCCAGCAAGGCCCTCATGCAATTTGTCGGCTGAGGTTTTATTGGTAAGTTGTTCGCCAAGAGTGACGTCGAACGTTTTTGATTTACCATCGCGAATCACGCCTAAGGTGATTTCTTTACCTGCTCCTAAGGTCGCGACCTTGGCTCTTAACTCGCCAAAGGTATTTATTTTCTTACCGTTAATTGAAACGATAATATCTCCGGCTTCAAGGCCTGCTTCGTCAGCAGCACTGTCTGGAACTACTTGGCTAACAAAGGCCCCTTTACTTGATTCATAACCTAATGCTTCAGCTAGCTCCGAAGTGATTTCTCCACCTTGAACGCCAAGCATGCCGCGTTTTACTTCACCAAACTCTTTGATTTGCTCTGTGAGGTTCTTCATCATATTTGAAGGAATGGCAAAGCCAATACCAACGTTGCCGCCATTTGGACCTAAAATAGCGGTATTAATACCAATGAGTTCACCATTTAAGTTGACTAGTGCACCACCCGAGTTACCGCTGTTTATTGCGGCATCAGTTTGAATAAAGTTTTCGAAATTTTCTAAATTTAGTCCGCTGCGACCAAGTGCAGAAACTATGCCTGACGTTACGGTTTGGCCCAACCCAAATGGATTACCAATCGCTACGGTGAAATCACCGACACGTAATTTGTCAGAGTCCGCTACGCTGATTTGGGTAAGGTTCTTAGCGGTTTCAAGTTTGAGTAGTGCGATGTCCGAAAGCTGATCGCCACCGATCAGTTCAGCATCATATTCTCTGCCATCATGCAGTTTTACTCGGATTTTCTCAGCACCGTTTATTACGTGATAGTTTGTAACAATATGGCCTTTCTTCGCATCAATGATGACACCTGACCCCAACCCTCTAAACGGACGTTCTTGTACTTGCTCTGATGGAAAATCTGGACCAAAGAAGTAGCGAAACTGTTCTGGAAGTTGCTGGCGAGAAACCTGTGTGCCTTCCACTGCAATGCTAACAACGGCGGGCGTTACTTTCTCAAGCATTGGAGCAAGGCTAGGAAGCTGTTGGCCATCTACTGAAAGGGGGAGAGTAGCAGAGGCTTGAATGGGGGTGATGAGGCTACTTAAGCTTAACGATAGAACGGTTAAAGCAAGCAAAGGTTTTTTCATCGAATAACTCCTATGTGGTGTTTAACCGACCTAGGCGCATTGTTGAATGCTAAAAAGTCGGTGCCAGTGAGAGTTATGACTTAAAAACCTTTGCAAAGTTCCTAACTGGTTAGGATGCTTTCGCCGTTACGACTTCTGCGGAGTCGATAATTTCTTTCTGATGCTCTTTTAAAAGGCCAGTAGAACCGCTCGCATAATCTTTAGGTGCTTGTTCGATGCTATTCTCGACGGTGTCTTGAGATTCATCGATTTTTTGCGGGATCTTATTTGCAAAAGGATTATCTTGGTCGGGTAGGTTAGGTAAGAGCTCAGAAGAGGTCTTAGCCATATGTTGATAAAGCTTGGTGTAATCTTTACCAAGAGTTTCTAGCATTTCAGCAGTTTGAGCGAAGTGGTCGGTCAGCTCTTGACGTTGTTGTTCAAGAGAGTATTTTGCTGCGTCGAGTTCTTTTTGAACCGATTTTTGTTTCTTGTAGTCAGGAGTAGTTAGGCGACAAATAATCACTCCAAGCACAGCACCGATTAGTAAGCCAACAATGGCGTAAATCCAAGGCATAATTGCTCCTTATCGTTGTAATTTAACATGTGTGTTACCGAGTGGTTACACATGTTCAAGCCTCATGGTACTATGAGATTCTGAGTCAATAAAGAAAAATACGTCTGTTCTGTTTAGCGGGTAATGCTGTCGTGACACCTAAAGAAAAATATCAAAACGATCTACTCACACTTGGTTTCCAGCGCGATGAGGCACAAGCTAATGCAGTGAATGCGCTTGATAATCTATACCATCAATTGGTTGATTATTTTAATGCACCAGTTCCTAATGTAAGTCGTTGGAAAAAGTTGCTTGGTAAGAAGCCAGATATGCCAGTCGCACCAAAGGGGCTCTATTTTTGGGGGGGCGTAGGCAGGGGGAAAACCTACTTGATGGATTCTTTTTATGACGCACTGCCAACGCAAAAGAAAATGCGAGTGCATTTTCACCGCTTTATGTATCGAGTGCATGATGAACTCACGGCTTTAGGGGATGTGAGTGATCCACTGGAGTTAGTGGCGGACAAGTTCAAATCTGAAACAGAGATCATTTGCTTTGATGAGTTCTTTGTATCGGATATTACAGACGCCATGATCCTTGGGACTTTATTCCAAGCCTTGTTTGCTCGAGGGATTGTATTGGTCGCTACATCTAATATTCCACCTCACGACTTATATCGAAATGGTTTGCAGCGCGCTCGATTCTTGCCGGCTATTAAGCTCATCGAAACCAATTGTGTGGTGATGAACGTGGATAGTGGGGTTGATTACCGCCTTAGAACGCTAGAACAAGCTGAAATCTACCACTACCCATTAGACGAAGCGGCAACCAGTAATTTGTTCAGCTACTATTCCCAACTTGCTGGAGAGGGGAAAGCGAAAGAAACGTCGATCGAAATTAACCACCGCGAGATTGAAGTTGTCGAAGCATGTGACGGTGTTTTACATGCAACTTTTGAGCAGCTTTGTCAAAGTGCTCGCAGTCAAAATGATTACATTGAAATGTCGCGTATTTATCACACGGTTTTATTGGCAGACGTAAAGCAAATGAGTGGTGTCATCGACGATGCAGCAAGGCGATTTATCGCTTTGGTCGATGAATTTTATGAGCGTAACGTTAAGTTAATTATTTCTGCTGAGGTGGCGTTAGAAGCACTATATACCTCAGGGCAGTTAGAATTTGAATTTAAGCGATGCCAGTCACGTTTAATTGAAATGCAAAGTCATGATTACCTAGCGAAAGAGCACTTGGCTTAACCCTTTTTCCGACCTAGGAAGAGTTGAACGAAAAAAATCGTGATTTTGTTCAAAAAGAGGTGATTTTTTCTTCGCTCTTCTCTATAATCCTGCGACCTACCGTTACTGCTGGCCTCTAGTTATAGAGATTTTGTGTAACTATGCCGAGAGTTGCCAACACTCGAAGGGGTGATGAATGGGGCTCTTAGACAGTGGGAACTAACTGTTCCTTAAGTGTAAATTTTTTAATAGGTAATTATTAGCATGAAAACTTTCGTTGCTAAACCAGAAACTGTAAAACGCGACTGGTACGTTGTAGACGCTGAAGGTAAAACTCTAGGTCGTCTTGCAAGTGAAATCGCTTCTCGCCTACGCGGTAAGCACAAAGCTGAATACACTCCACACGTAGACACTGGTGATTACATCATCGTTGTTAACGCGGAGAAAGTTACTGTAACTGGTAACAAGGCTAAAGGTAAGATTTACTACCGTCACACTGAATTCCCTGGTGGTCTAAAATCAATCAGCTTCGAGAAGCTAATTGATCGTAAGCCAGAGATGGCGCTTGAACTAGCTGTTAAAGGTATGTTACCACGTGGTCCTCTTGGCCGTGCTATGTACCGTAAGCTAAAAGTTTACGCTGGTACTGAGCACAACCATGCTGCTCAACAACCAACTGTACTAGACATCTAATTGGGGATTATGAAAATGGCAGAGAATCAATACTACGGCACTGGCCGTCGCAAAAGCTCAGCAGCTCGTGTTTTCATCAAACCAGGCAGCGGTGAGATCGTAATCAACAAGCGTAGCCTTGATGTTTACTTCGGTCGTCCAACTTCTCGTATGGTTGTTAAGCAACCTCTAGAGCTAGTTGAACTAACTGAGAAACTAGACCTTTACATCACTGTTAAAGGTGGTGGTATTTCTGGTCAAGCAGGTGCTATCCGTCACGGTATCACTCGCGCACTAATGGAATACGATGAGTCTCTACGTCCTGCTCTACGTGCAGCTGGTTACGTTACTCGCGACGCTCGTTGCGTTGAGCGTAAGAAAGTTGGTCTACGTAAAGCACGTCGTCGTCCACAGTTCTCTAAGCGTTAATCTTCAATTCGAAGATTACGCTCCAGTTTCGACTGGATTGTGGTTCAAAAGCCTGGCAAATATGCCAGGCTTTTTTGTTTTCTACGGCAAACAAAATCCCGCCCCCATTAATATTTCGTAATCCTTTCTTTTAATTATGTCCCTTTTGTGACCTAACGAGCGAATTGCTTTATGGATGTTACAAAAAGGTAGCTTTATCTTGTCAAAAAGTAGGGTTTTATTTATCATTTGCCATCAAATAAATACAACTAAATTCGTATTTTGTTAGCCATGCTCTGTAAGCGGAATAACAATAATCCAAAAGGAGCAAATGGGAGAATGTTTGGATGAGCAATGCGCCTTTAAATAACGGTCGCAGACGTTTCTTAACCGCAACAACAGCTGTTGTTGGTGGTTTAGGTGCGGCTGCGGTTGCCGTGCCTTTTATTAAATCTTGGAACCCAAGTGAAAAAGCGAAAGCTGCCGGTGCCCCTGTTGAAGTTGACGTCAGTAAACTTGAAGAAGGGCAAATGGTTCGTGTTGAGTGGCGAGGTAAACCTGTATGGGTTGTACGTCGTGCTCAGTCTGTTGTTGATGGTCTTAAAGAGCTGGATGGAAAATTACGCGATCCGAGCTCTGGTGAAGAACAACAACCAGAATACGCACAAAACGCTTACCGCTCCATTAAGCCAGAGTACTTTGTAGCAGTTGGTATCTGTACTCACCTTGGCTGTTCCCCAACGTACTTACCAGATAGCTTTAGCGAGCAAGTTCAAGGTGTTAGGTCTGGTTTCTTCTGCCCTTGTCATGGCTCTAAGTTTGATATGGCTGGCCGTGTATTCCAAGGCGTTCCAGCTCCACTTAACCTAGTTGTTCCAAAACACATGTACTTGAGTGATACCAAGATCATCATCGGTGTTGACGAAACAGGGGAGGCATAATGCAAGCTGTACTTGATTGGGTAGAAAAACGTCTACCGGCAATGAACGCGTATAAGAAGCACCTTTCTGAGTACCCAATGCCAAAGAACTTTAACTTTTGGTATTTATTTGGCTCGCTAGCGATGCTTGTACTGGTTAACCAAATCCTAACGGGTATTTGGTTGACGATGAACTATGTTCCTTCTGGGGAAGGTGCGTTTGCATCTGTTGAATACATCATGCGTGATGTGGAATACGGGTGGTTACTGCGTTATATGCACTCAACAGGCGCATCTGCGTTTTTCGTTGTTGTTTACCTGCATATGTTCCGTGGTTTGATCTATGGTTCATACCAAAAGCCTCGTGAGTTACTGTGGGTTTTCGGTATGCTGATTTTCCTAGTGCTAATGGCTGAAGCATTCATGGGTTACCTATTACCTTGGGGACAAATGTCTTACTGGGGTGCTCAGGTAATCATTTCGCTGTTTGGTGCGATTCCTGTTATTGGTGATGACCTAACACTATGGATCCGTGGTGACTATGTTATCTCTGGTGCGACACTAAACCGTTTCTTTGCTCTTCACGTAATTGCACTACCAATCGTTCTACTGCTTCTTATTGTGCTGCACGTATTGGCACTACACGAAGTAGGCTCCAACAACCCAGACGGTATTGAAACTAAGCTACCGAAAGGCAAGATGGGCGACGATTACAAGACTCAATTTAAGTTCCACGATTACTACTCTAAGAAGTACGATATCATCGACTCAATTCCATTCCATCCGTACGGTACAGTTAAGGATATGGTAGGTGTTGCTGGCTTCTTGTTCTTCTTCTGTTATGTGCTGTTCTTTAACCCTGAGATGGGCGGCTACTTCCTTGAGCCACCTAACTTTGAAGCAGCGAACCCACTGAAAACACCAGAGCACATTGCTCCTGTTTGGTACTTCACTCCGTTCTACGCAATTCTACGTGCGGTTCCGGATAAGCTACTTGGTGTTGTTGCAATGGGCGCGTCGATTGCAGTGCTATTTATTCTACCGTGGTTAGATCGTTGTAAAGTGCGCTCTTACCGCTACCGTAGCAAATTCCATCTGTTTAACATTATTCAGTTCA
Source organism: Vibrio sp. SCSIO 43135 (assembly GCF_023716665.1). Taxonomy (GTDB): domain Bacteria; phylum Pseudomonadota; class Gammaproteobacteria; order Enterobacterales; family Vibrionaceae; genus Vibrio; species Vibrio paucivorans. The sequence continues at coordinate 523,159 of NZ_CP071859.1, forward strand.
CCATCAGCTTTATCGCGTTGGGTATTCTTGGTGCGCTTCCAGCAACACCAACATACACACTACTAGCGCAGATCTTTAGCTTAGGTTATTTCATGTTCTTCGTACTACTGTACTTCTACAGTAAGAATGAAGCGACGAAACCATTACCAGAGAGGGTGACATTCAAATGAAAAAATGGATTGTAATTTTATTTGCAATGCTGCCATCTCTTGCAATGGCAGCCGGTGCTAACGTACCACTTGATAAAGCAAACAACGATTTGACTGACCAAGCATCACTTCAAAACGGCGCAAAGCTGTTTATGAACTACTGTTTCGCGTGTCACTCAACTCAGTACCAGCGTTACCAGCGTGTTGCTCGTGATATCGGTATCCCGGATGACCTACTTAAAGAGAACTTGATCTTCGATCCTGAAGCTAAAGTGGGTGATCTAATGGTTAACGCCATCCCGCAGGAATCTGCGGCGAAATGGTTTGGTGCTCCACCACCGGATCTAACATTGGTTGCTCGTGTTCGTGGTACAGACTGGTTGTACACTTACTTGCGCTCATTCTATGAAGATCCATCTCGTCCATTTGGTGTGAACAACGTAGTCTTCCCAAGTGTTGGTATGCCACATGTTCTAGAGGAACTACAAGGTATTCCAAAACCTATCTACGGCACTAAAGTTGTTGAGGGTGAAGAAGTTCAAGTGGTCGTTGGTGTAGAAGCTGACGGTACAGGTGAACTGAACGCAGAAGAATATGACAACGCTGTTCGCGACTTGGTTAACTTCCTTGAGTACTCAGGTGACCCAGTGAAGCTAGAGCGTCATGCACTAGGCTGGTGGGTAATGGCATTCTTAGTGCTATTCACTATTGTTGTTGTGTTGCTTAAGAAAGAGTATTGGCGTGATGTGCACTAATTGTGCTACCATACCGTGCTAATACCTAATTTTTAATGTTTACAATGGAGGCTTAGCCTCCATTGTTTTTTATATCTGTAAGTGTGCTGGAGGGCTCCATGGCTGTAGCTGCCAATAAACGTTCTGTAATGACTCTGTTTTCAAGTGCATCTGATATGTATAGCCATCAGGTTCGTATTGTACTAGCTGAAAAAGGCGTAAGCGTCGAAGTTGAGTTGGTTGATGAGGCAAACCTGCCTGCGGAACTGATTGAGCTAAACCCGTATAAGACAGTACCAACATTAGTTGATCGTGAGCTAGCGCTGTACGACTCAAAAATCATCATGGAATATCTCGATGAGCGTTTTCCTCATCCACCATTGATGCCTGTTTACCCTGTTGCTCGTGGTAACAGCCGCCTAATGATTTACCGTATTGAACGTAACTGGTACTCATTAGCCGAGAAAGTAGTAAAAGGTAACGCTGAAGAATCTGAAAATGCGCGTAACAAGCTTCGCAATGATTTACTAACACTTGCGCCAGTATTTGCTGAGTACGAGTACTTCATGAGTGAAGAGTTCAGTTTGATCGATTGTTACCTAGCTCCGTTACTGTGGCGTTTGCCTCAATTAGGTATCGAGCTGGTAGGCCCAGGTTCAAAAGAGCTTAAAGTTTACATGAACCGCGTATTTGAACGTGATTCATTCCTTGCTTCTTTGACTGAAGCTGAGCGTGAGATGCGCTTATCTCGTTAATGGTTGTTTGATGGATATTTCCAAAATGACACCTCGCCGACCATATATGCTACGTGCATTTTATGATTGGCTGGTTGATAACGATTTAACTCCGCACTTGGTTGTTGATGCAACTATGCCCGGTGTTCGAGTACCGCAAGAGTTCGTTCAGGACGGTCAAATTATCCTGAATGTTGCCCCACGAGCTGTAGGAAATTTAGAACTTGGTAATGAAGCGATTACGTTTAGTGCTCGCTTCAGTGGGCGCCCTCACTCTGTGATAGTTCCTTTGTATGCGGTTCAAGCTATTTACGCCCGTGAGAACGGTGCAGGTACTATGTTTGAACCTGAAGAAGCATATGTTGGTTCGATTGAAGAGGAAGAGCCAAACGAGTCGTTTGAAGAAGATGTGGCTGCTCACTCCCTTTCAAGTATTGAAGGAGAGCCAGAGTTAGAAACAGAAACTTCTGACGATGAGCCTCCAAGGCCTAAAGGCAAGCCGAGCTTACGCGTGGTTAAATAAAAAAAGCAGCGATATCGCTGCTTTTTTTGTGCTTGTTTGTGGCGTGTTAGTTGCTGTACTGGAATGCTCGAACCACTTTTTTTACACCAGATACGTTACGAGCAACCTCTGTCGCGATTTCGGCATGCTCTTGAGATACGTAGCCTAGTAGGAATACTTCACCATCTTCCGTAATTACCTTAACGTTCGCACCACTCAACTCGGATTTAGTCAGCAATGCGGATTTCACTTTAGTGGTTATCCAGCTGTCTTGACTAACGTTACCTACACTCAATGGCGCTTTAATTCGTACTTGATTATGGATGGTTTTGACACCTTTAACTTTACGCGCCTGAGTCTCAAACTCGGTTAGCAACTCTTGTGTTCTCGACTGCCCCATTAGAATCACCGTGCCTTCAAATGAGCTCGCTGTAATACTCACGTTACCACGGTAAGGTGGTTTATTACTTAAACCAGCGACTTCGAAGTCAATATTGTTATCGCTCCAAATTTGGTTCATGCTGCGCGGATCACTGGCTGTGTTTTCAGCGCTAGAGCCCGCACAACCGGCTAATGTTATGAAAATGAGCAGTAAGCTCGATAATTTAAGTATCTTCATAATTACTCTTCGTGGGCTGGAAACAAGACTTGGTCGATTAAATCACACAAGCAATGTAGCGTGACCATATGAACCTCATGAATGCGAGCGGTACGGTGTGATGGGATCCGGATTTCAACATCGTTCTCGCCAAGAAGCCCTGCCATCTCACCACCATCTTTACCGGTAAAGGCGATGATAGTCATATCACGTGTTACTGCCGCTTCCATCGCTTTGATGATGTTTTTACTGTTACCACTGGTGGAAATGGCTAACAGTATGTCACCTGGTTGGCCGAAAGCGCGTACTTGTTTCGAAAAAATCTCTTGGTAGTGGTAGTCGTTTGCGACGGCTGTGAGTGTGGTGTTGTCGGCTGTAAGAGCCATTGCTGGTAAACTTGGACGCTCGGTCTCAAAGCGATTTAAAAGACAAGAAACAAACTGTTGTGCATTGGACGAAGAGCCACCATTGCCGCAGCAAAGGATTTTATTGCCGTTGAGTAAACTGGCAACCATGGCTTGAGCAGCATGGGTAATAGCATCAGGAAGCGCTTCTGCTGCTGCGATTTGAATTTGAATGCTTTCTGTAAAACTGTCTTTAATGCTATCTAGCATTGTTTATCCTTGAGTTATCGCGTTTTTATACCATTCGATTTGTTCACCTTGTTGCTGGATAGCAACGATATCAAATCGGTAATCCGTTGAATGAACTGACAAGCCTTGTTTGAGTAACCATAAGGTCGCAGCTTTAATCAGCTTTTTCATTTTGCTAGCCGTGACGGTTTCTACGGCCAGTCCATGTGTTGTTCGCGCTCGATACTTAACTTCAACGAAGACGATGGTCTCTGCATCCGCCATGATGAGATCGATTTCACCTGCCTTAGTGTTGAAGTTTCTCTCAATAGGTCTAAGACCGCAACCCGTTAAATAGGTTTCGGCTACGGTCTCATAGTGATTGCCAGTACTACGTCGGCTAAATAGCCTCACGTTTCGCCCAGCTAATTTCACGTTGAACAACGCACTGTTCGTCAATACTCAGTACACCTGTTTGGCCTTGAACGGTGTAGTCGGCGACTACCTTCATTTGAGGTAACTCTTCCATCAGCTGATAGGCATCCATCCCTAGAGCTTGTAAGCGTTTCTCTGCGTTAGACCCTTTAGGCCAAAGTGTATCCATCTGAGCTTTTAATGCCATGTCTGGTTGAATCAGCAGAGGAATATCACTGTACTCAACGCCGGTTAGATCTTCGTACTGGGTAGCACTGCTGTTACTACGCGAGTTTGAAAATAGCTTAGGCGGTTGTGTGTCTGGGTTAATTGCGACTTCAATGAATGGTTTGATAAGAGTAAGATCCGAGCTTTTAGCAACAATGTAGACAGAGTCAATGTCACGGCGGCTGCGTGGCATGCTTTCTAGTGACATGTCCATTAAGCTATCCATTTGCGCGATACGTTGCTGGCTTTCTTGTAAACCAAACACCGAGTTGATGTTTCTCTGTAGTTGGCGTTTATCACCGAACAAATTTACGGCCACTTTATTGTCGCTGTGTTTTTTCCATTCCTTATCAAAGGACTCTACAACTCGTTCACCTAATCGTCCTTGTGGAGCGAGTATAAGTGGATACTCAAAACCTTGCTCTGCTAGGTGCTTAGCCGCTTGAGCTACCTCCTGCTCCGGTGATAGGGCTAGGTAACAGGTATTCGTGCCTTCTTCTACTGACTCTGGGATATTTAAAGCTAGTGTTGGAATTGGCTGAGAAAGGTCATCTTGTACCTCTTCAAGCATTTCAACATTTGCCTTGGTTAATGGACCAACCACAAAGTCGATGTTTTTCTCAAGTAACGTAAGCTTTAGCTGATCAGGTGTCAGCTGATTTGTGTCCAAAATAGTCAGCGTTGCTTCTGAGTCTTTTTCGTCATCGTTCATCATAGCCATGATGAACCCATCACGGATTAGCTGAGCTTGCTTAGCGAATTTTCCTGATAGAGGTAGTAGCAAAGCCGTATTGGTTGGCTTAGTGATCTCTAAAGCAAGAATATCTTGGATCGATTGCGGCGTATGTTGAGCGGCTGGGTGATCAGGGTTTTCTGCTAGCCAGTTCTCCAGAGCGTTTTTTAATTGGGGAACATTACTCGCAAGAGTTTTCATATAAACAGCCAGCTGTAACCAGCCATCAAGAATATCTTCTTCTGGTGCGGTATTTAGGGCGGTAATTTCAGATTCGTTGTAGAGGCTGAAATTATCCCATATGAGCGCGGCAGTATCATCTTGCAGTTCTTGGCCTTGGTATTGGCTAAGAGCGACTAGCTCTCGGTTGGCTGAAAAATAACGATGTAATTGAGTATACAGGTCAGCTCTCAACTGGTGATAGTCTTTCCACTGTTCATTTGGCAGGGTCCACTGTGGCTGAAAATTCAGCTGACCGAGTGCCTGGTCATATTGACCATCTAGTTGCAGTAACTCAGCTCGTGCTAACTGCCATTCTGCCTGCTGGATCTCAGATAAGGGTTGCTTAGCGATGCGCTGTGTCAGCCTTTGGGCTAGCTCAAAATCTTGGTTATCGACAGTGGCTTTCAGCGCCATAATCAGCCAATCAGTTTGTAAGCTTCCTTTACTGCTGTCAGCTTGCATTAGGTAAGATTGAGCCGATTTAACCGGATCGAGCGTGATATCTACGTAAGTCGGTGCTGCGGGTTTAGACGAACAAGCAGCCAATGTAATTGCGAGTGCAACAGGAGTTAGTAAGCGTGGTACACTGATTCTCTTATGGTTCTTCATAGCCATGAGTTCTTAACTTGTAAGTGTAAAATTGTCTCTATATTAATCGTTGAAGTGATGGTAAACAAATGACAGATAACAAAACATTGCCAGCAGAGATCCCAACTCTCTATATTGTTCCGACTCCTATTGGCAATTTAGGTGATATCACCCAACGTGCAATTGAAGTCTTATCGAGTGTGGATGTCATTGCTGCGGAAGATACTCGTCATACTGGCAAGTTGCTTGCTCACTTCAATATTCAAACTAAAACATTCCCTTTGCATGATCACAATGAACAGCAGAAAGCACAAGTATTAGTTGAGCGATTACTAGCAGGCCAATCTATTGCCTTGGTGTCCGATGCGGGGACACCGCTGATTAGCGATCCAGGGTACCACCTTGTCAATAAGTGTCGTCAAGCGGGTGTTAAAGTTGTGCCATTGCCAGGTGCTTGTGCGGTCATCACTGCGTTAAGCGCATCAGGTTTACCGTCGGATCGCTTCAGTTTTGAAGGTTTCCTTCCTGCCAAGAGCAAGGGGCGTAAAGATAAGTTTCTTGAAATTGCTAAAGCTGAGCGTACCTGTATTTTTTATGAATCGCCGCACCGAATTACGGATTCGCTTAAGGACATGTTGGAAATCCTTGGACCTGACCGAGAAGTCGTTTTGGCTCGGGAACTAACAAAAACCTTTGAAACTATTCAAGGCAAGCCATTAGGTGAGCTTATTGAGTGGGTACTAGCGGACGAAAACCAACAACGTGGTGAAATGGTACTTTTGATCCACGGTCATAGAGAGAGTGCCGAGGACTCTTTACCAGAAGAGGCAACACGTACTTTGGCAATTCTGACTAAAGAGTTGCCTCTGAAGAAAGCCGCCGCTATGGCCGCAGAAATATACAATCTCAAGAAGAACGCTTTATATAAGTGGGGGCTTGAGCACTTAGATTAATACAGCAATGCTGCTTGTTTAGTGTAAAAAAGCATCACTTAGTGCATGCCTTTCAGCATATTTGTGATCTTGCTAGACACTGTTAGCGCTTATCTATACAATCCGCCTTCGGAGTTGAACGGGTAATCGCTGCTTCATTGATGTCCTTAGGGAGACTGATGGAGGGGAGGAACGTCCGGGCTCCATAGAGCAGGGTGCCAGGTAACGCCTGGGGGGCGCGAGCCCACGACAAGTGCAGCAGAGAGAAGACCGCCGATGGCTCAATTTTCTTTTTCTTCGGAACTAGGAATGAGTACAGGTAAGGGTGAAAGGGTGCGGTAAGAGCGCACCGTGCGACTGGCAACAGTTCGTAGCAAGGTAAACTCCACCCGGAGCAAGATCAAATAGGCCCTCGCATAGCATTGCTCGTGTTTGGGGGCGGGTAGATTGCTTGAGCCTGTGAGCGATTGCAGGCCTAGACGAATGGTTACCACCGCGTAAGCGGGACAGAACCCGGCGTATGTGTCAACTCCACCCATTCGAGACCCATCATAACCTCCCGTTATGATGGGTTTTTTGCTTTTAATTGACGAAATAAATTTCGTAAGCACTAAACTTAGCGCAATATCACGAGAAGCCTGATTCGAAAGGTGGAGATATGGCGTTAAATCAGTACACTGATACCAATAGCTAGCGTTTTACGCGAATTCAGCACCAGCTTGATGAGATAACGATGACCGAATCATTCCAACACATATCTGTACTCCTTAATGAATCTATTGATGGGCTCGCTATCAAACCAGATGGCACCTACATTGATGGAACGTTTGGACGTGGCGGGCATAGCCGCACTATCTTATCTAAGCTAGGTGAAAATGGTCGCCTGTTCAGTATTGACCGTGATCCTCAAGCGATTGCCGAAGCACAAAAGATTGATGATCCTCGCTTTACCATTATTCACGGCCCATTTTCTGGTATGGCGGACTATGCCGAGCGATACGACTTGGTCGGTAAAGTTGATGGAGTGCTGCTGGATTTAGGCGTGTCATCCCCACAGTTGGACGATGCAGAGCGTGGCTTCAGCTTTATGAAAGATGGCCCGTTGGATATGCGCATGGATCCAACATCGGGTATCCCAGTGTCACAATGGCTATTAGAAGCTGACCTTGATGATATTACCTGGGTGATTCGCGAGTTTGGCGAAGATAAGCATGCTCGCCGAATTGCTAAAGCGATTGTCGCGCATCGTGACGATGAAGAAAAAGAACCACTGACTCGCACTAGCCAGTTAGCAAAGCTGATTTCAGAAGCGGCGCCGAAAAGCTTTAAAGAAAAGAAGCACCCTGCGACACGTGCATTCCAAGCGTTTCGTATTTACATCAACAGTGAATTAGAGGAAATTGATACCGCGCTTAAAGGTGCTGCCAGCATTCTAGCACCACAAGGTCGTTTATCTGTGATTAGCTTCCACTCGTTGGAAGACAGAATGGTGAAGCGATTTATCCGCAAAGAAAGCAAAGGGCCAGAAGTGCCACACGGTATCCCTCTGACAGAAGACCAAATCAAAGCGTTAGGTAGCGCCGACTTGAAGGCGGTAGGGAAAGCCATTAAGCCGTCAAAACAAGAGGTTGAGCTGAATACACGTTCAAGAAGCTCGGTATTACGCTTAGCTGAAAAACTGTAGTGAATCGATACCGATGAGTAGAAAAGCGCCTAACTTAGCAAAATTAATCGCACAGGATTTATTTACTGTTGGCCGAGTGCCGATGGTGTTGTTAGTGCTAATTTTTGCCAGTGCAATGGGCGTTGTGTTTGTCACTCATCATTCTCGCCAGGCCATTTCTGAAAAAGATCAGATGTTATTAGAGCGTGATCGATTGGGCAGTGAATGGCGCAACCTTATCCTCGAAGAAACCGCATTAGCCGATCACAGTCGGGTGCAAGCTCTTGCTAAACGAGAGCTTGAGATGAAGCGCCCAGATGCAGACAAAGAAGTGGTAATCAATCTGCAATGACCAAGAGTAAAGCCAAAACCAGTGTAAAAGCGAAAAAAACTCCAGCGAAAGAAACCCCTATTCTGATTCGTTGGCGCTTCCATTTAGTGCTGTTCTTTCTGTTTTTAGCCTTTGCTACGTTAGTCGCTAGAATTGGTTATATTCAAGTTATTGAACCTGACAACCTCATTCGTCAAGGTGATCTGCGCTCAATTCGCGCCAAAACACTTCACTCTGCACGAGGCATTATTTCAGATCGTAATGGCGAACCGCTTGCTGTTAGTGTGCCTGTTGAAGCGGTTTGGGCCGATCCTGCAACTATCTTCAAAGAAAATAGCTTGGAAGACCGCGACCGCTGGTACGCCTTGGCTGATGTACTTGGGCTTGAGCGGGATGCTTTGGTTGAGCGTATCGAAAATAATAGTAAGCGCCGCTTTATCTACCTTCAACGCCAAGTCAGCCCAGCCATGGCGAACTATATTCGTGAGCTGAAATTAAAAGGGGTAGGATTAAAATCAGAATCCCGCCGTTACTACCCCGCAGGGGAAGTCAGTGCTCACATTATTGGTGTAACCGGAATTGATGGCCATGGCCTTGAAGGCGTGGAGCGTAGCTATGACAAGTGGCTGACCGGAGAAGCGGGTAAACGCATTATTCGTAAAGACAGATACGGCAGAGTGGTTGAAAACATCTCGTTGGAAGAACGAGAAGAAGGTAAGCCTCTAGAGCTGACCATCGATCAGCGCCTGCAAGCCATTGCCTTCCGAGCCATAAAACAAGCTGTGGCGGATTTCCGTGCAACCTCTGGTTCAGCCGTACTGCTGGATGTCAAAACAGGCGCGGTCTTGGCGATGGTTAACGCCCCTTCATATAATCCAAATAATCGCTCAGATCTTCAATCGTTTAAGATGCGTAACCGAGTGATTACGGATGCTTTTGAGCCCGGTTCAACAGTGAAGCCATTTGTTGTACTCGCGGCGCTAGAGAATGGTGTGGTGGATGAAGATACTGTAATCGATACCGGCAATGGCATTATGCAGATTGGCGGTAGCCGAGTTCGTGATACCTCAAAGGTTGGCAAGGCTGACCTTACCACTATTTTGAAAAAGTCCAGTAACATCGGTGTGGCGAAAATGGCCTTGGACATGCCGCTTGAGGCTTTGTTGGGAATGTATAGCTCCGTGGGCTTTGGTGAAGTATCAGGCTTGAACTTGGTCGGTGAAACGACAGGTATTTTCCCTAATCGCCGTCGTTGGTCAAAGTTTGAAATCGCGACCTTAGCGTTTGGTTACGGCCTTACCATTACCCCACTCCAGCTTGCACACGCTTATGCGACATTAGGCAACTATGGTAAATATCAACCCGTCCATATAATCGAGAATAACCAACAAGACTTGTCGCGCCAGGTGATTGACCACAACATTGCTAAGCAAGTGCTGGAAATGCTGGAAACCGTGACTCAGCCGGGAGGCACTGCGACCAAAGCGGCGGTTCCTGGTTATCGGGTGGCGGCAAAAACCGGTACCTCCCGTAAAGCGATAGCTGGTGGTTACGGTGATGAATATTTTGCCTACACGGCAGGTGTAGCACCTGCAAGTAACCCGAGAGTTGCGCTGGTGGTGGTGGTCAATGAGCCGCAAGGTGACAACTACTATGGTGGTTCGGTTGCTGGGCCTGTTTTCTCTGAAATTATGAAAGGTGCATTGCAGATCATGAACATTGCACCTGACGAGAATAAATTTAAAAGCGAATGATTAAGCGAGAAGTAGCATGGCTTCTGAAATGACACTTGCGCAGCTGATTGCGCCTTGGTTAACGATTGACGACTCCTCTCTGGCACAAACTCAGATCACCAGTTTGGAGCTAGATAGCCGTAAGATACAAACAGGCGATACATTTGTCGCGGTTCCGGGGCATGCCGTAGATGGCCGCGATTTTATCAGCAAAGCAATCGAGCAAAACGCGAACTTAGTGCTAGCGCAAGCGTGTGAATTAAGCCCGCATGCGAGCATTACTTACCAAGACTCAACACCTGTTATTTATATAGACTCTCTTGAGCAGCGTTTGTCAGAGCTTGCTGGGCGCTTGTATCAAAGCCAAGGCAACCGAATTATTGGTGTCACGGGTACTAATGGCAAAACGACAATTTCTCAATTGATTACTCAGTGGATCGATTTGCTGGGGAAACGTGCAGCGGTAATGGGCACTACTGGAAATGGCTTCTTGTCCGATCTTAAGCAGGCTGCGAATACGACCGGTAGCCCAATTGAAATACAGAAAACACTAAGCGAATTGGCACAGCAAGGCGCTGAATATACTGCGCTCGAAGTTTCTTCTCATGGCTTGGTTCAAGGCCGCGTTAAAGCACTAAACTTTGAAATCGGCGCTTTTTCTAATTTGAGCCGCGACCATCTCGATTACCACGGCACGATGGAAGATTACGGTGAAGCGAAATTTTCACTATTTTCACAGCATAATTGCAAACGCGCCGTGATTAATGTTGATGATGAAGTCGGTGAGAAATGGTTGTCTCGATTACCTGATGCGCTAGCTGTCTCGTTGACGCCGAAGCTAAGTTTAACTCGTGCCGTATTTGCCCAAAGTGTCCGTTATTCGGAAAGTGGCATTGAGCTGAGCTTTGATGGTCAGTATGGCGAAGGGGTGTTATCAGCTCCGCTTATCGGCGAATTTAACGCTTCTAACCTGCTATTGTCTTTTGCTTGTTTACTGAGCTTGGGCTTTGATAAGCAGGCCTTGTTAGATGTCGCTCCTCAACTGACGCCGGTCATTGGCCGAATGGAGCTTTTTTCCTCTCAAGGTAAGGCGAAAGTAGTGGTTGATTATGCTCATACGCCGGATGCATTAGAAAAGGCGTTAATGGCGCTTCGTGTTCATTGCCAAGGGAAGTTATGGGCGATCTTTGGTTGCGGTGGTGACCGAGATACAGGTAAACGCCCAATGATGGCGGCGATTGCAGAGCAGTATGCCGATGAGAGTATTTTGACCGATGACAACCCACGCAGTGAGTCGCCGCAAGCTATTGTAGAAGACATGCTTAAAGGGCTCACTCAACCGGAAAAAGCACATGTTGAGCACAGCCGATATGAAGCGATAAGCTACGCACTTTCTAAAGCAGGGGAGCAGGATATTATCTTGCTAGCGGGTAAAGGCCATGAGGATTACCAAGTGATGGCGAATGAAACCGTCCACTACTCAGATCGCGAGTCTGCGCAACAATTGTTAGGTATTTTGTCATGATAAATGTTTCTCTGAGTCAACTGTCGTCAGTGCTGGGAGCTGAGTTAATTGGTAATGATGTTTCTATCGCTAGTGTCTCGACTGATACACGCAACATCGAATCGGGTGCTCTGTTTGTTGCATTGGCGGGTGAACGTTTTGATGCCCATGATTTTATTCACCAGGCTGAAAGTAATGGTGCTGGGGCGTTGTTGGTCCATAAGCGCTGTGAAACCTCGTTACCGCAATTGGTGGTGCAAAATACCAAACTTGCTCTAGGCTCTCTCGCTGCTTGGGTTCATCAGTTGTGCTCTACACCTACCGTCGCAATTACAGGTAGTTGTGGCAAAACCACCGTTAAAGAGATGCTGGCGAGTATTCTTTCGCGTCGAGGCCAGGTGTTGTTTACCGCTGGGAATTTCAATAATGAAATCGGAGTTCCGCTGACGCTGCTTCGTTCTACACCACAAGATGACTTCGCTGTGATTGAACTAGGAGCCAACCACATCGGTGAAATAGCCTATACCACTTCGCTGACCCAACCTGATATCGCACTGGTCAATAACGTGGCTGCTGCTCATCTTGAAGGTTTTGGTTCTATGGATGGAGTCAAGCAGGCGAAAGGTGAGATTTATTTGGGTCTCAAGCCTGGCTCAGTTGCGGTAGTCAACTTAGACAGTAATGGTGGTGAACTATGGCAAGAAGTTCTGGCAGATAAGCAGGTGCTTACTTTTTCGGCCAAGAACGGTTCGGCTGATGTGTTTGCTTCCGATGTTCAGCTTAATGAGCAAGGTGAGGCGAGCTTTAGTCTTCATACACCGATTGGTGTGTGTCAGGTTCAACTTGGCATTATAGGTGAGCATAATGTTGCGAATGCGCTTGCGGCAAGCTGCTTGGCGATTAAGCTAGGAGTTGGACTTGATGATATTCAACATGGCTTAAAGCATTTGATGAAAGTGAAAGGACGTGTGGAAGCCATTGAGCTTACGGACAGTATCAAATTGATCGATGACAGCTACAATGCCAGCGTTCCGGCCATGAAAGCTGCGGCTGACCTACTTGGCAGTTTTGGCGGTTGCCGTTGGTTAATTTTAGGTAATATGGCAGAGTTAGGCGCTGAAAGTCTTGCACTTCATCGTCAAGTCGGGGAACATGCTGCCCCGTTTAAATTTGAATATGTATTGACGTATGGGGATGACACGAAAGTGATCAGCGAAGTTTGCGGTGGCCGTCACTTTGAATCCCATGAAGATATGATCGTATATATAGAGCAACAGCTTACAAAACAGAGCGATAAACGCCATACCTTGCTTGTTAAAGGCGCAAATAGTGCTGGGATGAGCAAAATAGCGGTTGCTTTAAAGGAGACCCATTCATGATCATCTGGCTTGCTGAGTTATTACAGCCACATTTTTCTTTTTTCAGGTTGTTCGAGTACTTATCGTTTCGAGCCATTATTAGCATTCTCTCAGCACTAGCCATTTCATTGTGGATGGGGCCAAGGCTGATTAAACGCCTACAACTACTACAAATTGGTCAAGTTGTTCGTAATGACGGCCCTGAATCTCACTTCAGCAAGCGTGGTACGCCAACAATGGGTGGCGTTATGATTCTCGCTGCGATCGTGATTACCGTCTTTCTTTGGGCGGATTTATCGAACCCATATGTATGGGCGGTAATGGCTGTATTGATTGGTTATGGTGCGGTTGGCTTCGTTGATGACTACCGAAAAGTCGTTCGTAAAAATACCGATGGTTTGATAGCTCGCTGGAAATACTTTTGGCAATCCGCTATCGCATTAGTCGTGGCATTTGCTCTATATGCGCATGGTAAAGACACCGCAGCAACTCAATTAGTTGTACCGTTTTTTAAAGAAGTAATGCCTCAGCTCGGGCTGTTGTATATCGTATTAACTTACTTTGTCATCGTTGGCACCAGTAATGCGGTTAACTTAACCGACGGTCTAGATGGCCTAGCGATTATGCCTACAGTGTTGGTATCGGCTGGCTTTGCTGCGATTGCTTGGGCAACCGGCAATGTGAACTTCGCTAATTACCTACATATTCCTCACATTCCATTGGCGTCTGAATTAGTTATCGTATGTACGGCGATTGTGGGAGCTGGTCTTGGTTTCCTATGGTTTAACACCTACCCTGCACAAGTATTTATGGGTGACGTAGGCTCGTTAGCATTAGGCGGTGCTTTGGGCACGATTGCTGTTCTCGTCCGACAAGAATTTGTTCTTGTGATTATGGGCGGTGTATTTGTGATGGAAACCCTATCCGTTATTCTTCAAGTTGGATCCTACAAACTACGAGGCCAACGTATTTTCCGTATGGCGCCGATTCACCATCACTATGAGCTAAAGGGCTGGCCTGAACCGCGTGTTATCGTGCGTTTTTGGATCATTTCTATCGTGCTTGTTTTGGTAGGCTTGGCGACACTAAAAGTCCGATAATGATTTGCATGTTCTGTGCTGAGCGTGCAGATTCAACACCTTTGCAGGTTACTAAATGAATCAGTGGCAAAACATCAATCGTGTTGTCGTCGTAGGGCTCGGTATTACCGGGCTCTCTGTCGTTAAACACCTTGTGCAATTACCTCATAATCTAGACATTAAAGTCATTGATACACGAGCGAACCCTCCAGGACAGACTGAGCTTCCACAAGATGTTTCACTTCATGCTGGTGGATGGAATCTAGAGTGGCTGCACCAAGCAGATTTGTTGGTGGTGAACCCTGGAATTGCGCTTGCGACAGCTGAAATTCAGCAAGTCATTGCCAAAGGTATCCCTGTTGTTGGAGATATAGAATTATTTGCTTGGCAAGTGAACAAGCCTGTTATTGCTATTACAGGCTCGAACGGTAAGAGTACAGTTACTGATCTAACCGGTGTTGTTGCTGCTGGCTGTGGGCTGAAAGTCGGTGTAGGCGGTAACATAGGTGTTCCCGCCTTGGAACTTTTGAACCAAGATGCGGATTTATATGTCTTGGAGTTATCAAGCTTTCAGCTTGAAACGACTTCGAGTTTGTCTTTAGTTGCCGCTGCTTTCCTTAACCTGTCAGAAGACCACATGGATCGCTATGACGGCATGGAGGACTACCGACAAGCTAAATTAAGAATCTTTGCAAATGCACAAGCCTGCATCGTTAATAAGGAAGACGCTCAAACTTATCCAGATACGATGGATAAACGCTTGATAGAGTTTAGCCTAGGTAACCGAGGACAATTTAAACTAGACCTTCATCAGGGACAGGAATACTTGTTTGCCAATGATGCCCCCGTTTTGGCTAGTAGTGAACTGTCTCTAGTCGGTCGTCATAATGTCGCTAACGCTTTGGTTGTATTAGCATTACTTGCAGAGGCTGGCATCGATTTCACTAAAGGCCTGAGTGCGCTGAAATCTTACAATGGTTTGACGCATCGCTGCCAAGTTGTCGCAGATAATAACGGTATTAAGTGGGTGAATGATTCCAAAGCGACGAATGTTGCCAGTACATTGGCTGCGCTCTCGGGTTTAGAGTGTCGTGGCACTTTGTATCTGTTAGTCGGGGGGGATGGCAAAGGTGCCGACTTTAGTGAACTTAGCCCTGCGCTCGCTTCTCTTAATGTTGAATTGTGTTGCTTTGGGGCTGATGGTTCTGAGTTTCTGCCATTACATCACTCATCGAAACGCTATGAATCAATGGCTGAAATTGTGGAAAGCATTACTCCTAAGTTACAACCCGGTGATATGGTGATGCTATCGCCTGCGTGTGCAAGCTTTGATCAATTTAATAATTTTATGGCACGTGGCGAAGCCTTTACACAGCTTGCACGTCAATACGCCTGACTGAGGTAATTAATGCAGTTAAAAGGAAGCCTTTCAGGCGCGAAAGCATGGTTTAGCCACCCAGTACCAGACGCTCTATTTGACAGGCAATTGGTATGGATAGCGCTGGGCCTAATGCTGACGGGCCTAGTGATGGTAACATCCGCTTCGTTTCCTATTAGCTCACGCCTCACTGATCAGCCTTTTCACTTTATGTTTCGCCATGCAGTGTTTCTGATCTTGGCGCTCTCTACGTCTGCTGTTGTGTTGCAAGTGCCTTTGGAGCGTTGGCTGCGCTATAGCTCAGTATTGTTGGGTATATCGTTTTTCCTGTTGATTGTTGTGTTAGTAGCGGGGAAGTCGGTTAATGGTGCTTCCCGTTGGATCCCGCTTGGGTTATTCAATCTTCAGCCTGCAGAAGTTGCCAAACTATCGCTATTTATATTTATGGCAGGGTATTTGGTTCGTAAGCAAGAGGAAGTAAGAGCCACCTTTTTTGGCGGCTTCATGAAGCCGATCATGGTGTTTGGCACATTAGCGATATTACTATTGGGCCAGCCTGATTTAGGGACCGTTATTGTTATGTTGGTCACCTTGTTTGGCATGCTGTTCATTGCAGGAGCAAAACTGTCGCAATTTATCGCGTTAATGGTCGCCGGTATTATGGCCGTTATCGCGCTGATTGTTGCGGAGCCTTATCGAATGAGGCGGGTCACCTCTTTCCTTGATCCGTGGGAAGATCCATTTGGTAGCGGTTATCAGCTAACTCAATCGCTGATGGCATTTGGTCGAGGTGAGTGGTTTGGTCAAGGACTTGGAAACTCCATTCAAAAACTAGAGTATCTTCCTGAGGCACATACTGACTTTGTGTTTGCTGTTTTAGCAGAAGAGCTGGGGTTTGTCGGTGTTACCTTGGTGCTTATGTTGATCTTCAGTTTGGTATTTAAAGCTATTTTTATTGGCAAAAAAGCGTTTGATAACAACCAGCTATTTGGCGGTTACTTGGCTTTTGGTATTGGTATTTGGTTCGCGTTCCAAACGTTAGTTAACGTAGGGGCAGCGGCTGGTATTGTTCCAACCAAAGGCTTGACGCTACCTTTGATTAGTTACGGTGGCTCGAGTTTAATTATAATGTCTGTCGCTGTGTCGATCTTACTTCGAATCGACCATGAATGTCGGTTAATAGAAAGCCGCAGTACGCCTGAAAAGAATGTGGCGGAAGAAAAAGAATCTAATGAAAAAGAATAAACGTTTGATGGTAATGGCTGGCGGTACTGGTGGGCATGTATTCCCTGGGCTTGCCGTTGCTAAGAAGTTACAGCAACAAGGTTGGGAGATTCGCTGGTTAGGTACCGCGGACAGAATGGAAGCTGAATTGGTGCCAAAACATGGTATTGATATCGACTTTATCAAAGTGAAAGGGTTGAGAGGTCAAAGCCTGACTAAGTTGGTCAAAGCGCCATTCCAAATTATCAGTGCTATATTGCAAGCCAAGCGCCATATTAAAAATTGGCAGCCTGATGCGGTATTGGGCATGGGAGGTTATGTCAGTGGCCCTGGAGGTATTGCTGCTTGGCTTAGCGGTGTGCCTGTCGTTTTGCATGAGCAAAATGCGGTAGCAGGGCTGACGAACCAATGGCTGTCAAAAATTGCCAAAAAAGTGTTTCAGGCGTTTCCCGGTGCATTCCCAACTGCGGAAGTGGTCGGCAACCCTGTGCGTGAGGATGTAGTAGCTTTGCCGGAGCCTTCTATTCGTCTATCCGAGCGTGATGGTCCTATTCGTATTTTAGTAATGGGTGGTAGCCAAGGCGCTCAGATTTTGAATACCACGCTACCAGGAGTGATGCAGTCACTTGGTGGACACTATCAGGTGCTTCATCAGGCAGGGAAGAATAATCAAAGTTCGGTACAGGCCGCATACCAAGAAATGGGAGTGACTGAAGCTGAAACGGTAGAGTTTATCGATGATGTTGCTAAAGCTTATGACTGGGCAGATATCCTAGTTTGTCGCTCTGGAGCGTTGACTGTGTCAGAAGTATCTGCAGCAGGTGTAGGGGCGATATTTATTCCGTTTATGCATAAAGACCGTCAGCAAGCCTTGAATGCTGATCATTTAGTGGAGTGCGGTGCAGCCAAGATGATTGAGCAGCCAGACCTCACCCAAGACAAATTAACAACGATGATTGCCAGTTTAGATCGCTCTGCGTTGCTGACTATGGCGATAAAAGCACGTGAAGCCGCTAAGCTAGAAGCGGATCAAACGGTAGCGAACGCGATCATTGCTTTGACTAAATAACGAGACAAGATTCATGACCATAGAACATACACAAGATTTAGCTCAGATCCGTGCCATGGTGCCAGAGATGCGAAGAGTAAAATGCATCCACTTTATCGGTATTGGTGGAGCTGGTATGAGTGGTATTGCCGAAGTATTGTTAAATGAAGGCTACCAAATTACAGGGTCTGATCTTGCAGAAAACCCGGTAACCGAGCGCCTAACTGAAAAAGGTGCCACGGTTTATATTGGTCACCAAGAGAGCAATATTGAACAGGCGAGCGTGGTGGTGGTTTCTACCGCGATTAATGAAGAAAACCCAGAAATCATGGCAGCCAGAGAGCGTCGTATTCCGATAGTTCGCCGAGCAGAGATGCTGGCGGAGCTTATGCGTTTTCGTCATGGGATTGCTGTCGCGGGTACTCACGGTAAAACGACGACGACTGCATTAGTCACTCAGATTTACTCTGAGGCGGGATTAGATCCCACGTTTGTAAATGGCGGATTAGTAAAAAGTGCTGGAACCAATGCAAGATTAGGTTCAAGCCGTATTCTTATCGCTGAAGCAGACGAAAGTGATGCTTCTTTCTTGCACCTTCAGCCAATGGTTAGCATTGTGACTAACATTGAAGCGGATCATATGGATACATATGGCGGGGACTTTGAAACGCTAAAGCAGACGTTTATCGATTTCTTACACAATTTACCATTTTACGGTCAAGCTATTGTGTGTATCGATGATCCAGTCGTACGAGAATTGATTCCAAGAATCAGTCGTCAAGTTATCACGTACGGTTTTTCTGAAGATGCCGATGTTCGTATTGAAAACTACCGTCAGGACGGCCAACAAGGTAAGTTTACTGTGGTCCGTGAGGGTAAAGATAATTTGGATATTACGCTGAACATTCCTGGTCGTCATAATGCACTGAATGCGTCAGCAGCCATCGCGGTTGCGACAGAAGATGATGTGAGCGATGAAGCGATTCTGGCAGCAATGGCAGGAACACAAGGGACGGGACGCCGCTTTGACCACCTAGGTGAGTTTGATACTGGCAATGGTAGTGCAATGCTGGTGGATGATTATGGTCATCACCCAACCGAAGTAGACGTAACCATTCAAGCAGCTCGCAGCGGCTGGGAAGAAAAACGACTGGTCATGGTTTTCCAGCCCCACCGTTATAGCCGAACGCGCGACCTTTATGATGATTTTGCTAATGTACTCGAGCAAGTCGATGTACTTATCATGCTTGACGTCTACTCGGCCGGGGAAAAGCCAATAGCAGGCGCAGATGGGCGGGCGTTATGTCGAACTATCCGTAGTCGAGGTAAAATCGATCCAATATTTGTTGCGGAAACATCTGCTCTACCATCTGTTTTAGCTAATGTTTTACAAGATGGTGACCTCGTACTAACCCAAGGTGCTGGTGATGTTGGCAAAGTAGCTAAACAACTCGCAGCTTTTGAGTTAAATATTAATAAAATGCAGTCTGCATAATGCAAAAAGTAGAATTGAGTCATTTTATTGGTTTGGCTCAAATCTATACGCTAATTATCACTTTCTGTATTTGATACTTTCAGTTAGCTCAGTATAATCCCAAGGTTAAAGTAACTGCTTTACCTCTATAAAAATAGGGAATGTATTGAGAGCCATGTGTAGGGACAGCGACTTTGGTAAAAAGTGCTTTGAGAAAAAGCCGTCGTGTATCGCATTCACCACTAGTTAAACAACATGCCGTTGGCGGTGTGTTTTTGCTAGTGGTTTTGTTGTCCATAGGTTTTACCCTCTACTCAACATTGTCTTGGATGTGGGATGATCAAAGGCTTCCGCTTTCCAAAATAGTTCTTCAGGGCGATTTGAATTACGTTTCAGCCAACAATGTTCAACAGGCATTTTCTGAACTAGAGCATATTGGCACGTTTATGTCTCAGGACATCGACGAACTGCAAGAGGTGGTATCAACCATTCCATGGGTTGCTCACGCTTCTATTCGTAAACAGTGGCCAGATACCATAAAAGTTTTTCTGACTGAGTATCAAGCAGAGGCTATATGGAATGGAAACGCGTTACTGAATGAAAAAGGCAATGTCTTTGATGGAGATATTGGCCAGCTAAAAGGAGAGCGGGTTAAGCTTTATGGCCCGACAGGGAGTAGCCAAGAAGTATTGAATATTTGGCGAGAAATAACCCCTCTTTTTAAAGCGTTAGATCTAAATATTACATCGTTGGTTTTGAACGATCGCCGAGCATGGCAAATAATTCTAGATAATGGTATTCGTCTTGAATTAGGCAAAGAATCGTTAAACGAACGAATTGAGCGCTTCATTGCGCTGTATACGAGCTTAGGAAGTGACGCTGATAAAGTCAGTTATATCGACCTCAGATACGACACGGGAGCGGCAATTGGCTGGTTCCCTGAACAAGAGTTAGAACAAGAGAGTACAGATGACTAAGGCCGCTGATGACAACTTAATTGTTGGTCTTGATATAGGCACTGCAACCGTATCAGCTCTAGTAGGTGAGGTCTTGCCTGACGGCCAGATAAATATCATTGGGGCTGGAACAAGCCCATCGAGAGGTATGGACAAGGGTGGAGTTAACGACCTTGAATCTGTCGTTAAGTCTGTTCAGCGTGCGGTTGACCAAGCTGAGTTGATGGCAGAATGCCAGATCAGTAATGTTTTCATCTCTTTATCCGGCCGCCATATCGCTAGCCGTATTGAAAAGGGGATGGGAACCATTTCTGATGAGGAAGTGTCCCAAGAAGATATGGATAGAGCGATTCATACCGCTAAATCGATCAAAATTGGAGACGAGCAAAAAATCCTGCACGTCATTCCTCAAGAATTTACTATCGACTACCAAGAAGGGATTAAGAACCCACTTGGCCTTTCTGGTGTTCGAATGGAGGTGAGTGTTCACCTCATTTCTTGTCACAATGATATGGCAAGAAACATTATTAAAGCTGTAGAGCGTTGTGGCTTGAAAGTGGATCAGCTTGTCTATTCTGGCTTAGCTGCAAGTAATGCAGTTATCACTGATGATGAACGCGAACTAGGTGTTTGTGTGGTAGACATTGGCGCAGGTACAATGGATGTTTCCATTTGGACTGGTGGTGCGCTACGTCACACAGAAGTATTCTCTTACGCCGGAAACGCAGTGACTAGCGATATAGCATTTGCGTTTGGTACGCCAGTAAGCGATGCTGAAGAGATCAAGGTGAAATACGGCTGCGCACTTAGCGAATTGGTGAGTAAAGACGATACGGTTAACGTGCCTAGCGTGGGTGGGCGTCCATCGCGCAGTTTACAAAGGCAGACCTTGTCCGAGGTTATTGAGCCTCGTTACACTGAACTGATGGGATTGGTTAATCAGACAATTGATACAGTCCAATCAAAACTTCGTGAAGATGGCATCAAGCATCATTTAGCTGCCGGTGTTGTTCTTACCGGTGGTGCAGCACAGATTGAAGGATTGGTGGAATGTGCCGAGCGTGTATTCCGCAATCAAGTTAGAGTTGGTAAACCGCTAGAAGTTAGTGGTTTAACAGATTATGTAAAAGAGCCGTTTCATTCGACGGCTGTTGGCTTACTTCATTACGCAAAGGATAGTCAAGTGAGTGATGACATAGAATATAGCGAACCAAAGCGTCAATCTATGTCTGGCTTCGTTGGCCGTTTACGTAATTGGATACAAAAAGAGTTTTAACCTGAGTAGCAGGAAAAACGGAGATAACACATGTTTGAACCGATGATGGAAATGTCTGACGATGCGGTAATTAAAGTCGTTGGAGTGGGTGGTGGCGGCGGTAACGCTGTAGAACACATGGTGCGTGAGTCCATCGAAGGCGTGGAATTCATCAGTGTAAACACCGATGCTCAAGCGCTGCGTAAAACGAGTGTAAGCAGTGTCATTCAGATTGGTGGTGACATTACTAAAGGTCTAGGTGCTGGGGCTAACCCTCAAGTTGGCCGTGAAGCTGCACTTGAAGATCGAGAAAGAATTAAAGAAGTTCTAACTGGTGCCGATATGGTATTTATAGCCGCTGGTATGGGCGGTGGTACCGGTACTGGTGCTGCGCCTGTTATTGCTGAAGTGGCTAAAGAGCTTGGCGTGTTAACGGTTGCAGTAGTGACTAAGCCATTTAGCTTTGAAGGTAAGAAGCGTTTGGCGTTTGCGGAGCAAGGAATTGAAGAGCTGTCGAAGCACGTAGACTCGTTAATCACTATTCCGAATGAGAAGCTACTGAAAGTTTTAGGACGTGGTGTCACATTGCTTGAAGCGTTTGCGAGCGCAAACGATGTACTGAAAAATGCGGTACAAGGCATTGCTGAACTTATCACTCGTCCTGGTATGATCAACGTCGACTTTGCAGATGTGAGAACGGTCATGTCTGAAATGGGTCACGCAATGATGGGTAGCGGTGTCTCTAAGGGAGAAGATCGCGCGGAAGAAGCTGCTGAAACAGCAATTTCAAGCCCTCTACTTGAAGACATTGATCTTGCCGGTGCTCGTGGTGTACTTGTGAACATCACTGCTGGCCTAGACATGCGTCTTGATGAGTTCGAAACGGTGGGTAACACAGTTAAAGCGTTTGCATCTGATAACGCGACAGTGGTTATTGGTACTTCCCTTGACCCTGATATGACAGATGAGATTCGCGTTACAGTTGTTGCTACTGGTATTGGTAACGAGAAAAAGCCTGACATTACGCTAGTTGCGGGTGGCAAAGCGAAAGTAGCTCCAGTAGCTCAGCCGCAAACGCAAACTGCTCCGTCTACGCCTTCTGCTCCACAGCAGCCAGCTGCTAAAGTAGAAGAGAAGCCGGCACAGCCTTTGCAGGAAAAACCTCAGGTAACATCTCAACCAGCACCTACGGCACCTGTTTCGTCATCAAATGGCCAAAATGCAGCTGCTAAGACAGAAAAAGATGGTGGGTACTTGGATATTCCGGCATTTTTACGTCGCCAAGCTGATTAAGATATAAGCATAATTTGACACTGTTCAAAATTATGGTAGGATTTGCGGTCGGTGAACTCATCGACCGTGATTTGTAGCACTTTTATCGAGGCAAGTAGATGATCAGACAACGTACTCTGAAAGAAATAGTGAAAACTACTGGTGTGGGACTCCACTCTGGTCGTAAAGTGACACTTACTCTTCGCCCAGCCGCTGCAAATACGGGTATTGTTTACCGTCGTACTGACGTCAACCCACCGGTAGATTTTCCAGCCGACCCAGAGTCAGTGCGCGATACAATGCTATGTACCGCATTGGTGAACGATGAAGGCGTACGTATTTCTACGGTAGAACACTTGAACGCAGCACTTGCGGGCATGGGTATCGATAACATCATTATCGAAGTCGATGCGCCTGAAATTCCGATTATGGATGGTAGTGCAAGTCCGTTTGTATTCTTACTGCAACAAGCTGGTATTGAAACGCTTAACACACCTAAGCGCTTTATCCGCATTAAGAAACCAGTGCGTTTTGAAGACGGTGATAAGTGGGCTGAACTGGTACCGTACAATGGTTTCAGAATGGACTTCGAAATTGAGTTCGATCACCCAGCAATAGATGCAGACCAGCAACAACTGCGTTTTGATTTTTCTTCTCAAGGTTTTGTAAAAGAGATTTCTCGCGCACGTACTTTCGGTTTTATGCGTGATATTGAGTACTTACAATCTCAAAACTTGGTTCTAGGTGGTAGCTTTGATAACGCGATTGTGCTGGATGAG
The DNA here is from genome assembly GCF_023716665.1 of Vibrio sp. SCSIO 43135. Taxonomy (GTDB): domain Bacteria; phylum Pseudomonadota; class Gammaproteobacteria; order Enterobacterales; family Vibrionaceae; genus Vibrio; species Vibrio paucivorans. Next base: position 546,619 of record NZ_CP071859.1, read on the forward strand.
TACCGCATTCTAAATGAAGAAGGCCTTCGTTTTGAGAATGAATTTGTGACTCATAAAGTACTTGATGCAATCGGTGACCTATACATGTGTGGTCATGCTATTGTAGGTGAGTTCCGCGCATATAAATCTGGTCATGGTTTGAACAACCAATTGCTACGTGCAGTACTAGCCGATCAGGAAGCATGGGAATGGGCAACATTCGAAGAAGAAGTTGGTTCACCTGTTGCTTTTGCTGAACCTAACATGGTGCTTGCGTAAACACTGAAGATATAGATTTTAAAAGCCAGACCTTCGAGTCTGGCTTTTTTGCTTCTTATATTTGCTAAATAAAGTTACTCATCTCGTGCAAGTTGAGCGAGTTTCTCTAAGCGCTTTTTCACTTTAGGTGGAGCCCCCGACGCAATCATCAGTAGTGCACTTGCGGCATTATTGGACAATGGTGCGCGTTTCTTTGCTGGTTTGTCAGAGGTGAACTCGCCTGGTCGGCGCTGGTAGAGTCCTGGATTTATGCGAATTTCGACCGCCATTAACCGTGCGAACCCAGCGTTTCTTAATTGATTTAGGATATTGAGTCGATCGTAATCGAGCTTCATTTTTATTGCAGCACTGGCAACTTCAATGACGAGGTGGTTTGATCGCACGTTTGCCGCGCGGCAATGATCCACCACTCCTTTAGGTAAGATCTGGGATAGGGCTTGATTGATCTTGATGATCTCTCCAGCGTGTTGCTGGATCTGACCGAGTTTTGAGCCAGTAATCAATTCGTCAGTAAGAGTAGGGCGATGATCTCTCATAAAAGCCTCGATTGGTTTCTATCCCTAATAGTAGGCGATTGTACGGTAGCAAAACAGCCATTCTTAAACGAAATATCGCTGGAATTGGAGAAAAATTTAAGTGAGCTTCAAACAAATGCTCACACTATTGGTTGTTCGGGAGAAAATTCCTTAAACTATGCGGCACTAATTATAGATAGTGCCTTGAAATTCAGCCCACTCATCACAATATCACTGATACATGATTTATCTCAGTATCCTTAGTTTAAAACGGGTAGAGACTGAAGGCATTTAGAGTAGATCTGAACGATCTAAGCAAAGAGAGATTCACAACAAATGATAGCTAAGCTACTGACTAAAGTTATTGGTAGCCGTAATGACAGAACATTGCGCCGCCTAAGAAAAATAGTTAAAGAAATTAATAATTACGAACCAACGTTTGAAGCTTTTTCCGATGAAGAGTTAAAGGCAAAAACCGTTGAGTTCCGTCAGCGTTTAGAACAGGGTGAATCACTAGACAAGCTATTACCAGAAGCATTCGCGACCGTTCGTGAGGCATCTAAGCGTGTTTATGGTATGCGTCACTTTGACGTACAGCTCATCGGTGGCATGGTACTGAACTCTGGCCAAATTGCAGAAATGCGTACTGGTGAAGGTAAAACACTAACTGCAACTCTACCTGCATATTTGAACGCACTAAAAGGTGCGGTTCACGTAGTAACGGTGAACGACTACCTTGCAAAGCGTGACGCAGAAACAAACCGTGTTCTATTCGAATTCCTGGGCATGACAGTTGGCATCAATGTGCCTAATATGCCTCCGCAAGAGAAGAAAGAAGCTTACCAAGCCGATATTCTTTACGGTACAAATAACGAATTTGGTTTTGACTATCTACGTGACAACATGGCTTTCCGTGCGGAAGACCGTGTACAGCGTGAACGTTACTTTGCTATTGTCGATGAAGTCGATTCGATCCTTATCGATGAAGCTCGTACTCCTCTTATTATTTCTGGTCCTGCGGAAGATAGCTCAGAGCTTTACACGCGTATCAATGTTCTTATCCCTCACTTGCAACAGCAAGAGCAAGAAGACTCTGAAGAATACCGTGGTGATGGTCACTACACAGTCGATGAGAAATCTAAACAAGTACACTTGACGGAAACAGGTCAGGAATTTGTTGAAGAGTTAATGATAAAAAATGGTTTGATGGAAGAGGGCGATACTCTTTATTCACCAACAAACATTAGCCTTCTACATCACGTGAATGCTGCATTGCGTGCGCACGTGTTGTTTGAAAAGAATGTGGACTACATTGTCAATGAAGACGAAGAAGTGGTCATCGTTGATGAGCACACTGGTCGTACAATGCCGGGTCGTCGTTGGTCTGAAGGTCTTCATCAAGCAGTAGAAGCAAAAGAAGGCGTTAAGATCCAAAATGAGAACCAAACTCTCGCGTCTATCACCTTCCAAAACTTCTTCCGTCTTTACGAAAAACTGTCTGGTATGACAGGTACTGCCGATACAGAAGCATTTGAATTCCAGTCAATCTATGGATTGGAAACTGTCGTTATTCCTACGAACAAACCAATGATTCGTAACGATATGCCTGATGTGGTTTATCGTACTGAAGTTGAAAAATTCAATGCAATCATCGAAGACATTAAAGAGCGCGTAGAAAAAGGTCAGCCATCTCTAGTAGGTACAGTTTCGATTGAAAAATCGGAATTGCTATCGAATGCCCTTAAGCAAGCCAAGATCAAGCACAACGTTCTCAATGCTAAATTCCATGAACGTGAAGCGGAGATTGTAGCTGAAGCGGGTACACCAGGCGCGGTAACTATTGCAACTAACATGGCTGGTCGTGGTACCGATATCGTGTTGGGTGGTAGCTGGCAGATGAAAGTTGAACAACTAAACAATCCAACTCAAGAGCAGATCGATGAGATCAAGGCAGAGTGGAAAGTTGTTCACGATAAAGTACTTGAAGCAGGTGGCCTACATATTATTGGCACAGAGCGCCACGAGTCTCGTCGTATTGATAATCAGCTGCGTGGTCGTTCTGGTCGTCAGGGTGATGCGGGTTCTTCGCGCTTCTACCTTTCAATGGAAGATTCATTGCTGCGTATCTTTACTTCTGATCGTATGGCTAGCTTGATTCAAAGCGGTATGGATGAAGGTGAAGCGATTGAGTCTAAGATGCTTTCTCGCTCGATTGAAAAAGCTCAGCGTAAGGTGGAAGGCCGTAACTTCGATATTCGTAAACAGCTACTAGAGTACGATGACGTTGCCAACGACCAGCGTAAAGTGGTTTATGAGCTTCGCGATGAACTGATGAGCGTTGATGACATCAGCGAAATGCTAGAACAAAACCGTGCGGATGTATTCAGCTCGGTGATCGACGAATATATTCCGCCACAGTCACTAGAAGAAATGTGGGATATTGCCGGCCTTGAAGAACGCTTGAAAAACGACTTTGACCTTCATGTATCCATCCAAACTTGGTTGGATGAAGACGACAAGCTATACGAAGAAGCTCTACGCGAGAAGATCTTAGAAGAAGCGGTAACTGTCTACAAACAGAAAGAAGAAGCAGTTGGTGAGACAGTGCTTCGTAATTTTGAAAAGTCGGTTATGTTGCAAACACTGGACGGCCTTTGGAAAGAGCATTTGGCTGCGATGGATCACCTTCGCCAAGGTATTCACTTACGTGGCTATGCACAGAAGAACCCGAAACAAGAGTACAAGCGTGAATCGTTTGAACTGTTCGAAGGATTATTGGACTCACTCAAGTTTGATGTGATTGCCATCCTTTCTAAAGTTCGAGTTCAACAGCAAGAAGAAGTTGAGAAGATGGAAGCTCAACGTCGTGCTCAAGCCGAAGAAGCAGCTCGTCGTGCTCAAACCCAACATGCTGCAGCGGAAAATCAGTTATCTGATGGTGAAGAATCAGAAGAAGGCAATCAGCCTATGGTACGTGAAGAGCGTAAAGTAGGTCGAAATGAGCCATGCCCTTGTGGTAGTGGTAAGAAATACAAGCAGTGCCATGGTAAAATTGGCTAAGCTAAAATGTTGAGTAAAAGAGCCGCTTTAGCGGCTCTTTTTTATTATGGAAAACTTTCCTATTACGGATGGAATAGTGATGAAACGAATTCATATTGTTGCTGCGATCATTTTTAACCCTGAACAGTCGCAAGTGTTTATTACCAAACGCCCCGAGAAACTACATAAAGGTGGATTTTGGGAGTTTCCAGGAGGGAAAGTTGAGCAAGGTGAATCGCCCGAGCAAGCGATAGCTCGAGAGCTATTTGAAGAAATTGGTATTGAGGTAACGCAAGCGAAGCACTTTGAACATCTTGAGTATGATTACCCAGACAAATCTCTTAAGTTCGATTTCTTTACCGTGAATAGCTTTAAAAATACCCCTTATGGTAAAGAAGGCCAGCAGGGCGAGTGGGTTGATGTAGCGGCATTAAGCGATTACCAATTTCCAGAAGCGAACGTTCCTATTCTTGAGCGTGTAGTCGCAACTTATCGTGGCCAATAATTGGGTGGTAACCCAATTCATTTGTTGCTAGTTTATGTAGACAATTTCAATGAGAACTCGATAGACCCGTGTTATTAGGGGGAGAGTTCAATATCAACGGAGAACAACGCAGTGGTTAGAATTGCGATTGCAGGAGCAGCAGGCCGAATGGGCCGAAACCTCGTTAAAGCAACTTATCAAAATCAGGAGGCACTGATCGGTGCAGGCTCTGAGCGTCCAGAATCGTCACTAGTTGGCGTCGATATTGGTGAGCTATGTGGTGAGGGGAAAATCGAGGTAACACTAACCGATAATCTCGAAAAGTCCATTGCAGATTTTGATGTCATCATCGACTTCACGGCTCCTGTGAGCACACTTGCGAACATCGAGTTGTGTAAGAAACATGGTAAGAAAATTGTCATAGGTACAACTGGTTTCAGTGATGAAGAACGAGCTCAAATTGACGCTGCTGCTAAAGATATCGCAATTGTGATGGCACCCAACTACAGTGTTGGGGTAAACCTTGTCTTCAAGCTGTTAGAGAAAGCCGCTAAAGTGATGGGCGAGTACTGCGATATCGAGATTGTTGAAGCACACCACCGTCATAAGGTTGATGCACCGTCTGGTACAGCAATTGGTATGGGTGAAGCCATTGCGGGAGCTATGGGTAACCAGCTCAATGATGTTGCTGTATATGCTCGTGAAGGAATTACTGGTGAGCGTACCAAGGATGAGATTGGCTTTGCAACGATTCGAGCTGGCGATATTATTGGAGAGCATACTGCAATGTTTGCTGATATCGGTGAGCGTGTTGAAATTACCCATAAAGCGACAGATCGTATGACCTTTGCCAATGGTGCTGTGAAAGCGGCTGTCTGGCTGAACGGAAAGCAAAGTGGTTTCTTTACTATGACTGATGTTCTTGGATTGAACGAACTTTAATACATAATTATGCGCCAGCTTTTGCTGGCGTTTTTATTCTACCTTTCTATACTATTCGATATTTAGCAGAGCTACATTTCATTTATTTCCCTCCTTTACTTTTGTATTTTGCGTGTTCTGATGTGTTTTTTTATTAAAACCCTTAAAAGTGTAGTTAATCTTTGCTTGATTAACGTTTGCGCAAATTGACAAATAAATTTTGTGATCTTGGTTTTCCTAATCCTTGGCTAAAAATCCCAAATTGCAATTTGATGTAATTATACGGCCTGTAAAGTTACTGTTTTGGAGGCTTTGAGCTGTTTTTAATGTAGATCCCCTAAAGTTTAATTTTATTTATCGACAAATATTGACAGCAATCAAGACCATCATTAGAATACCGCCAATTTGTCTAATTTCCATAAACACGCAGTTTTGGGTGTTGCAGGAAGGTAGATTTGCAAATTAAATCAATTTTAATGCATTTTTATTCTGGAGGTTGTCTTGAGTAAGTCAGCACTGCTAGTCCTAGAAGATGGGACAGTATTCCACGGTGAATCCATTGGCGCGGAAGGTTTCGCAGTTGGAGAAGTCGTTTTTAATACCTCGATGACGGGGTACCAAGAAATCCTCACTGATCCTTCCTATTCTCAACAAATCGTTACTCTCACTTACCCTCACATTGGCAATACCGGAACCAATTCCGAAGACGAAGAATCCTCTTCCATTCATGCTCAAGCCCTTGTGATTCGCGATCTCCCTCTCATCGCTTCTAATTTCCGTAATGAACAATCCCTTTCTAATTACCTAAAATCGCAAAATGTTGTCGGCATTGCTGATATTGATACGCGTAAGCTAACTCGTATTCTGCGCGAGAAAGGTGCACAGAACGGTTGTATCGTAGCGGGCAATAACATTGACGAAGCTTTGGCTCTAGCTAAAGCAAAAGAATTCCCTGGCCTGAAAGGTATGGACCTTGCGAAAGAAGTTACAACAAAAGAAGCGTATCAATGGAAACAAGGTTCGTGGACGCTTACGGGTGGACTTCCTGAAGCGAAAGCAGACTCAGAATTGCCATATCACGTTGTTGCCTACGACTTCGGTGCAAAACGTAACATCTTGCGCATGCTTGTTGACCGCGGCTGCCGCCTAACAGTTGTTCCAGCTGAAACATCAGCGGAAGAAGTTCTAGCACTGAACCCAGACGGCGTATTCCTTTCAAATGGCCCTGGTGACCCAGAACCATGTACTTACGCGATTGAAGCGACAAAAGTATTCCTAGAGAAAGGTTTACCAATCTTCGGTATCTGTCTTGGTCACCAAATCCTAGCGCTAGCTTCTGGTGCGAAGACGGTGAAGATGAAGTTTGGTCACCACGGTGCAAACCACCCAGTTAAAGATTTAGATCGTGATGTTGTGATGATCACTTCACAAAACCACGGTTTTGCTGCAGATGAAGAGACGCTGCCTGAAAACCTACGTGCAACGCACAAGTCGCTATTTGATGGTTCTCTGCAAGGTATCCACCGCACAGATAAGCCAGCATTCAGCTTCCAAGGTCACCCAGAAGCGAGCCCAGGTCCAGAAGACGCGGCACCGCTATTCGACCACTTCATTGAACTAATTAAACAGCACACAGCGTAATTCGGAGTAGTAGACAATGCCAAAACGTACTGACATTAAAAGTATTCTAATTCTAGGTGCTGGCCCGATCGTTATCGGCCAAGCATGTGAGTTCGATTACTCTGGTGCTCAAGCTTGTAAAGCGCTTCGTGAAGAAGGTTACCGAGTTATTCTAGTAAACTCGAACCCAGCGACCATCATGACTGACCCAGATATGGCTGATGCAACTTACATCGAGCCAATCCAATGGGAAGTTGTTCGCAACATCATTGCGAAAGAGAAGCCAGACGCAGTTCTACCTACAATGGGTGGTCAAACGGCTCTTAACTGTGCACTAGACCTAGAGAAACACGGCGTTCTAGAAGAGTTCGGTGTAGAGATGATTGGTGCAACGGCTGACGCTATCGATAAAGCAGAAGACCGTTCTCGTTTCGATAAGGCGATGAAGTCTATCGGCCTTGAGTGTCCACGTGCTGACACTGCGAAAACCATGGAAGAAGCTTACGCGGTTCTAGATATGGTGGGCTTCCCTTGTATCATCCGTCCATCATTTACTATGGGTGGTACTGGCGGTGGTATCGCATACAACAAAGAAGAATTCGAAGAGATCTGTCGTCGCGGTTTAGACCTTTCTCCAACAAACGAACTTCTAATCGATGAATCTCTAATCGGTTGGAAGGAGTACGAGATGGAAGTGGTTCGTGACAAAGCGGACAACTGTATCATCGTATGTGCGATTGAAAACTTCGACCCAATGGGTATCCACACCGGTGACTCAATCACAGTTGCACCAGCACAAACGCTGACAGACAAAGAATACCAACTGATGCGTAACGCATCTCTAGCAGTACTGCGTGAGATTGGTGTTGAAACAGGTGGTTCAAACGTACAGTTTGGTATCAACCCGAAAGATGGCCGTATGGTTATCATCGAGATGAACCCACGTGTATCTCGCTCTTCTGCTCTAGCTTCAAAAGCAACAGGTTTCCCAATCGCTAAGATTGCAGCGAAACTGGCTGTGGGCTACACGTTAGATGAACTGCAAAATGACATCACTGGCGGCGCAACACCAGCATCATTCGAACCAACAATCGACTACGTAGTTACTAAGATTCCTCGTTTTAACTTCGAGAAATTTGCAGGTGCTAACGACCGTCTAACGACGCAAATGAAGTCTGTTGGTGAAGTTATGGCTATCGGCCGTAACCAACAAGAATCTCTACAAAAAGCACTTCGTGGCCTAGAAGTTGGCGCGACTGGCTTTGACGAAATGGTTGACCTAGATGCGCCAGACGCACTAACAACAATTCGTCACGAACTAAAAGAAGCGGGCGCAGAGCGTATTTGGTACATCGCGGATGCATTCCGTGCGGGTATGTCAGTAGATGGCGTATTCAACCTAACGCAAATCGATCGTTGGTTCCTAGTTCAAATCGAAGACATCGTTAAGCTTGAGCAAGAGCTTAAAGCGAAAGGCTTTGCAGGTCTGAACAAAGACGAGCTAAACAAGCTTAAGCGTAAAGGTTTTGCTGATGCACGCCTATCTAAGATTCTAGGTGTAGCGGAAAGCGAAATCCGTCGTCTACGTGACCAATACGATATCCACCCAGTGTACAAGCGCGTTGATACGTGTGCGGCTGAGTTCTCTTCAGATACAGCTTACATGTACTCATCTTACGATGACGAGTGTGAAGCAAACCCAACAGACAAAGACAAGATCATGATTCTTGGTGGCGGTCCAAACCGTATCGGCCAAGGTATTGAATTTGACTACTGTTGTGTACACGCATCTCTAGCGCTACGTGAAGATGGCTACGAAACTATCATGGTTAACTGTAACCCTGAGACTGTTTCTACGGACTACGATACATCTGACCGTTTGTACTTCGAACCAGTAACTCTGGAAGATGTACTAGCAATCGCTCGCGTTGAGAAGCCAAAAGGCGTTATCGTTCAGTACGGTGGTCAAACACCACTTAAACTGGCTCGTGCACTTGAGGCGGCTGGCGTGCCAATCATTGGTACTAGCCCAGATGCAATCGACCGTGCAGAAGACCGTGAGCGTTTCCAAGTGGCTGTTGACCGTCTAGGTCTTCTACAGCCAGAAAACGCGACAGTAACGACGATGGAGCAAGCGGTAGAGAAGTCACGTGAAATCGGTTACCCACTGGTTGTACGTCCTTCTTACGTACTGGGTGGTCGTGCGATGGAAATCGTATACGACGAGCAAGACCTACGTCGCTACTTCAACGAAGCAGTAAGCGTATCGAATGAATCTCCAGTACTACTAGATAGTTTCCTGGACGATGCAGTTGAAGTCGATATCGATGCTATCTGTGATGGTGAGCGCGTGGTTATCGGCGGTATCATGGAGCACATCGAACAAGCGGGTGTACACTCAGGTGACTCAGCATGTTCTCTTCCTGCTTACACGCTAAGCCAAGAAATCCAAGACGTAATGCGTGAACAAGTTGAAAAGCTGGCGTTCGAGTTGGGTGTTCGTGGTCTAATGAACACGCAGTTCGCTGTTAAGAATAACCAAGTATACCTAATCGAGGTTAACCCTCGTGCAGCACGAACGGTACCGTTCGTATCTAAAGCAACCGGCGCACCAATCGCTAAGATTGCGGCACGTGTAATGGCGGGTCAATCGCTAGAGTCTCAAGGCTTTACCAAAGAAATTATCCCACCTTACTACTCAGTGAAAGAAGTGGTACTTCCATTCAACAAGTTCCCAGGTGTTGACCCACTATTAGGCCCAGAAATGCGCTCTACTGGTGAGGTTATGGGTGTTGGTGCAACGTTCGCAGAAGCTTACTCTAAAGCTGAGCTAGGTTGTGGCAATGTTTACCCTGAAGGCGGCCGTGCACTTCTTTCTGTTCGCGAAGGCGACAAAGAGCGCGTTGTAGACCTAGCATCTAAGCTTTCTAAGCTTGGCTACCAGCTAGACGCAACACATGGTACAGCAGTGATTCTTGGCGAAGCAGGCATCAACCCACGTCTAGTAAACAAGGTACACGAAGGTCGCCCTCACATTCTTGACCGTATCAAGAACAACGAGTACACCTACATCGTGAACACTGCAGCTGGCCGTCAAGCGATTGAAGATTCTAAAGTTCTTCGTCGTGGTGCACTGGCTGAGAAAGTGAACTACACCACTACGCTAAACGCGGCATTCGCAACTTGTATGGCTCATACGGCTGACGCTAAAACGACAGTAACGTCTGTACAAGAATTGCATGCGCAAGTGAAAGCATCTGAAGCGTAATTCAGATTAACTTTGCTTAATAAAAGCCCGCTCTTTTGAGCGGGCTTTTTTGTTTCGCTGTAATAGAAATAAATTGATGAATAACGTGAACGATTTAATTGATGAAAATTTGGAATGAATTACTGTCTACGGTTTCGTTATTGCTCTAAGTGACATGGTGATACTGTAGCCCGAAATACACACTCATCGCATGGCACCCTCTGATGGAACTCACCTTAGAAATACTAACGATCTTATTCTTTGTAGCGACTGCAGCCGGGTTTATTGATGCGATGGCTGGGGGAGGCGGTTTATTGACCTTGCCAGCGTTGTTGGCAGCGGGTGTGCCGCCCACCCAAGCTCTTGCTACGAATAAACTACAAAGCTCTTTTGGTAGCTTTTCAGCCAGCTGGTACTTCGTGCGAAATGGCATCGTCAGTGTGAAAGAAATGCGCCTTGCCATAGTGTGTACTTTTGTTGGTTCAGCTGTTGGCGCCGAGTTGGTTCAGTATATTGATGCCAGTCTTCTCACTAGCATCATTCCCGTGTTACTTATCGCGATTTCGATGTACTTCTTATTGGCACCACAAACGATAGCACATAAGGGTAAACAGACGATCTCAGAAGCGACATTTGCTTTCTGTGTAGGTGGTGGTGTCGGATTCTATGATGGCTTTTTTGGCCCAGGAACAGGCTCGATATTTACAGTGTGTTTTGTTGCGATAGGTCACTTTTCGCTGGTGGATGCCACCGCTCGCACCAAGGTTTTGAACTTCACATCGAATATTGCAGCGCTACTGTTTTTTATCTTGGCTGGGCTACCTATTTGGGAGTTGGGTTTGGTCATGGCAGTAGGTGGGTTTATTGGCGCTCAACTCGGCGCTAAGGTTGTAGTGACAAAAGGACAGAAATGGATTCGTCCTCTTGTTATTGTCATGTCGATGCTAATGGCCATTAAACTGCTTTGGGAACAGCATCAGCAATGGCTTCTATCAATGTTTTGACCCTTGGTGACTGATAGCGACTGGGTCTCACGCATATATGAATAGGCCTGATAAGGTGCTCCAACTCCGAAAAGTAATGGCAGCATTGTGGTTCTATATTTAGTGTTTTGATGATGGAAAGCGGAATAAGTGCTGGCGCGGTTCCGCCTAATGCTAATTGGGCGGCTGCGGTATAAGCATCCATTTCCATAATGGGTTTTATGCCTAATTTTTCGAGTGTGCTGAGCTGATAGCTATTGGCTGGGTTGGTTAAATCATTAGTGATGATTGTTTTGGGCAGTTCGGTGAGTGGAGTGTGGCTTACGATGGCGAAAGGTTCGTCAAATAGGTGGAAAGTCATTAGTCCATGATGTGGTGGCAGCAAGCCTGCACAAAGCCCAAGTGTCGCTTTTCCCGATTGAACATGCTCGATGATTCTAGGCGTATGGTTGGTGGTGATTGACAGGTATTTATCGCGCTGAAGATAGTCACCGATGGTTTTTCCTAAATAACCTGCAATTAAAGACTTCGAGCTATCCAGTTTAATCAGCGAAGTATCTTCTAATTGCTGCTGCTCATATATCAACCCTCTCAATTCACTAAAAGTTGGGCCAATATTCTCAATCAGTGCCACTCCATCGGGCGTCAATTTTATCGAGCGACCTGAAGGCTCAATCAGCTTTTTACCTAGCTTCTTTTCAAGGTTCGCAATTCGCTTACTGACGGCTGACTGGCTGATGTATAACTGACTGCCTGTGCGGCTCATCGTTTTATACTTGCTTAATACCAGCAGTGTTTCAATCCCTTCTAAAAGCATGGTCTCTGATGAAAATTAGGAATGGATAATAGCAATGTAACCAATGTAATGGACGATTGCTAGAGTGGGGTATTTAGAGAGGAAAGAGGCTCTACCTTGAAGTAGAGCCCGAAGAACTATTTATTTATCGCAAATGTGGGCAGCGACAAATGCCAGCGGATCGCACCGAGGCGAATAATAAGTGTCGAAAATACACCCGCCATGAAAGCAGTGGAGTTGTCGTAACCCATGCTAAGTGCAGTGGTATGGAAAATACCACCGACAATACAGGCCGTAGCGTACACTTCACTTCGAAGTACCATTGGGACCTCACGTGCTAGTACGTCACGAATAATACCGCCGCCACAACCAGTAATAACACCCATGATAATGGCAACCAAAGCAGAGTCTTGGAATGTCAGCGATTTCTCTACACCAATGCCGACAAATACCGCTAAACCAATCGCATCACACACAGGAAGGATCCACCAGGCCAAGCGTTTTGGGCGGCGTATGATCACCATAGTAAGAAGACAAGTAGACAAAATAACCCACAAATACGTGGTGTCGGTTATCCAGAACACGGGAGTTGCGCCTAGGGCCATGTCGCGAATGGTTCCACCGCCGATAGCGGTTACACTTCCTAGTACAGCGACACCAAAAGGATCCATCTTTAGTCGACCTGCCAAGAGAACACCGGAAATGGCAAAAACAGCGGTTCCGAATAAGTCGATAATATAAAGCAGCATGGAGTCCATGTTACTGAGTACTCTTTGTTTATTTTCAGCGGAATTATGGCTCGAATTGTACGGATTTTTATCGCTGAGCGTTAGCTTTTTCGGCGGATGGATTCAAAGTGCTGACACACCTGCTCAATGGCTTTTAACGTACGTGGAGTCGGGCGGTTTATCCAGTCTGAGTTAAGTGTCCAAATGTGCTGTTCTTTTACCGCTGGGATCTGTTGCCAACTTGCCCACATGTTACCGTTTTCTAACGCATGCTGAGAGGTAAATATAGCTTCAGGTTTGGCTAACACAACTTGTTCGATACCCACTTGAGGGTAAGGTAGGGCGCTGTTCTGAAAGATGTTTTCTCCACCACAGAAAGAGAAAACCTCACTTGGCCACTTATCTTGTGCCAAAGTTATGATTGGCTTTTCACTCAATTGGTAAAAATAACGGATGGTTTGCTCGGTTTGGTAGCGAGACTTTATCTCAACCAGTTGCTGTCTAAACTGGTCGGCGTTTTGTTTCCCTATACTTGGGTCATCGCTGTATTGAGTCAGTTGCTCTATGTTTGTAGCGATGTCTTCGAGGCTGTTGGTTTGAGAGTAATAGATGTTGAAGCCGAATTGCTTGAGTTTTTCCAACTCCTTAGTCGGGTTTCCTGCTGGCCATGCGATGATCAGATCGGGTTGGAGCGCTATGATGCGCTCAAGCTTCATTCCTTGATAGTTTGCGACTCTTTCTAGTTGCTTTGCTTGTTCAGGAAAGTCACTTCTCTCACTCACCGCTACCAGTTTGTCGCCTAATCCCGCTGCGTAGGCTATCTCGGTTGCGTGAGGCGCTAGGGATATTATTTTTTCCACTGTCTGGGAATACGCAAAAGAAGTGAAGAGTAGAGTGATGAACGTTAGATGGCGTAGCATCTAGAAACCTCGATAAACGATAAAAAGAAGGATACTTTGCAGGGCAATCCAAGCAAACAGGCGCCATGCTAAAAGCTTTTGCAATTGAGCTAAGTGAATTGCCGCAGGGGCGATTCTTCCGCCGATTTTTGCTCTTACGGTTTTACGCTTTTCATAGATAGCGGGGCCGCCAAGCGCAAGCTCCAGTTTTCCACCGACAGCAGTCAGTAACCAAGCAGGCCCCGGTAATGGCCAGCTAGCACTTTGCGCCAGCATCAGCTTGAAACTATGAGAAGCGCGATTGCCAGCAACGATCATTAAAGAGAACAAACGCAGTGGTACGTAGTCGAGTACAGCCACTGCGCGAATAACTGGAATACCAAAAGGAGAATACTGCTGACGAGACGGGGACCAGGCTCTTGCTAATTCAGCTGTGAGCCGATAAACCAGAGCTCCGCTACCACCAGCAATTGCGTACCAGAATAACACGCAAACCACATTACGGCCGTAGCCCATAATGATGGTCTCTGCACCTGCTTTACCTAGTCCTAACGGAGATAGGCTTGAGGTTTCACGGTTGACGATTGGAGCAAGTAAGCTGCGGGCGAGTTTTTTATCGTCTTTAGCTAATGCTTGAGTGAGCTCACTGGCCAGTTTTTCAGTACTACGCCAATCAATGGCAAGCAACAGCAGCGCTAACTCAAACAGTTGAGGCTGCCAAACAAGTGGTTTGAGTGCCCATAAAACGAGCAAAGCAGGAATGGTCATGAGTAACCAAGCTAATGTCCCTGAGATGATGCTTTGTGAATAGCTTGTGTTGGTGTTGACTTTATCTGCGAGTTGTTCGGCGAACTTATGCCAAAGAGTGGCTGGGTGCGCTTGCCTTGGAATGGGTAAGATTAGGTGAAACAGCAATGCACCCCACATGACGAGGAGTGCACCATTTGCGTAAAACTGATTAAAAAATTCGTCCATGAATTGTTCGATTATGATTTAAGTATGTCGACCATTTTAATCACCATTTCTGACGAACTCTGTGCAGCCAGTGGCAAGAATTCTTCAAAGCTCATCGGTGACTCTTTATCTGCGACGTCTGAAATAGCGCGCACTACGACGAACGGTACATTAAACTGATGACAAGCTTGTGCAATGGCAGATGCTTCCATCTCAACGGCGATTACAGTTGGGAAGTGCTTGCGAATGAAGTCCTGGCGTTCTGCAGTGCATACAAAAGCATCACCTGTACAAATCAAACCACGAACGGCGTGCTTGTCTTCCATAAGTGTTAGTGCTTTTTCTGCTACATCCATGAGTTTGCTGTCTGCAATGAATGCTGCAGGTTGGCCGGCCATTTGACCCATCTCGTAGCCAAATGCAGTGACATCAGCGTCGTGGTGGCGAACTTCTGTTGAAATCACCACATCTCCAAGATTAAGCGAAGAATCAAATCCGCCTGCAGAGCCGGTATTGATAACCAGATCTGGCTGATATTCATCAAGCAAAATCGTCGTGCCAACAGCCGCTGCAACTTTACCGATACCAGATTGAAGCAATACAACCTCTACGCCGTTTAGTTGGCCTGCAAAAAAGGTACAGCCTGCTTTATTGACGGTTTCACAGTTCTCGATAGCTTGTTTAAGAATCTTCACTTCTTGTTCCATTGCACCGATGATGCCGATTTTCATACTCAATCCTGTTCATTGATAAATAGATGTTTAATGGCGGTAAGTGTAACAGAAAAGGCCAATAACGGAATATTTTGCCTATGGTTGACTAAGGTCGAGAGACCTTAAAATAGCGACTCAAATTACCTATTGCTTAAGCTATGTACATCCCCTATAATTCGCGCTTCTCGTGTCGGCTGAATCAGAGATTGGCTGGCACAAATATTAACCTACTCTTATTAGGAGAGAATTATGTCTCTGAATGCAGAAACTAAAGCAGCAATCGTTGCTGAATACGCTCAAGGTGAAGGCGATACTGGTTCACCAGAAGTTCAAGTAGCTCTACTTACAGCTTCTATCAACCACCTACAAGGTCACTTCAAAGCGCACAAAGGCGATCACCACAGCCGTCGTGGTCTTCTACGTATGGTTTCTCGCCGTCGTAAGCTTCTTGACTACTTGAAAGGCAAAAACCTTTCTCGTTACCAAGATCTAATCAAGCGTCTAGGTCTACGTCGCTAATCAGCGGCTGCATAGAACAGTTTGTCGAAAAAGGGGCTTTTAGCCCCTTTTTTGTTGCCTGCTACTTACTTTTGGTTGGTATGGCTTAGCCAAACCGAATTTATCCCGCTATAATACGCACGGTAAAATTCCAATCGGGATTTTACACGCAATTACTCATAGCATTACAGTCAACCAAGTCGACCAAAAGGTCGCGACTATTAAAAGTGAACTCACCCTATATCTGTAGTTTGTTTTTACTAGTCGCGATTTGTAATGCCTTGAGCTTTTATCAAAATCATCTGAGCCTTCTAAATAAGAATGGCTGAGACACAAGGAATAACAATGTTCGAAAAACCAGTTGTTAAAACGTTCCAGTACGGTAACCACACAGTTACTCTAGAGACTGGCGTTATCGCACGTCAAGCTACTGCAGCAGTTATGGTAACTATGGACGATACAGCAGTATTCGTTTCTGTAGTTGGTAAAAAAGAAGCAGTAGAAGGTCAAGACTTCTTCCCACTAACAGTGAACTACCAAGAGCGTACTTACGCTGCTGGTAAGATCCCTGGTGGTTTCTTCAAGCGTGAAGGTCGTCCTTCTGAAGGTGAGACTCTAACGGCTCGTCTAATCGACCGTCCAATCCGTCCACTTTTCCCAGACGCATTCAAAAACGAAGTACAAGTTATCGCAACTGTTGTTTCTGTTAACCCAGACGTACAGCCAGATATCCCAACAATGATTGGTACTTCTGCAGCTCTTGCTATCTCTGGTATCCCGTTCAACGGTCCTATCGGTGCAGCACGTGTTGGTCACGTTGATGGTCAACTAGTTCTTAACCCAAGCAACACTGAGCTAGAAACGTCTAAGCTTGATCTAGTTGTAGCGGGTACTGAAGGCGCTGTTCTTATGGTTGAGTCTGAAGCAGACAACCTAACAGAAGAAGAGATGCTATCAGCAGTTGTATTCGGTCACGATCAACAGCAAGTTGTTATCAACGCAATCAACGAGTTCAAAGCTGAAGTTGCTACTCCAGCTTGGGATTGGGTTGCTCCAGAAGAGAACACAGCTCTTAACACTCGTATCGCTGAACTAGCAGAAGCTAAGCTAGTTGACGCGTACAAGATCACTGAAAAAATGGCTCGTTACGACCGCATCCACGAGATTGCAGCAGAAGTTAACGAAGTACTAGTATCTGAAAACGAAGAAGTGAACCTAAAAGAAGTTCACACAATCTTCCACGATCTAGAGAAGACAGTTGTACGTCGCAGCATCATCGCTGGTAACCCACGTATCGACGGTCGTGAAAAAGACATGGTTCGTGCGCTAGACGTACGTACTGGTGTTCTTCCACGTACTCACGGTTCATCACTGTTCACTCGTGGTGAAACTCAGGCTCTAGTAACTGCGACTCTAGGTACGCAGCGCGATGCTCAAATCATCGACGAGCTAACTGGTGAGAAGAAAGACCACTTCCTTCTACACTACAACTTCCCTCCTTACTGTGTAGGTGAGACAGGTTTTGTTGGTTCTCCTAAGCGTCGTGAAATCGGCCACGGTAAACTGGCTAAGCGTGGTATTGCTGCAGTAATGCCATCTGTAGACGAGTTCCCATACACAGTACGTGTAGTATCAGAAATCACAGAATCTAACGGTTCTTCTTCAATGGCTTCTGTATGTGGTACGTCTCTAGCACTTATGGATGCTGGTGTTCCAATCAAGTCTTCTGTTGCGGGTATCGCAATGGGTCTTGTTAAAGAAGGCGACGACTTCGTTGTTCTTTCTGACATCCTTGGTGACGAAGACCACCTAGGCGACATGGACTTTAAAGTAGCAGGTACTAACACTGGTATCACTGCACTTCAGATGGATATCAAGATCGAAGGTATCACTAAAGAGATCATGCAAATTGCTCTTAACCAAGCGCAAGGTGCACGTAAGCACATCCTATCTGTAATGGATGAAGCTATCTCTGGTGCTCGTGAAGATATCTCTGAGTTCGCTCCACGTATCCACACAATGAAGATCAGCGCTGAGAAGATCAAAGACGTTATCGGTAAAGGTGGTGCAGTTATCCGTGCTCTAACGGAAGAGACTGGTACAACTATCGAAATCGAAGACGACGGTACAATCAAGATTGCTGCAACTGAAGGTACAGCTGCGAAAGAAGCTATCCGCCGTATCGAAGAGATCACTGCTGAAGTTGAAGTAGGCCGTATCTACACTGGTAAAGTTGCACGTCTAGCGGACTTCGGTGCGTTCGTTACTATTCTTCCTGGTAAGGATGGCCTAGTACACATTTCTCAAATCGCGGACAAGCGCATCGAGAAAGTGTCAGACTACCTATCTGAAGGCCAAGAAGTTCAAGTTAAAGTACTTGAAATCGACCGCCAAGGCCGTGTTCGTCTAAGCATGAAAGAAGCGGTAGAAAAGCCAGCTGAAGAAGCAGCAGACAACGCTGCACCAGAAGCTGAGTAAGCCTAGCGCGTAAATCAGTGGAGTGAGGGGATAGTTACCTATTTCACTGAAAGCATGTTATAAAGGGAGCATTATCGCTCCCTTTTTTTATGCGGATTTGTCAGTCAGATACTGACCAACAGGAGTATCAATTTGTGAAATGGTTTCGAACCGCAGCAGTTAGTGCTTTTTTATTGGTAACAGCAGGTTGTGCATCAACCTCGAGCTTAGATCAAAGTGAGCAGTGGGTATACCCTCCGATGGCGGTACCTCTTCAAGCAAGTGTGCAGCAGGAAGTACAAATAGCTCGCTTAACGCAATTACTTCAACGTACTGATTTAAATGATGAAGTGCGAGCGAAGATGTATTACGAACGTGGTAACTACTATGATAGCGTTGGTCTACGTGACTTAGCTCGTTTGGATTTCAATCAGTCACTTTCGCTCAATCCTGCTCAGCCAGATATCTTTAACTTGCTTGGTGTGTACTTTACTCAAGTTGGTGAATTTGATGCTGCGTATGAAGCATTCGATTCAACGTTAGAGTTAGATCCTGCAAACTCTTATGCGGAGCGTAACCGCGCGATCGCTCTGTATTATGGTGATCGTAATGAACTTGCGTTTGAGGATATGACGAAGCACTTTGAAGAAGATCCAAGCGATCCGTTCCGTGCATTATGGTTGTATATCATTCAGTCGGAACTTGATCCGGTACAAGCCAAGGCTGATCTTCTAAGTCGTTATGAAGAGCGCAATGAAGAGTGGGGCTGGGTGCTGGTGGCCCTGACTTTAGATCAAATTGATGAAGAGCAAGCATTTAAAGCGATTCTGACAGGAACCCGTGATAACACCTTGTTAGCACAGCGCTTAACTGAAGTGTACTTTTACTTAGGTAAGCGTTACCAAAGTGAAGGGGATTTCGCTAGTGCGGTGTCATTGTATAAGTTAGCGCTGGCCTCCAACGTATTTGAATATGTTGAGCATCGATACTCTTTCCTAGAGCTCAGCCGAATTTACAATGAGGTAAAGGCAGAGCAGGTAGCGAAAGCAAAGCAGCAAGCTGAACAAGAGTAAGCTAAGTCGGAATAGCCCGTAACCAATGTATAAAAAAGCCGCCTTACAGGCGGCTTTTTTATTTTTAGCTAGGTGACATTGGTTAAAAGTACCGCTAAAATAGTTAGCTTAACTAACTAAATCATTGAGTGGCGCATGGCACTGGAATCAAATTTAGAGAAGCTAGAACGTTTTTCTTCTAAAGTATGGCGTAAATACAGTAAAGAAGATCCTCTTTGCCACTTAAGCTTTAATGAATACGATTACCTTAAAGTCGTGCAATGTGCACCAGAGCCTATTCGTTTGACTGATTTAGCCAGTGAGATGGAGGTGTCTAAACCTTCTGCTTCAAATATGGTTAAGCGCCTTGAAAGGAAAGGTCTGGTCGCTCGAATCGACTGTGAGCAAGACGCTCGTTCAAAACGATTTGTGTTAACAAAAACCGCCTTGGAACATTTAAGTTACGAAACCAAGGTGTATCAAATTATCGCGGAAAAAGTATCTAAAGGATTAGAGAGTGCGGAAGTAGAGCAACTGAATACGTTGCTCAACAAAGTTCTGAAGCACTACAACTAACCAACTACGAATTGTGTAATGTTAGTGTTGAATAATAGTTAGCTATGCTAACCAATATTTTAAAGAGAAATTTCATGTCGCAATCTATTTACCGCCAGTTTTGGCGCTATACCATTCCAACCGTCGCGGCGATGTTGGTCAACGGCCTCTATCAGGTGGTTGATGGGATCTTTATCGGCCAATACGTTGGAGCTGATGGTTTAGCTGGCATCAACGTGGCGTGGCCAATCATTGGTACCATTTTAGGTATCGGTATGCTGGTGGGTGTGGGTACAGGAGCATTGGCTTCAATTAAGCAAGGGGAAGGAGATAACTCTTCTGCTAAGCAAATCCTCGCAACAGGTCTAATGCTGTTGTTAATTCTGACTCCTGTCGTTTCGATAACCTTGTACGCATTTGCCGATGATTTCTTGTTGTGGCAAGGCGCGCAAGGGCGAGTGTTTGAACTTGGTTTGCAATACTTACATATTCTGATTTTTGCCAGCGTGTTCACTTTGGGCTCGATTGCGATGCCATTTCTACTGCGTAACGACGACAGCCCTAACTTGGCGACATTGTTGATGGTGGTGGGCGCTGTGATCAATATTGCACTCGATTATGTGTTTATTGTCTGGTTGAACTGGGAGCTCACTGGTGCTGCACTCGCGACGGCATTTGCACAGTTTGTCGTGACGTTATTGGGAGTGGGCTATTTCTTCTCTTCTCGTGCAAAACTGCGATTGAGTCGCCGCTGTATTCGTTTACGTGCGGATTTTGTGCCTAAAATTGTAGCTATTGGTGCTTCGAGCTTTTTCATGTACGCCTATGGCTCGGTCATGATTGCGCTGCATAATGCATTGTTTGCTCAATATGGCAGCTCTATTCTGATTGGTGCTTATGCAATCCTTGGCTACATAGTAACGGTTTATTATCTGACAGCTGAAGGGATCGCAAATGGTATGCAGCCCTTGGTGAGTTATAACCACGGAGCCCGCAATCAAGATAACATTAACAAATTGCTAAAAGTGGCGATGAGCGCCGCTGTTCTGGGCGGTTTAGTATTCGTTGTAATACTAAATCTATTCCCATACCAGTTTGTTTCTGTCTTCAATTCAACCGATCAAGAACTAATCGATGGGGCTGTTTGGGGCATTCGCCTGCATATGTTTGCACTGTTTTTAGACGGATTTTTGGTGGTTGCAGCGGCTTATTATCAAGCTGTGAATAGAGGCAGCAAGGCGATGTTTGTGACAATAGGTAATATGCTTGTACAGTTACCGTTCTTATTTATTCTGCCAAAACTTTGGGGCATTACAGGGGTTTGGCTAGCCTTCCCATTGTCGAATATTGCACTGAGCTTGGTAGTACTCACTATGCTCTGGAAAGACATACAACGAGCGAACCAACAAAGTTATCAACCTGCGACTGTCGTAGGCTAAGAGAAAATAAAAAGGTCTGGCAATGCCAGACCTTTTTTCTATATGGAATAGAGGGGGCGTTAAATGTTTTTCACATCCAACCCTGCCAGTTGATGCCAGTAGCCATTACATTGTCTGTCTTCGATGACCTTCGGCTTCTGACCAGCTTCGTTGGCACGGAAGTCATCTAGCTCTGTGAAGGTGTTTAATCCAAGTGGACTCAAGCGCACCACATCGACTAAACCTCGCATACTTGGCAAGTCATTGACTAAGTTATAGCAGTAGCCTGATTGGGTTTGAATACCGTTCAGATTGAACACGGCTTGCCCTTCCTGGCTGTGCACTTGAATACCCGTCGGGTATTTAATACAGCAGGTTTCGCAATCATCTTTGGCTTTGTTTTCTGCACGCGCAGTAAAGCAACGCGCCGAATAAGCGAGCGGTAAATAGCCGTGGCTAAATACTTCGACTTCAAATTGGTTCTTGATGCCTAATTCGTCACATTGCGACAATACGTTGCTTAGCCAATCTCGCGACAATTCTACTGGCATACACCAACGAGTCATGCCTTGTTTGAGAAACAGTTTTAACGTGTGCGCATTATAGGTATTAACCGCAGGGCCTACGACAAAAGGTACTTTGCTGTCGCTGGCCAGTTGAATGGCAGACACATCGTTGGCTTCAATCGCAAAGTCGCCGTTATCAATGTACTTTTTCATCACATTGACTTCGCTAGGCGCTTCTAGCAGAGCCATGGTAGAGAGTACAACTTGCTTGCCTGTGGACGAGAGTTCTTTTGCGATATCAAACCAGTGTGCCGGCTTCATTTCGCGGCGCTTAGAGCAGACTGACTCACCTAAATAAATTATATCGGCACTGCTTTGTTTCGCTTGTTGGTAGAAGTGTTCGATGTCTTGTTTTGGCCAGAAATACAGAAGAGGGCCAAGTGCATATTTCATGTTGTTTTCCATGCTGTTCTCCACAACTGACGCGCTATTGCCATTTACGGTGATAAGCACCGAGAGTGGTTTGGGTGCCTTCAGAGACATTCGCTAATGCGGCATTCCAAGCGGCTTCAACTTGGTACGCTTCAGGGTTCGCTTGGTATCGATCAATTGCCGCGCGCCAAGTTTGTGTTACTTGCTCAACATAGGCTGGGCTGCGTTGTCGCCCCTCAATCTTCACAGACGCAACATTTGCCGCAAATAACTCTGGCAGCATTGATAGAGTATTGAGGCTGGTTGGCTCTTCTAACGCGTGGTAGCGTTTAGATACACCTTCAATATCAGCGGTGAAGCGGCCTTTACACAAGGTCGGGTAACCTGCGTTCTCACCTGCTTTGTAGCGGTCGATCAGGATGTTGTTCAGTCGAGACTCTAGCCCTGTTTCTGTTTCTTGCCAGCGAACGTACTTAGCTGGAGAACATGCACCTACAGTATTTGGTGATTCACCTGTCATATACGAAGAGAGGTAGCATCTCCCTTCCGCCATGATGCACAAACTGCCAAATGCAAAAACTTCTAGCTCAACTCCTTGCGGAATATTGCGTGATAGCTGCTTCACTTGATGGATAGAAAGCACTCTTGGTAATACAACGCGCTTAACATTAAAGTTCTGTTGATAAAAGTTGATAGCTGCGACGTTGGTAGCTGAGGCTTGAACGGATAAATGCAGCTCGAGATCTGGATATTTGTTAGCGGCGTATTCGAGTACCGCAATATCTGCGACGATCAAAGCATCGACACCCAGTTGAGCGGCATTGTCGACGGCGTTAGTCCAGCGTTCAAACCCATCAGGGTGAGCAAAGGTGTTCAATGCAACGTGAATTTTCTTATTACGGTCGTGTACATACTGAACCGCTTTGTCTAACTTCTTGCCTGTAAAGTTCAGGCCTGCAAAGTGGCGGGCGTTCGTATCATCTTTGAATCCGATGTAAACCGCGTCTGCTCCACAATCAATGGCTGTTTTGAGAGCAGGTAAGTTACCTGCTGGACATAAGAGTTCCATTGCTCAGTACCAATTTCTATCAAAAAAGTGACCGCATTTTATGAAGAATTATGAATGGCAAATTTGATGTAAGGCAGGTTTGAGTGAATAAAGCCGACAATTAACCAGATTGGGGTAGTGCTGAATTAGGGTCTGTTGAACTTTCGTGGTTAAATTTTGTTCGGATGGGGACGCCTAGTCAAAATCGTTTTAGGCGAGGCGAAGACTGTGTAGCCTAGTTATTCTAAGCAAATAGTCTTCAACAAAGCGTAAAACGATTTTAGTCCGGGGCGCGTAGCCGAACCCTTTGGGCTGCCTTTGTGGTTCATTTCTACTGCTTTATCGACTTCTCATGTAGGCTAACTACACATCAAAGCCTCTGCCTTGTATAAATTTTCCACAAAACGCAGCAAAAATCAGCTCAAAAGTTCAACAGACCCTAGTGTTTATGACGGCGGTTTTGAGCGAACAGCTCTTCAACTTCTTGTTTTGGTTGAGGGCGGTAAAAGTGGAAGCCTTGAATCGAGTTGCAATTCAAGTTAGACAAAAGCGTGGCTTGCTGCTGAGTTTCCACCCCTTCGGCGACAACAGATAAGTTGAGGGACTTACCTAAATTGATGATGTTTTCTATGACGGTGACTTGCTTAGGCAGGGTATCGAGATCGGTAATAAAGGCTCGGTCTATCTTGAGTTCATCGATTGGGAAGCGTGCCAAGTAAGACAGAGAAGAGTAGCCAGTTCCGAAATCATCAATTGAAAGCGCAAAACCGAGCTTTTTGATTGCATTAAGCATTTGCAGCGTGTGTTCGCTGTCGCTCATCACCGCACTTTCGGTGAGTTCGAAGGTAATACAGCTTGGGTCCAAATCGGTAGTACGGAGCAGCTTTTCCATATAGTCGATAAGCTTAGGGTTACCGAACTGCTCTGGAGATAAGTTGATTGCTACGCGACCCGGTAAAATACCTTGTAATTTCCAACGCTTAACGGTAGCAAATACTTCACGCATGACCACTCGGCCTAAGTGTTCTATCAAGCCAGCCTTCTCAGCAACGGGAATGAAAGCCGCAGGGCTGATGTAACCTTCGACTGGGTGTTTCCAGCGAATCAATGCTTCCGCACCGTTGATACTGAAATCACGGGCGTTAACTTTTGGTTGGTACCAGACTTCAAGCCCGTTTTGTTGCAGTGCTTTTTGCAGCTCGATCTCTAACCACAAACGCATGCGAGCTTCTTTGTTCATTTGGTCGTTGAACTTGATCAGGCGGTTACGGCCACGATCTTTTGCTTCGTACATTGCGGTATCGGCATTTTGCAGCAAAATTCGTGCATCGTTACCGTCGCCTGGGTAGGCCACACTACCGATAGAGCAGGCGAGGCGTTTGCTGAAGTGGTGCAGATCGAACGGTTGGTTGATGAGGGCAATAATACGTTCAGACAGCATTTCTGCCATTCGGTTGTTGTCTGGTTCTGGCAAGATCAAACCGAACTCATCACCACCTAGGTGTCCTAGAATAGCGTGTGGGGGCAATAGACGTTTTAAACGTGATGCCACTTCTTTGATCACTTTGTCACCGATGTGGTGACCAAGCGAATCATTAATGTTCTTAAAATTATCGATATCCAAGTAGAGCATGATCAGCGGTGTTTCGTTGTTGATCAGTTGCTCAAGCCGTTTGGTGAAACCAAATCGGTTATACGCACCGGTTAGACTGTCGATATGGATATCTTCTTGGTTCGATGCTGATAGGGCTTTAGGTGCATCATCGGCATCTTGAATCAGGATTATCTGAGATTGGCTGCCCAAAACCATGGTTGAGTCGGCATGCAGCTGAACTTTCCTCTCAAAGCCACAACGCGGTCCTGTTAAGCACACCACTGGTGCTTCTGCGACTAACAAGCTGAGTTTGGTGTTGAATACGGCTTTGGTACTTTGGTCAACGAACAGCCTTGTTAAATCTTCACCAAGTAAATCGCCCGAGTCATTAAAGCCAAGCATTCTAATTGCTGACGGGTTGGCTGAAATGATGCAGTCGTCTTCAACGAGCAAAAGGCCGTCAGGTAGCAAAGAGGCCAATGTCGAGAATTTGCTTTCGGACTCTTCGAGTGAGCGGATTAGAATCTGCTTTTCTGAAGTATCAATAGCATGAAAGATAACATGCTCAACTTGCTTGTTGTTGATGATAGGAGAAAGACTGAAATGCAGGCTGGTATCGAGGTCGATGTCGTTGAGGGTAACTTCTGCTTCCAGAGTTTCCCCTTTAAAGGCACGCTCGTAGTAAGGTTTTAGGTGTTGGTAGAAGTGTTCACCTAGCACTTGAGAGTCATTCATTCCTACTAACTCTGCAGTGCTAAGCCCAGCTACGTCACAATAACGTTCATTGACCATGCTGTAGTTATGCTGGTCGTCCAAGATTGCAAAAAAGAAAGGACTATTAGACGTTAATTTTGCAAACCAATGTTGTAACTGTTGCGAAGGCATCAAGTACTACCACTCTCCAAAGAGCATATTCATTCACAAGCCATGTGAAAGGTGCGCGATACATTAACTATACCTGTGAATGGCGCCATGTAAAAGGCTAGCGCGCATTGTATAGTTTTTTGATGCATAACAGGAATCCGCACAATCACTTCCATTATGATGAGAAATTCTCTTTACAAAGTAACGGATAAAGCTCGTGATAAACAAGATTCGTACCCAACTAGTTCAAAATGCCGCATCAATTTTGCGATCTCCAGTCCACTTATTGCCGCAAACTGTACAAAAAAAGGCCTTGCTAGAAGGTATGAAAACGGTGTTTAAAGAAGCCTTGGAAGATGGTGACTTTGAATTTCTTGAAGATAAGTGGCTGAAAGTTGAAGTAAAAGATATGAAACTGAGTTGGTATATCAGTTACGAAAACGAGAAAATTGTTGTTGCCGATAAGCCTGTTGATGAAGATGTCAGCTTCAGTGGCAACTTAAACGATTTGGTACTGATTGCAGGGCGTAAAGAAGACCCTGATACACTATTTTTCCAGCGCAGACTCTCTATTGAGGGAGATACAGAGCTAGGCTTAGAAGTGAAGAACCTGATGGATAGTGTCGATTTGGATCTTTTGCCAAAACCGTTACAAATTTTGCTAAACCAACTAGCTGATTTTGTGCAGAAGGGCGTACAATCCCCAGCGACACAAAATGAGGTAGTGAATGCTTATTCGAACTGAGGCACCCGCAGACATTTTGGCGATCGATCGCCTGCTCAAGTCTGCTTTTGAAACTGATGCTGAAGCCAACTTGGTGATGAAGCTAAGAGAAAATAGCCATCTGACCCTTTCTCTCGTTGCTTGTAACGATGAAGGCGAAGTGATTGGCCATGCGATGTTTAGCCCTGTATTACTAGAAGGCGAAGACTATAACTGGCAAGGGCTTGCGCCTGTCGCTGTGAAATCTGAATATCGTAAACAAGGCGTTGCGCAGAAACTTGTTACTGAAGGCCTAGAGTCTTTAGTGGAGTTTGGTTATCCGGTTTGTGTCGTGTTAGGCGATCCAGCCTATTACTCTCGCTTTGGTTTTAACGCTGCAGAAAAGTATGGCTTTAACTGCCAGTGGGAAGTGCCAGCAGGTGCATTCCAAATCGCAGAGCTAGTACCAGAGCAACTTACTGGTAAAGGTGGGATGATTCAGTACTGCGAAGAGTTCAACGAGCTATAACCGTATTTGCTGTGTAACCCGATGTACATAAAAGCCAAGAAGCAGTCTTCTTGGCTTTTTAGGTTATCGAGCACGCATTCTAGAGCGATGTTTGATATTATGAACGGGTTCTCAAAGGTTCTATCGTTATGCAATCACTTCAATCAAACCAACAGCACTCTGCCTATCTTGAAGAGATGGGGATTAGCCAATGGACGTTAGTCCACCCTGAACGTTTATCTGGATATCAGCTTGATAAAGCGCCATTAGAAGAAAGTTGCAAGTTACTGCTGGTTTCACCTGTCTGCCCTGAAGCGGGGCTAGCTGAAATGTTTGAACGCGTACTGAAAAGTATTAAGTTAGATCTTACTCAAGCCCAACATGTTACTCCAGAGAACTTAGCTGCAATTGGCGAACACCAATTGGAATGGGTTTGGTTCGCCGGATGTGAGTGTGTAGACGGGGTCACCGACAAAGTTCTTACTTCACCTCTGCTATCAGACATTGATGGTAACAATGAGCAGCGCCGCTTGCTGTGGCAACAAATCTGTTCTTATTAAGCTACCTTGGAATTTCCTATGTCCTTCATTTTTACTCCGCTTAGCCAAGCGCATTTGGATGCTGTATGGCAGATCGAAACCGTTGCTCACAGCCATCCTTGGGCTGAGTCGATGATACGCGATGTGCATAGTCGTGGTGCGATGCATTATGTCATGCATCATAACAATGAGTTGGTGGGTTACTTCTACGCTCAGAATATTGTTGGTGAAGTGACGTTGCTGAACATTGCAATAGCGCCTAAACATCAAGGCAAGGGGTTAGGGAGGGCACTATTAGAGCAGTTTCTCACGCTCTGTGAACAGCAAAAGGCTGATAGTGCATGGTTAGAAGTTAGGGAAAGTAATCAGGCGGCATATGGACTTTATGAAGCGTTAGGCTTTAACGAAGTCGATAGACGTCGTAACTATTACCCAAGCGATAATGGCAAAGAAGATGCCATTATCATGAGTTACCTGTTTTTCTAGTTAATGTGTATATTATTTATGGGCGGTTTTGATGTTGCCAATCGGTTCCACTTCTGGGATTTGATATTGGTTGTGAGCAAAGCGGCTATTAAGTTCAGCCGCAGGGAGCGGTTTATCAAATAGATAACCTTGGAACTGATCGCAGCCAAGTTGCTTTAACGCGTGTAACTCATTGGCGTTTTCGACCCCTTCTGCAATTACTTCTAGATTCAATCTTCTTGCCGTCATCACGATGGTATCAACAATCGCCTGGTCGCTTTCGTCCATATGCAGTTGAGTGACAAAAGAGCGATCGATTTTAAGTACGTCAACCGACAAATGCTTGAGGTAGCGCAGTGAAGAGTAGCCTGTACCAAAGTCATCAATCGAAATCTTAAGCTGATGCTCTTTTAAGTTGGCCATCTTTTGAATAGCACTTTCTACATTTTCTAACAGCAGACTTTCAGTAATCTCGAGCTCGATATGCTCTCCAGTAATGTTGAACTGAGATAGAGTTTGAGTGATATGGTCGACGAACGAGTCCTGGGAAAACTGCAATGGACTGATGTTGATTGCGAGACGGCGGAATGTACTTGGGAGTATGCCTTGTTGCTGCCAGTTCGCATATTGATAACAGGCTTGCTCAATGATCCAGTCACCGATTTGCAGAATTTGCCCAGTTTCTTCAGCGATTGGCATGAACACACCTGGTGGTAGCAACCCTTTATCGGGGTGGTTCCAGCGAATCAAGGCTTCGACACCAACAATCTGGTGATGTTCGTTGACCTGAGGTTGGTAATACAGCTCTAGCTGACCTTTGTTAATGGCTTCGTGCAGACCTTTTTCTATTTCTAAGAAAGATTCCACCTGAGCCTGCATTTCAGGTTCATAGAACATGTACTTGTTACGACCTGCGACTTTCGCCCGGTAGAGGGCGGTGTCGGCTTGGCGTAATACATCAATGTTAGTGCTCCCCACCGATGGAAAGATGGCGATACCGACACTCACCGTGCAGTAAAGCTGGTGGTCGTCAATTGAATAAGGGTTCGAAATCAGAGCCAATAGCTGCTTTGCAACGTCGTGTGCTTTATCTGGCTGAAGGTCGGGAAGTAGGATGGCAAATTCGTCACCACCAATTCGAGCGGCAATGTAATCACTATGCAGCCAAGCTTCCATGCGAAGCGCAATGGCTTTTAGTAAGTTATCGCCAATGGTATGACCGAGCGAATCATTAATGGTTTTAAAGCGGTCTAAATCCAGATAAAACAGCACTCCAGAACGATGCTCTTTAATCGCGGTATCGATACTTTGCGCCAACGTATCAAGCAGCAAACTTCGGTTTGCTAGGCCGGTTAAGGAATCGTAGTACGCCAATTGATTGAGCTGGTGTTCGGCTTTTTCACGGTCGGTCCACAAGGTGTGAAACGAGGTCGCCAATTGGCTAAGTTCATCATTTTGTTTTTGCGCTGGAATAGGTAGCGCTTTTTGTTTGTCTTGTAATGAGTGAACCCACTCAATTAGAGTGACTATCGGTTTCGACAGCTTGTAGTAGAAGAAAGCCAATAAGATAGTGGTCAGCAGGATGTTACGGAACAGGTCGAACAGAATAACGCGAGTCGTTTTGGTCAGAAAATCTTGTGCGATGTTATTACCATTAACCGAAAAGCTGAGCAGACCGACGACAACATTGGAGTTGGGTTGGTGAAGCTCTGCTTGATATACGGGCGCAGACGGTGTGAGGTAATTAGACAATACTTGAATGAAAGAGCCCTTAGAATCGATCACTCGTTCTTGTTGAGTCAGAGTGTCGCCAAAGTCATCAATGATCTCGACCTTATAAATGGCGGTGTCCATCATTAAGCTAGACGCCACTTGTTCAGCTAATAGATGATTAAGGTGATAAGCCGCTTGGCTCGCGTTCGAGTAGTTTTGTAATAACTTGAATTGGTAGTGCTCTTCAATGCGATCTTGTTCTTGATGGAGGTCTAGCAGAATATGGTAAAAACTAAAGCAGAGGCCCAGTATCACGGATACTAGGAATACTGTTTTAGCTTGTCTAAATGCGAGAGAGTTTATCTTTTTCGGTCTTTGCATAGTCAGTTTTAGTTCCATCTACTCTCTTAGTTATAGTCCATATTTATTGATATTTTAATTACAAAGCGTTTTATCCTGCCTTTATACCGGATAGCGCTGCTGGCTCAGTTGCTCAAAAGGCAAATATAGGGGAGAATACCGCGCAAAATTGAATCGAATCGCCAGTCGTGACAAATCGTTTTTGTCGACATCTTAACTGGCAACAAGAGAAGACCATTTCCATGTCAAATACATTTACTGGTGAAGTTTCTAAACGTAGAACCTTCGCAATCATTTCGCACCCGGATGCGGGTAAAACCACCATTACTGAAAAAGTATTGTTATTCGGACGCGCTATTCAATCTGCGGGTACCGTAAAAGGTCGTGGTTCTAGCCAGCACGCTAAATCTGACTGGATGGAAATGGAAAAAGAACGTGGTATCTCGGTTACAACCTCTGTGATGCAGTTCCCGTTCAATGATTGCTTGGTGAACCTGTTGGATACTCCGGGACACGAAGACTTCTCGGAAGATACCTACCGTACTCTTACCGCTGTTGACTCATGCCTTATGGTAATCGATGCGGCAAAAGGTGTGGAAGACCGTACGCGTAAATTGATGGAAGTAACACGTTTACGTGACACTCCGATTGTAACGTTCATGAACAAACTTGACCGTGATATCCGTGATCCGATGGAATTGATGGATGAAGTGGAAAGTGAGCTAAACATTGCTTGTGCTCCAGTATCATGGCCGATTGGTTGTGGTAAAGAGTTTAAAGGTGTTTACCACATTCACCGTGATGAAACGATTCTCTACACAACAGGTCAAGGCCACACGATTCAAGAAGAGAAAATCATCAAAGGTCTAGATAACCCTGAGCTAGACGCAGCAGTTGGTGAAGAACTGGCTGAGCAGTTACGCGAAGAGCTAGAACTGGTTCTTGGTGCTTCACATGAATTCGACCAAGAGCTATTCCTACAAGGTGAACTGACGCCGGTATTCTTCGGTACTGCACTAGGTAACTTTGGTGTTGACCACATGCTTGATGGCTTAACAGACTGGGCTCCCGCACCTCAACCACGTAAAGCGAATGAGCGTGAAGTTGAAGCGACGGAAGAAAAGTTCTCTGGCTTCGTGTTTAAGATCCAAGCCAACATGGACCCTAAACACCGTGACCGTATCGCCTTTATGCGTATTGTATCGGGAACCTACAAACAAGGTATGAAGATGAACCATGTTCGTCTTGGTAAGCAGATCAATATCTCTGATGCCGTAACCTTTATGGCGGGTGATCGCTCTCGTGCTGAAAACGCTTATGCCGGTGACATTATCGGTTTGCATAACCACGGTACAATCCAGATCGGTGACACCTTTACTCAAGGTGAGTCGCTGAAGTTCGCTGGTATTCCAAACTTTGCACCTGAACTATTCCGTCGTATTCGCCTGCGTGATCCTCTTAAACAGAAGCAGCTTCTGAAAGGTCTGGTTCAGTTATCTGAAGAAGGTGCGGTTCAGGTGTTCCGTCCTCTACAAAACAACGATCTGATCGTTGGTGCGGTTGGTGTGCTTCAGTTTGATGTGGTCGTCGCTCGCCTTAAATCCGAGTACAACGTAGAAGCTATCTATGAAAGCGTAAACGTTGCAACTGCTCGTTGGGTAGAGTGCGATGATGAGAAGAAACTAGAAGAGTTTAAGCGTAAGAACCAAGCCAATTTAGCGTTGGATGGTGGTGATAACTTATCTTACGTTGCGCCAACAATGGTAAACTTGAACCTAGCGCAAGAGCGTTTCCCTGACGTTCAGTTCCGAGCGACTCGCGAACACTAATATTTTGAATAAATAGCCCCACCCTAATGATTATTGGGGTGGGGCTTTTTTATGTCCAGTGTTTACTAGACGGTTCGATTACCAAAAGAATAGGAAATCCCATTCAAGTTCTCTGCTGACTTCAGCAAACTGTCTGCTAGCTGAGAGACAGTTTTAACTTGAGTGAGATTGGCATTGGATACATCGCTTATCCTTTGGATATTGGCGCTGATTTCTCGCGACACAATACTTTGTTCTTCAGCTGCGGTGGAGTTTTGAATTGCAATATCTGAGATTTCAGTCAGAGCACTCGCCATGAAGCGCACTTTTTGTTCCGACACTTGAGTATCTTCCACACAGTTTTGGCTGACTTTTTCGTTCTCATTCATCCGTGTTTCAAGCTTCCTCAACGTGTTTTGTATACTCACAATCGAGTTTTGAATATGCTCGGTGGCTTGGCCTGTTCGGGTACTAAGCGTTCTGACTTCATCGGCGACAACAGCAAACCCTCGGCCATATTCTCCAGCACGCGCCGCTTCAATTGCGGCATTAAGTGCCAGCAAATTGGTTTGCTCTGATATTGCTTGGATCTCTGTCATGATGCTATTCACTTGCTCAGCTTCAGCGACTAGCTCCGAAGCAATATTGGCGGACTGCTTTACTTCACTGGCCATGCTGTCGACTTGATTACGAGTAACCTCGATGGATTCAATCGCCTGCGTGCATTCCTCACTGGCTTGATTGACTTTATCTGAAGTGAGGACGCTATTTGCAGCGATGTCGCTGATCGTGTTGGTCATTTCTTCAATGGCGACAGAAACAGCAGATATCTCTGCAAACTCATGGTCAATGTTACGTTTTGCTTCACTCGATGCCTCACTCAGTTCATTGGCATTGTTACTGATTGTTTTACTGCTATCGATCAGGCGTCCAAGGATAGTTCTGACTCTTCCTTGTTCAATTTTTAAGTGAAACTCAGAGCTTCTATCCGACTCTTGGCAAAAAATTAGACGTGATAAACTGTCATACTGAAGCGCTAAACCGGATTCCCATTTGCGATGCTGGAACAACTGTTGGTAAAAAAGGGTGCACATCGCAATCGGTGGCAAGAGTGTAAAAAAGGGCGATAAAGTAAAAGCGAGGTAAGTGCTTGCTATGCTAGCTGCACCAACAGCCAATAACTTATGAGGGAAAAAGCGATTGATCGTAGTATCACATTTATTAGCATCAACAAGCTTCTTATAAGCGTGAATCGCTCTGTGCTTGTAAGAGTCGTTGAGCCTTACCCGCACAGATTGGTAGCCTATGACCTGTTGCCCTTGGTAAATAGGGCATACAAAAGCATCAACCCAGTAGTATCGCCCATCTTTAGTGATGTTTTTCACCGCACCACGCCAAACCTGCCCCTGCTTTAAGTGACGCCACATATCGGCAAACGCGAGTTTGGGCATCTCTGGGTGGCGGACAATATTGTGGTGTTGATTAACCAGTTCTTCGAGGCTATAACCGGCTACCTCGCAAAACGCTTGGTTGGCATAAGTGATGCGGCCATCTTTATCAGTGGTGGATATGAGTTCAGCCCCATGAGGGACTTGAATTTCTAGAGCATTGTTATTCATGTCTTTTCCTGACTTTACGTACTCTGCAATCTGGTTGGTTTATGAATTATGAGTCTCTTATTCAGA
This sequence comes from Vibrio sp. SCSIO 43135, assembly GCF_023716665.1. Taxonomy (GTDB): domain Bacteria; phylum Pseudomonadota; class Gammaproteobacteria; order Enterobacterales; family Vibrionaceae; genus Vibrio; species Vibrio paucivorans. Next base: position 579,981 of record NZ_CP071859.1, read on the forward strand.
GAAATGCAGAGGGGCAGAATTGTAATGCGTGAAGTCCCATATCCTATGAGATGCTGTGTAATATTGATGGATATTCATGTGCTACATCACGTTATTGATGTTCACGGTTGTCACCGGCTGTGCTGGTTATGGGCTTTCTGAACAGAACTAAAAATTGATAAAAGAATTTATTTAATAAACTCAATTGGATAGAAAGGCTGTTACGGTGATGGATGGGGAAGCTGCGTTGAGCTATTTAGATGGATTCTAGATGCAAAAAGGGCTGGCGCGAAACACCAGCCCTTTCCATTTTTAGCTGTTACTTTTTCTTCTTCGCTGTTTTCTTTTTACCTTTAACAGCTGTTTTTTTCTTATCGTCTTTCTTCTTGTTCTTTTTCTTAAACACTGGTTTCTTGTGTTTAGGACGAAGCTCTTTGATAAAGCGTTCTTTGATGTCTTCTTTAGTATAACGAGCAACACGATCTAGCATAGGTTGATCGTGCGCTTCTACGAGTGATAGGGCGTTACCTTTTTTACCAGCGCGAGCTGTACGGCCAATACGGTGCAGGTAAACATCAGCCGTGCGTGGCATATCAAAGTTAATCACGTGGCTAACATCAGGTAAGTCGATACCACGAGCAGCGACATCCGTTGCCAGTAAGACGTTGACACTACCATCACGGAATCGTGCAATCGCGTTGTTACGGCGGTCTTGCGGCATTTCGCCTTGAATCCATGCACAAGGGATTTGAGCTTTTTCAAGCTCTACGCGCAAATCGGCCAAACGCTCACGCGTTTTGAGGAAGATGATAGAGCGCTCTGCTTGCTCAGTGATGATGACTTTCAACAGAGCTAACTTGTGTTCCATGTCGTCTGCACGGTGATACCACTGTGTGATTTTTTTACGCTCGCGGCGTGAAGGTTCAGCATCAATTTCAGCCGGCTCTTTTAAAAGATCAGCAGTGAAACCTTCAACGCCACGACCTTCTAATGTTGCAGAGAATAGTAGAGTTTGCTTACGCCAACGACACTCAGCCGATAAACGGTCAACCGTTGGGCCAAAGCCCATGTCTAGCATGCGATCCGCTTCATCTAAGATCAGCCATTCAATTGCGCGGCAATCAAATCGTTCTGCTTCGATGTATTCCATTAAACGGCCAGGTGTTGCAACCACGATATCTTGGGTTGTAGCTAGGATATCTGCGTGCTCTTGATACTGAACACCACCGGTAATGGTGAAAATATTAAGCTTAGTGTTTTTTGCTAATGCACGTGCTTGGTCTGCTACCTGCATTGCTAATTCACGCGTTGGAGTTAGGATCAACACGCGAGCAGGGCCTGCTTTCTTACGTGGAAAGTCTTGCAAATATTGCAGGGCAGGGATAACAAACGCAGCAGTTTTGCCTGTCCCTGTCGGTGCAGAAGCAAGAATGTCTTTCCCGTCTAGTGCTTGTGGGATTGCTTCTGCTTGGATTTGGGTTGGGCGATCAAAGCCCATCTCTTCTATGGCTTCAAGAAGATTTTGGTCAAGTTCAAGGTCAGCAAAAGTTCTGATCACAGTGGTTCTCCACAAGCCTGTAGGCATTTAAGGGCAAAATTAAGGTCGCACATTATAGAGCGTTCGGTGATAAGGATCACATGTTATTTCTACATCTTTAAATAAAAGTCTTTGGTAAGAGAAATAAACTCGTCGCTATAACCTTGCGGGGTATGAATCGTTAGCTTGCTTACGTTGCATTCGATGGGGTGTAAGCTCAGCTCAAATAGTAATCGATGTGCGGCTTTTTTTATAGATGGCTTTACAATGCATTTTCGGCTGATGTACCAGCCTGATTGTTCGGCGAACTGAAGCATTTGCTCTCCCTCAAAGGTGGGTAAAATAAAGCTCGCTCGGCCGTTAGGCTGCAGTAATGTTTGGCAACGCTTGAGTAAATCATGGTGGTTCAAAGTATCTGTATGTCTGGCGGTGGCTCGAGGTTTACTCTCGGCTTGCTCGCCGCTATTAAAGTACGGGGGGTTGCAGATAATGTGTGAGAAAGTACGCTCAAATCTATGACTAAGTACGTCTGTATGCAGCACTTCGATATTGTGTCGCCACGGTGATTGCTCGGCATTCTGCTTTGCTGCTTGGTAGGCATTTTGTTCTATATCTACGGCAACAACCGACAGCCTTGGATTACGCTGCAAACACATCAGGGATAGCAATCCCGTTCCTGTGCCTATATCAAGTAACGTTTCAGCACCATCTATTCCACTCCAAGCACCGAGCAGGACGCCATCGGTACTGACTGGCATTCCAGATTGCCCGCCATGAATTGAAAATTGTTTAAATTTGAAGTCTTTAGTCGTGTTTTTAGATTCTTTCATGATTATTTGTTAATCAACTTATTTATAGTGCCTGTCACTAATGTTTACGCGGTTTTTAGATTAATGTTCTAATTTGTTTATGAGATGTATCCATTTTGTTTGGTTATAAATTCTGGTCTTTATATAAATACCAGTGCTATTCACTGCTTTCTATTCCTCATCCTGAATTTATATGGTGTTTTTTCCTTAATGGTTGCGAATTGTTAGTGATTTCGTCATCATCCGCTCGAGTTTACATGCTAATTGCACAGATTTTGCAAACTAGCGCACACAACATTTTTAAAAAATTATTATAAGGGTTAGCTGTGAAGCAGACTTTAAAATTAACAGACATTATCGCAGTAGGCTTTATGCTATTTGCGTTTTTCTTAGGGGCGGGCAACATTATTTTCCCACCTCTAGCAGGGCAGCTGGCTGGTGAAAGCCTGATTCCAGCGATGACAGGTTTCTTGTTAACAGCAGTAGGTCTTCCTCTTATTACTATTGTTGCTATTGCTGTAGCAGGTGGCTCATGGGAGCACTTAACTAAAGATCTGCCTAAGCGTGCAGCGATGATCATGGCCGTATTGATCTTCATTATCATAGGCCCTGCGTTTGCTGCGCCTCGTACCGGGTTGGTTGCTTACGAAATGGCAGTTAAGCCATTTTTCGTTGATGCGGCGCAATCCCATTTAACGATTTTCTCAATTGCATTCTTTGCTATCGCGATGTTCTTTGCTTGGTCACAAGGCAAGTTGATTGATGTGATCGGTAAAGTCCTGACCCCAGTTCTATTTGTTGGTCTAATTGTACTGGCCTTGGCCGTTTTTATTGATCCACAAGGGGAAGTGTTAGCTGCGCACGGTGAATACTTAACACACCCATTGCAAAAAGGTTTCCTAGAAGGTTACAACACCATGGATACCTTTGGTTCATTGATGTTTGGTGTATTGATTGTGGATGCATTGCGTAAAAAAGGCATCACTGAACAAAGTGCTACGTCGAAGTACCTCATTGCTGCTGGCTGTATTGCGGCGGCAGGCCTGACTTTTGTTTACGTATCTCTTTTCTACTTGGGCGCAACTAGTGCATCTGTTGCTGCTGGTGCTGACAATGGTGGTGTTGTGCTGAGCTTGTACGTGCAGTCACTGTTTGGCCCATATGGTCAAATTGTGTTGTCGGTGATTGTGTTGCTTGCGTGTTTGACGACTGCAATTGGCCTGATCTCAGCGTGTTCTGATTACTTCTGTTCATTGACTCCGCTTTCTTACAAGCAATGGGTTGTGATCAACGGTATTGCGTGTGCGACGGTTGCTAATGTTGGCCTATCTCAGTTAATTGCATTATCGGTTCCTGTGCTGTTTGCTCTGTACCCAGTTGCGATTGCATTGGTTGCACTGACCTTTATTCGCTCTAAATTACCGAACCCTCAGGCAGCGTACCGAGTGGTGATTTTAGTTGCACTAATGTTTGCGTTAATTGATGCGGCTAAAGTCGCGGGTATCGATGTATCTGCTTTCAACATGTTACCTCTATTTGAAATCGGAATGGGGTGGTTATTACCAACGGCAGCAGCGATGATTTGTATGTGCTTTATAGGCAGCCGTCAAAATGAAGAGCTAACTGAAGAAACGGTTTAACTTTTCTCGTTTATCGCAGATGACAAAAAGGCTGGTGGAAACACTAGCCTTTTTTCATTTCCCGATTTGAGCCTATTTTTTTTCTGTATCTTCGTCACAATTTTGAGTAGAATTCTGCGGTTAAATTCTATTCATAAATGTTGAGCAAACATGTTTGAAATCAATCCTATTAAAAACCGTCTGCAGGATGTGTCTGAGCGCACAAATATCCTGAGGGGGTATCTTTGACTATGACGCTAAGAAAGAGCGTCTAGAAGAAGTCAACGCAGAACTAGAACAGCCAGATGTATGGAATGAACCTGAACGTGCACAAGCACTGGGTAAAGAACGTGCATCTCTGGAAGCGGTAGTAGAAACCATCGACTTACTTGACCAAGGTGTTGAAGATGTAGATGGCTTACTAGAGCTGGCGGTAGAAGAAGAAGACCAAGAGACTTTTGAGGAAATTGAACCAGAACTCGCTGAGCTAGAAGCAAAGCTTGAGAAGCTGGAATTTCGTCGTATGTTCTCGGGTGATCACGATGCTTCAGATTGCTATATCGACCTACAATCAGGTTCCGGTGGTACAGAAGCACAAGATTGGACTTCAATGATGCTGCGCATGTACTTGCGTTGGGCTGAAGCGAAAGGCTTTAAGACCGAAGTAATTGAAGTATCTGAGGGAGAGGTGGCTGGCTTGAAGGGCGCAACTGTGCGCATCTCTGGCGAGTATGCTTACGGTTGGCTACGCACGGAAACGGGTGTACACCGCTTAGTTCGTAAGTCTCCATTTGACTCAAGCGGTCGTCGTCATACTTCGTTTGCATCTGCGTTTATCTACCCAGAGATTGATGACAACATTGATATCGACATTAACCCTTCCGACCTACGTATTGACGTATACCGTGCATCTGGTGCAGGTGGTCAGCACGTAAACACCACGGAATCGGCGGTTCGTATTACTCACGTTCCAACCAACACAGTGGTTCAATGTCAGAATGACCGTTCTCAGCATAAGAACAAAGACCAAGCGATGAAGCAGCTTCGTGCAAAACTGTTTGAATTAGAGATTCAAAAACAGAATGCAGAGAAGCAAGCCAATGAAGATGCGAAATCTGACATCGGTTGGGGTAGCCAAATCCGCTCTTACGTACTTGATGACTCGCGCATTAAAGACCTACGTACTGGCGTAGAAAACCGCAATACTCAAGCGGTTCTTGATGGCGACCTAGACAAATTTATCGAAGCTAGCCTGAAATCAGGTCTGTAAGCTTTTCACCGAAAAAACACTCGTTACTAACGAAAACAGGATACATCGAAAATGACTGATGCTGTTCAAAACGAAAACGCACAAGAAGAGAATAAGCTAATTGCTGAGCGCCGCGCTAAACTGGATCATATCCGTAAGAGCTGCAAAGCAAACGGCCACCCAAATGACTTCCGTCGTGAGCACCTAGCTGGCGACCTTCAAGCGGAATTCGGTGAAAAGACGAAGGAAGAGCTAGAAGAGCTAAACCACGTTGTTGCAATCGCTGGCCGTGTAATGGCTAAGCGTGGTCCATTCCTAGCTATCCAAGAAACATCTGGCCGTATCCAAGCATATGCAGCGAAAGATGTTCAAAAAGAGCTGAAAGAGAAATACCAAGGCCTAGATATCGGTGACATCATCGGTGTTAAAGGTGCACTTCACAAGTCAGGTAAAGGTGACCTTTACGTGAACATGGAGTCTTACGAGCTGCTAACTAAAGCACTTCGTCCACTTCCAGAGAAGTTCCACGGTCTGACTGACCAAGAGATGCGTTACCGTCAGCGTTACGTTGACCTAATCGTGAACCAAGATTCACGTGAAGCGTTCATCATCCGTTCTAAGCTTGTATCGGCAATCCGTAACTTCATGAGCTCAAAAGGCTATCTAGAAGTGGAAACGCCAATGATGCACGTGATCCCAGGTGGTGCAACGGCTCGTCCATTCATTACTCACCACAATGCGCTAGATATCGACATGTACCTACGTGTTGCACCTGAGCTTTACCTGAAGCGTCTAGTAGTGGGTGGTTTTGACCGCGTATTCGAGATCAACCGTAACTTCCGTAACGAAGGCCTATCGCCACGTCACAACCCAGAATTCACAATGATGGAATTCTACCAAGCGTACTCTGACTACAAAGATCTAATGGATCTAACAGAAGAGATGCTCAGTACAGTAGCAATGGATGTTCTTGGTTCAACATCTATGCCTTATGGTGATGAGACTGTAGAGTTTGGTGGTAAGTACGCGCGTCTAAGCATGTTCGATGCTATCAAGCAGTACAACCCTGATCACGCTGAAATTCAAGCTCTAACAGAAGCAGATCTACAAGATCGTGAGAAGATGGTAGCAATCGCGAAGTCTGTACACGTTGAAGTTGAGTCTTTCTGGACATGTGGTCAGCTTCTTGAAGAGATCTTTGGTGAAACAGCTGAGCCTCAGCTAATTCAACCAACTTTCATCACTGGTTACCCAGCAGACATCTCTCCTCTAGCTCGCCGTAGCGATGACAACCCGTTCTTCACAGACCGTTTTGAGTTCTTTATCGGTGGTCGTGAAGTTGCAAACGGCTTCTCAGAGCTTAACGATGCACAAGACCAAGACGAGCGTTTCAAAGCGCAAGTTAATGCTAAAGATGCAGGCGATGATGAAGCAATGTACTACGATGCAGACTACATCACAGCACTTGAACACGGCTTACCACCAACAGCAGGTCAAGGTATCGGTATCGACCGCCTAGCAATGCTGTTTACTAACACGCACACAATCCGTGACGTGATTCTGTTCCCGGCAATGCGTCCTCAACAGTAATCTTCAGTCATTGAATTTAAGGAAGCCACCTATATTAAGGTGGCTTCTTTTTATTTGAACGTACGCAAAACTGAATACTTCGATTTATTACATTTACGTTGTGAATCCTGATCGACTTATTGACTAGAAATATTAGTAATGGCTAACTAGTCTTAAATGTGAGACAGATTATCTGTCCAAGTCTCGATAATGTAACGCTCAGCGGTATGTGCGAAACATTGCACTGCATATAGATAAGATTTGTCAGTATAAGGAACATATAAATGGGCACTCAATTCCGTATGGATTCTGTCCCTGGTTCACTAGTCGTTGTGGGTGGGACGTACGAACCTTGGCTTTCAGTATTAGAGCAGGTTGGCTGGCGTTGTACCCAATGTGCCGATTTACGTAAAGCAGATGCTCTATTTACTGAAACAGGACCCTGCATTGGTATCGTTGATCTCAGCCATGATGAGTTTAGCTTGAACGGTATCGCCAATTTAGTCAGCAATCACAAGCAAGTGCGCTGGCTTGCTTTTATTCGAGAATCTCAACTGAGCTCGGATACTATTTGCCAGTTCATCGTTAACTTTTGTATTGATTTTTTCACTGCGCCAATACCCGATGCCCAGCTGCTGAGCACGATTGGTCACCAACTCGGCATGCTTAAGCTCGAAAAGAAAGTATGGCCTAACTATGGTGAAAATAACGACATGGGGCTCATTGGTGATTCTATTCCAATGAAACGCCTACGTGACCAAATCAAACGCATCGGGCCGACAGACGTGAGTATTCTTATCTATGGAGAAAGTGGTACTGGCAAAGAAACGGTAGCACGAGCAGTGCACAAAACCTCGGCTCGTGCTCAGAAAGAGTTTATTTCGGTAAATTGCCGAGCGATGTCTGAGCGAAGAATTGAGTGTGACTTGTTTGGGATTGATCGAGAAGATGATACGCAAGTATCGATGCTTGAAAGAGCTGATGGTGGCACTATCTTGCTCAACGACATTCTCACTTTACCAAAATCGCAGCAGCTCAATTTATTGCGCTTCTTACAAGAAGGCACGGTAGATACAGTGGATGGACGCAAGGAAGTGGATGTCAGAATCCTTGCGGCCAACTCATCAGATATTGAAAAAGCATTAATTGATGGTGACTTCAACGAGGAGCTATACCACTACATTAACGTGCTACGTATTAACGTACCAAGTATCAAGGAACGGGCTGGAGATATCTCTGTATTGGCGCGTCACTTCTTGCAGGAATACTCAAAAGAATTTAATGCGCAAGCACGTAGCTTTACTGAAGAAGCTATCCGTGAACTCACTCGTTACCACTGGCCAGGCAATGTTCGCGAGTTGATGAATCAAATTAAGCGTATTGTGCTGATGTCAGACAATGTGATGATTGAAGAACACCAGCTCGATTTACCTAAACGCAGTGATGGACGACGCAGCCTTAAAAGTATTCGTGAGCGAAGCGAACGTGACGCCTTGTTGTTAGTATTAGAGTCTCATTCTGGGCAGGTATCGATGGCAGCCAAAGAACTGGGTGTATCACGTGCAACAATGTATCGTTTATTGAACAAGCATAACTTGATCAGCGAACATGCAATGTAACTATTTGAGTATATAGATAAAAAGGCTAAGCACTTAGGCGCTTAGCTTTTTTGTTTTAATGCAATGTGTTGGTTATTCAATATAACCCAGATGAATATGTTATTTCATTGTGAGAGGTAAGGTTAATTCTAGGTGAAAAAATTGTTTTTTCTTTTTGCGCAAATTAGCGGTTGATTTATAACCTTGATTGCATAGAATTTAACCGTGAGCAACAGCTCCACATTTCAAAATTTACCGGATTAATTATTAGCTAGGAGGCACAAATGAAACATTTAAATGTTACCGCAACTGTTTGTGCTTCTATGGATTGGACCATGTCTGATACGGCCAAGTCTATTCGCGTCACCAGCTTTGGTACCGATCGTAAATCTAGCTCAAAACAATAGTTAATCCGTAACCTTTTAGGCTGCGGAAAATGGCAGCCTAACGGGAATCTATCTACTTCTTCTACCTGTCATTTTCCCCAGTCACATACAAACTGGAGAAATATCATGAGTCATTCTGTATACCTAAAATTAGCAACACTGCTAGTACGTGCTGATCTACGTCGTGAAGAGCGTGAATGGAAACGAAAATTGCGCCGTAGTGCTTACGCAATTCCTTGGGAAAACACCCATCTACTAAAAGACATCGGCTTAGAAAGTGATGGTCGTCCGATTGGAGTAAGTGAACCTGACGCAGTCAAAGCTGAGCGCCGTGTACGTCATCTTCGTCGAGTACTCAGTACGCGAATACTGACGTAGTAAAACGGGCTAGCGGCAGGAGGCGCTAGCCCGTAATCATATTGTTAAGGACAAGGGTTGGAGTAAGTGGTACCAACCTCTTGTAAGTCCTGCATTAGCTCATCTGTTAGCACCACATCTAAACTATCGATATTGGACTTGAGCTGCTCCATCGTCGTAGCACCAATAATATTTGAAGCCACAAAAGGTCTTTGGTTGACAAACGCAAGTGCCATTTGCGCGGGGTCGAGTCCATGCTTATTCGCTACATCTACATAAGCTTGAGTTGCTTTAATTCCTTGTGGAGTAAAGTAACGTGAGAAGCGTTCGAACAATGAACAGCGAGCACCTTCTGGACGAGCTCCATCCAAGTATTTACCGCTCAAACAACCAAAGGCGAGAGGCGAGTATGCAAGTAACTGAACCCCTTCATAATGACTAATTTCTGATAAGCCGACTTCAAAACTTCGGTTCAACAGATTGTATGGGTTTTGGATAGAAACAATCCGTGGAAGCTCATGTTTTTCAGCTAGTTTCAGTAAGCTCATTACGCCCCAAGGTGTTTCATTGGATACACCGATGTAACGAATCTTACCGGCGTTTACCAACTCGTTGAGCGCCTCGAGTGTTTCCACTAGTGGGACGTCACCTTGTTCATCTGGATAAGGGTAATTGAGTTGACCGAAGCAGTTGGTTTGACGTTGAGGCCAATGAAGCTGGTACAAGTCGATGTAGTCGGTATTCAGTCGCGTCAAGCTATCATCGATTGCTTGATGAATATTACGTCTGTCTAAACTCATGTTATCGCGAATATACGGCACGTTTCTTGGGCCCGCGACTTTAGTTGCGATAACGACTTTTTCGCGTTTGCCTGACTGTTTTAGCCAGTTTCCAATATAACTTTCTGTCGCACCTTGTGTGTCTTTTTTCGGCGGGACGGGGTACATCTCAGCAGTGTCTATGAAATTTACTCCGCGCTCTACAGCGTAGTCCAACTGATTAAATGCATCGCTTTGTGTATTTTGTTCCCCATAAGTCATGGTACCAAGGCAAATTTTACTGACTTCTAATGTGGAATAAGGCAACTTGTTGTATTGCATTGCACTTCCTTTTATTGGTTGTTTTCAAACCAATATGCCAGCAATAGTGGAATAGGCATAGCCCCCATTCGCAAAAGTTGAGTCTTTGACTAAACTTTTCTAGACGGAGGTGTTTATGCAAAAAAGACAATTAGATAAATGGATTCATGGGGTACATAAAGAAACTTATCAGCCACCGAAAGTTTTTGTGATTGGCTGTTCGGATCTTTCGCAGTATCTCATTGCAGTGGAATACAAGCATAAACTTGAGCCGGTCAAGTTGAATGATGAACCGATGCACTTTGGCTCGTTAGAATTAGTCAAAGAGGAGCTCTTAAAGTTAGGAGTAGAAAAGGCGTATCTACGCCTCCATAATGCTTATGATGAGTGTGGCAGCGAAGCGTACCAACCTTATTGTGACATCGAAATGTCATTGGTAACCCACTAAACGAAATGCGATTGTAGGATATTAGCCGTAAATTGCGTTCTTAAGTAGAAGCCACGTGGTAAGGTTTTGATCAACTTACCGCTGGCTCCATAAGCGTCGGTTAATGCTCTGCTGTTCGCCGCTTTAGGGCGCAGTTGCAGCATTTCACCGTGCCTCGCAGTGATCTTTTCTACTTGGCCAAGAACAATCATTTCCATTAATTCTTCCCAGTCCTGTTTTAACTGCTTTTCTTCATGTTCTGAAGGAGACCAAATTAAGGGTGAACCAACACGTCTATCCGCTAAAGGAATTTCACGTTCCCCTTCCACTGGTACCCACAATACACGCGACAACTTGTTACGTACGTGGCTCTGTTCCCACGTTAAACCGTGAACGCCAACGAGTGGGGCAACACAAACAAAGGTTGTTTCTAGCGGTTTGCCGGTGTAACTAATTGGAATACTCTTTAACTCAATGCCAAGTTGTTCGAAGTCTTGCTGAGGCTTGCTGCCCGCAATAGCACCTAAGTGCCATTCGAGTAATTGTCCAACCCAGCCTTTGTCTCTAGTGAGATCTTTAGGCACATCCATTTCGGCTTCTTCAGCCAAATCTACAAAGCTCACCCCAGCAATTGCTCTCGCGCGTTCGAACAATTCTGATTCTGACTGAGGTTCTGGTTTCATCGGGTCTGTGGCTCTTAGTAAAAAAGTAATTCTAACAAAATGTGAGGAGGTAGCGGTATACCCAATCATTTTAATTGCTTGCATGAGGAGACGGAGGCGCTGATTTGAGATGCTGACTTTATGATCGTTTTGAGTAAAAGATCATCATGCAATCACTTATCCACAGCTTGATCAGAAGTGATGTCTTGCTTAGTTTCTACTGGGTAAAAAAACAGGGGTTTATCGGCGTTAAACTGCTTGAAAATTCTGGTTATTATCAAATTTGAAACTAAGAGTGTGGATAAAAACCGCTTTGGATGATCTTTGACCGATCTGTGTTTTGGATGTTTTTATTGACGCTCTATGCGGGGTGTGAAAAATTAAATTTAACTAACATTATGTTTTTAATGGTTAAAATTATTATTTTATTTCATGTTTGTAGATCGGTTTTGTATCAACCTAGGATCTTTGATCTGTTTTCTTCCAATTCTTCACACAGTTATTCACAGAAAAGGTGAATAAATGTGGTCAATGTCTCATTGTGGTGTTGATAAGTGTTAACTTGGATAAAACTTATCCTTGCGGGCTGTTGTTACCAATAAATCACGTGCTAATCACACTAGTAAGTTTGCTCCTATTGGGGATATGTGGAAAAATCACTGTAATTAAAGATTTTATTTGAGGTTGGCCAGTGATAGATGGCGATGGTTACCGCTTAAATGTGGGAATTGTAATCTGTAACAACCATGGTCAGGTCTTCTGGGCTAAACGATACGGACAACACTCTTGGCAATTTCCTCAAGGGGGAATTGATGAAGGAGAATCTGCCGAGCAAGCGATGTATCGGGAGTTGTATGAAGAGGTTGGTCTTACTAAAAAAGACGTAAAGATCGTAGCAACAAGTCGTCATTGGTTAAGGTACAAATTACCCAAACGATTAGTACGCTGGGATTCAAAACCCGTCTGTATCGGGCAAAAACAGAAATGGTTTCTACTGAAGCTCGATTGTGATGAGTCACGAATTAATATGCAGTTAGGTAGTACCCCTGAGTTTGATGGTTGGCGCTGGGTAAGTTATTGGTACCCAGTTAGACAGGTCGTGTCCTTCAAGCGCGATGTTTATCGTCGTGCGATGAAAGAATTTGCGACGATGGCAATGCCGTTTAGAGAACGAAAAATCAAGGGCAAACGCAAACACCGAAGAGGGTAGACATGCTTTCTCAACTAAGGGAAATAGTTGAACAAGTTTCCAAAGTAGATGACGTATACCAAGCGTTAGAAGTTTTGGTTAAGCATACATGTAGTGCAATGCATACAGAGTGTTGCACTATCTACCTTGCCAATGAAGAAATGCACCGTTTGGAGTTGATGGCTACACAGGGCCTCAAGTTCAAAGGGGACAAAATACACATTCGCTTTAGCGAGGGCTTGGTTGGTTTAGTCAAACGCAGCGCCGAGCCGATCAATGTTGCTGAAGCATCAAAGCATCCTAACTTTAAACTCTTTCCTGAACTTGGTGAGCAGGTTTACCAAAGCTTCTTAGGGACTCCCATCATTCATCGTAAGCAAGTCTTAGGTGTTTTAGTTGTTCAGCAAAAAACGCCACGCTTGTTTGATGAAATGGAAGAATCATTTTTGGTGACATTAGCGGCGCAGTTGGCCGTTATTATTGCTCACGCGCAAACTCAAGGGCATTGGAAGTTATCCAAGAAACAACAAGCGATCAAAGGTATCCCTGCGTCTTCAGGCGTCGCAATTGGTGAATTGTGGTGGGATGACACACAGCCTCAACTATCTGATGTTTACCCTGCATCTGCTCTTAATGTCGATCAGGAGCAAGAATGGTTGTTGCTTGCGATTGAGGAAGCGTTGAGTGACTTCCGCCGTATGCGTAAGAAGCTTGATCGAGAGATAAACAAGGATGCCTTGGCGATTTTTGACCTCTTTACGCACTTGCTTAACGATCCGATGTTGCGAAAAGATCTTAAAGAGCAAATTCAAAAAGGGGACCGAGCGGATTGGGCGTTGCGACAGGTTGTTGAAACCTATGCGAGCCGATTTGCCAAAATGTCGGACGTCTATTTGCGTGAACGAGCCCATGACATCAAAGAACTCGGTCAGCGACTGCTTTACTTTCTCCACAATACTGAGAACGAACAACAGCAATTAGACAAGCCAGTAATTTTAGTGGTTCGTGAGTTAACGGCATCAATATTAGCTTCGATGCCAAAAGACAAGTTGCTCGCAGTTATTGCACTTGAAGGTGCTGCAAACTCGCATGCAGCGATTTTGTCGAGGGCGTTAGGTATTCCCGCCGTAATGGGGCTAAGTCTGAACCTCAAGGATATCAACGGTAAGCAGGGCATCGTTGATGGTTACAGCGGTAAAGTATTGGTTTCTCCGACCAAGCAAATATTGAAAGAGTATCGTGCGCTGGTCAATGAAGAGCGTGAGCTTGCTTCTATGGTTAGCGAGGGCGCTGATAGGCCAGCAATGACCAAGGATAATCACCGTGTAGAGGTGATGCTCAATGCGGGGTTAAGTGCCGATACCAACATTGCCATTAACCAAGGGGTTGATGGAGTAGGGTTGTACCGAACTGAAATATCATTCCTGCTACAGCACAGGTTCCCTTCAGAAGAAGAGCAAGTTCAACAGTATCAAAGCGTACTCAAGTCTTACCCAAATAAGCGAGTGGTAATGCGTACTCTTGATGTAGGAGGGGATAAAGCTCTGCCTTACTTGCCTATTGAAGAAGACAATCCATTCCTGGGCTGGCGTGGTATCCGTTTTACCTTGGATCATCCTGATATTTTCTTGATGCAGATCCGTGCGATGATGAAAGCAAGCGCGGAACAGCAAAACTTGAGTATCTTGTTGCCAATGATTGCCAGTACTCAGGAATTGGATGATGCGTTATCACTGATAAACCAAGCATACAATGAAGTGTCTCTGCTTGATGAACGCATTAAAATGCCAGAAGTCGGTATCATGGTTGAAGTACCTTCCATGCTGTACTTATTGCCATTGATTGCTGATAAAATTGATTTCGTTTCAGTTGGTAGTAACGACCTTACTCAGTACTTACTTGCTGTGGATCGTAACAATGCTCGAGTAGCGGATGTGTACGAATCCATGCACCCTGCTGTCATAATGGCGTTAAAGCAGATCCATGATACCTGTCAAACCCTCAATCTCCCTGTCTGCGTATGTGGTGAGCTAGCGGGTGATCCTATTGGTAGCTTGCTGCTTGTAGGACTGGGTTATCGAAGCTTAAGTATGAACACGTCTAATGTTGCTAAAGTGAAGTACCTCCTGCGTCACTCTAGCAGTGAAGAACTCGAGATGTTTGCTAACAAAGCTCTGATACAACCATATGGACAAAATATTTATACTATGATGCTGAAACATTTCGAGCAGAAAGGTTTTGCAGGCTTTGTTCGTGCTGGTAAGAAGTAATTAACCGATAGGGAAAAGATGTGGATATTGAGCTGCTGTTGTTATTGCTTGCTCTAGGCTCCGTAGTGGGTGTGATGGCAGGCTTATTAGGCATTGGTGGCGGTCTTATCGTCGTACCTGCATTGCTTTACTTATTACCAAAATCAGGCATCAGTGTAGATATCACAATGCAATTGGCTTTGGCGACGTCTTTAGCAACAATTATTGTGACCTCAGGTTCTTCTGCCATTAATCACCTCAAGCTGGGCAATGTCGACATGTTTGTTGTGAAGTGGCTAATGCCTGGTGTCGTCGTAGGTGGATTTGCTGGAACCTATGTTGCCGAGTGGATTCCTTCTCAATATCTCCCTAAAGTGTTTGGTGTGATTGTATTGTGCCTTGCGCTGCAAATGCTTTTGTCTATTAAGTCCCAAGCTCAGAAAGCGATGCCGAGTAATGTGGTGACGTCTCTGTACGGCACTGGAATCGGTGTTATCTCCAGCCTAGCTGGCATTGGTGGTGGTTCACTGTCGGTGCCATTTTTGAGCAAACATGGCGTCGAGATGAGAAAAGCGGTCGGGTCTTCTTCCGTGTGTGGATTTTTCATCGCGATTTCAGGAATGACGGGGTTTATTCTACATGGCTCTAAGGTGGCTGAATTACCTCAATACAGCGTTGGTTATGTTTACTTGCCTGCACTGGCGGCGATTGCTGCCACCTCCATGTTAACGACTCGCGTTGGCGCAAAACTGGCGACCAGCTTGCCGACCAAAGCGCTGAAAAAAATATTTGCTGTATTTTTGATGTTTGTTGCAGGAACTATGTTGCTGTAATGTCATCTCACTCATAGATTTCAATTCAAAAAGAGAACCCTTTTATGTCTCAGGGATTTATCGAATTTCCTAATATTGATCCTGTTTTATTTTCTATCGGCCCACTGTCTGTTCGCTGGTACGGGCTTATGTATCTGGTCGGTTTCGCATTTGCGTTGTGGTTGGCTAACCGCCGAGCAGATAAACCAAACAGTGGCTGGACACGTGAGCAAGTCTCCGATTTGTTGTTTGCTGGTTTCTTAGGTGTCGTTATTGGTGGCCGTGTTGGTTATGTGTTGTTCTACAACTTTGATCTATTCCTAGATGACCCTCTGTACTTGTTCAAAGTGTGGACTGGTGGCATGTCTTTCCACGGTGGTTTGCTTGGTGTGATTACCGCTATGTTCTGGTATGCGAAGAAAAATGGTCGTACTTTCTTTGGTGTTGCCGACTTTATTGCTCCACTCGTGCCGTTCGGTTTAGGTATGGGCCGTTTAGGTAACTTCATGAACAGCGAGCTTTGGGGGCGTGTAACTGATGTTCCGTGGGCAATCGTGTTCCCAAATGGCGGCCCGCTTCCTCGTCATCCATCTCAACTGTATGAAATGGCGCTTGAAGGTATTGTGCTGTTCTTTATCTTGAACTGGTTTATCAAAAAGCCACGCCCTCTTGGTTCTGTATCAGGGTTATTCCTTGCTGGATATGGTACATTCCGCTTCTTAGTAGAATATGTACGTGAACCAGATGCGCATTTAGGCTTGTTCGGCGGGTTTATTTCGATGGGGCAAATCTTGTCATTGCCAATGGTTATTATTGGTGTGCTGATGATGGTTTGGGCATACAAGCGCGGTCACTACAAAGACGAATTACCACAACAAACGAAGTAAGGAATTGGTGTGAAACAGTATTTAGAGCTCTGTCAGCGTATTGTTGATGAAGGTACTTGGATTGAAAATGAACGTACTGGGAAGCGATGCTTAACCGTTATCAATGCTGATCTCACTTACGATGTTGCTAACAATCAATTCCCACTGGTAACAACCAGAAAAAGCTTTTGGAAGGCGGCAGTTGCAGAGCTTCTTGGATACATTCGTGGCTACGATAATGCTGAAGATTTTCGCAAACTCGGTACCAAAACTTGGGATGCAAATGCCAACTTGAATGAAGCCTGGCTCAATAACCCTTACCGTAAGGGCGAAGACGATATGGGCCGTGTATATGGTGTGCAAGGTCGCGCTTGGGCTAAACCGGATGGTGGTCATATTGATCAGCTGCACAAGATTGTAGATGACTTGACGCGTGGTGTGGATGACCGTGGTGAAATCCTAAACTTTTACAATCCAGGTGAGTTCCACATGGGGTGCCTACGCCCGTGTATGTACAGCCATCATTTCTCTTTACTTGACGATACGCTTCACTTGAACAGCACTCAGCGCTCTTGTGATGTGCCTCTTGGCCTCAATTTTAATATGGTTCAAGTGTATGTGTTCCTAGCGATTATGGCGCAGATAACAGGCAAGAAGCCGGGAGTGGCTTACCACAAAATAGTTAATGCACATATTTACGAAGACCAGCTTGAGCTAATGCGTGATGTTCAGTTGAAGCGTGAGCCACTAAAAGCGCCGACTTTCCATATCAACCCTGAGATTACGTCTCTTGAAGATTTAGAAACATGGGTGACACTGGATGACTTCTGGGTAGAAGGGTACGAGTGTCATGAAGCGATAAAATATCCGTTCTCAGTCTAGATTGGAACAATGTTGACTAAGCCGCCTAACATGGGCGGCTTTTTTGTAGCCATACTCAATTAACTTCAAGGTAATAGGCTCTGCGAGAATCACTTGGTTTACAGGCACCGCAACCATCGGAAAGCCTACTGGGACTACGTGAGGGTAGCTAATAAAGCATGTAGGCCAAGCAAACTCATTCTGAATTCCGCTCATTGAAGTTGTTTGGGTATGTAGGACATTCGCGACCACCTAGCTCATTGAGCTTAACAAGGTTTAAACAGGACAGACTTTTACTGAATTGCGCTGCGATGTGGCTTACCGATAGGTGAGAAGCTGGGCTGTATCTTCTCATTAGAGGAAAATTAGGGAGCGAACCTAGCAGTTACTAGAGCATTACTGCTGAGTTGTTACAGGCACAAAAAAGCCCCTAACCTAGGTTAGGGGCTTTGTAAGCGATGGTGTCTTTTTATTACGCAGTCAGCGCTAGGATGGAACCTGGCAGTACAATGAATACTGCTAAAAGGTAACCGGCTACAACTGCTTTGTTCTTCACGGCCATGTCTGAAATCAAGTCTGCACCTTTCACTGGTAGTTCACGTAGGAACGGAATACCGTAGATGAATACTGTCGCCATGATGTTGAACACTAGGTGTACTAGAGCAATCTGTAGTGCGAATACTGCGAACTCACCTGATACAGCAGTTGCTGCTAGTAGAGCCGTGATACAGGTACCGATGTTAGCGCCTAGAGTGAATGGGTATACATCACGTACCTTCAGAACGCCAGAGCCAACAAGTGGAACCATTAAGCTAGTCGTCGTTGAAGAAGACTGAACGAGCACAGTTACTACTGAGCCTGAGAAGATACCGTGGATTGGGCCACGGCCAATTGCATTCTTCAGGATTTCACGAGCACGGCCAACCATTAGGCTCTTCATTAGCTTACCCATCACAGTGATTGCGATGAATACTGTAGCGATACCTAGAACGATAAGCATAACACCGCCCATCGTGCTGCCAAAGCTTGCTAGTGGATCTTGAATAGCACTAACCACTGGCTTAGTAATTGGCTTGATAAAGTTCAAACCTTTGATGCTCATATCACCAGTTGCTAGGAATGGAGAAACTAACCAGTGAGAGATCTTATCTAGAATGCCAAACATCATTTCTAGTGGCAGGAAGATTGCTACCGCCAGTAGGTTAAAGAAGTCGTGAATTGTGGCACTTGCGAATGCACGTTTAAACTCTTCTTTACAACGAACGTGACCCAATGAAACTAGCGTGTTAGTTACGGTTGTACCAATGTTGGCACCCATTACCATAGGGATCGCTGTTTCTACTGGAAGACCGCCGGCTACTAAGCCCACGATAATAGAAGTTACTGTACTAGAAGACTGAATCAGAGCAGTGGCTGTTAAGCCGATCATTAGGCCTGCTACAGGGTGTGAAGCAAATTCAAACAATACTTTTGCTTGATCACCAGTAGCCATTTTGAAGCCGCTGCCTACCATCGATACCGCTAGAAGTAGCAGGTACAACATGAATGCCAAGTTAGCCCAGCGCAACCAGCGAGTAGTGCTCGATATCGGCGCCGCTGTAGTAGTAGCTTGGTTCATAATCATTTTCTCCGTGGACCGTTTATGTCTTGTTTATGGTCTGTTGTTGAAACTGAGGCTGATACTAGAACGGAAATATTTCAGTAATATTACAGTTGTGTGTAATAGAATTTTTTTTATCTAGACATGCCAATATATTGTGTTTTTTTAAATTTACACCTAGTTTAATTTATTGTTTTTAAATGATTTTTCAGGGTGTTCTTGCATTTGTTTTGAGTGTGATAAAAGTCGAAAAAAATACAGAAAAATGAACGATAAGATGTGAAATATTACACTTGGTTGTCATAAATGAAATTCACTTGTCGGTAAAACCTTCAATAAGGGTGTTTTAAGTAGGTTTTGTCGAGTTATTGTTGTCATGCGCTGGTTTTGATATAACCTAGGGCTCTTATCATAGGGAGCGCCTCGTATGTCACATTTAAACTATAACCATCTGTATTATTTTTGGATGGTGTGCAAACAGGGGTCTGTAACAAAGGCAGCCGATGCGCTGTTTCTGACGCCGCAAACGGTGACTGGCCAGATCAAAGCGCTTGAAGACAGAATGGATGGCAAGCTCACTAAGCGTAATGGGCGTAGTGTTGAACCAACAGAACTGGGTCAATTGGTCTTTAAATATGCCGATCGTATGTTTGGACTCAGTTATGAGATGCTCGATATCGTGAACTATAGCCAGCGTTCCAATATTTTGTTTGAGGTCGGGGTTGCGGATGCGTTGTCAAAACGATTAGTGAGCAAGATTCTTATGACCACGGTGCCCGAAGATGACAGCATTCACTTACGTTGTTTTGAATCTACCCACGAAATGCTACTAGAGCAGTTATCACAGCATAAGTTAGATATGATCTTATCGGATTGTCCTGTAGACTCCAGTCAGAGCCCTGGCCTATATAGCAAGAAGCTGGGTGAAAGTAGTATGAGTTTCTTCTGCTCAGGTAACATCGATAACATTCAATTCCCCGCCGTACTAGAACAAAGAAAGCTACTTATTCCTGGCAGCCGAACTGCGATGGGGCGGAAGGTCCTCCAGTGGCTAGATACACAAGGCATTCAACCTAATATTCTAGGCGAGTTTGATGATGTGGCATTGATGAAAGCTTTTGCGCGTTATCATCATGATGCAGTATTTCTTGCTCCTACCTTGTATGTGGAAGAGGTAGGGGATGATTTCCCGCTTCAGTTAGTTGGGAACATTGAAGGTCTGAAAGAAGAGTTCTATGTCATTTTTGCTGAGAGAATGATCCAACATCCAGCAGTGAAAAACGTTTGTGACGCAGATTTTACCAATTTGTTTAAGTGATGACTTTTATTACTGATGGTAAATAGATTACTATCAGCGATGATATTGTTACAGTTTATAAAATACCCTTGAATGCTTGAAGTGTGATAAATCACTTCGATGTGTTGCTGTTCCAAGAGGACCTGCCAATGAACCTACAAGAAATGGAAAAAAACTCGGCAAAAGCAGTCGTGCTTTTGAAAGCGATGGCCAATGAACGTCGTTTGCAAATTTTGTGTTTGTTACACAATCAAGAGCTATCAGTAGGGGAACTCTGTGGCAAATTAGAGTTGAGCCAGTCTGCACTCTCTCAGCATTTAGCATGGCTACGTCGCGATGGTTTGGTGAATACCCGTAAAGAAGCTCAAACGGTTTTTTATACATTGAGCAGCGATGAAGTGAAGGCGATGATTGAACTACTTCATAGCATCTACTGTGAAGATCTTGAACAGGCGTAGAGCCAATGTTGTTTTACGAATGAATACAACAGATATAAAAAAACCGGCAAAAGCCGGTTTTTTTGTTCTCTTGAATCAAGTCTCTATTATAGAGCTTTGATTGCAGCAGAGAAACGAGACTTATGACGAGCTGCTTTATTCTTGTGAATAAGGCCTTTAGTCGCCATGCGGTCTAGTAGTGGTGTAACTGCAGCGAATGCAGCAGTTGCAGCTTCTTTGTCGCCAGCTTCGATAGCAGCGATAGTTTTCTTCATGTAAGTGCGCATCATAGAACGACGGCTAGCATTGTGCTGACGACGTTTCTCAGCTTGGATAGCGCGCTTCTTAGCAGATTTACTGTTTGCCAAGGGTCTAACTCCCAAAAACTTAGTTCGGTGACAATTTAAGGGCGAGGAATATCCCTCATTTGCGCCTCATTGTCAAATGATTTGTGCAAAAACCCATCGAGGCCAAAACTAATTTTGGTATGAAAAGGTTATCGCGGTTAAGATGGCGGGGATTCTAACAGTATTTTTATACCATTGCTAATACTTATCTGCGGTTCCCCTGACATTCCTTGCTTGTCATTGAAGATAATGAAGTTTTGGACATACCAATTGAGGTTCATGTGAGTAAACGTCTCCTAAAGTCGGGCATGATAGTCAGTGCCATGACTTTGATTTCGCGCGTTCTAGGCTTAGTTCGTGATGTTGTCGTCGCCAACTTAATGGGAGCTGGCGCAAGCGCGGATGTCTTCTTTTTTGCTAATAAGATTCCTAACTTCTTACGTCGCTTATTTGCTGAGGGCGCTTTTTCTCAAGCTTTTGTTCCAGTCCTGACGGAGTATCACGCATCTGGCGATATGAATAAAACTCGAGAACTCATTGCGCGCGCTTCGGGAACATTAGGCGTCATTGTTTCTATAGTTACTGTGCTTGGGGTATTAGGGTCTGGCGTAGTGACGGCTTTGTTCGGCTTTGGTTGGTTTCTCGATTGGCTAAAGGGCGGACCATCGGCAGAGAAATTTGAGCTGGCGAGCTTTATGCTCAAAATTACCTTTCCTTATTTATGGTTTATCACCTTTGTCGCATTGTCTGGTGCGATTCTTAATACCATGGGTAAATTTGCAGTTTCCTCTTTTACCCCGGTATTTCTCAATGTGATGATCATTGGGTCAGCTTGGTATATAGCACCGAACCTAGCTCAACCCGAGGTCGGATTGGCGATTGGTGTCTTTCTTGGTGGCTTAGTTCAGTTCCTATTTCAAATCCCTTTCCTGATTAAAGCAGGTGTGATGGTTAAGCCTAAGTGGGGATGGCGCGACCCTGGAGTCGTGAAAATCCGTACTTTGATGATCCCCGCTCTGTTTGGTGTTTCGGTAAGTCAGATCAACCTGTTATTCGATACGTTTATCGCGAGTTTCCTTCAAACCGGCTCGATCAGTTGGTTGTACTATTCCGACCGTTTATTGGAGTTCCCTTTGGGGCTGTTCGGAATTGCGATTGCAACAGTAATATTACCGGCTTTGTCTCGAAAGCATGTTGATGCACAAGGTGAGGGGTTTGCTCATACCATGGATTGGGGGGTAAGAATGGTGACTCTATTGGGTATCCCTGCAATGTTAGGACTTATGGTATTGGCAAAGCCTATGCTGATGGTGTTATTTATGCGTGGTGAGTTTTCTCCGAATGATGTGCATCAAGCATCACTCTCTTTACTTGCTTACGCGTCAGGTTTACTTAACTTTATGTTAATTAAGGTGTTGGCGCCTGGCTATTACAGCCGACAAGATACTAAAACACCAGTAAAGTACGGCATCATAGCAATGGCAACCAATATGGTGTTTAACGCCATTTTTGCTTGGTTCTATGGATACGTGGGGCTAGCGATAGCAACGGCATTATCGGCGTTTGTAAATATGGCGCTTCTATATAGAGGGCTACATATCCAAGGTGTATACAAACTTACTAAAACAACGGTGCTATTTGTAAGCAAGTTAATTGTTGCGGGTGGTGCCATGGTAGCGGCTATTTTATGGCAGCTTGAAGATATGTCTGTTTGGTTAACTTGGGGACTTTCTGAACGGATTGGAATGCTAACTTTACTGATTGCTTTAGGGGCGGCTGTTTACCTAGCAATAATATTTACACTGGGTGTTCGTCTAAAAGACCTAAAAGCAGCGACAGAGTAAGGTTGATTAGTATATAATCCGTCGGTTTCACGTATTAGTATTCGAGAAAGATAGGTTTTTAGTATATTCCAATGGAATTGATCCGCGGCATTCACAATATTAAGCCACAACATCAAGGTTGTGTGCTCACCATAGGAAACTTTGATGGCGTCCATCTTGGGCATCAGCAAGTCCTTAAGCAAGTGTCTGAGCAAGCAAGTGTTTTGAACTTGCCTTCTGTTGTGATGACGTTCGAGCCTCAGCCATTAGAGCTGTTTGCGAAAGAGAAAGCGCCAGCTCGATTGACTCGGTTGAGAGACAAATTTGTTCAATTAGGAAAACTAAACCTTGATCGGTTGCTATGCGTAAATTTTAACGCCTATTTTGCAAACTTATCTGCCGAGGAGTTCATTAGTGACTTGTTGGTGGCTAAGTTGGGTGTTAAGTTTTTAGTCGTTGGTGACGACTTCTGCTTTGGCAAAGGCCGCACGGGTGATTTCTCTATGCTGAAAGAAGCAGGAGAGAAGTACGGATTTGAAGTAGTGAGTACGCAAAGCTTTTGCTTTGAGCAAGCAAGAGTGAGCAGTACCGCTATTCGCCGCTCTCTAGCCAGTGATGATTTAGCCAATGCTAAGACCATGCTGGGTAGAAACTACAGCATCAGTGGCCGTGTTTCCCATGGTCGTAAGCTAGGCAGGACCATTGGTTTCCCAACCGCGAATATTCCGCTGAAGCGTTGTGTTTCGCCAGTGTCCGGCGTATACGTTGTTCAAGCATTAGGCTTGGGAGATGAGCCTGTCGGTGGTGTTGCTAATATTGGTCAGAGACCAACAGTAAACGGTGTTCGCCAACAACTCGAAGTGCACTTATTTGACTTTCAAGCCAATTTGTACGGCAAACAGTTAGAAGTGGTACTTTTACATAAGCTCCGAGATGAGCAAAAGTTTGAGTCATTTGATTTACTCAAGCAACAAATAGAATTGGATGCTGAAGCAGCAAGGGTGTGGCTGCAGCAGCGTAAAGTCCAAGCGGTTTAGTTCGCTGCTTGGCATAATGTCTAACTGTCACCCAACACAACGGAATTAAGAATCGATGAGTGAGTATAAAGATACCCTGAACCTTCCTGAAACAGGGTTTCCGATGCGTGGCAATCTGGCAAATCGTGAGCCAGAAATGCTTAAGCGTTGGTACAAAGAAGACCTTTATGGCGAAATCCGTAAAGCGAAGAAAGGCAAAAAATCTTTCGTTCTACATGATGGCCCTCCATATGCGAATGGTGACATTCACATTGGTCACGCACTAAACAAGATTCTTAAAGACATTATTATTAAATCCAAAACGCTTTCTGGTTTTGATGCACCGTACATTCCTGGTTGGGACTGTCACGGCCTACCAATTGAACTAATGGTAGAAAAGAAGAAAGGCAAACCAGGCCAAAAAATCTCTGCGGCTGAGTTCCGTGAAGAGTGTCGTAAGTATGCGGCTGGTCAGGTTGAAGGCCAAAAAGAGAGCTTCAAACGCCTAGGTATCATGGGCGAGTGGGACAAGCCTTACCGCACTATGGATTTTGCTACAGAAGCAAACATCATCCGCGCACTAGGTAAGATTGCAGACAACGGCCACTTACTGAAAGGTTTTAAACCCGTTCACTGGTGTACTGACTGTGGTTCAGCTCTTGCTGAAGCAGAAGTAGAGTACAAAGATAAAGTTTCTCCTTCTATTGATGTTCGCTTTAAAGCAGAGGATGAATCTGCGCTGTTGTCTAAGTTCGACCTGACAGAAGGCCACAAAGGCGAAGGCGATATCTCTATCGTAATCTGGACGACCACACCGTGGACTCTGCCAGCAAACCGCGCAGTGTGTCTACGTGACGATCTAGAGTACGTACTTATCCAAGTAGAAGGCGAGGCGAAAGAGCGTATCATCGTTGCGTCTGAACTGGCGAAAGATGTGATGGATCGTGCAGGTATCGAGCACTTCCATAACCTAGGTTTTGCGAAAGGTGCGGATCTTGAGCTTTCTCAGTTCCAACATCCATTCTACGACTTTACTGTTCCAGCGATCCTTGGCGATCACGTAACAACTGAATCTGGTACTGGTGTGGTTCACACTGCGCCTGGCCACGGTCAAGAAGACTTTGCAGTTGGTAACAAGTACAACCTAGAAGTAGCTAACCCAGTAGGTTCAAACGGTGTTTACTTACCGGATACTGAGCTATTTGCAGGTCAGCATGTATTTAAAGCCAATGATGCAGTAGTAGAAACGCTAAAAGAGAAAGGCGCGCTACTACACCACCATGCTTATGAGCACAGCTACCCACATTGTTGGAGACACAAAACGCCAATCATCTTCCGTGCAACACCGCAGTGGTTCGTTTCTATGGACCAAGCTGGCCTACGTGCAAAAGCTCTAGAGTCAATCAAAGGCGTTGAGTGGATGCCTGAATGGGGTCAAAGCCGTATCGAAGGTATGATTGAAGGTCGCCCTGAGTGGTGTATCTCTCGTCAACGTACTTGGGGTGTGCCAATTGCTCTATTTGTTCATAAAGAAACAGCCGAGCTTCACCCGAATACGATTGAGCTGGTTGAGCAAGTTGCAAAGCTAGTTGAAGAAAAAGGCATTCAAGCGTGGTGGGATCTAGAAATCTCTGATCTACTAGGTGAAGAAGCAGATAAGTACGAAAAAGTACTAGATACGCTAGACGTATGGTTTGATTCAGGTGTGACTCACTACTCTGTAGTTGATGCTCGTGAAGAATACAACGGTGCAAGCGCTGACCTATATCTTGAAGGTTCAGACCAACACCGTGGCTGGTTCCAGTCTTCTCTAATTTCATCAATTGCGATGAAAGATGAAGCGCCATACAAGCAAGTACTAACACACGGTTTTGTGGTTGATGGTCACGGCCGTAAGATGTCTAAATCTATCGGTAACGTAGTTGCACCAAAAGATGTAACGAACAAGCTAGGTGCAGATATTCTTCGTCTATGGGTTGCATCGACAGACTACACAGGTGAAGTTGCGGTTTCTGATGAAATCCTAAAACGCTCTGCTGATGCGTACCGTCGTATTCGTAACACGGCGCGTTTCTTCCTAGCGAACCTAAGTGGCTTTAACCCTGCAACAGATATCGTTCCTGCAGAAGAGATGGTTGCTTTAGACCGTTGGGCTGTTGGTCGTGCACTGGCTGCGCAAGAAGAGATTGTTAAGGCTTACGAAGAGTACAACACACACGGTGTGACTCAGCGTCTAATGCAGTTCTGTTCAATCGAAATGGGTTCATTCTACCTAGATGTAATCAAAGACCGTCAATACACTGCGAAGTTGGGTGGCCACGCTCAACGTAGCTGTCAGACTGCGCTTTACTACATCGTAGAAGCTCTAGTTCGTTGGATGGCACCAATCATGTCGTTCACTGCAGATGAAATTTGGAACGAAATGCCAGGCGAGCGCGAGAAGTTTGTCTTCACCGGTGAGTGGTTCGAAGGTCTATTCGGTCTAGCGGAAGGTGAAGAGCTAAACAATGAGTTCTGGACTGAAATCCAAGCGGTTCGTGGTGGCGTAAACAAACTTCTAGAAGACGCTCGTAAAGAGAAGACTATCGGTGGCTCACTACAAGCAGAAGTGACGCTATACGCTGAAGATGCACTAGAGGCGAAAATTAACAAGCTAGAAGATGAACTGCGTTTCGTTCTTCTAACGTCGGCAGCAACAGTGAAGCCTCTAAGCGAGAAATCTGATGCAGCACAAGCAACTGATGTTGAAGGTTTGTTTGTTGAAGTGAAAGCAACTGAAGCCGAGAAGTGTGACCGTTGTTGGCACCACACACCAGACGTAGGCACGATTTCTGGTCACGAGAAAATCTGTGGTCGCTGTGTATCTAACGTAGATGGTGAAGGCGAAGTTCGTAAATTTGCGTAATTGGCAAAATAGCAACTGAACTTTTTAGCAATTCTATAGCCCCAGTATCTACTGGGGTTATTTTTATCAGCCATTTTTAGGGCTCACTTTTAGGGGATAAGATGTCAAATATTCCATTAAAACAATCAGGTGTACGTTGGCTCTGGCTTGCGCTAGTTATCTTCATAGCGGATATCGGTATTAAATTATTCGTGATGGATAACATGGGTTACGGTTGGGCGAATCGCATTGAAGTTCTACCGTTCTTTAATTTTCTTTATGTTCATAACTATGGAGCTGCATTCAGCTTCTTGAGTGATCAGGCTGGCTGGCAACGTTGGTTGTTTACTGGTATCGCGTTTGCTGTGACAGGTATGTTGACTTACTGGATGAGCAAGCTTCCGGCGCAAGAGAAGTGGAATAATATTGCTTACGCCATGATCATTGGTGGTGCTGTTGGTAATGTGTTTGATCGTGTAGTTCACGGTTATGTAGTTGATTACTTAGATTTTTACTGGGGAACCTATCACTGGCCTGCGTTTAACTTAGCTGATATGGCGATAGTCACGGGGGCAGCAATGATCATTCTAGATAGCTTCCGCTCTAAACAAGAAAGCCAAGCCTAAACGATTTAAAGCAAATAACCTTAAGCGCTGTCTGTTGATTCAGGCGGCGCTTTCTAATATAAGAACACAGCAACATTAATAAATACTAATAACAAGGAAGCGGTAACGTGACGACAATAGCCCAAGACTCTGCAGTAACGCTGCATTTCACCATCAAACTTAAAGATGGTTCCGTTGCTGATAGTACTCATAATATGGGTAAGCCAGCGAAATTAGTCATTGGAGACGGTAGCTTGAGTGAGAACTTCGAACAATGCTTAGTAGGCTTAAGTTCGGGTGACAACAAGGCCATTGAATTAAAAGCGGAAGACGCATTTGGTATGCCAAATCCAGACAATGTTCACCACATGGAGAGAGCCAAGTTTGTCGGTGATGCTGAAGTGGAAGTTGGCACCATCATGGCTTTTTCTGGTCGAGATGGAATGGAAATTCCAGGTATTATTACTGAAATCGCAGGTGACTCAGTGACGGTAGACTTCAATCATCCTTTAGCAGGGCAAGATGTGACTTTTGAAGTTGAGATTTTGTCAGTAGAATAGCGAACCCATAAAGAACATAAACCATGAGCAATGCAATGAAGATCCTTTTAGCCAACCCACGTGGCTTCTGTGCAGGTGTTGATCGCGCCATCAGTATCGTAGAGCGCGCGTTAGAAATGTATCAACCACCAATCTATGTCAGACATGAAGTGGTTCATAACCGTTTTGTTGTCGAAGGGCTAAAACAGCGTGGTGCGATTTTTGTTGAAGAGTTAAGTGAAGTTCCTGATGACAATATCGTGATTTTCTCTGCTCATGGGGTTTCGCAAGCGGTTCGTAAAGAAGCGAAAGAGCGAGAACTTACAGTATTTGACGCTACTTGCCCATTGGTAACCAAAGTCCATATGGAAGTGGCACGAGCAAGCCGTAAGCACATGGAAGTAGTCCTGATCGGTCACGCAGGCCACCCTGAAGTCGAAGGTACTATGGGGCAATATGCGAGTGAGCAAGGCGGGATGTACTTGGTGGAAACGCCTGCAGATGTTGAGTTGCTGAAGGCCAAGGTAAAAGATCCTTCACACTTACATTATGTTAGCCAAACGACGCTTTCAGTGGATGAAACTGCGGATGTGATTGATGAACTGCGCCGAGTTTTCCCTGATATCCAAGGCCCTCGTAAAGATGACATTTGCTACGCGACACAGAATCGCCAAGATGCGGTACGTGAGTTAGCCAGTGACGTGGATGTAGTTGTGGTAGTTGGGTCTAAAAACTCTTCTAACTCCACTCGCTTGAAAGAGCTGGCAGAAAAACTAGGTACGCCTGGTTATCTGACGGACTGCCCAGAAGACATCAAGCCGGAATGGTTTGAAGGCAAAGTAAATGTGGGTGTGACAGCTGGCGCATCTGCACCGGAAGAATTAGTCGATCAGATACTGGGCCGCATTCAAGAGCTTGGTGCAACTTCTGTTGAAAACGTTGTTGGCCGAGAGGAAAACATGTTCTTCGAAGTACCTAAAGAGTTGCAGATTAAGCAAGTCGACTAACGGTATCAATTCGCACAAAAGCCCACTAATTAGTGGGCTTTTTTACATCACCGAAAATACACGGTGCAGAGTATGCGTTGGCTGCGAAATGCTCGGTTATGTTTGTCTGCTCTTCGTTTGATATGAAATAAAAAAGCCAGTCTATTCAGACTGGCTTTTGATTCGCAAGCAAAGATGTATTGATTAAGCAGTTTCAGTTACTGCTTTTGGTTGCTCTTCATCATCAAGGTCTAGTTCGCCTTTTCCTTTAGAGCGCTTAATTACCAGAGCGGTTACGCCTAAAGTGAAGATGATGCCAGCAATAGTTGAAATGTTCATCGGTAGACCGAAACCTAGAGTGCTGTTGTTTAGGATAAAGGTGACAACAACAGTAGTCATAAACATTGCTGGAACTGTAGTAATCCAGTGTAGCTTGTCGTGACGTAGTAGGTACGCAGACGCTGTCCATAACATCATCACAGCTGTTGTTTGGTTAGCGAAGCCGAAGTAGCGCCAGATAACACCGAAGTCTACTTGAGTTAGGATGCCACCGATAACAAACAGTGGGATTGCCATCATTAAGCGGTTGCGCAGTGTTTTCTGCTCCATGTTGAAGTATTCAGCAAGGATTAGACGGCTAGAGCGGAATGCTGTATCACCAGAAGTGATTGGCAGAATAACTACACCTAGGAAAGCAATGATGCCACCAAATACACCGAGAAGACCAAATGATGAGCTGTAAACAACATTACCTGGACCACCGTTAGATACCGCTTCTTGTAGTAGTTCAATTGAGCCGAAGAAAGACAGTGCAATAGCACACCAGATAAGAGCGATAACGCCTTCACCGATCATTGCTCCGTAGAATACAAAGCGACCATTCTTCTCGTTTTCCATACAACGCGCCATTAGAGGTGACTGAGTTGCGTGGAAACCAGAGATAGCACCACAAGCGATTGTGATGAATAGCGCAGGCCATAGCGGCAGGTCGTTCGGGTTCATATTAGTGAACATGTCGCTCATTTGGTAGTTACCCATCACTGAGTGCTCGCTAGAGAATGCTACAGCAGTGATTAGGCCAACCGACATAAAGATAAGCAGTGCGCCGAATAGTGGGTAGAAGCGGCCAATGATCTTATCAACCGGAACGATAGTCGCGATGATGTAGTAACCAAAGATGATAGCAACCATAGTACCCATTGTTACTGTCATATCAGTTTGGTCGTTGATAAGGTTAGTGATCATGCCAGCTGGTGCACTTACGAATACCACACCTACAAGTAGCAATAGGACAATGGCAAAAATGTTCATAAAGTGTTTAGCGCCTTTGCCTAAGTAACGTCCTGTAATAGTCGGTACAGATGCACCACCGTTGCGAACTGATAACATGCCTGAGAAGTAGTCGTGAACTGCACCTGCGAAAATACAACCGATAACGATCCACAGCATTGCAGCAGGGCCGTATAGAGCACCCATGATTGGACCGAAGATTGGACCAACACCTGCGATGTTGAGTAGTTGTACTAGGTAGACTTTTTTAGTCGACATTGGAACGTAATCAACACCATCCGCTTTAGTATGCGCTGGTGTTTGACGTTTTTCGTTGATGCCAAATACTTTTTCGACAAAAGCGCCGTAAATAAAGTATCCGCCAATTAAGGCCGCGACACAGGTGAGGAACCACATCATAGCAATTATCCTTTGGGTAAATTCTTATAAGCTCAGGGTGAATACTATTTAAACAACTGGCGAGAAACACCCGCTTTTGTGTTGAGTGGTCGTATTGGCGTTTTAGTGGTTTTTATCAATAGTGAGTGGTTTGAGGAATTACTGAGTGGTGTGATTAGAGTTTAAGTGGTGTTGTTGGTGGGTAACTGGTGTTTATCGATGATAAACGGTCTAACCCTCAAATTTAGTTTATCGGTTCGCGATCATAGTCGGTGACATGATGTACTATTGATATCAAGGAAATAGGCCTTCGAATAAAAAAAGGAAAAGCATGAAAAAGATAATAATGGCATCGGTATTGATGATGTTGGCTGGTTGCGTATCCACTTCTCAGGAAGACTTAGCGCAAGAAGGAGATTGGCGCCAAATTGGTTATCAAGATGGTATTAGAGGACATACTGAGCGCTCTTTTTCTCAGCTTTCTAAGTTGGGTAGTGTGGTGATGGCGGAATACGATGAAGGTTACTTAGAGGGTGTGGCTGAATATTGTAATCCAAACCATGCCTACATGATTGGTCTATCTGGACAGCCATACGAGGGCGTGTGTGAAGGGATGGAAGACGCGCAGCAGTTCCGAATGGAATGGCAGCGTGGTTGGAACGAATACAGCAACTAAGTGAAAACGAGCACTCAGTGAGGGTCAATGAGTGCTCTCCTAGTGGATGTTTAGATAAGTGACAATTTAGTCGTCAGAATGGTGCTCTTCCACGGCCTTACGTAAGAAACCCTGCTGATGATTCAATTGCTGGCGAGCGGTGTCGATATCCAGATCGGTCAAGATCATTAAGATCGCCAGTTTTACATCGTAGTGGGTAGCACCTAGAGTCTCTGCTGCTAGGGATTTATCACAATCTGTTGCCTGCATGACTATTCGAGTCGCTCGGGCAACCAGTTTTTCGTTGGTCGCTTTTACGTCGACCATCAAATTCTGATAGCTCTTGCCTAATCGAATCATGCTTGCGGTGGTCAGCATATTGAGCACCAACTTTTGCGCAGTACCAGATTTTAATCGAGTTGAACCGGTCAAAGCTTCAGGGCCAACCACTGGGCTGATAGCGATGTGAGCGATATCGGCGATAGGTGAGTCTGGGTTACAAGACAGCGCGACAGTTTGTGCACCAATTTTTTTGGCGTACTCTAGAGCACCGATCACGTAAGGCGTTCGCCCACTTGCAGCAATACCGACCACGACATCTTTACTGCTAAAGTGAATCTTCTCTAAATCTTCTATTCCAAGGGCTTTGGAATCTTCAGCGCCTTCTTTCGCTTTCAAAATGGCTTCTGGTCCACCGGCAATGAGTCCAAGCACCATTTTGTCGGAAACACCAAAGGTTGGCGGGCACTCAGAGGCATCAAGCACACCGAGGCGCCCACTGGTACCGGCTCCCATATAAACCAAACGGCCACCATGCCTAAATGCAGCGGTAATGATGTCTACGGCCTTGGCGATATTGGGGATTTCTTTTTCGACCGCAAGTGGGACGAGTTTATCTTGCTGGTTGATACGTTTAACGATTTCAACAGCAGGTAACAGATCGATGTCCATGGTTTCAGGGTTTCGCCCCTCTGAAACCAAGTGAGAAAGCGCTGCGATAAGAGCATCGTTGGTCATAATGAACCTTATTTAACGGGTTAAAACTTCTCGGCAAAATGAGCAGGTGATAAAGCTAACTATCGGCTAAATACAATACGCCGAGTGACGCCAGTTGCTTAGCACCAGTCACCTCTGGCAGATTGCTTGGTAAGTTATGAATACGTTGATGAGCGAGCCAAGCAAAGGCCATTGCCTCCATATTGTCACTGTCGATACCTTGATTGGTAGTGGAATCTACGCGCCACCTAGGCAACAGTGCGTTCAGTCTTTCTATGAGTAGCGGGTTATGAACTCCGCCGCCACACACATAGAGTTCAGGTTTAGCGCCTACACTATAACGTTCAACGTCGTTAGCAATGGTCAAAGCAGTGTACTCACATAGCGTACGCTGAACATTTTCGGCTGTGGCATAAACACCATGGCTTAGTTCGGGAGTATCGCCCAAAGAAGTCAGAATATTTTCAAGCCATGGCAAATTGAATAGTTCTCTTCCTGTACTCTTAGGTGGTTGTTGAGAGAGGTAATCTTCTTGAAGCAAGCGTTCGAGTAGCGGTGTTATTAATTGGCCTTGCTTGGCAAAGGTGGCGTCAGCATCGTATTTCCGGCCAGTGTGTTTTTGGCACCAAGCATCCATCAACATATTACCTGGACCTGTGTCGTAGCCAATGACTTTTTGGTTTGGCCTAAGTACAGAAATATTGGCGATACCACCAATGTTGAGTACCACAACACTAGAGTGCTGTGACTGGAATAACGACTGATGGAATGCAGGAACCAACGGCGCTCCTTGGCCACCAAGAGCCATGTCTTTACGCCTGAAATCCGCGATGGTGGTGATACCGGTACGCGTCGCGATAATGTTGGCATCCCCGAGTTGCATGGTAAATGGTGATGGGCCATTCGGCTGGTGGTAAACAGTTTGGCCGTGGTTGCCAATAGCGGTAATTTGCTGCGCTTGATAGCCAGACTTTTTGAGTAGCTCTAAAATGGCATCGGCGTAAAGGTGGCCAAGGTCATGATCGAGCTGCCCTATCGCAACGAGGTTAGTGTCCTGTCCAAGGCAGACATTTAATACCCGTTGTTTCAGTGTTTCTGGAATAGCGAAGTCATTTGAAGCCAACAAGGTGACTTTGCCGTCGCTGATTTCGGTTAATACCGTGTCGACTCCATCCAAGCTGGTGCCAGACATCACACCAATATACAGTTCTCGTGATTCCATCTGTAATCTCATTCATATTCCACTTGAAAACCATTGTAATGCAATTTTAAAGCGAATAATCTCGGTAACTTAGCGAATTATGAGTGTAGGAGAAATCATGGGACCGTTATGGGTGGATGTTGAAGGTTATGAGTTAACCGCGGAAGACAAAGAAATACTAGAGCATCCGACGGTTGGTGGCTTGATCCTATTTGCTCGGAACTACCACGACAGTGAGCAGTTGCTGGCGCTAAATAAAGAGATTCGTAAAGCGGCCAAGCGTCCAATTTTGATTGGTGTGGATCAAGAAGGAGGGCGAGTTCAACGCTTTCGTGATGGCTTCTCGTTGATCCCTGCAGCCGAGCAGTACGCTAAACAAAACAACGGTGAGCAGCTCGCAAACCAGGGCGGGTGGCTAATGGCAGCAGAGTTAGTGGCGCACGATATTGATTTGAGCTTTGCGCCTGTACTGGACACAGGACATCAGTGCAAGGCAATTGGAAACCGTTCATTTGGTGAAGATATTGATACTATTATCAGGCACAGTACTGCATTTATGCACGGCATGAAGTCGGTGGGCATGGCGACAACGGGTAAGCACTTCCCAGGCCATGGTGGAGTTATTGCCGACTCTCACTTAGAAACGCCTTACGATGAGCGAGATGACATATTTGAAACGGATATGGCTGTGTTTAAAGCGCAAATCGAATCTGGTGTCTTAGATGCCATGATGCCGGCTCACGTTATTTTTCCACATTACGATCAGCAGCCAGCAAGTGGTTCTGAATATTGGTTGAAGCGTGTATTGCGTCAACAGCTTGGTTTCGATGGATTAGTTTTTTCGGATGATTTAACGATGGAAGGGGCGGCTATCATGGGCGGGCCAGCTGAGCGCTCTCATCAAGCATTAGTTGCAGGGTGTGATATGTTGCTTGTGTGCAACAAGCGCGATGCACAGGTCGAAGTGCTCGATAACTTGCCTGTATTAGAAGTACCGAAAGCGGATGCACTACTGAAAAAACAGTCTTTCTCTTTGGCTGATCTTAAATCTTCACAGCAATGGAAAGACG
Source organism: Vibrio sp. SCSIO 43135 (assembly GCF_023716665.1). Classification (GTDB taxonomy): domain Bacteria; phylum Pseudomonadota; class Gammaproteobacteria; order Enterobacterales; family Vibrionaceae; genus Vibrio; species Vibrio paucivorans. Next base: position 614,353 of record NZ_CP071859.1, read on the forward strand.
CCTCGAACGCGCTGCTTAGAATGCAAGAACAAGGTTAAGCACCTCCGAAATAACAAAGAGCCACTTATTACAGTGGCTCTTTTGATTAGTGGAATCCTAACATCTCTTTGAGTGTTTTAAGGTAGCGCCTGCTGACCGGCACGGGATGATCGCTGACCGTGACTATTTCTGCCAACCCATTCTCTAGCAGCTTAATTTCTTTTATCGCTTTGATGTTCACTAAGTACTGACGGTGGCAGCGCACCAACGGTGTTTTCTCTTCTAACACCTTTAATGTCAGTTGGCTGGTGGCTTTTTGGTCGTGAGTCAAAATGGTTACACCGCTTATGTCGGTATATGCGCATTCAACATCAGTTGACGGAATGATCATGATCCGGTTGTGACCGATACACGGAACCTGATCTAAAGTTTGAGGGGCGATAGGGCTAACGTCGACGCTGCTTTCTTGTCCACTTTTGATAAGGCGCTTAATGGTTTTATTTAGGCGGTGCGTATCAACGGGCTTCAGTAAGTAATCAAAGGCATTATCTTCAAAAGCTTGAATTGCATATTGATCGTAAGCCGTCACAAATACCACATTGGGCATCGTATCTGGGTCGAGCATACCCAGTAGTTCAATGCCGGTGATTTGTGGCATCTGGATATCAAGGAATACCACGTCAGGTTTGAGCTGGTTGATTTTCTTCAGCCCTTCGATGGCATTACTTGCAGTATCTATAACCGTGACTTTCCCTGTTTCTTCAAGTAGCTCTGAAAGTTCTTCTCGAGCAAATAATTCGTCATCAATAACCAGAGCTGAAAGCATGTAACTACCTTATTGTTGTCCATGTGATAGCGGCGGAATGATAAAGCTCATTCGTGTGTATTGGTTCTGTTCAACGTCAATTTTTAGCGCTGCGTCACGGCCAAATTTGTTGGTGAGACGCTTATCAACAATTTGCATCCCAAGCCCCGCATGATCTATCTGCGGGGTTTGGTAATTGCCTGCATTATCTTCGACTACAATGCGATGGCCGCCTTGCAGTGTAGGCTGGTTGTATATCCGGACTCGACCATTTTCGAGTAGTTGAGAGGTACCGTGCTTAATCGCATTTTCTACCAATGGCTGCAAAGTAAAGCTTGGCAGGTTTCGTTCAAGAAGCGAGTCATCGATATTGATGTCGATGTCTAATCGGTCTGTGAAACGGGCTTTTTCGATGGTGAGGTAAGCGTTAACGTGCGCTAACTCTTCACGAAGTGTAACGGTTTCAATATCCTTTTTAAGGTTACTACGGAAAAAGTGGGAGAGATGCTGGATCAGCTCTCTTGCCTTATCTGGGTCGCGACGAATCACAGCGCTGATGGTATTAAGCGCATTAAATAAGAAGTGTGGATTGACCTGAGCATGTAACAGCTTGATTTCAGCTTGCGACAGTAAGATTTGCTTCTGTTGATAGTCACCATAGAGAATTTGGCTAGACAGGAGTTGTGCAATCCCTTCCGCCATCGACATATTGATGGTCGAGAACAGTTTTCTTTTCGGCTCATACAGCTTAATCGTACCGATAACTCGATCCCCAGCCCTCAATGGAATGATCAGAGCAGAACCAAGCTTACAGTCGGATGAAATGGAGCACTGATACGGTGTTTCTTTGCCGTCGAGATAAATGATGTCGTTCTTATGAATGGCATCTAAGGTACTTTGAGAAGAAATGGGTGTGTCGGGTTTATGGTGATCGTCCCCAATTCCGACAAAGGCTAATATCTTATTGTCATCAGTGATAGACACTGCACCTACATTGGTTTCTTCATAGACAATTCGAGCAATTTTTTCTGCGTTTTGACTATTGAAGCCAGAGGCCAAGATGCCGACAGAACGCTCTGCAATGTTCAATGCTCGGCGTGAGAAGGTTGCTGAGTATTCTTCGAAGATCGTTTTTCTGTCTTGTAGAATACTCATAAACAAGGCCGCGCCCACAGAGTTGGCAATGATCATTGGAGCCGCAATGTCTGAGACAAGTGCGTACGCTTGATCAAAGGGTTTAGCGACAATCAAAATGATGACCATTTGGGCGATTTCTGCCACTAGTGTTATCGAGAACACCACGCTTGGGTTGAAAAGCTGGCTGGTTTTACCGCGGCGTATTAAGTAGATATGAAGTAGACCACCGATTAGCCCCTCTGCGGTGGTCGAGATCGCACAAGCCAAGTCAGTAAAACCACCCAATGAGTATCTGTGTAAGCCGCCAGTTAATCCCACCAGAGTGCCGATAACAGGGCCACCAAATAGGCCGCCCATCACCGCCCCAATTGCCCGTGTATTTGCAATGGCATCGTTGATCTGCAATCCAAAATAGGTCCCCATGATACAAAACAGTGAGAACATCACGTAAATACTGACTTTGTGACTCAGACGGTTGGAGATGCTTAATAGCGGCAGAAAAATAGGGGTCTTACTCAACATATACGCGAGTACAAGGTAAACACACATTTGTTGCAGAAGAGAGAGAACGAGATCCATAGTCGCTTCCGTATTTATCTCATGAAAGGCCAAAATTATATTGCCTAGATAAGGTAATTTTAGAGAAGAAAATCATAATAAAACACGGCTGAGTTAAGGTTTTTTAAATTAGTGACTTGTTATAGTGTGTGTAAATTTAATTTTACATCGAATGTTTTTAAATATTTACACTTGCAAAATGTTCTGTGGCTGTTATTTTGTTGATCATTGGCTGGTGAGATGAGTTGTCGCTTACTGGTGTAAAGAATTAAATACAGGTGTCGTTATGCAAAAGAGTGAACTGAGTAATATTAATATTAGTGATGAACAGGTACTGATTACCCCAGAGGAGCTAAAGGCTAAGCTACCTTTGAGCGATAAAGCACGACGCTTTATTCAGGAATCACGTGAAACCATCGCTAATATCATCCATAAGAAAGATCATCGTCTATTGGTGGTTTGTGGCCCTTGTTCAATTCACGATATTGACGCAGCAAAAGATTACGCTAAGCGCTTGAAAGCTTTGTCTGCAGTACTTAATGATCAACTGTACATCGTGATGCGTGTGTACTTTGAAAAGCCTCGTACCACGGTAGGCTGGAAAGGCCTAATCAACGACCCACATTTGGATGGGACATTCGATATTGAGCACGGTCTTCATGTTGGCCGTCAGCTTCTGGTAGAGCTTGCTGAAATGGAGATCCCACTAGCAACTGAAGCATTAGATCCAATTAGTCCACAATACTTAGCAGATACATTCAGTTGGGCAGCGATCGGTGCTCGTACCACTGAGTCGCAAACTCACCGTGAGATGGCAAGTGGTTTGTCTATGCCGATCGGCTTTAAGAACGGAACAGACGGCAGTTTAGCAACGGCAATTAACGCTATGCAGGCTGCTTCTTCAAGCCACCGTTTCATGGGAATTAACAGAGAAGGGCAAGTCGCGCTTCTCACTACGCAAGGTAACCCAAATGGTCATGTCATTCTTCGTGGTGGTAAACAGACTAATTACGATTCTGTTTCGGTTACCGAGTGTGAGCAGGAAATGGCAAAATCTGACCTAGACGCTTCGTTAATGGTGGATTGTAGCCATGCGAACTCACGTAAAGACTACCGTCGTCAGCCGTTGGTGGCGGAAGATGTGATTCACCAAATTCGCGAAGGCAATAAATCGATTATTGGCTTGATGATTGAAAGCCACATTAATGAAGGTAATCAATCTTCAGACCTAGCGCTTTCAGACATGGAATACGGCGTTTCAATTACCGATGCGTGTATCAATTGGGATTCAACTGAGGCACTATTACGTCATGCACACGAAGAGCTAGTGCCGTTTTTAGAAAACCGCCTAAAAGGATAAGAAAGGAAAAAGCATGGCCGTTGAGTTGAACGAATTGCGCGATCAAATTGATGCAGTAGATAAACAGATCCTCAATTTACTGTCTGAGCGATTGTCTTTAGTTGAAAAAGTCGGAGAAGTGAAAAGTGAACACGGCTTACCGATTTATGCGCCAGATCGTGAAGCTGCCATGCTTGCTTCTCGTCGTGCTGAAGCGGAGCGCATCGGCGTTCCGCCTCAACTGATTGAAGATATTCTTCGTCGTACGATGCGTGAATCGTATGCCAGTGAAAAAGACTCAGGCTTTAAGTGCTTAAATCCAGAACTGCGCTCTGTTGTGATCGTGGGTGGTAATGGCCAGTTAGGTGGCTTGTTTGGTCGAATGTTTACGCTTTCGGGCTATCAAGTAAAAGTTCTGGGGAGCCAAGACTGGGACCGCGCAGATGAAATCCTAGAAGGTGCAGGTTTAGTGGTTGTCACTGTGCCTATTCACTTAACTCAAGGTGTGATTGAGAAGCTAGGTCAGTTGCCAGAAGACTGTATTCTATGTGACTTAACCTCAATTAAATCTAAACCGCTCAATGCCATGCTTGAAGCTCACTCTGGCCCAGTTGTTGGGTTGCACCCAATGTTTGGTCCAGACGTAGCAAGTTTAGCTAAGCAGGTGATTGTGTACTGTAATGGCCGCGGTGAAGAAAGTTATCAATGGCTGCTTGAGCAGTTCTCTATTTGGGGGGCGAGTTTGTGTGAAATCGATGCCGCTGAGCACGATCACGGTATGACTCTGATTCAGGCGCTTCGCCACTTTACTTCATTTGCATACGGCCTACACCTTAGTAAAGAGAACCCTAATATCGATAAGCTCCTTCAACTTAGCTCTCCAATTTACCGTTTGGAGTTGGCTATGGTAGGACGTCTGTTTGGGCAAGATCCAAACCTGTATGGCGATATTATTCTTTCTTCCCAAGAGAATATCGACATGATTAAGCGTTTCCACACTTGTTTTGGCGATGCACTGCGTATTTTGGAGGGGCAGGACAAACAAGCGTTTGTTGAGAGCTTCAACCAAGTGAGTCATTGGTTCGGTGAGTACTCACAGCAGTTTATGAATGAGAGTCAAAACTTGCTTAAGCAGGCCAACGACGCCATTCATCGTGGCTAATCACAACGTATATCCTGGCCAGAAAAACTAAAAAGAGCTGCAGTGTGCAGCTCTTTTTTGTTGGCTAGTTTACAGTGGCAGTGGACACTTCTGCGCTAATTTCGTTACTTACGGTATCAATCGAGCGGTCAACATAAGGGTTATTGGTTAGGTTAACTTGTAGCCGTACTACATCATCGATGAGCTTAACCAACGGGGCCCATTTAACTTTATTTTCTTTCTCGAACAAGTAGTCAAAATTTTCTGGCGTCCAATCCATTGTGTACTGAGGGTTTAGAGAACGTCCTACAAAACGGACTTCATAGTGCAGGTGCGGGCCTGTCGAGTTACCTGAATTGCCGCAAGTTGCTATCACATCTCCCTTCGACACAAATTGTCCGCCACGTACTTTGAAGCTCGTTAAATGGGCGTAAGATGTCATAAAGCCAAATGAGTGACGTACAGTGAGGAAGTTGCCAAACCCTTTTGAGCTTGGACGTACGGTTTCTATCACGCCGTCTGCAGGGGCGATAACAGGTTGACCTGGCTTACATGTCAGATCGATACCTGTATGAGTATGGCGTCTACCTGTTATTGGGTTAGTGCGTCTGCCATAGGAAGAAGAAATGCGTTGGTATTCAACCGGAGAAGCATTCGGGATCAAGCGAAACATCGTCGCTCGTACTGCGGAATCTATCGCGGCTGCATCAATCCTTTCTTCTAAGTTTGAGCCTTCGAGCAGTAATTCATCATTAGCTAACCCCAGTACTGACTCTACATCAAATACTCGTTTACCTAAGATTTGGATTTGATCGCGCTTTTGTTCAAGTTCTTGCGATAGAGAATGAATGGTGTCCACTTGTTCGTTGGATAGCGCTTCGATTTGCGTGCGTTCTTGCTCTGATTGTTCCAATTGCGCCATTGCATGGACGATTTGAGTTTGCAGTTGGGTTTGCTGCTTCAATTGCATTACCAAATAACCTGTTGTAGCGGAAACAGCAGTAATGCAGAGTAGTAAAGAAGATATGAGTGTTTTTTTTCCGACAAAGAAAAGCTGTTCCCCATTGTGAGTAGGAACAGAAATCGTGATTTTTTGCGACATATAAAGCTTGTTAGGTGTGTTCACCCAAATCTGATAAGTGCTCTAGCTCTCGGTGTAACAGGCTATCGTCACCTACATTAAGTTCTACCAACCGCCTCAAGTGTCCAATACTTTCAATATCAATATGATCAATGCTGGCATGAATCACATTGTTTTTGTTGCTAAGTAGTCGCGCGACTAACTGAATAACGACATCACTGTCGGGAAGCGAAAACTGAATATTTGCCGTTGTATCCGTATCAAGCACTTCACCATCGGAATCGACGCTGAGTAACAAGCCGTGCAGGGATAGGTCTTGAATGCTGGCATTAACCACCGTATTGCCCTGCTCAATTGAAGCCGGAGCTTGATAAATAATGCGCGAAAAGCGACGTCTTTCTACCATAGTCATATCTCATCTATTAGCTTGATTCAGTCTCCGCTCTGGTTAAGAGCGAATATTCATCATAGCAAAGCTAAAGTGACATCAACGTGTTGTAGCTCTGAATTCACTCTCATACTTGATGACAGTGAAGGCGCATTGTATAGACCGTAAACAACAAAGGCCGCTAATCTTAGCGGCCTTTGGATAATTTTCAAGCGATATTACTTAGTGATTCGCTTGTACTTGATACGGTGAGGCTCAGCCGCTTGTGCGCCTAGAGTCTGTTTTAGCCACTCACTGTATTCAGTATAGTTGCCTTCGTAGAAGTTCACCTGACCTTCATCACGGTAGTCTAGGATGTGAGTCGCGATACGGTCTAGGAACCAACGGTCGTGCGAGATAACCATTGCACAGCCAGGGAATTCAAGTAACGCTTCTTCTAAAGCACGTAGCGTTTCTACGTCAAGGTCGTTGGTTGGCTCATCGAGTAACAGTACGTTACCGCCAGCTTTAAGCAGCTTAGCAAGGTGCACACGGTTACGTTCACCACCAGATAGCTCGCCAATGATCTTCTGTTGATCTGAGCCTTTGAAGTTAAAGCGAGAACAGTAGGCACGCGCTGGGATTTCGAAATTGTTGATCTTGATGATGTCAGCGCCTTCAGAAATCTCTTGGTATACCGTTTTGGTGTCATCCATTGCATCACGGAACTGATCCACAGAAGCCAGTTTAACGGTTTCACCTAAATCAATCGTACCTGAGTCTGGCTGCTCTGTGCCGCTAAGCATTTTGAATAGCGTTGATTTACCAGCACCGTTGGCACCGATAATACCGACAATCGCACCTTTAGGCATGCTGAACGATAGGTCATCAATCAGAACGCGGCCATCAAATGACTTAGTAAGGTTGCTAACTTCAAGAACTTTATCACCTAGGCGTTCACCTGGCGGAATGAATAGTTCGTTGGTTTCGTTACGCTTCTGGCGATCACCGCTTTGTAATTCTTCAAAACGAGCCATACGTGCTTTCGATTTAGATTGACGACCTTTAGGGTTTTGACGAACCCACTCAAGCTCTTTTTCAATCGTCTTTTGACGAGCTTTTTCTTGCGATGCTTCTTGCTGTAGACGTGCATCTTTTTGCTCTAGCCAAGAAGTGTAGTTACCTTCCCATGGAATACCTTCACCACGGTCAAGCTCTAGAATCCAGCCTGCAGCGTTGTCTAAGAAGTAGCGGTCGTGCGTGATTGCCACAACAGTACCGTTATAATCGACAAGGAAGCGTTCAAGCCAGCCCACCGATTCTGCGTCCAAGTGGTTGGTTGGTTCGTCGAGCAGCAGCATGTCTGGCTTTTCAAGTAGAAGACGACAAATCGCAACACGACGGCGCTCACCACCAGATAGGTGTTGAATCTTTGCGTCCCATTCTGGAAGACGTAGTGCGTCTGCAGCGCGCTCAAGAGCGTTTTCTAGGTTGTGACCATCTTTCGCTTGAATTAAGGCTTCAAGCTCACCTTGCTCTTTAGCCAGTGCGTCAAAGTCTGCACCTTCTTCAGCATAAGCAGCATAAACTTCATCCAAGCGAGTTAATGCGCCGGCAACATCGGCAACCGCTTCTTCAACGATTTCACGTACAGTTTTTGATTCATCCAATACTGGTTCCTGTGGAAGGTAGCCAACATTTAAACCAGGTTGTGGACGCGCTTCACCATCAATATCAGTATCAATGCCAGCCATAATACGTAACAGGGTAGATTTACCTGCACCATTAAGACCTAAAACACCAATTTTGGCACCAGGGAAAAAGCTTAGAGAGATGTCTTTTAGAATTTGACGCTTAGGTGGCACAACTTTGCTCACCCGCGACATGGTATATACGTATTCAGCCATTGCCGATCGTTCCTAATCATTAATTTACATAAGGCTGTTATTTTATACCAATCAGAGTCCTTTTGTTACTAGCTAATGGCCTTTTGTCGAACGATTAACCGTTTCTAGATTTGGATGCGGCGTTTACAAAATAAGCATCAAAGTGCGTATGTCGCAGTTTTATGAATTTATTATTATTTACAACTAGGCACTTTACATTTATAGCTAGAATTAGCGTAATTAGGATTATCCATTCACCCATCTCAACAGGATGAGAGCCCATGGCGCAATTGAATTTATTTCCGTCGCATCGCATTCTTCGGTCAGTGGTTACATTAAGTACCCTGATCTGCGGCACCGCCTTCGCTAGCTCGGTTTCACACTTGCAAGAGCAGCGCGCAATTTACGATCAGGCGCAGAAACTTTTAGATAATAAACAGGTGGATGAGTATCGAAAACTCAGAGACAAGATCGCTGATTATCCTCTAACTCCGTATGTGGATTATCGGACTTTTCTGGTCGAAATTGATCAGCAGACTCCACAGCAAGTAGATGCATTTATTGACTCCCACCAAAGCTTTCCTTTTTCAAACCGAATTCGCGCCCCTTATATTGATGCGCTCGCCAAGCGGGAAGATTGGAAGACTCTAGTTGAATTTCAGCAAACCCTACCAAAGGGGCAAACCTACCAGTGTCATTATTTTAATGCGCTATACCAAACCGGTGACAAAGAGGCTGCGTTCACTGGCGCAGAAAAGCTGTGGTTAACAGGGAGCAGCATTGCTGATGCTTGTGACCCACTATTTTCTGCTTGGGATAAAGCGGGCCTGAAAAGCGATGAGTTGGTATTAGAGAGAATGCTGCTAGCCTTTAAAGAGCGAAACGGTAGCTTGATGAATTATCTTCATAAGCAGTTGGATAGCTCTGAAGCTCAGAAAACCTCCAAGGCGATGAAGGCACTCTATAGCAAGCCTGAGTCTGTCGCTACATTTGCTAAAAAAGCGCCTGTGACGGAGTTTAGTCGAGCTCAAACTACTGCTGCGATGAGAAAGTTAGCTCGTAAAGAAGTTGAACTGGCACAACAAGCGTTTGATAGCGTGGTGAAAAGCCAGAAATACCCGCAGAAAGAAAAACAAGTGCTTGCGGACTACATTGCATTTCGCTTGATCAATACAAAATCCGATAAGCTTGCCAGCTGGCGTGATGGAGCGATAAAAACGACCGCGAATGAAGGGTTAAAAGAGCGTCGAATTCGCCTAGCGATACAGCAATCGGATTGGCAAGGTATCGTGAACTGGATTGAGCTATTACCTAAGTCTCAACAGCAATCACTTCGTTGGCAGTATTGGCTAGGACGTAGTGAGATAGCGCTAGGTGATACGGTGCAGGGAAAAACACGCTTGAACGAACTTGTTGGACAGCGCAATTTCTATAGCGTGGCGGCCGCTTCAGCGGTGCAGCAATCCATTAATTACCCAACCAGCTCTTTGGTGTTAGACAAGAAAGTGGTCGCGCCGTATTCACAAGCATTGGTTCGTATTCAAGAATTGATTGATGTCGATAAAATTGCTGCGGCGAAAAGCGAGTGGCGTTGGCTGCTAAGTCATACTAATGTGAATGAAAAAGAGATGCTGGCTGCTTATGCGGCAGACCGAGGTTGGCACCATTTAACCGTTACAGCATCGATTTCCGCAAAACTTTGGGATAATACGCAACTACGCTTCCCAATTGCACACCAGTGGTGGTTTAACTTCTACGGTGAAAAACATGATATCGACCCAATCACTTTAATGTCGTTGGCGCGACAAGAAAGCGCTATGGATATTGAAGCTCGCTCTCCTGTAGGGGCTCGAGGAATCATGCAGATCATGCCTCGCACGGCGAAGTACACGGCTCAAAAGTACAAGCTCTCTTATAACGGTGTGGAAGATTTATATGAAGTGGGCAAAAACATTGAAATCGGCAGTCACTATTTGAATGGCTTGCTGGAGCAATACGACAACAATCGTATTTTTGCTTTGGCGGCATACAATGCTGGCCCTCATCGGGTGAAGCAATGGCGATCTCGCACAGATGAAAAATTGGATGCTTATGCGTTTATTGAAAGTATTCCCTTCAATGAAACGCGCGGCTATGTGCAAAATATTTTGATGTTTGAAACGTACTATCGCGATTTAATGGGTGTGGATGGCGCATTTCTTAATGAGCATGAAATCAAAGCAAAATATTGATTCCATTGAAGTGTGAAAAAACTACAATAGATCCACGCATTGTTAAATGAGCAGTCTTATGTCGTTACAACCTGAATACCATGATTGGCAGCAACTGATGGATCTTGTTAAGGAAGCATCCGATAAAGGGCAGCATGAATTATTGCTGACTATGATGCTGACTCCGGACGAACGTGAAGCCTTAATCGCTCGTGCCAACATTGTCTGTGAATTATTGAAAGGGGAGTTATCTCAGCGACAAATTAGTCAGTTGTTAGGGGTGGGGGTTGCAACCATCACTCGAGGTTCGAATGAACTAAAAGCAAAATCTGATCAGGAAAAAGAAGAGATTGCTCAGCTGCTATTGCCAAGTAAATAACTCGCTTTCAAAGTTAGCTCAATCAAAAATGCCAGCACTGATGCTGGCATTTTTATTGGGTACTGTTCTTAAAGGCAGTAAAGCTTAAATATTTACAGATTACTAGGGAAGTGTTCCGGGTTCGTGAATGGAATAAGGGCTAGAATCAAAGCTTGGTGGTAGACGCTGCTGCGAGTCAATTGATGTTGAGTTAGTAGCCCAATCGCGCCGCCTTTCTGTTTGATGTTATCAGTACCAAACACTTCGTCCATTACGTCACCCAGTTCATTTGCATGTTCCAGTTTGACCAGTACCTCTGGTGGTAACATCAAACTAGCCGAACGTGACTCGCCTCTGTGAGTAGCCGACTCGATGACCATCCAAGCAAATGTCACATTGTCTTCTATTCCCGCTTCTAAACCGACAAAAAAATCACCTTGGGTTACTGCTTTAGCATTGCGAACACGGTTTAACGCACCTAAGTGAGTTTCTTGGTTGGTCATCGGTTGGTCGGCGACTTCACTCGCGACATTAATACCGACAAACTCAAACTCTTGACTGGTAAAAGCGCTGTTGAACGCACTCTCTACCGCTTTAATCTTGGCTGGATTAAGCGAAGCTATGACGACCTTCTTTGCTGACATCTTGTGTTCCTTGTCGCTCTATATTATGCAGTTGATATAGCTGGTGGACTTTTAGTGGTTCACCAAAATAGAAGCCTTGCATGTAATCACAGTTATATTCGGATAGCCAGTAATACATTTCTTCACTCTCAATCCCTTCCGCAGTCACTACCATTGACTGGGAATGACACAGTTCAACTAATGGCTTGATCACTTTTTGGTTGTTGGTTTTTATCAGTGTTTCTAGGAAGTATCGGTCGAGTTTAATTTTCTGAACCGGGTACTCTACCAATTGCGTGATTGATGTATAACCTGAGCCAAAGTCATCAATCGCTAACTTATATCCCTGCAGAGAAAGCTCGTGCAGTAGTGGGAAGCTTTGTGAATCAGAGGCAAAAGTCTCGGTGATCTCGAAATCGATTAAGTGCGGTTTTACGTTGGATAATACCGCTTGCTGCTGGATGTAATTTGCCAGCTGAAGCGAATCTAACTCTGCCGATGAGAGGTTAATTGAAAGTTGAATCGGCGAATTAAACTGGCTCTGAATCGAAGTGAAATCAGCAAAAGCAGTCTTGATGACCCATCGATCTATCTTACCGAATAAGCCTGTCTGTTCTGCAATAGGAATAAATTCACTCGGAGAAACGTCCCCAAGCTTCACTGAGTTCCAGCGCAGTAAGGCTTCAACACCTACAACAGTACATGCACTTTTATCAAAATAAGGCTGATAGAGCAGTTCGAACTCTTGATCAAAGTTACCATTACGCAGAGCTCGTTCGACTTGAGTTCGCCTCTGAATGACAAGATCAAGGTCTTTGGAGTAGTGAGCGATTTGGTTTTTTCCTGCACGCTTAGCCTGATACATAGCGGTATCGGCATTGGAGATCAGCTTATTGACCTTATGTCCGTCTTCAGGGAAGGTTGCTATACCCACACTCGCCGTAATAGGGAGGTTACCAAGCGGGCTAATACTGTTGTTCTGAATCGGGTCAAGCAGCTGTCTAGCGAATTGCTCAATCACGTGGTTTTCATTTTCATAGTGTTTTGACGAAACAAAAATCGCGAACTCATCGCCCGAGAGACGAGAGGCTAAGCACTTAATTTGATGATTTTCTTCAAATTCACTAGTCAGAGCTTGAACGTGGTTAGCAAAACTGATCAGTAGATGATCGCCTGCTTGATGGCCGTACTTATCATTGACGTACTTAAAGTTGTCTAAATCGATGTACAAGATCCAGGCTTGTTTAGTGGCAAAGGTATTGATCAAAGCTCTTTCTACGTATTGCTGGAACTGGTGACGATTGGCCAGTTGAGTTAGGTGGTCGTTTTCAGCCAGAGCTTTAGTTTTTTGATAAGTGGTATCTAGCTCGTTGTACATGTCATAGAAGCGTCGTGATAGATGCGCAATTTCGTCCTCAGAGTAGAGGATCTCAATATTCTTTCTTTGATTGTTCTCGACTTGTTTTAGCTGTTTATCGAGTTTAGATATTGGGCTTATCACATGTCGATAAAGCAAGAAGAGCAGGATTAACACGGTAAAGAGTGACGATAAACCAAAGGCGATTGCTAGGTTTTTACCAATCGCTTGTACTTTGGCTTGAATCAGAAATCGCGCTGGATCTAACGTAGCGTAGAAGCCAGATTGGAGCTCGACGGTTTGAGTGAGAGCCGTCTTTTTAGGTAATGGTTCTTCAGTGAAGAAAATCGTACTTTTGTTATCGAATTCGATTTTCTTTCGGAGTTGGTTGAACTGCTCTAGGGACACGCAAACCACCACAAAAAAGATATCGTTGCGGTTATAGCTAAGTGGTGAGCTGAGCGTGTTTTTATCTAACGCTTCATAGCGAACTAGTACCCCAGCGCCTTGTGAATTCTGAGTATAGCCCGTGTGCGATGTTCGGCCTGTCGTGTTAAATATCTCCTTGGTGTAAGCCAAGATTTTTGGGTCGAGCTGAGCAAAGGGGTCACTGCTTGTATCGGCGTAATATTGTGGCTCTTTATTCCCATCCAAAATAGCGAGGCCGGTAAACTTTTGTTCTCCAGCTTGCAGAGTGGAAAGGGTGCTTTGTAGATTGGCAATCAATTCTAATGAGCGGTAGGAATTACCTTCGTTATAAATGTAATGCCGAATGATATCGCTTTTGGTGAGAGTAAAGGCATAGCTGTTGAGAGACGTTACCGCTTGGCGAAAATGCCCAGCAAGTTTTTCCATGCTGAGTTGCAGGTAGCTATCTTCTCGCTTAAGTAGCGCGTCTTTTTGACTGGCGTAAATAGTGTAACTGGACATCGCTGCACTGAGTGCGATTACTGGGGCGACGAGCAGTAAAATTCTAGTATTGAGCTTCATGACGTTTGAGAATGTTGTTGATGATTTTGGCTCGAATACCTATGTTTTCTGCGGATAGCTCGCTATCCATCCAGGCTTGATCAAGCTGTAGTTGATTTGGAAACAATGAAGGGTCATTGAGGTAACTGTTTGGCAAGTAAGCTTTGGCGCTCTTATTCGGCGTCGCCGCTTTAATATAGTTTGCATTGCTTGCCGCAATTTCAGGATCCATTAGATAGCTAAGTAACGCCTTAGCTAGGAGTTTATTTTTTGAATGGCTACTCACTGCAAGGCAATCTACCCAAATAAAGGGTTTTCCTTGTGGCAAAACGTATGCCCAGTCGTTATCGACATAGAAACGATTGAGGGAATATTGATCGCCACTATAAGCCAGTGCCATGTGCAATTTATCCGCTTCTCGATGACTGCGAATATAACTCAGGACATACTCGTATGTCAGGACACCTTCATTAAACGTTTTCAGTTTGTCGTAAGCTAGGCGTAATGACGCTTCATTGCTAGTGAGTGGAGATAAACCAAGGCTGTTGAGAGCGGGAAGCAGGGTTTCGACGCTGTCATTAAGCATTCCAATATGCCCGTTTAATGCATCGTCAGGGCGCATGAAGTCAGCCCAAGTCTGTGGTGGGTTAGCGACTTGGCTTTTTCGGTATACTACGCCGACAGTTCCCCAAAAGTATGGAACAGCATGAGTTCCACAAGCCTCTAGCCAGATGTTGGCATTGTGGCCTCTGTTGGGGAGCTCAGTCAGGTTCTCAAGCACATCATCTCGCGCATACATCTGCGCCGAAACATTGTCTAGTACAACAACGTCAAAAGGCAGCCGAATACTATTTAGCATCAATAAGCTACGTTCGTCATCGTTGTCGAAGTGGGCAAGTTTGAGTGGCGTTTGTGTCTGTACTTCCCATCCACTGATTACTTCAGGTGCAATAGTGTCTTCCCACATGTAGAGGTTTAGCTCTGAAGCGTGGGAAAAAGTTGAGTGTACCAGTGAGCAAAATAGAAATGTTGTTGTCCGTAACAGCTTCATTTGCGAGGTTGCCTTTTCGCATCCATGTGTATCGAAGCAAGATAAAGGCTGTCAGAACAAAAAACTGACACTTCTTTATATGCAACCAAAGCATTAGTCTATGGTTTGTATAGAGGAGTGTCAGATTTTTTAGTCAAATGTTTGACTAAGGTAGGGTTATTGGATCTTTACCTGGGTCGGTTTGACATTTTCGCTCGGATAACATCCCAAAACTTTTAAGTGTTTGGTGATTTTAGTGAGCTCATGAATTGCCGATTGCATCTCTTGAGAGTCAAGGTGCGACTGTAAATCCACATAGAACATCTCTTCCCACGGATTACCCATAATAGGACGTGACTCCAGTTTGGTCATATTAATGCCGTAGCGCTGAAGTACCAGCAAGGTTTCAACCAGTGAGCCAGCCTCTTGTGACGTTGACATGATTACTGTTGTTTTAGCTGGAATCTGCTGCGAGACTTCCACTGGTTTTCTTGCGACTACGATAAAGCGAGTGTGGTTCTCTGTTTGGTTAGCGATGTTCCCTTGAATTGGTTGGAGTCCGTAAAGCTTGCCACTTGATGCGTTACCAATAGCAGCAATATCACTACGGTTAAGCTCTTTTACTTTTTGCATGGCGTCTGCAGTACTTGCACAAGACTCTAACTTCACCCCTTTCATACGGCTGAGAAATTCACTGCATTGCTGGTGTGGCTGAGGGTGAGAATACAAGGTGGTGATATCTTCGAGGCGAATATCGGTTGTTGCAACTAGGCAGTGCTCAATAGGTTGAGTGAGTTCGCCTACAATGTACAGCGTGGTGTGCTGTAGTAAGTCGTACACTTCGTTAATTGAACCCGAGCTCGTGTTTTCAATTGGTAGCACGCCGTAATCGGCATGGCCTGACTCAACGGTATTCGCCACTTCTTTAAAGTGCTCACAGTTTAGTTCTATAAGTTCAGTATTTTTACGGCTGAAGAACTCGCGACTTGCCAAGTGCGAGTAAGATCCTTTTGAACCTAGAAACGCCACACGTGCAAGCGGCTTGCGACTTTGCTGAGGATTAGCCAGATTTTGAAGGTATGACTGTTGCAGTAATACTGAATCTTCAATGATGGAATGGAACAGTTTAGTAATGTACTGGGCATCTAAGTCGTATTTATCTTTGCCGTTGTTGATCAGTTTTACCAACAGCTGTTGCTCACGATCTGCATCTCGCACTGGCTTAGATGTTTCTACTTTGCTTTTTGCTACTTCTATGCTCATTTTACGGCGCTCGGAAAGCAAATAGAGCAGTTGGTCATCCAGTTCGTTTAGACGTAAACGAATTTCATCGAGCGAGTATTGTCTGTCAGTCATGAAAGTGTCCTTTATAAAAAAGCCTCCCTGTAGGGAGGCTTTCTGTTCGTTTTTGACTTGTTTCTTACAAACGACTCCGCCTCCAAAGGTTATTGGAGAAAAAAGAAGTCAAAAAAGAACAGGTGGTTATTCATAGTAATGAGTCAAGTATGTTTGCCTGTAAACACAATAGCAATCTGACATAGAGCGTCAAGCAAAAAAATAGCGCCTTTCGGCGCTATTTTTTTATTTCTCTCTTTCTATTCTTCTTCAAGCTCTAGCTCTGGTTTTTCAGAGCGTCGCGCCTCTGGTTTATGGCGCAGTTTGTTTAGCTGACGTTCTAGTTTCTGTTCTACCTCGTTAACGGCAGCGTATAAATCTTCGTGGGTAGCGGATGCGATGAGTTGTCCTTTAGGAACTGTGATTACCGCTTCAAATTTCTTTTGCTTGTTTGGCTCTTCACTAAAGCTTGCTTGGCAACCAATGATGTCTACTTGCCACTTTTCTAGCTTTTTAAATTTGCTCTCAATGTGATCACGGATTGCAGAGGTGATGTCGATATTTTTACCAGTGATGTTTACTTTCATAGATGTTTTCCTCTGTGTCATCCCTCATGGGTTAACTCCAGATTACTCATCCATGGCTAAAAGAATGTGATCTAGATCATTATTTTCGGCGGGGTTTTAGGCTTTAAAACTAAATGTGATCTTACGCAAAGAGTGTCATTTTTTTCGCTAGAAAAAGCTTGTTATTCCTAATGAAGTGATTAGATTGGGAAGGGTAACGTGCTAAAAATCTTCCGCTTTTTAGGGACCAAGTACAGCCCTAAAAAAGTGCCTGTATGTTTCCTACCCAACCTAAACTGTGAGCTTGCTCTCTCGCTAAGCGGCAATGAACCGCTATTCGAATCTAACTAACTTCAATCAATTACTCGGCAAAATAAACTTTGGGCTATTCACACTGGCATTACGCTTAGTTCTAATCTGTTCTAGTGAAGAAAGCTGTTTGTACACCACATAGTAACGATTGATGTTAGCTACGTAAGTCACAGGTTCCCTGCCAATGTTACGCCTAGTGATGACCTCAACATTTTTAAACCAAACATTGGGGTCGTAACCGTGTTTTTTTGCTAGGCGGCGCATTTTCCTAATGTTCGCTGGGCCCGCATTGTACGCAGCCAGAGTAAAGTAGACTTGGTCATCGCTGCCTATGTCATCATCAGAGAAATACCTGTCCTGAATAAAGCGCATGTACTTAACGCCGGCGTGGATATTGTTATCAACCTTATGGATGTTTGGAATATTGACGTTGGGATCTTTGGCTGTGCTGGGAAGTACTTGCATAACACCCACGGCGCCTTTATGAGAAACTTTACTCTGGTCTAACCCAGACTCTTGAAAACCTTGGGCTGACATCATCAAAGGATCAAAGGCATATTCACCAGAGTAGTGTTCAAATATGGAATACAGAGACTCTAATCGTGCAATTTTATTTGGGTTTAAAAGACGTTTGAGCCAGCGAGTGTCATCTATGTACTTACCGTAAATGACATTACCCAATAATGTCCCAGAGCGTGCTGAGCGTAAGTATTGATCGACGACTTTTTTTAGTTCAGGGCTTTGCTTTCTCATTGCCCAAGCGATTTGCCCATCACTACGTAGGGGCAAGTTGCTATGAACAACCAAGTTATCCATTACATTCATCCATAGTTCTGTTTTATGGCTATCAAGTACAGTTGCTTTGATGTGTCCGAGATTAACCATCTCAATCAGCTCGTAGTCTTGCAGCGTCTCCTCAATAAAGTTGATAACGATAGGTGGGAGATCGAGCTCATCAAGTTTAGCGTTGACGGCTTGTAAGCTTTCAAAGTAACTGGAACTGGCTCTGACCCAAACCTCTTTACCACTTAGATCTTCAATGCGCTCGATCGCTGGATAGGATTTTGATGTCACTAGAAATTCTTGGACATTCCTAATTACGGGCGCACTAAAGTCAACGAACTGCTGGCGACTTTCAGTAATGGTTAAGTTTGCAACTGCGAGATCACCATGTCCGCTTGCGATGGATGGGATTAAGTCGTCACGGTGAATAGGAATAACTTGTAGATTTAGGTAAGGGGAGCTTTTTTTAAGCTGCTTTTCGAAGTGATATAACAGTTCAGCGATGATGCCTTTAGGCCTTCCACCTTCTATATAGTAGAACCCTAAATCTGCAGAAACGAGAACCCTAATAACGCCTTTTTTCTTCAGTTCACTGAAATCACCATCATACGGGTCGTTACTTAATGGAGATAACTCTAAAGCGTGACTGGTTGGGCTTGCTGCTAGCATGAAAATCACGAGCAGCATTTGGTGAAATATCCTTTTCACAGCCGACTTCCTTAACCAAGTTTGTTAAATAAAGGTTAAGTCTAAACGGCGAGAACAGCAATATAAGAAAAATAAAAGCCGCCTATATCGTGGCGGCTTTTAGTGAACTAACTCTATGAGTTATTGAGGATTAAGCTCAATCATCTCTTCGGTTCGTGCAACGGCATCTTCTAATCCCAATTGCTTATACGCTTCAAGTTGGATCGTTAAAGATTTGCGAGCGGCTTCAGTATTTGGATACGTTTTTTGTAGCTCTTGAGAGCGATTAATCGCTGCAATCCAAGCTTCTCTGCGTAAGTAAAAATCTGCAGTTGCGAGGTCGTATTCTGCTAGACGGTTTTTAAGGGCGAACATACGCTTTTGTGAGTCTTCAGCATATGGGCTATTTGGGTAGCGCTGCAGCAGCTTTTTAAAATCAGCAAAAGCTTTTTTTACCGGTTCAGGATCTCGGTCACTACGATCTATATTGAATAGGTCGTGCATGAAGTTACGATCCTGTGCCATATGGGTAAGACCGCGCATGTACAAAACCCAGTCCATTTTTTCGTGGGTAGGGTTTAAACGGCTAAAGCGTTCAATGGTCGCTAAGCCAAGCGGTAAATCATCGTTTTTGTAGTAGGCGTAGATAAGGTCGAGTTGCACCTGCTCGGAGTACGCACCAAATGGGTAACGAGAATCCAGTGCTTCTAGCTGTTCGATTGCCGTCAGCCAGTTACCGCCTTGTAGAGATAATTGTGCCTCGGAATAAAGCTCAGAAGGCGGTACATCAGGGACAATTTCTTCACTGCTCGAGCAGCCAACTAACAGTGATAAAGCGAGTAAGCCTGATAAAGTTTGGTGTTTCATGTCAGGAGCTGATTCCTTGAATTTAAATATTTCTTAAGCTTCCGTTACATTCTGGTCAGTAACAGATACAATGCAGCTTATTTTTCCACAGTAGTGAGCATTAGTCTCACAGTTTTTAAAAAAGTTCGATATGGCTCAGCAGATTGAATTAACAAACACAGTAAAAGACAGCCAACTTGGTCAACGTTTAGACCAAGCAATAGCTGAATTGTTCGCTGACTTTTCACGTTCTCGCCTAAAAGAATGGCTTTTAGAGGGGAAAGTGCAGGTTGATGGTGTCGTGGTTACTAAACCAAGAACTAAAGTCATGGGCGGTGAAGTAATTACAGTTCAGGCTGAACTGGAAGATGAAGAACGCTGGGAAGCTCAAGATATTCCATTGGATATCGTTTATGAAGACGAAGACCTATTGGTGATCAACAAACCACGCGATTTCGTTGTACACCCTGGTGCAGGAACCCCCGACGGTACAGTACTTAATGCGCTATTGCATCACTACCCTGATATTGCGGAAGTGCCGCGAGCGGGTATCGTTCATCGTCTAGATAAAGACACAACAGGTTTGATGGTTGTTGCGAAAACAGTACCTGCTCAAACTCGTTTGGTGCGTGCGCTGCAAAAACGTAACATCACACGTGAATACGAAGCGATAGCGATCGGTACGATGACGGCGGGTGGGAAAGTTGAACAACCAATTGGTCGCCATTCCACTAAGCGCACCTTGATGGCGGTTGCGCCTCTGGGTAAGCCTGCGGTAACACATTACCGAGTAGCGGAGCATTTCCGTGAGCATACGCGTATTCGACTGCGTTTGGAAACCGGACGTACTCACCAAATTCGCGTTCATATGTCATATTTGCAACACCCTCTATTGGGTGATACCGCGTATGGTGGCAGAGCTCGAATCCCTAAAGGAGCCTCTGAAGAATTAACGCAGATGATTCGTAACTTTGATCGTCAAGCGTTGCATGCTGTCATGTTGAAGTTCGAACATCCGGTGACCGGGGAACCTTTGGAGTTCCATGCTCCGATTCCAGATGACATGGTTGCAATGACAGAAGCGCTTCGTGAAGACGCGAAACTAAACCATTCGGAAGAGTACTAATGAGCTTTATCGTCCCTAATTGGCCAGTACCTAATAAAGTAAAAGCGATTTCCTCGACTCGAGCAGGTGGCTTTTCGACTGGCGCTTATCAAGGATTAAACCTAGGTAAACATGTTGGGGACGAAGATTCTATTGTCGAGAGTAACCGGGCGGCACTCTCGGAGCTCGCCAACTTTCCAAGTGCTCCTGTTTGGCTAAACCAAACTCACTCTACTCGTGTGGTAAAAGTGAATCAGCCAACTCAGCAAGTACTCGATGCCGACGGCGTATTTAGCGACAACGCTAATATTGTCTGCTCGGCAATGACTGCAGATTGCCTGCCGGTACTGTTAACCAACACCCAAGGAACTCAAGTGGCTGCAGTTCATGCAGGATGGCGTGGGCTGGCTGGTGGTATTGTCGAAAATGCCGTAAAGATGTTTGATGGTGAGGTAATGGCTTGGCTTGGCCCAGCTATTGGTTCGACGGCATTTGAAGTCGGAGACGACGTGCTGCAAGCGTTCATCGACTTTGATGCAAACGCCATCAAAGGTTTTCATTCTCTTAAGAAAGAAGGCAAAGAAGGTAAGTGGGTGGCGAATATGGAGTTGATTGCGACTCAACGATTAAATCGTCTTGGTGTAACTGGTGTTTATGCCAGTGGTTTATGCACCTACCGACAGCCGCAAGACTTTTATTCTTACCGTCGCGATGGTGTGACAGGTAGACAAGCCTCTTTTATCTGGTTGGCTGACTAAATTCTATTTCTTAGCTTCAAGCTGTCCACTCTTCTTACTCTATCCCCTTGAAAATCATCGTCTGCGTATCCATCTTTCTAAGTAATAATAAATTATCTCAGTTGAGGTTAGGAAGGTTGATATGCGTCTTGATAGGTTCACTAGTAAATTTCAAATCGCTATCTCTGACGCCCAATCTTTGGCGTTAGGGCGTGATCATCAGTACATAGAGCCTGTACACCTGATGGTGGCACTGCTAGATCAGACAGGCAGTCCGATTCGGCCGCTACTCACCATGTTAGATATTGATGTAATGCATCTACGATCAAAGCTAAGTGAGTTGCTAGAACGATTACCTAAGGTCAGTGGTATTGGTGGTGACGTCCAGTTATCCGGTGCAATGGGTACGTTGTTTAACTTGTGCGACAAGGTGGCTCAAAAGCGTCAGGATTCATATATCTCTTCAGAAGTTTTTCTTCTAGCAGCTTTGGAAGATAAAGGCCCTTTGGGCGCTTTATTAAAAGAGATAGGTTTAACCGAAAGCAAAGTGTCTGACGCGATTGAAAAAATTCGCGGCGGACAAAAGGTCAACGACCCTAATGCGGAAGAACTTAGGCAGGCGCTAGAAAAGTTCACCATCGATCTCACTGAGCGAGCAGAGCAGGGCAAACTTGACCCTGTTATAGGCCGCGACGATGAAATTCGCCGCACTATCCAAGTCCTGCAACGTCGAACCAAGAATAATCCGGTCATCATCGGGGAGCCTGGCGTAGGTAAAACGGCAATTGTCGAAGGATTAGCTCAACGCATTATTAATAACGAAGTACCCGAAGGGCTACGTAATCGCCGTGTGTTATCTCTTGATATGGGAGCTCTTGTGGCGGGTGCAAAATACCGCGGTGAATTCGAAGAGCGATTGAAATCAGTATTGAATGAACTTTCTAAAGAGGAAGGCAATGTCATCCTCTTTATTGACGAGTTGCATACGATGGTTGGTGCCGGTAAAGGTGAAGGTTCTATGGACGCCGGTAACATGCTTAAACCTGCACTTGCCCGTGGCGAACTTCATTGTGTTGGTGCTACGACGTTAGATGAATACCGCCAATATATTGAAAAAGATCCAGCTTTAGAGCGACGCTTCCAAAAAGTGCTGGTGGATGAGCCGACAGTAGAAGACACCGTTGCGATATTGCGTGGCCTAAAAGAACGTTATGAACTGCATCATCATGTGGAAATTACTGATCCAGCGATTGTGGCAGCTGCGAGTTTGTCGCACCGCTACGTATCTGACCGTCAACTGCCTGATAAGGCGATTGATTTAATAGATGAAGCAGCATCGAGTATTCGAATGCAGATTGACTCAAAGCCAGAATCTCTCGACAAGTTAGAGCGCAAAATCATCCAGTTGAAAATTGAACAACAAGCGCTGACGAACGAACAAGATGACGCCAGTAGCAAACGTTTGAAGTCAATAGAGCTCGAGTTACAAGATAAAGAGCGTGAGTTTGCTGAGTTGGAAGAAGTTTGGAACGCGGAAAAGGCAGCGCTGTCTGGCACGCAACATATAAAGGCTGAACTTGAGCAAGCGCGGATGGATATGGATTTCGCTCGCCGTGCAGGTGACTTGAATCGTATGTCTGAACTTCAGTATGGCCGTATCCCGGAGCTAGAGAAGCAACTCGATTTAGCTACTCAAGCTGAAATGCAAGAAATGACCTTGCTGCGTAATAAAGTGACAGACAATGAAATCGCGGAAGTACTGTCGAAGCAGACGGGGATTCCGGTGTCTAAAATGCTGGAAGCGGAGAAGGAAAAGCTGCTTCGGATGGAAGAAGTGCTGCACAAGCGTGTGATAGGCCAGCTGGAAGCGGTGGAAGTGGTGTCCAATGCTATTCGCCGTAGTCGAGCAGGGCTATCCGATCCAAATAAGCCTATCGGTTCGTTTTTATTCTTAGGCCCAACCGGTGTAGGTAAAACGGAGCTATGCAAAACATTGGCGAACTTTATGTTTGATAGTGAAGACGCCATGGTACGAATCGACATGTCCGAATTCATGGAGAAGCATTCGGTCGCTCGCTTAGTCGGTGCTCCTCCTGGGTATGTGGGGTATGAAGAAGGTGGTTACCTAACAGAGGCGGTTCGTCGTAAGCCATACTCAGTAATCCTATTGGATGAAGTGGAAAAAGCGCACCCAGATGTGTTCAATATCCTTCTACAAGTTCTGGATGATGGTCGGTTAACTGATGGTCAAGGGAGAACGGTCGATTTTCGTAATACCGTGGTGATCATGACATCAAACTTAGGCTCTTCTCGAATTCAGGAGAACTTCCAGAATCTAGATTACCAAGGCATCAAAAACGAAGTGATGGATGTTGTTGGTAAGCACTTTAGGCCTGAGTTTTTAAACCGGGTAGATGAAAGTGTCGTATTCCACCCACTTGGACAAGAGCACATTAAGTCTATTGCCAGCATCCAGTTGGACCGACTAGCGAAGCGAATGGACGCGAGTGGTTATGAATTAGAAGTGTCAGATAAAGCGCTAGATCTGATATCCAGAGTTGGTTTCGACCCAGTATATGGAGCTCGGCCTTTGAAGCGGGCTATACAGCAGAGTGTTGAAAACCCACTGGCGAAGGCCATACTGGCTGGCAAGGTCGATCCTGATAAAAAGGTACAATTGCTGGTTAACAATGATCGCATCATCGCGCATCAGTAATATTGACGGGAAAGTGTGATTTGAAGAGCAAAACAGTGATGTTTTGCTCTTTTTTTCTACGTATTGATTGAATGTTGGTCGAACGATGCAAAAAGGGAGTTTTTTGTTGAATTAGGGCTTGCACCCAAATCTAATCTCCCTATAATGCGCATCCACTGACACGGCAGACGCCATAAGGCTTCAGCAACGTCAGAGAGGTGAAAAGCTTCTGAGAAAATAAATTTGAAAAAGTGTTTGACTCTTCAAATTATCTCGCTAGAATGCACCTCCGCTTTGAGAGAAAAGTTTCTTGAAAAGCCAAGCTCTTTAACAATTTAAACCTATCAATCTGTGTGGGCACTCGTTGATGATAATCCAATTAGAAATTTCGGTTTCAAATTAGGTTTCAATGAAACGAAGTGACCATTGAATCTTCGGATTCAGCACAGTCAATTCAAACATTACTTTATGTAATGTTCAGTATTCATTGAGCCGACAAAATCTTAAATTGAAGAGTTTGATCATGGCTCAGATTGAACGCTGGCGGCAGGCCTAACACATGCAAGTCGAGCGGAAACGAGTTAACTGAACCTTCGGGGAACGTTAACGGCGTCGAGCGGCGGACGGGTGAGTAATGCCTAGGAAGTTGCCCAGTAGAGGGGGATAACCATTGGAAACGATGGCTAATACCGCATAACCTCTTCGGAGCAAAGCAGGGGACCTTCGGGCCTTGCGCTATTGGATACGCCTAGGTGGGATTAGCTAGTTGGTGAGGTAATGGCTCACCAAGGCGACGATCCCTAGCTGGTCTGAGAGGATGATCAGCCACACTGGAACTGAGACACGGTCCAGACTCCTACGGGAGGCAGCAGTGGGGAATATTGCACAATGGGCGAAAGCCTGATGCAGCCATGCCGCGTGTGTGAAGAAGGCCTTCGGGTTGTAAAGCACTTTCAGCAGTGAGGAAGGCATTAAGATTAATACTCTTGGTGTTTGACGTTAGCTGCAGAAGAAGCACCGGCTAACTCCGTGCCAGCAGCCGCGGTAATACGGAGGGTGCGAGCGTTAATCGGAATTACTGGGCGTAAAGCGCATGCAGGTGGTGGATTAAGTCAGATGTGAAAGCCCGGGGCTCAACCTCGGAACTGCATTTGAAACTGGTTCACTAGAGTACTGTAGAGGGGGGTAGAATTTCAGGTGTAGCGGTGAAATGCGTAGAGATCTGAAGGAATACCGGTGGCGAAGGCGGCCCCCTGGACAGATACTGACACTCAGATGCGAAAGCGTGGGGAGCAAACAGGATTAGATACCCTGGTAGTCCACGCCGTAAACGATGTCTACTTGGAGGTTGTGGCCTTGAGCCGTGGCTTTCGGAGCTAACGCGTTAAGTAGACCGCCTGGGGAGTACGGTCGCAAGATTAAAACTCAAATGAATTGACGGGGGCCCGCACAAGCGGTGGAGCATGTGGTTTAATTCGATGCAACGCGAAGAACCTTACCTACTCTTGACATCCAGAGAACTTTCCAGAGATGGATTGGTGCCTTCGGGAACTCTGAGACAGGTGCTGCATGGCTGTCGTCAGCTCGTGTTGTGAAATGTTGGGTTAAGTCCCGCAACGAGCGCAACCCTTATCCTTGTTTGCCAGCGAGTAATGTCGGGAACTCCAGGGAGACTGCCGGTGATAAACCGGAGGAAGGTGGGGACGACGTCAAGTCATCATGGCCCTTACGAGTAGGGCTACACACGTGCTACAATGGCGCATACAGAGGGCGGCGAGCCAGCGATGGTCAGCGAATCCCAAAAAGTGCGTCGTAGTCCGGATTGGAGTCTGCAACTCGACTCCATGAAGTCGGAATCGCTAGTAATCGTAGATCAGAATGCTACGGTGAATACGTTCCCGGGCCTTGTACACACCGCCCGTCACACCATGGGAGTGGGCTGCAAAAGAAGTGGGTAGTTTAACCTTCGGGAGGACGCTCACCACTTTGTGGTTCATGACTGGGGTGAAGTCGTAACAAGGTAGCCCTAGGGGAACCTGGGGCTGGATCACCTCCTTATACGATGATTATTGCGATGAGTGTTCACACAGATTGATATGGTTTAAAAAAGTTTAAGAGACGATACTGGGTCTGTAGCTCAGGTGGTTAGAGCGTTCGCCTGATAAGCGAGAGGTCGGTGGTTCAAGTCCACTCAGACCCACCAATCTTCCTCCCAGGGGATTGGCTGATAGTATCGACACCTTGATGGGGCTATAGCTCAGCTGGGAGAGCGCCTGCCTTGCACGCAGGAGGTCAGCAGTTCGATCCTGCTTAGCTCCACCATCTTTAAGCGCATTAGCGATAGTGTTTTTAAAAATGGTTCTTAAATGAATCTAGCTCTTTAACAATTTGGAAAGCTGACGAATAACATTTGATTGATGTTATTCAAATAAAAGTTCTCAAATCCTATGTCTCTTAGAGATGTAGGTACCAACACACATTCAAGTGTTCTTGGGAATAACTTTCGAGTTATTCATATTTGAGTCCGGCAAAATCGAATGTCTCTCGCTCATTCAAATAATGAGAGACACACCTTGGTTGTTTGCCATACGTAAAGACCCCTTCGGGTTGTATGGTTAAGTGACTAAGCGTACACGGTGGATGCCTTGGCAGTCAGAGGCGATGAAGGACGTATTAACTTGCGATAAGCCCAGATTAGGTAGTAAAAACCATTTGAGTCTGGGATTTCCGAATGGGGAAACCCAACTGCATAAGCAGTTACTGTTAACTGAATACATAGGTTAACAGGGCGAACCCGGGGAACTGAAACATCTAAGTACCCGGAGGAGTAGAAATCAACCGAGATTCCGAAAGTAGCGGCGAGCGAAATTGGATTAGCCCTTAAGCTTTTAATGATGCAGGTGAAGAGTCTGGAAAGTCTCGCGATACAGGGTGATAGCCCCGTAACCGACACATCATAATCAGTGAAATCGAGTAGGGCGGGACACGTGATATCCTGTCTGAATATGGGGGGACCATCCTCCAAGGCTAAATACTACTGACTGACCGATAGTGAACCAGTACCGTGAGGGAAAGGCGAAAAGAACCCCTGTGAGGGGAGTGAAATAGAACCTGAAACCGTGTACGTACAAGCAGTAGGAGCACCTTCGTGGTGTGACTGCGTACCTTTTGTATAATGGGTCAGCGACTTATATTCAGTAGCAAGGTTAACCGATTAGGGGAGCCGTAGAGAAATCGAGTCTTAACTGGGCGTCGAGTTTCTGGATATAGACCCGAAACCAGGTGATCTAGCCATGGGCAGGTTGAAGGTTGAGTAACATCAACTGGAGGACCGAACCGACTAATGTTGAAAAATTAGCGGATGACTTGTGGCTAGGGGTGAAAGGCCAATCAAACCTGGAGATAGCTGGTTCTCCCCGAAATCTATTTAGGTAGAGCCTCGGACGAATACTACTGGGGGTAGAGCACTGTTAAGGCTAGGGGGTCATCCCGACTTACCAACCCTTTGCAAACTCCGAATACCAGTAAGTACTATCCGGGAGACACACGGCGGGTGCTAACGTCCGTCGTGGAGAGGGAAACAACCCAGACCGCCAGCTAAGGTCCCAAAGTATAGCTAAGTGGGAAACGATGTGGGAAGGCTTAGACAGCTAGGATGTTGGCTTAGAAGCAGCCATCATTTAAAGAAAGCGTAATAGCTCACTAGTCGAGTCGGCCTGCGCGGAAGATGTAACGGGGCTAAGCTATACACCGAAGCTGCGGCAATGCATTTATTGCATTGGGTAGGGGAGCGTTCTGTAAGCCGTTGAAGGTGGGTTGTAAAGCCTGCTGGAGGTATCAGAAGTGCGAATGCTGACATGAGTAACGATAAAGGGGGTGAAAAACCTCCTCGCCGGAAGACCAAGGGTTCCTGTCCAACGTTAATCGGGGCAGGGTAAGTCGACCCCTAAGGCGAGGCCGAAAGGCGTAGTCGATGGGAAACGGGTTAATATTCCCGTACTTCTTACAATTGCGATGGGGGGACGGAGAAGGCTAGGTGGGCCTGGCGACGGTTGTCCAGGTTCAAGTGCGTAGGCTTAAGAGTTAGGTAAATCCGGCTCTTTTTAAGGCTGAGACACGATGTCGAGCTACTACGGTAGTGAAGTCATTGATGCCATGCTTCCAGGAAAAGCCTCTAAGCTTCAGATTGTAAGGAATCGTACCCCAAACCGACACAGGTGGTCGGGTAGAGAATACCAAGGCGCTTGAGAGAACTCGGGTGAAGGAACTAGGCAAAATGGTACCGTAACTTCGGGAGAAGGTACGCTCTTGACGGTGAAGTCCCTTGCGGATGGAGCTATTGAGAGTCGCAGATACCAGGTGGCTGCAACTGTTTATTAAAAACACAGCACTGTGCAAAATCGTAAGATGACGTATACGGTGTGACGCCTGCCCGGTGCCGGAAGGTTAATTGATGGGGTTAGACTTCGGTCGAAGCTCTTGATCGAAGCCCCGGTAAACGGCGGCCGTAACTATAACGGTCCTAAGGTAGCGAAATTCCTTGTCGGGTAAGTTCCGACCTGCACGAATGGCGTAATGATGGCCACGCTGTCTCCACCCGAGACTCAGTGAAATTGAAATCGCTGTGAAGATGCAGTGTACCCGCGGCTAGACGGAAAGACCCCGTGAACCTTTACTACAGCTTGGCACTGAACATTGAGCCTACATGTGTAGGATAGGTGGGAGGCTTTGAAGACGGTACGCCAGTATCGTTGGAGCCATCCTTGAAATACCACCCTTGTATGTTTGATGTTCTAACTTAGACCCATTATCTGGGTTGAGGACAGTGCCTGGTGGGTAGTTTGACTGGGGCGGTCTCCTCCCAAAGAGTAACGGAGGAGCACGAAGGTGGGCTAATCACGGTTGGACATCGTGAGGTTAGTGCAATGGCATAAGCCCGCTTGACTGCGAGAATGACAATTCGAGCAGGTGCGAAAGCAGGTCATAGTGATCCGGTGGTTCTGTATGGAAGGGCCATCGCTCAACGGATAAAAGGTACTCCGGGGATAACAGGCTGATACCGCCCAAGAGTTCATATCGACGGCGGTGTTTGGCACCTCGATGTCGGCTCATCACATCCTGGGGCTGAAGTCGGTCCCAAGGGTATGGCTGTTCGCCATTTAAAGTGGTACGCGAGCTGGGTTTAGAACGTCGTGAGACAGTTCGGTCCCTATCTGCCGTGGGCGTTGGAAGATTGAAGGGGGCTGCTCCTAGTACGAGAGGACCGGAGTGGACGAACCTCTGGTGTTCGGGTTGTGTCGCCAGACGCATTGCCCGGTAGCTAAGTTCGGAATCGATAACCGCTGAAAGCATCTAAGCGGGAAGCGAGCCCTGAGATGAGTCTTCCCTGGCACTTTAAGTGTCCTAAAGGGTTGTTCGAGACTAGAACGTTGATAGGCAGGGTGTGTAAGCGTTGTGAGGCGTTGAGCTAACCTGTACTAATTGCCCGTGAGGCTTAACCATACAACACCCAAGGGGTTTTGATGGACTCAGATAAGAACATTGAATGTAGTGTAGAACGAAACAGCTTTCCGAATTAAGAATTTGCTTGGCGACCATAGCGTTGTGGACCCACCTGATTCCATGCCGAACTCAGAAGTGAAACGCAATAGCGCCGATGGTAGTGTGGGGCTTCCCCATGTGAGAGTAGGACATCGCCAGGCTTTAAATTTTGGACACTTGCTCAGGCGAGTGATACCACTGCGGAGTGGTAGTTCAGTTGGTTAGAATACCGGCCTGTCACGCCGGGGGTCGCGGGTTCGAGTCCCGTCCACTCCGCCATTTATTTCAGAGTTTCAGCTCTTAAAAACTGAAGATAGGGGTGTAGCTCCAATTGGCAGAGCAGCGGATTCCAAATCCGCGTGTTGGGAGTTCGAATCTCTCCACCCCTGCCATATACCAAGCCTCAGCGGAAACGCTGGGGCTTTTTAACATCTGTTGCTTCTACGAAGCGATATTGGGAGTTGGATCGCCAGACCAGCCTAATATTATTTACCCCTGCATAGTTAAGGCTCTAGTCGAAAGGCTAGAGCCTTTTTGCTATCTAGCTGTAACTGTAATCGTCGCTAATGTATCAGAACACAATGCCAATGGATGCTTTTGTGGGAGTTTGACTCTCAAGAGTGTTGGTCCATTCCCCCTTTCTACATTAAAGGCCTTAGACTAACCTTCGAAAACAAAGCCACTTGGCTTTTTGGTGTTCATATGATTATTGAGATTACATATCTCTGATATACAAGACTGCTGCGTCAGCAGTTTGAATCGTTCAACTTTGTCCTATTGAAGGTTTCAGTGGAGATATTTGGTCTTTGTATTTATTGCTTTTAAGAGTGATAGTGGGCTTAGCACGCTAAATCGTAAGGGCTTACCTAGCATTAGTTCGCACATAGAGGATAGCTTCTTTTATCCCACTTTAAGTTCAGAGTGCGTACGGCTCTAGTAAAACTATTTTCGCCATGTAGTGTCGACCTAAGCAGGGACTGCACATGCCTTTAGTAGTGCTCATTTAAGCGGCCAAAGTTTCAAGAACAAAAAAGCCCTGCTCGAATGAGCAGGGCTTTCAATATTCACATATGTAAAGAGGCGAATTACTTTAGGATCGCTTCATTACCATTTTCACGGATGTGCTTAAGCATTGACTTAACGCCACGAGCACTTGAGCCGACAATGTTGCCAGACTTCATGTACTCAGTACCGCCAGAGAAGTCAGTTAGGATAGCGCCAGCTTCACGAGCGATAAGTTCACCTGCAGCCATGTCCCAAGGCTTAAGGCCAAGCTCAAAGTAACCATCTACTCGGCCTGAAGCTAAGTAACATAGGTCTAGTGCAGCAGAACCTGTACGACGGAAATCAGCACACTCTGTAAATAGAGATGTCATGATCTTCATGAAAGATTCAGAGTGTTGCTTCTGTTTGAATGGGAAGCCAGTCGCAAGTACAGTACCTTGAAGATCTTTCAGTTGATTTACACGAATACGTGCATTGTTTAATTGAGCGCCAGCGCCACGTTGAGCAGTGAATAGCTCGTTCAGCATTGGATCGTAAACACAAGCTACTTCTGTTTTTCCTTTGATGCGTACCGCAATAGAAACAGAGAAATGTGGGAAGCCTTTAAGGAAGTTTGTTGTTCCATCCAGTGGGTCGATGATCCATTGTACGTCGTTATCTTTACCTTCGATAAGACCGTTTTCTTCCGCAACAATAGAATGCTCTGGATAAGAGTTTTTGATTGTATCGATGATGATACTTTCAGCTTCTTTGTCGACATTAGTAACAAAGTCGTGTGTACCTTTCTGAGCCGATTCAATTTTATCAGAGTTTTCTAGCGATTTAGCAATGTGATTGCCTGCCTTGCGCGCAGCGCGAATGGCAATGTTAAGCATTGGATGCATACATATTTCCCAACGGATGTTAAAGAACGAAAAAAGCGGGCGCAGTATATCAGAGATTAACGAAAAGGGAAGTGGTTATTTTTTAGCCTTGCAATGCGGCATTTACAAACACAGGCACAAATTTACTGAGGTTTGTGTTAGTATCTTGCAGTTTTTTGATTCTCACTGGTTATGGTCATGCTCGATAAAGTTAAAGTTGTTTTAGTTGGAACTTCCCACTCAGGAAATATAGGTTCTGCAGCTCGAGCTATGAAAGTTATGGGATTAAGTAACCTTGTCCTAGTTGACCCTCAGTGTGAAGTCGATGGTCAAGCGCTAGCATTAGCTGCTGGTGCTAGTGACATCGCTGAAAATGCCGTTGTTGTTTCTACTCTAGATGAAGCAGTGAGTGATTGTGGCTTGGTAGTGGGTTCTAGTGCTCGCTCTCGCACTCTTGAGTGGCCAATGTTGGAGCCTAGAGAGTGTGGTGAAATGTTTGCTTCTGAGGGATTGAAACATCCAGTGGCAATCGTATTTGGTCGAGAAAGAACAGGTCTAACGAACGAAGAGCTACAGAAGTGTCACTATCATGTGTGCATTCCTGCAAACCCTGAATATAGCTCACTTAACCTAGCTATGGCTGTGCAGACACTAAGTTACGAAATTAGAGTTGCGCATCTTAATCGTGAACAAGCTCAGTACTCTGCCGAGCAAGTTGCAGAATACCCTCGTCATAAAGAGCTTGAAATGTTCTACGACCACCTTGAAAAAGTGATGGTTGATACCCAATTTATTTCCAAGGAACAACCTGGTCAGGTTCTGAATAAGCTGCGCCGTTTATTTAGCCGAGCTCGTCCTGAAGCACAAGAGATCAATATCTTACGTGGTGTTTTGACAGCAATAGAGAAACAAAACAAAGGCGTAAAATAACCATTTTAAGTTAATGGTTAAATACCTGACTAAATTAGTCAAATAAATACTTGACCAAATTAGTCAGGTATGAAAAACTTCTTACCACATAAACAATGTGGATATGGTGTGATATGAGACTTACATCTAAAGGAAGATATGCGGTGACAGCCATGTTAGATGTGGCTCTACATTCGCAACAAAACCCAGTACCTCTTGCTGATATTTCAGAGCGACAGGGTATTTCTCTCTCTTATTTAGAGCAGCTGTTTTCTAAGTTACGCAAAGCGGGCTTAGTCGCGAGTGTTCGCGGGCCAGGCGGTGGTTACCGTTTAGGAACAGATGCTCACGAAATTGCTATCGGTACAGTGATCGCGGCTGTTGACGAGTCCGTCGATGCGACAAAATGTAGCGGTAAAGGAAATTGCCAAGGCGGCACTCGTTGTTTAACTCACACCCTATGGCGCGATTTAAGCTCACGTATTAGTGGCTTTCTAAACGGCATTACGCTTGGTGAGCTCATGAACGACAACGAAGTGTTAGAGATTTCTGATCGTCAGGATCTTGATTTGGCTGCAAGCCATGGTTTTGCACAAGATAATAAAGGTGCCGCAGTAATCGGTACTAACGCACGCTAATAGCGGCGATGTTTACATTGGAGTAGAAAATGAAACTGCCTATTTATTTCGACTATTCAGCTACCTGCCCGGTTGATCCTCGTGTGGCTGAAAAAATGGTTCAGTACATGACGATGGATGGTACTTTTGGTAATCCAGCATCTCGTTCACATCGTTATGGCTGGCAGGCAGAAGAAGCAGTAGATACAGCTCGTGAACAAATCGCTGACTTATTGAATGCTGACCCACGTGAGATTGTGTTCACCTCTGGTGCAACTGAATCAGATAACCTAGCTATTAAAGGTGCTGCGCACTTCTACGGTAAAAAAGGTAAGCACGTCATTACCTGTAAGACTGAACACAAAGCAGTACTTGATCCATGCCGTCAGTTAGAACGTGAAGGTTATGAGGTTACCTATCTAGAGCCAGAAGCAAACGGTATTATCGATCTCAAGAAGCTTGAAGCAGCAATGCGTGAAGACACTGTTCTAGTTTCTATTATGCACGTGAACAACGAGATTGGTGTAATTCAAGATATCACATCAATTGGTGAGCTATGCCGCTCACGTAAAATCATCTTCCACGTTGATGCTGCGCAATCAGCGGGTAAGTTGCCTATCGATGTACAAGAGATGAAAGTTGACCTTATCTCGCTGTCTGCACACAAAATTTACGGTCCTAAGGGCATTGGCGCATTGTATGTTCGCCGCAAACCTCGCATCCGCTTAGAAGCGCAAATGCACGGTGGTGGTCATGAGCGTGGTTTCCGCTCAGGTACACTTCCTACTCACCAAATTGTTGGTATGGGCGAAGCATTCCGTGTCGCTAAAGAAGATATGCAGAAAGATTTCGACCACGCGCTTGCTTTACGTAACCGTCTATTCGCTGGTGTAAAAGATCTTGAAGCGGTAACGGTAAATGGCGACTTAGAGCAGCGTGTACCTCACAACCTAAACATCAGTTTTGCTTTTGTAGAAGGTGAGTCTTTACTGATGTCTTTGAAAGACTTAGCGGTTTCATCAGGCAGTGCATGTACATCTGCAAGCCTAGAGCCTTCATACGTACTACGTGCTCTTGGTTTAGATGACGAGTTAGCACACAGCTCAGTTCGTTTCTCATTCGGTCGTTTCACGACAGAAGAAGAAGTGGATTACGCAATTGAACAAATCCGTGTAGCGGTAACCAAGCTGCGCGACATGTCTCCTCTATGGGATATGTATAAAGAAGGGGTTGATTTGAGCACTGTTGAGTGGGCACACCACTAATTCAGTTCAAAGTACAAACCCTAAGGATAGAACTAGAGGATTCGAGGAAAATATCATGGCATATAGCGAAAAAGTAATTGATCACTACGAGAACCCACGTAACGTTGGCTCATTCGATAAAGAAGATCCTTCTGTAGGTAGCGGCATGGTTGGTGCTCCTGCGTGTGGTGACGTAATGAAACTGCAAATCAAGGTAACGCCAGAAGGCATTATCGAAGATGCAAAATTTAAAACTTACGGTTGTGGTAGTGCGATTGCATCTAGCTCACTTGTTACTGAGTGGGTAAAGGGTAAGAGCATCGACGACGCAGCAGCAATCAAAAACTCCGAGATTGCAGAAGAGCTTGAACTTCCGCCAGTGAAGGTACACTGCTCAATCCTTGCAGAAGATGCAATTAAAGCTGCAGTTGCGGATTACAAAAAGAAACACGACCAATAAAATAAAGACAATGGGAGTGCGTTGCGCTCCCTGTTTTACTTCATTACCTAAGAAACGTTAAGGTGCAGTATGGCCATTACTATGACAGAAACAGCGGCAAGCCGTGTGAAAACATTCCTAGACAATCGAGGCAAAGGTATCGGTTTGCGTTTAGGTGTTAAGACTACGGGCTGTTCGGGTATGGCTTATGTACTAGAGTTTGTCGACGATCTGAATGAAGAAGATCAAGTCTTTGAGCATATGGGCGTAAAGGTTATCATTGACCCTAAAAGCTTAGTGTACCTTGATGGTACTGAACTTGATTACGTTAAAGAAGGCTTAAATGAAGGCTTTGAATTCAACAACCCTAACGCGAAGGGCGAATGTGGTTGTGGTGAGAGCTTTAACGTATAACGATTTGATAGTGTCTCTCTAGGTCTATCAGGCCTAGAGCCTGTAACCTAGGACAAAATTCTTCATGAACCACTTTGAGTTATTTGGGCTACCTATCCAGTTTGAATTGGACGGTAGCCTTCTTTCTTCTCAGTTTAGAGAGCTTCAAAAACGATTCCATCCAGACAACTTTGCTACGGCTTCTGAACGAGATCGTCTTATGGCCGTTCAAAAGGCGGCTCAAATTAATGATGCCTATCAGGTGTTAAAGCACCCAATATCTCGCGCAGAGTACCTTTTAGCAGAGAACGGTGTAGAAATCCGTGGTGAGCAACAGACGATGCAAGATCCTATGTTCTTGATGGAACAGATGGAATTGCGTGAAGAGCTAGAAGATATATCCTCAAGTAACTCTCCTGAGGATGCTCTGTTCAACTTTGAGAGCAAGGTAACGAAGAATTACAAGCAACACCTTACTTCAGTGACAGAGCAATTGGGAACAGCACAGTGGGCAGAAGCTGCAGATACTGTTCGCAAACTCAAATTTATAGCCAAGTTAAAAAGTGAAATTGAACAAGTCGAAGATCGTCTTCTCGGCTAGTTGAAATAATAAGGATTACGCAATGGCGCTACTACAAATTGCTGAACCAGGACAAAGCAGTGCACCGCATGAACATAAATTGGCTGCGGGTATCGATTTAGGAACGACTAATTCATTAGTGGCTTCTGTTCGTTCAGGAGAAGCAAAAACTCTGCTTGATAGCCAAGGTCGCAGTATTCTCCCTTCGGTAGTCAACTATGCGAGCGAGGAATCTAAAATTGGCTACGATGCTCGAGAAAAAGCGCAATCTGAGCCTGAAAATACCATTATTTCTGTTAAACGTTTGATTGGCCGTTCACTTAACGATATTCAAAGCCGTTATCCTTCACTGCCATATCAGTTCAAGGAGAGTGATAACGGTTTACCTGTACTGGTTACGAATCAAGGTGATAAGAATCCGATTCAAGTTTCGGCTGAGATATTAAAGTCTCTTGGTCAACGGGCTGAAGAAACACTCGGCGGTGAGCTTGCTGGTGTTGTTATTACCGTACCTGCTTATTTTGACGACGCCCAGCGTGCTGGAACTAAAGATGCAGCGAACCTAGCTGGTTTACATGTCCTTCGCTTATTGAATGAACCGACCGCTGCAGCTATTGCCTATGGCCTAGACTCCGGACAAGAAGGCATTATTGCTGTTTATGATCTTGGTGGCGGAACGTTTGATATATCGATTTTGCGTCTCTCAAAAGGTGTATTTGAAGTACTAGCAACTGGCGGTGACTCAGCGTTAGGTGGTGATGATTTTGATCATCTAGTGGCAGAGCATTTCCAGCAGCAAATTGGTATAGCAAGTCCTCTTTCTGCTGAGCAAAACCGTACTCTGTTGGATGCGGCTACAGCAGCGAAAATTGCGTTATCAACTGAAGGTAAAGCTAAGGTTGACGTGCTTGGGTGGCAAGGCGAGTTAACGCGTGAGAAGTTTGAAGAGATCATTCAACAGTTGGTGAAAAAAACATTGCTCTCATGCCGTCGTGCATTGAAAGATGCTGAAGTCGATGCTGATGAAGTAATGGAAGTCGTAATGGTTGGAGGCTCAACTCGAACCCCACTTGTTCGCGAACTTGTTGGTGACTTCTTTGGTCGTACACCATTGACAAGCATTAACCCAGACGAAGTGGTAGCGATTGGTGCTGCGATTCAAGCTGATATCTTGGCAGGTAACAAACCTGATTCAGAGATGTTACTACTGGATGTTATCCCTCTTTCGCTTGGTATTGAAACTATGGGGGGCTTGGTTGAGAAAATCATTCCAAGAAATACGACAATCCCAGTTGCGCGAGCTCAAGAATTCACCACGTTTAAAGATGGCCAAACTGCGATGACGGTGCACACAGTGCAAGGGGAGCGCGAAATGGTTGATGACTGCCGTTCGCTTGCTCGGTTTGCTCTAAAAGGCATCCCTCCAATGGCGGCCGGTGCGGCGCATATTCGTGTGACCTACCAGGTGGATGCAGATGGTCTATTGTCTGTGACTGCAATGGAAAAGAGTACAGGTGTACAAGCTGAGATTCAGGTTAAACCATCGTATGGTTTAAGTGATGATGAAGTGGCTAATATGCTTAAAGATTCAATGACCTATGCGAAGGAAGATATGGATGCTCGTGCTTTGGCTGAACAACGTGTCGAAGCCGATCGCGTCATTGAAGGACTGATTGCTGCAATGCAGGCTGATGGTGATGAGTTACTGTCGGATCAGGAGAAGCAGCAACTATTAAAAGCAATTGAAAGCCTCATTGCGCTACGCAATGGTGATGACTCTCCTGCGATTGAACAGGGGATCAAAGATACAGACAAAGCGAGCCAAGAGTTTGCTTCACGCCGCATGGACAAATCTATTCGCGCGGCGCTTTCCGGTCAATCGGTTAACGATATTTAAGAGACAATAAAATGCCTAAGATTATAGTATTACCTCATGAAGATCTTTGCCCAGAAGGGGCTGTTTTAGAGGCGAATTCGGGCGACACTGTATTAGATGTTGCACTGAAAAACGGTATTGGTATTGAACATGCGTGTGAGAAGTCATGCGCTTGTACAACTTGTCATGTTGTTATTCGTGAAGGCTTCGATTCGTTAGAAGAGAGCGATGAGCTAGAAGACGATATGCTTGATAAAGCTTGGGGCTTAGAGCCAGAATCTCGTCTTGGCTGCCAAGCTAAAGTAGCGGACGAAGACTTAGTTGTTGAAATTCCGAAATACACGTTAAACCATGCGTCGGAAGACCACTAAACTTTATAACAGTGAAGTAAAGCAAGGAGTACGGCAATGAAATGGACGGATTCAAGAGATATCGCAATTGAACTGTGCGACCTATACCCAGATACAGATCCAAAGACTGTGCGTTTTACTGACTTGCATCAGTGGGTGATGGATCTAGAAGAGTTTGACGATGAACCAAATCGCTCTAACGAGAAAATCCTAGAGGCAATTATTCTGTGTTGGATGGACGAAGTAGATTAATTGATTTGTTGAAGAAACATCGTGCAGTTAACAATTTCTACTAAAAAAAGCGGGCCTAATGGCCCGTTTTTTTATCAATTTGACACTTTCGACCTACATAATGCTAACATCGAACCGTTATCTAAAACGATGGTAAACACTAATACCACCAGACAAGGAGACACCATGTCTACACAGATGTCAGTATTCATCAGCCAAGATTCTGCCCAGCCTCAGTGGGGAGAAAAAGCTATTTTATCTTTTTCAGAAAATGGAGCGACCATTCATCTTGGTGAAGGCCATGATCTTGGTGCGGTTCAACGTGCTGCGCGTAAACTGGATGCACAGGGTATTCAATCCGTATTTTTGAAAGGTGAAGGCTGGAATATTGAAAATATTTGGGCGTTTCAACAAGGTTACCGTGGTCCAAAGAAATTAAATACGCTTGAGTGGGAATCACTTGCCGACGCAGATCAAGCAGAAATCGAAGCTCGCATTAAAGCAACGGATTGGACTCGTGACATTATCAACAAGAGTGCTGAAGAAGTAGCACCCCGCCAGCTAGCAACCATGGCAGCCGAGTTCATTAAATCTGTTGCTCCTGAAGGCACTGTCACAGCTAAGATCGTAAAAGACAAGGATCTACTGACCGAAGGCTGGGAAGGGATTTACGCGGTAGGTCGCGGTTCTGAGCGCACATCGGCAATGTTACAACTCGACTTTAATCCAACAGGCGATGAAAATGCTCCTGTTTATGCGTGTCTTGTGGGTAAAGGCATTACGTTCGACTCTGGCGGCTACAGCATTAAGCAGTCTGGCTTTATGACTGCAATGAAAGCTGATATGGGTGGCTCAGGTACTATTACTGGTGGTTTAGGCCTTGCTATCATGCGTGGTCTAAACAAGCGCGTTAAGCTAATTCTTTGCTGTGCAGAGAACATGATTTCAGGTCGTGCATTGAAACTGGGTGATGTCATCACTTACAAAAACGGTAAGACGGTAGAAATCATGAACACCGACGCAGAAGGACGTTTGGTATTGGCGGATGGTCTAATTTATGCGAGCGAGCAAAAACCTGAGCTAATTATTGATTGCGCTACCTTAACGGGGGCTGCTAAAAATGCTCTAGGTAATGATTACCACGCGCTAATGAGTTTTGATGATGAGCTTTCGCATCAGGCGCTTAATGCTGCTCGTGAAGAGAAAGAAGGCTTATGGCCGCTTCCTCTCGCCGATTTCCACCGCGGAATGTTGCCTTCTAATTTTGCTGATCTGTCAAATATCAGTAGCGGTGACTATACACCGGGTGCAAGTACGGCTGCTGCATTCCTTTCTTACTTTGTTGAAGATTACAAGAAAGGTTGGCTGCACTTTGATTGCGCTGGTACTTACCGTAAGTCTGCAAGTGATAAATGGTCTGCAGGTGCAACGGGTATGGGCGTAAGAACACTTGCACGCATCCTCACTGAGCAAGCGAATTAATCAGATTTGGCAGCGAGTTCGCTGCCGTCATAACTACAATAATCGAAGTAAAAGGATACCTTATGGCTCTAGAAAGAACATTTTCGATCGTTAAGCCTGATGCAGTAGAAAGAAACTTGATTGGTGAAATTTATCACCGTATTGAGAAAGCGGGACTACAAATCATTGCCGCTAAAATGGTTCACCTAACGGAAGAGCATGCGAGTGGTTTTTATGCTGAGCATGAAGGCAAGCCGTTTTTCCCAGCTCTTAAAGAGTTTATGACTTCTGGCCCAATTATGGTTCAGGTACTAGAAGGTGAAAATGCTATTGCTCGTTACCGTGAACTAATGGGTAAAACTAACCCAGAAGAAGCGGCGTGTGGCACTATCCGTGCTGATTATGCTGTGAGTATGCGTTACAACTCGGTACATGGTTCTGATAGCCCAGAGTCAGCGGCACGCGAAATTGAGTTCTTCTTCCCTGAATCTGAGATTTGCCCACGTTAATCCTCAGAATGATAGTGATAGCTGAAAGCCTTGGCGATATGCCAAGGCTTTTTCTTTTTAGTACAGAGATAAAAAGACGTACTTGTATTTCTCTGTATAAAAAATAACCTTTCTTATATTAATACCTTACTAAATTACTGTGTTTACAAGCCTTGTTGAAGGTGAACAAACGCTGTACAATTCGCGCCCTTAATTACTGTTCCGTCATTGAGAGGCTACATGACCACTGAAAAAATCAATCTACTCGATTTTGATCGCAAGGGATTACGCAAACTGTTCGCTGAAGAGTTAGGCGAGAAAGCATTCCGCGCCGATCAAGTTATGAAGTGGATCTACCATTTTGGTGTTGATGACTTCGAAAAAATGACCAACATTAATAAGAAGCTCCGAGAAAAGCTTCAACATCGTTGTGAAGTTCGTGCTCCTTACGTATCAGATGCACAGCACTCTTCGGACGGTACCATCAAATGGGCAATGCGAGTTGGCGACCAAGATGTTGAAACGGTTTATATCCCTGAGGA
Organism: Vibrio sp. SCSIO 43135; assembly: GCF_023716665.1. Lineage (GTDB taxonomy): Bacteria > Pseudomonadota > Gammaproteobacteria > Enterobacterales > Vibrionaceae > Vibrio > Vibrio paucivorans. The sequence continues at coordinate 654,798 of NZ_CP071859.1, forward strand.
TGACCGTGCAACGTTGTGTGTATCTTCGCAAGTTGGATGCGCGCTCGAGTGTAAGTTCTGCTCAACAGCGCAACAAGGCTTCAACCGCAACCTAAAAGTATCGGAAATTATAGGGCAAGTATGGCGTGCTGCACGTGAGATTGGCCTCGAGAAAGAAACTGGCCGACGCCCAATCACTAACGTCGTGATGATGGGGATGGGTGAGCCACTGCTTAACATGAAAAACCTGATCCCATCGCTTGAGTTGATGCTTGATGATCTTGGTTTTGGTTTGTCTAAACGCCGTGTCACAGTTTCTACGTCTGGTGTTGTATCTGGATTAGATCAAATGACTGGCAATATTGATGTGGCACTTGCTATTTCATTGCATGCGCCAAACGATAAGTTACGTAGTGAAATCATGCCAATCAACGATCGTTGGGATATCCAAGATTTTCTTGCGTCAGTTCGTCGCTATATTGCATCATCGAATGCTAACCGTGGCAAAGTGACCGTTGAATACGTATTACTTGATCATGTGAATGACGACATGGACCATGCTCGTGAGTTGGCGGAGCTAATGAAAGATACTCCGTGTAAAATCAACTTAATTCCATTTAACCCGTATCCGGGTTCACCATATAAGAAGCCAAGTAACTCTCGAATCGACCGTTTCCAGAAAACATTGATGCAATACGAGCATACAGTGACGGTTCGCAAAACTCGTGGTGACGACATTGATGCTGCGTGTGGCCAGTTAGTTGGGGACGTGATTGACAGAACCAAGCGAACTCAGCAAAAACAGCTGTCGGGTGAAGCGATTCCCGTGAAAGCGGTTTAACTCGTATTTTTTATACAACAAAGCCAGAGCATGCTCTGGCTTTGTTGTATTTGTAAATTCTGAAACATTCTCAGCCTTTCTTTGTAAAAATTAGGAAAAACCTTGAACTGCTTGTGATTTCTACATAAAGGTAATGTTGTTTAACGACAAATATCTATTAGAATTGCAAATTAACCTGAATATCAATTTTGCATCAGGTTTTTGACATGGAATGAAGTGGAGAGCATTGAAATCTGCTTTGTTTAAATAGGGGAAACCCTGAATGAATTTTGTTTTTCCGCACAGTAACTACTAACAATAAAGAATGAAAGTTACAAAGTAGTGAAAAACTACGACAGAGAAGTACAACACTAATGAGTACTGAACAAGACGCAGTAACCGAACAAAAGACGGACACGGAACAACCAAAAATTGAAGCGGGTACGATACTTAAATCTCGTAGAGAAGAGTTAGGCCTTTCACAAAAACAAATTGCAGATCGCTTACGCTTACGTTTATCGATTATTCAGGGAATTGAAGAAAACAACTTTGAATCTGGACAGGTCGCTACATTTACTCGTGGTTATCTGCGTTCATACGCGAAAGCGGTAGGGCTGGAAGAGTCTGTCGTTTTATGCGCGCTTGATGATTGTGGAAGTGCACAGCATAAAGAACATGAGATGTTGAGCTTCTCCAAGAAAACCAAACGAGAGCGCCATGATAGCCGCATCATGGGGATCACTTGGGGTATCCTTGCTGTAATGATTGGTATTTCCTCTGTGTGGTGGTGGCAAAACCAACAAACTGACACTTTAGCCATCATTGATGATTTACCTGAAGAAGTCAGTGTCGTACAAGATGAATCTTCTGAGCCAGGCAGTTTTGCAACGATAACCTCTGCTGCGGAGCCATCGGACGACGTAGAAGTTGTTGAGGTAGTGCCTGAAGTCGCCGCTGAGCCTATAGTTACTGAGGTAGCCGAAGTAGCAGACACTTCCGAACTTGAGGTGGCAAATGAGGTAACGTCTGAAGCCATCGTAGAAGAATCACCTGTACCTGCTCAGCTACCTGAAGTTGAGCAAGTGGAAGAACCTGAATCTGTTGTCATTTCTACTGACAAATTATTAGCCATGTCTTTTAGTGCGGATTGTTGGATCCAAGTAAAAGATGCTAATGGAAAAACCTTATCTACAGGCATAAAGAAAGCAGGCCAAAACCTCGAGTTATCCGGTGAAGCGCCATTTAATGTCATTCTTGGTGCTCCAGAAAGTGTTTCGATGACATTTGCGAGTGAACCTGTCGACCTTTCTGGGTATACTTCAGGTAAAGTAGCAAGATTCACCTTACCTTAGAAAGTTAATATGCAACACGAGTCTCCTATCAAACGTCGCCCATCGACACGTATTTATGTGGGCGATGTGCCTATTGGTGACGGCGCCCCGATCGCGGTGCAGTCAATGACAAATACCCGCACGACAGATGTAGAAGCAACTGTTGCTCAAATTCGTGCGTTAGAAAATGTGGGTGCAGACATCGTTAGAGTCTCTGTACCTACCATGGATGCGGCTGAAGCGTTCAAGCAAATTAAACAGCAGGTATCCATTCCTCTAGTAGCGGATATCCATTTTGACTACCGTATCGCACTTAAAGTTGCTGAATATGGTGTTGATTGTCTGCGTATTAACCCTGGTAACATTGGTAAAGAAGATCGTATTCGCGCGGTTGTTGACTGTGCACGCGACAAAAACATTCCAATTCGTATTGGTGTAAATGGCGGTTCTTTAGAAAAAGACATCCAAATGAAGTATGGCGAACCGACGCCTGAAGCATTGGTAGAGTCAGCAATGCGCCATGTAGATATTCTAGATCGACTTAACTTCGATAAATTCAAAGTAAGCGTGAAAGCTTCTGATGTCTTCCTAGCGGTAGACTCATACCGCATTTTGGCAAACAAGATCGATCAGCCGCTACACTTGGGTATCACTGAAGCCGGTGGTGCACGAGCGGGCGCAGTTAAGTCTTCGGTTGGTTTAGGTATGTTACTTGCTGAAGGCATTGGTGATACGCTACGTATCTCCCTGGCTGCGGATCCTGTAGAAGAAATCAAAGTTGGTTTTGATATTCTAAAATCTCTTCGCATCCGTTCTCGTGGCATAAACTTTATTGCTTGCCCTAGTTGTTCACGTCAGGAGTTCGATGTTATCGGCACAGTCAATGAACTAGAGCAGCGTCTAGAGGACATTATCACACCAATGGATGTTTCTATTATTGGTTGTGTTGTTAATGGCCCAGGTGAAGCAGAAGTATCCCATCTAGGTTTAGCGGGTAGTAACAAGAAAAGTGCTTTTTATGAGGACGGTAAACGTCAGAAAGAGCGTTTTGACAATGATGATCTTGTTGCTCAGCTTGAAGCTAAAATTCGCGCAAAAGCATCAGTGCTTGATGAAAGCAATCGCATTGATGTAAACCAAATCGAATCAAATTAATCTCAACGACATTACGGTAAGTACTGTGGCAAAAACAATCCAAGCAATCCGAGGCATGAACGACTGCCTCCCAACTCAATCTCCACTGTGGCAAAAAGTGGAAGGTGCGGTTAAAAACGTCATCAGTGCATACGGCTACAATGAAGTACGTATGCCAATCGTTGAGATGACTCATCTATTTAGCCGTGCAATCGGTGAAGTGACCGATGTGGTTGAAAAAGAAATGTACACATTTGAAGACCGCAATGGTGACAGCTTAACGCTGCGCCCTGAAGGTACAGCAGGCTGTGTACGTGCTGGCATCGAAAATGGTCTGCTTTATAACCAAGAGCAACGTTTGTGGTACATGGGGCCAATGTTCCGCCATGAGCGCCCACAAAAAGGTCGTTACCGTCAATTCCACCAATGTGGTGTAGAAGTGTTTGGATTAAATGGTCCAGACGTAGATGCTGAATTGATCATGATGACGGCTCGACTATGGCGTGATTTGGGTATCGACAAGCATGTACGTTTAGAGCTGAATTCTATTGGTTCACTTGAAGCGCGTGCAAACTACCGTACTGCACTGATTGCTCATCTTGAACAGCATATCGATGTACTCGATGAAGACAGCAAGCGTCGTATGCACACTAATCCGCTACGTGTATTGGACTCTAAAAACCCTGAAGTACAGGCAATCCTTGGTGATGCACCACGCTTATCTGATTACTTAGATGAAGAATCAAAACAACATTTTGCAGGTTTGTGTGAACTTCTAGACGCTGCTGGTATCGAATACACGGTAAATGAACGTTTAGTGCGTGGCCTTGATTATTACAATCGCACGGTATTTGAATGGATTACTGAAAGCTTAGGTGCTCAAGGTACGGTATGTGGCGGTGGTCGCTACGATGGTCTAGTTGAGCAACTTGGTGGTAAACCAACGCCAGCTGTTGGTTTCGCGATGGGTCTAGAACGTTTAGTTCTCATGATGGAAACTCTAGAACTAACAGAAGTTCGTCGTAGCGTTGATGTCTACATGGTGACTGCGGGTGAAGGTACAATGATGGCTGGAATGAAACTGGCCGAGCAACTTCGTGAGCAGGTTCCTGGGCTACGTGTTATGAACCATTTCGGCGGTGGTAATTTCAAGAAGCAATTTAAGCGTGCTGATAAAGTCGGTGCCGCAGTTGCTCTAGTGCTTGGTGAAAATGAAGTCGCTGAATCTAATGTCGTTTTGAAAGATCTCATTGGCGGCGATCAAACTACGTACTCTCAAGCTGAAGTAGCTGAGCAGTTAGCAAAATTACTGTAAGTTTTGGTCATAGATACTGAAACTTAAGAAATATTAAGAGGACAGGAAGTGGAACTCTACGATTCTGAAGAACAACAAGTTGAAGCGATTAAAGACTGGTGGAAAGAGAACGGTAAAGCCGTGATCTTTGGTGCCGTTATTGGTCTAGGTGGCCTATTTGGCTGGCGCTATTACCAGGATTCAGTTCTGCAAGGTCAAGAAGCAGCATCAGAAGCATACACAAGTGTAATTACATCGCTACAAACTCAAGGCGCAGACGCTGAAGCGAGCATTCAAACATTCATTGATTCGAACAAAGGCTCTGAATACTCTGTACTTGCTGCTCTTCAGTTAGCAAAAGTACAGGTTGAAGCAAATAACCTTGATGAGGCGCTTGCTCAGTTAGAGTGGGCTAAAGCCAACTCTAAAGATGACGCGCTTAAAGCGGTGACGTCTTACCGTATCGCTCGTATCCAAGCAGAGCAGAAAAACTATGATGGTGCTATGGCGGAACTAGAACTGATTAAGGATCCTAGTTGGGCTGGTCGTATTGCTGAGCTACGTGGTGATATCTCTCTGCGTAAAGGTGATGAAGCCGCGGCTTATGCTGCTTACACTGAAGCTCAACAGGCGGAAGATGCGAGTCAAACTCTGCAAATGAAGCTGGACGATCTAGCCAAGTAATAAGGGCGCTTGTTAATGAAAAAACTGCTTAGCAAAGTGCTTTTATCCGCTGCAACCATCGGTGTTTTAGCTGGGTGTGCAGGTGAAGAAGACACCATCATCATGGCGCCTGTGCCACAAGTACAAAGTGAGTTTACGCCTTCACAGCAATGGTCGGCGTCAGTAGGCGATGGTGTTGGACACTTCTTCTCTAAGCTGACTCCTGAGTACGCTTATGGAAAAGTGTTTGCTGCGAGTCGATTAGGCTTGGTGAAAGCGCTGAATCCAGAAACGGGTAAAACTGAATGGGAAGTCGATTTAGAAGAAGAGACATCGGCTCGACTTTCTGGTGGTATCACAGCAGCTTACGGTAAAGTGTTTATTGGCAGTGAAAACGGCCAGCTAATTGCGTTAGATGCTGAAACAGGTGAACTTGAGTGGCGTGTTGATGTAGATGGTGAAGTGTTGGCTGCACCTGTCGCTGACAGCAACTTCATTATGGTGAACACTAGCCGTGGCATGTTAATCGCTTTAGATCAAACTAGCGGTGAGCAGAAGTGGACTATCAGCACCGAAGTTCCAAACCTAACGCTGCGTGGAGATAGCACTCCAGCAACGGTATCTGGTGGTGTCTTCTGGGGCACAGCTAATGGTCGACTAGCGGCTGCAATAGTGGAACGTGGTCAGCTCATTTGGCAACAGCCTGTAGGCATGCCTCAGGGGGCGACTGAAATTGATCGCTTAGTCGATGTTGATGCGTCTCCCGTTATTTTAGGCACAACGCTTTACACTGTTGGTATAAACGGACAATTGATTGGTTTAGACCTTCGTTCTGGTAAACCAATTTGGAAACGTACTTATTCTTCCGCGACAGATCTAGCCAGTGATGGCAGTCGTTTGTTTGTCGTAACCGATAAAGATCATATTGCTGCTGTTGATGCGCGTAGTGGTACCGAACTTTGGAGTAACGACCAACTTGAGCACCGCCTGCTAACTGCTCCTGTAATAATCAATGGCTATGTCGTTGTTGGTGATACGGAAGGTTACTTGTACTGGATAGATCGTTCGAGTGGTGAGTTTGTCGCACAGCAGCTTGTTGACGAAAGTGGCTTTGCCGTTGGTCCTGTTGCTTTACCTGATGGTTATGTAATTACAACGCGCAATGGCGATGTAAAGAAACTGACGATCAAGAAATAATTTCGTGATACAATTCACATTCGGCTCCTGGTTGGAAACAGCTAGGAGCCGTTTTATTGAGATAAACTAAAGTGAATGTGGTTATAGGTAACGCCTGGCTTGTTAACGCTTGGCAGGATGCAAGTCGTTACCTATAACTACATAAGAAAGAATATTGTAGAGGTTGTTATGGTACCTGTTGTTGCTCTTGTAGGGCGCCCAAATGTAGGTAAATCTACGCTGTTTAACCGATTAACACGTACGCGTGATGCTTTGGTTGCGGATTTTCCAGGGTTAACGCGTGACCGTAAATATGGCCAAGCTAAGCTTGGTGAGCACGAATTCATTGTAATCGATACTGGTGGTATCGATGGCACTGAAGAAGGTGTTGAAACTAAAATGGCTGAACAGTCGCTAGCGGCGATTGATGAAGCTGATGTGGTGTTATTCATGGTGGATGGTCGTGCTGGCCTAACGCCTTCAGACATCGCTATTTCGAACCATCTTCGCAAGATTGAAAAGCCATCTATGTTGGTGGTAAACAAAGTCGACGGTATCGATGCTGATGCTGCATCTGCAGATTTCTGGCAACTTGGTGTGGAAAACATGTACCAAATTGCGGCAGCGCACGGCCGTGGTGTTGGAGCATTGATCGATCGCGCTCTTAACCCATTTGCAGAAAAAATGGCGGAAGAGGCAAAAGGCGAAATCGAAGATTTAACTGACTTCGTAGACGAAGAAGAAGAGAAGCTCGATTACACTGAAGAAGAAGCAGAACAAGAGTTCAACCGTCTTCAAGATCAGCCTATCAAACTTGCCATTATTGGTCGTCCAAATGTTGGTAAATCAACACTGACTAACCGTATTCTTGGTGAAGAACGTGTGGTTGTGTATGACATGCCTGGGACGACTCGTGACTCTATCTACATTCCGATGCAGCGTGACGACCGAGAATACGTGTTGATTGATACTGCTGGTGTTCGTCGCCGTAAACGTATTAATGAAACTGTTGAGAAGTTCTCAGTTGTTAAAACGCTTAAAGCTGTTGAAGATGCGAACGTAGTTCTTCTTGTTATTGATGCACGTGAAAATATCTCAGATCAAGACTTAAGCTTGCTTGGCTTTGCCCTTAATGCTGGCCGATCGATTGTTATTGCTGTCAACAAATGGGATGGTCTAGACACTGACGTGAAAGAGCACGTGAAGAAAGAGCTGGATCGCCGCCTAGGCTTCGTAGACTTTGCTCGAATCCACTTCATTTCAGCACTGCACGGTACTGGTGTTGGTCACTTGTTTGAATCAGTTCAGGAAGCTTATAAGTCGGCAACAACTCGTGTAGGTACATCGGTACTGACTCGCATTATGAAGATGGCCACTGACGACCATCAACCACCAATGGTTCGTGGTCGCCGTGTTAAGCTTAAATATGCTCATGCTGGTGGTTACAACCCGCCAATCGTAGTCATTCACGGTAACTTGGTAAACGATCTACCTGACTCTTACAAACGTTACCTAATGAACTACTATCGCAAGTCTTTGGAGATCATGGGGACACCGATCCGCATTAACTTCCAAAGTAGTGATAACCCATTTGAAGGCAAAACGAACAAGATGACGCTATCCCAAGAGCGTAAGCGTAAACGCCTAATGAGTGCGATGAAAGATCGTAAAAAATAGTAAACTGGCCCAAGTATCTACTTGGGCTTTTTTATGCCCATAAATTACAGAGTACCAACGCTATGATCTCTCCAACCATTACTCAATTTTGCCATCAAGTTTGGCAACTTGATTCCACAGTGCAGCTTGTCGAAAAGCAAGGCAGTGTTAGCTATGTTGTGGCAGATAAAACCCCTTTTCACCCTGTTAGCCATATTTGGCCAGATCATCCTGCTGATACCGGGAGACTGGTCGTTGGCGAGCAGGATGTCGAAGTATTCGATAGTTTAGTCGGTGCGATTGAGCTATCAACGGGTCAGCTGTATGTTGACAAAGCGATCCCCGTAAAACGTGATAGTGATGGCTGGGTATTCGTTGTAGTTCACTGCGTTCACCAAGCTATCGACTTATCAGTTGGGCAATTGATAACCTTGTGTGTCGATAAAGAGCGCCAACTAGCATTGAGCCGAGGCCATAGCGCAGGACATTTGGCTTATCTTGCGCTTAATAAGGTGCTAGCCGATGGCTACTGGCGCAAGGATGCGGATAGAAAAGACCCTCATGGTCACTACGATTTTAATAGCTATGCTCAAGAAACAAGCTTCGTAACCGAAGATAAATGTGTCGATAGCTATCGCTTAGGTAAAACACTGCGCAAAAGAGGGCTCAACAGTGCAGAAATGCTGCAGGATCTAGCAAGTATTGAATCTCGAGTTAATGCACAATTGTCTGATTGGCTATCGTTATCTTCTATTGTTGAGATGCATTGTGATGGTGAAACATTAACGGATTCTCGTTACTGGCGATGTAACTTACAAGAAGGAGAAATTGCCGAGATTCCTTGTGGAGGAACGCATGTCACCTCATTGAATGAGTTCGCTCGTATTACTGTCTCTCTATGTCAGATTGATGGACAGAACGTTGAAATGCACACCGATGTAATTCCGACATAGTCCCAAAGCGATCTTTTTATTAAAATCTGTTTATTCTGTTTTAGGTGTTTTTGTTTGGTTTTTTATATTGTTTAAAATTCAAAAACAGCACATGTAACTTATGCTTTCGGTGTGTGGTGATATAAATATTCTTTTTAGGGTAGATCGCTGATCAAATAGAATAAAGCGGATGATCATATAAAGATCATGGTAGGAGAATAACACTCAGTATAACTCATACTAGTGAACTATCACGGGACAAAATCAAGGAAAGTGACAATGATCTTGTTAGATAATCCCCGTATGAGTAAAAGTTAAATGACATTATAAAGGTGATGCTATGACTGAGAATCAATGCCCGAAGTGTAGTAGCGAGTTAGAGTGGGATGGCGCTTATCATTGCGGATCTTGTTCTACCCATTATAAGAAAATAGGATATTGTCCTGAATGTAGTGCAGAGCTAGAGAAGCTACAGGCGTGCGGCTCGGCAAGTTACTTTTGCAATACTTGCAATGAGTTAAAGTCGAAGTCGAGAGTCAGCTTTGTGTTTCAGCCCATTTTAGCTCGTGACTAAGCTAGGAAGTGAAAACCTAGACCTAATCAGTTAACAGTGGAGCGTACTTCACCATCAGCAAGGCGGGTGACCAGTGTGTCGCCCATTTTTACATCTGAAGCGCGTGTTACCACTGTCCCATCCTTATCTTGAGTGATGGAATATCCGCGTTTTAACGTTGCCAAAGGACTAACTGTGTCAAGCTTTTCCGCGGCTAAAGCCAATTGATGTCGTGTATTGAGCAGCTTTCTGTCCATAGCATCCAACAACTTTTGTTCTAGCCTTTGTAGGCTAGATTTTTGTTCGCCAAGCTTTGCAACGGGAGAGTGGAGCTGTATTCGATATTGTTGTCGTTGTACAGCCTGTTTGCGTATGGTGATGAAGTTGTTCATACTTCGATGCAAGCGTTGTTCTAACTCGTCGAGTTGTTGACTCTGGTGCTGTAGCTGATGGCTAGGGTGTTGTTTCTCTAAACGGTGCAGCAATGTCGCGTTGTGTTGACGCTGTTGGCTTAGGTAATAGCGAAGTGCGCTAACAAGCTTTTGATGTTTGGTCGCCAATGCCTGATCTTTATGGCTATTATCACGACTAACCAACTCAGCAGCGGCAGAGGGAGTAGGGGCACGCATATCTGCTACAAAGTCAGCAATAGTAACATCCACTTCATGACCGACAGCACTGATAATAGGAATCTGGCTAGCTGCGATAGTTCGAGCCAAGATCTCGTTATTGAAACACCAAAGATCTTCCAATGAACCGCCCCCTCGACCAACAATCAAGACATCACACTCGTTACGACTATTTGCGCAGCCAATTGCTTGAGCGATTTGAATCGCTGCGTCGTCACCTTGTACCGTAGTTGGATACACCACAACAGGCAGCGAAGGGTCTCTGCGTTTTAACACATCAAGGATATCGAACAGTGCTGCACCGGTTTTAGAGGTAATGACCCCAACACGGGTTGGATGCTCAGGGAGAGGGCGCTTGTTGGTTTGAGCAAAGAGTCCTTCCCCTGCGAGTTTCATTTTCAGTTCATCAAATTGTTGCTGCAGGCGGCCATCACCTTCTGGCTGCATGCTTTCAATGATCAGCTGATAGTCCCCACGAGGTTCATATAAAGACAAGCGTGCTTTTACTAGAACTTGTTTACCATTTTGCGGCTTGAAGGTTACACGTCTATTGTTGCCCTTAAACATCGCACACTTAACTTGGGCGCGAGAATCTTTAAGGGTGAGGTACCAATGACCTGAGACAGGGGCTGAAAAGTTTGAGATTTCACCAATTAGCCACACAATTCCCATTTCATTTTCAAGGAGTAAACGGACTTCTGCATTGAGACGGGAGACAGTGAAGATATTTTGATTGGTCAGAGAAGACACAGCTAATCTCATAGACGTGAGTATGGAAGTTAGCGGCAATATAATACATATCAAGGGGGTAATTGCAAATAAAAAATAGAAAAATGTGTAGCCAAGCGATTTCGTTAGCCGTATAATCCGTCCGCAATATCTAATCCAAATGCAATGAAGTTGCCTTAATTTTGTTGCCCTCATTATGCGAAACGATGAGATTGGGTTGTTCTTTTTACTCCTCTAATTGTGAGATATTGCAAATGCTAAGAATTGCCAAAGAAGCGCTGACATTCGATGACGTACTACTTGTGCCAGCACACTCCACCGTTCTCCCAAACACAGCTGATCTTCGCACTCAGCTGACGAAAAATATCACCTTAAATATCCCAATGATTTCTGCGTCGATGGATACTGTGACGGAAGCTCGTCTTGCTATCGCACTTGCGCAAGAAGGCGGTATTGGTTTTATTCATAAGAACATGTCTATTGAACAGCAAGCAGAGATGGTTCGTCAGGTTAAGATTTTTGAAGCTGGTGTTGTAACCAACCCTGTGACTGTGAATCCTGATGCAACGATTGCTGATGTTGTCGCTTTAACTGAAAAGCACGGCTTTGCTGGTTTCCCTGTTGTTACTGAAAGCAATGAATTGGTTGGTATCATTACTGGCCGTGACGTTCGCTTTGTTACTGACTTATCAAAAACAGTTGAATCGGTAATGACACCTAAAGATCGTTTGGCTTCGGTAAAAGAAGGTGCAACTCGTGAAGAAGTGCAAGAGAAAATGCACGAAGCACGCGTTGAGAAAGTACTGGTTGTGAACGATGAGTTCCAACTAACCGGTATGATCACTGCGAAAGATTTCCACAAAGCAGAACGTAAACCAAACGCATGTAAAGATGAGCGTGGTCGTCTACGTGTCGGTGCAGCTGTTGGTGCTGGTGCTGGTAACGAAGAACGTGTAGCCGCTTTGGTTGAAGCTGGCGTAGACGTTCTACTTATCGACTCATCGCACGGCCACTCTGAAGGTGTACTTAACCGTATCCGCGAAACTCGCGCAGCATACCCTGATCTCGACATCATCGGCGGTAACGTAGCAACAGGTGCAGGTGCTAAAGCACTTATCGAAGCAGGCGTAAGTGCTGTGAAAGTGGGTATTGGCCCTGGTTCTATTTGTACTACTCGTATCGTAACGGGCGTAGGTGTTCCTCAAGTTACTGCAATTGCAGATGCTGCTGAGGTGGCAAATTCTTACGGTATTCCAGTTATTGCTGACGGCGGTATCCGCTTCTCTGGCGATATCTGTAAAGCTATCGTAGCGGGCGCATCAGTTGTGATGGTTGGCTCTATGTTTGCGGGAACAGAAGAAGCACCGGGTGAAGTAATTCTTTACAATGGCCGTTCATACAAAGCTTACCGTGGTATGGGTTCACTAGGCGCTATGTCACAAGGTTCTTCAGATCGTTACTTCCAGTCTGACAACGCTGCAGACAAGCTAGTACCAGAAGGTATTGAAGGTCGTATCGCATACAAAGGTCGCTTGAAAGAAATCGTACATCAGCAAATGGGTGGCCTACGTTCAAGCATGGGTCTAACAGGCTCAGCGACTATCGAAGCAATGCGTACTCAAGCAGAGTTTGTTCGTATCTCAGGTGCAGGTATGAAGGAGTCTCATGTACACGATGTTCAGATCACCAAGGAAGCACCAAACTACCGTTTAGGCTAATTTTACTTGTTATTTTGTCCGAGAACGGCGTCGAAGGTGCTCACTTATACTTATAAGCTGCGCGTCTTCTCCTTGTTCTCGACCAAAATCCCGACGTAAAACGGGAACAAGAAATCTTACGTAAACGTTTGCTTTTTTCCTTGAAGCATTGATAAGAGGCGAGTAAACTCGCCTCGTTTTCATAACCTAGCTTATAAGACTGCCCAAAATGACTAAAAACATTCATGACCAACGTATTCTGATCTTGGACTTCGGTTCTCAGTACACTCAACTTGTCGCTCGCCGCGTACGTGAAATCGGCGTTTACTGTGAACTATGGAGTTGGGATGTAGAAGAAGCGGATATTCGTGAATTCAATCCAGACGGAATTATCCTTTCTGGCGGCCCTGAAAGTGTAACCGAACAAAACTCGCCACGTGCACCTCAATATGTATTTGATTCTGGTGTTCCAGTTCTAGGTGTATGTTACGGCATGCAAACGATGGCGGAGCAACTTGGTGGTAAAGTAGCAGGCTCTAACGAGCGTGAATTTGGCTACGCACAAGTAAAAGTATCTGGCGAGTCTGCACTATTTAAAGATCTTGAAGCGACTCAAGATGTATGGATGAGCCACGGTGACAAAGTAGTAGAAATTCCAGCTGACTTTGTAAAAGTGGGCGAGACAGAGACTTGTCCGTACGCTGCAATGGCAAACGAAGAGAAGAAATACTACGGCGTGCAATTCCACCCAGAAGTAACGCACACTAAACAAGGCCTGCAAATGCTAGAGAACTTTGTTCTTGGCGTATGTGGCTGTGAGCGTCTGTGGACTTCAGAGTCAATCATCGAAGATGCTGTTGCTCGTATTAAAGAGCAAGTAGGTGACGACGAAGTTATTCTAGGTCTATCGGGTGGTGTTGATTCATCTGTTGTCGCGATGCTGGTTCACCGTGCGATTGGCGACAAGCTAACATGTGTATTCGTTGATAACGGTCTTCTTCGCTTAAACGAAGGTCAACAAGTAATGGATATGTTTGGCGACAAGTTCGGCCTAAACATCATCAAAGTTGACGCAGAAGATCGCTTCCTTGCGGCTCTTGAAGGTAAGTCTGACCCAGAAGAGAAGCGTAAGACAATCGGTCACGTATTCGTAGACGTGTTCGATGAAGAGTCGAAGAAGCTGAAAAACGCGAAATGGCTTGCTCAAGGTACGATTTACCCAGACGTAATCGAATCGGCTGCATCTAAGACGGGTAAAGCGCATGTAATCAAATCACACCATAATGTGGGTGGTCTTCCTGATGATATGGAAATGGGCCTTGTTGAGCCACTACGTGAGCTATTTAAAGATGAAGTACGTAAGATTGGCCTAGAGCTTGGCCTGCCTTACAACATGCTTTACCGCCACCCATTCCCAGGTCCTGGTCTAGGTGTTCGTGTTCTTGGTGAAATCAAGAAAGAGTACTGTGATCTTCTACGTCGTGCAGACGCGATCTTCATTGAAGAGCTACACGCTGCGGACCTATACAACAAAGTATCTCAAGCGTTCACGGTATTCCTACCAGTACGCTCTGTAGGTGTAATGGGCGATGGCCGTAAGTACGACTGGGTTGTATCTCTACGTGCTGTAGAAACGATTGACTTCATGACTGCGCATTGGGCACATTTACCATACGACTTCCTAGGTAAGGTTTCTAACCGCATTATCAACGAAGTTGATGGCATTTCACGCGTAGTTTACGACATCTCAGGTAAGCCACCTGCAACTATCGAGTGGGAATAATCCCAACGGTATTGTTTTTGATTGATGAAGCCCTGAGGATTCCTCGGGGCTTTTTTATATCTATCGCTGTCACATATGGTGCTCAGTTGATGAAACCAAGTGCGCATTAAGTAATTGAAAATCTTATGTTTACTAACTTAGTGTTTTTTGTAGCACACCTAATACTCTTGATGTCACCATACGTTGGATGGTTTACATCGAGAGGAAATCACTCGCAAATCTCCCGTTCAACATCACATTTGTCTGCATAGGTCTCCATTAAGCCTCTATTCTTCTAAAGAATTTTTTAGTGAGACAGGGACTTCACTGATGATAAAAATAAAACCACTCACCTTACTTGTGGGCTGTTCAATAGCGGTAAATGCTATGGCAGCGATGAACATTCAACCTGACCCAGAAAACCCAACTGGTTATGTCATTTCTCGTGCTGATATCCAAGCGGCTGGCGATGCGCAAACCTCCGACCCTATGTATGCCATTTGGTCTAAAGCATTAGAAACTCGCCCTAATGCTGTGGTGGAAGCGATTGAGCCGGGAGCGGCTGCAAACCCAGAGAATGTTAAGCGCGTAGAGCGGGTTTTTCCTCAATCTGAGTGGGATTTCCTCACTCAAATGGCCACGCATGAATATACTTACACTCGCTTTCTACGTGCGATTGGTAAGTTTCCGGCATTTTGTGGTGAATACACAGATGGCCGTAATTCGGATGCGATCTGTGAAAAGTCGATCGTGACGGCATTTGCTCACTTTTCGCAAGAAACCGGTGGTCATATCGCCAAAGATAATATTTCGGATAACCCATTAGCACTGGAAGAGTGGCAGCAAGCGCTCGTTCATGTACGCGAAATGGGTTGGTCTGAGGGGCAAGAAGGTTATACAACAGGATGTGGTCAGGACGATTGGCAGAACCGCCGCTGGCCATGTGCTGCGGGGCAAGGCTACTTTGGCCGCGGTGCTAAACAGTTATCCTATCACTTTAACTATGGTGCATTTTCGGAAGTGATGTATGACGGCGATGCAACGGTATTGCTTAACAATCCTGGTCTGGTTGCGGATTCTTGGCTAAATCTGGCCTCTGCCATTTGGTTCTTCCTAACTCCACAGGCACCTAAGCCGGCGATGTTACATGTGATTGATCGTACTTGGACACCATCTCAGCGTGAAATTGATGCGGGCATAGGGTATGGCTTTGGTACCACAATTAACGTTATTAATGGTGGTATTGAATGTGGCGAACAAAACAAAGAGAAAGGCCAGCCAGTCAATCGTATTCGTTACTGGGAAGGGCTATCGAGTCATTATCAGATTCCGCTAGAAGCCGACGAAAAGAACACTTGTTGGCAGCAAACACCTTACGGTAGCTTAAACCTTAATGGTGCGACGGATGTTCTTTACACTAACTGGGATGGTAACTGGAAATATTACCCAGATCGCCCAGAAGGTTACTCGTTTGAGTGTGAGCTGGTGGGCTTCCAAACTGCCTATTCTGCACTTGTTCCGGGTGACTACGAGAAATGTGTCACTAACTTTTATGGCTCACATGCAAGTTGGCCAGAGGTTCGAGTGGTAGAACAGCTTGATCCTGTCGACCCGGGTACTGACCCTGGCGGTAATGGATGGGATGTAAACAAAGTGTATAACACTGGCGATCAAGTGACTTATAGCGGAGCAACATATCAAGCGAAATGGTGGACTCAGGGCGATGATCCTACCAATGGTGGACCTTGGGAGTTAGTTGAAGGCACACCAACCGAGCCTGTACCTGAGCCAACCCCAGATCCAACACCGACGCCTGACCCAGAGCCAACACCAGATCCAACCCCAACCCCAACTCCGGATCCAAATACCTTTATTCAATGGGAAGCGGGAGTGACACAAGTGGGGAATGGCGACAAAGTGACGAATGCGGGTAAATGTTTTGTTGCGAAGAACTCCCCTGGGGTTTGGGACACACCGACTGCTAGCAACTGGTTCTGGGATGAAATTTCGTGTCAGTAGTTTGCGGAGTCGTCCGTAGCGA
This sequence comes from Vibrio sp. SCSIO 43135, assembly GCF_023716665.1. Lineage (GTDB taxonomy): Bacteria > Pseudomonadota > Gammaproteobacteria > Enterobacterales > Vibrionaceae > Vibrio > Vibrio paucivorans. The sequence continues at coordinate 671,194 of NZ_CP071859.1, forward strand.
AATACTTTAGACCGACGGTTTAGACTCTCTAACTAAGGTAGCAATATGCATTAAATAGAGCTTTAGGTTACCCATGTTCCTAAAGCTCTTTCTATTTTTTATAGAGGATTTAATCCCATAAAATCAATTATTTAACATTGTTGGTATTAATTGGCTTATGATGAACTAATTACTGATGTGGTACTTTACTGATTTGTTTTTTCCTTAGTGTTATTCAACCTGATTTATCCCTTTCATATTCAATTTCCTAACTTATGGTGATTTTCGAAATCTTAGTTTTCGCAAGGTTCGCTATCATTTAACGTTATCTGTTTTAAAATCCGCGCGTAATTTTTATTAACTTTTTTGAAAGGTGCGCGAAATGTCTACTAAACTGGCAAACCCAGCTCCACTTGGCCTAATGGGTTTCGGTATGACAACCATCCTGCTTAACATCCATAATGCAGGTTTCTTCCCAATCGACTCAATGATTCTTGCGATGGGTATCTTTTACGGTGGTCTGAGCCAAGTTCTAGTCGGCATGATGTGTTTTAAGCGTGGTGATACTTTCGGTACAACCGCATTCACTTCATATGGCTTGTTTTGGTTAACATTGGTTGGGTTAATCGTAATGCCATACATGGGGCTGCCAGCAAGCCCTGCTCACTTTATGGGGTGGTATCTAGCTCTATGGGGTATTTTCACAGGTTTCATGTTCATTGGTTCACTGTGCTACCCACGTGCTAAGCAAGTTGTGTTCGGCTCGCTAACGGTTCTGTTTTTCCTATTAGCTGCTCGTGATTTTACCGGTAGCACTCTGATTGGTACGATTGCAGGTTTTGAAGGCATCTTCTGTGGTGCGAGCGCGATTTATTTCGCAATGGCGCAAGTGCTGAACAATGAATATGGCCGCACTATCTTGCCAATTGGTGAGAAGAAATCGGCATCAGTTGCACCTACTACTCAAGAGATTGCTGCTTAAGTCAGTGCAAAACCAGACATTCTGGTACGGGAACAAAAGAAAGGGGCTAACCATTGGTTAGCCCCTTTTTTAATGTCCGTTATTCGGACCACTGCTTTTTCTTATATTTCCTGCCAACAGGACAAGAACTGAATAAGACTTAGGTTGATGGCTGCTCTACTGCTTCTGTTGAGTCGCTATCTGCAGTTGGTGTTTTACCGGTTTTGCGCTTGTACTTCTCTTCCCAGTAATCAGCACCTTTAATGCCAAGTTTTACAGGGTTGAACGTGTACTCTGTCACGCCTTTCTTCTGTTGTTCTTCATAGTCGGCTAGCGCTTTAAGTGCTGGCTTCGACATGAAGAAAATTATCAGAATACCGACAATGTTTAGCCAAGCCATTAGGCCTACGCCCACATCACCCATCGCCCAAGCGAGATTCGCTGTCTTAACAGTACCGTAGAACACTGCGGCCATAAGTACCAACTTTAGGACGAACATTAAGCCGTTAACTTTGAAGGTACGACGAATATAAGCAATATTTGTCTCTGCAATGTAGTAGTAAGCAAGGATGGTAGTGAATGCAAAGAAGAACAATGCAACAGCAATAAACGGCTTACCAACACCAGGTAGCGCACTTTCGATCGCCATCTGTGTGAAGACTGGACCGTTAGCACTGATTTCAGCACTGATGTTCTGAACTAGGAACGCACCGTCTGCACCACCGTGTACGTTGTATGCACCAGTGATAAGGATCATAAACGCTGTTGCTGAACATACTAGCAGTGTATCGATATAGATTGAGAATGACTGAACCAGACCTTGTTGCGCAGGGTGATCAACGTTTGCTGCTGCAGCTGCGTGAGGACCAGTACCTTGACCTGCTTCGTTAGAGTAAACACCACGTTTAACACCCCAACCAATCGCAGCACCAACACCAGCCATAGGAGTGAATGCATCGCTAATGATCATAGAGAAGATGCGTGGAACTTCACCGATGTTAAGTAGGATGATAACGAACGCAGTGATGATGTACGCAAGCGCCATAAATGGAACGACGATTTGAGTGAAGTTCGCAATACGCTTAACACCACCAAAGATGATGAAACCAAGGATGATTGAAACAACCGTACCAGTGAAGATTTTAGCGAAGCTGAATGTACCGATTGCGGTTTCGATCATCGCACCCGGACCAAATGCTGCTTCTACTGCGTTACCGATGCTGTTTGACTGAACACCAGGTAGTAGCACACCACATGCAAAGATAGTCGCAATTGCGAAGATCCAAGCGTACCACTTCTGACCCATCGCTTTTTCAATGTAGTAAGCTGGACCACCGCGGAATTCGCCTTCGTCTTCTTCTTTATAGATTTGCGCTAGAGTGGATTCTGCGTATGCTGTTGCCGCGCCAAAGAACGCAACAACCCACATCCAGAATACTGCACCTGGGCCACCGAAACCGATAGCGGCAGCAACACCTGCAATGTTACCTGTACCTACACGGCCAGAAAGCGAAACGGCAAGTGCTTGGAAAGATGAAATACCTTTCGATGAACTCTTGCCTGAAAGTAGTAAGCGCCACATTTCGAAAAAGTGACGAATTTGAACGAATCGAGTCATGATCGAATAGAACAAACCAGCACCAAGACACAAATAAATCAGTGCCGGACTCCAGATAATTCCATTCAGAAAATCAACTAATGACTGCATGAGCATTTTCCCTGTTTTGTAGATGTATTGTTTGTTTTCTAGGCGATACATTAACCTTTGTGTAACTCAATTGTTAATGGTTTTATCTATTAGAGCCTAGCGGTGTGATTAAGAGCACAAAACTCCGTCTGGTTGTTAATAATTAGTTCTCTATATTAGTTTTTACTTATTTCTACGATCTTATTTGAATTATTTGATAACTATTAAGGGACTTATACGGTTAACTTATCGGTAGTTGTAATTTATTAATCTCTGAATTAGTTACTCTCAGTAAATTTATATTCCGATTGATTTTTAAGCAGAAAATAGCGCTCACTGATAGCGAGATAAATCTAGGCCATCGATAAGTGGCTGAGTAGCCATTGGGTAGGCTTTCGTTGATTGTGTAATGACTTGGCTTAGCAGCTGCGCTGAACCGCATGCCATGGTCCAGCCCAAAGTGCCGTGACCAGTATTCGTAAACAGGTTTTGGTAGCCTGTTTTGCCAATGATCGGGGTTCCGTCTGGGGTCATAGGCCTAAAGCCTGTCCAGTATTCTGCGTGTTCGAAGTTGGCACTGTGTGGGAAAAGATCTTTGGCGACCATTGAAATCGTGTTTTTGCGTTTTTCTGGAATTGTAGGGTCAAATCCTGCTAGCTCTGCTGTGCCAGCCACGCGGATGCGATCATCGAAACGCGTTAAAGCGACTTTGTAGGTCTCATCCATTACTGTCGAAGTTGGAGCTAACGTAGGGTCGATGATAGACGCAGTCAGTGAGTAACCTTTTACTGGGTAAACCGGAATAGCAATGCCTATTGAAGCAAGCAATGGAGCAGAGTAGCTGCCCATTGCGACGACAAACGCATCGGCATGAAGGGTTTCTTTGTCCGTGATGACGGATGTAATTTTACCTGAGCTGCGGTCTAGGCCTTGAATGGTATGGTCAAACTTAAACTCGACACCTTGCTGTTGCGCTTTCTGAGTGAGTTGCTGACAAAACAATTGGCAATCGCCCGTTTCATCATCTGGCAAATACAGCCCACCTTTGAGTTTATCTATCACTGGCGCTAGACCTGGTTCTTGTTCGAGGCACTGTTGTGGATTGAGCAATTTGAAGCGGGTGTTGGCCTGTTGTAATAAGCGGATGTCTTTTTCGACTGCATCCAATTGCTTCTCAGAACGAAAGACTTGGAGCGTACCGCGTTGGCGACCTTGGTATTCTAACCCCAACTCTTGATTTAATTGCTGCAGACATTCACGGCTATGGTTAGCGACTTTTAACATACGAGACTTATTGACTTCGTAGCGGGTCAGTTGGCAATTGCTAAGCATCTGCATGGCCCAGTTGAGCATTGTGATGTCTACTTTAGGTTGAACTTTTAAAGGAGCATGCTGCTCGAACAGCCAACGGATCGCTTTTTGTGGGATACCTGGAGCTGCCCATGGTGAAGAGTATCCATAAGAGATTTGCCCGGCATTGGCGAAGCTGGTTTCCTGACCACTTTTCGCTTGTCTATCGATAACCACGACCTCATGACCGGCTTTAGATAGATACCATGCGGTGGTTACACCAATCACGCCGCTGCCTAATACTGCAATTTTCATCTTCATGCTCACATTAATGACTTTTGCGTATCGTGCGGGTTTTACATTGTTTTAACAATCGAGAATAATTGTTTACTGCATATAGAATTTCTAAACGCTGGTGAGAGTCATGATCCGAAGTACCTTAGCAACAAGTTTGTCGACGTTTCGTGTGGCGTCTCAATATGCCAGTTTGACTGAGGCTGCGAAGAAAATGCACCTCACTACCGGAGCGGTAAGTCAGCAATTACTTCAGCTAGAGACGTTACTAGGCTTTAGTGTTTTTGAACGCCATTCCCGGGGGATCCGCTTAACGCCGCAAGGAGAAGTTCTCGCTAATGCAGTGAATCAGCACTTTGCGGATATTGAAGCGGTGATCCAATCCCTGCAGCAACCAAGTGGCCAGTCGAAAGAAGTCAAATTGAAACTCACACCGTCTTTAGCGTTTAAATGGTTGGTTCCGAAGCTAGAACAATTCCACCGCCATCACCCTGATATTCAGGTAGTGACTTTTGCAGAAACAGCCATCGTTGATGGAGATGAGAAAGACTATGATCTGGCCATTGATTATGGCTGCTTCCCATATCGCTCCGACAACGCGGAGCTGCTGTTTGAAGAGTCGTTACTGCCAGTTATGAGTGCCGCTTATTGGGAACAGTACAGTGGCATAGAAAGGCAAGATGACGTGGAGCTTAGCGAAGCTTTATGGAGTGACGCGACGTTGTTACATGATGCGATGCCTTGGCAAAATGCACCAAGAGATTATGAGTGGCAGTATTGGTTCGGAAAACATGGCTTAGCACTTGAGACTAATCGTGGTCACTTTTTTAATCGCACAGATATGGCCATGTCTGCCGCGGAGGCAGGAGTCGGTATCGCCTTGGCTCGTAGCCTATTGATAACCAATGAGTTAGAGAAAGGGAAGCTGGTTTCCCCGTTCCCTTCCATTCCAGCCAATGCTGGCTATTTCCTCCTCACGAGAACACAGAACGACAGCACTCGTTCGTTCACTGAGTGGCTCAAATTACAGTTTGATCTGGTGTGAGTTCCATTAATCAGGAAGCTAACCGTCTTGTTTATTTACAGTTAATGATTAATTTGTAATTAGTGTGGCAACTGATCAGTCACCACCTACAATTAGTTATTGAGGGCGGTGCATATGAAATCAGAAAAAGGCCGATGCAGCTATCAAAATCCCGATGGCTGGCGCTGCGATCAACCTTGTGGGGAGTCAGGACTTTGTTATTGGCATGATCCCGCAGTAGATAAAAGCAACGATAACGTAAAACAACAGGTTGAAGAATGGGCCGCAGCGGGTAAACCTTTAGACGGATTTCAGTTGGCAAGAACAAACTTAGTGGACTTAAACCTAGTAAACCGAGGGAATAAAGTCGGCTACTCCTGTCGCAATGTAGATTTCTACCGTGCGGACTTGAGCGAAGCACATTTTTTTGGCTTAGATTTACGCGGTTCATCATTGATGAAGTGCAAGCTTGTGTGCGCAAATTTACACTGCGCACAGCTCAATGACTGCAACTTGCTTGGCGCAGATCTCGCGCGAGCGCGTCTTGAGAATATTCACTGGGGCAGAGCGCTAAAGCAAGAACGTGAAGCTAAACTTGCTGCAAAAGTTGGCGATAGACATAAGGCATCTTCACTGTATCAGGAAGCAGAAGAGGTGTGTCGTAACATCCGTAAGCAGTGCGAGAAGCAGGGCTTATTTGAGACCGCAGGCGAATTCTTTCAAAAGGAAATGCGCTTTAGGCGCTATCAAATGCCACTGTTTAGCTTACGCCGAATCGTGTCCAAAATCGTGGATGTGTTCTGTGGTTATGGCGAGTCACCCGCTCGAGTTGTATTGTTTTCCATCTTTCTAATCTTGGCGTGCGCTATTGCGTACTTTCTACTTGATACGACTTCGTCCAACCCTGTGTATGCTGGCGTTGAAGGTTGGCAATTCTATGCGTTTGAATTTTTTAATGCGGTGTATTTCAGCGTCGTGACCTTTACCACCTTAGGCTATGGCGATATATCCCCAGTAGGAATCGCTCGCTTTATTGCGGCTTTTGAGGCTTTTCTTGGCAGCTTTACGATGGCGTTGTTTGTAGTGGTTTTTGTTAAAAAAATGACTCGCTAATAGACCGTTTTCCATTTCTTCGTCTTTGACTCAAGCAGGCTAAACAGCCTGCTTTTCTGCTTCTATTTATTCACAGAAATTAGGCGCATTTGCGGTGCGATGACTACCCTTTGTATATCTCTTTTAAATTTAATTACTCAAAGGTATGTAATTTTTTTATCTAACGGCAGGTCATGTTAAATGAACTGAGGGCTAACGGCCATAGGCTGAGAATTCATTTAGAGAGGGAATGTGGTGTCTGGAGCAGAACTACAAGAATGGATAACACACGGTGGACATTCACTTACGTGGCTGTTTGTTGGAGTGATCCTACTTTCCTATTTACTTGAAGATCTCGCTATTGTCACCGCCGCGGGATTAGCAGCCCAAGAAGTGATGCCTGCTAGTTGGGCGTTGTTGGCGATTTTTGTCGGCATCGCGACTGGTGATTTAGGCCTCTACTATTTGGGGAGAGGTGCTCGAACTATCAGAGTTCTTCGATATCGCTCTTTGACCAATAAATACTTCAAGCAGGTCAGAAGCTTACTGCATCGCAAGCCGTTCATTAACCTATTCATTATCCGTTTTATACCGGGGATGCGAACCGTTGGGTTTACCTTGAGTGGCTTCTTTTCTATCCCACTGTCACTGTTTTTACTTGCGGTGGTCAGTGCGACATCAATTTGGACTGCTGTTGTATTTGGTGCTGTCTACCAGGTGGGCAGTGTGGATTGGCTGCAAAGTCGAGGCTACCAATGGCTCACGATTCCAGTGGCATTCGGCGTGCTGTTTGCTGCAAACCGTATTTTAAATAAATCACTCACTAGAGGAATTTCATGAAGTCTCACTTAGCTATCTCTGGTATTGAGCAGATACAGTGTATTGAACAGGGAAAGATCAACGCAGGTATGCCTGAGCTGGAAGTTGATACTGAGCGTGCGGTGTCACCGTATGAGTTTTTGCCGAGTTGGTTTTTTTACACGCCTGTTGTCATGCAAAGCTTGTTTCAGGGCGTAAGGCACCGCGATTGGGGGCTACCGTTAATCGCTAATCCGAGTATTAAATTAAGCGGCATGGTCGGTGAATCTAAGCACGATATTCTTAGTTTGGCTGGGGAGTATGCCAAGCAGTGGATTTCTCCTTTCATTACTGTGACTCGAGATTTACGCAATGTTTCACAGCAGCTAGACAGTGCTCTGGAAGCTATGAGTCAGGCTCAGTTGAGTTTTCCTATAGTGGCTAAGCCCGATCTGGGTTGCCGAGGGGCGGGAGTGAAGCTGTTGCAGGATAAAGATCAGCTCGCGAGTTACATTGAATCTTTCCCTCGTGATGCGCGGTTTTTGTTGCAGGAGAAAGCGCCGTATCAGGCTGAAGCCGGCGTGTTTTATGTTCGCTATCCAGAAGATACACGTGGAAAAATCATTTCCATCACACTCAAGTACGCGCCTTCCGTTACCGGAGATGGAGTCAGTACCTTACAGCAGCTTATCGACAACTGTCCGAGAGCAGGGCAGCTATCTCACCTATATTTACCAAGACATGAAGACAAACTTCAGGAAGTACTTGAGTTGGGAGAAGAGTTCCAACTGGCCTTTGCAGGAAGTCACAGCCGAGGTTCTATTTTTCGCAATGGTAACCAGTACATTACCGAAGCGTTGAGCCAAAAGCTCGATGAGATCTTCGATGATCTTGATGGCTTTCATTATGGGCGTTTGGACATCAAGTTCGCCGATATTCACCAGTTTATGCAAGGTGAGGCATTCACGATTCTAGAAATCAATGGCGCGAGTAGTGAGGCTGCCCATATCTGGGACCGTAACACCCCGCTTAGCGAAATATTTTCGACTCTACTTGAACAGTACCGAATCTTGTTTGATATCGGTGCCAGACAAAAACGTCGTGGTCATAAAACACCGTCAATGGCGGCATTGTTGAACGCATGGCGTGAAGAAAAGCTACTGACACAACAGTATCCAGCAACGGATTAAAACCCAATATTGGGTTCGAATAACAAGAAAACAGGGACTTTATATGGTTGCTATTTCGACTTCAGAGCTCTCGAGTGAGCTTGAATTTCACTCTCAAGATTCGGCGATGGTATCGGTGCTTCATGGTGCGATTGAAACATTGCAACAAGGGCGTGATTTCTTACTGACACTGACGGACGAGCAATACTGCTTTATTGCCAAACCGTTGCTAACCAGTTCGATTGGCCAGCATTTTCGTCATTGGCTCGACATTTTCCATGCGCTGTTTCAAAGCCGAGGGGTGATTGATTACAACTTGCGTCGACGTGGTCATGAGGTTGAATCGACCAAGCGCGTTGCACTGCAGGAAATTGATGAATTTATTGCCAAATTACAGCGCCAACCACTGGAAGAGTTGAATCAATCTGTAGTGGTGTTAAGTGAGGTTTCATTAAGCCAATCACATACATGTGCATTGGAGTCGACGTTCGGCCGTGAACTCACTTTTGCAGCTTTGCACGCTAATCATCACTTTGCGATGGCCAAAGTCGCGACCACCTTGCTTGATGTCAAAACGTGCGACGAGTTTGGTTTGGCTCCGGCGACAGCATCATTTATGAGGGAGCAATGATATGTGTTCCGTATCTTGGCTGGTGGACGAAGGTGGCTATCAAGTTTTCTTTAATCGTGATGAGCAAAAAAGCCGCGCATTAGCTTTGCCGCCGACTCAGTTGCAGGTGAGTGGAGTAGAAGTGCTTATGCCGGTCGACCCTGTTGGTAATGGCAGTTGGATCAGTATGAACGAATTCGGTTTATCACTGTGTCTATTGAATAACTACCAAGGTGTTATGCCTTGTCAGTCGTTGAAAACCGAGGCGAGCCACGAAGGCATCTTGTTAGATGGTTCGATTATGCAAGGCAGCCTAGTCAGCAGAGGGTTACTACTTAAGCATCTTTCAAGTTGTGTAAATAGCCAGCAAGTGAAAGAAGCGTTTGTAATGTTGAATTTAAATCAGTTTGCACCCTTTACTCTGCTGGTATTTGATTCACAGCTCAATAGCCAAAACCCTAGCGTACAGGCATTGGAGTGGGATGGTCGACACAGTTCAATCCATAACACCGACTGTCCACTGTTTTCCTCCAGTGTCGATTTAAATGCGGTGAGTGCGTATCGCTTACAGGTATATCAGTCATTGACCAAACAGGGAAAAAGTACGGAAAGCTTACTGGCTTTTCATACTCACCATCATGCCAGTCAGCCACACATGTCGACTTGTATGCACCGAGATGATGCTCAGACGGTGAGCTTTACACATCTCAGAGTCGAGGGAGGCATCCAGCGTATGGCTTATGTGCCGGGCTCACCGTGCGAGAACCTAAATAATCAAACTTTAGAACAACACATTTATCAGCTTAGAGCTGCGACATCTTTAGTGTCGTGAAAGACAAGCTGTGCCCAGAGAAAAGTGAGGGAACGATGAAACAGACTCTTAATTCAATCAAAGTGCTATTGGTGTTTATCGCTTTATTTACCAGTGCATTGTTTACCAGTTCAGTAAGCTATGCAGAGGATGAAATCTATACCGGGATTTTTAGTAATAAGGCGCTTGCTGGCTACGATACGGTTGCTTATTTCACTGAAAACAAACCTGTGAAAGGCAGTTCGAAGTTTCAAACCGAATACAAAGGAGCTGATTGGTATTTTTCTTCTCAGCAGAACTTAGATGCGTTTGTGGCAGAGCCAGAAAAATATGCGCCTCAATATGGGGGGTACTGTGCATGGGCTGTATCGGCTAAAAACGACTTTGCTCCGGGTGACCCTCATGAGTGGTCACTGGTCGACGGTAAGCTATATCTAAATTACGACGACGACATCAAGCAACGTTGGGAACAAGATCGTACATACCATATCACTCAGGCCGACAAAAATTGGCCGAACCTGATCAACTAAAGAGGTCGATATGAAATTTACGCTCAGCAAGCATGGACCGTCAGCTTTTATCGCGTTTGTCTTTATTCAATCGCTGTTCTTTAAGTTTTCAGGTTCCTACGAAACAGATCATATCTTCGGTACGTTGGGTGAATGGTCTGGTCTGGATTGGTTCGGCTCTGCCGGTGGTTACGTCATTGGTGTGGCCGAGTTGATTGCTGCCATTTTATTGTTCACTCGTTTTCATGGCATTGGAGCGGTAATGAGCGCTGGAATTATGACTGGCGCGATCTTTTTTCACCTCTTCACTCCGCTCGGTATTGTGATGCCGGAGTTTAATCAAGCCGGAGAAGTGGTTGGTGATGATGGTGGTTTGCTATTTGGTATGGCGTGTTTGGTTTGGCTGTCGGGGGGATACCTGACGGTGAAAGATATTAGTTCGCCAGCAGGCTCATTGCGCTTGTTAATGACGAGAGGAGTATAAGCATGGTTGAAAGTCCATTTCGTTTACCACGCCACACCCCGTTTGGTTTGGGTGAATCCGTTGTTGAGTGGGCGACAGGCCTTGCAAAACTCGACCACTATTATCAGCAAAGGCCATCGCATCAATCGAGCTTTGAGTTTATGCGCTACACCTTATCGGTGCTCAATATTAACTACCATGTAGCGCAGGGGAGTATCGATAACATCCCCCAAACCGGAGCGACTGTGATTGTTGCCAATCACCCTTTGGGCGCGATAGAAGGGGTGATTCTCGCCGACTTGGTGGGGGCGGTTCGAAAAGATGTGAAAGTATTGGCGAACCAATTGTTAAAGCGTCTTCCCGAAATTGACGAGTTGTTTATCGGCATTGATGTGTTCGATGGCAAGGAAGCGAGACGCACTAATGCCAATGCGGTGAGAGAAGCGCATCGTCATTTAGCCGACGGTGGATTGTTGATTGTATTTCCTGCAGGGGAAGTGTCGACCTATCAAACCGACAGTCAAACTCTCTCTGACATTGAGTGGAGTCAGTCGGTGGCGAAGTTTGTCAAGCGTAGTGAAGCGGTGACTGTACCGATATTTATTAATGGTCAAAACAGTGCATTGTTTTATCAGGCCGGCCGAATTCATCCTTTGCTTCGCACGGCGATGTTAGGTCGGGAGCTACTCAATAAACGTGCTAGCGATATTGCTATTTCGGTAGGCTCTGCGATTCCATACTCTGAAATCAAAGGGTTTGAACAAGACAGGGATATTGTTCATTACCTTCGCTTGAATACTTACTTAATGAGTCCATCTGAGCAATTGGATACCAATGAGCTTTTAGATCATAGTAACCCTTCCTTGTTCGATACTCCGATTATATCTCCATTGCCCAAGCAGGAGTTAGCTAATGAAATCAATCAGCTAGAGTCTACATGCTTATTGTTAGAGCAAGGTGACTTTAGTGTGTACTGTGCTGCAACCCATGAGATTCCGGTCACGATGAGAGAAATTGGCCGCATCAGAGAAGAAAGCTTTCGTGAGGTTGGAGAGGGAAGTGGTCTAGCATGCGATGTTGATGAATACGATCTGCATTATTACCAATTGTTCGTTTGGCATAGCCAAGAGCATGAAATCGTAGGTTCATACCGTATGGGGCTGGTGGATCAACTTATCGAAAAGCATGGCCTAGATGGGCTGTATTCGCGAAGCTTGTTTCAGTATGACCAAGCGTTTATTGATACGTTGGATCAAAGTATTGAATTGGGCCGCTCCGTTGTCGCTAAGAAGTACCAACGTAACCTCAATTCGCTACTGATGCTTTGGAAAGGTATTGCTGCATTTGTGCAACGTCACCCGAAATACACTCATTTATTTGGCCCGGTAAGTATCAGTAACGACTACAGCCATTTGGCTCGTCAGTTGATGGCTGCGACTTTGTCGATTCATCATTACGACAAGGAAAAGGCCACCTTGGTGAAAGCCTCAACGCCATTACGCACATCTGGTAATGTCTTTTGGCAAACCAATTTATTGTCTTCACTGGCTAGTGTGGCTTTGCTGTCAAAAGTGTTAGCTCGAATGGAGCAAGGTAAAGGGTTACCTGTGTTACTACGTCAGTATCTCGGTATGAATGGTAAGTTGGTGTGTTTTAATGTCGACCCAGCATTTAACGATGCTCTAGATGGTCTAATAGTTGTGAACCTAAAATCGGTTCCGGTTAAAACTTTGGGTAAATATATGGGGCGCAAAGAAGCTCAGCAATATTTGGCATCGTTTGAGTGATTTGGACTGACTGATGGGAAAAGGCCAGCGATGTTTGCGCATCTCTGGCCTATTTAATTTTAAGGAGTGAACGGTTATCAAGGCTGATCGATAAACGATAACTCAGCCCAATCTTCCACCATGATTTCGTCGTACTTGAACTGGTTGGAGAAGTGCTCGATCAGGGCGGCGAGATGCTCTCCAGAGTCACACATAGTATTGCAAACAAGATCGGAGCTCACTTGAATAGCGGCACCTTGCGGGGTGGCTTTTGTTGCAATCAGAATAGGTACGACGAATTTGTCGTGGCTGGCTTGGTGGTGCGCTTTTAGAGCATGAGCCAGCTGGCTTGTCGCTGCAACATCGGCGCTGGTATATGAACTGCCGCCGAGCTTCATCTCAATGACGAAGACAATCCCACGATAGAGTACAACTGCGTCGATTTGGCGCTCTAGTGATGGGCAAGGGAAATGCAACAACACATTGCCAGCTAAGTGTGGCAGTTCCGTTAACCAGCGTTGTAAGTGCTCAACTTTTTCGCTTCCCTCCTCTTGGATACCAAATGGTTGTAGAATCTCTGCCGTCGGCTGTTGGCAAAATTGTAGGAGCGGCATGTATGGAGCGGTGTGGGTGGTCATAAGTAAGCTATTCACTGGAAGTTAATCTTTGAAAGTGAGCGGTGTAGAACCGAATGCACAGCAAACTATCTCAAAGGTTTTTTGTTCGCAATGATCAAGCGCTTAACTTGCCGACTCGAACCTGCAAAATTCGATTATGGGTTACTGCAAGCACTTCAAATCGCCAGCCATTATAGTTGATGACGTCGCCTTGCCTTGGCACTTTGCCGACTTTCCAAGTTAGAAAACCATTGAGTGTCTGGAAGCCTTCAATGGCTTCTCCTTCCAATACCTCTTGATGCAGACGATGCTTTAGCTCATGGACAGGAATCAATGCATCCATAATCCAATTCCCATCGAGGTCCTTTTTCGCCCAGCTATATTGAGGAGCACAGCCAAGCTCACCGGCAATAGATTTCAACACATCGTGATAAGTGACCAGCCCTTGCACATCTCCATATTCGTCGACAATGAAGGCCATCTCCGAATTAGAAATTTGCATTTCATTTAGTAAGGTTAATCCTTTTATGGATTCGAGCATGTACCTCGGGCGATTACTGTACTCTGCGATGGTACGCACTGAAAGGTAGGGATGTTGGTCTAGCAGCACTTTTGACGAAATGGTACCTATCAAATTATCCAATCCGCCTCGGCACACAGGCCACACAGAATGTTGGGTGTGACAAAGTCGTTTTAGTGTCTTTTCGATGGGATGGGTGAGATCCAAATAGTCGATGTCGCTGCGCGGGGTCATGAGTGAGCTGGCCATGCGATCATTCAAGTGCAGCAGATTACGGATCATAGTCTGTTCTTGAGGTTCAATAGCGCCGGAAGCGGACCCTTCCGTCACGACCGCAACAATGTCTTCTTCCGTGATGATATCGCTATCTTGGTTCTGCTGGCGTAACAGGTTGAGTAAGGTATCGGTAGAAGCGCTGAGTAGCCAAACAAACGGCGCGAATATTTTAGCTAAAAGATGAATAGGGTAAGCCACAACGACAGCGATTCGTTCTGTGTTGTTTTGCGCACATCGCTTCGGAACCAATTCACCAACCACAATAGCAAAGTAGGTGATACTAATCACAACCAATACCGTCGCCATTGGCTGAGCGATTTCAAGTGGGAGTCCGTGAGTAGATAAATACTGAGCAAGCGGCTGCGAAAAATTGGCTTCGCCGACAATACCACTCAATATGCCAATGGCTGTGATGCCAATCTGAATGGTTGAAAGAAATTGAGTCGGGGACTGTTTCAGCCTTAATGCAGTCCGAGCTAGCGAGCTGTGTTCCGCTTGTTTCTTTAACCGACTGGACTTAGCGGCAACTAAGGCAATTTCAGACATGGCCAACACACCATTTAAGCTGATGAGCCCCACTAGCAATACAATGTCCATTGCGTACTCCACTCAAGTAATTGATTTATTGTCACTGTTTCAGCTTACTGGCTGGCTAGGTGGAAAAAAGTGAACCGCTAGTAAGTTTGAATAAAGGAAGGATGAATTGTTTTAGTGGTGACGATAAAAGCGGTTGCTGTGTGAGTACTTTATTGGGCCCAATAAATATTTTTCTTTGGTGTTCGTCTTTTTCAGAATCTCACCGTCTTAGCTAGTAGAAGATTGATTATTCCATATTGGAAAATCGATACCTTCATCTTGAACTTCAAAGAAAATACACGAGGCCTTTATGTTCCAAGCATTGCCAATGATCGAAGACTCCAGCAACAAATTTATTAAACACGATAGCCAAATGCTCAACCAGATTTACGGTACGGATGATGTGACTCCATATTGGGTAGCGGACATGAGTTTTCCTATTGCTAATCCAATAACCAAAGAGCTATCGCGACTTGTTGAGCGAGAGATGTATTCCTACGAATTTGATTCGCAAAGTGTGTTTTCGGCGATTGCGCAATGGAACCAGTCACGACATGGCCTATCCATGGACACCGACAACTTTGTGCAAGTGCCTGGAGTGCTCAGTGCTATTGCGCTGCTGATCCGAGAGTTTTCTGCGGAAGGTGAAGGCGTGCTGATCCAAACGCCAGTTTATCACCAGTTTCGTCGATTGATTGAATCAGCGGGGAGAAAGGTGGTTAACAACTCACTTAAGCTACAAGATGGCCGCTATGAGATGGATTTCGATGATTTTGAGTCCAAGTTGAAAAATGATGCAGTCAAAATAGTGTTGCTGTGTAACCCGCATAACCCAGTTGGGCGGGTTTGGACTCAGCAAGAGCTGAGAATCATGACGAAGATCGCTAAGCAATACAATGTGCTGGTGATCAGTGATGAAATTCATGCTGACATTGTTTTTAACGGGCATACCTTCAATAGTATTTTGCAGCAGGATTACCACAACACCATTTCGATTATTGGTTCGCCAGCAAAAAACTTTGGTCTTAACAGCATCTCCAATGGTTATATCTATACTGATAACCCTTCGTTACTTAAGCCAATCAAAACCGTTGTGAGCTCGATGGCGTTAGACCATGGCAATGCATTTACCACCTTTGCGACTATTGCTGCCTATAAGAAAGGCCTACCTTGGTTTAACGGATTTTTGGCTTACCTGCAGCAAAGTGTTGATTGGATTGAGCAGTTTGTTGCATTAGAAATTCCACAACTGAAGATGTTCAAACCAGAGGGGACAGGGCAAATTTGGTTTGACTTCTCCACGCTTAAGCTGAGTAGTGAACAGCTTAAGGCGCTATTGGTTGAGCATGCAAAAATGGGGCTGACACCTGGCACATGGTTTGGGGAAAACGATAGTAATTTTTATCGCATGAATATTGCGGTACCTCTAGAAGAGCTACAAGAATCGTTTGCTCGGCTGAAAAAAGCAGTGGAGCGGTGCGATGAAATAGCGACACAGTGCAGCGGCAACGAATCAGCGTCTTCTGGTTGCTGTTGTTAAACCAAGAGTGAGGTTTTGTAGGGCAGTATGAGCTGCCCTTTGTTCAGTTGCGTCGGTCGAAATAGCGAGATAATTCGCATTGTAATAAAAAGTTCACAAAACTCCATCGTACAAGTGGTGTTGGCATACTAGTTCAATCAATTGCGTACATGACTATCAGACGCTTATCTAGGATCTTAGAGAGAATATTGAGACGGGGAGCTTTCAGCCGATAAGAACAGCCGTTTTACGAAAACTTTACCAGTAAAGTTACTGAGCCACTAACTGATTGATCAAATTGAGTATAGTTTTTCCTCATGAACACTCTTAATCATATGGGGTGTAGTTTGCTGAAAATACTGCACTCAGAGCGGGTTTTACAGGTGATGTTTTATTAACCAAACTGTCAGTAGCGCTTCGTTGTTCGTATTGGAGATATGCTATGTGCCCAGTTACATTCTTTAAGCAACCCATAACTCGCTGGCTGAGTCTGTTACTCATACCATTCGCTTTCAGTGCCTTTGCTGCGATTAATCAGCAAGAAGTTGTTCGGCCTGCAACCGTGATATATAAACTTGATGTGAATGCATCGCCGAGTGATTTAAAAGGGCTAAACGGACTGTTAAAAGGACAGGGCTTAGTTTCTGAGCGCACGCTACAGGGTAGTCAAATTACCATCGCCACTTTTGACCATCACGGACGAGAAAAAGCAATAGCCAAAATTCTCAGCCGCAGTGGTTATGTTGCTTTTGCTGAAGCGGACTATGCAATGGAGCCAACGCTACAACCTAATGACCCCAGTTTCGGTAACCAATGGCATCACAACAATGTGAACAGTCAGCAAGCTTGGGATACGACGACAGGGAGCTCTTCTGTCTTGGTCGCGGTGTGTGATACAGGCTTTGATGTCAATCACCCAGATCTTGGTCCGAACCTACGTACCGACTTAGCCTATAACGCGCAGGATGGATCCAACTATATCTATGATGCCAACGGACATGGTACTGGGAGTGCAGGGACGTTAGGCGCGGTTGGTAATAATGGAACGGGCGTTGCCGGTGCCAATTGGGATGTTGATATTATCCCTGTGCGCATCGCAATCAGTGACAATAACAGTTCAGCCTACATATCAACCATGGCCACTTGTATTGAATACGCAGCAGACAATGGCGCTCGTGTTGTGAATTTGAGCTACGGGGGGATTCAATACGAAACTATCAATGCTGCCGCTCAATATCTACGCGATCGTAACGGTTTATTGTTTATGTCGGCCGGTAATAGTGGGCAAGAGCACGCGAGTTACCCAGATTTCACCAGCTTTATTGGTGTAGGGGCAACCGATCGTAATGATAATCGAGCCAGTTTTTCGAGCTGGGGGACATACGTTGATATTACCGCGCCAGGTGTAGAGATCCTGACGACTTACCCAGATAATCGTTACGTTTATTACAGCGGTACCTCTTTTTCATCGCCACTGACTGCTGGTATTGCTGCGTTGATGGTCGCAGCGAATCCCAATTTAACGCCTAGCGATATTGAAAATGGTTTGTTTACTACTGCGGTTGATATTGGTGCTAGTGGAGACGACAACGTATTTGGCCATGGTTTAGCGGATGCCGCAGCGGCGGTTGCGTATGCCGTGAACGCTGGTGGTATGACACCGCCAAGTGCAGACATTGTAGTGAGTGCCAATTCGGTGCCATTTGGTACTCCGGTCGACTTTGATGGCAGCGGCTCTGTCGATACCGATGGCGGCAGCATCGTCTCTTATGATTGGGATCTCGGCGATGGCACGACGTCCAATCAAATCTCTATTGATGACTATGTTTATGGGCAAGCTGGTAGCTTTGAAGTCACTCTCACAGTGACTGATAACGATGGTCTTTCTGACAGCGCGTCCACTACCGTCCAAGTGACGACAGATATACCTAATGCAGTTATTGAAGTAGAGAACCCAGCAAGCAGTTATGGCGTCGGTGAAATGGTTTACTTCAATGGATTAGGCTCTAGTGACTCAGATGGTATTGCATCTTATGAGTGGGGTTTCGGTGATGGCTCTAGCAGTGCCGGAGTGAGCGCTTCCCATGCTTACTCTTCAGTAGGAGACTTTACTGTTGTACTTACAGTAACCGATAACGCCGGTGCTATGAACAGCAGCAATGTTCAAATTTCGGTCGTTGATCAATATGCATTGAATGCTCCAGTAGGGTTAAGTGCCTCGGTTGATGGGCTGAATGTCAGTTTATCTTGGCAAGATAATAATGCTAACGAGACACAGTATATGGTTGAGCGTGGTGTGAAATTCCGTGGCAGAGTGAACTTTGAGGTTATCGCCACACTACCTGCGAATTCAACATCATTCGAAGATTCTGTTCCTGACACAGGGGAATATCGCTATCGTGTGACTGCTAAAAATGCAGTGAATGAAGCGACTTCTGCTACTTTGAGAGTCAGTGTGACCACGGATTCTGGGGATCCAGATCCTGAACCTGGTTCATTAGCCGCACCAAGTAATTTAACCGCATCGAAAAGTGGTAATACAGTGACTCTAACTTGGTCGGATAACTCAGATAGTGAGAGTGGCTTTTACATTGAGCGTGGATTGAAGCGTAAAGGCAAAATCCAGTTTGCCTCTATTGGACAAGTTGGTATGAACGAAACAACGTTTGTGGACGATATGAGCGGCTTATCGAATGGTAACTATGGCTATCGTGTTCGTGCCTTTAATGACACTGAAACTTCGGGCTATAGCAATACGGTCGAGGTGCGTAAAAAGTAATGAAATATAACAATGGGGTAGCGCAAGGCTACCCCATTCTTTACTGTCGATTATCGTACAGTGATGCCATGTTTTCACTTTACTACGGTGTAAAGCTCGTGGCTTCAAGATCTTTGTACTTTGCGCTCTTGCCTTTTTGCTAGTTCTAACTCGGCCACCTCTTTGTCCAGTTGGGCAATTTTTTCTGCCATTAATGCATGGCAATGATCGGCAAGTTCACGTGCTTGGTTTAAGTTATAGCCAGAGACGTCAATAGGTTCGAGCATTTCTGTAATCACAATGCCATTGTCTTTGCGGCTTAAGTTGATCTTGTTGTGAGTTGTGCTCACGCACATTGGAGTAATAGGTACTCCTGCTGCAATGGCCATGCGAAAAGCGCCAGTTTTAAAGGGCAATAATCCTCTTCCTTTGCTACGAGTTCCTTCTGGGTAAGCCCAAATAGAAAGGTTACGCTGGTGAATGGCTTCAACCACTTGCTGGAGCGTATCGCGGGCTTTGGACTTGTCCTGTCTGTCGATAAGAATATTGCCCGTTATCCAGTAGAGTTGGCCAAAAAACGGCACCCACAAGAGCTCTTTTTTACCTAAAGATACCGTTCTTGGACGCAGCATTCCTGGTGACGTGACAAAGTCATACACGCTTTGGTGATTGGAAATGTAAACACTGTTTGCAGGAGTTGGTGCTTTGTCTAACCCCCGCTGAATAAGCTCAACGCCAATTAACTTGTGCAGCTGATTAAACCAACGGCAGAAAAAATAGACGTGTTTTGGATCTCTGGGGCTAAATAAGCAATATACCAGTGCAAACAGAGTGATGACGACCATGAACACAGCTGCGAGTAGCAACCTTATAACTTTAAGCACAATGTTCTCCTTTCCAACAGCATCAAGGCTTAGGGATATTCTCTGTAGATTCATAGTATTAGAGTTTTAGTTCTATTTAACTAAATTGCAACAAGAATTGGGAGGGAGGTAATATTCAGCTCGAGATTACGTTGAATGAAGTAGGTGAGATAAGAGTGAACGGTATAGGTATTGATGGATGTAAGGCGGGGTGGGTTGCCTGGTACGTCAAAGATGGTGTACCTAATTGCAAAATAGTTCCGTTCTTGAACGACGTATTGAATGTGTTGGAAAGTGGTACGGCTATGATTGATATCCCGATTGGTTTTAGTGACCCTAAAACGCCCGATAGGCTATGTGACAAGGCGGCTCGGAAATTCTTGTCACCCACACGTAGCGCTTCGGTTTTTCCAGTCCCTTGTCGTGAGGCTTGCTACGCTGAAACGTATGAACAAGCGTGTGAAATTAATTTTTCAGTATTGGGGAAAAAGATTTCAAAGCAGACTTGGTTTATTTTACCCAAAGTTCGAGAGGTGGAATCTGTACTTGCCTCAAACCCATCACTCACCATAAGAGAGTCTCATCCTGAAGTGGTGTTTGCTGCGCTTAATGGCGCCCCGTTAGAGTTTGGTAAGAAAACCAAAGAGGGACAAAGTGAGCGATTGGCTTTGATTCGGTTACTTGAGCCTAAATGGGGAGCTGTATTAGATAGTCAGCTTCAACAGACACCATCAAAACTGGCCAATAAAGACGATGTTATCGATGCGTTTGTGCTCATGTTAATCGCAGCTGAGGCTAGCGCTCTTTCTACTTTGCCATTATCACCAGATACCGACCCGAGCGGTCGCGTGCGAGAGATTGTCTATTTGGATAAGTGCTTGAGATAATAGAAGATAGTATTCTATACGAGTAGGTTAATTAGGCTGACTCGATATGGCACTCATTTACAGTTAGCTCAGACAACGTAAGGAAGTTTCACGTGAGAAAATGGTTACTAGGCTTAGCGGCTATTTCATTCGGTGCAGCCAGTTCTTCTCAAGTTGCACCGGTCTCTGAATGGCAGTGTGGCATGATGAAAAAGCAAGGTGTGTTGAATGAGGGGGCTCCCGTTGGTTGTGAGCGATTATCGAAAGTCGACTTCACGTTTGTTGATTTTAAGGGGGAAACAAAACAAGGCAGTATGATCGTCTTGGATTTGGTTGCTCCGTCAGTAGAGCGTATCTTCGCTGAATTGCACCAACGCAAGTTTCCTTTGCACTCCGCTCGATTAATGCGAGAGTTTAAAGGGGATGATAATGCTTCCATGGATGCCAATAACAGCAGTGCTTTCAATGCGCGGCCAATTACGGGCGGTTCGAGTTGGTCGAAACATGCTTATGGCGTGGCCGTAGACATTAACCCAGTTCAAAACCCTTTCTTGGAGTTTGATGACAACGGGAAAATTACGGTTAAGCCTGCTCAGTCAGCAACGAGTTACGTTAACCGCACGCGCTTTAGAGCGAGAAATGAAATAGAGCGTCAGGGAATGGCAGAAGATGTCGTAGAGATCTTTGCTCATCATGGCTTTCTAATTTGGGGCGGTGACTGGAATACCCCAATTGATACTCAGCACTTTGAAGTCGGCTCTAGAAAGTTCGTTAGTCAACTATTAGCACTCCCTAAGCCAGAAGCTGAAGCGGCATTTGAAAGTTACATTAAGAGCTACCGCAGTTGTTTTACTCAACGACAAAGCCAAGGCGGTGAAAAGGCGAGAGCATATTGCGCGTTTCAGACTGTTCACAGCATTTAGCGAAGAAATACAAAAAGCGGAGGGGGAAACCTCCGCTTGTTTATTACTTAGTTGCGGTAAAGCGAAACATACTTTTTATCTAGTCACGTATAACTTCATATAAATTAGGATCGGCTTCGACACCTTTAGGTTTTCCTATTCTTTTGGCTTTGAACTCCTTGCGCATTCCTCCTATCGCAGCTTGGAAGCTCTCGACACTTTCCCACTCAGCAACATTTATGAGCTGATAAGTCGCATCGGGTTTTAGAGAGCGATGTAGTTTAGTGGATACATAGCCAGGCTGTTCAATGAGAAAGTCTCTGGCCACTTCCCAGTAGGCAATCGTCTCTTCTACTTTGTTATTCGGCACACTAAAAGTATTGATTAAAATAACTTTTGCAGAAGCGAAGAAGCTAAAAAAACAAAGTGCTAGCGTAATCATGATGTTGGTTATTGCTTTCATTATTAATGTTCCCTAGTTGAATGGTATTGGCTTTACGAAATGGTATTTACTTCATCAGCAATATCAGCAGCATTATTGAATCTTTATCTTGTGGCCTAAGTGCTCGACTTGAATCGTGGCATAGCCAAGCATCACTGCTTCAAACTGTTTACTTAACTCTTGCGCGTGTTGAGCATCTTTGGCTAGGAAAGCGACAGAATAAATAGGGCGTACGATGCCATCTCTCAGTGACTGAGTATCAAGATATGAAGACGTCACTAAACCTGCTTGGTTTAAGCTGATAACACGTTGTAAGTCGATGCTAAGCACGCGATCCATTTCCAACGCTTCAATCCCTTCTTTCCACGTAATGGTGACACCATAGTTGTTATAGATAGGCGTGTTATCTAGCCATTTTGAGCCCATAGGTTGAATGTTCGCTATCTTGACGAGCTCTTTTTTATACAGCGGCAAGTTCTTCAATTTTTGTTCTACTTGTTCAGGGCTGTCTGCTTCGATTACAAAGCGCAGCATTTGTACAGATCGGTTATCGATCTGGCTGCGAGAGACAAACATGTCTTTGATCTCACCTTGTTCCACTAGTTTGCCAAAAGCGGCTTTTTGCTCTGGCATAGCGTCTAAGACTTCTTCTGCTTTGTCTGTGTTCCATTCGAGTAACACACCGTAGTCTGCAGCCAATGCAAAAGTTGAAGCAAAAAGTGACGTTATGAGTGCTGCGGTCGTTAAAGCTTTCATGTCGTATACCTCTATGTATTTTTAGATTAGTTAGTTGGCGTTTGTGAAGGGTTACCAGCGAGAGCGGTAGCTTCGGTGGCAGCTTTTACAGGTTTTTTGCGCGGAGTCTAAGCCAGACTCTGCAAGGGATGGGTTTTGTTGCTGACTAGCCTGATAAAGCTCTGCAAAACCTTGATCCATTTGCAGCAACAGTTGATTAAATTTCTCGGGTTTGCTCCACACGCTGTCTTTAGCCTTACTGCCTTGTTGGCTGCCAGCAGGAAAAAGGGTTAATAGGGCTTGGCTGTGATTGCTTAACTCTAAGCTTGTGGCTTGAAGCTTATCCCAATCGGTTTGTGACCCATCTAAGGTGCGATTCGCACTCTTAACTAATGTTTCTACTTGTTCAAAAGCATGCTGTCTTTGTTCAATTTGTTGCGAGTAGTCTTGCGCGTTCACCAGTAATGGGGTGGAGCACAGTAGGCTGATCATGACTTTGTTCATATTGGTCGTCTCTTTTTATTGTTTGATCGTTTTAGATCATTGCGTGTTGTTGGGTTTAATTTATACAGCAATAGTTGCAATTGCAACTATTGCTGTGTAAATTAATGCAAATGAAATGATCGAACAAATAAATCAAGAGGTATCAAATGAGAATATGGGATCTATCAACACGCCTATATCATTGGGTTCAAGCGGGACTTTTTGTGGCGCTAATGGCAAGTGGCTTTTCCGGTAATGGCCCGCACGTCCAGTTAGGGTTAGCTATTACAACCTTGATCATATGGCGGATAGTTTGGGGATTTGTGGGAAGCGAAACGAGCCGTTTTAGGCAGTTTTTACGCTCACCAAAGCGTGTATTCAACTACGTATTGGGTAGGGAGTCATCGCGGCCAGGCCATAACCCAGCGGGAGGATGGATGGTGCTAACCTTGCTCTGTGCATTACTTGTGCAATGTATTTCAGGTATGGCCTTAGCGGGGTTGATTGATAATTTACCGTATGCTGAAGTTTGGCTAACGGATTCAGTATTCTCTCTATTGGAAAGTGCGCACTTACTGTTGGCAAATCTTTTACCTGCGTTAGTGGCTCTACATGTTGGTGCAATTGTGTTCTACAAGTTGCGCTCCAAACCACTGACTTGGGCAATGGTAACCGGCAAACAAACCTTTCTGAATCAGGAAGGGAGTGTGTTGCTAGTCCCTCAATGGCGAGCTTTATTAGTGCTAGTTCTTGCAACATCAGTTACCATGGCAATAGTTGCATTCTCATAGTGAGTAAGTTGTAAATGAGTGAAAAGTTCGATAGACAACGTAGTTTTGGTTGGCTAATTAATGTTGTTGCCAACGATGCTGCCAAGAAGCTAGATACAGAACTAAAAAAACATGGCCTGACGATAGCTTTGTGGCCTCCCTTGATGTGCTTATGGGAAGAAGAGGGCGTAACTCAACGTGAGATTGCGCAGAAATCTAAGGTAGAAAACTCGACTACCACCCGAACACTCGACAAGCTCGAGAACCTTGGACTTGTTGAAAGACAAGCCGATCCTAATAGCCGCCGCTCTTTCCGTATCTACCTTACTGATGAAGGGCGTGCTCTGAGAGAGAAGCTCCTACCTATTCCTGTGGGAATCAATCAAGATATTCTTAGTACGCTAGAGGCAGAAGAGCGTGATGAGCTGATTCGTTTAATGCAAAAACTGGTCGCCCAAGTTTAACTCGTCAGAGGTTGTATCAGGATGGAGAGTAAAATGACCAAGTCACTCAACGAATGTATTGTGCCTATGTACCCAACTATTCAAGCGTTAGACGTCAATGCGCTTGAAGCGGGCGAACACAAATTTTGGTTTGCGGTGGCAACAGACGCGATTGGTCATCCACAAACATTACCCGTTAGAGTGTTTAAAGGAGCAAAGCCAGGAAAGCGTATTGTGATTACGGCTGGTGTACATGGCGATGAGCAAAATGGCATTTTAACAGCGCAAAAGCTTGCAAGAGAGCTAGAAGGCAAAACAATTTCCGGCTGCGTTACTATCGTTCCCGCAGTTAACCTATCGGGTATTGCCCGCCACAGTCGCGATTTTCATTCTGCTGCCCCAGACAGTTCTTCTGCGAACCTCAACCGAATTTTTCCAGGTAACCCAAGTGGCGATGATGCCAGTCGCTACGCATATAGCCTATGGGAGAATTTACTAAAGCCGAATGCTGATCTCGCAATTGATCTTCACTCTCAAACTAGCGGTAGCGCATACCCACTTTATGCGTTTGCTGATTATCGGCTTGATGATTCGATTCGGATGGCGAGGCTGATTAATCCAGATGTGATTCTTAACGACCCGGGCGATCCTGGAATTCTAGAAACGGTTTATAACCGTGCAGGCATTCCTTCCATCACTATTGAAGTGGGCGTTGGTCGTTACACCGATTTAGAGATGGTGGATAGAGCAACGCTGGGTGTTTTAAATGTACTGCGCTCTTACGAGATGCTTGAAGGAGAGGTACCGGCAACACAGGAGCAATGTGTTGAGGGAAAGACCATCACCAGCGTGAGGGCAGAACAAGGTGGCTTTGTGATTTGCCATGTTGAGTTATTGGATAGTGTCGAACAAGGCCAAAAACTTGCTACGCAATACAATAGCTTTGGTGATGAGATTCAAACCTACTACTCACCTTCAAGCGGGACGGTGATCAGCCATAATGTGGAATCGGTTCGAGCACCGGGCTCACTAGTGGTTCGATTGATAAAGTAAACCCGATTTATCAATATCATATTGAAATAAAAAAAGGCCACCCGAAGGTGGCCTTTTCCAAACGTTTGGTGGAGCTGGCGGGAGTTGAACCCGCGTCCAAAAACCATTCATCATTGGTACTACATGCTTAGTCGATCTTTAATTTCACCACCTACCTGCGAACCGACACGCTAGTAAATGGCTAACCTGAATTATAATTCGCCGTTCATCTCTCAGGTGGGAAAATCCGGGCTAGCGCGTTTGGGTTTGATCTCTCGTTGGTCCCCGTCTTACGTGCGGAAGCTAGGGCGAGAGAGCTCTGAGCAGGTTATTAAGCTGCTAGTGCGTAGTTTTCGTCGTTTGCGACTATTTTTTTGCGGCTTTTTACGTGGCCAACCGCCCCACGGCATGCACCTCAGACTGCAAAATTCCTGTCGAATCCTAAATCAGCCCCAAAGTGTTCTTCGCATAGTACCAGAAAAGCTTAACCTGTCTAGCGTTACGCGTTTAAGTGCTCACATTTAACGCAATGCGCTTTTCATTACGCGTGCTTTCTCGCGAGCCCAGTCTTTCTCTTTAAGATCAGTACGTTTGTCGTGAAGCTTTTTACCCTTCGCAACGCCAATCTTCATTTTTACCCAAGAACGAGACCAATACAGCGATAGCGCTGCAAGTGTCATCCCTTCGCGGTTGATTCGACCAAATAGGTTATCTAGCTCGCGGCGGCTCATTAAGAGCTTACGAACACGAGTAGGGTTAGCCACTACGTGTGTAGATGCTTGGTTCAAAGGAGTGATTGTCATGCCACTTACAAAGGCTTCACCATCACGCATGAAAACGTAGCTTTCTGCAATGTTAGCTTTACCTTGGCGAAGCGCCTTCACTTCCCAGCCTTGTAGCTCTAGCCCTGCTTCAATTTCATCGTCGATGAAATATTCGTGGCGAGCTTTTTTATTGAGCGCGATAGTATTGCTACCCGCTTTATTCTTTGATTTCTTTGCCATAGTCTCCGCATTATACGGCTTGGATTTCGGATAGGAAATGCTTTTATTTGCGCTATCAGAGAATAAAAGTAAAATTGCACCACGCTTAAGAACAAATTTTGGCGATAGAGGAATAACTATGAAGCAAGTCAGTCGCTCTGCGTTGGTCTCATTTAGTGCAGAGCAGATGTTCGATTTGGTTAATGATGTGGCTAAGTACCCAGAGTTTTTGCCGGGGTGCTCTGGCTCACGCGTGATTGAATCGTCGCAAGATGCCATGGTTGCTTCTGTTGATGTATCCAAAGCTGGGATCAGTAAAACCTTTACGACTTCAAATGAGTTAGTCGCAGGTTCAGCGATCATTATGAGTTTGGTCGATGGGCCATTTAAAACCTTAAAAGGGGGCTGGTACTTTACACCGCTTGATGACAAAGCATGTAAAGTAGAACTTAAACTGGAATTTGAGTTTTCTAGCAAAATGATCGAAATGGCTTTCGGTAAGATTTTTAATGAGCTAACTAGTAACATGGTCAATGCATTTACCAAACGCGCGAAACAGGTGTACGAGTGCTATGAGTATTGAGTCGGAAATGATTCATGTTGAGGTGGTGTATGCGTTGCCTCAAGAGCAGCGAGTATTTACGCTGGTAGTTAACAACTCTATGACGGTTGAAGAAATTATTCAGCAATCAGGTGTGATGAGTTTGTACCCGGAAATCGATCTGGCTAAGAATAAAGTCGGCGTGTTTAGTCGCAATGTGAAGCTTGATGCGACGGTGCGTGACAAAGATAGAATCGAAATCTATCGCCCGTTATTAGCCGACCCGAAAGAGATTCGGCGAAAACGTGCCGAACAGGCGAAAGCGGCAGGCAATGCGGATCCCGTAACTGGCGGGAAACCTAATACCTTACGTAAGACAAGCTAATGTATTTATACAAAAACACCTCCAATCGGAGGTGTTTTTGTTTGCGACTGTTGAGCTTATCTCGGTGAGTCTATGGTACTCGGTGTTTCTTCTTGGGTATAAATGAGTCCATCGGCAAGCTCTGTTGCCCGCAATAGTGATTGGCCTACAATACTATTTGGGCTGCTAAGAGACGCGAGGTTAGCCATCTCTATAAATGCGGTTTCTACGCCGTTTTGGGCGAGCAATTTCTCTACGCTATTAGGTACACTTGATGCGTAATAGGGAGTCGAGCGCAGCTCAAGCTCAGCGTACATTGGTGTAATGTAGCCGTGGTCAAATGAATGGAGCAAACTGTACACGTTGTCTTCACCTATCATCTCTTTTAAGTGAGCAAATGCACCGATCGAGTCATGCCAAGCTCCGATGTAGGAGCTGATGTGCACGTTGTGTCCCCAAGCAACGATATTCTTATTTGGGAACCATTCTGTTTTTAGCCAATACAAGTTATCTGCTTGCATGATTTCATCGTCATTGTATGAGTCAAACCAACGGCTGTTGATTTGTGCTTGCATGCTTTTGACTATTTGTAGCCAGAATGTCGCATAGTCGCGAAAACCTGAACGATCTTCGAGGGCAGGTAGGGCCTGCGACGCTTTCATCTGAGTGAGCGCTGAATTAAGGCTTTGCAATTGGGTTATGAGTAATTCTTTATTCGCTGTGTCTGGCTCTTCAAAGTACCAAGGGCACATCATGGCGTTCCCGTTAGCAATAAAGCTATCCCAATCTAACGAGACGAGCTGATTCGCTTCGGAAAAAGTTTTCATTTCAGGAAGCATAGTGTCGCATGCAGGATCGCTGCTGTGTCTACCGTCAAAAGCAACTAGGTACATTGGGTTGTCGGTAAAGGCTTGCTGCTCTACGTATTCGTATAAAGGGTAAATCTCTGGTGTTTCTGCATATAGGAACATAAAGGAGTAAAGTATTGCGTCACGTACATCGGTGACGTCTCCATCCATTAAGCGTTGCCACAAACGAAGCCCGTCGTACAGGCCGCTTTCCATCGCGAGAACCTGATAGCCTTCTTCTTGATGAAGGTACTTAGCGACCCTTGATTTTAACTTATAACCTTGAGCACCACCGTGTGTGGCTTCGCCTAAACCAATAATGCTTTTTCCCGAGACGGCAGTACCAATCGCTTCGAGATCGCTATTATCCGTTTCACCGAACTCCAAGCTGTTAATGTAAGAGGTGACAGAGACTTGCTCTGGTTCGTTGTCTCCGCCACAGCCGAATAGCAAAAGAGTACAAAGTAGGGTACTGGTTATAGATTGATTATTCATAAGCAACTTCCTTGATATGTATGTTGCTATGAAGATTAGGTTTATGGATGGGCCGTTCAAATAGGGGAAAAGCCTAATTGCGGTGGTGTTCAATGTGAGGGGGAGTACGAAGGGGAGTTTCTCGATTCACTGCGAATAAAAAAGCCTCCTAGGTGGAGGCTTTTTCATAAAAACTAGAGAGAACTCAAACTAACTTATTGAATTTGCTCAAAGAAGGTGTCGCTGGCTGGAAAGTCACCCGTAATATCTACGAGAGTGCCAGCTGCGTTGAAGTTCACAACGAGATTCTTTTGAATCGATGCTTTGTGGCCTTCAGTGTGGTGGTAGATGTAGTACCAAGTGTCAGGGTAGCCATTTTCAATCAGCATTGGAGAGCCCATTACATAACGCACTTGCTCTTTAGACATGCCGAACTTCAGCTTATCGACTGCTTCTTGTTCTACGTAGTTACCTTGATTGATGTCGATACGGTACACCAATTTTTCCAACAGGGAACAACCTGTCAGCATTGTCATTGCTAGTGGTACAGCGATTAGCCACTTTTTCAGTTGCATACTTAAAATTCTTAACTAATGGATCTCGAAACTGAGCTGATAATAAACAAGCTGGGAGCTAAAGTAAAAAGCTCCCTGCACTTTGAACTGTTTCAGACCATGAATTTTGAATTTGGTTGCAAACTCGACGCATTTTTTCGCCAAAAGGGAACTTATCCCTGCAAAAGCCTAAGCGGTAAGGCTAGGCGGCAATCAAAAGCTCTTTAGCGTTCGCTAGTGTGGAATCAGTGATTTGGCTACCACCGAGTAATCTTGCTAGCTCGGAAACGCGTTGCTGATCATCTAATTGGTGCATCTGAGTTTCTGTCTTTCCGGCTTTTGTCTGCTTGGCAACAAACAATTGCTGATGGCCGCAGCCTGCAACTTGCGGAAGGTGGGTAACACATAGAACTTGCGTTGACTCACCAAGTGTACGAAGCATTTTGCCTACCACTGCCGCTGTTGGACCACTGATACCCACATCCACCTCATCAAAGATCAGGCTTGGTGTATCCACTTTCTGTGCGGTAATGACTTGGATCGCTAAAGATATTCGAGATAGTTCACCACCAGAAGCCACTTTAGCAATTGGCTGCATTGGTTGACCTGGGTTGGTTGAGACTAAGAAAGTCACGCTGTCTAACCCTAGTGGTGATGGGTGAGTATTTTGATTGTCTACATCAATACAGAACTTGGCTTTTTCCATGCTCAGTTCGTGCATACTTTGGCTAATCAGTTTATTTAGCTCCTTGGCGTAGCGGCTACGAGACTTGTGCAGTTTCTCAGCGGTCACTAGGAAAGCTTGATACTTATCTTCGACTTCTTGTGCTAAGGCATCCAGTTTTTCATCTGAGCAGTCTAGTGCTTCGATCTGAGCTAACAAATCTTGGTGATGCTGATAGAGCTCCTCAGGCATGACATGATGCTTTCTCGCGATAGACATGACTTTGGAAAAGCGTTCTTCAACGAAGGCCATACGAGCGGGATCGACGTCTATGGCATCAAGGTAGTTACGTAGCTCACTATTGGTTTCTTCTATTTGGATAATTGCTTCCGCCAGCATATTCGGCAGTTCAGCGAGTTTCTCATCCAATTCAGCGAGTTGAATTAGGGAGTGATTGGCTGATTGCAAAATACCAAGTGCATTAACTTCTTCACCTTCGTAAATAAGCTCGATGGCTTGCTGGCAGGTAGAGGCAAGCTCTCCGCTATTCGACAATCGTTTGTGTTCTTGTTCGAGTTCTTCAAATTCATTCTCCCCAATCGACAGTTCGTTGAGTTCTTTGATTTGGTATTCCAGCAATTGTTTTTGTGCGAGGTTTTGTTGGCTGTTCTCTTTGAGTTGCTTGAGCGTGTTATCTGCTTGACGCCAAGCTTGATATGCATTTCGCGTATTTTTTAAAAGGTTGAGGTGGCCAGCATACTGGTCGAGCATTGCCATTTGGTGATCGCTTTTCATCAATTGATGATGGGCATGCTGACCATGAATGTTAATAAGCAGCTGACCAAGAGTTTTGAGCTGAGAAAGCGGAACGGGACTACCGTTTACGAATGCACGGGAGCGGCCTTCTTTTGTAATCGTACGTCTGAGAATACATTCGCTGCCGTCGAGTAAGTCGTTATCTTCTAACCAGCGAGTTGCATGGAGATTATTGTCCAACAGGAATGCAGCACTGACTTCGGTTTTTTCTTCACCTTGGC
This sequence comes from Vibrio sp. SCSIO 43135, assembly GCF_023716665.1. Taxonomy (GTDB): domain Bacteria; phylum Pseudomonadota; class Gammaproteobacteria; order Enterobacterales; family Vibrionaceae; genus Vibrio; species Vibrio paucivorans. The sequence continues at coordinate 701,914 of NZ_CP071859.1, forward strand.
GTACCATGCCAGCTTCAGCTCTTCCGCCAAGGCAAAGCCCTAAGGCATCAATAGCAATAGATTTACCTGCACCGGTTTCACCGGTAATGGTCGTCATTCCTTTAGAAAGCTCTAACTGCAAAGACTTAACGATAGCAAAGTTATTAACACTTAAATGAGCCAGCATTTTGGTTACCTGTATAATTGAACAACACTGTATAAAGAAACAGTATATACTGTTTCTTTATACAGTAAAGTGAGCGGGTGATTTTTTTGTGAAGAGGATCAGAGCAGGGATTTACTGAGAGAGTGATAACGTCGCTGTGGTGGTGTTTTGTTTAACGTACTTTGAATTAATCCTATAAAAAGAAAGGGTTGACGTTTTTTGTCAACCCTTGCAAATGTATTTAATGGCTTAGAAAAGCTTACTCGACCATCCCAGTTTGTTTCGTAGCACATGGTAGTAGCTGTAGTCTTTTGGGTGGATGAGTTTTAAAACATTCGGACTTTGATAGATGAGGATTTCATCACCAGGTGAGACTGGCAGAGAAATTTGGCCATCACAACTCACTTCTTGAGTTCCTCGGTTATCTGGCGACACAACCAGTTTTATACGGCGTTTTCCGTCGACGACGAGTGGTCGGCTAGAAAGAGTATGTGGGAACATTGGTACTAAACTGATCGCGTTCAAACTAGGGGATAGGATAGGGCCACCACCGGATAATGAATAAGCGGTTGAGCCAGTTGGCGTCGAAACAATTAACCCGTCGGAACGTTGAGAGAACGCAAAGCTGTCGTCTATATAGACTTCGAATTCAATCATATGAGCCACTTGGCCCGGGTGAAGTACGGCTTCATTCAGGGCTGCATTGTGGCTTTTGATTTGGCCGTGGCGATGGATCTCGGCTTCGAGCAGAAAGCGTTCTTCCACCATGTATTCGCCATTGAGTACATCAAGTAATGCCGTTTGGAAGTTGTCTGGATTGAGGTCGGTTAAGAAGCCTAGGTTTCCTCGATTAACCCCAATTACGCAGATGTCGAAACGTGAGAGTACCCGTGCAGCACCTAGCATGTTTCCATCACCGCCGACAACAATGGCGAGATCAGCCTTTTTCCCTAACTCTATCAAGCTTGCAAAATGGTTCTCGGGTACGTCGTCGAGAATTTCACACAGTCTGTCATCGATATACACTTGGTAACCAAGAGATGTTAGCCAAAGATACAACTCTTTATGCGTTTGAATCGCTTGTTGATCTCGTGGTTTTCCGATAATCGCAATCACATCAAATGATTTTTTCATAGGTTTTCCAGGCGAATTAGGCTTGATTCAGGAATCTTCATCCCCATAATAAGGGCAAGTTACCCATTTATGCGAATTTTTGTGTATCTAATCCTTATAAACTTGAAGGAATTAGACACTGAGCAAGTTGAATTCAGGAGAAATCATGAGCAACGAAGAAAACAAAGTTACAGAAGAAGAACTTGATCAAATCATCGAAGAAGCAGAGAAAGTAGAAGCGGCTGCTCAAGAAGCAGAAGCAGAACTTGAAGAAGCTGGTGACGAGAAAGACGTTAAGATTGCTCAACTAGAAGCAGCACTATTGTCTAGCGAAGCGAAAGTTCAGGAGCAAAAAGATTCTGTATTACGTGCGAAAGCTGAAGTAGAAAACATGCGTCGTCGTACTGAAACTGAAATCGATAAAGCTCGTAAATATGCGTTGAACAAGTTTGCTGAAGAGCTTCTACCTGTTATCGACAACCTAGAGCGTGCAATTCAAGCTGCAGATGCTGAAAACGAAGTGGTTAAGCCTATTCTTGAAGGCGTTGAGCTAACGCACAAAACATTCGTTGATTCAGTGGCTAAGTTTGGCCTGAAAGAGATCAACCCTGAAGGTGAAGCGTTCAACCCTGAATTTCATCAGGCTATGTCGATCCAAGAAAGCCCAGATCACGAATCAAACACAGTTATGTTTGTGATGCAAAAAGGCTACGAATTGAATGGTCGTGTAATTCGCCCAGCAATGGTTATGGTTGCAAAATAACACACTGCAACAGAGTGAATTAAGAGAGGCTTTTGCCTCTCTTTTTTTTTGCTTTTTGTTTAAAACAATAGCAAATACAAAGGTAGGAGAGGGGGAGAGCAACTAAGTAATTGTTGTGATTGGTAAATGGTGTTTTATATCGTTAGATATATGATTGGCTAGAAATTGTTCTAACTTGTTTGGTGTGACATTTTTGTAAATAAAGACTTTTATTTGTAACTTTTGTGTGTATTATGCGCGGTTGTTAGCTGTTTAAAACAAATAAATAGCTTAATTATTACAAATATTCAACACAACAAACTGGAGACGAACGATGGATAAATCGCTCTCAAGTAAAATTTTTGTAGGCTTATTTGCTGGTCTGCTTATCGGTACTGCGATTCAGTACTTGTTTAATGGGGTAGCTATCTTTGATACGTACTTGCTAGGTGCAGCTGAAGGCGCTGGTGGTATGTTTGTTTCATTGATTAAACTTCTTGTTGTGCCACTTGTTTACGTATCTATCGTATGTGGCATCGTCGATCTAAAAGACATCACTGCTTTTGGTCGTTTAGGTGGTAAAACTTTTGCTCTATACATTATTAACACCATCATTGCGATCACTGCGGCATTGACTGTTGGCCTTATCTTCCAGCCAGGTGCAGATGCAAACCTAGCTGGCACTATTTCTGAAGCGGTTCAATTAACCACTACAGAAACACCAGATATTTTCTCTCTTGTTGTGAACATTGTACCTAGCAACCCTGTTCAGGCGTTTGCAAACGGTGACATGCTACAAATTATCTTCATGGCGATCCTGACTGGTCTTGCGATTCAAGCTTTGGATTCACGTGGTGGTCCGGCAATCCGCACGTTCAAAATGGCAAACGAGATTATGATGAAGCTTGTTGGCCTAGTAATGAGCCTTGCGCCATACGGTGTATTTGCTCTGATGATTCAACTAGGTGCAACACTAGACGCGAACACGCTAATGTCGGTTGCGGGCTATGTAGCACTCGTTGTTGCAATGCTGGTATTCTGGATTTTCTTCTTCTACCCAATGATGGTTGGTCTAACGACAGGTATTTCTCCAAAAACGTTCCTGCGTGCGACTCGTGAGCAAATCCTTTTCTCGCTATCAACAGCAAGCTCCAATGCAACAATTCCAGTAACAATGCGCACTCTAACTGAGAAGCTTAAAGTTTCTAAGTCAGTAGCAGGTTTTGGTGTACCACTAGGTGCAACCATGAACATGTCTGGTGTGTCTATCTACATTGCATTGGCAACTATTTTCGTAGCAAACGCATTTGGTCAACCAATCAACACGGCTGACGTATTCACGCTTGGTTTAACTATTCTTCTACTGTCTATCGGTGCTGGTGGTGTTCCAGGTGGTGGCGTGGTAATGGTTGGTGTTCTATTGCACCAACTAGGTCTTCCACCAGAAGGTCTTGCAATCATCGCAGCAGTAGACCGTATCAACGATATGTTCTGTACTTCTTCTAACGTAGTGGGCGATACCGCTGTAAACACTATCGTTGCGAAGTCAGAAGGCGAAGTGAACAAAGAGCAAGAAGTGGACGCTCAACCAGCGCAATCGAACGCTTAATTGTCAACTTATCGTATAAAAGCGAGGCCAAGTGCCTCGCTTTTTTATTTCTAGTCGCAATATTTTTCCATTTTTTTAGTTTTCTCCCTTGAAAAGCTGTTTGCCGCCCCTATCTATGGTGCATACAAGAAGCAAACATAATTATTTTTGTTTGTGTGAAAGGGTTGAAAGCCCACTATTCGTCCCCCACATAGGGGATATACAAAACGAAAATAGAATTTATTCGGAGATAGCCTGATGGGTAAAATCATTGGTATTGACTTAGGTACTACTAACTCTTGTGTTGCTGTTCTAGATGGCGACAAACCACGCGTAATCGAAAACGCGGAAGGTGAGCGTACAACAGCATCGGTAATTGCATACACAGATGGTGAGACGCTAGTTGGTCAACCAGCAAAACGTCAAGCAGTTACAAACCCAACTAACACGCTATTTGCTATTAAGCGTCTTATCGGTCGTCGTTTCGAAGACGAAGAAGTACAACGTGACATCGAAATCATGCCTTTCAACATCGTGAAAGCTGATAACGGTGATGCTTGGGTTGAAGCACAAGGCCAAAAAATGGCGGCTCCTCAGGTTTCTGCTGAAGTACTTAAGAAAATGAAGAAAACTGCAGAAGACTTCCTTGGTGAGGAAGTAACTGGCGCAGTTATCACTGTTCCTGCTTACTTTAACGATGCTCAGCGTCAAGCAACTAAAGATGCTGGCCGTATCGCAGGTCTAGAAGTTAAGCGTATCATCAACGAACCAACAGCGGCTGCTCTAGCTTACGGTCTAGACAAGCAAGGCGGCGATCGCACTATCGCGGTATACGACCTTGGTGGTGGTACATTCGATATCTCTATTATCGAAATCGATGAAGTTGAAGGTGAGAAGACGTTTGAAGTTCTAGCAACTAACGGTGACACTCACCTTGGTGGTGAAGACTTTGATAACCGCCTAATCAACTACTTAGTAGAAGAGTTTAAGAAAGAGCAAGGCATCGATCTTAAATCTGATCCACTAGCGATGCAGCGTGTTAAAGAAGCGGCTGAAAAAGCGAAGATTGAACTGTCTTCTGCACAGCAAACTGACGTAAACCTACCTTACGTAACGGCTGACGCAACTGGTCCTAAGCACATGAACGTTAAAGTAACTCGTGCGAAGCTAGAATCTCTAGTTGAAGACCTAGTTCAACGTTCTCTAGAGCCACTAAAAGTTGCTCTAGCTGATGCTGACCTATCTGTAAGCGACATCAACGACGTTATCCTAGTTGGTGGTCAGACTCGTATGCCAATGGTTCAAGCGAAAGTTGCTGAGTTCTTTGGTAAAGACGCTCGTAAAGACGTAAACCCTGACGAAGCAGTAGCAATGGGTGCTGCAGTTCAAGGTGGTGTACTTGCTGGTGATGTGAAAGACGTACTTCTACTAGACGTTACTCCTCTGTCTCTAGGTATCGAGACTATGGGCGGCGTAATGACTAAGCTAGTTGAGAAGAACACAACTATCCCAACGAAAGCGAACCAAGTATTCTCTACAGCTGAAGACAACCAAAACGCGGTAACAATCCACGTTCTTCAAGGTGAGCGTAAGCAAGCGACTTACAACAAGTCTCTTGGTCAGTTCAACCTAGAAGGTATTCAGCCTGCACCACGTGGTATGCCTCAAATCGAAGTAACTTTCGACCTTGATGCGGATGGTATCCTGCACGTATCTGCTAAAGACAAGCAGACAGGTAAAGAGCAGAAGATCACTATCCAAGCTTCAGGCGGTCTAAGCGACGATGAAATCGAGAAAATGGTACAAGAAGCAGAAGCTAACAAAGAAGCGGACAAGAAGTTCGAAGAGCTAGCTACTGCACGTAACCAAGCAGACCAAATGATCCACGGTACTCAGAAGCAAATCGAAGAAGCGGGTGACGCACTTCCAGCGGAAGAGAAAGAGAAGATCGAAGCAGCAATCAAAGAACTAGACGAAGCGAAGAAAGGCGACGACAAAGAAGCTATCGACGCGAAAGTTCAAGCTTTAATGGCTGCAGCTCAAAAGCTGATGGAAATCGCTCAACAACAAGCTCAAGCTCAGCAAGGTGCTGAAGCGGGTCAACAGCAAGCGCCAGAAGACGATGTTGTAGACGCTGAGTTTGAAGAAGTAAAAGAAGACGAGAAGAAGTAATTTCGTTTCAGGATAGCTAGGCTCCATTATCAGAAGTCTCGCTATCCGCTTAGAAATCTTTTGCAAGTTATAGTGCGGGCGTTTGAGGTGACTCTTACGCCCGCATGTTTGTAAACAATGTCTATCTAACTAAAAGTGTCTTTTTGGCGAGAAGTCATTAGGGCGTGTTGAACTTTCGAGCTGATTTTTGCAGCACTTTGTGGGAAATTTATACAAGGCAGAGGCTTTGATGTGTAGCTAGTTTACATGAGAAGCCGATAACGCAGTAGAAATGAACCACAAAGGCTGCCCGAAGGGTTCGGCTAAAATCGTTTTATGCTTTGTTGAAGACTATTTGCTTAGAATGACTAGGCTACACAATCTTCGCCACGCCTAAAATGATTTTATCTCGAACAAAATTTAACCACGAAAGATCAACACGCCCTATAATCCAGAGCCATTAGTTAGATCGATATAAACACCAAGCGACATTCGGTCGTTTGCAGTAAGAAATTGGTGACGAAAACAATGTCAAAACGTGATTTTTACGAAGTATTAGGCGTTAGCCGTGATGCATCTGAGCGCGATATTAAGAAAGCGTACAAACGCTTAGCGATGAAGTTTCACCCAGATCGTAATCAGGGTGATGAGTCTGCAGCGGAAAAGTTTAAAGAAGTAAAAGAAGCGTACGAAATTTTACTGGATCCTCAAAAGAAAGCGGCTTACGACCAATATGGTCATGCTGCTTTTGAACAAGGTGGCATGGGCGGCGGTGGCTTCGGCGGCGGTCAAGGCGACTTTGGTGATATCTTCGGTGATGTTTTCGGTGATATCTTTGGTGGTGGTCGCCGTGGTGGCGGTCAGGCGCGTGCACAACGCGGTGCCGATTTACGTTACAACATGGAACTGTCTCTAGAAGAAGCGGTTCGTGGAGTATCAAAAGAAATTGAAGTTCCTACGTTAGTTAACTGTGACGTGTGTGACGGTAGCGGAGCTAAGAAAGGCTCTTCTCCTGAAACCTGTGGTACTTGTCATGGCCACGGCCAAGTGCAAATGCGCCAAGGCTTCTTTGCTGTACAGCAAACCTGTCCTACCTGTCACGGTAAAGGCAAGATCATTAAAGACCCGTGTAACTCTTGTCATGGTCAAGGTCGTAAGCAGAAAACCAAGACACTTAACGTTAAGATCCCTGCTGGTGTGGATACTGGTGATCGTATTCGTCTATCTGGCGAAGGTGAAGCGGGAGAAATGGGCGCACCAGCGGGCGACCTATACGTACAAGTTCATGTGAAAGAGCACCACATCTTTGAACGTGATGGCAACAACTTATACTGTGAAGTTCCAGTAAGTTTCGCGATGGCTGCGCTTGGTGGCGAGGTTGAAGTACCGACCCTAGATGGTCGTGTTAGCCTTAAAGTTCCAACTGAAACCCAAACCGGCCGCATGTTCCGTATGCGCGGCAAAGGTGTGAAGGGCGTTCGTGGCGGTGGTGTTGGTGATTTGATCGTTAAACTTGTTGTAGAAACGCCAGTTAACTTAAGTTCGCGTCAGAAAGAACTTCTGAAAGAATTTGAAGAGTCTTGCGGTGGCGAAGCGGCAACTAAGCATAAGCCTAAATCAGAAGGTTTCTTCAATGGTGTGAAGAAATTCTTTGATGATTTAACTAGCTAGTATTTAGTCACGAAGAAATGAATTAAAAAAAGCCTGCAGCCGCAGGCTTTTTTACATTTCGTTACTGTAAGTAAGAGATACGTTAAGCCTGTCTACGCTTTACTCTTAAGCGTAAGAGTTATGCCAAATCATCTGCATGCTAACAGTCCCCTTAAACAATTGATTTAGCTTGCTTGTCTTTCAATAAATAATGAGGGAACAAGATGAAGAAATTAGCAGTGGCAGCAATTATCACCAGTGGCCTTTGGGCTGAGTCAATTAAAGCGGAAACCGGTGTAGGTGCTTTTGTAGGGAATCCATATTGGGGAGCAGAGCTTAAGCACAATGGATTGCGGATGAACGTCAGTTTGGATGAGCAATTTGGTTTGGCAATGAACAAAACATTCGCGGTAAACAACACACCATTGTATCTATTCATAGGCGGTCAATATGTTGATCGAGAGCGCCACTATATCGCGGTAACTCCGGGTATCGGCGCGGAATTTCGGGTAAAGCCAATGGGGTTCTATCTGGATCTAGCGCCTAGCGTGTATCTCGATGAACTTGAAGTTGAACTGGAGGCTAGAGCAGGATTACGAGTCTACTTTTGAGTTGTTGGCGTCACCAACATTCAGAGGGGAGCGCCTCACCGTCTGATGATAAAGACATTTGATGGTTGCTCGGTAGGCAGCTGTCGTTGGTTTGGCCTTTAGTGTTCTGTGCAGTCGCCACTATGGTGTAGGCGGCGGTGGCTGAGCTTGTTATTGAAAAGAGGTATCGCTCATTCGAACTTTCACAGACGGTGCAGCTACCACCACTTAACAGACTCCCCCAACTGTAACCAGTGCCATAGTTCTGCTCGAGCAGGAGCTGTAGTTTCACCATGTCAGCCTTGGCAAGGTTGCGATGAGCTTGCAAGCTGTGATTTTGGTAAGCCGGGTAAGCAATACTGGCTAAGATACCTATAATGACCACTGCCAGCATTACTTCGATCAGGGTCATACCTTTCGTATTACATCTCGCTGTTTTGCAAAGATCTTTTCGAATCATTTCCATTACTTCTGTGAATTCACCTCCGCTATTTTTAGTAGCTGTTAGCATTCGTGCAAGTTCATATTGGTCGACATCATGATTTACAGAAGAAATTGGGAAACGTCTCTCGGGTTTACGCTCTTAGAGCTTTTGATCACCATTGCTGTCATGGCGGCTATTTTATTGGCGGCTGCTCCTAGCTTTTCTAGCCTTACAACAGCGAGCCAAATGACCCGGCTAGCCGACGAGCTACTCGGTTTTATGAATCAGGCAAAATCCGAAGCGGTTTTCCGCAATCAAGACCTATGGGCTCATATCAATGTTGCAACCATTCCGGATGATTCAGGGACATGGTCGATAACTTTAACTGACTCCGATGCACCCGGATCGGGAACGGCATTACTGACTATGTCGGGAAAGCCCTTTACCAACATCGCTCTGGAGCCGGTTTATAGTTCAGAGCAAGTGAAGTTTGGTGGGGTGAGAGGCAAAGTAAAAGCGGGAAGCATGTACTTTTATCCCACCGAGCAAACAAGTAAAAAGCTTAAGCTGAGCACTTCTTATGGTGCATCTCGAATTCTAGTATGCGGTGTTGGAGGAGATGTCTATGGCTATCCAGAATGCGATTAGTCGCTCTTCAGGAGCATCGCTCATTGAGTTCATGGTGGCTTCATTGGTGGGTGTGATTGCAATTGGCTTAGTTGGCTCAGTATTTATTTCCGGCCAAAAAGCTGCACTGGAGCGGAGTAAGCATATTTTGTTACTGCAGAATATGAACGCGGCTATGCAGCAATTGAAAGAAGACGTGCAAAGGGCTGGCTACAATGGCAGTGAAAGTGGCGTCGCAATGTTATCTGGGGCTTCGCAAGTGGTTCATACCCAATCTTCCCCTGGAATGGTGGGGTATGTATATCGGGTGATAACGTCTGGAGCGGAGGACCTCAGACATGTTGTCTACCGTCACCAACCTGAGTCATCAGGGGCAGATCTACTTAGGTTATGTGAAAAACATCAGTCTGACGTACTGACTCCCGCTTCTGCTGCGGACTCGGGTTATGCGGGTGTCTGTTTTTCTATTTTTGATCCTAACCAAATCAACGTCGATGGTTTCTCTGTCGAGAATTCGTTGGTTGCCAGTGATTCTGCCAGTAGTGCATTTACGACAATTTCAATGAGCGCGTCCCTTATTGGCGATTCTTCTGTTTCTCACTCAATGGTGCTGAACGTACAGCAGAGGAATTGGCAATGAGAGCCCAAACCGGTATCGCCACTCTATTGGTGACCAGTGTGTTACTCACAGCGGCATTGCTGATTACGTTGGGTAGCTATAAGTCACTTTTTTATCAGATCAAGAGAGCACAAAACGAAGTCAAAGCTCGTCAACAACATTGGGTAGCGGAAGGTGCCTTAGAGTGCTTCTATACCAAAGCAATTCAAACTCAAACCATTCCACAGTCTTCGAACTTCTTTGAGTGCAATACCAATGGAACAGTAACGTTTGGTTTTCAAACGTTAACGGCAAATCAAACATTGGTCACCGCTTCTTATGGCTTTACCCAGATTCAGAAGATCCTAACTTACCCGGGTAAGGGCGCGTCCGGTGTTATGAAAGCAACCTCAAATCTCTATTTCGCAGGAGGGATGGCAATGCGGCCCGATCCGGGCACGAGCTTAGGCGACGATGAGTGGGGATGTACGATGTTACGTTATAGCAGCGACTTTAAAGTGTTTGGCACGATATCAAATCAAAACCTCAATGACGCACATCCACCCTATGCAGGCTTTCCATCGGGACAAAGTTGTCGTAATAGTAGCGGTGATAGCTACATCACTACGGCAATAGGAAACTACAATACGCCAGCCAATCTGCAGCAAGATTTCGTCAATGATACGAGTCAAAAACCGTTTGAAGATCTGTTTGCCACCCCTCGTGAGCAATGGTTTGAGGTGATGTCGTCAAAAGAGTTCATCAAGATATCTGACAGTATCCTAGTTAATGGGAGCGGTGAGTTGCTGTATGAGCAGTCCACATTGCCTGCGCCACAAATTGTTACTCACTGTGGGGATGAAATCGCGACTGCGATTGAATCTGGAGAGGATCTGATTTGGGTATATGGCAGCTGTCACCTTGATAGTGATGATCTTGCTAATATCGGTGAGGCTATTGACCCTGCGACAGGTATTTCCCCCATCGCTGGCGGAGTGATACTGGTCATCCACAATGGGCTGCTGTCTACGTCTGGAGCGCTCGATTTTAAAGGTATGCTGTATCACTTTGTGTCAGAGGATTCCGATGGTGAACCAGAGTTTGAGCCTACCGCATCTCTTTGGGAGTCTTTGGATGCCCCTCAAAAGCTTGTCCTTGATGGAGCTGTAGGACCGGTATCGGGTGTATCAGCCAGCAATACTGCGTATTTTCAGAGTGGCTCTTTTTATCCCATTGGTGGATATGTGATGGATGCTCCGGGGACGTATGCGGTTTACAACTCTTCAGTGAGCTTTAGTTACGACCAAGATGTTATTAATGTCCCTCTCTCTAAACTGAAAAAGCTCGAATGGAAGTCGGGAGGTTGGTATGTTCAATAAAGCATCACCAAGTGTTAAACAATGTGGCTATAGCTTGGTCGAAGTGATGATTGCATTTATCTTAATCGGTGTGGCATCACTGGCTTTATTAAAGCTGCAAGCGTATGTCGAACAAAAATCGGATTTTGCAACCCGCAGTATAGATGCTCTGAATATGGCTGAGCAAAAGTTGGAGTGGTTTCGTACTCGAGGTGCTTCATCAGCACTTTCTTCAATCGGTGTGGCGGACTATACAACTGACATTATAACCGGCAGTGATAATTTAGATCCTATCTACTCAGTGTCATGGACACTTGAAGAGGAAAGTTTGTCGGGGGCGTTGAAAACGGTCAGCGTGGAAGTCAGTTGGTCCGATAGAAAAGGGACTACGCAAAACATCCATTTAGACTCTATGATCTCTCTTTATAGCGAATTTAGCGACTAGATAGGCTTATAGTTGCTTATTTTTGATTATGTAATGGGTGAGAAGTGAGTGGCGCTGTATGTTTTACAGAGTGGTGTATTTATTGTTGAAAAAACGTATATCATCATGTCTTTTTTGTGTTGCACGTAGATTGCGTTTTTGCAAAATATGTCTCCATTTTTGAATTCTCCCTTAGAACCTTGTGCTTTTATTTGTGTCTTTTAATAGAATAAAGGTCGAAATATAGACCAGCATAATTATTCAAAAAGGTCTTGGGCACCAACATCAATTATGGAGTTACCATGAGTAACCAAGCTGCAAAACAAGCACCATCGCCGAAGCCGAGCGGTATGGATCGCTTTCTAAACTTTATTGAACGTGCAGGTAACAAAATTCCAGATCCTGCCATTCTATTTTTCTGGGCACTTGTCATTGTTTGGGTATCATCTGCACTTTTGTCGAACGTGACGTTCGATCTAATCAATCCTCGCACAGGTGATGCTCTAGAAGTAAACAACCTTTTAACTGGCGAAGCACTTGCTAGTTTCCTTGCAAACATGGTGACAACGTTCACTGGCTTTGCTCCATTAGGTATCGTATTGGTTGCGATGTTAGGTGTTGGTGTTGCGGACTCGTCTGGCTTCATCACTACAGGCCTTAAGAAGATGCTGAACTTCACACCAGCTAAGCTTCTAACGCCTATGCTAATCCTAGTGGCAATCGTATCGCACACTGCAGCGGACGCGGGCTACGTATTGGTTATTCCACTAGGTGGTATCATTTTCCACGCGGCGGGTCGTCACCCTCTAGCTGGTATCGCAGCGGCATTTGCTGGTGTATCTGGTGGTTTCTCTGCAAACTTCATCCCTTCAGGTATCGACCCTCTACTCGCTGGCTTCACGCAAACAGCGGCGCAAGTTCTTGATCCTGAGTACATCATTAACCCATTAGCAAACATCATGTTTACCGGCCTTTCTTCAGTAGTGGTTATTGCTATTGGTTGGTATGTGACAGAGAAAATCATCGAGCCTCGCCTAGCGAACACTCCAATTGATGACGATGCAGAAGAAGCACCAGACCTAGGTACGTTCACTGAAATCGAATCTAAAGCTTTCCGTTACGCGGGTTGGGCAATGGTAGTGGGTATTGCGGCTCTAGTATTTGCGGTAATGCCTGAAGATTCGGCGCTTCGTTCACCTGAAGGTGAAATCACGGCATTCTCTGCACCACTAATGCAGTCAATCGTACCGTTGATCTTTGTACTGTTTATCATCCCTGGTATCGTTTACGGCCGTGTTTCTGGCAAGTTCCAGAACAGCAACGACGTGATTAAATCGATGTCTGAGACGATGTCGACAATGGGCGCGTACATTGTAATGTCGTTCTTCTGTGCTCAGTTCCTAGCGGCATTTGGTCAGTCAAATATCGGTACTATGCTGGCGCTTTACGGTGCAGAAGGCCTGAAAGCGATGAACCTGCCTGGTCAAGCAACCATTGTGGGTATGATTTTACTTACTGCTAGCGTTAACTTACTGGTAGGCTCAGCATCAGCTAAGTGGGCTCTAATTGGCCCTATCCTAGTACCTATGCTAATGGCGGTAGGTATTTCTCCAGAGCTTTCGCAAGCTGCATACCGTGTAGGTGACTCTGTATCGAACATCATCTCACCACTAATGGTATTCTTCCCACTTGTGGTTGTTTACTGTCAGCGCTACGTTAAGTCGACAGGTATCGGTACGCTAGCGTCATTGATGATGCCATTCTCGATCGCAATGTTGATCGGTTGGACTGCGTTCCTACTCGCTTACTGGGCGCTAGGTATCCCACTAGGTATCCAAGCTCCGTACACTTACACAATGTAATTTGTCGTAACGTATCATTGATTAAAAAGCCTCGCTTATTAGCGAGGCTTTTTTATTGGTTGTGGAATATAAATCTGCTTAATGTGTTTATGGTGGATTAAATAATTATAAAAAATAAGTATCAATGGTTTTAAATTCTATTAATTGTTTTATATATAACATTACCCATGATTCGTCAGGGTGAGTATTGGAACTATCTATCGCTGAGCCTTTCTCTACTAGTGTTTAATGTTTATTTGGTACGTCGTTCTGGGTTTTACACCATATATTCTGTTTGCTAATGTGCCCGCCCATTCAATAAGTGTGACTTAGTTAAAGTTTAGGATGTAATTTATGAGTGACATTGCAGCGCCAGAGCCAAAAGCATCAGGTGTAATCGGGTTTATCGAACGAGCGGGTAAAAAGATCCCGGATCCGGTGATTATTTTCATGTTCTTGTTTGCTTTTTCATTAGTGCTAACCAGCCTGATGGATGGCGTGAGTTTCGAGACCATTGGAAAAGGTGGAGAGGCAGTTGAGTTCTCCGTAAAGAACATGCTTGCAACAGAAAACTTCCGCTGGATGTTTGAAAATGCATTGCTGCAGAACTGGCTAGCCTTTGGCCACGGCGTACTTGGTGTCATTCTGATTGTGATGCTCGGGGTTGGCATTGCTGAAAATTCTGGTTTATTGACCGCGGTGATCAAGAAAGTCGGCCTTAAAATCAGTGACCGCTTGCTTCCTCTTCTGGTGGTGTTCCTAGGTATTATGAGCTCAATTGCGGCAGATGCTGGTTACCTTGTACTCATCCCGTTAGCGGGTCTTTTATATGCTGGTTTAGGCAAGAATCCACTTATTGGTATGGCTGCTGCTTTTGCGGGCGTATCAGCAGGCTTTAGCGCCAACTTACTGCCTGCGACACCTGTCGATGTGGTACTGGGTGTAAATGCAAAGATCTTTGCTGAATCGCAGAATGTTCCTTTTGTTGGCCGAGATGGCGAAGCGCTAAACCCAGCGACGATGCATTACTTTTTTGTACTGGTTTCTACTTTCCTACTTGCTATCGTTGGTGCTTGGGTGACAACCCGCTTCATTACTCCTCGCTTAGAAAAAATGTCTTACCAGCTTCCAGAAGAAGTAAACTTTGATGAGTTTGAACTGAGCAAAGAGGAGCAGAAAGGCCTGCGCTGGGCTGGTGTTGGCCTGTTGGCATCACTAGCTGCCATTTACGGATTGGCAGTTGGTCCACTAGCAACCTATACAAATGATGCAGGTAAAGAGGTCACACCGTATCTGGATAATATTATTCTGCTGATTTCACTTATCTTTGCGGTTGTCGGTTTATGCTTTGGTGTGGCTACGGGTAAGTTCAAAAAGCTTCAAGATGTAGTGACAGCCATGGTTAAGCAGATGAACACGATGGGTTACGTGTTAGTGCTGACTTTCTTCTGTTACAACTTCCTTGCGCTTCTGAGTTACTCGGGGTTAGGCACATACGTAACTTACCTTGGTGCGACATTCCTACAATCTTTAGGTTTGCAGCAGTTCCCTGCACTGATGTTGCTCGGTTTCATTTTGACTACAGCAGTGATTAACTTGTTTGTCGGTGGTTTGACTTCGAAGTGGATGCTACTGGGTCCAATCTTCGTTCCTATGTTATATCAAGTAAACCCGAACATGACGCCGGATCTTGTTACTGCGGCTTATCGTGTTGCTGACTCATCGACCAATATCATTACTCCAATGATGAGCTATGCGGGTGTAGTACTGGCATTCATGCGTAAGTACAAACCAGAGCTGACTTTCGGCGATGTGATTGCGATTATGGTGCCTTACTCAGCGGCATTCTTGACCTTATGGTCGGCAGTGTTGATTGGTTTCTTCGCCTTTGGCTTACCGCTAGGTTTCTAACTAGAGACTGCTATGTACTAATAACGCCCAGCTTATGCTGGGCGTTTTGTTATCTCGGCTTGAAACGCTATAATTCTGTCTCTTTTACTTCTTCTGCGAGCTTTCCTGTGTCTACTGAATCTACCGAGTCTTCCACTCAGTTTACCGATCAAGATTACCACTTTATGCGAATGGCGATATCACTAGCCGAACGTGCAGAAGCTGAAGGGGAAGTGCCAGTAGGCGCTGTATTGGTTAAAGATGGAGAAGTGATAGCAGAAGGCTGGAACCAGTCTATTGGTCATCATGATGCGACGGCACATGCAGAAATGCAGGTGTTACGCCGTGCAGG
This sequence comes from Vibrio sp. SCSIO 43135, assembly GCF_023716665.1. Lineage (GTDB taxonomy): Bacteria > Pseudomonadota > Gammaproteobacteria > Enterobacterales > Vibrionaceae > Vibrio > Vibrio paucivorans. Next base: position 717,407 of record NZ_CP071859.1, read on the forward strand.
GCAATCTCTAGAGAATTACCGTCTTTTGGATACCACGCTGTACGTGACATTAGAACCGTGTCCTATGTGCGCCGGAGCGCTTTTACATAGCCGGGTTAAGCGTGTGGTATTCGGAGCCCCAGATCTTAAAGCGGGAGCGGCGGGAACCGTTCTTAATCTGTTCGAACATCAAGCCGCTTATCACTATGCTGATGTGGAAAGTGGGCTACTAGAAGAAGAGTGCCGCACTCAGCTTCAGGCTTTCTTCAAGCGCCGCAGAAAAGAGATCAAGGCTCAGAAACAAGAACGTCGTATGAGTTTACAAGCAACGTCTGAAGATAAAGGGAAGTCGAGTAAGAAAGGTGGCTAAACCAGTTGCTGCATAAAAGCTCGGTTACGCCATATGACTTTCTTTTTGTTATTCGCCAACATTCGCTTGCGGCGATTAGCTGATACGGTTTGATTAATTCGTTTCGGTTGTCGGTTACGTTTTAGCATGGCTTGATGCCCTCAATGAAAGTGACAGCGAGTGTTTGTGTTTGCAAACCTCTATTCAGCCCTCTTTATAGAACGCAATTATTACCAATTTATGACGTTATGGCTGCGCGATGACAGACAAAAAAGCCGCACAAAGTCGTGCGGCTTGTAGGTTAACTCTTTAACGAAGCTATTGTTTTTCTTCTTCAGTTTGCTCTGTGGCCTCTGCACCAGAAACGGTATCATCGGTGCTATATAGGTCATTTTCAGGTACTTGAATCACGGTTAAATCATCAATACCACCCACTTCATTATCGCGATTTTGCTGCTCTACGTGACCGATAATGCTTTGGTAATAGCGTCTGATGTTCTCTACATAGTTTCGGGCTTCATCACCACGAGCAAATCCGTAACGAGTTTGGCTGTAGTATTTTTTCTGGCGTAGTAGTGGCAGACGATCTTTTACATCTGCCCACGCATCCGGATTACCACCTTGCCACTTGGTCAGTCGTCTGGCATCCATCATATGGCCATAGCCGACATTGTAGGAAGCAAGCGCAAACCAGATCTTCTCGTGTTCAGCAATGCTGTCAGGGACACGACCTACCATACGACGCAGGTATTCCACTCCGCCCCAAACAGACTGTTCAGGGTCAAGACGGTCGCTGACTCCTACACTCTTGGCTGTAGGTAGGGTAAGCATCATCATGCCTCGTACACCTGTTGGCGATTTTGCTTTCGGATTCCAGTGAGACTCCTGATAAGCCAATGCTGCCACTAAGCGCCAGTCAAATTCGTCTGAGTACTCTTGGAACAGCGGCGCCCATTTCGGCAACTTGCTATCTAGCGCGCGAATAAATGCTCGGGTATCCACATAATCAAAACTGTTTACATGGCCGATGTACTTTTCTTCCAACGCGGCAAGTTGATTCGACTGTTGTAGCCCACCAAAGAACTCAATCAACAGCGCATATAAACTCTCGTCATCAGAACGATTTAGGAACCAAGAGATTGGCTGATCTTCTGTTAGCTCGAATGCTAATGCGATGTCTGGGTAAATACGCTGCGAAAGTGAAATTTCGACAGAGTCGGCAACGGTAAATTGCAAATCGCCATTTGAGACTTGTTTTAAGAGTTCGTTAACGTCGGCATTGATATCAACTGAGTATTTGAATTCAGGGTGCTTTTGTTGGACTTCACTTAGGCTATTTTTGAAATGTGAGTCGTCTACGATAGTGAGCACTTTTTCTTGGCTGGATTCTTCAATCAGTGACGGTTGCCTTTCTAGTAGTTGCTCTAGATTACGAGGTCGCCATTGACCTTTCTTATAAACCACTTGTTGGCTGACATAGTAATAGACAGGTCCCGCACGGAAGTTCTTTAAGCGCTCTTCTGATTGGCTTAAACCCGCCGCGATAATATCAATCTCACCATTTTTAAGCGCAGGGTAAAGGCTAGACATGCGATAAGCAGGCTTCATTTCTAACTTCACGCCGAGCTCATTGGCAAACTCTCGTGCGAGCTCGTAGTCTAATCCCGCAGGACCATCTGGGCCGATGTAGTAAGAAAGCTGATTGTTGAGCGTACCAACGCGCAGTACACCGCGTTCACGAATTTGGTCTAGTTCGCTTTTCGGCTGCGATTCAATTTGGCAGCCAGCTAGCAGAGTCAGAGCTGTAAACAGTGTGGCTAAGCGTTTAAAAGATAACGGGTATTTGATTAACATTTAATTCTTCTCATACATCCAGTAAGGCTTTTATATCAAAGCGGGGCGAGCAGGCAAAGTGAGTAAACGAAAGAATTAGTGAACTGTGTACTATTTCATCAATTTGCCTGTATTTCAAAATTGACAAAAAAAATGACGCAAACGGTTGCGTTTGGTGTTACATCACAAAAACAATTGCTATATAATGCGCTCGCAAAGGAGAGGTGGAATCGGCATAGGTTCTTAAATCTTAGGGAATAGCTTCGAAGTAAAACAGTCTAACCCACTGAATTTATTCCAATATCACCTCAGGTCATGAGACCTTAACCAATTGCATAAGAGACCTAAGCACATGAGAATTTTTCGTGGCTCCCCAGCTCTATCTGAATTTCGTGTTAACAAGCTTCTAGAGCTTTGTCGTGAACTTGGCCTGCCTGTGACTGGCATTTACGCTGAGTTTGCTCACTTCGCTGAATTATCAGCAGACCTTGATGCGTCTGAAGTTGAGAAACTAGAAAAACTACTGACTTACGGTCCAACAATTGAAGAGCATAAGCCAGAAGGTCTACTTCTACTTGCGACTCCTCGCCCTGGTACCATTTCTCCTTGGTCTTCGAAATCGACCGACATCGCTAATAACTGTGGTTTAGGCAAAGTAGTTCGTCTAGAACGCGGCACGGCATACTACATCGAAACATCGGCAGAGCTTTCTGAGCTTCAACTGGTTGAGTTAAAGGCGATCCTTCACGATCGCATGATGGAAGTGGTTTTCACTGACTTCGAATCAGCAGCAGCACTTTTCCAAGTTGCAGAGCCAGCACCAGTCGCTGACGTTAACCTACTCAATGGCGGTCGTGCTGCGCTTGAAAACGCAAACGTTACCCTAGGCCTTGCGCTTGCCGATGACGAAATTGAGTACCTTTACGATGCGTTCGTAAACAAGCTAGATCGCAACCCAACTGACATCGAGCTAATGATGTTTGCACAGGCGAACTCTGAGCACTGTCGTCACAAGATCTTCAACGCAGACTGGACTATCGACGGCGTTAAGCAAGAGAAGTCTCTGTTCAAGATGATCAAGAACACATTCGAAACCACACCAGAAAACGTCCTGTCTGCATACAAAGATAACGCAGCAGTAATGGTGGGTTCGGATGTCGGTCGTTTCTTCCCGAACCCAGAGACTCGCCAGTACGGTTACAGCCAAGAGAAAGCGCACATCCTAATGAAGGTGGAAACGCACAACCACCCGACAGCTATCTCTCCATGGCCGGGCGCTTCTACTGGTTCTGGTGGTGAAATCCGTGATGAAGGCGCGACTGGTATCGGTGGTAAGCCAAAAGCAGGCCTTGTTGGTTTCACAACCTCTAACCTACGTATTCCTGGTTTTGAACAGCCATGGGAAACAGATTTCGGTAAGCCGGGTCGTATCGTTAACGCCCTAGACATCATGCTAGAAGGTCCACTAGGTGGCGCGGCGTTCAACAACGAATTTGGTCGTCCAAACCTACTTGGTTACTTCCGTACTTACGAAGAAAAAGTGAACTCTCACGCAGGTGAAGAAATTCGTGGTTACCACAAACCAATTATGATTGCTGGTGGTATGGGTAATATCCGTGACGAGCACGTGCAGAAGAAAGAAATTCCAGTAGGTGCAAGCCTAATCGTACTGGGTGGCCCTGCGATGAACATCGGTCTTGGTGGCGGTGCAGCTTCTTCAATGGCGTCTGGTCAATCAGCAGAAGACCTAGATTTTGCTTCAGTACAGCGTGAAAACCCAGAGATGGAACGTCGTTGTCAGGAAGTTATTGACCGTTGTTGGCAGCTTGGCGAAGAGAACCCAATCGCATTCATCCACGATGTGGGCGCGGGCGGTATCTCTAACGCACTTCCTGAGCTTGTAGACGATGGCGAGCGTGGCGGTATTTTCCAACTGCGTGACGTACCAAACGACGAACCAGGCATGAGCCCACTTGAGATCTGGTGTAACGAATCTCAAGAGCGTTACGTAATGGCAGTTGCTCCAGAGAACATGGAAGTATTCGACGCCATCTGTAAGCGTGAGCGTGCACCATACGCAGTAGTAGGTGTTGCAACAGAAGAGCGTGAATTGAAACTTGAAGATTCACACTTCGACAACACACCAATCGACATGCCTATGGATGTGCTTTTAGGTAAGACGCCTAAGATGCACCGTGACGCGAAGACACTGAAAGCGGACAACCCAGCTGTTAACCGTGATGGTATTGAACTAAATGAAGCGGCGGACCGCGTTCTACGTCTTCCAACCGTTGCAGAAAAAACATTCCTTATCACTATCGGTGACCGCACGGTGACTGGTCTTGTTGCGCGTGACCAAATGGTTGGCCCATGGCAGGTTCCAGTAGCAAACTGCGCAGTGACCGCAGCAAGCTACGACACTTACCACGGTGAAGCAATGTCGATGGGTGAGCGCACACCAGTTGCTCTACTGGACTTCGGTGCTTCAGCTCGTCTAGCGGTGGGTGAGGCAATCACTAACATCGCAGCGACAAACATCGGCGATATCAAACACATTAAACTGTCTGCAAACTGGATGTCTCCAGCCGGTCACCCAGGTGAAGATGCAGGTCTTTACGAAGCGGTGAAAGCGGTAGGTGAAGAGCTATGTCCAGCACTTGGCCTAACTATCCCAGTGGGTAAAGACTCAATGTCGATGAAGACCAAGTGGGAAGAGAACGGTGAGCAGAAAGAAGTTACTTCGCCACTATCTCTGATCATCACTGCGTTTGCTCGTGTTGAAGATGTACGTAAGACAATCACACCTCAGCTTCGTACCGACAAGGGTGACACGTCACTAGTTCTTATCGACCTAGGTAACGGTCAGAACCGTCTAGGTGCAACAGCACTAGCACAGGTTTACAAGCAGCTTGGTGATAAGCCAGCAGACGTAGACAACGCAGCGCAGCTAAAAGGTTTCTACGAAGGCGTTCAAGCACTTGTTGCGAACGACCAAGTAGTGGCTTACCACGATAAGGGTGACGGCGGTCTATTCGTTACTCTAGCTGAGATGGCATTTGCTGGTCACTGTGGTGTTAAAGCGGACATCGCTGACCTAGGTGACGACGCTCTAGCAGCACTATTTAACGAAGAGCTAGGTGCAGTACTTCAGGTTAAGAACGATGATCTAGATTCTGTACTTTCAACGCTAGCAGCAAACGGCCTTGAAGCATGTTCACATGTTATCGGTTCTGTTGAAGCGTCTGATGAGCTAGTGATTACTTCTGGTGAAACAGCAGTTCTTGAGCGTAACCGTACTGAATTACGCACTATCTGGGCTGAGACAACGCATAAGATGCAAGGTCTACGTGATAACCCAGCATGTGCTGACCAAGAGCACGAAGCGAAGAAAGACAACTCAGACCCAGGCCTGAACGTTAAGCTAAGCTTCGATGTGAACGAAGACATCGCAGCGCCATACATCGCGAAAGGTGTTAAGCCTAAGATGGCAATTCTACGTGAGCAGGGCGTTAACTCTCACGTTGAGATGGCAGCAGCGTTCGACCGTGCAGGCTTTGAAGCAACGGATATCCACATGAGCGACATCCTAACGGGTCAAGCAGTTCTTGAGGAATACAACGGCCTAGTGGCTTGTGGTGGCTTCTCTTACGGTGACGTTCTAGGTGCTGGTGAAGGTTGGGCGAAATCTATCCTGTTCAATGAGCAAGCTCGCAACCAGTTTGAAGGCTTCTTCCAGCGTGAAGATACGTTCTCTCTAGGTGTATGTAACGGCTGTCAGATGCTATCGAATCTGAAAGAGCTAATCCCAGGTGCAGACCTGTGGCCACGCTTCGTTCGCAACGAATCTGAGCGTTTTGAAGCTCGCTTCAGCCTAGTAGAAGTGCAGAAGTCTGACTCTGTATTCTTCGATGGTATGGAAGGTTCACGTATGCCAATCGCAGTATCACACGGTGAAGGCCGCGTAGAAGTACGTGATGCTGACCACCTAGCAGCGATTGAAGCATCAGGTACTGTTGCCGTTCGTTACGTGGATAACCACGGTAATGCGACTCAGCAATACCCGAACAACCCGAACGGTTCACCAAACGCAATCACAGGTCTTACGACTCAAGATGGCCGCGTAACTATCATGATGCCACACCCAGAGCGTGTATTCCGCACAGTCGCGAACTCATGGTCTCCAGAAGGTTGGGGTGAGAACGGCGCTTGGATGCGTATGTTCCAAAATGCACGTAAGAACGTAGGTTAATTTAACGACCTTAGTTTTCGCTTAGCAGCATAATAAAAGCGCAGATCGCAAGGTCTGCGCTTTTTATTTGTTGAAAAATCTATAGCCAACGGCTCTTTTTTACGCTCTAATACCGCGCTTGCCAAGGGATGGCTAAATCCCTCAACAATCCCTTAGGAAATGAATATGTCGAACAACAAAAAATTTGCTATTCGCGTTACTGAAAAACGTAACGGTTGGTGTGCAGAAATTACTCGCCAAGTAACCTCGCGTAAAACATCAGTATCGAAGCGTGAAACAGGCTTTGAAACTGAAGTTCAAGCTCAAGAGTGGGCAGAGAAAGAACTAGCTGGCTTCATTCAAAACCAAGCTGCGCGCAACGAACGTAAAGGCGAAGCTCGTAAAGTACGCGTTGAACGTGAAGAGCGTTTGGCGCAAGAAGCTGCTGAGAAAAAAGCACGTCGTGCTGAAGAAGCAAAGCTAGCCGCTGCGGCTGAATTCGCTGAAGAAGAAGACTCCGCGGACGAAGACTAACTCACTATTGAGTGTCATCTTCATGCCAAACAAAAAACCGCCTAATAAGGCGGTTTTTTACATCAGTTAAGCGACCAGAATGGGCTTCGCCCATCAGACTCCGTTGCTGATTAGCGAAACTGACCCGCTTCGGCCAAGAAGTCAAAACCAGCGGAAGCCAGTTTTGCTTCAAGCGCTGTTTTATCGATATCGAAATAAGCAACTAACTTATCGAGATCCCCTGCGAAATCATCACGCAATTTCATGTTGACGATGCTCATCAACATCACGGGATCCATGCTTTCAAATTTAGACAAATTCATTACTTATCCTCAAAGTCTGAAATCAGCAGATTCGCTGCCGCGAAAGCCGCTTTTTCACGGGCCTCTTTTGGTAGTGACTCATCTGCCGCAATGTCGTTGAGTGCTCTCACTGCACAACTGATTGCCTGTGGTACATAGGCTTGATCGCCACTGCCGATTTGAGCGTACAGTTCGCGGACTAGTTCACAACAGCCGTATACTTGCATGGTATTTCCCCTAAATGATAACTGATCTCAATATACACATTGAGCAAGAGAAAACAAAGTGAGAACCTTGTGCTAGCGCAAGAGCATGGTAGGTTTGGCGAGAAACTAACCTTGCACCTGTATTTCTAATTGCTGAACGACTTCTGGATTTAGGTTGAGCTGTTTACTCAGTTCCTGTAAGTAAGATTTTTCCATAAAGTTTTGTTCATCTGCGACCAACAGTGAAGCGAGGTAAACTTCGCTTGCTTGCTGTGGAGTGCGCGCTAATCGAGCGACATCAGCGGGGTCGAGAGGCTTGTTTAATTCTTGATGAATAAGCGCCTGCACGGAATCGTCCGCGCCCATTTCCGCAACCGCTTGGTCAATGCGCGCCATTTCTTGCTCATCGACGTGTCCATCGGCTTTGGCCGCTGCAATCATAGCTTTTAGAATCAATTGTTGGTGGTAATGATCACTTTCATCAAACTGGGCGTCAGAAGAAGCGGGTGGGGTACCGGGCTGCTTTGCTTGCCAATCGTTATAAACTTTATAGGCTAGCGCGCCTAGAGCCGCTGCACCGCCAACACCTGCGGCCGTCTTAGCGTACTTCTTGGTCTTTTTAGAGCCCATCAGCACGCCAATTAGTCCGCCTGCTGCAACGCCAGCTCCCAGTGTTTTTATGGTGCCTTTGTTGTCTTTAGAGGCGCTGCGCAAGCCTGAAGCATGCTGACTTAGCTTTTCAGAACCTTGTTTAACAATGTCAGACTTTAGAATATCGGATTTAAGTGCTTGGTTGAGCAAACTGCTTAAGTTCATATATACCTCCAATGAATTTAGTTCAGTGTAGGAGACGTTAGATGAACCCAAGATTAATGGCTGAAAACAAAAAGGGTTGGCAACGCCAACCCTTTATCTATTTTGCATCTGCTAAACGCTGTGATTAGCTTAGCTGTGCCTGGATGTGCTCAACGATTTCAGCCATCGCTACAGGTGTTTTCTCACCGCTGCGGCGGTTCTTGTACTCGAAGTTGCCTTCTTTCATCGAACGATCGCCAATCACGATAGTGTGAGGAACGCCGATAAGCTCCATGTCTGAGAACATAACACCTGGGCGTTCTTTACGGTCGTCGAATAGCACTTCGATACCCATTGCAGTCAGTTCAGCATACAGCTTCTCAGCTGCCTCCTTTACTTCTTCTGACTTATGCATGTTCATAGGAACGATAGCCACTTGGAAAGGTGCTAGAGCGTCTGGCCAGATGATGCCGTACTTGTCGTGGTTCTGCTCGATTGCAGAAGCAACCACACGTGATACACCGATACCGTAACAACCCATCTCTAGAATAACGTTCTTACCGTCTGGCCCAAGCACACCACAGTTCATTGCTTCAGAGTAAGCTTTACCTAGCTGGAAGATGTGACCAACTTCGATACCACGTTTAAGCTGAAGGGTACCTTTACCGCATGGGCTTAAGTCGCCTTCGATTACGTTACGTAGGTCTTCTACTTGAGCAAGCTCGACATCACGGCCCCAGTTGATACCAAAGTAGTGTTTACCGTCTACGTTTGCACCCGCGCCGAAGTCGCTCATTACCGCAACAGAGCGGTCAACGATGAACGGTAGTTCTAGGCCTACAGGGCCGAGTGAACCTGGACCTGCGCCGATCAGTGCGCGAATTTCTTCTTCGCTAGCCATCTCTAGTGGAGAAGCCACTTGTGGTAGGTTTTCAGCTTTAACTTCGTTCAGCTCATGATCACCACGGATGATCAATGCGACGATATCAGCTTCGATTTCTTCTGACGCTTTAACGAATAGAGTCTTAACGGTTTTCTCAATTGGTAGACCGTGTTGTTCGACTAACTCTGCGATGGTTTTCGCGTTTGGTGTATCAACAAGTTCCATCTCTTGAGTTGGTGCAGCCGCTTCTTTTGCAGGCGCTAGCGCTTCTGCTTTCTCGATGTTTGCTGCGTAATCTGATTCTGTTGAGAATGCGATTAGGTCTTCGCCGCTTTCAGCAAGCACGTGGAATTCTTGAGAACCACTACCACCGATAGCGCCAGAGTCAGCCAGCACAGGGCGGTATTCAAGACCCATGCGATCGAACGCTTTACAGTAAGCGTCGTGCATTGCGTCGTAAGACTTTTGTAGACCATCTTTATCGATGTCAAAGCTGTAAGCATCCATCATCGAGAATTCACGTGCGCGCATTACACCAAAGCGAGGGCGGCGTTCATCACGGAATTTAGTTTGGATTTGGTACAGGTTTAGCGGCAGCTGTTTGTAAGAGTTCACTTCGTTACGCACAAGGCTAGTGATCACTTCTTCAGCTGTTGGGCTAAGTACAAACGGACGTGTATGGCGATCAGTAAAGCGAAGTAGCTCAGGGCCCATTTTTTCGCTACGACCTGTCTCTTCCCATAGTTCAAACGGCTGAACAACGGGCATCAAAGTTTCGACTGCACCTGCATTGTCGATTTCTTGACGAACGATGTTTTCGACTTTACGCAGTACACGTAGACCGGTAGGTAGCCAGGTGTATAGACCTGAAGCCAGCTTACGGATCATACCTGCACGTAGCATGAGCTGGTGGCTCACTACTTCTGCGTCGTTTGGAGTCTCCTTCAGAGTAGAAAGAAGATAATTACTGGTACGCATTAAATTTATCCGTTTATTAAAGTTAGTTACTCAACCTTGATTTGGCAGAGTATAAAGGACCCGCGAGGGAATTTTATTAGCCGTATATAATAGCAGCCATTTTACTAAGTCAAAAGCATTGTGAAGCTGAGACCTATTGTTGAGTGCGCTTTTTACTCATCGTTGGTTAATTTGCATACATCAACCACGGTAACAAATGCGTTATTGGCTTTAAATTTCACGTCTAGATCAAACAGCCTAACTGAATAGAGCTTGTCGTCTTGGCTATTTTTGCGGTAAGCAGGCCTAGGATCTTGCGCCAACACTTCAGTGATCACTTTGTAAACTTGAGTTCTGTTTGGGTGACTATTGAGAATTTCTCTCGCACCGCAGTGAAAGGTCACACCTAACGTTTCTGGCGGGCTTTCAGCGTACCCACCACTGGAGTGTGGGAGTGAGTCGGTGTAAGGGATATAAGGTTTGATATCAACAATAGGCGTGCCATCGACGAGATCCACGCCACCAAGGTCAAGGTAAACCTGGTCACCTTTTTGTGTCACACCTTTTACTTCAACCGCTGACATGCCAATCCCATTTGGGCGAAAAGTAGCGCGTGATGCAAAAACACCAATACGTTGATTTCCTCCAAGCCTTGGTGGCCTGACGGTCGGTTTCCATCCTGCATTCAAATTTTGGTCGAATAAAAAGAGCAGCCATATGTGGTCGAACTGTTCAATACCGCGAACGGACTCTATACAGTTGGCAGTGCCTGTCAATCTTACTCGAGAGGTGGCAGACGGCACTAAGCTTGGTTGTCTAGGGACTGCAAACTTCTCTTTATAAGGAGATTCAATAAAGCCAATAGGGTCTATGGAATACATGGTAGTGACTCAACATTTCAAATTAGCTAGAAAATATCACAAAACTGCTTGCGTTTCTTTTTGAGAATGATTATTAATTGCAATGTTATATCATAACAAGTTAATTTGAGAGGAAAGAATGAAACAGGGAATTCATCCTGAATACCGCACCGTGGTTTTTCACGATACTAGCGTTGATGAGTACTTCTTAATTGGATCAACTCTACAGACTGAGCGCACGATTGAATGGAAGGATGGTAAAACTTACCCGTACTTTACGGTTGAAGTATCCTCACAATCACATCCGTTTTATACCGGTAAGCAACGTGTGATTCAGAAAGAAGGTCGAGTTGCTAATTTCAATCGCCGATTTGGTCAGTTTGAAGCTGGAGGCAAATAATGAAAGTCGTTAAATCTCTGCGTAGTGCAAAGGGTCGTCACCCGGATTGCCAAATCGTCAAACGCCGCGGAAGGCTCTACGTTATCTGTAAAACTAACCCTAGGTTCAAAGCCGTTCAGAAGTAATACGCGACATAAAAGATCTATGAAATATAAAAGCCAAGTTTATCGACTTGGCTTTTTTAATACGCAACCCAGAGAATACTTGGGTTTATGACCATTGCGTGACATCACAGTTTTAAAAATGACTAGGTCAAAAATTCTTAAGATCTATGAATTAAAACCGGTTCTATAGAAATAAGCGTTATATCAATAAAAATGGTTACAGGTGAGTCGCTTGAAAGTATTCATGGTGAGAATGTTTGGTGGTTTTTATGGCAAAAATTGTATTTTTTTAGTTATTAGTTCTTTTAAAGCTGTTAAATGGTGGTTAATTATTAGGTTTTATGACATTTTTTGTTACATGTTGGGCTTCTGTTTATGTTCTCAGTCAAGTAACCTGCGCTCGCTTCGCTATAGATGGCGACGGCATAGGAATAACTACAAGGAGGGAACTGATGAGTTCATCAGCTTCGATTAAAAACAATTCACCTAAGAAACCGATATTTACTCGTTTTCTAGATACAGTTGAATATTTGGGGAACCTTTTACCTCACCCAATCACTCTTTTTGCCATTTTCTGTCTTGCTATCCTCGTAATGTCTGGCGTTGCTGGCTATTTTGAGGTTGCGGTTGCAGATCCACGTCCAGAAGGCGCGGCGGGTCGTGCTGCGGACGGTATGATTCAAGTGGTAAGCCTGCTCAACGCCGATGGTTTAGAGCTTATTGTAACTAACCTAGTGACAAACTTTGTTGGCTTCGCACCGTTAGGTACCGTATTGGTTGCGATGCTTGGTGTTGCCATTGCAGAACATTCTGGACTACTTTCTGCTGCAATGCGTGGCCTAGTCATGGGCGCTTCTCAGCGCATGGTTACAGTGACTGTCGTATTCGCGGGTATCATTTCAAATACAGCATCTGAGCTTGGCTATGTGGTACTGATTCCACTGGCTGCGATGTTGTTCCACTCTTTAGGTCGCCACCCTCTTGCTGGTCTAGCGGCGGCATTTGCGGGTGTATCTGGTGGTTACTCTGCAAACCTTCTAATTGGTACGGTTGACCCACTGCTTTCAGGTATTACTGAAACTGCAGCTCAGATGATTGATCCAAACTACACTGTTGGCCCAGAAGTTAACTGGTACTTCATGTTTGTTTCAACCTTCTTCATTGCGATTACTGGTGCATTCGTTACCGAGAAAATCGTTGAGCCTAAACTGGGCAAATACAATGACGAAGAAGCAGCAGAAGACCTATCTCAAGACAAAATGGGCAGCCTAACTGTACAAGAGAAGAAAGGCCTTAAATTAGCGGGTATCGCGGTACTGGTTGTTTCAGCTCTTCTTGCTTGGACGGTTGTTCCAGCAGACGGCATCTTGCGTTCAGACGCAGGTACAGTTGCAGGCTCTCCATTCCTGAAAAGTATTGTAGCGTTTATCTTTGTGTTCTTCGCAGTACCAGGCTTCGTATACGGCCGTGTTGTAGGCACAATGAAAAACGATCGCGACGTGATTGATGCAATGTCGAAGTCGATGTCTTCAATGGGCATGTACATCGTATTAGTATTCTTTGCTGCTCAGTTCGTTGCTTTCTTCAAGTGGACTAACTTTGGTCAGGTATTCGCAGTTGCGGGTGCAGACTTCCTACAAAACATCGGTCTAACAGGCCCAATGTTGTTCTTCGCATTCATCCTAATGTGTGGCTTCATTAACCTAATGATAGGTTCTGCTTCAGCGCAGTGGGCGGTTACAGCGCCAATCTTCGTTCCAATGCTGATGCTTGTTGGTTACGCACCAGAAACGATTCAAGCGGCATACCGTATCGGTGATTCAACCACTAACATCATCACTCCAATGATGAGTTACTTCGGATTGATCCTTGCGGTAGCGACTCGTTACATGAAGAATCTAGGTATCGGTACGCTGATTGCGACCATGCTACCTTACTCAATCGTCTTCATTGTAGGCTGGAGCTTGTTGTTCTACCTATGGGTATTCGTATTCGGTCTACCAGTAGGCCCTGGTGCGGCAACGTACTACACGCCTTAATTGATTCGAACTCGAATCTAAAAAGCCTGCGCATTGCGCAGGCTTTTTTATTTCTTATCTACTTACTTGCTTCTCCTGGACTAATAGGAGTAGGTCATGATGATGTTGAAAATCTGCCTGCCTGGGCCACCCATGTATTCCAAGTTCAGCCCGTATGTTTTGGTGATATTCCAGTTCATACCAACTAAGGCTGAGTAATCTTCTGCACTTTCTTGTGACAATTGGTAAGAAAGTTCTTCAACGCCTAGCGCATTATCTTCTTTAGTTAAGCCTTCGCTGTGCATGTACGCACCACCGATATAGGGGAAAACGTTGCCCCAACTTTCAGTTTGGATCAGCTTACCCACTCGCGGGCTAAACAAAATGGTTTTGGTATTGGTACGTTCATCGTCGGTGCGAGATTGAGTCATGCTGGCGGGCAACACATATGTGAAGTCACCCAGTTGGCCAACGAAGTTCATCGAGAAGCCCCAGTTCGTACCTTCTACATCAGGGGTAAACTCTGGTGTGGTGATAAAGTCTTGTTGGCACAGCTTGGGCCTATTCTCACAAATATCGAATAGAGAAGTAGGGATGGTGGCGGTGAGTGCAGTGCCACCATCAAATCGCCCTACATGGACACCCATTTGTAAAAATGGAAACACCCATGCTGCAGCGCGGATTTGCATACTTTTACTTTCAATCTCAGGAGTACCAAACGACACTTGAGAAAGATCGAATCTGTCGCCTAAGTTTACATCTCCAACTTGGACGCCAAGGTCGTACATGTTGATGTCTTGCTTGGAGGAATTACCAATCAGGGAGATCGAAAACGGTAAGGGGAGTGAATAACCTAAATCGATGGCTTCTTGGGCGTGGAATGGCAGTGCGTGCTCCCACTTCTTATTGAGCTTTTCTTGGGTTTCGGCATCGGGGAAGTCGACGCGGGCACCTTCTTCTCCCCATGCAAATGTCGAGCTAGCAGCCAGTGCTGCGTATGCAGCAAGCTTAGTGAGTTTAGTCATCGTTACCCCCTAGAATGCTTCGTTGATCGACAAGTACAAGCCTTGAGCATCATTGGAACCAAAGCCAAGGTCGACGCGGACATTCATGCGGGGTTGGAGTTCGTAGCGGTAACCTACACCATAGCTGTAGATTTGCTCTTGATACAGCTCGCTGGTGTGCTCTGCTGTACTGGCAATTCCCGCCCATAAGGTAAAGCCGTGCTTGGTGTAATCACCATCACTTAAGAAAGATTGGCGGTACTCCATCGTGTGCTCAACACTGTGCATGTCGCGGTATCGCCCATAGTAGATCCCTCGCATCGAATCTTGACCACCAAATGTGGGCAGCTCGTAATACGGAACATCACCGGAGCTGAAGTTGGCTGTGTTGAGAAAAGCGAAGGTGGAGCCTTTCACCGGTGTCCAGTAGAAGCGATAGTCCGCTTCCATTTTTTCAAAATTGGAATCACTGCCAATGTTGTCTTGATAATTGGCATACTCAAGGCTAAAAAACTGGCCCTTTCGAGCATTGACAGCAACATCGCGAGTATCCCACTGCAACGCAATACCAAGCCCGAGAGCAAAAGGGTTCTCTTGGCCGTAAATGAAATCAGCATCCTGTGCGACAGTGCTAGACACCGACTCCTCGATTGCTTTTTTGTACTGCAATCGCAAGATAGGACCTAGGTAGATATTGTTGCCTAGGTGAGCACCAAGGTCGGCGTTATAGGTAATGAAGTCGTAGTCGACGAGATTCTGGTCATCTTTGCCGTTGTTTTTACCCGATTCATAGCCTGTGCCGAAGTAATACAGGCTCTGTTTGCCCATCGATAGCTGGCCGAAGTAGCGGAAACGATTTTGCTTGGAAAAGATTTTTTGTTTTGAGCGAATACCGAAACCAACACCACTGTCCATCTCGTTGGCAACCCCAACCAATGTAACCGATGAACGTTGAGTTGAATCTGGATCTTTTGGCGCAGCGTTGAAGGAATACAACCCACCAATGGCCAGCATAAAGCCAGTTTCAGGCATGTAAGCCGGACCACCCAGCAAGGAAAATAGACCATTGTCTTTTTCGGCCGGTGTGGTTGCCAGAACGGGATCTTCTTGAGCATGCGAGGCGGTAGAAAAACAGAAAAGCAGGGAGCATATCCATTGCAACGAGCCAAAAATCGTCGTTGTATTGCGTAGCATGGTGCACTCTTAGGTTCGCTAAAAGAGAGAAGTATCTATATCTGAGCTACGACTAGGTAATGAACTGTTTTTATATCTGGTATGCGTTAGGCGTATATTCTTTATCTAACAAAGGGTTAATCGCCATTATGAACATTGTTCAAAATGGCGAGAGTCGTAATAATTGGGTTATTTAGGTCTTTTCGCGAGGATTTTATCTAGGTGATTAGCAAACTCTCTACGCTCTGTTTGAGACAGTGCGCTAGGACCGCCAGTTTGAATACCACTTGATCGCATTGTATCCATAAAGTCGCGGATATTAAGTCGCGCTTTGATGGTGTCTTTCGTATAAAGCTCTCCGCGAGAGCTTAATGCCTGGCCCCCTTTGGTGATCACTTCATCGGCGAGCGGGATGTCAGAGGTAATCACTAGGTCGCCTGCTTCGGTGCGTTTTACGATCTCGTTATCAGCAATATCAAAGCCGCTCGGAACTTGCAGAGAATGGATATTGTCACGTTTGGGTACTGGGACTACATGGTTAGCAACAAAGGTACATTGTACGCCGGTACGTTCTGCTGCACGGACGATAGTTTCGCGGATCACTTTTGGACACGCGTCGGCATCTACCCATATTTTCATTAATCGTTTTTCTCTTCTAGTTGAGCTTCCAACGCAGCAACGCGCTGGGTGAGGGCGGCAATTTGCTGCTCGAGAGCGGCTATTTTGTCCTGGCCGTCATCAGTTTTCACTGCGACTTCGACTTTAGGTACACGGTTTGCTGCTTTCCAGCTCTTGATGGTAGTGATCAGTGCTGGCATAGGTACCGAGGTCGTTAAGCGAGATTTCACTAAGGCGACGGTGGGTTCTTTTCCTTGTGCGGCTAAACCTGCAAGGATGGTTTCTAGCTCTTTTGTTACGTCTTGAGTCAGCATGTTTAGCTCCTATATCTGCTTTAACGCTGATAATACGCGTTAAGGTCAAATTAAGCGAATATCAAAAGTGCCTTATAGGTGTGAGAGATCTCGCACAGCCGTTGTGCGACAAAAGCAGAATTTGCGCAAGAGATTAGTGTGGTGTTTGTCTAACTTTATGAAAAATAAGCATTAGATGAGTTGTTTATGAATTGTTAAGGGAAAAAATGTGATAGCACCGGATTGTTCTATTTCTGAAAAGGCGTAAATTAAACCCTGTCGGAAGGAACTGACACGGAACAGGAAAGGCCCAAGGATTTGGTCATCTTCAGGACGAAGATATGGTTGTTTAGGATAAATAGCCAAGTAAGGATGCCGGGACATTGTAAGGACGCAACAGTTAACAGGACGTTAGCTGCAAAGGAATGACAATGGACACCTCTAGGATGAGGAAGGACACCGCTTAAGGATAAGTGATGCGCGCTAACGGGGAATAGTTAGCTTTTAGGAAGAATAGGACACCGCTAGGACGGCGACGTACGGATAAAGCTGAAGGACTCAGCACTATTATGGATGATGCATGGAGCACACATTAGTAGCCGGACTGCTGCGAGTAAGACTATAGCCCCGATACGAAAGTGTCGGGGCTTTCTTTTTGGTGCATAGTCACTTCTCTAACTTTTTATAAAAACATCAATTACAACGACTAAAAAGTATCCTAGATCAATTACATACCAGTTGAGTTAGTTTAATTTTCGGCTTTCAATTATCAGCCTATGCCTATCAAAGAACGTATATGAAACGTCAGTAGGTGATACGGCTGTGATGCGGTTTCTTTGCGCGGATATTTTCGCGTGAAGAAGCATGTCTATGTGCTGCTATCAAGGATTGAGTGTGACTATAGTGACAAGAAGAATGCTTCTTCTTCCATACAATGAGTCGTTACAGTCAGAGTTTCTGATGTTGAACTGCTGCGCCAAAAATAGGGCCGAAATGAATGGTCCGCACTCTGTATCGTCCGCCAAACAACTATTTGATAAAGTCCTTAATGACCCTAATACCTACAGTATGGCTGTGCTAGATAGCCATACTCGAGAGTACATGGGGCATGTTTTTGTTTGCCAATTGGACACGGCGCCTGAATTAGGCTTTATCTTTGATAAGGCGTATTGGGGGCAAGGGTTTGCTTATGAAGCGCTGAAAGCATTCTTTCCGAAAGCGTGCCGAGAATTAAAGTTAAATAGGGTGATAGCTACTGCCAATACTCATCACGAAGCTTCGATTAAGTTATTAAGTAAACTTGGATTTAAGCATTCAGGCCAGCAAAAAGATTTGTACGGGCCTTATTATGAATTTGTATTTACATCCGATGTGGCGGTAGATGAAAGTTCATTGGCCTAAAGCCTACCATGATCAACTCACCTTGGTAGCAATCGTCTCCTAAGGCGGAAAATTCAAACTGATATGTTGTATGCCAACGCCAGCTTCCTGCTGGCGTTTTTAGTTTATGCTGCCCGAAAGCCACACTGATAAGTTGAAGATCAAGCTGATCGCATTTACGGCTGATTGCGGCTTTAGCCAGTTCCGATTGGCGGCGTTGTTGCCAGAAAAGAAAGCAGACAAAGCTGAGTCCCAGTATCGCCAGAAGATCTCCAAACATATGTGCTCCTGTTAGCCCTTAGCGGCTTGCTGAAGGTTAACCAAGGCTTTTGCCAGCTCTGGAGATGGATTTGAGTGCAGCAGTGGTAGCAGTACCATGCGCAGCTCAGGTAGCATAACCAAATCCGCAAATAGCTGATTGAAAAGCGATTGATTGCCCGTTTGAGCCAAACGCAGCAAGAATTGTTCTGCGGTATTTTCAAGCGCTAGCAAGTGCCAAGCTCGGCCTGCAATTCCGATCAATACTTCTTGATGGCTCAAGCGTGGGCTAGAAAGAATTTGCTGCACCAGTGGAAGCGAGAGTTTGTCTTCCGCACCCGCTAGAGCTCGAGCTAAAGCGGATAACAAGAACAGATCTGGCTCGTCAGACTGAATCTGTGACTCGGCGAGTTCGGCAATTCTGCCAGCAAGTTTTGCTGGTAAGTCAGTATGTTCTAATGCACCTAACAGGGCGTAAAGAGGTTCACTAGGAAGGTGTTTCAGCGCTTTACGTACATTTACACCATTTTGCTCGATGCTTAATCGAGCACACAGGTCAGTAATTCCTTGTAGGCCAACGGTTTGCCAGTTATCCCACCCTAGATCACCAGTGAAGTAATGCTGCGCATGCTCGTAATATTGGCTGGTCGGCAAGTCTAGTTGTGCACGGACTTGGCTGTGAAAAACCGCCATTTTGTCGTCTTTTGGTTTAAACGTATACGGGTTGTTAGACAGTTTTTCTTGTTGCTCTTCACTCATCTCTTTATTTAGCCTAGTGCCCATGGCTTCAATGACGTATTTGAGGAAGTTACCAATATCGGCTTGCTTGAGTAAGCCACGCTCGTCTAAGTCAAACTTGAGAAACCAGATCCAAGGCTGGTTGTCTTCGTTCCAATAAGCGATAGCTAAATGCGCTTTTCTTTGCAGTGGAAAAGGGTATGGATGTTGGCCTTTTTCAACATTCTCAAATAACGGGTTGTCGATGGTTTTAATGCGGCGGCCCAAATCGAAGATTTTGTACTGGCAGCCACTGTTTTGAAGAAGTTGAGTGAGAGTATGAATGGTATCCATGGAAAATTGTGTCCTAACTGCATTTGTCTAATAGATGGTATCCTATGGCCCAATTTCAAGGTCCTGCACCCAAATAACTTCAAGATACTTTGAGCAATTGATGACACAGACTGAATCAATATTAGCGTTACTCGACGCACTTCAAACTGAGTTGAGCCAACAAAATCTTTGGCAAACCGTTCCCCCAACTGATGAGGCGTTAGCCAGCGAACAGCCTTTCGCGATTGATACGCTCGCTCCGCACGAGTGGCTACAGTGGATTTTTATCGCCAAACTGCATTGGATGCATTCGCAGAATATGCCGTTGCCCAAAGGGTTTGAAGTCACACCTTACTTTGAACAAGTTTGGCAAGAGAAGCCTGAGTATCGTCAACTGTTGGTGATACTGAACAAGATTGATGAGGCGTGTGCCTGATGTTAGAGATAGTGTTTCAAGACGAGTACCTTGTCGCGGTCAATAAGCCCGCTGGAATGTTGGTGCACCGTAGCTGGTTAGATAAACACGAAACCCAGTTTGTGATGCAAACTTTGCGTGATCAAATTGGACAGCACGTTTTTCCGCTGCATCGATTGGATAGGCCTACATCCGGGGTGTTGGTGTTTGCTTTATCGAGTGAGATAGCCTCTAAAGTCATGCCTATGTTCGCCAATCATGAGATGGAGAAAACTTACCATGCAGTGGTTCGAGGCTGGATTGAGCAGGGTGATATTCTTGATTACCCATTGAAAGTGGAGCTCGATAAAATCGCTGATAAGTTTGCGAAAGAAGACAAAGAAGCTCAAGAGGCGATTACCGAGTATCAACCTTTAGCGAAAGTTGAAGTGCCTTATTCCACAGGACGGTTCCCAACCAGCCGCTACAGCTTGATTGAAATGAAACCGAAAACAGGGCGTAAACATCAACTTCGTCGCCATATGCATCACTTGAGCCACCCTATTATCGGTGACACCACCCACGGCGATGGTAAACACAATCGTCTGTTTCGAGAGCACTATGATGCGCATCGATTGATGTTACATGCCTCAGAACTTCGCTTTGCTCATCCATTCACTGGTGAAGCTTTGGTGCTAACCGCGAGTATGGATGAAGTGTGGCAGAATCTGTTTACCCAGTTTGGCTGGTCACTACCAAACACGTAGGTACCGTTTACGGCTACAAGAAACGAATAAAAAAACAAAAGCCCTCGAAAGAGGGCTTTTTAGATCGGGTTATGATTATCGCCAAATTTGCTTTGGAGGCTTATTTCGCCAGCCAGCGTCTTATTTCACGAGATAGTCACGAATCGATTGTTCAATTCCTTTGGAGTCTAAGCCAAGCTCTTCGTGCAGTTCTTGCTGAGAGCCTTGGGCTACAAAACGATCAGGTAAGCCAAGGTTCAGTACTGGCTTGAGGATCTTCTCGCTCATCATAAACTCGACAACCCCTGCGCCAGCGCCACCTGCAATGGCGTTTTCTTCCAAGGTAACAATCACATCATGACTTGCCGCTAGTTCTTTAATCAGTGATTCATCCAGAGGTTTGACAAAGCGCATATCGGCAACAGTAGCATTAAGCGCTTCGGCCGCTTCGAGTGCACTTGGCATAAAGGTACCAAAGTTAAGAATTGCGACTTTTTCACCTTCACCAGCAGTTTCACAGCTACGAACAATGCGGCCTTTACCAATTTCTAGTTCGGTAAATTGCTGTTCGATTTCTGTCCCCATACCATTACCACGTGGATAACGGACGGCACTTGGACCATTGTGTTTGTGGCCGGTGTACAGCATTTGACGACACTCATTCTCATCGCTCGGCGCCATAATGACCATATTTGGGATGCAACGCATGAAGCTTAGATCAAAAGCACCTTGGTGAGTTTGTCCATCTGCACCAACAAGCCCTGCACGGTCGATGGCAAACATAACCGGAAGGTTCATGATTGCTACGTCGTGAATCAGTTGGTCGTAACCACGCTGTAAGAAGGTTGAGTAGATCGCAACGATAGGGTTATTGCCCGCAATCGCCATACCTGTTGCTAGAGTCACAGCATGCTGCTCTGCAATCGCGACATCGAAGTACTGTTCTGGGAACTCTTTTGAGAAACGCACCATGCCAGATCCTTCACGCATCGCTGGCGTAATCGCCATCAGCTTAGGATCTTTCGCAGCCATGTCACATAGGAAGTCGCCAAAAATTTTCGAGAATGTCGGCTTGCCATTGCTGCTTTTCGGCAGTTTATTGTGGCTTGGGTCGAACTTCGGTACACCGTGGTAGCCGATAGGATCTTTCTCGGCAGGCTCATAACCTTTGCCTTTTTTGGTCATGATGTGCAGGAACTGAGGACCTTTTAAGCCGCGCATGTTCTTCAACGTTTTGATTAGCTCACTGACATCGTGTCCATCGATAGGGCCAATGTAGTTAAAGCCGAGCTCTTCGAATAGAGTGCCTGGAACGACCATGCCTTTTAGGTGTTCTTCAGTACGACGAACCAACTCTTTAATAGGTGGTACACCGGATAATACTTTCTTCCCACCTTCACGAATTGAGGTGTAGAGATTACCTGAAAGCACTTGAGCAAGGTGGTTGTTCAGCGCGCCAACATTTTCTGAAATGGACATTTCGTTATCGTTCAGAATGACCAACATGTCTGAGTGAACATCACCCGCGTGGTTCATTGCTTCAAATGCCATACCAGCGGTGATGGCACCATCACCAATTACGCTGACGACTTTACGGTCTTTACCTTCTTTTTCAGCGCTGATGGCCATGCCGAGCGCAGCACTGATCGACGTAGATGAATGGCCGACAGATAGCGTGTCGTATTCACTTTCTTCACGCCATGGGAAAGGGTGTAATCCATCTTTCTGGCGGATAGTCGGCATTTGGTCACGGCGGCCGGTAAGGATCTTGTGTGGGTAGGCTTGATGGCCCACATCCCAGATCAGTTGGTCAAACGGAGTGTTGTAGACGTAATGTAGCGCAACAGTCAGTTCAACGGTGCCAAGGCCAGAAGCCAAGTGGCCGCTTGACTGACTTACTGAGTTTAATAAATAGGTGCGTAATTCATCGCACAGCTTTGGTAGCGTTTCTTTTGGTAGGCTACGCAATTCGTCCGGCGTGTTTGCCAGAGCCAGTGTAGGATATTTTGAAATATCAAGAGTCATATAAATGCGCGCTTATAAATGTTAGTTCTTGCGCTCGATGACATATCGGGCGAACTCTTCGAGTAACTCTGTATTGTATGGGATAGATTCCAAAGCGTGTAGTGCTTCATTTAACAGAGTGTGAGCTTTGTTTATAGCACCCTCTAAGCCTAATAGGGCAGGGTAAGTGCTTTTATTGAGTTGTTGATCAGAACCTTGAGGCTTACCAAGCGTTTCGGTATCGCTAATAATGTCCAAAATATCGTCTTGAACCTGGAAAGCTAAACCGATGGCATCGGCGTATTTATCGAGCTGCGGCAGGACGTCGATACCTTTTTGTCCAGCAGCCAGTGCACCCAAACGAATCGCACATTTCATCAATGCGCCGGTTTTGTTGCGGTGAATTTCTTCTAGCTCAGCCAGCGAGACTTGACGGTTCTCAGCTTCTAAATCGAGAGATTGGCCCATGCACATGCCTTGAGCTCCAGAAGCGGCTGCAAGTGCTTGTACCATTTTGATTCGGTTGCTTTCAGCATCGGTGCTTAATTCGCCTTCAGCCAGAATAGTGAAGGCCAGCGTTTGCAATGCATCGCCGGTTAAAATGGCAGTGGCTTCATCAAACTCAACATGACAGGTAGGCTTGCCACGGCGTAGCTCATCGTCATCCATTGCTGGAAGATCATCATGAATTAACGAGTAGGCGTGAATGCACTCAACAGCGGATGCTGGAGTGTCTAGTTGCTCTGGTTTACAGCCGAGCATTTCACCTGTGATATAAACAAGAAATGGGCGAGCTCGCTTGCCACCTAGCAATAAGCCGTAACGCATCGCCTTAATCAGAGTTTGGTTCTGATGAGGGAGCTGGTTAAGCCAAGCATCAAGTTGCGAGTTGTTTCTTTGCTGATAAGAGGTTAGCGCCTCAATCATACGGATTCTTCACTTATTCTGGCTGAGGATTGAAATCACTAAGAGGAGCATTGTCGTCGTTTTGTAGCAAAATACTGACACGCTGTTCCGCGTCGTTAAGCTTGTTTTGACCACTACGAGCAAGGGCAATACCGCGCTCAAATTTTTTCAATGCATCATCTAAGGCAAGATCGCCGTTTTCCAGTTGGTCAACCAGAGTATCAAGTTCTTCAATTGTCGCTTCGAACGACATATTTTCAGGTTTCTTGCTCGCCATAATTTATCTACATTTAAAAGGATGGACGAAAGTTACCTTAGGGCGTGGAGATGGTCAAATTTAACCAAGTAAATTTGTCAGAAAAGTGCAGTTTAGCGGGTCCTTATGTTACTAAGCGTAAAGCTCGGCTGAGTGAAAGCCAAAATATTTGCTACCATGCGCCCGGAAATCAGTTTCTTATGCCGATTTAGGCCCATAATTGTATTGAATAGTTGATCTGTGTGGCGGAAAGTTTGGAAACTGATATCAATTAAATAGTTAAAGATCTTATGATCATGCCGATAACTACTTTATACCAATCTGGATTTTTGCTGCATCAGCAAGTTTTTATCTCATAGTTTCTAGGTCTAGATTGGTATAAATCACATAAACGCTGAGAAATAGCATGAGGAGTGCTTTGTGGATTTAGCAACGCTATTAGGCCTGATAGGCGGATTTGCCTTCGTTATCATGGCAATGGTTTTGGGTGGAAGCATCATGATGTTTATCGATGTGGTATCGATACTCATCGTGGTCGGTGGCTCAACCTTTGTCGTGTTAATGAAATTTACCATGGGACAATTCTTCGCGTCGTTTAAGATTGCAGCTAAGGCGTTTATGTTCAAAACCGAAGAGCCTGAAGACTTGATCGCCAAAGTGGTGGAAATGGCTGACGCTGCACGTAAAGGTGGTTTCCTAGCACTAGAAGAGATGGAGATAACCAATAGCTTCATGCAAAAAGGCATCGATTTGTTGGTCGATGGCCATGACGCTGACGTAGTACGTGCGGCAATGCAAAAAGATATCGCCTTGACTGATGAACGACATGAGTTTGGTACTGCAGTATTTCGCGCGTTTGGTGACGTAGCACCAGCAATGGGTATGATCGGTACCTTGGTTGGTCTGGTTGCGATGCTTTCTAACATGGATGACCCTAAAGCCATCGGTCCAGCGATGGCGGTTGCACTTCTTACCACACTGTATGGCGCTATCTTAGCAAACATGTTGTTCTTCCCAATCGCCGATAAGCTATCTTTGCGCCGTGAGCAAGAAACGCTGAATCGCCGTTTGGTTATGGATGGTGTTCTCGCCATTCAAGATGGTCAAAACCCACGAGTTATCGATAGCTACCTTAAAAACTACCTTAACGAAGGTAAGCGCGCTCTCGATATTGATAACGAGTAAGGCTGAGCTATGGAAGAAGAGAATTGTAAATGTCCACCTCCCGGCCTTCCGGCTTGGATGGGTACCTTTGCCGATTTGATGGCACTTTTGATGTGCTTCTTCGTTCTGCTGCTATCGTTCTCGGAAATGGATGTACTGAAATTTAAGCAGATTGCTGGCTCGATGAAATTCGCCTTTGGTGTACAAAACCGTTTAGAAGTGAAAGACATTCCTAAAGGGACTAGTATCATTGCTCAGGAGTTCCGTCCTGGTAGGCCAGAACCGACACCTATCGATGTCATCATGCAGCAAACTATTGATATTACGCAGCAAACCCTTGAGTTTCATGAGGGGGAGTCGGATCGAGCAGGTGGTACTCAGCGTGATAAAGGTAAGCAGACCGGTGGTAAGTCTCCAGAGTCGTCGACTAAGGACAATCAAAATAACGAATCAGAACAGCAGCAACAACAGCAATCGGAATCTACCTCTCAAGAGCTCGAGGTCGTCGAAGAAGCGGTGAAGAAAGCGCTGGAACGAGAGATTGCAGAAGGGGCGATTGAGGTTGAAAACTTAGGTCAGCAAATCGTTATCCGAATTCGAGAGAAAGGTGCATTCCCAGAAGGTTCGGCATTCTTACAGCCTAAGTTTAGGCCTTTAGTAAGGCAGATTGCGGAGTTGGTAAAAGACGTTCCTGGTATTGTACGTATCTCGGGGCATACTGATAATCAACGGCTAGATTCTGAGCTGTATCGTTCTAACTGGGACCTGTCGTCGCAACGTGCAGTTTCAGTCGCGCAAGAGATGGAAAAAGTTCGTGGTTTCTCTCATCAGCGTTTACGAGTTCGAGGTATGGCAGATACTGCGCCATTGGGTCCAAATGATACTGAGGCTCAACGTTCGCGCAACCGCCGAGTAGAGATCAGTATTATGCAAGGTGAGCCTTTGTATAGCGATGAAGTTCCGTCTATACCGCAGCAATAGCCCAGCAAGAAACTTATATTAGGCGAGCAGAAATGCTCGCCTTTTTTATAACTGTGACCTCGTGTATAATCTTGCGCCCTTAGCGCGCGTTATCCTTTAGTGGCAATACACATACTCTTAGCGACGACCCGCATAGTCTTAATGACAAAGCTTGTAACCTTGTGAAGTGAACTATGAAATTTATTGTTAAGCCCCATCCAGAAATTTTTGTAAAAAGTGAATCGGTGCGTAAGCGCTTCACAAGGATTTTAGAATGTAATATTCGAATCATTATTCAGCGTCGAACTGAATCGGTAGCGGTTTTCAACCGCCGTGACCACATCGAAGTGACTGCTGAAAGTGATCAGTACTATAACGAAGTACTTGAAATCCTAACCGAGACTCCGGGGATTCATCATGTGCTAGAAGTTCAGCAATCTGACTTCAAAGATATGCATGATATCTACGAGCAGGTACTGGACCTTAATCGTAGCAAGATCGAAAACAAAACCTTTGTGGTACGCGCCAAGCGCCGTGGCAAACATGAGTTTACTTCGATTGAACTAGAGCGCTACGTGGGTGGTGGTTTGAACCAAGCAGTTGAAAGCGCTCGCGTTAAACTAAGTAAGCCAGACGTAACAGTGAACATTGAAATTGCCAATGAAAAGCTGAATCAAGTCATTGCTCGCCATAAAGGTTTAGGCGGCTTCCCTCTAGGTACACAAGAAGATGTATTGAGCCTGATCTCCGGCGGTTTCGATTCTGGTGTATCAAGCTATCTACACATTAAGCGTGGTTCTAAAACCCATTACTGCTTCTTCAATCTAGGCGGTCCTGCACATGAGATTGGCGTAAAGCAAGTCTCGCACTACTTGTGGAACAAGTTTGGTTCATCCGCGAAAGTGAAATTCTTAGCTGTAGACTTTGAACCGGTTGTGGCAGAGATCCTAGAGAAAGTCGACGATGGTCAAATGGGCGTTATCCTCAAGCGTATGTTCATGCGTGCTGGTGGAATGCTGGCAGAGAAGTACGGCATTCAAGCGCTAGTAACGGGTGAAGCGTTAGGTCAGGTATCGAGCCAGACACTCACTAACCTACGCCATATTGACGGTGTAACGGACACTCTGATTCTTCGTCCTCTCATCAATTGGGACAAAGAAGATATCATTGACCTCGCTCGCGATATTGGTACAGAAGACTTTGCTAAAACTATGCCTGAATACTGTGGTGTCATCTCTAAGAAGCCAACAGTAAAAGCGGTGAAAGAAAAACTGGAAGCGGAAGAAGCGAAATTCGATTTCTCGATTCTGGAGCAAGTGGTTCGTGATGCGCGCATGATTGATATTCGTGATATCGAAAAAGAGAGCCAAGAAGCTGCACCAGAAGTTGAGCAGGTTAAAGCAGTAGAAGAGCATGCGATCGTACTTGATATCCGTAGTCCTGAAGAAGAAGACGATAACCCACTCGAAATAGAGGGTGTGGAAGTTAAACACCTTCCATTCTTCCGCCTTGGTACTCAGTTTGGTGACTTAGACCAGTCTAAAACCTACCTACTGTATTGTGACCGTGGTGTGATGAGCCGTTTGCAAGCGCTGTATCTGCAAGAGCAGGGCTTTAGCAATGTTAAGGTATACCGTCCTTAGTCAGTGTCCGTTTACAGCTTAGCTGTAACATATTACTGAAAATTAAAGCGCAACTCGTTGATTCGATTTGCGCTTTTTTAGTATTTAACGAAAGCGGCTGATTTTAAAAGTGGAGGGGTTACGTTTAGGCTAAAAAAAGCTTGAGGCATAAAAAAACACCGCCTAATAGGCGGTGCTAAAAAATTTGACAGACAGGTCAAAAATACAGGAAGTATTCGTTTTGTCTTTGGGATAACAGAGACAAAACTGGTAGAAATCTACCTAACTCGAAGTACGAGTTTGCAAACACAACATCGCAACCACTGAGCCAATTGATTCAACTGAATCAAGCCGTTCAGGCCAGCGTTGCGGGATGAAATATAGAATTTCTCTAGCCGCTAGGCAACGGACAATTTATAATGTTTCAGATTAAAAAAACTAATCCAATTTTTTGAGTGTGTCTATGTCTAGAAGATTGCCACCGTTGAATTCACTTAAAGTGTTCGAAGCTGCTGCTCGTCATTTGAGTTTTACTCGCGCCGCTGAAGAGTTATTCGTGACTCAGGCTGCGGTTAGCCACCAGATCAAAGCGCTTGAAGAGTTCCTAGGATTAAAGCTATTTCGTCGTCGAAATCGCTCCCTGCTGCTGACTGAAGAAGGTCAAAGTTACTTTCTTGATATTAAAGATATTTTCTCATCGTTAGCAGAAGCGACTGATAAAGTGCTTGAACGTAGTGAGAAAGGGGCGTTAACCATCAGTTTACCACCGAGTTTTGCTATTCAATGGCTTGTGCCAAGGTTGGCAGACTTCAACCAGCAAGAACCAGATATCGACGTTAGAATCAAAGCGGTCGATATGGATGAAGGTTCTTTGACTGATGATGTCGATGTTGCGATCTATTATGGTCGTGGAAATTGGCCAGGCCTACGAGCCGATAAACTGTATCAGGAATTTTTGATTCCGCTTTGTTCACCTGCGTTACTTTTAGGTAACAAACCATTAGAAACATTAAGTGATTTAACCAAACATACCTTACTTCATGACACATCTCGTAAAGACTGGAAACAATTTGCTAAGCAGTACGATTTAGACAGCGTGAATGTAAACCACGGGCCGATTTTTAGTCACTCGACAATGGTTCTTCAAGCCGCTGCGCACGGGCAGGGTATTGCGCTTGGCAATAATGTATTGGCACAACCTGAAATGGAAGCGGGACGCTTAATTGCGCCTTTCGATGAGCTACTCGTTACTAAGAATGCGTTTTACGTGGTTTGTCACGAGAAACAGGCGGATATGGGGCGTATTGCCACATTCCGAGACTGGATGCTGGCTAAAGCATTCAGTGAACAAGAGGAATTATTAGATGAGTAACTGGATTGTCGAAGGTGAGCAAGACTGGCCACTGTTTATTTTTGCTCATGGGGCGGGTGCAGGCATGGAGCATGACTTTATGCAAAGTGTTAGTGCAGGGCTAGTAGCTAAGCAGATCCGTGTTGCTCGTTTTAATTTCCCATACATGATTAAGCGAGCGGAGGATGGGAAGAAGCGTCCACCTGATCGTGCACCTAAACTGTTGGAGGCGTATCTGGAAGTGATCACTCACTTCGCGCAAAACAAACCTGTAGTGATTGGTGGAAAATCAATGGGGGGCCGAATGGCGAGTTTACTGGCAGGAGAGCCGTTAGTTGCTGGCGTTGCGTGTTTAGGTTATCCATTTCACCCTCCGGGTAAGCCAGAAAACTACAAAGGTGAGCACTTAGCCAGCCTTGATAAGCCATGCCTTATTTTACAGGGTGAGAGAGATACCTTTGGCAAGAAGGAAGAATTTGCCGATTTCGCGCTATCAGATTCAGTAAGGGTTTCCTTTTTGCCCGACGGTGACCACAGCTTTAAGCCTCGCAAGCGCTCCGGGTTTACGGAAGAACAAAACATCGCGTCTGCTGTGGACTCGTTGAGTCAGTTTATTTTTGAGGTCTACGATGCAAAGTAAGTTATTGCTCACTATTGCTGGTGGATTGGGCGCTGTAGGTGTTGCACTAGGGGCGTTTGCCGCGCACGGTTTAAAAGCAATCTTATCACCTTATCTTATCGGAGTTTTCCAAACGGGCGTGCAATATCAGTTCATTCATGTCTTGGCTGTGCTGGCATGCGGTGTATTGCTACAGCTAAATCTGAGCGACAAAGCGCAAAAATATTTTTTCCGCGCTGCAATTTGCTTTATCATCGGCATCCTTTGTTTTAGCGGTAGCCTCTACGCGCTGGCATTAACGGGTATTAAATGGTTTGGTCCTATCACGCCATTTGGTGGTCTACTCTTTATGCTAGGTTGGGGGCTGTTTGGCTATGCAGCACTACAGATGAAAGAGGTTAACAAGTGAAACACGTAATGCTCTACTGCCGCAGTGGCTTTGAAAAAGAGTGTGCTGGAGAGATTCAGGATAAAGCAACTCAGCTAGAGGTGTATGGTTTTCCTCGTGTGAAGAAGAATACCGGTTACGTGCTGTTTGAATGTTACCAAGATGGTGATGCAGATAAGCTAGTCAAAACTATCGATTTCCAGTCGTTAATATTTGCACGTCAAATGTTCGCCGTTGCGGTTGAACTGAGTGAACTGCCGAAAGAAGACCGTATTTCTCCGATTCTATCTGAGTTATCAGACGTTGAAGCGTTCCCTCACTGTGGTGATTTACGCATTGAAACACCGGATACCAATGAAGCGAAAGAACTACTGAAGTTCTGCCGTAAGTTCACTGTTCCAATGCGCCAAGCGCTACGTGGTAAGGGGATTCTATACAGCAAAGACAACCCGAAAAAGCCAGTCTTACATATCTGCTTTATTGCTCCTGGTCACTGTTTTATTGGCTACTCTTACGCCAACAACAACTCAGCATTTTTTATGGGCATTCCTCGTTTGAAGTTCCCAGCGGATGCACCGAGCCGTTCCACATTGAAGCTGGAAGAAGCCTTCCACGTGTTTATTCCTCGTGAAGAGTGGGACACTCGATTAGCATCTGGGATGTGGGGCGTTGACTTAGGAGCGTGTCCGGGAGGCTGGACATACCAATTGGTGAAGCGCTCTATGTTCGTTCACTCGGTTGATAACGGCATGATGGCTGACAGCCTAATGGAAACTGGCCAAGTTAAGCACCACCAAGAGGATGGTTTCAAATTCGAACCAGCGCGTAAGAACGTGACTTGGTTGGTGTGTGACATGATTGAGAAGCCATCGCGTGTTGCTCAGTTGATGGGCGAGTGGATCATTCGTGGTTGGGCGAAAGAAGCAATCTTTAACCTTAAACTGCCAATGAAAGGGCGCTACGATGAAGTGCTGGAAGACATCGAGAACCTGAAGTACTTCTTAATTGAGAACGGTGTGAAATTCAAACTTCAAGCAAAACACCTTTATCATGATCGTGAAGAAATCACTGTCCACGTTCAGTCGCTATCGAACATCTCACCGCATTAAAGTCAGAGTGATTTGAATCAAAAAAGCCCACCGCGATCCTATAAAGAACGGTGGGCTTTTTCTTTAAGAAGCTGTGATGATTACGCTGGTGGAGTAAAGCGTAAATCTTGTAAGTTAAACCCTAGCTCAATATCGATTTTGAGTGCTGAGACTTGTTTGCACGTTCTGGCAGACTCAATATGTTCATCAAACTTCTTACGGTATTTAGGCGCCAGCTCTTGGGACGCGTAGGCTTGTTCTATGTCTTCAAACTGCGTCAGAATTTCTTTAGCCGCTTTTGGCCCAACACCCGGAATGCCTGGGACCTGGCTAGAGCTCACTCCCGTTAGCCCCCAATAGTCAGCAAGCTGAGTAGGCTTCACTCCAAACTCTTTTTGGATAAAGGGTTCATCAAGCCAGCGGTGTTGGAAATAATCTCGAATCTGCAAAGTAGGAGAGAGTAACTGACAATAGCCTTTATCCGTTGAAATAATCGTGACTTTCTCGCCATGTGAGGCCACTTTCACCGCTAAAGTCGCGACTAAGTCATCCGCTTCGTCACCATCTGATAGTAAAGAGTCGATACCAAGCTCCCACCATGCTTGTTGAATAGCATCTAGCCCTTTTAATAAGGGCTCTGGCATCGGTTTTCTATTTTCTTTGTAGCTAGGCAGAATTTCTGCACGCCAGCCTCTGTCTTGAAGGTGGTGGTCAAACACCGCGATGATGTGAGTCGGCTCTGACTCAGAGATAATACGAGACAAGGTGCGTGACGTGGTGGTGATGGTTCTTGCAATATCGTTTTGATCCGGCTGAGCTGAGTGCACGCGGCGGATAAGGTTAAGAGCGTCGATAATCACAAGGTGGATAGACATAATGTTCCAAAAAATAAGGGCTTATTCAGCCCTTATTGTACCTAACTTACTTTAAGATGCGAGCCTCGCATCGTCGTGGGGTTAGTCCGTACTTGCGATCTTATAGCATGGTACGTAATCACTGCCTCCTGGGAGTTTCATACGATGTTGCTCAACAAAGTCATTCAGCAATTTATCCATTTTTTTCATCAGTTCGGCATCGCCATCGATGACAAATGGACCTTTGCGCTCAATCTCTTGAATACCTTCTGCTTTGACGTTACCGGCGACAATGCCTGAGAACGCTTGTCGTAGCGCTGCGGCTAGGTTCTCCGGACGTTGGTCAAGGTGAAGGTCTAGACTCGCCATGCTTTCATGGGTTGGCTCAAATGGCATCTGGAACTCTGGTGCAATTTTCAGTGACCAGTTAAAGCTGTATGCGTCACCTGTGTCTTTGCGGTACTGACGAACGTCGCCCATAGACTGGCTCATGATCTGCGCCGCTTTTACGGGGTCATCAATCACTATCTGGTAGTGTTTCTGAGCATCTTCACCTAGAGTTTCGCCAATAAAGCGGTCTATTGATCGGAAATACTCTTCACTCTCTTTTGGGCCAGTGAGTACGATTGGTAAAGGTTGATCGGCGTTTTCTGGGTGCATCATGATTCCCAGAATATACAGAAGCTCCTCGGCTGTGCCTGGGCCACCAGGGAAGATGATGATGCCATGTGCCATACGAACAAACGCTTCAAGACGTTTTTCAATGTCTGGCATGATAACCAGTTCATTTACGATAGGATTCGGCGGCTCAGCGGCGATGATCGATGGTTCGGTTAACCCTAGGTAACGCTGCTCATCATAACGTTGCTTAGCATGGCCGATCGCAGCCCCTTTCATTGGACCCTCCATTGCTCCCGGCCCACAGCCCGTACAAATATTGAGCTCTCGTAAGCCAAGCTCATGGCCGACTTCTCGAGTGTATTGATATTCTGTTGGGTTGATTGAGTGCCCGCCCCAACACACGACTAGGTTAGGTTCAATACCTGGTGTGAGAGCGCCAGCATTACGAAGAATGCCAAATACCAGGTTAGTTATGTGAGTGGCATTGGTCAGATTCAAGCGCTGGTTGTCGGCAAGATGCATGTTCACATAGACAATGTCACGCAATACCGAGAATAGGTGCTCTTGAATACCCTTAATAATATTGCCATCGACGAAAGCATGCTCTGGTGGGTTGCTGAGTTCGAGTTTTATTCCGCGTTCACGGCGCACCACATTTACATCAAAGGATTTGTATTTATCGAGTAGTTCTTTTGAGTTGTCGGTGTGACTGCCTGAGTTAAGTACCGCTAACGTACAGTTGCGATAAAGCTGGTAAAGATCACTGGATGCAGTTTTCTTAAGACGCTCAACTTCCAGTTGAGAAAGCAGATCCATGCTACCTGCAGGGCTAATATGAGTGATCATAATGGCCTCCTTGTGTTGAGAGGGAATAAGCCTCCCCACCTACGCTGGTGCGTGTAATTTGCAGGGAGTACTTGTTAGCTTAGCAAAGATTTTTGCTATATAACTAATTGAAAACACTATATCAATGAGAAATTGTCGCCAAATAGAATCTGGCTTTATCTAGAAAGGATGTGAAGCTGCACAGTTTTATGGTGCTACAGAATTTAATGTGGCTAAAAAGTAATCGAAATAAAAAAGACTATTTCCAAGTCAATTGGTTTGGGCCAAAGTTCTTCGCTTCACTGAGTTTTCGATTCAGACGCTCAAGCACTTCTTCAGGGGTATCTGAGTCTTTAAAAGTGGTGCTGGAAGCTGAAAGCGTAATGGTAATGCTTTGATCTTTAAACTTAAATGGCAGTTTGCTGACCTGGCGCTGTATTGTTTGTACGATTTGGTAGCTTTCATTGTCGTTTTGTTCTGGGAGCAACAAAATGAACTCTTCGCCTGAGAATCGTGCAACAGTGTCGGTTTCTTTAAGCTCTTTCAGCATAGTGCGGGCAATAATTTTAAGCGCTTTATCGCCGGCAGTGTAACCGAAGCTATCATTAATCGCTTTAAACTTATCCACGTCAAACAGTACAACGCGTAAACTGTGCTGAGAGCGGATCCAACGGCGGTACTCTAACTCGAGACGATCACCAAATGCAGCGCGGTTGTAGACCTTAGTTAATGGGTCGAGCAGCATTCTTTGTGCTTGATCTTCAAGTCGGCGGCGATAATCCTGAGTCAGCTCAAACAGGGCTTCAACTTGATTTTTGCCATAGTTCATACGCTCTATTAAGGCTTGCTCACGTTGCTCTGCTAAGTTTAATCGCTCTGAAAGAGACGCAATTTGGCTCAGTAACGGGGACATGGCCTGTTGAGCTTGCTCAATCGAGGTGGACTGGGAAAGTGTGGCCTGACTTTTCCCAACTAAACTATCTAGCTCTTTGTTCATCTCTTGGCGCTGCTCAAAGTAACTTTCACTTTGATCGATGTTTTGTGCGGCGCTTTTAAGTGTAGAGGAGAGAGTAGAGTTTACTTGCTCAAGAAACTGTTCTGAACTTTTACGCTCAAAGTTAGTGCCTTCAATCACAAGCTTAAGAATTTGTAGGGTCAGCTCTAGTAGTGTGTGAGTCGATACACCAAGTAGTAACTTAGCGCGAATATCAACCAGTAACTCACCAGATTCACCCTCAAAATCCAGTTCAGTGATAACGTGTTGGAGTTCAGTTGATAGTCGAGTGAATAGCTCACGATCACTGGCGCTATTAAGCTCGTTAATGGTGGTGTCGGGGTTACTGGTAATGATTTTTACCGAGCGCTCATAAATACTGAGGAGTTTGAGGGCTTGCTCATTTTTGCTCGGTTGCACGGCACCCGAAAAGCTCAGCAAATCACGTAAATCACGTTTGATCTTTGCTGGTAACCCGGTAACACGAAGCAGGGTTTCTCCACCGTGTTTGATTTGAGAATCGAGATTCAGCGTTTGTTTTTCCATAGCCAACGTTTGTTGCTTTAGCATCCTTTCTAGTACTGCGAGGCGTGGTATGAGCGTGCTAACGTCTTTTTGTTGTTCTAACGCGTGACGCAACTCAGCTAAACTATCGTTTAGTTTTGAGTTTTCTCCACTACAGGCAATGCTGAGTGACGAGACGATACGCTTTAGAACCTTTTGTTCTCGCTTAAATTTGAACGATGTATCGCGCTGTGTCAAACGTACCTGTTCGAGTTCGCTTTTGAGCTGATGAAGCTCCGATTGAATATCCTGTTCGAGAACGCCCATGAAAACTAAACTATAAGCTGAATACAAAAGATCAATATGATCTTATTAACTAATCAATCGATAATAACAAAAAAAATAACAACGTCACTTATTCTTAGAACTGAATGGCTAGCTTTTACTCATCTTTTAATAGTTTTTTGATGCTGTCCTCATTCTTGTAAGAAGAATGAACTTTTATTAGGCCTTGGTTTATCGAGTGCTTGCAGGCTTTACGGATATTACCCGTCGCGAGGCTTGCTGCTGGTGCGTTTTCAATGGCCTTGAGGTAGACCCACTGACTGCAATGCTCTTTGAGGCTCAATGTGCGAGCGACGCTGGTGGACATCAATAGGATGTCGATCAGTTCTTTGTCATTGATTGCGGTGTAGGCTCGTGGCAAGAATGGGTAGTCGGCGATCCCCACTCTAATGACTCGCGTCATCGCTTTGTCTTCTTTGAACTCTAAGATCCAGTTTTGGATCTTTTTGAAGATCGCTTCTGGCTCATCGCTGTTTTCGGTTCTTGGCTCAATGTAGAGTAGTGTTGAATCAGAGAAGTGATAAATACGCGCAGGGCTTTCGACTTTACCTTTCAAATATTGTCCGAATGCTTTCTCTAGCTCCAAACCAGACTCATAGCCATATTGCAGGTACATATCACTTAAGAAAGGGACATCGATCATCACAAAACGCAGTCGATCGTTGAGTGGTTCTTGGATCAAATCACCGACATGCCATAGTTCAAAGCTTGAACGCGTTTTTTGCATTACGTTAGGGAGCTTTACATTAAGCATGCGCAAATTACGCAGCGTAGAGCGTGAGTGAGAGTAGAGAGAGGTGTTCAACGTGCCTATTTCTTCACGCTGACGTTGCAATACAAAGCCTCGGCGTAAATAGAGCAGTAACAGCACGAAACTAAAGATAAATAGCGCCAGTGCGACTTTTTGGAACTTTCGGTACTCAACGTGTGTTTCTTCTAACTCTTGTGTTTGCCCAGCTAAGTGCAGGGTTTGCTCCACAAACTCTTTTTGTTGACGAAATGCTTCTTCATTGATCAGGTTAAGCGTGTTTTGCTGAATTTGAACCAGCGAGTTGTACTTTTTTAAGTTTTCCAAAGATTTATCGAATTGGCCGACAAGCTCATAGCCCAAGTACAACATCTGATAAGCGCTGGTTTTAAGCCTGAGGTTATCTTCTGCTAAACCAATATCTAATGCTTGTTGTGCATAGTTCACGGCGGCTGAGCCTTTCTTTTGAGAGTAGGCTAGGCCTGCATTCAGCAGCAAAGCATGAGCGTTTAAGCGAGGTACATCAGCGTACTCTAATAACTCTTCCGCGCGATTTAAGTACTGCTCAGTCAGCGGGTAGTTATACAGCTGCAAGTAGGTTGCGGCGAGTGAGATACGGATCTCGATGACATCTTCAATATTGTTTTGGTTTCGTTCGTGATCAATGACGTTGAAGTAATGCACTAAGGCAAGATTGTACTTACCTTGCTGATAGTACACATCGCCCATTCGTTTCAGAACATCGACCAAAGCAGGAGAGTTTTGGAAGTTGTCGTAGAAATCGGCAGCCTGAGACAAGTGGTCAAGCGCCTTGTCTAACACGCGCCTTTCATAGAATAGGCGCGCTAATTGGCGATTTACCTTAGCTAATTGGGCGCTGGAGTTACTTTCAATTGATTGCCAGTAACTTGCTAACAACTCAGATAAAGCAAGGTTGTATAGCTTGTGATCAAGGTAGTGCTTACCGTATGCAAGGTGATAGTCGATGTAGGTTTGTTTATTGCTGACATTGTCGATGTATGCCGACAAACTTTGATAGAGCGTATTGGCTTTGTCGATGTCTTTCTCGTACGACGCCATCTCCGCTTGCAGCATCACTAAACGGTAATGAATGCCCTTAGCTAACTGGTCTGCATTAGCAATATTGTTGTACGCCAATTGCAGTTGATCAACACGCTTTTGAGTGGCTTCAGTGTCACGGGTTTGCAACCAGTTAAGGCGAGTTTTCAGTATTTGAACACTCAGTCCAAGATATGGTAGCTGATGAGTGGTCGCTAAACGCTCCGCCTCCTCAAGGTGCATATTCGCTGCGCGGGCATTGTTCAGGTTGAACTCGGCCTGGGCTAGGATTTTTAATGCATCAATACTGCTGCTTGGGGTGCGATTGCGACTGTCTGCTTCATCGCGGCTGATGGTGCTGGGGCTTTTCTCACCGCGAGTGGTGAGCTCGCGTTGGGTTAAATAATTCGTTGCCAGTGCTTTGGCTTGCAATGGCACAATATCAACCAAGTTATTTGCCTCATTGAGCATTGGCGACGAATAGATCGTCGCATAGCTCATCGGAGTGAACAGACAAATAATGAGGAAAAGTAAACGCTCCCAGCGCATAGTTTGCTTCCTGTAATAGCTACGGCTTTGTGATAATAATCGACAGTGTCGAAAAAGTTATTGGCGCGCCATGCGATGGTTATGTGCTGGCTGAGCCTGCTCTGAAGAGCGGTAAGGATTGATGTCTAATCCACCTCGACGTGTATAACGTGCATACACTGTTAGTTTGCTCGGCTTACAGAATTGCATGATATCAGTGAAAATACGCTCGACACATTGCTCATGAAATTCATTGTGTTCACGGAAAGACACTAAGTAGCGTAGCAGAGCTTCACGATCGATTTTTTGACCTTGATATTGAATCTCAACACTTCCCCAGTCTGGCTGGTTAGTGATCAAGCAGTTAGATTTGAGCAGATGGCTGTGCAGCGCCTCTTCAA
Organism: Vibrio sp. SCSIO 43135; assembly: GCF_023716665.1. Taxonomy (GTDB): domain Bacteria; phylum Pseudomonadota; class Gammaproteobacteria; order Enterobacterales; family Vibrionaceae; genus Vibrio; species Vibrio paucivorans. Next base: position 754,987 of record NZ_CP071859.1, read on the forward strand.
CCACTTCGTCGCCAGCTGCGTCTTTAAGCAAATCAGCATCGAAATCGTAACTAGTGATTTCGATGTCCTGTTCATCAATGCATTCACCCTGCATAGTAACGATCGTTTGCTGAGTGTAGTCGGTAACAGGGTTCACTTTTACGCTAACGGTTTCACCTGCACAGTTGGAAAGATCACGGCTTAAATGCTGCTCTACGTCCTCCCAGCTAGCAAACTTGGTTTGGTTGTAGCTATTTAAGTACAACTTGAACGATTTAGATTCGATTAAGTTGGCACTTGTAGCTGGAATCGAGACCTCGCCTACGGCAACTTGAGGTAATCCTTTTTCGTTGAGCCATGACAGCTCATACAAAGTCCAAATATCACAACCTTGAAACGGCAGTGTGTCGCCTAAGTTTAGGTCGTCGCGGTTTAAGCTACGCGGAACTGGCTGCAGTAGGCTAGGGTCATATTGATTGGTGTATTCAGTCTTTTGGCCCAGTGTTAAGCCCGCAAGCTCTTTAGCGTTGGAATATTTGCTCATACTTTGTGTCGAATTGGATTAGAATACCCAGAATTTTACGCAATCCTACCCTAGCTGTCATTAGGGTTATCACCCTTCAATTGGAGATGTTCATGGCAAACGATGCCGCACAGGCCCTTTTCGCATTCAGCCAAAAATACTCAGACGCTTATCAAGCGCAACATGGTTCATTACCAGTAAGTGAAGAGCTGGCAGAACTTGTTTCTCCTTGTGTCGAAGAGAAGCGCTCAGGTGAAGTGCTATGGAAAGCTCATATAAGAGAAACCCCGGCTGATTTTACCAATGTCGAAAATGGTATTGAGCTCACGCTGCACGAAGATATCAAAACCTTCTATGGTAGCCAGTACAGTGCGGATATGGATGCCACTTGGCAGGGGAATGAGCTGTCGCTGCTACAAGTATGGAGTGATGATGACTTCGTTCGCCTACAAGAAAACATTCTGGGCCACTTGGTAACCCAGCGCCGATTGAAACTGAAACCAACGGTGTTTATTGCCGCAACGGATGCTGAACTTGATGTGATTTCTATCTGTAATCTATCGGGCAATGTCATTTTGGAGCGCTTGGGTACGGATAAACGAGACGTGCTGGCGGAAACTCTGACTGAGTTTCTTCAAGGTATTGAGCCTGCGGTGTAACCATGTACGTAGTAGAGCTGCAATTTGAGTGTTTCGATAACACTACGGTGAGCGCGGTTGATAAAGCAATCAATGGCTTAATGGATGCGCTGAGATATAACGGTCAAGTGCTTGGACGAGAATTTCCGATCGTCATGGGTGAGGGGGAGTTCTTTGTTCGCGTTGTTTGTCCAGAGCAGGATAGCTTGCACCCAAGGTATCACTCTGATTTTGTTAAGGTGTGCATGAACCGCTTGGCGGAAGCGAGCTTACTCGCTCCGAAGATGCGCATGTTAGGCCGTGACCTGAATTCAGAAGAAGCTGCTGAAGAGGAAGCCCCAAGCTGGCAAATCCTATATACCACTTATGTGCATACTTGCTCGCCGCTGCGTAGCGGCGAAACCTTGTTGCCAATCCCGCTTTATCGTAACCCGCCAACGCTTAACGGTGACCACAAAGCGGTTGTAAAGTGGCAAACTGAATGGCAAGCGTGTGACGAAATCCAGATGGCTGGTGGCTGTCGAGCGGAGCACGCAGCGCTGCATGAAATTTGTGATTTTGATAGTGTGCTATTTAAACGTGGCTGGGATCTGCGTGGTCGTATCGAGTACATCACTAAGATTCCAACCTATTACTATCAATACCGTGTTGGTGGAAAAAGCCTAGCGGATGAGCAGGCGCGAAAATGCCCTAAATGCGGTGGCGAGTGGCTGTTAGATGAGCCTGTACATGACATTTTCCATTTTAAATGCGATGACTGTCGAATCGTATCGAACATGTCTTGGGATCATATCAAGTAATACATGATTGGATATTAAAAAGCCGCTCTTTGAGCGGCTTTTTTCGAGTAAGTGAGTGGTGTTCAGGCAATAAAAAAGCCCTCAATAATGAGGGCTTTCTAATCGTTAGGGCGTTAAGGTGATATTACCAACCTTTAACTACGCCACCTTGGAAGATGTCAGACGCAGCTGAGTATACTTCTTCAGTTTGGTATGCCTTAACGAAGTTCTGTACGTTTTCAGCGTTTAGGTTGTCTTCACGCGCGACGATAAGGTTTACGTATGGAGACTCTTTATCTTCAACGAATACACCGTCTTTTTGTGGTGTTAGGTTGATAGAGCTTGCGTAAGTTGTGTTGATGATAGATAGCGCAACATCGTCTAGTGAGCGTGGAAGCTGAGCTGCATCCAGTTCAACGATAGTGATGTTTTTCGGGTTCTCTACGATGTCACGTACGGTTGCCAGTAGACCAGCACCTTCACGTAGGGTGATTAGACCTTGTTGCTCAAGAAGTAGCAGAGAGCGGCCTAGGTTAGTTGGATCGTTTGGTACAGCAATGCGAGCGCCTTCAGCGATCTCATCAACAGAGGTCACTTGCTTAGAGTAACCAGCGATTGGGTAAACGAATGTGTTACCAGCAATAGTCAGTTTGTAGCCACGGTCAGTCACTTGTTGGTCTAGGTATGGCTTGTGTTGGAACGCATTGATATCAATTGAGCCATCATCTAGCGCTGCGTTTGGTGTTACGTAATCAGTGAAAGTCACAAGTTCTACGTCTAGGCCAAATTGCTCTTTCGCTACTTTTGCTGCGACTTCTGCAACTTGTGCTTCTGCGCCAGCCATTACACCGACTTTGATCTTGCTGGTATCTGCTTCTTTCTCGCCACAACCTGCTAGAACCAGAGCAGACGCTGCTGCTGCGATGGTAAGTAAACCTTTAAGGCTAAATTTCATGACTCTCTCCTTATTTGAATCTAATTTGCTTAATGCATCTGTGCGCCCGATAAGGGGCTGTCTTTATCTGTGGTCTACACGGCGTACGATAGAATCGCCGATAGACTGAATAATCTGTACCAATACAATCAACATCACGACAGTTACCGCCATGATCACTACATCGTAACGGTGGAAGCCGTAACGAATCGCTACGTCACCTAGGCCACCGCCACCAACCGTCCCTGCCATTGCAGAATAGCTTACAAGTGTAACCAGTGTGATAGTGACTGAGTTAACAATGGTAGGTAGTGCTTCTGGCAGTAAAACCTTAGTAATGATTTGAGTCGGTGTTGCGCCCATTGATTGTGCCGCTTCTACTAAACCGGTTGGTACTTCAAGTAGTGCGCCTTCAATTAAACGTGCGACAAACGGGATAGCACCAATCGTCAGTGGAACAATTGCTGCTGTTGTTCCAATGAATGTACCTACTAACAGCTTGGTCACTGGAATGATGGCAACCATCAATACCAAAAACGGAACAGAGCGACCAATGTTGACAATCGCACCCAGAGTACCGTTCAGTTTGGTGTTCTCCAGTAGACCACCTTTCTTCGTGGTGTGAAGGATCACGCCAAGTGGGATACCAACAGCGAAGCCAACAATACCCGCAACGCCAACCATGTATAAAGTTTCCCACGTAGCGCCAAGCAGTAAGTTACCGTTAAGACTTAGCCATTCAGAAATTGTATTAAAGGACATAGCCAAGTACCTCTACTTTTACGTTATGTTCACGCAGAAACTCAATCGCTGCATTGTCGTCTTGTTCGTTACCAAATAGCTCTGCGACCATCATGCCGAATTTTACGCCGCCAGCGTAGTCGAGATCTGAGCTCAGAATGCTGACATCAATGTTGAACTTACGAGCAATTTGCGTCATTAGCGGTGCATCCACGGTGGCACCAGTGAACTCTAAACGCACCAGTGGGTAGCTGCCATTTACACGCGTGTCTTGCAGGCGAGCTTGATAATCATCTGGAATTGAAAGGTCTAGTGTTGAGCGAATGAATTCATGGGCTAATTCCGTTTTCGGATGAGCGAAGATCTCACCAACCGTGCCTTTCTCGACCAATTCACCACCACCGATAATCGCAACTTCATGACAGATGCTCTTCACTACGTCCATTTCGTGGGTGATGAGCAGCATGGTGATATTCAGCTTGCGGTTGATTTCTTTAAGTAGTTCAAGAATCGATTGAGTCGTCGCTGGATCTAGTGCGCTGGTGGCTTCATCACATAGAAGTACTTTCGGGTCACTAGCCAGAGCACGAGCGATGGCAACACGTTGTTTTTGACCGCCACTTAAGTTGGCTGGATAGGTATCGCGCTTGTCGGCAAGGCCAACCAGTTTTAGTAATTCACTGACTTTGGTATCGATGTGTTGGCTGTCTTTACCTGCCAGTTCCAGTGGTAGCGCCACGTTCTCAAATACAGTGCGCGAGGAAAGCAGGTTAAAGTGCTGGAAGATCATACCAATATTACGGCGCGCTTCGCACAGCTGAGATTTTGTCAGCTTAGTTAGGTCAACGCCGTCAACAATGATTTCACCTGTCGTTGGTGCTTCTAGCATGTTTACACAGCGAATCAGCGTGCTTTTCCCTGCACCTGATGAACCAATCACACCAAAAATGGTGCCTTGGGGAATGGATAGGTTGATATCTTTCAGAGCGTTGATTTCCTTAACGCCTTGATAAAAAACCTTATTTACTTGGTTAATCTCGATCATCTTTCTACCTGTGCAGGGACAACAGAATAATATTTTGAGCTAAGTCTCATTTAGTAGAGGATGCTATGGGTTTCGCTGATTCAAGTCAATAGATATTTTTACGTCTAGACGTCTAAATAGCTATTGCTCAATTCGATTAGGTAATTAGATAGTGATGAATGAAATAAAGCGTGCGATAATTCAAGGCTATACAGAGAAGATTGAGAACTGAATTTTGGCTAAACCAGCAGTGTTTTTAGATCGTGATGGCGTAATCAACGTGGACCACGGTTACGTGCATGATGAGCATGACTTTGAATTTGTTGAAGGGGTATTTGAAGCAACTAAGCAGCTTCAGCAAATGGGGTATATGCTTGTATTGGTGACCAACCAATCTGGTATTGCGCGTGGCATGTTTAGCGAAGATCGTTTCCTTTCTCTGACTCAGTGGATGGACTGGAACTTTGTTGACCACGGCGTAGAGTTTGACGGTTTTTATTACTGCCCGCACCATGCTGAACACGGCATAGGGAAATACAAAGAAGACTGCAACTGCCGTAAGCCTAAGCCTGGTATGTTTATCTCCGCGCGCGACTTCCTTAAGATTGATATGGCTAACTCTGTAATGGTAGGCGATAAAGCAGAAGATATGATGGCGGCAGAAGCTGCTGGTGTTGGCACAAAGCTACTAGTGCGCACTGGCAAGCCTGTTACCGAGAAAGGCGAAAGCCTCGCAAGTGCGGTGCTAGACAGCATAAGAGACGTGCCTGCTTACCTATCAAAATAAAGGTCGCCTTAGCGGCCTTTTTCATTATGTAGTGTGTGCAAGCTCTGGAGGTAGTGATGAGCAAATATCCTCTTATTCTATTCGCAGTCGGCTTACTTGCCGGTTGTACTCAGTCTGCGGTAAATGGCGACACCATCAACGATAGTCAGTTTATGCATTACCAGTGTGGTGCCGATAAGTCGTTTGACGTGGCTTACTTAACCGAAAGTGAAGAGGCGGTGCTTCGCTTACCAGACAACGAATACCGCTTAGTGCAAGTTCGAGCAGGTTCCGGGACCAAATATATTTTGAATGACGGAACCGCTGAGTTGATGAACCCTGTTACCTTACGCACAAAAGGCAAAGAAGCCCGACTCGAACTGGGACGAGTGATTTACAAAAACTGTAAAACCCAATAACGTAATGCCACATGGTGGGCGGTCTGCCCACCAACTATCCATACAACCAACGACACTTTCATCTATATGAGCAAAAAACTCACGATTCACGACATAGCGAAACTTTCAGGCGTCGGTAAATCAACCGTCTCTCGAGTGCTGACTAACGACCCTAAGGTTAAACCAGCCACTCGTGCCAAAGTGGAGCAAGTGATCCAAGAGTCGGGGTATATTCCGTCGAAATCTGCGCAATCAATGCGAGGCGGGAGCCAAAAGGTGGTTGGTGTAATCATTTCGCGTTTGGACTCACCGTCGGAAAATAAAGCGGTTGGCAGTATGCTTCAGGCTTTATATCGCCTTGGCTACGATGCTGTAATCATGGAAAGTCAGTTTGATCGTGACAAAACTAACGAACACCTCAACGTGCTTAGAAAACGTAATGTTGATGGCGTGATTGTGTTTGGTTTTACCGATTTTGATATCAGTCAGCTCCAAGCGTGGCAAAACAAAGCCGTCGTTATCGCGATGGACACTGAAGAAGTCTCGTCGATCAATTATGATAATCGTGGTGTGATACATCAGGCGTTGCGCCATTTATCTTCTCAGTCACTTAATGAAGTTGCTTATATTGGTGTTGACCCGAGCGACCGCACTACCGGGCAGCTACGTTTAGACGCTTATCTACAGTGGTGTACAGCAAACAATATTGAACCGAATTACCAAACGGGCCAGCTTCATCATGAAAGTGCCTATCAGCTAGTCGATAAGGTCCTTGCGAGTCAAACTCAAGCGATAGTCTGTGCCAGCGACACTTTGGCTTTAGGTGTGATAAAACGGCTTCAAGAGCTTGGCCGTGAAGATATCGCTGTAACCGGTGTGGGTGGCAATGAGCTGTTGTCTTTTCTATTTCCTAACATCTATAGCATCGACCCAGGTTATGCGCTTGCTGGAGAAAAAGCGGCTAACCTTTTGATCTCACATATAAATGGCAGTGAATCTCTCATTCACATCACCCAAGAGCCGGTCAATAACTAACTCACTAATTTATAAATGAATTAAAATTATACTGTGATCTCATTCAATTAATGGGACTGTTCCCATTTTTATTGTGAATTGAGTCTGTCAATATAATTGCAGTTTTTGGGAATGTTCCCATGAATATAAGAACAATTCAGAATGAGACTCCAAATAGGGTGGACAAGGATATGAGTAAGATAGCGAGACAAGACGTTACGCGTCTTATAGAACTGGTCGGGGGCAGCGATAACATCGCTAGTGTAAGCCACTGCCTAACGCGCTTACGTTTTGTATTAAACGATACTGACAAAGCGGATAAAAAAAAAGCGTTAGAAGCACTGCCTATGGTGAAAGGGTGTTTCACCAACGCAGGCCAATTTCAAGTTGTGATTGGCACAGAAGTCGATGAGGTGTATGCCATCCTGATCGAACTTTCGGGGAAGTCAGAATCTTCCAAAGACGAGTCAAAACAAGCCGCTCGTCAGAACATGAATGTGCTCGAACGCGGGATCTCCCATCTTGCTGAAATCTTTGTTCCGCTGTTACCTGCGATCATCACTGGTGGTTTGATTCTTGGTTTCCGTAATGTCATCGGCGACATCAAGATGTTTGATGGTCAAACACTGACTGAAATCAGCCAGTTTTGGGCTACCGTTCATAGTTTCCTATGGTTGATTGGCGAAGCTATCTTCTTCTTCCTGCCGGTTGGTGTGTGTTGGTCTACGGTAAAAAAGCTGGGCGGCACACCAATTTTGGGTATTACGCTCGGTGTGACGTTAGTTTCCCCGCAACTGATGAACGCGTATCTGATTGGTAAGCAAGTGCCTGAAGTATGGGACTTCGGCCTGTTTGTTATTGAGAAAGTTGGATACCAAGCTCAGGTTATTCCTGCCATGTTAGCCGGTATGGCGTTGGCGTTTATCGAAACTAATCTTAAGCGCATCGTTCCTTCATACTTGTATTTAGTCGTGGTGCCATTTGTTTCAATCATCGTGTCGGTTGTACTGGCGCACTCTCTGATTGGTCCATTTGGTCGTGTATTAGGTGATGGCGTAGGGATCGCGGCGAAAGCGGCAATGACCGGTGACTTTGCTGTGATTGGTTCAATGGTGTTTGGTTTCTTATATGCGCCATTAGTGATAACGGGTATTCACCACACCACCAATGCCGTTGACTTGCAATTGATGCAAGATTTAGGCGGTACGCCAATCTGGCCATTGATTGCGTTGTCTAACATTGCACAAGCATCAGCTGTAGTGGGCATTATCATCATCAGTAAGAAGCACGGTGAGCGAGATATTTCTGTCCCGGCTGCAATTTCTGCTTATCTTGGTGTTACAGAGCCAGCAATGTACGGCATCAACTTGAAATACAAATTCCCAATGTTGAGCGCCATGATTGGTAGTGCGATTGCAGCTGCAATTTGTGGTAGCGCAGGTGTGATGGCGAACGGTATTGGTGTAGGCGGCCTTCCAGGTATTTTATCAATCCAACCGCAATTCTGGGGTGTTTTTGCTATCGCTATGTTGGTTGCGATTGCCGTACCAGCAGCGTTGACACTGTTCTTCTACAAACGAGCGCAAATGAAAGGCGAATTAGAGCCAGCTAGCGCGTAAGTCATTATTTTTGGAAGCGGCACATCGCCGTTTCCGCTTTTCTCTATTTTTTGTTTTTGGTAAGTGAGTACATTAATGACAACCGATCCGAATTGGTGGAAAACCGCCACGATTTATCAGATTTACCCAAAAAGCTTTTGCGATAGCACAAATAAAGGTACCGGAGATATTCAGGGTATCATCAGTAAACTGGATTATCTTAAACTGCTTGGTGTAGACGCTATTTGGTTAACACCTGTATATCAGTCTCCAATGATCGACAACGGTTATGATATTTCTGACTACTACGCGATCAACCCTGATTTTGGCACCATGGCGGATTTCGACCAGTTGTTGGCACAAGCACACCAGCGTGGCATCCGTATCATTATGGATATTGTGGTCAATCACACCTCGACAGAGCACCAATGGTTTCAATCAGCTCTTGGCGACAAGAGCAGCCCTTATCGTCATTACTATATTTGGAAAGATCCGGTTGATGGTGGTATCCCGAATAACTGGCAATCTAAATTTGGTGGCAGTGCTTGGGAGTGGGATGAAAAAACCGAACAATACTTCTTACACCTGTTTGCCAAAGAGCAAGCGGACCTGAACTGGGAAAACCCAAACGTTCGTGCAGAAGTTAAAGAGGTGATTAGCTTTTGGGCAGAGAAAGGCGTTGATGGATTCCGTTTAGATGTGATCAACCTAATTTCCAAGCAGCAGGACTTCCCGAATGATGATGTAGGCGATGGCCGTCGATTTTACACTGATGGCCCGCGCGTACATGAGTACTTGCAAGAGATCAGTGAAGCAGTATTTCAAAAGTATGGCAGTGTGACCGTTGGTGAAATGTCTTCAACCACGCTAGAGCATTGCCAGCAATACTCTTCTCTAGATAACAAAGAGTTATCTATGGTGTTCAATTTTCATCACCTTAAGGTTGATTACCCGAATGGGGAGAAGTGGACTAAAGCCCCGTTTGACTTTTCTATGCTAAAACAGATTTTTAACCACTGGCAGACTGGCCTCAACGGTAAAGGTTGGGGAGCACTATTTTGGTGTAACCACGATCAGCCACGTGTTGTTAGCCGTTTGGGTAATGATGTTCAATATCGTGTGGAATCGGCAAAGATGTTGGCTGCATCGGTGCATATGATGCAAGGTTCACCGTATATTTTTCAAGGTGAAGAAATCGGTATGACTAACCCGGGCTACACCTCGATAGAGCAATACCGAGATGTAGAAAGCACCAACATGTACGACATTATGGTCAACCAGCACGGTGTTGAACATGATGAGATGATGGCGATTTTGGCACAAAAGTCCCGTGACAATTCACGTACACCAATGCAGTGGAACAGTGAGCAATATGCAGGCTTTTCCAAAGCTCAGCCATGGCTTGAAGTGGCGAGTAACTATCCAGAGGTGAATGCGCAGCAAGCGGTGGCGGATAATGATTCTGTATTTTACTTCTACCAGCAACTGATTAAGTTACGCAAACAGATAGAAGTGATAACAACAGGCAGTTACCAAGATCTATATCCAGAGCACCATGCCGTATTTGGTTATCAGCGTACGTCTAAACACCAGACCCTGATTTGTTTAAATAACTACTATGGTGAAGAAACCGAATGTGTTCTGCCACAAGGGTTTGACTGTGAAAAAGCGCACTATGTATTAGGTAACTATGAGCTGGCGGATACGAAAGTCTCACAGCATCAAATATTGAGGCCTTACGAAACTCGGATCATTCTTTTAGATAAACTTGCACCTTTCAATAACTAACACCCCCTATAGCGTTAGTTAGTGCCCCAGCGTTTGGTTGGGGCTTTTTTGTATCCGTGCCCTTTGGGTAGAGGTTTACAGCCTCAGAAACGAAAAAAGCCAACTCAATGAGTTGGCTTTCTTGTATATGGTGGAGGGGGACGGATTCGAACCATCGAAGGCAGTGCCAGCAGATTTACAGTCTGATCCCTTTGGCCACTCGGGAACCCCTCCAGGGTGTTTTCTTACTCTAAAAGTAAGCTTGATTAGGTTTTCCCAACACGTTAATCAAGGTTTCGTCACAACTTACTCAGAGCTTATTAAGCCATGATGGTTGTAAGAGAATATGGTGGAGGGGGACGGATTCGAACCATCGAAGGCAGTGCCAGCAGATTTACAGTCTGATCCCTTTGGCCACTCGGGAACCCCTCCAGGGTGTTTTCTTACTCTAAAAGTAAGCTTGATTAGGTTTTCCCAACACGTTAATCAAGGTTTCTTCACAACTTACCCAGAGCTTATTAAGCCATGATGGTTGTAAGAGAATATGGTGGAGGGGGACGGATTCGAACCATCGAAGGCAGTGCCAGCAGATTTACAGTCTGATCCCTTTGGCCACTCGGGAACCCCTCCAGGGTGTTTTCTTACTCTAAAAGTAAGCTTGACTAATGTTTTCCCAACACGTTAATCAAGGGTTTCTCACAATTTAATCACTGCTTATTCAGCAACAAGATAATCACAAGAAAGAATATGGTGGAGGGGGACGGATTCGAACCATCGAAGGCAGTGCCAGCAGATTTACAGTCTGATCCCTTTGGCCACTCGGGAACCCCTCCAGGGTATTTCCTATTCTCTAATGAATAGGCTTAATTAATGTTTTCCCAACACATCAATCAAGTGCGGAGCGCATCATAGCAAACTCGAACAAGCTGTAAAGGCTTTTCTTATGATTTTGAATCGAATGCTGCCTTTTTGGACAAAGGTGATAGTTATTACCCACTTTTCACCGCGCAGTCGCCACTAAGCTTACAGTTTATTTCTCATTATTTACATTACTTGACGTTCAAATGACGCATATACGGTTAAAATATGATTAGTTTCTTTTGTAGATAAATATTATGAAAAACAACAAACTCACCTCTCTTTTGGCTCTGTCTATTCTGATCGCAACGCCGTCAGTTCATGCCAAGAGACCGCAAGGCCCTCAAGCGGTCACTGTGATCACTGAGCAAGTACAGACCCACCAAGTTTCTCAATCTCTTTCTCTCGTGGGTAAGCTGGAAGCCGACGAATCGGTTGTCATTTCATCGGAAGTGACAGGTAAAGTCGATAAAATCGCAATTCGAGCTAATCAAGTGGTGCAAAAAGGACAGTTGTTGGTTCAGTTAGATGACGATAAAGCGCAAGCCGCGTTAGCTGAAGCAAAAGCTTACCTCAACGATCAGCAGCGTATTCTTAAAGAGTTCGAGCGCCTGTTAAAACGAGGGGCGATTACCCAAACGGAAATTGATGCGCAAAAAGCCAGTGTCGAAATTGCAGACGCAAGGTTAACCGCAGCTGAAGCGAACCTAAAAGATTTACACATTACCGCACCATTCTCTGGCACTGTGGGCTTCATCGATTTCAGCCGTGGTAAGTTTGTCAGCGTAGGGGATGACTTACTCACGCTCGACAACTTGTCAGTTATGCAGCTCGATCTACAAGTTCCAGAACGTTACCTATCTAAGATAAGCCAAGGGATGGCTGTAACGGCAACTACGAGCGCGTGGGGCGACATGCTTTTTACCGGTGAAGTTGTAGGTATTGATTCCCGTATCAATCAAGAAACGTTGAATCTACGTGTTCGTATTCATTTTGATAACGGCGAATCTAAGCTCAAGCCGGGCATGCTAGTGTCTTCGAATATGGCATTCCCACCGATTGAAGCACCGATCATTCCAGTACAGGCTCTCGAATATTCAGGTACCAAGCGTTACGTATACGTCGTTGACGAAACGAATAAAGCGGCTCGCACCGAAGTCTTCCTTGGCGCGCGAATTGGTAATGAAGTGGTGATCGAAAGTGGGCTAGAGATTGGTGAGAAGATTGTTGTTCAAGGCATCGTAAACATGCGCGATGGCGTAACCGTTGCAGAGCTGAATAAAGACGGCACTCTACCAGAGAAGGAAATTCACTAATGTTACTCTCTGATGTATCGGTAAAAAGACCGGTCGCTGCCGTTGTATTGAGCTTACTGCTGTGTGTGTTCGGTATTGTATCGTTCAACAAACTCGCAGTACGCGAGATGCCGGATATTGAAAACCCAGTGGTATCGATCAGTACTCGCTATGAAGGAGCATCGGCCACCATTATTGAGAGCCAAATAACCTCGGCGCTCGAAGACCAGCTGTCTGGTATCAGTGGTATTGATGAGATCTCATCCACCACACGTAATAGTATGTCACGCATCCAAATTACGTTTGAGTTGGGCTATGACTTGAACACCGGTGTCAGTGATGTGCGAGATGCGGTTGCGCGTGCGCAGCGCTCTTTACCGGATGAAGCCGACGATCCAATCGTATTTAAAAACAATGGCTCTGGTGAAGCTTCGCTGTACATCAACTTGAGTTCGTCAGAGATGGACCGTACTCAGTTGACCGATTATATCGATCGTGTGCTGTTAGACCGTTTCAGCTTAATTACTGGTGTGAGTTCGGTTGATGTTTCGGGTGGTTTGTACAAGGTTATGTACGTCAAACTCAAACCTGAGCTTATGGCTGGCCGCGGTGTTACGACCACAGATATTACTAGTGCGCTAAACCGTGAAAACTTGGAAAGTCCTGGCGGTGAAGTACGTAATGACTCGATTGTAATGTCGGTTCGAACAGCGCGTACTTACAATCAGCCGGAAGACTTTGATTACTTAGTGGTTAAGCGTGCCAGCGATAATACGCCTATCTATTTAAAAGATGTCGCGGATGTGTTTATTGGCGCGGAAAACGAAAACTCGACCTTCAAAAGCGATGGCGTTGTTAATGTCAGTATGGGGATTGTGCCGCAATCAGACGCTAACCCACTAGAAGTGGCTGATCTAGTCCATATTGAAGTAGAGAAAATCCAGAAATTTTTGCCAGAAGGGACACGTTTAGCGATTGACTACGACTCGACCGTATTCATCGACCGCTCCATTTCTGAAGTGTATAGCACGCTATTTATTACCGGTGGCCTTGTCATCTTAGTGTTGTACATCTTTATTGGTCAGGCTCGTGCCACTCTGATCCCTGCGGTTACCGTACCGGTATCTTTGATTTCGTCTTTCATCGCCGCCTACTACTTTGGTTTCTCGATCAACTTGATCACTCTGATGGCACTGATCCTATCGATTGGTTTGGTGGTTGATGACGCTATCGTGGTGGTCGAGAACATCTTCCACCACATAGAGCGAGGTGAAAAGCCACTACTGGCTGCCTATAAAGGTACGCGTGAGGTTGGCTTTGCGGTTATCGCAACCACACTGGTTCTTGTGATGGTTTTCCTGCCTATTTCGTTTATGGATGGCATGGTAGGTCTACTGTTTACTGAATTCTCGGTATTACTCGCAATGTCAGTGATTTTCTCGTCGCTTATTGCTTTAACCCTGACTCCGGTATTGGGTAGTAAGATCCTACAAGCTAATGTTAAGCCAAACCGCTTCAACCTGCTGGTGGACAACGTGTTTGGCAAGTTGGAATCGGGTTATCGCAAAGTATTGAAAGGTGCGCTTCGTTGGAAATGGGCTGCGCCAATCATCATTATGACGTGTATTGGCGGCAGTTACGGCCTAATGCAACAAGTGCCTTCTCAGCTGACACCATCGGAAGATCGTGGGGTAATCTTTGCCTTTGTTCGTGGCGCGGATGCAACCAGTTATAACCGTATGTCGGCGAACATGGATATCGTTGAAGACAGGCTGATGCCATTGCTTGGACAAGGTTTCCTAAAGTCGTTCAGTATCCAATCTCCAGCCTTTGGTGGTAATGCGGGTGACCAAACTGGTTTTGTGATAATGATTTTAGAAGACTGGAACGACCGCGACGTGACTGCGCAAGAAGCCTTGGGCGAAGCGCGTAAAGCGCTAGCAGGTATTCCAGATGTTCGTGTATTCCCATTCATGCCGGGCTTCCGTGGTGGTTCAAGTGAACCTGTCCAGTTCGTATTAGGTGGCTCAGATTATCCTGAACTGCAAAAATGGGCCGACATGCTCAAGCATGAAGCCGAAGCTTCACCGTTTATGGAAGGGGCGGATATCGACTACTCAGAGAAAACTCCTGAGCTAGTGGTAACGGTTGATAGGCAGCGAGCAGCAGAACTCGGTATTAGCATCGCCGATATTTCCGATACCTTAGAAATCATGCTTGGCGGCCGCAGTGAGACAACCTTTGTCGACCGTGGTGAAGAATACGATGTCTACCTTCGTGGTGATGAAAACAACTTTAATAATGCAGCTGATTTGAGCCAAATCTATATGCGTACTGCGTCTGGTGAGTTAGTCACGCTCGATGCCGTCACTCATATCGAAGAAGTGGCATCATCGATTAAGTTGTCGCACTACAACAAGCAGAAGTCGATTACCATTACAGCCAACTTGTCGGATGGTTATACCTTAGGTCAGGCGTTGGATTTCTTGGACGATAAGGCGATTGAGCTGTTGCCGAGTGATATTTCGGTGAGTTACTCAGGTGAATCGAAAGATTACAAAGAGAATCAGTCGAGCATTATGGTGGTGTTTGCGTTGGCGCTTCTGGTTGCCTACTTGGTATTAGCGGCTCAATTTGAAAGCTTCATTAACCCACTGGTTGTGATGTTTACGGTACCGATGGGCGTGTTTGGTGGTTTTCTAGGCTTGTTCGTCATGGGCGAAGGGCTCAATATTTATAGCCAAATCGGGATGATCATGTTGATAGGCATGGTGACGAAGAATGGTATTCTTATCGTCGAGTTTGCTAACCAACTGCGTGACCGTGGGATCGAGTTTGAAAAAGCGATCGTTGATGCTGCAGCGCGTCGATTACGCCCGATCATGATGACGGCGTTCACTACACTTGCAGGCGCTATTCCATTGATTCTATCTACGGGTGCGGGCTATGAAAGCCGCGTTGCTGTGGGTACGGTTATCTTCTTCGGTATGGGCTTTGCGACTTTGGTAACCTTGTTCGTCATACCTGCGATGTATCGTCTCATCTCTGCATCGACTCAGTCTCCTGGTCATGTTGAAGCTGAGCTAAATCGCGAACTTAGCCATGATGTTAAGGCGCGAACTTCACACGGTTAATCACAACCCAAAAGGGTGACTCCTCGAGTCACCCTTTTTCTTTCTGCCTCTCTCTGGGCGCTTATCTGCTCACTCTATATTTATGTTGGCAACCTGTTATCTAGTATTTGTTTAGCAGGTTTTGGCGTATTTAATATTTATTGTACTAGCTGTCTGGTTTCCTATTAATTGGTTCTGGGTAAGGTGATATGGAGCCTTATGTTGTTGATTGGATTTGGTTTTGCTAGGTAATTAGCAACTGAGTGGTATAAAACAATATGAATATTGATAATGTTAATTATTTGTTGTGGTTATTAATGTGAGCCTGCCAAGGCTCAAAAAGTAGCCAGAGATGAGTTTAAGATAATTCCTGTTCCGAAAGATAAAGCAACCTAATGTTGCCAACGTAATAGGTATTAACATGAAAAAATCAATTTTGGCGGTTTCACTGGTAGCGGTAGTAAGCGGTTCTGCATTAGCGCAAGAAAAGTTTGCCACACTTGGCGATCACCTTCCTAAGAAAGGTGAGCCAACTGAACTACAACTTCAAAATGCAGGCCCAATTGCGGTAACAGCAGACAACTTCATCATGGCTGAGTCAGACAAGTACTTCTTTGAACAGCAAGTTGAAAGCAAAATGAATACCTTCAATCATGCTGATACTCTTGTTACACCAGACAATCAAACGGTGGTTCGCCAGAACCGCGATACGCTTTATTCAAAAGGTATCTTCGATACGCAGGGTGGCCTAACGTTTGAACTGCCGGATCTGGATACTTACCAGAGCCTGCAAGTTATCGATGAACAGCATAGAACCATTGGTGTTATCTACGCTGAAGAAGGCAAAAACAAAATCACTGTAACTCCTGACATGCTGTCTTCGGGTGAGCACGTATGGGCAATCATCCGTACTCAAGTTGCTTCTATGGATGAGAAAGATCTGGAAGCAGGTCGCGGTAAGCAACGTTTAGTTAAAATGGATGCTAACTCTGCGAATCCTTACGTAGCAAAAGGCTTTGAGCAAGTATCTCGTGAGCAGACTCGCCTAGAGCAAGAGCGTAACATCCTTAAGATTGATCTAACTCGCTCTTTCGGCGCGCCTGGCTCTGAACAAGTGCGTGAGTTTGATGCGAAAGTAGCAACAGCAATGGGTTTTGGTGGACTGCCATCACAGCACGCATTCTACAAAGTTCTAATCGCTGAAGATCGTAGCGGTGCTTGTCAAACAATGACATTTGAAAAGCCACCACTTAAAGAGAAGGGCTTCTTCTCAGTAACGACCTACGGTTCAGACGGCTACATTCACGCCTACAACTACGCAACGTCTAGCCGTGAAATTACACCAAACAAAGACGGTTCAATCACAGTGAACTTCAACTGTGAAGGTGAAAAGAACAACCTAGACGTCCCAGCAAACTGGAGCGGTATCCTACGTATGTATATGCCACAAGATCTCAATGAAATCGTGGCTTACGGTAAGAAAGTAGAAATGCCACACAGCAAGTAATTTCCTTTCTCAGTTCACTGGTTTCTCCAGTGAACTGGTTTTCATTACCTTATTGTTTCTAAAGGGGGGAGCTATGAGTTCAGGTGATTGGATCAATGCGTTGCCTTCACAGTGGGGTAATGAAAGCTTAGAAGGCCTGGTGGAAGTTGCTTCCATACCAGAAGTGAGTTGGCTACCTAGCAGTATTGGTTGGCAAGTGCTGGTTACTCTGGGAGGGGCTTGGTTTCTGGTTCAAGTGCTAAATGCAGCGGCTGTTTACCACTCTAACCGTTACCGTCGCCAAGCTAGTAAGAAACTAGGGCTGCTACGCGATAATGGGCAGATCGCTGAGATGCCAGCTTTGCTTAGAGAAACGGCGTTACATGCGTTTCCTCGCACAGCTATTGCACCGCTGACAGGTCAACACTGGGAGCGGTGGTTAGACAACCATTGCCCAGACAGCGGATTTACCGCTCAATCGAAGTCGCTGCTTAGTCAAGCTGCGTACCACTCTAGCGTTATGGATGACGACAAGGTTAATACACTTTACGCGTCTATCCAGTTGTGGATAGCTCGCCACTAATTTCACTAAGGTCGACAATGTTAGAGCTACAAACCCCCTGGCTTCTTTCGCTGATTTTCTTACCTGTGTTGGTGTATGTCTTGGTGCCAGCAAAGAAAAAGCCTCAATCTGCTATCCAAGTTCCTCAGTTTGAGTTGTTGTCTCAAGTGTCTGGAATTACTCCTCAGCAAGGCGTAATCATGTTAAAGCGAACCAAGCGACAAAAGTTGATCGTCGTGTTCGGCTGGCTGTGTATCGTTGTTGCGTTGGCCAAGCCAGTATGGGTAGGTGAGCCAATTGCTCGCGAGAAATCAGCGCGCGATATTATGGTTGCACTCGACTTATCTGGGTCGATGATTAAAAAAGACTTTTACTCTCAAGACGATAAAAAAATCACCCGCCTACAAGCTGCGCAGCAAGTGCTTAAAACCTTTGCTGAAAGTCGTGATAAAGACCGACTTGGTCTAATCCTGTTTGGTGACGCGCCCTACCTGCAAGTGCCATTGACGGAAGAAACGCAAACTTGGACCGACTTACTTGAGCAAACCAGTTTAGGCATTGCTGGATGGCAAACCGCCATTGGCGACGCCATTGGTTTGTCTATCCAAGTCTTTAGCCAACAAAAAGCCAGCAACCCACTATTAGTCCTGTTAAGTGATGGTAACGACACGGTGTCGAAAATGCCGCTACTAAAGGCGGCTCAAATTGCCAAAAAACATGGAGTAAAGATCTATACCGTGGCGATGGGGAATCCGCAGGCGGAGGGGGAATATCGAGTTGACGTCGAGTCGCTGCAAAAAATCGCAGAGATCACTGGTGGCAAGAGCTATTTAGCCCAAGACAGAGTCGAACTTGAACGCGTGTATCAGGAAATCGACCAACTAGAACCACAGATCTTTGAAACTAAAACTTATCGGCCTCGAGTGAGCTTACATTTTGTTCCTGTAGCCTTATATGCCTTTGTAATGGTGTTGCTGTTACTGCCTTTGCTGTTACTGCCTTTGCTGTTAAAGAATAAGCGCTCACTCCCTCAACAGCAGGAGGCTCATCAATGATTGAACAGTTTCACTTTATTCGGCCGCTTGGGCTTCTACTGTTGCTTCCAACAGCGTATTTGTTTTGGCGATTGAAACAGCAACAACGGGCTAAAGATAGCTGGAAGAAAAGCATAGCGCCTCATTTGTACCAGCATTTACTGATTGAGAAAAACGGCGCTTCTGTGCTTTCGCCAGAAAAGATGTTGGTGCTGCTTTTCCTGATTGCCAGCGTTGTCGTTGCCGGTCCTACATGGCAAAGACAAGCGTCTCCATTTCTAAAAGATGATGCGATTGTTGTAGTGGCAGTGGATCTCTCACAGAGCATGAGCTTAGCAGATGTGAAGCCGTCTAGAGTCTATGCGGCCAAGAAAATGGCTGAGTCACTAATAAAAGGTCGCGGAGATAATAAAACCGCGTTGGTTGCCTTTTCCGGTACTGCTCACGTAGTGATGCCACCTTCCAGAGATCAGGCCATGACGTTGAAGTTCTTGCACGCTTTGGACAGCCAGTCTATTGCTAATCCGATTAAACAAACGGACTCGCTGATTGCAAAGGTCGAAGACATTCGTAGCAAGAGCCAAGCCCCGATAACGGTTGTCATGATTACTGATGGCGTCAGCGATGGCGCACAGCAAGAGTTCGAAAAGTATTTTGTAAAACACAACAACATAAAGCTGGTGACATGGTCAGTGGTTGGTCAGCAGTTGGCTGCACATAAGCAAGGGCTTAAGCAATTGGAAAAACTCGCAACGGTAACTTCTGGTGAGCTCGTCGTTCGTAGCGACGAAGAGTCGGGCGTTGGAAAGGTCACGCAGCTGACCGAAACCCAAATGGTGCTCAGCGATGATGATGCAATGCCATGGGAAGATGCCGGTTACTGGCTGATCTACTTGTTGGCTTTGGTTCAATTGATGTGGTTTAGAAAAGGGTGGGTGATTCGATGGCGTTAACTCTCAACCAAATATCCGAGTATGCCGTGCCATGGAAAGTGCCAACTTTGAAGCGTAAATGGAAGCGTCATGTCATCTGGCTAGTGATCATTGTAAACATACTTTCGGCTGGGTTATCGACCCGTTCGTATTTGCTGCTGTGGCTGTCCAATGATCAGCTTGGTCGAGTGTATTTTCAGCTCGGTGAATACACCCAGGCTTCTGAAGTCTTTGAGGATAATAAGTGGCGTGCCATGAGCCTGTATATGGCAGAAGATTTCAAAACTTCAGCTCAAACTTGGGCGCAAGTAACCGACTTGCCAGCCAATGTTGCCATGTTTAATCAAGCGAACGCTTATGCGCATCAGCAGAATTACTACCAAGCGTTTGTGCTTTACCAAAAGATTCTGGATACAACACCGAATCATCAAGGGGCGAAGAAGAATATTGAGATTGTTGAACCTTTGATTAAGACATCGGCAAGCCTTGGTGACTCAGGGGATAACGCCATCATCGACAAGGAAAGCCAACAAGAAAGTAGTGAAAACCTAGGTAACCAGTATCAAGCCGAAACTCTCTCTGACCAAGAATGGCTCGAGAGTATTGAATCGGATCCCAAGGTGTTCCTAAAGAAAAAGTTCTTCATCGAGCAGTATGAAGAAGCGAAACGCAAAGCGCAGCAAGCGCAAAACAAGTAACCGTATGAAATGAATTGGTGGAATTGATATGTCTATTAAACCGAATTTGAATAAAGTGTTGGAGTTAAAGCAGCGCGTTTTGCAATCTGTTATCGCGCAAGATGAAATGGTGGACGCGCTAATTATCTCATTGCTGGCTAATGGCAATGTGTTGCTCGAAGGGTTACCTGGCACAGCAAAAACGCGTTCGATTAAAACTCTGTCTAAGGCTTTAGCCGTCAACCTCGGGCGTGTGCAGTTTACCCCCGACTTATTGCCGTCAGACGTAACGGGCACTGAGGTATACCAAGAAGTTCAAGGTAAGCACCAGCTGAGCTTCCAGCAAGGCCCGATTTTTAATAACTTTCTACTGGCCGATGAAATTAACCGTGCTCCGGCCAAAGTTCAGGCAGCTCTATTAGAAGCAATGGAAGAGCGTCAAGTAACAGTGGCAGGGCAAACCTATCGGCTACCAGATCTGTTTATGGTGTTAGCGACACAAAACCCAATTGAGCAAGAGGGGACGTATCCGCTACCAGAGGCTCAAATGGACCGCTTCTTAATGAAAGTGAATATGGCGTACCCAAGTGGTGAAGCAGAAGCGCAGATCATTCGCCTTGTTCAAGCAGAAGATAACGCAAGTGAACCAGCAGGGAACCATAATGAAATTCAACCGATTGACCCTGCAGTGATTTTCTCGGCACGTGAAGAAGTGAAAGCGGTATTTAGTAGCGACAATGTGATTGATTACATTGTTAGCATCATTATGGCGACCAGAAAGCCAGAACGCTACACGGGGAGCTCGTTATCTCAGTGGATCGCTACTGGCGCAAGCCCAAGAGCGAGTTTGGCGATCGATAAATGTTCCAGAGCGTATGCGTGGATGCAAGGGAAAGACTTTGTCGAACCTGAAGATGTAAAAAGCATTGTGCACAACGTATTACGTCATCGTATTAGCCTTAGCTACGAAGCGCTTGCTGAAGGGGTAACAACCGATGACGTAATCGATGAGATCCTTAGGTACGTGTCGGCGGCGTGAGGTGAGTGATGAAAAAAACTCATGACTCTCGTGCTTATGTTGAGCTGGCTGAACTGTATAAATTGCAGTTCAAAGCGCAAAAGCTCAACCTTACCACCAATCAAACCATAAACAGCTTGCTGAACGGGGCGCATCCATCAAGGCTGCGCGGTCGAGGCTTGAATTTTGAAGAGCTGAAACAATATCAAGTTGGGGATGACATTCGAACCATGGATTGGAAAGTCACTATGCGAACCGGTAAACCCCATGTCAAAGTTTTCAGTGAAGAGAAAGACCGAGCGGTGTACGTATTGGTGGATCAAAGGCAATCGATGTTATTTGGCAGCCAATATAAAATGAAGTCAGTAATAGCGGCGGAGTTGAGTGCACTGCTAGGTTGGATTTCGCTAACGGCAGGCGACCGCTTAGGTGGGGTGTCGTTTACCGATAATCAGCAGATGTTGTTTAAACCAAGTCGATCTAAGAACGATTTCTCCAGATTCTTACGTAAGCTAGTCGAGCACAACCACATGCTCAAAGTGGGGAAAAGTGCGGTGAGTTTAAGTGACTCTCTTAATCAGCCATTAAAGACGATAGCGAACTTACAAACCAAAAACAGCCTAATTTTATTAATTAGTGACGGGCGTGGGTGGGATGATACGACCACCAAATACGTGAAAGCGTTGAGCCAGCAAAACGAATTGGTTGTGGCTCATGTCACCGATCCGTTGGAGTTGGAGCTGCCAACTCATACTTACAGTGTGGTCAGTGATGGACAATCTCAATTTGAAGTGGATTTGTCTGAACATAAACAGCAATTTGAACAAGCGATCAAACAGCAAATTGAGGCTGTTGATGCAATACGTTCGAAATATGAAGTGCCGTTGTTCCCGATCTCTACGCTGGTGGATGTGGATTATCAGCTGAGAAAAAGCCTAGCGAGAGGTTGAGGTTCAACCAACAAAAATACCAGTAGTTTATGTATCCACTGGTATTGCGTATCGGGTGGGGAGCTGGTGAGACTATCGGCTTTAGCCGTGGCGCACCGAGTAGCGCGTTGGTTTATGGTTCATCGCCAGGACCACGTTGAGCGCGACTGCGCCGAGCACCGACAGTAAAATTGTCATCGGTGGTACAAAGAAGAATGAAGTCATCAGAATTGCCATATCGATAGCGAGCTGACTTTTTCCTACCGATATACCGAACTTATCTTGAATAAACAGACACAGTACGTTGAAGCCCCCTAGGCTAGAGCGATGTCTAAATAGGATCAGCATACCTAGTCCCATCAGCAGTCCGCCAGCAATGGCACAATACACTTCATTGATCTTGTCGAGTGAAATAAATAAGTACAAGTGGTCGGCAAATACCGACACCATCGCACCTGAAATCGCACTGTTAATGGCAAATCGACGGCCAAATCGTTTCCATGCGAGTAAATAGAATGGACAGTTGGCTACAAAATACAGCGTACCAAAAGAAACTGAGACCAATTGGCTCAGCAACAGTGCTAATCCAGCCGTGCCACCAGTCAACAGACTCGCAGACTGCAAGAAGAATAAGCCTTGAGCGACAAGGAAAGTCCCTGTCAGGATTGCCATCCAGTCTTCTTTACGTGTGTGTTTTTCCATCAATTTTAAAATTAACTGCTCTATAATGGCGTGCATAGTAAGGAAAAGTTGATAATTTCGGTAGCTAGAGAGGCAAATTTAAGGTAAACCTATGTAATTATCGTTTTACAGGGTGTAAAGCGTAAATTTGACAGGGGTTTGCGAGTCAATTCAACTTTGTGACTCATCATGACAAACCTTCTATGTCATTATGAAAAAACTGCATGAGAAAAATTCAAATTTTCTCTTTATGACCTAGATCAAATTATGTAGAATGCGCACCATTAGCTTGATGCAAACGTTTGCGTGGCGACTTTTGCGTAGATTATAGCGGCATTAAGTGGTTTTTTTGAAACTTTCAGTACAATCTGAGTCAGGAGATACAGATGCTTAAGCGTGATATGAATATCGCTGATTACGATGCGGATCTATTCGCAGCAATCCAAGAAGAAACTCTTCGTCAGGAAGAACACATTGAACTTATCGCTTCGGAAAACTACACAAGCCCACGTGTAATGGAAGCTCAAGGTTCTCAGCTAACAAACAAATATGCTGAAGGTTACCCTGGCAAGCGTTACTACGGTGGCTGTGAGTACGTAGACAAAGTGGAAACACTGGCTATCGACCGTGCATGTGAATTGTTTGGTGCGGAATACGCGAACGTACAACCTCACTCAGGTTCTCAAGCAAACAACGCAGTATACATGGCGCTACTGAACGCAGGCGATACGGTACTTGGTATGAGCCTAGCACACGGTGGTCACCTGACTCACGGTTCTCCAGTAAACTTCTCAGGTAAGCTTTACAACATCATTCCTTACGGTATCGACGAAGCAGGCCAAATCGATTACGAAGAGATGGAAAAACTGGCTATCGAGAACAAGCCTAAGATGATCATCGGTGGCTTCTCTGCTTACTCTCAAATCTGTGATTGGAAACGCATGCGTGAAATCGCAGACAAAGTTGGTGCGTATCTATTCGTTGATATGGCACACGTTGCAGGCCTAATCGCGGCAGGTGTTTACCCTAACCCAGTACCACACGCGCACGTTGTTACAACAACAACACACAAAACGCTAGCAGGTCCACGTGGCGGTCTTATCCTTTCTAACGAAGGTGAAGAGCTGTACAAGAAGCTGAACTCAGCGGTATTCCCTGGTGGTCAAGGCGGTCCTCTAATGCACGTTATCGCAGGTAAAGCAGTAGCGTTCAAAGAAGCACTAGAGCCAGAATTCAAAGAATACCAAGCTCGCGTTGTTGCAAACGCAAAAGCAATGGTAGCGGAGTTCATCGCACGTGGTTACAACATCGTTTCAGGCTCAACAGAGAACCACCTGTTCCTAGTTGACCTAATCGACAAAGACATCACAGGTAAAGATGCAGACGCAGCACTAGGTGCAGCAAACATCACTGTAAACAAGAACTCAGTACCAAACGATCCTCGTAGCCCATTTGTTACATCAGGTATCCGTATCGGCTCTCCTTCAATCACTCGCCGTGGTTTCTCTGAAGAAGATGCGAAGAACCTAGCAGGTTGGATCTGTGACATCCTAGATAACATGGGTGATGAGTCTGTTATCGAAGCGACGAAAGCAAAAGTATTAGAGATCTGTAAGCGTCTACCAGTTTACGCATAATTTTTTCTGGCTCAAATAGCTTAATTTCTGTGTCAAAGGTGCTCATTTACATTCGTAAACTCCGCGCCTTTTCCTTGAACTAAAGCTATTTGATTGAAAAATAAGATTTGAAAGGCTCCTGTTGGGAGCCTTTTTTATTGGTCTGGTAGTGCCTAGATGGAGAGCGAATTTCTGTGTCGCACATACTCAGTTGCTAGCGCAAACGCCGTGTAAGCTCCTCGTGCTCTCCTAGAGCTTCAAACAACTACCTTAAAAAATGATTTAAAGCTCCTTCTTTGAGGCTTTTTTGTTAGAGCTTGAGAGGGGATAGGGCGATGATTGGGTTTTCTTTGAATACGAAAAAGGGCAGATGTTTATCACCTGCCCTTTGTAATGTGTGCGGTAACCGTTGTTTACTTAGCGATGCTCAGTAATGTGCCTGATTTACACTTAAACGAGTAGTATTTGCGGCTCTCGTTGAATTTACCCAATCCTTCACCATCACAGTAGTCGATATTGATGTCGCGCATCGTCTCGAGTGTTTTCTCGCTAGTTAGGGCGAACTTAGAACCATCGGAACATACGATGCGTACGCGGCCGTCGTCGCTTACTGAGTAAATGTCTACCTCGGTATTACACAGTTCAAAAGAAGCTTCGCGAAAATTGTCTTGCTGGGTGTTGGATGCACAGCCTGCAGCAAAGGTCGCTGCAACAAGTGCTATCAGTCCGAGTTTATTCATTGTTAATTCCTTAACTACCATTAACTAGATAGGTGAATTTGGCTTTATTTTAAGGTAAGCCTATAGAACAAAATGCATAGATTCAAGCGGATGGATAGCAAGATTCGCTTTCGTAGGAACAAAAAAGCCGATATCTCAGATATCGGCTTTTTAATTGGAATGGAAGTCTATTTAACTTCTTCGCCTTTCGCCTGTAAGTCGGCGTGGTAAGAAGAACGAACAAATGGACCACAAGCAGCGTGGGTAAAACCAAGCTCGAGTGCGATTTCTTTTAGTTCATCAAACTCTGCTGGTGGAACGTAGCGTTCAACTGGTAAATGGTGACGGCTAGGAGCTAGGTACTGACCCAGAGTTAGCATGCTGACACCGTGAGCACGAAGATCTTTTAGCACCTCGATGATTTCTTCTTTGGTCTCACCTAAGCCCATCATTAGGCCAGACTTAGTTGGGACATCAGGGTGCTGCTCTTTGAATTTTTGTAGCAACTGAAGTGACCACTTGTAGTTCGCACCAGGTCGAGCCTTACGGTACAAACGTGGCGCAGTTTCCAAGTTGTGGTTGAACACATCTGGCGGGTTGTCTTTTAGCAGATCAAGTGCCACGTCCATACGGCCACGGAAATCAGGAACCAATGTTTCGATACGAATTTCTGGGTTCAGAGCGCGGATCTCGCGGTTACAATCGGCAAAGTGCTGTGCACCGCCATCACGAAGATCGTCACGGTCTACTGAAGTGATTACAACGTACTTCAGCTTCATGTCTTTGATCGTTTGAGCCAGCTTCTGTGGTTCACCTTGCTCTGGTGCCATTGGACGGCCATGGGCAACATCACAGAATGGACAACGGCGAGTACAGATAGCGCCAAGAATCATAAAAGTAGCAGTGCCGTGGTTAAAACACTCTGCCAAGTTTGGACAAGAGGCTTCTTCACATACTGAGTGAAGATCGTTTTTGCGCATTGCAGACTTAATGTCTTGAATACGTTGGCTGTCTGATGGCAGCTTGATCTTCATCCATTCCGGTTTACGAAGAATTTCTTTTTGCTCCGCAGGCATGTTCTTGACTGGAATCAGTGCCATCTTGTCGGCGTCACGGTACTTAACGCCTTTTTCCATCTGGATTGGTTTACTCATGCTTCTACTACTTATTGTTAAGGGCTTCAGTGCTAAGCTCTGTTTGCTCGTAAGTAACGTCTTGATAATCAAGTAACGCCACGAGTTCTTTGATTAGTTGTTGCTCCACGGTTTCTACGTGATCTGGTCCACCAAGCTGGCTAACCTGAACCATTTCCATTCCTTGATAACCACACGGATTAATGCGTAGGAAAGGAGATAAGTCCATGTTGACGTTTAATGCCAACCCGTGAAACGAGCATCCTTTACGAATGCGGAGCCCCAACGAACAAATCTTTTTGTTATCGACATAAACGCCAGGAGCATCTGGTCGAGCAGCTGACTCGATATTGTATGTCTTTAGGGTGTTGATTACGAGGTTCTCAATATGCGTGACGAGATCTCGAACGCCTAATTTCTTGCGGCGCAGGTTAATCAAAAAATACACCACCAATTGGCCAGGGCCGTGGTAGGTGACTTGGCCACCTCTATCACTTTGTACAACAGGGATGTCACCTGTATTGAGTAAGTGTTCAGCTTTACCCGCTTGGCCTTGAGTGAAAACAGGATTATGCTCAACCAGCCATACTTCATCACGGCTGTCATCGGTACGGTTGTCAGTAAACTCATGCATCGCTTGCCAGACGGGTTGATAGTCTTGGCGCCCGAGTTGTTTTACAACCAGTTGATTTTGCATACCTGATTCCACTGTCGATAAATAAAGTTTTCGGATTATAAACTCTATTCATGATTTGAACTACACACTAGTAACAGGTTTTTAACTCTGAGTGTGGCTGGAGTTTATTATCTTATTGATATATAGAAAGAAAGCAGCTTTCGCTGCTTTCAAAAATATTTGATAGATTAAAAAACTAGTGAGAATACTCTAGTTTAGTTATCAGTTTGGGCTGGAAATTAAAGCACCATTCGTACGATATCAATCTCACCCAACTCTTTGTACAGAGTTTCAACCTGCTCAATCGAGGTGGCGGTAATGTTGATCGATACTGAGTGGTAGTTGCCTTTTGCACTCGGCTTAACGGTTGGGCTGTAATCGCCTGGAGCGTGGCGCTGAATCACTTCAAGAACTCGCTCTGGTAGTTCAGGTTTTGCGTAACCCATAACCTTGTAAGTAAAAGAACAAGGGAACTCAAGCAGATCTTTCAGCTTCGCGTCTGAATTGATGTTCAACATAATGGAGACTCCAGTTTGAATTTCGATTTAGCGGTGCGGAATAGTACTGCCAAATAAGGTTTATCTCAAGAGCAGGGATTACTGCTCGTTATAAATAGAAAAAGCCGCGCGAGGCGGCTTTATGTTCAGTAATCTGTGGGATTAGAATAAGCCTTTAAACAGCAATACAATGTAATCCCATAGACGGCTAAATAGACCACCTTGCTCGACATCTTCTAGAGCAAGTAGAGGGTATTCAGCAATATCTTCGCCATCTAGTTGATAGTATAGCTTACCAACTACGTCACCTTTCATGATTGGGGCTTCTAGCTCTTTTTCAAGTACAAAACTGGCTTTCAGGTTTTTCGCTTGGCCTCGTGGAAGCGTGACATAGGTGCTCTTGTCTACGCCAAGTGCAACGGTATCTTTGTTACCCATCCAGATTTTCTCTTCTACGAAGGTTTCGCCAGCTTCGTGTGGCGCCACTGTTTCGAAGAAGCGGAAGCCGTAGCTCAGTAGCTTTTTGCTTTCTGATTTGCGAGCGTTAGCATTCTTAGTTCCCATGACTACAGCGACTAAACGCATTTTGCCTTCAGTCGCTGAGCTTACTAGGCTGTAGCCTGCATTACTTGTATGGCCAGTTTTAATGCCATCAACGTTCATGCTCTTGTCCCAAAGTAGACCGTTGCGGTTGTACTGGGTAATGCCGTTGTAAGTGAATTTTTTCTCTGCGTAGATACGGTACTCTTCTGGAACATCGCGAATTAACGCAGTACCAAGCAGTGCCATGTCGTAAGGGGTAGAGTATAGCTCTGGGTTGTCTAGGCCGTGAACATTAGCAAAGTGCGTGTTTGTCATGCCAATAGAGTCAGCCCAAGCGTTCATTAGATCAACGAAAGCATCTTCTGAACCGGCAATATGTTCAGCCATTGCAACACATGCGTCGTTACCTGATTGGATGATGATACCGCGGTTTAGGTCTTCAACTTTTACAGTTGTGCCCACTTCGATGAACATTTTCGAAGAATCTGGGAAGTTTTTTGCCCATGCGTTTTTGCTGATGGTGACTTCGTCTTCTGGAGAAATGTTACCACTCGCCAGCTCTTGGCCGATGACGTAGCTCGTCATCATTTTGGTTAAACTTGCTGGAGATAGTTTAGTGTTCATCTCTTTTTCAGCTAGAACCTTACCTGAATGGTAATCGAGTAGAACGTAACCTTTTGCTGCAATTTGGGGTGCGTCAGGGACGACAATAGGTGAAGCGATAGCTGATGTTGCTAGTGTTGCAGAGAGAGCAACGGTAGTAGCAAAAATAGATTTGATTGATGTTATTTTTTTCATGATGAATGCAAGTTTATAGTTAACTGTCCATATCTTAACAGAAACAATCGCTCAAACCAGTGCAGGTTCAGACCCACATTGGGTTGAGGACTATTTAGTCGCTGTGTGTTTTCTGATGAATGCAGAATCAAAGCCGAGCAGCTTAACTTGCTCCAAGGCCTCCTGCGTCAGCTTATAGTCATTAAATGGCCCCAAAAAGACTCGATGAGTTTTATTGTTGCTATCAATAAAGCTGTCTACAGATAATTTCTGACTCAATTCTTCGGCTAAAGTTCGCGAGCGATCTTCATATTTTGAGGTTGCCACTTGAATGCGGTAGCTAGGTAGCTTTTGTACTTTGTGCTCTGCGCTAGGTCTTTCGACGGTGATGACTTCAATCTCAACGTTAGCGGTGCCCGTTTTGATTACGTCGAGCTTGTAAGCAGCGGCGTAGCTGAGGTCGATGATGCGCCCTTCGTGGAATGGACCACGGTCGTTGACTCGGACGATGGTCGATTTACCATTATCAGTATTAGTGACTTTTACGTAACTCGGGATAGGCAGCGTTTTGTGCGCAGCTGTCATGGAGTACATATCATACACTTCACCATTGGAGGTCAGGTGGCCATGGAATTTTTTTCCGTACCAGGATGCTTGGCCTTTTTCGGTGAAACCTTTCGGATCTTTGATAATTTCGTAGTCGTTGCCACGCAGCGTGTAATTGCTATTACCACCTAAGCTGTACGGTTCGTATTGTGGGATGGCATCTTCAATATGTTCTACGGAGATTGGCGCTTTAGGCGCAGTATCATCGTCTAAGTCGTATCTAGAAGATGAAGAAGAACAGCCTGCAAGAATAGAGGCTGCTACCACCGAGAGAAAAAGGTGCTTTTGATTCATGTATTACGTTGCCTTTGAAAATGCTTTTCTGTGTGTATGGATGGACATCAAAATGCCAAATCCAGCCATTAGTGTGACCATAGAGGTACCACCGTAGCTGATTAAAGGCAGAGGTACGCCAACAACAGGTAAAATTCCACTTACCATACCAATATTTACAAATACGTAGACAAAGAAGCTTAGTACGATACTGCCGGCGATCATACGACCAAATGCGGTTTGAGCATTACTGGCTAAATACAGCCCGCGACCGATGATAAATAGATAAATCGAAAGCAGTGCTAAAATTCCGATCAGCCCCCATTCTTCAGCGATAACCGCAAAAATGAAGTCGGTGTGCCGTTCTGGTAGAAACTCCAATTGTGACTGGGTGCCTTGTAGCCAGCCTTTGCCTGAAATTCCCCCTGAGCCGATCGCAATTTTACTTTGAATAATGTGATAACCAGCGCCGAGCGGATCGGACTCTGGGTTAAACAAGGTTCTCACACGAACTTTTTGATACTCGCGCATCAAAAAGAACCACAGTACAGGCACAAATGCTCCGACAGCCGCCGCAGCTGCAAAGATAATTTTCCAACTAATGCCCGCTAAGAAAATAACGAAAATGCCGGATGCGGCAATCAAAATCGATGTACCTAAATCAGGCTGCTTCGCGATTAAAATAGTAGGAACAAATACCATCACCAGTGAGATAACTAAAGTTTGGAAAGTTGGTGGCAGTGAGCGTTTACCAATGTAACGTGCCACCATCAGTGGTACAGCAAGTTTGAGTAACTCTGACGGCTGAAATCGCACAAAACCCAAGTTCAGCCAACGCTGTGCACCTTTGGAGGCTTCACCAAAAAACAACACCCCAAACAGCAAGGCGACGCCACAGAAAAACATCAGTGGCGCTAGCGTTTCATAGGTTCTTGGTGGTATCTGAGCCAAGAAGAACATCACGCCCAGTGCTAGTGCCATTCGCATTGCTTGGCGATCCATCATCTCTAAGCTCTGGCCGCTCGCGCTGTACATTACGATCAAGCCGAACCCCATGAGCACTAAGATCCCTAGAAGTAGCGGAAGATCGATGTGTAGGCGTTGGAAAAACGCTCGGTTTTGTCCAGTAGAAGGATCCAGTTCCATTATTTCTCTGCCTTTTCTTCACCGAGTATTGCGCGATCGAATACTTTTCTCACAAATGGTCCACCATTGCTGGAACCCCCGCCGGCATTCTCAAGTACTACAGTGACAACATATTGAGGGTCGTCAAACGGGGCAAAACCAGTGAACAGAGCGTGATCTCGTAGGTGTTCTGCAAGTTCGTCTGCGTTGTATTCTTGGTCTTCAGCTAGACCAAATACCTGCGCTGTTCCTGATTTTCCGCCTGTGCTGTATTCCATGTTTCTAAATGCTCGGCGTGCTGTTCCTTTTTTACCGTGGTTTACCAAACGCATTCCTTCGGTAGCGATGTCCCAGTATTTTTCTGACACATTGGTAATCGGTGGGTAAGTTTCAATCTCAGACATTTGCATTGAGTCAAAATCGTCACCATTGTTGATGGTGCCTCTGAGAAGGTGAGGCGCAACCACTTGACCGTGGTTGACCAACACTGAAGTTGCTTTTGCTATCTGCATTGGTGTTGCGGTCCAGTAGCCTTGTCCAATGCCCACTGGAATGGTGTCACCTTGATACCAAGGGGTACGATGGCGCGCCATCTTCCACTCGCGAGTTGGCATATTGGCTTTACTTTCTTCGTAAATATCAATGCCGGTGTATTCACCAAAGCCAAACTTCATCATCCAAGTAGAGATACGGTCGATGCCCATATCGTAGGCTATTTGATAGAAGAAGGTATCGACTGACTCTTCAATCGACTTAACAATATCGACTTTCCCGTGTCCCCATGCCAACCAATCGCGGAATGGACGGGTTTTAGAGTTCGGAATGCGCCAGTAACCTGGGTCATTTCGCGTTGTTCTTGGCGTTATTACGCCTTCTTCCAATGCCGCCACGGCCATGAATGGTTTAATAGTTGACGCCGGAGGGTAAATACCCAATGTGGTTCGGTTTACTAGCGGGCGGTTATTGTCATTCAGAAGTTTGCTATAAGCTTTGCCTGAAATACCATGTACAAACGCATTTGGATCGTAGCTTGGACTTGAAGCCATAGCGAGTACGCCGTTATCTTTCGGATCTAGAACGATGGCAGAACCACGACGACCGTCCAGTAGTTTATGAACATAGAGCTGAAGGTTGATATCGAGGTTGAGAACAATGTCTTTGCCCGGTACCGGTGGTACGTACTTCAAAGTACGGATAATACGGCCTCGGCTATTGACTTCGACCTCTTGATACCCAGCTGTACCGTGAAGCACATCTTCGTAGTAGCGTTCGATACCGAGTTTGCCAATGTCACGTGTAGCCTGGTAGTTTGCGGCTTTTTCTTCCCTGACTAAGCGCTGCATATCGCGGTCATTGATACGTGAAACATATCCGATCACGTGAGTGAGGACTTCACCATATGGATAGTAGCGTTTTAGCGCAGCATTGACGGAAACACCGGGAAACTTATGTTGATTTACCGAAAAAATGGCGACTTGTTCTTGAGTAAGTTGAGTCAGCAAAGGGACGGATTTAAAACGGCGAGTTTGGCGACGCTCTTTCTTGAAAGACTCAACTCGTTCTGGGGTGATTTCTGGCATCAGAGCTTGCAATTGAGCAATGGTTTTATCCATATCCTCAACTTTCTCTGGTGTTACTTCTAAGCTAAATACAGGTCGGTTTTCCGCCAGAAGTTTACCATTACGGTCGTATATCAATCCTCGGTTTGGAGCGATAGGGACGATTTTGATGCGGTTGTCATTCGAGCGGGTTTTGTAATCTTGGTACTGGTTGATCTGAATATTGTAGAGGTTAGTAACCAGCAGCCCAATCAGGACAACAATTCCAATAAAAGCAACCAAGGCCCGACTTTTAAATAGTCGAGCCTCTTCTTGGTAGTCACGAATTTGGCTACGCTTACGCAACATTCAATCTATTCTCGATGGTAAGGGTGGTTAGCGGTAATGCTCCACGCTCGGTATAAACTCTCAGCCATAACGATACGAACGAGCGGGTGGGGCAAGGTTAACGCGGATAAAGACCAGCTTTGATCTGCGGCCGCTTTACATGCTGGCGCTAAACCTTCCGGGCCACCGATAAGAATCGAAACGTCGCGCCCATCTAGTTTCCAACTTTCAAGCTGTTGTGCGAGTTGTGGTGTATCCCACTTCTTGCCCGGGATATCGAGAGTAACAATTCGGTTGCCTTTTGGCACGGCTGCCAACATGGCTTCGCCTTCTTTTTGCAAAATTCTTGCAATATCGGCATTTTTGCCGCGCTTACCTGCTGAAATTTCAATCAATTCAAGTGGCATATCATGAGGGAAGCGGCGACGATACTCTTGGAACCCTTCTTCAACCCACTTAGGCATCTTAGTCCCGACGGCAATCAGTTGGATTTTCAAAAGGTTAGCTCCACAGCTTTTCTAGTTGGTAGAGTTCACGATGCTCTTCTTGCATGACGTGTAACATAGTACTGCCCATGTCTAGAACGACCCATTCACCTTCTTTTTCACCGTCCATTCCCAGAGGAATAAGGCCGATCTTTTTGATTTCATTCGCGACATGATCCGCGATTGATGCAACGTGTCTTTTCGACGTTCCAGTACAAATGATCATGAAGTCAGTGACGCTGGATTTGCCTTGGACATCGATAGTTTTAATGTCTAGGGCTTTCATGTCATCAGCTTTGTCTGCTAGAAAATCGTTTAACGCTTCGTGTTGCAAGGGAAAATTCCTCTAGAGTGGTAATAAAAATAGGCTTTTGGCGCAGTATAGCACGCATTTAATTCAGGGCAGCGATGTTAACGTTAGGCACAGTAAGTTGAACGCTCAGTTGCTGCAAAATTGGCCATGATGAGGTGTCGTATTGGGTTTTTGTCAGCACTTCACACTGGGTAAGTAATTGGAGCAAGTTGGAAATTGACTCAATAGTGAGTCGTGATAACGCGCTCGAGTAGAGTGGGCGTTTAGATTGCCATACTCGGTGCTTGTCGAAAACCTGCCCAATAGCCGAAACGTTAAGCTCCTGCTTCATTTTTAGCAAAGTGAGTAACTCTTTCTGAATCGTGCGTATCAGTATCGTTGCCTCAACTCCCTCAGCTTCTAGTTGGCGCAAGATACGTTGCGAGCGGTTGGATTTTCCAGCTAACAGCGCATCGACCCAGTGGAAAGCGGTAAAGTGATTATGTCGACTGAGTGATTCTTCTATGCGAACCAGATTTAGCACGCCATCTGGGTAAAGTAAGGCTAGTTTCTCGAGGCTTTGTGAAAGTGCCATGAGGTTGCCTTCATGCCACTGAGCTAATATTTGGAACGTTTCACGATCGCCGGTCAAGCCAAGAGTGCGGCAGCGAGCTTGTACGAACTGTGGCAGCCTTTGAAGATCGGGTGTAAGGCAATTCACCCAACAACCATTTGAGCTTAACGATTTAAACCATTTGGTGTTTTCTTGTGCTTTAGTCAGTTTACCACCGACTAAGACCAACATTACATCAGTATGCAAAGAATCGGCTAAAGCTGTTAGCTCTTTGCCAATAGCAGCATTCACTCCCGTTTCAGGTAGTTCAAGTTCTATCAGTTGGCGTGACGAAAAAAGGCTCAGCGATTGTGTGCAGTCATGGACTTCATTCCAATCCAGACTGCTATCAACGCTAAATCGGTGGCGTTCGTCGAACCCGTGTTGGCTTGCTGATTGTTGAATCGCATGGCGGGATTCTTGGAGAAGCAGTGGCTCATTACCGAACAAAAGATAGAGTGGATGTAGCCCTTTCTTCAATTGTTCGGGTAGGCGATCCGAATAGATGCGCATGGGCTCTACTGTTCTTTGCTGTCAGTTGAAGTTGCCGGTGCTGAAGCTTCTTGTTCTGCTTGAGTTTGCTCTGCTATTCTTTGGGCTTCGACCTGAGGGCTAGCAATATCACCGATTTCGCCTTCAATAGTCTTTATGTCATATTGTTCTTCTGACATTTCAGAAGTAATAGTTTCTTGCTCTTCTAGCATCATTTCATTGGATTCGATGTCGGCTTTCAGGCGAGCCATCTGACGTAAGATCTGTGTTGCTGCCAGTTTGCGCATTTCGTCTTCAATCATGTCGCGCTCGACCGATTTTGCTAATGCAGTCAGCGGGTTATCTAAGTAGCTTCGGGTTACACTGGTTCTGAATACTTTCGAACCCAGTTCCGGGATTGTGACTCTGTATGACGCGCGGAATGTCAGTTCTTTTTCTGCCGCTCGAGTATTTTGGTACAGAGAGAGCGTTCTTTCACCAACGCCTTCCCCCATCAAGTGTAAGTTAGGAACATCCGCCGCCGGAGAAACAATCTCAATCTCACTCATACGTAGCTGACCTTTCACGGCTCGTGTAAACGTACTGTATTGGTCATAACTGGTCACAGACATAGTATTGAGTTCTTCCGGAACCGAGTAATCACCGCGCAGATGAAAACCACAAGCGGATAAAAGGCTTGCTAAGAATACAACACTAGTAACCTTAATTGATGACTTTGAAATCAGACGTGATGCGCTACGAAACATGGGTATAGGGCTCTCGATTATTGGAATACTTATCTTACGGTTCTATACCTCGATTCGAGGCTAAAACATTAAGATAAATAAAGCAGGGTAAGGCTTTAGTTCAATAGACTAGAGCCACCCTGCTTATGACTTATTTATCAGCGGTTAGTTCGCACTTTTCACTACTGCGGTGCTTAGTTAGCAACGATGTTTAGAAGTTTACCTGGTACGTAAATTACTTTACGTACAGTTTTACCTTCTGTGAACTTAGTAACGTTCTCATCGTTAAGGCCAAGCGCTTCAATATCTTCTTTCGAGATATCTGCTGGTACTGTTAGTTTCGCACGTAGCTTACCGTTAACCTGAACGATGATGAGTTTTTCGTCTTCAACTAGCGCTTTTTCATCAAACGTTGGCCATGCAGCATTGTCGATATTAGTTTCACCAAGACCCGCCCACATTTCGTAAGAGATGTGCGGGGTGATTGGGTAAAGCATTGCAACAACCGCTTTTAGTGCTTCATCAAGGATTGCACGATCTTGCGTGGATTCCTGAGGCGCCTTCGCTAGCTTGTTCATCAGTTCCATGATAGCTGCGATTGCTGTGTTGAACGTTTGACGGCGAGCGATATCATCAGTCACTTTCGCGATAGTCTTGTGAACGTCACGGCGAAGTGCTTTCTGGTCGCTAGACAGTGCAGATGCATCAACCGCTTCTGCCGCGCCTTTTGATGCGTGCTCGTTAACGAGTTTCCAAACACGCTTCAGGAAGCGGTTAGCACCTTCAACGCCAGACTCTTGCCACTCAAGAGTCATGTCTGCTGGTGATGCAAACATCATAAATAGACGTACTGTGTCAGCACCGTACTTGTCTACCATCTCTTGTGGGTCGATACCGTTGTTCTTCGACTTAGACATCTTGATCATGCCCGAGTGTGTTACGTCACGGCCTTCGTTGTCTTTAGCTGAAGTGATGCGACCTTTACCGTCACGCTCTACAGCAACGTCAGTTGGAGCAACCCACTCTTTACCGCCTTTGTCGTTCTCGTGGTAGAACGCATCCGCGAGTACCATGCCTTGACATAGTAGCTGCTTGAACGGCTCGTCAGACGTTACGTAACCTGCGTCACGTAGCAGTTTGTGGAAGAAGCGCGAGTAGAGTAGGTGCATACAAGCGTGCTCGATGCCACCGATGTACTGGTCTACTGGTAGCCAGTAGTTGGCTTTTTCTGGATCTAGAATGTCGTCAGCTTGTGGCGAACAGTAACGTGCGTAGTACCAAGAAGATTCCATGAACGTATCGAACGTGTCAGTCTCACGTAGAGCTGGTTCGCCGTTGAAGGTTGTCTTCGCCCACTCTTTGTCTGCTTTGATTGGGCTAGTTACGCCGTCCATTACCACGTCTTCTGGAAGAATTACTGGTAGTTGGTCAGCTGGTACTGGGTGAACTTCACCATCTTCAGTCGTTACCATTGGGATTGGAGCGCCCCAGTAACGTTGACGAGATACACCCCAGTCACGTAGACGGAAGTTTACAGTCTTAGTGCCTTTGCCTTCTGCTTCAAGTTTCGCCGCGATTGCATCGAATGCAGCTTGGAACTCAAGACCGTCGAACTCACCTGAATCGAACAATACGCCTTTCTCGGTGTACGCTTCTTCAGAGATGTTCAGCTCGCTGCCGTCAGCAGGCTTGATCACAGGTACGATATCTAGACCGTACTTAGTTGCGAATTCGTAATCACGTTGGTCGTGTGCAGGTACCGCCATTACAGCGCCTGTACCGTAGTCCATCAGTACGAAGTTAGCCACGTAAACTGGAACTTCACGACCGTTCAATGGGTGAATAGCAGTAAGGCCAGTCGCCATACCTTTCTTCTCCATCGTCGCAAGCTCAGCCTCTGCTACTTTGTTGTTCTTACACTCTTCGATGAACGCTTCAAGCTCAGGGTTGTTCTCAGCTGCGATTGCCGCTAAAGGGTGACCTGCTGCGATACCCACGTAAGTCACACCCATTAGTGTGTCTGGACGTGTTGTGTAAACTTCTAGGTCTTGTTGACCCTTAACTTCAAACTTAAGCTCAACGCCTTCAGAGCGACCGATCCAGTTGCGCTGCATGGTCTTAACCATTTCAGGCCAGCCATCAAGGTTGTCTAGATCGTCTAGAAGCTCTTGAGCGTATTCAGTGATCTTGATGAACCACTGTGGAATCTCTTTTTGCTCTACTGGAGTATCACAGCGCCAGCAGCAGCCATCTTCAACCTGCTCGTTTGCAAGAACAGTTTGGTCGTTTGGACACCAGTTAACTGAAGAGGTCTTCTTGTAAACTAAGCCTTTGTTGTAAAGCTTAGTGAAGAACTCTTGTTCCCAACGGTAGTACTCAGGCGTACAAGTAGCGAACTCACGGTTCCAGTCGTAACCAAAGCCTAGAAGTTTAAGCTGGTTTTTCATGTACTCGATGTTTTCGTAAGTCCATGGTGCAGGCGCTGTGTTGTTCTTCACAGCCGCGTTTTCTGCCGGTAGACCAAATGCATCCCAACCGATTGGTTGCATTACGTTTTTACCTTGTAGGCGTTGGAAACGAGAGACTACATCACCGATAGTGTAGTTACGCACGTGACCCATGTGCAGTCGGCCACTTGGGTAAGGGAACATGGATAGACAGTAGAATTTTTCTTTATTTGGGTCTTCACTTACAACAAAGGTCTTGTTGTTGTCCCAGTGCTGTTGAACTTTTTGTTCAATATCTTGCGGGTTGTATTGTTCTTGCATCGATGATGTCCGGTTATCTTGGAATTTGTGAGTTCGGTTAGAACAGACTTAAATAGATCGTCATAGAATACCTAAAGGAACGAGGTACAACAATAGCTATCCCCGTCATACTTGCAGTCGCTAGGCTGTTGGCGATGCAAATTCCCTCATAACCTATAGAAGAACTATGCTAATAGGAAGGGATTCGGTTGTTTTGCTCAGAGTTGAGGTCGTTTAATCACGACGTTAATTTTTTAGGGGATAAAGTAGAAGGTAATCTTGAGGAGGTTCGCTATGCCAAAACGTAAAGCTGGTTATGAAGAGATGCTAGATGACGTGGTAGAGACGCTCAAACATAGCCCTGATGAAGTGAACAACGTTATTGAAACGTCGGGGAAGGTTGCTCAAGCAGCAAATGACCTAACTAAGGATGAAATGGCGCTTGTTTCAGCGTATGTAAAATCTGATTTAAAAGAGTTTGCAGACAACTACGAGGATTCAAAAAGCGGACCTTTCTACCTCATGATTGCCGACTCGGTTTGGCAAGGGCTACTTGATATTACTGACCGTACCAAGGTTGAGTGGGTCGAGCTGTTCCAAGATTTAGAGCACCAAGGCTTGTATCAAGCGGGTGAAGTGATTGGGCTGGGAAATCTTGTCTGTGACGACTGTGGACATAAAACGCAATACAACCACCCAACAATTATTATTCCTTGCACCAAATGCGGCTGTAAAGGCTTTAGTCGACAGCCGTTAAAGCCTTAACCTTTCATTGCTCTGGGTGATAAGAAAAAAGGGTTACACATTGTGTAGCCCTTTTGTATGTTCGCAATCTAATTGGTTTTCGCTAGTCTTTCAGTCTCCAGCCAACAATTAGGCTGATAAATACCCAGATATACAGCGGCCAGGTACCAACATGACGATAAGGTGTGTGGCCAGTTGTCGAGGTCAACTCAGCTCTAAGGACTCCGGTTTCGAACTGAGGAATTTGTTCAACGACGTTCCCTTGGTAATCTGTCACAGCGGTAACGCCATTATTAGTTGAACGAATCAAAGGCTTACCTAGCTCTTTCGCTCTCATACGAGCAATTTCCATATGCTGAAGTGGGCCGATGGAATCTCCGAACCACGCATCATTCGACAGAGTTAAGATGAAGTCGGTTTCATCAGTAACGTTTTGTCTGACTTGGTCATTAAAGATAATTTCATAACACAACGCAGGTGCCATGTGTCGGCCATTTGCGATAATGTTTGGCTGAATGAATGCCCCTTGGCTGAATGATGACATTGGCAAATTGAAGAAAGGGGCCAACGGGCGCAAAATATCTTCAAATGGTACAAACTCACCGAAAGGCAGTAAGTGGTGTTTATGGTAGCGCTCAGACGGATCGTAGCTGTAGTCACCATAAGGTGTTTGCCCTAACGCT
Source organism: Vibrio sp. SCSIO 43135 (assembly GCF_023716665.1). Lineage (GTDB taxonomy): Bacteria > Pseudomonadota > Gammaproteobacteria > Enterobacterales > Vibrionaceae > Vibrio > Vibrio paucivorans. The sequence goes on from NZ_CP071859.1 coordinate 794,365, forward strand.
AGAATGCTGTTGTAGAACTTTTTATCTTCGCCTTGATTCACGACACCGGTGATGATGGCGCTATCATTCATTTTTGCAGCTGAGTCGAGATTTCGTAGAAATGAAGGGATCTCGTATTCGAAAGCTGGAATGGCTGCTTCAGGCCAAATAATTACATCAGCATCCCAATTCTCTCGGCTAAGATCGGTGTATTTCATGATAGTAGGCCAGCGTTGACTCGGTAACCATTTGATTGCTTGGTCTATGTTGCCTTGAATGAGTGCTACTTTAGTTGTGTTAGTTGGATCTGGAGTGACCCAAGAAATATTTCTCAGGCCAAAGCCGGTTGCAAACACAACAGCTGGAATGAGTAAGTTCAGCCATATTTGGGGAGAGTTGGACTTATGAATAAACGTGTAAGCAAGGGATGAAGCACACACAATTACCAGTAACGTGATGAGTTCTACCCCTGCTAATGGAGCAAAGTTGGCTAAGGGGGAGTCGATTTGGCTATAGCCTAGCCATAACCAAGGAAACCCAGTCATTACCCATCCTCTAAGCCAATCAAAGACTAACCAAAGTGCAGGGGCTGCCAAGAAAAATCGAGTTTTGTTGCTGCGTGCGAAAAACTTATTCAGTGACCAAGCGAATAATGCACTGTAGACAGCTAAATAGCCAACCAACAGCGCCATCAAAAAGAGGCTAGCGGCTTTCGGCATACCGCCAAAATTATCAATACTGATGTGTACCCAGCTGATGCCGGTTGCAAACTGCCCTATGCCCCACGCATAACCTGTAAAAAACGCACTTCTAGGTGAAGTATTGTTGATAAGAAGCAGCAGTAATAGAGGGCTGATAATGGCCAATGGCCAGATTTGATAAGGAGCAAAGGATAGGGTAGTTAAAGCGCCAACAAAAGCGGCCGCAAGCGGCCGCAGTAGGCGATGAGTAAGGATTTTATTCATCGTTTCTTATTCTGATACTCTCTTTCGAGAGGATTCGCGTTACTCTTCAGTAGGTTCTGGAAGAGGCTCTTCGTCGGGAATCGTAACTTGTAGTTGTACCACTCTGCGGTTATCCGCAGCAGATACTTTGAAGCTGTAGTTTTCTATTTCCACCACTTCACCACGAGACGGTAGGTGACCAAGCGCTGTCATAACCATACCACCTACAGTATCGACTTCTTCATCGCTGAAGTCTGTACCAAACGTTTCGTTGAACTCTTCGATCGTCGTTAACGCTTTTACTGCAAATGTATGTTTACTTAGCTTGCGGATATCGACTTCTTCTTCATCGTCGAATTCGTCTTCAATTTCACCAACGATTTCTTCGAGAATGTCTTCGATAGTCACCAAACCAGAAACTCCGCCGAACTCATCTACGACAATCGCCATGTGATATCGTTCCTCACGGAATTCTTTAAGTAGACGATCAACTCGCTTACTTTCCGGAACTACAACCGCTGGGCGTATCACTTGTTCAAAGTCGAACGGGGCACTTTCAGAGCCAAGATATTTGAGTAAGTCCTTCGCAAGCAGGATACCTTCCACATGGTCTTTGTCTTCACTGATCACAGGGTAGCGAGAGTGTTGTGCATCGGTGATGAGAGCAACAAGTGCATCAAGATCATCGCTGCGATCGACGGTAACCATTTGAGAGCGCGGGATCATAATATCGCGAACTCGCATTTCGGAGATTTCCATAACACCTTCGAGCATGTCTCTGGTGTCATGGTCAATCAGGTCATTTTCCTCTGAGTCGCGAATCACATCAACGAGCTCTTGGCGATCTTTGGGTTCACCTTGGAAAAGTTGACCTAGGCGGCCGAAGAAGGACTTTCTACTCGGACCTTCAGATTTTTCTTTCTTGCCTTCTGTTGAAGAAGGAGAATTATCTTCGTTCATTGTTTCTCTATTAAGTAACGCTATCAGATGTGTGATAGCTCACGTATAGAAACTGGTATACCTCTAAAGTTTCTATAGCTTCTCAGCAAGGTAAGGATCTTCGAATCCCAACTCATGCATGATTTCTGTTTCGAGGGACTCCATTTCTTCCGCTTCGTCATCCTCGATATGATCATAACCTAGCAGATGCAGAGTGCCATGTACAACCATATGCGCCCAGTGTGCCATCACCGGCTTATTTTGTTGCTCCGCTTCCAGTTCAACTACTTGGCGACAAATAATTAGGTCACCAAGTAAGTCGAGTTCAATGCCTGGAGGCGCCTCAAAAGGAAAAGACAGTACGTTTGTCGGTTTGTCTTTCCCACGGTATTGGTGATTAAGCGTATGGCTTTCTTCACTGTCTACGATTCGTATCGTTACTTCGGCATTTGGCTGGAATTTTGTCACAGCGTTGCTGAACCAAAGATGAACGTCTTGCTCACTTGGCAGTCCTTGTTCATCTTCGACTGCCAATTGTAAATCCAGTTCGATTGCCATTATTTATTCAGCTCTTGTGGTTGTGAGGTGGGAGTCGGCGTATCTGCAAGTTTTGCTTCTCGCTCTTCTCTGCGGCGCCTTTCATACTCTTTGCGCTCTTTTTGATCTTGAGCTTCCCACTTTTCGTAAGCGTTAACGATACGTGCAACCACTGGGTGACGAACAACATCATCAGACTGGAAGAAGTTAAAGCTGATTTCATCCACTTCACTCAATACTTCAATCGCATGACGCAAGCCAGACTTAGCACCTCGTGGTAAATCAATTTGCGTCACGTCGCCAGTAATGACAGCACGCGAATTGAAACCGATACGAGTCAGGAACATCTTCATTTGTTCCACAGTGGTATTTTGGCTTTCATCCAAGATAATAAACGCATCGTTAAGAGTACGGCCGCGCATGTAGGCTAGTGGTGCCACTTCAATTACGTTGCGCTCAATAAGCTTCTCTACTTTCTCGAAGCCAAGCATTTCAAACAACGCATCGTAGAGTGGGCGAAGGTATGGGTCGACTTTTTGGCTCAAATCACCAGGTAAGAAGCCCAATTTCTCACCGGCTTCTACCGCAGGGCGAGTGAGCAAAATGCGACGGATTTCTTGGCGTTCTAACGCATCTACTGCTGCAGCTACCGCTAGATAAGTTTTACCAGTACCTGCCGGACCGATACCAAATGAAATGTCGTGAGTAACCATGTTCACTAGGTATTGAGCTTGATTCGGAGTACGTGGCTTGATGACGCCTTTTTTAGTCTTAATAAAGACTTCTTTGCCATGTTCGATGTTGGATTCTAGGTTTTGCTCTAGAACACCGGTTTCTTTGATGGCTAGGTGTATTTCATCTGGCTCTACATCAGGAATTTTCCCGCGTACTGGAGCGGTGTTAACGTAAAGTGTTTTGATTATTTCTAACGCAGCAGCTGAAGTGTGGGGTTTACCAACGATAGTGAAGAAGTTGCCACGATAACTGATTTCTACACCGAGACGACGTTCTAAGTGTTTGATGTTGTCGTCGAAAGGGCCACATAAACTGGCTAGACGGTGATTGTCTGAAGGTTCTAGATTAATTTCTAGGGTAACGATTTTATTGCTCAAAGTTGCCTCTCATTATTGGCCATTTGTTAAAAGCCCGATTGAGACCGGGCTTTTAATGGCTACATATACCTATCTCTAAGATGGTCACTTAGTGAGGTATTTTCAAGCTTATAGTGATGAAGAGCACTAATTAAGGTGTAAAGGTTGCTACACCTAGCTCATCTTCACGTTTTGTTTTCGCCATCATTTGTGTTGGAGAAATTACGGTACGTAGATCCATGTCTTTCTCTGTACGAACCAGCTCGCCACGTAGAGAGTTAGCAAACACGTCAGTGATCTTCACGTCAACGAACTGACCAATTAGGTCTGCGCTACCTTCAAAGTTCACCACGCGGTTATTTTCAGTGCGTGCACGAAGCTCCATCAAGTTCTTCTTCGATGGGCCTTCAACCAGAACGCGTTGCTCTGTATCTAGCATTAGGCGCGAGTAACGCATCGCTTGTGCATTTACCGTTTGCTGAAGTTCGTATAGACGTTCTTTTTTCTCTTGCTCTGATACGTCACACGGATAGTCCGCAGCGGGTGTACCTGGGCGAGGAGAGAAGATAAAGCTAAAGCTCATATCGAAATCAACGTCTTTAATTAGCTTCATTGTATCTTGATGATCTTTAGCCGTTTCACCAGGGAAACCAACAATAAAGTCAGAGCTGATTTGAATATCAGGACGCGCTTTACGCAGCTTACGAATGATCGATTTGTATTCGATTGCTGTGTGAGGGCGCTTCATCATAGTAAGGATGCGGTCACTACCACTTTGTACAGGTAGGTGAAGGAAGCTTACAAGCTCAGGTGTGTCTTCATATACTGCGATGATGTCGTCAGTGAACTCTAATGGGTGGCTGGTTGTAAAGCGAATACGGTCGATGCCATCAATAGAAGCGACTAGGCGCAGTAATTCTGCGAAAGAACAGATATCACCTTCGTGCGTTGGACCACGGTATGCGTTTACGTTTTGACCTAGTAAGTTAACTTCACGTACGCCTTGATCTGCCAGTTGTGCGATCTCGAAAAGAACGTCGTCCATTGGACGGCTAACTTCTTCGCCGCGAGTGTATGGTACTACACAATAGGTACAGTACTTAGAACAGCCTTCCATGATTGAAACGAATGCTGTTGCACCTTCAGCGCGAGGTTCAGGTAGACGGTCAAACTTCTCGATTTCAGGGAAAGAAATGTCCATGACGGGGGCATCGTCACTTTGAGATTGCTTAATCATCTCAGGAAGACGGTGCAGAGTTTGTGGGCCGAAAATAACGTCGACAAAAGGTGCACGCTCACGAATGTGGTCGCCCTCTTGAGTGGCAACACAGCCACCAACGCCGATCACAACACCGTCTTTCTTATCTTTTAGAGTTTTCCAGCGGCCTAGCTGGTGGAAAACTTTTTCTTGGGCTTTTTCACGAATCGAACAGGTGTTTAGTAACAGAACATCTGCTTCCTCTGGTTCTTCTGTTAGCTCATAGCCATTAGCAGCGTTAAGCAGGTCGGCCATTTTCGATGAATCGTATTCGTTCATCTGGCAGCCCCAGGTTTTAATTAGCAGTTTTTTACTCATGTTGTTCGCTCGATCGTTAGTTTAAATTAAGGGAGCAAATCGCCCAGTGTTTCTTAGTGCCATCCCAGCTTTTATTGCAAAAATGACGATAATTTGTCCGCCCTCTCGGCGGTAAGCGGCGTATTGTACTGCTTTAAAAACCGACTGACTAGTGCTGTCGATAAATCAATACCAAGCGTTGTTAAATAAGGGTTTTGACCGCAAAGCGGATAAGGTTTTTGATTACATTTTGGTAATGAAAACGTACAATAAAAAACAGCCAATGAATCAATATGATGAAGTACAAATTATGAGCAAGTTTGATGTTGCTGTGATTGGTGGGGGTATGGTTGGTGCCACTACTGCGATCGGTTTTGCTAAACAAGGCAGAAAGGTAGCCGTTGTTGAAGGTTATGCGCCGAAAGCATTTTCCCCTGAGCAGCCGATGGATATCCGCGTTTCAGCTATCTCTGAACATTCCGTTGCAATATTGGATGAACTTGGGGCATGGAGTGACATCGCAAAGATGCGAGTATGCCCATATCGACGTTTAGAAACCTGGGAGCACCCAGAGTGCCGAACGCGTTTTCACTCTGAAGAGCTCGGTATGCCGCAACTTGGTTATATTGTTGAGAACCGACTTATTCAATTGGGCTTATGGCAGCAACTTACTCAATACAAAAATATTGAACTATTTTGCCCTGATACGTTAGAAAACATAGAGTTCGACGAGGTAAATAAGGTTGTTCTAGCGTCTGGTACTACTCTAGAGGCCGAACTAGTGGTTGGCGCAGATGGTGCGAATTCCAAAGTTCGCTCACTGGCCGGGATTGGAGTAACAGCATGGGATTACAGACAGCATTGCATGCTAATCAATGTAAGAACAGCGTTACCCCAACAAGACATTACTTGGCAGCAGTTTACGTCTAGCGGACCGCGTTCATTTTTGCCCCTTCCTTCACTAGATGGCGTAGGGCAGGGTTCATTGGTTTGGTATGACAGCCCGAAACGCATTAAACAGCTTTGTGCCATGACACCAGAGAAGCTTAGGGAAGAGATTGTTGCTCATTTTCCTCCAGAGCTTGGTGATATCGAAGTGCTTCAATTTGGTTCATTTCCTTTGACTCGTCGTCACGCGCAATCGTACAGCAAGAAAAATTGTGTTCTAGTGGGCGACTCAGCACATACGATCAATCCACTTGCTGGGCAGGGGGTGAATTTGGGCTTTAAAGATGTCGAAGTATTGCTAGAGGTTACCGCTGGGCAAGAGGTTATAGGTACGTCAGTGTTGAATCATTATCAACGTAAGCGTAAGCCTGACAACTTGTTGATGCAGTCTGGAATGGACTTTTTTTACAAAGGGTTTAGTAACGACATTGCTCCGTTACGGTTCATGCGTAATGCAGCTCTAAAAATTGCCGAGAATTCTGGTCCGTTGAAAAAACAGGTGCTGAAGTATGCTTTAGGCCTGAAGTAACTCATTTTCACTGTGTGAAATACATACAAACAAAAAACGCAGCCAATGGCTGCGTTTTTTCATGCACTAAATATAGCTTACTTAGTTACACGAAGTACTGGAGTCTCACCAACAGTTACAGAACCAGCAAGCTTGTTCAGCTCTTTGATTTCGTCCATGTTAGAGATAACTACAGGAGTTAGAGTAGACTTAGCCTTCTCTTCAAGTAGAGCTAGGTCGAACTCAATGATAGTGTCGCCAGCTTTAACAGCTTGGCCTTCTTCAGCGATACGCTTGAAACCTTCGCCTTTTAGTTCAACGGTATCGATACCGAAGTGAACAAATAGCTCAACGCCATCGTCAGACTCGATAGAGAAAGCGTGGTTAGTTTCGAAGATCTTACCGATAGTACCGTTAACAGGAGCTACCATTTTGTCGCCAGCAGGCTTGATAGCAATACCGTCACCTACGATCTTTTCAGCGAAAACAACATCTGGCACATCTTCAATGTTTACGATTTCACCAGATAGAGGTGCGATGATTTCAATTGCACCAGCGTCAGCACTGTCATCAGATACTAGCTTCTTAAGTTTGTCAAACAGACCCATTGTGTCATGCTCCTAACGTTTAGTTTTATTCTGTCGAATTATAGTATACCAATCATAGAGAATAGACGACTACTTTTAGTCGTCTATCCCTTGTTGTTGCTTATGATTTAGGGGTATCAGCAGATTATTGAGACTTTTCTGCAATAAATTTTTCTACGCAAGCTTCGATTTCAGCAGCGGTTGGAAGAGAAAGTGCTTCCTCTGCCATTGCTTTCACTTCTGCGAAGTTAGAGTTACGAACGACTTTCTTCACTTTCGGGATAGAGATGCCGCTCATTGAGAACTCATCTAGACCCATACCCAATAGAAGTAGTGTCGCACGCTCGTCACCAGCAAGCTCACCACACATACCAGTCCACTTGCCTTCTGCATGAGAAGCATCGATCACTTGTTTGATCACTGTTAGTACAGCTGGTGATAGCGGGTTGTATAGGTGAGAAATCATTTCATTACCGCGATCTACCGCTAGCGTGTACTGCGTTAAGTCGTTAGTACCGATAGAGAAGAAAGATACTTCTTTCGCTAGGTGGTGCGCGATAGCCGCTGCAGCAGGGGTTTCAACCATTACGCCGATTTCGATTTCTTCATCGAACGCTAAGCCTTCTGCGCGTAGCTCTGCTTTGTACTCTTCGATTGCTTTCTTAAGCTCACGGATTTCTTCAACAGAGATAATCATTGGGAACATGATACGCAGTTTTCCGTGTGCAGAAGCACGTAGAATACCACGTAGCTGATCGCGTAGGATTTCACGACGATCTAAGCTGATACGAACTGCACGCCAGCCTAGGAACGGGTTCATCTCTTGTGGCAGATCCATGTATGGAAGATCTTTGTCACCACCGATATCCATAGTACGGATGATCACTGATTGACCGTTCATTGCTTCCGCAACTTCTTTGTACGCTTGGTACTGCTCTTCTTCAGTAGGAAGTGCGTCGCGGTCCATAAATAGGAATTCAGTACGGTACAGGCCAACACCTTCACCACCGTTACGGATGATACCGTCACAGTCTTTAACCGTACCAATGTTACCGCAAACTTCTACGCGGTGACCGTCAGTCGTTTCTGCGTGTAAATCTTTTAGTTTAGCTAGCTCTTCTTTCTCAGCTGCGAATGCTGCTTTTACCGCTTTCGCTTCCTCTAGCTCTGCTTCAGATGGGTTAACAACAATCTTGTTGTTCATCGCGTCAAGAATCAGCATATCGCCGTTCTTAACTTGCTTAGTGATGTCGTTAGTGCCAACAATCGCTGGAAGTTCTAATGAACGAGCCATGATTGAAGTGTGAGAAGTACGACCGCCGATGTCACAAGCAAAACCAAGAACGTAGTCAAGGTTGATTTGCGCTGTTTCAGATGGAGTAAGGTCGTAAGCAACTAGAATAACTTCTTCATCGATATCGCTTAGCGAGACAATGTTGATGCCTAGTGCATTTTTTACAAAACGTGTACCGATATCGCGGATATCAGTTGCACGCTCTTTTAGGTATTCGTCGTCTAGAGACTCAAGTGCCGTCGCTTGTTCTTCGATAACTGTGTGAATCGCGTTATCAGCGTGCATCTTGTCTTTTTTGATCAGTGCTAGGATTTCTTCTTCTAGCTCTTCGTCTTCAAGAAGCATGATGTGACCTTCAAAGATCGCTTCTTTTTCTTCACCAAACGTCTCAAGAGCTTTCTGCTTGATTGTTTCTAGCTGTGCTGCGGATTTGTTACGCGCATCGAAGAAGCGTTGAACTTCTGCTTCGACTTGATCGTCTGAAATGGAGTTTGTATTTAGGACTATTTCATCTTCTTGAAGAAGTAGTGCTTTACCAAAAGCAATACCTGGAGATGCTAGGATGCCTGAAATCATAGCCTTACCTTAAATTGGTCAACTGTAAACGGGAGAGTGTGAACTAAAGTGCTAACGATAAGTTGTAGCTCAAGTTTTGCCCTATTTCCAACGAAGCCATTTTGCTTTCACAAAATGGCTTCGAAAATAGGAGACCGGATTAGTGTAGTTGGTCCATTAGAGCAACTAGGTGGTCAACAGCTTGTTGAGCTTGTGGGCCTTCAGCTGAAATAGTTACTTTAGTACCTTTTACAAGGCCAAGAGTTTGTAGCTTGAATAGGCTTTTCGCGCTAGCGCTCTTGCCGTTAGAAGTCACAGTGATGTCCGCGTCGAATGCTTTAGCTTCTTTAACGAACTGTGCAGCTGGACGAGTGTGAAGACCGTTTTCTGCAGTGATTTCTACTTGCTTCTCGTACATGTTATATACCCCAATTGATTTATTTTTTGTTAGTTTCTAAGCCAGAATTAGCTTAACTCCTTAAACACGTTTCTGCTAGCAGGGTAACGTTGTTTTCGTGTCAGAACTGATACTGGCTAAAAATTTAACAATCGCAAAGTCAGTCTATGCTGTTTTATGCCATTGTATGAAATTCGTTTTAACTTCTTTTATTTTGAAGCTAAAAATAAAACAGCCCTGATATTACCAAAGGTGAGGCAGGGATCAACAAAAAAGCCCCTGAATGGGGCTTTTTTAAACTAAAAATTGATTTGAGCCATATTACTGTTGGTTCTCTTTTTCAGTAAAAATGCCTGCAAATAGTGCTGTACTTAGGTAGCGCTCACCAGAACTTGGTAGAACAGTTACAATGGTTTTTCCTGCAAATTCAGGTAGTTCCGCTAGTCGGTTTGCTGCAACAACGGCTGCGCCTGAAGAAATGCCGGCTAAGATACCTTCTTCTTCCATTAGGCGACGAGCCATTTCAATCGCTTCGTCTGAAGTGACAGATTCAACTCGGTCTAGAAGCTCTAAATCTAGGTTGCCAGGAATGAAACCTGCGCCGATACCCTGAATTTTATGCGGAGCTGGTTGAATTTCATCACCCGCTAGCGCTTGAGCAATAACAGGAGACTCAGCTGGCTCTACAGCGACAGAAACGATGCTTTTGCCTTTCTCGCCTTTAATGTAACGACTTGTACCTGTAATAGTACCGCCTGTACCTACGCCCGCAACGAACACATCAATTTCACCATCTGTTGCTTCCCAGATTTCAGGGCCAGTGGTCTTCTCGTGGATTTCTGGGTTAGCTGGGTTGTTGAATTGTTGAAGTAGTAGATACTTGTCTGGGTTACTTGCAACGATTTCTTCAGCTTTTGCAATTGCACCTTTCATGCCTTTTGCAGCTTCAGTAAGCTCTAGGTTTGCACCCAGCGCTTTTAGAAGCTTACGACGTTCTAGGCTCATTGACTCAGGCATTGTAAGAGTCAGTTTGTAACCGCGTGCCGCTGCAACAAATGCTAGAGCAACACCAGTGTTACCACTTGTCGGTTCTACTAACTCAACACCAGCTTTTAGCTTACCGTCTTTCTCAGCTTGCCAAATCATGTTTGCACCGATACGACACTTAACACTGAAGCTAGGGTTACGAGCTTCGATTTTTGCCAGTACCTTACCTTTGCTTACTTTGTTTAAGCGGACAAGAGGTGTGTTACCAATAGTCAGTGAATTGTCTTCGTAGATTTTACTCATAGTGATGTTCCTTCATTACACGTTGTACGTGGTTTGCACGTTTGTGATTACGTTTAGAAGAATATTCGCTAACAGAAAAACCGAAAAGGATTAAAAAGTTATAACTTATAGAAGGGAAGGAATTAAGCGCTCTAGCTTATGAAAATGAGATCCCTAGAGCGCATAAATACCTATTTATCTTTGAACTCTGTCACCCACATAGCTGTGGCTCCACATACAGCAACAGGCATGATGATCAAATTGAGAACAGGAATTGTAGTGAATAATGCGACTAACGCACCAAAGCCATATGCTTTTGACTGTTTTTGTTTCAATTTGTATCGCATGTCATTAAAGCTCACTTTGTGATTATCGAATGGATAATCACAGTATTGAATAGCAAGAATCCAAGCCGTGAAAATGAACCACAAAATTGGCCCCACAGTTTGGCCGAGTGCTGGGATCAGTAGTAGCAAAAACAGACCAATGGCCTTTGGCAGTACATAGACTAATTTTCGCCATTCTCTGGCCATAATACGCGGCGTATCTTTGAGCGTGTCAAATAGGCTATCGTCGTTAATTCTGTTTCCTACTAGCTTTTCCTCTACTTTTTCGGCGAGCAATCCATTAAAAGGAGCGGCAATGAAATTGGCAAGGGTGCTGAAGAAATAAGAAAAAGTCCCTAAGATAGTGATTACCACTAACGGCCATAGCAAATAGCTTAACCAGCTTAGAAATTCTGGTAGTTGCCCCATCAATTGATCAATCCAAACCCCCATATTTGAGAAAAGATAAAAAAGCGCGCCACCCACTAATACGATGTTGGCCAATAATGGCATTAGAACGAAGCGCCTGATTCCTGGAGCAAGGGCAAGTTCAATCCCGTAGAAGAAGTAGCCAAACCCGGTGCGTTGCTTAAAACTTGAACTCATAACGGTGGTTTTCCTCATGTTGTGAAGTCATTTTGAGTACGCTTTTAATTGTACTTATCTAATTTGAGAAAAAAAGCGTGGTCAAAATCACATCATTATTGGAACTTCTAACATTAAGTTGTTCTAAAACAGTGGAGAGTTTTGGTAAAGTATCGATAAAGTCATATAAATTCACCTCGCAATAGAGCAAGGACATTGCGCTATCGGTGAGAGTTTGAGAGTGAAGCATGCAGGAATTGCGATTCGTACTTATTATTGTCGGCGCGCTAGCGATAGCCGCGTTACTGTTTCATGGTCTTTGGACAAGTAAGAAAGAAGGAAAAGCCAAGTTTGGTGATAAGCCACTTGGAAAGTTAAAAGTCGAGAACGACGAATCCCAAGATACACCTCAACGAGCGTTCGCTCCGGAAGATGATTTCGAGATTATTCGCAAGGATCGAAAAGAACCTGATTTTGGCGCTGGTGGCGAGCATGCTGAGGTAGACCCTCTGATAGACGGCTATGAACCTGAACGAGATATCGCTGATGAGCCAGCCGTAGCCAGTAAAGAAATCACTGAAGAGCTCGATGTTTTACCTTCTTTTAAAGCGATAGAAGAACCAGAGGGTGATACAGAAGTTAGCTCACTAGTTGCTGAAAAAAGTGATGCCGAAAATGTGAATATTGAACCAGACGTTGCCTCTGACGAAGACGTGCAGCAAACACCAACAAGTGCTGAAAGTCCTGCTGAGCCAGAAATGGAAGTTATAGTGCTAAACGTGCACTGTGCTGGTAATGATGCATTTATTGGTACTAAGCTATTTGATAGCATGCAGCAAAATGGCTTGTTGTACGGCGAAATGGATATTTTCCACCGCCATTCAGATTTGTCCGGAACAGGTAAAGTGCTGTTTAGTGTCGCGAACATGATGCAACCAGGTACCTTAAAGCATGATGATCCTGCTGAATTTAGTACCAAAGGTATTTCATTCTTTATGACCTTACCTTGCTTTGGTGAAGCCGATCAGAACTTTAAGTTAATGCTAAAGACTGCACAGCAAATTGCAGATGACTTAGGGGGCAATGTATTGGATGACGCTCGAAATCTAATGACCCCTGATCGTCTAGCTAAATACCGCCGTCAAATCCAAGATTTTGATAACGCTAGAAAAACAGCTTAAGAATCAGCGAAGGCTCCTAGAGGGAGCCTTTTTTAATGCGATGACCAGTTAGAGTTAAGTATGTCCCAATCAATCAATCAAAAATTGAACCAGTTAAAAGAGACGCTGCATTACCATGCGGTCCGTTATTACGTAGAAGATGCTCCTGAAATTCCAGATGCAGAATACGATCGTTTGATGCGGGAGTTGTTGGAACTGGAAGAGCAAAACCCAGAACTTGTCACTATAGACTCACCAAGCCAAAGGGTTGGTGGTGCTCCTCTTGATGGCTTTGAGCAAGTCACGCACGAAATTGCCATGTTGTCGCTGGATAACGCATTTGATGACGACGAGTTGGATGCGTTTAATAAGCGTATGAATGATCGTCTCGCACCGCTGAAAACAGGTAAATACTGCTGTGAACCTAAACTTGATGGTTTAGCGGTAAGCCTTTTGTATGAAAATGGTGTTTTGGTTCAAGCAGCAACTCGTGGTGATGGCACCACAGGTGAGAATATTACCGATAATGTACGCACCATAAGCGCTATCCCTCTAAAGCTTCAAGGTGAAGGTTGGCCTCAACGACTTGAAGTGCGTGGTGAAGTCTTCATGCCTACGGCTGGTTTTGAAAAGTTGAATCAAGATGCTGCCAAAAAGGGTGAAAAGGTATTTGTGAACCCGCGTAACGCAGCAGCAGGCAGTTTACGCCAACTAGATTCACGTATTACCGCTAAAAGGCCGCTAAGTTTTTATGCCTATAGCGTTGGTGTGGTCGAAGGTGCAGCGTTATCAAACAGCCACTACCATCGTTTTTTACAGCTTAAGTCCTGGGGGCTGCCAATGTGTCCTGAGACTAAGCTGGTTGAATCTATGGAAGATGTGAAAGCGTACTACAAAGACATCTTGGAGCGCCGTGAACAATTGGCCTACGAGATTGATGGGGTAGTAATTAAGCTCGATGACATTGAGCTCCAGCTTCAATTGGGTTTTGTTGCAAGAGCGCCACGCTGGGCTATTGCCTACAAATTTCCTGCACAAGAAGAGCTTACTGTTTTAAATGATGTCGAGTTTCAAGTTGGACGAACAGGGGCAATCACACCAGTTGCTAAACTTGAGCCTGTTTTTGTTGGTGGTGTAACCGTAAGTAACGCGACACTGCACAATGCGGACGAAATTCAGCGCTTAGGAGTAAAGGTTGGTGACACTGTCGTTATTCGCCGCGCAGGTGACGTTATTCCTCAAATTGTCTCTGTTGTACTAGACCGTCGTCCTGTGTCGGCAAGAGATATTGTATTTCCTACTCAATGTCCGATTTGCCAATCTACGGTTGAGAAATTAGAAGGCGAGGCAGTCGCTCGTTGTAGCGGTGGTTTGATATGCCAGGCGCAACGTAAAGAGGCCTTAAAGCATTTCGTATCACGTAAGGCTCTGGATGTTGACGGCTTAGGTGATAAAGTCATTGAGCAGCTTGTTGACCGAGAAATGGTAGAAACACCAGCGGACCTTTTCAAACTGTCGGCTGGTGTTATTACTGTGTTGGAAAGAATGGGGCCAAAGTCGGCGCAGAACATAGTTAATGCATTAAATAAATCTAAAAGCACCACTTTAGCTCGTTTTATTTATTCTTTAGGAATCAGAGAGGTTGGCGAAGCTACGGCAGCGAACTTAGCTCAGCACTTTTTCACACTTGATGCTATTCAAAATGCTGATCATCAACAGTTGATTGAAGTTCAAGATATTGGTGACGTTGTGGCGAAGCATATAGTGGCATTCTTCGCTCAGGACAAGAATCAGTCTGTGATTTCGGAGCTCATTGAGCATGGAGTGCAATGGCCGGAAATCGAAGAGATTGACGAATCTAAGCCTTTACCGCTTGCTGGTAAGACGGTGGTTCTGACGGGATCTTTGTCTCAGTTAACAAGAAGTGATGCAAAGGCTGCACTGCAAGCACTTGGTGCGAAAGTGACTGGAAGTGTATCTAAAAAAACTGACATTTTGTTTGCTGGAGAAGCTGCTGGTTCTAAGTTAACCAAAGCTCAAGAGCTAGGAATTGAAGTTAGAAGCGAACAAGACCTACTTAATTTGATGTAATTATTTAATCAAGTGTCGATTATGAAAGCCTTAGTTCTAATAGAACTAAGGCTTTTTTCTTGTCTGAAATTTACCCTCATATTTCATGAAAACAATCTACAAGTATTTAAAGTGATCCCGCTCATACCTAGAGGTTGTTGTGCAAGGTTCCACAAAATGATGCGACGCACTTCAAATTTAATAAATTATCTTAAGGGGTAAGTTATTGTAATTACGTGATTTATCTTTTTTGATCTTGTTTTTTGTTTGAAATGAGGATGTGGATCACTAACTTGGGAAAACTTTGCAATGGGTCATATTTTTTTAGTTAAAAATTAAGTTCTGATTGATGTTTTTTGATGCGAAGTTAGTCTTCTAATTATGGATACACGGCGTGTATGCAGGAAAAAGAAAATCGAAGTTAATGACTAATTTAGATTTTTAACATAGGAAATGATTTCTCCCTTCGGCGGCCAACTTAAGGCGAGGAATATAAAAAGACAGCTATATCCATTTTTAGGAGTTTTTCCATGGACAAAATGTTTAAACGCACACTTCTAGGCGCGACTATCGCACTTGCATCAACTGGCGTAATGGCTAAGCAAGTAGGTGTTAACTCAGACTTTACTGTAGAAGCATACGGTGTTGCTGCAATCTCGATTGTTAACTACAACACTACTGATAATAACGATTCAAGTGCTGGCTATGCGGTAGAAAACGAATCTCGTATTGGTTTCCGTGCTCATGGTGATATGTACGAAAACTTCAAGATTACAATGCAGATTGAATCTGGCTATGTAGATAACACTGACTGGTCACATGGTGGTGTTTCTGGTGGTGTGCTTGGTTTCCGTGATACATACATTGGAGCATCGGGTGACTGGGGTAATGTTCGTGTTGGTCGTGTTCTTACACCGCTATACGAAATCGTTGACTGGCCTTTCTCTAACCCAGGTCTAGGTTCAGTGTTCGACTGGGGTGGTATCGCAGCTCACTACGATCGTCAATCAAACCAAGTTCGTTACGATTCAGCTAAATTTGGCGGCTTCTCTTTTGCTGCATCTGTAGGTCGTGACGATGGTGCAAATGGCGGTGGTGCAGCAACGCGTGATTCTTCATTCGTAAGTGCTAACGCTAAATACAGCTTCGAAAAAGTAACATTAATGGGTGCTGTAGAAACTGGTTCAGACTACAACGCTGTTGCTGGTCAAGACAACCTAACATACCTTGTTGGTGCTGAAGCATCACTGCCTGGTGGTTTTGGTCTAGCTGCTGCATATAAGCAAGAAGAGTTAGATGGTTACCAAGGAACGGCTGGTAGCGAAATTAGCCAAGGTTCTTACTCTATCATCGGTCAGTACTGGAATGGCCCTCTAGGCATCAAAGTAGGCTACGCTGCGAACCTAGAATCTGAGCTAAATGGTGCAAAACAGGCTGACTCAGATAGTAACACTATCTCTGGCCAGGTTATGGGTGTTATCAACGGTTTCGTACCTTACGTTCGTGTAGCGGGTCGTACTGTTGGCTCAGCAGACACAGATATCGTGACACGTTTTGGTCTTGAATACGGTTTCTAAGCGAAACTATCAAGATAAAAATTTAGATATCTACTGTGTTTTCTCACAGAGTTAAATCAAAACGCTGGCTGTTAGTCAGCGTTTTTTATAATAATAACAAAAGACTAGGTTGGCTTTAGTCACCATCAAATAATAAGGCAGAAGTTTATGCAGAAGACAAGTATTGTATTAATTGCTTTCACATTGAGCGCTTGTTCGTCATTAGATTCTAATAGCGACTTTGTTGATGCAGTGGAGACTATTAAAGACCGTAAAAATTACGTAGAGATTGTCGCGAAAGATCTTACACCTGATTTTAAAGCGGTAGCAGGCCCAAATGTAATGAGGTCTACGCTAGCTTTGACCGCTAATTTCCCCAAATCAGAAACCAAGGTTCCTGAATCTTTCATTTCTTTTGAAGTAAGCTATTTCCAAAATTATGATGAATATGAAACGGTTACTTACAATGGGACTGATTACAAAATTAAGGCTTTAGAGGCAACTAAAAACAGTTGTAATGAACATTGTACTACGACGCAGTACGTTAGCTTTCCTATTGATGTCAGTACGATTGAACAATCTGCGGAAGATGGCTTAGTGTTTACCATGACCTCTGCGGGTAAAAGATTGGTCACGGATTTTGAAATCCCTGCTGGTTACTTCAATGCTGTAGTAGATGAATCAGAGCGATACTTGGCTACAGGTTCATCGGCAGCTGTTGCCGCGCCAGTCGCAGTCGCTGCACCTGCAGTAGTGAAAGAAGCAAAACCTGACCCCGCTGCTGTAAGTAAACCACAAGAGATGGTTGAATACTGGTACCAAGAAGCATCCGATGCAGAAAAGCAGCAGTTCACAGATTGGGCATTCCAAAATCGTAAAGGCGATGTTGCGAAACTTTCGACTGATAGCCAAAGTGCACAAATGATGAGCTACTGGTTTGGTAAAGCGGGTGATAATGAACGCAAACAAATTCTGACTTGGTTATTGAGCCAGTAACTGGTCGCTAATTGCAAGGGAGCACATAGTGCTCCCTTTTTTATTACTGCTTACTATGCTGGCAGATGACAATCGGCAAATACTTCATTGTGCCATCAGGTAACTCACACATAACCAAAGGACCTGTTGCACTGTTTCCATCTTGTGGATCAGCTAGTGCGCTACTGCTAAAAATACTAAAGCTTAGACAGGTAGCGAGGATAAGTATTTTTCTGAACATAACGGACTCCTTGACGAGCATACCTCAACCGCGAGGTTTGCTGTTAAGTATGGACAAAAAAACAACTCTTTCAAAAAAAAATACAAACTTTCAATTAATTACGTAAAAAATGTAACTTTGTTAAGGTGAGTAATTCTAAAGGGTTATTACACGATAAGATAAAATCCTGAGCTATCCCAAATTCACAGCACCAAAATAGAGTTAAGAGCGAGGAGTTCACTCGCTTTATTTTCAGTGCGTATATTTATAACTGATTGTAAATATTGGTTTTGTCACTAGTCAGTTGAGTTATTCCTGCTTGGATACAGTCAGAATGATCCCTTGAACATCAGTAATGACCACTTTATCGCCCGCTTTTATAGGAGTATCAACTTGGGCAGTCCAGGTTGTGTCACCAAGTTGTATTCTATTTTTTCCAGGTTCTAGGTCTTTATCGGCTATCAGTGTTTGACCAATAAGTTGTTTATGCTTGTCATTAAGATTTCGGTTATGGTCCGAGCGACGATCTGATTTAAATTGTCTTCGCCACCATAACCAAGTTGCGACTAACGAAAACACCGCAAATGAGATCCATTGAAGTTGCCAGCTCATTGGGGTGACACTGAGAAGTGCCCCTACTAGTAGAGCAGAAAGGCCTATCCAAAGAAAATATCCGGCGGTTCCCAATAATTCGGCACCGAGTAGCACTAACCCAAGAGCAAGCCAGTGCCAGTGATTGAGAGATTCGAGTAATTCAAACAAGTGAGTACCTACTTACCATTTGGTTCTTTTTGCTTAAACATCTCTGCGATACCCGCTACAGAACCCATTAACCCTGATGCTTCTAATGGTAGCATAATAATTTTTCCGTTTTCTGCTTGACCAATACTCTTCAGTGCATCGGTATAGCCTTGAGCAATAAAGTAATTTACAGCTTGCATGTCGCCCTGAGCGATTGCGGTTGAAACCATTTCTGTTGCCTTTGCTTCTGCTTCTGCTGCGCGTTCTCGAGCTTCGGCTTGAAGTATAGCCGCTTGCTTTTCACCTTCGGCTTTTAGAATTTCAGACTGTTTGTGACCTTCGGCTTTCAGTATCTCGGCTTGACGAACACCTTCAGCTTCTAAAATATCGGCTCGTTTATTTCGTTCTGCTTTCATTTGCGCATTCATAGCAGCCGTTAGATCTGATGGTGGTTGAACATCTTTAATTTCGATACGCGTTACTTTGACACCCCACGGATTGGTCGCTTCATCGACGATGGCCAGTAATTTCGTGTTGATCATATCGCGCTGGCTGAGCATCTCGTCCAGCTCCATAGAGCCTAGCACGGTACGAATATTGGTAAGGGTTAAGTTACGAATAGCGTGTTCTAAGTCGTTGACTTCGTATGCTGCTCTAGCCGCATCAACCACTTGAACAAAGCAAACCGCGTCGATGACTACGTTAGCATTATCTTTAGAAATAACTTCTTGTGCTGGAATGTCGAGTACACGTTCCATCATGTTGATTCGCTGTCCAATACGGTCAATGAAAGGAATGATGATATTTAAGCCCGGTTTTAGGGTATGCGTATAGCGACCGAAGCGCTCGACTGTCCAGTTATTGCCTTGAGGAACGGTTTTTACTGAGGCAAATATCACTGCGAGTGCAACAAGTGTAAATACGCCAATGGTGACTAATGATTCGATAGCCATGGTGATGTTCCTTATCGTATTGAAATGTTTGCCTTCCGCTCAATAGGCTGGGAGGAAGGTGAATCGAGTTGAATATGACTATGATACAGGGGAGTGTGGGCTCAGAAATGAGATGTTAGTTGGTTTTTTACAATAAGAAAGGCCGGTTAAACCGACCTTAAACTTCTGAATTTACGTGTAATTAATAGAGTAGAGAATATAGCTGTCTACGATACTTCGCGGCGATAGTATTGCCTTGGCCAAGTGCACTCAGAATATCCATAAACGCTTTCTTCAGGTCACCGTCTAATGCATTAAGATCTGTTTTTAGATATCCCCATAATAATTCTAGCGCTTCGTCATCACGGTTTACCTGATGGTATTGCAACGCTAAATCGGCGGCCAACTTTACATCTTGTGGCGAAGCCTTTAGCGCTGTTTCTAATGCTTGAATTTCTGGGCTGTCGGCAGCTTGCTTATGAAGCTCTAATTTCGCGACCAATCCTTTGTAATAATTATCTTGGTATTCCAGAGGGATGGTTTGAAGTTGTGATTCTGCTTGATCAAACTGTTGCGTTTCGAGCAAACAGTCTGCGATCGCCAGTTTCACCTCACCTTTAGATTTTAGTTCTTCATTCAACTCATTCAATAGACCTAGCGCTTGAGAATGCAGGCCTTGTTGCATAAATTCTAACGCTTTGTTCAGCGATAATTCGTCTTGGCTTGGCAGGTGTTTGGTCAACATAGTTTGAATCGCTTCGATAGTTTGTGGGCCGCCCAACCCATCTACTGCCTGACCATTAATAAATAAAGCGATAGTTGGTAAAGCTTGAACCCCGAACTGCGCAGCGATGGCTTGTTCTTGTTCGCAGTTTAGTAGTGCTAATGTGAATGCACCATTGTATTGCTGGGCTAAGCCTTGAAGCTGAGGAATGATATCGGCGCTTTCTTGACTCATCGATGCCCAAAAGTGGATTAAGACGGGAGTCTGCATTGAGCCTTCTAATACTTGACGAAAGTTCTGCTCATTTAGTTCCACAATAAATGGTGATTGCATTGGTATACCTTGAGTTGAATTATGTGTTACCTAAGAAATAAGGTTAAGTAGTGGATTTATCAAGGGCAAAAATAAAAAACGCCGCGTGAGCGACGTTGATTATTTCCTCGAGTGTGAGGAAGGCAAGCAAAGGTGTTTACAACATGATAAACAAAGTTAGCGCAACACCCACACTTAACCAGTTTAGTTGGTTTAATGTCATTTGTGTCCACCGAATGTAACGCTGATATACAGGTGAGCAGCATGGGGTTTCAGCCATTTGTTTTAGTGCTAGGTGCTCTTAACAATGACACTGTGTCCACTTCATGGAGCGGTTTAGCCACGCTACGAGACTTATAATGCCTTCTCATTATTACGAAATAATTACAGTGGAAAATATTTTTTTATGCCGCCTTTCGCAAAATTTTATCTAACCAAGCGCCTGGTAATAGCCTTTTGAGTATTGCGAAAACTTTGGTCGGCGTTGTTACTCGGTAGCGGAGCTTAGGCTTGTTGCTTTCCAACGCATGAATCAGTGGTGGAATACAGGACTCTGGTGGCAAGACGAAAGCATTTTTGGATTGAGTATCACTAAGTCGGTCCATTTGCTGTTGATAGTGATGCTGGTGAACACTTCCCTCAATTGATACCCATTTTTTAAAAGCAGTTAGCGCGTTGGCTCGAAACGCGGTTTCTATCGGCCCTGGTTCTATTAAAGCGATATGGACACCACTGCCGATAAGCTCTAAGCGCACAGTATCGGTCCAACCCTCCAGTGCAAATTTAGAGGCATTGTAAGCGCCGCGGTATTTCATTGCTGCAAATCCTAACACCGAACTATTTTGTATAATCCGACCCTGATTATTACTGCGCATTAAAGGAATCAGCTGGGTAGTTAAATGATGCCAACCAAAAAAGTTAGCTTCAAACTGCTCGCGTAGTCCTTCTGTGGGTAAGTCTTCTAGCGCACCGGGTTGTCCGTAAGCACCGTTGTTGAATAGTGCGTATAAGTTTCCCTGAGTGATTTCAATCACTTCGTTGACAGCTCTATCGATGGAGCCCTGATCTGCTAAGTCGAGAACCAAACTAGTAAAACCTTGTTCAATCAATCTATCAACGTCTTTTTGTTGACGGCAAGAGGCAATGACCTTGTAGCCTCTATTTTTAAGTGCATGTGCGGCGGTATAGCCAATCCCGGTAGAGCAACCGGTGATTAAAATCCATTTGTTCATATAGGTAGGAGTTCTATTCTTGATGTTGAAGTAGGTTTCTTAAAGCTGGCTCGATTCTAGAGTAGCTAAATCGAAAACCTAACTCGGTCAGTTTTTTCGGTTTTGCTCTAACGCTATCTAATAGCAGTGATGAGCTTTCACCCATGATAAGTTTGATACCCCATTTAGGCACAATTCCCAAGTGAGGTCGGTGAAGGGATTTCGCGAGTGTTTGGCTAAATTCTTTATTTGTAACAGGATGGGGAGCGCTCAGGTTGAACTCTCCATTGGCGTGTGAGGTATTAAGCAAGAAGGTGATGGCTTTGACTGCATCTAGTATGTGAATCCAAGGGATATATTGTTTTCCACTCCCAATCGGTCCACCTAGGCCAAACTTATAGGGAGGTAGCATTTTTACCAGCGCTCCACCCTCTAGTGATAGCACCACGCCGGTACGTAATAGACAAACCCGAGTATTCTCGGAACGAGCTCGTTTAGCAATAGTCTCCCATTGATCGCATACCTCATGGGCAAATCCTGTGCTGCTAGAGTGTAGGCTTTCGTCAAAGGGATGAGCTTGTTGATCGCCGTAATAGCCTACGGCTGAACCGCTAATAAACACGGAAGGCGGCTCAGTACTTGCGTGAATGAGCTCTACCAACTTTTCAGTAAGATTCCAGCGGCTATTGCAGATTTGTTTTTTTTGGGTGGCATTCCACCGTTTATCAGCGATCGGCTCTCCTGCTAAATTGATCACTGCGTCGAAGTCATTGAAGTCATGCAATTCATCTAAACTGGATAGGTAGGAGATATTGCCAAGGTCCACATGGGCGAGCTTACGTTTGGCGTTTGAAATATTTCTACTGAGTACGACAACTTGGTATGTTGTAAGATGTTTTAGCAGTTCCCGACCGATAAGCCCTGAACCTCCTGTTAACAGTATCTTCATTTACCCCTCCTTTTGTCGTAATTATAGCAACTTAGCTCAGTTTTGCTGGCAACAGTATAATCTCAGTATGTGGCAAATTTATTAGTTGGAAACAGATTGGCATAGAAGTGTTCACACTTTAAAGCATTGTTTTGATTTTATTCTTGAGCCGTAACGGTTATCACATCGACACGCCTTTCTATTTGCCATGATAAAAATAGGCAATCAAGAGGGGCAAGTATGGATACGCTGCGAGCGCTGTTACGGGCGATGTTGAGTAGTGCGAGGGATCTACTCCCGATTGTAGCGGTTATTGCGTTTTTCCAACTTGTAGTGCTGCAAGAACCCCTTCCCAACATTGTATCCATTGCATTTGGCCTATTGCTGGTGGTATTAGGCTTAACTTTTTTCATCTTTGGATTGGAGATGGGGCTATTTCCTATTGGGGAAGCAATGGCACAAGCTTTTGCTCGCAAAGGAAGTGTAGTTTGGCTACTTATTTTTGCTTTTTGTTTAGGATTTGGCACAACGGTTGCCGAGCCTGCTTTAACCGCGGTTGCTGATGAAGCCGCGGATGTGGCGGCTGAAGGTGGGATGATCGAAAGCAGTGAACTTGGTAAAGAAGAGTATGCTAATGGTTTGAGATACACCGTTGCGTTATCGGTCGGTATTGCAATCATGGTGGGCGTGCTTCGAATCCTAAAAGGCTGGCCAATTCACTACATGATTATTGGTGGTTATATTGGTGTCGTTATTCTCACCGGGTTTGCACCAGATAACATAATCGGTATCGCCTATGATTCTGGTGGTGTTACGACGTCTACTATCACTGTTCCTTTGGTTACTGCGTTAGGTGTTGGGCTTGCATCGTCAATTAACGGAAGAAATCCGATGATCGATGGCTTTGGCCTTATTGCTTTCGCGTCGCTATTACCGATGATGTTTGTAATGATCTATGGGATGGTGCTGGCATGATTGCGTTGACCACATTCACTAACACCCTGTTTGATACCATTATGGATGTGATACCTATTGCATCGATTCTTTTCGGTTTCCAATTCGCAATTTTACGCCGCCCAATCAACAACCTTTCGAGTGTTTTGTTGGGCTTTGTCTATGTCATCTTGGGGTTGTCCCTGTTTCTAATAGGTTTAGAACTCGCTTTGTTTCCGTTAGGCGAGACTATGGCAAAGCAGCTTACCGCTCCCCATTTTTTAGCAAATTTCAAAGTCACGTTACAAGGTGCCTTGAGCTGGGTGGATTACTACTGGGTTTACTTGTTTGCTTTTTGTATTGGCTTTAGTACCACAATTGCAGAGCCTTCCCTTATTGCAGTCGCAATGAAAGCAAGTGAAGTATCAGGAGGCAGTATTAGTGTTAATGGGTTACGCGTTGCTGTTGCGATTGGTGTGGCGGTTGGTATTTCATTGGGCTGTTACCGTATCGTAGTCGGCGATCCTATTCACTATTACATCATCGCTGGGTATGTTGTTGTAGTGATACAAACTTTCTACGCACCCAAACTCATTGTGCCGCTGGCTTATGATTCGGGGGGAGTGACAACCTCAACGGTGACGGTGCCATTGGTTGCTGCATTAGGCTTGGGGTTAGCTTCTACTGTTCCTGGGCGAAATCCAATGATCGACGGCTTTGGCTTAATTGCTTTTGCTAGTTTATTTCCAATCATCTCGGTGATGGCGTATGCCCAAATCACGCAGTGGCTGAACCGAGGTGCCAACCCTAAGGAGAGCAACAATGCGCTTTAAATTGATTTTGGCCTTTGTCGAAGAAGCTAAAACTGACATCGTTCTTGATGCTGCGCGAAGTGCTGGAGCGACAGGGGCAACAGTCATTAATCACGCAAGAGGTCAGGGCCTAAACAAAAAGCGAACCTTTTTTGGGCTCACGCTAGAGGTGCAAAAAGACGTTCTGTTGTTTGTTGTAGAAGAGCATCTAGCACGGCACATATTGGAAACTATTAGTGAAGTAGGGGAGTTTGATCAGGAATCAGGGCAGGGGATTGCGGTTCAGATTGATGTTGAAGATGCGGTTGGTGTTGCCCACCAAGTTGAGACATTGACTAAAGTGGTTGAGGATGAGTTATGAACAATCGAGATACAGTCAAAGTACAAGATGTAATGGCCAATACATATGTCATTGTGGATGGTTTAACTACGGTACATGAAGGCATCGAGTTGGCGAGAAAGCATAGCGTGAAAGCGCTTATTGTAAAGAAACGTCACGATGATGATGAATTCGGCATTGTATTGATGAATGACATCGCGAAAAAGGTGTTGGCGAAAAACCGCTCCCCGAAACGAACCAATATTTATGAGATTATGACTAAACCAGCGTTGTCGGTAGACCCAGACATGAACGTCAAGTACTGTGCTCGTCTGTTTGAACGTTTTGGTATTAGTAGAGCGCCTGTGATTCGGCAAGGCGAAGTCCTTGGTATGGTCAGTTACAACAATATTGTCGTGAATGGCATGGCAAGGGATGACGAATAGGAATGAACGCCGTAGAATGCCCTCAATTAATTTGAGGAGATAGTGGCGTGAAACTCTTTTTTGCCTCTGACCTACACGGTTGTTTAGTTGCAACTGAACGTGTGCTTGAGAAGTTCGAACAATCGGGTGCACAAACGTTAGTATTATTAGGTGATACGCTCAATCACGGACCACGAAACCCTGTTCCTGAAGGGTATAACCCACCTAAAGTGGCCGAGCGTCTTAATCAATATACCGACTCCATCATCGCGGTACGCGGAAACTGCGACAGCGAAGTGGATCAAATGTTACTCGAGTTTCCAATGATGACTGATTACTCATGGATACTGCTCGAAGAGCATAAACGGATCTTTCTTACTCACGGGCATTTATACAACCAAGATAAACGTCCAAATCTCAAATCTGGAGATGCCATTGCACATGGACATACACACATTCCATGTGCTGAGTGGGTTGATGATATTGTAGTGTTTAACCCTGGTTCAGTGACGTTTCCTCGGCAAGAGTTCCCGGCTAGTTATGGTCTGTATGATAATGGTCCGTTTCAGGTAGTAAGCTTTGAAGGTGATATTATCGCAGAGACTGATTTTTAAAATTGAGCAACTAGGGTCTGTTGACCTTTCGAGCTGATTTTTGCAGCACTTTGTGGGAAATTTCTATTTCTTTACAAACAAGAGCAGGCAGAGGCTTTGATGTGTAGCTAGCCTACATGAGAAGCTGATAACGCAGTAGAAATGAACCACAAAGGCTGCCCAAGGGTTCGGCTACGCGCCCCGGACTAAAATCGTTTTATACTTTGTTGAAGACTATTTGCTTAGAATGACTAGGCTACACAGTCTTCGCCTCGCCTAAAACTATTTTATCTCGAACAAAATTTAACCGCGAAAGATCAACAGACCCTAATTATTTAGTGTCGACATGCCCTAGGTCTAGATCTGGGGCAATGATATTCCGGACTCTTTGTTTTAGAACTTTTGCTTCTGGAAATCCGCCATCCTTTTTCCGTTCCCACACTTGGAGCCCGTTACACACGATTTCAAATCGCCCACCAGTATCTGGATGTAGAGAGACAGAGTCAATTTCTTCACTAAACGTGTGTAAGAGCTCTTGGGTTAGCCATGTTGAGCGGAGCATCCAATTACATTGTCGACAATAGTGTATTTCAATTTTGGCTTTTATCATGGTATGACTTTCCTTGTTTTAAACCAGCAGCTTGATACCGACGGCAAAAGTGAGCACTTCAAAGCAGATTTTAATCGTTTTATTGCTTTGTTTGGTGGCTATGGCTGCACCAAGTGAACCACCTAAAAATGAGCTAACAAGCAGAATTGGAATCCATGGCCAGTAGATGGGGGCGCCTGCTTGCGCGACTGCAATCCCCCCCATGCCATTCCAGAAAATACCAACACAAACCATAGTGTAAGCGACTGCTTGCTTGTAGCTATACCCAAACCAACGTACTAGGAAGAGCGTGACCAATAGCCCAGAACCTGCGGTTAACGAACCATTAATTATTCCTATTACAACCAGCACAATAGCGCCGACAACCCATCCAGATAAAGTTCTGTTGATCGGAGATTCAGTTTGCCCGAGCTGCTTTTTAAAACGAGAGTATATCCCAAGAGCTAATATCATGGTGCCAAGTAGCTTTTCTGCAATAACTTCAGGAATGGCCAGTACTATATTCGCACCGACAATTACGCCAATACAGCCAATAACTATGATGGCTAATGCGCTAGGGTAGTGGAGGGTACGTTGCTTGATATGGGTGTAAGCTGCACCAACACCAAGTGCGACACTGGCCACTTTGTGCGTGCCTAGCGCAATAGAAAAGGGCAGACCAAGAAAAATCAGTAGTGGGAATTGAAGTAGGCCAGCCCCACCGCCTGACATCGCTGCTAATATATTTGCAATGAGTGAGCCGAAAAATAATGTGAGTGATTGTAGCCATTCCATGCTGAGCAATATTCCTATAAACAAAAGGGAGCATTAAGCTCCCTATTGGTATGTCATTAAACTTCACAAAGACTAGTTTGTGAATAGCACCGTTGAACCATGACTTAAGCTGGTAAGTAGAAGCGCTTTTTCGTTGATCACATCGATGCGACGGCTTTGCTGTGCATCCATTTTAAACAACTGTGTAATCAAGTTAAGCTGCTCTTCAGTAAAGTCTTTAGATTGTGCTGAAGAGACATCTTTAAATTCTTTTGGTGACACGAGCAAGTAGTTGTCGCTGATATCCCATTCTCCCGACTCTGAGATGTTAATTAAAACTTCATTGTCGGTGTTTTCTGCAAACAAACGAACGGTAGAGACTCGAATGTAAGTACCGTTTGGCAGGTATTTTACATTCGAATTTACGTCTGCTTTGCGTAAAGGGCCAACTGACTCTTCTTGAGCGGCTTCAGTTAGTACTGTTACCATACGTGATTGCCATTCGTTAGAAGTCAGGACTTGCTCTACTTTAAGGTCGCTGCCCCAGTATAACCATCCGCTAAAAATCGCAGAAAGTAGCAAAATAATAGATGCAATTTTTTGAGTCATTTCTACGTTTCCTATTTACACACTTTGCCAAGGTCTTCTTGTTCAGCAACCATTCTTACTGTCACATTTTCACCTGAGTAGTCTATGCCGTGTATATAGTTGAGGATCAGTTGGTTGTTTTGACCACCAGTTGCAATGACTTCAACTGGAGCAAGCTCGTTAGTATGCGTTTCTTTGTAACGAAGAATACATTGCTCAATTGAAGGCAACCAAGACTTGATTTCTGGGTGGTTGGTTGGAGTCATAACCGGTACGTTATGGTAAACCGCCACTTCTCTAAACTTGGATTCAGCTGGGTTCGTAAACAGTACTACACACAAAGGTAGCAACACAGCAAGCGCTAGCAGAATACGAGTAGGCATGCTCATTTTTGCTTTCGCAACGGGCGTTGCTTGAGTTGGCGTTTGTACTTTAGGTGCTTCTACTGACTCAGTTGCTTCTTCGACAACAGTAGCTGTCGTAGTTGCGATAGGCTCTTCAACTGGCTGTGGCGCATTTTCGCCACCTGAAAGTGGTGAAGATTGTTCAACTGAACAGATTAACTGGTAGCCACGTTTAGGCACAGTTTTGACAAACTGAGGAGATTTAGTGGAGTCTTTCAGCATTTTGCGCAAAGTCGAGATGGCTTGAGTCAAGCTTGAATCATCAACCTCAAAGCCTTGATCACGCCAAACAAACTCATGAAGATCATTACGCGTTACGACTTCATTTGGACGTTCTGAAAGCAGTAGGAGAATTCGGCTTTCATTACTTCCTAAGCGAACTATTTCCGAGTCATTTTCTTGATCAACCAGCGAATTACTGTTGGGATCAAAAGTGAACCGACTTGCAAGAATAAATTTAGTGCCTATGTTGCTCATTGATTTCTTCTTTATATATCACGTTGCAGGCTGCTAACCCCATAGTTTGAGATTGATCACGGTAAATCTCAATCGAATGGTTTTAGCTTCTTTGATAAATTTTGCGCATAGCATAAACAAAATTGATCAAAAAAACAGTGTTTTTATGATTTTTGACCTTGAATTTACATTTGTCATCCTCATGTTAACTAGCAAATCTTAATTAATCGCGTTTGGGCAATTTTTGAACCAACGCCATCATTATTGATTGTTATGGAGCTAACATGAGCGAAACAGCAACAACAAATAAAGAAACTCGCGGCTTTCAATCTGAAGTAAAACAGTTACTTCACTTGATGATTCACTCTTTGTACTCGAATAAAGAGATTTTCCTACGTGAGTTGATTTCAAACTCATCTGATGCCTCTGACAAGTTGCGATTTCAAGCACTTTCTAATCCAGATTTATACCAGGGCGATGCTGATCTTGGCGTAAAACTGTCGTTTGACGAGTCGACAAATACTCTAACGATCTCAGATAACGGTATTGGTATGAGCCGTGATGATGTCATTGAACACCTAGGTACCATTGCGAAATCAGGTACTGCTGAGTTTTTCTCAAAGTTATCTGAAGAGCAATCTAAAGACTCGCAACTGATCGGTCAGTTTGGTGTTGGTTTCTATTCTGCGTTTATTGTGGCTGATGCAGTAACGGTTCGTACTCGTGCAGCAGGTTTGAGCGCTGATGAAGCGGTTCAATGGCACTCTGAAGGTGAGGGTGAGTACACCATTGAGAGCATTTCTAAGGAAACTCGTGGTACCGATATCGTTTTGCATATGCGTGAAGACGGTAAAGAGTTCTTGAATGAGTGGCGCTTACGTGAAGTGATCGGCAAATACTCAGATCATATTGGAATTCCTGTTTCTATCTTAACCAAAGTAAAAGATGAAGAAGGGAAAGATACCGACGAGACTAAATGGGAACAGATCAACAAAGCTCAAGCGCTATGGACTCGTAACAAGTCTGATGTTAGCGACGAAGAATACCAAGAGTTCTATAAGCACGTGTCTCACGATTTTGCCGATCCTCTACTTTGGAGCCACAACCGTGTAGAAGGTAAGAATGACTACACGAGCTTGCTGTACATTCCAGCTAAAGCACCTTGGGATATGATGAATCGTGATCATAAGTCAGGTCTTAAATTGTATGTGCAACGTGTATTCATCATGGATGACGCCGAGCAGTTCATGCCGTCATACTTACGTTTCGTTCGCGGCTTAATTGATTCAAATGATCTTCCTTTAAACGTCTCTCGTGAAATTCTGCAAGACAACAAAGTAACTCAATCGCTACGTGGTGCGTGTACTAAGCGTGTTCTGTCAATGCTTGATAAATTGGCTAAGAAAGACGAAGAGAAATACCAAAGCTTTTGGAAAGAGTTTGGCCTTGTAATGAAAGAAGGCCCAGCAGAAGATATGGCGAACAAAGAAAAGGTCGCTGGTCTACTACGTTTCGCTTCTACAGAAGTGGACTCTTCAGAGCAAACAGTGTCTTTGGCTTCCTATGTTGAACGTATGAAAGAAGGCCAAGATACTATTTACTACCTAACTGCTGATAGTTACGCAGCGGCGAAAAACAGCCCGCACCTTGAGCAGTTCAAAGCAAAAGGCATTGAAGTTGTTCTGATGTTTGATCGCATCGATGAGTGGTTGATGAACTACTTAACTGAGTTCGATGGTAAGCAATTCCAGTCGATCACAAAAGCGGGCCTAGATCTAAGTAAATTCGAAGACGAAGCTGAAAAAGAGAAACAGAAAGAAACAGAAGAAGAGTTCAAATCGGTTGTAGAGCGCACAAAAGAGTACTTGGGCGACCGTGTTAAAGAAGTACGTACTACCTTTAAACTGGCTTCAACACCGGCAGTGGTGGTAACGGATGATTTCGAAATGGGTACTCAGATGGCTAAGTTGCTAGAAGCGGCGGGCCAAGAAGTTCCTCAAGTGAAATACATCTTTGAGATTAACCCTGAGCATGAGCTTGTTAAACGTATGGCTGATGAAGCCGACGAACAAGCGTTTGGTCGCTGGGTTGAAGTATTGCTTGGCCAAGCGATGTTAGCGGAACGTGGAGCGATGGAAGATCCGTCACAGTTCTTAGGCGCTATTAACACGCTTTTGACTAAGGTGTAATTGCCAACGGACCTCAAAAGCTCGCATTTTTGCGAGCTTTTGGGTTTAAATGTCGCAAACATCGCTGAAATGAAGGCAACATTCAGGTCTATGTGGTGATTTGCAACAACCGATAGCATTCTTTAGTCGTAAGGCAAGCCCATACCGTGAAATGTATGGTAGAATGCCGCACTTGAATACTGTTGGTCTTGAATACAACAGGTAACGCGTGTATTTTTGCCCGCAGTTATCGAATCCATAAATTAAAAACCTTATACCGAAACTTATCGTCGCAAACTGTTATTAGTAAGTGCTTACTGTGAGCTTCGGTATAAATCATTATTGTCTAAAGAGGATTAAACATGCGCATCATTCTTCTAGGTGCTCCAGGTGCAGGTAAAGGCACACAAGCTAATTTCATCATGGAAAAATACGGTGTTCCGCAAATCTCTACTGGTGATATGCTGCGTGCTGCTATCAAAGCCGGTACTGAGCTTGGTAAGCAAGCTAAAGCAGTAATCGACGCTGGTCAGCTAGTTTCTGATGAAATCATCCTTGGTCTAATCAAAGAGCGTATTGCTCAAGATGACTGCGAAAAAGGTTTCCTACTTGATGGTTTCCCGCGCACAATCCCTCAAGCTGATGGCCTAAAAGAAATGGGCGTTAACGTTGACTACGTTATCGAGTTTGACGTAGCTGACGATGTAATTGTTGAGCGTATGGCTGGTCGTCGTGCTCACCTAGCATCTGGTCGTACATACCACGTTGTGTACAACCCACCTAAAGTTGAAGGTAAGGATGACGTGACAGGTGAAGACCTAGTTGTTCGTGATGACGACAAAGAAGAAACTGTACGTGCTCGTCTAGGTGTGTACCATGATCAAACTGCACCGCTAATCTCTTACTACGGTAAAGAAGCAGAAGCAGGTAACACTAAGTACCTTAAATTTGATGGTACTAAGCAAGTTGCTGAAGTTAGTGCAGATATTGAGAAAGCACTAGCATAATTTGCTTCATAGCGAATTTATTATTTTGATATATTAAAGCGACCTCTTTGAGGTCGTTTTTTTATGCTCAATCTTCTCAATATTGATTGCTGATTACCGCAATTCGCAGAGTGATCTGAGAATGCCTTTTTTACGTATCAACGGCTTTACTAAAGCAATAGAGAACTATGAATAACAATAAAAAACAGGGTGTGTTGTTAGTAAATCTGGGCACGCCTGATGCAGCGACACCGGCTGCTGTGAAACGATTTTTGGGTGAATTCCTACACGATAAGCGCGTAGTTGATATGAATCGTTTTCTTTGGTGCCCACTTTTACATGGTGCTATTTTGCCGATTCGTGCTCCTAAAGTCGCCAAGCTCTATCAGAGTGTCTGGATGGATGAGGGCTCACCACTGCTGGTTTATTCAAAACGACAAGCAAAGAAACTCGAAGCGATACTGACGATCCCAGTAGAGTTGGGGATGACGTATGGCTCACCAAGTTTACGAAGTGGCGTTGATGCATTGCTCGCTAAAGGTGTAGAAGACATTATAGTGCTTCCTTTATACCCGCAATACTCAGGAACTACGACGGCAGCAGTGGTTGATGGGTTGGCAAAAGTGTTTAAGCAAGTCTCAGTAGTGCCAGGCCACCGTGTTGTTCGTGATTACCATAACCACCCTTTGTATATTAAGGCATTGGCAGCGACGGTACGGCGCTCATGGGAGAGCAATGGTAAGGGGGATTATTTATTGTGCTCCTATCATGGTATTCCTAAACGCTTTGCTGACAACGGTGACATTTATCCGAGGCACTGCCAAGTTACGACAGAGCTTCTAGCAAAAGAGCTAGGTTTGGAAGATCACCAGATTGGGATGACTTATCAGTCTCGTTTTGGCCGAGAAGAATGGCTTCAACCGTACACTGACAAAACGCTAGAAACCTTGCCTTCTAACGGTGTTAAGAAGCTTGATATTATGACTCCAGCATTTTCATCCGACTGCTTGGAGACGCTAGAAGAGATCTCTGATCAATGTAAAGAAACCTTTATTGAAGCGGGAGGAGAGTCGTTCAATTATATCCCGTGTTTGAATGACTCTGACGATCACATAGCGATGATGGTTTCACTTATCGAAGGCTGAAAATAGCCCAAAAGGGCACCTAGAGTGCCCTGTTTAATTCTCGTTGTCACCGTACTTGGTTAAGACATTAAGCGATTTGAGTTTGTTGCTCCTCAATTTCCTGTGCAGAGCTAATTGTTGATTCGGCACCATGCATCCAACGGACAAGGGTATTTGAAAATAACAGCAGGATCACACCGCTGATCAGCGCTGTTACTGCAATACCACTGAATATAGCAAGTGCTCCTAGCTCGCCAACGTGCGAACCTACATACCCAGCAACATAGTTAGCGATAGCATTACAACCAAACCATGCCCCCATCATAAGTGATGCCAAACGAAGTGGCGCTAATTTGGTTACCAGTGATAAACCAATTGGCGATAAGCATAACTCACCCAGAGTGTGGAAGAAGAAAGCGCCGACTAACCACAGCATTGAAGTTTTCACGCTAGTGTCACCACCTTGTTCCATTACTGCACCCACCATGCACAAGAAACCTAAAGCGAGGAAGAACATTGCTAGCGCAAATTTAACGGGAGAGTTTGGCTCGCGCTTGCCCAATTTAACCCATAGAACAGCTAATACCGGCGCAAGAGTAATAATGAAGAACGGGTTGAGCGATTGGAACCAAGCCGCAGGAACTTCAAAGCTTCCGATCATTCGATCCGTATATTGTTGAGTATAGATATTCATCAATCCACCGGCTTGTTCAAAGCCTGCCCAGAATACAATAGTGAACAAGCTCATAACGAGAATGACTTTGATGCGGTCTACTTCTTCTTTGGTCAACGGCTCTTTCTTGGCTGCTTTTTTTATCGCAAGTTCGCGTTTAGCTGCAGGAACTTTACCGATATCGCCTAACCATGATTGAGCGAATGTCATTTGCATCACTAAGCTGATCAACATACCTGTACCAGCAGCAATGAAACCAGCTTTCCATCCGAATGAATTTGTAACTGAGCCAGAAACTACGCCGGCAAGAAGAGCCCCCAAGTTTATGCCCATATAGAAGATAGTAAACGCACCATCGCGTCGATTATCACCTTCTTGGTACAAATCACCCACCATAGTCGAAATGTTAGGTTTGAATAAACCATTACCGGCAATCAGTAGCGCCAAACCAAGATAAAAGGTATGAAGAGATCCTAGTCCTAGAGCATCTGCTGGTAGAGCAAGAGTGAATTGGCCAATGGCCATTAGCGCACCACCAATCAAAATCGAACGGCGCTGGCCAAGGTAGTTATCAGCTAGGTATCCCCCAATCAATGGGGTGATATATACTAAGCCTGTGTAAATCCCGTAGAGGTCGAGAGCATCTTTGGTGGACCAACCGAGTCCGCCATGCATTGTGGCATCAGTAAGGTATAGAACCAAAATGGCACGCATTGCATAGTATGAGAATCGCTCCCAAAGTTCAGTGCCAAACAGTAAAAACAGCCCCCGTGGGTGACCTAATATTTGATGTTGGTTTGTCATAAATATTGCTTATTTTAGTTATTAGAGAATTTAATGTGGTGTTACGTATACAATGTGGTGGACTTATCTGCAATGAGGTGGATTGATAGACTGCGTCAATGCTGTGTTGTAAGTTATTAATAAATAGGCGTTTCTATCTCAAATAGAGGCAAAAAATTCGTGTTACAAACTTATTTTTCAGTTTTGAATGTGATTAGTGGTTGAATTGGCAATAAACTGCTCGACGGTAAGGGAATGGCTGCATTGCGTAGCATGATGGTGTTAGGATTAAGCAAAAGGATAAAATGGCTTAACGATGAAGCGTTGGTACCTCTTATATTGTAAGCGTGGAGAGCAACTTCGCGCCAAGTTACACCTAGAAAATCAAGGAGTAGAGTGCTACTACCCTGAAATAGAGGTAGAGAAAATCGTGCGAGGGAAAAGGCAAACTAAGACAGAGCCTTTGTTCCCTTGCTATGTATTCGTCCGGTTTGATTTTGAAATTGGCCCAACTTTTACCACTGTTCGCTCAACGCGAGGTGTTGTTGATTTTGTGCGTCAGGGCCCTCAGCCACAAGAGCTTCAGGGGGATCTGGTATATGGGCTTAAGCAAATTGAAAGAGAAGCGGTTGAACCGAATACCGAAGCATTACCTGAAAAGGGGCAGACGGTACGGGTTAAAGGCGGTCAGTTCGCTGGTATAGAAGCTATTTACCAAGAAGCTGATGGTGAAGCTCGTTCTATTATGTTGGTTAAGATGATCAGTCAGGTCGTCCCAATGAGTATAAAAAACAGTGATTTAGACTTAAATTAAAAAAGGCACCGAAAGGTGCCTTTTCTTTTTCTTAGCTATTTTTAGTAAGAGTCGTTGTGAACGCTCTGTACCGCGCGGCCAGAAGGGTCAGCCATGTTCTTAAATGACTCATCCCACTCAATGGCTTTTGCAGATGAACAAGCGACAGATGGACCACCAGGCACACACTGCGCCGCTGACTCTAGCGGGAATAGCTCCTCGAAGATTTCGCGATATACATAGCCTTCTTTGGTTGTTGGCGTGTTGTATGGGAAGCGATAAGCCGCAGTCTCCATTTGCTGATCAGTAATCTTCGATTCAGCAACTTCTTTTAGCGTATCAATCCAGCTGTAGCCTACGCCATCAGAGAACTGTTCTTTCTGGCGCCAAGCGATTGACTCAGGCAGATAATGTTCGAAACACTCACGTAGGATGTGTTTCTCCATTTTGCCATTACCACACATTTTATCTTGTGGGTTTAGGCGCATAGCAACATCGATGAACTCTTTATCCAAAAATGGTACACGACCTTCGACACCCCATGCCGCAAGTGATTTATTCGCTCGCGCACAGTCAAACATGTTTAGAGCGAGTAGTTTACGAACAGTTTCTTCGTGGAACTCTTTCGCGTTTGGCGCTTTATGGAAGTACAGGTAGCCACCAAAGATTTCATCTGCACCTTCACCTGAAAGCACCATCTTAATGCCCATAGCTTTGATCTTACGACCCATTAGGAACATAGGAGTCGATGCGCGAATCGTAGTGACATCGTAGGTTTCGATGTGGTAGATAACATCGCGAATGGCATCAAGGCCTTCTTGAATGGTGTAAGTCATTTCATGGTGAACAGTACCGATTTGATCCGCCACTTCACGAGCGGCTTTTAAATCTGGTGCACCTTCAAGGCCAACTGCGAATGAGTGTAGCTGTGGCCACCAGGCCTCGGATTGCTCGTCATCTTCGATACGCATTGCCGCGAATCGTTTAGCAACAGCGGAAGTGATAGATGAGTCTAGGCCACCGGATAGTAATACACCGTATGGTACGTCCGTCATTAGCTGACGTTTTACTGCAGCTTCGAGAGCTTCAGTAAGATCTTCTTTACTTGTGCTGTTACCTTGAACTGCAGCGTATTCGTTCCAATCACGTTTGTAGTAACGTTGCGGTTCACTGTCTGCAGAACCGTAGTAACAACCTGGAGGGAACTCGCTAACAGTTTTACATACTGGAACGAGTGCTTTCATCTCAGAGGCAACGTAGTAGTTACCGTGCTCATCGTAACCTTGGTAAAGCGGAATAATACCAATATGATCGCGCCCAACTAGGTACTGATCTTTTTCTTCATCATAAAGAACAAACGCAAAGATGCCGTTTAGTTCTTCCAGTAGATCTGCACCCATTTCTTGATACAAGGCTAGGATGACTTCACAGTCAGAGTCTGTTTGGAACTCATATTTACCTTCGTAACGAGCACGAATTTCTTTGTGGTTATAGATTTCGCCATTTACAGCAAGAATGTGCTTCTTATCTTGGCTATAAAGTGGTTGTGCGCCACTGTTTAGGCCAACGATAGCTAAGCGTTCGTGTGCGAGAATTGCTTTATCAGATGAGTAGATTCCAGACCAGTCCGGACCACGGTGACGTAGCTTTTTTGACATTTCTAGTGCGATTGGTCGCAGTGCAGATGCATCACTTTTTATATCTAAGATGCCAAATACTGAACACATAAAACTTCCTTTTAAAAATTCTTTAACCTGTTGCCTTCAATTTGCCAGTTTGGTTAAGAAAAGCAACAGCAAAGGAGAAAAAAAATGGCATTAAAAGCTTGGTGGTGAATTTTATCTAATTAAAAGTATTGTTTGGTATATGAAATCTAAATTGTGTCGTGATAATAACCAGTTTAGTGGTTCAGATTGACAGATTTGACGGGGAAGTGATGATGACATTTAGCAAAACGGGTAAACCAATTCTGGTTTACCCGTTGATTTTTATCTAGTTAGGTTTGGTAAAGCTGGGGTTAAGCTGCTCGCACACGTGTCTAGCAAAGCCACTACCGGCTTCACTGTAGATGTTGAATGCGGCATCGACACCATTTTCTAGCAAACCTTCCAATTGATCGGGGTATTCGGCAATCGCTGCAATTTGCCCTTGGAAATTACGCCTTCTTAACTGTTCTAATGCTATCTGGTTTCCTTGGTGGTGAGGCATCGCTAAAAGAACTAGTTTTACATTAGCTGTGTCTAATATACGCTCCCAAAAATCTGGGTCGGTTGCATCGCCTGCAATGACATTCCGTCCTTCAGAACGATGTTGGTGAGCAGCGTCTTCTCGAACCTCTACACCTAAACTGATTTTTCCGTATCGAGTGCGAAGTTCATCATAGGCACCACTACCAATCCGGCCCATACCTAAGATCAAAATTTGGGCATGGCCTGGGTTGATTAACTGGTCTTTGGTATGCAACTTCTCGGCGGCATGTTCTTTGAGCCATCGACTTGAACGTTGGTATAGCTGGTGGCCTTTACGGTTGATAGGCGCTGCGATAACAAAAGAGATAGAAACGGCGATGGCAAGTGCGACTAGAATATCACCTGACATCCAACCCATTTTGAAGGCTAATCCACCGACAATCAGTCCAAATTCACTGAAGTTAAACAGTGTTAAAGACGCGAGGAGCGAAGTGCGTACACGAAATTTGAAGTGATTAAGTACTAAGAAATAAAGCACACCTTTGATAGGAAGTAGAGTTAAAAACAGAATAGCGAGAGCAAGGCCAGATAGAGTCGGTTGTTCTGATAAACCTATGTTTAAGAAAAAGCAGACTAAGAATAGTTCTTTAAGGTTGAATAATGATTTTGAAAGTTCTGAAGCTTTTTTATGTCCAGCTAGCATCATCCCAAGGATCAGCGCGCCTAAGTCTGGCTTCATACCCACAAACTCGAACAGGCCAGCACCAACCACTAAAGCAAAAAATACGCCCAGCAAAACTAACATTTCGCCATGGCCTACTTTATCGAGGAGTTTGAAGAATAGAGGCTTCAGTAAAGGTAAAGCAAATAGGGCGATGGCATACCATTCGGGAACCTTTCCGGTAGAAGCGGTTAAGAACAGCACGGCGAAGATATCTTGCATAACCAAGATACCAATTGCGAGTGTACCGTACGTCGCATTCATTTCCCCCTTTTCTTGTAATGCTTTAACGGCAAATACGGTACTTGAAAATGACAAGGCAAATGCCAGTAGAACGATTTGTTCAATGGCCATTGCACCAAGGCTAGACACGCCTAATAGCTTGAAAAACAGTAGCGCGGCGACAAAAAATAAGGTGGAGACTAAATTGTGTATGGTGGCGCCGGCCCAAATCTCTCTGGAGAGAAGCGTCTTGATATCGAGTTTAAGTCCAATCGTAAAGAGAAGCAGAGTTACACCCAAATCAGCGAGTGTGATGATGGCTTCACTGGATTGATAGCCGTAAGCACTTAAACCAAACCCTGCTAAAAGAAAACCGACTAAAGGTGGCAAGTTGCATTTCAAGGCGATGAGGCCAGCCACAAAGGCTGCGGAAATTAAAATGATATCCATAACGTAAAACTGAATCCAAGCTAACAAAAAGGCTGTGTAATACACAGCCCGGAATTGTACATCAAATTGTAACTAAGCTGCTCAGTCTTCGAGCAATTTTTGTAACAAAACGCCATTCAGCATAGCGCGTTTTATCATTGCAAAGGCGCCCATAGTTGGCTGGTGATCGATCTGGGAAACGACGATTGGGAGATCTTTGTGGAAAGTAGTTAGAGACTGGTTTTCAACGTTTCTATGGATAGCAGGGAAGACTATATCTTCACATTCCGTAATGTCACCAGCGATAACAACTTTTTGAGGGTTAAATAAGTTGATGGTGATGGCGATCGCTTTACCAAGTTGGTTTCCGACTCGAACTAAGCTTTGTTTCGCCAGTTCATCGCCATTATTGGCGTGTTGGCAAACATCTTGAATCGAGATGCTTTCTAGGCTTGATAGCGAAGATTCATACCCTTGCGCGATGAGTTTTTTAACTCGTTCAATGATCGCTGGGTTAGCTGCAACGGTTTCTAGACAACCAAAATTACCGCACTGGCATTGTTCGCCGAGTGGGTCGATCTGAATATGTCCAATTTCGCCTACGTTTCGGTTGTAACCGAGGAACACTTGCCCATTTACAATGATACCTGAACCAGTACCACGGTGGACGCTGACTAAGATGGAATCTTGGCAGTCTTGAGTAGCGCCGAAGTAGTGCTCTGCTAACGCCATCCCGCGAACGTCATTACCAACGAAACATTCTACGTGGAACGTATCTTTAATGAGATCGCTCAATGCTAGGTTATCGATATCCGTATTCGGCATGTATTCAACCACACCGGTCTCTGGATTAACTAGGCCAGGCAGGGCAATACCGATTGCCACCAGTTGGTTTATGGTCGATTGGTGGCTGGATATGAACTGTTTAAGGTGGCTAATAAGCCCATCAGACAATTCATTTTGGTTGGTGTAGTAAAGCTCGTGATGAGTGGAGACAAGTTCACGACCGCCTAGATCGTATAGGCTAATTTGAAGGTAGTCGCGGCCCAAACGCACCGCGACAGAGTGGAAAGGTTCCACTTCGGTAGTCAGAGAAATCGCTCTTCGACCACCAGTTGAAGCTTGTTGGGCAACCTCTTTAATCAGGCCGCGCTCTAACAATTGGCGGGTTATTTTTGTAACACTAGCCGGTGCAAGTTGGCTCACATCAGCGACTTGGATCCTTGAGATAGGACCTTGCTGGTCGATAAGGCGATAAACCGCTGCACTGTTTAGTTGTTTAACTAGATCTACGTTACCTATTTGTCCGCCATTCATTCTCAACTTTGCTCGTATTGTCCGTTTACAACAGTCGCTTGAACATTGAAGTCACGGTCAAATACAGTTAGGTTCGCAACCATGCCTTTCTTAATTCGGCCTAGTTGGTCTTCGACACCCATTGCAGTTGCTGGATACAAAGTAGCCATTCGTAGAGCTTCGTCCAAAGCGATACCGACGTGCTCAACAGTATTTTGTACTGCCTCAATCATTGTGAGAGCTGAGCCGCCCAGTGTGCCGTTTTCATCAACACACTTACCATCTCGGTAATATACTTTCTTGCCAACAAAAATAAAGTAATCCATGTCAGCACCTGCAGGAGCTGTGGCATCGGTCACTAATACGAGCTTTTCACCCTTGATTTTGTGGGCAATTCGAATGTTCGCGTAGTCGACATGGAATCCATCGGCAATGATGCCTGCGTATACTTCAGGTGTGTCGTAAATAGCGCCAACCACGCCAGGTTCACGACCAACCATTGGCGTCATAGCGTTGAATAGGTGAGTTGCAAATGAAATGCCTGCTTCGAAGCCTTTACGAGCTTCAGTGTAAGTCGCATTTGTGTGGCCGATTGATACAACAATGCCTGCTTTCTTCAGGCGCTCAATATGTGCTGGATCGTTATGTTCTGGCGCAAGTGTTACTTTAGCCACCAAGTCTGCATTTTCGCAGATTAAATCAATCATACTGTCGTCAGAAGGACGAATGTAGTCAACGCTATGAATACCTTTCTTCATGACATTGAGGTAAGGCCCTTCGAGGTGTAGACCTAGAGACTGGTTTTGATACTTGTCGTGGTATTCGCGAGCTGCAGTAATTGCTTGGCGCATGTCTTCGTCGGAAGAGGTAATCAGAGTCGGTAAGAAACTCGTACAGCCGGACTTAAGGTTGGCCTCATGCATGATTTGCATGGTTTCTGCAGTAATCTCATCATTTAGCATTACGCCACCACAACCATTGAGCTGAAGGTCAATAAAACCAGGGCTTAGGTTTGCTCCATCAAGGTCGCGTAACTCGATATCTTGTGGTAATTCAGCTGCTGGGCAAACTGATTCGATCAGCCCATCTTTTACAATAACAGCGTGCTCCGTTAGAACGTCGCTGCCAGTGAAGATTTTACAGTTAGTTAGCGCGTACATAGTCAGCTAATCCTTATGAAATTGAGTAATTATTAAATACTGAACGGCTTATATTTGAGTGAGATCCTAACTTTATTCGTATAGT
The DNA here is from genome assembly GCF_023716665.1 of Vibrio sp. SCSIO 43135. Classification (GTDB taxonomy): domain Bacteria; phylum Pseudomonadota; class Gammaproteobacteria; order Enterobacterales; family Vibrionaceae; genus Vibrio; species Vibrio paucivorans. The sequence goes on from NZ_CP071859.1 coordinate 835,230, forward strand.
TCAATTAGGTTGCAAAAAATCTTCTATTCGTCTCTCAAAATGTAGAGCTGTTCTTTCCTCTCTGGCGAAATCGTCACCACTGTTAATGCAGTGAAAATATCTATCGGAATTCGGTATGAACCCTTTATACCTATACTCTCAACTAAGATTGTTAGAGCAATGAAATAACCAAATATTATCGCCAATTAGTCATTTTTTTGAATTGTAAAATAAGTTTTATGATCTAGCTAGCAAAAACCTTGAGATTTGCCTGTTTCTGGTGATTAGGATCACAAATGGTAAGGTTTTAATTTGCGGAGCAAAATTAATATCATAAACTGATGAGGACTAAATTGAGGGACTAAAAAAAGTGTCTCGAGCAAAATACAAAAAATCCTATAGGGGGAACTTAAGGTGAATATTCTTGGATATGCGCAGAAGTTAGGTAAAGCTCTTATGCTACCTATCGCAACGCTTCCTGTTGCGGCGCTTTTACTACGCTTGGGTCAGCCAGACCTACTTGATATTGCGTTCATGGCTTCGGCTGGTAATGCAATTTTTAGCCAATTACCTTTGCTATTTGGTTTAGGCATTGCAATCGGCCTTGCTAAAGATGGCTCTGGTGCAGCTGGTTTAGCAGGTGCTGTTGCTTACTTTGTATTGACTGCAACTGCTACAAACATCGATGCGAGCGTTAATATGTCGTTCTTCGGTGGTATCTTTGCAGGTATTATCGCAGGTCACGCATACAATGCATTCCATGCAACTCGCCTTCCTGAGTGGTTAGCTTTCTTCTCTGGTAAACGCCTAGTGCCAATTATGGCTGGTCTGTTTGCTTTAGTTGCGGGTGCTATCTCTGGTGTGGTATGGCCAGCTATCCAAGGTGGTCTAGACGCACTGGCGCACGCGGTATCTTCTTCAGGCGCAATTGGTCAGTTTGTTTACGGTACTCTTAACCGCGCTCTTATCCCTGTAGGTCTGCACCACGTACTGAACTCTTACTTCTGGTTCGGTATGGGTACATGTCAAGAGATCGCGATTACTGGTGCACAGGCTGCTGGTCAAGCTCTTCCTGCTCTACAGCAACTTTGTGTAGACCCTGCACTAGCGAAAACTCTAGTGGCTGGTCAAGAGCACACGTTTACATTTGCAAACTCTGTGACTCCTGAAATCACAGCAACAGTGAAAGAAGTGACTGAAACAGTTAAATCTGGTGACCTGCACCGCTTCTTCGGCGGCGACAAAGGCGCTGGCGTATTCATGAACGGTTTCTTCCCTGTAATGATGTTTGGTCTACCTGGTGCTGCATTAGCAATGTACCTAGCTGCTCCAGCTGAAAAACGTAGCCAAGTGGGTGGTGCACTATTCTCAGTAGCATTCTGTTCATTCCTAACGGGTATCACTGAGCCGCTAGAATTCATGTTCGTATTCCTAGCTCCAGCACTATACGCAATGCACGCTGTATTTACTGGTCTATCTCTAGTTGTTGCAAACATGTTTGGTACGCTACACGGCTTTGGTTTCTCTGCTGGTCTAATCGACTTCGTATTGAACTGGGGTCTAGCAACTAAGCCGTTCGTTCTACTACTAATCGGTCTAGCTTTTGGTGCTCTATACTTCTTCACTTTCAGCTTCGCTATCCGCGCATTCAACCTGAAATCGCCTGGTCGTGAAGACGATGACGAAGAGCAAGCTGCAGCACCAGCAGCAGGTGATGCTGCTAAAGGTGACCTAGCTCGCCAATACCTAAAAGCACTAGGTGGTCACGAAAACCTAACAGCTATCGATGCTTGTATCACTCGTCTACGTCTAACTCTTAAAGACCGCTCAATCGCAGATGAAGCAGTTCTTAAGAAGCTCGGTGCGAAGGGTGTTGTGAAACTAGGTGAGAACAACCTTCAAGTTATCCTTGGCCCACTAGCTGAAATCGTTGCTGGCGAAATGAAAGCAATCGGTGCTGGTGAAGACCTATCGGATGTGAAACTTCCATAATCACTACGCTGATTAGTAAGTTCTTCTTAAAAGCCTCCCAATGGGAGGCTTTTTCTTTATCTATTTCTACAGTTCGGTGTATTCTTCAGCGAACAGCATAAAAGATTACGATTTTGGCTATGGTTCTAGTTGTGCTAGGGCAAAGAATTGTGGATCATTAGCTGCTATATATTCTGACAATACTAAATACATTGAGGTGCTATAGATGAGTGAAGCTGAGGCTCGTCCATCGAATTTCATCCGTCAAATTATCGATAAAGATCTTGCGGATGGTACACACACAAGCGTGCATACTCGTTTCCCGCCGGAGCCAAATGGTTACCTGCATATCGGACACGCTAAATCAATTTGCCTAAATTTTGGTATTGCTCAGGACTATCAGGGACAGTGTAATCTTCGCTTCGACGATACAAACCCTGAAAAAGAAGACGTTGAATACGTTGAGTCAATTAAGAATGATGTAAGCTGGTTAGGCTTCGAATGGTCGGGTGACATTTGTTACTCATCAAACTACTTCGATACGCTTTACGCTTATGCTGTGGAATTAATTAATAAAGGCTTAGCGTACGTTGACGAGCTAAGTCCTGAGCAGATCCGCGAATACCGTGGCACGCTTAAAGAGCCTGGTAAAGCAAGCCCATACCGCGACCGCAGCCCTGAAGAGAACCTTGCGCTATTTGAAAAAATGCGTGACGGCGGCTTCGAAGAAGGGAAAGCGTGTCTACGTGCTAAGATCGATATGTCTTCTTCATTCATGGTGATGCGCGATCCTGTGCTATATCGTGTTCGTTTTGCTACCCACCACCAGACAGGCGACAAATGGTGCATTTACCCGATGTACGATTTCACTCACTGTATTTCTGATGCGCTGGAAGGAATTACTCACTCAATCTGTACATTAGAATTCCAGGACAACCGTCGTCTGTATGACTGGGTTTTGGATAATATTACTATTGATTGTCAGCCTCGCCAGTACGAGTTTAGCCGACTAAACCTTGAATACACGGTAATGTCTAAGCGTAAGCTTAGTCAGCTAGTGACTGAAAATTTAGTTCAAGGCTGGGACGACCCACGTATGCCAACAATATCTGGTTTACGTCGCCGCGGCTTCACTCCTGCATCTATCCGTGAGTTTTGTAAGCGTATTGGCGTCACTAAGCAAGAGAACATGATCGAGTTTGGTTCATTAGAGTCTTGTATTCGCGATGACCTAAATGAAAACGCACCTCGTGCGATGGCTGTGCTCGATCCGGTTAAGATTGTTATCGAAAATTACGACGCAGACAAAGTGGAAACGCTTACGGTTGCTAACCACCCGAATAAGCCAGAAATGGGTAATCGTGAAGTACCATTTACACGCGAAGTTTGGATTGAACGCGATGACTTCCGCGAAGAAGCGAACAAGAAATACAAGCGCTTAGTACTGGGTAAAGAAGTCCGCTTACGTGGTGCGTATGTAATCAAAGCTGAACGTATTGAAAAAGATGCAGAAGGTAATATCACGACGATCTTCTGTTCATACGATGCCGAAACTTTGGGTAAGAACCCTGCTGATGGCCGCAAAGTGAAAGGTGTTATTCACTGGGTATCAGCGGATAAAGGTCTTCCGGCAGAAATTCGCTTGTACGACCGTTTATTCACAGTGGCTAACCCTGCTGCGGCTGACAACTTCGCTGATACGATTAACCCAGAATCACTTGTTAAGGTTCAAGGCTACGTTGAGCCTAGCTTAGCGGCAGCATCTGCAGAGCAGGGCTTCCAATTTGAGCGTACTGGGTATTTCTGTGTTGACTCTAAAGACTCAAGTGCTGAATCACTTGTTTTCAACCGCACTGTCGGGCTACGTGATACGTGGGCTAAAATAGAAACTAAGTAATTAGTTTGAAATACGAAAATGCCAGTCTTATGACTGGCATTTTTTGATTATACAAAATAGGTAATCATAGCGGCGCACAAACAAAAACGTCAGCCGAAGCTGACGTTTTTAATTATTTCTTAGGTTTGTGTGCATCAGGGTTGTCTTTACAACTTCCATCACTGCATTTGCCATAAAGATACAAGCTGTGGTTAGTTAAAACCACATTGTATTGAGAAGCGATCTCTTTTTGGCGTTCTTCAATAATGTCGTCTGAAAATTCAATTACTTCACCACAGTCGAGACACACTAAGTGGTCGTGGTGGTGCTGAGTAGAAAGCTCAAATACAGACTTACCACCTTCAAAGTGGTGACGAGTGACAATGCCTGCGTCATCAAATTGGTTCAATACACGGTATACCGTTGCTAAACCGATCTCTTCGCCTAGATCAATCAGCTTTTTGTAGAGATCTTCCGCACTGATGTGCTGGCATTCAGGTTGCTGTAATACTTCTAAAATCTTGAGTCTTGGTAAGGTAACTTTAAGACCAGCATCCTTGAGTGCTTGGTTATTATCTGACATATACTTTCCTGTTGATGATCTGCAGCGATAACAGAATTCATAATTACCCTCATTATAGGGTAGACGTACGGAACAATAAACCACGAACTTCAAAGGGTTACTATGATTTTTTTGTAAATTCGTTTTAAGTCACTTTATAAACTGATTAGACCAGTTACAATTATGTAACAAATATGGATAATTACAAAAATCAGGCCCAGCTAAGATGAACAAATCTCTCGCTAAAGTATATAAACCCGGCATCGTTAAGTTTGCACTCAACGTCTGGCCACCCTTTTGGGGAGCAGGTATTAGAATACTGTCGATCAGTGATGATTTTCGTGAAGTTCGCATGAAGTTGAAACTACGTTGGTGGAACAAAAATGCGAATAGGACCCAATATGGCGGCAGCATCTTTTCACTAACTGACCCAGTTTATTCATTAATGCTAATGGGTATTTTGGGTGAGCAATATTACGTATGGGACAAAGAAGCTAGCATTAACTTTATCAAACCGGGACAAAGTGATTTGTTCGCAGAGTTTCAGGTGTCTCAGCAACAATTGGAAGAGATATTATCGATTACCGCTAGTGGTGAAAAGTGCTTCCCAGAGTTTATAATTTATGTCAAAGACGCTCAGGGGAACGTTGTGTCGGAAGTGCAACGCAAGTTGTACGTGAGGAAGAAACCGCAGTATAGAGAAACCGAAGCCCTACAAAGCTAGCGCGAATAAAAAAGCCTCCCAATGGGAGGCTTTTTGCGAATACGTACTATTTAGTCTTCTAATTCAGACAAGCACATTTCTTCGTGGATTTGGCTAACCCATGTATTTACACGTTGCTCAGTTAGTTCTGGTTGGCGATCTTCATCGATACATAAACCAACGAACTGGCTGTCATCGCCTTCAACTAGCGCTTTGGAAGCTTCGAACTCATAGCCGTCTGTTGAAGTGTATCCAAGGATTGTGCCTCCTTTTGCTTCTACGATATCGCGAATAGTACCCATCGCATCACAGAAGTACTCAGCGTAATCTTCTTGGTCTCCACAACCAAATAGCGCAACTAGCTTGGTCGAAAAGTCGATCGCTTCCAGTTCTGGGAAGAAATCATCCCAGTCACACTGTGCTTCGCCGTAATACCAAGTTGGAATGCCAAGCAGCAACAAATCGAAGTTATCGATATCTTCTTTGCTACTTTTTGCAATGTCTTGAACGTGAACTAGCTTTTTACCTAGTTGCTTTTGAATCATCTTAGCAACAGCTTCAGTGTTGCCTGTGTCGCTACCAAAGAAGATACCTACACTTGCCATAGAATCATTACCTTTAATATTGTCTGTTGTCAGCAGTTATGGAGAGGTGCTCAACCGAGACCTGAGCCTTCCATTGTGATTTGGATAATACCTTTTGAGATAAATCCAAAACAACCTAGGAATAGCACTAACCATACAATACGACGGCCAAAAGGAGGAACATTACCCTGTTTCAGCACATCTTTTATCGCCATACCAATTAGAAAAAAGATAGACGCAAAAAGTAAATCGAGCCCGACGGATTCGAGTATGTTCATGTAGTCGTAAAGCATGGGTTTCCTTTATGCCAATTTGCTTGCGCGCACTATACCACTGTTATCTATCAATGTTAATGCGAGAGTATTTACGAAGTTCTCATTAACCAAGCTCAACACGTTTAAGCTATGAAGTTTCGAATTACTCGAAGTACTTCTTTGGGCTTTTCGGCGTGTAACCAGTGGCCTGTATTCGCGATAATGTGCGCTTTTGATTGTGACATTTGTTTTTGGACATCAGCTTGATGTTCTGGGAGGAGGTAATCCGAGTCTGCTCCCTTAACAAACAAAGTAGGGGTATCGATGGGTTCAATAGCCTCCCAACCTAGGATGGACTCATAGTTTTCAACGATAGACTTTACGTTGAATCGCCACTGCATGATGTCATCTTGTTTATAAAGAGACTTACTCAGAAACTGCCTAACACCGTCGATTTCGATGTGCTGTGCGAGAATGTCTAATGCTTGAGAGCGAGAGCTTGGATTCTGTTCACTGACGGCAACCAACCCTGAAATAACGTTATCATGTCGGCGCGTAGTGTAATGGACAGGGGCCATATCGAGGACAATGAGTTTGCGAACTTGTTGTTTGAGTGTCTCGGCTACTTTGATTGCCACTTTACCGCCCATAGAGTGGCCTACCAGAGTAAAGTCGCTAATTTGTAAATGCGCTAATAAACGCACGACGTCGTCGGCCATCAGTTGGTAGTTATGCTCGTCACTATGGAAAGAGATACCATGATTACGAAGGTCGACACTAAGCACTTGATGATCGGCTTTCAAATCGCGCGCAAGTACACCAAGATTGTCCAAATTACCAAACAATCCGTGGATCAGTACAATGGTGTGACCCTCACCTTCGAGTTTGTAGTTGAGCAGTTCTGACATTTTATCTTATTCGTGATTGGTTTAACGTAGAGTATCAGCAAAGATCTCGCTATAATCCCCGAGAGTTTAAACATAGAGATTGTGAAAAGCGAATGAAAACAATTGAGGTTGATGAGGATCTATACCGTTACATTGCTGGCCAGACCGAACATATTGGTGAAAGTGCTTCAGACATTCTTCGTCGTTTACTAAACGTAGATGGAAAAGTGTCGGCAAACGCACAGCCTAAGCCGATGTCGGAGCCGAAAGGCATTGTAGTCAGTAAAGATGCAGTAAAAGATGTCCAAGTAGATAGCGTGAAAGAGATGCGCGCTCTATTGATATCGGATGAATTTGCAGGCCTGAAGAAGGCGATTGACCGCTTTATGCTAGTGCTTTCAACGTTACATCGAATCAACCCAGAGAGTTTTTCTGAAGCGACTCAAGTAAAAGGCAGAAAGCGTGTTTACTTCGCGGATAATGAGCAAACTCTATTGGCTAGCGGTAATACAACTAAACCGAAAGCGATCCCCAATACACGCTTTTGGGTAATAACGAATAACAATACGAGCCGCAAGCGCCAAATGGTTGAGCAATTGATGGTCAGGATGAACTTCCCTGCTGATTCCATCGAGAAAGTGACCAACTCAATTTAAAAATCTAAATTCAAACCTCATGATGCGTAACAAATGCCAAGTATTATGAGGTTTTTTCATTTTCGTAAGACAAGAATTCTGTAATTTTTATAAGGATGTCAAAATGGCTATGCACCCTAGAGCGGGACAAAAAGCTCGACAAGAAGATCTACATAATATTCCAGCGTTAGTGGCAAACTACTTTTTACTTCAGCCTCAAGTAGGTAACCCAGACCATAAAGTGGCATTCGGGACTTCAGGTCACCGTGGGAGCGCGGATAAATCAACCTTCAATGAAAATCACATTCTGGCTATTGCACAAGCTGTTGCAGAAGTACGAGCGGAGCAAGGGACGACAGGACCACTTTTTGTCGGCAAAGACACCCACGCGCTGTCAGAGCCTGCCTTTTCTACAGTTGTTGAAGTATTGATTGCTAATGGCGTACGTGTTGTCGTGCAAGAAAACAACGGCTACACGCCAACACCGGGTGTATCTCACGCTATTCTCACTTACAACTTAGTCAACGATGAGAAAGCAGATGGCATCGTCATCACGCCTTCTCATAATCCACCACAAGATGGTGGCATTAAGTACAACCCTGTGCACGGTGGTCCAGCAGAAGCTGAGCTTACCCAGGCGATTGAAGACCGTGCTAACGCTCTAATTGCAGAAGAGCTACAGGGAGTGAAGCGACTTCCTCTGGCGCAAGCGAAGGCTTCAGATCTGTTTGTTGAGATGGATTTAGTTAAGCCTTACATCGACGACCTAGTGAATGTTGTTGATATGGATGCCATCCAAAAAGCAAATCTTAAGATTGGAGTTGATCCATTAGGTGGCAGCGGTATTGATTACTGGCGTCAGATTGGTCAAGCCTACGATCTTGACTTAACCTTGGTCAGCGAAGCCATAGACCCATCGTTCCAGTTTATGTCCTTAGATAAGGACGGGGTCGTTCGTATGGACTGTTCGTCTCCTTATGCAATGGCAGGGCTGCTTGAACTTAAAGATGAGTATGATTTAGCGTTCGGTAATGATCCTGATTATGATCGCCACGGCATAGTGACACCAAAAGGTTTGATGAATCCTAACCACTTCTTGGCGGTATGTATCGATTACTTATATCGTCATCGTGAAGGGTGGGGCAAAGAAGTCGCTGTTGGTAAAACGCTCGTATCAAGTGCAATGATTGATCGCGTTGTTGCCGACCTAGGTAGAGAACTATGTGAAGTGCCAGTTGGCTTTAAGTGGTTTGTCGATGGATTGTACGAAGGTAAGTTTGGCTTTGGTGGTGAAGAGAGTGCTGGTGCTTCTTTCTTACGTAAAGATGGCACTCCATGGTCGACGGATAAAGATGGCATTATCTTGTGTTTGCTCGCTGCTGAAATCACTGCGGTAACCGGCAAGAATCCACAAGACTACTATGAAGAATTGGCCTCTAAGCATGGTGAGTCACAGTATAATCGCATTCAAGCGGTTGCTAATGGCCCACAAAAAGAAGTACTGAAGAAGTTGTCTCCAGAAATGGTATCAGCTGAGATGCTGGCGGGTGATGCAATTACCGCTCGTTTAACTCATGCACCAGGCAATGGAGCAGCAATTGGCGGATTGAAAGTGACGACTGACAATGGATGGTTTGCCGCGCGTCCATCGGGTACGGAAGACATTTATAAGATTTACTGTGAAAGCTTTAAAGGTGCTGAGCATCTTAAGCAAATCGAGTCTGAAGCTCAGGACATTGTAAACCAAGTTTTTGCTGAGGCAGGGCTGTAAGCCTGAAACGTAGTTCTCGGTATATAAAAAGAGCTGATGTTTTTACATCAGCTCTTTTTGTTTAGTCTCAATAAACTGAGTTGATACCTAATTGTTCGGCCAGCTATCAGGCACGATAAACCAAAATTGACCATCTTCAGCTTGAGCATGGACAAATCGCCCATTTGGTTTTCCGATGGGGTTGCTATATTTAGCCAAACCAGTTGCCCATAAAGGTTTACTCAATTCATATATTGGTGTGTTCACCTGCTCCCACTGACTTTGATAACACCAAAAACCAGAGATCTGCTGCTTGTTAATCCGAAAGCCAAGGCAGTCAGTTGGCACAGGCTCTGGAGAGAAAGGATTGATATACAGCCTTCCCTGTATAAGTAGGTGCTCTGATAGGTTATCAAACTGAGGGTACTGAGACAGGAAATGTGGATTGGTGCTCATTTTTAGCTGATGGTTCAGCATTCTATTCAGTTTTTTATCAAGTTGGTCGTGAGCGTTCGGTCCATACCAAATCCCTTGGTGCAACAAGTAAAACTTAATCGCGACTTCCCAATGTTCGTTTTGCCCGGTGAATTGATTGTTCAAAATAAGATCAATTGCACCTAGGGTTTGTCCGTTATCACGATTGATTTGAATCTCTTCCAGTTCCAAAGTGTACTGGTTACTAGATGTTAGCAATTGTGTACAGAGGTGTTGATATAGAAACCCTAGCCTAGGATTGCCATCGTAGCCGAGATCTTGAGGAAGCAAGGTGTTCAGGTGCTGCAAAGACTCAAACGGTGGTGTGATTTCAAATAATGGTTCGGTATTCGCTATCCAATGGTAGAAGCGCTGTTGAGAGTTCATCCATAGACCTCAATGAAAGCAATTGTTTGTATTGTACCCGCGCGCTATCATCACTGCCATGTTAGGGAGCACTTAGTTTCGACCTAAACTAAGTTGGAACAATGTAACTGGAAATTAGAATGAACAATTTGCAGCTAGAACAAATTCTAAATGAAAAGCTTTCTCCGCAGTTAATTAAAGATTATGCGCCCAATGGGTTGCAGGTAGAAGGCACACAGACAATCAAGAAAATCGTTACCGGTGTAACGGCTTCACAAGCTTTGATCGACAGAGCTATCGAGCTCAATGCTGATGCATTATTGGTACATCATGGTTATTTTTGGAAAGGAGAGCCTGAGCCTATTAGAGGTATGAAAGGCAATCGCATTCGCTCATTAATCAAAAATGACATTAACTTGTTTGGTTACCACCTTCCTCTTGATATTCACGCCGAGCTTGGTAATAACGCTGAGTTAGCGCGCCTGTTAGATATTCAAGTAGAGGGAGGAATGGAAGGTAACCCCCAGTCAGTTGCTATGTACGGTCGGCTCAAAACTCCTCTATCGGGTGCCGAGTTTGCGAGCAAGATCAATACAGCCCTGAATAGGCAACCGCTTCATATCGCTCCAGAGTCAGAAGATAAACTGATCGAGACAGTTGGCTGGTGTACCGGTGGTGGACAAGATTATATAGAGCTTGCGGTTAAGCTTGGCTTAGATGCTTTTATTTCGGGGGAGATCTCCGAGCGAACCACATATACAGCTAGAGAAATGGGTGTGCATTATTTTGCTGCAGGTCATCATGCAACAGAAAGGTATGGGGTCAAAGCCTTAGGTGAGTGGTTAGCCAAAGAGCATGGACTCGATGTTGAGTTTGTCGATATTGATAATCCTGTCTAGCAGGATAGGGCTTTTCAAAAAAATGAAGTAAAAAAGGGGTTGATGTCAGACATCAACCCCTTTTTAGATTTCGATTGCTCAACCGTTATTCACGTTCGTGAAGTGGCTGAAAATCACGGATTTCTTCACCAGTGTAAAGCTGACGAGGACGACCGATACGGTTTGCTGGGTCACTGTGCATTTCGTTCCAGTGTGCAATCCAACCGATAGTACGAGACATCGCGAAGATTACAGTAAACATTGATACTGGGATACCAATTGCTTTCAAGATGATGCCTGAGTAGAAGTCAACGTTAGGGTATAGCTTCTTCTCAACGAAGTATTCGTCAGAAAGGGCAATTCGCTCAAGTTCCATCGCTACATCTAGTAGTGGATCTTTGATGTTTAGTTCTTTCAATACTTCATGACAAGCTTCGCGCATTACTGTCGCGCGAGGATCGTAGTTCTTGTAAACGCGGTGACCGAAGCCCATTAAGCGGAATGGGTCATCTTTGTCTTTCGCTTTAGCTACATACTCTTCGATATTATCTACGCTACCGATTTCCTCAAGCATACGTAGACATGCTTCGTTAGCACCACCGTGCGCTGGTCCCCAAAGAGAGGCGATACCCGCTGCGATACATGCAAATGGGTTAGCACCAGAAGAACCGGCTAGACGTACTGTAGACGTTGACGCGTTTTGCTCGTGGTCTGCGTGAAGCGTGAAGATTTTATCCATCGCACGCGCTACAACTGGGTTTACTTCATATTCTTCACATGGGTTTGCAAACATCATGTGTAAGAAGTTTTCCGCGTAGTTAAGGTCGTTACGTGGGTAAATAAATGGCTGGCCGATAGAGTACTTGTAACACATTGCTGCAAGCGTCGGCATTTTAGAAAGTAGACGATATGCTGCGATTTCACGGTGCGTATCGTTATTGATATCTAATGAATCATGGTAGAAGGCTGCAAGAGCACCAACTACGCCACACATAACCGCCATTGGATGAGCGTCACGTCGGAAGCCGTGGAAAAAGCTTGCGATTTGCTCGTGTACCATAGTATGGCGAGTTACTGTTGTTTTGAACTGTTCGTATTGCTCACGATTTGGGGCTTCACCGTAAAGAAGGATATAACATACTTCTAAATAGTCAGCATTGTTTGCTAACTGATCGATTGGGTAACCACGGTGTAGCAGCACACCTTTACCGCCATCGATATAAGTGATTTGAGATTCACAAGATGCAGTGGCAAGAAAACCAGGGTCAAATGTAAAGTATCCGTTTGCTCCTAGTTTACGAACGTCGATTACTTGAGGGCCAACAGTCCCGTCCATAATCGGCAGCTCGATTGGCGCTTTGCCTTCAATATGAAGGGTAGCTTTCTTATCCGCCATGACAATCTCCTTTGTTTATTATTTAATCCGTCCAGGATGTTTATGTGCCATTTTTGTACGTGTGTTCGTTAATAAAGTCAATTCTTCTCCTCTGATGTGTGCACTTGTTATGATTTTTTAAACATGTAACGTTAAAAATCTGTTCTGTGTAGCAAAAATTGTTACATCAATTGTATTAGAATGTTGCCAGCCGTATAGTGGCGCTGTAATTTTTGGTGGAAACCTTATAAATTCAAGGCTAGAAACAAATGTGAGGTGACGTTTTTAATCTTGTTGTTAACAATTGTTTTACATTTATCTTTTTAAAAATAGCGGATTACTGTTAAATAAATGTTAACTTTTGTAGGTTTGTCGTCAAAATTCGTTCATAACTATAAATGCTCAATGGAGCTGAGTGAGCAAGCCCGTGAAAGAAAGAAAGTCAAGACCTGTTAATTTAGATTTGCAGACTGTTAGCTTTCCGATCACCGCCATCGCATCAATCCTACACCGTGTGTCAGGAGTGATTACGTTTGTCGCGATCGGAATTTTGCTTTGGTTACTATCCATCTCATTAGAATCCCCAGTAGGCTTTATGGAAGCGAGCGACATCGTCGATGGCTTCTTCGTTAAGTTTATTCTGTGGGGGATTTGTACTGCGTTGGCCTACCATATTGTTGGCGGTATTCGTCACCTACTTATGGATTTAGGTCATTTTGAAGAATTAGAATCTGGCGCGCTGAGCGCTAAAGTTGCTTTTGCAGCAACAGCAGTATTATCGCTTCTTGCAGGAGTTTTGGTATGGTAAGCAATGTTTCCTCATTTGGTCGTAATGGTGTTCACGATTTCCTACTGATTCGTGCAACTGCCATCATTATGACTCTATACACTATTTACCTAGTGAGCTTTTTTGCGTTCTCTGGTGATATCTCTTACGTATCTTGGACCCAATTCTTTGGTGGTACCTTCACTAAAGTCTTCACTATGCTGGCCCTAACCTCCGTACTTATCCACGCTTGGATTGGTCTATGGCAGGTACTGACTGACTACATCAAATGTACAAAACTACGTGGCGGTCTTCAGCTAGGTGTTATTGCTGTTCTTATCGGATATTTCTTCTCTGGTCTGTTTATTCTGTGGGGTGCGTAAGTGACTATTCCTGTTCGTGAATTTGATGCCGTTGTTATCGGCGCAGGTGGTGCAGGTATGCGTGCTGCACTACAAATTTCAGAGCAAGGCCTTTCTTGTGCTTTGCTGTCAAAAGTATTTCCAACTCGTTCTCATACTGTATCTGCTCAAGGTGGTATTACCGTTGCTCTTGGTAATGCGCACGAGGATCACTGGGAACAGCATATGTACGATACGGTAAAAGGTTCTGACTACATCGGTGACCAAGATGCTATCGAGTACATGTGTAAAAATGGTCCTGAATCAGTCATCGAATTAGAGAAAATGGGACTACCATTCTCTCGCTTTGATAACGGTACGATCTATCAGCGTCCATTTGGTGGCCAGTCAAAGAACTTTGGTGGTGAGCAAGCTGCGCGTACTGCAGCAGCAGCTGACCGTACTGGTCACGCACTACTACATACTCTTTACCAGCAAAACATTAAGCACAAAACGACGGTATTCTCTGAGTGGTACGCGCTTGATTTAGTGAAAAACGAAGATGGTGCAGTGCTTGGCTGTACAGCTCTTTGTATGGAGACTGGTGAAGTATGCTACTTCAAATCTAAAGCAACCATTCTTGCTACTGGTGGTGCTGGCCGTATTTACGCGTCTACTACCAATGCACACATCAACACGGGCGATGGTGTTGGTATGGCGTTACGTGCTGGTGTACCAATGCAAGATATGGAAATGTGGCAGTTCCACCCAACTGGTATTGCTGGTGCAGGTGTACTGGTTACTGAAGGCTGTCGTGGTGAAGGTGGTTACCTTCTAAATAAAGACGGCGAACGCTTCATGGAGCGTTATGCTCCTAACGCTAAAGACCTTGCTGGTCGTGATGTTGTTGCTCGCTCAATGATGATCGAAATCCGCGAAGGTCGTGGCTGTGACGGCCCATGGGGTCCGCACATCAAACTGAAACTTGATCACCTAGGTAAAGAGACGCTTGAGTCTCGTCTTCCTGGTGTTTGTGAACTTTCGCGCACGTTTGCTCACGTCGATCCTGTTAAAGAGCCAATCCCTGTAATTCCAACATGTCACTACATGATGGGTGGCGTACCAACACAAGTTTCTGGTCAGGCAATTAAGCAAGACGAGAACGGAGCAGATGTTGAAGTACAAGGTTTGTTTGCTTGTGGTGAAATTGCTTCAGTATCGGTTCACGGTGCAAACCGTCTTGGCGGTAACTCACTACTAGACTTGGTGGTATTCGGGCGTGCAACTGGTCTACATCTGGGTGAAACTCTGAAGAAACAAGCGGAAGCGAAGCCTGCAACCGAAGCTGACATCGAGCGTTCACTTGAGCGTTACAATCGTTGGGAAAACAGCACAGGTGGTGAAGACCCTGCACAAATCCGTAAAGACCTTCAGCAATGTATGCAAAACAACTTCTCGGTGTTCCGTGAAGGTGATGCTATGGCCAAAGGTTTAGAAGAGCTAAAAGCGATTCGTGAGCGTTTGAAAAACGCGCATTTATCTGACAAGTCTACAGAGTTCAACACACAACGTATTGAGTGTTTAGAGCTAGAAAACTTGATGGAAACAGCTTATGCAACCGCTGTTGCAGCAAACTACCGCACAGAAAGTCGTGGTGCTCATGCTCGTTTTGACTTCCCAGACCGTGATGATTCTCAGTGGCTATGTCACTCGATTTACAACCCTGAAACAGAAGGGATGGCAAAACGTGACGTAAATATGGAACCTGTGCATCGTGAAGCGTTCCCACCTAAAGCACGTACGTACTAAGGAGAGGGCTAGATTATGAAACTGAATTTCTCTTTGTACCGTTACAATCCGGACGTCGACCAAAAGCCATACATGAAAGACTATGTGCTCGAAGTGGAAGAAGGCTCGGATATGATGCTTTTGGATGCGTTGATTCTGCTGAAAGAGCAAGATCCAACGATATCTTTCCGTCGTTCTTGTCGTGAAGGTGTTTGTGGTTCAGATGGCCTAAACATGAACGGTAAAAACGGCCTAGCATGTATTACACCGTTGTCAGCATTGTCTGGTAAAGACAAGATCGTGATCCGTCCACTACCTGGGTTGCCAGTAGTGCGTGATTTAATTGTTGATATGACGCAGTTCTACGATAACTACGCTAAAGTTAAACCGTTCTTAGTGTCGGACGGCAACGTACCACCTGCACGCGAAAACTTGCAGACACCTGATGAGCGAGCTCATTTGGATGGTTTGTATGAATGTATTATGTGTGCATGTTGTACGACTTCTTGTCCTTCATTCTGGTGGAACCCAGACAAATTCATCGGACCAGCAGGCCTATTGGCAGCGTACCGTTGGCTAATTGATAGTCGCGATACAGCAACAGATGAACGTTTATCTAATCTTGATGATGCATTTAGCGTTTTTCGTTGCCATGGCATAATGAATTGTGTAAGTGTTTGTCCTAAGGGATTAAATCCGACGAAAGCTATTGGCCACATCAAGTCGATGTTGGTAAATCGTTCGGTTTAATAAATAACAAAAATTGCCGGTCGCTCCGTATGGAACGACCGGCTCTTAATAGCTCGGCATAGACCGAAGCAAACGTGAAAACTACTGGTTAAGGGAAAATATGCACAACGGCGTGATGAAGGCATGGCTCGAGTCTTCACACTTGGCTGGCGCCAATGCAACTTATGTAGAAGAACTCTACGAACTGTATCTAAGTGACCCCGATCAGGTAAGTGAGGAGTGGAGACGTGTATTTGATGGTTTGCCTGTGCAAGCCTCTGAAGTGGTAGAACAACCACATTCACGTGTCCGTGATTACTTCCGACGACTCGCTCAAGAAACAAAGCATTACAATGTCCAAGTTAGTGATCCTGATGTCGATGCTAAACAAGTAAAAGTTCTACAGCTTATCAATGCTTACCGTTTCCGTGGGCACCAAGCTGCAAACCTAGACCCTCTAGGTCTATGGAAAAGAGATGCAGTACAAGATCTCGATCCTTCCTTTCATACTCTCACCGAAGACGACTTCCAAGAAACCTTCAACGTAGGCTCTTTCGCTATTGGTCAAGAAACCATGGTGCTAAAAGATCTATACGATGCACTGAAGAAGACTTACTGTGGCTCTATCGGTGCTGAATATATGCACATGACAAACACAGAGCAAAAACGTTGGATTCAACAGCGTTTAGAGTCTGTAGTCGGTCAACCATCATTTAACGACGAAGAAAAGCGTTCATTCCTTGAGGAGCTAACAGCTGCAGAAGGTTTGGAACGATACCTAGGTGCAAAATTCCCAGGTGCTAAGCGTTTCTCGTTGGAAGGTGGTGATGCATTGATCCCAATGACGAAAGAAATCATTCGTCATGCTGGTGGTCAGGGTATGCGTGAAGTCGTGATTGGTATGGCTCACCGCGGACGTTTGAACATGCTTGTCAACGTTCTAGGTAAAAAGCCACAAGATCTATTCGATGAATTTGCGGGTAAGCATGACGATACATGGGGAACGGGTGATGTTAAATACCACCAAGGTTTCTCTGCTGATTTTGCTACTCCTGGCGGCGATGTGCACTTGGCATTGGCGTTTAACCCATCACACCTTGAGATCGTTAACCCTGTAGTTATTGGATCTGTACGTGCTCGTCAAGACAGACTCGACGATAAGAACGGCGATGCTGTTCTACCAATTACTATTCATGGTGATTCGGCAATAGCTGGACAGGGCGTTGTTCAAGAGACATTTAATATGTCTCAAGCTCGTGGCTTCTGTGTAGGTGGTACTGTTCGTATCGTAGTAAATAACCAAGTTGGCTTCACTACTTCGAACCCTCGTGATACACGTTCAACAATGTACTGTACCGATATCGCGAAAATGGTTCAGGCGCCTATTTTCCACGTCAATGCTGACGATCCGGAAGCAGTAGCATTCGTTGCACGGCTTGCTCTAGATTATCGTAATACGTTTAAACGTGATGTTGTAATTGACCTTGTCTGTTACCGCCGTCATGGTCATAACGAAGCAGATGAGCCAAATGCAACTCAGCCGTTGATGTATCAAAAAATCAAGAAGCATCCGACTCCACGTAAGCTGTACGCAGACGTGTTGATCGATCGTGGTGAATTCGATATTGAAACGGCTACTCAGTTAGTTAACGAATATCGTGATGCTTTAGACCATGGTGAAGTTGTTGTAAAAGAGTGGCGTCCAATGGCACTACACTCAGTTGATTGGTCCCCTTACCTAGGGCATGACTGGAATATCGACTGGGATAGTAAAGTAGACTCAGAACGCTTGAAAGAGCTTGGCAACAAAGTATGTCAGTTCCCAGAAAGTCACAAGCTGCAAAGCCGAGTGAACAAGCTTTACAACGATCGTTTGTCTATGATGAACGGCGAGAAGCAGATTGACTGGGGTATGGCAGAAACACTTGCGTATGCAACGCTGGTGGATGATGGAAAACGCATTCGTATCTCAGGTCAGGATTCTGGTCGTGGTACTTTCTTCCACCGTCACTCGGTACTTCACAATCAGTCGGATGCAAGTACTTTTATCCCTCTTGCTAATATTCACGATAAGCAGGGGCCATTCCAAGTGTTTGACTCTGTGTTGTCTGAAGAAGCGGTACTCGCATTCGAATATGGCTACGCAACAGCAGAGCCAAGTGGCTTAACCCTTTGGGAAGCTCAGTTCGGTGACTTCGCAAATGGTGCACAAGTTGTGATTGACCAATTCATTTCATCTGGTGAGCAGAAGTGGGCACGTCTATGTGGCCTAACTATGCTTCTGCCTCATGGTTATGAAGGTCAAGGCCCAGAGCACTCATCAGCTCGTCTGGAGCGTTACCTACAATTATGTGCTGAGCAAAATATGCAGGTTGTTGTGCCTTCAACGCCAGCTCAGGTTTATCACATGATTCGTCGTCAAGTTGTTCGCCCAATGCGCCGACCTTTGATTGTTATGTCTCCTAAGTCTTTGTTGCGTCACCCGCTATGTACCTCTTCGATTGAAGAGTTAGCTGATGGTACGTTCCAAGCTGCAATTGGTGAGATTGACAACATTGAAGCAAGCAAAGTGAAACGCGTCGTGTTCTGTTCGGGTAAGGTTTATTTCGATCTGCTTGAACAACGCCGAAACAATGAGCAAGACGATGTAGCTATCGTTCGTATTGAGCAGCTTTACCCATTCCCACTTGAGGAAGTACAAGCAACAATCGCTCAGTACAAGAACGTTACAGACTTTGTTTGGTGCCAAGAAGAACCACAAAACCAAGGTGCTTGGTACAGCAGTCAACATAACTTCCGCGCAGCTATTCCAGCGGGAGCAGACCTTAAATATGCAGGCCGCCCGGCTTCTGCTTCGCCAGCAGTAGGCTACATGTCGGTACACTTGAAACAACAAAAAGCGTTAATTGAAGACGCTCTTAACTTAGATCCAAAAGTCTCAGCTTAAGAACTAGAAGCGAAAGGATGAAATAGATATGACAATTGAAATTCTGGTTCCAGATTTACCTGAATCAGTTGCTGATGCAACCGTAGCAACTTGGCACAAGAAACCGGGTGAAGCGGTTGCTCGTGACGAAGTTATTGTTGATATTGAAACTGATAAAGTTGTTCTAGAGGTACCTGCTCCTGAAGCTGGTGTACTAGAAGCGATTATTGAAGAAGAAGGTGCAACAGTACTGTCTAAGCAGCTGATTGCTAAGCTTAAGCCTGGTGCTGTTGCGGGTGAACCTACATCTGACACAACAGAAGAGACAGAAGCTTCTCCAGACAAACGCCATAAGGCTGCTTTGACGGAAGAAAGCAATGATGCGCTAAGTCCAGCTGTACGTCGACTACTTGCAGAGCATGGCCTAGAAGCTAGCCAAGTTAAAGGCACCGGTGTTGGTGGTCGAATCACACGCGAAGACATTGAAGCTCACCTAGCTAACGCTAAAGAAGCACCTAAAGCTGATGCTCCAGCTGTTGAAGCTCCAGCAGCAGCACGTAGCCAAAAGCGCGTACCTATGACTCGCCTACGTAAGACGGTAGCAAACCGTCTTCTAGAAGCGAAGAATAGCACAGCAATGCTGACGACTTTCAACGAAGTAAACATGAAGCCAATCATGGACCTTCGTAAGCAGTACAAAGACCAATTCGAGAAGCGTCACGACACGCGTCTTGGTTTCATGTCTTTTTACGTGAAAGCGGTAACTGAAGCGCTTAAGCGTTACCCAGAAGTAAACGCCTCTATCGACGGTGATGATATCGTTTACCACAACTACTTCGACATCAGCATGGCGGTATCTACGCCACGAGGTCTAGTGACTCCAGTACTAAAAGACTGTGACACACTAGGTTTTGCTGACATCGAAAAAGGCATCAAAGAGCTAGCGATCAAAGGCCGTGACGGCAAGCTAACTGTTGATGAGCTAATGGGTGGTAACTTCACTATCACAAACGGTGGTGTATTTGGCTCTCTAATGTCTACGCCAATCATCAACCCGCCTCAAGCGGCAATTCTTGGTATGCACAAGATCCAAGAGCGCCCAATGGCAGTGGATGGCAAGGTTGAAATCTTGCCGATGATGTACTTAGCGTTGTCTTACGACCACCGTTTAATCGATGGCCGCGAGTCAGTAGGCTTCCTAGTAACAATTAAAGAGCTACTAGAAGATCCTGCACGTCTGTTATTAGACGTTTAATATCGCTAAAACGTCTAGTTGCTATAGTCGGCTAGACGTTTGATATTTTTCAAGGCTAGACTGGCTCAACTGTCTGGCCTTCACTTGAGCCATATTTGTATACGATACACGTATGGTTGAATTGAGAAGACCCTACAGACGTTTCGCAGTGTATGCGGCGTCATGGAAATAATAATCCCTTAAGGGATAACAAACGGAATATCAAAATGAATTTGCATGAATACCAAGCCAAACAGCTGTTTGCAGAATTCGGTTTGCCTGTACCAGAAGGCTACGCGTGTGACACGCCACAAGAAGCGTTCGAAGCTGCAGGTCGTATTAGTACTGACAAAAAAGTAGTGAAATGTCAGGTTCACGCTGGTGGTCGCGGTAAAGCGGGCGGCGTAGAACTACACGATACTAAAGACGGTGTAAAAGAGTTCGCTCAGAAATGGCTAGGTAAAAACCTAGTAACTTACCAAACAGATGCAAATGGTCAGCCTGTTACAAAAATCCTAGTTGAAGAAGCATCGAACATCGCTAACGAGCTTTACTTAGGCGCAGTTGTAGACCGTGCTACTCGTAAAGTTGTCTTCATGGCTTCAACTGAAGGTGGTGTTGAAATCGAGAAAGTTGCAGAAGAAACGCCAGAGTTGATTCACAAAGCAGCTATCGATCCATTAGTAGGCCCTCAAGCGTACCAAGGCCGTGAACTTGCGTTCAAACTGGGTCTTGAAGGAGACCAAATCAAACAATTTGTTAAGATCTTCATGGGTCTTGGCAACATGTTCTCTCAGTACGACCTCGCTCTACTAGAGATCAACCCTCTTGTAATCACTGGCGAAGGCAACCTTCTATGTCTTGATGGTAAGATCAACATCGACTCAAACGCGATGTACCGTCAGCCAAAACTTCGTGAAATGCACGATCCTTCACAAGAAGATGAGCGCGAAGCACACGCTGCACAGTGGGAACTAAACTACGTAGCACTAGACGGTAATGTTGGCTGTATGGTTAACGGTGCAGGTCTAGCAATGGGTACGATGGATATCGTGAACCTACACGGCGGCAAGCCAGCTAACTTCCTAGATGTAGGTGGCGGCGCAACCAAAGAGCGTGTAGCAGAAGCATTCAAGATCATCCTATCTGATGACAATGTAAAAGCAGTACTAGTAAACATCTTCGGTGGTATCGTTCGTTGTGACATGATCGCTGAAGGTATTATCGGTGCAGTTAAAGAGGTAGGCGTGAGCGTACCTGTAGTTGTTCGTCTAGAAGGTACTAACGCGGACCTAGGTCGCGAAGTTCTTGCTAATTCTGATGTTGATATCATTGCAGCTGAGTCGCTAACTGACGCTGCTCAGAAAGTTGTTGCTGCTGCGGAGGGCAAATAATGTCTGTACTAATTAATAAAGACACTAAAGTAATCTGTCAGGGTTTCACTGGTGGTCAAGGTACTTTCCACTCTGAGCAAGCTATCGCATACGGTACACAGATGGTTGGTGGTGTTTCTCCAGGTAAAGGTGGTCAAACTCACCTAGGTCTACCTGTATTTAACACAGTACGTGAAGCAGTAGAAGCAACTGGCGCAACGGCAACAGTTATCTACGTACCTGCACCTTTCTGTAAAGATGCAATCCTGGAAGCGATTGATGCAGGCATCGAGCTAATCGTAACAATCACTGAAGGTATCCCTACAACAGATATGATCGACGTTAAAGTGAAGCTAGAAGAGACTGGCGTTCGCATGATCGGTCCTAACTGTCCGGGTCTAATCACTCCAGACGAGTGTAAGATTGGTATCATGCCTGGACATATCCACAAGAAAGGTAAAGTGGGTATCGTATCGCGTTCAGGTACACTAACTTACGAAGCAGTTAAGCAGACAACAGACGAAGGTTTCGGTCAGTCTACTTGTGTTGGTATCGGCGGTGACCCAATCCCTGGTTCAAACTTCATTGATATCCTAAAACTGTTCCAAGAAGATCCAGAGACTGAAGCAATCGTAATGATTGGTGAAATCGGTGGTACAGCTGAAGAAGAAGCTGCAGCGTTCATTAAAGAGAACGTCACTAAGCCAGTTGTTTCTTACATTGCTGGTGTAACGGCTCCTCCTGGTAAGCGTATGGGTCACGCAGGTGCAATCATCTCTGGTGGTAAAGGTACTGCGGAAGATAAGTTTGCTGCATTAGAAGCTGCAGGCGTTAAGACAGTGAAGTCTCTTGCAGACATCGGTAAAGGTCTACGCGAAATCACTGGTTGGTAATAACCACTGTGATCAAACAAAGGCTTGATGAGAGATCATCAAGCCTTTTTCTTTTTTGCCTGACAACGGTCAATTAGATGTTTTTCGCGCCCAAAATAAAAGGCTGCCATTAGGCAGCCTTTCGTTACTCAAGATATTAACTGCGCTTTGCTAAAGAACCATTGCAGCTAACCAACCAAACGCGATCAACGGAATATTGTAGTGAATAAAGGTTGGAACTACTGTTTCCCAAATGTGTTCGTGTTGTCCATCTGCATTTAGGCCAGATGTTGGACCTAGGGTTGAATCAGAAGCTGGCGAGCCTGCATCACCAAGTGCAGCTGCAGTGCCTACTAACGCGATAGTTGCCATTGGCGAGAAACCGAAAGCGGCTGCTAGCGGAACATAAATGGTCGCGATGATAGGGATGGTTGAGAACGAAGAACCAATCCCCATGGTTACTAGTAGACCAACAACAAGCATAAGAAGTGCTGCTAGAGGTTTGTTGTCTCCAATGCTGGTAGACAGTGCTTCAACCAGTGATTCAACGCCACCCGTTTGTTTCATTACTGCAGCGAAGCCGGCCGCTGAAATCATAATAAAGCCAATCATTGCCATCATGTGAACACCTTTAGTGAACACATCATGTGTTTCTTTCCACGCAATGACACCACCAAAAGTGAACACCATAAAGCCAGCAAGTGCACCAATGATCATTGACCCAGTGCTTAGTTGAACTGCGAGCGCTGCTACGATACCAGCTGCTGCGACTAGGATATTTTTCTTGTTGATGGCTGTAGGTTCTGTATCAACATGAGTAAGTTCAGTTTCTTTGTATTCGCGAGGCTTGCGGTAACTAAAGAAGATTGCTGTTAGTAGACCGAACAGCATACCTGCAGCAGGAAGAAGCATCGCCGTAGGGACTTGGCTAGCGACCACGTCTTCTAAGCCGTTATCGTGTAAGTTCTTAAGCAGGATATTGTTTAAGAAAATTCCACCAAAGCCAATTGGAAGTACCATATAGGGAGTAATTAAGCCAAAAGTCAGCACACAAGCGACTAAACGGCGATCCAATTTAAGTTTAGCGAACACGCCCAATAGAGGTGGAATCAAAATTGGGATAAAGGCGATATGGACAGGAATAACGTTCTGAGAAGACATAGTGACGAGTACAAGTGCGATAAGTACCGCGTACTTAAGTCCTGTGCTCGCAGTACCGTTTTCCTTACCATGAATTCGTTTGATAACTGACTGTGCCAGTAAATCAGTGATCCCGGAGCGTGATATGGCAACGGCGAATGTCCCTAACATAGCGTAGCTTAGCGCGATGGTTGCACCACCACCTAGGCCACTTTCAAAAGCAGAAACGGCGTCATTTAAACTCATTCCTGATACTAGACCACCAACGATAGCGGCGAATGTCAGTGCTACTACGACATTCACCCTCATCAGTGCAAGTACCAGCATGATACAAACAGAAATAACAACAGGGTTCATAATAATCTCGATGTGTGTTTACTTATTATCGTTGTCGCTCTCGTCAACTAATGGCCAGCCGCCTAAGGCTTTCCATTTATTGACGATGCCACAGAATAGCTCAGCGGTTTTTTGAGTATCGTAAAGTGCTGAGTGGGCTTCTTTATTGTCGAATTCCATCCCAGCTGTTTTACACGCTTTAGCTAAGACGGTTTGTCCATAGGCCAACCCGCTAAGCGCAGCTGTATCAAATGTTGCAAAAGGATGGAAAGGGACTCTTTTGAGCTTGCAGCGTTCACTTGCTTCCATAACGAAGCTCAGATCAAAAGTGGCGTTGTGTGCGACCATAATGGCCCGGCTACAATCGGCATTCTTTTGTTCCTTACGAACAAGCTTATAAATTTCTTTTAGGGCTTCAGATTCTGTCACAGCACCACGAAGAGGGCTAAAGGGATCACGAATACCATTGAACTCAAGCGCAGCAGGCTCAAGGTTTGCACCTTCAAATGGTTCAACGTGAAAATGTAGAGTGGATGCAGGGTGAAGGTCGCCATTATCATCCATCTTTAAGGTGATAGCGCAAATTTCTAATAGAGCATCTGTTTTGGCATTGAATCCAGCGGTTTCGACATCAATTACGACGGGGAAATAACCGCGAAAGCGTTTTTTGAGCGTCAATGCTTCATTTTCTACAGTCATGGTGGTCCAAGGTTTTGTGACAGGGCGTGCATTATTGCAGATTCTCTAAGTGATCAAAAGCAAGCTCTGGGATTTAATCCCCCATCTTATTGGCTAGCTTTTTGCATCAGTACCAAGGGTAAGATAAAGCGGCAATCAATCACCGCTCGATAGCAGTATTAAACGAGATGAAATTGACTATGAATAAGTGGCTAGTGACAACAATATGTTTGACCAGCGCAACCGTATCTATGGCCTTGAGTGCTATGGAAAAGCGCTACGTTGCTACGCCTATGCAATCAACTTGGCAGATGGTTGCAAACACTCCTCTAGAGTGCCGTTTAGTTCACCCTATTCCTAATTATGGCGATGCGGTGTTCTCTTCTATTGCAAGTAAAAAAATCAACCTCGATTTTGAGTTAAAAATGCGTAGGCCAATGGGTGAAACTCGTAATGTAAGTTTAGTTTCAATGCCGCCGCATTGGCGTCCAGGCGAGAGCGCTGAACGCATAAGTAATATTAAGTTCTTTAAGCAGTTTGATGGTTATATTGGTGGTCAAACCGCTTGGGGCATATTGAGTGAGTTAGAGAAAGGGCGTTATCCAACTTTTAGTTACCAGGACTGGCAGAGCCGTGATCAGCGAATTGAAGTTGCGTTATCATCAGTATTGTTTCAGCAAAAATATAACGCGTTTAGTGACTGTGTTGCTAATCTGCTGCCGTATTCATTCGAAGATATCTCGTTTACGATTCTTCACTACGACCGAAGTAGTGTTCAACTCAACAAAGCTTCACAAAAGCGCTTAGCTCAAATCGCAGAGTATATTCGCC
Organism: Vibrio sp. SCSIO 43135; assembly: GCF_023716665.1. Classification (GTDB taxonomy): domain Bacteria; phylum Pseudomonadota; class Gammaproteobacteria; order Enterobacterales; family Vibrionaceae; genus Vibrio; species Vibrio paucivorans. The sequence goes on from NZ_CP071859.1 coordinate 860,538, forward strand.
ACAATCAAGATATTGACCTCGTACTGGTATCGACCTACACCGATTCAGTTGAGAGCAAAAGTGTTAGTCAAAATTTATCAGAGCAGCGCGCAGAAGTGCTAAGAGATTATTTTGAATCTCTCGGATTGCCAGAAGACAGAATTCAAGTTCAAGGTTATGGCAAACGTCGCCCTGTAGCGGATAATTCGTCACCAATTGGAAAGAACAAAAACCGACGAGTCGTTATTTCACTAGGTAGAACACAAGTCTAGTGCAGTGAAAAACGAGCGATAATATTGCAGTTAGTAAACGAATCGATGTCCTGAACCTGTTTTGCAATTTTTGGGTTAGGGTGTCGCTTCATGAACTCCACCAAGGCTTTTTTGCAGCAGCCTAAAGAATCCACGAATGCATCGCAATCGGTATTTGGGCATTGAGGCACTAAAGTGAGCACTTTTTCGGAAGCCAACTGAAGATATTTGAGCTCATACTTCACCTCGCCAACCTGACGCCAGAAAGACGCCATGTTATGGCAAGAAATGACCGAGACTACTAAACGATCTTCTAACGCCAGATCTTGTTCGTGAGATAGCTCCTCACTAAGAGTGAGGGCCTGTTGGTAGTGAAGAATACTACGCAGATGGTCGTCTTTTTGCATCGCGATATCAGCGAGTAGTGTGTGCTTTTCCCATTCTTCCATCATTTGCTATCCCTCACTTTAGATAAAGTAAGTGGATATTAAATGATAATTATTATCATGTAAAGATTGAAATAAAGGCCACTATTGAGTGGCCTTTATTCGATTAAGTTAGCCTTCTAAACCCGAAGAAGCCTGCTTGTTTTGAATGAGCTCTATCATGTACCCATCTGGATCTTTCACGAAAGCGATATGGGTACTGCCACCTTTCACTGGGCCTGGCTCTCGCGTGACATTGCCGCCCGCAGCCTTAATGGCATCACAGGTAGAGTAAATGTCTTCGACACCGATAGCGATATGGCCAAACGCAGTCCCCATGTCGTACTCGGATTTACCCCAGTTATAGGTAAGTTCGATCACTGCACCTTGGGATTCGTCACCGTAACCTAGAAAAGCGAGAGTGTACTCATATTCCTTGTTTTCATTGGTACGTAGCAGGCTCATGCCCATCACTTCGGTGTAAAATGAAATTGATTTATCAAGATCTCCAACTCGTAACATGGTGTGGAGAATACGGCCGTTAGACATTTCTTGCTCCTAGCTTTTTAGTATTAGTAATAAAACTGAAAGTACTACACTTCAGTCTTTTCTTTAAACTCACACAAGTCCTCGATGATACAACTACCGCACCTAGGCTTGCGAGCGACACAGGTGTAGCGCCCGTGTAAGATCAGCCAATGGTGTACATCGAGTTTGAACTCTTTAGGCACAACCTTGAGTAGTTTTTTTTCGACGTCGTCGACGGTTTTGCCCATCGCAAACTTGGTTCGATTTGAAACTCGGTAAATATGAGTGTCGACAGCGATAGTAGGCCAGCCAAAAGCGGTATTGAGTACAACGTTAGCTGTTTTGCGTCCTACTCCAGGTAGGGCTTCTAGTGCTTCTCGGTTTTCTGGTACTTCACCACCATGTTGGTCGAGCAGGATGCGGCAAGTTTTTATGACGTTTTCAGCTTTAGAGTTAAATAGGCCAATCGTCTTGATGTATTCCTTAACCCCATCGACACCTAAGTCAAACATTGACTGGGGAGTGTTCGCAACTGGGTAAAGCTTATCCGTAGCTTTGTTAACGCTCACATCGGTAGCCTGTGCCGATAAAAGTACGGCGATTAACAGTTCAAATGGTGAATTCCAGTTCAACTCGGTTTGAGGGTTCGGGTTGTCGTCTCTCAATCGAGTGAGTATCTCGACTCTCTTGGTATTGTTCATGTTGAGGCTTGCTTCCAGTTTTTATTATTGATTGGTCACTCGAGCGCGTTCAATAGACGGCTTTTCTTGTTTTGGTTGGCGAGCTTCCAACTGATTATCGAAAATATTTTTTAACGCGATAAGTAGTCCAACACCGATGAATGCTCCTGGTGGGAGCAGTGCCAGTAAGAAACTGTTATCAAATTGGAATACTTCGATTTTTAGTGATGTTGCCCACTCACCTAGTAGTAGGTCGGCACCATCAAATAATGTCCCATTACCTATCAGTTCTCGCATTCCACCCAGTACGACTAAAACGCTGGTCATTCCTAGTCCCATCCAAAATCCATCTTGAGCCGACGGGATCACATCGTTTTTAGATGCGAAAGCTTCAGCACGGCCTATGATGATACAGTTGGTGACAATAAGCGGAATGAAAATACCGAGAGAGAGATAAAGCCCGTAAGCATAAGCATTCATCAGCAGTTGAACGCAGGTTACGAGTGAGGCGATGATCATAACGAACACTGGAATACGCACTTCCTTTGGTACATAGTCGCGGACCAAGGATACCGTTACATTGGATCCTACAAGAACCAATAGTGTCGCTAAACCAAGACCTAGCGCATTAGTGACAGTCGATGAAACGGCTAGGAGTGGGCACAAACCTAGTAGCTGAACCAGAGCTGGGTTATTGTCCCACAAGCCATTTTTTATCAGTGTCTTATGTTCAGTCATTTGAGCCTCCACAGTTACGTGGCTGAGCCAATATCGACTCTTTATTTTGATTAACGTATGTTACGGCTTGTTTTACCGCTTTTACTACTGCTCTTGGTGTAATGGTCGCACCGGTAAATTGATCAAATTGACCACCGTCCTTGCGAACCTTCCAAGCCGAGATATTCTCATCATTCACCGACTTTCCGGTAAAGCTTAGAATCCAGTCGGTTACACGTAAGTCAATTTTATCACCTAGCCCAGGGGTTTCCTGATGAGAAAGGACGCGGGTACCAGTGATCGTGCCGTTATCTTGAATACCGACAATAACCTTAATAGCACCATTATAGCCGTCTGGCGCGATCGCCTCGATGGCAATTGCGCTTGGTTTTCCATCTATAGTGGCGATATAAGCAGGCATTGATGCGTCTGTACCTAATTCAGGAGACGACACTAACGTGCAGGCTCGATACAGTTCATTATCATGTAGGTCGTGCGGAATCACTTGATTCAACACTGATAGTAGTTGAGCTTGTTCCTGTTGCTTGATCTGATCTTTAGTTAAGTATTGAGTCAGGGCGACCAGACCTGTAGAAGCACAAGCAAAAAGAGCGAGTGTAAGGCCGTTTTTCTTTATTGCGTTTAACATACCTTAGTGCCCGTAAGTTCTTGGTTTAGTGTAATAATCAATCAGTGGGACGCACATGTTAGCAAGTAACACTGCGAACGCCACACCATCGGGGAAACCACCCCAACTACGGATAATAAACACCATAACGCCGATAAACGCGCCGAAGATAAGTCGGCCTTTAACCGTAGTGGATGCTGATACTGGGTCAGTAGCAATAAAGAAAGCACCTAACATAGTAGCACCAGAAAGTAGATGGATAAGCGGTGATGCTGTCTCCCCAGGAGTGAACAGCATAAATAGTCCACTAGAGACGATTAGTCCAACTAGAAAGCTAACTGGAATATGCCAGTTGATGACACGTAATTTGATCAGCAGCAGGCCACCCGTTAAGTATGCAAGATTAACCCACTCCCAACCGATACCGGCAATACCATTAAATTGAGGTTGTGCTAAAGCTTCCTGTACGGTGCTACCGGAATGCAGAGCTGTTTTAAATGAATCTAGAGGGGTAGCCATGGTGACACCATCGATACCGGTACGAATTTGTTGCAATGATAAGCCTTCACTATTGAATCCAGTAAAGATCATTGAAAACGCATCAACAAATGAAATTGGGTCATTTGAAAGTTGAACAGGCTCTATCCAGCTGGTCATTTGCACTGGAAAGGATATGAGTAGTACTACATAAGCGACCATCGCTGGGTTAAATAGGTTTTGGCCAATTCCCCCATATAAATGCTTTGCGATGATGATAGCAAAGATAAGACCGATGACGATTACCCACCATGGTGAGAGTGGAGGGATAGCAACCGCTAGTAGCCATGCGGTCACAATTGCACTGTTATCTCTAAGAGCAAATAGCGGATGGCGTTTGCGTGAGACCATCACCAGTGCTTCTAATGCCATGGCGACCATAACGGCAAAAATTAACTGAATAATTGTGCCCCAACCAAAGAAATAAGTTTGTGCCACGAGCCCCGGAAGGGCACAAATTGCAACCCATTTCATTAGATCTGGTGTACTGCGCTTACTATGGGCGTGCGGTGAGCTGGCAATGAAAAAGGCCACTACTCTTTCTCCTCAAAATTTTGCTCTTGTTTTTCGAGCTGTTCTTTTTCAGCTTTACGCGCTTTGGCTCTTGCAATAGCAGCAGCGACAGCGGCTTTCTTTGGATCTTCGGATTCTTCAGCTTGCACTTCAGTCGCGTCGGCTTCAGCAGCTTGTGCTTTACGCGCTTTAGCTCGTGCAATAGCAGCAGCGACAGCAGCCTTCTTTGGATCTTCCGATTCTTCAGCTTGCACATCAGTCGCGTCGGCTTCAGCAGCTCGTGCTTTACGCGCTTTAGCTCGAGCAATAGCAGCAGCGACAGCGGCCTTCTTTGGATCTTCCGATTCTTCAGCTTGCACATCAGTCGCCTCGGCTTCAGCAGCTTGTGCTTTACGCGCTTTAGCTCGTGCAATAGCAGCAGCGACAGCGGCCTTCTTTGGATCTTCTGATTCTTCAGTTTGCACATCAGTCGCCTTGGCTTCAGCAGCTTGTGATTTACGCGCTTTAGCTCGTGCAATAGCAGCAGCGACAGCGGCCTTCTTTGGATCTTCAGATTCTTCAGCTTGCACATCAGCCGCCTCGGCTTCAGAAACTTGTGATTTACGCGCTTTAGCTCGAGCAATAGCAGCAGCGACAGCGGCTTTCTTTGGATCTTCTGACTCCTCAGTTTTCACTTCAGTCGAATCTGGCTCAGTAGCTTGGGCTTTGCGTGCCTTAGCTCTTGCTATAGCAGCGGCGACAGCAGCTTTCTTCGGGTCTTCCGATTCCTCAGTTTGTTCTTCAGCCGACTCTGGCTCAGACGTTTGCGCTTTACGCGCTTTAGCTCGAGCAATAGCAGCAGCGACAGCGGCTTTCTTTGGATCTTCCGATTCCTCAGTTTTCACTTCAGTCGACTTTGGCTCAGCAGCTTGGGCTTTACGCGCCTTAGCTCGTGCTATAGCAGCAGCCACTGCATCTTTTTTGCTGTCTCCTGATTCTGACGTGTCAGGAGTCGAATCTGACTCTTGTGCTTTTTCTGCTTTACGTGCTCTAGCTTGCTGCTTTCTTTCTTCGCGCAGTTTTGCCATTTCTGAATTGTCGGGCTCGGCTTTCCCAGTCTCCATCGCTGCAGCTTGTTTGGCTTTAGCTTTGGCGATCGCAGCGGCTACAGCTGGTTTTACAGCTGGCTTTTCTTCTGTTTGGGTTTGCTCTTTTTGAGCTTTAACTCTTGCGATGGCGGCAGCGATAGCATCGTCACCAGCAGACTGCTTCATGTCCTTACGACGATTTTCTGCGGCTTTCTTAAATCGGTTTTCCCGTTCGGCTTTATCACGCTCCATACGAGCATTTTTTTCTTCAAATCGTTGTTTCGCTCGCTCGGCTGATTCGGCTTCAAGCTTGCGTGTACGAATTTCTGCTTTTGCTTGGCGATAGTATTGAACAAGTGGAATTTCACTCGGACATACATACGCGCAGGCACCACACTCGATACAGTCTTTTAGGTTCAGCTCTTCACATTTATCTAACTCTTGAGCTTTTGCATGCCATTGAAGCTGCTGAGGAAGCAGTGATGCAGGACAGACTTCTGCACATTGACTACAACGGATACATGCCATTTCAAAGCGATCCGGCGCAATCTCTTTTCGTGTGGGTGCAAGAATACAGTTGGTCGTCTTGGTTATCGGAACGTTGGAGTGGGGCAGAGTAAAGCCCATCATTGGGCCGCCAAGAATCAGTCTTTGGTTCTTCTTCTCGGCCTTATGGTTAAACTCAGCAAGTAGTGATTGTACCGGAGTTCCTATTGGAGCCCAGACATTACGTGGTTGCTTAAACGTACTACCGGTTAAGGTAACAATTCTTTCGATAAGCGGCTCGCCATCACAGACTGCACGTTTGGCTGCGTATAGAGACCCTACGTTTTGAACTAAAATACCGATGTCTGCAGGAATACCGCCATTTGGCACTTCTTTATTGGTCAGTATCTTAATTAATTGCTTCTCACCACCGGATGGGTATTTGGTTGGGATCACGCGGACAACAATTTGGCTGTCATGTGCCGCTTGAGTCAGGGCTTCAACGGCTTCTGGCTTGTTATCCTCAATACCTATAATCGTCAGCTTAGGTTTGAGGATGTGTTCAACAATCTCAATACCTTTAATGATCTCTTCTGCATAATGACGCATTAATGTGTCATCAGCAGTAATGTATGGCTCACATTCGGCCGCATTGATGATCAGAATTTCGGTACGGGCCAAGCCTGATTGAATTTTTTTAGCCGTCGGAAAGCCTGCGCCGCCCATGCCGGAAATCCCTGCTTGTCGAATACGCTCGATTAGCTCCTCAGGGGACTCCTGAGTGAAATCTGGTGATGGTTTAAGTTCGCACCATGTGTCTTGCATATCTGGGCGAATGACGACACACAATTCTGATAGGCCTGAAGGGTGAGCGGTGGTGCGTTGTTCAATTGCACTAATGGTACCAGAAGTTGGTGCATGAACTGGCAGCATAAAGCTTGTGTCGTATTTGGTTAAAGGCTGACCTTTCAGCACTTTTTCACCGACAGCGACGATGAGGTCTCCTGGCTTACCAATGTGTTGCTTGATCGGCAAAACGATTTCATCCGCAATAGATGCGCGTTCAATCGGTTGGCTCAGAGATTGTTGTTTGTTCTCTGGCGGGTGTACGCCACCAGGGAAGTCCCATAATGCACCCGATTTTATTTGTTCAATTAGTGACAACATACCAGTCCTTAACTCCCGCTATTCTGCGACTGCGATACGGCAGAATCGGTGATATCAACAACAGGAATGGCGTCCAATTGCCACTTCCAATTATCAGTAGTGGTGGCTACTGGAATCATTTCAATACAATCTGTTGGGCATGGGGCCACACATAAGTCACAGCCCGTACACTCATCTTTAATGACGGTGTGCAGCGCTTTTGTACCACCAACAATTGCGTCAACAGGGCAAGCCTGAATACATTTGGTACAGCCAATACACATATCTTCATGGATATAAGCTACAGTCTTAACAGCATTGTCTAGGTCATGTGCAGACTCTTCGGCTTCTACTCCCATCAGATCAGCCAGTTTTTCGATAGTCGCCTGACCACCTGGAGGGCATTTATTGATCTTATCGCCATTTGCAATGGCTTCAGCGTATGGACGACAACCTGGGTAGCCACATTGTCCACACTGTGTTTGAGGCAAAATGCCGTCGATTTGGTCGACGATAGGGTCTGCTTCAACTTTAAATCGGATAGAAGCAAAACCAAGTACAGCACCGAAAATGGCTGCGAGTACCGCAATGGCAATAACCGCAATTAATATAGAGCTCATTACAACTTCACCAACCCAGTAAAGCCCATAAAGGCAAGAGACATAAGGCCTGCAGTGATCATGGCAATCGATGCGCCTTTAAATGGAGTCGGGACATCAGCCGCGGCGATACGTTCGCGCATCGAGGCGAATAAGATAAGCACTAGTGAGAACCCCACTGCAGCACCAAAGCCATAGACGATTGATTCGACGAAGTTGTGGTTCTCGTTGATGTTTAACAACGCGACACCAAGTACGGCACAGTTGGTGGTGATCAATGGCAAAAATATACCAAGTAAGCGGTAGAGAGTCGGGCTTGTTTTATGTACCACCATTTCAGTGAATTGCACCACAACTGCAATCACTAAGATGAAGCTCATGGTTCTTAAATACTGAAGGCCTAAAGGTGCCAAAACATAGGTTTCAACAAGATATGCGCACACTGATGCGAGAGTTAGCACAAATGTTGTGGCTAACCCCATACCTATCGCGGTTTCTAGCTTTTTAGAAACGCCCATAAATGGACATAAGCCCAGAAACTTTACCAGTACAAAGTTGTTGACTAGGACTGTGCCTACCAACAACAAAAGATATTCGGTCATAGTTATATAGTTTAGAAATTCCGATCCCAATATTATCGTGCTTTGCAAGCGCAATAACAACCAAGGAAAGCTAAGGTTTTATATCAATGGATAAAATTTAGCCGCGTTTAAGAGGTTTTGTTGGCAAAGTACTGCTTGAATGAGCTCAGAATAGGAAGCGCGATAGCTCGGCTCACTCTGTTGTGTTGGTTTGGATCAGCAACTGGTTGATACAACGAAAAAAGCCCAATCTTTCGATTGGGCTTTTTTCTAGAATATGGCTCCCCCTGCGGGACTCGAACCTGCGACATACGGATTAACAGTCCGCCGTTCTACCAACTGAACTAAGGGGGAAAAGTGATTCTGGCTATTGCCGGAAGCGGGGCGAATATTATCGGCACCTTAATTTGATGTCAACACTCGAGAGGACGAAAAAAGTAAAAAAACACGATAAAAAAGTCTTTACTTTTCTGTATCCCTTACGAGTTTTGGGCTCGAATTACTTATCCACCAATTTTGTGGATAACTATGTTAATTAACCTTGAAAAACCAAATGATCGTAGAAGATGAATACTGAATTAGCGAGCAAGAAGTAGATGGTTAGCTATTGAAAATGTTGATGTTAACAAGCGAAAACCAAGATAAAGAAAGCAGCAATAAGAGTAGGCGCTTAAAGGTGGTTTTTAGATAAAATGGGGAAAAGCTGTGAATGAAAATCCACGTATTAAAAGCAAGACTACGCATTGTAAAATGCATATTGCGGTAGCGAGGGCGAAAGATATTATCAAAGTTGCAATCGATGATCTAGAGCTGAAATCAATCATTCAACAAAATAGTGAGATATTTTGCTAACACTGTCATTAGAGTGTATATATGTACAGTGAAAAGAATCAATAACGATAGCGCTTGTAGAGGCAGAAATGAGCAAACTCTTTGATTTGGTGTCTGATTACCAACCGTCTGGGGATCAACCAACGGCGATTAATCAACTACTTGAAGGTCTAGATGCAGGATTAGCACATCAAACATTGCTTGGTGTTACGGGCTCAGGAAAAACGTTTACCTTAGCTAACGTGATCGCACAAGCTCAGCGTCCCGCTATATTGCTAGCGCCAAACAAGACGCTTGCGGCGCAGTTGTATGGAGAGATGAAATCATTTTTTCCTAACAACGCAGTCGAGTATTTTGTCTCGTATTATGATTACTACCAGCCTGAAGCTTATGTCCCAACCACGGACACCTTTATCGAAAAAGACGCATCAGTGAATGCCCATATTGAGCAAATGCGACTTTCCGCAACCAAGGCTTTGCTAGAGCGTAAAGACGCCATTATCGTAGCGTCGGTTTCAGCTATTTATGGCTTGGGCGACCCTGATTCGTATTTGAAGATGATGCTGCATATACGCCGTGGTGATGTGATGGATCAGCGCGACATTCTAAGACGACTGGCTGAGCTTCAGTATTCACGAAATGATGTGGCGTTTGAGCGAGGGCAATTCAGAGTGCGTGGCGAGGTGATCGATATATTCCCTGCGGAATCTGATCAAGATGCGGTGCGTATAGAAATGTTTGATGATGAGGTTGATTGTATCAGCGTGTTCGACCCGTTGACTGGCGCTGTTAAGCAGCGCGATCTACCGCGGTACACCATCTACCCTAAAACGCACTACGTTACCCCAAGAGAAAAAATTCTAGATGCGATTGAACTGATTAAAGAAGAACTTCGAACTCGTCAAACGTACTTAAAGGACAACAACAAGCTGCTTGAAGAGCAAAGAATTAGCCAAAGAACGCAGTTTGACATCGAAATGATGAATGAACTTGGTTTTTGTTCCGGTATAGAAAACTACTCTCGCTATTTAAGTGGTCGTGCAGAGGGTGAGCCGCCGCCGACCTTGTTTGATTATTTACCTCATGACGGTTTGTTAGTCATTGATGAGTCGCACGTGACAGTTCCACAAATCGGCGCGATGTACAAAGGTGACCGTTCACGTAAGGAAACGCTGGTGGAATTTGGCTTCCGGTTGCCTTCAGCTTTAGATAACCGTCCAATGAAGTTTGAAGAGTTTGAGTCGATTGCACCCCAAACGATTTTTGTATCGGCTACCCCAGGTAACTATGAACTCGAAAAGTCCGCCGATGAAATAGCGGATCAAGTAGTTAGGCCAACGGGCCTGTTGGACCCTGAACTAGAAGTGCGCCCGGTTGCGACGCAGGTTGATGATTTGTTATCAGAAATCAGAATTCGCTCGGCGAAAGATGAACGCGTGCTCGTGACTACTTTAACGAAGCGAATGGCGGAAGATTTAACAGAGTATCTCACTGAACATGATGTGAAAGTTAGATATTTGCATTCTGATATCGACACGGTTGAGCGCGTTGAGATTATTCGCGATTTGCGACTAGGTGAGTTTGACGTTCTAGTAGGGATCAACTTGTTACGAGAAGGTCTTGATATGCCAGAGGTTTCTCTTGTCGCGATTCTTGATGCTGATAAAGAAGGTTTCTTACGTTCAGAGCGTTCTTTAATTCAGACCATTGGTCGTGCAGCTCGTAACCTTGAAGGTAAAGCGATCTTGTACGCTGATTCGATTACTAAATCGATGAAAAAAGCGATGGATGAAACCAATCGTCGTCGAGAGAAACAGCAAGCCTATAACGAAAAAATGGGTATATCACCGCAAGCATTGAAACGTAATGTCAAAGACATCATGGAGCTGGGTGATATCACTAAGTCGAAGAAGCAACGTACAAATAAACAAGTACCGCTATCAAAAGTTGCTGAGCCTTCGCAGACTTATCAAGCTCTCACTCCTCAGCAGCTAGATAAAGAGATCAGTAAGCTCGAAGCGCAGATGTACAAGCATGCACAAGATCTAGAGTTTGAATTGGCGGCACAGAAACGTGATGAAATAGAAAAGTTACGTCAGCAGTTCATTACTAACAGTTAATGTTATCGTTCACATTGAAGCTGGTTAAAGAAAGTAAGGTATTTGAAGCAAAAAAATAGCCAATAGAAATCAATTCTATTGGCTGTAATTTGTGAATACTAAGTTCACTAACAACGTCAGTTGGCTAGGTGACCCGTTAGGGTCATTATTGATTTTGCAGTATTTGTGCCAGCCTCAAATGGCCATAATTGAGGCTATTTCACCATTTTTAAGTCAATCTTTGTCATAAATTTGCAAAATGCAATTCGTAATGCAATCATTTAAACAAAATGCAAATAACTATGGCTAGGCTATGCAACAATCTACGGATGTTCACAAATCTAAATATCTATTGATGGTCGAAGATACGGCATCTGTAGCCGCATTGTACCGTTCTTATCTAACCCCACTTGGTATTGATATCAACATTGTGGGCACGGGTCGTGATGCCATCGATAGCTTATCACGTCGTACACCAGACCTTATCCTACTCGATCTCCGACTACCTGATATGACGGGGATGGATGTGTTGTATAACGTTAAGCAAACACACCCAGACGTCCCTGTTATTTTTATGACGGCTCATGGCTCTATCGATACTGCTGTTGATGCGATGCGCCATGGTGCACAAGACTTCTTGATTAAGCCATGTGAAGCAGACCGACTGCGTGTTACGGTCAATAATGCGATTCGCAAAGCGACCAAGCTACGAAATGAAGCCGGAAATGTCAGCAATCAGAATTACCAAGGCTTTATAGGCAGTAGCCAAACCATGCAAGCGGTATATCGCACTATCGACTCGGCAGCATCCAGTAAAGCCAGTATTTTCATTACCGGTGAAAGTGGTACTGGTAAAGAGGTGTGTGCGGAAGCGATCCACGCAGCGAGTCAGCGCGGTGATAAGCCATTTATTGCCATTAACTGTGCTGCGATACCGAAAGACTTGATTGAGAGCGAACTGTTTGGTCACGTGAAGGGTGCATTTACTGGTGCTTCCACAGATCGTCAAGGTGCAGCAGAGCTTGCTGACGGTGGTACGCTATTTTTGGATGAGCTGTGTGAGATGGACTTAGACCTTCAAACTAAGCTGCTTCGTTTCATTCAGACTGGTACATTCCAAAAAGTAGGCTCTTCAAAAATGAAGAGTGTTGATGTGCGTTTTGTTTGTGCAACCAACCGAGACCCATGGAAAGAGGTTCAGGAAGGGCGCTTTCGAGAAGATTTGTACTATCGACTTTACGTGATCCCACTGCATTTGCCGCCTTTGCGTGAACGTGGGGAAGACGTGATTGAAATCGCTTATTCGTTGCTGGGTTTTATGTCGAATGAAGAAGGAAAAGGTTTTGTTCGAATGGCTCCAGAAGTCGTGGATTGCTTCAATCGATATGCGTGGCCGGGGAACGTTCGACAATTGCAGAACGTATTACGCAATGTGGTTGTGCTAAATAATGGAAGAGAGATCACTCTGGAAATGCTTCCTCCACCACTAAACTTACCATCAGACAATCAAATCCGTATTCAACCTCAAGTGAAGGAACAAGTGTCGGTACACGACATATTCCCTCTCTGGTTAACGGAAAAAACAGCCATAGAGCAGGCAATCGAAGCGTGTGAGGGGAACATCCCACGTGCTGCTGGTTACCTAGACGTAAGCCCCTCAACGATCTACCGTAAACTCCAAGCTTGGAACGCAAAAGAAGAGCAATAGAACCCATGACTATTATGAATCAGGAAAAAATCGACCACTTAGCCGACGAAATCGGTAAAGAAAACGTCCCTGTTTTATTGGAAATCTTCTTAGGTGAACTCAAGATGTATATCGACAACTTGGGTGATGATGGAGTAGATAATCCGAGTTATCTAAAAGAAATCAGTCACGCATTGAAAAGCAGTGCTGCAAGTTTTGGTGCAGAAGCTTTGTGCCAACTGGCTATCGAAATGGATGCCAGAGCAAAAACTGGTGAGCTATTGGATAAAGAGAGTGATGTAGAAACAATGGTGGTATTACTCAAGGATACCCAAGAGCAATACCTGCGCTTAGTTGCTCAATAGCGTTTCGATAGCCGACTGCAGTTTGCTGCGATCATGACGCCAATCTCGATTTGGCGAGGCTAATTCAGTGGTTACACAGTTCCAGCGCTCGGCTAACTCTGGATGAGGCTCGTCGCCTAGGACAATATCAATTTTCCGTGCTTGGCATGAGCGCTCACACCACTCTAATTTTTGTTCAAGTGTCATTCTTCCCGCAGGACCAAATTCCGGAGATAGGTTTTCAATAAACACCAGTTTTGCTTTTTGATTGTTCGCGATGGCTTTACCTATTTCAGGTAGAAGTAGGGGAGGCATAATACTTGTTAAAAAGCTGCCTGGACCAAGTACGATACAATCAGCTTGCTCAATAGCGAGAACCCCTTCCTTCGTTGCTGGAACTTCTGGTGATAAATCTAAGCGAAGCAAGTCTTCTTCCATTTCATCGACGCTGGTTTCACCAGTGACCCAACGACCATCGACTGATAAAGCCGCGAGATCTGACGGGTGCTCAGACATAGGCACGATATTCACGTCGACTTTCAACATACTTCTGATGAGTTGAATCGCCTCTAGTGGACGAACCGAAAGGTTATCAAGTGCGGTGAGCATCAGATTTCCCAGGTTATGGCCATCTAGCTCTCCTGCACCTTTAAATCGGTATTCAAACATCATTGAGCTTATAGACGGCTCAGTAATCAACTGATTAATACAATTGCGGGTATCCCCCCACGCAATGCCGCCCTGACAATGGCGAATACGGCCCGTTGAACCACCATTGTCCGTGGTAGTGACTATGCCAGTGGCGTTACTACCAAAGTCCTTCAGTGCGGCCAGCATACGACCTAGACCATGCCCACCACCAATAGCGACAACTTTGTTAGTTTTATACACAGACATCTAATTCTTCTTATTCGTTTAAACTGAACTACAATCTAGATTAATTCATTCACAAACCCTACTCAATAGTAGGTAATTTGAGTAGTCGACGCGATTTTTTGACCCAGAGGGTAGAAACACGCACAATTATTAAGTATTTTATTGGTACAAAGTGTTTAATTGATTTAGCTACTATCACTCCACAATGAGTGGTAGTTGCCATAACTCCGAGCTCTGCAAGCTAAGTTCAGTAGTTAGATGGATAAGCGTGCAAAGCCAGTGACATATTGTCACAAGGGCATAATTGGAAATGATTCTGCCTCCCGTGTTTGGAAAGGTGTTCCGTGGCGCAACAATTCGAAGATAGATTCCATCGCAAGTTTTATTACTTGCGCTTGTCTGTTACAGATGTCTGTAACTTTAAATGTACATATTGTTTACCTGATGGTTACAAACCGTCGGGTAAGAAAAACTCGTCCTTCTTAAACCTCCCTGAGATCAAACGTGTTGTACGTGCGTTTGCCGATTGTGGTACGTCGAAAGTTCGCATTACCGGTGGTGAACCAAGCTTGCGTAAAGACTTTACCGATATTATCCATACTGTCGCGCAAACTGATGGCATAAAAAAAGTCGCAACGACAACCAACGGCTACCGTATGGAAAAGCAGGTTGCCGACTGGAAAGAGGCTGGCCTGACTCATATCAATGTTAGTGTCGATAGCCTAGATCCTCGCATGTTTTATCAAATCACAGGCGAGAACAAGTTTAGCCAAGTGATGGCAGGTATCGACCGCGCGTTTGAAGTCGGTTATGAGCAAGTCAAAGTGAATGTGGTATTGATGAAAGACCTCAATCACAGCGAGCTCCCCGCTTTCCTTAATTGGATTAAAGACAGACCCATCCAGCTCCGCTTCATTGAATTAATGCAAACTGGCGAAATGGATGATCTGTTCCACCGTCATCATGTATCTGGTGTAGCGATTCGAAACCAACTGATTGCCAATGGTTGGTTACTCAAAGTTAGAGCCGCAAATGATGGCCCTGCACAGGTGTTCGTTCACCCAGACTACAAAGGTGAGATTGGCCTTATCATGCCGTACGAAAAAGACTTCTGCGAAAGCTGTAATCGTCTTCGTGTCTCGGCAACAGGTAAATTGCACTTATGCTTGTTTGGCGATCATGGTGTCGAGCTAAGAGACTTGCTTGAAGATGATACGCAAGAAGCTGCGTTGATCGCTCGTATTCAAGATCAGTTACAAACTAAGTCGGTGAGTCATTTCCTTCATGACGGTAACTCGGGCATGACGCCACATCTCGCTTCCATCGGCGGTTAGCACAAACCAAACCATTCAGCGGCTGAGTTTGTGACTCGGCCTGCACAGTAATAATTAGATTAAAAGTAGGTGAACAAATGGGTCACGCAGAAAGCAAATTCCAACCAGCGAACATCGCAGTATTAACCGTTTCTGACACTCGTACAGAAGAAAATGACACATCAGGTGGCTACTTAGCTGAGCAAGCGAAAGAAGCGGGCCACAATGTTGTTGATAAGCAGATCGTGATTGATGACATGTACAAAATTCGTGCAATTGTTTCTCAGTGGATTGCTGATGAAAATGTACAGGCTGTGATGATCACTGGTGGTACGGGCTTTACGTCTCGTGACAGCACGCCAGAAGCCCTGATTCCACTATTTGATAAGCAAGTAGAAGGTTTTGGTGAGCTATTCCGTATGGTTTCTTACGAAGAGATCGGTACATCGACGATTCAATCTCGTGCAATCGCTGGTTTCGCTAACCACACTGTTATCTTTGCTATGCCTGGTTCAACAGGTGCGTGTCGCACTGGTTGGACTAAGATCATCAAGCAGCAAATGGATGCGAGCCATCGTCCTTGTAACTTCATGCCACACCTATCGGTATAGCTAGGAGTGGGACTACAATGAGCCAATTTACTCATATCAATGCCTCTGGTGAAGCGAACATGGTGGATGTGTCTGCAAAAGCAGAGACAGTCCGTGAAGCGCGCGCTGAAGCGTTTGTACATATGGCGCCAGAAACGCTAGAGCTTATCGTCTCTGGTTCACACCATAAAGGCGATGTATTTGCGACGGCCCGTATTGCAGGTATTCAAGCGGCGAAAAAAACATGGGATTTGATCCCTTTATGTCACCCACTTCTATTGTCTAAAGTCGAAGTTCAACTTGAGGCAATCGAAGCGGAAAATAAAGTACGTATTGAGTCAGTTTGTAAGTTAGCTGGTAAAACAGGTGTTGAAATGGAAGCGCTGACTGCAGCTTCTGTTGCAGCTCTTACTATCTACGACATGTGTAAAGCGGTGCAAAAGGATATGGTGATTAGCCAAGTTCGTTTGCTAGAAAAGACCGGTGGTAAATCTGGTCACTTTAAGGCGGAATAATGATTAAAGTCCTTTTCTTTGCTCAAACTCGTGAGTTAGTCGGTACTGATAGCGTGGAGCTAGAAGCTCAGTTCGAGACTGTTGAAGCGGTACGTGCTCATCTAGCAGTGCAACAGGGTAAATGGGAGCTGGCGCTTGAGCAAGGCAAATTGCTCTGTGCCGTAAACCAATCGATTGTTCCACTGGATACTCAGATCACTGATGGCGATGAAATTGCGTTCTTCCCACCAGTAACGGGAGGTTAACATGGACTCTCGAGTATCGGTTCAATACGAAGATTTTTCACTTGCACAAGAGTATGACCAGCTAGCACAGGGAACGTCAGCGGGGGCTGTGGTAACTTTTGTTGGTAAAGTTCGCGACATGAACCTAGGTGATGATGTTACGGGGTTGTCACTTGAGCATTATCCAGGAATGACTGAAAAGTCACTGCTGGAGATTTGTGACCAAGCCGAAAGTCGATGGCCACTTCTTAATATTCGAGTTATTCACCGTGTGGGCGATTTGGATATTGGCGACCAAATAGTGTTTGTTGGTGTATCAAGCGCACACCGAGGTGCCGCTTTTGAAGCATGTGAGTTCGTGATGGACTACCTAAAGACCAAAGCGCCGTTCTGGAAGAAAGAGCGGACGACAGAGTCGACACGCTGGGTAGAATCGAGAGAGTCAGATGCCACCGCCGCACAGCGCTGGGAAAAATGATTGAAGGTCAGCTACATAGCTGACCTTTTTATTACATGTATTGTGCCGCGTTGAGAGTTTTTTGCCCGGAAAAGAGCGTTGTCGGCGATGCCAACGAATTTTTCTACTGTCATAATTTCAGGGATATGTTCACAGTGCTCGATGCCTATGGTGACGGACAGTATGTCTGATACTTTTGAGCTTTCGTTAGGTATGGCCAACTTTTGAATCTCTCGTTGCAGTTGCTCGGCACGCTCAATGCAATCTGATTCTCTGAGCCCAGTCACGAAGACTAAAAACTCATCGCCACCGTAGCGAAAACACAGCTCTCCTTTCGTTCCCCACTTCAACATCGCGGCGCTGATCGAGCGTAACACTTCATCGCCTTTTAAATGGCCGTACTGGTCGTTGTAGCCCTTAAAGCTATCAATATCGATCATCAGTAAGGTCGCGCTAGTTTGCTTGAGTTTGGCTAATTCCAAAGCATCGGGGAGCAGGGCATCAAGAGCGTAGCGGTTATAAACTTGGGTAAGATGGTCGACATAAGTTAACTTTTCTAGTTCTAGTTGCTGCTTAGCTAGAGTGTCTAGAGCGCGTTTGTACTCGGAAATGTTACGTACTGTCCAAATGACACAGTCCAAGCCGGGAAGGGGAATGATCAGTGCGCTGAAAGATTGCACTTCCGTTGGGCCTTCAATACCGTCAAAACAGGAGAGCGATTTAGGGTCCAAATCGTATTCTAGCTCTGTGGGTGTACCGGATTCGATGGTGTCGACAATCACTTGACTAAACCATATCGCTTTATCGGCTGGAAGCACCTCGTATTGGGTGAGGCCAACAATTGCTGAAGGGTTGTGATGACGTTTGGTATCTGTGCCTCCCCATGCTTCGATATACACGCCGGCTTTATTGATTAAAAACGTCGGCTCAGGGAGTGATTCAAAAATCACGTGCATCATATCTGGGTTATCGGCGAGCGCAGCAGAAAATGTCGATTTCACTTCAAATTTCCCTCTACGTTTTCCAATTCCTTATATAAAGATATAGCGTAGCTTTAGGCGAAAATCTTGTGCGAATTGGCAAAAATATCAACAACGATAAGGGCTAGGTTGCGTCGACGAAGAGTTAGCAAATTCGCAGAGATTACTGTATTGCCTCTACTCATTTTTTACTGAGGTGTAGTGTGACGGCGTTAAAACAAATACAAAATAGCCCAACTGGTGCGGAGGTTGCGACTGCTTGTCAGGGTCGGTGATATAAGGCTTTTCTAATTAATCGGTATTGCCTATCAATAAAATTGCTCAATTCCATTTAGTAAAATCAAGAAATTAGACAACAATTATCTTATAGGCAGCGTAACGTTGCGGGTTAAGGAGAACAGTATGGAATCATTAAAAGTAAAAGACTACATGACGCTGCAGGCGATCACTTTTAAGCCTGAAATGTCACTCAGCGCCGCACTTGAGAAGGTGATGAAATCTGATCACTTAGGCGGTCCGGTAATCAACGAAAAAGAAGAAGTGATAGGGTTCCTTTCTGAGCAAGACTTATTGGATAAGCTGGTTAAAGTGAGCTATTTCTGTCAAGACACGCATATCGTGAGTGACTGTATGCATGGTGAAGTGCTGTCAGTCTCGCCTGATACCACCATTATTGAGATGGCGGACAAAATGCAGGTCGGTAAGCCAAAAGTGTATCCGGTGATAGATAATGGCAAGCTGGTGGGGATTATTACACGTCGTGACGTACTCCGAGCGATCGGTAAGAGTATTGATGATTGCTTTAAGCACCCAGTATGATAATTTGTAACAAAATATAAAAGGCGCGTTCAGCGCCTTTTGTCGTTTACGCGCTCAGCGCAGATCTTATCGTTGCCATCATTGGAGAACTCTATGTCCGATCAAAACGCCAAATTTGTTGAAGGCTCAACCATGCGACACATCCTTGTGATGTCAGGAACGGGCTCAATAGGTTTGATGGCGCTATTTGTGGTCGACCTACTGGATATGTTGTTCATCAGTATGCTTGGGCAAGTTGAACTCGCGGCCGCCGTGGGCTTTGCGGGCACGTTGGTATTCTTTTCTACGTCTATCTCGATTGGTACGTCGATCGCAATGGGGGCATTGGTTTCAAAGGCGATAGGGGCCAAACAGCGAGAACACGCTAGGCAGCTCAGTGCCAGCATTATGGTAACGGCATTTGCTATCAGTAGCGTGGTGAGTGCGACTATGTTTGTTTACATTCCCGAACTACTGCAAAGCATCGGAGCGCAAGGTTATGCTGCTGAAAGGGCCGAAGCGTATTTAAGAATCCTGCTACCAAGTAGCCCGGTGATTGCACTTGCTATGGCTGCAGGAGCGGGGCTTCGAGCCGCAGGAGATGCAAAACGTTCGATGTGGGCAACCTTATCTGGTGGGATTGTTAATGCGGTTCTTGATCCACTGTTTATCTTTGGCTTTGGCTGGAATGTTGAAGGCGCAGCGTTAGCTTCTGTTGTAGCCCGATTTACGGTGCTGTATTTCTCAATCGCACCTTTGATTCGTTTTCATCAGTTGGTGGCTATCCCTTCATTCATCAATTGGCGCCGTAATTTGAAAGTGATTTTGGCGATTGCAGTACCTGCCATCATTACCAATATTGCTACTCCGATTGGGAATGCGATTGTCACTTCCTCCATCGCGCAATTTGGTGAAGATTTTGTCGCAGGCTATGCCGTCATCGGTCGCCTTATTCCGGTATGTTTTGCGGTGATCTTTGCTTTGTCTGGTGCTGTAGGGCCAATTATTGGCCAGAACTTTGGGGCTGAGCGTTTTGATAGAGTCAAAGAAACGCTGAACAACTCTTTGATTGTCACCACTGTGTATACCATTGCGGTGTGTCTCATCCTTTATTTGGTCCAAGATTTAATCATTCTAGGCTTCAGTTTACAGGGTGATGCACGTGTGATTGTGTCTGCGTTTTGTACTTATGTTGCTGTTAGCTTCATTTTCAACGGTACTTTGTTCGTCGCCAATACGTCTTTTAACAACTTAGGGAAACCGCTCTATTCAACTGCGCTTAACCTTGGCAAAGCGACAATCGGTACTTTGCCATTTGTGTATTTAGGTGCCCAGTGGTACGGCGCATTAGGTGTACTTTATGGTCAGGCTGTCGGCACTATAGTATTTGGTTTGATCGCGATGCTAGTCCTTAATAAACATATCGCTGACGTGATGAAAGGGCAGGAACCAGAACCTGTTGAAGATGATCCTTCGATTACCTGCGTCAACACCCAACCTTTTTGTTCTCACGATGCTGTGTTGATTGATGAAGTGGCCGCGAATGCAGATAAACTGGATAAATAATTGTAATTGATGCTTGACCTTGGAGTAGGCTCCAAGGTTTAAGCTAAAGGTGTACATGAAGAATGGAGAAAGAAATATGTGCACTAAACATGACGCGTGTCGCTCAGACAAAACCGCGATGACACCCCATCAATCTGGTTCATGCGCGAGTCCAAAAATCAATTCGATTCAAATGGCTGGTGTTGTAACCGCAGAACCTGGCTGCTGTGCTTCTGATTCTTGCTCTAGTGGTACCGATCCCGCCGATGAGGAAAGTGACTCCGGTCTCGCCACTGGACTTAAATCAAATCAACCTCAACTGACTCAGAGCTGGAAAATTGGCGGAATGGACTGCCCGGCTTGTGCTCGAAAAATAGAAACAGCAGTGGGTAAAGTTGAAGGTATATTAGAGGCCAAAGTACTGTTTGCCACAGAAAAGCTGGTGGTTAAATTTAATGACACCTCTGTCGCCGAACAAGTAGAACAAACGATCACTGCCACAGGCTTTACTTTCCACAGTGGCCCATCAAACTCTAAAGCCCCGCAGCCGACAGGCTGGAAAGTGACGATTCAACAGAATGCCCAGATTATCACAATAGCCAGTGCAATGGCTGTGGGTGCGATGATCAAACCCATATTCCCAATAGCCAGTGAATGGATCTTTATTCTTACCTGTTTGGCTGGTTTATATCCGATTGGTAAAAAAG
This sequence comes from Vibrio sp. SCSIO 43135, assembly GCF_023716665.1. GTDB lineage: Bacteria > Pseudomonadota > Gammaproteobacteria > Enterobacterales > Vibrionaceae > Vibrio > Vibrio paucivorans. Next base: position 881,641 of record NZ_CP071859.1, read on the forward strand.
CCATCCAGCTTGCTAAGTCGGGTACACCTTTCGCTATCGAAACTTTAATGAGTGTTGCTGCTCTCGGAGCCCTTTATTTAGGGGAGACGATCGAAGCTGCAATGGTTCTGTTGTTATTTCTCATTGGTGAGCGACTTGAAGCATTCGCCGCCTCACGTGCTCGCAGTGGCGTTCAAGCCTTAATGGCGTTAGTGCCAGAGACAGCGACAAAGATCATCAATGGAGAGCGCGTTGAAGTGTCGGCGAGTGAGCTAAATCCTGGTGATGTGATTGAAGTATCTCCAGGTGCTCGTTTACCTGCAGATGGCAAGCTGCATGATGATGTTGCGAGCTTTGATGAAAGCGCATTGACTGGCGAATCACTGCCAGTAGAGCGATACAAGGGCGAGTCTGTGATGGCTGGCGCTGTTGTTGCTGATCGAGTGGTCCGTTTTACTATCACTTCTAAACAAGGTGAAAATGCAATCGATCGCATTTTACACCTGATTGAAGAAGCCGAATCACGCAAAGCGCCACTTGAACGATTCTTAGATAAGTTTAGCCGTTGGTATACGCCGCTTATGATGGTGGTTGCGTTAGCAGTCATAATCGTGCCACCAACGTTATTTGCTCAGCCATGGGAAACATGGGTGTATCGTGGATTAGCGCTTCTTCTGATTGCTTGTCCGTGTGCGTTGGTGATATCAACCCCAGCTGCGATTACCTCTGGATTGGCCGCTGCCGCGCGTCGAGGAGCCTTGATCAAAGGGGGCGCTGCGTTAGAACAACTTGGTCGAGTAGAAACTGTCGCATTCGATAAAACCGGCACATTGACCAAAGGTAAGCCTGAAGTCACCAATGTCATAGCACTAAACGGTTGGGATGAGGAACGTTTACTGACCGTGGTCGGTGCGGTCGAAGTGGGGTCGAGTCACCCGCTCGCGGTATCTCTGGTAAGAAAAACAGAGCAATTAGGCCTGACGCTTCCTGAAGCAAACAACAAACAAGCTTTAGTCGGCAGTGGTGTAATAGGCGAAGTTGATGGTGACACGTACTTGGTTAGTGCTCCTAGTAAACTTGAACTGGTTCTTCCAGCGCAAATCTCAGAGCAAATTCAACAGCTAGAAGATCATGGTAAAACCGTTGTGGTGGCAGTTCGAGGTAGCAAAGAAGTCATTGGTGTCATCGCATGGCAGGACACGCTTCGTGAAGACGCTAGGCAAGCGGTTGAGGCTTTAAACGCTTTGGGCGTTAACTCGATTATGCTGACGGGGGATAACCCGCGCAGCGCTGCTGCAATCAGTAGTCAAATTAATATCGACTTCAAAGCAAGCCTGTTGCCAAAAGACAAAGTGACGTACGTAGAGCAGCTATCTCAAAGTGCGAATGTGGCGATGGTCGGTGATGGCATCAACGACGCTCCAGCGATGAAAGCAGCGAGTATCGGTATTGCGATGGGAGGGGGAACGGATGTCGCGTTGGAAACCGCTGACTCTGCGATCACCCACAATCGTTTGGTTGAACTGGCGGGTATGATTGAGTTATCTCGCGCAACACTGAGTAATATCCGTCAAAACATCATTTTGGCTTTGGGGCTCAAGGGAGTGTTTCTAGTAACGAGCCTACTGGGTATAACCGGGCTGTGGGTAGCAGTGCTAGCCGATAGTGGGGCGACTGCGATAGTGACGCTAAATGCACTTCGTCTACTGAAATTTAAATCTAAACAAGATGGAATAGCGGGATAGAGTATCTCCACTAACTGCTGATCTTCTTCAAACGCCTTGTTGATCGATACTGAGAAGTAATCTGATGACAAGGCGTTTTTTTATGCAACTATGGCTATCACTCGACAGTAAAGTGTGATCTAAACCGTTTTTATTTGTAATTTATAATTCTATTGCGATCTTTATTGTGACATTGAGCACTCTTTGTCGTGGGTGAGTTGGTTAAAGTATTCCTGTACCCAATACATTGATAGAGCGAAAAATGAACCCAGAGTGTTCGATTTATTTCGCCATGAAAGGAGCCCCCTATGTCTCAAGCTGTATTCCACCTTGGTGTTACTGAAGCCGATCTAGCAGGCGCGACTCTAGCGATCATCCCTGGTGATCCTGCACGCGTACAAAAAATTGCAGAAGAAATGGAAAACCCAGTTTTCTTAGCAAGTCACCGTGAATACACACTTTACCGTGCTGAGCTGGATGGCAAGCCAGTGGTTGTTTGTTCAACAGGTATTGGTGGCCCTTCTACATCTATCGCAGTTGAAGAACTTGCGCAGCTAGGTGTTCGCACTTTCCTACGTGTAGGTACAACTGGTGCAATTCAACCACATGTGAATGTCGGCGATATGATTGTATCAACTGGTTCAGTTCGTTTAGATGGCGCGAGCCTTCACTTTGCTCCAATGGAGTTTCCTGCAGTAGCCGACTTTGAAGTAGCAACAGCAATGAAAGCAGCCGTTGAGGAATCCGGCGCTACCGTTCATATGGGCGTGACTGCTTCAAGTGATACTTTCTACCCTGGTCAAGAACGTTACGATACGTTCTCTGGTCGCGTGGTTAAGCGTTTCCAAGGATCGATGCAAGAATGGCAAGATATGGGCGTACTGAACTTCGAAATGGAATCAGCGACGCTATTGACCATGTGTGCAAGCTCTGGCCTGAAAGCGGGCTGTGTAGCTGGTGTTATTATCAACCGTACACAGAAAGAGATCCCAGATCACTCTACATTGAAAGAGACAGAAGCTCGCTCTATTAAAGTAGTAGTAGAAGCTGCACGTAAAATGCTTTAAGGACTCAGCAGAGTCATAAGCACTTTAAGATGAAGAAAAACCTCAATTGGGTAGCCCAGTTGAGGTTTTTTGTCTTTAGTGAGATAAGTAAGAGTTAGATGAGTAAGCGCTTATGCGACAAACTCTTCTGAATCAGGGCGATGTGTGAATTGTACGCCGCATAAGAAATCGCATAGCAATTGATCTTCACACGCTTTGTAATTTTTGTTGTTTGGCTTACGAAAGTAAGCACCGATTTCATATTTACTCAGGCTAATACCAACCACTTCTAGTACATCCAATACATCTTCTGCTTTCATATTCAGCGCAATACGTAGCTTCATGAAAATCATGTTGTTTGTCAGTGTTTGCTCTGGTTTTGGTTGCTCGCCTTCTTTCTTACCGCGCTTTAAGTTAATGAAACCATTAAGAAATAGAGCAAGCTCTTTGTCTTTCATCTTAGTCATTGACTTATCTGAGTCTGCCTTTAACCAGTCGTTAACTTGATTAGGTGCTACCTTGGTATCTACCTGCTCAAAAGCTTTCATTATTTGAGTGTTTTTTAAATTAAGTGAATGCTGGATACGGCGTAAGATTTCGTTATTAGTCACAAGATTCTCTTTGTGGTAAGTCGTCGCTGACGAGATATAGTAGCGCGTGACTTTAACAGAGTTACCTATCTAGTGATAGAAGTAAAAGGGCACATACCGTGCCCTATAACGACGGAGTTACGAATAGGCGATGGAAGGAAGCGGAAGGTATAGACTTTCTGACATTTCAGAGATCATTTGGTCATAAACATGAGAGATTGTTGCTGAAATGTCACTAGTCACGTCATACATCTCTTGGGTACTAAGCGGCAGACTCATCGCTGAAGAAACCTCGGTGAGCTGACGAATCGAATCGACACTTGCAGGTGAAGCCACTGATAAAGGGCTGATTATCGACAGTTGATTGAGCTTGCGTCTTGTTTTGTCGCAGTAATGTTTAAGTCGCATAAACCCTTCAGGGGTGTCACTATCCGGAATGGAGAGGCGTAACTGGGTTAACACTTCCATACTATCCAGTACCTGCTGCCAGTTTAGATGGTACTCATCGCTTAGGTCGTCTCGTTCAGAGTCAACTAGCCAGGCCAAAGCGATTTCGTCCATCAAGAACATTGAGTGACGAATAGTCTTACCGTGAATGATTTGGTTGCGAGAAACAGAGCGGGTATGCCAGTCGTCATGCATTGCTTTTAGTTTCAGCTGATAGATTCGATACATGGGTTTATTGTCAAAGGGTACCGTAGCGATGAGGCTATTCGAGCACTCGATCATCTTGGCATACAGTGAATTAGTATCGCGCAGACACTGATCGGTTACTTCGGAACTGAGTGCTTTATGACTGACCTTACGATGGTCACGACATAATTGAAGTAGTGTGCGTAACTGAACTAGCGTGTCGAACTTACGTTTTAGTATGACTTGGCGCTTTTTCGAGTGATGAAATAGCAGCGCTAAGATGACGCATGAACAAAGTAATGAAAATAGTACAAACATAGCCAACTCCTTTATATGCTTTACCTATAAAGTGGTAGGCATGTTTAGTGCCACTGATAGATTTCCTTATATTTCAATGTCTTGGTTTCTATGTGCTGAGTGGGTTGTCCCTATTTGGTGCATTTATTTCCCAAAGTAGTGAAACTTAAGTGATAAAAAACCCCGCGATCAAAGCGGGGTTTCGTCTTTTGGTTAACCTAGGCTTACATGACACGCATGCCAGGCTGTGCACCTTCGTGCGGCTCAAGAATCCACAGGTCGCTGCCTCCTGGGCCAGCAGCTAGGATCATGCCTTCAGACATACCAAATTTCATCTTACGAGGTTTAAGGTTTGCTACCATTACTGTTAGCTTACCTTCTAGCTCTTCAGGTTTGTACGCTGACTTAATGCCAGAGAATACCTGACGAGTTTCACCGCCGATGTCTAGTTGGAACTTAAGCAGTTTGTTTGCTTTTGGCACTTCTTCACAAGAGATGATACGAGCAATACGCATATCAACAGCTGCGAAAGCGTCAAATTCAATCTCTTCTGCGATTGGATCTTTGTCTAGCTCAGTTTGGCTTGCTTTGTTCTTTTCCGCTTCTGCTTTTTCTTTCGCTGCTACTTCTGCTGCTGCGTCTTCTTTAGAAGCTTCAACCATCGCTTCAACCTTCTTAGGATCGATACGGTTGAATAGCGCTTTGAACTTAGTGATCTCATGATCAGTTAGCGGTGCTGCGATGCCTTCCCAAGTTAGCTCTTCGTTTAGGAATGCTTCAGTACGTGCAGCAAGCTCTGGCATTACCGGTTTCAGGTAAGTCATCAGAACGCGGAATAGGTTGATACCAACAGAACAGATGTCTTGTAGCTCTTGGTCTTTACCTTCTTCTTTCGCAACAACCCACGGTGCTTTCTCATCAACGTATTGGTTTGCTTTGTCTGCCAGTGCTGTGATTTCACGGATTGCACGGCCAAATTCACGCGTTTCAAATAGCTCTGCGATACGGTCGGCTGCCGCAACGAATTCGTTGTATAGCTCAGGTTCAGCGAAGTTAGCAGATAGTTTGCCTTCGAAACGCTTGCTGATAAAGCCTGCGTTACGAGACGCTAGGTTAACAATCTTGTTTACTACGTCTGCGTTAACACGCTGAGTGAAGTCTTCAAGGTTAAGGTCTAGATCATCGATACGGCTGTTTAGCTTAGCGGCGTAGTAGTAACGTAGACACTCAGGGTCTAGGTGATCTAAATAAGTCGCAGCTTTAATGAATGTGCCTTTCGACTTAGACATCTTGGCGCCGTTTACCGTTACGTAGCCATGTACGAATACGTTGTTTGGTTTACGGAAACCACTGCCTTCCAGCATTGCTGGCCAGAATAGAGAGTGGAAGTAAACAATATCTTTACCAATGAAGTGGTAAAGCTCAGTGGTACTGTCTTTCTTCCAGTATTCGTCGAAGTCTAGGTCATCACGCTTATCACATAGGTTTTTGAATGAGCCCATGTAGCCGATAGGTGCATCTAGCCATACGTAGAAGAACTTGTCTTTTTCACCTGGGATTTCAAAGCCGAAGTAAGGCGCATCACGAGAGATGTCCCACTGCTGAAGGCCAGACTCAAACCACTCTTGCATCTTGTTCGCTGTTTCAGCTTGAAGAGAGCCAGAGCGAGTCCACTCTTGTAGCATGCTTTCGAACTGAGGTAGGTCGAAGAAGAAGTGCTCAGAGTCTTTCATGATTGGTGTTGCACCAGAAACCGCTGACTTTGGATTGATCAGTTCAGTCGGGCTGTACGTTTCACCACAGTTGTCACAGTTATCACCGTATTGGTCTTCTGACTTACACTTAGGACAAGTACCTTTTACGAAACGATCCGGTAGGAACATCTCTTTTTCAGGGTCAAATAGCTGAGAGATAGTACGACTAGAAATGAAGCCGTTTTTCTTAAGCTCTAGGTAGATGTGTGAAGCCAGCTCACGGTTCTCTTCCGAGTGTGTGCTGTGGTAGTTATCAAAGCTAATATCGAAGCCAGCGAAGTCTTTTTGGTGCTCTTCACTTACTGCAGCGATCATCTCTTCTGGCGTAATACCCATCTGTTGTGCTTTTAGCATGATTGGTGTGCCGTGAGCATCGTCAGCACAGATGAAGTTTACAGTGTTGCCACGTAGGCGTTGGTAGCGAACCCAGATGTCAGCTTGAATGTGCTCAAGCATGTGACCTAGGTGAATCGAACCGTTAGCGTACGGGAGGGCACAAGTTACCAGTAATTTGCGTGGATCGTTTGCCATACTTAATATTCGCTTCTTAAGGTGTATGAAAAAATAGAGAGTAATACTACCTCATCAGGCTAGTGACTCCAAGGTGTGAGCTAGGGTCTGATGACCTTTTGAGCTGATTTTTGCAGCAATTTGTGGGTTCTTTATACAAGGCAGAGGCTTTGATATGTAGATGCCCTACCTGAGAAGCCGATAACGCAGTAGAAAGGAGCCACAAATGCTGCCCATAGGGTTCGGCTAAAAGCGTTTTACTCTTTGTTGATAGGTATTTTGCTTAGAATGCTAGGCGACAAACCTCTCGCCGCGATTAAAACGCTTTTATCTCGAACAAAATTTAACCGCAAAAGGTCATCAGACCCTATGTATCCCCCTAGTTTTTTCAGGGTTCAGTCTAGGCTGGTGGAGTGTTACGATTAGATGCATAAGGAGGACCTATGCGTCAGTTCACTTCAAAGCAAGATTTCTGTGATTGGTTGAACGAGTTTTCACACCCTAACCTCATTGAAGGTTGGGCGAATCAGCCATCTATCGTTACGGTTTCCGCAAGCGGCGTGTTTGGTATCGCACTGCCTTTTGCTGCGAAATCTTTACAAGCTACTCTTCAAGAATGGATCACGGCCCAGCATGAAAACAAGCAGGTTGCGCCATTTGATTTCGACATTAGCATTGCTCCTAAAGCCCTTGAAACCGTTGTCGCTAACTCGGTTAATGGCGTTAAAAACATCATTGCAGTGACGTCTGCAAAAGGCGGTGTAGGGAAATCAACCACAGCCGTTAACCTAGCTCTGGCGATTTCTCAATCCGGCGCCAAAGTGGGATTGTTGGATGCGGACATTTATGGTCCGTCTGTACCTATGATGATGGGCGAAGTGGATGCCAAGCCAGAAGTTCGTGACAACAAATGGATGCAGCCAATTACCTCTCACGGTATTCACACCCATTCAATTGGCTATTTAGTGTCTAAAGACGAAGCAGCGATTTGGCGTGGACCTATGGCATCTAAGGCGCTTGCTCAACTGTTGAACGAAACCGAGTGGCCTGAACTGGATTACTTGGTGATTGATATGCCGCCGGGGACGGGTGATATTCAGCTGACCTTGTCTCAACAAATCCCAGTGACGGGCGCTCTCATTGTCACAACGCCACAAGATCTTGCTTTGGCTGATGCTCGCAAAGGCGCTGCGATGTTTGAGAAAGTCGATGTCCCTGTGATTGGTATGGTCGAAAACATGAGCTATCACATCTGCAGTCATTGTGGTGAAAAAGAGCATATCTTTGGGGCAGGAGGCGCGGAGAAGCTGGCTGGTGAATACGGTTTAGCGCTATTAGCGCAAGTGCCATTGCACATTTCTATGCGCGAAGATATCGATAAAGGTACGCCGACTGTGGCCGCGAGGCCGGATAGTGAGCACTCCCAAACTTACCTAAAGCTTGCAGAAACCGTGTGTAGTCGAATGTACTGGCATGGAAAAGCGAAGCCTGAAGCGATCAGCTTCACGATGGTGGAGTAGTCTTTTCGTCCAGTAACTGCACTTGGTGGCAGTGCAAAAACGTATAATTTGAAGTAAAAGCAGAGCCATGTATTCGAGGTAATCGATTGCATGGCTTTTTGTTATTCTATTTACGTAAAACCTGACATTTAACCCTATCCGCGACTAGTATCTAACTAGTGAACTCCCTATAATCAGGCGGTTTATCTGTTTCCACCAAAACCATCATCGGGTGCAAAAAAATGTCTGATAATAATCAATGTGTCATCGTAGGTATCGCTGGCGCTTCCGCTTCTGGTAAGAGTCTAATCGCAAGTACGATTTACAACGAACTGCGTGCAAAGGTTGGCGATCACCAAATTGGTGTTATCACGGAAGATTGCTACTACAACGACCAAAGCGACCTAAGCATGGAAGAGCGTGTGAAAACAAACTATGACCACCCGAATGCGTTGGATCATGACCTGCTTTGTGAGCACCTAGAAAAGCTAATCAAAGGTGAAGCGGTAGAAGTACCGGAATACAGCTACACAGAGCACACTCGTACTGAAAACACCACGGCGATGACACCTAAGAAAGTGATCATTCTAGAAGGCATCCTTCTTCTTACTGACCCTCGCTTGCGTAAGTTAATGCATGCAACGGTATTTATGGATACGCCACTTGATATTTGTCTTCTTCGCCGTGTTAAGCGTGATGTTGAAGAACGTGGTCGTACGATGGATTCTGTGCTTAAACAGTACCAAGAGACCGTTCGCCCAATGTTTATGCAATTTATTGAGCCGTCTAAACAACATGCGGATATCATCGTTCCACGTGGTGGTAAAAACCGCATCGCAATCGATGTATTGAAAGCACACATTGCGAAGTTATTGAAAGCTTAAAAGTAATTAACGATTCAAAGCTTTATTTTTTCTATGATAAGTGGCACTTTTAGTGCCACTTTCTTTTTATTGATGCAGACGAAACGTTTGTTTATCTCTATCTTTTTAAGAGTCCGACGAATTAAGCAAGGATACTGCTGATGAAAAAACTGCTATTAGTTGTCGCCATTCCCGTCGTTGCCATTGTATTGGCTATGTTAGCCCTCGTCTTACTGGTTAACCCTAACCAATTTAAACCACTGATTGTGGAGCAAGCTAAGCAGCACACTGGGTTAGAGCTGGTTATTGAAGGTGACATAAGCTGGCAATTTTTCCCGTCTATTGGGTTTGAGCTAGGTAAAACCGAGCTGCGTAACCCTCAAGGGTTTACTAATCCCAATTTATTTAAAGTTGACTCCATTGGTATCGATGTGTCGGTCATGCCGCTATTTAGCCAACAGCTAGAAATTGGCAACGTATCGCTAAACGGTGCTGAGTTCGACTTAGAAACACTAAAAGATGGTAGCAAGAACATCGACGCTTTAACGGCATCGAATACACAACCAGAAACGAGCACTAGCGAACCTAAAGGTGCAGTAGAAGAAAGTGCAACGTCTACAAGTGAAGTTGCTACCATCGACTCAGCAGCTTCTGCCTGGACGATTAACCTTGCGGGCGTCACTGTGTCTAACGCAGTACTAGAAATCCAAGATCGACAAGCTGGTACGTACACTAAACTCTACGATGTAGCGTTTGAGCTCTCGGAGTTTGCTGCTGAGAAGTGGACCAAAGCAACGTTTGCGGCTAAAGGTGAGAACAACCAGCAGAAGTTTTCTGCCAAAGGCAGTGCCGAGTTCAAATTAGCGAAAGGTTTTTCTGAGTATGCTCTGCGTAATATTGAACTGGATGCAAGCTTTAATGACCCTGCTACGCAAATTGACTCTGCTAAGATTGGCCTTGAGACGTTTGAGTTCGATAAGGCCAATAAGATGAGCTATGCCGTTAAAGGGCAAGCAGCGGGCCTAGGTATCGACATGAATGGTTCTGGCGTCTTAACCGTCGATAAGGCTATCTCTCTGGTTAATATTGCGACGCTGACTTTGGATGCCAACTTTACAGGCGATACGCTTCCTCAGAATCCTATGAAAGTGGATATGGCGTCAGACCTAAGCTTTGATCTGACCAAGAGTCACTTAACCTTTGTTCTAGAGAAACTCACTGCCAACGCGATTGCATTAGATGGTAAAGCGGAAGTGACATTGGCAGACATCCCTAAGGTGCGTTTTGCGCTGCACAGCCCAAATATTGATTTAGATGAGTTCTTAGGGCTAAACAAAGCCAGTGAGCAGAGCGGATCTTCAGACCAAAAAGGGACGAGCACAACGAGTAGCTCAGACAAGGCAGTAAAAACGTCGCCGGCTAAACCTCAAAAAGAAGTTGAGCCAGATTTATCTGCGCTAAAAACCCTTGATGTGAAAGGCTCGGTCACCATCGATAAATTCAAAGCCAATAACGCCAGAATGCAAAACGTGAAAGCGAAGTTTTATGTGAATCGCGGTGTTGCAGAATTAACGTCTTTCAGCTCGAACCTATACCAAGGCTCAATTACAGCAAATGCGAAGTTGGATGGACGTAAAACGCCTGCGACGTACTCGGCTAAGAAGCGTATCAAGGGTGTACAGGTACAGCCACTGTTAATGGATGTTGCTAACAACGACATGTTGGAAGGTACGGGTAATATCGATGTTGATGTGAAAGGTCGCAGCCTGACGCCAACGGGTATAAAGAAAAACCTAGTGGGCACAGTGAAGATCAACTTTGAAGATGGTGCGGTGAACGGCATCAACGTTGCGCAGATGATCCGAGAAAACTACGCCAAAATAAAAGGTGAAAAAGTCGAAGGGACTAACGAACCGAAGAAAACAGACTTTAGTGCAATGAAGGCAACTTTAAAGTTAAACAAAGGCAATGTTTCGACTAATGATCTTCATATGCAGTCTCCTTTGCTACGTATTCGTGGCCAAGGAAGTGCAAACTATCTAAAAGAAACAGTCGACTTTACGGTCAGTACGTCGATAGTGGGTTCTTTGAAAGGTCAAGGTGGTAAAGACATCGATGAGTTGAAAGGAGTAACGATTCCTATCAATGTGTCTGGCAAATGGGCTGAACCTAAATTCAAACTCGTTTTTGATGACGTCTTGAAACAGAAAGCGGAAAAAGAAATTGACCGCGGCTTGGATAAGCTTGAAGAAAAGTATGGCGACAAACTAAAGCCAGAAGATAAAGATGCAGTGAAAGGTCTGCTTAAAGGGCTATTTAACTAGTTCAAGACTCTTTAAATGAAATAAAAAGGTAGGCTTTATGCCTACCTTTTTTATTTTGTATCACTAGATAAAACGCGCTGAAGAATGTTAGATGCGGTGAGAATTACCAATCGACACCTTTGAGCGCTTTTACACCCGACTCAAAGGCATGTTTTACGTTCTTCACTTCAGACACTGTATCGGCCATTTCTATTAACGAGCGATGCGCACCGCGGCCTGTGATGATCACCGACTGCATTTTTGGGCGATTTGCCAACGCTTCGACCACTTCATCAAGCTCTACGTAGCCATAACTAACCATGTAGGTGAGCTCATCGAATAATATGACGTCGATGGAGTCATCCGCTAGCATGCGTTTGCATTCTTGCCAAACTAACTGGGCTGCCTCGGTATCTGCTGCTTTGTTTTGTGTTTCCCAAGTAAAACCCGTTGCCATTACTTGAAATTCAACACCGAGCTTTTCTAATAGGTTTCGCTCGCCATTATCCCAAGTACCTTTGATAAATTGTGCAACGGCACATTTTTTTCCGTGTCCAACTGCGCGTGCCACAGTACCAAAGCCTGATGTAGATTTACCTTTACCGTTACCGGTGATAACTAATAGCAAGCCTTTCTCTTTCTGTGCAGCTGCGACTTTGGCATCAACTTGTTCTTTGACTTTCTGTTGGCGAGCTTTATGACGTTGTTCTTTGTTACTATCTGTGGACATCGGAAATCCTTTTTTAATCACTGACTTTATCGGTATGATAACTGAAGTTGTGAATAGCAAAAACCTACGACTTTTCTGGGAATTAGGTTCGGGTAAATAAAATGAAACGGATTTTGGTTGTCTGTATGGGCAATATTTGCCGCTCGCCGACAGGGGAAGCGGTGTTGAGAGCGAAGGCCGCTCAACTTGGCGTTGATGTTGAAGTGGATTCGGCTGGCACGATTGGTTATCACCAAGGTAACCCGCCAGATAGTCGTTCACGTAAGGCTGGAGAAAGACGGGGTTATTCGTTTAAAGGCATAAGTTCCCGCAAAGTGGTGATGCAAGACTTTACCGATTTTGATTTGATTTTAGCTGCAGATAAAGCCAATTTGGCCGATCTTTATGACATTTGCCCTGCGCAATACCAGCATAAGCTATCACTGTTTTTAAGCTATTCTGATGGGAAATTCGATGAAATACCTGACCCATACTATGGCGGAGACAATGGATTTGAGTTGGTACTCGATCTCATTGAAGAGGCATCGGAGCAAATATTAAGTAAGCTGTAGTTCTGAAAAAGCACTGATGTGTACTTCGTTGACACAAAAAGAAGAAGGTCATCAAGCAAATTGATGACCTTCTTTGTCATTTGAGGTGTTTCTTGTTAGTAGAACTCGACTCTAAGCTTCGGCTGCCATCACTCGCCCACTGAAATACTCGTTAGAGACAATGTATTCTGTATTTCGTATCAACTCATCTTGGACTTCTGCCCAGTGGTAATCGTCATCGTTAGTCACATGGCTTAGGGCTGGTACTACACCTCCGACTCGAATATTAAATGGTGTTAACTCTTTCGCCCAGCTTTGGGTAAACCCTGCCACCATTGATGACGCATTTTCAAACCCAGAGAGATCTCGGTAGTCTTCATAAGAAACGATATTGACGATCACCCCTTTCTTTTTCTCCTGCATCATACGCTCGGCAGTGGCTTGGCCGAATCCAAACAGCGAGGATGCCATCACTGAAAGCTTTTTGGTGAACAGATCAGCAGAGCGTTCACTCATTAATGTCGGGAGAGGATTGCTGGTCCAATTGTTTACCAGTACATCGGGCGAGGAGTGGAACATTTCATCGACATAGTCAAAAAGTTTATCTATCGACTCATATGAATAATCAGCGACTGGGAAAGAATAAACATGGTCTGACACCATTCGACAACGTGAAAGAGTTTCATTAAGTCGGTGGATATCTTGATCGCACAGAATCAGCTTCGCACCTAGTGATGCAAAGTGTGTTGCAAGCGTACCGCCTAGCAGAGAACCAGCAGAAGTAATTAATATTACGGCACTTTTTATGTCCATATTTAACCTCACCCAATATGATTTGTTCTTTTTGGTGGATGTTTTTTGTCCACATAGCATGGTTTATTGGCTGTGATTTAGGTGTGAATAACCTCAAATTAATCGGTCGAAAAATCAGAAAGTTTTTTGTTTTATGCAGTGATTCACACAAAGCGATGTCATGAATGTACGCGTTTAAAAAGTGAGACGTAGATCTTATGCCTGAGTTTGTATTTGATAGTTTCGTTGAGCTACGACCAGTTGATTGTAGATGTCAGCGGACATCAAATTCCGTGGCTTAGTTTCGGCCAACTGGCGTCGTTGATGACCCGAAAGGTTGTGGTATACCTCTTCAGGTAAATCAAAGGTTTCTGACGGCAAGTAAGTCAGTGGTTCGGGGGTGAGGTAGTGGCTGAGCTTGGCACTAGGTAACCCTGCAGCATGGAACATATCGGCATGCCGAGCTGAAATAGGGTAGGAGGTGGGATCCGAGCGCAGTGGCTGTGGTTCCTGAAGTTCAAAGCGCTGTCTGAGTACAGCATCCGTAACTTCGGGTGGATCTATTTGTTCTACCGGTGTGTTGTCACGAACATCATCCGAAAACATAGATAAAATCAACGCAAAATCAGAGCGACGACCGGCATGAACGGCATGATTGATACCGTTGCCAAATCGCAACTCATTAATGATGGTTGCTTTGTCTAATGTATGAATGGTGTCTACGTTATCGGCGTACATGAAGTCCCTCGCTTGATGCACTTATAACGGCTTAAAGGCGAGAAACTTGAGAGTCTTCAAGAAATAAAGATCAAAAAAAAGCCTGCATAAGCAGGCTTTTAAAATCATTGTAGTAATTTACATTACTTAGCTAGGTTTTCTTCAACGAATGCCCAGTTAACTAGAGCCCAGAAACCGTTCATGTAATCTGGACGAACGTTACGGTAATCGATGTAGTAAGCGTGTTCCCACAGGTCAACAGTTAGAAGTGGAGTAGTCCCTTCTTCTGTTAGTGGTGTCGCTGCGTTAGAAGTGTTAACGATTTCTAGAGAACCGTCAGCTTTTTTAACTAGCCAAGTCCAAGAAGAACCGAAGTTGTTGATTGCAGAATCAGTGAACTTCGCTTTGAACTCTTCGAAAGAACCGAATGCAGCATTGATTGCATCAGCAACTGCACCTGTTGGTTCACCGCCAGCGTTTGGCGCTAGACAGTGCCAGTAGAACGTGTGGTTCCAGATTTGTGCAGCGTTGTTGAATACGCCACCAGTAGAAGTCTTAACGATTTCTTCTAGCGTTTTGCCTTCGAACTCAGTTCCTGGGATAAGACCGTTTAGCTTAACAACGTAAGTGTTGTGGTGCTTACCGTGGTGGAAATCTAGAGTTTCTGCTGAGATGTGTGGTTCTAGCGCGTCTTTCGCGTAAGGAAGAGCTGGTAGTTCAAATGCCATTGCTCGATTCTCCATATATATGAAAGGCTTAGCCTTTCGATTGCTTCCGATGTTTTTTGTTATGTGTAGTCGATACGACTGACTTGCGATTCATTTTAGCAAGTTTTTACTTTATTAAAAGAGCTTGCACCCAAATAACTTGTGATCGTTATGTGAAACTGCATCCATTTGACTGCTTTATAACCATACACTTTATGTGCTTTATATTCTCGTCTAATGGTTTAGAATGAAGCAAATCTTTGCAGTACATCCATTAAGAGGAAGAAATGGAAACTATCGACAAAATCAAACAGCAAATTTCAGAAAACTCGATCCTTCTATACATGAAAGGGTCGCCAAAACTACCTAGCTGTGGTTTCTCTTCTCAAGCTTCACAAGCTCTAATGGCATGTGGAGAAAAATTTGCTTACGTAGATATTCTACAAAACCCAGATATCCGTGCTGAGCTACCAGCATACGCTCAATGGCCAACTTTCCCACAACTATGGGTAGAAGGTGAGCTAATTGGCGGTTGTGACATCATTCTAGAAATGTTCCAGAAAGGTGAACTTCAGCCACTAATTAAAGAAGCTGCTGCACGCGTTGAAGGTGATGCAGAGTAATTAACTGTATATTTAAACAGTTTTCTCTTGCCTTATTAGAGCCACATTCGATAATGTGGCTCTAATTATTTGTGCCAAAGAAAATACCATCGCTTATGTCCCGTTTATTCATCGCCGAAAAGCCTAGCCTCGGGCGTGCTATTGCGGCAGCACTGCCAAATCCTCAGAAAAAAGATCAAGGCTTTATTCGTTGCGGTAATGGTGATGTAGTGACATGGTGCATCGGGCATTTATTAGAGCAAGTGGAGCCCGATGCGTATGACGAACGTTATAAAAAGTGGAACTTGGCTGATCTCCCGATAGTTCCTGAACAGTGGCAGCTTAGGCCAAGGAAGTCGGCCAGCAAACAGCTTTCGGTGGTGCGCAAACTATTGAAAGAGTCCTCCCAGATTATCCATGCAGGTGACCCTGATAGAGAAGGTCAGCTGCTGGTGGATGAAGTCATTGATTATTGTAAAGTCTCCAAAACCAAAAAGGAGTCGATTCAACGCTTATTAATCAGCGACTTGAACTTACCAGCCGTCAAGCGTGCACTCTCTCAAATGCGCAGTAATCGAGATTTTATTCCGCTCTCTGTTTCGGCATTGGCGCGCTCTCGCGCCGATTGGCTGTATGGCATGAACATGTCTCGGGCCTATACATTGCTTGGTCAAAAAGCGGGTTATCAAGGCGTACTGTCGGTTGGTCGAGTACAGACACCAGTGTTAGGGCTAGTCGTACGCAGAGATGAAGAAATCGAAAACTTTGTACCTCGTGATTACTTTACACTTCATGCACTTATTCCCTATCAGAATGGCAGTCATCAGTTCGATATTCGTGCTCGCTGGAAGCCAAGTGACGCATGCAAGCCGTGGCAAGATGAGGAAGGGCGAGTTCTCAATCGTAAATTGGTTGAGAATGTGGCTAATCGAATTGCAAATCAGCCCGCCAAAGTGGTGGAATCTGAACAAAAGCAGACCAAGCAAGCTCCTCCATTGCCGTATTCATTATCTGCCCTACAAATTGATGCCGCCAAACGATTCGGTATGAGTGCACAACAGGTTCTTGATACTTGCCAAAGCCTATATGAAAAGCACAAGTTAATCACTTATCCCCGTTCAGACAGCCGTTATTTGCCTAAAGAGCATTATGCTCAAGCGGGAAGTGTGTGTGACGCGATCTCCAATAACGCGAAAGATTTGGCCACAGCAGTGAACGAGTCGGATCTTAGTCTGAAGTCAAAGGCTTGGAACGACAGTAAAGTGGATGCTCACCATGCGATCATCCCAACACCCAAAAAAGCATCGATGAATGCTCTATCAGCCAATGAAATGAAAATTTACCAGCAGATTGCTCGGCAGTATTTAATGCAGTTTTATCCGGCTGCGGTATACGCAGAAGCAAAGCTTGTGTTTGATATCGCGGGAGGAATGTTCATTGCGAAAGGTCGACAGCTTGTTTCGGCTGGTTGGAAAGTGCTGATGGGCAAAACAGATGACGACGATGCTAATGTCGATGCGGTTCCTCCTCTGGAGCAAGGCTCGGTCCTTACCTGCCGAGAAGGTGAAATTAAAGACCGTAAAACAGAACCTCCCAAGCACTTTACTGAGGCGACATTGCTGCAAGCGATGACAGGAATTGCGAGGTTTGTCGAAGACAAAGAACTGAAAAAAATTCTTAAAGAAACGGATGGTCTTGGTACGGAAGCAACAAGAGCAGGTATCTTAGATACCTTATTCAAACGGCAACTGCTTAAACGTCAAGGCAAGACTATTTTGAGCAGTGAGGCAGGCAGAGGTTTGATTCATGCGCTTCCATCAGATTCTACCTTTCCAGACATGACGGCTCATTGGGAGCATCAACTACAAGGGATGGCAGAAAGAAATCAAGCCTACCAACCCTTCATGCAAACCTTACAACAGCGTATCGATAGCTTAATGCAACAAGTCAAAACGGGCCCCATACCGGATTCGCTGCGCTCGTTGCCAAAAGTTGAGCGACCAGCGTTTAAACGAAAAAAAAGAAGCGGTACAAAATCAGCATCACCAAAACGTGGAGCTCGTCGTACTAGCAGCTAGTGACTCTGGTTACTAATGGTTTTGGTTAATTGTGCGCTGATATTCTGTCGGTGTTAAACCAAATTTATCTTTAAATCGACGTCTAAAGCGTTGTTCTGACTGATAGCCACACATTTGGGCTAACAGATAGCCGTCATAATGATGTTTTCGCATAAGCTGAAGCGCGTGGTTAAGCCGAACTTGAGCAAGCAGATGACGGTATTGATGTCCTTCCTGTTTAAGTTTTCTAATCAATGTTGCTCGGCTCATAGCAAAATGTTCTGCAACGTTTTCTAACGTATGTTCTTGCGCTGGCGAAGCCGCAAGGTACCGAGCAATCATTTCACTGTAAGATGACTTGGATGAAGGGTATATCCTGTGTAACGCTCCGCGTTCTGCAAGCTGCTGGAAAAGTGCCATCAGCCAAAAATGCTGTGTTTGGTGGCTCATCGAGTTCAAGTTGAACCCTGCCAGAGCATTGAGCGTTTCTTGTATTGCTTGGTCGGTCAAAGAGTGAGTAGAGTCTGTTATCGACGTATTGTTTTCGCTCAGTGTTAGCATTTCTTGGCTAGGGTTGCAGTGAAAACTGAAGACACGAGAAAGAAATGGCCCTTTTTCTGGGACGTTGGCGAAGCTAAATGAGGCGGATGCAGGGCTAAGCAATAGTGAACTTGGTGTGAGTGTTACCGACTCTTCTTGCCCAAAAAGCCGTTTGTTACCAGAGATAATCTGAATGATGCTTGGGGAGTGAATCGTCACGTTTCTTAATGCCTGTAACTGCTGGGCTCGAAACTCAGATATCTGAAGCTTGTGAGTCATCACTCATCCTTATTTTAGCGTGTGTACGTTGCCGTGAGTGTGGTTTTAGCCAAGGCAACACTATTTAATGTAAAGCCAACAACTGCCGCGGGTGTGTTTTCGGTCAGGCTTAATGTTGTTTCAGGTATGGCCCAGACTGTGAACTGGTAACGGTGCATGCCATCATCAACAGGGGGACAGGCCCCGCCAAACCCCTTGATACCATAGTCAATACCTGACTCTAAACCACCTAGTTTTTGTATGTCTGCTCCACGAGGTAGTTGACTTACATCGGCTGGGATATTGAAAGCAACCCAATGCCAGAATCCGCTACCGGTTGGGGCATCAGGATCGTACGCAGTTATAGCAAAACTTTTCGTCCCTTTCGGTGCACCTTTCCAGCTTAGCTGAGGTGACAAGTTTTCCCCAGAGCAACCCCATCCTGAAAACTCAAAGGTTTTGGCCATAGGGTAGCCTTCTTTAATATCTTGGCTGGTGAGTTCAAAAGCGAGCACCTGACCAGATATCATCATGCTCGATAGTGAGAGAGTTAGAATGGTTTTCTTCATGTTACGCTCCTTAGTTGATATTAATCAGTCTATAGAGCGGATAATGAAGCTATGCTCCAATAAGTATCACTGTTGGTGGTTTTTTAGTTTATTTTGATACTTATTGTTTTATGTTACCAAGGGATAGATGTACCATCGTAGTTAATGAACTCACCTGAATGGCTTGGGTTAGCTTGGTTAATCACCTTCATTAATCCTGCTGCTGAGGTGGCGGTATCGATTAGCGCATTTGGCCCGCCCATTTCTGTTTGTACCCAACCAGGGTGTAGTGCCAAAACCGTAAACCCTTGCGGGGACAGATCGTTGCTTAAGCTCTTTACTACTGAGTTTAACGCGGCTTTAGAAGAGCGATAAATATAGCCTCCCCCTGAAGTATTCTCTGCCATACTGCCAACTTTAGAAGATAAGCAAGCGACTTTTTTATCATCACTTTTGTCCAAGTTAGCGTGAAAAGCTTCGACCAATTTCAGCGGGGCAATTGCATTAACTTCAAATACTTTTCGCCACTGCTCAACATCGGTATTACCGAATCCATAGCCTTTAGGCCCATAGTAGCCTGCATTATTAATCAGTAGGTCGATGGTGGGTAGAGAAGCAGATAATGAGTTTACCATCGTATAGTCAGTCACATCTAACTGGTGGCAAGTGACAGAATTTTTCTCGGCTAATTCAAGCAGTTCGGTAGCGGTATTTGCTTCCCTGTATGTCGCATGAACATGCCAACCTTGAGACAAATATCCTTTGACCAAGCTCAAGCCGATCCCTCTATTGGCGCCGGTGATAAATACGGTTTTCATATTGGTTCCTAACTCAGAAATTTGGAAACAGTTTGCTAAGCAATCAAGACAAAATCAACTACCCACCAACTGGAAAGCAACATAAATGAAAAGAGAGCCATTGCGCAGAGAGATCCAACCAGCAGACCTAGAATCAAGAAAAAATGAGATTGAGACATATTAAATTTAAATGATATTGAGAATTAATATCATTTAAATGTCTTTTGAATTCAATTACAAGCTTAATATTAAAGAGACCAACAATATTCCCTAACAGGATGATCAGTTTTGGGAGATAACTGGTATAACATAAACAAAGATTGTCACCACATAACGAACACCATGATCCCGCTAATTTATCATCCGATATACTCGGAACTCCCTTTGCCGGAAGGGCATCGATATCCGATTAACAAATATCGTTTATTGTACGAAGATGTTGAGAGGTTGCGTCGTGAACATAAGGAGTGGGAGGAAGGCTTCTGTTTTGAGCACCCCGCACCTATTACCACAGATGAGGTCATGCTTACGCATTGCCGTCAGTACATTGCGTCTTTGACCGACGGCACGTTAGCGGCAGCGAAAATGCGAAGAATTGGGTTTCCTTGGAGTACACAACTTATAGAGCGTACTCTTACGTCAGCCGGAGGCACTTGTTTAACCGTTGAACAGGCTATTGAGCATAAGGTAGCGATCCACTTAAGTGGTGGTTACCACCATGCGCATTATGATTTTGGTAGTGGGTTCTGTTTAATCAATGACTTAGTGCTAGCAGCCAAGCGGGCTTTGCAGTTTGAACATATAGATAAAGTCCTAATAGTAGATAGTGATGTCCATCATGGGGATGGAACCGCAACGTTATGTGCCGATGATGATGAGATAATCACCCTCTCATTCCACTGCGATAAGAACTTCCCCGCGAGAAAACCAGATTCAGATTTAGATGTGGCAATGGCAAGGGAAACCGATGATGAACGTTATCTACAGTCATTTACTTCGGTAGTGGAAATGGCCGTTAATCTCCATCAGCCTGACCTGATTTTGTACGATGCGGGCGTCGATATTCATCAAGATGACGAGCTTGGTTATTTCAATGTATCGACTCAAGGGATCTATCAACGAGACAAGTTTATGTTTCAGTTGGCGAAAGACAAACAATTGCCAATTGCCTGTGTGGTTGGAGGGGGGTATCGCACATCACATCAGGATTTGGTTCCTATTCACTTGCAGCTGCTAGAAGCGGCATTAGACACCAAGGAAGAGTCATGAAGCACCGAATTCGCTCAGCGGGCATACTGATCCAAAACCAGTCTATATTAATGGTCCGAGTTAAAGACTTTTCGGGTGAATACTGGATTCCACCGGGTGGTGGTATGGAGAAAGGCGATCGCAGTAGTAAAGATGGTTTGAAGAGAGAGTTCCTAGAGGAGACAGGGCTAGAGGTTGAAGTCGGTGAACTCATTTGTGTTCGGGAGTTTTTAGAGACTCATACTGAGCGCTACCATGCGGAGTTTTTCTACCAAATCACCGCCTTCAGCGGTGAACCTCATACCGATAATCTAGTCGGATTGAATGACGAGCAGTACATACAGTCGGTAGAATGGATAGCAATTAACGAGCTAGATGGGAAGAGGGTCTACCCAGCCGATTTAAAGAGTAAAGTGATTGGCATGGTTGAGCAAAAAAACTTTTCAACTCACCTTGGCAGTTATGTCCAAGGTGAAGATGAAAAGACCAACTATTTATGAATGTTTTTATCTGGCTACAGTCACAAATGCTCGAGCTGAGTCGTTTTAAGTCAACATCTTGCCAACTCCATGAGCACTTTACTTTGCCGTTGAATGGTTAAATAGCTTAGGCCCAAATACATTGATAAGCGCACCAGCAACAATCAGTGAGCCACCGATGTAAGTCCAAACGGACGGGATCTCATTAAAAATCACCGCGCCTAAAATGGCCGAAAATACGATCTGCACGTAGGAGTAGGCTGATGCTTTGCCAGCGGATTGGGTTTGCATTGCTTTGGTTAGCCCTAACTGGCCTATTTGTGTAAATATGCCCACCAGAATAAGCATTAGCGTGATATATAGGCTAGGCCATACAAAGTCATTGGCTACCAGCAGAATAGAGGCTGGGAGAGCGACCAAAGGAAAATAGAAGATGATGACTGAACTGTCTTCGGTTTGGCTGAGCTTTCTTACGATGACATAAGCTATCGAGCTACCAAATGCACCTAATAGAGCGATCATGACGCTGAACATCGGAAGCTCATAGCCCTCCTGATGAGAGACGCTCGGTTGTACTATGACCAGCAAACCAACCAAACAAAGTACGATGCATATCATTGTCGACTTTTGGATACGTTCTTTGAGAAATAACACACCTAGCAAAGCAGTAAATACCGGGTGAACGTATTGCAAAATAGTGGCTTCCGCTAAAGGTAAGCTGGTGACAGAGTAATACACACACATTAGTGCCAATGTTCCGACAAGGCCGCGTGCGAAGAGCAGTGGTTTATTATTCCCCCAGATCGAAATCTTTTTTCGTTTTACATCAAGGTAGCTAATGATGAGCGATACCAAAGCTCTTGCTGCCACAATTTCGAACACCGGAATACCGTAGTTACTGACGTATTTCACGC
Source organism: Vibrio sp. SCSIO 43135 (assembly GCF_023716665.1). GTDB lineage: Bacteria > Pseudomonadota > Gammaproteobacteria > Enterobacterales > Vibrionaceae > Vibrio > Vibrio paucivorans. The sequence goes on from NZ_CP071859.1 coordinate 903,758, forward strand.
AGGCAGACATAAGTGCGAAACCCAGCGCGGAGATAAGCATAAACTTAACCCCGCTAGGGATAGAAAAAGTGGACTGTGAAGGCATGTCTAGGTTCGGGGGAGAAATGAGTGATTGCCGCACTTTAGCATAATCGCTACGAAATGGGTTATTTAGTCCGCTTTCAAAAATTATTAGCTTCTCCAGCTATTACCAAGTATTAGTGAAACTGCGACTGAGATGCCTAACGCGATCAAGATATTGGGTAACGAGAAGCCCCAAATAGCGACACAAACTGCAACTGTAACCACTGCCCATAGTGTTGTCTCTAATAACCAAATACCCATACTGGTTCTCCTTATGATTGATGCGACTAGAGTAACGAATAGGTGGTTAACATTTGGTTATCTCGGTATGGAAGCCTAGATGTCAGATGAACATGGCCCGATAAAATGGACGCTGACATTGTAGCGACTGGCTTCTTCAGAGTGAGTGAACTGCCAGCCATTGTTTGCACAAATGCGCTCGATCAATAGTAAACCAATACCGAATGAGGGCTCTGGTGAAGTTGAGCTTTGATGTTCGGTAGAATTACTGACCGATATTTTATCGCTCGATACAATGATGTGGATATTGCCTTGAGATGAATGTTGGAAAGCATTACGGATAAGGTTAGTGATGACTATCTGAACCAAAGTATGGGGTAGGGGCTTGCTTTGCAGCTTCTCTGGGGAATCGATATGGACGGTTAACTCTTTACCTTCTATCAAATATTGGTGGTTCGAAACGGTATCTAATAGCAGTGCTTCCATATCAAAAGAGTCTAAATCTAATGGCGTACGCTTCTCTCTACTCATCCAGAGTAGAGTGTTTATCAGGTTGTGCATGGTTGTGACTGAACGATTGATCCGAGCAATCGCTCTCTGCCCACCTTTACTGAGAGAAGGAGAGAGGCGAGATAGCATTGCCCCACTAGCTGAAATCGTTGTGACAGGTGTGCGTAACTCATGGCTTGCAGTACGAAGGAAAAACTCTTCCCTCTCTATTGCTGCTTGCTGGTGGCGAACGCTGCTGATTAATTGATTGGCAAGGCGCTGCACCTCCGTGTAGCGAAGCTTTTGTAGTGAACCTGTTTCGTTCAAATTCAGATCTTTACTCCATTGAGACAACTCTAAAATTGGTTTAGTAATTCGGTATACGAGAATGCGGCTGATTAGAAATATACCCAGCAGTAAGACACCGAGTATTACGAAGGAAGAGTTCAATTGGTCAATAGATTCTGGTGGATGTTGCTCTAGTAAATCTGCATAGATCTTTTCATCGTACTGAGAGACCACATACAGGTATTGAGCTTTACTGGACACATAGTGCTTAGCCGCATAGAGATAGTGGCCGTATTCATCAGTACTTGGTGATAAATAATTCTCATAGATTTGGTCGTTCGAAAAATTTGCCCAATCAAAAACCTTTTGAAACTTGTCTGGTACATCGTCTAGGTGAGTAAACACTTGAAAAGTGTTGGTCTGGGTAACGGCTCCTGTTTCAACAAACTCTGCTTCAGCCTGTTTTAACTCATAAAGAAAGCCATACTTGGCCGACTCATTGAGCCCGACTTGATAGCTGTGATTGACCATCAAGGCGTAAATAGCGGTTAAAGTGAGTACCATTCCGAATAGATATAGATAAACATCCCGCTTGATACTGACTGGTGTCATTGGTTTTCTTCCCTGAATGCAATCCCAACCCCGTGGACGGTTTGGATCAACTTGGTGTCAAATGGAGCATCGATAGCTTGGCGAAGCTTAAACAAGTGTACTTTTAGGCTATCTGCATTGGGGACATCTTCTCCCCAGACTGCCTCTTCGATTTGAGCTTTGCTGACCACGTTCGGGCTATGTTGCATTAAGCAGACAAGTATTTTCCAGCAGACTGGAGCCAGCCTTATGGTTTGGTTCGCTCGAGAAACAAGGTGTTGTTCCAAATCTACACTGACGTCACTGATACTCAACGAAGTAACTGCCCCTTTTCCGCGCCGAGTAAGTGCTAACATACGGACTTTCAGCTCTTCCATTGCAAATGGCTTAACTAAGTAATCATCAGAACCTACAGAGAATCCAGTGAGCTTATCATCGAGCGTATCTCTTGCGGTGAGCATCAACACAGGAGTATTTATCCCTTTTTCTCTGAGCTGTTTACAGAAGCGAAACCCATCCATTTTGGGCATGTTAACGTCGGTCAAGATGATATCGTACGGGTGGGACTGTGCGAGAGTGAGCCCTGCTGAGCCATTGTAAGCAAAATCGAATTCGAACCCATCCAGTTCCATATAATCACTGATGGCTTCGGCGAGATCTTTGTCATCTTCAATGAGCAGGGCATTGATTTTCATCGCTGTTCTTGTTCCTTCATCTGTTTTTGCTGCCAAGCCCAAATAGGGGGCTTAATAAGTAGCTGTAAGCGATACTTCCAATTAGGCGCGTACCATATCTGTCTTAGTAGCCTGCCATACCCATGAAAGTACACTTTAAGCGGATTAACCGAATTAACGTGAGGGTATATTCCATATTTAACCGATTCTTCTTCCTTTGCAAAAGTACCAAACATTCGGTCCCAAATAATCAAGATGCCCGCATAGTTTTTATCGAGGTATTGCTTATTGGTTGCATGATGGACTCTATGATGTGACGGTGTGTTGAATATTGCCTCTATGGGTCTAGGCAATTTTTTAACCGTCTCTGTGTGAAGCAGCGTCTGGTAGAGTTGAACGAAGGTCTCGCACATCAGAACGACGAAAGGGTTAAAACCAAGTAACACCAATGGGATATGGAAGAAGAATGGGAAGAACCAATCGAGTGGGCCAAATCGGTACGCCACTGAAATATTAAAGTAAGGTGAGCTGTGGTGTACGGAATGTGTCCCCCATGCAAACCCGTTGCTGTGCAAAAAACGATGCTCCCAGTAATACGCTAAGTCAGCCAGTACCAAGCAACCCAATATAGTCCAGCCGGTTATCGGCAGTTGAGTAATGCTAAAGTGTTCGTACGCAAAGATAAATGCTCCAACATAAGCCAAACCAATGACGAATACCGTCGTAAGTAGGAACAACAACGTAACGAAGTTGGTTGCGCTGTCGCCGACCATGTTCCAGCTTAGTTTCTTCTTAATAGCGTAGCGGACGAGCTCAAACACAAAAACAGCTAGGGCGATAAGTACAAAGTTATCGTCTACCCAAGTTTCGGTAAAAATGATGGTGCTCTCGGTGAACACTTGAGACATAAAATCAAACATGACTGTTTCCTCAAAGCTATTGTTCATAGTAGACGCTTACTTCACTGCTGTCCGGTAAGCCGTGCTGATTGAGATAATGAACTTCCACCACTGCTGAAATTGGTTGATGGAAGTCGATTTGATGCCAAGCTTGTTCCAACACTGAAGCTGAGTGTTGTCCTTTGGGGAGCAAAACCTGACGAGTAGAATCAACGGATAACTGAACAGAAAGTGATTGTTTAGCATCTTGAGCGTAGCCAATGGTGACTTTCGCGTGGGTGAAGCTTTTATCTATTTGCTGGTATATGACTATCAGTGTATTTACGTCGCTAGGGATAGTGGGGTTGTCGGTATAAAACTGATGCCACAATGCTGGTAGCTCTTGTAAATGAATGGTTTTACTGACTCCCGTAACAGAGTCTGGTTTTTCGTTATTGAGAGATGAGGTGAGGTTGTTCAAAGCGGTGGCTGGCGCAGTTTCCGCAGTCGCTGGCTGTAGGGTTACAGCGCTCCATATCACACCAGTAATAAGTATGGTTGTAGTTATTGAGGCAAGTAGTTTCATGCTTCCTCCCTGAACGGTGAGTGATGTTTGTTCAGGAAAGAGGATAATAGAGTAGGGGTTAACAAAAGGTTATCAAAGAAGTTAACCCACTAGGCAGTTGAATCAAGGGGTACGGCTGAACTCAGGTAAACCGTTCAAGTTATCAAATACAAAAAACTCCACGAGCTACTTAGTGGGCTTTTAAATGTGGCGGAGTGCTGGGCTTGCATTCAAGGAGGGATTTGGGCAAATCCCGTTTAATCCTTTGAAATACGAAAAGGCCCACTAATTTCTTAGCGGGCCTTTCTAAATGTGGCGGAGTGCTGGACTTGCATTCAAGGAGGGATTTGGGCAAATCCCGTTTAATCCTTTGAAATACAAAAAAGCCCACTAATTTCTTAGCGGGCTTTTTCTAAATGTGGCGGAGAGATAGGGATTTGAACCCTAGATACGCTATTAACGTATGCCGGTTTTCAAGACCGGTGCTTTCAACCACTCAGCCATCTCTCCGTTGTTGAGGCGCATAATATAGGGCTTGGAAAACCTTGTAAAGTCCTTAAATGACTGTTTGCTGTTTTTCTATGCGCTTTTCAAAGATAACGCTCTTTTTTCAATCCATTAGATACAAAATAAGCACTCAATGAGTGCTTATTTTTGGAGTCGGCCGCTAGTTAGAGTGGGGGCTCTTTACATAAAAGCGCTGCAGTTCTGTTAAGCCTTGCATCAAGACTGGTAGTTTAGGGTTTTCTTCTTTCAAGCGGTTGTAGTCTTTATCGTAAAGTTTGAAGTTACCAAACTTATCTATCACAGTTGTACGATCTGCGGTTATAAGTGCAAGCTCTCGAGAGTCGCCGGCCAAAATCCAGCGGCGTTTGCGTTCACTAAATAGGTTACGACCACTACTAAAGTCAGTTGGATTCGATGAGACGCCCAATAGATCTTGAAGTAGAGTGACAGATAAATCTAGGTGACTCGACCTGTGGGTGTAAGTCGCAGCCAACTTACCTGGCCAATGAATAACCATAGGAACTTGAAGCTGGTAACGACTATAGTTGGAGTTTGAACCCCAGCTATTAGTATTGGTTTCATTGAACTCGGTGCCGTGATTAGAAGTAATGATTACTACGGTGTTATTGTCGAGTTCAAGCGCTTCTAGTTGCTGATAGAGCTTAGCAAGTTCAGCATCAACTTGTTTGACCGATTCTGCGTAGCTAGCGCGCAAAATATCGTTGGCAGAGCCTTGAGCACTGCTGTAGTCGCTGAAGTTATCTACCGTGGTGAGCTCAATGTAGCTAAACCAAGGTTTCTTTGCGCCATCATTGACCCATGCACTCCAAGCATCAATTGCCTGACCATCGGCCGACTCTTTGCTATCGAATGCAATACCAGTGAACTGCAGGCCACGGAAAATGGTTTCTGCGTAAAGATCATCCGAGAAGTTATCGCCACTGAAGAGCCCGAATTCATAGCCTTTGTCAGCTAGAGTCGTCATTAACAACGGCAATGTGCCTTGAGATTTAATGCTACCTGCATAACTACTTGGAAGCCCGTAGAACAGGCCAAATGTACCAAAGGCATCGTTGCTTGAGCTGTAATGATTGGTGAAGTTCAGGTTCTGTTCGGCATAAGCGTTGGTTGATGGCATTGCCTCAGCATTGAGGGCGTCACCGCGCAGATTGTTTACACTAACCATCAAGATATTCAAATTGCCAGCACGGCGATCGAATGTAATTTCTTCTAACGGGTAACGAACTAAATCGTTGTTGCCTTCGTTTTCTTTCAGGCGCTTCAAGTATTCTTCGCGATCCAGTAAGCCATGCTTTTCCATAAAAGATTTTGCTGTCATAGGGTAAGACAGCGGGAAATTCGCTTTCTGGTTCGTTACCGGGTTGTAGAAATACGCGTCCGACCAAACGTAAATTAAGTGGCTGGTAATAAAGCTGACAAAAAATACCGCAGCAATTGGGCGACCGACGTGTTTGTGAGAAAGTTTACGTTGCTTGCGCCATACCCATTCAGACAACCCCAGTTGAAGCAAAAAGATCAAAGGCAGAACAATGAAAAGGTGCTGTAAGTCGGCGCTGAGTGCGCTGTCTTCGGTGCTAAATAGAAGCTCCCACACTACAGGGTTTAAGTGCAGGTTAATCGACTGGTAAGCTTGGGTATCAACCAGAAGTAGGGTTAGACCAACGGTCGCGAAGCAGACCGATACCAAACGAAATAACTTACGCGACGGTATTAAAAACGTCAGTGGGAATAAGATAAGTAGATAGAGGGCGAATACAAGGAAGCCAAAGTGGCCAATCCAAGAAACCGCTAGGTAAAATTGACCCAGCAGTGTCTCCGGCCAAGGAGACTGGACGATGTATCGCGTTCCGATTAACAGTGCAGCAATAATGTTGAAGAAAGCAAACCAATGCCCCCAACCCACTAAGCGTGATACGCGATCGCCGTATGTATTTCCGCTATCTACCATTTATCTTTTTGTAATCCGTTTTTATTAGTGTGTTGTATTGTCTTCAATAGAAGAAATTAACGCTTGAGCAAATTTTTCAGCAATTGCTTTGCGTTGTGAAGCAGCAACATTTTGATTTAAGACATTGGTTGCGATATTTCCCGCAATCATCAGTGATAGCTCAGGCGTTGCTCCGTGTTTTTCTAAAATGGCAGCTACTTCTGCAAGGATGTTTTCAACTTGGTCGTCACTGTATTTAGATGTAATCGGCATAAATACTCTATAGATGATAGTAAAAGCGGCTTATGATAACCTACTATGCCTTACAACTGAAACCTAGAACGACGATAAATTCATTATGAGTCTTCATCTTTCCAATGTCATTTTACATCAGCTGTCTAAAAACGATCAGGACGAGCTGGTAGTAAATTTCCGTGCTGAATCATTAGCTAATGATGCATCGAGCGAAAATCTTGTGGCAGAGCTGCATCGTGTTTTTAATTCCAAAGCTGGAAAAGGCTTTGGAGCTTTTAAGTCTGACAGCGATTTTCAGATCTGGTTGCAAGAATTTCGTAAAAATGAACGATCTTTCAACGACTTCTCACAAGACAGTGCAAACCGCCTCAAAGAAGAGTTGGCGAAGTACCCATTTGCCGATGAAGGCATTTTGGTGATTGCAGAATACCAAGCGTTAGCAACGGATTATCTGTTCATTGCTTTGCTGCCATCAAATCAAAGCCTTAAAGTCACCGAAGGGTTGGATATTAGCGCGACTGACTATTTGGATATCAATAAGATGGACATCGCAGCTCGTATTGATTTGTCTAGTTACGAGACAGACAAAGAATCTAATCGTTACTTGGCGTACATCAAAGGGCGTGTGGGCCGAAAAGTTGCCGATTTCTTCTTGGATTTCTTACAAGCTGAAGTCGGGCTTGACACTAAGCAGCAAAACCAAGTGTTAATGCAGGCCGTGCAAGATTTTTGTAGCGATTCAAAGCTCGAAAAAGATGAAGCTACCAACTACAAAAAACAAGTTTATGACTACTGCAATGAGCAGATTAAAGCTGGTGAGGAAGTTCAAGTTCAGGAGCTGTCGGGCGAATTGCCAGCAAGCTCGGACGGCACAAGCTTCTTAGATTACACCAAGGAGCAAGGCTATGAGTTGGAAGAAAGCTTCCCAGCAGATCGCTCAACCATGCGTAAGCTAACTAAGTACGTTGGTGCTGGTGGTGGTTTGAACGTGAGTTTCGATAGTTTGCTATTGGGTGAGCGTATTTTTTACGATCCAGAAACGGATACGCTAACGATTAAAGGGACACCGCCTAATTTGCGTGACCAACTTACAAGAAATTAATCAAATTTGAGAGAGCCATGGCTCTCTCTTTTTGTATTTGTGCTCAATGGGTCATAACATGTAGAGAGAAGGAAAAAAGGACTTTTCAAAAGGTTAGCGATATGTCGAAGGAATCGGTTAAGAACAAATACAAGCTCCTGGCAGTGATTTTCGGCCTGTGGTTGGCTGTGGTAATAGGAACCATCATGATGGTTCGCACCACAATGGCAACGCTGGAAACCATTGAAGAATTAGGTAATGGTGTCGAGGAGCTTAGAAGTGAGCTGTATTTTGATTCTCCGTTTCGTATTCAGCATGCCGACGACATTTCATTGAAAATTCAACTCATCTACTCGCTGCGCTTGCAGCTGGAAGCTAACGACAAAGGAAGTTGGTTCCAACCTGATATTAACCAACTGCTCTTCACGACGGACCGATTCTTAGATTTGGTAAGGCAGTTTGTTGATACTGAAGTTGAAGTGGTCAACTTAGTGAACAGTTTGCAACAAGTGCGTGAGAACTACACTGATCAGCCTGAAGTGAGTGCGCTCTATTACCAACTAAGCGCAAGAGTGTTCGAAGCTATGTTCAGTGACTCTGCGAACAGCCCTAAGGTGTACCGCTCGCTCGACCAACTTTTCATTACTTCCCAACAGTTACCCAATGAAGATAGGGAAAGACTACAGCAATTGCTTGCTCAAACGTCTTCTGTACTGGGTGGTTATGCGAAAGGTAGCTATTTAGTTGAAAAGTTACTCAGTCACTCGCTGAACTATCAGGTTTATCAGATGGAAGAGGCGTACCACCACTCCATTTCTCGCAGTGGACTTTTCCTAGTGACATTAAGTGGTTTTACGTTGTTGTTGGTTGCATTCATCGCTGTTCGCACTGAAGACTCAGAGGCAGAGCAAATCGTAATGCAGGCCGAGCTTGCAACCGTCAGCGAAGTAAAAGAGCCCGTGAAAGTTACTGTAGAGCAGCCAGCTCCTGAAGTAGTGAAGCCAGTTGAAGTGTTACAGCCTGAACCAAAACCTGAGCCGAAGCCCGTAGAAGCCAATTTGGCGACCGTTGATATCGACCACATGTTGAATTCGCTGAACGGAGATACTGAGTCAGTGAAGTTGCTTTTAGAGGTATTCATTCAGGATCATCAAGATGACGCCAATCAGCTACCAGACTTACTAGACTCAGATAAAACGTTGGCAATGCGCAAAGCGCACAGCCTGAAAGGCGTTGCGGGTAACTTAGGTGCTATGACTTTACGCGACATTGCGACTCAGATAGAAGCAGACATCAAGAATGATGTTGACGTGGCGCCAGAGAAACTGCAGCAACTTAAGGAAAACTTGGCGTCGGCGGTTGAGAGCGCTCAAGTGTATCTTAAAAGTAAGACATAGTTGATTTACCGTAATACATGATATTCCTCTGACTTTAAAATCGGATACTAGATAATTGATACCTAAATGACATCAAGATACTGATTTAAGAAACAATTGCTGTTGAATAAACTTCGAAAACGTTTTATTTCCTAAAGCCCTAAACAGGCTTTAAAAACTAGCCCACTCACCAAGGGCTACTGACGCAATTTCTACTTAGATTAACTTGAACCCGTGTTTTGACTCTGAGTTCTGATTCTTACGGTCATTTCGGTATGTTTAAAATCAATGAGCTAGGCTAGAGGTAAAAATGTTTCTCCGTCATTTCTATAAGGTACTCACGTTAATGGTTATTGTGAGTGTGAGTGGTTGTTCTTTGCTTGAGGTGAAGCTCGACAGCCAAACAACGCCTTTGACCAAACAAGAGTTGAATATGCGTATTTTGACGCGAGAGTATGCTCAGCTATTTTTTACTCAGGTCGAACAGTCTGCCGATGAAATTTCCGCTACGTACGATAGCCAAGATACCGTGCACCAATCCTATGTTCTGCTTTGGAAGATTAACGCAGAAGAGGGACTGCAAAGTGCCGCATATCAAGCCTCTCCAACAGCCGCGTTGATCGACAGCTGGGTATTTACTTACCAGATGGACCAGTTTTTCCAATCTGAAGCGGGCTCAACGCTCTTTTTAGGAGATTCAGCCCAAGCCACTTCTGCTCGTTTGCTAACAGAGATTGATGCATTGGCGAAGTCGCTGCTCAAAGGGGATGTGTATCGTTCAAGTAAAGAGTTTGTAGAGCAGTTTTCCTCTGAGCAACCATTTACCGATCTTACTTTTTTCCGCACGCCTGCTTACCGACCATGGCTAGCTCACAGCGGTATTGCGGAAGATGAAGCGGTGACGACTTTAGGGACTATGCCTGAAGCCATGGGCGATGTGTCTGACAGATTGAGCCTTGTAACCGAGCAAACACCAAAGATCATGAACTGGAAAGCCCAGCTGATCGCGATGAATAGCAGTGTCAGTGGTGAAGAGTTTACCGCAACGATGGAGAGTTTCCGTAAAACGTCAGAGTCTTTCCAGGATTTTGTGGCGAACAATCCCGAATATATGCGTAATTTAGCCGAGCAAATGGCGATAGAACTTCAACCTTTGGTTAATGATATCGACGCAAAAACGGATGCTAAGTTGGTTCAACTTAGTGGCGAGCGTGCAGCGTTAGAAGCTATGGTTGCTCGTGAGCGAGCTGAACTGGTGGATATGATTGAACGAGAACGGAAAGCGATTGCGGTAATTGTCGCAACAGAGCGTGAGAAGTTCACTCAAGATATCGATAAAGTCTCGCAAGATGTGTTGACGTTAGCGATGGATAAGTTAGTCAGCTTGATTAAGAGTACTATCATCTACTTTGTCTTGTTTATCATTGCGATTTTCTTTGCTCCACTTGGCTTAGGCTACATGCTAGGTAAGCGGGCTGCAGTGAAAGCGAAGTAAACCTTAAACATGAAAAAGAGCGCCGAATAGGCGCTCTTTTTGTATCCATAACGCTATTGTCAATTAAGCGCTCTGCTTCTCTAACTGGACTTCTTCTTCAGCAGTTGCCTCTGCGGTTGGTTCGCACTTATCGACAAACCAGCCCATGTAAGAAGAGAGGATCGTGACGATGATACAAATAAAGCTTAACCACATGAATGGCGCGTACGAGAGTGTAGCGACACCCAAAATGCTTGCCATATAGATACCGTTATCACTCCAAGGCACCATTCCTGACGTGAGTGTGCCTCCAAACTCAGCATTTCGAGATAAGTTCTTGCGTTGGTAGCCTAAACGATCGTAGTTCTTAGCACAGATTTTTGGCGTCAGAATGAGTGATACGTACATAGCCGAACCAAACACATTTCCCATGAAGGCTGTACCAATTGTGCTGGTAGCTAGTGAACCGGCGCTGTTGACCCTACGCTCGAACAACTTGGCGATAGTTTCAAGCACCCCAACTTTGTCTAGTAGTCCCCCGAAGCCTAAACCGAAAACAATAACTGCGACGGACCCCAGCATCGAAGACATACCGCCACGGTTGAGAATAGAATCAATAAACTCTACCCCTGATTCGATCGAGTAAGGTGCCCATGCCGTGTTGAAAGCACGCAAGAAATCGACATCTTGAATCATCACTGCCCAAATGATCCCCAGTAGAGAGCCAAAACTGATGACAGGGAAAGAAGGCATACGCATCGCAAGCAAGCCAAGCACTATTAAGACCGGAACAAATGAATAAGGGGTAATGTAAAATTGTTCATCCATCGCATTTATCACCGACTGAACCTGAGACATATCGACGTTGCCAGCGTAGTGGAAACCAAATGCGGTGAATAGAATCCCAGTGATGATGTAGCTGATCAATGCTATAGGCAGCATGCCCTTGATGTGTTCTACCACTTCAACGTTCGACATAGATGAAGCGAGAATAACCGAATCAGACAAAGGAGATAGCTTATCGCCAAAGTAACATCCTGACAGTACCGCACCTGCCGTTATCGGTGCAGGCACACCAAGGCCTTGACCAATCCCCATCATCGCAATACCTGCTGTGCCTGCTGCTCCCCAAGAAGTACCTGTCGCAAGTGCTGTCAAAGAACAAATGATCATAGTCGCGAGGAGGAAAATTGACGGGTGGATTGCCTGTAGACCGTAATAGATGATAGTTGGAACAATACCGCCAGAAATCCACGTACCAACCAAGGCACCAACCGCCAGCAGAATCAGTACCGCACCTAGCCCGTTAGAAATACCGTTCAAGGCGGCTTGTTCTAATTGTTTGTAGCTGTGCCCAAGGCGAACGCCAAGTAACATGATGATAAACCAGCCAATATATAATGCGAGCTGAATGGGAAGATCGAGCTTGGCAGTGAATGAAAACGCCAATAATAGAAACAAGCCAAGCGAAATAATCACTTGCAGCAAGTTAGGTAAACGAGGAGTAATGTGCTTCATAAGAGCCTCAGATCCGATTGAAATATTGTGAACACTACCGCGCTCATCAGGATGTGAGGTGTACTTTACAGTGCTTGGAGTAATATATCGATAAATCCTCGCTCTATTGTGATTGTAGTCTGCGTAAACGTTTGTATTTAGTTTATTGTTTTATTATTGGTTAATATTCATGGTTTGAAATGTTTTGTAATGTAAATTTTATGTGTCACAAGTGATTGTGAAGAGCTTAGTGGTGAGTAAAAAGCGGATTCATCCATGAAAATATCGACTTATTCGCCTTTCAAGCAAAATGGACAGGCAATAACTCGAAATTAGAAAGAAAAAGTTACGAGTTAGGGCATTTTTTGCTTGAGATTTTGTGTAGAAAATTGAAGTATGGAGGAAGTCGTTTTTTAAAGAATACACGGAGAGTAATGTGATGAGAGTAGGTTTAGTTGGTTGGCGCGGTATGGTTGGTTCCGTATTGATGCAACGTATGGTTGAAGAGAAAGACTTTGATCTTATCGAACCAGTATTTTACAGCACCTCTCAAGTAGGTATACCTGCACCTAACCTTGGTAAAGATGCAGGTATGCTTCAAGATGCATTTGACATCGAAAGCTTAAAGCAGTTGGATGCTGTGATTACATGTCAGGGCGGTGGATACACTGAAAAAGTGTACCCAGCACTGCGCCAAGCAGGCTGGAAAGGTTACTGGATTGATGCAGCGTCAACACTTCGTATGGATAAAGACTCCATTATTACGCTTGACCCTGTTAACTTAGCGCAAATCCAACAAGGCATTCATTCCGGAACCAACACTTTCGTTGGTGGTAACTGTACAGTGAGCTTGATGCTGATGGCACTTGGCGGCCTATACGAAAAAGGTATGGTTGAGTGGATGAGCGCAATGACGTACCAAGCCGCATCGGGTGCAGGTGCGAAAAACATGCGTGAGCTTATCTCTCAGATGGGCGTTGTGAATGACTGTGTAAGCTCTGAGCTAGCTAATCCTGCAAGTTCTATCCTAGATATCGATAAAAAAGTTGCCGACACGATTCGTTCATCTTCTTTCCCAACCGATCAATTTGGTGCACCTCTAGCTGGTTCATTGATTCCTTGGATCGATGTGAAGCGTGAAAATGGGCAAAGCAAAGAAGAATGGAAAGCCGGTGTCGAAGCAAACAAAATTCTTGGCCTAGATGGTCAGCCTATTCCGATCGATGGTACATGTGTTCGAATTGGTGCAATGCGCTGTCATGCTCAAGCTCTCACCATTAAGCTGAAGCAAAATGTACCAATGGATGAGATCGAAGAGATCATAGCAACGCACAACGATTGGGTGAAAGTGATTCCGAACGATCGTGATATTACTGCTCAAGAGCTTACTCCAGCGAAAGTCACGGGTACTATGTCTGTACCAGTAGGGCGACTACGTAAGATGTCTATGGGTGATGACTTCCTCAATGCCTTTACTGTTGGTGACCAACTGCTATGGGGTGCTGCTGAACCACTTCGTCGTACGCTACGCATCATTTTGGCAGAAAAGCAGTAACTGCTAGTAAGAAAACTCTGAAAAAGCGCCAAATAAGGCGCTTTTTTTATATCCCGCCAATTTGTTGAACCGTATTCATTTAACCTGTCGCTCTGTTATTCGGCGAGGTAGGTATGATGAAAGGTGAGTTGGGCTTTACTCTTATTGAATTGGTCGTTGTGATTGTGATTTTGGGTGTTTTGTCTGTGGTCGCGGCACCGAGGTTTCTTAACTTCAACCATGATGCAAAAGCCGCAGTCATAGAGGGCATGAAAGGGTCAGTTGATGCTGCCGCTCAATTTGCGTACTCACGTGCCGCGATAGACAACGAAGAAAATAATCCGAGTTATCACATTGAAGTGGGGGGTAAAAGCGGCAACGTCGCCTTTGGTTACCCAACGGTAGAAAGGGGTGGGATGGAAAACTTTCTCAATGCTGAAAGTGGTTACCATGACCTAGACGCAGAGTGGACTTGGGCGGCATACAATAGTGGTGGAAGCGTATCCGATCCAGACTATTGGCTGGTGACGCAATCGAAGTTTATTGCGAATTATACGGGCTCCGACTTTAACAGTGCGATTGAGGATAGTGGTTGCTATGTTAAGTACACTGCTTCGATGGAACAAGGTGCGTCATTCGAAACTCAAGCATATACTGACGGTTGTTAGCCTTCATTAATTGATTATAAAGCGCTCCTTTAAGGAGCGTTTTGTGTTTCATCAACTGGGACGACTCTTTGATCGGGATCGGCCAGTTCACTACCGCAATGCTTACAAAAAGTGGCATCGGCTTCGTGCCCTGATTTCGAACAATTTGGGCATTTTACTAGCTGTCGATGAGAGTTCATCTCTTGGTTGAGCTCTGCGGTTATGATACCGGTGGGAACTGCAAGAATGGAGTAGCCAAGAAGCATGGTCATGGAAGCGATTGCCTGACCAAATGGGGTCTTGGGTACCAAATCTCCGTAGCCTACCGTCGTAATTGTCACAATCGCCCAATAGATACTTTGAGGGATGCTAGTAAAGCCGTGCTCAGGTCCTTCAATCACATAAATAAGGGCGCCAAAAATGGTGACTAAAATCGCAACCGTGCTGAAGAAGATGAATATCTTACGTCGCGCCATCAGTAATGAGCGCAGTAAAATATTAGAATCTTGTAGGTAACGCACCAACTTTAGGATTCGGAAGATACGCATTACACGCAGCAGGCGGATCACACCCATAAACGAAGCGGACGGGAAGAAGAAGGCCAAATAAGTTGGCAAGATGGCCAACAGATCCACGACGCCATAAAAGCTTTTGGCGTAAGCCTTCGGTTTCGGCGAGCAATAAAGCCTCAATATGTATTCGAGTGTGAAGAGGAACGTAAAAGAGTATTCGAAGTAGCGCAGTACCGATGCCCATTTCGGGCCAATGGATGGAATTGACTCAAGTACTAGCACCACCAAAGAGCTGATGATCGCGATGATCAAAGCGATGTCAAAGATCCGGCCCGCACGAGTGTGCGTTCCAAAAATAATGACGTATAAGTGATGCTTAAGGGAGTTTCTTGGCATGATAAAGCGACCTATTTTCTAAGTCGCCCTATCATACCAGAATGATTGATTACGCCAATCCTGGAAAGAGGTTGCGCAGGCCGTTAGCGATGAACTCAATCCCCAGAGCACCCAAAATTAGACCCATGATACGAGTAATTACGTTGATGCCTGTTTGTCCTAAGAAACGAACGATGAGTGGTGCCGAGCGAAATAGCAGCCAAGAGCATAAACAAAATAGGCTAACGGTCACAATAATTCCTACGGTATCCATCATGCTTGGGTAACGCGCGCCATAGACTATTGTTGAACTTATCGCGCCAGGGCCGGCCATCAGGGGCATGGCTAGTGGCACCACACCGATTTGCTCTCGGCTAACGTATTCGGATTTCTCTTGCTTGTTCTGTTTATCTTCACCGAGTTTACCGCTCATCATTGAGAAAGCGATGCTAAGTAGCAATAAACCACCTGCGACTCGAAATGAGTCTAAGGAAATGCTGAACATATCGAGCAACATTTGCCCCGCAAGTAGAGAAATAATCAAAATGATGGCCACAGCGACATTCGCTGTAGTGGCTGTCTTTCGTTTCTCTTCTACGGTCATATGTCCAGTGAGTGATACGAATACCGGCATGATGCCAACTGGGTTTACCGCAGCGACTAAGCCAAGAAAGAACTGTAGAAAGATAGCTAACTCGAAGGTTTGCATAGCGTTGATCTCAAAAACATCACACAAGTGAAATTAATAAAAAGTAGCCTGATTGTTTCAAACTTCAAGTGGTTGAGAAAGAACCGCTGAGAGTGAAACATCGCTAATGTAAGCGAAAGGAATCAATAACTCGAATGAAAAAAACTAACTTGTTGAGTATTTCATTACTGAGAAAAACTAATCATTCACTCTCTTAGGATCGATCCAGATACCAATTGTTACGTATTATGAGTAGAACAGATTCTAAGGATTGTATAACTGTTAACATTCGCACATTTCCCATAAAAACAATGAAGGGGTCTAGAGCAAAATGTCAGTTTGGATATACTCTCAGTAGCACAAGGATTGCGGACTACATGTAATTTTGTAGTCTAAAAATGAAACTTTTTTACAGATTATTGCTAATTCTAAAATTTAATAGTCTGACTGCGTCTTTTTTGTTCGAAGTGTAATTGTGACTTAAATTGTTATTTATCAGTGGTTTGTGGTGTATTTTGTGATTAACTTACCACTTATGGGGTAAATAATATTTGAGAACTGATCTGGGTCAATTTTTTTCACAGAATGAAATAATATACTCAGCCCTGAAAGCAATTTACTAAGACATCTGTTTTCAACGCACTAGAGCAACAGTGACCTTAATAAAAAGTTTTTAATATTTTATTATTTTTAGGAGATCCACTATGCCTGTAACTAATTTGGCTGAACTAGATGCACTAGTCGCACGCGTTCAAGCAGCTCAAGCTGAGTTTGCTACTTTTTCTCAAGAGAAAGTCGACGCAATCTTCCGCGCAGCTTCTCTAGCAGCTAACCAAGCTCGTATCCCGCTAGCTCAACAAGCGGTAGCAGAGTCTGGCATGGGTATTGTTGAAGATAAGGTAATCAAAAACCACTTCGCTTCAGAATTTATCTACAACAAGTACAAAGACGAAAAAACGTGTGGTGTTCTAGAAGAAGACGATAACCTAGGCACTATGACTATCGCAGAACCTGTAGGTATCATCTGTGGTATCGTACCAACGACTAACCCAACATCTACAGCAATCTTCAAATCTCTAATTTCTCTTAAAACTCGTAACGGCATCATCTTCTCGCCACACCCACGTGCGAAAAACTCTACTAACGATGCAGCGAAACTGGTTCTAGACGCAGCAGTAGCAGCGGGTGCACCAAAAGATATCATCGGTTGGATTGACCAACCATCTGTAGAACTTTCTAACGCTCTTATGAAGCACGATGGCATTGCTCTTATCCTTGCAACTGGTGGTCCAGGTATGGTTAAAGCAGCATACTCTTCTGGTAAGCCAGCAATCGGTGTAGGTGCAGGTAACGTTCCTGTTGTTATCGATGAAACGGCTGACATCAAACGTGCAGTTGCTTCTATCCTAATGTCTAAGACTTTCGATAACGGTGTTGTATGTGCTTCTGAGCAAGCAGCAATCGTTGTTGATTCTGTGTACGATGAAGTGAAAGAGCGTTTCGCTTCTCACAAAGCTTACGTATTGAGCAAAGCTGAAGCAGAGAAAGTACGCAAAGTACTGCTAATCGACGGCAACCTAAACGCGAAAATCGTAGGTCAGCCAGCACCAGCAATCGCTGAAATGGCAGGCGTTAAAGTTCCAGCTGATACTAAAGTTCTTGTTGGTGAAGGCATTGGTAAAGTGTCTTACGACGACGAATTTGCTCACGAGAAATTGTCTCCAACACTAGGCCTATTCCGCGCAGACGACTTCGAAGACGCAGTTGCTCAAGCAGTAACTATGGTTGAAATCGGTGGTATCGGCCACACATCTGGTCTTTACACTAACCAAGACGTAAACGCAGACCGTATCCGTTACTTCGGTGACAAGATGAAGACTGCACGTATTCTTGTAAACATCCCAACTACTCACGGTGGTATCGGTGACCTTTACAACTTCAACGTAGCTCCTTCTCTAACTCTAGGTTGTGGTTCGTGGGGTGGTAACTCTATCTCTGAAAACGTTGGTCCTAAGCACCTTATCAACAAGAAAACTGTAGCTAAGCGAGCTGAAAACATGTTGTGGCACAAACTACCTAAGTCTATCTACTTCCGTCGTGGTAGCCTTCCAATCGCAATGAGCGACCTAGAAGGTAAGAAACGCGCATTCCTAGTAACTGACCGTTTCCTATTCAACAACGGTTACGCTGACGAAGTAGTTAAGCTGCTTAAAGAGCAAGGCATCGAAGTTCAAACATTCTTCGACGTAGAAGCGGATCCAACACTGTCTGTTGTTGAGAAAGGTGCAGAAGCAATGAAGAGCTTCCAACCTGACGTAATCCTAGCTCTAGGTGGTGGTTCACCAATGGATGCTGCGAAGATTATGTGGGTAATGTACGAGCACCCAGACACTCACTTCGAAGAACTAGCAATGCGCTTTATGGACATCCGTAAACGTATCTACAAGTTCCCTAAAATGGGTAAGAAAGCTGAGCTTGTATGTATCACTACCACTTCAGGTACTGGTTCAGAAGTTACTCCATTCGCGGTTGTTACTGACGACAAGACTGGTGCTAAATACCCACTAGCTGACTACGAAATCACGCCAAACATGGCTATCGTTGATGCTAACCTAGTAATGAACATGCCTAAGTCTCTAACAGCATTCGGTGGTTACGATGCAGTAACTCACGCTCTAGAAGCTTACGTATCTGTTCTTGCTAACGAGTACTCTGACGGTCAAGCTCTACAAGCACTTAAGATGCTTAAAGAGTACCTACCTTCAAGCTACGCGAACGGTGCAAATGACCCAATCGCTCGTGAGAAAGTACACAACGCGGCAACTATCGCTGGTATCGCGTTTGCGAACGCATTCCTAGGTGTTTGTCACTCTATGGCGCACAAGATTGGTGCTGAGTTCCACTTACCACACGGTTTGGCGAACGCACTACTAATCTCTAACGTTGTACGTTACAACGCGAACGATAACCCAACTAAGCAGACTGCATTCTCTCAATACGACCGTCCACAAGCACGTCGTCGTTACGCTGAGGTTGCTGACCACCTAGGCCTAAGCCAAGAAGGTGACCGTACTGCTCAGAAGATTGAGCGTCTACTAGCATGGTTGGACGAGCTGAAAGGCGACCTAGACATTCCTAAGTCAATCAAAGAAGCAGGTGTTTCTGAAGCTGACTTTGTAGCGAAACTAGATGAGCTAGCGGTAGAAGCGTTTGATGACCAATGTACTGGTGCGAACCCTCGTTACCCTCTAATCACTGAGCTGAAAGAAGTACTACTAGCTTCTTACTACGGTAAAGCATTCGTTGAAGGTGAAACTTTCGAAGGCACGACTGTAATCAAGAAGAAAGCAGACCAAAAGCCAGCTGAAGCGCCTAAAAAGGCAAAAAAAGAGAAAGCTGAAGCGTAATAGTAAGGTTTAGTTTGAGATAGATTTTCGCTAGCACGAACAATCTACATCGGGAAATATGACAAGCCCCAGCCGAAAGGTTGGGGCTTTTTTTATTTGGAATAAGGGATATTCCACAAAACCCCGATATCATTGATAGTTTAGTCAGAACTTATTCTTTCTCTTACTTAGTTTGGTTCTGCGATATGAAAAAATACACTGCAATTGCACTGACACTTCTTTTGGCTACTCCAGCACATGCGAAGCTCATCATTGATAAGCAAGGTGTCGATGAAAAAGACTATATTTACGACATGCATCAATGTGAGGAGTTAGCGAATCAGGTTGAAAAAGATAGCCGTTCTCGAGGTGCAGTAGGCGGTGCGGTGAAAGGTGCTGCGATTGGTTCTGCTGGTAAAGCAATTGCAGGTGGTTCGGGCTCTGAAGGTGCAAAACAGGGCGCAGCAGTTGGCTTAGCCGCGGGTGTGGTAGGTGGCAGCAGAGACCGCAGAAAAAACACTGAAAATTATGAACAGGAAAAGCAAACAGTGCTTAGAAACTGTATGACTAATCGAGGGTATCAAGTTCTTAACTAGAATCTATAAAGCAATAAAAAGGGGCGTGTATACGCCCCTTTTTTGTAGGCATGACAGGTTGCAGTGCTCAATTTACATCACTTAATAACCAGCAAACCATAATGTACGGGAGTCGATAAATAAATTAATTACGTCTATACCTATAGATGAACTGCATTGCATAAAAATAACAATGGTTGGCAAGGATATCGCGATGAAATTTAAAAACATCCCATTGAGATTCAAACTAGCGTTAGGGACAGGGACGCCGATGCTATTGCTAGTGTTTCTGGCGTTCATAGCCATCACAAGTTCGCGCTCGCAAGTGCAGACCAATGCTATGGTCGACCATACCCACAAAGTGATTCAACAGGCTAAACAAATCGAAGCGGCTGCAGTGGATATGGAAACCGGTATGCGTGGCTTTTTACTCGCGGGTAAAGAGGATTTCCTAGAGCCATATATTCAAGGGCAACAAAGATTCTCGGTATTAGTCTCTGAGCTAAAAACAACCGTCAGTGACAATCCGACGCAGGTTAAAAGGCTTGGTGAAATAGAGCAAACGATAAATGACTGGTTAACTAACGTTACGGAGCCCGTTATCCAATTACGGAGAGAGATTGGCCATGCTAAGACGATGGATGATGTATCAGACTTAATTGCAGAGGCTCGTGGTAAAGTGTTTTTCGATAAGTTCCGAAGCCAAATTACTTTGTTTACGGAGCGAGAAGAAAAATTACTCGCAGAGAGGCAGGCGGTCAATCGTAGTAAGTTTGACGACAGCGTGCTGACGTTGGTCACTCTCAATGAGCAGGGGTATTTAGATAAGCCGGATAGCGAAGCACTTATGAACTCATTCTCTGAGCTCAGCAGCGCCACGGATTGGGTTAACCACACCTACAAGGTCATGGCATCGGCACAGGATGTGTTAGCTGCTGCAGTCGACATGGAAACTGGTATGAGAGGGTATCTACTGGCTGGTCGGGAAGAGTTTTTAGAGCCTTATCGTCAGGGTAGCAGCCGATTCAAACAATTGGTGTCTGAGCTGAAACAAACGGTGGGTGATAACCCACAACAAGTCGCGCTACTAGAAGAAATGAATACCACCATCTCATCTTGGCAAGCGGATGTAGTGGATCCTATGATCACGCTCCGCCGCGAAATCGGTGATGCTAAAACGATGAACGATATGGCGAAGCTTGTAGGTGAAGCTCGCGGTAAAGTTTACTTTGACAAGTTCCGAGGTCAAATTTCTGAGTTTGTTGCAATGGAAGATGAGCTGATGGTCGAAAGGCAGGCTGCGGCGGTTGGTGCTGCGAAAACGGCTGAAACGACCATCATGTTGGGAACGTTGCTCGCCATTGCACTTGGAGTAGGCATATCTTGGGTAGTACTAAGAGCAATCACTGAACCTGTTAAACAGGTAGCCATCGGTTTGGAAAGCTTAGCTAAGGGCGACTTAACTAATACATTGGATATTGATTCCAAGGATGAGCTTGGTGCGATGGCCGCGAGTTATAACCAAGCAGTTGAAAAAACCAATAGAGCAATTCTGGAGGTACTTCAGACAACCGATGAAGTTGTCGATGGTTCGATGGCCATCAGTCAGGCAAACACTCATATGTCTCAAGAGCTTGGTGTGCAATCTGAGAAGATTGCCCAAATATCTTCATCGATAGAACAGATGAGCCATAGTATTCAGGAAGTTGCTGCTAAATCGTCAGAAGCGACTGCGAACGCGCAAGAAGCTGGTGTCACGGCAAACTCTGGAGGGAAAGTTGTACAAAACACTATTGAAGGGATGAATTCGATTAATGAAGCGGTAACGGCGTCGTCCAATAGTGTTTCGGAGCTGGGTAAACGTGGGGCAGAAATTGGTGAGATTATTAATGTGATCAAAGAAATCGCCGAGCAAACTAACCTGCTTGCATTGAACGCCGCTATTGAAGCCGCGCGAGCCGGTGAGGCTGGGCGAGGGTTTGCAGTAGTGGCTGATGAGGTAAGAGCACTAGCAGATAGAACAACTACTGCCACAGAGGAGATAGGGCAGTCTATCGTAGCTATTCAAAATGAAACGACGCAAGCAGTGGAGCGTATGAAGGTAGGAGCGGAGCAAGTTTCAGAAGGTTTAGCGTTAGTGAAAAAGGCTGGAGTGAGCCTAGATGAGATTGTAGACGGCGCACAAAATGTCGCGAATATGATCGACAGTATTGCGGCCGCAGCGGAAGAGCAGTCGGTAGCCAGTGGCGAAGTATCGAAAAATGTCGAAAGCGTTTCTGAAGTATCGATGCTTGCAAATGAACAAGCCAACTTAGCGGCTAATTCAGCGAAAACACTCGAGCACAAAGCGGATGCGTTGAAGCGTTTAGTCAATCAATTCAAGGTGTGAACCCAGCTACCGAAGTGGGGTTGAGCTGTTAGTGGGAAGGAATAAAAAAAGGGCTTGAATCGAATTGGATTCAAGCCCTTTTAATATGGTTTGCTGTTAAGCTAATACGTCAGTTGCGACTTTGTAGCTTGGGTCTTCTTTCACGTTGATTTCGACTAGGCTACCTGCTTTATCAAGCAACTTACGGCAGTCTGGACTTAGATGTCGAAGGTGAAGGGTTTTCCCTTGAGCCGAATAGCGCTCTGCGAGAGTTTCAATAGCTTCGATTGCTGAATGGTCGGTAACACGAGAGTCCGCAAAGTCGACGATAACATCGCTTGGATCTTCATGTGCGTCGAAGATCTCTAGGAAGTTGGCAACCGAGCCAAAAAAGACTGGGCCGTGAATTTTGTATTCCTTTGAGCCTTCCTCATTGATGTTAGTGTCTGCGTAGATGTGCTTGGCATGTTGCCACGCGAACATCAATGCTGACGCGATAACACCGACGAAAACTGCGATAGCAAGGTCGGTTAGTACAGTGACTACCGTCACCAACACAATCACAAAGAAATCTTGTTTAGGTACGCGGCGTGCCAGCTTGAACGTCGCCCATTCAAATGTACCGATGACCACCATAAACATAACACCCACAAGTGCGGCTAGTGGGATCATTTCAATCAGTGAAGACGCAAACAAGATGAACATCAGTAGCGCGATCGCTGCAACAATGCCTGAAAGGCGACCACGGCCACCAGAGTTTACGTTGATCATAGATTGGCCAATCATCGCACAACCACCCATTGCACCAAACACTGAACAAGTCATGTTCGCCATACCTTGCCCCACACATTCGCGGTTAGATTGACCACGAGTGTTTGTCATTTCGTCAAGTACAGTTAGTGTTAGCAGTGATTCTATCAGACCGATTGCAGCAAGAATAATCGCGTACGGTAGGATGATTTGCAGAGTTTCCAGCGTAAATGGTACTGATGGGATTGAGAATGTCGGTAGAGAGCCAGCAAGAGTAGCGGCTTCGTCACCAGACATTGTGCGTAGGAAATCAACAACAGTGCGAGTTTCAAGGTCCAAACCAACTACTAATCCGGTGACGGTCACTATTGCTACTAGTGATGAAGGTACGGCAGTCGTGAACTTAGGCAAGAAATGAATGATCGCCATAGTTAGGCCAACTAAGCCTAGCATCAGCGCCATTTGATCGGTTGGTAGCCAGGTTAGGGCACCCGTTAAATCTGGCGCTTTAAACTGACCGAGCTGTGCAAGGAAAATAACAATCGCGAGTCCGTTAACGAAACCAATCATAACGGGGTGAGGAACGATACGAATGAACTTACCTAGCTTGAATAGGCCAGCTGCAACCTGAAGGATACCTGCCAACATAATAGCTGCAAATAGATACTGAACCCCGTGGGTCGCGACGAGTGATACCATAACAACAGCCATTGCGCCTGTTGCGCCGGAGATCATACCTGGACGACCGCCGAAAATGGAAGTAATGAGGCCAACGATAAAGGCTGCATAAAGGCCAACCATCGGGTCGACGCCAGCGACGAACGCGAATGCAACGGCTTCAGGTACCAGAGCGAGCGCTACTGTTAAACCTGACAGCACGTCATTTTTTACAGAGTGCTTAGAAAATTGTGGGAATTCAAACATGTTTGCTCAGTATTAGCGGATGTTAGTTTTATTCTAGATGATGATTTCAACAAGCTGAGCAAAATGCATTGTAAAAGAGCAGCGTATAGAATCTCATCATTTAGAGCGAGTCGGCGAATGCTACCGAAAAGTGTGATTAAGTTCAATAATGAACCGGGGCTTGAACAATATTTGTGAGCAATATTTTTGTTGGAGATATAAAAAGGGCCGCTAAATAGCAGCCCTTTCGTTACATTGTTAGTTATGTACAACTAACAGGAATTCTAATAACCAACAGGTTTGGCCATTGCTGCGCCTGCTTGGCTGCGAGCCACTTGACTACCAGCACCTTTTGGCTGGTAACGCTCAGCGCGGAAAGGTGCAGCAACAACAGCGATCTCTTTCAGTTCCTGCGGTCCAGGTGCTTTTGCCATTGGAGCAGACGCTTGAGATTTAATTGCTTTCGGCAAACTAATCTCAGATGCTACAACGTTCGTCGGCTTGCTCTCTGGGGCAGTTTCAACAGGTGTTTTTGCTGCCGCTACTGGTTCTTGTGGTGCTTCAACCACAGGAGCTCGTTCAGTAGTCGTTACTTGTTCAACTGCTGGCGCTTCGCTTTTCACTTCTACCGATTCAACAACGGCAACGTCACGGCGAATAATCACTTTACCCATTGCCATTTCTGGACAAGCAAAGCCGCCTAGAGTTGCTACAGAAGCTACAGTTTCTACTGATTTCTCAGTGGATTGCTCCTCACGCTTTGGTTTTTGATTCGGCTTCGCTAAATCATAGCGAGGGATCACTTTACCCATCGCCATTTCTGGTGAAGCAACCCCACCTTTGCGTAGACGGAATGGGTTAGGGCGACGATCGCGACCACGACGGCGACGCTGACCACTTGCACGAAGGTGGCGTGGAGAGCGACGGTTACGACGCTGCTTCGGCTCTTCCTTTTCACCAGCCTCTGCTGACGGTTGAGCTGCAACCTCTTGTGCAACTTGTTCAGCTTTCGCTACATTTGCTTCTTCGCTTGCCTTTTGATCTTTCACTCGAACTTGCTTGTTCAGCTTACGGCGTTGGCGACGCTCTTTCACTTTAACCACTTTCTCTTCTGGTTGAGACTCAGCTTTAGTGTTTTGAGCTTCAGCTGCTAGCTGCTGGCCTTGTTCTGCCAACTGGTTCGCTTTAGCATCATCACGCTTATTACGGCGATCTTGCTTAGGCTTACGGTTTTGCTGTCTGCGTTCTTGCTTGTTCTCTGAACTTTCTGCAACTTGCTCATCGCGAGGGTTTTTACGCTTGTTACCACGCTCGTTGCGCTCATTACGATTGTCGCGGTCATTGCGGTTACCACGATTGTTGCGGCGACGTTGATCATTACGATTACGGCGTTGGCGATTGTTGCGATTTGATTTAGGCTTTTCTTCAGGTTGTTCTTCTTTCTTCGGTTCTTCTGGTGAACCGAATAGGAAGCTACCTATTGCCTTGAACAGTCGACTAATCACACCAGGCTGATTCTCTTCAGCTTTTGGTGCTTCCGGTTCCGCCGCTTTAGGCGCTGGAGTTGGCGCTGGCGTCGGAGCTGATTGAGCCGGTGCAGCAAAACCTTTGAGCGCAGGTTCTTCTAGCTTGCGAGGCCTAGCTTCAACTTCAACAGGCTCACGACCTTCCGCTTCTTTCATTGCTTCCAGTTTGTTTGGAAGAAGGTAAGACAATAAGTCAAACTCTTCACCTTCACGAACACGGATAACCTCGAAATGCGGAGTTTCCATATCTGAGTTAGGAACAACAGTGATCTTAACTTCTTGAATACGCTCGATGTGGTTTACAGAGCGACGTTTTTCGTTCAATAGGTAAGAGGCAATCGGCACTGGTACTACAGCCAGTACTTGAGACGTATTGTCTTTTAGTGCTTCTTCTTCAATTAAGCGAAGAACAGATAGAGCCAATGATTCGTTATCACGTACAACACCAGTGCCCGTACAACGAGGACAAATATGGTGGCTTGCCTCTGCTAGAGATGGGCTCAGGCGTTGGCGAGACATTTCTAGTAGACCAAAACGCGAGATTCGACCGATCTGAACACGTGCTCTATCTAGGCGCACAGCATCACGTAAGCGGTTTTCCACTTCACGTTGGTGGCGTACCGGCGTCATATCGATAAAGTCGATAACAACTAAACCACCTAGGTCACGTAGTCGCAATTGACGAGCAATCTCGTCGGCAGCTTCTAGGTTGGTGTTTAGTGCTGTTTCTTCTATATCTCCACCTTTCGTTGCGCGAGCAGAGTTGATATCGATAGAAGTCAGTGCTTCTGTTGGGTCAATAACAATTGAGCCGCCTGATGGTAAGCGAACTTCACGTTGGAAGGCTGACTCGATCTGGCTTTCAATTTGGTAGTGACTGAAAAGAGGCACTTCGCCATCGTACTTCTTAACTCGGTTAACAAAATCTGGACGTACCAAGCGGATGTGCTCAAGTGCGCGTTCATAGATAGTGTTACTATCGATAAGAATTTCACCAATGTCGCGACGTAAGTAATCACGAATTGCGCGAACAATTACGTTACTTTCTTGGTGAATTAGGAAAGGTGCTGGGTTGGAATCAGACGCTTGCTTAATTGCACCCCAGTGGTTGAGTAGAACATTTAAATCCCACTCCAACTCTTCTGCGCTTTTACCTACTCCTGCAGTGCGGACAATCAGGCCCATACCTTGTGGTAGCTCTAAAGTGCTAAGAGCTGCTTTCAGCTGAGTACGCTCGTCACCTTCAATACGACGAGAAATACCGCCCGCGCGTGGGTTATTTGGCATTAATACCAAGTAACTTCCTGCAAGCGAAATAAATGTCGTTAATGCTGCCCCTTTGCTGCCACGCTCTTCTTTCTCAACTTGTACAATGACTTCCTGACCTTCGGTTAGGACTTCTTTGATACTTGGTCGACCTTGGTAGGTATAACCTTCTGGGAAATATTCGCGAGCAATTTCTTTTAGGGGAAGGAAACCGTGTCGTTCTGCTCCGTAATCAACGAAAGCAGCTTCTAGACTTGGTTCAATGCGAGTGATACGTCCTTTGTAGATATTCGCTTTTTTAGATTCGTGACCTGGACTTTCGATATCTAAATCGAACAGTCGCTGGCCATCGACCAAAGCGACACGCAACTCTTCTTTTTGAGTTGCGTTGATTAACATTCTTTTCATTTAAAAAATCTCGTTATCTTTTCTTTTGTTTTAATTTCTCTCGTTGCTTTTAGTCGTCATCACGGTGTCAGATCCCATGGCTAAATCGGTGCAGCCTCCCGGCTGGAGGGGATGCTCTATGGACACTTCAGTCTTCACAAACACAGTTTTCAAAGGAAAACGATACTGGGCTTGTGCTCCGCAAACTGGCGGAGAATACTCAACATGAACAGACGATGAGTAGAGCAACAAGATGACTCAGCTCGACAATGTCTTACGCCGTTTGCGGCATCGCGATACTAAGTGGTCTACTCATTATTTTTTGCTCCATCGCATTTAATGTTGGCTAAATATCAGCCAAAATGCGCATTGCAGCTGTGAACTATAGCAGTGCATTGAAATATCAGCAATCTGCTTTGTTATAAACAGAATAAAAAAAACGAACCAAGTTATGCGGTGTGAGTTCTATCTGTATGTTTTTTCAATTGAATTCTTAGTGTTCGATAGTCGGCGGTCGTTTTTTATCCACAGCATTTTATCGTGGAGATAAAAATAATTATTTAAATGAGAAAAAGGGAAATATGTTGCGAAGAAAATGTGAATTAGAGCGAGTTTGAGTGATACAATAACGAAATGAGTGAAATAAGAACAAAAGTCCAGTTTGTCGAGATTGATGCCGACATGGCTGGGCAGCGTATTGATAACTTTCTACGCAATCAATTAAAAAACCTACCTAAGAGTATGATTTATCGAATTGTACGCAAGGGAGAGGTGCGCGTTAATAAAAAGCGTATTAAGGCAGAATATAAGCTAAAAGCAGGCGACTTAGTTCGAATTCCTCCAGTGACAATGGAAGAAACGACGGATGAGCCTGTGGTGAGTACTAAACTGAACAAAGTAGCAGAACTCGAACAGCACATTATTTTTGAAGACGAACACATGCTCATTCTCAATAAGCCATCTGGAACCGCAGTTCATGGCGGTAGTGGTCTTAAGTTTGGAGCAATTGAGGCGTTACGTGCGCTGCGCCCTCAAGCGAGGTTTCTGGAATTGGTTCATCGTATCGACCGAGATACGTCTGGAATTCTTCTTGTGGCCAAAAAGCGTTCAGCACTACGCCATTTGCAAGCCCAATTTAGAGAAAAAACCGTCAAGAAGTTCTATTTTGCGTTGGTTATGGGTCAATGGAAGTCGAGCTGCAAAGTTGTTAATGCTCCGCTTTTAAAGAATGAAGTGAATAGCATCGTTCGAGTGAATCCGAATGGTAAAGCGTCAGAAACACGTTTTAAGATTCTTGAGAAGTTCGAACAAGCCACATTAATCCAAGCCAGCCCAATTACTGGTCGCACTCACCAAATTCGCGTGCATACTCAATATACGGGTCACCCGATTGCTTGGGATGATCGATATGGAGACAGACGTTTTGACGCCTACACAGGAAAAGTGGGCCTCGATAGACTTTTCTTACATGCTGCTAACATCAAGTTTCAACATCCAGCGAATGATGATTGGATGGAAATTAATGCACCAATGGAAGCTAGACTTGAAAAGGCGCTGAGTGGATTACGGAAGATGACGTCTTAGGAATGTCACTAAATTTGCGAAGGGCTGATGCTTAGGACATCGGCCCTTTTATTTTCCTAAAGAACATCGAAGCCTTGGGCTTGTAACATGTCGATAAGTTCGATCAGAGGTAAACCAATAAGTGTATTAGGATCTTTGCCTTCTAGTTTTTCAAATAGAGCGATACCAAGCCCTTCGCTTTTAAAGCTACCGGCACAGAAATAGGGCTCTTCTTTGTCCACATAGTTTTCGATTTGCTCTAGTTTCAGAGTTCTAAAGTGGACGGTAAAGGTATCGACGGTCACATCTACTATATTAGTTTGATTGTTATACACGGCAAGCCCAGTAAAAAACTGAATAGATTGCCCGCTTTGGCGGCTCAGCTGCTCAATGGCTTTGTCGCGAGTATGTGGCTTACCTATGATCTCACCATCAATTACGCAGACCTGGTCGCTCCCAATGATGAGCGCTGGGTTATCATTGACGCAAGACCGAGCTTTGTTCTCTGCTAATCGCTTTACAAGCGCTATAGAACTCTCACCAGCCATAGGGCTTTCATCGCAATCGGGCTTCATGCAAGTAAAGGGTACGGCTAACTTTGCCAAGATTTGTTGACGATAGGGAGACGTTGAGGCGAGAATAAGCTGGTAGTTTGTCATAGCACAAGCCGCATGAGTTGGGATTTAAGCGCAGGATAACTCAAGAGATAATTCTGTTCACCCGATATAGAAACTGAAAGGCAAAAAAGTACAACTTTTTTTGCTTTTTCTTTGACTAAATTTGATTTGGAAGATAATATTCGCGCCCTATGCAAAAGGTAAAAATACCGCGAACGGTTGATCCGGCGAAAGCGGCTCAGAAAAGATTAGATTACGATGGCATCATCCAAGTTAGTCTTTTCAAGCGCTTAGAGGAATCAGTCGAAGGCGTAAAACGCGACGCACAAGTCTCAGTGTCATTTGGGCTTGATGAGCAGCGACTTGTTGTTATCTCTGGTAAAGCTAACATCGAAGTCGACTTAGAGTGTCAACGTTGTAATGAGGTTTTCGCACACGAATGCGAAGTCCAATTCACTTATACTCCTTATTATAATGAGAAAAGTGAAGAGGAAGCACCGGAAGAGTACGATTTGGTAGATCTGAACGAGTATGGTGAATTAGACCTAATACAATTAGTTGAAGACGAGTTCATCTTAAACTTGCCTCAAATTGCAATGCATGACGAAGCGGATTGTAGCGTTAAATCAGACAATTTGGTGTTTGGTGAAATTCCAGAAGAAATTGTGGAAGATAAGCCGAATCCATTCGATGTTTTAAAAAGCTTAAAGAAGTAACTTATTAATAAGTAAGTATCTTTAAGAAATAACATAGGAGTAGGGTCAATGGCCGTACAAAAGAGCAAGAAATCACGTTCAATGCGTGGCATGCGTCGTTCACACGATGCCCTAACTACAGCAGCACTTTCTGTAGACGCAACTTCAGGTGAAACTCACCTGCGCCACAACGTAACTGCTGAAGGTTACTACCGTGGCAAAAAGGTTATCAACAAGTAAGGTTGACCTTTGCAAAATGTAACCGTTGCACTTGATGCAATGGGCGGGGATTTCGGTCCTCGCGTCACAGTGCCTGCCGCCGTGCAGGCACTGTCGCATTTCCCAGAGCTAAAAGTGATCCTCGTTGGTGATCGCAACTTGATCACACCTCATTTATCTCAGCTTGGTTATCAAAATGATGCTCGATTGAGTATTGAACACTGTGACCGAGTGATCTCAAATTCAGAAAAACCTTCTCTAGCACTTCGCAATAGCTCAGGTAGTTCGATGGGAACCGCTATTGATCTTGTTGCAAATAATGCTGCAGGTGCATGTGTAAGTGGCGGTAATACCGGTGCTCTCATGGCACTTTCCCGTTTTCGTCTTAAGTTATTGCCTGGTATTGAAAGGCCTGCGCTAATTTCTGCACTTCCGACAGCCTCTGGTGGGAAAACATGGATGCTTGATTTAGGCGCGAATGTATCCAGCGACGCGGATTCTTTGTTTCAGTTCGCTGTAATGGGCAGTGCACTGGCAGAGCAGTATTTAGAAAGGCCTGCACGTGTAGCAATTTTGAATATAGGCGCTGAAGAAATAAAAGGTAACGACCTCGTCAAGCGCTGTGCAGAAATGCTATCTCAGACTCAATCAGTGCACTTTTCTGGCTATATTGAAGGTAATCAACTGCTTCATGACTCTGCGGATGTGGTTGTGTGCGATGGCTTTGTAGGAAATATTTGCCTCAAGGCGTGTGAAGGTACAGCGCAGCTATTTATTGATAAGTTGAAATCCCACATGATGAGCTCATCTATAAAGGGCTGGATCGCTAGAAAGTTGTTTTCTGGATTATTTACTGAACTAAAAACCCTGAACCCCGACCAGTATAACGGTGCAAGTTTGCTAGGATTGCGCGGCATTGTCATTAAAAGTCACGGAAGTGCTGATGTACCGGCAGTCGTCAACGCGATTGGAGAAGCGGTACACGAGGTCAAACGACAAGTACCCAGCCGTATAAGCGATCGTTTGGAAGCGGTTTTACTCGAGAGGCATTATTAGTCTTCATGTATAGCAAAATTTTAGGTACTGGCAGCTACCTGCCATCTCAAGTGCGCACGAATGCCGACTTAGAGAAAATGGTAGATACCAGCGATGAGTGGATCGTAGCTCGAACAGGCATTAAAGAGCGTCGAATCTCAGCAGAAAATGAAACTGTTGCGGATATGGGTTTTTATGCAGCTGAAAACGCTATTGAAATGGCGGGCATTGATAAGAACGACATCGATCTCATCATTGTTGCAACGACGAGTAGCAGTCATACATTCCCATCTTCTGCATGTCAGGTTCAAGGTAAGCTAGGCATTAAAGGTTGTCCTGCGTTTGATATCGCGGCAGCGTGTTCTGGTTTTGTATACGGGCTGTCTGTTGCCGACCAGCACATCAAATCTGGCATGTGTAAAAACGTTTTAGTTATTGGCTCAGACGCATTATCTAAGACGTGTGATCCAACTGACCGCTCAACCATCATCCTCTTTGGCGACGGCGCAGGTGCCGTAGTTGTGGGTGCGAGTGAAGAACCTGGCATTTTATCTACACATATCTACTCTGATGGACAATTCGGCGAATTACTTAGCCTAGAAGTTCCTGAGCGTGGTGGTGATGCGGATAAGTGGCTTCACATGGCGGGCAATGAAGTCTTTAAAGTTGCTGTCACTCAGCTTTCTAAGCTAGTGAAGGATACTCTCGCTGCTAACGATATGCACAAATCAGAACTTGATTGGCTAGTACCTCATCAAGCTAACTATCGAATTATTTCGGCGACCGCGAAAAAACTGTCTATGTCTCTTGACCAAGTTGTGGTGACACTAGATAAGCACGGTAATACTTCAGCTGCGACTGTACCAACAGCGTTAGATGAAGCGGTACGTGATGGAAGAATTAAGCGTGGTCAAATGCTACTACTCGAAGCATTTGGTGGCGGTTTTACTTGGGGCTCGGCACTCGTCAAGTTCTAAGCACAACACATAATCAAATTTAAGATGCCGGTAGCGGCATCTTTTCTTTCTTACTTTGTTTTAAGGAAAAGAAAATGAGCAAGTTTGCTATCGTATTTCCAGGCCAAGGTTCTCAAGCTGTAGGTATGCTTGCTGAACTTGGCGAACAGTATGAAGTAGTTAAAAACACATTTGCTGAAGCGTCTGAAGCTTTGGGCTACGATCTGTGGGCTTTGGTTCAAAATGGCCCAGTGGAAGATCTGAATCAGACTCACCGCACACAGCCTGCATTGCTAGCGTCTTCTGTTGCTATCTGGCGTGTTTGGCAAGAGCAAGGCCTAGAGCAGCCAGCTAACTTAGCTGGTCATAGCTTAGGTGAATACTCAGCGTTAGTTTGTGCTGGCGTTGTCGATTTTAAACAAGCTATTAAGCTAGTTGAGTTGCGCGGCCAATTGATGCAAGAAGCGGTACCGGCTGGTACAGGTGCAATGTACGCGATTATCGGCCTTGATGATGAGTCGATTGCAAAAGCATGTGAAGAAGCTGCACAAGGTGACGTTGTTTCTCCAGTAAACTTTAACTCTCCAGGTCAAGTTGTTATCGCGGGTAGTAAAGCTGCAGTAGAACGTGCGGGTGCGCTTTGTAAAGAAGCGGGCGCTAAGCGTGCACTACCTCTTCCTGTCTCTGTACCATCCCACTGTGCATTGATGAAGCCTGCAGCAGATAAGCTTGCGGTAGCGCTTGAGGACATCGAGTTTAACGCACCTCAACTTCCTGTGATCAATAACGTTGATGTTGTTGCAGAAACTGATCCAGCGAAAATTAAGAATGCTCTTGTTCGTCAGCTATACAGCCCAGTTCGCTGGACGGAAAGCGTTCAACTAATGAGCGAGCAAGGTGTAGAGAAATTGCTAGAGCTTGGTCCAGGCAAAGTACTTACTGGCCTGACAAAGCGAATTGTTAAGACACTAAGTGGCGCAGCAGTCAATGATACTGCTTCTCTAGACGCTGCTAAGTAATTACCAAACAAAGGAATAACGAACATGATGAACCTAGAAGGCAAAGTTGCTCTAGTTACTGGTGCGAGCCGTGGTATTGGCCGTGCAATTGCCGAGCTGCTTGTTGAACGTGGTGCAACAGTTATTGGTACTGCAACTTCTGAAGGCGGTGCGGCTGCTATCAGCGAGTACCTTGGTGAAAATGGTAAAGGTTTAGCACTCAACGTAACTAACGTTGAATCTATCGAAGCAACGCTAAAAACGATCAACGATGAGTTTGGTGCCATTGATATTCTAGTGAACAATGCTGGTATCACTCGTGATAACCTGCTTATGCGTATGAAAGACTCAGAGTGGGATGACATCATCGATACTAACCTGACGCCAATTTTCCGTATGTCAAAAGCGGTACTGCGTGGCATGATGAAAAAGCGTGCTGGTCGTATCATCAACGTTGGTTCGGTCGTTGGTACTATGGGTAACGCTGGTCAAGCTAACTACGCTGCAGCAAAAGCAGGGGTTATCGGCTTCACTAAATCAATGGCACGTGAAGTAGCGTCACGTGGTGTAACAGTGAACACTGTTGCTCCAGGTTTCATTGAAACTGACATGACTAAGGCGCTAAATGACGAGCAACGTGCAGCAACGTTATCGAACGTTCCAGCTGGCCGTCTTGGTGATCCGAAAGAAATCGCATCTGCAGTTGTATTCCTAGCTTCTCCTGAAGCGGCATATATTACAGGTGAAACTTTGCATGTTAATGGCGGCATGTATATGGTTTAATGCAAATGTTTGCACTAAAGTGCTCGATTATTTGTAATTTAGAGCACTTTTAGTGATAAACTTTGCACTAACATGCGCAAGATTTGTGCATGATTTAAGTCAAAAATGTACTGAATTTCGGTTAAATTCGCGAAAATTGTGGTTTGACCAGCAAGGACCCCCTTGCAACTTTCAATAGTTCTAATAAACTACGGAATCATCGCATTAGGCGAAATCTGTAAAGGAAAAGAAAAATGAGCAACATCGAAGAACGCGTAAAGAAAATCATTGTTGAACAGCTAGGTGTAGACGAAGCAGAAGTTAAAAATGAAGCTTCTTTCGTTGACGATCTAGGTGCTGATTCTCTAGATACAGTTGAGCTAGTTATGGCTCTAGAAGAAGAATTCGACACTGAGATTCCAGATGAAGAAGCTGAGAAGATCACTACTGTTCAAGCTGCAATCGACTACGTAAACAGCGCTCAGTAATATCTCTCTCCCAGGCGGCCTTCTGGCCGCCTGTGTTTTTTATTGTCTTCTTTTTATCCCTCATTAAATCATTTCAATTCCGGAGAATAAGATCGTGTCCAAGCGTCGTGTAGTTGTCACTGGCATGGGTATGTTGTCACCGGTAGGCAACACTGTAGAATCTTCTTGGAAAGCCCTGCTAGCTGGTCAAAGTGGCATCGTTAATATCGAGCATTTTGATACAACCAATTTCTCAACTCGTTTTGCAGGTTTAGTTAAAGACTTTAACTGCGAAGAGTATATGTCTAAAAAAGATGCACGTAAGATGGATTTGTTTATCCAATACGGCATCGCTGCTGGTGTTCAAGCACTGGATGATTCAGGCCTAACCGTAACTGAAGAAAACGCTGCACGTGTTGGTGTTGCGATCGGTTCTGGTATCGGTGGTCTAGGTCTAATTGAAACAGGTCATCAAGCACTTGTTGAAAAAGGCCCACGTAAGATCAGCCCATTCTTTGTACCGTCTACAATCGTGAATATGATTGCAGGTCACATGTCTATTCTACGTGGCTTACGTGGTCCAAATATCGCTATTTCTACAGCTTGTACTACAGGTCTTCACAATATTGGCCACGCAGCACGTATGATCGCTTACGGTGATGCGGATGCAATGGTAGCTGGTGGTGCTGAAAAAGCGTCAACCCCGCTAGGCATGGGTGGCTTTGGTGCAGCGAAAGCGCTATCGACTCGTAACGAAGAACCGCAAAAAGCTTCTCGTCCATGGGATAAAGGCCGCGATGGTTTCGTTCTTGGTGATGGTGCAGGCATGATGGTTCTTGAAGAGTATGAACATGCGAAAGCTCGTGGTGCGAAAATTTACTGTGAGCTGGTTGGCTTCGGTATGTCCGGCGATGCTTATCACATGACCTCTCCAAGTGAAGACGGTTCTGGCGGTGCGCTAGCAATGGAAGCAGCGATGCGTGATGCAGGTATCACTGGCGAACAGGTTGGTTACGTGAATGCTCACGGTACTTCAACTCCTGCAGGTGATGTGGCTGAAGTCAAAGGCATTAAACGTGCTCTTGGTGAAGCTGGCTCAAAGCAAGTTCTTGTATCTTCGACTAAGTCGATGACGGGTCACCTACTAGGTGCTGCAGGTTCTGTTGAAGCGATTATCACTGCGATGTCTCTTGTTGACCAGGTTGTTCCACCAACGATCAACCTAGACGATCCAGAAGAAGGCTTAGATATCGATCTTGTACCGCACACTAAGCGTGAAGTATCGATGGAATACGCAGCATGTAACTCATTTGGCTTTGGTGGTACTAACGGTTGTTTGATCTTTAAGAAGATCTAAACAAACGACACCAAACGTTAATTTGACTTGTTTTGAAACGGCTTGATGCTTAGCATTGAGCCGTTTCTTTTTGTATCTGCCTGCTTATTATTTCGTGTTAGGGAGTTCTAATGTTCTGGTTAAATGGTATTGAGTCTGAACACATTTCACCGACAGACCGATCATTTCAATATGGTGATGGGTGTTTTACTACCATGCTTGTCAAAGAGCGAGTTATAGAACATTGGCCATTACACCTACGGCGAATGAAAAAGGCGCTGGCGGTATTAGACATACAAGAACCTGACTGGGAGCAAGTACAACAGTGGTTGGCAATGGCTATGCGACCAGAAAGCACTTCTGGACTTAAGCTGCATATTTCCAGAGGAGAAGGAGGCAGAGGCTATAGCCCCGCGCAAGTTTCGTCACCAAATGTTACTATAAGCGACTTTGCATTCCCGAGTAATTATGAACAATTAGCTCGAGATGGTTTGGCTCTAGGAGTGTGCAATCAGAGACTAGGTATTAATCCTATGCTCGCAGGTCTTAAGCACAACAACCGCTTAGAGCAAGTTTTGCTAAAGGCTGAGTCTGAGCAATTAGGATATACAGATTCTGTGGTACTCGATGTCACTGGTAATGTCATCGAAACGACGATGGCGAATCTGTTTTGGAGTGATGGTAGTACATTGTTCACCCCGAGCCTATTGAACTCTGGAGTCGCAGGGGTTATGCGACAAGTAGTGATTGACCAAGCAAAGGCGGCGGGTTTAGTTGTTGCTGATGAGGACTACGACCTAGATGCCTTACTCAGTGCGAAAGAGGTGTTTATGACTAACTCGATTCTTGGCATTGCCCCTGTAGTACAAGTAGCCGACCATCATTATTCAATTGGAACCTTAACACGACGACTTCAGGAGAACCTCGGCTCGTGATAAAAAAAATAGCAACGTTATTTATTGTTTTGGCTATGGTCGCGATTGGCGGCTTTTTCTATGTGACAAACCAAATTAACAGTTATCTTGACCAACCTGTAAAGATAACTGAACCAGAGATCATCACTATTTCTTCGGGCACTAGTTTGAATGGAGTTCTCAACCAGCTTGCTCAAAATGAATGGATTGAGCCTAGTGAATATTCGCGATTATTGCGCCGCGTTCACCCTGAGCTGGTACACATCAAAGCTGGTACTTTTCAAATAGAGCCCCAACAAACGCTTGAGCAAGCACTATTATTCTTGAATGAGGGTCGCGAACACCAATTTGCGATTACCTTTGTTGAAGGTAGCCGTTTTAGTGAGTGGATCGAAGCGTTATCTCAAGCGCCATACTTAGAGCATGAGTTGAAAGGCTTGTCTGAAGAACAAGTTGCTGTTGAACTAGGTATCGAGCAAAGCAAGCTTGAAGGTCTATTTCTCGCAGAAACTTACCACTACACAGTGGGTACATCGGATGCCGATATTTTGAAGCGAGCGCATCAAAAGTTAAATGATGTGCTAGACAGTAAGTGGCAGGAAAAACAGGCTAATCTGCCGCTTAAAACGCCTTATGAAGCATTGATTCTTGCGTCCATCATTGAAAAAGAAACTGCTGTTGAATCCGAACGAGAGCGCGTGGCTTCGGTATTCGTTAACCGTTTAAACAAGCGCATGCGTTTACAAACCGATCCGACGGTTATCTATGGTATGGGCGATAAATATGACGGCAATATTCGAAAGAAAGACTTACGTACTCCAACGCCATACAATACATATGTGATCAATGGCTTACCGCCAACACCAATCGCAATGCCTGGTAGGGCTTCGATAGAAGCGGCTTTAAACCCTGAAGACAGTAACTACCTATACTTTGTTGCCAGCGGCAAAGGTGGGCATGTGTTCTCTAAAAACTTAGCCGATCATAACCGTGCGGTACGGGCTTATCTAAAACAATTAAGAAGTAACAAATGAACTCAGCAAAATTTATCGTCGTCGAAGGCCTAGAAGGTGCCGGCAAAAGCACAGCTATCAATGCTATTTTGGAAACTTTGCAGCAAGCGGGCGTTGCTTCTATCCGTAATACCCGTGAGCCAGGCGGTACAGTGTTGGCCGAGAAGATGCGTGCTTTGGTAAAAGAAGAGCACGAAGGTGAGAAGCTGCAAGATATGACCGAGTTGCTACTGATGTATGCTGCGCGTGTCCAACTGGTTGAAAATGTGATAAAACCAGCGCTGGCGTCCGGAACTTGGGTCGTTGGTGACAGACACGATATGTCTTCTCAAGCTTACCAAGGTGGTGGCCGCCAGATATCTGCTAATACTATGAAAGCGTTAAGAGACACGACGTTGGGCGAATTCAAGCCGGACTTGACTCTTTACCTTGATCTTGACCCTCGCGTCGGCCTTGAACGTGCGAGAGGAAGGGGAGAGCTCGACCGCATTGAAAAAATGGACATCAGTTTCTTTGACCGCACTCGAGAGCGCTACCTAGAATTGGCCGAGCAAGACGACTCTGTAGTCATAATTAACGCAGAGCAAGCGATTCCTCAGGTTGCTGGCGACATCTCTAAAGCGTTAACAAACTGGTTAGAAAGCCAATAATGCAGGCGTTGTATCCTTGGTTGTCACCAGTTTGGCAACAGTGGAAAGATAACTTAGACCAGAAGCGTTTCTCGAATGCCACCTTAGTGTGCGCACCGAAGGGTTTAGGGGTAGGTGAACTTGTTGATAAAGCATGCTCAGCACTCATGTGCCAGAACTATGAATCTGAGCCTTGTGGTTTCTGCCATAGCTGTGAGCTGATGAATTCGGGAAGTCATCCCGATTTCCATAAGGTTTCCCCAGAAAAAGAAGGCAAAGCGATTACTGTTGATCAGATACGTACTTGTAATCGTATGGCGCAAGAATCATCTCAGCTTGGTGGCTTTCGTGTGATTGTCATAGAACCGGCTCAAGCGATGAACGAGTCTGCGGCCAATGCTTTGCTAAAAACGCTCGAAACGCCTTCGTCTAACTGTATCTTCATTCTTGTGGCACCTAGAGCCAGTATGTTACTACCAACAATTGTTAGTCGCTGCCAGCAGTGGGTAGTCGCTACTCCTACCTCGGAAAGTGTTTCGGCTTGGCTCTCTGAGCACACAAGCAAAGCGGTTCCAGCATATGCAGCCCATATCCATGGTAATGCGCCGCTAACAGCGCTTTCATTTATTGAAGATAAGGGCGATGAACTATACAGCAAAGTAGAGTCACAGCTACTTAGTGTTGCACGCAACGACTGGACGCAGCGTATCGAGTTAAGTCAGTTGCTTGCCTCTCAAGACGATGAATGTTTATCTTGGGTTTGGTACCTGCTGGTCGATGCACAAAAATATCATTTTGGTTTAAATGAAGCGTGCTTTACTCCTGGCGCACAAGCGCTGAGCGAATTGCTAAGCTACGATATACTGTACAAGCAAGCGAACTCATTGAGAGCGCTACAAGAGCAGTTACGCACGCATTCTGGGCTTAACCGTGAATTATTACTGATGAACTGGCTCATTGAGCTAAGTGGAGAAACATGTTCATAGATTCTCATTGTCATTTAGACAAACTGGATTACGAGCAACTGCACAATGGCATCGACGATGTTATTGAGAAAGCACGCCAAGCGAACGTTAACGAGCTGCTGTCTGTTGGGGTTACGCTAGATTCATTTCCCAATATGTTGGAAATGATCAAACCTTACGATAATGTGCACGCCTCGTGTGGTGTTCACCCTCTTGATGTAGAAAGCGACTTTGCCCTTGATGTGCTGCATGAATACGCTAAGCACCCTAAGGTAGTTGCCATTGGTGAAACAGGCCTTGATTACCATTATCAGCCTGAGACAGCCCAATTACAGCAACTCCGTTTTGAGCAACAAACTGAGCTTGCGGTGGAGCTCAATAAACCACTTATCATACATACTCGTAATGCACGTGAGGATACTCTTAGCATACTTCGTAACGGAGATGCGCAGCGGTGTGGTGGCGTGATTCATTGTTTCACTGAAGATTTACCTTTTGCTGAAGCTGCAATGGAACTCGGGTTCTATATTTCTATTTCTGGAATTGTGACGTTTAAGCAAGCTACAGAACTTAAAGAAGTCGTGAAAGCTTTGCCATTGGAGCGCCTTCTAATTGAGACGGATTCACCTTACTTAGCGCCAATTCCACATCGTGGAAAACAAAATCAACCAGCCTATGTTGTAGAGGTTGCCGCTTACATTGCTCAGTTGAAAGGTGTTTCTTTGAGTGAGGTTGGCCAAAAAACCAGCGAAAACTTCCAAAATCTTTTTTTGCGATAGAAAATCTAATTTGAATAAAAAGGGAGCATAAGCTCCCTTTTTTTGTGCCGTATATCACTTAATGGGTAAGTTTTTCTCTTGTTTACGAAATATGTTGAAGATGAGAGCTGAAATAGTTTGAATGTAATTTTGTTACATGAAATAACAATTACCTTTATTTTATTTACCCATCAAAATTAATCGGAAGTGACATTATTTATAATAAAAACAATAAGATGTGTGTTGTGTAAAGCATTGCAGTACGAAGATTTGATTGTGATCTGTATATTACTTTGAAACTAAATTTCGTAACTGGCTAGAAAGTTTGAGGGGCATCAAGATATATTTAGAGCCGGAAAATATAATGCAACACATGGTTACATTTTCACTGGGTGCTAACATTTAGGCTACGGGGGTGTGCCGTTAGAACCCAAGAAATACTAATAACTTTATCAGGAGCATAAACATGTTTAAGAACCTTTTTGCTAACCTGCAAAAAGTCGGTAAGTCTTTGATGCTACCAGTATCAGTTCTTCCGGTTGCGGGTATCCTACTGGGTGTAGGTGCGGCCGATCTAAGCTTTATCCCAGACATCGTTTCTAACTTAATGGAACAAGCTGGTGGTTCAGTCTTCGGTCAAATGGCACTACTATTTGCAGTTGGTGTGGCACTTGGCTTTACAAATAACGACGGTGTAGCAGGTCTTGCTGCGATCGTTGGTTACGGCATCATGACGGCAACACTAGGTGTAATGGCTGGTGTGATGGGTGTTGATAAGATCGATACTGGCGTACTAGGTGGTATCCTAGTCGGTGGTGTTGCTGCTTGGGCATTCAACCGCTTCTTCAAGATTCAGCTTCCAGAGTACCTTGGCTTCTTCGCTGGTAAGCGTGCTGTGCCTATCATTACTGGTTTCGCTGCAATCGCTCTAGCAATCGTACTTTCTGTTGTATGGCCACCAATTGGCGGTGCTATCGCGTCTTTCTCTGATTGGGCTGCACACCAAAACCCACAACTTGCATTCGGTATCTACGGTATCGTTGAACGTTCTCTAATTCCATTCGGTCTACACCACGTATGGAACGTACCATTCTTCTTCGAAGCGGGTACTTGTGTGAACGCTGCTGGTGAAACTCAAAATGGCGTACTAACTTGTTACCTAGTTGCTGACGAAGCATCTCGTACTGCAGGTAATGGCTTCGGTCAGCTAGCAGGCGGCTACATGTTCAAGATGTTCGGTCTACCAGCTGCTGCTATTGCTATCGCTCACTCTGCTAAGCCAGAAAACCGTGCGAAAGTAATGGGTATCATGGCATCTGCTGCACTGACTTCATTCCTAACTGGTATCACTGAGCCAATCGAATTCTCATTCCTATTCGTTGCTCCTGTACTTTACGGTATTCACGCTCTACTAGCGGGTTCTGCATACGTTGTTGCTAACACTCTAGGCTTTGTACACGGTACTTCTTTCTCACACGGTCTAATCGACTTCCTAGTTCTATCTGGTAACGCACAGAAGATGGGTCTAATGGTTGTCGTTGGTCTAGTTTACGCAGCGATTTACTACGCGGTATTCCGCACCGTAATTAAAGCGCTAGATCTTAAGACTCCAGGTCGTGAAGACGAATCTGACGATGCTGCAAACACAGTGGCTGGTTCAGAAATGGCTGGTGAACTTGTTGCTGCGTTCGGCGGTAAAGCAAACATCACTGGTCTAGATGCGTGTATCACACGTCTACGTGTTTCTGTCGCTGATACTGAAGTTGTTGACCAAGACAAACTAAAACAACTTGGCGCTGCTGGCGTAGTAGTTGTTGCTGGTGGTGTTCAAGCCATCTTCGGTACTAAGTCTGATAACTTAAAAACAGATATGGACGAGTGGATCCGTAACAACGGTTAATCCAAACGTTCTGTGAAAAGGAGGCTTCGGCCTCCTTTTTTATTGTTTGTTACAAATGTCAGTAAGCATTTA
This sequence comes from Vibrio sp. SCSIO 43135, assembly GCF_023716665.1. Classification (GTDB taxonomy): domain Bacteria; phylum Pseudomonadota; class Gammaproteobacteria; order Enterobacterales; family Vibrionaceae; genus Vibrio; species Vibrio paucivorans. The sequence continues at coordinate 945,500 of NZ_CP071859.1, forward strand.
ACGCTAACTGACGAGTGTCTGACATATAGGGGTAATCTAACGGCTATAAAATGAGCAGAGATTTGATGTGGACGAGATCATGAAAAAATTTGTTTATTGTTGTGCGGCGTTAGCCTCTTTTTCTGCCTACGCGAGTGAGTCATCTGAGACAGACCTTGCTGTTGGTATGGCAGTCGATCAACAACTGAGTGTCGTTATCGAGATTAACGATCAGTATCGAGCGATCATCGGTAATGAAGGTGCAGCATTCGACTACATTTTTGCCAACGGCTCTTTTGATGATTCCAATAATCCATTGACTTGGTATGTAGGAGCGGGCGCATGGGGTGAGTGGGATCATGACTTTGGTATGCGTGTGCCACTTGGCTTAAATGTTGATTTGAGCAAGGGGTGGGATTTGTATGGTCAAATTCATCCTGAACTGAACTTATACAAAGGTCCTGAGCTTCAAATTGGTGCGGCTCTTGGTATTAAGTACAGCTTTTAGTGTTATGTGAATCTAAAAAAACAAAAGGGTAAGCAAGTGCTTACCCTTTTGTTTTCAGCGTCTAAGAACAACCGTCCCTAAAAACTTATCACTAGGCCGATATTGGCAGAAAATTGGTTCATCCAATCTGTTTTAAATCGTATGGTACAGGCCTCAGAAGAGGGGAGGTTACACACACTGGTTGTCTCGTTGTCAACTACGGTTCCTAACCAACGTAATTGCCCATTAATTGCCATATTGTCGCTTAGGTTATACTCCATTCCACCAAACAAACTGGCTGAAAATCCGTATTTGTCGTCAGCCCAGTCCACATCGGTATAGGATCCCCCTAAACCGACTCCGACGTAAGTAGAAAAGTTTTTCTCCACAGGGTAGTAAATACTACTTTGCAAGTGGAGGTAATGGATAGCACTGTCTTCGTTGACTTGATCGATACTGCTGTTTTGAGTGGCGTAGTAAAGGCCGATACGACCCTGTTCAAGTGTGGCTTCGACCGCTAAGGCAAAGCTTTCAGATGCTTTTAAGTCGTACTCGTTATCATCCTGATCGACAACTTCTCCGCCTAAGGTATACCCAACCCAAGGGGTGATATAAATATCAGCCTGTGTGCTCTGGCTGATGATCGCTGACGTGAATAGCAAAGAGGCGATGATCGGCTTCATGTGAGATCCTTGTTCCAATTGAACACTATATAAGACTTATTGTGATGGTAACTCCATAATTGTGCACGAAAAAACGCCATTTATTGAACATGTTTCACAGTGCTGTTATTACTTTGTTACATACTAGGAGGTGTTTATGGAATCAGAGCTAAAGTTTGCTTTAATCATTACTGCATCGATCTTTGCGGTTCTTATTAGTTACGGACTGGTTGCTATTACACATTAGCCATGGGTGATATGTTCAATTATGGCTGTGTAACTAACCTTTCGACGCAGGTCAATTTTGACCAGCTAGCGAAGTACACTGGCGGTAAGCACGCTTTGGTTGCTCAAGGTGGTGGCCAGCGCGGAATTTTTACTTCCGGTGTGCTCGATTCATTTCTTTTATCCAACTTTGACCCTTTCCATGAGTTCTATGGCACGTCCGCTGGTGCGCTAAATCTGTGTGCCTTTCTTTGTCGACAGCACGGACTAGGCCGTACTTTCGTCACAGAGCTCACGACAGACCCTGAATTCTTCCATTTATTCCACTACATCCGTCGCAAGCGATATTTAGGCTTAGAATGGGCATTGGATCGGATTTGTGAGTACCCATACAAACTCGATGTTGATATGGGCCGCTCAGTATTAGGGAAGCGTAAAGCGTATGCCGCAGTGACGGATTCGATTACGCTTCACGACCATTACCTACCAATGCTCGGTGATGATTGGTACAAGGTTATGCTTGCGACATGCGCAATCCCACGGCTCTATCCAAATGAAGTGACGTTTAATACCCAATCTTTTGTTGATGGTGGTGTTTCAGCATCTATTCCGGTTCAAGAGGCGTGGCGCAAAGAGGCGCGTTTTATTGCTGTGATTCGCACAGAGGGGAGTGATTTAGACACTTCCGATATTGTTCCATCGATTGAGCGCAATGAAGTTGAATGGTTTAGAGAATCCTTTAACTCTATTCAAGAGCAGTGGCAGCAAAAACTCGAGCAGTGGAAGTCAGACTGGAACGGCTTCTTTCAACAGCAGATTGCTAAGTCCAAGCTGCAAAAGCTTGAACACTCCCATTTAGAGTCCATGAATGGTGGACGCTGGTTGTTCGGCGCCGATGACATTTACCGCTTAAGTCACCTCATCGGAGATAAGTTTGACTCTGGTTTGGCTGATATGTTGATGGTCCATTATCAAACTTACTCGCTAACTCAAGACTTTTTGAATAACCCTCCGGATGATTGCTTTATTGTTCAGATCAAACCAGATAGTCCATTAAAGTCGACCTCTCTTATGAGCAACAAAGAAGACTTGCTACATGACTATGATTTGGGAGTGCAAGCGGGGTTAAGGTTCATCGAAACCTATTCAACGATTAAAAGTTAGCGTTGAAGTTTGCGGTATTCATAAAAATGGTAATTGGCAGAACAACAAAAGGCTCGCTATAGCGAGCCTTTTTCGTTTCTTTTACTCTCAAAGAACAATGAGCTTTAGGTGACAGGCAGGATTCTCATGCAGTTAGTGGAACCTGCTACGTCCATAATATCGCCCTGAGTGATGATCAATATATCGCCAAACTCAACCAATTTTCTCTCTTTCAACGATTTCAGTGCTTCTACCGCAACATCAAAGCCAGAACCTACGTCAGTGTCGAAATAGAGCGGCGTCACACCGCGATATAAGCTGCATCGGTTCAGGGTGCTTTCATTGCGAGATAGCGCAAAGAGAGGCAACCCTGAGCTTAAGCGAGACATCATCAAAGCGGTGCGCCCGGACTCTGTGAGCGCAACCATGCCTTTGATGCCTTCCATATGGTTAGCAGAGTATATGGTTGCCATAGAAACAGTTTCTTCAGCCGTCGCAAAAGTACGGTCGATACGATAACTGGAAGCGCTTTCCAATGCTTTCTTCTCGGCACCCACACATACTTCGGCCATCGACTTAACTGTTTCCACTGGGTATGCACCAGCTGCGGTTTCGCCTGACAGCATAACTGCATCTGTACCATCCAATACTGCGTTGGCAACGTCCATTACCTCTGCACGTGTTGGCATTGGCGCGGTGATCATCGACTCCATCATTTGTGTTGCGGTAATTACAGTGCGATTAAGCGCTCTGGCACGCTGAATCAGCTGCTTTTGTACCCCAACCAACTCTGGGTCGCCAATTTCTACACCAAGGTCACCACGAGCCACCATGACGGTATCTGACGCCATGATGATATCGTCAATGTTCTCTTCTGTTGCGACTGTTTCAGCCCGCTCAACTTTTGCGACCAAGTTGGCCTCTAATCCTGCGTCTCTGGCGAGTCTTCTCGCGTACTTCATATCCTCACCGTTACGTGGGAAGGACACTGCTAAATAGTCCACTTTGAGTTCAGCTGCTAGTTGGATATCGCGCTTGTCTTTTTCTGTCAGGGCATCAGCTGATAAGCCGCCGCCTTTTTTGTTGATGCCTTTGTTGTTGGAAAGTGGGCCACCAATAGTGACTGTGGTGTGAACCTTATTGCCATCGACTGCGACGACTTTCAGCTGAACACGACCATCGTCGAGCAGTAAGATATCATTTGGAGACACGTCGTTTGGTAGCTCTTTGTAGTCGAGTCCTACGGCCTCTTGATCACCTTCACCCGGGCTAAGGTCACTGTCTAGGGTAAACTTGTCGCCTGGTGTGAGTTGGATTTTTCCATCTTTAAAGGTTGAAACTCGAATCTTAGGACCCTGCAAATCACCAAGAATCGCGACATGAGTTCTGTATTTGGCGGCAATGGCTCGAACTTTGGCAGTTCGCTGACGGTGGTCATCTGCCGTGCCGTGTGAAAAGTTCATTCTGACTACGTTAACACCCGCTTTAATGATGGCTTCAAGATTGTCACCTTTATCAGTAGAAGGGCCTAATGTGGCGACTATTTTTGTTCTGCGTTGGGTAGAGGTCATTCTTCACTCCTGTGTCGGACCTAGATTCATTTAGTATATACACAAGATCCAAGGTTCTGCCGGATTGGGAGTCACGTAACTGGCTTTACTTCAAGGAAAAATGCCTAGGCGTGACGTCTTTCTCAGAGTAAGAATTTGTATCGACAAAGTTACTGGTTAGGGGAATAAATTGAGCTTTATTTGTTACGCAGGTTAAGATCATAATTGACCAGAAATATTTCGCACAGAATCTCAATAACTCGTCAGTATTTGACTAATTCCGCAAAGATCTATGTTTATACGTGATGCTTGTCACGGTGATATGTCAAAGCGCTTCACAATTACTTCGCAAAGTAAAAAAATTGCCAGGTTGTTGATTTTTGGAGTGCGCAATGTACATGGCCCAACCCGGTCACATTGACCATATTAAGCAGGTCAATGCTGGTCGAGTCTATAAACTCATAGACCAAAAAGGTCCGATTTCTCGGATCGATCTCTCTAAAGAGAGTGCGCTTGCGCCTGCCAGTATCACTAAGATTACTCGTGAATTAATCGAGTCTCACCTTATTCATGAAACCACAGTGCAAGAGGCGACAACTCGTGGTCGCCCAGCGGTTGGTTTGCAAGTGGACAACCAAGGTTGGCAATTTTTGTCAATGCGACTGGGAAGAGGTTATCTGACCATCGCTCTTCATGAACTTGGTGGTGATGTTCTGATCGATACAAAAATCGACATTCATGAAATTGACCAAGACGATGTGCTCGCTAGGTTGCTACATGAAATAGAAGAGTTTTTTCAAACCTACTCAGAGCAACTGGATAGGGTGACAAGCATCGCGATCACACTGCCAGGTTTAGTGAATTCTGAAGACGGTATTGTGTTGCAAATGCCGCATTACAACGTTGAAAATCTCGCACTTGGTCCTGAAATCTATAAAGCGACTGGCTTGCCCGTTTTCGTTGCCAACGACACTCGTGCTTGGGCGCTAGCGGAAAAGTTGTTTGGCCATTCGCAAGATAACGACAATTCTGTGCTGATTTCTATTCACCACGGTTTGGGCGCTGGTATTGTCCTCGATGGCCGCGTTTTGCAAGGCCGTCATGGCAATATTGGTGAGCTAGGCCATATCCAGATCGATCCCAATGGTAAGACATGTCACTGCGGCAATATTGGTTGCCTTGAAACCGTAGCGAGTTCTCAAGCCATTCGTGAAGAGGTTGAACAACGTATTGCGAATGGTGAAGAGTCAATCCTAGCTCAGAATGACTCTATGACTATTGAGTGTATTTGTGCAGCCGCCGCCAACGGTGACCCGTTAGCAGTTGATGTGATTGAGAAACTCGGTCGTTACCTAGGGTCTGCGATTGCGATCGTTATCAACCTATTTAACCCAGAGAAAATCCTAATCGGCGGGGTAATCAACCAAGCAAAAGAGATTTTGTACCCTGCGATTCAAACTTGCATCGAAGAGCAAAGCTTACCTGTTTATCACCAAGATCTTGAGCTGGTGGAGTCTCGTTTTTACAAACAGGCAACGATGCCGGGTGCGGCACTGATTAAACAAGCTTTGTATGATGGCCTCCTTCTTATGAAAGTAATCGAAGGCTAATTCGACTTCCCTCACTAGTCAGAATCTTTTTTATCGTGAAGCCAGCTAACATTGTGGTAACTTTTTAATCTGTCCATTGCGGTTTATGGTGTCTTAGTTTCGCGCTATAGACTATGTTAGTTATAGACAAATATTTTTGAGAGTGAGTATGTCTGGAGTCCTCAATTCGGTTGACCAACGTACGAATCTAGTCGGAGAAAACCGCCTAGAGTTGTTGCTATTTAGTCTTAACAGCCGACAAATCTTCGCAATCAACGTTTTTAAAGTCAAAGAGGTGCTGAAGGTACCTGTTCTGACCAAAATGCCTGGTTCTCATTACAACATTACGGGTGTTGCTTCGTTACGTGGAGAATCGGTTCCTGTCATTGATTTGCGTTCTGCGATTGGTTTCCCACCATCTCGACTTGAAGAGCAAGAACAAAATCTGATCATCACTGAATACAACCGTTCGGTTCAGGGGTTTCTCGTAGGGCAAGTGCGTAATATCGTTAATACCGCTTGGACTGAGATTCAGCCGCCGCCTAAGACCGCTGGCCGAGCTAATTACCTGACTGCAATCACTCAAATCCAAGATGATGATGTGAGCCACATTGTTGAAATTATCGATGTAGAGAAAGTCCTAGCTGAAATTATCGATTATGACATCACTATTTCTGAAGGCGTACTTGATGACGAGTTAGCTGCGCAGATGGTAGGGCGTAATGTTCTTGTCGTAGATGATTCATCGACTGCGCGTACTCAGGTTAAAGGAACGCTTTCACAATTAGGGCTCAACATTATTGAGTGTAGCGATGGCCTAGAGGCATTGAACTTACTCAAGTCATGGTGTGATGAAGGTAAGAATGTTGCAAGTGAGCTGCTTTTGATGATCACCGATGCTGAAATGCCAGAAATGGATGGCTATAAGCTGACGCATGAGGTGCGAAGTGACCCGCGTATGAAAGATCTGTTTGTGACTCTGAATACTTCACTGAGTGGCAGCTTTAATGAAGCTATGGTTGAAAAAGTAGGCTGCGATCGCTTTATTTCTAAGTTCCAACCAGACTTGTTGGTTGAAGTGGCACAAGATAGGTTGAGAAGTTTACTTTCATAACGGCTTTATATGTTATTGCGTACTTTATAGCGGTCGGGTGAATTTTAAGCTACAATGGTTTTACTTTTTCGGAATACGAAATAAGTGACACTATCAAACGTTCTTTTTATCCAAATTTTAAGGTAGTTGTAATTCGATGATATGGTTGACGTCTAAGGTCGTGATGACTTTAAGCCTTTTACTGTATAAGGAATTCAAGAAAAGACGTATGGAAGCGCAAGTTGAGGCGAAGTAACTCAACGCTCAATTTAAAAGGGAGGGTAACCTCCCTTTTGTATTTCTAGGCTCTCTCGGTTCAGGCTTAATGGAAATCCCTTGAGCGACTCTTTAGCCCTTCTAGTTTATTGGTTAAGTCGATCAACCTGCCTGCAATAACATGCGTGACTTCCCCCTCTCGTTCTAATATCCCTTTTACCATCAATACCTTCGCAGTGAGATAAGCTTGCTTTTGAGCTTGTGCGGTTGCTTTCCAGACCACCACATTAATGTTTCCTGTATCGTCCTCGAGGGTGAAAAAGGTTACGCCAGCAGCGGTTCCGGGTGATTGTTTACCTGTAACTACGCCAACCACAGTGACGAGGGACTGATGCTTGGTATGCTGCAGCATTTGCATACGGGTGAAGCGTCCAAGTTGATTGGCTTCATCGAGTAAGGTGATCGGATGCTTGTTAAGAGAGAGCCCTGTGGAGGCATAGTCCTCTAAAAGTGTCTGCATATCGTTAGGTTGGGTGATATGGGTATCTAGCCTTGCTACATGATCTTTAAACAGCGGTAGATCAGAGCAAGAGTCCATCATCGCCCAGCGAGTAGAGTAGCGGTTGTGGGCAAATTCATGCATGGCATTCGCTGAGGCGAGTAATTCGACATCTCGGCTACTTAGCCCAATATGCTTGAGCTGGCTAGGGTGCTGATAACCAGAGTGAGGGCGTGCTTTAATAAGTTGTTTAACGCCATCCAAGCTTAAGCCTTTCACTTGTCGAAGCCCTAATCTAACAGCAAGTTTTCCATTTTGGTTTACCACTCGGTGGTCATAGTGTGAGTGATTGACGCAAATCGGTAGGATGCTTAAGTTGTGCCGTTTGGCATCTTGAATCAGTTGAGAGGCGCTGTAAAAACCCATCGGCATACTATTGAGTAGCGCGGTATAGAAAGCCTCTGGATAATAGAATTTGAGCCATGCAGAGCAATAGGCTAATACCGCGAACGACGCTGAATGACTTTCAGGAAAGCCATATTCACCAAAGCCGCAGATTTGGTCGAAAATCCGATTAGCAAACTCCAATTCGTAACCACGGCTGAGCATACCGTCAATCAGTTTGGTTTTAAACTTAGCTAGGTCACCACTTTTTTTCCAAGCCGCCATCGCTCGGCGTAATTGGTCGGCTTCACCTCCACTAAAGCCTGCTGCAACCATAGCAATTTTGATTACTTGCTCTTGGAAAATAGGAACGCCCATAGTGCGAGAAAGCACCTCACGTACCTCCTCTGACGGATACTCCACCGGCTCGGTGCCGTTTCGCCGCTTGAGAAATGGGTGCACCATATCACCTTGGATCGGGCCAGGCCGAACAATAGCAATTTGTATCACAAGATCGTAATAACAGGCAGGCTTTAAACGAGGTAGCATGCTCATCTGTGCACGTGACTCGATTTGGAACACTCCGACCGTATCGGCTCGCTGAATCATGCCATAGACATTAGGGTCATCCTGCTGGCGAGTAATATCGGCGATCGACAGTTTTCGTCCCTCTAGTTGCTCAACCAAGGTGAAGCATTTACGAATCGCCGTTAGCATCCCTAATGCCAGCACATCGACTTTCAGTAGGCCTAGGCTCTCTAGATCATCCTTATCCCATTGGATTACGGTTCTATCATTCATTGACGCATTTTCAACCGGAACCAGCTCATACAAAGGCCCTGATGAAATCACAAACCCGCCAACATGTTGGGATAAGTGACGAGGAAACCCCATTATTTCGTTGACCAATTGAATGAATTGCTCGCCTTTCAAGGAATCAGGCTTTAACCCCAGCTCGACAATTTGAGCTTGCCAACCTGTAGAGCGATCACGGCGATTGACGTTCTTAATGAAGTAGTCGAGTTGGGTTTCATTAATACCTAACGCTTTACCTACATCGCGAATGGCACTCTTAAAGCGATAGGAAATCACTGTCGCAGCCAGTGCAGCTCGCTCGCGACCATATTTTTGGTAGATATACTGAATGACTTCTTCACGTCTTTCATGCTCGAAGTCAACGTCAATATCAGGTGGCTCGTTGCGCTCTTTACTGATAAATCGCTCGAACAGCACGGAGACTTGTCTTGGGTCGACGGCGGTGATTTCTAGGCAGTAACATACAATAGAGTTGGCAGCAGAGCCTCGGCCTTGATACAGGATCCCTTGGTGTTTGGCGAACATCACAATGTCGTGAATGGTCAGGAAGAAAAACGGATAGTTAAGTTCTTCAATTAGGTCGAGTTCTTTATCGATCACCGCACTGACCTGCTTAGGAACCCCAGATGGAAAGCGTATTCGTTTGCCGTTTTCGACTAACTGACGTAAGTGGCTCATTGGAGTGAGCCCGTCGGGAATCAGCTCACTTGGGTATTCATAGCAAAGTTCTTTTAAATGAAATTCGCAGCGACTTGCGATGTGGTCTGTTTCAGCTAGCCATGCAGGTTTGAACAGCTTACTGAGTTTTTCCTTACTGCGGAGCGTCCGCTCGGTGTTGGACAACATGTGTTGGCCAATAGCATCAACCGACTCTCCTTGCTTAATGGCGGTCAGCGTATGCTGAAGAGGCAATCGAGTCGCGGTATGCATTAGCACCCCACCACACGCTGTGATTGGTATTGAATACTCTAGTGAAAGGGTTTCACAGTGCTGAGTGTATTCTTTATCGTCTGCATTAAGGTGACGTTGCAGGCCAATCCAAAGACGATGTGCGTGATGCTGAGAAAGCCAGTTACCCCAGTGTTGGTCATGGCTTGTGTGACAAGGTAGCCATAGCACTAAGCAGTGCTTAATTGACATTAAATCCCATTCTGAAAGCTGATATTCCCCTTTCGGTGAACGTCTACGGGCGTTAGTGATAATACGGCACAGCTCTGCATAGGCTTGGCGGTTCGGGCACAGTAATACCACTTGGCATTCGTCAGTGAGCCAAAACATGCTGCCGACAATCAGTTTGATGGCCAACTGGTGATCTTTGATGGCGGTGTATGCGCGCACGACTCCAGCAACCGAGCACTCATCGGTAATCGCTAGAGCAGAATAGCGAAGAAAGTCGGCTTGGAGTATGAGTTCCTCTGCGTGGGAAGCGCCAGTGAGAAAAGAAAAATTACTTTGGCAAAAGAGTTCTGCGTATTTCATGGAGAACGGGGCCTTTGCCTAGCTAAATTGACCGTGTAGAAACCACTGTTTGTCTTGGTTTCTAAATATCCATAACCAGCGCCCTTCTTGGCTACGAGCAATGAAATAATCACGAGTCATGTCATCACCGTCCCACCAGCCTGTGACGACTCGTTCTGGGCCTTGCATTAGGCTGACTTTTTCACACAGTAGCTCTGGTTCTGGCAGCATGATACTAGGGCGAAGCCGGTTTTTTAGCTCGGGTAAAATAACGGTTTGTGCTGGATCGTATAGGCGAGTGGCTTTGTCTGGGCGAGGGTCGGGTGTCATACAGACTTTGCGAACCTGTTTTTTTCCTAGTTTTGCTTGTAATAGGGAAACGAGCTCTAACTCACTTTGCTGACCTTTTTTACCTTCAAAGATATCGTCTGCATACGCTTGCTGTTCACCATAGCGCTTGATGGTAAGAGTCAGGCCTTGAACTGGGCCCTCAAGAGTGAGGGATTCCATACTAAGCTGACATAAACGTGTCCATTGAGCGGCACTGTAATCGCCAATCGCAGACGTAAATGTAATGCTTTGTTCGACTTTATCGCGCTGGTGAAGGGTTAACTCCAGCTCATAAGCGACCTGATTACGTAGTGTTAGAAACAGCTCAAGTTTTTTTAGCAGCTTGCCTAGTGGCTTTTCTAGCCATTGTACGTTTTCAATATCGAATAGCAGTTCCATATAGCTGTGAAACGCTTCTGGTGGGTGGTAGAGGGTAATAGGGTGCTTAAAACGCCCTGTTAGCCGTCCAACATAGTTAACTAGATCGATATTAAAGCGTCGTGCCAACTCTTGCAGCGGTAGTTCTAGCAACTCCTGAAGAGTTTGAATACCAACGCGGCTGAGCTGCTCTAGTTGCTTCTTATCAAGCTCTGTCGAGGCTATTGGGTGCTGTTGGATATTATTTAAGATGGTTTCTTTGTCTAAAGTGATGCTATTGATGTGCGATTTTGCTAGTAAAATCGCCGAAAATGGAGAAAAACCGGTCGAATATGAATAATTCAATGCCAGCGTGTTTAAGTGTTGGCTGAGGGTATGCCAGTAGTTATCCAACCCTTGATATAAAGACAGCATATCGGTGACTTTGAGCAATATTCCTTGTGGGGGAAATAGGGCAATATCCGATGTGATTAAGTACAACCACTGAGCTATGTCGGTCAGCGTTTGCTGTTCGATGCGAGCATCATACGGATGCACCTGTAGGTCGGCACATAAAGCGGCAGCGCTTCCTAGGCCTAGGCCTGCCTTGATCCCTTGCTCTTGTGCGGCAGAGTTGCACTGCACAATTTGGTGCTTCTTTCCTTCGACAATAGCTAACGGCTGTTCATTCTGCTGAGCAAAGAGGGCATCAAGCTGAAGAGTTGGGAAGTGCAAGTACAACCAGAGCTGCATACCTACCCCTGCTTCATGAGCGGGAATGGGATAACAACCGGTGTTTCCGGCATTAAGGTTAGGCTAGGCCAAAGCTGACTCATATTGAGGACAAAACTGCCTTGTGGCCACCCGCCTTTGCGCTTGGTAATCGTGATTTCAAGCCCTTCAGGATTAGGGCGCAGCGTCATACTTAAGCTCACGGGTAATGAGAAAACATTATTAACTTGAGCGAGCTGATACTGGGTTTTGAATAAGAAACTTAAGCAATCACCAGCTTCACTGGCGACTTGTAAGCGTCTCACGTGGTGCACTTCAAGATCATCTATCCATAGACACACATTGCTGCACGCTCCACTCTTAAGGCATTGCTCTGCCGCCCATAACGCTTCTTTAGCGTTATTAGGATAAAGCAATAAGACCTTATTACTATCGATACCCGCATGATGAAGTTGTTCAGCGCAGAGGTAGCCGGGTGGTTGGACAAACACAGATAACTGATCGCTACGGTTGTGCTTAATGTGTGGGAGCAGCAGCCTAAGTTCACCAATGCCACTGACAGATTGCAGTTCAACAACACCGCACTTAGGAAAGCCACCTTCAAGCTTTTGATCCAGTAACTCAAAACCAGTTGGAAGATAATCATTGTGGTATTGGGTTTGAGAGCCTTGCCAGACAAGCTGTTTCTGTTTCAGCTTTTCGATTAATTCATACATAAATACTTTATCGCTCACATACAAAATAACTGTATATATATACAGTATAGGTTAAGCAAGTATCGCTGCAAGAAAAAGATTAATAAATTTTATTTCTAGACAATAAAAAATGCCTTGCGGTTAACGCAAGGCATTCAATGTATTGGGGTTCTTTGATAAACCTATTTTTTCGGCTGGGCATCGATGCACTGGCCACGGACATCTTTTCCTTCAGGGGCCATCAAGTATAAATACAGTGGAATGATATCTTTTGGTGTTTTGAGTAAACCACTGTCTTCTGCTGGGAATGCCTTAGCTCGCATACCTGTACGGGTACCACCAGGGTTGATTGCATTGACTTTAATTGGTGTATCCGACAGTTCGTCTGCCAATACTTGCATCATGCCTTCTGTTGCAAACTTCGACATAGCGTAAGTCCCCCAGAACGCACGACCAACGTGGCCCACAGTTGAGGAGGTAAATACAATACGTGCATCGTCAGATTTACGCAGCAACGGCAACGCCGCTTGGGTCAATAGAAATTGTGACTTCACATTCACCTGCATGACATCATCGTAAGTGTCTTCGCCGATTTGGTCGAATGGGCTGATAACGCCTAAGATACTGGCGTTGTGTAGCAAGCCATCAAGGCGGCCAAACTGACCTTCAATGGTTTCAATCATGTCGACGTAATTTTGTTTGCTTGCGCCTTTCATATCCAAAGGAATGATCGCAGGCTGAGGGTACCCAGCCGCTTCAATTTCGTCGTAAGTTTGTTCGAGTTTTTTCACTGTACGGCCAAGTAATATGACGGTCGCACCGTGTTGAGCAAAACTAAGGGCAGCCTGCTTACCTATGCCATCACCGGCACCAGTAACCAAAATCACTTTATCTTTTAGGGCATCTGCAGAAACGGAATAATCCACCATGTGCTTCCTTATTGTTATGTTCTACTTTAAGTCTTCGTGACAAGGCGGTTACAATACACCAATTCGCACATTTGGGGATATGACATTGGAATTTTTGTTGGACTACGGCCTCTTTTTGGCCAAGATTGCGACTGTCGTCGTCGCGATTATTGCGATTTTAGTGATTGCGAAAGCAGTCAGTGGGAAAAGTGGCGCAGCGAAGGGTGAACTGGAAATCACCAATTTGACTGAGCAACATAAACAAACCGTAGAGCAGCTTGAGCACCATTTACACGATGAAGCTTTCATTAAAGCTCGTGATAAAGCCGAAAAGAAAAGCGAGAAAGAGCAGTCGAAATCTCGTGAGAAAGAGATCAAGAAAGCAGCGAAAGACGGTGACCTAGACTCGAAGCGTGAGCCGCACTTATTTGTTCTCGACTTTAATGGCAGCATCGATGCGAAAGAAGTGGCTTCATTACGTGAAGAAGTCACTGCGATTCTTGCGGTTGCACGTGAAGGTGATGAAGTGCTACTGCGCCTTGAAACCGGTGGCGGTATGGTTCATGGCTACGGGTTAGCATCTTCTCAGCTTGATCGCATTAAAGCAGCAGGATTACCTCTGACTATTTCTGTTGATAAAGTAGCAGCAAGCGGTGGCTACATGATGGCATGTATCGCCGATAAAATTGTATCTGCACCGTTTGCGATTGTTGGCTCTATTGGTGTTATAGCCCAATTGCCAAACTTCAATAAGCTATTGAAAAAGCACGATATCGAATTTGAACAGCTGACTGCGGGTGAGTACAAGCGCACTCTAACTATGTTTGGCGAGAACAGCGACAAAGCGCGTGAGAAATTTAAGCAAGAGCTTGAAGAGACTCATGGTCTGTTTAAAGACTTTATTCGTGATCATCGCCCTGCGTTAGACCTAGATAAAGTCGCGACAGGTGAACATTGGTTTGGCACTCAAGCGAAAGAGCTTGGTTTAGTGGATGAGATCAAGACCTCTGATGATTTAGTTGTTGAAGCGTGTAAAGACAAAACCGTATTGTCGATTCATTATGTGCAGAAGAAAAAGCTCACTGACAAGCTAGCAGGGGTAGCGGGTGACGCAGCGGATAACGTGTTAATGAAACTGATTAGCCGCGGCCAGCGCCCAATTGTTTAAATGACGTGATGCTCTAAGTTAAGACTAGTCAGTTATGGACGCCCATCTTACGATGGGCGTTTTTTTTGTTGGTGAAAGTGTTCAACCAGCGCCAATGCAAATCCGCCTAAAGAGCCTGATAAATGGGCTTCGATGGCGACCCTGGCGTTGATCATTGTGCTGGTGGACTCTGAAGCACCGATAAGGTGTTCCCACAACACTTTGGCAATAAGGCCTGCAACCAAAAGTAGGCTACCTTTTCTTCCCTGTAAAACTTCTTGTAGGGCAAAGTAGCCAAACAAGCCATGCAGGACGCCGGAAAGGCCGACGTAGGTAGTCATGTCGGTAAAGATGTTGCTAACACCAACAAAGAGAGAAAGAATCACCAGAGCAAACAATAAGGTTTTTGCGCTCGGTTTAAAGAGATAGCAGATCACCCAGAGACCGGCTAAGTTCATGCCTAAATGGGCAAAGTTGGTATGGGTGAAATTTCCTGATAGGATTCGCCACCATTGGCCATCGGCTATGCTGTGTATATTCCACGCAGCGTAGGCTTGCATTGGCTCGAATTGTAATGCTAAGCAGAGAAGGCTAGTTGCCAATAACAGGAAGGTCAGTTTCACTTTATGTCTCGATATTGTTTGCAGTGTGGCAAGTCACAAAAAGCGTGTATTTGTCAGTGGATTCAAAGCCTATCATCGAATGTTGAGTTGATCATCCTTCAACATCCCACGGAAGAACATCGGCCAATGGGAACGGCAAGGATTTTGAGCTTATCATTGCCAAATAGTTATCTTTTTGTCGGTGAAGACTTTTCTACACATGATGAACTGAATCATCTCTTAGCCCAAAGTGATGTCGAGCATTACATATTATATCCAAGTGATCATTCGCGCTCTGCTGATGAGCTAATCGCTAAGGCGAACACCGACAAAGTTCGAGTCATATTACTGGATGGCACATGGAAGAAAGCCTACAAAATGTGGCAAGTATCTACCAACTTGCAATCGCTACCATGTCTTCATTTACCCAAAGGGCTTAAAGGGAACTACCGTATTCGCAAAGCCCCAAGTGAGAACAGTTTATCGACTGTGGAAGCGGGCTACCACATTCTTTCATTACTTCAACATGAGCGGGACTTTTCGCCACTTTTGGCTGCATTTGACCACATGATCCAGTTTCAAATTGATCAAATGCCACCCGGGGTTTTTGAGCGAAACTACTTAAAGTAAGCTTAATGATGTGAAGAGAACAGCTGTTGATGCAAGCGCTGAGCGTGGCCATCCGTCATCGATGAAATATAGTCTGCAATGACTCGCATTTGAGCCTCTTCACCATTTGCATTTAACCAGTTTTGGCGTGTTTGCTGAGTGAGTAGTCGCTCTGGGTCGGCGCTTAGAGCCTCAAATAAATCCATAATGATTTGTTGGCCTTTGTATTCGACTATCTGAACTTGGGGGATCTGAATGACATACTGGCTAACGAAAGACTTTAATACTTCAAGGGCTTGAGCCATTTCAGGTTCTAAATAGGCGTTAAACGCCAGCAATTCACTTTCAAATGGTGCGTCTACGGGTTTGATAGCGATACTCGTGAGCAGTGCATTGACCATACCACCAATGGCATCTTTACGTTGATGGTGTTTCCCAGTGAAAAGCATTTCGCTGATGGAAGCTATATGGGTCTCAAACCAGCTGGCCCCACACTCGGCGAGTTGGCTGGCAGCAGCCTCTTGCCATTGATTTCTCGTCACCATGCCTAAAGCGATAGCATCTTCTAAATCATGGACACCGTAGGCGATGTCATCAGCCAGCTCCATGATGGAGCAATCTAAAGACTTAAAGCGAGTTTTGTTGTGTTGGTTATCCGCAACGCTTCCTCGCATCTGGCTAAACAAGGCCTTATCGGCATCGGACAGTGGTGCTAATACCCAGTCGAATAATACTTGGTCGCAGTCGTATAGGCCTTTGGCTGGAGCCCAGTCTTTTGCTTTAAGCTTACGCTGGTGGCTGGCGGGCTTTGGCTTAAGTTTTCTTCGAGTTTCACTCAGCAGGGCTGGATATTTGATTAAACCAAGCAGAGTTCGGCGAGACAGGTTCATACCGAAGTGCTCAGTATAAGGTTCCAGTTGAGTCACGATACGAAAAGTTTGAGCGTTACCTTCGAATCCACCGTGGTCGCGCATCATATAGTTCAGTGCGACTTCTCCACCGTGCCCATAGGGGGGGTGACCAATATCGTGAGCGAGGCATAACGAATCAATCAAGCTGTCGGAAGGTAGCAATTCGCGAAATTCTGGTTGTTTCTTTTTTATTTGAGCAACAATCCCAGTGCCTAATTGAGCCGCTTCGAGTGAGTGGGTAAGGCGAGTTCGGTGGAAGTCATCGATACTGTTGCCGTGTACTTGTGTTTTTGCCTGCAAACGGCGAAATGCCGCAGAGTGAAGAATGCGTGCTCGGTCTCTTTGGTAGGGGCTGCGGTGGTCATCTCGGCGAATTTTATGTTCGTCATCGTGTCGATGCTGCCACAAAGGGCTAATTTCAACTTTCATATTCTATCCTTGCCGAGTTTTGCTTATGGAACTCGACCAGTTGTTCTATTTGGATTGGCTTAGAGAACAAATACCCTTGACCTAAGTTACATTGGTATTGGTGCAATCTTTGGTGCTGTTCTGGCGATTCAATCCCTTCTGCCACCACTTTAAGTGAATGCGATTTTCCGATCGCCACAATGGCTTTGATTAGCCCGTCACTTTGTTGGTTTGAAAGCATTTTATCCACAAAGCTGCGGTCGATTTTAATCTCAGTGATCGGCAGGTTACATAAATAACTGAGCGATGAGAAGCCGGTACCAAAATCATCCAGAGCGATAGCAAAACCTTGCTCACGGACCTTCTTAAGGATAGGTGTAACCAACTCAATGTCGTTGATCAATACATTCTCGGTAATTTCGATGGTGATTCGTCGATGGTCGATACCATACTCATCAACAATAGCAGTGAGTGTTTCCGCGAAATCTCCTTCAAGAAGCTGATTTGGAGATACATTGATCGAAAGGGTGATGGCTTCAGGGTGATTAGGGAAATTGTGAATTAGTTGCTCACACGAACGGCGAATAACAAATTCGCCGACTTTACTGATCAAGCCTATTTCTTCTGCTTTGCGGATAAGCTCAACCGGTGAGACTTGCCCTAGTCGAGGGCTGTTCCAACGAATCAGAGCCTCGACGCTGACTAAGCGTTCGCTATTTAAATGGATCTGCGGTTGATAGAGCATATACAGTTCTTCACGCTCTAGTGCTCCGCGTAGCTCATTTTCTAGTGCAAGTTCGTATTGCACTTGTTTATTAATCGACTCGTCGTAGAACAGCACGTGCCCTTTTTTGAGAGCCTTTGAGGTATAAAGAGCGGTATCGGCTTTTGCAATTAAGTCTTCAGCATTGCTCGCATCTTGCGGGAAAATAGACACGCCAATACTACAAGTGGAATTGACGACTTTATTGTTAATCTGAAAGACATCAGAAAAAGCGTTGCAAATCTCAAGGCCTTTTTGTTCTGCTTCCAAGACAGAATCAATCTCGGAGAAGCAGAATACAAACTCATCACCACCAAAGCGCGCCACGATACTGTGATCATCGAGTAAGGTTTGGAATCGCTCACTGACCATGGCAAGAAGTTGGTCACCAATTGAGTGTCCAAAGGCATCGTTTACCTTTTTAAAGTCATCAATATCAACAAACATCACCGCAAGGGATTTGCCGGAAAATAAACTTTTAGTTTTTGCCTGATCAATAAAGTCGAGTAGATAGGTTCGATTTGGAAGTGCGGTAAGCTCATCATGCAGCGCTTGATACTGGAGTTTGTCTTTAGTCGCCTTAAGCTCATCAAAATCAGCGTTAATCTGTTTTTGAAAACGGACGAAACGTTGCCCAACTAAGTGGCCAATGAAAAGAGAAATTACCGCTAAAAGAATGGACGCTGTTAAGCCAACCCCGATAATTTTAGATAGCTCGTTGGTATTCTTTTGCTCTAGATTAGCTTGTCTTTCATTGAGGAAAGCTTCTACACGTTGGGTGTAGATCCCTGTACCAATGATCCAGTCCCAAGCGGGAATATATGAAACATAGCTGAGTTTATCTGCTTGGCTGATGCCGTTTGGGGTATAGGATGCTTGGTACTCAACATAACCGCCGCCTGATTTGGCAGTCTCGATGATCTCTTGGACATAGAAAGTACCATTGTTATCACGCATGTTCAGCCGCTCAGTATTCACCATGGTAGAACTAGGGTGGGAGAGCAGTGTGCCTTGGCCATTCAAAACATAGACATAGCCGCCTTCACCGTACTTGTAGTCAGAGATGCGTTCAATAAGCCGTTCTTGAATGTCTTGCTCTACGTCAACGACATATTCACCTGTGCCAATAAACCAGCCTAACGGTTCAAACAGCGCTACGTAGCCGATTTTATCAAACTCCTGTTCAAGTTTTTCAGGCTTACTCCACCACCAACGATGAAATGCTTGGCCCTGTGCTTGGGCTAGATTAGATAGGTCGCGAATGACGTAAGAGCCGCGAACGTCGGTTAAATCCCACAAAGAGGTGCCTTGGATGTGGGGCAAAATCGGATGCATAACATTAGTACCATCCAACTTATAAATGAAGAAGTAGCCTCGGCCGTTATTGAAGCGCACATCACGAAGCGCATCGGTGATCATTTTGGTGAGTGAGGCTTCATCGAGAGAAGGGTTCTGCTGATAGATGCTGTATGCGATGGATAGGGCATCGCCGACTCGTTCTTGAATATTATTTTTGAGAATCGATTCGGTGCTTTGTTTTTCAAATTCAATCTGTTGGAGGATATTACTGATGCGATATTGCAGCAGCTCTTTTTGATCGTGGTAAAACGTCGAGCGTAGGGTGCTGATACTGTCTTTGAGTGAGTGTCTGTTTTCATTCAGTACGACAGAGATAATCACGGTAACAAAAAGCCCAATGATCATCATTGGTAAGTATTTAATTAAACGTAGTAACTTTTCGTCGCTTGTAAGACTCACTGGCCAACCATTTTATTTTTATAATTTGTAAGCCAATTGTAGTATGGTTTGTTAATAAAACCAGAGGCTTAGCTTATTTCATCGAGCGATAACTCAAAGCTTGGAGCAAAAGTGTTGAGAAAGTAATCCATCTCGGGGGTTCGGCGCTCTTTCAGGGTGATATCTAGGCGCTTTTTAGCCAGTGCATACTCATGGTTGCCCGCACTGAGCTCTTCCAAACACTTTAGATATGCGCAGATAGTATCAGCTTGCTTTACGATGGCTGCATCTTCTGGATGAGCTGATTGTGTGATCAAATAAGGGGCAAAGTCATCGCGAAACTCCTCCGGTAACATGGAAAGCAGTTTTTGTTCTGCAGCGGCTTCTATCTTTTTGTATTCCTTGGCTATTTCTGGATTGTAATACTTAACCGGCGTTGGCATATCACCCGTTAGAACTTCACTGGTATCGTGGTACATGCCAAGAATGGCTATGCGTTCTGGATTTAACTGGCCGTCAAACTTCTTGTTTTTAATCACTGCGAGTGCGTGGGCGACAAAAGCGACTTGTAGGCTATGTTCAGAAATGTTTTCGGTTGAGATAGAGCGCATGAGAGGCCAGCGCTGGATAAGCTTCATCCGAGCTAAGTGGGCGAAAAAGTGGCTTTCCTTATGCGTATCGGCTGACATCCTGACTCCCTATGCAATCGAGCTATGAGTAAAAATCAAAAAGGGCACTCAATAGAGCACCCTTTAAGCATATGAAAGATCGACGTTAAATACTACTGACTGTATGTCGAGAGGAAACGTTCGAATCGACCAATTGCGGTTTCTAGATCTTCAATATGCGGTAAAGTCACAATACGGAAGTGGTCAGGCTTAGGCCAGTTAAAGCCAGTACCTTGTACCAGTAGAACTTTTTCCTGAATGAGAAAGTCTAGCACCATTTTTTGGTCGTCTTTGATATTGTACATCTTAGTATCAATTTTAGGGAACAAGTACATGGCACCTTTTGGCTTCACACACGATACGCCTGGTATTTGGTTGATCAGTTCCCATGCTTTATCACGTTGTTCTAATAGTCGGCCGCCGGGCAGGATCAGCTCATTGATACTTTGATAGCCCCCTAGCGCTGTTTGGATAGCATGTTGCATCGGTACATTGGCACACAAACGCATAGAAGCGAGCATTTCGAGTCCATTGATGTAGCCTTGCGCTAGGTGTTTCGGCCCGGTCATGAACATCCAACCACCACGGAAACCACAGACACGGTAAGCTTTTGACAAACCGTTGAATGTAACAACTAAGACGTCTTCAGTTAATGTGGCGACAGAGGTATGGGTTGCTCCATCGTAAAGAACTTTATCGTAGATTTCGTCAGCAAAAATAATCAGTTTATGCTGGCGAGCAATTTCAATCACTTCAAGCAGGAAATCACGGCTATACACAGCACCCGTTGGGTTGTTCGGGTTGATCAAGACAATCCCACGTGTTTTAGGACCGATCTTGCTTTTAATGTCGTCTAAATCTGGGTACCAATCGGCTTCTTCGTCACACATGTAATGAACCGCTTTACCGCCAGACAAAGCCACGGATGCTGTCCAAAGTGGGTAGTCTGGAGCAGGCACTAGCATTTCATCGCCATTGTTTAGTAAAGCTTGCATCGACATAACGATGAGCTCTGATGCGCCGTTACCAATGTAGACATCTTCTACATCTAAGCTATGAATGCCTTTCCTTTGGTAGTGCTGAACAACAGCTTTACGTGCAGAGTAGATACCTTTCGAGTCACAGTAACCTTGAGACGTTGGCAAATTACGAATTACATCAACGAGAATTTCATCCGGGGCGTCGAAACCAAATGGGGCGGGATTTCCGATATTCAATTTAAGAATTTTATGCCCTTCTTCCTCCATGCGCTTAGCATGTTTGAGCACTGGCCCCCTAATGTCGTAGCAGACACTATCGAGTTTGGATGACATCCCGATATTTTGCATTGTATAATTCCTAAAAAACGATTAATTACTTTATTAAAGTACATCAAATCTTTGTTTGATAGAATTAAAATCTGTTAAATATTAGCCTAATGGATAAGGTTTGTTCGTTTCTTATCACAGGATTATGTAAAAGAATCGATGCATCCTTGATTTGAGTAAGGTCTATTAATAGAGTAGCCTGCTAATATCATCCAAGCTCATATGTCTACGAGGTTGATTTGTCATATTTTCATCAAGCGGTTACTGAACTCATTGAACGCGTTAAGGATGCGGAAGACGGAACGATACGTCTAGTTCAAGTTCTTGAAGAAAAACCAAATTTTGCGTTTATCGATTGGTTAGAAGCGCAACCTATCTTTCCCAAATTCTATTGGCAATCTCGTGATACTCGTGAAGAAGTCGTAGCCTTAGGGCAACTACACACTTTTTCCGAATTGGCTCCAGCGTACGCGATCCTAGGCGAAGACCAACGTATATGGGGGGGTCGCTCTTTTGATGGCAGTACTGAAAAGAATCGACGCTGTATGTCGTCGTTTTTCTTCCTCCCTCAAATTGAATTGATTCGTTTCGATGATCGTTGGTCTATAGCAGTCAATCTCAGCAACGAAAAACATCGTACTCTGGCATCACTTAACAAGCTTCAATATGAAGTGTCTCCATTGCTACCGATTAGCTCTCATATCAACCATGTGAGTCATGTTCCTGAACAGCAGGAGTGGCATCGCTTGGTAAATAAAGTGCTGGATGGTATTGATGCCAATGCATTTAAAAAAGTGGTGCTCGCACGCAAAACAACGGTCCAGCTTGATAAACCATTGTGCGCGGCTCAATTACTCAAAGCGAGCTATCAGCAAAATCACCATAGCTTTCACTTTTTAATGTCTCTCGATCAACGCCATAGCTTTATGGGCTCGACGCCAGAACGCCTGTATTCGCGCCAAGGTTCAGAGTTACATACAGAAGCACTGGCGGGAACCATTGGGCGAGGTCGAAATGCAAGCCAAGATATGGAACTTGCAAATTGGCTCTCTCAAGACAGCAAGAATCTTAATGAAAACCAATACGTGGTGGATGACATCATTGATCGGTTAACGCCTCATTCTCAAGAAGTGCACGTTGAACAAGAAGCCCGTTTGGTGCGTTTGCGTAAAGTGCAGCATTTGAAGCGAAGCATTCATGCTCAGCTCAACAAAGGTATTAACGGTGTCCAACTGCTCGATGCTCTGCAGCCAACCGCGGCCGTTGCTGGCCTACCTCGCAAGGAATCAATGGATTTCATTAACCAAAATGAATCGTTTGCCAGAGGTTGGTATGCGGGTTCTGTTGGTTATGTGAGTCAACAAAAAGCGGAGTTTTGTGTTGCGATTCGAAGTGCACTGATTGTAAACGACCAAGTGCAGCTGTTTGCTGGCGCAGGTATTGTACCGGGATCCATTGCCGAGCATGAGTGGCAAGAACTGGATAAAAAAATGTCGACGTTACTAACGCTCATTTCAGACAATCCGCCATTAGGAGTTGCCTCATGATTCAAGATCAAGCGATCGTGAATCGAGTCTGGAGCGAAGTTTTACTGGAAGAGTTAACTCGATTTGGTGTTACAGAAGTCTGCATTGCACCGGGTTCTCGTTCTACCCCTCTAACTCTCGAAGCTGAAGCGAACTCGAAGCTAAACATTCACACCCATTTTGATGAACGCGGCTTAGGGTTTCTCGCGTTGGGTTTAGCAAAAGCTAGCCAAAAACCGGTTGCGATTATTGTTACCTCGGGGACGGCGGTAGCAAATTTACTTCCCGCTATTGCTGAATCGAAACTGACCGGCGAAAAGCTGGTGGTGTTAACCGCTGATCGTCCAGCAGAGCTTGTTGGTTGCGGTGCAAATCAAGCCATCAACCAGCTGGGTATCTTTTCTTCTCATGTGACCGACAGTTTGAATCTGCCAAGTCCTACCATGAACATCAGTTTGGGCTGGCTACTTTCTAGTGTAGATAACACGCTATTTCAACAGGAGACAAGTGGCGGCGCGGTCCATATCAACTGCCCTTACCCAGAACCGCTATACACCAAGCAAGATAAAAGCTGCGCCGAAGGTTATCTGAATACAGTGAAAGCATGGAGAGAGTCGCAAACAATCTACGCTACTCGTATTCAGTCTAAGAGCATAGCTCCCGAGAATTCTATCGACTTCTATGGCCAAAAAGGGATTGTACTCATTGGCAGTTTGCCGTTAGAGCAAGCCCAGCAAGCCACGCGCTTTGCACAGCAGTTAGGGTGGCCTGTTTTGTGCGATGTGCAATCTGGAGTTACCAGTGATTGGTCACATTACGATGTGTGGCTACAAAATGTGAGATTGCAGAGCCAATTAATAGAGTGTGATTGTGTGGTTCAGTTCGGGGCTCGGTTTGTATCGAAGCGCTTAAATCAATGGCTGAAAAATCATGTAGTGAGTCGGCAATGTACTTATGTCTACATTTCAGATTCTGACCAACGTGACAACCAAAACCACTTAAGTCAGCAACATATAGTGACTGATATTGCAGAGTGGGTGGAAGCACATTTATCGCCAACCAAACTTAGCAAGCATGCAGGTTGGGCCGACGAATTAAAAGCTTACAGCCAACAAGTTGACATGCTGCTTAGCCAATTTTCAGCGCAAAGTGACTCGTTATCGGAACTTGCGTTGGCTTGCCTAATTGAACAACACACCCAGTATGCCGATGTATTTTTAGGTAACAGCCTGTTTGTTCGACTTGTTGATATGTTTGGTCGTATTGACGAGTCCGCCATTTACACTAACCGCGGCGCATCGGGCATCGATGGAATAGTGGCTACGGCTGCAGGGGTATACCGAGCGCAAACTCGCCCACTGATCTTGTTTATTGGTGATACTTCGTTGCTTTATGATCTTAACTCTTTGGCACTGCTCACTCATTGCCAAATTCCGATTGTTGTAGCGGTAACGAATAATGATGGTGGGGCCATTTTTGACTTGCTACCAGTACCAGAGCAGCAGCGTGAGACTTTGTATCAAATGCCCCATGGCTATGACTTTCAATACGCTGCGAAGCAGTTTGGATTGAAGTACCAAAATGTTGCGTCGCAGGAAAACTTCAATACCGTGGTATCAGAGCACCTTACTACAGGGCAAGGTGCTCTCATTGTGGAAGTGCAGACGCCGGCCAATCAAGCTTCTACACAACTGAAGCAGTTCATGAATCGCGTACATGCTCTATAGTCAAAAACAACGCCACAGCAGTAATGAACAGGAACCAACATTGGTTTTTATTCATGGCTTGCTGGGTACTGGTTTAGATTGGCAAGCTTGTCGTGCGCATTTAACTCAGTTTCCTTTCATTTCTATCGACCTGCCTGGTCATGGAAACAGTGCCGGAATCTCATGTCTCAATAGTGATCATTGTTGCAAGATGATTACTAGCACATTATTAGCCCAACTCGATCCCGAATCTCCTCTGATACTGATAGGCTATTCACTTGGCGCACGCATTATTATGCAAGGCTTAGCTAATAGTTTGTTTAGTGGGCTGAACATAAAGGGAGCATTGATAGAGGGAGGCAACTTCGGCCTCGAATGTGAATTAGATAAGAGTGCGCGCCTTGCCAACGATGAAGCTTGGGCTAAGCGATTTCGATATGAACCAATCGCACAAGTATTGGCCGATTGGTACCAACAACCCGTGTTTTCTTCGCTAAAAGATGAGCAAAGACAAGCTTTAATATCAAAACGAAGTGCTAATCTAGGTCCATCAGTGGCAGACATGCTTGAAGCCACATCATTGGCAAAGCAAGATTACTTACTAGATAGATTGAAACTATGCGGCGTACCATTGCATTACATTTGTGGAGAGTATGATCGCAAGTTTAGTCAAATGGCAGTAGAGAGTTCTCTGTCATTTACTCAAATTAAACAGGCTGGTCATAACGTTCATCAAGAGCAGCCTTTGGCTTTTGCGCAAGCCACGCTTGAACAAATTCAGTTATTTGCGCAGAAAGAAAATTCTACCCATCGCTAGAGTCACAAGGCTCTGGCAGGCTTAACGAGAACAATGGGAATCACCATGGCAAAAACAGTAGGCATCACCGAAGAAGAACTATACGCTCCAGTGGATTGGAAAGACTGTAGCGGCGAGTATCAAGATATCTCCTATCACAAATCAGAAGATGGCATCGCCAAGATTACGATTTGTCGTCCTCAGGTACACAATGCGTTTCGTCCTCAAACCGTAAAGGAAATGATCAACGCTTTGGCTGACGCTCGTTACGATGAGAAAGTCGGCGCGATAATCTTGACCGGGCTAGGTGAGAAAGCGTTTTGTTCTGGTGGCGATCAAAGTATTCGTGGTGATTACGGTGGCTATCAAGATGATTCAGGTACTCACCACCTGAATGTTCTGGACTTCCAGCGTCAAATTCGCACTTGCCCTAAACCAGTGATCGCTTCGGTAGCTGGCTGGGCTGTGGGTGGCGGTCATGTACTGCATATGATGTGTGACTTAACCATTGCGGCAGACAACGCACAATTTGGTCAAACTGGACCAAAAGTGGGCTCGTTCGATGGTGGCTGGGGCGCTTCATATATGGCTCGTATCGTAGGCCAGAAAAAAGCCCGCGAGATTTGGTTCTTATGCCGATTCTACAATGCGCAAGAAGCACTGGATATGGGGCTGGTTAATACCGTGGTTCCACTTGAAGAGCTGGAGAAGGAAACGGTTCGTTGGTGTCGTGAAACACTGCAGCATAGCCCAATGGCTCTTCGTTGTTTGAAGGCAGCTCTAAACGCTGACTGTGACGGTCAAGCTGGCTTACAGGAACTGGCTGGTAATGCGACAATGATGTTCTACATGACCGATGAAGGCCAAGAAGGCCGAAATGCGTTTAACGAAAAACGTCGCCCTGATTTCGATAAATTCCCTCGTAACCCATAAAGCACAAAATTAGCCAAGAACTTCTGCTTTCTTGGCTGTCTAATCAAAGATAAAGGCAGATAGGAGCTGCCTTTATCTGAGTCGTGCTAATAAAATTTGGGAAATGATGGAATGAGAAAGGCTAAGTTATACCGCTACTGTTTGCCAATGGACAGTGGTGTCATCCTTCGAGAGAACAAATTAACCGAGCGACATGGATTGGTCGTCGAACTTACCGAAGGAAATAAAAGCGTTTATGGTGAAATTGCACCGCTTCCGGGGTTTAGTGTGGAGTCTGTTGAAGAGGCTTTATCACAAACTCAGCAACAATTGGCTCTTTGGTTGCAAGGGGAGTCTCTAGATTATAACGAACTTTATCCTTCGGTAGCGTTTGGTTTATCAATGGCTGAACTCGAACTTACTGGTGCACTGCCAGTAGGCGGTAACTACCAAGCAGCCCCGTTGTGCACGGGAGACCCGGACGAATTGATCCCAGTTCTCAATGACATGCCTGGACAAAAAGTCGCTAAGGTGAAGGTTGGCTTGTATGAGCCAATTCGTGATGGAATGCTGGTGAGTTTGTTTTTGGAGTCGATACCTGATCTTACGTTACGTCTTGATGCAAACCGAGCATGGACTCCTGAAAAAGCGCAGCAATTTGCCAAGTACATTTCTCCGTCATTACGTCAGCGCATTACTTTTCTAGAAGAACCGTGTCAGCAACCAAACGATAGTTTGTCGTTTGCGATTGATTCAGGTATTGCGATTGCGTGGGATGAAAGCCTACAACACGCAATCAGGCGTGACGACTTTAAATTGGAAGACCTAATAGGTGGAAAAGCGATCATTATTAAGCCAACCTTGATTGGTTCAGTCTCTCGCTGTATCGGCTTGATTGAAAAAGCGCAAAGTTTGGGGATCAAAGCTGTCATCAGTTCGAGCATTGAATCGAGCTTAGGCTTAAACCAACTTGCTCGCTTGGCTAAGTGGCAATTGCCTGATGAAGTACCTGGCCTCGATACGATTGGCCTTTTCAAAGCTCAATTAGAAAATGGATGGCCGGGAAGTGATTTACCAATTCAGGCTCTCAGCGAACAAACGCTAGAATGGCAATCTGAATGAAGGGTATGTCAGTAAATCAGCAACATGCGTTATGGAAAAAATGGGCTCAACAGAGCCCATTGTCGTCTGCGCTCTTGTATAACGGCCAGTCATACCATTGGATGCAGCTCAGCGAGTTGATTAATGCTGCAGTTCACCAACTTAAAGCTCACGGTGTTAAAAGCGGTAATGTTGTGACTTTAGTTGGCAAAAACCACGTGGAAACGGTCGTTCTGTACCTAGCGTGTCTTGAGGTTGGCGCAATTTGTGCGATTACTATGCCTCAGCCACTGGAATCCTTATTTAGCAAGCTTACGACTTTGTATCCTGAGTCAGCTAAACGTTTTGTATGGTTGTCGCCGTCGGCTGGCTTTGATGATCAATCGATTGATGCTATTAAGCAATCTTGCGTTATGGTTGCGTATCGATGGTGTGAAAAGGCTTCAGAAGAGTCGAAATTTGAACCAAGTACATCAGAATTAGAAGTATCACACTATAACGAACACAACCCGGCATCCGTTATCTTTACTTCGGGATCAACCGGATCACCTAAAGCGGTAATGCATACGTCAGCTCAACACCTTGCTTCTGCTCGCGGGCTATTGGAGCAGTTTCACTTCAGGCATACAGATACTTGGTTACTGAGCCTGCCGTTATACCATGTGTCGGGTCTTGCCATTATCTATCGGTGGTTGCAGGCTGGAGGGTGTCTGAAAGTAGGTAATGGAAGCTTGAGTCAAGATATCCAAGATGTGTCTCATGCGTCTTTGGTCGCGACCCAACTCAAAAGGCTGCTTGATAGCGGTCAACCACTTACTCTCACACATGTACTGCTAGGGGGAAGCCATATTCCCTTAACGCTTAGTCAGCAAGCCCAAAGCATGGGAATTGAAACTTGGCTGGGCTATGGCATGACAGAGGCTGCGTCTACAGTCACGGCGAAAAAAGTAGATGGCACATCTACAGCTGGGGCGTTATTAAATAATCGCAAGCTCAAGTTAGAACAACAGCGGATATTCATTGGCGGTGAAACTCTTGCCAGCGGATACTATGTACGTGGTGAGCTTCTGCCAATTGTCGACAACGAAGGGTGGTTCGACAGCAAAGATCTCGGTGAGTGGCTGGGTAGTGAGCTTAGAATTATCGGTCGAGCCGACAACCAGTTCATTTCGGGTGGTGAAAATGTCCATTGTGAAGAAGTTGAAGCGGCGTTAAATCAGTTTCCTCTGGTAAGCCAATCAGTGGTGATTCCTGTGCAAGATGCCGAGTTTGGTCAGCGTTCAGTTGCTTTTCTTCAAAGCTCTGTCGATCTTACTGTTAGTGAAATGGAAGCGCATCTAAGCAGTAAATTAGAAAAGTTTAAGTGGCCTGTTCAGTTTTATCCTATACCACCTGAGGCCGTTGGCAGTGGGATAAAAATCTCACGACACTCGCTAAAGCAGTGGCTTAATACCAACACGTTATTTAAAGCCTGTTGATCTAAAGTCTTTAATACAGCCCAAATAAAAAAGAAGTGCAGAATCGGTGACTAAGCGTTTCTGCACTTCAGGGGGCGTGGTGAAGGTGAGTCACCACAAACTTTAAATTTGATTAGCTAGCGAGCGCTTTTTTCATTTGCTCGGCAACTTTGTCGACTTTTCCTAGGCCGATGATGACTTGTAGGCCACCTTTGCCAACCGGAACAACACCTGCTGCGCCAAGCTGTTTCAGTTTGTCGCTATCTGCAACACCTGAATCTTTTACTGTTAGACGTAGTCGAGTAATACAGTTGTCCACTTCCAGGATGTTATCTGCACCGCCGACTGCTTCAATGTAGTTGTTTGCTAGTTCGCTTAGACCTTCTGGAGATGCTGTTTCTTTTTCAGCTTCTAAGTCTTCACCACGGCCTGGAGTGCGTAGGTTGAATTTGATGATTACGAAGCGGAATACCGTGTAGTAAATCACGCCAAATACTAGGCCTTGAACAATCAGCATGTACCACTGTGTCGCCAGTGGGTTTTGGCTAGACAAGACGAAGTCTACAAAACCTGCAGAGAAACCAAAGCCTGCCATCCATTCCATGCTCGCTGCAATGTATAGAGAGATACCTGTTAGGATTGCATGCAATAGGTACAGAAGCGGAGCTAAGAACATGAAGCTGAACTCTAGCGGTTCTGTGATACCGGTGAAGAATGAAGCCATTGCAGCAGCTAGCATGATTGCGAACACTTGGTTCTTGTTTTTAGCGTCAGAACAGTGGTACATAGCCAGAGCAGCTGCTGGTAAGCCGAACATCATGATAGGGAAGAAGCCTGCTTGATACATACCAGTTTTGCCAGGGATACCTGTACCGTTAGCGATAGATTGTGCGCCGCCAAGGAAGTTAGGGATATCGTTAATGCCAACAACATCGAACCAGAAAACTGGGTACAGTGCGTGGTGCATACCGACAGATAGGAATAGACGGTTAAAGAAGCCGAATAGGCCAGCACCGACAGCGCCCATGCTTTCAAGCTTGATACCGAACTGGATAAGCGCATCGTAGACTGCAGGCCATACGTAAAGCAATACGAAAGACAGAGCCATACCAGCAACAGACGTTAGGATTGGTACAAGACGTTTGCCACTGAAGAAAGCCAGTGCTTGTGGCAGTTCAACTGTAGAGTAACGGTTGTAGATCTCAGCAGAAATAATACCAATAATGATACCGATGAATTGGTTACTGATCTTACCGAATGCTGGTGGTACTTCGCTCGCATCAACACCAATCAACTGAGCAACTGAGCCCGGTGCAAGTAGGGTGGTAACTACCAGGAACATAACAAAACCAGATAAGGCTGCTGAACCGTTCTTATCTCGGCTCAAACCAAATGCAACACCTACTGCAAATAACACAGCCATGTTGTCGATGATTGCGCCGCCAGATTTAATCAAAAATGCCGCAAGAATGTTTTCTGAACCCCACCCAACAGGATCGAGCCAGTAACCTATACCCATAAGAATGGCAGCCGCAGGTAAAGTAGCGACTGGTACCATCAGCGCCTTACCTACTTTCTGCATGTAGCCTAGTATGTTCATGTATACCCCTATTTAATATTTTTCTATTACATGGCTCAACGTAAGTCATTAATTGAGCCAGTTAACACTTTATGTTATTGGGTATATTAGAAACTTATTTATCGATGCAAACAAACGAATCGGGTAGTACTATGGATTAAAAATTTTAATTCATAGGGTGTCTTATGGCGAACCAACAACTGCTGTTGAGAAACTTACATACTTTCCATGTTGCGGCGAAAACCCTGAGTTTTACGCTTGCAGGTAAAGAGCTTCATCTTACTCAGGGAGCGGTGAGCCATCGTATTAAAGTCTTGGAAAGTGAGTTGGGTTTTAACCTGTTTGTGAGAGGAACACGCAAGCTTGAGCTCACAGAAGAAGGACACCGTTTTCACGGGACGTTATCCAAGTCACTGCACAACATCTTTTCCGAAATCGACGACATTAATACCACAGACATGGTCGGTGAGATCAACATCGCCACCTCAACGGGTTTCGCCAATGGCTGGCTGTTACCTAGGCTGCATGATTTCAAAGCAAAGTATCCTAAATTCAACCTCAATGTGTTCGGTCATGAAGAACAGCAAAGCTTTCATGAGAACAATATTGAAGTGGCCATTTACTATGACTCAGAAGGGTTTACCGATGTCTATCGTCAGCGCTTGTTTGGCGACAAATACATTCCTGTATGTACACCTCAATACGCCAAGCAGCATAGGTTATATGAAGATGGCCTAGAATCACTTAAACGGATTAATTTCATTCATGCATTAGGTTCAGACGTATGGCAACGCTGGATGAAGTACATGAAGCTAGATGTGGACTATTTTGAGCAGTTCTACTGTGTGAGTCACCGGGAAATGGGTTTTTTAAGCGCACAGCATCATTTAGGGGTTGCGATGGGGCGCTATCAGTTTGTGAAAGATATGATTGAGTCTGGAGAACTTGTTACCCCGTACCCGAGCATGAGTACGGATAAGGGGTATGACTTACTCTGCCCATTAGGTACAGAGAACCGGCCTAAAATTCGAACTTTTATCAACTGGGTGGAAGGACAGTTAGATTAGTTGAAGCGGTGTTCTTGAAGGTATATTTAATTTAGCAATTAAATAGTCCAAAACTGAATTTAGTATCTATATAACTCCAGTTCATAATAAAGCCTGTAACCCAAAGGAATATGAATAAAGGCTGGTTCATGAAGATACTATTGGCCGCTGCGGTGCTCCTTCAAATTGTTGTTGCGGTACAAACAGAAGGGCTGACGCGGGCGTTGGTTGAGCTTTCAGCATTTTTACTGGTACTGGCAATTGTGTTTAGTATCCGTAGCAGTAAAAAAGTCGCCGCAAAAATTGAAGCAGAAGAGCTGTAAAAGCATCTACTGCTTAATCTATGTTTCAGCTTAACGTTAACCACGCTAGCGATGTCGTTGATATAAGCACCCACAAACTCACTCCAAATAACAGAGGCTTAGGCCCTGCAGCTTTGAGTTTCTCTACCGAAATCCCACATCCGATTAAGAATAAGCAAATCACCAGTGCTTTTTTAGCAACAGAAAAAATGCCTTGATAGATCATTTCAAATTGTGGCAATAAATCACTAACACCAATCGCAATACAGTAAAACAAAATGAAATAAGGGATAGTAAGTTTCTTCGACTGACTACGGAAGACAACAGCACTCACCAGTGCGATTGGTATGATCCACAATGCGCGTGCTAGTTTCAGTGTCGTCGCGGTAGTTAGTGCTTCCTCACCATAAGCTGAAGCCGCACCTACCACGGAGGAAGTATCATGGATTGCAATCGCGGCCCAAGTTCCGAAAGTGTGCTGATCCAGTTCAAGAGCATGACCGATGACAGGGAAAACGAACAGTGCGACCGAGTTAAGCACGAATACGGTGGCTAACGCCAATCCGATTTGTTCGTCGTCGGCATTAATAGCCGGAGCTACCGCAGCAATAGCGCTGCCACCACAAATTGCGGTACCAGAAGAAATCAAATAGCCGGTTTGTTTGTTTAGTCCGATGGCTTTTGCCGCAAACCAGCCAATGATAAGCGTGCCGACGATGGTGGCAATGATTAAACCAATACCATTGCTTGTCACTGCGAGTGCTTGTTGAAATTGAATGCCAAAACCAAGGCCCACAATGGAATACGCGAGCAGCTTTTTAGTGACTTTGGACAGTGCAAACTCTTGAGGCACCAGTCCAAAACTAGCCAGTAAAAAGCCTATGACCAAGGCCGTAGGGGAGGTAACAAAAGGGGTTAAACAAGCTATTGCAGCCATCCAAAATGGCAGCTGCTTCTTAAAAGAGGTCATAGTTTTTATTTGTATTCAAAGAGAACGCCATATTACATAATTTAACATGGTCAATAAGTCTTAATGTTTTGAACGCCTGTTCAGGATACCTGAACAGGCGTTCACTTATTTCCAGTTGCCACGCAACTCCTTGACTTTGTCACGCATGATTGCGGTCGTCGCTTGCTCTGGTGGAACTGGCTCTCCTGCTTCAATCTCGAGCTTAGACCAGAACCGAGAAGGAAGTCCTTTACAAGCACTGCCTTTATAACGGCTAAAGTAGCTGCCCCATAGTCCTTTTAATGCCACCGGAATCACAGGGACAGGACTGCGTTTGATGATGATGTCCATACCACGCATGAAATCGTTAATTTCACCGTCAGAAGTGAGCTGACCTTCTGGGAAAATACAGACTATATGACCTTCATTTAGAGCCTTTTCCACCTCACCAAACGCATTGCGAATTGAACGTCGATTGGTTGCAGAGATAGGAATCACACCAGCGCGTTTTAAGAAGCGGCGTAAAGGTGGAAGGTTGGCATAGTCTTCTTCCATCACAAATCGAATCAAGCGTGGGCATACGGCGCTAAGCAGCAGTGCGTCCATATAGCTGATATGATTACATACTATCAATGCACCGCCGGTTTTCGGAAGGTAGTGTAAGTTCTTGTGGGTGACTCGATACATGGTATGGGTAAGAATCCACACCAAGAAACGAACCACGAATATAGGAACTTGGAGAAATAGGTACACCGCGATTAAAAAGTTACCTACAGCGAGTAGTACGAATAATTGTGGGATAGTCAGTTCTAACACCGATAGGCAAACAATACCCAGCACCGCGCTTCCCACCATAAATAGTGAGTTATAAATATTAAGTGCAGCAACCACTTGCGCTCGTTCTTTGACTTTGGCTCGGCTTTGCATCAAAGCATATAAAGGGACAATAAAGATACCGCCAGATACACCGAGCATGAGCAAGTAAGCAAACAGTGGCCACAGTTCCCTTTGTTGAATGAATTCACCAAAAGTTTCCAACGCAGGAATGTTGTCAGGTACCGATGTGGCCATCAACCAACCAAAAACAGTGATCCCGAAGCTGCCGAGAGGGACGATGCCTACCTCAATACGATGCCCAGATAACTTGTCACAAGCTAACGAGCCAATCGCGATACCAATAGAGAAGAGTGCCAGTAAAAACGATACAGCACTTTCACTGCCGTTTAAGTAGATCTTGGTGAAATTCGGGAATTGAGTCAGGTAAGCTGCGCCTAAAAACCAGAACCAGCTGATAGCCATAATGGCTTGGAAAATCACGCGATCTGATTTGGCAATTGCAATGGTGTTTTTGGTCTGTTTTATTGGCTGCCAGCGGAACTTAAGCTCTGGCGCGCTGGCTGGTGCAACTGGAATGGAGCGGCTAGAAAGGTAACCAAACAATGCAAACGCTACCACACTGATTGCCGCAATATATTTAGCGTTTTCGGCAGAAGCAATCATACCCGCGACTAAGGTGCCGATAAGAATGGCGAGGAAAGTACCGGTCTCGACAAGAGCGTTGCCAGGTACCAGTTCATCTGACTTCAATTGCTGTGGGAGTAGGGCGTATTTAACCGGGCCAAAGAATGCCGATTGTGTTCCCATTAAAAACAGCAGTAATAACAAAATGCCATAGCTTTCGGTAATGAAACCGATAGCGCCTAAACACATAATGCCGACTTCGACCAACTTCACCTTACGGATAAACCAAGACTTTTCGTATTTGTCGGCGAGAACCCCTGCTGATGCCGAGAAAAGGAAAAAAGGTAGAATGAAAAGGCCGGCAGCTAAGTTAATGAATAAGTTACTAGAGATAGGTAAAACACCCGCTCCAGCAAAGGCGACAAACAGCAACAGTACGTTTTTAAAAATGTTGTCGTTAAAGGCGCCAAAAAACTGGGTAATAAAATAGGGGAGAAAGCGCCTTTGCCTCAACAGCGAAGATTGGTTGTCGGATGCCATTGCACGTCCTTATGCTTACCAGTTGGCAAGGTAATTAGAAAGAAGGTTTTCGATAAGCTCTTTGCCATCAATAGGCTCTGCGGAGAAAAATTTGTCGTCGACACTCAATAAAGTAATGCCGTGAACGCCAGACCACAATACTCGGCTAGCTTGGAGAACTTCGGAATCAGTTCGTTGAGGAGCTTGTACCTTAAGTAACCCTTCCAGCATGCCTGTCATGTTATCGATGCGCTCAGCCTGCCACTCAGGCAAGGTTTCACCATTCATATTATGTTCGAAAATCAGCTGCCAACGGTGCGGGTATTTCTGAGCAAAGTCGTGGTAGCAGTAGGCTAGTTCGTACAGTGCAGATTGAGGGTCGCTACATTGTTCCACAACGGTACGGGCCTCAGTTGCCAATTCGTCCAGTGTTTGTGCCACGGCGTGGAGGAGAAGTAGGTTATAATTACCAAAGACGTTGACCAACGTGCTTGGTACATAGCCGATCAGATTCGCTACTTTGCGTAAGCTCAACTCATGATGGGAATGTTCGCTTAGGAACTCTTTTACGGTATTTAGGGTTAGAGCAACAAGCTCTTCACGAGTGTGATCGTTTCTACGGGCCATGGTTAGTTTTCTAAAATGAACAACGTTCAATATTTTAAAGACGCACTGTCACAGCGTCAATGTGATTGCCACTATTTTGCAATATTCTGATACATAGATTAGTGGTTTAGATATTTTAATAGTAATAGTTAGTCGTTACTATTAACCTGTCTCTTAAATATAACCCTAAGGAAGAGCATGAAACGTATTTTTTCTCTTGTAGCGCTGTTAATGGTTTCAGTAGCTATAACCCCTATTGCGGAAGCGAAAAAATTTGGTGGTGGTAAGTCTTTTGGCAAAAGCTTTAAAACTGCGCCTGCGCCAAAGCAGCAAAAGCAAAACACAAATTCAATCGGCAAGGAACAAGCTGGTAAAGCTCAAAGCTCTAAGAAAGGGCTAATGGGTGGTCTATTAGGAGGTCTGCTCGCTGGTGGTCTATTAGCGGCCTTCTTCGGCGGCGCGTTCGAAGGTATCCAATTCATGGATATTCTTATCATGGGCTTGATCGCGTTCCTGATCTTTAAGTTCATGCGCGGTATGTTAGGTGCTAAGCAAGGCAGTATGAACCAGCATCAGCAACAACCAGCTTTTGGTGGAAATAACCAAAAATTCGAACAGCCAAATGTACATAACTTTGAGCAACAGCCTCAAGGTACAACTGGCGGAAATGGTGGTTTTGGCTTTGGTTCACAAACTGATGTTCCTCACAACTACCCACCAGGTTTTGATCAGGCAGCATTTGTGAACGGCTCTCGTGAGCACTACCGTATTCTACAAGGTGCTTGGAACCACAATCAGCTTGAAACGATTGAAGAGTACGTATCACCAAGTTTGTTTGAAGACCTAAAAGCCGAGCGTGCGAAGCTAGAAGGTGAGCAACATACTGATGTTATGTACGTGGATGCTGAAATTGTACGTGCGGATTACGACGCCGAAAAAGCTCAGCTTAGCCTACAGTTCAGTGGTCGTTACCGCGACTCAGCAGAAGGTGTGGAAGAAGACATTGAAGATGTTTGGCACCTAGAGCGCGACCTGACTGTGCCTAATGCACCATGGTTAATCGTAGGTATTCAAGGTTAATAACCACCAGCCTTCAATTTAGTCGAATTTGAAAGCCCTAAGCAGTTGCTTAGGGCTTTTTTATTTCTTATGGCTTAGATAATGCTATTTGAGCTAGGTAAGTGTTACGGTATATTGAAGCGATAACAATAATCGCTCACTAAGAAGGAAAGTAAAGTGGCTGAATTCAAATACAAAAACCTGTCGCAAGAAGAGCAAGATAAGTTAGACGCAGCTGTATTTCGTAAGCTATTAGCGCATTTAGATAACAATAAAGATGTGCAGAATATTGATTTAATGATTCTGGCTGGCTTTTGTCGTAACTGTTTTAGCAAATGGTATAACGCCGAGGCGCAGCAGCAAGGGTTGGAGTTAGATATCGATGACGCAAGAGAGCGTGTTTACGGTATGACTTACGACGAGTGGAAATCCAACCACCAGTTGCCAGCAACACCAGAGCAACTTGCTGCGTTTGAAGCTAAACAGAAAAAATAACGAGCACAATCAAGCCCAGCATTAAGCTGGGCTTTTTATATTAGCTACGCCCTGCGATAGCCTTATAGGCTAATGCCCCTATAACGGCCCCAATGATTGGCGCCACCCAAAACAACCACAGTTGTGATGTGGCCCAGTCACCCACATACAGTGCAACCCCTGTACTTCTAGCTGGGTTTACCGATGTGTTCGTTACTGGGATGCTAATTAAATGAATCAATGTTAATCCCAATCCAATAGCAATAGGTGCAAAGCCTTGAGGTGCTCGGCTATCGGTTGCTCCCATAATGATCAGTAAGAACATCATTGTCATGACGACTTCGGTAATAAGCGCGGATGTCATGGAGTATTTACCAGGAGAGTGTTCACCATATCCGTTAGAGGCAAAGCCCGATGCTGCGACATCAAATCCAGGCTGACCTGTCGCGATAAGGTAAAGTACTCCACCAGCAATTAGGCCGCCGAGTACTTGTGCAACAATGTAAGGTACAACGTCTCTCGCTTCAAAACGTCCGCCGACCCACAAACCAATAGTCACTGCTGGGTTTAAATGACAGCCAGAAATATGGCCAATCGCATAAGCCATTGTTAGTACAGTCAAACCAAATGCAAAAGAGACACCTAATAAGCCAATTCCCACGTCTGGG
This sequence comes from Vibrio sp. SCSIO 43135, assembly GCF_023716665.1. Classification (GTDB taxonomy): domain Bacteria; phylum Pseudomonadota; class Gammaproteobacteria; order Enterobacterales; family Vibrionaceae; genus Vibrio; species Vibrio paucivorans. Next base: position 982,936 of record NZ_CP071859.1, read on the forward strand.
AAGCCCGCAGCCAAAACGGCACTACCACAGCCGCCAAGTACAAGCCAGAAAGTACCAAAGGTTTCTGCTAAATAACGATTCATGAAATTTCCTATCTAATTACGGGGTGAATTTGTGCAGAAGATAGTAGAGAAATGTCAGCGCAGTGTGGCTAGATTGGCAATAGAACCGATATTCGGCTTTAGAGTAGGCGTTGTCTTGTATATGAGACGCTTTTTACAAGCGGTGCGTAAGAATTGAAGAAGTAAAGACAGATAATTCTGATGGCTGAAAAACAAAAAAGGCACACTAAGTATTCTCCCTAATACAAAGTGCGCCCGGACAGTTATTATGCGATTAACGTGATTAGAAACGGTAATCTAGAGAGATTGTGAATTCGCTGTTGTTTGGTACAGTGATCTTACTTTCCCATTGGTTGTCTAAGGTAGTTGAGTATGACTCAAACATGTAACGGTATTGGAAATCAGCCGAAATGTTGTTTGTAATTTTGTATTGCGCACCTGCTTGCAGTCCGTATACGAAATCTGTCGAACTTTCTTCTGCTTGTATCGTCGCTCTCGGTAACTCGCTGTGTGACAACGCTAATGTAGCTTCATTTGTTGTGAAGCCGATAGTTGGACCACCAAACACAGAAAACTCAGAGTTAATTGCGTGAACGTAGTCGTATGAGAGTAGGTATTCTGTCTGTGCCAAGTCCGCAGCAAACTTACCACCGTTTTCCCCATGTTCACGGTGAAGTTTGTTATCACCTGTGTAGTTGATAGTCGCAGTAATTCGGTGGTTTTCGGTTAGATATGCACCGCCACGAATGTGAAATGCAGAGCCTGTAGCCGTCTCTCTGTTACTGTAGCCATCATTTTCTTCAAGTTTGATTTTGGCAGAGTGATATCCCATACCACCACCAATAAAGAATTCAGTTGCCATTGCTGCAGGAGCAGTTAGAGATGCGATTGTTAACGCTAATAGTGCCTTTTTCATGATTGTTTCCACTGTGTTGGGAGAAAGTGGATGCATTATGAACAGTGTGCAGTTTATCGGCTAATGACTAGTTGGAATGATGATGTTAACCAGTAGTTATGACTTGGTTTGCGAAAAACTATTGGATCGTGATGCTTTCTAATTCGGTAATGTTCGCTAATGCTTGTTGGTCGGTTGAGCCGCAAACATCAGGGCATGGTTGAAATTGTCCGCAGACCTTAGGACGCTCTGGTTGACCAAACAGTTTACACAAGTTGTCGTCATTGAGCTGAACACACCGTGTTCCTGCAGGCTTACCATTTGGCATGCCTGGGATAGGTGAAGATATGCTTGGAGCAATACAGCAGGCACCACAACCTAAACGACAATCCATTTTAACACCTCTCAACTACGACAAAGGCGCGCATGGTATCAGAAAAGGCTATGTGAAGCAGCTCAAACTTTGCGCTTGAAATTTGCAGAGCTGAACGGTATAAAACGCATCCAATTCCATCGATAAAGAAAACTGCTATGAGCCTTCCATTTTGGCAATCTAAACCTCTAGAGCAAATGACTGAACAAGAGTGGGAATCTCTTTGTGATGGGTGCGGTAAGTGCTGTCTGCATAAACTGATGGATGAAGATAGCGATGAAGTGTACTACACCAACGTTGCTTGCAGTTGGCTAAATAGCAAAACTTGCTCATGCAAAGATTATCCAAATCGATTTGAATCTGGTGAAGAATGCTTAAAGCTGACGCGAGACAAAATCAGTGAGTTCAACTGGCTGCCTGATACTTGTGCTTATCGCTTATTAGCCAATGACGAGCCTTTACCAGAGTGGCACCCGTTGATTACTGGCTCTAAAGCAGCCATGCATGCAGCTGGGGAAAGCGTTCGCAATAAAGTTGTATACGAAATTGATGTTGTTGACTGGGAAGACCATATCATTAATCACCCTAGTCGATAACCACGACTAACCGCATAAAAAAAGGCTCACCATTGGTGAGCCTTTGTCTTAGTTTAGGAGAAAGGTGGTGACAGCTAAACTCCTTGTCTGAATTACGCCGTTGCAGCGTTATTCGAAACAATCTGATTGAACTCTGCTCTTGCGGCTTGAGCTTGTTCTGACAACTCTAACTTGCTATCTCGCGCCTTCGCTGCCGCATCAAGCAGCGTTTGTAGCTCTTCCTGCATTTCCTGTGGGAGATGATGATCGGCAAAGTCTTCGTCACCATCATGCTCCAAGGCGAACTGACGGATGCGCTTTTTCATTTTGATGACTTCAGCTAACGCCGCACGCTCTAGTTCCGCGGCTTCTTGCGCGGCATCACGGCTACGTTCAAATCTTGCGAGAGCCATACCTTCAGACGACCAAGGGTCCATGTCCGGTAAGTCTTCAATGTTAATCGTTGGTTCAACATAGTCTTCTTGATGTTTGAGGTCCAAAGATGTTGCTTTGACAGCTGAAATCATCAACATGATTGAGATACCTAGTAGCGGTAATCCACCTACAATAGCGGCTGTTTGCAGTGTGCTTAGTCCCCCCATGAACATTAACACCGTAGGCAAAAATGATAGGGTGAAAGCCCAGAACATGCGGTTCCAGCGCATTGGTTCTTCAGTAACATTGTTTTGAACCACTGAAGCCAAAATGTAGGAGATGGAATCAAAGGTCGTCGCGGTGAAAATAATGCACAATAAGGTGAACGTTGCGATGACGACAGTGCTCATTGGCAACTGTTCGAGCATAGAGAAAATGGCTGTCGTCGCTCCCTCGGTATTGAGGATGCCAACCACATCGAGTTCACCGGAGAGCTGCAGCGATAAACCATAATTTCCGAGGATCATGAAAAACAGAAAGCAGCCCAATGAGCCAAAGAATATCGACCCAGAGACCATTTGCTTAATTGTACGCCCGCGGGAAATTCGAGCGACGAACAAGCCCATACTTGGCGCGAATACCAGCCACCACGCCCAGTAGAAAATGGTCCAGTCTTGCGGGAAATGGGTATTGTCGAATGTGCCGTATCCACCGAATGGTTCTGCCCATGTTGCCATCACAAAGAAATTGGACAGCATACGCCCGATGGAGTCGAGGCCTGTTTCAAGCATAAATATGGTAGGCCCAACCGCGAGCACAAACGCGAGAAGTCCCATTGCGCCCCAAAAGTTGATGTTGCTGAGCACTTTGATGCCTTTTTCCATTCCGGCGTATGAGGAGTACGCAAATATGGCGGTACAAACCAAAAGCACGGCAATCTGGCTAAGTGTCGTTTGAGGGATACCAAATAAGAAGTTTAAACCTTCGCCTATCAAAGGAGCGGCAAGGCCGAGTGTTGTTGCTGCTCCCCCGAGTAAACCAAAGATAAATAGCACATCAACCACTTTACCAGCAGTGCCTTTGGTACGCTCTTCTCCCCAGTACTGGCATTAAAGCACTGGACACCTTTAGAACAGGTTGTTTGCGAACGTAAAAGAAGTAAGCAATAGGTAGAGCAGGTATCAAATAAATAGCCCAAGCGATTGGCCCCCAGTGAAACAGACCATAAGTTGCCGCCCATCGAACGGCTTCTTCACTACCAGGTTCTAGTTGGAATGGTGGTGATTGATAATAGTATGCCCACTCAATGCATCCCCAATAGAGTATGCTTTGCGCCAATGCCGCCACAGAAAAGCATGGCTGCCCATGAGGCGGTGCTAAATTCAGGTTTTTCATCAGCGGTGCCGAGCTTGATTTGCCCCATATCACTGAACACGACATAAATCATGAAAACGAATGCACTCAGTCCAAGCGCAAGGTACAAGAAGCCGAGCTTATCGGTCATGAAGGTTTTGGCAATCGCGATCCACTCTGCGCCTTGTTCAGGGAACACTATCAAAGGGATAACAATAGAAAGTAACAGCGCAATGGCGCCAAAAAAGGTGGGCTTATCAATAAGCGAAAAGGAGTTTTTCACGCGTTAGTTTTCCACAATCAAATGAGCTTTGATTATGGAGTGGGAAACAACGACCAACAAACGCAGATCATTGTCGACAAGATATAAGATTTTTTCTATTGAAATTCTAAAGTACAGCTAAAAGAATGCCACCAATGGTTGCCGCAGCGGAAAGATATTGCCCCGCTGAGTACGAGTCATCATCCGCTTCTTCTACTTTATCTGGGTGATCAATTCCTAGCGCACCATGAGCAAACGATTCGACCTTATCGCCAACCGTCTTTGACTCTTTTTCTGCTGCTTTAGATTCTTTCTCAATATCTTGTAATGCGGCAAGCAACGCTTTCCCTTCGTCGGAAAGAGTCACTTTATTTTGTTCTACCTTCAGCGGTGCTGCACTTTGCTCTACTGTTGGTGTGTTTGCCTGAGGCTTGACCTGTTGGGGCTGCTTTACTGGCTCCATCCCAATTGGTGTCATAACGTTCTCCTTACTCGCCCTCAGATACTATATCGGCAGTGGCGTAAAAAACTTGTGAGGAATATTTACGAAATCTATGGGGAGACATAAAGCAAGAAGTGAGCCTATATTATTTACTTCACTTCTTGCTTGGTGAGATATTGAGGGAAATTAGATATGTGTCGGCTATTTGCAGAGGAGGTCGTCGTTTCGCTTAGAGAGCTTTTTGTATGCTTTCATACGGTTTTCTTGCTGAATAAACCGAGTAGGCGGTTCAATAACGTGAAGCTGATAATCTGTTGAGTCCGAAACAACTTCGCCCACCGGTGTGACGACAACGACCTTTAAGTCAGGGTTACGTTTCAAAATGGAACGCTTGGTCCCTAAACCACCTTCGGTGTGAAACTTCCCGGCAACATGGATGACTTGTTTGTCAGGGTGCTGTGCTAAGTATTGAACAATACTTTCCGCCATCGTTTCATCCCATGTCACCTGCGCGGCAAATTGCTTTTCAGTTTGCTCTGGTTTGCCATGGTGCATGGACGCCATGAACTTTTCTTTGTAAGGTGAGGCTGAAGTATCAATAGATTGTGCTAGCAATACACGTTCGTTTTCATCCAACTTCTCTACATAATCTAGGCCTTGCCTGCCTATACACCGAACGATGGGCTTAGGTGCATTAGCGGCGATGATGTCTACATCATTGGCCTTTGCGAGCTCAACGAGTGGCCTGTAATCGCTTTCGTAATTTGGCCAAGCTTTTCCTTGGCTGATCAACGGCTGTTCACCAATGTCTCCGGCTAGGTATTGGTCGACCAGCGACTGACTTTCGCGTGAAAACTGTTCCATCGACAACGTGACAGGATGGCCTGATTGAATGAACGATTGTAATAGGTCTGTCTGAAAACGGTGAATGCCTGCATGAGTGTGCCACTCGCCAACAAGAATAACGTCTGCTTCAAGTAAGGTGTGATCCAATTGAGCGACACTCAGGGCTTTACCTTGAGGCGTGGCTAATTGATAGTCGTAAAACGAGGTAACCGGTTGATGAGATAAAGAAGAGCAACCAGCCAGGACTGATACTGCAGCGAGTGAGAAAAGTAATTTGCGCATCGAATGCCTCCAAAAATAACTCAGGGATCTTAATGGAGGCACATACGTTAAGCAATAGAAATGAGAATCATTATTAAATATGGTTAAGAATTCTTTTTGTAAACTCTTAATACGAAGTCAGCCTCACACTTGAATATAGCAGGTGACTGCAGTTCCTTTCTTAGGCTGTCACTGGCTTTCCAGGCAAAAGGTGTCATTTGCAGTAGATCGAAACCGAAGCCGTTATCCAGCTCCATCACATAGCTAAGCTTCTCTTGATGAGCGAGCACAAAGCCTTCAATAACTTCAGGTTCTTCGCTATGTAGCCGGACATCGGAATAAATATGCTCTCTTAGTTGATATAAATGGCGGTTTCCTGGTGTCACTGTGACCACTATGCCATCAGGCGTTGTTACTCTTGCGAGTTCCTGTGCATTGCACGGAGCGTAAATGCGTAGCACGGCATCGAGGCTGTGGTCGGCAAACGGCAAACGGTGGCTTGAAGCAACGCTGAAGTTACAGTTCTGGTAGCGCTTTGCGGCGTAGCGAATCGCGACCTTTGAAATATCTAGACCATAAGTTTGCGCTGCTGAACATTGCTGAGTTAATAATTCGGCCACCTCAGTAGTGTAATAGCCTTCGCCACAGCCGATATCTAGTAATCGATGTGGTGTTTGGGCTAGATACTCTGCGCAGGTTTCAGCAACGCGTTGTTTTAGGGGCTGATAGTAATCTTGTTCCAAAAATCGGCGACGAGCCTGCATCATTTCTTTGTTGTCACCTGGATCTTTGGAGCGCTTATGCTGAACAGGCATCAGGTTGATGTAGCCTTCTTTAGCAAGATCGAATGCGTGGTTATTCTCACAACGAAAAGTGCGTTCAGATTGGATTAGTGATTGGTGGCACAAAGGGCAGGTGTAAGACATAGTTTGCTCTCGATGGAGACAGCTGTTAACTAAGGTAACAGAGCTTAATGAAAACTTGCCTGCGAGTTTAGCAGGAAGACGTCAGCGACACTAGGTAAAGAGAGGAAGCGCTGAGATAACAAACTCGTAGGCGGGTTGACCTACGAGTTTATGGTTATATGGAATAAACGGTGAGGAGAAACTAGGGGTTGTTGATCTTTCGAACAAAATTTAACCATGAAAGGTCAACAGACCCTAACTACTTAGTTGAAATAACCGTGATCAACGAGTGACTTTCACCTGGCTGCAGTGTTTTCCCTTGTTCGATTGAAGGGGCGTGCAGGGTGGATTCGACACAAAGGAAGGTCTTGTAACCGTCGTCTTGCATATCGCCCATACCTTCTGCGCCCTCTGCCCATGGATTCCATAATACTGCAGAGTTATGGCCTTGGTTCTCAACAACTAGCGAGCGGTTTAGTGCCGGGTCTTGAACGGTGATTTGCGCACTAGGTTGAGTGTAAACTCGATCGATCGTGTCGGTTAATTGTAGTGTCTCGCCGCCTTGGCAAATCTCACCACCTTTTAGGCCGTCGATGTATTCTGCGCCCATACCTGTAGTCTTGGTTTGCTCAATGTCTCCAACAGTTAGGTATGTGTGCAGAGCACCAGAGAATGTCCAAGGCTGATTATCAGTATTGGTTACATCTAGCGTAACTTTTAGTTCATCGCCAATCTCAACTAAAAGGTGAGCTTGGAACTGGTGAGGCCAAACTGCAAGTGTTGATTCGGACGGCAATAAGCCCAGTTCAATGATAACACCGTTTTCATTCTCACGATGTTCAAGCAAAGCCCATTCACTGTTACGTGCAAAGCCATGTGCTGGAGCGGCAATACGACCAAACCATGGCCAGCAAATGGGAATACCGCCGCGCAGGGCCGCTTTACCATCAAAGACCGCTTGCTTGCTCATCCAGATAAGGTCTTCTTGACCTTGTGGCTTATAAGAGACGACATGTCCACCATGAAGGGCAATACCAGCGGTTGCTTTTTCATGTATTACACGGACGACCTTCACTTGATCGATTTCTACGATTGTGACGTTATCAGAGAGAACAGTAAGGGCTGGGAGGGTGGTTAAATCCATGTTCTGTTTCCTAGTTCAGATAGAGACTCAAAATTCAGATACAAAAAAGGCGACTCGAGAGCCGCCTTTTACAAGATTCTGCGCTAAACGCTGATCTTTAAGTAATGATTACTTAGAGATGTGTGCGATTAGGTCTAGAACTTTGTTTGAGTAACCGATTTCGTTGTCGTACCAAGATACAACTTTAACGAAGTTATCAGTTAGTGCGATACCAGCTTTAGCATCGAATACTGAAGTTTGAACTTCACCGATGAAGTCTTGAGAAACAACTTGGTCTTCAGTGTAACCTAGAACACCTTTTAGAGCGCCTTCAGATGCTGCTTTCATAGCTGCACAGATAGCTTCGTAAGATGCACCGTTCTTAAGGTTAACAGTTAGGTCAACTACAGAAACGTTAGCAGTTGGTACGCGGAAAGCCATACCAGTTAGTTTGCCGTTTAGTTCTGGAAGAACAACGCCTACAGCTTTAGCAGCACCAGTTGAAGATGGGATGATGTTTTGAGAAGCACCACGACCACCGCGCCAGTCTTTAGCAGAAGGACCGTCTACAGTTTTTTGAGTTGCTGTAGTAGCGTGAACTGTAGTCATAAGACCAGATTCGATACCGAACTCGTCGTTAAGAACTTTAGCGATAGGCGCTAGACAGTTAGTAGTACAAGAAGCGTTAGAAACGATGTCTTGACCAGCGTAAGTGTCTTGGTTAACACCCATTACGAACATTGGAGTAGCGTCTTTTGAAGGACCAGTTAGAACAACTTTCTTCGCGCCAGCAGTGATGTGCTTACGAGCAGTCTCGTCTGTTAGGAAAAGACCAGTTGCTTCAGCTACAACGTCAACGTCGATAGCATCCCATTTTAGGTCTTCTGGGTTACGCTCAGCAGTAACACGTACAGTCTTACCGTTAACGATTAGGTTACCACCTTCAACTTCAACAGTACCGTTGAAACGGCCGTGAGTTGAGTCGTACTTAAGCATGTATGCCATGTACTCTACGTCGATAAGGTCGTTAATACCTACAACTTCGATGTCGTTACGCTCTTGCGCTGCACGGAAAACGAAACGGCCGATACGGCCAAAACCGTTAATACCTACTTTGATAGTCATTATAGTTGCTCCACAACTTAATTTCTGATTAAAGATAACTGGTAGTAAAATTACAAAATCCAGTCTTCATCTGCAACAGATAATCGGACTTAACTTGTTTAAAGTCAAAAAAAAGTGACGCTTTTTTTCACAATCCGTCGCAAATGGTCGTTTTTTAAGCTCCAAATTGGTTTAACTCCATCCTAGTTGGCGTAAAATAACTTAGAGCTCTAAAGCATTTCACAATACATCTCACTATATTGTTATGGAGAGAAAGTATGTGCTACAAGTGTTATGCTTATCAAGTTTTTCGCAAAAAAAGTTATTATAAGAATTGAGAATTAAGGAATTTAATTCAGTGAATCAAAATGAAAAAAAGGTAGTGAAGTCCGATGAACACTGGCGTGAGCAGCTTTCCGAACAGGAATACCATGTCTGCCGCCAACAAGGTACTGAAGCTCCATTTACCGGTAAACTGCTCCACAATAAGGAGACAGGTGAATACCACTGTACATGCTGCCAAACCCCTTTATTTAGTTCTGTAAACAAATATGATTCTGGCTGTGGGTGGCCGAGTTTCGATGCCCCTATCAACGATAAGGCCATTCGTTATTTGGATGATCTAAGTCACGGAATGAAGCGTGTCGAGATACGGTGTTCCACCTGTGATAGCCACTTAGGGCATGTTTTTCCTGATGGTCCGAAAACCACAGGGGAAAGATTCTGTGTTAATTCAGTGTCGTTAATTTTCAACAAAAATGAAAAAAGCGGTGATTGATTCACCGCTTTTTTGTTTTATCCTTTCAGCTATTTTATCTGGCCAGGAATCATACTTCTCTTAAACGAGCCAGACTTCACTGCGTCCTCAATATTATCTGCTATCTTCTCCAGCTTGGCGTAATGACTTTCACTGAACCCGTAAAGCAACTGTATTTCTTGCTCTGATGCGATTGGCACATTGAAGCTTTTGGCTACCATTGCCCATATATAAGCGCGTTCTTTATTGTTTAAGCGATAGTGGGTACTGGCCAGAGTTTTGAAGATCTCGGTATTGATTTGGCCTTGGCGTGAAAGTTCAAGTGCGTTATTAAGCAAGTTGATGGTTTTGTCTTGGTCGCGGCTGGTATAGAAGGTCGCTAATGCATACTGCATGTCTGCGGTATTCAGCTTTGGCGTGCCTTCTAGTTGGAGAAATTCTCGTCTCGCGGTTTCGTCACCGGTTTGGCTCCATAAGAAATACAGCGTTTCAGGAGATTTAGAGCTTCGTAGGTGCTCTACAATTCGTTCTTGCTCTTCGCCAGTATGCATCAGTGCGTTGAAGCGACGCTCTTTTACGTTGGTCTGATCTAATGGTTGGATCTGAGAAGCTAATTCTAGACATTTACGATAAACGCTGACTAAGCGATATTCTTCAATGACATTAACGTCGCTTGGGTTCTTAAGCACTTCGAATCGGTGCCAAATGAGGTCAGTTCTAGGGATACGACATTGGCCATCATTGATATTAAGCTTTTCGCAGCGAAGCTCAGGGTTACTACTGCAGAGTTGGTCGGTGTTCTTATTTGCTTCGAAGCAGCCTGACAATGAGGCAACTGCGATGGCTAAAATGCTAAGTCTTGTTATGTTCATAAATTTGCTTGTGATCAATTACACTTATTCTTTTTACTAACCTTGACTGATTGTGTCAGCAATATATGTTCTGTTGCGAGCCTGTAAACTGTGCTTGTTTAATTTAAGGATACAACATGAATGCAGAACAACTATTAGACGCCATAACTCCAGAAGTCTATGAGCGCTTAACATATGCTGTAGAAACAGGTAGATGGCCTGAAGGTACAACACTTTCCCAAGAACAGCGAGATTCATGTATGCAAGCTGTGATGTTGTATCAATCTAAGCATAATGTAGAAGCTGAACATATGACAGTTGCGGCCGGCGGCGAGATAAGCTTTAAGTCGAAAGCTGAACTCAAAAAACAGTTCCAAGAAGATCAACAAGATATCATGCGAGTTAATCCAAACGAGGTGTAACCTCTAGTTGCTGAAGACAAATAAAAGAACCCCGCTATTTAATAGCGGGGTTCTTGTTTATCGATTAGATGTTAATGCTACAAGCTCATTTCACCACGAAGGACTTGTTGCATCTTGTCTTTTACTTCTTCGTAAGACAAATCTTGGCTGAGTAGATAATGCAGTTTGGCTAGTGCAGCTTCAGGAGTCATGTCAAAGCCACTGATTACGCCCGCTTCAGCTAGGGCACAGCCTGTCGCGTAGCCCCCCATGTTTACTTTACCGGCTAAACACTGAGTTAAATTGACTACAATCACCCCGCGCTCTGAAGCTTCTTTCAAGTGACCGAGTAGCTCTGGGTTTTGAGGTGCGTTACCCACACCGAACGTCAATAGAATCATAGCATTGACGGGCTGAAGCAGGGTGTTACGGATTACCTCATGAGAAATACCAGGGTACATCGTAATCACGCCAATTGGTTGTGGAGTAATATTGTGTACTTTGAACTCACCTTCAGGTGTCTTACCCACCTCAACGCCATTACTGACCTTGATGCTAATCCCAGCTTCTAGTAGCGGTGATAGGTTAGGTGATGTGAAGGCATTAAAACCATCAGCATGTGATTTCGTGCTTCGGTTACCACGCATTAATTGATTGTTGAAAAACAGAGTGACTTCGTTAATTGGGTAATTGGCCGCAATGTGTAGAGCGTTCAGCAGGTTCGCTTGTCCGTCAGAGCGAAGTTCAGCTAGAGGGATTTGTGAGCCTGTCACGATGACTGGTTTACCTAAGTTCTCAAGCATGAAAGACAACGCTGAAGCAGTGTAAGCCATTGTATCGGTGCCGTGTAGAATCACGAACCCATCGTATTTATCGTAGTTATCACGAATGTCATCCGCGATCTGCTGCCAATCCATCGGAGTCATATCTGATGAATCGATCAATGGATCGTACTCGTGAATGGTGAACTCCGGCATTTCTGGTCGATGGAACTCAGGCATGCTGGCAAGTTGCTTCTCCATAAACCCGGCAACAGGAATGTAGCCGTGATCGGATTTTTGCATACCAATGGTGCCGCCAGTGTAGGCGATGTATATATGTTTTCTTGCCATGGTGAGAAGTCACTTTGTTAAACAGGGAACAGGCGGGCGATTATAGCGAATTCCAATGCAATAAAAAGGGGCATCTCCCACAGAGATCCCCCCCTTTTTTATTTATAGGTGAATGCAGATTTCTACTGAACTTGGCAGTTCAAACAGAATGCATATTGGCCTTTAGGATCGTTGAAGCTTTGCAGTAGCTGAGCATCGCTCATTACTTGCTGCGCTGCCGGTTGAATTGAGGCCGGTAACCAAGTGGAAATATCAAAACCAAAGCTGACTTTGACTTGCTTCATCAGGTCTTGGAAGAACTGTTGCGCAGGAGAGAGTGGCTCTTCTACCCAGTAGGTGTTGTAGCTCTCAAGCTCGGCAAGCTCGGCTGCTAGCGCGACAGCATCGTCAAAATCACCCATTTGGTCAACTAAGCCTAGCTTCATTGCATCTTGACCTGTCCACACTCGTCCTTCCGCAATGTTTTCCATCTGATTAAGCTCAATATTTCGATTCTCACTCACCAAGCCAATAAAGCGTTGGTATCCGTGTTCAATACCCATTTGGAACGCATCGGCAGCAGATTTTGTGAGGCCAGTTGTTAAGCCAACTCCCGAGAACGGCGAGGTGCCCACACCGTCAGTATAAACGCCGATGTTGTTCAAACCTTTCTCGAATGTGGTGATGACACTGAAAATACCAATAGAACCAGTTAATGTGGTCGGCTGAGCAACAATCTTGTCTGCGCTCATCGAGATCCAGTAGCCACCTGACGCCGCTAAGCTAGACATGGAGACTACGACTGGCTTACCCGCTTCTTTCAACGCTTGGATTTCATTGCGAATAACTTCAGAAGCAAAGGCGCTACCGCCTGGGCTGTCAACGCGTAACACCACGGCTTTGACTTTATCATCGTTACGCGCTTGGCGAAGTAGGGAAGCCGTAGTGTCGCCGCCAACTGTGCCACGAGGCTGAGAGCCATCCATGATGGCGCCGCTTGCAACGACGATTGCCACGTCATCTGATTCGACATCAAATGTTGGAGTCATAGTGGTTAAGTATTCGTAATAACCCATTGCGTTGTAGCTATCTTCACCATCACTGCCAAATACTTCTGCTAGCTCTTTACGCACTTCTTGGCGAGTGGCCAGTTTGTCGACTAAGCCTAACTCCAATGAAAGGGCGGCAATATCCCCGTTCACCGCTTTTAGCTGAGCCAAGAATTCATCCATGGTTGGGTTGAGCGTCGAAGCTTCGATTTGGCGATTGGTTGCCACGTCATCCACGTATGCGCCCCAAAGTTGGCTCAACCAGCGAGAAGCCGAATCTTTGGCTTCATCAGACATATCGTCACGCACGAATGGTTCAATTGCAGATTTATAGGTGCCAACGCGGAATACGTGAGTATTGACGTCCAGTTTCTCTAGCAAGGTTTTGTAGTAGAGAGAATATGCGCTGTAGCCTTTGATCAGCACGCCACCGTCTGGCGCTAGGTAGACGGTATCCGCATAGCTGGCCAAGTAATACTGACTCTGGTTGTAGAAGTCACCTACTGCATAAATTGGTTTTCCAGAAGCTTTGAACTCATTCAGTGCTTTCGCAATGTAACGTAACTTAGTGAGGTTCGTTTCTGGCATATCACGCAGTGCCAAGACTAAACCTGTAATCTTGTCGTCGTCTTTGGCATGACGGATTGCATCCACTAAGTCAAACAACACATTCTCTTTCGGTAGTTCGTTACCCAATAGCGAGCCCGTAAAAGAGTCCATTGGTGTGGTATAGCTACCTTGTTCGACGATTGGTCCAGAAATATTCAGCACTAACGCGGATTTCTTATCAACTTGTGGGACAGAGGAGTCGGCACTTGTAAATATGAAATAGATAGCGGCCAAAGATGCCAAGAAAATGAGATTGGTCAGAGCAAGACGGATAAAAGAGATTAGTTTCCAAATCCCTTTAAAAATCAATCCGATAAATTTAAAGATTTTTTTCATTGTGTCCCCACTGTGGTTGCCCATCAGCGCATTATGTTCATCACAAGAATACGTTGTTAGAAGGCCTAAAACGACGCGATAGATGAATAATATTAGATAGTTACATCCTACGTTATCTAGTATAGCCAAACAACAGCGATGGTTTTGCTAAGCGTTAGCATTTGATAACTAAACCACAGTAATGGTTCCTTTCAACTTTGAGACAGCCAATAAGATGATCGTTGTTACAAAAATGTAAACGCTTGTTTGATTTTTTTGTTGGCTCAGAATATCGTGGTCAGACCACAAGGATAAAAATATAAGTGATGTCTGCCATGTACCCAAACCTATTACAACCGCTTGACCTAGGATTTACACAGCTCCGTAACCGCGTGCTGATGGGATCAATGCATACAGGGTTAGAAGAAGATAAAAAAGGACTGCATAAGCTCGCTGCGTTCTATGAAGAGCGCGCAAAAGGAGGCGTCGGGCTTATTGTAACGGGAGGTTTCTCTCCAAACCTTCGTGGTCGTTTACACCCATTTTCTGCAGAATTCAGCAAGCCAAAACATGCCAATGCCCATAAAGTGGTGACGGAAGCAGTACATCGACAAGGCGGAAAGATCGCCCTGCAACTTTTGCATGCCGGTCGCTATGCCATGCACCCGTTTGCGCTCAGCGCGTCTGGAATCAAAGCGCCTATTGCGAAATTTGCTCCGAGTGAAATGAGTTCGCGTCAGATCCGAAAAACCATTGATGCATTCGCAAACAGTGCTGCTCTGGCCCAGTTAGCAGGCTACGATGGTGTAGAGGTGATGGGATCGGAAGGTTACCTTCTAAATCAGTTTATTTGTAAACGTACCAATATGCGTTACGACGAGTGGGGTGGCAGCTACGAAAATCGTATGCGATTCCCGTTAGAAGTGGTTAAGGCTATCCGTAAAGCCGTTGGCGAAGAGTTCATTATCATTTTTCGCTTATCGATGTTGGATTTGGTTGAAGAAGGCAGCACCTTTGAAGAAGTGCTAGCGCTAGCAAAAGCGCTAGAAGAAGCTGGCGTAACAATCATGAACACGGGTATCGGTTGGCATGAAGCACGTATCCCAACAATTGCTACACAAGTTCCTCGCTCTGCATTTGCTTGGGTGACGGAAAAAATCAAACCTCATTTATCTATTCCGGTTATCACCTGTAACCGTATTAATACGCCAGAAGAAGGCGAGAAAATTATCCGTTCTGGTCAAGCCGATATGGTTTCAATGGCGCGTCCATTCCTGGCAGATCCTGAATTTGTAAATAAAGCTGCGGAAGATAAAGCGCAGTTCATTAACACCTGCATTGGTTGCAATCAGGCGTGTTTGGACAATGTATTCAAAGGCAAACGTGCGAGTTGCTTAGTGAACCCTCGAGCTTGTTACGAAACTGAGATAGTGGTTCAACCCGCAGAGACCAAAAAGAAAGTCGCGGTGATTGGTGCGGGTCCAGCAGGACTGTCTTGTGCGACAACGCTTTCTGAGCGTGGGCATCAGGTTGACTTGTATGAACGTAACGATCGTATTGGTGGTCAATTCCGTTTAGCAATGCAGATTCCGGGTAAAGAAGAGTTCCGCGAAACGATTCGTTACTTTGCCAACCGTATCGACACCACAGGAGTGAATCTACAACTTAGCACCGAAGCGACCTTCGATATGCTAAATGAATACGATGAAGTTGTGATGGCATCAGGTGTCGAACCACGTAAAGTTGCTATTGAGGGTATCGACAATCCAGAGAAAGTAGTGGATTACCAAACCTTGATTAAAGAGAAAACTCCAGTGGGTGAAAAGATTGCGATTGTTGGCGCGGGCGGTATCGGCGTTGATGTCGCAACCATGCTCACAGAGCCAAATGGACACAACCTTGATGACTGGTTACACGAGTGGGGGATCGATAAGAAGATTGAACACCCTGGCGGCCTGTACCCTTACCCTGACTCACTGAGCGATAAAACGGTTTGGGTATTACAACGCCGTGCTGGCCGAGTCGGTAAAGGCCCAGGTAAAACCACTGGTTGGATTCATAAACGGACGTTAGAAAAACGCGGTGTGAACCTGATGGGCGGAGTGAATTACGACAAGATCGATGAACAAGGCCTACACATTACCTTTAAAGGCAAAGAGCAGTTACTTGAAGCAGACAAAGTTGTTATTTGTGCAGGGCAAGAGTCTGTACGTCCATTCGAGGATAAATGGCACGATTTGGGTGAAAAGCTACATGTGATTGGCGGTGCTGATCATGCGGGTGAGTTGGATGCAGTGCGTGCGATTCGCCAAGGAGTCGAGCTGGCAGTGAAGCTTTGATTCGGGGCTAGTAGGAAAAGAAAAAGCCGCTGATGTTCAGCGGCTTTTTTGTGTTAGGACACTAAGGTTAAGCTTGGGTTACAAAATAACCGTCTTATTGCCGTAAACAAATACGTGGTCATTCAGTACTTTATTAAGTGCTTTGCTGAGCACGTTCTTTTCAACGTCGCGGCCAGCTTGTGCCATATCTTTAGCGCTGAAGTTATGGTCCACAGGAATAACGTCTTGCTTAATGATTGGTCCTTCATCTAAGTCATTGGTGACGAAGTGCGCCGTTGCACCGATGATCTTTACACCGCGCTCATAAGCTTGCTGATACGGTTTTGCTCCGATGAAGGCTGGCAAGAAACTGTGGTGAATGTTGATGATCTTATGGTGGTACTTTTCAACAAAGCCTGGAGTAAGTACACGCATATACTTCGCCAGCACCAAATAGTCGGCATCGTATTGGTCGATCACTTCAAGCATTTTCTGCTCGTGTTCTTCACGGTTTAATCCCTCGTGGGATACACAGTGATAAGGAATATCGAAGCGTTCGGTCAGGCTTTGTAGTGTGTCGTAGTTACCTACTACCGCGGCGATCTCTACGTCGAGGCTGCCGTCGTAGTTTTTCATTAAGATATCACCTAAGCAGTGTGCCTCTTTAGTAACCAGAATAACAACACGCTTACGGCTCGAGCTAATGAGTTTACGCTTTGCACCTTCAGGTAAGGCTTGGTCTAAATCTGCGAGAAACGTTTGGTCGTTGAAGTAGCCCTCAAGCTCAGTACGCATGAAGAAGTGACCGCTTGTGTTATCCACGAACTCATTGTTGTGGACGATGTTCAGCTGGTGCTTATAACAGATGTTGGTGATTTTCGAGATGAGACCCGGTGCATCGGTACAATGCGTTAGCAGTGTTTTCTTTTCCATTTTGGTCATACTTCCATGAATTATTTTTTTTGATCTTTGAAATTATCTTGGGCTGTCGAACGGTGAACTAGGCCGCAATATAGGAGCTATAATTAATCTATTATCAAGTTGGTTTCAACAAAATATCTTGGCTAATCGATTGGCTCGCTTATTTTGTTGTGATTTCTACTCTCACGATGTCTTAAGGTGGTACGTATGGATAGAGAACTACTCGCGCGAAAATTGTATTTGGAAAGAGTTAGCGCACTTGTAGGTGATCACGAAATCGACGAGGAAGTTCTAACAGAAATGTGGCAAAACAAAGCTTCGCCTTCAGAAGCAGCCAAAGCCATTTTGAGCGACGACAACAGCTTCGAAGGGCCAGCGTGGCTTTCACGCTACCTAAATCGTCGTTAAGCTAGTTATTCAACATACGGCGTCCGCCGTTAATAACCGAACACACCTCCGGTGCGGATCATTTTCTGATTCGCGCCGGCTCACTAAACCTGACATAATCCCTCTAATTTCCTCTTCATTTTTGAACCGATGATCTCTAAAACTTTTTCCGCCGATGGCGCACTTGGCAAAGTCATACCTGGCTTTCAGCCAAGACAACCGCAATTGGATATGGCTGAAGCTGTCTCTCAGGCGATTAAAAACCAATCCCAGCTGGTGGTAGAGGCTGGAACTGGTACCGGCAAAACCTTCGCTTACTTAGTGCCAGCCTTGTTGAGTGGCAAGAAAACCATCATCAGTACTGGTTCGAAGAACTTACAAGAGCAGTTGTTCCACCGAGATCTCCCGTTGATGACTGAAGCGTTGGGCTTCTTTGGGCAAGTGGCACTGCTAAAAGGTCGCTCTAACTACCTGTGTTTAGACCGTCTGAGCAGACAGATGCTAGAGAGCCACAATCATCAAGCCGATCCCACTTTACTTAGCCAATTGGTTAAAGTGCGTAGTTGGTCATCGGAAACCAAAACTGGGGACTTAGGTGATTGCGATGCGATTGCTGAAGATAGCCCTGTGATCCCAACGATCACCTCGACCAATGACAACTGTCTTGGCAAAGAGTGTCCGAGCTACACTGATTGTTTTGTGCTAAAAGCGCGTAAAAAAGCGATGGATGCTGATGTCGTTGTCGTGAACCATCACTTGTTTCTCGCCGACTTGGCAATCAAAGAAACTGGCTTTGGAGAACTGATTCCAGAAGCGGATGTATTCATCTTTGATGAAGCCCATCAGCTCCCTGATATTGCCAGCCAGTATTTTGGTCAATCGGTCTCAAGTCGGCAGATTCAAGAATTGGCAAAGGACATTGAAATCGGTTATCGCACAGAAGCGAAGGACATGCGTCAGTTGCAGAAAGTGGGTGATAGCCTTGTTCAATCGGCAATGGATTTGCGCATTGGGCTAGGTGAGCCGGGCCTACGAGGTAACTGGAGAGAAGCGATTGCTTCTCCACATATTGTGCGCGATCTACAGCGATTACGTGATGCTATCGATTTTGCCATTGACGTGTTGAAGCTTGCGCTGGGGCGTAGCCAATTATTGGATGCCGCTTTTGAACGAGCAAACGTGATAAAAGGGCGAATTGATCGTGTGTGCGATGTGTCGATTACCGGCTACTCATACTGGTTCGATACAACACCGAGACATTTTGCACTGCACATTACCCCACTTTCTGTGGCTGACAAGTTCCATGAGCAGATTGAAATGAAGCAAGGCAGTTGGATTTTTACGTCCGCGACCTTAGCGGTGAACGATGATTTTGGCCACTTCACTTCTCGACTCGGCTTACGCCCAGCACAGCAATTTTCTCTGCCTAGCCCGTTTGATTATCATCAGCAGGCTAAATTGTGTGTTCCTCGCTACTTGCCTGAACCAAACAGCCCTGGCTTGGCAGATAAGCTAGTGAGAATGTTAGCGCCAGTTATTGAGCAAAACCAAGGACGTTGTTTCTTCCTATGTACTTCCCACAGTATGATGCGTGAGTTAGGAGAAAGGTTTCGTGAAACATTGACGTTACCGGTGCTGCTACAAGGTGAAACAACCAAACAAAAAACCTTGGCAGAATTTATGGAGCTGGGGAATGCTTTACTAGTCGCGACCGGTGCTTTTTGGGAAGGGATTGATGTTAGAGGAGACACGCTAAGCTGTGTTATCATCGACAAATTGCCATTTACCGCCCCCGATGACCCGCTGCTCAAAGCACGGATTGAAGATTGTCGATTGAAAGGCGGTGACCCATTTGCACAGGTTCAACTGCCAGATGCAGTGATCACATTAAAGCAGGGTGTCGGGCGTTTAATTCGAGACAAGAAAGACAAAGGGACATTGATCATTTGTGATAACCGTTTGGTTACTCGCGATTATGGCGGCATTTTCCTTGCGAGTCTCCCTCCCATTCCAAGAACCCGAGACTTGGCAGTGGTAAAAGACTTTCTTGCCCAGATTTCCATAACAACAGATTAAATTTAGAGAGTTCAATGAGCGCAAAAATTCTTGCCTTAGATACTGCAACAGAAAACTGTTCCGTTGCGCTGATGGTTGGCGACAAGCTGTATGTTCGTAGCGAGGTTGCCCCTCGTGACCACACCAAAAAAGTATTGCCAATGGTCGACGAAGTCTTGAAAGAAGCGGGTGTAACCCTAGCGGATTTAGATGCACTGGCCTTTGGTCGTGGGCCAGGTAGTTTTACAGGTGTGCGCATTGGCATTGGAATTGCACAAGGTTTAGCGTTCGGTGCAGACTTACCCATGATTGGTGTATCGACACTTGCTGCGATGGCTCAAGGTTCTTACCGCCAGCATGGCGCAAGTCACGTTGCTTGTGCGATAGACGCACGAATGAGCGAAGTGTACTGGGGACGTTTTAGCCGTCAAGAAGATGGCAGTTGGAGCGAAGTCGATGCAGAATGCGTGATTCCACCACAAGTGCTTGCTGAGCAACTCAGTCGTGATGAACTGGCTTGGAAGGCAGCAGGAACAGGTTGGGATGCTTATTCTGAAGCGCTGGCTGAACTTACGATCGAGTGTGAAAAAGGGGACGTATTGTTCCCAGACGCTCAAGATATTGTGTACCTTGCGCAGTTTGAATTGGCGAAAGGGAATACGGTTGACGCTGAACATGCAAGCCCAGTTTATCTGCGTGATAATGTGGCATGGAAAAAGCTGCCAGGCCGTGAGTAACAGCGGTAGGTCAGTGCCAATCAATTGAAGTTGATAGAGAGCTAGAGTCTGTAAACTTTAGCTCTTGTTCGCCACACACTTTGCAGTATTTATGGCGCTGCTTAATGAGTGGCTAAATGACGCTGAGAATTTTTGGGGAGACGAATGGCTTCGATAAATGGTTTACCTCCTTCGTTGGTACCGAATACGACTAGAACGAACAAGTCGAATAAAGCCAACAAGAAAAACGAGGTCAAAAAAGGCCAAGCCAGTACATCGGTCGCTCAGCCGACGAAAGTCGCTGATGCGGTTTCTCATTCCATTCGTCACGTTCAAGAATCAGATATTCACCGAGCTCAAATCCAATATGATCTTCCTGAAGGTCAGGCACGTAAAGCCATGCAAGAATATTTAGGGGTTATGAATCAAGCTAAACGCGATGAACTTGCCCAACTCCTTGGTGTCGATATCTACATATAATCCATTTTCCGGCTCATTTGGCATTCTTGTTTCGCTGTGTAGCCGCCTTTTTAGAGGCTCCCATGAATCCATTCTTTCAATTCAAAAAAGTGCTAATCCTTGTTTCTGTCTTATTAGTGAGCGCTTGTTCCTCGTTACCTCAAAACCTTGAATCAGAGAGCCCGAACCTCATTTCTGATTATCAGCAGTGGTTGGACTCTGATTCTAGTAATACGCTCGATGTTCGCCTTGGCGGTATCATCGCTAAAGTAACCAATTTGGATGACAAAACGCGTTTAGAAGTGGTGAATATGCCGATCAGCTCGGCAGGTAAACCTGATTTGGGCACGGAGCCTAATGGCCGTTTTGTCGCGTATGTTGATGGGTTTCTCGACCCAGTTGCTTATGCGGAAGGGCGTTTGATCACTGTGCTGGGAACGAGTAATGGCACCGAACAAGCGAAAGTTGGTGAGTTCGAGCATCAATTTCCCGTGATGAATGCGCGTGGTGTGCATTTGTGGCGCATCCAAGAGCGAGTCATTGTGAATGATGTGGGCAGCTATTATTTCCCATGCCGCGGGCTCTACTGTCGTCAAACGATGGCTTTCCCTAGTGAGGGACGAGTGATCCAAGAAGTGAAATAATGCTAAAAGAAACTCGCATCAAGGTCGCACATGGTGACATCGCGACCTTAGAGTTGGGCGATCGACGTTCTTCCTCTGTCCAATTGGTTTTCATTCATGGCTGGCTTGATAATGCTGGTTCCTTTCAAACGTTACTACCCCTGCTGAAAGAGCGCATCCCCAATGGGTATTTTTGCGCAATCGATTTACCCGGTCATGGCCATTCTAGCCATAAACCCGATGGCCATTTCTACCCATTTCATGACTATATAGACGACATTCACCAGCTTTTGGCTGAATTATCACCAAACAAGCTAGTGCTGGTGGGACATTCTCTTGGTGCATTGATTGCAAGTTGCTATAGTGCCGCCTTTCCAGAGCAAGTTGCTGGATTGGTGCAAATTGAAGGGTTCGGCCCTCTTGCTGAGCCCGCTCAAAACAGTGTCCATCGATTACGTCAAGGCGTCAAAAGCCGGCAACGAATTCGACGTAAGCCGATGAGGTCTTTAGCGTCCATCGAACAAGCGATTGAAAAGCGCGCCCAAGTGAATCAATTAGATCCGCAGCAGATAGCGCCAATTGTCGAGCGAGGCATAGTGAACAGAGAGGGCGGATGGTATTGGCGCCACGATTCCAAGCTACAAAGCGACTCTCTATATCGAATGTCTGCTGGGAACGCAAAAGCCATCATCGATGCGATTACGTGTCCGCAACTTGTCATTCTTGGTCAACAAGGGTTTGAACACCTCTCTCAAGTTGAACAGCAAGTGGTAAAGCCAGATATTGACGTTGTCACCGTAGACGGTGGTCATCATTGTCACTTACAAGATAATGATAGAGTTATTGATCTAATTTCTGGCTTAGTTAACAAAATTTAAACAAGTGTTTGAGTGTTACGTGCTCAAGCGTCTTGGCTGTGCTGTAATGGTTTGATAATAAAAATTGCCCGTTAAAGCGCCGTCAAATAATAGGAGTATAACCGTGGATAAACCTTGGCTATCACGCTATCCAAGCGATGTACCGGAAAACATCAACCCTGACCAATATCCATCTCTTGTTGAGATGTTTGAGCAGTCGGTACAGAAGTACGCTGATCAACCAGCCTTTATGAACATGGGGTCAGTAATGACCTTCCGTAAGCTGGAAGAACGTAGCCGAGCGTTTGCTGCTTATCTTCAAAATGAGCTGAAGCTGAAAAAAGGCGACCGCGTTGCGCTTATGATGCCAAACTTGCTGCAATACCCAGTTGCACTGTTTGGTGTGCTGCGTGCGGGTATGATCGCGGTAAACGTAAACCCTTTGTATACGCCTCGTGAACTAGAACATCAGTTAAACGACGCTGATGCAAAAGCGATTGTGATCGTATCTAATTTTGCCAACACTTTAGAGCAGGTAGTCGACAATACGCCAGTTAAGCACGTGGTACTGACTAGCCTTGGCCAAATGCTACCAAGAGCGAAAGGAACCGTGGTTGATTTCGTAGTGAAATACGTGAAAGGCATGGTACCTAAGTACAATCTGCCTGGGGCTATTTCAATGCGTAAAGCTCTGCACAAAGGCCGCCGTCTTCAATACGTAAAACCATTTATGTCGGGCGATGATATTGCTTTCTTACAGTATACGGGCGGTACGACTGGTGTAGCGAAAGGTGCAATACTGACGCACCGCAATATGATTGCCAACGTGATGCAGGCAAAAGGGGCATATGGTCCAGTATTGTCTGAAGGTCGAGAGTTGGTGGTGACAGCTCTTCCGCTTTACCATGTATTTGCGTTAACAGTTAACTGTTTACTGTTCGTAGAAATGGGTGGCAGTAACTTGTTGATTACCAACCCACGAGATATTCCGGGCTTTATTAAAGAGCTACAAAAATACCAATTCACCGCCATTACGGGTGTGAATACGCTGTTTAATGCATTAGTGAATAACGAAGACTTCCATGAACTTGACTTTAGTAACCTGCGCCTTGCTGTAGGTGGTGGTATGGCTGTTCAACGCGCCGTCGCTGAGCAATGGAAGAAGTCGACGGGTTGTTATCTGTTAGAAGGCTACGGACTCACCGAGTGTTCTCCGCTGGTGGCTGCTTACCCTCACGATCTGGTTGATTATAATGGGTCGATTGGTTTGCCTGTTCCATCTACAGAAGTACGCATTGTGGACGAAGAAGGTAATGCCCTTGCTAATACTGAAGTAGGTGAGCTACAGGTTCGTGGTCCTCAAGTTATGCAAGGCTACTGGCAGCGACCTGAAGCGACGAAAGAAGTCATCAACGGTGAAGGCTGGTTGTCGACGGGTGATATCGTTAAATTCGATGACGAAGGTTTCCTGCATATCGTTGATCGTAAGAAAGACATGATTCTAGTATCTGGCTTCAATGTGTATCCAAACGAGATCGAAGATGTGGTTGCACTCCATGGTAAAGTGCTGGAAGTTGCAGCGATTGGTCAGCCGCATGAAGTATCGGGTGAGATCGTTAAGATCTACGTGGTGAAGCGTGACCCTAGCTTAACTAAAGACGAAGTTATCGCACACTGTCGTCAGCACCTTACGGGTTATAAAGTGCCGAAGTTGGTGGAGTTCAAAGAAGAGCTACCGAAAACTAACGTCGGCAAGATTTTACGCCGTGTGCTGCGAGAAGAAAATGACGCCCAACTCGCGCAGCGCGAGAGTGCGTAAAGCATAACGTAACAAACAGTGCTAGAATGCCGACTAATACAGTCGGCATTTTTTATTGTCCCCCCAATATTATCTACAGTGAGAGATTCGTGAATTATCAAATAATTACCCAACCAGACGATTTGAAAAGGGTTTGTGAACAAGCAAGAGAAGCGGATGCAGTCATGCTCGACACCGAGTTTGTGCGTATTCGTACCTTCTATCCGCAATTGGGCTTGATTCAGTTATTTGATGGTGAAGCATTGTCGCTTATCGACCCAACGACTTTTAAAGACATGACTCCGTTTGTTGAACTGTTGCGTGATACATCGGTACTGAAAGTGTTGCACGCATGTGGCGAAGATTTAGAAGTGTTCCAGAATGCATTTGGCTGCACTCCTTTCCCTATGGTGGATACTCAAATCATGGCAGCCTTCCTTGGGCATGGGCTCTCTACCGGTTTTGCTTCTTTAGTGAGTGAGTATGTGGGCGTTGAGTTGGATAAGAGTGAGTCACGAACTGACTGGATGGCGCGTCCTTTAAGCGTTAAGCAGCTGGAATATGCGGCAGCCGATGTATTCTATCTACAGCCTTTGTACGACACTTTGCTAGAAAAGATCATCCAAGCAGGCTGGTGGGAAGCCGCACAAGTAGAGTCAGACTTACTGGTCACCAAACGTATTAAATCTATCGATGCAGATAACGTGTACCTCGACATTAAGGGAGCATGGCAGCTAAGGCCAAAAGAACTAGCCGTGCTTAAACCTCTTGCTACTTGGCGTTACAAAGAGGCGCTTAAGCGTGATTTAGCATTAAACTTTGTGTTTAAAGAGAACGATTTACTTTCCGTTGCTCGATTTGGCATCAAGAGCGCGAAGCAAATGGAAGAGCAGGGCATAGACCCACGCTCTGTGCGTCGCCACTCAGCTCGAATTATTTCATTGGTAAAGGCGGCGGAACAAACACCGGCTGAACAATACCCAGACCAAATTGAACGCCTGATGGACTACCCTGGCTACAAGCAGTTGTTTAAGAAGCTAAAAGACGAAGTAAAACGAGTGTCTCAAAGCTCGGGTTTAGCTACAGAGTTTTTGGCATCCAAGAAGCAGCTTAATCAGTTACTGAGTTGGGTTTGGAAAAAAGATCGCGATCCAGCTAAGTTGCCTGATGTGATGCAAGGTTGGCGACAGGAACTGCTGGGTGAAAAGCTCAATAAGTTAGTGTAAAAGAATAAAAAAAAGAGAGCCATTTGGCTCTCTTTTTTTATTTCTCATCTTCAGGCAATTTAACGTTCAATTCCAATACTGAAATGTCATCGTCTTTGTGCTCAAAAGAGAGGTCGACCATTGAAGGGTCGACAGCAACATACTTGGCAATCACTGCTAGGATGTCTTCTTTTAACTGTGGTAGGTAAGACGGCGCTGGGTCATCTTGGCTACGGCGTTCCGCTACAATAATCTGTAAGCGCTCTTTAGCCAAGTTCGTTTCTTTTGTGGACGGAAAAACTCAAGTAATGACATGCTCTATTAGCCTCCAAACAGTCGTTTAAAGATTCCTTTCTTTTGCTCGGTTAGGAAGCGGAAATCCACTTGCTCACCCAACAGGCGTTCTACAGTGTCGTCATATGCCATACCTGCATCTGACTCTTCATCAAAGATAACAGGTACACCTTTGTTCGATGCATTCAGTACCGCTTGGCTTTCTGGAATAACGCCAAGCAGAGAAATATGAAGGATCTCCTCTACATCTTCAACGCTGAGCATCTCGCCTTGAGTCACACGTGCAGGGTTGTAGCGGGTCAGCAGTAAGTGCTGCTTCACAGGGGGTAACCCTTCTTCTGCTCGGCGAGACTTAGAATCTAAAATACCGAGGATACGGTCTGAATCGCGTACCGATGAAACCTCTGGGTTGGTCGTGACGATTGCTTCATCTGCAAAGTATAGTGCCATTAATGCACCTTGTTCGATACCTGCCGGAGAGTCACAAATCACAAAGTCGAAACCGAGTTCGTCTAGTTCATCAAGAATGCGACGAACACCGTCTTTGGTAAGTGCATCTTTATCACGGGTTTGAGAAGCCGGTAGAATAAATAAGTTGTCGTTACGCTTATCTTTGATAAGTGCTTGATTCAACGTTGCTTCACCGTTGATTACGTTAACGAAGTCATACACGACTCGACGCTCACAACCCATAATTAAATCAAGGTTTCGTAGGCCGATATCGAAATCAATAACGGCGGTTTTTTTACCTTTAATTGCAAGGCCGGATGCAATCGCTGCACTGGAAGTTGTTTTACCTACTCCACCCTTGCCTGACGTCACAACAATAATGCGTGCCATGGTTTTTCCTTTTTATAATTTAAACGGTGAGAACTTCTAGGTGTAATGCGTCATCGAGCATGCTCACCATGACTTTCTTCTGCCAGAACTCACCTTCAATTTGATCGCTCAGCCAGTAATTTCCTGCAATAGAAACCAGCTCAGCCTGTAAATCGTGACAAATAATTCGTGCATCTTTTTGACCACTTGCTCCGGCAATAGCACGGCCGCGCAATGTTCCATGGATATGGATTGACCCATCAGCGATCACCTCTGCGCCAGCGCTGACGTGGCTAAGGATAACGAGGTCACCATCTTTCGCGTAAATTTGTTGGCCAGATCGGATAGGTGTTCGAACCACTTTTGTTGGTGCCATCTTAGCGGGAGCCTGCGATGGAGACTTACTGGCCGACATAACGGCAAAGCCAGCTTCAGAGGCTTGATTCTGCGCGCGCTTATCTTTACAGCCTGTGATCCCAACGGGAATCATACCCGCTACAGAAATACCTTGTTTTAGCTGCTGGAAATCAATATCGCCAGATACTTTTTCGATATTGATGACAACCGGTGCCGAAGCGAAAAAAGCGGGTGCTTGCGCTACTTTTTCATTAATAAACTCAATCGCTGTTGAAACTTCATTGCCAGAAAGGTGCAAAACTGACAGAGTGAAGCTACTGCCTTTTAGGTCAGGGATATTCGACATTATTTACTTCATGCCTCAGTAGAAAGGACGTTGCCTGGAACTAGGGTTGTCATGTTATATTTCATGTATAAGTACAGCAAGTTATGTTGTCGTTAAACGGTTAAAATTAGCTAAAGTTTTACGTTTCGTATTAAAAGTAGTCAGTTTTCTCCAACTATCAGTTAAAAATCAATTTAAAAGGCAAGTTATGCTTTGTTCTATCTATAAAAGCTCTAAGAAAGAAGGCGCTTATCTCTACATTCCGAAGAAAGATGACTTTTCACAAGTTCCTGACACTTTGATGCAGATGTTCGGTAAACCTATTTTCGTTATGGTGATCAAGCTTGATGGTCGAAAACTGGCGCAAGTCGATGTTGAAAAAGTAAAAGCATCGATGGAAGAGGAAGGGTTTTTCCTACAGTTGCCACCACCACCAGAGAACTTGCTTGAAAAGTACAAAGAACAAAAGGCGCAGCAAAAATAAGCGCGATATTGCTCAAGGAGGGCAATGTGAAAAAATTATTGTCAGTTGTATTAGGTCTAGGTATTGCGGCTTCAGCGGTAGCAAACGAAGTCAGTTTTGAGCAATACGTAGAAGGGATGAAGCAAGAAGCCTTAAACAATGGTATTTCTCAGCAGATTGTTGATAAGGCATTTGAAAATGTCACTTTCAAACCTCGCGCTGTTACCGCTGATCGGAATCAGCCGGAGAAAAAGCTGACATTAGATGAATATATCCCACGCGCGGTGCCTGATTGGAAAGTCAAACAGGCGCGTGATCTGTATAAAAAACACTATACAGAGCTCTCTAGAATCGGTGAAGAGTATGGCGTGCAGCCTAGGTTCATTGTGGCACTGTGGGGCGTTGAGAGTAACTTTGGTAAGTTTACGGGTGGCTACAGTGTCATTGATGCATTATCGACGCTTGCTTACGAAGGTCGACGCGAAGCGTTCTTCCGTAAAGAAGCGATGGCTGCTCTTACGATTCTCGAAGAGGGCCACATTAAGCCTGAAAACATGAAGGGCTCATGGGCTGGGGCGATGGGGCAGTGTCAGTTTATGCCTAGCTCGTTTTTGTCCTTCGCAGCGGATGGGAATGGCGATGGTAAGAAAGACATCTGGAATACCAAAGCCGACGTGTTTGCTTCGACAGCTAACTACTTAAGCCAATCTGGGTGGGATGATAAATACACTTGGGGTCGCCAAGTTAAAGTGCCACATGGTATTGATCCAAGTCTAGAAGGGCGCGGGGAAGAGAAAGGTAAGTATCTTCAGGAATGGTCGAAGCTGGGCATTACCAGATACGATGGTAAGCCGCTTCCTAAGCTCGATGAAGATATTAAAGCGTGGCTGATCATGCCTGATGATGAAAACGGGCGTACTTACTTGGTATACAACAACTACAATGTGCTAATGAAGTGGAACCGCTCTTACTACTTTGCGCTTGCCGTTAGCCACTTGGCTGATCGAATTAAGTACTAGTATGATTTTAAAGTAATAAAAAAAGGGGCTAAAAGCCCCTTTTTCTTTATAAAGATTTGATTACTTCTTAGTGTGGAACTGCTCACACGCAATCATGGTGTTTTCGATAAGGCTCGCAACAGTCATTGGGCCTACGCCACCAGGAACTGGCGTAATAAAGCTGGCATTTTCTTTGGCCACATCGTATTCCACGTCGCCTACCAACTTACCTGATTCCAAACGGTTGATGCCTACATCGACTACCACAGCACCTTTCTTGATCCAAGCACCTGGAATGAAGTTAGGCTTACCTACAGCGACAACCACTACATCTGCCTGGCGAACATGGCCTTCTAGGTCTTTAGTGAATCGGTGACACGTTGTGGTCGTGCAGCCTGCTAACAGTAACTCTAGTGTCATAGGGCGACCGACGATGTTAGAAGCTCCTACAACAACGGCGTGTTTACCACGTAAATCTATGTTGTAGCGGTCTAGCAGGGTAATGATACCTTTTGGCGTACATGAACGTAGTTTCGGAATGCGTTGCGCTAAACGACCAACATTATATGGGTGGAAACCATCAACGTCTTTTTCTGGCGTGATACGCTCTAAAACATGTGTTGAGTCGATGCCTGCAGGAAGAGGCAGCTGAACTAAGATGCCATCAATCTCAGGATCTTCATTTAACGAATCTACTAGGTTAAGTAGCTCTTCTTCAGTCGCTGTCGCCGGTAAGTCAAAAGATTTAGAAACAAAGCCAACTTCCTCACATGCACGGCGCTTACTGCCGACATAAACTTGAGACGCTGGGTCTTCACCAACCAAAACGACCGCAAGGCCTGGTGCGCGTAGACCAGAGTTAACTCGAGCTTTCACGCGAGCGGCGACTTCTGAACGAACAGTTTGGGAAATAAGTGTTCCGTCGATATTTTGAGCAGTCATGACTATCCTTTATTCTGATGGTCTATATTTTTGAGCGCATTGTCGCAGAATTTGATATTAACATCCATAGGCAAACGTTTGCTTTGTTGTGATTTTGAGCATTTAACCAAAGCGTGGCTCTTTTTTAGGCATTCAATTCAGAAAGTTAGATAAAGCCGTTGATTTACCCGCTTCAACTCGTATAATCCTTTCCCTGTAGCGCGCCCTTAGCTCAGCTGGATAGAGCACGTCCCTTCTAAGGATGTGGTCGTAGGTTCGAATCCTACAGGGCGTGCCATTTATTTTAAGAGCCCCGATAACTCCTAGAGTTGTCGGGGCTTTTTCGTTCTTGTTAGTTCCGTATCAGTGTCAACTTCAAGGTAAGCTTTATACTTTGATTTTACGGCACTAATCGGCAACGTGGTGCGTACAAAAAAGCCGCTGATGACAGCGGCTTTTTGATGAATTAAGCGTGGCTTAATTTACGATATTGTAGCTCGGTTTTCATTCCCATCATCAAGCTAATGAGCATCAGCAGTAGGATGAAAGTAAATGGCAGAGCCATTGAAACGGTACCAGCTTGCAGAGCTTGGATGGATTCTGTACCACCAACCCACAGTAATACCGCTGCGATCGCACCACCAATAGCTGCCCAGAATACGCGCTGTGGTACAGGCGCATCTACTTTACCCCCAGACGTGATACTGTCGATCACTAACGATCCTGAATCGGACGAAGTAACGAAGAACACCATGATCAAGGCAATCGATACGACAGAGAGTAGAGTGCTCATTGGCAGAGCTTCAAACATGTGGAATAGAGACAAAGTGATGTCTTTCAGTCCATTCGCTCCTAATTCACCAACTTGGTTAGTGATTTGGTCAATCGCTAGACCGCCAAATACTGACATCCAAATGACGATTACTGATGTTGGCACAAGCAGTACCGCAACGAGGAATTCGCGAATTGTGCGACCTTTCGAGATGCGCGCAATGAACATACCGACGAATGGCGACCAAGAGACCCACCAAGCCCAGTAGAATACTGTCCAACCATGAACCCATGCTTCATCTTCACGGCCATGAGGATTACTCAGTGGGATGATGTTCTCGATGTAAGCCATCAAGCCTGTTGGAATTGAATTCAGAGCTACTGTACCGCCTGCGATAATCACAAACAGTAGTAAGCCAAAGGCAACCACCATATTGATGTTACTGAGGATTTTTACACCACCGTTCATGCCACGCATGACAGAAATAACCGCTAGGCCAGTGACAAATGCAACGACGCCCAATTGCATACCGATGCCACCATTGGTACCGAATACATGATTAATACCACTTGCAGCTTGTTGAGCGCCTAAACCGAGTGATGTTGCCAAACCAAAGAGTGTCGCGAGTACAGCCACGATGTCGACTACGTGTCCAACCCAGCCCCATGCACGGTCGCCGAGCAATGGATAAAAGATAGAACGCATCGAAAGTGGCAAGCCTTTGTTGAAAGAAAAGAATGCCAGTGCTAGTGCAACAACCCCGTAAATTGCCCAACCGTGGAATCCCCAGTGGAAAATCGTTGCGCCTAGAGCCAGCTTGGCTGCTTCTGGAGAGTAGGCTTCGACATTGAGCGGAGTTTCAAACCATCCGGTAAAGAATGCTGCTGGTTCAGCAACGCCCCAAAACATAAGCCCAATCCCCATGCCCGCTGCGAATAGCATCGACATCCACGAGAGTAGTGAATACTCAGATTTGGCGTTGTCGCCGCCGATTCGGATTGAGCCGAAAGGCGTAAGAATAAGAGCAAAACAGAAAATAACGAAGATATTAGCAGACCACATGAAGAGTGTGTCGAATGATCCAATGACCTGCCATTTAACGCCATCGAGTGCAGCTTTGGCGCTGTCTGCATCGGATGCGAGTAATGCAATTAGAAAAACGATGATAAGACCGGCACTGATACCGAATACAGGGTTATGAACGTCAAATCCCCATTTTTGAATATTGTCCTGACCCACCGTGTAGTCAGTGTTTTCAATACTATACTTGTCCGTAGTACGACTCATGAATCCTCATTAATGTTTAGAGTTCAAAATAAATTTTCAGCGAAGTCTACCAGATGTGAGTGCGCATAAGTAGTGAAATCCACTATTTGATGCTGTCATTGGTAGTTTATTAGACTTATAAATTTCAGTGTACTAACTAATTTTATGGGATGGGGTGTTTAATGTTGGGCTGCTTAACGCGAGGTGATGTCCACAAGAGGTGTACGATAGGAGAGTGAAAATTTGTTATGCTTTCCACGCTTAGGCGGCTTAAAAAATGGGCGCTGTCATAAAAATTTAATCTTGGTATGTATTGAGAACTTAAAGAAATTTCATCATATTGTAATGACAGCGTAACAATACCAATGGAGAGCCTATGCAGCATCAAGAAATGATTCAACCTTCGCACTTTGGAGTAATCGGTCGCACCAGTCTATTTTCACTGGTAGCAATAGTGAGTGTCTTCACTCTACTGTAATTACTCAGTCTGATTAGAGGGCGGTTTTAGTTGTCTCGTTGGATAATAAGGCGCTCCTCTAACTTAACCAATTCACTCCCTATTATTTCCCAAACTCACCTTAGATAATTTTTACGTGACGACTTCTTTTTGAGTCCACTCGTAAATCTTCTGCTTAATTAACTCTCTATTTACTGGCTTGGTTAAAAAGTCATTCATTCCTGCAATCAAACACTCTTCTTTGTCTTTCGCCATCGCATTGGCCGTCATAGCGATGATAACAATGTCACTTCGATGCTCTCCGGCTTCGCCTGCTCGGATTCGTTGAGTCGCTTCAAAGCCGTCCATTTCCGGCATTTGGCAGTCCATCAATATGAAATCAAACTTCCGCTCTGACTTCAGTGCTTCAAGTGCGGCTTTACCGTGTTCGGCAACGTGGGTTTCAATGTTGAATTGTTTAAGGATCCCTCGCATAACGATTTGGTTAACGCGATTGTCTTCTACAACTAGCGCTGTTAGGCCATCAGGGAGTATGACTTCTCTTTCACTGACATTGCGCTCAAAGCTCGAAAGGTAGTTATGCGTAATAAGAGGGTCGGTGTTATTAAAGCTTTCGTCGGCAATCACATTAAGTGCGTTGAATAGATCGGAGGTGGTCGCTGGTTTGGTGAAGTAACCACTAAAGCCCAGTTCCTTATACATGTTTTGGTCAGCGACAGCGTCCATTGAAGTCATCATAACCAAGTGTATTGATTGATATTCAGAGTTTGACTTGATGGCTTTACATAAATCCAAGCCATCGTTTTCTGGCATTTGCATATCAAGGAAAGCGATATCGAATATGTTTTGGCTGCAACTTAGAATATCTTGGCAGCGGTCTAACGCTTGTGTATAGCTGTCGGCTTCAGCGACGGATGCTCCCCAATGTTCGAGTTGTTTAGTGAGCACTTCACGATTAACGGCGTTGTCATCCACAACGAGGATGTTGAGTTTACTGATATCAGCTTGAGGTAGCACTTGGGCAGATTGATGGGATTTTCCGACCAGAATCTCAAAGGTGAATTTACTGCCTTGGCCGACTTTACTTTGTACCCTGATATCGCCACCCATCAGCACACAAAGGCGTTTGACAATCGCTAAGCCAAGCCCTGTACCACCGTACTTGCGTGTGGTTGAAGCATCGACTTGGCTGAATTTATCAAACAGCGTATTCACTTGGTCAGCCGGAATACCAATGCCTGTATCTGAAACCGATGCTAGTATTCGCCATTGGTCGTCGTTGGCTTCTTCAAGTTTAACTTCGACGACAATATTGCCTTTTTCGGTAAACTTAGTCGCATTTCCGACCAAGTTTACGAATATTTGTCGCACGCGAGTACTGTCGCCCACAACCAAGGATTCATTCACTTCGATTGTGTTGAGAATGATCTCGAGGTTGTCGTTGTTTGAGTTCGCCGACATCGACTCACAAAAGTCTCCAAGCAGGCGTCTGAGATCGAAATGGTGCTGCTCTAACTCTAACTTATCAGCTTCAATTCTGGAGAAGTCGAGAATGTCGTTGATCAAATGCAGTAACGCGACCGCACTGTTATGAGCAAGATAAGCTTGATGACTTTGGGTTTTATTGAGTTCATTATCCATGAGCAACTCGAGCATACCGATCACACCATTCATCGGCGTGCGTATCTCATGGCTCATTACTGCTAAAAATTCACTCTTGAGCTTAGCCGCTTCTTCGGCTTGGTTTTTGGCGCTAATCAGCGCGGTTTCAGCATTTTTTACAGTGGTGATGTCTTTGATAAAGCCGGAGAAAATGATGCCGTTATCTGTTTCAATTCGAGCAACGGACAGTGAAATCGGAAATAACTCTCCATCCTTTTTACGGGCCGTGAGTTCGCGGCCAGTGAAGCCTCTGCTGTCACGATACTCAATCACCCTTGAGTCACCGGTATTGAGGTAACGGTCTATATAGCTCTGATGTTTAATCGCTTGGGCATCGTCCATCAGCATTTCGATAGGGCTGCCAACCAACTCGTGCTCTTTGTAGCCAAAAATCAGTTGGGTAGCGGGGTTTATAGACAGGATTCTTCCCTTAACATCGATGGTAACAATGCCGTCTGCTGCAGTATCAAGAATTGAGCTGAGCCTTTGGCTGGTCAGTTGTTGTTTCGCCATGATTTGCTCTTTGTAAGCAATGGCTTCATCCAACAGCGACATTGATGTCGTGGTCTTTTCCAACCGAGAGCTGAGTTCGTTAACAGCATCCGCAATAGCGGAATATTCACGACTATTTTGCCCCGGAATGCGGTAGCTCAAACCTTGAGTGGCAATCTGTTTGATATGGCCAATCAGTTCAGAGATTGGTGTAATCACTAAATATCTCAGTGAGGCAAATAATCCGAGTGCAAGCAGCCCCGTACCTATTACTAGAATGTAGGCAATGTTATCGCGGATCTTACTAGCGGCTTGCAGTGAGTCACTTTCGTTGAATGCGACTTTTAAAATATATGGGCTGTCGCCGATCGATAAGACTTTTTCGGATTCTAGCGATGCGGTCTTGGGGTTGGCGAGGCCAACGGATACTTGATGGGGAACCTCACCGTCACTGTTTAGGCTGAGTAGTTGAATTGGGTAATAGGCTTGCTGCAGTTTTTGCAGCGAACGGTCTAACAGGCCTTGGTAACTGGCCACCCAGTTAGTTGAAATAATAACCCAGCCGACTAGCTTATTACGTTGGCGAATTGGGCTTGAAATCCATTGTGATGCGTTTTGAGCTTCAGATAAAAAAGGATCGGTAGCCGGCGCACTAATGTGTGAATGATCGCGAAGGACTTGCTTGAACGCGGGGTAATCTTCAATTTTTTCCAGTAATAGGTCTTCGCCAAAGAATTTTTCATTCCTGCTATTGGTGGTTGATGAAGAGAAGACATAACCTTCGTAATCCACAACCAGTAGATAGTTGATGTGGTCATAGGACTTCGCGGTGTCATTCAGTGCTTGAGCGATGCCTCGGTTGATGCCCAGATCTAGGGTCTTTTTTAAACTTCGGTTTCGTGCGGTGATTTCAACAATCGAAAGCAAGTATTGATTGTGCTCTTCCACCAAGTCAGAAACTAACTCCAATGTCCCATTAAGCTGTTGGTGAGTGTTTTTTTCGATAGCCCCTTGGGAAATAGAGAACGCAATAACGCCCATGCCAAGCATGGCGCTAACCGTCAGGCCAACAACGGCCAATAGTAGTTTTTGAATCAGTCCCATGCGGTTACTCGTTCAAATACCATTGGTACCTATTCAAACCGTCGTCGGCAACGTTCAAACCGATGAGACTGGCACTCTGTTTGTTGATCATAAATATGGGTTGTTTCTGTAGTGTGGATTCTAGGTGGCTAGGTTTGATACCGTTTTGCAGAATATCAGCAGCGCGATAACCCGAGAGTTTGCCTAGTTCGTATAGATCAGCCACGGGACCAAATGTAGAGCCTTTTTGAATGCCGGATTTATTGGAGCTCAGGATTGGAACCTTGTACTCAAGCGAGACGTCAACAAGAGCTTCTTCGCCGCCATTTTGTAACAGAGTGTCGGTGGTGGTGATGAACAGATCGACCGCGTTAGCGTGTTGGGTAGCTTGAGCGACTAAGTCGTCGATGTTGGTGGCTTCAATATCCAACACTTCAATCTTCTTCCGTTTCAATAAGCGAATTAGATTAGTGGTTTGGATCTTGGAATTTGGTTCACCTTTGCGATGAAATATGGCCACTTTCTTGGTGTTTGGAACCAGTTCTGTAATTAATGAAATATAGTGTTGCAGTGGTACATAGTTGCTGGTGCCCACAAGGTTGTTGCCCGAATACTCAAACGATTCAATTAACCCTGAATCCGCTGGATAAGTCACAATCGAAAATACGATAGGCATATCTTCGGGGAAGGTTTCTTTTACGATTACAGTGCCAGGGGTGGTGAGTGAGTAGACTAAGTCGATACGCTGAGCTTTCATACTTTCAGCAGATTGCTTCTGAGTATCTTTGTTGCTAGAAATTGCACCCTGTACAAACTCGACATCACTTGCTGGGTCGATGCCTTTTTCAGCCAGCCCATCTTTGAACCCTTGCAGGTTATCGGGGTAGCCAGTCCAAAGCGCGAGTCCAATCTTATAGGGCTTCTCTGCGGCAAAGGTGATGCTCGAAAACAACAACAGTGACATCAGCGTTGTGGTATATCCAATCAAATGACGTACTAAGAATCTTATGCGCGCACCTATCCCTTTGAATAAGGTCATATCCTAGCCCCAATCTTTATTGTTGTTATTGTGTACTACCCAATCGCAGCGCAAGCTCGCTTTATATGCATAAATGTGTAGATGATAAATAGAGTGTAGACAGGATCTTTTTTTGTGCCACTTCAACAAGGTATCTATATTTCGCTAAAACTGAAGCCAGCTAGAACAAGTTCAGCGAAATATGCTATTTTGATCTAAATCAATTTTGGTGTGTGGTTATGTCTTCTAAAGTTCAATTTTCTCATCGTTTTGCCGAGCTTCCTCAAGCGTTCTATACACCCGTGGAGCCGCAACCACTGGATAACCTCAAGTTGGTCGTTTGGAATGACGATCTAGCCGAGCAATTTGCTTTTCCCACAACCAGTCAAATGACAGAAGAAAACATTGCAGCTTGGTTTGGGATGGGAGAAAACGAAAACTTCCAGCCTCTGGCGATGAAATACGCAGGCCACCAGTTTGGTGCATATAACCCAGACTTAGGCGATGGGCGAGGGCTATTGCTCTGTGAGGCAACCAATAAGGAAGGGGAAGTGTTTGATATTCACCTCAAAGGTGCCGGCTTAACTCCGTATTCTCGCATGGGGGACGGCAGAGCCGTGTTGCGTTCGAGTATTCGCGAGTACTTGTGTAGCGAAGCACTGGCAGGGCTAGGTATTCCTACTACTCGTGCTTTGGGTTTGGTCGACAGCGAGACGTCCGTGTACCGGGAACAAGTCGAAAGCGGTGCGATGTTGCTGCGCTTGGCTCAAACCCATATTCGATTTGGCCACTTTGAGCACTTCTTCTATACCAATCAGATGGCGGAATTGAAACTTCTCGCCGACAAGGTGATTGAGTGGCATTTCCCTCATGTGGTCTCGGAAACCAACCCTTATGCCGCATTCTTTAATTGTGTTGTTGATCAAACTGCGGAAATGATTGCCTACTGGCAGGCTTATGGCTTTGCGCATGGTGTGATGAATACCGACAATATGTCGATTATTGGACAGACGTTCGACTTTGGCCCATTTGGTTTCCTAGACGACTACGAACCGGGTTATATCTGTAACCACTCCGATTATCAGGGACGATACGCTTATGATCAGCAGCCGAGAGTGGCCCTGTGGAACTTGTCTGCGTTAGCTCACTCGCTTTCTCCACTGATTGATAAATCTCTACTGGAAGCTGCACTCGGGCAATTTGAGACTCAATATAGTCATTACTTTAGCCAGCTGATGCGAGAAAAAGTGGGCTTACTGAGTAAGCAAGACGGTGATAGCGAACTGTTCAACGACATGTTCGATTTACTCAAGGCGAATCGAGTGGACTTCACCCGTTTCTTCCGCCAACTTTCGGAGTTAGACAAACTGGGCCGTGGGCCTGTCGTTGATTTGGTGCTTGATCGAGAGTCGGCGTCGGCTTGGCTCGAGCGTTATCAATTGCGATGCCAAATAGAGTTCAATGACAGTGGCGAGGCTAAGTCCGATTTAGAACGATGCGCCGCAATGCGCAAAGTGAACCCTAAATATATTCTCAGAAACTACCTCGCTCAGCAGGCAATAGAAAAAGCCCAGCAAGGTGATTACGGTATGGTGCGAGAGCTTGCCGAATTACTAAAGCACCCATTTGATGATCAGCCGGATAAAGAAGCTTATGCCAAGCTGCCACCAGAGTGGGGCAAAAAGATGGAGATCAGCTGCTCTTCATAGTGAAAAGTGGGAGTGCACGTGACAATTGTGATCCTGACCAAGACTGAGCTCAAACTTTATAGAAATATCAATAAATGTAAATTCACCTGATCTATACAATATGTAAATCAGTTGTAAATGGACAGGGACGACCAATGCAGTCAAAGACGCAGATCTTAGTGGTCGATGATGATTTAGAAATTCGCGAATTGCTTGAAGAGTACCTAAGTAAGTCGGGGTTTGGTGTTTCCACTGTTGAAGATGGTGAGCATTTGCATCGTCATTTGGATGAACAGGGTTACCCTGATCTCATTCTGTTGGATGTCATGCTACCTGGTGATGACGGTTTTAGCTTGTGCCAGCAAATTCGTAAGCACTCCAACGTTCCTATCATAATGTTAACTGCGGTATCTGACGAAACTGACCAAATCATTGGCTTGGAAATCGGAGCAGACGACTACGTTGCCAAGCCTTTTAGTCCACGCCAGCTCTCTGCTCGAATCAAAGCCTTACTTCGCCGAGTGCAAGTTCAAGAAGATAAAGCTCCGGATACATTGCCAAAAACCATCACATTTGGTGATTGGGTATTAGACACGCTTGCGCATCGAATTATTCATTTAGAGAATGAAGAGCAGCATGATTTGTCCGGAAGTGACTTTTCCTTGTTAATGCTGTTCCTTTCTCGCCCTAATGAAGTGCTGGACAGAGACACAATTTCTTTTGCTACCAAAGGCCGTGAAGCGTTGCCATTCGAGCGTGGTATAGATGTTCAGTTAAGCCGGTTACGTAACCGCTTAGGTGACAGCGGTAAATATCCGCAATACATCAAAACCATGCGCGGCAATGGTTATATTCTAGCCGTGCCAGTTAGCTATGAGCATTAATTATGGGCTGGTGGCATAGGCTAAAACCCAACTCGTTGGTCGCTCGTACTTTATTGCTGACTTTGTTAGCGGTATTGATTGCGCAGGGGATTGCGACCTCTATCTGGTATACCGAGTCGAAACATAAGGAACTGTCTGGGATTCGCTCGGCGTCGGAAAGTATGGCGACTATGTTTGCATCGACGGTGACTTTTTTCCAATCATTACCCGTACGTTATCGGCATATTGTGCTCGACCAGATCCGCAACATGGGCGGTACGCGCTTTTTCGTCTCGTTTAATAAAGAGAAGTTGATTGTCGAACCGATTCCAGATACTCAACTTAAAGTGGCGTCGGTTAACGCTGTTACACAAGTGCTTCATCAAAAGCTCAATAATGTCGAGTCGGTCTCTGTAGATTTTTCCCGACCTGAGCACCTTCGCTTACTCAAAAACGACATTTACTTAAGCGATTTGCCGAAGTCTTGGGCGCATCATACCTTGACGCTAGAACCTATCGACCCTCCTATTCTAGTGGTACAGATAGAGTTGGGTGATAGCGAGTGGGTTTATATTGCTGCTTTACTTCCCGCCCCATATGTCACGTTGGACGATACGATTTTGGGGCGTGAACAGGTTATCTTTCTATTCTTTTCCACCAGTATATTGTTAGTACTCACTTACTTTTTGATCCGTAAGCAAGTCAAACCGTTGCGCCGTTTGGCTCGTGCTGCGAATGAGATGAGTATGGATATTGATCAGCCACCCCTCACCGAGGAAGGGGCAACAGAATTAGTCACGGCGACCCGAGCATTTAACCGAATGCAACAACGTATTCGCCGTTACGTGTCGGATAGAGAGCACCTCTTTTCTGCCATATCTCATGATCTTAAAACCCCAATCACTCGGCTGCGTTTAAGAGCGGAGCTATTGGAGAGTGATGTTAAGCGAGATAAGTTCAATAAAGATCTCGATGAACTAGAGATGATGGTGAAAGGGGCACTGCAATGTGTACGTGATACTGACCTGCATGAGAACAATGCGTATGTTGATCTCAGTGAAATGATTGAGTCAGTGATCGAAACACACAATCAATACCAGCCTAAGGTTTCGTTTACGCCTCAGATCCTAGACCCCATTGTCGCTAAGCCACTGGCCATCAAGCGTGTGCTAACAAATCTAATTGATAATGCAGTGAAATATGGCCATCAAGCTGAAGTTATGCTCGAAGAAGATCA
The DNA here is from genome assembly GCF_023716665.1 of Vibrio sp. SCSIO 43135. Lineage (GTDB taxonomy): Bacteria > Pseudomonadota > Gammaproteobacteria > Enterobacterales > Vibrionaceae > Vibrio > Vibrio paucivorans. The sequence goes on from NZ_CP071859.1 coordinate 1,022,639, forward strand.
AGAATATGTCACCGTTACGATTACTGACCAAGGCAAAGGGATTCCTGAAGACAAGCTAGAGGCCGTGTTCGAGCCTTATTATCGTATAGCTACTGATGATTCAGGCCATGGTTTGGGCTTAGGTATTTGCCGCAATATCTTGCACGGACATGGTGGAGATCTCATTATTCGCAATCACCCTAAAGGTGGTTTAGTAGCACGAATCTTTATCCCGCTTAGCTTAGAAGTGTAATGTAACAATGTTGTTACGTTGTGGTTACGGTTTGTTTCAATCTATTTTTTTCAGTTATATAGACTCCGTATTGACCTAGTAAAAATGGTTGACCGGGCAAGATAGCCCTTACGTGTCTAATCCAATACATGGAAGATAACAATGAAAATGACGAAAACCCTACTTACTCTATCTCTCTTATCTGCTGCTTCAATGACTCAAGCTGGTGAAGTTGAAGTTCTTCACTGGTGGACTGCTGGTGGCGAGGCAAAATCAGCGGCAGTATTAAAGGACATGCTTGAACAGCAAGGCCATAGCTGGAAAGACTTTGCAGTTGCTGGTGGTGGTGGTGAAAGTGCGATGACAGTACTGAAGACTCGCGCGGTATCAGGCAACCCACCTTCAGCGGCACAAATCAAAGGCCACGATATTCAAGAGTGGGGTGGATTAGGTTTCTTAACCACTTTAGATAAAACGGCGCAACAGGAAAAGTGGGACGATATCCTGCCTTCTGTTGTTACCAAAGTAATGAAGTTCGACAACGAATATGTTGCGGTTCCAGTCAACGTACACCGCGTTAACTGGCTGTGGGCAAACCCAGAAGTACTTAAAAAATCTGGTGTAGAAGTTCCTGCAACATTAGATGATTTCTTTGTTGCCGCAGAGAAAATCAAAGCAGCCGGTTACATTCCTCTGGCCCACGGTGGTCAACCATGGCAAGACGCGACGGTGTTCGAAGCGGTGGCTCTAGATGTTCTAGGCAGTGAAGACTACAACAAAGCATTTGTAGAACTTGATATGAGCGTGTTGTCTGGCGACAAGATGGTTGAAGTATTCACCAAGTTTAAGAAGATGCGTGATTACATCGATTCTAACTCTCCAGGCCGCGACTGGAACGTAGCGACGTCTATGGTGATCAATGGTGAAGCTGCAATGCAAATCATGGGTGACTGGGCGAAAGGCGAATTCACAGCCGCTGGAAAAGTACCGGGTAAAGACTATGTATGTGCACCTGCACCAGGTACCAATGGACAGTTTACCTTTAACATCGATAGTTTCGCGTTCTTCGAGCTAAGTGAATCCGGTAACCAAAAAGCTCAGCAAGATCTCGCGCGTACCATTCTGACCAAAGATTTCCAAGAGGTGTTCAACCTCAATAAAGGTTCTATCCCAGTGCGTTTAGACATGGATATGTCAGCGTTTGACCAATGTGCGCTTGACTCAATGTCAACGTTTAAAGCGAGTGCAAAAACGGGTGACTTAGTACCAAGTATGGCGCACGGCCTGTCGACAACGAGTTATGCGCAAGGCGCGATCTATGATGTTGTCACCAACTTCTTTAACGATCCTAAAGCCGATCCAAACGAAGCGGCGAACAAGCTAGCGAAAGCTGTGAAGGCTGCAATCTAAGTCAACGTAGATTGATTTGATTGTCACCTATTCACGTTAATAGAGAGTAGGTAGGTTCGTGGGGAGCCTGCTTACTCCTTTCCACCGCTTCGCTTGTTTATTGGTTGGAGTGGTGGTTTTCTCAACAAGGAATCGTTATGGAGCATGTTTTGACTCAGTCAACGCAAAAGTCTGCGCCTAAGCCGAGCTTTGCCGATAGACTACAAAATTGGCTGCCAAAGATAGTACTTGCCCCGACTATGCTAGTCACTGTGGTGTGTATTTACGGCTATATTTTTTGGACAGCTGCCCTCTCTTTCACCAACTCTCGGTTTTTACCAAGCTTTAAGTTTGTTGGTTTTACCCAATACGAAAAGTTAATGGACAACGATCGTTGGATCACTTCAATTACTAATTTGGGTTTGTTTGGCGGGCTATTTATGCTGGTCGCCATTGTGCTGGGTGTAGGTCTCGCCGTGTTACTTGACCAAAACATCCGCCAAGAAGGCGCGATTCGCACTATTTACCTCTACCCAATGGCGCTGTCGTTCATAGTGACAGGTACAGCTTGGAAATGGATTCTTAACCCAGGTTTAGGCATCGAGAAACTAATGCACGACTGGGGTTTTACTGGCTTTGAATTCAACTGGTTAGTGAATTCGGAGATGTCGGTCTATACCTTGGTCATCGCTGCGGTATGGCAATCTTCAGGCTTTGTAATGGCCATGTTTTTGGCCGGCTTGCGTGGCATCGATTCTTCTATCATCAAGGCGGCGCAAATTGATGGAGCCAATCTTCCGACCATCTACTGGAAGATAATTCTACCTTGCTTACGCCCGGTGTTTTTCAGTGCAGTGATCATCACTTCGCATATCGCGATTAAGAGCTTCGACTTGGTGACGGCAATGACAGCTGGTGGTCCGGGCTACTCGTCGGATTTACCTGCTTTATTTATGTACGCGCATTCCTTTACTCGTGGGCAGATTGGTCTTGGTGCGGCAAGTGCAATGATGATGCTTGCAGGCATTCTAGCGATTTTGGTGCCTTACCTTTACTCAGAACTTAGGGAGAAGAAATCATGACCGGTAACATGAATTTTGCTCGCCTATTTATTTACTCGACACTGGTTTTCTTTTGCCTAGTGTATTTGATGCCACTGTTTGTGATGGTGATTACCTCGTTCAAAACCCTGCCTGATATCAAGGCTGGTAATTTAATGAGTTTGCCAAAGGAGTGGGTGTTTGATGCTTGGTATAAGGCCTGGGATAGCGCGTGTACTGGTGTGAAGTGTGAGGGCGTCAAAGGGTATTTTTGGAACTCATTCCAAATGGTGATTCCAGCTGTCGCAATTTCTACGCTGCTGGGGGCATTCAATGGTTACGTTGTGACCAAGTGGCAGTTTAGAGGCTCAAACCTATTCTTCAGCCTGTTGCTATTTGGTTGCTTCATTCCATTCCAAGTCATTCTTCTACCTATGGCTGCCGTACTTGGAAAGTTGGGTTTGGCGAACACCACCACTGGTCTAGTTATTGTGCATGTTATCTATGGCATGGCGTTTACAACGCTATTCTTCCGCAACTTCTACATCAGTATTCCAGATGAATTGGTGAAAGCTGCCAAGTTAGATGGAGCAGGGTTCTTTACGATTTTCTTTAAAATCTTACTGCCACTTTCGACTCCAATCATCATGGTAACCGTGATATGGCAGTTCACGGCGATATGGAACGACTTCTTATTTGGCGTTGTGTATTCGGGTTCGGAGACGCAGCCCATTACTGTCGCACTCAATAACTTAGTCAACACCAGCACCGGTGTTAAAGAATACAACGTAGACATGGCTGCCGCGATCATCGCCGCGCTGCCAACCTTATTAGTCTATGTATTAGCAGGAAAATACTTTGTTCGCGGCCTAACGGCGGGATCGGTAAAAGGATAATTACAATGGCAACACTAGAACTTAAACAGATCCGCAAAACGTACCCGAAAGCGGAGCAAGAAACCCTTAAGGGGATTGATATCAGCATTGATTCGGGTGAGTTTCTGATTTTGGTAGGCCCATCTGGCTGTGGTAAATCGACGCTGATGAACACCATCGCAGGGCTAGAAAACATAAGCTCTGGCGAGATTGTGATTGATGGTAGCGATGTCGCGAGCGTAGAGCCGAAAGATCGAGATATTGCGATGGTATTCCAGTCGTATGCGCTTTACCCAAATATGACCGTGCGTGGCAATATCGCTTTTGGATTGAAGATCCGCAAGATGCCTGCCGACGAAATTGATGCAGAGGTCAACCGTGTCGCAGAGATGCTGCAAATTGACCACTTACTTGACCGTAAGCCATCGCAACTATCTGGTGGCCAACGCCAACGTGTTGCAATGGGGCGTGCATTGGCTCGTCGACCTAAGCTTTATTTGTTTGATGAGCCGCTGTCGAATCTTGATGCCAAACTGAGAGTCGAGATGCGCCATCAAATCAAACGTTTACACCAAAAACTGAATACCACAATTGTTTACGTTACCCATGATCAGATCGAAGCCATGACGCTGGCCGACCGTATTGCAGTAATGAAGGATGGCGAGCTACAGCAGCTTGGCACTCCACAGGAGATCTACAACAAGCCAAACAACATGTTTGTGGCTGGCTTTATGGGCTCACCCTCAATGAACTTCATCAAAACTATGGTTGATCTTGATGCTGAAGATAAGCCTGTGATTAAGGTGAAAGGGGCCAATGAGCAAGAACACCACATCAAGTTGCCTGCCTCAATGCGCGAGCAAGATGGTAAAGAAATCGTGATTGGTTTGCGCCCTGAGCACATTAGTGAGAAGCCAGGAGAAGATATGTCTGCATCTACTCAGTTGGACATGAAACTTGAAGTGCTAGAGCCAACTGGCCCAGATACAATCGCGATGATTAAAGTCAACGACCAAGAGATCGCCTGTCGTCTGTCGCCAGAGTTTGAAGTGTCGGTAGGCCAGACAGCGCCACTTCATTTCGACTTGTCTAAAGCGGTGTTTTTCGATGCGAACTCTGAGCATCGAATCGAGTTTTAGACATACAATTTTAAAGCGCACTCTCTATTTGTGGAGGGCTCATTCCCCAATGAGTGCCGAGCAAAAATCACGGGGGAGAATCCAAGTAACGCTTGCTACTTGGGGGGAGTGCGCTTTATTCCTTTCTCACTAAGTAAATTCATTTCAAAGTAGGCTTACGTCAAGGTAGAGTGAGAAGCTCTACCTTTTACCACTTTTTCAAACGCTAACTTCTAATTTTGCAATAAAGCTTGCGAACACCTCGACTGCCCATGAGCAAGCCGAAGGCCATAACCGCCTTTAGCAGTGCAGGGTAATTAATCATGTTAGAGCTGATCCAGAAACCGAAAAATGTCGCCAGCCCGGTGATGAGTAAGTACACGCCGATGAGAAAGCAACCAACGGTGACAATATGCTCGTCGCGTATGTCCATAGCTGTGCCCTCATCTGCTTCCTCCTTAAAAAGCTTGGCTGCAATACTGTTACTGAAATACCAAATGATACTGGAGAGCAACACCGGTAGAAACAAGTGCCCAACTAAGCTAAACAGCACAAGATTACTCGCTTGTTGCCAAAATGAAGAAAGAGCTAACGCTGGAACAAAGGCATAAATGGATGACAGTGCTACAAACAGAGCAACGGCGCGTACCAGCAGTATGGCGAGTCCTACCATAGTTATTATCCTAAATGAGAGGTTTGAAATTTAATGAGTATATTGTTCTGTTAATTATGTTGCGTACGAGTTTTGTCAGAACTTCTCTATGTAATGTAACCACTTATTTCAACTCTGCCCATCTCAGTAGCCTAAATAACAAATGTATCATTAGCGTCTATACTTAAACGTGCGTACGAATGACGTGTTCATTGGTGTTAATAAGAACATTGGTGGTACGTGATGTAGTTATGGAGGAGAGGACAACCCTACGAACTCCTTCCCGCAAACTGTCCTCTCCTCACATATCACTTTCTAAATTTCTATGAGTAGATTTCTACTCATATTTAAATTTATATGTGTCATTTCCCACCCATTTAATTTCAGAGTATAAAGTGTTTGATGTCTTAGATATTAAAGCACTCTGCTCAAGATGTTGATTTTAAATGACTTAATTTTATTTTTGTCAATTGGTATGCCTATTGCTCTTTAGTCATTACCAGCACCCATAGAAGGGGCTGTCTAATACTAAGGAGAATTATAATGTTTAAACCTCTTACCCTACTGTCTGTATCCGCTCTGGCACTCACAAGTTTTAACGCTGCTGCTAATTGTGATCCAGGTGAAATCGTTATTAAGTTCAGCCACGTAACCAATACAGATAAGCACCCGAAAGGGATTGCAGCTTCGTTGCTAGAAGAGCGTGTAAACACAGAGATGAACGGCAAAGCTTGTATGCAGGTTTTCCCTAACTCAACACTGTACGATGATAACAAGGTACTGGAAGCGCTATTGAACGGTGATGTTCAACTGGCAGCTCCGTCACTGTCCAAATTCGAAAAATTCACTAAGAAATACCGCATTTTTGACCTTCCTTTCCTTTTCGAAGACGTTGACGCTGTAGACCGTTTCCAAAACTCTGAGTCAGGCGAAAAGTTGAAAAATGCAATGCAACGCCGTGGTCTTCAAGGGCTTGCTTTTTGGCACAACGGTATGAAGCAGATGTCGGCTAACAAGCCTTTACTTAGCCCAGAAGATGCGAAAGGACTTAAGTTCCGTGTACAAGCATCAGATGTATTGGTTGCTCAGTTTGAACAGCTAGGCGCTAACCCACAGAAGATGTCGTTCAAAGAAGTGTATGGCGGCCTTCAGACCAAAGTTATCGATGGCCAAGAAAATACTTGGTCGAACATCTACGGTAAAAAGTTCTTCGAAGTACAAGATGGTGTGACGGAAACCAACCACGGTATTTTGGATTACCTAGTCGTGACATCGAACGATTTCTGGAAAGGATTGCCAGAAGACACTCGTGAGCAGCTGAATACGATCATCCAAGAAGTAACGGCAACACGTAATGCGGAGTCTTCGAAGGTGAACCTAGCAAACAAAAACAACATCATCGAAGCGGGCGGACAAGTGCGTTCTCTTTCTCCAGAACAGCGTCAGCAATGGGTCACAGCTCTGCAACCAGTATGGAAGAAGTTTGAGAAAGACATTGGTTCAGACCTGATTGAAGCAGCTCTGGCTTCAAACAACTAATCCCCCTTTAAGTGCTCTTCGTATCGGGACGAGGAGCGCTTTTTTATAATAAAAACTAGAGCGAAGTAGTTTATGGAACAGTCTATTTTAGCAAAGGTCGGGAGAGTGACTGACGCGATCGAGGAGACGTTGATTGCATTCTTCTTAGGAGGCATGACCTTACTTACATTTGCCAATGTCGTGTCGCGTTACGTGTTTAACGACAACATTCTTTGGGCATTGGAACTCACTGTGTTTATGTTTGCGTGGATGGTACTCGTCGGCGCATCTTATGGGGTGAAAAAGCACTTTCATATTGGTGTCGATGTTGTCATTAACATGGCTCCAGAACAGTTAAGAAAAATCTATGCACTCGCTGCAGCGGCATGCTGCTTAGCGTTCTCAATCTTTCTATTAGTCGGCTCATGGAATTATTGGTACCCATTTGTTACCGAGCGAGCATGGTATGAAACTGACGATATACCGATGCCAGAGGTGTTGCAGTTTTTAGCAGATTGGCTCAATGAAGGGGAGCGTTACGAAAAATTACCCCGCTTTATTCCTTACATGGCGTTACCTATTGGAATGGCAATGTTGACGTTTCGCTTTATGCAGGTCACCTATCAGATTGCGACGGGCAAACTTGATCGCTTAATTGCAGGTCACGAAGCGGAAGAAGATCTTGAAGCGTTAAAGGCTGAAATGGCGGACGCTGGTGATGCATTTGGCGAGGATGTGTCAAAACCCACTCAATCTGATAATGGCAGCAAGGAGCGCTAATCCATGGATATTCTGTTTCTTTTCCTAATGGTGATTGGCTTTATGCTTATTGGTGTGCCAATCGCAGTATCACTCGGTTTATCGAGCATTCTATTTTTGATGATGCACTCTGATGCATCACTCGCATCGGTAGCCCAAACTTTGTTTAATGCTTTTGCTGGCCACTACACTTTACTGGCTATTCCATTCTTTATACTCGCGTCGAGCTTTATGTCGACGGGCGGTGTAGCGAAACGAATTATCCGTTTTGCTATTGCGATGGTAGGCTGGTTTCGTGGCGGCTTGGCGATGGCGTCGGTTGTCGCTTGTATGATGTTTGCTGCGTTATCTGGCTCTTCACCTGCAACTGTTGTTGCTATCGGTAGTATCGTTATTGCTGGAATGGTCAAAAACGGTTACTCCAAAGAGTTCGCTTCTGGGGTGATTTGTAACGCAGGTACGCTAGGGATCTTAATCCCACCGTCCATTGTTATGGTGGTATATGCCGCTGCGACAGACGTTTCAGTAGGGCGTATGTTTCTTGGCGGTGTGATTCCAGGATTACTCGCTGGCGTGATGTTGATGATTGCTATCTACATTGCAGCAAGAGTGAAAAAGCTTCCAGCGCAGCCTTTTGTCGGTTGGGGTGAGGCATTCGCTGCCGCAAAAGATGCAAGCTGGGGATTACTGCTCATTGTGATCATTCTTGGCGGTATCTACGGTGGTATTTTTACTCCGACGGAAGCTGCCGCGGTTGCTGCTGTATATTCGTTCTTCATAGCGAACTTCATCTACAAAGACATGGGGCCGTTTGCCGACAAGCAAAACACCAAACCTATGTTGGTAAAAGCGTTCGAGACTTTTGTTCACAAAGACACCAAGCACACCCTATATGAAGCAGGAAAGCTTACCATCATGCTGCTGTTTATCATTGCTAATGCATTGATCCTTAAACATGTACTGACGGAAGAGCGTATTCCGCAAATGATCACTGAATCGATGCTGTCAGCAGGTTTAGGCCCGATTACTTTCCTCATCGTGGTGAACTTATTGCTTCTGATTGGTGGTCAGTTTATGGAGCCGTCTGGGCTGCTCATCATCGTTGCGCCATTGGTGTTCCCAATAGCAATCGCACTTGGTATCGACCCAATTCACTTAGGTATCATGATGGTGGTGAACATGGAAATAGGCATGATCACACCGCCGGTGGGTTTGAACTTATTTGTGACGGCCGGGGTCGCGAAGATGTCGATGATGCAAGTGGTCAAAGCGGCGCTACCATGGGTAGGTGTGATGTTCCTGTTCTTGATTATCGTAACCTACGTACCATGGGTATCAACTTGGTTACCGACAACCTTAATGGGACCTGAAATCATTACCAAGTAACGGTATCAATTTGTATGAAAGGAGCAAATGGTATGGCGCCATTTGCTCCTTTTTCATGCATGGACTTACCTAAAAATCACAGCTCAGAACATTGGTAATAGCCCGCTTTCACAAATTGCGGGTTCCAGTTTACCGAGAAAGTTGTAGTGGTGCCTTTGGAAATCAGGCCGTAAGTGTCAACTGTAGAAATCTCCATTGACGGAGAAAACTTTTCAATAGTCGTAACTTCAATATAGTTCGCATCATACTTTGCAGAAGTATTGGCAAACTTCTCTGCATTCACGACATATTGGTCGTATTCAAGCTGTGCTTGGTCTTCGAATAAGCCCGCTTTTGGTTTCGGTATCTTATAATATTCGGTCTCGTGAACCATTTCACAACCGAGTTTGTCGTCTGGTGCAAACTGGCTGTAAACCACCTCGTTTCCTTCTGGTGTCAGATATACGTTTTGATCCATCGAACTACAAGCCGACAGCGCGATTGCAGTTCCCACTGCGAGTGACAGTTGAGCAATTTTCATGGTTGTTCTCTTAGTTATTATTAAGTTAGCAATATGCAAACGAAGGTTAATAAAGAAACAAACGGTAACAAAAGTAACCTGATGATTTAAATGGTATTTTTGGAATATTGCTTATTCCAAATAAAGGTTCTAATTGGAAAGGTAGGGATGAACTATAGTTAGAGAGTGTAATGGCAAACAGGATATTGGTTATGGAGCGTTATCAACACTCAATCCCTGAATTATTTAAACAGCTTGGTTTAGGCCATTCTGCTGAAGAAATTGCAGATTTCATTAATCAGCACAATGGACTCGTAGTGGGAACCTCTATCCATGAAGCGATATTTTGGTCGTCTTCACAGGCCGCTTTTCTCAAAGAGGCCATAGATGAAGATGCCGACTGGGCTGAGATTGTCGATCAACTTGATACGATGCTACGAAGCTAGTCTGCTTTGTAGTTATCTTTGTCTAGTCCGTAGCGCTGCATTTTGTCGTAAAGGGTTTTGCGCGCAACTTGCAGTACTGACATTGTGTCGTTGATCCGTCCTTCGCAATCTATCAGCGCTTGTTCAATAGCACTTCGTTCAAATTCGGCTACTTGGTCGGCCAAGCCTGCTGAAGAGGGTGCTGCGTTTGTAGAGTCGTTCAGCTGCATCAATTTTCCAAGTAATACAAAGCGCTCTGCAGCGTTACGCAACTCGCGCACATTACCCGGCCAGTCATGGCTCAACAAAGTTGCAAGGTCGCTAGCTGGTAGAGAGGTTGCTGCTTTGCCATACCGAGAGGCTGCCACAAGTAAGAAGTGGTGGAATAGAGCCGGAATGTCTTCTTTTCGTTCGCGTAGCGGTGGTAAATCTAGCGTGACAATATTGAGGCGGTAATATAGGTCTTGGCGGAAGGTACCCTGTTGGGCGGCCTGTTTTAAGTCGACTTTGGTTGCGGCAATAACTCGGATATCGAGCGCATGTAACTCGTTAGAGCCGACACGCTCGAAGTGACGCTCTTGAAGTACTCTAAGTAATCGAATCTGAGCTTGCATTGGCATTGACTCTATTTCATCCAGAAACAGCGTTCCGCCTTGGGCATGTTCCAGCTTACCAATTCTGCGACTTTCGGCGCCGGTAAACGCGCCTTTTTCATGACCATACAGTTCACTTTCAATCAAGTTTTCCGGAACAGCACCGCAGTTAATCGCAACGAAATTATGTTCCCGCCGCTGGCTCTGTTCATGTAGAGAACGAGCAACTAACTCTTTACCTGTTCCTGTTTCGCCGAACAATAGAATATCGGCATCGGTATCGGCGACGTGGGTGATAGTGTCACGTAATTGTTGGATACTAGCCGTATCTCCAATGATTCGTGGGCCTAGAATCTGGCTGGCTTTGAGGTTTCTCTTCAGTTGCTGGTTTTCCAGTACCAATGTCTGTTTTTCTATGGCGCGATTTACGGTTTCGATTAACCTTTCGGGTGGAAAGGGTTTCTCTATAAAATCGTAGGCGCCGTTGTGCATCGCGTTGACCGCCATGCTGATGTCACCGTGCCCAGTAATCAAAATGATTGGGATATCATCGTGCTGGTGCATGACGGTAGTAAGCAAGTTCTCTCCCGATACACCCGGCAAGCAAATATCCGTCACTATAACTTTTGGTAGGCCATCCTGTTTAATAGCGAGTAAGGCATCTTCAGCCGAAGAGAAGAATCGCGCATTAATGTCTTCTAATTCGAAGCTTTGCTCAATTGCGATACGAATATCACTTTCATCGTCGATAAAGAAAACATCGCACATACATCATCCTTGCGTATAAATTGGTAACGATATGGAAAAGCAGGCCCCACCGAGATCGCTTGTTGACACTTCTATATGGCCTCCCATTGCAAGCAGGATTTGTTGCGAGATGGAAAGCCCAAGTCCAAGGCCGTTTTTCTTAGTGGTATAAAATGGTTCAAATAGGTGAGGGATTTTATCGCGCTCAATGCCTGGCCCATTGTCGCAAATACTGATAATCAGTTGTCCATCACACTCTTTAGTAGTGAGATCTATTCGTTTGTTGTCTTGCCCGTCCATAGCCTGAATCGCATTGGTGATCAGGTTAATCAGAACTTGTTCCATTTGGATTGGGTTAATCTCAACCACTGGGCTTGTAGACGCCAGTTGTATTTCAAGTGTCACCATATTTGATTTCAACTGAGCGGCCATTAACTCGTGTGAATAGCGGATAATGGAATCGACTTGAGTCACTTGAGTATCTTGGCTGTCAGATTTTCGAGCAAACGATTTAAGTTGCTCACTGATTTTAGCCATTCGCTCCGTTAAAGAGGAGATGCGTTCTAGGTTGTCGTCGACCCTTTCATATTTTTCGCGGCTTAAGAAGCGACGACCATTATCAGCAAAGCTACGAATGGCGGCTAGTGGATTATTGAGCTCGTGGCTGATACTTGCAGACATTTGCCCAAGCACCGCCAATTTAGCCGCCTGAATTAGCTCATCCTGGGTTTGTCTAAGCACTTGCTCTGTTCGACTACGCTCATCAATTTCGGCGTGCAATTCAGCGGTGCGCTCCATAACCAAGAACTCTAATTTTTGTTTCGCTTCGGATTGTATCCGTTCGAGCTGGCGATGTTTTTGCCTACGGTGATACATAAGTAAAAAGGCTAGATAAAATATGGTGAATACCAAGCCCAAGATGACGACAAAACCAAATACACGCCAAAACAGCGCTATCTTAGGTGACAATACTCGGATATCTAGCGGAAGTAGGTCGAGCTTGCGCGATGACACTAAGAAATCACCTTTAATCCAACCCTTAAAAGGGTTTTGGAGTTCGCTATAGGGCTGGGAAAGATCACCAGTCAAACCGAGTGAACGAATATTAGTATCGAGATACTGGCGACTATTGAGGACTTCATTGCGCTGAGCATTAGTGAGTGTCGACAAGCTCTTAAATAACCACTCAGGCTTACTCGACATGAAAATGACATTATTTGGGTCGGTGGCGACAAAGTAGCTTTGTTTGCTTTTCCAGTTCTCTTCTATCGCGGACAAATCCATTTTGACCACCACAACACCCATGATTTCGGCCGCGTACTCCACTGGGTAGGAGTAATAGTAGCCTCTTAGACCAGACGTCGACCCTAGGGCAAAATACTGACTTTCATTGCCCTCGATGGCTTGTTGGAAGTATGGACGCCAAGCAAAGTTCCGTCCGATAAATGAGCGGGAAATATTCCAGTTACTCGACGCAATGGTGTTACCTTCGCGGTCGATGAGGTAACTGTCAGCTGCTTGAATCACGGAGTTAACCTTTTCAAGGTAGCGGTTAGTGATATCTATTTGAGCTGGATTGTCTGGAGAGCGAAGGGCGTCAATCAGTTCGGTATCTTTTGAAAGAAGCCTAGGGATATGGGCGTACTTATCAAGTTTGCTTGAGATATGATCGGCGAATCTATCTAACTGAGCTTGGTGTTCAGTTCGCACTTGCTGGTAGTGGTTGTCCCAAACTAAATGAGCGCCTATTACCGAGGTAAAGGTAAAGGACAACAAAAAGAGCAGGTTAATACGTCGAATTAGCAACTTCAAATATCCTCTGGGTCCCTATTTGTAGCGTAAATGTTTCAACACTTTTCTGGGCAAAAAGATAAGAAATATGAGGGGTAAAACAGGAGCGAGATCTCTTTTTATACATTCAGACAAAAAAAAGCATCGACTCCCTTGAAATAGCCGTTATTGTCCCCATTTCATCGAATACCATCGTTAATATGGTGGATTTTGTAGCAGTTAGACAAGATTTTGAAAATCTGGGCACCTGATAACGGTGTACGGGTCGACAGCATTGTTTCAGCTCGTTAGAATGCTGCGTCTAAAATTTTGTCCTGAGGCTAATCGGAGATACCTTTCGCTTTTAATCGCAAAGATATCGCTGATTAGTCCGGTTCCAGTTTTGGCTGGGCCGATGCTCAATTTAACAACGTGCCCACGGTGCGGAACAAGGATGCAGCCACACAATATTGTTATTCGTGGTGGCTCACATGCTCAGGTTACTGAGCCATTTTTGAGGTTTAAAAATAATGCAAGTTACTGTTGAAACGCTAGAAGGCCTAGAGCGCCGTCTTAATATTACTGTTCCTGCTGCTAACATCGAAGACGCTGTTACTGCAGAACTACGCAACATCGCAAAAAACCGTCGTTTCGATGGTTTCCGTAAAGGCAAAGTGCCTCTAAAAATGGTTGCTAAGATGTACGGCAAAGCAGTACGTCAAGACGTGATGGGCGAAGTAATGCAACGTCACTTCATCGAAGCAATCGTAAAAGAAAAGATCAACCCAGCAGGCGCTCCAACTTTCGCTCCAGTTGAAAGTAACGAAGGTGCAGACCTAGTTTTCAACGCTACTTTTGAAGTTTACCCAGAAGTAGAACTAAAAGGCCTAGACAGCATCTCTGTTGAGAAGCCAGCAGTTGAAGTAAACGACGCTGACGTTGAAGAGATGATCGAAACTCTACGTAAGCAACAAGCAACTTGGGCTGAAGTTGACACTGCAGCTGAAGAAGGCACTCGTGCAACTATCGACTTCGTTGGTTCTATCGACGGTGAAGAGTTCGAAGGTGGTAAAGCTGAGAACTTCCCACTAGAAATGGGTGCTGGTCGTATGATTCCTGGTTTTGAAGACGGTATCACTGGTAAAACAGCGGGTATGGAATTCGAAATCGACGTGACTTTCCCAGAAGATTACCACGCAGAAAACCTTAAAGGTAAAGCAGCTAAGTTCGCAATCAAAGTGAACAAAGTAGAAGCTCGTGAACTTCCAGAAATCAACGACGAGTTCGTTGCTAAGTTTGGTGTTGCTGAAGGCGGTGTTGACGCACTTAAAGCTGAAGTACGCAAGAACATGGAGCGTGAGCTTAAGCAAGCTGTTAAGAACCGCATCAAAGAGCAAGCGATCGACGGCCTAGTTAAAGAAAACGACATCGACGTACCAGCTGCACTAATCGATCAAGAAATCGGTACGCTACGTCAGCAAGCTGCACAGCGTTTCGGTGGTAACCCTGAAGCTGCAGAACAGCTTCCTCGTGAGCTATTTGAAGAGCAAGCTAAGCGTCGCGTAGTCGTTGGTCTTCTTCTTGGTGAAGTAATCAAGTCTGAAGAGCTAAAAGCTGACGATGAGAAAGTTAAAGCGCTTATCGAAGAAATGGCTACAGCATACGAAGATCCATCAGAAGTGATTGCTTACTACGAGCAAAACGAGCAAATGATGAACAACATGCGCAACGTTGCTCTAGAAGAGCAAGCTATCGATGCGATCATTGCTAAAGCTCAGGTTTCTGAAAAAAGAAGTTAGCTTCAACGAGCTAATGAACCAACAGCAGCCAGCTCAATAAGCAATATATTGCGTAGGTAGTTGACTTAGCGTTAACTATTCTGCTAACAATGGTCCGTATGATGCTAATCATCCGGACCATTTATTTTAGGGGCATAAGAATATGAGCTATCAAGAAAAAAATGCAATGTCGCCGATTTTAGACGCGTTAGTACCTATGGTGGTTGAGCAAACTTCCCGTGGTGAACGTTCTTACGATATTTATTCTCGTCTACTCAAAGAACGCGTTATTTTCCTTACCGGTCAAGTGGAAGACCACATGGCGAATCTCGTCGTGGCTCAACTTCTTTTCTTAGAGTCTGAAAACCCAGACAAAGATATCTTCCTTTACATCAACTCACCTGGCGGTAGCGTAACAGCGGGTATGTCTATCTATGACACAATGCAGTTCATCAAGCCAAACGTGAGCACAGTATGTATGGGGCAGGCGTGCTCAATGGGCGCATTCCTACTAGCTGGTGGCGCACCAGGTAAGCGTTACGCGCTACCAAATTCGCGCGTAATGATTCACCAACCGCTAGGTGGATTCCAAGGCCAAGCGTCTGATATCCAAATTCACGCACAAGAAATTTTATCGATTAAGCAAAAGCTTAACTCGCTACTTGCTGAACACACGGGTCAGCCATTAGAGATTATCGAGCGTGATACTGATCGTGATAACTTCATGTCATCAGATCAAGCTGTAGAATACGGTTTAGTGGATGCAGTTTTGAACCACCGTGGTGAGTAAATCCATACGGATTGTCTAACGCAATTTGGTTTAAATTGATATACACTCAAACATAAAGAGTAAAGGCTAAGAGGTTAGCGAATGACAGACAAAAGCAAAGAGAGTGGTAGCAGCAAATTACTGTATTGCTCTTTCTGTGGCAAAAGCCAGCACGAAGTTCGCAAGCTAATCGCCGGCCCTTCAGTTTACATTTGTGATGAATGTGTCGACTTATGTAACGACATCATTCGTGAAGAAATCAAAGATGTTCTGCCTAAGAAACAATCTGAAGCGTTACCAACGCCTAAAGAAATTCGTGAACACCTTGATGACTATGTAATTGGCCAAGATTACGCGAAGAAAGTGCTCGCTGTTGCGGTATATAACCACTACAAGCGTTTACGTAACGGTGATACAACGAGCGAAGGGGTTGAACTTGGTAAGAGTAATATCTTGCTTATCGGCCCAACAGGTAGTGGTAAGACACTCCTTGCAGAGACGCTCGCTCGTTTCCTAGATGTACCTTTCACTATGGCAGACGCAACGACGCTTACTGAAGCGGGTTATGTTGGTGAAGATGTCGAAAACATCATTCAGAAGCTGCTGCAAAAGTGTGACTACGACGTAGCGAAAGCAGAACGTGGTATTGTGTACATTGATGAAATCGACAAGATTTCTCGTAAAGCGGAAAACCCATCGATCACACGTGACGTATCGGGTGAAGGTGTTCAACAAGCACTACTTAAACTCGTTGAAGGAACGGTAGCTTCAGTTCCACCTCAAGGTGGCCGTAAGCATCCTCAGCAAGAATTCTTGCAAGTTGATACTTCTAAGATTCTATTTATCTGTGGCGGCGCATTTGCTGGCTTAGATAAAGTGATAGAGCAGCGCGTTGCAACCGGTACGGGCATTGGCTTCGGCGCGGAAGTTCGTTCTAAAGATGAAACTAAGACTGTTGGTGAACTGTTTACTCAAGTTGAGCCAGAAGATTTGGTTAAATATGGCCTTATTCCTGAGTTTATTGGTCGTCTTCCGGTTACTACAACGCTGACAGAGCTCGATGAAGAAGCACTGATCCAGATTCTATGTGAACCAAAGAACGCTCTGACGAAACAATATGGCGCACTCTTCGATTTAGAAGACGTTGAACTTGAGTTCCGTGAAGATGCCCTACGCGCTATCGCTAAAAAAGCGATGGAGCGTAAAACTGGTGCTCGTGGTCTGCGTTCTATCTTAGAAAGCGTGCTTTTAGAAACCATGTATGAACTTCCTTCAGCGACGGACGTAAGCAAAGTCGTTATTGATGAGACAGTGATTAATGGCGAGTCGGAACCATTACTGATCTACAGTAACACCGATAATCAAGCCGCTGGCGCTGAGTAAAAATAATCAAAATGTTCAAAGGAGGTATTAAATACCTCCTTTTTTTTATTCTTTCATTGAATCCAATGGATTAGCCCCCATATACTGCTTAACAAGTTATGCGTTAAACATGAAAGCGGAAGAGAGAAATATATGAACTTGGAACGTTCCGAGCGTATCGAGATCCCCGTACTGCCACTACGTGATGTGGTCGTTTATCCTCATATGGTTATTCCTTTGTTTGTTGGTCGTGAAAAGTCTATTAGCTGCTTAGAAGCGGCAATGGATAACAACAAGCAAGTCCTTCTAGTTGCTCAAAAGCAGGCTGAAACCGACGAACCAACTCAAGATGATTTGTTCGAAGTCGGGACAGTCGCAACGATTTTACAGTTGCTGAAATTACCTGATGGCACCGTTAAGGTACTCGTCGAAGGTCAACAACGTGCCAAGATTACGCAATTTAAAGAGAATGAATTCTTCTTGGCGGATGCAGAGTTCCTGCAAACTCCCGAGCTCGACGACAAAGAACAAGAAGTGGTTGTGCGCAGTGCGATTAACCAGTTCGAAGGTTTCATCAAGCTAAACAAGAAAATCCCACCAGAAGTACTGACATCTCTTAATGGGATTGATGAAGCAGCGCGTTTAGCGGACACCATCGCAGCGCACATGCCCCTAAAACTTGTTGATAAGCAACAAGTGTTAGAGATCCTAGACGTAACCGAACGCCTTGAGTTCCTGATGGGACAAATGGAGTCAGAAATTGACATCCTTCAAGTTGAGAAACGCATCCGTGGTCGCGTTAAAAAGCAGATGGAAAAATCTCAGCGTGAGTATTACTTGAATGAGCAAATGAAAGCCATTCAGAAAGAGCTTGGTGAGACGGAAGATGGCGTTGATGAGTTCGAAGTTCTTAAACAGAAAATCGAAGAGTCAAAGATGCCTCAAGAAGCTCGCGAGAAAACTGAGCAAGAGCTGCAAAAGCTTAAAATGATGTCACCGATGTCTGCAGAAGCAACAGTGGTACGCAGCTACATCGACTGGATGGTCGGCGTCCCTTGGGCAAAGCGTTCGAAGGTGAAAAAGAATTTAGCTAAAGCAGAAGAGATTCTGAACGAAGACCATTATGGCTTAGAGCGCGTTAAAGAACGTATCCTAGAGTATTTAGCGGTACAAAATCGTATCAACAAATTGAAAGGTCCAATCCTTTGTCTTGTAGGTCCTCCAGGTGTTGGTAAAACATCTCTGGGTCGTTCTATCGCTGCAGCAACGGGCCGTAAGTACACTCGCATGGCACTAGGTGGCGTGCGCGACGAAGCTGAAATCCGTGGACACCGTCGCACTTACATCGGTTCACTCCCGGGTAAGCTGATTCAGAAAATGTCGAAAGTAGGGGTTAAAAACCCATTGTTCCTTTTGGATGAAATCGACAAGATGTCTTCAGATATGCGTGGTGACCCATCTTCCGCGCTGCTTGAAGTATTGGATCCAGAGCAGAACAATGCATTTAATGATCACTACCTAGAGGTGGATTACGATCTATCAGATGTTATGTTCGTTGCGACATCTAACTCGATGGATATTCCAGGGCCGCTACTAGACCGTATGGAAGTGATTCGCCTATCTGGCTACACCGAAGATGAGAAACTGAACATTGCTAAGCGCCACCTTGTGGATAAGCAAGTTAAGCGTAACGGTCTGAAGCCAAACGAAATAACCATCGAAGATTCAGCGATCATCGGTATCATTCGTTACTACACACGTGAAGCAGGTGTGCGTAGCTTAGAGCGTGAGATTTCTAAGATCTGTCGTAAAGCAGTGAAGAACATTCTGCTTGATACAAGCTTGAAGTCTGTAACAGTCACGATGGATAACCTGAAAGAGTATCTAGGTGTTCAACGTCATGACTTTGGTAAGGCGGACGACAGCAACCGTATCGGCCAAGTGACAGGCCTAGCTTGGACACAAGTAGGCGGTGACTTGTTGACCATCGAAACAGAAGCGATGCCTGGTAAAGGTAAGCTGACGCAAACGGGTTCTCTTGGCGACGTAATGAAAGAGTCGATCCAAGCGGCAATGACTGTTGTTCGTTCACGTGCTGAAAAGCTGGGTATTAACTCAGATTTCTATGAGAAGCGTGATATCCATGTCCACGTTCCGGAAGGTGCAACACCTAAAGATGGCCCAAGTGCGGGTATCGCGATGTGTACAGCGCTGGTTTCTAGCCTGACGGGTAATCCAGTGAAAGCAGAAGTGGGCATGACCGGTGAAATTACGTTACGTGGTGAAGTTCTACCTATCGGTGGTCTAAAAGAGAAATTACTTGCGGCACACCGTGGTGGCATCAAAACGGTATTGATTCCGAAAGACAACGAACGTGATTTGGAAGAGATTCCAGACAATGTTATTGCTGACCTCAAAGTAATTCCAGTTCAATGGATTGATGAAGTTCTTAAAGTTGCACTAGAGCTAGACCCGTCAGGGGTTGAGTTTGTCGCTAAAAAATAGTGATGTGCAGCAAAAATAAGTAAAAGATTACGCTGATTCGCCCAAAAAGGCTTGTCAGCGTTTTTTTTGGGCGCTAACGTTACCGACTAAGGCTGAAGCCTTTTGTAACAAGGCTTCAGCTAACATGAAACGTAAATGGAACGAAAGCTACCTTTAAAAATAATAAATCGGTAGCACAAAGGGGAATCACAGTGAATAAAACACAATTAGTAGAAAAAATTGCCGAGAACGCTGACATTTCTAAAGCATCAGCAGGCCGCGCTCTAGACGCATTCATCGAAGCAGTAGGTGACACTCTACAATCTGGCGATCAAGTAGCGCTAGTTGGTTTTGGTACTTTCAGCGTACGTACTCGTGCTGCACGCACTGGTCGTAACCCAAAAACTGGTGAAGAGATCCAAATCGCAGAAGCTAAAGTACCAGCATTCAAAGCAGGTAAAGCGCTTAAAGAATCTTGCAACTAATCAAATAGGTTGCGCATTGATTAAAAATGCGAACTTATTTCGAACCTTTTTAAATTATGCGCATCATACTGATGCGCATTTCTTTTTCTGGTATTATCGCGCAATAGATTTTTGTTGTAGAAGTACAATGCTTCATTTGTGGAGAACAGTTAAATTATGATGGATCGATTACGCGAAGGCGTGAACAGCATCGCGGTCAAAATTATCCTAGGATTAATCATCCTTTCTTTCGTATTTGCCGGTGTTGGTAGCTATATCGTTGGTGGTAGTAATAACGCAGCGGCAAAAGTTGGCAATACTGAAATCGCACGTGGTGAGTTTGAGCAAGCGTACCAAAATGAGCGAAATCGTATGCAGTCTCAGCTAGGTGATTATTTTTCTAACCTACTGGCAGACCCATCGTATGTTGCATCATTTCGTAAATCTGTTCTTGACCGTATGGTTAATGACGTGCTTTTAGAGCAGCATGCTGAGTCTTTAGGTCTTCGTGTAAGTGATGCTCAAATCCGCACCATGATTCTTGAAATGCCTCAGTTCCAAAGTGACGGTAAATTCGATCAAGAAATCTATCAAGCAGCACTGCGTCGTGCAGGCTTCTCGGCTGAGAGCTTTGCTCAGTATTTACGTAAAGATCTTGTCCGTAATCAGTTACTGACAGCTCTACAGGGCAGCGACTTCTCCCTTCAAGGTGAGATTGACTCTCAAAGTAAGCTAATTACTCAGACTCGTGATATTCGTACAGTAACTCTTTCTCTTGAAGAATTTGCAAACAAAGTGACTCTTGATGACGCGCAGATTGAAGAGTATTACAAACAAAACCCTGAGCGCTACACTCGTCCAGAACAGGTGAAAGTCGCTTATGTTGAATTATCTGCTCAGCAGTTAAAACAGCAAGTCGCTATTAGCGATGAACAGGTTAAGCAATACTACCAAGAGCACCTTGATAAATATTCGTCGGAAGAGCAACGAAAAGTTAGCCATATTCTAATTCAAGGTGAAGACGAGTCAAAAGCACAAGCGATCTTGGATGAATTGAATTCAGGTGCTGCCTTTGCGACTTTGGCCGAAGAGAAGTCAGAAGACCTTGGTAGCTCAGAAGAAGGTGGTTCACTGGGTTGGATTGAACGCGACGTAATGGACCCAGAATTTGAAAAGGCAGCATTTGCTCTGAAAAATGTTGGTGATGTCACTGGTTTAGTTAAGTCTAACTTTGGCTACCACATCATTAAGCTTGACGAGCTGAAAGATTCAGTAGCGAAACCTTATGAAGAAGTTGCCGCTGAAATTAAGCAAGAGCTGACTGATCAAGAAGCGATTGACCAGTTTTACGAGTTGCAAAGTGAACTTGAAACGGTTGCTTTTGAATACCCTGACTCACTTGACGATGCAGCGAACGCCGTAAGCCAGAAAATTCATACTACAGACTTTATATCTCAGCAAGATGCGCCAGATGTACTGAAGACGCCTGCCGTTCTTCAAGCTATCCTAAGCCCAGAAGTGAAAGAAGATGGTTTGAACTCAGAAGTAATAGAAATTGCTCCTGAGCACGTGATTGTTGTGCGTGTCGAAGATGCACGTGACGAAACGGTTCTGCCTCTGAAAGAGGTTCGAGAGCAAGTTGTAACACAGTTAGCTAAAGTGAAAGGTGAGCAACAAGCTATAGAACTTGCTGAGACGGTTATTGATGGCCTTAAGTCGGGCGATGTTTCGGTTCTAGAATCTAACTCACTGAAGTTTGGTGAGACAGAAACTATCGATCGTAGCTCAGCATTCGCTGATACTGTATTTGCTTTAGCGAAGCCAGAAGCAGGTAATTCTGTTTATGCTCAAACTAAAGATTTCGAAGGTAATATCGTATTGGTATCACTGGATAAAGTTGAAGCGAAAGTCGACTCTCAATATGGTGAGCAAATTGGTACTCAGCTAACACAGTTGAACTCGCAACAAGATTTGTCGGGTGTGTTGAGCATTCTTCGTAGTAGTACAGATATCGAATATTACGCAGTGAGCCAATAACACGCTTTAGTGTAATTTATATAACTATTAAAAACGGACTGCCTATGCAGTCCGTTTTGTTTTTACGCTCTGCAAGGTCATTAATCAGAGCAATGGATTTACAGTAAGCCTTTTCAATCAAAAGGAGGTTTTATGTACTTTAAATCTATTGTTCTTGCTGCCTTGTTAATGATGGGCGTGTCGAGTGGGTTGGCAGTTGCGGATAGTGACCAATACGAAGGTATCGAAATTACGGTCAACATCAACCAAGCGAGCGCCGACGAATTGGCTACGTTGCTAAAAGGCATCGGAATCAAAAAAGCACAAGCGATAGTGGATTACCGAGATAATAACGGAAACTTTAAGTCGGCAGATGAGCTGGTTGGTGTTTCTGGAATAGGCCAAACAACGGTTGATAAGAACCGAGAACGCATACAACTTTAAATGTAACATTGTGCCGCTTAACTCAAAAACCAGCTGAACCGGGATTGAGTAAGCGGTACTTTCGGTTTTACTCCTTACTTAAGTATGACGAATCATCGCTAGCAGGATTCATCTAGAAGCATTATAATTTTGCGCCGATAACAGCCAAGGCATACGTATCTTGGTTTGAAACCACGTGGAGTAAAACATGTCCTCTCAAACACCGGTGATAACCGTTGATGGACCTAGTGGTGCCGGTAAAGGCACACTATGTATGTTACTGGCTAATAAATTAGGTTTTAGTCTTCTTGATTCCGGAGCAATTTATCGTGTGCTTGCCTTGGCTGCAATCCACCATGGTGTCGATACCGAATCAGAAGATGGGCTCGTTCCGCTTGCTACACATTTAGATGTTCAGTTCATCGCAGAGGGTGACTTGGTAAAAGTTATCCTGGAAGGTGAAGATGTTTCCCAAGAACTAAGAAAAGAACAAACAGGGATGGCTGCATCTAAAGTTGCGGCTTTGCCGCGTGTACGTGAAGCATTGCTTCGTAGACAAAGAGCATTCTCCGAGGGAAATGGCCTAGTTGCCGATGGTCGTGACATGGGTACTGTCGTTTTCCCATCTGCAGAAGCAAAAATCTTCCTTGATGCGAGTGCTGAAGAGCGTGCTAACAGACGCCTTAAACAGTTGCAAGGCAAGGGGTTAGATGTTAAATTTGACGACCTTTTGAGCGAGATCCAAGAGCGAGACGATCGAGATCGTAACCGCCCAGTGGCGCCTTTGCGCCCTGCTGAGGATGCGCTGGTGCTTGATTCTACGTCGATGGGTATCGACGAAGTTGTCGAAAAAGCACTACAATATATCGAATCAAAACTGATTAAGTAAACTATACTCAATCAGCTGAGAACGTTGGTCGCAAGGATGATGACCGGCGAATTTAATAACCCCATGTGGTAGGAAACCCGTGGACGTTTAATTTATTGAAGATTAAATAAATGACTGAATCTTTTGCTCAACTCTTTGAAGAGTTTCTAAACGAAACAGAATTCCAACAAGGCAGCATCGTTAAAGGTACTGTAGTAGCTATCGAGAACGGTTTCGTTCTTGTTGACGCTGGTCTTAAGTCTGAATCTGCTATCCCTGCTGAACAGTTCAAGAACGCTGCTGGCGAACTTGAAGTTGAAGTTGGCGCTGAAGTAGACGTAGCTCTAGACGCTGTTGAAGATGGTTTCGGTGAAACTCAACTTTCTCGTGAGAAAGCTAAGCGTCACGAAGCTTGGATCGTTCTTGAGAAAGCTTACGAAGAAGCTGAAACTGTTGTTGGTATCATCAACGGTAAAGTTAAAGGCGGTTTCACTGTTGAACTAAACGGTATCCGTGCTTTCCTTCCAGGCTCTCTAGTAGACGTACGTCCTATCCGTGACACTGCTCACCTAGAAAACAAAGAGCTAGAGTTCAAAGTTATTAAACTTGACCAAAAGCGTAACAACGTAGTTGTTTCTCGCCGTGCTGTTATCGAATCTGAGAACAGCGTTGAGCGTGATGAGCTTCTAGAAACTCTACAAGAAGGTTCTGAAGTTAAAGGTATCGTTAAGAACCTTACTGACTACGGTGCATTCGTTGATCTTGGCGGTGTTGACGGTCTTCTACATATCACAGATATGGCTTGGAAGCGTGTTAAGCACCCATCTGAGATCGTTAACGTTGGTGACGAGATCCAAGTTAAAGTTCTTAAGTTCGACCGTGAGCGTACTCGCGTATCACTAGGTCTTAAGCAACTAGGCGAAGATCCATGGGTAGCTATCGCTAAGCGTTACCCAGAAGGTCACAAGCTTTCTGGTCGCGTTACTAACCTAACTGACTACGGCTGCTTCGTTGAAATCGAAGAAGGCGTTGAAGGTCTAGTACACGTTTCAGAAATGGATTGGACTAACAAGAACATCCACCCATCTAAAGTTGTTAATGTAGGCGACGAAGTTGAGGTTATGGTTCTTGAGATTGACGAAGAGCGTCGTCGTATTTCTCTAGGTCTGAAACAGTGTAAAGCTAACCCATGGCAGTCATTCGCTGAAGCACAAGCTAAAGGCGACAAAGTTACTGGTAAGATCAAGTCTATCACTGACTTCGGTATCTTCATCGGTCTTGACGGCGGCATCGACGGTCTAGTTCACCTATCTGACATCTCTTGGAACGTTCCAGGTGAAGAAGCTGTACGTGAGTACAAGAAAGGTGACGAGATCTCTGCAGTAGTTCTTGCTGTAGATGCAGAGCGTGAGCGTATTTCTCTAGGCGTTAAGCAAATGGAAAACGACCCGTTCAACGCATACGTTGCTGACAACAAGAAAGGTACTCTAGTAAACGGTACTGTTACTGCAGTTGACGCTAAAGGCGCAACTATTGAACTTGTAGATGGCGTTGAAGGTTACATCCGCGCTTCTGAAGTTTCACGTGACCGTATCGAAGATGCATCTCTAATCCTAAGCGTTGGTGACAGCGTTGAAGCGAAGTTCACTGGTGTAGACCGTAAGAACCGCGTAATCAACCTATCTATCAAAGCGAAAGATGAAGCTGAAGAGCAAGAAGCAATGGCAACTCTGAACAAAGCTGAAGAAGGCGCGTTCGGTAATGCTATGGCAGATGCATTCAAAGCTGCTAAAGGCGAATAATAGTTTCTCGATAAGAGATTAATAGCTATTAGCTAAGAAGGGAGCCGAAAGGCTCCTTTTTTTTTGCTTATTTTCTTGATAGGTCTATAATTTCTAAAAAGAAACCAATGAGGGAAACTATGACTAAGTCTGAACTGATTGAACGACTATGTGCCGAGCAAACGCATTTATCCGCCAAAGAGATTGAAGACGCTGTGAAAGACATACTAGAGCACATGGCTTCAACACTTGAAGGTGGTGACAGAATCGAAATCCGTGGGTTCGGTAGCTTCTCTTTGCATTACCGTGAACCTCGTGTTGGTCGTAATCCTAAAACGGGTGACAAAGTGGAATTGGAAGGTAAGTATGTCCCTCACTTTAAACCTGGCAAAGAATTACGTGAACGTGTAAATATCGGTTAACCTCGATCTTACAAGAACAATAAGAAGCGGCATACTTTATCGTATGCCGCTTTTTTAAAGCCACAATATTTGCAATAGCCATGGTTTGTAAGCGTGTTTTCCTGCATAATCGTACCTGCCATTAATATTAGGGGTAGTGGATTATGAAAATTATAAAAATCGTTCTGGTACTGGCTCTGTTTCTTATTGCGCTTGCGTTAGGCTCTCAAAATCAAGCGGTCGTAACATTTAATTATTTGCTCGCACAGGGTGATTTCCATCTTTCCACACTACTTGGTAGCGTATTTGTTGTAGGCTTCGCTGTGGCGTGGGCTATTTTTGGCAGTTTGCATTTGAAATCTCGTCTTGAAGTTAGGAAGTTGAACAAACAACTGAAAAAGCTAACACCAGTGACGGATACCACAGAAGTAAAGTCTTAGTTTAAACGGTAGATTTTTAATGCTTGAGATACTCTTCTTGTTACTCCCTATTGCCGCCGCTTATGGCTGGTACATGGGTAATCGCAGTGCGAAACAAGACAAGCAAAAACATTCCAATCAGATATCTCGTCAGTATGTGACTGGCTTGAACTTACTGCTTTCCGATCAGTCTGATAAAGCGGTCGATCATTTTATCGAACTGTTGCAAGTCGATGATGAAACCATCGATACTCATTTAGCCCTCGGTAATCTATTTCGCTCTAGAGGTGAAGTAGACCGCGCCATTCGTATTCACCAAAATTTGATCTCTCGTTCAGGGTTGACCATCGACCAAAAGAACATCGCGCTTCAGCAACTCGCAAAAGATTATATGGTTTCGGGTTTTCTCGATCGCGCTGAGAAGATTTTTGAACAATTGGTCGATGAGCCCGATCACAAGGAAGCAGCACTACAGCAGTTGGTAGCGATTTACCAACAAACGAGAGAGTGGAGTAATGCGATTCATTATGCGAGCTTGCTGGTAAAACTGGGTCGCAAAAGAATGAAATCGACAATCGCCCACTTTTGGTGTGAGCTTGCGATGCAAGAGAAGTCCGACGGACAACACGGCAAAGCAATTCAGTATTTTCAGCGCGCGCTCTCAGAAGACCCGAAATGTGTTCGAGCAAGTATTTCCCTTGGTAAACTCTTTCTTGAAGCAGAAGATTACGCAAAAACCGCCCAATATATGGAAATGGTGCTAGAGCAAGATATAGACTTTATTGGGGAAGTGCTTCCAACTCTCGCAGATTGTTACCACCATCTCGGGCAAGAAAGTGGTTTAGTTGAGTTTCTAAGGGAATGCATCTCTCGTAAAGCCGGTGTATCTGCCGAATTAATGCTAGCCCAGTTAGTCGCTCAGCACGATGGCGTTGGAGCGGCGCAGGAGCTGTTGACTCGTCAGTTGGTAAAAAACCCGACGATGAAAGGTTTTTACCGATTAATGGATTATCACCTAGCGGATGCAGAAGAAGGGAGGGCGAAAGCCAGTCTGAGCACGCTACAAAAGCTTGTGGGTGAACAGTTAAAAGTTAAGCCTCATTATCGATGCCGTAAATGTGGGTTCTCTACCCACTCTATGTATTGGCACTGTCCTTCCTGTAAGGGGTGGGGAACCATTAAGCCAATACGTGGGCTAGATGGTGAGTAAAGTATTGATTGGCTATGCCAATCCAAATTTAGCAGCGGCGATCCCGCTGCTTTTTTTCGAGTTTCAAAAAGTAATTAGGAGATGAAATGATCGACCAAAAAGTTATTGTAGCGCTGGATTACGACAACCAAGCTGACGCACTCGCTTTTGTTGACAAAATTGACCCGTCGTTATGTCGGCTTAAAGTGGGCAAGGAGATGTTTACGCTATTTGGTCCTGATTTCGTTAAAGAGCTTCACAAGCGTGGGTTTTCAGTGTTCCTAGACCTAAAGTTTCATGACATTCCAAACACGTGTTCTAAAGCGGTACGTGCTGCAGCGGAAATGGGCGTGTGGATGGTGAATGTACATGCAGGTGGTGGAGAGCGTATGATGAGCGCTTCACGAGAGATTTTAGAGCCATATGGAAAAGATCGCCCACTCCTTATTGGTGTAACCGTACTGACCAGTATGGAACAAAGTGACTTGGCTGGGATTGGCTTAGATATCGCACCACAAGAGCAAGTTATTCGTCTCGCTAACCTTACTAAGAATTCTGGTTTAGACGGCGTAGTCTGTTCAGCGCAGGAAGCTTCAATGCTTAAACGTGAACTGGGTAAAGAGTTTAAACTTGTGACACCTGGCATCCGTCCTGCGGGCGCAGCGATGGGTGACCAGAAACGTATTATGACGCCAGTTGATGCGATTCAAGCGGGTTCTGACTATTTAGTGATTGGCCGACCTATCACACAAGCTCAAGACCCTGATTTAGTGTTACGTGAGATCAACCTGTCGCTAAGTTAATGATTTATTAAATCTAAAATAGCCAGCACTCGCTGGCTATTTTTTTGTGTTTGATTTGTCTTGTTACTGGTGATTAACACTTTTTTCTATTAGGTTTGTATATAGTAATAACAAAACTATAAATAAGGATGTTTTATGCCGCACCAAGGTAGCGCAGCAGAAAGTGAAGTTTTGTCGTCTCCAGCGAGCAAAATGGTTAGTGCAGGTGATGTAGCTAAAATTAAATCAGAAGTGTTGAAGAGAATTAATCAATCGACCCATTTATCTCAGGGCTTTCGATTGGTGAACCAGAAAGAGTATCAATCTAGCCTTGCTGAATTGAAAGGGATGCTCAAATCCAAGAGTTTACTCGATAGCGAAGAAGGGAAAATGTGCAAGCTCATGCACGATATTCTCACTGATGATGCGCATTTAGTCGAGTATCTTGATGAAGACTTGGCCAAGTACTTAGAGAGTAATGCTGCTGGCAAGCAAGTGCTTAACACCAAGGCGATGAGTTTTAAAGAGAAAAGCCAAGTAGCAAATGCAAAGCTCAAGCGTAAGCAGCTGTTTTTGATGTTCAAGGAGATCATTCAAGCGCAGGTAGAGCTTAACCAGTTTGCAGAGCAACTGCGGGCTGCATTTGGAGCTGAAATTAGCTTTCCTCCCGGGGCCTATGGTGGCATAAAGAGCTATAGTGGCGCTCTGGCAAAGATTACTACGCGAGTTCGTAACAATGACGTAGGGGATTTAAAGGATTGTGCCCGTATTACTGTAAAAGTGAAAAGCTTTAAAGAACTACAGAGTGCGAAATTATTCATTTGTAGCACTAAGGAGTTTCGTGCGGTATCCACTTATCAAAAAGCGTTAAAAGATCGATATCAACTCGCGGAGGTGGGGAGTGGGCTGGAACAATTTAATGTTGCCGCCGATGACAGTGGTTATAAAGATATCAAATTTTTCTTGAAGATGAATAACGGTCAGATAGCAGAGCTTCAACTCAACATTCCGGGCATGCTGGTTGCGAAGAAGAAAGCGCACATAATTTATGACATTGCACGGACTAATCAAGACGCTTTCGACAACCGCCAGCAATTCCAAGTGATGAGTCAGGAAGTGATCGAAAAAGTTAAACGGAAAATGGATGATGATTGGTTTGGTTTCATTCGGGAAAAGCTTCCGGAACTGGGCAATGACACTAACTGTATTGAAGCTATGATGGACGTTTTAAAAAGCAAGGGCACTCTAGTAATTGGCCCAAATGAAGCGGAAGCGCTTAATCGAGTCAGCAAGAAATTGTATGCATCAGGTCTAGGTTCTGCTCTGTTGGACTCTAAGTAAACTAAAGTAAAAAGGATGCTAAAGTGCATCCTTTTCAGTAAATTCTATAGGGTAGGGATACCGCTATGGAACTTAAAGTCTGAGTCTGGAGAGGATATCAACTCAGCTTCTAATTGCCCAAAAAAGTGAACTCGTTCGCTAATATCACATCCGGCTACTTGCTCGGCCAGCGCAAGGTAATCTTGGTAGTGACGTGCTTCTGAACGCAACAACGATACGTAGAACTTACCTATATCGTCATCGAGGTGAGGGGCAAGCTTAGCAAATCGTTCACAGGACCGCGCCTCGATATACGCTCCGATAATGAGCTTATCTACCAGAGTTTGAGGTTCATAAGTTGCCATGTGAGACAACAACCCTTTTGCATAGCGACTAGCTTGGATTGGCTCATAGTCGATGCCGCGTGCGTCCATAATCTCAAGCACTTGATAAAAGTGGTGAAGCTCCTCTTTAATAAGCAACACCATTTTGTCGATCAGATCTTGACTATAGGGGGAATCAGATTTCGCCATTATGGATTTGGAAATGTTGCTTTTCCCTTTGAGTGTTTCTAACGAGCCAGTTTTACGATAGGCAAAATCTTCATAAGGCTTAAACCAGTCGAGCAAAGCATGAGCGCTACTTTTGTCGACCGCGTATTTACGAATCAGGTACATTGCAGATTGCCCTGCTTTCAGTTCACAAAGCAGGTGGTCGAGTAAGATCGTTTTTAAGTTCTCTGGCTTTTTAGCCTCTGTCACCCACTCATCCGAAGTGTGGCACTGAAGGAATTGATAAATGGGCTCTAGGAGTTGTTGGTATTCTTGCAATTGTTTCATTTTCGTTTACACATAAATAAGGCCGCATTAGCGGCCTTAATTTCATAATTCAATCGTGGCAGTTTACCACTTTTTCTTCTGACCAAAGAGTGCTTCCATATCGTCGTCGCGCTCTTTTTCTTCCATTTGTTGTAAGTCTTCTGCTGATTTGCTTTGTCGCTTTTGCTCCAAGTCATCAAACATTGATTGAAGTTTCTCACGGGCCTGATTGGAGTAGGCGTCGTTTTTGGTCGTCAACGCATCGATGCCTTTGCGCAATAGTTGGACTGCTGTACCAGGTTGGCCACGAACGATAGCATCGTTGGCACGTTTAATTACGTTCTCGATATTGATTCGAACTTGAATGGTCTCAAGACGTGCATTTTCTGCCACAAAGGCTTGGGTTTCAAAGCGACCTTTGTTGTGCTCACTGCGAATGGTATCGCGTAGGCGTTTAACTAACTTAAGCATGACAATTGCTTGCTTGTCACTACTCGGTACTTTGAATGTTGTGCTTTCCCCGCCTTGGTAATTATCTTTAAGCTGTGTGATCTGCTGCTTCATGTTTTCGATACGCTGAGCGAGTTGTTTGTTCTTGGGATCAAGCTCATACATACTCTCCAGAGCATCAAGAATCCGACCGTTAAGGCAAACAAGCAAATCCTTACTGTAAGGCATATGGTGCGCATTACCGATCAGCTCTTCGGTAGCATCAATAATGGCAACGTGTCGCGCAGACTCTTGCTTCCTAACTGTCTCAACCTTCACTTTGTACTGAAGCATGATGTTGTAGCCAAGAACTAACACCAACAAAATAGCGACAAGAGCAATAATTAAACCAATATTCATAAAATCCGTGTCTTTGTTGTTTCGATGGCTAGCCGATAAGGATACACGATCCCATCAGTTCCCTGCATCAATAATTTGCGTACTTTATTATTCCTTGTTGCCTTTTGATTATTAACCAAAAGTTCGAATTAGCACAGCAATATGAGCTATGGGTTGCAAAATATGCGGTCCTAAAAGCTGTTTATCTTTGATTCCTCGCGGATAACACTGACTTTTTCTACCATTTTGTTTGGAATAACGTTATAACTAATAATTATAAACCATTCTAACCGTCTTGAACGTCGATAAGGGATTACGAGGTCAAAATGAAGCTACAGCAGCTGAAATATATTGTCGAAGTGGTAAATCATAATCTGAATGTTTCTGCTACTGCAGAGAGCCTGTATACCTCTCAACCTGGGATAAGTAAGCAGGTTCGTCTTTTGGAAGATGAGCTCGGTATCGAGATCTTTGAAAGAAGCGGAAAGCATCTTACTCAGGTAACTTCAGCAGGCGAAGACATAATTCGCATCTCGCAGGAAATTTTGGCTCGCGTAGAGAGCATCAAAGCGGTGGCTGGAGAGCACACTCATCCTGAAATGGGGACGCTGAATATTTCGACCACTCACACTCAAGCTCGTTATGCTCTACCTGACGTAATTAAAGGCTTCACTAGCCGATATCCGAAAGTTTCATTGCACATGCACCAAGGCACACCAAGCCAAATGTCTGAGGCGATCGCTAAAGGTACGGCTAACTTTGCGATTGCGACTGAAGCTCTGCATTTGTATCAAGACGCAATTATGTTGCCATGCTATCACTGGAATCGTTCTATCGTGGTGACAAAAGATCACCCATTGGCGCAGAAATCTCATGTTTCGATTCAGGATCTAGCCGCGTATTCATTGGTGACTTATGTGTTTGGCTTTACTGGTCGCTCAGAATTGGATACGGCTTTCAACAAAGTAGGGCTTACGCCTAGAGTAGTATTTACAGCAACGGATGCTGATGTAATCAAAACTTATGTCCGTATGGGGATTGGTGTTGGTGTGATCGCAAGTATGGCGATTGACGAAGGACAAGATTCAGACCTTGTTGCTATCGATGCAAGCCATATCTTTGGAGCGAGTACCACCAGTATAGGGTTCCGCCGAGGCACATTCTTACGCTCATACATGTACGATTTTATGGAGCGCTTTGCACCTCATCTGACAAGACCGGTTGTAGAACAAGCTATTTCCTTGAAATCCAATGCGGAAATTGAAGAAATGTTCAAAGACATCGAACTTCCAGTCCGCTAAATTCCTTTCTAATCTTACTGCTTCCCCCTAAAATAGAGCAATGCAAGGGGGAAGCATGTCGTCTCAATATCTCACTCTATTTAACACTCTCGATACCTTTCTAAATCAGACCCAAGAGTTTTGGCGTTTTGAACCATTTCATCTGAGCTATGCTGACTGTGAGCTTACCGCTAACAATTCATTAGGACGATGGTTGTTTTCCCTGTCAAATCAAGAGATTTGTGAGCTAAAAGAATCTCCAGAATTAGTTACGCAATCTATTTCTCAGTACATTCCTTCCCTTGCTGAAACCATTGTCGATACTCAAGTTCTGAGCCTCAATAGCTCTGAGCTTGAATTACCGCGCGGCGTGTCCGAGGGGGTTCCTGGTAGGAAGTTGGACCAAATTGTTGCTATGGGAAGCGCAGTTTTGGAGCGCCATGTGGGAGAAGAATGGTTAGAGTGGTGCTCTGGGAAGGGCTTTCTGGGCCGGATATTAGCAGGGCAATCAAATCAAAAAGTGACCAGTTTTGAATATCAGCAAGCGCTGTGTGATTCTGGCCAATCCGAAGCAAACAGACTTGAGTTACCGATGGAGTTTGTCCAAGGCGACGCGTTTTGCTCTGACTCTGCTGCCGTGTTTAACGACAAACAGCATGCAGTGGCACTTCATGCCTGCGGTGATCTGCATGTTACTTTACTGCAAAGAGCGGTGGCAGCCGCTCTTCCGGCTGTGACATTCTCTCCTTGTTGCTACCACCTGATTAAACATGATAGCTACCAGGCGTTATCATTACCCGCAAAAGGCTCTTCATTGGGGCTAAACAAATCTGAACTGCGTATCCCCTTACAGGAAACCGTGACAGGTGGTGAGCGAGTGAAAAGACATCGTCAAATGGAAATGACTTATCGCTTGGGGTTAGATTATTTGCTTCGTATTGAACTTGGTAAAAACGAGTATGTTCCAATCCCAAGTATCAAGAAATCTTTGCTTTCCGATGGGTTTGAGGCATTTGCTCTATGGGCATTTGAGCAAAAAGGGTTCAATTACTCGGATACTTTCCCGCTAGACAAGTATCTGAAGTTGGGAGACGAACGCTTCTGGCGAATGGAGAGGTTAAGCCTCATCCAGCAGCCATTCCGTCGTTTGATCGAACTCTGGCTTGCGCTGGATAAAATACTTTATTTGGAAGAGCATGGTTATCGCGCATCGATTCATGAGTTTTGCTCGCGAAGTGCTTCACCAAGGAATTTGCTCATCCATGCAGAGAGATAGTCGAAGCTCATTTTTTAGTCAAGCAACCGAACTCTCTTTTTGTTGCTTAAATGTTAAAACTTTCTTCCCTTAGTTCTAAGTAGCTGGTAATAATGGTGCTATGTGTACACAAAGTGCACAGCTGAAAATAACACAACATTCGCATCACCGTTGCTTATATCAAGGAGTTAAGATGAAAGCAGGCAAAGTCATTGCGACCGCTGTTCTAGCGGGCGCTGCATTACTCTCTTCTACAAGTATCATGGCCAAAACGGCAAAAGTTGCTGTCTCTCAGATTGTTGAACACCCTGCCTTGGACGCCGCTCGCCAAGGGTTATTGGATGGGCTAAAAGCAAAAGGTTATGAACAAGGAAAAAACTTAGAGTTCGATTATAAAACAGCACAGGGGAATCCAGCGATCGCGGTACAAATTGCGCGCCAATTTGTTGGTGAGAACCCAGATGTATTAGTGGGTATTGCAACCCCAACAGCTCAAGCTTTGGTTTCCGCAACTCGTTCTATTCCAGTTGTGTTTACGGCTGTAACCGACCCAGTTGGCGCAAAGCTAGTCAAAAAAATGGAACAGCCGGGTAAAAACGTAACAGGCTTATCCGACTTATCTCCGGTGAGCCAACATGTGGAATTGATCAAGGAAATCCTGCCAAACGTTAAGTCGATAGGTGTGGTATACAACCCAGGAGAGGCCAACGCGGTAACACTTGTCGAGCTACTCAAAGAAAGTGCAAAAGCGCAAGGTATCGAGGTTGTTGAGGCAACGGCTCTTAAAAGTGCTGATGTACAGTCTGCGACTCAAGCGATTGCAGCGAAGTCGGACGTGATTTATGCGCCGACTGACAATACGGTCGCGAGCGCGATTGAAGGTATGATTGTTGCCGCTAACCAAGCGAAAACCCCTGTTTTAGCAGGTGCGACTTCTTATGTAGAGAAAGGAGCGATCGCAGGCCTTGGTTTCGATTACTACCAAGTTGGTGTTCAAACTGCGGATTATGTAGCTGCAATTATTGAGGGCAAACAGCCTGGTGAGTTAGATGTGAAAGTTGCTAAGGGTTCTGACTTAGTAGTGAATTCCGGTGCTGCTGACAAACTTGGTGTGACGATTCCGCAATCTGTATTAGACCGCGCTACAAGCGTTAAGTAATAACTCAAGCACAGCCAGCAAGATTCTTGCTAGCTTTTTTCCGAGCAGAAAAGGAGTAGTTATGTCTGCTTTTGCATTTTTTGGTGCACTGGAAATTGGTTTATTGTACGGGCTCGTCGCGCTTGGAGTTTATCTGACTTTTCGAGTACTGGACTTTCCTGATTTAAGCGTCGATGGCAGCTTCCCTATGGGGGCTGCGGTTGCAGCGACAGCCATTGTCGCTGGGATTAACCCGTGGTTGGCGACCGGAATGGCAATCCTTGCTGGGGCCGCTACCGGTTGGGTAACCGCATTCTTAGCAGTAAGGTGTGGGATTTTGCACTTGCTCGCTTCTATTCTCACCATGATTGCTGCGTTTTCCATCAATATTCGAATCATGGGGCGCCCCAATATGGCGCTATTGGGAGAGGAAACGATACTGACACCATTTGAAGCAATGGGGGATGCGATGTATATCCGCCCACTAGTGGTCGGGATACTGGTTCTGATTTCAGCATGGTTTATCGTTCGCTTGCTTAACAGCGATTTTGGACTCGGGCTAAGAGCGACAGGTGTGAACGCGCGAATGGTCTCCGCACAAGGTGGAAGTACTGCATTCTATACATACTTTGGTTTGGCTTTGTCCAACGGCTTTGTCGGCTTTGCAGGTGCACTGTTTGCACAAACAAATAGCTTTGCAGATGTGACATCCGGGGTTGGTACTATTGTTGTCGGTCTAGCTGCGGTGATTCTAGGCCAAACGCTTATTCCAGGGCGGAAAATTTGGGTGGCGGTGACTGCTGTTATTGTGGGTTCGGTGTTGTACCGATTAGCCGTTGCATTCGCATTGAGTACCGGTATGTTTGGCTTACAAGCATCCGACTTGAACCTAGTCACGGCCGTTCTGGTCGCAATAGCCCTCATTGCCCCGAAAATTAAAGGGAACCTCAAAGCAAAAAAGGCCAATAGCCCTGCTGCTAAAGGCTCGTCGACTAAGCAGGGTAAAGAGTCAGGAGAAGCGGTATGATTCGGCTTGAAGATATTGAAGTGACCTTTAACCCAGGTACGATTCTGGAGAATCGAGCACTTAAGGGAGTTTCGTTGGAGGTTCCTGAGCATGAATTTTTAACCGTGATTGGTTCAAATGGTGCAGGAAAGTCGACATTACTTGGTGCTGTGACTGGCGAAACGCCTATGGCCGGAGGCAGAGTCATTATTGATGAACTAGATGTGACAAGCCGAATGGTCGATCAAAGGGCTAATCAGTGCGCAAGGGTGTTCCAAGACCCGTTAGCCGGGACTTGTGGTGACTTAACCATCGAAGAGAATATGGCCCTAGCTTACATGCGAGGTAAGCGACGAGGCTGGAGCCTATCGCTTTCTTCTAAAAGACGTAAGTTGTTCCAAGAGCGGATCAGTATTCTCGGACTAGGGTTAGAAGATCGTTTGGGAGATAACATCGGTTTACTTTCAGGGGGGCAAAGACAAGCGGTAAGTTTGGTTATGGCAACCTTATCCGACAGCAAACTCTTGTTGCTTGATGAGCATACTGCTGCACTGGATCCGAGAATGGCCGCGTTTATTATCGATCTAACTAAAACCATTGTCAGTGAATTTAACCTGACAGTGATGATGGTTACGCACTCGATGAAAGATGCACTAGCGTGCGGTGATAGAACGGTAATGCTGCATCAAGGAGAAATAGTGTTAGATGTGGCTGGTAAGCAGCGAGCTAACATGACAGTACCAGACTTACTAGAGATGTTTACTAAGGTAAGAGGTGAAGAGCTTGCCGATGATAGTTTGCTTCTTAATTAACCAGTGTCGTTAGGTTTGATGAAATCAAGTATGTGATTTTATTGCCTAAATGCATTCACAAAGTGTATTAAGCCCGTCAAATGTATTAAGCTTTTGATGGGCTTTTTATTTTCCGGCTCTTGAGGTAACTAGATTTAATGAAAGCGAAACGACACTTTAGTCTTGGCTTTGTACTACTGACACCACTCATCGCGTCTATATTGATTTTGGCACTGACCGCTAAGAATTATTATGACTCAGTGAATCGCGATATTAGCAGTGAGTATGAGCGTATAACCGATTCGCTAGAGCGGGCGACTAAAGTGATCACTGCATTGGACTACAGTTTTACCAACTCTTACCAATCTAAAACCCCACTTCTACTCGAGCATAACAGTCGGGTAATCGATGATGAACTATGTCAGATGTGGCCCATAGACGTACTGCTACTCGCTGAAGGGAAAAACCTCAGCATTCCAGCTGTTGACATTGATTATATGTTGGTGGGAGATAAGTCTCTTTGTTTGGCAGGGAGCCCGCTTTATGAGCGAGCTTCTTCACAGGTTTCTTTAGCCCCTGTGTTATCTTTTTTGCACGATTTAGACGATTACTTATACGGTGTGCACTACATCGATAGAGAAAGCTATGTCATGTCATCACCAGAGACCATTGCAGAAAGTATTACCAAAGAGCTGTTATCTACGTTAAAAGCTCGCCCTTATTGGCAAATTACCGCAACCAATAAAGAGAAAATCACAGTATCCGGTCCGGCGAAAATGTTTTTACTAGATCAACCTATCATCACAATGACAATGCCAGTGTTTGGTCGTGGCGAGCACCAAGGGATGCTCTCACTAGATGTAGATGCTGACATGCTGCTGGATAGTGGCAGTGCTCTTCCAAGCGATATCCGTCTCATTCAAACAAAGGTTACTCCAATCCCAAGCGATGCAGTGCGCATAGTTCCACTCAAAATGGATGGAGTAGTATTCCACCATGTGTTGTATTACGAACTCGACATGTTAAAGGAAGTGAAAAACTTTTTCGTGTTCGAAAAATACAGTATCGCTACGATCATTATCATCTATGTGTTATCGGTTGTGATTCTTTTTTACGTCAATAGCCATGTAGAAAAGCGTTATCTGAAAGAACTTGCTGAAAAAGATCCAATGACAGGGTTATTAAATCGTCGCGGGATGGAGATCTTTTTGAAGAACACCACACTTGGTGATTACATTGCGTTAGCCGTATTAGATATTGATGATTTCAAAAAGGTCAATGATACCTATGGGCATGATGTTGGTGACGCGGTCATTTGCTATATGGCAGATAAAATAGAAAGCAATATTCGCCAAACTGACGCGGTTGCTCGCTTTGGCGGCGAGGAGTTTGTGCTCTACTTGCGTGGTCAAGATAAAGACAGAATGTGCGAAACGATTGAACGCGTCAAAACGGCAATTTCCGCCCAATCGCACGAGGCTGTAGAAGGCGGGTTTACCGTTTCGGTTGGGGTAGAAGTCGTGGCGACTGATCAAGAGCACGACTTTGACACACTATTTAAAGCGGCTGATGAAAAGCTGTATCAGGCCAAAACCACAGGAAAGAACAAGGTGGTGTTCTAGTCCGTTAGCTCTCTATCTTTTTTATAACTTTCAATATGTTCCACGATTGGTGCCGCTTTATTGAAAGTTCGAATTTCTTGGAAAAGCTGTTTGGCCTCGGGATATTCCTGCCTTAAATAGGAAAACCATTGTTTTACGCGGTTAGGGTAGTAAAGGCCTTTGTCACCTTTCATCTCGTACTGAGAGTACAGCAACAGAAGATCAACAACGTCTGACCATGGCATTTTTGCGTGGTTAAACTTCACCACGTTTCCTAGGTTAGGAACATTAAATGCGCCTCGGCAAACCATCAAAGAGTCAACACCAGTGGTTTCAATACAGGCGAGAGCATCTTGGTGATCCCATATCTCACCATTGGCAATCAAAGGTAAGCTGGTTTTTTGGCGAATTTTATCGATGTATTCCCATTTGATTTCACTTGCTTTGTAGCCTCCAGTTTTGGTTCTGGCATGCACAGTGAGCTCATCTGCCCCAGCGCTTTCTATGGCACTAACAATCTCGAAGCAGTCCTCAGGGTTTTCCCAACCTAAGCGGATTTTAGCACTGACTGGCACGTTGGTTGGCACAGCATCACGACAGGCTTTCACGACTTGGTAAATGAGTTCTGGATGTTGTAGTAAGGCTGCGCCACCTTTACTTTTATTCACTAGTTTAGCTGGGCAGCCAAAGTTGATGTCTATCCCCTTCGCACCTAGCCCTGCAGCACGGACGGCGTTTTCTGCCATCCAGTGAGGGTCTTGTCCCAGTAACTGAATATGAACAGGCACACCAGATTTAGTTTGCGAACCTTGCGCGAGCTCAGGACATAAACGATGAAACACATGGTCAGGTAGGAGTTGGTCTACCACTCGAACAAATTCAGTGACACAAAGATCGTATTGATTGATCTCGGTAAGAATTTCTCTCATTAAGTGGTCTAATACGCCCTCCATCGGGCCTAGTATTACGCGCATGATTGGTGCCTCTATCGTTGGAGGCGAGATTGTAGAGGCTTCGTATTGGAATGTCACTAACGATATAATCGACACTAACGTTATGCGGTCACTAGCGGTATAATGACGTTAGATTTAGATTAATGCATACCAAATATGACCTACCATTTTATTTCGCTTGAAAACATCGCCGTTGAAGAGTCGGCTACTTTTATCGAAGGCGCTATTCTCGCTGCCAACTTTGCAACAAAGCCACTTCAGCCAGAAAGTTGGCTGCCAACTGTTATCAATGAAAACTCAGACTCAGCAAAACCGCTGGTGGTTGAACAGATTAACAAGCAATACAGTTTACTAAAACGTAGTGAATACCAACTGACCACATTGCTCAATCAAGAAGAGTTGAAAACTGACCTTGCCGACTTTGCTGAAGGTTTTATGACAGTTTGGCCTACTATTGAAGAACAATGGCAACAGGCTCAAGTAGGTGACGGTACATTGCGTATGTTACATGCGTTATTAACCACATTTATGCTAGCCATCGATGAAGAGCAAACTCAGCTACAAATGAAACAAGCTGGCATTGATACGCCGCCAAGCTTAGACAGCTTGATTGAACAAGTTGACCTAATGATTGCGGAAGTGGCTTTAGCCGCTGATGAAGCGATGGTGGGAGCGAAGAGCCAAAGTGTGAATCCCTTTAAAAACATTGGCCGTAACGATCCGTGTCCTTGCGAAAGTGGTAAGAAGTTTAAACAGTGCTGCGGAAAATAGGTCGAACTTTTTTAACTTTTCTTGTACTAAATGAAAGACGGTGAATATCCCCACCAATGTCTGACTAAACTCGGTCAATCTCAATTTAGTTTCTAAGTAGAATAGAAATTTCAATAAAGGTGGAGTTTTCGATAACCGCCATCATATTAAGTTTGTATTGTCATAAATTTTAGGCCTCTAGGAGCCATACGAATGAAAAAGTTGTTAGTACTACTCTGTTTGAGTTTCTCGGTAATCGCTGCACCTAAAGACGAATTGAGCAGCCGTTTAGCACTCAACGAAGGTTTCAGTGCCGATTTTTCGCAAAAAGTTGTGAGCCCAGACGGTGAAACAGTGATGGAAGGGGAGGGGACAGTGGAAATTGCACGTCCGAGCTTGTTCCGTTGGACAACATCACTTCCTGATGAAAACGTACTCGTTTCTGATGGCAAAACACTCTGGTATTACAGCCCATTCATTGAGCAAGTCAGCATCTTTTGGCAGGAGCAAGCTACGGAGCAAACGCCATTCGTGCTTTTGACACGCAATCGAGCAAGCGATTGGGATAACTATAAAGTTTCGCAACAAGGCGATCGTTTCACTCTAATACCGACGGCTGTAGACTCTAATCAAGGCCAGTTTCAAATTGATATCAATGCAAAGGGCGTTGTAAAAGGCTTTAATGTTATAGAGCAAGACGGACAGCGCGGACTGTTTACCTTCCAAAATGTTAAAGTAGGTAAGCCAAATGATGAGCGTTTCACCTTCATTATCCCCGATGGCGTAGAGGTAGATGACCAAAGGAACTGAGATTGAGTAATTACAGTTTAGATTTTGCAGGGGACGAAGATTTTCGTCCCCTTGCTGCTCGTATGAGGCCAGAAACGGTCGAACAGTATATTGGGCAGCAACATATTTTAGCGCCAGGTAAGCCGCTACGCAGAGCTTTAGAGGCCGGACATATCCACTCAATGATTCTGTGGGGGCCGCCGGGTACCGGCAAGACAACCCTAGCGGAGGTGGCTGCTAATTACGCCAACGCAGAGGTTGAGCGTGTTTCAGCAGTGACTTCAGGCGTCAAAGAAATTCGAGCGGCGATTGAGAAAGCACGTGAGAACAAAATGGCAGGTAAGCGAACTATTCTGTTTGTAGACGAGGTGCATCGTTTCAATAAGTCTCAGCAAGATGCGTTCTTACCCCATATAGAAGACGGCACTGTTACTTTTATTGGCGCAACAACAGAAAACCCCTCTTTCGAACTGAACAACGCTCTACTCTCTAGAGCAAGGGTTTATAAGCTAACCTCGCTAACCAAAGACGAAATCATGCTGGCTGTCCAACAAGCGTTAGGCGATGAGAAGCGCGGCCTTGGGGGGCAAAAAGCGACGTATCACGACAATGTATTGGAAAGATTAGCTGAACTGGTGAATGGCGATGCGCGTATGTCGCTTAACTACCTTGAATTGCTGTTCGATATGGCTGAGGAAGAGCAAGGGGTCAAGCAGATCACACTGAAACTGCTTGCTGAGGTGGCCGGTGAAAAAGTGGCTCGTTTTGATAACAAAGGTGACATTTGGTACGACCTAATTTCAGCCGTGCATAAATCGATTCGAGGCTCAAACCCAGATGGCGCTTTGTACTGGTCGGCGAGAATGATCGCGGCGGGGTGTGATCCGTTATATATTGCTCGTCGCCTATTAGCTATCGCTTCAGAAGATATTGGTAATGCTGACCCAAGAGCAATGCAAGTCGCCTTGTCAGCATGGGATTGTTTCACACGCGTGGGGCCAGCAGAAGGGGAGCGCGCGATTGCTCAAGCCATTGTGTATTTAGCATGTGCACCGAAAAGCAATGCAGTGTATACCGCTTGGAAGCAAGCTTTACGCGATGCGCATAACCAGCCCGAGTATGAAGTTCCTCATCATCTCAGAAATGCGCCAACCAACTTAATGAAAGACATGGGCTATGGTGCAGAGTACAGATATGCCCATGACGAGCCCGGCGCATTCGCCGCGGGTGAGAAGTATCTTCCTCCTGAAATGGTAGGAACGCGTTACTATCAGCCAACAAATCGGGGCTTAGAAACCAAAATTGGCGAAAAGTTAGATTACTTGGCTAATTTAGACGCAAAAAGCCCACAAAAGCGCTATGAATAAGCGCGCATTTTAGATACATTTATCCAATTGTCCCTTCATACTTGAAGCCGCAGCTTTGTTAACTGCACCAATTCATCCTAATCACATAGAACACCTATGCTCATAGGGCTGAATTGGTTTGTTGCCGCGCTGCAACTCCAACTATTT
Organism: Vibrio sp. SCSIO 43135; assembly: GCF_023716665.1. GTDB lineage: Bacteria > Pseudomonadota > Gammaproteobacteria > Enterobacterales > Vibrionaceae > Vibrio > Vibrio paucivorans. The sequence goes on from NZ_CP071859.1 coordinate 1,064,400, forward strand.
TGGGAAATATTTTTTGGCGCTTGAACAAGATGCTCAAGCGCGATTTCACTACTAAAAAAGCATAGGATTAACAATGCTGGATTCTAAATTACTTCGTACAGAGCTGGATGAAACAGCTGCAAAACTAGCACGTCGTGGCTTTAAGCTAGACGTAGAGACAATCCGTACACTTGAAGAGCAACGTAAGTCGATTCAAGTCGAAGTTGAAAATTTACAATCCACTCGTAACTCCATCTCTAAGCAGATCGGCCAAAAAATGGCAGCTGGTGATAAAGAAGGTGCTGAAGAGATCAAGAAACAAATCGGTACTCTAGGTAGCGATCTTGATGCTAAAAAGGTTGAACTTGATGCAGTAATGGCACAACTGGAAGAGATCACGCTATCTGTTCCAAACCTGCCTGCTGATGACGTTCCACAAGGTAAAGATGAAGACGACAACGTTGAGATTTCTCGTTGGGGTGAGCCAAAAGCTTACGATTTCGAGCTGAAAGATCACGTTGATCTTGGTGAGTTGGGCGGTGGCCTAGATTTCGCGAGCGCGACAAAAATCACTGGTGCTCGCTTTATCGTGATGAAAGGCCAGTTTGCGCGTCTACACCGTGCAATCGCTCAGTTTATGCTGGATCTTCACACAGATGAGCATGGCTACACTGAGATGTACGTGCCTTACCTAGTAAACTCAGACAGCCTATTTGGTACTGGTCAGCTACCTAAATTTGGTAAGGACTTGTTCCACACTGAGCCACTAGAAGAAAAAGTGAACGATGAAGAACCACGTAAACTGTCTCTGATTCCAACAGCTGAAGTACCTGTAACAAACATGGTTCGTGACACTATTTCTGATGAAGCAGACTTGCCATTGAAGATGACGGCGCATACGCCATGTTTCCGTTCTGAAGCGGGCTCTTACGGTCGCGATACTCGTGGTCTGATTCGTATGCACCAGTTCGACAAAGTTGAGCTAGTACAAATCACTAAACCAGAAGATTCAATGGATGCACTTGAAGAGCTAACTGGTCACGCTGAGAAAGTTCTGCAACTTCTAGAGCTTCCTTACCGTAAAGTGGTTCTATGTACGGGTGACATGGGCTTCGGCGCGCGTAAGACTTACGACCTAGAAGTTTGGGTTCCAGCTCAAGAGACTTACCGTGAGATCTCATCTTGCTCAAACATGTGGGACTTCCAAGCTCGTCGTATGCAAGCGCGTTTCCGTCGTAAGGGCGAGAAGAAGCCAGAGCTAGTGCACACACTAAACGGTTCAGGTCTAGCAGTAGGTCGTACCATGGTTGCTATCCTAGAAAATAATCAAGAAGCAGACGGCCGTATTGCAATCCCTACGGTGCTGCAAAAGTACATGGGTGGTGCTACGCACATTGGCTAGCTGCCATAACCACTAAAGAAAAACCGACTCAATTGAGTCGGTTTTTTTGTTGTAATGATTGGGCCATTAGCCACAGCACTTTTTAAACTTTTTCCCGCTGCCACAAATACAAGGGTCGTTGCGCCCAACTTTCAAGGAGCTAACCGGCTGCTGTAGTCTTACGTCTGGCTGTGGTGGTTCTTCTGGGAAAGTCCCATCGATATAGAACCACAAGCCATTCTCTCTTACAAAGCGCGAACGTTCTTCTAGGCAGTATTCTTTACCAGCGTCTGCAAAGTAAGCTTTAAATGTCACGTACCCTTCGTCTGAATGAGAGCCAGGTTCTACGCGAGTGACTTCTAAGCCTTTCCAATCACTGTCGATAGATTGAGTAATATCTTCCTTTTGTTCTTCGGCATGGCAGCTTGGGTGGTAGGTTGCGACGACAAAATCAACTAAGCCATGAACATGGGCACAGTAGCGAGATCTCATCAACTGCTCTGGTGTTGCAGCATTCGCGTGATTGGTATGAATGGGTTGGCAGCAATCTTGGTAGTTTTTGCCGCTGTTACATGCGCACTTGTTCATAAACTTAGGTACTCAAAGATTCAATGCGGCAAGTGTAGAGGCTACGTAAGTTGTTGTAAATGGGGAGAGCTCTAGTGGAGGCTTAATACACCACAGATAGTAACTCAGCCGTCCAGCGTACCGCGTCGTCGTAACACTCTTTCAATGTATCATCACTAAGCTTTAGGCGTTGATTGACTGAAGCGACACTTTCCCAATCAGCTCTCTCGTATGCACGGGTCAAAAACAGAATATCTCCAAGCAATCCTTCACCACTAGTAAGCGCGCTTTTTACCGCTTCATCGATAGGCATTTCTTCTACAAGAGATTCTAGAGGCCTATCAAGCAAGCTGTCGAGTAGCGAGAACATACCCGCTAAGAATGCTGAGCCTTCTTCTATATGACTGTCGCAACGTGCACAAATCAACTCACAATAGCGAGCACGTTGAATCGAAAGGCCATATAGGTAGTCTGGCTTGGCTTCTTGAGTAGAAGCGATGGCAACTAAAGAAATGAACTTTCTTAGCTTTTGCTCGCCTAGGTAAACTAAAGCCTGCTTGAACGACTGTATTTGTGTACTCACGTGGGCAGACGAGTTGACGAACGTTAATAACTTATAGGATAAAGAGACATCTTGTGCGACGAGTTCTTCAATAGCGCGATAGTCCATGTCTTCACGGGCGACTTCTTTACACAACTGAATAACGGTTAGAAATGAGGGTTCAAGAGCTTTCCTCTGGATGATTTCGGGTTTACTGAAGAAATAGCCCTGAAAGTAGTGAAAGCCAGCGTCTTTAGCTTGATTAAATTCCTGATACGTTTCCACCTTTTCTGCTAAAAACTCTATTTTTGTTCCACTTAGCTTTTGAATGAAAGCTTGCGCTTTATCGATGGAAACTTGGCGAATATCGAATTTAATGATTGAAACATAAGGCAAGAAAGCCTTCCATTCAGGGGAGGGTATAAAATCGTCTAAGGCTATCTTATAACCGGCCTGTGCCATTTCTTTGATAGCTTCAAGTAACTCTGCCGTTGGCTCGCAGTCCTCCAGTACTTCCACTATCAAGTTGTCAGAAGGAAACAGGGTGGGGATACGGTTCAATAAGCTTTGGTAGGGGAAATTTACAAACCCAACGCTATCACCAAGAGTACTGTAATGAGTCGATAGGAAATGATCAGATAACAACCTGCTGGTGGCTTCATCAGGGTCAATATCTGGAAATGTGTTTTTAGGCCCATCACGAAACAGTAATTCGTAACCGATCGTTTTTTTGTCTCTGTCTAGGATAGGTTGCCGTGCAATATAGGAATATTTCAATGTTAAATTCTTTTATACCTGTTACGTGTTAGACCCATTTTATAGTAAGGCCTAACAACGTGAGTGGCCGACTTATTGCGATTGAAATGGGCGAGTTTGTAACTCAAATCCCTCTTTAGCATAGACTAAAACCGAGCCTTGGGTGTACCAATCACCAAGAACAATTCGAGTCTTATCACCGTCTTCACTATTGATAGAGTGCACATTTGGTCGGTGGGTATGACCGTGAATCATAAGGTTCACTTGGTGCTTAGTCATCACGGATTCGACTTCGCTCTGGGTGACGTCCATGATGTCGAGTGACTTGGTGTGTTTGTCTTCTTTGATGTCTGTTTGGACCTTTGCAACAATTTTCTCTTTGATGAAAAAGGGAATGCGATTAAAAATCCATTGTAACCACGGCATGTGAACTTTTTGTCGATACTCTAGGTACTTAACATCTTGAGTGCATAAGGTATCACCGTGTAAAACAACGGCTTTAGTACCATAGAGGTCGATAACAGTTTCATCCCCTAGCAATTGCACACCCGTTTGCTTGGCAAACTTTTTTCCGACTAAGAAGTCTCTATTACCCTGGGTGAAAAAGCAGGGTACACCGGAGTCTGTGAGGGTTTTGAATTCTTGTCTAATTTGCTGAGCAAATTCAGAACGGTCGTCATCGCCTATCCAGAATTCGAAAAGGTCACCCAGGACGTAGAGCGCGTCTGCACTTGGAGCTTCTTCTCGCATAAAGCGAATAAAGCATTCCGTAATTTCTGGAGCTGAAGGGGTAAGGTGAAGATCTGAAATGAATAGTGTAGTCATAATAGGTCGATGGAAAAAGAGAGCGGTAGCCGCTCTCTTTTCAATGATTACTCTTCGATAGTTGTGCCAGTAATAACAACTTCTTCAAGAGGAACGTCTTGGTGCATGCCCATTGAGCCAGTGCTAACACCTTTGATCTTATTGACTACGTCCATGCCTTCAACCACTTCTGCGAATACACAGTAACCCCAGCCATCTAGGCTTTCACTACGGAAGTCTAGGAAAGTGTTGTCGTTCACGTTGATGAAGAACTGAGAACTTGCTGAATGCGGTTCCATTGTACGAGCCATTGCTAACGTACCCACCTTGTTGCTTAGGCCATTGTTTGCTTCGTTTTTGATTGAAGCACGTGTCGCTTTCTCACGTAGGCCTGATTCCATGCCACCACCTTGGATCATGAAACCATCGATTACACGGTGGAAAAGAGTGTTGTCGTAGAAACCGTCACGGCAGTACTGTAGGAAGTTTGCGCTTGTTTCTGGTGCTTTTTCTTCATTAAGTTGAACTTTGATGTCACCAAAATTTGTGTGAAGGATGATCATGACGAATACCTTTATTAATGTTTTTGATTTGAAGCTGAGATTCTAGCGTAACTTCTAGGAAGTTTATACGGACAAATTGACAGAAAGCATGATTCAGGCGGCGATTATGATGAGATTTTGCACGACTTGGGATTACCTATCATCGCTTCAGTTGATATACTGAACCACTATTTGTTTCACCCACTAATTTTAGATAGAGATCATGTTAAAAATATATAACACACTCACAAGACAGAAAGAGGAATTCAAACCAATCAATGCCGACAACGTAGGCATGTATGTCTGTGGAGTAACCATTTACGATCTCTGTCATATTGGTCATGGTCGCACATTCGTGTCTTTCGATGTTGTTTCACGTTATTTGCGTTACTTAGGTTATAACTTAACCTTCGTGCGTAATATCACGGATATCGATGACAAGATCATCAAGCGTGCCGCTGAAAACGGTGAATCGTGTGATTCACTTACTGAGCGCCTAATTGGTGAAATGCATGCAGACTTTGATGCATTGAACATGAAACGTCCAGACGTTGAGCCACGAGCAACGGGCTACATCCAGGAGATTATTGAACTGGTTGAGAAGCTTATTGAACGCGGCTTTGCCTATGTTGCGAGCAATGGCGATGTTATGTTTGAAGTTCGCAAGTACGATGAGTATGGCAAGTTGTCTAAGCAAGACTTAGATCAGTTGCAAGCGGGTGCTCGAGTGGGTGTTGAAATGGCTAAGCGTAGCCCGCTAGACTTCGTTTTGTGGAAAATGTCTAAGCCAGGTGAACCTACATGGGAATCACCATGGGGACCAGGTCGTCCTGGGTGGCATATTGAGTGTTCTGCAATGAACTCATCCATTCTGGGTAACCATTTTGATATTCATGGTGGTGGCTCAGATCTTCAGTTCCCACACCACGAAAACGAAATTGCACAATCATGCTGCGCACACGATACTCAGTACGTAAATACATGGATGCACAGCGGTATGGTGATGGTTGATAAAGAAAAAATGTCTAAGTCTTTAGGCAACTTCTTTACTATTCGTGATGTACTACAGCACTATGATTCTGAGACTGTTCGTTACTTCTTGATGTCGGGTCACTACCGTAGTCAGCTAAACTACAGTGAAGAGAACCTTAACCAAGCTCGAGCTTCATTGGAGCGCTTATATACTTCACTACGCGGTTTGGACTTGTCTGTTCCTGCGGCAGGTGGCGAAGAGTACGTATCGCGCTTTACAGCAGCAATGAACGATGACTTTAATACGCCTGAAGCATACTCTGTGCTGTTTGACATGGCGCGTGATATCAACCGCATCAAGACAGAAGATGTACAGAAAGCAAGTGAACTGGGTAGCCTAATGCGTGAACTTGCTGATGTTATCGGCATTCTGTATCAAGAGCCTGAAGCATTTCTAAAAGGTGATGCTGGCAGCGATGATGAAGTTGCTGAAATCGAAGCACTAATTAAACTTCGCAATGACTCTCGCGCAGCGAAAGATTGGGCAAATGCTGATATGGCACGTGATAAGCTGACTGATATGGGTATCGTTCTGGAAGATGGCCCAGAAGGCACAACGTGGCGTCGCAAGTAAATCCTAGAGGGCTGACTTTTCAGCCCTTTTTTCTATTTTGTAATTTAAGTTTATAGGTAGCATTCAGTGGCTCAGATGTATTTCTATTACTCAGCGATGAACGCGGGTAAATCCACCACTCTTCTTCAATCCTCTTTTAACTACCAAGAACGCGGTATGACACCGGTGATTTTCACCGCCGCACTAGATGACCGTTATGGTGTCGGAAAAGTGAGTTCACGAATTGGTCTTCAGTCTGAGGCGCAACTATTTCGTACTGACACCAACTTATATCAAGAAATAGCAGCGCTAAATGAAGCTGAAAAGCGTCACTGTATTCTGGTTGATGAGTGTCAGTTCCTGTCCAAAGAACAGGTATACCAGTTAACTGAGGTTGTCGATAAGCTGCATATTCCGGTGTTGTGCTATGGATTGCGAACCGACTTTTTAGGTGAGTTGTTTGAAGGCAGTAAATATCTACTGTCTTGGGCTGATAAATTGGTCGAGCTGAAAACAATCTGTCACTGTGGGCGCAAAGCAAACATGGTTATTCGAACTGACGAGCACGGTAAAGCGATTGCAGAAGGTGATCAGGTTGCTATCGGTGGTAATGATAAGTATGTGTCGGTGTGCCGCCAGCATTACAAAGAAGCGCTGGGTAAGTAGGGAATAAGAGACAACAAAAAACGGAGCCATTGGCTCCGTTTTTTGTTGTATTCGATTAATTCAGAATGCGCTAGGCAGTCAGAGATTAACGAGCACGGAAGACGATGCGACCTTTAGATAGGTCGTATGGAGTCATCTCTACAGTTACTTTGTCACCAGTAAGAATACGGATGTAGTTCTTACGCATTTTACCAGAGATATGAGCAGTAACCACGTGACCGTTTTCTAGTTCAACACGAAACATTGTGTTTGGTAGAGTATCAAGAACAGTGCCTTGCATCTCAATTACGTCTTCTTTAGCCATTTAATCCTCTTTAGAAACTTGGCGGTTTTTAACGGACGAATTCTGCCGTCAAAATCTAAATATGTAAAGTTGGGGCGTATTCTACCCTTGCCAACGCTGATTTACTAGCCTTTGATGGCGATGAAAACGGACTTTATAGTTCATAGCTGGACATTCATCAATTTGATAGCCCAAATAGAGCCATTGTTTTCCTTCAAGTTGGCAGTATTGAACCTGAAACAAGACCCCAATTGTACCCAAGGAAAGCTCTATATCTGGATCGTAAAAGGTATAAAAGGCGCTGGCACTATTGCTCATTACATCCGTTACAGCAACCGCCGCTAACTGGTGGTCGATATAAATATGCAGGTATTGAGTATTGAGCCAGCTACAGCGAGAAAATTTGGAAAACTCGTCTTTTTTCGGAGGGTACATGGTCCCGTTGCGGTGGCGGGCTTCAATGTATCTAGAATACAAATCGAACCAGTTTTCATCCATCTCGTCCTTTAACGCCCAAGTGAAGCTTTTCGCCTTGTTAAGCAGTCTTTTCTGGCTTTTGGATGCAAAGAAGTCGGGTACTGAAAGTCGCAAAGCGTTGCAGGCATTGCACTGGTCGCAGTGAGGTTTATAGATGGTATCGCCGCTGCGCCTAAACCCATTGGCAAGCAGAACCTCATAGCTTGATGCTGTATGCAGATTAGCATCGAGCGCGACAGCAACTCGTTCACTTTTATCGGATAAATAGCTACATGGGTGGCTGTCGGTCAAGCCGATGCGAATTTGCTGAATATCCGAGCTCATTGAGTCTCCTCAGAAGGTAAAGTCAGCCATTGGGTGTCAAAGCATCCGGCTGAAATGGACTGTTCTCTAAAGGATAGCAATGAATCCAAAAACTCGTCACGCTCCATTTCAAAAGCGCCTAAGGACTCCAGATGAGGGTTCATGACTTGGCAATCGATGAGTTGACCACCATGAGCTGTAAAATGTCGACACAAGTACCATAACGCAATTTTGGACGCGTTTGTCTCTAAGCTGAACATCGATTCGCCACAAAACAGCTTGCCAACTTGAATACCGTAGAGCCCACCAATCAGTTTATCTTCTAGCCAAACTTCTACTGAATGACAATGCCCTTGCAGCGCGAGTTCTGAATAGGCGTCACGCATCTCTTGGTTTAGCCAAGTTTCCTCTGCAGGGCGCAACTTGGCACAAAGCGTAATCACTTCACGCGTTGCTTTGTTTATACTGACTCGATAAGGCGTTTTACGATTAAATTTTTTAAGACTTTTCGCTGGTTTGAATGTCTTAGGATCAAACACTGCTCTTGGTGAAGGGCTCCACCAAAGTATTGGCTCTCCCGGGCCATACCATGGGAATATACCGTTATGGTAGCCAGTTAGGATTCTCTCAGGTGATAAATCACCACCAAACGCAAGCAATCCATTTGGCTCATCTAACGCTTCATAGGGTGAAGGAAAGGTATAGTCACTATCATCGAGTTCGGTGAGGTAAATCGTCATTTCTAATTTTAGTTACGCCATTTTAAGAGGAGTTTACAATGAAAAACTGGTTCTGGATCTTATTGATTTTTCCTCTGTTTGCCAATGCAAACTATCAGCGCAATCAAGCAAGAGAAGTGAATCAAGTCGTATTTGGGACGATAGATACCGTTCGCTACATTACCCAACAAGAAATAGTGCAATCGGAAGCCAATGGTTGGGAGACTCTTCTTGGGGCAGTCGTCGGTGGCTTGGTGGGTAATCAATTTGGTGGCGGCACAGGAAAAGAGGTGGCAACGGCTGTTGGTGCGGTGGCTGGGGCAGGCATTGCCAGGCATAACGGTCAACGTGAATATCGAGTCGAATATCGTTTGGTTGAGCTACTGATAAAAACCGATGAAGGTAAACTAATCGATATCATTCAAGACGTTGACAATACGATGCTATTTGAGAAACAAGACAAGGTGCGCATACTCTATTTTGATAATGGCGTCCGAGTGGATAAAGCGTTTTAACATCATTTTTTTCGAGTGACTAATTATTCATCTTTTCACGTAGATTTGCTCTGGAGTTCAGTGGCAAAGTTAGTTAGTCTGCAAGTACGAAGAATTTTTCATCACTATATAAAGAAGCCATAGTGATCCAAGGAATAACAACTTTAATGGAAAGCCTTACGTTACAACCGATCAATAAAGTTAATGGTGAAGTCAATTTGCCGGGTTCAAAAAGCGTCTCTAACCGTGCGCTACTGCTTGCGGCACTTGCGAGCGGAACCACACGTCTTACCAACTTATTAGACAGTGATGACATCCGTCATATGCTCAATGCGCTGACTCAACTCGGTGTCACTTATCGCCTATCTGACGACAAAACTGTTTGTGAAGTCGAAGGGCTAGGCAAGCCGTTTGATGCGCCAGAAGCGCTAGAACTGTTTCTGGGTAATGCCGGTACCGCAATGCGCCCGCTAGCAGCAGCATTGTGTCTGGGTAAAGGTGAATATGTTCTCACTGGTGAGCCACGTATGAAGGAGCGACCGATTGGTCACCTTGTTGACGCATTGCGTGATGCTGGCGCTCAGGTTGAGTATCTAGAGAACGAAAATTATCCGCCGCTGAAAATTACCGGCACAGGGCTTCAGTCAGGTACTGTATCGATCGACGGTTCTATTTCTAGCCAATTCTTGACTGCGTTTTTGATGTCTGCCCCCCTTGCTGAAGGTGAAGTGAAGATTAAGATCGAAGGCGAGCTCGTATCTAAGCCATACATTGATATTACGCTTCACATCATGAAGCAATTCGGTGTGGATGTGATAAACAACGACTACCAAGAGTTTGTTGTTCCAGCAGGGCAAACTTACAAAGCTCCTGGTGACTTTCTCGTTGAGGGTGATGCTTCGTCAGCCTCTTATTTCCTAGCCGCTGCGGCAATTAAAGGTGGTGAGATTAAGGTAACGGGCATCGGCCGAAATAGTATCCAAGGCGACATCCAGTTTGCTGATGCGCTTGAAAAAATGGGCGCGGAAATTGAATGGGGCGATGACTACGTAATTTCTCGTGTAGGTCAACTTAAAGGCATTGATATGGACTACAACCATATCCCAGATGCAGCGATGACGATTGCAACAACAGCACTGTTTGCTGAAGGCACAACGGCTATTCGTAATGTCTATAACTGGCGTGTCAAAGAAACTGACCGATTGTCAGCCATGGCAACAGAATTACGTAAAGTTGGTGCAGAGGTTGAGGAAGGCGAAGACTATATCATTGTTAAGCCAACAGACGACTTAAAACACGCTGCGATCGATACTTACGATGACCACCGCATGGCGATGTGCTTTTCATTGGTTGCATTAAGTGATACTCCAGTAACCATCAATGACCCTAAGTGTACATCGAAGACATTCCCAGACTACTTCGATAAGCTAGAAGCGCTAAGCTGTTAAACGAAAAAGCCAGAGTAAACACTCTGGCTTTTTTGTATACCTATGATTCCCCATGGCGCTCGTTACGCACCGATTGCATGGGCTTCGGGCTGTATTAATCATCTAGCGTGAATTCTTTAGAAAGGTGGTGTGCCAGGTATTTGAACATATTGAAAACAGCGGTTGTATTCGCTGTGGGCAAACCTTGATCATCTAGGAAATATTCACCTTTAAACACTAATACACCGTCCTTTTCTTCAACGGCATCTGCTCTCATACCTTCTATGTAGTCATCGTGTTCTTGGATGATTTGGTTAGCAATAAGTAGCAGGTCAAAGCTAGAGATGGCCTTTTTCTCACTCATGTGGGATTCCTAACGGTTATTTTTAAACTGCGAATATGCGTAAGGTGTGGAGTGTTACGCATTGATTGCATAGTGTAGGGTGCCCAAACGGAAATTCAATCTTTAATAATGCAAAGACATTTTGTGACTTCCGGCATAAATTTCTATGCCGCGCTAGAAGCGGTGATGTTGGCACGTTTAGTATGTGGCACTTTCAGGCTAGCCACCAATTTCATGAGGTGAGTTCATTGTGAGAATTCGCCCAATTGTCGAGCAGTTGAATTTAATTTTTAAAAAAAGATATTGATCTTCTTGTAATCTCGCTCGATAGTAAAAAAAGAAGCAATATTTAAGTACGTCATGCGATAAAAATCGCACCAGCGATTAAGGACATTTAAGTCAATTATGGGTAAATCTCTTGTTATCGTGGAGTCTCCTGCCAAGGCGAAAACAATTAATAAATATCTTGGTAAAGATTTCATAGTTAAATCCAGTGTCGGTCACGTCCGCGATCTTCCGACTGCGGGCCAAAGCACGGGCAAAAAAGCAGCAGCTGTTTCGACCAAAGGGTTAAGTGCTGAAGAAAAAGCGCGTATTAAGAAAGAGAAGGACCGCAAATCACTAATCAAGAAAATGGGTATCGACCCATTTCATGGTTGGGAAGCAAACTACCAAGTGCTTCCGGGTAAAGAAAAAGTCGTTGCAGAGCTACAGAAGCTCGCTAAAGATGCGGATAGCGTCTATCTCGCAACCGATTTGGATCGCGAGGGAGAGGCTATCGCTTGGCACCTTCGTGAGATCATCGGTGGCGATGAAGAGCGATACAAACGTGTAGTCTTCAACGAGATTACTAAGAATGCGATTCAGCAGGCTTTTGAAGCGCCTGGTGAATTAAACATGGATGGCGTAAATGCCCAGCAAGCCCGTCGCTTTATGGACCGAGTGGTAGGCTTTATGGTATCGCCACTATTGTGGAAAAAAGTGGCTCGTGGTTTGTCTGCTGGTCGAGTTCAGTCGGTCGCGGTTAAATTGCTGGTCGAAAGAGAACGACAAATTAAAGCGTTCATCCCAGAAGAGTTTTGGGACATTCACGCGAATACAGCGACAAAAGACAAAACCGATTTCCGTTTGCAAGTAGCGCAGAAAGATGGCGTGGCTTTCAAACCCGTAAACGAGGCAGAAACTAACTCGGCTATTAGCGTGTTAGAAAAAGCAGCGTACGAAGTATGCAAACGCGAAGATCGTCCTACATCGAGCAAGCCATCTGCACCATACATCACGTCGACGCTTCAGCAAGCAGCAAGCACGCGTTTAGGCTACGGCGTGAAAAAGACCATGATGTTAGCTCAACGTCTATATGAGGCGGGTTACATCACCTATATGCGTACTGACTCGACTAACTTGAGTTCAGAAGCTGTAGATGCGGTTCGTGATTACATTGGTAGTGAATTTGGAGATGCTTACTTACCGGCTAAGGCGAATGTCTACGGTAGCAAAGAAGGAGCGCAAGAGGCACACGAAGCTATACGCCCTTCAAGTGTGGATGTAACGGCAGACGACCTACAAGGTATGGAAGCGGACGCTCATAAACTTTACTCGCTTATCTGGAATCAGTTTGTTGCTTGTCAGATGACGCCAGCAAAATACGACTCAACTACGGTAAGCGTCAAAGCTGCAGAATACACACTAAAAGCGAAAGGCCGTATCCTTAAGTTTGATGGTTGGACTCGTGTACAGCGCCCACTGGGTAAAAACGAAGACCAAATCCTTCCAGCCGTTCAGGTTGGTGATACGCTAAGCCTTAAAGATCTCGAGCCAAAGCAACACTTCACTAAGCCACCTGCGCGCTTTACTGAAGCTGCATTGGTTAAAGAGCTTGAAAAGCGTGGCATTGGCCGCCCTTCTACGTATGCGTCAATCATTTCAACGATTCAAGACCGTGGCTACGTGAAAGTAGAACAACGTCGATTCTATGCTGAAAAAATGGGTGAGATCGTTACAGACCGCCTAGATGACAGCTTCGATGATTTGATGAACTACGACTTTACAGCCCGTATGGAAGAGAAGCTCGACCAGATTGCAGAAGGTGACGCAAACTGGAAAGGTGTGTTAGATGGTTTCTTTAGCGATTTCAGCGGCGATCTAGAAAAAGCGGAACAAGACGAAGAACATGGCGGTATGAAGCCAAATCATATCGTTGAGACTGATATCGAGTGTCCTACGTGTTCTCGCCCTATGGGGATTCGTACTGCATCTACAGGCGTATTCCTAGGTTGTTCAGGTTATGCACTGCCACCTAAAGAGCGTTGTAAGACGACAATTAACTTAGGTGACGAAGAAGGCATTATCAACGTTCTTGAAGAAGACGTTGAAACAGCAGCACTTAGAGCGAAAAAACGTTGTCCAATTTGTGAAACTGCGATGGACGCGTATCTGATTGACGATAAGCGTAAGATGCATGTGTGCGGTAATAACCCTAACTGTGACGGTTATGTGGTTGAGCACGGCGAGTTCAAAGTTAAAGGTTACGACGGCCCGTTGGTTGAGTGCGACAAGTGTGGTTCGGACATGGTTCTGAAGAATGGTCGATTCGGTAAATATATGGATTGTACTAGCGACGACTGTAAGAACACGCGTAAGATTTTGAAAAATGGCGAAGTCGCTCCTCCGAAAGAAGACCCTGTACACTTCCCTGAGCTTCCATGTGAAAACTCAGATGCTTACTTCGTATTGAGAGACGGCGCGTCAGGCCTATTTATGGCGGCGAGTAATTTCCCTAAATCGCGTGAGACTAGAGCGCCATTAGTTGAGGAGTTGGTTAGATTTAAAGATCGAATCTCGCCAAAGTTCATGTACCTTACTGATGCACCAACGGAAGATCCAGACGGTCGTCCAACGGTGGTTCGATTCAGTCGTAAGACAAAAGAGAATTACGTGCGATCAGAAATAGATGGTAAACCATCTGGCTGGACGGGGTTATATGTTGACGGTAAGTGGGAAATTACCGATAAACGTAAGAAGCCAAAGAAAGAAGCGTAATCGCGAAAAAAGCAGCCAATAGGCTGCTTTTTTTATTTGGTACTAAAGTATGACTTTCTCGGCGTAAATTAGACTTAATACGCAATTTGTCACTAGCTAGGTTTGACAATTAGACATAGGGTTTCTATTGGTTATTTAGTCAACACAAGTGGCTAGGTATGAAACTCGAACAAAAAATTGCATACGCGTTTATTGTAGCTACAGTAATCGCTATTTTTTCGACCCTGTCTTCTGTGCATTGGTTTGCTAAACAAATCTCTGCTGATTTACTGTGGAAGTACGGGCGAGTTGTATCAGCCTATGATGTTGATACTGTATTTTCACCAATCGCCAAAGAAGTTGAGTTGGTGCGTGAGTTAGCTTCACACCCCAACATCATTTCGTGGGCCTATCACCCATACGATCCCGTCTATATTTCGGTTGCCCAGGAAACTCTGGAAACCTACCGCTGGCGTTTCTCTTCCAACAATGCTTTTGTCGCGTTGGATACGAGTCGCGACTACTACTTCATCAGTACTGAATCAATTCGCACAGAAAGTATGTATCGGTATACCCTAGATGAAGCCAATCAAGGTGATAAATGGTTCTTTGCGCATAAACTTTCCAATCGAGAAGTCAGCTTGGGTGCCGATCACGATGATCACTTAGGACTCACTAAGCTATGGGTTAACTTTAGCCTGGTGCATGACGGTGAGTTTTTGGGAGTGATAGGCACTGGGTTGGCGCTTATGCCGATTGTTCATCAACTGTACGATGAGCAATTCCAAGGTGTCGAAACTATGTTTGTCGACAGCGATCTCAAAGTACAGCTTCATCGGGAGTCGGGCACCTTTAACCAGCAGCCTGAGCGCTCTTTATCAGACTTTTTCAGTCAAAGTGATTACCAACAAGTGCTTGATCTAATGAACCAGCAACGAGAAGGGAAGGAATCTAGTGCTCTGGTGGTCAGCAGGGGGGAAGGGTCATTTATCGTATCCATTGACTACATTAAAGATCTAAATTGGTATGAAGTGTCGTTTATCGATATCGGTTTATTACTCAAAGATCAGCTTCTTTACGCCGTTTATGCGTTTGCCTCGTTGGCAATCATTACCGTGTTTTGGGCGCTCTACCTTGTGGTACTCAATGTCTATATTCGCCCTGTGGAATCTTTGCGAGCGAGGGTACAGAGTATTGAAGTTACACAACACCACAAAAATTCTGTTAAAGATATTGAGTTAAGTATTAGTCAGTTTGCAAAAGAGCTGCACGCGTATCGAAATGATATTGATAGCATCATTAAAGAACGAACCGCAGCGATATCACTGCTGACTACGGTGGATAGCCAAACGGGTTTGTATAATCGTTTAGGGATGGAAAAAGAGATACTCCATGAACTGGCTAGAGGAAAAAGAGAAAGCTCCCAATTTAGTCTTTTGTGGGTGGATGTTCAGATATTACAAATAGAGCAGATAGACCAAGCAATTACACTTGTTTCTAAGGCGATTAAAACCGCTATTCGTGAATATGATTCAGTCTGCCGTTGGGCAGACAACGAGTTCTTGATCTTAGTTCGAACCGACAATGAACAAGCATTGCATAAGTTATCTGAGCGAATCAGGAAGGAATCACAATGTCAGGCAGGAGACAGTATAGACTGTAATATCGCAATTGGTGGTGCAGTGATAGACCCTCACAGTACTTTAGGTGAGGCAATAGCGAAAGCAGATGGTGCTTTGTATTTAACAAAGAAATCGCCAAGTTCGGCCATTACCATTTGGTCACCAACGGGGATTGAACAACCTTCTAGCTGAACTATTTTGGATCAATAAATCTTTTCATCCCTATTTATTAATATTATCAATTTCACCGCTTTCATACTGTCACGTGGATGTAACGGGCGTTTTATACAATCTGCCTTTCGATAAGTTGAATTTATTATCACTTTAATGTTCTTATTGTGTTAAGAGCTTGTTTTTCTCGACGGTCTTAATGTGACCAAAGCAATATAGTAGGAAAGTAATCAATGTTTACCCTACGGTATCGCATTTTTGAATTTGTAATCTTCTGACAAGCCGTTAAGTTATAGGAAACTGGTTGCGTTTTTCATTTCGCGTGGCTGGTTATAGAAAGGAAAGGTAGTCCCCCAATAATTACTTTGAAGCTACCGATACAATATAAAAATATGGAGAATAAAATGGCTGGTGTTTTAGGAATGATCCTTGCTGGTGGAGAAGGCTCACGTCTTCGTCCTTTAACGGAATCTCGGAGTAAGCCGGCAGTGCCTTTTGGAGGCAGCTATCGCTTAATTGATTTCGCATTAAATAACTTCGTTAATGCGGATTTAATGAGGATTTACGTCCTAACTCAATTTAAATCCCAATCTTTGTTCCATCACATGAAGAAAGGCTGGAATATTAGTGGTATCACCGACCGCTTCATTGACCCTATCCCAGCGCAGATGCGCACAGGAAAACGCTGGTATGAAGGTACTGCGGACGCTATCTATCAAAACTTACGCTTTATGGAACTGTCTGAACCGGACCAAGTTTGTATCTTTGGATCTGACCATATTTATAAAATGGACATCAAACAGATGCTGGATTTCCACAAAGAGAAAGAAGCATCCCTGACTGTATCAGCATTAAGAATGCCTTTATCCGAAGCGTCACAGTTTGGTGTTATCGAAGTCGATGTTGATGGCCGAATGATTGGTTTTGAAGAAAAACCAACCAATCCTAAGCCAATTCCTGGTGATAGCGAGCATGCGTTAGTGTCAATGGGCAACTACATTTTTGAAGCTAAGACGCTTTTCGCAGAGCTGATTGAAGACGCGGATAAAGAAGATTCTTCGCACGACTTTGGTAAAGATATTATTCCGAACATGTTCCCACGTGGCGATGTGTTTGTTTACGACTTTAGCACCAACCGTATTACCGGTGAGCGCGAAGAAGTGTATTGGCGAGATGTAGGTACGATTGATGCGTACTGGCAAGCACATATGGACTTATTAGAGAAAGATGCACCTTTCTCACTGTATAACCGTAAGTGGCCTTTGCACACTTACTACCCGCCACTTCCTCCTGCAACATTTACCGACTCAGTCAACGGTCGAGTTCAGATTATCGATAGCCTAGTGTGTAATGGCAGCTATGTTCGCGGATCAAGGATTGAAAAGTCAGTGCTTGGATTCCGTAGTAACATTGCTTCTGCCTGTGACATCAGCGAGTCCATTTTGTTAGGGGATGTGAAAGTTGGTGAAGGGTGTATACTGCGTCGAGTGATCGTTGATAAAAATGTCGATATAGCACCGGGTACGCAAATCGGTGTGAACCTCAAGGAAGATAAGAAGCACTTCCATGTTTCTGACGAGGGTATCGTTGTTATTCCTAAAGGAGCAAGAGTTGGCTACTAAGAATTTTTCTGTTCTATTTGTAGCGTCTGAGGTTGAAGGATTGATTAAAAGTGGTGGTTTAGCGGACGTGGCTAAAGCACTACCCGAAGCACTTCTTCACCTCGGGCAAGATGTTCGTATAGCACTTCCCGCATACAGTAAGATTCAAGGTATTGAAGACGCAGAAGTCGTACTCGACACTCAGCTAGAGAGTTGGCCACATACTGCTTACCGAGTTCGTAAGACACAGTCTGGAGATGTTCCAGCCTATGCGATTGAATGTGAGCAGTATTTTAATCGCTTAGAAATGTATGCTGAAAACAATTCCGCATACGCTGACAATGGTGAACGATTTGCATTTTTTAGTGCGGCTAGCTTAGACATGTTGCCTAAGTTGGGTTTTCAGCCAAATGTCATTCATGCCAATGATTGGCATACGGGGTTAGTACCGTTTTTACTGAAACACCGTTACAGTGAAGACTCGTTCTTCAAACCTATTCGCAGTGTCATCTCAATTCATAATGCGGTATTTAAAGGCGTATTTAGCTATGAAGAGTTGAACTGCTTACCAGAGTTTCATTCTCGACACGCGCCAGATGCTGCAGTGAGCGACACACACGTAACTATGCTTAAAGCTGGGGTTATGTGTGCTGACAAAATCAACGCCGTGAGTCCCACCTATGCTAAAGAGCTAACGACTCACTTGGGAAGTCACGGAATGGAGCGTGAGTTCAGCTCGCGTCAAGGGGACTTAGTCGGCATTCTTAACGGGTGTGACTATTCGGCTTGGTGTCCTGAAACAGATAGTTACCTGCCTAAAAACTATCGAGCGACTCATCAAAGTATGTTGCGTGGGAAAAAGGCTTGTAAACAAGCACTGCAGAGCGAAGTAGGGCTCCCGCTTGAAGATGTCGCTATGTATGGCATGGTTTGCCGTTTAACCAACCAAAAGGGCGTTCATTACTTACTGCCGATACTAGAAGAGTTCTTGAAAAATGACGTTCAGTTGGTGGTTGTTGGTACAGGTGACCCGGTACTTGCAAGTCAGTTGAAAGAGGTGGCAGTGATTCACTCTGACAAATTTGTGTTTGTTGAAGCGTATGACAATAAGCTAGCGCACTGGGTAGAAGCGGGCTCCGATTTCTTTCTAATGCCTTCTGAGTTCGAGCCATGCGGCCTTAACCAAATGTATAGTATGGCTTACGGCACATTGCCGATTGTTCGAGGTGTTGGTGGTCTAAAAGACAGCGTGGAGGATTATGATTCAAATAAGGAATCTGCCACAGGATTTGTTTTTAATGAACCTAGTGGGGATGCCTTGTTAAGAGTCATGCTACGTTCGCTACTACTGTACGCACAGCAACCTTCGGAAGTAAGGCGTATCCAGCTTCAAGCAATGGATAAGAAATTCAGTTGGACGGATGCAGCCAACCAGTACTTAGAGCTGTATTGCCAAAGTTTGGATTCATAGCATAACGATGAAAAGTATTTAAAAGGTGCACAGAGTGCACCTTTTTTATTGTGTGATTCAATGCAAATACATGCACACCGAATTCTATGTGCTGCAATCTCTTGTTACATTTAATGCTCAAAAGTGTACGAATTCGTCAATCTTTGACTTTTGGGGAATAGAATCGGCATCAAGTTATGGTAGTCTTCTAACCCTATTACCAAACTATAAATAACCACACTGAGAGTTATGTCTGATACCTTGCTATTTCACAAAACTTACCAGCACCCAACTAGCGATGAGTGGGTTGTGTTCGTGCATGGTGCGGGTGGTAGTTCATCGATTTGGTTTAAACAGATCAAAGCGTACAAAGAGCACTTTAATATTCTTCTCGTAGACCTTCGTGGCCATGGGAAGTCGAATCGATTACTACGTGAATTGATCTCAAATCAATATACCTTCAAAGCTGTCACTCAGGATATATTAAGAGTGCTCGATCACCTTAAAATTCGTTCAGCGCATTTTGTAGGAATGTCACTCGGCACCATTATTGTACGTAACCTTGCTGAAATTGCTTCTGAGCGGGTTAGAACCATGGTTCTTGGAGGCGCTGTGACACGTTTTAATACTCGTTCTCAAGTGCTGGTTAAGCTAGGTAACTTGAGTAAGCATATTATCCCTTACATGTGGTTGTACAGCTTGTTTGCTTACATTGTAATGCCACAGAAAAGCCAGCGTGAATCCCGACACTTGTTTATCCGTGAAGCCAAAAAGCTGTGTCAAAAAGAGTTTAAGCGCTGGTTTATCCTAACTTCAGAAGTTAACCCGTTGATGCGGTATTTCAAAGATAGAGAGTTACCTATTCCTACACTTTATCTGATGGGAGAAAGGGACTACATGTTTATACAGCCCGTCAAAGAGATGGTCGCTGCGCACCAAGGTAGCGAGTTGTGTGAGTTACCGAATTGTGGCCACGTTTGTAATGTCGAACAGCCGGAAGCATTTAATCGAGTCTCTATCGAATTCATAAAAAAACACACTGCATAAGCAGTGTGTTTTTTTATTTACCAAATTACTTTACTTGTTGCCGACCTTTTCCGCTTGAGGCGAGCCACATTTCCAACATGCTCCAAACTGCCCCTCATTGTCTTCTTGGCAGCTATTACACACCCAGGTGGCATAACTGGATGCTTCTTTGTTATGAAAGCCCTCTACGATTGATTTGGCTTTGCTAAGCTGCTCTGCTTCAAGAAGCCATACATATGGGGCAGAATCTTCTCCAAATGGCAATTCGCCCTGCAAACCAAATAACCCCTCTCCCCGAACTTCACAGGGAATGTTTTCTGCTCGTAAAAGTTCACACAAGATATGAGCTTGAACGGGATTGGAGGCAGTGAAGATATTCATTAAGCGTTTCCATTGTGTGCTTTAGGGGACACTTTGATTCTCGCCATGATCCATTTTGCGATGATAGGGAAAACACCGAGTAGGGCAAAAGAGATCAACACTGTTGGCGAAACAATACCTGATAGGCTGTCAATTTGGGCTAGTTGAGTACCAGCATTTAGATAAACTGCTGTGCCGGGTAGCATACCTAGCTGACTAACCAAGTAGAAGCGGCTAGTACTAATTGGGCTTAAGCCCATTAAAAGGTTAATCAAAAAGAAAGGGAATACGGGAATAAGTCTTAACGAAAATAGATAAAATGCGCCGTCTTTCTCTACACCATTGTTGATGACTTGTAGCTTCTCGCCAAACTTATTTTGTACCCAGTCACGCAATAGGTAACGTGAGCTTAAAAACGCGAGGGTAGCACCAATGGTACTGGCAAATGAAACCAGCAGTAGACTGGTCCAAAAACCGAATAATGCAGCGCCTAGCAGTGTGACGACAGCAGCTCCTGGAATTGAAAAAGCGGTGATGGCGACGTAAGCCAGAAAGTAGCTGATTGCTGCAATGAGGAAGTTTTGCTCAATAAAGCTACCTAAAGCTTCTTGCTGTGCTTTAGCGTTTTCAAGCGTGAAGTATTGACCAAAATTCATGGCCAAAATAATAATCAGTGCGACGAATACCACGCCAAATACTAGCTTTTTGTTCATTTTTTATTCTCCGACCTAAAGATACGTTGGCCGCTCTACCTGCTATGTCTTCTTAGTATAAAAGTAGATAAAGTACTTGCAGAGAGATTGGTGGCGAATTCTCGCCTAGTATCAAGAAACTGTTTGAATTAAGACAGGTTAAGTGGAAAGAAAATTTCAGCAGATACAAAAAACCGGCACAGAGTGCCGGTTCTTTGAACTTTTCTTGGGTTAGCAGAGTCGATTAGCCAACTCTTCACGACGCGATTGTGGAATGACTGACCAATGAGTCCCCTTAATTGCCCCTTCAAGTGCCCATAGAAGCTCTAAACCAACATCCGAAGTATGGGACTGCTTAATGGCTTTAAATGCTTCTACCGCGCCAGCTTCTTCCAATTGCTCAACAGACTCGATTCCTGCCTTCTTGAGCATCCTTTCGGTCGCTAGTCTTAGGTTTGGAAGATCTTTTAGTCGATTCGGTTTCGACTGAGCTTGAGACTCTTTTTCAACCTTTGCTGCTTTAAGAGCTGCAATGGCCTCATCGAGCGTAGCTTTTGGGTTTGCCTGCCAATCGTCTGGCAATGCGAAGTATTTTGTAACGACAGGGAATCCACGTTTCTTATATACATAAGGCTCGTAGCCTTGTCCTTTGTATTTTTTTGCGGCTGAATCGTCTGCTCGGATGTGCAACTTATCATTTACAACAAGAGCGAACATTGTCTCGTCAACAAAGATGCCGAAACCGCCAAACATTGAACGGGATTTTACACGGCCTAGTTGTTCAAACAGCCGCATTGAGTCTTTTAGTACTGGTTTGTCCATGCTGTATATTCTCGGTGTATGTGAATACGCCACCAAATCAGGTCCGAGAGGTTAGCAAAAAAATGCAGAAACTGTGTCAGTAAGGAGTAAAGTTGTGTATGCATAGTTTGCCATCGGCAACCCCGCTACCATAGCAAGTAAATGCCGTAGGCCGGAAGCTTTGCGTCCCAAACTTTCGAATGGTTTGCCCTGTGCGTGACTTCTAATTCAAGAGTAATTAAAAATCTGAATAAGTATCACATTTGGATGTTGCAAATGTGATATGTGTTCCATAAATAAGACTAAGCTATGCGCCTTGCGTATCTCTGAACTACCACGTAAAGCACATAGGTTATTAATCTTGCTAACTATTTAGTCAGGTCTTTTACGGTACTACGCTCAACAATCTCTGGATGCATTTCAAAGACACGCTTTTCGTGTTCTTTGTCTTTAATGCGCTCTAGCAAGATCTCAAAGGCATTTTTACCCACGCGACGTTTCGGTTGGTGGACCGTTGTTAGCGGAGGAGAGAAGTACTCAGCAAGTTCGATATTGTCGTAACCAATAACAGACATATCTTCTGGTACTCGAATCCCTTTTTGTTGTAGACGGCTCATCAAGCCAAACGCCATGGTGTCATTGAAACAGAATACGGCAGTTGGTTTGTGGTCCATTGCTGCAATTTTATCTGCGGCAAGCACAGCGGTATCACACTCAAAGTTACCTTCTAAGATCCAATCTTCGTTAACCGATAGATTGGCTTCACCTAAAGCACGTTTGAATCCTTGGATACGTTCTTGGCAGGCTGCTTTCTCAAAGTGGCCACTTAGGCAAGCAATGTCTGTGTGACCACGATCGATAAGGTACTTAGTGGCTAAGTAGCCACCTTCTTCCGAATTATCGATAATTTTATCGGCTTGAGAGCTTTCAGGGCCCCAGTCCATGATTACTTTTGGAATGTCGGCATGTCGATCCAACATTTCTAGTAGCTCTTCAGTTAAGTCAGAACACATGACCAAAATACCATCTACGCGCTTTTCAGCTAGCATGCGGATATAGTCACGCTGCTTTTCGTAAATACCACCGGTGTTACACAAAATGAGCGTGTAGCCTTGGCGGTAACAGTAGCTTTCAACACCATCGATTACTTCCGAGAAGAATAGGTTAGTTGATTGAGTTACTAACATGCCGATGGTACGGGTCGTATTACATTTCAAGCTACGAGCAACGGCACTTGGAGCGTAGTTAAGCTCTTTAACTGCTTCCATCACTTTTTCTTGGGTTGCTTCAGCAACAAAGCGAGTTTTGTTGATTACATGGGAAACAGTGGTAGTTGATACGCCAGCTAAGCGAGCAACATCTTTAATTGTGGCCATAAGGTTCTGTCCTATTGAGAACTGCTGCATATACTGGCTTACCCCTTGGCTCACCGCAGCAATCATTATTGTCAGCTCCTAGTTAATGGTTACATCAAAGTAGTAAAAACACAAAAACCGCTTTTAGCCAGCGGTTCGTATTTCTACCCAGGAAACTGAGTCAATTTCATTTTTAATCGTTTGCGGTCACGATTCTAGACCTCAAACGTGGCGCAAGCAATGAAAAAACCGTCAATAGCAGTGATCTATCACTACAATTGACGATTTTGTCGCTAGCTAGGGAGTGGTGAAATTACTCGCCGGCGAGGTAGTGGCAATCTAGCTCTAGGAAAGACACTAATAGAGATGCTACCGCAGCGTAGAAGCCGAATTCATCGAGTGACTGACACTTGGTCGAAAATTGTGGAACCCAAGAAAGGATCTTTTCTCGGATGAACTTTTCTTGTTCGAGCAGTGCATCATCAAGGTGCTGTTCTTGTTCAAGCTCGTTAGAGCGAATAATCAAGTTACCAAGGAAGTCTAATTCGATCGCAATGTGATCTGCTGGCTCGTTAAGTGAAGCGCTGACAGCAATACTATGTTCAGCCATTAATGCCGCCATTTCTTTGGCTGGCTCGTCATTCAATAGACCCGATTTGCCGATGTACATAGACGCATAAGGCAAAGCGGATTCTTTGTCTGATTTCAAAAATAGGTCGCAGAAATCTGCAGAGAGCTCTAATTGTGCGTCTTCACGGTCATTTAGACGATTGAGCGCGTCAGTCATCTTGTCGATAGACGGTTTTAGAGTTTCATTTTCACCAAGCCCAGCGAGGAAGGAGCGAATTTCTGGGGTTTGATACTGTTCAATATCCGTTTCGGTCAGTTCCTTAGCAAACAAGCTAGATAGCCACCAGTATATTTCAGCTCTTTTTTCGTTAAATGCTTTTGTTTCTTGCATTGTTTTAGCTCCAATTCGAGGTATGTCTTTAGTTTAACTAATAAAGATGAATAGCGGTAACTACATGTGTGAATAAAAATAGAGAGATATAGTGAGATATGAATAGCGAGTCTAAGGTTGTTTTGAATCAATAAAAAATCACCTTTCTTACTTTTGAAGTAGCATTTTCTAGAATTGTTACTGATTATGAATAGAATAGTGTTGTTAAAGTTAACCTGAAATCAAGATTAAGTGGTCTAGATGAGCTATCACGTATTAGTTGTAGAAGATGATGCTGTTACTCGCAGCAAGCTAGTGGGATACTTTCAAAATGAAGGTTACACCGTTAGTGAAGCCGAAGATGGCGTGCAAATGCGAGAAGCGTTGGAAGAAAACTCTGTCGACTTAGTGATGTTGGACATCAATTTGCCGGGTGGTGATGGATTGATGCTGACAAGAGAGTTACGTAGCCAGTCAGATATTGGAATCATTCTGGTGACAGGGCGCACGGATAGCATAGACAAAATTGTTGGGCTCGAAATGGGCGCCGACGATTACGTTACTAAACCTTTTGAACTGCGCGAACTGTTGGTTCGTGTGAAAAACCTGCTGTGGCGAATTTCAGCCGCTCGCAATGTGTCGCCTGTGGTGGAAACTCATGACAAAAACAGCAATGTCGTTCGCTTCGGTGAGTGGACGTTTGACACTCAGCGCCGCGCATTGAGCAGAAATGGTGAGCCGGTTAAGCTCACTAAAGCAGAATATGAGTTGCTGGTGGCGTTGTCGTCACACCCAAATCAGGTGCTAAGTAGAGAACGTATTCTGAATATGATCAGCCACCGAGTCGATGCGCCAAACGACCGTACTATCGATGTACTTATTCGTCGAATGCGCGCCAAGATGGAGTTCGACCCAAAGAATCCACAAATATTTGTGACTGTGCACGGTGAAGGTTATATGTTTGCTGGTGACTAACGACTGCCTGCTATGTCGTTTGAGCAATAAAGAAAAGCCGAAGTGATGACTTCGGCTTTTTAATATCTATCAGATTAGTGTGCGTTATTATGGCTTACTACAAAGAAGTTTCTTCGGATTGCAGAGCACGCTCTTCGTAATCTGATGCCATATCTCTTAAGCTCTGCCAGATCAGACCAAGAGTCTCATGCCAGTAACGTTCAGTTTGCTCAAGGTAGACCGCTCTAGGGGTGTACTTTTCCCATGGCTGAGTAATGTTACTGTGAGCAAGGTAGTTTGTCGGCGCAGGAAGAGGCTTGATCCCAGCAGAATTAAACTCGTTCAAAGCGCGTTTCATGTGACTGGCGGATGTGACTAGGATTAGACGTTTTTGACCAACAAAAGCAGCGGCTTGTCTGGCTTCTTCCCAGGTGTCTTGCGCGGTTTCTAGCAAGATAATGTCAGACTTAGACACACCGAGTGCCAAGGCGACTTTTGCCATCATACGAGCATTGCTAAACTCACTGCCACCCGCATAACCGGAAAGGATGAGTTTAGAGCCTGGGTACATGCGCAGTATACGAATCCCCTCGCTCAATCGCATTAGCGCGGTACGGCTTAGCTCAGAAGTCGGTGGAATTTGGTCGTCGACTACGTGCCCACTACCAAGCACCATTACGTAGTCAACGGATTCATCAATGGGTAGAAAAGCGGAGTACTGCCTTTCCATTGGCATGAGCAAACGTGTTGATACAGGTTGAAAGGCAATCAGGAAAATGCCGATAAAGGAGAAGAGAACAACAAAACATCCTGTTTTTCGTTTTGCGGTAAACATGATGAGCATTAAGCCTAAAAAGCCAAGGATTAACATGGCTGGTAACGGCATAAGCATCGATGAAATAATCTTTTTCAGCTCAAACATACAGAAATAGTCCGAAAAAACACCACTTGATAATAAAAATAAGAGAAACCCTCTTTATTCCTACCATTCCTATGACAGAATAGCAGCACGATTAGCTATGATAACTCAACCACCGTGACTGAAGACCGTAATTTCGACGATATTGCCCACAAATTTGCAAAAAATATTTACGGGTCAGACAAAGGAGAGATCCGCCAAGTCATTGTTTGGGAAGATCTTCAGCAAATTCTTGAACGCTTGAAGGCTGATGAAAAACCTCTCTCCGTGCTTGATGCTGGTGGTGGTTTGGCACAAATGTCTCAAAAACTTGCTGAGCTCGGACACCAGATTTCATTATGTGATCTATCTTCGGAAATGCTGCAACTAGCCGAGCAGGATATTGCAAAAAACGGTCTACTTGAGCAGTATCGCCTGATCCATTCGCCTGTCCAAAAGATAGGAGAGCACTTAGATCATGCTGTCGATTTAGTGATGTTTCACGCGGTAATGGAATGGTTAGCTGACCCAAAGCCCGCTTTAGAGACGGTACTAGAACAAGTGAAACCAGGCGGTGTCGCTTCGGTCATGTTCTATAACCATCATGGTCTGGTCTACAAGAATGTCATATGTGGCAATATCCCTCATGTATTAGAGGGCATGCCACATAGAAAAAGATTTAAACTTCAGCCGCAAAAAGGCTTAAAACCTGAAGAAGTCTATCAATGGATTGAAGATGCCGGGTTTGAAATTTGCGGCAAGTCGGGAATTCGCTCATTCAGTGACTACATCGGGAATATGCAGTACATGGGTGACTACCAATTAGAAGACGTGTTGGCACTCGAAAAACAACTATGTAGACAAGAGCCATACCTCTCATTAGGCCGATACATACACGTATGGGCGAAAAAGAAAGAACAACAGGATGAGCAATGAGTGAGATGACTCTCAATGCTGCCGAGCAACCAATTGATGAACTAGTTGGTTGGGTCAAGCAGCATGATTTTTCATTGAACCTCACAACAGAACGACTTGCATTTTTGATTTCGATTGCGGTTCTGAGTAACGAAAGGTTTGATGAAGAGCTTGGTGAAGGTGAGCTGCATGATGCGTTTACCATCGTCACTCGTTTATTTGAAAACACAGGTGATGCTTCGGCATTTCGTGCAAACAACGCCATCAATGAAATGGTTAAGCAGCGACTAATCAGCCGCTTCACGAGTGAAGTGACTGATGGTGCAAGCATTTATCGTTTATCCCCGCTGGCAATCGGTATTACCGATTATTACGTACGCCACCGTGAATTTTCTAAGTTAAAGCTGTCGATACAGTTGTCTATGGTCGCTGATGAAATGTCGAAAGCGATTGAAGCTGCACAAAAAGGCGGGACAGCTGGACACTGGAAAAAGAATGTATATGGCGTTCTTAAATATTCGGTAGGTGAGATCTTTGATCAAATCGATTTGAACCAGCGAGTGATGGACGAGCAACAGCAATCGGTGAAAGATCAGATTGCTGAACTACTGAACAAAGATTGGCGCGACGCCATCAATAACTGTGAGGCCTTGCTGTCTGAGACGTCATCGACGCTCAAAGAGCTGCAAGATACCTTACAGGCAGCGGGTGATGAGCTTCAAACACAGATTTTAGACATTCAAGAAATTGTCTATGGTGATACGGAATTGGATTTCATTGGCGAAACGTTGTTTGCGCTCCAAATGAAGCTCGACCGTATTACAAGCTGGGGTCAACAAGCTATCGACTTATGGATTGGCTATGACCGCCACGTACACAAGTTTATCCGTACTGCAATTGATATGGATAAAAACCGTGCGTTTAGCCAACGATTAAGACAATCCGTTACCGACTACTTTGATACACCTTGGTATCTGACTTACGCAGATGCCGAGCGACTGACCGACCTCCGAGATGAAGCTCTCGTCCTTAGGGACGATGAAGTAACCGGACAAGTCCCACTTGAAGTGGAATACGAAGAATTTCAACAAGTCAATGATGAGCTCTCTGAGCGAATTGGTGGCATGCTGCAGCAACATAAGCAGCAGGGCGCACCAATCGATCTAGGTAGCGTTTTGCGTGATTACCTCGCGTCGCACCCTCGAACTCATCACTTTGATTTAGCGCGAATTGTTGTCGACCAAGCTGTGCGTTTAGGTTACTCCGAATCTGACTACCAGGCGATTCAACCAGACTGGCAAGCAATCAACGATTTTGGCGCAAAGGTACAAGCAAATGTCATCGACCGATACTAATGAATACATGCCAGATAATCTGGTAAAAGCGATCTCTAACCCTCTTTTCCCAGCGTTAGATAGTGCTCTACGTGCAGGACGTCATATCTCAAGTGAAGACTTAGATAATCACGCTTTGCTGTCTGATTTTGAAACCGACTTGGCTCTGTTTTATCAGCGTTACAACTCCGAATTGGTGAAAGCACCAGAAGGGTTCTTTTACCTGCGACCTCGCTCAACGTCATTGATAAGCCGCAGTGTGCTATCTGAACTCGACATGTTGGTTGGCAAGGTATTGTGTTTCTTATACCTAAGCCCCGAGCGTTTGGCTCACGAAGGTATCTTCACTAACCAAGAGCTATACGACGAACTACTTCAGCTGGCTGATGAGAAAAAGCTCATGAAGCTGGTGACAAACCGTGCGACTGGTTCTGATCTCGACAAAGAAAAACTGTTCGAAAAAGTGCGAACTTCACTTCGTCGTCTACGCCGTCTGGGCATGATCATCCATATTGGCGAAACGGGCAAATTCCGAATCAGTGAAGCGGTATTCCGCTTCGGTGCTGACGTACGCGTGGGTGATGATATGCGCGAAGCGCAGCTAAGGCTGATTCGCGACGGTGAAGCGGTAGTTCATACCCAAGAGCCGAGCCAAGGTAGCCTTCTACAAGATAATCAAGACGAAGAAGCGCTGAACGAGCAAACAGATTTAGAAGAAGGTGAAGCATGATTGAACGTGGTAAATATCAATCGCTAACCATGATCAACTGGAACGGCTTTTTTGCACGTACCTTTGATATCGATGGACTGGTGACCACACTGTCAGGTGGTAATGGTGCAGGTAAGTCAACCACAATGGCGGCTTTCATTACGGCACTGATACCTGACCAAAGCTTGCTTCATTTCCGTAATACGACGGAAGCTGGGAGCTCTCAGGCATCTCGAGACAAAGGTCTATACGGTAAATTGCAGCCTGGCGCGTGTTATGCGGCTCTGGATGTAGTGAACTCACGTAACCAACGCCTATTGTTTGCCGTAAAGCTACAGCAAGTGGCGGGCCGTGATAAAAAGGTCGATATTAAGCCGTTTGTTATCCAAGGTTTACCAAGTCATGTAAAACCGACAGACGTACTTATAGAAAGCGTATCTGACAACCATGCACGTGTTCGCCAGATCAACGAAGTCAAAGAATCTGTTAGTCAGTACGAAGGCGCTCACTTCAAAGCATTTAGCTCTATTGTGGATTACCACGCGCAAATGTTCGAATACGGTGTAGTACCTAAGAAACTTCGTAACAGTAGCGATCGCTCTAAGTTCTATCGATTAATCGAGGCGTCGCTATACGGTGGTATTTCGAGTGCGATTACTCGTTCATTGCGTGATTACTTACTGCCGCAAAACGGTGGGGTTAAAAAAGCGTTCCAAGATATGGAATCAGCGCTGCGCGAAAACCGTATGACGCTTGAAGCGATTAAGACGACTCAAGCTGACCGCGACCTGTTTAAACACTTGATTACTGAATCAACTAACTACGTAGCAGCGGACTACATGCGCCATGCAAATGAGCGCCGTAAGAAGCTAGAAAATACGCTATCACTGCGTTCGGAGTTATTCGGTTCACGTGAAACTTTACTAGAGCAAAATAACTTGCTCAATCGCGTGCAAGAAGAGCTTGAAGTGCTGGTGGACCAAGAGTCTGCACTTGAGCAAGATTATCAGGCCGCGTCAGACCATTTGCAGTTAGTGCAAAATGCACTGCGTCAACAAGAAAAGATCGAGCGCTACCAAGAAGACTTGGAAGAGCTAAACGAGCGTCTTGAAGAACAGTTGATGGTGGTTGAAGAAGCGCAAGAGAGCGTGATGATAGCTGAAGAACAAGCACTGGTTTCTGAAGAAGAAGTCGATAGCTTGAAAACTCAGCTGGCCGATTACCAGCAAGCGTTGGACGTTCAGCAAACGCGAGCACTTCAATATCAGCAAGCGGTTCAGGCGCTAGAGAAAGCTAAGCAGTTGCTTGATGACCCTTCTCTTACCGCAGAAAGTGCCATTGACCTTGTGAACAGCTTAAAGGCTGAGCAAGAGGCAAACACCACTGAGTTACTTGCAATCAAGCACAAGCTGGATATGTCGTCTGCAGCAGCCGAGCAATTTGAGAAAGCATTCTCTCTGATCAAATCGATTGCTGGTGACGTTGAACGTTCGCAAGCTGCTACAGAAGCGAAACAAGCGATTGTAAAAGCGCGTGATGCTCAGCAAATTGCGCAAAATGAGCAGCAGTGGCGAGCGCAACATCGCGATTTAGAGCGCAGCTTGAATCAGCAGCGACAAGCGAAGCAGCTGGTCGATGAGTACCAGAAGCAACACAATGTTGTACTGAGTGACGAGATTACGTTAGAGCAAGAACGTGAGCGCCATAGTACGCAAATCGAAACGCTAGAGCACAGCCAAGAAGATCTACGCGAGCAGCGCAGTGAGCAGCGCCGATTGGAGCAAGACTGCAACGCTGAGATCAAGAAGTTTGAAGCGATTGCTCCTGCGTGGATTACCGCAAATGATGCGCTAGACACGCTGAAAGAACAGAGCGGTGCAGACTTGTATGACAGCCAAGCAGTGATGTCTCAAATGCAAGCTGTACTAGAAGACGAAAAATCGCAGTCGATTGCCAAAGACAAATTGTCTGAGCGCCGTAATGCGTTGGAATCGGAAATCGAGCGCCTTGCTTCACCTGGTGGCTCAAACGACCCGCGTCTTAAAGGCCTTGCTGATACGCTTGGTGGCGTGCTGCTATCTGAAATTTATGACGACATCACTATTGATGATGCGCCGTATTTCAGTGCGATGTATGGCCCGTCTCGACATGCGATTGTGGTATCCGACCTTTCTGGTATTAAAGAGAAACTGGTTGAGCTAGACGATTGCCCTGAAGACTTATACATCATCGAAGGCGATATCGATGCATTCGATGACAGTACATTCAATGCCGACGAGCTTGAAGGTGCAGTATGTGTTCAGCTTAACGATCGCCAAATGCGTTACTCTCGTTTCCCTGAGATTCCACTGTTTGGCCGTGCGGCGCGTGAGCAACGTTTAGAACTTCTGCGCAACGAGCGTGAAGAAGTGGTAGAGCAGCATGCTAAGGCTGCGTTTGATTCTCAGAAGCTGCAGCGCTTGTACCAAAGCTTTAATAACTTTGTCGCGAAACACATCTCAGTAGCATTCGAAGCTGACCCTGAGCAAGCATTGCAGGTGGCTCGTGACAAGCGCAACAGTGTGGCTCGCATTTTGGCGGATCTCGATAACAAAGAACAGCAACAACGTAGCCAGCTTAATGTGAGCAAGCAGGCTATTGCCGCACTGGACAAGATCGCCCCTAGCATGTTGTTGATTGAAGACGATTCGTTACTTGAGCGTCACGAAGAAGTTGAGCAGAAAATAGCTCAGCTGTCTGAAGCGAAAGGGTTCTTAAATGCTCATGCTAAAGCGGTTGCTGAACTAGAAAGCGTAGTGACAGCGCTAGAAGCTGACCCAGAACAGTTCGACGCACTGGAACAAGAATATCAGCAAGCAGACAGCAAACTGCAGTCACTAAAAACTCAGATTTTTGCGCTGTCGGATTTGGTTGAGCGTCGCCATTATTTCGCTTACTCAGATTCAGTGGACTTGCTGAACAAGAGTAGTGAACTGAGCGATCAGCTAAAAGCGAAGTTGGTTGAAGCTGAGAGAGCGCGAACTCGTGGCCGTGAAGAGCTTAAGCAAGCTCAAGGTCAAATGAACCAATACAATCAAGTCTTGGCATCATTGAAGAGCTCGCATCAAGCGAAGCTAGAAACCGTTCAAGAGTTTAAGCAAGAACTGCAAGAGTTTGGCGTAACCGCTGATGAAGGTGCAGCTGAACGTGCTCAAGCTCGCCGCGATGAACTGCAAGAACGCTTACACTCTTCACGCAATCGCAAGAGCGAATATGAGCGCACCATTACATCGACTGAGCTGGAAATGAAGGGGCTTGCGAAGCGTCTGAAGAAAGTTCAGAAGGAGTACATTGAGTTACGTACCTTTGTGGTTGCTGCAAAAGCTGGCTGGTGTTCGGTACTGCGCTTGGCTCGTGAAAATGATGTAGAGCGCCGCCTTCATAAGCGTGAGTTAGCCTACATGACAGCGGACGAGCTTCGCTCAATGTCAGATAAATCACTCGGTGCACTTCGTTTGGCAGTTGCTAACAATGATGACCTGCGTGATGCGCTACGTTTATCTGAGGACAATGCTCGCCCTGAACGTAAAGTTCTGTTCTACATTGCGGTGTATCAGCATCTGCGTGAACGTATTCGCCAAGATATTATTCGCACCGACGATCCGGTTGAAGCCATCGAGGAGATGGAAGTAGAACTGGCGCGTCTAACAGAAGAACTGACTCAGCGTGAAAATCGCCTTGCGATTAGCTCGGATTCTGTAGCAAGCATCATTAAGAAAACGATTCAGCGCGAGCAAAACCGAATTCGCATGCTAAACCAAGGCCTGTCTAACATTGGTTTTGGTCAGGTAAAAGGGGTTCGCTTGAATGTGAATATCCGTGAAAGCCATGACGTATTGCTTAATGGGCTAGCAGAGCAACAAGCACAGCATAAAGACTTGTTTGAAAGTTCACGTTTTACTTTTTCAGAAGCAATGGCGAAGTTGTTCCAACGTGTGAATCCGCATATTGATATGGGGCAACGCTCTCCTCAAGTTCTGGGCGAAGAGCTGCTTGATTACCGTAACTACTTAGAGCTAAGTGTTGAAGTTAACCGTGGCTCGGATGGTTGGTTACAAGCGGAATCGGGTGCATTATCAACGGGTGAAGCAATTGGTACGGGTCAGTCGATTCTACTTATGGTTGTTCAAAGCTGGGAAGAAGAATCGCGTCGATTACGCAGTAAAGATATTGTTCCGTGTCGACTACTGTTCCTCGATGAAGCAGCACGTCTTGATGCGAAGTCTATTTCTACTCTGTTTGAGCTGTGTGATCGTCTGGACATGCAATTACTTATCGCTGCACCGGAAAACATTAGCCCAGAAAAAGGCACAACCTATAAGCTGGTGCGTAAGGTGTTCAAAGACCACGAACATGTACATGTTGTTGGTTTAAGAGGCTTTGCTCAACAAGAGAAAGAGCAGTCAGAAGTTCAGGAATTGATTGAAGAAATCTAACTTCTTGTTTATTTAGTCGCTCGCTAATCTAAATAAAACGCCCGCTTTTGCGGGCGTTTATGTACCTGAGTAAAGCTAACTATCTTGCTGAGCCTGTTGGCGAAACTCTCTTGGCGACAGACCACACCACTTGCGAAAGGCATGACGAAAGTTTGCGCTGTCTGAGAACCCAATTCTATCTGATACTTCTTCAATGCTCATTTGGGTGGAAGTTAAATAATGGCGCGCGAGTTGAAAGCGAACGTGATCAAGAATGGCTTGGTAGCTGTTTTGTTCGGAGCTTAACTTGCGGCGCAAAGTCCTTGATGACATTCCCAGTTGCGATGAAACAGTATCAATTGAAGGATAGTGTCCGGGTTGCTCAAGGAAAATTTGGGTGATCTTGTCGGTCAGTGATGTATTGCCTACAACTTTTGCCAGCATTTCATCGCATGACTTCAAACAAGATTGCAGGGTAATCGCGTTGGCACTAGGTAAAGGGTTATCTAAATTAGTGGCGTCAAACTGCCATTCTAGTCGGTCACTATCAAATACAATTGGGCAGTGGAATATCTGCTCATAGAGGTCGCCGTATTCTGGCTTAGGGAACGGAAAGTGGATGACTTTCGAAGGGAAAGGCTGCTGCATGACTTCTTCGATTAAGCTCTGAATGGCTGAGAACCAATATTCTGAGCAAAAGGGCAGTAGGCTATCTAGCTCTACGAGTTGATTCGCACGAAAGTAACCAACATCCTTTTCAACCCACATTTCTTTTCGTAACACGGGGCCGGCTAAGCGAAGGTATTTGAACCCCATGATAAGCGCATCCATCAGCGTGTTGCTGCTAAATACGGCGTAACCCAGTACACCAAAATCACTGAACCGAGCTTGTTGGCCTATTCTTAATCCGATACCGGGTTCGTTGGATTGTGACAGGGCATTGCCGAAGATGACCAGTTTTTGAGCGAGTGTGATGTGAGAGTCTGGCGTGTACAACTGGCTTGGTTGAACATGAGTGCCTTCCAGCAACTGCTCCATCGGGATGCGAGTCCCTAAATAGCGATAAAGAAGGTGAATGTCCAACATCCCACATGCTTGCATATCAGGTTCGTATTCCGCTGAGTAAACCATATTTCCTCCCTAGATCGCGTTCATCCTATCGTCACCACCATGTGATTACTGTTATTGGTTTCGCAATTCTGTCCGAATATCACCGGTAATTGTCTTTTTGCAACCTGTGTTGAATGTTAATCAAATGTTGTAATGGGCGAAAGCGTTTAAGAGAGAAGTTGTATATGAATGCACTAGTCCAACCGTCGTTAACGAATACAAGTGATGCAATTGAAACCAACCAAGTAGCACTGGAAGTGTGGTTTGAGGGCTTAAAAAAGGCCTACCAAAACAATCCGTCCCCAACGCTTGGTGAAAGAAAGCAGCAACTGCTGAAGCTTAAAAACCAATTGCGTCGATACCAAATGGTATTAGCTGAAGCCATGAGCCAAGACTTTGGAGGGCGGAGCCATACTGAATCGATGATGGCGGACATTCTGGCGCCAATTCTGGATATCAATCATGTGCTATCGCAACTAAAGAGCTGGATGAAATCTAAAAGAAGGCCAACAGAGTGGTTGTTTAAAGGCAATAAGTTAGAAGTTCGCTATCAGCCTAAAGGAGTTGTGGGGATCATATGTCCGTGGAACTTTCCATTGTATTTGTCGGTTGGGCCATTAATCACCGCTTTAGCGGCAGGGAATCGATGCATGATTAAAATGCCACCGAATTGCCCAGCAACAACGAAAGCACTGCGAAAGATGTTAGAAGAGATCTTCCCTTCCGACCTAGTGTGTATCATTGATGGAACGCACCCACAGGCAATGCAGATTTCTGATTTACCCTTCGACCACTTGGTGTTCACTGGCTCTCCTGCAAGTGGCAAAGTAATTATGGCCAACGCAGCAAGGAACTTAACGCCGGTAACGCTTGAGCTTGGCGGTAAATCTCCAGTGGTAGTGTTAGACGATTATGACGTTGAAGAGGCAGCCAAGCGTATTGCACATGGTAAGGGGTTTAATTCTGGTCAAATTTGTATTGCACCTGATTATGCTTTTGTTCCTGAAAACAAATTGTCGCGATTTGTTGAGGCTCTATCTGGGGCGCACAAAGCGATGTATGGTGAAATAAAGGACAATCCTGATTATACGGCGTTAGTCGATGAAACCCAGCACAATCGCTTCCATGACCTTGTAGAAGATGCAAAGCAAAAAGGGGCGACTATTACCCAATGTTTGGACTATGGCGAAGGGAAGAAAACACCGCTGTTTATTGCAACGAATCTTTCGCCTAATATGCGTATCTGCCAAGAAGAGATTTTTGGCCCTTTACTGCCTGTTTACAGCTACCAAACCATTGACGAAGTTATCGAGTTCATTACTTCACGCCCTAGGCCGTTAGCATGTTACTTGTTTAGCCAT
This sequence comes from Vibrio sp. SCSIO 43135, assembly GCF_023716665.1. Lineage (GTDB taxonomy): Bacteria > Pseudomonadota > Gammaproteobacteria > Enterobacterales > Vibrionaceae > Vibrio > Vibrio paucivorans. The sequence continues at coordinate 1,100,038 of NZ_CP071859.1, forward strand.
GATGAGTCTGCACGAGAACAGATCCTGGCTCAGACACATAGTGGTGGTGTCACCATCAATGATTGGGGCTGGCATGTACTCAATCACTCTGTTCCATTCGGTGGAGTGGGGAACTCGGGAATGGGCAACTACCACGGCGAAGAAGGTTTTAGAGAATTAAGTCATGCTCGAACCGTCCTGCAGATGCGTCGGTGGTTCCCTATTCAACTGTTTGCTCCACCTTATGGCAACTTAGTTCAAAAGTTAGTACTTCGTGTGTTTGTCGGTAAGCCAGACAACAACCTCAAATAACCTTTCAATACACTCTCACCATTTCACTGATATTGTCACCTGCTCGGCTAGGAGGGTAGGTGACACCTGAAGAAGGAGGATCAGGATGTCTCAATATGATTTTATTATAGTTGGCGGAGGCTCTGCAGGTTGTGTACTTGCTGCACGATTGACTGAAGACCCGTCGGTAAGTGTGTGCTTACTTGAAGCTGGTGGAAAGGATACGAGTCCTTGTATACACACCCCTGTTGGTGTGGTCGCTATGATGCCGACCAAACACAATAATTGGGCATTCGATACATTACCTCAAGCCGGGCTTAATGGAAGAAAAGGCTATCAGCCTAGAGGAAAAACATTGGGTGGGTCTAGCTCGATAAACGCTATGATGTATGCGCGGGGTCACCGCTATGATTATGACTTGTGGGAGAGCTTAGGTAATCCAGGTTGGAGCTATAAAGATTGTCTGCCGTACTTCAAAAAAGCAGAAAACAATGAAACGCACAGCGATGGTTACCACGGTAATGGTGGGCCTTTAAACGTTGCCGAACTGCGCTCGCCAAGCCCATTAGTGGAAAACTTCTTATCTGCCTGCGAGTCGATTGGAGTCCCTCGGAATGCAGACATCAATGGTGTAGAGCAATTTGGGGCTATGCCAACTCAAGTGACACAGATTAATGGCCAGCGTTGTAGTGCCGCGAAAGCTTACCTCACTCCCAACCTCCATCGTCCAAATCTCACAGTTGTCACCAATGCCACGGCACATCGGGTATTGTTTGAAGAGAAAAAGGCGGTGGGTGTTGAATATGGGGTGAAAGGGAAGGTTTATCATGTTCAGGCTACTAGAGAAGTTATCTTGTCGGCGGGTGCTTTTGGTTCTCCCCAAATCCTATTACTTTCCGGAGTTGGCTCCGAGGACAAGCTCGCGCCACATGGTATTGATGTGATACATGAATTGGCCGGAGTCGGTGAGAATCTACAAGACCATATCGACTTGGTGCATACCTACCGCTGCAATGCGAAAGCCGACACTTTTGGTGTTTCGCTGAATATGGCCTGGGAGATCGGCAAAGCGATTCCAAAGTGGGTCAATAAGCGTGAAGGTAAAATCACCAGCAACTTTGCGGAAGGGATTGGCTTTGCGCGCTCTGATGATTCGGTAGAGGTACCTGATCTAGAGTTTGTGTTCGTTGTGGCTGTGGTTGATGATCACGCAAGAAAAATCCATATGAGTCATGGGTTTAGCTCACATGTTACGCTTCTTAGACCAAAGAGTGTCGGTAGCGTCGCTCTACATTCTGCTAACCCTTATGAGTCTCCGGCGATTGATCCCAACTTTTTTGCTCACCCAGATGATATGGAAGTCATGATCAAGGGCTGGAAAAAGCAGCATGAAATGTTAGAAAGCCAGTCGTTTGATTTAGTAAGAGGGGAAAGTTTTTATCCTGTCGATGCGAATGACGACGAAGCGATAGAGCAAGATATTAGAAATCGCGCGGATACTCAGTACCACCCGGTCGGTACATGTAAAATGGGGTCTAGTGATGATGCATTTTCGGTTGTAGACAGCCAGCTATGTGTACACGGTTTAGAAGCGTTAAGAGTGGTTGATGCGTCTGTGATGCCGACATTAGTGGGAGGGAACACCAATGCACCAACCATCATGATTGCTGAAAAAGTGGCTGATGATATAAAACGAAAATATCACGTATCGGAGGCTTGTACTGAACAGGTGTGATACCTAATTTCAGCAGGGTTGAAACTGCTAGACAATAAAAAGCCCGCTTTCGCGGGCTTTTTGGCACTAGCATTTGATTTATCGACTTAGCCACTAATTGTTTTGGCAAATACACCGAATTGCTCTGCAGCGTAAGCAACACGCTCAGCTGGTTTTGGGTATTCAGCCGGAGTACCTAGATTCTCGATATGATGCAAACGTGGCAGCAATCCAGCGCCATTCGCGATCTGGATAGCAAGGCCAGGTCGAGCATTCAACTCGAGAACCATTGGGCCTTCTTCCTTATCCAGTACCATGTCGGTACCCATATAACCAAGGCCAGTCATTTCCCATGCGCTAGAAGCAAGAGTTAACAGTCGCTCCCAATGTGGTACTTGAAGCTGACTTAAGTCTTTATCGGTATCAGGGTGGCGAGTCACAGGCTGGTCGAACTGAACTGCACGGACCGCTTTACCAGTGGCGATATCGATACCAATGCCAACGGCACCTTGGTGCAAGTTTGCTTTGCCATCAGACGCAGCGGTAGAACAACGCATCATCGCCATTACTGGGTAGCCTTTAAAGACGATGATACGAACGTCGGGTACACCTTCAAAGCTATAACCTTCAAAACAATCATCGAACTTGATGAGGTTTTCTACCATGGCGACATCGTTCTTACCACCAAGAGAAAACAGGCCAGCAAGCGCATTACTTATATGGCGCTCGACGTCTTCTTTACCAATGGTAGAACCTGAAGGTTTGGTGTATACGCCGTCTTTGTGAGAGACGATAACCAAAATACCTTTACCGCCACTACCTTGGGCTGGCTTGATTACAAAGCCAGGCCAGTTCTTTACCATATCGTGAATACGTTTTACTTCCGCTTGGTGGCTAATAACACCGATGAGTTTCGGTACGGTACAGCCAGCTTGCTCAGAAATGATCTTTGTTTTCAGCTTGTCATCCACTAATGGGTATTTTGAGCGGTCATTGTATCGACCAATGTAACTATGGTTACGTTGGTTCATGCCCATAATACCTTTATGGCGCAGCTTCGAAGGGGAGGTAAATTGTGAAAACATCACTTAGTCCTCCGCTAATGGTTTGAAGCGACGTAGCTCAGTCAAACGGTAACCCGTGTATGTACCTAGTAGTAGGATTGTAGCTAGTACGATCAGCTGCAGACCAATAAAGTTAAATGTCAGGTGCTGAATGTACGGGTTGGTCATACCTAGGTAGACCAAGATAGCCGTGAACAGTGAGCCACCACCTTGTAGCGCAACTTCTTTCGCACCTTCTTCTTCCCATAGAATCGACATACGTTCGATAGTCCATGACAAGATGATCATTGGGAAGAAGGTAATCGATAGACCTTCTGTTAAGCCAATCTTAAACGCCACTACCGTGAACACGGAAATGATCATGATTACGGTGATAATCACCGCAGATATCCGGGCAACCAAGAGTAAGTTCAGCCTCGAGAGATAGCTACGAATGATCAGGCCCGTACCGACAATCAGTAAGAAGCCGACAATACCCGTGACTAGCTGAGTCTGTACGAAGGCGACTGCAATCAGAACTGGCATGAAGGTACCGGACGTTTTCAGACCAACGATAACGCGCAAGAACACTACAATCAGCGCACCGATTGGGATTAACATGATGGTCTTGAACATCGCTTGCTCTTCAAGAGGTAAGCTATGGATCGAGAAGTTCAGTAGGTTATCTGCCACGACTTTTTCGCTGGTCGCTTGCTTAGACGAGACTTCCTGCGCAATCATCGAGAAATGCACTTGGCTGTTTTGACCGCCTACGACGTCAAGTAGAGAGACGTTCGACTCATCCCAAATTAGTAGGTTTGGTTGAGTTTCTTGTGTCCCTGATTGAGGATTAAACAGTACCCACTCTTCACCGCTCCAGACTTGGTTCATCTGCTGAATAGACTGACGACGGCGACCATCTTCTAATTCGATAACACCCACAATTTTGCTTGGGACTTCTGCGTAAGCCAGCAGCTTATCAACGGCTTTCACTTTCGACATCGTGTTCAACACTAGCGAAGCGTTTTGGCTTTCAGCGTCATTAAGCGTTTTGATCAGTTCACGAGTGAAAGTAACATCGTCAGCAGAACGCTGATTCGCGCGCTGGATGATGGCTTTGGCTGCAGCTTCAACAGGGCCGTCAAACGTTGGCTTGTTGATTTCACCTTCTGGTGCAATAGGTTCAACGCTCGCTTGAGGGTCTACCAGGAACTGCGTTTTATAGTAGATGGTCTGTGGGCCAGAAGCTTCACGAACAGACCACTCTGCACGGCGACCGGTTTCGGTTTGCAAGTAAGAAACACCGTAGCCAGGAGAAGACGCAGACTGACCAACTAGAGTGAAGCCTGATTGAGTATGAGGAACGGCTAGTGAAGCCTTCACTGGTTTGTTCTGCGCAGTAAATTCTACGCGGGCTTCAATATCCCAGACTTGGCTGGTTTCCCCTGGAGTCCAAGGAACACCGTAAGTTTGATGCCTGGTTACGCTCAGAGCGATACCAGCCACTATCAATAGCAAGATCGATAGATAAAATGGAACTCGTGACGTCATAAGTTTCCTTATTATTTTTGCTTAATGTCCGTATGAATGTATTGGCGACTTACGTCAACCAGGGCGATATCTCTAATGAATTCGCGCCCTAAGAGTACAGGATGACTCATTTGAGAGCGGTCTGCCAAAGTAAATTGCGCTTTTTCATGAATTTTTCCGACCTTAACCCACAATTCAATCACTGCGCGGCGTTCTGATTCGGTTGTCGTGGACTGGCGGATTTTGGCAAATCGAATTATCGGTGCTTCAATCCAGTTGTCATCGGTCATTGGCGTTTTGCCATCAGAGAGGTGGAAACGCACCCAGTTTTTACCATTACGTTCAAACTCTTGAATATCAATGGCATTGAGAGATGAAGTGGCTGCGCCCGTATCGACACGTGCATCAAAAGTCTGTTTGATTGAGTCGATGGTTACACGTTCAATCTCACCTAACACGATAGTTTGAGACGATTTAGGTGCTGTAACCGGTGCTGCCGCTACTTGTGGCTCAGCTTGAGGTTTGTCAGAAGTATGAGATTCAGATTGAAGCTTTTCGACTTGGGAATTTAACGCAAGAATCTCGCTTTCTAGGCTTTCGATATAATCAGATTGGTTACTAAGATTTAGCTCGATATTAGTGATTTTATTGGTAAGTTGAGATTCAGAGTGTTGAATCGCAGCGAGAGTTTCTTGATGGTATTGCTCACCATTATTTGCAACGCATCCAGATAGAAGACCTAGAGCGACGAAAGGGACCAATTTAGTAAACATTGAAAACCTTAAAAAATGCTAGTTAAGTGTTTGTACGCGGGAGTTTAGCGTATAAAAAAGGATGCGTGAAGCACCCTATGTTTAAGTGTGAGTAGAGTAGCGTTGTCAAGCGTATCTACGGTTAGAACTTTGTCAATTATGGTTTGTTTGCAACCAGAATTGCACGTCGTGGCGCAGGATGGCCTTCAACGGTCTTACTTGGATCGTTCGGGTCTAGATAATCTGGTAGTGAATTGTGCGTCATCCATTCCGTTGTTCTCTGTTCGCCAATAGTGGTGACATTCTCATCAACGATACGAACATTCTCAAATCCAACCTGTTCTAGCCATACCTTCAATGCACGTGCAGACGGGAAAAAGTAAACATTGCGCATTTGTGCATAGCGATCAACTGGAACCAGTACCGCGTTCTCATCCCCTTCGATAACTAGGGTTTCGAGCACTAACTCACCACCAGACACCAACTGATCTTTTAACTGAATCAAGTGATCCAGCGGAGAGCGGCGATGGTAAAGCACACCCATACTGAATACGGTATCAAAGGCTTCCAGCTTAGGAAGTTGCTCGATACCTAATGGAAGTAGATGCGCTCGTTGGTCGTCACCCATTAATTTACGAATGGCTTCAAACTGGATTAAGAAAAGGTGTGAAGGGTCAATGCCCACACACAAGCGAGCTTCTTCACCCAGCATGCGCCACATGTGGTAGCCGTTACCACAGCCTACATCAAGTACGCTACGGTTTTTGAGAGGTGAAATATGGGGTAGCACGCGATCCCATTTCCAATCACTGCGCCACTCGGTATCAATGTGAACTCCGTGCACCGAGTATGGACCTTTGCGCCATGGGTGGAAGGTACGCAGCAAGTTTTCCAATTTCTTGAGCTCACCTTGGTGAAACGGTGTGTCGTTTGTAAGGGTCACGGAGTTTTTTAGATCGATTTGGTCTGGTGAGCCTTCAGGGACTTTGTTGAGTGCTTTGAGCCAGCGGCCAAAATCACCGTGTTCTGCATTTTGCCAATCGGTAAGTTGTTGCGGCAGAGTATTTAGCCAAGGCTGAAGACGCGTGTCTTGAGCGATAAGTTGATAAAAATTAGCAAAATTAAACATAGTCGTTACTTTCGTTATAACAGGCAGCAGTTGCTGCTGTTTAAATTAATGTATTGTTTGGCTTAGAGCTTAGGATCAGCGTACTAAATTCCGTAGTAATGGTTATTTAATCGCAAACATCGAACCGAAATTAAAGCATTGGAACCAAACTTCACTGCTTGAGAACCCGATGTCTTTGAAGCGATCTTTATGTGTCTGGATAGCGTCTGGACGCATTACATTTTCAATTGCACTACGTTTTTGGCTGATTTCTAATTCGCTATAACCATTGGCTCGTTTAAAGTCGTGGTGTAGGTCAATCAGAAGCTCGTTTGAGATGTTATCTTCAAAAATATATTTTTCTGAAAGGATCAGAATGCCGCCAGGACGCAGACCTGCGTAAATCTTCTCCAATAAGGATTGACGATCTTTTGGTGAGAGGAACTGCAAGGTGAAATTCAGTACCACCACAGAGGCATCCTGAATATCAATGTCTCGAATATCGGCTTCAACCACTTGTACCGGGGTATCGCTGCGGTACGCGTTGACGTGTAACTTACAACGCTCAACCATAGCTGCAGAATTATCAACAGCAATGATTTCACAGCCTTCTTGTTGTATATGGCGGCGCATAGATAAAGTGGCTGCACCTAATGAGCAACCAAGATCATAGACTTTAGAGTGAGGCTTAACGAAACGTTCCGCCAACATACCAATAGCAGAGATGATATTGCTATAACCCGGTACCGAACGTTGGATCATATCCGGGAATACTTCAGCTACACGCTCGTCGAACGTGAAGTCGCCAATTTTATCGATAGGTGCCGAAAAAATGGTGTCTGAATTGCTCTTAGGGTTCATATCTCAATCTCTTACAAACTAGCACTGGTCGTGAAGACTGCTAAAAAAGGCGCGTATTTTATGAGAATTTTAGCACCGTGTCATCTTTGGTTATAAGAGATGGTTAAAACATCTGTATCTGAGAGTTGCCATCATCGGCGGGAAAACTGGCAAGATCGGGAAGGGCGCTTTTTTGCTGCAATTTTCGATAGAAATGAGCGGCAAGTTCAGGAGCGATAATGTTATCCGCTGTGTGTATCATCACATACGGCTGTTTTCCTTGCTCAATCCATTGCGGCAGCTTAGCTAACCACGATTGAAAAAACGCGTCATTCTTCTCTTTTTCTGGGTGGCCAATAAAGCGGATCATGGGATGCTTCGCGGTTGCAATAGCGTGAACAGGGACTCGCGGCTTTTTTTGCTGGGCGTCGATCAGGGCTGCTGTTGTTGCAACTTCGGAAAAGACTGGGCGGCTGTCCATTATTATGCGGTTGTAGCCTTGTTCAATCAGCCAATGATTGAGTGTGCGTTCAGCTTCTCCTTTAGCGAAGAATTCTTGGTGCCTAACTTCCACTCCAATAGGAAATTCCTTTGGGAACAGCTGGCAAAACTTTTTGAGATGATTTAGGTGATCTGGGCCGAACGCTGAAGGTAGCTGAATGGTCCATTGTCCTACACGATCGTGCAGTGGTTTCATTACTTGCATGAAGGCTGTGAGTTCACCTTGAGCGCCTTGCAACATCTGCTGGTGCGTGATCGCCTTGGGTAGTTTAAAAGTAAACTTAAAGTCGTCGTGTGTTGCGGCTTTCCAGTTCTGGACGGTGGATACACTTGGTGTCGCGTAAAAGGTTGTATTACCTTCAACGGTGTGAAATACACTCGCATACTTTTCGAGCCTCTCGGCGGGTTTTGTACCGCTACCATAGAAACTTTGCTGCCAATTATTGTGTGACCACATTGTAAGGCCGAATCTGACGGGTAAGTTGTCCATTTTTCAACGCTTTTGAACTTGTTGAGGACTACTTTACGAGAGTTTTGAAGAAAAGGGTAATCTCGCGCTATAATCCGCACAAATTTTCTCTGTTAGGTGTAGTTTTGTCTATTTGTTAGCCTAATAAGCACCAAGAGATAATAAATAGCAATAAATTGTATTCTGAACAGTCGATCTGAAATGACTTTCAGCGTATAAATGGAACTTTGCTCTATTGGTCAAAATCAGGCCGATAGGGAGTAATCAACAAATATTAAGAGATTGGGAAATTCATTATGCGTACCCATTACTGTGGTCACCTGAACAAGTCCCTTGCAGGACAAACTGTAGAACTTTGCGGCTGGGTTAACCGTCGCCGTGATTTAGGCGGTCTTATTTTCATCGATATGCGAGATCGTGAAGGCGTTGTTCAGGTAGTTGTCGATCCAGATATGGCAGATGCGTATGAAGTGGCGAACACACTTCGTAATGAATTCTGTATCAAATTAACGGGTGAAGTCCGCGTTCGTCCTGACAGCCAAGTAAACAAAGACATGGCGACAGGTGAAGTAGAGATCATCGCGAAAGGCCTTGAAATCATTAACCGCGCAGACGTTTTGCCTCTAGACTTCAACCAGAAGAACTCAGAAGAGCAACGTCTAAAGTACCGTTACCTTGACCTTCGTCGTCCTGAAATGAGCGATCGCATCAAACTACGTGCTAAAGCATCTAGCTTTGTTCGCCGTTTCCTAGATGACAATGGCTTCCTAGACATCGAAACACCAGTACTAACGAAAGCGACACCAGAAGGCGCACGTGACTACCTAGTACCTAGCCGTGTTCATAAAGGTTCGTTCTACGCGCTTCCTCAGTCTCCTCAGCTATTCAAACAGCTGCTAATGATGTCTGGCTTCGACCGTTACTACCAAATCGTTAAGTGTTTCCGTGATGAAGACTTACGTGCTGACCGTCAACCAGAATTTACTCAGATCGATATCGAAACGTCATTCATGACGGCTGATGAAGTTCGTGCAACGACTGAGAAAATGGTTCGCGATATGTGGCAAGAGCTACTAAACGTAGATCTAGGTACATTCCCTGTGATGCCATTTTCTGAAGCGATGCGTCGCTTTGGTTCTGACAAGCCAGACCTTCGTAACCCACTAGAGCTAGTAGACGTTGCTGACCTAGTGAAAGACGTTGAGTTCAAAGTATTCTCTGGCCCGGCTAACGACGAGAAAGGTCGCGTTGCGGTAATCCGCGTACCTGGTGGTGCTAAGCTGACTCGTAAGCAAATCGACAGCTACGGTGAATTTGTTGGTATCTACGGTGCGAAAGGTCTAGCTTGGATGAAGGTGAACGACCGTGCTGCTGGCATGGAAGGTATCCAATCTCCAGTAGCTAAGTTCCTAAGCGAAGACGTAATCAACGGTATTCTAGATCGCACTCAAGCAGAATCTGGTGACATCATTCTGTTTGGCGCTGATAAAGCAAACACGGTATCTGAAGCAATGGGTGCACTTCGCCTGAAGCTAGGTACTGATCTTGAGCTAACCGATGAGTCTGCATGGGCTCCGCTATGGGTTGTTGACTTCCCAATGTTCGAAGAAGACGACGAAGGCAACCTACACGCTATGCATCACCCATTCACATCGCCTCTAGGTGTGACAGCAGAAGAGCTTAAAGCCAACCCAGCAGCGGCTAACTCAAACGCATACGACATGGTTCTAAATGGCTACGAAGTGGGCGGCGGTTCTGTACGTATCCACAACGCAGAAATGCAGTCAGCAGTATTCGATATCCTAGGTATCGAAGCAGACGAGCAACAAGCTAAATTTGGTTTCCTACTAGATGCATTGAAGTTCGGTACGCCACCGCACGCTGGTTTAGCATTCGGTCTTGATCGTCTAGTAATGCTACTTTGTGGTACCGAGAACATCCGTGATGTTATCGCGTTCCCGAAAACAACCAATGCATCGTGTCTGCTAACAGATGCGCCAAGCCTAGCTAACCCAGCAGCTCTAGAAGAGCTAGCCATTGCGGTTACGGCAGCGAAAGATAAAGACGCTGAGTAAGCTCTAATATCTTAGAAAAAACTCCCGCTCAGGCGGGAGTTTTTGTTTTAATGAAAGAAGTAGCAAAAAGATAGGAATTGCATGACGGTTATTCTAGGCATTGACCCAGGTTCGCGAATCACAGGCTATGGCGTTATTCGTCAACAAGGTCGTCACCTTCACTACATGGGAAGCGGCTGTATTCGTACTTCTGAGAAAGAGTTGCCCGGAAGGTTGAAACAGATTTATGCCGGGGTAACAGAAATCATTACTCAGTTTCAGCCGGATGTGTTTGCCATCGAACAGGTGTTTATGGCGAAAAATGCCGATTCAGCCTTGAAGCTTGGCCAAGCTCGAGGGAGCGCCATAGTTGCAGCAGTCAATGCAGATCTTCCCGTTTATGAGTATGCGGCAAGGCTTATCAAGCAAGCGGTGGTAGGCACAGGTGCAGCTGATAAAGCGCAGGTGCAGCATATGGTTCAGCATATGTTAAAGCTGCCAGCCAAACCCCAAGCCGATGCGGCCGACGCACTCGGTGTTGCGATCTGTCATGCCAACACGAACAAAACCTTGGTTGCTCTGGCGGGTAAGGCAAGCGGCGCCAAGAAAGGTCGTTATCGCTAATTGGGGAGTCTTACTTAAGCGAAAACATGTTGGTCAAAAATGAGACATATTAAACAGTTTTGATAGCGTGGTTTGTTATTAAAATGTTGCATGAATATAGTGGTCGGAGGTCTGATTAGAATCAATCAAGGAAGATTGGCAATGAACCCAGCTACTCTATGGCGTGCCGCATGCATGCCTTCTCAGCATAATTGGCAGCGTAGCCAACAGCGCCAAGCAGAGATTTTATCGCTTTTCACATTTATCGCATTTCTTGTCGGTATTTATAGTTTTATTAAGTGGTCAAAACATGGCCATGAAGCGCTGATATTCACGTCTATATTACTCATCGCGTTAGAACTTGCTTCCGCAGCGACACTTCGTTTTGCTAAACAACCGGCACTAGCACTAAATATTGGCTTTGTAGGCATGACTGTACATGCGCTCAATATCATCTATCAAAGTGGTGGGGTTGTTGATTCAACCCAAGCATTTTGGGTGCCTTTATTAATCGTCGCTTTTTTCTTGTCTGGTACACGGATTACGGCTCTGACTTGGAGTACGATCGTAATAGTGATCTCTGCGGTGATGACCTTTCAACATTTAGGTGGGGTACAGTTTCCGCAGCTTACACTGAGCGACTCTGCCAGCCGAGTCGAAGTCTGGTCGGGTACAGTGCTACCGTTGGTGGTGATTTGCATAGCCCAATCGTTTACCGCAAAGCAGCGAGATAAAGCGATAGCAATTGCGGAGAAGGCGAAACAAGACAGTGAAGTGGTGGCTTCTCAAGCTCAAACCGGAGCAGAACGTCTTGCCAATGTTTTGGAACAAGCGACGACGAATTCTAGCGAGCTGCAAAATGTTTCCGTTGTGATAGAAAAGCAGTCCCAACAACTCGATGGCCAAGTAAACCAACTCAATATTAACTGTGAATCGCAGGCGAGCGCTGCAGAGCAAATGAGCCAACAGGTTCACCACATGGCTTTAGGTGTCGAGGAGTCGAGTAAATTTGTCGATGAGTTACATGCGCGTAGTAATCAGGTGCACCAGCAAGCGGCGAAGAGCTCAGAACTGTTAACAGCGTCGACCTCTGCGATTAGCCAAATATTAACCAGCCATGAAGAGATCATGAAAGTGGCAGATCTCATCACTTCGGTGGCAGAGCAAACCAATTTATTGGCTTTGAATGCTGCCATTGAAGCGGCGCGCGCCGGCGAGCAAGGACGGGGGTTTGCTGTGGTAGCAGAGCAAGTTAGGGAACTATCGGCTAAAAGTAGTCACTCAGCGATAGAGATCCGAAACCTACTTGACCGCAGTGAGCAAGAGGTAAAGCATGGGCAGGAAGTGGTCACATCTAGCGCCGAAACAATGAATACGATTATCAGCGCAGTCACGACCATATCGACGGATGTTAACGGACTAGCGGACATTATGGCAAAGCAGATGGAATCGTTGAAAGAGCTGGATGAAGCCAGCAGCGAAGTGGCGTCGAGCGTCGTTAATACCAAAAGCATTTCCGAAGTCGTGGCTCAGAATGGTAGCCAGCTGAATGAACAAGTGGACTCAATGCGTCAACTTACTTATCAACTCGACCAAGTCGTCTCTAAAATTTAGCTTTCCAATGACTAAAAGGACTGGATGTCTATCCAGTTCTTTATTATTCTGTCGCAAATTCATTTCTAAAGAGAACTAATTGTGATTGGACGTCTTCGTGGCTTACTTATTGAAAAACAACCGCCTGAGTTATTAATTGAAGTGAATGGCGTTGGCTATGAAGTTCAAATGCCGATGAGTTGCTTTTACGAGTTACCAAATGTCGGTGAAGAAGCCGTGATTTACACCCACTTTGTGGTGCGTGAAGATGCTCAATTGCTTTATGGGTTCAACACAGTCAAAGAACGTGCTCTGTTTCGCGAAGTGATTAAAGCTAACGGCGTAGGCCCTAAATTGGGCTTAGGTATTCTGTCGGGTATGACGGCAAGCCAATTTGTTTCGTGCGTTGAGCGTGAAGACATCTCTACCTTGGTTAAGTTGCCGGGGGTAGGTAAGAAAACAGCTGAACGTCTGGTTGTAGAAATGAAAGATCGCCTTAAAGGCTGGGGCGCTGGTGATCTATTTACGCCTGCTACCGATGCTGCGCCAATCGACTCTGCCCCGGTTGCCGAGCAGCCAAATGCTGAAGAAGAAGCGATCAGTGCACTCTTGGCACTTGGCTACAAACCGACGCAAGCATCGAAAGTGGTGTCACAAATTGCTAAGCCGGATATGAGCAGTGAAAGTTTGATCCGTGAAGCGCTAAAATCTATGGTGTAGTACCCTTAGATATTGTTCGTAAACATGCTTAAGACACACTGCTGATTGGATAACTATATATGATTGAAGCAGATCGTTTGATCGCACCAGACAATCCAGTTTTTAAAGAAGAAGACGTTATTGATAGAGCAATACGTCCGAAGAAGCTCGCCGATTATCAAGGTCAGGATCATGTTCGTGATCAGATGGAAATTTTCATCAAAGCGGCCCAACTTCGTAACGAAGCGCTCGACCATTTACTGATATTTGGCCCTCCAGGCTTGGGTAAAACCACGTTGGCGAATATTGTCGCGAACGAAATGGAAGTCAACATTCGTACCACGTCTGGCCCGGTATTGGAAAAAGCCGGAGATCTGGCGGCGTTGCTGACTAACCTTGAAGAAAATGATGTCCTGTTCATTGATGAGATTCACCGTTTAAGTCCAATGGTCGAGGAAGTACTTTATCCTGCGATGGAAGACTACCAGTTGGACATCATGATAGGTGAGGGGCCAGCTGCCCGTTCAATCAAAATTGACTTGCCTCCTTTTACGTTGATTGGTGCGACAACTCGAGCGGGTTCGTTAACGTCACCACTTCGCGACCGTTTTGGTATTACTCAGCGTTTGGAGTACTACAAGATTGAAGATCTGCAGAACATCGTTCAGCGTAGTGCTGATTGCTTAAATCTATCGATGGAAGCGGAAGGTGCGATGGAAGTAGCTCGTCGCGCTCGTGGTACGCCGCGTATTGCGAATCGCTTACTTCGCCGAGTTCGTGATTATGCGGAGGTCAAAGGTAACGGACACATCTGTGCGGATGTCGCGGATAAAGCCCTAAATATGCTTGATGTCGATGCAGAAGGTTTCGACTATATGGATAGAAAGCTATTACTGGCTATTATGGAGAAATTTGGTGGTGGTCCAGTTGGTTTAGATAATATGGCTGCAGCAATTGGTGAAGAAAAAGATACTATTGAAGACGTATTAGAACCTTACCTTATTCAACAAGGTTACCTTCAAAGAACTCCCCGCGGACGTATAGCGACTGATCGAGCCTACTTACACTTCGGGCTCAATAAATAATCAAAAATGAGATATAAGTTTTCAGTGCCAGACTCACAAAGTCTGGCATTTTTATTTGTGATCTATGTCTCATTTGAGTCAATATGTATAGCCCTTTTGGGTTAACGGATTTTTATGCTTGTTAATCTAGCGTTTACTCAATTAATCCAATGCCTGCCAGACGTCACCTGAAATTAACATTTACACTAAAAAATGGTTGATCCATATCAATATGACGCTTTTCTGTGCAAAAATGCGCCACAAAAGTTGATTTAAATCAAAGCGCTTTCCGTCTATAAATTTTTTGAAACATACATTTTTTAGCAGTAATATTAGCCCCAGCTATATTAGCTACAGCTTAACAATTAACTAACCATAACAGTACATAAATGCAACATTGGATTATATTTATTCAACATTTGGTGTGTATGATTAATATTCACTCATTTGGTTGCACAATGTCGAAATGTCTTCAGCCGACATTATAGGAGTTATCATGCTTGACATTGACGTAGTTGATTTATCGCGGTTGCAGTTTGCACTCACTGCGATGTATCACTTCCTATTCGTACCTTTGACACTAGGTATGGCTTTCCTATTAGCCATCATGGAATCACTGTACGTAATGACCGATAAGCAAATCTATAAGGACATGACAAAGTTCTGGGGTAAGCTTTTCGGTATTAACTTTGCACTTGGTGTGGCAACAGGCCTAACCATGGAATTCCAGTTTGGTACGAACTGGTCGTACTATTCTCACTATGTCGGTGACATTTTTGGCGCTCCTTTGGCCATTGAAGCGCTGGTAGCCTTTTTCCTAGAGTCGACGTTTGTTGGTTTATTCTTCTTCGGCTGGGACCGTCTGTCTAAGCGTCAGCACTTGACGGTTACTTGGTTAGTTGCACTGGGTTCAAACTTCTCTGCACTTTGGATTCTTATTGCGAACGGCTGGATGCAAAACCCTGTCGGCGCTGAATTCAACTTCGAAACCATGCGTATGGAAATGGTGAGCTTTGCGGAAGTTGTCTTCAACCCTGTAGCACAGGTGAAATTTGTTCACACAGTTGCATCGGGTTATGTAACAGGTGCGATGTTCGTGCTTGGTATCAGTGCATACTACTTGCTGAAAGGTCGCGATGTGGCATTCGCTCGTCGTTCATTCGCAATTGCTGCGTCATTCGGTATGGCTTCAATTCTTTCTGTACTAGTTCTAGGTGATGAATCTGGCTACGAAGTGGGTGAAGTTCAAAAAGTTAAGCTGGCAGCTATTGAAGCAGAGTGGCACACCGAGCCAGCTCCTGCTGCATTTACTCTATTTGGTCTTCCGAACCAAGAATCAATGGAAACAGACTACGCAATTAAGATCCCTTACGTAATGGGTATTATCGCGACGCGTTCTATTGATACTGAAGTAACAGGTCTTCGCGACTTACGTGATGAGCACGTTGATCGTATCCGCAACGGTATGTATGCATACGAGTTGCTAGAAAAACTGCGTGCAGGCGATAAGTCTGAAGAAAACAAAGCAGCATTTGATGAAGTGAAAGGTGACCTAGGTTACGGCCTACTTCTGAAGCGCTACACAGAGAACGTAGTAGACGCAACAGAGGAACAGATCCAAGCGGCAGCGGATGACTCTATCCCAACGGTTTGGCCTCTATTCTGGTCGTTCCGTATCATGGTTGCTTGTGGTTTCATCATGTTGTTTGTATTTGGTGCTGCGTTTGTACAAACGTGTCGTCATAAAATTGAACAGAAGCCTTGGGTATTGAAAGCTGCGCTATTTAGTATCCCACTTCCTTGGATTGCTATTGAAGCAGGCTGGTTTGTCGCGGAATACGGCCGTCAACCATGGGCGGTAGGTGAAATCTTACCAACGCACGTTGCAGCATCAGCTCTGACTATTGGCGAGCTTTGGACATCACTATTTGCAATTCTTGCACTGTACACAGTGTTCCTAATTGCAGAAGTATACCTAATGCTGAAATTCGCTCGTAAGGGCCCAAGCAGCCTGAAAACTGGCCGCTATCACTTTGAACAAAACGGTACGTCTGTTGAAGACAAAGTTAGCCGTCAAGTAGAAGCGTAAGGCAGGGAGAATCTACAATGTTTGATTACGAAATTTTACGATTAATTTGGTGGGTACTGATTGGTGTACTACTAGTAGGTTTCGCCGTGACTGATGGCTTCGACATGGGCGTTGCAGCTCTGTCTCCTGTTATCGGTAAGAGCGACACTGAGCGTCGTATTATGCTGAACACCATTGCTCCTCACTGGGATGGCAACCAAGTTTGGTTAATCACTGCGGGTGGTGCACTGTTTGCTGCATGGCCTCTAGTTTACGCAACATCGTTTTCTGGATTCTATTTAGCTATGTACGTAACGCTAGCAGCTCTTTGGCTACGTCCACTTGCTCTAGACTACCGTTCTAAGATTGAAGATCCAAAATGGCGTAAAGCTTGGGATTACGCGCTTTGCTTTAGCGGCACAGTTCCACCAATTATCTTTGGTGTTGCTTTTGGTAACCTGTTTCAAGGTGTTCCATTTGAGCTAAACAGCCTGCTGATGTCTGAGTACAAAGGTTCGTTCTTTGCTCTATTGAACCCGTTTGCTCTACTGTGTGGCGTACTAAGCTTGATGCTGTTTGTAATGCAAGGTGCTACTTGGCTGCAAATGAAGACTACTGAGTCACTACACGAGCGTGCTCGCGGTGTTGCTCAAATCACAGGTCTAATCGCTGCTGCACTATTCGTAGTGGGTGGCTTCTGGATTCAATCGATCGATGGTTACGTGATTACAAGCTCGCTAGACACAATGGCTGATTCAAACCCACTAAATAAGGAAGTTGCGGTTCAAGCTGGCGCGTGGATGGCGAACTTTGAAACGTACCCTGCAATGTGGGCTGCGCCTATCCTAGGTGTGGTAATGCCATTGCTCGCGGTTGTAGCGTCACGCTTAGAACGTGGTGGTTTTGCATTCTTGTTCTCAAGCTTGTCGAACGCTGGTGTTATCCTAACGGCTGGTTTTGCGATGTTCCCATTCTTGATGCCTTCAAGCCTAATCCCGAACCACAGCTTAACAATGTGGGATTCAACTGCGAGTGAATTAACACTTGGCTTGATGACTGCAGTAGCGGCGGTAATGGTACCTGTGATTCTTGCTTACACGACTTGGACTTATTACAAAATGTTTGGTCGTTTGGATAAGAAACACATCGAAGATAATGACGTTTCAGCTTACTAAGCTAGAAGTTAAATAACTTAGGAGAAATTTTATGTGGTATTTCGCATGGATTTTGGGTGTACTTCTAGCATGTGCATTCGGCATCATTAACGCTCTTTGGTTAGAGCATTCAGAAATGATGGATAAAGACAGTGAGTAATCTCGCTGAGCAGGTAGCTAAGCTACATGCGCCTATGGATAAGGCTCTGTTTAGAGCCTTATCACTTGTACTAGGGTTTGCTCACGTTGCCATGGTAATGTGGGATCCGGAACTCTACGCTACACATATCGGTGGCTTTAATGCAGTGATTGGCCCATTACTGATCTGGTCAGTGTGTTCTAGCATGGTATATGGGATTGGTTTTAAGCCTAGATACTGGCTGTGGCAAGTCCTGTTTAGCCCCTACTTTTCGCTAACGATTCTGGTCTATCTAACCATTTTAAGGTTACTGGGATAGAATTCGTTACAAAATCGCCGAATTTATATTCAAGTTAGCGCTGCCTCTTTGAGACAGCGCTAATTTTTTATCTATTAGCGCTTAAAACCCTTATTAGCACTTGTACTAATAGTAATGAGTTGCGTTATAGTATCTGCCCGTAATCTATTAACTTTCGGTATTGTTGTGCAATCGACAGCTACAGTTTTTCATTGGCCAGTGACCGTCTATTACGAAGACACAGACGCTGGTGGTGTGGTTTATCATGCCAACTACATAAAGTTCCTAGAGCGTGCTCGAACTGAAATGCTTCGTTCATTAGGAGTGTCTCAGAATGTACTTCTGGAACAAAAGACTGGCTTTGTGGTCAGACACATCGATATCGATTTTCTTCAAGGTGGATACCTTGATGATCAACTAGACGTGAAAACCTCTGTTGCCCAACTAAAAAAAGCTTCGATTGTATTCTGTCAGGAGATCGTAAATCCTGATGGGGCGATATTGTGTAAGGCAATGGTTAAGGTAGCATGTATCGACACAGACAAAATGAGGCCGAAAGCGATGCCTCAATCTATACTTTTGGAGTTTACCCACAGTGACCGCTGATATTTCATTTTTTGACCTATTTTTACAGGCTAGCTTTCTGGTAAAGATGGTGATGTTGATCCTTTTGGGTATGTCGATTATCTCTTGGGCGATGATCATTAAGCGCAGCAAAGTGCTGACGCAAGCGACAAAAGATGCAGACTCGTTTGAAGATAAGTTTTGGTCTGGCAAAGATTTATCGCTGCTTTACCAAGATGTAAAAAAACGCAAAGACGATATTTCTGGCACAGAAGAGATATTTTATTCAGGTTTCACTGAGTTTGCGCGCCTGCGCAAATCTAACGCAGACTCTCCAGATTTCATTATGGAAGGCACAGGCCGAGCGATGCGTGTTGCAGTAGCACGTGAAGTAGATGAGCTCGAAACCAACCTACCATTCTTAGCAACTGTTGGTTCAATCAGCCCATATATCGGCCTATTTGGTACGGTATGGGGGATCATGCATGCTTTCATCGCATTAGGCGAAGTGAAGCAAGCAACACTGGCAATGGTTGCTCCTGGTATCGCGGAAGCACTGATTGCGACAGCGATGGGCCTATTTGCTGCAATTCCAGCGGTAATGGCATACAACAAGTTCAGCAGTAAGGTTGGCAAGTTAGAGCATAACTACGCGACATTCTCTGAAGAGTTCCACAGCATCTTGCACCGTCAGGCGATGGCTGGAAAGGAATAGAGCATGGCGGGTTACCAACCTAAAAAACGTAAAATGACAGCAGAGATTAACGTTGTACCCTATATCGACGTTATGTTGGTTTTACTGATTATCTTTATGGTGACGTCTCCTTTTGTTACGCAAGGCGTGGACGTCGAACTGCCAAAAACATCGACAGCGAAACCCGCATCTGAACTGGCCGGGGATAGCGACAGCAGCTTTATCATTGTGGAAATCGACAAGGATGGAAACCTAGGATTAAGCGTGAATGATGAAGAAGTACAGCGTGGTATGTCTATCCAAGACATCGTAGTGAGAGTTAAAGCCGAGCTATCTATCAAGCCTGATTCACCAGTGGCTGTTGGCGGTGATGCCTCTACGCCATACGCTGAAGTTGTTTTAGTGCTGGATGAATTGAGCCGCGCAGGTATTCCAAAAGTTGGATTGCTGACGGATATCAGGGAATAGAACTGTTATTCATGAAAGAGCAGAAATCGAAAAAGAACGATATTACTAAGCCGATTGCTATCTCTGCGGGCCTGCATGCTGTTTTGATTGCAGCGCTGCTATTTGGTACGGACTTTACCATGTCTAAACCAGAGCCTGCGGGCAATATGGTTCAAGCTGTGGTGATTGATCCGCAACTAGTTCGTCAGCAAGCTCAAGAAATTCGTAATCAACGTGAGGCGGCGGCCAAAAAAGAGCAAGCTCGCCTTGATAAGCTACGCCGTGAGAGCGAGCAGCTAGAGAAAAGCCGCAAAGCAGAAGAAGAACGTATTCGTAAGCTGAAAGAGCAGCAAGCCCGAGAAGCAAAAGCCGCTCGTGAAGCTGAGCAACAGAGAATTCAGCGTGAGAAAGAGCGTAAAGCCGAAGAAGCACGAGTGAAAAAAGAACGTGAGCAAGCTGCAAAACTCGAAGCTGAGCGCAAAAAGAAAGAAGCTGCGATTCGCAAAGCTGAGGAAGAACGTTTAGCTAAAGAAGCCGCGATTGCTAAAGCTGAAAAAGAACGAATTGCCAAAGAAAAAGCGGCTCAAGAAGCCAAAGAGAAGGCAGAACGCGCAGAGAAAGAGCGCATAGCGAAAGAGAAGGCTGCAAAAGAGGCAGCTGAAAAGGCTCGTAAAGAGAAAGAGCGTCTAGAGCGCTTAGAGCGTGAGCGTAAAGAGCAGGAAGCCGCTCTGAATGACATCTTCGCTGGGCTTGAATCCGAAGCTGCGCAAAACAGTTCTGCTCGCGCTCAATATGTATCAAGCGAAACGGATCGCTATGGCGCAATCTATACACAGCTGATTCAGCAAAATCTTCTCATAGAGGACAGTTTCAGGGGAAAGTCTTGTCGAGTTAACTTGCGCCTGATACCAACAGGTGCTGGGGCTATCGTGGGTGAGCTAAATATCCTTGATGGTGACAATAGGCTTTGTGCAGCAGCGAAACGTGCAGTGGCTCAGGTTGGGACATTTCCGTTACCAAAAGATGAGCCAGACGTTGTTGAGAAACTCAAGAACATTAATCTAACGGTAGTACCGGAGTAAAAAGGAAAAGCTTGTGATTAAGCGATTAATTTTAGGATTCCTACTCATCGCATCGAGTAGTATGCAGCTTGCCAATGCTGCATTGGAGCTGGTCATTACTGATGGTATTAACTCAGCGCGCCCAATAGCGATCGTCCCTTTTAAGTGGGAAGGTGGAAAACTTCCTCACGACGTTTCGGCTGTTATCGCTTCAGACTTACAACGAAGTGGTAAATTTAGCCCGGTGGCAACATCAAAGATGCCACAAACCCCTTACTCAGAAGCTGATGTGAACTTCGATGCTTGGTCGACACTCGGTGTCGACGCAATGCTCACAGGTTCGATTACCAAGGGTGAGGGCGACAACTACGTTATCAATTACCAACTTATCGATGTGGTAAGAGGCCAATTGACCAGTGGCCAAAGTAAAGCACTGAGTGACGATGGCCAGTTGGTGTTGTCGAAAGATCATGTTCTGTTCAACAAGCGCGCAACTGTTCCTGGTCCGCGTCTGCGTGAATATGCTCATCGCATTTCTGATCTGGTCTATGAAGAGCTAACAGGTGAGCGCGGCGCCTTTTTAACGCGTATCGCTTACGTTGTTGTACAAGATAAAGACGCCTACCCGTATCAACTACGTGTTGCGGATTACGACGGTTACAACGAACGCTTAGTTCTGCGCTCAAAGCAGCCGCTCATGTCTCCAGCATGGTCTCCTGATGCTAAAAAATTAGCGTACGTAAGTTTCCAAAATGGCCAAGCTGAAATATTCATCATGGATATTTACACTGGTAAGCGAGAGAAAGTGACGTCATACCCACGTCACAATGGTGCGCCAAGATTCTCTCCAGATGGCAGTAAACTAGCGTTGGTGTTATCCAAAACGGGTAGCCTACATGTCTACACTTTGGACCTGAAAACACGAAAACTAACGCAAATTACACGCGGTAGATCAAATAATACGGAACCATTCTGGCATCCTGAAGGTAATTCGTTAATCTTTACCTCGGATCGGGGTGGTAAACCACAGATATATCAAGTAAATTTGGCAGACGGTGCGACCAACCGTCTTACTTGGCAAGGCAGCCAGAATTTAGGCGGTCAAATAACTCCTGATGGTCGATTCCTCGTAATGGTGAATCGCAGTAATTCAGGCTTTAATTTGGCAAAACAAGATTTGGAAACGGGGGCAGTGCAAATTCTGACTAAGACTTTGCTTGACGAGTCTCCAAGTATTGCTCCTAATGGCGGCATGGTCATTTACAGCTCTATCTACAATACAACCAACGTACTTTCGATGGTGTCGATAGACGGACGTTTTAAAGCTAGATTACCGGCAACAAACGGGCGTGTTAGAGCGCCTGCGTGGTCACCGTTTTTGTAGCAAGTAAGTATCAATAAGTAAGGAAAATAAAATGCAACTTAATAAAGTTCTTAAAGGGCTACTAATCGCGCTACCTGTACTAGCAGTGACAGCATGTAGTTCAAGTGATGAAGCAACAGATGCATCTGGTGCTGAAACTAACCAAACTACAGCTGGTTCAGAAAATGGTGTAGATACTACAGTTGTTTCACCAATCGATGCGAACAGCCAACTTACTGAGCAAGAGCTAAAAGAACAAGCTCTTCGCGAAACTCAAACAATTTACTTCGCGTTCGATAATGCAACTATTGCAGGTGACTACGAAGAAATGCTAGCTGCGCACGCTGCGTACCTAAGCAAAAACGTAGACATGAAAGTAACTATCGAAGGTCACGCTGATGAGCGCGGTACTCCAGAGTACAACATCGCTCTAGGTGAGCGTCGTGCACAAGCTGTAGCTAAGTACCTACAAGCTCTAGGTGTTCAAGCTGACCAAATCTCTATCGTTAGCTACGGTGAAGAGAAGCCTCTTCTACTAGGCCAATCTGAAGAAGTATACGCTAAGAACCGCCGCGCAGTTCTAGTATACTAATCGAGGATACGCCTCATGTTCAGTAACTTTAAGCGCGTTGTTACGCTTACGTTACTGGCAAGTGCAGCGAACACTGCGTTCGCTGCACCAGCTCCAGTATCAGACCTTAACAGTGAAGCACCCGCGCAGAAATCCCAACCTGTAAGTTCTTCTTCATCAGAAACTGACATCGAACGTCTGGAGCGCTTGCTTGCCAATCGCAATCAAGTTCAGTTGCAAATGCAACAACAGATCGATGATATGTCTCTTGAGATCAGCGAACTACGCGGTCAATTAGAAAAAAATAGCTACGACATGCAGCAAATGTTGCAACGTCAACGCGAGCTATTTATCGAACTCGATAAAATTCGTGGCGAAATGAAAAACGCGGCGAAAGTAGTACCAGTCGACTCCAAAACAGATGAGCCGAAAGGGACGTTCAGTAGCAATATTGATGAGCAAACGGCTTATCAGAATGCTGTTGATATGATTCTAAAACAGAAAGACTACTCAGGTGCGATCGTCGCATTAGAGCAGTTTCAAAAAGATTACCCAGACTCAAGCTTCGCGCCTAATGCTCACTATTGGTTAGGGCAACTTTATTTTGCTAAGAAGCAAGATAAAGAAGCGGTGAAGAGTTTTGCAGCGGTTATTACTTACAAAGACTCAAACAAACGAGCGGATTCTCTAGTTAAGCTTGGCGACATCGCAGAGCGAAACAACAATGCTGAAGCTTCTAAGAAATACTACCAGCAAGCGATCGAAGAGTATCCAGGTAGTGCTTCTGCCAATGTTGCTAAGCAAAGGCTGAGCAAGTAACTCGGCTATTTCAACTTAAAGAGGCGGCTTTACCAAATTGGTAATGCCGCCTCTTTTGCTTCGTTATTAGCTAAATGTCTTTCTGTTATACGCTATAGGTAGCAGCGTGAACTTTCCTTTTCCCAAGCTAACCTGAATCTACTTTGATCTTATTAGCTAAGAGGGGTTACAATACTCGGATTACTGGAAGTTGCGTAGAGCAAGAGCAATGAGCCACATACTAGATACAATTGATACAGTTTACCCTTTCCCACCAAAACCAGTCCCGCTGACAGACGAACAAAAACAAGCGTATATCGCGAAGATTAAGGTTCTGTTGGAAGAAAAAGACGCGGTTTTGATCGCACACTACTACACCGATCCTGAAATTCAGGCTCTCGCAGAAGAAACCGGCGGCTTTGTTGGTGATTCACTTGAGATGGCTAAGTTCGGTAACCGCCACTCGGCGAGCACATTGGTGATTGCGGGCGTTCGCTTTATGGGTGAATCCGCTAAGATTCTAACGCCAGAAAAACGCATTTTGATGCCTACGCTGGAAGCTGAGTGTTCTCTAGACTTAGGTTGTCCTGCAGACAAGTTCACTGAGTTCTGCGATGCTCACCCCGACCATACTGTCGTTGTTTACGCCAATACATCTGCTGCGGTAAAAGCGCGCGCAGATTGGGTGGTAACCTCCAGTATCGCACTAGAAATCGTAGAGCACTTAGACGCCGAAGATAAACCAATCATCTGGGGGCCAGACCGTCACCTAGGTTCTTACATAGCTAACCAAACTGGCGCAGATATGCTTCTTTGGCAAGGTGAGTGTGTGGTTCATGATGAGTTCTCTGCTGACGCATTGCGTAAGATGAAAGGCTTATACCCAGAAGCAGCAATTTTGGTTCACCCAGAATCACCAGAAAGTGTCGTTGCTTTGGCTGATGCGGTTGGCTCTACGAGCCAGCTTATTAAAGCAGCGAAAGAGTTACCGCAACAGAAAATGATTGTGGCAACTGACAAAGGTATCTTCTTTAAGATGCAGCAATTGGTGCCAGAGAAAGAGCTCATTGAAGCGCCAACAGCCGGAGCGGGTGCAACATGTCGTAGTTGTGCTCACTGCCCTTGGATGGCAATGAATGGCTTGAAAGCGATTGAGCAAGCGCTACGTGATGGTGGTGAAGAGCACGAAATTTTCGTCGATGATGAGCTACGTGTTAAATCCCTTATTCCGCTTAACCGCATGCTTGATTTTGCAGAGCAGTTAAACTTGCAGGTGAAAGGTAACGCTTAACACTTCTGATCAAGTTCAAATAACGAAAGCCAGTCTTATGACTGGCTTTTTTACGTCTAGTGAGCGCTACTTCTAAGCTGGACTAATACTCATTAGATTCACCGCTGATATCCCTATCTCTTGTTGTATTTAATCTATGAATTTAATTGGTGATTATTACTAATTAAAACATATAGTTACATAGCTTATTTATGCTAATTTGGCGATACAATTTATCGCTTAAATATCAATTTGGGATAATGATTCCATCAGTGAATTGATGTCTTTTCCATACGCATGTTATTGCGCTAAATTCCGTTCGCTCAATCACATTTCGGCAAACCATTCGAAAGGGTGGGACGCAAAGCTTCCGGTCTGTCGGCACTGGGTTACCAATGCCTATGATAGCGGGGTTGCCACTTAGATTTATCGACTCTTATGTTTTTATACATGGAGAAGATGAGCTGTATCTAAGTGATCAGCATGCGCCGAGGTGGGGCATTAATTTGTCAGCCAATTAAGAGGACATGTGATGAAATT
This sequence comes from Vibrio sp. SCSIO 43135, assembly GCF_023716665.1. Taxonomy (GTDB): domain Bacteria; phylum Pseudomonadota; class Gammaproteobacteria; order Enterobacterales; family Vibrionaceae; genus Vibrio; species Vibrio paucivorans. Next base: position 1,125,245 of record NZ_CP071859.1, read on the forward strand.
ATTACCAAATAAATCAATATTAGCTTTGGCTCTTGCGAGCTTAAGTTCAGGTGTGTTTGCCCACGGTTACGTATCAGAGGTGAATGGCGGGGTGGCTGCTGGCCGTGCTGCGCTATGTAAGTTTCCAGCGCCAGACACTAAAGAACAAAACACTGAATGTGGTGCGATCCAGTATGAACCGCAGAGTGTTGAAGGGCCTGAAGGCTTCCCTGAAGCCGGCCCTCGAGATGGGAAAATCGCCAGTGCAGAAACGAGCTTAGCGGTAGCACTTGATGAACAAACAGCAGACCGTTGGGTTAAGCGTCCTATTCAGTCTGGAATGCAGACTTTTGAGTGGACGTTCACGGCAAACCACGTTACCCGCGATTGGAAATACTACATCACTAAAGCAGATTGGAATCCAAACGCTGCGCTTTCACGTGATTCGTTTGACCTAACACCATTTTGTGTTGTTGATGGAAATATGACTCAGCCACCAATGCAGGTTAGCCATCAATGTAATGTACCAGAGCGCGAAGGTTATCAAGTGATTCTTGCGGTATGGGATGTGGGTGATACTGCTGCCGCGTTTTACAACGTCATTGACGTAAGATTCGATGGTGATGATCCGGAAATTCCTGATTGGAGCCAAGGTGGCCAGATCAACCCGACGATGGACCTTAGCGTCGGTGACACTGTATACACTCGTGTATTTGACAAAGTGGGCGAAAATGACAGCTACCGTACAGAGCTAGAGATCACCAATGAAACATTGGGTAAAGCGAAAAACTGGTCTTACGCATTAGCGACTAAGATCAACCAAGAGCAAACTAAGCTGCAGGCAGGCCAGTACTCAGAGGGTAGCTTTACTCCTGTATTTGGTACTAACCCTGTCTACCTACAATCAGGCAGTGGATTAGAGAGTGTCGAAATTGGATATGACATCTTAAATCCTGAGCCGGATTACGATCTTACGGTCGAAGGCTTAGCTGAAGAGTATGTTATCTCTAGCGAGCCAACTGCTCTGGATCTTACCTTAACGGCTGAAGGTGATATTAACGCTGAACTGACAGTTTACAACCACCATCAAGAGCCACTAGCAAGCTGGACTGGCGACATTAAAGACGGTGCAAGTGAAGGTGTTGTTCTGGAACTAAGCAAATCTGAGCCGGGCCATCATATGTTAGTTAGCCGTGTGAAAGATGCGGGTGGCAACCTTGTTGATCAGCAAACGCAAGATTTCCACTTAGTTGACGAAGACGTAACGCCTCCGCCATCGGATGATTATGACTTTGTATTCCCACAAGGTTTAGAGAGCTACACTGATGGTACTAAGGTTCTGGCTAGCGATGGACGAGTATACCAATGTAAGCCTTTCCCAGAGTCTGGCTATTGTAAACAGTGGTCTCCAACGGCTACTCAGTATGAGCCGGGCACTGGTTCCCACTGGGAAATGGCTTGGACTAAAGTGAACTAATCTAACTACGCGCGATAAAGCCTCACGGATGTGAGGCTTTTTTGTATGTGGGGGCTTTTTTGAATGTAATGAGTTCCCCTACTAAATCCTACCCGCGCGCAGAAAAGTCGCATTACATGAGGAGTGAGTCATGACGAGGTTCTAATTATCTGATATATCTATGTATAGAAAGAGTTCTAGAAGTAAATGGAATTAGGTAAACGATGACTCTGTGGCTTTATCTTAAGAAATGGATGCGAACAAGCTTATTCAAGATCAACAACCGAAATCTTGTATTGCTCACACTGGTCTACATTTTTATCTCATGGGGCCTGCTGAAAGGTGCGGGGGAACATGAGCTTACCGACAACGTATCATTGTTCTTCTATTACTTGATGGTGACAGCTTCAACAGTTGGATACGGTGACTATTCACCAGTCTCCGATGCTGGAAAGTGGGCAGTAACACTGTTTGTTATCCCAGGTGGATTAAGCTTGTTTGCCGCAGTACTCGGACGCATAGCTGGCGGAGTGATTGAATACTGGCGTGCAGGAATTTTAGGAAAACGGAGAATGCGCGTGGAGAACCACATATTGCTATTGGGCTGGAACGGACAACGTACCATGCACTTGATACGGATGTTGCAACATGAGGAAGCGGGGAAACGACCAATTACACTGTGCAGCCGCTCTGATATTGAGAACCCATTGCCGGGCGAGATAGGCTTTGTGCGCGTAAATAGCTACACCGACGGGCAGGAGATGGACAAGGTCAATATTGAGAAGGCTAGTTGCATTATTGTCGACAACTTAGAAGACGATGTAACGCTTTCTGCAGCGCTTTATTCTTCCAACCGTAACCCTAACGCGCATTTGTTGGCGTATTTCAAAGATGAAGCGTTGAGTTCATTGTTGAGCCAACATTGTCCTAACGCGGAATGTATTCCGGCTGTAGGAGCTGAAATGCTGGCAAAAGCGGCTGTTGATCCTGGTTCTAGCGTGCTTCACCAAGAGCTTTTAGCCTCGACCAGAGGCATGACTCAATATTCAACAGTGTACCCGCAAGATGCCAACGCGACACGGATTGAGTCGGTGTTCATGTTCATGAAATCAGCCCATGATGCAACGCTTATTGCTATTGACCTTGGTAAAGGAATAGAACTGAACCCCGATCTCAGCCAAGCTGTACCAGCAGGGGCGAAGCTATTCTACATTGCGGACGAGCGTATAGAAGCGTTCGATTGGAGCAAACTAAAAAGCCCTCAGTAGTGAGGGCTTTTTATTTATATCTTGACGCGTTATTGTTGCTCGACCAACGTAGAACCACGTTGAGTTAAGCCGCATAGCATCACAGGGATTGCATTGAAGATCTCTTCGAACTGATCGAGGCCTTCAACCCCTTGCTCTTGCAATGCTGCAATGGATGTCTCTGGATCGTAAAGCATACTCAGAGAAAGTAGCACGCCACCTAATAGCGCGTTATCTTCACTCTCTTCTGGCATGATGGTTTCCCAGTCGTCACGTGCTAACTGCCAGCCCTGAAGTACACCTTCACAGAAATCACGGGCACTTTCCGTCACGATTTCTTCTTCATCGAGTTCGCAACCTTCTGGCCACACCCAAGAGCCATCAAAAAGTGCTGGGCGGTACGCGTTCCACATTTCAATAATATGTTCGATGTAGCATTCAAGCTGTTCGCCATCGGAAAACGGTGCCACTTCTTCACCGCCCCATAGGTAAGGTAGCCATTCGTGTGGGGTTAAAACGTTAGGAGCAGCAGCCATCGCGGTTACAAAACCTTGAGTTCTCGCTTGGTTAAGTAGCTTACCTTCTAACTCTGGCAGCGCTAAGATTTCTTGTAATGTCAAAGTGGAATCCATCGGTGATTATTGAATTTGGCACTATAGTAACAAGGCGGACACGTACGAAAAAGACTTGATGTAGTAGATTATTCACTATAATTTTTAACAAACGGAAAAATTTCAAGTGGTTATATGGAAATACGCTCCTCATTAAAACGCAAAAGCATACTCGCCCTAGGAGTGTATTTGTGTTTCTTTATCGCGACGATAGGCACCGTAAGCTATTACGTGGTAGAGCCGCCTGCGCGTGCTAAGCTCGAGCAAAACCTAGATTTACGGACCCAGTTGCTATCTGCCGAAATCGAAGAGCCATTGAATAGCTCGCTAGGCTTACTACAAAGTATTGCTAGCCTTGGTCAAGCAGGGCAGTCTCAGGCGGAACAGGATAAAGTACTCAGAGCCATATTTAGTTCATTAGATGGCATTGCCGCAAGTGGTGGTATCTGGCCTGAACCTTATAGCGTGGATCCTGAAGTCGCATACACGGGGCTGTTTTATAACCGAGCATCAGACGGAAAAGTCGACAAAATTCAATCTTGGAACAACCCAGCAGCTGGCGGTTACAACAACGAAGCTTGGTATGCGGTTGCGGTAGATAAGCCGGAAGGTAGCGTATTTTGGTCTGAAGTGTATATCGACTCATATACTCATGTTCAAATGATCACTGCAACCATGCCATATTATGTTCAAGGGCAGTTCGCTGGGGTTGCAACGGTAGACTTGGCACTTTCCAATTTGGTTCGATTTGTTCGCCAGCACGCCGAAGAATATGATTTGGGCGTGATACTTCGCGACGGATTTGGTGAAGTCATTACTGAACACAACTTCAAAAAAACCGACGATATTTACATCAGCAAAAATGAGTTTGGCGGCTTTAAATGGACGGTGGACGTTGTTAACTCGAAACTGACCGTAAACGAAGAAGTTTATGACCTAGTATCGAAAGTGGAGTTTGGCATCATCCCCATTCTTCTACTGTGTGTGATGGTCGGGTATTACCTACTCAATCAATACTTGATTAAACCCATTATCCTAATTGCGAAAAAAGTCGACGACTCAAAAGAAGGCGGCATTATTGAGCTGACCTACAACAGTCACGATGAAATCCGCCACCTCATCGATACCTTCAATCAAAAAACCATTTTCCTTGAAGCAGAAAAAGTCAAAGCGCAAGCCTCCACCAAAGCAAAAAGTGCATTTCTGGCCACGCTCTCACACGAGATCCGAACGCCAATGAACGGCGTGTTAGGTACAGCGCAGATATTACTTAAGAGCGACCTCAACGCAGAGCAAAGAAAGCACCTAAACAGTCTGTATGATTCGGGCGATCATATGATGACGCTACTTAACGAGATCCTTGATTTCTCGAAAATTGAGCAAGGGCATTTGGAGCTAGATAAAACCGCCTTCCCACTAGAGTCGATCATCGGCAGCATTAACAGTGTGTACCATACATTGTGTACCGAGAAAGGGTTGCAGTTCAAAGTCTATTCAGAGATCCCGCATGACCGTTGGTACCATTCTGACAAAGCACGCTTAAGGCAAATCTTGTTTAACTTACTCAATAATGCAGTCAAGTTTACTTCTCGTGGCTTTGTTGAAGTGTACTTAAAAGAGCACTACGAAGAGGATCAGTTGTACTTAGACATACGGGTGCGAGACACAGGTATTGGTATCTCTAAGGATGCTCAAGAACGGATCTTCAGGCCTTTTGAACAGGCTGAATCTTCCACCACTCGCCGTTTTGGGGGCACTGGGCTGGGGCTTGCTATTGTTCAGCAAATTGTTGAGCTCAATGGTGGCGATATTATCGTGAACAGTGAAGTTGGCATTGGCACTAGTTTTGAAGTGAAACTACACATCGATGAGGGCACGCCGGGTTCTGTTGAAGTGCCAGTACATCGTAAGCTCAACTACCAAGGGCTTAGGGTCCTTATTGTTGAAGATAATCGTACGAACACCATCATCATTGAAACTTTCATGAAGAACAAAAACTTCACTTGTGAATGTGCCGAAAATGGGGAAATTGCCTTACAGATGATGGCGGCCAACCATTACGACTTAGTACTGATGGATAACCATATGCCAGTAATGGACGGCGTCGAATCGATATCAGGCATACGTGCCATGAGTGGAGAAAAATCGTCGGTGCTTATCTTTGGTTGTACTGCCGACGTATTTAAAGAAACGCGTGAACGCATGTTGGGGGCTGGGGCAGACTACATAGTCGCCAAGCCGATCGATGAAAGCGAACTTGATGATGCGCTCTATCGTTATGCCAATAAGCTCTACCAATATCACCCTGAAAACATGGACGATTCTCAGCAACGTTTGTCTGAAGAAATGTTAGTGAGCTTATGTATTGAAATTGAAAACAAGCAACATGCAAGGGCGCTAGAAATGCTCGATTCAGTCTCTTCTGTGATTGAAAGGTACGCTGAAGTAGAGCTCAAAAACCGCTTGGCAAGCGTAAGGAGAAGCCTAGAGCTGAAAGAAGACCCGAGCTCGAGCGATGTAGACGTGATAACGGTAATGCTTGCAGAGCATTGTAATTAACTTTCACTTTTGTTGCTTCTTAGTCATTATTCTTCCTAGTTTTGGGCTGATGTAGTGATTAATACCTCGGTTAGTCTTTGTTTTGGTTATTTATTTACCTCTTAAGTAAAAATATAGAACCTAATTCTTTAAAAATAATGATTTAATAGTCATATGAGCTGGTTAACTGAATGTTGCCCAGCTCATTTTTCTGCCTGTAAGGTTTTTATTGAGTTTATTATTCTAAAGGTAAGGGTAAATGAGAGCACGAGCTCCTTTTTGTATTCGTCATGCTGCCGCGGATACATTCGCAATGGTCGTATTTTGTTTTGTTTCTGGAATGATCATAGAGATCTTCATTTCTGGAATGACGTTTGAACAATCCCTTGCTTCGCGCACGCTCTCTATTCCTGTTAACATCGCGATCGCTTGGCCTTACGGTGTATTCCGTGATTTCATGCTTAGGCAAGGTAAGCGCGTTTCGGGCTCTGGCTTCATGAAAAACGTGTCCGACTTAGTCGCCTACGTGTTGTTCCAATCGCCAGTTTACGCGGCAATTCTATTTACCGTTGGCGCATCGACCGATCAGATCATTACCGCAGTTACTTCGAACGCTGTAGTGTCTTGCGGTATGGGTGTACTTTATGGCTACTTCCTAGATATGTGCCGCAAATGGTTTCGCGTTCCGGGCTATTATCAGCAAGCTTAAACGGCGGATTCCTACCCGAATTAGTCAGTTAGTGAGCAAACAGTCTTTCTAAGGTGCTTTTTTTCAGAGTTAGGGTTGACCTAACCCAATAGAATCATTAAATTAGCGCCTCGTTGGTTAACGAAACCAACCTACAATACGGTGAGTTGTCCGAGTGGCTGAAGGAGCACGCCTGGAAAGTGTGTATACGGCAACGTATCGAGAGTTCGAATCTCTCACTCACCGCCACATTCTAAAAGGTCTGATTTATCAGGCCTTTTTTCATATCTAAGGTTTACTGGAATAGCTATAGCCCACACTGGAGCTAACACAATGCTATCTCATTCACGTATACCAAGTCGCAAAGCCTTGTATTTAATAACCAGCAGAACAGGTGTCTATGCCTTTCGCTGGAGTATTAGGGCCAATGGCAAGCACCACCAACCAACGCTTAGTCTATAGACCAGAGATTGCTTACAAGCTGTCAGAATGGCTTCTGAGATTGCGTTGTGCATTCTTGAACTGCCCGTAACTACTCTTGAAGACATCAAAGCAATCTATACCGATCTCAGCACCAAAAGCCAAACCGAATTGCGTAAGTTGGAGGCATTAACTGATTTTCCGAAGTAACCTGATGATCATGTTTGGAGAGCATATCTGAAATCACAAAAAGTCATTCCTCTTGCGTCTTGTTACTGTTGTAAAATTCTCGCTTTAATTATTGGTGTAGAGGTGCTCTTGCTTTACACTTTTGGAGTGCAATAATGATGTATTACAAAATGCCTACTGACGAGTTTTGGTTTTATATTTTAGCAGTGTCAATTGCTTCAGCTTATATAGCATTTTGGTTTTGTACTAAAAACAGTTCTGAAGAGCAAGAAGAGCTGCTTCTTCAACTCCCTTTTTTAATACTTAAAAAGGGAGACTCCATCAAAGCTGTGAATCTAGAAAATTCGCTGTTAGCGGACGAGCTTATACAGGAGCTTTTAAGCATAGGTTTTGCAGAAGTAGAAAGGTTGCAAGCTACGAATAAGGATGCTGCATTGGAAGCCTATAATGAATCTATTAAGCTCTCACCACTCGATGAAGCTAATTTGACTATACGCAAAGCGAACTCAAGAGTTGCAGAATTAAAAAAAACAATAGATACATTGGAAATGGAAGTATTAGGCGGTAAAGCTGTAATAAAAAGAAGAGATGAGCGTATATTGGATTTAGAAAAGCAGCTTGAAAGTCGGGGTAGAACGGAGTCAAGTTATACCGACTATCAGTGGCTGGGTTTTTCTTCATCACCGTCACGACAGGAACTAAAGAAAAAATATCAACGGCTGACTCAAGTGTACCATCCAGATAAAGGTGGGTGTAATGTGATGATGTCTAAAATCAATGGAGCTTATGAGCGGCTCTTGGCTAAGATTTAATATATACACAATTAATGGCTTAACCGTTAGGGGTATTGGTGATTAGCCAGTATCCCTTTTCCCGTTAAAGGGGTATTGGTTTCTGAGGTGTGTCTGTAATCGATTTCCCCTAAGGATATCCTTAGGTGCATTTCCATTTAACTGAAGAAAGAGTTATATTTCCTTATTTTTCAGTTACTAACGCCATAATAGTTTATTACTAGTAGGATAAATATTCTGTGCGTTAAGTTGTCTGTGTTGGTATTGCTTTTGTCTGTGTGCTATTAATACCAATAATTGCTTGATGTCGGGATTTAGATTAATCAGTAGCAATGCGATATATTTTGTTCAGTATGACTCACTAAGTGCGAGTTCAACTTCAGTGTTATGACGGTTTCTAGTTGATTGCTACCCGAGGATGCTAAGTTGTCTGATATTGGAAATGATGCGATTTTCATCGTTTCCACACTCAGGACAATAATAATATGCATCATGATAGTTATCCTCATTACTAGGTAAGAGATCAACTTCATTCCCAAGCGGTAAACACTTTGAGCACAGGGGACGTTGAGGCGCATCATCGCCATAGATATAGGTTAAACCATCGATTACAGTGTACATTTTCAAGTCGTTATTTTGCGGCGTTTCGGTGTGAATGCTTTCGTGTAGGTTTAGTAAGATATCTCGAAGTAGAATTGAAGTTTCCAAGGTAAAACAACGCTCAGATAGACTTGAAGTGGCAAGGTTATCAACGATTGTTATAAGTTCAACTGTTTGCTCAATTATCGTTGTACTCTGAATAGATAAAGTTCCTTTTTTCTCTAACTCAATTAGAAGAAAAAGGTAGTCAAGAAACAATACTTTCTTGTCTAAGTTTTCGGGAATCGAGGAAAATATAGGTGACTTTACAAACTGCGATATTTGTCTGTATGTGTTGTTTATATTATTCATCTTACTTTCCCCGAGCTATTTTTCCACTTTAAGGGATTATGCTACTTGTAACAAGTTACACACGCACCACCACCTTCATCTAGGTCGTACATCGCATCCATGTCTAAGGTGTCGATTAACATACTTTCATCAACCATAGCATGCATACCCAAACGACGCTTACGCTCACGAGCTTTCTTTTTCTCGAAACGTTTCTGAACCTTTTCGTGGTTTGCTTTAATCTGAGCTATACGGTCGGGGTTTTCCAGTGACTCTAGAGGCTCATTTGGGCCCATCCAGAAGAAGGTTTCGCCATTTGCACTGGTCTCTGCGCGTTTTTCATAAGACTTCGCTTCAGCGAAGGCTTCAGGATGACGCTCCATTAAACGAACCCATTCAATCTTGCGCTGGAAGAAACAGAAGGTGCACCCTGAACGAGAGCGCCATTCGTAGTATTTAGGCAGGCCAAGGCCTGCGCTATCAAGAATATCTAGAACACCTTGTTTCTTAATACCATCGTCAGCGAATGGCATCTTTATTTTCAGGTACTTTTGACTTTCATTTGGTCGGTAGCCATCACGCCAAGGCTCATCTGCACGAATCCCCACGTAGGAAACAACCTCATATCCTTTATCCAAGTAGGGTTTGATCCACTTTTCAAATGGCTCTAATTTCATACGAATCGTACACCAACGTTGCTGACCTGCTGGTAGGAAGTTGTTGTGTTGTTCGAGCCAGTAATCGAAACCTTTCTTGTCATTGATATGAAGAATAGGCTTACCCAGAACAATCTCTAGTTGTTCCAGGTAATCATAAACTTCAGGTAGCTCTTTCCCAGTATCTGTAAAGAAGTAGTCGATATCGATTTCTGGGTAGTTTCTCGCCATGTAAACGGCTAGGGCTGCGCTGTCTTTACCGCCAGATAAGCCGAGTACATGTTTAACTTTGCGTTCTTGACTCATGATTAATACCTATTCATTTAACCTTGAGCTTCCAGTGCTTGCCTCAATAATGTTTGCAATACGTGGATACGCTCGAACTCGTCCATTTCTAATTCTTTAAGTGTGCGCTCTACGTTTTTAATTTGGTTCTCTGTACTTGCTTGGTCTGCGATACGTACTTCTTTCTTATATGATTTTAGCTGACCATCATTGTCTTCGAGAACCAAAGAAACCAACTTGGTTTTGATTTGTGAAACCTGCTTATTTTGGGTGGTGTCTGATGATTTGACGACACTTAAAAAGTCTTGAGCGAATTCACTGATCTTTGTTGAGGCTGATAGCAACAAACCTTCATTCCAGCTCTGCTTACCGCGGCCAATTACGATCTGAATCATGCTCTCTAGCCACTCAAGAAGGCCATCTTCACTCTTGCCCAGTTCTCTTGCAAAAGCTTTTAACCGAATGTCACCCGCCTTTTGTTCAACCAGTTGGCACATCGCCTTGAGCTCTTCACCGCTTTCAGGGAATAACGTTTTAACCTTTTGCTTGATATCTTTGAGCATCAGCTCATGTTTGCTGCGAAGCACTTTAAAGTGAGACTCAAGGATATCGATCTTTTCACTAAATGAGAGACTATTTTCTGAGTCTAAGTATTTCGGCAGATCAACAATGAGCAGTGCATGCGGATCATTAGCTTGCAAGAAGAGGTCTCTCACGGAAATTAGCTTCTTGTTTTCAGCCGTGTCAGCGTAAAAATCGTGCGCGTTTTTAACCCAATTAGGTAAGTTGTGCATCGTTGTTACCAGTGGGCTAGCAACCGAAAGAATATTGTTTGCCACATCGCGGTTCGTTTCCGCCGCCGTAAATGATGCCAAGAATTGTAACCATTCTTTCTCTGATTTTTCGAGAATGATGTACTTCACGGCTAAGTCCTGAGGTGACTTAATGAGTTTGTGCACATAGTCGACGTCCGGCTCAGCTATGAACGCGTACTCGTTACTCATATCCTTTTCATAGAAGGCAACTTTGTTGCCGAGAGATTTGAGTAGTGCGAGCAAAAATATTGGCGTCACGCCTTGTGTCACACCAAAAGGCGCTTTACTCCAAAGCTCGCATATTTCTGACAATCGAACATTGCGACCTGCATTGTCGACGAGATGACTGTGTGCAGCATCAAAGAGTGCCTTGAGTTTTGGATCAATGTTCGAATCATGGTGCCAATGTTGGCCGTTTTCTGCCTCAGGAGTATGAATTGCCGTATTTTTCAGACAACTGATATACATCGACATCTCAGGTGGATGACCAGTAATACCAAGATTTTCTTCATCCTCTTCATCGAGCATGACTTCAAGTAATTTCTTAAGTGCAGAAACCGCGGTACCAGAGAGTTTGTTGCGGTTTACTAGCTCATTCATAATTACAGGCGTTGCACTAAATACTTTGTCAGCGGTATCACTCACAATAGTACTCAATGTTCTATTGCCACTTAGCTTACCGAAACAATACCAGTCAGCATTGGTAAACGCTTCGTTGATGGCGTTATCAAGGGCAATTTCAGCATTGATTAAGCGACCGTTGTACTCCTTTTGTGCAACATTGTCGTGTGTAAGCGTTGCGCCGATTTCTTTATCGGATTTAATCAGTTCTAAAGCGTACAGCTCTTTTGCCAGAGCAATGATTTCATCAGAGTTTTTGGCACTTGCCAGAATCAAAGTGGGGTGCTGTTTCGATACTTGTTGAAGCTTTGCTTCATCATTATGGTTCAACAGCAGCAGCATGTTTGCAAATTCCCCTTTACGCTGGGAAATAAGTTTGTCGGCAAGTTCGTGATCTAAGTGATGCGAGATCGATTGTTCCGCCCAGCGCAATGTGCCCACTTTGTGGTAATAGCCCTTCGCGATGACCTGTTTTGAGAAAACGATATGATTGATCGCTTCGTTACTTGAACCTTGCTGCTCAATTTTCTCTTCAACCAAGCTTGGTATATCAAGATCAGAACCTTCAAACACCACCCATGAAGATAGATGCTTGCGATAGATAATGCAGGATGCGCCTTTAAGACTTTGCAGATACTCCGCGAGCTCCTCTTCATCACAACCATCGGTAGCGGCGAGCAACATCTCATTAGTTGCTGACAAGTTTGCCGGTTTACCAAATAGTGTGAGCAGCGCAATCGACTTAAGTACTTCGATAGCTTTTTCTGGAACCTGTTTTTTGTTCGCTAGACGAATGGATTCTGTTGCTGCCGCCCAGCCGTGCCCGTCAGGGGAGCCAAGAATTGCATGCTCAAGGTTAATCTCGAGGTAATCCCAAAGATGTTTGAGGTTATAGCGAGCATCACGATTCGCGTTGTCTTTCAGGAACATTTGGAAGCTATTTTGTTCATGAGAGTTCAAAAAACTGAAGGTGCTACGCTCATTTTGACTAAATCGACGCTTAGAAATTGGGCCAAGCATCAGAGCCGTTAAAGGATGCAGCGGTACACATTGTTCCAGCCTTTGCTTTAGCTGTTTTTTTCTCAATGCACTGTCTTTTCCGAATGCATCAAGAACCTGCTTAACAATGCGGTCACCAGAGTTGTCGATTGACTGGGCATGAGTAATTGATTTACCGATCAGAGCAACGGTTTCGTCTGTAGACACATTATAAAGAATGTCATTATAACGACCTTGGATCTTACTCCATTCTTCTTGTAGCTTGGTGCCACGATCTTTAGCGTACTCACTGAAAGCTTGATGCAGGAGGCCAACGAAAATAACGGGCGTATCAATACGACTTAGCACTTCCGCTAGGTCTTGGAAAAGATGCAGCTCTCCGCGGTTTTTATTGATGAACTCTAGGCTTTTACCCATTTCATCAGCAAGCAGTAGAACGCCATCGACTAAGGTATTGGCTTCTATAAAAAGCGCTTCCCAAGTTTCAATGAGGTGGGACTCATTTTCGATGTTGATCTTGCGGTATTTCTTATACAGACACTTCGTTTTTGAGTGCTCTTGGAGAGCATCGAGAGTGGCATCCCAAAATGTGTTGACCGGACTGTTTACACCGCCGACCGATCGGATTTGAAGCCAACCTTTGCTGTAATGAATGCTTTGGTCAAGCAGCGTCTTAGAGTCTTTATTGATAACTTCAAGTGCCACATTACGCATTTCAGGGCTTTCATGCAAAAGCCCCGTAAGAAGCAGCGCGATCGTTGATTTACCTGAACCATATGGGCCGGTGAGGGTGTAAGCGCTCTGACCGGTCTGTGAATATTGTCTAAAGAGTGTTTCCAAAGCCGATTGCGCGGTCCCGTGATAAACCAAACCTTGAAAGAATTCAGGGCTAAGATCGCTATCAATACGAGTAGAACGTTGTTGTCTAGTTGCAATAGAGTATTGTTTGTTCAGCGTCACGTCTTATTCCCCGTGATAGTAGTTTTCTAGGAACATTGCCGGGTCGACTTGCTGCAAGTCATCAAAGCTATGTTGAACTTGTCGTAGGCCTTGAGTGTCTGTCCATGCAATCTTGCCTTTACTTAGGATCTCAAGCTCATCCAGTTTTTCGCTGAGCCCGCTTGTCGTTAGACGGAAAATACGACCAGGTGAGCCGATGTCGTTTAATAGGGAATCGAAAGATAATGTATTGTTATTATTGATAATATTCCCGTCGCTATCGAGCTGCTTTCTCATCAGATAATCGATCAGGGCGTAGCCAAATATTTCGGTAGGCAGAGATTTTTGCGATGACAGCTCAGCGCGATAATCTTTTGCAGACTCTTGTGATATCAGACCCAGTTCTGTGAAAGGAGATGTAAAACTGTCTTCATTGACCTTCCCTACCGCCGTAGCTTTAACAGCGTACATTTGAAATAGACAATCAATGTCTTTTTTCAGGGTTGCTTCAGTGAGTTCTTTCTCATGATTTTCAAGAGATATTTGAATATCTTTAGCGAGCTGAAGCTTATCAATTCTCACACCATTAAAATAATTAAAGAACCAACGGGCAGTATTGATGTCAGAGTTATTCGCATTCATTGATTGCATGAGCCAATGCAGTAACCAAACGGTCCCCTTCTTTTCGAGATACTCGTCGAAAGCATCTCTGCCGACAAATAGTTTCTTTGCAAGGGGCGTTAATTCGTAGGTTTGCGTTTTTCTGTCTGTGCAGACAACGAGATTAAGTGCACGAATCCAGTGCCTAACAGAAAGGACCATGTTCTTACCCATACCCATAGAGATCATTTGATCTTCGATGTTGTCTTTACTCGACAAAGATTTTCCTTCAATAACCTCTTGAATTATCTTGTAAATCCAACCATAGCGGATAGGGAAAGTTTGATGCCCCGAAAACTTAAGGGTGCTCGATTCAATGCTCAATGTGTTTACCTTACTGCTGAATTGGAGATTTTATCCAAACATGGATTCTACGCGTAATCGTAAGAAGATCTAGAGTGAAAATAGATAAAAAAACAAAACTCAAAGATGTTTGTTTTGATTCAGAGTAGAGTATTCGAGGTGCTTGTTAGTACAGTGTATTCATAAAAATGTGAAACAAAACATAAACTTAAAAACATTCTAAGCGTCAGTGTTGATGTACTGTGATAATATACAGATTAATTGTCTCGTAGACAAAGTTCTTTTATCGACTAAAGCTCCAAACTACAATGTGCAATTAGATTCACCTTTGGTGCGATTAATTAGACAAAAAATAGGTTAGGAACCGTTATGACATGGAAAAATAATCATTGGGTGAAGTTTCTTGAAGGGTACTGCAAGGGCAAAACTCAAATACAAGATGAGTATGTGAGGAAGGTCGCTAAAAGACTTAACATTGGAGAACCTTTAGATATTAAATTTCCATGGCAACAAGAGATACTTTCCAAATTTCAGTCAAAAGAGAACCACAATCTAATTATATTAACTGGAACAGCTGGAGACGGTAAAACCAAGCTATGTAGGGATATTGTACAAGCTCTTGATGGTGAGAATTTTGATGAGGCTATCTGGAATGAAACTAGCTACTTCAGCACTGACGAGCGTACAGTAGTTAAAGACTTCTCTGAGCTAAAGGAGGAGAAAAGCGATCTCATCCGAGAGCTTATTTCGATTCTTGATTCTAAATTCGTACCCAAACCTATTTTAGTTGCAGTCAATGACGGGATTTTAGTTGAAGAACTGGAGAGTTTCATTCAAGCCTCTAATGACGAAGTGGAACGAACTACAGCAAGGCTTTTGAAGGAAATCATAGAGGACAAGATCAATTTAGGATTTAGTAAGTGTGACGGACAGGAAATGGTCAACCTGATCAATCTGTCCAAATTAAATGCTAAAGAGAACATGGAGTTGATATTCGATAGCATATTAAGTCACCCTGGATGGAATCAGTGTGAAGGCTGTAATGGTAAAGAAAATAAAACCTGTGCCATTTTCAACAAATATAATTTGCTTAGTACAGAGCCTCACATAAGAGAGAACCTTAGCAATATTATTCTCCTTCTTCAGTTAAACAATGAGCACTTTACGATTCGTGAGCTGTTAAATCTTGCAACCAATACACTACTTGCTTCAACCCCAAAATCTAGAGCATTACGGGTTTCAGATGATATAGAGGTAGGTGCCAGTACGTTAAACTGCAAGGCCATGTCAAAAGTTGAACATCCTAGAGTGTTCAATTCTGAATCAAGTATCGAGGTGGGGTTCTGGGGGTTGAACTTAGGTTCGCACAAAATGCTGTACAATAGGCCATTTTCAGAATTAAACAAGTTAGGCTTTGGTGAGTTATCTACGAACTATTGGGATACTTTGTTGAGGCACCAGGAAAAAAGAGGCTTTGAGATTCCTTTAGACATAAATAGTAATCTTTTAGTAGCAGGTCGTGTTGACGGGGCAGACGCTACCAACGACCTATGGGACGCGCTCATGCGTCGGTCCAGAATGCAACTGTACTGCTATCAGAAAAATGACAAGAATGCCTACCAGTTGCAGCGCTTCTCTTATTTTGGTTCTTATATAGAGAATGTATATGACCCTTTGAGGAGCTCTAATCGAGCAGCAGATATAAATACTATTGCAATGATTATTTTATCGTTGAATCGTGTTTTTCACGGTAGATACGTTTCCGAAGATTCTGGGCGAGACCGCTTGTTTATACCTGAAAAAGGACAGGGGTCAATAGCACCAATTTCTATTTTCCATGGAGAAGATATTCGAGAGCGAGATATATTTATTGAGTCTATTAAAAGTGATATGTCACTGCCTGGAGCGCGAATTGAGCCTGTCCTCACACTGGAGATAGATCGAGATAAAGAAGTTAGGCTATCAATGACAGTCGAATTGTTTGAATATCTGTCGCGGGTATCTCGAGGTGCACCACCAAATACTTCAGACCCCCGATTATATAAAAAACTCCTGATTCTTCGTTCTAAATTATCAAATTTGATTAGGAAGAACAGGAGAACTGAAACGTATTCAATTCAAAGTGGTGAGTTTAAGCCGGTCATATTAGAGGTTAAAAATGGATGATATGAACTCCAGTATAGTTAATGTACAAGAAAAGTACGGGCTCAAGAATATCCCTTATGTCGAGCATATTTGGGGCCATCGCTTTAGACCAGAACAAACACCCATGCTGTTACTTTTCGAACTACTATGCGTTATCGAAAATCAATACCAAGCTAAGAAGAAAGGATTTATAAATAACATCTTCTCACCAGAAAATAATACCCTTTACTTTAGGCATAAACGAAGCTTTAAACTACGTATACTTTTATATCAAAACGAAATTCTTGAAACGATACATCGTTCAAATGCTTCAGATTCCGAGAAGTGGGAACGTCAGGCTGATTTTCTAAAAAAGCTAGACGGTGATAACTTTTGTTTCGACGATGATGATATAGAACATATAAGAATGAACTTTAAATCATTTGATAGTTATTATAATTCCTTGAAGATACTAAGTTCATTAACATTTGATTCTCTTTCAAATAAGCGTTGGACTTCTAAGTTTATCTTTCCCATTAGCCACGAATATATTTGGTGTGATTTCAATAATGTTGATGGCTCTGAAGATCGACGCTTTTTCGCTCGAGGTGGAGAGATAGTATATCTAATGTTGTGTAGAAGCTCAGAAAATTGCAGAAACCAACTTGAAGAGTTGTTTAGTGGCTGGCTAGAAAGTGATGAGGACTCATACTCTAACTTGGCGAGGGCTTTAGCAATACCAGAGGAGCGCTATCCGCTAGAAGGAAGTAAACGCCGAAATCTTGGTTATTTACCACATACGAGCATGCAATGTTTTGAGACGCTAGCAGAAGATATAATTAAGACTCTCGAACTCGATTTGGAGCGTTTAGACAAGATTAAGCTCTTTTCCGATATTATTGGCTTTCATATTGGTAACTATATTTATAGTGTCGGTGAGCAAGG
Organism: Vibrio sp. SCSIO 43135; assembly: GCF_023716665.1. GTDB lineage: Bacteria > Pseudomonadota > Gammaproteobacteria > Enterobacterales > Vibrionaceae > Vibrio > Vibrio paucivorans. The sequence continues at coordinate 1,142,441 of NZ_CP071859.1, forward strand.
TTTATTGTCTCAATTTGATATCGAGAATAAATCACCGACTTATATGGCAGAAGTTCTTACTAAGACAACGAACAGTATCCGTAAAGCTTCAATTCAGAGTGTATCAACGCAAAAGAATCGTTTGAAAAGAGTTTTGTCGAATAATATACCTAAGATATTTGACTATTATGATGAATTTGAGGATAAAACTGAAAGAAGTAACATTCTTCGAGAATCTGAACAAGAAGCAGCTGAGTACCTGAACAAGAATATTGTAGGCTATCCTCATGTCTGTTTTAGACATATAGGCTTTGTATCGAGAAAGAACACACGCAGCTTTAGATACGTTATAACTGAGGACTTTTTACATTCATTGGTAATAACGATATTGGGGACAGAGAAAAGACTAGAGTTTAGAAAGTTTATGAAGGCTCTAACGCAAAGATATAATATATTTATTGATCAAGCTCCTAATCAAGACTCAGAAATTCTTCAAAGTGATTTAAATAGAAATGCAAAAAATCTTTCTGTCTTACTCTACCAGATGGGGATGTTAAGGCATCTTTCGGATGCATGTAGTTATGTAGTTAACCCATACAAGGAGGATACTCTGTGAAGTCTTTAGCCCACTATTATTTTAACCTTATCGAGTCTGATTATACCGATTGGCATAGCAATAGTAATGGTGATGGGGTTCCTGGTCGACTTGTTCTTAGGGAGTTTGATCCAAAGGTACTGGAGGCACTGCTTGAGAAAATTAAAGCATCTCAACTACCGATATCAAGTATTGGAAGTGAGTCGGGCTTTATTATTGCGGTTGAAGACCACGATCATTATCAAAACTTGAGCATAGAAAAATATTCATTCGCAGATCTTACTCATGAGAGAAATAGAGTTGGTAACTTCTATTGTTTGATGTTTATTGCTGAAACAAAACCTACACATGATCAGGTTTCAAGGATAGATCAAAGTGTAGTTTTTGATCCAGCAGAAACCTTGAAGTGGGTAAATATAGCAAAGCATCTCCATCCTGATGCAGTAAGTTTTTCACAAGAACAAGTTACAGAGCTTGCATCTTTTGTAAGCGAAATAACTAATACTAAGTGGCAAAATCGGCCATTTATCAGAATTGATCGTATCGATGAATTCATTGAGCATGTAATTTCTGACACTATACGGGATGGACTATTGTGGGATGCTATAGGCAAGAATTGTATTTATTTGGGGGGCATCAACCGCCTAGACGAATTTCGTATCCTTAAAGGTGCAGGGAAGAACTACCGAAGAATCTTCCGGAAACTGGTTTCAAATACACTTTTAGTGGATATTAATTTCTGGGTAGCTGTCGTCAAATACAAAGAAATAGATAAATCTGAGATAGATGAGAACCTTGAGGTTATTCGACAAAGTGAACCTGAACACTCAGAATTTTGTGATCGAATTGGTGACTATTTTAGGGTATATTTTGATACCCCCGAAGCAGCAAAAGCTCTTCAATCCCTTATTCAGCAGGACTATGATTCACATGCTCCTTTTAACTCGGTGTTACAACCAAAGAAAGCTGCAACTAAGTTTAAACTTGGTGAAGAGACACTCCAATTCTTTGCTGACAACGATATTAGTATTTCAGACACTCATGCAGAGCTTGTCAGACTTGTAGACTATAAAACTGAAAAACCAGAGAAGAATGACTTAAGGTCATTTTACTTTACTTTTTCAAAAGAACTTTCTGATAGCTCTAAGCTGGAAAAAGCTTGGCTAAAAGAAGTAAGTAGTAGCAAGGTTACCGAAACAAATGATTTTCTTGAAGGATTGTTATCGGTACTTTCAAGGTCCGTATTTATGGCCGATATTGGCTCAGACAAAGTGCGGCTATCTCTTGCAAAAGATCGTTCAAAGAAAATGTTATCAAAGAAAAACAAAGCTGCGATTGAGTTTTTCTTTAATGAATACCGTCATTTAGAATCATTTTGGTCTCGCTTCGGAGATAACTTTGAAATTGATTTCCCAAAGCCATTTTCTGAGTCCTCTTTATTGGATTCTAATAATAAGGAGCTGAAAAAAGGTCGTAATGGAAAATCGGCAAACGAGCTATATTTTAGAGTTATTCGTTATAGTGAGGATCCTACATCTCCTTCAGAGTCGTGGGATTTAAAGTGGTTGTTTAACCCTTTTGGATTCGAATCAGCCAAATTTTCTGATTTCTCAAAAGTTTTAGATAGAAAGGGTTACTGTCATAAACACAACTTATCAATTGACCCACTTTTTGTAAAACGATCAGATTGCAATCCAACAATTAGTAATAGCCAAATGTTTCTATCAATTAGTCCTCGTATGAGGAGAGGCGAGCTAATTCGAAAGATGGATTCTGAGGGAGATGGCATTAGCAATCTATTATCGCAACTTTTACAGCATCAGCACCTCACCATAGAAGAGCATGACACGTTTAATGATATATACGGTAAGTTTGTCATTGAATGGAAAAATGCTGTTGACTCTACACTAAGTAACCCATTGAGCGTCGAGCTGTCAGACTTCGAGTTAGCTTTCAACAATCTGTTGGACTTTTTGGTTTTACGTACTGAGATTGGTGAAAGCTATAGAGAGCTTCTATATGAATTTATCACAGCTCATACTATTTTCGTTTCAGAGAATGAGAATTATGCAGTCTATCTACCTTGGTCTCCATACGGACTATTGATGGCTGCTCAAAAGAACAAGATCTATAGGTGCATAGCTGATCAATACAAAGAGAAGCAACTGAAAATAGGCAACAAAGATGATGGTGTATTGTCACAACTTATTGAGGAACTGAACGAAAATTACGGTAAGAATCTATTCCTTAAGAAGACGGAAAAACTTGAGTGGCTTGACTTGGTATGTACTCAATCTCGATTTGGCTATTTTGAATATACATCTTTATCACACTCTAAGAACGCTTTAAATGAAAAAGAAATTCGTTCGGTTGTTAGAACAACAACGACTAAATTTTTGGAAACATTCCCGAACGAACGCCACCATTTACAAGTTATGTGTAGCGGATTGAGTTCTTATGATCACATTCTGACTGTTTATGAAGAAATACTAAAGCTGTCTGAAGATCAAGAAGATCAAATATCACTTTCTATTACCTTTACATGCAATGACCGCTATCTGCTTGATATCATTTATCAACGTATTTGTGAAAGCTTTGATGCAAGTATGATTGATAGCCATATTAAAGTCAGATTAGTAAGTAGCTTAGATGAAATCGAAGAAGGTGAAGTGGACCTCTTGATAAGCTTTGATCCACTCTACACTACAAACGTATTATCCCTAGATGCTCCTAAGTTTCTGGTGTCTTCAGACAAAAGTACTTTCTGGGAGTATTGTGCATCAAGGAAAATTCCACCTAATCCGATAACTAAAAAGTCATCTTTCTCTCTCAATAATCATATCTTCGACACGACGTCAGCAAGTTTTCATGAAGCATTTATGCGTTGCTCAGGTAAGCTTGGAGATATATCATTTTGTCGAGAAGTTGCTCAAGCTGAGTTGAAAGATGAAATTAACAAAGGGCTAGCTAAGAGCAACTGGCTTGTTATATATGATTATTTGCTTTCTAAAGACACTCTTAACCATAATAATTCAGTAGGTTCAGGTAGTCGTCGTGTTTTACGCTATGTGCAAGGTGAGGGGTTAAAGAGATCTCTCGCTATCATCACTGAGAAAGAAACTCACTACATTACCACAAATCTTGATAGCAGCATTCGTAACTGGCGTATAGTACATCCAGATGACATACCTTCTGTTGTTGACAAGATATTTACGCTCTCTAACTCCTTTAGTAGCGATGTGCTTCTTAGGTCGGTAGGAAATGGTAATTTTTCGCATGACTTAGTTGGCACAGCGGGGGCAACTGTATTAATTCAATCATTGCTCAAAGAGAAGGAAAAGATTGCCGAGATATTCTGGGTTCATCTTGATGATTATATTGGTTGGTTTAAGTCTTCCGTTGAAGATGATGCCCTCAAATCTATTGGTCGTTCAGTTAACTATATCTCAGACCTTATGGGGATGTACTTGAGCCGAGATGGCGATGGAAACATCTCGATTAATATTATTATTTGTGAGTCAAAGTTAATTAATGGTTCATTAGATCAAACGATTAAATCTTGTAAGCAACTTAAGTCTACTTGTGAACTAGTTAGGTCAATGCTTGAGACTTCTGACGCATTTGATTTCCGTTATTGGTTAAATAAGTTTTTGGAGTTTGCTATTGGGAACTTTAAGTTTTCACCAAATGCCTTTGACTTTAACAATCTATTAAACCTTGATAAAGAAAAAGTTCGTATCAATCTATATGGTTTATCTGTTTTATTCCACTATGGAAATGAAACCGTTAACTCAGATTGTTATGGCATATACGAATCTAGTTATCTGAATCAAATCTGCCTTAGTTTTAATGACACAAAGAAAGTTTTTAAGCATATGCTAGATTCTTCTTCTTTACTTAGTTTAGAGACTGAGGTTAGCTTATGCCCACTAGAGCTTAATAAAATATCTTGTGAAGTAGAACTTGGGTCTAGTGAAATACAGCTTGATAAAAATAGTTTAGATGTTGAAGAAAATGTTGAGACTGCTAGTGAAGTTACTTTAAGTGCCAATGACAATGGAAGCTCTAAAGTTAGTATAAATGAAAGCAATGGTAAGTCTCGAAATTCGCAGTTAGAACTCTTAGAATTAGATGCTTGTGACAAGTCTCCCTTAAATCTTCTAGATAAATGCCTAGCCTATTTGGATAATAATGTTGAGGTAGAAGAAGAGGCACTTATTGATGTTGAACATGTGAAGTCTGGGGTCCGAAAAATCCTTAGTCACTCTAACTTGCCATCAAATTTTTCGGATACTGTAATTACTCCCAACTCAATAGTTATTAAGCTCGCTGGCGATGTAAATCTAAACGCGAGTAAAATTACAAACATGAGAGGCACATTTTTATCGGTTGTTGGCTTATCTTTGAGACAGGTCTATCCTGAGCCCGGCGTTATGGTCCTAGTTTTCGACCGAGAAAAAAGGCAGACAGTTTATTTTTCAGAGTTGATCAGACGCACTCTCATAGAAAGGCAGAAAACGCTAAAAGATGGGTTTAATAACAAAATTCTTCTCGGCCAAAATGAATTTGGAGAGGACTGCTGTTTCTTTAAACTTGATGGAGCAAGTCCTCATGCTCTCATTGGAGGGCAGACCAAATCAGGAAAATCTATATTGATGAACAATATGATTATTGATTTGATTATGACTAATACGCCTGAAAATTTACGGCTACGTTTATTTGATCCAAAACAGGTAGAGTTTGCTTCTTACTCAAATTCATCTCATTTGGCTCACCCAGTTGTACTAGAGAAAGAAGAAGCTGTAATACGTCTTCAAGAACTAGAAGCTTTGATGAATGAAAGGTATGCAGAGCTAAGGGATTTAGGACTAAAGGATATTGAAGCTTATAATCAGAGTTACCCTAACAATCGTATGTCCAGAGAGGTAGTGTTCTTTGATGAGTTAGCTGACTGGATTTTGGATAATGAATTCAAGCAACTAGCAAAAGACATAATAGTTAGACTTTCGTCTAAAGGTCGAGCTGCAGGTGTTCACCTAGTGCTTGCGACTCAAAGACCAAGTAATGATGTAGTTTTTCCTTTACTTCGAGCCAACCTTGACACTAAAGTTGCCTTGAAAGTTGATCGTGATTTGAACTCAGAGATAATCCTAGGTGAGTCTGGAGCTGAAAATTTGCTTGGGTACGGACATGGTATTGTCAAAACAGAGGGGCAAACAATGAGTATTCAGGTTGGATTTACTGAATCCAGAGTATTTGATGGGTTAATCCGCTTAGCTCTTTCATATTGGCAGGTTGATTGACAATCAGTATGTCTCAATTACTCGGTAATTATTTTAGTTAAAACAGAATATGGAAAAATACTACGATTATGCTGCTTCAACCCCAGTTTCAACTGAGGTGTTCAAAGCCATGCTCCCTTGGCAAAGTGAAAGCTTTGCCAACCCTTCCGCTGCACACTCTGAAGCTGTAGCCGCCAGCAAGGCGATTCAACATGCAAGGGAAATCATTGCCGATAAAATTGGGGCATTGCCCAGTGAGATCATCTTCACTAGCGGAGCAAGTGAAGCCAATAACTTCGCGCTTAAAGGTACCGCTTTCCAGCATCTTGAAGAGAAAGGTCACATCATCACGTCATCCATAGAACACAAGTGTGTATTGAACACCTGCAATTTTCTTGAGTCGATAGGATTTGAAGTGAGTTACATTAAACCTAACACAGATGGGGTGATTACCGCAGCGGAGGTGAGGGCCGCAATCAAAGATAACACCTTGCTGATCTCAATCCACCATGTGAACAATGAGTTGGGTACGGTTCAACCCATTGAAGAAATCGGGAATGTTGCATTCGAACATGATATCCCATTCCATACTGATGCAGCGCAGAGTTTTTGCAAACTAGACATCGATGTTGACGATATGAATATCGATATGTTGTCACTTTCTGGCCACAAGATATATGGTCCTAAGGGCATTGGTGCACTGTATGTTAGAGACGCGCGTGATTCTAAACTTGTTCCTATTATTCATGGAGGAGGGCAGGAACTCGGGCTTCGTGGAGGGACCTCACCAATGCCTTTGATCGTCGGGTTAGAGGCTGCTGTGGAGCATTTTCCTGGCAGAATCTCAGAGCAGCAAAAGGCGTTCGAGCAAGAAATTCAGCAGTATCAATTCTCAAGAAATGGCGGAGACAATGTGCTGTCGTCAACGTGGAACATTACTTTTAGCGATGATGATGAAGTGAAGCGTTTTACCAAAGAGCAAGCTTGGCTCATATCTCAGGGCTCCGCGTGTAATGCTATGTCAAATACGCCATCACATGTCTTGAGCGCTATTGGCTTGTCTGAAGAGGAATCTAGACGCACCTACCGAATTAGTTTACCTCCATACTCTATTTCATCAAATGAATAGTGAGCAATCTTACCTGAGAACGTATAGTATTGAGCTGTCTCAGTCAGAATTAGATCCCTCATAATGTTCTAAATTATAAAGGTTTAGACCCTCATTGTATGTAATAATGTCTCATTATAATCATTGTCAGATGAGGCAAAAGTGACACACGGCTTATTGAAATTTCCAATAGACAGCGAAGAATCTGCTAGCTTCGAAAAGCTCGATAATCTTCTTCCTCGAGATATTTATACAAGCTTAAGTAGAATCATAGAAGAATCTCTTCAGAAGCTTGAAAAAAAAGATACTCTTTGTGGTTCATATCGCTCTCACCATTCAGTGCTCATTGATGGCAAACGAGGAACTGGAAAAACCTCTATCTTAGTTAACTTGGATGTTTACCTCAGAGAGAATGAGCATGTACTCTCAAAGGATGTCTTGGTTTTGAAGCCCATTGACCCTACGTTACTTGAAGACGGAGACTCGCTATTTCTTACAATCATAGTTGCGTCGGTCTTGTCTGATACAAACGTTATTGATAGTCAGAAAGAATCTCCAGAGAAAATGGCAAAGCTTAATAGAGCTTTAGATAGGTTGGCTACCGCTTTAGAGTCTGCAGAACCAGACTCTAAAGCTAAGGGCATGCAAAAAATCCGAAATATGTTCGATAACAAAAATCTCGAGGGCTGTGTAGAAGAGTTCTTTTCTGCCGTGTTGGAGATCGTTGACAAAGAGTTGCTTGTTTTACCAATCGATGATGTTGATACTTCCTTGAATAGAGCTTTTGAAAACTTAGAAATAGTACGTCGTTATCTGACTTCTCCATGTGTTTTACCAATCATTGGTGGTGACTTGAGTCTGTATCAGGAGGTTATCTGGAGAGACTTTCACTATCGCCTAATTAAGGATTCTACATTCAAGATAGAGCAAGCGTTTGAGCAAGCCGTAGAGTTAGCAAATGAATACCAACGAAAAGTTATGCCAGTATCTAGACGCTTGACCATGCCTGATGTTAGTTCTTACCTGAAAAGTAGTGAGATTGTGCTGACAAAGCAGGACCAAAACTACATGTCTTTGGCTAACTTTTATGCTTGGTTGGAGATCTTCTTGGCGGGTCCGGTCAATGGTTTGGAAAACAGTACCCTCCATATTCCAATTAAGAGTATTCGTGCATTAACTCAATTGCTCAACAGATGTCAAAACTTGGTAACTGAATTACCCACAGGCATCACCGATGCAAAAAATCCAATGGATGCAAAACGATTTTGGCAGATGCCCCAAGTGCCGGCAGAGTTGATCGATGATTTTTATAATGAGTTCTATGCACAAAGTCGTGATGCGACTGAGAAAAGAAGGTTTGCAAAGACATTCATCAAGTTTGCTTCTGATTGGAAACCATTACCTGCTTTGGGTTTATCTTCGCAGGTGGTCAAAAGTTGGGAGAAAACGATTGAAAGTCACTTTCTTCACGAAGAAGAGGCAGGTGCACTAAATTTAGTACTACGAACTTTTAGCGATTGGCATGATATCGAGACTACGCACAGCATCTTTGATACTCCTTTATTTCAGCCTCTTCAGCAAAGTGATCCGGATTGGAAAAGATATGTGCAGTCAACTGATCTGGAGGAATGGCAAGAGGCTTTAGAAAAAAGTCTCCCTGCATCTTGGCTACATAAGCTAAAGGGGGCGAAAACAATTCTTCCTTATCCGATTCCCCAAGTAGGTGTGCAAACTAGCGTTAAATGGCAAAGTGGACAAAGTTACATTAGTAAAAAAGATACTCTACTAACTTTGCTAACCAACTACAATTTCTACACAGAGTCAAAACAGTCTCGGATGTTGAACAGTGGTCGTATCTTCGAAGTTTTAGTCCATAGTTTGATAGCCCCTGTCAACGAGCTAACGTTAAGAAGCATTGCCAACAAGGCACCTTTTTACGCTACCAATGATTTAGCTCCAACCAAAACGTTATCCTTGGTGGAAACGAACGAAGAAGGTCTTGGAGACACTAGTAACTTCGAAGAAAAAGAAAGTTTACAAGGGTTGTCTGATTTGGCTTACGAGATTGATAAATGGCGGGAGCGACATAATCTAAGCGAATTAAGGGTTTCACCTTGGCTAGTGTATAAAGTGTTCAACAAACTGTTTACGCAACTTATTCACTTTAAAACAACCTTCAAAGGGAGTGATAAAACTCATCTTCAAGCGTCTCTGGACTTGTTAGGATTTACCTTTAACGCCACATGGGCAGCGTTCGCGAGCTTTGAAAAAGGTCCACTTTTTGGCTTACCTGTTACTGTCGCTACAACTAATATTGCAAGCGAGAGCTCATCTAATTTTGAGTCCAATCAACACTTCAAATCAAACATTTCGCCATTCACTCCAAAGCTTGAACCGCTTTTAAAGTTAGCGGGCAAGAAACCAGATACCAAAATGACGGAACCTCAAGCTCGCCGGACATTTGGGGCTGCAACTAAAACTGTGACACATGTGCTCGCAGATCATCCAATTCGCTTATGGATAGAAGAGACTGTTAAAGATAGTACTGGTTCGATACGGCCACAAGGGACAAAACCTTCAGATGAATTTCCAGCGCGATACACGACATTTTTGAAGAAAAAGCATAACCTCAGGTTGCCACCTGGATCTAATGTTGATGAATACATTCAGGTAATTTTGAAAGAAGGCAATATCGAACGTTGGAAGGAAGTACTTCAGGATACTCCCGAACAATATCATAAATCTTCTAATTACCTTACATTGATATCGGCGATTAATAAGCTAACTAAAGATGGTGTGTAAGAAGTGCTACAACGTACACTGATAGAGGAGGCATGGGGAGCGTTGTATTCAGATTGCGATCTGGCTGACTTTACATGGGAGTACTTGAACTCTCCTAGTAGCAGTTTGATGGGCAAGAATATCGACTTTGATGAGAAGTTCGTGAATTTATATGCCCATACAATAGATAAACGTTCTCCAGGTTGTTACAGACTCAATGACCTTCATTCGATTGCCAATATCAAAGGCAAAGCTCCATGGGGGAGCAATGAACTACCCTGGCTAGATAGCATTTTTGAACAACTAATGACTAATGATGGAGAGCACTTATACTATAGCGGTTCAAAGGTACAGACGTACTCTCGATTAGCCGCTCAAATTGACCCTATGTTATTAGTGGGCTGGTACTTGAGCGGTTCTCCCAGAGACATGAACAATCTTGAAAAGATTATACCGCTCCAGACACCTTTCTTCGTTGCCCCCTCAGGTCACGATAAGAGCTATTCAGAGGGACATGTCCATTACGGCGGTGTTGGCGGTGGGTTTGATTTGCTATCTGCTCATCTGTTGGAGCCAAACGAAGATGTAGACGAACATTTAGTTACCTATAAAGACATGCTTGATAACTTTCGGCTGTTATTCCTTACACTGATCAGGAAAATATGTAACTCAGTCTTGGATGAACATAGCCTAACTTTTGAAGAGTGTTTCAAAGCTAGCAAGAGTCCATTGGGCTATAGCATAAGAAATTGGGATTTATTGGCTGACTCTTGTCTGGTTGAAGGGCAATATGAAGAGAATAGTGCTGCTTGGTGCATAGGCAAGTTTGCTCAAAGTGTCAATCTATCTACTTCTACAGAGTGGTTGTGGTTGTTCACCGGGTTTTGTAAACACTATCGTTATACGGAAAGCAAGAAAGAGAGAGCGGCGATTTTATGTTGGATTCAAATATGTAACTTTCTTCAGAGTGAAGCGGTTATGGATGGTATTGGTTTGAGCCGCTTCACCAGCCGTTATTTTTTTCACCCCATCAGAAATAATGCAAAGCATGGTCTAACAAAAATACCCTTGCTGTTTTCCGAAAAGAACGATTGTGCTGAGATTAAGATAACGCCAGGATTGTTTAGTCCTAGTTTTCTGTCTCAGTTCTCCAAAGACCTAGCAAAGCATCAAAATGTAGAAATCGGTCACCCGGCACACATATTAGGTGAGAGTGACATAGACCCTAATGATAGCGTCGACTATCTCAGTGCGATGGAGAAATGGCATTTTTGTTGCCACTTTTCACGTCAGTCGAATTCTAGTTACCCCAAAAACCGAAAAATAAAAGACTCATGGAAAAGTGCCGAAGATCTCGTGGTAAAGTTGAACACAAAAGATGGTTGGAATAAGCCCGAATATTTGGGTGGGCGTGATAATGAAAAGCTAGATTTCGATCCAAGCCATTGGGTGAGAGGCTTGGATGTGGCGGGTGATGAAAACGCGTTAGCTATAGAATGGTTTGCGCCCATTTTACGTTGGTTGCGCAGTGACTTGCGAACCTCCCAAGGTGGCAGGCTAGAGAATTTTGGTTTTCATTTAAGTGTCCATGCTGGAGAGGATTATGCACATCCAGCTAGTGGGCTACGTAAAGTTGACGAAACCGTTCAATTTTGTGAAATGAAAGAGGGAGACAGGCTTGGGCATGCTTTGGCTCTGGGTATTGAACCTAATGATTGGATAGACCGACAAGGTCAGGTACTTCTTCCCTTAGATGAGCATTTAGATAATCTAGTGTGGCTCTGGCATCACGCCAAGATACTAGATGAAAACTATACACTGCCTCTGGCAGGGCAATGCTTACCAATACTCGAGCAAAGAATCATTACATTTAGTACTAAATATAACGAGATTTTATCTGGCTTAATCGAGCCTATTGCCCCAAGCATCTTGTATAAAGCCTGGGTCTTAAGAAAAAACTGTCACTATACCTTTAGGACATTCATAAATGATGTTGCTCGATCCCCAAAGGAAAAGGAAGCGGTGCCGGATTGGCAGCTTCTAGCGACCCATATGTCTTCTTCAAGTACTTGGAGTCCTGAGAAACTCTATTTGGAAAGGCATGCGTATATTAAAGGTGACCGCTGGAAACAAAGTGCAATGCCAATGGTCATGGTGACGAAAACCGAACCATACTCACATGACTCTGTTTTCTTCGAGCTCAAGGAAACGTTGTCCGATAGGGAGTCATACGATGAGCTGCTGCTAATGGCCGCAATTCAAGACTACTTACTCACAAAGTATCATCAGCAAGGACTCCTAATAGAAGTAAACCCAACATCGAACTTGTATATCGCAAGGTTAAGAGAGCTGAAAGAGCACCCAATTTTTCGGTGGTCCGGTCCAGACACGACACTATTGGAAAATGAAAATGAGCATAATAGATTTGGGTTGCGTAGCGGCCCGGTTGACGTGACAATCAATACGGATGATCCGGGTATTATGCCAACTACTTTGCGCACAGAGTTCTCTCTATTGAAGGAGGCTGCGGTGGCTCAGGGTATCGAAGAGAAACAAGTGGAAGAATGGCTCGAGACTCTTCGTATTTATGGAAACGAACGATTTAAGAGTAGTCATCGAACGGTATTTGAGTTTGAACGCGGTGATAGTTAAATTGTAGAGTAAGCTAAGTCGGTAAATAGTCTTACATCAAGGATGTGGAATCAATAGTTTGTATGGATTATAAAGAGTTTAAAGCGCAAGTTAAGAATATCTCAGTTGGTAAACAGCTTCCCGATGCCGTTTACTTTCACCGCGACGCAATCGCATCAATCCCTTTAGTATTACAGAAATTTATTCCTGCAGTGGCCAAAGCGGTTAATCTACCCGATGAAGAGTGGAACTTGGTGAAGCTTTTCAAGAATGAGTTTCGACTTTCGCTCTTATACTACCCTGACTTCTATAGTGACTCCTACCCAGCTTTAGAGCAGAGTCTTAACGTAGACTTATCCAAGTTAAGCCATAAAGTGACTTGTTATCGGTGTTCAGAAAATCCACCAATATTGCATCGTAAAGAGACCATGTTGCCACCCGATAATGAACACATCGCGTTGTTTAGGGAGATCACTGAGGAAGGAGAGCGTGCGGGTCTATACGAAAACACACGAACAATCGGTTTTAGACGTTCTTGGTTAAACCTAATTGCCAAGAAAGGGTTTGAGCTTATTGATGGGCGCCTGCATCGCTCTGATGTGAAAGTGGAAGGCAAGCAAGAGATTGGGATTGATAGGCATCGCACCGCACTTGTAAGGCATGAATTGTCAGCTCCTATGAAGTTGCTAGCTAAATCAGGTTTTTTGGATGGTCGGTATTCGATCTTCGATTATGGGTGCGGGCGAGGGGATGACCTCCGTGAACTTGAAGCACATGGACTAGATGCTCTAGGCTGGGACCCGACTTACCAGCCTGACATCGAAAAAGTGCAGTCTGATGTGGTAAATATAGGATTTGTTCTAAACGTAATTGAAGACAAAGACGAAAGGCTTGAAGCGCTTTTAAGTGCTTGGGAATTGTCACAAAAAGTTCTAGTCGTGTCCGTAATGCTCGCAAATGAGTCTTACATTGCTCAATTCAAACCATATAAAGACGGTGTGATTACATCGCGCAATACATTCCAAAAATACTATGCTCAATCAGAAATCAAAGCGTATATCGAACAATCTCTGCAAGAAGACGCGATCGCGGTAGGCCCCGGAATTTTTTATGTATTTCGCGATAAACTGGAAGAGCAAAATTACCTTCAAAATAAATATAAGCGAACTCATGCATGGAAACAGCTGACGTCACCAGAGCCAGTTGAAGCGAAGGACAAAGCCAAGTTAGTTATTACTCAAAATTCAGAGCTTTTTGAGAGCTTCTGGAATCAATGTTTAGAGCTCGGGCGTATTCCTGCCAACGATGAGTTCCCCTCTAGTGAGAGGGTTAAACAGTTAGTAGGGTCTCACAAGAAGACGTTCTCATTATTGTGTGAAATGTACGACACGACTGAATTTGATGTTGCCGTTAAAGATAAGAAAGAAGATTTATTACTCTTCTTCACAATGGGGCTGTTTGAAAAGCGCAAACCTTACACTCAACAGCCAGAGGTTTTGAAGAGAGACATTAAAGCTTTGTTCGCTGACTATAAATCAGCAATTAATTTGGCTACTGAGTTACTTTTTACGATTTCAGATATTGATTTAATCGAAAAGCAGTGTGCTAAAGCTCACTTGAAACTGCCGGCAAGTTTTTACAATGAGGGGCACTCATTGATCCTTCATAGAGATTACTTGGACAATTTACCTCTGCTCCTCCGAGTGTATGTCGGTTCTGCTTTGCAGATGTATGGTGAACTAGAGGACGGTGTCGATTTGGTTAAAATCCACACGACTTCAGGAAAGTTAACGCTACTAAGCTATGATGATTATACTGCGTCAGTGCCTATGCTAGTTGAACGTATTAAAATCAAAATGGCTGACCAAGAGATAGACTTTTTTGACTATGTAGATGAGAAGAGAAGGCCCCCTTTGCTGAATAAACACCAACTAATGCCTAAAGAACATGAGCAGTACGATAAGCAATTTAGCTTCGACAAAAGGTTAGCGAAGCTATGCGGTATACGAAACGATAGAGAAGTTGTACTTAATAGAAACGCATATGAGCAAATTCTTGTTGAGAATAACAAGAAAATCTCAGGTCATCGTATTTTAAATATATAGATAAGGACATAGGTACTTGGTGTTGTTTATGAGTAAACGGCCTAAGTGCCGCTTTCGAGCGCTTCTCTAACGCCGACCGATTTAAGAAGCAGTAGCAATTTTATTACCTCATTGTAGATACCCATCCACAATACCCTGTAGTGTTCCATCTTTCTTAGCTCTTTCGATGATTTGGTTGATTTGGGGAATATAGTTGGTACAGGGTGATTCGCGTGACATGCCAAAGTAGACGTCTGTGGTGGAAACGGGAGTGGGCAGTGCCACGACTTTATGCAGCAAGCCTTGCTGTTTAAGGAAAAGAGTGCCGTCGACGTAGTCTTGTATGAAATAGTCGACTCGCTTTGCGATAAGCATCTTGATGCTTTGTTCTTTGTCCTTGCCGAGCTGAAGCGGCAAGTTTTGCTGCTCGGCAAATGTATCGAACTCTTCACCAAAACTTCCACCTAGTGGGATCATGCCAGTTCGGCCGATTAAATCTTCAAACTTTTCAAATTGGAACTCGTTGCCTTTGAGTACGAATAGGCGTGCTTCATTGGTGTAATAGGGTGCTGTATAGCGGTATGTGATACTGCGTTGTTCAGTCCAATACAGTGCAGACACAAGGTCTAACTGTCCGGATTGTACATAGGCTAATGTACGTTTCCATGGTAGCGAGATATCAATTTGTACGGGAATATCCAGCTCTTGACCAACAAATCGAATAAAGTCATTAGCGATACCGATTGGCTGCTGAGTTTGCTGGTCGGTATAGGTCACGGGTAACCAGCCATTAGCCCCACCTACTTTTAAGATTCTGCAGCCCTGAGCATAAGCATTGTGAGCAAAGAGCAATGATGAAATCGCACATAATGACGCTACTCTCTTCATCATTCCAAATTCCTATCGAGCCCACAGTCCTTACGAATTATAGTCTATCTATTCGGCAGTTATGTCGCAGCGCTACGTGTGTTGGACTCGAACAAAAAGCGCCCACAGTGGAATGTGGGCGTTGTAGTGTCTAGCTGACTTGAACTTGAGTCCGTGGGTGAGTGCTCCAGCTCATATGGTACTTTTCCTCTTCTGGCACATCGATACGGGAGTAGGTATGAGAGCCGAAGTAGTCGCGCTGGGCTTGTAGCAGGTTTGCAGGAAGCACTGCGCTAGTGAGTGAATCAAAATAGCTGAGTGCTGAACTGATCCCCGGCATTGGAACGCCATTGAGTGCTGCATTGGCAACGGTATGGCGCCAACCCGTGGAATACTGGCTAAGGCTTGTTTTGAAGCTTTGCGCAAACAGTAAGTTTTCTATGTCTGGTTCGGTTTGATAAGTGGTTGCAATATCTTGTAAGAACGCAGCTCGGATAATGCAGCCCGCGCGCCAAATCTTAGCGATGGTCGTGAAATCTAATTGCCAGCTTTCAATCGTCGATGTCGCTTTAAGCAAGTCGAAGCCCTGCGCGTAAACAGACAACTTAGAGCAATACAGCGCATCGTGCAGTTGAGAAATGATTTCCTCTTTGTCCAAACCAGAACGTGCTTGACGCTGAGATTGGAACAGTGCACTGCCTTTAAGGCGAGTGTTCTTCTGGCTACTTTGCGCTCGTGCAAAAACCGCTTGTGCAATGGTTGGTGCTGGCGCGCCAGTTTGCAGGCTATTTACCGCAGTCCAAAGCCCAGTACCTTTTTGGCCGGCTTTATCTAACACAATCTCAACGAACGGTTTGTTGGTCACGGGATCGGGTGTTTGGAAGATATCGGCGCTAATTTCCATGAGATAGCTATTGAGCGCACCTTGATTCCATTTTGCAAAAACCTGTCCGATTTCATGGGCTGGCAAGCCTAATACTACCGACATGAAATGGTACGCTTCGCAGATAAGCTGCATATCGGCGTACTCGATGCCGTTGTGAACCATTTTTACATAGTGCCCAGCTCCCGCCGGTCCAAGGTAAGCAGCGCAGGGCTCGCCTTGCTCAAACTGATCAACAGGAGTGCCACTGGTATCGACTTTAGCCGCGATAGCCGTCCACATAGGCTCGACAAACTGCCATGCACTTTGTTCACCACTCGCCATTAACGCTGGGCCGGTTCTCGCACCAACTTCACCGCCAGATACCGCAGTGCTAATGAAACGCAGTTTGTCTTGGTATCGCTGTGCTCGCGCTTCGGTATCGGTCCAAAGGCTATTGCCGGTATCAATAACAATGTCGTCTGTTTCTAGCCCCGCACTCAGTAATTCGTCGATAACCGAATCCACAATATTGCCGGCGGGTACTGAAAGCGCGATAACACGCGGCTGTTCAAGCGATGCGAGTAATGCTTCTAAACTCTCTACGATGTTTAATTGGCCTTTGTTCTCAGCGATGGTGGAGACTTGATTTCCTTCTAGCTTTGCTCGCTCGCGGTGTACTTCACTGATATCAAAACCAGTCACATTGAAGCCTTGATCAAGAAGATTGAGCGTTAAGCTTTTACCCATCACGCCAAGACCAACGAGTGCGATATTGGAGCGAATCATGATAATGCCTCGATTGCCTTTAAGGCTTGTGATGTCACTTGGTCGGCAGGCAGTGATATATCAACAAATAAGGCTTCGTTTGACGCCGGCTCAACTAAGGCTTCAAATTGGCTTCGTAGCATGGCTTCGCCATTGAAATAGTGGTTTTCGCGTGAAGACAATCGTTGCCAAATAGTCTCGAAATCGCCTTGCAGAAATATGATGACTAAGTCTTCGTTGTTGCGGCGTAAAATGTCACGATACATAGGTTTAAGTGCCGAGCAGGCAATCACTGCCGACTCGTTATCAGTGTAGATACGGTTGAGTGTTTCCAGCCATCCGATTCTGTCTTCATCGTTGAGTGGAATACCTTGAGCCATTTTGTCTACATTGGCTTTTGGGTGGTAGTCGTCGCCATCATGAAATGGCAGGCCGAGTGTTTTGGCGATGTTGCTACCAATCAGGCTTTTTCCGCAGCCTGATACACCCATTACTAAAATCTTTTTCGCTTTCATTGGGCAATACTATCCTTAGCCTCCAGCTTGCGCTGGAGGGCATACCTAATTTTAGGGAATTTGTACGAGTTTTTATTGCTGGTGGATTACTTCCACCACATGGCGAGCTCAGGGAAGGCAATCACTAATCCAAGCACTAAGACTTGAAGGCCTATGAATGGCAGTAGTGACGAGAAGATCTCACCCAAGCTGATGTCTTTTGGTGCTACAGATTTCAAGTAGAACGCAGCTGGGCCAAATGGTGGCGACAAGAATGACACCTGCATGTTCAAACAGAAGACAACACCAAACCAAACTGGGTCGTAGCCAAGGCTAGTGATAATCGGGACGAAGATAGGCATGGTTAGCAGTGCCACACCCACCCAATCTAAGAACATGCCCAGCACTAATAGAATGACCATCATGATCAGGAGTGTCGCAAGGGCGCTTCCGCCACTCAGGCCGAGGATCACTTCTTCTACAAAGTCGATACCGCCCATTAGGTTATAGATGCCAACTAATGCACTAGCGCCAATACCGATCCACATGATCATCCCACAGGTGCGCATGGTTGCGATGGCACTTTCCTTCAGCATATTGAAGTTCAGTTCACCGCGGATCAGAGCAGAAATCATGATGCCAACGACACCCAGAGCCGATGCTTCGGTAACGGAAGCCACACCTGTGTAAATACTGCCTAGTACCGTTGCAACCGATAGCATTGGGAAGAAAAGTGCTTTGAAGTAGTTGGGCTGATTAGCCATGTCTTCAGCCAGTTCTTCATCACTTGGAATTGGGGCAAGCGCTGGGTTAAGTTTACAGCGAATAAGCACGTAGCCGATGTAGCAGCCAGCAAGAATAAAGGCTGGCAGAAACGAGGCTTTAAACAAGTCACCAATCGATACACTGGCGGTCATGCCGTAAATGATCAGTACGATCGAAGGTGGCAGCATGGTACCCAATGCACCGCCAGCACAGGTAGTACCGATGGCGAGCTTACGATCGTAGCCGAGGCGAAGCATCTGTGGCAGAGCCAGAATACCAAGCAGTACGGTTTCACCGCCGATAACGCCTGACATTGAAGCCAGAAGTACCGCTACCAGCAAAGTTTGAACCGCAACACCACCTCTCACGCGGCGGCCAACAGATTTCATTGCATCGAATAAATCTTTGGCAATGCCAGAACGGTCAAGCAGCGCAGCCATCAAAACAAACATAGGGACGGCCAAAAATACGTAACCTGAAGCAAAGCTGTAAGTTCGGCTGGCGATTAATGGCAATGCGTCTGGGCCAAACCAAAATAAGGTAAAGAAGATAGCGACAAAGCCCGTCACGAACGCTAGCTGCATACCGGTAAGTAGCAAACCGATCATCATTACCAGCATGAGGATACTGCCCCATGCGATACCAATCGAAGATAAATCAAACATCGTCTTTCTTCCCTAGACCTACGATCTCTTGGATGAGGTGCAATACAAACTGGACAACAAGAATACAAAGACAAACAAAGATGATGCCTTTTAGAAGAGCAGGGTAAGGAGCGTTCAACACCGAGCCGGAGGTTTCAAGGCGCAGTTCACCCCACGGAGTAAACCAAGATTCTTGAACCATGGAATACGAGGCGTAAGCCAGCATGCCAGCAAAGGCTAACCCCACAATGTGGTGAACAAGGTTTAGGTACTTACGGGCTTGGTTCGATACTGAATCATAAATCAGTACCACTCGAACGTGTTTGTTCGCAGCGAACGCATAAATACCACCGATGATAAACAGCGAGCCACCGATGAAAGAAGCAGTTTCGTGAACCCAAGTGGTTGGCGCATCGAACACGTAGCGCATCACCACTTCGTAGAAAGAGATCAGCACTGTGAAGATGAAGAAGCCGCTAAGCAAATTACTGACTTTAATGATTGCGCGGTCTAAAAAGTTTCTCGGCTGCTCTTCCTGCTCTTGAGGAGCATGGGGAGTTTTTTCATTCATAACGTTTTTCTCAAAAAGAATGGAGGGCAATTGCCCTCCAAAGAGGAGCGAAGTCTGGAGAACTTACTCCTATCACTTCAGTGACTTAAAGTAAGTTGTTGTCTTCTAGGAAGGTTGTGACTGAATCGTAAACTTTAGCGGCGTTAGGCGAGCGTTGTGCAAACACTTTCCATTGTCCTTTTGCGATTTCGCGGAATTTTTTACGCTCTTCTTCCGACCAGTTATGAATAGTGATTTCTGGATTCGCTTGCGCTTCTTTTACTGCTGCTTGGTCAGCCATCTTCAGCTGAGTGGTCATGTCGTAAGAGAAATCACGCACTGAGGTTTGCAGAATGGTTTGTAGATCTTCTGGCATTTTGTCCCATTTCTTCTGCGAGATAGAAATGTCGATCAGTGGCAGTGAGTGGAAACCAGGTTGAACAGGGTGAGTGGCGATGTCGTTCATGCCTGCTTTTTGGTTAGTCGAGAATACCGTGTAGTCTGCGGCATCAATTACGCCCTTGCTTAGGCCAGTAAACACTTCTGAACCTGGTAGGTTAACGGGTGTCGCCCCTGCCGCTGCAAACACTTGTTGAACTAGGCCTTCTGGAGCACGAAGTTTAAGGCCTTTCAGGTCATCTACGCCGTCGATAGGTTTCTTAGAGATAAATGACTCAACACCAGTTGTAGAAGCACCAACGAATTTCACACCGTAAGGGGCGTATAGCTCGGTCATTAGCTCATTACCACCACCGTAGTTCATGTATTGCAGCAGCTGAGTAGTATCAGACCAAGCACCTACCATGTTACCAATTAGGCCAAATGCAGGATCTTTACCCGAGAAGTAACCAGTTGCTGTTACGTGGCCATCTAGGATACCCATTTTGATTGCACCTAACGTTTCGGTGTGTTTAACCACTGCGCCTACAGGTAGTAGGTCGATTTCGATACGGCCGTTAGACATTTTTTCTACACGCTCAACCCAGTTCTGCTGAACTTTGAAGTTCAAATCACCAGATGGATCAGATGACTGGATTTTTAGGTTGAAATCTGCCGCGAGTGCTGAAGCTGAGAATAGACCAGTAAGGGTGGCTGCAAGCAAAGTTTTGTTCATCGCTTTCATGATGGGGGTATCCTTTAGATTGTTTCAGTTTTTCCTAATTACACGAACGTCCGGTTGTTATAGAAATATGTTACCGGTAACGAGTAACTAAATGTTACCGGTAACCAATGTTTACATTCTGTGACAATTGTCATGAATTTGTGTTCCTACCGACAAAGGGGTAATAGCGCGGTAAAAAAATGGGATGTCGCAAACGCGACTGGTTGAATAAGGCGTTGTAGGCGATTACTGGAACGATGTTGTCAGGTTAGGCTGAAAATGGAGTAGGTAACGGGAGGTTAAATACTTTGAAAAGTTAAATTAAATGAATGATTTAATGATGAGATATTTAGGCTTATGGGCTGGAGTATTGTTGGCTTAAGTTAGAATTTTAACCACCCCAGTTTGTGGCTGGGGTGGATTTTGCGAGGTAAACCCAAACAGATTAGGCTTGGACTAATTGCGCTGCTTTCTTCATCGCTTCTTTGGTTGAGCATTCGATTACATTTGATTTGGCAAATCGCTCTGCGTCTTTCACTTGAATATCGTGGGCAAGAATCACCAGTTTTGCATTAGCAACATCGAGCGGAGAAATACGGTTCTGAATACCATTTTGCCCTTGAGTCTCTACCTTAATTTTTACTCCAGCAGAGGCGGCTGCTTTTTCCAATGATTTTGCTGCTAAGAAAGTGTGTGCAACACCGGAAGGGCAACAAGTAACTGCAACGATGTCGTATTCACCTTCGCCAGCCACGGGAATAGCTTGTGCGTGCGTTGGTGCTGCTTCTACGATTTCGTCTTCAGACTCTTCCTCTGCAACTGGCTTCCAGAAACCTACTATAAGGGCAGTGGTAAGAGAGCCAAGTGCAATACCGACAACATACATTGGTATATTGCTTGATACTGGTGCAGTAATCAGGCCGCCCCATGGTGCGTGTAGCAATACGTCGGTTAAGAAGCCAAAGACACAGCCAACGATACCGCCAGCGACAATTGAAGGAAGTACGCGTACTGGATCATTAGCCGCGAATGGTATTGCGCCTTCAGAGATACCGATAGACCCCATGATCGCGGCAGCTTTACCGGCTTCTTGTTCTTGCTTGCTGAATTTCTTTTTGAAAAGGAAAGTCGCGAGAGCCATCCCCAATGGTGGAGTACAAATCGCGATACCCACACCACCCATTAACCATGGTTGTGTATCGACCTGAGTTTGGGCAAACAGCGTCGCCACTTTGTTGATTGGGCCGCCCATGTCAAAAGCCGTCATACCGCCAAGAATGGTTCCCAGAACAACCTTTGAAGCTCCCGCCATAGAAGCAAGAAACTCGTTCATTGAAGCCATGAAAATTTTGATTGGTTCGCCAATGCCCCACAAAACAATACCGGCAGAGATTAATGTGCCAATGAGCGGGTAAATAAAGTAAGCGCCCAACGCTGTCATGTTAGCGGAAAGCGGGATTTTCTTTAGCTGAAATACCACGCCACCTGCGATAAAACCAGCAACGATACAGCCAAGGAAGCCACCGCCCATATCAGCCATGATGCCAGAAGAGATCATAGCAGGGGCTAGTGCTGGCTTATCCGCAATGGAATATCCGATGAACCCCCCAAGAATGATTGGAAAAAGCACCAAGCCTTTGATGCCAATATTGGAGATGTCGGCCAACAAGCCGTCTGCTGGTACAGCGCCCTTGCCTGATGCCATGACGGCTAGGGCGAGTAAAACGCCCCCCGCGACGATAAATGGCAGCATGTGAGAAGTGCCAAACAACAAGTGCTGCTTGAGTTTACTGAGGTTTTTTTTTAAATCGCTATTACTGGTTGCAGGTACGGTAATGGTACTCATATCTAAGTCGCCTTATGAATGAATTAAATTAGCAGAGGTTTTTAAATATGGAGTTTTAATTTATTTATTAGGTATGCAGTTAAAATTAATGGCATCCAATATTTGTTATTTCGGTTTGTTTATCTCTATGAGTCAAAGCCGTTGTATTTCAAGAGAGTAAATAAACGCTTAATTAATCTTCCATGATGAAAAATTAATCCATTTCTAACTTTTCAGAAATAGTAAAAAAAATGCCTTAGCTATACTTTTGTATCATGGAATAATAACTGTGATTAGCATCGTTATTTCTGCATCTTGAGGTTACTTGGGTATAAAAAAAGCCTCGCTGAGCGAGGCTTTTTTTAGTTTAACGACTTACATCTTAACAGCACATAATTAGCAAAATGCGCGAGCGACTCGCCCAGCGGATTTCACAGTGTAACGTTCGCTGCAAGCTGGGATGAACACCGATTGCCCCGGTTTCAGGTCGCACGATTCGCCATTGGTATGCTGCAAGTTAACGGGGCTATCAATCGCGAGTAAGATTTCGCCACTCCGAGTTTCCAACTCCATTGGATGGGTTGGAGAGAGAATCGAAAACTTAAAATCATCGACAGGTATGGCGTAGTTTAGAGTGTCTCCAGATTGTGTTGGTGACAACTTTAAGCTGCTTAACGGCTTAGGTTCAAAACGAGTACATGCAATAAGCTCTTCGACATCGATGTATTTGGGTGTCAAACCTGCACGCAATACATTGTCTGAATTGGCCATAATTTCTAACCCAGTGCCTTTGATATACGCATGTGGTGTTTGCGCATCCAAAAACATCGCTTCTCCGGGTTGTAAGGTAATAACATTGAGAATTAATGGTGAGAATAGGCCAATATCTCCCGGATATTGATCAGCCAGCTTTGAAATCAGAGAGCAAACAGGTTCTTCTACGATGCTTACTTTATCAATGAGTTTATTGATGGCTCTTTGCTTTATTTTTCCATCCAAAGTGAGCAATGAAGAAAAAAACTGAGATAAACCTAAATCGGTTTGGTTATTGATTAGGTGATCTATTATTGGAGCTAGTTCACTTATATCTAACTTTGCAAAATATTCAATGATCTCTTCGAGCGAACGAAATCCATTCATTGCTTGGTAAGGGGTTAAGGCGTACACCAATTCTGGTTTATGGTTTGGATCTTTATAATTGCGGTTTCCAGCTGTAAATGGGGTACCTTGATTTTGCTCTTTTAAGAATCCAGCCTCCGCTTGGCGTTTACTCGGGTGAACTTGAATCGATAGGGCCTTTTCTGCGGCTAAAACCTTAAACAGGTAGGGCAATTCGCCAAATTGTTCGAATGTGGTTTTGCCAAGGTATTGCTCGGGCTGCTTAGCAATGAGCTCAGCTAAGTTGTGTTGCTGACCATCAATGTCGACGTAAGAGCAGCCGTTAGGATGCGCCCCCATCCACACTTCTGCCTGAGGTTCCTCTTTGTCGTTGTTGAAGCCAAACAAGCTTTGCAATGAGTTGGTACTGCCCCAAGCGTAGTTCTGGATAACGTTGTGCATCGGTAGGAATGCGGGTATGTGTTGCTTATAAGTGGCTTCGTTAGCGTAAGTCATCGAGTCCAGTAACGATGAGTGACTGTGCTCGGCGTGGGCAGAAGATGTCGTGAATTCTGGCATTGTTATCACCATTATCGAGAGAGTGGCTTGAACCTTGATTCAAGCCACTAGTTGAGTTGGAAGGGGTTAAGCGACAGCTGGGATCAGCTTTTCTTTGCGGAGTTTTTTCAATGTCACACAGGTAACTGCAGTAACAGCAGTACCTGCAGCCATACATACAATGGCCAGCAGCGGGTAGTTCATCGCTCCAAGTAGCGCCACGACAGGACCACCGTGTGCAACGCTGTTAGTGATGCCAAAGGAGAACGCCATCACAGCTGCAACCATAGAACCAAGGATATTGGCAGGAATGACCGACATTGGATCTTGAGCTGCGAATGGAATCGCGCCCTCTGAGATCCCGACTAGCCCCATCGCGCCAGCGGCTTTGCCCGCTTCAACTTCAGATGACTCGAACAGCTCTAACTTACGACCAAGTACAGTTGCGAGTGCCATACCTAGTGGGGCAACTGGAATTGCACAGGCCATCGCACCCATAAATTGTGTTTGGCCACTGGCAATCATGCCGACAGAGAATAAGAATGCGACCTTGTTAAACGGACCACCCATATCAAAGCCCGCCATACCACCAAGCACAATGCCAAGTAAGATAACGTTCCCGGTACTCATTGAAGTGAGCAGAGCAGTTAGGCTGTCCATTAGCCCTGCGATTGGTGCACCGATAACAAAGATGAACAGACCGGCGATAAAGAGCGAGCCCGTAATTGGGGCGATCATAATAGGGACAAGTGGCTGTATGAACTTGTGGTAGTTGATGGACGTGACCCATTTAACGAAGTAACCAACCAGCAGGCCGGCAACAATAGCGCCGATGAAACCCGTGCCGGCTTCTGCACCATAGAAAGACCCGTTGTTGGCAATCCAGCCACCGATTAGGCCTGGAGCCAGAGCCGGTCTATCGGCAATCGCATACGCAATGTAGCCAGCCAAGATTGGGATCATCAACGTAAAGGCGACCACGCCCACTTCAAGGATCTGGTTCCACATACTGCCTTCAGGAATAGCCATCCCCGCCTCTGTCGGCTCACCACCGATTGCAAGCGCAAGGGCAATCAACAAACCGCCAGTGACTACAAATGGGATCATGTGTGATACCCCATTCATTAGAAAACGGTACAAATCGGAGCGAGCTTGCGATGCTTTACTGGCAACGGAGGTATCGGATTTTTGTGCTTCTGCGTAATACTGAGGAGCGTTGAGTGCTTGCTGTATCAACCCTTCTGCATCTTTAATCGGAGCTTTGACGTTGGTTTTTATTACACGCTTTCCTGTGAAGCGCGCCATGTCGACCTGTTTATCACAGGCGACAACAATTGCGTCAGCGCGAGCGATCTCTGCGTCAGTTGGACTGTTCTTAACGCCAATAGACCCATTGGTTTCGACTTTGACTTCATAGCCTAATGCCGCCGCGCCTTTTTCTAATGCTTCTGCCGCCAAATAGGTATGAGCGACACCCGCTGGGCAACCTGTAACGCCGATGATAAAACCCTTGTCCTGCTCGATGGTTTGCTCCACTTCCGCTGGCTTTTCTAGCAGTAAGCTGAGGGCTTGTTCTGAAGAGGTGGATTGAAGGAAGCTATCAATAAATCCGTCTTCAATCAGTTTCGAAGACAGTTCTGCGAGCACTTCAATATGGTGATTGTCACCGCCATCGGGAGAAGCAATCATGAAGAACAACTTTGATGGCAGGCCATCTTCCGCTCCGTAATCAATACCGGCTTTGTGCACGCCAATGACTACCGCGGGCTCTACTACAGCTGCACTTTTCGCATGGGGCAGTGCGACGCCTTCTTCAAACCCAGTATTACCGAGTTCTTCTCGAGCTTTGATGTCGGCAAGAAACTGGTGTTTGTCGCAAATTCGGCCTTGTGATTCAAGAACATCGATCAGCTCTTTAAACACCTCTTCTTTGGTGTTGGCTTGCAGGTCGAGCTTGATTAATTGCTCGTTGATAAGTTTGGTGATCATTTGGAACCCCTAATGACTTTTTTGTTGTATTGGGGATATTTTGAGAGGGAGAGGAAAAGGTATGTAGTGAAGAAAGAATGCATTTACTAGACGATTGTAACTGCATTTTTGACGTGTGATCTTGATCGGTTGTCGATAGGTTTTAGTGCCGATTTTGATTGGTTAAGTGTATTAAAAACAAATGGATAGCTTTATGTGTGTGCTGTTCTATGTAGAGGTGGATACTGGACATTTAGAACTATAACTGGATATATGTAACATTTGATTGAAATTGTGATTTCACTCAATAGCGCAAAATGACGAAGCAGGGTATATCTACTTTCAGTTATTGAATGTCACTGTCGCAGCGCGGCATTACTGAGCCTCAAGTATGGTATTTCACGATTTAATTAGTTCGCTATTAGCAGAGAGAGAATCTAGCCAGAAGATCTGGTTTGCGGGCGATTTTCACACGCCACCAGAGTTCAGCTATCAGGTTAACTTCCCCCGTTTAGAACTGGTGTTGGATGGTGAATACATCAACGAGATGGAAAATCACGAACGTAAAGTCTGTAAAATCGTAGCTAAAGCCGGCGACGCGATTTTTGTGCCGCCTAACTGCTGGAATAAGCCTGATTGGGATACCGATTGTTCGGTACTGAGTATGTTATTTGGGAGGCGTCAATTAGGTTTGAGTTTGGTCAGCAAGAGAAAAGGTGAGACGACTTTTTACGACATTCAAAAGCACAGCATTCAAACCCGCTCTGGCTTTGCAATCGACAACATCTTAGAAGCACTTAGCTCGCTGGCTCGCGAAAATACCAAGCAGCCTATGGATGAGTTACTGCTTCAAGCGTTACTGCAGTATTGCAAGTCGATGTTGGAAGCGCCAGCAGAGCAATCTCATAGTCGTGTACAGGACTTGTATCAGGGGATCTGTATCTACATTCAAGAAAACTTCCATCGCCAGATAACACGTAATAGTATCGCGGAACGTTTTAGTATTTCGCCCAACCATTTATCGCGATTGTTCCGTCAACAGGGCCACATGACGCTGGCAGACTACATCACTTGGGTTCGAATTGATCGCGCTAAATTTATGCTCAAGAAGTACAACTTCAAACTCAATGAAGTGTCATTGCGTTGCGGGTTTAAAGATGTGAACTACTTTTGTCGGGTTTTTAAAAAACGAACGGGCAGAACGCCCTCTGATTACCGAGGTTCTATTTAGTCGTTAAGCCAAAATGCGAGTCATGGAGTACATCAGTAACGCTTGAAGCTCAATCGGGTTTTTAGTGTTTCTCAATCTGTCTGATAGCTGATCACACAGCAGGTTTCGAGTTAGGTTCGTGGCGGTAATGATCTGCTGCCTAGTTGGTTTACTCGGCATCACCAGTGCTATAGCAAGATGCACATTGCCCATCTTTGAGGCCCAGTCAATTGGTGAGTCGCTGCTGATGACTGCCACTGAAATTTGTTCTATACCATCGAACATCACGTGAGGAAGAGCAATTCCGGGTGTCACGCAAGTGGAAGAGCGTTCCTCTCTTTTAATAAACGACAGAATAAGCTCATCGGGATGAGTGGGGTAAATGAGCTGTGCGAGGCCTTTTAAACACTCAAACTTGGTCAAGCCTGTCTGCGCTTTGGCAAACCACCATTCAGTGGCGCTCGGCGGAGACAGCTGTGGGTGGCGCTCGATAAGTTGGTTAGAAAACTGATAATTGATTTGCGCGCCGATCAAAGAAAAGTGCTCTGCAATCAAATCTTTGAGCACAAAACACGCCAGCTCCGCATCTATGCCAAACGCTGTAATTTGGCATAAGTCGCCTTCGACCAGCGCCGCTTGCAGCATGGCCATCGAGCGCGATAAGTCGGCGGTTCGATTACGCGTAATATTGATGATGCGTACTTGGCTTTTGAACTTTTTTGCTAGTCGAGATAGGGGTTTAGCGACCGTTGCACTTGCATTGGGGTCTTCAACTAAAAAGGAAATCTGATATTCGTTCATTGGAGCGAGACTAACGGCAGTGCAGCAAAAACACTTTGTCGACGTTAAGCAAAACGTCTTCGATTGGCAGTTGAATACATGTCTTACCCTCAAAGCGTGCCATTTGTTCGATTTCAATGTCAGAAACAATCAGCACTTTATCAGCATGGGCGATATCTTGCGGGTTGAGTGGATTTTCGATCCCCATTGCACCTTGGGTCTCTACCTTGATGTGAACCTTGTGTTTTGGCGCGGCTTTGGTCAATGCATCTGCTGCCATGTAAGTATGTGCAATACCAGTAGGGCAGGCAGTAACGGCAACAATTTTCATGATGATTCTCGCAATGGATTTTTCGCGATAGTAGCACAGAGGTAATGGATTGCATTGACTTGGCTGTGCATTTTGAAAGATGCAGTTCACAGTTTGATGTGGATGTTACAATAATCCAGTTGAGGGGCGTTTAGTCCTATATATCGATTGGGGCGAGATGGATAATCTAGCCATTATCGATGCCCTATTTGGAACAGAAACGGCTTGTTCGACGGTGATTGGAGTTACAGGGCTGACGTACGGCAAGGTAAACGGTGACAATGGATATTACAAACCTCGTTGAGACAGAGATGATTTGCCTTGAGCTAGAGGCAACGACCAAACAACAAGCGCTTGAAGAGTTGGTTGAGCTGCTCGACGCGGCAGGAAAACTGGCCGACAAGCAGCAATTTCTCGACGATATTTGGAAACGTGAAGACGTTGGCAATACGGGGTTTGAAGAGGGTATTGCCATTCCTCATGCGAAAAGTGCTGCTGTGTCTACACCTGCTGTTGCAGTAGGCATTAGCCGAACTGGTATCGATTATGGCGCCGAAGATGGTGAGTTGTCGGATGTGTTTTTTATGCTTGCTTCACCAGATGGCGATGATCATCATCACATCGAAGTTCTGGCTCAGCTGTCGAGTAAACTTATCGAAGACGGATTTGTCGAGCAGCTAAAAGCGTGCAAGAACCTAGATGACGCTTATCAGCTTATTACAGACATCCCTCCAGAACCTGTGTTCGGCAGCATGGAGCCGTTTCAACAAGGCGATGAACCGCTCAGCCCTTTCAAGCAGCGTATGGCACGCACCAAAGAGCACTTGTTGTTTGGTACGTCCCATATGATTCCCTTTATTGTGGCGGGTGGCGTGCTGTTATCACTTTCGGTGATGCTGTCTGGTCATGGCGCGTTACCTGAAGACGGTATGTTGGCCGACGTGGCTCAAATGGGTTCGGCAGGGCTAATGTTATTTACTGCCGTTCTGGGTGGTTACATTGCTTATTCGATCGCCGATAAACCTGGCTTGGCGCCTGGCATGATTGGCGCTTGGGTGGCTGTAAATCAATACAACACAGGATTTCTAGGCGCTATCGTGGTGGGCTTTTTTGCTGGCTACGTGGTGTGGGGATTAAAGAAGATCCCTTTACCAGACAGTATGAGCTCTTTAGGCTGTATTTTCATTTATCCACTGGTTGGTACGTTTGTAACGTGCGGTGCAGTGATGTGGGTGATAGGTGCTCCGATTGCATCGGCGATGTCTTCGTTGAACGGTTTACTCACTGGAATGGCGGGTTCAGGTAAGGTGCTACTAGGCACGGTTCTAGGAGCAATGACCGCATTTGATATGGGGGGGCCAGTCAATAAAGTGGCTACGCTGTTTGCTCAAACACAGGTGAACACACAACCTTGGTTAATGGGGGGCGTTGGTATTGCCATTTGTACTCCTCCACTTGGGCTGGCGTTGGCAACGGTATTGTCCCCAAGTAAGTTTAAGCGCGATGAACGAGAGGCGGGCAAGGCTGCTGGTATCATGGGAATGATTGGTATCAGCGAAGGTGCGATCCCATTTGCGGCTGCCGATCCGGCCCGAGTATTGCCCGCGATAGTGGCTGGCGGCATTGTCGGCAACGTGACGGGATTTATGTTCCATGTGATTAACCATGCGCCGTGGGGCGGCTGGATTGTGTTGCCTGTGGTAGACGGTAAATTAGGATACATCGTTGGCACGGTTGCCGGCTCATTAACGACCGCATTGATTGTTATTGCCCTTAAGAAGACCGGCAAAGACGAAGAAGAGAACTATAATGCGCTAAGCCATGCATATAGCTCGGTAGAGGCGGAAGGAGAAGCGGATGTGTTAGCCGTGACCTCTTGCCCATCAGGCGTCGCTCACACGTTCTTGGCGGCCAAGTCATTGGAAAAAGCAGCATATTCTATGGGGGTTCGAATCAAGGTAGAAACCCAAGGTGCAAATGGGATCAGTAACCGAATCACTGAACTTGATATTAGGCGAGCGAAGCTGGTGATTTTCGCTCACGATGTTGCGATCAAAGAACCCGAACGATTTAAAAATATCTCGATTATTGATGTGAGCACCAAAGATGCGATGCTCAATGCCGCAGCGCTGATGCAATCAAAGCGAGTATGAATTTAGTCAGATAGTTCCCCCGAACTATTATGCTCCTGGCTCCATTTCTTAATGGAGCCTTTTTTATGCCTGAATTTATTGCTTAGGAACGACTAAATCAGGGTCTATTTATTTCAGTGAGTAGGTTTTTACCGAGCCGTCTTTAGGTTCACTTATTTCGGTGTTTGAGGTGTCGATAGCGTTGAGGTTAAACCAGCGTAGCGCGCCGTTGGTTTCATAGTCGTTAGCTTCTTGGCAAACAATGGTGTTATCCCCAATTTGCAACATTGCCCCTAATGAGTATGCTTTGTCTTCGTAGTAGCAGACGCGCTTTGCCGCAGCACTACCATCAACGGCGACGATGGGTTTGGATGGCGTACTGATGATTTTTGCGCTCGCTGGTAGAGCAGACAAAACCGTAGAAAACAGTGCAGTGGCAGCCATAGTCATGCGTTTCATAGTTCGAGTTCCATCCTATCGGGGTAACGCATTAAGTATATACCTGAATCAACGGGGATTAATACGCTGCTGTGTAATAGTTGAGCCAATTTAGTCCCATTTGCGCTGATACCTTGGCAGCATGCTCTCATTGCCAAGGACCCCGCCTTGGTGGAGATAAATAAGGGTTCTATCCGGATTCATTGGAATCCATGATTCTAAGCAACGCCACATCATAGGGTCGTAGAGCAGATCAAATTCTACATGGGTTTGCTCCAACAGGGCTTGCCAGATTCGATAGTCTTGTTGGTATAGTTTGCCAAAGTGATGCTTGTTAGGCAGCGTCAGTATTGTGGGGTGATTATGTTCCCCTAATTCTTCAAACTGTTGAATCAAATAGCTTTCGCCACCGACGCACGGACATGTGATGACTTCGATACCGTGAGGCTGCAGATGTTTGTGCAGATAAAGCGCAGTGGTGCCAGTACCGGATGGAAGCGCGACCGTAAACTGTTTATCCCCTTCGTATCGGCTCCAAGAAAGAATCTCGCTAGCAAGTTGCTTGATCCCCGCTTCTGCCATGGTGGAACGCCCACCTTCTTCAACAACTAAGCAATGTGAATCAGGTTTTCGTACCTGCGTTATATAGTCGGCAGGGTGTCGTGACTCATCCAACGACTGCATATCAATGATGCGAGCTTCTAGTTCTAAAGCGCCGCGGTAATTGCCTAGTGGGTTTTCCTTCAACCACTCTGGAAGGTGATCGACATAAAACTCTAATTGCCAGCCTTTAATACGCGCCAGTGCGGCCAATGAATAAAGTGAATTAGCCTGAGCAGAGCCGTAACCAATCAGCGTCGTGATAGTAGAATCGTTGACGTCGAGCAGTGACATAAACTTACGCGCTTTGTTGCCGGTAAAGTGACTATGTAACTGATCGTCACGCTTTAAATAGAACGTGGTGTCTAGAAATTGGTGCTGGGTGATAGGGGTATTACTGAGCTTCATCACAATAATCGGCTATGGAAGTGGCTGATAATTATATCAACCCGACATTTTCATCGCCACTCAACGCACTACAGGCGTTAGATTGCTATTCTGAATACAGGGGCTTAGAAGTTTCACGGGAAGTGAGACTCTTTGGAAAAGTTAAGGAATGGCAAAATATCATGTATAAAGTTTCCGATGTGAAGCTGGTTAAAATCGTACGTTATTTTCCTTTTTTAATTGTCAGCATGTTTGTTTTGGCGTTAGTGGTTTTATTAACCCATCACAATCAACAGAAAACTCGCATTTTAGTCGATGGACTAAGAGCAGACTTTATCGCCAGCCAAAAAGCGGCGGTGCAACAGAGAGTGGATGCGATCATCGATAAGATGAACTTTGAACACGCTCAAACGGTGAATATCCTCGAAAGCGATATTCGAACTCGCGTCCTTGAAGCCCATCAAATTGTCCAACACATCTACGAGTCCAATCGTGAGTTACGTAAATCTGAGATTACTCAACGAATCTATCAAGCACTGAAACCGATTCGCTTTAACCAGCAGCGCGGTTATTTCTTTGTCTTTACCATGCAGGGTGTCAATGTTCTGCATCCCTTACTTCCGCAAATTGAAGGCCAGTCCAAAATCGGTTTGAAGGATGTCCATGGCACGCCAATTTTAAAGGAACACATTGATCTTATTGCGGAATCAGACATTGGTGAGGCCTTTTATCGCTGGTGGTTCAGAAAACCAGGCTTTGGCGATTTAGAGTTCGAGAAAATCGGCTTTGGTAAACGTTTCGAACCTTATGATTGGTTTATAGGTACAGGTGAATACGTGGTGGATGTTGAAAACGATATTCGCAACGGGTTACTGCTATGGCTATCTGGTTATACGTTTGAAAACAAAGGTTCGGTGGTGGTCTTGGATGAAGAAAAAACCGTGATTTCACATATCGACAACAGTAAGGTCGGGCAAAAGTGGCAGTTTGCTGACAAGCTAGCGGGGCAAAACTTTATTGAAGGTGGGCAGTTCATTGATATGACGCAAGCGAACGATGCCAACCCAGCACTGTTTTATGTCTATCACTATCCGCGTTGGAATTGGACCTTGATTGCGTCTGTGCCTGTCACTCGAATCGATTCGTATTTGGTTGATAAAGAGCAAACCTTAGTTGAAGAAGGCAAGCAAGCCTTGAATAAGATACTGATAGTCTGCTTGGTGTTTGCGCTGATCTCGAGTGCTATTTCGCTATGGCTCGGTAGCTACATTAATAGACGCTTCTATGCGTTTAAAAACAATATTCAAGACAACATCAACCAGCTAGAGAAGAGCAAAGAGCAGCTTCAATACTATGCCCACTTTGATTCGCTCACCGGCTTAGCCAATCGATTTAAACTGAGCGAAGATATTGAAGCCGCAATCAAACGCTGCCGCGAACAAAACAGCATGCTCGCGGTAATGTTTGTTGATTTAGATGACTTTAAGAAGGTGAACGACCAGCATGGCCATCGTGTTGGGGATGAATTGATACAGCTGATTAGCCGTAAGCTAGAAACTCTCACCACAGAGCAAGACACGGTAGCGCGATTTGGGGGCGATGAATTTATATTGTGTTTTGCCAACATGAACAGCCTAGAGGAAATCACTGAGAAGTCACAACAAATACTGGCGCTGGTTAATGATACTGTGCTGCTCAATGGAGTGAGGTTAAAGGTGTCGGGCAGTGTGGGAATATCGACATACCCAGCCGATGGCGAGAACGAACAACAGTTGATCAGTAAAGCCGACATTGTGCTGTACCAAGTGAAAGGGAGACAAAAGGGCACGGCACTGTTTTATAACGAAGACATTAACCAGCATGTACAGCGTCAATTCTTGGTAGAGGATGAGCTTGC
This sequence comes from Vibrio sp. SCSIO 43135, assembly GCF_023716665.1. Lineage (GTDB taxonomy): Bacteria > Pseudomonadota > Gammaproteobacteria > Enterobacterales > Vibrionaceae > Vibrio > Vibrio paucivorans. The sequence continues at coordinate 1,176,156 of NZ_CP071859.1, forward strand.
TAATGCGTTACAACGCGACGAAATTTCGGTGGTTTACCAACCCCAAGTCGATGGTGTTACTGGAGAGCTCAAAGCGGTAGAAGCACTTTGTCGTTGGTCGAATGACAACCTAGGGTTTGTGCCTCCCGATGAGTTTATTCCTGTCGCAGAATCGAAAGGATTGATTGACGCTATTGGAGACTACGTTTTCCTAAAGGCTTGCACGGATGTGCAGCGTTTTTGTCAGCTTACCCAATTGAAAATTGGTGTCTCCGTCAACTTCTCTCCGATTCAGTTGTTGGAGCCAGAGATAGTTGACCGCTTATTGGGCATGGTTGAACAGTCTGGTATTGATACCGAGCAGGTGACGATTGAGATTACCGAAAACATTCTGATTCATGACTTAGTGTCGACTCGCCCAATCTTGGAGCAGCTGAGAACGGCAGGATTTGGTATATCTTTGGACGACTTTGGTACCGGTTATTGCTCGTTGCGCTACTTAAACCAGCTTCCAATCAGCGAAATTAAGATTGATCGCGCATTTATCAACGAGGTAGCAGTGAACCTTCAAGGTGAAGGGGTGGTGCGGTCTATACTCGCCGTCGCCGAAGTCTCTGGGCTGATTACTGTAGCAGAAGGGGTCGAAACCGAGCAGCAGAGCAAGTGGCTGAAAGCCTCGGGCTGTCAGCTATTACAGGGTTACTTGTTTGATAAGCCGCTAGCGTTTGAGGATTTACTTCATCGTTATGGCGATAAGGTTTCAGGTAGTCATACTAGCGCGTAAACTGAATGTCTGCTCGACAGCCTTTACCTTGCCTATTGGTCAGAGAAAACTGCCAGTGATAGCGTTGGCAAAGGTCGTCGACAATCAATAACCCTAAACCATGCCCTTCTTGGTTAGGCTTTTCGGCTAATCCTTCCCCTTCATCTTCCACAACCAAACAGTGCTCAGAAAGTGAGACTGTCACTTTGCCCTGATTAGTGGCTGCGATGGCGTTACGAAGTAAGTTGCCAAGCACCATATTGACGATAGCAGGTGATGCGTCTATGACCGGCTCAGAAGTAACGGAAACCACCAACTCGACATTCTTTGTGATGGCTTGCGCGCTGTTTTGAGCCACAATCTGCTCCAGTTCTGTTTTACCAAACACTCGGGATTCACAGCTTGATGCATCGCGTTCGTATCTTACAAGGCTGAGTAGTGCATCAACCATGGTGCTCATCTGCTGACTTGCTTCGTCGATGCGTTCTATTTGCCGATGTTGGAAGTCTGTTGGCTGGGCTTTCGACAATAGTTTGTTAGCTCCTTTGACGATGGTAATCGGGGTTCTTAGTTCATGGCTAGCATAGCGAGCAAAAGCCTGCTCACGTTTCAGTAAAGCGTGAATATCAGAGCGATAAGTGTTAAGCCGTTCAGTTAGGACTTGGAACTCAACAGCAGCGCCAGGGCGAATTTTAAATGGTTGCTGAGCATCACCAGATAGTTGCTCAAGCTGATTGGCGATGTCGTTGACCGGTTCGATCAAGCGTTGAGATAAGCGGTAGAGTAAGGTGCCGAACATGAACATCAGAGCCGCAACCAAACCAATGACTATAGTTCCCGAATAGACCAATTCATCGACCCCAAATTCTACTCGGTCGATTTGTGATAAGAGGACTAAAGGCATCTGCTCACCCTTCACCCAGTAGTGTCCAACGTAGACCATGTGTGACAGTGGGTCAAAGTCGTGGCCCACTTCGCCAAGAAAGTTCTGTTTGCCTTTTATAAACTCATCATAGGGTTTGGGCAGTAGGGATAAGTCGTTGTATGCGTAGGTGAGGGCATCTATTTGGATAACTCCACTTTCTCCTTGAATAAAGCGCTGGGCTGCTTCGTCTCGGTCTATCAATATCCGGCGTTCACCTACGCGATCTTCCGACCACTGCAAAGCCGCGATAAACATCAGGAAGGTGACGAGGCCAATCACCACCGATACAAAGGTGAAAAACGTCGCCAGCCTACCAGTGAGAGACTTGGTGCTGTTGAGAAAGTGGGTAATCATCACTGCTCCTCTAAGCGAAAGCCTACTTTAGGAATCGTGGTCAAAAGTGGGGTGGTGAATGGCTTGTCGAGCTGATTTCTCAGTTGATAGATGTGGCTTCTCAATACATCGTTGTTTGGCTCGTTCTCTTGCCATAGCTTTTCAGAGATTTCTTCTCTGCTGACCACTTCGGGTGCTTTTAAACATAGCAGTTCGAGTATGGTGTAAGTGGTGGGATTCAGAGCAAGAAGCTTATCCGAACGGTAGGCTTTACGCGTCTTTTGATCGATTCGTACTTGGCCAAATTGGATGGAAGAGTGAGACACTTCACCACGGTAGCGTTTTACTAGCGCATTCATTCTTGCTTCAAGAATTTCGAGATCGAATGGCTTGGTGAGGTAATCATCTGCGCCGTGTTTAAAGCCATTCAGCATGTCTTCACGGTTGTCTAAAGCTGTGAGCATTAATACCGGAGTGTTGTTGCCTGCTTCACGCAGCTTATTGCACACGGTAAGGCCATCCATTCGAGGTAGCATGAGGTCGAGCAGGATAACGTCGAAACGGCCTTCTAGGGCGAGTTGAAGTCCGAGTTCACCGTTGTCTGCATAGTCGAGTTCCATGCCGAGGCATTCAAAGTAGTCAAATAAAATACCGGCAACTTCTCGGTTGTCTTCAACCAGTAACACTTTCTTCATGGCTATCTCTCATCTTAACACAGCGCCAAATATCCAGAAAACGCGTGAAAAAAATGTGTACGACATTGTTTCCACGTTTCGATTGATATAACGCTTTCATCATCCAATGACTGCTGCAACCTAGCGGTATTGGTCACTCACGTTGAAAGGTAAACGTTATGAGCACAATAACTCTTGTACCTAGACAGTCTGATTCTTCGGTGATCTTGTCTGTGATTGTACCTTACTTTAACGAGCAAGAGGTGTTAACCGAATTCCATACCAGATTAACTTCGGTACTGGATTCACTAGAGGAGTCTTGCGAGATCGTCTACGTCGATGATGGAAGCTGTGATGGTAGTAAAGCATTAATCGAGCATTTCCCCAGTACATCGAGTGATGTAGTCAGTATCAGCTTAAGCCGAAATTTTGGTAAAGAAGCGGCGATGAGTGCAGGGCTGGAACACTGTCGAGGTTTAGCAGTTATCTTGCTCGATGCCGATCTTCAAGATCCCCCAGAATTGATTCCTCAAATGTTGGTCGAGTGGCGTAAAGGCGTAGATGTGGTCAACATGCAGCGCGGCAAACGCGAGGGAGAGAGTTGGTTCAAACGTTTCTCGGCAGCAAGTTTTTACCGGGTTTTGAACACTTTGGTAAAAACCGAGATTCCCGAAAATGTAGGCGATTTTCGTTTGTTGAGTAGAGAAGTGGTCGATCACATCAACAGCTTGCCTGAACGCAATCGTTATATGAAAGGCATTTTTGCTTGGCCCGGTTTTAAACAAACGACCTTGCAGTTTGAACGAGACCCACGTTACTGCGGAGAAACCAAGTGGAATTACTTCAAACTGATGGGGCTCGCCGTGGATGGCATTACCTCGTTTTCTATTCGCCCGCTTAGGCTAGCAACGATTTTCGGTGGTTTGATTGCGCTGGTGGCGTTCCTATACGGAGCCGTGATTGTGTCAAAAACTGTGTTGTTTGGCGATCCGGTGTCTGGTTATCCCTCAATGATGGTAGTGCAGCTAGCACTTGGCGGAATTCAACTATTGAGCATCGGTGTGCTCGGCGAATACATCGGTCGAATCTTTATCGAAACCAAACAGCGACCGCTGTACTTGGTGCAGTCGGTGGTCGAGCAATCTTCGAATACTCGAAATGAAACACTGGAGAAAAGCGCGTGAGAATCAATAAAGTGCACTTGTGGGCGATTCTGGTAACCGTGTTGCTGATTCGTTTGTTGTCCCTAGGGGCTTATCCATTGATGGATACGACGGAAGCGCGTTATGGCGAAATGGCCCGTCTGATGATTGAAACTGGCAACTGGCTTACACCACAGTTCGACTATGGGGTGCCATTTTGGGGTAAGCCACCACTCTTTACTTGGATGAGTGCGGGTGGAATCGAGCTGTTTGGCTTAAATGAATTTGCGGTGCGAGTTCCTCATTGGTTTGCTGGCTTACTGGTTATTGGACTGATGGCTTATCTAGCGCGCCGAGCAGGGTTTAGCGGACTGATTACTTCGCTGGTGATTGCAACTTGTGGTGTGTTTGCGATTTCTGCAGGTGCAGTGATGACGGACATGGCTCTAACGCTGGGCTTAACCTTGGCGATGGTCGGCTTTTACTTATGCTGGCAAGGGAAGCGAGTATGGGGGTATTTGGGATTTATCGGGTTAGCGATTGGTTTATTAGCAAAGGGGCCTTTGGTCATTGTTCTAATGGGTTTAGCGGTTATGCCTTGGCTGATTCTACAGCATGGTGTCATTGGTGGATTTAGAACGCTTTGGAATCGATTTCCGATTGTGTCTGGTGTGGGGCTAATGCTGCTTATTGCGTTGCCTTGGTACTTATTGGCTGAGCGAGCAACACCGGGGTTTCTTAACTATTTCATTGTAGGCGAACACTTTAAACGCTTTGTGGTAAGCGGTTGGGAAGGGGATCTCTACGGCAGTGCTCATGATGAGCCAAGAGGGATGATATGGCTGTTCTGGCTGTATTCGGCACTGCCTTGGTCAATCGTCCTACCCGTATTGCTGTGGAAAAACAAGACGAAACTCAAAGCGTTAAATCAAGACAGTGATGGTTTAGTGACTTACCTTATGGTGTGGCTGGTGTCTCCGTTAGTGCTCTTTACTTTATCAGGTAACATACTGCCCGCTTATGTTCTACCTGGTATTCCCGCACTGGGCTTGCTTGTCGCTATGCTAGTGAAAGACATCGACTACGATGCTAAGTGGTTTAAGGTGTCGGCGGCAATAGTGCCAGCGTTACTGGTACTGGCAGTGGTGTATATCCACCTGTTTGTCGCAGATAAACGCAGCGACAAGGTCATATTTGTCGAGGCCGATAAATCGATTCCGACATACTACATCGGTAAGCGCCCTTTCTCTGGTCAATTTTACAGTAGTGGTAAAGCCAAGCAGTTAACCGACGAATCTGTTTTACTGCAGTTGGATAAAGTGCAATTGGTTGGTGATAGAAATTCGGTAGAGTCATTGGTTCAACAAAAGCAGCTAACGTGTGTTGCTCAGTACACGGCGAAAAGCCATCGTGCTCTTTATCTGTGTGAACGAACATGATGGTGTCGGAAAGGTTCGTGAAGTTTGGCATGGTAGGTAGCATCGGCTTTTTAGCCGATGCTGGTTTATTCTCGCTGTTGTTTTACCTAGGCGACTGGGCCCCTTTACCGGCTAGAGTGGTCGCGTTTCTTTTTGCTGCAACGGTAACTTGGTGTGGAAATCGCTGTTTTACTTTTACTCACTGTCAGCATGTAGCGAAAGGAAAACAGTGGCTGAAGTTTATTGTGGTGGCACTTTTCTCGGCCATTCCCAATTTGATTGTCTTCAATCTGGCGCTGTTAGTGCTGGGCTCTGGTGGCATTGCGGCGCTGGTGGCATTAGCTTTTGGGGTACTGGCTGGAATGGTAAGTAATTTCTTGCTGAGTTCTCGGTGGGTGTTTTCGCCTTAGAACGAAATTGGTCGAAGTAGAGTGAGAAGAATAAAAAAAGCCCAGAACAAAAGTGTTCTGGGCGGATACAAACATAGGAGTTAATAAGAAAAAGCAGCGTTAATTAGTAGCAACAGTAAGAAAACAAGTTTGACGGCCTGTGAAACTCTTAATGCTCTGCTAACTACACTTATTCAGACCGGGCTAAATTCAAACAGTTCCCCAAAATAGCAAAAAAATTTAATTAAATTTTTTGCGCTTACTTTTCAGCTTGTTACCTACCTTTATTTCTTTCTGGTCTGACCAATATTAAAAAATGTGATGTTAATTGCTTGTTAAGTAAATGTGTCGAGAGTATATTTTCAAACAGTTGTTTAATACGAGTGATTGAAATGGCCCCGAGAAGTAGCACGAAAGAAAAAATCTTAGACGTCGCAGAAGCGTTGTTTGCCGAGCACGGGTTTAACGACACGTCGTTGAGAACCATCACCAGCAAGGCTGGGGTGAACTTAGCCTCTGTTAACTACCATTTCGGTGACAAGAAAACGCTAGTGCGTGCGGTGATTGACCGCTATCTAGAAGCGTTCATGCCAGCTCTACAAGACGCATTGATTAATCTTAATCTCAATGAAGACTATGAAATGTCGGACGTATTTGAATCTCTGCGTTCTCCGTTACGTTCTCTGAACGACGTGAGGCCAAATGGAACGAGCCGATTCATGCTATTGATTGGGCGCGGTTATACCGACGTACAAGGTCACCTTCGCTGGTTTATTACCACTCGATATCAAGAGGTGCTATCGCTGTTCACTCAATCTGTTTTGAAAGCGAACCCTAAGCTGACGCAAGAAAGCTTGTTCTGGCGCCTTCATTTCACGCTAGGCACCTGTGTCTTTACCATGGCTTCGAGCCAAGCATTAGCTGAAATTGCAGAAAATGATTTTGGACAGAAGGTCGATGCAAAAGCCGTCGTTGATCTTTTGATCCCATATTTATCCGCCGGCATGGCCGCCGACTAAAATAATAATTAGCTATACGAATAACACGAATAACCGACCCAATAATAAAACACACAAAACTGTGAACAAAAGGATCTGATTATGAGCTCTCTACGTAGAAAATGGATAAGCGACCCAGCTTTCAAGTTTTTTAAGAAGGTACTGCCACCCCTATCAAGTACTGAAAAAGAAGCGATGGAAGCGGGCAGTGTCTGGTGGGACGGAGAGCTTTTCTCAGGTTCTCCTGACTTCACTAAGCTGCATCAATATCCAACGCCGACATTAACAGCAGAAGAGCAGTCCTTTATGGACAACGAGCTTGAAACGCTGATGTCGATGCTCGACGACTACAAGATTGTTAAACAAGACCGTGATCTGCCGAAAGAAGTGTGGGAATACCTCCGTAAAGAGCGTTTCTTCTCTTTGATTATCTCGAAAGAGTACGGTGGTCGCGAATTCTCTGCGTTAGCAAACTCGACCATTGTGTCTCGAATAGCGACGCGTAGCATCAGCGCTGCGGTAACCGTGATGGTTCCGAACTCTTTAGGTCCAGGTGAGTTAATTTCTCACTATGGTACACAAGAGCAAAAAGACTATTGGCTGCCACGTCTAGCTGACGGTACGGACATCCCATGTTTTGCATTAACCGGCCCAGAAGCAGGTTCTGACGCAGGTGGTATCCCAGACCAAGGTACGGTGTGTTATGGCACTCATGAGGGCAAAGAAGTTCTGGGTATTCGTTTGAGTTGGAACAAGCGATACATCACTCTTGCTCCTGTATCTACCGTACTAGGCTTGGCATTTAAGCTGAATGACCCAGAGCACCTGTTGGGTGACAAAGAAGAATTGGGTATCACATGTGCACTTATCCCTACCTCGCATGAAGGCGTTGAAGTGGGTGAGCGTCACGATGCGATTGGCCTAGCATTTATGAACGGTCCAACTCGTGGTGAAGATGTCTTTATCCCAATGGAGTGGTTGATTGGCGGCCAAGAATACGCAGGTAAAGGTTGGCGTATGCTGGTGGAATGTCTGTCGGCTGGTCGTGGTATTTCCCTCCCAGCACTTGGCACTTCAATTGGTCACCTAACTTCCCGCACTACGGGTGCATACGCTTATGTGCGTAAGCAGTTCGGTATGTCTATCGGTAAGTTTGAAGGCGTTGCTGAAGCGCTTGGTCGTATCGGTGGCTTAACGTACTTGTTGGAGGCGACCCGAACGCTTACAACGACCTCTCTCGATATGAAAGAAAAGCCTGGTATCGTAACCGCGATGGCGAAATACCATATGACGGAAATCGCCCGTACGATTTTGAATGACTCGATGGACATCCACTCAGGTCGTGCAATTCAAGAAGGCCCAATGAACTACCTGACTTCGGCTTATCTGGGTGTGCCAGTTGCGATTACGGTAGAAGGTGCGAACATTTTGACGCGTAACCTAATGATCTTTGGTCAAGGCGCGACACGTTGTCACCCATATGTATTGAAAGAGATGGAAGCAGCGGCGAACCCTGATGAGAAAGAGGGGGCTAAAGAGTTTGATAAGTTGCTGTTTAAACACATTGCTCATGCGACCAAAAACACCTTTGGTGCATTTGGTGCGGCATTGACAGGTTCACGTTTCATCAAAGCCGACATGAGTGGTCCAACGCAGCGTTACTACAAAGATATGACTCGATTGAGCCGTGCTTTAGCAGTAAGTGCAGATTTTGCGATGTTGACTTTGGGCGGTGACTTGAAACGTAAAGAGATGATCTCTGCACGTTTGGGTGATGGCTTAAGCTACCTATACATGGCTTCTGCGGTACTGAAAAAGTACGAAGATGAAGGCCGCCAGCAACAAGATTTAGATTACGTGCACTACGCAATCCAGCATTGTTTGCATAATGGCGCTAAGTCGCTTCAGGAAGCGTACACAAACTTCCCGCAAAAAGCGGTAGGTCGCCTGCTGAAAGTGCTTATCTTCCCATTAGGTAACCATTTTGCTAAACCGAGCGATGACCTATCTGTGAAATTGGCTGAAAGCTTAATGACTCCGGGCGCACATCGTGACCGTCTAACTCACCTTTGCTACGTGGGCAAAGATGAAGACGACAGTGTTGGTCTGATGGAGCAAGCATTCCTAGCAATGTATGGCATTAAGAGTATCGAGCGTAAGATGTTTAAAGCAGCGAAAGAGGGTAAAGTGGCGCGTAAAGGCCCACTAACAGATCGCCTACAGCAAGCGTTAGATGCTGATGTTATTTCTCAGGAAGAAGTCGATAAGGTGCTAGCGGCGGATAAACTTCGCTACAAAGCTATCCAAGTGGACCACTTCAGCCATGATTTCAGCGAGGTGAGAACGCACGGCAAAAAAAAGGCAAAGCTAAATAGCGCTGCGTAATCGCTGAAACATCAACAAAGGCACCTCCTAGAGGTGCCTTTTTCTATTCATAAACATCGAAGATGCTTTGTTAGCGAAACGGTGAACCAAATCGGACAATAGTGCTCCAACCACTTGCAAATTCGCAGCATTTTTGAAGAAATTAGGTGAGATTTCACCGCGAACCTTTTATCCTAGCGGTGATTTTTTAAGGAAGTTGAATATGATCATCAAACCTAGAATTCGTGGATTTATCTGTACCACTACACACCCAGTGGGTTGTGAAGCGAACGTAAAAGAACAAATTGCTTACACTAAAGCGCAAGGTCCAATCAAAAACGCACCTAAGCGTGTATTGGTTGTTGGCTCTTCAAGTGGCTACGGTCTATCTTCTCGTATCGCGGCGGCATTCGGCGGCGGTGCATCAACTATCGGTGTTTTCTTCGAAAAAGAAGGCACAGAGAAAAAACCAGGCACTGCAGGTTTCTACAACTCAGTGGCATTTGAAAAGCTTGCTCGTGAAGAAGGCCTTTATGCTAAGAGCCTAAACGGTGACGCTTTCTCAAACGAAGCAAAACAGAAAACGATTGATCTGATCAAAGAAGACCTTGGTCAAATCGATATGGTGGTTTACTCACTGGCATCTCCAGTACGTAAAATGCCAGAGACAGGCGAAGTGATTCGTTCTTCTCTAAAGCCGATTGGTGAGACTTACACATCAACTGCGGTAGATACTAACAAAGACGTTATTATCGAAGCGAGTGTTGAGCCAGCAACGGAAGAAGAGATCAAAGATACAGTAACCGTTATGGGCGGTGAAGATTGGGAACTTTGGATCAATGCACTATCAGAAGCGGGCGTTCTAGCTGAAGGCTGTAAGACAGTGGCATACAGCTACATTGGTACTGAGCTAACTTGGCCAATCTACTGGGATGGCGCGCTAGGTAAAGCGAAAATGGACCTAGATCGTGCAGCAACCGCGCTAAACGATAAGCTATCAGCTACTGGCGGCAGCGCAAACGTTGCTGTTCTTAAGTCTGTTGTGACTCAAGCAAGTTCTGCAATTCCTGTAATGCCTCTGTACATTGCAATGGCATTCAAGAAGATGCGTGAAGAAGGCGTACACGAAGGCTGTATGGAGCAGATCTTCCGTATGTTTAGCCAACGTCTATACAAAGATGACGGTAGTGCACCTGAAACAGACGATAAGAACCGTCTGCGTTTGGATGACTGGGAACTGCGTGACGACATTCAACAGCACTGTCGTGAACTGTGGCCTCAAATCACTTCAGAGAACCTAAAAGAACTGACTGACTACGTTGAGTACAAAGAAGAGTTCTTGAAGCTATTCGGTTTCGGTGTTGAAGGTGTTGACTACGATGCAGACGTAAACCCTGCAGTAGAGACAGACATCATCGATATCTAATCGTTGTGATACGAAAACGAAAAAGGCGCTCTTGAGAGCGCCTTTTTTATTATCCGATTTTCTAACGTTTAACTGAGTATGATGAGTATCGTACCTGCTAGCGTCATTAAAATGTTGGCTATCGCGTAAGTGCCAGCATAGCCTAGTGCTGGAATGGTCGACTTAGCATAGTCGTTTACAATGTCCATCGCTGGTGCACAAGTGCGCGCGCCTATGATTGCACCGAACAGCAGTGCGCGGTTCATTCTAAGTACGTACGCACCCACCAAGTAAGCGATAGCGACAGGCACCACACTGACTAAGAATGCCAATCCAATAACCTGTACACCGACTTGAGAAAGATGTTCAAACATCTTGCCGCCGGCGCTCAGCCCAATTCCAACCATGAAGAACATAAGGCCAAGATCTTTGACCATATTCAGCGCGCCTTGCGGGACGTAGCCGAAAGTAGGGTGGTTAGCTCTTAGGAAACCAAGCGTTATGCCCGACAGCAATAGGCCAACAGCGTTACCTAAACCAAACGATACTTGACCAAAGGTCATGGTAATCAAACCAAACATAATGCCAAGGATGAAGAAGCTACAGAATGCCAGTAGGTCGGCCATTTGGCTGTGGATCGAGATGAAACCGATTTTTTCAGCAAGCCCATGTACACGACTTTTCTCACCACTCACCTGAAGCACATCGCCTTTTGCCAAAACGATATCGAGATCCATCGGCATTTCGATTTGTGCGCGAACCACTCGGTTTAGGAAACAGCCGTATTCAGAAAGGTTTAGGTCTGATAGGCGTTTACCCGCCATGCTGTCGCTCTTAACGACGATCTCTTCTTCTACGATACGTAAGTCGAGTAAGTTGCGGTCGAAAACTTCTTTACCATTCCTAAAGCTTGGATCTAGTCGGGCGTGGCTGTCTGGGAAACCAACCAAAGCGATTTCATCGCCTTCTTGTAGAATCGCATCACCATCTGGATGGGCGAGAATGCCGTTACGACGAATACGCTCAATGTAGCAACCAGTTTGGCGGTAGATACCCAACTCACGAAGGTTTTTGCCGTCTGTCCAATCAATCAGCTCTGGGCCCACACGGTATGCGCGAATGATAGGCAGGTAAACTTTACGTTGCCCTGAGCTACCGAGCCCCCGTTCTTGAGCAATTTGTTGTGCTGAGTCGGAAAGGTTTTGTTTTTGAATTTTTGGCAACAGTTTGGCGAACATGATCATGCTGGTTAAACCGACCAGATACGCCATCGCATAGCCCACCGATAAGTTCTCTCTGACACTCGAAAAATCCATGTCTCTTGGCACAGTGGCGAGACCAGAGTTAAGTGCGTCTTGAGCACCTACCAGTACTGGTGTCGCGGTCAGCGCACCTGCCATCATACCCGCCGACAAACCATAATCTAAGTTGAGGTAGTGGCTTGCAAAGTAGGTAATCGATACAGCTGTCACGAGAACGACAAGGCTCAAAATAAAGTAATGTTTACCATCGCGGAAGAAGATACCGAAGAAGTTTGGCCCTGCTTCAATACCCACACAGTAGATAAACAGCATGAAGCCAATTGTTAAGGCGTCGGCATTAAATGAGAAACCAAGGTGTCCCATGATTAGGGAAGTAATTAGTACGCCAATAGAGTTACCTAGTTGGAAGTTTCCAAAGCGAATTTTTCCAAAGGCAAGGCCGATAGCTAATACAACAAAGATTAGAAGGATAGGGTTTTGTTCAAGCAAAAGTACGACGTCGATATTCACAGCTCGGCTCTATGGGTTATGCCAGCAAAAAGAGTAAATACCAGAGCTAGCTGGTATAGGTATAAGTGTGCGGATTGTATCTGAATATTGCAAAAATATAAGTGAAATATTTTTGTTTTTGCAATTAGTTGACGTAAGGGAAAACGTTGAAGTTTCTATGACCTAGAAGCGTTATTCTGAGACGTGCAGAAAAGAAAAAGCCCGCTAGTGAATAGCGGGCTTTTTGTATTCTTTACAAGAGATTAGTCGAATAGACCTAGGTTCTCTTTAGCGTATGCTTCGAAGTCGTCACAACCACCGATGTGCTCTTGATCTACGAAGATTTGAGGTACTGTTTCTACTGGCTTACCAACAGTCTTCTCTAGGTCAGCTTTGCTGATGCCTTCAGCGTGAATATCAACATAGCGGTAGTTGAAGTCGTCACGTTTTGCTTTCAGTGTTTCAGCGTGCTCTTTTGCACGTACACAGTATGGACAAGCTGGGCGACCAAAGATAACTACGAACATAAATCTTTCTCCTTTATTTTATTACGTGCAACTATGCCTCATCCTCAGGAGGAAATAAAGATGCAATTACCTGTTACTCTGATAGGAAAAATCTATCGATTACAAAGTCGGCAATAATCTAAGTGTTTACTGAGTATCAATGTGATATGACACATAAAAACGTCAACTTTGTAGGGGTATTGCCAACAAAGTGCACCTCATCAATTTAATTTGCAATCGATGAGGGCAAGCTAAACTGAGTTGAGCAATTTGAGGGATGCAAACATGTTCCAGTTTATGACATCAACTCGCATTATATTTGGAGAGGGAGCACTGCAATCATCACTGTCGACACTAAACCAATATGGCTACAGTGTACTGTTGGTGACTGGGCAAGATCCGAGTCGCTCGGAAATCGTTGTGAACTACCTAAAAAGCCAGAGTATGCGCTATCAGCATGTGGCAGTTTCGGGTGAGCCTAATATCACCATGATAGAAGAAACCGCAGTAGTAGGGAGGCGCTTTAAGCCCGATATGGTTGTGAGTATTGGTGGTGGTAGTGTCATCGATATGGGCAAGGCACTTGCGGCGATCATACCCAATCAAGGGGATGTGTATGATTATGTCGAAGTTGTAGGCCGAAATGTCCCGCTCAAAACAAAGCCTTTGCCTTTCATTGCTATTCCAACCACTGCAAGCACTGGCTCTGAAGTAACGAGAAATGCGGTGCTGCGTTCAGGGCAAGATAAGGTCAAGGTCAGCCTACGTAGCCCTGACATGTTGGCCGATGTCGCGATTGTTGATCCCACTTTGACTTATGGCACTGACTTATATACCTCTGGGCGAGGGGCCATGGACGCGTTTACTCACTTAATGGAAGCGTATGTGTGTGGAGAGCCTAACCCACTTACAGATATGGTGTGTGAAGAAGGTCTAAGGCGCTTAAGTGGCTCTATTCTCGCTGGCTGCTTACAAGATGATCATCGCTCCAGAGCGGATTTGTCGTTTGCAGCGATGCTGGGTGGTATGGCTATCACTAATGCTAAGTTGGGCGCTGCGCACGGGTTGGCGTCTGCGCTTGGTGGAAAATTGAATGCACCGCACAGCGTGATTACCGCGCAGTTAGCGCCCCATGTTATGAGAGAAAATATTGCGGCGGCCAAGCAGGCAGGGCGTAACGATGTGATATACCGCTATAGCAAAATAGCACAGTTGGTGACAGGAAGAACCAACGTCCACGTGGACGATGGAGTACTTTGGGTACAAATGATGTTGGATCGTTTGAAATTACCATTGCTCAATGAGTTTGGGGTTTGTTCGACTTCATTTGAGCAAGTTGCAGATGACGCCCTGATGTCGATAGCAATAAAAGGCAACCCTTTACCGTTAACCAAGGCGCGTTTGGTCCATATTTTGGAGCAAGTATGTGAGTGCAATGGAAGTTGCACGAAAGGCGAGGCAGAATCAGCCAGTTCGGTGGAATTGAAATCATCGTTAGAAAGAGAAAGCCATCATTGATGGATGCAGACCAGCGGTAAAACAAAAAGCGGAGCACTTGGCTCCGCTTTTTAATATTAGAACTGTGATAACTTGTCGTACCTTGAATCTTTTAGGGCATCTTTGACACGCTTCAGGTTTTCACGGAAGCGCGTACCACGACGAAGTGTGAAGCCTGTTGCTAATACGTCAATAACGGTCATTTGCACTACACGACTTGCCATTGGCATGTAAACGTCGGTGTCTTCTGGGACATCAAGTGAAATCGACAGTGAACTTGCTTTGTCGAGTGGTGAGTCTTTAGCGGTGATCGCGATAACAGTAGCGCCGTTTTCGCGTGCTAAGTTTGCGATTTCAACTTGGCTCTTAGTGCGCCCTGTGTGAGAAATCAGAACCACAACGTCGTTATCTGTGCAGTTAATACAGCTCATACGCTGCATTACAATGTCTTCAAAACACGTGATTGGGATATTGAAGCGAATAAACTTGTTTTGCGCATCTTTTGCTACAGCTGAAGAAGCCCCTAGACCAAAGAACGAAATACGTTTCGCTTGAGTGAGAAGGTCAACCGCACGATTAACTTGCATCGCGTCCAAGCTGTTTTTGGCTACATCCAAACACGCCATGGTTGATTCGAAAATCTTATGCGTGTAGGCGTCTGGGCCATCGTCTTCTTCAACATTACGGTTTACGTAAGGTGTTCCGTTCGCCAAGCTTTGAGCAAGGTGAAGTTTAAAATCAGGGAAACCTTTGGTATCCAGACGGCGACAAAAGCGGTTAACAGTAGGCTCACTGACATCGGCCATTTTTGCCAATGTAGCAATGCTAGAGTGGATAGCTGTTTGAGGAGAAGCCATGATTACTTCTGCAACTTTTCGCTCAGACTTGCTAAAATTTTCCAGGTTTTTTTGAATTTTTTCTAATGTATTCATAGTGTTCACAAGGGCATAGAGAACAACTCGCCGACTTTACCGTTTCACGGGGAGGTGGTTAGAATCAAAAGCTGATATCTAAAAGGTAATAACAAGCCAGCGCCATAAAATGAGTATAAACCTAACCCAAAGGTTTAATTGCGTTCAATTGGTGAGAATATGACAAGCCTCAAACAAAATTTCACAAAAACAACCAGATTATTAATAAATCTGCTGTTTTAGGCGATTTCGACAGCAATTACTGACATCTGAGTTACACCAAACCGAAATAAATTTTCATTTTTGGCCAGAGAGTGTTGCGAATTATGACGCCAATATCTCGTCTGACAGGTGTTTGATTGACGCCATCAAATTAGGTGCTTGCTTCGCAATGTCTCGCTGTTCATCAAGCACTTTGGTCAGGATGTCGTTCGTTGTCAGCGGGTTCGCAAGTACGACACGGAAAACCAACGTATTGAGCTTATGCCATTTCTCTGGATTTAGCCTTGTGCGAGATACAAAAGACTTACCTGTTTCACGTTGTCGTTTCTGAATAAACTTGGTGAGCTCGTTTAGAAGCTCATTGAGTAATTGGGCTTTTTCAGGCGTTGCTTTGGCTAACGCGGCGCGAACTGACTCTGGAATATAGCGGTAAGTGAGTAAGCAAAGTTCTGGCTGGGACACCAATTCAAAGTCTGATTGCTTCTCGATCAATGAGGCGAAGAACTTCGCTTTTTCAATGCTTTGGTCAATCAGCAATTCGTAGCCAGGTCGGCTGATGATGTGCATGCTAGCGTAAACCAGCATTGCCATGCCTGAGCGAGAACCTTCTAGCGTGTGGCTGCCTAAGTCTTTAGAGCCTTTACGGAGAATGTACTGTGCGTGATGCTCAATGGAAGCCATTGCGTCTGGATTCTTAAACAGAACCATACCGGCGCCCATTGGGATATAAAGCTGTTTGTGTGCATCGATAGTGACAGAATCGGCTAGTTCAACGCCAGCAAGAAGATGACGGTAGTTGTTCGACATCAGGGTTGCGCCACCCCAAGCAGCATCAACATGGAAATGACACGCTTCCTGCTCACATACTTTAGCCATCGCTTCAAGCGGGTCGATATTGCCTGTCTCAGTGGTGCCTGCAACACCAATCACTGCAAAAGGTTTAATCTTTTGTGCTTTTAGCTCTTGGATTTTCTCTTGAAGAGCAACAGGGCAAATTCGGTTGTTAGTGTCAGTCTTGACCGGCACTAGGCCTTCTTGGCCGATACCAAGGACGTCAGCGGCCTTCTTTAACGAATAGTGGCCACGTTCTGAAACCAAGATAGCTAAACCTTCATAGCCGTAGTGCCTCATGGCTTTGAATAGGCCTTCTTTCTCTACGCCTTTGAAATCACCATCAGGTTTGAGAGCATTATTGCGCGCTACCCAAAGAGCAGTGATGTTAGCGATGGTACCGCCGGAGCAAAATGCACCTAATGAATGGTTAGCGCTGTGCATCCAACGAGAGTAAAACTCATCATTTTCGCTATAGATAAGCCTATGAAGCATGCCTAATACTTGACGTTCCAACGGCGTAAATGCTTTGGAGGTCTCGATTTTGACCAAGTTCTGATTGAGGGCAATCATGATCTTGGAAAGAGGCATTAAAAAGTAGGGCAGTGCGGAGGTCATATGACCGATAAAACTAGGTGCAGAGGTGTGAACCGACTGCGATACTAGGGTATCGAGCAGGTGCTGGGTATGATCAGAAACGAACTCAGGTTGCTCTGGAATGATGGAGTCAGAAAAATCTTGTTCGATGTGACGTAGAGGCTTTTCTTCCGCTACGATGTGCTCACGCAAAAATTGGTTAAGGTTTTGCGAAAGCTTTTCTTCTATTTGGGTCAGTGTTGAATCTGGCCCTTCAGGTACTGTGAAGATTCGAAGTAGACTATCGAAGCTCACATCTACAGTTTTCTGTTCCGATACCATACAGCTACGTTTTGTATTTCTAGTTTTAATTACGCGGACGGCACAATCTAAACGAAAACGGGCGCAAAGTCCCGTCTTAATTCATTGAAGTTAGATTTCAATTTCTAACCATTATTCACGCCGTGCAACGAGTGAGTGATGATTTTCAACCGTGCAAATGACAAGGTTACTGCCTCACTCACCCTATCAGTGGCTGCTATTTGCACTTCATAGCTTCGAGTTCACCGATCGCGTTGTTGTACTTCTGTAGCACCTCATCTATTTGCTTTGGATGACTAAGTAGTTCTGCGAACGCAGAGCGAAGCTCGTAGTTTTGGTCGTGTGGTTTCGCCTGACGGTCGTCAAAGGTGAGCTTTGCGGCTTGGCCTAGTTCATCGCTACGAGACGCAAGCACTTTGACGTCATGTTGGTCTAGCTTAAGCCAAGCTTCAACTGGTTGCTCGGTGGCAACTTTAGTCGGATCGTTATCAAGGTAGTAGTGAACCGCGACACGATTGAGTTCGAAATGGTTTTTACGTCCTTCAAGGAACCATTCGCTTACTTCAGTAAGTTCTGGATACTGGCTTGACGTGAGGGATGCAAGGTCCGCATACCAAGTAAGTGAAGCATCAATGTACGCATCATATTTTTTTGCTAGGCACTCGTTGTCGGCTGAAAAAGCAGAAGTAGAGGTAAGTGCGACCAGTGCAGCAACCATTAAGCGTTTCATAGGTAATCCTTTTTGGGCTGAATTTGTATTTTATAAGAATTTTAGCGGTGCATTGTAGACGAATTGATTGCCTAATCCTGCGATCTAGCCAGCAAGAGAGACAAAGAACAACATCATTACAGGCACCAATAAGCTGAGAATAAAGCCACTTACGATAGCGATAGGGACGCAGCGCACACCACCGGTGGTTTGTATTACCGGCAGAGTGAAGTCCATCGCAGTTGCACCAGCGTAGCCTATTGATGTACAAGGCTTTGTTCTGATGAGCATTGGTATTAATACTAATGCAACCAATTCGCGAAGCAGTTCAATCATAAATGATGCACCACCATAGACAGGGCCAAAGGCGTCGCCCATTAGAATGCCCGCCAATGAATACCATCCAAACCCTGAAGCCATGGCTAGTGCTTTGAATAAATCGATATCGAGTACGACAGCAGACAACACGCCACCTACCATAGAACTAACGATAATCACTAGCGCGATAACCATACCATGCTTGTTTAGCAGGATTTGTCTGAGGGTTAACCCGCTGTTTCTTAGTTGAATACCAATGAAGAACAGCAATAAGAACAGAATCCATTCGCTGGCGGTGTCTACCCATTCTAAAGAAATAGGAAGAAGCAACCCGGCAATAAGGCCGCCACCAACGACAAAGATCAGTTTTGCTGACTCAAACGCCATACTGGATAACGGTACTTTGCTGTTTTTAACGTCGGTAATAATTGGCATTAAGCGATCAATAAACGGGAGGCACGCCAAATTGCATAAGCTAATGCAAAGAAAAAACGTAGCAGTGTAGGTGAGAATAAGCTGTAAGTTTTGGCCGAGATTATCAAGCGCCGCCAAACTTAGCCCCATCAACGATAAGATCACATAGATGAGATAAGAGGTGGTCTTATTGATGGCCGAAAGAAGTTTTTCTTGAGATATAGAAATTAGGTACCCCACCACAAGTGGGGCAAAGATAAAAATCATCCCTGAGAACATGAATCATCCTATGATACGGCCTATTTATAGGCCACTAGCACTAATTACTTCGCTGATCTGCGTTTTGAAGTCAATATCACTCAAATTAGACAGTTTGTACAGAACATCTGCGCCAGTAGTATCAATTTCAACAAAGTGCTCGTCAATAGAGTCATCTTGACGACGGAACAATAGGATGTGATTCGCGATACGTGCGATATCGAGGTAGTCGACTTTCTCTGATAGGTTAGATGTAGCTTTATTCGCTGCGACGCGAATAAAGTCATCATCGAAGCCCCAAGAACTTAATACCACTTCACTGGTATCTGCACATTGCGAGTCGAAGATTTGCAGCGCGATATCTTGAGATAAGTAATTGCCGTTCTCTAAATACTGATGATATTCGCTAACTAAACAGAACAAGCCTATGTCGGCTAATAGGCCAACCAGAAGTGTTTTTTCAACTTCTAAGTGGCTGTAATCAGAAGAATTTTCTTCTTGGAAGGCTTTGGTGACCATCACCATGGTTGCGGCGAGTTCTCTTGAGCATGTCGCACTTTTAACCAAGAGTTCATTACATTCTTTGCTCAAACTTACTGAGTGTTTGAGCTGCTCTATAGCTTGTGCGGTGACGATATCGCGAACGCGCAGGATGCCGAGCCTAGAGACAGCTGTAAACAAGTCTGTGCAGGTAATATTCCGACGATTAAAGATCACCGAGTTTGCTACGCGAATAACAACCGCAGCGAGGCCCGGGTCTTCAAGCAGACAATCCGCTACATCTACAATACCAGTGCCTTCTTCGGTACATAGCCTTTGAATTTTCAATACCACTTCGGAAATGGGCGGAAGAGTGATTCGGCCAGAACTGACAGACAGGGAGACGAGCTGAGAGAATTCGCTTTCTATGCCTTTCAAAAGCGCTTCTTTATTATCTGGAAGCCAGTAAAACGATAAGTGATTCATAGATTAAATACCAAAACAGTTCCGTCTACAGTTTAACGAATAGCTAGTTAGATTAGCAACTACTTACGTATGTTATTGGTGAAGTCACACCCCGACTTATTGATATATCAATTACCATAATATCAGTGTGGTTCTATAAACGTGTTGATTAAATAATAGACGCTCTGTGATACTGGTCTCATAAAAAGTCATTTTTTACGTAATTGATGTGAAGTTTGCACAGACTTATTTTTTATCGTTAACTATGATTCTAGTTACAAAGTACGACACATCAGTTTCTATTCAAATAATATTCGTCGTATATCCAATTTTAGTTTATCGCTTAAAAACTGCTGCTATCTGGTGATCATAAATAATCGGGGTAATGTGATTACAGGGATCAATGGATATGACAGAGCAAATTTTTATGGATTACGTGGGCAAATTTGGTGAGTTCCAAAAGCGCTCAATGTTCGGTGGTGTAGGCCTTTTCAAGAGTGAGGCAATGTTTGCCTTAATCAGTGGAGAGAAGATCTTTATCCGTGGTGGAGACAACCTAGATACAATGTTGAACGATCTAGGCTGTGAAAAATACCGACACGTGAAAAAGCAAACTACAGCAACTGTAAATTACTACGACATTACTGAAATTTTTCATCAACAAGGTGAGGCTTTACATGAGATTGTAGAGTCGTCGATTAAACTTTCAGTCGATCAACGAAAATTCCAAAAATCTACGGCTAATCGTCGTCTACGTGACTTGCCAAACATGCAACTGACGCTAGAAAGAATGGTGAAGAAAGCCGGCATCGAAGACGTGGAAAGTTTCATGAACTTAGGTCCTGCGGAAGTCTACTCTAAGGTCCGTAAGGCGTATGGTACTGACGTTGACGTCAAGCTACTATGGAAATTTGCTGGTGCGGTGGAAGGCATTCACTGGAAACTAATCCAAGAGCCAAAAAAACGTCAACTACTAGCAAGTTGTCACTAAAGTTGGATTCACTAGCAAGCTAATCCAAACAGCTCACGTGACTGGGAATAGATAGATACAAAAAAAGCCGAGGTTTAAACCTCGGCTTTTTATTTGCTCGCTAATCCTGATTACAGGTTGAAGCGGGCAGTGATCATCGCTTGTTCACCGTAGGTGTCGTTGAATCGCATTTCAGCACCTAGAGAGAATAGCTCTGTCGCGTGGAAACGAGCGTAAGCGCTTGCTAGCCAATCATCATCGTCGTCGATAGATTGGTAACCTGCTTTGCCACCCACTTCAAGTTGTGGACCAAGCCATTGGCGAATGCCGAGGTTGAACTCAACACCAGATTGCGTACCAGAGTCACCCACTTCACGTAGGCGGTACATCATTTGGCCAGTTACGTCTGCCCAGTTGTTGATCGGAGCGTGGAAGCCTGCACCGATTGCTGAGTCGTAATCACTTTCAAACTCAGAGTCGATTCTAGCGATGAAGTGAGCATTAGGGTGGATAGATTTGCTAAAAGCACCACCAAACGTTACTGGGCTAATACCAAATCGTGCTTCAGCATAGTCGTAGCTGAAGTTGCTCATTGTAGAAGGTTTGTCCGAATCAGTGTTTGCTAAAGCTGGCGAGCAAGCCATTGCTAAAGCTGTAGCAACGATAATTTTGCGCATAGTCTCGATGAACCTATTTCCTGTTTATTTCCATTGTCTTATACGGCGACCGCAATGACATAACATATCACGACATCATAATGCATCCTTGGTCATAGGCACTATAAAAAAATGTCATTCTTTTGTCGTCGAACTAAAAAATAAGCAACATGAATGCCAATTACTCACCAAAGCTGGTGCGATTTTGTGCGATAGCATCGAAAATTGTTTCGGTATCTAACACGGTTGCCCACGGCATTAGATCTGACTCATGCTCTATCATGTAACTAGTCAGCTGAGTTTTTAGGTCTGACCTAAGCTTTTCACCGTACCAAGGTTTAGCGACGTAGAAGTCTAAGCTGGCATGGTTGACTGCTTCAACGGTGTCATCTAAACCGGCTTGGCCTGTAAGGAGAACCTTTTTGCTTTTTGCTGTCTGCGTGTCTTGGCTTAATTCGATGAGAAAGCTAATTCCGGTTTGCTCGGGCATCACGTGGTCACATAGAATAAGGGCAAGCTCTGTGCCTTCTTCTCTGTACTCTAGGATAATATTGCGGGCCTCATTCACAGACTCGGCGGCTTCCAATACGAAGTGTTCTTCGAAGCAATCGAGGTCTTGCATGACGCTATCGAGCACTTCACGCTCGTCGTCTACACATAGAATCAGGTATTTATTCATTTCGCTCTCCTATAGTTTCCATAGAGGTGGTTAACGGAAGCCAAACACTCATACGGGTATATTGGTTTGGCTCCGACGCTACTTCTATTCTTCCATGATGTTGAGTAACAATTTGTTGGCAAACCGACAAACCAATGCCGAGGCCAAAATTGCCTTCTTTCTTTGTGGTGAAGTTAAGGGTGAAAATTTGCTCTTGTAGATCTTGTGGGATACCGCATCCGTTATCTTCGAAGCTCACGCAAACCCATGGTGATTGTTCAATAGTGTGAAGTTCTGTTTCGATTACTAAAGTGCCTTGCTCGGGTAGAGCATCAATAGCGTTAGAAATTAGGTTGGTCCACACTTGCTGCAGGGCAATCGGCTGGCAGCTCACCAAGGGCAACTGGCTATATTTCTTCTCTACCTTGTGGCGTTTGAGTTTGTTCTCAAAAATGACTAACGTGTCCTCTATACCTTCATAAAGGTCGCTAAGACGAAATACTTCGTCGTCTTGGCGAGAATACCCTTTTAGGCTCTTAACCATATCTGCTATTCGTTGGGCGCAGACGTTGATGGAGCGCAAGGTTGCGCCGGCTAGGTGATAGACTTCATAAGCCTCAAGCACCTCAGTTGCTTTATCTGGCGCCTCTTTTGCTAACTTCAGTAGTTCAGCGTCGTCATTTAAGTGTAAGCGTACTAGCTTTTTGGCAAGTCGCCGATGATGGATTACTTGTTCGAGTTTTCTCGCTTGCTCTCTTTCATAAGCCGTTGAGTTAGGCTTGGAGTGCATGGCTTGCTGTAAAATCTGTTGGCCTTTATCGCCTAAGGCGTTGTCTGATGCTTCACCAGTCAGTTGGGTGATTTTTGATGTCAGGGTTTCTGAACCACGTAGAATGGCAGAGATAGGGTTGTTTAGCTCATGAGCCACACCGGCGACCAACTGTCCAAGCATCGCCATCTTTTCTCTCTCAATAAGCTGCTGATGCGCCGTTTCTAACGATTCTAACGTTTTCTGTAGCTCGAGCTTAGTGTTAATACTGCGCTGTAAGCGTCGGTTAAAGTGGCGCAGGAGTAGGTTGGTAAATAGAGGCAGTAAAGCAGTGTTGGAATGCATGACTTTAGCGAATACATCCCTGTCTAGCTTAATGACTTTGGTTTGAGTCAGTGTTAGGGCGGTTGAAAACGAGGTCTCGCCAGTAACGAAAGACATGCCGCCGACAATATTTCCTTTGCTGTGTCGAACGACTTCTCGTTGTCGCCCCAGGTCGTCTTTTTTATACAACGCCACTTCACCTTCGGTAATAAACCAAAGAAAGCGGTTCTCTTCACCTTCTTTAGTGAGTAGGTGATCGGAAGAGTAGGTTCGGCAGGCTTGGTTTTCATCTTGATGTTCGAAAAACTGATGAAGTGCGTCAATGACTTGCTGAGCTAAGGCTGAATCGGACAGACGGTGGTGATCGGAAATGAACCCTTCTTGATAG
This sequence comes from Vibrio sp. SCSIO 43135, assembly GCF_023716665.1. Lineage (GTDB taxonomy): Bacteria > Pseudomonadota > Gammaproteobacteria > Enterobacterales > Vibrionaceae > Vibrio > Vibrio paucivorans. Next base: position 1,199,570 of record NZ_CP071859.1, read on the forward strand.
CTGCGCATCTTATCTTCTATGTGCGAGCGTAGCAGTCGTTGCTGTTCTAATACCTGGCTGTAAGACAACAAATTTTCGCTGTCGTGTTTTAGGACGAAAGTAGTGAGCTCTTTCTTGGCTGTTTTATAGACCAAACTGTCTTGTAGTGGTTTGGTTAAGCAGTGGTCGAGTCGACCTTCATTAACCGCAGATAGAATGGCTTGAATGTCTTGGCCACAACTTATCAGAATTTTGCGCGCCTGCTGGGTGTGCTTAGATTTATCCAGCTGAATCAGAAAGTCTGCGCCGTTGAACTGTTCGTGGTGGCTGGCAATAACCAAAGCGACCGTTTGCTGCCGTTGTTCACAGAATTCGAGCGTATAGTGAGCTTCCTCGATAGACTCAGCCGTATGAACATCAAACTTAGCGGCAAAAGGGCTAAGCTCGCCCCTTAGTTGCTCAACACTTACTGGGTTATTGTCTAGGCACAGTAAAACAAACGGATTCACAAACTCACTCTCAAACAGGGTCACATTGCTTGAACTGTACCAATAATACTATTTGGGTATTGGGAGCTAAGTACTAGAAATTTGCTCTTCCGGCAAATAAAGGCAATACTCTGATTTAACTCAATGTTTTGCTCATTGTTCATTATTTGCTATGTCGTAGCGAAACAAGCGAAGAGTCTTTCGAATATAGATACGTTGGAAATCAAAATAATATGAATCAACTGAAGAAGTTAGGTGCGATTGGGGGTGCAGTTGCACTCGTTTTATGTTGGCCTCTTGCGGTAGGGCAGATCGGCGAAAACGTGATTACAGATGCGATTAACCATGTCGATAACGATGCGGTTGCAGCGGAGATCATCAGCTATGATCGTGGTTATCTCTCCTCTCAAGTTCAAACCCGCTACAGCATTGTCGATGAAAGTCTAAAAGCACAATTCATTGCAGATGGTCTTCCAACGGAGTTCATTGTAAACAGTGATGTGAGCCATGGACTTGCTAGCCTAACGGCACTTTCGACTTTGCAAGATGTGGATTTTCCGCTTTCGGTAGAAACGACGACTCAGCTTAACGGTAATACAGATTATGTCGTGAACCTTGCAAGCTGGCATCACCAAACTCAAGGTGAAGACAGTGTCACTATTTCTACCTCTCCAGCGTCTATTTCAGGAAGCGTAACGGTTCTTGGACAGCTCAGCTATGTGGTTGACCTCCCTTCGGTTGAGCTCGACTTTGCAACGGGCGAAAAGATTACTATTGCCGACGTAGACGGTAACGGTGAAGGTAAACAAGAAAAAGGATTTTGGCTTGGTAAGCAGAGTATCAGTCTTGGTGAGTTCTCTATTCGTGGCGTTGATGGAAGCCAAGCGTTTTCAATGAACAAAAGTGAGTATCAGTTCAGCTCAGACCTTAATAAAGAGCAAGGTCGCTTGAACAGCAATCATATCGTAACGATGGAGTCTCTACTGACTCCAGAAGGGGCTATTAACGATTTTCAGTTGGACTTCTCGCTTGGAGATGTTGATAGCCAGTCGTTTGAGCAGTTAGTCGCTTTGTATCAAGAAAGCCCGGCTTTGACTGAAACAGAGATTCAAAAAGCGATTCCTTATATCGAGACGCTATTCGCCAAAGGCTTTTACCTATCGATGAACAAAATGGCGCTTAAGGTCGGTGAGGGTGATTTTGAATCAAAGTGGAAGGTTAGCGTGCCTGAAGGAACGGACAATATCGCTCAAAATCCGGCGAAAATCCTGCCATCGTTGACGGGCAAATTGAACACTTACTTCTCCAACCAAATTGTGGCGGATTACCCGTTTATTAAGCAGGGCGTTGATGAAGCGATTATCATGGAAATGATCAGTCAAACCAATGAAGGTTACGAGATTAACGCAGACCTAAAAGATGGACACTTGGTGTTTGCAAGTGGACAAGAGATACCAGTTGCAGCTCTGTTACTGCCGATGGTGTTCCAGCAATAGTTGATCATAAGCCTAGTTAGCGAAAGAAAAGAGGTCGAAAGACCTCTTTTCTTGCTTTTTATCCTGTGAAAAAAGTGGTATTAATCACACTAGAGTACAAATTTTTATTTAAGCAGGAGCAAGGAACCTCATGGAGCCGAATACGGACAATGTGTTCAATTTTAGTGCTGGTCCAGCTGGGCTGCCAAAAGCAGTGATGGCAAAAGCGCAATCTGAGTTGGTTAATTGGAATAATCTAGGTACCTCAGTGATGGAAATCAGCCATCGCAGCAAGCCATTTATCCAAGTTGCAGAAGAAGCAGAGCAAGATCTACGTGACCTGCTTAATATCCCAGAAAATTACAAGGTACTGTTTTGTCAGGGCGGTGCACGCGCACAATTTGCGGCAGTTCCTCTTAACCTATTAGGCGATAGTGCTAAAGCGACGTATATCGATGCTGGTTACTGGGCTGAGAGCGCAGTAAAAGAAGCGAAGAAATACTGTGAAACGGACGTATTTGTTGCGAAAACCGAGAAAGACGGCAAAACGGCAGTTGTTCCAGCATCGCAGTGGCAGATTGCAGCTGATTCTGCTTACGTTCACTTTTGCCCTAATGAAACCATCGACGGCATTGAAATCAACGACTTACCAAATACGGATAAGCCAATTGTAGCAGACATGTCCTCGACGATTCTGTCACGTGAAATTGATGTATCTAAGTATGGTGTTATCTATGCAGGCGCGCAGAAAAATATCGGGCCTGCTGGTATTTGTATTGCGATTGTCCGTGATGACCTGCTCGACCTTGCAAGCGATCTTCTGCCAAGCTTCTTGAGCTACAAAGTGTTGGCAGAGAAAGACTCTATGTTTAACACGCCTCCAACATTTGCTTGGTACCTGTCCGGGTTAGTTTTCAAATGGCTTAAAGAGCAAGGCGGCGTGAAAGCGGTTGAACAAATCAACCGAGAGAAAGCGGCAATTCTGTACAACCATATAGATGGTTCGGACTTTTATAAAAATGACGTGCATGCGGATAACCGTTCACTTATGAATGTGCCGTTCCAACTTGCTAAGCCTGAACTTGATGGAGCATTCTTGGAGCAAGCTGAACAACGTGGTTTGGTCGCTTTGAAAGGGCACCGCGCAGTGGGTGGTATGCGTGCATCAATCTACAACGCGATGCCGCTCGAAGGTGTGCAGGCTCTAGTTGAATTCATGAAAGAGTTCGAGCAAGTAAACGCGTAAACCACATGCTTCAAATTACGAGCTAACAGCAAAGCCTAGTGGGGTTACCTACTAGGCTTTTTTGTGCCTTCTAATTCTAGAATCCAACGCAGACCAATCATTTTCTACTAGGCTATTTACAAGATTGTAAATAAAGTGGTGGCGTCGTGGGTATATTCCATTTGGCACTGGTACTGATATTTTCGGTGTTAGCGGTATTGCTGATCTTGTTTGGTTTTGGTTGGAAAGCCTTCATTGCTGCAGCCTTCATCATCGCGTTATGCTTCGCCATATACTGCTATTTAGAGCAACAGATATCTCAAGAAGGGCACAGTAAAGTGTTCCATCATTTACGCGCCGTCATATTACCGGAGTTACTCGAGCAGCTTAAGTTCTCTTATAAAGCCTGCAGCCAATCCGTAAATCAAACGACGCAATTATATGAAGATCTGAATCAACACGTTGAACGAGCTCAGGCCACCTTGCAACAGGATACGATTGATGTTGAACAGCTACAGCAAGATATTGATAGCCTAAATTCAACTTGTGAACGTATGCTTGCATTGCATCAGGTGAGCGAAAAAAATCTTCAGTGCCAACTTGGGGTTATGGAGTCGATGACCATGCTGCTGGAAAGGATCCAGAAGGTAGAGCAGGGCGAGGGCTATTGGTCTGAAGAAGAAGTACTTGAACAGCTACGAGAGATCGAGATGCGCACTCAAGCGATTCAGCAGCATTTAGGTGAAAAGGCACGCAACGAACAAAAAATTGACTAAGACCTACAAATAGAAACTAGAAGCGCTGCCATTGGGCAGCGCTTTCAATTTAAGCTCAAGTCATTCGCTTGTTAAGCGATAGGCTTATCGTCGTTTTGGCTTACGATTTCCCGTAGGCTTACCCGCTTGGTTAGTACTTTGGTTTCGCGAGTTAACATTGCCACCATTTCCACGTTGCCCACCCTGAGGCTTGCCACCTTTCCCATTTGGTTTTGAACTGCCATTAGGTTTAGAGTTCCCATTTGGCTTTGAGCCCGGTTTACCAGAGCCCCCTCTGCTTTGCTTGTCACCGCCAAAGCCTGGTTGGTTTTTGGTGTGTTTAGTAGCAAAACGGTTTGCACCATGGCGACCCGATTTTCTGCGCTGTGCTGGTGTTCTTGCGTCTAGATCTTCCGCAGGTACTAGACAACCCGGCTTATCACCGATCAGGTGCTTTTTACCCATGTCGGTCAGTGCTTCACGAATGATTTTCCAGTTATCCGGATCATGGTAGCGCAGCAGTGCTTTATGCAAGCGGCGTTGACGCTCACCTTTCGCGACTGGAATGTCTTCACGCTTCTTATACTTCACTCGCTTCAGAGGGTTGGTCTCTGAATAGTACATCGATGTCGCGTTACACATTGGCGATGGATAGAAGTTCTGTACTTGGTCACACTCGAAGTTGTTCTTCTTCAACCACAGCGCAAGGTTTAGCATGTCTTCATCTTCAGTGCCCGGGTGAGCAGAGATGAAGTAAGGAATTAAGTACTGTTTTTTACCCGCTTCTTGGCTGTACTTCTCGAACATCTCTTTAAAGCGGTCGTATGTCCCCATACCCGGCTTCATCATTAGGTCGAGAGGCCCTTTTTCAGTATGCTCTGGCGCTATCTTTAAGTAGCCGCCAACGTGATGAGTGACAAGCTCACGAACATATTCTGGAGATTCGATAGCAAGGTCATAGCGAACACCAGAAGCGATCATGACCTTTTTGATACCTTTAACTTTACGCGCTTCACGGTACAGGTCGATGGTATGTTTGTGGTCAGTGTTAAGCTTGTTACAGATGCCTGGGAACACACAAGATGGTCTACGGCAGTTAGCTTCGGCTTTAGGATCATTACAGCCAAGGCGGTACATGTTGGCGGTAGGGCCACCTAAGTCAGAGATTGTTCCGGTAAAGCCAGGGACTTTATCTCGGATTTCTTCAAGTTCGCCTAGAATCGATTCTTTAGAGCGGTTTTGAATAATACGTCCTTCATGCTCCGTAATAGAACAGAACGAACAGCCACCAAAACAGCCACGCATGATATTAACCGATGTCTTAATCATGTCGTAAGCCGGGATTTTGGCTTTGCCATAGCTAGGGTGTGGGACACGTGCGTAAGGCAAGCCAAACACATAATCCATTTCTTCCGTTGAAAGTGGAATCGGCGCTTGGTTTACCCACAATTCACGGTCACCATGACGTTGAATCAGTGCGCGCCCAGAATATGGGTTTGTTTCTAGGTGCATGATACGACTTGCGTGAGCGTAAAGAATTCGGTCGTTATTGAGTTTCTCAAACGGTGGCAGCCTTACCGCGGTTGTTTTCGCATCGTGACGTGACGGGCGAATGGTAATCGGCTTTGCTTCTGGTTCTGGCTGCTCTTTTTTCGTGTCGCATTGAGTTTCGACTTCGTATGGGTTAATCGCAACGAAGGATGCCTTACTTGGTTTCTCAATACGCGAAGAATCAATCACAGTGTAACCTTCAGGCTCAGCAGGTAAGTTTACCGCAGTGCCTCGGATGTGGGTCAGGCTCGAAATGTCTTCGCCATCGGCAAGGCGATGGGCAACTTCCACTAGTGCGCGCTCTGCGTTGCCAAATAGAAGGATGTCGGCTTTCGCATCGAATAGGACTGAGCGACGGACTTTATCAGACCAATAGTCATAGTGAGCAACACGGCGCAAACTCGCTTCAATGCCGCCTAATACAATTGGCACACCTTTGTAAGCTTCGCGGCAGCGCTGTGAATAGACAAGCGTTGCGCGATCTGGGCGTTTGCCACCTTCATTGTTTGGTGTGTATGCGTCATCATGGCGCAGCTTTTTGTCTGCGGTATAGCGGTTAATCATGGAATCCATGTTACCGGCGGTAATGCCAAAGAAGAGGTTAGGCTTACCGAGTTTCATGAAGGCATCTTTATTGTTCCACTCTGGCTGAGCAATAATGCCTACTCTAAAACCTTGAGCTTCTAATAATCGTCCAATAATCGCCATGCCGAAACTTGGGTGATCAACATACGCATCACCAGTGACAATTATGATGTCACAGCTATCCCAGCCTAATGCATCCATTTCTTTCTTACTGGTTGGCAAAAATGGCGCGCTACCAAAGCATTCTGCCCAGTATTTTTTATGTTCATGAATAGGCGTGATGTTGCTGTACATATTTTAACCTCTAATTCTGCGAGGGCGAATTATAGCGACTTGTGGCGACACTATCTAGCGGAAGATATTACGCATTTTTTATATGGATATTCTACACTTAATGTGTGTGGGTGCATATGAGGGGGAGTGCCGCAATGAGTGGAATGGAATCCAACGCTGTGATGATACCAATACGGAGCAATAAGCTGCCAACACGTCCTTACTCCTATTCGGATTGGAGTCTAAATACTGTGGATAAATCGTTTCTCTTTGAGCCCGGCTCGTTTATCAATGCGCTTGCCTTTGAACGGCCAATAAAAAACGTGAATGACCTGCTATCACATGTATCTGATGATGAAAAAGTGGGCATTCTGGATTTAGTCAAACGTTTGTCGAAATCGGGTGGGGCAGAGTACCTGAGTTGCTGTGTTCGGCCAAACAACAATTACGTCGTATACACGGAACTTTATATAGAACGCCTTGATAAACACACCATCCAAGGTACGGTGAGACCGATGCTTGTTTTGCCTAATGGTGATCAAATGACCAATGTGTTTTTGGCATTGTTTGAAAACTCCCACCATGGCGTGGTCATCACTGATGAACAAACTCGTATCCTTACCTGCAATCAATACTTCGAGGATCAAACTGGTTTTAGCCGTAATGACTTGATTGGTTTGAAAACTAACATTCTAAACGCCGATAAACATTCTCCCGAATTCTACCAACAGATGTGGTGTCAAGTTGATGAACAAGGTTATTGGAAAGGGGATATATTATCTTGCCATGCTAATGGGAGCATCTATCCGCAAGAACTTACGATTCAGAAGCTTCAACTCAATGGTCAAACTTATTATATCGGCCTGACGGTTGATCTGAGTGATAACTTACGCAGAGTGGCAGGTGAGGGCGAAGGCGATGTGGAGATGCTTACGCAGTTGCCAACCAAAGAGAAGTTCATCGAATTGTTACAACACCGCTGCGAAAGCCCATTGAGTGAGTCTGGGAAAATAGTGTTGGTGATGGAGCCCAAAATAGCAGAAGAACATGCTCATAGTCAGCAGCTCGCGTTTTCTGGCATGTTGCTCAGAAATCGCCATTGCAGTATAGCCGGCTACCTTTCGAATGGCCTGTTTATCGCTTGTGTTGAGTATCCTATGGTAGCGCAAGGTACTCCAAGTCGTGCTCTACAGCAGTCGATTAAACAATTTTTTAGTGACTGTAAGCTGGAAGGCGGTGAGGAGATGCACAGCCGGATCACGAACGGCCGTGTGGGCGTTTCTTTACTCGGTTACGATACAGACAGCCCTGCGAGAAGCGTTATTCATGCCACTCAAGCGATGCTAGAAAACCATGGTAGCTCAAAAAGTGTCATTAACTTTTACCACAGTAAAATTCACAAAGAGCTAATGCGCAAAAAGCGCCTAGAAGAGGTGGTTGAGTCGGTTCTCGCACAAAAAGCGATTGAAGTTTATTACCAACCGATCATAGATACTGCCACTTGGCGGATCGTGAAGTTTGAAGCGCTGTGTCACTTTACATCAACCCGGGAGTCGTCATTCAACACCCAAGAAATGATCAATGTTGCGGAAGACTTAGACCTTATTCCGGAACTAGATAAGTTGGTGGGAGAGAAGTCGTTGCAGGCACTACCGACCATTCGTCAGGTATACGGAGAAACTACAGGGCTGACGATCAATCGATCGCTCAATACCAAACTGAGCGCTAAGCAGATCTTACGTAATACGGTTGAGCTCATTGATAAATATACAGATTGCCCTGAGAACATCACTATCGAGCTGACCGAAAGCGCCTATTTTGATAGCGAATCTAGCCACAAAGATGCCCTCAACGAACTGCGCAAACATGGGGTTTCGGTTGCAATAGACGACTTCGGTACTGGGTACTCGTCGTTTAGCTACCTAAGTGATAGCCACTTTGACTACCTGAAAATAGACAAAGATTTTGTCACAGACATTGAGGTGAACAGTAATAAATACCACATTGTAAAAATGATCACCCAACTGGCGCACACCTTGGGGGTTAAAGTGGTCGCGGAGGGTATTGAGACCTTACACGAAGCTCAAACCCTGCAAGCACTAGGCGTAAACTACATGCAAGGGTACTTTTTCTCAAAACCGATTCCATTAGAGCGGATTGATGAAGCCCAGCTCTATGAGTGCAAACCGGAGTTTAAGGAACTGGGGGATTTTGCAGTACAACATAATGCGATTTACACTTTAGCGAAACGTAGGAGGGTCACCCTAGATCCTGGGGATACGGTATCTTTTGCGAGTAAATTGTTTGAGGCCGACTCAAGTTTGATCACTGTTCCAGTTATCACAGAGAGAAAGTGTGTCGGCATTATTGGTAAACGAGAGATTAACTTGCATCTGACGCCAACCATGGGTACGGATTTGGAGTCGAGTAAGGAGTCCGCGATTTGGCGGCGTTCGATTCATCAAATGATGTCGCTGTCGTTCTCGCAGATTGACTATCGTACTTCCCTAGAAGAAATTCGCGTGTTACTTGAAGAGCACCCAGGGTTCCCTTGGATCTTAGTTAACGCTGAGGGAAAATTTAAAGGCATTGTAGAGCAACGAGATGTCTTAGATTATTTGCTTAATACAGATGCAATTCCAGAGGTACAACCCGAATATCAAATCTGATGAAAATGTCCTAATGTTTATATAGGCAGGTGGTACACGTTTGGGTGTGTAGGATGGAACATGCAAGGACATAGCTTCAGTTCGCTGAGTGGTAGAATAGATCAAACGAAGCGTCCTTGTGTGGAGTGGAAGTGGAATATAAAAGATTCTTCATTTGAACTAAGCCAAGAGCAGTGTGAACAAGTCTTCGCTTCGAAGCTACCTCCTATGACAACAAACTTCCTAATGGCATGCCTTTCGTTTGAAGACCAAGAACAACTGCTTGCAGAGTTTGCAAAAGCTACACGAATACCGAAAACGTATAGCTGTTGTATTCACCTTGATAAGGGAAAAATTTACTTTTCTTGCTTCACTTTCCAAGTCGTTGAGCGGCATGTTATTTCTGGTACTCTTCTCCCATTGTTATCTTTTCCTACTTCAGGGACTATCTACGGAACACTTTTCAAGCAAGTGTTTGATAATCCTTTACACGGGATAATTGTTATCGATTCGGAGCAAAATATTTTGCTCTGCAACCACTATTTCGAGAAGCATTGTCGTTATTCAAATCTTGATCTAATTGGTCGGCCATTTCGGTACTTAGACTCTGGAAAACACAGTGACAATTTTTATCAAGTTATGTGGCAACAAGTGCATGAGCTAGGTAAGTGGTCTGGGACAGTACTTATCAAGACAGGGCAAGGCCACATTGTTCCTCAGGATCTCTCTCTACAAAAAGTAACCGCCCAAGAGCGGGTGTTTTACATCGGTTATTTTGTCGACCTTTCAAACCATCTATATCGCGTTGCCGATATGGAGCTAGGCGGAGTAGAGCTTCTTACCCAATTACCCACTGAACAACAATTTACTCAGCGGCTGGCTCAAAAATGGATGAACTCAGATGAAAGCTCAATTTATCTGGTCTTAGCGTTTGTCCCCGAAATCCCTAAACCGGAGGAGTACGAGTTACGACAATCCCTTTCTGAGCATTTATCGAATAACGAGTATTGTCATTTGTCGGGGTACTTGGGAAACAATTATTTTGTGGTCAGTTTGGAATGTGAAAAGCGGACCGGTCCGAGCCAAGTTAGAGTGATCCAGCAGGCCATCCGAACGTTCTTTTCTACGCTTAACCATAGAGCAGGCAGCAAGCTTCATGATGCTTTGTTTAAAGGTAAGGTGGGGGTGTCGATTCTCGGGCATGACACCAATAACCCTAGGTTGCTCGTTCCCCATGCTGTTCAGGCGATGTTGGAACAAACTGGTGATATGAAGGGCATGATTACATTCTATAACGGCTCCATTCACAGAGAGGCCATGCGGCGTAAAGAACTCGAAGACGTGGCAATTACAGCGATTCGTAATGAAGACGTTGAAGTCTTTTATCAACCTATTGTTGATACGCGTAATTGGGATATCGCTAAATTCGAAGCACTATGCCGTTTTCGCGATGGTGAGGGACAGATCATGAACACTCAGGAAATGGTGGCGATTGCGGAGGATCTCGATTTAGTCTCAGAGTTGGATTGGTGTGTGGGGAAAAAGTCCTTGCAAGGGCTGGAAAAAATCCATCAACGTTTTGGTAACACTATAGGGATTACTATTAATCGCTCACTTAACACCAAATTGGGTGCAGATGCGGTGTTGAAGAGTGCCGAAGATATGATCAGGGTACATGCTTCTACACCTGATTTAGTCACAATCGAACTGACAGAAAGTGCTTACTTTGATAGTGAATCTGCTCAATCTTCATTGATTAAAAACATCCGTATGCATGGCGTCAGTGTTGCAATTGACGACTTTGGTACTGGCTATTCGTCGTTTACTTATCTTAGTGACTGTAACTTCGATTTGCTCAAAATCGACAGAGAATTCGTTACAGACATTAAGGTAGGCACTCATAAATATCACATCGTCAGAATGATCACTGATTTGTCACACACATTGGATGTCAAAGTGGTAGCAGAAGGTGTGGAAACTCGGCAAGAGTTGGAAGTGCTTTGCGGGATAGGGGTCGATTACATACAAGGGTATTTTTTCTCTAAGCCTCTTCCTATGGACTGCTTAGAGCAAGCTTGGGGCTACCAAGAGAGGCTTGCGGACTTTTTGCAGCGGAAATCTTCGCTAGCAGGTATTGGTATATTACGTATAGCGAAAAGTTACACACCTACATTGGAGCCAGGAGATACGTTAGAACGGGCAAGGAACTTACTTATCGAGCCATCACTCCGTCTCGAACATATTCCTATCCTCAACGGTGAAAAATGTATTGGCTTAGTTGACAAAGAATGTATCAATCTCCAAATATCGCCGACGGTAGGCACAGAATTTGAAACTTCAAAAGACTTAGCTGCCAAAAAGCGTACTCTTAATCAAATCATGAAAACCGACATAGAGACGCTTTCTTTCCATGCTAGAGTTGGCGATCTACCGAGTTTACTGAATCAAAAAGGTTCGCTACCTTGGATTGTTGTCGATGACTTAGGCAACTACCTTGGGGTCGTGACTCAACAGGACGTTTTAGACCATTTCAGCCACCACTGAATTGCTCCTAAAGGTGGCTTTGGTTATCATGCGCTACTCAAACTAATCAATTTAACACCTTGGCATGACTCAACTACTTCTCTCTAACTTCGCTCCGATGCTACTTGGCGCGCAACTTATCTTAACTTTAGTTCTCGTGAAGGGAGACATATGCCCTGGTCAGCGTGGGCGTGTCCATAAAATGTTGCCAGCGATCGGTATTTTGTGGCTTGCCGTTGCATCCCTCAAGATAGAAGCGTTTATGGTGGTATTCGCGGTGTTTTACTTCTTCTCTCAAGTCCAAACTAAGAAAACCCGAGATGAAGGCCCGCTTTGGGTTATGTATTTGGCGAACGGTCTAGCATTTGCTTATGTTGCGATCACAGTGGGCGAGCAATCGAATTGGGCGAACTCAGCGGGTGTGATTGTATCAGTGTTCTTACTGGGGGCGAGCTTTGCGCATGTGTTGCTCACGATCGCACGTACTCGTTTACAAGCATTCCACCGCATACTACCGGTTTCGGGGGTTGTGTCAGCAATGTTGATGGCGCTGGTGGTACTGGCCCAATCAACGACTATTGATGTAGAAGCAGCGGAGGCTGCCACACAAGCGATTTTACTTAGCTTGGGTTTACTGATTTCGGGTGTGATTGTTTGGAGCACTCATATGTTTAGCCAGAAAGAAGTGAACAAAGTGCAACTCAGTATCGCGTTATTGCTGCTTCTGAGCTCGGCAACCATTCAAACGGGGATTGGCCTCAACTTAATGTGATTAGGCTCTACCTAGCTAAAGCGAATTACTCATGATTTGGATAGTGGTCACGCTCTAATCGCCTAAAAGGCGCTAAGCTTAATTGAGGTACTTATGTTAAGGAGCGCCGTTATGGACTTGAGTAATGTAGGCAACTTAGACAGCATCATTTTGTTGGGTATCGTTAATGAAAAGCTGCGGCTGGAGTGCGATAGCTTCGAAGAGCTGGTCAGTATGTACGAAATGGATATTGAGAGTGTTGTCGGTAAGCTAGATGTACTAGGTTATCAATACGATCCGCTTACCAACCAATTTAAAGCTTATCAGCGTTAGATATGAATTTATTAAGCCATCTTGATTTCATCAAGGTGGCTTTTGCATTGCTGGCGTGCTGTCGAGAAAAACGCTTGTAAGTAGCGTTTATCTTTCTCTGAGTTACGCGTTGCTGCGAACAGCCGCCTCCACAACCCTTCCCCAAGTGGCTTACTCGTAATGAGTCCTTGTCTCGAAAACTCACTGATAGCCCAATTCGGTAACGCTGCAACGCCTAACCCAGCAGAAACCATTTGCACCAGCATTAGCGTATTGTCGGCTTGTTTCCATTTCTTGGGTTCAACGCCTGCTGGTTGAAGAAAGTGTTTCACGACATCTAAACGCTGCTTTTGTACCGGGTAGGACAACATGGTTTGTACTGCTAAATCTTCCGGTTCAATGAACTCTTTGTTTGCCAATACGTGATTCGTTGCTGTGATAAGACGCATTTCAAAGTCAAACAGTGGCTCATAGTGCACTTCAGATCGAGGTTGGATATCAGAAGTGATTACTAAGTCGAGTTCACCAGCTAGCAATGCAGGCAAAGGTTCAAAACCAAAACCGGATGAGAAGTCTAGAGTCACGCTTGGCCAAGTCACTTGATACTCTTTCAGAGCGGGCATCAACCACTGAAAACATGAGTGACATTCAATCGCCATATGCAGCCTGCCGTTGACGTCTTCTTTCAAACTCGCCAGTTCATTTTCGGCTTTGGCCAGCTTAGGCAAAACCTCATCCGCGAGTTTTAGCAAGATTTCTCCTTCAGAAGTAAATTTGACTGGCCGAGTTTTGCGCAAAAACAACTGCCCTCCAACTCTCGCTTCAAGATCCTTAATTTGATGAGAGAGTGCCGATTGAGTCAGGTGCAATGAGGTCGCGGTTGCGGTCAGTGAACCTGTATCGCGCAAAGAAGTGAGTGTGCGTAAGTGTTTTAACTCAATCATGAATTCCTCTCATCTGATATCCGTAATGATGAACACATTTAACTTACGCGGTTTAGATAGGCTTGTAAACGTCTAGATGGCTAAAAGTTATTGCCGCATGAATTTTTTTAATAAACAGGTTGAATATTTGGAGATTGTTCATGATGTGAATCGGAGAGATAGTTTAGCCATCCAGACGCCTTTTAATAAGGTGCCCTGACGCTAACAACTCGATAAGGACTAGGGACATGACTACAACCACACATATTTTAGGCTATCCACGTATTGGCGAGCACAGAGAACTTAAATTTGCGTTGGAACAATATTGGCGCGGCGAGATTGAACAATCGGAGCTTCAACATGTGGGAGCACAATTACGACACAAGAACTGGCAAACGCAGTCAGATGCGGGGCTGAGTTTTTCCACGGTAGGTGATTTTGCATGGTATGACCATGTACTGACCACGACTTTACTGTTAGGCCATGTGCCAAAGCGCCATAGTGCAGGTTTTCCAGATTTAGATACGTTATTTAGAGTAGGACGAGGCCAATCTCAAGCCGATTGTGGTTGCAGTGGCAGTGCTGCATCAGACATGACGAAATGGTTCAACACCAACTATCACTATATCGTTCCAGAGTTCAGCCAAGACGATAGTTTTGAAGTCAGTTGGCCGCAGCTTTTCGAAGAGGTGAATGAGGCGGTAAAAGCAGGGCATAAAGTAAAACCGGTACTACTAGGGCCAGTAAGTTACCTATATCTTGGCAAAGAAGTAGAGCAAGGCTTTGACCGTTTGACATTGTTACCGCGTTTGCTAACTGCTTATCAGGCGATCTTAGCGAAGCTGGCGAAGCAAGGTGTAGAGTGGGTACAAATTGATGAGCCCATCCTGAGCTTGCAGCTAGAAGACCAATGGCTGGATTCGTTTAAGCTTGCCTACCAAGTGATTCAAGGTGATGTGAAGTTGCTTTTGACCACGTACTTTGATTCTGTCGACGATTCGTTGGACAAGATCCTTTCTCTACCTGTGAATGGGCTACATATCGATTTAGTGTCATCCCCTAATCAGCTTGAGCATGTCGCTGCTAGATTACCGGATACATGGGTTTTGTCGGCGGGGGTTATCAATGGTCGCAATGTTTGGCGGGCAGACTTAAACAAGCAGTTAGCGGCCCTTCAGCCCGTAAAACAGAGGCTTGGTGACAGGCTCTGGGTTGCCAGCTCGTGCTCACTTCTTCATAGCCCGGTTAACCTGGAGCTCGAAGAGACGCTTCCAAGTGATACTCGAAGTTGGTTCGCGTTTGCGAAACAAAAAGCTCAAGAAGTCGCATTGTTAGGTAAGGCATTGGATGGCGATAAAGAGGCGCTTGATGCCTGTCATGTTTATAGTCAGCCTATTTGGGAGCGTAAAACAAATCAGCAAGTTAACAAGCCTCAGGTCCAGTTGCGGGTAAACAGCATCACTAAAACATTGGCTGAGCGCAGTGCGCCTTATGCCGAACGCGCTAGCTACCAAGCTGATGTACTAGGGCTGCCATTACTACCGACCACGACCATTGGTTCTTTCCCTCAAACTGGTGAAATCCGAACCCAACGTAGTGCATTTCGAGCAGGTCAGTTGTCCGAGGCGGATTACACCCAAGCCATAAAAGGACATATTGCAGATGCAGTCGAGCGTCAGGAAGCATTAGATCTGGATGTCTTGGTCCATGGAGAAGCAGAACGAAACGACATGGTTGAGTATTTTGCGGAGAATCTTGCGGGTTTCCAAACAACTAAGTTTGGTTGGGTACAAAGTTATGGATCTCGCTGCGTAAAGCCCGCTATTGTCGTGGCTGATATTGAGCGAGAAAAACCGATCACCGTAGAGTGGTCGACTTATGCACAATCGCTAACTTCAAAACAAATGAAAGGGATGCTGACCGGGCCAGTTACCATTTTATGTTGGACATTCCCTCGTGAAGATATCTCACGAAAGGAGATTGCGCAGCAGCTCGCGTTTGCCCTGCGTGACGAAGTGTCTGACCTGCAAGATGCGGGTATCAACATTATTCAGATCGATGAGCCGGCGATTCGTGAAGGCTTGCCACTGAAAAAGCGTGATCACCAAACATATTTGGATTGGGCGGTGGAGAGTTTCAAAATATCAGCGGCAAGTGCTAAGCCTGAAACTCAGATCCACACTCATATGTGCTATAGCGAATTTAACGAAATTATCGACTCTGTAGCAGCGTTGGATGCAGATGTGATTACCATTGAAACCTCTCGTTCTAATATGGAATTACTGAAAGCGTTTGAAGAGTTTAATTACCCTAATGAAATAGGGCCCGGCGTCTATGACATCCATTCACCGAACATTCCAACTGAAGAGTGGATTCAAGGCTTATTGAGGAAAGCGGCAGAAAGAGTACCAACGGAAAGGTTATGGGCGAACCCAGATTGTGGCCTGAAAACCAGAAGCTGGGAAGAAACAGAAGCGGCACTCACTAATTTAGTATCGGCCGCGAAGAGTATTCGTAAGGAGTGGGCCGAAAAGGCGTAACAAAAAATGCCGCGTTTATACGCGGCATTTTTTATATTTCGAATCGAATTACTTAGCAAAGTTTACGATTGGGAAACACTTGAAGAAGCCGTTGTCCGCACAGTTAATCAGACCGATTTGCACGCCTTCGATTTTCGCTGTTTTGTTGAATACACCAACTTGAACTGTAGATGTTTCAGAAAGGTTAGCCGCACCTAGATCGAATAGAGTGTTACCTTCTGAGTAGTTTACAAAACTGAAGTTTGCACCTTTAACGTCGTTTGTTACGTTTACTGCACCGAAGTTAGCACCTGTTGTTAGGCCTGTGTTCCAGTTGAAGAAACCGAAAGAAGCACCTGTCATGCTGTTGTTTACTTTTGACGCACCAAAGATACCGAAGTTAACACCTGTTGTGTTGTTTGTTTCTGAAAGACCGATAACTGCTAGGTCGACACCTTTTAGCTCATCTACTTTACCGTAGAGTGCTGCAACACGAACACCGCCTACGGCGTTTTCGTCTGGTGCATTAAAGTTGTCGATTGAAGAGAACATTACAGGCGTTGAAGCGAAAGCAACTGAAGAAGACATAGCAGCCGCGACTGCTAGTGTAGTAAGAACTTTTTTCATAATAACTCCATCTTAAGGTAATGTGCTGAAAAGGACGAACAATTCCATATGTACAAATATATAAAAAGTTCTTCAGCATCAAGACGCTAAATATATGTAGCTAAGCAGCAATATGCAATAGGTTCACTGTCTGAGTTGTGTAAACTCAATAAAAAATGCCCCGTGTGGGGCATTTTTTATTGGCTACAAGTTTTCTGGTCGATGAATTCGTCGATCATCAATTGACCGCGACTATTTCGCATCTTGATCCGGTAGCTGATGCCGACATCAAGGTTATCTTTCACATCAGGATTATTGCAGTAACTATTGACGCTCATTTTCATGACTTCTTGTACTGGTTTTGCCCCTTTTGCGTCATCGTTATATACCATCATAATTTCAATGGTAGTGCCTTTCGAGTTGGCACGCATGATGGACAGTGGCCCATGTTCCAGAGGAAGTTCTGAATTGAGCAAGTTTGCACGATTGTTGGCAATCAATTCGAGCTGACGTTTCTGCTCGGCATTGGAAGAACAACCTGCAAGTAGGGCGATAAAAAGTAGTGAAGAGAAAACCTTTTTCATATCAGAATACTTTCTTAAATGGCTTAACAATAACGTTTTGGTAAACGCCGGCTTCGATGTACGGATCTGCATCGGCCCACGCTTGTGCATCTTCTAATGAGTTGAACTCTGCGATAACTGTTGAGCCAGTGAAACCTGCTTCGCCTGGATTGTCAGAATCAATCGCTGGCATAGGCCCAGCGGTTAGAAGGCGACCTTCATCTTGAAGTTCTTGTAAGCGAGCTAAGTGCTGGGGTCTTACACTCAAGCGCTGTTCTAACGAGTTTTCTACGTCTTGAGAGAAGATTACGTACCACATATGTGTATGTCCTTATTATTGAGTCACGTTAAGCAATTAAAGTAACAGATTTGTACGGACTGATGTTAGAACTTAATGTCAATTTTTGATTGGACGTGGCTTACCATCACTATCCACTGCGACATAGTGGAAGGTCGCTTCACAGACTTGGAATCGTTCACCTACGCCATCTTCTTTTACAGGTTTTACCCACACTTCAAGGTTAATGGACATGGAGGTGCGACCTATTTTGGTACATTCACCATAGCAACATACGACGTCGCCTACTTTTACAGGCTTTTTAAAGGCGATGCTAGACACTGATACTGTGACGATCCTGCCGCTTGAAATCTCCTTCGCTAATATCCCACCAGCCAAATCGAGCTGAGACATGATCCAGCCACCGAAAATATCGCCATTAGCGTTAGTATCTGCTGGCATTGCTAGGGTTCTGAGCAAAAGTTGCCCTTTAGGAGAAGTAATTTCTTGATTCATGATTTCGACATCCACAACAAACAAAACAGCGACCGCTAGGGTCGCTGTTAATCAAAGCGTCATTATATCAAAACTGGTTTCAATTTCACTCGGTGGAGCCGTTTTTCTCTTTAGGCAGGTGCTTGTAGATATAAACCCCTGTCAGGAATGTAAAACCGAACGTAGCGGCAAGTAGGCCAAACACTTTGAAGTTAACCCAAACATCAAGAGGCCAGGAAAAAGCGATGTAGATATTTAATCCAGCGCACAGCGAGAAGAAAGCCACCCATGCCCAGTTTATTTTGGCCCAAGCGTGATCGGGTAGGGAGATTTCCTTGCCTAGCATTCCTTTTATTGCAGAGCGCCCCATTAGATGGCTAACAGCCAGACCAATGGCGAAAATGGCGTATACAATAGTGACTTTCCACTTAATGAAGTTCTCATCGTGCAGGAAGATAGTCATTCCACCGAATGCAGCAACCATTAAGAACGTGATGACTTGCATCTTTTCGACTTTCTTAAACAGAGCATACGTCAATGCAATTTGAATCGCGGAAGCAACGATAAGAGCACCAGTAGCAACGTATATGTCGTACATCTTGTAGAGTGCGAAGAAAATGATTAGCGGGATAAAGTCGAGAAGTTGCTTCATGTTATGTGGGAAGGTCTTAAATCAATTTGCTTTAGTCTAACCAATGTGAGTTGATTGCAAAACAGCTGGAGAAGGATTGTTCATGTTCTCCAGCTGTGGAGGTTAATATTCTTGAGACTCTAGTTTAGGTATTTGCCCTTTAAAGTCTTCAAGGTAGCCCTCGTTTCTTAGGTTGTCGACGGTGTTTATGAGCTCATCGTTACTCATTGCAAAACAACTCGATTTTCCTGTCATTAACGCCAAATATTCATGGTATTCCATCTCGGTAAAATGGCCTATGCGGTCAACGAGCAGCGATTTAATACCGTGGTGAATCAACCCATAGTATGTATGTCTTTGAACTTCCATGACACGTACTCCTATCCATCTCAGCAGCCAAAATACTGCCGCTTAATACTGATACGAGAGAAAAGCATAAACAGTGCCATTTTTTGTGAACTGCCCATAGGTGAATGAGTTAGTGTACCGTTTGTTGTTGGGCCTTCTGAGCGAGTAGGTGAGTAATCATTGACTCTAGTGCTTGTTTTGTCGTGGGTTTTTCTAGGCGGCCGTCCATAAGTTGATCGATGCGGTTTAAATCATACGTAGAAGATTCTCCTGATAAAGCGACGATCGGCGTAGTCGGGGATATATCCTTAATTAACTCACTTGCCTCGAATCCATTCATTTTGGGCATCTGTATATCCATCAATACCAAATCAACGTCATTCGAACGAAAAACACTGACAGCTGTTTCGCCGTTATTGGCTTGAATAACATTGATATCCAATTGCTCTAGGTAGATTTTCACTAGTGCTCGCTGAACCTCTTTATCATCGACGATCAGGATTGTCTTTTTAGTGACATCGACAGCAGTTGTACTGTCTACAGGGGCCGGCTCTGAGAAGCTGCTATGGAGTGCGTATCTATCCGGCGAAGCAGTAGAAGGGATTGGTGGAGAAATGGTTGAACCAATTGATACAACAGGAAAATATAACTGGAACTCGGTGAACTCGTCGAGCTCGGATATGCATTCAATCCTGCCACCAAATGCTTCCATCACGCGTTGGCAATAGCCCAAACCTAGGCCGCTACCACCGCTCTTGTTGTGCGTAAAAAAGTCGTCGAAGATCTTGTATCTAAGGGTTGGCTCGATGCCTGGGCCCGTATCATGGAACAGGATGCAGTTCTCATGATCGCCCTTTTGCAGTGTTATTTCAATTTGACTGTCAGGATAAGAGTCGAAATAGTAAATCGCATTTCTTAGCAAATTGAATACGACAAAGCTAAAGAGCGTGTCGTTAATGTTAGCGATAAAATCGTCACTGTCAGTAAAGTGAACCCGCTGGCGAACTTGTTCATTCTCGAATCCATAACGGCCTAAAGCCGTAGAAAGGGCATACGAAATAGAGTTAGGTGACGCGGGTTCTTGCTGTAGTGAAGAATCGCTGACTTCTCGTAGAATGATATCGATGAGCTGTCGCCCTCTTAGGATCGCGGCACTGCCTTTATCTATCGAGCCCAAAATGCTTTGGAGCGAATCCCCGCTGGTGACTTGTTGCTTTAAATGTTCGAACTGCAATTGTACTTGAGCTAATGGGTTGCGCATTTCATGGGCAATTGAATTAGCGAGAGCTTGGGATTGAGACACTTTTCGGTCTGCGTTGATATAGCTTTGTACTTTTGAAAAAACCTGCTGGAGTGCACTGATCTCCTCATTAGAAAATAGTGAGCCATCTTTTTTATGCGGTGAGACGAGCAGATGAGACACGGTAGAGTCGTGGTCGTAAAGCGGCAACACCAGTGCCGTATTACTTGAGTGCATTTTTGTATGCAACTCACTCAACCTTTCATCAATACTGGATTTAGAATCGCTCAGTTCATTAGCGATTTCATCTACGATGAGAATCGATTTTTTTGAAGATAGGTAGTTTGCGTAAGCGACATCTTGATAGTTGTTAGTGACCAACTGTAATTTTTCCTGTGGGATATTTAACAGTTCGGCAAGCTTCTCTATCGCGTTGCGAGTGGAATGTTGAAAGTCACGCTCTAGAGCAAGAATTTGTTCGACTGGGGTATATGGAGAACCATAGAGGACACGGGCTATCACGCGTTTAACTATATAGGAAACCTTCGCCCAACTCAGACCGACTAAGATGCACAGCGCTGCCGCTAAAATCATCTCGTTATATGAGCTAAACATAAGAGTGACTGACGAAAGTGGTAATGCAAACACAGCACTGGTTCCAATGACTGACAGTGCAATAAAAGCGATGTACTTTGAACTGTAAAAGCGCGAGGTGAGCAAAGCATAGCCGACAAAGAACATTTCGCTGATCGATAGTGCTGGTGGCAGCCAAGTTAACGAAAAGTCATTTAATATATAGGTAAAGCCTAATTGAATGATAGCGGTTGATACCATGAAAATTGCGATACCAGCAATCATGTAGTTGATCTTAGTTTGACCTAAGCGACTCGATGCTTTTCTAAGATAGAGCAAATTGATAAAAGTGAGAACGACCAGAGAAATAAGGACAGAGAAAAAGCCTTTTGTGTAAGGACCAAACTCGATAATGAACTGACTTGGCGCTGTGACAGTGACATCGATGATAGTTAACCCTGGTACGAAGTTGACCACAGTGGCAAACGCCGTAAAACATGCGAGGACTGCGTATTGCCATTTCGGAGTCGGTTTCCTAGAAATACTAGCTCGAAGCCGACACGAGAATACGTATGCTGCAGCAAATGCAATATAAGCGGAAATGTTGGCGAAAATGGCCATGATGGTAGCGACTTCATTGGAGTAAAGCGGCAAAAAACCAGTATGGAAATACGCATTACTCAGGATCCAAAAAAATAACCCGATGGTGTAGATGATATAAAACGTGTAGTCGCCGATGCTTTTTGATCCCCTGTTGGAATAGAGGGAACGACAAAAGAAAGATACCCATGTCAGCACCAAGCAAGACGCTAGCATTAATATAATGGCTTTAGGGTACAGCATGTGTGTGATAAGGGATTCAGTCATCTAATCTGTCTCAAGTTTATCTTTTCCAATGATAACTCTTTGTTTATATTCACGAAAGCACACACTATCTAGTTCTTTTCTCAAGTTAGGTATCACCCAAACGCCTTTGTATGTGTATCTGCCCGTGTCGTTGAGGTCTTTCCGGCTCGTGTGAAAGTATCCATTGAGTTGCAGCGTGTTGTAGAAACGAATCATCCACGGCTGTTCAATAATCGTAAACGTCAGTCTGTAGCCCTGTTTGTCTAGGTACTGCATGATATGTTTCTGAGCTAGATATAAATAGAACGCACACTGTTGCATATTTCCGCTCACAGTGAGACGTAAAACTTCACAAATCTTGTCGGTTTTATGAAGACTATCCCAAAAGTGTTTTTCAAAGTTTTTTGCCGACTCCAATCTTGGCTTGAAATCCGGTTGAAGTACTTCTGAATCGATGTATTTTTTTTCGAAAGATTCAGGTAGGCATAACTGCCAGTTATCTGGCTTGAAAAAGGGTGTGAAATAGAGCCACTGTGAAGAATCACTCCAACCCTGAATCTTGGCTGAAGAGACAATCACCGGGTGTGTTAGCGAATCAGGTTGGTACTCGAGTATAAAGTGGCACCCTGTTCGAGAAAGGTCTAAGGTTGCCAGCATCTCATACCATTTCAATTCAGCGACAAAAGTACAAAGATTAATTAGTGATATAGCATCGTTAAGCGCTAAAGGCGCGCAGTGATGGCGGGTGAAGTATTGGCGCTGAGACGTTTCGATTTTGGGGATAACTTGCGAAGTGTAGCTTTCTTCGTTGCTCGGGAACGGGATACTAAGATCGTGAAGTTCTTTGGCGGGGTTTTGAGATTTAATTTTATAGATTTCGTATTCGCACCAAAATGCTGCCCAATTTCCAAAGCATGTTGTTGCCAGTTGCTCAAGCAATAAATATTCGACCGGCCAATGGTCAATTTTTCGAAGTTTCGCGCTTTGGAAAGCTTCTGTTTCTACGATACCTGCGATATTGAAGTTTTTGGTGTAGGGAGCTATTTGATAGGTGATCTCTACTCGTGCTTGAAGAATTGTGGAGAAAATATCTTTAGGCAACCAATCTATAACCGGTTCTATTAAGGAGAGAACTTTCTCAGCATCTAATGCATGGGACTCATTCAGAATTTTATTAAGCGCCGCCTCAATACTCATATGATTCACTTACGGTAATTCTTTATGAACTTATGATTCAGAATGTGAATCTAAATAGCGTAATATGTCCATAGTATCAATTGAATCAATTAGTTTCATATTGAATGTTACGGAGTGTGTCGAAGTTCTCGAACAAAAAAAAGGGCCACTTCAAGTAGCCCTTTAATATTGTGTGGTTAATGGTTTTATGCTTGCTGACTCTTAAGTTCTGCTTCTGATTTAGCTTCTTCTTCAACAAGTGAATCTACAATCACAGCACATGCAGCATCGCCAGTAATGTTCAGCGCAGTACGAATCATATCGAAGATACGGTCCAGAGCGAACAGAAGTGGTAGGCCTTCAATTGGAATACCCGCTGCAAGAAGAACGGCTACAACAAGGAATGATGGGCCAGGGACACCAGCTTGACCAACGGCACCTAGTGTAGAAGTCACAATGATTGCAATGTATGCACCCATCGAAAGATCGATGTTGAATAGCTGCGCAAAGAAGATAGCAACTAGGCCGTAGTAAATTGCGTTACCCGACATGTTAATCGTTGCGCCCAGTGGCAGAACGAACGATGCCGTAGAGTTACGAACACCCAGTTCATTTTCAACCGTATCCATTGTTACAGGCAGCGTTGCCATTGAAGATGCAGTAGAAAGAGCAACAGCTTGTGGCTTTTTCATTGCTACTAAGAACTTCTTAGCAGAGGTTTTAGTAAACAGTTGGATCATCAGTGGGTAAGCGACAAAACCAAAAATCAAGATAGCAGCAATGTAAACAACGAATAGCTTGAATACCACCATAAGGGCGCCGAAGCCGAATGTACCAACGGCTTCCGCCATCAGACCAAATACCCCAATTGGTGCGATGATCATGACTTTGTTGATCATCCAAACCATGGCGTCAACAATGGCGTTTACACCGTTAATGATTGGCTCTCGTTTCTCTTTCGCTTGTTTGGAAATTGCGATACCAAAGAAAAGACAGAATACTAGGATTTGTAGGATGTTCGCTTCGTTAAGAGACTGGAAAACGTTAGTTGGGATCATACCTGTAATGGTTGCCCAAAAAGTAGGAAGCTCACCTTTTGCCGCATATTCAGAAGAGAACATGCCTTCGACACCTGAAACGTCGATGCCCATACCTGGTTTAAAGACTTCACCCATGATCAGAGCAAGCGCTACGGCTAGCGCAGATGTAAGGGCAAAGTAGCCTAGCGTTACAACGCCAACTTTACCTGCTGATTGGCTGTTACCTAGGCCAGCGGCACCGGATATCAGCGCAACGGCAACCAGAGGAATCACTAGCATCTTGATTAGGTTGATAAAAATCGCACCTAGAGGAGCGAACATAGCGGCGGTTGGACCCATGAAAGCACCGACGGCAGTACCGATAATCATGGCAATAACAACTTGGACACCGATGTTGCCCATTAAACTCTTTTCTTTTAACACTTCCATAACCTCTGTGCTAATAAATTGTAAAAATCCAGCATTACAACCTAAATAATGTAATTTACTTAGATAATAATTCGATCTGTTTTTACACTTGTTTCTCGCTATTAGCAATACAGCAACGGGAGTTTAGTTCGGTTTTTATTGACGTGTGATAGTTTTCTATACAATAGCAAACGTTTGCTATCTGTGTGTGAAATAGTTTGGGTGGTTTTATAGTTTTTGTGATTGTTTAGAAGGGTGGAAGCTAGGATTTTAAATGTTAAAAAAAAGATCGATTTCTTTGCAAGTGTAAGAAATCGATCTCATACAGTCCCAGTTTATATTACTGTACGACTGCCTTATTTTTCCGTTGCAGCTTTCATTGCTGAAACGAACTCACCCAGCTTATCGAGCATGATTTGTGGTTGCTCTACATTAGCTTCGATGATTTTCACTACTGCCGAACCAGAAATTGCGCCAGCGGCACCCGCTTCTAGTGCTTGTTTTACCTGTGCTGGTTCGGAGATACCAAAGCCAAGCAAAGCTGGCGGCGCATCGAATTGGTTCAGCTTATCGAGCATGTGACCAACTGGCATGTTTGCTTTGGTTTCCGCGCCAGTAACACCTGCACGAGAAAGTAGGTAAGTGTAGCCACCACCCAATTCTGAAACCTGCTTGAGCGTTTCATCGCTTGCCGTTGGTGGGGCGATGAAGATTGGGTGAATACCAAACTTCTCTGCTGCGGTAACAAACTCTGCGCTTTCGTTAGTTGGCACATCTGCAATCAAAACAGAATCGATGCCTGCGTTTGCACAGCGCTCGTAGAAATGTTCGATACCACGAGAGTAAACTAGGTTCGCATACATCAGAAGACCAATAGGAAGGTCTGGGTATTTAGCGCGGATCTTACCTATTTGCTCGAAACAGATATCTGGAGTTGCACCTGAGTCTAAAGCTCGAATGTTAGCACCCTGAATAGTTGGGCCATCAGCAAGTGGATCTGAGAATGGAATGCCGAGTTCAAGTGCATCTGCACCCGACTCAACCAAGGTTTCCATAATTTTGTATGATTGCTCAGCGTTTGGATCGCAAACCGTCACGAAGGGTACAAATGCGCCTTGGTTTTTCTCGTTTAGACGCGCAAACATCTTCTCATAACGACTCATTAGATTGCTCCTTTTTCTTCTAAGATGGCGTGTACGGTGAAGATGTCTTTATCACCACGACCAGATAGGTTAACGACCAATAGTTGTTCTTTTTCTGGGTTCTCACGAGCCATGCGTAATGCGTGCGCAAGAGCGTGAGAAGACTCAAGAGCAGGGATGATGCCTTCGTTACGTGCGATTTCTTGGAATGCTTCTAGCGCTTCATCGTCGGTTACGTTGTCGTACTCTGCACGGCCAATCGCGTTTAGATGCGCATGCTGTGGGCCAACGGAAGGAAAATCTAGGCCAGCAGACACAGAGTAAGACTCTTCTACCTGACCATTTGAATCTTGCATCAATGGTGCTTTCATACCAAAGAAGATGCCTGTTTTACCGTGCTTAAGTGGCGCGCCGTGCTGATCAGTATCGATACCTTTACCAGCTGGCTCGACGCCAATAAGGCGAACGCTTTCTTCTTCGATAAAGTCAGCAAACATGCCGATAGCGTTTGAACCACCACCCACACATGCGATCACAGCGTCAGGTAGGCGACCTTCACGCGCTAAAATTTGGTTCTTAGTCTCTTCGCCAATCATGCGTTGGAAATCACGCACGATGGTCGGGAATGGGTGAGGACCTGCTGCTGTACCTAGTAGGTAGTGTGCGTCTTCATAAGTCGCAGACCAGTCGCGCAGCGCTTCGTTACACGCATCTTTAAGTGTTGCTGAACCAGAATGTACAGGAATCACTTCTGCGCCCATTAGCTTCATACGGAACACGTTGGGGCTTTGGCGTTCAACGTCTTTCGCGCCCATGTAAACGCGACATTTAAGCCCAAGTAGTGCACACGCAAGAGCGGTTGCAACCCCGTGTTGACCAGCGCCCGTTTCTGCGATGATTTCATTTTTACCCATACGTTTTGCAAGTAGCGCTTGACCCAACACTTGGTTGGTTTTATGCGCACCGCCGTGAAGTAGGTCTTCACGTTTTAGGTATAATTTGGTCTTCGTACCTTTAGTTAGGTTACGAGTTAGCGTAAGAGCCGTTGGACGCCCCGCATACTCTTGAAGAAGCGTCATGAATTCACTGCGGAATTCAGGGTCTTCTTGCGCGTCAATAAACGCTTGTTCTAGTTGCTCTAGTGCTGGAACTAGGATTTGCGGAACGTACTGACCGCCGTATTCGCCAAAGTAGGCATTCAGTTTTGCCATCGTGATATTCCTTCTCGTATTTTTAGCTACGAATAGCCTTAATTTTTTAGCTACAAGTAGCTTTAGTAGTTGCGAATTGCGTTGAATGCCGCGAGCAACTTCTGTGAATCTTTTTTGCCTGGTGCACTTTCGACACCAGAGTTTAAATCTAATCCCAAGCAGCCTAGTGTCGCTGCTTGCTGGACATTTTCTGGTGACAACCCGCCAGCCAACATAATTTGACTAGGATCGCCAATCAGTGACCAATCGAATACTTGGCCTGTTCCACCAGTTTGATTACCGACTTGAGCATCTAAGAGGTGACGGTCAATATTGTCTTCAAGTAGCTGTGGTTTCGCATCAGTAACGCCGTAAGCTTTCCAAATTTCAACGTCTGTTGGCAGTTCTGCTTTGAGTTGGTTAACGTAAGCTTGGTCTTCTTGACCATGCAGTTGCACCGCTTTTAAGCCTAATGAGGTAACTATTGACGCAACAACATCGATGTCGTGGTTTTGAAAAACACCTACATAGTTTAGTGGTGCGCCGCTCATGGTTAAACGAGCACTTTCAAGATCAACCGCACGCTTTGACTTCTCGACAAAAATTAAGCCGCCGAATGCAGCACCCGCTTGGTACGCTTTTGCTGCGTCATCTGGATGAGTTAACCCGCAAACCTTGTTTTCGCCCATTGTTACTTTGCGTACCGCGAGCTCTAGGTTGTCTTCTGCCATTAGTGAACTACCAATCAAGAAGCCATCTGCGAAATCAGCTAAGTCACGAACTTGCTGATGGGTATAAATACCAGACTCTGAAATTACGGTAGCATTCGGTGCAAGTTCGCGAATTGTCGGTGCCAGTTCTTTAGTGCGGTTTAAATCCGTACTGAGGTCACGCAAGTTACGATTGTTGATACCGATAACACGTGCACCAAGGTTAACCGCACGATGAAGTTCTTCTTCGTTGCTCACTTCAGTCAGAATGCCCATATTTAGGCTGTGCGCAACTTCTTCTAACGCTTTGTATTCTTCATCATTGAGTACAGAAAGCATCAGCAACACAGCATCGGCACTATAATGGCGCGCTAGGTAAACTTGGTAGGTATCCACCATGAAGTCTTTACATAGAACGGGTTGTTTAACTTGCTTGCGTACTTGTGGAAGAAAATCAAAGTTACCTTGAAAGTACTTCTCGTCGGTTAGGACAGAAATTGCATCAGCGTGATTGTCGTACACCGAGGCAATGTAATCCAAGTCGAAATCATCACGGATCAAGCCTTTTGAAGGAGATGCCTTCTTACATTCAGTGATGAATACCGTTTTGTTTCCACTCAACGCATCATAAAAACTACGGTCAGAAGGAAGTAGGTCTGACTGAAATGTACTGAGTGGTTGCGATACTTTACGTTCTGCAACCCATTGGTATTTATCACGGACAATTTTTGCCAGTACTTCTGCCATTTCGGCTTCTTTTTTAGAAACGTGTTCAGACAGATTGTTAACTTGCTGAGTGTTGAAGTCAGTCATCTTCTTCAATTCCTTAAGCATGTGCGGCAAGTTGTTGTACCAACTGGTACGCCTTACCTGAGTTCATTGCGTCAATGGCTTGTTGCGCATTGGCTTTCAAATCTTCGTGACCGAATAGACGCATTAGCAGAGCAACGTTGACTGCGACTGCACCCAATTGTGCATCGGTGCCTTTACCTGTCAAAATGCTGGTTGTGATCGCTTTATTTTCTTCTGGCGCGCCACCCTTGATTGCTTCTAATGGGTGCGTTTGCAGGCCGAAGTCTTCAGGCGTTAGCGTGTACTCAGTGATCTTGCCGTCTTTAATTTCAGCAACAGTCGTGGAACCGTGAATCGCCACTTCGTCCAAGCCGCTACCATGTACCACAGCGGCGCGCTTCATACCCATTTGTAACATGGTTTCTGCGATAGGACGAACCAGTTCTTCACTGTAAACGCCCATCAATTCAATGTTTGGACGGGCTGGGTTAATCAGTGGGCCAAGAATGTTGAAGATGGTGCGTGTTTTCATCGTTTGACGCACTGGCATCGCGTGACGTACACCACCGTGATATTGCGGCGCAAATAGGAATGCCACACCGATGTCGTCTACGGCTTTGCGTGTGTCTTCTGCGCTCATGGCTAGGTTGATACCAAATGAGTCAAGAAGGTCAGAAGAGCCCGATTTGCTTGAAACGCTGCGGTTGCCGTGTTTGGCAACTTTTAGGCCACATGCTGCAGCAACAAACGCCGCAGTGGTTGAAATATTGATGGTGTTGTGACCGTCACCGCCAGTACCTACGATGTCTGCGAAATCGTAATCTGGGCGAGGGAATGGGTTTGCGTTTGCCAGCAACGCTTTAGCTGCGCCGGCGATTTCATCTGGTGTTTCGCCTTTGATTTTTAGAGCAGTTAGAGCTGATGCCATCAAAATCGGATCGAGCTCACCGCGGATGATGATGTCGAACAGCTGTTGGCTCTCTTCCTGAGTCAGTGATTGCTGCTCGTATAGCTTGTTGATAATTGCTTCCATATTTCCTCTCCTAAATTCTTATGTGCCAAGCGCTTTTTAATCAGCCTCAGGGGTAACTGAAGTTCGTTCTTCGAGTGCCCACTCAATGGCATTGGCCAACAGTGTTGCTCCGTAGGTCGTCATAATAGATTCCGGGTGGAACTGGAACCCGCAAACTTTGTCTTCCTCATGAACGACAGACATCACCAAGTCATCTACTTCTGCTGTGATGGTTAAGTTTTCTGGAACCTTAGTTGCAACCAACGAGTGGTAACGTGCAATCGCAAGCGGTGATGGTAGGTCTTGGTAAATCGCATGGTTTTGATGCTCCATCATAGAGACCTTACCGTGAATGATTTCTCCCGCGCCAGCAACGGTGCCACCGTACGCTTCAACAATCGCTTGGTGCCCAAGACAAATACCGATCATCGGCACTTTGCCTTTCATGCGTTGGATTAGCTCTGGCATTGACCCTGCTTCAGAGGGAGCGCCAGGGCCCGGCGATAAAAGAACCACCGGATTTTCAAGCTCATTGACCGCTTGCTCAATAGTTTCTGCTGGGATGTTGTTTCGGTAAATCTTGACTGAGTGACCTAGCGAGCGGAACTGATCCACAAGGTTGTAGGTGAACGAGTCAAAGTTATCGATAAAAATGATATTAGCCATCTCTGAACCCTATTCCTTATTGTGACTTATGCGCTGTTTGAATGGCAGAGATTACGGCTTGTGCTTTACCGCGGGTTTCATCTGCTTCCGCTTGTGGGTCTGAATCGAACACCACACCCGCACCAGCTTGAACTTGAGCTACACCATTCTCAACGTATGCAGAGCGAATTACGATACAGGTGTCTAGTGTTCCTTCACCCGTTAAGTAACCCACAGCACCGCCATAACTACCGCGGCGTGCGCCTTCTACATCGCGAATCAGTTGCATGGCTCGAATCTTTGGTGCACCGGTTAGTGTGCCCATGTTCATACATGCCTGATATGCGTGCAGTGCGTCTAGATCTTCACGCAGTTGACCAACAACGCGTGATACCAAGTGCATTACGTGACTGTAGCGGTCGACTTTTAGTAAGTCTGCAACGTGGCGAGTTCCCGCTTGAGCGATACGTGCTACATCGTTTCGTGCTAAGTCAACCAGCATCATGTGCTCTGCGTTTTCTTTCATGTCGGTACGCAGTTCAAGTTCGATACGGCTATCTAGGTCGAAATCGATGTCTCCATTTGGGCGCTTACCGCGACGGCGAGTACCTGCAATTGGATAGATTTCTACTTGATTCGTCTCCGTTTCGTATTTCAGCGCACTTTCTGGCGATGCACCAAACAGAGTGAATAGTTCATCTTGCATGTAGAACATGTAAGGGCTTGGGTTACTTTGCTTGAGCTCCTTGTATGCGGCCAAAGGAGAAGGGCAAGGCAGAGTGAATCGGCGAGAAGGTACAACTTGGAATACATCGCCTTTTACCACGTACTCCTTCAGATCTCGAACGATTTGGCAGAAGTCTTGATCGGATACACTTGGCTCTACTGATACGCTGTCTAGTTGAGTCGCAGCGGGTAAAGTAATCAAATTAGAGCATTGAGTTTTGATGCTCTCTAAACGACTCGCTAAGGAATCTCGATTCGCTTGATTAGGTTCAAAAAGGCTTGCCTGAAGCTTACATGATTCAGTTTGGTGATCGACGACTAACAGCGTTTCAGCAACGTAGAATACATAGTCTGGACATTGGTTGGCTGACTCGGCATCCCCTAGAGGCTCGAAGTTAGCTACAAAGTCATAAGCAAATAATCCACCAAGAAAAACGGCGTGTTTATGCTGCTTGGTAAGATCGAAGCTATGCTGAACCAAACGCAGAGCGTCGAAAGACGATGCTTCACGTAGGCGAGAGTCTTCATCCAAGGTGTCACATGGCTTCTCAAACGACAGCTCCAGTACTTCTCCATTAAAAGAAGCTTCAACAGATTGTCGAATATTGTCGTTCAAGTGCGCTAATAAGTGCTTACCGTTATCGGTTAGCGCTGTGAATGTTACTTGATGACCAAAGCAAACGATGCGTACTGCAGAATCGACGATCAGGAGGCTTTGCAGATCCTGTTTGGAATCGATTTCAGCTGACTCAAGCAGCAAGCTATCCGTTTTGTTCTCACACAGGGTGTGGAACAAGCTTGTTGGATCTTGTGAATAAGGAACAGAAGTATTGATGACTTCAATGTTTCCTAGCTTTTTGATTTCAATGGCCTTGTTCACAAGACCTCCTTTACAATTGCTTACCTCTTTCTGCCGTACATAGTCGCATAAAGCAAACTTTCACCCAATGAAGAATCTGGTTTGATTGGTGAATTGTTGGTCAGTAAAGTGTGAGGTGTTCGACAAAACAAAAAAGCCCGCTAAATAAGCGGGCTTTTTCACAATGATTCTATGATTTAGAAATACGCGTAAGCCCACCCAGAATGTCCCCAAGTGCGCCACCAAGATAGCTCAGTATTACCTTTCATTGCTGAAAGAGCTGTAACTTTATCTTTCTGGTTTTGGTTAAATTCTTGTAACATGGTCAGCCCGATAATTAGGTACTTCGTATTTGTGTACTAGTTAACTAGTGCAGAGGTGAAAAGTCAACAAAAAAACGCAAAATTATGAGAATTGATTTACACAGCCACACCACCGCCTCAGACGGACGCCTATCTCCAAGTGAACTCATTGACCGTGCTCTTAGCTTTGACATTGAAGTTCTAGCAATCACTGACCACGATACGGTGGATGCATTACCAATTGCACACCAGTATATCGACGACAACGAGCTGCCCATCAAGCTGATTAATGGCATCGAATTTTCGACGGTATGGCAAAATAAAGACATTCATATTGTCGGTCTTAATATTGATCCAAAGTCAAAGGCGCTCAGTGAACTTATTGAGCAGCAAAAGGAACATCGCCACTCTCGAGCAGAGTTAATTGCCCATCGTTTACAAAAAGCGACGCGAGAAGGGGTGTTGGAAGAAGTTAAGTTGATTGCCGGTGACGCACCGATCACTAGAGCACATTTTGCCAAGTGGTTGGTCGACAATGGTTATGCGAAAACAATGCAACAGGTATTCAAGAAGTACCTTACCCGAAATAACCCTGGTTATGTCCCGCCTAATTGGTGCTCTATGGCAGACGCGGTGACTGCTATCCATAGTGCGGGTGGCCAAGCGGTATTGGCGCATCCGGGCAGATATGATCTTACTGCTAAATGGGTTAAGCGATTGCTTGCGGCTTTCGTTGAAGCGGGCGGCGATGGAATGGAAGTCGCGCAACCTCAACAAGCGCAACAAGAAAGACGCAACTTGTCCGATTATGCTATACAATACAAACTATTAGCCTCTCAAGGCAGTGACTTTCATTACCCGTCTCCGTGGATGGAGCTGGGAAGAAACCTATGGTTACCCTCTGGGGTTGAGCCAGTTTGGAAAGATTGGGGTATCGAATCAAATAACAACTGATTGGAATACCAGTTAGCCCCGAGCATTCCAGAAGTAAAATAATACGCCAAAAAATATAGAGTCGAGAGACTCGATAATGAGGAATTACAATGAGCCAGTTTTTTTATGTACACCCTGATAACCCACAGGCTCGCTTGATTAGTCAAGCAGTAGCAATCATTCGTAACGGTGGTGTGGTGGTTTACCCTACGGATTCAGGTTACGCACTCGGCTGTCAGCTGGAAAATAAGCAAGCCCTAGAACGCATCTGTCAGATCCGTCGCTTAAACGATAAACATAACTTCACTTTGCTGTGTCGCGATCTTTCTGAAATTTCGCTGTACGCACGCGTCGATAACTCGGCATTCCGTTTACTGAAAAACAATACGCCAGGCCCGTTTACCTTTATTTTTAAAGGGACTAAAGAAGTACCTCGCCGACTAATGAACGCGAAACGTAAAACCATTGGTATTCGCGTTCCAGATAACCAAATTGCGCTGGATTTACTTGAAGCTTTGGGCGAACCAATGATGTCTACTTCATTGATCTTACCGGGCAACGAGCATACCGAATCTGACCCGGAAGATATCCGCGATAAGTTGGAGCACGCGGTTGATTGTATTCTTAACGGCGGTTACTTGGGCGAGCAGCCTACAACAGTGGTAGATTTCAGCGAAGATGACCCGGTTGTAGTCCGTGTTGGTTCGGGCGATCCGACCCCGTTTGAATAACGAAAGTAGATGATTTTTCATTAGAGTTTTGAGATAATATGCGGCCGCGATTTCGGGTCGCATTTTTTCATATTCGACGTCTGTGAAGACGACAATTACTAGGTAGATAAATGAGCGAAAAATTACAGAAAGTTTTAGCACGTGCTGGTCATGGCTCACGCCGTGAACTGGAAGCGTTGATTAAAGCTGGTCGTGTAAGTGTTAATGGTATTGTGGCTAAACTGGGTGAACGCCTAGAGGACGAAAGTGCGATTATTCGTATTGATGGCCATACTGTGTCGGCAAAAGCTTCAGAAGAAGTGGTTTGCCGTGTACTTGCATACTACAAGCCAGAAGGGGAGTTATGTACACGTAACGATCCTGAAGGCCGTCGTACTGTATTTGACCGTCTGCCTAAGATCCGTGGCTCTCGCTGGATCTCTGTTGGTCGTCTGGATGCCAATACATCTGGCCTTTTGTTATTTACTACTGACGGCGAGTTGGCAAACCGTCTGATGCACCCTAGTCGTCAAGTAGAGCGTGAGTACCTAGTGCGTGTGTTCGGCGAAGTGACCGAGCAAAAAGTAAAGAACTTGGTACGTGGCGTAGAGCTTGAAGATGGTATGGCGCGTTTTGAAGACGTGGTATACGCAGGTGGTGAAGGTATGAACCATACTTTCTACGTAGCGATTAACGAAGGTCGTAACCGCGAAGTTCGTCGCTTATGGGAATCGCAAGACACCACAGTAAGCCGTCTTAAGCGTGTTCGTTATGGTGATATCTATCTAGATAAGAAACTCCCTCGTGGTGGATGGATGGAGCTTGACCTGAAAGAGGTTAACTACCTACGTGAGTTAGTAGAACTTCGCCCTGAAAGAAACACCATGCTTGATGAGTCAAAAGACAACACATCACGTAAGCGTGAGCGTTCTCGTAGCCAGAAGATCCGCCGTGCGGTTAAGCGTCACGAAGAAAGAGTGAGCGCACCAAAAGGGCGTAGCAACAATCCTTCTCGTCGTAAGCCAAAGAAATCAGCTGGAGAGCAGGGCGCACGCTCTAAAGCTCGCCGATAAAAGCTTAAGATACTGATACAAAAAAGCCGACGACTCATGTTGTCGGCTTTTTTACATCTGTAGTGTGGGTATAGCAACGTGCGTAGTTAGCAAACTCAATACGAAGTTAACTAGATATGAGCGAAGTTAACTGGATATGGGAGAAGTTAAGCTGCCGGCTAGTAAACGTCCAGAAGGAAAAAGAGCAGCGGTAGAGGCTGCTCTTTGATTATTATTGTTTTAGATTTATGGTTTATCTATAGCGTTTGAGTGAGCTGAAAATAGCGCCCTTGGCTCGCAAGGAGTTCGTTGTGATGCCCATATTCAACGATCTCGCCTTGCTCAATCAAACAGATCGCGTCCATTTGATCTAAGTTGACCAAACGGTGTGTGATGAAAATAACCGTTTTGTCTTTAAAGTGCGTATCAAACAACTGCATGATTTGATGCTCGGTCTGTTTGTCTAAGCCTTCGGTTGGTTCATCCAGCAACAAGATTGGTGCATCATGCAAACGAGCTCTGGCAATACCAATACGGCGTTTTTCACCACCCGATAACTGTCTGCCACCGTCACCGAGCCAAGCGTCCAGTCCTTGGTCATCTAAAAGCTTCTCTAAGCCAACTTCTTTAAGTGCTGTACTCAGCAACTCGTCGCTTGCTTCGGGGTTAGCCATAGAAAGGTTATCGCGAAGAGTACCATTCAGAATATCGACACGTTGGCTCACGACACTGATCGTTTGGCGCAATTGGCTTTCATTCCACTGAGTTAGCGGTTTACCTGCAATGGATACGCTGCCTTGCTGCGGATCCCAGTAACGAGTTAGAAGTTGTAGGAGCGTCGATTTACCTGACCCTGTCTGACCGACAATCGCAACGCGCTGGCAGCCTTTCACTGACAAAGAAATATCTTTAAGTACGTTTTGTTCAGCGTCTGGATAATGGAAGGTGACATTGTCAAACTCAATATCGTGCTTTCCATTCAATTCAACAGGCGTCTTGGCAAACTTCACGTCTGGCTCTGATAAAATAACGTCGTTAAGTCGACGAGCAGAGGTAAGTGTTTGACCTAGGAATTGGAATGCACCGGCAATTGGCATCAACAGCTCAAAACTAGCCATTGTTGCAAAGGCCATTAAGGCGATCATTGGATCAGGTGCGTTTCCGCCTACTCCGTCTGCTGAAAGCCAAATCACTAAAACCAAGGTCCAGCCATTTGCTAGCATCAGTAGCGCCTGTGCTAACCCGGAAAAATGTGCATTGATGAATTGGTTACTCACCAATCTATTTTGAGCTTCTAGAATTGCGTTACGGTAACGCTCTTCAGCGCCAAAGATAGTCAGTTCGCTGTAACCCTGTAACCAATCCAGAGTGGTCACACGCAGCTGCGCTTTGTGCTGCGTTAACTCAGTACCGTTGCGTTTACCTAGCTTATAGAAAATTATCGGCCAGACAAGTAACAGGGTAAGCAAGATAGCGCCAAGTGTGAGGCCGAGTGTGGTATCTATCCAACAAAGGAAAGCGGTTAATGCCGCAATACCGAATACACCAACAGTGACCGGGCTTATCAGCCTCAGATATACGTGGTCCATTGCATCAACATCAGCAACTAAACGGTTGAGTAAGTCGGCATCACGAAGGTTAGAGACTTTCCCAGGCATGAGAGGCGCAAGTTTCTCAAAGAAGAAAATGCGTAGGTCAGTCAGCAGTTTAAATGTTGCGTTGTGGCTAACCACACGTTCGCCCCAACGACCAGCGGTACGCCCCATGGCGAACCCACGCACAAAAGCACCGGGTAACATGTAGTTAAAGGTTTCACGTGCGATGGTTAAACCGGCAATAGCAGCGGCTGACAAAAACCAACCTGATAAGGTAAGTAGTCCTATCGAAGCGAAAAGTGTCAGAAATGCCAACAGCATTCCAAGAGACAAGCCAAACCAATGCTTCTTATATAACTTCAGGTAAGGGAGTAAATCACGCATCTAAGTTCCCCTTGTTTGATTGGTTCAGTGCTTGGCTAGACTGCAGCATTTGATTAAACAACCCTTGTTGCTCAACCAGTTGCTCGAAGCTACCTGCTTCGGCTAACAGTCCATCTTTCATGACTAATATTTGTTCGACGTTTTGCAATGGTGCGAGTTGATGAGTCACCATCAATGTCGTTTTCTCGGTTGTTTGAGCTTTCAATCCATCCATTACCAAGCGTTCGCTGCGGGCATCGAGGCTAGCGGTTGGCTCATCAAGCAACCAGAAGTTCCCGTTCTGTAGCATCGCTCTCGCAAGAGCCAAGCGTTGCGCTTGCCCTACGGATAGGCCTCCAGAACGATCGGATACCAAATAATCCAAACCGTGATTGTTAACAAACTCAGCAGAAAACGAATCATTCAGCGCTTTTTCAATAGCTTGTTCACCGACGTCGTCTTTACCTAGTGTAATGTTGTCACGAATAGAGCCGTGGAGTAGGAGAGGGTTTTGACCCACCCAACTGATTTGCTCTCGCCAGTTGCTATGGTTGAGATCTTTTAGCTCTGTTCCATTGATCTTCAAGCTACCTTCATAAGGCATAAAGCCGAGTATGGCATTAATTAGGCTAGTTTTACCTGCGCCGCTTGGGCCG
Source organism: Vibrio sp. SCSIO 43135 (assembly GCF_023716665.1). GTDB lineage: Bacteria > Pseudomonadota > Gammaproteobacteria > Enterobacterales > Vibrionaceae > Vibrio > Vibrio paucivorans. The sequence continues at coordinate 1,236,467 of NZ_CP071859.1, forward strand.
ACCAAAGCTGCTGTTTTGTTTGCGTCAATCGAAAAGCTGATAGGACCAACTAATTGAGTGCCTTCTGGGCTAAATACCTTAAGGTCTGTAGCGCTAATCTCAATATTATTCATGGCTGACAACGTTTGTTGACCTGATTGAACTTTGCTGACATCGGTTTCTAAGAATTCGACAATGCTTTCTGCCGCGCCTACTGCTTGTTGTTTGGCGTGATAAAAGGTGCCCAGATCGCGAAGTGGTTGGTAAAACTCTGGCGCAAGGATAAGGATAAATAGGCCAGCAAATAAGGTAACACCTGTACCGTAGTAACCGAAGTTCAGTTCACCAATGAAGCTAAAACCAAAGTAGACCGCGGTAATAGCGATCGAAATTGAGGTGAAGAACTCAAGCACGGCTGAAGATAGGAAAGCTATTTTAAGAACATCCATCGTGCGGGTACGGAATACTTCGGATGCACCTTTGAGCACCTCAGTTTCGGCCTTAGTACGGTCGAAGAGTCGAATGGTGGTCATTGCTTGCAAACGATCATAGAAGTGACCAGATAAGCGCTGTAATGCTTTGAAGTTTTTGCGGTTAGCGTCGGCAGCCTTCATGCCCACAAGTGCCATAAAAATAGGAACCAGCGGAGCGGTAATTAGGAAGATTAACCCTGCTGCCCAGTTAATCGGGAAGACAACAACTAGAATAACGAATGGAACTAAAACGGACAGAGACATTTGCGGCAAGTAGCGTGAGAAGAAATCTTGCATGTCTTCAACTTGCTCTAACAACAAGGTTGCCCAAGAGCCAGCCGGTTTGCCTTTTATGTATGCCGGGCCTAGCTCTCTCAATTTATCTAGGATCAGTTGGCGAATGTATATACGGATTTGTTCACCGCAACGGAAGCCAGCAATTTCGCGACCCCATGCGCAGCCTGCGCGCGCAGCAATGGTTGCGGCTAAGCCAAAGAAATAAGGAACAAGCTCTGACTTGTCGGTTTGTTCCATAATAAGTTGGTGAAGAATCGAGGCGAGAAGAGCGGCTTGCGCGAGTAAAAACACACTTGAAAGTACGCCTAGGCTCACTGCAATCATAAGCCAGCGCTTTGCAAGCTTACTCTGCTGCTTGAGCCAATTGTTCAAGCTGCGTTGTTTTTTCTTATCCATTTAGAAGGCTTAATGATAATTATTCTTGGTTGTGAACCAAGCATTATACAAAAGAAAGCCCAAAGGGCATACCTTTGGGCTTTAGGGTTTTGAACTAAAAGTGAAAAATCACATTTACGATTTGTCGGCTAGCGCGTCGAGGAATCGTTCGGCATCAAGTGCAGCCATACAACCTGTACCTGCTGACGTGATTGCTTGGCGGTAGTTATGATCCATAACATCACCAGCAGCAAATACACCTTCAATGCTGGTTTGAGTAGCATTGCCGTCTAGGCCAGATTTAACAATGATGTAGTCGTCTTTCATTTCCAGCTGACCTTTAAAAATTGAGGTGTTTGGCTGGTGGCCTATGGCGATAAATGCGCCCATTACATCGATTTCTTCGGTAAGGTCAGATTGAGTGTCTTTCACTCGGACACCTGTCACGCCCATGTCGTCGCCTAGCACTTCATCTAAAGTACGGTCTGTGTGTAGCACGATGTTACCGTTTTCTACTTTATCCATTAAGCGCTTCACTAGGATCTTCTCTGCACGGAACGTATCACGACGGTGGATAAGGTGTACTTCAGAAGCAATGTTCGATAGGTATAACGCTTCTTCAACAGCAGTATTACCACCACCTACCACAGCAACCTTTTGGTTACGGTAGAAGAATCCATCACAAGTTGCACAAGCGGATACACCACGCCCTTTGAATGCTTCTTCAGATTCAAGACCTAGGTATTTAGCCGATGCACCGGTCGAAATAATTAGTGCGTCACAAGTGTACTGGCCGCTGTCGCCTTTTAAGCGGAAAGGGCGCTCACTCAAGTCAACTTCATTGATGTGATCGAACAGCATTTCAGTTTCGAATCGTTCGGCATGTTCTTTCATGCGATCCATTAGTGCTGGGCCGGTTAAACCTTCAGGATCCCCTGGCCAGTTTTCTACTTCAGTGGTTGTGGTTAATTGACCACCTTGTTGCATGCCAGTAACTAGTACAGGTTTTAGGTTTGCGCGTGCTGCATAGACAGCCGCGGTATAACCCGCAGGGCCCGAACCAAGAATTAATAGATTACAGTGTTTTACGTCGCTCATTGCGGCTCCATTTCAGCGATGACGGCCTTAATAATTTTGATTTGATACTAGGGATAATATTCGCTGACTTCAAGAAATATAAATAGTTTCAAGCTATTTCATAGATAGCTTTCATCTATCGATCAATCTTATTGCTTACACGCCTATGCAGGTTGCAATGACTCTTAATGTAGTAGGTTAGATCTTGACCAAATGTGATGACTATTAAATTATGATACTGATTTTTATTTAATAAGTAGATATAAACTCCGTATATATTTCAATTAATGGTGATAAATCCTAAATTTATTGCTTGCTGGTTTTTAATTCTAGAATATATAGTTGTTTTTGGTTTTATGTATTGAAGTGTGGATTTTTTGCGGGATAATAACCTTGTTGTTAATCGAATGTTAACTTTAGTAAGCGTAAGCTATACAGGGACTTATCATGGAAATGGAAAACAAATTTCTGATCGAAGCGTTTCAAACACCGAGTTCAATCGCTCCTCAACTTTCTACCTATTTTGAAGACTTGCCAGCAGACAAATATGTCGACAGCGACCATCGTTATCGCTCCTACGCGCGTTTTCAAGCGGAAAATTCGGATGTGGTGCGACTGCCACACAGCTCATTTTTTCAGTCATCGGAGTTTAACCGAGTGGTTGGCGATGTAGAGCGTGACTTCGCTGAAATGGACCATGACATGGTAAGTACGCCGTATTTTCAGCACTTACTGAAATCATTTATGCAGAAAACCGGAACGGATAAGGACAACTCTGTCGTGGACGTTCATCAGATCAGAGTCACTTGTGATTCTGATGCCACCAGCGCCCCAGCTCCTGAAGGGATTCACCAAGATGGATACCGCTTTGTAGGCATCTTCTGTGTACAGCGTAAGAACATCGCTGGGGGCTTTACCCAAATCTTCGCGTCTCCTGTAGAGCAGCATCCGCACTTGAATACGGTGCTGGAAGAGAATCAGTTTGTTATTTTGAATGACTCACGTTTTTTCCATCATATTTCAGAAACCTTATCGAGCGAAGCCGGTGAAAAAGGAGTGCGTGATGTCTTTGTATTTACCGCTTAATGCGAAAAGTGTTGAAGCTCTTAGAGAGCAGTTTCCTGCGCTAAACAATACAAACAATGGCCAAACTCCAGTTTATTTTGATGGCCCGGGTGGCACTCAGCTTCCGCTTTCAGTTATTGCTGGGTTTGGTATCTACCTAAATCATGGGAATTCAAACTTAGGTGGTCGATTCTCCGTAAGTGAAAATACGGTCAGTTTAGTGGATGAGTGTCGAACTAAAGCTGCAGCACTGTTCGGGGCCGCGTCAAAAGATGAGATCGTTTTTGGCGCTAATATGACGACCATGGCTTTTCACTTTAGCCGTGCGATAAGCCAAGAGTGGCAGGCTGGGGATGAGATTATTCTTAGCGATGCCGATCATGGCGCGAATCGTTCTTCATGGGCGATGGCGGCAAAGGACAAAGGGGTTAAGGTTCACTACTTACCTGTCAAAGATAACACCTGTAATTTGGATCTAGATAAACTGCAATTACTGCTGAATGAAAAGACGCGTTTAGTTGCCGTCACTGCTGCGAGTAACTTGTCTGGAACCATTGTAGATATCGAGAAAGTGACCAGATTGGCGAAAGCGAATGGTAGTGTCGTATTTATCGACGCGGTTCACCTTCTTCCTCACCAGATTGTTGATGTACAGGCTCTAGGAGCCGACTTTGTGGCTGGCTCAGCATATAAGTTCTTCGGGCCTCACTTGGGTGTTCTATTTGGCCGCAAAGAGATGCTTGAAAAGTATCAACCATACAAAGTAGAGCCTGCGCCAAAGCATGCCCCAAATTGTTGGGAAACTGGCACACTGAACTTTGAAGCATTATCGGCATTCTCATCTGCGATTGATTATATCGCGTCTTTAGGTGAGGGGAGCGATCTTAGAGCTAAACTTGTGTCTGCGTATGACAACGTTCATCAATATGAGCAATCTCTTGCAACTTACTTCTTAGCTCGCTTGAGTGAGTTCCCAAGTATTGAACTGTTTGGTGAGTCTACTTCAAACAATCGCACTGCGACGTTTGCTTTGAGGTTTGGCAGCATTAATCCAGCAGATGTGGCTGCGCATTTGGGTGAACATGAGATTTATACTTGGAGCGGTCATTTATATGCTGATCGACTCACTGATGCACTAGGCATCACGGAGAAAGGCGGCATATTGCGTGTAGGGCTGATGCACTACAACACTAAAGCAGAAATTGATCGTTTCTTTAGCGCACTGAGTAGCGTGCTGTAATAAAACAGAAAGCCACCATTTGGTGGCTTTTTACTATTGATACTGCTTTGCAGATATTGAATTTCGATTGAGTTTACTCGTCGAACACTTCGACTTCGTAAGAGCCAAACTTGCGAATGTTGATAACACCCGAATCAAAAATCAGGTATTGACCTTTGATGCCTTGCAGAGTGCCTGTGACCTCTGGATTCTTATCAAAGTTGTGAGAGGTGATCTTCGTTGGGTGCGCTTGAACAGGGTATTCAATTGGCGTGATGTCGGCACTTAAAACTTCGATAGCATCATCACCAAAAGTTTGTTTGATCTCAGCAATCTTGTCTTCTACTAAAGGTAACAACTCAGCAAACCTTTCTTCTAATGCCATGGCTTCACCATCGCCTTTGAGTAGCGTGCGCCAGTTGGTTTTATCTGCGATATGCTTGGCAAGTTCCACTTCGATTAGGCCCGAGATCTGGCGTGTTTTCACTTTAAAAATCGGTAGGCCTTGAGTCGCCCCTTGGTCAATCCAACGTGTTGGTATTTGCGTGTGGCGAGTAATGCCAACTTTTAAGCTAGATGTATTCGACAGGTAGACATAGTGGTCGACCATACAGTTAGCCTCACCCCACTCAGGCTCACGGCAGGTTCCCTGATCGTAGTGACAAGTTTCCGGCTTCATGATGCACATGTCGCAGCTTGCTAGTTTCTTCATACAAACAAAGCAGTGACCTTGAGAATAACTCTTCTTCGTTTTTTTACCACACGAGCAGCAGAAGATGTTGCCTGTGTGAGTCAGTGTAAGTGATTTACCGATAAATGGGTTGAGGGAAACCAACTCATCACCTACTGGCAGGCGATACTCCACCTGACCATCTAGAGACGCTTGCATTTTTCGAAGCGTACCTTTTGCGATTAAAGACATGACATTGCTCTATAATTTTATTTAGGTGCGTAGTTTATCAAAAGTGGGCGCTAGATGGGATGTTCATTGGCGATTTCAAAATTTAGAGCATTAACGCGTTTGGTGCTGTATTAGCGTTTGTTGAAGTGACTCTAGAATTCTGGTGAAAAGAGCATCGTGCTACTGATATTATTGGCAGCAAAGTCTGATATTTGTTTAGTATATCGTTATTAAGAGCTTACAATTGCCTGCCTAAATTCGTCAGCGCAATTCATGTTGAACTGGCTCTGGAGTATCAGCAGTAAATGAAATTAAAACATAAGTCTGTATTTGTGTTGGTTGTGATGACACTGATTGTCGTACAGCTTTACCACGCCTATGGCGACGCCAAAACTAAGGTGATACTGCCAACTCAATACAGCTTTTTGGCAACTAATGATCAGGTGAGTAAGGGCAACTCAACTTCTGAGCTTTACCAAAGAAGCGGTAAGCCTGTGATGGATTGCGATTTAAAACACAGTGATGATTACCCTTGGCCATACTGTGGCGTCTCCATTCACATCAATCCAAATCCAGAAGTCGGCTTGGATTTGTCTCAATATCATACTGTTCGCCTAGATATAGACTTTAAAGCTCTGGATGACGGCGATGATCCGCGTATGCGCTTTTACCTGCGCAACTACAACCCTGAATACTCGGTACCGGATAACGAATATACCCATAAATACAATGGCATCGAATACTTGCCACAAGATGGTAAAGGTACGGTTGAAATCCCACTTGCGAGCCTACAGGTGATGACATGGTGGTTAGCGGATAACGATATAGGCATTAAGCACTCGGCACCAGAATTTAGCAATATCAATAAGATTGAATTCGCGACAGGTTCAGCAACAGAAGTTGGGCGCTATCAGATGTCGATTAATCGTATTGAGTTTATCGGCGACTATATCAAAGGTGAAGACCTCTTTATGGGGCTTTTGTTCGTTTGGGTGACGATTGGCAGCCTTCTGACCTTTGGTGAAATCCGGCGTAATCGAAGAATGATTCACCAAGCGAACTTAAGGCAAGCCCACTTAAAGAATATTAACCGCTCATTGCGCGCGCAGAACTTCGAATTTGCAGAGCTCGCTAGCCGAGATGCACTAACGGGGGCGATGAACCGCCATGCAGCCCGTGAGTGGATGAAAAGTTATGGGACAATAAATGTCCCAAATCACCGCCAATTGTCAGTCCTGTACCTAGACATTGATTACTTCAAAAATATTAACGACAAATTTGGTCACGCGTTAGGTGATGACATTTTGCGTGAGTTCGTGATGGTGATTCTAAGTGTGGTGCGAAAACAGGACCGGTTAGTTCGTTGGGGAGGAGAAGAGTTTATCGTTTTCTGCCCTGATACGGGATTAGAAGAAGCCGCTAAATTGGCGGAGCGCATCCGTACTTACGTCGAAAATCACATTTGGGTTCATGGGGAAGTGCTCACCTGTAGTATTGGTGTTGCTGAGCTAGGATCAGGGAAGGCAACGGAGGCCATTGCGAGAGCGGATGAAGCGCTCTATATCGCTAAGCATAACGGTCGAAACCAAGTTCACATCAGTGAGTAGCTGCGGTAATTCGCACTGCTCACTTTTCGGTTTCAGCGTCACTTGTACTTGAAGTGCTGACATTCGGGTCGATACCTTCAAGGCTCAAAGTCGCTTCCGCTTGTGATATGGAAAACTCGGGCTCGGTTAAATTCGATTTGGCAATAGGTTCTTTTGGACCTAAAAATCGTGGCTGCGTATTGATGATGAACAAGTCTAAAAACGCTTTGCTTCGAGCAAACACTTCTCGCAATCGTATTTTTAATCCTGAATGATTGATAGGCCCGGGCACGGCTAAGCATTGAGCATTGATGTCGTGGTACTTGGCGATAAATAAGGCACGTTCACAATGAAAGCGTTGTGTAATGATAAGGAAGTCATCAGTGTCGAAAATTTCTTTCGCTCGTACGACGGAATCGAGGGTTCGGAACCCAGCGTAATCTAGGTAGATATTTTGTTCGGGGATATCGGCTTTGAGTAAGTCGCGTTTCATCGTCCAAGGCTCATTGTACGAGCGGTGAGCGTTGTCGCCACTAAGCAGTAGATTATTGACTTTACCTTGATGAAATAACTCAATGGCCGCGTCCATTCGATGTGAATAGTATTCGTTAAGAACTCGACCTAGATACTTGCTCGTTCCTAGTACCACGGCCACATCGTAATTATCTATCTCGCTGGTGTTAGTCGTGATGGAGTCAGAAGTCCCCCAACTTACCCAACGGTCAATGAGCACTACGAAGACCGCCATCAACAGCAATGCTGCTAAGCAAATTTTGAGTCCTTTCTTGAGTGCAGTAAAAGAGACGAGTTGAGTAACTCGAATTGCGACTCGCTGTATTAGATTTGTCTGTTCTTCTGAGCCCATATTCCGATAACAATGAAGCTACTTATAATAATGCTAAACATGATGCCCCGCTCTAAATCGAGCAGTGTCCGAGCAAGGTAAGGTGTTGCTTTTACAATGATTAAGCCGTAACCAAATGCGTTTATCAAGATAAATACAGAAGTGCGGATCAGAAAATGCTGCATGCGAAGAGCATTTCTTAGCATTCGATTAATTTCGCCGCCAAACATGACCAATGCACATGCAATCAAAGCGGTTGATATTTCTGAAAGGTACGGGACGAAATAGCCACCTAGAGTATTTAAGAAATTTGGCATGTCATCAGAAGTGTCATTCAAAGAGAGCTAAGAGATTATCACGAAGCCTGCTGGCCATAAAAGATACCGAATAAGAAAAAACCTCGCACTAGGCGAGGTTTTTGTATCAACTTCAAAGATTAGAACGCAGTACGCTTATAACGGCGGTAAACTGGTTGCCAGAAGTGTTGATCGATAGCAGATTCTAGCGCTTCGTCAGTGATCTCTAATGCCACACCTTGCTCAATCGCTTTCTTCGCTACGGCAAATGCGATCTTCTTCGATACCGAGTGAATCGCTTCTAGTGGCGGTAGCAGTGCACCTTGACCGTTGATGGCTAGTGGTGAACAAGTTGCAAGTGCGCGGCTAGACTCCATTAACATTTCGTCTGTGACACGTTTTGCGTTCACTGCTAATACACCTAGGCCAATGCCAGGGAAGATGTAGCTGTTGTTACACTGTGCGATTGGGTACGTTTTACCATCATGAACCACAGGCTCAAATGGGCTTCCTGTTGCAACGAGTGCTTCGCCGTTAGTCCAACGAATAATATCGTTAGGTGTTGCCTCTACGCGGCTCGTTGGGTTAGAAAGAGGGAATACAATTGGGCGTTCACAGTGTTTATGCATCTCTTGGATGATTTCTTTGCTAAATAGACCCGGAGCACCCGAAACACCAATAAGTACAGTTGGTTTTGCATTGTGCATAACATCAAACAACGAGAAACCATTGGCTTCACATTCCCAATCTTTAGTGTCTGCGGTTTTCTGTACCAAACGCTGCTGGAAGTCGAGTAAGTTCGGCATACCTTCTTGCAGCAAGCCCCAACGGTCAACCATGTAAACTTGAGAACGTGCTTGCGCATCGCTGATCCCTTCAGACACCATTTGCGCAATGATCGCTTCCGCAATACCACAACCAGCAGAGCCAGCACCTAAGAAGGTGATGCGTTGCTCTGATAGCTTGCTGCCAGCAGCCTGACAAGCGGCAAGTAGTGAGCCAACTGTAACTGCAGCAGTACCTTGGATGTCATCGTTAAAACAGCAGATGCGATCTTTGTAGCGCTCTAGAAGTGGCATCGCGTTTTTCTGCGCAAAATCTTCAAACTGAATGAGTGCATCAGGCCAGCGGCGTTGAACAGCTTGGATGAACTCTTCAACAAAGGCATCGTAATCAGCGCCTGTGATACGAGGATGACGCCAGCCCATATACATTGGGTCAGCAAGACGTTGAGGGTTGTTTGTACCGACATCAAGAACGATTGGTAGTGTATACGCTGGGCTGATACCGCCACACGCTGTGTATAGAGCCAGCTTACCAATTGGAATCCCCATTCCGCCGATACCTTGGTCGCCAAGACCTAAGATACGCTCACCATCGGTAACAACGATGACTTTAACATTGTGGCTCGATGCGTTGTTTAGGATGTCATCGATACGGTCGCGGTTAGCGTATGACACGAATAGGCCACGTCCACGACGGTAAATATTAGAAAAGTTCTCACACGCTGCACCCACAGTTGGCGTGTAAATGATAGGCATCATCTCAGAAATATGATTCTGAACTAGGCGATAGAACAACGTTTCGTTGGTATCTTGAATATTACGTAGGTAGATGTGCTTATCCATATCGCTTTCGAAGTTACGATATTGTTGATATGCACGTTCAACTTGCTCTTGAATGGTCTCTGTGGTTTCTGGAAGAAGCCCTTCAAGGTTGAAAGAACTGCGTTCTTCGGCAGAGAATGCACTGCCTTTGTTCAGAAGAGGGGTGCTCAATAGCGCAGGTCCAGCGTACTGGATATATAGAGGGCGTTTATCGTTGTTCATTGTTGGCCTATTGTAGGGTGGAAGGGAACCCGAAAATGATAGGGATTCGTCACCGTATTGTAAACAGAAATGAGGTTTTTGTGGATTGATATCTTTCGCTCAAACAAGCGGATAAGAGTATAATAGTCACAATTTACAAAATTGTTAAAAAAAGCCATGTCCCGCCTTCCTATCGACACCCTCAAAGAATCGTTTTTGCAGCGATTACCGCAGACTCATTTAATTGTAGAAGCCGAAACAGGATCGGGGAAATCAACTCGATTACCAATGTGGGCTAGTGAGCAAGGAAGAGTGCTGGTTATTGAGCCACGAAGAATAGCCTGCACGTCTCTTGCCCAGTTCCTTAGCCAAGAGCGCGGCGAAAAACTAGGCGAGTCAGTAGGCTACGCGATCAAGTTAGAGAATGTGTACTCTGATCAGAGCCAAGTGGTGTTTGTGACTCCAGGTGTGGCACTGAAATGGTTTGCTGAGAACAAACTAAAAGCATTCGATATCGTCTTGGTTGATGAATTTCATGAACGGCGTTGGGATACTGACCTGCTGGTAGCGATGCTCAAAGCGAGCCAATCACATCGTCTAGTGATTACTTCTGCTACGATCGAAGGTGAAAAACTTGCTCGTTATGTGGGCGCAGATAGGCTGCATGCGTCAGGGCGGCACTTCGATGTTACGGTTGAACATCGAGCGGTCGACTCCCACCATTTGCCTCAACTCAAAAATATTGAGCAACGCGTTCATCAAGAAGTCGCAAGCCAACTGCTCACTGATGGGGCTGATATACTGGTCTTCCTGCCTGGAAGAAAAGAAATCGCCCAGTGTGCAGCTACACTCAAGTCGTTCCCACAATTACTGATTGTGCCTCTACATGCGTCCGTGTCTGATGAACAGCGACTCCTTGCTCTAACTAAGCAGCCCCAACGTAAGGTTGTGCTCGCGACCAATGTGGCGGAAACCTCTCTCACTATACCGAATATTTCGACCGTGATAGATAGTGGCTTAGAAAGGCGCACCGTCCAACGTAACGGCCGGTCTACCTTAATGTTGTCGCATATCTCCAAGGCCAGTGCTAAACAAAGAATGGGCCGCGCGGGCCGTGTTATGCAGGGAGAGTGTATCCGATTGTATGGAAAGCATGCAGCCCTTGAAGCCGCAACACCTCCGGAGCTTCAGCGAGAGGGGCTAACAGAACCAATGCTAGCAGCCGCGACATGCGGTTATAAACTTCAAGATTTGGATTGGTTAGACACGATTCCTGAAAAGTCTCTTGAAGCTGCAAGCTTGGTGTTAAGAGATATGGGGGCGATTGACGAAGATGGCACAGTTACAGAGCATGGTACAAAACTCTCCCCATTGCCTATCGATGCACTGTATGCCGATCTGGTTACTCGCTCAGAGCCAAAAGCGGTGAAAGAGGCAATGGTAGATTTGGCAGCAGCTCTGGCAGTACCAGCCTCTCTTTATACTCTGAGCAGTAATGCCGATAATGTAGAGGCATTACTTCGTGAAGAACCGTTTGGTTGCGATGCAAGTATACTTATTCGACTAGTGCGCGGAGACGATCTTCCTGGTGTTAGTGTTGATCAAGAAGCAGTAAAAGAAGCCCGAGGTTTGGCTGCACAAATGCGTGAGTTGTTTGAACTACCAAGCTTGTGTGTCGCTTCGCGATTCGAAAGGCATACCTTAGCGGAAGAGATTGCACGACTACATCCAGAACTATTGTTTGTGCGCAGGGTGAAACGTCGAGAGGCATTCGGTAATGGTGTCATGGAAGTGTTACCAGCAAGAAATAGCCGTGTGACAGACAAGCACGAAGCGATGTTGGTGTTGGACACTCATAGTTTACCAGGCCGAGGTGTAAAGCAGACCCTAAATTTGGCGACTGTTGTGATGCCCGTGCCCCTGAGCCTATTCGCGGCATTGGAGATAGGAGAGTGGATTCAGGGTGAAAGTACTGTAGAGAATGGAACTGCTTACAGTGCACTAGAGCTGGTTTATGCTGGCCGCTCAGTGATGAGTAAGCGAGTAGAGGTTCAGGGTGAACTGGCCCTAAAACCTATCCTAGATTCAGTACTCAGCGGGGAAATATTCCCAGGCTTTGCCGAAAAATTGCAGCAACAAATACAGCACTGGCGGCTTTATGTAGAGCTAGGGCTCGCCGATGTTGAGTGTCATCAAGATTTGGATTTTGAACGTTGGTTTTGCGAACAACTTACTATGCTTGAGCTAGAATCGATCGAAGACCTTGCGCTGTTCAGTGAAGAAGATTTTCAGTTTGAAGGCATTCCATACTGGGAGTATCAAGAGTTCGCTGAAAAATACCCTCTACGTTTGGCATTGGGGGATCTCAACGTCAGTGTGGAGTATATGCCGAAACGCAAACTCGTTTATGTGGTATACGAAAATGGCCTGCGCAAGAAAGACCCAAAACGTTGGGAGCTACCAGTGTGGAAAGGTTGGAGAATTCAGTATAAGAAAGCCAGTCGAATCGTAGACATTAAGTAGAAAATCTTGCTAAGTAGGGTTATTTGTTTGTTCTTCGAAATATTAATCTTTCCGACAAAGATTTAGAAAACGTGTACACACTTTGTTACTAAACTGGTTTTTATATACCATTTCATCCTTTATTTTAGTCATAAAAGACTAATGTTTTATATCCTATTGCTATAACAACTTGGTTGGATGATATTAAGTACATTGTATTGCTAGTTATCGAGGGTAACGATATGGAACATCAGGAAGCACAATGTGTAGAGTTTGATTACACATCATTTCTTGGCGCCTCGTGTAGTAAGAAATGGACGTTTTTAGAGGCAATGAGTACGTTTGCGCCAATCTTCAGTTTGATGTGGCGAGACAATATAAAAGAACTAAGCACGCCCCAAGACCGATTGTGGGAAGCGGCTTTGAAGTCTTTATCGGCAAGCCGTAGCGACGAGTCAAACTTAGTGACACTGTGCGAACTTGCTAAGTACGAAGGGATCAGCCAGTTAAAATTGGTGATGCCTTATACACTGGATTCAGACCAAATCGAAATGATTAAATCGAAAAGCAGTGTTCAAATTTCCCCAACTTCCCACGAAGAGTTCCTGATCGAACTCAATCTTCACTAACTGATATTACTGGCAGGCTACCTATTGGTGGGCTGCCGCTAATCTATTCATTTTTCGCACTTTTTGTGCTCAAAATCTCATCAGAAAATACGAGTTAGTCTATTATAAATAGAGGCTAGGGTCTGTTGATCTTTCGAGCTGATTTTTGCAGCACTTTGTGGAAGATTTCTACAAGGCAGAGGCTTTGATGTGTAGCTAGCCTACATGAGAAGCCGATAACGCAGTAGAAATGAACCACAAAGGCTGCCCGAAGGGTTCGGCTACGCGCCCCGGATTAAAATCGTTTTATACTTCGTTGAAGACTATTTGCTTAGAATGACTAGGCTACACAGTCTTCGCCTCGCCTAAAACGATTTTGACTAGGCGTCCCCAGCCGAACAAAATTTAACCGCGAAAGATCAACAGACCCTAGTTACGGTAGCGTTTGTCTATTTGTTCCCCCGTTAATGTATAGAAAGAGTTTCTATTCTCTGGTTAAACGGAGTAGCCCGCTTGGGTTTTCTCAGGAGCAATGCTGCCAAAGGGCGATCAAATCGGAAGAGGTGAGTAATGGAATGGAGTCTAGTCGGTCGCAAGCGACGTATGTGTTCGTGTCTAATCTCAGCAGCAGGCATACTACTTTCAACGACAAGTGCTGCAATGGATCAGGCCGCAGTCAATGCCGGAAAATACGACTATGTGTACGTTGATCTAAGCTCCGGCTCTTATGATAAGAGTTTAGGGGGAAACAACAACGTCACCGCAATGGGGATTGGTGCAAGCAGCTTATACGATGACCAGTGGTTGTTAGTGCTTGACTATTCCTCACGCTTTTTCCACCCAGATAACATCACAGAAGAAACTTACACACTGCGCGCTGGGGCTGGCTATCGATATGCAATTAACGAGCAATGGGATATTTCCACTCGAGCGAAAGTGGGTTCGCTATGGAATAAAGTAACACAGGATAACCCAGAGGTGAAACTCTTTAGTGACAGTAAGTTTGTATACAGCATAGATGCCAGCGTGAATTACTTTGTGACTAAACAGTTGGAGTTAGCAGCTATTGGCGAGTTGAGCCGTTCAAACCTAGTTGATGAAGATAAGCTGCAGCTTAGAGCCGACTATCATTTTGAAGATAATTTCGCGATTGGTGTGCTCTATACTCATCGAGACTTTGGAGCGGATACCACCAATGAAGGTGGTTTATCTTTACGCTACCGATTTTAAAACTAAAAAGAGCCAGCATTGTGCTGGCTCTTTTGTTTTTATGGCTGTGTGCGGCCGTTATAGGACTGCAGCAATGCCTTTACATAGTGGGCCCATGTTTGACTTAGTCATACCAGCAACACTGATACGGCCAGAACCAACGATGTAGATACCAAACTCTTCTTTCAAACGAGTTACTTGCTCTTTGCTTAGACCTGAGAAAGAGAACATGCCGTTTTGACGTTCGATGAAGCTGAAGTCTGCAGAAACACCTTCTTGTTTCAGTGTAGAAACGAATAGTTCACGCATTTCTTGAATACGGTCACGCATTTCTGCCACTTCAGATTCCCACTCTGCACGTAGGTCGGCGTTGTTTAGGATATGAGTAACAACTGCACTACCGTGAGCCGGTGGGTTAGAGTAGATTGAACGGATGATACCTTTCACTTGCGAGAACGCTGTTGTAGCAACTTCTGTGTTATCCGCTACCAGTGTAAATGCACCAACGCGCTCATTGTATAGACCGAAGTTTTTAGAGAAAGAGCTCGCAACTAAAATTTCTTTGTTGTACTTCGCAAACGTGCGCAGGCCTGCGGCGTCGTCTTCAACACCTTTAGCAAAACCTTGGTAAGCAAAGTCGAATAGTGGAAGTAGACCTTTTTCTGCAACGAGTTTAGCCAGAGTTTCCCACTCTTCTGCCGTTGGATCGATTCCCGTCGGGTTGTGACAGCAGCCGTGAAGCAGCACGATGTCGCCTGCGTTTGCTTTTTCAAGGTCTGCAACCATACCTGCGAAATCTTTGTCTTTTGTTTCCGCGTTGTAGTAGCTGTATTGTGCTGTTTCGATGCCAGCTGCAGAGAAAACGCCGTTGTGGTTTGCCCATGTTGGGTTGCTGATCCAGATCTTCACATCACCTAGTTGGCGTTTAATAAATTCGCCAGCGACACGAAGTGCACCTGTACCACCTGGTGCTTGAGCTGTTTTTGCACGTTTTTGGCTAACAACTTCTGAATCTGCGCCAAACAACAGTTTTTGTACAGCTAATGCGTACTCAGCTGTCCCTTCAATCGTTAGGTAAGATTTAGTTTTCTCGTTTTCTAGCAGCGCTGCTTCTGCCTTTTTAACAGTTTTAAGAACAGGTGTTTCACCGTCTTCGTTTTTGTAGATACCAACACCTAGGTTGATTTTTTCAGCGCGAGTATCTTTTTTAAACTCTTCAGTTAAACCAAGGATAGGGTCAGCTGGAGCCGCAACAACTTTTTCAAACATAATCTTCATCCGTGTGAATTGAAAGGAGGATATAACCTATTAGGGTATTTATACCTTTCTGTGATCTAAGTGACAACAGCTAACAGACAGAAAACGCAATTCTTATGAAAAAGAGGTCTCTGAAGCCGAATTTTTAGCGAGTATGCGGAAATGTATAACTCCCCAAGTGATTTTAGCGTCATTGAGAGCGGGTTTAGTGTGCTAGATAGGAAAGGATGTCTGGCAATGAATAAATAGTGTTATTACACTAATGGCTATTGTGGCAATAGTTAAAAATCGAGGCTGATTCCTTATTCGATATTTTTAACCAAAAATTGACTTAAATTGTTATTCATTGGTTTAAATTCCGCCGCTCTGAGCAGCGTACGGTTATCAAGCTGCTAACAAGTCGGTCAACATTACGCTTATCTTTCTATGCTAATCAATCACAACAACATTGCACTAACCTCAGAGAACCTGGGGAGTACCACGGTTAGTCGGCAAGACTACGATGTGCTTGCTGCAAGTTATCATGCGCTATTAAAGTTAAATCAACTCTCACACGATTGCGATAATCTCGAGTTCTTCTTTCGCCGTGTTCATGAGGTGATAGCGGGCTTGATGGATGCGAAAAATCACTTCGTCATTCTATTTGATGGTCAGAAGCAAGAGCTAGAGGTGATTTATCATGTGGACGAGTTAGACCAACAGCTAGAAGGTAAGATTCCTTACAAGGATTTTGAAGGTACGCTCAGTCATATCGTTATCGAGTCGAAAAAACCGCTTCTGCTTTCCCCACGCGATTTAGAGCAATTGTCTCCGACCAACGAACTCTCTAAAAACACCGGTGTGTATTGGATGGGGTGTCCATTATTGCGTAATGGTGAAGTCATTGGTGTGGTTGCCGTTCAAAGTTACACCCTTGAAACGCAATACACCAAAGATGATCTAGAGCTACTGACCTTTGCGAGTGACCATATCGTTACAGCGCTTTATCGCTTTAAAGAGATGGATGAACTGCAAAAGAAGTTTAGTGAAAAAAGCCAGCAGTTTGCCCTGCAGCTCGAAAAGCTAAACAGTGCGAAAAAACTGCAGGAAAGTTTGTTCAAGATTTCTCAATTGTTTAGTGATTCTGGCTCTTGTCAAAAGAGTGTCTATGCCCAAGTTCATGAGATTATCTCCCAACTGATCAGCGCTAATAATTTCTATATCGCATTGAAAAGTCCTAAGGTTGAAGCTAATGGGGCACTCGAGTTCGTCTATATGTCTGATGAGTATTTGGGTGTTCGCACCAGTATCCGACAGATTGAGTCTAATCGAGAGCCTGGTTTTACCGAACTTGTCATGAAGTTGGGTAAGCCTCTGCTGTTATCCAAAGCAGAGCTAGACAGGTACCATCAAGAGGGGTTAGCAAGAAAACCTGACGACACTACTTATTCTTGGTTAGGTGTACCGCTTATCGTCGAAGGCGAAGTTCGTGGGGTCATGACGGTACAAAGCTACCAGCCAAATCCCGTTGATTATCAACAAAAAGACGTCGATCTACTGACTTTTGTCGCTCAGCACGTGGCCAATGCAGTCGTACGCCACGAAATGGCGGAGTTTATGCGCGACTCTAATAGCCGATTGGAAGAGCAGGTTGCACATCGAACCGCGGCGTTAAGAGCTCAAATCAACGAAACACGAGAAGTGCAGAAAAAACTCAAGATAACCGCTTCTCATGATGCGTTAACTGGCTTAATCAACCGTGGTGAGTTCATCTATCGGCTCAATCAGCTAATCACCAAAGCTGACACAGAGGTCTCTAGTAAATTTGCGGTTCTGTTTGTTGATATAGACCGATTCAAGATGGTGAACGATAGTTTAGGTCATGCAGCAGGCGATACCTTGCTGTGTACTATTGCGGATGAACTAAAAGGTCTGCTAAGAACTCAAGACACAGTTGCACGTTTGGGTGGCGATGAATTTGTCATATTGATTGAAGAGATCGAAGTCGAGCAGCATGCCTACGATATTGCACAACGTATCAATGACACATTGAAAAAGCCGTTTATTATCGAAAATCAGCCCGTGTTCATTGGTGGTAGTGTTGGAGTATTGTTTAGTGACCCTGCCTACGGCGATGCTGATGAAATGTTGTGCGATGCCGATGCTGCTATGTACCACGCGAAACGCAGTGGCCCTGGTCGCTATGCCGTTTTTGATAAGAGTATGCAAAGTGACAAGCAAGACGCCATCAGTTTGGAGGCCGATCTACGTTATGGCATCGAAAATGGTGAGATTCATGCCTACTGGCATCCAATTTTAGATCTCAAAACAGGTCAAATCGTTGGATTTGAGTCGTTAGCTCGCTGGCACTCTCCCGCTAGAGGAATCGTACCGCCGTTGGACTTTATTCCGTTTGCGGAATCGGCTGGGTTGGTTAAGGACATCGATCTTCTGGTGTTAGAAGAGTCATGTCGAAACCTGAAGCAAATCCAAACTCTTTTCCCTGAACAAAAGCTTTACGTCAGCAGTAATTTGTACTGCGAGCATTTTTTCCAAGATGATTTAGTCGACACGATCGCTAACATTCTAGACAAAACGGGTTTAGCCCCTGAATGCCTATGTATTGAGTTAACGGAGCGTGCATTGTTGGAATACACCGAACAAGTGCTGCTCAATATGGAAAAACTGAAAAAGCTCGGCGTGAGCTTGGCGCTAGATGACTTTGGGATCGGTTATTCGAGTTTGAGTTACTTGTACAAGTTTCCAATTGATACGCTAAAAATCGACAAAAGCTTTGTAGAGAACTTAAATCAAAAAGCCAGCAATAACACGATTCTTAAAGCGGTTATCGACCTGGCACATAACCTTGATATGACGGCAGTTTGTGAAGGCATTGAAACTCAAGCTGACATGAATCAGGTATTAGAGATGGGGTGTAACTTTGGTCAAGGTTACTTATTTGCCAAGCCGCTGCCATTTGAAGATATCAAACAACAATACCAAGACAACCGCAGTTTTTGCTCTATCAACTGCCATTGTCGAAACGAAACCCAGCTAGAGCTGTGTGTCTAATGCCAACAGCTTGTTAGCTGTTGGCGACATGCTTCTGAGGAGGAGTGTGAAGAGGGGAGTTAGACTCTTCACTTAGTTGCTCAGCATCCTTATACCGCGCCGCTATAGTTACGAACTTTTCCTCAATTGCTAAGAAAGCATCAACAACTGTTGGGTCGAAGTGACTGCCAACGCCTTCTAAAATAATCGCCTTGGCTTTGTCGTGGCTAAAGGCTGGCTTGTAGACGCGCTTGGATATCAGGGCATCATAAACATCCGCAAGTGCCATCAATCGTCCTGACAGTGGAATAGCATTCCCGGACAGTTGATTCGGATAACCGCTTCCGTCCCATTTCTCATGGTGTGTTAAGGCAATCTCTTTTGCCACACTCAAAAACGAGCTACTACCCAACTGTTTCTCGGCAATTGAAAGGGCTTCAGCTCCGATTTGCGGGTGAGTTTTCATTATCTCGAATTCTTCGTTGGTCAGCTTATCTGGTTTGAGTAGCACGTTATCTGGAATACCCACTTTACCTACGTCATGCAAAGGAGCCGATTTATAGAGTAGCTCGATGTATTGTGGTGTAAGCAGAGATTGATACTGCTCAAGATGGCTTAATTCCTCGGCGAGGGCTTTGACGTACTCTTGAGTCCGCAATATGTGCGCGCCAGTCTCATTGTCACGGGACTCTGCTAATGCCGACAAGCTGACAATCGCTACGTCGCGAGTGGTCTTGACTTCATCTTGAGTAGACTGGAGGCTATCTA
This sequence comes from Vibrio sp. SCSIO 43135, assembly GCF_023716665.1. Taxonomy (GTDB): domain Bacteria; phylum Pseudomonadota; class Gammaproteobacteria; order Enterobacterales; family Vibrionaceae; genus Vibrio; species Vibrio paucivorans. Next base: position 1,255,761 of record NZ_CP071859.1, read on the forward strand.
GCATTGTATTGGTTAATGAGGCCATTGAACCCAACTCGTTGTGTTCGAATACTGGTAGGCGTTTGTCAACGTGGCCTTGAGCGACTTCTATCAAGGTACACTCTTGGCTTAGCAATACTTTCTTCATTAACTTGGACCAAAGAATGAGTATGGTGAGGGCATACCCTCCAAGTACTAATGAAATATAGATAAATTCTTTAATAACGCTCACGGTTCCAGTGCCATCTAACACTCGCTCTGGATTGTGCTCTAGCCAGAAGATATCTTTCACCGCGACCATGGCCAACATGGTGGTCAGTGTGGCCAGCAGCAGCACCACCATCCAAATCATTTGTTTAACAATGGATTGGCGTTCGCCCGAAAGGTCGAATTGAGGGGAAGTATTGATGTGGTGTTCGAATCGTTCCAGTTTTGACGTTAGCTGTAATAGGCTTCCAGTGAAAAAGCCAAACAGCGTCATACCAAACAGCACTTTCAAATTGCTGTCGAGGGGGAAGCTATAAAATACGTTGTAGTATAAGGCGAGTGGAACGCTTGCCATGAAAAATAGAGTGCTATCCAACTGTGCCATTTTTTGTTCCTGCACCAGCGAGTGGTTGTGCAAGACGAAATGGCGTAGAACGAACATCACCACAAACGTAATCGAAACATGAGTCATGATCTCACTGGCGCTGAGTGTTTCGAGCATAGGGCAGACACGGCCACCGTAAGTACCGAACAAGAGTGCCGCTAAAGCATAGAGTTTGAATGTTAGCCTTGCGTTGTAATGAGAATTAGTCATAGCTAAAACCTTATTATATTGCTTGTGTATCCATACAACTTTAGTTTAGCGTTCGACATAGAGAACACGAATTTATCCCCCCCCAGCGTCGCCAATTCATAAAGACCGTGCCGCAAGCTCATTCCTTTCAAACATTATGAAACTATGCCCAAATGACTCCAAGTTGACAGGTTGAGAGCAATGTCACCGGTTCAACTGCGTGCGTAACGATCTCATTGAACAATAAGCGCTTTCCAAGTTGTTTAACGTTAGGACTATGGGTTCATAAATAAGAATATAAAAACTCCCTCACTAGAAAGTAAGGGAGTGACAAGAAAACAGATTGAAGGTGCTATTTTTTTAGCTTCATTTCAGATTCAATAGCGTCTGTTTCGATATCCGGGTTTGAAGCAAATTTTTCTTTTGCCCACGTGTTTACGTGTTTCAATATTGCAGTAATAGCATGTTTTTGGGTCGCGGCTTCACCGTCGGCCATTTCTAATGGTTGTTTAGGGTGAGAGCCTGTCGCATCTTCTGCGATGTGTAACCAGTCTGGGTGCCAGTAATAAGGTTGCCCATGTGGTGCAATCCAGCTATGAACGCCGTTACTTTCGCCTTTATATTCAATATTTGTTTCGTCGTATTTTTTCATCGTTATTCTCACTCTGTATAGAACCTAGATCTGGCTCTCTTATTACGTTATCAATTTAACAAAGGTTTAAAGAATAAAAGTGATATCTATCACGATGTTAGACATGGGGACACTGAGTTTCAATGAAAACTGACAAAAATGAGAAGTATGAATTCAATAAAAATGGTCAATTTGTTTGGGTGCTGAATTCTGCCGTTAAGTCACTGATTTAACAGAATATCGTCGGGAAAGATTAAACCAAGCATTTGTGGTATGGTTCAGGTGGAAAGTGAAAGCGAGGGAAGTATGAGCCGCTACCAACAGGTTGCTGAGCAGATCAAGCAACAAATCATTGCACAGACATGGCGTGCTGGGGAGAAAATCCCTTCAGTCAGAGTCAACAGTCGTAACTTTTCGGTCGCACCAAGCACTATACTACAGGCATACCAGTTACTAGAGTCGGAAGGTTGGGTTATTGCTAAGCCCCAAGCGGGCTATTTTGTGGCGCCTCAGCTAGGTCGAGAACAGTTAGCGTCTAAACCGGCTGAAAGTAAGCTAATTAAAATCAATGACGAGCTGTTTGAGTTTCTGAAAAGTGGGTCAAATAAAGATGTCGTTCCGTTAGGCTCTGCGTTCCCCGATCCTTCTCTATTTCCGATCCAAACACTGAACCGAAACTTGGCCAGTGCAGGCAGAAAAATGTCTGCTAATGATTTAGTGTCAGTGATGCCGCCCGGTGACGACTCGCTTCGTCGGTGTATCGCTCAGAGGTATCAACAGCAGGGTATCTCAGTATCTCCTCAAGATATTGTAGTGACTTCTGGCGCTCTAGAAGCGCTCAATATTAGCCTACAATCGGTTACCAAACCTGGTGATACAGTGGTGATTGAGTCCCCCGCGTTTTACGGAGCACTGCAGGCCATCGAGCGGCTAAATCTAAGAGCGATAGAAGTACCTGTCTCGCCACAAAGTGGTCTGTGCTTAGAGACGTTAGAGCATGTGCTATCAACCGAAGCAGTAGCAGCTTGCTGGTTTATGGCAAACTTCCATAATCCCACCACGTATACGCATACAGATACGCAGAAAACCAAAATCACCGCGTTGGCTGAACAATATCAAGTCCCCATTATTGAGGACGACGTATATGGTGAGTTGTATTTTGAAACCAGCAAACCAAAACCGCTAAAAGCATTCGATGATGTGGGTAATGTGCTGCTGTGCGGTTCGTTTTCTAAAAGCCTTTGTCCGGGGTATCGCGTGGGTTGGGTCGTCAGTGATAAGTACAATGAGCACATCCAGCGCTTGCAACTGATGTCGACTTTATCGGGAAGTGCGCCGATTCAAAATGGCATCGCACACTTTCTGCAACATGACAGCTTCGATAGCCACTTGCGTAAGCTAAGAAAAACGTTGCAAGAGCGGCGAGACAGCATGTTAGCGCTGATTCATAGCTGCTTTCCTGCCGGCACCAAAGTGAGTTGTCCAACAGGAGGCTATTTCTTGTGGCTTGAGCTTGCTGAACACATCAATGCCCGGCACGTGTACGAATGTGCGGTAGAGCAGGGAGCCACTGTTGCCTATGGCAAGTTATTTTCTACGTCTGAACATCATCAGTCTTGTTTACGTCTTAACTACTCTTATCCGTTAGACACTAGAGCCAAGCAGGTCATTGAAAAAATGGCTGATTTAGTTCGTAAATCTAACTGATTGTCTGTTTTTCGATAGAACTGTATCACGTGTAACTATAATGCCTGTGATGAAATAGCCTGTAGTGTTAGTAGCCATTGCGGGAGCGGAAAATGGAGAAACAGGAATCTAAACATGAAGTTCGTCTGATTGTTGTCGCGATCAGTATCGCTTTTTTATTGGTCTTTGCTCATCTCATCTTAGCCAAATCATTTGCTGAACTGGCGTGGACGGAATACACCGCTGCGGCCATTCCCTTTGTTATGTTGTGTCTGTGTTGGTTTGGTATTCGATATGCGGAAAAAGCAGGATAGGGGTTCCAAGCGTTTAGCCCAAAAAAAAAGCCTCCGATTATCGGAGGCTTTTTCGTCAATGCTCAGTATCTAAAGTAGTTTAGATTAGAAGTTTGCGGAACGTGGAGTACGTGGGAATGGGATTACGTCACGAACGTTACCCATGCCTGTTACGTAAGACACTAGACGTTCGAAACCTAGGCCAAAGCCAGCGTGAGGTACTGTGCCGTAACGGCGTAGGTCGCGATACCAGCTCATGTGCTCTGGATCGATACCCATCTCAACCATACGTGCATCTAGGATATCTAGGCGCTCTTCACGTTGAGAACCACCGATGATCTCACCGATACCTGGTGCTAGAACATCCATTGCTGCAACCGTTTTGCCATCATCGTTTAGACGCATGTAGAAAGCTTTGATGTCTTTCGGGTAGTTCTTAACGATTACTGGTGCTTTAAAGTGTTCTTCTGCTAGGAAACGCTCGTGCTCAGAAGACATGTCGATACCCCATTCAACTGGGAATTCGAACTCTTTACCAGAATCCAATAGGATTTGGATAGCATCGGTGTAATCTACTTGAGCGAAGTCAGAGTCAACGAACTGCTCTAGACGAGAGATCGCTTGCTTGTCGATGCGTTGCGCGAAGAATTCTAAGTCGTCACGACGCTCTTCAAGAACCGCTTTGAACACATACTTAAGCATGTCTTCAGCAAGTTTCGCTACATCATCAAGTTCTGCAAAAGCAACTTCTGGTTCAACCATCCAGAATTCAGCCAAGTGACGGCTTGTGTTTGAGTTCTCTGCACGGAAAGTCGGACCAAAGGTGTAAACTTTGCTCAGTGCACAAGCGTAAGCTTCTGCGTTTAGCTGACCAGATACAGTAAGGAATGTTTCTTTGCCGAAGAAGTCTTCGTTGTAGTCCACTTCACCTTTGTCTGTCAGTGGCAAGTTCGCGTGGTCCAGTGTTGAAACACGGAACATCTCACCCGCACCTTCTGCATCTGAAGCCGTAATTAGTGGCGCAGACATCCAGAAGTAACCTTGTTCGTGGTAGAAACGGTGAATTGCTTGAGATAAACAGTTACGTACACGAGCTACTGCACCGATCACGTTAGTACGTGGACGAAGGTGCGCAACTTCACGAAGGTACTCGATTGAGTGACGAGTTTTCGCCATTGGGTATGTGTCTGCATCTTCAACTAGGCCTACCACTTTTACGTTAGTAGCGGCTAGTTCAAAATCTTGCCCTTTAGCAGGAGACTCAACAATCTTACCTGTTACTTCAACAGAGCAGCCAGTCGTTAGCTTTAGCACTTCGTCTTCGTAATTATTAAGATTATTAGGGACCACGGCCTGAATCGGGTCGAAACAAGAGCCGTCGTAAATGGCAAGGAAAGAGATTCCAGCTTTGGAATCACGACGTGAACGGATCCAGCCGCGAACAGTTACTTCACTGTCTACCGCTAGCTTACCGCTAAGTACGTCTGTTACAGGCGCGTAAGTCATGTTGGTTTCATTCTCCATTGAGGGACAAATTCAACCCAACAATATCGGTGATAAGAAGGCTAAAATGCGCAAAAAATCATCGAATTGTTGGGTTGTATAAATTTTTTAAGTCAATGGAACATATTACCTGTCAAATCGTGAGCTTCAACCTTTTATTGCCCACGAAGAAGGGAATTTTACTTGTTTCAACTCGATTTCCGATGAGATAGCTTAAATTGGTTCAATAGCGACTCTAATCGTTCCGACAACTGCTCCAAATCTAGGCTGATATCACGAGTTTGAGAGGCGGAGTTTGAGGTTTCGTCTGCATGCCCAGTAATGATGTCCATTTTAGCTTGAACGGTGTGGCTCACCTCAGTTGAAGTCTGCGTCTGTTGCTGAATGTTCTGCGCGTGGCTGAGGGCTTCTTGCATCTCTGTTACTACTTCAGACATTGCCGCTGAAAGCTGTTCGATGTCGGTAGAGCGCTGGTGTGCCTGCTCGCAAACCTTATCCACGGAATCGACCGAGCTTTCACTGTCTTGTTTAAACTGAGCGATGATATCTTCAATGCTGGTCGTCGCTTCTGCTGTGCGACTGGCGAGCTGCCTGACTTCATCGGCAACGACTGCAAATCCGCGACCTTGTTCACCCGCACGTGCTGCCTCAATGGCTGCGTTTAACGCCAAAAGGTTAGTTTGCTCAGCGACGCCACGAATGACACCTAAAATAGACGTTACTTCTCCAGTTTGGCCATTAAGCTCTTCTATATTGGTTTTAACGGATTCAATATCTCCGACTAAACCTTTAATGTCTTCACTGGCTAAGTGGGCTTGTTCTGCACTTCGCTGAATATTGCTGGTGGTATGGTTTATCAGGTTAGAAGCCTCGACAGTTGCTTGCTCAACATTAAGTTGTTGGGACTGCATCTGCTCAATGTTAGCCCGAACATCAGCGGTTTCTTGTTGCTGTTGGTTGACGGCATCATCTGTTATTTGCGCAACACTTGTCAGCTGAGACGATGAGTGAGCGAGTGTGTGGGAGGTCTGCTGAACTTTTTCTAAGCTGTCGCTAACGGTACCCACGAAGGAGTTGATGGCAACGGAAAGCTGACCGACTTCATCTTTGTTCATCTTGGTAAGACGCATAGATAAATCTTTGGTCTGACTTACTTCCTGCATAAAACGGGATGTTCTCTGGATAGGTTTAATGATGATTTTTTTGATTAGCCCCAGTGTCAGTAAGAAGCCGACAAAGGCGATGCTTCCCATAATAGCAATGGCAATCATGGTGCGTTTGCTGATCATCTGATTGACATGGTTCATGTTGTACTCGAGGCGAATCGCGCCTAACACTTCGCCTTCTGGTGCCATGTGGCAAGCAACACAGTTGGTGCCGCGATAGTTTTCACTGGACTTCATCGGCAGAGCGACCACCAGTCCTTTGCCCCAATCTGCGCTTATTGGTTCAATCACCAGTTCTCCATTAAGAGCACGTTGATCGATACTGTCGGTGGGTTGCTGGTTTTCTTGTCCTGGGCCATAAATTTTGCTGACAGCATCAGCTCTAAGCACTTTTACTTGTTCAATGCCTTCTTGAGCTAAAGCCTTTTGTCTAAGGGTTTCTTTCTGACTCATTGTGCCGGTGAGCATCATCATGTTGAGGCTATCGAAATAGTTGCTGGCCTTGTCATGTAACTGTTCACTGAGTACAGAATTGAGTAGATCACGTTGTTGTAAATATTGGTATGCGGTCGATACTGTCACGACTAAGGCAAATACAAACACCAGAGTCAGCAGCAGCTTTTTGGTTATAGTTAGATTCATGTTGAGCGATTATAATATTTGGAATAAACCTCTCGATTGTACAAGTTTGGCTTGCTTACCAATAAAGTAGTAGTTCGTTAGTGTGACCACAAACATAGTGGGGTTTTGTAAATGTGATGTAAATTGCGTGTAATCAATATTTTGACGCATAGACATTTTTACAGCGCATATGACACTCGATTGTTAAACAGCAAGTCTAGATAATAGAGATAAGCACTTTTCCCTTGTTGTAGCAGGTTTGATAGCTTGTCAGTTGTAGCTAATTTCCTTAGTATTGCGTCTCTTTTGAAATGCCCGAGATTTAAGATGAAAACAGAATTGTACAAAGAGTTTATGTTCGAAGCCGCACACCATCTGCCGAATGTGCCAGAAGGTCATAAATGTGGTCGTTTACATGGGCACTCTTTTCTTGTTCGTCTTTATGTTGAAGGTGAAGTTGACCCGCATACAGGTTGGGTGGTGGACTTTGCAGAAATCAAAGCGGCCTTTAAGCCAATTTATGATCGTTTAGATCACTACTACCTAAACGATATTGAAGGGTTAGAGAATCCAACCAGTGAAGTGCTAGCTCGATGGATTTGGCGTGAACTGAAACCTGAATTGCCTTTATTGAGCAAAATCGAGATAAAAGAGACCTGTACCGCAGGCTGCATTTACAAAGGCGAATAGAACCCCAATGAAAGCGAAGTTTTACTTCGCTTTTTTATTAGGTCGGTTAGGATATCAATAGGCCAGAACTTCAAGGAGTAGATAATGGCGTCCAAAATCTCTTCGGCGATCCAATTGCTTTTAGCCCTCTCTATCTTTTATCTCGGTTACACCATCCATGGCATGACTAGTAAAGTCGGGGAGGTGATCGATACATACCCTAAGATCCTCGAGGACGTGAGCACGTTGTCAAAGCACCTTCAGATTGAAGAGTGGCTTGAGGTTGCTGACACGCTAGAAGATTTACTTCCAGACATCATTCGTAGTGTAGAGGAAGTAACGGTGGCTGTATCAGACACCAACAAAACAGCCGCTTCTATCGACGCAAAAATACCTATGATAGTCGGCGAAGTCACACAGTATCGAGAAGTGTTGGTACCAGCGGTGTTGGCGGAAGCGCAGCAGTATCGTGTAGATGTGATACCACCTGTGCTGGTAGAGAGCAAAGGTTACCGCAATGAAACCATTCCTTTAGTGGTGAAAGAGTCCGAAGCGCTGCGCCAAGACATCCCGCCAATTTTGCTCAAGGCGGATGAAGTGGCACTGAAAGCCGATCAAATCGTTGAAAAAAGCCAAGACATTGCTCAGCAAGCGACGCAAGGGGCAGTGAAAGGCGTGATTCTGTCACCACTCGATCTGATTCGAGATGCGGGCAATGAACTGAAAGGGCGTGTGACTCCAGCAGAGGGAGCAGAACCGTAAGTCACTCTCTTGCATCAAAGCTTCCCGCAGTCGTCGGTATAATAAACCGTGTGATTGCGGGATATTTGAGCACTTGGTTGAATGATCATTGAAATCATAAACTGAACGGATAAGATGGATGAACCTCAACATCGAGGTTCGTAGTGAAGGAGTCACTGCTTTTTACTAAAAGGACTGTCTTACTATTGGACACCTAAATGATTTTCAAAATTACTTCCCCAATTCTTGAGCCCACTGAAGGGTCGCCACACCAGGTTACTTCCCATAACACCCTGTCACGTACTCTCTTTACCCCCTTCTTCACCCATCGAAGTAACGCCACGTTACGCCCTAATTCATTTTCTTATTTTAGCTTTTCGTATTGATCCTAATCTGACACGAAGCTTCTTTGGCGCCTCTGTGCGCGCATGATTTACACACATTAAAAACGGTTTTTAGAAAATGAATACAAAATTACTTGGTAGTTCCCTCATCATTGCAGGGACAGCTCTTGGCGCTGGCATGTTGGCGATTCCGATGGTTCTTGCACAGTTCGGCCTGTTTTACGGCACGTTACTGATGGTATTGATTTGGTTTGGTACTACTCACTCTGCACTGCTTTTGCTCGAGGCCACTATCAAATCTGAAGGTGGTCTGGGCCTTAACTCGATTGCAAGCAAAACACTTGGCAAAGGTGGTCAGCTAATCACTAACGGATTGTTGTACGCGTTGTTGATCTGCCTACTTATGGCGTACATTCTCGGCGCGGCGGATTTATTAGTGAAAGCAATGGCCTCAATTGGAGTAGAGCTTAGCTTCGTTAAAGCCCAAGTCATCTTTACTTTACTGGCTGGTGCCATCGTTGCGTGCGGTACAGGAGTGATCGATAAACTCAATCGTCTACTGTTTTTCGTAATGATCGCCAGTTTGCTACTTACGTTGACCGTACTACTGCCAACGTTTTCTGCAGAAAACTTGGGCCAAGTGACTAACCACAGCCATGTTGAGCTGATCACCACCAGTGCGGTGCTGTTTACGAGTTTCGGTTTTATGGTAGTGATCCCAAGCTTAGTGTCTTACAACCAAGAAGCAACAGATAAACAGCTACGCAATATGGTGATTGTAGGCTCGTTGATCCCACTGTTTTGCTACCTTTGTTGGTTGTTTGCCGTCGTCGGGAATTTACCAGCTGAACAGCTTAAACAGTTCTCGAGTGTTTCACAATTAATGGAAGGGTTTGAGCACGATAAGCCCTGGATTGGCGCTGTGTTGTCGCTGTTTACTGGCTTGGCTTTGTTGACTTCTTTCTTCGGTGTTGCGATGTCGCTGTTTCACCAGAACCGAGACACTTTCAAGCAGAATAAAATCATTACTTATGTACTGACGTTTGTATTGCCCTTGATTGGCGCGATTGTCGCAGCGGACCAGTTCTTATCGGTACTCAGTTACGCAGGCATTATTTTGGTGTTCTTAGCGGTTTTTGTGCCGATGGCCATGGTGTACAAACTTAGGAAGTCAGCTACCTTAGCAGAGCGATACGCAGCTGAAGGCGGCACTGCGATGCTGATATTTGGTGGTGCATTTGGTGGCTTTCTACTGCTGTCACAATTGATTTAATCAGTATGAGAAAGGCGGGATTTCCCGCCTTTTTTACACCTTATCACTGCCACTGTTAAGTGAGCGCGTAGTAAAAACCTTGATGAATGCTGGCACCCAATGTGGTGAGTAGGTGAGCACTGTCTGCAGTTTCAACCCCTTCCACAATGATTGTACAGTGATAGGCTTTGCCCATAGCGATGAGCTGCCTGAGCGTTTCTGCTTTCTTATCGTCTTGACGAAGCCCTGTGACAAAGGCTCGGTCAATTTTTAAATAATCTGGGTGAATTTTTCCAATCAGTTCTACGTTGTTATTTCCTGTTCCAAAGTCATCAATACTTATCTTGCAGCCAAGAGATTTAATCTTGTCGATGTTAGCGTAGATTTCCTCGGTGTAATACATGGAGGCGTTTTCTGTAATCTCGACCGTGAGGTAACTGCAATCCTTCTTCGATAATGCTTCATGCAGCTGAGAAAAGTTTTTCCCTTGCAGCAGAGAAGGGCACACGTTGATACTCAGCGGCGCGATCAATGACTTAGAGCTACCAAAAATCGTACGAATGACCAACAAGGTGTGGGTGAGCAACAAGTCATTGGCAATTAATGTCTCGATGAATCTTTGGGTGTTTTTTGTTTGGAATCGTGACAATGCTTCGTAGTGAATGTTTTGGTTCGAACTGGTATCAAAAATTGGCTCGAGCTTCATCTTGAAGCGTCGTATAGCCCAAAAATATTGCAGCAAGGCGCAAATGCGCTTAAAGCGGTAAAGTACGATCATTAAAGCCGCAACAAACAACGTATTGCGAATCAGCGGTGCTGGATAGAACGATTTCTGGTATCCGTCTGCAGTGGTTTTGGTCAATATTGAACGACCATCGGTTTCCCCGACATCGATTGATGTCCCCGTGTTCGTGCAAACCTTAATCCCTGCGAGAAAGTAGTTCGATACGTAGTTATTCATATTGTGTGCGAGGTTGACGCTTTTAACTCGAACCACCAAAGACACGTCTTCTTTGTCGAATGACTGAGTGGTGTAGCTGTCATTATTAAGCCAAGTTTTCATTTCTTTCTTGTTCATTGGCGTGACAGCTTCAGGTGTGATTAAGCAGCGCGTTTTGAAACGATCAACCATGACGATCGATTCAATTAACTCAACGTCATCAATCTTGGACTGAAGCTCGGCTGAGTCGGAATAGCATGAGTACTGATTGAAGGCATCTGTAAAATCGCCCACTTTATGGAAGTAGCTTTGTTTTAACGCGCCATCGATGGCGTAATACGTCACCGAAAAAAACACTACGCTAGATACAACGATCGCGATACTGATATCGAGATACAAACGTTTGTCAGCCAAGCACGAAGACAGCGCGTTTTTAATCGCATCTTTTGCATCGTGGTTAATGCGCTTTTGTTGCGCCATTCCGTTCGCCTGGTTGTTAAAGCTTTTAAACGGAACGAAGTAACCCACCCGATGAATGTTCTCAATGATACTTTTTTTGGAAGTAATGTGGTGTTTTGTAAGCTTTTTAAACTTTTTTCTGATAGATGCGATTATATTTTTAAATCCGTTCTCCGGTAGAGCAATATTGTATTTTTGAGCGATTTTACTTTCTATGCTTCTTTGGCTGATTGGAACATTCAAAGAGCCGTAACAAGAAATCACACTTAAGATCAGATATTCGTTTTGAGTAATAGGCAGCGTAGCGTGTGGAAGATTGTTTAATTCTAGTGAAAGGGTGCTTTCCGACATGCAAATGCAAACTTGGTCTCCGAGTTCAAACCTAATCATTCGTTTAGGAGCTCCTAGGGTTAAATGTAAAGGGAAGTTATCAATAATGGTGGCAGTTAGATGTGATGAGTTTCCAGCATATCCAAGGTGTATGGATATAGTGTCACCTTTAGTTTTTTTTATAAATTAAAAAATCTTGTAGTAACAGGCTGTTATGGTGAGGTTTTAACACGTTGTTGGTGCAGAAACAAAAAGCCCGGGCAATTAATTGCCCGGGCTTTTTAGATTAATAGGGGAGGGATTAACAGATAACTTTAACAGCAAGGCCGCCTTGAGAAGTCTCACGGTATTTCGCGTTCATGTCTTTACCCGTTTCTAGCATGGTTTCGATAACCTTATCTAGAGAAACTGTTGGAGCTGATGAACGACGCAGTGCCATACGAGTCGAGTTGATCGCTTTTACTGCCGCGATACCGTTACGTTCAATACATGGAACTTGTACCTGGCCTGCAACTGGGTCACAGGTTAGACCTAGGTTGTGCTCCATTGCGATCTCAGCAGCCATACATACTTGCTCTGGGCTACCACCCATAAGCTCAGCAAGACCTGCAGCAGCCATTGAACATGCCACGCCAACTTCACCCTGACAGCCAACCTCTGCACCAGAGATAGACGCGTTACGTTTGTATAGACCACCGATTGCGCCAGAAGCTGCAAAGTAACGGATGTAGTCTTTTTCAGTAACGGTTTGGATGAACTTATCGTAGTAAGCCAGTACCGCAGGAATGATGCCACACGCACCGTTTGTTGGTGCTGTTACAACACGACCACCCGCAGCGTTCTCTTCGTTTACTGCGAAAGCGAACATGTTTACCCAGTCAACGACCGACATTGGATCGTTGGTTGTTTTCTCTGAGGTAAGCAGTTGCTGGCGCAGTGCAGCAGCACGGCGAGGTACACGCAGTGGACCAGGAAGAATCCCCTCTGTATTCATACCGCGATCCATACACTCACGCATGGTTTTCCAAATGTTAGCGAAGTAAGTACGTGACTCTTCATCTGAATGAAGTGCCGCTTGGTTTTTCATTACCAGAGTACTGATAGAAAGACCGCTTTCCTTACATTGGTTCACGAGTTCTTCCGCTGTGGTGAACTCGTAAGGCGCTTTAACTGGGTTTTCTTCTTCTTTACCGAAGTTCTCTTCGTCAACGATAAAACCGCCGCCGATAGAGTAGTAAGTCTTTGAGTACACTTTTTCGTCATTGATCCAAGCGTGGATCTGCATGCCGTTCTCGTGAAGCTCAAGGTTGGTTGTATGGAAGTTCATACCACCGTCTTTCGGGAACGATACTGTATGACAGTGCATGCCAACAGGAAGGCGCTCAGTTTCTTCTACGCGAGCGATGAAGCCCGGAATAGAGTCGATATCTACTTTCTCAGGAGTATTGCCAGCAAGACCCATGATAATAGCGATGTCTGTGTGGTGACCTTTCCCTGTCAGTGATAGTGATCCATAGACGTCAACGGTGATTTTAGTGATGTCGCGCAATTTTCCCATTGAGCGTAAATCATCAATAAATTCTTTACCCGCTTTCATTGGACCAACAGTGTGTGAGCTTGAAGGACCAACGCCGATCTTATAGATGTCAAAAACACTAATCATATCGATTACCTCAGAAGTAAGCCTCCCAACGAGGAGTAGGGAGGCTTTTTATTATCGTTATATTCTTTTGTTCAATTCCAGCCTAATAGGGGAGGAATTAAAGAGCGCCGTAGATTACAGAACTAATCGCTGCAAGACCACAGATTGCTGTGAAGATTTGCACAGGTGCTGAAGTTTTGTACTTCGCCATTGCTGGTACTTTGTGCATAGCGAATACAGGCATTAGGAATAGGATAGCTGCAATCATTGGAGCACCCATTGTTTCAATCATGCCTAGGATGCTTGGGTTTACTACCGCAATAATCCAAGTAGTGATAACGATGAACGCTAGAGAGATTTTCTCGATCTTGCTCTTAGGAGACTCTGAGCGAGATTTGATTAGGCCAACTAGACCTTCGTGAGCACCTAGGAAGTGACCGAAGTAGCTAGAAGTAATTGCCGCGAATGCAACCAGTGGACCCATGTAAGAAATCAGTGGTGATTCGTGAACGTTCGCTAGGTAAGAAAGAACAGAGATGTTTTGCTCTTGTGCAGACGCTAGTTGCTCTGGAGATAGTGAAAGTACTACAGAGAATACGAAGAACATAACGAAGCCCATTAGCATCATTGCTGCGCCACCAGTGATAGCGTCAGTTTTCTTCACTGCGTTGTCACCGTGTACACGACGTTGCTCTTTAGAGAACTGTGAAATGATTGGGCTGTGGTTGAAAGAGAAAACAATGATTGGGATTGCTAGCCATACGATAGAAGGCATTGCAGACCACTCTGGAGAAACTTCCATCATAGAAGTGTTCCAGTCTGGGATTAGGTAGAACGACAGTGCTAGTAGGATGAATACCAGTGGGTAAACCATCGCTGACGTTGCTTTTAGCATTAGCTCTTTACCAAATACTACACCGGCAGTCATCGCTGCGATAAGTGCACCAGAAAGTAACCAGCGAGGGATGGATTCCATACCCATTTGGTTAACTAGGAAAGAGTCAACTGTGTTTGTGATACCAACACCGTAAATCAGAACGATTGGGTAGATAGCGAAGAAGTAAGCGAAAGTAATAAGGTTTGCGCCAGTCTTACCGAAGTGCTCTTCTACAGTGTCAGTGATGTCTGCTTCAGGGTTCTTAGCAGAAAGAACGAAACGTGCTAGAGATTTGTGTGCGAACCAAGTCATTGGTGCTGCAATTAGCGCAAGTATAACTAATGGCCAAAAGCCGCCAGCACCCGCTTTGATTGGTAGGAAAAGTACGCCAGCACCAACCGCTGTACCAAATAGTGATAGACACCAAGTGAAATCTTTATAAGTCCACTTGCTAGACGATTGTGCGGTATTAGCCGCAGAAGTTGTTGTGTTCATTTTGGGTTACTCATTTTTGGGAACAGGAAATAAGTCGAGAGCAATTTTGCATTGTTTTCTTGCACAAAAAATAGATCTAAATCATGTATTGTTTGAGCTTATTGAATGATATGTCAAAAACCTGTTTTTAATCACGAAAATCACGTGCTACGCGTGATTATTGTTAATGTGTCGGATTAGTTTAACTAATGCTGGTAAGGGCGGGCGGAACGCGCAACGCAAGTAAACGATTGCGCTGTGAGGGGTGAATTAAATTAATGTAAAACGGAGTGGAAGAATTGTTAACGGCAATCAATTAGTTTTCATGATGTGTTGCTGCATGGCTTGGATTATTTGTGCTGTCATCCCCCAAATGAAATGACGCTTGTAAGGGATGCCAAATACTCGATGATTAGCATTATTGATGGTAAACGTGTGGCTAAACAATTTACTTGAGTCGAGTAAGTGATCGACGGGGACTTCGAATGCTTCATCGACCTCGTTCTCATCGATCACCATACTGAAATTAGCATCGATAAACGCAATAACGGGCGTAACCGAAAAGTGGCTGACCGTGATGAGCTCAGGCATTTGGCCAATAATGTGGATGTGCTTGGGATCGATGCCGATTTCTTCATTTGCTTCTCGAATCGCTGTATCCAGCAGTGAAGCATCACTTTCTTCATATTTACCGCCTGGGAAACTGATTTGGCCTGGGTGGTGCTTTAAGTGAGATGCTCGGCGGGTCAGTACCACGCTTAACTCTCCCTTCCGCTCCACAAAACCGATCAGCACGGAGGCTTTTCGTAGAGGCTTATTGGCGAGGTGGGAAACTCGTCGTGTCGATTCTTGGTGATACTCGACAGGTTGATGAAACTGAAATTTTTGAATCAAGTCTGATTTACTTAGCTCAAACAACACGTTACTCCTAGCTAGTATTTGAAATACATCCACTTATGGATCATGCTTTAACTTTACTCACTTCTATATTAAGGGTAGCTCATAAAGATGAAAGGGATTATTTTTACTGAGTTTATGGAGCTAGTTGAACAAGAGTTCGGCCTGGAAGTTTTAGAGAACATGCTCGATGAATCAGGGAGTGAAGGTATATTCACTGCTGTTGGCAGTTATGACCATAGAGAGTTGGTCAAAATGATCGTCAGTCTAAGCAAGCTCACCGATGTACCTATCGAGGCTCTTCAGGAAGTGTTTGGTAAAAGTGTATTTAATAACTTGCTGAACACTTTACCTAATTCTGCTGGTTTGAAGAAGTGTGCGAATACGTTCCAGTTTATTCGTCACGTTGAAGAGTACATCCATTTGGAAGTGAAGAAGCTTTATCCAGATGCTAAACCACCAAGTTTTGTGTTTATTTCTGAAACTCAAACGGAAATGGTGTTTGACTACCACAGTGCTCGCTGTTTATCTCATGTCTGCTTAGGATTGATCCAAGGTTGTGCTCAGCACTTCAATGAAGCGGTTGATGTAGAGATGGCGCCAAACGATGGTGATCTCAGCGATGTACGGTTTCACTTGGCGCTAGGGTAAGTTGAATGGCAGACAAATCTCCGTTAGAGAGAAAAGTGCAGCGAGAAATCGCCGCGAGAAAAGAAGCAGAGCGTCTGTTGGAACAAAAAGCCTTGGAACTGTATGAAGCCAACCAACAATTACAGGTAGCGTTGCGTCAGCTTGAAAAACAATCTCAGCACGATTTGAGAAAGTTCGAATTTGAAGAGCAGGTCGACTCGACCATGATTCAATTCGGCCGGGCGTTTTTAACCAACAGTGTTGATGATGCGATCCTCTCAAACTTTCTTGATCAACTGACCAACAGCGATGTTATTGAAACCGCATTTTTAAACTTAACACCTAACCTAATTAAAACTCTCAATCGTACGCAATTTGGTCATGAAGATCATGCCCGCTCTCAGCAAACCACGACTTACATTCAGTGGATCGACAGCAAGCTGCATATGCCGGTGGAGATAAGCCGTGAACGGGTCGGAGAGCTGATTTTTTCTGTGCGAGTAGGTGATGTAGACAAAGACTTCATCGTGAATCAAATGACCTTAGTGTTGGAGCTTCTTTGTAGCGCGCTTAGCCGCCAAATAATTCTTGATTCGGCATTAGATGCTCGACTACGAGCCGAGGAGTCAGAGCGCTCGACCAAGGAGTTCGTGGCAATGATCAATCATGAACTCCGAACGCCACTTAATGGACTGCTCGGTAGTGCGGAACTGCTATCGGATACGTCGCTGGACGATAATCAGCAGATATACCTTAATAACTTGACCCATTCGGGCGACTTACTTCGAACCATCATTAATGACCTGTTGGACTTCAGTAAGATAAGCGCGGGAATGATGGAACTCATTCCTACTCGCTTTGTTTGGTCGGAAATTGAGAACACCTTAGTTGGTATTTTCGACTCCAAAGCAAAAGAAAAGTGCATCACATTTGAAGTGGACACTCAGCAAGGCTTTCCTAAGTGTTTCATTGGCGACGCCGAACGCGTCAGCCAAGTGTTGGTAAATTTGGTTGGTAACGCGATCAAGTTTACCGCCGAAGGGGAGGTGATATTAAGGTGTGAGCAATCACCCAATGGAATTCAGTTTGATGTTATCGATACAGGGCGAGGAATTGCGGAGTCGGCGCAGCAATCATTGTTTGATCCTTTTGTTCAAGCCGACCGTTCTCGTCGACGCCATTTTGAAGGCACAGGGCTAGGACTGGCGATATGTAAAAAACTGGTTGAGTTGATGAATGGAGAGATCAGCTTTACGAGTGAAGTAGGCAAGGGGACTCACTTTACCGTTGTGCTGCCACTGAAAGCAGCGAAAGAGGTTGAACTTAATGAGCGAAATAGTGCGGATAAAGTCGATAGGAAGTCGATACAAGAGCTTTCGATTTTAGTCGTGGATGACATTCGGATGAATCTTGTGATCATCAATCAAATGCTGAAGAAACTTAAGGTGACACCTGATACTCAGGGCAACGGAGTCGAAGCGCTGAAAGCAGCAGAGGCAAAGCAGTATGACCTGATTTTCATGGACTGTCGGATGCCAGAAATGGATGGTTTTGAGGCGACTCAGAGGTTAAGAGAGCAAGGTTGGAAAATACCGATAATCGCTTTGACAGCGGGAACGACCCTTGAAGAACGTGAGAAGTGTATTGAGTGTGGCATGGACGATATTCTCACCAAACCTTACACTGCTGCCGACTTAGAAGCCATGATCACAAAATGGACGTAACCGCATTCTGCAAGCTTCAATATTGAGTTGCCGAATGCGCTTATTTGCGTTTCTCGTCGATGTTTGTAAACAAGACCCGTTAGTGTTCTTGTAATACAGGCAGGATTTTACTGAGTTTATCGAGGGTCTCTTGGTATTCAGAATCACATTGGCTATCAGCAACAACACCACCACCTGCCCAAGCGTAGATTCTGTTTTGCTCGGCCACTAGCGTACGTATAGTAATACTGGTATCCATGCGGCCATGACGGCTGATGTAGCCAATGCTGCCGCAATAAGCACTTCGGCGATGAGGCTCTAACTCTTCGATAATTTCCATCGCTCTTACTTTCGGCGCGCCAGTAATTGAGCCGCCAGGGAAGCTTGCCCTTAGTAAATCCGCGGGTGAATACTGAACATCAAGTTCTGCTCGAATGGTACTCACAAGGTGATGTACTGCGGGAAAGCTTTCAATATCGAACAACTTAGGCACATGGACGCTGCCTGGTTTTGCCACTCTGCCAACGTCATTGCGTAGGAGGTCGACAATCATTAAATTCTCAGCTTGGTCTTTTTCTGCGTGTGCTAAATCATTGGCATACCGAGCATCGATGGTTGGATCGTCTGAGCGAGGTCGAGTTCCCTTAATAGGTTTAGTCTCAATCTTATTGTCGTGTACCTGCAAAAAGCGTTCTGGCGATACGCTTAAAATCGCTGCGTTTTCTGTGCGGATGAATGCCGAGAATGGGGCTAGGTTGACCTGTTCTAACTTCTTATATGCGTCCCATTCACTACCTTGGTAATCAGCACTAAAGCGCTGCGCAAGGTTGATCTGGTAGCAATCGCCAGATAACAAATATTCTTGTACCTGCGCAAACTTTTCTGCATAACTTTGCTGGCTCATATTGGATCGCCAGTCGCCTTGGAGCTGGAACGATTGGCTTTTAGAGGAAAGCGTCTTTTCTAGATGTATGCTTAGCCATTGCCAACGAGCCTCTAACTCTACTCCAACCAGCCATGCGGCTTTGTTGTGATGATCGGCAATGACTGCCCAGTCATAAATACCCACCGCCATATCTGGTGCGTTAATGTCGGACTCAGCAACGCTAGGTAGAGTCTCAACATGTCTGCCTAAATCGTAAGCAAAATAACCGACCGCTCCGCCAATAAACGGTAAGTCTTGCTGAAATTCCACGTCCGGTAAGAGTTGTTGCTGCAACTGAGTGATGAGTTCAAATGGATCTTGGTTGCTCTGGTAGGTTCTGTCACCAACAACCACATCTGTGATGGCGTCGTGAGTTGTTAAATGTGCGATCGGCTCAGCGACCAAAATATCGAATCTGCTATCAACATGGTCTTGAGAAGCGGAGCGAAGTAGCATCGCCCACGGTTGATTTTCGATATGGGAAAACAGGTGCTTAGTGATTTCTGGATAGTAATCGAGCGGTCTTACCTGAATGGGTTGTAGGTCGTTGTTATTCATTTGTTTAATTTGTGACAAAGAGATCGATCGCTGCATGGCGTGTTGAGGAAAGCAAGAGTATCATAAAACGCAAATTAAAAGCTGCTACTTGACGTTAAAACCAATAATCGCCGAAAGCCACATGTTTTGAACGGAATGGTTTTGAAAGCACATGTTGTGAAATCAATAGTTTGAAAGCATACGTCTTCAAAAGCAATCGCCTCCGGAGCTAAGTCTTCGGTGCTAAGGCCTTCGGTACACTGCACTATAATTTACATAAAGTGCACTATGCTCAACAGGTCGACAAAAAGTAGTAGCGCAAAGGAAGCATAACAATAACGAGGCATGCAATGACGGTAATTCGCAAGCAGGACGTGATCAGCAGTGTTGCTGACGCACTTCAATATATTTCTTACTACCACCCATTAGACTTTGTTCAAGCCCTAGATAAAGCCTATCAAAAAGAAGAAAGCCAGGCGGCAAAAGACGCAATGGCGCAGATTCTAATTAACTCGCGCATGTCTGCAGAAGGTCATCGCCCGATCTGTCAAGATACTGGTATCGTCACTTGTTTTGTTAACATCGGTATGGGTGTGAAATGGGACTCGACTGACATGACGGTTCAGCAGATGGTTGATGAGGGTGTTCGTCAAGCTTACAACAACCCAGATAACCCACTGCGTGCATCTGTCCTGATGGATCCTGCTGGTAAGCGTATTAACACTAAAGACAATACGCCAGCGGTTGTACACATCAATATGGTACCAGGTGATACTGTTGAAATTCAGATCGCTGCAAAAGGCGGCGGTTCAGAGAACAAAACTAAGATGGTGATGCTCAACCCTTCTGATGATATTGCAGAGTGGGTAGAGAAGACGCTACCAACAATGGGCGCAGGTTGGTGTCCACCGGGTATGCTGGGCATAGGTATCGGTGGTACGGCTGAAAAAGCAGCGGTACTGGCGAAAGAATCTTTGATGGAACACATCGATATCCAAGAGCTTATCGAGAAAGGTCCAGAGAATGCAGAAGAAGAGCTACGTCTAGACATCTTCAACCGTGTAAACAAACTAGGTATTGGTGCACAAGGTCTTGGTGGTCTAACTACCGTTGTTGATGTGAAGATCAAAACTGCACCAACACACGCAGCGTCTAAGCCTGTGTGTTTAATCCCTAACTGTGCGGCAACGCGTCACGTGCACTTCACACTTGATGGCAGTGGCCCTGCAGAGCTAACGCCACCTAAGCTAGAAGAGTGGCCAGACATCACTTGGGAAGCGGGCGCAAATACACGCCGTGTTAACCTTGATGAAGTGACTAAGGAAGACGTTCAAGAATGGAAGACTGGTGAAACGGTTCTTCTATCAGGCAAAATCCTAACGGGCCGTGATGCAGCGCATAAGCGTATTCAAGGTATGCTTGAAAGCGGTGAAGGCCTGCCTAAAGGTGTCGACTTTAAAGGCAAGTTTATCTATTACGTAGGTCCTGTGGATGCAGTAGGCGATGAAGCGGTAGGCCCTGCAGGTCCAACAACGTCAACGCGTATGGATAAGTTCACCGACATGATGCTAAACGAAACTGGCATTATGGGTATGATCGGTAAAGCGGAACGTGGTCCTGCTACGGTTGAATCAATCAAAGAGCACAAAGCGGTTTACCTGATGGCTGTAGGTGGCGCAGCTTACCTAGTAGCAAAAGCAATCAAGAAAGCACGTGTTGTTGCGTTTGAAGATCTTGGTATGGAAGCGATTTACGAGTTTGAAGTTGAAGACATGCCAGTAACGGTTGCGGTTGATTCAACGGGTGCAAACGCACACCAAATCGGCCCTGACACGTGGAAAGTGAAAATTGCCGAAGCAGAGCAGTAATTACTTCTGAGCCTCTCAATGCAAAGACTGTGAGAAAAGCCTGATTTTATTATCTAATCATTGACATAAGTGCAGCGAAAGCTGCACTTTGTATACTGGACTAATAATTACAACGCTAGGAGCTAAAATGCCAAGGTTTATTCAAATCTTACAGATCATCATTGCAGTGGTGATTGGTGCTTTTGTTGGCTATGACTTGATTCTTCATGGTATCAGTATCTTTAATGAAAAGTATGTCACCATCACTTGTGCACTATTTGTTTTAATCGAGATTGCTCTATTTGTTATCTACAAGTTGATTGAAGACGATTAAAGTGAGCCTATAGCTCAATCGTAGAAATTACCGCAAGCCTCTGATTTTTATCAGGGGCTTTTTCGTTCATCTAGTATTAATATTGATTCAGTTAGTTTGTAGGCTCTGAAAAATATGAGAGAGACTTAATGAAGAAGATCACCAAAGAAGTTAATGACTTTATCCACCGTAGCTTAGATTCGCATGTGCGAATTGCCGTTACCGGCTTGTCTCGCGCGGGTAAAACGGCTTACATCACTTCTATGGTTAATCAATTACTTCATACTTCAACCCACGACAGTTTGCCGTTACTTTCTGCTGCACGAGACAAGCGTATTGTTGGTGCTAAACGTGTGCCTCAACTTAATATGATGGTGCCAAGGTTTGCTTACGATGAAGCCATGGGGCAAATCCATGACTCTCCAGCGCAATGGCCTGAACCAACACGTGATGTGAGCGAAATTCGCCTCGCGATTAAATACAAACCGAAGAAACGTACCAAAAAGCTGTTGGGCAGTGATTCAACTCTTTACGTCGATATCATCGATTACCCGGGTGAGTGGCTTTTGGATCTTCCTTTGCTCGATATGGATTTTCATACTTGGTCAGAAAGCCAGTTTAAAGCTCTAGAGGGTGAAAGATCGCAATTGGCTAAAGAATGGCTGACCGAGTTAGACAAGTTAGATCTTAACTCATCACTTGATGAGAAAAAGCTCGAACAAATATCGGGCTTGTACACCGAATACTTACACCGTTGCAAAGACAAAGGTTTGCATTGGGTCCAGCCAGGTCGATTCGTGTTGCCGGGAGACTTAGCTGGAGCGCCGGTTTTACAATTCTTCCCATGTCGATTTGATAGTAATGATAAGTTCGAGAAAAGCAGCAACATTGCTATGCTCAAAGCGCGTTATCAGGAATACCAACAAAAGGTGGTAAAAGCGTTTTATAAACATCATTTTTCAACTTTTGATCGCCAGATTGTGCTAGTAGATTGTTTGCAACCTCTGAATGCGGGGTATGACTCTTTTCATGATATGCGCACTGCGCTAGAACAAATTATGCACAGCTTTAGTTATGGGCGAAGCAGTGTGTTGCGTCGTTTATTTGCGCCAAAAATCGACAAGGTATTGTTTGCCGCCACTAAAGCTGATCACGTGACGCCGGAGCAACATCCAAACTTGGTCAGTTTGCTACAGCAGATGGTTCATCCTGCTTGGCAAACAGCAGCATTCGAGAATATCGAAATGAGTTGCATTAGTATGGCTTCGATCCAAGCCACTCAAGCCGGTTTCATTTCTACTGGTGATAACACTGTCCCTGCGCTGCAAGGCGAAACTTTAACTGGGGATGCGCTCACGGTTTTTCCTGGGGAAGTCCCTAGTAAACTACCGAGCAAAGAATATTGGCAAAACAATGGGTTTGAGTTTACTGCATTTAGGCCAATGCCAGGCTCCATTGATGAGCCGATGAAACATATACGAGTAGATAAAGCACTAGAGTATTTGATTGGAGATAAGTTGAAATGAGTGAGTTCAAAACCAAACAAGTATTCGAACAACCGCTAGAACAATCACCGCAAAAAAGCGATAAAGAGCTCACCGCGCAGATGCAGTTTGAACAGTCTTCGACATTTGTTCCCGTCGAAGTTGAAGTAACTGCCGAAGACTCCCAACCAGAACAAACGCTGGAAAACGTAATACGACCTAGCAAAGGAAAGAAGTGGCTTGCGACTGGGTTGGTGACTGCTTTTGCAGGTTTAGTTGGTTGGCAGGCGATTGATACAGTCATTACTTCAGTTCAAACCGGAGATTGGCTGGCACTCGGGTGGGCTGGTTTTATTAGTGTATTGGCTTCCTTGGGTATCGGGGCCATTGGTAAAGAACTGTGGAAACTTCGAACCCTACGTAATCACTTTAGTGTTCAGGAGCACAGCGAAAAGCTACTGAAAAGTGATAGCGTTGGCAAAGGTGAAGCATTCTGTATTGAAATTGCTAAGCAGAGTGGTGTCAAAGAAGAATCAGCCTACTTCGACCGCTGGAAAAATAGCATCAACTCATCGCATAGTGATGCTGAAATTTTAGAAATGTACGATGCCATGGTGTTAGCAGAGCAAGATGAACGCGCAACCAAAATCGTGTCTAGGCATGCAACGGAATCTGCGGCACTGGTGGCGATTAGCCCATTAGCAACGGCGGACATGTTGCTGGTGGCATGGCGAAACTTCAAGATGATCGATTCGTTGGCGGATATTTACGGCATTGAGCTCGGTTATTGGTCGCGATTAAAGCTATTTAAAGCGGTACTTATCAATATGGCCGCTGCAGGGGCTAGCGAGCTAGCTGTTGATGCCAGTATGGATTTGATGTCGATGGACTTGGCTGGCAAGGTGTCTGCTCGTGCCGGACAAGGGCTCGGCGTGGGTATCTTGACAGCTAGATTAGGGCTAAAAGCTATGTCCCTGTTGAGGCCGATTCCATGGAACCAAGAGCGCGCGGTAAGGTTGGGTGCGATTCGTAAGCAGATCTTAGCTAAGGTTGCGGCAATTACAGCGAAGTGAAGGACTTAAGCGCAAAATAACACCATTTGTGAATGACATAGCATTTGATTTCTTGACGCACTAGGGGGCATGAGCGAAACTAGTGTCAACTTTTCCTGACACTTTCAAATTAGGGATTTTAAGTGCGTCTAGAAGTTTTTTGTGAAGATAGACTAGGCCTGACTCGAGAGCTCCTCGACATCCTAGCTTCAAAAAGTATCGATCTAAGAGGTATCGAGATCGATGTAACGGGCATAATTTATCTCAATTGTCCTGATATTGATTTCGATACTTTCAGTGAGTTGATGGCCGAGATCCGCAGAATCTCTGGTGTTAAAGACGTTCGGAAGATTCAATTTATGCCTATGGAAAGGCATAACACCGAGCTAATCTCACTGTTAAACAACCTTCCAGACCCTGTGTTAGCTATTGATTTGAAAGGCGGGGTCGACCTCGCGAACCACGCTGCTCTAGACCTGTTCAATATGTCTAACGAGGACATCATTGGACAACCAATCTCATCATTACTGCCGAGCTTCAACTTCACCAAATGGGATGAAGGCAACACCATTCGTCAACGTGAAAACATTGTGATTGATGGGCTGGACTACGCAATGGAGTTGATGCCTGTTTATATTACTGGCGAATCTAAAGAATCGACCCTAGCAAGTACGGTAATGATCATTCGCTCTGGTAGTAGCAATAACGTGTTCGATGACAGCTTACCGATCAATAATGATTTGGGCTTTGAGCACTTTGTGGGTGTATCAAATAGGCATAAGGCCCTGATAAGCCAAGCGAAAAAGCTTGCAATGCTCGACCAACCTTTACTTATCGAAGGGGAAACGGGAACGGGTAAGGAAATGCTAGCGAAGGCTTGTCATAATCGTTCAGGCCGTGCGGCAAATCCATTCTTGGTACTCAGCTGCGCATCTATGCCAGATGATGTTGCGGAAACAGAGTTGTTTGGCCATGCGCCAGGTTCATTTAATCATGAGCAAGGGCATAAGGGGATTTTCGAACAAGCGGATGGCGGCACCGTGTTTCTCGATGAGATCGGTGAAATGAGTGCACACCTGCAGATTAAGCTACTGCGCTTTTTGCAAGATGGTACATTTAGACGCGTGGGCGAAGAACATGAAATGCATGTCGATGTACGTGTGATTGCTTCTACTCGTCATAAACTGGCTGAGCTATCTGAATCTGGTGCTTTCCGCGAAGACTTATTCTATCGCTTGAATGTGTTAACGCTGCGTATCCCTCCTTTGCGCGAGCGAACGAATGATCTAGTGCCTTTACTTGACTTATTCATTGCAAAATACGCAAATCAGCTAGGTATGGACAAGCCTCGTTTTTCAGAAGAATTGATTGATCAGCTTGGGAACTACCCGTGGCCGGGCAATATGCGCCAGTTAGACAACATGGTGCTTAGAGCATTAACAGAGCTTCAGGGTAGTGAGCTCGACGTTTCTCTGTTCCATTTACCTCAGTTGGAAAGTGTCGGTTCGGGAATGGCGAACCTGAATTTAGATGGTTCGCTTGATGAGATCATGAAAGATTATGAATCTCAGGTACTTGAAAAGCTATACCAGTCGTTCCCTTCAAGTCGTAAACTTGCTAAGCGTTTGAACGTTTCTCATACCTCGATTGCCAATAAACTGCGTGATTACAACATACGCAAAAATTAATGCGTAAAGGTTTATACATAAACAGGCACGTTATCCGAGAACGTCGAGTTGAGTAAACAGTAGGTAAGAGCAAACATGGAAAAGGTGAGCACACCTAGACAGGTGTACGAAGTAGATGGTGACGTTTTGCTTCGTACTGCAGAAGTGACAGATGCAGAATTGATCGCAGGTTACTTCAATCGGAACAAAGAACACCTAAAAGTTTGGGAACCTAGGCGAGAGGCCGCATTTTATAGCGTATCCGGTTGGGCGCAGAAACTGATTAAACTGCACGAGCTTCATGGGTTAGGGCTTGGTTACTATTTGCTGATTATCGATTCAAGCAGCAAGCAGATGTTAGGTACAATTTCCTTTAGCAATTTAACCCGCTTTCCGTTGCATTCATGTAATGTCGGGTATTCTCTGGATGCAGAGGCGCAAGGTCGGGGAGTGATGACCAGAGCTCTGAAACTTGCTGTGAACTATATGTTTTCTATTCAGAACATGCATCGAATATCGGCAGGATACATGCCTAATAATGAGCGCAGTGCTTCGGTATTGAAGAAGGTCGGTTTCAGCAAAGAAGGGTTTGCTAAGGACTACTTGTTGATCAATGGAGCTTGGCAAGATCACGTTCTAACTTCCATGATTAACCCTAACTGGAAAGAGGCTGTAAGATGAACGATCGCCTAGAGCAACAACTATCTTTAGTCATCGAGCTTGATCAACTGAAATCAGTACTGCGCCGAACACGGGTTAAGAGTGCCGATAAGCGATTAGAAAATAGTGCTGAGCACAGCTGGCATGTAGCATTGATGGCAGTGTTAATGTCAGAACACGCCAATCAACCAGTCGATGTGTCTCGAGTGGTAAAAATGCTACTTCTGCATGACATTGTTGAGATAGATGCAGGAGATACGTTTGTATACGATACTGTTGCTTCCGAGCAGCAAGAAGAGAAAGAATTGGCTGCGGCGAACCGCTTGTTCGGGCTACTACCACACGATCAAGCTGAAGAGCTAAAAGCGCTATGGTTGGAATTTGAGTCTGCTAAATCCAATGATGCGAAGTTTGCCAAAGCCCTAGATAGAATTATCCCCATGCTATTGAACTACCATAACCAGGGCCAGAGTTGGCAAGAGCATGGCGTCACTCGTCAGCAAGCTATTTCAGTGAATAGTCGTATCGGTGACGGTTCTACAGCGTTATGGGAAAAAGCACAACAAATGATAGAAGAGGCGACCTTGAAAGGTTGGCTTAAAGCTTAACGAGGAAAATGAATGTCGTATTTGCCTTTGGATGAATACCAAAGAAAATGGATTTTTACTCACCAATCTATGCCGATTCCTGAGCACGACCTCGCTCAGATAAAACCGATGAGTGAGGCAAGAGCTGCACAGCTATGGAAAGAGAACATTAGTGCACAAAGCCCTGACAGCGAAAGATTCAGTTCGTCTGATTGGCCGAGTAAAGAAAGTAATTGGCCAGACAGTGTTGATTGGATGGCAAACTGGGAAGATGATGAGTTAGGCCTCCCAGAAGAAGTACTCAACCATTTGGATTGGCAAGATGATGTGACTGTGTACTTCTGCTATGAAAAATACAATGTCATAGAAACAAAGTGGTCGATCTTTAGAAAGCATTGGAAAAACTTTTTGTTTTACGATGATGGGCCTATCCTCATTGCGAGACGCAGAAAGCAGGCGCTATGGTTTGACTCTGAAGGCCTAGTGCAATTGGGCTACCGAAGTTAACTTAGGAAAAAGCAGCGAATTGAGCTGCTTTTTCTGTTTTTAGCATATTACGCAAGTATTAGCTGAGAAGGGCAGCATGATAGCGCTCAGAAATAATGTGAGTTTTCAACAAGTTTTAAGTCAAAAATACGCTTTGGTGTGTGATAACCATTCCACAACCTGATGCTTGAGGTGAAGCAAGTATCTAATGTGTTATTCTTGCAAAAAAGAATGCTTAAACATTGAACGTTATAGGAAAAAGTAGTGGAATCCTTAATTTCTCAGTTAAAGAAGGACTTCTATGCGAGGCTTAACTTGCTACAAAGAAACGCTTTGCCACATACAAAGCCAACATTGTCGTTCTTAACTGAAGAAGAGTTAAGGGAGCTTGAAACCGTTTGGGTCGAACTCTCCGTATGGAAAGTTAATCAGAAGCATTGATTTATAAAGAAAACGTGGAACCTTAGCTGGCTGAATCAGTTAAGGTTTTTTTATGCCTGAAGAATGTATTGTTATAATATAACAATTTGCTATTATGACTAAAACGTTGAAAAACGGTGTAGTTGCCCCAATAGTAACTATCAGCAAGTTTTAGCGTGTATATTATCAATATAAGAGGATGCTACCACTCAGACGTTGAGTTTCTCATGGGTGAAGAGTAGTTAGCCTCGATAAGTCAGAATTCAAGTGAGTATTTAATATGGCGGAAGTTCGAGCCAGAGTGGATCTAAAAGTCGGTGCAAAGAGTAACATTGACGCCGAAATCCTTTCTTTTAGCGATTTAAAAACCGACAAAGAACACGTTGCGGTCATTTTCAAGCAAGCTGATCTTCAAGGGGACGCCCCTTTAGTCCGTATGCACTCAGAGTGCCTAACTGGTGATGTTTTCCATTCCTCTCGTTGTGATTGCGGCGAGCAATTAGAAGAAACCATCAATAAGATGGGCGAGCACGGCGGTATTATTTTGTACTTACGTCAAGAAGGGCGTGGCATTGGCCTTTACAATAAAATTGACGCTTACAGGCTACAAAGTGAAGGGATGAATACCTATGAAGCGAACAACCATTTGGGCTTTGGTGATGATCTTCGAGACTTCACTGAAGCAGCACAAATGCTTGATGCGTTGGGTGTTAAGCAAATCCGTTTAGTAACCAATAACCCTAAAAAGGTCAAAGAACTGAAAGAGAACGGCATTGAGATTGTTGAAGTGGTGAATACTTCTGCTCATATTAAGCATGGCAACGAAAGTTACCTGCAAGCAAAAGTCTCTCACGGGAAACATAACCTGAAGTTATAGAAATATTTCGTCCTATTGTTGATAAAAACCTCACTTCTGTGAGGTTTTTTTGTTTGTGGCTTGCAAAAAAATTGTAAATTTGTATTATCTCGAACAAATAGTGCAAATGATAATAATTAGCACTAGCAATACGTAAGTGGTATTTAAGCTCAACAAGGACGCTTTTCATGAATGTAAAAACTTTGCTCGTTCGCTCTATAGCTGCCTCTGCAGTAGTTGTCAGTGGTGCATCATTCTCTGCAACTGTTACTCAGGATCAGGTAGTCGAGCATTACGCAGACCTCGCTCACGCCGTTTTTGCGGATGCGCTGACAACAGCAAAAATGCTTGACAAATCAATCGATGCTTTCCTTTCAAACCCATCTGAGAAAAGCCTAGCGGAAGTGAAACAAGCTTGGCTAGACTCTCGCGTACCGTACCAACAATCTGAAGTTTTCCGTTTTGGTAATGCAGTGGTTGATGACTGGGAAGGGCAGTTGAATGCTTGGCCTCTGGATGAAGGTTTGATCGATTACGTAGCGGCTGACTATCAATATGAACTGGGTAACGAAGGTGCAAGTGCGAACATTGTTGCAAACGAAAAAATCACTATCGGTGCGACGACTCTTGATACAGCAAAAATTACGCCTGAGCTAATTGCAGACCTGAATGAAGTTGGTGGTTCAGAAGCGAACGTTGCTTCAGGTTATCACGCGATTGAGTTCCTTCTTTGGGGACAAGATCTAAATGGCACTAATGCTGGTGCTGGCGAACGTGCGTATACAGATTTTGTCGTCGGCAAAGGCTGTACCAACGGTAACTGTGAACGTCGTGGTGAATACCTACAAGCAGCCGCGGATCTACTTGTTCAAGACTTAGAATGGATGGAAAAGCAATGGTCTGCCTCTGAAGCAGGAAACTACCGCCAAGAGCTTCTTAACGACAGCGCGGAAAATGGCCTACGTAAAATGCTATTTGGCATGGGTTCATTGTCTTTAGGTGAGCTTGCTGGTGAGCGCATGAAAGTTGCGCTGGAAGCAAACTCAACAGAAGATGAGCACGATTGTTTCTCGGATAACACACACAATTCTCATTACTACAACGAGCAGGGAATCTACAACGTTTACACTGGCCTATACGTGCGTGAAAACGGAGAGCTGCTGTCTGGTCCAAGTATCCACGATCTCGTTGCTCAGAAAGACAAGCAAGCGGCAAAAGAGATCCAGAAACAGTTTGATGTGACTCGTACGCAAGTTGGTCAGCTAGTGACGTCTGCAGAGAAAAACAATCAGCATTTTGATCAACTGATCGCTGCTGGCAATGCGCAAGGTAATGCGTTGGTGAATGAGACCATCATGTCGCTTGTGGCTCAAACGTCATCAATTGAGCGCGCGGCTTCAATTATTGGTATCGACAGCTTGAACCCAGATACAGCTGATCACGAATTTTAAAAAATAATACCCATATAAATAAAGGGCTCATTGAGCCCTTTTGCTGTTTGTAGGCGTTTTGCCCGCAACAACCATATTTGTTTTGCCAATATACACATTACCAAGAAGAGCAGTGGTATGAAGTCCCAAATCGCAGTTACCTTATTAGCAATCCTATCTACAAGTCTCCACGCCAACGATATCAAATCTGGTGGTGGTACAAGCGTTAAGAAAAATGGCCCGAACGCATACTCTTTACCTGCGGCCAACTTGCCGATGAGCAAGAGGCTGGACTTCAGTGTAGGCAACAGCTTTTTCCGAAATCCTTGGGTTCAGGCCCCTGCTTCAACGGATGCACGTGATGGATTAGGGCCTCTTTTCAATACTAATGGTTGTCAGAACTGCCACATCAAAGATGGTAGAGGGCACCCTCCAGAAGCGAATGACATTCATGCAGTTTCTATGCTAGTGAGGCTGAGCATCCCAGCGATGACGGATGAGCAGAAGAAAGCCTATATTAAAGATGGCGTTATCCCTGAGCCAACGTATGGTGGACAGTTACAGGATTTCTCATTACCGGATGAGACGCCAGAAGGAAAAATCAATATTACCTATACCGATGTGCCTGTGGAGTTTGCCGATGGGACCACAGTTGTATTGCGTAAACCTCATTTAGCTATTACCGATCTGGGCTATGGTGAAATGCATCCAGACACGCAATTTTCGGCACGAGTAGCGCCCCCTATGATAGGTCTTGGACTGCTAGAAAGTATCCCAGAGGAAACCATTCTTAGATGGGAGAAAGAGCAAGCCGCAGAAGGTGGTGCAGTTTCGGGTAAGGCTAATAAAGTCTGGGATGTTCAAGCGAACCAATTCGCACTGGGTCGGTTCGGATGGAAAGCAGGGCAACCCAATCTTATGCAGCAAAACGCCGCCGCATTTAATGGCGATGTTGGCCTAACAAGCCGTTTGTTTCCGAAGGAAAACTGCACATCTAAACAATCGATTTGTGCTGACCTTCCAAATGGTGGTACGCCAGAAGTAAGCGATAATATTTTAGACTTTGTTGAGTTTTACTCACAGCATCTTGCGGTGCCTATTCGCCGAAATACTGAAGACCCAGCGGTGCAACTAGGTAAAACGTTGTTTACTAAAGTGGGTTGCGATAGCTGTCATAAGACCAATATTAAAACGGCAAAAAGACCTGAACTTCCCGCGCTGTCTGAACAGTTGATTCACCCATATACCGATCTGCTATTGCATGATATGGGGGAAGGTTTAGCCGACAACAGGCCAGAATACTTAGCAAATGGTCGTGAATGGAGAACGGCTCCATTGTGGGGGATTGGCTATACAGAGGAAGTGAATGGTCATACTTACTTCTTGCACGATGGCCGCGCTAGAAACTTGCTTGAGGCAGTGCTTTGGCATGGAGGAGAAGCTGAATCTGCTAAACAAGGTGTGCTTCAGTTTAGTCAGAATGAGCGAGATGCTCTGATTGCATTCCTCAACTCTTTATAGTGCTGATTCTATTAGGTTGTTATTACACATTGAAACCTTAAACAATTTTGGCTTAAGCGGTTACCACCTTTAAGCAACTTAGGAAAGGAAGTGGAATGAATATTTATAAACTGTCTGTCGCAGTCACTAGCGTACTTTCTCTGGCTGCTTGCCAAACAACGAGTGAGACGAAAGCGATAGAAAGTCTCGCTCAGCAAACCAATCACATTAGCCAAGCGGTATATCAAGTCGAATTTGTGGCGGCAGCTAATTTTGATACTAAAGCGGAGGAACTTAGCCAAACATTCCAATCTTACTGCAATGGAGAAGTTGAACTTGCTCAGTTAAAAACCGACTGGCACGCTGCAATGACGGCGTGGATGGCGCTTCAGGGACAAGAGCGAGGCCCTTCGAAGGCGCTTGAACAAAGTTGGAATGTGCAGTTTTGGCCGGACAAGAAGAACACGACAGGCAGAAAAATGCAGGCCTTGACCTCATCGACTCAACCTTGGTCGCAGAGTGATATCGCTGAGCAAAGCGTCACAGTTCAGGGGCTTGGGGCGATAGAGTGGCTGTTGTATGACGAGCGGTCATCTTTAGCTAACAGTAAACAGGTATGTCAGACTGGGTATGCAATTTCACAAAATCTTGCCAATAATGCCCATTCCATATCAGCAGCGTGGAACTCGAACCCTTGGGTGGGGCTAGACCAAAAAGCGTGGGATAGCGAGTATATTGCTTTGTTGACCAATCAACTTGATTACAGCATGAAGAAGTTGAGTCGACCAATGGCGAAAATTGGTCAGCCGCGGCCTTATTTTGCAGAGTCTTGGCGTTCGCGCTCTTCCATGAGCAATTTACTAAACAACGTGAAAGCAATGGAAGCTTTGTATTTAGCCGATGGGAAAGGGCTGGACGCACGATTAAGGCAAAGAGGGAAAGTTGTTTTAGCTGATAGTATTCAGAACCAGTTTTCCTTGATCAAAGATACATGGCCGACAGACTCGAGTTTATTCGATTTGCTGCAAACGAAAGACGGTTATAGAACTGTGATGTCTCAGTACAACAAGCTTGAACAGCTACAGTATTTCATTCATGAAGAAGTGGCTATCGAGCTTGGCGTTGTTATAGGGTTTAATGCAACTGATGGTGACTGATAAAGCAAGGCGTAAACTACTAAAAGCTGCCCTTTTCGGAGCAGCGAGTCCGATACTTCCTTTTGGATGTGCGTCGACCGAACGCTCTCAAGTCCCCGCGCTGATCGGTTGTTCCATTTCTGGTCGTGACCAATACAGTGCAGTTGTCGCTGACGACTACGGTTTACCAATTAGAAAATTGCCATTACCCGAACGTGGTCACGGTGTGGCAACCAATACTCGTTTCAATCACGCTGTTGTGTTTGCTAGGCGGCCAGGTACCTTCTTTATGGTATTTGATTATACCTCTGGTGAGATAGTCAAACTGTCTTCGGCAATACCAACGCGTCACTTCTATGGACATGGTGTCTACTCGAATGATGGCAATTGGTTATACGCGACAGAAGGTGAACGAGGAACCAGTAAAGGTATTATCGGGGTTTACGATGTCCTATCTGGCTACGAAAAGGTTGCTGAGTTCAGTGGCTTTGGCTTAGGCCCACATGAAGTGATTGTGATGCCAGATGATTCATTGGCGATAGGGGTAGGAGGGGTTCATACCAATGGCAGAACGCCACTTAACTTAGATTCGATGTCGCCAAGTTTGAGTTACCTGTCTTCAGAAGGAGAGCTTATCGACCAAGTTGGGCTTACAGACCATCAATTGAGTATTCGTCACTTAGCTCACGACGGCAGTGAGACGGTGCTATGTGGTCAACAATATCGTGGTGAACCGGAAGAATACCCTTCGTTATTGGCGATGCATACTCGCGGAAGCAAAATGCTTGAGTTAGAGGCCGACCCAGAACAGTGGGCACGTTTTAATCATTACATTGCGAGTATTGCCGCGACCGATGAGTGGATTTTAGCCACTTCTCCTAGAGGGAACTGTTATGGCATCTGGTCTAAACAAACAAGAAGGCTTGTAGAACTGTCTTCTTTATCAGATGCATCAGGAGTGGTGGTTAACAATAACCACTTTCTTGTGAGTTCGGGCTCCGGAAACGTAATTACCGATAAGTATCCCTCTGAAAATACGTCAATTAACAGCAATATCCAGTGGGACAATCACTGGTCTGCTATCTAGCTCTGAACTACTTTCTCGCGTTGATTAGTCCGACGAAAACTCATTTCTCTGCCATACTTTATTTTACAGTGAAGCAGGGAAATGAGTGTGTAGATGAAAGCGTGGCGATTGCTCTTAATTTCAACATTAATCTTACCGATCTCCATCTTATCGACCAAGGTATGGGCGTTAGAGCGATTTGAGCAACTGACTTGGCTTGAATCGGACTCTGAAGTCGTTTCGCTTATTCAATACCCAGCGCTTGTTTCTCGTGTTTACCAAGAGAATGACGACCAACTGATTTGGTTCGATTTAGAACAAAGCCAACAGTTGGAGCTGAAACTAGAGATGATTCAGAGAGCTGGATTTAGCCCTTTGTTTGTTAGGCAGCTTAAACATCTACGTCAGTTTCGACAGCAGAACCGCTGGTTTGAATACGACTTGTTGGCCACAGATACGACCTTGCTTTACATGAGTTATGCACAGCAAGCCCCTAGCTTAGGAGAAGCTTGGTTTTTTCAAGGTCAGTCACTTAACTATCTTCCAGAGCCAAGCCGAGACTCGGTGCTGTCGCTGTTTGTCGCGATTGAGTTGCAGCAGTTAGACGAGTTACTCGACACTTTTACCCCTACGACCCAAGGTTACATTCAGCTCACGAAATCCTATCAACATCTTCGCTCTGTCCATCGAGAAGAGATACCAGCTTATCGTCAACGAGGGCTGGCCAAGACAGGGGATAAGCTCAGTGATCGAGACACGCTGGTTAAACGCTTAGCACTAGTCGATATTGATATAAGCAAAGTGCGCAGTGATGTGTCTTGGTTCGATGCGAGTTTGACTGAGCCTGTAAAAGCCTTTCAGCGGTTACATGGCCTAACGGTAGATGGAATTATTGGGCCTGCGACGATCAAGTGGCTAAACCTAAGTGCGGAGGAGCGTTTATCTATGTTGGCGCTTAATGCTGAGCGCTCGCGAATCTGGCCAATCCAGAGAGAGACGATCATTCTCGTCAATGTTCCTAGCTTCGATATGAAGTATTGGTATTCGGGGGAAGCAGTGTTTGAGTCGAAAGTTGTAGTAGGTAAGACGTCGCGTAAAACACCTCTTATGGCCACCAAGCTCGATTCTCTTATATTGAACCCCACTTGGAATGTGCCGCGTAAGATTATGGTCGAAGACATTCTTCCACAGGTTAAGCTCGACAATAATTACTTAACTAAGAACAAGATAGATATTGTGAAACGCTGGAATGCCGACAGCCCTGTAAGTGCTGAAGAAATTGATTGGTCCAGTGTTAATCCCAAAACATTCCCATACAAAATGCGACAACAATCGGGTATAGGCAATGCATTGGGACTGTATAAGTTTAATACCCCAAATCGACGAGCAATTTTCTTGCACGATACTCCCAGCAAACATCTGTTTGATGAAGAAACGCGAGCGTTTAGCTCAGGGTGTGTCCGCGTAGAAAAGGCAGATCAATTTGCTACTGTACTGCTAGAAAACCAAGGGCTGGATGAGTTAGTCATTGCTGAAAGTAGCCAAGACACCAACAAAGCCATTCCTCTTAAGCGACGTATCCCAGTCCATATTATTTATCAAACCGTATGGTTTGAGTCGGGAGAAATTCACTACCGTGATGATGTTTACCGCTACGACAACGTAGCGCACAATAACGGTAAGAGTTAGCCGATTGTTTGATATTTGCACAATTCTGACATTTTTACTGACAAATTTATTTTTCTTTTCTGCTCAATAATTAAGCACTAGTCGCTGGTGTATTTGCTGCTTTGAGCACACTTTATGCATTTGAACTTGTCAAAATAGTCCGGTAGTGTCCGCTTCCGGTCCATAAATCAACGTTCAAAGGTCAGTAGAGTGCAGGTATCTCGTCGTCATTTCATTAAGTTAGCGGGTAGTGGTTTAGTTGTAGCGTCAGGTCTTCCTCGTCTTGCTCAAGCGGGCTATCCAGATAAGCCTCGTGAGCTTGCAATGAATAACCTACATACTGGCGAGACATTAGAGACTCAATATTTTAACGGTCACCAATATCTTGAAGCCGAGTTAGCTAGACTGGACCACATTTGCCGAGATTTTCGCCGCAATGAAGTTCATCCAATGGATAAGCGCTTATTCGACAACATTAGCCAAATACAATCAATGATTGGCACATCGAATGAAGTTCAAATCATTTCGGGGTACCGTTCTCCAGCAACCAATGAAGCGCTACGTAGCCAGTCAAATGGCGTGGCAAAAAAGAGCTTCCACATGTTGGGACAAGCCATTGACTTTCGAGTTGAAGGCGTTGACCTAAAGCTACTGCGTGATGCTGCTATCGAGCTGAAAGCGGGTGGAGTGGGTTACTATCCAGGGAGTAACTTTATCCATATCGATACTGGACCGGTACGAAACTGGGCATAACCACTTGCTAAGATTGTAATCACTACACAGTGGTGTCATAGTTCACCCTAGTTTCGATAAGGCTTAAGGTTAAGATATGTCTCTAAAGTATCAAGTTGTTCCAGTGACGTCGTTTTCTCAAAATTGCTCTATTGTTTGGTGTGATGAAACCATGGAAGGCGTTGTCGTCGATCCTGGTGGTGACGTAAAGCAACTTGCAATGTTGATTAAAGAGCTTGGAGTTAAGGTGGTGAACTTAGTTCTGACTCATGGCCACCTTGATCATGTAGGTGGAACAGAGCCTCTGGCTGAAACTTTGGGCGGTGTTAATATTGTTGGCCCACACAAAGCGGACAACTTTTGGCTTCAAGGCCTTGAAGGTCAAAGCCAAATGTTTGGTTTCCCATTAACTGAAGCTTTTGAGCCAAATAAGTGGCTAAACGATGGCGATCAAGTTTCATTTGGTCATCAAGTTTTAGATGTACTTCATACTCCAGGCCATACCCCTGGCCATGTAGTGCTATTTAGTAAAGAAGCACAGTTGGCGTTTGTTGGTGATGTCCTTTTCAATGGCAGCGTTGGGCGTACCGATTTCCCGCAAGGTGACTTTGATACCTTAATTAATTCAATCAAAACTAAGTTATGGCCATTAGGCAACGATGTACGTTTTGTACCAGGGCATGGGCCTGAATCAACGTTTGGCCGCGAACGTGCTTCTAATCCTTTTGTCGCTGATGAAATGCCTCTTTACTAACCCTTCATCTGCTCTTGTGATTCTGGCTCGGCAGCTGCAAGGTAGCGTCGAGCTAGTCCAACAAATTCCTCAGCACTCCTATCCAAATCATTCGCTGATATAAACACATCGTAATCGTAACTTTGCCGTTGGTGTCTCATCCGGTTGGCCAGCATTGCCAATAGCCCGGAGTAACGAAAGCCATCACGGCTAGTGTAGGGGTGTGAATCGAGCACCACGTCTTCAAATTGCGTTTCTCGGTGCTGTTGTTTGAGGCCCAAATACAGTAAGGCACGTTGGCTGAGCAATACTTCGGTGGCGATACGAGGACAAATGCCATCCAAGTATGGTTCGTAGTGTTTTAGCTTAATTCCAATCCAAGGCAAAGGCTGCTGCCAACCCTCTGAATCACAGCAACATATTCCGATTTTGCTGATGTTGCTCCACTTAACGACCCAGCCACCTTTGTATAGGTGTTGCTGAAAATGCGTTGAGGTCAATGTGTAGCTAACGGTGCTTTTCAAGATAAGGATATGACACAGGGTGATAATGAATGCTCCACATCCAATGATCATCAAGGCTAGGGGAAGATCGGGAGACAAAAGCAATACTGTAGAAATGAGTAGAATGGCAGCAAAAAGTACGAACTTATTGGAGAAAGGATTAACTTTAATCAGCTGATTGGAAAGGTGTAGAGTTTGCATTTTTTGCTACGGCTATATTCAACCGAGACCTCTGTTTATTTATTCAGTACAAATATCACTTACTGTATAAATTGTAGACTCTAGCCGCCGTTGTGCGCATTTTTGCCCCATAAAGTTGCCGATACTCTACAAATCTATACAAATTTTTGGTATAAAACGCGCTTCAAATTTTCACCACTGCAGTGATTGCAGTGAAATGGAGACATACTCGATGAGACTTGCTCATAAGCGTAACGTGCAGATGAAACTGCAAAAGCGCATTAAAGCGACAGTTGCAAACACTGCAGCTCCAAAAAAAGCAAAACCAGCAGTAGAGAAGACTGTAGCTGCAAAAACAACAGCAGAAAAGCCGGCAGCGGCAAAAGCTGTGGCTAAAAGCACTGACGTAGCGCTAACGCCTAAACAGCAACAAGTTCTAGACATTGTCGCGAGCAACGCTGAAGGTATTAACCCTAAAGGTATCGGCCTAGCTGCTGGTCAAGAAGAAGCAAAGGCTGCATCTTGGGCAACTGGCGCACTGAAAAAACTACTAGAAGAAAACCTAGTAGCTAAAGAGCAACTTGCAGGCAACAAAGTTATCTACAAAGCCGTTTAAACTGCAAAGTTATGCCCTTTAGAAATAAGCCTCGCATTTGCGGGGCTTTTTGTTATCAGAACCAACCCCTTCGAAATAGAAATCATGCGTGAGTTTGTGATTATTGCTCTCACAAGAAAAAAGCCTCCGGTAGGAGGCACATAGACAGTGAATAGCGTCGAACTTATTAATGATACTGTTTACCTCTGCCTTCGACGAAAAATACTTCACAGTGATGCTCAAGAGCTAAATCTTGCAATAAAGATTGGTTAACTAGGTCGATACTGGTGGACGCGACGACAGCACTCGCATTTCCAGATTTAATCGCTTTTATAACGATTTCAACTTCAGACATGGTTTGAGATGGTTTCATCTGAATGATTTTGTTGCAGCTTACGTTGTATGAAGCGAACTGAGAAAGATCAGGACGAGGACATTCAGAAGTAAACAAAATCCACTGCTGGCTACCGGATAACCCCGCTAGGCGTCCTAATACCGACTCATCAATATTCATTGGGTTAGTAGGCTGAGCTAGAATGTTTGCTTTTGAGTAGTTGTGCTGCTGAGTGTTTACCTGAAACATAAATACTGTCCTTTCATACATGCTGTATGTGTATACAGTAGTTTATCTCAAGGTACTGATCAAGAAAAAATTGATGACTTTCTCATCATGTTAATATTGAAGGTATCGTAACTGGTTGATATTAAATGCATTAATTGTTATTTGAGATTATTTAAAGTATGAGTAACTGTGATCGAGATCTATACAGTAGTTGATGAAAACCACTGTATACAGGTAATAACTACTGTATTAGAAACACGTAGTAGGAGATGTAGGAACTTTAAAACACTCAGTCATAGAAATGAACTTAGGGGAAAGCAGTTAAGGGCAGAGGGACTAATAGTAGAGCTTATTCAAGTGGCGTTCTGAATAGTGCTGGGGAGCAGAAACAAAAAACGCCCATTTGAAATAGGCGTTTAGGCTAAAGCGA
The DNA here is from genome assembly GCF_023716665.1 of Vibrio sp. SCSIO 43135. GTDB lineage: Bacteria > Pseudomonadota > Gammaproteobacteria > Enterobacterales > Vibrionaceae > Vibrio > Vibrio paucivorans. Next base: position 1,294,748 of record NZ_CP071859.1, read on the forward strand.
AGTTTTTGACTAACGACGAAGCTCTAGTCGCTCTCGTTGCTGGATCTCTGCAATATTGAATTGGCGTACATCTAACGTCGCTAAATCATTACACTCTTTGCAGGAATGGTTGGACTTTCCATCAACATAATCATGTTTTACTAATAAACTTGGCTTTTTGCACCAATCACAGATGCCTTCGATTGTGAACATTTTCTCTCCCCACCTAGTTATGTAGGTGTCATATTACACGCAAATTATGACACATTTTACGTGCTCTAGTTAAGTAATTGTTACTGATAGTGGGAGGGCGATCGATTGCGCAGCCTTGTGAAACCTAAAATCTAACAATCTTGGTACGTGGAAATATGTCTAAATGTAACTACTTATTAACATGTGTGAGGATTATTTTTAATGCACTGTTGAGGCGCTTCATGTCGTCGTCGCTGCCCCCTAAATCCGGATGATAGATTTTCGAAAGTTTTTTAAACCTTAGTTTAATTTGCTTTGCGTCTGGGATCTGATTTTGTTTAAAACCAAACATGGCACAAGCGAGTGCAACCCGCTGATCGGTCGCTGGTTGCTTTGGTGGCTGAGACTGTAGTTTTTTGAGCTGTCGAAACAGTGTTTCTAGCTGGCGCTTCTGCTGTTTAATTATACCTTTCTGCTGTTCTATTGTTTCGGTCTGTTTCTGTTGGTTTTGGACGTGTGAAAGCTTTTTCTTGCTTTGAGCTCTTTTAAACAACACAAAAGAGGCCACCACGAATATCAATGTGAGTATGACGGTAAGGTAGCTGCTATTCGTGTTGCCAGTTTCAAGTGGAGGTGTAGTACTAGTGTGGGTCTGAGTCGGTTCATCAAAGGCGATGTCTAATTGATCCAGTGAAGAGACCTGCTTGGCTTTTCGTTCATTGAATTTTCGCTCTAGAATCCGCCCATAAGCGTCTTCGCCTTTTGCATCATGTTGTGCCGCGACGTGGTACCAGACTTCTGCCATATCGAGCGGCTTTGGCGTATATGACATGCTTTCATACACAGTACCCAGCGCAATTTGAGCCTGCACATCGCCTGATACAGCAAGGCCAGTTAGCCAATAGAGTGCCTGTGTGACGTTTTGGTTGGTGATTTGTCCCTTGAGTAGGATATTTGCGAGAGCAAACTTAGCTTCGCGATGGCCGTTTTCCGCGGCCTGCTGATACCAATAGAATGCGGTATCTTGCTGCTCTTGAGTCGCTTGTTCTGTATTAAGTAGCTTAGCCAGTTGGTATTGAGCCGAAGCATCTTTTTGCTCGGCTCTAACTGTAAGCTCTTCGATGGTAGAAGCGTTGGTAAAGAAAGGAATGAGGAGAGTGAGTATTAAAACAAGTTTAGCGGCCATTCCTTTCCAATTCCTAATGATCTCTACACATTGATGAAGACTATTTTAGCATCTTTGGCGCTTGTGCTCCGTCAATAGGACGGTTCACTGATACCTTTCTGCCTTTTTTAAGCCCAACCTCGTAGTCTGCTGTGAGGTTTTTCATCGCTTCCCTTAGCTGTTGCTTGAAGGTTTCACGATCAATATTTTTAAACTCTTTATCAATGTAGTCGTTGATTTTATTTGCAGATTCTTCGTCTGGACTGATTATAGGAAGTTTTTCGAGTGCACCTTCTACCCAGCCTGAAACAAATGAGTTTACTCGACGTGTGACTTCTTGATTTGAAGTACCGCTGCCAGAGAAACTATTACGGAATTGACCTGTGTGCTCGTTCATTTCACGGTAAATGATGTCGAAAGCAAATGCCGCGAAGATTGCTCGGTCGGCTTCACCAATGAATTCAACACGTTTGAGTCCTTTATGATTTAGGAGCACCGCTTCAACGCCAAACTTGGTATTAATTCCACGGATCACTTTTAGGATGGTGGAACCAATATTGGCCGGCAATAAATGACTCGATTGAGTTTTACCCATCTTGATAAATTCGATGTCGTCTTTATCAAGGCCGTATTTCAGCATCAAGCGGTGCGCCATTTTTATTGCGTTGGCTGCTTCGTTTACGTTTGCTGAATTACCTAACTCTAGGCATTTGGCGATTTTCTTTAGGGCTTTCTGTTTACTCATCGACTACAAATTTTGTGCACATAAAATTTAAAGAGTCGGATATATTACTCTTTTTGAGCAAAAAACTGAATATTAGAGTGGTTGCGTAGCACACTTTTAGGTTAACAAATGAAACAAAAACGCCACCGTTAATGGTGACGTTCTCTAGAGGACCTGTGTGAACTTATCTCAATCAGATGCCCAGCTCGTCAAGCAAGTCGTTAGCGATGTCATTGTTGTCGCCCGCTGTCTTGTCGTCTTTTTTCTTCTTCATGTTGTTTTGTTGAGCTTCCAAGATTGAATCTGGGCTTTCATCTTCTGCCACTTCAAATTCTTCTAATTGAATGAACTCTGTTTTATCCATTGCCAGCTCAAGGTAGAAAATGTTGTTGTTTTCAGTAGAGAACGTCACTCGACGGGCTTGTGGGCGGTCAAGGTTAGTATCAACAGACAAAATAACTTGTTTGTTCAATGACAGCATTTTGGGTTGGTTTTGAGTAATGTTCGTTTGTAGCTCTTTACGGATTTTGTTTGTAAAGTCGCCGACCAACTGGTTCATCAATTCTCCCAGGACATCACCCACTTCATCAGACGTGTGTAAGACCGCGAGTTCTTCTTCCGGCATGCCCATATTGCGCATGTAGTTGGTGTAGACCTCTAATGCTGCTTTAGCAGTAAAGTTGATTACAACCAAACCAGAGAAACCACCATCAAACAGTACAAAGCAACCAAAGTCTGGCTTCAAGCTGGTTTTGTTGATCTTTTGGACCATTGCCGAATAGCTAACTTGAGAGTCGGTGGCAGAAGTTAGGACACCAGAAACCGATTGGCAAAGTTTTAATAGAATATCTTCTGTAGTCACGATTTTATTTTTTTTCATTGTTATTTCACTCTTGAATGCTGCCAGTCGTCGATATTGTGGGTGTTATCTGGCGTATATATGATGAAAAGAAAGCTCATGTTCCATTTTGTCATTGAGATTCTGTTTTGATCACCTTTTTAAATGTTGTAAAGTGACGAAATTCAAAGAATATATTCAAATTACACTTTACCCATAGCTGATTGGATCAGCGATTTAGGGGCAGGAAGCATATGTTACCAAGACTTCAATCTCAATCTGATGTCGATCCTATCGTACTCAAATTCCTCAAAGAACTAGCCGAGCGCGGTTTTACAGGCGATATCGAATCTCAATATTCAAGCCGATTAGCGGTTGCGACGGACAACAGTGTCTATCAGCAACTCCCCCAAGCTGTCGTACATCCGAGAACCACTCAAGATGTTTCTCTCATAGGTAAGATTAGCTCAAAACCGGAATTCGAGCGGGTGACATTTTCTCCTCGAGGCGGTGGTACAGGCACTAATGGCCAGTCACTGACAAAAGGCGTTGTGGTTGACTTATCTCGACACATGAACAAGGTGCTCGAGATCAACGAGAAAGAAGGTTGGGTGCGAGTCCAAACGGGCGTAGTAAAAGACCAACTTAACGATGCTGTAAGACCTTATGGCTACTTCTTCTCCCCAGATCTTTCTACCAGTAACCGCGCGACACTTGGTGGTATGATCAATACCGATGCTTCTGGGCAAGGTTCTCTGAAGTATGGCAAGACTTCCGACCACGTACTTTCCTTAGAAGCCGTTTTTGCTGATGGTTCGGTCCTCGAGTCAGACTTATCTCGAGGTTTACCTGAAGAGGGAGAGTTTTCTGCAAAAGCGTTAGAAGTCACCGAGCAGGTGTGCCGAATTAAGCGGAAACAAATCGTAGATAAGTTCCCACCGTTGAACCGTTTTCTCACCGGTTACGATTTAAAGAATGCGCTTGATGAAACGACAGATACCTTTGACCTAACGCGCGTACTATGTGGTGCGGAAGGCTCACTAGCATTCATCACTGAAGCCAAGTTAAACCTTACTCCTATTCCTAAAGCTCGTACTTTAGTTAACGTTAAGTACAACAGCTTTGACGCTGCACTTCGTAATGCGCCATTCATGGTTGAAGCGAAGGCGCTATCGGTAGAAACCATTGACTCGAAAGTGCTGAACCTAGCAAAACAAGACATTGTTTGGCACACAGTAAGCGATTTGCTTACTGATGTACCAAATCAAGAGCTGCTTGGAATCAATATGGTTGAGTATGCGGGGCAAGATGAGGCAGAGGTCGCTGAGCAAGTGGCCGCATTAACCGCCAAGCTTGAAGAAATGGTCAAGGCCAATCAATCCGGCATCATCGGCTATCAGGTATGTAGCGACCTTGCGAGTATTGGCCGTATTTACAATATGCGTAAAAAAGCGGTTGGATTGTTAGGCGCGGCAAAAGGGCGCGCGAAACCTGTGGCGTTTGCTGAAGACACTTGTGTGCCACCAGAGAACTTAGCGGACTTCATTGCTGAATTTAGAGAACTGCTAGATGGAAAGAAGCTCAATTATGGCATGTTTGGACACGTGGACGCTGGGGTGCTTCATGTTCGTCCTGCGCTGGACCTATGCGATCCGCAGCAAGAAGCCTTGATGCATGAAGTATCAGATGAAGTGGTCAAATTGGTCGCCAAGTATGGTGGATTAATGTGGGGTGAGCATGGTAAAGGTTTCCGCTCAGAGTATGGACCTGAGTTTTTTGGCGAGGAGCTGTTTACCGAGTTGAGAAGGGTGAAAGCCGCGTTCGACCCGCATAACAAGATGAATCCAGGTAAGATTTGTACTCCGCTGGATAGTGATGCTCAACTGGTCAAAGTAACCGACACTAAGCGTGGTTACTATGATAGACAGATTGATGTTGAAGTGCGCGACAGCTTTAAACAAGCGATGGAGTGTAACGGTAACGGTTTGTGTTTTAACTATGATACATCGTCGCCTATGTGTCCTTCTATGAAGGTGACGGCAGATCGTAGGCATTCTCCAAAAGGGCGAGCTGGCATAGTAAGAGAGTGGTTAAGGCAGTTAACCGACCAAGGCGTCGACATTCTCGACCTAGAAAAGCAGACACTCGATAACTCCTCATCAATAAAAACGATGGTGGAGCGAGTACGCAACAGCCTTAACAAGAGGCATGAGTATGACTTCTCTCATGAGGTCTACGAGGCGATGAATGGCTGTTTGGCATGTAAAGCCTGTGCGAGTCAATGTCCGATCAAGGTCGATGTCCCGAGTTTCCGTTCTCGCTTCTTAAACATCTATTATTCACGTTATCAAAGACCGGCTAAGGACTACCTCGTTGCGAACATTGAGACAATGTTGCCATTGATGGCCAAAGCACCTAAAGCGGTGAATATGGTGGTGAAACAACCTTGGGCTCAACGTCTGACAGAAAAAACCGTCGGTTATGTCGATACGCCACTGATGTCTGTACCAACCCTGACTAATCGTCTTACCGGCCTTAAACAGTTTGATCTTCAAGCGCTGGCGGGAATGTCTCAAGCGGATAGAGCCAATCACGTATTAATAGTGCAAGACCCGTTTACCAGCTTCTATGATGCAGAAGTGGTTGAAGATTTTGCACATTTAGTCTCTAAGCTTGGAAAAACGCCAGTACTACTGCCGTTTAAGCCAAATGGTAAAGCGCAACATGTTAAAGGTTTCTTAAAAAGGTTCGCAAGCAATGCGGCTAGTACTGCGGCCTTTTTGAGTAAAGTGGCTGATCTTGAAATTCCTCTAGTCGGTGTCGATCCTGCATTGGTGCTGTGCTATCGCGATGAATATGCGGAAACACTAGGTGAAAAGCGTGGTGATTTTAATGTCCATACGGTGCACGAATGGCTAATGCCAAGGCTTACGGAGTTTGAAGGCAAAGCCGATCAGAAGGAGTCACCTTGGTATCTATTCGCCCACTGTACTGAAAAGACCAAGATGCCAAACGCAGAGAAGGAGTGGGGCACTATTTTTTCTCACTTTGGCGCGAGTTTAAATACAGTACCTGTAGGCTGTTGTGGTATGGCGGGGACGTTTGGTCATGAAGTCGACAAGCTAGATATGTCGAAAGATATTTATGGCTTGAGCTGGAAACCAAGCTTGGAGTCGATCCCGAAAGATCGAGCGCTTGTCACTGGCTACTCATGTCGTAGTCAAGTGAAGCGATTTGATGGCGTGAAAACTCGCCACCCTCTACAAGCTTTGCTTGAAATCTTATAGACTTAGATATGTTGATGGCTCGAAGTCACGAGTACCAATAATAAGTTGCATGGTAACCCGGTCTTTCAAACCGGGTTACTTGTAATCACGCTGATGGAAACTGTTGCTTATGGAAAAGCTGGAACTAAAAGTCCCACCTGTTTTGCTGTTCTTCATTTTTGCAGGCTTGATGTACCTACTGAATCAACATGTTCATCATTCGCTCTTCAATCTGCCATATCCGATATTTGTTTTATCTATTTCTATAGTGGTTGCAACTGTGATCGGCTTGTTAGGTGTGTATGAGTTTCGAAAAGCGAAAACGACCGTCAACCCAGTGAAGCCAGAAACAGCGTCGGCTGTGGTGGACAGTGGCATCTTTTCTATTACTCGTAATCCGATGTACCTAGGTATGTTCCTTGTGTTGCTTGGAATTGGTTATTGGCAGCAAAACATCTTGTGTTTGTTGTTTAGTTTTGGCTTTGTGATTTACATGAATCGCTTTCAAATCGAACCAGAGGAAAGAGCGTTAGAGAAGCTTTTTGGCGCAGAATATGTTGACTATAAACAGAGGGTTAGGCGTTGGATCTAGCAATCGATAGCTGAATTCTTGACACTAAGTTATGCGTCGCATTTTTGACGCTTATAGCTCTGAACCTTTTCATTACGCTTATCACTATAAATTATCATACGTTCTGAACAAATATATAAATATAAGGAATGTACGATATGAAAGCCCTTCGGCTAGGTTTGCTAGCAGCGAGCGTTGTGACGTTCGCATCACCGCTATCCGCTTCTCCTGAAGCTCGAATTATTGATGGGACAACCGCCAACCAGAGCGATTGGCCTTATATGGTTGCGCTAGTGACCAAAGGTAGCAACGCATATGATGGACAGTTCTGTGGCGGAAGCTTAATTGACGAGCGGTATGTACTCACTGCCGCCCATTGTGTGGACTCATTTACGATAAATGATCTCGATGTTGTCGTTGGAATTCATGACTTGACGGAAGAAGACAGCCAAGGAGTAAGGCTTGCCGTCGACAAGATATATGTTCACGAGAACTACGATTCATACTACCTCTATAATGACATCGCGGTGTTAGAGTTAGAACGTGATGTAGCCAGTAATGAAGCGACACCGGTGACGATTGCTACGAGTTCAACACGTACTACTACCGCTAATGGAACCAATCTTACTGTCGCCGGGTGGGGAACGACCGCACCGACCGGCAACGCTGTTGTCCCTGAGCAGTTACAGCAGGTCGAAGTTCAGCTGATTGACCAGCAAACTTGTTTGAATACTTATGGAATAGGAATTTCAAGCAATGAAGATAGTGAAAATTTTTGTGCGGGTGTTGAGCAAGAAGGTTACGACTCATGCCGAGGAGATAGTGGTGGCCCGATCGTAGTTAGCGGAACGGGCGTGCAGTTAGGTATTGTTAGCTGGGGGGCTAATGAGTGTGGTGCTCAAGGTACCTATGGCGTATATACCAATATTAGCTATTACGCAGAATGGATAGACCAACATACATCTGGTTTTAGCTACCCTTCGAAGGAGACGACTACAGTACAATCGCTGGGAAGTCACACCTATGATTTTGTTTATGCGAATAACTCTGACTCTGACGTCGACTTTTCAACGTCGGCATATAGTAACTTTCGAGGCACTGACTCAAATGCTTCGATCTTAAGTAATGGTTGTACTGATGTAGGAACGTTATCACCGGGCAACACATGTACGATTACCGTGTCTTATTCAAATGATACCTATGGTTCGAAAAGTTATTCTCTTTACCTGAACTATCAACACAATGGCTCTACCTATAGCACAGAGAGTTATTTAGACTTTGAAGCTGCAACCGCAGCTAGCTCGGCTTTAAGCAACGCGATACCGTGGACCAATACTGGGGTTTATAGCAACGAATATGAATGGCAAGTATCTTCTAACGGTATTCGCTCAGCAGAAATTGGTGACAGTCAAGAAACCTTTCTTTATATCGAAGGTATTCCTGCTGGTGATGTGTCTTTTGATATTGTCGTGTCGACAGAAATCTACGCAGATGAACTCGCTGTTCATATCAACGGTGAGTATATTGATTCAGTGTCGGGAGATGGCTCAGTACCTGTGACTCTTTCTCTTTACGGTGCATCCAATAGCTTGAAGTTCACCTACCAAAAGGACGGCTCTCTTGATTATGGTGAAGATGTTGTTTATATCAACAATATGCGAAATGGTTCAGCGAGTACGAGTTCTTCTAGCAGCAGCGGTGGAGGTGGTGGCTCTATGGGCTGGTGGAGTATGGTCGCAATCATGGCTCTGATTGTAAGGCGCCGACTAAGCATCGGTTAGTGAAACAAAAAGCCCCGCTGATTGAGCGGGGCTTTTTTTAAATCTTTATATCCGGCCAGTTAAGCTGCTACTTTGGCGAGAAACAAGTCTTTGCGAGCGTTAAAGCGATTCACTAGGTCGTCGACAGATTCTTGGTCGTATGGCTTGAGGCCGCTTGCAACCATGCGCTTTACACCTTTACCGACAATTTCATCACCTTCTTTAAATGCAAAGTTAAGCGTTACTACGCCGCGCTTGCCTTCAACTTCGAAAGTTGCACCAGTAAAATCGACTTCTGGGTGAGTAAGGTCTAAACGGTCAAACTCAACTTCCATGCTTTCGTAGATAACTAATGGGCGCTGGCAGTTAATCATCATTTGTTGCTCTTCCATTAGAGGAACCATGATGTGTGGGAAGTTCATGCCGGAGAATTGAACGTAATTAGTCACTACGTGTTCAATAAACGCTGCATTGTGGCTAGTTTCCCCTTCGCGTGACATGTGAAGGTATTCTTTACCGTTTGCGTCTACTACCGAGCTTTCCTTTTCACATTTGTTTTCGATGCTCAGAGCAATGCCATCATTAACCATGCCAGAGAAATCGAAACGCATTTTTTGGCTGATGCCTTCTTTTTGCAGTAGTACGGCAAATAGTAGGTCGCCAGGGACACAAAAGCGCTTGTTGTCTTCATCGTGGATTGGGTTGTAATCACCAGCAACTTTCTTTGCAAAGTGGCTTGCTTGTTCACGAGTGAATTGGAACTGATTGTCTTGAGTAGAAAAATAAGGTGTTAAGAACATAATTTACGGTATATAGCCAAAACTGCCGTGAATTATATATGACAATCCTATTTGAATGGTCCATCCAGTGAATTTGAATGACAGAGTTTTGTAAGAATTCGCCCACCTGTTTATGAAGGTGGGCGATATGGGTTACAGACTGGTTAGTATGGATTCTGGCATGAGGTGGTTATGAACTGCCAGTTTGAGTAGAGCGTTAGCCTGCTCAATATCAGGGGCGAAGTAGCGGTCTTTGTCGTAGAACGGCACTTTTTCGCGCAGGATATGTTTGGCTTCTTCAACACGAGCTGATGACTTGTTTGGTGCTCTGAAATCAAGGCCTTGAGCTGCGGCAAGATATTCCACGGCCAAAATACCTCGAGTGTTTTCACCCATTTCACGTAGTCTTCTGCCCGCAAACGTTGCCATGGAAACATGATCTTCTTGGTTCGCTGAAGTTGGTAAGCTGTCTACAGAAGCTGGGTGTGCCAGCGTTTTGTTTTCGCTAGCCAATGCAGCTGAAGTGACCTGAGCGATCATAAAGCCTGAGTTCACACCACCATTGTCGACAAGGAATGGAGGAAGTTTGCTCAATGCGCTATCAATAAGCAATGCCATTCTTCTTTCCGACAAGCTACCAATTTCCGCGATAGCCAGAGCAAGGTTATCCGCAGCCATAGCGACGGGCTCCGCGTGGAAGTTACCACCTGAGATAATGTCGCCATCATCTGCGAATACCAGTGGGTTATCCGAGACAGAATTTGCTTCTACTTCAAGCGTTGCCGCTGCATTGCGAATTTGCTGTAAGCACGCGCCCATTACTTGCGGTTGGCAGCGAAGTGAATAAGGGTCTTGGACTTTTTCACAAACAGTGTGTGAGTCGCCAATTTCGCTGTTTACATCGAGTAGGTGGCGGTAAGCAGTCGCTGCATCCATTTGTCCTCGGTGGCCACGCACGCGGTGGATCCTTGGGTCGAATGGACGTCGGCTACCAAGTGCTGCCTCAACGGACATAGCACCACAGACAGTAGCAGAGGCAAATAAATCCTCCGCGACAAACAGCCCTTCAAGCGCGAATGCTGTCGATGCTTGAGTGCCGTTTAGCAGTGCTAATCCTTCTTTTGGCGCAAGCGTAATTGGCTCAAGCCCTGCAATTTTTAAGGCTTCTAAGCCTGAAATGATTTTTCCGTTGTGGCGCGCTTGGCCTTCACCAAGTAGAACCGTACTCATGTGTGCAAGTGGTGCTAAATCGCCAGATGCACCAACAGAACCCTTTTGCGGAACACAAGGGTAGACCTGAGAGTTCACCAACTCGATAAGCGCATTGATGACCGATAATCGGATACCGGAATAGCCGCGCGACAAGCTGTTAATTTTTAGCACCATCATCAGACGAACTGTCTCATCTGACATGAATTTTCCAATACCTGCAGCGTGAGAAAGGACGATGCTCTTTTGCAAGGTCTCTAGGTCTTCTGGTGCAATGCGTGTATTAGCAAGCAACCCGAAACCAGTATTAATACCATAAACGGTGCGATCTTCTGCGATGACTTGGTCAACGACCTGAGTGCTTGCCTCGATATCTGGAATGGCGTCCGGGTCAAGGGATAAGTTAACCGGGGAGCGACTTACCTGTCGCAGTTCCTTTAAGCTAATATGGCCTGGCTTTAGCATTAAATTTAACATGTTCATTTTTCCTTAATACTCGGCTTATTTCAGCTTACGCAGTTCTTCGTTCAGCATTGGCAAGTCTAAGCCTTGCTCTGCAGCACACTTCTTAGCGATGTCGTAACCAGCATCGGCGTGACGCATGACACCTGTTGCTGGGTCGTTATGTAGAACACGTGCAATACGCTCGGATGCATCGTTACTACCATCACAACAAATCACCATGCCTGAGTGTTGTGAGAAGCCCATGCCTACACCGCCACCGTGATGTAGAGATACCCATGTTGCTCCGCCTGCGGTGTTAAGTAGGGCATTCATTAATGGCCAATCTGATACTGCATCAGAACCATCCATCATGCCTTCTGTCTCTCTGTTCGGGCTTGCAACAGAGCCGGAGTCTAGATGGTCTCGCCCGATAACGACTGGCGCTTTAAGTTCGCCATTTCTGACCATTTCATTGAATGCCTGACCTAGTCGTTCACGATCTTTCAAACCAACCCAACAGATGCGAGCAGGCAGACCTTGGAACTGGATACGTTCACGGGCCATGTCTAGCCAGTTGTGCAAGTGCGGGTTATCAGGGATGAGCTCTTTGACTTTTTGGTCTGTCTTGTAGATATCTTCAGGGTCGCCAGATAATGCAGCCCAGCGGAATGGGCCAATACCCTCACAGAATAATGGGCGGATGTATGCAGGAACAAAACCTGGGAAGTCGAACGCATTTTCAACGCCTTTTTCCAACGCCATTTGGCGAATGTTGTTGCCGTAGTCGAGCGTTGCAGCGCCTCTCTCTTGCAGAGCGAGCATTGCTTTTACTTGAATGGCCATTGACTCTTTAGCGGCGTCGACCACACCCGCTTCGTCTTTCAATCGCATTTCAGCAGCGTGTGCCATCGACCAGCCAATAGGTAGGTAGCCATTGAGTGGGTCGTGAGCCGAGGTTTGGTCTGTGACAACATCTGGCGTGATATTGCGTTCAACTAGCTCAGGGAAAACATCGGCAGCGTTGCCAAGTAAACCGACTGAAATAGGCGTGTCAGACTCGTAAATCATGGAAAGTGCTTCGTCGACGCTGGTGGCTTTTTTGTCTACATAGCCTGTTCTTAGACGGTAGTCGATGCGTGTTTCATCACATTCCACAGCGATCATAGAAAACCCAGCCATTGTCGCTGCAAGTGGTTGTGCTCCACCCATGCCGCCTAGGCCACCAGTCAGGATCCAGCGGCCTTTTGCTTCGCCGTCGAAATGCTTTTTGGCTACAGATACGAATGTTTCATAAGTGCCTTGTACGATGCCCTGAGAGCCGATGTAGATCCAGCTACCGGCTGTCATTTGACCATACATCATTAAGCCTTGCTTATCGAGCTCATTGAAGTGCTCCCAGTTCGCCCAGTGAGGAACAAGGTTGGAGTTGGCAATTAACACGCGAGGAGCATTTTTATGAGTTGGGAATACACCGACTGGTTTACCAGATTGAACCAGCAATGTTTGGTCGTCTTCCAGTCGCTCTAGTACTTCTACGATCTTGTCGTAGCACTCCCAGTTGCGAGCTGCGCGGCCGATTCCACCATAAACCACCAAAGAGTGAGGGTGCTCTGCGACATCAGGATCTAAGTTATTCATCAGCATACGCAGTGGTGCTTCTGTTAACCAAGATTTTGCTCGTAACTCACTGCCATGAGGGGCACGAATAGTACGAGTAGTGTCGAGACGCTTATCTTCAGTATGGCGTTCCGTCATGTTGAGACTCCTTCAGTTTCACGTTTAAGTTTTACGTTAATTTATATATAGGGTTTGTAGGTTATGTAGGGTTATACGGCGAATGTGGTGAAGCCACGTTCGCCTAATTGGTTAAATATGCTGGGCGTTTATAGTTGTATTTGTGTCATTAACATTGATTACTTACTCAGGTTGCCGGCTGGTAACTTTTTCCGCCATTGCATTGGCGATGTCCCAGCAAAGCCGAGCAGCCAGCCGAGCGGTTTGGCTATCGACGTCGTAAGTTGGGTTGTATTCGGCGATGTCTGCCAGCATCAACTTGTTTTTGTAATGCAGAACTCTGTCTAGGAATAAGGCGAGAGTTTCGTAACTCACCCCACGAGCGGCAGGGGCACTGACCCCCGGAGCGGTTGCAGCAGGAAATACGTCCAAGTCGATAGTGAGATAAAGGTAATCGCAGTTATCAATAAAGTGTTGTAGCTGAGTGAGGTGATAAATATGGTTGATATGAGACAGCTGGCTATCTTCGACGTACCAAACACCAAGTTCATCGGCACGGTTAAATAGCGCTTCGGTGTTACTCGCTCGACTCACACCTAAGCACGCATAATGAAAGTCCCATCCATTGTTCTGGCAGAATTGGTGGATTTGGTTGAATGGTGTTCCTGAGCTTGGCTTAACATCTGCGTGCGGGCTATCAAATGCCCTCAAGTCAAAATGAGCATCAAAGTTAATGATGCCAATTTTGGGGATTTGGTTGTGACATCTTTCCTGTGTTTGCTCTGCTTGGTGTTTTTGTAAATAGTGCGCAAGACCTTGAAAAGACGCCCAAGCTACTTCATGGCCACCACCTAAAGTGATTACAGGGGTAAAAGGTAGCGCAGTGGAAATGACGTGAGCGCAACTTGCTTGGCTTGACTCGAGCAAATCATCTTCACAGACAACATTGCCTAAATCGATTAAAGGGACTTGCTGATGCCAAGCCATGTTAGCTAAGGCGCGGCGAATCAGATCAGGTGATTTTTTAGCGCCGATACGGCCTTTGTTACGAGCAACACCTGCATCACAAGCGAATCCAAGCAGACTGATGGCATGCGTATGCTCATTTAACTCGTCGGCTTGTTTTTGCTTAATCACATGATGGATGCGTTTTCCTTGATCACCGTCTTCCGCATCGTGACGACCTTGCCAGTGAAATTGTTGATTCGTTGGCGTTAACAGTTGTTCAGTCATTGCCGTGCCCTCCATTCAAACACAGCTCGCCCTGTACGATGCGTGCAGATAGGCGAGGGATACCTACCTGATAACTGAGATCTGCCGGATGGCTAATATCCCAAATCGCGAGGTCGGCATCGAAACCAGCTTTGATTTGTCCACGAGTTGCACCGTAGCCAAGCGCTTTTGCCGCGTGACAGGTCACGCCGCGAAGCGTTTCTTCTGGGGTGAGACCAAAGAGGGTGCAGCCCATATTCATCATCATAGTCAAATCTGCGAAAGGTGATGTCCCTGGGTTGAAATCCGTTGCGAGCGCCATTGGCACATTGTGTTTACGCAGCATTTCAATAGGGGGCTGCTGGGTTTCTTTTAGGAAATAGAATGCGCCAGGAAGTAATGTCGCGACCGTTCCCGATTCGGCTAAAGCAACGACGCCTTGCTCGTCAAGATACTCAATGTGGTCAGCCGATAGCCCCTGATATTGGGCAGTAAGCGCGGTACCGCCTAGATTAGACAGTTGTTCGGTATGGCCTTTAATTGCTAACCCATGTTGATGGGCCGCTTGGAAGACTTTTTCAGTCTGCTCAACAGAGAATCCTATTGATTCGCAGAACACGTCGACTGAGGTTGCAAGTTTTTCTTCTGCGACCAATGGGATGATCTCTTGGCAAACGTGCTCAATGTATTGGTCGGCTTTTCCTGTGAATTCTGGAGGAACGGCATGAGCGGCCAACAGAGTAGGAGTAACGCGAATTCTGCGATGATTTTCCAGTGCTTTTGCTGCACGTAGCATTTTGATTTCATCGTCCAGCGTCAGGCCATAACCTGATTTGATTTCAACCGAGGTAACACCCGTTCGGATTAATCCTTCGAGTCGAGGCAAGGCTAATTCTACCAGCTGCTCTACTGACGCTTCGCGAGTCGCTTTCACGGTGGAAAGAATCCCTCCTCCTTGTTTCGCAATCTCTTGGTACGGGATGCCGTTTAAACGCATTTCAAACTCATTAGCTCGATTCCCAGCAAACACAAGATGAGTGTGGCAATCGATAAGCCCCGGGGTGACTAACTTACCTTTGCAATCATAAATCGCAGAAGGGTGGCTTGAAGCAACCTGAGTACCCACTGATGTAATGCTGCTTGCATGGATATTGACTGTAGTAGGTTCGGTTACGGTGTAACCTATAGTGCCCTGTTCCATTGTTACGAGTCGGGCATTGATAAGCGTTAAATCCATGCAGCATCCAGTGATTAGTTTAAATGTATATACAAATTAATAGTGCATTATTTAGAATTGAGCAAGATGAATGTTGTGGAAATGTGATCAATAAATAGGGCGAAATGCTCTAATCCAATACGATTTTAGAGCTTAATTTGTACTTAGAGCCTGGGTGATAAAGCAATGCAGAGCTAACTAAGTTATCTTTGCTCCAAGTCCGTCTGTTGAGCAGTAAGCAAGGCTCAGATTGCTTAAGCGCTAGTGATTCTTGCACATGTTGGTCTGGCAGAACGGCTTCGACGGTATGTTCAATCGCACTGAGTGGGCAGCTATTCGATAGGTATTCGTTTGGTGTCATTTCAGAGAAGTTCTGAGACAAGTAGTCAGGCGCGTGGGAAGGATTGACCCAGCGAACTTCGAGTTGTATCGGAGTGTCGTTTTCAAAGTGAATGATTTCACTATAGAAAATTTCTTTACCCAGCATGACACCTAGCTTAGTTGCGATGGTGTCATCAGCGGTGACTGCGAGTTGTTTCTTGACTTCACTACGGTAGTGTTTTCCGCGCTGGTTGACTTCATCGGCAATATTTCGAATGTCGAGTAGTGGTGATTCTGCCTTCTCTTCTGGCGCGCACACAAAGGTTCCGGCTCGCGGTTTTCTTTGTAGTTTTCCCTCACTCACAAGATCTCGAATTGCCTTGTTGACGGTCATACGACTCACACCAAATTGTTTGGTGAGCTCGAGCTCTGTGGTTATCCGATGTCCGACAGGCCAGCGTCCTGATTCGATGTTATCTGCTATGAACTGTTTAATTTGAATATAGAGAGGAGAATCAGACATAAAAACACTCGAATTAATTGACTATACAAATAGTGTGGCAATTTACCGAAAATTGCAACTCTGGTGCTTGTTTTCATGATTGCCAAGCTGAAAGTAATGGATCTACAATCTGCTCGTCTTAAATAAACAGGGGCAGGTATGGCTCATCCAACGGAAATGACCTTTTTTGAAAGGTTCGAAAGCGACATTTTATCTGGCAAGAAAACCATCACAATTCGCGATGAAAGTGAACGTGACTATAAAGTAGGTTCAGTTGTCGATGTTAATACGTTAGAAGAAGGGCGTTGGTTCTGTAAGTTAGAAATCCTTTCAGTAGAGCCTATTCTATTTGGTGAACTGAACGACTTCCATGCTCAGCAAGAGAATATGACGCTAGACGTGTTGAAAGGCGTTATCCAAGATATTTATCCCGGCGTCGAGCAGTTGTATGTCGTGAGTTATCGATTAGTCGATTAAGCTCGTCAGATAAACAAAACGCCAGCTAAATAAGCTGGCGTTAGTCGTATTAGTAAAGATGGGTTTTAATCACGCTTCCAAAGCATATGACAGAACTTATGATCTGGGTCGCGGCTAATCAGCATGCGAGCGAACACGTCATCAAGAACGTCATCTTCTTCGTTCACTAAGCCAATACGTACTTCCGCATAGACTTCTTTATCGATCTCAAACCCTACGTGACCCACCCAGTCATCGCCAGTTTCCACTAATTCTGCTGCACCGCGATCTTCAAATTGTGCCGTGAACAAAATCACATCGGCAGGCTCTAAGTTATCTGGTGCCATCTCAAGAAAGATGTCGTATGCGGCATCAATGGCGTCGTCGTAAGAGATTAGGTTGGTATCAGACATAGATTAAGCTCGGTTCATGTATTTACGTTCAGCTGTGTTTACAACTACGCGATCACCGGTAGCAATGTACTCAGGTACTTGAACAGTTAAGCCAGTTGAAAGGCGAGCAGGTTTAGTGCGAGCAGAAGCTGAAGCGCCTTTAATCGAAGGATCGGTTTCTTCAATGACAAGCTCAACCGCTGCTGGGAGTTCTAGCGCTACGGCAGTACCATCAACCAATACTACGTGTAGGCCTTTGATTTCTTCGGTGATAAATTGCAGCTCGTCTTCGATATCTGCTTGTTTGAATGTGAACTGAGAGTAGTCTTCGTTATCCATGAAGATGTACTCATCGCCATCTACGTAAGAAAATGAAGCAGCACGCTTGTTCATTTCTACCGTACCAAGTACGTCATCTGACTTGTAACGTTCGTCTACACGTGCACCCGTATTTAGGTCAGTACAGCGTAGTTTGTAGATTTTTGCACCGCCACGGCCACCTGGAGTCGTTACTTCGATGTCTTTGATAAGAAGCGTTTTGCCATTTGACTCAATCGCAAAGCCTTTTTTAAGTTCACTTGCCTTTGGCATGGAAATTTATCCTTTATGTTTGGTTTCGACGCATTATAGCAAGGAGAAGGAAAGAAGGAATATCTTGATTGATACTCTTGTCTGAGCGAACATTAAAGAATGTTCCAATTCGCTGAAAACAGACCAATTTCGCATGACCTTACCTGTGATTGACCCCTCGCAACCTTTTCAACCTGAGTATCAACCTGCAATCGATGATCTATTGAAGTTCTTGAAAGGCGGACTTGGTTCTAACCTACATAGTGTTTACTTGTATGGCAGTGTCGCGCGGAAACAAGCGAAGTTAGGCGAATCGAATCTTGATGTTGTGGTCGTCACTCATCGTTCTTTCTCTGATACACGTACGACTTTACTCAACACCATAAAGTGGCGTTTTCAACAGAGCTTTCCGTTCATTACCGAGATTTCTATTAAAACCGCACTGGTCAGTGATGTGGCTAGTTTAGACAGTTTGTTCTCATGGGGCTTTATGCTTAAGCATTGTTCAGTGTGTATTTACGGTGAGGATCTGTCGGAGTGTTTTGGTGAATATGAACCAAGCTGGGAAATAGCCAAGCACTGGAATATGGATACTGAAGATTGGGTAGCGGTGTATCGCAATCGCATTGCTCGCAGTGCTAAGCCGGAAGAGCAGATCAAAGCGCAAAAAATTATTGCGAAAAAGCTGCTTCGAGCCAGTTACTCTTTGGTGATGCATAAAGACAAGCGATGGTTTGATTCACCAATAGAATGCGGCCAGCAGTTTCTAAAGTTCTATCCAGAAAAACAGGTCGAAGTCGATCGCCTAGGTATTTTACTAACCAATCGGGCGATACCTAAGCGCTCAGTCGTTGGGATATTAGATAGCTTCGGTGACTGGTTAGTTGAACAATATAAAAAGACCGAGTTTCGCATTGGTTAACAGAGGCCAAAAGTATTACAGGTGTTAAAACAGCCCTAGTTGAGGCTCACTCAGGCGAGCAAAGTCTAAGCCGATAAAAGGCAGGATCGCATCTGCAATCGGCTTTAACTGCTTATCTATGTAATGCTGGTAGTCGATTGCGCTTTTCAAATACTCTTTGGGTTCTGGGCCATTTACTGTAATAAGATACTCAACCCGCCCGCGATTTTGGTACTGCAGCGGCCTACCTAGCTGCGCATTAATTTCATCGGCCATTCTTGCCGCTCGAACCTGGGGTGGAATGTTTTTCTGATATTCGTGCAGCTTTCGACGTAGCCGCTTTTGGTAACTCAGTTCGTTATCAAATTTGCCTGCCAATGTATCTTCTACAAATTCTCTTACGTACTGCTCGACAGGTTGATCGTGAAATACCAAGTGGTATAGATGTTGTTGAAATCGTTGAGAAAGCGGTGTCCAGTCGGTGCGAACGCTTTCTAGGCCTTTAAATACGATACGTTCTTGGTCGCCTGTACCGATAAGACCCGCATAACGTTTCTTGGAACCGGTTTCTGAACCACGAATAGTTGGCATTAAGAATTTGTGGTAATGGGTCTCATACTCGAGCTCTAGAATCGAGGTTAGCTTGTATTCGTCTTGTAGGTGTTGGCTCCACCACTGATTAATGTGTTCGACTAACTCGTTGCCAATTTTGTCAGCTTGCTCCTGAGGATAGCGCCCATTTAGCGACACAAATGTAGAATCGGTATCACCATAAATCACTTGGTAACCTTTAGCCTCAATGAGCTTTTTGGTTTGCTTCATGATTTCGTGGCCACGCATAGTGATGCTAGAAGCGAGGCGAGTGTCGAAAAAGCGACAGCCAGACGAACCAAGCA
Organism: Vibrio sp. SCSIO 43135; assembly: GCF_023716665.1. Taxonomy (GTDB): domain Bacteria; phylum Pseudomonadota; class Gammaproteobacteria; order Enterobacterales; family Vibrionaceae; genus Vibrio; species Vibrio paucivorans. Next base: position 1,313,875 of record NZ_CP071859.1, read on the forward strand.
CGCCATAAAATGAATTCATGATGATTTTAATGGCCTGAGAAAATGCTTTTTCATTGTTCTTCTTTGCGACGTCTCGAGCGGCCCAGAGTTCTTCGATCATATGTGGCAGGAAATGTTTAGAACGGTGGAATTGTCCACCTCGGAATCCTTGCACGGCTTGGCTAGGCTCTTTACCTACTTCGAGCTTTAGCCCTTCAATGAGGCCCATTGGGTCAATCAAAAAAGAACGAATAATAGAAGGGTAGAGGCTTTTGAAATCCAACACTAATACTGAATCGTATAGATCTGGAATCGAGTCCATGACATAGCCACCCGGACTAGCAATCCAGTTTTCAGAATGTAAGTTAGGAGCAGCATATCCCGCTCGGTGAATCTGAGGCAGGTACAAGTTGGTGAAAGCGGCGACGGAGCCCCCAACTCGATCGAGTTCTAATCCAGTTAGCCTTGATCGTTCTATCGCAAAGTCGAGTAGGTGAGTGTGTTCAAAGATCTTATTGACCAGTACGCAATCTTGAAGATTATATTTGGCCAATGAAGGCTTATCACTGCGGAACATTCGATTGATTTCGTCCATTCTGTCATGAACATTATGAATGTCTTTTCCTTCCCCAAGTAACTCTTGCGATACTGATTCTAAAGACCAAGAACGGAAATTGTAGGTCGCAGTTTTGAGTGTATCTATACCGTCTAGAACCACGCGGCCAGGGATAGTAATAAACCCTTGCTGACTTTGACTCGAATTTCGGAAGAAGCTCGCCTGACCGCCACGCCCTATATTTAGCTTTAGCTTGTGCCATTCTGCGCGCTTGTGCAGAAGTCGAAAATCAAAATCGATGACACTCCAACCGATCACCACATCAGGGTCGAAGCGCTGAAACCAGTCAATCATTGCAACCAGTAAGGCATGCTCGTCCTTGACCCACTGAATAGGAGTTTCAGACTCTTCTGGCTCACCGATCATAATTACTCGGCTGTCCACAGGGCTATCAAGTCCGATGGAATACAGAATCCCTTTCTCTGAGCATTCGATATCTAGGGAAACCATTTGCAACTGTGGGATATAGTTGCCTTTACGGCACTTTACAGAGCGAACCTTACTGTGACCTTTATGAGTTTGGGGATTGCCGCTGAACTCAATACTGCCTTTAATATACCGCTCCATCAGAAACCGGTCGGCAAGCCTAACATCGGACTCTAAAGTGAGAATATCGTGGTTGGTGAGTAAGGCGGCTATGGTTTGAGATTCACGAATCGTAGCGGTATAGCAAGCCATTAGAGGCTCTTGGTCAAAGCTGGATAGCGGGACAGGCTTTAACTCCGCTTTTAAAGCGTTCTGTTCAATCAGAGCAAGAACATCTTTGGCATCAGCGGTTCGAACGAAAAAAACTGGCTTTTCTGCTTCAATGATTAACTGCATTGGGCCAGTTGCAGTGGTCACCCATAGATCGATCTGCGTTTGGCCGGAAAAATCGCGAGATTGGCGGGTGAGTACGAAGCCTTGCTGGATGTTCAAGTCGATATCTCGGTTAATTGATTGCCGTTATGACGGTAAGGTCGGAAATGATAGCAAATCCTAGATATAGAAGAAATTCTTGGTTGTTTGATTAGGATTTGGCCAGTGAACAAAGGATATTAGATCATCTAAAACTGCCTATAATTTTATCAATGTCACTTTAGACTTCTTAACCTTATCGTTGATAAGTGATTGATTTAGTGATCTATTGATGATTCTGATCACGTGAGAACAATTAGTGCTTGCTAAAGTTAACGTTTAGGCACATATTCAGTGTAAGCAAATTTTCAAAAATGAGTTAAACTAGGCAGCAATGCTGCTATCCACTTCCTGAAGTGGGTGCAGAGCCAATTAAAAAGTGTGGAGATACAAGTTTGATAAATGTTTTCCTTGTAGATGATCACGAGCTGGTTCGCACAGGGATACGACGTATTATTGAAGACGTCCGTGGAATGAACGTAGCAGGGGAAGCTGAAAGCGGTGAAGATGCAGTAAAATGGTGTCGCAACAATCATGTTGATGTCATTTTAATGGATATGAATATGCCAGGTATTGGTGGCCTAGAGGCCACTAAGAAGATCTTGCGTTTTAATCCAGATGTGAAAATCATCGTTTTAACTGTTCATACGGAGAATCCGTTTCCAACTAAAGTGATGCAAGCAGGCGCAGCTGGGTACCTAACCAAAGGTGCTGGCCCTGATGAAATGGTTAATGCAATTCGAGTAGTGAATAGCGGTCAGCGTTATATCTCTCCTGAAATTGCACAGCAAATGGCCCTAAGCCAGTTTTCACCGGCTTCAGAAAACCCATTCGCAGACTTGTCCGAACGTGAACTTCAGATAATGATGATGATCACTAAAGGGCAGAAAGTTACCGATATTTCAGAGCAGCTAAACCTAAGCCCAAAGACGGTGAACAGCTATCGTTACCGTTTGTTCAGCAAACTCGATATTAGCGGAGATGTGGAACTTACCCATCTGGCTATCCGACATGGAATGTTAGACACCGAGACCCTATAGTGACCACCCCATTTGACTCGGTTACCTTTCTAAAAACTGTTACCAATCAGCCCGGCGTTTATCGAATGTATAACGCCGAGGCTGTTGTTATTTATGTAGGCAAAGCCAAAGATTTAAAGAAACGTTTGTCGAGCTACTTTCGTAAGAAGGTAGACAGCGAGAAGACGCGAGCTTTGGTTAGCAATATCGATAAAATCGATGTCACTGTTACACACACTGAAACCGAAGCGCTCATTCTTGAGCACAACTACATAAAACAGTACTTACCAAAATACAACGTACTCCTTCGTGACGATAAATCTTACCCTTACATTTTCCTAAGTGGGCATAAGCATCCTAGGCTGTCGATGCATCGTGGGGCAAAAAAACGCAAGGGCGAATATTTTGGACCGTATCCAGATTCGGGAGCTGTACGCGAAAGCCTACATCTAATTCAGAAGATCTTCCCAGTTAGACAGTGTGAAGACACGGTATACAGTAACCGAACGCGTCCGTGTTTGATGTACCAAATCGGCCGATGCGCAGGCCCTTGTGTCAGTTCAATCATTTCGGATGAAGAGTATGCAGAATTGGTGAACTACGTTCGCTTATTCCTGCAAGGCAAAGACAAACAGGTATTAGAAACGCTTATTGAGAAAATGGAGCAAGCGAGTCAGGCGCTTCGATTTGAAGATGCCGCTAAGTTTCGCGACCAAATACAAGCGATTCGCCGAGTACAAGAACAGCAGTTTGTCTCTGAAGACACCATGGATGATATGGACGTATTGGGCTTCTCGCAAGAGAACGGGATTGCGTGTATTCATATTCTAATGATCCGGCAAGGTAAGGTTCTGGGTAGCCGTAGCCACTTCCCTAAGATTCCAAACGATACTACGCAGCAAGAAGTCTTTTATAGCTTCTTGAGCCAGTACTATTTTAGCCAGAGCGAAGCGCGAACCGTGCCGACTCGAATCATCCTGAATGAAGGGTTATTGGAAGAGTCTGCATCATTACAGCAGGCGTTAAGCGAGTTGGCTGGAAGGAAGGTGACGTTCCATGTTAATCCTACGGGTACTCGCGGCCGTTACCTCAAGCTTGCCAACACCAACGCATTGACTGCGATTACCACCAAGATTAATCACAAGATGACGATCTCTCAGCGCTTCAAAGAATTGAGAGAAGTGCTCGCGATGGATTCCATCTCCCGAATGGAGTGTTTCGATATTTCCCATACTATGGGTGAAAGCACGATCGCTTCTTGTGTCGTGTTTAATCATGAGGGGCCCGTAAAGCAAGAATATCGCCGTTACAATATTAGCGGAATTACAGGCGGCGATGACTATGCCGCGATGGGGCAAGCGTTAGACCGTCGTTATTCAAAACAACTTGATGTGGAAAAAATTCCTGACATCATCTTCATTGATGGTGGTAAGGGCCAATTGAACCGCGCATTTGAGATTATCTCAAAACACTGGGATGACTGGCCAAAGCGACCTAGGATGATTGGTATCGCAAAGGGCGTGACGCGTAAACCGGGTTTGGAAACTTTGATTACAACCGATGGCGAAGAATTCAATTTACCAAGTGATGCTCCCGCACTTCATCTTATCCAGCATATACGGGATGAAAGCCATAATCATGCGATTGCGGGACACAGAGCTAAACGGGGTAAAACGCGCCGTACCAGTGCCTTAGAAGGTATTGAAGGGGTAGGGCCGAAGCGTCGTCAAGCATTGCTAAAATACATGGGTGGCTTGCAAGAATTGAAACGAGCAAGCGTTGAAGAAATCGCCAAAGTACCGGGGATTAGCCATTCTTTGGCAGAAAACATCTTTCAAGCATTGAAACAATAGCAAAAATCCCGCACCATAAACGCGCAATAAATAAGAGCAAATAAATATGCGTTTTAATATTCCCAACATTTTGTCTTTATTACGACTTTTTCTGATTCCAGTTTTCGTCGTTATCTTCTATCTCCCTTATAGTTGGTCTCCTTTCGCTGCGGCAATGGTCTTCTGGGTAGCAGGTTTCACAGATTGGCTAGACGGCATGTTGGCACGAAAACTCGGTCAAACCTCTCGTTTTGGTGCATTTATTGACCCAGTCGCCGATAAAGTGTTGGTCGCGACGGCGCTTATTCTTATTACCGAGCACTACCATAGCATTTGGGTCACCATTCCAGCGGTGACGATGATTGCTCGAGAAATCATTATTTCAGCACTACGTGAGTGGATGGCGGAGATCGGTAAACGAGCGAGTGTTGCCGTATCTTGGGTTGGTAAGGTTAAGACGCTAACTCAAATGTTTGCTCTATGGGTGCTGATTTGGCGTTATGATGACTGGATGGTTTGGGTGGGCTATGTGGCGCTATACGTAGCAACCGCACTGACATACTGGTCGATGGCACAGTACCTTATGGCAGCTAAAGACGATTTACTAAGTGAAGAACATCAATAAAAGAACGGGCGAAAGCCCGTTTTTTTATGCTTGCGATATAGTGACGTTGAATTGAGCTACTGAATTAGTAAGCTGGGTAGGGGGATATACAGTTAACTAGTGGAAATTCTGGGAAAATTTGCTAGAAAAATAATCAATTTAGGCCGTTTTGACTGTAAATTAGACAAACGATTCAAAAAATAAAAAATAGTGTTGACTCATCTGAGTGAATCCGTAGAATGCATCCCGTACCCAAGAGGAACGCAACAAAACAGCGAATCACTTGGAGTTACAAAGGCGTGTTGGCAGAGTGGCTATGCAGCGGATTGCAAATCCGTGGACCTCGGTTCGACTCCGGGACGCGCCTCCATTTGCGACACTAGCTCAGTTGGTAGAGCGCAACCTTGCCAAGGTTGAGGTCACGAGTTCGAACCTCGTGTGTCGCTCCAAATTTTGGAGTGTGGAACGCCTTATAGGAAGTTCGATGCTAAAGATGGTGTCTTGCCCATCGCAATAAAGAATTGCGTGCCCTGGTGGTGGAATTGGTAGACACAAGGGATTTAAAATCCCTCGGCGTTCGCGCTGTGCCGGTTCAAGTCCGGCCCGGGGCACCATCGATTAAGCCTACGTCTGACGTAGCAATGCGACACTAGCTCAGTTGGTAGAGCGCAACCTTGCCAAGGTTGAGGTCACGAGTTCGAACCTCGTGTGTCGCTCCAAATTGGAAACCCAGCCTTATGGCTGGGTTTTTTCATTTTCTGCTCCTAAACATATGAAATGAAAGGGAGCTATTGCCCCCAAACCTCCACATGCTTAAAGTTGTTCCACTGAGCTAGTGAAGCGTTTGTATCACTATTTCCTTGGCATACGAAACGAATATATTTTGCTTGGTAAGAGCCTATTGGGTACTCGACCATTTGGTCACTCTGTCCGGCTGTATCAATACTGGTGGCATCCTCAAACTTGATGCCATCCTGACTCACTTCGATATCTAAGTAATAACGTCGCTCATCTCCTTTGGCTTGGGCAAACTTTAGCATTGTCACTGTAGACACGCTCTCTAGTTCAACGGTGTATTCAATGTTTCTGCCATTTGCTGACCACTTGGTGTTTAGGTCTCCATCGATACCATGAGCAATTTTGTCTATGCCATTTGGGTTTTCTTCGCTGGCAGAGGCTCCAATGATATTTAACTTGTTCACAGGGGATTGGCCACAGCTTTTAAAAATGGGTATCGCTTCGGGATCGTACCCAACCAAGGTTGGAAACATGGCTTCGATGCCATCGTTTTTCACGCCTACCCAGCTTAATAGTGTGGCATGGAACAGATCGACACTCATTGTAGGAACAACGCGTCCACGGCTGAGTATGTCAGCACTACTGGAGGACAGGTCAGGCCAAGTCCCATGAACTTGACTACCGTTAAGGTCGCCTCCTAACACCATCTGGCAATTGCCCCAGCCATGGTCCGTACCTGAACCATTTGGAATTAACGTGCGTCCAAACTCTGAGAAGGTAAAAGTGGTCACAGAGTCTGTAAGCCCTTCTTGGTCCAAGTTTCGGTAGAACACAGAAAGCTGAGAGGCGAGTAGACGAAGTAGCTCACCTTGGTCGCGTGTTTGATTACTGTGAGTATCAAATCCTCCCAATGTTACAGAGAAAAACTGAGCCGGATGCTGGAAAGCATCGCGAGCGAGCAGGAGCAATAGTACGACTCGGAGCTGCTTTCCGAGTGATGTGTCTAAGTTAAACCCGTAAGGACAATTCTCTTCATCGACCAATATTTTTTCAAACTCATCAAACTTTTCTCTAGCATCAATACATAGCTCGGAGTAGTACTGCTTGAAAATAGATTGGCTGGTGATCTTTTTATCACGAAAGGCATCGAACAATTGTTGGCCTTGATTGTGGAGCGACATTTTAGGCGGCATTGATGTTCCAATGCGGTTAGCCGTTTTCTCTTTGCTGTTCGTCCATACTGATTGGGAACCGACCTCAAAAATGGGTTCAAGCTCATTTAAGTTGTAGCCGGTTTCGAGCAAATATGCAGAACGTCCTCCCCAGCCTTCGTTACTAATGCTATTCCCTGTGTAGGTTTGGGTGATAGCGCTTTGATGATTGTGAGAGTAAAGATGAATTGGCTTTAGCTTATCAATGTCGTGAGCGCGTTCTTTTGGTTGCATCCGCGGGCCAACATTGACAATAGGTACGGCTTTATTGTCATCAAATAGCCACTTCATTGCTTCAAGTTCTGGAGAAAGTGCTAGCTTTAAGCTGTCGTGTGCAAAATTGAGATCGAGTAACTGGTCTTTTTCAAACGCTAGGTTGGAACGAAGTGCTCGGTACAGCGCGTATTCTTTGTCTGCTTTGGGGACAAAGCAGTTAAATCCGTCGTTACCGCCTCCAAGATTGATCCCAACAAGGGCTTTTTGTTGAGCTGGGGTATCACAAGTGGGGGAGAGGGCGTGTGCGAGTGGTGAGCTTAGGTTAAATGCAGTCACGCCGACACCAGAAAGGCTACCTTTAAGAAACGTTCGTCTTGATACTGTCATGGTTATTCTCCCTGAGTCATAAAGTCTGGCGATAGGATTAGCTGAACAATGAGTGCTCTAAGGCCATTAATGTTGTTGCGATTTACGGTTGATAGGTAATCTCTGACGATACTTATCATCGGCTGGCTCATCGTATTAGAGAATAGGTACTGGTCGAGCAGCTCAATTAGGCGCTCTAGGCTATTTGGATTATCGACATTTCGGTACTGAGTCTCGATTGCGTCGTAGCCAACGTACACATGGGGTTGTGTTTCAGACTCAAATCGCACAGCGAGATCCGTCACTTGTGCATAGTAATGGTGAATGTCGTCCCAGTTATACAGTTTGAATTCCGGTGCAGCTAAGCCGTCAAATCGTTCATCATTGGGTGCTTCTTCAGGTTGGTAGTGATAGAAGACACTAGGCCCGTCCATCAGTGTTCTACGGTTCTTCCAAGAAAAACCATCAGGAAGCATTTTGTATTGAGGTTTGAGCTTAAGATTTAGCGCTCTCATTGCATGTTGCAAAACAATCAATGGATCGCGAATTAGACCATCCTCAGTCACCTCACGTGAATAGGTCGCTTCAACGTCTGTCACAATCGAAGTGATTAGGGTCACCATGTCTAAGTTACTCGCATGAAAATCCTTTGCGACTCGGGCAACATACTCTCGGCTTGGATTAGACGTCACCATTTTCTGGATAAAGAATTTGCTGACAAAAGGGGCGGTATTTGGGTGCTTACAGAGCAAACCAATAAACGCATCCAGATCTTGTTCACCGCTCAGGCCCGCAGGAATGGTATCCCCTAGTATAGTTTTGGATTGGGTATTATGAGCCGACTCGTTCATGGTCATCGGCCTGAGCCAGTCATCGTTATTGAGCGACCACCCTGTCATCACTTTTGCCGCTTGTTCTATATCTTGCTGAGTGTATGAAGGTATCGGTCGGTCGTTTGAGTCCTCAATTATTGAACCGTCCATGCGCAGCAGATTTGGCCCAATGGAAAACAACTGCATGACTTCGCGGGCAAAGTTCTCATCAGGAGCAATCCCTTCGACATGATCGTTTCCAAGATAGGTCAGGTATTGGCCCATGACTGGTGAGGTCGACATGACCTTGAGTAATGTGGGGAAGTTACTGAAGCAGTGCTCTGACAACCCATCGTAGTATTTAGAGAATGCCAGTCGCCGGTCTTTCTTCTTCAGCTCAGGGTTATTGTTACTGACGACAAACAACTGGGTGAGTATGTAGCTTATGCGGTGGCGAAGAATATCATTTCGGTTAAGCAACATATCTGTGTATGCAATGTTGAAGTGTACATCAGTCCAATTTTCATTGTGATGTTGTTCTTGCATATGATTCTGGCGGTTAACTAAGCTTGTTCGAAAAACATCGTGAACTTGCTCGTCAATCCAACTTTCAATGCTGCCTGCCTCCTGTACGTTTTTGATGTCGTGATATTTAAATCCCATCGTTGCTTGCAATAACAACTGCCTAGCGCGTTTATCGCTAATAGTGTTCATACCATCTGCCTTTTCTTTTATTAGATTCGAGTAAAAGATAGCGGCGGATTTTTAGAGCTTTATTGCTGGTATGTAAGCGCTTTGTCTGGCATTTCATTTCTTGAATCAAGGTAAATGAAAAAGGGAGCTTGTTGTTGCTGTTAGCAAAGTAAAATGAATAAAAATCATAAAGTTACCAATGGTAACAATAAAGTTTGATTAGGAAGGTCTGCGATAGTTGTAGCTAAAATCACCTGAGACAATACCTTTGATTAGTGGAGTGTCTCAGGCGAATAAGTGGAACTATGATTGGTGATTTTTGCTAGCGGGTAAGTTATGTAAACCCAGAAGTTGTTCAATGTTGATTAGCTCAAAATTGTGCTGTTCTAGAAAGGTTTTAAACTCCAGTGAGCTGACAATATCTAAATCAGTCTGGCGACATTGGGCTGCCCAGCGTGATACCGGCTCTTCAGGTAACGCTAGGGCATTTTGCTCTTCGTTATCTAGGGCGCAGTGGCAAATGACATGGTATATCCCTTCTTCGTAGCGAGAGAGTCTGCCTGTAATCTCTTCATAAGAAAGGTGGGTCATAGTGAAACTGTCATCAAAGTACTTCAATTTTCCATTTTCGACCGCGTAGGTGTAGATCAAACCGTATTCATTGGCGACTTGATCGACTGCGTCGGCAAGAGATTGGTATACCTCTGAACCTTTGAACAACAACTCTGGCAACATATGCGTTTCAACGTGAGTGGGCTGAACGCCACTCTTAATGACTCTATCGATTTGCGCTCGATACTCTCGTTTTACATCCTCGATGTTGAGAGTATCTAGCAGTTCTTCGTAACTGGCGTAAAAATACCCTAGCTCATTACTTAAAGAGGGCGCTGCGGTTATTGGACCACACGACATGTTGGTCCACTCACAAGTGAGCGTTAAGTGCACCCCAATAGGTAGGTTATGTTGTTTGGTCAGGCGAATGGCTTCAGGTAACCACGGGCCAGACGCCATGAAATTGGAACTATGCAGTAACCCTTTCTGAAAACCTTGCAAGATACCTTGGTTAACACTGTGGCTGATTGCAAAATCATCGCTGGTGATAAGTAAATATTTTTTGGTCATAAAACGGCCGAATAGTGATTCGTAGTGAGTAAAAAAGGCAGTGGTTGATCTGAGTTATTTAGTCAGTCGATACACATTGCCATTGTCGGTGCTAAAGAAAATATTGCCGTCAGGAGCGACTTCGATGTCGCGAATTCGTTCACCTAGGTCTTCTAGTAGTCTTTGCTCATCAACGGCATTGCCATCGGCGTCAAGTGTGACGACATTGATGTGAGTGAGTTTAAGTGCGCCAGAAAGCAGCTTTCCTTTTAGGCTGGGAAACTTGTCGCCTTGGTAAATGACTAGGCTGCCAGGAGCTATGGATGGAACGTATACTTTTACCGGGGACTCTATCCCGTCTTTTTCTTTGGCCTCTCCAACGCTAATTGGCCCCCAGTATTCTTTACCGTGAGACGTTATGGGCCAACCGTAGTTGGCGCCTTTCTTAATTAGATTGATTTCATCCCCACCTCTTGGTCCATGTTCAATTGACCAAAGTCTTTGGGTTTTAGCGTCGTAAGCAATTCCTTGAGGGTTTCGATGACCAAAGCTCCATATTTCATCCAATGCGTTACTGTCTTTGATAAAAGGGTTGTCTGTCGGAGTGCTGCCATCTGGGTTGAGTCGAACAATTGTGCCTGCGTGGGTTTGTCGATCTTGCCCGTTATCACGCTCGCCTCTGTCGCCAATAGTGAAGTAGAGGTATTTCTCGTCGAATGCGATTCGGCTACCAAAGTGCCGTCCGCCACCGGATTGTGATTGAGTAATGAGGAGATCCTGCCAATCTGAAAGTGTTCCGTTTTTGTACTGGGCCGTCGCGAGCGTTGTGGCAGCATCGCCATCAATATCCTTACTGTAAGTAAAATAAACGGTATTTTCATCGAAGGGGGAAAGTGCAACATCGAGTAAACCACCTTGTCCCTTTGCCCAAACATCACTGACCTGAAGAATCGGTGTGTGCTCTCCACTGGCGATATTAAGCTGTTTAATCACGCCATTCCGCTCCGTGACCAACATGGTATTTTGGTCAACATAAGCAAGCCCCCAGGGGATAATAAGGCCACTTGAAACCTTTTCGGCTTGCCAAGCAAAAGCGTTAAAAGACGCACATATCGAAAGGGTTAGGGCACTTAAGCGTTTGATGTATCTCATGGGGCAAAGATCCTCTGGCGACTTCATCGCCGCGGTAATTACGTCTTATGGGGTATAAACGGGTATGAAATACTAGAGAAGAAGCCTGTTCCTTCGACTTCCTCATCTAGCCTAACTGAATGTTGTTATTATAGTTTGTTGTATCTTCCTTGAAGGGATTTGTCACTAGGACTTTACTTTGCAGGGAGTTGTCTAGTTAACCTAGGCCTGATTCGCCGATCAAGACATTGGTTCTAGCGATTTGTTCTCCTCTGGGTATGGGTGGTCAGCGAGTGTATCTAGATAGAGTTGATAGGCATCGTAAGTGCAATCACCAATGGCGTGTCGTGGACAAATATGAACATTGGCTCTATCTACCAGTTCCGTGTGGCAGTTTGGGCAGTACTTTTCCATCATTACCTCCAGATTTGCTAACGTTTCTCCAAGTCGGGATTAACTTGGTGATTAAACTTTAGTCAAGGATTTCGATCTGGAACAGCGAGAAAACGGGTTATTAATCTTTGTTTACACTTTGTGTGAACTTGAGCCCAATACGGCCGTTTAATACCTTTGTTTTATTTAGAGTATGAATGCTTTAAGTTGTTGAAAATAATCGGTAATTAGGCGTGAAACTTATAAGGGCTGAAAACTAATAAGCCCCGAAAATATCGGGGCTTATTCATTGTATTAAGTGTTATTGAGCAACGACAAACCGCTTGGCAGCGCATCGCCAAAGATGCGTTTTGATTCATTCGCAGACAGCTCTTTGACTTGCTCGACAAGATCAACCCATGCATCAGGAACTTTGCTCTGCTTGAGCTTATCAAGCACCTGTTGACGGTAATCATCGGAGATATCAAACAGACGATCGCCTGTGCGGCGGCAAATCATGACGGCAGCAAATGCGATCATCGGTTCTTTTTGCCAATTTTGTTCCAACAACTTAGGCAACCACTGCTCTGCCTGTTCCCTTGGAATAACACTGTGTTGGCTTCCATAGAGAGGGGTGCGCGACGCAAGTCTGCCTAGTGCCCACCAATGTGCTTGCTCAAATTGATTGTGGTTGATGGCTTTGCTTAAGCACCAAGTAGAGAGCAGTACTTTATCTTCTACTTCCAAATGCTCAAGGGAGGCGGCGAGCCGAACCATAGATTCATAGCCCATGTCCTGAGCTACTTTAGCTGATTGCGGGTTTTTCATTGCCCCTGGGTGCAAGTATTTAGCAATGTCGGCAAGGATGGTTTCTTGCTGCTCTTGGCTCAGCCCACCTGCAATACGGCGCCAGAAGACCCACCAGTCAGTCCATCCTTGGTGGTTCTTAAATTGAATACCTTGCTGGTACAGCCCCCATACTTGCTCAATGCGCCACGAGTCGGTGGCATCACCAAACCCTGGACGAAGTGAGAAGCCTGCAAGGCGTAACCAGTTTTTCTCGTGTGCTTCAGAGCGGCGTCGACGTTTACGGCCCAATGCGAAGGTATCAAAAAGCTGACGCAGGGTTGTAAAGTCCCACTCATCACGCTTACCGAGCTTCTTCTCTAGCTCTTTGGTGAGCGTTTTAATCTCTTTTGAATCTGCGCTTTTTTTGTTGCCACTGTAGATACGCGCAATCAGTTCCTTACACTCAGGCAAACGAGGATGAAGGCTTTCTTGTTCGTTCTCTTCTGATTTCTGGTTTCGTACTTCGAACTCCAAGGCCCAGCGTTTGCTGTCATCGTCGACATGTACACACTCCATTTTGAGCGTGCCGACTTCTGTCAGTTGGCATGCAAGCTGAACTTCAACACGCTCTTTTTGGTTGGCTTGAAGCTCGACACCTTCTCCTTCTAGGGTTGAAATATAAGGAGGAAGCGGTGCGAATAAGTCTGGGTCAACATCCACCATAACGCCGTTTTGTACCGCAGTGTTATTGGAGAGCGCATCGTGTGTGGTTGTCAGAAGATTAAAGCGAACGGGCTCTCCCAAGGTTAGGGAAAAGCGTCGACCACTCAAACGGATCTCTTGGCCTTCTTCTGTCCCTTTTGATAGTAGGCACAACGCCTTGCCCATCTTGTTTTTTTCTTGGAGATGTAGGAAGTATGAGCGGGCTGCGCCGCCACCAATCTTCAACTGCGCTCCGCGTCGAGCTTTGCCAAATGCGACGGCACCTAACGCCACCGACCAATCAGGGTGTGGGTTATCTAGCACTGTCACCGGCTCGCCGCGCCATTTCTCTAGCAACTGAGTGACTCGCTCTGTCACGAGTTCACTGTTGAACACACCGCCGTTGAGTAGCAGGCCGACAGGAATTGCTGGTTTGCTGGTGTCTCCTTGGCCAAGCGCAGAGTAGGACACTTGCTGGTGTTGACTCAGGAACTCAGCTACGTGCTTACTTACTGCTGGGTCGGCGACATAAGGCAAACCAAACTCAACAACCGCACTGCGCCTTTTATCTGGAGTTTGGCTAAACTCGGTAGTCGGGAAAAAACCATCTAGCGCAATTTGATGCACTTCTTGTTTGGTTAACCCAATGCTTTTTGTTCCGCCAAGTAATTTCGAGCCACTACCCAGCATGGTGATTTTTACTTCATCGGGGGCATTGGCCGAAAGCAAGTTTTCCTTTGCTTTACGAGTCTGTTGAATCAGTTTGGTTAAGCTGGCAGCATTAAGCTTTTTGCTTTGACTAAAGCGCTGCTCAGCCAAATGAGCCAGTGCCAAATCGAGGTTGTCACCACCAAGCATTAAGTGTTCACCAACACCAATACGATCGAGTGATAGTTCTTCTTGCTGGTACTTGGCCTCGATCAAACTCAAGTCCGTAGTACCACCGCCGACATCGCAGACCAAAATGAGCGGCAGTTCTTTGAGTTCATCGGCGGCGGTTTGTTGGTGGCGTGCATACCAGTCGTAACAGACCGCTTGTGGCTCTTCGAGCAGAACTATTTTGCTCAACCCAGCGAGCTGCGCGGCCTCTAAAGTGAGTTTACGTGCGGTTTCGTCGAAGGACGCCGGAACGGTGACCACTACATCTTGGTTTTCTAGCTTGTTGCTAGGGTTACGATAATTCCAAGCGAGACGAATATGATTTAAGTAACTGGCACTGGCGATAACAGGGGAGACTTTCTCGACATCCGTTGCGCCTGCCCATGGAAGAATCTCGGAACTTCGGTCTACGGCTTGGTGAGACAGCCAACTCTTAGCACTGGAGACTTGCCGACCTTCAACTTTAGCACCCAGTTCACGTGCCCATTCACCGACGATAACGTGTTCGATATCACCAGTAACAGGTTTGTCGTCCCACGGTAGCGTGAGGTCAGAAGGGGATATTTGCCCTTGTGCTGGGTGATAACGGAATGAAGGTAGCAAAGGTTTGCGAACCACTTCACCGGGGCCGATTAATTGATCGATTTCAAATAGTGAAACAGGTGACTGTTGCAGTTGATCGGTGATTTCACAGAATGCGACAACCGTATTGGTTGTACCTAAATCTATACCGACTAAAAAACGAGGAGATGCCATATAACAAAACCTTATTTATCATGGAAAAACGGCACCGATAGGTGCCGCAGGATTTTCCGTATTTAAATTACTGTACTTGCTCTGAGCTAGAGTTTGCGTCTTCTCGCACATCAAACTCAACATGCCATTTTTGACCGTTGTCTGAGGCAATCGCTTCCAAGTAAAGAGTCCCTAACTCTGTTACTCGTGACGCTAAAGTAACTGGAACGACTTCGCCTTCACGTCGGCCTTCAGAAACGGGCAGGGTCACTTGAATTTCTGGTAGTTCTTCAAGTTCTTCTGGTGCCCAATGATCTAGGTGAGTACCAGCAAGATCTTCTCGGCGAACGGTAGAGCCAAAGAATTGGAAGTTTACCGGTTGACCAATGATTAGGCCAAACTCTTGGCTAGGAACATCAACACTCGATCCTTCTTCCATTCCAAATGGTGCAACACATAGCGCTTCCATCGGTGGCGCCATGCCTGGGATTGCCGGCATAGCACTTTCAATCCCAACGTAGTAGCTAGAGGCGATACCGCCACGAATTCGTACGCCCTGTCCACGGCGAACTGCGCCGTAGTAGGAGGCGCCACTTGCAACGGCAAGGTCAAGATCAACCCCAGTTAGACGTTGTGCCATTTCGTTGTCGGCATCAATCAGCCACTCGTTGATGGTTTCTTCTAAGCGGTTCGCGAGCAGGGTAGATTTCAGTACGCCGCCGTTAAATAAAATAGCAGTAGGTTTGATGAAATCGGCACTCGCCGTTTCTCCGCCCATCCCCGGCATGTTGGCAAACGGGTTGAAGCCTTGCTCTGGTTCGTTGAGAGCTGATGAAGTGCTTGAAAGTGCATTGGCTTGCTTGGTCAAGAAAGCTGCGATGTGGCGAGTGATGCCTGCATCTTGAGCGTAAGGTAGGCCCATTTGAGTCAGTGCCCCACGATTACGTTGAACTGGATGTTCAGATACGGCAACTTTCGGGAAGAAACCGTCTACCAACGTTTGCTGAACCTCTTGTTGAGTCAGCTCAGTCTTTAGAGTTGCACCAAGTAGTTTAGAACCTCGGCTTGGAACTACAATCGGCACAGACTGAAGTTCGCTATCGTTCAGAAGTGCTTCTTTAGCATCACGACAAGCGTGAGTCATCGCCTGAACTTGCCATGGCTGAAGTTCTTTACCTTCTTGCGCGAGTTTCATTTTCAAGCGGTAAGCTAGGGCAAGATCCATATTGTCGCCGCCCAGCAAGATGTGTTCGCCGACCGCAATACGATTGAGGGTTAGGTTACCTTCATCTTCAGTTACTTCTACAAGAGAAAGGTCAGTTGTACCACCACCAATATCGACCACGAGAACAATATCACCAACAGCGACTTCATCGCGCCACTTGTCGTTGCTGTTATCAATCCAGTTGTAAAGAGCGGCTTGTGGTTCTTCTAGCAGAGTTAGGTGCGCAAAGCCGACATTTCGAGCCGCTTCAGCGGTTAAATCTCGCGCTGCAGGATCGAAAGAGGCTGGCACTGTGATTGTCACATCTTGCTCTGATAGAGGCGTTGACGGGTTTGCGTGATCCCATGCTTGCTTTAAGTGCTCTAAATACAATTCGGTCGCGCGAAGTGGAGATACTTTTTCCACCTCTTCAGGGCTACCAGCAGGTAGAAAGGCATCGCGACGATTGACGCCACCATGGCACAACCAAGACTTTGCACTGGCAATCAGGCGAATTGGCGTTTTCGCACCAAGGTTACGAGCAATCGAACCCACAAGAGCCGTTGGCTCAGAGGACCAAGGTAGCACGCGCGATGCTGGATTCATTTCGTGCTCATGTGGTTGATACAAGAATGAACCCAGTTGGTTACGAGTTTCTACCGTACCCGGAGCTGTTAGCTGCGGGATTGCCATCACTTCTACTCGGGCATCTTCACTGGTGGCATCTACGTAAGACAGCACACAGTGAGTGGTTCCTAAGTCGATACCAACACTGAATTTTGGTGATTGAGACTCGTGATTGGCGGTGTTGTGGTTTTCCATTACAGCTCAACCTCTGCTGGTGCAATGATTGATGCGTCGTAGTTCTCTGCAAGTTTTGGCAGGTTCATTGAACTTGCTTTCCAGCCTTTGTGAACCAAAGTACCGTTGAATGGAGCGTTACCCGTGACATTCCCCGTTAGGCGAACTTCTTGTGGGTTGAAGCCTTCTTCGACGGTAATACGTGTTTCTTCGTCTTCGCTACGAACGTGCTCTAACGAAACGTAGTCTGCCAATACTTTTTGGCCACCAGTGTGAATAACGCGAGCCGCTGCGCCGACTTCTTCGTCTGAGAATGACGTTAGGTCTTCTTTCAGGAAGTCAATCAGGCGAGCTTCTTGCTGCATGATAGACAGAAGCTGCATGGCTGAGTCAGTCGATGCAGTCGCAAGCTTAGATTCTACTTCAACCACTTTCTCGATGACTTTTTCTACTTCGACGACTTTCTCTACTTCGACGATCTTCTCAACGGGTTTTTCTACTTCAACAATTTTCTCTACTGGCTTCTCAACCACTTTTTCAATCACTTTGGATTTTCGAGACACAGCAATGAGCAGAAGTAACACGCTAGACGCGGTTAAACCAGCATGCAGCATATCGAATGTTTGAGGGATCATTTGTAAATCGAAGTTCATATCGAATTCTCTTTAGGTCGTAATATTCAAAAAGAATAGATTGTTTGTGGCGCAAGTGAGATTTCCCTTACACAGGAACGCGCCATTCTTGTTCGTTAAATTGGGGCGAATAGTACCACATTCAAGGGATAAGGCTCGTAGAAAACGAGTATTCACGGGTGTTCAACAGTTTGAGTGGCGGCTTTTTAGTCAGCATTCGTGACGAATGGAGAGTATTTCCTGAACCTTACGGAAAATCGGTGGATTTAGCCTGAAACGTCAGTCGAGTTTTGTGCTTAACTGAGGTAGAATCTGGCGCTTTCAACGGGTTCACTCAATATTTAGCGGGTAACAAAGGCAAGAAATGAATTATAACCGAGTAGTTTGCTTCGATCTGGAAATGTGTTGTTGGAACGTCGATGGCGTTGGCACTACGGGTGAGATTATTGAAGTAGGACTGGCTGAAATTGATTTAGCGTCTGGTGAAATCGTTAAACGTGCTCAATACTACGTTAAGCCGGAGCACGACGAAGTGTCTCTATTTTGTGCGGAGCTCACTGGTATTACGCCTCGTAAGGTAGAGAAACAAGGCCGCCCGCTGGCGTCAGTCATTCAATCGATAGTGAAGAACTTTGGTGGCGCGAATAAGATTTTTGCATCGTGGGGCAGAGATGACCTGATTTTGCTCAACGAATGCCAAGAGAAAGGCATTGATGCACCTTTCAAAGAGTTTCTTAACCTAGCAACGTTGTATCGCATTCAAAATCGCCTGAAAGATAAGCGTATCGGACATCGAGCTGCGCAAGAAGAAAAGGGCATTGAATGGGAAGGTCGTCAGCACTCTGGTTATGTGGACGCCTACAACTTAGCAAAGTTGGCGCTGACAATGCTATAGGGCGCTAAATGAACAGCGTGATATCTGACATGGTTGGATAAAACGAACTGGGCTGTAAATAATGCAATAAATAAGGGTACGCAATGCGTACCCTTATTTGTTTAGTGTCGTTGATGGCCTCGCCTCAACTTACTCTCCTGTCACCGACAACTTCGCTCTAATGAACTCACTGTGGTCGACATAAAGCAATTCTGCGGCTTTACGAATGACGGCATCCTCTAGAGGGTCTATGTCTCCGTCTGCATGTGCAACTTCCCACATGGCTTTGATAAGTTCAAAACGCGTTTCTTGCGAAAGCTCCCTCAGTTGAGACGTAAAGTCGTAGAGAGACGCGGATTCTTTTACTTTCTCTTCCGCGTTACTTAAAAGCGCCTTTGATTCTTGCTCTGAAATACCTAATAAGCGAACTAATAGATCTTTTTTGGCGGTTTTCTCTGCATCCCCGATTTGGTGATCTGCACCGGCGACCTCGCACAGCAGGGAAGCAATCGCCAAATTTGGATTACTGGTTGGGTGTTTTCCTAGGTCTTGTCCGTCAAGCAACTGCTTGAACAAAGATGTAATGGCGTTGAACATAATTTGCTACCTAATGCGTGGGGCTATAGTTCTTATTTAGTGGTGCTCCCGCAAAATAACAAGTCAATATTATGTAAAACATTAATAAGGACGGTTTCTAGTCGCTGTCTGTCGGTAAGAAACCAATGACTTTTCCTGACGCGGTTAAGATAGAAATCTCACTTGGTTTACCATGATCGTCGAGTTTCAGTTCTCCGATTGCACTTTGGTTCACTAAACGTTTAGCGCCTGCAAATTCAGGCTCGCGCTTGGTGATTCTTAAACGCTTACGCTTGGTAAATAGGTTTAAGAACGAACGGGGAGAGTAGAGCATGCGATCCAGGATATCGCAGATACTAATAAGTGGCTCGGGGAACTGGTTTTTGAAGCCGCTACAGGTAATTTGGTAGATATTTGGGCTGTTGCGTCTAAAACGAAGTTTTATGTCATAGGCGAAAGAGTAATGGACGTCTCCCGACAAGATGACGAAGTTTGTTGGCGTTTTTGTATGCGTAAAAATGCTCAACAAGGTGTTAGCGCTGCCGGGGTGCGCCATCCAGTTTTCAGCGTCAATCAATAGCGGTTGCCCTGCCCAAGTCATGCCTCTTTGCAATGCTTCGATAAACTTGACCCCAAACATTGGGGCTGCTGACACCACAATCACTTTATCTTGATGCATCAGTTCTTGCTGGAATTCAATCAACGCTTCCCAGTCCATTAAACCAGACGGTTTGTTCATCTTTGACTCAGATCGCCATCTACGGGTTCGAGTATCTAACACAACGACTTTCGGTGAAGTATGAATGGTATAGTGCCATTGTTCGAACTTGTACAAGTGTTGCACAAAATCATCTTGAGCTTTGGGTTCGAGCGTCGTAATCGAGTTGTATGCTAAGTCCAAAAACTCTTGGTTAAAGTTGTCTGGTTCATTACCCCAACCTTGGCAAAGCCAGTAAGACATCAAGCCATTACCAATAATGCGGTGAGCAAAAGGGTTCCCATATGCGGCTTTTTCCCAACCGATGGTGAGGTTCCAATCGTCGGTGACATCGTGATCATCAAACACCATGTAGGTGGGAACATGAGCCATCAAACGTTGCACATTGCCCAAGCCTTGAACAAAGTTATCAATGATAGGTGCTTCTTTTTGCCATTGCTGCTGCCATTTTAATGGAAGAGTGGTCCCCGCAATTTGATAGCTTTGATTTGGAATGCGTTTAGCATCAATGTAGCGCCATAAAGTGGGTGACCACACCAGCAAGTACATGACAAAAAACTCGGCGAAACTTATTAGGTGATTTTCACTTTCGCGAGAGCTGAAGATTGGTCTTCGACGACTCGGTAGCCACTTTCCAAGCAGGGACTCATTGCTTGCATCGTGTGGAAGAATCTTATCTCGACCAAAATAACAATCAGGGTGAGCATACAGCGAAGCGCTATCTGGAACAGGCGCATTAGGAAGAACTTCGTTAGGCATTCCCAATAGCTCAATAGCTTGCTCAATGGCGTCTAGCGTGGGGCCAGCAACGTGATCGGCGTAGATTTGGTCACCGCTCATCATCAATAAGTCGGGTCTTTCTAATATACTCTGTGCCTCGACTTTTCTGTCTGCTGTGACTAGCGCATCTTCGCTAAAGTGGTGTGGATTTCGACATGAGCCGTGAAGAATGTAATCGGCTTTGGTCGAGATTTTAAATGTTGGGCGTTGTTCGTCTTGGTAGGTTAAATCAGGCACTAATTCAGACAAACCGCCGTGGGGCGTTACGAAGTCATAGCTTAGTGCTTGGTCTTGCGGGAACTCACTTTTGAATTGAGCAAGGACGACATAAGCATGTTCACCCACTTTTATTTGTTGGCACTTGGCGAGCGGTGCTTGGTAGATAGGCATTGAGTTGGTGTCGTCGTATAAGTGAAACTCACCCTGTAGCGGCTTGCTGGTGGTTAGCCAAAATACAATCTTGTTTGGAGTAGTTTTTCTTAACAGGGGGCCCGCCAAAATGAGCGGTAGTTCATTAGACAACTCAACTTTCCTCTACAACAGTGCCGTTAAGGCATGGGGCTATCTATCATCTGGTTGTGATGGCTCGTCTGGTACTTCTGGGTCTTCAAGCACTTCAATAATATCTGAGCTTGAACATTCGTGGCCCATCAAGAACAGCGCCAGCATAGCATCGGCTTTAGTTTTTGTATCTGTGGCATCATCTAGGATTTGCTCAAAGCGGTGACGAATCATCTCGATTTCGTGCTCGACAAATCCACGGCCTTCTTCATCACCTTGAGTTTCCTCTGGCGCATTATCAAATTCTAGAAACAAATACTCACCATCTAAACGCGCATTTGTTAGGCGTTCAGGCAACCATTCTTCTCCCATTACGACATCAATATCGCTATCATCAGGGAGTGAGTTTAGAATTTTTTTTAAATCAGATACTTTCACAATTTGTATACTTAAGCGATCATATATTCTTATTGTAACGGCGAAATACCTTTAAACATAAGAAATCCTTACTGGTAATCGAAAATAACAGCGATATCAAGTAGGAACAAAGAGAATTAACAGAATGATGAACAAAGCAGTTTGGTTAGCAGGTATCGCATGTACGGCGACGGTTTCCTATCCGGCGTTTTCCTCCGCGCAAGAAAGTGAACCTGTGAAAGAAGTAGAGCAGACCGTCACAACGAAGAAAGTGTCTGAGCAAAAATGGGGGCTAGCAGCCGTATCTCGGACGGCGAGCATTCCTTTTGAAAACGAAATTGGTGACGATTCAGTTACGACTTTCATCCCGATGATGTTTTTCGAGAACGATTACTTCTTCCTAGACGGGATTGAAGGTGGTGGTTTTCTGTACAAAGAAAAAGGCTCTCCTTATGAGCTAAGCGTCCTTACGCGTATGCGCTTTGTCGATATACCTGCGTCTATTCAAAATGAGTATGAAGGTGATACGGCGGACATCGGTATGCGTCTTCGCTACCATATTGATGAAACCTGGCAGGCAGACTTAGAGTTCATGTCTGACAGCAACTTCGATTGGCACAGTAACGCTAGAATTGAAGCAAATTATGAGTTTGGTGATTGGGAACTGAGTCCACACGCCAACTTACGCTATAAGAGCTCTGACTTTAACAGCACTTATTACGCGTTCGAGCAGTACACCAACGATCGAATCGGTGCAGGTTTCGATGCGACAGTCGGTTTAGGAGCTCGTTATCACGTATTCTCTAACCTTTACTTACTTGGCTCGGCGAATGTGACACGATTGGATGATAATGCCTACGATTATGAAGGTGTTAAAGAGCGCTACCAAGGCGAGTTATACCTGGGCTTCGGTTTCTTCAACGACAAAGCCAAAGCGCCTAAATCTGAGTTGTCGAACCCTCGTTACATTCGAATTGCCCATGGTTGGGCGACACCATCCAATATTGGTGACATCTTTAAGCTCAACTCAGAGAAAGACGAATTTAATAACCAATTGACGTCATTCTTCTATGGTCATCCCCTAACGGATGAACTGTTTGGTTGGCCAATTGATATCTACTTAACTCCGGGTGTCGTACACCACTGGTCGTCTGATGTTCAATCGTCAAGTACCGAATACGTGGCTGCGATTAAGGCTTACTACACCTTTAACTGGCCAACTAAGTGGCGCTTTGGTGTAGCAGAAGGTTTATCTTACATCGATAAAGTCACCTATATTGAAGCCACTGAGATGGAAGAGAAGAATAAAGTACCAAGCAACCTGCTTAATTACTTAGACTTCTCATTCGATGTGAATGTAGGTGATTTGTTCAATCAAAACGATCTTAACAACATGTGGGTGGGTTACTCGTTACACCACCGTAGTGCGATTTTCGAGAAAGCCTCTCAGTACGGCCGTATCAAAGGTGGCAGTAACTACAACACTATTTACGTTCAGTTCGATTTTTAGATTTAGATTCTAAAACAAAAGGCCGCAGGTAAACATTTACCTGCGGCCTTTTTCGTTTTTGAAGACGCTTTAGAAGTGGAATTCTGCGCTTAGGGCGTAGCTGTTTTCAACGACTTTTGCTTCATATTGAGTGTACTCTAGGGCCACTCGCGCAGGGCCAATTTTAACGCCAGCACCCACACCATAGTATAGGTCGTTGGTATCTTTAACATTGTTTTGGAAGTGACCCACACCCACTCGGCCATATAGGTCGAAGATAGTGATTGGTAGTGAAACTTTCGCACTCGCTAGCCAAGCGTTTGAGTAAACGTGCTCGAAATCTTTGTGAGTATCGACGAAATCAGCGTATCCACCTTCAATAGAAAGCAGAGAATTAAACGCGTAACCCGCGTATAGGTTGTATCCGCTGTTCGTGTCGCTTAGGTCAAGCGAGTCACTTTTGACTTGATAATCGGAATATAAATAGCTAGCACCGATGTACGGGTTAGCTAACGTTTGAGTGGCGAAAAGGATGGCTGCAATAGGTAGTAATTTAGTTAGTTTCATCATGTTTTTCAAAGTAGTAGTTAATGTTTGTATCAAAGAGTTTTAGTTGAATAGGAACAGAGGTTTCCCTTGTTCGATACGCATCATGTTGAGCTTGAACTTCGTATCTTCTATTCGTTTGCGTTGCTCCCTGCTGGCCGCCAAATTCCTTTTCTTTCTTATCCGGCCCTGAAGTGAAGAGATGCTTTCCAAAATATCTCTTGTTTCATCATCTGTCATAACTGACTCTGCTTTAGGGTTGTTACTTGTTAACGTGCAGTGAGAAGAGGACTTATTTCCTTCCCAAACGGACGGCGCTTATAGTCGTTTGTGATGTGGTGAGAGACATAAAATGAGAATCAAATAAATATAAAGAAGAGATAAATTGCATAATAAACAGATAAATATCCTTTATTATCAATTGTTTATTCTTTTCTAGTTTTTGTGTGAGATTCGGTCCATAAAGATTGTTTTTATTCCACAAGGCTGAAATTAATGTGAACTTTACCGTGCGCCACAGTTTTGGAGAGGTAGTTGAGTGGGTAAACAACTGTTCTAACCGATTTTATTGTGAGGTGTGATACAATCCGCGCAGTTTTGTAGACAGTAAAAATAGGTAATGCTTTGACTTCGTCACAGCCAGAAAATAATAAGCCGCAAGCCGATAATCATGGCCAAGTTGCACAAGCCAATAACGCAGCTTCGCTTCGCAAAGCGCTTAGCGAGTGTATGTTGCGAGATAGATTTCGCTTGAGTAAGCGTATTAGCGGTGCAAGTAAAATTAAAAAAGAAGCATCCAGAAATGCCGTGTTCGATGAAATCGCACTCGATATCGCCAAATCAATGATGGAAGTCGAGCAGCGCAGTAATGCTCAGCCAACCATTGAATACCCAGACATTCTGCCGGTTAGCCAAAAAAGAGACGACATCGCTCAAGCGATTGAGCAGCATCAAGTGGTGATCGTTGCTGGTGAAACCGGTTCGGGTAAAACCACTCAGTTACCAAAAATATGTGCAGAGTTAGGTCGTGGTAAATACGGCTTAATCGGGCACACGCAACCGCGTCGATTGGCTGCACGCTCTGTTGCTAATCGAATTGCCGAAGAAATGGAAACCAAACTGGGAGAGTTCGTCGGCTATAAGGTTCGTTTTAACGACCAGATTTCTGACAATACTCAGGTTAAGTTGATGACAGACGGTATCTTGTTGGCTGAAATTCAACACGACCGTTTCTTAAACCAATATGACACCATCATCATCGATGAAGCGCACGAGCGTAGCTTAAACATCGATTTTATTTTGGGATACCTGAAAGAGCTGTTGCCACGTCGCCCTGATTTAAAAGTGATTATTACCTCGGCGACGATTGACCCAGAAAGATTCTCTAAGCATTTCAGCAATGCTCCGATTATTGAAGTCTCTGGTCGAACTTACCCTGTAGAAACACGCTATCGTCCACTTCGTGGTGACGATGACGTGGATCGCGATCAACTTGAAGGTATATTCGAAGCGGTAGATGAGCTCTGCGATGAAGGTCTAGGCGATATCTTGATCTTCATGAATGGTGAGCGAGAAATTCGAGACACAGCGGATGCGTTGGGTAAACGTAATCTACGAGATACTGAAATTGTCCCGTTGTACGCGCGCCTTTCAGCGAGTGAGCAAAATCGTATTTTCCAACCTCATGCGGGAAGACGAATCGTTCTGGCGACCAACGTTGCTGAAACGTCTTTGACGGTTCCGGGCATCAAGTATGTTATTGACCCTGGTACCGCGCGCATTAGTCGTTACAGTTACCGTACTAAGGTACAGCGTCTGCCTATCGAGCCTGTATCTCAAGCGAGTGCAAACCAGCGTAAAGGCCGTTGTGGTCGTGTGGAGGAGGGGATCTGTATCCGCCTCTATTCTGAGGAGGACTTTGATTCTCGCCCAGAATTTACCGACCCAGAGATCCTAAGAACCAACTTGGCCTCGGTTATTCTTCAGATGACCGCGCTAGGGCTGGGAGACATTGAAGCGTTTCCTTTCGTGGAAGCTCCGGACAAGCGCAATATTCAAGATGGTGTTCGACTACTCGAAGAGTTGGGAGCGATTAACGAAAAGGCCAAAGATCCTAAGAAGCGCTTAACTGCGATTGGCCGTCAGCTAGCACGTTTGCCAATCGACCCTCGACTGGCACGTATGGTGTTAGAAGCACCTAAAAACGGTTGTTTGAAAGAGTTGATGATTATTGCGTCGGCGCTATCGATCCAAGACCCGCGAGAGAGACCTTCTGACAAGCAGCAATCTTCTGATGATAAACACCGTAGATTCTTCCATGAAGAATCGGACTTCCTCACATTTGTGAATCTATGGGACTACATTCAGAAGCAGCAAAAAGCATTGACAGGAAACCAGTTCCGTAAGCAGTGTAAGCAGGATTACCTCAACTACCTGCGCGTTCGTGAGTGGCAAGATGTCTATTTCCAAATTCATCAAGCCATGCGAGAGATGGACTTTAAGCTGAATGATGAAGCTGGTAGTTATGACAAAGTACACAGCTCAATACTGGTTGGTTTGTTATCGCACATTGGCGTGAAGGACCAAGAAAAAAATGAGTATCAAGGTGCTCGCAACGCGCGTTTCCATATCTTCCCTGCGTCTGGTTTGTTTAAAAAACAACCGAAGTGGATCATGTCGGCTGAGTTAGTTGAAACATCGAAGCTATGGGGACGGATTATTGCCAAAATTCAGCCTGAATGGGTTGAACCGATTGCTAAACATTTAATCAAGCGTAGCTACAGTGAACCTCATTGGTCGAAAAAACGTGCTGCTGTCATGGCTTATGAAAAAGTCATGATTTACGGCGTACCTATCGTGCCAAAGCGCCTAGTGAATTACAGTAATATCGATTCGACATTAAGCCGAGAAATCTTCATTCGTAGTGCATTAGTTGAAGGGGAGTGGGAAACCAAGCACGCATTCTTCAAGCAGAATAGAAAGTTGCTACAAGAAGTCGAAGAGCTAGAGCATAAGTCTCGTCGTCGTGACATTTTGGTTGACGACGACGAACTGTTCGATTTCTACGATCAGCGCGTGAGTACTGAGGTCGTCTCTGGTCGACACTTTGATACATGGTGGAAAAAAGCCTCGAAAGACAACAGTGAACTGCTGAACTTTGAAAAAGAGATGCTGTTCAAGGGCGATGCAAGCCATGTAACAGACTTGGATTACCCTAACTTTTGGCATCAAAGTGGGCTGAAGTTAAAACTGAGCTACCAGTTCGAGCCCGGTGAAGACAGCGATGGTGTAACCGTTCATGTCCCTCTGCCAATTTTGAACCAAATCGACCCTGTTGGATTTGACTGGCAGATCCCTGGGTTAAGGCATGAGTTAGTGGTGAGCTTGATTAAAGCACTGCCAAAAACATTGCGTAAAAACTTTGTGCCAGCACCTAATTATGCTGATGCGTTTCTAGCGCGCGTGACGCCAATGGAAATGCCCTTGCTGGATGCGCTTGAAAAAGAATTGCGTCGAATGACTGGTGTTGAAGTGCTCCGCGAAGATTGGAACCTAGATCAAGTGCCGGAACACTTAAAAGTGACATTCCGCGCGATTGATCATAGAAAACGCAAACTGAAAGAGAACAAAGATCTGCATGAGCTCAAAGAGAGCTTGAAAGATAAAGTTCAAGAAACACTCTCGAAAGTGGCAGACGATGACATCGAACAGCAAGGTCTGCATACGTGGAGCTTTGGCGAGTTACCTCAAGTGTACCAGCAGAAGCGTGGTGGTTTTGATGTTAAAGCATACCCAGCACTGGTGGACGGTAAAGACAGCGTCGAGATCAAGTTGTTTGAAACCGAGCAAGAGCAAACGACAGCAATGAAAGCGGGTCAGCGCCGCTTGATCTTGTTGAATGTGCCTTCTCCAATCAAGTATCTGCACTCGAATTTGCCAAACAAATCGAAGCTAGGTTTGTACTTCAACCCGTATGGCAAAGTGCTGGATTTGATCGATGACTGTATTGCATGTGGCATCGATAAACTGATCGAAGAGAAGGGTGGTCTTGTTTGGGATTCAGATAACTTTGAATCTTTGAAAGAGCATGTGAGAGCAGAACTTGGAGACACCGTTGTCGATATTGCACAACAAGTGGAAACGATTCTGACAACGGCGTTTAACATCAACAAAAAGCTTAAAGGTAAGATCGACTTTACCATGGCTTTTGCGCTGTCTGATATCAAAGCGCAGATCGAAAGTTTGATATTTAAAGGGTTTGCCACCGAGTGTGGTTGGAAGCGCTTGCCAGATATACTACGTTACATGAAAGCGATCGAACGTCGTATGGAGAAGTTACCGATTGACCCGAATAAAGATCGCTTACATATGCTGAAAATTGAATCCGTTACAAACGATTACAAAGAGCTGCTTAACAAAATTCCGAGAGGAATGGCAGTTCCAGAGAACGTCAAGGAAGTCCGTTGGATGCTAGAGGAATTGCGAGTGAGTTACTTTGCTCAGCAGCTAGGGACACCTTATCCGGTTTCGGATAAACGAGTTAAAAACGCTATTGATGCGTGTTAGTTGTAGGCACAGTGCTTGCATACTGTAAAAGCATCTTTATAATTTTGTCGCAATACGGCAACAGTGTGCCTTGTAGCGCTGTTGTGGGATAACACTTAGAAGGTTTAACATGAAAAAGACATTACTGGCACTAGCGTTAATTGGTGCATCTGCTACAGCTTCTGCGGACTCTTGGATTTATGGTGGTGCATCAGTTGGTCAATCTGATCTGAACTCGGAAGATGCAACAACATTCTCAATTCATGCTGGTACCGGTATTCTCCCGTTCATTGGTGTTGAAGCGGGTTACAACAACTTTGGTGAGTTCGACTTCGGTAACGGTACAGTAGAAGCTTCTTCGTTTTACGGTGCGATCAAGCCAAGCATCAACTTTGGCCCGCTACAGGTATACGCTAAAGGTGGTCTGCACTTCTGGGATCAAAAAGCAAATGCGAATGGTTACCAAGATGAAGACGATCTTGATTTAATGTGGGGCTTCGGTGCGGATTACGCAGTATTCGGCCCACTTTCGCTAGGTGCCAACTACATGAACTACACCATTGGTGACAACGATATCGGCACAGTATCTCTAACAGCTTCACTGAACTTCCTATAAGTTGATAAGCCAATGTTTAAAGGCCAGCTCATTGAGCTGGCCTTTTTATTATTGACTTAAGGTTATCCCCGCAGTATCCAATCGAGCAGAAGTAGGCTGCTGTTTGGACTGATACCATTCTTTAGGCATGGATTTTTCAAGGCCAAGTTTCTTTAGCGTGCCAAGTTCAGAACGGGTGATGACGACATAGTGCAGTTGACGTCCTAGTAATTCGCTTAATGCTTCAACTGTTAACTCACCATCTCTTTCTAACGCTTTGATTTGGCCAACTAACACTTCTTCTGGAAGCATTGGGACTAACAAGCCATCCTTTCGCTGAGCAAGATTGCTAGAGGCTGAGCAACGTTCGCGTGCGACCTCCCAACTTGGTTTGCCTTGTGAAGTGACAAAACCATTCTGATAACAGTAATATGGCAGAAAAAATCGCGAGATAGAATGCCAGCGCTGAAAGTTCGCTTCTAAGTAAATGTGTTGGAGTTCGAGTTGGTTATCGTTCATAAAAGGCCTACTGCCCATCGGAATGAATACCAAACAAAGATACCTTAGGAGTGTTTACAAGGCGAATGGATCCGCTATGGTAAATGATTACATTTTCGCCAATTGGATGAGTTTTGCTGATTATGGATAATCTTGCTCCTATTCTTTATCACCTATCAACCAGTAATATCCCTGAGCAGCAGGAAAAAGGTGGATACCTCGTTACGACCGCGCCGTTTATCTTCAAACATTGGAAAGAAAGCAACTCTACTTTTCGTGTATTTGAAAGCTGGAAGGAGGGGCCAGTATATTTACACCACGTGACGTGCAGCGGTAGGTGTCTCGAATTTCACGAAGATAGTCATAACGATATCGTTTCGAGCATAACGTTTGACGAATACGGGATTGAAGAAAGTGTAGATAGCGTACAGAGTTGGAACCTGTCTGATCTTAACGAAGTAGAGCAGCTTTTTGACTCTGACTTTGATGGACGATCAGGCCGGGCGTTGTTTTCAGACTCTACAGACTTTTTGGTGACGGTCATTTTAGCTTTACCCCAATCTGATATCGTTCCATGGGCAGAACAAAGCGAAATCGCTGAAACACGTAAACTCTCTTCCATCAAATTTGCTTCGGAGCGAGCCTTTATTAAGGTGGTCTCGGTTATCGATGTCGACCCCACAGTGTTGTATCAGTTAATTAAAGTTGATACGGAATGGTCGTCCTTAGTGGGACTCAGTGATTCCGATTTAGCTAAGGCGTTTGATAACAAATCCAGATACTCGGTGCTATCTGAGTCGCGACATGTCGTGGATTGGTGCCTCAGCGATTCGTTCACGTCGAGATTGGCGAGATATCCGTTACTCACACAGCGACTATTTGATTGGCAACTGGTCGTCGACCTAGAATCAGCAACGAGGCCGATTCTCGATGATGTGGAGCTATTTGTAACGTCAGAGTTATTGGTGTGCATGCTCAGGCTTGGTCGAACCGCGCAAATCATCGATTGCTTGGAGCGAAACCCGAATTTATCGTTACCGTCTTGCTCTGGTGAGCTCATCGCAGCGTGCGTGATATATCAAGATCATGTGATGCTTGAGTATCTGGTTAAGCAAGGCTTCCTAAAGCAAAAGGAATTCGCATATCAGATCGCTAGTATCTGTTTGTCGGCGCATGGGAGCTATTTCGCTGATTCCGCTGTTCCACTCCCTTCTGTAACAGACTTAATGAGTTGGCAGAGTGAGCAGAGCATAGGTGACTTAAAGCAAGCTGTGAGCAAAGGGTTGTCGTTACGTTGCCACGCGCTATTGGAATCTGGCGGAATCGACCAAAGAGAGTTAGATGCAGCCATTGTTTTAGCAGCAGAAAATGGCTTCACAGAACTGCTAAAACTACTCTACGATTATGGGGCTTCGTTAAGTGCTGGTGGATATTGGCCAATAAAATACGCGAACAAATTTGGACACTTAGCCATGCGAGACTTCTTGCTTTCGAAAGGGCAGCCTAATAAAAGCTTTAACTAGCTCGCTTTACCACTTGGGCAAGGAATTTGCTGATGATCTTGGCCCTCAAGGGCGAAATGGAAGCCAATTTGGGAAACAGCATCGAGGCCGCAATACTGCTGAGAAAGTATGTGCACCGACGGATTTTCGTTGTTCTCTATTAATGCTTGTGCTTTAAAGCTACCGCTCATAAAAAGTGAGGCCATAAAAATCGTGATAAACGTGGCTAACCCTGCAACCAAAATTCTAACATCTCCGGTTTGGGGTGTTGTTTTGGGTAATTTTAAAGCTTTAGACATGACAAATACTCAAGTGGTCACTCTGGATTGAGTGCATACGTTTATTGTACAAATTGGCCACAATCCATTGCTACCTAGTTACGCCTTACTAAAACGTTGGGACGTGATGAGCGCTGTAGTATGAAGTGCAATTGTTGTGATATCAATCACGATTTGCGATTTTGTTCATAAAAATTACGCTTACTAATTAGTTATTTATAAGTATTTGTTTGGTAAATGAAATGATCTCAATTAATTTCCTTGGGTTATTTATTCTTGTTGGTGGTTGATAACTAACCGCTAAATTAATGGTTGCTAATTTACTGTTTATTAAAGAATTGTTACGTGTCAACTCTCCTTACTTCCGAACAGCGGCCCTACGGTTTACTAATTTGCCTCTGTTAGTTCCTATCTCTATCTTTCTGATGCATTTGTATTACATGTTCAAGGATAGAAAAGATGAATAAAACTCTATTAAGCGTCTTGCTAGGTGGCTCGGTTGTATTGGCTGGTTGTGGGGGAGACTCTTCGAGTTCTTCAGATTCTTCCGGTTCTGGTTCATCAGGATCTTCGACAACTGCGCAGACTGGTCAGTTTATTGATGCCGCGGTTGCCAATATCAATTATGAAACAGAAACGTTGTCTGGTGTGACTGACGAAAATGGTAACTACCAATACGAAGAAGGCGAAACAGTCACTTTTTCTATTGGATCAGTGACTTTTCCTCCTGTATTAGCTTCAGGTGTTGTCACACCGCTCGATATTGCTGATAGTAACGACACCGAGGATGATCAGGTTGTAAACATCATTCGTTTCTTGCAAACTCTCGATACGGATGGCGACCCGAGCAACGGCATTACGATTTCCGATGATGTGAAAACAGCGGCAACAGAAGATATCGACTTTGATGTCAGCAAAACTGATTTTGAAAGTGATAGTGAAGTATTAGCGGTTATTGCTCAAGGTGGGCAAGAAAGTACGATCAGTGCGTTGATCGATGAATCTGATGCACTTTCCCACTTTGAAGGATCGTTGAACAGTTTTGATATCACTTTTGGTAAGTTCGTAGGCACTTGGCTCATCAGTGGTGACAACGAGAATGAATTATTGTTGTTTACTTTCTTTGAAGATGGCACTTACCTCCATGCTGAAATCGATACTGATCTAGAAAATGCCGAAAACCCTGATGAAATCAATGGTATGGAGTGGGGCGAATACGAAGTTAATGACCTAGAAGAATTCTTTAGTGAAACAACTTACTTCGATGAAAATGGCGATACAGGCCTGACTGATATCATTACCTCTGACTTAACTGACTCTCAAGATGGTGCAACAGTCGTATTTTCTTTCAGTGACGATGGTTTGACCCTCACGTTTAACATCACCGAGTATGAAAATGACGTTAACGTAGGCACTGACACAATGACATTCACTAAGCTAACCAGCAATGGCATCGTGGGCACTTGGTTGATTGCGGGTGAGAATGAAAATGAGCTGCTGATGTTCACTTTCCTTGATGATGGAACCTATGTCCATGCTGAGGTTGATACGGACTTAAGCACTGCAGAAAACCCAAGTGAAGACAACGGCTTGGAGTGGGGTAGCTATGAGCTTAACTCACAAACTAATGAAATGACGATTTCGTTTGATTCTCTGGGAACAGACTTGAATGGTGATACAGGTCTATCGGATTTTGCAGACAGTTCAGACAATCAACTGTTCGTTACAGTATCTGGCGATGTAATGACGGTTCGAGTCGTTGAGGGAAGCGATGAGGAGACGCTAACTTTCTATCGTCATTAAACATAGTGAGTTAACTGCATAGCAAAACGGCCACGCAATGCGTGTCCGTTGTTTGTTTAAGCCGACATTTGTATCTCTTAAATAGGCACGACCAAAATATCGACTGGAGATTTATCGATTAGATGTTTTGAGTAGGACACAATACGACTCCAAAAGTCGTGGTGGTGACCACAAACCAGCAAGTCGACATCATTCTCAACGATGGTCGCTTGTAGCTTACCACTCAAGTCACCGGTACCTACCAAAAACTGCTTCAATGGATGGTCGGCATACGACATAAAGCCACGTAACTGCTCCATCGCTTCGTTGTTTAGTGGGCCATCATCTGTACTTTGCTGCAAATCGATGAGTTCAGGATAGATTTCGCCATGGGTTCCATCAATATGGACAAATGAGAGTTGGGCACCCAACTGCTTGGCAAGAAATACGGCTCTATCGATGACGACATGGCTATCTTCTGACAGCTCGAGTGCAACTAGTATATGGTTATATTTCATCACAATACCCTCATGGTTGATTCACTCAATTTAGGATAGCGACATAGACATTTAATAGTGTTGAACTGCTCCCATAAAATCAAAAATGCTAGATTGTGCTGGATATTATGGGATCTTGTTCTTATTTTGTCCTCATTAGTGGCCGCTGGTCGCTAAGGAATGCTCTTCAACTTGTTGTGATATCAATGTTTGAAGACGTTGTGGCTAGGTATAATACCTAGCATTCTATTTCTAATTAGGCTGTTATGGCTCAAATACCTATTCAAGACACGATTGCTAGCTTTACTTGTATCGAAGAAGCTTTGGACTACTTTGAGATTGGTTTTGACCGACAATTCATAGAAGAGTTTCGCGAGCCGCTTACCAAACGTTTCGTTGGCAATTTATTGTTAGCCAAACCTGATGATTGGTTTTCTGCTAGAAGAGCATTAAAGAATGCCTATTGTAAAATTCAGCGCGGGCGCCTCGATCGTCATACACGCTCAGCATGCCGTGGTTGTACGACGTGCCAAAGGCGCTAACCGATCCGTGAACAATCATAATACCTTGTGGAGTAATGCTGGTTAGTACCTAAATCCAGTTGTAGATTTAGGTCATATTTCTATTTTAAATCAGCTTGTTACCTTGCAGATCCTCAAAGCATGTACCAACCTTATTTCATAACGTTTTATAAGGACTGGGTATGCGCTCCAACACTCTTAAGAACAACCAAGTGGTGGCTAAGGTTTTACTGCCATCACTACTTATTAACCTCCTTTCCTTAGCTGTTCCACTTACCGTCTTGCAAATCTACGATCGTATACTGCCAAACCAA
Source organism: Vibrio sp. SCSIO 43135 (assembly GCF_023716665.1). Lineage (GTDB taxonomy): Bacteria > Pseudomonadota > Gammaproteobacteria > Enterobacterales > Vibrionaceae > Vibrio > Vibrio paucivorans. Next base: position 1,347,637 of record NZ_CP071859.1, read on the forward strand.
AGTTATGGGACGGCAACCTTGCTACTTATTGGGGCAGCTGTAGCGGTTGGTTTAGAAGCGCTGATCCGTTTTGTGCGAAGTTGGATACTGTCGGCAGCGGCTAACAATACTGAAAACATGACGTATCAGCGGTTGATAGAAAAAATTGGCTGCGCGGAACCATCACAACTTCGTCATGCTGGAGTTGGTGGTGTTGAAGAAGGGCTAGGGTCGGTAAGCCGCGTCAAAGAGTGGTATTCCGGTGGAATAATCGCAGGGTTTATTGATTTACCTTTTGCCATCATATTTTTGGCATTGGTGGCCTACATTGGTGGAGAGCTAGTGCTGGTTCCAGTGGCAGTATGGCTCGCGACATTAGCGATAGTGTGGATTTCGTCCCAGAAAGCAAAATCGTTAGGGGAGCAGGCTTCCCGGTACGAACAAGATCGTAAAGGGTTTCTATTGCTACTTAGTCAAACCTTGCAAGGTATCAAAAGACAAGCGGTAGAGTCGCGAATATTCAGTCAATTCAAACGCTTGAACTATTCTCGCTCACTGTCGAAAGCGCGAGAGGAAGAGCAAAATGCGTTCGCTCAGGAGTGTATTCAGCTAGCGGCACTGGCGACGTCGGTTACCCTTGTAATCGTTGGAAGCTTGTGGGTATTGGCGGGAGATCTAACAACAGGTGGTTTAGCCGCTTGTTCGATTCTTTCCGGTAGAGCGGTGGCACCTCTTAGTGCACTTATCGGCGTTAGGGTAAAACTCAATACGATTCACACAGCCAACCAAGCGATAGAAAAACTAGAGCATTTAAGTGAAAACCACTTAGTACCGCAGCTAGCACAATCACTGGAAACATTGACGGTCAATAACCTTGTTGGCGAGCGCTATGGCAACCTGTGTGATGTCGGTTTTACTGCAAGCAAGGGGGACTTGGTACTGTTGAGCAGTGACGCTCGGCATGTTGACAGTTATGTCTTGGCGTTATTGGCTGGCATCGATGAGCCAAGCTCAATAGAAGTGCAGATCAATGAACAAGTTTCGTCCCAACAAAACCTTAGGAGCGAAATGGCATATTGTGGTGCAAAAGGGCAGTTAGTTGCGGGCACTTTGCTCGATAACTTATGTGGTTTTAATCCTGAAAATACCGAGCGAGCCAATCAGTATTCATTTGGATTAGGGTTATCGGCACAAATAACTCGGTTACCAGACGGCCTAGAAACGAAGATCGGACATACTCCATCTTCACCGCTTAGTATGGGGAGTATCAAGCTTTTAAATATTGCAGCGCAGCTTGCGACGTCAAAGACAGTAGTGCTGTTAGATAAACCCGATGCCTCACTTGATCTAGACAGCTTAGCAAAATTGGCTCAGGTCTTAGAACAGGAAAAAGCAAATGGCCGGATCATCATCATAGTGACGCATCATCCTAGTTTGCAGCAACTCGCGACAAAAACGGTCACGGTAGAGTCGAACATTGAGAAAGGAGAAGCCGCATGATGCCACTAGAAAAGCTTGGCCTTTCATTACTAAAAGAACTGGAAGTAAACGCCAACGTTCAGCTGTTTGCGAAGCAGTGGGTAGAAGAAAACAGTGTCACGACAATAGATGAGTTGTTTGCTCTGTTTGACAGGATTAACTTGCCTTACTTGCTAGCGCCTAATGCCAAGGGGGTAACGAAACACAAGAAAGTCATTGCCGTTTACAATGAAGGACGGCTTGAAGTCGGGGTATTTGAGGGCGGGCACTTTTTGTCTCCAGATACAGGAAGCAACAACGACACGGCTCAGTTTTATATTGTGATTCTCGATGTGCCATTGGAAAGTAATGCGAGTGATTGGGTAGGCTCTCGCTTGCATGCATTCAGGCCAATGATTCCGAAGTTGCTGCTGGTGAGTTTTCTCACTAACTTATTTGCATTGCTAGTGCCGTTTATCACCATGTCTATTTACGATCATGTGATTGGTGGTGATGCCGGGCATGAGCTGCAGGGTATCGCCATTGGTGCATTGTTGCTATTTCTGATGATGGGATGGTTGCGTACTCTCAGAAGTCGTGTGTTTGCCAGTGTCTCAAATCGCGTCAGCCGTGAAATATCACAAAGTTTGGTGCAGAAACTTCTCAAAAATAGCTATGCCTATAATCAGCAGATTTCCTCTTCGAGCCAGCAAAATCAATTGCTGCTTTCTGAGCGTATCTCGGGTGTGTTGGCTGGGCCACTCGGGAATGCCTTGTTCGATTTACCATTTATGATTTTGTTTATAGTTGCGATTGGTGTGCTTGGTGGTTGGTTGGTACTGGTTCCGATTGTGTCTTTACTGCTTTATTTTACTCTGGCAAAGCGCTCGATGAAGGTCAATACGCAGAGTGCTCAGCAATCGACAGTAGCAGGTACCAACCGACAGAATCTGACCAATGAATTCTCATCAAAACTTGTGTTTATTCGAAGTGCAGGCATTTTGCCGTATTGGGTACAAAGGTTCAAAAAGGCAAACTTGCTTGCCTCTAGAATTGGCTTTACTCAAGCAGTAAAACAAAATCGATATACATCCCTCTACTACATGATTAATGTGGGCTCAACACTTGCGGTTATGGGGCTTGGTATTGGCCTTATCTTTGAACAGGTGTTGACACCCGGTGGCCTGATCGCATCGATGATGCTTATTTCTAAAGTGACCGGGCCTGCGCAAATGCTGGCAAATAGCGCATTACGATTTACCAGTTTTAGGCAATCAAAATTACAGATCAATCGGCTGCTGTCTCAACCATCAGAGCGTGACTTTAGTTATCAGCACCAAGCACTTCCTCAGCAAGCTCCTAAGCTGAGATTGGACCAAGTCACTTTGCGTTATCCAAAGCAGAGCCGTCCTGCATTAAGTGGGGTGTCTTTTGACATTGAGCCCGGCGAAATTGTGGCGATTACGGGACCATCAGGCAGTGGGAAATCATCGCTATTGGATGTTGTTGCTGGGCTACATGATGTTCCGAATGGTATTGTTGAGCTCAATGATGTAAACCTTGCTCAGTATGATCCACAACTGTATCGGCACTGGTGTTTTATCCGTGCGGCCTACCCAGATTTGTTGACCCTTTCGGTGCGAGAGTGGTTGTCCGACGGACATGACGTAAGCGACGAAAAAATGATCGCTTGTTTGTCCAAAGTCGGTGGCACAGAGTGGTATTCCACTTTGGAACAAGGGCTGGATACTCAAATAAGCACACTTACACCAGATAGCTTGTTTGATTTACTTTCAGGTACGGTTGCGCAAATTCTCATTGATGCTAAAGCGTTAGTTTATGACTACAAGCTGTTCATTATGGATAACCCTGTTCCAGATTATCACCCTCGAGCGAAAGCCGTGTTTGGTGAGTTTTTAGCCAGTAAGCGCTCTCATGCCACCGTTATTTTCTCCTCTCATGACCCAGACTTAATCAAGTTGGCTGATAAAGTTGTTGTGCTCAATGAAGGGGCTGTGGTGTATGCCGGATCATTGGAGCAGGACGAAAGCGAACCGGAGGTAGTGAATGGACAATAATGTATACGGAGAGCTCGTTGAGTCTCAAACAACCGCTCGTTCGCTCAGAGTCGCGACTTGGTCAGTTGCTTTGTGTGTGCTGGTATTTGTGACTTGGTCTTTGGTGACTCAGGTAGATGAGATAGCAAAAGCGAAAGGCGCTGTGATCCCTGAAGGAGAACGCCAAGTTTTGCAAAGTGACATCGGCGGTAAACTTAAGCGCATTTTAGTAAAGGAAGGTCAGTTAGTGGAAAAAGGTCAGCCTTTGGTTGAGTTTGATGCCACATTTCAGCAGACCGCGTTGGAAGAGCTGAAATCACAACAAGTGACCTTACAAGCAAGTATTGAACGCATGAACGCTCTATTAGATCAAAGGGAGCCAGATTTCGCTCAATACGAAGTTGAGTATCCGGAGATTGTTAGTCAGCAAAGAGCTCAATTGAACGCGCAGAAAGCTTTGTTCTACCAAAAACGGATCGTTCTAGAGAAAGAAAGCGAACAAATCGCAGAGCAGTTACACAGTATTGAAAAAGCGTTACCTGCTTATGAGAAGCAGCTGAATGCAACAAAACAAGAACTCGCCATTTTGGAAAAAGGTTATAAAGCCGGGAATATATCGCGTTTACGTGTACTCGAAATGCGTCAAAAACTCGCGAGTATAGAGCAGCAGATAGAAGAGGCGCGAGGCAAACGATCGGTTCTACTAAAGCAGGCAGATGGAAACGAACAGAAAATAGAACAATTGCTGGCGGAAGCGAAAGTTGCGGTGAGTGATGAGCGCTCTAAAGCGGTTTCGGATTTATCTGCGTTGAACGCTCGTGTTCGTTCTAGTCAGGCGAAATTAAGTAACACGGTTATGCTTTCCCCTTTGCAGGGCTTAGTTCAGAGTATTCCAAGCACAAAAATCGGAGCCGTAATACAGCCTGGGGGAACTGTGGTCGAAATCGTTCCCATTGGTGGAAAGGCAGACTTTAAGGCGAGGCTGTCACCAAGAGATGTGGGTTTTGTGAGTGTTGGCCAAGCAGCAAGAATCAAAGTCGATGCGTTTGATTACAGCCGGTTTGGCGCTCTAAAAGGTTCTGTTGAGAGTATTTCACCAACAACCAGTCAGAATGAAAAAGGTGAGATCTACTATGAAGTCGTCGTGTCCGTCGATAAACCGTACTTTGGTGGTGATCCTGAAACATTCTCGATTTTGCCAGGAATGACAGGTGAAGCAGACATTACCACTGGGGAGAAATCTGTTTTCCAATACTTATGGAAGCCAATCTATACCAATGTGAGTGTGGCATTTGGCGAGAGGTAGCCAACCTGCTAAATAGTGAAAAGGGACAGCGTATACTGTCCCTTTTTTATTGAGCTATGAGTGATCAATAAAGCTGGATGGATCATGATGATTGTCTTGGTCATCAGGGCTGATCATATCGTGTTCATGCTCGTGCGAATCTGATGCTTCATGAGTGAGTGCATCCGACATATCGTGGTCGGTGTGAGTGCTCGCAGCTAAAGTATCACTCTCAGAAAGCACAATATCGATATCATCCGGTAGTGGAGCAGTTGTTAGGTCATGCTGCTGAACAACCGATGGAGCGAGCCCAAGAGCATGTAAGTACGCAGCTGCTCCGTGGTGCTGATCTTGATTGGTGTGAGCGAAAGAATCCAAAGGATTTAGATGTTCGTCCACACTGTCTAATGTGGCAAGCGACTCTCCAGCTATTGGTGTGCTTGTATCCGCCGGTTCATCCGATTGAACAAACTGTGGTGGGGGCGGCGGAGGTGGAGGGGCCAATGGGGCAACATCAATACCAGTCAGGGTGGTCATATCGATATGGTGTCCGCTATGGCCATGTACCGACTGTGAGTGAAGATGCAAGTGAACTTGTACTTGAGAGTTTTGAGTGCCCGCAAGTGTTAGAGTGAAAGTGTCTGTCTCATCAGTTCCAGAACCGTATGCCCCTCCAGTATGGGTTTTGATGACACCAGAAGATGCGTGGTAGTCGTAGTCTAATTGGCCGGTTTGAGCATTGACATGTAGCGTGCCGAATTGACCATGAAGGCTAGAGACAATGTGTCCGTTTCCGGTCAAAATTCCCCATCCTGTTTGTAAGTTAGGTGTTGCATGAGGCAAAGTTGGAGGTATGCCCAATGAAGCATGTAAATCTTGATGTCCTGCACTTCCCGTGATTTGAGCCGGAGCTACAATCGTAGGTGTTGGTGGCGCGTCTGTATGTCCGTTTATTACCATCTCAATGGCTTTTTCAACGACTCCACCTTTACCGTCGCTAACCAGTAACGAAAATGTATCTTTTAGTGTATCGCCGTTATTAAGTGCATTGACCGCAGGGTTATTATTGTTTAACGAATAGGTCCATGTGTGGGTTGACTCCTGAAAGCTGACGCTCCCATAGTGCGGCTGATGCTGACTAGAGACTTGTACTGAGTGTTGGTCGCTGTGATCAACGTCAGTAATGAGAATCTGCCCCTGCGCGGTGGCAATGCCATCTTCATCAACTGAATGAAGCGTTGGCGAGTGACCAGACTGATTGACCTCTGATACCTGTGGGATGTCGTTACTACCAGTTACAGTGATAGTTAAATGTTGGGTCGAACTCTGTTGGTGCTCGTCAGTGACTGTGACTGGAATATCTAGCGTTTGTTGCTCTCCCAAAGCTAAATGTTGATAACTGGAGTGGCTTGGATCGAAGCTGAAGCTTCCGTCATGGTTAAAGGTCAGTCCATCAATATTTTGTGCTATTCCGTAAGAAAGTTGCGCCCCATGGTCGATATCTTGACCTTGCATTTGTCCGGATAGAATCGCACCGTCTTCGCTGACTGTGTGGGTTTGAGCTAAGATAGTCGGCGCATCGTTGGTCCCCATAATGCTAATAGAGATAGTGTGAGTATCACCTCCCTGACTTTCAACCTGATATGTGATGGTTTGGGTTTCCCCTTCAGCAAGGTGTTGGAGGTTGGCGTTGGGTACACTGTAAGCCCAATCTCCGGATTTTCCGATAGTAAGAGTTCCGCCGTAAGGGTCGTTGACAGGGTGAGCATGTAAAGTGGCATGAAAATGCTGTTCGCCAGCATCTGGGTCCACTATGTTCAGCACACCAGTAGTGTATACAGTGTGCTGTGCATCTCCTTGAACGTGGTGATCTTCTTGAATTCGTCCGGTACTTTGGCCGGTAATTACCGCCGCATCGTCAGTGCCTTTCACTAGTACTTCTATGTGCTGTGTCGCCCGTGAACCATCGCTTGACACTGCGACGATGTCAAACCCTTCGGCTTTGCTATCACCGGCGCGAAGCGAGTTGGCTTTTGCGTGGTCTAAGTCGTAACGCCATTGGCCATCAGCATCAACATGTAAAGTGCCATATGACCCGATTTGTTGATTGGTTGAGTTGGCGAGTTCGAAATGTACTGTGTCTGCGCTATCGAGGTCGTGAGCTTGAAGTTGGCCACTAATAGTTGTCTTAGTATCTTCGATAGCAACACCTAGAGCCGCGGTAGTGGCTGCGGGTGTGTCGATGACAACATGGTCGTCAGTGCCGTTGATTGTCGCGGTGATTGGAATCCGAGTACCATCCGCAGTAATCAACACCATGGTATCGTGTAGCGAGTCACCACTCTGTAACCCTTGGATATCTGGATTGGTATTGTCGGCGGTGTAACTCCACTTATTGTGTCCATCAGTACTGTGTGTGGTACTGAAATAGCCATGATTCGCCTGCATGCTTAAAGCAAAATCTTTAGGAACGTTGTGTGTAACCCCATTAACTTCGATTTGAACTATGTTGGCTTCTTGTGGCCCATCCGGGTCCTGAGTATCTAGGTTGGTCCACCCCGACCATAGACGGTCTGTTCCTGAGACTGTATGGTCCTCGGTGACGGAAGCACTAGCCAAATTTGATGCTAGGGTACTGGCATCATTATTTGACGCTAAAATTGACGTTGCTCCGGTATGAGTGACCCCACTATGGGCATCTTTCACGTCATACGTAAATTGAACTTTGCCATTATAGTTGTGGTCGGGAGTAAAGGTGTAGGTACCATCTTGATTGTCACGAATAGTACCATGGTCAGCATGTAAGTTAGCGATGCTAAGTAGCCCTTTATCGTTGGCATCGACATCAACCGTATTCGCGAGCAATTCAGTGGTCGTGAGCGTTAGGGCCGTATCTTCTTTGCCCGATTGTAGCTGAACTTGTGAAGATATATATGGGGCATCGTTGTCACCATGGATGGTGATGACGATGTCGTGGCTAGTACCATCTTTTGAATACACAGTAATAGTGTCAGTTAATATTTCCCCTTGCCCCAGTTGGTCTATCGCTGTACCTCGTGTTGTACTCAGACCGCCAGTACTGCGTACTTGCCCTGTATCAGCATGGTAGAACCACGTTCCATCTTGCCTCAGAAGTAAATCGCCATACTTGCCTGCATAAGTAAATCCCAAACCGTGCGGATCAAATTCAGCCTCGCCGGCGTCTGGGTCCGTGATAGTAAGCTTACCGCTTGCATCGATAGTGCTCCTGACGAGGTGTGCCATACCTGGTTGAGCTTGATCGGGAGACATGTTGATGCCCGATTGATTCTCGTGCACATCACCGGTATCAACACCACCAATAGTCGCTGCATCTTTAACTGGAGCGATATGAAGAGTGTTACTGGTTTCAGCGGAATCGGTATGTCCATCGTTAACGGTATATTTGAAGGTCATGTCGCCATTAAAGTTTGTGGCTGGGACAAACTGTAGCTTAGTGATATCGGTAACTGACACTTGTTGACCCGCGGCTAGATCGTGGCCATTGAGAACAAACTTGCCTTGAGAAGCTGGTGGTAGATCTGTAATCGCAATGGAATGGAGTGTATCGCCCGTGTCGATGTCATGGAACCCGAACTGGCTTTGCTGCATTTGATAATGCGTATCCTCTAATCCATCGCTGAGAGAGACTTTTGTAGCTGTCGGTGCATCGTTGGTGCCTATCACATCTATATGCAACACGTAAGGTGTACCGTCATAGCTATGGACACGGTACACGACAGTCTCAGTTTGCCCCTCAGCAAGGTGTTGAATTGAGGCATTATTGACGCTGTAACCCCAGTTTCCAGCGCTATCTATTCTTAACGTTCCGCCGAAAGGGTCGCGAATGGCGGTTTCGCCAAATTGACTGAATTGAAACTTGTCTTCTCCGCTATCAGGGTCAATGACTTGAAGTTGTCCGTTTGCTAGTTGCGTTGTGACCCCCATGTTATGAGTATTATGTGGGCCATCTTCAACAATCTGGCCCGTAGAGACCTCGGATATTGTCGCCCGATCGGGTACGGCAACAAGAGTCGTTGTTGCAGACGTTGTAGTCACACCGCCATGTGCGTCAGTGACATTGTATGTGAACTGGACCTTACCATTGAAATTCGAGTCAGGCGTGAAGGTGAATGTACCGTCGTGGTGGTCGACTATGGTGCCATGGTCGGCTGATAGCCCCGTTACGGATAGCTGCCCTTGATCGTTGTGGTCTATATCGCTGGCGTGGGCGAGCAATTGTTGTTGCGTGATGGTAATCGAAGTATCTTCAGTACCGTCAGGAAGTTTTACCTGCGCGGTAACAAGTGGTTGATCGTTGGTTCCGTGAACAGTCACACTGACAGTTTTTGACGCGCTGCCATCTTTCGATGTGATAGTGAATGATTCAGTAAATGTTTCTCCACTGCCTAGGTTTTGCACCGCAGACAAGTGATTGTCAATGGTATACGACCAGCTACCAGAAGTACTTACGTTGAAGTGACCACCATGCGTTGTGGTTTCACGGTGTGCTATAGCTTGAGCCTCACCATGGTCAGGGTCATGGACGCGAACTAAACCCCCTGCATACAATACGTTGGGGTTACCTTGGCTGGTGTTATCTTCAGTGACATTTTGATGCGCTGGCAGCCACTTAGGATCAACGACTTCTAGATAGGCTTGGTTGTCAGTCCCGTGAATGGTAACCGTAATGTCTTTAGTTTGACCGTCGGTAGTCGGAATTTGGAAATGCTCGGTTAATGTTTCACCAGATTTGAGAGCAGCCACGGTGTTGTTTGCATGGTGGTTGCGGGCGGGGTCTACATAGTATCGATACTGTCCATCCGGCCATACCGTTAAATAGCCGACATTCTGAGACCCTTGTTCAATACTAAATTGAAACTGAGTCTTATCATGGGTATCGGGATCTTGTAGGGACAAGTTGCCCGAAAGGCTGGTGATGTTTTGGTAACTTTTAAGCGCTTCTGGCTCACTAATATCGATATTTGAAGAGACCAGTTGGGCTTTGTCGTCCGCGCCAACAATAGTGATGGTCGCCGTTTGAGCAGTGCTACCGCCATGGCCATCAGTGACTTGGTAATGGAAGGTCACCACTTCTTTCTCTCCTGCAGAAAGGTGCTGGAAGATTGGGGAAGTGGAGTCGACGATGAGTGTATGCCCATCTTTTGCAAAGCCAATGCCATTAGGTAGAGCCCCAGCATGACCTTGGTAGATGCACTGAATGTGCGATATTGAAAGAGTATCCCCTTCAACATCGGTTGCCCCTTGTAAGAAGTCGACCTGGTGATGGGTGTCCGTATCCTCAGTGACACTATCTGTTATCGGTGTGACTTTTGGTGCGTCATTGGTGCCCACCACCGTAATCACAAGGTTGGAGTGCGCAGAAGCATGGTGTTCATCAGTAACGGTGACAGGGACGGTGATTGTGAGAGTTTCTCCGTCTTTGAGATATTGATAGCTCGCATGAGATGGATCAAAGCTGTAGCTTCCATCAGAGTTGAATGTCAGCCCGTCGATTGAGGTTCCAGCGCTGTATGTAAGAGTAGTGGCATGATCGATATCTTGGCCTTGCAATTGGCCAGTTAGGTGCTGTCCATCTTCGTGGACGGTTTGGTGCTGTGCACTCAAGGTTGGGGCATCGTTGGTACCATGAATATCAACTTTGATGGTAAATGTTGTGCCGTCTTTTGCACGGATAATACACTCATCGGTGATCGTCTCACCTTGCTTTAGGTTTTGCACCAGTGGCTGATGATCTCGGATAGTATAGGTGTAGTGCCCGTCACGCATTAACAGAATGTGGCCACCTAGTTTTGTGTCATAACCAATGCCTTGATAGGTCTGAGGTCCTAAGTTGATATCGAACTCAGCTTCACCTTTATCTGGGTCGACAATGTTGAGTTTGCCATCAAAGTGCAGATTGTCATGGGTATCAATGTAGTTTCGGTCTTCAGTGGCGCCACTATGATGGTGGTCTGTTTTGTCATATGAAATTTGTGCGTTGTCTGCTGCTGGATTGAGTGTTGTTGTCGCGCTGGTGGCCACACTGCCACCGTGAGTATCGTTCACGGTATAGGTAAATCGCACAGGGCCGTTGTAATCTTTTTCCGGAATGAATTGATAACTGCCGTTGTGGTTATCAACGATAGTGCCAGCAGAGCTACCATCAGGCTTGATTGCGGATAGGTTACTAACTTGCAGTAGGGCAGCATCGCCATTATCAATATCTGTTGCGTTGGCAAGTAAATCTGAGCTGTGCAGAGTGTAAGGGGTGTCTTCCTTACCCGATGCGAGTGACACCGTAGAACTGACAACCGGGGCATCATTAGTGCCTACTACGTTGATTTGCAAATCTTTTTGGACGCTTGCACCTGCACTGTCAGTCACAATGACTTGAGCGTGTATCGTCTGTGTTGATCCCTCTGCAATCGATTGATAACTCGAATGGCTTGGGTTGAATTCGTAACTGCCATCTGGGTGGAAAGTCAGGCCATCAATGGGCTGCGAGAGCGTAAACTGCAAGGTGTTTTGGTCAACGCTATCTACATCAGTTGCAACCATCTGACCATGTAATACTGCGCCATCTTCTTTTACGGTTTGAGTCTGAGCCGACAGCGTAGGGGCATCGTTGGTACCTTCAACATTAATCGTCAGGTCTTTTCTTACAGAAGCACCAGCGGAGTCCGTTACTGTAACGGTTGTATGAAGCACTTTCACATCGCCAACGCTGAGATACTGATAACTCGAATGGCTTGGGTTGAATTCGTAGCTGCCATCGGGGTGGAAAGTCAGGCCATCAATGGGCTGCGAGAGCGTAAACTGTAAGGTACCTTGGTCGACGCTATCCACATCAGTTGCAACCATCTGACCATGTAACACTGCGCCATCTTCTTTTACGGTTTGAGTCTGAGCCGACAGCGTAGGGGCATCGTTGGTGCCTTCAACATTAATCGTCAGGTCTTTTCTTACAGAAGCACCAGCGGAGTCCGTTACTGTAACGGTTGTATGAAGCACTTTCACATCGCCAACGCTGAGATACTGATAACTCGAATGGCTTGGGTTGAATTCGTAGCTGCCATCGGGGTGGAAAGTCAGGCCATCAATGGGCTGCGAGAGCGTAAACTGTAAGGTACCTTGGTCGACGCTATCCACATCAGTTGCAACCATCTGACCATGTAGCACTGCGCCATCTTCTTTTACGGTTTGAGTTTGCGCCGACAGCGTAGGGGCATCGTTGGTGCCTTCAACATTAATCGTCAGGTCTTTTCTTACAGAAGCACCAGCGGAGTCCGTTACTGTAACGGTTGTATGAAGCACTTTCACATCGCCAACGCTGAGATACTGATAACTCGAATGGCTTGGGTTGAATTCGTAGCTGCCATCGGGGTGGAAAGTCAGGCCATCAATGGGCTGCGAGAGCGTAAATTGTAAGGTACCTTGGTCGACGCTATCCACATCAGTTGCAACCATCTGGCCATGTAATACAGCCCCATCTTCTTTTACGGTTTGAGTTTGCGCCGACAGAGTAGGGCTATCGTTAGTGCCTTCAACATTAATCGTCAGGTCTTTTCGTACAGAAGCGCCAGTGGAGTCCGTTACTGTAACGGTTGTATGAAGCACTTTCACATCGCCAACGCTGAGAGACTGATAACTCGAATGACCTGGGTTGAATTCGTAGCTGCCGTCGGGGTGGAAAGTCAGGCCATCAATGGGCTGAGAGAGCGTAAACTGCAAGGTGCCTTGGTCGACGCTATCCACATCAGTTGCAACCATCTGGCCATGTAATACTGCACCATCTTCTTTTACGGTTTGAGTTTGCGCCGACAGCGTAGGGGTATCGTTGGTGCCATTGATGACAGTAGTCACTGTGTGTGAGGTGCCATCTGAGGTATGAACCGTAAATTGCTCTTGCAACTGCTGGTTGACGCCAAGTTGCTGAACTTTGGAAAGAGTATTATCTAGGTCGTAAGTCCAACTCCCATCTTGATTGAGATGAAACTGCCCGTACTGACCTGCTATTTGTTCGGCTTGAAATTGGTTTTCGCCCACGTCTGGGTCGGTGACTAAAAGCTGCCCGCTAACATGTAACTGGGTGTCTTCTACGACGATACCGGAGTCAACACCGGTTACCAATGCATTGTCGTTGTCTCCACCGACTGTCATGTTCAACGTTTGAGCAGTACCATCGATAGTATGGATGACGAAACTTTCGTGAAGTTGAGTATTAGTAACCAGGGCTTGTATGTTAGTTTGCGAGTTATCGACTTGATATTGCCAATGGCCGTGAGAATCAATCGATAGCGAACCATATTTCCCAACAAGCGTCTCTGGCTGGACGCCACTTTCTCCCTGATCAGGGTCAAGGACGTCTACTTTACCTGATGTAGTCAGTAACCCATGCTGATTCACATTGTTGTCTTCAATTACGGAGCCCGAGAAGTCTCCGGTAATTGTCGGGGTATCTTGTTTACCTACCACCGGTATTTTCACTTCTAGTTTGTCACCATTCGTGAGGTGCAAAGTAAAATGATCGGTACCCGTTTGCTGGTGTTTCAGAAGAATATATTCCGGTGAGGTCGGGCGTAGGGTGAACGTGTAATGTCCATGATTGTCGACATGCAGTTCGCCAAATTTACCGACGAGAGTCTCTGCAATAAAGCCCACGGGTGCTTGTGGCTTAGGAGCATGAGGTGACTGCGGTGCTTTTGTCGGTTCAGGTTTATCCAAGTCTGGCATACCTAGCGCAGATGAGTATGGGCTGTCGGGTTTGTCTACACCTGGAAGGCTAGGTGCTTGAGTTGACGCTACATAGCTTACTTGTGGGTGCGCGGTCGGGAGTAGGTGGTGTGCAGGCGCTGCCGAGTGGGAAACTGACGTTGTGTAAATATGCTCTTCATCGGTTAACTCTTCCTGTGGGGCTACCGATTTAGCTGGATTCTCCATTCTGCTTTGTTGTGCATCGCCAGAGCTGGTTGTGGCACTTTGCGGCGTTACTTCGATAGCGATACCTGATCCAGATGACGTCTGTTTGGCTTCACCACCTGTTTCCTCATGCTCTGCGGAATGAAAAGAGGGTAGGATCAGCATTAGAGATTGAGGGACTGGAATCGAGATATTGAGCGCTGAAAAAAGGCGAACTTTTTTGGGCTCGCTTCGTCGCAGCTTAGGTTGGCCAGCTTGTTGCTGGTGACTAGTGATATTTTTAGTATTAAGAGTTTGTTTATTCTTATCTTTGTTGCTAGCCATATTCCTGATCCATAGTTGCATACTGTGCTCAATTTAGTTAAGTACACCGCTAAAGAATCTGCTACCTAATTAGATAATTTTTATGGAAAAAATCGATGTTTGCCGTCAAAAAGTGGCTAAGTGTTTTGGAAAAGTCCATATGGCGTTTTTGTCGGTTGAGAAAAACGTTAGATATTCACTAAATCTATTGAATATAAATCCTCTGTACCAGAAATGAATATTGTCCTTCTCCAGATTTGACTAAATAGAGCATAAACTCAAAACTCACTCTTGATGAGATTCGTTCTCATATAAAAAAGACAATAATCAATAAAGAAGAGTGAACTATGAACAAAGCAATAACGTCAGTTGGGGCTATTCTATTGCCGATCAGTTTAGCGGTTGCAGCCGAAACTCAACCTATGCAGGGGCTATCTCCTGAAATGGTGACCGCTGCTCAGGTACGAAGCGTCCAGTCAAAACAGACCTATACCTACGTCCGATGCTGGTATCGAACGAGCTATTCCTCAGACGATCCGGCGACTGACTGGGAATGGGCAGAAAACTCCGATGGCAGTTATTTCACTATCGATGGATATTGGTGGAGTGCAGTGTCATTCAAAAATATGTTTTACACCAATACCTCGCAAAGTGAGATACGAAAGCGCTGTGAAGAAACGTTAGATCTAGCCAATGATAATGCTGATATCACTTACTTTGCTGCTGATAATCGTTGGTCTTACAACCATACGATTTGGAGCAATGACTCCGAAACACAACCAGAAAAGATCAATAAAGTGGTCGCGTTCGGCGACAGCCTGTCGGATACCGGAAACATCTTTAATGCATCGCAATGGAAATTTCCAAACCCTAACAGCTGGTTTTTAGGCCACTTTTCTAATGGGTTGGTTTGGACTGAGTACATCGCTAAAGAGAAGCAGTTACCAGTCTACAACTGGGCGGTTGGTGGAGCTGCGGGTGAAAATCAATACATCGCCCTTACAGGTGTAGGGGAGCAAGTATCGTCTTATCTCACTTATATGAAAATGGCGAAAAACTACTTACCAGCTAATACCTTGTTTACTTTAGAGTTTGGCTTGAATGATTTTATGAATTACGGACGCAGTGTTGCTGAGGTGAAATCAGATTATTCGGAAGCCATGATTCGATTGACTGACGCAGGAGCCGAAAACTTACTATTGATGACGTTGCCTGATGCAACTCGCGCCCCGCAGTTCAAATATTCTTCGCAAGAGGAAATCGACAAGATTCGAGCGAAGATTTTAGAGATGAATGCTTTCATCGAATCACAAGCGCAGCACTACATCATGCAGGGGTACAAGATCACCTTGTATGATACATATACCTTGTTTGAGTCGCTTACTTCAGCCCCTCAGCAGCATGGATTTGTGAATGCCAGTGAAGCCTGTTTGGACATTAATCGTTCATCGGCAATCGACTACTTGTATCGTCATGGATTGCGAAATGAGTGTGCGAATCAGGGGGCCGACAAGTTTGTATTTTGGGATGTCACACACCCAACAACCGCGACACATCGTTATGTTGCTGAGCAAATGCTTGAATCAAGTAAGCAGCTGATGCGACATCCATTCTAACCAGTTCGAACTGCAAAGGTCCTCCATATGTGAGGGCCTTTTTAGTCTCTTCAATTAATTAATCACTAGGTTAATTTTGTATGAATTAAGTTTCTATTATTAAGCATATTGAAAGCGCTATTCTATAAATTCATTGCAATACAATAGTGTGATCGGCTCGCGCCTTACCTGATAAACTGAGGTCTATATGAAACGGCTTTTGATTTGCTCGGCATTTCTCGTCTTACTTACTGCGTGTTCTCCAAATGACTCTTCACAAGCGCTAGGTACTCTTGAACGAGACCGAGTGACTTTCACTGCGACAGCAAATGAAATTATTCGTGAGTTACCAGCGATAGAAGGGTCTGCGGTCCAGAAAGGTGATGTATTGGTAAGGCTCGACACGACAAGTCAAGAAGCGGTGCTTGCACACGCTGTTGCTGAGCAAAGTAAAGCCGAAGCCTATCTACTGAAGCTAACCAATGGTGAGCGCCCAGAAGACATCGCAGCCGCGCAAGCAAGCGTGAATCGCGCCGCTGCACAACTAACCGAAGCGCAAAAAAACTATGCTCGTAAAGCCGAATTGGTTGAGAAAAAGCTGATTAGCCAATCTGAAAAAGACACGGCTTTGGCGTCTCGAGACTCAGCGAAAGCCGAATTAGAATCTGCGAATGAAGAATTTAGCAAACTGACGGCGGGTTCGCGCCCTGAAGACATTGAACAAGCCAAGGCTCAGCTAGATGCCGCGCTAGCGGATGTTGCACTGCAGAAGCAAAAACTCAGCGAACTCACCATTGTAGCTACTCGTGATGGCATCTTAGATAACTTGCCATACAACCTAGGTGAGCGAGTTCCTGTTAATGGCGTGGTTGCGGTGATCCAAGCCAGTCGAGTTCCTTATGCTCGAGTCTATGTTCCAGCAAGTCATCGGATTGATTTCGTGCCTGGAAAATCCGTGCTAGTTAATGTCGATGGGCTTGATGCGCCAGTCGCTGGAAAAGTGCGTTGGGTAGCAACGGAACCCTCATTTACCCCTTACTATGCATTAACTGAAGATGAGCGTTCTCGCCTTATGTATTTAGCTGAAGTCGACTTGGAACCTTCGGCGCAAAATCTCCCTTCTGGTGTACCAGCCCAAATTGACTTAGCGGGAGAATAATAACGATGGAGTACGCAATTAAAGCGCACAATGTCGTTAAAAAATTTGGTGACTTCACCGCTATTGATGACATTACGCTCAACGTGCCAAAAGGCAGCATCTATGGTTTCCTCGGGCCAAATGGCTGTGGAAAATCCACGACGATTCGCGTGTTGACTGGGCTTTTGAGCCCGTCAGAAGGGGAAGTCGATGTATTAGGGCTAGAGATACCAAAACAATCTGAATTACTTCGGTTAAAAATTGGTTACATGACACAAAAGTTCTCGCTTTACGATGATCTCACCGTTGAAGAAAACTTGGAGTTTATTGGCCAGATATTTGGCATGGACAACCGGTCATTGAAGCAACGTATTCAAGAGCAGCTTGAGACATATGGTTTAGATCAGCGCCGTAAGCAGCGAGTCGGTGGAATGAGTGGAGGACAAAAACAACGTTTGTCCCTCGCGGCAGCCACGATGCATAAACCCGAACTTCTTTTTTTGGATGAACCGACATCAGCGGTGGATCCTGAAAACCGTCGAGACTTTTGGGAGCAGCTGTTTGACTTATCTGATCAAGGCACAACTATTCTGGTGACAACTCACTATATGGATGAAGCGGAGCGGTGCCACCGTTTAGCCATTATGGAAGCCGGGCGCATACGAGCGGATGGTGAACCAGAACAGTTGATGGCGGACATGGGAGTGAAGATTGTTGAAGTTAAGGCCGATAACTTAAGGGCATTAAAAGAGAAATTACTTCAGAGCCAAGAAGTTCGGTCTGCTGCTCAACTTGGTATTCGCCTAAGAGTGCTTATCCATCAGCATATCGAAGACCCGATTGGTTGGTTGCGTGAAAGCTATCCTGAGTTAGTCGATGCGGAGATGAATCTCGCGAGACCAAGTCTTGAAGACGTGTTCGTCACTGTGACAGGGGAGGGACGCCAATGATTCAGTCATTTGCTCGTATGAAAGCCATCATGATAAAGGAAATTCGCCAGCTCTCCCGTGACAGGATCACGTTTGGCATGGTGGTGATGATTCCTCTGATTCAGTTGCTCCTATTTGGCTTTGCCATCAATACCGACGTACGTGACATCCCTATCGGGGTAGTAGACCAAAGCCAAAGTACCGCAGGGCGAGTGATTACTGAGTCGGTTAAGGTTACGCAGGTTGTAGATGTAAAAGCCACGTACTCGACCGCTGAAGAAGCAGAAGTCGCGATTCAAAATGGTGAGGTTCGCGCCGCCTTAATTCTGCCTTCCGATCTCACACAACGTATGACGCAAGGTCGAGTATTAGGGCAGTGGATAGTGGATGGTTCAGATACCATGATCAGCTCTTCGATCTTGGCGTTGCAGAATATGCCGTTGACGGATTTCGATTTTGATATCCGTCCGGCACAAGCTAAGACGTTTGAAGTCGCACTATTTTATAACCCAAGTCGCCGCTCAGCTGTAAATATCGTACCGGGTTTGCTTGGGGTTATTCTTACTATGACAATGATTCTGTTTACCAGCGCGGCAATTGTACGTGAGAGAGAACGTGGCAATTTAGAGCTGCTGATTACTACGCCGATTCACTCGTTTGAGTTAATGGTGGCGAAGATAGTTCCGTATATCTTTGTCGGTTTGATACAGGTGTTCATCATCCTGGGCTTAGGTAACGTGATATTTGGTGTGCCAATTAATGGAGCCATAAGCCAGATATTGTTCGGCACCTTGCTGTTTATTTCTGCCAGCCTAACTTTGGGCTTGGTGATCTCAACCATTGCTTCTACCCAGCTACAAGCGATGCAGATGACGGTGTTTATTTTGCTTCCTTCGATTCTACTGTCTGGTTTCATGTTCCCTTATGAAGCTATGCCAAATGCGGCTCAATGGATATCGGAGGCATTGCCAGCGACACACTTCATGCGCTTGATCCGTGGCATCGTATTAAGAGGTGCTGATCTAAGTGGGATGTGGCATGACACGCTTTGGCTCGCATGCTTCACTGTAGTTGGATTGGTTGTCGCTTCCGCGCGATTCAAGAAGTCCCTCGATTAACCCGCTTATCTTATTGAAGATATTCAACGAACGCCTCACATCACACTGCCGATTTGGGGCGTTTTTTTGATAGAGAGCCCAGTTGAACAAACTCTGACAATTCTTAGCTGGTGTGCAAAGCGCACTCGTTATAGATCAAACAGAGTATTGAATTAACAACAAGTTAAGGTGAGTACCATGTTGGGCTTAGACTATTTGAGCAATAAGAACGTATTGGTGACAGGCGCGACATCAGGAATCGGTAAAGCTCTAGTAATCAAGTTGATTAATGCTGGGGCGAACGTCGCGTTTTGCGGACGTTCGGCCAGCAAGCTAGACGACCTAGTGAGTTTGATCTCAGAGAAAAATAATCAACTGGTTTATGAAGCGTTTGATATTACCGAATATCAAAAAGTCAGCGACTTTATTGCGCGCTCTAACACTCAGCTTGGCGGGATCGACTATCTGGTCAACTGTGCAGGTGTAAACTCTGCAAGAGCTGCAGTGAACGAGATTGAGTTGGGCGACCTAGAATGGATGATCAAAGTTAACATACTTGCTCCATTTGCGTGTATGAAAGAAGTGTTCAATCAGGCTATGCTGCCACAGGGAGCCGGCTCTATCATCAACGTGATGTCTACGGTATGCCTGTTCTCGAATCAAGGAATTGGGGCGTACACTGCTTCTAAATCAGGATTTGATGCATTAACAAAGGTGTTTCGTAAAGAAGCAAGGCAGCATGGTGTTAAGGTATGCAACATTTATCCTGGTGGAGTTGATACCCCATTTCGTGAAGCGGATAGGCCAGAATACTTAGCCGCTGATGATGTAGTCAGCGCAATTCTCACGATGATGCTACAATCGCCGTCCAGCTGCGTTGATGAATTTGTAATTAGACCGATGGTAGAGAGTAACTTTAGCTAACCTTTTGGTTTACATGCCCTTTTTAACTTTAGTGCCCAAATTTCTAGGAGAAATTTACAACTCAAATTGATTGATTTGGAAAATGCCAAGTTGATAAAGATATTTTGGTTGTGTATTAATGTTGGCGTTACTTCAGTTAGGAAAGGAAAGCCAATGAAGCGTACGTTAATTTGGGTATACATGTTGGGTGTCATAAGCTTATCCGCCGGAGCGAGCTCTTTTGATTCAAATTATAAGACCAAAGAATTTAAGCAGTATGTCTTTGAGACAGAAGCTGGTTGGAAATATTCTGTCTCCAGCCGGTCAACCGATCATTTTTCCGTATGTACGGTGTCTTTAAACGACGGGTTCGGGGCATTCGCATTTGCCGTGTTTCCAAGAAAAGAAACAGATATCGATGTGATTTATGAAGACTATGAAGGGGACGATGACTACGAAACTGCATATCGAATTGAATGTTTCCAGTACGAAATAGCTGATACGTTATCCATGCAGTCTGTTAAACGGTGGAAGGAAAGTATGGGGGACATGCGGTCTCTATTAGGTGAGTCGGGTGGTGTTCAGTCTGGTCGTAATCTTGAAGATAAACTTAACGACGACCTTTCTTACGAGGATGTCATGGATCTTGAAGTTGACGAACAAAATGTAGGGAACATTATTCGGCTTAGTAACGTGAACAAAGATACGCTTTATGTTTGCGCTGTTGATACAAGTAATACGTCAGATACTTTATACCTAATGCTACTTCCCAATACCTTACAAACGTTTCAAATTATGGCGGCCAAAAATGGTGACTGGTCAGCCAATGTTAAGGGCTGTTCAACGTTTAGCGTTGATATAGGCTACACATATCAAGAAATACGAGAACGAGTAAACAAGCAACTATAGGTTGAAAGATTGTAGTTCCCCACAAGGCAGCGAAGAGTATGCACGAACAATTTATGCTTAAAGCTTTAGAAACATCAAAGCGAGCGTTACCTGAATGCCAGCCTAATCCGCCAATAGGGTGTGTGTTAGTCAAAAATGGAAAGGTTGTGTCAGAAGGTCATACTCAAGCTATTGGCGGTAATCACGCTGAAGTGGAAGCACTGAATAGTTACAAAGGCTCACTAGAAGGTGTGTCGGCCTATGTCACGTTAGAACCATGCTCATTTGTTGGTAGAACGCCAGCGTGTGCGAGCACATTAGCGAATGCTGGTGTCAGGCGTGTGGTGGTTGCAATGCTTGACCCTGATCCACGTAACAATGGTGCAGGCATCACTATGCTAAGGGGAGCCGGCGTTGAAGTTGAAGTCGGCTTGTGTGGTGAGCAAGTGGCAGCTTTTCTGAGACCTTACTTAGGAAAGTCCTAGAGCCAAAAAGTAATGAGCTCCAATAGGAGCTCATTAACGTTACGCTTTAATGATGATGTCTTCGTTTTCTGTCGTAAATAGTACGGCTTTGTTCTGTTCGATGAGCTGAGAAGCGGATGATGGCGTGACGGCATGAATTTCTCCTTTCGCCCGAATGCTCAACGATTCCCAAGCTCTATCCCTGTATTTCCCTGTTTTTGTGTATTGAATTAGCACTTTCATGGTTTTCTCACTCTTAACATCTGCTAAATGTACTTCTAACATTAATCGCTTGATTTAGGTTGCGCACCTGTTAAAAATGAAACGTTAGATTAACCAAATCGTTGTAGAGACTGACTCTGCGTGTAGAGCTAATTGATTTAAAAGGTAATAAATGGAAGTTGAAATCTACCAAGTAGACGCTTTTACTAGTGAACTATTCAAAGGCAACCCTGCCGGCGTGTGTATCACCAAAGAGCCATTATCTGAACCTTTGATGTTATCGATCGCCAGTGAAATGGCATTATCTGAAACGGCTTTCCTGACGTTAAGTGATATGCGCTTGCGTTGGTTCACACCAGAAGTGGAAGTGAAACTTTGTGGCCATGGTACCTTGTCTGTCGTTAACGTAATGAAGGAGCAAGGGCTGGTTCAAGTGGGAGACACCATCGCTTTTCAGACCTTATCTGGCGAGCTGATAGCTAAGGTAGGGGAGTCGAGCACTGAGCTGGATTTTCCAGCGCCCGAACTAGATTTTACACTACCGGTTAATGAGGACTTATTGAGCAACTTGGGCCTTAGTCGGGATGATGTTGTAGCGTACTGTGGGTTTGCATCGAAGGTGTTAATTCAAGTGAAATGTGAGCAGGTAGTACACGACATAAAACCGAATTTTAGTGGGCTAAAGAGCATAGAAGGTAGGGGGGTTGCGGTTACTGCGTCATCAGAGCAATCTAGTTTAGATTTTGTTTCTCGTTACTTTGCACCTTGGGTGGGAATTGATGAAGATCCAGTGACTGGGTCTGCGCATTGTGGGTTAACCCAGTTTTGGGCTCAGGCGACGAGTCGAACTCAGTTTTCTGCGTACCAAGCGTCTGCTCGAGGTGGTTACTTATCTACTGAACTTACGCCAAATGGTAGGGTTAAGCTGGTGGGTGATTGCCGGACAATACTACGCGGCACGATGATCGTTGCGTAACTTAGATATTTAAGGCGAGCCAAGTGGCTCGCCATTTTTATGAAGCTTAGCCATCATGCTTGTCGGCGTCTTCTTTCTTAAGCACCTTGTGCCCGTCTTCGGTAACGCCTTTTTTCCAGTAACTACTTAGGTAGATGTTTTCACGTTCTACCGACTTTTCATTACGGAAGTATGTTCGCATTGCACGCATTGAATCAAATTCACATGCTGCCCATACCGATACGCTACCGTCTAGCCATGGCTGGTTACGAACTGTCTCAATCAAAGAATCCTGCTCGGTGACCCAGGTAACAGTCAGGCTGCTCGGTACCTGTAGGTTCTGAATATCGTCAGGGCTAGTCACCTGAATGACAGCATAGCCCTTAGCATCGCTGGGTAGAGCACATACTTTTGCAGACAGTGCAGGTAATGCAGTCATATCGGCAACCATAAAGAACCAATCAACATCGATATTAATGTCTGTGATTGCCCCTGGCCCAGCAATATTGATGGTATCGCCTATCTTTGCATTGATTGCCCAGCGAGCAGCAAACCCACATTGCAAATCTTGCGTTAAGTGGCGAACGAAATCGACAGTAATAGAGCGTTGCTGTTTGGAAAACTGTCGAATTGTGTAAGTGCGCATCGCAGGGCGAGCGTCTTCTTCTAGGCTTGCTAAGTTGGTTTCACCAGATTGGTTGAAAAGAAGTTTGATATAGCTGCCTTCGCAGTTTTCAGGGAATTCCGATAGGCCTTCACCGTGGAAAACAATGCGTTGCATATTTGGAGAGATTTGTTCGGTACTAGTGACAGTAAGCTGTCGAAATGTCGGCTTTTTCATAGTTAATTCATGATAATAGTTATCTTTTAGATCTAGATTAGCACCAAGTAAGCAGCGAAGATATTATCTTTAATAAATTTTACGTTTGTTACCGTCAAATTAGAAAAGCAGCCGGTGTCATGGCTGCTTTGTTTGATAGGAACTAGTTGATCAATAAAAGCCACCGTTTTTCATGTGCGCGAAGAGCAGTACTGAAGCAATAACCACTTCCAGTAACAGTGGAGGGATTACAGCTTTATCGAATCCGTCTAAGGCTAAGCCGACGACTCTTCCTACCGCGACGGCGAGCATGATAATTGCGACGAAGAAGTAGCCCTCAGTATCGCCGGAAATTAACCCTAGCGCCAGCATCGTTACACTCGCTAGAAATAGGCCACCGATAACAGAGCGAATGGTGTTGAGGCCTGCTTTACCCACGGGTTCTAGCGCAAAGTTGGCAATCATCTTGTGCGGGGCAAACATCGACATGATGCCAAGTCCTGTTAGCATTAGCGTTGCCAATCCAACTAAAATTTGAAGTGTCATATCCATCATTTTTCTCCTCTGGGTATCGAAATAAATCTAGGTAAATTGTTGAATTGCTTGGTGGGCATTGTCCTGCGCAAACGCATCACCAAATGAAGGGTCGATAGTGATCTGATCCACAACGGGGCCAGTTGGAGAACCCGCATGGCTTGCATAGAAGTGACCGCTTTCAAAGCGAGGATCAAACAGGCCATCTAAATAGCGCTTTGCCCCTTTCTCTACGCTGTGCATCATGCCAAGCATGGGCATTACCAGCCCGCCAACATATTTGAAAAAGACTTTTTTTAGGAAAGGTAGGTCGTCCATTCCGTTAGTACCCGTTGTGCCACCAGGGCTCATGGTCACGAAGCGAAGGTGTGGGTGTTGCCTCGCCATTGATGCCATCCATAACGTCCCCGTCAGCTTGATGGTTCCATAGATATCTAAAGGGTCGGCATTACTGTTGAACTTGCTACCGTCGGCGATAGAGGCAAATTCGTCGACGGACGATGATGCTAATTCAGGTTTCGCAACACCCATTTTAGGAATGCCTCGAGCAGTTTCTGACCCAGCATACAGGATGGTTGAAGTGACCAATTGGTGCTTAATCAGCTCTTCTACTAGAACTACGTGTCCGAGCACATTGGCTGCAAAAATGGTCGTCACGCCATCGCTGGTGAGTTGGTGGGGTGTACGTCCGCCTGTGCCGCCTGCATTGAGAACCACAGCATCGATAGGTGCGTTTAGAGTAGTGACGGCGCTGCGTACCGAGCTTGAATCAGAAACGTCTAGGATTAGGATCTCAAAAATACTCTTCCCAGTGAGAGCTTCGAGTTGAGCTTTGGCTTCTCTTGCTTTTGTTAGATTTCTGCAGCCTAGAATGATCTTGTTTATGCCGTCTTGTTGAGCAAGTTGTCGAGCTGACTCAAAACCAATTCCGGCATTCGCGCCGGTAATCAATACCGTTTTAATTGTTTTCATGTCTTTCTCCAATGGTGTGATTGTTGACATGGGATTAAGTTAACATGATTGAAAAATGGCCTGTATACGGGTAAAAGTGGACATGGTGTTTCAAAAATGAACCATGAGGATGCGAGCATGAGAACAGTCAGATTTGGCGCTAAGCATGTATAAACGGTACGCAGGGTTCGGCAATAGAAAGGTGGAGTGAACACGTGATAAGTAATGAAAGTTATGCGTTTAACTGGGATGATCTGAAGTATTTTCTAGCGATTGTTCGTGCTGGAACACTGCGTGGTGGGGCAGAGAGCATCGACGTGAACCACACCACTCTGACACGTCGAATCTCTGTCATGGAGGAAAAAGTCGGCAGCCGATTATTCGACCGTTCAAAGCAGGGATTGGTTCTGACCCAAATAGGCGAAGAGCTACTGCCTTATGCAGAGAGGGTTGAAGACGAAATGATATCGGCGTCGAGAATGATCATTGGCCGGGATGCCGATCCTGTTGGGACGGTGTATGTCTCGTTACCGCATGGGATCGCGATGACGTCTTTGATGGATGATTTTGCACTGTTTGCTGAGCGTTACCCAGACATCACTTTGAACCTGCAGTTTGGTAATGAAATTGCTAACTTGAACCGTCGTGAAGCCGACGTATCGATTCGTGTGGCCAATGAAGTGTATGACGACGCGGTAGGGCGTCGACTAGTACAAATGTCGCAAGCGGCGTATTGCACTCGCGAATACGCAGAAAAAGTAAAAGATAACGCAGGAGAGGGGCTCAACTTTATTGGCTGGCATGAACCAGAAGGCGATGTATCAGCAAAATGGTTGAAAGAGAGCTTTTATCCTAAAGCGACGCTAAAGCATCGAGTGTCCGAATTAGTGCCACTGATTTCGCTGGCAGCCTCAGGTTTGGGTATGGCATATCTTGCTTGTAACTTAGGAGACAGGCACCCGAATTTGGTTCGAGCGCCATTTCAAAAGCCGTTGCCTTATCGAAGCATTTGGTTGCTGCTGCATCGAGATCTACGTCGTACGGCTAGGATTCGTTGCTTTGTCGACTTTTTAGCAGAGCAAGTTCAGTCGAGAGAGAATGAGTTCTGGGTGGCTGGGACGGTTAAAGATACGTCACGTGTCTAGAGCACAACCTTTTGAGCCAAACACGATACTGCCACCACACATGCTAGTTTAGAGTGCCAGCAGCAAGGCTAACTGAAAACCGCAACGCTTTGTCGGCTAATCGCGACAAGCTCGCCTGTGTCGTTCCAAATATCAGCCTCTAAGTGGGCGTAGCCATTCCCGGCTTGGCGCGTAATCGCTTTATAGGCAAACCATTCTTTAGGGTCAACCGGCTTATGAGGGTGAATGAACTCTAGGTTCCACATCATAGTGCTCGCTGGTGCTGGCCCTTTCATCATTTGCAGCACCGCTGGTGGCCAAGCGTCAATTAGGCAGATCAAGTGAGCATCTGAGATATGAGTTGGTGGCTCTTTGAAGCGCATCCAACCATGCACATGAGAGTCTGGCTGCCCAGTATAAGGCATTGCACCTTCTTCAATCGCTAAATCGATATTGCCGATAAAACTTGGTGTCACGGATGGGACAAAAGGCACCAGTGGTAGTGAATTTGGCTGACTAAGGTTATGTGATTCTGAGTTAGCGACTTCAATTTCAGAGAAACGATCGATACCAAAACTAGCTTGCTGCATTACGGCCACGTCGCCATTCTGAACGAGACGGGCAGTGAGTTGGGAAGCATTTTTCCCTTCGCGCAGAACTTCCACTTCAAATGAAAAAGGTGTGTCGGAAAGCAGTGGGCCAACAAAGTTGGTCGTCAGCGATCGCAGAGGGCGGTCCGGTGCCACTTTGACTTTCATTGTGGTGTAAAGCAATGCAGCGGAAATGCCACCAAATGCTGTTCTTCCTTGAGCCCAGCTTTGGGGGAAAGTCATGGTCGTGCCGTTGTTAACGCAATCTTCGGCTTGTTGGAGTAGTTGATCAATGTGCATAGTGAGACTTTGTTATCAGAATGTAAAAATTGACATTAACTGGTCTAACCAGGTAGTTCAATCCATACCTTTATCTCTAAGTTGAAACTGTTAACTCGGTGGTAGTGACCGAGTTAACAGTATCTAGTTATTCAGTAACTAGGTCAGTTCCTTGCTGGTGAGATGAACGTGAATCGAGCTTTCCACTCAAACGAGTTAGGCATAAGGCAAGAAGAACAATCATCGCACCAATCCAAGGCGTGTGCATTAGGCCAACATTGGCAACGATGAGGCCACCTCCCCATGCTCCCAGTGCAATACCAACGTTAAATGCAGCGATATTGAGGCCGGAAGCGACATCGACCGCGTCTGGTGTGTATTGCTCTGCCAGCTTAACGACATAGACTTGAAGGCCGGGCACATTTCCAAATGCAAACGCACCCCAAATCAAGATAGTCATCACGGCGGTGATTGGGTTTACAGCCGTAAAATTAAACACCACCAAAATCGCGGCAAGGCCAGAGAAAATCACAGTTAGTGCTTTAATTGGCCCCATTTTATCGGCCATCTTTCCGCCCCAAATATTGCCAACAGCAACGGACACTCCGTAGACCAGCATGATCAAACTGATGGCATTGGCATCAAAGCCTGAAATACTCTCTAGGATAGGCGCTAGGAAAGTGAATGCTGTAAATGTGCCGCCATACCCAAGTGCAGTGATGGCATAAACCAACAATAACCTTGGCTGAGTGAGTACTTTGATTTGTGCCGACAGCTTTGCTGCGGGTGGCTGTTTCAAGTTACTAGGGACCAGTAATGCGCTGCCGATTAATGCGATGAGCCCCAAAATAGCGACGATTAAAAAGGTCGATTGCCAGCCAAATGTCTGTCCAATATAAGTACCGAGCGGTACACCAGTGACAAGTGCGACGGTTAAACCAGTAAACATTATAGCGATGGCACTGGCCGCTTTATCTTTAGCAACTAATCCCGTAGCAATGGTCGCTCCTATAGAAAAGAACACTCCATGAGCAAGGCCCGTCAATATTCTTGCGGTCACCAGTGTCGTGTAGCCCGGTGCTTGCCACGCTAGAATGTTACCCGCAACGAAGAGCGACATTACGGCGAGTAAAACATGTTTACGATTCCACTTTCCAGTGAGTGCCGTGAGTACAGGCGCTCCGACTGCAACACCTAGTGCATATAGGCTGACAAGCAATCCTGCTGAAGGAATGGATACGTTCAAATCGGCTGCCATAGTAGGAATCAATCCAACTATGACGAACTCTGTGGTTCCAATGGCAAAGGCGCTGAGCGTCAATGCTAGAAGTGCTAAAGGCATAATTTCTCTCTTTATTATCATCATCGCGAGCGGCACAAATTGGAGCTCATGTGCGTGAACGCGATATGTGCTGAACTTGGCGAGCATTATGCGCAGTTAGGTGGTTGCTAAAAATGGTGGTTTTAACAAATGACTTTTGTAGAAATTGCAATAAAATAAGTTAAGTACTTTATACGATACCGAGAGAGCTGATGAGAACACGTTCCGATGATCTGGAGATATTACTGACCGTGGTGGACAGTGGAGGGTTTTCTGCGGCGGCAGAGGTTCTAGATATCCAAGTTGCTCGTGTTTCGAGAGCGGTGAGTAAAGTAGAGAAGCAGCTTGGGGTTTCATTGCTCAACCGTACAACTCGACGTGTAGAAATGACAGATGAAGGTCGGCAGTTTGTTAAAGCCGTTAGAGAAGGCTTAGTTAAGATCCAGCAAGCCGAGGAAGAAGTGGTTTCGCGAGGCGAGTTACCTAAAGGGCGGTTAAGGGTCGATGCGGCTAGTCCATTTGTCTTCCATCAGTTGGTACCTTTGGTTCAGTCGTTTAATCAAGCGTACCCAGACATTCAGCTTGAACTGACGTCGAATGAAGGCTTTGTTGACTTGATAGAGAAGAAAACCGACCTCGCCATTCGCATTGGCAAGCTAGAGGATTCGACATTATATGCTCGTCCACTGGGAAAAAGCTTACTCTATTTAGTGGCATCGCCGGATTACTTAGCTCGCCGTGGTATTCCTAAATATGTGGCAGAGCTGAATGCTCACGATACGATAGGGTTTTCATCGCCCAAAACCCTAAATCACTGGCCGCTAAAAGGATTTGAAACCTTGAGTCCAACGTTCACCTCCAGTAATGGAGAGACAGTGAGAATGCTCGCGCTGGCTGGAAATGGTATCGCTTGCTTATCGGGGTTTATGGTCAAAAAGGACATTGAGGAAGGGCGTTTAGTGCCGATATTAGAAACCGAAAAGCTTTCCAATACCGACAGAGAGCAGGTGAATGCGGTCTACTACAAGTCTTCTTCTGTCGCGAAACGAATTTCCGCATTTATCGATTTCATTCAGCCTAAATTGACTCTATAACCCGAGTAATCTTACGGTGCATCGCAATGCTCTTTAGCCATTTGTGCCAAACACTGGCCTCAAAAGACCAGCGTTTCCCCGTCTTTAGGGATTAGGACTTTATCAGATAAGCCATGTGTCTCCAGTGAACGACGTAAAGTACCTCGATCAACCGGACAATGATTAAGCGCTTCCATATGGTTGGCGATGACTTTACCCGGTGACAAGCGAATGAACTCGAGCACTTCATTGGTTGGCATCAGCAAAGGTTGGCCAACATCCATTTGTGCTTGACCTGCTGCAACCACGGTGATGTCTGGTTTAAGTTCCGTTAGCGCGCGCTTGACGTCTTCGGTTAACACCGTATCACCGCTAATGTAAATGCTTGGTTCATTAGGAAGAGTTAAGAAGAAACCGCTACCGTTAGCCATGACTTTGTGAATCCAACCGTGCCCATGTTGAGCTGGTACTGCAGTAATCATCCCACCTAGGAACTCAGTAGCTTTCCAATCTTCTAATCCATGCGAAACAGTAATGCCATATTTCTCTAAATAGCGCTTGTCTTTGCTTGGCGTCGCTACCGGAATATTTCTCTCCGTGAGAAAGTTTTCGCCCGCAGCGTCTAGATGATCGCTGTGTTGCAAAGGTTTAAAGCCAAACGTTTGGCTATGAGTTATTAAAGTATGCGTCACTTTCTCTAGCAACTCATTGGCGATATTGGGCAAACTGACAGTAGGGTTACGCTCGAGTTTGAATCGCACCATTGAAAAGGGAGGGAGCGAACCTTTTTCGCCAAGCATTGGATCGATCAGTATGAAATGTTCATTGGTTTCGATGATAAAAGTTGCGCTGCGTAGGTGGTGAATTTTCATGCTAGTGCCTTCGTGATTCGAGTGGGTAGGAGTAGTATGCAAGATGAAAAATGTGTGCAAAACTGTCCTTAAGGACATCTAGCGCTCAAATCGGGTCAAAATGGGTATACCTAAAACTTACAAAGTTGCTCTGGTGGCATTTGAAGGCATCAGCGCTTTTCATTTGTCGGTACCTTGCTTAGTTTTTCAAGACGTTTTCATCGATCGTCGAGCACTGTTCGAGCTGGAAATTTGTAGCTTGAGCCAATACGATATTTCAAGCGCTTCGGGGTTTGATATTGTTGTGAAACATGACATCCAGATTATAGACAACTCGGATATCATCATTATCCCAAGTTGGCCTAACGCCTTACCTGATGTGCCGGCCAACTTAATCGAAAAGTTGCTTGCCGCGCATCAACGAGGGGCGACAATCGTTGGGCTGTGTTTGGGCGCTTTCGTGCTGGCACACACTGGTCTATTAAACGGTAAAACGGCCACAACCCATTGGGCGTTTTCAAAGCAGTTCGAACAACGTTTCCCAAACGTAATCTTTGATAATCAGCCTTTGTTTATCGACCATGGCCGACTGATTACTTCTGCAGGAACGGCTGCTGCGCTGGATTGCTGCTTACATATCGTGAGAAAGCTATGTGGTAGTGAAGTCGCGAGTGAGTTAGCTAGAGTGATGGTCACAGCGCCATTTAGAGCGGGCGGGCAGCAACAATATATCCCTACACCAATCAGCCCAAGGCCTGAAAATCCAACAAGCTTTACTCAAGTGATCGAACAAGTCGAAAGCCAAATAAATCAACAGCACAATATTGATACGCTAGCAGAGCGCTGTGCGATGAGCCGCAGAACGTTTACTCGCCAGTTTAAAGCCAACTATGGTTGCACGTTTGGCCAGTGGCTAATGAATCAGAGGCTTCAATTGAGTCAACGGCTATTGGAAAGTAGCCAATATCCCATCTCCCAAGTCGCCGAGCTATCGGGGTTTGGCTCGGAAAGCGTCTATCGCAAACACTTCAAAGCAGCATTTCAACTTTCCCCCTCACAATGGCGTGCCAATTTTAGTGGATAGCGAACGACATTAGGCTTCATTTTTCATTCCATCGTTATTGACTTATTAAGTTAACATTATTAAGTTATTGCCATTAACTTAATAATATTAACTAATTTAAGGCGACTAACAGTGAAATCGAACAAAGGGCGACCTGCACAAATTTCAAAAGAAGATGTAGTGAATGGGGCCCTGAGCATTGGTCTTTCAAGTGTCACAATGAACTCACTGGGTAAGCAGCTTGGTGTAAGTGCAACTGCTTTGTATCGGCATGTTAGTTCCAAACACGCGCTTATCTTGATGTGTAGCGACATGGTATTAGGCAAAGTCGCATTGCCAGAAGAGAGTGATTGGGAAGGCTACTTATACACATTCGCGGAACGATTTCGTCAAGCGCTACTATCGATGCCAGGTTCTGTCGAGTTTGTTCGTCATACGCAAGAATTTACACCTGCAACAAACGTGCTAGCTAACGACGTATTAAGAGTACTTGGTGATGCCGGCTTTGAACCTGAAATCGGGTTTATGGCCTTTGCGAGTGTATATACCCGAGTGACAGATCTTGTAGAGCACCAAGAAAGATCATCTATGGTGAAGGCTAATGAAACAAGTTCACAAGAAAACTCTGAAATGCTTTCTCAGCTGGATGAACTCCCATATCTGGCGAAGCTGCTGAGCAACACTCAGCCATTGGATTACGACCAGTATTTTAAAGACGGAATTAAGATAACCATTGAGGGTTTAAAAGCAGTGTACTGCTAACCCCTCAAATTTCTCCGGAGGCAATGATGTCACTATTTATTGATAACGCGATTGGAGGATGGATTCGCAACGCGGAAAAAACAGGGGAGTTGAAGAACAATGCATATAACGGCAAAGAGCTGGATTTAGAAGATTACTTCAAAACACCGGCGGAGCATCGTATGGGGATGAAAATCCTGAAAGATGCTAACGGTTTACCGCCGGCTGTAGAACTAATGAAGCAGATTGAGAAGAAGAAAGAACAGTTAAGTAACGAAAGCGGCCTTCAGACACAAGAGCAGCTGCGAAAAGAGATAACTGCACTAGAACTGAAAAAATCGCTATTGTTAGAGAACAACTAATTCATCCGACGACAGGTAGCTGAAATGAATCATGACGAGTTCAACCAATTTTGCAGCGCTTTAATTGCCACAACGCACGTGGTGCAGTGGGGCAATTCGGAGGTGTGGAAAGTTGGGGGTAAGGTATTTGCGATTGGTTTTCAGCTATCGGATGGAAAACCTGCCTACACATTTAAAGTCTCACCCATGAATTATGATTTCCTCAAAGAATACGATGGATACCGTCCAGCGCCATACTTCGCCAATCGAGGAATGAAGTGGATTCAACAGACAGATACCTCCGGCAAGCTGGACGATGACTTAAAATATTACCTTTCTGAGTCTTACCGAATCGTCGCCAGTGGATTAAGTAAGCGTAAGCGAGAAGAGCTAGGAGTGTCCATTTAAACTGAGCCAGATGACTTGGTGCGTTATTCGCGGTAATCGAGGTTCATTTAGTAACACCACTAAATGATAATAGTATTCAATTGCAGTTCACAATATCACAGTGTTCGAATATGATAGCGCCCTCCAAGCTCAGACGGCCCTGAAATCGATGCACCTCCTGACCCATAAAGACTATTTAAAAATTGCGTTTCCTTTCATTATTTCAACGGTGACCCAGCCACTACTGGGCGCGGTAGATACAGCGGTTATCGGCAAGCTAGGAGTGGCAGAGTTAATTGGTGGGGTTGCGATTGGCACAGTCGTTATGAATACCCTCTATTGGCTTTTCGGCTTTTTCCGAGTGAGTACTACTGGTCAAAGTGCGATCGCACTGGGTAAGAATAATCATGCCGATCAGGCCAGCAGCTTATTTAGACCATTTGTGCTTGCGCTGTGTGTCGGGTTAGCTTTTATCGCTTTGCAATCCGTGATTTGGAAAGCGGCAGCGTGGGTCATCTCACCTGATGCCGTTGTCGGACAAAACGCTAAGATTTACTTTGACATCATGATCTTCGGTGCGCCATTTGTTTTGCTGAACTACACCATTATTGGTTGGTTAATGGGGCAGGCTAAGGCTAAGGAGACCTTGTTCACTCAAGTATTTGGTAATGTACTGAATATTGTGTTGGATCTGGTGTTCGTTCTTTATTTGGATATGGGTATTGCTGGCGTAGCCATAGCGACTCTCATCGCCCAAATCACTACATTCGCAATAGGCGTGGCTTTTGTTCTGAAGACTTGCCAGTTCTCGCTTTTTGAACATATTCGCACCGCGAAAATGTCACGAAAAGACCTTAAGGTCATAGTCTCTTCGAACATCGATTTGCTGCTACGGACGGTATGCATTTTAGTGTTTTTCAATATGATGGCACGCGTGGGCTCTCAACTTGGGCCTGACGTACTCGCCGCAAATGCTATCCTAATGCAGGTAACGTTTCTTGTTAGCTATATGTTCGACGGTGTGGCGAATGCGTCGAGTGTATTTGCAGGTAAAGCCGTAGGGCAGAAGAATCCGACATTACTCGATAACGTGATTAAGTTGAACACGCAGTGGACAACGGGATTTGTTGTTGTTCTTACGCTACTGACTTTCCTATTCAATCAGTCAATTGTGACGCTGTTTACTACCTTACCTGAACTCGTAGATCTGTATTTGGACATGAGTGCTTGGTTGCTGGTGTTTCCGTTAGTCGCGGGTTATGGCTTAACTTTCTACGGAATATTCACAGGAACAGGTACCACTCGTCCAGTACGCAACTCGAGTTTTATCACGCTATTAGTGTTCTTAATAACGCAGTTTATAGCGGTTCAGCACTGGGGAAATCATGGTTTGTGGTTGGCGTTTACCTTGTTCTATGTTGGACGTTTTGTTTTCTTGTATCCATATATCGATCAAGTTAAGCAAAAGTGTGGTTAGTTTATACTCAAATTGTTTGTTCCATTACTCCGCCGCCCAGGGCGGAGTAACTCGCCTTCGAAGCTAAATTAAAGGGAACGGCGTTTAAATAACCCCTCTGAGTGGTTTTATTGCGCTAGCTCACATGCTACTATTTGTGATGTTATATTATTACATTTAGCTTGTTGTTGTGACTTCCTTGCCAATACTCTCTGTTAATCATCTCAGCCTTACAGACTCAGAACGTACACTTTTCAAAGACATTTCTTTTGAGCTGTTTCAAGGTGAAATTCTTGCCATTATGGGGCCTTCCGGCATTGGTAAATCCATGTTGTCGAAAGCCGTCGCAGGTTTTTTGCCGTCTGATGTTTGGGTGGGCGGAAGTATTCAGATCAACGGTAGTGAAGTGGCACAAACTGCCATGCTGCAGCGCAGTCAGTCGCAGCGACCTGCGGTCATTTTCCAAGATGCACTTAAAGCGCTGAACCCATTGGCGTCTGTCGAACAACAACTGTGTTTGGCGTTGACAGGCAACAAAACACGCTTGTCTTCAGCAAACCTAGAAACGGTGACTGCCTTGTTGTCTCAGCTCGGATTTGCGGATCCAAGAGCTGCATTGGCACAGCACCCAAGTCAGCTATCTGGTGGTCAGCGTCAGCGTATTTGTATTGCGATTGCGTTGCTTGGTAGTGCCAACTTGATCATCGCTGATGAGCCCACTAGTGCGCTCGATCCAATCACCGAAGCCGAGATTCTTGAGTTGTTTCGCAGTAGTGTTCAGCAACGTAACATCAGTGGTTTGTTGATTACGCACGATCTATCTGCAGCTTTAGCGTGCGACAAAATCTTGGTAATTGCGGATAACACCATGGTGGCGTATGGATCACCATGGCAAGCCATTCATCAAAGTTCACATCCTTTTTGCCAACAACTTGCGCAGCTACTGCCTTAACCTCATCTCTGGAGCCTATTTTGACTAAGCACAATTTGAGTCAGCCTAAATCGGCGGAGGTTCGTTTTGAGCAAGCCTGTGTCCACTATTACTCCAAACCCAGTTGGTTAGGGGGTAAACCATTTAAAGCGCTTGAGCAATTGGATCTGGCAATCGATACACAAAACATTGCGATTGTCGGGCCTTCTGGAGCGGGTAAGTCAACTTTGATTGAGCTGCTATTTGGCCTTCGCAAATCCACATCAGGAGAAGTCTATGTGTGTGGGTATCCGTTATCGCGTAGCTCGGCTAAACAACGTCAAGAGTTGTGTCAGCACATTCAATTGATTCCGCAAGAGCCTCAATCGAGCTTGAATCCGTATTACACCGTTCGCCAGATCTTACTGGAACCGCTAAGCAATATTGGTTTAACGCAAGGGTTAAACGATAAGGTGGAAAAAGTATTGGCGGATGTCGGTTTGGATCTCACCTTGTTGGATCGTAACGCGCAGCAGTTATCGGTGGGGCAAGCGCAACGTGTTGCTATCGCCAGAGCTTTGATTGTCGAACCTTGCGTGTTGGTTGCCGATGAGCCAACCAGCAGCCTAGACCCCGTCAGTCGTAAACAGATTCTCGACTTGTTGGCAGGCATTCAAAAGAGTCGTCAGATGCGCCTGATTTTGGTGACACATGACCTCGATGCTGCACAAACCCTATGCGATGAAATCCTAGTGTTAGACAAAGGGCGAGTCGTAGAGCACGGCACAGCACAAAGCGTGGTAAATAACCCATCGCACTTGATTACGAGAGCTTTGATGAGCGCTCAACATAAAAGTAATGAATTCACAAAAACCATTGGAGAGGTTTCTTATGCACCTTAGTACTCCCAAGTTAGCTTTGTCGCTGGCTTTAAGCGCACTGCTGACGGGTTGTTTCGACTCCGGCGAAAGTAAGCCAGAAGCGGAAAAAGCAGCAGCACCACAAGCGACGGAAATTCGCGTTGCAATGATGCAACCGCCACGCACAGGCTTGTCACCACTTTCAGATGACGCATTCAAGTTATCACGTTGGAGCACGGCAGAAACGCTGGTGAATCTAAACGACCAGTCGGTTGCAGAGCCTATGCTAGCAACAGAGTGGGAACAAGTTGACCCGATGACGTGGCAATTCACAGTACGTAAGGGCGTGAAATTCCACGATGGTTCTGACCTTGATGCCAACGCGGTTGTAAACTCTCTACAAAAAGCATTAGATGCAGCACCTAAGCCACGCATCTTGGACGGTATCGAATGGCAAGTTCGCGCATTGGACGACTTCACTGTTGAAATCAAAACGACCTTTAACGATCCATTGTTGCCAAGCCGTTTATCTAGCCCGCAATTAGCTGTTCTTTCTGGTGCTGCTTATCAAGAAAATGGTCGAGTTGTGCCAATCAATGCCGGTACAGGGCCATTCGTACTGACAGAAATCAACGGTACAACCAGCGCGAAACTGAAGCGTTTTGATGGTTACTGGGGTGAAAAAGCGAAAGTAGACAGCATCTTCGCTGAATACGTACCAAATGGCTTCGCTCGTGCTGCAGCACTGCGCACTGGTGAAGCAGATGTGGTTGAAGCAGTTACGGTATCGCAAATCGCGATGATGGAATCTTCACAGCTGCACGAAGTAGCTATGCCACGTACCAACACGCTTTACCTAAACAACAAATCAGATGTGTTTAGCCAGTTCGGTTTGCGTAAAGCAGCGGCTCAAGCGGTCAACCGTGAGCAAATCATCAAAACGGTTTACGAGAACCACGCTGATTCAGCGAAGGGCCTGTTAGGTCCTGCATTGGCTTGGGCTCAGCCAATTCGTGATGCGAACCCGCGTATGGAAACGATGGAGATGCGTTATGCAGATGGTGAGAAGATAACAATAGGAACTTTCACTGACCGTGCAGAGTTACCAGAAGTAGCGGTTCTATTGAAACAACAACTTGAAGCGGCTGGTTTTGTAGTCGAGCTTGACGTTCGTGAATACGCACAAATTGAAAACGACGCGCTAGCGGGTAAGTTTGATGCCTTCTTGCTATCACGTGCAACAGTACTGGATTCGGGTGATCCAGTGGCGTACATGCAAAGTGATTTCAGTTGTAAAGGATCATACAACCTCGGTCAATTCTGTTCTGACGAAGTGGATGCTGCACTGAAACATGCTGATCTTCAGCCATTAGGCGAGAAACGCCAACAAGCGATCATCGAGGCAGAAAGCAAAATCCTTGAGCAATATGCTGTGATTCCACTGCTGCACGAGCGTGTAATTCAAGGTGAGAGTAACCGCATGAAGAATGTACAACGTGACCCGCGTGAGCGTCGCCTGATCGACCAGTTTACTCAGGTGAACTAACGCGATGTTGTCTGTTGCCAACATGCGCTCTCGTTTGAGTGCTTGTATGCCTGAGTGGGTTACGCGCTTTTTGTCGCGTGTCTTGTCACTCGCTGTAGTGGTTGTGCTGGTGGGGTTGATGCCAGATATTGCTGGTATCGATCCAAGCCAATCAATTCTCCGTGCCCGCGCGGGTGCTCAGCAATTACTGACGGCAGAAGCTCTGCAAGCGATTCGAGAAGATCTTCAACTCGACCGCAGCGCTGCTGAGCGACTGTGGGATTGGCTGACGCTTGCCATGCAAGGTGACTTGGGTGTCTCTTGGGTAAGCGGTGCATCTGTGATGGAGAGCGTTCAGCAAACCGCAAAAACGTCGTTGTTACTTATGGTAACAGCGCTAGGCATGGCATCTGTAATGTGCATGATAGGTGTGCTTTATACAGTGCGTCGTTGGCAACAGAATCGTCTAGCTACTGAAGGTTTGGGGCATCATGACACGTTTAGCTCTGTGTTGGTCTCACTGCCTGAGTATGTAATTGCTTCATTGCTTATTATGGTGTTCTCCATTTGGCTAGGATGGTTCCCGCCATATGGTTGGCAAGGTACACAGAACCTTTGGTTACCAAGTTTGGCAATGGCATTGCCTGCTGCTGGTTTATTTGGTCGTTTACTCAATGACAGTTTGAAGCGTGTACTGGACGAGCCGTGGGTCATCACTTGGCTATCGGCGAACGTGAGTAAGTTCCAGATATTACGTTTCGCATTATGGCGTGCTGTCAGTAACTTGATTCCACAAATTGCTATGACGGTAATTGGTCTGACTGGCGGTGCAGTTGCTGTGGAACAAGTGTTCTCCATTCCGGGTATCGGAAGATTGATCTTAGGGGCTGCAAAGTCACAAGATTTGCCAATGTTGCAAGGTGGTTTATTGGTGCTATTAGTGTTCTCAATGTTGATCAGTAGTACGAGTATCCTACTGCAACGTTGGTTATTGGGGCACAGTGTCACCAGCGGCAAGCTTATCAGCAGTCATAGCACGTTTCGTTTCACGCAAAGCACTACCAAACGTATCATCAGCGCAACTATTTTTGTCTTGTTAATTGGTTGTGCCGGTTGGGCATTAATGCGAGATCCTTATACCATCCAATTTACTCGCCTTGAGTCGCCGAGTTTAGCTGCGCCCTTTGGTGCTGATGCTGTTGGGCGAGATCTACTTGCTCGAGTTGGCGGCGGTATGATGTCGACGATTAAGATGGGCGTTATTGCAACCTTCTTAAGTTTAGTGGTTGGTTTGCTTTTGGGTTTTGTAACTCGCTTTAGCCAAGGGCTAATCGAGATCACCAAAGGCGTACCATACATCGTCGCGGGCCTTCTGATCGCGGGTCTTACAGGGATGAATCCGAACAGCGCTCTTATTGCGATTGTTCTCGTTTCTTGGGCACCGCTTGCAGCGCACTGCGCAAGTTTGTTAATGGAAGCCAAGGCGCAGCCGTACACGCATCTAGCGCCAATTTGGGGAACCAGTCAGTGGCGAGTACTGCGTTATTATTTGTTGCCTTATGTGCTGCCGCCGCTGTTGCGTCATGCATTCCTACGTCTTCCGTACATTACACTCAGCCTAACTTCTTTGAGCTTTATTGGGCTTGGTGTGAAGCCACCAGAACCTGAGTGGGGTTTATTGATTGCTGAGAACTTGCTTTATATCGAACGTTCACCGATAGGGGTGTTAATGCCTATTCTCGGTTTGGTCATGCTGTCTATCGCAGTGAACCTGATGTTTGACGACTAGGAGCTCAGGACTCTTTAAAGCTTGCCTATATTATCAGTCGTCACTTTATGCTTACTCTCGTACTCGTGATTAAGTGAATCACACCGTATAGGTATACGACTGCTATTCCGACGCTGACAACCCTCAGTTGAAAGCTGTCCAAAATACTAAAGCCAACATTGTCTGACTGAATGAGCAATATCGCATAGGGAGAAAGCATGAATTTGCCGAGAGGCTTCCAATTAGAGCAGTAGATAATGACGCCCAGTATCAAGGTAAACATGAATGTTAAACACAGCTCGATGGCGACGCTAGGACCGAACTTAAGGCTAATCAAGGCATATGAGTAATAACCTAGCACGGCAAGCCCACCACCAATCAGGTTAGCATATACATAACGTAAGCTGTCTTGCCTAATTATTGCTAAATCTGGTGTAAGCGTTAGAACACAAATTGCGACTAATACGACATAGTAATGCGATAGGTCAAACAGAATAAAAGAGAAAGCTGCGGGCAAAAATATCGCAATTGCTTGCCATTCATTGGAGAAAAGTTGAGGAGTGGAGCTCACCTGGGTGTTTGTAGTGTTTGCCTCATCATTAGGTGTGAGCCGCCGCGTTACGTAGGAAAATGCTTTGTCTAACGCGAAGCATAATGACATCGCAAACAATAAGTTAGCGACTAGGTAATAGCTAAAGTCCGCAACGATCGAATGATTTGCAAAAGTCACTGCACAGACAAGAGCAAAGCTAAGCACTCCTATTGCAGTATGAAGTTGGTTATGGCTGTATCGTTCCCACCAATACAGCAAAAACAATACTAACGCAGTGGCGAGCACAAATAGAAGCGTGGAAGTGGAATAGAGTGTGCTGATTGCCAGCCCTAATGCAATACCGCCTAGGGCAACCAGAAATAATGATGCATACTGCTTGACTGAAAGTTCGGTTAACTCGTTATATCGGATGTGCAGACACAACAGCGGAAAGAAAAACGCGTAGGGCCATGTATAGAGATAAAGGACTCCAACCGCAATAGTAAAAGTCACGGCTAAGTGAATGGTGTTAACTAGGCTTTGCTGTTTTATCACATTCTATCCAATAGTCTCGCAAATATGGCAACCTAGAGCCAATACTGACTCTAGGCTAAACAGCGGCCGACTAACGAAGGTATCTGTTTTTTAGGTGTGTTTTGAAGTACTCGGCATTGAGGGTTTCACCAGTTGCACCTTTCACCAGCTCATCCGTCGTTAATAAACTCCCTTTACTCCAAATATTATCAGACAACCAAGTGAATATTGGGCTTAGATCACCACTTTGGATTGCCCCATCAACATCAACGGTTTTCTGCATAGCTGCCATAAACTGAGCCGCGTACATTGCACCAAGCGTATAGCTTGGGAAGTAGCCAAATGCGCCGTCTGTCCAGTGAATATCCTGCATACAACCGTTTTTGTAGTTGCCTTCGGTACTTAGCCCCAAGTACTGCTGCATTTTTTGGTTCCAAAGCTCTGGTACATCGGTATGTTTGATCGCACCGTTCATCAGATCGCGTTCGATTTCGTAGCGAAGGATGACGTGAGCAGGGTAGGTGAGTTCATCAGCGTCCACTCGGATGAAGTCTTTCTTCACTCGGGTATAGAGTTTTTGGAAGTTCTGCTGCGAGAATAGTTCGGCATTGTGACCATTAAAGTGCTGGCCCGCTAAATGAGCAAGGTGTTCGATAAACGCATCACTACGTCCCACTTGCATCTCAAAAAAGAGCGATTGTGATTCATGGATACCCATCGAACGCGCTTCACCCGACGGTAAGCCTGAAAGGCTCTTTGGGAGGCCTTGCTCGTAACGAGCATGACCCGTTTCATGTACGATACCCATCAACGACTGAACAAACTCGCTTTGATCATAGCGAGTAGTGATTCGTACATCACTTGGCACACCACCACAGAATGGGTGAACACTTTCGTCTAAGCGCCCGTGCTCAAAATCAAACTGAAGCAGTTTCATGACATCGAGGCCAAGCGCTTTTTGTTGCTCGGTCGCGTAAGTGCCTTGAGGTTGAATAAACTGCTCACTCGCCTGCTTATCAAGCGCCTGGTCGATAAGGTCGGGCAGCCAGCTTTTCACATCGTTGAACAGAGTATCTAGAGACTGTGAGCTAGTCCCAGGTTCATAGATATCAAGCATGGCATCGTATGGCGACAACCCGGTTGCTTCTGCGCGAATCTGCGCTTCTTCTTGAGAAAGCTTAACGACCTCAGCCCAGTTTTTTTCAAAACCTTGCCAATCGTTGTCACCACGTTGTGTTCGCCAAGCATGTTCACACTTTGATCCCGCAAGTGATTTTGCTTGAACCAAAGATTCTGGTAGTACATTGGCTTGTAGCCATTGGCGCTTAAGTTCGCGAAGTGTGGCGCTATCTTGTGTTGAAAGCGCTTCGCTTTCTGCTTGTGCAAACCAATCGCTGAGCTGAGGTTGAGTCAATAGTCCATGGATATGAACAGAGAGCTCGGCCATTGCTTCAGAACGAGCTTGGTTACCACCTGCAGGCATAACGGCTGCTTGGTCCCAGCCACAAATAGCAGCTAAGTGATTAAAATGAGAGATTTTTTTAGAATGTTGTACTAGTTTGTCGAATGCACTCATAAGAAGCCTTCCGTGACGTATAAAGGTTCAATGAGTGTATCAATATCATTGGGCGGAAAGCTATAGCCAAATAGCGGCTAACGTGTTGTTAAGCCAGAACTTGGTAGAGCAGGGCAGACAGCCCTGAACAGCGTCTAAATTGA
Organism: Vibrio sp. SCSIO 43135; assembly: GCF_023716665.1. Taxonomy (GTDB): domain Bacteria; phylum Pseudomonadota; class Gammaproteobacteria; order Enterobacterales; family Vibrionaceae; genus Vibrio; species Vibrio paucivorans. Next base: position 1,389,229 of record NZ_CP071859.1, read on the forward strand.
TTACCTAGACCATCGGTGATGGTTTGGCAGTCGTTAAATCCAAACAGCAGCGCCAGTGCAGTCACTATGATGAAAGCGATGAAGATCAATTTTAACACAGGGATTTCCTAAGGTTTCGTGCCGCTAAACGAGTTATGGGATTACTTGATGACTGAGCGGGTAAAAAGGAGCCACACCACGAGAGTTCAAAGAAACCGGAAATAGGATGTCGTGAAGTGGAGTGTGGCTCAATAGGGGGCGGTAGTGCCGCGAAACTTAGCTTAGTTTAGTGCTACGTATTTTTTATCGACCATACAGTTACGAAGTACGGTTTTGTATGATTCTAGGTTTTGCTGCTCGGCCGCTTGTGCGCCACGGTTACCTTTGACGCGTCCGCCAACAACACCAATTGCTGCACCTGTTTTTGCTGCATCAGAACCTGAACCACCGCTGATAGCACCGATTGCTGCGCCAGCCGCGGCTGCTTTAGCTGCACCACGTACGCCGCTACCTTTACTGCTTTCTACTGGTTGCTGAGTGCTCTGTGCGAGAGTTTGACACTCTTGAAGCTCGGCTTGTGCTTGTTCTTGAGTCACGTTGTCGTAATCGAAGATCAAGTTAGTAGTCGGGTCAGTCACCGCACCACCTTGGGCAAAAGCGAATTGGCTTACTAGTGCGAGTGATAGGCAAGTTAGGGTTTTCTTCATCGGAAGTACCTTAGTGTGAAGCTAAATTTAGTAGGCGGTATTCAAACAAATAGATGAGCTCAGTTTTGATAATGCTTATTATCAGCATTGAGTTTTAGGCACTAATCACCAAGACGCTGGTAATTTTATAATGATGGCGTTACCTTGAAGGTTACGCCTAGTGGGCGGTCTACTGCCTAGAGTTGGCAGTGAAATGATTTAGGGACGAACATGCTTATTCAAAACTTCGAAGCGTTTATTATCGCAATCACTATTCTTACGCTCACCCCAGGGTTAGATACCGCACTGGTTATTCGCAATACCTCGCGGGGCGGTTTTGTTGATGGTGCCGTCACCAGTGTTGGCATTTGTAGTGGCTTGTTTGTTCATGCTCTGTTCTCAGCCATTGGTATTTCTGCGATTTTGGCTCAATCAGCCGAGCTGTTTAATGTCATCAAGTGGATTGGTGCGGCGTATTTGATTTGGTTAGGGCTATCTAGTTTGCGTACAACACTCAAGTCTTCGAGTGGCCTTACCATCCAAGAAGGTTCACAACACACATTCAGTGGTAGAAGATCGATGCGTGAAGGGTTTCTATCTAATGTATTAAACCCTAAAACAGCGGTGTTTTATCTCGCGTTCTTGCCTCAGTTTATTGATCCAGCAGGTTCTGCGCTGATGCAGTCGATGTTTATGGCGGGGCTTCATTTTGTTATTGCGATGCTTTGGCAGTGTGGCCTTGCGGGCGCTTTAAACAAAGCGAAATCGCTGTTGAACAACGGCAGTTTTATGCGTTGGATGGAAGGGACAACGGGCGCTGTACTCGTGTTGCTGGGCGTTAAGTTGATGACGGAGGACAACCCAGTTTAGTCCGGCTGTTATTTCGCACTTATTATCTGAAATCGGGTCTTTACAAAGAGAACATCAGCTAGTTAAAGCATGAAAGAGCAGTTGGCTAGCTGGTGGCATATTTTTCATTGATACCCAACGCCACATCAAGGTTATCCAATAAAGTGTCGACGATGTGGGTGTCTAAATGATTGCCGCGCGATTCTTTCAATACTTTAATCACATCTTCAATTGGCCAAGCAGGTTTGTAGCATCGTTCGTGAGTGAGCGCATCAAACACATCGGCAACAGCGATAATCCGTGCTTCGATACTGATCTCGTCACCTTTTAGCCCTAAAGGGTAGCCACTGCCATCAACTTTTTCGTGGTGTTGATGAGCAATAGTAGCCGCGGTTTGTAAAATCTTACGCTTAGAGCCCGCCAGAATGTTATGCCCGATCTCGGAGTGGGTTTTCATCACTTCCCATTCTTCGGCATCGAGTTTTCCCGGCTTGAGTAGCACGGAATCAGGAATCGCAATTTTACCGATGTCGTGCATAGGTGCGGCTTGACGAAGCAAGTTTGCCCGCTCTTCTGAATAGCCAAGCAGCAAGCATAACTCGTAACTGAGTTCCGACATTCGGCGCACATGATTACCCGCTTCCTCTGAGCGGGATTCAACCACATCACCAAGACGATAGATAAGCTCACCCTGGGTATCGATGATTTCTTGGCTAAGGGAGATGTTTTCAAAGGCGAGGCTAACACTGTAAGAAAATATAGTAAGGAGTTGGCTTTCTAACTCGGTGATCTTTCGCGCCCCTTTTAAATACAGCAGGCTGACTGCACCAGAGCTAGTGGCGAAGTAACCAACAAAAATATCACCATCGATAATACTTTGTTTCTTGGCGATCGCTTGATCGAGATACTCACGCACTGCAGGATCAACAGTGCCTTCTTGGTCTTGACCTATATGAGCGAGTACTCGATAGCCTTCATGGGGCTGTTGAATCGTAGTAAGCCCTTTTACACTGACCAGCATACTTTGATCGTTCATCCTTAATAGAGAAAGAACTTGCTGCAATATCCCATTTGAGAAAGTGTTTAGAGTGTGTTGTTGGAATATGACGGAAGTAGACTGAATGACACGTTCTAGTCCAAGGCGATAATTAGTTTCTAAGTCTCTCGCGTGCTCAATCTGCATTATGTCTCGATAAGAACGAATTGCTGTTAATACAGTGGTGAAGAGCTTTTGGCTAGTGAGTTCGGTTTTCTCTTTATAGTCATTGATGTCGTAATCGGTCACAACAGATTGCTCAGGAGCTTGCCCGGGCTGCCCGGTGCGAAGAACGATTCGGGTTTTGTGGTTACCGAGATCTTGTCGTGTCCAACGCGCTACTTCCAACCCAGCATCATCGGTTTCCATTACAACGTCGAGAAAAATCAGCGCGATATCATCGTGAGTAGAAAGCTTTTCTTTCGCTTCTATCCCGGAATAGGCGTGTAAAAACTCGAGTGGTCTATCATCCAACTTGAAGCGTTTTAGTACCAGCACGGTAACCTGATGAATGTCGGCATCATCGTCAACAATCAGCACTTTCCATGGTGGTTGGCTCGGTTCATCAAGCTCTCTAAGCAGCTTAAGTGGCATAGTCCTCTCCCGTTGTTCACTCCAAAGCAGGACAAAGATCCGAATTTTGTCCCTCAATAGTTAGGGTATAGGCAAGGTTTAGGCGATTTACAAGTTACTCAATAGTCAAGCTTCGTTAATGATTTTTGGGAAATTAATGGTGTACGACAACCCCTCCCCAGGGGCGGTTTTAATCTCGATATTGCCTCTCATTTTACGGGTTATCAGTGTATGGATAAGATGCGTCCCTAGGCCACTGCCACCTTGATTGCGTTTGGTGGTAAAGAAAGGATCGAACAGACGTTTTGCGTCTCCTTCCTCTAGGCCTTTTCCATCGTCTTGGAATTGAATTTCCACTTCGTTAGTGCGGTTTTCAATTCGAATATTGATATTGCCTTTTTGTTCGGGGTGAAAGGCGTGAATAATGCTATTCATAATCAAGTTGGTAAAAATCTGTGAGAGTGTCCCGGCGTAGGACGAGCAATGCACCTCTTGCGGGCAGTCTACCGTAATGGTATGCGGCACTTTTTTGAGCTGAGGACGAAGTGAGAGCATGATTTCTTCAAGGTAATGTTTGAGTTCAAACTGACGCAGTTCATCGGAAGATTGGTCGACCGCAATGCGTTTGAAGCTGCTGATTAACTCAGACGCTCGTTCGTTGTTTTTATGGATGATCAGCGCTGATTCATCACACAGTTCGAGAAAATCTAACAGGTCTTGCTCACTCAGTTGTTCACTACTGTAGGCTTTTTTCAGCGCTTTCACTTCTTCTTGCAAATTGGATGACGCCGTAACACAAATCCCAATCGGTGTATTGATTTCGTGCGCAACCCCAGCGACTAGTCCACCTAATGACGCTTGCTTTTCTTTCTCTACCAGTTGGCTTTGAGTTTGTTGCAATTTGCACATGGCGTCTTGCAGCTCATTGGTTCGTTGATCGACTAGGGTTTCCAGCTGCTCGTTGTATTCTTGTGCCAGCAGTTCTTTCTCTTTGGCGTAATTGAGCTGTTGCCTTAAATGGAGAGGGTTTATTTTGAGCTGGGTAAGCAGTTGGCTGTAGGTTTGTTCGAGTTCATTCATCTCTTCTTCAGTAAAGAGCAAAGAATCTCGAATCAATACGTGTGCCATCGCTGCGCCAGTTGCACCGCTTAAATGACGCTCGGCTGCTTTCTCCAAATTAGCAAGCTCTAAGGTAGTAATTTGGCTAGCATCGCCAAGTTTTGCATCGATAAGGCTATATTCCAACTTCTGCGCGGCTTCGGTTTTAGGGAAGTAGCGCTCGAATAACTCGGTGAGAATTGCTGTTTTTGGTGCTAGCTCAATACTTTTTGGTAAGTCTAACGCGACCACATCTTCTTCCGACTGATTTTGCGTCATGGTGTCGATGAACTCGGCGTTGTAGCGTGTCTCTTGTTTGCTTTCTTTACAGAACAAACTGCCGAGCACGACACCGGAAATATTCGCCAGCATCGACCAAAACGCCCCGTGAGTCACACGACTCATACTGCTACCAAATAGGTGCTCTGGATGCAGCCACATGATTCCGAAAGGCCCAGCTTGGAGCAGACTATCGTCTATCCAGCCACTTTTCATCAGGGACGGGATGAACAAGCAGTATGCCCACACAAGGAAACCCGCAGACAGACCGATGACTGCTCCTTTTGAGTTGACGTCTTTCCAGTACAGACCTGTGAGCATCAAGGGTAAAAATTGAAGCGCAGCACAAAAGGAGATCATTCCCATATTGGCCAGCAGATACGACTCTCCAAGGAAAAGATAGAACGCTTGTCCTGCACCAAGCACTAAGAACACAGCAAACCAACGTATTTGTAGCAAGTATTGGCCAAAGTTACGTTGTGGCGAATAGCGTCTCAAAAGGGGCAGGGCAAGGTGGTTACAAAACATGGTGGAGAGCGTCATACCCGATACCATTAGCATCGCCATTGAAGCGGAAAATCCGCCGATGAATACCAGTAAAGTCAGTGCGAATTGTCGCTCTGACATCGGCAACGCCAACATATACGTATCAGGGCTATCCGGCCCGAGCAGCAAAATGCCCGCTGCGGATATCGGCATCACGAACATCGTCATCAAAATGAGATAGATGGGCAGTTTCCACTGAGCTTGGCGAATGTATTTGATTTTTGGGTTCTCGATGACCATTACGTGGAACTGGCGAGGCAACAAGAAGAAAGCTGAACCTGCCAGTAATAGGTAACTTATCCAGGTCATGAAATCGGGAGTTTGTGCCATGGCTTTGGCTGCTTCGGGTTGCTGCATTTCCAACATGCTAAAGATCTGGCTTGGGGAATCAAATAATACAAAGCATACAAACAGCCCAACAGCGAGCATCGCGAACAATTTCACTAAGCCCTCAACTGCAAGCGCAAGCATCATCCCTGGGTGGCGTTCGGTTGGGTCGATATGGCGAATACCAAATATGATCGTAAACAGCGCGACGCCAAACCATATCACCCAAGTGATCGCAGCACCTGTAGTTTCGGTGCCCAGAACGACCATTATGGTGTTGTTGATCGACTTGAGCTGCAATGCAAGATAAGGGACGATACCTATCATAGCAACAATTGACGTTACCCCGGCTAAGTACAAACTGCGATTAAAGCGAGCAGATAAAAAGTCAGCGATACTATTTACGTGGTAGGTCTGTTTGATGAGCAGAATACGCCGCATTAACGGCCACAGCATTATCATGAGCAGCGTTGGGCCGAGATAGATGGTGTAGACAATAATCCCGCTTCGAGATGCTAAGCCCACACTGCCATAGAATGTCCAACTGGTGCAGTAAACAGCAATGGAAAGAATATACACCGTGGCACTTGAAGACCAACGTTTTGCCAATGGGCTAGAAGACTCAGCCCAGTTTGCAATGGCGTAGAGCACCCCAATGTAGCCCACAATGATAACGATCAGCGTTGTGGTGCTGAACATGGCTTAACTACCGTGACAACCCGATAAGCGTTGCCACCAAAACCAACCAAATGCCTAGAACCGTAGCGGTGATGGAAGCGACAGTAAATGACGAGCTGATCACCACCGGCCAAGATACCAGAACAAGAGCGAGCGTCAGCAGTAACAAGCGAAGAGATAATTGGTTCTGAATCGGTGCCTGCATATAGAATCCTTACGTCTTTGGATTAGTACTAGCATAGGACATACTACAAAAGTTTAGACATGGATTATTTTGTCATTGCTCATCGAGCGACGAGGAATAAAAAAGCAGCCCCGTTATGGACTGCTCTTTCAAGTGTTTAGCTAGGCGTTAAATGACATCAACAACCTTGTTAGTATGAGGTTATGACGTCATCTAACAGCGATTAAGCTCGACTTAGTGTCATTTTGTCTGCGGCTACTTGGCTGAAGTAGCGCTTGGTTTCTTCAATCACAACTTGGCGTAAGGCGATTAAACCAATTAAATTTGGAATTGCCATAAGCCCGTTCACGATGTCGGCGATAATCCAAATTAAGTCCAAATGCAGGAATGCGCCAGATGCCACTAGAGCAACGAATACCACTTTATATGGCAGTACCGCTTTGGTACCAAACAAATACACCACGCAGCGTTCACCGTAATAGTTCCACCCTAAAATGGTCGTGAATGCGAAAAACATCAAACCAATAGACACAGCCATTGGACCAAGTGTGTCGGAGTTCAACCCTTGTGCGAACGCGTAGGTTGTCATGGCGGCGCCCGAGAAATCACTTTGCCAAGCTCCGGTTAGAATCAGCGCTAGACCGGTCATGGTACAGATGATGATGGTATCGAAGAAAGTTCCTGTCATCGAGATAAGGCCTTGCTTCACGCAAGAATCAGTTTTTGCCGCAGCCGCAGCCATTGGGGCGCTACCTAGGCCTGACTCATTGGAGAACACACCGCGCGCAATACCAGACTGAATCGCTAACATGATGCTCGCACCTAAGAAGCCACCTGTTGCAGCCGTTGATGTGAACGCTGAAATAATGACCAGTTCAAAGGCGTCCACGAGTTTGTCGGCGTTTAAGATGATGACGCTGGCACATGCCACAACATAGAACACAGCCATTGCTGGCACGACTTTTCCTGCAACATTTGCAATCGACTTGATACCACCTAAGGTGACGAAAGCAACTAACAAAGTCAGAACGGGTGCAGAGAATTCACGAGAAATACCAAATGAAATTTCGCTAGCATCCAGAATAGCGTTAACTTGTGGAAAGGTGCCGATACCAAAACAGGCAACGCCTAAGGCAAATACAGCAAACATAACGGCAAGGGCTTTAGAGCCTACACCGTATTGAAGGTAGTACATTGGACCACCGATCATTTGGCCTTTGTCATCAACTTTACGGTATTTTACTGCCAGTAAACATTCGGCGTATTTGGTCGCCATGCCGAATAGGGCAGCCAGCCACATCCAAAACAGCGCTCCTGGGCCGCCGAGTTTGATCGCAGTCGCAACACCAACAATATTACCGGTACCGATAGTGGCAGAAAGGGCAGTACACAGCGCTGCAAAGCTAGAAACATCCCCGTGAGTGGATGATGATTTATCTTTACTAAACACCAACTTCAACGCAGTTGGCAGGTGTCTAAATTGAAGTAAGCCTAAGCGAAAAGTGAAGTAAATACCGGTTCCCACGAGCAAAATGAGTAGTGGTGGACCCCAGACAAAGCTGTCGATGGTTTGTAGCAAAGATTGAAGGTTATTCATGGTTTCGGTTTCCCCTTAATAAAACCAATTCCATCAACTATTTGTCCCAATTTATTTGATCAAAATGATTCTTGAACAGACGGTATATCTGAACAAACTAGGAGCACATAATTAATAGCGTTGGTATAAACAACATATAAGGAGAAGAGGGAAAGGGATCGCACTGCCTAAAAAGCAGCACAATGGCCAATGGTACTCGCAGTAAGAATCTGCCAGAACACGATCAGATTGATTTGTAGCCTTTCACTCCTCTGTCCTTTTGCCTGAGAGTTTCACTTTACGTAGCGTAAAGCTTGCTCCTTCGGCGACCGATTTCTACAACGAGGTAGTACGGTTCTCTCCAGAGGTTCCTCCAACTACAGTCCTTACTTTTCCGTACGGAATAAAGCACCTGAAATAGTTAATTCTTCGGCGGGTAATGCTAACCAAAATGTTAAGGTTTGGTTAAATACCACTCTCCTGTAGCCTTCATTGGAACAATTACCTATTTATCTAGGTAATCTGTAACGCGGATATTAGCGGAAAAAAGAATGTGATGTCACCCTCAAAAAGACTGTTTGCGCAAATAAACGCCAAAGGGATTCAAAAAGACAGTTTTTCTGACTCATTAGAAATGAATTAATGATATAAAATGAAACAATATCTGCAGCATTAACCCGTTCATTTGGTTCATAATGTATGTAATACCAATGCGTATTGCATGGTGTACAACAAAGGAGTGGTTATGACGAGATTAGTCGCGATTGTGTTTTTAAGCGCACTGGCTTTTTTATTGATCCGCTATCGAGCGAATGAAAAAGTGCAAAAAGGTGTGGTATTGACCTTGGTCGGAGGCTTTCTAGTCTATGTTGCGACATTAATGATCGCTGAATTGACTCGCTAAAGTTGTCACTGGGAGCAAAAACGTTGAATAAGCAAACTGAAATCGAAGAGCACGACGACGATGTTGTTGTTATCGAGGAACGAGATAAACGCACGCATATTTACATTGCTCTTGCGGGAGTACTGGGGCTAGCGTTGGGCGGCCTTGGTGGCTCTATGATGACAGCAAATAAGTGGGAGACCACATACAACAAGCTTGAAGAAAAATACCAAACTGTTCAGCAGGATAAAAAGCAGTTAGTGGTTGAAGTCGAAGAGAAAGTTGCGAAAGTCGATCACCAACTTGAGCTCAAACTTCAAAAAGCGCTTGAAGAAAAAGACGCAGAATACCAAGAGAACTTGGCCAAAATGGAAGCACAGGTCAAAGAGCTAGAAACGGCGAAAAGCAATCTAGAAGCGCAGATTGCGGAGCAGAAAGATCAATTAGCGCAAGAGTCTGCGCAAAACAGCAGGCTTAATCGTCAAGCCGATATGCAAGCAACGATGCTAGAGCGCTCACGTGAACTGTTTCAGCGAGAGCTGAAGATCAAACAAGAATTAGCGTCGCTAGAAAAAGAGCGAGAAGACTTGCTACCGAAAATACAAGCACTGAAAAAACAGTGTGATGTCTATCTAGAAGGGACATCTTGGGATGCCAAGTCTGATTCATGTGATAAGCAAGATGAAGCCAACTCGCGCATTAGCCAAATTGATCAAATGATCCAAGTGCATAGAATGGACTTGAAACAGATCGAATCATTATCTGAAGATATCGGCCTGTAACGTAAATCTTTCGAAAAGCCTCGCCAATGCGAGGCTTTTTTTTCATGTAACCTACCAGTACTCAAGTGTTTGATAATTAAGCACTCGCGCCAACCTTTCAAGAGCAATCTCCATTTTTGATCTACCGATGCAAAATGTTGAGTATAGATAAACAGTTTTTCATACGGTAACATTGACAGGGTTAGATGTGAGGTTTCTGTGTTAAAGACAATGAGCTGGGTAGAAAATCGATTCGATATGCGTTATCTCGCTTACGGGGTGTTTGCGCTGTTTGTCTCTCTGGTGACGTATACTTTAGTCTCGGAACATTCCACAACGCGTTGGCTTTTCACTTTCTATCCTTTTCTAATGTTCGCCGCATTATTTGCTAATAAGAAGGCGTATAAATCGCGTTTTGCCGTTGCATCATTAGCCATACTACTGGGTGGTGGAATGATTGAACCATTTGAGTTGGATGCGGTAGAAGAAGCCTTCATTCTCATTCCTCTTAGTTACGTGATGTTGTTTCCTGGTTCGCTGTGGCCGATCGCCAGTGCAGTGTTGCTTTGTTTGAGCTATCTCTATCAGTTACCTGAAGAAGACTTTGACGAGTTTATCGAAGATGCCATAGAGTTGGTGGCCATTACGGTGTTTGCGAGTCTGATGGTTTACTATCAGGTAAAACTCAAGCTTCAGATGGAACGCTATCAGCGCGATAGCTTCACCGATTTCTCTACGGGTGTACTCAACCGTACCGCGTTTTATCATCAATTGGACATCATTCAGCAAAAAGACGATGCAGACTATGCGCTAATGCTGATTGATGTTGATGACTTCAAATACGTCAATGATAGCTTGGGTCACTCTACGGCCGACAAAATCCTGATTGACTTAGCTCAACGCCTTAAGAGTCTGCTTCCAAGCTATGTGACGCTCTATCGTCTAGGAGGCGATGAGTTTGTGGTTCTAGTCAAAGGGGAAGGGCTTCTGGGAGATAGGCTGAGCTGTGTTGAGTTTATATTTCGCAATGACTACATCGCCAAATATCCAGTAAATAAGGCCACGTACAAAGTCACTTTTAGTACCGGTGTTGCCTTACTTGAAGACGCATCCAATGATGTCGAGTTGTGGTGTAAAAACGTCGATATTGCGCTGAAACGCGCTAAATCTCTTGGCGCTGGATCTATTCAATGGTACGACTCGGATATGCTAAGCGAAACTGTGCGTGCTCATCAGATTGAGAAAGAGATTACTTACGCCATAGAAGAATCGCAATTTAGTTTGGCTTATCAGCCTAAGGTCAGCACGGATACCAATCAGCTAATGGGAGCTGAAGCATTGCTGCGTTGGGTGCATCCGGAACTTGGCGTTATTTCTCCTGTAGAGTTCATCGCAATTGCTGAAAAGAGCACACAAATTGTGCCGATTGGACGTTGGGTGATAAATGAAGCTTGTCGGCAGGGAAAGGAGTGGTTGCAGCAGGGGCATCAGATTGCTATTTCAATCAACGTATCAACGGTGCAATTTGTCCATGACGATGTATATAAGGTCGTGAGCGAAGCATTGGTAAAACACGCATTTCCTGCCCATTTTCTGGAAGTGGAGATTACAGAAACCACCTTGATGAAACAGTACGATAAGGTAGTAGAAAACTGCAATAAGCTGCGTAAATTAGGTGTCACCGTGGCAGTAGATGACTTTGGCGTTGCGTACTCGTCGTTAAACTACCTGAAACGGCTGCCTATTGATGTGCTGAAAATCGACAAGTCATTTATCGATGAATGTGTGGAAGTTCATACCGATCATATGTTGGTTAAAACCATCATCCAAATGGGGCAGAACATGGGCAAACGTGTTGTCGCAGAAGGGGTTGAAACAGCCAAGCAGCTATCTTTGTTGCAAGAGGAACAGTGTGATTGGTATCAGGGATATTTGTTCTCTAAACCGCTTTACCCTGATGAGTTCTCAAAATTGCTCGATAGTGCATTTATAAACAATATTATGAGTGGTTATCAATGACACTAAAGAGTCAAAAAGACTGTGTTTTCATGTGTGTCATTATGACTTTATTTCGATGTTGTTTTTATATAATATCAATAAAAACAACAATATAAAAACTTGGCACGTATCCTGATTATAAGTAAGAAAAACAATCATACTTATAAGAGGTGCATTATGCCTGCTCAACAAATTCGATTCTTCAAACGCCTTCTTTCAGTCTCTAATGGAGCATTATTTCTAACCACACTAGTGCTGGTTGCGAGCATCATTATTTCTTATCCACTTGCGGATCATTTTACGCTAAATCAGCAGATAGCGGCTCATATATCGACCATTATTATCGCAGCGTTTCTCAAAATCAGTTATGTAACACGTTGTTTAGCCCAATATAATCTAGGATTAGAAGTACGTTAGTGCGCTAGTCAGTAGTGGGAGGAGGGCGTATGGAGCAAGTTCCTCGCGACTTGGTATTAGGCCAAGTCGTCGATAAGGTCGACTGGAAGCCAGGGTTGTTTAGCCTGTTTGTTAAAGCGGATATTGGCAGTTACCAAGCTGGTCAGTTTACTAAGCTCGCTTTGCAAGAAGAAGATGGTCGCTGGTTAAAACGAGCCTATTCGATGGTATCCAGCTTCAAATCATCTGGGCATGAATTGGAGTTTCTTGTTGTAACGGATCCAACAGGTCGGTTATCTCCGATGCTTGAAGCACTTAATGTGGGCGACGATCTCTATGTAGGACAAACCGTATCGGGCTTCATGACCGCCGATGAGTTACCCGACTATGCGAAAGAGCTATGGTTACTTTCGACCGGTACGGCAGTGGGCGCATTTTTGTCGCTACTTCGAGAGCCCGAGAAACTGAATCATTTGGATAGAATCGTTTTGGTGCATGCCGTTCGCTACGAAGGGGATTTAGTCTATCAAGATTTGATCAAATCGATGGCGGAGCACTATGGAGAGAAGTTCGCTTATGTACCTATCGTGAGCAGAGAATCGATAAATGGCGCGCTCCAAGGCCGTATCCCAACGCTATTATTGGATGGGCAGTTGCAGCAAAGAGTGGGGCTTCAAGTAGAGCCAAACCGAAGCTTCGTCTATTTGTGCGGTAACCCTAATATGATTCATGACGCATCCGACGCTTTAAAGGAGCTCGGTCTCACCAAACATTTGCGTAGAAAGCCGGGTCACTTTGCTAGCGAAAACTATTGGTAGTGCCTAGGGTTTAGCCGAATATATTTAACAAATAAAAAAGCCGCTTACTGAGCCTGAGTAAGCGGCTTTTACCTTTATCAGGAGTGGGGGATTAGCGAACGATTAGGCCAAGTAGGATACCTACAGCACCGAAATCTGCGTCACTAAAGGTTGTGTTAGCAAAGCCTAGGTCGCCAAGAACTGGCATTAGGAATACTGGTAGGAACGTAATCAGCAAGCCTTGAGCAAATGCACCTAAGATTGCACCGCGACGTCCACCTGTAGCGTTACCAAATACACCTGCTGCAGCGCCCACGAAGAAGTGAGGAACAACACCTGGGATGATGACAGTTAAGCCCATGATGTAAAGTAGGAACATACCGATAAGACCAGCGGCAAAGCTCGATAGGAAGCCCACTAGTACTGCATTTGGTGCGTATGGGAATACCACTGGACAGTCTAGAGCAGGCTTCGCGTTTGGCACGAGCTTGTCTGAGATGCCTTTAAATGCGGGTACGATTTCCGCGATAACCATGCGCACACCTTGCAGGATAACGTACACACCACCAGCGAACGTGATTGATTGCATGAGTGCGAACATAAACCAGTGCTTACCACCGCTCACTTCACGAACGAAATCACCGCCAGCGAAAATACAGGTCACCATGAAAATGATACCCATAGTAAACGAGATAGCGACAGGTGTATCACGTAAGAACAGTAAGCTCTTTGGTACATTCATCTCTTCAGTAGAATGCTCTTTGTTACCAAACTTGCTACCGATGAAGCCAGCTAGTACGTAAGAAAGCGTAGAGAAGTGACCAATTGCTACGTCGTCTGAGCCTGTTACTTGCTTCATGTATTTATGAGCAATCGAAGGGAAGAACACCATAACTGAACCAACAACGACAGAGCCTAGCGCAATCAGTGGTACACCGCTCATGCCGCTTGAAGACAAGATTGCCGCAACCATCATCGACATAAACAGGGTGTGGTGGCCGGTTAGGAAAATGAATTTCCAAGGTGTTAAGCGAGCAATTAGAATGTTCACCAGCATCGCGAAGAACATGATCATCGCCATCTCTTTACCAAACGCTTCTTGCGCGATAGAGACAATGGCTTCGTTGTTTGGAACTACACCCGTGATGCCGAATGCTTCTTGGAAGATCGTTGCAAAGTCACCGAGTGAACTAACAACAAGACCAGCACCAGCACCAAGAATGATGAAACCAAGGATGGTTTTTACCGTGCCTTTAATGCACTCGGTGACCGGTTTCTTTTGGGCAATCAGGCCGATAAGAGCGATCAAACCTACCAGAACCGCCGGTTCGGATAGGACGTCGTTCATTAAGAAATTGAAAAATTCCATCACGCTCCCCTTATAGTGCGCCTAGCTCTTTTAGAGCGACAGACAAGCGTTCTTTCATTGCAGCTTTGTCTACCATGTTGTCTAGGCTAACGATCTTAGGTTCTACACCTAATGACTTTAGCTGATCCGTGATGTCGTTTGTGCCGATAAAGATATCGCAGTCTGTACCTTTAGCAGAGCCAAGGTCGATATGATCAACATTCGCATTGATTTCCAGTTCCTTAACAATGCTCTTGATGCTCATTTCCATCATTAGGCTAGTACCAAGACCGTGACCGCAAACAACCATAATTTTCATAATTCGTACCTTTTTGTTTCTAAATTGAGTTCTTGTTTTAGTAGTGTTTGATGATGTTCATGACATCATCGACATTTTGTGCGTTGCAGATCTGTTCAACGTGTTCGTCGTTCATAAACAGCTCTGCCAGTTTAGATATTGCGCCAACATGGCTATCGCTATCTGTTGCGGCAAGCGTTACCAGCATTTTCACTGGGTCATTACCGTCAGAGTCGAAGTTCACCCCTTGCTGAATCACCGTGATGCCAATAGACAAACGGTTTACACCATCTTCTGGGCGAGCGTGTGGCATTGCCATACCCGGCCCAACGACATAGTAGGGGCCTAGCTCTTCATGAGATTTGAAAATCGCGTCGACATAGCGAGGTTCGATCGCTTTGGTATCGATAAGCGCTTGGCAAGATTTGCTGACCGCATCTTTCCAATCGTCCGCTGTAGCATGGACACGAATAACTTCTGGAGTAATCAGTTCACTTAACATTGTATTGATCTGCGTTATTGGTTGATGGCGCTACTTTACTGATCAAATTGTCAGAAAAACCGGACTATGATCACAAATGGTAGCGCTATCTGATAGCGCTATCATAAATTGTGATAGCGCTACCATTTTCGTATTTCAAACAGTTTCATACCGATGCCGTTAACAAGTTATGCGCTAATATGGAAAAACCTACTCAGTGCTGTGTTAAGATGGCGCCGCAAATAAATGGATAGTATTTAAGAACTAATGAGCGAACCGCGTAAACGCAGAAGTACCGGGAAAGTCACCATCGCTGATGTCGCAAAGAAAGC
This sequence comes from Vibrio sp. SCSIO 43135, assembly GCF_023716665.1. Lineage (GTDB taxonomy): Bacteria > Pseudomonadota > Gammaproteobacteria > Enterobacterales > Vibrionaceae > Vibrio > Vibrio paucivorans. The sequence goes on from NZ_CP071859.1 coordinate 1,404,334, forward strand.
GGGCGTGGGGACAATGACCGTTTCGCGTGCATTAAGAACACCGGATTTGGTGTCAGAAAAGCTAAGAGAAAAGATCCAATTAGTGGTCGATGAACTCGGCTACATTCCCAATAAAGCAGCAGGAGCTTTAGCCTCTGCAGAAAGCTACTCGATTGCCTTGATTCTTCCATCGTTGGTGGAAAAATCGTGTGCTCATTTCTTACCAAGCTTTCAGCAAGCACTCAACAAAGCTGGCTATCAACTGTTGCTTGGTTACAGTGATTACTCGCTCGATCAGGAAGAGAAGTTGCTGTCGACTTTTCTAGAAAGCCGACCTGCTGCGATGGTTCTGTTCGGTAGCGAACATAGCGAGCGTAGCCATCAGTTGTTGCAAGCATCCAACCTGCCAGTAATGGAAATCGCTGAGCTTACCGGAGAGAGCCATTATCTCAATATTGGCATCGATCATTTTGAAGTCGGCAAGTCTTGTACTAAGCATCTTGTCGATGCCGGTTACAGCAATATCGGCTTCATTGGAGCGCGTGGAAATCATTCGGTATTACAGCGGAAACTTCACGGCTGGCAAAGTGCGATGATCGAAAACTATTTAACGCCTGATCACTTCCTAACAACGCATGAAGCGCCGTCTTCGCAATTGGGCGCAGAGGGGTTAGCGAAGTTGTTACTGCGTGATTCGACATTGGATGCCTTGGTGTGCAGCCATGAAGAGGTGGCAATTGGTGCGTTGTTTGAGTGCCATCGACGCTTGATTAAAGTGCCAACCGATATGGCCATCATCTGTTTAGATGGAACCGCAATGTGTGAACACGCATTCCCAAGTTTGTCTTCTGCTCAAGTCGATTACGAAAACATGGGCGCTCAAGCGGCTGAAAAACTGCTTCGCAGTATTAAGCAGGAAGAGGTTGAACCTTCTACTGACATCGGTTTCTCTCTGTCTTCTCGCGCTAGTACGGTTAAACGTTAATTGATGAACAACGAGCCTTTGACCATTGCACTGCCTTCCCTGATACACCGTATTGGTGGGAATGTGGTTAAGCGAGCCAAATTATCCGCTGCTGAGCACGGCTGTGAGCTTAAGCGAATTCGCCGCTCGCGAAACTGGCAAGCAATAGGCCAAGCAACCGATATAAAGTCCTGGTGTCAGTGGCTCACCCGCGAAGAGCCAGAAACGACGCGCTTTTTGATAACTAAGTTAGAAACCGCTTTGGCTGCCAATCCAACTATGCTCGAAACCATTGAAGAAAAGCTGATCAAGCTTGTTCTAGCTGATCCTAATATCACCTTAGCGAACCTTATGGAGCAAACCAACTGCACTCTGGCACAAGCTAGAACCGCACGCTTTGATGCAGAAGTGCTTTAGCGGATGTAGGAAACATCTTACTTCAGTGTCGAGGTTTTTAGGTGAAGATCACAACAGATTGTAAATCAAGGTAAAGCGACTCCTTCCACTCATCTACAAAGCTGATAATCCTGTTGAACGACATAAAAATAATAAACTGGAGTAGATTATGAAAAAGGTGGCGTTAGTCATATTGGCGGTGCTTGGCTTAATGGCTGGAACTGCCTATGCGTTTGGTGGTTGGAATGGCCATTTAGGTTGGCATAACCATGGAAGTACATCGGATTTTAATTTGTTCGATGATACTCATGGAAAACATGGCGAAAATTGCCTTAGTTGCTCACATCATTAGAGAGCGCTGTTAACGACTATAAATAAAAGCCGCTACTGAAAAGTAGCGGCTTTTTTGTATAGATATGGTTATGTTCTTTAAGTGATTATAGCGTTTTAAGAACGGTGCTGAGTCGAGATACTGCTTCGACTAACTCGTTTGGTTCGGCGTTGGTGAAGTTTAATCTTAGAGCCGGAGTAGCCTGAGATTCGTCTGGGTAGAAAACTGGGCTAGGGACAACGGCAACGCCGTTCGCCAGCAGTTGTTTCGCTAGTGCAAAGGTGTCGCATTCAGGTAGCGTCACCCAAACGAACATACCGCCATCAACATCTTTTACTTCACAGCTTTCTGGCAGCTGTTTCTTCAGCTCTGAGTTCAATACTTGGTAGCGTTCGTGGTATAGCGCCTGAATTTTTGACATGTGCAGCTCAAAGTTGTCGTGCTTTAACAGGCCATGAAGCAATGCTTGCATTGGTACGCTGGAATGCAGATCGGCACCTTGTTTTACTTTCACCAATGGCTCTAGGTAGCTTACTTTACCTGTCACGGCACCAATGCGTAGGCCCGGTGAGGCAATCTTAGAGAAAGAACGTAATACGATAGAGTGTTGCGGGCAGAAATCTGACACCATTGGTAGCGCTTCACCACTGAATCTCAGCTCGCGGTAAGGTGCGTCTTCAATGAAGGCAACATTGTATTGCTCACAAAGTTTGGCAACCGCTTTACGTGTATCTAAAGACCAGCACACCCCTGTTGGGTTATGGAAATCGGGTACGGCGTAAAACATTTTTGGTACTTCTGCTCTGAATGCTGATTCGAGCGCTTCTAAGTCTGGACCGAACTCGGTTTGCGGCACTGTCACCATATTCGCCTGCACCAAGCCGAAGACTTGCATCGCACCCAGGTAACTCGGCGCTTCCATAATGACGGTGTCACCCGGGTTAATGTAAGCACGAGCGATAAGGTCTAGGCCTTGCTGCGAGCCTGTCGTGGCAATAACCATGTGGCTGTCAGGTAGCTTGAACGTTTGTGTAAGGTGTTCTAACAGTGGGCCGTAGCCTGCAGTTGCACCGTATTGGAATACTTCAACCATATCTGGCATCGCCTCAAGCGTTGGGCGCATTAAGTCGATTGGAAACGTTTTTTCATCCGGCAATCCGCCTGCTAATGAAATGACATTTTTGTCTGTGGCAGCGGCTAAAATCTCTCGAATATAAGAAGACTGAATCTGTTGCAGTGAGTGTGCGATTTCCATGTGTATTCCTGTTGAGTTTTTTATTTTGTTTTTATATCCCCAGCAGCACTAAATGCGGACAAAGTAATTTAATGAGCAAAAGGGCAATACAAATACTAACGTTGGTTGAGTTTAGTTGTTTGTCCATTTATGCTTATAGATATGTCCATTTATGCTATTTAGAGCGATGAACCAGCATCACATATCAAGAATCAATGATGTGTTATTTCATATTCATCAAGACATTAGTAAAGAGTTACCAGCGAAAGAGTTGGCGAAAGTCGCTGCGTATTCGGAGCAGCATTTTCACCGTATCTTTAAACAGGTGGTGGGGGAGTCGATCCATCAGTATATTCGCCGAACCAGAATGGAATATGCTGCAAATCAGTTAATGTTTGATACCAAAGCTTCGGTGTTAGATATAGCCAATAATTGTGGATTCAATTCATTGTCATCTTTTAGCCGAGCGTTTAAATCAACCTTTGACATGTCGCCCGGCGAGTGGCGTAAGCATGATTTGCAGATTTCTCACAAACCTTATCTGTACGATGAAGAGATCGCTCGGGGTTATGAAAGAGCGGCGAAAAAGACATTACCTCAACCTAAGATTGTTGAAGTGCCAAAGCGGATGGCTGCGTATGTTCGACACACGGGTTACAACCGTTCGATACGTAATGCTTGGTTGATCTTAAAAGCTTGGGCAAACAGTGAGAATCGAGACTTTTCGACTCAGTTCGGCTTGCACCATTCTAATCCTGCTTGGGTCGCGCTGGATAAGTGCCGATACGTGGCATGTATCGAGATTGCTCGCCCGCTTAAACTGCGTGGTGTGGTGAATCAAATGGTGATACCGGGAGGGTTGCACGCTGTTTTTCGTTTACAAGGAGTATACGGAGAGTTGCTTCCTCAAATCAGCCAAGTGCTGGAAAAGTGGTTGCCTGAGTCAGGTTTCAAATTGCGCTCAACGCCGGCCTATGTGCATTATCACGACAACCATTTCGTCAACGATACTGAAGTGTTTGATTTGGACTTCTACTTGCCGATTGGTTTCTTCTAATATTACCTATCAAATAAAATCGCCAGCATTAAGCTGGCGATTTGAAAATGGATTAAAGTTACTGAGCAAGCCCGCCTTTTGTTAACTTACTTGGGTCGAGAAGTTGTTCAAGCTGCTCACGACTTAAATCGGTTTCTTCCTCTGCAACATCGACAATAGCTCGGCCTTGCTTATAGGCTTTCTTAGCGATGTCAGCCGCTTTCAAATAGCCAATCACTGGGTTAAGTGCTGTGACCAAAATTGGGTTCTTAGCTAACGCCACATCGAGGTTATCTTCCCGCACGATAAATGTTGCGATGGCTTTATCAGCCATAGCAGTGGCACTGTTAGTCAGTAGCTCGATACTCTCTAACACATTGTGTGCGATAACAGGCAGCATAACGTTCAACTGGAAGTTACCGGATTGCCCTGCAACGGTAATTGTGGCGTCATTACCAATAACTTGGGCGGATGCCATGGCAACGGCTTCAGGGATAACGGGGTTTACCTTGCCAGGCATTATAGAAGAACCCGGCTGTAAGCCTTGCAGTTCAATTTCACCTAACCCAGCAAGAGGGCCTGAATTCATCCAACGCAGGTCATTGGCGATTTTCATGAGTGCGACAGCTGTGGTTTTTAGCTGACCGGAGAGAGCAACAATGGCGTCTTGACTGCTGAGGTTAAAGAAGAAATCTTCACTCGGTGTGAATTCAGTTCGAGTGACTTGCGACAAGTTATCTGCAAAGGCTTTTGCAAACCTTGGATCGGCATTTATCCCGGTACCAACCGCGGTTCCTCCTTGTGCCAGTGCTTTCACTGCCGACAAACTGTGTTCAATTCCGCGAATCGCGTGCTCAATTTGAGACTGCCAACCGCGTAGCTCTTGGTTAAACGTAATTGGCATCGCGTCCATAAGATGGGTTCGGCCAGTTTTGACGAAGTGTCCCACTTCATCTCGTTTGTGGTTAAGTGCTTCGTTGAGGTGTGACAGGGCGGGCAGAAGTTTCTGTTCAACGCTCAATGCTGAGCTCACTTGAATTGCCGTTGGAATCACATCATTACTGCTTTGCCCCATGTTCACGTGATCGTTTGGGCTAACGTCATCCCCAAGTTTTTGGCTTGCTAGCGTTGCAATCACTTCGTTCGCATTCATGTTTGAACTGGTCCCAGAACCGGTTTGGAATACGTCGACAGGAAACTGGCCTAGGTGATGTCCCTCGATGATTTCATCAGCGGCTTGTTCAATTGCATTGGCAATATCCCCCTCAATGAGCCCGAGTTGAGCGTTGGTTTGCGCTGCGGTTTGCTTTATGTATGCCAATGCCTGAATGAAACTTACTGGCATGGTGTGTGAGCTGAAATGGAAGTTGTCGACCGCACGTTGGGTCTGAGCTTGGTAAAGGGCATCTTTTGGGACGTGTACTTCTCCCATACTGTCTTTTTCGATTCTAAATTGTTGAGTCATGAGGTCATCCTCTTGGGCTTATGCTTATTTTAATAGGGCGCTTTGATGCGCTGTAATTGTAGTTGTAGGGGTAAAAATTTGGCGTCACCATCCTCTTGCTGGTAATAGTGGCGTTTTAAACACATCAATGGCGTATATACAGAATCAAGGCAGACACGTCGAAAGGTGTGGCTTCGCTTAGGATCTTGAATCGCGTCGAGAAGGTGAAAATACACCTGCCTCAGGTACAACTCACACAGTAAAGGACTTTCGTGTTCCGCACCTGTCTCATACAACGACGACAACATCATTCCACTGTGTATGTAATCGTAGATCACATCAGGTTCAAAACCTCTTTCTAGGTACTGGTAGAGAAAGCGATCCTGAGCTTTGAAATACAAGTTGTAGAGTTGCTGTTGGCAGTCCATAAGTGAAACCTAGATGTATTTAATTTGTAATGATAATTATTATCATTTAATTATCGCCAACACAATACGTTCGAGTGGCAAGAGCGAGAAAAGTGGTAAATCTGTTCAATCTAAAGCGATTTCTGTAGCGGAATGGATAAATCTTGTTGAATTGTGGAATTTTGTGGCAGAGCGACCACACTTATTAACAAAACACGCAATAGATAATTGCACGCCTTGTAATCAAGGCACTCAACTTATTGAGGCAACGTTAATAACAAGGATGACACGATGAGAAACTTAGGATTCAGGAAACTATTGCTGATCGCCATCATAGGTTTGGTGGTGGCATCAGTATCGGTGTCGGGTTACGTCGCTTACATCAAAGAAAAAGAAACTATGGTCGAGTTAATCACTAAGGCCAATCAAGATTATGTGAAAAACAAAGCCGAGCAAATCGCGAGCCAGCTGAATGAGAAAGTCCAAGGGTTAGATAAGCTCGGTGGGCAGTTCGACAATAAACCCATGTTGGGTACTGCCGACGACTTCATTGAGTGGACGCATATCTTTTCTAAAGCGATGAACTTAAACAGTTCAGTCGTCGCATTCACTAATGGGGACGCCTACTGGAACCAAACCGCGAAGACTTGGCCGAACCACAAATATAATGGTGATGTGACGACTCGGAGCTGGTACCAATTAGGGCGACAAAGTCCATCCGCTGCAATGACTGAACCGTATCTGTCTAGCGATGGGGATGTCTATTGGGTTTCTATTGTGCGTAAAACCATGAGCGGCATGATTTCCGTCGACATGCAGTTAGATTTCCTCAACGAAGTAGTGAAGAGTGCTAACGAGATCCCCGGTGCAGTTGCGATTATTTTGAATCATGACAAAACGGTATTGGCCTATTCCGATGAAGGTGTGAAAGCAGGGGAGAAAACGGATAGCTACCCTTGGTTAAATGACGTCGCTAACATTGCATTAGGTGATGTTGATGTAGTGTTTGATGGGTATCTTGGTGACAAAGAGAAACTGTATTTCTCCCACCAAATCAGTGTTGGTAGCAAGAAATGGTATGTGGTTATTGGTTTAGAGAAAGACGTTGTGTTTGCTGCGTTAAGTTCTGCCAAACAAGCCGCTATTACAACGGCTCTTATCGCGACCATTATCAGTAGTATCCTTGCTGTTGCCATTCTTAATGTGCTGTACCGACCAATTCTAGTATTGAAAGAGACTATTTCGGGTCTAAGCCAAGGCGATGGCGATTTAACGCAGCGTATAGAAGTAAAAACCAAAGATGACTTAGGTGATATTTCAGAAGGGGTGAATGCGTTTATTGTCAACCTTCAAGCAATGATGCTGGAGATTCGTGAAGTGACGGATCATCTCAATGAAAACGTCTATCGGATGAAAGACCAAAGCCAGAGAAACAGCGATATTTTACAAAACCATGTGCAAGAAACCGAGCAAGTCGTTACGGCGATAGAGGAAATGAACTCGACCGCGGAATCGATGGCAACGGATGCGGCAAATACCGCAGATTTAACCCATCAAGCGAATGAGGCAAGTGCAACCTCTAAACACACTGTGACTCAAGCGCAAAACAATGTCCAAGAACTGGTGAACGATGTGAGTACCGCTTCGGACAACGTAAATAATATGGCATCTGAGACTGAGGGCATTAATACCATTTTGAGTGTGATTGGCGATATCGCAGAGCAAACTAATCTATTGGCACTTAACGCCGCGATAGAAGCTGCGCGCGCTGGTGAGCAGGGGCGTGGCTTTGCGGTGGTGGCTGATGAGGTTCGTAACTTAGCAAGTCGCACCAAAACCAGCACCGAAGAGATTGAACAAGCGCTGCAGAGCTTACTGCGTGGAAGCCAATCTGTAGTTGATTCCATGGATTCGACCAAACAGAAATGTGCGCAAACCGCGGACGGTGCAGGTGAAGTGGCTACTAGCTTGGATGTTATGACGCAGTTCGTGACTGAAATTAACGATCTCAGCACTCAAATAGCGACAGCGGCAGAAGAACAAAGCAGTGTGACACAAGAGCTCAGCCGGAACATGACGGCGATAAACGACATTGTCGGAGAGTTAGACAGTAACGGCCAACAGGCCTTGGAAGAAGCGAATAATATTTCAGAAATGAACCAGAAACTGACCAGTATAGTAGGGCGGTTTAAACTGTCTTAAACAGTAAAATACGAAAAAGCCCTCAAGCTACGTTAGCTTGAGGGCTTTTTAATTAGGTAAGGTTTATAGGGTATTTTTGAAAATCTTACCGTCTTTCATGATGAGATCCATTTCAGTTAGGTGAGAACCGTCTGGTTTGGCATCGTTGGTTAGCCATGTCTTACGACCACCGATTAGCGTGATGTCTTCTAGCGGGTTACCGTCAATCAGAAGGATATCGGCGTACGCGCCAACCTCTATTACACCAATCTTGCCGTCTGAGTACGGGTTGATCCAATCTTCCATCAGCTCTGCGGAAATACGACCGCCAGTCGACGTCATGGCGCGAAGTGCTGAGAAGTTGCCGAAGAATTTCGCATTTAAATAGATTTCATGAGAAATCTGCTTGGCACACATATCGGCGTAACCCACACAATCGGTGTTAAATGCACGGTAGTCTGGGTCGAGCTTTTGAATATTTTCGACGTAACTACCAAATGCTGCTTGTGCTGACTCTAGCTTCTTCTGAATACTTGGGTCTTGAACCACTGGGATTTTTGCGAGCTCAGGAGAAAACGCCGTTAAGTTTGTCACTAGGAAAGCGCCATTTTCTTTAAACTTCTTATGGTGGTTCTCGTTGAACATGAAACCATGCTCAATAGACTTCACTCCGGTATCTAGAGCTTGGTGAAGTGCTTTATCAGAATAAGCGTGCGTAGCAACATAAGAACCGTACGTCTCAGCAATGTCGACCGCTGCTTTCAGCTCTTCATCAAGTAAGGACTGGTACTGCCATGGGTCAAATTTAGACGACACACCACCAGACTGAAATACTTTGGTAAATTGTCCACCTTGGCGATAGTTGTAACGAGCTTGCTCATGAATTTCAGCAACGCCAGCAGGGGTCGACATAATGTTGAGTAGCTCTAGGTTTTGAGGGGAATCGCTCAAACGGCGAGACTGTAGACCTACATCTGAGTGTCCGCCTACAGGAGCGATAGGTGCACCTGATACGTATGTGCGAGGGAAATCAATTTTGCCTTGTTTCTCTAATTCAGTCCAAACACCGTCTGCACCACCAACGTCGCGAATAGTACCGAAGCCTAGATCCAGATACATTTCGCCAAAACCTTGGGCGTGAACCGCAATTTCAGACCAGCGCATATCGTTAGTGCCTAACAAACCTTTAGGCAGAGTTAAGTGCATGTGTGCTTCCACCAAGGCAGGCATTAGGGTACGGCCTTCACCATCAATCACCTTAGCGTCTTTCGGTACGTCGGATACTCCTTTGCTAATTGCGGTTATTTTGTTTCCTGTTACGACGACAGAATGATTTTGATACAGCTTATTCTCAGTTCCGTTGAAAATATTCACATTCTTAAACACGATAACTTGTGGCGCTTCAATAGCAGTAGGTGCTGCCTCTTGAACAGGTGCTGGTGCGGCAAACGCGCAAGCAGCAGTGAACGCTAAAGATGTGGCAATCAGTGTTTTCTTGAACATAAAGTACTCTCTTAGTTAGTAGTGGTGTTCTGAAATCTGGTGCCATAGTAGCTATTTAGATAATCAGTTAATTGCCATTTAGTGACATTTGGTTTGCAAAGTGTGCTTGCTACAACTGCTGCTATGAGTAGCCACTAGAATGAAATGTTTTAATATGGTCGCTATGCTTATCTATGTGTTCCAGTTGCTCGGATATCACATGAGAGTTCTTTTTTACTTGTTAGCATTGGCATTTCCCTTTACTAGTTTTTCGTCAGACCAGGTGATACCTGTGACCATTTATTCGGATGATGGCTATCCACCGTTCAGCTACAGTGTTCAGGGAAAAGCGGCAGGTATCTATCCAGATATCGTGCGTGAAGTGGCCTCCGCCATACCGGAGTTTGAGGTAACTATTAAGCCGATTCCTTGGCGTCGAGGTTTAATGTTGCTCGAGAACGGGCAGGGCTTTGCTTTGCTGCCACCTTATTCTTTCCCTAAGAAGAGGCCTTATATCGCTCCGTATTCTCAGCCTATTCTTGCCGAAGCCGTAGTGGTGTACTGTCACCAACAAGTTTCGGAAAAACTGAGTAAGCCACTTGATTGGCCAAGTAGTTTCGAAGGACTAAGAATAGGAATTAACAGTGGTTACGGTTTGGGGGGAAAGGCATTCTGGAAGATGGTACAAGACGGCAAAATAAAAATCAGAGAAGCAAAAGACACCAAAGCCAATTTATTAATGCTCGAAGCTAGGCGCAGCGACTGCTATTTACATGTGGATTTATCCGTGAAATGGGTGATGAAGCAGATCATCGTTCAAGATGAATTGAACAGTGCGAGTTGGTTAGTCGCTGCCATGGAAGTGGATTCGCAACACGGGTATTTGGGTTACACCGCGATAGCGGAGAATTACCCGTACAAGCAGGCATTCATTGAAAGGTTTAACCAAGTTCTTCTTGAGCAGCAACAAAATGGCGTGGTAGAAAAAATAGTTGGTACTTATTTGAATTAGTCATTAGAACTCATAAAGAAGGTTACTGAGTTCTAATGACGGATATTAATTGACTATTGTACTTTATAGCGATTCAGTTTTAGTTGAAATCAAGTCAATGAATAACCTTGAGACTTATTTACTTAACTATATTAGTTCAGACTAGATCTGACACTTCAATTTGAAAAGAAGAGAGTTACCCACTTTGATTAAAGGTGCTTAGTCATCAATCAAAGACAATAAGAGGTAACTCTCATGCTCATTCACGACAAATAAGCCAGTTTCTAAGTCTCAATCTCGTGGAGGTATTTGGTACAAAGTGGGCAGTGTTTACCACGATAAACAAACTTCGTTTGCCAGGCAGTTCCTACCTGAGACTGACCTAATGTAACTTTTTTCCATTGAGTTTTGTCGCTTCCAATTGAGGGAAGATATCACCTGCTTTGAGTTTTTGTGAGTATGTCATCTCGGCACCCTCAGCAACATTATGTTCATCAGAGTTACCAGTGCAGCTAAGTTCAAGCGACCTATAGCGCGTTCAAAGTACTCGTAATTGAACAGATAGATTATATTTTACTGACCGTATTAATTCTCTCTATCAGCCACTTAATATCAGGAGTTTCCCCAGCTCTGTCCCAAATGAGATAGTTACTAATAGGTTGATAACGAAATTCTAGTTTAGTGTGACCGATAGGAAAAATATTAGAGTATTGATCTATTAACTTTGTAGGTAAAACTGCTACGAGATCTGTTTTCGAAATAATGGCTATGATCGAGAGAAGTGAGTCGCCAACGAATTGAGTTTGTCGACTAGGGATTGGCGTTTGAGAGAACTCGCGTATGTGCATTTTGCTCTTATTTAGAGTTGCGTGTTTGAGAGATAGATACTCGTTTTGACTTACTGTTTTCTTCTTTAATATCGGGTGGTTAATGTTCGCTGCGAGTGCAACTTGAATCCTTTCCAGTTCCATGCTGTTTAAACTAGGGTCGGTGCTAGGCCTTGGGCTTATTACGCAATCCAAGCGTTTCGATTTTAGTACATCTCGAATACTTTTTTCTCCCTCTGATATTTGTTCATAAATACAGCATGTTAGCTCGGGTGAGCTCTCGTTGTGAAAAAACTGTACTAAAGGTAGAGCGTAGTATTCAGGGCAAGCGATATTGAAGGTTCTTTTTGTAGTTTTGGCGTCAAAGTGTTTGAGATTGGTTAGTTCATTTTGAAGTGAACATAGTTTGGGGGAAATTGTTTTGTATATTCTTTCTGCATCATTGGTTGGCTGGATCCCTCGCCCTTTCTTACTAAATAACGGCATACCATAGAATTCGCTGATGCATCTGAGGTGATTCCTTAGTGTGGATTGTTTGATGTTTAGCCGCTCAGCAGCTTTTTGCATGCTGCTTTCTTCGAATGTAACTAAGAAAGATTGTACGTGGTGTAGGTCTGGAAACATTTCAATAGTGTCAGTTAGGGGTTAGTAATAAAGGCCTAAAGTGGCCTTTGTTTGTTGTTATAAGGCTAGGATAATGTTCTCACAATTTCAAAGAGGAATAAAAATGAACTTGAAGCATGTAACAACAAAAGTCGCTATCGGTATCACAATAGTACTTGCATCCAACACCTTTGCATCAAACTTAGGTTTCGATGTAGATAAAGTTCAATTTGAACCTGTCGAATCTGTAGATGAGTTTCGTGAAGATCTATTCTATATACGTGCGTTTGAGGTTCTGAATTTCTATCGACCAGCTTCTCAAATGTGGGCGACGATTGATGAGCTAGCTAAGCACGATGTTCATGAAAACGATATTGCTTACATGGGCAGAATTCAAGATTCAGATTTTAAATGGCCAACGGCAAACGGAGCAACTCAGTTTGCACTTGGCTCATGGGATTTGGAAAATGGCCCAGTTGTTGTCGAAGTGCCTAAGTCAGGTGAGGTTGGTATTTTTGGAGTCCTAACTGATGCTTTCCAACGTCCAATGGTTGATATTGGTAATGATGGCGTTGAAGGTGGTAAAGGTGGTAAGTATTTCCTATACGCGTCAAACTATAACGGTCCGGTGCCAAAAGGATACATCCCAGTACCGTCTAAAACTTACACTGGCCACTCAGCAATTCGTCTGCTTGTTCCATCGCTAACGGAAGAGAACCAAGCGAAAGCTGTTGAGCACGCTAAGAAGATCAAGGTTTACCAATATGGTAAGAAAGAAGAGACAATAGGTAAGCACGTCGACTTAAGCCGTAAATTGCTAAATCTCTACGAACCATTAGGTTTCAATTCTTTCGAGCAGATCAAACGCATTATCGACAAAGAATTGGTTGATTCGACTGACAAGGGCATCCTAGGTATGGCATCTGAACTGGGCCTAGAGAAAGGCCAGCCTTTCAACCCTTCAGATAAAGAGGTCGCACTGTTTAAGAAGGCGGCAGACGCTGCACAAGACCACTTCCGTCACCGTTACCTTTTGGATATTCCTCCTTACTATGAAGGTCAGAAAACATGGCGTGCAACCTTTTCTGATGACATCTATGAGACGCGTTGGCAGTGGGAACATCCTAACCGTCTAGAGTACGAAGAGCGTGGGGCGATTTACCAGTACATCTACGGTTCAATCACACGTATTGCAGGTGTTAATTGGTACCTAAACGGTTATCAAGACAGCGATGGTGAGATCCTTGACGGTGGTAAGAGCTACAAACTAACGGTACCAGCGAACGTTCCAGCTCAACGCTTCTGGTCGACAACGCTAACTGATGATCAATTTGGTGTCTTCCTTGATACGCCGGAGAAAAAGCAAGCGGTTAATTCATACGACCAAGGCCTAGAGATCAACCAAGATGGCTCAACGACGATTTACTATGGTCCTAAAGCGCCGAAAGGTAAAGAAGCGAACTGGGTACCGACCCAGCCAGGCGTAAACTACTTTGTCATGTTCCGCTTTTACAACGCTGAGGCGCCAGCGACTGACAAGTCATGGAAGCTGAATGATATCGAAAAAGCGACTTGGTAAGGTGTAGTCAAAATATAAAGTACGGTACTTAGTGCCGTACTTTTAGTGTTGCCGTTGAGTATATAGTGCTGGAAAGGGGGCGAATTTAGCGAGTTAAGGACATCTACTCAACAAATTGCTTGTGATTTTATGTGAGTTTTAGCTGACGTTTAAGGTTAAGTCAATAATGTCATTCGGCAAATCAATGCTTTTATTAAACGCCTCCTTGATTCGAGACGAGACAAAGTTTATGCAAGAGAGTTTTGGAAATGCGTGATAAGTTTAATTATAGCTTGCTACCTTATGTGGTTATTTTATACGAGGAGCGAAGTACGGTTAAAGCTGCTATGCGCTTAGGTGTTTCTCAGTCATTGGTGAGTAAGTCCATTAAACGCTTGTCGGAATATTATTCTAGACCTTTGTTTCATCGTGAGGGGCAGATTATGGTCCCGACTGGCTTTACCGAATCGATTTATCCCAAGCTAAGATCTGGATTGAAAGACTTGGATTCGCTTAAAGTAGATTTGAAGCGATATAATCCTCAGAAGGTTGCTACTAAATTTAATATAGGCGTTGCTCCCGGTTTAAACCTGAATCTCGCTAGTTATTTTGCAAACTTGATTGAACGAGAAGCATTGGCCATGTGTGTAAACTTTAAATTGGTTGAGTCTACAGATGCGGAGCGATTGTTGAGTCAAGAACAGATTGATGTGATGGTTGACCTAAGCTCTCCAATATATGGAATGTTATCTCAAGATATTCTTTATTATGAACAACCGGTACTCTTACTTTCTGGTATGTCGAATAAGTTTTTAGAGCATACATCGATTGAGTTGTCAGACTTGTCAGATCAATTACTTATTGGTTTTTCTCGCCCTGCCATGGTTGATGGTGGAATTGAATTGCCAGGGTTGACCTTTCAACTAATTCAGCGTGTGATTGCTGATGGAGTTTCAGTCGAAGATGGTTGTCGAGCGATTGAGGAGACTGGTTGTATGGGGGTGGCGTTATCCCGCACGGCGAGTAGGTATGTATTAGGCCTAGGTCTCAGAGTGCTGTCTATTAAAGGAGCGCAGGACATCCCTATCATGATGTACACCCATAAGCGAATGAAAGGAGCAGCGCATATTAAGTGGCTTAAGGAAAAAATGGTTTCAGCGATAAAACTTTCCTGTTAAAAATTTATCTCGGTCAAATGTTATGATGACTCCTTGTCTGAGTTAAATATGGGAATACATCTAACCTGATTAGTTGAGAGTGTGTTCTGAAAGTTATGATATTTCACCCAAGTCGGCTAAAAGTTGACGCTAATCCCTTTATAAACACTGCAACATCATTAGATGTTGCAGTGTTTTTTAATTCGGATTGGATAGTGCTTATCTGGGTCTCGAATACATGCTAAACCTGTGTAAGAGCTCTGAATTCTGGCCTTATAAACGGGTTGTTAGATAGGTCAACTCCATGAAGCTTTCCATGCTCATTTACGACAAATAAGCCAGGTTCGGCGAAATTGTGGTCGGTCTCCTTGTCCGAGCGTGATACTGAGATATACACACAAAGAGTCTTCATTTCTTGTTCAGATAAATCGTAAGTTATTGGGAAGCTAATGTTGATCTGTTCTGGGTGTTGCTCTAATTGTTGATTTGAATCACCTGAGACTGCCAGAATATCGACGCCTGCATCAATGAAAGCCTGTATATAGGTCTCAATCTCGTTGAGGTATTTGGTACAAAGTGGGCAGTGTTATTGAACGATAAGCTGCTAAAGGTATCGCGTGCACTGAATATTTTCCGGTCTGTTTATCGATATTCATAACAATATCAAAAGCCCATTTCTATAAACGTTACGCATAGGTGCTAAAAAAGGGTTATACCTAATCTTATGTTGTTCAACGCTTTGCAAACCCAATGACGCTGAGAGAAATCCTTCACGTTCCAAATGTGCGCTACTTTTTGATGTTTCGTAGCAGCTATTTTGCACGCTTTTACTACCCAGTTTTTACATTGTTGTATTTGGACTACGGGTTAACACTTTCCCAGTTCGCGATGCTCAATGTGGTTTGGGCTGCCACTATTGTGCTGGCCGAAGTGCCTTCCGGCGCATTTGCCGACACTTTGGGGCGCAAGAAGTTAGTAGTCTTGTCATCGATTGTGATGTTTATTGAAATTGCGATGATTGCGTTTGTACCAACTGGAAACCCGACGCTGGTATTCGTGGTATTTTTGGTTAATCGGGTATTAAGTGGCTTGGCAATGGCACTTGCGAGTGGTGCGGATGAAGCATTGGCATACGATACGCTCAAAGAGCAAGGGCAAGAAGAAGTGTGGCCGCGCGTGTTACAAATTCAGCTACGTATTTCATCGACGGTGGGCATCTTTGTGACGCTTATTGGTGCGGCGATGTACGACGTAAACTTCATGGCGCACGTGTATCAGTTTCTTGGGTTCGCAGCTCCAGAAAGTACTCAGGATATTATGCGTATCCCCGTATACGCCACCTTGTTTGTCGCATTGATTGCTATGTACTCAGCTTTCAATATGAGAGAGGAGAAAAAGGGTCTGCCTAGCGCGAGCGGCAAGCTGTCGACGACGATTGCAAGCCTTAAATTGACGCTAAACACGGGGAAGTGGGTGCTTTCTACTCCTTACGTTCTGTTTATATTGCTGTATTACAGCCTGTTCGAACACACCTCACGAATGTTTCTTACGATGAACAGCCAGTACTACCGCGCCATCGATATTCCGATCATTTACTTTGGGCTTATTGGAGCGGGGATCAGCTTGTTGCAAATCGTTCTCGCGGGTCAAAGCCGCAGGCTAGCGGAAAGCATGCCACCAAAAAGTTTTATCTTAGTCATGGGGTTAGCCACCATAGCGACGTATTTTTGGATAAGTTTAGGTTGGTCGATTTACGGCGTGATACCAGCATTGATCTTGATTTTTATCATCATGACGATGAACATTTTTATTAGCTATCACCTGAACAAGACTACTGAATCACACAACCGAGCGACGGTGCTGAGCTTTAAAGGGCTAATGTTCAACCTTGGCTATGGATTGATTGGTGTGTTATACGCCTATTACTATAAGTTGGTGTCAGAGCGCTATACAGAAGAGCAGATTGAGCAACATATTGATTTTATTGCCTCGCTGTCATCATTTTTCTATTACTTTACGTTTCTATTCGTTGCCATCAGTATCCTGTTTTATGTCAAAGATCGGAAAACGCCGATCTTATAAGCGTGTAGAAAAAGAGGCATCAATGGATGCCTCTTTTTGAGATGGATAACTGCTTGTAATCACAAGTGTTTGGAATTACAAACTCATCGATTTCGTCATTCCCGCTTCAGCGTGACCAGGAATATTGCAAGCGAACTCAACGTTATTATCACCGTGGAAGTGCCATAGTAGCTGCTTCGCTTTGCCTGGCTTTACCGTGACTGTAGAACCGCTGTCGTGAGCGTGGGTGGGCATTTTCTTCATCATTTCACGATGTTCAAGCTGCTCTGTCGCTGAGCCAATCGAAAACTCGTGGTCGATTTTGCCTGTATTCATCACCACAAATTGCACTACATCGTTAGGTTCGATGGTGACGTCATTTTTAAAGCTAATGCTCATATCGTCGGCAAGGATCACGTGAACGACTTTGTCTGGTTTCGCCCCATTGGCTGGCATACCGACCTCAGACATGCCTTCCATATTCATCATATTGGAGTGGTCCATTTTGCTCATGTCCATCTTACTCATATCCATTTGACCATGGTCCATTTTGCTATGGTCCATTGTACTGTGATCCATTTGTGCAAAAGCTAACGGAGTTGAAAGAGTAAGAGCCAGTGCGATAATTGTTTTTTTCATGGTATATCCTTGTATATGTAATCGGGTAAATCACCTCTTAACGCTGTAATAAACAGCACTAAGAGGTTGTAAATTAGGGTTAAAGTTCTCGTTTTTTCCAAAGCTTAAACACGGCAGGAAGTACAAGCAGGGTGAGAAGCAGGGCAGACGCCATACCGCCAATCATTGGCGCTGCAATCCGCTGCATCACTTCCGATCCCGTTCCTTCGCCATACATAATTGGTATTAATCCGATGATGACCGTCAGTACCGTCATCATCACTGGTCTAACACGTAAGCCAGCGCCTTCTTGGATTGCGTGGGTCAGATCGTCTGCGTTGATGGACTGGTTGTTTTCCTCTGCATCGACTTTCTTGTAGTGCCATGCTTGGTTTAGATACACCAACATGATCACACCAATTTCGACGGCAACCCCCGCTAGCGCAATAAAGCCAACACCCACGGCGATAGAGAAGTTGTAGCCCAAGTAGTGCATTAGCCATAATCCACCAACCATCGCGAGTGGCAGGGTAGCCATAATGACCAGCACTTCACCAATGCGGCGAAAACTGAAGTAGAGCAGCAACATAATGATCATTAGGGTGATTGGTACAACTAAACTCAAACGCTCTTTGGCGCGTTCCATGTACTCGTACTGACCAGACCAACCCAGTGAGTAACCCGCAGGTAGCAGCAGTTGCTCGGCAACGACTTGCTGGGCTTCTTGTACATAAGAGCCTAAATCTCGGCCTTCGATATCGACAAAGACCCAGCCATTCGGGCGTGCGTTTTCTGTCTTAATCATTGGAGGGCCATCTTCGTAACGAATGTCGGCTACATCCGCTAGCGCGATACGCGCGCCATTAGGCGTCACCAGTGGTAGGTTTTGCAGTTTGACGACAGAGTCACGGTAGTCTTGAGGGTAACGAACGTTAATAGGGTAGCGCTCGAGACCTTCGACAGTTTCACCAACATTCATACCGCCCACGGCAGTGGATATCACCTGTTGAACATCTTTAATGCTTAAACCGTAACGGGCTGCTTGCCTGCGCTTAATATCGATGGTGACATACCGGCCACCGGCAACGCGTTCCGCGTAGACAGAAGCAGTACCATCAAGCCCGTTTAGAATTGGTTCAAGCTCAGCGCCAATTTCTTCGATGACCTTTAAATCGGCCCCCGCGATTTTGATACCAATTGGCGTTTTGATACCGGTTGCGAGCATATCGATACGGGTTTTGATTGGCATCACCCAAGCATTAGTTAAGCCTGGAAACTGAATCAGTTCATCAAACTCTTTACGCAATGACTCAGTAGTGACGCCGTCACGCCATGCGCTTTTCGGTTTCAACTGAATCACGGTTTCAATCATAGTCAGTGGTGCTGGGTCGGTGGCGGTTTCAGCACGGCCGATTTTGCCCCAAACAGTCTCGACTTCCGGTACGGTTTTGATCAGTTTATTGGTTTGCTGCAGTAGTTCGCGGGCTTTACCAATAGAGATACCCGGATAGGTAGTCGGCATATACATCAGGTCGCCTTCATCCAGAGGTGGGATGAACTCGCTACCCAGTTTGTTGAGCGGGTAGTAGGCCGATGCCATTAATGCCAGTGCGATAACAATCATCGACTTTGGGTATTTCAAGCTCAGATTGAGCAATGGGCGATAGAGTGCTACCAGCCCCTTGTTTACTGGGTTTTTGTGCTCAGGTAGAATTTTACCGCGAATGAAGTAACCCATAAGCACTGGAACCAGTGTGATGGCTAATCCAGCCGACGCCGCCATAGCATAGGTTTTGGTAAAGGCGAGTGGCGAGAACATCTTGCCTTCTTGCCCTTGCAACGCAAACACAGGAACAAAACTTAACGTAATGATCAACAGGGAGAAGAACAGCGGTGCGCCGACTTCTTCCGCTGCTTTACCTATCACTTGCCAGCGGTTTTTGTCAGTAAGCGGAGTACGCTCTATGTGCTTATGCACGTTCTCTATCATCACAATTGCACCATCGACCATGGCACCAATGGCGATGGCGATACCGCCCAAAGACATAATGTTGGCGTTGATCCCTTGCCAATGCATCACGACAAAAGCCGACAAAATACCCACGGGCAAACTTAGTGCGATGACTAAAGACGAGCGGATATGGAACAGGAAGAGTGCACATACCAAGGCAACAACAATGAACTCCTCGGCCAGTTTCTTCCAAAGGTTGTCGACAGCCGAATCAATCAGGGTTGAGCGGTCGTAAGTCGGTACTATTTCCACACCATCGGGCAGGCCACGCTCCAGCTCCGCCAGCTTCGCTTTGATATTGGTAATGACCTCACTGGCATTTTCACCAAAGCGCATGACGACGACACCGCCAACCGCTTCGCCTTCACCGTTTAACTCAGAAATACCACGACGCATCTGTGGACCCAAGTTGATATCGGCTATGTCGCCCAACAACAAAGGTGTGCCTTTGTCGGTAACGCGTAGAGGCAGAGATTTGATGTCTTCGACATTGGTTAAGTAACCAGTCGTTCTCACCATGTGCTCGGCTTCAGCGACTTCAATTACGGACGCGCCCGTTTCTTGGTTACCGTTTTGAATCGCTTGATTCACTTGTTGCAGGGTTAAGTCGTAAGCGCGGAGCTTTGCTGGGTCAATTTGTACTTGGTACTGTTTAACCATGCCGCCCACGGTGGCGACTTCTGACACACCATCCACGGTTTGCAATTCGTACTTTAGGAACCAGTCTTGAAGGCTACGCAGCTCTGCTAAATCGTGCTGACCTGTTTTGTCCTGCAATACGTAACTGTATATCCAGCCTACACCAGTTGCATCTGGGCCCAGTGTTGGTTTCGCACTGGCTGGCAGATTGGGTGCAACTTGGCTGAGGTACTCTAATACTCGAGAGCGAGCCCAATACATGTCAGTATCATCGTTAAAAATGATGTAGACATACGAGTCACCAAAAAATGAATAACCACGTACGGTTTCTGCACCAGGGACGGCAAGCATAGCGGTGGTAAGCGGGTAGGTAACTTGATCTTCCACTACCTGCGGAGCCTGTCCTGGATAACTGGTTTTGATGATGACCTGAACATCGGATAAGTCAGGTAACGCATCCACTGGCGTGTTTTTAACGCTGTAGAGACCCGCTAGGGTGAGAAATACTGTTGCGACCAACACTAAAAAGCGATTGTTGATCGACCAGCGTATAATGGCGGCAATCATTGATGACCTCCATGCTGCTCTGCGTCAGCGGGCTCGATTTTTTTCAAGGTCTCGGTTTGCTTCAAGGTCTCGACTTGTTTCAAGGTCTCAATTTTTTTCAAGGTATAGTCTGAACCGTCTTTCGCGACTAGAAACCGAACCTGTTGGCCTTCCTTCACTTCTGAAAGTGACACATCATCGCTGGTGGAGAAGTTCATCTCACCTGCATCCCAGCTCCACTGTGCAACGGGTAAATGCTTCACAGTGACCATACCAAAGTCTGCCATCAGCATAGTGATTTCACCTTCAACCCATACCTCGTTTGCAATGACGGTGTCATCAGCTTTGAAATCAACAATTTCATATTGGCCGGATGGGGATTTTTGCATTTCGAATTGTATTGATTTCCCTTTAGTCAGGGTTTCCCACTGCTTGTCGGAAATATCAACGGATTCCGCGAACGTAAAGTTCATCACCATACCTGGCCAATCCCATTCAGGAACAGGTTGGTGGTTAATCGTCAGCATTCGGTGGCCTTGCATTACGTCGGTAATTTCACCTGTTGCCCAAGCGGTTTCCGCAGCGGTTATTTCAGGGCCATTAATACGGCTTAAATCAGCGGTTTGGCTGGACTCTGAATCGAGCATGAAGTGTGCAGACGTAACGACTGTGTCTTCCTCTGCTAGCCCTTCAAGTACTTCCACCTTGTTATTGGCTTCGCGACCAGTAAGTATTCGAGCTGAGCGGTATTTCCCATTGCCTTCAGACAATACCACTCGGCTGATACCTCCAGAGCGAATCACGGAAGAAGATGGGACGGTGTAAACCATGTCTTCGGAGGTAGGCTGTAGCGTGATGTTGGCGAACATGTTGGGTTTCAGCTCGCCACTTGGGTTGGCGAACTTAAGCCTCATTCTTAGAGTTCGAGTGCTTGGGTCAAGGATCGGGTAAACGTAATCGACGCTGCCTTGCCACTCTTTACCGGGAACGGCATCAAGGTTCATCACGGCATCACTACCTGAAGTAATCCAGTGCGCTTGGCGCTCAAACACTTCAGCATCGACCCAAACTTCGTCGAGTGGGCCTGCACTAATCACGGCTTGAGCCGGTGAAAGGTAGCCACCTTCACGAATGTTTAAACTCGCGATAACGCCATTGGCGGGCGCTTTAACTTTGATGGTTTGCTGCGCTTTGCCTTTTTTACGTATTTGAGTGATTTGGTTTCTATCTACTCCCAGAGAAACAAGGCGCTCAGTTGCGGCTTTAACCAGTGAGTTACGGCCTGTGCGATACGCATTCAGTAGCTCTTCTTGGGCTTTTACCAACTCAGGAGAGTAAAGTGTGAATAGAACGTCGTCTTTCTTTACGACTTCGCCTACTGCATTGATGTAGAGTTTTTCAACCCAACCGCTGACGCGAATATTGGTTTGCCACAGTTTACTTTCATCGAAGGCGATATAGCCCACTGTATCAATGTTCGGCGACATCTGCTCCTTAGTGACAGGCGCCGTTTTAACGCCAAGGTTATTTTCGACCGACGCGTTGATAGTCACAGTGCCCGCTGGATCTTTTTCTCCAGCTAAGTCATCGGCATAGACAGGAATTAAGTCCATTCCCATTGGTGACTTGCCGGGCTTATCGCGTTGGTAATTTGGATCCATTGGTGCAACCCAGTACAGCGGCTCGTCACTATTTGAGCCGGCAGATTCACTTGCCATTACTGACATGTCGTGGCTAAACAAGTATTGATTGGCTGCAAAACCTAATGCGGCACCCACTAGCAAAGTAAGGCTCGCGACTTGGAATGTTTTCATGTGTTCTCCTATTACTCGCTAGTGTCTGAGTTTTGGTTGCTGGAAGGTTGGCGATTTACAGGCGTAGCAGCCTGATTCAGATTGAACTCGGGAGTATCCACCTGATAATCAAAGCCATTGAGCAGGTAAGCTAAATTGCTGTAGGCAATATTGAGATCGGTTTGAATACGGGCCTGTTCTAGCTGTAACGCCAGCTCGTCACTGGCCGCGGTGATAACGTCATTGAATTGGGCTGTATTGTTTTGGTATCCACGTTCAACCGCTTGGGTTCTTGCGTTGGCTTGAGTGAGTAGGGTGGTTTGGTAGCGGTCTAAGCGCTGCGCCAAATTGGTTTTGTCGACCAGAAGTGCATTCACTTTGGCATTCATTTGCGCCAGTAGCTGATCTTTTTGAAGCTTAGCCGCCCCGACTTGATATTCCGCAGCCGTGTAGCTTCTGTCTTGGCGATTGCCCGTAAACAGAGGAATGTCCATGGTGACGTACGCACTGACGAGATCCGATGCAGGTTCGCCCATCATGTTGTTGGCTTGTCGGTACGCGTACATGACTTCGACACCGAACTGAGGGTTATAGGCCTCTTGGGCAATGTCGACTTGGGTTTGGCTTGCCGCAATTGAAGCATCGGAAATACGAACCATCGGGTGAGTGGACAAGTGTTCATAGTGCTGAGTTAAGCCCTCTGAACTGCCCAACATAGCTTGTACCGAGCTCCAGTCGAGCTGATTACTCGCTTGTGTGGTTTGAGCGTGAGTATTGAGCCACTGATCGCCTAACCATTCTGAAAGCTGAGAGTAGACTCGGTTTTGCTGCTGTTGGTTAGCTTGTAGCTTTTCTTCTAGCTTGCTGACTTGTAGCTGAGCTTGCAGTAAGTCCTGAGCTTCGCTTTTACCAATTGCGTAATTGGTTTCGATAAAGCTGACCATTTCTTCCATCAGCTGTCTGTTTTGAACCAGTACGTCGCGTGCAATTTGCAAGTAGCCTAATTCCAGCCACAGCTGCGTCATGGTATTGGCGACTTCTAACTCGCGATTCTCAACTTGCAGCGCAATCGCATCGGCTTGCTGGTTGGATTTTTGTTGTTGCAGCTTGAGCGTAGAGCCTCGTTCGAACTGCTGCATCAATCCAACTGAGATATTGGTCATTGGGTCTTCGTCGAACTTGAAACTATCGACAGGCAATCCGCCAAAGCCTACTTTTAGCTTAGGATCCATCAGTGTTGCGCTCGCCACACCTGTTTCTCGCAATGATTGAGATTGCGCGTAGTACTGTTTGCGGCTTGCATCGTTTTGCAACGCTAACTCAATTAGGTGAGTTAGTGAGCTATTTGTCAGCGAATTTTGTGAGTGGGTGTTTTCTTCCAGTGGCTTGCTTGAATCAGCAATGGCTGGAATAGAAAACATGCTCACGGCACTTATAGAAAGTGCTAGCAAAGATTGTTTAATTTTCACGGGTGTTTCCAATCTAGATCGTATGGACAAAGCCATAAAGGCGAGATCCATAACGTTAAAATCAGTCACGAAGCTGAAGTTCAAGCTTTGGCCAATTCAATTTGAAGCAAAGGTTGAGCAAGCATAAACGGCGCAACAAAGAGCGGCGAAGATTGACAGCAACGTGGGTAATTTAGAGTTGGAAACTAGGCGATGGGAGGCCGAAATAGTGAGCGGGTAACGTTAACAGCGTTAACATGCGGTTCTAAGGGGATGAGTGCTAATTTGTAGGTGAGTGCAAATGACGAAAGGGGTTGTTTTGGGAATGCCAAAACATTGATACATGCAGCTAAGCAGCAGTGATGCATCGTTGAGTCCATCTCCGAAACACAAGAAGTAGGGCTGGATTCACTGACTTTCATGTCGTGATACATCATCGGACTGTTCATTCCGCTGTGGCAACTCATTGTCGTCATGCTCGAACCGGATTCGGCCGAGAGCATTTGGAATGTCATCAACGGTTCACTGGATGCGACAGTCGATAACAGTAACGCGAGTCCTGCTAGAGCTGAGATCCAAATTGTACGAAGTCGAGACAGATGCATCGTAATTCCGTTGATAGGATGAACAGGGTAAATATACACCTTACCCCTAGGGGAAGGTCAAATGGATTTCACATGATTTTTCATTCTCAGTGTTGATTTGAAGAGAAAATCACCAATCCCTGTCGCTGTCTCAAAGCCTGTTTCTACTTGTCCCGTCAACGTCTTTACATGGTTTCGGTTTCTTCGATCTTCTCATTGCCTAAGTCGGTGAGGTATTTGTTCAAAGTTTCAAACAAACGATGCGGTGTGACGGGCTTAGATAGGAAGTCATTCATTCCCACATCAAAACAGCGTTGTTTGTCCTCACTGACTACGTTAGCGGTGAGGGCGACAATAGGCACATCTTTGGCCCAAGGGCATTGCTTACGAATTTGTATTGTAGCTTCGTAACCATCCATAACAGGCATGTGGCAGTCCATCAAAATGGCGTCGTATTGGTTGTTTTTACACATATTCAATGCAATTTGCCCATGTTCGGCGATTTCGACTTTTAGCCCCAGCTTACCAAGCATGATTTTAACCACTTGCTGATTGATTCGAGTGTCTTCGACCACTAGAACCGTGTATTTGGAGGTGATAGCGAGGGTTTCTTCGATTCGCTCCATAGAGGTATGGCGAGGGAAGTCGCACACATTTGGCTTGTTTGATGATTCTGGCAACGTGTACTTAGTGCCATCTTCAGGCGGTTGCTTGGAAATCGGTAGTTGGATATTAAAGAAGAAGTTACTGCCTAAGCCGATAGAGCTGACAACCTCTAGCTCACCACCCATAAGTTGGACTATCTGTTTGCTGATCGCGAGGCCAAGTCCTGTGCCGCCGTATTTACGTGTGGTGCTACCATCCGCTTGCTGGAACTTTTCAAAGACATCTTGCAGTTTGTCTTTATCGATACCAATACCTGTGTCTCTTACGGAGAACAAGAGTGAGACATGCTCGGAGTGCATGGCAGACATTCTCACATCAAACGTAATGGCACCTTGAGAAGTGAACTTAATGGCATTGCTGAGTAAGTTGATTAATACTTGGCGCAGCCTTACGGAATCCCCAATAAGCATATTAGGGATGTGTTCGTCGACAGAGCATTCAAACAGCAGGTTTTTCTCTTTGGCGCGTACATTGAAAATGTCAGATTGCTGCTGGATAAGCTCATGCAAATCGAAAGCGGTATGCTCGAGTTCGAAGTGCCCAGCTTCGATTTTCGAGAAATCGAGAATGTCGTTAATGATGTCTAGTAAGGTATTGGATGAAGTAGTAAGGACTTGTAAGTATTCTTTTTGAGTCTCGGTCGCATCTTCGTCATCGAGCAACGATGCAACACCTACGATGCCATTCATCGGAGTACGGATCTCGTGACTCATGTTGGCAAGAAATTCACTCTTCTTCTGGTTAGCCACTTCGGCGCGAAGTTTTTCAGCCATTAAGGCGTTGTAGTTAGATTCTAAGTGATCTAAGCATTCGTTGTACTTTTGAGTCAGCATGGTGACTTCATCGTTAAACGTACGCTTGGGATCTGGCATGCGGCTAGGAATTGGACCGTCACCAAATTCGGCCATTGCAGTCGAGAGCGTGGTGATTGGCTTAACGACAAGTTTCATGGTGATGTACAGCAAGCAAGCGACAATCATAAAGGTTTCGACGGCTTGCATGAGCAATATGATTAAAAAGCTATTCCATAGTTTGGCATAAACAGGGGCGAGGTCACTTTGAATAGTAAGTGTGGCAAGGTGATAGGTTTTACCCCCCATTAGATGTTCCAGTTCCCAGTCTCGTTCGAGACTTTCCCCTTTGACTGGTACTCCTAATTCGACGATGGTGCCCAAATCGTCCTGAATTTTCAGATAGCTGATCTTAGGATTTTTCATTACGCCTTCAGAAAGAGTCTGCAGCTGCTCACGATCTTCGACCCATAAACTGGCGCTAAAGCTGGAGATATTACTTTCTTCCAGTTGAGTTAATTCGGCGTCGAGTTGAGCCCACTCTTCTTGGTAATCAAGATAGAAATTTAATGAGGCATTTATCAATGCAAAGACGATGCTAACAAGAACCGTTAATCCTACTAATTGCTTATCGATACCGAGTTGACGTTGTGTTCTATTTTTTTGAGTCATATGCAATCGTGTTTTTATATTTGCTGCTACTTTTAAAGATAGCCGCTATTGAGAAATAGTAAACACGTTGTTGAAACATGGAGGTTTTATGAGATTTAAGCAGTTAAGTTTGGTGGCTTTGGGTGGGTTGGCATTGAGTGCTGGGCTTAAAGCTGAAACCATTAACTACTATGTTATATCGCAACAAGCGCAGCCATTTCAGATAGAAGAGCAAGGCTCCAACCATTCAGGAATCGTAACCGATATCGTCAAAGCTGTTTTCGATGGCAGTGACTATGAACTGGCTTATCACACCTATCCATTTAATAGAATGATTACGGTATTGGAAGCCGGTGGTGAGGAGAATTGGGTCACTTATGGCAGCCCTAATTGGGGCAGTGTTCAGGCTGAAAATCTGTCCGATAAACCGATTTACACCGTAAGGCACACCTTAGTGACGAGTACAAAGTCGCCATTCAACTTTGCTGACATGAGCTCACTCAATGGTAAAGGTGTTGTGTTGTTACACGGTTTTGATTACCCAGAGTTGATCCCTTATATCGAGAAAGGGGACGTCGCCGAGATTCGCGTGAAGAACTACCAATCGGCTTTTCGTGTAATCCAAAGAACAGCCGGCGAAGCCGCGTTTGTCGAAATGTCTTCGCGCGTGAGTTACAACCTAGATAAGTTACAGCTTGATAGAGACTTGTATCGGATGGAGCCGTTTAGTCTGGTCATTCCCGATTACTACATCCATTTGGCGTTTTCGAAACAGATGAAGCCAGAGATTCAAGATTTTATTAATGATCGTTTAGAGGAAATGCGCACCTCCGGTGAACTGGACGACATTATTGGTAACTACATCTAAAACCCGACATAAGCTAGGGCCTGTGCCTTAGCTTTTGACCTATTCTCAATTCAAAAGAAAGCGCCAGCATTGCTGGCGCTTTTGGGTTGTACCGCTTTGGATGGATTTCAGCGTTACGATCATTATTTGATGAATGAGGCATCAAACATATGACCTAGTTTGGTCGCTTTAGTTTGTAAGTAGTGTTGATTATGTGGGTTGTTTCCCTCTTGTAATGCTACGCGCTCAACAATATTGATGTTGGCTTTTTGCAGGGCTTTCACTTTGCGCGGGTTGTTAGTCATTAAACGAACCTGTTCTATTCCAAGGTAACCTAACATGCCTTGGCAGAAAGTGTAATCGCGCATGTCAGCTGCGAAACCAAGTTGCTCGTTGGCTTGAACGGTATCGGCTCCATGGTCTTGGAGGTTATAGGCACGTACTTTGTTGACTAAGCCAATACCGCGACCTTCTTGACGTAAATACAACAACACACCGGCACCTTCAGCAACGATATTTTGTAGCGCACGAGAAAGCTGGAACCCACAATCACAACGTGCGCTGAATAGGGCATCACCGGTTAAACATTCGGAATGGAGTCGTATAAGAGGCGCGGATTCCTGCGAGATGTCACCGTACACAAGAGCAAGGTGCTCCTTATTGGTTTTGTGCTCGATGAACGCGCACATTCTGAACTCGCCCCATTGTGTGGGTAGCTTGGCTGATTCGATAAAAGTGACCAAATTATAGGGAGACTGTTGTTGTAGCTCCTGACGCACCTGCATCAGGATCTTGCCAAGAATGTTCTGTCCTTTTCCATCACCGCCATCGCCCCAGAAAGCATCTTTGTGTGAATGCTCTTTTAAATCTCTATCACCGGTGTTAACCAGGTAGTGAGCAAGCTGAGGGTTTTGGTAAAACTTCTCCTTCACGATTTTTTCCATGACTTGCACTCGAATATCATACCAATCGGCACGAGTATCTAGCTCGTACTTGCGGCTGAGCTCGAAAGCAACGTCTGGGGTCTCTGCCGAGAGGATTTCTTGTTGTAGTTCCGCAGAGATGAATTTTTGCGCTTGATAATAGTGTTCACTAGTTGGCCAACTGACGTCGTCGATTTTTATTTTTGAAGGGTAGAAGTTGGAAAGAAATCCATTTGAATCAAACGGTTCGTAGAATAGGATTGAATTGTCCATGATGATCTCCTGACGTCCTGTAGAATATGCAGCACATTTATATGCGCCTACATCAATAATGCTAGTTTGCATGCATATTGCCGTCAAACTGAGACAAGGTTCTCATCAGCGATTTTCATCCCAACTAAAAAGCCCGTAAGAACGGCATTTAATTTAAGTGATTGTTTAATCAAATCCATCAGGTCATCACACCTTCTATCTGAAGGTGAAAATTAATTGATAAATTTGTTAGGGTCTGTTGATCTTTCGCGGTTAAATTTTGTTCGAGCTAAAATCGTTTTAGGCGAGGCGAAGACTGTGTAGCCTAGTCATTCTAAGCCAATAGTCTTCAACGAAGCATAAAACGATTTTAACGGGGGCGCCTAGCTCGAATCCTTCGGGCAGCCTTTGTGGTTCATTTCTACTGCGTTATCAGCTTCTCATGTAGGCTAGCTACACATCAAAGCCTCTGCCTTGTAGAAATTTCCCACAAAGTGCTGCAAAAATCAGCTCGAAAGATCAACAGACCCTAGTCACATGGCCGTGAGGTGGCAAAACTTGAGCTTTGCGCACGGTATGTAGAGGTTGTGTATCAGTATTGTTTCCGCTCATTGATTGAAAGGTGCGGTTATGAACAAGGAACAGTTAAGACAGCAATCCCAATTGGAGTTCAGCGAAAGCGGGATAGACATCGTTGTTGGCAGCTTAGACGGTGTGGGTATTGATGTGGAAGAGCTCAAGGCAATATCGCGTGACTCTAGTTATGTAGAGCAGGTGTTTGATAGTGGACTCACCGCCGTTGTCTACAAACTCCGGCTAGCGGGCAAAGCTTGGACGCTCAAGTTAAAACGACCAACCAGTTTAGTTAAAAATATTGATGGCCAAACGTCGTTTCTTAATGAGGTGCAGCGTCGCAGGGACTTACAGCGCTTGAAAGCAGACAACCAAGACGCATTTCGCCATATTGTTGATACGCAATATGCCTCGTTTTTAGATGGAATCATCCTTTCTCCTTGGATAGAGGGTCAGCCTATTGAAAAACTCGATGACAATTTGTTTGAGCAAATCTTTTTTACGCTTTGTGAGTTAGAGAAGGCTGGTCTGTTTGAGTGGGATCTTTGCCCTGGTAATTTACTTTTGAACGATGAAGGGGAGCTGAAACTGTTCGACTTTGGCTATATGTATACCTTTGATCCTTTAACCGAGTTCAATAGTAATGGTATGGCCACGCCACTGTTTCATGGCGTCGAACGTTTTGAAACGCGCTTTCTGTTTACCTTATTACTCAGTCAGCAGGACCTCAGTGAAGATGAACAGTTTGAGTTGTACACGAAAATGAAAAAGGTTGCCGTGACGGCGTATCAACACAAACGGCAGGTTCTAGCTCAAAAGGGTGCTTCAAATGAAGTGCTACAGTGGTTAGATAATATAGTGGGAGAGTGGCGACAGGGCCTCTCGAGCGAAGGTGGGTTACGCAAGCTGTATCGAAAAGAGCGTTTTCGCTCTACCTTGCTGGATCTGCTTGATGATGTGCACGGAAAATCCTGTAATTCCGTTACGCTTAGCAAAGCGGACTACGTAATTGACGCTATAGAACGGCAGTACGATACACTGTTGGCACAAGGTGGATTGTTCTTTGGTGATGAAAAGCTGAGCCAAGAAGGCTTAGTCGCGAAATACCAAAAAATTAGAGCTGATGCAGTTCGCTATCAGCTCTAATTGATTTTCAATGCATGGTTAAGCGCTGAACAGTTATACCGTTAGATAGTGCTTAACGAACTCTGTCACTTTCACCATATCATCAATGGCGATGTACTCTTCTGTGGTATGCACCTTCGCCATGCCAGTAGAGATGTTAACCGTTGTTAGGCCTTTCGCATTAAAGTTGTTAGCATCGCTACCACCGCCGGTTCCTTTCGTGAAAGGTTCCGCGCCGATGGCTTCAAAGGATGCTTTCACTTCTTGGATATGCGGATGATCGTCGGCAATCACGAATGCGTTGTATGCTCGAGTCGACTCGATTTCCACTTCTGCACCATGCTTTGTCGCCGCTGCTTGGAAAGTTTCAATCATATGGTCAACTTGTTTGGTGAGCTTGTCGTCGTTCAGAGAACGAGCTTCAGCTACAATCTTGAGTTCTGGCATAACGATGTTGGTTGCCTGGCCACCTTCAACCACACCAATATTTGCCGTGGTTTCTTCGTCGATGCGAAGTAGGTTCATTTGCGTAATGGCATCTGCTGCAACGCTAATTGCGCTGATGCCTTCTTCTGGCGCTAAGCCAGCGTGTGCTGGGCGGCCTTTGATCGTTGCAACGATTTTTTGCTGGCCAGGTGCGGCATTTACGATAGTGCCAATTGGGCCACCGGTATCAAGAACAATGGCTTTGTTTGCTTGAATGTAAGACATATCGAAGTGCTCGGAGCCGAATAGGCCACCTTCTTCGTGCACGGTGAACGCAAGCTCAATGGTTTTATGATCGAGGTTTTCAGCTTGAATACAACGAACCGCTTCCATAATTGCAGCGATGCCCGATTTGTCGTCGCCACCTAAAATGGTGTTGCCTTTTGAACGAATGATACCGTCTTCGATAACCGGCTCAATGCCGTTGCCTGGAGTCACGGTATCCATATGGCAGCTTAGTACGATGCTGTCATCCAATTTACCGTCTAAGCGCGCGTAGACATTGAAGCCGTTAGAAACCTCTTCAGGTACAGGGAGTTTATGAACGGTAAAGCCCATCTCACCAAGTTGTTCAGCCAGCGTTTCTGCAATTTGTTTTTCGTAGCGAGATTCGCTGTCAATTTGGATTAATTGAAAGAAGTGGTCGACGAGTCGTTGTTGGTTTATTTGTGTCATTGTAATACCTCTTAGGGAACAGAGGCAGTTACCATAGCGCTTGTTACACGGGAGATTCCCTGAGTTAAATCAAGAAACCTCCCGATAGGTATCTATGCTAGTTGGGATATTTGGTTGAATATTCTCTACTCGATATTAATAGGGTTGGTGGTATCGAGCGAAAATTCATCGTCAGATTTGGGTTTAATTAGCGGCAGCACATGACGAAGTGTCATCGGTTTAAAATGATAGTAGCCTTGCTGATAGGGTACACCTTTCGCGACGAGATAACTGTGTTGCTCAGAGGTCTCAACACCTTCAGCGATGGTTTTTACATCAAGGTTATTAGCGAGTTCAATGATCGAATTGAGTACCGGTGCATTAACTGACGTGACGCCAATCGTATCTATGAAGCATTTATCAATTTTAAGATAATCAAACCTGATGTTCTGCAGTACTGAAAGGCTTGTGGTACCTGTACCAAAGTCATCGATGAGAATATCGATTCCAAGTGAATGCAGATCGGCGACGGCAAGTTGTCCTTGCTCATTGAGTAACTGCCTTTCGGTAATTTCCACACCCAGCTTGATGTTCAACGCAAGTAACTGGCTCTTAAAAACCTGCAGCCTTTTTAGGTTCTCTTCATCTGCAAGGTAACTTGGTGGAACGTTGATTCCAAGGTGCAGCAGCTTGTTCAAGTTAGTGTGTTTGAAGTCTGTCAACGCGCGCTCCAACACATAGTCAGTAACCGTGTTGATTAAGCTGCTTTCTTCGGCGATAGGAATAAAGATATCGGGCCGTACATACCCAAAAACAGGGTGCTTCCATCTCAGTAGGGCTTCGACACCACATACTTCATTCGTTTCGCTGGTAATGATGGGTTGGTAGACCAGAAACAGTTCTCTTTTTTTGAGCCCTTTTTCTAAGTGAGTTGCCATGGAACGATTGCGTTTTAACCATACTGCGATTAGACAGTAAGTTAGAGAAATAGTGACTGATATTGGCAGTGAGCCGAGAATAAATATTCCTAGAATTCGCCAAATGTAACTGGAGTTCGCTTCTATCGAGATTGAGTAATTGTATCGCTGAGAGCTCGCTTTAAATATCGTTGGTGACCATTCTTGTCGCTCGGTAGGGAGCTGTGAGTATCGATGCAAATGGAAGCTGAACTTCTTAACGCGAAGATCACTTGAATACCCTAATAGCGCGCGGAAATAGTAGCGGTCGACTGTAGACATCGCGCTCCACTCCGGATTGGTAGGGTTTGTATCTAATACAATGTAGTTTTGAATATGGTATTCGTCAGGAATGTTGAATGTGTATATACCAGATTCTAAACCAGCACGAGGACGGTACGCGGAGACTCGCTGACTGATTTCTCCCTCAAATGAAGAGCAGGTGATTCGGTCTTTGTTTACCAGAATAAGCTCTTCAATGGTGCTGGAGTAGCGCAGCGATTTCTGTATTTGCTCACAATTTCCAATGTTGTTGAGCGCCATTTTATTTTCCCGATGCATGTTGGTGACAATGACATCGATATGCGCGACATACCGTTCTATTAGAGCTCGGTATTCAGATCCAATATACAAGACAGAAACGATGCCACTTAGAAGTATCATCAGCGGGATAGGGAATATTAACCAGAATAGGCTGAACTGATTCGGTAATGCTCTATGGTTTTTCTTCATTGAATATTGATAGTGAATCCACTTCTTAATAATTCTATCAATGTCTCTTTCCTGAGACTTACCACCTTACGCCAATTTTGAGAGGCACACGCGAATTCAGGTTCGTTGGTTTGTTACTGATGAAAATTTGCACTAAATCTGTGAGCTGTAAACATAATGTTACTGTTTGAGGCGGATTTTACAGATGTAAAAGTTCTTTGAAATACAGTGCTGTAAACGCTTTTCTCTATTCAACGGCCATGGTGATGGTTAAATGTAATGAAAATGTTACTAAAATATAGATTAAGAGTAACGTTCTGAAGTTCTTCGATTCTATTTCTTTTTTGAACGAGATATTTCAAGTTAATAAAACGACGTGACGCACAGTGTTTATCGAAAAAGTGTCGTTGCTGGAAACAACGTTAATGCGAAAAGAATATGAAGCACTCAAGGAGTAGAGCATGACTGTATCGTACAACCCACTAGGTACTGATGGATTTGAATTTGTTGAATACACAGCGGCAAATGAAAAGGGGATTCAGGATCTAAAATCGCTATTTAGTTCGTTAGGTTTTGCCGAAGTGGCCAAGCATCGTTCTAAGGAAGCATGGCTTTATCGCCAGGGAGACATCAGTTTCATTGTGAATGCTCAGCCGCACAGCCAAGCCGAGGAATTTGCTAAGGTGCATGGGCCTTCTGTTTGCGGTATGGCCTTTCGTGTTCATGATGCGGCTGTGGCAATGGAACAAGCATTGGCAAATGGTGGCGAAGAGTACAAGACCGAAATTGGCCCTATGGAGTTGAGCATTCCCGCTATTTACGGAATTGGTGAGAGCCTGCTCTATTTCGTTGACCGCTACGGTAGCAATTCAATCTATGATGTGGATTTCAAATTTTACGAAGACGCCAAAGAGCGCCTTGCTGCTAAAGATGTCGGCCTTTACGAGATTGATCATCTTACGCACAACGTAAAACAGGGCAATATGGATGTATGGTCGGGTTTTTATGAGCGCATTGGTAACTTTAGAGAAATCCGCTACTTCGATATCGAAGGCAAATTAACAGGCTTAGTCAGCCGAGCGATGACAGCTCCTTGTGGCAAAATCCGCATCCCAATTAATGAATCTTCGGATGATAAATCGCAGATCGAAGAATTCATTCGCGAATACAACGGTGAAGGTATTCAGCATATCGCATTAACCACAGACGACATCTACGAAACAGTGAAAACGCTGCGTGATCGTGGCATGGACTTTATGCCAACGCCAGACACCTACTACGAGAAAGTCAATTCACGAGTTGAGGGCCATTCTGAGGACGTAGATAAACTGAAAGACCTACGTATCCTTATTGATGGTGCACCAATGAAAGACGGCATTTTGCTGCAAATCTTCACCCAAACGGTGATTGGCCCAGTGTTCTTTGAAATCATTCAACGCAAAGGGAACGAGGGCTTTGGTGAAGGTAACTTTAAAGCGCTGTTTGAATCTATCGAGGAAGATCAAATTCGACGCGGGGTGTTAAACGATGCATAAGTGGATTGCATTTCCTCATAAGGAAGGGGTGTGCTCTAAGCAAGCACACGCCGATTTTCCTGAAGAGGCTATTTATGAGCGCGAAGCGGGCAGGGAGGGCTTTTTTGGTCCTGCTGCTCACTTTCATCATCAACATGCGCCAACTGGCTGGAGTGAATGGGAAGGTGAACTCCGCCCTCGAGCATTCAATTTTAACCTAGTTGAGAAAGCGGTTCAGGTTTCACCATGGATTGTGCCAAATCTATTGCACAATGCCGATTGCAAGATTCGTGTTTGGCGCATGGACCAAGCGATGGACTTTTTGGTACGAAATGCCGATGGCGATGAGCTACTGTTCATCCACCAAGGGCAGGCCGACCTTTACTGCGACTATGGCCACCTTGAAGTCAAAGAAGGGGATTATGTAATGATCCCTCGTTCGACTAACTGGCGTATCGAACCAAAAGAACCGATGTTCATTTTGATGGTTGAAAACACAGGTTCTGCTTATTCATTACCTGAAAAAGGGCTGGTGGGTAATCATGCGGTGTTTGATCCAGCAGTACTGGAAGTCCCGTCTATTAACGACAAATTTAAAGCGCAGTATTCTGAGCAAACGACACAAGTGCAAATGAAGCGCCATGAGCAGGTTAACGTAATCACTTATCCATTTAACCCTCTAGATGCGATTGGCTGGCATGGCGATTTGTCGGTCGTAAAACTGAACTGGCGTGATATCCGCCCATTGATGTCGCACCGTTACCACCTACCTCCATCCGCACATACTACTTTCGTTGGTAAAGGTTTCGTGGTGTGTACGTTTGTCCCTAGGCCAATAGAAAGCGATCCGGGGGCGTTGAAAGTGCCGTTCTACCACAACAATGACGATTACGATGAAGTGCTGTTCTACCACGCAGGGGATTTCTTCAGCCGAGACAACATCGAAGCGGGTATGGTGACATTCCACCCGGCGGGCTTTACCCATGGGCCACACCCGAAAGCATTTCAAGCTGGGCGTGAGTACAAGAAGAAGTTCACTGATGAAGTGGCAGTAATGATTGATACTCGCAATGCGCTTAACTTCGCTGACGAAGCTCAGCAAGTGGAAAATAAAGAATACGTTTACAGTTGGAAGCAGCCTTAGCCCTTAGCGCAGGTCCAGACAGTCGTTTAATACGGCAGATTAGAACAACAGATTGAGCAAGGAAGTAATATGAAGTTAGCCACATTGAAAAATGGTACCCGTGATGGTGTGCTCGTTGTAGTCAGTAAGGATCTGTCTAAGTGCGTTGCTGTTGCCGAGATTGCAGGCACGATGCAGCAAGCTTTAGACAATTGGCAGCAGACTAAACCGTTACTCGAAGAAGTGTACTTGGGTTTGAATGAAGGGATCTTGCTACAAGAGATGCCATTCGACCAAGCTAAATGTGAGTCCCCGTTACCGAGAGCCTATCAGTGGGCCGATGGCTCTGCGTACGTTAATCACGTTGAGTTAGTGAGGAAGGCGCGCGGTGCTGAAATGCCACCAAGTTTTTGGACTGATCCGCTGATGTATCAAGGAGGTTCAGATGCGTTCATTGGTCCACGAGATGATATTCCACTGGGCAGTGAAGACTGGGGCATCGATTTTGAAGGTGAAGTTGCTGTGGTAACGGGGGATGTGCCGATGGGGTGTGCCTACGAGACGGCGGCAGATTCAATCAAACTTCTTATGTTGGTTAATGACGTTTCACTGCGAGGGTTGATTCCAGCCGAACTCGGTAAAGGGTTTGGCTTCTTCCAATCAAAACCCTCCTCAGTGTTTTCACCTGTCGCAGTGACACCTGATGAGCTTGGTGAGTCTTGGACGGAAAACAAAGTGCATTTACCGCTGCTTTCCACCTACAACAACAAACCATTTGGCTGTCCAAATGCGGGCGTAGATATGACGTTCGATTTTGCACAATTGGTCGCACACGCGGCCAAAACGCGTCCACTTTCAGCGGGGGCGATTATCGGATCAGGCACGGTGTCGAATAAACAAGGTACAGACTTTGGTACTGCGATATCAGAAGGTGGTGTTGGCTACTCTTGCATTGCGGAAGTACGCATGATTGAAACCATCCGAGACGGTAAGCCAAGCACTCAATTTATGCGCTTTGGCGATACTATTAAGATGGAAATGCAAGATCAACATGGCCACAGTATTTTTGGTAGCATCGACCAAACGGTCGTGAAGTATTCATAGAGCCGTTTGTAATAGGGAGATTAGATGTCTAACTTGACTCTTTATGGGTACTGGCGGTCTTCGGCCGCCTATCGAGTGCGCATTGCGCTAAATTTAAAGCAGCTCGATTATACCTCGGTCCCCGTTCATCTGGTGAAAGACGGTGGACAGCAGCATGCCACAAGTTATAGCAGTATGAATGCCAGTGAACTGGTCCCTGTCTTGGTTGATGGGGATCTACAACTGAACCAGTCCCTGTCGATCATTGACTACCTCGATGAAAACTACGCGGGGCCACTTTTAACACCAGAGAGTGGTGACCGCCGTTATTTGGTTAAGTCTTTGGCACAAGATATTGCTATAGATGTTCACCCCATTAATAACCTCAGAGTGATGCAGTACCTTTCAAAGGAAGTTAATGCAGACGATAACCAAAAGCTTAACTGGACAAGGCACTGGATTGAACTAGGTTTTCACGCGTTAGAAAAGAAACTGGCTTCCGCGAGTGGCACTTATTGTGTTGGCGATGAGATTTCGTTGGTCGATGTGTGTTTAGTACCGCAAGTTTACAACGCAGAACGTTTCGGCGTAGACATGAGTGCTTTCCCTATTATTCAACGAGTAGTGGAAGTACTGCGAGTGAATCCTGCTTTTATTAAAGCGGCACCTGAAAATCAACCCGATGCGGACTACTAGGCAGTATTAAAGGAAATAAAAAGGCCCTTATCTCGCAAGAGGTGAGGGCCTTTTTTCATGTTGTATATATTGAGCAATCTAGCTGTGGGGCACAGCTTGAACGTTCAAGTCTGCTGGTAGTTGAGCCTTATTGGTGTAAATACGCTCAAAATCAGCCAAAGGAGCGACTTTGATGGCGGTGGTTCTTTCCCATTTGGTTGCATCGGCGACCAGCCAAGTTTGGCGGCTGTTTCGCATGATAGATTGAGACAAGTCAGATTCTAACTGTTCGTGTTCCATCGCATAGTGGCTGCTGGTGACAGACGCACAGCCACAGATGCCCACATCGGCTTCAAACCCTGCAAAGAAGTTGACCGCGCTGCTGCCGACGAGATCTTGGTGCTCTCGGCGAAATAGTCCGCCTGCAAGATACACTTCGATATTCTGATTGGCCTCCAGAATCTTCGCAACTTGCAGGTTATTAGTCACCACACGTAATGTCGATTTGCCCAGCAGAAACTGAGCAATTCTTGTCACCGTTGTGCCGATGCCAATCATCACGGTTGCACCATCTGGTATCGCTTCGGCGACGGCGAGAGCAATGTCGTCTTTGGTTGTCGACTCCACTTCAGAGCGAAAACGGTAACTGGTATTAGTAAGAGTGGCAGGTAAACTGACCCCGCCATGAACTCTTCGCGCTAGCCCTTGTTCGCATAAGTTGTTCACGTCGCGACGAATGGTTTGAGTGGTCACAGAAAACAGCTCGGCCAATTGGTCGATCTGAACATCTTGATCCACTTTAAGGGTGGCTAGGATTTGTTTTTGGCGCTGGTTCAGTTCCATAGTCACTACTAAAATTCGTTTGGTTTGTCCGTGATGATGTAGTCAACACCTAAGTCATAGAAATCTTGTGCTTTCTCTGGCGCATTAAGAGTCCAGATTTTAAGCACGAGTCCCGCCTCTTTGATGGAATTCGCTATGTCGGCATTCAGAATCTGGTGGTCGATATGAACACTGAACAAATCCAATTCTTGCAGCGATTCTAAGCTGAAATCATTCCAAACTTCGCAAATGAATCCGCGTCGTACTTGCGGCAACTGAGCTTGGCAGATGGCTAAGGCGTCTTTGCTAAAACTGGAGAGTAGCAGCTTGTCTAGAGGGTAATTCTTCTGCTTTACCACACTGACAACCTGTTCAACCAACGTATCGATGGTTTTGTCATCGTAGGTTTTCAGTTCTAGATTCAATGTCAGATCGAGCTCGACACATTTATCCAGGGCTTCTTCTAATGTCGGTACTTGAGTCCCTTCAAACTGATTGCCAAACCAATTGCCCGCATCGAGGGTCTTAAGCGTTTCAAGGTCGAGTTCGGACACTTTACCTTCGCCGTCAGTGCAACGGTTTACCGTTTTGTCGTGAATAATGACGGGAATGTTATCCGCACTCAGTTGAGTGTCGATCTCTACCCAAGTCGCGCCCGACTGAGCTGCTTGCTCAATGCTTACCAGTGTATTTTCTGGTGCTAGCGAAGCGGCACCGCGATGGCCTGTAATCATAGTGTACTCTCAATGTTCATTTGAAAACCAAAGTGACAATAGCTTGGTTTTATTACAGTTTTATTATTGGTGGTTTGTTGTGCATTAATCTAGCTGAATTTCTGGGCTAGTGGCAACGTTTAATTGTCAAAAAGCAATAGTGAGATCTTATTCAAACTATGTTCATCTTAATGATGCAAATGTTCATATGAATGTAATAATTCACTCGCATACTCTACAAAAATTAAATATCACTCTCTACTTAAGTAAAAACAGCCATTAATAAGGTACTGAAAATGAAAAAGCTATTAGGGACAGTAATTACATCCGCTGCACTGCTACTTGCAGGTTGTGGGGAATCCGATAAACCTGAAGCTGCGGCGACGGCCGATCCGATCAACATTAATATGAGCCTTGTGTTCTCGCAAAACGAGCTGCTAACGCAAGAGCTGATTAAAGTGACCGATAAAATTCGTGAACGCAGTGAAGGTTCAGTAAACATCAAAGTATTCCCAGGTGGTCAGTTGCCTGTTTATAAAGACAACCTAGAGCAAGTTGTAAACGGCGCAAACTGGATTGCTGTTGAAGACCTAACGTACCTAGGCGATTACGTGCCAGATTTTGCAGCACTTGCTGGCCCTATGCTTTACAACACTTACGATGAATACCTAGCAATGATGGACACCGAGTTTGTTGCTGGGCTAAAAGAGAAAGCAGAAGAGAAGGGCATTAAAGTTCTAAATGCGGACTATATGTTCGGCTTCCGCCACATGATCACTAACAAAGAGATCGTGAACTCTGAAGATATGAAAGGCATGCGTATCCGCGTACCACAAAGTCAGCTGTTCATTAGCACGCTATCAGCGATGGGTGCTGCTCCAGCTTCACTTCCATTCCCAGAAACCTACGCAGGTGTTCAGCAAGGCGTAGTGGATGGTCTAGAAGGTTCTATCCTGACTATGTACTCAACTAAGATCTATGAAGTTGCGAAAAACATGTCTTTGACTAAGCACTTCCTAGGTACTGTGGGTATCTACATTTCACCTAAGCTTTGGGACAAGTTCACTCCAGAGCAACAGCAAATCATCAACGAAGAGCTAGAAGCGGGTGCACTTTCAAACACATCTGAGCTAGTGAAACTGGACGTTGAGTACACGCAAAAGCTAGAAGAGCTAGGCGTAACGTTTAACGAAGTTAACTCAGAAGAATTCAACCAGTTAACAGCAGATGTTTACAACCAGTTCCCTGCATGGAGTGAAGGTATTCACGCAACCATCATGCAAGAGCTAGAAACGATTCGCGCTGCTCAGTAATTCCACAAACAGTGACTAACCCAAATACGGCCTGAATTATTTCAGGCCGTATTGTTCCTAAATTATCTATTGTTTATGTAGATAATTTATTGGAGAAGATTTTTGTTTTTATTAAGAAATATTGAAGAGATCCTCGCTTCCATCGCTATTTCAATCACGGTACTGGTCGTGATTGTGAATGTGGTTTTACGTTATGGTTTCGGCTTTGTCGTGCCTTGGAGTGAAGAACTCTCTGTGATCTGCTTTATCTGGGCAGTGTATTTAGGTATCAGCTCTTGCTACAAACATAAACTGCATATGGGCGTTGATGTGATAGTGGCTATGCTGCCAACTAAGGCAAAACCTGCGTTCAAGCTATGTGTTTCAGTGTTCTTACTGGCACTGAATATTTTGATGGCAGTGTTGAGTTATCAATACCTGATGCTTTCCAACAAAGTGACGCCTGTTATGGGCTTATCGTACTTCGCCATTAATGGCGTGCTACTGCTTTGTTTTGTTCTTATGGCTATTCACACAGTGAAGTTCATTGTGGATGACGTCGCGTTGCTTAAGCGTTCACATAAATAGGTTCTGTCGATGGAAAGCTATCTGCCGATAATCATTCTTTTTGTTCTCTTTCTACTGAATATTCCCATCGCGTTTTCGTTGATCGCGTCGTCGATGGTGTACTTCTTATTCATCAACGATTCGATTCCTGTCAGTTTGGTCATGCAGCGTTTTATCAGTTCTGCTGAATCATTCCCGCTGTTGGCTATCCCGTTTTTTATTATGGTTGGTTCGGTGATGAACTATGCCGGGATTAGTCGCAGTTTGCTGGCGTTTGCAGATTCAATAATTGGCCACAAAACGGGTGGTTTAGCGCAAGTTAACGTTGCACTCAGTACGTTAATGGGCGGTATCTCTGGTTCGGCCAATGCCGATGCGGCGATGCAATCAAAAATCCTCGCGCCAGAAATGACTAAACGAGGTTATGATCTTCCGTTTACTGCTGCTGTAACTGCAGCTTCTTCGAGCATTAGCCCTGTTATCCCACCGGGGATCAACCTGATCATTTTCGCCTTACTTGCGAACGTTTCAGTACATCAGATGTTCATCGCGGGTTATGTCCCAGCATTTTTGATGGCTGCATCTCTGATGGTGACCATTGCATTTATCTCGCGTAAGCGTAAGTACAAGCCGTCTCGCTCGGAGCCTGCCACCGCCAAAGAGCGTTTTCATTACTTCCTAAAAGCAGTACCTGCGTTACTGATTCCATTTGGCATCATTTTGGGTATGCGTTTTGGCCTGTTTACGCCAACGGAAGCTGGGGCGATTGCGGTTCTGCTATGTATCATCATCGGTGCGTTTGTGTACCGTGAGTTAGGCTTTAAACACATTCCACTGATTTTGCGTGAAACGGTCCAAGGGACGAGTAGCGTAATGTTCATCATTATCGGGGCGATGGTGTTTGGCTATTACATGACGCTTGAGCAAATCCCACATAACGTTGCATCAGCATTGATTGAACTGACTGACAATAAGTTGATGCTGCTACTGCTTATCAACGTGCTTCTGTTGGTCGTGGGGATGTTTATCGAGGGTGGCGCTGCGATGATCATTTTGACGCCATTACTGCTTCCTGCTGTGTTGAATTTGGGTGTTAACCCAGTTCACTTCGGCATTATTGTCATTGTAAACATCATGATTGGTGGTGTTACGCCGCCGTTCGGTTCAATGATGTTCACTGTATGCTCCATTTTGAAGGTGCGTATGGTTGATTTTGTAAAAGAAGTAGCTCCGCTGTTACTAGCGCTGCTTACGGTGCTGATGTTACTGACTTTCTCGGAAAGCTTAGTAATGTTTTTACCGAATTTGCTTTAACACTTTGTTTTTAAAGAATTAGCTTTAAAAAAATTGTTTTTAAGAGATTTTGAGGTGTAGGAATGAATTCGGTAACGAATGAATTAAACCAAGATTGGAAACACGTTGACTGGGTTCTTACGGACGTAGACGACACACTCACGTGGGAAGGCCGTTTGCCACCAGAAACATTGATCGCACTACAGAAACTGCGAGATTCAGGAAAAAAAGTGGTTGCAGTAACGGGGGCATGTGCTGGTTGGTGTGATCACATCGCTCAGCTGTGGCCTGTGGACGCCGTGCTTGGTGAGAATGGTGCATTTATTATGGAGAAGAAAGGTGGCTACCTTACGTTACGCTCCGATGTGTCACTTGAAACGATTCGTCAGAATCAGCAACAGTTAAAGGGGCAAGTTGAAGAAATCCTACAGGATTACCCTGAGCTCGGGTTAACGCTAGATCAGTCTTATCGTTTGTGTGAAGTAGCGATTGATATTGGCCAAAACCGCCCACGAGTTGATGACGCTGTGATCGAAGAGATTGTTGCCAAAATCCATGCGTTGGGTGCTCACGCAACTGCAAGCTCAAT
The DNA here is from genome assembly GCF_023716665.1 of Vibrio sp. SCSIO 43135. GTDB lineage: Bacteria > Pseudomonadota > Gammaproteobacteria > Enterobacterales > Vibrionaceae > Vibrio > Vibrio paucivorans. The sequence goes on from NZ_CP071859.1 coordinate 1,446,930, forward strand.
CCACATTAATGCATGGTATGGAGAGCATTCCAAAAAGGCGACAGCGACGGCGTTTTTGGCAGAGAAAGGGTTGTCTCGCGAAGAGATGACCACCCGCGCATGCTACGTTGGTGACTCAATGAACGACCAATACATGTTTGAGATACTGCCAAACAGTGTTGGTGTGGCGAACATCAAACATTATTGGGACCGCTTGGCATTTCATCCTTCGGTTGTAATGGATCAGCCAGGTGGTTACGGTTTTGCTGAGTTTACCGAAAAACTGCTAGCAGCCGAGTAAGCGCTAAGTAACAAGTCTTGTATAGAAAAAGCCCCAGCAACACTGTGTTGTTGGGGCTTTTATCTTCAGTAGTCGCACGAATCCGTTGGTTTATCGACCGCGACAAATAACCAGCTCGGTATCATGAATTTGGCACAGTTGGTTAATGGTACTGTTTGGTTCATCGACAAACAGTCGCTGAATTTCACTCAACTGGCCGCTCACCACCGGCGCATATCGGCCAAGTTTAGTGGTGTCTGCCACTAACCAACACTGTTGGCTTTGTTGGATGATCGCTCGGTTGAGGCTGGCTTCATCGGGGGTAAAATCCAACAACTGGCCATGTTCACCTAATCCGCCGACCCCAAAGATGCCAATTTTGATATTGAATTGGCGATAAAACAGCGTAGTTGATTCGCCAACAGTATCTTCATCGGACGAACGGACCGCACCTCCTGCTAAATGAACCGAAAGGTTAGGGTTTCGACTTAATATAAGGGCTGCATTGATATTGTTCGTCACCACAGTCAGCCCTGGATGGTCGAGCAGAGCGTGGGCGACATTTTTGGGTGTGGTGCCAATGCCCAAAAATATACTGGTGCCTTCTGGTAGTGCTTTCGCGACTTGCTTAGCGATGCATTGCTTTGCCGAAAGGTTCAACATGTCGCGATTGCTGAATGATAGGTTGTCGTTTGCACTGGGCAGGCATATCCCGCCATGAACTCGGCGTACCATACCTTTGTCGCTCAAATCATTCATATCCTTGCGAATGGTTTGAACGGAAACAGAGAATTGGTGAGATAAAATGGCGCTTGAGAGCACGCCATTTGATCGCTCTAGATAGGTCAGTATCTCTTTTTGTCTGGAAGATAGACTCACATTTTGTCCTTTATCTCGATGTCTCGTTGCTCATCGTAATGTCTTCTATCTCGCTTAAGCGATGGCTTGCTGTGCATTCACAACAGGGCATAGTCGGTGCCCATTTGAGTCAAATAGGTGCAAATTGTCCTGACTTACATGCAGAGACAGTGGCTGACTAATATCGAACGAAACTTCTGCAGTGACTGCGATAAAAGGTTGTTTAGCAACAGAGCCGTGAACCAATTGATTTGGCCCGAGTGGTTCAATGACATTTATTGCCATTTCTAGAGCTAAGGCATTATCAATATGAGAGGTACTTGCATGCTCTGGACGAACGCCAATCATCACATCTTGGCTGACCACATTACGGTATTGGGCAAGGTAGAGCTGTTTGTCACCAAACTCTAAGTATCCCTCGTCGAGCGTCGCAGGGATGAAGTTCATGGCCGGGCTGCCCATAAAGCTTGCAACAAACTGGCTTGCTGGCTGGTGATAGACTTGGCTTGGTGTACCCACTTGTTCAATTTTGCCTTGATTCAGTACCACGATACGGTCTGCCAATGTCATTGCTTCGACTTGGTCGTGGGTGACATAGACGCTGGTTACTCCTAACTCTCTCTGCAGCTTTTTGATTTCTAGGCGCATGTGCGCGCGTAGCGCTGCATCTAAGTTCGATAAGGGTTCATCAAACAAAAACAGTTGTGGGTCGCGTACGATTGCTCGCCCCATTGCAACACGCTGTCTTTGGCCGCCTGAGAGCTTCGCCGGCTTTCGGTCTAGGTATTCTTCGATTTTAAGCGTCTTTGCTACTTTGGTGATTTTGGTCGCGATGGTTGCTTTATCAACCCCTCGGTTCTTTAAGCCGTAGGCTAGGTTGTCGTAGACACTCATGTGAGGGTAGAGGGCGTAGTTTTGGAATACCATCGCGATGTCGCGCAAGGCGGGTTTTACGGTATCGACACGTTTGCCCCCAAGGTGGATTTCTCCACCAGTAATCTCTTCTAAGCCTGCAATCGAACGTAAGATAGAAGATTTACCACAGCCGGATGGCCCCACAAGGACAATGAACTCACCACGCTTGATATCGAGTGATACTCCTTTAACTGCCTTGTGGCCATTTTCATAGGTCTTAACCAGTTGGTTGAGCTCCAACATGCTGAACTCCTGCTGTGCTTGATTCACTGAAATAGATTGGATGTTTTGGTTATTTTTCACTTTCGACTAATCCTTTTACAAACCAACGTTGAAATACCACGACCACAATGACTGGAGGAAGCATGGCAAGAATGACCATGGCAAATGCGTAGTCGTAACGAGGCGTACTGGTTTCGTTTATGCTGTTGAGTACTTGTTTTATGCCCATCACGATGGTGTTGTAACTTTCATCGGTGGTCATCATGATTGGCCACAAGTACTGGTTCCAACCCACCACGAACATGATGATGAAAATAGCCGCCATCATGGTTTTAGATAGGGGAAGTAAAATATCGATGAAGAATCGAATTGGCCCTGCGTTGTCTAACTGAGCCGCTTCCATGAGTTCGTCGGGTATGGTTTTAAAAAACTGACGGAAGAAAAAGGTCGCGGTGGCAGAAGCAATCAACGGCAGTATCAGTCCCGTATAGCTATTGAGCATGCCAAGCTTTGATACCACTTCGTAAGACGGAATAATGCGAACTTCCAGTGGAAGCAACAGGGTGATGAAGATTAGCCAGAACCACGCCGATGCGTAAGGTAGCCGGAAGTAGACTAGAGCATAAGCGGCGAGCAGAGCGATAAGGATCTTACCAATTGAAAACCCAAGGCCCATGATGAGTGAATTTATGATCATGGTACGAGCGGTAACATCGCCTGCAAAGCCTAAGCTACGGTTCCAAGCCTCGTGATAAACCGCGGAAAAATTGTCGCCGATCCACCACTGTAAACCTTCGCTGATGATTGTGTTAGGTTGATGCGTTGAGCTGGCAAATATCAACCAAATAGGTACCACCATAAACATCGCGCCAGCAATCAGAATTAGGTGGTCGGAAAGTTTGTTACTTTTCATGGTCTTTCCTTAGTAGTGAACGCGTTTTTCGACGAAACGGAATTGGATGAAAGTGAGGCTGAGAACAAGCAACAGCAGCACAACAGACTGAGCAGAGCTTCCACCTAAGTCGGCACCTACAAATCCATCGCGGTAAACTTTGTAAACCAGTGAAGTTGTGTTACCACCAGGTCCTCCTGAAGTCATGGTGTCGATCACACCAAACGTTTCGAAAAATGCGTAGGTCAGGTTGATAACCAACAGGAAAAAACCAGTCGGTGCCAGTAGTGGGAAAGTGATGGTCCAAAAGCGTTTTGAGTCGCTGACGCAATCGAGCATTGCTGCTTCTCTTACTGCGAGAGAAATCGATTGAAGCCCTGCCAAGAAGTACACAAAGTTGACGGCAACCTGCTTCCAAACAGAGACTAAAATCAGTGCCAAAGTGGCATCAACTGGGTCAGTTTGGAAGCTAAACTCCCAACCGATGTAGCTGAAGAAGTCGCTCAGCACACCAATATGAGGGTTAAACAAAAAGGCGCCAATAATGCCCGCTACTGCAGGAGCAACGGCGTATACCCAAGTTAACGTGACCTTGTAAGGACCTTGGCCGAGGATGATGTTATTGGCTTTGACTGCCAGTAACAGAGCAATCGCGAGCGAGAAAAATGACACGACAACCGCGAAGAGTAACGTAAAGCCAATTGAAGCGATGTAGTCGCTAGATTCGAACAAAATCTGATAGTTTTCGAACCAGACGAATGTAGACGAAAGCCCCCACGGGTCTTCTAGCATAAAAGAGAGATAGACAGCTTGCGCTGCGGGGTAGATAAAAAACACCGCAATGATGACGATTTGAGGCGCTAAAAAGAGATAAGGCAGCGCAGAGTGATGAAATTGTTGACGACGTTCCACAACAGTATCCAAATGATGATGAAAGTACAGCCCTTGAGTTTCCCCAAGGGCTGGGAGAGGGGATTATTGAACCGTGCGAGCAAAGCGTTTCAGAAGCTGGGTACTTTCTACTTCAACTTTGTCTAGGCTATTTTCCACGCTAGAGCGTCCCGCGAAGATGTTGTCGAACTCGCGGTGCATCACTTCTCGGATCTGCGTGTAGTAACCTAAACGGTAGCCTTTCGTCCATTCACCAGATGTGAGGCTCAACTGCTTAATGCCAACTTCAGCATCTGGTTGTTCTTTGTAGTAACCCGATTGCTTGGTTAACTCATAAGCTGCGTTAGTGACTGGTACGTAGCCTGTTGTTTTATGCCAGTACATTTGTGTGTCTGGTTGAGTGAGGTACTCAAAGAAGGCCGCCACGGCTTTGTCTTCGTTAGATTTGTGGCCGTTCAGAGCGAACAGCGCTGCGCCACCAATGAAGGTATGGCCTGCATTAGGGTTAACCGATTCCCAGTAAGGCAGGTAAGTGGTACCCAACTCGAATTGTACTCGGTTTCTTAAACCACCAAATGAACCTGATGAACCCATCCACATTGCGACTTCTTGGCGTTCGAAAGGTGTTTGGTTTGCGTCCCAGTCACTGCCGTAATACTTGTAGTAACCTTTGTCTGACCACTCTTTTAGCTTCTTGACGTGCATCAGCATGTCTTCAGTATTGAACATGATCTTGGTTGGCAAACCATCGTAACCGTTTTGTTTGTCTGCCAGCGGAAGGTTATGACGCGATTTAAAGTTCTCGAACATGATCCATGGCGTCAGCGATTGTGAAAAGCTTGCATAACCTTTGTCTTTTAGCTTCTGCGCTACCTGCTCAAGTTGTTCGTAGGTTTTTGGCGCTTCAACGCCGACTTTAGCTAGGATGTCTTTGTTGTAGTAAAGAACAGGCGTAGAGCTGTTAAATGGCATACCGATCATTTTGCCATTGTTATCGGCGTAGAAGTTTCTCACGCCAGCAAGGTAATCCTTCGACTGAAATGGGTAGCCAGACTCTACCATGATGTCTTGTACAGGCTTAGCAACGCCCGGAGCTGTCATGATGGTTGCAGCGCCAGCATCGAAGACTTGTAGAATGTTAGGCGCTTGCCCTGCACGAAAAGCAGCAATGCCTGCTGTCAGTGTTTCGGTGTAAGAGCCTTTATAAACTGGTGTGATTTTGTAGTCGTCTTGTGAAGCGTTAAAGTCAGTAGCGATTTGGTTTACGGTATCGCCTAACTGGCCTCCCATCGCATGCCACCAAGTAATTTCAGTTGCAGCAAATGTTGTCCCAGAAACAGTTGCTGTCAGTAAACCAGCCAACCATTTATTTCTAAAAGACAGTGACTTAAACCCGAATGTTTTAGCACCTGGTTTTTTAGAACATAGCTTTTTCATGTCAGTTTCCTTGTGAGTTTCGAACGAGACATTCTGTGTTTCGTTTGACGCTATGTTGGTGGAGTTTTATTGCAGATTCGTGAGTGTAAAATTTCATCTGTATGAAAGATTTATGGATCGCGTTACATAGGTCACGTTAATAGGTTTTATTAGTGACGGATTTCACAGTGATTATTTCGGATGATGGCAAATGGAAACAATGCGACATTATCAATGAATGAGTGCGAAGTTTGTCGCAACTATTGTGCAAATTTGGCATGATGCAACAGCGGTTTCTGACTGCAATGATTGTGATATTCCCGCTCTCTATCCTATTGAGCGTACAACTTCCCGAGCGTAGACATTGAATACTGAACGTAAAGCTGCACTTATCTTAGTGGCCACGACTCTGTTGGCTGCATTTGGTTGGATTTTCTCGAAAGAGGCCATTCAAGGATTGCCTCCTTTTGGTTTTATCGGCTTACGTTTTCTGATCGCTTCTTTGTGTTTACTGCCATTATGTTTTAAGGATCTGTTGCGAGCTAAATGGAAGGATATTGGTGCAGCGGCGCTAGTTGGCTGTCTCTTAGCTGGTTCTCTGATGAACTGGATACACGCCATTTCGATCAGCGATACCTTGGGCGAGGGCGCTTTTATCATCAGTCTTTCCATGCTGATAGTACCTATTGTCGCTTGGGCACTGTTTCGTGAAAAACCAAAACGTATTTTTTGGTTTTCAATGCCTATCGCGATTGCTGGATTAGCGTTTTTGTCGCTCTCTGGTGGCTGGCAACAATCGAGCAGCCAATTTTGGTTTATGGGATGTGCGGCGATGCTGGCGCTTCATTTCAACGTTAATAGTAAGTTCTCTCAGAAGCTGCCAGTCCTTTTGCTTACATGTATTCAGTTGTTTGTGACAGGTTGCCTCACCTTAACATTGTCGTATTTTACCGAGCAGTTCCCAGAAACAGTGTCTGCGTCGATATGGGGGTGGTTTGCGCTAAGCACTTTACTTGCAACCAGCCTTCGTTACGTGATGCAAACGATGGGGCAAAAAGGGCTTACTCCAGGTAATGCGGCCTTGATTATGTTACTAGAGCCTCTTTGGACGGTGATATTGAGTATTCTGTGGTATGGCGAAGTGCTGTCGACCAGTAAAGTGGTGGGCTGCAGTTTGATCTTACTGTCTTTGATCCTATATCGAACTGATGGACGTTTACTGCCAAGAAAACGTTTGACTTGATACTTGGAGCGCTAGGGCATCCTATTCCCAGTTAATTGAGTTGTACTTTCTTTATTTACTAGCTCTAAATGCCAGTAAAATTCTCTAATGCAAAATTAAATTAGAGTAATTGGCAGATTTGTTAGTAAACTATTATCTTTGAAAGGTGATATTGCCTTCCTTAGCAGCGTGTTTGCTGCGTTTAAAGAGACTCAAGGATAGAAGATGAAAATTGGTGTGATTGGCGCGGGAGCCGTTGGTGTTGGGATCTGCAATTACTTACTGACTTTAGGTAGTGTGAGTGAGTTGGTTTTATTGGATCAGAACCTTGATAGAGCAGAAGGAGAGGTATTTGATTTTCGTCATACCGCCGCCCTCACGTTTTCGAAGAACACCCATATAGTACCCACCGATGACTATTTAACCCTAATTGGTGCCGACATTGTCGTCATTACCGCTGGCGCGCAGATTAAACAAGGTCAAACTCGTATGGACCTTGCTGAAATTAATGCCAAGATTGGTGTTGATATTGCGAAGCAAGTAGAACGTGTTGCACCCAATGCGACACTCATCGTTGTATCTAACCCATGTGACATTGTTACCCATTTTATTGCTAAGAATACCCAGCTCCCAGCATCTAAAGTGATCAGCAGTGGTTGTGTTATTGATACTGCTCGCCTTATGTCGATAGTGGCAAACCGAGTCAATCTGGACCCTAAAAATGTGTTTGGCTATGTACTAGGCGAACACGGAGCCCACTGTTTTACTCCAAAGAGTTTAATCAGCATTGCTGGGCAGCCTGCAGATTACTACTGCGATACCAATCATATCGAGCGTATCTGCGCGGATGAATTGCTTGAATCCGTTAAACAAGCAGGTTACGAGATTTTTAAGCGTAAACAGAATACTACCCATGGGATTGCTGCAAGCGTGTTTCGTATCATACAAGCGATTAAAATTGATGAGCGCTCAGTATTGCCTGTCGCTACGCTATTGAATGGTGATTATGGTTTGAAAGATGTTGTATTGAGCTTACCAACAGTGGTGGGGGCTCATGGAGCGGAATCGATTCTGCATCACCCGTTTAGTGAAGACGAGTTAGCGACACTCAATGCTATCGCCGCCAACGTGGCCAAAGATGTGGAAGCGGTGGCGACAGCGACGGGTTTAGCCAAGTAGCTAAATGATGTCCGCGCACAACGAGGTGCAGTCTAATGTTAGAGTACAGGCTAATAGTAGAAAGGGGCGTGTTATCGCCCTTTGTTGATTTGAAAACAGAACACTACTTCTTGTAGTAGTCAATTTCCCAGATGTTTTGGTGCAAAACCATACGCCGATAGTTGATCTTGCCTGAAGGGGACACATCAAATTTCAACAGTACGCCATAATCTCTGTTTTCAAGCTCGAAGTCGCTTAGTGGTGACAGTGCTATAGCAGGTTGCCCTGTCCATTGTGCTTTTAGCTGTTCTCCATCGATAAACAACTTAGTATCGACACGCCAAGTGTGGGAGTAAAACTGTCCAACAAACTTCTCTAGCTCACTTTTAGTCAGTTTAATGGTTGGCCTATCGTAGTTAGGGATCTCAACCTCTTTACCAACATACAGGCCAATGATGGTTTTCATGATCTCGTTGACTTTGGTGTTGAGCCCGTTGGCATTGAATGCGATCGCTATATCTAGGTGATCGATGTAAATCAATTGCGAATGAAACCCTTCTATTAGCCCGCTATGACCCCATGCATGGTGGTGAAAGTAGGGAATGCTCCAAATGCCTTTTGTCGATCCATATGGGCTGGTTAGTCCTTTCATATCTTTCAGTGATTGCTGAGAAATCAGCTCTTCGTTAAACAGCGCGCGCATAAAGACGGTTAACTCACTGGGTGTAGAAATCATGGCACCAGCTGCGACTGATACGGTTGGAGACCAACGTGGTAGTGCTTCCCACTGGCCAGCTAAGTAGCTATAAGAAACGGTTTGATAGCCGCATTCAGTGTAATCAAGACACAGCATGGTGGATGTTAGTCCCAGCTTGTCAGTGATGTTGCGGCGTAAGTTTTCTTGATAACTTTTGCCCGTGACCTGCTCGATAATGAAGCCAAGCAGAACGTAATTAGTGTTGGAATATTCTTGATGAGTATTGGGTGGAAAGTGACCCGGGTTCTTCAGCAAGTGTTTAATGAGCTCTTGTTGCGACAGAGTTTGAGTGTAGTAAGAGTTGAAACTGGGTGAGTCGGTGTAGTTAAACAAACCACTTCGATGCGACAGCATCATTTCGATGGTAATGTCATTCGCGTTTTCAAACTCAGGAAAATACTGACTAAGCGGCGTACCTAATGACAGCTTACCTTGTTCAATTAACTGAAAAACTAAGGTAGCAGTAAACATTTTGGTAATCGAACCAATTTGGTATTGGCTACTTTCGTTTGCTGCTATGGGTTCATCGCTAGAAAACCAATGCTTTTCTTCATAGATAAACCCAGATTGCGCCTGATATGTCACACGCCCTTTATCGTTAATCACAAGGCTAAACATGGCTTTGTCATGTGACTCGATGCTTTCAACATACTGTTGGATGCTGTTGAGGTCTGGCACTTGTTTGCTGGCTGGGGCGTGTTGAGCAAAAGATGTTGCCGAGACGATCCAGCTAGCCACTATCAAGAGAAACGGAGCGATGCGTGGGTGGTAATAACAAAATAACGTATTGTTTTTCATCGGCTTACCTATGCTATGTGTCTAATCTCTATACTAGTCGTTCTGTATCAAACGTATAGGTGGCATTTATAGTTCTTTTTGGCCAATTGTTGCTATTTTTGACCTGCGTCGAGATTAATGTGGTGTCGTTGACGTGTCACAGAGTTGTGGTTGAGATTTTGTTGAAAGGGAAAAATAGTGCTAACTTGAACTGGTCTGATGAGGAGTTCGCAAGGAAGCGCAGTGCAAGTTCATACGATAAAAGGCTACATTCAAACGATTTATTTGGTGGAGTATCCCGATAAGCTCATGCTACTCGACGGGGCAAGCCGAGCCGATATTCCCTATCTAAAGCTGTTCATTGAAGAGACCTTACAGCGCCCATTTACAGACTTAAAAGTGGTGGTGGTGACGCATATGCACCCAGACCATGCTGGTGGGGCTCACCTATTGCGTAAGAAAACGGGATGCAAATTAGTTTCAGCAGATAAAGACAAAGATTGGTACTCAGGTTTTGATGGCTTTCTGATGCACCTCACCGATCTTGCTCTCGCGAAATGGATGGCTAATCGAATGGGCGCCAGACGCACCTTACTGTGGTACCCACGTAAGCTTAATCCGGATTATAAAGTGACCGATGGCGATGCGATTCCTGGGTTCGAAGATTGGTGTATTATAGAAACGCCCGGCCACACAGACCGGGATCTATCACTCCATTGCCCATCACAGGGGATGGTTTATATTGGCGACCTAATGGTGATGGTGAAACGAAAGTTAATTGCGCCTTTTCCTATCTTTCATCCCAACAAGTATCGTCAGTCTTTACAGCGGATCTACGACCTGAATTCGCCTAAAGTTCTTGCCGCACACGGAGGAGAAGTTTCGTTCGATCATGAAGCTTTGACTCATCTTCTCGATACTGCACCCCGAAGGCCAATCACTCATTGGCGAGTCACTAAAATCAAAGCGAAGCGTTTAGTTCGTTCGGTATGGCTGCTCGGCTTCCTCAAACGGAAACACTAGTTGCTCCGATTTGAACCCAGCTTGCTCGGCGATTCTTAGGTATTTATTCATTTTGTAGTCGGGCAGGTGGCTGGTACGGGACAATAGCCAGAATTGGTCGTTGTCTCCTGTCACTAAGGCGGTAGAGTAATCGGGCTCTAAATAAAACACGACATATCGGCCGTAAAATGGGCCAGAGAACGATACGTGCAGCTGTCCGACGGTTTGATCTTCTCCCAGTCTTACCTTGCCAATGGCTTCTTTCCATTGCTGACTTTCATCACTCCAACCACTGTTTATTACTCTAATATCGCCATCTTGATCGACGACGAATTGGGTTCGGGTGTGAGTTAAACCTTGAGCGTAGCGGCTATCTGATCTGGCAACTTCATACCAAGTGCCCATATAAGCGGCAATGTCGAACTTTTCTACCGGCATCAGGTATTGAGAAATACTGCTACAACCCAGGGCTAATGCACTTAAAAAACAAGCGACTAGAAACTGATTTAGTTGTCTCATCACAATCTCCTTAATGTATTGGGCAGGGAGGCAAAGTAAACGTAATGATTTGAGATGCATTTTTAGCGCCAGATTGAGTAATAAACAAACAGTGTTGCGACATGCTTCACCGTAAGCGGTTTATCAGCATTAATGAAAGATTGTGAAGATTAAATTTAAAAACTTTCTTTCCGATATGTAATAAAAGCACACAAAACGTATGTGTATTTCTAGTTGGAAAAAGCGCATTGATAACCATTACCATCAATATTTGTTGAATTCGTGTTATTTAGTACACCTTTTGAGCTATCCATCTACCCCTTTGGGGTAGTTCAAGTTCGTAATTGATTTACATCATGTATTCATTTTCTTTCACATTTGAAAATGGCGTCAGTTAAGCAACGTTTCCTTACGGAAACGGTTGCTAAGAAAAATAACCGTCAGGAATTCCTATGAGCAATTTGAAGCTAGTCGTTATTGGTAATGGTATGGTAGGCCATCGCTATATCGAAGATTTAGTCGAAAAAGCCGATGTATCTAATATGGATATCACGGTCTTTTGTGAAGAACCTCGAGTCGCGTACGATCGTGTCCATCTTTCTTCTTACTTCTCTCATCATACTGCTGATGAACTGTCTCTAGTTAAAGAAGGTTTCTACGAGAAACACGGTATTAATATTCTAATCGGTGAACGTGCGATTAATATTAACCGTGAGAAACAGACTGTTTACTCGAGCACAGGTCGTGAAATCCAATACGACAAGCTAATCCTTGCCACTGGTTCTTACCCATTTGTCCCACCAATTAAAGGTAACGAAAGCAAAGACTGCTTTGTTTACCGTACCATCGAAGACCTAAAGTCGATTGAAGCTACGGCGAAGAAAAGTAAAAGCGGTGTTGTTATCGGCGGTGGCTTGCTTGGCTTAGAAGCGGCGGGTGCGCTTAAAGCTTTAGGTGTGGAGACTCACGTTGTAGAGTTTGCACCAAAGCTGATGGCAGAGCAGTTAGACCAAGCGGGTGGTGATCAACTTCGTCAGAAGATTGAGCGCATGGGTGTTAAGGTTCACACCAGCAAAAACACGCTGGAAATTGTTCCAGAAGGTGAAAGCGCTCGTAACGTAATGCGATTTGCTGACGGTACGGAACTAGAAACTGACTTTATCGTTTTCTCGGCGGGTATTCGCCCTCAAGATAAGCTAGCGCGCCAGATGGGCCTAGGTATTGCACCTCGTGGTGGCATCGAGATTAACGACTTCTGTCAAACTACCGATGAAAACATTTATGCAGTCGGTGAGTGTGCTTCTTGGAATCGTACGTTCTACGGCTTAGTCGCGCCAGGTTACAAAATGGCAACGGTTGCAGTTGATCATCTTGTTGGTAACGAGAGTAAGTTTGAAGGCGCTGATATGTCAGCGAAGTTAAAACTACTGGGCGTTAAAGTTGGCTCAATTGGTGACGCAAACGGTCGTACACCTGGTTGTAAGAGCTACGTTTATCAAAACGAAGAGCAAGAAGTCTACAAGCGCTTGATTGTTTCTGAAGACAACAAGAAGCTTCTGGGCGCAGTAATGGTTGGCGATACGTCAGATTATGGCGATTTACTTCAGCTGATGCTCAATGAAATCGAATTGCCAGAACACCCAGACACATTGATCCTTCCTGCTCACGCTGGTGCAGAAAAGCCAACATTGGGCGCGGATTCACTGCCAGAATCAGCGGTTATCTGTTCATGCTTTGATGTAACGAAAGGCAAAATTGCTGAAGCGGTAGCTCAAGGTCACCACACTATTGGCGACATTAAAGCCGTAACAGGTGCGGGTACCGGTTGTGGTGGTTGTATCCCATTGGTGACATCAGTACTTAATGCCGAGCTTGCAAAAGCGGGTGTTGAAGTGAAAAACGATGTGTGTGAGCACTTTGCATACTCTCGCCAAGAACTGTTCCACTTGATTCGTATTGAAGAAATCAAAACATTCGAAGAGTTACTAGAGAAGCACGGTAAAGGTTATGGCTGTGAAGTCTGTAAACCACTTGCTGGTTCAATCTTAGCGTCTTGCTGGGGTGAGCACATTCTAAAACCTGAGTTGGTTAAGCTGCACGATACCAACGACAACTTCCTAGGTAACATGCAAAAAGACGGGACTTACTCTGTAATCCCTCGTATGGCGGGTGGTGAAGTGACTCCTCAAGCACTGAGCGTATTGGCTGATGTTGCGGCAGAATACAACCTTTACACGAAAGTGACGGGTGCTCAGCGTATTGGTTTATTCGGTGCTCAAAAAGACGACCTTCCAGAGATTTGGAAGAAGCTGATTGCTGCGGGTTATGAAACAGGCCAAGCGTACGCAAAAGCACTTCGTATGGCGAAGACATGTGTTGGCTCAACTTGGTGTCGCTACGGCGTTCAAGACTCAGTGGGTCTTGGTGTGATGATCGAAAACCGTTACAAAGGTATTCGTACTCCTCATAAGATGAAGTTTGGTGTATCTGGTTGTACTCGTGAATGTGCGGAAGCACAGGGTAAAGACTTGGGTATCATCGCTACCGACGCAGGCTGGAACATGTACGTGTGTGGTAATGGTGGTATGAAGCCGCGCCACGCTGACTTGCTTGCGACTGACTTAGACCAAGAAACGCTGATCAAATACATTGACCGTTTCATGATGTTCTACATTCGTACGGCTGCGCCACTACAACGCACGTCAGTTTGGATGGAAAACCTAGAAGGTGGTGTTGATTACCTGCGTGAAGTCATTATCGACAACAAGCTAGGCATCAACGAACAGCTAGAAGCAGATGTAGCGAAGCTGGTTGAAGAGTACCGTTGTGAGTGGACTGACACTATAAACGACGAAGCACAGCTAAAACGTTTTGCTCACTTCGTTAACTCTGAAAAGCGTGATGACAATGTCGTGTTTGTTCAGGAGCGTGCTCAGCACCGTCCTGCAACATACATGGAAAAACACTCAGACGATATTGCTTTGAAAAACCAAGGCGACATCATCCACGTAGAAACGGTTTAATAGGGAGTCGACATCATGGCATTTACCAAAGTATGCAAAATTGAAGACATCATCCCGGGTACTGGCGTGTGTGCGCTGGTGGACGGAGAGCAAGTCGCAGTGTTTCGCCCCTCTCAAGCTGAAGAAGTGTTAGCGATCAGCAATACTGACCCATTCTTCCAATCAAACGTACTATCTCGTGGTTTGATTGTGGAACATCAAGGTGAGCTGTGGGTGGCAAGCCCGCTTAAAAAGCAACGTTTCAACTTGAGCACGGGTGTTTGTATGGAAGACGAACAGTTTAGCGTTAAAGCCTACAAGGCCCGCGTAAGCAAAGGCTCGGTAGAAATCGCTGCGTAATAAGATTTGATAGTTCAAGGGTTCTAGCTTCCTTAATGCTAGAGCCTTTCCCTATCCGATTTTAACTTTTAATTTTTAAACTTTTAGTAAGGACGCATTTATGTCTGCTTTAAAACCTGTTGAATTTGTTCAAACCATGATTGATGTTGGTGAGGCCAAAACCAAAACCAGCACTCGTGATCTCATATTACGCGGCACAATGGCAGGTATCATCCTATCTCTAGCGGTTGTTGTAGCGATTACTACCATTGTTCAAACGGGTATCGGCATTGTTGGTGCTTTGGTATTCCCTGTCGGTTTCGTTATTCTGAGCTTGATGGGTTATGACCTAGTAACTGGTGTATTTGGTCTAGCGCCGCTGGCTAAATTTGAAAACCGTCCAGGTATCACTTGGGGCCGTATCTTCCGTTGTTGGGGACTTGTGGGATTAGGTAACCTAATTGGTTCACTGATTGTCGCTTTCTTAGTCGCCGTTTCACTAACGGGTAACTTTTCTCTAGAACCAAGCGCAGTGGTTAACAAGTTCATCGCGGTTTCAACGGCACGTACAGTTGGTTTTGAAAACATGGGCATGGACGGCTGGATTACGTGTTTCGTACGCGGCATTTTCTGTAACCTAATGGTGTGTCTAGGCGTTATCGGTAATATGACGGCTCGCACTGTATCAGGCAAAGTAGCGGCGATGTGGTTACCTATCTTTATCTTCTTCGCTCTAGTGTTTGAGCACACTGTAGTAAACATGTTCCTATTCCCACTAGGCATGATTTTGGGTGCTGACTTCGGTATTGCAACTTGGTTGAACTTCAACCTAATCCCAACCATCCTTGGTAACATTGTTGGTGGTCTACTATTTACTTGTATCCCGCTTTACCTAACACACGCAAAAACTGCACCTTCTATTGATAGTGAAGTGCTAAGCAACCAAGCTGAAGAAGCAAACGCAGAACCAGCTCTTGCAACCAAGTAAGGTTCATCTTACTTACCCAAGATAGATTAAGCCTCAAGTGACCGCTTGGGGCTTTTTAGTTTGGATTCCACGCAGATAGATCGTTTTGTTATAAATATTTCTTTCTTAATCAGAATTAAGTGTGAAATCCTGATAATCTAAACCAGCAGTCAGGGCAGGGTTTCTTTGAAAGCCTTGCGCTAGAAATAATTGAAGATTCGGAAGGTATCGAATCGTATTCGGAGCATAGCATGTCAGAAGTGTCGCAATCGGACGTTCAAAGAGCGGAAAAAGGATTTGTATCTTTGGTTGGAGCGGGGCCGGGTGATCCGGATTTATTGACCGTAAAAGGTGCTCGCATTATTCAACAAGCTGATGTTGTTGTTTATGACCGTTTGGTCTCGAAAGATATCTTAGCGTTGGCAAATGAAAACGCTGAAATGATATACGTTGGTAAAAAGCTCGATTTTCACTTTGTCCCACAAGATAAGATCAACCAACTACTGGTCGACAAAGCGAAAGAGGGCAAACATGTTGCACGCTTAAAAGGCGGTGACCCGTTTATATTTGGTCGTGGTGGAGAAGAGTTAGAAGAGCTCGCTGAAAATGGTGTTCGTTTTGAAGTCGTACCGGGCATTACAGCAGCAGCGGGTGCTACCGCATATGCAGGCATTCCACTGACTCATCGTTCCCATGCTCAGAGTGTTCAATTTATCACTGGGCATTTACAAAAAGATGGTCAGCAAATCGAGTGGCCGTCATTAGCTCAATCGAACAACACCCTTGTGTTTTATATGGGACTGAAGCAGTGCCCAGTGATCACTGAAAACTTGATGAAGCATGGCCTATCGCCAGATATCTCGTGTGCCATCATCGAGAAGGGTACTCGAGCTGAACAGCGCGTTTTTACCGGTGCACTGAGTGAGTTGCCGTCTCTAGCTGAGCAAGCAATCAGCCCAGCCTTGATTGTTGTGGGCAGTGTGACGTCTCTGCATGAGAAATTAGATTGGTTCAAACCGCAATAGGCGCTAGCTCGCTGGTGACTTGAACAGAAAAGAGGAGCTTAGTGCTCCTCTTTTTGATCCCGCTGGTGGTTAGCCTGGAATCGGCATCGGAATCAAGTTTGAAGATACGATAAGGTTCGCTTCGGTATGTGACTGAACGTCTTCAACAGAAAACTCAGGGGCAAGCTCTATAAGCTCCATCCCTAGTTCAGTGATTCTGAAGACCCCCATTTCAGTAACAATCAAGTTGACTTGCCCAGTTGCCGTGAGTGGCAGAGTGCAATGCTTTAGCAACTTCGCTTTCCCTTTCGCAGTGTGCTCCATTGCTACAATGACTTTCTTTGCCCCAACGACTAAATCCATGGCACCACCCATACCGGGCACCATTTTCCCGGGTATGATCCAGTTGGCAAGATTCCCCTGTTGGTCCACCTCCAGCGCTCCAAGTACAGTAGTGTCTACATGTCCACCGCGAATAATGGCAAACGAGTCTGCACTATCAAAATAACAAGAGCCCTGTATTGCAGTAATGCTTTGGCCGCCAGCGTTGACTAGATCAGTGTCTGAGTCTTCTTCACTGGCGAGCTTATCGATGCCGAGCAAGCCGTTTTCAGCTTGCAGTAGTAGCTCAATATTCGAATCCACTTCATTTGCTACTAACGTTGGTAACCCAATACCGAGATTAACAATGTCGCCATCTTTCATTTCTTTCGCAACACGCCAAGCGATCCTGCGACGAATCACGTCTTTATCGAGTTGTATTGTCATTACTGATTCTCCATAAAGATGTAATCTACATATAGGCTAGGGGTGTGCACTGCTTCAGGCATGATGTCGCCAAGCTCGACGATCTGTTCAGGTTCTACGATGACAATGTCAGCTGCTGTGGCCATTAACGGGTTAAAGTTTCGGGTGGTTTTGCTGTAGAAAATATTGCCTCGTTGGTCGACTTTAGAACCTCGAATTAACGCTAAATCGGCTTTTAGCGGCTCTTCGAGTAGGTAAGGTTTACCGCCTACTTCAACGACTCGCTTGTTCTCTGCGACTACCGTGCCCAATCCTGTTGGGGTCAACACGCCTCCTAATCCTGCACCAGCGCTACGAATACGTTCTGCGAGCGTGCCTTGAGGAACCAGCTCGACGCTCAGTGTTCCTTCGTTCATCTGTTTGCCGGTTTCTGGGTTAGTCCCAATATGCGAAGCATACAGCTTGGTTACTCGCTTTTCGGCAATAAGTCGGCTCGATCCACGCCCCGGAGAGCCGGTATCGGTTGTGATTAGAGTGATGTCTTTAATATCGTTTTTGATCAATAAGTCGATCAGGCGTTCGGGCGCTCCGTTAGCCATAAAACCACCAATCATAATGGTCATTCCATCGCGTAGTCGTTGCGAAATTTGTTCCGATGTCGCTGCTTTGTTCATGATTTAAACTCCCTGACAGCGCTTTAAAATTAAAGCTGTGCCCATACCGCCGCCGATACACAGCGATGCTAAGCCGTAGTTTTTGGCTGTACGTCGCAGTTGATAAACTAAGGTTGTAACGATTCGGTTGCCGGAGGCGCCAATAGGGTGGCCAAGTGCAATAGCGCCGCCACTAAGGTTAGTTCGATTCAGTAACCAATCGGGGGCGACTTGGTGCTGTTCAGAGAGAGAATGAACGACACCCAGCGCTTGCGCAGCAAAGGCTTCGTTCAGTTCGAACACTTCGATGTCTTTTAGAGATAGTTTTGCTTTAGTCAGTGTATTCTCGATAGCGGGGACAGGGCCTAACCCCATGAGCTCTGGGGAAATAGCGCCTTGGCTATATTCTACCACCTCTGCAAGAGGGGCTAGGTTGTAGCGCTTGACGGCGCTTTCTGATGCGAGCAATACCGCCGATGCACCATCGTTGATTCCGGACGAGTTACCTGCTGTCACACTACCTTGCTGATCAAATGCAGGCCGAAGTGCTTGCAGGCCTTCAATGGAACAATCGGCTTTTGGGTACTCGTCTACCTTCATATCATATTGATGCTTTCTATCTTCAACTGTTATAGGGGCAATTTCAGCATCAAAGTGACCATTTTCAATTGCAGCAATTGCCTTTTGCTGACTATTCAGTGCGAAGGTATCCTGGCTTTGGCGAGAGATTTGAAACTTTTTTGCGATGTTTTCGGCCGTAACCCCCATAGGGTAACCGTGAAAGGCGTCGGTTAGGCCGTCTTTGAGGATGCTATCTTCTTGAGTCTGATGACCTAGGCGGTAGCCACGACGAATTTCGCCACTCGAGACAAAAGCGGCGTTCGACATACTTTCCATACCGCAGGTCATGATCACTTCTGCATCACCAGCACGGATATGGCTTGCTGCGTCCAAGATAGCTTTCATACCACTGCCACAAATCATGTTGAGGGTATACGCTGGCACAGACTCGGGGATAGCTGCTTTCAGTGCCGCTTGGCGCCCAGGGCCCATTCCAATGCCAGCGGTGAGCACACTGCCGACGATCACTTCGTCAATAATCTCGGGGTTTATGTTGGCTTGCTGCAATGTTGCCTTCATCGCGTGAGCGCCTAATTCAATGCTGGAGAGTGGGGCTAAAGAGCCATTGAATTTTCCAATCGGTGTGCGCTTCGCTGCGACAATGTAGATGCGTTCCATAACCTTGTTTACTCCGTAATCGTGGTACAAGGTTCAGTGTAAAAAGTGCAATGAAATTGTTATATAGCGAAGATTTCAAACCCGCTTTGCAAAAATGCAAAGCGGTGGTGAGAGAGCGTTCAGGGTAAAGTCTTTAAAGTAAGGTTCTTGTAGATAAGAGGGTTTATCAGAGGAAGCTAGCCATGCAATAAAAACTCTTTGAACTTAATTGCGACTGGAGACGCTTTTTGAGGTGCGTGGTAATAAAGGTTCAAGCTCCAAAGGCTAGTTTCGTACTCGTTAAGTAGGGTGATGAGGTCACCTTTGGCAACGGCTTCTTCGACCACAAACTGGGGAAGGTAGGCAATTCCAGCGCCTTTTAGTGCGCCGCTTAAGAGAAGATCGCTGTCATTCACTTCGATGGTTTTAGGCACTTTCAAAATCAGGTTTTCTTCCGTTTGCCTGAATATCCAATCGTTGCTGCCCGTTAACGTTGTGGCCACGAGACAAGCATGGTTTTGTAGCTCTTCTGGCTTAGTTGGTGTGCCATGCAGGCTGAGATATTGAGGGGAAGCGACGACGGTAAATGGACAGTTCATCAACTCACGTTTAACCAACATGAGATCTTTTTCGCGGTAGCCTTGGAAATGCGCGTTGGCACTAATCATTACGTCGCTGCTACTTGCATGGTCGAGCGCCCAAGGCGTGACATTAATATTGAAGGTGACTTTGGGATTGCGCTTGGAATACTCTGCCAACTTATCCATTAAGTAATGATTGGCGTACACAGGCGTGCAAGCAATGTTTATCTGACCCTTTTCGCTGTCTTGAAAGTCTTCCAACTGACGGCTGATACGCTCCGCGCTATCGACTAATGGGGAGAACTCCTCATACAAGGTTTGTCCTGCCTGCGTCGCTTCGAGTAAGCGGTTGGAGCGATGACATAATGTTGTGCCGAAGTGCTGTTCCAGCTCTTGTAACCAGCGGCTACCAGCAGACACCGATACGTTGAACTTGCGTGCCGCGGAGGAGATAGAGCCATAACGGATTACATATACAAAGAAGGCCATCTTATCGAGCATGGGTTATCTCCGGAGTTAAAGGTCGTTTTCACTGCTGTTGAGAACAATAAGTGCAAGGTCATTTTATACACGTCGCTTGAACTCACTGCCAGCGAAGGCCTAGCAATATGAGAGGCTAGAACAAGTGGCAAAAAATTTGGGGAGCCTTTATAGCTCCCCTAAACGTATCTCGCTTATCAGTAGTCAGGACTATGAAGCTTTATTGAGAATTTCAAGGCCTGAATCAAAGTCAAACTCCTCCAGTGCATTGGTGAGCTGAACAAATTCGCCATTGTTTAACCCTATCACCGAACCAGACTTTAATTCGCCCAATATGGATAGTGCTTGAGTGTCATTTTGTTCAATGGCTTCTCTAAGTGCGGTAACAATCGAAAGGTCTATGCCTTGGTCTGAGTTATCTTCCGTTTGCTCTGTAAGCGGGGTAATCGCTTCGGCTATCCGCTTGGTGAGAGCCTCTAGTTGTTGAGTTACTGTAGCGATAAGTTTTTCGTCTGATGGGGTAGCCTCCAAGCTAACACATAACTCATGTAGCTCAGTTGCCCCAATGTTACCTGTCACGCCCTTGAGCGTATGCACGTAGCGTGTGGATTCCTCTGAGCTTACGTCGTCACTTGATTTTATATTTCGCACCACATTTTCACCGTCAGAGTAGGCGGCTACAAAACGATTAAGCAGTTTGAGATACAGCTGCGAGTTTTGGTTGGCTCGAGTTAATCCGAGTTTGATATCCAGACCTTCTACTTTAAGCGCGGCCTCTATGTTCGGGATATCATTGTGTCGGGTTTGTTGTTGGCTAACGGTTGAAACCGGGGCGGATGGTGTTATCCATTTTGCCAAGGTACTGAACATAGAACCCACATCGATTGGCTTGGCGATTATGTCGTTCATACCAGCTTCTTTGGCTTTGGTCTTATCTCGCTCCATTACATTAGCGGTCATCGCGATAATAGGGATTTTCTTATCATCGAGCTTGGTACGAATGAACTCGGTTGCTTCATAGCCATCCATAATCGGCATTTGGCAATCCATTAAAATGCCGTCAAAGTCTTGTGCTTTATACATATCAATGGCTTGTTGGCCGTTCTCAGCAATCGTGACTTTAATCTGTTGACCTTCGAGTAGCTCCGTTGCCAGCTCTTGGTTAATTTCATTGTCTTCAACTAATAGCAAATGAGAGCCAGCAAGTTGCTGAACGTTAGCTAGTTGCGTTTGTTCTTCGATATCACTTCGGCTAACACGGCCACTTTCGATGCCATAGAGGCTAACGATGGCATCAAATAAGTGTGACGATGTCACAGGCTTATCGAGAATACTCGTGGTCGGCAAGTTGCGCAGTGCCAGTGCTTCAGCCAATTCTTCGCGACCATACGCGGTAAGCATAAGGATGTTTGGCTGCTTGTCTGTGAATTCTGTCTGGATGGTTTCGACCAGATCGATACCGTCTTTACCCGGCATTTGCCAATCAGAAATGACCAGACCATAAGGTTCTGAATCCAATGCTTGCGTCAGTTCTTGCATTGCTTCATCAACACTTGGAACCGCATGGCATTGGAAGTTTAGTGATTCAAGAATGTCGTTGACGATGATACGGGCACTAGCGTTGTCATCCACCACAAGGATTTTAAGATTCCCGAGCGAAGTTGGGACTTTGATAGTTTCTTGCGTCAGAGCTTGGCTCACTTGGAGTTGGGTAGTAAACGTAAACGTAGAACCTTTTCCTTGCTCTGTTTCCACTGAAATGGTTCCACCCATCAGTTGACACAGCTCTTTACTGATAGCTAAGCCTAAACCAGTCCCACCGTATTTGCGGGTAGTGGAGGTATCCGCCTGAGTGAATTTACTAAACAGCTTAGCGGCTTGTTCTTGAGTCATCCCGATGCCGCTGTCAGAAACTGCGAACTTCAGGGTGATGTTATCTCCGTCCCGTTGTTCTACAGCGATAGAAATTTTCACTTCGCCTTTCTCTGTGAATTTCACCGCGTTATTGGCGAGGTTAATTAAGATTTGACCTAAGCGAAGAGGGTCGCCGACGAGGGTAGTGGGCACGTCGCGTTCGATGTGAATGAGTAATTCTAATCCTCGCTCCGAAGCACGCAGACCGACTAAGTTAGAGATGTTGTCGAGAACGTTCTCTAAATGGAAATCTACGGCTTCAATATCCAGCTTACCGGCTTCGATCTTAGAAAAATCTAGGATGTCATTGATGAGGCCAAGCAGCGAATCAGCCGAGAGCTTAACTTTGTGAATATAGTTTCGTTGTGCGCGAGACAGATCTGTTTTCAACGCTAAGTAACTCATACCAATGATCGCGTTCATTGGTGTGCGAATTTCGTGGCTCATATTAGCCAAGAAGTCCGATTTAGCTTGGTTGGCAGAATCAGCTTCATCTCTAGCAATTTCTAGCTTATCGGCAAAGCGTTCTAGCGCCGAGTGGGATTTATTTGCCAGCAAGCCGAGTAATAGTAAGGTGGCTAAGAACGTAACACCGCCAATGGCTAGGTACGTGGTGATGCTGCCAGAAGATTCGACCACACTTAATTGTGTTTGGTAGGTAGGTAAAATGAGTGAATCTAGCTGCTGATAAACGCTGTCTAGCTTCGCCAATTGAGTATTGGTATCTTCGCGTTGGCTGATTAGGTTTTCAAATAATGCTAGGTACTGTGATGTATTGTTTTCAATGTCTTGTAAAGTGGTCGCACCCACATCGTCGTGAGTTTGATTTCCCAAACTAGCGGTAAGTTTTAACACATAGTTTAGATAGCCGATCACTTCTTGAGAGTATTGGCGTTGGCTAGTCGCGGTCAGTGATAAGGAGTAATCTCGGTCGGCCTGTTGAGCGTCGCTGATGAGAGATTGAATCGACAATAGGTTGGCGCTAAATGCGAGCTGGTTACTGATCTCTACTTGTTTATCGGATACGTTGCGTTGGTATTGATCCAGTAGTTCATGTTGATATTCACGCAGTGCACTTGCTGAGCGGTTAAATTCTGCACCAGCCCTGTCGACGTGGCCGAACATGGTCGCTTTCATTTTATCATCCATGCTGCGAATACCACGCAGCGACACTAACGATGTCAAATAGCGGTTTTTGGCGTTGATGACTAGCGCCATTTTTTGTTGGCTTACAGGGTCAGTGAGTAGTGGCTGTAGTTCTTCGACGAGTTGCTCTGCTTTGTGCAGTTCGAACTGAATTTGACCGTAATCGTTCAAGTCGTTACTGAGCAAGAAAGCTTTCTCGTGATACTGTACGTTAGCGATTTGGCTAACCAGCTTTTGAGAAAGTAGGGTGTGCTCCGAGCTTTGAGTGACTTTACCGCGCAAGGTACTGACCTCAGCCATTTGTTGCTCAGTATGTGTTTCGTAATGCTGACGCATTTTTTCGATTGCGTCAGAAGCAAGTTCACCGTTAGCCGTTATCTCTAAGCGACTGTCTGCCTGCGCACGGTCTAACTCAATGTATTGAGAAAACTGCTGCTGGTATTGGTCGATCAGGTTAAGGATTTCTTCATCCATCCCTTGCTCAACGACTACACTAGCAGCTTGACGCGTTTTTTCTAACGTATCGAATGTCTGTTTCGCAATGGTAGGGTCCGAGAGCCGAACGTAACTTTGTTCATGGATCTTAACTTCATCGAGAGACGAAATTAGCTGCGCATTATTGGCATAATAATCCACAGCATCGAAGCGTTGGTTTAGGTTATACCAGCCTATGCTTCCAGCAATGACCAGCAGTACCGAGGCTAATATAAAGCCCGTTAAAATACGTTTCGAGTCCCACGCGTAATCTTGAGTCTGGTTCATTAAAAACCTCGATAGTTAAAACTTATCCTGGAAAGAGTCTCTTATTACCAATAGCTCATCGAGCTTATCGATGAAAATCGGCACTAAATTCGGGTCAAAATGTTTTCCGGCTTCTTCTTGAATCAGCCCGATTGCTTTTTCAATAGGCCATGCTTTTTTGTAAGGACGTTCACTAGTCAGTGCATCGAAAACATCGGCAATGGCGACAATTCGAGCACTAAGTGGAATGGCTTCGCCTGAAAGGCCGTGAGGGTAACCGCTACCGTCCCATTTTTCATGGTGATAGAGCGCGATTTCTTGTGCCATCTGAAGTAACAGAGAGTCGCTGTCACCGATGATGTCACCACCGATTTTTACGTGCTGTTGCATGACTTCCCACTCGTCGCCATCGAGTTTGCCAGGTTTACCGAGAATATTGTCGGGTATACCAATCTTCCCAATGTCATGCATCGGAGCAGCCTGATAGACCAGCTCTACCCAGCGTTTGCTGACATCGAGTTGTTGGGCAAGGATTTTGGCATAGTGACTCATGCGAATGACGTGCATGCCGGTTTCGTTATCTTTGTACTCGGCGGCGCGACCTAGGCGCTGGATGATTTCCAAACGGCTTTGTTCGAGCTGCTCAGTACGCTGTTGAACTTTGATAGACAGATCTAGGTTTTGGTCGTACAGCGCGATGTGTGTGCGAACACGTGCTTTCACAATCGGCGGGCTAATGGGTTTGGTGATGTAATCCACTGCACCCATTTCAAAGCCTTTTTGCTCATCAACGACTTCTGCTTTAGCGGTGACGAAAATAATCGGTATATCCGCGGTGAAAGGGCTAGATTTCAATTGTTCACAGACTTCATAACCATCCATTTCAGGCATCATGATATCTAATAGAATGAGGTGAGGTTTTGGAGTGCTATTTGCAATTTTAAGTGCACGAGCACCACTGGTCGCGGCTTTAATGGTGAAATCATCAGACAATATGCCTGAAAGGGTGTGTATGTTGTCTGGAATATCATCCACGACTAGTACTATCGGCTTAGCTTGATTTTCGTTGTTCATCGACTGCTCAATCCTTTGAAGCAATAGCTTTGTTTTATAGAATAGTTAGCAATTATAGTAATTTGTGTTGAATGTTAACAAATATTTAATTGATGAGAGGTCTGTTTACTTAGTAGTGCGTGGATCTTGACAATGGAGCGTTCTAGGAAAGGATAAAACGAAGGCATTAAAAAACCAGCCTAGGGCTGGTTTTTCGTTATTTCTGCAGCGATTGGCAACTAAACTCCGCACGCCACAACAATGTTTGGCCATCCTGCATGGTACTGAGTAACTCTCGACCGGACATTTGTGGATAGGCTTGCATGACTTTCACATCTTCACTTTGCTCGATAGTCTCGTAAGCTCTGACGTGAGTAAAAGTCGTTGTAAGATTGCGCGACAGCATGGATTTAGAAAGGCAAATCCCAAAAGTATCCCTTTGCATGGTGTATCCCTCTAGCATTGTCGTTCCTCGATATGAGTGAACGTACTGGCGTTACCGACAACGTATTAGGTTTTGTTTTAGGTCGTTGTTCGTAGGTTGCTCCCTTTGGCTGATTAAACATTATACGCCGATGTATAGGGCTTGTATAAAAAACAAACTAAATTTGATGTGATGAAGATCATATATGCAACTGTATTCTTTGCTGATGTTTCTTGATGATTTTGGTTGTGGATTAACCGCCTGCTTACGCTTTATCCATGCTATTCAGCAATATAGTGATTTCTTTAAATATTCTTCACAGATATCAGGTGCTTCTTTCGCATGAATACTGATTAAGTGTTAATTTTGTCAGAAGTAGTGTCCGCCACAACATTCACTGGAAGAATCACGGCGATGAAAGGAATCGATTAAAAGCAAATCAATGAAAGAACGTATGCAATGGAAAAACATCAGCTTTCGTAAACGGATGCTGATCATAATGACGCTTTCAGGCTTGATAGAACTGTTGCTTTTGGTCGCAGCAGGCTTTGTTTACATCAAGCATGCTCAAGAAGAAGAGATGGGGCTAAAAGCCTTAGGCGTCGCTACTTTCCTTGCAGATTCTCCTTATGTTCAGGAGTTAATAGAAGAGCGCAATATTGCCCCCCAACAACGCTTTCGCAATGTGACGGAAATGATTGGTGCCGCTTTCATTGTTATTGGTGACAAGAATGGTATCCGTTTGGTTCACCCGCTAGATGAGCGGATTGGTAAGCCGATGAAAGGTGGAGACAACCAACGCGCCTTAGTGAAGGGGGAATCTTATGTGTCTTTCGCCCAAGGCTCTTTAGGTTATTCCGTTCGTGGTAAGACTGCTGTTTTCAATGACAAAGGTGAGATCATTGGTGTTGTGTCGGTTGGCTATTTAGTTGAGCGCCTTCAAGACAAAGTCGAACCTTTCTTAGCCTTCTTATTATTTATGGCGCTACTGGTGGTAGCAGCCAATGCCATTATCTCTAGTTATGCTTCTCGTCGTTTTCAGAAAGCTATTCTTGGCTTTGAACCTGAAGAAATAGGCCGTTTGTACGTTGAGCTCGACGTAACCATGAGCACGTTAAAAGAAGGGATCTTGAGTATTGATGGCGAAGGACGACTGCGTTCTATAAACAAAAGTGCTTGCGACATACTTAATATTGACAAGAATTCAGCGCTAAACCAACCGCTGAGTAAAGTGATCCCAGAGAGCGATTTAGCGACAGTCTTAGTGACTGGCTCAACCGACCAAGACATCGACCTTTACCTAAACAAGCAGCGACTTATTGCCAACCGGAGCCCGATTATTGTAGAGGGTAAAATTGTCGGCGCCGTATCGAGTTTCCGCTTGAGAGATGAAATCAATGAGCTCACCGAGCAGCTTTCCCAAACCAAAGCCTATGCTGAAATGCTACGTTCGCAAACGCATGAGCACAGAAACAAGCTGAACACCATTAGCGGTATGGTTCAGATGGGCGAGCTGGAATCTGTCCAGCGACTCATTGGCCAAGAAACGGCACATTATCAATCACTGATTGAATTCTTACGTGAAACCGTAAAAGAGCCACTAATAGCGGGCATGTTGTTAGGGAAAACTGAACGTGCGCGAGAGCTGGGTTTAGAACTCATCGTTGAGGAAGGCTCGCGCTTGGAGGAACTTCCACAGCGAATTAACGCAGACGATGTAGTGACGATTCTAGGCAACTTAATAGATAACGCATTTGATGCCACGATGTCGGCAATTAAAGCAGAGCAACATTTTGCTTCGGAACGGCGCATGGTCGAAGTGTCGATTAGTGATTACGGCAACGAAATGATTTTAGAAGTAAGCGATCAAGGGGTGGGGCTACCAGAGCAAATTGCCCCTGAACGATTAATTGAAAAAGGGATTTCGAGTAAAGCCGCCAACAATCGTGGCGTAGGGTTATATTTAATTAATCAGCTTGCAACTCGTTATCACGGCCAGTTAGAGATGACGGAAAATAAGGAATTTGGTACCAGAATGACGGTATACCTACCCAAGGAAGAACAAATATGAGTGCGATGACTCGAGTAATGATTATTGAAGATGATTTGGCTATCGCAGAGCTGCATCATCGCTATCTTACTCAGATGGGTGGTTTTGAAGTCATTGGCATTGCCACATCAAGAGCTGAAGCAGAGATGCAATTGGAGGTGTTAAAACCTCAATTGGTGTTACTAGACGTGTATTTGCCCGACGGGACAGGCCTAGACATTTTGCAAAAAGTACGTGGCAGTAACCAAGGCTGCGATGTGATTCTAATCACCGCTGCGCGTGATGTCGAAACCTTACAACAGGCTATGCGCGGAGGCGTTGTCGATTACCTGCTAAAGCCTGTGATGTTCCCTCGTCTAGAAGCGGCACTGAAGAAATATCAAGCACAGCAGCAGGAGCTTGATAACGTAGCGGATTTAGATCAAGGCCTGGTGGATAAAATGCTGCAAGCCTCTAATTCGCAAGACAACAGCGCCAAACGGTTACCAAAAGGCATCGATAGCGTAACACTGGATAAGATCCGAGCTCTATTTTGCGAGCCTGTGAGCCTGACAGCCGATGAGGCTGGAGAGAGTATCGGTGCGAGTAGAACAACCGCGCGCCGGTATTTGGAGTATTTGATCAGCTCTGGTGAGCTGGAGGCAGACTTAAATTATGGAACTGTAGGTCGGCCTGAAAGAAGCTATAAAAAGATCAGTCGATAACCACGTATAGTAGGCGTATTCAAGCCCTTCAAACCGAACTAGGGCAAAGTTGAAAATCCCGCTGTGACTGGCTAGACGCCAGCCGTATCGCTACCTACCTTTAATGATAGATGTATAAATAGTCATTAGGGGGTTCTATGCGTACGTCGTCTGTATTGATCATGCTTTTTGCGCTGCTTTTAAGTGGTCAAAGCATAGCTAAACAACTGAATGAACTTACATATTTAACAGAGGAGTACCCTCCGTATAATTTTACCGAGGGAGCTAAAGTAAAAGGGATTGCGGTCGACTTATTACTAGCGGCGTCAAAAGAAAGCGGTAACGCAATCAACATTGACGATATTCATGTGCAGCCATGGGCGCGAGCTTATCGTTCGACCTTAATCAAGCTAGACACAGTGCTGTTTTCAACCACTCGTACTCAACTGCGAGAGCATTTGTTTCAATGGGTTGGCCCGCTTAGTACCACCCGTATAGTGGTGATGGCGAAAAACAGCACGGGTATCACCATTGATGAACCACGTGATTTGATTAAGTACCGTATAGGTGTCATTCGTGACGATGTGGGTGAGCAACTGTTACTGGAGCTTGGTGTCCCGAGAGATTCCATGCAGGAAAGCTCCTACGCCAAGACGTTAGCAGAACAACTTCAAAAAGAGCGCATTGATTTGTGGGCTTATGAAGAGAACGTTGCAAAATGGTGGATATTGCAAACAGGCTATAATCCAGATGAGTTTTCGCCTGTATTCGTTTTGCAGGAAGGTGAATTGTATTACGCTTTCAATAAAGATATCGACAGAGCACTCATAGATGAGTTGCAACAAGCTATAGATAAAGTAAAAATCACGGAAGATGATAACGGCGTAAGCCAATATCAAGCTATCGTAAACAAATATAAATAATACGAAGATGTATCAGCATGAGTCATTCTAGCAGCACAATTTTGACAGAGAGCGGCACTAACGAGCTCGAAATCATAGAGTTTCACCTGGTAAAACACTTACCAGACGGTAGTACCAAAACCTGTTACTACGGGATCAACGTTGCCAAAGTACGTGAAGTGATTCAAGTACCTGAAACGACGGATTACCCGAATGCACAACCTCACATGATTGGGGTTTTCTCGTCTCGAGATATTCTAACGCCATTAGTAGACCTAGGCGGTTGGTTGGGTGTACCAACAAGCAAAGAGTTAGACAGGAAGTTTGTCATCGTGACCGACTTCAACCGTATGACGAATGGCTTCTTGATAGATAGCATTAGCCGTATCCACCGTATTTCTTGGAATGACGTGGAATCACCAAGTCAATTTTTAGAGGCTGGTGAGCAAGATTGTGTCGTGGCTGTGGTACGTAAAGATGGCAACCTGATTATGATCCTCGACTTCGAGAAGATCATCGCTGACATCAACCCAGAACTGAGTATGGAAAAATACGATGTGAAAGGGGACAGAACCGTTGACTTGAACCAGCAAATGGTCACCAAGCGTAATGCGAAAACCATTATCGTTGTCGATGACTCTGCCTTTATCCGCAGTTTGATTCAAGACACTCTGACTTCAGCGGGTTACAACGTTATTGCGTGTAAAGATGGTGGTGAAGGGCATGACAAGCTGATGGAAATTGCAGAATATGCGAAAGCCGAAAGTTTGCCGGTGCACGAATTGGTGAATGCCGTAGTCACTGACGTTGAAATGCCGCGTATGGATGGCATGCACTTATTGAAGCGTTTACGTGAAAGCGATGCATATCAGACCACACCAATTGTTATGTTTTCCTCTCTTATGAGTGATGACAACAGATCGAAAGCATTAGCACTCGGTGCGAATGACACCATTACTAAACCAGAAATTGGTAAATTGGTTTCGATGATGGATAAATACGTATTCAACTAATACAAAGCACCATAGCGAACAACGCCACCCACATGGGTGGCGTTTTCGTTTCTAGCGCAAACCGAAACAGCAACTATATTTTTAAATGGGATAGCTAAAACGGGAGCTACTATGAGGTGGCTGGTATTGTTCTCATGTTTGCTTGTAAGTGTCGCTTGGGCGAAGCCTGCGTCAATCACACTGACCTTAGCGTCACAACAAGACAATGGTCATATGTATTACCACGAATTGCTTAAAGAA
The DNA here is from genome assembly GCF_023716665.1 of Vibrio sp. SCSIO 43135. Taxonomy (GTDB): domain Bacteria; phylum Pseudomonadota; class Gammaproteobacteria; order Enterobacterales; family Vibrionaceae; genus Vibrio; species Vibrio paucivorans. The sequence continues at coordinate 1,476,954 of NZ_CP071859.1, forward strand.
GCTCTGGCTGCGAATGGGATTGAACTGATTATCGAAACACCAGCGGAGCACATCCCGCAGAAGCGCGTGGTAAAAATGGTTCAAAACAATCAGTTGTCTTTAACTTGGTTGATTGAAACCAAACAGCGTAATCGCCAGTTTATTCCAATTAATGTCACGTTAACCAATGGCCTGATTGGACAACGCGTTTTATTAATACCAGACGGTGCTCAAGAGCTATTTGATGAAATAGAAACGTTAGAGCAACTAAAGGCCTCGGGTTTAGTCGCAGGGCTAGGCAAAGAGTGGTTCGATGTGGATGTTTGGCGTCATAACGGGTTAGGTGCTTACCTTCAAGATGGTGAATGGCGCGAACTGTATGCCAAATTGAGTGAGGATGGGGAAGTGAATTACTTCCCAAGAGGGTTTACAGAAATCTATTCAGAGGCACGTATTTACAGCCATTTAGAAATAGAAAAGCGTTTGCTGCTTGTATACGAACGAGACTTTAAGTTCTATCTCAGCCGTGAAGCAGCAATGCATAAACCGATGATTCAAGCGGCACTTAAAAAGGCGAAAAAAACGGGGTTGATGGACCGATTGATTAAAAAATATTGGTACGACTCATTTATCAAACTCGATCCGGATAATAGAACCGTTATCTTTTTGGACCTGCCTGATTAGTACGACTAACGAATGTCTAGGCTACTTACTTGCCGCTCTAAGCAACGCAATCAGTTCGCTTTCCGTTTTGGGCTCCCGTGCTAGCTCGAGTTTTGGTGAAGAGCCACCTTTGAGTACATATGCGTCAGTGCCACAATGATCGTAGTGATACCAGTAGCCATCGACACATACATCGGTGTAACAGCGTGGATCTTGTTTTAATTCCATTTTACAGCTCCTTGTTTTTTACACTTGTGTAACAGTTACGACACTAAATCATCACTCTCGGCTGGAAAATGATCTAAATCAATAAAGATTCTATTCAACGGATGCGATTTGGATAAATTCAGAGCGCTTATCTCTCATAAACTCAATCAGAGATAGCAAAAACCTCGAACTTCATATATTAATTAGTAAGTTATCTAGCATTGAGAATTCGAGACTAAATGGAAAACATTTTCATCATTGTTGTATTGCTGGTCGTGTTTTTTTTCTTCGTTCAAAAACGGCTCATCAAGACGGAAACGTATAAAGACTGCAAATACAAACGCAAAGGTGCTTTGCTTAACTCACAAGAAACGGCGTTTCTCAATGCATTGAAAACGGCGGTGGGGGAGCACGGTGTTGTGTTGGCAAAAGTGAATATGGCCAATGTAATTGCACCTGTTGCAACCAACAAAAAACAGTGGTTTGTGGCAAATTCAAAAATAGCCAAAAGTTACTTTGATTTTTTAATTTGTGACCCTCGCTCGTTAGAGCCTAGAGTGGCGATTGAATTGGACAATGGTAAAGAACTAGACAAAGGCAAAATGGAACGCCAGAAATTGCTGATGCACGTTTGTAAGTCGTCGAATGTCCCTCTCATTGGTGCGTCGATCAAACACAGCTATCAAGTAGGTCGTTTAAGACGTTTGCTGGCGGCACACATTGATTTGATAGAGCCAGATAAAGAAGTTCGTTTCTGTAAAAAATGTGGCAGCCCGATGGTGATCAAGATTGCTAGTCAAGGCGAGTTCAAAGGTCGACGTTTCTTCACTTGTAGCCGTCAGCCTCAATGTACTTACACCGAAAACTACAACGTTGTATTTGATGAACCGGAACCAGAAAATCCAAACCCAAATCAAATTGATTGGTCTTGAATGAAAAAAGCTCGCTATTGCGAGCTTTTTTATTGAGCGGATTGTGTTTGTTCTTTCAATGGCTTACTCAGCTGAGAGGCGCAAACCATAACCTGATTTCGCCCGTTCTGTTTGGCTCGATAAAGCTCACTATCTGCCTTAAGTAACACATCCTCAAGCTCTGTGATGCCATCACAGGCACACACGCCGATACTCACTGTCAGATTGATGGCTTGTGAGCCATGATGAAACTGATTAACGGAGACTTCATGTCGAATTGCTTCAGCAACCGCTTCAGCTTGTTTGAGATCAGTGTGCTGTAATGTGATACAAAACTCTTCTCCACCGATACGGAAAACTTGAGATTCTCCAACAAACTTTTGTAACAGTAAGGCTGTTTCGATAAGTACCTTGTCTCCAACAGAGTGGCCAAATTGGTCGTTTACTTGCTTAAAGAAGTCGATATCTAGAATCAACAAGCACAGCGGGGCGCTTTCTTTACGTTGAAGAACGGGAAATTGATAAGTGAGGGCCAATCGGTTGTACGTATTGGTTAATACATCCTTAGAAGCCAGAACCCCTAGGCTGACTTCCGCTTTCTTCCTGTTGGACTCAAAGATATGAGAAACCACCCAAATACTGAGGTAGCAAAATAGCAAGTTCAGGATAAGTGGAGTACCAATGAAACTTGTACCAAGTTGGATTTTGTATAGCACCACAGCTATCTGAATGATCGCCATAAAACCTGTCGCGAGCAGGCCGTTCTTCTTACCTAACAGTAAATAAAAGAAGATGGGGAAGAAACAGGTCCAAATAAATAGTCCACTTTCTAATGGGCGATTTAGTGTGCCGCCTAACACAATGACGGCCAAAAAGGCGACAAAGAGAATTATCGAAAGGTAATTGTGAGCCCGTTTTTTAGCTGCGGAGTATAACCAAAATGAGTAGACCGCAAACAAGGCTTCAGAGATCACAAGGAACCAGCCTGTCCCAACTGCGTAGTTGTACACAGCAAAACCGCTGGCGATAAAGCCAAGTGTAATACTGATCCAAGTTAGGATCGCTGCTCGCAACTTATGTGAGTTGCTCAGTACGTCTAAGTCCATGACTCAAGTTCGGTTAGGAAGCCTGTTTCCGTAAAGCGATTGGTAAAGTGCATACTAATCCAATTTGCATAATAAGCAATATAAAAGTGGAATCAAAATCACGTTTGTTTATGTTTTGTTCCGACAATGTAGGATCGATCAAATCAGTTTTGGGTTAAAAGTTCATCGCTTTGTCTATATCAACGCCAAACAGTTCAAAAATAGAGAATTTGCACTTGCGCCAGCAAAGAAGTCTCGCTAATATCGCCTCCGTTCCAAAGGAATGCGTCCGTAGCTCAGTTGGTTAGAGCACCACCTTGACATGGTGGGGGTCGGTGATTCGAGTTCACTCGGACGCACCATTCCTTACTGCTTTTAAAGCAGTGACAAAATTTGGGTCCGTAGCTCAGTTGGTTAGAGTACTACCTTGACATGGTAGGGGTCGGCGATTCGAGTTCGCCCGGACCCACCAAATTTAGTTCTTCGTGAACAATCAAAAAAGCCCGCTTATCGCGGGCTTTTTTGTATCTATTCATTCTCTATCGTGACAAACAGCTGCACCTAACAACTTCATCAGCCTCCACCGATAAGCGATGACATTCAAGTCTTAAAAACTTTACCTGTAGATTATTCCACCCCCAACAATCATTACTTTGTGATTCGGTGGTTTACTTCATTCCCAATATTTCTTAGTGCTAGCGAGCGAAATGTTCGTCTTTTCTCAAGACTCATCGTCTTACCATTGCGTTTACAAATTTCAACCGATTTTGGTGGGCGACTTTTTTGAACTTACAGCACATTTTTGTCATAAATTTTATTGATTGTTACAAAATGTAAACTGAGATCTTGGTTTTAAATCCATATTAAAATAGTGGTTAAAAGGTGCTGGAAATCTCATTTTGTACCACTTAAGGGGTGGTTTGTGGTTGTTTTTTGCCCGATATTGGCGGTTTAGGGTAGTTAACAATAGTTTACTGAATATTGTTTTAATACTTAAGGGGTAGTAATCTGAGTTCGTTAAGTAAACTTTTGTAAACGAAGATTATGAACCTAAAACAAGTCACTTTTTCGCAGCAAGACAGAGAACTTCTCGATAACTATTTTCGTATCGCAGACACCATTGCGGATCTGATTGGCCCACATTGTGAGGTGGTGATTCACTCGTTTGAAAGCTTTGAACAGTCGGTCGTGAAGATAGTGAATGGCCACCACACCGGCAGGGCAATTGGATCTCCAATCACCGATCTCGGTTTAAAAATGTGGAGCAACTATGAGAAGACAGGTGAAGTGTCGCCAAAGAGCTACTTTACCAACAGTAGCGATGGCTCTTTGCTCAAATCGACAACATGTATTCTTGCCGGCGCAGACAACAAAGCCATAGGCATGCTGTGTATCAACATGAACTTGTCTTTCCCATTCCCTGAAATTGTAAAAACGCTCATGCCAGATGTGTCGGTAGCGACATCTGTTGTGAATGAAAACTTCAGCACTAACGCGAGCGATGTCATTAATCAGGCTTTAACTAGTGCGATAGACGACATAGAAAAAGACGACTCGGTGAATACAAAAAGCCGAAATAAAGCGATCACAAAGCGTCTATATGACAACGGTGTTTTTGAATTGAAAGAGACCACGACACTTGTCTCTGAAAGGCTCGGCATTACTCGCCAAGCTGTCTACAAATTTCTACGCGAGTTCAAAGCTGAATTCGCGACCAACTAATTTTTTAAAATAGGGTGAAACAATGAAACAAAAAATCGATACCAAAGCAGCTCCAGAAGCCATCGGACCATATTCTCAAGGCATGATCTTCTCGGATTTGGTGTTTACCTCGGGTCAGTTACCGTTAGTACCTGAAACGATGGAGTTTGTACAAGGTGGGATCACGGAACAAGCAAGACAATCACTAGAAAACTTAAAAGCCGTTCTAGAAGAAAGTGGCGCGGGAATCGATACAGTGATTAAAACGACTTGTTTCCTGTCAGACATGGAAAACTTTGCAGCATTTAACGCGGTGTATGCCGATGTGTTCGGAACGGAAAATGCGCCTGCTCGTTCATGTGTAGAAGCAGCCAGATTACCAAAAGATGCATTGGTTGAAGTTGAAGCCATTGCGTACAAAAAATAACAATTTTCAGAATTTAAATGGGTATCAATAGGAGATTCTCATGAGCTTGTCATTCATTGGATTAAGCGTACTGTTTTTCGGGTTCTATGCGATATTAGCGAACTTCAAAAAACAAAAGAAAACCTTTAACTTCCGAGTGCTTAGCGCTCTTGCTGCCGGCTTGATGTTTGGTGGTGCGATTCAACTTGTATTTGGTGTGGGTAACGAAGCAACAGCAGGTTTTGCTGAACTGATTTCTGTGTTCGGTAAAGGCTACATCAAACTGCTACAAATGATCGTAATCCCACTAGTATTCGTGGCGATGATCTCGTCGATCATGAATGTAGAAGGTGGCGGTGCACTATCACGTATCGCGCCAAAAATCATCGGTATTCTACTTTTCACTTGTGCAATCTCAGCAGCTGTTGGTATCGCAAGTATTTACCTATTCGGTATCGATGCGAACGCGCTAGTCAGCACAATTGGTACTAACAGTGCGATTGAAGCACGTGGCGATTCATTGGTAGCAACTCAAGATGCAATGGCAAGCAGTGGCTTGTCTGGAATGGCACTATCAATCATCCCAACCAACATCTTTGACATGCTAACGGGCTCTCAACGTACTTCGACACTATCGACTGTATTGTTTGGTATGTTCCTTGGCTACTGTATCCTGCAAGTGAAAAACCGTAAGCCAGAGAAAGTGCAAAACTTCGTTGATTTCATCAATGCAGCTAAAGAAGTCGTACTTTCAATGGTACGTGAGATTCTTAAGCTGACGCCTTACGGTGTATTCGCTCTGATGACTACGTTCATGATGACCAACGATTTATTCGCTCTAGCAGAAATGGGTCGTTTCCTACTAGCAAGCTATGTGGCGATCGGTGTAATGTTCGCTATCCACTTCGTGATGGTGTCTATGTTCGGTCTGTCTCCAGCGAAGTTCATGAAGAAAATCTGGCCAGTGTTAGTATTCGGCTTCGGTTCTCGCTCTAGTATGGCGGCTATCCCACTAAACGTTGAAACTCAAACTCAACGTCTAGGTGTGGACGAAGAAACAGCAAACATGTCAGCAACATTCGGTACCAGTATCGGTCAGAATGGTTGTGCGGGTATCTACCCAGCAATGCTAGCAATTATGGCGGCTCAAGTGATGGGTATGCCAGTAGATTTAGGTTTCATCATTCAGTTGATTGCCGTTATCGCGATTGCTTCATTCGGTATCGCTGGTGTTGGTGGTGGTGCAACGTTCGCAGCAGTAGCGGTACTGACCATCATGGGCCTAGACATTACGGTTGTTGCGATTCTGGTTTCTATCGAAGCTCTGATTGACATGGCTCGTACCGCGCTTAACATCTCAGGCTCGATGTTGTCAGGTGTGTTAACCGCGAAGAAGAATGGCTCACTAAATGCAGAGCAATACAACGCTGATGTTGCAGAAACAGTATCAAAAGAAGCGGCTGTATAATTTCCAAACTTAATAAAGAGCACCCAATGCGGGTGCTCTCTCGTTTTTCCTGAGTTCAGGTTATTTAGGTAATAAATATGAAAGTTGTTGTCGTAGGCGGAAGCGCTGCAGGTATGAGTTTCGCAGCAAAATACAAACGTAATCAGCCATCGGATGAAGTGATTGTGCTGGATAAGCGTGATTACATTTCATTCGGTGCATGTGGTTTACCTTACTTTGCTGGTGGCATGTTCGATGACACCGAGCGCATGATCTCTCGCACGCCAGAACAAGCAATGAAATCAGGTTTGGATGTGCGTATCGAAACTGAAATGGTGGCACTAGACCGCGCTAAAAAGCAGATCACCGTTTGCCAGAAAGGCGAAGAGAGTAGTATCGACTACGATATGTTGGTGATCGCCACAGGTGCGCGTCCAATCGTTCCTTCATTCGGCGAGTTCAACCCAGAGCGTGTGTACACGCTAACCAGCATGGAAGATGGCTTGGCAGTAAAAGAAGCGCTTAAGGACAGCAACAACCAACGCGTATGTGTGATTGGCGGTGGCTTTATTGGCCTTGAAGTGTTCGATGCAGCGCATGAGCTAGACAAGCATGTGACTATCATTGAGCGCGAACAGCATGTAATGAGCCGCCAGTTCAGCCCTGAGATGATCGAAGTGGTCGAAGGTGCGATTCGTGAGTCAGGTGCTGAGTTAAAAACGGGTACCAGCGTATCGGCTATCCGCGACGCAGAGCAGGGTGGCTATATCGTAGAGACGGATAACGGTACAGTTGAAGCCGATGTGGTGATCATGTCACTTGGTTTCAAACCAAATACAGAGGCTTTCGAGTTACCAAAAGCCGCTAACGGCGCTCTACTCGTCGATGAGTTTGGTGCTACGGAAGATGCACACATATTTGCTGTTGGCGACTGTGCTGTTGTCCATCATTTAGCGCTTGGCAAATCGGTTTACGTTCCATTAGCAACGACCGCAAACAAACAAGCACGTATGATGGCTGACAAACTTGCAGGCAAAGACACGTACATGAGTGGCTTTCTAGGTTCATCGTGCCTGAAAGTTCTGGATTATGAATTAGCGTGCACGGGCGTCAATGAGCTTCTGGCAAAAGAGCACAATTTGGACGTCAAAGCTTCTACCATTTCTGATAAAAACCAAACCGATTACTACCCAGGCCAAGAAGACATCAAAGTGAAACTGGTTTATCACCCAGAAACTAAGGTGTTACTTGGTGGTGAAATCGTCGGTAAGAAGGGGGCAGTAGGCAGAATCAACGCCCTTGCAGTTGCTATCACTGCGAAGATGACCACACAGCAGCTAGGTTATATGGACTTTTGCTACGCGCCACCATTTGCGCGTACATGGGACGCCCTGAACGTGGCAGGCAACGTAGCAAAATAAGCATGTTGTCATTACTAAAAAGCCAACCGTAAAGGTTGGCTTTTTTGCATCTGGATTCTGGCAATACGCTTCGCATGCAAACGACTAACGAAACAAATAGGGGAAAAGTTTTCTTTGTTCTTCAGCGGTTAGAGATTCAACTCGAGCGATATTGGTATCTGGAATGGCTTCAGGATTCGGGTAGTGCTTAAGCACCTTTTCCATACTTTCTTCACGAATCAAGTGGAAGACAGGATAAGGAGAGCGATTGGTTAAGTTTTCCGCATCTTCTGGCTCTGTGCCCCCAAAACAGTAGTCGGGGTGAAAAGTTGCAAGTTGATAAACACCTTCCCAGTTTTGCTGCTTAATCAGTGCTTCTACCCAATCTATAAAAAGATTGTAGTCGTAAAAGTCAGCGAGCATATTAGGTGAAACCACCAATGTGGTCTCGAGTTGCTCTGCGGTGTGTTGTTCTAGATTGAGCAATTCGTTCAGTATGTCTTCCAGCAACTGTTCTTCAGTGACGGCGTCACTCACAAAGATCTTTATCTGTTTGTTACGTTGTGGCTTGGCGGCAAACGGGCATAGGTTCAGGCCGATCACAACATCGTTCAGCCATTGATTGACTTGTGATGCGATTTCATCGTTGTTAGGTGTTGAGCTTTCAGTAGCCATGGTTTTATCTGGTGCTATTGCTTTTGTATGTGCGGGCAAGAATAGCAGAATCCTGTGACGAATGATGACTCTTTATTAGCTGTATTCACCTACATTACTTACACATTTGAATGTCTATGGTCTCGACTTCTGCTTTGTCCCTTTGCTCAATTCTAGACAATACGTAACAGAGTACGAATATTATCGCATACAGAATCAAACCACCGGCTACAACCGCAGGCCATTGGCCGTGTTGCCAACAATAAATCAAGAAGAACCCTCCTAGGCTTCCCCCAGTGTAGTAGTGAACCAAGTAAAGCGCCGTTGCTGTTGCTTTAGCGTGTGTGGCGTTTTGGCTAACCCAAGCATAGGCAAGAGTATGAGTGAAAAATGCGCCAAAACTTATCAGTGCCAGCCCAATTAACATGAATGGAATAGAGTCGACCAGTGCAACCAACATTCCTAGCATGCTGATGATGGTACCTGTGACCATACCTGAAATTGGGTTTTTACGTTGTGTCCAATTTCCGGTTAGTTTAGAACTAACGGTTCCAGCTAAATAACAAACAAAGATCAATGACGCTAGGCCAATAGGCAGGTTGTGTGGCTCACTCACTAATCTAAAGCCCATCACCGAATACAGGTTTACAAACAATGCGAAATTCACACCACCAATGAGCATTGCAGTCCAGATGGTTTTGTTCTTAATGTGTTTGATTAGAGCACGGTTATGGTGGAAAAAAAGGCCTCGTTGAGGGGTGAAGTTTTTCTGCGCAGGCAACATATAGTTGACCAACAGCGCGCAAACTAGGGTAAACACAGCCATAGATGCAACGGCAACTTCCCAGCCATAGGCATCGGTGAGTATGCCCCCAGCGATACGTCCAGCTATTCCACCCAATGAATTCGCCGCAATATAACCTCCAATGGCTCGCGCGAATGCTTTAGCGTCCAGTTCTTCCACCATATAGGCGACCGCAACTGAAGCAAACGCTGCTATGGCAATGCCCATTAATGCCCTTGCCGCAACAAGCAACCACAACTGTTGGGTTATTAACATTAAACCGCCTACTATTGGCATTGCAAACAAGCCGATTAACATGACTTTTCGACGACCAAACGATTCTGAACCTACTGCCCATGGAACTAAGCACAGGGCGAGCGCAAGAGTAGATGCGGCGAGAAGCCAGTTAATTTGGGTTTCGGACACAGTAAAATGCTGTGCCATAAATGGCAGCATTGGCTGGAACAGGTATAAGTTACAGAAAACCAGAAAGGAGCCGAGTGCCAGACTCCATGTGACTTTCTTATACTCAATACTGCCATATTCAATCATGTTGCTTCTTCTTATCGTGTGACTGCGTATTTGTAGCCGCAGATGGTGGGGATGTGATCAAATTATCAGTTGCCTCCTGATTAATGAAATATATTGAAAATATCAACCTCATATATTTTGTTAATGGCATGGATATACGTCAATTAAAGCATTTTGTAGCTGTCGCGGAACACGGTCATTTCACAATGGCAGCGAAGTCGTTGAATATCGCCCAGCCTGCATTGAGTATCTCGATTAAGAAGTTTGAGCAGCAACTTGGTGTTCAACTGTTTAAACGTTGTGAGCGACATATAGAACTTACGTCAGAGGGAGAGGTTTTATACCCTCACGCAAAGCGCATACTTCAGCAGATCGATGATGCGAAGCTCGCGATGGACGAGTTAATTGGCCTAGAGAAAGGAGAGGTGAGGCTGGGGGCTCCTAGTATGATGGGGTCGTATTTTTTCCCAGAAATACTAATGGCGTTTAAGACTCATTACCCAAACCTTAAACTTACGCTTATTGACGCGGGTACCCAGTCGATCAGGAAAATGTTATTAGCTGGTGAATTAGACATTGGCGTGATTGTTGACCAAGACATTCCTGATGATCTTGAAGTGGATCATTTGGTGGATGTCGAAATGGTAGGGGTGGTTGGCGAACATCATCCGTTGGCCCAGAATGAATCAATCTCATACGCCGACTTCTTTGCCAATGAATTAGTGATGTTTAAGCCCGGTTACTTTCATAGAGATTTTATCGATAAGGTGTCTTCTGAATATGGATACACACCGAGGTTGTCGTTCGAAACAAACTTAATCCCCATGATTTTGAATATCCTAAAGCGTGAGTTTGCTATTACGGCCTTGCTCAAACTAGTGACAGACAATGAAACTGGTATCGTTGGAATACCGTTTGAAGAGAGAGTAGAGCTTGGTTTGGCATTAGCGTGGCGCAAAGAAGGTTATCAATCCAAAGCCGATAAAACCTTTATCGACTTTGTTAAGCAGTATGTGTGATAGAAAAGGCACGGGAGTTAAAAGCGCAGCCCAATACCAATGTTGAATGCACTTGCGTCACCAAAATCTGCATCGATATTTTTATAGCTCGCGTCAAAGAATACCTTGGTATTAGGGATAGAAGCTTGAAGGCCAACACCGTAGCTCAGGTACATTTCAGAATCACTATCTGGCGCTGTCGACGTCACATTACCTTTAAAGACTGAAGCGCCAACCATCGGGTAAACTCTCAGCCAATTCAGTTTCTCTGGGCGGTAAACGATCCCACCCATTACATCGTAGTAGGAAGCATCTAAAGCACTACTTGAAGAAGAGGCGTAGTCGGCGAGCAAAATCACACCAATCTGTTGACGCCTTTCAAATCGGCTGTAAGTAAAGCCAACACCATCCATTTTTTCGCTTTCAGATGCGTAAGACGCGTCTACTTGGGTATAACCCAGCGATAAGTAATGATCGAAGCTATTTGCCAGTGTGCTCGAAGAGAGTAACGCAGTGGCTAACGCAAGAGTCTTTTTCATGATGTGCCTCGTAACTGTCTGATTCAACGATGGTATATCAAGTGACTCTTAAGTGCACTTCGTTTGGTTATCCAATTGTAAGCGTTTAAGAGCGATAAATTTTATCGAAGTTACCAGGGTTCCAGCCGATCATGACACGATCGCCGATTTTCAACACAGGAACAGAGCGAGCACCTAATGCATCGAGCTCTTTTCGGCCACGTTGCATTTTTGCATTACACAGACGGTACTTAATGCCTTTTGACTCTAAATAGCGTTGTGCATCTTTGCAGTGAGGACATTTATCTTTGACATAAAGAACGACGCGTTTCATATGAGGCTCAATTTATAGGTTATGGCTAAATTATCGCGCGAAGTTTAACGGAAAACGTTGATTGGGAAAAGTATGGGTAAATCACTGGAAGAGCGTTAGGACAATAAACGCTATGATTCAGTAATTCAATTGGGCTAAACTTAGCGCCTTTCTACGCTGCTACGGTGATTTTTATGCACGCATTACTGCGTTACGTTCAAGGCTATCCAGAAAATATCGTCTCCCAAATTGATACATTAATTAGCAGCAACAAGTTGGTACCCTGGTTCGAGGCTCGTTATCCCGAAAATCACACTATCAAAAGTGAGAAGGCGTTATTCGAGTATTCGATTGAGATTAAAAATCGGTACATGAAGAAGACGGCACCGCTGAGTAAAGTGGTGTACGACAACAAAATTCACCTAATCAACAACGCGCTCGGGCTTCATACTTATGTGACAAAAAATCACGGTGGAAAAACCAAGTCTAAAAACGAAATTCGTATCGCAAGTATATTTAAGGAAGCACCAGAGCCACTGCTGCGAATGCTAGTCGTTCACGAGTTAGCTCATATCAAAGAAAAGAACCACGATAAAGCGTTCTATCAACTGTGCTGCCACATGTTACCTGACTATCACCAGTTAGAATTAGACGCACGATTGTTTATGATTTATCAAGAATTAAAAGAGAGATAACAGCTTGTCATCAGCAAAAAGATTGAAAGAGTTTACTAAGAAAAAGCAAGGCTCTAAGCCGCGAGACTTGAACGCTCAGGCTGCTTGTACAAAGGTGACTACCGTTAAGTCCAAAGCTGGCTTACACCCAAAGAATAAACATCATGGTCGTTATGATTTCAAAGCGCTAGTTGCGGTCTCTCCTGAACTCGAATCGTATGTCATAAAGAATCCAAAAGGCGATCAAAGCATCGACTTTTCCGATCCTATTGCAGTTAAGTTGCTCAATAAAGCGCTACTTGCGCTGCATTATGATGTGCAAGAGTGGGATATCCCTCAAGGGTATTTGTGCCCGCCAATTCCTGGTCGTGCAGACTATATTCATCGAGCGGCAGAATTGATCTCTCAAGAGTGCAGTCAAGTAAAACACGCTCTGATACGCGCGCTAGATATTGGTGTCGGTGCTAACTGTATTTATCCGATTGTCGGAGTAACGGATTACGGCTGGCAGTATGTTGGCAGTGATGTGGATCCGGTTTCCGTCGAGAACTCACAGCGCATTGCCGATGCAAACTCCACATTGGCGACCAATATAGACTGTCGTTTGCAATCGGATAGTCGTCATTTTTTCAAAAATGTCATCCGTGAAGGCGAGCATTACGACATCACAACCTGCAATCCACCTTTTCACAAGTCTCTTGAGGAAGCGCAGCAGGGCAGCTTACGTAAGGTGAATAATCTTGCGGCAAATAAGAAAAAACGAGGTCAAAAGGTCGATAGCCGTTCCATGGCTACAAAGGCGGAACTAAACTTTGGCGGCCAAAAAGCAGAGTTGTGGTGCCCTGGCGGCGAAGCGAGCTTTGTTAAAAACATGGCCTTTGAGAGCCGCGAGTTTGCTAAGCAAGTACTTTGGTTTACCACACTTATTTCCAAGAAAGAGAACGTTCGATGGCTGAGGAAAAACCTAGAAAAGGTTGGGGCATCCGAAGTTAGAATTGTCGAAATGAGTCAAGGCCAGAAGAACAGCCGATTTGTTGCTTGGACATTTAAAGATGAAGAAGAGCGACGTGAGTGGTTGAAAATCAAATGCTAAGCTTGTTGTAGGCATGGTAAGAGGGAAGAGTTATGGAGTTTGAAATCTATCTTCCCTGCAACCCAGAATGGGTATGCGACATCCTACTGTATGGCTTTGCGGGTGTGTTTGGCTTGGTGGTATTGGTGGTCGTGGCGTATATCATTCGTGAATACCGTGTGATTCACCGAGTGCGTGTTGTTCGTCGCCGAAAGCGAACGCGCCGAAAATAGGTCAACACGCCCTTGTATCAACTCACTTCCATCATTTGATCGAGTTGGTTTTGGTATTTTATCTGCAGTGATTTGTTACCTGCCGCTTTCTCTAATTGTATTAACAGCTGAAGTGATGGTTTCTGCAGGCCGTAGCGCTGGTGGATTTGCATCAATTTTATTCTCGCCTCCGTATACTCTCCGGCTTCAATTTCCAACTTTGCCAACTGTAAGATAGAGCGGACACGATTTGGATCGTGGTCGATGGTTCTTGCGAAGTAATATTTGGCTTGGTCTGTCTGGCCAGCTTTCAATGCACAAAAGGCCGCATTTTCATAGCTGGCTGATACTAAGTAGTAATAAGGCTGCTCGATGGCTTTATTAAAGTACTTATCAGCTTGTTGGTATTCGCCTTGTTTACATAGAAAAGTACCGTAATTGTTGAGTATGTTGCCATTCTTTGGGTGCTGACGAAGGGCTTTTCGATAGGTATTTCGTGCTGAATCCAACTCTCCAACTTGTTCGTAGTAGTGAGCCATAGAGAGTTGAGCTCGGTAGTAGGACGGCGCATGTTTTAGCGCAATTTCTAAGCTTTCTCTCGCTTTGAGCATGTTGCCTTGTTCTAAATAACCCAGCCCCAAGGTGATTCGTGATTCAGCCATATCAATTGGATCGGATTTAACTTCTGGTTTCCCATCTTGAGTGACCGTGACACAACCGAACAGGTTCGCAAGTAGAAAGAGGACCGCTGCGCGTTTCATTGGCAACACCTTTATTTGGGTAAGTTCATGATATTTCGCCCAATAATGGCGACAGCTTAGCTAGAAAAACAATGGCTCGCAGAGGGAATGCGATCGAGTTGGCAATAAAAATGGCCGCATACAGCGGCCATGATAAAGAGTCGAGACAGACAACAGATGTTTCCGTTGAGCTTTTGCTTGATAGAAACAGTCGTTGCTATAGATCTTTAGTGAACTTGTCTTCACTGAAGTGTTCGAGATCGTAAGGCGTTTGTTGGTAAACGCAGTAATTCAACCAGTTTGAGAACAGCAAATGTCCATGGCTTCGCCAGCTCGCGCACGGTTTGTTGTCTGGGTTGTTGTTTGGATAATAGTTAATTGGAATAGCAGGCTCCATACCTTCGCCCAAATCTCGAATGTACTCGTTATGTAGAGTCAATGCATCGTATTCTGGGTGGCCAGTTACAAACACGTTTCGTTTGTCTTTAGTCGCTGCCAGATAGACGCCTGCGATGTCCGAGGTGGCTAGAATATCGAGGTCGGTATGCTCTTCTAAAAATTCAGGTGAGAAGTCGGCATATCGAGAGTGCGGAGCAAGGAAAGTATCGTCAAAGCCCCTTAGAACAGGGTGGTATGGGTGATGAATTTGATGGTGATATACGCCTGACAGCTTCTCTTTTCGAGTTCGCTTAGGTAAGTCATAGAGCAACTTAAGGCCGGCTTGCGCCGCCCAACACACATACAAGGTTGAAGTCACATGTTCTTTCGCCCAATTCATGATGGTTTTGAGGTGATCCCAATACATCACATCTTCGAACTGAACTAAGCCTAGTGGAGCACCGGTGATGATCAGGCCATCGAAATTACGGTTTTTAACCATATCGAACTGGCGATAGAAGTTGTCGAGGTGCTCAGTTGGCGTGTTTTTGCTTGGTCGATCATCAATACGTAGTAACTCAACATCCACTTGCAGTGGGCTGTTGGAAAGTAGGCGTAAGAATTGCGTCTCGGTTTCAATCTTCTTAGGCATAAGATTTAGGATCAAAACCTTGAGTGGGCGAATCTCCTGAGTGGAGGCTCGTGACTCGGGCATCACGAAGATATTTTCTTCGCGTAGTACATCGGATGCAGGTAGTTGATCGGGGATCTTAATTGGCACAGCTTTCTCCCTAAGCTTTCTGGACGTCTATACATCCAAACTTAACTCAATAAGATTCAGATGTCGATAGCTATCTTTGATACAATTGAGGCTGTTTTTTCACTCGGTGTTGTTTATGTCATTAACACTGACTCTAATTCGCGGGCTGCCAGGCTCGGGAAAATCTACGTTGGCCAAGACCATGGGTGTTGCTCACTATGAAGCCGATATGTATTTCATTGATGCTGATGGTAACTATGTGTACGACGCCGCAAAAATCTCTCAAGCGCATGATTGGTGCCGTCAACAAACGGAACAAAGCTTACGATCAGGTAATAGCGTGGTAGTGGCCAATACGTTTGTACGGTTATGGGAAATGAAAGCCTATCGTGCGCTAGCCAAGCGCTATCGCGCTGAATTAAAAGTGGTGGAATGTACTGGGCAGTACAGCAACATTCATGGGGTCGCGGAAGAAACCATTAACAAAATGAGAAAGAGGTGGCAAACGTGGCCAAGCGCTCAGCAATCGTAGAAATGACATCCTACGGTGTGTATTCCACTTGGGATTCCAAATCCAAGCATCTACCTAAGATTCAAGAGTTCACCACAGACGTGTATGCGGAAGTGGATGTAGAATTTGGGTTCATCGTTAACATCAAGAAAGCGAAAGGTGCCTTGATACGTTACTGTATTGAACATCCTGGAGTATTAAGTAAGAAAGGGCAGGTGCTGGCCCCGTTTGACGGTGAGGAATATGTTGGCAGTAACGATTGGGATTTCTATCTAGGTGATACGATCCAACTTCTTTGCCCTGAAAATGGTTTGGAATCTAACATTGGTCATTGGCGAATGTCGATAGAGTTAGAGGGCAAAGAAGTTGCAGTAAAAACCTTTAATGTGCTCGCCAAAGACGAAGCACAGTTTTGGAAACATCGCGGGTTTTAATCTAATTTAGAGTCTTTGAACACCTGTTGTAGATCCGCAATGCCCATTGGTTTATAGAAATGATAACCCTGAAGGTATTGAACATCGAAGCCTGCTAGGTACTCGGCTTGCTGGGCGGTTTCTACACCTTCAGCAACAACCTTAACCTGCAGTTTATGCCCAAGTTCAATGATTGTAGTGAGTACTGGTGCATTAACGGTTTCTAAACCAATGGTATCAACAAAGCACTTATCAATTTTTAGATGATCAAACGCTGTGTCTTGCAAGATAGATAAAGACGTATGGCCAGTTCCGAAGTCATCAATAGAGATGATTAGCCCGCTGTCTCGCAGTTCTTTCAGTACGTCTCTACCGAGTTTATCGAGCATCTGCCTTTCTGTTACTTCGATACACAGCTTAATCCCAATGGCCTCAAACTGTTCTTTGTAGTGCGTCAATTCACTTACGCACGTCGAGGTATGTAAATAAGCAGGGGGAACATTGACCCCTAGGTGAATGTCGTTATCAGGCTGGAGGCTAGCAAGGTCGTAGAGTGCATGTTGCAATACATAGTCTGTTAGCGGAATGATCAAGTTTTGTTCTTCAGCGAGAGGAATAAACACATCAGGCCGCACTAATCCTAGCGTTGGGTGATTCCAGCGGATTAACGCTTCGACTCCGCCAATCTTATGGCCTTGGCTAGTGACGATGGGTTGATAGGCTAAGTAAAGCTCACCACGTTTTAGCCCTTTTTTTAAGTCATCGACCAATGAGTCGCGTCGTTTGAGTAGTCGGTTAGCGGCAAAAATCAGCAGGGAAATTAAAAGAGAAACTGGGACGCTGCCTGTTGCTGTGTAAAGCAGCCTAGCGTTGATGTAGTCTTCACTCGCTTCTGCAAGCATCGAAAAGCCATACTTTTTCGAAGTGTGGATATAGTGGTAGGTGTCGGATGTGAAAGTGGTATTCGCTGGGTAAACACGTGGCCCAAACTTTACTTTAACGTAACTGAGCCTGTCGCTTTCAATTCGTCCTAGCCTTTGTAGCAGGAAGTTTCGGTCGACAACAGAGAATGCACCAGAAAAACCATCTCCTTCAATGGTATCAACAATTACTATGGTTCTTTGAGTTGGGTCGCCATTGATATCAAACAAGTACTCGCCAGTTTTAGTCCCTTTTTTGCCGATGAGAAGGGATAAGTCTTGGTCAATTTCACCACGTTTAGACGAACAAATAGCGATCCCATCTCGCACGATGATCATTTCTCGCACTAGGCTTTCAAACAGTAAATCTTCACGGATCAGACCACAGCTATCTGGATGCTGCATTGCTTGTTTGTTTTCGCTGTGGAGTTCTGAAATGATATCGTCAACGCGGGTGCTGTAGGTATTCACAGTAGAGCGCAGGTTTGCTTGTATACCGTCGACGGCAACATAAAAAGAAGCGGGTAAAACGATCAATAACGGAATAATAAACACCGCTAGGAAAGACTTTATTTCAATAGTGAGTGTTGATCTAGAACTGCTGCTTTCCATAGATACCGCGATTTTAATTGCTTTAGTTATTTATTTTATGAATCAATTAATGATAGATGACAATAGTAAACTAAGCATTACAAAAAATGCGACCAACTTCATGATATATAACAGAAGTCTTACAAAGGAGAGGGCAAATCCGGGTGATAGATAAACGATTAAGCGCTCTTTCGAGCGCTTAGTGAATACGTAGCGAGCGACAGCCAGCCGACCGCTTGTAGCCATAGAGTAGAAAACTCTTGGCTGATTTGCTGCCATGATGCCCCCATTTGATTGGTTTTAAGAAAACCTTGAATGGCTGGAGTACTTGGAAATAACTGAGCAAGCCAATTAATGGGAGCTGGGATCATCTCCGTTGGCCATATAAAACCCGCCGAGAAAATGAGCGGCATTGAACTGATTAGGACAATTAGAGTGACGAGCTCTCTTCTCGGGGTAATTTGCCCTAGCCAAATCCCAATCGCACAAGAGCTGAGAAGGAAAGGAAACAAAAGCGCCAACAGTTGGGAAATATTGGCCAGTTGGTTAATACCATGCGAAGTAAAACTTGCGCCAAAATAGTACATGGAGAGCAAAGTATAGATTCCGCAAAACACTAAGCTTCTAATCAAGACAAGTTTGATTGCAGAAAGCTGGCTCCAATACCCAGTACCAAATTTTTGGCTGCCGCCCATTAGTCCAGACGCCATCGCTAGTGTTTGTTGCAATATCAGTACGAACACTGCGGGTACAACGTAATTAACATAACCCATGTTCGGGTTGAACGTTGGTTTCATATTTAAAGAGAATGCAGCGTAATGGTTGGATGCTAAAGAAAGCGGTTCTCCCTCAACTAACAGCTTGGATACTTTTGCTTGCGCGGCGAGCGTCCCACCTGTTTGGGCTAGGCCCTCGACTATTGTTCCATATACCAAGAAATAAGACGCATCACCTGCATACGCCAAAGTAGGGCTCTTACCCAACATCAAATCCTTGTAGAAGTGTTCTGGGATGACTAATAAACCCGTGATGTCCCCGTTTAAAAACGCTTGTTTGGCCGCTTCAATGGAGTGATCTCGCTGTACAACTTTTATTTGCGGTGTCGCATCCACCATACGTTCAAGCTGATAACTCACTTGGCTTTTATCAAGGTTCACCACACTAATCATCTGCTCACGTGGCGTTTGATTGGAGTATGGCAACGGATACAGAAACGAGTAGAAAATCACTCCACCAAATACGGTTAGTAGAACAACTGGATTTGATAGTAGCGCAGCTACTTCCGCTTTTATCGCTTGGACGAGGTTCATGATAGTTCCTCTGGCTGACTGGTTGTTTTTGGCTTTTCGCTCTTTATTGGTTGGCGAGTGTTGAGTTGCTCATTAGTCCAGTGTTTTTTAATCAGTAACACAGTTAGCCATGCGGGTAGGGCGTAGCCCAACATAGGAACGAGATGACTCAACGAAGCTGCGGCGCTAGCTCCGTAACTGACTTGGCTAACTTGTACCTCGATGTAGTGGCTGATAGGCAATAATGCTCGCCAAATCTGCGCTAGGTTATTCATATCTGTCACGGGAAAAGTTATGCCCATGAAGGCGAAACTCGGAGCTGTATAAGCACCGGCAAAACTCATGGCTCGAGCAGCATCAAGTGTGATGAAAAAGAAAAAGCTTCCCATGATCATGCAGGCGATGGTGGTGATGAGTTGAGCAAAAATGAGCGGTGCAAATGTGCCGTTCATCGGCCATTTCATCCCGTAATAGAACCAGCATAAAAAGGCGATGCCCTGCAGAACAAAGAGGGGTACATAGCCCAACAAGGTTCGGCTTACATTAACAACGTAGCGTGAACCTAGCCACTGTGTTAAACCGTAATGCCGATAGTTAGCGCTCAAAATCATGATCGTTGAGACGACAATGACCACTTGCCACAATGCCGGAATGATCGCAGACACCAAGAACTGCGCATAGTTTGAATTTTTATTAAACAATGGTGTGATTTGAGTTCGAACCGGTAGGGCTTGCCCGATGGCACTGAGCGGTGTGGAGTTACCCTTTGCCAGATCTTTTATGGTTTCGATTTGTGCGTTGAATGTCCCTTGTGCTTGCACAATGGCAGAGTTAATCAGCTTACCGATGAGAATGTATTGGCTGTTATAAAACACCGAAACTTGCGGTCGCTGAGCACTAAGAACCTGCTTATCAAACTGGCTTGGAATGATGATATAAGCGTAGATGTCGCCTGAAATTAAGGCATCTTTGGCCTGGCCAACGTCACTATAGTTATTGCTGATCTTAAGCGTTGAGGTGGAATCAATATAAAAGCTAAGCTGCCGAGACATTTGACTGTGGCTTAAATCCACTACGCCCACAGGCAAGTTACGCGCTATACCTTGAGAGAAAATCATCCATATCGATAGGGCTAACACCACTGGGACCCACGTTAAACACGACAGCAACCACTTGTCATGACGTAGCAATGGCGTTTGTGAATGTAGCCATAGCGTTTGTGCGTGGGATGTTGAACGCCGCATCAAAGAGCTCATGATTTACTTCACTTCTACTACTAAGCTCATCCCCATGCGTAGTTTAACGCTTGGGTCTACTGGACGCGCTTCTACTTCAAAGGTTCTAAGATCGAATCCTTGAGAAGAGTCGGTAGAGCGCCAAGTCGCAAAATCACCCATTACCGCAACATGGCTCACTTTAAACTCTAAGTTTCGGTCAAGTGCAGGTAAGTAGGCGTTGAACACGGCATCTTTTTCAAAGTGCTTTAACTGATCTTCTCGAACGTTCAACATTGCCCATGAATCTTGAGTATCGATGACGGTAACCACAGGGAAACCTTGTGGTGCTAGCTCACCGCTTTGCAACAAGACTTGAGATACCTCGCCATCGAACCAGCTTTCGATTTTAGTATCGGCCGCATAGGCTTCGACTTCCGCAACAGCACCAGCGGCCATGCGTGCTTTTTCCGCCGCAGCAGTTTTTGTCTCGCTACGAGCCCCTTCTTTGGCCATTTGATACATCTGGAATGCGGCACTTTCAGTGTATTTGGCTGCCTGCCACTGCGTTTGTGCTTCGTCACGCTTTTGCTCTGCCACCACACCATCGTTGAATAGGTTATTCACACGCAAGTACGTTTTCTCCATTAGTTCAGAGGCCGCTTTTGCTTTTTGCCATTGATCTTTGGCGGCTTGTACTTGTTGGTCACGTGCTCCTTTCTCTGCTTCTTTAGCGAGTGCTCCTGCGGCTTTTTGACCAGCAATGGCTTGAGCGAGTTTGGCATCTATTTCAGGGCTATGTAGTGTGAAGACCAAATCGCCTTTGTGGATTTCATCGCCTTTGCGAACCATGACTTGGTCAATTCGTCCCGGTACTTTGGACGAGATGCTGTATTGCTGTGATTCGATTTGGCCTTGCAGTCGAACTGGTTTTGGTTGGTAGGCTTGAAAAAAACTGAAGCCAACCCATAAAGCAATAGCAAGCGTAGAGACGGCAATAATGGCAGGTTTAACACGGTTCATGAGATATCCCTTAGTTTAGGTCGTTCTTTTGGTTTTATTGTTGGTCTAGTTGCTAATTGCAGTGGATTGATATTGGGTGAAAGTGTCCATCTCGCTAGTTAAGGCGAGAAGCTTTGTCAGTGATAATAGGTAATTGAAGCTCGCTGCGGACTGTTGGGTTTTTATACTGGCCAAATAGAGCTCGGCATCGACCACTTCCAAAGACGTTGATAGCCCTTGGGAGAAGGCTTTTTTACGCAGGGTAAGGTTTTCTTCCGCTAAATTAATGCTAGACAGCAATCCCTTTACTTCTTCCTGTGATTGTTCAGCTTCTAAATAGGTTTTCTGTACCAGCACTTGCAGGTCTTGCTTGGCTTGCTTACGCAGGTACTTCACCTGTGACACTGCGCTGTGCGCCGCCTTAACGTTTTGGCTGCGACCGCTCGATTCGATTAGCGGGATGTTAACGCCAACGCCAACTAGCCAATCAGGCTTCATTTGGCTGGCTAGAGAATCTTCTTCATACAGGCTGTAGTCACCGTATAGGTAGACTTCAGGATAGTATTTGCCTTTTTCTGCTTTGATTAAGCTGCTTGCTTGTTTTTCTTTGGCATCGAGTAAGTCTAACCCAGGGTAAGTCAGTAAGGTTTGATCGACGAATGCACTCAGTGGAGGCAGATTGTCGTTGATGAACAAGGTACCGTTTGGTTGCACTATCTCGCCAGTATTGAGTATTTGCGTCAGTGCTGACTGGGCTATATCCAGCGATTTCTGAGCTTTTTTACGTTCTACAATAGCTTTGTCTAATGATGCCTCTGCCTGCAAGCGTTCGACACGTGCTATCTGACCTTGTTGCTCAAGCTTAACGGCACTATCTCGGTGTTTCGTTAAGCCTTTCTCGACGGCTTGTCGAGTTGAAAGCACATCCTGAGCGAGAAGCACACTGAAGTAATACTTGCTGAGATCTTCAAATCGCGCTTGAGTTTCCATAGCAAGCTGGCTTTTTGCTTCTTCGGTTTTGCCTTCTGCAGCAGATTGAGCTGCGCTAATGCGCCCACCAGTAAAGATCGGCCAGATGGCGCGAATTGAGGAGGTAAAAACATCGCGTTCAGTAATGGTTGAAGTGACATCATTAAATAGCGGTAAGATTGCCGCGCCGATAGGGGAAACATTGCTTAACGAGTCACTAAGTTGCTCGCCAGATAATGTTACGTCTGAGTCGAGGCGCGTGTAGTTGGCACCAATACTTACCGAAGGGAGGTTGAGGTTGTCGGTAGCACTTTGCATATGCTGATAACGTTCAACGTTGGCACGTTGCGCCGCTAATGAGTTGTTGTCTTTTTGTAGGATCTCCCACGCCTGTTCAAAGCTAATAGGAGCGGCGGCAATACTCGAACTAATGAGTAATCCGCAAGTGAGGGTGACAAGAGGGCGAAGCTTCATATGGGTCAAACCTACAAAAAATAAATTAGAGTATATACTCTAATTTATTAATCATCAATTGACGTTGTTTCCCATAAGACAAAAAGTTTAATTGAAGAAAGGTTTAATCAATGAAGCCGTTAACGAAAAAAGGAGCTCGAAAGCTCCTTTAGATTGCCGGAATCAACACTGATTCGTTACTGCGATACTTTTACTGGTTGCGCTCTAAAGCGTTGGAACAGCTTAACGAATATCGGACTCGCCAATACCAGTACTGCTAATACGGTGAACGTCAGTGTAATAGGACGCTCCCATAAGAAGCTTAGTTCTCCATCGCTGATCATCAGTGCACGGCGTAAGTTTTCTTCCATTAGTCCGCCAAGGATAAAACCAAGCAATAGCGGGGCAAGTGGGAAGTTAGCCAACCTCAGTGCAATGGCTGCCATTGCTACCAACAACATAATGAAGATGTCCATAGTATTGAAGGATACTAGGTAAACACCAGTGATTGAGAAGAACAAAATCATTGGAAGAAGAACCGTCCTTGGTACTGCCAATAGTTTTGAAATGTATGGGATAAGCGGTAGGTTCAAAATCACCAGTACGATGTTACCAAAGTACATAGAGATGATGACTGACCAAAATACATCTGGGTGTTCAACGAATAGGCGAGGGCCAGGTTGAATACCGTAAGCGATCAATGCACCAAGCATGATGGCTGTTGTACCAGAGCCTGGAATACCCAACGTTAGCAGTGGAACAAATGAACCACTTGAAGCGGCGTTGTTTGCAGATTCTGGGGCAACTAGACCACGGATACTGCCTTTACCAAATTCTTTCTTCTTGTCTTTTGGCGCTAGGTTACGCTCCATACCGTAGCTTAAGAATGCTGCAATGGTTGCACCCGCACCAGGAAGTACGCCGGTAAAGAAACCTAAGATAGAAGAACGAATCGATACTGGAGCGACGTCTTTAATCTCTTCTTTAGTTACCTTCATGCTGCCGATGTCACTCATTTTTTGCTGTTCTTCGCCGCGAGTATCTTCAGAAGGTTTTAGTACACCCATTAGAGTCTCGCCCAGAGCGAACGTTGCCATAGCAAGGAGTAGGAAACTAAAGCCATCCATTAGGTCGGTTAGGCCAAATGTGAAACGCTCAACGCCAACACCTTTGTCGATTCCCACGGTAGACAACATCAAGCCAAGAACGGTCATCATCCAAGCTTTGATGACTTGACCTGGGCCAGCAAATGCGGCAACTGCCGATAGACCTAGTAGCATCAGTGCAAAGTAGTCTGAAGACTGGAAGCTCAACGACACGCTTGCAAGAGCCGGCGCTGCGACTAGAAGCATGATTGCAGATAGCGTACCACCGGTGAAAGAAGAATAAGCCGCTAGCGCTAACGCTTTACCAGCTTGGCCTTTTTGTGCCATTGGGTAGCCGTCGAAAGCGGTAACAACCGTTGAAGAACAACCTGGAGCATTGATTAAGATTGATGATGTTGAACCACCAAATACTGCGCCGTAGTAAACACCAGCCATTAAGATTAAGCCAGACGATGGATCCAACCCGTAAGTGATTGGAATCATCAGTGCAATAGCAGAAATAGGGCCCAGACCTGGAAGCATCCCAATGAATGTGCCAACGAAACACCCAACGATCACCATCATGATGTTCATTGGCATTACTGCCGTAGACAGTCCTTGTAAAATTCCATCTAACATAATACGTCCTACCAGATAGTGAAGATTAAGCCTGGCTCAAGATAGATGTCTAGGCCTTGAGTAAGTAACAGGAAGAAAGCGATAACGAATGGGAAAGATGCGCCAAACAACACTTTCTTGCGGCGTTCGCCAAGTAAATAAAACCCAGCTAATAAGAAGAAGCTAGTTGCGATAACAAAGCCAACGTAGGTGAGGCCAATGCCGTACAACGCCATCAAAGCAATGAATGAAAGAAGAAGCTTCCAGTTAAAACCGACGACGGCACCACTTTGAGTGTCTGGTTGTCCTGTCACCAGCAATAGAATGGATAATCCAATACCTGCAAATGTGAGAAGAGTGGGCAGCGTTCTTGCTGTGAATGGTTCGTACTCGTCACCCGGGAATAACGGGATCAGTGAGGTTTGATAGCCATAACAAAGGCACACCAAAAGGAAAATCATTGCGCCGACTCGGTCGCGACAAAGAAGGTTTTCCTTGCTAAAGAATGAACTAGTTGGCAAATCCGACATATCCAACTCCATTTGCATAGTTTGTTTAAGAGGGGAAGAAAAAGGCCGTATAAAAGAGAGTTAATGAGTAGTTGTCAGGATATTCATCAACGTGAGTTTGCAGGTTTTACCTTCTATTTCATGTTGGGGGTTATTCCTATGAAACGGTCCGGTAACGGGGCAACCTCGAAAGTAAGCTGATTGCTGCTAGTCAAATTGGCTTACATGTTTATTTTCAACAAGCCGTGCCCAAAAAGCGTGGCTAAATAAACAAAGGAGTTTTTATGGACTCTATCTTAAACCGCAAGATAGAACTCTTTAATACGGCAAAACAGGGATGTAGGGTCGATTCCTCGACCCTACAGGGTCTTACTTAAGGAAACCAAGCTCACGCATTAGGTCACCCATTTGCTTCTCTTGATCTTCAAGGAAAGCGTAAAAGTCTTTATCGGCTTTGTAGTTGTCGATCCAACCGTTACGGTTACGAACAACTTCCCACTGATCGGTTTTGTACATTTTGGTTAAAGCCGCGTTCCACTCGTCGATTTTCTCTTGGCTAGCACCAGGTGCTGCGAAGAATCCACGCCAGTTTGCGAATACTGTTTCGTTACCGTATTCAGTAAGAGTAGGAATGTCTGGCGCTGCTTCTAGGCGTTTAGGAGCCGTCACTGCAAGGATTTTTACTTGGCCAGATTTAGACATCTCTAGCACTTCACCTAGGCCAGTTGAAAGCAGTTGCGTTTCACCAGAAAGCAGCGCTGCCATTGCTTTACCGCCTGCATCATAAGCGATGTAGCGTACTTTCTTCGCATCAAAGCCTTCGCCTTTAAACGCAGCGGCTACAACTAAGTGGTCCATACTGCCGCGTGCCGAGCCGCCTGCGATCTTCACTTTACGTGGGTTAGATTCGAATTCTTTAACCACATCTTCCCACGTGTTGTATGGAGAGTCTGGCGACGTAACGATGGCACCGTAGTCAGCGATAGTTGCTGCAACAGGTGTTAAGTCGCGGAAAGATTGAGGGAAAATTCCGGTAAGTGAGCGAACCACGATAGGAGTTGAGTTAACCATTAGCGTGTCTTCTTGACGCTCTGCTGTTTCAATTAGGTGAGCAATTGCTTTACCACCACCGCCACCAGAAAGGTTTTGGAAAGAAACATTTTCTACGATGTCTTCTTTAACGAGTACATCACCAGTACCACGAGCTGTCATGTCCCAGCCACCGCCAGCACCACCTGGAATTAAGAAGTGGATTTTCTCGACGTCTGCAGCAAAAGCGCTGAAAGAAAAGGTCGCTGCAATAATCGATGCGGCTAGTGTTGGTTTCATTACCTTAAACATGATTCACGTTCCTTATGTAGGCGCACCAAAGTTCGTGATGGTGCGTATTGTTATCATTTCACTGCATTGATGGGAAGGGACTCATCAATGAAGATGTGTTTAAGGTTAAATAAGTGTTAATAAAGTGTCTCTAATGCGTAGATAAAAAGAATATTGAGCATATTGGAGGTTTTGTTCATAAAGTTCACGCTGGTATGAAATGCTTTTATCCATTCAGGTTTTTGATATGCATCCGGTTTTCTGCTTAATTTGAGTTCTACAATAGATTCGATTTATAGGATGTTGTATTGATATATAAATCGTTGAGTTTAATAATCATTATGAATCTCGGGATTGAGATGTCAGTCGGATTGGAAATTGCCATGGAGGCATAAGGATGAACACACCGCTTAAAGGGCGTCGTAAGTATTCAATAAAGTTTACTGTCGGCAGTATGTTCTTGTTTGCGACAACAGTGACTGCCTGTGTGGCGATTGGTATGCAATACTATTTTGGTAAGCAAATGTCCCAAGAAGCTGTTTTGTCCAAACTGACGAGTGCCTCCACCAACGTAAGCGAGTATCTACAACAGGTGGAAACCAATGCGACCAGCAGCGTTAAAATACTCCGCGGCGTCGCAACCAGTATTGAGCACGCATTTACCGAAGTCGAGATACGAGACATTTTCAGCCAAATCCTTTCTGATAACCCACTTTTCTACAGCCTGTATTTCGGACGCAATGATGACCGGTTTTTTCAAGTCATCAACCTAGAGTCTTCGCCTATTGTTCGAGAGCGAATAAAAGCTGCGCCTAACGATAGGTGGGTAGTTATCAAGATCTTCAACGAGGATGATAAACGCACGCGTATTACCAACTACTACACAGACGACTTTTCGCTGACCAAAAGTACTACTGAAGAAAGCAACTATTATCCAACCCGCAGGCCTTGGTATGTTGGAGCGGAAGGTACAGATGTTTTCAAAACGGAACCTTACCTGTTTAAGCACTTGAAGATCACCGGTCAAACCTATTCGATTGGTAGCCCTAAAGGGGCGATAGGGATTGATGTGGTTTTGTCGGCAGTAAATCAAAAAATCACAGCGACACAACTTGGTCTGGAAGAAGGGACGGACGCAGAATCGTTCATTTTTAACAGCAAAGGGGAAGTGATCGCTTCTAATCGTCAACTGTTTAATGAAGTGTTGATTCCTTCATCGGCACCTTTAGCAATGAGTGAGGAAGAGCGTGCACTGATTGAGCAGTCTCCACCATTACTGGTGTCGAATCAAAATGACTGGGGCCCATATGATTATGCTCAATCGGGTATGCCAAAAGGGTATGCCGTTGATGTGCTAGAGCTGATTGCCGACCAGACAGGACTTACTTTTGAATTAATTAATGGCTTCACCAGCGTTGAACTCGCCGAGAAATACCGGATAGGCGACCTCCAGATATTGCATTCTGTTCCGGCAAACTCCGTAACACCAGGAATTAAGAGCGATTTACTGTTTGAAGGGCAACTGGCCATTGCTGCAAAAGTGATTCGTAAAATACCTAAAAATTTGAACTCGCTGACGTTTGATAGGATTGGAGTAGTAGGCGGGTTTGGTATGAAGTCATGGTTACTAGAGCGATACCCTAAACTGAATATCGTTGAACTGGCGAGTCTCGATGAAGCGAAAGAGTCACTGATGAGTGGAGAGCTGGATTACCTTATCGATACTTACCACACTTTGAGTGAACTCAACGAGTTGGTTGTTGAATCGACAGTTTCTGTGACTGGGCTAAGTCAATCGGACCCTATTTCATTTCACCTCTATATGAAAGAGGAAAACCAAGCGTTAATAGCAGTTATCAACCAAGCGATCGCCGCAATTTCGCCTCAACAGCGAAGAGCCTTAAAAGCAAAATGGCTAGATACGAATCAATGGCGTGGTAGCTTCGTTCCCTATCCAGAGTTGTATCAGGTCACTCAACAACAAATCAACCATGACAAGATGATTGAAATGGAAATCGAAGGCGAGCGTCGATTTGTGTTTGTCACTCAAATGGGTTCGGGTGAATTTGGATATGAATACTTTGCGGTCGTTGTTCCGAACTCAGTAGTCACAGAACAAGTGATTCCAAAGTTAATGACTTCCATCGCAGCTACAGCACTAGTCATGTTTGCGTTAATGCCACTTGCGTGGCGCTTTAGTGCGCCAATCGTTAAGCCTATTCGTGCATTGCGGCTGGAAACCAAGAAGGTAAAAGCGCGTAAGTATAGTGATGTTGGCTTAGTTAATACGCGAATCAAAGAGGTGTATGAGCTGTCGGAGTCCATCGCCAAAATGGGTGACGAATTACAGCAACATGAGAAGCAGCGAGAAGAATTTGTAGAGGCGTTCATTAAGCTCATTGCGCAGGCGATCGATGACAAGTCGCCGTACACTGCAGGGCATTGTAATCGCGTACCTGAAATCGGCATGTTACTCGCAAAGGCCGCAGAAGAGAGCAGTGAGGGTAAGTTTAAAGACTTTTGCTTCGCGAATGATGCTGAACGAAGAGAATTTAGGATAGCCGCTTGGCTGCATGATTGCGGTAAAATTACCACTCCGGAGCACATCGTAGACAAAGGCACCAAGCTAGAAGCGAACTACAATCGCATTCATGAAGTTCGAATGCGATTTGAAGTGCTATTGCGCGACGCGGAAATTGAATATTTGAAGACCCTGCAGGAAGGTAGCATCGATAAAGAACAAGCGTTGTCACGTTTGAACAAGACTAAAAAAACGCTACAAGATGACTTTGAATTTATTGCTCGTTCAAATGTAGGCGGAGAATTTATGGGCGAGGCGGAAGTTGAGCGTATACAAGCGATCGCACTTAAAACTTGGAAGAGACATTTTGACGATAGCATTGGCTTATCACCATTTGAGGAAATGAGCAAAGTTAAAGCAGACGTGACGTTACCAGCAGGGCAGTCGTTACCTGTCGAAGAGCCACTCCTTTCGGACAAGCCTGAACATATTCACCGGCGTGTTCACCCTCTGGAGTTTGAACCGCATTTAGGTATCAAAGTAGATGTCCCTGAATATCAGTACAATTTGGGTGAAGTGTATAATCTCTCAATTTCACGCGGTACGTTAACAGCCGAAGACCGATTTAAGATTAATGAACATATGATCAGTGGGATCAAGATGCTTGATGCACTGCCATTCCCTCCGGAGCTGAGTCGGGTTCCTCGCTATGCCTCCACCCACCATGAAACTCTCAAAGGGACGGGCTACCCACGTAAGCTAAGTGGTGAAAGTCTATCTATCCCAGAGCGAATTCTGGTGATTGCCGATATCTTCGAAGCGCTGACGGCAGCTGACCGTCCGTATAAGAAGGCTAAGCCTATAAGTGTCGCCATCGATATCATGCACAAAATGGCACTGGATGAGCATATTGATAGGGACTTGTTCATTTTGTTCTTAGAGAGCGGTTGTTACTTAGAGTATGCCCATGCGCATTTGCCAAGCGCTCAAATTGATGAAGTCGATATTAGTCAATATGTGTCGCCCAGCGAGGTTGCCTAACTCCATAATCGAACTGTCGACACTTTGGTTGTTAGTAGTAGTGTTAGCTTGAGCGAGAATGAAAAGGCCAATACACATGTTGTATTGGCCTTTTTGTTTAAAACCCTTGTATATAAGTAGATTTCGCCACAAGTTTCCATAGCGGGCCCACCAATTGAAAAATCATAGCGACTCATACCTTAGTCTAAATTGTCGACAGTTCACTTGATTGTCGACACATTAATAGTCTATTTTATATTCAAGTTAAGGAATTGTTGACAATCTAATGAGTCAACACAATAGGTAGCTTGATTATGAATACGATGCTTACTTCCTCTGTCGAGGGTAAAAGCGACAAAGAAAATACTAAGTCTGAAAACCTGACCGAGTATTTGATTGAAGCGATTGTTGGCGGTGATATTGAACCAGGAAGCAAAATATCAGAGCCAGAGCTTGCCAAGCGATTTGAAGTCAGCCGCGGCCCACTGCGCGAAGCCATAATGCGCGTTGAAGGCTTAGGTCTTATCGAACGCATTCCACATGTCGGTGCCAAGGTCATTACCTTTTCAGCGGAAAAGCTCCTCGAATTGTATTCCGTGCGCGAAGCTCTAGAGGGTATGGCGGCACGACTAGCAGCAAGGCACATTACTGAAGAAGAACTCAATGGGCTTGAAGACGTTCTTTTTCGTCACTCAAAACACATTGATGACGTGGAGGGGGCTTCATACTTTCACCAGCATGGAGACTTCGATTTTCATTATCGAATTATTAAAGCGAGCAGAAACAGCAAGCTGGTTTCACTGCTATGCAATGAGCTCTATCACTTACTACGCATGTATCGCTACCAATCTCCACGCGCTCAGTCTCGGCCAAAAGAAGCCTTAAGGGAGCACGAATTTATTCTTCAAGCGATTAGAAATAGAGATGAAGAGCTGGCTGAGATGCTGATGAGAAGGCATATCTCAGGCAGTCGTAAGCTAATAGAACAACAGATATCTATGTAAATAAGAGACTAATGGACTAGAGGGAAAAACTATGAGTCATTCTCCGGGGGCGAAGTTCCGACTCGCTGTAAAGAACAATGATCCACTGCAAATTGTCGGCACGATCAATCCATACTGCGCCATGATGGCAAAGAACTTAGGTCACCAAGCGATATATTTATCCGGTGGCGGTATCGCCAATGCGTCGTATGGCTTACCTGATCTAGGTATTACAACCTTAAACGATGTGTTGGTGGATGTTGACCGAATCACTAACGCTTGTGACTTACCGTTGCTGGTGGATATCGATACTGGATTTGGTGGCGCATTCAATATTGCTCGGACAATCAAAGGTATGGAAAAGGCGGGCGCTGCTGCTGTTCATATGGAAGACCAAGTAGCGCAAAAGCGTTGTGGACACAGACCTAACAAAGCGATCGTAAGCCAACAAGAAATGGTCGACCGTGTTAAGGCCGCAGTAGATGCTCGTAACGATGAGGATTTTGTGGTGATGGCTCGAACGGATGCGCTAGCGGTTGAAGGCATCGATAGAGCTATTGAACGTGCCATTGCTTGTGTTGAAGCCGGTGCCGACATGATCTTCCCTGAAGCAATGAACAAGTTAGAGCAGTATGTTCAATTTTCGACAGCACTTGAATCTGCGGTCGGAAAGCACGTTCCCATCTTAGCCAACATCACCGAGTTTGGGCAAACACCGCTCTATAATTGCAGCGAGCTGGCCAAATCGAAAGTGGATATGGTGCTTTACCCGCTAAGTGCGTTTAGAGCCATGAATAAAGCGGCAGAGAACGTCTACAAGCATTTGCTAGTTGAGGGAAATCAGGAAGCGTTGCTAGAGACGATGCAGACTCGTAAAGAGCTTTATGAGCACCTGAACTACCACGATTACGAAGATAAACTTGATCGATTGTTCGCTGAAGACAAATAGACAATAGAAGCCCAAGAATCTTCTTACTTAGATATGAAAAATTATAGATAAACCTAATCCAATAACGTGAAATCAGTTTGGTTACAACCGTTCCAAAGAGAACACAGCCAAACGAAAAGGAGTTCAATCATGCCTAACCAAGCATTAGGTGGCGCAGGCCTTCGCGGGCAAAGCGCTGGAAGCACAGCACTGTGTACTGTCGGTAAAACGGGGACGGGTCTAACCTACAGAGGTTACGACATCACTGATTTGGCTAACAATGCTCAATTTGAGGAAGTTGCGCACTTGCTGTTACGTGGTCACTTGCCGAATCAGAAAGAGTTGGATGATTATAAGACTTTGCTGGTGAGTTTACGTGGCTTACCAAAAGCGCTTAAAGAGGCGTTAGAGCTAATTCCTGCCGACGCTCACCCGATGGATGTTATGCGTACAGGCTGTTCAATGTTAGGGAACCTTGAGCAAGAAACTGACTTTTCTATGCAGCAAGCCGCGACTGAACGAATGCTGGCATTATTCCCAGCCATCATTTGTTACTGGTATCGATTTAGCCATGATGGCGTTCGTATTGATACGGAAGATCAATCTCAAGACTGTATCGGGGGCTATTTCCTAAAGCTATTGACGGATAAAGAGCCAAGCGCATTACACAAGCAAGTTATGCACTGTTCGCTGATTCTGTACGCAGAGCACGAGTTTAACGCCTCAACGTTTGCTGCTCGAGTGTGTGCTTCGACCTTATCTGATCTTCACTCGTGCATTACCGCGGCGATTGGCACATTACGTGGGCCACTACACGGCGGCGCGAATGAAGCGGCAATGGAAATGATTCAAGATTGGCAAACCCCTGAGGAAGCGGAAAGTAACATCATGCAGATGTTAGCGAACAAAGACAAAATCATGGGATTTGGTCATGCAATTTACCGTGAGAGTGATCCTCGCAATGCATTGATTAAGCGCTGGTCTAAAGAGCTTTCGGATGCGGTTGGTGACAAAAGCCTCTATGTGGTGTCAGAAAGAGTTGAATCGGTGATGAAACGCGAGAAAGGCCTATTCTGCAACGCGGATTTCTTCCATGCTTCTGCCTACCATTTCATGGATATCCCAACCAAATTGTTCACACCGATTTTTGTAATGAGCCGGCTGACAGGCTGGGCTGCACACGTTTATGAACAGCGTGCAAACAATCGAATAATCAGGCCGAGCGCAGATTATGAAGGACCTGATCACCAAGATTGGGTTCCAATCGAGCAAAGATAGCCAGCCTTTTTATCGAGGCTCTGTAGAGCCTGAAATAGGGCTCTTCAGAGTCCGCTGTACAAAAATTCATGGATGAAAGTTATGACGATATCCAATGTAAACATTCCCTCTAACTTCAATCAGTACCGCAAGCGTCTGCCTGACTCCGACTTAGAGTATTACGACGCTCGTGAGGCGGTGAACGCACTCAGCGAAGGCGCATACGAGTCTTTGCCGTACACTTCACGAGTGTT
Source organism: Vibrio sp. SCSIO 43135 (assembly GCF_023716665.1). GTDB lineage: Bacteria > Pseudomonadota > Gammaproteobacteria > Enterobacterales > Vibrionaceae > Vibrio > Vibrio paucivorans. The sequence goes on from NZ_CP071859.1 coordinate 1,510,244, forward strand.
GGCGGAACAATTGGTGCGTTGCTGTGATCCGAGCCAGTTAGAGCAATCGTTGCTGCAGCTCATCGAGCGAAAACGAGACTTAGATTTTCCTTGGTATCCTGCTCGCGTAGTTTGCCACGATATTCTTGGCCAAACAGCGTTAGTTGACCTTGCGGGACTGCGTGATGCAATTGCCGATCAAGGCGGTGATCCATCAAAGGTCAACCCTGTGGTAGAAACACAGTTGATTGTCGACCACTCGCTAGCAGTAGAACATGCAGGCTTTGATCCCGAAGCTTTCGAGAAAAACCGACAAATTGAAGAGCGACGTAACGAAGACCGCTTCCATTTTATTGAGTGGTGTAAAACCGCGTTTAAGAACGTTAGCGTTATTCCTGCTGGGAACGGCATCATGCACCAAATCAACTTAGAGAAAATGTCCCCTGTGGTGCAAGCCAAAAATGGTGTCGCTTTTCCTGATACCTGTGTTGGTACCGACAGTCATACGCCACACGTAGATGCTCTGGGCGTAATAGCTATTGGAGTCGGTGGACTAGAGGCTGAAACGGTGATGCTAGGTCGGCCTTCGATGATGCGCTTACCCGATATCGTTGGTGTTAAACTGACGGGGAAAAGACAGCCTGGGATTACGGCAACTGACATTGTATTGGCGATTACAGAATTTTTGCGAGAGCAACGAGTCGTATCCAGCTACTTAGAGTTTTTTGGTGAAGGCGCACGCGATCTTACTATTGGTGATAGAGCAACGATCTCAAACATGACGCCTGAGTATGGCGCGACAGCTGGCATGTTTTATATCGATGAGCAAACTATCAACTACCTGAAACTGACCGGGCGTGAGCCAGAGCAAGTCGAACTTGTCGAACGTTACGCGAAACATACAGGCTTATGGGCGGATGATTTAGAAACGGTTCAGTACGAACGTGTGCTTGAGTTTGATTTATCCATGGTTCAGCGCAACCTAGCTGGGCCGTCGAATCCACATCGACGCCTCCCAACAACAGAGCTCGCTGAACGTGGTATAGCTGGTAAGTGGGAGCAAGAAGAGGGCTTATTGCCTGATGGTGCTGTGATCATTGCCGCGATTACTTCTTGCACCAATACCAGTAATCCTCGAAATGTTGTTGCCGCAGGCTTGGTGGCGAAAAAAGCAAATGCACTGGGCTTGACCCGAAAATCATGGGTTAAGACTTCATTCGCACCAGGCTCTAAAGTGGCGAAGCTTTACTTGGAAGAAGCGGGGTTATTGCCTGAACTTGAGCAGTTAGGGTTTGGAATCGTTGCTTACGCTTGCACGACCTGTAACGGTATGAGTGGGGCGCTGGACCCCGATATCCAAAAGGAAATCATCGAGCGAGATGTATATTCCACGGCGGTGCTTTCTGGTAATAGAAACTTCGACGGACGTATTCATCCTTATGCGAAACAGGCATTTCTCGCATCACCTCCATTAGTGGTTGCCTACGCTTTGGCTGGAACCATTCGTTTCGATATTGAAAAAGGCAGTTTAGGTAAAGATCGCGACGGCAATGATGTTTTCCTGAATGATCTATGGCCAAGCGATGAAGAAATTGATGCGGTTGTTAATCAGCATGTAAAACCTGAACAGTTCAACCAGGTCTATATTCAAATGTTCAATCTTGATGACCAGAGTGAGAATACTAACCCACTGTATGACTGGCGACCGATGAGTACTTATATTCGCCGCCCTCCATACTGGGAGGGGGCTCTTGCCGGAGAAAGAACCTTAAAAGGCATGCGTCCGTTGGCCATCCTAGGCGATAACATCACGACAGATCATTTATCCCCTTCAAATGCGATTTTGGCCTCCAGTGCGGCAGGCGAATACCTAGCCAAAATGAAGGTGCCTGAGGAGGATTTTAACTCCTATGCGACTCACCGCGGAGACCACCTGACGGCTCAGCGAGCGACATTTGCGAACCCGAAACTGTTCAATGAAATGGTGATTCAAAGTGGAGAAGTACAGCAAGGCTCCTTAGCGCGAATAGAGCCAGAAGGCAAAGTGACAAGAATGTGGGAAGCGATTGAAACCTACATGAATCGAAAGCAACCGCTCATTGTGGTGGCAGGCGCCGATTATGGTCAGGGTTCATCGCGCGATTGGGCGGCTAAAGGAGTCCGATTAGCAGGAGTAGAAGCGATTGTTGCCGAGGGCTTTGAACGAATCCACCGGACTAACTTGGTTGGAATGGGTGTGTTGCCTCTGCAGTTTTTATCGGGAGTAAATCGTAAATCATTGAAATTGGACGGCACCGAACTTTATGACGTGTCTGGTGACATAAAGGCTGGTGGTGAGCTTAGTTTGATCATCACTCGAAGTGATGGTTCGCAGGTAGATGTCCCAGTGTTATGTCGCCTGGACACAGAGGACGAAGTGAGCGTGTATCGAGCGGGCGGTGTGCTACAGCGTTTTGCTAAAGATTTCTTAGCGCAGTAGGAGGGAGTGATGGAACACGGAAAACAGATCAAAATCCCGGCAACCTACATGCGCGGTGGAACCAGCAAAGGTGTATTTTTTAACTTGGCGGATTTGCCGATGGAAGCGCAACAAGCGGGAAGCGAACGAGACCGTTTGTTGCTCCGAGTAGTTGGAAGCCCAGATCCTTATGCCAAACATACAGATGGCATGGGCGGAGCGACTTCAAGCACCAGTAAAGTTGTCATTGTCTCAAAAAGCGAAAGAGCTGATCACGATGTCGATTACCTTTTTGGGCAGGTTTCTATCGATTCACCGTTTGTAGACTGGAGTGGTAACTGCGGCAATCTCTCGGCGGCTGTTGGACCATTCGCAATTCACAGTGGTTTGGTCGACAAAGATAAAATCCCGCATAACGGCATTGCTGAAGTAAGGGTTTGGCAAGCCAATATCAGTAAAACCATCGTGATTCACGTTCCAGTTCATGAGGGAGAGGTGCAAGAGCTAGGTGACTTTGAGCTCGACGGAGTGACATTTCCGGCAGCAGAAATACAGGTAGATTTCGAAGACCCTGCAGACGGCGAAGGTGCAATGTTTCCAACCGGAAATATCACAGACGTATTGGAAGTACCGCTACTGGGAGAGTTAGAGGTCACGCTGATCAATGCTGGAATACCGACTATTTTCGTTGATGCGAGTGCGATTGGTTATCTGGGAACTGAGCTTCAAGGTGACATTAACAGTGATGAAGATGCGTTAGCACGTTTTGAGTCAATCCGCGCTTACGGTGCGGTGAAAATGGGCTTAATCGATAGCATTGAACAAGCAGCATCACGGCAACACACACCAAAAGTCGCTTTTGTTGCGCCAGCAAAAAGCTATCAAGCCTCCAGTGGTAAATCGGTCGATGAGAGCGACATAGACGTGCTGGTTAGGGCGTTGTCAATGGGGCAACTCCATCATGCCATGATGGGTACGGCAGCGGTTGCTATAGCATCGGCAGCAGCTGTTCCCGGAACAATAGTCAATAGAGCATCAGGTGGTGGTGAAAGAGAGGCGGTAACATTTGGTCACCCATCTGGAACGCTGAAAGTTGGGGCAAAAGCTCAGATGTGTGAAAACAGCTGGAAGATAGAGAAGGCGATTATGAGTCGTAGCGCCCGAATACTAATGGAAGGGTGGGTACGTGTACCAAAGCACGCTACCTCATAATGTGAATGGAGAAGCACTATGTCTGCTTATCAAACTGAATATCAATGGGCACTAAACGAACCAGAGCAGTTCTGGAAAGCCCAGTCGGAAAAAATTGATTGGTTTACAGCGCCAAAAACAACGTTACAGCCTGATGAAAATGGTATTGAACGATGGTTCCCCGATGGTGAGCTCAATACTTGTTGGTTAGCTTTGGATTACCATTGTGCCAACGGTCGAGGAGACAAAACGGCCCTGATTTACGACTCACCGGTAACCAAAACCAAACAGCAATATACATACAAAGAGTTAAAACAGAGAGTAGCCCAAATCGCTGGAATGTTAGTAGAGCAGGGCGTTGGCATGGGAGATCGAGTCGTGATCTACATGCCGATGATTCCAGAAGCTGCAATGGCGATGTTGGCTTGCGCACGAATTGGGGCAATTCACTCTGTTGTATTCGGTGGGTTTGCACCCAATGAACTCGCAGTAAGAATTGAAGACGCTGAACCCAAGGTTATTATGACGGCATCTTGTGGCATTGAAATCAACAAGGTGATTCCATATAAACCTTTAGTTGATAAAGCCGTAATGGATAGCCGATGGAAGCCAGAACAAGTCGTGGTGCTTCAACGGCCGGAATGTAAAGCGGATTTAAATCAATCTAGAGACCTTGATTGGCATAGCGCCGTACAGCAGGCGCAGCCGCATGATTGTGTTCCGGTGCGTTCTACACATCCGCTATATATACTCTATACCTCTGGTACCACAGGAAAACCAAAAGGTGTGGTGCGAGATAATGGTGGTCACGCGGTTGCGATGAAGTATTCCATGGGCACGATCTATAACATGCCCCAAGACGGTGTATTTTGGGCAGCCTCCGATGTCGGTTGGGTTGTGGGCCACTCCTACATTGTCTATGCACCTCTAATTCATGGTTGCGCTACTGTGCTGTTTGAAGGTAAGCCTGTTCGAACGCCAGATCCGGGTGCTTTCTGGAGAGTGTGTGAAGAGTACAAGGTAGACGTTCTGTTTTCGGCACCAACGGCATTTCGCGCGATTAAGAAAGAAGACCCAGAAGGTGAACTGCTGTCGGATTACAATTTATCCACTCTCAAAACCATATTCATGGCTGGTGAAAGGCTAGATCCTCCAACACTAGAGTGGGTAGAAAGCAAAACAGATAAACCTGTTGTTGACCATTGGTGGCAAACAGAAACTGGTTGGGCAATTGCCAGTAACCCTACTGGGTTAGAGCTTATGCCGATAAAAGCGGGGTCTGCGACTAAACCAGTGCCAGGTTATCAAGTCGAGATTCTTGATGAGTTGGGTGAAGCTGCCCAACCCAATCGACAGGGCTTTGTTGCTATTAAGCGTCCTTTGCCGCCGGGCTGCTTGCCAACGGTATGGCGTAATCATGATCGTTTTGAAAGTGGGTATTTGACGCAGTTTCCTGGGTATTACGTGTCGGGTGATGGTGGGTACCTAGACGAAGACGGTTACTTGTTTATTATGGGGCGTATTGACGACGTGATTAACGTTGCTGGGCATAGGTTATCTACTGGTGAAATGGAAGAGATCGTAGGCGGACACCCCGCTATTGCCGAGTGTGCAGTGGTAGGGGTTCACGATGACTTGAAAGGGCAGTTACCACTAGGGCTAGTTGTTCTCAAAGACGGTGTAAAAGTCGATGACATAGAGTTAGAGGGGGAGCTAGTCGGCAAGGTGCGTGAGCAGATCGGAGCGGTAGCTTGTTTTAAGCATGCTCTAGTTGTTGAGCGGTTGCCTAAGACTCGTTCGGGCAAGATTCTGCGTAAAACAATACGACAGATTGCGGATGGCGAGCAGTACACGGTGCCATCAACGATTGATGACCCAACGAGCCTTGGCGAAATTGAGCGAGTACTCAATGAATCTTAAATGAAAATTTGTCAAAAAATATTAACTTAGCCCCTATTTGTAGGGGCTTTTTTATTAAAGATTCTATACAATCAAGCCAATTCAATAGTTTATTCGTGAAGCGAATATATCATGTCGACGATAGCGATTACTGCAGCTCAAGCTAAAGATCTCGAGACTCTCAACGAGCTGATGTTCGATTTGCATAATGAACACCATCTAGCTTGCCCTGAACATTTCAAAACGGCGGAAGAGATCGAGCAAGAAAAGAGTATTGCTCGCTACTTGGATGATCCGGAGTGTTTGGTATTAATCGCGAAAGTCGACAATAGAGTGATTGGTTTCATTACTGGGCATTTTTGTGAGCTTGTTTCCACAGTCAGCAAACCAATCCCAATGGGGAGTATTGATGAGCTTTATGTTGCTCCCAAATACCGTCAACATAAAGTGGCACACAGGCTGTGCCGACAGTTGGAACAGCGATTTAAGGAATACGGTGTTCAGCAAGTATTTGTTGAAGTTTGGAACTTCAATCAAGTAGCGATCGATTTTTATAAACACAGTGGTTTTGAACATCATATTCATTGGCTAAGAAAAGCACTGTAATTATTTGTTTTAAGGTTTTCACGTGATATCACGACTATTCGTACTGGCAGTTGGATGTATTTCATTACTTTTTTCTACTCTATCCACTGCAAATGAAACTGCTTTACCTGAAGGAATTAAGGGCTCTCTTTGTATTGTGAGAGCGGATGACCGACTAGTGTTGGTCAACGAAATTCTAACCAAACAGATCTCCCTTCCAGGAGGTACCATTTCTTCTGGTGAAGATCCAAAACTGACGGCACAACGAGAAACTTGGGAAGAAACCGGTTTGGTCGTGACGGTCGGTGATGTTCTTGGCTACAGTGAAACCGCAGTCATGTATGACTGTGTATCCGACTCCGATGTTATCGCCTACGATTTCAATAATGCATTAGACGCGCACGAATTACCTATTTGGTTTGCACCTCACTATGGTGTTGAAGTCTCAGGAGCGATGTTACTGGACCCTAGTAAGCTAAAGGATTCTGATTACCGTTACCCTGAGCAGTGGCCTGTAATCAAAGAAATGTACAGCCGTGCGTCAAATCAATCGGTAACCTACGTTCCACACCTTATCGATGCTGCCCCTCAACTTAACCAAACGGAGTTGAATTGGATAACCGGACTGCAACAGTGGGTTTCTGGGGCTCCAGCACCTATCAAATCTACATTGCTGGGGCTTAATCTCGCGTTAAATCAATTAACGCAACCGCTGATGCTTATCTTTTTATTCCCTATATTGTTTTGGCGTTTTGGCAAGGAATTCACTTACAAAGTCTTTTTTGCCCTAACGGTCACTTCTATTTTGAGCCTAGTGGCTCAGCAAGGGTTTGCTCTGCCAAGGCCTCATGTTTATATCCCTGCATTGGAGCTCGCGCCAAGTTATGGCTATAGTTTTCCAAGCTTGCCAATTGCTGTTTGGTTTACGGTTGGAACAATTGTTTTGTTAGCGCTGGAAAAGCTTTCGATTAATCGCTACTCGATGAGTTTTCTAGGGTTGATGTTTTTGGTGGGGTTAACCAAGTTCTACAGTGGTTCAGCGTTTATATTGGACATGATTGTTGGAGCGCTACTAGGAGCATTAGTCGCTTGGCATATCATTAGGCTTGAGTCTAAGCCCGATCTCAATGTATCTGAACTATTGAGCTCTAAAGGTGTGTGGATCGCTTTATCTGCAGGTATGGTAGTGTTAACGGTGATTTGGCCAATTCCGACTTTTACTGCATGGCTGGCTGTTGTTATTACGGCGTCGGGTCTGGTGATGACATTTAAGCCGAACGAAACTCAACCTGCTGTACGCGATATAGTCTCGATTGTTGTAGGTCTCTTGTTTATATACCTATTGATTAGCTATATCGGCAGCTTCGTCTCTTACAGTGGCATCATGTCGCTAGTAATCGAATCGGTTCGTTACCCAATATTGATGCTGGCATTTGTGTTGCTAAGTAGAAAGTTCGTCCGCTAACCAACCTTCATTCATTACCAAAATTAAACGCCTCGATTATTGAGGCGTTTTTTCTATTAGTTGAGCAATCTATTAGCACCAGTTGTCAGAACTTAAATCGGTCACGCACTTAGCACGATTGAACTAAAAATGAGTTTGATGTTTCTTGTTATTCAAATGTTAAATGTAATAATAGATCCCTGATTACATTACAAATATGTGCGGTTACACGCTTTCGGCACTGTGAATGATAAGGAAGACAGTCAAATGGCCAAAACGGACTTAGAACGATTCAATCAAGGAATAGGGGCCTTACTTACTTTAGGCGCTAAAAATCCAGCGATCTACAAAGCTTATTTCGGTGTTCTCGAATGGATGCAGGCACAGCAAGATGTTCCGAGAGCGAAGGAGACTATTGGCGCAAAGTTAGCGTTAGGTGGATATGCCCTTCATACTGAGAATGCTAAAGCACACCGGAATGCAGTGCGAGGCTACATGTTGCTGATGGCCACGCGCTACGCCAACACTGATGATCAGCTGGCGACAATAGCCGAGGGACATAAGTCGTATAGTAATGCTCAAAGCACTCAAACAGTGGTCAATAAAATTGTAGAAAAGTCGACAGGTATTATTGTTGCTCAAGGTGGTATCGTCGTAATGCCTGAGGTCTATGATGTTGGGCAAGAGAAAGGACTAGCAGGCGAAGCGTTAACTCGGAATATACGTAAGTCCAGAGATGAAGCGAAGCGCATTATCCAAGCTGGCTTATCTAATATTTCGCTCAAGGATCCAGATGAACATATGAAGCGATGGTTCGGAGCTTTGAGCAATCAGCAAAAAGCACAGTTAAAGCAAAATCTAACCAATATGCTGGATGGGCTGAACTCGAAATCTATTCAGTTTAAAGTAGCAGTTAAGAAAAAAACGTATGGGACAGCATCCCCCCAAAGTTTTGAAAGTTTGATGCAGCAGCAGTACATCAGAATCAATCTTGGACATTACTTCTTCACCAGTTCGGGCGACCATTCAAACCAAACAGTGCATGACCAAGCTTTTTACGACAGAGTGCTAGGTACACATATGGCTTTAAAAGACGAGCGTGCTGAAGTCCAAAGTCAGTTCTTTAAAGATATTAAGGGGAAATCTTCAGCGGAGGTTGATGTGTTACAGCAAGAATTCGATAGAGCATCGAAAGAGATCAGAAGAAAAATCAAACAGAATGCTGCGCAACTTCCAACAGAAAATGATTCAATTATTTCGTATGCTGGCGTGGTCGTACACGAGGCCACGCACAATATGATAGAAACGGAAGACGTGACGGTCAGTGGACACATGATGTACGGACCTAACTCTTGTTTTTGGCTAGCAGCTCGTCACCCGGACAAGGCACTGAACAACGCGGACAATTATCGCTTGTACTGTGAATGCTTTCTTTGATTGGAAGCGGTAAAGGGGTAGGGATACTACCCCTAATTATTTCAAGTATTACTGTTCAGAGAGTATGAACTTCTCAATCACCTTCGCTACGCCGTCTTCATCATTAGTTGAGGTGATGTAATTGGCTAGTTGTTTGGTTTCTTCCATTGCATTTTCCATGGCGACACCAAGGCCTGCAAACTCAATCATGTGGTTATCATTTTCAGCGTCGCCAACGCAAATGACTTCGTGGGCTTTTATGCCTAAGTGATTGGCGATTGCTTCGACGGCAATGCCTTTATTGGCATTTAGACTCAGAAACTCTAGAAAAAATGGGGCACTTTGCACCACAGTAAATCGAGACTTAATCTCTTGAGGTATCTTTGTTACAGCTTGGTTTAGTTTACTTGGTTCACCGACGATCATCGATTTTATAATAGGATGATTGTCTTCGAGCGATTCAAAGTCTAACTCGGTTAGCTCAAGCTGATTAAATGAAACCTCGAGGTGGGTGTATTCATTGTTGCGAGGGCTAATTAGCCCATGTTCAGTGCTAAAGGCATGAGTAAACAATCCAAATTGTTGAGCGAGACGAGCAACTTCCTTGGCGGCTTTCCCATCAATAATCTCATTATGAATTACTTGTTGTGTACCTAAGTCTTTCACTAAAGCGCCATTGCAATAAACGACAAACTCATCGCTGCCCGCAATGTCGAGTTGATCGAGCTTACTTTGCATTCCCTTAAGTGGCCTTCCAGATGCGAGCACCACCTTTACACCCGCTTCTCTTGCAGCGGCAATCGCTGCTTGGGTACGTGGAGAAATTTGCTTTTCACTGTTGAGAAGCGTGCCATCCATATCTAATGCAATGAGTTTGTACATGACTTACCTAAACAATTGTTGAAGAGAAATTAGCTTATTGAAATTTATCGGCTAATGCTAGTTGTTAGGTAGCTTTAGACACTTTTGGAGAGGGTTTTGATTTGACCTTGAGCGACTTGTCATTTAAGGTCTCGTTCCTAATTTAAAAGCTCAGGTTTTACAAAGTTGTACAAGATTAATGAAATGTTCGAAACCATTCAGGGGGAAGGTGTATTTACCGGCGTTCCTTCGGTGTTTGTTCGTCTACAAGAATGCCCTGTGGGATGTGCTTGGTGTGATACTAAGCAGACATGGGAAGCGGAGCCTGAACAAGAGCGACCATTAAATGAAATCTTAGTAAAAACTGAAGACAGCCCTACGTGGTGTTCGGTCACTGCAGACGAGATCGTAGAACAGTACCGAAAATCAGGTTTTAATGCGAAGCACATCGTGATTACTGGTGGCGAACCCTGTATTTACGACTTGAAACCACTTTCTGCTGCCTTTGAAGCTATCGGTTGTCAGTGTCAGATCGAAACGAGCGGTACGTCAGAAGTGCGTACGTCTGACGCAACATGGGTTACGGTGTCACCAAAAGTGGCCATGAAAGGTAAGCTCCCAGTGCTAGATAGTGCAATGATTCGTGCAAACGAAATTAAGCACCCTGTTGCGACTCAAAAAGACATCGACCATCTAGATGCGCTGTTAGACAAAGCAAACGTGGGCGAAAGCACTATTATCGCTTTGCAACCAATCAGCCAAAAATCACGAGCAACGCAATTGTGCATCGACACTTGTATCGAGCGAAACTGGCGTCTCTCCATCCAAACCCACAAATACTTGAGCATTGCCTAGGTAGATTAAGATGAAAAAAGCGGTTGTAGTATTTAGTGGTGGTCAAGATTCGACTACCTGTCTGGTTAAAGCTCTCAAAGAGTTTGATGAAGTTCATGCGATTACTTTTGATTACGGTCAAAGGCATCGATTAGAAATTGAAGTGGCAGAAAGCCTAGCGAAAGAGCTTGGTGTAGCCGCACATAAAGTCATGGATGTTACTTTACTTAATGAGTTGGCTATAAGCTCGTTAACACGAGACGATATTCCTGTGTCTCATGAACTTCAAGACAACGGGTTACCGAACTCATTTGTACCGGGAAGAAATATTCTATTTCTCACGTTAGCTGGTATCTATGCTTATCAGATTGGTGCAAACTCGGTTATAACGGGTGTGTGTGAGACAGATTTTTCTGGCTATCCTGATTGCCGAGATGAGTTTGTTAAAGCAATGAATAACGCTTTGGTCCAAGGCATGGACAGAGACCTTACCATCGCTACTCCATTAATGTGGTTAAACAAGGCGGAAACATGGGCGATGGCGGATCATTACGGTGCACTAGACCTAGTGCGTGAGAAAACGCTGACGTGTTATAACGGACTGATCGGTGATGGCTGTGGTGATTGCCCTTCATGTGATCTACGCCGAGCGGGTTTAGAGGATTATCTAAATAACCGTGAAGCAGTGATGGTTGATTACATTAAGAAGTCACAGCCATAGACAATGTAATTGGATCTTTGTAAGCATCGACAATACAGTTTCGTCCGTTAGCCTTTGCTTGATATAAGGCTTGATCCAATATGGCATAAAGTTCATCGAAGTCGCTGAGCGAGCGAGGGGTTGCAATAAAACTCATGCTTGCTGTGATGCTCAGTGACTCCTCTGTTGATGTTTCAAATACACAATCCGAGATGCTTTTATGTATTTGTTCGACCCGACTTCGAACATCAATATCTTCTACATTGTGTAGGTAAACAATAAACTCCTCACCACCAAGTCTGCCTAGTGCATCTCTGTCTTCTAGTTGCTCGGCAATCGCCTTGGAAATTCTTCTAAGGGCTAAGTCCCCAGTAGGGTGGCCATGCTCATCATTCACTTGTTTGAATTTGTCTAAATCTAGCAGTATCAAAACATTATTTCTGTTGAAGTGTCGTGTAGATGGCTGGCTTTTGATATGACGAATAGCAGCACCCCGGTTAAAAGCGTTGGTTAAGCTGTCGATACGGGCTCGTGCTTTATTTCGTTTTTGCGAAAAGTAAAGTAAAGCGAGGCAGATCAACAGTGAGAAAATCACCAGATTATAAATTAAGCGGTACTGACGAGCTGAGTAAAGTGCATTCTCTTGCTCTAGTGTTTTATTTTTAAGTTGTTCGTACGCTAACTGCTGTTGAAAATTGTTTTTTTCAATTTGTAACGCTTCGAACGATTTTTGATTCTCAGTGTTTCGAATACCGATTTCACTTTCGCTGTATTGGCGAAAAAAGGCTAATGCGCTCTCAAAATCTTTGTTTTGCTCTGCTATGTCTGCCAGCAAGCTGAGCGAGCGCGCACGTAGGCGTTCACTGCCTATTTGCATGGCGAATTGCTGTGCTTTCTCTGCATAGTCTTTCGCGGGTGAGAGTTGCTGCTGTTGTAAGTATTGTAGGGCCAATACGATGTAGATATCACCACGTAAATTATCATTGTTCTGAATTTCGGTGAGCTCCAGAGCTCTAAGCAAGTAAGGCAGTCCTTTGTCGAACTGACCATCTTGCACTAGCGCTTTGCCTAAACCGAGATTGACATAGGTTAGGCCATACTTGTGGTCCTGCATTTTAAGAATTGCGAGCGACTGTTCTAAGTAATCGATCGCTTTAGTGATGTTGTCTTCAGCGAGGTAAACATCTGCCAAACTGTGGTAAACCTGAGCCTGTTTGAGTGGCTCTGATTTTTGTTCACGGATATCTAGAGATTGGTAAAGATAGGTTTTGGCTTCATTCGTTCGACCGAGCTCTTTTAACAGCAGGCCAATGTCATTATATAGGCCTGAAGGGTCTACATATTCAGGCATTAGTGACAGTGTTTGCTGATAAGTGTCTAGAGCGGAAGCGTACTCACCGAGGAACTCCTGATTATTACCAACAATACGGTAGCCTCGATATTTGGGGAACAGGGGAGCTTTTGTATCGTCCAAGCTGCCTCTTAATGCCGAGCAATAGTATTGAGCTTGGTGATATTGACCTTGTCGATTCAGCAACCGACATAAATGGTATTCGAATAGAGTTCTAGCTTCTAGATTATGGGCTAAGTTTGCTTCATTCCACAGTTCTTCATAGCTTGAACGAGCTTGCTCGAAGTTAAGCCGTTCTTCGTCGTTAAGTGCAGATATAAATGTGTGTTCTTGCTCTGCGTAATCACTGTTTCGAATGCTAGCACTTCCATGAAACGGTTGGCCTCTTAAAGTCATGAAACCATGAATCTTGGAACTCACATAGAGCTTTTCAGCACTTGGTGGTAGTGAAGCATATCTTGACTGCAACATCTGCAGCGCACCAGATTCATCGTTATTTTTTAGCTTATTAGTATAAATCGATTCCCAGTTACCACTCTCTGCCGCTGTGACGGAAAATGATGACAGCAATGTGAATGAGGCAATAGCAATTTTAAAATGCGATAACATACTGAAAGCTCTGAATAAATCTAAGAACACAAGACACTATATCTATAAAACTAACAATGAGCTTGGTTCAAATGAACTCACAAGCAAGTTTTGTGAGTTGACTCATAACCGCTGAAACTATGAACAAATTAGTGCTGATTCAATGAGGTAGAAGATAGAGAAACGCCGCTGAAATAGCGGCGTTTAGAAAGGTATGAGCTATGAAATTAGCTTAGGTACATTTTTGCAAGATCTGAAGGCTCTACTTCTTTACCTTCCAACGTCTCGTTCCAGTTCGTACCAACAAGAACACCGTCCTCTGCAAGAGTTAGCAGCCAATCTTCTACAAAAATATCCAGCGGAATTTCTAGCACTTCAAAGTCAGCCCACTCTTCTACATTGTGAGTTACCGCATCTTCTTTCGCTGACCAAAACGGCATTACTTCGCTTTGCTCAAACTCAGTAGAATCAACAGCAAGCCATCCTTCTTCGTTACGAAGACCCCAAACAAGCTTAGTTTCCTTAGTTTCGGCAACAAACAATTCCAAGTTCTTTTGGATGTCTGAAGTTAATTTGCTCATAGCATTATTCTCTGTAAGTTAGACGCTGTAAGAGTAGCATTTTAAACGATGTATCACACTCAATAATCAATAAAAAAGGGCGCTAAGCGCCCTTAAGAAAAGTTAAGACCTTTATTTTTCGATCTTATTGAATATGGTCCATTCTTCTTTGACGGAGCCTTTGTGTCCAACCACTGTTGCAACAACTTTCCGGTTCATCGCATGGCTAACTTCGTCGTCGCCAAGTTCTTCAAGGTTGGTGTCACCAAATCCAAGAATTTGGATTCGAGAATGACTGATACCATTGTTGATAAGTGCCGACTGAACTTCTTGCGCGCGCTTTTCAGACAGCTTTTGGTTGTACTTATGATTACCAACTTTACTTGCGTAGCCTTGGAGTTCAATTGAAGTCGATGGGTAATCTTTAAGGAATTTTGCCATTGAGCGAATTTGACTCAGAAATGCAGGATTGATATTCGATGAGTCGTTAGCGAACAAGATGTGCAATTGCATTGTCTGCTCAGTTTTCACGTAGGTTGCACAGCCGTCGTTATCTATCTCAGCTTTCAGTGGTGTTTCTGGACACAAATCTCGTGCATTGATAACGCCATCACGATCATCATCAATAAGGTCGTCTATTTGCTCTGCGACAGGAGTCTCGAGGTATTCAAACTCATCAATTGAAGTGTCACTCTCGGCAGAGGCCACATTACTGGCTAGCAATAAAATAGTTAGAGGTAAAATCGCTGTTTTCATTTTAGTACTCCACCTCTTTGTTCCATTCTTCTGGCGTATCGACGCGCAGCGACTCTAACAAACTACCTGTCGCATTCATCACACGATACTTAGCGTACTGTTCAGAATATTTGGCATCTAAATAGCCTTTACGAGCTTCGAACAGTTCATTTTCGGTGTTGAGTAGATCGAGTAGAGTTCGTTTACCTAGTTTGTATTGCTTTTCATATGCGATAACCGTGTCTGATGCCGAGTCTACGTGGTCAGCCAAAAACTCTTTTTGTTGAACGGTTAGGTCCAAAGCGCTCCAAGATAATCTCAGTCCTTCTTCAACCGTACGGTAAGTTCTGTCTCTCAGGTCTTTTGCTTTGTTAAGTTGGTATGCAAAACTTTCCGCACGATCTGAGTCTGAACCGCCGTTATAGAGGTTATATCTCATACGAAGCATCGCTGTGGTTTCATCACTGCCACCTTCGATGCCTCCAGCATCATCACGCCACGTCTGAGCTGCCTCAATAGAGAAAGTAGGGTAGTTGACCCCTTTTGATTGTTTATATTGGAACTTAGCTGAATCGACATCTGCTTGCGCGATTTTGATTACAGGGTGGTGGCTGAATGCTTGGTTAAGAGCATCATCCACGGTGAATGGAATCATGTTTTGATCAGCTCGTGGGAAGATTAACCCTTGAGGAGACTGGCCAACAATTCTTTTGAACTGAGTGTGAACATCGTAAAGGTTGTTCTGCGCAGCGAGAAGGTTACCGTGTGCTTTAGCGATACGCGCTTCAACTTGAGACATATCCGCGGTTGAACCAATACCTGAATCTACTCGCCTTTTGATGTCTTTGTATATCTCTTTGTGTATCGCGAGGTTACTCTCGGAAAGTGCTAAGACTTCATACGCTTTAGTGGCGTCTAGATAAATCTTGGTGACTTCCAGTGCAATATCTTGAGCGTCTGATAGCAATTGAAAGCGAACTGATTCAGCGTCTGCCGACGTACGATCCATATCGTTTAGCGTTGCAGAGCCATCCCAAAGAAGTTGAGTCAGAGTGATAGTTGCTTCTTTACGAGTGAGCTCATTTTCGGTACCGGAAGCGAGGTCGACCGCTTCATAACCAATTCCTGCGTCTAAGTCTATACTTGGTAAGTATGCGCCACCTGATGCATCTGCTAAGTAGGATTTACTTACAAACTCATTAAAAGATGCTTTGATTTCAGGGTTTGTTTTTAACGTGTGCGCTACAGCTTGTTCTAGGGTTTGGCTGTGAGCAGGAAAACTCAAAGCTACAAGGCAGCTTAGTGTTTTCAGTCTATTCCAGTTCACTCTGTCTCTCCTTGGACAAATTCTTTAGAGGGTGATACTACGAGATTGCTTGTCTCATTATTGAGATGAAGGTATCGAAATCGTCAATAAAGTAACACAGAAAAATAAAAACACTAATTAGTTTGTACCAGAATTTGTAACGCAATCGTTAACGGAATTCTGTGTTGTTTATTGAGTTCATTTAGAGCAAATTTAATACTTTGGATGAAAATACATCAGAATTACGTGATCTTGCTTCATGGAATAGTTGTGATCAGTGTCATTTAGTGGAGTGAATTTGTTGCTGTCAGGTTACAGATTTCTTCTGTTTGACATTCGAAAATGATAAGTTATCACTAGGATTAATGATAATTAATGAATTGCCAAGAAATTGACATAGTTCTTTAGTGGCAGTTCACATAGGTTAGAGGCTCATATGGGATTTGGTGCTCTTATCGCTGCAGGCAACTTAGCAGCAGGACAAGTAATGGTTATTGATGTAAATGGTAACCTGAAAGTACTAGAGGAAGGTCAGGCACTTCAGCCTGGTGAGGTGCTGCTAAATGCGGATGGAACATTCGACGCGGACACTCAACCAGATATAACCGTTCAGCTTGCTGATGATAATGGTATTCCTCAAGACATCACTGATGAAGTCGACGATATTCTTGCGGCGTTAGAGCAAGGGGAAGACCCGACTCAGCTTGGAGATGAATTTGCAACTGCCGCAGGTACTTCGTCTGGCTCAAGTCTTACCGACTCTGCTAGTGTTGCTAGAGATGGCACCGAAACCATAGCCGAAACTGATTTCGCGACCCAAGGACTAGAAAGACTTGGCTTATCGCAAACTCAAAGTTTAACCCTACTGGAGCAGTACCAACAATATTCCCCGGTCTTTGTGGATGCAGCGACCAATGAACTCGGCAGCGAACTTGGAATCGATACGGACGAAGATATTCCTTTAACAGGGCAACTCCTTGCTACTGACTCCAATAATGACTCTTTAATATTTAGTGCTTTGGAAGGCCCAGAGAACGGTGTACTAACTCTTGACCCCGATGGTTCATGGGTTTACACACCTGATGCCAATTACAATGGTTCCGATAGCTTTACTGCTCAAGTAAGCGACGGTACGGGATTTACCGATACCATAACCATCCAAATTACCGTTAACCCTGTTAATGACGCCCCTGTCTTAGTCGATGAGAATAGTATACCTACTGGCGAAGAAGAGTCGGTGACCACGAAGGAAGATTCTTCAGTTAGTGGAAAAGTCCAAGCAGAGGATGTTGATGGAGATGAACTGACTTACGCGATCTCAACACAACCTCTAAATGGTACTGTCTTATTAGATGGAGCGGGGAATTGGGAATACACGCCGAACGAAGAATACAATGGCTCAGATCAATTTGATATTCAGGTAAGTGACGGTAACGGTGGATTTGATACGGTAACTGTCAATGTTGATGTATTACCTGTCGCTGAACTTACCGTAGTCCCGCAAGATCCTGTTGTTGAAGCCGATAACGCTTACCTTGGTTTTACAATCAACTTAGATCAAGCAGTTACTGAAAATGTAGCGCTTGAACTAACGCTTGGCTCCGATAGCGATACTGCTACAAAAGGTGTCGACTACCTTGATGGCCTCTTTGTCGAAGATGGCAATGGTGGTTATAGACCTATCACAGATAGCGATCTCGAAATAGTATCGGGAGAGACACAGCTAAGCATCTATGTTCAGGTCATAGATGATAAGTTGCTCGAAAACTCTGAAAGTATTTCCTTATCCGTCACAAGCCCTAGTGAGTACCTTGAGAATAGTGAAGCAACAGGGGCAAATACTATTGTTGATGAGTCGGAGCCTGCGGCCGAAGACACCGTCTACGCCCAAATCTCGGTGGATGAAGCCAGCATTGAAGAAGGCGGTGCACTGACGTACACCGTCACGCTGGTTGATGCAGCGGGTAATGCGCTGAGTGATTTACCAAACAACACGTCTGTGGAAGTCGAACTCAACTGGAGCGGCGCTGCGTCTTTAGGTGACGATACCAATTCGTTACCGAACTCAGTGCTCGTGGGTAGCAGTGGTACCGCAAGTTTTGTGGTGCAAACCACCGATGACTTCTTAAATGAAGGCAGTGAAGAGCTTAGCATTGCTTTAGGTGAAGTAGCGGACAATAACAGCAGCTTTGAAGCGGTCGATGCGTTATCTGGCAGTGACTCTGCATCGAGCCAAATTGTTGATGAAGCCGTTCAAGGTGAAGAAGATACTGTCTACGCACAAATCTCGGTGGATGAATCCAGCATCGAAGAAGGCGGTGCACTGACGTACACCGTCACGCTGGTTGATGCGGAGGGTAATGCGCTGACTGATTTACCAAACAACACGTCAGTGGAAGTTGAACTCAACTGGAGTGGCGCTGCGTCTTTAGGTGATGACACCACTACGTTACCAAACTCAGTGCTCGTGGGCAGCAGCGGTACGGCAAGTTTCGTCGTTCAAACTACCGATGACTTCTTAAATGAAGGCAGTGAAGAGCTTAGCGTGTCATTGGGTGAAGTAGCGGATAATAACAGCAGCTTCGAAGCGGTCGATGCGTTATCTGGCAGTGACTCTGCATCGAGCCAAATTGTTGATGAAGCCGTTCAAGGTGAAGAAGATACTGTCTACGCACAAATCTCGGTGGATGAATCCAGCATCGAAGAAGGCGGTGCACTGACGTACACCGTCACTCTGGTTGATGCAGCGGGCAATGCGCTGACGGATTTACCAAACAACACGTCTGTGGAAGTTGAACTCAACTGGAGTGGCGCTGCGTCTTTAGGTGACGACACCAATCCGTTACCGACCTCAGTGCTCGTCGGCAGCAGCGGTACAGCAAGCTTCGTCGCTCAAACTACCGATGACTTCTTAAATGAAGGCAGTGAAGAGCTTAGCGTGTCATTGGGTGAAGTAGCAGATAATAACAGCAGCTTCGAAACGGTCGATGCGTTATCTGGTAGCGATTCTGCATCAAGCCAAATTGTGGATGAAGCCGTTCAAGGTGAAGAAGACACCGTCTACGCACAAATTACCGTGGATGAGTCACGTATTGATGAAGGTGGTGAGCTGACTTACACCGTGACACTAGTCGATGCCGACGGAAACCCACTGACGGACTTACCAAGTGATACTTCTATCGACGTAGCGCTTGATTGGAAAGGCAAAGCGTCGCGTGGTGACGATACTGAAACATTACCAGACAGCATCACCATCAATTCTACAGGTGAAGCGCAGTTTACTGTGCAGACTGTCGATGATTACCTCAACGAAGGTACCGAGAAGCTTAAAGTCGAAATTACGATGTTGATGATGTGAAAACAGCTTTGAAGCGGTGGATGCACTGGATGGTGCAGACAAAGTCAAAGTGAAGATCGACGATGAAGATACGCTTGGCACAGAAGATACTGTCTACGCCCAAATCTCCGTGGATGAAGCCAGCATTGAAGAAGGCGGTGCACTGACGTACACCGTCACGTTGGTTGATGCAGCGGGTAATACGCTGACGGATTTACCAAACAACACCTCAGTGGAAGTTGAACTCAACTGGAGTGGTGCGGCTTCTTTAGGTGACGATACCAATACGTTACCGAGCTCAGTGCTCGTCGGCAGCAGCGGTACGGCAAGTTTTGTGGTTCAAACCACTGATGACTTCTTAAACGAAGGCAGTGAAGAGCTTAGCGTTGCTTTAGGTGAAGTAGCGGACAATAACAGCAGCTTCGAAGCGGTCGATGCGTTTATCTGGTAGCGATTCTGCATCAAGCCAAATTGTGGATGAAGCCGTTCAAGGTGAAGAAGACACCGTCTACGCACAAATTACCGTGGATGAGTCACGTATTGATGAAGGCGGTGAATTGACTTACACGGTGACACTAGTCGATGCCGACGGAAATCCACTGACTGACTTACCAAGTGATACTTCTATTGACGTAGCGCTCGATTGGAAAGGCAAAGCGTCGCGTGGTGACGATACTGAAGCATTACCAGACAGCATCACCATCAATTCTACAGGTGAAGCGCAGTTTACTGTGCAGACTGTCGATGATTACCTCAACGAAGGTACCGAGAAGCTCAAAGTCGAAATTACCGATGTTGATGATGTGAATAACAGCTTTGAAGCGGTGGATGCACTGGATGGTGCAGACAAAGTCAAAGTGAAGATCGACGATGAAGATACGCAGGGCACAGAAGACACTGTCTACGCCCAAATTTCGGTGGATGAAGCCAGCATTGAAGAAGGCGGTGCACTGACTTACACCGTCACGCTGGTTGATGCAGCGGGCAATGCGCTGACGGATTTACCAAACAACACGTCTGTGGAAGTTGAACTCAACTGGAGTGGCGCTGCGTCTTTAGGTGACGACACCAATCCGTTACCGACCTCAGTGCTCGTCGGCAGCAGCGGTACAGCAAGCTTCGTCGCTCAAACTACCGATGACTTCTTAAATGAAGGCAGTGAAGAGCTTAGCGTGTCATTGGGTGAAGTAGCAGATAATAACAGCAGCTTCGAAACGGTCGATGCGTTATCTGGTAGCGATTCTGCATCAAGCCAAATTGTGGATGAAGCCGTTCAAGGTGAAGAAGACACCGTCTACGCACAAATTACCGTGGATGAGTCACGTATTGATGAAGGTGGTGAGCTGACTTACACCGTGACACTAGTCGATGCCGACGGAAACCCACTGACTGACTTACCAAGTGATACTTCTATCGACGTAGCGCTTGATTGGAAAGGCAAAGCGTCGCGTGGTGACGATACTGAAACATTACCAGACAGCATCACCATCAATTCTACAGGTGAAGCGCAGTTTACTGTGCAGACTGTCGATGATTACCTCAACGAAGGTACCGAGAAGCTTAAAGTCGAAATTACCGATGTTGATGATGTGAATAACAGCTTTGAAGCGGTGGATGCACTGGATGGTGCAGACAAAGTCAAAGTGAAGATCGACGATGAAGATACGCTTGGCACAGAAGATACTGTCTACGCCCAAATCTCCGTGGATGAAGCCAGCATTGAAGAAGGCGGTGCACTGACGTACACCGTCACGTTGGTTGATGCAGCGGGTAATACGCTGACGGATTTACCAAACAACACCTCAGTGGAAGTTGAACTCAACTGGAGTGGTGCGGCTTCTTTAGGTGACGATACCAATACGTTACCGAGCTCAGTGCTCGTCGGCAGCAGCGGTACGGCAAGTTTTGTGGTTCAAACCACTGATGACTTCTTAAACGAAGGCAGTGAAGAGCTTAGCGTTGCTTTAGGTGAAGTAGCGGACAATAACAGCAGCTTCGAAGCGGTCGATGCGTTATCTGGTAGCGATTCTGCATCAAGCCAAATTGTGGATGAAGCCGTTCAAGGTGAAGAAGACACCGTCTACGCACAAATTACCGTGGATGAGTCACGTATTGATGAAGGCGGTGAATTGACTTACACGGTGACACTAGTCGATGCCGACGGAAATCCACTGACTGACTTACCAAGTGATACTTCTATTGACGTAGCGCTCGATTGGAAAGGCAAAGCGTCGCGTGGTGACGATACTGAAGCATTACCAGACAGCATCACCATCAATTCTACAGGTGAAGCGCAGTTTACTGTGCAGACTGTCGATGATTACCTCAACGAAGGTACCGAGAAGCTCAAAGTCGAAATTACCGATGTTGATGATGTGAATAACAGCTTTGAAGCGGTGGATGCACTGGATGGTGCAGACAAAGTCAAAGTGAAGATCGACGATGAAGATACGCAGGGCACAGAAGACACTGTCTACGCCCAAATTTCGGTGGATGAAGCCAGCATTGAAGAAGGCGGTGCACTGACTTACACCGTCACGCTGGTTGATGCAGCGGGCAATGCGCTGACGGATTTACCAAACAACACGTCTGTGGAAGTCGAACTCAACTGGAGTGGTGCTGCGTCTTTAGGTGACGACACCAATCCGTTACCGAACTCAGTGCTCGTGGGTAGCAGTGGTACGGCAAGTTTTGTGGTTCAAACCACCGATGACTTCTTAAACGAAGGCAGTGAAGAGCTTAGCGTTGCTTTAGGTGAAATAGCGGACAATAACAGCAGCTTCGAAGCGGTCGATGCGTTATCTGGTAGCGATTCTGCATCAAGCCAAATTGTGGATGAAGCCGTTCAAGGTGAAGAAGACACCGTCTACGCACAAATTACCGTGGATGAGTCACGCATTGATGAGGGCGGTGAACTGACTTACACCGTGACACTTGTTGATGCCGACGGAAATCGACTGACTGACTTACCAAATGACACCTCTATCGACGTAGCGCTCGATTGGAAAGGCAAGGCCTCGCGTGGTGACGATACTGAAGCATTACCAGACAGCATCACCATCGACGCTACAGGTGAAGCGCAGTTTACTGTGCAGACTGTCGATGATTACCTCAACGAAGGTACCGAGAAGCTTAAAGTCGAAATTACCGATGTTGATGATGTGAATAACAGCTTTGAAGCGGTGGATGCACTGGATGGTGCAGACAAAGTCAAAGTGAAGATCGACGATGAAGATACGCAGGGCACAGAAGATACTGTCTACGCCCAAATCTCCGTGGATGAAGCCAGCATTGAAGAAGGCGGTGCACTGACTTACACCGTCACTCTGGTTGATGCAGCGGGCAATGCGCTGACGGATTTACCAAACAACACGTCTGTGGAAGTTGAACTCAACTGGAGTGGTGCGGCGTCTTTAGGTAATGACACCAACCCGTTACCGACCTCAGTGCTCGTCGGCAGCAGTGGTACAGCAAGCTTCGTCGTTCAAACTACCGATGACTTCTTAAACGAAGGTAGTGAAGATCTTAGCGTCACGTTGGGTGAAGTAGCGGACAATAACAGCAGCTTCGAAGCGGTTGATGCGTTATCTGGTAGCGACTCTGCATCGAGCCAAATTATTGATGAAGCCGTTCAAGGTGAAGAAGACACCGTCTACGCACAAATTACCGTGGATGAGTCACGCATTGATGAAGGCGGTGAGTTGACTTACACGGTGACACTAGTCGATGCCGACGGAAATCCACTGACTGACTTACCAAGTGATACTTCTATTGACGTAGCGCTTGATTGGAAAGGCAAAGCGTCGCGTGGTGACGATACTGAAGCATTACCAGACAGCATCACCATCAATTCTACAGGTGAAGCGCAGTTTACTGTGCAGACTGTCGATGATTACCTCAACGAAGGTACCGAGAAGCTTAAAGTTGAAATTACCGATGTTGATGATGTGAATAACAGCTTTGAAGCGGTGGATGCACTGGATGGTGCAGACAAAGTCAAAGTGAAGATCGACGATGAAGATACGCAGGGCACAGAAGATACTGTTTACGCCCAAATCTCGGTGGATGAAGCCAGCATTGAAGAAGGCGGTGCACTGACGTACACCGTCACGTTGGTTGATGCAGCGGGTAATGCGCTGACGGATTTACCAAACAACGCGTCAGTGGAAGTCGAACTCAACTGGAGTGGTGCGGCTTCTTTAGGTGACGACACCAATCCGTTACCGAGCTCAGTGCTCGTCGGCAGCAGCGGTACGGCAAGTTTCGTGGTTCAAACTACCGATGACTTCTTAAACGAAGGCAGTGAAGAGCTTAGCGTCACGCTGGGTGAAGTTGCGGACAATAACAGCAGCTTCGAAGCGGTTGATGCGTTATCTGGTAGCGATTCTGCATCAAGCCAAATTGTGGATGAAACCGTTCAAGGTGAAGAAGACACCGTCTACGCACAAATTACCGTGGATGAGTCACGCGTTGATGAAGGCGGTGAGCTGACTTACACCGTGACACTAGTTGATGCCGACGGAAACCCACTGACTGACTTACCAAGTGATACTTCTATCGACGTAGCGCTCGATTGGAAAGGTAAAGCCTCGCGTGGTGACGATACTGAAGCATTACCAGACAGCATCACCATCAATTCTACAGGTGAAGCGCAGTTTACCGTGCAGACTGTGGATGACTACCTCAACGAAGGTACCGAGAAGCTTAAAGTTGAAATTACCGATGTTGATGATGTGAATAACAGCTTTGAAGCGGTGGATGCGCTGGAAGGTGCAGACAAAGTCAAAGTGAAGATCGACGATGAAGACGTGGCGGACGTAGTCACGGTATCGCTGTCTGGACCTTCGATAGTGCTAGAAGGTGAAACAACAGATCAATTTGAAGTGACGCTAGATCAGTTTGCTCCTGAAGGTAGTGTGGTTACGTTAGCATACACGTATACGAATGCAGATGATGAAGACATTACTGAAGTTCACACCGCTACGGTTGGGGCTGATGGTGTAACTGCCACGTTCACTATAGATACCATCAATAATGATGTGTACGAAGAAAATGAATCTTTTGAAGTGTCTGTTGTATCCGTTACAGCTCCTGAAACAGATGAGAATGTATTTGAGGCGATTGATGTTTCAAGTGCCAAACAATCGGTAGTGATTGATGACAGACATGATAACCCGCCCGAATCAGAAGACTTTACGGTTGGTGTTGCTGGCAATGGGCGCACGCAAGTTATCTTCGATAGTGCGGATGAAAGCCTAGATCATATTTCAGACAATGAAGATGATGCGACTGGAGCACAAGTCGGTGTAGTCATCACTGAGCTACCTGAATCTGGTACGTTGTTTTACAAAGGCGTAGCTATTACAGCCGCTGATTTGTATAGCGAAGGTGATGATGATACTCAGTACACAGTGTTTGATCCGAACTTCATCGAATATCAAGCGGACTCCAACTCTGAGGGCTTCTCTTTAGGACTAAATAGCCAAGTGGAGGTCTCTCCACTTGGTGAGGAAGATCAAAACCCAAGTCAGACTGACTTCTATAACTGGGGTGAGAAAGTAGATAGCCATACTCGCGAGTTGGAGCTAGATAACGGTGACATTGTCACGATATCAAGCCCTGATGGTAGACTTGTGCAATACCGTGGAGATGAAAATGAAGGTCATGTAGGGCATGGTATTGGGGTCCAAAACAATAAGGGAATAAATAGTGATGAGACGCTGTCGATCGAGTTTTCAAGTCGTCCAGCTGATTCTGTCACTTTAGGCCTAGACGGTTTGGGTGCTTTTTTCTACGAAGGCACGAACAACGGATTTGAGTCTAGTGTCCAAATTACGGTGTTCTTCGAAGGTGGTAGCGAGACATTTGAATACCAAAAAGAAAGTCCTGGTGATGCCAATCTGTTACACGAAATTGTTATCCCTTCAGACGACTTCGAGTTGCCAGATGGTGCTGAAATCACTCGAGTAGATGTCTCAACCGTTGGTAAAGGCAACTGGGAACTACGTTATTTGGAAACTGATAATAACGACTCTTTCGACTACCGTGCTATTGATGCCGACGGTAACGTGAGCGAAGAATCGACCGTCACGATTGATGAGCAAAACCAAGCTCCAGTGGCAGTCGATGATCCTGTTGGTTTCCAAGTAAGCTTAGGTTCATTTAACAATGGCTCTTGGGATACTGATGGTGCATCTATTAGTGCTAGTTACCAGGATGAATCCAGAGATATCACGGAGCAAGGCGTTAAGCGCGGCGTGAGTGGTCATGAAAACGGTGGTGTTGCTGCTCAAATTCAGTACAACCGTGAAGATGGTGAATCAGAAAAATTCGAGATACAACTAGATAAGCCCGCGACTAAGTTTTCGTTCGAAGTCTCCAACCTTTTCCTAAACGAAGGTGGTTCAGGTAATGATGAACAAGGTATGTGGGTTGCGTATTTGGATGGTGTCCCTGTATCCAGCGGTTCATTTGTTGCTAATCAAGGAAGTAATAAAGGTAGTTACGATATCGACTTAGACGGTACGGCTTTCGACAGTATCGTATTTGAAGCGATTGAATTTGATAATGTTCCTGCAAGAGGAAACGATTCATCAGATTATTTCCTAACAGGCTTCGAAGCATCTAATGAAGAAGGCGCTTACGCGGTTAATCAAGGTGGCGTACTTGCTATACCTGTTGATGAACTGCTAGCTAACGATACGGATGCAGATGGAGATTCGTTGCGTATCACTTTCGTATATGGCGAACAAAACGGCGAAGCTTATATCGAAGACGGGATAGTGTATTTCGATTTGGACGATTCGTTTGTTGGTACCACAGAGTTTAGCTACCAAATTACCGATGATAAAGGTGGTTTCAGTGAAGCGTCAGTTGATGTGATTGTAAACCCTCTACCAACCTCTCCTGATGTAAGTGGAATTGAATTGCTGTCCAACAGTGTTCAAGAAGGTGAATCTCTGGCCTATAAAGTTTCTCTAGATGGCGGAGCATTAGTTGAAACTAGATATCCTTTGGAGCTTGGTTCTAGCCTGATTGATTCTGCTGGCGAACAGGATGTAGACCTTTCTCAAATCGTGTTCACCAATGGTGTGAAATACGACGAATCAACTAAAGAGGTAGTTGTTCCAGTTGGAGTATCGGACTTTACGGTATTAATCCCAACTGTGGAGGATGGTATTTACGAAAATACCGAGACGTTCACCATTGTAGTTGATGGGCATAGTAAGTCTGGCTCTATAGAGAATATAGATATTCCAACTATTGAAGTTCAAAACTCCTCAGATGTTAGTGAAGGTAGTAGTGCAGTCTTCGACGTGACTTTATCCAAAGACACAGAAGTACCTGTCACTATCAATGTTACGGTAGTTCATGGTTCCACTGATGCACAAGATTTGGGTAATACTGAGGTACAGCACTTCCTTAATGGCAGTTGGACCAAGTTACCGATAGAGAATAATGGGGATGTCGTCATTCCTGCTGGCATTACAGAACTACGAGTTGTTGTAGAGACAGTAGACGATAGCGGAGCGCCTATTTATGAAGGCGTCGAAGATTTCTCGATTGTGGCTACTGGTGTCGTTGGTGTTCAGGGACAAGATACAGGTACGGCTATTGTTAAAGATGATGGTAGCATCGACCCTGATGGTAACGGGCCTGAACGCGCTGATGACGACAGACCGTTGGTTGAGGCGATTGAGGATATTAGAGTTGAAGAAGGCCAAGTTGCCGTGTTTGACGTTCAAATTTCGAACCCAAGTTTGTCGTCTACGATAGTTAATCTATCTTTGGCTGAGCATTCAGCGACTTCACCAGAAGACTTTAATTCCGCTACTGTTCAGGTCGTAATTGATGGCGTGGCGGAAACATTGCCTGTGGTTAACGGCCAGTTTGACGTTGAACTACCGCCACAGGTTACTTCCTTTGAGGTTCACGTAGTAACAAGCGATGACTCAGTTATGGATGATGGTGAACGCTTTACACTTTCAGCTTCTACTGCTCATCAAACGGCAATGGTTACTGGTGTTGCAACCATTGTTGATAACGAGAAGCCGACCATCGATCTTGATGGAAGTGAGTATCAGTTTGAGTTTGTTAGCGAAAGCGCAGGTTACGACAATGTGTTTGGCTACTATGTGTGGGATGAAGCGTCTCAAACCCAAGAGCTTCATGTGTTGCTAG
This sequence comes from Vibrio sp. SCSIO 43135, assembly GCF_023716665.1. Lineage (GTDB taxonomy): Bacteria > Pseudomonadota > Gammaproteobacteria > Enterobacterales > Vibrionaceae > Vibrio > Vibrio paucivorans. Next base: position 1,537,669 of record NZ_CP071859.1, read on the forward strand.
AAAACTCGCACGACGTGTCAGAGCCGAATCTGGGCACAATCAACTCATTGGATAATGTAGGGTATTTCTTGATCCCTAATGGCGCATCGCTTATCAGTGGCTCAAGCAAACTGGAGGTTAACTCAGACGGTAAACTAGTTGTTGACTCGGTTGTTAAAAACGTCGAAGTGTTTACCAGCCATGATGAAGAAGGTCAGATTCGTATTTCAGCTGACGAACACGGCGACACCATTATTGGCTTCGACGATCAAAGAGGTATTGCACAGGATGACAATGACTTCAATGATTTAGTGATCAAGCTAAGTAAAGTTGATACGAGTGATAGTTTTGAAACTCACTATGAAGAAGGTGATGCCGGTGTCTCTATTGCAGCTGCGAATGCTGATATCTTTGATGATAAAGACTCAATTTCTTCGCTGACCATATCGCTTACCAACAAACAGGAAGCAGATAGTCTTTCTTGGGATAATACACTCGGTTTTGATGTTCAAGTAACTGAAGACAGCGGTTCCATTACGTTAGTGATTACGCATCAAACCGAAAGTGAAGTATCAGCATCAGGTTTTGAAGCTTTCCTTAACTCGGTGACGTTTAGTAACAACAGTGATAGTCCATCAGAGCAGCCTAGAGAAATCGAGGTGAGTGTTGTTGATGGGAATGGGCTTCCATCTAACACCGCGACTTCAACTATCAATGTAAATGGTGTTGACGACATCATCGTGACAGAGTCCTCTGTTGGTGCAGAAGATAGCAAGATTGAGGTTTCTGTTGAGCTTCCTGATAGCTCGTCTGTGAGCCAGTTGCTCGTCGCTTCAATCCCTTCTGGAGCTAAATTATTCCTTAACGGTGCAGAAGTCCCAGTTTCTCAAGGTGAAGCTACTATTTCGTTCAGCAACGGCGACAAATTAGAAGTTCAACCACCAGAAGATAGCGATGAAGATTTCGGACTTATCGTCCAAGGCCTTGATTCAGATGGTTCAGAAGTTGAGACTGCTCAGGTTGTAAATGTAGAAGTGACACCTGTTGCGGACATGCCATCCCTATCAATTTCAGATCCTACGGTAATTTCGTCAAATGACTTTGAGCATATCGATTTGGGAAGACGCTCGTGGCGCGGCAATGTATCTGAAGATGAGTTAACTGATGGTGCAGTTGGTGATTGGGGCACAGAAAATGCGAGTTCACGTGTAGAAGTAGGTAGAGAAGGTGTCTATTTAGGTAGAGATGCCGACGACCGACAAAATAAGCTGTTTGAGATCGAAGGCGGCAGAAACGATACCACTTTATCAACTGAATTTACTGGGCAGGGTGGCTCTTTCTACACTATTTCATTTGATATTGCTGCACGAAGAGTCGGCTCTTCTCCAGTCACGTTATTGCTCGTCGATTCCGAAGGGAATGAAACTACTGTCTACGATTATGAAAACCAAGTCCGAGAATGGTCGACAGAGACGGTTACCTTTGAAGTTCCTGAAGATGGTGATTACAAACTGGTATTCCAATCATCTCAGAGCGATACCTATGGCGCGTTGCTGGATAATATTGAACTTACTGAAGTTGATAATTACGGCTATGAAGATACGTTTATTAACTTAAGTGATCTTGTCATTGGGGCGTCTAAAGATACCGATGGTTCAGAAGAACTGTCGGTGATACTTGAAGGGTTACCAGAAGGTTCTATCGTCCGTACTGTTGGTGAAGAAGACATTGTCGTTGGCGCTGATGGTGCTGCGGATATCTCTGATTGGTCTGACTTCGTCAACTTACAAGTGCTAATCGAAGAGCCTGGGGATTATCCGGTTACCGTTACAGTGACTTCAACCGAAACGGATACGAATTACGATGTACCTAGTGCGGAAGTCAGCAATGTCATTAATGTTACTGTATTGCCAGTGGCTGTGGCTCCAGATGCGCTGAGCAAAGAGATTAGTGGAGATGAAGATACCGCTATTATCCTGAGCTTGGATGACTTTGGGGTTACTGATGTGGCAAGCCAAGTAACACTTCAGTCACCATTAGATAATGGTGTATTACAACTCAAAGATGGTGACAGCTGGGTAGACATTACGGCAGAGCAAACAATTGACGCCACAGTGATTCGCTCGGGAGAGTTAAGGTTCGTACCAGAACTTAATGAATCTGGGACTAACGAATACAATTCTGACGGCTCTGGTGACCAGTTGAATGACTACGTCGTTATCGATTTTACCGTAAGTAAAGATGGTGTTTCATCTGATGTGAAACAGCTTACTATTGATGTTACGCCGATAGCAGACGACCCCGTTGTTTCTATAGAGCTCGGACAATTAGAAACAAGCTATGTAGCACCTGAGTTCTCAACTGATCGCGATTCTATTATTGATGACTTCAACAATGGTGGAGTGCTGGATGTAGATGGTGACCTATACCGAGGTAAACACGAAGTAGGCGCAGGTGAATCTAGTGACTTGTATGTAGCTCAAGACACCTATCCAGGCGCTCCGGGAACGCCAGACGCTGCACATCAAGTAACATATACTGGGACGTATAACGGTTCGGATGTATTCGTTGGTGGTGGCTTAAACGACACTTTCCACGGTGCACAGACTTCTTTAGACCCAACAAACGCAATTGACACGGTGATTTACGAAGGTTCTATAGATAACTTTGAGATAACTTGGTTTGATAAAGCAGGCGGTGGTTATTGGCAGGTCGTTGATAAGACGCAAACTGAAACCAAGAGTGACAATGTCACACCTATTAACCAAGGTGATCACCTGTACTTTATTGAACAGATTGTTTTTTCTGACGCTATCATTCAACTGGACAATGAGAACCACGAGTATTCAGTTGCTACTGAGCAGAGAGTTACTGTCACTATCGATGTTTCATTGTCCGATACGGATGACAGTGAACAGCTTGATGGCCAAAGTGTTGTAGTGTCAGGTATCCCTGAAGGCCTATCGCTGTTCGTCGGTGGTGTGCTGATTTCACCGACGAGCACTGCTAATGGGTTAAATAGTTATCTCATTCCAGTTGCGTTGGATGTGAGTAAGTCGGGCACAATAGACGATGCCTATATTTCGATTCCACCTGACTACGCTGGCAGCCTTGATTTGAACGTAACAGTGACTGCGGTTGCAAACGAAGTCGTTGATGGACAAATCGTTGATAGTGCTTCGAATAGTGCTTCAGATAGCGCTAGCTTACGCGGTTACTCTTCTACCACTGGTGAAGCCGGAGATGATGTAATTGCCACTGCAGGTGATCACGATGTGATTATTGGCGATGTAAGTGGACTGCAGGTCATACCGGGCGAAGATTATAATATAGCGTTCGTGTTTGATACCTCTGGAAGTATGCATCAAACGATTACCCCTGCGAAAGCAGAACTGCAATCCGCATTTGATCAATTGTTCGATGCAACTCAGGGTGCCAACTCAGGTACGGTCAATGTACTGCTTACTGAATTTGGCTCAGAAGCATCTCGCGTCATTTCAATAGACCTGTCGGAGCCTAATCCTAAATTGGCGTTTGCTAATGCATTGAGCTCCATCGAAGATGATTATTGGGGAATGACAAACTACGAAGCAGGCTTTGAATCAGCGGTCGAATGGTTCAATAGTGTGTCGTCAGATAGTGCGACAAACCACAGTTTCTTTATTACGGATGGGTACCCTAATAGAGCTGTTGAAAACGATTTAGAGGCGGCAGAGTTCTCCAGTTTTTGGCTGTACGTTGATAAATCTACAGGTTCTGTTGAGTCTCTAGGTGATGTACTAGGTGATAACTTTGATATCGGTTCACTACAAAATAGTCCAATCACACGTGATGGAAATAATGTGGTGGTCTACGATGATGGTGAAGCTTTAGTCTATTCGCCATACACTGGTGAATTGTTAGGAACATTATCCGTAGATGGTTCTTCACTTGAGTTTGAAGATAGCAACTCAGAATCTGAAAATGTGACAGTTCAAGCTCAGCATATGTATCAAGTGCTTGCCAATATGTCGACGGTACAAGCTATCGGTATTGGTAGTGGCGTGGATGCTAATACACTCAAAGCATTTGACACGGATGGTGTAGTTGATCAGAACATCAATGTAGATCAATTGGCGGAAGCAATATGGGGCCATACTCAGGACGTTGATGCTGGTAAGGACACGATAGCTGCGGGTGCTGGCGAGGATGTTATATTCGGAGACAACGTTCAGTTCGATGGTATTGCAGGGCAAGGTATACCGGCTCTTCAAAGTTATGTCTCACAGCAGCTAGGCAAAGAATTAGCAGATGTTGATACAGAAACTATCCATAACTATGTTCGCGATAATGCCGAGTCTATAAGTAATGCATTAGTATCTAATCCAGCCAGCCAAACTGGTGATAAGGATGATGTTATATCAGGTGAGGCTGGTAACGACATCTTATTCGGACAAGAAGGCGATGATACGTTAATTGGTGGTATCGGTAACGATATATTGATTGGTGGAGACGGTGACGACATCTTTAAATGGGTAGATGGAGATCAATTCTCAACTCATGAAGATGTGGTTGCAGACTTTACTAAGGGCGAAGACCGAATCGATATCTCTGAGTTAGTTGATGTTGATGGTGGTGAAACTATGGAAGACTTGCTTAACAGTATCGACATCACCGTTGAAGATGACGATCTGAAATTGACCATGGAACATGGTGGGGAAACGCAGGTCATTGTTCTTCAGGATGCGGCGAGCCAGTTTGATAGTTTGCCGCAAGATAGTGCAGCATCGGTGGACTTCTTGAAAAACTTTATCGTGTCGCAAGACACCTAGAGATTAAGCGTTGATAAACAAAAAGGGCCAATAGGCCCTTTTTTATTGAATTCGATAAGTGAATTATAGGACTTTGCACGCAAAGCCCTTCAAGTAGAAACCTTCAGGGTAAGCAGAATCGGTTAAGTGATCCGCTGCTTGCTCAAATCGTTCTACAAATTTAACGCTACGGCCTGCATCTAGTGCTGCGTCAGCGATCACTTTTTGGAATAGATCTGCGCCCATTAGGCCAGAGCAAGAGTAAGTAAGTAAAGTACCGCCAGGTTTCAATATCTGCATGGCCAGCATGTTGATATCTTTATAGCCGTTTGCGCCAGATGTTAAGTTGTTTTTGCTTGAAACGAACTTCGGTGGGTCCATTATCACGACATCAAATTTAGTACCTTGGTCACGGTATTCACGTAGCAGTTTGAAGACGTCAGCGTTAAGGAAGACAGCTCTCTTTTTCGAAATATCAAACTCGTTGATTTGAGCATTGTGCTTAGCTGTGTCTAATGCAGGTTGGGATACATCTGCGTTAATAACACGCTTAGCGCCACCTTTTAGTGCATAGAGGCCAAAACCACCGGTGTATGAAAAACAGTTGAGCACTTCTTTGTCTTGAACGTATTTCATCGCTTGTAGTCGGCTATCGCGTTGATCTAGGTAAAAGCCAGTTTTATGACCATTGACGATATCAACACTGATCTTAACGCCGTTTTCTTCAATCACAACAGACTCTGGTGGGGTAGAGCCGTGCAGTACACCAACCGTTTCTTTTAAGCCTTCTTTTTTACGTACAGCAACGTCTGAACGTTCATAGACATGACAGTTCGGGAAGCACTCTATTAGAGCTTCAACTAACAAACTTTTGTTGTATTCCGCACCTGCACTTAGTAATTGGCAAACGAGGTAGTCTTGGTACTTATCAATTGTGATACCAGGAAGGCCATCTGACTCAGCTGCGATCAGTCTGTAGCCTGTAAGCCCATCACGTTTGATAATGTCTTCGCGAAGTAGCTGAGCATCTTGGATGCGTTTTACAAAGAATGATTTATCTATCTCAACGTTTTCAAAGCTCCACACGCGCGCTCGAATTTGAGAATTTGGTGAGTACGCAGCTTTCGCTAACCAACGACCATCTTTAGTCAATACGTCGACTGTTTCGCCCAGTTCTGGAGTACCTTCGACTTTGCTAATACCGCGAGAAAAAATCCAAGGGTGTTTACGTCGTAGAGATTTATCTCTGCCTTTTTCTAAGTAGATTGCCGAAGTCATTACTGTGCTCTATTGGTTTTGAAAGGTGGGTATTGTCGGGGAAGGGAGGGTGAATTGCAATTAAAGCCAAAATAAAAAGGCCACTAAGTAGTGGCCTTGGGTTCGTTATGCTTTAAGTCCAACCAAAAGTGATTCCATACGGTCACTTTGACTTCTTAGTTGATCAATATTGCTGTTGGTCGCATTGATTAAAGAGCACACATTGTCGGCTTGCACTCTTACTTCTTCGACGCTTGCGGCGATATTGTCAGCTACAACGCCTTGCTCTTCTGCTGCTGTCGCTATTTGAATGCTACTGTCGGATATCGACTGATTCTTATCTGCTAATGAACCTATTTCAGCATTGACTTCTGACATTAACGTTTGGCCTTCATTAGCATTGCTTACTGTCACATCCATCAACTTGGTTAGCGCTTGGCTATTACGCTGTAGTGATTCGATCATTGATTGAATTTCCACAGTGGCCTGTTGAGTTCGGCCTGCAAGAGCTCGAACTTCATCCGCAACCACTGCAAAGCCTCGGCCTTGTTCACCAGCACGAGCCGCTTCAATAGCTGCGTTCAAGGCGAGTAGGTTAGTTTGCTCCGAAATCCCATTGATGGTTGTGACCACTTCATCAATCTGAGCCGCGTTTGAATCCAATTCCCCAACTGCCTGAGAGGCCGATTGGATCTCACTTGATAGGCTAGAAATCGACTCTAATGTATGACTTACTTTCGATTGCCCTAGTTGAGCAACACTTTTCGCATCTTCAGTTTGGGTACTAGAGTCATGAGCAAGCGTTGCCACTTCACGAATGGTTGAAGCCATTTGTTCTGTTGCACTCGCTAGCGAGTTTAGATGCTCTTGTTGGGTGTTTGACATATCCGAGCTTTGTTGAGTTGAGAGATTAAGCTCAGAGCTAATTTGTTGCATTAAAGCAACCGATTCTTGGATAGATTGAACCAACGTCTGTTCGCGCTCTGCTACTTTATCAATAGTAATTGCGATCGTGCTGAATTCATCTCTCACTTTGAAAAAGTTCATTCGACTGGTTAAGTCGCCATCAGCCAATGTAGATAGCGCTTTGTTCATGGTAAACATGGCGCCACCGATAAAGGTCATAATGTAGTAAACACCTAAAGCGATTAAGCCAAGTGTAACTAAAACGACTGTTAGATGCGTCGTGGAAAGAGAAGTCCAGATATCTTGCTCATGGTTTGAAATAAGGCTAAAGGCGCCGTTGGCGACCGATATCGAACCTTCTCCGGATCCAATTTTGATGGTATCTGAATTGGCGATGAGCGCGGACACTTGTTGTTGGCTTAAATTGCCTGCTTCGATTAGACCTTTCATCAGAACCAGCTCATTTTTGTATAGGTTATCGAGCATAGCGTCAGATGAACTGTCTAAAACTAATGTAAGAACGGCGAGAGCAATGATGGGTAGAATAAAGAGAAGATAGAATTTTTCTTGTATTTTTAAGTGAATGAGATATTTGTCGATCCAGCGAAATGGTATTTCTTTCATAATAATTGTACTCATTGAGAAACCCTCTTTCCATTGAGGGTGGGAATAGAACTGGGGAATATATCACCCTAATGAAATGAGAGGTATAGATATGAATAAAAAGTGCGAGAAATTCACGGTATCTGGGAGGGTGCAGGGTGTCGGGTTTCGCTACCATACTTCACATCAAGGGTTGAAGTTTGGGCTGACGGGGTACGCTAAGAATTTAAATAGCGGTGATGTTGAAGTAATGGTTTGCGGAGAGAGCTTGGCGATTGAACAGATGGCAAACTGGCTTGAAGAAGGCCCCCGTACAGCCGCAGTCGAAAGTGTGCAGCGAGAAGAGGCCATAATGAGGGAGTTTAGAGGGTTCGAGATACTCTAGTCATTTTTATAGACATTTAGCTGGCTTAGGTAAGCCAGCAAGTTTTGTTGCTTGCTTCGCTGGACCTTTTTTAAACAGCTTAAATAGGTATTTGCTATTCCCTTTTTCAGGGCCATGAGCTTTTTCCATCGCCTTTACCAACATTCTTACCGCTGGTGAAGTGTTGAATTCTTCATAAAAGTCACGAACAAAATGTATCACTTCTAGATGAGCGTCGGTTAATTCTATGCCTTCATCTTCCGCTAAGATATTTATCATTCCTTCTTCCCACTGGGTGTGGTCAAGAAGGTAACCTTGCTCATCAGTTTCAATTTGCTTGCCGTTATATTCGAACATGTTGTTTGGCTCTAGGTGTTAAGGAACATGAATAGGTTAGCGTGCACGTCGGGCTGCTTCAATAGAGCAGAAATAAAAAAGCCCAAAAGCAAGAGCTTTTGGGCTTTCTTTAAACAACTAAACGAGATTAGTCGTTGTTCATAATACCTAGAATACTTAATAGGCTGATGAAAATGTTGTAGATAGAAACATACAGCGTGATAGTTGCTGAGATGTAGTTAGTCTCGCCACCACGGATAATGCCCTGTGTTGTCATAAGAATAGCCATTGTAGAGAACACAATGAATAGGCTGCTCAGTGCTAGGTGCAGTACCGTAGATTGGATAAAGAAGCTTGCAATCATACCTACAACAAGAACAACGAATAGTGACAACATTAGGCCACCCATCATTGAAAGGTCACGGCGCGTTGTCAAAGCGTAAGCTGAAGCGGCCATAAACGATAGTGCAGTACCACCTAGAGCAGTAAGAACAACATCGCCCATGCCAGCGCCAATGTACATGTTTAGCAGAGGACCGACTGTGTAGCCTAGGAAACCAGTGAACAAGAACGTGAACACAAGACCCATGCTATTGTTGCGGTTTTTCTCTGTTAAGAAAAGCAGGCCGTAAAAGCCAACAAGCATTAGGATGATGCCAGGACGAGGCAAGTTCATTGCCATTGAAACGCCTGCTACGACAGCAGACCATAGTAAAGTCATTGAAAGTAGAGCGTAAGTGTTACGCAAAACTTTATTTGTTTGGATTGCACTTTCTTGTGTAGAAGTGCGGCTAAACATAGGGCTGTTCATAATCTTCCTCATGAGGGTTTATGTTTATAAGTACATTTATGGGGCTGAATGTAACAAAAATCAAGCCCTGCGTACTATCTTTCTACTTAAAATAATAATGTAAATATGCACTTAAGTATTTTCTAAGATGTAACACAATATAACAACTAAAAAGAGGCGATAGAATCGCCTCTTGGTTCAGTGCTTTAGCTTTAATGATGGAGGATTTGTGCTAAGAAGTTTTGAGTTCGATCGGACTGTGGGTTCTCAAAGAAATCAACTGGGTTGTTTTCTTCAATAATCTCACCTGCATCCATGAATATGACTCGGTCAGCGACTTCTTTCGCGAAACCCATTTCGTGTGTTACACACAGCATTGTCATCCCTTCTTCTGCAAGTTCAACCATTACATCGAGTACCTCACGCACCATTTCTGGGTCGAGTGCTGATGTTGGTTCATCAAACAGCATTACTTGAGGGCTCATACATAGAGAACGTGCGATAGCAACACGTTGTTGCTGACCACCAGATAGCTGACCTGGGTACTTATCGGCTTGATCTGGGATCTTAACTCGCTCTAGATACTTCATCGCGATGGCTTCGGCTTCCTCCTTAGGCATTTTCTTTACCCAAATCGGAGCCAGAGTACAGTTTTCTAGAACCGTTAGGTGAGGGAACAAGTTAAAGTGCTGGAAACACATGCCTACTTCACGGCGAACTGCTTCGATGTTTTTAAGGTCTTCGGTAAGTTCATTACCAGAAACAATAATTTGGCCTTTCTGATGTTCCTCGAGGCGGTTGATACAGCGAATCATGGTCGATTTGCCAGAACCGGAAGGGCCACAAATTACGATTTTTTCACCTTTACGGACATTAAGGTTGATGTTTTTAAGTACGTGAAACTCACCGTACCACTTGTTCATATCCTTAATTTGAATCATCGGTTCTTGTGAATCATTCGATTGTTGTTGCGTCATAATACGTCCTTGAGCTTTCTATTATCGTTTGTGACCGGTATGAAGTTTGTTTTCAAGCCATATCGAGTACCTCGACATGCCAAAACAAAATACCCAGAACACTAACGCGACAAATACATAACTTTCTGTTGCAAAGCCTAACCACTCTGGGTCGGTGTTTGCAGCTTGACCTATACCTAGTACATCAAACATACCAATGATTAGAACTAGACTGGTATCTTTAAATAGACCGATAAAGGTATTTACGATTGAAGGAATTGTGATTTTTAAAGCCTGAGGCAAAATAATAAGCCCCATTTTTTTCCAGTAGCTTAACCCTAGAGCATCAGCTGCCTCGTATTGGCCTTTAGGGATCGCTTGTAAACCGCCGCGAACCACTTCTGCCATATAAGCGGCACTGAACATCACCACACCGATTAGTGCACGTATCAGTTTGTCAGTTTCTGAACCTGCAGTTAGGAACAGTGGCAACATTACTGAAGCCATGAACAGAACAGTAATCAGCGGAACACCACGCCAAATTTCAATATAGACGGTACAAATACTACGGATGATCGGCATTTCAGAGCGTCTACCAAGTGCAAGTGCAACACCGATTGGCAGAGATACCACAATACCAACGAGAGCGATGATTAGTGTAACGAGTAAACCACCCCACTTATGTGTTTCCACAACCTCTAGCCCGAATACGCCACCGTAAAGTAACCCGGCGATAATGAACGGATAAATGTTGACGAAGAACAACCAAATCCAAAGTCTTTTTGGCGTTTTTTCATACGCCAGCAATACGGTGAATATAGCTAAAGTGATGTAGAACAGGCGAGGGCGCCATAACTCGGCCTCTGGGTAGAAGCCGTACATAAACTGCTCCCAGCGCACGCTAATGAACACCCAGCATGCTCCTTCTCGAGTACAAGCGTCGCGAGTTGTTCCTACCCAGTCTGCATTGAGAATAGCCCAGTCAAAGATGTACCATGCTAGAGAAAAGGCAAAGTAACCTAAGACTAAAGTTACTATTGAATTTACCGGCGTATTAAACAGGTTTTTACGTAACCAGCCTACAACACCAACAGTATTTGCTGGAGGCGGAAGATCTGGCTGAAATTGATGTATGCTCATCGTTATCTCTCCACCAAGGCTACTTTACGGTTATAAACGTTCATCAATGCTGAAGTTAGCAAGCTCAGCGTTAGATAAACCCCCATCGTCATAGCGATAATTTCTATTGCTTGACCGGTTTGGTTAAGCGTTGTTCCTGCAAATACAGATACCAAATCAGGGTAACCAATTGCCATCGCCAAAGACGAGTTTTTGGTCAGGTTTAAGTATTGGCTCGTTAGTGGAGGAATAATGATTCGCAAGGCTTGCGGAATCACGACCAGTTTCAGCGTTCTTGAGCGGGGTAAACCCAGGCTCATTGCCGCTTCAGTTTGGCCATGGCTTACCGCATTAATACCAGATCGAACAATCTCCGCGATAAATGATGCAGTATAGATAGACAGTGCGAGCAACAATGCTGCTAACTCTGGAATAATGCTTATACCGCCGCGGAAGTTAAATCCTTTCAGTTCTGGCATTTCTGCACTAATAGGTGAACCCATTAAGAAATAAACGACAACCGGTAGGCCAACGCATAATCCAAGAATAATACGTCCCATAGGAGTCTGTTGACCGGTCAGTCTTTGCTTATTATTCGCCCAGATATTAATGACGATAGAAGCGATAATACCGAAAACCAATGCAGCGATGACTATCCCACTGCCTTGTTCAAAAACAGGAGCAGGGAAATAAAGTCCACGAACATTTAGGAAAACAGCTTCACCGAGACTCATACTTTGTCTTGGAGACGGGAGTGCCTGCAAAACTGCGAAGTACCAGAAAAAGATTTGTAAAAGTAGGGGTACGTTTCGGAAAATCTCAATGTAAACCGCAGCGAGTCGACTAACTAACCAGTTAGATGATAAGCGAGCGACACCCATCACGAAACCAATAACGGTAGCCAGAATAATACCTAGGAAAGATACTAGGGCAGTATTGAGTAGGCCGATAACGAAAGTACGTCCGTAAGAGTAGGTTTCATCGTATTCAATGAGCGTAAGGCCAATCCCAAAGCCAGCTTCTTGATCAAGGAAACCAAAACCAGTGGCGATACCACGAGCGTCTAGGTTTGTAAGGGCGTTATTAACAATGGTGTAGAAGAAAAAGATCAGCGCTAAAATCGCAATGATTTGAAAAACGACAGATCGAAAGGTGGGATTGTATATAAGGCTTGTGCTTTTGGCTGATCCGTTATCAGCCTGAGAAGCAACAGTATTAGTAGGTTTCATACAGCTATAACCTCAAATCCATTTTACAAAAAGGGCGGCCTAAACCGCCCAATTTTTATTTAGATGTTGCTTAATTAACGGATTGGTGGCGCGTACATGAAGCCACCAGCATTCCACAGTGCGTTAACACCTCGTGAAATTTGTAGCGGAGAGCCAGTACCAACAGTGCGCTCGAAGCTTTCACCGTAGTTACCAACTTGTTTCACTACTTGATAGCCCCAATCGTCACGAATGCCTAGGCCTTTACCTTTAGGGCCATCAACACCTAAGATACGCTTAACGTTTGGATCTTTTGATTTAAGCATTTCGTCGGCATTCTTCGAAGTAATGCCGTACTCTTCTGCGTTAATCATTGCGTTAAGTGTCCACTTAGCAACGTTAAACCACTTGTCATCATCTTGGCGTACAACTGGGCCTAGTGGCTCTTTAGAAATGATTTCTGGAAGTACGACTGCTGATGAAGGATCTTTCAAGTTAAGGCGAAGTGCATATAGACCTGATTGGTCAGTTGTTAGTACGTCACAACGACCGGCATCGAAACCTTTTGAAGTTTGCGCTGCTGTATCAAATACAACCGGCTTGTATGCCATGCCTTGGTTACGGAAGTAATCTGCTAGGTTTAGCTCGGTTGTTGTACCAGACTGAACACAAACAGATGCGCCGTCGAGCTCTTTAGCGCTTGAAATACCAAGATCTTTCTTAACCATGAAACCTTGACCATCGTAGTAGTTAACGCCTACGAAGTTTAGGCCTAGTGCAGTATCACGGTGAAGTGTCCAAGTGGTGTTACGAGATAGAACGTCAATCTCGCCAGATTGTAGGGCTGTAAAACGCTCTTTCGCTGTTAGCGGAACATATTTAACTTTCGTTTTGTCGCCAAGAACCGCTGCTGCTAGAGCTTGACAATACTCAACATCGATTCCTTCCCATTCGCCTTTAGAGTTAGGGTTAGAGAACCCTGGCAGACCAGTACTTACACCACAAGTTAAAAAGCCTTGTTTTGTTACTTTGTCCAGGGTGCTTTCTGCTGCTGATGCAGATGTTGCCATCATTGCAGTAGATGCAGCTACGACTGAAGCAAGAATTGTTAGTTTATTTGCCATTTGTATCCTTCCTGTATGATCCGTGTTAAACCAGGTGACCCCTGATACAACTTACTCATAAATGTTGTGTTTTATAATTTGTCGGTCAACTTGGTGATTAGTAACAATCAACTAAATCAACCATTTATAAGCGTAGGTAAGGATTTGTGTTTTCTCAAATGTATAATTTAAAAAGATTTTTGATGGAACTCACAAACCCAAACTGTAATTAGAATGACGAAATGTTACGCGAATGTAAATAGTGCAACAGTTCACACTATTGGGGCAAAAGGATTTATCGATAAAATTAATAATTAACACTTGTGTAACATTTTATAATGGGTAGTTGTGTTGGAAGTATTGACTAAAGATCGTATTAATTTTGGTGAATAATTGTATTGATACGAATAAATAGATGATCGTGGTGCCCCAATTTTGGTAGCATGTTATTGATAGTGTTTTGAATTAACTAGGGACGTAGATGCAGTATTTTCCGCTTTTTATGGATTTGTCCAATAAGCCAGTTCTGGTTGTTGGTGGCGGTGAAGTCGCGAGCCGTAAAGTCGACTCATTGATTCGGGCTGGTGCACAGGTCACTATTGTGTCTCCAAATATCGAGCCATACCTAAGAGAGTTGGTTGACAATAAGCGCTGTACATGGGTACAAAACTTTTATTCAAGTGATTTACTTGATAAGTGCTTTGTTCAGGTTTGGGCGACGACCGACAATCCAGAGCTCAACCATAAAGTACATAAAGATGCCAAATCTCTTGGGCTATTAGTTAATGTGGTTGATGATCTTCCGTATTGCGATTTTATAACTCCCTCTATGATCAATCGGGGGCGTATTCAGCTCGCCATATCAAGTGGTGGCGCTTCTCCTGTACTCGTTCGCAATATTCGAGAATTGCTAGAAACGGTTCTTCCGCAAAACTTGTCGCTGCTCGCTGACTTTGGTGCTTCGAAACGCAACTCGATAAAAGAAGCGTTACCGAATGTAACTCTAAGAAGAAAGTTCTGGGAGCAATTTCTACGTAACCCTGAAGTCGAAAATGCAGTCTCGCGCGAGGCTCTCGAGGCACTTTACCAACAAGCACTCAACACTAAACTGGAAAGTGAAGGCAGTTGCAGTTGGTTGGAATATGGTGACGATGTTGAGCGTTTGTCTCTTAAAGCTCTGCGTCTGATGCAGAAAGCTGAAATCGTTCTTCATGAGCAGCATTGCCCATTTGACTTTGTAGACTTATCTCGAAGGGACGCAGAGCGCAAAAGCTTTAAAGATGCGGTTGAGCTGTCGGATATGCTGACTAAAGCGAGAAAAGAGAACTTAAGAATTGTTGTATTTGTTCCGTCAAATAAGAGTGACTTTACCTTATTGATAAACAATGATGCTTATTTGAAGCTTGCTGAAGTCTTGTAGCTGATATTGAATTGACTTTGAGACAATAAAAATCCCGCTTTATTAGCGGGATTTTTGTGTTTAATGCTAATTAGGCAGCGTGATTAGTCACGGAAATTTTCAAATTGGAAAGGTTGGCCCAATTCGGCAGACTTCACCAACGCCATAACTTGTTGCAAGTCATCGCGCTTTTTACCTGTTACGCGTACTTTTTCGCCTTGAATAGCGGCTTGTACCTTAATTTTGGCATCTTTGATTGTCTTTACGATCTTCTTGGCTGTGGCTGCATCAACCCCTTGCTTAAACAAAACGTTCTGATGCCAGTTTTTACCAGTTTGCTCAGCATTTTGAGATTCCATCGCATTGACGTCTACACCGCGTTTGGTCAAGTTGCCGCGTAGAATATCGCGCATCTGCTTGAGCTGAAAATCACTCTCACAACTTAGTTTTACGGATTCGTCTTTAGTGACTTCAAAACTTGCTGTTACGCCGCGAAAGTCGAAGCGAGTCGACAATTCACGTGAAGCGTTGTCTACTGCGTTACGCAGTTCAACCGTATCAATTTCAGAAACAATATCAAAAGAAGGCATTTTTGGTCCTCGTATCCTTTATTGGCGAGCTTTTACAGCGTCGGCTAACATATCAAGCATTTCTACCGTGTCTTCCCATCCTAAGCAAGGATCGGTAATCGATTGACCATAAGTTAAGTTATCTAAATCACACATCGGCTGATTGCCTTCGATGATAAAACTTTCTGCCATGATGCCTGCAATATAGCCTTTGCCTGATTTAATTTGCTCACACACATCTTTAGTCACTTCTAACTGCTTACGATGTTGCTTTTCGCAATTAGCGTGGCTGAAGTCGACGACAAGTTTCTGTGGCAGGTCGAACTGTTCTAGTTGCTTACATGCTGCTTCAACAGATTGCGCATCGTAGTTTGGACCAGTGTCTCCTCCACGCAGGATGACATGTCCATACGGGTTGCCACTTGTGCGGTAAACCGTCATTCGTCCATTCTTGTCTGGAGAGTAGAAATAGTGTGATGCTTTTGATGCGCGAATTGCGTCGATTGCGATTTTGATGTTGCCGTTCGTACCGTTCTTAAATCCAACAGGGCAAGAAAGAGCAGAAGCCATTTCACGGTGGATTTGAGATTCAGTTGTACGAGCACCAATTGCGCCCCAAGTGATTAGGTCAGCAATGTATTGGCCCGTAATCATATCCAAAAACTCAGTCGCTGTTGCAAGGCCAAGTTTGTTGATATCAAGTAGCAGTTTACGCGCTTTGTTTAAACCTGTTTCTAATGCATATGAGCCGTCTAGATTTGGATCCGTAATTAGGCCTTTCCAGCCAACAACAGTTCGAGGCTTTTCGAAGTAGGTACGCATGACCACAAATAGCTGGTCTTTGTATTGCTCCTGAATGGCCGCGAGTTTACCCGCGTAGTCCAATGCTGCATCAGTATCGTGTACAGAGCACGGACCAACAATAACAAGAAGGCGATCGTCTTCTCCGGTTAAAATACTTTCAATTTGTCTACGCGACTGAGCTATTCGCTGCGCTACATCATCAGTAATTGGGTGCGCGCCACCTAACTCTGCAGGTGTTGGCATTGGTCCCAGTGGTTGTGTTCTTAATTCATCTGTTTTTAATGGCATGCGAAAGCCTGTACTTTTTATTGCGAAGCGCTAAAGATAACGGAATTGAGCAGAGGAATAA
The DNA here is from genome assembly GCF_023716665.1 of Vibrio sp. SCSIO 43135. GTDB lineage: Bacteria > Pseudomonadota > Gammaproteobacteria > Enterobacterales > Vibrionaceae > Vibrio > Vibrio paucivorans. Next base: position 1,554,201 of record NZ_CP071859.1, read on the forward strand.
ACTCCTTATCAATAAACTTCTCTTATCATAGCGGCTAGATTAAAAATTTATGCAGTTCAATGAGCTAAATATGCTCGATTGGGCTTGTATTACGTGCTGCCAATGGTATTTTCGTTTACAAAGACGATTATAATTTTGACACGGAGCAGTAATGAATCTCGATAATAACAACCGTTTGCATCCAGAACTCATATTAGGTGATTCAATTCCTTCATCTGAGCAGGAAATGGCGGGACCACATGTCTATATTTCGATAGCGGATTTGATTGCTGAGAAGGTGTTTTATCATCCATCAATCTCACAAGTGCAAGACTCCCTATCTGCTATAGAAGCGTCTTCGTTAGAGGCAATATTGGGCGGCAATGATGTAGCTGAGCATTTTGTGTCGGTATTAGTTGCCGAATTATCTGCATCTATCCAACCATCTCACCAAGCAGTACGTGTTTGTCTAAGCAATACCGATAGTGCAGGTTTTTCTGCCTTAATAGGAGGGAAGGTAGAATCGGATGAAGTTAACCCTGCATTAGGCAGCCGAGGCGTGATTCGCTATGCGTCAGAAGCATACAACCCTGCTTTTGCGCTAGAGTGTCAGGTGATCAAAGTGCTACGTGAGCAAGGTATAAACGTCGAAGTTGTCGTTCCTTTTGTTAGAACACTTGCAGACGCAGCGACAATTATCGATAAGCTGGCTGAGCAAGGCCTACCACGTGGTTTGAATGGGTTACGCGTACTATTCTCTGTTGATGTGCCGTCATCTGCATTACTGGCTGAACGTCTGCTTCACTATTTCGATGGTGTAGTGATCAACCTAGACAACTTAGCGCAATTTACATTGGGAATTGATAGAACATCAGCAGAACTTGAACAAAGCTTCGATCCCGAGAATGAATCAGTTATTCAGCTATTGGACATTACGGTATCCGCAGCAGCACATGCTAAGAAGCCGTCACTTGTCGTATCGCATGGTTTAGAATCGAGCCCTAAAGTACAAGAGTACTTGTTGGAGCATCGCAACGTAGCCGCTGTAACTGGCGCTTAATATGTCTTTAGCGTAATCAGTTTTAGTACACAGAAATTTCACTCTTACTCGGCGCTTTTCTGCGCCGAGTCTCTTGTTTGTTAACGAAATGTTGACATCTACTCATGTTTTATATGAACTGGTCTGACTACTTTTGCAGCTCATAGGTTGTTTCATGTTGTCACCACTACAGAAAGCAAACTTTTATCTCAATATGTTTGGCTTTTTCAAAGTTCCTTTTATCTGGCTATCGCGCCCTAAAATTCTTCGTTTGGACGAGCAAGCGGTCGAAATCAAAATCCCTTTGAAACGTCGTACTAAGAATCATCTGAACAGTATGTATTTTGGTGTATTAGCCGTAGGTGCAGATGTAGCAGGTGGCTTTATGGCGATGAGCAAAGCTCAAAAGCGAGGTGAGAAAATCTCATTGGCGTTCAAAGCCGTTGAAGGGCAGTTTTTAAAACGACCTGAATCGGATGTTCATTTCGTTTGTCATGATGGTGAACTGATTGATGAGATGTTGGATGAAACCATCGCTACTGGCGAACGTGTGAATAGGGCGGTTAAGATTACCGCCATCTGCCCTGAGTTACACGGTAACGAGGCGATGGCGGAATTTATGCTTACTCTGTCTCTAAAGCGGCTCTAGGCAAGGTGGTTTCAGCGAGCTCTATTTGTTCAATAGCCACGATTTTGCTTCGATTGAGGATGATCTTCCATCGATAAAAGTTGACTTCACCTTTATGGTTGTCTTCCTTAACAATCATGTTGAGCAAATGTCTTTTCTCTACCGATTCTTTGGTCACTTGGCCGTTGTTGTGTTGATAAATCTTGTTAGAGCGCTTATCCATCAGGCGCGTTAGCGCACGCATGTTAACTTGAAGCGTTTCTCGTGTCTCTTCGTAGCCACTCATAAACCGCGACGTTGTCATTTCAGTTTCAGAACGATAGTGCAAAACTTGTTCTTCACGCTGAACGACACGTTTTTTACGGATTTGAGTAATGCGATCGGGGAGCTTGCTCAATGAAGTATAGTCAAGCCATTCGAGCTTTTGTCCGACTGCTTTATTTGTTGTCGGGTCGATGTAACGGCGTCGCCATTTAGGTTTCCCTTTGCGGATCACTCTCCATAAAACATCGCGCAAGTCATCTTTGAAGATTTCTCGTAAGGCATACAAAAAAGACATCGCAATAATAAATGAGGCGGTGATTTCCCCCCAATAATCGCGTGCCATGATTGCTGTAATTGTAACGAATACCATCACTAAGCCGGTCGCGATGCCTTTTACTGCTCGCTTCATGTTTTTGCCCAGCGAAGTCACCTTCTCATTAAGTACGATAGGGTGCTCGATCAAACGGCGTAACAGGCGCATTTTGTTACTCATCCTCGTTACGTCGTCACGTACTTTCTTTGAGTTATAGTTGTTGAGCTTTCGATGTGCGGTTTCTTTCTCTACGATAGCAAGTAAGCGCTCTTTTAAGGTTTTGTAATCACCTTCACGAGGCATATGGGCGATTAAAGAGAGAAACTTTTGGCCGGTATACCAAGATAAATAATTATCTATGTTCGCGTAGTAACGCTTTAAGCTCTCTTCAAATGGAATTGCTCGGCGCAGTCGTTTCAAAATATCGAGTGCTAGCTCGATAACTTCGTCAACTTCTTCTGTCGTGATGACGTCTTTTTCATGCTTGTTCAGCTCTGCGACAGCTTTGTCTAGGGCAATTACGTATTGGTAAGCAAACAAACTCAAACTTACTCGGTATTGAGTCGTAGAAAGTCGGCCGCGTTTGGCGAGTCGGCTATGGACGAGTGGCAATAGCGTTTTGTCACTGAAATAGGCCCGTTTTTGATGAATTGAGCTGTAATAAAAGGCACTTTCGCTCATGACTTCGGGGGTTAATCCGAGTTCGCCAGGGACAAAAAGGTAAATATCTAAATCGGACTTTTTGGTCGCTGCCATCGCATGGGAAATTTTTAGAGTTATAGCGTCTTGTTTGTCGACCGAGACCAAGAAATGCTCCTGATAATAAAGTTAAATTTCTTTGTAGATTTACGGAAAGAATAACAGAGTTTGGTTATAATCTCCGTAAATTTAAAAAGAGACAGATGAAATGATTAAAGTTGGTCAGATGAACCGCTTGGAAATTGTAAAGCGGGCTGATTTCGGCATTTTTTTAGATGCGGATGACTTTGGGACCACATTATTGCCTAACAGACATGTACCAGAAGGTGTCGAAATCGGCCAGTACATCGACGTATTTCTTTACTTTGATTCAGATAATCAACTTGCAGCGACTACAGAATCACCGATTGCCAAAGTGGGTGAATGGGGAATGATGAAAGTTGAAGGTGTCAATAGCACCGGTGCTTTCGTAAGTTGGGGAATCAAAGAGAAAGACTTGCTAGTCCCATACAGTGAGCAGCGTGGTCGTCTACGTGAGGGGCAGAACATTCTTGTGTATGTTTACACAGATAAAGCGTCCGGGCGAATTGTTGGTACCACTAAATTCAATAAGCTATTAGATAAAACGCCAGCGAACTATAAGCAAAACCAGCAAGTAGATTTGATCATTGCAGAGAAAAGCGACCTAGGTTACAAAGCGATTGTAAATGGGACGCATTGGGGAATGATTTTTCCATCTGACGTGTTCGGTAAGCTTTTCATTGGTAAACAGTTGAAAGGGTTTATTAAAAATGTTCGCGATGACGGCAAAATAAACTTGTCGCTACAGAAGATTGGCACCGCGAAGATGGATGATCTTAGCTCGAAAATACTGGATTTGTTGGAAAAGAAAGAGGGTTTCTTACCACTGAACGATAAATCGTCGCCAGAGGCTATCTTTACGGCATTTAGAACCAGTAAAGGCACCTTTAAGAAAACGATTGGTGGCTTGTTCAAACTGGGCAAAATCACAATGGAAGCTGATGGTATCCGTTTAAAGAAATAGCCGCAATTTGTTTAGACTGCACACCTAAAAAAGTGGCCCAACACTTCCTGTATTGGGCCAAGGGGAAGGGCTCTTGAAGAGCCTGCGCTAATCTCAGAACTACAATAGCTGTATACCTCTATTGTAGTTCATCATAGCGTCTAGGCGACTAATCTATAGAATTTCATACTATAGTCTTAGGTGTCAGAATAGATTTTTATCTCTGACTAGCTCTCTAGGAAGGCCATTCTTAATTCTGTTTCCAACCCATTTCCCTAGTCCAATCACATCGTTACCCAGTTTTACTAGCACTTCACCTTTGCCGCTAAGTCCCTCTGGACGTACATCTCTACCCATGAACCACTCACGAGCATCATCAACAGAAAGTGCTATGGATTGGCTTTCATTTCCTGACGCCAAGGCGGTAGCGACTTGGTGTTGCCAACGGTAGCCTTTATTAAAACTCTCGGCGATTTTGATTCCCATACGAGAGAAACGCAGCTCGCCAAGCATAGGTTCTAGGTTGTTTGGGAATAGCCAAACGTCTTTATCTCTAATCCAAACAGAGCTATCTTTTGGCAGAGATACCCCTAGTGCCTTAAATAGTTGCTCAGCAATGTCTTTCTGAGTTTTAGCGGGCGCTTTTTCAAACGGAAATTTGCCTAGTCGCTTCTTAACGGTTGGAGCAGGTACTGAGCCCGTCTTCTTAATCTTAGCGACAAAGAATCCTTCGCAATCGTATGTTTGAGGGAATATATGTAGAAAGCCTTCTTTTGTAATTGAGAGCTCTGCTTTATCAAATAGGTTTTCCAGAGTTTCAAATTCTACGTTATCGCCGAACGTTTCTTTCAAATGTAGGCAAACGTGCTGGTTTTCTTCAACGCTGAGTGTGCAAGTAGAGTAGACAAGAGAACCACCCGGCTTCAGAGCGTGAAAGGCACTTTCAATGAGATCTTTTTGCGTATTAGAGATAGACAGAACGGAAGCTTTACTCCAGTTCTTCATGGCATCCGCATCTTTGCGGATAGTGCCTTCACCAGAACATGGCGCATCGATCAATACGGCATCGAATTGTTCCGGTAGCCAACCACCAAAAACGCGCCCATCAAAGTTGCTTAGTGCAGTATTTCTAACGCCACACCGCTCTATATTGGCATGCAGTACTTTCACCCGACTGGCGGAGAACTCATTTGCAACCAGTACGCCGTCATTTTTCATCAGAGCAGCGATTTGGGTGGTTTTTGAGCCTGGAGCCGCTGCCATATCAAGAACGGAATCGTAAATGATACTGTCGTCTTCAAACAGTGCTGATACAGGCATCATGGAACTGGCTTCTTGGATATAGAATAGCCCAGCCATATGTTCTGCGGTATTGCCTAATGGAACGGTTGACTCATCAGCCTCAATCCAGAATCCAGTAGGGCACCAAGGTACAGCTTCAAGTATCCAGCCCTTATCATTTGCACGTGTTTTAAACTCTTCGACGCTAATTTTAAGCGTATTCACACGGATACTTTTGCGCAGAGGGCGCTGACAGGCTGCGACGAAATCTTCCATATTGAGATGAGAGGGCATAATGGCTTCCATCTCACTAAGAAATTCAGCTGGGAGTGTAATGTTTGAATGCAAGGGAGAATCTCGGTGGTCTTTGTTTATCGCGGGATTATAGCGGAGATAAACAATAAATATAAAAAAATGCAGCGTAAAGCTGCATTTTTCTTACTTTGAGACTGTGCTATGGCCGAGGAATTGGGGTTCGCCACTTTTTCCAGTCGTCTTGAGCAGTCGCATACAGGTAGAAGGACTGTTCTGGCTGAGCTGGTGGCTGTAGTTGTTTTTCCTCTGGTGTGGCGAAAGTAATGCCGCCTTTGACTATGCTGTCTATTGTACCAGAGCGGATATTCGCCCCTGATAAGCCAATGGAAACATCAAGCCCTGAGGTATTCCAGAAAATACTATTTGAACGCACTAAATAGGCATACTCGCTATCAATCACAATGGTTGAAATGACGCGATCTGAAAACTCACCAAGCTTAACATCGGTCACTTGTCCGACGGTCATGTCACGGAACAAAATTGGTGTACCCACTTTAATTGAGCCTCGAGTTTCACTCTGTAAACTGAATACCGTGCCCATTTCCTTAGCTGGTGCGTCTGTTAGGGCAAACTCATAATGAGGCTTTCCTTTGCCTGGGGTCACATTAATTGTAGGGCTAATGATGTTCTCTAAGTTGCGCACACCCGATAGCCCTATCTCTGGTTTAGCGACCCAAAAATGACTTCCTTGTTTCGCGATTTTTTGTGCGTATTCAGGGAGAATACGTACTTTTATCTGTACTTTGTCACTGTTGAAATCTGGCGCGACAAGAGTTACTTCACCTACTTGAACACCGTTGTATTTGATAGTGGTACCAACAGCGGCATTGTTGGCGGTGTCAGCGGTAAGAGTAATCACATGGCCAAATTTTCGGGCGTCTTGGAAGTCTTTGTATAGCTTCCAGTGCTTATTGATTTTGTTTTCCACTCCAGCCAGTGAGTCAAAGGCAATACCACCTTGAACTAGAGTTTTGAGTGGTGCTGCTTTGACACTGATGCCACTTAACGACGCATCGACTTCAACACCTGAACGATTCCAAAATACCGATTGTTCGGTGATAAGGTGCTTGTACTGATTCTCAATAGTCGCATGGATGAGTACGCCACCATCTCTCAGTTCGAAATCGGAGATACTTCCCACCTGTAGGTTTCGATATAGAAGCGGGCTACCTTTTGAAATTGGAGGCAGTTCGTTGGCAAACATTGAGATTTTCATGGAGCCTGATTGATTATACTTGGCTAACTCGGCAAGTGATTTACTCGCATAAAGTGAGTAACTTTCTTGGGCATTGTTAGAACCTTCGCTTACAAAGCTAATGGAACCTGTAAGAAGTTGCTTGGCGGGTGGTACAGAAATACTCAGGCCGGATTCAGTAAGTTCTGCGGTAGCGCTGCCCGTTACGTAAAAACGGTTGTTTGATTTAATTAATTCGGAATAGGTGTTATCAATCAACGCTGAAAGGTGAACCGAGTCGTTCACAAGGCTAACTTGAGTGATCGAACCGACTGGAATCCCTCGGTATAAAATATTAGCGCCCACGTCCAATCCAAATGAATTATCCGAAACAAGAGTAATCGCAACAGAACGTTCTTGCTGTTCGTTGAATTCATTTTTGCGAACGGCTGTAAAGTGTCGAGAACGATCACCGTCACCAGGTACTAAAGTTAAGAAGTTACCTTTGACAAGGTTGGCGATGTTTTCCACACCTGATAGGGAAACCTTAGCCTCTTCTAGGACAAACCGGCTCTGCGTCGTAAGCATATCGCTGAATACAGGTTGGATTGCGGCAGAAGCGACAATGTCTTCACGGCCTTCACTTAACCTTACGTTGGTCACTTGGCCGATCTCAATGCCGCGATAGACAATAGGGGCTCCAGAAGCACTGATCTTGCTGTCATCTGGTAAAACGATTTGAATAGGAATACCACGACCTGCCGTTTTGAGGTCTCGATATAATCGAAATTGGGTATTATCCGCAACAGGTTGCCCTCCATCTGGAGAATCTACTGCTATAGACCCACCAATTAATGCGCTTAAGCTTTCTAGGTGGACATCCACGCCATCAAACCCGATATTTGCACCGATACCGCTTACATTCCAAAAACGGCTTTCGTCGGTAATGATTTTGCGATATTCGTCTTTGATCGACGCTTGGATGATGACGTTTTTGGCGTTGCTGTCTAACTGGTAGTTGTATACTTCACCAATCGGGATTTTTTTGTAAACAATTTGAGAGCCAATCGAAATTCCACCCAAGTCGCGAGCACGAAGAGTGATATTTAGGCCTTTATCCGCCAACAAGTCGGGCGGGGCGCTTTCTAAAGCAGTAAACTTAGTCTCGAACTCCGCACCACTATCGCTAGGTTGTATCGCAATATAGTTACCTGATACGAGAGCGTCTAAACCAGATATCCCGGAAAGGCTAGCGGTTGGTTTGACCAACCAAAAGCGAGTGTCTTCAGATAGTAATTTTGTCGCTTCAGGGTATATGTCGGCATCCACGTATATACTGCCCAAGTTTTTAGACAGCGTAATGTCGCGCACCATACCGACCTCTAGGCCTTGATATCGTATGGTTGTTCTACCAGCGACCAGTCCTTGAGCGTTAGAGAAATAGATTTGAATCCTCTGTCCTGCATCATGGATTGCCTTTGCGACTAACCAACCGGCGAGCAACATAGTGAGAATAGGCAATATCCACAGTGGCGAAATACCACGATTGCGTTTCACTTTCGGTGAATAGGAAGTTTGAGGGGATAACTCGTCACTCATTAATTAACTCATCCTTAGAAGGCTCGCGATAATTAGACCAGATAAACCTTGGGTCTAAACTCTCTGCTGCAAGCATAGTAAATACGACGACTAAGCCAAATGCGACGGCGCCGTAACCTGGAGTAAAATTCAAAATCTGCCCACGATCAACCAGTGTGAGCATGATAGAAATTACGAACAAGTCCATAACTGACCACTTGCCAATCCAGCGGACTGCGAAGTAAATAAACATGCGTTGGCGGTGGTAGACTGCTCGCTTAAAGCGAATCGCAAGTAAGATGTAGCCTAATCCCAAAATTTTGGCGACAGGTACGACAATACTTGCGACGAATATAATTAAGGCAATGCCTTCTTGCTCAGTATTCACCAACGACGCTACACCCGACAAAATGGTGTCTTCTAAGCGCTGCCCGTTAGTGATAAGAATCGAAATCGGAATGACGTTTGCTGGAACGATGGCAATACTAGCAGCAATCAGATAAGCCCAAGTCTTCTGAATTGATCTAGGCGTTTTGTGGTGGATTGGTTGGTGACATCGAACACAACGTTCACCATTAGGTTGAGACAGGTGACAATTGTGGCAATGAATCTCTTTTACTGAGAACGCATGGTTGCGCTCTGGGTCCCACATTTCCCAATAGCGACGAACACTGACTCGGCTGATCAACAAAACGGTAAAGATTTGTAGCAGAATCAATCCGAATAAGCCCGGGCCAACAAAAATGTCGGAATAATCCTGAAGCTTGAAACAAGACACCGCGACGCTAACAAGGAAGACGTCAATCATTACCCAGTGTTTAAGGTGTTGAATCGTCGTTAGAGAGTATCGTAATCCAGTAAATGACTTGAAATGCAGGCTTAAATGCGCACCAACAACTGAGGTACAGACGAGCAGTGGGGCGATAGAGCTACAGAACAGAATCAGTAGTGCCAAAGCAACAAAGCCTTCTTGCATCATAATGATAACGCCTGAAGGCAAAGTGGCGGGAATCATCACTCCTACAAGTCTGATACTAATAAAGTCGAAGAAATGAGACGGAATAAAAAGAAGTAGGCAGGTTATAGCTACTGCGAGGTTTCCTGATAATGAGGGTTTGCCGCCACGATACAGTTGAGTACCACATCGTGGGCAATAGGCGCTTTTGCCATCTTTAATTTCGATAACATCGACGGGGAGCTCACAGCCCTGACAAAGCCGGACATGTGAAGATTGCGCCTGATGTGCTTCCATGTGCTTACAAGACACGGCACAACCTATTGATGCTAGTTACAGGGTCACTATTAAGCGTTCGACTGCAAAGTTCCATATAATGTTTGATATAAACCTTCTTGTTCAACCAGTTCTCCATGTGTCCCTGTTTGGCTAACCTGTCCATCTTCTAACACATAAATCATGTCGGCTTGTTTTACTGCTGAAAGCCTGTGAGCGACAATCAATGTCGTTCTTCCTTTAAGGAACTCAGTCAGGGCTTTATGAAGTGCTGACTCCGTAGCAGTATCTAATGCAGATGTTGCTTCGTCCAAAATAACAAACTTAGGATCGGTTAATACCATCCTAGCAATTGCTAGCCGTTGGCGTTGCCCACCCGAAAGGCGAATTCCACTTCGACCGATTTGAGTTTCAAGTCCGTCACTAAGCTGAGAAATAACATCATGCATTTGAGCAACTTCTAGAGCACGCCAAAGTGACATGTCATCGTAGTCGCCGCCGAGGGTCAGATTATGCCTTAAGCTATCGTTAAAGAGTATAGGTTGTTGTAAAACAACGGCGATTTGCTCACGAATGACATCAAAACTTATGTCGTCAGATGATTCTCCATTGAAACGAATGATGCCTGAGCTCTGGCGATAAACGCCTATCAGCAACTGTATGAGTGTCGACTTACCACCACCACTTGCACCTACCAACGCGACTTTTTTCCCTGCTGGGATAATAAGGCTCAAGTCGTTAAGTACCTGACTTTCATTATTGTAGGAAAAATTGACATTCTCGACTCTGACTTCGACTTCTCGATCAGAAGTGAATGGATTGACTTTACTTACTGGGCGATACTCTTCTTCAAGAGTGAGAAGGGTATTAATACGGTTTAGAGCTGCTTTGGCGCTATACCAAGAAAATTGAATCCCTAACAATTCTTGTACTGGCCCAAGCATAAACCAAAGGTAGCCAAAGACTGCAAAGATTTGGCCTATCGTCAGGTCACTGAACAGCACCATTAGCATAGCCACAGCGCGGAACAACTCGAAGCCAAGCAGGAACAATAGAAATGATAGACGGCCTGCAGCTTCTGATTGCCAAGCATATTTGTCAGCATCAACACGGATCTGGTCGGCTTGGCCTTTCAGCTCCCTTAGAAACTCGCGCTCTTTGTTAGCTGCACGGAGTTGATAGATGCCATCCAGTGTTTCAACTAAGCGATTCTGAAACCTTTCAAAAGATTGATTTTCTCTTTTTTTAAGGTGCTTTACACGGCTACCCAGTTTACGAGAAAAGTAGATAACAACTGGGTTTACCAACAAAATAAACAGCCCTAGGCGCCATTCGAGCCATAGAAGTACAATTGCGGTACCGAGCACTGTGAGTAGGCTAATGATGAACTTAGACAGTGTACTGCCAATGAATTGATCGATCGTTTCTATGTCGGTAATGAGATGGGCGTTAATACCGCCGCTTCCTTGAGTCTCGTACTGCTTAATACTAATGCGGCCGAGCTTATCTAGCATTTTCGTTCGCATTTTGTAGGTAATAGTTTTGGATACAAGGGTGAACTGCCTGCCTTGGAGTATGTTCAAACCTTGGCTTACGGTACGCATTAAGATAACGAGCAATAGAGTTAAGGCAATATAACCAGTAGGAGTTTGAACCGAATCTGGCAACAGCATATTCATGTACTCAAGCCCAGTGCCAGGCTGGTTTAAAAGCACTTCATCAACCATTAGAGGCATTAATAATGGGATAGGGACACTAATTAGTGTGGCGAGTATGGCTATAGCATTAGCAAACAGAAGCTTAGACTTGTGCTTTTTTACTTGTTTTAGAAGCCAAGAGCGGCTAATAGTATCACTTGAATCGAACATTTTGATGAGAATGCATCCTATTTGTATTTTGTGGGCATTGTACGGATAACGATGATGTATGTCTCTAATTTTCAAATGGAAGTAATAATGAAAATAGAACATTACCACCGACTAACCAAACAAGCAGTTGCGCTTTTGGAATCTGAAACCGATCTAGTTGCTAATCTTTCTAACTTATCGGCACTTCTCAACATGGAATTAGAGGAACTAAACTGGGTTGGTTTCTATCTAATGAAAGAAGGGGAGCTGGTGTTAGGTCCATTTCAAGGAAAACCTGCGTGTGTGCGTATTCCGGTTGGGCGTGGTGTGTGTGGAACAGCTGTCGCTACGAACACTGTTCAGCGTATTTACGATGTACATGAGTTTGAGGGGCATATTGCTTGTGATGCTGCGAGTAACTCCGAATTAGTAATCCCTTTCTCAATTGGGGGAGAAGTCGCGGGGGTACTTGATATAGATAGCCCAAATATTGGTCGATTTAGCGAGATTGACGAGCAAGGTTTGACATTTTTAATGGTTGAAGTAGAAAAGCTGCTTAATTCGCATACTAACAAAGCATAAAATGACTCTTTACTGTGGTTTTTCGCTTGCAGGTCACTATAATACCTGAAATATTTATCTTAATGCCTGCGGACAAGCTAACCGCAACAACCAGGAATCCTCATGGAAAACACTGAAAAGTTAAAAAACAGCAAAGAAGTTATCGCATACATTGCTGAATGTTTCCCTAAGTGCTTTACTTTAGAAGGTGAAGCAAAACCTCTGAAAATTGGTATTTTTCAAGATCTTGCTGAGCGTCTTAGCGAAGATGAAAAAGTAAGTAAGACTCAACTTCGTGCAGCGTTAAGACAATACACGTCATCTTGGCGTTACCTACACGGCGTTAAACCTGGTGCCACTCGTGTGGATCTAGATGGCAACGCATGTGGTGAGTTAGAAGAAGAACATGTTGAGCATGCTAAAACTGCACTAGCAGAAAGCAAAGCTCGTGTACAAGCTCGTCGTAAAGAGCAAGCACAGAAAAACCGTGAAGAAGCGAAAGCAAACAAGCCTAAGGCGAAAAAACCTCAAGCTCGTCGTGCTCAGCCTAAAACACAAAAAGCTCCAAGTAAGCCAGTTGAAACACGTGCTCTGAATGCCGACGAAGTTACTGTTGGTAATCAAGTAAATGTGAATATGGGCAAAGGAAACATGGCTGCGACCATTGTTGAAGTAAATAAGGAAGATGTGCGTGTTCAACTAGCAAACGGCCTGCAAATGGTTGTGAAAGCGGAGCACTTACGCGCATAAAGGAGACACTCCTACGCATGAAATGCCGTTCAAGATTGACTCTGATAGCTGCTAGCCTTTGGCTGGCAGCTTCATCAGCTCAGGCTCTAGAAGCCAAACTTACCAAAGAGGACTTACCGGTTCTCGCTCCAGAAGTTCAGCATGAAACCGCAAGCAAGCGGATCACATCACGCTTTACTCGTTCTCATTACAAACACTTCACTCTCAACGATCAGTTCTCTCAAGCTATTTTCGACCGTTATATCGAAATGCTGGATTACAATCGTAATATCTTCACCCAAGCAGATATCGATTCATTTCAAAAATGGTCGGTCGGTATTGATGACCAATTAAAAGCGGGTAACAACCAAATTGCTTTTGACGTTTACAACCTTTCGATTCAGAAACGTTATGAGCGTTTTAAGTACGCGTTATCCTTGCTTGACGAAGAGATGTCTTTCGATATCGATGAAACGATAGAGTTAGATCGCTCAGAAGCTGCTTGGCCGAAAAACCAAGACGAAGTGGATGAGCTATGGAGAAAGCGCGTAAAATACGATGCGCTGAATCTAAAACTAACGGGTAAAGAGTGGCCTGAAATTAAAGACGTGCTTGGTAAGCGATACAACAACGCGATTAAGCGCATTAGCCAAACTCATAACGAAGATGCGTTTCAGCTGTACATGAATGCATTTGCCCGAGAAGTTGATCCGCACACGAGTTATTTATCACCACGTAATGCAGAGCAATTCCAGTCTGAGATGAACTTGTCTTTAGAAGGTATTGGTGCCGTTCTCCAAATGACGGATGACTACACCGTGATTCGCTCTTTGGTCGCTGGTGGTCCAGCTTCAAAAAGTAAGCAACTCGGTGAAGGTGACCGCATCGTAGGTGTTGGCCAAGATGGCAAAGAAATTGTTGACGTTATTGGTTGGCGCTTAGACGACGTGGTTCAGCTAATTAAAGGGCCTAAGGGCACGAAAGTTAAGCTACAAATCTTGCCTGATGGTAATGATGTGAAAAGTCACGTTGTCACAATTGTCCGAGACAAAATTCGTTTAGAAGATCGTGCAGTTAAGTCTGAGCTCATTGAAAAAGATGGCAAGAAGATTGGTGTTTTAGAAGTTCCTAGCTTCTATGTCGGATTGTCTAAAGACACTGACAAGTTAATCACTGAACTGAAAGAGAAAGAAGTTGACGGTATCATCGTCGATCTTCGTAACAACGGTGGTGGTGCGTTAACTGAAGCAACATCTTTATCAGGTTTGTTTATTGAAAGTGGCCCGGTTGTCCAAGTTCGTGATAGCTACGGCCGAGTTAATGTAAACAGTGACACAGATGGCAAGATCTCTTACCAGGGGCCGTTAACGGTTCTAGTGAATCGCTATAGTGCATCAGCATCAGAAATTTTCGCCGCAGCGATGCAAGACTATGGTCGTGCGATTATTCTAGGTGAAAACTCTTTCGGTAAGGGGACTGTTCAACAGCATCGCTCTTTGAATCACATCTATGATTTGTTTGATAAAGAGTTAGGTTACGTGCAGTACACGATTCAGAAGTTCTATCGAATTGATGGTGGCAGTACGCAAAACCGAGGTGTGGTTCCTGACATTCCATTCCCAACGCCAATTGAACCTAGCGAAACAGGTGAAAGTGTTGAAGATAACGCACTCCCTTGGGATCGCATAGATCAAGCGAAGTTTAGCCCGCTGAAAAGTAATGAAGAACTGATTCAGCAACTAACAACGAAGCATCAAGCTCGTATCGCCAACGACATGGAATTTGGTTTTATCCGCGACGACATTGCGAAGTACAAGGCAGAAAAAGACGAGAATACGATTTCTCTCAATGAGAAAACTCGTAAGGCTGAAAGTGATGAGGCAGACGCCAAACGTCTTGCGCGGATCAATCAGCGTCAGAAAGCCGAAAATGCAAAAGAGTTTAAGTCATTAGATGATGTGCCAAAAGACTATGAGGTACCTGATGCGTACTTAGACGAGTCGGTTGCCATCATGGTTGATATGCTCAACTAACCAGCCAATTTACAGTGTAATTTAAAGCGAACTCGAAAGGGTTCGCTTTTTTTATGACATTAAATAACGTGATTTAGATCAAAAATTTCGCGTTATTGTGAAAGCAATCCTAAGCTTAAAGAAAAAAGTGAGGAGTGCGCTATGAAATGGATGGTAATAATACTCGCTTGTTTCAGCTTTACAGTATCAAGCAATACCGTAGTCGAAGAGGCTACTAAAGACACTGATAAATCGAACAGTGCCGATTTAACACAGTTTGATCTGCCATTTCTTCTTGGCGATTGGTATTTGATTAATCCAGATCCGGAAAACTCCTCTGAGAATTTTGTAGCGATTAAACTTACTCTAAATTCCAATTATTCATTTCAAATAGATATTCAGAAGAAAGATTACAGTGTCGACCATTGGGAAGGGCTCTACGCTGCAAACGAAGATACCATTATTCTAGGACTGAATACCTCTCAACCTCAGGTCTATAACTACGAAGGCAACCACAATTTACTAAATATGAACGGTGTTACGTTTACCAAAGCGTTACCAAATGCACTGGCGGGTATGTGGTCGAGTGAGTCTTTGTCTGGCGACGATTTGCTTGCTAGCAATGTGAGCCAGATGGACTTGGTATTGCAGCCAGATTTTGTCTTTTTGTTTAGGGTGAGTAATAGTGATGGAGAAGAGGCAGTACATAAAGGTGTCTACTATACAGAGGGCAATAACTTGGTACTGCTTTATGAAAATGGTGAGCACAACACAACTTACACGCTGCAAAATGACCGGTTAACCCTTGAAGAGGAAGGTGGCGGCATGTTTGCCGTACTCAATCGAATCCGATGAAACGATTAACTGACCAGTCTATCTGAATTAGCTGATTGTATATTTATTGTTTATTAATTCAGCACTTATACGAGGTATTTAAGGCAAATACCTCGTATTTTGTATTTAGGAGTTGTATCGTAACCGTTAAATCATAAAGTGATATTTCACTCTTATCTCTCGTCAAAAGGATCAAGACAATGGCTCAAACTCCTACGGCCAAGTACCGCAAAGATTATCAAACTCCGTCGCACAGTATTTCAGAAATAGATCTAACCTTCGACTTATATGATCAAGCCACAACTGTGACTGCTATTTCTACAGTAAAGCAATTAGGCGAGCAGAATGCGCTAGTTCTAGATGGAGAAAGTATCGAACTAAAGTCTCTGAAAGTGAATGGAACAGACTGGGCAAATTATACTTTGCTTGATTCTAAGCTAGAGATCAAAGATCTGCCTGAGCAGTTTGAGTTATCAATAGAAACGTTGGTTAATCCTGAAGCGAACACGGCTTTGGAAGGCTTGTATAAATCTGGTGGAGCATTCTGTACTCAGTGTGAAGCAGAAGGTTTCCGAAGAATTACATACTACCTAGACCGTCCCGATGTCTTAGCGAAATACACTACGAAGGTGATTGCCGATAAGCAGCAATATCCATATTTGCTAAGTAACGGAAATCGAGTGGCTGAAGGTGATTTAACAGATGGTCGTCATTGGGTTCAATGGCAAGATCCGCATCCTAAACCAGCGTACCTGTTTGCATTGGTGGCAGGTGATTTTGATGTCTTACGCGATCAATACAAAACACAATCTGGACGAGACGTAGAGTTAGAGATCTTTGTCGACAAGGGAAATCTTGATCGAGCAAATCATGCAATGGTGTCTTTAATCAACTCCATGAAATGGGATGAAGAGCGATTTGGACTCGAATACGATTTAGATATTTACATGATTGTAGCCGTTGATTTCTTCAACATGGGTGCAATGGAAAATAAAGGCTTGAACGTATTTAACTCTAAGTACGTGTTAGCCAATGAACAAACGGCAACAGATACCGACTACCTTGGTATTGAAGCTGTGATTGGGCACGAGTATTTCCACAACTGGACGGGTAACCGAGTTACTTGCCGTGATTGGTTTCAGCTTAGCCTTAAGGAAGGGTTAACTGTTTTCCGTGATCAGGAATTCTCTTCTGATTTGGGTTCACGTGCCGTAAATCGAATTAATAATGTACGCATTATTCGTGGTCCTCAGTTTGCTGAAGACGCGAGCCCGATGTCACACCCAATTCGTCCTGAAAAAGTGATTGAAATGAATAACTTCTATACATTGACTGTCTACGAAAAGGGCAGTGAAGTTATTCGAATGATGCACACGCTTCTTGGTGAGGAAGGTTTCCAAAAAGGCATGAAACTTTATTTTGAACGCCATGATGGAACGGCAGCGACTTGCGAAGATTTTGTTTCAGCAATGGAAGATGCTTCTGGTGTTGATTTAGCTCAGTTCCGCCTTTGGTACAGCCAATCAGGAACACCAACGTTATCGGTATCCAGCCAATACGACTCTGAAGCAAATACATATACACTTAAAGTGAGCCAACATACAGAAGCAACTCAAGACCAATCTGAGAAGCAAGCCCTTCATATTCCATTTGATGTTGAGCTGTATGACTCCAAAGGCCAAGTCATCGCGCTTCAATCTAATGGCCAGCAACTCGATAACGTTCTTAATGTGACTCAGTCTGAGCAAACATTCATTTTTGAAAATGTTCAAGAAAAGCCAGTGCCTTCAATGTTGAGAGAGTTCTCGGCACCTGTGGTTCTCGACTACGGATATTCTGACGATGAGCTTATTTTCTTGATGGTCCATGCGAAAAACGAATTTGCTCGTTGGGATGCTGGGCAAATGTTATTGGCGAAATACATTAAGAGTAATGTTTCTCGCGTACAAAATGGTGAGTCAATAGAGCTTGCTGAATCCGTCATCGATGCATTTAGAGGCGTACTGCTCAGTGAATCCTTGGAACCAGCATTCATTGCTGAGATGATGGCGCTGCCAAGTCACAACGAAGTATCTGGTTGGTATAAGCAAGTTGACGTAGATTCTATCGCAATGGTATTGAAGACAATAAAAGTGAACATAGCTGAAGCACTTGAAGATGAGCTTAAAGCGGTTTACAACCACCATGCCCAAGAGAGCTACACAATTGAGCATGCAGCGATTGGTAAACGCGCATTACGCAACATTTGTTTGTCATATCTGGCATTCACATCTGAAGGTAATCAGTACGCGCAAGCCCAGTATCAAAAAGCTAACAATATGACTGACACGATTGCTGCTATGAATGCAGCCAACAGTGCGAAACTCCCTTGCCGTAGTACATTGATGGATGATTACAGCGAGAAGTGGAAGCATGATGGATTAGTCATGGATAAGTGGTTTGCGCTGCAAGGTACCAACCCAGCAGATGATGTTTTAAGCATTATAAAAGACACCATGAACCATGAGGCGTTTAGCTTAAAGAACCCGAACCGTACACGAAGTTTGATTGGGGCTTTCCTAAATATGAACCCGGTTCAGTTCCATGCTAAATCAGGAGCAGGCTACCAATTTGCTGGTGAGATCTTAAGGGAGCTTAACAACAGTAACCCTCAAGTGGCTTCGCGCTTGATTGACCCACTGCTCAAATTCCGTAAATACGATGATGAGCGCCAATCTCTGATCAAGAAAGAACTTGAGTCTCTGCAGTCTTTAGATAATCTTGCGAAAGACCTGTTCGAAAAAGTAAACAAAGCGTTAGAGTCTTAGTCAATAAAAGAGGTGGTAGCCACGAGCTACCACCTCATTACCACTGTATAAAATTCCAGTAAGAGTATGAACCAGTACTATTTCAGTCTTAACATCAGCTATCAAAATTTTGTTGTACATTACTCTGGTGCAGCGAGCCAGGTGCAAGTCATTACAGACAATGGTTTGAGGCTACAACTACCCGCAACCCGGTTTAGACCTTTTCTTAGCCAAATTGGCGTAAAAGGGCGCTTTAGGCTAACAACTGACCAAAACAATAAGTTTCTAAAGTTAGAAGTTCTGTGAGTAACTGATTTCATAGATGTTTAAATAGAACTTTAATCACATTATCAAACATTTCACCTCTTACCACCTGTAAAACAATTAACTATTTATCAATAAAGCTTTTACAATAACTCTGCATTACCCGAAGTAGGCACTATGCTTACACCATCCCCTACAAAAAACATACAATTCTAATTGTGGAGTGTGAATATGACCGCGCGTGAAACTTTAATGCCGGTTCTGCTTGAAAAAGTGTATAAGCTTATTCAAGACAAACTCGAGCTTGCTCATCAACCTTTAGTTACACAACTCGCTCAGCATCTTTTTAGCAATATTGCACAAGATGACCTGATGGAAAGAAACGAATCGGATTTATACGGTGCGGTTGTCAGCCTTTGGCACCATATCAATGAAAAGAATCCGGAAGAGATTTCTGTACGAGTATTCAATCCAACAGTTAGCCGCCAGGGTTGGCAGTCAACACACACAATTGTAGAAATGGTCGTTCCAGACAGCCCATTTCTAGTCGATTCAGTAAAAATGGCACTCAGCCGTTTAGATCTTTCTTCTCACTTAATGCTTCATGGTCCAACTCAAATAGAGCGTGATGATAAAGGCGTCATAAAAGGAATTAACTCAGGGGAAGGTGGTTTCCAATCGCTGTTCCACGTTGAGGTTGACCGTCTAAGTAGCAAAGAAGAAATGGCTTCGCTGAAAAACGAACTTCTTAGTATCATGAACGATACGGGACTGGTTGTTAAAGATTGGTTGCTGATGGTTGAAAAGCTAGAGCAAGTGACCAACGAAGTCGAAGCACAAAAAGACAAAATTTCTATTGAAGGTGATCACTACGAAGACACCGTCAAGTTCCTACGTTGGTTAGGAAATCACAATTTCACCTTCATGGGCTATAAAGAGTACGACTTAGTTTCAGTCGATGGTGATACCGAGTTAAGGCCAACGAAAGATAAAGGCCTTGGTTTGTTTGCCAATGAGCGTCGAGTCCGTAGCGTAAAACTATCAGATTTCCCTGATTCTGCTCGTTTAGAAGCGAAAAAGCCTTTCTTGCTTATTGTTACCAAGGGCAACACTCAGTCACGTATCCATCGTCCTGCATACACCGACTACATTGGCGTTAAGAAGTTCGATAAGAACGGCAAGGTGATTGGTGAGCATCGATTTACTGGCCTTTATACCTCAGCAGTCTATAACCAAAGTGTTGAAAGTATTCCACTGATCCAAGAGAAAGTAGAACGTATCTTGGAGTCGAGTGGTTACCGAGACGGCTCATATTCATACAAAGCACTGCACAATATTTTAGAAAACTACCCACGAGATGAACTGCTACAAGCTAAAGAAAACGAACTGCTTGAAGTAGGTATGGGTGTCGTTCAAATGCAAGATCGTGACTTGCTTCGTTTGTTTGTTCGCAAAGACCCATTTGGACGTTTCTTCAGCTGTATGGTTTATGTAACGAAAGATCGTTATAACACGGAACTTCGTCGTCAAACCCAGAGAATCCTAAAGCAGTACTTTGGTTGTGAGCAAGAGGTTGAATTCACAACTTACTTCTCTGAAAGTCCACTAGCAAGAACTCACTATATTGTTCGTGTTGATAACAACAACATGGACGTAGATGTAAAAACAATCGAGCAAAACTTAATGGAAGCATCTTCTACTTGGGATGATCGTTTATCAGACGCGATTATCGCAAACTTTGGTGAAAGCAAAGGGTTACCACTTTCTAAAGAATATTTGCGTGCATTCCCTCGTTCGTACAAAGAAGACATGATGCCAGGATCTGCGGTTGCAGACATTGAGCGCTTAGAATCACTAAGTGATGATAACAAACTTGGTATGCTGTTCTATCGCCCACAAGAAGAGGCGGCGGATTCAAAAGCGGTGCGCTTGAAACTGTACCACCGTGATGAGCCAATCCACCTTTCTGATGTAATGCCTATGCTTGAAAACCTTGGCTTACGTGTGATTGGTGAATCTCCTTACCAAGTGAGTAAAACAAATGGCCAAACTTATTGGATCCTAGATTTCTCAATGCTTCATAAGAGCGAGAAAACTGTGGATCTACGTGAAGCTCGTGATCGATTCCAGCAAGCATTTGCTGCAATTTGGGCTGGCGATCTAGAAAGTGATGGCTTTAACCGATTGGTATTAGGCGCTTCATTAACAGGACGTGAAATCTCAATTTTACGTGCTTATGCTCGTTATATGCGCCAAGTTGGCTTCCCATTCAGTCAACAATACATTGAAGATACGCTGAGCCATTATCCAGATCTAGCAAAAGGCCTAGTGGATCTTTTCGCTAAGCGCTTTGAACCTAAATCGAAAGGCAGCCAAAAAGGTCAAAACGATCTTATTAAGAAGATTACCGAGCAGCTTGATCATGTTGAGAGCTTGGATGATGACCGTATCATTCGTCGCTATATGGAAATGATCACTGCGACTCTTCGTACCAACTACTATCAGTTGGACGATAATAAGCAGTATAAGCCTTGGCTATCGTTGAAGATGAAACCAAGTGATATTCCAGAGATTCCTCAACCGGTTCCAGCGTTCGAAATTTTCGTTTATGCACCAGACATTGAAGGTGTGCATCTGCGTGGTGGTAAGGTTGCGCGTGGTGGATTGCGTTGGTCAGATCGTCAAGAAGATTTCCGCACGGAAATTTTAGGTTTGGTTAAAGCACAACAAGTTAAGAACACCGTTATTGTTCCTGTTGGGGCGAAGGGTGGTTTCGTATGTAAGAGACAACATACTCTAACAGCACGTGATGAGATCTTCGCTGAAGGTCAACGTTGTTATAAGCGTTTCATCAGAGCATTACTCGATGTGTCAGATAACATCATTGAAGGTGAAGTTGCACATCCTAAGAACGTCGTGCGTCATGACGAGGACGACCCGTACTTGGTCGTTGCTGCTGATAAAGGCACAGCGACATTCTCTGACTTGGCTAACTCTGTTTCAGAAGAGTACAACTTCTGGCTAGGTGATGCATTTGCGTCGGGTGGCTCTAACGGCTACGACCACAAAGCTATGGGTATCACAGCGAAAGGTGGTTGGGAATCGGTTAAACGTCACTTCCGTGAGATGGGAATTAACTGTCAGACAACTGATTTCACGGCAATCGGTGTTGGTGACATGGCTGGTGACGTATTTGGTAACGGGATGTTGTTATCTAAGCATATCCGTCTGCAAGCCGCGTTTAACCATATGCATATTTTCATCGATCCAAACCCAGACTCAGCTTCAAGTTGGAAAGAACGTGATCGTTTATTCAAGCTGCCACGATCTAGCTGGGAAGATTACGATAGCAAGCTAATTTCTAAAGGCGGTGGTATTTTCTCTCGCCGCGCGAAATCTATTGCTCTAACACCAGAAATTCAAAAAATGCTTGGTACCAAGAAAGCGTCAATGGCACCAAATGATTTGATCAAAGCGATTCTTTCTATGGAAGTGGATCTACTTTGGAATGGTGGTATTGGTACTTACGTTAAAGCAGCATCAGAGACTCATACTGATGTAGGCGACCGTGCGAATGATGTACTTCGTATCAACGGTAGTGATCTGAAAGCGAAAGTGGTTGGGGAAGGTGGTAACCTTGGTATGACTCAACTTGGGCGTATTGAATATGCTCTAGCTGGTGGCCGTGTTAACACTGACTTTGTGGATAATGTTGGCGGTGTAGACTGCTCGGATAACGAAGTAAATATCAAGATCTTCCTAAATGGTTTGGTGACTAATGGTGATCTAACTGTTAAGCAGCGCAATAAGATCCTTGAGTCTATGGAAGACGAAGTAGGTGAAATCGTTCTAGACGATGCGTATTGCCAATCTGAGTCTATTTCTGTTACAGAACATCAAGGCGTTTCATTGGTTAAAGAGCAAATCCGCTTTATTCATACAATGGAAAAAGCAGGGCACCTTGACCGCGCATTAGAATACATTCCTGATGATGAGACCTTGTTAGAGCGTGAAAAACTTGGATTAGCGCTAACTCGTCCAGAGCTTTCTGTACTTATTGCTTATGGCAAAATGGTTCTGAAGGAAGAGTTGGTTCACGATGACATTGCTAATGATGAATTCCACGCTCAGAAGCTTATCACTTACTTCCCAACTGAGTTACGCCGTAACTATTCTCAGTACATGGACAATCACCCTCTTCGTGCTGAGATCATAGCGACAGTTCTTGCTAATCAAATGGTTAACGAAATGGGTTGTAACTTTGTCACTCGTCTTCAAGAAGAGACAGGGGCAAATGTTGTCGACATT
Source organism: Vibrio sp. SCSIO 43135 (assembly GCF_023716665.1). Lineage (GTDB taxonomy): Bacteria > Pseudomonadota > Gammaproteobacteria > Enterobacterales > Vibrionaceae > Vibrio > Vibrio paucivorans. The sequence continues at coordinate 1,577,067 of NZ_CP071859.1, forward strand.
GCTAATGCCTACGTCGCATCCCGTGAGATCTATGGTTTAGGCGATATTCTGACTCAAATCCGTGCACTTGATAACGAAGCGAGTGCTCAAACTCAATACGATGTGATGTACTACGTAAGACGTACATTACGCCGTCTGTCTCGTTGGTTACTTCGCAACCGTACAGGTAAACAGTCGGTTAATGCATTAATTGAGTTATACCAAGCGGACGTTAACACGATCAAAGCTAACTTAGATGATATGTTGGTTCCGGAAGAAGTCGCGGAGCACAATGAGATGGCCAACCGCTGGATCGAGCAGGGTATCTCTAGTGACATCGCAAACTATGTGGCTCGTCTGTCTAGCTTGTATTCAGTACTGGATATTTCAACAGTATCTCGAGAGAAAGGTAAAACAATCGAGCAAACAGCGAAGCTGTACTACAATTTGGGCGATCGTTTATCACTGCACTGGTTCTTGAAACAAATCAACGGCCAAGCTGTTGACAATAACTGGCAGGCACTGGCAAGAGCTGCGTTCCGTGAAGATCTTGACTGGCAGCAGCGACAACTTACGGGCCAAGTCCTAAGTTGCAGTTGTACGCCTGAAGAGCTTGATGTGATGAAAGCGCTTGATGATTGGATCTTAACCAATGAGCTGTCATTACATCGTTGGGAAAACATTTTAAACGAGTTCAAAGTGGGCTCGGTGCATGAATTTGCAAAATTCTCCGTCGCTTTACGGGAATTAATGCTATTAAATTTGAATTGTGCAGCAAATGAGTAAATAATAAGGCCCCGTTTATACGGGGCTTTTTTCTTTCGGAGGCACAATGCTTTACCGTCTAGCCAGGACTGGCTTTTTCCAACTTGATGCCGAAAAGGCACATGATCTAGCAATTAAAAATTTCAAACGATTCACCGGTACACCCCTCGATCTTCTCTATCGTCAACAGCTTCCACATCGTCCTGTTGAATGTATGGGACTTACCTTTAGAAACCCAGTTGGCTTAGCTGCCGGCCTTGATAAAAATGGCGAGTGTATCGAAGCATTTGACGCAATGGGTTTTGGTTTTGTCGAAGTGGGTACAGTAACTCCACGTCCACAAACTGGAAATGATAAACCGCGTTTATTCCGTCTTGTTGAAGCGGAAGGCATTATCAACCGAATGGGCTTCAACAATCTCGGGGTTGATAATCTAGTAGAGAATGTAAAGAACTCAAAGTTTAACTGTGTACTTGGTATTAATATTGGTAAAAACAAAGATACGCCAATTGAGAAGGGTGCAGAAGATTACTTGATTTGTATGGAGAAGGTGTATCAATACGCAGGATACATTGCTGTCAATATTTCTTCTCCAAATACTCCGGGGCTTCGCTCACTACAATACGGTGAGGCGTTAGATGAGCTGCTGTCAGAGCTGAAAGTCAAACAGAGCGAGCTTGCTGAAAAGCATGGTAAGTATGTACCTTTAGCTCTGAAGATCGCACCGGATCTAAGTGACGATGAAATCAGTCAAATCTGTGATTCATTGATCAAAAATAACATCGATGGTGTTATCGCAACTAATACCACGTTAGATAGAACCGTCGTTGAAGGAATGAAGCATTCTCATGAAGCCGGTGGTTTGAGTGGTCGACCTGTTCAATCGCGTAGTACAGAAGTTGTTCGTCGACTTCACGAAGAGCTTGAAGGCAAACTACCTATCATTGGTGTCGGTGGGGTAGATTCATTTGTCGCCGCTAAAGAAAAAATGATGGCAGGTGCAAATCTCGTTCAGGTCTACTCTGGTTTTATTTACCACGGACCAGCACTGGTAAGAGACATCGTTAAAAATCTTTAATTATGAGTGACATTGTCACAACTAGCTCTAGGCCAATAATTAGATGATATTGAGAGGAAATGAGTATTCATTTCCTCTTTTTTTTTGACTTATCCCACATAAAATTACCAAATCAACAGAAAGGTAATTAAGCGTTTACCTAGTTACTAACCAGAATAGAGATTGGAACGATGCTTAAACCCAGTGACAAATGGACTTGGTATTATGACGACAGGGAAGGCTATCTTATGCTGGACCTGGGTCAAGACATGGTATTCAAAACCAACTTATCTCGTAAACTTCTTGTCGATTGCGCCCTCGCGATCAACGAATTCTCTGTTGACGATGCTGCAGCGTTCGAAATTTTTCGCGAACAGCTATCCTATCTTTCTTTATCTGAACCTCGCCAAGCCGAACTTGCTCTATATTGTGTGGCTGCCAAACGGTTCCACAAAACGGTGCAGCCAAAGAGTTGGTTTTTTGATGGTCTAAGCTCTGGGGATGAATCACCGAAAGAGGGTGATTTAATACGTATGAGAAACGCCCACAGCGACGGTTATTTTATTGTATTAGAAGTAGGCGAGTCAGCTAGCTTATGTGCATGTATTGATTTAGACGGATTCAATCTAACCAGCACCAAATCACTAGTATTTGGTCAAGCAATTAAAGTCATGCATGACAGAATTTCTGTCGCTAACCACGAATTTCTAAGCCATCCAATTGCTATGGTAGGTTAGCGAACCACTCACATTATTCGTTCCTTCGTTTCATTAGAACTTTCTATCGGCCAATAGGCCGATTTTTTTTGTTCAAAATTCGGTGTCGCTAATTAGTTATCAAAGTTTTATTTGTGAGATTTATAGCGATATAGAAATTTTTTTGCCTCTCAACGGCGATTAAAAGTTGGCCTAAAGATGGCCAGTATCGCCATTTATTCCTCCTTTAATGCGTTTTTGTAAGTCAATTACAGTCAATATAAGTGTGTGGTATAGACCAATATTACCGAGAATAAGTATTCACTTCGCCTGTAGGCAAGTAAAAATGTAGATATAGAAAAACGGTAAAGACTATAAAGGCTAAAAAATAAATGAATAAATGCTGAGCAGTTAGCGGCGAAGAGTAAGAAAATTCGTTCTATCGTTTACTCTCAATAAGGATTGTCAGGTATAATGTGCAGTCATTTTTCAAAACTAAAGAACGCTATGCATCAATATCTTGCGGTAACCTCTAATGGTTTAGAGAACCTGTTAGCTGAAGAGCTTAAGAATCTTGGGATCACTAACGCTAAGCCTGTCCAGGCAGGGGTGAAATTTAAGGCTTCCAATGAGCAGATTTATCGCTGCTGCCTGTGGAGTAGGCTTGCCTCACGCTTTGTACGCGTTCTGTCTGAGTTCACGTGTCAAGACGACATGGACTTATACCTATCAGCTACGGCTATTAATTGGGTAAATCACTTCCATAGTAGTAAGAAGTTTGTTGTTGATTTCAATGGTACAAACCGTGAGATCCGTAACAGCCAATATGGTGCGATGAAAGTTAAAGATGCTGTAGTCGATTGTTTTGAAAAGAAAAATCTACCTAGACCTTCGATCAGTAAAGATCGTGCAGATCTTAGAATCCATGTTCGTCTTCATAAAGACAAAGCTTTGCTGGGCATCGATATGGTTGGCGGAGGCTTGCACCAACGTGGTTATCGTCCTGAATCAGGTCGCGCTCCACTACGTGAAACCTTAGCGACAGCTATCTTACTAAGAAGTGAATGGCAACATGATAAGCCATTGCTAGATCCTATGTGTGGTTCTGGTACCTTGCTTATAGAAGCCGCTATGATGGCTGCAAACATGGCTCCAGGAGTCAAAAGAGAGCGCTGGGGTTTCGAATCTCTAGAGGATTTTGAGCCTGAACTTTGGGCAGAGATTAAGTCGGAAGCCAAGGTACAAGCGAGAAGGGGCGTCAAAAAAGTTGACGCTAAATTCTACGGTTTTGATAACGACGAAAGAGTAATTAAAACGGCTCGTGATAACGCACGTAGAGCCGGTGTGGAATCTCTGATCGAATTCAACGTAGGTGACGCAGCAAAAGTAACGCGTCCTAGCGAGTTTGAGAATGGCGTAATTGTAAGCAATCCACCTTATGGTGAGCGCTTAGGTACTCATCCTGGCCTTATCGCGTTATACACCGCATTTGGTGCACAGTTAAAGGCTGAGTTTGGTGGTTGCTCGGCGTCTATCTTCTCTAGTTCTGATGAGCTATTAAGCTGCTTAAGAATGCGTGCCGATAAGCAATTTAAGCTTAATAATGGTGCGTTACCTTGTCACCAAAAGAACTATTCGATCTCTGAACGCAGTGGTCAGCAAGCTGGAAATCCAGATGCGTCTATCGAAATAGCACCTGACTTTGCTAACAGATTAAAAAAGAACATCGCGAAAATAGGAAAGTGGGCGCGTAAAGAAAAACTCGATTGCTATCGTATTTATGATGCTGACTTACCAGAGTACAACGTAGCAATAGATATCTATTTGGACCATCTTGTCATCCAAGAGTATGCAGCTCCAAAGAACATCCCAGAAGAAAAAGCGAAACGTAGACTGACTGATATCATTCGTGCGGCGATCCAAGTAACTGAAACTGATGCTAACAACGTTGTTCTCAAAGTACGAGAAAAGCAGAAAGGACGTTCACAGTATCAAAAACTGGCTCAGCAGTCTGAGCGACTAACCGTGAATGAGTATGGTGTTAAGTTGATAATCAACCTTCACGATTACCTAGACACGGGGTTGTTCCTCGATCACAAAATCACTCGTCGTAAGTTGGGTGAAATGGCGCAAGGCAAAGACTTCTTGAATTTATTTGCCTACACCGGTTCTGCTACTGTTCATGCAGCTTGTGGCGGTGCTAAGTCGACTACGACAGTCGATATGTCGAACACTTATCTTGAGTGGGCGAAAGATAACATGAAACTTAACGGTCAGGTTGGACGTCAGCACCAGTTTGAACAAGCTGATTGTTTGCAGTGGCTGGCTAACTCGAAAGGCCAATACGATCTTATCTTTATCGATCCCCCAACATTTTCTAACTCGAAGAGAATGGAACAAACATTCGATGTTCAACGTGACCATGTCACGTTAATGACTAACTTGAAACGTTTACTAAGAGAAGACGGTACTATCGTGTTTTCAAATAATAAGCGTCATTTCAAAATGGATAACGCAGCTTTGGAGGAGTTAGGCTTACAAGCTAAGAATATTTCTTCTCAAACACTGCCTTTAGATTTTGGTAGGAATAAGCACATTCATAATTGCTGGGTTATTACTCACAAATAAGATTGAAAGGATTCTATTTTGTTAACGCTATACAGCACTGAAGGGTGCCATTTATGCGAAATGGCTTTGGAATTGATCACAGAGGCTGGGTTAAAACGCAGCGTTGAAGTTATTGATATCGCAGGTAACGACGAGTTGTTTATCCGTTACGGTGTCACGATACCTGTAGTAAAATTTGAAGCGAATGAGCTCAATTGGCCATTTGATTTAGAACAGTTAAAGAATTGGTTGGATAATAATGGCATTACTTACAGTACATAACGCGCAGTTGGCATTTGGTGATCACCCATTACTCGATCACGCCGATTTTGCTTTACAGGAAAATGAACGTGTTTGTCTTGTTGGGCGCAATGGGGCCGGCAAGTCAACAATGATGAAAGTGCTGTCTGGAGAAATTGTTCTAGATGACGGCAAGATGCAAGTTACTCAGGATGTTGTTGTTTCTCGCCTCGAACAGGATCCACCGAGGAATCAAGAAGGCACCGTACTTGATTATGTTTCTGGCGGCTTAGCTGGCATAGGCGAACAGCTGAAGATCTACCAAGATCAGCTGGATCTGGTTGCTGTTGACCCTTCAGAAAGCAATATGAACAAACTGGCTCGTATTCAAGAGTCATTAGAACACGCCGGCGCTTGGCGTTTTGAAGATAGGATCAAAAACGTACTCGGGGCTTTGAAATTAGATGGGCATACTAAACTAACGGATTTATCCGGTGGTTGGCAGCGCAAAGCTGCGTTAGCTAGGGCTCTTGTATGCGACCCCGATGTTCTACTACTTGATGAACCAACCAACCACTTGGATGTCACCACAATTGAGTGGCTTGAAACCTTCTTAAAAGATTTCAGAGGTTCGATAATCTTCATTTCTCACGACCGTACTTTCATCAAGTCAATGGCAACGCGTATCGTTGATCTTGATAGAGGCAAGCTCAATTCTTTCCCTGGTGATTATGATAACTACTTAACCGAAAAAGAAGAGTTGCTCCGAGTCGAAGAAATGCAGAATGCGGAGTTCGATAAAAAACTTGCACAGGAAGAAGTGTGGATTCGTCAGGGTATTAAAGCTCGTCGAACACGTAACGAAGGCCGTGTAAGAGCGCTTAAAAAGCTTCGACAAGAGCGTAGTGAAAGGCGAGAAGTACAAGGTAAGGTAAATCTACAAATCGATGATGCTGCTCGGTCAGGTAAAATCGTGTTTGAAGCAGAGAACCTTAACTATACGATTGAAGGACAGAAGATCGTCGAAGACTTCTCCTTTAATATTATGCGTGGTGACCGTATCGCACTGATTGGGCCAAACGGCTGTGGTAAAAGTACATTACTAAAGCTGCTTCTTGATCAGTTAAAACCAGACTCTGGCCGCTTACACTGCGGAACTAAGCTCGAAGTCGCGTACTTTGACCAATATCGTGAAGTGCTCGATCCTGAAAAATCAGTCATAGACAACTTGGCTGACGGCAAGCAAGAAGTGATGGTTGGTGGTCGTGAAAGGCACGCATTAAGCTATCTACAAGATTTTTTGTTTGCGCCCAAACGCGCGCGTACTCCTGTAAAAGCTTTATCCGGTGGTGAGAAGAATAGGCTTTTACTTGCTCGAATTTTCCTCAAATCGAACAACCTGCTGATTCTAGATGAACCAACTAACGATTTAGATATAGAAACTTTGGAACTTTTAGAGGATTTGCTTGCCAACTATCAGGGAACGTTGTTATTGGTTAGTCACGACCGTGAGTTTGTAGATAACACCGTAACAACGAGTTGGATATTTGAAGGTAACGGAGTAATTGAAGAGTTTGTCGGCGGTTATCACGACGCTCAACAGCAAAGGGCTCAGGTAAAAGCATCAAGAGGTGTGCAATCTGCGCCAAAAGAGAAAAAAGTCGTTGAGGAAACTCCCAAAAATGCGCCACTAAACAATAAGCCAAAGAAATTGTCTTATAAACTACAGCGCGAGCTCGAATCACTTCCTTCGCTTTTAGAGGAATTGGAAGTTGAAATTGAAGCATTACAAGGCGAGGTTAATACCCCTGAATTCTTTTCAAAGCCTGTAGAGCAAACACAAACGATATTAGATAAGCTGTCTGCTAAAGAGCAGGAGCTAGAAATTGCGTTCGAGCGCTGGGAAGAGCTCGAAGCGATGCAACAGGAAAGTTAAGTACCGATGAGTAGTAAGTTATTTAAAGTTTCAGCAGTCGCAGCTACAGTATTTACTGCGCTGAATGCAAATGCGGCGTTGTATCAAATTGTCGAAGTCGCCCCTGAGGGGATAAGCGACGGCGAATATAGCGAAGTACATGGCGTTGCGATTCAGCCAAGTACTTTTGGCGGTGATATGGGTTGTTTTGGAACATCATGTTCAGCGTCTCAATTCAAGTTAGGTGGCGAAACATGGGTCGATGTTGAAGGCAATAGCTATCGTGAGGAAGTGCCGTGGGCGATGGATCGGACATTTGCTTATCTTGACGAACGCGGCGACTTTGAAAGCTATTGCTACCGAGAGTTACTTTACTCTACTTGTGAGTCGTGGGCTGATCAGCATTGGAAGGTGTGGGAAAGAGAACTAAATGGGAACCAGACTTCTAACGTGTTAGCGTTTGTAGAAGACGACCCTAGCGCATATGACAATGCCTTTAATAACGTTATCAATAGCCTTGCCGCAGATCCAACTGACCCAGCTAGTGCAGTATCACCGGTAGGTAACCAAAGTACAGCGCCTCAAGACTGGAATCAGCAGAACTCTGGCACTCGAAACCGCATCGTATCTCCAGTAACGCCTGATGGTGTTGCTCCTAATGATTGGTATCAGGGTAGAGCTTGGGCAGTAGATAGCACTAATACTTATGCTGTGGGAAGTATCGCAAGACAAGTAAGCAACGAAAATGGTGAACAGCATTCTTCGAAAGCTTCCATATGGAAAAACAATGAATCACCTGTCCAAATAGGGTGGGCTTCTAATGTCCCAGAAAAAGACGGTGAACTGATTGCACAGGGCAGCTTGCGTGATATCGTTGTAAAAGACGGAAAAATTTATGCGGTAGGCTACAACACCTACAGAGATGACAATTATTACAATGCTACTATCTTTTCTGTTACCGAGTCTGATTACGCGACCGCTAGTGCTTGGTCTAAGCGTGAGATTGACAAAGTTCAATCTAAGATCGATGGTGACTTCATCCACAGTAACTCAGTAGCTTCAGCGATTAACGATAACTTAGTTGTTGTTGGTACTGCAAAGCTATCTGGCAGTAAACCTCAAAACGGGGCGGCGGGTAACAAGATATTTGTTGTTGATGACGCATCAAGCTCAAGTCCGAAAGCAAGCTTCTTAAGTGGTGGCATCTTCTTTGATGGTGCTGGCGGTAAAGTAGGGGCTATCAACAACTATAACGAGATCGTTGGGCAACTTGACGCCGAAGATACCCGTGAGAATGATGGTAAGCCAAGGCGCAAGCGTGCATTCATTTATCCGTATAACGTTGATACTGATCGCAGTGCAATTATTGGTAATCAAGCTCAATTCCTCGATAACCTAACTAATGGTGGGTCGTATTCTGATTCAAACAACGAATATCGTATAATCGATGCTACTGACATCAATGACGCAGGCGTTATTTCAGGCACAGCCATCAAATGTGAAGGTGGATACGATGACACGACTCACAACTCATATTGTGGTGGTGGTTCACAAACAGAGACGATGGTTGCGGTAAAACTGATTCCGATTCAAGGAGCGAGCAATAGTGATATCGAACCTCGCGGTATTGATGATCCTGTTGTCGAACGTAGCGGCGGTTCTCTTAGCTGGTTGATGTTATCCGTACTTGGATTGCTAGGGTTCCGTAGAAAATAGGTTAAATTTTCATCTAGGGCACAACTTCACACTTTTGGAGTTGTGCCTTTTTTAATGCTTGTGAAAGGACGTTTTTTGATCGATTCTTAATTGTGGGTTAATAAAAGATCCACATAATTTTAATAGTAGTACGTTAGAACAAATTTTATGTATGAGGACGACACTATGAAGAGACAAAAGCGTGACCGCCTAGAAAGAGCGCAATCTCAAGGGTACAAGGCAGGGCTTAACGGACGTTCATCCGAAACGTGCCCTTACCAGCAGATGGATGCTCGGTCCTATTGGTTAGGTGGTTGGCGTGATGCCAGAGACGATAAACAAGCTGGCCTCTACAAATAACACAACCCTCCACATACAACAGAAGGAGAGCCCCTGATAAAGGGGCTTTTTAGTAAATATCTAATGCACTATAACTAAATATATTGAGAACAAAAAAGCGACTCAAATGAGTCGCTAATATCAATACATCATTTAGAACGCAGAAGTATCTTGGAAAAGACCTACTTTCAGGTCTTTAGCTACGTAGATTTCTTTGCCATCTACCAATACGCGGCCATCTGCTAGGCCCATTACTAACTTACGATTCACAACACGCTTCATGTGAATTTCATAAGTCACTTTTTTGGCAGTAGGAAGGATTTGCCCGGTAAATTTAACTTCGCCAACACCTAGTGCGCGGCCTTTACCTTTGCCTCCAACCCAGCCAAGGAAGAAGCCAACAAGTTGCCACATCGCATCTAAGCCAAGACAACCAGGCATTACCGGGTCTCCAGGGAAGTGGCAGTCAAAGAACCATAGATCCGGAGTAATATCTAACTCAGCCAAGATTAGGCCTTTACCGTAGTCGCCTTCCGTTTCCGACATTTTAGTCACTCGGTCCATCATAAGCATATTTGGCGCAGGAAGCTGAGGGTAACCAGGGCCGAACAACTCACCTTGGCTTGATGCTAGTAGATCGTCACGGTTATATGAATCACGTTTGTTTTGCATTATCAATTACTCCAATTTTTGATACGAGCATGTTAGTGAACAGGTGTACGCTAAACAACTCCGATCAGTGAGATCTAAACAAGTTTTTTAACTTGTCTAACACCGTGGGTGGATGCTCAAGTCTTTCAAAGTTTTCAATACGTTCCGCTATTTTGGCAATAACACTGTTCTCGTCTTCTCCACGGAATGGTTTATCCAACAATATTGGGGTCGCTTCATCGACATTGGAGACTGGCCACAAATGGAAGTCACCATTCTTTATGCTTTCAATGACATCTTTATGAAGTGCTAAATGCTTTAGGTTACTACGCGGCAAAATAACGCCTTGTGAACCAGTTAGGCCTTGGTGTTTGCAGACGTGATAAAAGCCTTCGATCTTTTCATTCAAACCGCCAACAGCTTGGACTCGACCGAATTGATCTACTGCACCTGTAACCGCAATCTGCTGATTAATTGGGTATTCTGAAAGTGCGCTGACAAAACAGCAAAGCTCTGCAAGTGATGCGCTATCACCGTCGACTTCACAGTAAGATTGTTCGAAAACGAGCGAAGCAGAGTAGGGTAAAGGCTCATCAAGATTCAGAGCACTGCTTACAAATGCTTGCATGATCATCATGCCTTTTGCATGTAGATTGCCAGCCAGCTCAGCTTTACGTTCAACATCAGAGACGTCACCATCGCCGAAGTGAATCACACAAGATATTCGAGCCGGCTCTCCGTAAGATTGCGGGTGACCAGGAACATCGATGACGGTTAATCCGTTGACCTGACCAACTTGCATACCTTCCGTTTCGATGATTACCTGGCCATCAAGGATATCTGATAAAGCTCGCTCAGGCAGATAAGATTCACGATAGAGTTTTTGGTCTATTGCTTGGTCAATATGTTGATATTCAATGTCACGCGTTTTTGAGACGAGAGCAGCTTCTTGTATTAGTGCGAGATGCCACATCAGGCAAAGTGGCGCATACCTTTGATCCTCTGTATATCTTGCGCCAGCGACCAGTAAGCGGTCTATCGCAGAATGGGTAAGAGTAGGGAGCTGATATTCTTTTACGAGCCACTTGAGGTATCCTAAATACAACTCTGTATTGGCGGCACTCAGATTGATCTCTAATTCAACTTCCCCAAACAAACAAAGACCGGTATGGATATCGGCATCAAGATAATCTATTTCTGCAAGCTGAGAACGATCCCCTACAATAATGATTTTCAGATCATAGCGACGGCCCTGAATACTCTGGCCAATTGCCTTAGAATCAACATTTATTGAAGAAACAGCTTCGCCTAATAACGCAGACTTTAACTTTAACCAACTTACTGGGTTGGACAATATAAAATTGGCAGACAAAATCAAGTAACCACCATGGGCCTTATCCAATAGCCCATCATGTTGCTCAATCGAACCACCTTCCATCACTTTGTATCGCCCGAATACCTCTAAAGGATCGAGTGTTTCACTCGCTACAATAGGTTTGTTGCCTATAATCTGGATCAACTTATTCGCAATAACTTTACGATAGAGCGCATTGTCCGGCGAATTCACCATCATTACGCGTGAAATACCGAACAACGAAACGAAATGCTCTAGTGCACTACACAATCGAGGTTGTGTTTGCATAAACTCGTTAGATTCGATCTCTTCAAATCGATTTAGAACAGACTGTATTTCATTGTATTGAGGGGTAACGGCGCGCCAGATCTCTTGATTCATGAAAACTTCAAAGTGATTTAAAAGGATGCAAAGTATAGCGGAAAAATGTAAACCGCTATATAGATAAATGATCTCTCTCCGGTTTTTGAAGTCGCAGATTGAACATCAACAAGGTATGGGTTACGCTGTCACCATAACTTGCAAGGAAACCATCATGAAATACCAACAGCTTGAAAATCTAGAGTGTGGCTGGAAATGGCAGTATCTAATTAAAAAGTGGAAAGACGGTGAAGCAGTAACTCGTCACATCGACTCCAGCGAAGTAGAGGCAGCGGTAAAGTTACTCCAAAAAATTGAACACGAACCGACTCTTGTTTTGGAATGGATCGACAACCATATGTCGCTAGAACTAGACAACAAGATGAAGCAGGCTATTCGTGCTAAGCGCAAGCGTCACTTTAATGCAGAGCAAATTCATACTAAAAAGAAATCCATTGATTTGGACTACCGTGTATGGGAGAAGCTTTCGTTTCGAGCTAATGAGTTGGGGTGCACGTTATCCGATGCTATCGAATATCTGTTATCAGAGGCTTCAAGAAGTGAAAAAGCAAGCAAGGCTGTAAGTAATTTAAAAGAAGACCTGAGTAAGCTATTGTCTGATTAAGGAGCAAGTATGCTTTATGTAATTCTTATTGCAGCGATCGTGGTTTTTTGGCTAGTAGCTGTAGATAGACCTGTCCTTAAAGTTAAGTTCCAAGCTGGTAAGATCGTAAAGGTCAAAGGGCATTTCCCACCGAAGTTTCGCCATAACGTTGAAGAAATTGCCGATATCGTCCCATTTGACGGAATATTTAAAGTTTATCAACAGCGCACTGGTATGAAATTGGTTTTTTCTGAAGCTGTACCAAAGAAAGTTCAGCAACGTATTCGAAATGTTTTTCCTCACCAAGGGTTTTCAAGCAAGCCAGGCTCAAAAAGAGCGTAATCTGGTGTTTGCAAAGTATGAAAGAAGCCAGGGCTGCTCGTGAAGGATTTAACTTAGATTGAGCGTATGGTAATACTTACTGATAATCGACCTCTAAATCTGGAGGTCGAATTGTATGAAGCTAATATTATTTGTACTGGTGTTCATTGGTTTTTCATTGCCAGTTCAATCCGACGACGCCGAGCACAACATTGCCGCTAAAACGCTTAAAAAGAAAGTAGAGCGTTATATAGATAAACGGCAACTCGTTCAGTTTGGTTACTGTGACATAACTTTCCAAATGGAACACAAACAGAACAAAGCTGTGGTCAAACGCATTCAAACTCGAGGAAGCACACAGCTTTGCAAACTCAGTAAGAAAGCCGTTAAGATTGGCCAAAAAGTGAAATATGAAGAGCCAGAGAAGTTCATTAGAATCCATATATCGACGAATAACTAAGGTTATAGTTGGTGCGCATTATGTATATTATGTTAAATCAAGTGTAGCATTTCATAGTATTACAGTCCGCCCCTCTATTTTTTAATATAACCGCCCTAAGCATTAAACATAAACGGATTTACCATAAAATACCTAATAATCAGTTAGTTAATCTTCGATTCTCAACTGATTATTAGCTTACAACCATCTTTATCGCTTTATGGATTTCTTTGCTTCTTATAGGTTTAGATACAAATGCGTTCATCCCTGCGTCCAAACACTTTTGTTTATCACACTCCATAGCATGAGCCGTTAACGCGATCACGGGCGTTATATTACACAACTTACGGATGTGTCTTGTCGCGGTCACACCATCCATTATTGGCATCGACATGTCCATTAAAATTAAGTCGACACTTTTTATGTTCCCTTTAAGATAGTCGAGCGCTTCCTGGCCATTGTTTAGGGTTATGACGTTGTAACCACTTCTTTCTAGCAGCAATTTGATAACCATCTGATTGGAATACGTATCTTCTACGACCAGAACATTCAGATTACTGCTTAACTCTATGTCAGGCGTGAATCTGATTGGAGAGCTTTCAATTGGTTTAGAGACTACAGGAAGTGAGACACTAAACTGCGAACCCTTGCCTTTCACACTCGAAACAGAAATATCACCATTCATCAATGTAGTGAGGTGTTTAGTGATAGACAAGCCCAAACCACTACCACCATACATACGTGTAATTGAGCTATCGGCCTGTTTGAAAGGTGTAAAGAGGTGCTCGAGCCTATCTCGTTCGATACCAATTCCACTATCTGCAACTGAAATTCGTAAGACATCGTTGTCGAGCTTTCCTTTGATAGAGACATATCCTTGCTCTGTGAACTTCACTGCGTTACCCACTAGATTAAACACTATCTGTATGACGCGAGTCGGATCGACCCATAACATTTCCCGTTCCGAGAAACTCAAATCCACATGAAACTCTAGGCCTTTATCTCGTGCGAGTTTTGAAAAATGTTCCAACATCACACTCAATTTACTGTGTAATTCGACCCACGTTTTTTGAATTGGGAAGTTACCGGATTCAATTCTAGTCAAATCGAGAATATCGTTGATCAATACCAACAATAGCTCAGCTGAAATCTCCATTTTGTCCAGAGCTTCCAAGTGTCGAGGGGTTTGGATATCTTCCTGTAACAAGTCTATAAAGCCGAGCACTGTATTTAATGGAGTACGTAATTCATGACTCATCATGGCAAGAAAGCGAGATTTAGCTTCGTTTGCTGTCTCTGCTTTTTGCTGCGCTAACTTAAGCTCTTGTGTTCTGAGCTCGACCAGTTCCTTAAGGCTTTCTTTTTGTTCTATATCTATGATTGCTCGCTCAAGCAAAGGCCTAAAACGTGACAACGTATCGCGCGTCTCTAAACTAAACTGCCCTTTCTTCGCTCCAAGTAGAAGTATGACCGATTCAGATATCGTCGTTTTAATGCCAGTGAGTAACACGCTCTGTATATGGTCTCTCAAGAAGTGATTTAGTTTGCTAAAACCCTGAAGTTTATTGGGCTCAAACAGGATTGTGCATTCACCATCAAGAACGCGTTCAAACTTTGGAGACTGCTCCCATTGCGCGTTAACAAATGCAGAGTTAGAAGTAAGAAAAGTTCGATATAAATCTTCTCCCTGAGTGCGACTAAGTACCACAAAGTCAGAAAAATCTATATGCAGAGAAAGCACGCGCTTCAGTTCATGAAAGATATGGTGCTTGTTATCCGCCCCGGTAATACTCGAAATTGCATCAAGAATCGCTTGGTTCTCTGCCGCTAGTTGCTTCTCTCTTTCTTGGCTTTGTTTGAGCTCTATAAGTGCTTCAGCCAATTCTTCTTTGTCTTTCAAACGCATAAATGCACCACTAAGAATAAAATACGACTGAGGAGATCATTAAATTACCATGAGCGTTTTCCCCACCGATGAAACGGCCCTGCTCACCAAATGTGAAAGGACAGATAAAAGGGGTATCTCCTAATTCGTCTACAATCATCGATTGAACTCGGTGAATGTCTTCACCTAAATACAACATTGGGCCAGCACAGAATATACTGAGTGCACCTGCAATCTGATCGCGTCTAAGTGAGTTCCTTTGCGCTTCTTTTAGTACGCGCGTTGCTCGCCCTACTAGCTTGTCTCGGTCCCCAGACATAAGTGTTACTTGATCACCTTCCGAAATATCACTGAATAGCAATAGCCCCTGCTCTTCACTAAAGCTGATCGGGTGAGACAATTTATAGTAAGGCTGTTCGTATAACGAGCCTGCAATGCGCCCTAGTGGATACTTAGTTACTAGTTCGAATACAAAGTGCTTAGGTACTTCGACACCAGCATGGTCACATACCCATTCTCGGTAGATCTGCTGCGCAGGTATATGATCAATCTCTAACAGTTCTCGTTGATTTGCACGGGTGACTGTTCCCACGAACTCGGTTGGTGAATAGCCAGCACTGAACCCGGTTGATAACGAACTGGAGGGAAAGAACACTTGCAACGCCACACCTTGTACGGTGCTTAAATCCTCATTAAATATCGACCAGTGTCCCTTAATATGATTATCTGCAGAGCTTCCACCTATAATCGGGACTTGCGTATGAAATGTATCATCAATGCATGCAATGATTTCTTCTTCGAGTCCAGGGGTCGCATGTAATAAGACAAACCCAGGTACTTCCCCTACTCGATCTGCTTTTTCAAGCGCTTTCTCTATCGCTAATTGCGTGGAGGTGGTGACATTGTCACAAGGTGCAATTGTAACGGTTGCTGTCCCATAAGAACTTACGCCGGAATCATAAATAGCCATAATTCCGATTACACAACCAAAGTGAACCCCTTTCTCAGTCATAACCCCTTTGCACGTTGATGCCCCCATAATAGGAACTCCTGGGAAATTATGACTTAATAGACTTCTTAACTTGTTTGCCGAATGATCCTGGGTGTAATAACACACTAGCGTCGTAAGGTGTTCGCGGTCTATTTCTGAAGCTAGTTCAGCAACTGCGTCAGGTTCATTGAGGGCTACGGAAATGTGGGTACTAAAGTGCATTAAAGATCACGTCGATTACTCGTACTGGTTCATAGTTTAGAAATCTATCACTTATAGTTTGTTAGCGCGAAATTTTCTTGTAAATACATTCAATTAAAACCTTATTTTGACATTGACTGCTTTGTTATCACCCAACTCAATTTGTAAAGGTAACTCCTTTAGAGCTTCTGGATAAGAAAACCTAACAACACGGTCATTTTTCTCAGTTTTCACTCTGGCATTTGAACTATTTACGCGCCATTCAGGCGGAAAATTATTGATTGATAATGTGCCACTTTCCAGACGTGCCACAATCTGATTTTCGTTTACATAAAAAATACATTCCTCTTTAAGAGAACATGTAACGATTTGTTCCTCTTGAAATGTAAAAGTTTTCCAAAAAAATGCCCCGACAAGGATCGATAACATGATGATTATTTGAACAAATCGTCCAGTTGTCAGCCGTTCTGCAGCCATGTGTTCAGTTTCTCCGTGTAACAAAGTTCAAAGTTTTGAAATAAAAGGCCAAAACCAGATGGAGTGTAAGGTTACTACTCTGTCATTGAAATGTTAATTCAAGTATAGTTGTCGGCTGAAAATGCCACTTTTATTTAAAATCGAAATGGAAATCGAATTTTCTGTAAAGATTTCAATTTTCAAGGGATTTGGGTGGCATTACGACATTTGTCGTGTTGGAAGTAAAGTGTAGTTAATTAAAAATTGGAAGCATGCAAATGAGCCAAGAAAAGCAGCTTGAACAAAACTACAACTATACGGTCGTTCGTCAGTTTACCCTCGTTACTATTTTGTGGGGAATTGTCGGTATGGCTGTTGGTGTTTTGATTGCCGCTCAATTAGTTTGGCCACAGCTAAACTTTGATACGCCGTGGTTGACGTACAGTCGCTTACGTCCTCTGCATACTAATGCGGTTATTTTTGCGTTTGGTACAAGTGCACTATTTGCAACATCTTATTATGTTGTACAGCGCACCTGTCAAACACGTTTATTTGGTGGCCCTCTTGTCGCCTTCACCTTCTGGGGATGGCAAGCGATTATTTTAGCCGCTGCAATCACACTACCATTGGGTTACACCTCTGGTAAGGAATATGCAGAGCTAGAATGGCCGATCGATATCGCTATCGCTATAGTTTGGGTCGCTTACGCTGTGGTGTTCTTTGGAACACTTATCAAGCGAAAAACCTCTCACATTTACGTAGCAAACTGGTTCTTCGGTGCCTTCATTATTACTGTTGCAGTTCTTCACATTGTAAATAGTATGGCTATCCCTGTTTCTTACGGGAAGTCTTACTCCATTTACTCAGGTGCAGTCGATGCAATGGTTCAATGGTGGTACGGTCACAACGCGGTAGGTTTCCTACTGACAGCTGGTTTCCTAGGTATGATGTACTACTTTGTACCTAAACAAGCAGAACGTCCGGTATACTCTTACCGTCTATCTATTGTCCACTTCTGGGCTTTAGTTTCTCTATATATTTGGGCTGGCCCTCACCACTTGCATTACACAGCGTTACCAGACTGGACTCAGTCTTTAGGTATGGTGATGTCTTTGGTTCTATTCGCTCCATCTTGGGGTGGTATGATCAACGGTATCATGACACTGTCTGGTGCTTGGCATAAGCTTCGCTACGACCCTATTCTACGTTTCCTAATTGTTTCTCTTTCTTTCTACGGCATGTCTACTTTTGAAGGCCCTATGATGTCGATTAAGACAGTGAACGCTCTATCTCACTACACAGACTGGACTATTGGTCACGTTCACTCTGGTGCGTTAGGTTGGGTTGCAATGGTATCTATCGGTTCGGTTTACCACTTAGTTCCACGTTTGTTCGGTCAAGAGCGTATGTACTCTGTTGGCCTAATCAACACGCACTTCTGGTTGGCAACGATTGGTACGGTTCTTTACATCGTAGCAATGTGGATTTCTGGTGTTATGCAAGGCCTAATGTGGCGTGCAGTTAACTCTGACGGCACACTAACGTACAGCTTTGTTGAATCTGTGCAAGCGTCTTACCCATTCTACTTTGTACGTTTCCTAGGTGGTTTCATCTTCCTAGCAGGTATGTTCCTAATGGCATACAACACGTACAAAACTGTTACAGCGCCAAAAGATAGCCTTAAAGCTATCCAGCAGCCAGCTTAAGGAGATTTAAGAATGAGTTCTAATTCGAATAATCGCCATGAAATCGTTGAACGTAACGTTGGTCTGCTAGCAATTCTGATCGTATTTGCAATCAGCTTAGGCGCACTTGTAGAAATCACACCACTGATTTTCCAAAAACAAACGACTGAGCCTGTAGAGAACCTACGTGCTTACACAGCGTTAGAAATGGAAGGTCGTGATGTTTACATCCGTGAAGGTTGTAACGTTTGTCACAGCCAAATGATTCGCCCTTTCCGTTCGGAAACTGAACGTTACGGTCACTACTCTGTTGCAGGTGAGCACGTTTGGGAACACCCATTCCTATGGGGTTCTAAGCGTACAGGTCCAGATTTAGCACGTGTTGGCGGGCGTTACTCAGATGAGTGGCACCGTGTTCACCTACTAGATCCACGTGAACTAGTACCTGAATCAAACATGCCAGCGTTCCCTTGGCTGGAAGAAAACGTATTGGATGGCAAATTGACTCAGAAGAAACTTGAGATCTTCCGCAATCAATTTGGTGTTCCATATACAGATGAACAAATCGCTAATGCGTCTAAAGATGTAGAAGGTAAAACCGAGATGGATGCCATCATCGCTTACCTTCAATCTCTTGGTCACGCAATGAAGTAAGGGGATGGTTATGGATATAGGTACTATTCACAGTATTTGGACCATCGTGTTGTTCGTTAGCTTTATCGGTGTTGTTTGGTGGGCATATGGCAAGAGCCGTAAGTCGCGCTTCGACGAGGCCGCTAATCTAGTCTTTGCTGACGAAGAACAAGCACCCTCAAAAGAAAAAGGAGTGACTAAGTAATGACTACTTTTTGGAGTCTTTGGATCATCGTAATCACCGTTGGTACATTACTTGGCTGTGCAGCAATTCTCCTTTGGTGTCTGAAAGATAAAACAGGCGTTGAAGAAGGTGCAGACATGGGCCATGAGTACGATGGTATTCGTGAGCTAAACAACCCACTACCTAAATGGTGGACGTATCTTTTCGTAAGTACATTTGTATTTGCCGCTATTTACCTAACGCTCTACCCTGGGCTAGGTAACTATAAAGGTCTATTGGGCTGGCAAAGTTCAGATCAGACTGTTCGTTCTTTAGAAGAGTCAAAAGCATCTATTGCTCGAGCTCAAGAGAACAAACAGCTGGTTCAGTATGCAAAAGAGCTAGACGATGCCGACACGTACTTTGGTGAAGCATTTAAGAAGCTTGCGTACCAAGAAGATGGCGAAACACTTCGTTCTCTTCCTGAAATCGCAGAAGATTCTGAAGCAGTAAAAGTAGGCCAGCGCCTATTTTTGCAGAACTGTTCTCAGTGTCACGGTTCTGATGCTCGTGGTCAGAAAGGTTTCCCTAACCTGACTGATGACGCATGGTTATATGGTGGAGAGCCAGAAGCTATCATTACCACTGTAATGCAGGGTCGAATTGGTCAAATGCCTGCGTGGAAAGATGCGCTTGGTGAGCAAGGCGTAAAGGAAGTGGTAAGCTACACGCTTAGCCTTTCAGGCCGCTCAGTGAACGCGCGTGAAGCAGAAGCAGGTAAAGCTCGCTTCGTCGTATGTGCTGCGTGTCACGGTACAGATGGTAAGGGTAACCCTGCAGTTGGTGCTCCTGACCTAACAGACCAAGACTGGTTATTTGGCGGTTCTCGTGCAGAAGTAACAGAAACAGTAATGAACGGTCGTTCTGGTGTAATGCCGGCATGGAAGGACATCCTAGGTGAGGATAAAGTTCAACTCGTCTCTGCCTATGTCTGGAGCCTCAGTAACTCAGATAAAGAGTAACATAACAATAACAGCCCCTTTTTAAGGGGCTGTCTTTCTTTTACAGTTAAAGCCTTAAGTATTTGTAAAACATTAGTTTTATTTCATTGTATATATTGAGAATAATAATATGGAACAGCCTTGGTATAAGCAGTTTTGGCCCTGGTTTTTGCTCTTCCTAACCGTTGGTGTTTCGATGCTAACGTTGGTTCGAGTCGCGATACTTACTAACCATTCAGTTCACCTCGTTACTGAAGATTACTACAAGAAAGGTAAAGGTATTAATGTCGACATCTCAAGAGTCAACGTTACGAAAGAGCTAGGTCTTGAAGCAGAAGTCCGTTCGGACGGTAACTCAGTTGTAATTCAGTTTGATAAAGGCGAATTAGAGCACTACCCAGCGATCACCGCTATGTTTGCGCATCGTACCCTTCCAGATCATGATTTCACTAAGCTTGTTACGTCAGATGCGCGTGGTCAATATCGAATTACCCTCGATAACGAACTTCAGGGGCCATGGTTTATTGAGCTTACCCCACACGATGAACAGTGGTTAATTCAAGGCCGTGTTGAGTTTCCAACGCAGTCAGCCGTGCAACTATCAAACTAAGAAACGTCTATGTGTAAATCGTGTTATCACTGCGGTGAAGAAGTACCAGTCAACACGGACTACAATGTTGAAATCCTGGGTGAGCTAAGGGACATGTGTTGCCCAGGGTGCGAAACGGTCGCACAAACAATCGTAGAAAGTGGATTAGTCTCTTATTATCAATACCGCACGGCACCAGCAGAGAAAGCTGATTTAGTGCCTGAGCAACTTCAAGCTCTAATTCATTACGACAACGAGGAAGTCCAATCCGAATTTGTCCGCAATCAAGATGACCAAGTAGAAGTTACGCTTTCTTTAGAAGGTGTATCTTGTGCCGCATGCGCATGGTTGATAGAAAAACAAGTCGCCAGTAAGCCTGGCGTTTTGTCGATTCGCGTTAATACCACAACTAACCGAGCCATTCTGGCTTGGGATAAGAACAAAACACGCTTAAGTGAACTTCTCTCCGTTATCCACCGACTAGGATATAAAGCCGCTCCTTTTGAAGCTGACAAACAAGAAGCTGCCTATCACTACTCTATGAAGCAATACCTATATCGACTCGGTATTGCAGGCCTTGCGACTATGCAGGTCATGATGCTAGCAGTGGCTCTATATTTGGAAGTATTTGGTGACTTAGAACCTGAGTTTAAAAACTACTTTCGCTGGGTCAGCTTAATATTTGCTACGCCAGTAATGCTCTACTCTGCCCTCCCTTTCTACATCAATGCTTGGCGAAGTCTTCGAAGCCGAACGCTAGGAATGGATGTGCCCGTGTCTCTCGCAATGATATTCGCTTACTTTGCAAGCTTAGTTGCAACGGTTACTGAACAAGGCGAAGTATTCTTTGAATCCATTTCGATGTTTGCCTTTTTCTTGCTCGTTGGCCGCTTCTTGGAAATGCGTGCGAGAAGAAAAGCCGCCGCAGCGAGTGGCAACCTACTTAAATTGGTGCCTGCGATTGCAAATACCCTTGATGGCGAACAGATCGCGGTACGTTCTCTTAAAGTCGGAGATAGAATTCGAGTCTTGCCAGGCGAACACATTCCTGCTGATGGCAAAATTATCAGTGGCCGTGTTCACATCGATGAATCCATGCTGACTGGTGAGTCAGTGCCTGTTGTTAAACGGATTGGCGATGCCGTCTTTGCCGGGACCCTTAACGGTGAAGAGTCCTTTGAACTCGAAGTGAGCTCAACTAAAGCAGATTCGATGATATCAAATATCGTTAGGCTTCAAGATGAAGCTCAAATGTCCAAACCTAAGATCGCTGAGATTGCAGATGTCGTTGCCCGTTATTTCGTGGCAGTCATTCTCGTGATCGCGGCATTTACGTGGTATTTCTGGCATGAGACTAGGCCAGATGACGCTTTCTGGATCATGCTGTCTGTGCTAGTCGCTACTTGTCCTTGTGCCCTGTCATTAGCCACGCCAACTGCACTAACTTGCGCCACGTCACGAATGGGCAATTTCGGAATCCTGCTGCGTAAGGGGCATGTCTTTGAAACTCTTTGTAAGGTTAATCACCTTATTGTTGATAAAACCGGCACACTGACCCATGGCGATATCGAAATTTCGAACGTTGATACATTTGCAGACTTGGATGAGAAACAATGTTTAAAGCTCGCTGCAGCTCTTGAAGCTCATGCAAACCACCCAATAGCTCGTGCGTTCCGTGAGTACGATGATAAGTCGACACAATTGGAGAATGTACAAAATATCATTGGTTCTGGCCTGCAAGGCGAGTATCAAAATAAGTTGGTTAAGATTGGTAACGCTGCTTTTGCGCTCACCTCTCCAGTAAGCCCAGAAGCGAATAGTGTTTACCTATCTATTGACGGTGTTCACACTGCTACTTTTGTGTATCGAGACCCAATCCGCTCAGAAAGTGAGAACTTCATTAATCAGTTCAAAGACGCAGGGATCAAAATATCGTTACTAACTGGTGACTCTGAACGCAATGCAAACTACGTCGCCGAAAGTATTGGTATCGACAATGTCATTGCCAATGCAAAGCCTAATGATAAGTTGGCTTACCTAAAATCACTCGACAGCAAAGAAGTCACCATGATGATTGGCGATGGTATCAATGATGCACCTACGCTAGCTGGCGCACACCTGTCGGTAGCAATGGGTGGCGGTACTGATGTGGCTAAAGCTTCTGCTGACATGGTTTTGCTTGGCGATAGGCTTGATCGTATTCTGCAGGCGAGAGAACTGGCGTTAAAGACACGAAAAATTATCCGTGAGAACTTGGCTTGGTCTTTAGGATATAACCTGTTGATCTTACCGCTAGCGGTTGCGGGTTTTGTTGCTCCTTATTTTGCGGTTGTAGGTATGTCTGCAAGCTCAATTATTGTAGTATCTAACTCTCTTCGCTTACTCAAAGAACAAGGAAAATAAATGGAAAGCCTGTACATCCTGATACCCATTGCAATTGTACTCGTCTGTGTAGCTGTTGCGATTTTCCTTTGGGCTGTGAAAAGTGAACAATTCGAGGATCTTGAGCGTCAAGGTCACAACATCTTGTTTGACGAAGACGACAAACAACCCGAGAACAAAAAGTAATGTCTGCAGATTGGCTAGCAGCATTTGGTATCGGATTAATTGGTGCTGGACATTGTGTCGGTATGTGTGGAGGGATAGCATCAATGCTATCCCTTGGCCATGCGAAGCCCAACAAATGGACACCTTTGTTCTATAACATTGGCCGATTAACAAGCTACATGATTGCAGGTTTAGTCGTCGGTAGCGCCGTATCAACTTTAGCCCAAGTCAGCCAGTTATCCCACTCCCTCGCTTGGCTCCGCCTCTTTTCGGCTTTGTTCATGATCGCACTAGCTCTGTACATTGGCCGTTGGTGGTTTGGATTACTGCATGTCGAAAAGCTAGGTAAATCGCTTTGGAAATACCTTTCCCCTATCGGTGGTAAGTTCTTACCACTGCGTTCTCCGGCTCATGCCATTCCATTTGGTTTTATTTGGGGATGGCTTCCCTGTGGCTTGGTGTACTCGACATTGACTTGGGCAGCCGTGTCCGGAAGCGCTTTTGGTGGAGCTATGGTCATGCTTTCTTTTGGACTAGGAACACTACCAGCAATGTTGTTTGTTGGTTATGGTGCGGAAAAGATCAAGTCACTCCAACAGTCAAAGTGGTTCCGTAATATTGGTGCACTTTGTATCCTTTTGTACGGTGTTTACACCGCATTCGATTCTTTGACCATACTATCAGTAAGTTTTTAACTCGATGACTCTACATACTTTTTTTCACTACCCTTTAGGGCTAATGAGTGTTAAAATATTGATGTATATCAAATAGTGAAAGGTTGTTATGATTTCTGAAAAACCTGCTACAAAACGCATCCAATCGGGTGGTTGTGCTATCCATTGTCAAGACTGCAGTATTAGCCAACTTTGTATCCCGTTCACGCTAAATGAGTCCGAATTAGACCAGCTCGATCAAATTATCGAGCGTAAGAAACCTATTCAAAAAGGACAAGAGCTTTTTAAAGCGGGCGATGAACTCAAATCACTTTACGCTATTCGTTCTGGCACAATCAAAAGCTACACAATCACTGAACAGGGTGATGAGCAAATCACTGCATTCCACCTTGCGGGCGATTTAGTGGGCTTCGATGCTATTACGGGTGATGCTCACCCTAGTTTTGCTCAAGCGCTTGAGACATCAATGGTCTGTGAAATCCCATACGAGATTTTGGACGACCTGTCAGGTAAAATGCCGAAGCTTCGTCAACAAATCATGCGTTTAATGAGTAACGAGATTAAAGGTGACCAGG
The DNA here is from genome assembly GCF_023716665.1 of Vibrio sp. SCSIO 43135. Taxonomy (GTDB): domain Bacteria; phylum Pseudomonadota; class Gammaproteobacteria; order Enterobacterales; family Vibrionaceae; genus Vibrio; species Vibrio paucivorans. The sequence continues at coordinate 1,601,488 of NZ_CP071859.1, forward strand.
AAATGATTCTTCTGCTTTCGAAGAAGAATGCAGAGGAACGTTTAGCTGCTTTCCTTTACAATCTTTCAACTCGTTTTTCTCAACGAGGCTTCAGCCCACGTGAATTCCGTTTGACAATGACACGTGGCGATATTGGTAACTACCTAGGTTTAACCGTAGAAACAATCAGCCGCTTGTTAGGTCGTTTCCAAAAATCTGAGATTTTGAGTGTGAAAGGCAAATACATCACAATTTTAGACCACCCAGCTCTTATGGAACTTGCTGGCGTATCTACAGAATCATAAGTAACTTCAATGATGTAGCTCTAAAATGAGCTACATCATACTTCTCCTAGTTTTCCTTTCTTTTTTCTAATACTCTCGATCTAATTACGCTACATTAGGTATATAAACTCCTCAAACCTTAGGAGAAATGATGAGTATTTATAGCAAAATCCTAGTTGTCGCCGACATCAATCATGACGAGCAGCCTGCGCTTGCTCGAGCTATTCAACTTGCTCAAAAGAGTACTTCGACCAGCAAGGTCACTTTCTTCCTTTCGATCTACGATTTTTCCTATGACATGACGTCAATGCTTTCTATCGACGAAAGAGATGCGATGCGTCGTGGAGTCATCCATCAACGTGAGCAGTGGATGAGAAAAGTTGCTGAGCCTTACGTATGTGATGGTATCGAGTTTGATGTCAAAGTGGTTTGGCATAACCGTCCGTATGAAGCCATTATTGCAGAAGTATTCGCCGGTTCTCACGATATTGTAATAAAGGGAACACGTAAACATGATGTGCTTGAATCGGTCATCTTTACACCTACAGATTGGCATTTATTACGCAAATGCCCTTCCCCAGTACTGTTGGTTAAAAACTCAGATTGGCCAAAGGATGCAAATATCATTGCGTCTGTTCATGTAGGCTCGGAAAACGACACTCATATTGATTTAAACGACCGTATGGTTGAGCAGCTAAATAGCTTGAGTTCTCGCCTCAATGCCTCGCCTTACTTAGTGAACGCCTACCCGGTTACTCCGGCGAATATTACCATCGAGCTACCTGAGTTTGACCCAACGACCTACACTGATGCTGTTCGCGGTCACCACTTAACTTCAATGAAAGCACTCAGACAGAAACATGGCTACGATGAGGAAAAGACGATTGTAGAGCAAGGTTTACCAGAGGATGTTATCCCTGAGGTGGCAGAGAAGCTCAATGCCGCAATGGTGATCTTGGGAACCACAGGCCGTACGGGGTTATCTGCAGTGTTTATTGGTAACACAGCCGAGCACGTCATTGATAAGATCAATTGTGATGTACTCGCGCTAAAACCAAATGGCTATGTCAGCCCACTCGATCCACAAACAGCAACCTAAATCGCTGGCGAGATTAGTCGAAAAGAAAAAGGAAGATAGTTTTGCTATCTTCCTTTTTAACTTTATACGTTGGTAACGTCGATAAACAGTGATTCATCAATATTGGTTGATGATACCGTTGCCTCACTGAATTCGTATTCTTCCCTCTCACCTTGCCTATCTAGTGGTAAGTTAACGAAGTCGAACAGTTCTTTATCTGCCAACTGACTCGGGCTAACGTTTTGAATCGATTTAAAAATTGCTTCAACACGCCCTGGCGTTTTCTTATCCCAATCGATAAGCATTGCTTTGATGGACTGACGCTGTAAGTTTTCTTGGGAACCACATAAATTACATGGAATGATCGGAAACGCTTTATGTTCAGCGTACTTGATGAGATCTTTTTCTCGACAATACGTTAATGGTCGAATAACTACGTTTCTGCCGTCATCAGAACGCAATTTCGGCGGCATTGCCTTTAAGCGTGAACCGTGGAACATGTTCAGAAACATAGTTTCTACAATGTCATCCATGTGATGACCAAGTGCTAACTTAGTTGCACCAATCTTTTCAGCGAATGAGTACAGTGTGCCACGACGTAGTCGAGAACACAGACCACATGTCGTTTTCCCTTCTGGAATTTTCTCACGAACAACGGAGTATGTATCTTTATCTACGATGTAGTAAGGAATGTTAAGCGTTTCAAAGTAATCAGGAAGGATGTGTTCAGGAAACCCTGGTTGCTTTTGATCTAAGTTAACCGCAACAACTTGGAACTTAATCGGAGCCGCTTTCTGTAAGTTAAGCAGAATATCCAGCATCGCAAATGAATCTTTACCACCACTGATACATGCCATGACAACATCACCTTCTTCGATCATGTTGTATTCTGTAATGGCATTACCCACATTTCTTCTTAGACGCTTTTGAAGTTTGTTGAATTCTAGGGTTTCTTTTCTTGTATCTACTTGGTTCATTGCGAGCTCTCACATTGCCATAGATGGCAGTATGACTTCCTAACATGGTTAATTGGGGCGTGGATTATACGAGCTTTTTTCTTAGGATTAAATGGCTGGGCTTGGTAATCACTCGATTATTTGCCCTACCATTGATTTGGCGTAGCTCATACCTGCTTTTGTACCAGCAACGCATCTAATGAAGTAAACGATTTGTAAACAGTTAAACTAGTTGAACCTAGTTAGAAAACTTCGTATATTTCGCTTGTCCTTCGGGCACACCCTACAATGTACGTCGCCATCCCGCTTCCATTGGTACATTGATATTGGTGTTTCTATCTTCATGCAAAACACACCTACATACTTCACTCGTTTTTATAAAGAATCGGGCGCTTTACTTCATCTGTCTATCCCTATCATTTTGATGCAACTCGCGACGCAGTCCATGGGATTCGTTGATACAACAATGGCTGGTCAAGTCAGTGCGGAAGACCTCGCAGCCATCGCCCTTGGTACTAGCCTTTGGTTACCGGTTTCATTAATCCTTCGCGGTATCATTATGGCTCTAACTCCGGTTGTTGCGTACCATCGAGGAGCTCAGAAGACAGATAAAATTCGAGCAGCCGTGATTCAGATGTTGTGGCTTTCATTCTTTGTTAGCGTCTGTTTGATTGTCTACTTGTCCTCTGGAGAGTTCATTCTTACTAGTTTGGGCGTTGCTAATGAGATCATTCCTATCGCGAGTGATTACGTAGTTGCCCTCGCCTTTGGTGTACCAGGTATTGCCTTGTTTTACACCCTCAACGGCTTTTGTGAAGGAATGAACAATACCCGTGCTCCTATGATCATTTCCGTTATCGGCTTGCTTGTTAACATTCCGGTAAATTACATTTTGATCTATGGTGAATTTGGGATGCCAGCCCTTGGTGCAGTTGGTTGTGGTTGGGCAACAAGTTTGGTTTATTGGATGATGTCTGGGTTGCTGTTTGGACACATTAAAGGCCATCATCATTATAAAAAAGTGATTCACTTTAAGCAGGCAAAACCATCTTTTGCCCAGATTATGCAGCTATTGAAGCTGGGCATGCCTATCGGGTTGAACATCGCAATCTGTGGCAGTATTTTCGCGGTGATTGCGCTTTTGATTGGTAGAATCGGGGCCGAAAACGTCGCAGCTGCGCAAATCGCTCTCAACATATCCAGTATGACTTATATGATACCGATGAGCCTTTCATTTGGTATCACGATAAGAGTTGGGCACGCTCTTGGCGAACAAAAACAATCTCTTGCGTCTGAACGAAGCAAAGTCGGTGTTATTACTGCTGCACTTATGTCATTAATTTCAATCGTAGGGTTTCTACTCTTCCCTGATTGGATTATTCGCTTGTATACCACTGATCCTGCTGTGTCAGCGACCGCGGCGACCTTGTTAGTATTCACAGCTATGTACCAGTTTAGTGACGCCCTGCAAACATCAGCAAACGGTGCTTTACGTGGCTATAAAGACACTAAAGTACCCATGATTTTAGCGGTCCTCGCATACTGGGGATTAGCATTACCACTGGGTATGATACTGGGCCTAACAGACTACATTGTCCCAGCGATGGGCGAGCAAGGGTTCTGGATTGGTATTGTGACCGGTTTGTCGACAGCAGCGATTGCAATGCTGATCCGGTTAGCCTCTATCGTTAAGCGCAACCAAGATATGACTACCCCTGCGGTGGCGACTTCTTAAGAGCAAATACAATACAAGTAATAATAGAAAGGGCCGCATTCAGCGGCCCTTTTTATTTAGTTTTCTTTCGGAATATAGGGTAAAACACGAATCGTCGCTTCAGGAAGCGTCATTGTTCCGCCCTCACCTAATTCTGCTAACGCGACTTGAACTTTGCCATCAACGATTGCTTTGGTTTCGCCGCTCGAAAGTTTAATCGATGAGTTTAGGTTATCGGCAAACTCCAAAGTTACGCCAGTGACATCCGGGGTAAACCAGCTCGCAAACATACCTCCTAACTGCTCAAGCATGACTTGCATTTGTGGCAGTAGGCTCTCAACTTGTTCGTAACTGACTTCACCTTCCATCGCTTCTTTAGTCATCACAACCATAGAAAAATCACATTGCTGGTTATCTGGAGTATGCACAAAGACCAGTGGGTTCGCCGATCGAAGGTTGCTATCTAGTGGCACAATAACTTCATTTGAAGGAGATATTTTCAACTCTTCATAGTGCTCTTCTTTTTCCATCCACGCTTTTTCAATGCTACACAACTGCTGGCTTACAGGGTCAAGAAAGAAAAAGCCAACCTTAACATCATCGTGGCCTTCTTTTGCATTCTGTTTCATGTGTGTATAAAGCTTCGAATACGTGAACATGTATTCTTGGGCAGACGCCGGCATCGCAGACGCTAGACTTACCGAAGCTGCCAGTAACATCGCTGGCAGCGTCTTTTTTATTATCATTATTGTTGTGTCCAATATTTGTTATTGTGGCGAATCATCGCTTGTAGGTCGTCGACATAGTCTTGTCCGCGTTCAGAGTAAGCTAATAAGCCGTCTGTAAGTGCAGTTGCAGTCGCTACGCTGAGCAAGTCTTCTCCTGCTAAATGCCTTTGATAGCGTATTTCACGCAAATCGTGGTACGCAGCGTTGCGGTTTACATTCATGAAGTAACCATGAATTGACTGTTGGACCGAGTCGAATTTAGCCACTTCATGCGTCATGCCTTCGCTACGTTGTAACGGGACAAGACCACAGCCTTTAGAATAACACCACTGACCAAAGTAGTTGTTGGCCTGCTCGGCAAAACGAGAAGTTCCCCACGCCGATTCGTTTGCAGCCTGCGTGAGAACCAGAGCTTCTGGTAATACGTCAACACGGTGTAGCATCTTATCGACCCATTCACCATCGACCCCTGAAGCTGGGACGTTAACCCGATACAACTTACCTAAACGCTTAGCATAGGCGTTATCTTCAGCGTTGAGCTCACTATCTAATAGGTGCTGCTGAATTTGCTCTAACCTTTTTCGTTCTTTGAGAACTCGTTGGTTTTCTAGTTCAATACCAGGCCTTAGGGCGGAGAAAAATCGGGATTTCTTCTCATCTACACTAATAACGGGTTCTGCTTTCTCAACCACCTTTGGTTGTTCTGGCTTTTCAACCTGTTCTAATTTCTGGGCTGCTTTTTTCTTTTCGCGCTCTTCGGCATATCGTTCTTCGTAGTCTTGTGCAATATACAAACTACCACCAACAAACAGACCGGCAGCGGCGATACCAATTACTTTACGCATCGAACACCTGTGAAGATTTATTGTTATTGTTTTGGTCATCATCGTTAGACTGATCGCTTGCGACAATCTTCAACTTAATTCCGAACATGTTTCGGTAAACAATACCTTTTACATGGAAGAAAAATGGCACAACAAAAATCAATCCGATTCCATAGAACATGGCAGCCACTACAAACATCAAAGTGACCATCAGATAAATGCCTGCCAATACCAAAATCTTCTTATTCACCGCGCGCAGTGATAGCAGCAAAGACTGCATCGGTGGAATGCGTTTTTCACAAATCAGTAGAATTGAGTTGCTGAATGCCAAAGACAAGTACATAGAGAGGAATGGCAAAATCATACCCGCGATCCCCTGGAGCATCAGGCTAAATAGCGTTGCTAAAATGACAGGGATAGTGAACTGCAGCCCTTTAGCAATATGTCGTGGTTTGGTTTGTAGCCCCGCAGCGTGGCTCATAGCCATTAGGCTCACACCCGCATAGATTGGCGCACTGACCACTTCATAACTAAAGTTAGCAACGAAAATCGCCTCTACAATTCGAGAATCAAACGCTTCAGGGTTTGTCAGGGCATCTAGAATCACCCCTGGGTTACCCAACTGCAATTTAAGAGCAATGTAGAAAATACCTAACTGTACAAATAGCAGCGCAATAATTGCTGGAGAAAAAGACAGGAAGTTTTTAATGGTGTAGCCCCAAGCCTCTTTAAATACGTCTCCGGCTTTTAGTTCGTAATCCCCGGATAAGGCTCGCTCTACACTACCGCCTAAGTTGAAATCTTTCTCGATGTCATTATTCATTATTGGGTCCAAGGTCAATCTTCTTTAGAAGAGCCCTAAGTTGTTGATAAAAAATTGGAGTCATTATACTCAATTGTCCTAAACACTAAAATCCGATTACTTATATCGGCTTGCTTTATCTCTTAGTTGGCTGATAATTAACCACTAAACTAACTTAATAAAGCGTAATTTGGGCATAAAATCAGTATGGTAAAAAATGTTTACTTTTACCTGCAAAAAATTTTCTGTTTCAAGATAAGAAAATGCTTTGAATTCACACTTTTGGTGATTATGATGCGCGCCTCAAAAGTGTATAACTACAGGTCACAATTTGGGGTACCCAAAAGACCAAGGTGGAGAAAAACAGACATTGAACGCTAAACAAAAAGCAGGACAACCTGTTATTCGATTAACAGGTATCAGTAAAAGCTTCGATGGTAAGGAAATCATCGGCAATTTGAATCTTGATGTTAACCATGGTGAATTCCTAACCATATTAGGCCCATCTGGTTGTGGTAAAACTACGGTGCTTCGAATGATCGCCGGATTTGAGTCTGCAGACAGCGGCCAAATCACCCTAGCGGATCAAGATGTTACACAGCTACCTGCTGAACAAAGGCACGTCAATACTGTTTTTCAGAGCTATGCGCTTTTCCCACATATGACCGTTTTTGAAAACGTCGCGTTTGGATTGCGCATGCAAAAAGTGCCAAACGACGAGATCGAGCCTCGTGTGATGGAAGCATTACGCATGGTACGTTTGGAAAAAATGGCGCAACGTAAACCACATCAACTTTCAGGTGGTCAACAACAGCGTATCGCGATTGCGCGAGCTGTGGTCAATAAACCAAAAGTACTACTACTTGACGAATCACTTTCTGCGTTGGACTACAAACTGCGCAAACAGATGCAAATCGAGCTTAAACAGTTGCAACGTCAGTTGGGTATTACATTCATCTTTGTAACCCACGACCAAGAAGAAGCACTGTCCATGTCAGATCGCATCATCGTAATGCGTGAAGGTGTGATCGAACAAGACGGCTCACCACGTGAAATCTACGAAGAGCCTAAAAACCTGTTTGTTGCTCGTTTCATTGGTGAAATTAACGTATTCAATGCAACGACTATCGAACGCATTGATGAAAAGCGAATTAAAGCCAGCATTGAAGGTGTTGAGTCTGTGGTATACCACGACAAGCCAGTAACAAGTGGCGATAAGCTACAAGTATTGCTTCGCCCTGAAGACTTGCGTATAGAAGAAATCAAAGAGTCCGAAGAGAAAGGCATTGTTGGTCACGTAACCGAGCGTACTTATAAAGGTATGACACTTGATTCGGTCATCGAACTTGAATCAGGTATGCGTGTGATGGTGAGCGAATTCTTCAACGAAGATGATCCTGATGTGGACCACTCTCTCGGACAAAAAGTCGCAATCACTTGGGTCGAAAGCTGGGAAGTGGTGCTAAAAGATGAGCAACAAGTTTAATCTACAAAATGCCATTATCGCGCTGATTGTCGGTTGGCTAACACTGTTCGTGTTAGTTCCAAACGTCATGATCATCGGAACAAGTTTTCTGACTCGTGACGAAGCAAACCTTATCGAGATGACGTTTACGCTTGATAATTACGCACGATTAATGGATCCACTCTACGCTAAGGTTCTGTGGCATTCGTTCTACATGGCTATCGTAGCGACACTGCTGTGTTTAGTTATCGGTTACCCGTTCGCTTATATCGTTGCGAAAATGCCAGTGAAATGGCGCCCTATTATGCGGTTTTTGGTGATTGTTCCTTTTTGGACCAACTCACTTATCCGTACTTATGGGCTTAAAATCGTACTCGGTACACAAGGCGTACTTAACAAAAGCTTATTAGCATTAGACATCATCGAGAAACCGATGCGTCTTATGTACACAGAGACAGCAGTGATGATTGGTTTGGTATACATCTTACTGCCTTTCATGATTCTGCCTCTCTACTCAGCGATTGAAAAACTGGATCATACCTACATTGAAGCCGCTCGTGACTTAGGCGCGAACAAGTTGCAAACGCTCACTAAAGTCATTTTGCCACTGACAATGCCTGGCATCATCGGCGGTTGTTTGCTTGTGCTGCTGCCAGCGTTGGGAATGTTCTACATTTCAGATTTATTAGGCGGCGCGAAGAACCTATTGATCGGTAACGTGATTAAGAGCCAAGTACTCAATGCTCGAGATTGGCCATTTGGTGCTGCGACAAGTATTGCACTAACGGTCGCAATGGCAATCATGCTGTATGCCTACTATCGAGCTGGTAAGTTGTTGAATAAGAAAGTGGAGCTGGACTAATGGGACGTACGATTAGATTTAGCTTTATGACATTGGTCTACGCGTTTCTTTATTTGCCAATCATCGTGCTGATTGTTAACTCATTTAATGCCAACAAATTTGGTATGAAATGGGGCGGCTTTACCACGAAATGGTACGAAACATTAATTAATAACGATAGTCTAATGCAGGCTGCATGGCACTCTTTAAACGTTGCCGTATTCTCTGCAACTGCGGCGACCATAATTGGTAGCTTAACGGCCGTTGCCCTATTCCGTTACCAATTTAAAGGTAAAGGTGCCGTAAACGGTATGCTGTTTGTTGTGATGATGTCTCCAGATATCGTAATGGCCATCTCGTTGTTAGCACTGTTTCTCGTACTGGGTGCTCAATTAGGTTTCTTTACTTTGTTGATTGCGCACATTACGTTCTGCTTACCGTTTGTGGTGGTCACGGTTTACAGCCGGCTCAATGGTTTCGACGTCAAAATGCTAGAAGCGGCGAAAGACTTAGGTGCCAGTGAATGGGTAATCTTGAAGCAGATTATTCTACCCCTTGCCAAGCCAGCGGTTGCTGCAGGTTGGCTACTAAGTTTCACCCTGTCACTCGATGATGTAATCATCAGTTCATTTGTGACTGGGCCAACATATGAAATTCTACCGTTGAAGATTTACTCAATGGTTAAGGTGGGCATTTCTCCAGAGGTGAATGCTCTTGCAACAGTGATGTTGATTGTTTCTCTTATCTTGGTCATAACGTCTCAGTTATTGGCCAGAGACAAAGTTAAGTAACGCAATAATCACTGTAATGACAAGACAGAATGGCCAAGGTCATTCTGTTTTTCTTTCTTATGCTTATAACAATAAGCAACGCTTGGTTTGGAGCTAACGTAAATGAAAAAATGGGCTACTTTATTAGCTGGTAGTGCATGTGCGCTTTCTTTGTTCTCAGGAACAGTGTCAGCGGACGAAAATAAAGAATTGGTGTTCATGAACTGGGGACCTTACATCAACAGTAACATCCTAGAACAGTTCACTGAAGAAACCGGCATCAAGGTTATCTACTCTACTTATGAGTCGAATGAAACCCTTTATGCCAAGCTAAAAACGCATAATAAGGGTTATGATCTTGTGGTTCCTTCAACGTATTTCGTCGCTAAGATGCGAGACGAAGGGATGCTACAGAAGATCGACAAATCTAAGCTAACCAATTTTAGCAACCTAGATAAAAACTATCTTGATAAGCCTTACGACCCAAACAATGACTACTCTATTCCGCATGTCGTCGCTATCACTGGCTTAGCAGTTAATACAGATATGTACGACCCAAGTGAATTTCGAAGCTGGGCTGACTTATGGAAACCTGAACTTGAAGGTCAGCTCATGCTTATGGACGACACTCGTGAAGTGTTCCATATCGCATTGAGAAAGCTTGGCTACTCAGGTAATACCACCGATGAAAAGCAGATTGATGAAGCCTATGCGGAACTGAGAAAACTTATGCCAAACGTATTGGTGTTTAACTCAGATAACCCAGGGGCACCATACATGTCTGGCGAAGTTGGCTTAGGTATGCTTTGGAACGGTTCTGCAGCCGCCGCGCAGAACGAAGGGTTACCAATCAAATTGGTTTTCCCTAAAGAAGGTGGCATTGGATGGGTAGATAACTTCGCAATCAGTTCGGGTGCACAAAACGTAGATGCTGCGCACAAGATGATCGACTTCCTACTGCGTCCAGACATCGCTGAGCAAATTTCTCGCGATACAGGCTACTTAACCGCGGTTGAAGAATCCAACGCTAAGTTCAAAGATATCGAGCCTTTGTTCCCGTCACAAGAGGATCTAGACAGAGTCGAATGGCAAGATGCCGTAGGCGACAAAACAGTGAAATACGAAGAATATTTCCTACGTTTGAAAGCTGGCCAATAACGCCATCGCAAACCATTGATACGAAAAATAGGCAGCCTCGGCTGCCTATTTTGCTATATGGCTGATATACTTAACCGTTGCGACGTTTATATTAATCTGCCCAGCTATGTGGGTCTAAGATGTTTAGGTATAGACGAATCTCACGCCTTGTCATACAAGCCTTAGTGCAATAACAAACAAGGCCCATGCAAAGTAAAAACGGAAAAGTAATGAAAAGTAAACTGTATGCTGGCGCACTTTGCGCTGCGACTCTATTCACTACCCCTGCGATGGCCGCTGATCAAGAACTCTACTTCTACAACTGGTCGGAATATATTCCTAATGAAGTACTAGAAGATTTCACTAAAGAGACTGGCATTAAAGTCATCTACTCAACTTACGAGTCTAACGAAAGCATGTACGCTAAGCTTAAGACTCAAGGTTCAGGTTACGATCTAGTAGTACCGTCTACTTACTTCGTATCTAAGATGCGTAAAGAAGGCATGCTTCAAGAAATTGATAAGAGCAAGCTGACTCACTTTGCAGATCTCGATCCAAATTACCTAGACAAACCATTCGACCCTAGCAACAACTATTCTATTCCTTACATTTGGGGGGCGACTGGTATTGGTATCAACGCCGATATGCTCGACAAATCATCCGTATCTAAATGGGATGACTTCTGGGATAGCAAGTGGGAAGGCCAGCTAATGCTAATGGACGACTCTCGCGAAGTGTTCCACATTGCACTAACTAAGCTTGGTTACTCACCCAAACACGACGAACCCTGACGAAATTAAAGCCGCTTACGAAGAACTGAAAAAACTGATGCCAAACGTATTAGTATTTAACTCAGACTTCCCAGCAAACCCTTACCTAGCAGGTGAAGTATCACTTGGTATGCTTTGGAATGGTTCGGCTTACATGGCGCGTCAAGAAGGTGCATCGATCGACATCGTATGGCCGGAGAAAGGCGCTATCTTCTGGATGGATAGCCTATCTATTCCATCTGGTGCTAAAAACGTAGAAGCGGCCCACAAGATGATCGACTTCCTACTTCGCCCAGAAAACGCGGCTAAGATTGCTTTGGAATCGGTTACCCTACTCCAGTTAAGACAGCTTACCCATTGCTACCTAAAGAGTTCGCAAATGACCCTAGTATCTTCCCTCCTCAAGAAGTGATGGATAGCGGTACATGGCAAGACGAAGTCGGTGAAGCTAGCGCGCTTTACGAAGAATACTTCCAGAAGCTAAAAGTAGGCAATTAATTGTCTATTCTCGAGAAAGCGACCTTAGGGTCGCTTTTTTTGATCTAAACTTTGGGTATTTAGTCACTACAAGGATTGTAGATGTACCGACTTAAAGTACCGGTATACATTCTTTCATTTATGATCGTGGGTTCGATCATTTTGATGTTACTCGGGGTTAGGGCTGAAGTAGATTCAAAGTACGACGTACTCTTTGAAAGTAACTCGTTAATGATCGTCACCTACATCTACTTTATCTCGCGAAAGCAAATTGGCTCCAATTGGAAAGTACATTGGGGAGCGTATCTTCTTATTTTTAATAAGCTTTATGATGTAGTGACTGAAATCGCTTATCTCGATGCCCTATCCGACCAATATGAGTTTATCGATACGGTAATCGAAGACGGATTCGCCCAGGTTGCGATCTTAATGATTGCACTCGGTGTTACTGAAATAACCTCAAAGCTTCACTATCAAAGCACTATCGATGAGCTGACTGGTTTATACAATCGCAAAAAGCTCGATGCCATTAAGCTGGTTCGCTTCGATCTCATTTACTTTGATATAGATGGATTAAAAGCAATCAACGATAGCGAAGGCCACTCTGCAGGCGATTTAGTCATTGTTCGGTTCGCTCAAGCGATAAAACAATCATTAGATAACTCAGAACAAGCTTTCAGGATTGGTGGCGATGAATTTTTGGTGATTGTAAAACGAAAGCGTGCGCAGAGGTTTATTAACGCACTACGATCTGATCTTAAAACTGAAAACATCCATTATAGCTATGGTGTGGAAAGTACTTCTATCGATGAGTTTTATGAAGCTCTGGAGAGAACCGACAGAGCCATGTATGAAATGAAAAACTCTCGACGACCTGACACCGAGAGTTCCTAATTACGCTTTACGCTTGTTGCTGCGTAGGTTGCTGTAAATCCAAAAGCTCTTCAACTAACTTGGCCACCTCTATGCTGGCTTTCCCGTAGCGTTTCTCTTCAAATTCACTTTCAACGGCACTTGGTTCTAGATTGATTTCAATGGTGTGCGCGCCGTGCATTTTCGCATCATGAACAAAGCCTGCTGCGGGATACACTACGCCAGATGTTCCGATAGAGATAAACAAGTCGGCCTCTTCTAGCGCCGAGTAAATGTCTCCCATGCGTAGAGGCATTTCACCAAACCATACAATGTGAGGGCGCATTTGAGACGGGATCTGACAACAGTGGCACATCTCACCAGTTTCAATATCGCCCTTATTTTCAATTACTTGATTAGACTCACTGCATCGCGCTTTTAACAACTCACCATGCATGTGAATGACGTTTTCACTGCCGCCACGCTCATGAAGGTTATCGATGTTTTGAGTGATGATAGTGACTTTACCATCGAGTTCTTGTTCTAACTTACCAAGTGCTTTGTGTGCAGCATTAGGCTGGATTGATTCCAACTGAAGTTTACGGCGACGTTGATTGTAAAACTCTTGTACTAAGTCAGGGTCACGCTGAAACCCTTCCGGCGTTGCAACGTCTTCAATTCGATGATTTTCCCATAGTCCATCTTGAGCACGAAACGTCTGAATACCTGATTCAGCTGAGATCCCTGCACCACTCAATACAACAATATTACGATATGGAAATTTCATAACTAGCCCCTTCCTTTGGCGTTTTCTAAAGATTAGCATTATTGAATTAACATCAGAAGAAGTAAGGGTTAGACCATAGTCGCAAGTCATAATACTAAGCAGCTATTCTGTGACATGAAACCAAAAAAGAGCAGCTAAGCTGCTCTTTATATGGAAGATATTTGAATTGGCTTAGTCTTCATTCACGGATGAGATCTTATGAATGGCTAAATCTGCTCCATTAAACTCATCTTCTTCGCTCATTCGTAATCCTGACACTTTATTCAAAATGCCATAGACGACAATAGAACCAGCCACAGCGACAACGATGCCAGCTAGCGTGCCGAGAAGCTGTACAGTCAAACTCACCCCACCAAGGCCACCTAATGATGCCTGACCAAAGATACCCGCAGCGATCCCGCCCCACGCACCACACACGCCATGTAATGGCCATACACCAAGTACATCATCAATTTGGGTTTTGTTCTGTAGATAAGTAAATAAGTAAACAAATAGTGCTCCGGCGACGCCACCCGTTACCAATGCTCCTAATGGGTGCATAAGGTCTGAGCCCGCACATATAGCGACCAAACCTGCTAATGGCCCGTTGTGGATAAAGCCAGGGTCATTCTTACCAGCAACTAACGCAGCAAGGATACCCCCGACCATAGCCATTAATGAGTTCATTGCGACCAAACCACTGATGCCGTTTAGCGTCTGAGCTGACATTACATTAAATCCAAACCACCCTACACAAAGGATCCAAGCTCCTAGTGCTAAGAATGGAATGTTCGATGGTGCAAAGTTGGTATGCTTGCCTGCTCTAACTCGGCCTTTTCGCATGCCTAAGAAGACAACCGCTACCAACGCAATCCATCCACCAACGCCGTGCACCACAACTGAACCCGCAAAATCATGGAACCCATAACCAAACCGAGTTTCAAACCATGCTTGAAGCCCAAAATTGCCATTCCAAATCATGCCCTCGAACAAAGGATAAACCAGACCTACGGTAAAGAATGTTGCGATAAGGATTGGATAAAAACGCGCTCTTTCAGCAATCCCGCCAGATACAATCGCTGGTATTGCAGCGGCAAACGTCAATAAAAAGAAGAACTTCACAAGCTCATAACCATTGCCCTGGGATAGCGTTTCTGCGTCTGCAAAGAAATTAGCGCCATAAGCCACCCAGTAACCAATAAAGAAATACGCGATTGCAGATACGCCGAAGTCAGCCAAGATCTTAACCAACGCATTCACTTGGTTTTTTCGCCTTACCGTACCCACTTCAAGAAAAGCAAATCCAGCGTGCATTAGGAACACCATGATGGCGCCTAATAGCAGAAAAAGTGTATCTGAACTTTGGGTCAGGGTTTGAACCGCTCCATGGACCTGACTTACAGTTTGACTCATTGTGATTGTTCTCCATTTGTTCGTGGCGCACTTATCCTGTGCGACAGACTTTTCCCTAGTCACCAAAACAGGGAAATCCAAAATTTGAACAGTGTGGAGCAAGATACATTCCAACCCATTGATATATTAGTTAATACTCAAAATAGAATTCACTTAATAAATAAAAACAACAAGTTATCTACTAATCAAACTTCACGCGTCGGCTTTAAGTAAAAGGAGTGCTGAAGAGTTATTGCACCGTTACAGGGAGAATGCCCCATAATAGGACGCACCAATATGGGGTTCGGTACTGCAGGAACAAAAAAGCCAGCACTCTAATGTGCTGGCTTTGTTAGTGTAATCACTATTACAGATTTGGGCCTTTAGAAAAGCTAAATGGTTGGTTCTCTTTTAGCTTTTTCATACCCTGGAACATACGTACGAACCAAATAAAGATGGCAATCAGGCCAAACAACATGCCCACATAAGGTATGTAGTAAGCAATGTCATCAATAATATGGTTTCGATACCAGTAGTCATTCACACCAATCAAGACACCATTAGCTGTCGCTACAGTGATAATAAGCACAACAAAGTACGTCAGATTGAGGAAAAAAGTACGAATGAGGCCGTAGTAATGAGAATCAACGACTTCTCCATCTTCGCCTTTATCTAATCGATAACCAGCATAGACAATCGCAATAACACCGGAAATCAAGCATGTAAATGGCGTTAAACAACTCAGAATGTAAGCAATCCAAATGCCCTTTTTAGGCTTGTTCATTGGCTTTAACTCCTTTCGGTTGTTCGATTGGTTCACTTATCTGCTCACCTTTTTCTTTTGCCATCACCTCTTCATACCAAATATCGTGATGTTCTTTCGCCCAAGTCTCGTCAACTTCCCCGGTAACCATACCTTCTAATGCCCCTTCCATACCAAACAAACCAATATAAATATGGAATACAAAGCCACAGATAAGGATCAGTGCAGCAAGCATATGAACTAAATTAGACAGCTCCATGTCGCGTCGAGTTTGACCAAAGATCGGAAAATCGAGAACCAAACCGCTTAACGAAACTACGGTGCCCACTACAATGAGCAGCCAAAACAGCGCTTTTTCACCCGCATTGGAGAACTCCGCAGAAGGATGAGATCCTTTATGTTTACCGACCATACCTCCTAGCTTCATAAACCATGCGATATCGACTTTCTTGAAGATCGACTTTCTCCACCACTTGATGAGAACACACATCAATAGAACGTAGAAAATCGGGCCAATATAATTATGGTATTGCTTGGCGAGCATAATAATGAATCCCCACAACTCGGTAGGAATATACGGTTTTAAGAAGTGTTTTCCATAAACCAACATTAAGCCGCTGAATGCCAAGGTAAGAAATGTGAACGCCATACTCCAGTGAAGAGCTCGGTCTAGCCTTGACCAACGTTTGATCTTGCGACCCGTACGCGGCGCGCTTAGCATCAAAGGACCAATTGCGATATACATCAGCGTCACGAACGCAATGCTGCCGAAGATCGCGACTGCACCAGCTGGAGACATCCATTTTTCTTTCAAGATGTACCATGTCTGGCCGGGTGTACTAATCAGCACTCCATGTTCTGCGGATTGAGAAGTTGTGTACCCTTCCTCTCCATCTCTGACTTGACGCCAAAAATCCGCTCCGGCCAGCTGCGTGATTTCACGCTCTGCCGTGTTAGCTTTAGTCTCAGATGCATGACTCATTGGAGACAGCATTATCAATGCTGCCATCAAAGGCAGCATGATAAGCGAGAGACGTTTAAACAATGAAAGCATACGTCTCTCCCAACTTAGCTCTTAGTCGCATCGTAAGAAAGATCGTTGCCATCAGTCCAACCTGCACCTTTCGCACCACGCTCAACCACACGTTGACGGAATACGTCAGATACTTTGTTTGCATCACCAGCCAACAAAGCTTTGGTTGAACAGAGTGAAGCACACATAGGCAGCTTGCCTTCCGCGATACGGTTTGCACCGTATTTTTGGCGTTCTTCTTCTGAACCTGCTTCGGTTTCAGGACCGCCAGCACAGAAGGTACATTTGTCCATCTTGCCACGTTCACCAAATGCTTCCTGCTTAGGGAATTGAGGTGCACCAAATGGACAAGCAAATAGACAGTAACCACAACCGATACAAAGATCTTTGTTATGCAGTACGATGCCATCTTCAGTACGTTCGAAACAATCTGCAGGGCAAACTGCCATACATGGCGCATCGGTACAGTGCATACAAGCAACAGAAATCGAGTTTTCACCCGGCTCACCGTCGTTAAGAGTGACAACGCGACGGCGCTGAATACCCCATTCTAATGCATCATCGTTTTCGTTCTTACAGGCAGTGACACAACCGTTACATTCGATACAACGTTTGGTGTCACATAGGAATTTCATATTAGCCATTATCCGACTCCTTACGCTTTACGAATATTACAAAGGGTGACTTTCGTTTCCTGCATTAAAGTAACAGGGTCATAGCCATAGGTTGTCGCGGTGTTCGCCGCTTCACCTATCACGTATGGGTCAGTGCCTTCTGGATATTTCGAACGTAAATCTTCGCCTTCAAACTTACCGCCGAAGTGGAACGGAATGAATGCTAAGCCTGGTTTAACACGACGAGTGACCATCGCTTTTACCTTAATTCGGCCTTTTTCTGCACCTTCAACCCAAACCTCGTCGCCATCTTTAAAGCCAATGTCATTGGCATCTTTTGGGTTCACTTCCACAAACATTTCTTGTTGAAGCTCTGCAAGCCATGGGTTTGAACGCGTTTCTTCACCACCACCTTCGTATTCAACCAAGCGACCAGATGTCAGGATGATTGGGTATTCACCTGACTTGTCTTCTTCTTGGATCGATTTGTAGAGCGTTGGTACACGGAAGATCGCTTCTTTGTCATCCCATGTCGGATAATCAGTGACAAGGTCACGTCTTGGCGTGTAGAGCGGTTCACGGTGTAGAGGCACACGGTCTGGAAACGTCCATACGATGGCACGTGCTTTTGCATTACCAAATGGGATACAGCCGTGTTTGATCGCAACACGCTGAATACCGCCAGACAAGTCTGTTTTCCAGTTCTTACCTTCCGCTGCGGCTTTTTCTTCAGCGGTTAAGTCATCCCACCACCCTAATTGTTTCAGCAGTTTGTCGCTGAATTCAGGGTAACCATCTTTGATCTCACTGCCTTTCGAGTAGCTGTCTTCTGCCAGTAGGCTCTGCCCCTCGAACTCAACACCGAAACGAGTACGGAAGTTGCCTCCGCCTTGAGCAACAGGTTTAGAGGTATCGTACAGAATATGAGTACCAGGGTGCTTCATTTCTGGCGTACCCCAACAAGGCCAAGGCATACCATAAGTATCACCGTTTGCTGGACCACCCTCTGCTTCAAGCGTTGTTTTGTGGAAAGTGTGCCAATTTTGTTGGTGTTCTTTCAGACGCTCTGGGCTCTGGCCTGTATAACCAATCGTCCACATACCTTTGTTAAACTCACGGGTAATGTCTTCGATTAGCGGTTGGTTATTCTCAACACGAATGTTTTTGAACAGCTTGTCTGCATAACCGAGCTTCTTACTCAGTAGGTACATGATTTCATGGTCTGGTTTGGAATCGAACAGCGGCTCAACGACTTTGTCACGCCACTGAATAGAGCGGTTAGACGCCGTCACACTGCCGTAGGTTTCAAACTGGGTTGTTGCTGGTAGTAAATATACGCCGTCAGTGCGGTCGTTCATCACGGCTGCTACTGTTGGGTATGGGTCAACAATGACCATCATATCCAGCTTCTGCATCGCTTTTTTCATTTCTGGGCCACGAGTTTGCGAGTTTACCGCGTGTCCCCAGTAGAACATGGCACGAATGTTTTCGCGTTGGCGGATGTTGTCTTTATCTTCAAGAACACCATCAACCCAACGAGAAACAGGGATACCTGCGCTGTTCATTGGTTTTTGACCGCCGTAGGCATTGTCGTCGAAACGGCTTTTCACCCAATCAAAATCGACATCCCACACTTTCGACCAATGACGCCATGAACCTTCAGACAGGCCGTAGTAACCCGGAAGCGTGTCGGAGAGAACGCCTAAGTCTGTAGCACCTTGTACGTTATCGTGACCACGGAAAATATTTGCGCCACCGCCCGATTTACCAATGTTACCGAGCGCGAGCTCAAGCACACAGTATGCACGAGTATTGTTGTTACCAGTGGTGTGTTGAGTACCACCCATACACCAAACGATACAACCCGGGCGATTTTCGGACAAAAGCTTAGCGGTTTGGTAAACATCGGCTTCGCTTACACCCGTAACACGTTCAACTTCTGCTGGTGTCCACTTCGCAACTTCGGCACGGATTTCATCCATACCAAAAACACGCTGACGAATAAACTCTTTATCTTCCCATTTGTTCGCAAATACATGCCATAGCACGCCCCAAATAAATGCGACGTCAGAACCTGGGCGTAAAGAAACAAAGTGATCAGATTTAGCTGCGGTTCGAGTACGGCGAGGATCCGCTACTACGATCTTACAGTTGTTCTTCTCTTTAGCGATCAAGATATGCTGCATTGCAACGGGGTGCGCTTCTGCTGGGTTCGAGCCAATAAACAGCATCGACTTACAGTTGTGCATGTCGTTGAAAGAGTTAGTCATTGCACCGTAGCCCCAAGTATTTGCAACACCGGCTACTGTGGTTGAGTGACAAATACGCGCTTGGTGGTCAACGTTGTTCGTGCCCCAAAGCGACGCCATCTTACGGAATGCGTAAGCTTGTTCGTTACTGTGTTTTGCACTGCCTAAGAAGTAAACTGAGTCAGGGCCAGATTCTTCACGCAACTGAAGCGCCTTATTACCGATTTCTTCAATTGCCTGTTCCCATGAAAGCTTCTTCCATTTACCGTTTTCAAGCTTCATTGGGTATTTTAGGCGGCGCTCACCATGACCATGTTCACGAAGTGCTGCACCTTTCGCACAGTGTCCACCAGCATTGAACGGGTGATCAAATGCCGGTTCTTGCCCTGTCCAAACCCCATTTTGTACTTCGGCGTAAATACCACACCCTACCGAACAGTGAGAACAGATAGTACGCTTCACTTCTGTTTTCGCGTCAGGGTCGACCGATTTGGCTTGTGCTTTCTTCATCATACCCGGTGCAAACAAACCGGCACCAACCACAGCACCACCAGCAGCGAGTGAGGTATTTTTCATAAAAGATCGGCGAGAGACGCCAAGCTGATTAGTTTCTTTGCTCACACTGTCGGAGCGTTTGACAAGTTTCATCCTTTATCTCCTAAAGTGTGTCGTAGTAATCACGAATATGTTGAGTTTCGCGATAGCCAGTCTTGTTTGTTTCTTTTTCTATTACTTCAACTGTTTCTGAAGCGGTTGCCACTTTGGTTGTGCCAGCGACAACTGCACCAGCAACGGCTGCAGTCGTTAAGCCTTTGAGTAGATCCCTACGGCTTGTATT
Organism: Vibrio sp. SCSIO 43135; assembly: GCF_023716665.1. Classification (GTDB taxonomy): domain Bacteria; phylum Pseudomonadota; class Gammaproteobacteria; order Enterobacterales; family Vibrionaceae; genus Vibrio; species Vibrio paucivorans. Next base: position 1,621,820 of record NZ_CP071859.1, read on the forward strand.
CACTTCTTTGTTATCTTTCATCATTGCTTCCTTACCTTACGGTAGATCTTTTTGGAGGCTTACTGCCTCTCTATCGATATGATCGAGTACTGCTCGATTACTCGTAATCAGTGACGTTTTTCACATCAATTTTTAATTTGTGTTTTGCGCTTTTTGTGTTCACACTGAAGCGAACCTGCTCTAGCGTTAAGAATGCTTGGCACAACTGCGAAGCTGCGACATAAAACTTCGCGCTTTCCGCACGACTTAGTTGATCAGTGAATGAACTAAACCACGGTGCGATATGCTTGTTGAAAACCGCTTGTTGCAAAGCTTCTTCTTCCGTTGTGAGCATTGCCATCACTTCACACAGTGCTGCAATATGATCTTCAGGTTCTTTCACTTGATCACTACGCTCAATACCAAGCAGCTCTAAGTCGTGTCTGATATCCGCCAGCGGCTTTTCCATCATTGAGCCGGTGCGGTGCCATGAACCAAAAGGCACCACCTCGCCACGACCAATACCAATAAACAGCTCTTGGTACTCTTCTTCCAAGGCTTGCTGATCAGAATCGCTAGCCGCTCGCTGAATAGCGAGCCACGCCTTTTGCATTTCACTTTCTGCTTGCTCAACGTCCAGATAGGTTAAAAAGCCAATCATTTCTTGCGTAGGTGCGTTACGGAAAAGCGCAGAAAGAACCAAGTAAATCTCGGTTCTTAATGTCTGTTCATGTTCTTGCTTTTGATTGTTTTCCAACACAAGCTCCTAATATTTCAATTGCTTCAATGGGTCTTGAGCCATTGAGTCAAACATGTCGATCACACGGCAGTCCTCACACATCGCAATGCGGTTAATGGCTGCTTCATCAGAGAAATGAGAGTGACCGCGTAACTTATCTTGCAGCATATCAATCATCGATTGAGGTGCAAATGGCTTGTGGCAGCGAATACATTCAGCGGCTTTTTCTTGATGAATCACCACCGCCTTTTGTCGCTCCTCTTTCACCCAATTCATTCGTGGTGTAAGGCTAAGTACGTTTTCGGGACAAGCCTTTTCACACAGCCCACATTGAACACAATCTTGCTCAACGAATTTGAGCGACGGTGAAGTGCCATCTGTATGAAGTGCGCGCGTAGGACAAACCGCTACACAACTCATACATAATGTGCAGTCTTTGCTTTCACACGTCACATTACCGTACGGCGCATTCGCAGGAAGCGGAACAATGTTCTCAACCGGAATGCGTGACGCAGACATGGCATCTAAAGCACTGAACAAGCGCTGACGCTTATTCCCCTGCAAATCGCCAAGAGATAAGTCGAATGAGTCAGTGCATAACGTCGGCGCACCTTCACGCAGAGATTCTAGATAGAGAATATCGATTGTCTCTTTTGCAATCCCGAGTTGGCCGAGTAGCTCTTGAGCAATGCCAACTTCACTGTTAAGTACTCGAATAATGGTTTGTGGCATAAAACGAGATGCAGCAAATAGCACTTGAGTTGCGCCATTAACCAAAGCCGCAAACCAAGTATCAATTCCAATAGATGGAAGCTCTTCCACGACAACTGGAATCACGTTCTCTGGTAGCGCCTTTAATGCCATTACGTTGTATGACTCATGACGAGAGCTACAAATAAGAACGATAGGATCAACACCACCGGCTTGTTCATAGTTAGCTAACGTGCGCTCAATAAACTTTTGCGTATCGTCTGGATTAGGTAGCGCATAGTGAATGGCTTCGGTTGGGCAGCTGGTCGCACACGTTCCTACCCCTTGACACAAATACGGGTTTATTTCGATTTTGTGCCCCGTTCTGTCACTGCCTTCACTGGTTAACGCACCAGCTGGACAAGCATCAACACAACGCTCACAGCCTTTCACGCCACGAGAGCTGTGCGCGCACAAGTCGGTATCAAGGCGGAAAAACTTCGGCTTATCAAACGTGCCCATTAAGGTCGGAATCTCTTCCAAGGCTTCAGCAAGCTTCGGATAACCGCGTCCAACGGGGTAATATCCCGGGACAGGCACTTCCTCAGTCATGCAACTGCTTAGACATAAATCCAATACCACATCAAAGCAGTCATGATTAATCGCGACTTTAGCTAGATTGCTCGTACTGCCCTTATTTTCGATCAGCACTTCAAAGGTGCCTAAAAAGCCAGACACTTGAACTGAATTAGCGTAGTAGATTCCTGTTTGCTCACCTTTCTGCCCGTCAGTAGACAAGAGCGTTAAACTGGTTAACTCAGGAAGCTGTGCCGCAGCGCTTTCAATGATAGCCGTTGGGCCGATAATCAGCGTGTTACCACCACTTTCATAGCTTACCGTTGGTGGAATCAAATTGGTTAGCTCAACCGTATTCTCAAACGCATACAGTCTGGCTTGGCCATTTTTGGAAGTTGCTTCTTGTAGTAATTCTTTAAGCATTGCTCAGTTCCATTTGGGTATATGGATATTCTGTTCAACCTTCAGTGTAGTTAGCGTTAAGAAACTTGCTGAATAATCAACTGAGTAACGCTTGATTATTATGCACTCGATCGTGTTGCTAACTTACCTTAAAGTTGGTACTGAACAGCAATTTGCAATCTACGTGCCAAACAATATTTATTGAATATTCAATAAGATAGTGAAGAATTTAAGTATGACATGCATATTAAAAAGCCACTTGAGACAAAATGTCGCAAGTGGCTTATTGGTAATTCAGTCAAAATGTACCTATTTTTCGTGTGGTATATTTTGTCCCAAACTAACGCTGCCGTGTTGGCTTGTTATACGTTCTTGAGCAAGTAAAGTGTCTGAACCCTTAGGTACTGTGTTTTTATACAGACCACCTACCTTTCCCGTGTCACCAGCGCCTTCGTCACCCTCTACTACCGGTAAATCATCAGTATCACCATGCTCGGCTGACTCCTCTTTCGCCACCATGGCTTCTTCCACTACAGTGTCTTCATTTGGTGATTGTGCACTTTCTATTGACTCTTCAGGCTTGTCTTTAACCCAGTCTCTAAGTTTATCGGCAACACCCTCAGACAAGGATTGTAAATTGCTGTAATCGTCATCGTAATCATCAAGCCCATCGCGAACGTTAAACTCCTCAGACAAAAATAGCTTTCTCAATGCCGCTTTTTTGATGCTCTCAGAAGCTTCTGATGTCAGTAGGCTTGCCACAGACATTTGTTCCTCTGGTTCAGTCACCTCAGAAGCAATGGACGAGTCTACTGGCAGTTCAACATCAGTATTTGGCTCGACGGTATTAGCTTGCAAGCTCTCATCTTGCAGGTCGCTTTCTTCAGCAAGCTCGTTTGAACGTTCTTGAGGATCTTCTAACTTGCGCTGAGACCAGCGACTAAAGAAATTAGTTGCCATTCGCGCGCCCAGCCCCTTTGCGTTTTTTACGCCTTACTTCTAGCAATTCACCATGACGACCAATAAACGCTTCCATCCAAGCTTGTACCGGCAGAGGCATATCGAACGACAGCACTTGGTTGTCACCATCCATATATTGGCCAGCAACGGTTTGTGAAGCGGTGAGAAGCTGTATGATAGGCGTCTCGCCAGAATCTACATTATCCATAACTAAAAACAGCTTGGGTTGTTGGGAGCTAAGGTTAAAGCGGTAGTCTGTTCGCTCGTCTCTGTGCAGTTGCAATAAACACACATCTTTAGTGTCGCTGGTTGGGGCTAAATTGAATCCCGTTAACTGCCATTGAGTTGTTACCCAAATACCTGTCTTAATTTCCTGTTCGACACGTTGAACCCCGATGTCCCAAGTAGTGTCAGTTTTCTCGTATTGTCTTTCGATTTCGTTAGTTTCAGACATAGCCCTTCCACTTTCGGTTTTCAAGACCGGTTTTCGAGACAGATTGCGATAGGACATTCTGTCTTATTGTTTGGTCTAAAAGTTACTCTTTACTAGTACATAGCAATAACTACGCCACTGTCTTAATCAATGAAAAATTCGCCTGAACCCGCTGCATCGCATGGGCAAACGGGTTTACCTCTCACTTTTATTTGATAAATTTTAGAATAGTTCGCGGTTTTCGCCGTCTAGATTATGTTGGAATAGGAATTGCTACTCGCAAATAACGAAAATCACGCCCAGCACGAATCATCAAATAGGATATGAATGTGGTAAAGCCAAATATTATCAAAACCAGTGAAAACCCTCTCCAGACAATCGAAGTCGAAGTATTTGATGAATATGGCGAAAGACTAACAAAGCAAATCGCCTGTGAACGCCCATTGACAGTCATGCTCAATTGGAAAGAGATCGTCACGCTGATGACTTTAGGTTCACGCCCTGAAGCATTAGTTCTTGGCTACTTAAAAAACCAAAGCTTCCTTTCCGATCCTGAAGCCATTGAATCAGTCATTATCGATTGGGAGACACACAGTGCTGCAGTCGTTACCAAAGAAAATACCGACCATCTTGAAAAAGCGCTGAAAAAGAAAACTGTCACATCCGGCTGCGGACAAGGCACTATGTACGGGAATGTGATGAAGCAACTTGAGAACTACCAAGTGCCTCAAACGCAGATCAAACAATCTGAGATCTACGCTGCTCTTGAAGCGTTAACCCACTACAACGATACCTATAAAAAAGCGGGTGCGGTGCACGGATGTGCGATCTGCAGAGACGATGAAGTCCTTTCCTTCGTCGAAGATGTGGGTCGCCATAATGCAGTTGATACACTTGCGGGTGAAATGTGGCTTAACCAAGAGACGGGCGAAGACAAGATTTTCTACACCACTGGCCGCTTAACTTCGGAAATGGTTATCAAAGTCGCTCAAATGGGCATTCCTGTCTTATTATCGCGATCAGGTGTCACACAAATGGGACTCGACCTCGCAAGAAAATTCGGCATAACAACCATTGCTCGAGCGAAAGGCCTTAGATTCCAAGTCTTTACCGGAGCTGAAAAGATTCAGTTCGATGTAAAAGGTGAATCTAACCAAAATCAGTAATTTGCAAAACACCTCTCATAAGCTATTAGTTTTATAACCGCTGAAATAAAAAGTTCACATAAGATTCATATTCAGCGCAATTAGACGTCATTGGCTAAATGGGAGGTGTGCATGACCCGCTCACCCGATACTCAGCGTTTCTCGCTATCTATTCGAACTAAACTCGTACTTATCAACCTAACGCTTTTGCTTGGGGTTGTTCTTTATGCTTACTACGAACAAACCAGCCTCAATAAACTCGACTCTCTTGAGCACGCCGCAAACGAAAACTTAAATGCGTCGGTCGATCTCTTAATGCTCCGCCGTCATGAGAAAGACTTCTTAGCCCGCAAAGACAATAAGTACGTCTCTCGCTTCGATAGCACTTTCGAACAGCTCGATAAACGTATTGGCCAATTGGCCAATACCCTCACTCAACATGAACTCAATGTCACGCAACAAAGCGAAAAGATTTCATCAACGCTTAGCCAATATCAAAACCAGTTCCACCAATTAGCAAACCAAGTCAATTTGCTCCATGGTCCAGACTCGAGTTTAACGGCGTCATTGGCTACATCGCGAGACGAGCTCAAACAAACAGTTGCTACAGAGCAAGATTTCCTACTAAAAGTAGCACTTTTGGAACTCATTGAAGCCGATTTGAGCTACCTTGCTACCCCAACAAGCGAATCTATTTCAGATTACCGCAATGCTCGTAAACAGTTCTCACTCTATAGTGGTTTACCCAATTCTGTACTTAGCGCGTTCGAGCTGTATCAAAACGTGTCAGACAAACATATTGAAGCCGTTCAAGTACTTGGGTTAACCGCCAACAAAGGGCTACGCGGAGCATTGAGAAATAACGTGCATGTAACAGAACAAGCGATTTCCGAACTTCAGCAAGATATTACGGTCGCAATACAATCTGCTTCTGCCTCAATTAAGAACCAACTGCACTTAATCGGTGGTGCTATTGTCTTGTTGCTCAGCTGCCTACTCTATCTGATCGGCAGAAGTATCTTGGGCCGCATTAAAGCAATTAATGTGTTGATGAAGCAAATTGCTAGCGGTAACGGAGACCTCACCGTTCGCATGAATGCCAAAGGCAATGACGAACTTGCACAGCTGGCGAACTCTTTCGATATGTTTATCTCGTCTCTGCATGGACATATAAAAGAACTGGCTGGTGTAATGCATGTTCTTACCGAAAGCTCGTGTAGCTCAGAAAAAGCCGCTGTGCATAGTATGAAGAACGCTGAGCAGCAAAAAGTGGAATCAGAATCGGTGGCAACTGCGGTCAATGAACTGGTTATGACGACAAATGAAATAACGGCCAACATTGAGTCAGCTGCTCAGAATACCGAGCGCGTGACTGCAGAAGCGCAAAAGGCACTGGATATGACTCATGCAACTGGTGACAGAATCGATAACCTTGCGGTTAGCATTGAGGATTCTCAGTCGCATATCATGGAGCTAGAAGCTCAGAGCCGGGAGATCAATCAAGTAATTTCTACCATTCAAAGTATCGCCGAGCAAACTAATCTACTGGCACTCAATGCTGCCATAGAAGCAGCCCGTGCAGGTGAAAGTGGCCGCGGCTTTGCGGTAGTAGCCGATGAAGTGAGGCAGCTTTCGGTCATGACAAACGATTCTACTCACCAGATCGAATCAACCATTCAAGGTCTGACTCAGGGGATTTCAGACACAGTGTCGAAAATGCAGTCCAGCGCCGACCAAGCGAGAACAACGAATACTCATACCCATCAAGTAGTCGAAGCCATTGAAGGGATAAGTGCCCAGATCAGTGAAATATTCGACATGAACACCCAGATTGCTACGGCTTCGGAAGAACAGTCCATGGTATCGGTAGAGATTGACCGTAATATTACGCAGATCGCTCAACTTGCTGGTGACACGTTTGAAGTGGTTTCTGGTTCTGTAAAGTGTAGCGAGCAGGTGTCAGGAGTAAGCCACAAACTTGAATCCATCGTCGGACAGTTTAAATACTAGGCTCGCGTCTCCGTACACGTTAAACAGCAAGAAAATAAAATATAAAAGGCCTCAGACACACAATCTGAGGCCTTTGCTTTAGGCTATTTACCAGTTAACTTGAAACGAAGTTACCGTTGTTCAAACAAACGTTATTCAGCTAGCGCCTCTTCGATTAATCGAGTTCGCTCGTTAGTACCACGGTTGCGCACTTCATGCATAATGAACGTCTTAACTTCACGAGTCCAAGCCTGCCCCGATTCTGGATCATACTCATGCGGCAATTCGATACCCGCTGGGGCGTATGCGTCAATACCGAAATCTTTCGACGTATTAATGGTTCTTAAGCTGTGTTCATAAAATCCAACCACTACCGTTTTGCCCAGATCACCACCAGACATTTCTACCGCCGTTTCTGCCACACCAATGGTGCTCAAATAAGTTAACGAGCCATCTTTTGCAATCACAGGGTTAATGGAGTGAAGATCTTTTGCTGGAATTCGATCTCCAATAGACTGAGCAATTTCCCACTGGGCGTACACAGGTTTACCAGTTTGTTCGTAAATCTCTACGACGGTATCTGCTAACGCTTCATTCATTGGACCCGGTACTTGATTACCATTTGGCATTAGACGATTGCCAAATGCATAAGCAAGGATGCTATCAGCTTGGTCTAGGGGCAGCTCTTCCCCTTTCCAAGTCAGCAAGTTATTCATGATAAATTCAGCGGTGTATTGCGCCGCTTCTTTATTCTCTAGTTGAACTTCCAACTTTTTCACCATAGCCGCTTCTAGTTCAGCGTCAGTAAGGGCAAAAGCTGGGGCAGCGAAAACCGTAGCAAGCAAAGTAGGTAGAAGTAATTTTTTCATTATTAGTCGTTCCGATTGATTATTCGTGACGGGGTGGTCACCCTTCGAAAGTATCAATCCGTCGGACTACTTAAAAGCGGTTCAATCCGTCAAAGTTGATTTGTGTGAAATTCTGCCAACATGTGAAAACTCTGGCGCTTTACTGATTTAGACTTGATTGGAATCAATACAATCCCCCTACTGATGCCAGACACCATTTGATTGATTTTTAGAATGAGTTTGTCTTAGAAAACTCAAGACTAGAGCGCTTCAAACAACCGGAAAAACAAAAAGGTCCAGCACGATGGCTGGACCTTTTAGTAGTATCAATAAAGCGAGTTAGCCGTCGATTCCGCGTGCTTTTAGGAACTCTGCGTACGTGCCTTTAAAGTCAGTAATCTTGTTATCTTTAATTTCGATAATGCGCGTTGCTAGCGAGTCAACAAATACACGGTCGTGCGATACGAAGAACAAGGTGCCTTTATATTGCTCTAGAGCCGTGTTTAATGACTCAATCGACTCCATATCCATGTGGTTAGTTGGTTCATCCATCAGCAACATGTTCGGCTTATGCATCATTAGCTTACCTAAAAGCATACGACCTTGTTCACCACCTGAAAGCACTTTTACTGATTTTTTGATGTCATCTTGACCAAATAGCATGCGACCTAAGAATCCGCGAACAGTTTGCTCATCATCACCTTCTTGGCGCCATTGACCCATCCAGTCGGTTAGATTCATGTCTTCTTCAAAATCATGAGCATGATCCTGCGCGTAGTAACCAATATTGGCATTATCAGACCACTTAAATTCACCGGTTCGTGGTGCTAGCTCACCTGCCAGTGTATTAAGTAGAGTCGTTTTGCCGACACCGTTCTCACCAATGATCGCAACACGCTCGCCAACTTCAAAAATTGCGTTGAAGTTATTGAACAAATCCTCTTCGTAACCTTGGCTTAGGTTCTCTACGATAAGCGCGTTACGGAATAACTCTTTAGACTGTTCAAAACGAATAAACGGGTTTTGACGACTTGAAGCTTTAACTTCGTCCAACTGGATCTTATCGATTTGCTTAGCACGTGACGTTGCTTGTTTTGCTTTTGATGCATTCGCAGAGAAGCGAGCAACGAACGTTTGAAGTTCAGCAATCTGCGCTTTCTTTTTAGCGTTATCCGCAAGTAGGCGGTCACGCGCTTGAGAAGCCGCTGTCATGTACTCGTCGTAGTTACCAGGGAACAGGCGAAGCTCACCGTAATCCAAGTCAGCCATGTGCGTACATACTGAGTTTAGGAAGTGACGGTCGTGCGAGATAATGATCATTGTGCAGTTACGCTGGTTTAGCGTTTCTTCCAACCAACGAATCGTGTCCATATCCAAGTTGTTGGTAGGCTCATCAAGTAGCATGATGTGTGGGTCTGCAAATAGTACCTGAGCAAGCAGAACACGTAGTTTCCAGCCAGGAGCGACTTCACTCATTAAACCGTAGTGCTGCTCTTCTGGAATACCTACAGCAAGCAATAGTTCACCAGCTTTGGCATCTGCCATGTAGCCGTCCATCTCAGCGAACTGAACTTCAAGATCAGCCACCAGCATGCCTTCTTCTTCACTCATTTCTGGTAGAGAGTAAATACGGTCACGTTCTTGCTTTACTTCCCACAGCTCTTTGTAACCCATGATAACGGTATCAATAACCGTGTACTCTTCGTAGGCAAACTGATCCTGGTTCAGTTTAGCCACACGCTCATTAGGATCGTAGCTAACGTTACCGCCAGTCGGCTCTAGTTCACCACTTAGGATCTTCATGAACGTCGATTTACCACAGCCGTTCGCGCCGATTAAACCGTAACGGTTACCTTCGCCAAACTTTACTGAGATGTTTTCAAAGAGTGGCTTAGCGCCGAATTGCTGGGTGATATTCGCTGTGGAGATCAAAACCGTTACCTTAAATAGACAAAATCATTGTACAAAACCGCGCAACGGTACTGGTTCAGGCCCATAACTTCAAGTGTTGATTTCATTTATTCACTTCCCCGACGAGTTCCTACACCAGCAAACGTATCCTACTTTTGTGATCTAATGAGCTCAGTATCAATAATGAAACACTATTCATTAATGACATTTCATTGACATATGGAATGATGTAAGGTTTAAAGTATTGCGCTTTGTGTATAGGTGGCAAGTTTAATATTCAGAGTTCGCATAACGCCGCAAACCAACTACACTAACTCTAACCTTTTAAGTTATAAGAGATTTTTATGCATTTACTCATTCGAGTAGTCATCGCTATTAGCCTTTTGGTCGCTCTTCCTGCTCAAGCGCAATGGGAGTATGACTTCAAACCAGTACCAGAGGCGCAAGATATAGCGAAAGACATCGCTCAAGAGGTTTCCTCTCTGCCCGACCCGTTATTCATGAGTCCTCAAGATCGAAGTAAGGTGCGTCAGCTCCTAAATGCGGTGCTTGCCGAGCAAAAAAAGCAGATTGATATCTTCGATGAGCGTTTGAACCATTATCGTGATGATGCCAATGAGCAAACTTGGTTTGACACCGAAACCAGTTACCTGACGCTAAACAGCATCAGTTTAAGCAAGCAACGTCTTCTTGAGCTGACTTCAGCATCAAATCGCGACAAATTAACCGGTTTTGGCCCTTTTGGTGTTACCCAGTTTAAACAAGAATGGTCGCTGACAAGACTCAATGGCGAATACCTACTGTATTTTCAATTACGCAGCTTCAAGTCGCTTGTAAAAGACATCTTTATCTCGCCTATCCCGGTGATTTGGGCTGGGTTGAAGGTTTTCATTATTTATTTGGTATTAGCCTGGTGGCTGCGAAACGCACAAAGGATCATTACTCTTTTTCGCGAGAGCCAATTAGATAACGCAGCTCGACCGCCAATATGGATTCGTTTGATTTGGTATGTCAGTCGCGCACACCGTGCTATCGCATGGTTAATTGCCATTACGCTTTCACTTCGAGTACTTTCAGCTATTCCAAGCCTACAGCATTTGATCTTCCTAGAAATTTTTACTTGGTGGATTTTGGGTGGCTCGATTGCCATTAGCTTTATCTTAGAGTTTACCTATCGCAATAGTCGCAGTTCTAACCCAGAAGTGCTGGCACTGCGTTTATCAACGGTACGTCGCTACGTATGGAGCATCATTGTCGCAGGCGTTATTTTACAGATTTCGATGCGCACTTTAGGCAAAGGAACCATTTACTACTGGATTTATAGCGCCCTATTCTTCTGGTTTGTGCTCGTGACGATTTCAGTACTCAGAATTTGGCGCAACAAAGTGTTCGAAGTTGCCGAGAAGTTGGCCGATCGACCTGTATGGGTTAACTGGGCTATCAGCCGCAAAGACGTTTACATTGTCAGAATTGTCGGTACGGCCATCGCCGCACTATGGATTGCAGGACATACCTTTAAACACCGCATTGTCGCCATGCTGTCTCATTACACCATCTTTAGCCAAGCTCTAGCGTATTTATTCCGTATAGAGGTGGCCAAACAAACCGGTAACAAAAATGAGCAGCACAACCTGGTGCGTGTTAAAGGAGATGCCACATTCGAGTACGTACTGCCTGGCACGCACGACAGCGAGTTGTTCGACTACGCCACTGATGAATTTAAGCAACTGTCGCAATACTTGCTTAGCGACAGCCCTGCTATCTGTGTACTATCTGGAGAACGCGGTATAGGCACCACTACCATGCTCAAATCGATTTTGAACAAGGTGAAAAATGCCGAGCCGGTTTATCTAAATTGTCCTTATTCCGGATATCAGGAACTGCTGACACACCTTGCTGTCAGTCTTGGCTTAGACGAAGACGCAACAGAAATACAGATCCTCTCTTTCCTTAGAAAAAGTGATACTCGCTACCTAATTGCTGTTGATAACGCACAACGCCTTGTTAAACCTATGGTTGGCGGTTTAACTAGCCTTATTAAACTCACTAACTTATTACGCCGCTCTAAGAAGAACCACCGCGTGGTAATTGCAATCGAAAAAGCGAGTTGGCGATTTGTGGACAGAGCGCGTGGTGAACGCCTACTGTTTGATTGGGTTTCCTTCATGCCTAAGTGGAGCGAAAAACAAATTCAGCAACTGTTGGATAGCCGCGTCAATCAAGACATTGATACCCCACTTTCATTCGATGGCTTAGTGGTACCAAAACAGTGGGACCAAGAAGAAATCACTGAAGAAGAGCGCGCAAAGCAAGGCTTCTATCGAATTCTATGGCATTACTCAGATGGCAATCCAACCGTTGCCCTGCGCTTCTTTAGGCAATCGTTGCAGCGAAACAAGGAAACCGAGCAGGTCTTTGTAAGGCTATTCCGTGCTCCAGAATCACAAGAGTTAGAGAAAATGCCAAAACCCATGCTGGCGGTTTTACGCTCTATCGTCCAACTTGAAATTGCTTCGACTGAAGAACTATCCGAATGTACCCAGTTAAGTGTCGCCGAAGTACTTGGGACATTGCGCTATTTCCAAAGCCGTGGATTCATCGAATGGAGTGAAGATAAAGCTCGAGTATCCGATCACTGGTTCAGACACATTACCAATGTACTTGACCGTCAACACCTATTGGTGAAGTAAGATGATGAGACTATTTGTATTTCTAGTAACCCTAATCGCTAGCAGCTCTGTTTTTGCAACGGAAGAAATTGCCAACGTCGAGAACATTACTCAATTCGCTAGCTTGATCCGCTGGAGCGGCGTGTTCTTTTCTGCGATTGTGGTCGCGGCCACTTGGCTGTTACTCAAGTTCATGAACTCCATGGTGGAGAGCATTGGTAGTCAGTTTGTGCAGTACCGAATGCTGCTGCAAAAGCTTCAGTCCTTCATGCAGTTCTTCATCTATATGTCAGCGGGCTTGTTGGTGTTTATGATGAGCTTTCGCATTAACGACCATATCCTTACACTAATTGGAGGTACGCTTGCTGTATCAGTCGGCTTTGCACTCAAAGACCTTGCCGCATCCTTCATCGCTGGTATGACAGTTATGATCGACCGCCCATTCCAAGTAGGCGATCGAGTCACATTTGAAGGCAATTATGGTGACATTGTCACAATTGGGTTGCGCTCAGTCCGCATGCGCACCCTTAACGATGACATTATTACCATTCCAAACAACAAATTCCTTAATGAAGTCACCATGAGTGGTAACTATGGTGCACTGGATATGCAGGTGGTGATCCCATTCTATGTTGGAATGGAGGAAGACATTTCACTTGCCAGAGATTTAATTCAAGAGGCCGCTTCGTCCAGTCGTTATATCCACTTGCCTAAGCCTGTTGTTGTTTTGGTAAAACAGACCATCACCGATAACTATTTAGCGATTCAATTAACGTGTAAGGCATATGTAGTGGACACCGCATACGAGAAGCTATTTGAAACTGACATTACTCTGCGAGTAATGAAAGAGTTCAAAAAGCATGGCATCAACGCACCTAAAATTGCTTTAAGTTCTCAGTAAATCTTAGATGCAGCAAACAAAAAGGCCTCACCATAGGATGAGGCCTTTTTTATTGTCACGATGAGTTAGAAAAACAATTAAGAACTGGAAGAGACAAGAAGTTCTACTTCCGCTTTTTTCGGCAAATAAACGCTAAAACAGCTGCCTTTGCCATACTCAGATGTTGCTCTGATTTCTCCCCCCGTCTGGCTCAAAATACTTTGAGAGACAGAAAGTCCCAAACCAGTGCCATCTCTTTTGGTGGTATAGAATGGGTCGAAAATACGTTTAAGTTGCTCAGGCTTAATGCCACACCCTTCATCTTGCACATGGATCACCGCGCCAATTGCCTCGCCACTTTCTATCCAGTCTTCACTCGAGATTGTTAGCCTGCCCTCGCCGTTCATCGCATGAATCGCATTCATCTGTAGGTTAACTAAGATCTGCAGTAGCTGGTGGCGATTAACCTCAACCGAGGTGTGTGCATCAAGCCTAGAAATGAATTCCACATTGCGCTTTTTCGAGCCTGTTTTCACTAGCGTGATGCTCTCGTCAACAATCGGGTTAACATGTTGCCATGTAATTTCATCTTGCACGCCACCTTGCCTACTGTATTGCAGCAAGCTTCGAGTAATGTTTCTAATGCGATCAATCTGAGCCATGATGGCATCAATCTCTTCTTCCACTCGGCTTGATTCATCGCCTAATTCAAAACGCATCAATTCGACATTACCTAAAATTACCGCAACTGGGTTATTGATTTCGTGTGCAATCCCCGCAGTCAGTTCACCTAACGCTGCCAGCTTTTCATTGGTCACTAGCTTGTTACGGGTTTGATTTAGTAGCTTAATGTGGTGCTCTAGCTGCTCTGTTTTCTCTTTTAAACTCGCCGTTCGGTGTTGGACCTTGCATTCTAGTTCACCTGCGGCTGTTTTGATTTCTTGATTACGTTTATCAAGCAAATCGAGCATGTTATCGAACTGCTTGGCTAACTGAGCAAGCTCGTGCTTTTCATCGAGCCCTAGCTCCCCGATCCGCTGCTTTTTGCCGAGTTGAACTAACTTAACAACGCGGTGGATTCGCTCGATTGGGTGAAACAAATCTCGAGAACCGCGGTAAACCATCAACCCCGACACGAGTAGAAGAAATAAAGTGGTGATACTGATCTCAACAATATTCGTCAGATAAGCTTTAACGAACGGCCACATTAAATAGCCGGTGTACAACATACCAATCACATTGTCATATTGGTCTTTTATCGGCTGATATGCCGTGATGTACCAAGCGTCATATACAAATGCGCGGTCAACCCATTCGTTGCCTTCAACTAAAACTTCTTGATAAACCTCTTTTGATACGCGAGTACCAATTGCTCGGCCGACTCGACCAGAGCTGTCTAAAGGTACGTTGGTACTGACGCGAAGATCGTCGAGAAATACAGTGAGAGTGCCTACAGGGCGTAGGCTATCGTGCTTACCTGGGTAGATAAGATCACGAATTTGATCAACCAGTTGGGTACTATTGTTGAGTAATATCCCGCCATCGAGAAAGCCGATAATATCGTTATACTGATTCTTTACCGGTACCACTGTGCGGCTGATCAAACCACGCGTTTCAATCTCATCATCGCCCAATATTGGCGTTTGTGCTCGACGAGCCAAATCAGGGTCAAGCTGATTGAGTTGGTGTTCATCTAATCGGTCAAAAAAGGACTCGCGCTTTGTCAGATCCATAAACTGGAACTTCTGCTCGATAGTATCGACTCGGTGAAAACGCAGAAAGTCTAGATCATATCGATTCTTCTGTTGAGACACCCACTTCTCAATAGAAGTCGATGGATCACCATCGACCACTTTCTTGCGAAAGTCATATGATTCCGAAAATGCTCTAACATAGTTCGCCTGCTTTTGCTGGATAAGAACGATACTGTTGTTTGCTACGCCCAAGCGCTCTGATACATCGACCAGGGCGCTATTCCATGTGTAGTGAATCGACCAATAGATAGTGATGGCTATCAAGGCGATTAGAGTCAGGAAAATCGGCGCTGACGTTAAAAATAGCAGCCGATAGCGAACCATAGATTTAAATCTATAACGCCACTTTTGCCACAGTCCATAATCACTCGGCATAACTTGGCTCCTCGCCATCCCACTCTTTGTACTTGCGTTCTAACGTTTTTCTTGCCACGCCCAGCGTTCTAGAAGCCGCTGATTTATTCCCATCATGGAAGTTAACCACTTGTTGAATGTGTGATTTTTCAACATCTTTAAGTGTCCAGTTATTCGGATAGCCTTCGCCAAAATCGACTTTTCCTTCAGGAATCGATGGTATTTCTGCGCCACTGGAAACCGTCATTGAGACATGTGTTGGTGAAACACCACCGTTCAATTCGCGCCAATAATGCGCAGGTGGTTTCCCGAGCAAAATGCAACGCTCAATTAGGTTTTTAAGCTCTCGAATATTACCTGGCCAGTCATAGTCATTCATGGCCGAGATATCCTCATGAGCCCATTTTGGATCTGGCATCGCAAGCTCAGAAGTTAGCATCTTGGTAAAGAAAGGAACCAACTCAAGCAAATCACTCTTACGCTCTTTAAGTGGGGGCACTTCGATACGAAGTACATTGAGCCGGTAGTATAAGTCCGCTCGAAAATTACCCTTATCCACTTCCTCTTGTAGGTTGCGGTTAGTCGCTGCGACAACACGAACATCAACACTGATCTCTCTTTCTGAACCAACCGGGCGAATAGTTCGTTGTTCTAAAACACGCAACAGAGCGGATTGCATAGATAACGGCATTTCCCCTATTTCATCTAGAAACAACGTGCCACCATTAGCAACGCGAAAAAGCCCTTCACGGTTTTTCTTTGCGCCGGTGAAAGCGCCAGAAGTATGGCCAAACAGCTCACTTTCAAGTAATTCAGGTGCGATCGCACCACAGTTCACTGGCACAAATGGTCCTTTGCGTTGGCTTGCTTCATGAACACCACGAGCAACAAGCTCCTTACCCGTGCCCGATTCACCTTCCACCAAGACAGATGCTCGAGACGGCGCAAACTGAGTAATCAATTGCTTCAACTGCTTCGTTTTTTCTGATCCACCGACAATATCGGTTGTGAAGTGGCGTTTAAAGTCATGTTTAAGCGCAAACTGCATGCGCTCATTCAGGCGCTTGTCCATACAACGCTGAACCGCTTGTAGCATTTGGTCTAGGTTGAATGGCTTTAAAATAAAGTCCGATGCGCCAAGTTTTAAAGCCGAGATAGCCATCTCCAAATCGGCGTAACCGGTCATAAAGATCACATCACTTTTTCTCTCCGAATCATTGAATGCTTCTTCCCATTCAATACCAGAGCGACCAGGTAAATTGATGTCTAAAATAATAAGGTCATAATGACTAGAAACCCTGAGTACTTCAGCATCTTCGATACTGCCTGCCGTATCGACTTTGCTAAACCATTTACCGAGTGCCTTCTTTAAAATGGCTTGCATTCCCGCCTCATCGTCTACGACGAGCACTGAAAAAGCTTGGTATTGGAGGGCATGTTTAGAATCGATGGAAGGAGACATAATGTTCTCTTGGCTATCAAAAAATTGGGACAGAGTGTACCAACTAAATTTTTTTTAGCTTGTGCTAATGTGCGACATTTTGTCCTAACTCAAATTTTGAAGGGAATAAGTCGCTGATATATGGATCAAATTGACGGGGAAAGCCATTATTACAGTTGGCACTATGCTTGCTATACCATGTGTGCAATCCGGGTATCGATTGATACGGGCTGTCTATTGTCCATTACATAACGGAATAATAATTACATGAAAGCGACACATTTTACTTTGGCAGCAGCAACGCTAGCCTTCGTCAGTTTCACCGCCTCTTCTTCTGAAGAGTCCCAACACGTGCGTCTTGCGACCACAACAAGTACCTACCATTCGGGGCTGCTTGATTACTTACTCCCTAAATTCGAACAAGACACCGGCTATAAAGTTGATGTTATTGCGGCAGGTACCGGTAAATCACTTAAAATGGGTGAAAATGGCGACGTCGATTTAGTGATGACCCATGCGCCTAAAGCAGAAGCAACGTTCGTTGACAAAGGATACGGAGTATTACCCCGCAAATTGATGTACAACGATTTTGTCATCGTTGGTCCACAATCTGATCCAGCTAAAGTCTCCAATTCCCAAGATGTGGCAGAAGTATTCAAAAACATTGCTAACGCTAATGTCACGTTTGTGTCTCGTGGTGACGATTCTGGTACTCACAAAAAAGAAAAAGGTATTTGGGAACAAAGCAAAATTGAACCTAATTTTGGTGGCTATCGCTCAGTAGGCCAAGGCATGGGCCCTACACTTAACATGGCGTCTGAGATGCAAGGCTACACCATTACCGACCGTGGAACTTGGTTGGCATACAACAATAAACTAGACCTTTCTGTGCTATTCCAAGGCGACAAGAAGCTGTTTAACCCTTACCAAGTTATCTTAGTGAACCCAGAGCGCTACCCGAGTATTAATTATCAGGGGGCCAAAGTATTCAGTGACTGGCTCGTGAACCCGCGAGGCCAAGAACTCATCAACCAATTCAAACTCAATGGCAAACAACTGTTTGTTGCCAACGCAAACGAGAAATAACGCTCTATGAGCCTTTGGCAGACAACCTTAGAAGCACTCGCACTGCTGTTTAATTTCGACAAAGATCTTTGGCAGATCGTCGCGGTATCCTTTAGCGTTTCGCTATCGGCAATTTCGCTGGTCCTCCTGCCATCGATTCTTCTCTCGTTTATCCTTGCGTATACCGAGTTTCGTGGAAAATGGCTGCTTCTTTCAGTCATTAATACGTTACAAGCAATCCCAACAGTGGTGATTGGCTTACTTCTTTACATGATGCTTTCTCGCTCTGGCCCCCTTGGCGATTGGCAGATGTTGTTTACTCAGAAAGCCATGATTGTCGGCCAAATGATCATTTGTTTCCCTGTTCTTGTCTCCATGATGCACGGTGCATTGCAGTCCAGCGATCGCCGTGCCGTGGAAACATCTATCACTCTTGGGGTTTCCATTCCACGTGTTGCCGCAACCATGATATGGGAAACACGCTTTCCTCTAATGGCAGCAACCATCGCGGCATTTTCTCGTATCGTAACGGAAGTGGGCTGTTCAATGATGGTAGGCGGAAACATTATGGGCATGACACGTAACATTCCTACTGCTATCGCAATGGAAAGTCATAAAGGCGCTTTCGCACAAGGCGTAGCGTTAGGAATTGTTCTATTATCTCTTGCACTTATACTGAATTTTCTACTTACCAGTATGAGAGGCAAAGGTTATCTTCGTACTTAAGGGCGTTGTATGACGATCAAAATTACAGCTCAACAACTGTCGATGCGTTTCAAAGAACGCGTCCTGTTCCACATTCCAGAGTTATCCATTGGTCCGAACGACGCCATCTACCTTAAAGGCGACAACGGTGTAGGGAAAACAACGCTACTCAAAATACTGTCAGGATTATTAAAGCCAACGACAGGAAAGATAGCGCAACCTACTTCAAACTGGCTCAACCGCTTTTCAATGCGCACAGGACGCAAAGATGTCATCTATCTTCATCAGTCTCCGTATCTGTTTGATGGCACTGTCTATCAAAATATTGTGTACGGTATTCGCTACCAAAAAGAGTCAGCAAATGATAAGCGAGCTCAAGTTATCACGGCTTTGCGTATGGTAGGATTAGAAACTTTGGCAGATGAACACATATCAGTGCTATCTGGCGGAGAAAAACAGCGTGTAGCCATGGCCAGAGCTTGGATTCTCAAGCCTTCGATATTATTAATGGATGAGCCAAGTGCCTCACTCGATCACGAATCAATAGATAGGTTGGTCGTAATGGCAAAAGATCTGCTAGCACGGGGCTCAAGCCTGGTAATCACGAGCCACCAAACTAACGCGCTGACCGATTTATGTAGGAAACAGTGGTGGATAAAAGACACGACACTCGTCGAATCACCACTGCTTCAAGTAATTAAAGATACTTCTCAAGAGAAAACGTATGCTACTTCCAACGCAAACTAGTTGGGTTATTTTAGCTGGAGGCCAAGCCAGCCGCATGGGTGGTCAGGATAAAGGCCTTATTGAGTTAGACGGAAAGCCACTGATCGAGCACGTTCTGGATCGGCTTTCTCCTCAAGCATCTTCCATCACTATCAACGCAAACAGAAATCAACAACGCTATAAGCAGTTTGCTCCCGTTATCAGTGATACTTTCCCTGATTACCCAGGCCCGCTTGGCGGCATTCATGCAGGGTTGCTAAACAGTGAAACTGATTGGGTCGGCTACGTGCCTTGTGATAGCCCACAGATAAACACCGACTTGGTCGAGCGCTTCTGCTCTCAAGTTCAGCCTGACAGTGACATACTTGTTGCCCACGATGGTGAGTTTAAACAACCTGTTTTCACTCTTTTCCACAAACGTGTATTGCCAAAGTTAACCGCTTTTTTAGAAAGCGGCGATCGAAAAATCATCCTTTTGTATAAAGGCTGTAATACCAGCTATGTCGACTTTAGCGATTCACCTCAGTGCTTCGTCAACTTAAACACCCCGGAAGAACTTGCCCAGTTTGGCACGGTTCAATCGTAAAGAATCAAAGAGATAGTATTTGTTGCTATGAGTATTCAAACTCCTAATATCCCACTTCTTGGTTTTGCGGCCTACTCAGGTACAGGTAAAACTACCCTACTCGAAGCCTTACTTCCTAAGCTGACCGAAGCAGGGTTAAAAATCGGTGTGCTTAAACATGCTCACCATAACTTTGATGTCGATATCCCAGGGAAAGACAGTTATAGATTGCGTAAAGCCGGCGCGTCTCAGATGTTGATCTCTTCTCGAAATCGCCACGCGCTAATGACGGAAACGCCAGACTCAGAAGCAGAATTTGAATATCTTCTTACTCGTTTTGATACTCAAAAACTGGATGTCATTTTAGTTGAAGGTTGTAAGAATATTGAATTTCCTAAAATAGAACTACACCGAGAGGAAGTTGGAAAACCGTGGCTTTACCCAAATGATAGCAACATTATCGCCATCGCCGCCGATACTTCGGTAGAAAGCGAACTTCCTCAAATGAGTATCAACGACTTAGATGCGATTGCTCAATTCATTCTTAATTACGTTGCGAAAGGCACAACCAAAAAAGTATCTGAAGCGGCATGTTGTGACACCTTATCCCCTGCTTTCCTATCAGTTCAGCAAGGGCAAGATAAAATTCTCGCTGAAGTTTCTGCAGTCCAGTTGGTAGAACCTACTCATATTGCTCAATCATACGGCCGTATTCTGGGACATTCTGTAGCATCGCCAGTGAACGTTCCGCAGTACACGAATTCAGCAATGGATGGCTTTGCGATTCGTAGTGACGACCTAGGCCGTACAGAGTATCAAGTTGTTGCAGAGATTTTGGCTGGATATAGCTACGACAAACCTTTAGAAAAAGGCCAAGCGGTTAAAATTATGACCGGCGCGCCGACACCTGAGCATGCTGATACCGTGGTCATGCGAGAACAAGCTAGTGCAGAAGGTGACAAGGTCACATTCGGTGACGCAGTGATTAAGGCGGGTCAAAATGTACGTCAAGCCGGTGAAGACTTAGCTCTTGGCCAAACCGTGTTTGATGTTGGCACTCGGATAGAGTCTCCTGAAATGGGCATGCTTGCCTCATTAGGCTTTGAGCATTGTGACACGATTCGTAAGTTGAAGGTTGCCGTATTTTCAACCGGAGACGAAGTACAAGCGCCGGGAACACCGATTAAGCCTAACTCTATCTTTGACTCGAACCGATTCACGATCATGGGGTTACTAGAAAAGCTAGGGTGTGAAATTTTAGATTACGGCATTATTGAAGATAACGAACAGAGAATGGTAGAAGCGCTGGAAAAAGCAGCCACTGAAGCCGACCTGATTATGACTTCTGGTGGCGTGTCTGTCGGCGATGCTGATTACATCAAACTGGCTCTAGATAGACTTGGAAAAATCGATTTTTGGCGCATCAATATGCGCCCTGGCAGGCCGTTAGCGTTTGGTAAAGTGACTGGAAAACCGTTTTTCGGTCTACCTGGCAACCCAGTGGCTGTCATGGTGTCATTCATCAACTTCGTTGAACCTGCAATACGCAAAATGCAAGGTGAAGCGAATTGGCAACCATTGAAAGTGAAAGCGGTAGCAACAGAACCTCTGCGTTCTCGTCAAGGGCGTACTGAATTTAGCCGTGGCGTATACAGTGTTGATGAACATGGTCAACTGGTCGTAAAGACAACGGGTAAACAGGGTTCCGGCATTCTCCGTTCAATGAGCGAAGCCAACTGCCTAATTGAGGTCTCCCCTGCTGTCGACACCGTTAAAGTCGGAGAAAGCGTGACAATCATTCCGCTTCAAGGCAGAATCTAGACCAATTACTAAATTAAAGGCCAGTTCACTGGCCTTTTTCTTTGAGAAGACAAATATGGCTCGTACAATTCTTTACACGTACAAAGATGAAGAAAAGACCCTAACTTTTTCATATCAACAGCATAGAAACATCCACGAAGCCGTTGCAGAGGCTGAAGGCATCGATATTTCGGACTACCTTAAAATGGAACAACAGATTGAGGCGGTTTCTGACACTAAAGCAGTACGTAATTACCGCGACAATCACTTTCGTAAGTTAGGGTTTAGTAAGATTACGCTTCAGCAGAAAGAAAACCTTGGCGTGGGTAAAAAGAAGTAATCTCTCATTCAACGAAAAAGGGCTCGTAAATACGAGCCCTTTTTATTAGGTCAATTGGCACCTGCTACTTGATATTCAAGAACGCAGCACCACGTACACCACCTGAATCACCGTGTTTAGCTTTGATGATCTTCGGGCATTTAGCCACTGAAAGGAGATGTTTTGGTATACGCTTAGGCATTTCTTCGTAGATAAGTTCGAAGTTAGATAACCCGCCACCTAAAGCAACGACATGTGGATCGTTTCCAGTAAAGATATTTGCAAAACAAATCGCTAGAAGCTCCATGAATCGCTCTACATGCTCCACCGCTTTCTCTTCGCCTTCCGCATGAGCTTTGATGATCTCAATCGCTTTCTTCTGTTCACCAAAGTAATGCTCATAAATCAGCTCAAAACCACGGCCAGAAAGGTAGCTGTCTAAACAACCTTTTTTACCACACCCACAGCCTAGTAAAGGCGCATTATCTCCTAAATGGAACCACGCATCCAAAGGTAGGCGCATATGGCCAAGTTCACCCGCGACATTGTTACGGCCAGAGAAGACTTTACCGTCGTAAATCAGCCCGCCACCAAATCCAGTCCCCAAGATAAGGCCCATTACAGACGCTTCATCTTTAAGCTCATCATCCCACGCTTCTGAAAGAGCAAAACAGTTAGCGTCATTTTCAATCTTAACGCTACGACCAATCTTAGCTTCAAGGTCAGCGCGAAGTTGTTTACCTTTTGCAGCTGGAACATTTACAGTTAACACTTCTGACGTATCGGCATCTTCCATACCTGGTAGACCCAAGCCAATTTTGCCTTCACAGCTTAGTTCCGCATCGTACTTGTTTACTAAACCTGCAATGGTCTCAACCAATAGGTTATAGTCATCCGTTGGGGTTGGAACGCGTTCCGTTGCAACACGCTCTAGTTGTTCATTGAAAGCACCAAACTCAATTTTAGTGCCGCCGACGTCAAAGCCGTAATACATGCAAATCTCTCCTAGAAAAAGGTTCCAAAGCTAGAACCAAAAAGCATAACTTTGGGCATTATCCATATAGCTACGCCTACAAACCGTGACGTATAACATATTTATCTTGTAGGTAACTGCAACCGACCAATTGCTCACCAACTGATTACCATTTCTTAGAGGTGCTTCTCGCTTTTAGAATACTCCACGAAACGTTTCAGAAACGGGCGTGTTAAGTCGTGTTTCAAGCGAGTTTTACTGAGCAAGTAGCTTTCCCTAAATGCTTCGAACCAAAGCTCAAGCGTCTTCGAGGCTTGAGTTTCACCCGCTTGCTCTAACACTAAAGCCGCAACTTCTGCCGTTGACAAATGGTCTTCGTTCATCGACTTACGCATCAAGTATTGGGAAACACTATCTGGCTTAATCGATAACACAGGTAAGCCCGTTAAATATTCCGACTTTCTGAAAATCTTTCGCGCTTCACGCCAGCTACCATCAATAAAGATAAATAAAGGCTTACAATTTGGGGCCTTTTCTTTACGCAAATTAGTCGGTTCAAGGCTTGTTGAGGTGATGAGCCGTTGTTTATCATCAACATAGTCTTCAGGAAATACGATGATTGGTAGGTAGCTGGGGTCACTCAGCACCTTTAGCATTTCTGCGTCTGGTTCTGTACGGTTCCACTGATAAACAAACGTATCTTTAATCACATCCGCGATTAACTTACCCGTATTGCTTGGCTTAAATACCTCGTTGTCCGATACAATCAACATGGTAGCAATATTCGTATCGATGTCAGGCTGAAACTCACAAATGCAATGCTGGCTTGAGACTTGGCAATATTGGCAGCGGTTTACTTTCGCTCCTCGAGCATTGAATGCTTTGGTCGAGATAGATTGGCGGTATTGGAAAAGTCGGTGGAACGCGTGAATTCTCATGAGGCTACATCTGCATTAAACTGTGGACGTCTTTCGTTGTGGCGGCATTGTACTGACCACAGGTTAAGAATCAAATGGAGTTACACATGAATAGCCCAGAAACCATTCGTCTAGCCATATTCATAGCGGTACTTTTGCTATGTGCAATCTGGGAATTCACTTCACCACGTAAAGCCCTTACCCAAAACAAATTTCAACGCTGGCTGAGTAATTTAGGCCTAGTCGGATTTAACAGCATATGTATCAGCCTTTTGATGCCGCTCGTCGCGTTTCAAGCTGCTATAAACGCCCAAACAAGTGAGATCGGGTTGTTTAACATGAGTCTCTTTAATTCCGAAACGCTCCCTACTTTCGCAATTGTTATTCTATCCGTCGTTATCTTGGATTTTGCGATTTATATTCAGCATGTGGTGTTTCACCGAGTACCTTTGTTGTGGCGCCTGCATCAGGTTCATCACGCAGACCAGGATATTGACGTCACCACTGGCGCGCGTTTCCATCCGATTGAAATTATCCTGTCGATGTGGATTAAGATTGGTATTGTCGTCGCATTAGGGATTCCACCTGAAGCAGTACTGTTGTTTGAAATTATTCTCAACGCGAGTGCAATGTTTAACCACAGCAATGCTTTCCTAAACCTAAAAGTAGATTCTTGGCTAAGAAAGGTCATTGTGACACCTGACATGCACCGAGTTCACCACTCGATAAAAGTGAAAGAGACACACAGCAATTTTGGTTTTTTTCTATCGGTATGGGATCGTTGGGGTAATACCTACCGAGAACAGCCTGAAGACGGTCACGATAAGGTGACTATTGGTGTACCTTTGTTTCGCACTTCTCGTGAACAGTGGCTAGATAAAATGCTTACCCAGCCATTTAGAATCAAAAAGCGTTAGGAAGAGTCCGGACGGAAACTAGACCAATCTACACTACGTATTTGTGCAACATTGCCTGCTGATGACCAGCTATATCCGCCACCTGTTCGGAACTCTCGACCATTGAATCAAGCTGCAAGCGAGTATCTTCACCCTGCTCTGAAATATGAGCGATGGCACGGCTTACGTCTGCAGTTGCTCGCTCCTGTTGCTCTGTTGCCACAGTAATTTGCTCTATTCGAGCACGAATATGATTCACCGCGTCTTCAATACCTTCAAATGTCTGCTTAACTTCATGGCTTGAAGCGAGTGCATTCGACATCTCTTTCCTTGAATCCGCAACTGCCTCACGTGATTTCTCCGCAGCCGCAATAAGCTCACTCATTCGCTGCCTTATGTTTGACGTCTGTTGAGACGTTCCACTGGCTAGTTGACGAACTTCATCCGCCACCACTGCGAAGCCTCGCCCCTGTTCTCCTGCCCGAGCAGCCTCAATCGCAGCATTTAACGCCAACAAGTTGGTGTTTTCTGCAATGCCCGAAATGAGATCAACCATTGCACGGATTTGCTTAACCCGGTTGTCTAATTCCAGCATTGACTGTTCGTTGATATTTAGTGTTTTCTCGAGCTTTTCTAGGCTTGCATTATTCGATTCAACGACACTAACACCTCTCGACGAAGCTTCCGATGCGGTTACTGACTCAGAATAAGAACCGTTGGTCACCGTGGCGATTTCTTTGATAGAAGCCTCCAATTGAGTCACTGTCGCCACCATGCTATCTAACGAGTGGTTTTGTGTTTTGAGAGTACTTTTCGATTGCTCTGCCGCTTGATGGCTTACTTCAGCACTTTGATAAAGAGTTTCACAATTACGAGTGACGGAAGAAATGGAATCCCGCGTAGTTTCGATAACAGTGTTTAGATTGCTAGACAATATCTGAAGCTCCTTCGGGCCTTGAAGCTTTGCCGTTAGGCTGTAGTCGTAGTTCGTTAAAGCCTTAAGGCTATGGGTGATACCTTGTAGACCTCGGTTGATCCATGCTCTTAGCCCCAACCAACAAGTCAGAACGATACAACCAATCACTAGCCCCACTACAACCAATGTATATTTAGCCGACTCCATTACACTATCCACCACCATAGCCCGCTCGGTAATATCAACCTGTGCTCGCGTCGAGATTTCGTCAAGTAACGTAACCGTTTGATTAGCAACCGTAACTGCGTTGGACACCTTTTCTTGTAGTAATTCAGAATGCTGGAGTTTGTTTAAAATCTGCTTCAATACACCTTGTTCTTCAAAACCTTTCTTCACCATTTCATAAGGGGTAATTAGACTTGCAAATTCAACGACATCTGGGTGCCACTCCAAAAAGTCGTCGTACGCTAAGTTAATACCGGCCACACGATTACGCATCTCTTTGTATTCGAGTTCGGCTTTTTCGAGATCCGTTTGCATCATCAGCATTAAAAAGGTGCTTTCCATAGAGCTTGCACTGGCAATAAAACGGTTCGCTGCATCCGTTGACACGGGGTTATCTACCGAAAGAAAAGAGCTGATTCGATTCATTTCAGGACCAATAGAACTTAGCCCATATCGAAATCCCGTTACTTCGTCGGAAATCTGTTGTTGCATCTCAAGTAAGGCCGCTTTTGACTCCAAGATGGCCATTGAAGATTGGTTTAATCGCCCTATTTGCTCTTCAAGTGATTGGTGTTGAGCAAGGGCGTTTTCACCAAATACTAACCTATGGCTGTCATTCAAGAGTTCTTGATTAGTTTCAATAACTTGTGCAACAGAACCTTCGATCGACTGCAGCTCCGATGTCGACGTAGCTTGCGTACCGTAGCTCAATAATTTTGCTTGTTCGAGTATTGATTGAGTCAACTTTGCATTGTTTAGCGCTTGAGGAAGGGCTTGAGTTGATAAGGCTTCAAAGTTATTGCCTATCCGCTCAATGCTTTTAATACTGGTAAATGAAATCACTGCGACAAAAACTGTTATAGTGATGAAGATAGCGCTGATTGTATGAATCAGTGATAAAGGGCGTTTTGTTTTAGTTTTCATGATGAGTCTAGCCAATTGAAGCAATTGTTTGCTTGATGCTATTGCGCTTCAATGACAGATTCATTTCATTGATATTTCACTTGGGTTACATATGGATAAGATAGCCGTATTGGTGTTGGGTTTACTGATAGCAGGGTGTTCTACTGCGCCAAGCACTGTGGTAACTGGCTCAAAATCTGTGGTGGAAGGCCAACCGACATCTCTTCAGCAACGCAAGTTAGTCGAATCCTTTCTTACCGTTTTTGACCAATGGGAAGGAGCACCTTACCAACTTGGTGGTAGCAGCTTAGCAGGCATCGACTGCTCTGCGTTTGTTCAAATAGCCTATAGTTCAGCTACACAGCAAAAACTACCTAGGACAACCCTAAAGCAAAGCCAAGTCGGAACATACGTGAACTACGATCAAGCTGAAATTGGTGACTTAGTTTTCTTCAAAACGTCACGCACGACTAGGCATGTTGGCGTGTATTTAGGTAGCAAGCAGTTCATGCATGCTTCCACATCCAAAGGCGTAATCATATCTAGGATTGATAACCCGTACTGGGCTTCAAAATTTTGGCAGTTTAGGCGAGTAGCTAACTCGCCTGAAAAGATTTAAGAAAATCGAAAGGTGTGTTTGATTAGTCGTACGTCGCTACGGCAATATCGAAAAGGTTTTTTACCAACGCGATGTATTCATCCAGAAAGGTAATTTGTTCATTGGTGGCTGGCTTGGTCCAAACGCCAGCAAGCACTTCAGATAAGTCTTCTACTACCGAGTCGGCTTCTTTAAGTAGTTGAAAACGCACGCTTGAATGCAGCTCTGGATTCTGTTCGAAAATCGCCATGATATTGCTCGCTACCATATCAGTAACCACATCTTCGACACTTTCCGCGCCCGTATCACTGGTATCGGACGTAAATACATCTAAATTGAATGCTAGGTGCTCGATTAGAGCTAAGTATCCATCGGTTTCTACAACCACACTAAATTCTCCGCGTTACTGCTTAACTGGCTAGCGATAAGTATTCCTTCACTAATACTAAGACATATAGGCAGACTTTAACAATATACCCGCTCTCAGTTGGCTTTTTTTTACTCATAACCTGAACCAACTAACGCTTTTTATGGTTCAAGTCACACTCTAACTCATCACCAATAAGCGTAAAGTTTCATGAGCTTACTAAGTGTTTGCTATTTGAGAAATAGGAGCTGTACATATCGAAGCTAAGGTAAATCATTTATGATTTGGCTATAGAGGAATATCACACTTTGCCTAATATGTTATATGAATACGTGTGAATTAAATGAATCTTTGAAAAACGAATCAGATTTCCTCTTTGTCTTGTCCTAAACTTATGGCAAATAAGCATTTACTTGGCGGAGAATACTTATGTGGCAAGCTCTATCCCAACAGCTATCTGAAACTCTAATGTTTGATTTCAACATTAACGAACGTTCAAAAGTTCACGGAGGAGAAATTAGTGAGTGCTACATGATCAGTGATGGAGAACAGCGTTATTTTGTAAAAACCAACACGAGGGATTTTTTGCCACAATTCCAAGTCGAAGCGGAGAACATTCAAACCCTTCGCGACACCTCCACCGTATTCGTTCCCGAGCTAATTCTAACTGGCACCAGCAAAGACCACTCGTTTATCGTGCTCAATTACCTTGCGACCAAACCGCTGGATGACAATAAGCTCAGCTTCAAATTCGGTGCTCAGTTGGCCAAGTTGCATTTATGGGGTGAGCAAAAAGAGTTCGGTTACGATCAAGACAACTACATTGGAAATACACTTCAGCCAAACAAATGGGATCGCAAGTGGCACCGATTTTTCTCTGAGCAACGTATTGGCTGGCAATTGCAATTGCTACGAGAAAAAGGCATCGAACTCGTCAATATTGGCGAATTTGTCCAGTTAGTTGAAAGTCGGCTCGCCAGTCACACCCCCCGCCCTTCGCTTCTCCACGGCGACCTTTGGCATGGTAATGTCGCTAAATCCGCATTTGGTCCCATATGCTACGACCCTGCGTGTTATTGGGGTGACCGTGAATGTGATATTGCAATGACGGAGTTATTCGAGGGCTTCCAACCTGAGTTCTATCAGGGGTACGAAAGCGTTTTACCGTTAGACTTTGGTTATGCTGAGCGCAAGGACATTTACAACCTTTATCACGTACTGAACCACTACAATCAATTTGGTGGCCACTACCTTGCTGAAGCTGAATCAATGGTTGAGAAAATACTAAGCTATTAATTAATTCACAACAAAAATACACAAACCTCAAAACAGACGCCTAACTTATGCGTCTGTTTGTTTTTTCTGGGGCAAATCAAACTTTGTACTTAATTCACAACCATAACTAACTTGGCGGCTTACTATTGAAGTATCTCAAACATGAAGTAAGGAGATAGGCATGAGAAACTACACGGAACGAAAGGTAAAATGCCCTCACTGTGGTCATTCAATCGGTATTACGCTGGATGCGTCGAATGGAAGCCAAGAGTTTTATGATGATTGCCCAGCATGTTGCCACGCTATTCACCTCAATATGACGGTCGATGAAAGGCATAATAGTATCGAACTCTTTGTCGATGCCGACGATGAACAAGTCTTCTAAAATTTTCAAAAAGCGCCCTTTATGGGCGCTTTTTTATTAGCTCCACTTTTATTTTCATAACGCAGAACAAATCACACCACACCAAAACATTTGAAATAAAATCACTTTCTTACTTGATGTGCGATTTCTTTTAATTAATCATTAACATTAATTAAGGCGTACTTATAAAACTTGTTGACTTCATTTGCGCCTCAACTTCACAGGGATGTATATGGCTGATCAGTTTTCACCTTCAGCAAGTTCGATTTCTGCTGTCGACTCAAGTAATCAAGAACACAGTGTTACTGAATTTTCTGTTTCACAGCGTCTTTCCGAACCTTTTGTTATCGAGCTCATTTTGGTCTCGAAATCCTTTGATTTAGAAGCCCAGTTAGGCCAAAAGCTTACTGTGAGTCGTTATAATAACGAATCAGGGAGCCTTTCACTTTCCCGTTCATACAATGGTGTCATCACTCAGATACAGCATTTAGGCTTAGACGCCAACCTACAGTTTTCTAGCTATAAGGTTGTGCTAAGACCTTGGTTCTGGCTCTTGACTCATACCCATGGTTTTCGTGTTTACCAAAACCAATCGACCAAAGACATCGTTAGCGATATTTTCACCAATGCGGGTTTCAGTGGTTCATTTACCGCTAGTAATTTGCCTTCTACTAAACGTGAGTACTGTCTTCAATACAATGAGTCAGATTTTGACTTTGTTACTCGTTTACTGTCAGAAGAAGGGGTCCACTACTATTTCGAGCATTCTTCTTCTGATCATAAAATGATTCTTCAAGATGCTCAGACACCCTTTTCTAAAGCAAGTACTTCTAAGTTTGATATGGTCGAAGTTCCTTCGGGAAGTAATCCACTTATTCACTCATGGATGCCTCGCTCTGAGTTTCATGGTGCAAGTGTAGAATTGACTAGTTACGATTACTCACAAAGCAAACTTATTTCCAGCAAGGTGAAGAAATCCAGTCATACCATTTCGAACAATACTAAACTTACGCAAACACACTACCCTCCGTTAGGAATAAGTCGAGATCGCACTGACCTCGCAAGTAACTTGGTTAAGCGCCGTATTGAACAAATAGAACAGAATTACCAAAGTGTCATCGCAACAAGTCATTCTGACGAGTTTGAGCTAGGATCCTGGTTTTCTCTCGCGAATCACCTAGATAAGAACCAATTGGGTGATTATTCCGTCATTGGAATGACCGCTGCTTATAACAGCGAAGGTGAGTGCACGATAGAGATAGAGCTGATTCCACAAGCGACACCCCATTATCCTCCAGTGCTAAACAAACCCGTGGTTAATGGCTTACAAAGCGCACTGGTCGCAGGCTCAACGGCTGGTGATATAAACCAAGACGAACAAGGCAGAGTAAGAATACAGTTCCACTGGGACACTGAAACCTCTGGCGACAAAACAAGTTGTTACGTTCGAGTTGCACAGATGCTCGCTGGCAGCGGTTATGGTAGTCAATTTGTACCTAGAGCCGGGCAAGAAGTCCTTGTGGCTTTTATTGATGGCGATCCTGATCAGCCTGTAATCACTGGTAGTGTATACAACAGTAAGAACGCCCTCCCGTACCCAGAAGCCAATAGCACTAAATCTGGTTTTAAAACTAAACTTTCTGGGCAAAGCAATGAATGGTATTTCGATGACAAGAAAGACAACGAGTTGTTTTACGTGCACGCAGCAAAAGATCTTACCCAAGAAGTTGAAAATAACGTCACCGAAACGATTAAGGGTGAAGCCAGCCAAACCGTCACTAAGCAGGTGACGGTATCCACTGAAGATAATTACAGCCTCTCAGTCACTAAGGCACTCAGCCAAAAGGCAAAATCTATTTCCATCGAAGCCGACGACTCGATAGAGCTCACAGTAGGATCAAGCAAAATCAGTATTTCCTCATCTTCTATAAGCATAGAAGCTAGCAGTATCGAAGTTAAAGCATCCAACTCTCTATCGTTGCAAGGCACTAGCGTCGAAAGTAAAGCGACCTCTTCCAATAAGATAAGTGGCGCCACTACGGCTGTTGAAGCAACAAGCTCAAATAGCATTAAGGGGATGAGCGTTGCAATCGAGGCCCAAACTACGCTTAGCGCACAGGGGCAATTGAGCGCAGAGTTTAAGTCAGGGTTAAAGGCGACGTTTGATGGCGGTGTTATGGGCGAAGTAAAAGGTGCAATTGTAAAGGTTAACTAATGACGTTTAAAAAGATTCCGTACAATAGTAGTGCTCAAATACTACCTCGATTTAAAATTTCGGATGATGCGGCTGCCCTTATTGAGGAGGAAGCATCCGTTGAACAGACAATTCAAGTTCTTAATGATAATGCCCTATATTCAGACCTAGTTCAGTTCTTAGCTCATGCTCTGCCCGTCAGAGAAGCCATTTGGTGGGGGGCACTATGCCTCCAAACCCGTCAAAATGATTGGTCACCCGTACAGTTACAGTGCTTAAACTCCGCAAAAAACTGGGTCAAAGGGCCATCTGAAGAGCTACGCCGAAAATGTGAACTATACTCAAATCGCTTAGAGCTCAACTGTGGACCTTCATGGCTTGCTCAAGCCGTCTTTTGGAATGGCTCAGGAAGCATTGTATCGCCGGAGCTTCCAGCAGTACTGCCCGACCCGTTCCTGTATTCCAAGGCCGTTGCTGGCGCAGTTAACCATTCAGCCGCACTACCCGAATGGGACAACTACCAAGGATATATTGAATATGCCATCTCGACTGGGCTAGATATTGCTCGTGGCGGTAACGGAAAAGAGGATTAACTATGACATTAGCAGCTAGATTAACCGACATGCACGTGTGTCCCATGCAAACTCCAGCTGTTCCTCCCGTACCACACGTAGGTGGGCCGATAACAGGCCCTGGAGCACCAACTGTTCTCATTGGCAATATGCCGGCCGCAACAATGGGAGATATGTGCGTTTGCGTAGGCCCCCCCGACTCCATTATTAAGGGAAGTGCTACCGTTTTAATCAATAGTAAACCGGCAGTTAGGATGGGAGATACCACCTCTCACGGTGGGAGTATTGTGCTAGGAATGCCCACAGTTATGATCGGGGGTTAGTAAATATTTTCATTTACCTTTCACATTTAGCGTGACATCAGTCCAGTTTTTTAGATGAAGTTCAAAGTTTTTGGTAAATAATTATTTTCTCGAAGACATTTCATAAAAAAGTCCTAGAATTAACAAATGTTAATAAACCTTTAAACCTATTGATAATCATAATGATGCGTAGATTTTAACCACCACATTATCGATTAAGTTAATCATCAGGAATCATATGGTAGACACGGACAGTTTGCTGACGCCAATTTCGGAATCCGAGCCTTGTGGCGTATATTTAAAATTAGATCGAAGTGCCTACAGAGGCATTCGAAATGCATACAATGCATCTCAATCCTCTTTCCGTCAGTTAGTAGAAACACCTGATGCCTCATCTGATCAAGCTATTGTTGATAGCAATGAAGCCAACTGGCAATCTTTGCGTGAAATCACTGAAGACGCACTAAAAACAAAGACCAAAGATTTGGAGATACTAGGTTGGTACATCACCAGCCAACTGTTCACAAATCAGCCTTACGAAAACCTTTCCAGTTCTATCAGCCTAATTAAGTCCTATGCAGACACTTGGTGGGATGATCTGAACCCTAAAATGCCAGCGGAAAAGCTCAAGTCATCTGACGAAGCGGGTCAACAAAAAGAACAAGCCGAATTTAAGATTAAGCCTTTGCTCCAACTGGTAGGTGAGTCAAATGAGTCCACCTCCTTGTATATTCCGTTGCAAATGCTTGGCCTAGTGGATGACATTACATTTGCTGATTACCTAAGAGCTGAGCGACAAGGTGAAATCGCAAGCTTAAAGGAGAAAGCGCTAGGTTTATTTTCTTCCGATACTCAGCATACGTTGATGGCACTTTCCGACTGTTACGTGAACTTGGTAGAGGCAGAAGCGACCATTTCCACAAAATGTAATGAAATCGGCGTTTCTGCAATTAGCTTCAGGTTTATAAAGCAGAACATTGCTGACCTAATCAACGCAATTCAATTCTTGGTTGGCGACAAGTTCGCTATTTGGCCGTTAGATTCAAACTATCAACCTAAAGGCGATGAGCCTGAAGCAGAGCAGCCTGTTGAATCGGTGCAACCACAAGGCCCTGCACCTACTGCGGAAACAAGCAATGCTAGTCAACCGCAATCAACTAGCACACCAGCAGGTTCTCCAACACCAGCTGTCACCTCCTCAGTTAATGCGGTCACAACCAATACACCTATCGCTACAGGGCCAATAGCAAGTCGCGAGCAAGCATTTCACGAAATTCGCAAAGTTGCTGAATTCTTCAAAAAGAATGAACCGCACAGCCCTATCGCATTTTTACTCGAGCGCGCCATCCGTTGGGGACAACTCAGCCTACCTGAACTTTTACAAGAAATGGTCGGCAATGATTCATCGGCGTTAAATCACATCAACCTACTAACGGGTATGGACAACTTAGAAACAGCAGAGCTCGGTACCTATACAGCCCCTGCTGTTCCTACAATGAATTCAACAGAAGAAGTAAAGCACCAAGATGTTGAATCTCGTTCGAATCCATCGAGCGAGAGTACTGAAACTATGCAAAACACAGTTAACCAAAACTCTGAACCATCAAGTCAAGACTCAGGAAACCTGACAGATTTCGAATGGTAAGGAATTAATGCTAGCTAGCAAAGGAGAAAAGAATGGCTTCTATTTACATGAGAATTGACGGTACTACCCCTAAAGGCGCAGCAACTGTTGAAAAAATTGGTGGTAAGGACGGTTTTTTTGCAATTGGTAATGTCTCTTGGAGTGCTGTACGTGGTGTAGGTATCGACGTTGGTAACGCGAACAACGCAGACCAAGGTATGGTTGCATTAGGTGAAATCAACGTAAACCGCAGCTGTGATGGTGCGTCACCTTACTTGACGACTTTCCTTTATGCACCTGGTGCAGAAGGTAAAACAATTGAGATTGTTATGACTAAACCAAACCGCGAAGGTTCTGGTGCAGATCCATACCTAATCCTTACTCTTAAAGAAGCTCGTATGGCGAGTTACAACATGGGCGCAACTGACGGTAGCCTTCCAAGCGAGTCATTTAGCCTGACATACACTCAGATCTCTAAGGCCTACTACATCGAAGGTCAAAACGGCAAGATCGAGAAAGGCCCAGAAGTCGGATTTGACGCTACAACAGCGAAAGTGACTTCAACAGCGTCTTAATGTAATTAAGGAGAAGTACTGTGGCACTGAATTCCCAACATAAACGCGTAAGTAAAAACCGCGTAAGCATTACCTACGACGTCGAAACAAATGGCGCAGTAGAAACTAAGGAACTCCCATTTGTTGTGGGTGTGATTGGTGACTACTCCGGTCATAAACAAGACAAAGAAGATATTGAAGATCGCACGTTTTACAACGTAGACAAAGATAACTTCGACACGGTAATGAAGCGTGTTGGCCCTGAGCTATCGCTCAAGGTTGACAATGTTCTCGCTGACGACGACAGCCAATTTGAAGCTAGTCTAAAATTCGATTCGATGAAGGACTTCGAGCCTGAAGCCATCATCGATCAAGTAGAACCACTTAAAAAATTAGTTGAAACACGCAATCAGCTAAAAGTGCTTCTATCAAAAGCAGACCGTTCTCGTGACCTAGAAAAACTACTCAAAGAAGTCCTACAAAGTGCAGATACCATTAACGCTTTGTCTGATGAGCTTGGGATTAAGAACGAAGGAGCTGAGTAATGAGTGCAGAAACCGAAAATCAAGCGCAACCCGAAGCAGCAGAGGGTGCACTGAGTTTCCTTGACCGTGCCATTGAAGCAACAACTCAAACCCCTGCTGACACTACAAAAGAGTTGTTTTCCGTATTAGCTGAGCAAGCTTTGTCAGGAACGGTGACTTGGGACAAAAACTTAACTAAAACAATTGAAAATGCCATTTCAGAGATCGACAAAAAACTTTCTAGTCAGCTCTCTGAAGTCATGCAGCAAAAAGACTTCCAAAAATTGGAAGGTTCTTGGCGTGGTATTCAAAAGTTGGTTAAAGAAAGTGAGCTTGGCCGTGACCTTAAGATTAAAATGGTCGACTTCACGCAAGATGAGTTGCTAGAACAATTTGAAGATGCTCCAGCAATCGATCGCAGCCCATTATTCAACGCGGTATACCAAGGTGAATACGGTACTGCAGGTGGTGAACCATACGGTACTTTCATTGGTGACTACGAGTTTAGTGCTAAAGATGAAGACGTTGCCCTACTTCGTTACATGGGTGAAGTTGCTGCCGCTTGTCACGCGCCATTTGTGGCAGCTGCAAATGCTGAAATGTTCGAGTTCAATGACTTCACGACCTTTGATGAAGGTAAACCAGTAGCGGCAGGCTTTGATTCTCCAGCTTACGCTGCATGGAACTCTTTCCGTGAAAGTGACGATGCACGCTATGTCACACTGACTCTACCAAGAACACTAGCTCGCCTACCATACGGTGCAAAAGGTTTGGGTACGGAAGTCTTCGACTACGAAGAACTTGGTACTGATATGGATGGTAATCCTAAGCCGACCAGCAATGATCAATTAGTATGGTCAAACGCAGCTTACGATCTAGGCCTGAAAATGACTCAAGCCTATACCGCTTCTGGTTGGTGTACATCCATTCGAGGTTTAGACAATGGTGGTAAGGTTGAGAATCTACCTAACCTAACATACAAGTCTGAAGCAGGTGATTTACTTCAACAGTGTCCAACTGAAGTTAACCTAACCGACGAGCGTGAAAAAGAGCTAAGCGATCTTGGTTTCCTACCTCTAGTTCACTACAAAAACTCTAACTACGGTGTATTTATCGGCGGTCAAACGACGCAAAAACCGAAAACATACACAGACCCAGACGCTACAGCAAATGCTGCCATTTCTGCTCGTCTGCCATACATCATGGCAAGTAGCCGTATTGCGCACTACTTGAAAGTTATGGGCCGTGACAAGTTAGGTTCAAACCTTGAAGCTCCAGATATCCAAAGAGAACTACAACTTTGGATCGACCAATACACCAATGCTGGCGCGATTGGCAATGAGCAACGTGCGAAAACTCCTCTATGTGAGTCTCGTATTGAAGTAGTAGAACAACCAGGTCGCCCTGGTTCTTACTCTGCTGTTGCACACCTAAGACCTTGGCTACAACTGGAAGAACTGACTACGTCTGTTCGAATGGTTGCTAAGATCCCAGGTTAATGAGATTGGCCGGAGCAATCCGGCCTTTAATTTGTATGAAGTTAAATACAGATTGGCAAACCGCATTCAACCAACTAGACAGTAAAGACAACGCCTTTTTGAAAGAAGCGTTATCTTTATTTTCTGAATTGGACTCGAGCGCGCTTAAAAATAAGCAACGATTGATCACGAGTATCGCACAATTGATTGCGGCTCTAGATAAACAGCTTTCAAGTCAACTTGATGAAGTACTACACCACCAAGATTTTCAATTACTCGAAAGAAATTGGCGTAGCCTTAAAAACTTGTCTGCGCTACCAATAAACTACAACCGCACTAAGCTCAAAATGTTGGACATGTCTTGGGCAGAGCTTTCGACAGACCTAAACCAAGCTTACAGCACTAAATCGAGCGACCTGTTTAACAAAATTGGTAACCGAGAACTCAATACTCTCGGTGGCCAACCTTTTGGCTGTATCGCGTTTACTCACTCGATAAGCATGGATATTGATTTCGACTCTGAGTACGACGATCTGTTCACTCTAGAGCTGCTTTCCAAGCTGGGTGAAGCTACGTTATGCCCAATGCTACTCTCTCCAGCGATAAACTTCTTTGCTAACTCCGGTGCAGATTGGCTTTCAGATATCGGACGTATTGAAAAAATACTTGCTGGCCCAGATTATCAGGCATGGCGTGATCTGCGGGATAAGGCAAGCTCTCGGTTCCTTGGTTTGGTCATGCCTCAAGTTCAGCTCAGAGCGCCCTATTCAAATAGAAAGTCAGGATTTGTGTATAACGAGGAAGGTCAAGGGCTATGGGGAAATGCTGTTTTCCCTTTTGTATCTACAATCATGCGTGAACACCATAGAGTTAACTGGTTCGGTTTCTTGAAGTCACGTTGGAATGATAAGTACCAAGGTGCATTAGTGAATACACCACCCACGCACCGCACTACCCCTAGTTACTCTGAACCTATTGTCGATGTGGCTTTGTTTGGACAAATTTCTACATTTTATGCTCAAAGTGGGTTTATCCCATTAACTCGAAGTCCTTTAACCAACAAGTACTACTTTAACGGCAATAATTCTGCCTGGCAGCACGGTTCAGGGGACAATGAGAAAGTACTCACTCAAATTCAAACAAGTTTGATGTCTTGCCGTATTGCCCACTATTTAAAGGTCCAAGTCCGAGAAATGATTGGTAGTTTCAGCACAGCGGCTGAATGTGAGTTGTTTCTGACCCAATGGATAGAAAAATTCTCTAGTAACGTGTCATTTGCGAACGAAGAAACTCTCGCTCGTTACCCGCTGAGCTTCGCCAAGGTCAGCGTGCATGAGTCAACACACCAGCCGGGAAGTTACTCTTGTACGTTACGTATCGTTCCACAATATCAATACGATCATTTTAGCGGCGAAGTGGTGCTTACAACCGAAGTTGATGAGGTGGCGTAATGAGCTTTTGGAATACTTTTTTGTCTCCGAACACGGTTAAAGACAATCACATAGACGACATTAAATATCATCTGACCAAGCTGTTTGAAGCAGAAGCATCTTTGGTCGAGATCGACAACCGTTTAGGCGAAGTAAATCGCTCCAACTTTAGGTTTGGGATCGAAGATATTCAGTTATTGAGCGCTAGCCTCGACCAAACTCAACTAGCCAGACGCATCGAATCTTGGATTCAAAACTTTGAGCCGCGCTTGAGTAATGTATCGGTCGAGTTAATCGAGCGAAAAGAAGGCGAAAACGCCCTTTCATTCAATATCATCGCGAAAACAAAAACAGAATATGGGGACCAAGAGCTCGTATTCGATTCGAAGATTGCACTCAATGATTTAAGCACTTCATTGGATGAGGATAGTTATGACTGATCCCCTATTACGTTATTTTGAACAAGAGCTAGCATTTGTACGCCGCTCACTTGGGCAATTCGGCTCAGACTATCCTACTCACGCGGAAAGCCTGAACATTCACCAAGGAAAAGTTGAAGACCCAAGCATGGCACGCTTGCTCGATGGTGTGGCTCTGCTCAACGCAAATCTAGAGAAACAGCTTTCCGATCAACTACCTGAAGTGGTTGAAGGGCTTTTAGATGTGTTGTACCCATCGTACGTACAAACCGTCCCAAGCGTGGCCTACCTTCACCTCAATGACAACGAACCTATTACTGAAGCAGTTTCCTTACCAAAAGGGAGTCAGTTTGTCGGTTTAGCCAAAGGTGAAGAATGTATTTTCACAACGGTTGATAAAATAGAAGTATCACCATTTAGCATTGTTGATATTCAGGCTCTAAGCGCTCCTTTTAGCTTCAATAGACCGCAGAATGCGGCACGCACTTCTGCGGTGATTCAAATCTCTTTGTCGACGGGTGATCCTGAAGTGTTTTTTAGTCAGCTAGACATTGGTGACTTCGACTTTTTTGTTCAGGGTTTTGAAAACAGTGCTGATTCATTGGTCGAGCTACTTTTGAGTAATGTTTCAGCGATATCTCTATCCGATTCAACGTGTGAGAGTCATAGAGCTATTGAGAGCAACAACCTTAAAAATCGAATCAGTGATTTGGAGTTCAAGTTTTTACCCCAACACGGTAATCAGTTTTCAGGGTATCAATTACTTAACGAATACTTCTTCTTCAAAGAAAAACGGCAGTTCTTCCGCTTAAAACGATTTGGAGACTTTGCTAAACAGTTTTCCGAGTCTGAAATTATCGTCAATTTGTTTATGGATTCATTGCCATCTGAGTTCATTCGACTGTTCGATAAAGGAGTATTCAAACTTAATGTAGTGCCCGCTGTTAACTTGTTTGAACAGACTGGCGAACCCATTAACTATGACAATCGTAAACTGAGCGCTCCAATCAATGCTGACGCCCACAGTGATTCGACCATCAATGTCGTTGAAGTTAAAGAAGTCTATGAAATTACATCACAAGGTGAAAAAAAACTAACACCCTTGTTCAGAGACAAGTACGGTCAAGGCTCTTCAACTGATTATTGGCAATGCAAACGTGACCATGGCGATACACTGCAACTCTCCGTTAGCTTGTCTGATCCCAATAACATCGATTTTAACAAGTTATATGGAACTCGGTTACTGTGTACCAATGGTAAACAAGCCTGTGCAGCCGAAGGTGAATTTGAATGTATTGAAAGCATAGACTTACCTGCGGCTTTTTCGGCTATCTATCCGCCCTCTGCTCCTATTGAGCGTGAAAGAGATCAACACATGCACTGGCAGTTTGTCGGGCTATTAAACTGTAACTTTTCGTCCCTATTACAATCTCCAGAACCAGAAAATGAACTAAAGCAAATGTTGGCACTGTGCAGCCGAAGCCAAGTATCGTCATCGGAAATTCAGATGATTCGTTCTGTCAACTTTCGTTCTCAAGTCTCTGCGATTCGAATTATGGGTAAAAACGTATTTTCCCCAGGTACCGAGATAGAAATTACGCTTGATGCGAAAGGCGCTTACCACGTGTTTAGTGACGTATTGAATCGTTTCTTCCAACAATTTTGTAGCTTTGACCGCTATGTTCGCTTAAGTGTTCGAGTATACGGGCGCGATGGCATCGCCAAGCAGTACCCGAAGGTTCACGGGAGTCAGCTATGTCTTTAAATCTTGAAGTGTTTATAAACCTAGATGAGCTTGTAAATCTAGATAAGTTTGTACACCAATGCCCTAGCGTCCAATTAGAGGAGAGTCATTAATGAGCTTCATTCATGATATGTCTTCTCAGCCAGAGAAATACGATTTCGTTCAGGCGATGCGTTTGTTGAACTCGCTAGTGAAAGCGAACCCTCGTCATGTAAAAGTTGAGCTTAAAGCAGAGGTAATGCCTACCGGTGCACCCAATGAGATTCAGTACTTTTCGTTTAAAAACAGTAAAGCCAAGATCCGCCTAGCGAAACAAGCTCTTTCTGGCGTCAAAGGAGTGATTCCAAACTACATTTATGAAGAGTTACTCATCGCCCTTCACAAAGAAGATCATGCGCTGAAAGATTTCCTAGATGTGTTTAATCAACGTCATTTCGAGTTGGTGAATAAAGCCGACAGCCAACGTTGGTTACTGCTAGAAAATGAACTTTCCCCAGAAAAAACTCGCTTATTGAACCAGCTATCGGCGTTAAAAAGTAGCCATGGTCGATACTTTCAATACTCCATGTTGCTTGGCCACAAAACACGCCATATCGGCACATTAAAACAGATGCTGAACGACTATTTTCCTTACCGGATTGATGTTGAGTGTAATCCAAGTGAAAAACGTCAGTTACCGACCGATTCGCTAACTCGCCTTGGGAACAACGAAAAGTACAACTGCCGTATTGGGCAAGGTTTTTTGCTTGGCAAACACTGTGAGGCTCAATTCAATCATATTTCGATTTACATCGTACCAAGCAGCCGTACTCAGTTCACGCAAGCCCAGCAAGATGAACAACTCGGTCGGGAGGTACTCCAGCTTGCCGAACATTTTATTCGAGATAACACCCCTATCTCGATTTATCTAAGTGTGAAACGAACTTACCTAAACCAACCTGTACTGTCATCAGACTCGAAACAGGCAGCAAGGCTTGGTGAAGTAGATTGTCTTTCTCCAGAAAGAAAACCAAATGAAATCGTTAGAATCCTGATCAACTAACATCAACAAAAGAATGCTTAAAACCGTTCGATACAACCAGTATTAGCTACGCTGTTCTGCTTACTGAGATACAAGGAAATTTAGTATGACTCAAGTAACCCTCACCAACCTCGTTGGTAAGCTCGCTCCCGAGCTAAAACAAGCCTTAGAAGTCTCTGCCGGTGCAGCCATGAACCAAGGTGTGCCTGCGATTGAAGTTGAGCATTGGCTGCTACAGCTCATCTCTCAAAGTGATGCAAAGCTGCAAGCTCTGTTCGACTCGCAGAAGATAACGCAAGACACGGTCGTAAACGAGCTAACGACCAAGATATCGCGTCTACCAAAAGGAAGTGAAGGTCAACCAACACTCAGCCACTCTCTCACAGAGCTAGTTAAAGATGCTTGGATGATCGCTTCGGTAAACTATGGGCACGGCGAAATTGTCAGCTTGCACCTTGTTCAAGCTCTTATTCAACAAAACGTCATGGGCGTTAATACGTTACAGCTTGATAGCTTAAAGCCGGTATCTTTGGAATCACTGCAAGGTTTAATCTCGAAGACGCCAATCGCTCGCGCCAAATCTTCTTCCTCTCAAGCTGGCGGATCTGTTGATACCACACCATCGGGTAATGATGCTCTAAGCAAGTACACGATCAATCTTACTCAGCAGGCATTAGACGGAAAGA
The DNA here is from genome assembly GCF_023716665.1 of Vibrio sp. SCSIO 43135. Classification (GTDB taxonomy): domain Bacteria; phylum Pseudomonadota; class Gammaproteobacteria; order Enterobacterales; family Vibrionaceae; genus Vibrio; species Vibrio paucivorans. The sequence continues at coordinate 1,663,752 of NZ_CP071859.1, forward strand.
TAGACCCTATTTCCGGTCGTAATGCAGAAGTACGCAAGGCTATCGATATCTTGTGCCGTAAGCGTCAAAACAACCCTATCATGGTCGGTGAACCGGGCGTTGGTAAAACCGCAGTGGTTGAAGGTTTAGCACTTCGAATCGCTGCTAATGAAGTCCCAGGTGCGTTGCAAGGCGTGCAAATTCACTCTTTGGATTTAGGCTTACTGCAAGCCGGTGCCAGTGTTAAAGGCGAATTCGAGAATCGCCTTAAAGACGTCATCAATGAAGTGAAAAACTCTGAAGAACCTATCATTGTATTCATTGATGAGGCACACACTCTCATCGGTGCGGGCGGCGCAGCTGGTCAAAATGACGCGGCTAACCTACTTAAACCTGCACTAGCGCGTGGTGAGTTCAAAACCATTGCAGCGACTACGTGGGCTGAGTACAAAAAATACTTCGAAAAAGATCCTGCACTAACACGCCGCTTCCAAGTCGTCACAATTGAAGAACCAAACGCAGAAGATGCGATGCAGATGTTGCGTGGTATTGCTGCTTCTCTTCAAAATCATCATGGCGCTTTCATTGCCGAATCTGCTATCGAAGCAGCCGTTAACCTCTCTATTCGCTATCTGCCAAGCCGACAGCTACCTGATAAAGCCATCAGCCTTCTCGATACAGCCAGTGCGCGTATCGCCCTGACTCAAGGTGCGAAACCAGAAGTAATAGAGACGTTAGAGCAAAAGATCCGCTATCAAGAGAATGAAAAAGTGGCGTTAGAAAAAGAAGAGGCACTTTTCTCTAATAGCGCAGAAGAGATTGAAGAGCTCACAGAGGAAATTAAAGCAAATAAACTCCGACTCGAGCAGTACCAGACTCAATGGGAACAAGAAGTTGAGTTGGTCGATCAAATTAAGGTCGTCCAAGAAGAAATCACTCAGCAACAAGAGCAAGATGCGGTTGAAGAAGCGAAACAAACACAGCTTACTGATCTAAGAAATAAGCTTTCTGCTCTGCAAGGCGAGGACCCACTGGTACATGCAATGGTAGACGACAATACCATTGCTCAAATCATCGCTAACTGGACAGGCATTCCAGTTGGAAACATGATGAGCGACGAAATCGCGAAGCTACTCACCCTTGAGGAAGAGTTGGATAAACGAGTCATTGGACAGAATGTTGCCAAGCAAGAGCTCGCGAAAGCAATTCGAATCTCGCGCGCGGGTTTGACCGACAGCCGTAAGCCTATCGGTGTCTTCTTAATGTGTGGTCCAAGTGGTGTTGGTAAAACTGAGACAGCAATGGCGCTTGCTGAGCAGCTTTACGGAGGAAGCAATGACCTTACTATCATCAACATGACTGAGTTCAAAGAGGAACATAAGATCTCGATGTTATTGGGCTCTCCTGCTGGTTATGTTGGTTTTGGTGAAGGTGGTGTGCTTACTGAAGCCATTAGACGCAATCCATACTCAGTACTTCTACTAGATGAGATGGAAAAAGCGCACCCTGGTGTGCATGACTTGTTCTACCAAATCTTTGATAAAGGGCATATCAAAGACAGTGAAGGCAGAACTGTCGATTTCAAAAATACCATCATCATCATGACGTCAAACGCCGCCGACCAAGCTATCTGTGATGCCTGTGCCGACTCGGATGAGCGTATGGAGAACGAAGAACTTCTCGAAGCTATTCGTCCAGACTTACAGCATTACTTCAAGCCCGCTTTCTTAGGCCGTACAACTATAGTTCCTTACTACCCACTTAATGATGAAGAGCTGTCTAAAATCACAGAGATTTCTCTCAACAGAATTAAGAAAAAACTTGCCGAACAATATCAAGCAACCTTTACGTGGGATGAGGGCTTCGTTCAATTTGTCGTGGGCAGAAACACCGACCCAACCACTGGCGGCCGTGCTGTAGAGCAAATCATTAATCGCTCACTGATGCCAAAACTTGCCGAAGAGTGTATTGGTCGATTAAGCCGACAAGAGCCAATCACACAAGTACGCGTAACAGCAGAAGATTCTGCACTTGGCTTTGCTTTAGAAATTGAATAGGTAATAAGAAAATGAGCAAGATGGACCTTGTTAACAACGACAAACGCAAATTTAGCTTCAGCTTAAGAGCAAAGCTATCGTTTGCCATTTTGTCTGTCTTGCTCTTTTCAATAAGTCTAAATACGGTACTCAATTACCTTAACTTTGAGAAGCGTATCGTTCAAACATCAGATTCAATCTACGACATTGTATTGGAGGAAACTGAAAACGATATCAATCAAGCTATTAGCCTTGGTTTACCTTTATCTGCGATCAGTAACATTCAAGCGTTGCTTGATAGGCGTATAAGTCTGGCACCTGGCATAACGTCAATTTCCGTTGAAGCCGCAAATGGCGCTGTACTATTTCAAGCTACGACACAAGAAAGCGAGTCCGACCGGGAACTCACCTCTACGATTACCAACACTTTTGGGGTTGTTGAAGGAAGACTAAAACTCCACTACTCAATTGATCAATTAGAAAAACAGACCGCTTTCATATTGAACATGCAGCTGTTTTACGCGTTGTTTTCGGTATTGGTAGCGTCTATTTGCGGATTTATTTTTCTTAAAGTGTTACTAGCGGGTATATCGAATCGCGTTAAAAAAGCCGACTCGATTCTAGCAAGCAGTGAAAACGTCACAGTAGAAACGCTGCAAGATGCTCACCGAGCATTATCGTTCAGTCAAAGTAAAAGCAAATGGAATCAAAAAAGAGAGAAACACTTCCCTTTGTTTGTGATTGTCCTGGCGATAGTACTGACTATCTCAGCCAATGTGACATCGTCGTACTTATCTCTTAACAAATTTTCGCAGCTTTACGAACTTAAACTTGAACAGAAATCGAATTTAATTGGAGACGCGCTGACAACAATGGTCGATAGACTTTTGTCTCAGGGAGTACCCATTGATCGCCTTCAAGGCCTAGAAGAAGAATTCGCATTCTACACCGAGGGACATGAAGAAATCACCGCAATTGCCTTGAGCAACGAGGATGCACATCTGTATCACTACCCAGAAACGACTGGTGATCTTTCCAATGCTAGTCATATCGAAGTTGGTAGCCGTAGTCAGATCCACTTAAATATATCGACCGACGAAAACATACTGTTGAAGATGCTGAAAGAAAGCCTGATGGATATGCTCACGGTGTTGGTTGCATCATGTTTGGTGGTAAGTGAAATCATTCTCTTCATGTGTAACTTCATGATCATTTCGCCGTGGCATCAAGTCAAAAAAGTCTTTATGACTATCAACAGAGACATTGTTAGCCATGTGGCTAAAGTGACCTCACGGGACGAAATTGGTCAATTACTAGAGCGGGCTAACTCGGCAATAGTAAAGCTTAACCCAGAACAAGAAACAAAGTTAATCGAGTCACAAGATTATCGATTCATTCGATTGCCGCTCTTCATGCTAGTTTTCGCCGAGGCGGCTTCTCTGGCGTTTTTTCCAAACTATGTGTCCTCACTTGAAAACTCTTATGGATGGATTCCTGAAAACTTAGTGACGAGCTTACCTATTTCTCTGTTTATGTTGTGCTGGGCACTCTCCCTGCCCTTTGCCGGATACTGGTCAGATAAAGTCGGCCGACGACACTCATTAATGGTCGGAGGCATCATCACCGGCTTGGGATTGTTTGGTACGGCAATCACTCAATCTCTAGAGATCCTACTCGTCACACGTGCCATTACCGCCGTTGGCTACGGTATCGTATTTATTTCTGCTCAAGGCTATGTTTCAGATACCACCAATGACAATAGTCGTACCAAAGGCATGGCAACCTTCTTATCTTCATTCTTTTCTGGTTCATTGTGTGGTGCTGCAATTGGTGGGATTTTAGCGGATAAACTAGGTTACTCCGCAACGTTTATATTTGCTGGCCTGCTGGCATTTGCAAGTGTTGCACTAGTATCTGTTTTCTTTGAGCGGACCAATGTAAATAACAACAGCCAACCCGTGAAGCTGTCCGATTTCAGTATACTGCTAAGCAACAAATACTTCGCGTTGATCACTATATGCAGTGCAATCCCCGCCAAAATCGTACTGACAGGTTTCCTCTATTACATATGCCCGGTTTACTTGCAGTTCTTAGGGGAAAGCAGTGCAGCCTCCGGTCGGGTCATGATGGCTTATGGTCTGGCAATCATTATTATCTCTCCTATCAGTGCCATTCTGGTTGATAAGTTTAATAACAAGATCGCGTTCATCTTTATCGGCGGCCTGATCTCAGCCCTTGCGTTGCTTAATATCTATTTTGTCCAAGGAACGTTGGGAATACTGATGATCGTAATCTTTATTGGTATTGCACATGGTGTATGTGTCTCACCACAAATACCCTTGGTCATTGAGCTTTTATCTAGTCAGGGAATCAACCGTGGCAAAGTCATCGGTATATTCCGCCTGACGGAGCGCATTGGCAATATTGCAGGACCGATGCTCGCAGGTTTAGCTTTGAGCGTTTTCGGATACAACTTCACAATCATGCTATTCGGTGGTGCACTGTTAGCAAGCTCCCTCGCTCTGCTGCTGTTTTTCTTTACCTTTACTCGTTTAGACCAAAAAAGTTTAGAGGTGTCATCATGAAAAAGTGGCTAACTTTTATTGTTATCACCTTTGCGTGTAATTTCATGGTTCAAGCCAGTGAAGAAAAGCACGTGGTCATGTTGTTATGGCGCGGTATTACAGAAGCAGAAAAAGGCTATATGAGCTATTTGTCTGAACGAAACTCTGTAAAGTTTACTGTTCTGGATGCAAATAGAGATAAAGCGACGTTGGCTGCACATATCTCTTCGCTTGAAGAGCATCAGGCGGATGTCATATATACGTTTGGAACAACGATTACTCGTACTCTACTTGGAACGGTAGACAATCCTTCTCCCTTTAGCCTAACCAGTTCTACGCCTGTCGTATTCAGTATTGTTACCGATCCTGTAGGGTCACGAATCACAGACAGTTTAAATAGCGACCATCGTAATTTTACTGGGGTGAGTCATATTGTTCCGCACAATGTTCAATTAAAAGCAATCAGCCAATTACCTAACGTAGATATTCTAGGCATCATTTACAATCCCCTCGAAAATAATGCGGTAATAACTGCAAACAATATTGCTGCGCTCGGCAGGAAGTTCAATATTCAAGTAAATTTGTACCCACTTGATATTGTCGATGAAAAGCCATCTGCTGGGTCGGTTGATATTATCAGTAGCAAAATGGCAGAGGATGGCGTTGATGTTGCTTATCTGCCACCGGACTCCTATATCATTGCTCAAGGTGGGGTTATCGTAGATTCTATCCATAATCAGGGAATACCAACCTTTTCTGCAACCGAGTCACCAATACGAAATTATGATGCACTGTTCGGTATAGTCAGCCGATATTACAATGTAGGACAATTTGCTGCATATAAAACTGAACAAATTTTGAATGAATCGATGAATATTAGTGATATTCCGATTGAAGCATTAAGCCAGTATTCGTATATTGTAAATATTAACGCAGCCAAACAGTTAGATTATTATCCACCCGTTTCTATTTTGAAGATTTCCGAAATTATAGGGAAGCAACAATGATGTTAGGACAGACCATAAATAAAAGACATCATGCTGTATTATTGCCTTTCCTCATACTATGGTCTGCTCACTCTTTCGCACAAAGCTCTGGCCTCTCAAGTCACGTAGGTCCAGCTCGGCTACAGCTCACCACACAAAATTGGGCGCCTTACCAAGAGTATACCGGCGGCCAAATGCACGGTATCGCGTTAGACAAAGTAAAATGTGCGTTAGGAAAAATGGGGCAACCATACCAAATCACGATGACCAGTTGGTCTGATGCTCAGCTTCGTGTCCATAGTGGCTCTCAGCACGGTTTTTTTGTGGCAACACAAACTACCGAGCGTGACGAATACGCAACGCTTTCCGATCCAATCGCTCAACAAAAACTCAGTTGGTATTTTGGCCCTGGCGTTGAGCCGAAGATTGATGAGTTGTCAAAGGTAAACCTTAAGTTTTCTGCCAAATTTGGGTCCAATAAATGGTTTTGGCTAAAACGTAATGGTTTTAACGTAGTCAAACAGCCTCGTGATGCTAAAGTATTACTAAGGCTTTTAAAACAAAGGGAAATTGATATTGCCTTAGAAGATGAGCTTGTGTTCAAAACTGAACTTCAGCAAGCCCTGCTTCCAGCAGATTTCTTTCGTTCTGAATTGCTCGATACAAAAGAGATGGGCGTTTACTTTTCTAAACGTTTTCTCAACCAATACTCAGGCTTCCTAGAAAGCTTTAATGCCGCTGTAGCACAGTGCAAAGGATAAAGATAATGCGAGGGATAAGTTAGTGGCAATCAGTGTTCATTTGATTTCTGTACCCGCTGAAGAGGTTGTTACCTCTCGTGTCGTATATCTACCGGAAAACGGTGGAGAATTTGGGCGCTCGCCATCCTGTGATATCGCCCTGCCCGATCAATCAAAACGCATTTCACGTGTACATGGTAAAATCGTTTTAAAAAACAACGCCTACTTTGTCAAAGATACCAGCAACAATGGCGTCCTGCTCAATGACAAACCGCTTGCTAAGGAAAGAGAATATCCGCTCAACGATGGTGACGTGCTCAAAATCGAAAGCTACACCATGTTAGTCAGTACATTAACCAGTACAACCAACGTTACTGAAACCAGCACAGCAACCGATGATGACCCATTCTCTGAAGGTTTCTCGCTAGATCTTAATGATGAGATGGATTTCTTAGAAGACAGTAAACCGATAGAAGTCGATAAAGAACCCGCTCAGTTTTCTAAACAGAACGTGCTTAGCGACGACCCTTTCTCTGCAGATCCGTTTGAAGACCTAGATCAAGATAAAGTCGTACCTAATATCGAGATAGACGAAGTTGAAAGTATTGATACGAATGGTAATTCCAGCAAAGAGCTAGAGTATTTACCTGTACATACTGAGCAGAACAATAGTCACATTGAAGCTTCCATCGATAAGCTTATCCACCTAACTGAAAAGAATCAGCGTTTCTTGCAGAACCCTCAGCTACAGCATGAAGCACTATTCAATGCGCTTGAGCAAACTGTGGAACAGTTTCTAAACGAGTTCGCTCCAACAAATCTAGAGAGTCAGTTTAGTGAATATGTCTCGTCAGGCATGTTTACCAGTAAAGATAAGAAATATTGGCGCATCTACCGTAAGCACTTTCAGCATCGACGCGATAACGGAGATTTCCGTCGTCAGTTTAAAGCGTTGTTTATGGAAAACATGCAGAAGCAAGGAGAAGAGCAATAATGGCTAAATGGTTTGTTGCTGTCGCGTTGTTTCTTGCAGGGTGTTCTTCAGACCCTGTGCCAGTAGTGACCAAGCATACCTTTAGTATCAAAGCCGATGCGACATTGAATACGTATCAGGGTAACCAAGCAAACCCCGTTATCGTTCGATTGTACCAACTGACAGACAAGCAAATGTTTTCTCAGTTAGCCTTTATCGATCTATATAACCAAGACATACAGTTGCTTGCCGCGAACTTAGTATCAAAACAAATTTTGCCAGCGGTGTTACCCAACTCTAATCAAACCATCGAAATTGATGTGAATAAGAATACCCAATACCTAGCTGTATTGGTCGAGTTTGCGGACTATCAAAACAGTGAAGCAAAGTCTGTAACCATGTTACCAACCGACGAAGATCAGTATGTAGAACTCTACTTGTCGGGAATTAAAGCTCAGCTCAACATCATCACGCCCGACTCTAGTTGGTGGCAGGTATTTTAATAAGAATAAACTATAGGGATATCACGTGGACGCGTTTAAAAAAGTAGTATGGCAAGAAGGGATGTTCATAGCCCCACAGCATTTTCAACAACAAGACCGCTACGTTCAAAACTATATTCGTCAAAATGTAGAAACTCTCGCTGGATTCTCTCCGTTTTATGGCATCACAGATTTTACTATCAACCACGACTTGCTAAAAATTGGCAAGTTGGCGCTACCGAGTTGTGCTGGCGTTTTTCCTGATGGTACTCACTTTGAAGTTAACAATGAAATCCTATTGGAAATTCCTCAGGGTACAATTGAGACGGTGGTATATATTGCTTTACCGATTTCGCTACAGGGTAACAACGACTACAGCGAAAATGAGCAAGATCAAAGCCGCTATCTCACTCACCCTATTAATGTCTTTGACACTTCAACGTCTGAGAACGCAAGCGTAGAAATAGATGTTGCGCGACTTAATATAACGTTGAAGCTTGAGTCAGACGACACTTCAGGCTTTACCCTTATTCCTGTATGTAAAATCCTAGAAAGTAATGAGTCTGGCGAGGTTGTATTAGACAGAGCATTTATTCCTGCTTGTTTACACTATGGCGCCTCAGCATTTCTAACCGAGCGAGTAAAGGAAATACACGCCCTGGTCAGTAACCGCGCGCAAAACCTTCTGAAACGGATTCAAGCAGGCCAGGGGCAGAAGAGTGCTCAGTCCTTAATGCAAGACTATCTATGGCTGCAGACACTGAATACATGGATGCCTTGGTTCGATCTCACGATTGCAAATTCAAAGCTTCAAACTCATCAGTTGTACAGCAAACTCAAACAGTTTGAAGCGCAAGTAATGGCGTTAACTCCTGCTATTCCAGATACTTGTGAGCCACTTAAATACCATCGTTTATACGATAGTTTTAACCCACTCTTTTCTAGCTTGCGAAATATGCTCACACTCGTCCAGCAAGACTCAGTGATAGAGTTCAATTGGGATAGTTCGCTGTTTGAAAAACGCCGCCTATTAAGAACAATCATCAAAGATGCAGCGAGCGTTGCAAATAGGCGTTTCGTTCTCAGCGTTAAATCTTCCATCAGCACATCCGATTTAAATGAGCTGTTCCCTATTTCTGCGAAACTGAGTAGTAATACTCGCATCGTTGAGCTAGTGCGTAACTCTTTGTCTGGTATCGCTTTATCTCCTCTTCCTCTCGCCCCAAGCGAACTCAAACCAATGCAAGGAGTGGCCTACTTTGAAGTCGATACCTCTGATAAAACATGGAAAGATATGCTTGAACAGCGTGATGCTATAGCACTGCACGTAGATGCGCGTATTCCAGAGCTCGAAGTCATGCTTTATGCGTTGAGGTAGCCTAGATGGACTATGTAGATGAAGAAACGCTCGTTTGGGATAGAGACACAGGCCAAGTTCAAGATGAAACTGATGGCCTTTCTCAGGTTAAGCAATCTCACGTAAAAGCCTCCAGCGCTCAAGTGGAGTTTCTGAGACACTTTGATAAAGCAGAAAACCAACTGATCAACATCAGTAGCGAATTGTTGTCTACCACTTTAAAAATCTCAACACTACCTGAGCCCGAAGATTTATCAGTTCTCCGCGAGCAACTGATTCAGAGTATCAACGATATCAAAGCAAAAGGCGCAGAACTTACCTACCCCGTGGCGGTTATAGATAAGCTTTGCTTCTTGTACGCTGTCGTTATCGACGAGTTCATTATTTATACTGAATGGGGCGAAAAGCGTGGCTGGGAAAACAAAACCTTATTGAGCCAATTGTTTGGAATGCGTAACGGTGGTGAGTTGTTTTTCTCAGTAGCGGAAAAAGCGGTAAGGCAACCACATAAGCTTATCGATTTGCTAGAGGTTATCTACATTTTCCTCAATATTGGATTTAAAGGCCAATATCGTGACTCTGGTAACGACCAATTAAAAGCCTTTGTTCATCAGCTCGAACAGGTTGTCAGCCAATACCGTCAAGGCAGTGGTATTCATTGTAATATCAAAACTAAAATGCCAAAGACACGTAAACCGACACGTCGTAAACGCTACCTAGTCACGACACTGTTTTTCGGCTGTCTGATTGCCACCAGCATAGGGTTAACCTATTTTTGGTACGATAAAACACACCCTCAACGCGCTCGTGATTTCAACTACCTTCAAGACTTCAGTCAACGTTACGTTCTTTCAGGAGAAGTAAACGATATTGTTTTCATTAGCAATGATCAGGATCTCGACGTACTCCCACAACGAGCAAGTAAAGTTGAGCTCGTTGATACTCCAGCGCCTCAGTCTCTTGCTACTAGCCAATCAAATTGGTTGGTTCAATTGGCAACATTCTCAGCCAAGAGCAATGCAGAAAATTACCTAAGCAATCTTTCGGCGTCTAAGTACGAACCGGTTATTGATCAATACAAAGCCTACTACCGCGTGATTGTACGAACGAAAACAGCGCAGCAAGCAAGAGAAATTAAAAATTGGTTTAAGGAAAACAACCAAATTAACGCCATCATCGTTCGCAATGAAAAAGCGCTACCTAGTGAAGAGAGTAAGTAAACTATGTCGTCAAATAGTCAGTCTTCAAGTAAAGATAGCAAGCAGCAAAAGAAAAGCGGCAAACTAAAAGCAGTCTTAGTATCTCTACTCATTTTCGTATTGGTATATGCACTCACTTCGGGTGGGCTTTGGTTTACTTCTTTCCAAGATCAGCTTGCAGCATTGTTAATCATTGGCTTTGTCACCGCCCTGATCGGTGCTTTTGTTACCTATTGGTTAATGACTAAATCAAAGCGAAAATCGGAAACTAATTCTCAAGAGCGAATCCTAATCGCAAAGCGTAAAAAGCTTTTAAGTCAGCATTTCGCACGCATGCTTAAACTTCAAAAGCGCAAGAAGCGCCTTAACAGCCGCTACGACCAACCTATTTACCTTATGTTGAGCTCCGATCCCCAGCAGGACAAAACGGTCATTACTCAGATGGGTTACGAAGCCTACAAGCTCGACGACTTTGGCAATGACATTGAGTTTCCTATCCTCTTTTGGCTAAGTGAACACTCGATCCTAATCTCAGTAAGTACTGGCGAAGATCAACATCCAGAATACCTTAAGACCCTTTGCCAATGTTTAATGAAGTGGCGTCCAAGACAGGCTGTCAACGGTGTATTACTCACTACTGAAGTGTCTCTATTACTCGATTCTAACGAAAGTATTTCGCAATATGCTGACGAAATGAAGTCGGTCATCACTACATTCAATCAGACCTTTGGGCTTTCACTACCTGTCTATAACGTGGTAACAAACTTGGGAAGCATCAGTGACTTCTGTCAGTTCTTCTCCGGTTTTGATGAGTCAAAACGTGACGATGTGTTCGGCGCAACTATCCCTTACCAGAAACATGGCGGGATCGATGCTAACTGGTTTAATGAACAATATGACCATTTGATTGGCCAGCTAATTGCAAATATGAGCAATGCTCTTTCCGGGCAACTAAACCAAGAATATCGAAACTCGATTGCTAGCGCGCCTTTTCAATTCGGACTTCTCAAACAAAATCTATGGCAATTGTTGCAGCGCCTGTATCGTGGAGAACAGCTGAGTGACGGTTTAATGTTTCGCGGGTTTTATTTCACCCACAACGGCCAAGACCATGAACAAAATGATCTGCTGGCAAGTACCATCAATTACTCTCTAGGCAATGAGTCATTCCAACAGCACGAGCAGATTCCAGTACACCAAACCTTGTTTGCGCAGCACTTGATGTCCCATGTTGTCCTTAATGAACACGAATTGGTTGGCGTCAATAAACGCAAAGAAAATTCCCTACTTTTTGCTCAAGTAGGCTACACCTTTGCGTGGGTCGGCCTTTTTGCTGCGACGCTCGCTGTACTTAAGCTCGACTTTGATTATCAGAGTCAACGTGAAGCACGAGCAGACGCAATGCTGGAGCGTTATAAAGAGGCCATCTCAGCTTCTCCTTATGACATTGAAAATATGGCTGGGAATATTCCTAATCTTTATTCCTTACATACAATCTACTCGCTATACCTTGAACCAGACCCTTGGTACACACTGCCCTTTATGCCAAGTTCGAGTATTAAAACTGACGTAGAAGAAGCATATTTTACTGAACTCGAGCAAGTACTTGTTCCATCCATGGAGAACACGCTAGAGAAAGACCTGTTTGTTTACGTGAATTTGGAAGATCAGGCAAAAACCCTGTCTTTGCTAAACAACTATCGTCTGCTGTTCAACGAAAAGCGAACCAATATCGAAGAGCTAAAAAACTACTTCGTAAACTCTTTGAAAGATCAAGGTGAAGCAGACAGTGCGAATGTTGCTCAATTGACTATCCTGCTTGATGAAGTTTTCGCTAGAAACCTTGTACCGATCAAAGCAAATACTGACTTAGAAAGTTTAGCGAAAAAGGTCATCAATCAAACGGGCGTCGAGACGCTGCTTTACGACCACATTCTAAATTCAGATTCATTTTCCAATCGTATCGACGTTAGAAGTGAGCTAGGTAGTAACTTTCAAACTCAATTCAGTTTCTCTCCAGAATACGTCGGCTACCTTGTCCCACATATTTACACTCCAACTGGATTTAATGAGTTAGATCTCTCTGTTGATTCACCAATACTTAGAGAAGCACTCCAAGCCTATGAAGGTGTAGCAGGAGCCTCTCCGAGTGCAGCTGAGTTGCACCGCATCAGTAGAGATTTGAAACAACAGTATCAAAACGACTACATCAATTATTGGCGTGATTTCGTGCGCCACATTGAAGTAACGCCAGTTACCACACCAAGCGATCTCAATAGAGCGGTCAATACGCTATCTATCGCCTCTGATAACCCACTCAGCAACCTGTATACAACCGTAAGTAAGTACACTTCTGTTGAGATCATGGCTCCGCAACCAGCTGACGCTGCGAACCCAGACGCGCCGAAAGAAGAACAACTTCAAGACGTTGATAAGAAAGAAGCCGCAAGACAAATCACGCTTAGCTTCCAGCACTATCACAAAATGATTAAACCCAATGAGCAGAATCAGAAGCCGATCGATATTTTGCTTGAATACTTCACCGCCAGTCAGAAATGGTTAACCAAGTTCTATGAATCGAACGAGCCAGAAAAGCTGGCTTACCAAACCCTGTCGGCAACACTAAAAGCAGAAAACCCAATTTTGGTTCTCTCTCAACAATCTTCAGGGCACCAAGAGGTTATTCAACAACTCATAAAGAACATAACCAACCAAGCTAATGAAATGGTTCTCTCACTTGCTCATGAACACCTGAACAGCTCATGGAAATCGGAAGTATATTCACCGTACCAGCAAACCCTTGCTTCTTTTTATCCATTTAATAGAAGCTCAAAAATTGATGCGAGTGTCGCGGATGTAAAAGCATTTTTTGCCAATGAGGGGACAATAGACACCTTCCACAATACGCGCCTGAAAGGTTTTGTTATTCAAGAAGACAACACGCCGTTTCTAGCGGGCCTTCTCGATAATAGTGGTTTGGCACTTGACCCAGAACTGTGGCAAATGATCGACAAAGCTAAAGACATTCGTCAGGCACTGTTTCTTTCCGATCCAAACAACGTGACGGTTCAGTTCAAACTAAAAGCAACCAGTATGAGCCCAAATCTAACAGAGTTTTCAATCTCTGCTGATAAGGCCATTTTTACCTATCGCCACGGCCCAACACTATGGAGTGAACAAGCATGGCTGGGTGACGCTCAGCTTGAAGAGAAGCTGAGTATTAACCTAAAAGCGCAAACAGCTTCAATAGCTAACGAAGACTATAGCGGTAATTGGAATTGGTTCCGTTTGATCGAACCACGAGTGAAAAGCGCCAACGCACAAAATACTCAAGTCGAGTTTGAGTACGGCGACAGTAGCGTAAGCTTATCGATTAAGACGGCAGGCCAAGCTAATCCATTTGTCCCTGGGTTCTTTTCCGGCTTTACGTTGCCAAATGATATCTAGCACCCCACCATTTAACGACGGGCCCACCGGAAAAACAGAAGTGAATAAGGAGCCGCCTTTTCAAACTATACGGGTACAGATTGAAAAGGCAGGCTACCAAATTATGGGGCAGCTCAAGCCTCATATTTGGTGCGCTAATCACAAAGCATATGGCAATGTCGTTATCAAACTGGCCTCAACACGATTGCAAAAGCTGCAACTAAAGCAAGAAGCCGAATTCTTAACCCGACATCAATCAAATCACTGGGTACCGATACTCGAATATGAACATTATTCGTTAGTAGATTGGGCCGTGTTACCACAAATAGATGGAATCAATTTAGGTTACTTCAGCCGAAAACATAAGCTTTCTAATAAATTAATCCGCTCCATTGAACGGGGGTTGCTCTCATTGCATCAATACGGTTATATCCACGGCGATATCAACCCAAGCAACATCATGGTATCTGCTGAAGACAGAGCAATGCTGATTGATTTTGGCGGAACAATGAAGCTAAACGCTCCCTACCCTAAATACGTGGCTGGTAATCCTAAATACTCTCGCTTCACCCACGTGATTGCGGACGATCAGTACCCTACAATTGAGCGTGATTGGTTTTCACTCGCTGTCACGTTAGCAAGCTGCACAGCCTCGCACCCATTTGGTGGCAACGAAATAGACACTGTCATTAAAAAAGGAATGCAGCCTCAAATGACTAACATTCCTTCAAGATATCAAATGATCTTGTTAAGTGGCATCAAAGCTCGAACTTAACCTAAGGCTAAACTAAAGAAGCTTAGTCTCTATCTGTTGCTTTCGACTATCTGCTTAGCGGCTAAGACTCGCTCAACGGTATCAACAATTGCTTGGGTTTGAGGATCAAACTCCACATTGATGTGATCGCCTACTTTTCGGTGGCCAAACAACGTGCGCTCCAGTGTTTCTGGAATCAAGTGGACGCTGAATCGGTTTTGTTCCACTTCCCCAATCGTTAGCGAACAACCATCCAAGCCAATGTAACCTTTGGCTAACACGTATTTCATCACATCCATTGGTAAAGTAAACCAAATGGTGCGATTGTTCGGCGTATCAATGACATCACTCACTTGCGCCTGAAGCGAAATATGACCAGACATACTGTGTCCGCCGATTTCGTCACCAAATTTGGCAGCACGTTCAATATTTACCGCGCCCCCTTCCTTTAGCTCACCTAAATTGGTAAGTTTGAGTGTCGCTTGCATCAAATCAAACGAAATAAGCTCACCATCTATCTTTGTTACTGTTAAGCAACAACCATTATGCGCGACCGACGCACCAATGGTTAAGCCCTCACTCATGCTGCTTTCCAGCCTTACTGTATGAGTTTGAAAATCTTGCTTTTTGTCGATGGCAACAACCGTAGCCATTCCTTGAACAATTCCAGTAAACATTTGAATAATCCGTGAGTTTTTGATGGTGCTTAGTGTGACATTTCTTTATTATGCCGAGCAACACCAAATAGCATTTTCTCACTTGGTGTCTCTTTTTACTCACTACCCTCGTGTCAACATCGATTGATTTCTTCCTGGGTCATATATAGGAGAAACGTGTGCATCGTTATAAAAAAGAAGCATCAAATCTAATTAAACTCGCCACGCCAGTACTCATTGCTTCGATCGCACAAACAGGGATGAGCTTTGTTGATACCGTAATGGCAGGTGGAGTTAGCGCAACCGATATGGCAGCTGTGTCAATCGCGGCTAGTATTTGGCTTCCTTCCATTTTATTTGGTGTAGGCCTTTTGATGGCGTTGGTTCCAGTTGTCGCTCAGCTAAATGGCTCCGGCCGCCAAGTTAAAATACCATTCGAAATTCACCAAGGTATTACGCTTGCCTTGTTAATCTCATTCCCAATTGTTGGCGTTCTAATGCAAACCCAAAATATTATGGGGTTGATGGATGTTGAGCCATTAATGGCTGAGAAAACCAATGGTTACATGGACGCCGTTATGTATGCTGTACCGGCATTCTTACTGTTCCAAACCCTACGTTCTTTAACTGATGGTCTGTCGATGACCAAACCAGCAATGGTGATTGGCTTTATTGGTTTGCTTATCAACATCCCGCTTAACTGGATTTTTGTATACGGCAAGTTCGGAGCACCTGCACTAGGTGGGGTCGGCTGTGGTGTTGCTACTGCTATCGTTTACTGGGTGATGTTTTTCCTAATGCTGGGCTACGTGCTGACTTCAAAACGAATTGCCCACATTAACGTGTTCAGTCAGTTCCACCGTCCACAATTCAAGGCCGTTAAACGCCTATTTAAGCTAGGCTTCCCAGTAGCAGCATCAATCTTTTTTGAAGTAACCCTATTCGCAGTTGTTGCCTTGCTGGTCGCTCCACTCGGCCCACTGATTGTTGCTGCCCACCAAGTCGCAATTAACTTCTCTTCACTCGTATTCATGTTACCGATGAGTATCGGTGCCGCAGTTAGTATTCGTGTTGGCCATAAACTAGGAGAAGAAAGCATTGAGGGTGCTAAAATTGCGTCTCATGTGGGGATCATGGTTGGTCTTGGAGCCGCGATGTTTACCGCTGTACTGACTTTGATCTTCAGCGAACAAATCGCACGCCTGTATACCGACAATGGCGCTGTAATCGCATTGGCGGTGCAACTACTCGTATTCGCAGCGGTTTACCAATGCACGGATGCCATTCAAGTTGTAGCAGCAGGTGCGCTGCGTGGTTACAAAGACATGACCGCGATCTTTAATCGAACCTTTATCGCCTACTGGATTCTGGGCCTACCAACAGGTTATATCTTGGGTATGACAGATTGGGTGGTTGAACCAATGGGTGCACATGGTTTTTGGATAGGCTTCATCGTCGGCTTGTCCTCTGCAGCACTAATGCTAGGTATCAGGCTGCGTTGGATGCACAAACAAGACGACAGCACCCAACTCGAATTCGCTGCTAAGTAGAATCAAAACTCAAACCCAAGTAACGATAAAGGCCAGTAACTCATGAGTTACTGGCCTTTATCATTGCATTCGAGCGGGCATTAGTACGTCACGCGCTCTCTAACATACCGAGCAAATTTGGGGACACCGTTTTGGGTTAGCCCGTTATAACGAAAAGTGATCACACTGCCTATCTTAGGTGGGTTTTGCCTTTCTAGCTCAGAAAAACCACTCCCAATATAAAACTCCAATCCCGAGTCCAGCCGAACTAATAGTGAGCCCATCATACCCGCAAACTTACCGTTTCCTACTTTATACCCCACCACGGTTGCTTCCGTATCTTGGTGTTTTTTAAGCTTTAGCATATCGGTACTTCGCCCTGCTTGATAACGGCATGAAATCTTCCGCAGCATAAGGCCTTCACCTTGTTTGTCGGTAATATTATCGAGGTGATGAAATAGCTCCTTCTCCGATAGTATCGGGGTGTGTTCAATATATTTGATGTGAGCTTCATCCACTTGCTCTACCCAATATACAATGTTGTAGTAGCGCTTCTGATAGTCTCCCGCAGCTTCTGGCATATCAAAGATCATAAAATCAATCTGCTTCCAGAGCGTATTATTTGGGTACTTATCTAATACCGTCTGCTGAACCACATGGAAATTTCCACGCCCAGCCCAAAGCTCACCTTCAAGAGGATAATTTGGGAGAGACTCTGTAAACCACAAGGGCGCAAAAATCCGATGACCGTTGCGAGTGACCAGTTGGCTTCCGGTCCATATCGCACGAATTCCATCCAGCTTTTCACTCTTCCAATAATCTAAAACGTTGATGCCCGCCTGATAACTCTTAGCATTCATGACAGCGAGATCATAACCGAGCTCTGCTTCCGAATGGCTAGGCAGAGCAATAAGAAGTGCAATGGATAATGTCGACAGTCGTAACCGCATAACAACCCTAGTGGTAATCAAATACCTGATTATTTTGCTTGGTTATTGGCCAAACTCAACCTGATTCCAACCCGATTGCGACTCACCTCTGATGGTTGCACCACTAACATACGCTTGTGTTTCAAGGGTAAAACATACCTTTCTCAACATTGAAATTTTCATTCTCAATTTGAGAATTTCGATATTTCAATTTGAGAAAACTCTCCAGACCACTCCTATCACATTGATTTTAAACACAATAATTAATGGCACAGAACCTGCTCCTAACCTAGAAACAACATAGGAGATACCATCATGGAAATGCGAAAAATTGAAGCAAGCGACACAATCCTAACTCTTGTCATCAGCGGTAATTTAGATGCCGACGGAAGTCGAGATGCTCAGCCCCATATCGACGACGTGATCGCGAGAGATGAACACAATGAAATCGAACTAGATTTCCGCGAAGTCGACTTTTTGGATTCATCTGGTGTCGGTGCACTTGTCTACCTATACAAGCGTTTAGTCGAGCGTGAACGTAATATGCGTATCGAAAACGTGCGAGGCCAACCATTAGAAATCATTAATCTATTGCGTATCGGCCAAGCAATCCCTGTTAACTCAAAAACGCACTGATCGCACAGTACAAGAATAACTATAAATCACTAACAGGGGACGTTGGCATGAACTCATTTATCACACACATAGCCCTAACTGTATCCGTAGCCACTTGTATTGGTTGTACTAGCCATGCAGAGCACGGTACGGGGGGATTAGCTGAACAGTACACTGCGGCAGACTTCTCACCAGTAATGCCTGATGAACCGCTAGGTCCTGAACACGGTTTACGTTTTGATTGGCAGCTCGCCAAGCTACACCTAGATTCACTTATCCGTGAAGGTGCGAAATGGTGCTTCCCAGCAGCAGTCGTTCAAGCTTTGGAAAAACAGAATCGAATTGCACGCGAACTTGAAGGCGGATTACTACTCGATGCTGCAAACGACTTAGTCATTCAGCGTAAACGTCTAAACGAACTAGAGCTGCAACTTGACTATGTGACTTCTCAAACACGCTGCCAACCTCCGATGAATCAAAGCCAGTTCCAAATGCAGCTTGCCATCATCGATCAGCTTTTTGACCTACTGAATGTCGATAACCAGTTTGCTTATGACTCGACAGAAATTAACCCAAAATACATGGGAAAACTGGCTCAAGCGTCCAATATTTTGCGTGAACACCCGACTCTCAACTTGTCCGTTACCGGCCATGCCGATTCCACAGGTGACGAATCATACAACCAAAAACTCGCCATGGGACGTGCTAAACAAGTAAAACGCTACCTAACAATCTTTGGCTTAGAACCTAACCGAATCAAAACAAACTCTCTCGGCTCAGCGCTTCCTCTGTTCGAAGGCGATACCCCTGGAGTTCACTTAACCAACCGTAGAGTAAGCATCGAAATTATCTCTACTCAGGACCACGCAGCGCAGCAGCAAGGAGGTCGTTATGAATAAGCTAAGTTTGCTACTGATTTTACTGTTCACTGTATTTGTAAATACCACCAATGCTGAGCAAGTAAACATGTCAGATAAGACTGTGGTTCAGGTTGGTGACCTTATTCAAGTTAACTTACCTGGTGAAAGTACCTTGAATCGCGGCTTCCAAGTTGATAAACGTGGCCGTATTAACCTACCGGAAATTGGCCCACTATTCGTTGCAGGCTATGACGAAGAGCAACTAGAAGTGAACGTCATCCGCGCACTAAAAACTGTATTTCGTGACCTGTCTAACGCCAGCGTTTTCATCGCAGAACAGCAAATCCTAATTTCGGTTCAAGGCTATGTGAAAAAGCCGGGGGAATACACGTTACCAAACTCTGCTGATGTGCAAATGGCTTTGCATGCTGCTGGCGGCTTACGCTCAGGTGCTCAGTTAAACAATATGTTGCTTAAACGAGGTGGAGAGAAAACTAACTTTAACTACAAAGCCTTTCTAGATACTGGCGACGAGTCCCAATTACCGCCACTACAATCTCTGGATACATTATTTGTCCCTGCCTCCCCACTCGTGAGCAATATCGAGCAAACCTTTGATCCAGCGAAGCTCGCAGATTCCGGTGACAGCTCAGATAGCCGCAGTGCGATTAAAGTGTTTGGTGAAGTCAACGCACCCGGTTCGTTCTCTTACAAAGAAGGGACTGACCTAGTCGATATTCTTATGCGCTCAGGTGGTGTAACCCGTTATGCCACGGTAGAGCAGATCCGAGTCATTACCAACAATACGCCTAAACTATTCAACTTAAAGCGCTACCTTGATAGTGGAGATGTAAGCCTATTACCTGAACTTACTCCTGGAGCCACCATCTTTGTACCAAAGCAAGAAGAAGAAATTAAATCTGGATCCAATATGGTTTACGTCATGGGCGAAGTGGCTAAACCAGGCGCATTCGAAGGCAAAAAAGGCGCTACCTTTATGGATATCCTTGCTAACGCTGGTGGCCCTACCCGTTTTGCAGAATCTCGCCAAATTCGTGTGATCAAAGCCAATGGTCAAGTTATTCGTTTCGACCTAACGGCTTATACAGAGGGTCTTCGAGGTGGACGTGTACCAACTATCGAACCTGGCGATGCGATATTCGTTCCTGAGAAAACAGACATGAACGAGAAGTCTTGGCTTAAAGTCGCACCTGATCGCGCCGTCAGCGTAATAGGTGAAGTGGTTCGCCCAGGGCGTATCGAGTGGTCAGATGAAATGGATTTAATTGACTTACTTGCACACGTTGGTGGCCCTACTGGCCGAGCAGACACCACCCGAATTGAAGTTGTGACCGCCAGCCGAAAAACTCATGTATTCGACTTAGATAGCTTCATTCAAAATGGTGCTCAACCCAGCGAACTACCACATATCTCTGCAGGCGCAATAGTCAGAGTTCATGATTTGCCACAAGATCCGTCTGACAACAAAGCACAATGGGTACGTCAAAGCTCTGATTCTTCTATCTATGTGTTTGGCCAAGTTAATGCTCCTGGACGTTACAAGTTTACTAAAGAAATGCATTTCCTCGACATTCTGTCTGCCGCTGATGGCCCGACCAAAGACGCCGATATTCACAACATCCGCGTAACTCATCGCGACAAAACTTACTCGCAAGTCAGTAAGCTAAACCTTTCACTTTACTTTGAAACGGGTGATGAAAGCCTACTGCCCAAAGTGACCATGGGCGACACTATCTACATTCCAGAAAAAGACCGCAATTGGCTAGACGACTCTAAGGAATCTACCGTCAGAGTCCTTGGTGCCATCAACAAGCCTGGCCGCTACAGTTTTGACGACAATATGACCATCTTAGATATTCTGGCTGAGGCCGGCGGCCCAAGCGACAATGCTTATTTGGAGAAAATTTCGGTTGTGAACATGTCGTGCTGTCAAGGACAAGCTCGCACCTTCGATTTAATCAATTTCAGTAAAACTGCAGACATCTATCAACTGCCAGTCATTAGAGCCGGAGACACCATCTACATCCCAGATCGACGTGAAAGCTTTATAGAAAAAGCGCGAGTTGGCCTAGAAGACATTCTACGCCTAACCACCACCATCGTATTGATAGGAGCTCTGTAATGACTATTCCAGCGACCCATGCAGAAATCGAGCAAATCTATCTAGCCGCTGAGTTAGCAGGATGTCGCTCACTGTGTATTACGGCTTGCCAATCTGGTGACGGCGTCACCTCTATCGCAAGTGCTTTAACAGAGCGTTACTTGCTCGCAGGCCATAACACATTGCTTGTTGACCTCAACATGTTCAACCCAGCCTTTCGCACGCTTGAACTCAGCGAAAGTGATGACCAAAGCCAAGCACTTTGGATTGAGCACAAAGAGTCGCATCAATTGTTTACCGGCGTAGCAATACCCAACGACCGCTCTACTCAGCTTGCTTATAAAGACCCTGCATTAATGGCTAAAGCCGTCACCGCATGGAATCAACAGTATGACCGCGTGATTGTTGACACTTCACCACTATTGCAAGTTAACAAAGGAAATATTCCCGCACAAAGCGTTGCAAGCGCATGCGAAAAAACCGTGTTGGTCGTACGTGGCGGCGTCAATACCACCAGCCAATTACAAGCAGCAACCGAGCTACTCAATTGTGGAAATATCGAGTTGCTTGGAAGCATACTGAACATTAAGGATCAGCCTTCACTCAGCTTAGAGATCATCCGTGAAATCAGGAGAATCCCCCTACCTCAGAAGCTACGTCAGAAAGTTGAATCGTGGTTCTCACGTAATGAGTTTCTGTCCCAATCCGCTTAGCAAGGAGCCCATGATGAAAGCACACCTAAGCCTATTATTGATGACGTTCCTTAGCCCTATCGCGCTGGCAGACCACATAACATTTGGTATCGTGCCACAACAGTCAGCACAGCGACTGGCCGAGCAATGGTCTCCGATCATGCAACATCTGTCAGAGCAAACAGGACATACCTTTACCTTTGAAACCGCGGCGGACATCCCCACATTTGAACAGCGGTTGAAAGACGGATATTACGACTTTGCCTATATGAATCCGTACCATTACACGGTATTTAGTGATACCCCGGGCTACAAGGCCATTGCTAAAGCGAAAGACAAACAAATAAAAGGCATCATAGTGGTCAGAAAAGACTCCAACCTCGAGAACCTCGAGCAACTTGATGGTGCAACACTCGCTTTCCCATCTCCTGCAGCATTCGCAGCATCAGTGCTTCCTCGCTCAGAGCTGAATGCTAAACAGATTACCTTTAAGCCCGACTACGTTTCTTCTCATGATTCCGTATATCTAGCCGTCGCTAAAGGGCTCTACCCAGCAGGTGGCGGCATTAAACGAACCTTTAATTCACTCGAACCCAGCATCCGTTCTGAGCTTAAGGTTTTATGGACAACACTAGGCTATACCCCCCATGCCATCGCTGTTCATCCAAGAGTCGCAACAGCTCTCGCAACCGATACTCAAGCCCTTCTTGCACAGCTACACACCACTGATGTTGGCAACAAGCAGCTTCAATCATTGAAGATACGTGCGTTTACCTACGCACAAGACAGCGACTGGAACGATGTTCGTGAACTAAATATCGATTTGATTAAGAAGTAGACTTAACTAAGGAAGGCAACAATGACTTTTCGCACTAAAACAATCGTAGGCATTGCGCTCATTGAAGTAGTGTTACTCATGGTGCTGGTGTTTAGCGCTATGTCTTTCCTTAAGCAATCCAACGAAAAACAGTTGATACAGCGGGCGAACTCGACTGCCACCATGTTCGCACATGCGGCGAAGGATGCGGTGTTGTCGACTGATATCGCTACATTGGAAGACCTTTCACGGGATTTCATGCAACTAGAAGATGTCCATTACGTAAAAATCGTTCGCCATGACGAAGTGCTCGCATGCGCGGGAGACATGGAATTATTGGAACGCACCATGAATGTCGACCAGAACTTAGGCAGTGTTGATGATGGTGTGTTTGATACTCGCGTGAATATAACCAGTGGTGGCATTCAATACGGTTACGTAGACATGGGCTTTGGCACTTCAGCAATCAGTGCCATGCTAGATAGTGCAAAGCGTTCGATTGTCGGCATCGCTTCAATCGAAGTCGTGTTAGTAGCAATTTTCTCATTTGTCCTAGGAACTTACTTAACCAAAAGCTTAGTTAGGCTCACGCGCGCAACTCATATTCTTAGAGAAAAAGGGCCTGGCTTCCAACTAAATGACAACTCAAAAGACGAGTTTGGAGAGCTGTCCAAGTCATTTGATTTAATGTCTCTACAACTCAAACAAAGTTACGAAGACCTCAAAGCTGCTCGCCAAGAGGCTGAGCACGCCTGTGAATCAAAAGGCCGATTTTTGGCTTCAATGTCCCACGAAATCCGCACGCCTATGAATGGTGTATTAGGTATTTTATCTCTGTTAGAAGAAACCAAACTCTCCAAAGAACAACAACAACTCGTCACTACTGCCACCCAATCTGGTGCATTCCTGCTCTCAGTAATTAATGACATCCTCGACTTTACGCGTATGGAGTCCAACACTCTACGACTCGAGCACCAACCTTTTGAACTAAAAACCTGCATTGAAGACGTCGTCGATAGTTTTGGCCCAAGTGCAAAAGCGAAAGATTTAATACTGCATAGCTATATTGAAGGTGACGTCCCTTCGTTGGTTGAAGGCGACGTCAATCGCGTTCGCCAAATTTTGCACAACCTCATCGGCAACGCACTCAAGTTCACTCAAGAAGGCAGTATCACAGTCAAAGTATCCGCTATACCGGCTTCTAACCAGCAGACCACCATCACTTGCAGCGTAATAGACACAGGTATTGGCATAGAGCAAAGTGCAATGGAATATCTGTTTGATGAGTTCACTATGGTTGACCAAACATATTCTAGAACGCAGGAAGGATCAGGACTTGGATTAGCGATATGTAAACGCTTGTGTGAGCTCATGGACGGCAACATTGAAGTCAACAGCGAGCCAAACCAAGGCAGTACTTTTACGTTCCAAATCACCCTTAACCTCGCCCAATCACTGACAAGTAACGTAGAGCCTAGCACGCATCAAATGGCATCCGCTTTGAGTGGTATCCGGGTTTTAGTAGCAGAAGATAACAAAGCAAATCAATTGGTTATCAAGAACATGTTTCTACATGCTGGTATTCAGATAGATCTTGTTGAGAATGGTGTACAGGCCGTTGAGCAAGTTCAAGAATATTCTTACGACATCGTGTTTATGGACATCTCCATGCCCCAAATGGACGGAATGACAGCTACACAAAAAATACGCGCACTAGACGACCCTACAATCTCCACGTTGCCGATCGTTGCACTCACAGCTCATGCCTTAACCGGAGATAAAGAACAATTTTTAAAAGCGGGTATGTCTGACTATTTGTCAAAACCTGTGCGATTATCACAACTAATTGAGAAAATTGAATTATTCTTAGTTAATGAAGAAAAAGAACCAGTAGAAGACACACATAGTAATAAAACGTTAGAGCCAATGGATTCAACTCCAGCTCCCGTTCAAAATACTTGTGTAGAGCAAAATAGCCACGCGACGGAAACAGAGCCTCACCACGGAGAAGCTGATTTGAATTTAGTTGATGAATCCATCCTACAACAAATGATTGAAGACACTAGCGCCGATGTCATCCCTTTACTGATTGACCACTATGTCGAAGAGTCCAAAGATCGACTCTCTAAAATACATGAGTCAGTCGCAGAGCAAAATGGCGACCAACTAGAGTTTGAAAGTCACACTTTAGGCAGCTCTGCCTTAGCACTTGGAAATCGACAGCTATCGAGCTTGGCAAGAGAAATAGAAAAGCTCTGCCTTGAAGGCAATGTTAGCGAAGCGTTTGCTCTCGAGCCTCAGCTCCAGCAGCTGGCTCAACAGTCCATCGACGCACTGCTCGTCAGGAAAGACCAAGGATTTGAAACTCCATCAAGTTCAAACATTTAGACGGAATACTTATCTTTTGCCACAGAGCTATGTTAAACAAAATAAGTAAGGCGTTTCATATTTAATTAAGGATGAGCTAATGAGACCAAAAGTATTATTAGTAGAAGATTCAACATCACTGGCTGTGCTCTACAAACAATATGTAAAAGATGAGCCATTTGATCTCTTTCATGTTGAAACCGGACGTGAAGCCATCGCGTTTATAGAGCGAAACGTACCTCAATTAATCATCCTTGATTTAAAACTGCCAGATATGTCAGGAGAAGACATTCTAGATTGGATTGCCGAGCATCAAGTTCCAACGGCAGTTGTTATCGCCACCGCACACGGCTCGGTCGACATTGCAGTTAGCCTAATTCAAAAAGGTGCAAAAGATTTCTTAGAAAAGCCGATCAAGGCTGACCGACTTAAAACGTCTATTGCACTTCACCTCAAACAAGCCAAACTCGAACACCTAGTTGAAGACATTGAAGCTAAGTTCGACAGAAATCGTTTCCATGGCTTTTTGGGATCTTGTTTACCAATGCAAGCGGTCTATAAGATCATCGACTCTGTCGCGCCCACCAGCGCGAGTGTATTCATTAATGGCGAAAGTGGTACGGGTAAAGAAGTCTGTGCAGAGGCTATCCACCAAGAAAGCCAGCGTAACAAGAAGCCATTCATCGCGATAAACTGTGGTGCTATTCCAAAAGATCTAATGGAGAGCGAAGTATTTGGTCATGTTAAAGGAGCATTTACTGGCGCAACAGCAGACAGAAAGGGTGCAGCCTCTTTAGCCGACGGCGGAACCTTGTTTCTTGACGAGCTGTGTGAAATGGACTTAGAAATGCAGAAAAAGTTACTGCGTTTCCTCCAGACTGGCACCTTTACGCCCTTAGGCGCGACGAAAGAAATGAAAGTCGATGTTCGTATTATCTGCGCGACCAACCGAGACCCATTGAAAGAAGTAGAAGAAGGCCGATTCAGAGAAGACCTCTATTACCGAGTGCACGTGGTTCCGATTGAAATGCCGGCATTGCGAGAACGCGGCAACGACATCGCCTTACTCGCTAATCATTTTCTTAAGATGTACGCCAAGGAAGACAACAAAAAGTTTTCAGGGATCAATCGCGATGCCGAAGCTTTACTTAAGAAATACAATTGGCCTGGGAATGTAAGGCAACTGCAAAATATCATTCGCAATATCGTGGTATTAAACGATGAAGCAAAACTGTCAGTATCTCACCTGCCAGAGCAAATTCTAAAACAGAGTGCATCAGCTCGGTCAAACCATACTCCGGCAGCGACAATTGCAGCGCGTGAAGTGATTGCGCCAACTATCAATGAGCAACCTATTCCAACAGAGTTAGAATCTTCACCACAGGCGATTGAAGCGGCTCCAACCGCGAACAAACCTCAAACGATTCGTCCAATGTGGCAAATTGAACGTGAAGCTATTCAAAATGCGATCGATTATTGCGATGGCAATGTACTCAATGCCGCAGTGCTGCTAGAGCTAAGTCCATCTACCGTTTATCGTAAAAAGCAAGCGTGGGAGTCAGAGGATGAAACCACAGCGAGCTGATACAAATTCTCCCCATTCGGTGTGGCTACTTATCGACAGCCTCACCTATGGTGGAATTGAGACTCACGTACTTGAGCTTGCAAAAGGATTGCAGGCTCATCAAGTCGCGACAACCGTTGTTTTTGTCGCACACTATCAAACCACACCACTGCTACAGACAAAGCTTGAGCACAACGGTATTCCCCACTTTTACCTTGACCAGTCATTTCCCGCACGCTCTGCACTGCATTCTTTAAAGTTGGCAATCGACACCCACAAACCAGCGTTAGTTCATGCCCATGGATATAAGGCAAGTTTGTATAGCCGCCTTATCAAATACGTATCAAAAAGCCGTTTCACGCAAGTCTCCACGTACCATGCTGGCGAAACCCCAAAAGGAAAAGTATGGCTATACGATTTTATCGACCGCTACAGTGCTTCTTTTTCCGATGCGTGTTTGGCTGTCAGCGCTTTGATTCAAAATAAATTGCCCTCGCGCTCGTATATGGTGAACAACTTTGTGTCTCTCGATGACGACCACCAACAACACGGTGAGCAGATAGCTTTCGTTGGGCGCCTTAGCCATGAAAAAGCGCCAGATAGATTTATGGATCTCGCTTTAAAATTCCCGTCGCAAACATTTCATTGCTACGGCAGCGGGCCGATGGTGGCTCAACTAGAGCAAAACAAATCGGACAACCTGATATTGGAAGGCCATCAGAACGATATGAATCAAGTCTGGGCAAAAATTGGGTTGCTGGTTATCTCTTCTCGTTATGAAGGCTTACCGATGGCCGCACTGGAAGCGATGGCAAGAGGAATACCGGTTATCGCGATGAATGTCGGACAACTACCGACTCTAATCAGTCATCAAAACAACGGCTATCTAGCCGATTCCCTTCAATCTTTGGAGCAATCTCTAAACGATTGGCTTGCATCTTCACCCACGCAACAAGCTCATATGCGTTCACTAGCCAAACAAACCGTAGAGCAACAATACTCACCTCAAAGTGTCATTCCCCAGCTACTTTCCATCTATCAAATCTGATTCTCATTTTGAGAACAGCTCATCCCCTTATAACTACCAAAATAAAATAACTATACCTTTCAATTAGATACAACAACCCCTACTAATTGGCACTGCTTTTGCAACGTTTATTGCATCGAGTTATTGCATCAAATTACTGAATCAAACAGTCGTCGTTAGAAAGTTGCATGTGAAGTGCTAAGGGGAGTTACCATGACTAAACAGAAGAACGTACTTTTCGTTCACTATGGTAATGAAAATATGCGTAGCAGTGAGCAAAGTTTATTGGATCTTATGACCAGTCTAGACTCACGCCGTTTTCGCCCTTTTTTATGGACCAATAATCCTGACCTGCATGCCCATGCTCAAAACCAAACCATACACAGTCAGCTTGATGAGCTAAATGTGCTATTTACTCAAGCAACCTCTCGTCTCAATTTAATGGCTTGGAGAAAGCAGATCCGCGCCGCACATACCTATATCGAAGACGCTGACATTGATCTTGTGCACGTCAATGGTGGCGAAGCCTGCCAATGGATGAGTATTGCAGCTAAATCACGCAATATCCCAATGGTTACGCAGTTGCATCGTGACTATTCATCGAGAGAAACACTCGCCTATGGCTTCCACTTCTCTCCTCGTGTGATCACCGCTAGCAGACCGATTGCGAGAGCACTCATGGCCGACTGCTACCCACTACAGAGATTGTGTGTTGTTCCTAGTGGTATCAACGTTCATCGTTTAAACCAGCATGCTCCGATCGATGCCAAAGGACACTTGGGTATCCCGATGAAAAGCTTTCTATTTGCCACATCAGGTTCGTTAAATCATACGCGCGGTGTTGACCGAGTGCTGTCTGCATTGAGGCACTTAACGCTTGAATACCCACATGTTCATTTGTTGGTCTTGGGTGATGGTCCGGCTCGCCGTCAATTAGAACTCATGGCCGAACACATGCACCTTTCTGAACATGTGCATTTTGTCGGTAACCAACACAATACCCATCGTTGGTTACAATGTGCAAATGCGTACATTTCTGGTGTTCGACATGCGCCTTATGCCAAAGATCTCGCTTATGCATCATTGGCTGAGCTTGCCATTGTCGCTCCTTGCGAAGGAAGTATCCCAGAAATTATCAAACACAAGAAAAACGGCTTGCTGTACAAAAACGCCGGTATTGGCCCAATGGTCAAAGCAATGCGAGCAATTATTCAGAACCCAACATTTTCCAAAGCGATTGCGGTAAGAGCGAAGGCCCACGTGCTCACCCACTACACCACCGCTCATACCACGCGCAGAATCGAGCACTTGTACCAGAAGATGACCACAGAGCCTGTTAGGCCACAAACGCCTTGGTGGCGAGGGCTATCGCCACTTAAATCAATGCTGACCGAACGTGTGGCCTAGCTACAGCTTAAAGCAATAACCACCCTGGCCCGCTGCTATGTATTGCAGCGGGCTTTTTACTTCCACAAGCCCCTTAGACTTACAGCTATCCCCACTTCTTCCAATTTCAGTTCACGTATTTACTATTTCAATTCGCTCAACGGCTTTGCAATTCGGTGGTCAAATTGAAATTAAGCCTCATGCAAATTTATTCTCAATTTGACACTCAACGGCTTAAATCTAAAAACCAACACCTAACCAACTGATTTTTAATGTTTTATATTTTGGCACAGTCTGTGTAATAGCTATCCATAACAACAGTAACAGAACCGAAAGGTGGTAATTATGGCTAGTCGTGCAAATGAACTGAAAGTTTGGTTACAACATCATCCAAACCCAAGCTATAGGAATATATTTCTGACACTCAAAAAGATTCGTCAGTTTGAAATCCCAACACCAACGTTTTACAACAAGTGTCTCTACTCACTGCACTCTCTCGCTTTAGCACTATGGCACGCTCCAGTGAGAACGCTCTACTCCACACCGGCTTTTAAAGGTCGAGTGAATCGCTGCGGTAAGCGTCTCTACTTATATGGCGGTGTGCCTTACGTTTCCGGTCCTGTAGAAATCAACCTTGGAAATGACTGCAGAATATCTGGACATACGACTTTTAGCGGCCGCCCTATGAGTGACAACCCAACACTAACGCTTGGCAACAACATAGATATCGGCTGGCAAACGACGATTGCTGTCGGTCGTAAAGTGACAATTGAAGATAATGTTCGTATCGCAGGCCGCGCTTTCTTATTCGGCTACTCTGGCCACCCACTCGATGCAAGACGCCGAGCGATGGGCGAAGGTGACGACGAAAGCCAAGTCGGTGATATTGTTCTTAAACGCGATGTCTGGCTAGGTACTAACGTTACTGTTCGCCAAGGCGTCACTATTGGTGAAGGTACAGTCGTCGCGGCTGGCAGCGTTGTCACCAAAGACCTCCCCCCTTATGTCATCGCTGCGGGTAATCCAGCGAAAGTCGTATCGACCGTTAAGCCACGCGCAAATGGAGGGTTTAGTCATGCATGATTTAATCGTATTTGGCGAAGACTTTGGCGGGCTTCCGTCAAGCACCCAACATTTAGTAAAACGCTTAGCTTCGCAGCGTAAAATTGTCTGGGTCAATTCGATTGGGCTTAGACAGCCAAAACTCAACAGTGGTGATATCAAACGCGCATTCAACAAGCTATTGGGCAAACAAAAAAGCGGATTTGGTCGAACCGGCACTACCAACGCGAATCACAACATGACCATTGTGGATCTAAAAACTATCCCAGCGCCTGACAGCGCATTCGCACGCCAAGTCGCCAAAGAACTCATGCTTCGTCAGCTGTTACCTGTAATTAGAAAAGCACAGCTACGCCAGCCTATATTATGGTGCTCACTGCCAACTGCAGCTGATTTGTGTGGCCATTTAGGAGAATCCGCTGTGGTCTACTATTGCGGGGATGACTTTGAAGCTTTAGCAGGTGTCGATCATCACATTGTTGCTAAACATGAGGCAAACCTAGTAGAGAAAGCCGATCTCATCTTTGGCGCCAGTGAAGAAATCTGTCGCAAGTTCCCTGCAGCCAAAACCCAATTACTACCACATGGTGTTGATACGGAGTTGTTCTCCTCTCCTGCGTTAAGAGCACACGATCTACCCAACAATGGCCGCCCAACAGCAGGCTTTTATGGAAGCCTCTCCGAATGGTTGGACTATGAGATGCTGCACGCAGTGGTTGAACAAAATCCAGAATGGAATTTCGTGTTCATTGGTCCTCAAGAACTGTCGAAAAGCCAATTACCAACGGCCACTAACGTGCACTACTTAGGCCCTAAACCTCACCACGAGTTGCCAGGTTACAGTCAGCACTGGGATGTCAGCTTACTTCCGTTTAAATCTAATCGCCAAATCGAAGCCTGTAGCCCGCTTAAGTTGATGGAGTACCTTGCTGCGGAAACACCTATCGTATCAACACAGTTCCCTGCTCTGGCTCCATTTAAGCGCTACGTACATGTGGTTGATGGCGCAGAGGAGATGACGGCAGCCCTTAAGCATGCACGCTATCAGCCTCGCCTACCTAAAGGCATCGTTACTCAGCACAGCTGGGATTCACGCAGCGAGTTTGTCAATTGGATGTTGGAGCTACTATGAATGAGCTTAAGTCGAGATTAGTGATCATCCTTGCCGGTGCATGGCGCAGGCGTTACCTGATTTGCATGCCGATTCTGGTTTTACCTTTTATTGGGTTTGGTATTGCAAAGCTGGCACCGACTACCTATCACTCACACACCAGTATGTTGATTCAAGAAACGGCCAAAATGAATCCATTTCTTGAAGATATTGCTGTCTCGACAATGTTGAAGGATCGGATTAACGCATTAAGCACGCTGCTAAAAAGCCGCCACGTGCTGTATTCAGTTGCTATTGAGCTAAACCTCATCAACGACCAAATGCCAGATGCCGAGCGAGACACCATCATTCAAGAAATCTCTCAGAGCTTAACTGTGACTCAACTTGGAAAAGATTTCATTAAGATACAGTTAGAATCCCAAGACCCTCAGGGCATGCAAGCGCTGCTCCAATCAGTCAGCAATCATTTCGTCGAACAACTGTTAGCGCCAGAGCGCTCATCCATCCAAGATTCAAGTGAGTTTTTGGCCTTTCATATTGATAAAAGAAAAGCGGAGTTAAGCGCAGCTGAAAACGCTTTGGCAGAATACACGAACGCGAATGCCACCGTTACCCCTGAAATTCAAGCACAAAGCCTTAACCGACTTGCGTCTTTGAAGCAAACTTTAGCGGAAAAAGAAGCGGAATTAGCAGGGGTTGAGAAGAGTCTCGGCAGCTTGGACCAACAATTGTCACGCACCAACCCTGTGGTCGGTAAAATAGAAGAACAGATCATCGACATTCGCAGTGAACTTACATTGCTGCGCGCCAAATACACCGACACTCATAGTGCTGTTCAAGCGAAAAAACGCGAGTTAAGCCGCCTAGAGTCAGAACGTGCAGAGCTTATCAAAGTCGAGCAACCTAGCCTCAACTCCGACCAACTTTGGGACATCGCCAGCAGCAACACTCTTGGGGATATTACTGAAGTCCAGCCACTGTTAGTCACTCAGCTGCACAGCTTACAATTAGTGCGCGGTAAGTATGAATCGCTCACCGAAGAGACGAAAAGCCTGCGAGAAATGATTACTGATTTAGAGCAAAAGGCGAACAACTTTGGTAACAACGCAAAACAAATGTACCGTCTACAGCGTGAAGTAAAGATTAAACGTCAACTCTATGATGAACTGACCGAACGCTATGAAATGGCGCAGCTCACGGGTTCATTAGGTGTGTTCGAGCAAAACAAACGAGTCAAAATTATTGATTTACCTTATACGCCTAGTGTCCCTTCCAACTTCCCGCCAATCGTATTTGTCATTGCAGGCTTATTCGCGGGGATTGGCCTTGGCGTTGGCTTAGCGATCGTCGTTGAACTGTTTGATACCTCAGTGCGACGCAAAGACCAACTAGAATCAATCCTAAACGCACCGGTAATTACCGTCATCCCCAACGTTCACCGTTAAGTGTGAGCCAAAATAGCAAACCTAGTCTCTAAAGATAACGCAGCCATTTTAGGCTGCGTTTTGTGTATATAACCAAGTGGCGCTTGTATTACTCGCCAACTCTTTCGTTTTTTGAGCGATACGATTTTTAATCTTTACGCACCTCTAACTCTGAATACAGCAATTTTTAGAAGCGCTAACTTTCAAGCTTCATTATGTCATTCATATCGATTCTCAATTTGGAAAATCCACCCAAAGCATTCGTAAGCACCTGTATTTAAACGAAATAAAACTTGGCACGCTCAATGCTTAGTACAGCTTAGATGGAAATATTCAGAGCAACACCCGTTGCGGGCTAACGTCAAAAAGGAACGATTATGAACACAATCAATAGAAGCTTAAAAGCAAGCAGAAACGTGGTACACGTCGTTCAACATTTGGCACCCGGTGGATTAGAAAGCCTTGCTCTGGATCTACTTACATTTGCAAATCCCGCCGACAAAGTGCTGATCATTAGTTTGGAAGGCAACAAAA
The DNA here is from genome assembly GCF_023716665.1 of Vibrio sp. SCSIO 43135. Lineage (GTDB taxonomy): Bacteria > Pseudomonadota > Gammaproteobacteria > Enterobacterales > Vibrionaceae > Vibrio > Vibrio paucivorans. The sequence goes on from NZ_CP071859.1 coordinate 1,696,943, forward strand.
AAGATGCTATCGAGAATTGGCCCCGTCTCGCTGAGTTTTCCAAGCAAATCATCTTTGTCGACAAGAAACCAGGAATTCACTTTCAAACGGTGCTTGCACTGAGCAAATTGTTTTCCTTAATCAAACCAGACGTCGTACATACCCACCATATTGGCCCCCTACTTTATGGTGGGTATGCTGCGCGTCTTTCTCGTGTGCCTGTACGTATCCATACCGAGCACGATGTGTGGCATCTCAATAATCAAAAACACAGAAACCTTCAAGCGCTCGCATTACGTATAGCCAAACCAACGCTAGTGGCCGATGCAGACAAAGTGGAACTTACCCTTAAACGCCATTTCGGTTACGAAAATACCGTCACGATTAAAAATGGTATCGACTGCGAAAAGTTCACGACCGGTAGCCAAATTCTTGCAAGGCAAAAACTAGGGATTACTATCGACAAAACCATAATCGGAACCGCAGGCCGTTTAGAAGTTGTGAAAGGCCATGACCTTGCGATTAAAGCCATGTCCCTATTACCTGATTCGTACCATTTAGTCGTCGCCGGTGACGGTAGCCAGCGCGCCAAGTTAGAACAACTTGTGCAACACTTAGGGCTTCAAGAACAAGTAACTTTCCTTGGCTTAGTGAGCGAAATGCCACGCTTTTATCAATCACTCGATCTGTTTTGTATGCCTTCCCGCTCAGAAGGCTTTCCCTTGTCACCACTCGAAGCACAAGCTTGTGGCATTCGTGCTGTCGTAACCGATGTTGGTGCTTCCAGTGAAACGCTTTGTCCTCAAACGGGCAGCGTCATGCAGCCAGAAAACATTGTTGCGATTGCAAGAGCTATCGCTAACAGCATGAACAAACCGAGCAATGTCAGCCCAAGGCAGTTTGTATTGAACAACAATGATGTACGCCAAATGGTTAAAGCTTATGAGCAATTGGCAACGGAGGTATTAGCATGATTGAACTAATGTTGATTATGGTCTGTGTCGTGAGTGGCTTGCTGATTATCTACCATCATGTTGGCTATCCACTGCTTCTGAAATGGTATTCAAGAACTCACCCTATCACGCCTTGTAAAAACGTATTGAGAGGGTATCGTGATATTCGAGCCGACCGCGTGCGTCCTTCCATTACCATTGTTGTCCCTGCATATAATGAAGAACGTTGGATCAGCGACAAAATTCGCAACTTAGCCAGCTTAGACTACCCTCGCAGCCAGCTAAAAATCATCATTGCATGCGATGGTTGTACCGATAAAACGGTTGAAATTGCACAAGACACAATCCAAGAAGCGATTTGCTGCGACACCCATTTTGAAGTGCTAGATTTCGCGGAAAATCGTGGCAAAGTCGCGATGATCAATCACGTTATGCTATCGGTATCGAGCGATATTACCGCACTGAGCGATGTTTCAGCGCTGATCTCAATTGATGCACTTCTTATCGCAGAGCAAAACTTTAGAAACCCGAAAGTCGGCGTGGTAAACAGCCGTTATCATTTACTGGAATCGAATAATGCGGGGGAAGCTAAGTATTGGCATTATCAAAGCCAACTTAAGCAAAATGAAGCATCGCTAGGCTCAACCCTTGGGGCTCATGGCGCACTATACTTCTTCCGAACTCACCTTTTTGCTCCGCTGCCAACCAACACCATCAATGACGACTTTATTCTACCAATGGAAATCGTTAAACAAGGCTACCAAGCCGCTTACGAAAGTCGAATGATGGCTATCGAACTTGAAGCAACCAATGAAAGCAGCGACTTCAAGCGACGCCTACGCATATCTGCTGGTAACATGCAGCAAGCGATACGATTAGCCAGTTTGTTTAGTCCCAAATACAAGGGTGTGGCGTTCGCATTTATTTCAGGTAAAGGGCTTCGTCTAATGATGCCTTACCTAATGATTATCTGCTTAGTGGGCTCAGTCGTACTGATGGATAATCCGCTATTTTTCGCAGCCCTAGTCGCTCAAATCGTGATTTATGCGTTGGCAATGCTAGGCTTTTTATTTCCTCACATTTTCAATTACAAGATTTGTCGACTTATCACCTACCTAGTCGCTGGACACTACGCCAATTTCATTGGCGGGTTACGCTACTTATTGGGTCTTGAATCTGGTCGCTGGACGCGAGTAAATCGTTAAGGAGAATGCTATGACTACTAACAAATCAACCCGTGCTTCAATCTGGTGTGGTAAACGCTTATTTGATTTAACAGCAGCCTGCTTTGGTTTACTGATTCTATCTCCAATCATGCCGCTGGTAGCGTTAGCCATCAAAGTAAACTCACGTGGCCCAATCTTCTATAAACAGTTGCGAGTGGGCAAATCAACACCGGAAAAAATGATGTTCTTCGAAATCATTAAGTTTCGCACCATGTATCAAGATGCCGAAGCTCGTTCTGGCGCCGTGTGGGCAACAGAAGATGATCCTCGAATTACTCCAGTAGGACGCTTCTTACGTAAAACTCGATTGGATGAAATCCCTCAACTGTTTAACGTTGTGAAAGGTGAAATGTCGCTAATAGGCCCGCGCCCAGAGCGCCCAAGCTTTTACAATAAGCTCGAAAATGCCATCCCATTCTTCGCTGATAGAACGTATGGTGTAATGCCGGGCATCACTGGCTTAGCACAGGTTAACCAAGGATATGACACCTGTATCGATGATGTACGCCGTAAAGTGGGCTTCGACCACAGTTACGCCCTTTCACTTTCTTCTGTGCGTTCTTGGATTGCAATGGACCTCAGCATCATGACCAAAACCATCGTGGTAATGGTCGATGGTCGAGGCCGTTAACCGCAGCACAAATTATCGGCATACTGCTGTAAAACACTGGTATGCCGATAGCGACTCTCCCTTTGCTTTGTTACTATTGCGTCATCGTGCGAATTATCGCTAAAAACAGAATTGACGGACTAAGCAAATGCACTTATCCAAGCTAACTCAAGAAATCTTCGATCACCTGTACCGTGATATCACTGAATTCCGTAGCACTTTCGACCTGCCAGTAGCAGACGTAGCCAGCCTAGATGCAAAAGCCGATACTCTGCACACTTCTCTAGCCATTGAAGAGCTGACAGAACTTGCAGAGGCAGACACCAAAACCGAGCAAGCAGATGCTATCGTCGACAGCGTGTATGTTTTGATGGGTCGCTTAGTTCACTTAGGTGACGCGAAAGTTGAAGACAATCTAGCAATCAGCTACCTCATCGACTTGCTGCTTAACGTGTCTGTAAACCGTGGTATCGACTTCATTCCTTGTTGGGACGAAGTTCACTCAAGCAACATGAGTAAAGTGTGCCGCAACGAAAGCGAATACGCAGACACCGAAGCGCACTACGCTAAACAAGGCATTAAGCTGATGGCTGTACAAAAAGGTGACTACATTATCGCTAAATGTGCAGAAGATTTTGTATCTGAAGGCAAAACGATTCGTCAGGGTAAAGTTCTTAAGTCGGTTTACTACCGCCCTGCAGACCTCGCGCCACTGACTAAATAAGTAACCGCAGTAGATATAAATAGAGCGTACATACTGTATTGGTGTGTACGCTTTTTTATGCCTGACGGATTAACAAGTATTTAAGGAAATGATCAAGTAAAGATACTAAAGCCCCGTCTGATGGTTGCGCTATTTAGGCTAGTAAGCACTAGGAAAAGTCATGCTAACGCCCATATTTTCGGCTGGTTTGGAGCGCGGCAGAAAACCAGCCAGACGACATGTGCTTGTTAGCAATAATAATTACCATCGCTCTCCTAACTCCCCATCTCTCAAATAGTACTTTTTCCCATCTAGGATACTTTTAAGTACTGCTTGGATGTGGATAGGTTGATTTGTAACATCTATTTTTCCAGCTTGATCTCTAAGCTTTTCTAAATCAATAACATCACCAAAAGTTTGTTCATCAATCTGAACATAAGGGCCATTGATAGAGTCACTGCCAGAGTTACCAATTATTTCAGCCACTCTAATTATGCCATTCTCACCACTCATGATGGCATCCATAAATTCAGATGTTTTATCTTTTGAGGATCTTTTTAACTCATAGAAAATGCGTGATTCAAGATGATTGTTAATATGCGTCCTATCGGAAAGGGATTTAATAGCCATCTTTTGATAGTCAACCTCAAGCTCATTCAGCTGTTCTTCAGAGACCCATGGTTCATCATAGCTTTCTCTGTAAATTTGAGCTCGAACTTTGTACAGAACGTCAGCAGCCAAAGGAGCACTTTCTTCTCTTCCAACAAGATTTTTTATCAGTGTATATTTATCGTCACTTTCAGAGATCACCTTATTTGTAAGCCAATTCATCTGGCGATAAAGATCCTTAGACATAAAACCATGATTACTTTCTAGAGACGATATTAGCTTTTCAGAGTTGAGAAATGCATCATAAATGCTAATCAATATATCAAAACTATTGCCCTTGCACTCTTTTGCATAACACGTCATCATTTCAAAGAATCGATCATCGGCATCTTCAGAAGCCGCTCGACTAAGAAACTCATCTCTATCAATGTTTCCATCAATAAAATCGAGAATCTCTTGATCCGAAAAATACCCCGTTGGAGTTTTATAATGAAACGCAACATGAAGCCTTTGCGGAGCTGAAACCCTGCCAGCAGCATCAGCATCCGAAACACCATAATGTGAATAACCACCAGAGTCTATAAGTGGAAAAATATCTCCCAGAAGCCCCTCTAATAGCTTACGCTCCCTTTCACTGAATGCTTTTAAAATTTGACTCCGATCTTCATTAAATGATTTTACCACTTCTTCAGGCTTGTCCATCATAAGGCCGTCATTTGAAAACCTTTTTCCGATATAAGCTTCTGGCGTCTTCTTGACATGTTCGTATATCGCATTGGCTTTTGTAGCAATTATTGATAACGAAAAAAGATCAGAAAAACACACTTGGCCTTCAACCTGCTCCAATACAAACCTCAAGTGGTTGAAAAACCTTTTTAATTCCCTAGGGTTCTTAATTAAATGCTTGAAGTAATGATGATAAATCCAGCTTAATCTCTCTTGGTCACTTTCAAATCTATCTGTTAAATTTTTGTCGCTTAGATTATCCAGCTCGACATTGGCAAGCTCATTCATCCCTCTTTCAGAAATTACAGGAAGGGGCACTCTGAGCTGTATTACCTTATTGATATATTCCGAAGCATTAACGATGTCATTCTTGTCCAAAACGGAGACAAGGTAGCTTGAGTCAAAAGCTAATAGAAACGACGTTCCAGAAAAATCTGCTACAGCCTTTACGAGGCGCAAAACTTGAAATGTTTCGGATGGGGTTAGCCTATCAATATCGTCAATGACTACGATTATCGGGGTTTTGATCTTTTCAATAGCAGAAACAACCTTTTTCTTTCTTCCTAAAAGGTCAAGTTTTTTTAATTCTGCAATCTTCTTAGTTGAACTTCCAAACTTAGAGAATACTTTTTCAACGATTGATGCCCATGGCTCTGCTCCAGGGACAAGCTTTGCGACACTAAAAAGACTAGAGTATGCAATCAGCTCCTTAGAAGCTTTTAGTGCCACCTCAGAGTTATCTTTAATATTAAGTTGAGATGAAAATTGTAGTAAGAAATCTTGAATTAACGACTCAGGCTTACCAGCCAGCCAAGGGTTATACTCAATGATGATAGGAGCAGCTTCTTTTTCATTTAAAGCTCCTTTGACAAGGTTTATTACTGATGTCTTGCCATACCCCCATTCCCCTTCCAAAGATACAGTTAGACAATCATCATCATGATTTAATAGAAGTACGTTTGCTAGGTGGTTAGCAAAATCAAGTCTATTTAGTAAGTCAGGGTCATTGAGTCCACCCTGTATCGGTTGGTCGTTATGGTAAGTTCCCATTCATAGATCCATTGTTTGTGGAGATTGCTAACTTTTGAATAGTGCCTATGCACGCTTTCCAAACCAATTATTTATTTTTTGAATAGCTAACTAATTGATATTAAAGCCCAAAAATTTTATGACAAGTGTGAGCGTGCACAGTTTTGATGATTGTTTGATAAAATATGAACTAAAATAAATAGCTTATTTTTCAAACGGAATTTCATCCATGATAAACATCAAGTCAGTAGAGCTATCTAAGATAACGAAAAATAATTAGAAACTAGATAAATAATTTATTAATGAGTGATTGCTTTAACAAGGTTTAGGGCATCACCAACCTACTCAAAAATCAGATATGGCTTGCCATTAATATCGACTTTTTGCACTTCTGTTCGATACACTTCAGAAAGCAGCGTTGGGGTCAGTACTTCGTTGACAGGCCCCACCTTTTGTAACACCCCATCATTAAGCAGCATCGCAGTGTCGGCATGGCGCAAGGTTCGATTGAGATCGTGGTTTGCCATAATGACACATAGCCCTAATCTCGCGACCTCATCAATCAACTTATAAAGCAGCGTTTCCTGCCCAATATCCAAAGGCGCGCCGGGCTCATCTAGCAACAGTACTTTCGCGTAAGGGTTAATCGTAGGCCAGACCTGCAAGCAGATCGCCGCTAGCCTGACTCTCTGCCATTCTCCGCCAGATAAATGATGGATTGAACGATGCAGCTTATCTTCAATTTCTAGCAGTTCGGTCAGTTGTCGGATCACGCCTTGAACTTCGGCATCTTCAATGGAGCAACAGCTCGGGATAGACAGGGCCAAATACTGAAATACTTCGATGTTAAATGCAGGCCTATCGCTTTGGCTCAAGTAAGAACGATGAAGTGCTAGTGTTGCGAGTGGGGTTTTGGCGACGTCTAACTCATCAAGACTCACATCACCTAAAAAATCCTGAACACCGGACAGTGCATTTAATAGCGTGCTTTTCCCGCTACCGTTAGGGCCTATGATGTGCATCACCTGCCCCGCCTCGCACTGAAACGACAGAGGCAGTAACCGCGAGCCAACATTGAGTGAATTAACGCGAATCATGATTCTTCACTAACATCCAGATAAAGATAGGTGCACCAATCGTGGTGGTGACAACCCCAAGTGGTAACTCCGCCGAGTCCAGCGCAAGCCGAGCAATAATATCGGCAAAGACAAGTAACAGCGCCCCACTCACGGCAGAGATCGGTAATAGGTATTTATTCTCGGTACCAAACGCTAACCGAAGTAAATGCGGAACCACCAGCCCAACAAAACCAATCACACCACCCAACGCTACAGCACCGCCTACTAAGACTGAGACAGCGACAATTAACTTCCAGCGAATGGCATCAACATCGACACCCAGCTGCTTCGCGTGAGTCTCTCCCATCATGAGTTTATCGAGCGCTGCCCCTTGAAAGCATAGCCACACCACCACAGGTAGCATCACAATAGTCACTAGGTGTTGGTACCAGCTTAACCCTCCGATGCTGCCCATCAGCCAATACATCAATTGACGTAGGCTAAGGTCATCGCTGAAGTAAAAAGCCCAAGTCACCACGGCACCAGACATAATGCCCAACGCAACGCCAACAAGTAATAGCCTTGCGGTTGTTAACTTCATCGCCCGAGCCATGCCAACCAATATCAAGGTAAACAACAGCGCGCCCAACACCGCTGCCAGCATAAATGCTTGAGGCGATGCCAATGCAGGGAACATGAACAGCACGATGACCATACCTAAGCTGGCACCGCCTGAAATACCCAGCACACCCGGCTCGGCAAGTACGTTGCCCAACAACACTTGCAGTACAGCGCCGGATACCGCTAACGAAGCACCAATAGCAATTGCGGCTAATAATCTAGGTAAACGTAATTGAGAAAGAAGCTGTAACTCGAGTTGGCTAAGATCACCAAATGGAGAAATGAATAGCTCACCAACCATAAGGTAAGCCGCACTGGTGACAAAGAGTGCGAATAGAAGGATGAATGCGTAGCGCATCCAGCGCTGATGCTTTTGGTGAAGAAGCTGAGAAAAATCCATGATCCAATATAGTCGATGGTTCAACCAATCTGTGCTGTACACAAGCGCCAGATACAATAATGGCTTAACCATAACGTTAAGCCATTAAATAAGCTATTAAAAACCACTCAGTTGAGACTAATCGTAGACAACTTGCCCATCTTCGTAGCGAATCGCAACTTCACAGACCATCAAAGCAGCTCGCTGCCCTATCGCAACATGGCGATTCGGGAACACAATGGCTTCGTCTTCATTTTTCGCCATTAGTGGTTTATCACCATCGTGGCCAAAAACTTCACCATGCTTAAATACCGTGAAGTTCTCTACATCATCTGAGAATAAGAAATCAAAATCTTCGTGTAAGCGCACGACCGTTCTGCTTACTCGGTACATGATTGCTTTCTTCGGCAGGTGTTCTGCTTTGGTATCACCAATTAGATCACGTAGGGACAGGTCAAATGCGACTAGCTTATCGAGTTCATTTTCACCAATGCGTGCGACACGGCCAAGTTCCATTGTCAGAGCCTGCGCGGCAAAGTTTTCAGCGCTATACCAGCTGAAAGTACTTGATGGCGCGTTAGATAACAGCACCGCTTCAACGTGGCCACTTTCTATAAATTCAAACAGCTCTTTACTGCGAACTGGATGTCGGGTTTTAGGGCTAACCGCAAACGAATAATGCTTTGATAATCGAATCGCACAGTGAAGATCTAAGTGCCAACGGCTCTCTTCGCTTGTACCTTGGTAGAAGTCAGTAACCAACAACTTTAGGTTGTCAGCAATAGCGACTTCTTTATTAGATTCTCTGGCTTTATCGTCGAACAATCGATTTAGGTTCTCTTCGATAAAACGCGTATGTTGATTGGTCGCTTCTGGGTGAGCGATGATAAATAAGCAGCGATGCTCAATGGTTTGAAAACCGGATAAAACGTCGTCGACGATTTTATCGACCAACTCCATTGGAGCGGTTTCATCACCGTGGATACCACATGAAATGATGATGTTTTTGCTTTCATCGGACTGCTGAGCCGGAATAATTTCAAGTACACCACGTTGGTGTACCTTCAATGATAGGCCACTAGGGAGGGTTAACTCACCCGCTGGCATATCTTGTTGTAAATCTAAGCTGTCTAAAAGAAAAGATTGGCGAAAGAGAGATTTCGTCATGCGCTACTCCTTTATTGCACAGCGGTATGTTAATGAATTGTACTGGCAATTTATGTAGCTGCGATCCCACTTATTGACAGGAATCGCAAAAATCATTGCCATGAATACGCCACTGAACAAAAAACAAACCGAGCATTGCTGCTCGGTGATAACTTTTTCTATAAGGTAATAATTTAAAGGGATTTTACCATATTTTGTAGGGTGTTACTTTTGATCTAGAAGGGATTCGAACTGATCTATTTTCTCTTTGACCATATCAATACTTTGCTGCCAGAAATCCGCTTGGGTTAAGTCCATACCCAGATGTTTTTCAACCACTTCCTCTGCCATCATGCACCCTGTATCACGCAGCAGAGCAACGTAATCTTTGTAAAAGCTGTCGCCTTTGCTATCGCGCTGTGCATAGACTCCTTTGCTGAACAAGTAGCCGAATAGATACGGATAGTTGTAGAAACTCACTTCCGAAATACTAAAGTGCAGTTTGCTTGCCCAGAAGTAGCGATCGGCTTCTTCCATTGAGTCGCCATACCATTCTTTCCAATGAGCACTCATTAGTTCGCATAGCTGCTCTGCTGTTTGCTCACCTTCAATTCTACGCTCATAAAACGCCTTTTCGAACTCGAAGCGAACCGGAATATTCACCATCAACGCGTAACACGTCGAAAGCTCTTCCCACAGCATTTCTAATTTTTCTTCGCGGCTTTGGGCCTGTTTAAGCAAGCTATCACGCACAATATTCTCTGCAAAGATAGAAGCCGTTTCAGCTAGCGTCATCGGGTAGCGAGTTTGACAAAGCGGCATATCCCGCATGATCCAGTTATGGAAAGCATGGCCAAGCTCATGAGCCAGAGTCATCAAGTCTGATCGGCTTCCTCCCCATGTCATAAACACTAGTGGAGAACGCGTCGCAGCGAATTTCGTACAGTAAGCGCCGAGTCGACGATTGTCACTTGGGGCAGCATCAATCCAACCATTTTCAACCATCAAGTCGACAAAATCCGCCATCTCAGGGCTGACCTCAGCAAATGCCGTTCTAATTACGTCTATCGCCTCTTCGAACGAATACACCTTGGCTTCGGCACTGCCTAAAACTGGCATCGCAGCCATATGATTCCATGGGGCCATGGTCTTTTGACCATGAACTTTCGCCATCAGGTTGCCTGCTTTTTGGCCTGTTGAACGGTTTTCTTTGGCCACCGACATCATTGCGTCCAAGGTCTCACTGGAGATCCGACTTTGATGTAAAGTTGGATCCATAAAGTGAACGTTTTTCACTGATGATCGCTTTTGATATTCGGTATGACGCCAGCCCGATAGAGCATTAAGAATCGCGGCAAAGCTTTCTTGATGAGTCTCCATAGCCTTTTGAATCGCTTTCCAAGCCGGCTTTTGTTTATCGAAATCAGCGCCATAAAGAAGACTTGCTGCTTGGGAAAAACCCATCGTTTCAGTGCTGCCGTCGTCATGTTCGAGCGTCACTTGCAGTGAACCCGTCAAGTTATCATACAACCTACCCCAAGCATCACGGCCATCCACCTGCATGGCAGAGAGCAATTGCTCTTCTTCTATCGACAACTGGGTCTCAGCTTCTTTCCTTAAACAGGCCAATTGAAAGCCTTGCCCAGCAACATCACCGCTGTCATGGTCTAGCACCTCTGCAATAAAGCTTTCTTCGGCGTGAGCCAATACGTTCTCGTATGGAGTGAAAGCTTGAGCAAGCAGAGAGTTTAGCTTAGCAATTTTACCCACCATCGCTTTGGCAGCTTCGTCAGTTGCGTTTACTGAAGCATGACACGTTGCAAAAGTATTGATGGTCGCTAGCAGTGTCCCTGCCGCTTCCGAAGTCTGAATCGCATTTTGCATTGCCAGTACGGTTTGGCGTTTATCAACATGCAGATGGAGTACTTCAATGCACTGCTCAATAAGCGCAATGTCTTGTGAAATCTTTGGGTCGTTCAAACTGCTGTAGGCAATAGTAAGGTTCCAACTTGGCGTTGTCATAGCGCGTCCTTTTGTAAATTGAGCAGTTCTCCGATCGATTGAATACGCGGGTGAATCTGCTCAGATTTTATAATCTGAATATGGGTAACTGATTGGTTTCTAATATTTAATGTCGAATATAATCGAGGGTTTTTCCAATCTAGGTTGAGTATATGAGCCAAAATCATTCTGATCGTTCCACCATGAGCAATCACTAAACAGTCCGACTCCTGATTCTCGATTAGAGCCTGCCACGCCCGTGAAACGCGTTGGTTGAAGCTCGCTAATGACTCACTCCCCTTAAATGAACAGCCAGCTGGATTTTGCCAAAACTGCTCGAGTTCTTCCCAGCGATCTTCAAGCTTGTTAAAGCTCACACCATCAAACTCGCCAAAGTCCATCTCTTGAAATTGTTCGTTAATCGAAACTCGCTGAGAAGAGTCTTGCTGACAAATCAGCTCAGCCAATTCGCGGCAACGCTTCAAGGGAGACGAGATGATGTGATGGCATGGTAATCCTAGTTCAAGCCACGCTTTAGCAATATTGGCTTGCACGTCAGGGTCTACACATACATCGGTGCGACCATTGAGTGCGGGTTCACCTAGCGTTTTTCCGTGTCTTAATAAATAGATGTTGATTGGCTTCATTTGTCACCCTTCATCACCAGAGGCAAGCCAGCTGCAACAAATTCCACTTTGTGCGCCGCTCTTGCGAGCGCTTGGTTCATCCAACCAGCATGATCAACAAACAAGCGTGACACTTCCCCCATAGGAACCACGCCCAGCCCGACTTCATTAGACACTAACAGTATGCTTGCGTCCGATGATTCAAGGGAAGTCACTAGGCCGCTTACCTGAGACTTAATGTCTTCATCGCTTGGCGTTGAAGTTCCGTTCGCAAAAATGATGTTATTGAGCCAAAGCGTTAGGCAGTCAATCAACACCACATCGTCTTTACCAAAAGTAGCAATTAGGTTGGCAAGCTCTGTCGGACATTCATGCTCTATCCAGCCAGTGCCTCTACTCTGCTTATGATGTTCGATTCGAGATCGCATTTCTTCATCAAATGGCTGGGCTGTCGCAACATAATGCAGGCGTCCGCTTTTCTTGTTCGCTAGTGACGTCGCACTTTGCTCTGCATGGCTTGATTTGCCAGAGCGAGCACCACCAAGCACTAATTGAATGGTCATGTGAGGTCCTTTTACCTAAATCAGTCTGGTTTACTGATCGTTTAGATGTAGTAATTAAAGAATAATGCCAGCAAAACAAGGTAGATAAGTAGCTCACTTAGCTGCTGAGCTGCGCCTAAACAATCTCCAGTAAAGCCTCCAATACGCGCCATCAACCAACGCTTAAAGCCAAAGCGAAATACAGTCAGTATCGCCAGCAAAATTAGGCCTGCAAAGGCTGGCAACCATATTAGCGACAAGCAGCCTGTCACGATCAGGAAAATGAGTTCTCCTTTACTTTGTCTGTTGGCAAGTGGCTTGCTTTTACTGGTGTCCAGATCGCTTACATAAGGCATATCGAAAATCAAAGAAGCAGCAACGGCACGGCTTAAGGTGTAAGCGGTGATAAGAACCAATACGAGCGGAGCTAAGGAATGCAGTTTAACCAACAGAATAAACTTCGCTAACAACGCCATGATAAGTGTTGCTGCACCATAAGTACCAATGCGGCTGTCTTTCATTATTGATAGACGGCGCTCTGGGGTCATGCCGCCACCGATTCCGTCCGCCATATCGGTAAGGCCATCTTCATGAAATGCACCGGTAAGCAGCAAGCTAAAAACCATCGTTATCAGAATGGCGATGGTCATGGGCAAAAATAACGACATTAAGCTGAACACGGCGGCACATAGCCCACCAAGTAACGCGCCCACTAGAGCAAAATAGCGGCCACTTCGATTCATGCGTTCTTCATCGTATGGTGTCGATTTTGGAATAGGAATACGCGAGAAAAAGCCAAGCGCTAACCAAAATAGTTCGACTTGATACCGAATTGCACGCACCATTAGACGGTGACTCCAGCATCTTCAAAGCTTGCCATGGTGTTGTAAAACTCGGCAGCGGCACGAAGTAACGGCATGGCCAGTACAGCACCGGTTCCCTCGCCTAGCCTTAATCCCAAATCGAGTAACGGCTGAGCGTCCAGCTTGTTCAAAACAAATTGATGCGCTGCTTCTTCAGACTTATGAGCAAAAATCATGTAATCGCGACATTGAGGATCAATCAGCGTTGCTACATAAGCTGCCACACTGACGATAAATCCATCCACCAACACAGGGGTTTGTCTTTTACCCGCCGCTAAGAACGCACCGACCATCTGAACGATCTCGAACCCTCCCACTTCAGCCAGTACTTGCTGTGGCGTGGCTGATTTACATCGCTCAACCCCTTTCGAAACCACATCGACCTTTTTGGCTAACTGCTGTGGATTAATTCCCGTACCTAAGCCGACCGCATCTTGTGGCTTAATATCACCTAACGCACAAATGATTGCTGACGCACTACTCGTGTTGCCGATGCCCATTTCACCAAACATGAGAATGTTTGAGCCAGAATCGATAACGCGTTCTGCGACCGATTGTCCAAGCTGTAAGCCACGCTGTACTGTCTCTGGTGACATTGCTGATTGATGAGCAAAGTTACTGGTTCCTTCCCCCAGCCTTTGTTCAATTAGCCGAGAAGAATCTGTTTGTATTAGTGACAATATGCCAGTATCAACCACCCACATATCAACATCGTTACTACGACAGAAACAGTTGATCGCCGCGCCACCAGCAAGGAAGTTATAAACCATTTGTTGAGTGACAGCGCTTGGCGCGATACTCACGCCTTCTTCAGCGATACCATGATCTCCAGCAAACACCAGAATCGTTGGTTTCGTCAGGCTAATATTTGTGACAGCATCACGTTTACCCTGACTTTGGATGAGTGCTAAATGGTGAGCAAGCTTCTCTAGTTGGCCTAACGCGCCTATTGGTTTGGTTTTTTGATCAATACGGTGCTGAATCACTTCAGAGTGAATGGTATCTAACATGCTATTTAACTTATGCGGTAAGAAATGGAGCCAAAGCACTATGCCACTACACTATGGCGTTATTCACCAACATAAGCCGATGATTCATAGTGCTTCCTTATTCTATGAATAGCTTGAGTCTAACGCGAAACCAAGATGTTCTCTAGAGGAACAACAAGGCTCAACACACTGAATTTCGTTTATGTTCTCACCTGGCTTGTCATTCTGAGTGTCAAAATAACTTGGCTAATATGAAATTTATCAACTAAGGTTTTAGATACCATCATAACTCATTCATTCTCAAACCTTTCTTGTAAACGGCATAGAAGATGCTTGTTTAGATTCACCATTAGACGCTTTCTATGTCGGTAACGTCTCTTGATGAGATAAGGAGTCACGATGTTTGCTAATCAAAGAGCGAAAAGTACAAAACGCACTAAACAATCAACAAACAAAAGTCAGAAAAAAGTCCCTCTTTCACTCACATAGCTCTGATGTTTAAACCAGCCAAATGACCTCGCATCGCGAGGTCATTGCGTTTCTGTAGTTCGTTGTGACAGTAAGTAACGGCTAAAATGAATTTCCTAAGCAACATTTATCCTAAATCACAGAAACTTCGGTTAGATTTGAGCTATCTTCAAATTCTGGCGATTAAAAAGGCATTTGAATGAGCATTATTGGTGACAACTCTACGGTAATCATTGCCGGAGGCAACGGCCTCGTCGGTTCTGAGCTTACAAAACTATTGCTCGAGAATGACCCTATTTCAAAGGTGTATGCACTTGTACGCCAGCCCCTCCCTTTCTTTCATCCTAAGCTCGACGCAATTCAAGATGATCAATTACGCGTACTGGAATGGAATGAAGAGCAGCCTATTCCTGAAATTGGCTTTATTTGCTTGGGAACAACAAAGAAAAAAGCGGGTTCGAAAGCCGCTTTAGAGAAGATCGACTATGAGCTTGTATGCGATGTCGCTCAATCTATGAAAGTGCTTGGTGTAAAAAAGATTGTTGTCGTTTCCAGCTATGGTGCATCGGTTCAATCGCTTTCACACTATTTGAAGTGCAAAGGGAAGATGGAACATGCAATATCCCGTTTGGATTTTGAAAATACCGTCTTCATCAGACCCGGTCCTCTGCGTGGGATCAGAGATGAGCCCCGCAACGACGAGCTCGCATTACAAGTCATCATGAAAGCGATTCGCCCATTGATGATAGGTAAACTGCGTAACCTCATTCCAATTGATGCCACTGATGTGGCGACAGCTATGCTCTACAGCGCATTCGATAACTCGCTCGGAAAACATAGCATCTTAACCACTGTCCAAATGCGTGAGCTGCTCGAAAAATATCTGCCATCTAATCACTAGATGGCAGTACGGAACTCATAACCTAACTTACTGTGGCGTTACTCTCTAGGCGTTGACGAGCTAGCTTTAAGGTGAGTAAAACCACCATAACACTAGTGAAGCCAACCAACACCATACCCAAGCTTTGCACCTTAGCCGCGACAAATAAGCCTAACCCAATCATTAGATAGTACATCAACCCAAACAGTGCCCCTGCACTACCAACCGCGTCTTTATAGCCAATAAGTGCACGACTCAGAATATTTGGAATTCCAATTCCAAAGCCAATCACAACGAGAATCATGGGTAGCAGAAACACTATGCTGCTTGATAGCGTATGCACTCCAATGGCTCCACACATAGATATGGCGACAGCAATAACAATTAGCTTGTTACTTTCTATACCAAGTTTTATTAATTGCTTGTTGGCAATGCTACCTGCAAACGTTCCTATCGCTAGAGCGATTCCACTATGGCCAAAATCGACAGAACTGAGCCCCAAAGATTTAAACATAAACGGGCCTTGGAGATAGTAACTGAACAAAGCAACGTTAAAGCATGCAACCAAACCAGCACTAAACCATATATCCATGTCGCTAAATAATTTCTTAGCAAGAAAACCAAGATTTAGTTTCGATAACTGGCTTGGTTTGGTCTCTGGTAGCTTAACAAAGCACGCAGCACCTAAAGTTAACGCCAATAAACACAGCGCAAAAAACACCGCCTGATAGCCATTCCAATCAACCAGATAACCGCCAAGTCCCATACCTAGTACAGGACTAATCGAAAGTCCGATTCCCATATAAGAGAAAACTCGGCTCAAATCAGGTCCTTGATAACTGTCTCGCAATATCGTTTGGCTTACTACCGATCCAACTGCAGCGCCAAATGCACTAATGACTCTGCACAGCATCAATGCGTCAAAGCTTGGGGCTAACAGCGCTCCAATTGCCGCCAAACCATATACAGCTAACCCTAAAAGCATCGTCGCTCGGCGACCTAGATAATCAGATAACACACCCCAGACAATGACACCAACAGCAAATGCGACGAAGTATATCGACAGTGTTTGACTTGCCATGCTAATCGATACCGAAAAGCCTTGGGCTATATCTGGCAAAGCTGGGCTATATATAGTTTCAACGATCTGCGGAAACATCATTAACGCAACCATCAACCCAACAGAAGGAGAAGTTTTCATACATCATTCCTCAATTGATTCAAAGTGCGCGCAGTGTAGTGTTATTTGCTATAGTCCCTATAACAACATTAAAACAATAAATATCGAATTTAGGACAAATGGCGATCATTGATGAAACCACCCGTTTCGATGCCGACAAGCTAGAGGCAAGCGTTATTGGTATTGCGGCAGAGGTGGGCAAGCACGATTCAGGTATGCACTCACACGGTAAAGCGCAGTTATTGTTTGCGCCGCAAGGTTGCATGACGATCACGCTGGATAACACCCAATGTATACTCCCTCCTACACGAGCTGCTTGGATTCCTGCTGGAGTCAAGCACTGTGCGAGAATGAACAACGTTGTGGCGTACCGCTCGCTTTACTTCGATCAATCTGTGAGTCCTGAACTCGAACATCAAGTTAAGGTATTCGATGTGAGCCCGCTATTCGTTGCTTTGATAGAACGAATGGCATTTTGGCCTTGGGATATTCCTGACAAACAAACGGCTAATACTGTTGCTCTATTTTTTGAAGAGCTGGCAAGCTTAAAAGAACAGCATTTGTCTCTACCTATGCCTACAGACAGACGCCTCGTGCCCTGGCTATCTCATTTGCAAATTGGCGATGCCATCGCCCCACCACTTAACACGCTAAGCCAAACCATTGGGGCAAGCAGTAAAACCATTACTCGAATTTTCGCCAAAGAAACGGGCATGCCTTATCAAAACTGGCGACAACGCTGGCGACTTCAAAAGTCGATAGAAATGCTCTCATCTGGGCTTCAAGTCAATGACGTCGCTTATCAACTCGAATTTTCCAGCGACAGTGCGTTCATTGCTTTTTTTAAACAGCAAACTGGGCTAACGCCACTGCAGTACTTATCGCCGAAGTGAACGGTCCCCTGCTGTCTGATACTTGGAGGGAAGAATCTTAGGCGACAGAATCCTTGCTGCAACTAAAACGAATTTTTCTCTAACAAAACTTAACCGGGAAAAGGCAACACACCTTAGGTTTGGTAGTCGAAAACAATGATGTCTTCGAGCAGCGGCCTAAACACTTCTTTCAATGCTTCATGCTCTCGGTGAGGAAGGTAATGTTGTCTGCCGGCCTCGTCCAAGAAGGTCATCAATACCGAATGAGTGTAACCTTTATTTTTTCCTTCTGGGCTATCGTTCTCACCCCACTCTACCGATACCACACCATCAACTTTATCGGTCATGGCTTCGAATAACCTCTGTAGTTTCGTAATCTCGGCATTTGTTGCCTCCTCTTTAAACTTGATTAGCAAAATGTGTCTGATCAATGTATCTCTCCTAGCTTGGTTCTGGGCTTTGCGACGACTAACAAGAGCTAAATACCCCCACACTCTATTTTCGCGAAGAATATGTACGTTAGAGCACTACCATCCCACCATTAAGTGACTGTCGCGACAGTACAGTTCTAGTAATATATTCCGCTAACATCAGCCTGAATACTGATTTTTATACCCTAAGTACGCGAATCTGTCTGGATTTACCTTGCTTTCCTATCCACGATTACGGGATACTTACAGCACTAGTAACCATGTTCACAAGCCTTTATACGTCAACGTATTAGAAGATAATTTTCTTTCTCTCGGAACCAAACTATTTGTGTGTTCCGCCGTGTAGCAAACTGCAACGCCAACAAGAACTTCTTACACGGCTACTAAGTCGTATGATCGTTACGTAACTAAAGAGCCACTGCCATGGTCGGTCATCTTTAAAATTTGGATATCAAAGCGCGGAAAGCATGAACAATAGCGAACAACCCACTTTTTTCTTCTTCGACTACGAGACTTGGGGCACCAGCCCAGCTAAAGATCGACCAAGTCAGTTTGCTGGAGTTCGAACCGATGCAGATTTTAATATCATCGGTGAACCGCTCGTCATTTATTGTCAGCCGCCTTCCGATTACCTTCCCTCGCCAGAAGCGGCACTCATCACCGGAATTACTCCGCAGAAAGCGTCATCGCAAGGGCTTCCTGAACCCGAATTCATTGCTAAGATCCACGCAGAGCTTTCCAAGCCTAAAACCACCAGCCTTGGCTATAACAGTATTCGGTTTGATGATGAAGTCACTCGATACACTTGTTATCGAAACTTTTTCGACCCTTACGCTTGGAGCTGGCAAAACGGGAACTCACGTTGGGACTTACTTGATGTCATGCGCGCTTGTCATGCCCTACGCCCAGAAGGCGTAGTGTGGCCTGAAAATGATGAAGGTTACACTAGCTTTAAGCTCGAACATTTATCCGTCGCCAACGGCATTGAACACGAAAATGCCCACGATGCGATGGCAGACGTTATCGCTACCATCGAAATGGCGAAAAAGCTAAAAGCAGCGCAACCAAAATTGTTTAACTATTTCTTAGATATGCGCCACAAGCGAAAGCTGAACGAGCTAGTTGATATCGTCAACATGACTCCACTCATGCATGTATCTGGAATGTTTGGCCGCGACTGTAATTACACCAGCTGGATTGTGCCTGTCGCATGGCACCCTACTAATCAGAATGCAGTGATTGTTGTCGATCTGGCTAAAGATCCACAGCCTTTAATCGATTTATCGGTAGAAGAATTACACACGCGACTTTACACCAAACGTTCCGAGCTTGGGCAAGATGAGCTGCCTGTGCCAATTAAACTGGTACATTTAAACAAGTGCCCGATTCTTGCGCCTGCAAAAACACTGACTGCCGAAAACGCTGAAACAATTGGAATCGACCGCGAGCAATGTCTTGCCAATTTGGCCATCATACGTAAGCACCCAGAAGTACGCGAAAAGCTGATTGGCTTATACAACATTGAACGTGAATACGAGAAGAGCAGCGATGTTGATACGCAGCTCTACGATGGCTTCTTCTCACCAGCAGATAAAGCCTCGTTGGATATCATCCGTGAAACTGACCCAAATAATCTAGCGGCACTGGATATCACTTTCAGTGACTCTAGAATCCAACCTTTGCTGTTCAAGTATCGCGCTCGCCACTATCCATGGACACTCGACGAAAGTGAACAGAGCCGTTGGGCAAACCACTGTCGTGAATACTTCGAGAACAACATTGAAAACTACATGCTGAACCTAGAAAACTTAGTTCACGAGCATGAAAGTGATGAAAAGAAGATTGCTGTTTTAAAATCGGTCTATCAATACGTTCAAAAGCTAACATCCTAATTAATACGCGGACCCATCGGTTCGCGATTGTGCTCCAATAACTTAATACATTGTCATTTATGGGTAATAAAATTCTAAAGTACATCGTCTCTATGGGGCTTATATTCCTCTGCCTCTTCGCTGGAACCGCTCTTCAGTCACTACTCGGAGTCTCGGTGCCAGGAAGTGTGTTTGGTATGCTAATGCTGTTTGGGCTTATGGCATCGGGACTTGTACCTGTCGACTGGGTTCAACCAAGCGCGAGTTTGTTTATCCGATTCATGATTTTGTTATTCGTTCCTATCAGTGTCGGCTTGATGGAGCACTTCGATATGCTTATCGCCAATGCTTTACCGATCTTAGCCAGTGCAGTTGGCGGTACCATTATCGTTATGGTTTCATTAGGCTTGTTCCTCGATCGTTTTTTAAAGAAGGGGAACAAGTAAATGTGGTTACTCGTTACCATCATCGTTTTTTTCTTTGCCCGTTGGGTGAGTCAAAAGTTCAATAACCCAATCTTGAACCCTCTACTCATAAGCGTTGCGATTATCATTCCGACACTCATCTATTTAAAAGTTCCTTTTGAGACGTACTACGCCGATAACACATGGATTAGCTACCTGCTTCAGCCCGCTGTAGTTGCGCTCGCCTACCCTCTTTATGAGCAGTTACCCCAAATACGAGCGAATTGGCGTATCATCATGCTCGCTTGTGGTGTGGGATCGATTATGTCTATGCTCACTGCCAGCATGATCGCCGTATCCATGCAGGTGGATTTAGAACTTATCGCCAGTTTGCTAGGTAAATCCGTTACGACACCTATTGCCATGGAAGTATCCAGCCACCTTGGTGGAGAACCTGCGATTGCTGCAATATTGGTGTTAATTGTCGGTTTGTTCGGCGCAATGTTCGCTTATCCGATCTATAACCTGTTAAACATTACCCATCCGATTGCCAAGGGCTTAACAATGGGGACAGTATCCCACGCACTAGGTACCGCTACCTGTGCAGAGAAGGATCCTAAAGATGCAGCGTTCAGTTCTCTTGCGTTAGTCGTGTGCGGTGTTATTACCTCAATCATTGCTCCGAGTGTTTTCGCACTGTCTGTCTGGTTACTTTCTCTATAAAGAACAACCTCTTTATCGCAAATCTCTTTTCAAACACGTCGAATGACTAGCCCCCATTCGACGTGCTTCACTTAATCTCGCAATGAAATCGATATCATGTGTGATCTCACTCTAATCATGCAACTTGAAAATTCATTACATTAATTATTGTGATTAAGATCTCAGCAATGTTTCATTTGTGTCATAGAATAGAGTTCAACGCTTAAATAAGGATTTCTAATGAAGAGCCGCATTGAACAGGCGCTAAAAGACGCGCCAAAGCCTATTACTGACTTTTTAGGTCCGATCCTATTAGCCGATGACTTTGACGCAACACTGTCTGCAGAGCAGTTCAATCAGCTTCTTAAAATCTCTGGCCTAGACGATGCGGAACTACGCGTAGCACTACTTCCATTCGCTGCGGCTTATTCTTACGCCCCTATATCTAAGTTTTACGTTGGTGCGATTGTACGCGGCTTGTCTGGTAAGCTTTATTTCGGTGCTAATGTTGAGTTCTCTGGTGCACAGCTAGGCCAAACGGTGCACGCCGAGCAATGCGCAATTAGCCACGCTTGGATGAAAGGTGAAAAAGGCATTTCTGATATCACCATCAACTTCAGCCCGTGTGGTCACTGCCGCCAGTTTATGAACGAATTAACCACTGCAAATGAGTTAATTGTTCAATTGCCTGAGCGCGACGAAATGACTCTACAAGAGTATTTGCCAGAATCATTTGGCCCAGCAGATCTAGGAATTGAATCAGGGTTAATGGCTGAAATCCACCATGGCAAAACGTGCGATGATCAAGATGAATTGGTTACGCAGGCACTAGCTGCCCTTAATCGCAGCCACGCCCCATACACGAAAAACCTTAGCGGTGTTGCACTCCGTTTAAATAATGGGAATTCTTACCATGGCGCATATGCTGAGAACGCAGCATTTAACCCAAGCCTACCTCCTCTACAAGTTGCTTTAATTCAGATCCTAATGGACGGACAATCGTTCGATAATATTGAATCAGCGGCCCTAGTAGAGATGGCAGACGGTAGCATTAGCCACCTTGCGGATACCCAATCGACGCTGGAAGTCATCAACCCAGATATCCCAGTATCTTATTTAGCTGTATAAATAAGCTTAGAGAAATGAAAAAACGCCTAGCAATTGCTAGGCGTTTTTATATCAGGAATGTATATCACTTTATTAGTTAGCACTTTCTTCAATACTCTCAATCGATATGCTATTCACAACATCTCCGAGTGCAAAAACCGCATCACTACCCAATACGACCTTAGTTTCATCGTCCATCGAGAATTCGAAATTTCCTGAAATCCAAACTCCGTTAATTTGCACACTACCACTCTGGATATACATATCAGCGGTACACACCTCACAAGAAATTCTCTTTATTTCAGCTACTTTCCAGGTAGCATCAGAGGGGACAGTATGCAAACCTTTGTTATCTAGTACTTCAGCAGAAACAGGTAACGGTATGATTGCCGACAGTACTAACAAACAGGCTATTTTAAGTCCCATGTAATGAACTTCATCCATTGCTAGTAATAAGCGCAATTTTGTAAAACACTCGATTCGCTATATAGGTCCGGTCCTTTGGAGCCAATTTCATTCCACGTGTATTTCACTGTTTCTCTATCCCAAAAACCTTTCCAGTGGATAACAAAGTCTCGTTCATTAACTCTTTCCAAAGTAAACATTGGATGTTTCGTACTGAAACCATTCCAATTTAAATATGCGCCTGCACGACCAACGGTATCTACCGACTGATAGAAAAACTCGCTATAATTTTCAGCTTTAACTTCTTTGGCTATTACGTAGATTTGGTTCGAGTTCACCTCAACCCGTGCCGTACCATTAGCTTGAAACGTTATCGAGAAATAGTTAACGCTGTTTGGTGCTTCTAAGTTACAAGATGCTTGTAGTTTGATCGGAGCGGAGTGAACCGAAAATGCTAAACCGCAAAGTACGATAAATAACTTGAGTTCTGGCATTACTTATATCTCGAGTAACTTCATTAAATCATGATTGGTTCCACGCTCTTTCGACAACAAATCATGCGATACGTTACTTTGCAAATTCCTCGCAAACATATGAAGCTTGCGCGATAGCAACATATCTATCACCATAAAGCCTGATAACAAAAGGGCTTTGAGCATTGTAGTTACCTTGCTTAGCTCGATCTAAAAAGCACACATGTATATCCGCACCTTTTTCTTCCATTATTTTTATCGAGTACAGCCAATATTCGTCTTCAATCTTTATCTCTTGGTCCAGATACTCTGGTTGTGGGAGCTGCTTAAAGTCTGAAAAGAGAGTTTCATCACTTACTCGCATAGGGCGCAAAGAGCTGTTAAAGCTCGTTATATCAAGTTTTTTGTATATATCTTCCAAGTTCGCTGCAGACGTAAATGTAGAAAACAACGCCAACAAAGCGACAAACATTTTACTCATAATAATTCCTTAATTCTTTTTGCTTCTTTTGTTCGCCTTGAAGGAAACTGATCTTCGAAATCCATTAGATTTGCATACATGGCTTCCCAATCTTGGGTGATTGCCTGCTGCCAGAACTTCGCTGCTCGCCTTGGTAAATACCCATACTGATAAGAAACAGACGCAATAACCGTTTGCGCTTGTTTAGGTAAGCACTCAAACTTGGTCGTACTTGAAGATGAGTTAAAAACGCTCACTATCTTTTCAGTTTCCGCTTTTTTCACCACCTCATTAACGATGGTAAGTTCTTCATTTGTAATAGTCAGTGGATTAGCTTCCAGCCGCTCCATTGCCTCATACCTTTTTAGCCCCAAATAAGGAGTAAATCTCACAACAAGGTTTTCAGGGAGACCTAAATTGACCAAGTCAGATACAGAGCGAGCGCCTAAATCAAACCCCGTAGCGATAGTGACTCCACTTTGGCTGATATCAGGCTCAGGAACGTACCCTTCTAACTTACTTCCTTCGAGTTGTTGGATAAACTCGTGATCAATATCTAACTTACATTTCGTTTCATACACCCAACCATCAACGAGCGCTTCGTCTAAACCAAGAATCGTGCCTTGGCCGACTATGCCATCGACGGCACCAACTTCGTAAGCTAGATGTGTGGAATGCGAAGGTTCATAACTACCTTGGAACAGCTTCACTTGCTTCTCGGTCATGGAGCCAAAATCGCCATCTGCACCTGCAGTGCCCAAATCGAAGCCGAGTTTAACTAAAGCTTGTTGAATATACTCCACTTCCTCGCCTTTAGCGCCTTTCTTGTATGAACCAGATTCACGATTTGCCAATTTATCTAGAGTAACTGATTGTTTTAACAATGAAGATTTCAAACGTTGAGATTCTTCCGTTAGTTCTTCAGTATCTTCTGGCCCATCTTGCGATGAAGAAGTCGATGCTGCACCTTCGTCCGTACTCATTGTATTTGACGTAGTGCTTCCACCTTGGTTAGAGAATGGAACTGACGAGTTGCTTGGCTCAAGGTCGGTAATCACATTTTCGGTGGCGGATTCTAAGGAAGCCTCTGCATTACTTGGCTCTTCGTGTAAAGACAGTGTATTGGGAACCAAGGCCGTTGGTTGCTCAGCCAATAAACCAGAAAATCCACTACCAACACCTGGGCTTCCGCCAGAGTTCAAGTTGACCCCACCACCGACTAAATGTACGCCAGCCGGGTCCACTTTCAGAAAACTACCCGCCGCTTTGACTGTAATTTCTGAACCTGCTTCGAGTACCACTTTATTGCCCGATTTAATGTGTATTTCCGAGCCTGAGTCATTTACCCAAACGGATCCGCTCATCAACTGCAAAGAACCATCAACGATAAGTGATTGGTTGCCCGTTACTGTGCTTCGTTGCTCTCCGTCGATGGTCGAATGGGAATTGCGTCCAACTCGGTCATACACATCATTTTCGATTGACGAATGTAGGTCGTTTGTGACGTGTAACGTGTCATCGTTCTGAACCAGTTTCTGCATGTCTTTCTGGGCATGTACATAGATTTGCTCTTCACCCGCTTGATCCTCAAAGCTGAGTTCGTTAAATCCAACACCTTGGTGGGATTCTGTTCTCAAAACGGTTCTCGTTTTGTTGTCCGGCAACGAATAAGGCGGAGTGTTAGTCGCATGGTAAGTACGACCGGTAACAATAGGTTGGTCTGGATCTCCATTTAGAAACTCGACAATAACCTCATGACCAATTCTGGGAATCGCCATCATGCCATATTGGGAGCCTGCCCAACCTTGAGCAACTCTCACCCAGCAGGAGCTGTTTTCATCTCCGTTACTGTATCGGTCCCAAGGGAAGTGCAGCTTTACTCGGCCATGTTCATCACAGAAGATTTCTTCTCCTTCCGGCCCTACAACCGTGGCTATCATTGGCCCATCAACTAATGGTTTGTTCTGAGGCTCCGACTGCCAGTTCTTGTCACCCGGAATCGCTACAAACTCGTTTGAATAGGTAGTAGCACCGCTCCCAGCCTCCTCTTCTAGAGCTTGGGGCTGTTTGCCCTGATGCAACACTCTGACCGCGACCCAATCTCGATTCATTTCTGCATCTAGGTGATCACATAAATCGAATTTAGCGCCCGCTCTAATTAACGCCTGATCGCTTTTTCCGTTTGCGGTATGTCCTTGACGACGCAAGTACTCCAATCGAACTTGACTGATAAGTTTGCCTGCATCATCCGATTTGTAACGCCCTGGATAATCATAATGTTGATAGGCTCGAGAGACGCTTTCCCCCGTTTCGCTTGATTGGGTTTGCGCCAGAGAATAGCTAGGCTTTTTAAAACTATAGTCGGTAAGGGAAGCTTGGTTTACTTCGACTCGTTTACTTGCTTCCCACGCACTGATATAGGGTGAATCAGCGTTTCCTCCCGCTTTCGCGTTATATGAGATAGGTGTAGCAAGCTTCTCTATAGTCTCTGACGCATCGTTAAAGATAAGAGTGTGCTTAGCATCATCGTGAGTAAAGTAATAGGAAATTCCCTCTTCCGCGATAAGACGGTGGACAAAATCCAAATCTGTTTCTCGATATTGAACGCAAAACTCTCGTTGCACGAGTTCATTTTTTAATGAAAAGGCATAGTCTTCGATCCCCATTTCTGAGAGCAAAAGAGAAACGATTTCTTGAGTTGTTTTTTGTTGGAAAATTCGGCTATTTTGACGAAGTGATAGGCGCTCAAGAGAAGGAACGATGACAAGAGAGTAGAAAGTATAGGAATGGCCTGTATCGCCTTTATCAAAACGTCGAACAATGCCATGTGTCTTCTGTACTGGCTCGCCGTTTCGCTTCACCGTTAACATGACACGTTTATCGATGATGTCTTCGGCAACAATCGTATGCTGGCGGCTAGCGATATCTACACAATAGCGAAAGCCGCTATAGCTTTCTCCCAAATCAGAGACACTCGCCGAGACAGATTCGTTACCCGTAAATTCTCTCACGACGAACGTGCTGCTATCGATTCCCTCAACAACTAAGTCAAACTGCAGTGTTGCCATCACTCGTTCCTTTGTTCTGTTACCAACTAAGCCAAATACGCTAAGTACTTTATGTACACATGAACGTATTTGGCTTAGTTAGAAAAAAGGCTCCCGCATTCTCGGAAGTGGTGTAACGCGAAAGCCCAAAACCATTAATTTACATAGGTCTTCAAAGCTGAGATAAGCTCTGAAGCCCTATGTGTTTCAGCAAATTAAGCTTCTACTGGTTTACGCCAGTCATCTGCACCAGATGTGCCAGCGTTGATGTGATCCCAGATGATTTTTCGGTACGACATCGATACCGTGACGTTCTGAGTAAAATCACTGTTAGTTGGGTCTTGGCAATGAGGCATTTCGCATTGAATATCAACAATTGACGCGTTTTCTAGGCTGGTTGTGAAGAAGTTTTCCTGCTTACCTTCCACTGAAGTACGGTACCACTTCAGTTCAACTGATTTCATTTTTTCACCTGAAGACAACGCGTTGTATAGCAGCGGAACCGCTTTGTTTAGTGCAACGGTGAACTTAAATGGTTTGTGTACACGTTGACCTGATGGCTGGCCAGATTGAGGGTCAGTAGGAACAGTGACAATATGGTCAAACTGCTGAACTAACATTTGATCTTCATGGCCTTCAACAAATGCATCACCGATAGAGTCTGTAGATAGTGCACCAGCAGTGATTAAGCCCTGAGTTTCACCTTCGATTGAGATATAACATGGAGTTGGCATGGGTAATTCCTTTTGTGTAGATTCTAGTGTGTTTTAATCTACAGCTAGAGAGCAAAGAACATTCCAACACCGAGCTCGTTATATATCAGACACTTAAGTTAAGTTTTACGTAAACCCAAGCAACAATTCATTACAAACGAGCAATAAATTGCTCAAACTCCCTTTTATTGCCTAAATTTGTGGCTGTACTCACCCCACTATTTCCCTCCTTATTTGATGACTCTGTCAAAAAACCCTGATAGGTTAAAAACATAGAAGCATAAGGGGAAAAGGAAACAGGATGTTCGAGCAAGTCGTAAATATACTTTTTCCTGTTATTGCGCTTGTACTCGTAGGTTTTAGTGTAGGCCGGTGGCTCAAACCCGACTTTGCTCCAATCAATAGAATCAATATGGACGTTTTCGTCCCTGCTCTAGTTTTTTCTTCTCTTGCCAGCATGCCCTTGAGCACAAACGAATTACCGCTTATTTACGCTGCGCTAGTCGCTTTACTCCTACCTGGGCTAGTCATGCTGCCTATTTGTCGTCTTACAAAGCTAAACTACAAAGCGTGGACACCGCCCCATATGTTTAGAAATAGTGGTAACCTCGCCATTCCACTATTTACTTACACTTTTGGCGAAGCAGCACTAGCACCCGCCGTTCTGCTGTTTGTTGTTTCAGCATGTATCCACATCACTGTTGGCCTAGCTTTGCTCAGCAACGGAAATCCATTCAAGCAAATTATTAAGATGCCTGTATTTCTAGCAACTGCGCTGGCAATGAGTTTAAACCTTTCCGATATCTCCGTCTGGACACCACTTTACGAAGCAACTTCCTTACTGGGTCAGGCTGCAGTGCCTGTCATGCTTCTCGCCCTTGGTTCGCAAATGTGTAATTTGAGGCTGAGTGGCTTAAAGGTTGGGATCTTGTGTTCGTTGCAATCCCTATTTACCGGTATGATTTCATTCGCCGTTATTTACTACCTAATCCCTTTACCGACACTCCAACTGCAAATGATGGTGCTGTTCGCTATGCTTCCTCCCGCAGTAATGAACTACCTGTTTGCAGAACGCTTCAACATCGAACCTACCAATGTCGCTTCAATGGTCCTATTTGGAAACTTTTTCGCCATATTCTCACTACCAATTTTGCTTGTTTTTGCACTCTCGCTGTAGATCCACACCCCCTCTAAGAGAAATAACCGTACTTCTGCCCTACGCTTACTAATAAAAAATAAAGTGAGCAAATGGAGTGAAGCATGAGTAAACCCGTGGTAGCCGATACTAAACCCATCAAAGTTGAACTCGTTGAAGGTCAGGATTATTATTTTTGCGCCTGTGGCCGTTCCAAAAAACAGCCATTTTGCGATGGTTCACATGCCGGAACGGCTTTCAAACCTATAGCATTCACCGCAGAAGAAAGCGGCAATGCTTATCTATGCCAATGCAAACACAGCGCGAATACGCCTTATTGTGATGGTTCACATAAACAGTTCTCTGCTGATGCAATTGGTAAGGAAGGGCCGGGAGTTCAAACTATTGCAGGCGATATCCCTATCGCAACCGCAACAACCGAAGAACCAACCGTTGAGTTTATTCATCAACTAGCTCGTGAAGGCTTATCCAAGTTAGGCCACCACGGCCCTATGACATCAATGGGAGTGCCCAGACATACACTCCCCCATTGGGACGACATTCAGATTATGGTCGCACAAATGGCAACTAAGCCATTATTGGAGCATGAACCAGTAGCAACAGAACTTGTCATTGGCCCTCAAGCGAGAAAACCTCTTACTTTGAACATTCCACTTTTTGTTTCCGACATGAGCTTTGGCGCTTTGTCTGAAGAAGCGAAAATATCATTAGCCAAAGGCGCAGAGCTTGCCGGAACTGGCATTTGTTCTGGAGAAGGAGGCATGCTACCCGAAGAGCAAGCCGCCAATTCACGTTACTTCTATGAACTTGCAAGCGCTCAGTTTGGTTACGACGAGTCAAAATTGAAGAACGTTCAAGCATTCCACTTTAAAGGCGGGCAAGGAGCCAAAACTGGTACTGGTGGACACCTTCCAGGAAACAAAAACATTGGCAAAATTTCACAGGTTCGAGGCATACCAGAGGGTGAGCCAGCTATCTCCCCACCGACATTTAAAGACTTACACACCGCTGCAGACTTTAAAAAATTTGCCGATCGGGTCAGAGAAGTGACTGGGGGCATTCCTATTGGTTTTAAGCTAAGCGCCAACCATATTGAAGAAGATATTCAGTTTGCCTTGGATGCCAGTGCTGATTACATCATCTTAGATGGTCGCGGTGGTGGTACTGGTGCCGCGCCCGAAATGTTCAGAGATCACATCAGTGTCCCAACAATACCCGCCCTAGCAAGAGCGCGCCGCTACCTTGATCAGCAAGGTGCATCTGGGCGTGTCACTCTCATTGCGACAGGTGGTTTAAGGGTGCCGATGGATTTTGTCAAAGCAATGGCATTAGGGGCAGACGGTGTGGCGATTTCGAACAGTGCTATGCAGTCTATTGGCTGTGTTGCAGCAAGAATGTGTAACACCAATAACTGCCCAGCAGGCATTGCGACTCAGAAGGCTGATTTAAGGCAACGACTCAACGTAGAAAAAGCCTCTAATCAACTTAAAAACTTTTTCTTATCTTCTGTAGAACTGATGCAAGTGATGGCTAGAGCCTGTGGGCATCACCACTTAAACCAATTTAACTCAAAAGATCTTGCTACTTGGAACACAGATATGGCGCGCTTGTCCGGCATCAAGTATTCAGGGTTGGAAAAACTGTGATAGTTTCCTGTACATTAAGTGCCAAAGGGAACGCAGCATGATTCAGTTTCAGCGCCTACTTATATCATTAATCGCAACGAGCAGTTTTGCCCATGCAAATGGGCAAGCTGATTCACTTCTGATCAATGCAAACATTTATGGGCACCCAACAGCGAACAGTGTAGCCATTACGCAGGGAAAAATTAGCTATATAGGCAGCGCAGATGGCGCTGCGACACTAAAAGGATCAGAGACTGAAATCATTGACCTCGGCAATGCATTCTTGTTACCCGGGTTCATTGATAACCATAACCATGTGTTTGAAGCAGCTTCTGAAGCCGGCGGTAGTTGCGAGTTATTAGAAGGAGGCACTCTTTCCGAACAGGTTCCTTATCTAAAAGATTGCCGGGAGATGAGCCCAACATCGGGTTGGATTACTGGGTACGGTTTTACTATCGAAAACCTCCTTTCCAGCCAAGACGAAACTACACCTCTGGAAGTACTCGATTCTCTTTTCCCAAATCAACCCGTTGTGTTTATGGAACAGACGTCTCACTCCATGTGGGTGAACTCTTTAGCATTTGAGTTATCTGGGTTTAACCATGAATCAATCGACCCGCCGGGCGGCAAAATTCTGAAAACAAAATCTGGAAAATTCAACGGGATATTACTCGATAACGCTGGTGATATAGTGATGGAAACCGCGTGGAATTCACTGCCTAATCAATTTGACCAAAGTTACCAAGGGTTGATGGCTGGGTTGGAGGAAGCGGCCGCTCATGGGATCACAACCATTGGTGATGGCCGGCTATACTGGAAACGCGGTTGGCTGGAGGTTTGGAAAGCCGCGGAAAAGTCGGGGGACTTAACTGCACGTGTTTCACTTCGCCCATGGATTTATCCAGAGGTAGGTAAGAAAAACCAACTTGAGTATCTAGAGAGTATTTACACTGATGACCACTCAAATCTTTTGTTGGTGAATCAGGTCAAGATGTACAGCGATGGCATTTTAGTCAATGGTACAGCAAAAGTGCTGGCCCCCTATCTGACGACCTACATCCCAAATCAACCTTACGGCCTTAACTATATTTCACCCAAAGATATGACGAACTGGCTCTCAGAATTAGCTCAGATTGGGTATAGTGCACACATACATGCTATTGGTGATGGCGCGGTCAGAGAATCCCTAAATGCAGTTGAAGCCATGAGGGAAAAGGGTCAGAAGCAACGTTATACTTTTACTCACGTAGAACTTGTCGATAAGGCCGACGTCCCTCGTTTTGCGAAGCTCAATGTGACTGCCGACT
This sequence comes from Vibrio sp. SCSIO 43135, assembly GCF_023716665.1. Classification (GTDB taxonomy): domain Bacteria; phylum Pseudomonadota; class Gammaproteobacteria; order Enterobacterales; family Vibrionaceae; genus Vibrio; species Vibrio paucivorans. The sequence continues at coordinate 1,728,104 of NZ_CP071859.1, forward strand.
TTCAAGTGGGATCAGATTATGTCGCCTACAACGACCACACATGGGCAGAGGCGATCATTGGGATTAAGAAAGCCAAGTCGATGATGAACCTGAGTACCATGTTCGATCATCAGGTTAATGTTACTTTAAGTAGTGATTGGAATGTGCATGACATCAACCCGCTGGTAGGCATTGCCAATAGCATGAAAATGAAACCCTATGGTCTACCTGATATCAATGCCGCTATCGACGCCTACACCATCAACGCCGCTTACAGCCTTGGCTTAGAAGAACTCACTGGTTCCATCGATCTGGGTAAATCGGCAGACTTCGTGGTGCTCAGTGACGACATTACTAAAATGCGACTAGAAAGCATCCCTAATTCCCGTGTCCTAATGACTGTCCTTCAAGGAAACGTAATCTACAAATTCGAGTAGCTTTAATACACCCTTGCAATTATACGACTTTGTTCTTCCGCATTGACACGCCGCTAACAAAGGCACACAACTGTTATAAAGCCATCAAAGTAAGACCACTCTTGGTGATAGTTTTGTCATTCAGCGTCAATATCAAAGCTCTACCTCAGCGATACATCATCTCAATAGGATAAGGGAACCATTTATATACAATCCCATCCAACGGTTATTTTTGGATAAAATCATGAAACGTATATTAGGTCTATCTAGCATTATTGCGCCACTTTTACTAATTGGCTGTGGTAGCAACGACAGTAACGAAACACATCAAACTAATGTCTCTTTTTTGGTCTCCGATGCGCCCGTTGATTCTGCGGACGCGGTGAGTATTGGTTTTTCTCAAGTAGAACTCGTCCCTTCTTCTGGTGAATCTATCTTTTTGGATGTCGTACCCAACAACCCAAGCGACGACTATGCCCAAATCGATCTGCTTCAGTATCAAGGTACAGACTCTGCGCTAATTGTTAGCCAACAACCAGTTCCTGCGGGTCAGTATAAAAATCTTATTCTTCACATTACTAAAGAAAGTAACGTGAATTATGTCATCGACAATAATGGCCAACAGCCACTCAAGCAGCCTAGTAACAAACTTCAGTTGGGCAGTTTCAGCGTTGATGAACAAAATACACAAGAGTTCACAATAGAATTTGATTTACGCCAATCTCTTGTGATGCGAGGAAATGAGAATAGTAACAACGGCTACATACTGAAACCTCATGGCGTTACAATTTTGGACAACGATAATGCTGCCAGCCTAAGTGGAACGGTTGATCCATCTCTATTTTGCGCTGATGGTGCGGAGTCGGGATATGTCTACTTATACTCTGGCCTTGACTTAGCGGCCTCCATGCTAATCGACTTAGTCGATGAGCATGATTCAGAGTTTGATTCATCCGTACCAGTTCCAGAAGGTTCACACACGCCCGTCGCATCTACAGGGGTTGATGACTCAGGAGCTTATTCATTTGGGTACCTTTCTTCTGGAAACTACACTGCTGCGTTTGCGTGCGACGCTAAGGGTGATGACCCAATTCAATATGATGCGATTCCCATCGCGAACCCAGATGGTAGCGTGCATGAAACGACCCTAGAAACAGGGAAGAGTCACATATTGGACTTCAGCTAAACACCGCACAGGGCAAGCTTTTGAGCTTGCCCTTTTCATAAGTTCAATTAGAGAGCTACAGCCCCTGCGCAAACGTTTGCTTTTTAGAAAAACTTAAGTATCATGCCTGCAAATTTACTGTTCCCCTTTCAAAGTTTAAGGATTTTGTATGTTTGGTACTGCTACCCGTAAAAGTGCTACCCGCGTGCTGCTGCTTGGTTCCGGTGAATTAGGCAAAGAAGTAGCGATTGAATGCCAGCGTCTCGGCTTAGAAGTTATCGCCTGTGATCGCTATGAGAACGCACCAGCAATGCAAGTTGCTCACAGAAGTTACGTACTCGACATGCTTGATGGTGAAGCTCTGCAAGCTATCATAGAAAAAGAGCAGCCGGACTATGTTGTACCTGAAATCGAAGCCATCGCGACAGGCAAGCTAGTAGAGCTAGAAGCGAAAGGCCTTAACGTTGTTCCTACTGCTAATGCGACCAAACTCACCATGAACCGTGAAGGTATCCGCCGTTTAGCAGCAGAAAAGTTGGAACTAACTACTTCTCCATACCAGTTTGCTGACAGCTTTGAACAATTTGCTGCCGCTGTTGAACACGTAGGCATTCCATGTGTATGTAAGCCAGTCATGAGCTCTTCAGGTAAAGGCCAAAGTGTCATTAAATCTGAAGACGATATTCAAAAAGCATGGGACTACGCACAAGAAGGCGGACGTACGGGCGCAGGCCGAGTTATTGTCGAAGGTTTTATCGACTTCGATTACGAGATCACTCTACTTACTGTACGTGCCGTGGATGGTGTTCATTTCTGCGCACCTATTGGTCATCGTCAGGAAGATGGCGATTATCGTGAATCATGGCAACCGCAGGCGATGTCAGACATTGCACTCAAAGCTGCAGAATATACGGCAGAGCAAGTCGTTAACGCATTAGGTGGCTACGGTATTTTTGGCGTCGAGCTATTTGTTAAAGGTGACAAGGTCATCTTCAATGAAGTTTCCCCCCGCCCACATGACACAGGCCTAGTCACACTCATTTCTCAAGATACCTCTGAATTCGCGCTGCATGTTCGAGCTTTCACAGGAATGCCAGTTAACGCGATTACTCAGTACGGCCCTTCTGCATCTGCTGTTGTGCTTGGTGAAGGTAAATCTAACAACATCCAATTCGATGGTATGACAGAGGCCTTAGCCGCACCACAAACTCAGCTGCGCCTTTTTGGCAAACCAGACATTGATGGCCGACGTCGACTTGGCGTATCTCTAACACGCCGAGCATCGATTGAAAAAGCGGTGGAAGATGCCGTTGAGTGTGCGAGTAAGATTAAGGTTATCTACTAAAAATAAAAGGGCTGATTAATCAGCCCTTTTTCATTCCATTGTGCCGTCCTGAAATGTGTTTACACATTAAGAACGAATTATGACAATAGATGAGAATTAATCACTCTATTAGCCACACCTCTTCCGCAAAACGGCTCAACACTTTGTTTTTCGGTGGGATTGCGTTTTTATCGTCGCGATTTAAGTTCGTCACCTTATAGCCTTCGAACAAGGCTTCTATCTCTGCTTTAGGTACACTGAATGGAGGCCCCGACATTTCATCTTGTGGGTAATCTAAAGTAATCAGCAAGATACGCCCTTCCGGCTTTAACAATCCTTTGATTCTTTCTGCGTATTCGACGCGCATATCTTCAGGTAGAGCAATCAGTGCTGCGCGATCATAGATGATATCCGCACTTTGCAATGGCGCAGTGAAGAAGTCTCCCGTATAAATCGACAGTTCATCAAACTGATACAGTTCATGCTGCCCATTTAATGTGGTGACGGTTGGTGTATAAAAGTGCTCGGAGAAAAATGAACGTACAGCAATATTGCTTAGTTCAACGCCTTGAACCTCATTGTGCTTAGTGGCAAGCCATACTAAGTCTTCCGACTTACCACACAGCGGAACTAACACATTACTCTCTCTAGTAGGACGAGTGGCTTGCCAAAATTCAATCAGTAGCGGATTTACGTCTTCTAAATGGAAACCAATTTGGTTCGCTGCCCACTTATTGTGCCAAAATTCTTGGTCTCTCATTGCTGTACTCTCTTGTTGACCGTTGTGGACATAGCCTAACGGAAAATACCTCATCACCCAAGTCGATTTAAAGATGAATAGAACCGTTCATTTTGTATTAATCTTCGTTGGTTATAATTGCTTACAAGTTATGAGTGAACTTACTCACTATATGTCACTCAAACTAGTGTGAAATCAATATGTGATTGAGCGCAAGAATTTAAAATACTCGGGTGTTCAGAGGTTGTTTTGCTAACTTTGAACCCCATAAATTGAATAGCAACTCTTATTTGTAATGTTATTGGCGTCCTTTAAGTACTCCTTTTAACCATGACACTGCAAGTTAAGGAGAGTGAATGAGCTTATTTCTTCGTACTACAGCACTGATGCTATTGGTACTAAGCCGTGCACCTGCATTCGCAGCGATTCCAACCGCCCCAAGTGGTGAGCAAAACCGTTCTACGACAAGCCAGAACGAAGTCTGCTCTAAGCTATTCAAACACAGCTTGAGCGGTCTTTACGGCATTCAATCAACCGATGTTACACCTCTTCAACCGTATTCTGATTTCGATATTCTTTACAGCAAAGCTCACCAAGCTCAGCATGAGCTAGAAACTATTTGTAAAAGTACTGCGCTACTGACTTCTACTGATGCCTATTTCGCTGGTGTTAAATCTCAAAAGCGTGCAGAAGAAAAAATTCAGCATGAACTTGGCGGTAAACCAGAGCGAATTACAGACTTAGCTCGCGCAACAATCGTTGCTGACGATGTGGCAAGTTTAATGGAAGTTTATGAAGTGCTTAACCGAGAAACAACTGTAGTCAAAGTGAAAAACCGTTTTAAAAAGCCAGGTGATTCAGGCTACCGTGACTTAAACTTGCTGGTTCAACTTCCGAAAACCGACATCATTGCAGAAGTGCAGCTCCACTTAAAAGCGATCGCTGATGTTAAAAATGGTCCAGAACATGATTTATATGAAGTAATTCAAACCATTGAACGTAAAGCGGCGGCTGAAAACCGAACCTTTACTGAGTTTGAACAAGCTCAAATCGCCAATATGCGCCGTGAGTCTCGCGAACTATACCAAAACGCGTGGCAACCTTATATCACCACTCACTTACAAGCAGCATAGAAACGAAAAGCGGCCTACTGGCCGCTTTTTTTATGCGTTTTCGCTGTCATCCTAAGTCACTAGAACCAAGTAGCAGAGACAAAAAGACCACGCGCTGCGTGGTCTATTGCTTGGGCTACTTCTCAACCTTAATGTTTTCTACTCGGGCTTTTAGTTTTTGTCCCGGGCGGAATGTCACTACTCGTCGAGCAGAAATCGGAATGTCTTCACCAGTCTTAGGATTTCGACCCGGACGTTCATTCTTGTCACGAAGATCAAAGTTACCAAAACCTGACAGTTTTACCTGTTCGCCACTTTCGAGTGCCTTACGGATTTCTTCGAAAAACACTTCAACCGTTTCCTTGGCATCCCGTTTACTGTATCCAAGCTTTTCAAACAGGTTCTCAGCCAATTCGGCCTTTGTGAGCGCCATAAAACTTCCCTCAAAGCTGTGTTAAACATTGCTGTCTAAACGACAGCGCCAAAGCATTTCGCCTAGCCAATCAACAACATATCGGCTTTACCTTGGAAAGTGTATGCCAAGCTTCTGATTTTCGCCAACTTTTTTCTTGGGCGATTGTATATTAGCCAGCAAAAACAACCACATAACCACACAATAATTCAGTATAATATACTCACAATACTCTGATTTCACTGTCATTTTCAGACCATTCATCGGCTACTAATACATATATCAGCAAAACACTCTTACAGACTTTGTAGCAATATTTTTTTGCCTAGTTCACAAATAAATCCTAAAAACCTTAATAAATCAGTAAGTTGATGCTGACTTTAATATTAGTGTTGTTTCAGTTATATTCCTTTCACATTACGACATTTTATGCGTTTCTTTCGGGACCTCTAGGTACTTACGGCCATGACGACAATTTACCAAATTAGTGACTGCCATTTAGGTGATGAAACAAGTTATCGCAACCTTGCCCGTGCTCTAAAGCTGGCTCAAGATGATGCTGAATGTACACATATTCTTCTCACGGGTGATATTTGCTGTGGCCCCAAAGTAGGAAGTTACAAAAACTTAGTTAGCTTCATCGATGAATACATACAAGACAAAGTGATCATCGCAATCGCAGGTAACCACGATGATGATCTACTAATGAGAGTTGAGCTAAAGGGCTCTTCTATTTCCATGCCCAGCAAAACCAATATATCTGGCCGACAATTTCTATTTCTTAATTCCAGCAATAAACCAATCGATAATACCCATCCGTTGGGCTCGGGGCGTTTGAACAACCGAGATTTTGCAACGTTCAAAAAGCAACTTCGAAAATCGACCAACCCTGTCGTGGTCATTCACCATCCTATTATTCGAGTGGGCTCTGAATGGATGAAAGCAATTTGCTTGGAAAACGATACTGAAGTTTTCCAAGCACTTCAGAAGCATCAAGTTGAAGAGGTCATATGCGGCCATGGACATGATGAGATTGTAGAAATGCAGCAAGGAGTGACTCAATATATGGCGCCTTCCACCGCATATGGATTTGATCATTCCGTCGAGAAGTATAATCGAACAGAAAATATTGGAGTCAGCAGAGTTGTGGTTGCCCCAGGCAGACTCCATTACGAAGCCATTTATTTATAGGCACCGACAGACGACCTGAAAGGCCTGAAATAAAGCGAGGGCCATAAAAAAACCCTGCCGATTGAGCAGGGTTTTTACTATCTAATCAGAAATAATTAGTCACGAAGTGACGCACCAAACTTCTCAGATACGTGAGCAACGATAGCATCAACCGCGCCAGCGATATCTGCATCTTCAAGCGTACGCTCTACAGATTGTAGTGTTAGCGCGATAGCTAGGCTCTTCTTACCTTCTTCAACGCCTTTACCAACGTAAACGTCGAACAGTTTCGCATCTTTCAGGAACTCGCCACCTTGCTCTAGACACGCTGCAACGATGTCGCCAGAAGCCACTGCTTCATCAACAACTACGGCGATGTCACGACGGTTTGATGGGAACTTAGAAAGCTGTACTGCTTCTGGAATCACTTTAGTGTTGATTGCAGTCCATTCCACTTCGAATACGATAGTACGGCCGTTTAGACCAAACTTACGCTCAAGCTCAGGGTGAACTGTACCAATCACACCAACTTGCTTGCCATCAACGATGATAGCTGCAGATTGACCTGGGTGAAGCGCTGGGTTCGCTGCTTTATCTTCAGCAGAAAGCGCTGCGAAAGAGTACGCTGCTTCATTTGCTGTTAGCTCAAGAACCGCTTCTAGATCGCCTTTAAGATCGAAGAAATCAACGGTGTTAGTTTCAATGTCCCAGTGCTCTTCGCTGCGAGTACCTGCGATAACACCTGCAAGCATAGGCTCTTGGCGCATACCATTTTCAGCAGACTCACATGGAATGAAACGTAGGCCGTATTCGAATAGACGAACGCGTGGCTGTTGACGTTTCTGGTTGTGAACCACAGTGTTTAGTAGACCTTGGATTAGGCCTAGGCGCATTGCTGACATGTCCGCAGAGATTGGGAATGGCAGGATTAGTGGCTCAACACCTGGAACAACAAGCTTTTGCTGCTCTGGCTCAACGAAGCTGTAAGTGATTGCTTCTTGGTAACCACGGTCAACCAATAGGTTACGAACGCGTTTTAGCGGAATGTTCGCTTCAACGTGGTCGTGCATCTTAAGTGCTGCCGCTGGGTTCTGATTAGGGATGTTATCGTAACCGTAGATACGACCTACTTCTTCAATTAGGTCTTGCTCGATTGCGATATCAAAACGCCATGTTGGTGCTGTTGCAGTCCAACCTGCGTCAGTCGTTTCAACCGTTAGGCCAAGACGCTCTAGGATTTCAACAACATCGCTGTCTGCAATGTGGTGACCTAGTAGGCTGTCTAGCTTAGTGCGACGTAGTGATACTGTGTTTGCTTTTGGTAGGTCAGCTTCTGACTCTACTGCAACAACAGGTGCTACTTCACCACCACAGATCTCAACAAGAAGTTCTGTTGCACGCTCCATTGCGCTTGTTTGTAGTGCGAAATCGACACCACGCTCAAAACGCATTGAAGAATCTGTGTGTAGACCATAGCTACGTGCGCGACCACGGATGTGGTCTGGTGCGAAGAACGCACACTCAAGTAGTACGTCTTTAGTTTCAGTGGTTACACCAGACTCTTCACCACCGAAAATACCTGCGATAGCAAGTGCTTTGTTGTGGTCTGCGACAACTAGAGTATCAGCGTTTAGCTCAGCTTCGTTACCGTCTAGTAGAGTTAGCTTCTCGCCCTGCTCTGCCATACGAACAACGATGCCACCTTCAATCTTAGCAAGATCGAATGCGTGCATTGGCTGGCCTTGCTCTAGAAGAACAAAGTTAGTGATGTCTACAACTGGATCGATAGAGCGGATACCACAGCGGCGCAGTTTCTCTTGCATCCATAGTGGTGTTTCAGCTTGAACGTTTACGTTCTTAACCACACGGCCAAGGTAACATGGACATGCTGCAGTCGCTTTCACTTCGATAGAAACTGTGTCGTCGATAGCTGGTGCTACTGCGTTTACTGCAGGCTCAGTTACGTCAGCACGGTTTAGAACGCCAACTTCACGCGCCATACCACGGATGCTGAAACAGTCAGCGCGGTTAGCCGTTAGGTCTACGTCTACTGTTACGTCGTCAAGACCTAGGAATTCGCGGAAATCAGTACCGATTGCTGCGTCTTCTGCTAGCTCCATGATGCCATCAGATTCAACGTCGATGCCTAGTTCAGAGAATGAACACAGCATGCCGTGTGATGGTTGACCACGTAGTTTTGCTTTTTTGATTTTGAAATCGCCTGGTAGAACTGCACCAACAGTCGCTACAGCAACTTTGATACCTAGGCGACAGTTAGATGCGCCACAAACGATGTCTAGAAGTTCTTCAGCACCAACATCTACTTTAGTTACACGTAGTTTGTCAGCGTCTGGGTGTTGACCACACTCACTCAACCACTTTACCTACTTTAACGCCAGTGAAAGAACCAGCAACAGGTAGTACGTCGTCTACTTCTAGACCCGCCATTGTGATTTGGTGTGTAAGTTCGTCAGTCGATACCGCAGGGTTTACCCACTCACGAAGCCAAGATTCGCTAAATTTCATAGTGATGTATCCCCTGGATTACTTAAACTGTTTTAGGAAACGAAGGTCGTTCTCGAAGAACGCACGAAGATCGTTTACGCCGTAACGAAGCATAGTTAGACGCTCAACGCCCATACCAAATGCGAAGCCAGAGTATTTCTCAGGGTCGATGCCTACGCTGCGAAGTACGTTAGGGTGAACCATGCCACAACCTAGAACTTCAAGCCATTTGCCGTTTTTACCTTTCACGTCTACTTCTGCTGAAGGCTCAGTGAATGGGAAGTAAGAAGGACGGAAGCGAACTTCAACTTCTTCTTCAAAGAAGTTACATAGGAAGTCGTGCAGAATGCCTTTAAGCTGTGCGAAGTTTACGTTCTCGTCTACTAGCATGCCTTCCACTTGGTGGAACATTGGCGTGTGTGTTTGGTCATAGTCGTTACGGTAAACACGACCCGGAGCGATGAAGCGGAATGGTGGTTTACCATTTTCCATCGTACGGATCTGAACGCCAGACGTGTGAGTACGTAGCATTAGATCTGGGTTAAAGAAGAACGTGTCGTGGTCAGTACGCGCTGGGTGATCTTCTGCGATGTTTAGTGCATCAAAGTTGTGGAATGCATCTTCAATCTCAGGACCAGACTCAGTGTTAAAGCCTAGCTCACCAAAGAACTGTTCAATACGCTCAACAGTACGAGTCACAGGGTGTAAACCACCGTTCTCGATACGACGACCTGGTAAAGTCACGTCGATTGTTTCCGCTGCAAGCTTCGCTTCTAGCTCTGCACGTTGTAGTGCATCTTTACGAGCTGCGATCGCTTGTTGAACAACGCCTTTTGCTTTGTTGATCTCTTGACCAGCTTCACGGCGCTCTTCTGGTGGTAGTTTACCTAGGCTTTGAAGTTGAGCCGTTAGCTCACCTTTCTTGCCTAGATACTGAACACGCACTTCATCAAGTGCGACTAACGAATCTGCTGCTTCAATTGCTGCATTCGCGTTAGCAATGATCTCTTCTAGATGTTGCATCGTTTCCTCATCTACCTATGTTTGCACATAAGTGGTAGTGTCCATAAGGTTCCCGCAAGGGATTCTTGGGTATTTTCAAATAGCTGTACATAGTAGCGAAACCCGCCTACAAAGCCAAATTGAAATACGGTCACAAATGCCTAATGTGTAAAAAATCGCCTCTATTTCATCGAAACTTAATGAAACACAGCATTTTGATAATAAAACCCGGTGATTAACATCCGTATTCGTAAAATTAGATGGGAAAATTGAGCGCTTGTTGCAGGCCAGAGGATTGCAAATAATCCCCTAGCCTTTTGTTCTGGATAAGATCAAAAATAGTACTCTAAGGATACTTCAATAAAGTCGTCCTTACGGGCAAAATACAGTAAGTCATCTGGTGTTTCGTTTTCAAATAACCAACCATCCACTCTCCACTTCAGTTGATTAGTGATCCTGCTAGAAGCTTCCAGTTTAGCGCTATAGACATCGCTGTTATCCAAATCTTGAGTGATGCCTGTTAACACTTCAGTTCCATCCTCATCATTCAATGCGAACCTGAGTCCAGCAAACACATCATTCTGTCCTACAGATTGGGCATTGTTGCCTCGACTGTCGTATAGGTATTCAGCAATGAAACCGACATCCCAATACGATTCGAAAGGGCCAACCCAAGTGTATTCGAAACCTGTTACTACACCAGTATGGTTGTCGTAGCTATCTCGATAGATGGATTCAAGCTTCAATAGCCAGTCTCCCACAATGCCTTGTACATCCACGCCTACCTGCTGCATCTGAGCATAATATGGGTCTAAGCTGAATTGGTTACCTTCGCTCTGGTTCAAAAAGTAGTAAGGATCGCGGTTTGTCCCATTGAAATAGCTTACGCCCACATCCCAATCGCCAAACATTTGCGCATAGCGTAAAGCAAAATCCACATGCTGCTCCTCGCGAGATGACTCATAAAGCACTCGGTCTGATACAGGAATTGTGGGCCTCAGCCTTCCATCAACGCCAGCGAACGTTCGTTCACGAAAATACGGCAACACCATCGCATCAACTGTCCCCCAATCTTTGATAGCAGTGAAATGTACCATCGGTTGGCCCAGTTTATCTTCACCGTCTAACGCTTCTATTGCATCAGTCTGATTCACAACATCGACCAAATGCGCCGACTCTGTGACACCCCAAAACACTTTACCAACGCCAACTCGCAACTCATAATCATCCCAGTAGGTTAAGTAGAGTGCTTCACGAATGTCACCATGGCTACGTTCATCGTCCATGCTGTCAAAACGATAGAACGGAGTGAATGTGAAGCTACTCTCTCCTTGGCCAAACTCCCAATACAATTCGGGCTCTAGAACAACAGAGCTTTGCCCCTTGTCTTGGCCTTGTAACCCGTCCGAAATGAACTGCCGATGCTCAAGGTTAACTTGCCCACCTAAAGCCACAGCGTGACATTGTAACGACAACAAAGTTGCCACTACAATACCACTTGTGACTCCCACCTGAACCAATGTGTGCTTCCAACCATCCATACCCGGTTACCTTACACGCTTAAGCGTGTTTTTCTGGAAGTCACCATCATCTAACCCAGTTTGAAACGCTAACTCACTCGTCGTCAGTACAGTACTCTTACCCGTCTGATGATTCTGCATAGCCATTGTATGAGCTCGCCAGTATTGGTCGAGATACTGTTTATAGTCACTGAATGTCAGTGTTTTTAATAGCGAACCTTTACGGTCATAAAACTCAACTTTTAGAGGGCGATATTCTTGCTTCTCTAACCACACCAATTGCTTGGTATATCCCGAATTTTTGTCGGTTGGGATTTGCTCCATCACAAACACTTCTTGACCGTTGACCGTGTCATCCTTTAGGTAGTTAAAGGTATACTTCTCGAGCTCGAACGAACTTAAGTCTTCATAAGCAAATTCACTGCCCATGAAAGGGCCTGATTTGTTACGTGACGAGATACGCTTTACTCTTTTCAAAGCAGGCAAGTACAGCCACTGATCGTCCGATTTTACCGTGTGTGAGTGGTTAAGAAACGCGGTGCCTTTAACATCACGTGGCTCATCGAAAATCGTCAGGCCTTTGTCACCATCATCTTTCACTTCCAACGATTTCAATCGCATCAGCCTGGTACTGCTCTCCCCTTGAGCATTTTTAAGTAGCATCTGCATAGTAGCTACAGAATCACCCCAACCTTCGTCTCGAGCTTTTCGTTCTTTAGCTATTTCCAACCCTTTATCGGCGTCCGCAAATGCAGAGAAAGCACTCCCTGCCGTCAACGCCACCAACAAAAAGATTCCAGTGATTTTTTTCGAATATTGTATTGTCATCATCAGCTCCTTGAGCTCGTACATGTATGAGCGAAATTAGGTATTAATAAGCGGCTTGCGAGTAAGGTCGTCAGCGTCTTGTTTTACTTCGCTTTCAACCTGATACTCTTTTTTGTCAAACATCATCAGTAGAGCTGGTAGGAATAAGAAATCGACTACCAGCGCAATAAAGATCACCATCGCACTCAGTGAGCCCATGTCGGCATTAAGTCTGAATGTCGACATTGCAAGCACCGAGAAACCGGCTACTAACACCACAGTGGTGATCCAAAGTGCTCGTCCAACGGTATGAAATGCATAACGCACTGCTTCTACCGCAGACTGACCTTGCTTGCGCGCTCTTTGGTACTTGGATAGGAAGTGCACGGCATCATCGACGACAATCCCAAGCGTTAGTGTTACAACAACAGATAAGCCTAGATTGATTTCACCAGACACTAGCGCCCAAAGGCCAAAACCAATCACTGCTGGTGCAATGTTTGGCACCACACTTATCAAGCCAAGTCGAAGTGAGCGAAGTGCAAAAATCATCAATGCTGAAACGAGGATGAGTGTGATTGGCAGCGTTGATAACATACTCGCCATGTTCGTTTCCCCGATATGGGCAAACATTAGCGACGGACTCGATGCAACGACGTCATACTGAGGCGCGTACGTGGCAAACCATTGATAGATGCGATTCTCTAGCTCGACAAGTTCCACACTGCCCAAGTTATCTATGGTTAACACCATTTTGATTGACGATTTATCAACATTAATTTGGTTGTTTAGATCCAACCCGTACGGTAGAGACATTTCATACAGCAGCAGATATTGTGCGGCGAGCTCTCTATCCAGTGGCAGCTTGTAGTAGCTTTCATCGTCGGCGTGCATGTTTTTGTTTAAACGCTTATAAACATCAGAAAGCGTTGCAACATGATCAGTTTCAGGCTGCGCCCTTAGCCACTCTGTAAAATCGCCGATGGCTTGCATAAACACTGGATCAGCAATGCCTTGCGACTCATTGGTCTTTACTGCAATACTGATGTTGGTCATGCCGCTGATGCGGGCTTCCATAAAGTCGGCCGCTTGGCGGAAATCACTCCGAGAATCGAAGTATTTCACTGATTCATCATTAACTTTATTGAGTGGGATAAGCGCAGCTGATAATGCGATCACCGCGACAGAAAGAGGTAGCAATGGCTTACGATGCCTAACAACGAAATCACCAAGTCCATCCATAAATCGGTTCGAGGTAGTTTGTTGATTCTCCTTCACTTTCACAGGCAACCATTTAAGCAGCGCAGGTAACAGTGACACCGAGAGGAAACAAGCAATCATGACACCCAACGCTGCTAGATTACCGAAATCTCGCAGCACCGGAGAATCTGACATGTTCATCATTAAAAAACCGATTGCCGTGGTCACAGAAGTGATCAGGATAGGCATGAAGTTCACGGAAATGCTGTGGTCGATAGCGTATTGCTTTGAATAACCGTTTTGCATGTTATGACGCATTGTGGCAATCACATGCACACAGTCCGCAACCGCTAGAGTCATAACTAAAGTTGGAATATTTACCGTAGCCGTACTTAGAAACATTCCCGCCCAGCCGGAAAGCCCCATCGTTGCAGCCACAGAACCAATGATCACAATAAGAGTCGCAATCACACTTAAAATCGATCGCAGCATCACGGTCAAGAAGACTAAAACTACCAACAACATCGCAGGAACCAGTGTTGAGGAGTCTGACTGTGCGGCTTCCATGAATGCATTGTTCATCGCAATGATACCCGCTTTGTGGAATTCTACCTCTGGATACAAGCTCTGATACTTTTCAACTAATGCATTGACGCTTGCAATCACCTCCTGAACTTCAGCGGTTTTATCCACTTCCGGCAACTGAACAGTAATGTTCACAACCGTTACATCGCCTTTATCTGAAATCAGAGAACGAAGTAACACAGGCTCGGAAAGCGAAACCTGCTTAACTTTGGCAATTCTTTCGTCTGTCAGCACATATTCATCAAGCAATAGGTCTTCGACCAGTAAGTCATCTTCAGTGGCTTCAGTGTGTTGATAGTTCGCCAGAGAATCCACTCGGCTCGAGTAAGGGACTTGCCATGCATCGCTTGTCATTTGCTGCACCAAGGTCAACGTTTCGATATCGAACACATTCTGACTTTTTGGTGCAACCACAATCGCTAGGTTGTCTGTTTTGGCGAACGTAGTTTGAATTTCATCGAAGGCTTGAAGCTGCTTGTTCGTGCCCTCAAAAAAGATGTTGTAGTCACCGCGAAAATAGAGGTTCTTGGCCCCCATCGTTGCTGCGATAAGTAGTGATAACGTGGCAAGGACAACCCAAAACGTAAAACGTGTGGGCATCGTTAGCCAAGGGTTGAGGTTATTTGGTGGTGGACTAAGTGGTTTCATCACATTCTCCATTTGTGACGTTTCGTCAACTATTGCTCTAAAAAACCAGTAACTCACTGGCGATTAAGCAACACTTTGATATCAAAAAAGACCTACTAAAGAACTAGGTTTATTTTGACGATTCGTCATAAATGGTGATTTAAAAAGCCCAATTAATTGGGCTTGCCTGCGATTGACTTCACTTACTGATTGCAGTTAGCAACTAAATCCGGTAATACAAAACTATCGGCCAACCTGAGCCAAGTATTCCAGTTCTTGTTGGAACAATTCCTGTTCTACTCGTTGCCACGTTTTGCGGTAATCCCACTCTGTAGAAAGTGGTTGCCACGCGAGTCCATCTAGCAACATATTCGCATTGTGCAGTACAGTGTAAGGGTCTTGTAAGCGTTGAATACAGTGACTATTGGACGCATTTTGAGTGAGCGCGTTAGAACCAAAAGCAATAGACCAGTTAGCAAATACAATTGCATCTGAGCCAATACCAGGTGAAAACTTCAAGTCACCCTGTTCCACTGCATGATTCACGAGTTGATCCGCATGGCCGATAACCATTTCTTCTAACTCATTTAGCTCTTTCACTCGCTCTGGTGATGCTTTTTCTAATACCCATGGGCTTTTTGCCATGATGGCACAAGTCGATAACACCGGCTCCATACGAGCATATATCCGATAACCAACGTGCATTGCAATAACTCGTTCACGTGAGTGACCTTCAAATTCCGCCGCACGAGCAAATAAGATCGCCTCACTTTTCAGAGAATGAATACACAAAGCGATAATCACATCTTCTTTGCTCGAAAAATGATTGTATATCGTACCTTTAGAATAGGCACTGGCAGACGTTAACTTGTCCATTGTCAAGTTACTCCACCCCTGCTCTTGCACCAGAGATTTCGCTAACATCGTTAGTTCAACTTCTCTGTCTGCAATGGCTTGCTGCTTTTTGGTCATGCCAAATGAGCAACCTTGCCCTTCTTTCTTATCATTTTTCTTACAACCAAAACCAAACATGATTACCCAGTCCGTATCAAGCTTTACTCCCTTAATCTCAATATTGTAACACGAATACGAATAACGTGATAAATACCATTTATGACGCTTCGTCATTTTTGACACATCGTCATAATAGATCAATCATTGAGCATATCAAGTGTTTTTACAAAAATAATTAACTAGAGTTATAGGTTTAATATTACAAAGCCAAACCACAAGATTACTGATACTCTTTCCTCACCATAGTCAGTTGAGATTAACTTAATGAATACTGAGAAATTTTCATCCATTTATGCTCGAGCGGTAGAACGTAAAGGTGGTGTTCAGCACCTTGAAGCGCTGGTGAGAAAACCACTCTCGTCTAAAGAAGTTGCAGTGATACCCGATGACCGCTGGCTAGCAGCGTTCACCGAGAAGGTATTCCAGTGTGGGATCTCTTGGGAAGTCGTTCGTAAAAAGTGGCCGAATTTTGAAGAGGTCTTCTTTCAGTTCAGAGTTGAGCCTTTGCTAATGCTCTCGGATGAGATGTGGGAAGATAAAGCAAGGGATCCACGCATCATACGCCACCTCACTAAAGTGATGTCGATTCCTGCTAATGCCATGATGATACACTCAGCCAGGCACGAATTCGGTTCTTTTGGTGAAATGGTTGCTCAGTGGCCGAGTAACGACATCACGGGTTTATGGGAGTTTCTAAAGAAAAACGGTAAACGCCTTGGCGGTAACACGGGAGCATACTCGTTAAGGCAATTGGGCGTGGATACATTTATTCTTTCCTCGGATGTTGAAAACCACCTACGCAATTGCGGCGTAATTGATAGTGGTCGAAACACTAAACGCGCTATGCAGGCGTCTAACCGTGCCTTTATTGATTGGCAGCAAGAGAGCGGTCGCTCGTTGTCGGAAATCAGCCAAATCGTTGCTTATAGTTGCGGCGATAATCGGGTTCAGTGATAGGTTCGCTTAGTTCTCCAACACAGTAAAATGAAAGCGGCGAATAGGTATACCCTATTCGCCGCTTTCTTACGTTCAATTTTGAATTTACTTATTGGCGTGTTTATCGTAGACACCCGCTAGATAGCTGTCTTTCTCTTTCCATACGCCATTTAGCCAGTTGTGGAATCGACGCTTAAACGCTTTGTCTTTAAAATAGTCGCCACTGACATTCTCATCCATTGGATGCAGCTTCACTCTTACAACAACACAAGTCAGCTTGCCTTTGAGCATATCGATGAATGGAGATTCTTGGTTCTCTGGATAAGCCAACGTAACGTCTACAATCCCATCTAATAGCTCTCCCATTGCATCAAGAGCGAATGCAACACCACCTGTTTTTGGCTTAAGCAAATTATCGTAAGGTGTTTTGGCGGTTTGCAGCTTTTCCTGACTTGCACGTGTACCTTCAACAAAGTTAACCAAGGTAGTTGGTGCTAAGCGGAACTTGTCGCAAGACTTATTGATCGCATCAAAATCATCATTTCTACGTTCAGGGTGGCGCAGTAGATACTCACGAGAGTGGCGCTTCATGAAAGGCATGTCCAAACCCCAGCAAGCAAGGCCAACAAATGGAACGTACAACAACGAGTGCTTTAGAAAAAACTTAGTCGCTGGGATCTTGTCTTTTAGTACCGAAGATAGAATCACAATGTCCGCCCAACTGATGTGATTCGACATCATCAAATACCATTGAGATTTAGACAGGCCTTCCCCACCTTCAATTTCCCATTTGATGTTGTTGTTCGCATTCAGCATCCAAAGGTTCAACGTCGCCCAAAACCAAAATTGGCAGTTAGCTAAACGCGTGAACAACGCACGAGTGGCACGAAATGGCAGAATCAGTTTTAGCAGTGCTAAAACACTGACAACAAAAGCTGTCCAAGCGGTGTTTAGCGTTACGAACAACACATAGGCCGCTAAACGTAGGTTATCTAACATGGGCGTATTTTCTAAAGCAAAAGCGCGCAGTATACAGACTTGTCGGATAAATCTGAAAATTAATTGCAAAGATTACGAAAATATTAATAAACGTATCAATATATTGCACACTATCCCTCGGTAGCATCATCAAACGCTTCCATCGCTTGGCATTTATTGATTGATGTTTAACGGTAAACCCATCAGAATGGCCCACTTTTTCTTGGTTAGCGCTACTAAGTGCTATACCTAGAGAATCCCAAACTATTAACCAATCGAGAATCATATATATGGGTTTTGCCTCATTAGGTCTTTCTGCGCCAATCCTTAAAGCTATCCAAGAGCAAGGATACGACACCCCTTCACCTATCCAACAACAAGCGATCCCTGCGGTCCTTGAAGGAAAAGACGTCATGGCGGCGGCTCAGACTGGTACAGGCAAAACTGCAGGTTTCACATTGCCAATCCTTGAACGCTTAAGCCAAGGGCAAAAAGCGAAAGGCAACCATATTCGTGCACTAGTGTTAACTCCAACTCGTGAACTGGCCGCACAGGTTAATGAAAATGTGGTGAACTACAGTCGCCATTTACGCGTTAGTTCTAATGTTGTGTTTGGCGGAGTAAAAATTAACCCTCAAATGCTTAAACTACGCAAAGGTAGTGATGTATTGGTTGCTACGCCTGGGCGCCTGCTCGACTTATACAACCAAAACGCGGTTAAATTTTCTCAACTTGAAGTTCTGGTGCTGGATGAGGCCGACCGCATGCTGGATATGGGCTTCATTCGTGATATCCGTAAGATTTTGGATTTGCTGCCAAAACAACGCCAAAACCTTCTGTTCTCAGCCACCTTCTCAAATGAGATTCGCGACTTGGCAAAAGGGCTGGTGAACGACCCAGTTGAAGTGTCAGTTAACCCTGCTAACTCAACAGCGAAAACGGTAGAACAGTGTATCTACCCAGCCGATAAACGTAAGAAAGCACCTATGCTGGTAAAATTGATTCAAGACGGTGACTGGAAACAAGTGTTGGTATTTAGTCGAACTAAACACGGTGCCAACCGACTTTCTTACTACTTAAACGACCAAGGCATTACTGCGGCCCCAATCCATGGCAACAAAAGCCAAGGCGCGCGAACAAAAGCATTGGCTGATTTTAAATCTGGTGATGTTCGTGTGCTTGTTGCAACAGACATTGCTGCACGTGGCATCGATATTCCGCAACTACCTCAAGTCGTGAACTTCGACTTACCGCATGTTTCAGAAGATTACGTACACCGCATTGGCCGTACCGGGCGTGCAGGTGAAGTGGGCCGCGCGATTTCACTGGTTTGTGCCGATGAAGCCAGCGAACTATTTGGCATCGAACGACTAATTAAGCAATTGCTACCTCGCCACGAACTAGAAGGCTTCAAGCCGACTAATATCTTGCCAGAGTCTAAGCTCGATACTCGGCCAATCAAGCCCAAGAAACCGAAAAAGCCTAAGAAGCCAAAAGTTGATCATGCGGATGGTCAGCGTTCGGGTGACAACGCTCGAGGTCACAAGCCAGCAGGTAAAAACAAGCGTCACTTTGGTAACAAACCAAACACCAAAGGTACGAATGAAGGCCAAAGAAAATCGAGTAATGGTGGCAAGCCAAACGGTAATAATGCGCAAGGAAAGAAACCTTCGGGCGCTAAACCGAATCGAAATAAGCCACGCAGACCAAACGCTTCTGCGAACAAATAATCAAAAATCAACACGTAAAAAAAGCCGCGACGTTCGCGGCTTTTTAATGCTAGCAACTTGTATTAGCCCAAAGCAAACTCAGGAAACTTAAAGAGTCAAAACTCTATAGCTTGGTGAAGAGACAAAGCCAATAGCTGACCAATGCCTAATGCGCACCAGCTACATTCGCTATAAGTTGCTCGCATTCGTCTTGCTTCATGTACCTTGGCACGGGGTAGTTCCATTGCGCTTCCAATAATGCTTGTTTGGCAATGTCGGTAATGTGCTCGTTAAGAATATTGTCGAAAGACGCCGGTAGGCTGAGTTTTCGCTGTAGGTCACGAACATAGTCAATAAATGCTTGCGCTTTCATCTCTTGGCTAAGTTTCCCATCACAAGCACCCACTGCATCCGCGAGTTCCGCTAAACGTTCACTCGCTTCCTCTTTAGAAAATTCTAATACGTAAGGAAGAACAACGGCATTTGCCAACCCATGTGGCGTGCCATATTTTGCCCCCAGTGTGTGAGCGATGGCATGAACATAACCTAAACTGGCCTTAGTAAAAGCAAGGCCTGCATAGTAGGAAGCCAGTGCCATGTTCTGCCTTGCCGTTGTGTTCTGGCCAAACAACACCGCCTTTTCCAAGTTTTCGTTGATCAATTTAATCGCCGCTAGAGCGTATCGATCGGTTTCGGCCGTCGCATTACCTGAAATATACGATTCTATCGCATGAGTTAATGCGTCCATTCCTGTTTGGGCGGTAATTGCCGGAGGCAGAGCCAGCATCAATGAAGGGTCGAGAGCCGCTGCAATCGGTACGAGTTTAGGATCGACTAACGGGGTTTTAGTGTGTGTCACTGGGTCGGATACCACCGCAGCAACCGTCACCTCGGAACCGGTTCC
Organism: Vibrio sp. SCSIO 43135; assembly: GCF_023716665.1. GTDB lineage: Bacteria > Pseudomonadota > Gammaproteobacteria > Enterobacterales > Vibrionaceae > Vibrio > Vibrio paucivorans. The sequence continues at coordinate 1,748,208 of NZ_CP071859.1, forward strand.
CGCTGTTGTAGGCAATACAAACAACGGCGCTGGTGCTTTCCATACTTTCAGTAAACCCGTCAGCCGTTTAATCGACTTGTTGTTGGTAACGCGTGCGGCTATCACCTTGGCACAGTCTATTGAAGAGCCTCCACCAATAGCCACTATCCCATTGCATCGGTTTTGCTGATATAAAGACAGCCCCGCTTCTACTTGATGGTAAGTAGGATCAGGTATTACATCACTGTATACCACACACTGCACTCCCACCCTTTCAAACTCAAAGGTGAGCCGCTTAGCAAAGCCGAGTTGTTCGATACCTTTATCTGTCACGACTAAGACTTTATCGACACCCATGATGGCTACACTGTGACACAGCTGTTTCAGTGAATCTTTCCCAATAAAAAGAGTGGGTTTCGAAATAGGCAACACCTTGGCCGCAATTTTTAGCCCCTTCATGTAGATCTTATGCAGCAGGTAGTAAAGCCTCTGTTCCATCTTCGGCCTCAGATTTCCATAGTTGATAAGGTTAGACTAGGCAATACAACAGCTTATCTCTAGTTCACACCTCAAAGTTTTAAAACTTCGCTATACTTTTCTTATGGAGTTCAAATAAGGACAAGCACGCTATGGAACCTCTTGATAAAAATTACTTTGTCGCACCAAGCCATTGCCCTCAACAGGAAATTCGCAGCCTGTTTTCTGATCTCACCAATAAAGTACTCCATCACATCGACTATGGCAGCGATTTAACAGGCGCTAGAAAAATCGTTGAGCAGATCCTGCAATATGAGCGCTACCAAAACCTCGATGAGCCTATTCAACAACGTCTCGAAAACGACCTTCTCAGTACATGCCATTACTGGGAAGAGCTATATCGTTACGACCTCTGTTGGCCGATCATTCGTACGCTCTGACACCCGCTTCACCTCGACTTTGGTTGCTTAAATGTACGCTACAAGCATTGCTCGTTCAGCAATCTTTGTAGCATGCAGAGCCAACCTGGTTCATTTCAACGCCAGATTCCTATCCCGCTCGCTAAACGGTTTCCACATTCATTTAACCTTACTATGAGTGTTATTTTATTCTGTTTATTTGGCCAATACGCAGCTAAATGCACTACATATAAACTCTGAATATCTAGATAGATATTCAGAATTAGACCGTTCATCCTCCCCAAAAACACCCATTAATTGAATCAATAGATCAAATCAATTCATTTTTATCGCAAATTTACAAAACTTACGCCAGGTCAAAATTTCAGCGAAACATTTTGCGCCCAGCGTTTTATTCCGAATAATGCAAAACGTTACAAAAATGTAACCAAACGCAACATATTAAACATAAAAGATATAAGTAAATGGTTTTATATAACCAATTTCAGACAGGATGAAATATGAATAATCGATTATTACTCGCCTTATTGGGCAGTAGCTTGGCAACCAATGCTGCCGCTGAAGGCTTAGATGAGAAAATTAACGAAGTCGTCGCACCTATCGTCAACCCATTTGTAGGAATGATCTTCTCGACCATTCCTTTCCCTTTTACTGACGTACAGGTGCCTTGGATCGTTTTATGGCTGGTTGTCGCTGCACTGTTTTTTACCGTGTACCTAGGCTTTATCAACGTACGTGGTTTCAAGCATGCGTTGGAGTTAGTCTCTGGTAAGTACAGCAACCCTAAAGCCAAAGAAGATGGTGAGGTGTCACACTTCCAAGCGTTGACCACAGCACTGTCAGGCACTGTAGGTTTAGGTAACATCGCAGGTGTTGCTGTTGCTGTCTCTATTGGTGGTGCAGGTGCAACCTTCTGGATGATCCTTGCCGGTTTACTGGGTATGTCTAGTAAATTTGTTGAGTGTGCATTGGGTGTTAAATACCGTAATACCAACCCTGACGGTACGGTATCGGGCGGCCCTATGTACTACCTAAGTAAAGGTCTTGCGAAACGTGGTAATGCTGCGTTTGGTCGTACACTTGCAGTCCTCTTCTCCGTGTTTGCTATTGGTGGTGCGCTGGGTGGCGGTAACATGTTCCAAGCGAACCAGGCGTTCAAACAAGTGGTTGGTGTCACCGGTGGTGACGCATCTTTCCTTGCGGATAAAGGCTGGTTATTTGGTATCGTGTTAGCGGTCATCGTTGGGATCGTAATCATCGGCGGCATCAAGTCTATCGCGAAAGTCACCGAAAAAGTCGTGCCGTTTATGGCTGCGATCTATGTAGGTGCTGCACTCATCATTATCGCGATTAACTACGACCGTATTGATGATGCATTTGGCGCAATCTTCCACGGAGCATTTACTGGTGAAGGTATTGCGGGCGGTGTAATTGGTGTACTTATCCAAGGTTTCAAACGTGCGGCATTCTCGAATGAAGCTGGTGTAGGTTCTGCTGCGATTGCACACGCTGCTGTTAAAACCAAAGAGCCACTTTCGGAAGGCTTCGTGTCGCTGCTTGAACCGTTCATCGATACCGTTGTAATTTGTACGATGACAGCCTTGGTGATCATCATTACTGGTTACCTAGATACCGATACTGGCCTTGCAGGTGTCGAACTTACTTCTGCTGCATTTGGTAGTGCGATCAGCTGGTTCCCATACATTCTTGCAATCGCAGTTGTTCTATTTGCCTTCTCCACCATGATTTCTTGGTCGTACTATGGCTTGAAAGCATGGACTTACCTGTTCGGCGAAAGCAAAACAGCAGAACTTATCTTCAAAGTGAAATTCTGTGTGTTTGTGGTAATTGGCTCAGCAATGAACCTAGGCCCTGTTATCGACTTCTCTGATGCGATGATCTTCTCGATGGCATTGGTGAACATTATTGGCCTATACATCCTGGTACCAGAGATCAAGCGTGACCTTGCAGATTACTTAGCACGTCACAAGGCAGGGAAAGTTTACAACGTGACCCCTGTTAGCGACCAAGCTTAACAAAAGTTACTTATACCTATAGATAGGTTCAGTTATCTGAAATAACACAGCAGGCCAATTGGCCTGCTGTTTTTTATCCTAGTTTTTTTGGCCACTGGAGCTGTTGCCGATAACGGCTCGGAGTTAGCTTTTTATGCGCTTTAAAGTGGCGGTGAAACAAACTTACGTTGTTGTAGCCTGATTCATTGGCAATCACATCAATGGGTTTGGAGGTACTTTGCAGCAAGTAGCATGCATACCCTATCCGTAAATGTTGAATGAACTGCGAAAAACTCATCTGCATCGCTTTCTGAAAATGGCGCTTCAAACTGGCGCAACTAAACCCCGCAGCGATGGCGACTTGCTCTAATGACACTGGCTGCTGGTAGTGTCGGCTAATATATTCGATCGCACGAACTAACCTCGAATCATTTACCGTTGCCCCAATCTCGGCGACGTTACCTATCGACTCCGCATGGGTATCCTGCGTTAGGTAATGTAGAAGCTGAACAAATAAGGCAAAACGCAGCAAAGGTTCTTTTTCTTCACACAGAGCTTCAATAATAGGCTTAGCTCGCTCAATACACCCTAAACTGTATGACATGCCAGATTGACAATGATTAAAGTAGTCGATAAGTGAGTCAAACTCACCCAGTTGCGAGCGCCCTAGCCTATCAAACCAGTCACTGGGCACCATAATTATGTAGCTAGAAACCTCTGTATTCGGCAATGCCTTTGCATTCCATGTATGTAAAGTTCCAGGCCGAGTGAGCAGTAAATCGGCCCTTGATATTGGATGAATTTGCGTGCCAACGTACCTTTCCCCACTCGCATTCAGAGTCAGGGTCAGCTCCCAGTCTTGATGGTAATGCCAGTTAAACGTCAGAGAAGTACGCGTCTTTTTATACGCGGTTAAACTCAACCCATAGGGATATGTTTGTATTTCTTGTAGCGCCAATTTAAGCTCACCAAAGATATGATATTGAGCTAATAATACATAGATTCGCACTAATGCGAAAACTACATCGCTGGTGAGTTGCTATTGTCTATGTGTCACCCACAAACGAGATCGAACATGACTAAAATTCTCTTTTTGTGTTCTGGAAATTACTACCGTAGTCGTTTCTGCGAACTGTACTTTAATCACCTAGCCGCTCATCATGCACTGCCACACAGAGCAAGCTCTGCAGCACTGCTAAGGGATTTAGACAACACAGGAAATGAAGGCGCCATAGCCAAAGAAGTGCTCAACAAATTGAAAAGCTTAAACGCCCAGTTAATAGACGCCCATCGAATGCCGCGCATCGCCCATAACGAAGATTTAATAAACGCTGATTTAGTTTATGCCGCAAGTGAATCAGAACATCGCCCCATGGTGGCACAACACTTTCCACATATGGTGAACAAAGTGCACTTCTTCCAAGTCGAGGATGTACCAATCATGACACCAAACGAAGCATTTGCATTATTAACTGCAGAAGTCGACCAGTTAATTCATTCACTTCGTTCGGTGTAGTGAACGGTTAGAGTTGAGAGCGTTACGCTCTCAACTTAGTGAATGTTCTAAGTGTGCCAGTATTCGATTTCTCATTTTGGCTTTACTCTCTTCATCAACAAAACTCGCCTCAACGGCATTCAGTGAAAACTGAGCGAGACTTGCTGAGCCTAGCGAATGGCTTTGTGCTACAGCGATAAAATTATCGTTCATATAGCCACCAAAATAGGCTGGATCATCAGAGTTGATGGTTACGCATAACCCCTTTTCGAGTAACTCGCATACATTGTGTTGATCCATGGTATCGAACACTTTCAACTTGAGATTAGAAAGTGGGCAAACCGTTAGCGGCATTTGCAACTCCGCCAACTTTTCCACCAGCAAGGGATCATCAACACAGCGCACACCATGGTCAACTCGAGCAACATGTAGCAACGACATTGCGTTGCGTATGTTTTCCGACGAACCTTCTTCCCCTGCATGTGCCACGGTTAAAAACCCTTCCTGACGTGCTTTTTCAAACACTCGCTGAAACTTCTCTGGCGGGTGTCCTTGCTCCGAAGAATCTAAGCCAACAGCGATGATCTTATCTTTGTACGGCAGTGCTTGCTCTAGCGTCTCGAATGCTGCCTGTTCATCTAGGTGCCTTAAGAAACACATAATGAGCTGACTAGTTATACCGAGCTGAGATTCAGCATCACTCAGTGCCTTTGTTATCCCATTGACCACGGTTGAAAACGCAATACCTCTATCAGTATGAGTTTGAGGGTCAAAAAATATTTCAGTATGAATCACATTATCTTGCTGACAACGCAATAAATACGCCCATGTCAGATCATAAAAATCTTGTTCGTGGATCAGAACCTGAGCGCCTTGATAATAGATATCAAGAAATGATTGTAGGTTGCTAAATTGATACGCCGCGCGCACTTCTTCAGGGGATTGGAATGGCAAAGGTATTTGATTGCGTTTCGCCAGTTCAAACATCATCTCTGGTTCTAACGAACCTTCTATGTGTAAATGAAGCTCAACTTTTGGTAACTGACGAATGAAGTTTAACTGTTCCATGTACTTCTCCTCTCTCCATTCAAGCATTGCATAATGCAAATAACTTCAATGATTTATTGTTATTTATTGAAGATAGTATACGGCTGTAAAATTGGCGATACCTGAGCCCCAAATAACCTCAAGTTCCATATTTCATCGCGAGATGCTTTGCAGCTAAACTGCTCTTGGCGACACACAGCGGCAATAAAGCCTCGATGATCTTACTCAATCATCGAGACTTCAGGATTACTTCTGGCTAGCAAACCCTTGAACAGGTTTAGACGCAACTTTCGGGGCCCATACAATCAGCAGTATTCCTATTAAGAACATCCCACACGCTGCCATTTGAGCGGTCGATAGCAGTTCGTTATAAAACACATAACCACTCAGTAAACCAAATACTGGCACGAGTAAGGTTAACGGAGCCGCTGTGCTGAGTGGATACTTAATCAACATTTTATTCCACACCCAGTAGCCAAACAGTGTGGTGGGGTACGCTTGGAACATTACGGCGTAAGTGGTGTTCCAATCCCATGCAGAATAAGCCTGAGTTACGACCTCGCTGCCGTGGAGTAGCATCGCTAACATCACGAGTGGCACAGGTGCGAACAACATTCCCCAGATGTTAAATGCAAATGCTTGTTTTACTTTGGATGCTTTAACAATCACACCAATCAACGTCCACGACATGGCGCTAATCAAAATCAGCATTAAGCCAAATGAGGTCACATTACCATTAGTGCTCAATATCGAAATCAGAAGCCCAATTAGAGCCAACGAGACACCGACCTTCTTGCGTTTTGAAAGGACATCTTTGTAAACAACGATACCAACCACGATGCTAAATAGCACATTAGTTTGCAGTAACACCGACGACATCCCAGAAGATACGCCTGCCGTGATTGACCATGAAGCCATGCCCCAAACTCCAACACCGAACACCACTCCGTAGCTAATGATGTAACGCCAAGCCACATCGGGTTTGCGTACGAAAAAGACCAGAGGTATCACCGCGAGCGAAAAGCGTGCAGCAGTCATAATCAAAGGGTTTACCTCGGTTACACCCAGTTTGATCATTGTAAAGTTGAACCCCCAAATCAGCATCACCAATGCGGACAGTAAGAAATCCTTCTGAGTCATATTTCTCTCCCATTTCTCAAATTCTGACTAGAGTGTGACTTGTTCAGGCAAATCAATACAGATACAATTTTTGAAATAAAAAACAGTACAGTTAATTTAATCATGGCCAGATACAAACAACTTGCCGATAAGTTCGTCGAAGACATTCAACAAGGTGTATTGGCGGAAGGCAGTCAAATGCCCTCTTTACGCAAGCTCGCTCAACAACACTCCGTCAGCGTATCTACCGCCGTTAGCTGCTATCAAGAGCTTGAATCACAAGGCTGGATAGCATCACGTCCTCAAGCTGGGTTTTATGTCGCTTCTTCAAGAACTCAGCTCGCTTCACCGCAGTGGAGCCAGTTCGAAAGTAAAGTCTCTAATCCCGCAAACACGGTATACACAGGAACAAGCTACACTGGCCCGCTTGGTGTCTCGAATTCCACCATCGACAGCCTCGCTTTAACTGAGCTTGAGAAAAGTACCCGTCGGGTGGTTAAACGGATGGGTGCTAGACTCAGCCACTACCCTAGCCACCAAGGAGAGCCAACATTAAGACAAGCGCTTTCAGAACACTTCACTCAGTTAGGCTTTGGATTTCAATCCGACGCTCTTGTAGTAACGCACGGCTGTATCTCAGCGGTTAAAGCGGCATTAGAAGCATGCACTCAACCCGGAGATGCAGTCGCGATTAGCTCTCCATGTTTTAACGGGTTGATAGAGTTACTGGCTCAAATGGGGCGCAAGATTGTCGAAATTCCTTCCGCTAAAGATGGGATCGACTTACAACAACTGGAAATGCACCTAGAGCATGGCACCATTCAAGCAGGTTTGTTTTGTACTTCTCATATGAACCCGCAAGGGATAAGTATGACGGTTGAACAAAAGACCAAGCTTGCTTCTTTAGCCAACCAATACCAAACCCCAATCATTGAAGATGACGTGTATATCGAACTCTCACACAGCAACCATTTCCCTCTCCCCGCGAAGTATTACGATAAGGGAGGTTACATTATCTGGTGTGGTTCCGTCTCAAAGACGTTATCAGCCGGGTATCGGTTAGGTTGGTGTTTACCGGGAAGGTATATGCAGGCTTATCGTGATAAGTTCGCATCAGGCTGCTTTGGGGTGTCTACACCCATTCAATTAATTGTGGCCGACTTCATTGCGACAGGTCAGTACGCTAAGTATCTTCGCCGTAAGCGCTTCGATTTACTCAACTTTCGCCGAAGCTATATGGATTTTTTGCAACAGCATCTGCCCGCTAAAGCTCGTATCAGTAGTCCACAAGGTGGGCTGGTACTCTGGATTCAAATTCCAGGATTAAAAACCGACGCGTTCGCCCATGACATCGAGCAAAAACAAATTGATATTCGATTGGGTCAACTTTTTACCTCTTTACCTCTATACCGAGACTGCTTGAGAATCAACACCGGCCACGACCTCACAGACGAAATCAAATCCGAGTTACGAACCTTAACCCAATTAATCCATCAGCATTCTTAGCGTAACAAACTAAAACGCGCTGACTTTAAGTCAGCGCGTTGATATCGATTAGCTCAGACGTTTTCTGCGGCAGGTACCGAATAACCCGACCAAGCCCAACATAAAGAGTGAGACTGAACCACCGGAGCCAGAAGAAGAGCCGGTGCTGCGTTCACTTGACGTTTTGAAGTTCTTAACATAAACCGTATCGTCATTAGCGCTATCACTCGAGTCTTTTTGGTATACGAAAGTGACGGTATTGGTCTCCAAACCTAAATCCACGGTATAGCTCACATAGTCATTATCCTGACCAGACACCTGCTCGGTAGCAACACCATTCACATATACATACGCGATATCGAAGTTTTGCTCGCTAGACACTTGCATATCAAAGCTTAAGCTCCCTTCTCCTAAGCCCGCGATATGTAAAACAGAGGACTCACTGTGAGAGATACTGCCCGCTTGAACTGAGCTACCATTCACAACCCATGGGTTTTCGCTGACCAGCACTTCTTGCCCAACACCCACCAGCGAGGCGAGATCGCTACTAGCTGCATTCAATCCTTGGTAATACAAGGTGGTTGAGAAAGATGACACTGAAGAATGATCCGTTGTGTAACTCACTTCCGTCGACTCATACGCTAAGCTTGCTGTGTACTGCACGGTAATTTCACATGACTCATTCTGCGCGAGGGATGAAGTACAGGTGTTGTCCGTAATCGACGAGCCATTGGAGGCCGTTACATTTAACACATTAAACGTTTCAGAGCTGTAGTTACGAATCGGTAATGTAACCGTATGGGTACCGGTCGAAACGTAACCTAAGTAGTCGTTTTGAGTGTAACTCACACCTGATGTTTTATCAGCGATCCAGCCATTGTTGCTGAAGTAACCAACGTTTGCATACACACCGTACGCGTCGGCTTGCGCACAACCGTCTCCCCAACTGACTACCCCAATTTGTTTCGTTATGCCGTTGTCGTCATACACCAGCGGTCCACCGCTGTCACCTTGACAGGAGTCCTTACCGCCATAGGAGAAGCCCGCACAAATCGCATCATCGGACACGTTACTGTAGTTACCACCTAGAGCCTGACAAACGCCACGGTCTACGTACTCTAAATCGACTTCATATAGCGTTTCAGGATAAATAGGCTGACTATAAGAGTCATCTTCTTGATTACCCCACCCCATTACCGTGACTAAGTCGCCAGCATTAATAGCGTTCAGCTCAGCTTGCGTCGCCAAAGTGACTGAAGTGGCATTCACAGCATCAGCCAGTTCCAAGATGGCAATATCGTTAACGGTTGTAGACGCATCATACTGCTCGTGTGCATAGATAGTTTGCAGAGCAACACGTTGACCTTCAGATGCTTCATTAGTCAAATCATGAATCCCAATGGACACATCGAACTCGGCAGCGTTTTTTCCATCGATACAGTGTGCTGCAGTTAATATATATCGATCGCCTATGAAGCTTCCACCACATATCTGGCCATTAAATGCATCTTGTCCTTTTTTGATCAGAGCGACCATGAATGGCCAGTCGTTTTTTCCGGCCTCCGCACCGTTAATAATGCGTGTGGATGGAGAATCAACATCTGATGCAAATACCGATGTTGGGAGAGCCATGCTAACCAATAGCGCTGTTATAGATTTCTTCATGCTTAATACCTTTGTAATTATGTCTTTATAAGCAACAGAAACCATACACATCACAAAAAACTATGTAAGACAGAATGGCATTCATTTTTAAAATATTTCGTATAGATCTCGTCTTTACCACTTGCGGTTCGATATATTCCTCTTAATTTCAATACCTTAGAGATTTCTGATGTAGAAGTAGCTAAATGAGTCACCTCTAATTCACACTTTATTTAGTCAGACACAATAAAAAAGCTTCAGCCTTTTCAGGCTGAAGCTTTTTTATATTTCAGATAGGTTTATTGCGAGTTTTGTCAGCCTTAGAAGCTACCCGATACCATCAAGCCTAACGCCCAAATTGCCAGTAAAGTCAGTACGAAAACGCCTACTTTTTCTTTTACAGAAAAGATCACTAGCCCTCTTTCTCGCTTGGCTTTGATGTAAAAATACAAGCCTGGAAAATACAGTAGTACCGACATCAACAAGTAGCTTAGACCCGATGCATACAGCAGCCATACTCCATACAAGCTTGCACACAACCCAACCAACAACAATCCACCACGATTTTTTTGCTGGAGTGCCAGTTTCAGTGTGTAGGCCCCAACCAACAAATATGGCACCAGAATCATTTCAGAGGCGATTACCAGCAATGTATCGTAAGTGCTGCCCGCATACATCACCAATACCAGTGAGACCTGAATACAAACATTGGTTAACGTGAGCGCTTTAACAGGACTGCCCGCTTGATTCAATTTGCCATAGCTTTCTGGGAATACTTTATCTTTTGAGCCCAAATAAGGCACCTCAGATGCCAACACCGTCCAACTGAGAAATGCACCACATACGGAGATAATCAACCCGAAGCCAATCACGTACTTGCCCCATGGACCAACAATCGAAGTCAGCACTTTGGCCATAGAAGGATTTTGAAGTTCAGCTAACTCTGTGGGCTTAATAACGCCCATTGAAAGTAACGTCACCAACACATAAATGGAGATAGCGGTCAATAAGCCAAGTATTGTCGCGCGCCCAATATCTTTTCGGTATCTCGCTCGGCTAGAAACAACGACTGCACCTTCGATACCAATAAACACCCACACCGTAATCAGCATGGTCGACTTTACTTGATCCCACAGCCCATGTTCAGAGCCAAAATGCACGCCAGAGAAATCAACGGTAAAGGTGTCCCACTGAAACGCAAACAGCGCGAAGATAATGAACAAGATGAGGGGAACCATCTTGGCAAAGGTAGCAATTAGGTTAATGAACGCTGCGGTTTGAACCCCTCGAAGTACCAAGGCATGCACCATCCAAAGTAGCGCTGACGCACCTAGCATAGATACCCAAGTATTCCCTGCCCCAAACAGTGGCGCATCGGGGGAATCAAACAACATTCCCAATGTACTGAACACGATCACCAAGTACGAAACATTGGCAACCATGGCGCTAAACCAGTAACCCCATGCAGAGCAGAAACCCGCCAGATCGCCAAACCCATGCTTAGCGTAACCAAATACACCACTGTCTATTTCTGGTTTATTGGTCGCGAGATACTGAAACGAAAGCGCAAGAAAAATCATACCGATGCCGGTGATTAGCCAACCAATCATCACTGCTGCAGGGCTGGCAACTGCCGCCATATTTTGAGGTAAACTAAATACACCCGCGCCGATCATCGAACCGATAACCAACGCCGTCAACGAGCCAAGCCCGAGTTTATTATTCATGAGAGTTCCGAAGTCAATCAGCCTGAAGGCAGCAAAGGCGGCATTTTAAATGGAATTAGAGAAAGGTGCTGCTGGAAAATAGACAAGATTGAAGCACAGCTGCCACTGTTGGACAGTTCATTGTTGAAGATCAAATAGAAATGGAGTTTTTATTCAAAAAAATCGCCTAAAACAGGCGATTTTTTCATGATGTTAAATGTCTCTAATATCCAACTCATTTTGAATCAGAACAATACACTGAGAAGCAAACAACATTTTTGGTCCTAGGCTGATTTTTTCAGTGTTTAGGCGTTTAAGGCTATTAATGGTTTTCTTTGGCATCGGAATATGGTCAGTCAATAGGAAACACACGTCATTTGGCATTTCTATATCGCGCACTGACTCACCTTTCTTATCAAGCAAATACAGTTGATACGTTTCAGAAAGTCGTTTAACCAGTTTTTCAAAGCTAGTCGTTTCAACCGTTACACCAGATTCGACTTGTTTACTTTCTTCTTTGCCCATCCCTACCGATTTCTCTAGCGCCGTCGCAATCTTGCTGATGAGAGCCGCTTCATGGAAGCCACCTATATTACGTAGTTCATTCGACTCAAAACAAATGGTACGAGAGAAGTCTTTCGTACTTTCTAGAACTAAGTACACCACTACATCATCGCGATGCGATTGGGCAGTGAAGATAGCGTTCATCAACACATGAGCAAGGATTTCTGTGTGTGCCTCCTGCCCAACAGACGCCAAAAACATATCTTTATCGGTAGAAGCAGCACGCGCTCTGACAACAAAAGCTCTCATATTAACTCTTAGAAATTCAATTAGAAACGGGGGTTCGCCAACACCCTAAACAGGGGCTACACCATACACGGAAATTGAAGTTTCATCATTAACAATTGCAGCTATTCTATCCTCAGGTGGCTCTTAATCCTTTATCAGTAAATTGGGCTAGGCTATTGGCTCACTCTGTACGTAACTTAAACTGCTGCATACTCAGTTTTAAATCGTCGACCAACGACCCCATATCATCCACTAACGATTTAGATTGATGAGAGCTAGTTTGGACTTCCTCTCCGGTATCTCGTATCGAGCTAAGGTTTTGGTTTACCTCTTCGGCGGCTACCGACTGCTCTTCGCTGGCCGTTGCTATCTGGGCACTCATTTCACTAATACTGATCAGCATCTGAGATAGTGACTGAAATGATGTACCGGTATTTTCAGCTAGCCTTAGACCTTCACTAGAGCTGGTGAAACTGGATTCAATCTCAGAGACTGACGAAGACGCGTTCTCTTTGAGCTGTTCAATTAAAGCTTCTATTTGCTGAGTGGCCTGCTGACTTCGATTCGCTAACTCTCTAACTTCATCTGCAACCACCGCAAACCCGCGCCCTTGTTCTCCCGCTCTGGCAGCTTCTATCGATGCGTTCAGTGCTAATAAATTTGTTTGGGCTGAAATTTCGCTAATAGTGTGTACGAAACCCGATATCGCCTCGGTACTTTCACTTACGGAGCTGATGCTTCCTTTAGAAGACTCCATTTGATGAAGCAAGCTCTCTGAGGCCGACACATTACTGCTTACAACATCGCTGCCGGACGCAACCTGAGCATCAGCTTGATCAGTTAATTCACTCGCGCTCGCAGCACTGCTCGCTACTTCTGTAATCGCCGACGCCATTTGATTCATAGCAGCCGCGACCAGTTCTGTTCTTTGAAACTGTTGGTCTATAAGCACAGTGTTGTTTTCAGATTTGTCTGCAACTTGGGCCATAGCACTTTCGAGATGGGCAGTGTTCGCCAACACCACGCCAATAGAGTGATTGAGTTTGTCCGACATACTGCTCATGGCATTAATAAGATCGCCAATTTCATCTCGGCTACGGCTCTTAAAACTGTGGCTGAAATCGCCATTTGCCATATGGTTAGCCGCGGATTTGGCTAGGTTCAAACGTGTCGTGATATAGCGACTAACACCAAGCCCCATCACCAGCCCAGCAACCACAGAGATGACTGCAATGATGATCATCATTCTTAATGCCGCTTTCTCTTCTGATTCTGTAAATAGGATGCTTTGTTGAGTAACATTCTCAAGCTCCATGAGAAACGATTCTAAGTGGTGATTAAGTTGGTCTTGCTCACTTTCTAACGCTTTAAAGTCAGCTTCATTGTTCTCACCACGCATTAATGCACTTAGAACTTCAAATCCATGTACTTCGTAGTCTTTGTGCTCTTTGATTATCTCATCCAGTTTGGTCAACAGAATTAACTCATTCTGGCGAATTTCCTCTGTTAGAGCATGCTCTAGCGCGAGCTCGAGTAATTTACGAGCTTCAATAAACTCTTCATCAACGTGTTTACTGAGTTGGTGAAATTGCTCATCAATTTTGCTTAGATCCAAGCGATCATTGGCATCACTTGAACTGCCGAGTCGCAATGCTTTTTCAATTAGGATTGCTCCTTCTAGCTGCTTGATAGTGACATCACTGGTCAATTGAACGAGTGGAATATTTTCGTCGGCTATTCCGGAAAGCTCCTCACCAATTACGTTCATTTTGTAAATACTAAACCCAGCCATAATCGTCAGTAAGAAGATAAGAAAGAAAACCACGCCTAAGATTTTGAACTTGATAGCTAAGTGTTTGAACCAATCCATTTGTTATTCACCCATAAGCATATGATTGCATTAATCATAGGTGATATTCACGGAGTTACTAAATTAAGAAAATATTAAAGATAAATAGAAACTAAAAGAGCCGCTGAATGCGGCTCTAGGGTGGTTAGTGTTGAACGCCCGTAGGATTGGTTCCAAACTGCGACTGTTCGTAGACTTCTGCAAGTGTCTTCACTTTTTTACTCTTGATTGGTTTTTTAAGGGCTATATGAGTGCTTTCTACCTCTGATTTCAGCGCACTTTCATGTTCTTTAGCCGAATCAACAAACTCTGGATTGGCTAAAGCCTCTTGGCGTAAGCGGTTAACGCGTTCTAATGTTTCCCAAAACATACTTCACCTCCAGTCATTACTGTTTATACATCCAGTATAAACATTCTAACCAAGAGATCAAATTTTTACTGTGTTTTTATACAGCATTAAGTTAATGCCGTTTCTGAAAGGTCAAGTCAGAATAGAGTCAAACCTTGTAAAGTTTCCGACTCACTCGCAACTCTTTGCCACTAGCTGATGGCTAGCCTGAAACTATTGCGAATCAGCACATTATTGAATAGCAAGTTATGGTGAAATCGCGTTTTCTCTTGTGACCTGCCGGAGCTCACCGACATGCTAGATTTCAATGGTATTTGGACCCTATCTTCCCCTCAACACCCTGAGATATCAGTGCCCATGACGTTTCCAGGCGATCAATACTCTGCCCTAATTACGGCGGATATTATCCCTGATCCGTATTACGCTTCAAACGAGCAACAGGTTCAATGGGTAGGGTTGTGCGAATGGCGAGCTTCAAAAAGCCTAACCGTCACTGAAAATGATTTGGCCGCTGACAAACTTATACTCACAGTAAGCAAAGTCGATACATTTGCTACGTTATACATCAATGGCGATATCGCTTTAACTTGCTCAAACGCTTTCCAAATCTATCAAACTGATATTCAACCATTGTTAAAACTTGGCAGTAATCAACTCGAGTGGGTATTTCAGCCTACAGCACAAGTAGCGAAAGATCGTGCTAATAAGTTGCCATTCCCTATTCCTTGGGCAGAGGGAAATAATCAAATTCCATTCATGAATACAGTCAGGAAACCACAGTGCCATACCGGATGGGATTGGGGAGTCTGTCTGCCAGTATGTGGGATATTTTCCTCAGCTAGCCTGACTCCTATCAAGAGTGTGTATTTCGAACGAGTAGACGTTGACCAGCATTGGACCTCGGACACAAGTGTCACTCTCAAGCTGCGTTTACATCACTCCAACGGTGTAAGCCTGCCTTTTCATATCGAGGTTGATGGCAAGCACTACGAGGGTTCAACGCTTGCAGGCTGTAATAAGACCGAGTTTGAATGCGTGCTCAATAACCCTAAATTATGGTGGCCAAATGGCTATGGCGAACCACACTTGTATGAGCTGTCGGTACGTGTTGAACAACAGATCATCACAAAAGCGCTTGGGCTTCGCCGATTGAGCCTGAGAACGAATGCCGATGCTGTTGGCAGTGAAATGGTGTTCGTCGTTAATGGCAAAACCATCTCGTGCAAAGGTGCAAATTGGATCCCAATGGATGCCCTACCGCAGCGCACTCATCCTCATCGTTATGAACAGCTGTTAGGTGCCGCGAAAGATGCCAACATGAACATGATTCGAGTTTGGGGCGGCGGAGATTATGAGCACGATAAGTTCTACCAAACCTGCGACAAGCTAGGCCTGCTTGTCTGGCAAGATCTGATGTTTGCCTGTGCGCAATACCCGTCGACAACAGAGTTTTTGGACGACGTTAAGCAAGAAGTCACTCAACAAGTCCAGCGCCTTAAACATCACGCTTGTATCGCGCTATGGTGCGGGGATAACGAAGTCATTGGATCACTAAACTGGTATCCAGAGTCTCGCCAGAATCGAGAAAAATACCTAGTCAACTACGATAGGCTCAACCGCTCTTTAGAGCAGTGGTTACATGAACTGGATCCAAGCCGCCGATTTTGGGCCAGTTCGCCTTGCAACGGCGAGCTCGATTTCGGTGATGCATGGCATGACGATAAAAAAGGAGACATGCACTTTTGGGATGTATGGCATTCAGGCAAGTCATTCGACGCATATACTGAAGTAACGCCGCGCTTTTGCTCCGAATTCGGCTATCAATCATGGCCGTCGTTTAGCGAACTGACTAAATTCGTCCCAGAGGAAGACTGGAATATTGGTGCGCCTCATTTTGAAAACCACCAGAAGAATGCACGTGGTAATAGCATCATCACCGAAATGTTCACCCGCTATTTTCGATTCCCAAGCGACTTCGAACAAATGTTGTATTTAAGTCAAGTTCAGCAAGCATTAGCGATAAAAACCGCCGTGGAATCTTGGCGCTCAACTTCTCCCACTTGCCAAGGGATCTTGTACTGGCAGCTTAACGATAACTGGCCAGTCAGTTCATGGTCGAGTATCGAATACTCTGGCCGCTGGAAGCAACTCCACTATCATGTGAAACGCTTTTTCGAGCCAACTCTGGCGTGTTTTGAGCGCAGCGATATTGCCCTTATTTTACGTATTATCAACGACTCACCAGACGTTCAAAAATTATCAGGTAAGGTCCTCCAATTAGATTGGGATGGCAAAGAGTTGAATCAATGGAATATAGACTGTACGGCCGAACCCGAAAGCAACCAATCCGTTTGGCAGATTCCTTTCGACTCACCAGCAAGCCAACAAGGTGCATTTTACTATGTCGATAGTACAGATTCTCAACACAACTTCTGGCTACCCGATATTCCAAAGAAATTACCTATCAAAAAAGCGAATATAGATGTTAGAGTCGAGGGCAATGAAGTCTACCTTACTAGCGACAAACCTGCTCTGTTCGTCCATTTAGAGCACCCTGCCATACTGAGGTTTTCTGATTCCAGCTTCTTCTTGCTACCTGGCATCGAGCGAAGGGTCACTTATCAAGGAGAGTCAATCGATGCCGAGGGCTTAAAAGTCTACCAGCTCGCAGAAAGGTAAAGCCCTAAAATAAACCCAATCTACGCACACCGGATTCACTCCGGTGTGTGAGATCTGTACTAAACTCAACGTTAGCTATCCCAAACGAACGTGAGTAGGTGTGCGATGTCAGACGAGCCAAAGGAATTCAGACACTTCCAAACAGACCATCGCCTTTTTGTGACCTCTTTCCTGCTCAGCCTACCGCTACTATGTTTTTCTCCTCAAGTATTCTCAAATGAGGCCACTCCTGAAGCCGATGCGCTGGTTAATCAGTTTGCGGAACATTTTTCTTCATCAACCTTGCCACTCGCGGAACGTGAGCGCGAACTTAAGTGGTTTCAAAACGCTGCACAACCCTATCAAGGAATTAAGATCACTGTCGTATCAGAAGATATTCCAACCCACAGATACGAATCTTCCGAACTAGCTCGTATGTTCACTCAGTTAACGGGAATCCAAGTCGTCCACGAAGTTGTCGGTGAAGATGACTTAGTCAAACGACTACAGCTTCACATGCAAACAGGCATCAGTATCTATGATGGCTATATCAATGATACCGACTTTATTGGTACACACATTCGCAGCCAAAAAGTCATTCCCATCTCTCAGTTTGTAGATAAACAGTGGAAGCATGTCACCCTTCCGACATTAGATATCGACGATTTTATTGGCATTGAATTCGCTAAAGATGCACAAGGCACCGTATATCAATTGCCTGACCAACAGTTCGCCAACCTGTATTGGTATCGCCACGATTGGTTCAACCGTCCGGATCTCCAAGCTCAGTTCAAAGAAAAATATGGTTACCCACTAGCAGTACCTCAAAACTGGAAAGCCTACGAAGATATCGCGCATTTCTTTACACATGACGTCAAAACCATCGATGGAAAGAGGATTTGGGGTCATTTCGATTACGGCAAGTACGAACCTTCTTTGGGTTGGCGGATTTCAGATTCTTGGCTCAGCTTAGCTGGAGTCAATGATGTCGGCTTACCCAGTGGCCTCCCCGTTGGAGACTGGGGTATAAGGGCGGAAGATTGCATACCAGTAGGTTCTAGCGTTGCTAGAGGTGGAGCCCTTAATAGCCCTGCTGCTGTATATGCTCTCGAGAAGTATAAGTTTTGGCTAAATGAATACGCGCCACCTGAATCCAAAACGCTGACTTTCAGAACTACTGCTGATTTTCTTGCCCAAGGGCAAGTCGCACAGCAAATTTTCTGGTACAGCGCATTTATACCTACATTACTTGGCGAGAATTCTAAAGTGGTGGATGAAAACGGAGAGCCGGTATGGCGACTTGCCCCATCGCCACGTGGAAAATACTGGCAACCAGGAATGAAATCAGGTTATCAAGACGCCGGCTCATGGACCTTCCTCCACTCTACGCCAGAAAAGCAACGTGAAGCCGCGTGGCTTTATGCTCAGTTTACCGTTTCGAAGACGGTGAGCTTCGACAAGTTGTTAAATGGCTTCACGCCCATTCGCCATTCCGATATCCAGTCAGAAGCCTTTAGCCAGCTTAAACCCCAGCTAGGTGGTTTAGTCGAGTTCTACCAAAGTCACGCCAAACACGTCTGGACGCCATCGGGGGTCAACATCCCTGACTATTCGGTGATGGCAGCAATGTGGTGGCAACACATCGGAGACTACCTCTACACAGATATCAGCGCTCGCCAGACCCTCGACCAACTGTCAGGGAAATTCGATCAACACTTAGCTGCCCTTTCAACCGATAACTCACTGCGTTGTCGGCCTCAACTCAATAAAGAAAAGCCTGAAGATTATTGGTTAGCCCAGCCGGGATCTCCTTGGGCTGAATTAACCGATAAAGCCCAAGGGGCAACTCTCCCACTTTCCGAGGTTTATGCAGTATGGAATACATCAGAAAACTGATCGGGGTTTTCGTTCTATTCCACTCTTTTGCCTACGCCGAAAACATTCGGCTGATTACGTTTTATTCTCCGCCATTGGTTAATGAAGAAACCAACCCAAATGTCGGCGATACCTATGACACTGTCACTTTGATGTTTCAACGTGCTAGCGTGAACTTTGTTATTGGCCACTCTCCTGAACCACGAGCCATGAAATCAGCTCGCCTGCTCAGCAATGTGTGCTCCTTTCCAGTTGCACGCTCTCAATTGGTTGAAGCCGATTTCAACTGGGTTGGCCCCATCGCAATTAGCCAATATGCCCTCTATCAAAAGCGAAACAACGCCCCGCAACTATTTTCTCTGCAAGATGCAGCTCCGTACAAAATTGTGGCTTACGAAGGCTACGCGATCTCTCAACAACTTAAAGAACAAGGCTTCAACATAATGATGACGAAGGAAATCGCTGATGGACTTAAGATGCTCCGACGAGATGGCGTTGACTTATGGCTGTCGGATACTCGTTCAGCCATCGCACTCTCAGATGAGTTAGGCATCGAGCTCGCTAATCAGCCATTTATTTTTCTTACAGACATAAAATACTTGGCATGTAACAAGTCCGTCCCCGCAGCCCAAGTCACCAAGCTTCAACAAATCGTGAACAACATGATTAAGGCTGGCGAAATCAATATCTCTTTACGCTGACATCATAAAAAAGGCCACGAGCGAGTCGTGGCCTTTCATTTATACGTATTCGTGAGTGTGTTTAAGAGCCCTAGCCTAGCTCTACCCGGCCTTTTTTATTTCAGGGTCCGCGGCATGATCAACGAAGATTTCCGCAACGGCACTTCGTTCCAGCTCACCTTTCAGATTACCCTCTTCATCAACGACTGGCAGAGAATAGTCACACGCCATCGTTTCTGGGAGTACCGTTTCGATGGCAGCATCAGGCGATATCTCAGGAACGGTTTCGTAAATATCATCGCTAAAGCCATCCACCGACTTATCCAGTGACGCATCTTGCAGGCTCTCCTGCGTAACAATACCCTGATAACCGTCTTCAGTTACGTGGTAAGCATAATCACCTTTAAGCTTCTTCATTTGAACGAGCGCTTCGTCTATCGTTTCCGCTGTGATTCGATAAGCTGGTGGCTGCATAACGGTTTCGACCGTCAACGCGCGAGCTCGATTCACATCTTTAACAAACGCCTCGACGTATTCATCAGCTGGGTGAAGCAAGATTTCATCTGGAGTACCTTGTTGTACAAGCTCACCGTCTTTTAATATCGCGATGCGATCGCCCAGTCTCAGCGCTTCATCTAAGTCATGGGTAATAAAGATGATTGTCTTGTGAAGCTTCTGCTGCAACTCAATCAACTGATCTTGCATTTCGCTTCGAATCAATGGGTCTAACGCCGAGAAGGCTTCATCCATCAGCAAGATCTCAGCATCAGTACAAAGTGCACGCGCTAAACCAACACGTTGCTGCTGACCACCTGAAAGCTGGGATGGATACTGCTCACCGTAGCCATTGAGCCCTACTGTCTCTAGCCACTGGTTTGCCTTACTTAAACGGTCTTGCTTCGATAGCCCTTGAACTTCTAATCCATAAGCCACATTGTCGATAACATTACGATGCGGCATCAAACCGAAGCGCTGGAACACCATCGACATTTTGTGGCGCCTGAACTCTTCCAGCTCTTTGACACCAAACTTCATCACATCGGTACCTTCGACCAAGATCTGCCCCTGAGTTGGGTCTATCAAACGGTTAAAGTGACGAATCAAGGTCGATTTACCAGAACCAGAGAGCCCCATAACAACAAAGATTTCGCCCTTATTGATGCTTAGATTGATATCCTTGAGGCCAACAGTATGTCCAGTTTCAGCAAGGATTTGATCTTTGCTGTCGCCAGCTTGGACACGATCAATCACCGACTTAGGTTTGTCACCAAACACTTTGTATAAGCCACGGATTTCAATAAGTGGTTTAGTCATGCTTGATATCTCCTAGGTGTGCCTGAGTACGCTTTGCATAAGCTTGAGAAGCTCGGTCGAACAAAATCGCAAGCGCTACGATGGCGAAGCCATTCAGTAGTCCCAAGGTAAAATATTGATTGGTAATAGATTTGAGCACCGGTTGACCAAGGCCTTTTACCCCGATCATAGACGCAATCACGACCATGGACAGCGCCATCATGATGGTTTGGTTGATACCCGCCATGATCGTTGGCATCGCAAGTGGCAGTTGCACGCCGAGCAATCGCTGGCGCGTACTTGCACCAAATGCCGTCGCTGCTTCAAGCACCTCTTTGTCCACTAGTCGAATACCCAAGTTGGTTAATCGAATCACTGGTGGGATGGCATAAATAACCACCGCAATTAATCCAGGGATCTTACCAATACCTAGCAGCATCACCACTGGTATCAAGTAAACAAAAGCAGGCATGGTCTGCATGACATCAAGCAAAGGGGTCACCACAGATTGAACGCGGTTTGACCTTGCCATCGCTATACCGATCGGAATACCCAAACATATCGACAACATGGTACACACAGTGATGATACTGAGCGTTCTCATGGTGTCTTCCCACATGCCAAAATAGCCAATCAGCAACAGAGATACTAAGCACCCTACCGCCAACTTCCAAGAACGGCTCGCGACATAAACCAAACCGGTACAGATAGCCAGAACCAGCCACCATGGAGTAGAGATTAAGAGTTTTTCAAACCACACCAAAAATGAAAGTAGTGGGTCAAAGAATGACTCGATCAGATCACCATACTCTCGAGAAAAGTCTCGGTATGCGCCATCGAGTGTTTTACGGATACTTCTTAGATCAGAACGATCCATTTCGGGGAAGCTGGTCAACCAATTACTGTCAGCCATGGGGAATTCCTTTTTAGCCCAAGGCAAGACTAACGCCTTGCCTTGGTTTACAACTTAATACGGTGTTCCAACACCGTTACAACTGAGTTCTGCTATACCGCAGTTTTAGAGTGGCCTCTATTTATAGTGCACTTTGCACTTTCTTAGCCACATCTTCCGATACCCAACCTTGCCATACCGCTGGGAACTCGCTCAGGAAGTGGTACATACCTTCTTCACCGTCTGCTTGGTTATCTTCCATCCAAGCAAGTAGTTGGTTCATCTCATCATTAGTGAAACCACGTGTCGTTAGGTAGTCGTACGCTTGAGGAGAGCGAGAAGCAAATGCTTCCGTTGTCACTGTGTGAACTGGTGATGGTGGGTACATCGTTGCTTTAGGATCAGCACAATCTTCTTGAGTGGTACAGCCTACAAACTCTTCAAGGTTCACACCGCTGCCGAAATCTACCTTCACCATATCGTACTTACCAAGCACGGCTGTTGGTGCCCAGTAATAACCAAACCAAGCTTCTTTGCGCTCGTACGCTTTTGCGATCGAACCTGACAAGCCAGCACTTGAACCAGGGTCAACAATTTCGAAACCGGCACTTTCTAAATCCAATGCTCTAAATAGATTTCCGGCACTGATTTGGCAGTTCCAACCAGCCGGACAGCTGTAAAACGCTGATGAATCTTTGCTCTCTGGGTGTTCGAAGAGTTCCGCATGTTTAATGACACCATCGATCTTCGCCATTTCTGGATACTGCTCAACAAGATACTTAGGAACCCAAAATCCCTCTTCGCCACCATTAACAAGTGACTTACCTGCATAGCGAAGTCGCTTCTCCGCAACACCTTTATCAAGCGCATCTTTTAGCGCGTTACTCCAAAGTTCAGGGGCGATATCTGGTTGGCCTTTTTCGATCATTGAAGTGCCTGTTGGCATAGTGTCGCCTGGAACTAGCTCCGCGTCGCAGTCATACCCGTGTTCAAGGATAAAACGGTCAATATTGGCAATCAGACTTGCTGAACTCCAGTTCATGTCTGCGATGGTTACCGTACCACACTCATCGGCTTGTACCGTTGTAGACGCAGCCATCAAAGCTAAAGCGGCCATTTTGATCTTCATAGAGTTTCCTTCTCTCTTTTAACTATTTTATGCATCATGCGAGCACAATAATTTAGAACTCAAACCAAGCAAATTACTGCACCAGTGCGTAACTTATCACATTATTTAATCAGAATAGACGAAATTATCTTAATTTGTAGATAACAGGCTGATTGTTCGCCTATTTATGTTAACAAATTTAGAGTATTGCACACCATATCACGGATTTTATAGTTAGAACTCTAACCATTAGTGTTAGTAAGGATTTAAGAGCAGGGAAAACGAAAAAGGAGAGCCTAAGCTCTCCTTTTCTTTTGTAACGTTCTATCGTTAGGATACTGTTATTGCATCTGAATCAAATGTACGAGTCGATTTGCTCTGAAGCTGCTGCTTTTTCCTTAATTGAATGTGGCATAGCTCTAGAACCAATCCAAATGCCATCGCGAAATAGACGTAGCCCTTGTTAATATGCAGAGCAAAACCTTCTGCCATTAGCAATCCACCGAGTAGCACTAGAAACAATAGCGCTAAGGTTTTGAATCCAGGGTAGTCAGTCACCAAATTATTGATCTTCTCTGCTGTTAAGACCATGACTACAGCAGAAGACAGAATCGCGGCAACCATGATTGGAACTTCACTCGTTAAACCCACAGCGGTTATGACTGAGTCCATGGAAAAAACCGCATCCACAGCGACAATCTGCAATAGTACAATTGCCATGCCAGACGTCACTTTTGCTGAGTGACTAATTTCAGTGTGATTCAACCACCCCCACAACTCTTTCAAGCTTTTGAGTAGCAAGAATGCACCACCAGCGATCATAATCACATCGCGGCCAGTAAACTCGAAAGCACTAAACGAAACAACAGGCGCAGTTAGCGACATTACCCAGGCGATCGAAAAGACTAAGCCAATACGTGCGGCAACGGCCAAACCAATACCAAGGTTACGGGCAAGCTTTCTCTGATGTTTTGGCAAGCGTTCGCACAACACGGAAATAAACACGACGTTGTCTACACCGAGTACCACTTCTAACGCAAAGAGTGTGGCGAATATAGCCCAGGTTTCAGGCTGTAAGAATAGTTCTATCATGATGACGGCTCCTGAGAATGGGAACCAAAGGAAGTGTTCAGTCGACTAAAGGGGTCGTCCATTTAATGTGTATACCTCTGTTACTTAGGGATTTACAGTAGACCACTAATTTTCAGAGTCAGCAATAGCGCTATTTGTATCTAAATGTAAGCACCATTCACAAGTTTTCATGACCTGCATGCCGGTAGATGAACAGCCAAAGATTAGCGTTAAACTTCGTAGAATGGAGCAGGATCGAAGCTCAATGAATTGGGTGAGATCGCTTTAGCGATCTTAGCACCGCCACTTTTCAAATTGACAAAAGCCACATCAGTAAAGCGTTTAAACTTGTTTGAGTAAAAGCATTTCACTTCCGGCTTGAGCGATTCTTTCTCGTTAGAACTCCAAACTATCCCTACTCGCCCGTCATTTAACTCAACTAGAGAGCCTACAGGGTACACACCAATGCAATTGATAAATTTATACACCAAGTCTTTATCTAGATGGAAAGGCGTAAGGCTCAGAATGATCTTGAATGCCTCTGCGGAATTCATGCCTTTTTTATAACAACGGTCGGCCGTTAAAGCGTCGTATATATCGACAATACCACTCATCCGCCCATGGACCGGCATTTGCTCAGCAGTAAGGCCCAGAGGGTAACCGTTGCCATCCAGTTTCTCATGGTGCATCAGACAAACATCTCGACTGACCTGGCTTAAACCATTTACATTTTCGATGATGGCTTCTGCGTACACCTGGTGAAGCTTCATATGCTCAAACTCTTCTGGGGTCAGCTTACCTGGCTTATGCAGTACCTTGTCATCGACTTTAATTTTACCAACATCATGAATAATGCCGCCAATCGCCATCTGCTTCAGCGTTTCTTTTTCCATACCGAGAAAACGACCAAACGTCACCAACAAACAGGCAACGTTCACTGAGTGTTCCAGTAAATAGGCATCTTTTTTACGTAGTGCTGAAACACACTGCAGAGCATCAGGATCAATCAGCACGGACTCAATCATGTCGTCCGCCCAATCTTCAATAATATCCACTTCAATGACTTTGCCACTGAAAGTCATATTCATCAGCTTTTGAGCGAGGCTTCGCGCTTCAGTGATTAACTTTTTGGCTTTCTTTTGGTGATTATCGCGGTTGTAGCTTTTAGGCTTTTTAACGACGTCAGTAGAACTAGGAACACTGCTTGAACCCGCAGTTATGGCATGTTCTTGTTCACTTTGTTCAGACTCTCCCTCCGCTACAGGCACGAATTTACAACCTGCCGCAGAGAGGCTGACGTCAACCCATGCGAATTTAACGCCATTATCAATTAGCTGATTCACTGCTTTCTGATTTGATACTCGCCCAGCGTTGGCTAGGTTGACTCGCTTGTTATCCTCAATACCAGTAACAAACATCCCTATTTCTAGGTTGTGAATAGATAACTTGATGGAGTCTTCAACATTGAACTGCATGGTTAATAAAAACTACATTATTTGTTAATACAATTATCATTATACTGAATGAAATCCTGAGTGCACCTCAAATATTTTAATTGATTAGCCCTTTATCTAAAGCAAACTTGGCCAGCTCCGCCGTCGAGTGTAGATCCAGCTTGTGTTTAATGTTCTGCCTATGAGTTTCAACAGTTCGGTAGCTAATGTTGAGTAAAGTCGCGATTTTCTTGCTGCTGTTCCCCTCCGCTACCAGCTTAAGTACCGCTTCTTCTCTGCGACTTAATGGGTTAGGTTTCTGTGCAGCCGGCACCACTTCTTGGTTAAACAGCGTTTGCGTGACGGATTCACAAAAATAAGTCGAGCCTTGATTCACTGTTTTTATTGCTTGAACCATTCTGCGTGAACATATCTCTTTTAGCATGTAGCCCACTGCACCAGCCTGCATGACTTTCATAATGTATTCACGATTATCGTGCATGGTCAGCATCAATACTTTAGCTTCAGGGTGCTCTTCTCTGATTAGTCGGGTCGCGTCTATGCCATTCATCAGTGGCATACTGACATCCATTAAAATCACATCTGGTGTTAACTCGTTAACCACATCGATCGCTTCCATGCCATTACTGGCTGTTCCGACAACCTCTATTTCTGGCTCAAGCTCCAGACGAGCGATAAATCCATCCAATACAACTTGGTGGTCATCGACAATTACCACACTAATTGGTTTATCCATAAACGAGTCCATCTAAATTAAGTAATACGATTATCTCTGTGCCAAATCCAGGCTCACTCATGAGTTCAAAATCTCCACCGATAAACTCTACGCGCTCACGCATGTTACGTAGCCCAATACCTTGTCTACCACCTTGTGAGCCTCTAGCCTTAAACCCTACTCCATCATCTCGAATCATCAACTGCAGCATGTTACCCATCTGCTGTAAGATGATCGTGACTTTATTCGCATGCGCGTGCTTTTCGATGTTGTTCAATGATTCTTGAGCTACTCGATAAAGCGTAGTGGCCGCTTCTGATTTTAGCTTCCCTTTTTGCGTATCAAACAAGGTTTCGATTTCTATCCCTGAGTGCGAACGAAAATCCTGTAGCAATGTCGTGAGTGCAGCTTCTAGACCAATATCATCTAACGCACTTGGCCTTAGTTGATGAGAAATGTGGCGAACTTCATTAATAGCCGTCATTAACGAGTGCTGCGATTTATCTAAGTGAACTTTAAGGGCATCATCTTCTAGTTTATGCCCAAGCAGCTCTAGATGACACTTGCTCGACACGAGTAACTGATTAATTCCGTCGTGCAACTCACGCGCTAAATGTTTCTTTTCGTCTTCTTGAAACATCACTGTTTTATGCGCCAGCTCTTTGAGGTTTTTGTCCGCGACTCTGTGTTCATGCAGATTAATTGCTAATGTCAGTACGATGATGACCGCAACAGTCACCACTAAAATCACCACAATCGAAAAGAATGTTGTCTCTATGTTGTTGTTTATCGCCGCCTGCATATTGGCGACTTCTAAGCTAACATCTTCAATATATAGGCCAGTTCCAATCATCCAGTCCCATTTTTCCAACCAAGCCGCGTAGCTGAGTTTGGGTACAGTCTCGCCAGTTGAGGGTTTTTGCCACAAATATTGATGAAACCCACCTCCCGTTTTCGCCTGATGTAATAACTGCTCGATCAAAAAGTCTCCTTCTTCATCTTGAATGTGCAGCAGGTTCTGCCCAACAAGTTCAGGCAAGATTGGATGAACCAAATTTGTCCCAGTTTCATCGTAAGCAAAAAAGTAACCATCAGAGCCATAACGCAGTCGAGTCAAAATAGCTTTAACTTCCGCCTTAGCTTCTGCTTCTAGCGCATCGGGATCATTGTAGACATAAGAAATCGCATCAAACGCTAGATCAACGCTGTCTTTAAGTGCCGACTCTCGAGATTTAATGAGGTTATCCCGAAAAATCTCGACTTCTTTTTGGCCTAGCGTTTTCGCTTGATAAATGGAGATCCAACTGATGCTGATTGTCACAATCAGTAGTGGCAGCAGGGTCAGCAGTATCAGTTTGGCTTTTAGAGGCATTCCGTTTCCTCAATACAAAAACAGCTTACTCAACATCAAGTAAGCTGTTTCACTGTATCAACTCATTGCGCTTCAATGAATCCAGAAGATCACAATAATTACATTCCGTAGAACTCAGGGAAGACGAGAATCGAAATCAGGACGAAGATTTGGATCGCAATGAATGGCATGACTCCGCGATAAATATCTTGGGTGGTCACCCCTTTTGGTGCAACACCTTTTAAGTAAAACAGGCTAAAGCCAAAAGGTGGGGTCAAGAAAGACGTTTGAAGGTTCATCGCTATGAGAATAGCAAACCACGTCATATTGATACCCATCAACTCAGCGACTGGCGCAATAATCGGAACGATAATGAAACAAATCTCTACGAAATCGATGAAGAACCCAAGAATGAGTATCACCAACATCGTAATGATCAAAAAACCCCACTTTTCGCCCGGGAGTTGTAGCATCCACTCTTCGACTAAGTAATCACCGCCAGTGTAAGTAAATGCCATCGAGAATGCCGTCGCACCAAGTAAAATCGCGAACACCATAGCCGTTACTTTTACAGTTTCTTTCGAAGCCGCGTAGATCATCGACCAGCTAAACTGGCGGTACATCAATGACAATACGATTGCACCAGCACCACCTAGCGCAGCAGATTCCGTTGGCGTAGCGACACCAGCAAAGATGGAACCCAATACCACAACAATTAGCGCAAGAGGTGGAATAACAGCTTTAAGAGCAGTGATGACCTCTTCTTTACGGCTGATTGATTCATCGCGTTCGATCGGTTGTGCTGCCTGCGGGTTTAGCTTAGCGTAAATCAAAATGTATACGACATAGGCGCCCACCAGCATCAGTCCAGGCCATACGGCTGCAGCGAACAGATCACCGACCGGCACACCAAGTACATCACCCAGTAAAATGAGAACGATAGAAGGTGGGATAATTTGTCCTAAAGTGCCAGACGCACAGATAGTGCCGCAAGCAAGGCCCTTGTCGTAGTTGTACTTTAGCATCACTGGCAACGAAATGAGTCCCATCGCAACAACGGATGCGCCTACCACCCCCGTAGAGGCTGCGAGAAGTGCGCCAACAAGTACGGTAGAAATTGCGATACCACCACGCACACCGCCAAACAGCCTACCCATCGACTCTAAAAGTTGCTCCGCCAAGCGCGTTTTCTGCAGTACTAAGCCCATGAAGACAAATAGCGGTACAGCCATCAATACAGTGTTTTCCATGATTGACTGAATTCGATATGGCATAAAGGCAAACATTTCAATGCCTTCTGCCCACACACCAAATATCAGTGCGATACCACCAAAGGTAAAGGCGACTGGAAAACCAAGAAGTAGCGCAAACAAGGCTACAAAAAACATTACAATACCGATCATCTTGGAATTCCTTTTACGACTTATCCATGGACTGAGCGTGAACAAGGTGAGGGTTAAATATCTTGTTCAGAGAATGAAGCATTAAGCCAATACCACTGATGGCCATTAAGAAAAACGACAGTGGAATCATTGCCTTAATAATCCAGCGATAAGGTAAACCACCAGGGTCACCTGAAGTTTCGCCTAAGGAGTAACTTTCTTTGGCAAAATCGATACCAAACCAAGCGACTAACATACAGAACGGAAGTAGGAAGATTAATGTACCCAGTAGGTCTATCACTGCTTGAGCTTTGTTAGAAAGACGCTCATAGAAGATATCCACTCGAACATGGCCACCTGCTTTAATTGCGTAAGGAACTCCCAACAAAAATACCGCAGAGAATAAATGCCATTCCATTTCTTGAAAGGCAATCGACACGTCGTTGAATACGTAGCGCATAACTACGTCATACACGACGTTGGCGAGTAATAAGATAAATAGGATGCTCGATAACCATCCTAGGGTATCCCCTATTCGGTTAAACAATCGCTCGATATAGATAAGACTTCTCATTCCCGACTCCATGGAACGTTAAGTGTGTGCAGCGTATCGATTGGCTCGACCGCTGCACGTTATTTAGAATAGATTTCTTGGGCTTCTCGGTGAGCGCTACTCACCGAATTTTTATTATTTTGTTGTATAGGTACTTATTAAACAAATAGTGGTTTTATTGAGCACTGCTGTTTAGGTACGCACGGTGTGAAATATCCGTCCAAGAGCGAACCTGTTTAAGGTAGTCAGCTTGAGATTTTTGAATCTCTTTCGCCAGTTCATCTTTTTCAGCATGCTTAGCTAATAAGCGATCATTGGCTTCTTTAAGTGCAGACATTACTTCTGGTGGGAAGTCCTTAACTTGAACATCTGGATACTCAGACTTCATAGACGCCCAGTTCTTGCCACTTTCATGCGTCGCTTGGGTATACATGTCATACGCTGCTGTTCTCATTGCAACACGTAAGATTTCTTGAAGATCTTCAGGTAGACGATCCCAAGTACGCTTGTTCACTAAGAACTGAAGCTCTGAGCCAGGCTCATGCCAACCTGTGTAGTAGTAAGGTGCGATTTTGTGGAAACCCATACGCAAGTCGAGTGATGGACCAACCCACTCTAATGCATCAATCGTGCGGCGCTCTAGAGAAGTGTATAGTTCACCCGGTGCAATGTTCGTCGGCTTAGCACCTAGCTCAGCGAGGATTTCTCCAGCAAAGCCCGGAATACGCATTTTTAAGCCTTTAAGGTCGTCGACAGAGTTGATTTCTTTTTGGAACCAACCGCCCATCTGAATATCAGTGTTACCACCAGGGAAAGACATCAAGTTATGTGGAGAGTACACCTGCTCCATTAACTCCATACCACCACCATGATAGAACCATGCATACTGCTCTGCCGGAGTCATACCAAATGGCATAGACGTAAAGTACAGCG
Organism: Vibrio sp. SCSIO 43135; assembly: GCF_023716665.1. Classification (GTDB taxonomy): domain Bacteria; phylum Pseudomonadota; class Gammaproteobacteria; order Enterobacterales; family Vibrionaceae; genus Vibrio; species Vibrio paucivorans. The sequence goes on from NZ_CP071859.1 coordinate 1,778,549, forward strand.
TATTGGGTACCTTACCTTTCCAGTAGTAAGAACCAGAGTGGCCCATGTCGTACTGGCCCGATTTAACCATATCAAACACGCCAAGTGGCGCTTTGTGTTTGTTGGCTGAGTCGATACGAATTTGTAGGCGACCATTCGACATTTTTTCTGCCATTGCGGCCATATTTTTTGTCGCATCACCAAACACAGGGAAGTTTGGTCCCCACGTTTCAGCAAGTTTTAGTCGATATACTTTATCAGCAGCTGTAGCCGAAGTCGCCAGCATAGCAAAGCAAGCTGCCGCGACGACAGCCGTTGTTTTCATGACTCTTTTTAGCGAGTTTTTGAATAAGACTCATTGTTCACGTCCTTTGTTTGATTCATGCCGTTATCAAATGGCACCGATGTTCCAAGACAAAGATGTGCGAGTTTTCTATGTTTGAAAATCAGCGTGAACACGCAGAAATTTACCTACCCTATTCTTTGTTCACACTTAAGTTTTACGTATAACTACGTAGGAATAAGTAGATATATTAAATTTAATTATTATTATTCATTAAGTTATGTTTTCTAAACTCTAGTGGAAAACAACAAAGATACGTACGGGATACTATTCACCAAGTTATTAATAATAGATTTCATAAATGTGACGAAGCACCAAATTGAATGCAGTGGTAACGATTTAAGCAAAGTATGTAATTGTTGGTTCAAGAATCGCTGACAGGCTTTGCACAGACGCACATTGAAGTGGCTCTACAGTGTATTTACGCTCTAATTTACGAATATTCCCCGAAACAAAGCAAACGTTTGCTTTTTATGTGGAAGCGGGAAAAAGTTCTGGTATGATGCCCACATATTCGAGCTCTAGTCGCATCAATTTAGCCGTGTACTAGAGGTACTCTCTGTTTGACGTTTTACAAAATAGGAATGTCTAATGAGCCTTGCAGATCAAGTTTTAGCCGTCAACGACGACCTTCCAATCCGCACAAATAAGCCAGTACACAGTGGTAAAGTACGCTCTGTTTACTGGTTGACTGAAGAAGATAGCCAGCGCCTTATCAAAGAAAAAGGCTACGATGTATCTCCAGATGCACCGCTAGCGATTATGGTTATTAGTGACCGAATTTCGGCATTTGACTGTATTTGGCACGGTGAAGGCGGACTGAAAGGCGTACCCGGTAAAGGTGCAGCGCTCAATGCTATTTCGAATCACTGGTTTAAACTGTTCAAAGAAAACGGTTTGGCGGACAGCCATATCCTAGACATCCCTCACCCGTTCGTATGGATCGTTCAAAAAGCCAAACCTGTCATGATTGAAGCGATTTGTCGCAAGTATATTACAGGCTCAATGTGGCGCGCGTATGAAAAAGGCGAGCGAGAGTTCTGTGGTATTGAAATGCCAGAAGGCCTAGAGAAAGACAAACAGTTACCAGAACTTCTTATCACTCCATCAACCAAAGGTATTCTAAAAGGTATTCCTGGTGTGCCTGAAGCGGATGACGTGAACATCACTCGTAAGAATATCGAAGAGAACTTCGCAGCGTTTAATTTCACCAAAGCAGACGACATAAACGTCTATGAAACGCTATTAAAAGAAGGTTTTGGCGTCATTAGCGAAGCATTAGCGCGTGTTGAACAGACGTTCGTCGACACCAAATTTGAATTTGGCTACGTAACAGATGCCGCAGGTAATGAAAAACTGATCTACATGGATGAAGTCGGTACGCCGGATTCTTCACGTATTTGGGATACCAAGGAATACAATTCAGGAAACATCGTAGAAAACTCAAAAGAAGGGTTCCGCCAATTCCTACTGAACCATTTCCCTGATCCAGATATCTTGCTCAATAAAGAGCGTATGCCTGAACGTGAAGCACTAGCGCGCGACAACGTGTTGCCACTAGATGCGCTAATGGATATTTCTAAGACCTACACAAGCATCGCAGAAACCATTACTGGTCAGCCAGTTGTTCTTAGTGATAACCCTAAGCAAGAGATCATCGATATCTTGAGCAGCCAATATGGTCTAATTGATTAACCTCGACTTCCATTCGTCATAAAAAACGCCAGCGTAATGCTGGCGTTTTTCGTTGGTCGCTTTTATGTCTTACAGTTTAAAGCGGCTAATTTCTTGCTCGAGTTCGTGCGATAGAACCGAAAGCTGAGAGGCTTGGTCAGCCGCTTCGTGAGCTTCGTCAGCTAATTCATTCGATACATCACGAATACCCACGGTATTGCGAGTGATTTCAGAAGTCACAGATGCTTGCTCCTCCGCAGCTGACGCAATTTGTGTCGCCATATCACTAATACGCTCAACGACTGTTTGAATCTGGATCAGGCTTGCCGCCGCGCTATTTGCATCATCAACACTCTGCCCTGCAAGCTGACGGCTGTCGTCCATAATACCCACGGCTTTACCCGTTGTACCTTGCAGAGTTTCAATCATGTTTTGAATCTCTTTTGTAGACGCGTGTGTGCGTTGGCTTAGAACGCGTACTTCATCTGCCACAACAGCGAAACCTCTACCCTGCTCACCGGCTCGAGCGGCTTCAATCGCGGCATTCAATGCAAGTAAGTTGGTTTGCTCAGCTATGTCTTGAATAGTTGAAAGGATTGTACTGATGCTGTTGCCGTGAGCTTCCAGCTCTTGGATAACGCCAGTCGCCACTTGCACTTCTTGCTCTAGGTTCTGAATAGAGCCCTGCGTTTGTGTCACTTGCGCTGCACCATGCTGACAAGCTGTAACTGCTTCCCCAGAGTTTTGTGCAGTATGATCAGCATTACCTGCAATTTCTTGAGTAGCTGCCGCCATCTCGTTAATTGCGGTTGCCACCATATTGATCTCGTCTTGTTGCAGGCGAATACGCGCGCTTCGCTCCTCTGCATTCGACGCTGTCTGCTTGGCCTGAGCAGAAAGAGAAGCCGACACTTCACCTAGCTTGCTGACCATGGTGTGCATATTACCCACGAATACATTGAAGTTTGTCGCCAATTGACCAACCTCATCATTGCTGCGCGGCTCTAATCGCTGAGTAAGGTCACCTTCACCTGATGCGATTTCTTCAAGTGCTTTTGATACACGAGCAAGATCTTGGAATAGGTAGTTAACTAAAAGTGACACTACAGCAATCACGATGAGAGTGATGACAACGGCAGTGATAACAAGGTCGGTAAGAAGCTCGGCGTGACCCGCTTCTTCTGTCGCTTGATCCATTTCGATGGCAAATACCCAGCTTGTGCCTGGTACTTTGTCAAAATAGAACAGCTTGTTCTCACCACCTACCACAAATGTTTCAATGCGTTCGGCATCGGCTGCTGATTGAATCCTATCAATCGTCAGTGATTCCGACAGTGAGTTGATAGGCTTCAATGAAAAGTTTTTATCTGGATGCGCGAGGAAAGTGCCATCTTGGGTATCTATCAGCATCGAGTAAGCATTCTTACCGACTTTTAGGCTAATCACGTCATTAATCAACTGGTCTATCAGTACATCTGCACCAACAACGCCGATGTACTTTCCATTTTGTCGAACAGGTTCAGCAATGGTGACAAGCAGAGCACCAGTAATGGCATCTTTGTAAGCTGTAGTAATAATTTGAGAGCCAGCTTTGTCAGCGTCGATGTACCACGGACGCTGTCTAGGATCATAATCTGCACGGTTGCGTTCTGGGTGTGAACGATACATTGCGCCTTCAGGTGTGCCTAGGAAAATGTCGTCAAACCCACCCGCTTTACGAGCTTGTTGTAAAAAGGGAACCACATCTGATTGTTGGCTGTAATCGTTAAATGCGGTAGCAATATCTTTGCGTATGTTTACCCAGTCAGAAATTCCTACTGTAGCAGTAGTCGCAATACTTACCGCTCGTGAATGAACACTATTCTGAGTTTGCTCATACAGTTGATCGGCAGACAACCAAGTCAATATCGTAGCCATGACCACCACTGCGGACAGGCTCGCCCCTATCAATTTTTGTTTTAAAGTCAGTTTCATCATTATTCTTATAAAATCCGGAACATTGGAAGCGCAGATATTAACCACATTTATAGAATCTTGCACGAGAAAGTTCGATTAGTGAGATCTATACTAACCTCATGTAATGTAAGGAAAATGTTACGACCATTTATTGACAGTCGACAAAAATGTATCGGCACTTTTCTAATGAATTACTAGCGCTATTTTTCCAATATTTATCCATTAGATTGAGATTGGTGTACTATGTAAAAAACAATGGATCTGGAGTCCTAAATGGAAGCCGAACTGCTTGAAATACAGAACTTTCTATCACAACACCCTCCCTTCGATGAGCTGCCGGAAGATGCATTAGAGCTCGCCACTCGAAATGTTGAAATATCCTACTATCGTCAAGATACGCCGATTATTCACTTCGGTGACAACATTCACGACCTCTACATTGTTCGAAGTGGCATCGTTGAAGTGTATAGACGTAAAGGTGAGCTTTATAACCGCCTTGATGAAGGAGCATTGTTCGGCCAAATGGGCTTACTTACCAATAATAAGGTGAGATTTCCAGCTAAAGCAATTGAAGATACTCTGCTCTACTGTATTCCAGAAGCAACGTTCCAAGAGCTGTACGATAACCATGACAGCTTTGCCGACTTCGTAGAAGTGGAAGACAACGCGCGTTTACGCCAAGCCGTATCCAGTACGAATGAGCAAAACGACCTCACCACTTCCAAGGTACGTACGCTACTCACCTCCGAAGCACCCACAATCGCCGGTACAGAAACCATTCAACAAGCCGCCGTAAAAATGGCTGAAGAAAATGTCTCTTCTCTGCTGATTGTAAACCCTAACATTAGCGAAGAAGATGAAGATGCTAGCCCTGTTCTCGGTATCATTACCGATAGAGACTTATGTACCCGTGTACTGGCTGAAGGCCTTGATCCAAGTGACGACGTAACAAGCGTGATGACCACTGATGTTATCTCGCTTGACCATAACGCTTATGTGTATGAAGCAATGCTGACCATGCTGCGCTATAACGTCCACCACCTTCCAGTCATCAAAGGTAAGCACCCTATTGGGATCATCGAAGCGACAGATATTGTTCGCTATGAATCTCAAAACTCTCTGTTACTCGTGAGCAGTATATTCCAGCAACAGAGCATTGAAGATCTCGCCAGCCTAGCGGAGCAAGTCAAAGATTCTTTTGTTCGTTTAGTCAATGAAGACGCAAACTCACACATGGTGGGTACCGCAATGTCAGTGATTGGACGCAGCTTTAAACAGCGAATTATCGAACTCGCAGAAGAGAGCCTAGGTACTCCTCCCGTCCCGTACTGTTTTCTAGCGTTAGGTTCCATGGGCCGTGACGAGCAATTGATCGTAACCGACCAAGATAATGCGATTATCCTCGACGACAGCTTTAATAAAGAGAAGCACGATAAATACTTCGCGGATCTGTCAAAGTTTGTTTGTGATGGACTCGACCGCTGCGGCTATACCTACTGCACGGGTGACATCATGGCAACCAACCCTGATTGGCGAATGACCCGTCGAGAATGGGAAGAGTGCTTTGCTGATTGGATTGATGACCCGAACCCTAAAGCTCTACTTAACGCCTCAATCTTTTTCGATTTAGATGGTGTTTATGGACGTTTAAAATGGGCTGAGCAACTTAATGGCTTTATCGTCAGACGCGCTCGTAAAAACAATCGTTTCCTAGCTTGTTTAGCGCGTAACGCATTGAATCGAACGCCACCACTTGGCTTTTTTAAAGACTTCGTGATGGAGAAAGATGGGCGTCATAACAACTCAATCAACCTAAAACGCCGAGGTACTGCGCCATTAGCCGATCTGATACGTGTTCACGCGCTTGCTGTTGGCTCTCGCTCTAGAAACTCTTTCGAGCGGCTAGACGACATTATAGATGCGGGAATACTGCCAAAAGGACGAGCTCAAGATTTAAAAGATGCCATGGAGTTCATTTCAATGGTACGCATCCGCCATCAAGCATTAGATGTCGAACAGAACATTGAACCGGATAACAATATCGAGCCAGAAAACCTGTCTGATTTTGAGAGACGTAACTTGAAAGACGCGTTCCAAATCCTAAGTAACGCGCAGAATTTCCTCAAGTTCCGCTACCAAGCAAGTAATAACTTTAAGTAGGTGCCAGCATGAAATTGTTGAAAACACCGACTATCGATTGGCCGAGTAAATTTGCACAGCGCCTTCAATTAGCGCAGCATCCAGCTTTGAAATCGTTCTACCAGCAGACTCTTCCTAATGCAGATACGCCAATGGATGAGATTGAGTTCATTGCACTGGATTTTGAGACAACGGGACTGGATCCAAAGAAAGACGACATTATCACTATTGGCCTTGTTCCTTTCACGTTGAACCGAGTGTTTATCAATCGCGCGAAACATTGGACAGTACGCCCGAGGAAACAACTTAAAGAAGAGTCTGTTGTTATTCATGGTATTACTCACAATGATGTGCTCGACGCTCCTGATCTGTCAGAGATTATCGAGGAAGTGCTAGAAGCCATTCAGGGACACATTTTGGTTGTTCACTATCGAAGAATTGAGCGCGAGTTTTTGGATCGTGCGCTAAGAACGCGCTTTGATGAAGGAATCGAGTTTCCCGTCGTCGATACCATGCAAATCGAAACAGCCATTCAGGCCAAATGGGCGGGTGGTTTTTGGAACAGATTGAAAGGTATCAAACCACAGTCTGTACGTTTAGGAAAAAGCCGGCTAAGGTACAACTTACCCGCCTACACACCTCACCATGCTCTAACCGACGCCATCGCGACGGCCGAGTTACTGCAGGCTCAAATAGCGTATCACTACGATACCAAGCAAGCGGTAAGAGATTTTTGGCTGTAGCTTGTATCTTTATATAAAAAAGCCGGAGATGAGTCTCCGGCTTTACTACTAACACCTAGATAGAATTCTTTAAATACTAGGAATTGCTGTAGCTTCTAACTCAATTTCCGCTCCCCAAGAAGGTTCCGAACGCTCTTGCAATAACGTCCCACGATTGTTGATCCACACTGTTGACACATCAGGTATTTCAGAAGAGGCAAATGTAGTCTCGCTGTATACTTTACATGCGTAGAATGTACCCGCTTCCACTGTGATTTTTTCCTTACCTAAGTAGACTTGGGTATAGTCAAAATAGACTGGGTTTAAGTCCATATACGAAGAGTTTTCTGGAGCAGAATTAATATTAGCCAAACTTACGTTTGCAGACTGGCCATATACCGTTTCAACACCTAGTAAAATTTCATCATTGTTTACGACTTCAGGTAATACCGCTTTTGCTTGACCCCAAGTCCCATCACCTGCTGCTGTTTCACCATACTGTCCGAAGTAATAGTTTTGGTTACTATATTGATCTTCAACGAACAAATCATTGCCATCTTCATCTCTACCCAGTACCTCGGTTTTTGTCAATTCTCCTTCCGACAACACTGCAGGTAAATCGACTACATTCGTTTCTGTTAGCCATGAAAAGTTACTTCCTAAATAAGTAAACTCATATTCTCGGTCAGTATCATTGAAATCCACATCGTAGATATGCTTATCTCCCACTTCTGCTTCATAGTCAGCATCAGGAAGTTCTGCCAAACATGAAGCAAGCGTCATTGGCTGTGTATAGTTATCCAGAATAAACGTTACTGTCGCTGTGTCGAAAATATACTCAGCGTCACTCGCTTCATTTTCTTCATAATGACTTACTCGAACAAAATCGTTGTATAACGCAAGGTAGAACTTCCCATCGTCATCATTAATACTGGACCAAGAATAGTCATAGTCTTCGTATACGACTGATGGGCTGGCCACTTCACGAAGCGTTTCTCCATTTACTTCAATATCTCGCCAATTACCTTCCTCTTCTAGCTTCTCTAGGCTTCCATCTACCCAAATGTGGTGATAATAATATACGGAACCATTTTCAAGTAGCTGAGCCATGACGTTTCCGCCATTCCAGCCAATTACAGATATGAGGCTTTCATAATTCGTGCTGCCCGTTCGATCTGCGCTATCTGTAGCAAGAGTATCCGCCAGTGTTTGTGCATATGAACCATCGATCAACACACTGTTACAAGCACCATTTAACGCTTCTCTATTATCACACCAATCACCCTTGTTGAATGCATAATACCCATCGACAGTAGCTTCGAATTCTACTTTATACGCAGTTGTATCTGCTGGAAAATTTAAGTCTTCGGAGACAACTTCTCCCCAAATACCGTCACCGCCTGTTTTAGACAATACAGTTGATACACTTAGCCCGCTTATATCTACTTGTTCAGCTTCAGCGATTTCGCTTAGCTCAGGAGTCGCCATTACTAATAGAATTGAACCTTCATCATTAATCTCAATCGATTCAACGGCATCATCTTCGTCTACCCACCCATTAGAGCTCAATATGACACCTTCATTTTCACCGTTAGATTCTAATACAACAAATTTAGCGGTCTTATAGTCAAACTCATATTCAGTGTCACTAATTGAGTCATCTGAGTTCAGCTTGAGTTGACCAAACTCCAAAATTCTTGGCGTATTGCCTTCTTGCTCACTCCAAAACCAATTAATTCCTTCACTTGCAACCAAAGCCCCTAAATTAGCCGCAGATGAGTTTTTAGTTGCCTCGTTCTCTTCTATTTTCTCTTCAAGATTATCTTGGTCTAAATCTATCAGGCTAGAACCGATACTCGTTGCAATACTTGAAGAGTCAAATTCATCTTGATCGGCATATTGTTCGACTTGCTGTACGATATTGGAAATTACCTGTGTTACTTCTTCCAAGATCAGACTCGTTAGTTGCTCAACCGAAATACCCGCGCCACTTGCTGCTGCTTCAAGTGCGTCTGTATTATCAGCCATAATGCCCGCTGTCACTTGAGATATACGATGAAGATTTTCAAAAGCGGCTTGTTCTTCAGCCGAGTAATCGTCGGAAGACTTAGCTTCAACATAATCTTCTGTGATATCTAAGCTCGTTCCCAATTGAGTTTTGATTTTTGCGGTAGCTTCTTCTACAGAACTTCCATTCTCAATTTCATTCTGAAGCAGTGTCGTAATTGGGCTAATGAAGTCTGAACCAGGAGGGGCTGTCAAGGTATAGCTTTTCGCGAGTGTTACATCTGGATTATCGAGATCAATGGTTTGATTTTCAACGATCTCTATTAGAATCACCCCCTGCTCTAACTGTTCTTGAGTAATACCAGATATAGTAAACTCACCGCCATCTCCAGTTACTGATGAAGGTTCATCATCATTACATACCTTGTCACCATTTAAATCGAGGCAAGCGTTAGCACCCACTAAATACCCGTCGGCTGCTTTCGCAGTTAAAGATGTTGTAGCTGCACCTTCATTAGTTGTGTCAGTGCTCGAAGTGTCATCGCTTCCACAAGCAGCTAATGTTGCCGCGACAGTAATCGCCAATAAAGAACGTTTAGTATGCATCCTATATCTCCGTATATAATCTAGGAACGCTATGTTAGTTCAGCTCCCTAACCCAAAGGGGGGCACCTTGTTACATAGCAATAAAACTTCCGTCGCAAATCATACACACAGATAATTTAGACCAATAACTCAAATCAAATACATATGCGAGACATATCTTACAATTGACCTTCTAGTCAACTAATCATTAATTGTCTCAGTTCTAAAACAAGATTTACCAATTGCTAAATAAGTGAACCGTAATCGGCAATGTACTCTAGTGGGAAATAAAAAGGAGCCTTTCGGCTCCTTTTTCGTTTTCTAAATACCTAGTATTTTTCAGTGCGCATACCTTTAAGTAAGCTCACACACATCAGCAACAAGATCAGTGTAAACGGCAGTGCTGTCGATATTGCACCTGCTTGTAGAGCCTGAACCGCTTCAGTGCCACCAATCCAAAGAAGCGCTACAGCAATAGCACCTTCCATAAATGCCCAGAATACACGCTGAACAACTGGTGCATCTACCTTACCACCGGCAGTAATACTATCGATAACCAAAGAACCAGAGTCTGATGAGGTGATAAAGAACACTAGTACCAGTACAACCGCAATGATTGAAAGCACTGAACCAAATGGCAATACATCAAACATTTGGAACATCGCCAACGATACGTCAGTTAAGCCTTCAGAACCTAGTTGACCAACGTTATTGATAACTTGGTCGATTGCCATGCCACCAAATACTGACATCCAGATAACTGTTACAGCCGTTGGTACAAGTAGTACTGCTGTTAAGAACTCACGAACAGTGCGACCTTTAGATACGCGAGCGATAAACATACCAACAAATGGTGACCAAGATACCCACCATGCCCAGTAGAATACCGTCCAACCTTGGAACCATGTCTCATCTGGTCGGCCGTGTGGGTTACTTAATGGGATGAAGTTTTCAATGTAGGCCATTAACGTTGTAGGGATAGAACCCAGCGATACCGCCCAACCAATTAAGCCCACTAGAATCAGTAGTAAGAACGCAATGATCATGTTGATGTTACTGATGACTTTCACACCGCCGTCAATGCCACGTAGCACAGATACAACCGCTAAGAGCGTCACTACCGAGATCACAACAATTTGCAGCCCCATACCCGCATCAATTCCGAACACGTGGTGAATACCACTTGCGGCTTGCTGCGCACCCAGACCTAATGATGTCGCTAGGCCAAATAGCGTTGCTAGTACTGCTAGAATATCAACAATGTGACCCGCCCAACCCCAAGCACGATCACCAAGAATTGGGTAAAAGATCGAGCGGATAGAAAGAGGTAAGCCCTTATTGTAAGCAAAGAATGCTAGTGACAATGCCACAACACCATAAATTGCCCACGGATGAAGGCCCCAGTGATACATGGTCGCACCCAAGGCTAACTTAGCGGCTTCCGGTGTGTTCGGTTCAACGGCCAGAGGCGTTTCAAACCAGCCAGTGAAATATGCGACAGGCTCTGCGACGCTCCAGAACATCAAGCCGATCCCCATACCGGCCGCAAACAGCATCGCGAACCATGATACGTATGAATAGTCCGCGGTCGCATCTTGGCCACCCAAACGGATCTTTCCGTATGGTGAAACGATAAGCGCCAAACAGAAAATTACGAAAATGTTGCCTGACCAGATGAATAGCCAGTCAAACGTTCCGATGATTTTCAGCTTAATTCCATCGAGTACGGCTTTAGCTGATTCAGCATCTGTCACTAATGTAGCTAGTAGAAATAGTGCGATTAATCCAGCGCTCACGCCAAATACTGGATTGTGAACATCAAAGCCCCATTTTTGTACATTATCCTGACCGACTGTGTAGTCGGTACTGTCGATACTGTACTTATCAATACCCTTTGTCATTGTTCCTCTCTCAATTGTTTCTTTAACGAAAGTTATGAGCACAACGAAGTGCAGGAAGAACTCCTAGTGAATATTTCGTACTCATAACAGTGGTTAAAACGAAGTTTCTACAGAACATTCTACGCCAATCCTTTCAACAATCCAGTAATGTCCTATTTTTTAACCACTTTCATACACACTATCCATTCAAATGCTGAGTTTTCATACAATCTGTTCAACTAAAAAATCACCTATCATTAGAGCTCTAAACTTTGACCTCTATCGACCATTGACCGGTATTCCAACCTATACATCTAACTACTTATAGATAGAACTTTTCAACACGATGAATTTGATGTATTTTCGCCAAAACTCGCCTGTTATTTAACGCTTACTGGGTAACTTCATTGGAAAAACACGAAGAAGTATTGGTATCAATACGACAAATTATAAGAGCGATAGATCTCCACTCTAAAAAGCTGAGCAAAGAATCCGGCCTTACTGGCCCACAGTTGATTTTGATGCGCTCGATTCAAGAGTTAGGAGAAGTCACCATTCGTCAGCTTTCAAACCACACGAATATGAGCCAAGCGACAGCTACAACTATCTTAGATAGGCTGGAGCGAAATGGTTATGTTCAGCGTGTAAGAAGTAATACCGATAAGCGTAAAGTTCATGCCTATTTAACTGAAAAAGGCACCGAGCGTATTAAGTCGGCTCCGCGCCCACTTCAAGACAGCTTCATTAACAAGTTCCAAGCGATGGAGGAATGGGAGCAAAGCCTACTGCTCTCCTCTGTTCAGCGTATATCGTCAATGATGAACGCCGAGGATATCGATGTGGCACCAGTGCTCGAGCTAGGTAGTATTACCAAAGCAGAATAGAACGATTTAAAAACTAAAAAGCTCAGCAAATGCTGAGCTTTTTTAGATGTTTAGTTTGGGATCTTGTCTGGATTATTAACGTAATACATATCAAGTAACTCCTTGCCGTAATAAACCTCGGTTTGTAAGTGAAGCACCAGCATAACCATTGCAACCACAACGAAGATGAGATTAAACCTTGATGTAAACTTTGTCCTCTTCTGTTCTCCAAACACCGCTATTGAAATGCCAACAACGACAAACGGGTAGGAAAAAAGCATCGCCAACAAAATGGCCAGATACGTAGAAATCGCCATCGGTGTGTCATAACCCATAAACCACCTCCTGTCATTTATGAAGTAAACCTACCATATCAACGGGCTCAATATTGAGAAGCTAGAAACTTCTCGCTTAAGCGCGACTCGTTGTCGCTAACAAAGCCCCCGCTCCGATAAATACGCCACCCGTCAAACGGTTGAACATTTGAGCTCGACCTTTAGCAAAAATCCAATTAGAGGATTTAGTCCCTAAATAGCCATAGATTAATAGCCAACTTAGTTCCATCACCATAAAGGTAATAGTGAAAATGGAATACTGAGGAAGCAAAGCAGCTTGTGCATCAATGAACTGTGGAAACAGTGCGGTAAAGAAAAGAATCGCTTTGGGGTTGCTTGCTCCGACAATAAACCCGCTCACATAGTGCTTAACGGCACTGGTTGGGACGACAAGAGCCTCACTCATTTCATAGTTTTGCTCTTTCGACGTAAGGGCTTTGTATCCCAAATAGGCTAAGTAGGCCGCGCCACACCACTTAATAATGTTAAACACCAGTTCAGACGAAGCGATAATGACGCCTAAGCCAGTGAACGATAGTGTTAAAACACCCGTAATTGCGGTTAGGCTCCCCAACGCAGTAAACAACGCACCTTTAAAGCCCGTAGTTACACCCTTAGTCATACACAGTAACGAGCTTGGGCCTGGCGACGCAGTTAAAATCAGTACAGCAAAAAAATAAACAATCCATGTTTCTAAATTCACACTCAACTCCTTTGAAGTGAAATTCATCCGAATATTCAATTAATCAGATATCAGTTACGATGTAAATACTAAATTTGTCTAAGCTCTGGCGCTTCTTTAAAACTGACAAATAATATTGGTTCGGCTTTATTGTTGAATAGATACAAAAAACCGAGCACATGGCTCGGTTTTTATTAGAATAGCGAGGAATTACTCTTCGTTATTTGCTTCGTCTGAATTTGAAGATTCACCAGCTTCATTGGATACCGCTTCAGTTTGCTCACTTTCTTCAAAGTCAGCTTCTTCCACTTCTTCAATACGCTGTAGGCCAACGACATTTTCATCTTCCGCAGTACGGATCAAAGTAACACCTTGAGTATTACGACCAACTTGACTCACCTCTGCCACACGAGTACGCACTAGCGTACCGGCATCAGTGATCATCATCATCTCGTCGCCTTCCTCAACTTGAATGGCTCCAACCACTGGACCGTTACGTTCAGAGACCTTAATCGACACAACACCTTGAGTTGCACGGCCTTTCGTTGGGTACTCAGCAAGTTCAGTACGTTTACCATAACCATTTTGAGTCACAGTCAGTACGTCACCCTCATTTGAAGGAACGATTAGAGAAACAACTTGATCGTCTTCTGCTAGCTTCATACCGCGAACACCTGCCGCTGTACGTCCCATAGCACGAACTTTGTCTTCGCTAAAGCGAACAACTTTACCTGCTTTCGAGAACAACATGATGTCGCTATCACCATTAGTGATATCTACACCGATCAATGAATCATCGTCGCGTAGGTTAACCGCAATCAGGCCGTTAGCGCGCACGTTAGAGAATTGATCAAGTGATGTTTTCTTAACGGTACCGTCACCAGTCGCCATAAAGATAAACTTCTCTGGACTGAATTCTGAAACCGGTAGAATCGCAGTAATACGCTCATTCTCTTCCAGAGGAAGGATGTTCACAATTGGCTTACCACGCGCTGTACGACTTGCCAGTGGTAATTGGTATACCTTCAAGCGATATGTTTTACCGCGAGTCGAGAAACATAAGATGTTGTCATGAGTATTCGCAACAAGCAGACGCTCAATGTAATCCTCTTCCTTCATCTTAGTTGCGCTCTTACCTTTACCACCACGACGCTGTGCTTCGTAATCGCTTAGTAATTGGTACTTCACGTAACCTTCGTGAGACAGCGTCACTACAACATCTTCACGAGCGATTAGCTCTTCCATATCGATGTCGTGGCTTGCAGCTGTGATTTCTGTACGGCGAACATCACCAAATCCATCACGAACGGCTTCAAGCTCTTCACGAATAACTTCCATCAGACGTTCAGTGCTTGCAAGAATTCGCATTAACTCAGCGATTTCTTCTAGCAATGCTTTGTATTCGTCAAGAATCTTCTCATGCTCTAGGCCTGTTAGTTTCTGTAGACGAAGATCAAGAATCGCTTGAGCTTGCTGTTCAGTTAGGTAGTACTGGCCATCACGGATACCGTATTGAGCTTCTAGCCACTCAGGGCGAGCTGCATCGGTACCAGCGCGCTCTAGCATTGCCGCAACATTACCAAGATCCCAGCCACGGGCTGTTAAGCCTGCTTTCGCTTCCGCTGGAGTTGGTGCTTTACGGATTAGTTCGATGATCTCATCGATATTCGCAAGAGCAAGAGCCAAACCTTCAAGAATATGCGCACGTTCGCGAGCTTTGCGCAATTCGAAGATAGTACGGCGAGTTACAACTTCACGACGGTGATCCACAAAGCACTTCAACATATCTTTCAGGTTGAATAGCTGTGGCTGACCATTGTTCAGTGCAACCATGTTAATGCCGAACGTAGTTTGCAGCTGAGTCTGCGCGTAAAGGTTATTAAGGACAACCTCGCCTACCGCATCACGCTTACATTCAATAACAATACGCATACCGTCTTTGTCAGACTCATCACGTAGTGCACTGATACCTTCGACTTTCTTATCTTTAACTAGCTCGGCAATCTTTTCGATTAAGCGAGCTTTGTTCACCTGGTAAGGGATTTCCGTAACAATAATGGTTTCTTTACCATTCTTGTCAGCTTCGATATCCGCTTTAGAGCGCATATAGATCTTGCCGCGACCAGTCTTATAAGCATCTACGATGCCTTTACGACCACTGATCAAAGCAGCAGTTGGGAAATCTGGACCTGGAATGTAGTCCATTAGCTCATCAATAGTGATCGCTTCATTATTGATGTATGCCAAGCAACCATCGATTACTTCCGTCAAGTTATGCGGAGGAATGTTCGTTGCCATACCTACTGCGATACCTGAAGCACCGTTTACCAATAGGTTAGGAATCTTTGTAGGAAGAACTGCTGGAATTTGTTCAGTACCATCATAGTTAGGTACATAGTCCACAGTTTCTTTATCTAAGTCAGCCAGCAGTTCGTGGGCAATTTTTGCCATGCGAACTTCGGTATAACGCATTGCCGCTGCTGAGTCACCATCGATCGAACCAAAGTTACCTTGGCCATCGACTAGCATGTAGCGAAGTGAGAACGGCTGAGCCATACGTACAATAGTATCGTATACCGCGCTATCACCATGTGGGTGATATTTACCGATTACGTCACCTACCACACGGGCAGATTTTTTATATGGTTTATTCCAATCATTGCCTAGTACATTCATCGCGAATAATACGCGGCGGTGTACAGGTTTTAGGCCATCACGCACATCTGGAAGAGCACGACCCACGATAACTGACATCGCGTAGTCTAGGTATGAACCTCGAAGCTCATCTTCAATGTTTACGGGCGTGATCTCTTTAGCTAGATCGCTCATAGAGCCATTATCCCTCTATAGTTTGATCGTATGTTCGATACGTACAAGGTCGAAAAATATAACATACTATTAGCCTGTTCGGCATTACTTTCCCTCTCCTTTTATCAGGTTGTGAGCTTGGTTGTGAATCAATTGCCGAGAATTTGCACACTCGTCCAATATCCATATGAAAAACGGTGATTTTTTGTTCGGTTATTTACGAATATACTGCTTACTATGTTCATGCCGCGAGTTGTGGTTATAATGCCCGCAATGTTCATGGAAGTATTTCGAATGTGAGTAACTCGATTATGACTAAGCCGCAAAACGTCGATCCTAGTGAAATTAAAAAATTTGAGGATATGGCCTCACGTTGGTGGGACCTAGAAGGCGAATTTAAACCTCTACATCAAATCAACCCACTTCGTCTTGATTATGTGCTTGAGAAATCTGGCGGACTGTTTGGCAAGAAAGTGCTAGACGTTGGCTGCGGTGGCGGCATCCTCGCAGAAAGCATGGCGAAAACTGGCGCTGAAGTGACAGGCTTAGACATGGGTAAAGAGCCTTTAGAAGTCGCGAGGCTACACGCACTCGAAACAGGAACAACCCTTACTTACATTCAAAGTACGATTGAAGATCATGCTAGCGATAATGCACAGACATACGACGTGGTGACCTGTATGGAGATGCTGGAACATGTTCCAGATCCCCTTTCTGTTATCCAATCTTGTGCCGCATTAGTGAAGCCTGGCGGTCATGTCTTTTTCTCAACCCTAAATCGCAACATGAAGTCTTATTTGTTTGCCATTGTGGGGGCTGAAAAGCTACTTAAAATTGTTCCAGAAGGCACTCACGACCACGACAAGTTCATTCGCCCTTCTGAGTTGATCAAAATGGTCGATAAAACGGATCTTCAAGAGCTTGGTATCACAGGTTTGCACTACAACCCATTGACCGACAGCTATAAATTAGGATCCAATGTCGACGTCAACTATATCGTTCATACGCAAAAGCTCTAGTCGTTGATCAATAAATGGCGCAAGGCGGTAGCACAAGCTCACCGCCTTTTTTAGTCAAAAAACAAACAAATTTTGTCGATTAGATTCCATTTTGACCAACTCAATTTTCGCTCCCCATTTTGTTCAAAGATCAAGAGATTTTTTTTTGTTTGTGGTTACAAATAAACCGATCATGAAACGGTAATTTTCTACAATCACACCAGCTCTATTTTCATCGGTTAGTAGACACTTACTGTTTTTTTTATTTTTGTCAGTTATCCACAACTCTTCCCAGATCTGTACCTTGAAAAGGTTGGGATATAGCACTATCTTGTAACCCGAATAACGAAGCACCCCTATATCTTGTGTTTGAACTACAATATAGAGGTAGAGCTTGATCACAAAGCCGATATGCACTTTTCAAAATTTGCAGTTAAAAAGATTCAATAATACGGCTTTAATCAGTTTTGTTAGGGAAATTAAGCAGAATGAACCAACAACTCACCGTCACTAAGCGTGATGGCCGCAAAGAAAACATTGATCTCGACAAGCTACACCGTGTCATTACATGGGCTGCCGAGGGCCTGCAAAATGTTTCTGTATCTCAGGTAGAACTAAGAGCTCACATTCAGTTCTACGAAGGCATCACCACATCAGATATCCACGAAACGATCATCAAGTCAGCAGCGGATCTTATTTCAGAAGAAACGCCAGACTATCAATACCTAGCTGCACGTCTTGCTGTATTCCATCTACGTAAGAAAGCGTATGGCCAATATGAGCCACCAGCGCTATACGACCACGTAGCTCGACTTGTAGATATGGGTAAGTACGACAAACACTTACTAGAAGACTACACAAAAGTAGAGCTTGATGAACTGAATGAGTACATCGATCACAAGCGCGATCTAGACTTCTCTTACGCTGCTGTAAAACAGCTTGAAGGTAAGTACTTCGTACAAAACCGTGTGTCTGGTGAAATCTACGAAAGTGCGCAGTTCTTGTACATGTTGGTCTCAGCATGTTTGTTCGCGAATTACCCTAAAGAAACGCGCCTCGATTACATCAAGCGTTTCTATGATGCGACATCTACCTTTAAGATTTCTCTACCTACACCGATCATGTCTGGTGTACGTACTCCGACTCGTCAGTTCAGCTCATGTGTTCTTATTGAATGTGGCGATAGTCTTGACTCTATCAACGCAACAGCAAGTTCGATCGTACGCTACGTTTCTCAACGTGCAGGTATCGGAATTAACGCTGGCCGCATTCGTGCGCTAGGTTCTGAGATCCGTGGTGGTGAAGCATTCCATACTGGTTGTATTCCATTCTATAAGTACTTCCAAACTGCGGTTAAATGTTGTTCTCAAGGCGGCGTACGTGGCGGTGCAGCAACAGTATTCTACCCACTATGGCACGGTGAAGTTCAGTCGCTGCTCGTACTGAAGAATAACCGTGGTGTTGAAGAAAACCGTGTACGTCACATGGACTACGGCGTTCAGTTGAACAAACTTATGTACGCTCGTCTTGTTGAAGGTGGCGACATCACTCTGTTCTCTCCATCAGACGTCCCTGGTCTATACGATGCATTCTTCGAAAACCAAGAAGAATTTGAGCGTCTATATGTTCAGTACGAAAACGACCCTTCTATCAAGAAAGAGAAAGTGAAAGCCGTTGAGCTGTTCTCTCTGTTAATGCAAGAGCGCGCTTCTACTGGTCGTATTTACATTCAGAACGTGGACCACTGTAATACACATAGCCCATTCGACTCAGAAGTCGCACCTGTTCGTCAATCTAACCTATGTTTGGAAATCGCGCTGCCAACGAAGCCGCTTACAAACGTTGAAGATGACTCTGGTGAAATTGCTCTGTGTACACTATCGGCATTCAACCTTGGTGCAATCAACTCTCTAGATGACTTCGAAGAGCTATCTGACCTAGTCGTTCGTGCGCTAGATGCACTACTTGACTATCAAGACTACCCGCTTCCAGCGGCGTACAAGTCGACTATGAATCGTCGTACTCTAGGTGTTGGTGTAATCAACTATGCATACTACCTAGCAAAACACGGTGTGAAGTACTCTGACGGCAGTGCAAACGGCCTAACTCACCGCACATTTGAAGCGATTCAATACTACCTATTGAAAGCTTCTGTAGCGCTAGCTAAAGAGCAAGGTAAGTGTCCATCATTTGATGAGACTAATTACGCGAAAGGTTTACTACCAATCGACACTTACAAAAAAGATGTCGACCTAGTATGTGATGAGCAACTTCACTATGACTGGGATGGTCTGCGTGAAGAGATCATGACTCATGGCTTACGTAACTCAACGCTAACAGCATTGATGCCTTCTGAAACATCATCGCAGATTTCAAATGCGACTAACGGCATTGAGCCACCACGTGGTTACGTATCTGTTAAAGCATCAAAAGATGGCATATTGAAGCAAGTTGTACCTGATTTCGTTAACTTGAAAGACAACTATGAGCTTCTTTGGAATATCGGCTCGAACGATGGCTATTTACATCTCGTCGGTATCATGCAGAAGTTTGTTGACCAAGCGATCTCAGCTAATACCAACTACGACCCAAGTGTATACGACAGTGGTAAGGTTCCAATGAAGAAGCTGCTTCAAGACCTTCTTACTGCCTATAAATACGGCGTGAAGACACTGTACTACCACAACACTCGTGATGGTGCGAAAGATGAGCAATCTGGAGCGGTAGCCGTTCAAGAAGATGATTGCGCTGGCGGCGGTTGTAAGATTTAATTCGACGCCAACAAACAGAATAATGATTTAAGTGCCCTTCTCGAGAGAGAGGGGCTTAAAAGGAATTGAGGCATTTATGGCTTACAGTACTTTTTCTCAAAACAAGAATGACCAACTCAAAGAACCAATGTTCCTAGGTCAATCAGTAAACGTTGCTCGTTACGACCAACAGAAATTTGAAATTTTCGAAAAGCTAATCGAAAAGCAGCTTTCTTTCTTCTGGCGTCCAGAAGAAGTTGACGTATCTAGCGACCGTATCGACTACAACAAGCTTCCTGAGCATGAAAAGCACATTTTCATCTCTAACTTGAAGTATCAAACGCTGCTAGATTCAATCCAAGGCCGTAGCCCTAACGTTGCTCTACTTCCACTGGTATCTCTACCTGAAGTAGAAACTTGGATTGAAACATGGTCATTCTCAGAAACGATTCACTCTCGCTCATACACGCACATCATTCGTAACATCGTAAATGATCCTGCTATTGTGTTTGACGACATCGTAGAGAACGAGCATATCCTTAAGCGTGCAAAAGACATTGCACACTACTACGACGACCTAATTCAGCTAACTAACGACTACCACCGTTACGGTGAAGGTACACACGAACTGAATGGCGAAACAGTGACTGTTAGCCTGAATGATCTGAAGAAGAAACTGTACCTATGTCTGATGTCAGTGAACGCACTTGAAGCTATTCGCTTCTATGTAAGCTTTGCGTGTTCATTTGCTTTCGCTGAGCGTGAGCTAATGGAAGGTAACGCGAAGATCATCAAGCTAATTGCACGTGATGAAGCACTACACCTAACAGGTACTCAGCATATGCTGAACCTACTTCGCAATGGTCAAGACGACTTCTCATTCATGCAAATTGCAGAAGAATGTAAGCAGGAATGTTTCGACCTGTTTAAAGAAGCAGCAGAGCAAGAAAAAGAATGGGCAGAATACCTATTCAAAGACGGTTCAATGATCGGCCTTAACAAAGACATCCTGTGTCAATACGTTGAGTACATTACCAACGTTCGTATGCAGGCTGTAGGTTTAGGTACGGCTTACCCAGAAGCGACTTCTAACCCAATCCCTTGGATTAACGCTTGGTTATCTTCTGATAACGTACAGGTTGCTCCACAAGAAGCGGAAATCAGCTCTTACCTAGTAGGCCAAATCGATAACGAAATTAACGCGGATGACTTCGAGGGCTTCGAACTGTAATGCCAACGATAAAAATCAACACGCTCACAGCGATTGAGTCTAACCCATCAAACACTCTGTTAGAAACAATGGAGAATGCTGGATTGGAGCCAGAGTATAACTGCCGAGATGGCCACTGTGGTGCTTGTCGTTGTACTTTGAAATCAGGTGAAGTCGAGTATGTTGGTTTTGCTATGGCATATACACAAGGCGACGAAATCCTTCCGTGTATTTGTAAAGCCAAAAGTGACATTGAGCTTGAGAATGTCAGCTACCGTTTGAAAGAAAAACGAGCTTAGCTATCTTGCTATACAAATAGATAATAAAAAGACCAGCCATCGAGCTGGTCTTTTTCATGATCGAATACAACAAGCAAATCAGGGAGGCGTCCCTTGCCCCCACTAATAATTCACTACATGTTTTCATCAATATTGTTATAGTCGTTTCCACTGCCCCCATGGTCGAGGTTATCAAAGCTAGAACTATCGTCCATGACATCTACCCCAACATTGGTGTTATCTCCGAGTGTCCAATCCCCTCCTTGCTCTTGACCATTTGATAATGTATCTGCATTGCCAGTGGCTCCATTTGATTGCATTGCATACTGCTCATCAACTTCTATAGTGACTTCTCCATGAGCGTTTGGAACCGTATTACCAATGTCATCAAGCCCTTGGAATTGAACATTACTGGTTCCCTCGAACTGTTCATCCAGAGAAATAGAAATTGGCTGAGATAAATCACCAGAGACGACATAGCTTCCATCACCTCCAGAAAGCGCGTTCTCTATACTTGCACCTTCTGGCAATCCACTCACTTCAACTTGAGCTACTCCTTCTATACCGCTAACATCTTCGGGAATAGATACATTAGCAACGTCGCCTGGAGCAACCGTCACATCAGCGGTCTCTTCAGTATCAGGTTCTGATCTGTCGACGATAATCTCGTCACTCGCAGAAGACTCTAATGAGTCAGAGCCTGCCTCATCTTGCTCTGCAACACTAGCTGCTGTTTCAGCATCAGTTGCTACTTCTATATTGAGATCATGCTGACTTGTCTCTCCATTGAGTACCGTTTCGGCACTCAATGCGAGATCACCATCGAAGCTTTCATCCGGCCAGAAAGTCCAAGAACCGTCGCTATTTTCAATGACAGTACCATCTTCACCGGTATGCTCAAGCGCTGTAACTTCTGAACCATCGGACAATCCAATCGCATCTAGAATCGTCTCTTGATCTAACACTAAAGAGCCATCTTCAGACAACGACAGGCCTTGCTCCTCCTCAGCTACGTTAATATTAAAGTGACTTCTCACGCTCTCTTGCCCATCCGTCGCGACAAAGCCAACGGTCGCTTCTCCGGAGAAACCCTCAGCAGGAGTAAACGTGTGATGCCCTTGTTGATCGGTTTCAAGCAACCCTTGCCCACCAATTAACTGCACTGACTCTATCGATAAGCTATCCCCTTGCAGATCATTCACGTTCGCTAACATATCCTGATCTGTAAAGTTAAGCGCGGCGCGATGCCCTACATCCACACTAGCGTTACCGCTAACGGATGGCGCTGTATCATTTTCCGCCTGAACCGCAACAGATGTTTGAGCGTCGATAATGTTGCCACCATCATTCACTACGTAACCGAGGTCTGCTGTACCTTCAAAACCGTCAGCTGGTGAAAATGTCCATGTTCCGTCACCATTATCAACAATTTCACCTTGGCTTCTGTCTATCAAGTGAACATGTTCGATGTCACCTTCACTTGCATTTTCAGCCATCTCTAGCAAGTCTTCAGTTGTTAAAACTACACTCTCATCAGGCTGTGTTTGGAAGTCACCTGTAGCCTCTGTTGGAGTCGCCATAGCTTGAGACTGTTCATCTCCGTAATCAGCTGTTGTTGCTGTAACTGTAATGAAGAAATTACCGGAGAAATCTTCTGGAGGCGTAAGGGCTAACGAGTCGATATTCCATTCAGTGACATCAATATATTGCCCAGGCGCAGTAATGACCACTGTATGAGTACCGTCACTCACTTCGAATCCAACAGGGAACCCAGTAATAACCAAATTGGTCAATACTTCAGAAGAATCTAAAAGATCGACATTTAATCCGAGGTGTCCTGTAGAGTCTTCAGAGAAGACCAAAGGACCTTCATGATCTGTAGTGATTACCGCACCATCAGCTACTGGGCGAACAAACACCGGCACATCAAGGCTAGTCTCAAACTCACCATCACTAACAACGACCTGCATACCCGACGTACCCGCGAAGTCGCCAGTTGGGGTAAACGTCCAAGTACCATCACCGTTATCTTCGAGGCTTCCGCCATCCTCCCCGTCAGGCATGATAATTCGTGACACAACGAGGTTGTCAGTATCAATATCACCAAACAGATCAAGCATGTCATCAGCGTTGAACGTAAATGCGCCATCCTCATGGGTAGTTAAGTGAGCGTTTCCTTCGTTAAATGGAGCGTCATTTACAGGAATAACATCGACATTGATTGAACCTTCTACGGTTTCTGTTCCATCTGATATTTCATACGCAAGGTCGATCATGCCATTGAAATCAGCTGGAGCGATAAGATGGTACATACCATCAGCTTGAGGCTGTAAAGTAGCGTTCTGAGGCTGGCGAACTGACAAGCTTTCCAAAGATAAGTCGTCCCCATCCAAATCAGAAGCATTTGCCAGAATAAACGCGGGGTCAATAACGAGAACCTGATCTTCTTCACCATTGATTTCTAAGGTAGGAGCTACTGGAGCATCATTAACAGCGACTACATCTATGCCAGCTGTCGTCTCAGAGGTCGCTCCGCCTTCGTCAGCTATAGTCACTTCTAAGCTGATTTGACCATTAAAGTTTTCTGCCGGTGTAAAGGTGTAAGTTCCATCCTCATTTGCAACAAAGTCACCATCATTTCCTGTGTAAGAAACATCAGCAACGCTGACTGCCCCTTCTACGTCGCTAGAGTTGGCGAGAAGCTGAGCCTCAGTCATCGTGATCGAACCATCTTCTTCAACACTGTAGCTGGTAGCTCCAGCTATCGGAGCATCATTCACTTCCTTAACTGTTATGCCAATACTCGCATCAGTAACCTGAGTACCATCACTCACACCATAATCTAATTGAACCTCTCCATTGAAGTTTTCATTTGGTGCAAAGCTATAAGTCCCATCACCATTGTCCGTGAATACGCCATCTGTTCCGGTGTAATTTACTGATGAAACCGTTAGCTCATCACCATCAATATCCGAAGCACCTTGTAGCAAGTCTTGGTTAGTGATGGTGATGATTCCGTCTTCATCCATCTCAAACTGATGATCTAGCGCGATAGCAACGTCATTAACCGGATTAACTGTTAAGTCGCCCGTCGCTTGAATCGTGTCGGTACCATCAGTGATATCAAACTGCATGGTGATATCGCCGTTGAAGTCCGCATCCGGCGTGATGGTGAAGCTGCCATCGTCGTTGGCTTCAACCGTTGCGTTTCCATCCACAGTTAAGTTCGATGCAGTCAGGTCATCGCCTTCAACATCACTTGAACCCGCAAGAAGCTGCTCTTGCGAAATGGTGATCGAGCCATCTTCGTTGACGGTGTACGCTTGCTCACCTTGCACTGGTGCATCGTTGATTGGCAGAACATCAATCTCTGCCGTAGTTGAAGCGGTAGCGCCCTCTTCATCGACTACCACCACATCCAAACTCACATCGCCATCGAAGTTTTGGTTTGGCGCAAAGCTAAAGGTGCCATCACCATTGTCGGTTAAGATACCGTCACTGCCTGTGTAGGTAACACTATCCAGCACGACATCACCTTCGATGTCTGAGGCGTTCGCTAGAAGCTGATCTGCACTGAACGTAAGGACTTCATCTTCATTAACGGTGTAAGCCGTTGAGCCCGCAACCGGTGGATCGTTTTCTGGTGTGACTGACACATCAATGTTGGCTTCTACCGTATCCGTACCATCAGATACTTCAAAGCTGAACTGTACATCACCATTGAAGTTTTCGTTCGGTGCAAAGCTGTAGCTGCCATCACCGTTGTCGGTTAATACACCATCAGTGTCTGTGTAGCTGATGCTTTCCACACTCAGGTTGTCACCATCAATGTCGGTTGCCCCTTCAAGCAGGTCAGCATCGGTAAAGTTTAACGTGCCATCTTCGGCGATGGTGAACGCTTGGTCTTGCGGCTGAGGCAGGTCGTTAATCGGGTTAACTGTTAAATCACCCGTCGCTTGAATCGTGTCAGTGCCATCGGTGATATCAAACTGCATGGTGATATCGCCGTTGAAGTCCGCATCTGGCGTGATGGTGAAGCTGCCATCGTCGTTGGCTTCAACCGTCGCATTGCCATCGACGGTTAGGTTCGATGCAGTCAGGTCATCGCCTTCAACATCACTTGAGTCGGCAAGAAGCTGGTCTTGTGAGATAGTAATCGAGCCGTCTTCGTTGACCGTGTAGGCTTGCTCACCTTGGACTGGTGCATCGTTGATTGGTAGGACATCGATATCAGCAGTTGTAGTTGCCGTCGCGCCTTCTTCATCGACGACCACCACATCTAAACTCACATCGCCATCGAAGTTTTGGTTCGGTGCGAAGCTGAATGTACCATCACCATTGTCGGTTAAAATACCGTCGTTACCTGAGTAGCTGACGTCTTGAAGACTCACATCGCCTTCCACATCGGACGCGTTCGCCACTAGCTGCTCAGCACTAAACGTCAGTACTTCGTCTTCGTTCACTGTGTACGAGGTCGAGCCCGCAATCGGTGGATCGTTCTCTGGTGTCACGGACACATCAATGTTCGCTTCGACCGTATCGGTACCATCAGACACTTCAAAGCTGAACTGCAAGTCACCATTGAAGTTCTCGTTTGGTGCGAAGCTGTAGCTACCATCACCGTTGTCGGTCAACACACCATCGGTACCGGTGTAGCTGATGCTTTCAACGTTGAGGTTATCACCATCAATATCGGTGGCCCCTGTTAGCAGGTCTGCATCAGTAAAGTTCAGCGTGCCATCTTCGGCGATGGTAAACGCTTGGTCTTGTGGTTGAGGCAGATCGTTAACCGGATTAACCGTTAGATCGCCCGTCGCTTGAATCGTGTCAGTGCCATCGGTGATATCAAACTGCATTGAGATATCGCCGTTAAAGTTGGCATCTGGCGTGATGGTAAAGCTGCCATCTTCGTTCGCTTCAACCGTTGCGTTTCCATCCACAGTCAGGTTCGATGCACTTAAGTCATCACCTTCGACATCACTTGAACCCGCAAGAAGCTGCTCTTGTGAAATGGTAATCGAACCATCTTCGTTAACGGTGTAAGCCTGCTCCCCTTGAACCGGTGCATCGTTGATTGGTAGAACATCAATCTCTGCGGTGGTTGAGACTGTTGCACCCTCTTCATCGACCACAACAACATCAAGACTCACATCGCCATCGAAGTTTTGGTTTGGCGCAAAGCTGAATGTGCCATCACCATTGTCGGTTAAGATACCGTCGCTACCAGTGTAAAGCACGCTATCCACCGCCACTTCACCTTCAATGTCAGATGCATTGGCTAATAGCTGCTCTGCACTGAATGTCAGCACTTCATCTTCGCTCACGGTGTACGAGGTCGAGCCCGCAACCGGTGGATCGTTCTCCGGTGTCACGGACACATCAATGTTCGCTGCAACCGTGTCGGTACCATCTGATACTTCAAAGCTGAACTGTACGTCACCATTGAAGTTCTCGTTTGGCGCGAAGCTGTAGCTGCCATCACCGTTGTCGGTCAATACGCCGTCAGTGCCGGTGTAGCTGATGCTTTCGACGCTGAGGTTATCGCCATCAATGTCGGTGGCACCGGTTAGCAGGTCAGCATCGGTAAAGTTCAGCGTACCATCTTCCGTGATGGTGAACGCTTGGTCTTGCGGTTGAGGCAGGTCATTAACCGGATTAACCGTTAAGTCACCCGTCGCTTGAATGGTGTCCGTGCCATCAGTGATATCAAACTGCATGGTGATATCGCCGTTGAAATCGGCATCTGGCGTAATGGTGAAGCTGCCATCGTCATTCGCTTCTACTGTGGCATTGCCATCCACAGTTAGGTTCGATGCGCTTAAGTCATCACCTTCGACATCACTTGAACCTGCAAGCAATTGCTCTTGCGAAATGGTAATCGAACCGTCTTCGTTAACGGTGTAAGCCTGCTCCCCTTGAACCGGTGCATCGTTAATTGACAGGACATCAATGTCGGCAGTTGTAGTCGCCGTCGCGCCTTCTTCGTCGACGACCACCACATCAAGGCTGACATCACCATCGAAGTTTTGGTTCGGCGCAAAGCTGAATGTGCCGTCACCATTGTCGGTTAAGATACCGTCACTACCTGAGTAAGAAACGCTATCCACCGCCACTTCACCTTCAATGTCAGACGCATTGGCTAGTAGCTGCTCAGCACTGAACGTTAGCACTTCATCTTCGTTCACGGTGTATGAAGTAGAGCCAGCCACCGGTGGATCGTTTTCTGGTGTCACGGATACATCAATGTTCGCTTCAACAGTATCCGTACCGTCCGATACTTCAAAGCTGAACTGCACGTCACCATTGAAATTCTCGTTTGGTGCGAAGCTGTAGCTGCCATCACCGTTGTCAGTCAATACACCGTCAGTGCCGGTGTAGCTGATGCTTTCCACACTGAGGTTATCACCATCAATGTCGGTAGCACCTTCAAGCAGGTCAGCATCGGTGAAGTTCAGCGTACCATCTTCGGCAATAGTGAACGCTTGGTCTTGTGGCTGAGGCAGGTCATTAACAGGATTAACCGTTAAATCACCCGTCGCTTGAATGGTGTCAGTGCCATCGGTGATATCAAACTGCATTGAGATATCGCCGTTGAAATCGGCATCCGGCGTGATAGTAAAGCTGCCATCATCATTGGCTTCAACTGTCGCATTGCCATCCACAGTCAGGTTCGATGCGCTTAGGTCATCGCCTTCCACATCACTTGAACCCGCAAGAAGCTGGTCTTGTGAGATAGTAATCGAGCCATCTTCGTTGACCGTGTAGGCTTGCGCACCCTGCACCGGTACATCGTTGATTGGTAGAACATCAATCTCTGCGGTGGTTGAGACCGTCGCACCCTCTTCATCCACCACAACAACATCCAGGCTAACGTCACCAACGAAGTTTTGGTTTGGTGCGAAGCTAAACGTTCCGTCGCCATTGTCAGTTAAGATACCGTCTGTGCCAGAGTAAGAAACATCGCTAACGGATACATCACCTTCAATGTCTGAGCTATTCGCAAGAAGTTGAGCATCAGAAATGGTAATTACGTTATCTTCGTCAACGCTGTAGGTTGTTGAACCAGCTACCGGTAAGTCATTAACGGCAATAACGTCTATGCCTGCGGTTGTTTCGGCCGTTGCACCATCTTCATCCATAACAGACACATCAAGGCTGATGTCGCCGTTAAAGTTTTCATTCGGCGAGAAGGTGTAAGTTCCATCACCGTTGTCAGTGAACACACCATCAGTGCCGCTGTAAGTGACATCGCTAACAAACACTTCCCCTTCAACATCTGAACTGTTCGCCAGCAGCTGTGCATCGCTCAGGGTAATGCTACCATCTTCTTCGACGCTGTAAGAAGTTGTGCCAGCAACTGGTACATCATTGATAGGCACAACTTGAACATCAATGTTCGCCGAGACCACATCTGTGCCATCGCTGACATCGTAAGTTAGGCCAACGTTACCATTGAAGTTCTCATTTGGAGCAAAGGTGTAAGTGCCATCGCCATTATCCGTGAACACACCATCAGTGCCTTCATAGTTAACAGATTCTACTGATAGGTCATCACCATCAATATCGGTTGCACCAGCCAGTAGCTGCTCATCAGTGAAGGTTAACGAGCCATCTTCATTAATGGAGTAGTCATGATCGTAGATCACAGACAGGTCGTTGACCGCGGTGACAGTCACGTCAAGCTCAGCAGGAGTCACTCCACCATTACCATCATCTACGTTGTAGCTAATGGAGAATTCACCATTGAAGTTCTCTTCTGGTGTAATGGTGTAGGTACCGTCACCATTGTCAGTGATCAGAGCGTTCTCGATTGAGATATCACCAACACTTGGTTCGTTACCATCGGTATCGCCCAAATCACCATCTTCTTCGCCGATTAGCAATTCAGAGATATCAATACCATTCTCAGCCGCGAGCGCTTCTTCTGCAGTTGGTAAATCAAATGCATTTTGACTACCTACATCTTGGCTTGGAACAATCACGCCGTTAACGATATCGAACACATGCCAGTGATCGCCTGATGGGTTATCTGGCAGCTCAGGGGTGAAGGTTTCAACTAACGTATCACCAACAAACACCTGAACTTGCACATCCTCAACACCATCTACATCCCAACTTCTGTTGGTGTAGTTGTGCACTGAATAGTGCATGTCTGCATCTTGATAGTTTGGAATGGTTATAGTTTCAGGACCATGACCATTTACATCATCCACGTCTTGTTGAACTACGTTTCCTTCACCTAGGTCGTGGCTCATATCGCGGTAGTAGATATGGTCTAGCTCATTTCCATTCTCTGTATCGTATAGCCATAGGTGGTTATCCATATCTCGTGGACTTTCACCCCAGGTAACCACGATACGCATATCTGTTTCTTCAAGCACTTCAGATATTGCGGTCACGCCACCATTCACATCTTCGCCCGCAGGAACAAGGAAGCTGCTGGTAATTGAGCCTTCTTGCTCAATCGTCACCGTACCTTGGTCTACGACTGGTCCTGTAACTGTGTAATTACCAGAGTCATCTGTGACCGTGGTGTAGCTATTACCCACACTGTCAGTCAACGTCACTTCAGCACCAGATACTGGATTACTAGTTTCAGCATCCAACACCGTACCCGTTACTGTAGTTTCATCTCCCTGCTCTCCAATAATTGCGGTCATGTCATCGTCTTCGATGTCAGTCGCGAATTGAAGCAGCTCTTCTTGAGTAATCGTGTACGAGCCATCTTCTTCAATGGTTATCGCTACATCAGCAGAGACAATTGGGGCGTCGTTTACCGGGTCAACCGTTAGTCCTAAGTTCGCTGCGATCGGTGTATCACCATCGCTAATGCTGTACGCCACATCAATGTAGCCATTGAAGTTTTCGCTTGGAGTAATTGAGAATGTGCCATTGCCATTATCGACAATGGTCGCATCGTCTCCCACCAAGGTTAGGTTAGAAGCTACAAGATCATCACCCTCAATATCTGCTGCATTCGCAAGTAACTGCTCCTGCGTGATAGTAATGGTGTTATCTTCGTCAACATTGGCATAAACATCACCGCTGGTTGGCAGGTCGTTGACAGGGTTAACCGTTAAATCGCCGGTTGCTTGAATGGTATCGGTGCCATCAGTGATATCAAACTGCATGGCGATATCGCCGTTGAAGTCTGCATCTGGCGTGATAGTAAAGCTGCCATCTTCGTTCGCTTCAACCGTTGCGTTTCCATCCACAGTTAGGTTCGATGCGCTTAGATCATCGCCTTCGACATCACTTGAACCTGCAAGAAGCTGCTCTTGCGAAATGGTAATCGAGCCATCTTCGTTGACCGTGTACGCTTGCTCACCTTGGACTGGTGCATCGTTGATTGGTAGAACATCAATATCAGCAGTTGTAATCGCGGTTGCGCCTTCTTCATCGACCACGACCACACCAAGGCTGACATCGCCATCGAAGTTTTGGTTTGGCGCAAAGCTGAATGTGCCATCACCATTATCGGTTAAGATACCGTCGTTACCTGAGTAGCTTACGTCTTGAAGACTCACATCGCCTTCTACATCGGACGCATTCGCCAATAGCTGCTCTGCACTGAAGGTCAGTACTTCGTCTTCATTCACTGTGTAAGACGTTGAGCCAGCAACTGGTGGATCATTTTCCGGAGTGACGGACACATCGATGTTGGCTTCAACCGTATCGGTACCATCGGACACTTCAAAGCTGAACTGCACGTCACCATTGAAGTTCTCGTTTGGCGCAAAGCTGTAGCTGCCATCGCCGTTGTCGGTCAACACACCATCGGTACCGGTGTAGCTGATGCTTTCAACGCTGAGGTTATCACCATCAATGTCGGTGGCACCTGTTAGCAGGTCTGCATCGGTGAAATTCAGTGTGCCATCTTCCGCGATAGTAAATGCTTGGTCTTGTGGCTGAGGCAAATCATTAACCGGATTAACCGTTAAGTCGCCCGTCGCTTGAATGGTGTCAGTGCCATCGGTGATATCAAACTGCATCGAGATATCGCCGTTGAAGTCTGCATCTGGCGTGATGGTAAAGCTACCATCTTCGCTCGCTTCGACCGTCGCATTGCCATCCACAGTTAGGTTCGATGCTGTCAGGTCATCGCCTTCGACATCATTTGAACCGGCAAGCAATTGGTCTTGCGAGATAGTAATCGAACCGTCTTCGTTAACCGTGTAAGCCTGCTCGCCTTGAACCGGTGCATCGTTGATTGGCAGTACATCGATGTCAGCAGTTGTGGTTGCCGTCGCGCCTTCTTCATCAACCACGACCACATCGAGGCTGACATCACCATCGAAGTTTTGGTTCGGTGCGAAGCTGAATGTGCCATCACCATTGTCGGTTAAGATACCGTCGTTACCTGAGTAAGTAACACTATCAACCGCTACTTCACCTTCGATATCTGAGGCATTGGCTAATAGCTGCTCTGCACTAAACATCAGTACTTCATCTTCATTCACGGTGTATGAAGTAGAGCCTGCCACCGGTGGATCGTTTTCAGGTGTTACGGACACATCAATGTTCGCTTCAACCCTGTCGGTACCATCTGATACTTCAAAGCTGAACTGCACGTCACCATTGAAGTTCTCGTTCGGCGCAAAACTGTAGCTGCCGTCACCGTTGTCAGTCAGTACGCCGTCAGTGCCGGTATAACTGATGCTTTCCACACTCAGGTTGTCACCATCAATATCGGTGGCACCTGTTAGGAGGTCTGCATCAGTGAAGTTCAGCGAGCCATCTTCGGCGATGGTAAATGTTTGGTCTTGTGGCTGAGGCAGGTCGTTAATAGGGTTAACCGTTAAGTCACCCGTAGCTTGAATGGTGTCAGTGCCATCGGTGATATCAAACTGCATGGCGATATCACCGTTAAAGTCCGCTTCTGGCGTGATGGTGAAGCTGCCATCTTCGTTGGCTTCTACTGTCGCATTGCCATCCACAGTTAGGTTCGATGCGCTTAAGTCATCACCTTCCACATCACTTGAGCCTGCTAATAGCTGCTCTTGAGAGATAGTAATCGAGCCATCTTCATTAACCGTATACGCCTGCTCACCTTGGACTGGGACATCGTTAATTGGCAGTACACCAATCTCTGCGGTAGTTGAGGCCGTTGCGCCTTCTTCATCTACAACAACTACATCAAGGCTGACATCGCCATCGAAGTTTTGGTTCGGGGCGAAGCTAAACGTGCCATCGCCGTTGTCGGTTAAGATACCGTCATTGCCGGAGTAGCTTACGTCTTGAAGACTCACATCGCCTTCTACATCAGAAGCGTTCGCCACTAGTTGTTCTGCACTGAACGTTAGCACTTCATCTTCATTAACGGTGTAAGCAGTTGAACCTGCCACAGGTGGATCGTTCTCTGGTGTCACGGATACATCAATGTTCGCTTCAACCGTGTCGGTACCATCTGACACTTCAAAGCTGAACTGAACGTCACCATTGAAGTTTTCGTTTGGTGCAAAGCTGTAGCTGCCATCACCGTTATCGGTCAGTACGCCGTCAGTACCGGTGTAGCTGATGCTTTCCACGCTGAGATTATCACCGTCAATGTCAGTGGCACCATCAAGCAGGTCTGCATCGGTGAAGTTAAGAGTGCCATCCTCAGAGATGGTAAACGCTTTATCTTCAGGTTCCGGAAGGTCGTTTACTGGTGTAACAGTCAGTTCCAAGTTGGTTGATACAATATCGTCTCCATCTGAGACATCAAACGTGAACTGTACATCACCATTAAAGTCCGCATCTGGTGTAATGGTAAAGGTACCATCGCCATTCTCAGTAATGGTGACGTTCTCATCGTCCGTCACTAGATTGAGCGCCGTCAGCTGGTCACCATCTAAATCTCTCGCATTCTCAAGCAAGTCTGCCTGCGTGATGATGATAGAGCCATCTTCTTCTACCACAGCATCAACAGGCAATGCTTCTGGTGCGTGTTCAATGTGTGTGCCCGTTGCGTTGATGTAGATAGTTTGAGAAACCGTTTCTTCATCGCCATTAGACTGTTCAGTGGACGTTGCGGTGACCACAACTTCTAACTGTTCATCAAAGTCTTCTGGTAAAGCTAACTCGACAGTTTGTTCGATGGCCGTCG
Source organism: Vibrio sp. SCSIO 43135 (assembly GCF_023716665.1). GTDB lineage: Bacteria > Pseudomonadota > Gammaproteobacteria > Enterobacterales > Vibrionaceae > Vibrio > Vibrio paucivorans. The sequence goes on from NZ_CP071859.1 coordinate 1,811,846, forward strand.
TCGGAAGGACTACAGCACCACTGGAATCGACGGTGACTTCACCGCTATAGATCTGACTGTTGACTTCACCAACATCAATCGTGAAATTAAAGTCTGTAAAGTCAGCGTCACCACCGCCATAGAGATCTTCAAAGCCGTAAACTAGCTCACCGTCGTCATTAACGGTGGTACGCGTATGCTCCATTCCGTCTTGATTTAAACCTGCGCTCGAACCGCCATGGAAAACAGCATCACCAAACTGACTGCGCACCACTGTTTCTGAGCCGTCTTCGCCGACAAAAATAAGCTGAGGATCTAGTGTATCCGTCGTTGCAGGAGAACCATCACTTGCTCTGAATTCAAAGTTACCATCTTGCATTGAATCAAAGTCATTGAAGTTGAAACCATTAGGAATCAAGAACAGATTGAAACTCTCACCTTGATCAACTTGGAACGAGAAAGAATCTTCACCTGGTTGTAGATCACCGCCTCCACCAACTTGTGAGGCATTTTCGTAGACGACTTGAACATCTGAAATATTTCCGTTCTCATCTACTTTGTAGTAACCCGCTGCATTTTGGAAACCAGCAGTCTCACCTTCGAACGTGACTGTAATCTCTGTATCGTTATAACTGGTGATACCATTTTCTTGATCATTCAAGACAGATTCACTGTCATAACGGATAACTGAGCCTTCAGGTACTCCATCAACGGTCACCGTGAGCGTTTCAGATAAGTCTTGGTCAACCAGGCTAGCTGCAATATTCAGATCAACAGTGCCACCCGGCTCAGTGAGGATTGCTTGATCATCAACGTTATTACCATCACCATCGGTAATCGTTAGATTCGGCGCGTCAGCTACGGCCTCGATATGTAAATCAATAGTTTGCTCTACTTCATCCGTACCGTCACTGACCGTGAAATTAAATTGGAGATCACCGCTAAAATGTTCTTCTGGAACGAAACTAAATGTACCGTCTCCGTTGTCAGTCATGACACCTTCGTTACCTTGATAATCAATTTCAGTAACGGTGAGGGCATCACCATCAATATCGATAGCACCACTTAGCAAGTCTTCTTGCGTGAATAGCACCGAGCCATCTTCTTCAATGCTGTACATCGCAGGAGCAACAATTGGCGCATCGTTAACAGGATTTACAGTTAAGGTAAGGTCGTTTGTCGTACTCAATTCACCATCGGTTACTTCATAAGTAAATTGAATGTCACCATTGAAGTTTTCTGAAGGAGTGACTGTATAGGTGCCATCGCCGTTATCAGTAATCTGAGCATTTGGATCGTTAGTCTCAAGACCTACCGCGGTCAGTACATCACCATCTTGGTCGGTGGCATTCTCCAGCAACATTTCTTGCGTCACCAGAATACTACCGTCCTCATCAACATCCGCGACAATTGAATCAGCTTCCGGCGCATCATTTACGAACTCTACCGAAAGGTCGATATTGGCACTCACCACATCAGTGCCGTCACTCACATCGAATGTTAAATCTGCATTGCCAAAGAAGCCGTTTTCTGGCGTTAGCGTGTATGTACCATCACCGTTGTCTTGAACGGATACCGAATCACTGCCACTTGTTACGTTAACCACTGAAAGCTCATCACCCTCAATATCTGTCGCTTGAGCGAGCAACTGGTCTTCAGTTATCGTCACCGAAGTGCCATCTTCAGTACTAAACACAAGGTCTGGAACTTCAGGTGCATCATTGATTGGATTAACAGTAAGGTTAAGGTCAGCAGCAATAGTCTCAATGTCATCGGTTACATCATAAGTAAACTCGATCTCACCAAAGAAATTGTCACTTGGCGTTATGGTGAAGCTACCATCAGAGTTTTCAACAATTGACGCATTAGGGTCATTAGTTTGCAAGTTGGTTGCAGTGAGGTTATCTCCATCTGCATCCGTTGCATTTGCTAACAAGTCTTCTTGCGTGATGGTGATACTGCCATCTTCGTCAACTACAGCATCAACTGGGCCACTAACTTCAGGTCCTTCATTAACAATTTCTACATCGATTCTAGCTGTGCTAGGAGCACTTGCTAAGCCATCACTGATATCAAATGTTAAGTTAACTTCACCGTAGAAGTTAGATGATGGTTCAAATGTAAAGGTGTTATCGCCGTTGTCCGTTAATGTACCTTGACCCTGGTCGACAAGAAGCAGGTTTTCGATGTGAAGGATATCTCCATCAACATCAGTCGCACCCGCCAACAGATCTTTCGCTTCAATGGTAATCGAGCCATTTTCTAGCATCTGTGTATGTAACGGAGCCCCCGGCACTGGAACGTCATTGACAGGAATAACAGTCAAATCTAGGAGCGTATCGACAGCGTCTTGCCCATCAAACACTTTGTAGTCGATGTCCACTTCACCATTGAAGTTTTCGTTTGGCACGAAAGTAAAGCTACCATCGCCATTATCGATCAGCTCACCATTAGGACCATCGTAGTTAATATCAATGATGGATAACTCATCCCCTTCAACATCAGTCGAGTTCGCCAGAAGCTCATCAGCAGTGAACGTAATGCTGTTGTCTTCCTCGGTAGAAAGCACAATTGGCCCAGAGACAATTGGTTCATCATTGACTGACTCAAAGTGAATATTGATGATATTGCTATCTGCTAATTCGCCATCTGTTACGTTATAGCCGAGCTCTACTTCACCGTGGAAGTTTTCATTTGGAACAACTGTCCATGTACCATCACCATTATCGACCAGCGTTGCATTGTCCGCACTTTCACCAACTAACTCGAGCCCTTCTATGTCTAAAATATCACTGTCAATATCTGACGCCTGAGCGAGAAGCTGCTCCTCAGTGATGATGACTGATGCAAACTGTGTTGCGCCATCAGTATCGACTTCTACGTTTGGTAACTCAGCCGTTAGGTCGATCTCTGAATCACCTTCACGAATATTCAGCGATACTGTTTCGGTGATCTCAGTTCCATCCACACCTATTGATGTAAACACAGCTTCATCTGGGCAGGTTTGCGATACCGTCATGTTTTGCACGACATAAGTACCGTTCCCTTGAATTGTACCAAGTTCAAAATAGGAAACTGGTTCATCAACCGTTAACGTATAGTCCGTTTCGAAACTGTTTCTATCTTCTTTGTGATAGGTCAGAGAGTCGATCATCTCACCTTCAGAATTAAATGCTCGAATCTCTACTTCGGTAAAGTGACGGGACTCTTCCATAAACCAGCCACCAAGGCCATCTAAATGGAAACTGATTTCGTTAATATCTTGCCCTTCAACGGTAACGGTAAGTTTCTCGTCACCACTTAGTCCTTGCCGGTCAGTATCACCAATGCCATGCCCAATGTGCGTATTGCCGTTCCAAGCACCAAGTGGGTCGTCATTACTTTGCACTGTAACTGTTAAGTCACCATCAATGAATTGACGAGTATAAGGATCAACTTCATCCCCCCAATCGTCGACACTCGCATTGTCATCAAACGTACCAATTTTCGTTGTATGAGTACCGTTTTCGACCGCGTCCTGATCTGCAACAAATCGTACTTCCGTATCAGCTGGAATCTCTACACCAACATCCAAATCAATCCATTCATCATTCAGATGCGCTTGAACGATACCGTTCTCTGGCGCCTGATCTAAACGAATCACTGGGTCTTCACGTAGAGTTACACCAACAGTCTGGTCTTCTTGTGCTTGAATATGGATTTCATCGCCTGCGTCTGGTGCATCATTGACAGGATTAACCGTCAAATCGAGAGTGGTGACAACGTCACTCTCACCATCACTGACATTGTAGGTAAAATCTAACTCGCCATTGAAGTTCTCCGAGTGCGTAATCGTAAATGAGCCATCCTCATTTGATACAATCGTTGCATCTGGATCATTGGTTTGCAGGTTACTCGCAACAAGGTTATCACCCTCAACATCTGTTGCATTGGCTAACAGCTGCTCTTGGCTAATCGTAATCGCATTATCTTCATCAACTTCTGCAGTAATTCCTGACGTCACAGGTGCATCGTTGACCGGCAGTACTTCAATTCCGGCTGTGGTCGATGCGGTTGCCCCTTCGCTATCAATAATGTTTACGTCTAGGCTGACATTACCATTAAAGTCTTGGTTTGGTACGAAAGTAAATGTTCCATCACCATTGTCTGTGAATGCGCCATCAGAACCCGAGTAACTTACCTCTTGAATGCTCACATCACTTTCAATATCCGATGAATTGGCAAGCAACTGTTCCGAAGTAATTGTGATTGAATTGTCTTCATTGACCGTGTAAGACGTCGAGCCCGCCACCGGTGGATCGTTCTCCGGTGTCACGGACACATCAATGTTGGCTTCAACCGTATCGGTACCGTCCGACACTTCAAAGCTGAACTGAACATCACCGTTGAAGTTCTCATTTGGTGCAAAGCTGTAGCTGCCGTCACCGTTATCGGTCAGTACGCCGTCAGTACCGGTGTAGCTGATGCTTTCCACGCTTAGATTATCACCGTCAATATCAGTGGCACCATCAAGCAGGTCTGCATCGGTGAAGTTAAGAGTTCCATCTTCGGCGATGGTGAACGCTTGGTCTTGTGGCTGAGGCAGGTCATTAATAGGGTTAACCGTTAAATCACCCGTCGCTTGAATCGTATCCGTGCCATCGGTGATATCAAACTGCATGGTGATATCGCCGTTGAAGTCCGCATCTGGTGTAATGGTGAAGCTGCCATCATCATTAGCTTCCACCGTCGCATTGCCATCGACGGTTAGGTTCGATGCAGTCAGGTCATCGCCTTCAACATCACTTGAGCCGGCAAGAAGCTGGTCTTGTGAGATAGTAATCGAGCCATCTTCGTTAACCGTGTACGCTTGCTCTCCTTGAACTGGCGCATCGTTGATTGGTAGAACATCAATCTCTGCGGTTGTAGTCGCAGTCGCACCTTCTTCATCGACCACAACAACATCCAGACTCACATCGCCATCGAAGTTTTGGTTTGGCGCGAAGCTAAAGGTGCCGTCACCATTGTCGGTTAAGATACCGTCACTGCCAGTGTAAAGCACGCTATCCACCGCCACTTCACCCTCGATATCTGATGCATTGGCTAGTAGCTGCTCTGCACTGAATGTCAGTACTTCATCTTCATTGACTGTGTAAGATGTTGAGCCCGCCACCGGTGGATCGTTTTCTGGTGTTACGGACACATCAATGTTCGCTGCCACCGTCTCGGTGCCGTCGGACACTTCAAAGCTGAACTGTACGTCACCATTGAAGTTCTCGTTTGGCGCGAAGCTGTAGCTGCCATCGCCGTTGTCGGTCAGTACCCCATCCGTGCCGGTGTAGCTGATGCTTTCCACGCTGAGGTTGTCACCATCAATGTCGGTAGCACCGGTTAGCAGGTCTGCATCGGTGAAGTTGAGCGTACCATCTTCGGCAATCGTAAACGCTTGGTCTTGTGGCTGAGGCAAATCGTTAACTGGATTAACCGTTAAATCACCCGTCGCTTGAATCGTGTCGGTACCATCGGTGATATCAAACTGCATCGAGATATCGCCGTTGAAGTCCGCATCTGGCGTAATGGTGAAGCTGCCATCATCATTAGCTTCCACCGTCGCATTGCCATCGACGGTTAGGTTCGATGCAGTCAGGTCATCGCCTTCCACATCACTTGAGCCCGCAAGAAGCTGGTCTTGTGAAATGGTGATCGAACCATCTTCGTTGACCGTGTAGGCTTGCTCACCTTGGACTGGTGCATCATTGATTGGCAGAACGTCGATATCGGCTGTTGTTATCGCGGTCGCACCTTCTTCATCGACCACAACGACATCGAGGCTGACATCGCCATCGAAGTTTTGGTTTGGTGCAAAACTAAACGTACCATCCCCATTGTCGGTTAAGATACCGTCGTTGCCTGAGTAAGTAACACTATCAACAGCCACTTCACCTTCAATATCAGATGCGTTCGCTAGAAGCTGCTCTGCACTGAACGTTAGCACTTCATCTTCATTTACTGTGTAAGACGTTAAGCCCGCCACCGGTGGATCGTTCTCTGGTGTCACGGACACATCGATGTTCGCTGCCACCGTCTCGGTGCCATCGGACACTTCAAAGCTGAACTGTACATCACCATTGAAGTTCTCGTTTGGCGCAAAACTGTAGCTGCCGTCGCCGTTGTCGGTCAGTACCCCATCCGTGCCGGTATAGCTGATGCTTTCAACGCTGAGGTTGTCGCCATCAATGTCGGTTGCCCCTTCAAGCAGGTCAGCATCGGTGAAGTTGAGCGTGCCATCTTCGGCAATGGTGAACACTTGGTCTTGTGGCTGAGGCAAATCGTTAACTGGATTAACCGTTAAATCGCCCGTCGCTTGAATGGTGTCGGTACCATCAGTGATATCAAACTGCATAGTGATATCGCCGTTGAAGTCCGCATCCGGCGTGATAGTGAAGCTGCCATCTTCGTTGGCTTCTACCGTCGCATTACCATCCACAGTTAGGTTCGATGCGGTCAGGTCATCGCCTTCGACATCACTTGAACCGGCAAGTAATTGGTCTTGCGAAATGGTAATCGAACCGTCTTCGTTAACGGTGTAAGCCTGCTCACCTTGAACTGGTGCATCGTTGATTGGTAAGACATCAATCTCTGCGATTGTAGAGACCGTTGCACCTTCTTCATCGACCACAACGACATCAAGGCTGACATCGCCATTGAAGTTTTGGTTCGGCGCGAAGCTAAAGGTGCCATCACCGTTGTCAGTTAAGATACCGTCGTTACCAGTGTAAAGCACGCTATCCACCGCCACTTCACCTTCGATATCAGATGCGTTAGCCAATAGCTGCTCTGCACTGAAGGTCAGCACTTCATCTTCGTTGACGGTGTATGAGGTTGAGCCAGCCACCGGTGGATCGTTTTCTGGTGTCACGGACACATCAATGTTGGCTTCCACCGTGTCGGTACCATCTGACACTTCAAAGCTGAACTGTACATCACCATTGAAGTTCTCGTTTGGCGCAAAACTGTAGCTGCCGTCGCCGTTGTCGGTCAGTACACCGTCAGTGCCGGTATAGCTGATGCTTTCAACGCTGAGGTTGTCGCCATCAATGTCGGTTGCCCCTTCAAGCAGGTCAGCATCGGTAAAGTTTAGCGTGCCATCTTCGGCAATGGTGAACACTTGGTCTTGTGGCTGAGGCAAATCGTTAACTGGATTAACCGTTAAATCGCCCGTCGCTTGAATGGTGTCGGTACCATCAGTGATATCAAACTGCATAGTGATATCGCCGTTGAAGTCCGCATCCGGCGTGATAGTGAAGCTGCCATCTTCGTTGGCTTCTACCGTCGCATTACCATCCACAGTTAGGTTCGATGCGGTCAGGTCATCGCCTTCGACATCACTTGAACCGGCAAGTAATTGGTCTTGCGAAATGGTAATCGAACCGTCTTCGTTAACGGTGTAAGCCTGCTCACCTTGAACTGGTGCATCGTTGATTGGTAAGACATCAATCTCTGCGATTGTAGAGACCGTTGCACCTTCTTCATCGACCACAACGACATCAAGGCTGACATCGCCATTGAAGTTTTGGTTCGGCGCGAAGCTAAAGGTGCCATCACCGTTGTCAGTTAAGATACCGTCGCTACCCGTGTAAAGCACGCTATCCACCGCCACTTCACCTTCGATATCAGATGCGTTAGCCAATAGCTGCTCTGCACTGAAGGTCAGCACTTCATCTTCGTTGACGGTGTATGAGGTTGAGCCAGCCACCGGTGGATCGTTTTCTGGTGTCACGGACACATCAATGTTGGCTTCCACCGTGTCGGTACCATCTGACACTTCAAAGCTGAACTGTACATCACCATTGAAGTTCTCGTTTGGTGCGAAGCTGTAGCTGCCGTCGCCGTTGTCGGTCAATACGCCGTCAGTGCCGGTGTAGCTGACGCTTTCAACGCTGAGGTTGTCACCATCAATGTCGGTGGCTCCGGTTAGTAGGTCTGCATCGGTGAAGTTCAGCGTACCATCTTCGGCAATGGTAAACGCTTGGTCCTGTGGCTGAGGTAGATCGTTAACTGGATTAACCGTTAAGTCACCCGTCGCTTGAATCGTGTCGGTGCCATCGGTGATATCAAACTGCATGGTGATATCGCCGTTGAAGTCCGCATCTGGCGTAATGGTGAAGCTGCCATCTTCGTTCGCTCCTACTGTCGCATTGCCATCAACCGTCAGATTCGATGCAGTCAGGTCATCGCCTTCAACATCACTTGAACCCGCAAGAAGCTGGTCTTGTGAGATGGTGATCGAGCCATCTTCGTTGACCGTGTAGGCTTGCTCACCTTGCACCGGTGCATCGTTGATTGGTAAGACATCAATCTCTGCGGTGGTTGAGACCGTTGCGCCCTCTTCATCAATCACAACGACATCTAGGCTGACATCGCCATCGAAGTTTTGGTTCGGCGCAAAGCTGAATGTGCCGTCACCATTGTCGGTTAAGATACCGTCGCTACCCGTGTAAAGCACGCTATCCACCGCCACTTCACCTTCAATGTCAGACGCATTCGCTAATAGCTGCTCTGCACTGAATGTCAGTACTTCATCTTCGTTGACGGTGTACGAGGTCGAGCCTGCCACCGGTGGATCGTTCTCTGGTGTCACGGACACATCAATGTTCGCTTCGACTGTGTCGGTACCATCTGACACTTCAAAGCTGAACTGCACATCCCCATTGAAGTTCTCGTTTGGCGCAAAGCTGTAGCTGCCGTCACCGTTGTCAGTCAGTACACCATCGGTGCCGGTGTAGCTGATGCTTTCCACGCTGAGGTTATCACCGTCAATATCGGTAGCACCGGTTAGCAGGTCAGCATCGGTGAAATTCAGCGTGCCATCTTCGGCAATCGTGAACGCTTGGTCTTGTGGCTGAGGTAGATCGTTAACTGGATTAACCGTTAAGTCGCCTGTCGCTTGAATCGTGTCCGTGCCATCGGTGATATCAAACTGCATAGTGATATCGCCGTTGAAGTCCGCATCTGGCGTAATGGTGAAGCTGCCATCATCATTAGCTTCCACCGTCGCATTGCCATCGACGGTTAGGTTCGATGCAGTCAGGTCATCGCCTTCAACATCACTTGAGTCGGCAAGAAGCTGGTCTTGTGAGATAGTAATCGAGCCGTCTTCGTTGACCGTGTAGGCTTGCTCACCTTGGACTGGTGCATCGTTGATTGGTAGGACATCGATATCAGCAGTTGTAGTTGCCGTCGCGCCTTCTTCATCGACGACCACCACATCAAGGCTGACATCGCCATCGAAGTTTTGGTTTGGCGCGAAGCTAAAGGTGCCGTCGCCGTTGTCGGTTAAGATACCGTCGTTACCTGTGTAGGTCACGCTATCTACTGCAACATCACCTTCAATGTCTGAGGCATTCGCTAATAGCTGCTCAGCACTGAACGTCAGTACTTCATCTTCGTTTACGGTGTAAGCCGTTGAGCCCGCCACCGGTGGATCGTTCTCTGGTGTCACGGACACATCAATGTTGGCAGCCACCGTGTCGGTGCCGTCGGACACTTCAAAGCTGAACTGCACATCCCCATTGAAGTTCTCGTTTGGCGCGAAGCTGTAGCTGCCGTCGCCGTTGTCAGTCAGTACCCCATCAGTGCCGGTGTAGCTGATGCTTTCTACACTGAGGTTATCACCGTCAATGTCGGTAGCACCGGTTAGGAGGTTTGCATCGGTGAAGTTCAGTGTGCCGTCTTCGGCGATGGTGAACGCTTGGTCTTGCGGCTCAGGTCCATCATTTACCGGATTTACCGTTAAATTTAGTGACGTTGGCGTAATATCCTGACCATCTGAAACATCATAAGAAAACTCAATTTCGCCATTGAAGTCCTGGGATGGCGTGATAGTAAAGCTGCCATCATCGTTAGCTAAAATCGTGGCATTAGGGTCATTAGTTGTAAGGTTTTGGGCTGTAAGGTCATCACCTTCGACATCACTTGCATTAGCTAAAAGTTGCTCTTGGGTAATCGTAATTGAATTATCTTCATCAACCGTTGCTGTAATGCCCGCAGATACTTCCGCAGCGTCGTTGACATCTTCTACGTTGATTTCAAATGTTTCTGAAACCGTTTCTGTATCAAAGTCTTCTTCGTTCTCGGTCGCGCCCTCTTCCTCAACGTTAACTTCAAATGTTTCACTTACAGTGGCAGTATCAGGTTCTGAAGTATCACCAACACTCGTAGCATCGGAAGATGCGCTAGAACCACCACCAGAGCCACCTGCTCCGGCAGACACTACGGAATCAGGTGACGAGCTTTCGCCAGATTGACTTGGCCCACCCGACCCATCGTCTGTCGCTCCGCCAACATTTTGAGAACTAGGAGCAGACGATGAAGGAGCCCCATCTGATGCAGCTTCTCCAGTCGCTTGGCTGTCCACAACTTTAGACTCATTGCCTTCAGACTCTTCAGCACCAGCTGAGGCTTCTTGAACCGGCGCCGCAGCACCGCTAGAGTCATCGCCACCGCTCGAACCCGCCCCACTTGGGTTGTCTTCTAAAGCCTGGTTAATTTCATCAGCTAGGTCTGCATTCTCTACCCCGGTCGCAGTCACCGAGGCAGCTGTATTTTGTTGGTTTTGTCTTTCCTGAGCCGAATTTGATTCTGTTGACGAATCTGAAGTGGTTACATTTTCAACCGCATCATTTAGGTTTTTCTCGTTTCCATTTGAGTTTTGATTATTATTTTCCATTTACCTAGCCCTATTCAACGAATGGATGTGAAACTAAATGTATAACTGACTTGTATTAATGAAGTACAATCTTGAGAGTTCTTCAAGGTGAAAACGTCTGAAAGTAATAATTTTTTGTCAATTTGCTGCAGTCATATGAATAGGGAAAAAGGGGAGTTTTTTACCCGGCTAGCATCAGCTCTTTAATCAAACTGTACTTTCTTTCTCAAAGCCTAAGACTTCACAAAACATGATGTTACGTATTGCATATCCAGATATGCATCTATAATGATATTCGTTGGCGATAAAAAATAACAAAAACAAACACAAGGACGACTTGATGAGCGAAATCGAAAGACATATTCGCAATGCGATGTATGAATCTCATCAAACGCAAGATGCGCAGATAAACGATGAAGTCGTAATTAAAAGTGCATTAACTGCTACGCACAAAACTCTGCTAGCGGTTTTTCTTGCCGTTGTAACGTTGCTTGTCGTTGTATCCCAAGTCACTATCGATATTGTCGTATCTAGTAGAGGAGAGTTGTTACTCGATACGGACATCGAAAAGGTTCAGCACCTAGAAGGTGGCATATTAGACAAGTTACTCGTGACAACTGGCGACACGGTTTATGCGGGGCAGCCAATCGCTCGTTTAAAATCTGTTGATAGGAACACTCAACTAGCGTCTTCAACACTCGATATCGAAGCTATCCAAATCGAACTAGAGAAGTTTCGTGCCCTAATTGAAGATAGAAAACCAGCATTTTCAGAATCCAGCTATTCCCCTGAACTCGTTCAAGCGGGAAATCTTTCTTGGGCTCAAGAAGCTGCAAAAAATCGTTCTAACCAATCTCTTATTGAGCATGATATTCAGCACAAGGAAAGGCTGATGAGTTCAATGCGAAAAAGAAAAATCAGCTCCCAGAAGCAACTTGGGTTGATTCAAGAACAACTCAAGATCAAAGAAACACTATACGGTGAAGAGATGGCTTCCTATATCGATGTGTTAAACATGCAGGTACAGGAAATGAACATGTTACGTGAGATAGAGAATCTCGATGAAGCATTACTAAACGAGGACTTCCAACAGCTCCGGTTGAAAAAACAATTGGCTGATCTAATTGCAAATCGAAATGCAGAATATCAAAGCCAAATAAACAGCCTTAAAAAAGACCTAACTCTTAAACAAGCAACATTGCCCCAACATACTGACAAAGTCGAAAGGTTAACTGTTTATTCTCCAGTTGACGGTGTTGTCGATAAAGTTCACTTCAACTATCAATCCGCCGTCATTCCTCCAGGGGAAAGTATCGCGGATATTGCGCCCATACGTAATCAACTTCATGGCGAAGCCAAGATACCAAGAAAGGATCTTGGTTTTGTCGAAATTGGCCAAGAAGTAAAACTCAAATTTGATACGTATAATTTTGCCAAGTATGGCTATATAACGGGAACCATACAGTCAATCAGCCGATCATCGTACAAGGAAGAAGAAACCGAGTTCTACATCGCTACCATAAGTATGGAAAAATCATATTTGGAAAAATCAGGAGCTCGATACAACCTGTCGCCATATATGGAATTTACTGCAGATATTAAAACAGGCTCGCGAAAAATGATCGAGTACGCGTTGAAACCTGTAATGTCCGCCATCGAAGATGCGTTCGATGAGAGGTAAAGCGTGAAAGGTAGTATTCGTTCCTTACTATTTATAATCACAGTCACCATTACGATTATTATGGCGATGCAAGTATGGAACACGATTAATTGGGCTCGATATGACAATAAAATCAAGCAGCAGCACCAAGAAAAAGCCACCGTAGAAACCAAAGCCTTGTTAGACAAAGTTGAATTACTATTGGCAGAAGTCGACCAATGCTACCAACAAGAATGCATTCTTGATTCATCTCATCTTTCAGCCGTCAATCATCAACTGCAACATTTCACTTCTGCTGTTTCTCAGGAGAAGTCGAGCGTCAACCTAGTAGGTGCAGTAGAGTATACTCAGTTAAAAGTCGCTCTATCTAAGTACTCGAAAGAGAAAAATATATCATCGTTACTTAGCGACCTAACGCCAATCTACATTGAGCTGCAGCACACCTATCAGACCTTACTCAAGATACAAATTCAAAACGTCAATCAAACTCAAAGTAAAAAATTCTACCTAAGCCTTATGCTTTTTATCGCTCTGCTTTTGGTTGCACTCCTATCCATCACGCTATATAGCCGTCGTATTACACGCCTAAACAAAGAGTACGATATCGAAAATCGTCAATTCGAACGCTTTGCAAATCAGGTCAATGAACTGACCACACAGAACTTAGAAGAGAAAATTAATCAGCTAGGAATCTCAATCAATGAGAGAAAGTTATATTCGCATATCCTAGAGCTATACAGACAAACAGAGTCAGAGAGAAAAAATTCAGATCTCTATCGTCAGCTATATACCTTGATTGGATACGAGATCAGAGGAATCACCAACACAATAGAGGGAGGTGTCAAGCTGTTGGTTCAAGATACCGATGAGAATGGTGCTGTGATGGCAAAAGAGATCTCTTCAGCAACGACGACGCTCTCTGAGCTGGCTGACAATTATAACGAACTCATCACCCAAGGAAGTGCAGAAAGAAAGAATGCTTCCCTAACTTCTCTACTTTCAGTTCTCATTGTACATATCAAAGCGAAAGCACAACGTCAGCAAATACAAGTTGAATGCTATATCGAAGATAATTTACCTAACACAATAGACACCAGCGCCACCAGCTTATTTTGGGTGTTGTTCTTACAGCTCTCCAACGCTATGACACTCGTTGACTGTAGCAAAATACTCCTTCACGTATTTAGTTTAGGTTCTAACGAAATAGAAAAAACACGGCTCACGTTCGATGTTGTTTTCCTTGGAAATAAAGATTGTACTCTGGATGAGATTACAAGTAACAACTGGCAGCCAGCAGACGATCAACATAACAGTCAAGACTCTTGGTCTAAGCAGATATTATCGGATGTATCTTTTTTTGAATCGTCTTGGTTTACGCAAAACAGTAATCAGAAGAAACGTCTTCAGATCGATGTCACTCCACTTAACTTCCTTCAAGCTAACAGCGAATTAGACGACAAAAGTATATTGGTTTGCGCTGATTCAGAACTCCAAATCAACATCATTCAAAACATTCTGGAACGATATAAATGTCATGTTTCGATAGCACGCACACCGAATGACGTATTTAAAAACCTTCCCAACTTGTCATCGACTGATGCAGTCATCGTGACTGATACAATCAAAGGCATTGAGCTACGTTCATTTTGCAAAACGTTAAAGTCTAGAATGAAAAATTGCCCTAACACACAACTACTTCTGGCAATTTCGGAGGCTAGTGCAGTACAAAGCGCCCATGAGTTCGTCGATAGAATATTCTATACCCCACTATTACCCCATGAGTTTATACCAAACCTTGTTGAAGCAATGGAAACTGAAAAACAGCAAGAGGATAGCACTCAAAATCATTTCCTAGTCGTGGAAGATGACCGCGTTCAACAATTCCTTCTCAAACAACTATTAAAGAAACAAGACTATGAAGCAAGCACTGCCTCTAATGGAGAAGAAGCGGTTGATTACTTCAAAAAAAACAGTGTCGATATTATCTTTATGGATTGCATCATGCCAGGCATGGGAGGGCTAGATGCTACAAAACTGATCCGTTCACTAGAGAGTGAAGACCCGACACGAACACCAGTAACAATTATTGGAGCAACCGCATTAACTAGTGCCAATGAGCATAAAGCCTGTATAGAGGCGGGAATGGATTTCGTTATCAGCAAACCGTATAAGAGTGATGAAATTGCAAAAGTTATTAAGAAATACTTGGCAGTACATAAAATCTTTTAGTCTAGGTTTACTGCTTGCCCACCCACAACATTCAGTTGCCGCTAGCCTATCGGAAGTGGTAGAGATGTCGTTGCGCCAAAATCTCGCACTGGAAAGCGCTCGAGTCGGAGCAAAAGCTTCCGAGAGAGATGCAGATATCAATAGCGCAAAGTTCTTACCAAGCCTTAGCGTTTCAGCAAACACCACTTGGAATGAAAGCAAAACTCATAAGACTGACCAAGATACTCGCTCAGAATACAATTCTCACGGCTACAATGTTTCGCTGTCTCAGAGTCTCTTCAACCTCTCCGACTATTACTCACAGCGTAGCTCCCTCTTAGATGTTGATATTCAACAACTTGAACTTGCAAAGACTGTCCAACAGACAATACAAGACGTCGCCTCAACGTATTTCGAAGTATTGAAAAACAAAGCCCAAGAAAGAGCGACAGAAGCTGAGCTTAGTTCAGCGGTTGCTCGCTATAGGCAACTTAAACGAAATGTTGAATTAGGTAATGTTGCTGGAAGCGAAATGTACGAAGTGATGGCTCAAAAAGAACAGGTTGCGAATGACCTCAGAACGTTGCGCAAAGATCAGAAGGTTCTAATCAGACAGCTAGAGAATTTCGTCCAATACCCTGTTGTTGTAAGTTACGATTTAGTGAGTTCAACCCAGCTTCAGTCATTAACAAAAGATTTAACCCAACAGCTAAATACTCTTGCTAGCCAAGAAAATTTGGATATCCAAATTGCTAAGCGGCAAGTATCAAAAAATAGAAATCAGCTAAGAGAATCGGGTTCTGATTTCTTACCTTCATTATCTGGAAGCGTTTCCTATAGTCACAATGACACAAATGCAGGTTCTACTGACCCATTAGACTTAGGCAGAAACGACCAACTGGTCTACAGTCTTAACTTGGATATTCCTATTATCAGCGGCGGCGGGGACTATCACAAATATCAAAAATCTGCATTAGAGCTAACAAAAGCTGAAATCGACCTGCGTGATCGCATTCAAAACACTGAACAATCCTTTCATGAAGCCATCAGTAACATTAACGACAATGCTGAATCTCTAATCAGCTTAAGAACTATCATCAAAGCAAACTACGCCTCTTATCGAGGAATACAAAAAGCTTATAAACTCGGTACAAGAACCATAACCGACCTACTCGCAGCAGAGAGTAAACTCTTTAATAGTATTCGTGACTACGAAAATGCTCGCTACACCTATGTAATCGAGACATTAGGTTTAGAACAACTTGTTGGCCGATTAAATCTAGACACCATCAAAAAAATATCCGCATTAATGGCGCACAGCGATTCAACACAAACTAATTCCCCAATACCTCTTCACCTCATAGAGAATGAAGGAGTCACACAATGAGCCATCAGTTTGAGCGTCGTATCAATACTTTCGACAAAGTGTATTTAATCTTTTCAACGCTAATGACGACCTTACTTGGCCTAGTTTTGCCATTCTCGATCTTAATCATATTCGACCGGATTCTTCCCAATCAATCAACCGACTCTCTGTTTCTCCTTTTTGCGTTCATCCTCATTTCGATCGCCTGCGATTACTTCTTAAAAACACAGGAGGAAAAGGTGACTTCGCTCGTTATGAAGCGCTATGAGTCCCAGCTCACCAATCGTGTATTTAACTCAATCTGTCACGCAAATATCGCCAAATTCACAAAGTTAGAGATGGGCCAGTATCTAGAGCGAATTTCAGCCATTCCCGAGATAAAAAGTTTCTTCGGTGGAGAATCTATCAAAGCATTAATCAACACCCTAACTAGTGTTATCACCGTCGCAATAATATTTGTTATTAATACTGGTGCCGGCATCGCATTACTTGCTGCCTCAGGAACCCTTCTCATTGCAGCTCGAGTTCTATCACGAAAGCGCATCGCCCTATTAGAGAAAAGAAGCGATACCGAAGGCATGACTAACTCCAAAATCATTGAAATTGTGTCTAGTCCGTTAGAGATAAAAAGCCGGGCGATGGAATATCGCTTCGAAAGCTTTATGAAGAGTATGATTGAGGAGCGAGAAAGCCATAGCATCGAATATGAACGGTTAGAGTCTTCGTTCAACCTAACCTTGACTCTGATTCAACAGCTGTCTGTCGCAGTTGTGGTGGTTATGTGTGCCATGTCGGTCATCAATTTGGAAATCAGCCAAGGTGTCATGGCTGCGGTGATTTTATTAACTAATCGCTACTTTTCTCCTTACCAACAAGTCATGCAAACCTTTAGTCGTTGGAAACTCAACCAATCCTACATAAAACATGTTTGTGAGTTAATGGATCTTGAAGAGTCATCGACCAGTGAAAGTCACATCGCAATAGGGACAATATCCGTTAACTTAAAAGGTCATAAATTTAACCTTAGTTCTGGCACCAGTTATCAGTTCAGCGGCCCTACCGGAAGTGGAAAAACTTACTTAACCCGGAGTCTAACTCTTGAGCAGCCTTCAACCGATATTGAAATCTTGATCGACGGAACACCAATTTCAGAAATTGACTATGCCAGCTGGAAGCAGCAAGTAGCCAGAATAGACCGCAACTCAACGCTGGTTGAAGGGACGATCATCGAAAACCTCACCTGCTTTCGCCCCCATTTAAACAGTGCCGCTTACTCTTTGTGTGAGAACCTTGGGGTAAAAGCGCAAATAGACCAGCTTAAAAGTGGGTTCTACACGCAACTCAAAGGAAATATGCAGAATCCATTTTCTAGACAAGTCTATTATTCGCTGCTCATTGTTCGCACCCTTTTAAGCCAGAAACAGGTGATCGTTATTGACGATTTCGATATGTTCTTCGATAAGCTGTTTGCACAGCGTGTCATGGCTTGTATCTCGAACAAAGTCGAACGAACAACCTGCATCGTAATCAGTAATAAACTTAGCCAAATTAGACATAAACTAGAACCCATTCAGTTTAAAGCAACTAAGGCACAGACAACAAATGAGAACACATCCGGAATTTTGGAGAGAGTTCTATGAGCATACTTATCGACTTTGGAAATACGAGTGAACGTCTCAAAAAATTCAACAATCCTCGGTTTGCTCAACGATATCAGTCGTCACCAACATTAAGGGCATTAACTCACACCTTGATTGCGATGGAGTGGGAAGGCACACCTGATATTTTGTCCGATGCTTTTTGCCCGGCTGAGAATGATTTGGATACCTACCAAAAGACGCTTGAGCGCCTTGGCTATCAGTGCACATTAACCCGAACCCAACTCAACCATCTTGATGCCAAGCGTACTCCTGCCTTTATCGAGTTTGAGAAAGTATCCGTTGTACTGTTAGACATTCGCGAAGGCCAAGCTCACTTATATGATTACAAGAACGACACATTACTTACTCACGCCTTAGAGAAAGTTGATTGCACAATATGTGAAATCACAGAGTATTCGAAGATTTTTCGAGAACCACCACCAGAGTCTCAGGACAAAACGAACTGGATTAAGTACACCTTTTATCGTTATAACGGAGAGATCAAGAGCCTCATCTGGCTAAGTCTCGTTATTAACTTGCTCGGTGCAATGCAGCCGTTCTTTATTATGGGTGTCTACAATTTCGCACTCACCTCTGGCTCTCAATCAACACTCTTTGGGCTGACTTTACTTGCCATATTCCTAGCTCTCTCCGAATTTGGTTTCAAAAGATTAAGAATGAACATACTCGCTACTTCCGGACAGGATTTAGCTGTCCATATTTCGCGAAATGTTGTATCAAAGCTACTTTGGCTCCCCTACTCCATGACATCTTCAGCTGGAGTTTCTTCGCAAATAGCTCGGCTTAAAGATATCGACCAGTTCCGCCGATTGGTTACCGCAGAATCAACATTGAGCTACTTCGATATGCCCTTCGTCATTATATTCATTGTCGCGATTACCATCATGTCTGGGCAAGCGGCTCTCACTGTTATCGCGGGGATAATTTTAATGCTCGTGTTCTGCGTATATGCTAGATATGTCTATACGCAAGCGACCTCCAAAAGTTCACGAGCGAACGCGATGGTGTCATATCAGTGGAATGAAGTTTTAAGAAATATTAAATCCGTACAAGGCTTACCACTACTCAACGTGTTCCAAACTCGCTTTAAGGCCGCTCATTCTCAGAGCCTTACTGACGCTGAAAATGTTGCTATTACTAATGGTCGAATTCAAAGCCTTGGCCAATCTCTAGTTCAAGTCATTGGTACCGCCAGCATCGTCACCGCTGTATTTGGGGTGATGGAAGGTACAACAGACGCAGGAGCAATGTTAGCTATCATTATTTTGGTTTGGAAAGCGCTTGGCCCAATAATGGGCATCTACAACTCAATATCTAAATTTCAGTCACTTAAAGCGGCAGCCGGTCAGATTAATGCATTAATGTCCTTGAATGACGACAAAACACTTATGGAGAAAAGCCCTCCTATCGATAGATTCATCGGCAGCTTTAAAGTGGACGGGTTAACACACCGCCATCAATTTATGGCTCAAGGTCTTACCAACTTAGGCTTTAAGATTTCTAGAGGCGAAAAAATTTCCATATCAGGCCCCTCAGGCTCAGGTAAAACAACCTTGCTCAGCTTGTTAGCCGGGCTCGATGAACGCTACCAAGGCTCAATATTTCTCGACGGCCATAACATCAAGCAATTCAATAGCTTTAGATATAGAAAGTCCGTCAACTATATCCCGTTTGACCTGCATATTTTTGAAGGCACATTGGCCAGTAATTTCGTGATCCACAATGGCGTGATGCCACGTGAAGAAATGGAAGATCTGATTCAGTTACTAGAGATTGTCGATTGGTTACCTAAAGGTATTGATACTTATATGTCGAGTGATTTTCTGCAATCACTACCTAGTGGGGTTCTACAGAGCATCCGTTTAGCACTTGGATTAGGGCAGTGCCAAAGCAATGTATTACTGATCGATGAGCCTTTTGCAGGCTGCGAAAAAGAACATGTGAGACACATTAGCAAGCTATTTACTGGAAAGCTGTCGGACAAGACCGTTATCTTCTCAACCAACGACACATCTCTGATCGCTGCCTCCAATAATTGTCTTTTGTTAGAACATGATGGAGGTCAGAAATATTTTGGCTTCCCAGACAAGGTAATTCAAGCATTTACAACATAGATACCTTGCGATATGAGAATGTACTTATATACTAAAAATATGCACAAGTGCACATATCATTTCCAATAATAACGTCAACGGCTACTTAGGAGTATCGAATGATATGGACAGTCTACGTAACTCAAAAAATAGATTTAAAAACCTGTCTATTTTAATTGTCGACGACTCCAAAACGTCTGCTACATTGATCCGCCAGCAAATAAATACATTAGGTACTCCTCATGAGGGGATTGATATCTGTACGTCTTACCAAGAGGCTATTAAGCAAGTTGGCAAGCGATTTTATGATGTTCTTATCCTTGATTACCATTTAGAGCAATGTATTAATGGTAACGAGCTCGCCAGTCTCTTAAGCAAAAAAAAACTACTCAGCCGTCAGACTGGTGTCATTCTAGTCTCGGGGGACTCTAGGCAAGAAACTGTCCTCACAGTACTCTCAGGCGAAATTCAGCACTTTATTAAAAAACCCATTCAAACACAGGCTCTAGGAGCCAAAATCCTGAGCGTCGGGGAAGACAAAAAAAGCATCGCTGCGGTCAACAAAGTCATTGAAGACACTCACATAGATTCTGAACTTAGAGCGAAATGTATCACTGAACTGATTGACGCAAGCTCATCACCGATAATCGTTGAGTCCTCTGCAATGGAACAATTGGAGAGTATCCAAGACTGGAATGGACTCGCTTTGTTGCATCAAATTTCTACGACTCCATTACATATGGCAAAGGTCGTTTCTATAGCGACATTAAATCTCCAACAAAACGATGTTCAAGCAGCGATAGACCTGTTGGAAGACTTCCTATCCGCGAATCCACTCGCTCACAAAGCGATGGACAAGCTTGTTCACATTTTCATCGCAAATGAACTGTATTACGACGCATTGCACCTTGCGGTTAGAGCTTTCGAGTGCACCCCTAGTATCAATGAACGAATGCTCACTGCTGCGCAGTTAGCTGCGAGATTAAATAACCAAAATACCCTGATTAGTATAGGTAAGACATTTTCAAGTCACCTATCTATAGTCGATGTATCATGGCTCAACGCAGTAGTGCGTTACGGCGACTGTATTTTGGCATTACTCAATGAACATACCCATCCAAGCGACAGTAAAAAATTACTCAGTTGTATGAAACACTTTTTCAGGGCGGTCACCAATCGTGTTACTCATAACCAAAAGCCGTTCCTTAACAGCTACATCCAACTTTTTTCTTCGAAGGTGTACATGCTACAAAACAAATCACCAGAAGCGCATGAAACACTATTCAAAGCAGTCAGCCCATATTTCGAGAACTTCAACAAACTGCCTTCTGTACTACTAGTACAAATCGTCTACATCGCAGACAGTTTTGGTGAATTTTGGTTATCTGAGAGTCTACTGGCCGTACTTAAAACGAGAAACCAATTTGATAAGGAAACTCAGCAAGAAGTCGAGCAACTACTGAGTGATGCAAGCCGCTATGACAACGTTTCCGAACTTCAAACCGCCTTAGAGTCAGCTCGTGAAATCCTGAATATGAATGACAGCAGCTCCTATGCTAGCTACTTGAAAATATTAGAGGTCTACCCACTTTGTACCGAGGCACAGCTAGGTGTGCTTAAAGCGAGTATTTTATTTGACGTAGGTGAGAGTTCACGTTCAAAACAACTTGGGCACCTCAAGGACGCCAATTTGTTGCCAAAGAACTGGGGGTCATGGCTTAGAGATATAGAAAGCTCTGGAGTTGAGCGCCCATTACCCCAAGCATTTTAGTGTGTAGAAAGGAACTAGACATGATAGATTTTGCCCCTTTTTTTAATGACCTAGACAATGACCCAGAATCAATACAACTGATATTGATGGCTTACATTGAAGAATACGGTGATAGTGAAGAAAAATTAATGTTGCTATATGAAAAGCAAGATTGGGGCGCACTGTATATATTCGCTCATTCTTTAAAAGGGATATTAGTAGGTTTTGGCGAAACAGAAGTAACCACCATTCTCGAAGACATAGAATCAGAGACTCACGATAACACCCCTGCATCCGAGCACAAAGTGTTAGCAGCATGTTCGCTGCTACCTAATGTCCGCTCTCAAATCGAAACAGAGCTTGCAAACGTTTCTTAACATAGCTTTACGTAGCGGAGGTTCAAATGAAGCCAATGTTCAAAAAAGGTTTGTTTTCGACTATACGAGGCCAATTAACTGCTGGTTTTATGGTCGTTATGTTGTTGCTAACCACTTTCTTCTTTATCAATCACGAATACAAAGAGAAGGAAAATACGCTTCATAACTTGCAGGTTTTGATATCAGAATCCGTAGTGGATTTACTGACAATTAGAAGGCATGAAAAAGACTTTATTGAGCGACTAAACCATGAATATGTCGAGCGTCTTAATGAAGATATAGAGATGCTGAACCGTAAGGTTAACTATATTGAACAGGTGCTGAGTGAAGACCAACTATACCCGACCGACAGTGCTGCAGGTATTTATGTCGCTATTGGTGCTTATGAGGCAAAGTTTACGCAGCTAGTCAGACTCAAGTATGAAATCTATCAACCTCAGAGCGATACCAAAGAAAAAGGCTTACTAGAACAATATCATCAAGCAAGATTTCAGCTATCTCAGGTCGCTATTGATATTGGAAACAAAGACTTGCTGATGCAGCTATCCAAAAACCAAAGGGATGTTCAAGCCTTTTTCTCCGAGCCCAATGAGCAAAGCGCACTGTTAGCAAAAGCCAGTATAGCGCAGTCTTCAACCTCGATTTCCGAGCTTTACCCTACCCTGTCATCAGACGCCTATCACTATAGAAACTCTTTTGAGCAGCTCATTAATGCCTATCAGAGAATGGGATTTGACCACAATAAAGGGCTATACGGAGAATTGCGTAACTCCATTCATGATGTAGAAAACAGTTTAGAGATATTTCACAATAAGCTTCCGGAAGTCATTGAACAAAAACTCAACCAAGTAGAATCCAACATTCATCTGCTTTTTGGGCTTACGTTTTTTAGTTTGCTTGGTGTGCTAGCGCTTGTCAGCGTATCCGTCGCTCGTTTAGAAAAAGGGTTAAAGCATTCTCGAGAGCAAGCTAATTTATCAAACCAAGCTAAGAGCTCCTTTCTAGCAAATATGTCCCATGAGATACGTACGCCTTTAAATGGGATTATTGGGATGTCTGATATACTGGCAGAAACCTCACTAAACCCCATTCAGAAAGAGCACCTAGATACGGTAAAGACATCCTCACATACGCTTTTAATGCTAATTAATGACATTCTCGATTTATCAAAGATCGAGTCTGGGCACTTGGAAATCAGTCATCACCCCACCAACATTCGTCAGGTTATTTATGACACTGCATCAATGAGCATGGCCAAGGTACTAGAAAAGTCGATACTTCTTAAACTCGATATTTCAGATGACACACCAGATCAAGTCGAACTAGATGAACATCGCTTGCGCCAAATCCTGATGAACCTGATGTCAAACGCAGTCAAATTCACTTCAGCAGGCAGTGTCTCTTTATCTCTTCACACTGAAACTATTGATAGCCAGTCTGTTAGGTTGATCTTTTCAGTGCAAGATACCGGTATAGGTATAGACAAGGAAAAACAAACTGCAATCTTTGAACCATTCGTACAGGCAGATGAATCTATTACGCGAAAATTTGGCGGTACAGGGCTTGGTTTAAACATAAGTTACAAGCTAGTTGAAACAATGGGAGGAGAGTTACAGTTAGAGTCTCAGTTAAATGAAGGTAGCCGATTTTACTTTGAATTACAGAGTAAAGTGATAAGAAAAGTTCCGCTTCGCTCAACGAAATTGAACAGTACCAATGTTGGCTTATACATACGTACTGAAACCATGAGAAAACAAGTAGAAAAAGAGCTCGAGTTCATGGGGCTTAAAAACGTTACCTCTCACCAAAACCTTACTAATATCGAAGACAGCGGGATATTGGTGTACCAACATCATGATGTGATAGAAACCCAAAAGGATCTTAGCATGCTGTCTCAAGTACATCCTGAAACAGCCATTGTTTTAATACACGACGCCTTAGCCCCACAAATCCAACAGCAAGAACTAATAGACGGACTGGTTAAATTTCCTATTCTTGGCGAACGTTTTGTTCATGCCATTTCTCATGCATTAGAGAACCATGTAAAGAGTGAGCGACTTAGTCCAGTTAACAAATCATCTGCGAAAGGTACTGATGAAAAGAGCGCAAGGATACTCGTTGTTGAAGATAACACCGTTAACCAAAAAGTTGTTAAGCTATTTTTAAGTAAGAAAGGTTATATGTATGAAATTGCAAACAATGGAGTTGAAGCTCTGAATAAAGTCAGACAAGGAGAGGCTTTTCAACTAATACTTATGGATTGTATGATGCCAGAGATGGATGGTTTCACAGCAACCCAAAAAATACGTGAGTACGAATCTGAATTAAAGCTCAATAACACCCCAATAGTTGCACTAACGGCGAGCGTCCTCGATCAAGATATACAAAAGTGTCTAGACGCAGGTATGGACAAATACTTATCTAAGCCTCTAAAGAAAGAAAAACTCTACGAAGTAATTGAAGAATTTGTTAGTTAATGATTAGCGACTAAAGACAACCGTGCCCTTTGCTTTAGCTGAGGCCATTGAAGGGCCTCATTGCTGCAAAAATGCATCCGCAGTCATAACAGACACGGCTTTATCTGCGACTTCTCTGCCATCGTTATCAAACAAAGACAACCTATAACCTTGTGTACTTGCATTGTTACTTTCACAAGGCGCATGCAACCAACGAGAAACCACATCACAATCGTCACCATTGAGAGCCTCACCAAGAACGACTTTCTGACTAGCCACTTTGTACCAAACAAGAATTTTGGACTGGTTAAACATGCTCGCCTCCTTGATGAGCTTCCTTTCCGAAATGTCAGTGTACAAACAAAATGGCAAGAATGGAGGCTCACAGATGCGACAATTTTATCGCTTACCTATAAATCATCGACTTAGATTTATATCGATTTATTCTAAGAAATAAATATGAGCAGGAGTGAGTAATAAGACCAAAATTCATCAGCTTATTACTGAACGCTGCTCGGTAGTAATTTGACAAAGAAGGCATCGTTGTCATGCCTTCTAAGATTTTGATTTAAAGAACGTTTGCAGGAAGGTGCATTTCTTTTAGGGTTGTCGTTGAACTGTAGTTAACAAATACTGGCTTGCCAGATAAGTACCTACGTAGCATGTCAGCAGCTATAGTACCAACCAGCTCTTTTTGATCTTGTTTGGTAAAGGTTCGATTGAACTTCAACTGTTGTCCCCACTCACCTTGTGGTGTAGAAAGCGCAACTGTAAATTGATCTTCTTCCACTTTACCTGTGACTAAACCAATGTCCGTTGCACACTTCTCTCGAGTTGCCCCAGAAAGCGCGAATGCCGCAGCTAATGAGTCTTGATCTTTCGTGCCCACTTCAGTTGCACCGCTCAACACCCAAGTGTGACCACAGTATGAAGCGGCACGTTCATTAGAATGAAGCCAGTTCGTCAACCAACCCTGAGTTGATTGCTCCGAAATCGAAACAGACAGCTTTTTCTCCGCAATGAGGTGACCTAGATGATCTAACATGCTCTCATCAACACTGACGACATGGTTTTCAACCAGTTTGTAGATAAGCTGTAACAAACGAACTCGAGTATCCAAATCACCTTTAGGGCCAAACAGCTTTACTTCGATAAAAGGCAGATATGAACGATAACCCAGCATGTAGCCTTGAGGTAATTGCACCTTATCCAACTTATCTGATAAACCGGATTCTGATGTACCAAAAGTAAATAAGCGGCTGCAATCGCTTCCAACCTGATCTGGAAAACGAGACTGCAAGTCAGGCAGAATCTGAGTATCAACCATCATCTTAAACTCGCTTGGAACGCCAGGAGTGAAATAAAATAGGCAATCATTGATTAGCATTTTGAAGCCACACGCAGTGCCAATCGGATTATCAATGATTTCGCTCGAAGCCGGTAACATTGCTTGCTTTAGGTTGCTGTCGGGCATAGGAACCCCACGCTTTTGAAAAAATGCTTTCAGTGTTTCTAACCACTCGGGAAACAATACCAGCTCTTGATCACTCGCTTTAGCCGCAGCGGCTGAACTAAGGTCATCCGTTGTTGGCCCCAGACCACCGTTGACGATAACGACATCCATATTAAAGCTCAGCATCATTAGCTCTTCGACTAAATCGGACATAATATCGCCTACAGTCGTGCGTTTTGACAAAGAGAAGCCTTTCTCAAAAAACTGACGGGACATCCACGCAGCGTTGGTGTCGACTATATCTCCGTGTAGCACTTCTTCACCGGTGCTTAGCATTGCAATCTTTAACATTAATTTTCCAGAGCGTTCGAGAACTTACCTACTATCATCACATATTGAGCACAATATGAAACAACAATTTGCACTTATCTAAAGTTTTATGTCCGTCGCATAACGAATAAGTTCATTTTGGTGTTTTCATTGGCAGCTCTTTATTGGATAATTGTGAATCTCGTCATTGAAAAACATTAACTTGGAGTTGTCCGTGTCTAAGAAAAGCATCGCTGCACTTATGCTAGCGTGTTCCGCAAGCGCGCATGCAGCGAATTACGACTATAACCAACATATCGAGTTTTCCTACACGGTCGACTGCGAAAACGGATTTTGCGCTAACAACAAGTATTCTTACCAACCGAGCGTATATACCCCTGAAGAACCTTACGTCATGAGCTTGAAAGAGCCAGAACTAAACGTAGAACAACCAGCATTACCGAAGTACCTTACGGTACAAGATGGTAAAGATTGGGATTACCTGATGGGCCAAACCTACACAATCCTAGGTTTAAGTGTCGCAACCGTTGGCTTAATGACTCTACTACCTGAATCCATCACAAAGTGGGATGAAGACGATCGCGATATGAGCGAACTCGGCAGTAAGTGGGTGGATAACGTGTCTTCCGGCCCAGTATGGGATCGTGATGAACACTTCCTAAACTACATCATGCACCCTTACTTTGGTGGTGTTTACTATACTGCTGCTCGTCACGCGGGTTTCAATGAGTTTGAGTCTTTCCTATATTCCGCAACCATGTCGACTTTCTTTTGGGAATACGGTGTAGAGGCATTCGCTGAAGTACCATCATGGCAAGATCTATTCATTACTCCATTCTTCGGTGCCGTTGTGGGTGAAATCATGTTCGAAACAGAACAAGATATCGTTGCACAAGGTGGCTACGTGATGGGTTCTAAAACCATGGGTGACGTTTCATTATTCTTCTTAAACCCAGTAGGTCATATCCACGGTTGGGTATCTAATGCTTGGGGCGGTAGTGCAGAGTTCCAGTTTGCAAGCGCACCATGGTTCGGCAACCAAGATGCTGCTAAGTTCGCTATGGATGCTGGCGCTTCATACGACAACGTATTCTACGGCGCAGAAATGAAGATTTACTTCTAACCTAAGCAGAGTAACTTAAAGCGTCATTGAGAAAAGCGGTGTTTATTCACCGCTTTTTTGTGCCTGAGTAAACATAATCGACCAGTCCAAATCCCTTTAATTCGAAAAATTGACTTTGGTCAAACCATGCCCAACTGTAAGTTCTACACTGAAACTAACAATTAAATGAACCAGTTACGGACAACGTTTACGAGGGGCACGCCATGAACAGTACTTTCATTGTTAACTTTGTTGGCAGGGCAACGCCAGCAACCATCAAGCAACTTGCTGCTGTTACCCATGAAAACGGCGGTAAATGGTTAATCAGTAAAGTGAACTTCATTGAAGACCAAGTCGCTGCAGTAATTAAAGTAGAACTGCCCGCGGTTAACGAGCAAGTGGTAAAACAAGCATTCCAGTCTCACCCTGAACTGTTAGTTCAAATCACAGAAGCGGATTCTAAGTCTCATGGTGAAGATACCATTTTCCAACTGCGCTTAGATTCAAATGATCGCGCTGGTATTGTTAACGAAATTACTCATGTATTGGATGGCCAGGGGATCAATATTTTGGACATGGACTGCCAACGTGTATTTATTGCTGGCGGAGGCGGTGTTAGCTCCAGTTTATTCACTGCAAACATGGCGGTGCGCCTACCTGGAGAAATTCAAATCGAAGACGTTGCTAAAGAGCTAGAGGCACTGAGTGAAGATACAAGAGTGATACTCGAAGCTTAAATCTCAACTTAGTTGAATTACGACACAGTCTTCACTGGTAACAAAAAAAGAGCAGCTCAACGCTGCTCTTTTTAATTTATTCTACGCTCCATTGAGATAGCGAGCGTTTAAAGTCCGAGTAGTCGAACTCGTTAAGTTTCTGAATACGACCGTCGTTACGCTCACAGTATACCGATGGCATACGTAAGCCATTGAACCAATTAAGCTTAACCATGGTATAGCCCGCACTATCTAATATATGCAAACGCTGGCCAATTTCTAACGGCTGATCGAAGCTTGCTTCACAGAACTGATCGCCAGCTAAACAAGAACAGGAACCAACCACGTAATCATGAGCACCCTGCTCTGACGCTTCCAATATTGAAGCAGGTTCGTTGTAAATTAATGTATCTAAACGGTGCGCCTCTGTCGCAGAATCTACAATCGCAGTTTTCTTAACGTTTTCTACGATATCAACTACTGTTACCACAAGGTCGGTTGTTTTGGTGATGATTGCTTCACCCGGTTCAAGGTACAATTGAACGCCGTGTTTCTCAGCAAATGCTTTAAGCGCTAACCCTAACTTTTCGATGTCATAGCCTGGCCAAGTGAAAAATACACCGCCGCCCATGCTTACCCAATCAAGCTTATCTAGGTATTCGCCAAATTGCTCAGAGATTGAATCCAGTAGCGCAATAAATGCATCCACATCTTTGTTTTCACAGTTCATGTGGAACATCACACCATCGATGTTTTCGAATACGTCTGGTTTTATGTGGTCTGCTTGTACTCCCAAACGCGAGAACTGGCGAGCTGGGTTCGCTAAATCTTGGCCTGCGTAGCTAACACCAGGGTTAAGTCGAAGTCCGATTGACGCTTTACCTTCAACAATATGTCGGTACGCAGCTAGCTGTGACTGTGAGTTAAAGATCATCTTGTCACAGATATCTGCGACTTCTCTTACATCGTCCTCACTGTAACCCACACTGTAAGCGTGCGTTTCACCACCAAAGGTTTCGTGACCCAATTTTACTTCAAATGGACCCGAGCTTGTCGTGCCATCTAAATAAGGCTTGATGATGTCAAATACGCCCCAAGTAGAGAAGCACTTCAAAGCAAGCACTAGCTTAACGCCAGAAATCTCTTTTAGCTGCTTTGCTTTCTCTAAGTTCTCAATCAACTTATCTTCGTTGATCATAAAGTATGGGGTTTTAAGTTCTTCTTTCTGAAATGTCATTTTCTATACGCACTCAAGCAGCATCTAAAAGATGGAAAGGGAAATTATATGATTGGTGTGATTTAGTTTGGTTTTGTCCTGCCCGAACGAAGTGAGTTACAAAACCAAAATAAATGATACCAACACTTTAAGATGGTCATCACCAAAAAGGGAACAATCACTGTCCCCTTTGATTCTTGTATTAACGTAGGAATTTCTCTTCAGTTCTAGGAGTCTGCGCGGAGTTTATAAGCATAAATGAGCACAGACGACAACGAAATGAAGAGAAATAACAAGTTAAGCTTCTTTATTCAGTTCATGGATCACAGGTAGACCTTGGCCTGCTTCTAACTCTTGAACATGCCAATCTAGACCGATCCCCGGCATTGTTTCTAGGAACGGGTCTGGGTTTAGTTGTTCCATGTTGAACACACCTTTGTCAGCCCACTCACCACGGAAGAACTGAAGTGCAGCAGTGATCGCAGGTACACCTGTTGTGTAAGAGATCGCTTGGTGCTCAACATCTTCGTACGCCACTTCGTGATCTGCATTGTTGTAGATGAATACGCTACGCTCTTTGCCGTCTTTCTTACCTTGAACCCAAGTACCGATACACGTTAAGCCAGTGTAGCCCGGAGCAAGTGACGTTGGATCAGGTAGAAGCGCTTTTAGCACATGCAGAGGCTGAACGACTGTACCGTCATGCAGCGTTAGCGGGTCTGGGCTCAGCAGGCCGATGTCGCGCATACAGTTGAAGTAGTTTAGGTATTTGTCACCAAAGCCCATCCAAAACTCAATTCGCTTCGCTGGAATGAACTCTTTCATTGAGCGGACTTCGTCGTGTGCCATTGAGTATACTTTGTGAGTACCACAGTTCGGGAAATCAAACTCAAGCATACGGGAGTGACAAGGAACCTGCTTCCACTCTTCGTTTTCCCAGTAGAAAGAATCACCTTGGATCTCTAGCATGTTCGTCTCTGGATCGAAGTTGGTTGCGAACTTCTTACCGTGATCACCAGCGTTTACGTCCATTACATCAATTGTATCGATCTCATCGAACAAGTGCTTAACCGCGTAAGCTGCAAATACTGATACCACGCCCGGATCGAAGCCTGCACCAAGGATACCAGTGATGCCAGCTTCAGCGAACTTCTCACGGTAGCCCCACTGCCAATCATAAGCTTGTGGTACTTGCTGGCCTTCTGAACATAGGTCAACCGCAACTGATGTATCTAGGTAAGATACTTTTGCTTGATAACATGCTTCCATAATGGTCATGTTTACCCACGGAGGACCTGCATTGATGACGAGGTCAGGCTGAACTTCTTTAATAAGAGCAACAAGTGCCTCTACATCGTCTGCATTAACTGCACGCGCTTCCAGTTTCTTAGATCCATCTTTCAGGTTGTTTTTCTTCTGAATAGATTCGATGATTTTTTCACACTTACTTACGGTGCGTGAAGCGATTGTGATGTCACCCAATACATCGTTATTTTGTGCTGCCTTATGTGCAACTACCCAGCCAACACCGCCTGCACCAATTTGTAAAATAGCCATTATTTCAATTCCTTACTTCGCTAGCTCTTGGGCTAGCTGATTAATGTTTTGTAGAAGTTTCTCAAAATCTGACAACGTCAGACATGGGTTCAAAATAGTAAACTTAAGAGCTGACTTGCCATCGATAACTGTTTCGCCCAGCACCGCAATCCCACGTACTAGTGCTTCGATACGAACTTTCTGGTTCAGCTTATCCCAATCTGAGCTGTCGCCATGGGTAGTACGCAATAGCACTGTCGACAATGACGGCCTAGCTAACAGTTCCAAATGGGGCTGCGCGTCTACCATGTCGGCGACTTGCAATGTTTGCTCAAGCAGATGATCGTACATCTCGCCTAGCTGATTTGGCCCAACGCTTTGCATCGTCATGAAGACTTTGAGCGCATCGAAACGTTTGGTTGTTGCGATGGATTTGTCTACCAAATTTGGCAACTCGTCATGCTCTCTATTGAGGTAATCAGCGTGATGAAGCAAGAACTTAAAGTTCGATTTATCATTCACAAGCAGCGCACCACAACTGATGGTTTGGAAGAACAACTTATGGAAATCAACACTGATTGAGCTTGCTTGCTCGATACCCTGTAGACGACACTTCGAGCCACTTAGAATTAGCGCACCACCGTAAGCGGCATCAACATGCATCCACATTTCGTGTTGCTTGGCGATATGAGCAATGGCTTCTAAGTCATCAATCGCTCCGTGGTCAGTAGTACCTGCCGTTCCAACAATGGCAAAAGGAATCAAGCCTTGCGCTTTAGCGTCATTTAACACTTGCTCAATTTGGTCTGCTTTCATCGTACCGTCGGTATTAGCGGGTACAGAAAGAACCGCTTTCTCACCTAACCCCATCCAAGACGCTGATTTCTGCACGGTAAAGTGCGCATTTTCTGAGCACACGATACGAAGTTTATCGGCATAGCTTGGCAAGCCCAGTTTCTGAATTGAGTGACCACTTAACTTATTGGCAATCCAATCACGCGCTAACAACAGCCCCATCTGGTTACTTTGAGTGCCACCGCTGGTCATGATGCCATCGGCCTGACCACCCAATTGGTATTTATCGCATAACCAGTTCACCACTTTTTGCTCTACATACGTCGCTGATGAAGCTTGATCCCATGAGTCCATAGATTGGTTTAGCGCTCCAATCATTGCTTCAGCCGCAACCGACGGCATAAGTGGAGGAGTGTGCAAATGCGCAATACAGTTAGGGTGTTGAGTAAAAATAGAGTTTTTAGCGACGAGATCAGTCGTGCTCTCAATCACTTCTTTTAAACTTTTATCAGAAGCATCAAGGTTAACATCATTGATCTGTTGTTCTAACACCTTTGGATCCACCCCCGAATATGGTTGGTCGACTTGCTCGAACATATCCTGCATAACACGAGTGGTGTGGTTCATGACAGATGCAAACTCATCCGCACCCGCTACACCAGTATGAATGAAGTGCTTTTTCCAACTTTCGCGACCAGCCACATCTTCGCTGTGCTCAATCAGTTCAGCTCCGCTAACTAACATTGCTTCTTCTAGAGTGCGAAGCGCAAAGTCGATTTGTTCAAAAGAGATGATAATCGGTGGCAGGAATCGAATGACAGAACCATCTCGGCCGCCCTTTTCAACCATTAGTCCACGCTCTAGAGCAGCTCGCTGAATTCTTAAGGTTAGTTCACCATCAGATGCAGGTTCACCAAATTTATTCAGTTCACCACTCGGCTTTTTAATTTCAACGCCTAGCATCAAACCTTTACCGCGAACCTCTGCCACACAGTTAACGCGTTTCTGGATGTTTTCTAGGCCGAGTCGTAGGTATTGACCAGCGATATTAGCGTGTTCGACCAAGTTGTCGCGTTCAATGATTTCAAGCGCTTTAGCACCTGATACCATCGCCAGTTGGTTACCACGGAAAGTCCCGGTGTGCTCACCAGGGCGCCAAGTATCGACTTTTTTGTTGAATACAAGAATCGACATTGGCATTCCGCCACCAATGGCTTTGGACAAACAAAGAATATCGGGTGTGATCCCGGCTTCTTCGAACGCAAAACGATAACCAGTTTTGCCAACGCCACATTGAATCTCATCCAAAATGAGTAGGATTTCATGCTCATCACAAATACGACGGATATCACGCAACCATTGCGCAGGAGCAGGAATGACCCCGCCTTCACCTTGTACTGGCTCCAAGATGATCGCTGCAGGTTTCATTATCCCTGCTTCATCATCATTCAATAATCGCTCGATGTAGCGGATGTTTGCCTTCGCACCCTCTTCACCACCAAGGCCAAATGGGCAACGCAGACTATAAGGGAACGGCATAAAGTGAACGTCTGACATCAAGCCAGTGCGACGCTCTTTAGTACCAAGGTTACCCATCATGCCCATAGTACCGTTCGTCATACCGTGGTATGCGCCACGGAACGCAAACATAGTGTTACGGCCGGTCGTCTGTTTCGCGAGTTTGATGGCGGCTTCAACGGCATCTGCGCCCGATGGACCACAGAATTGAATAGCGGACTCTTTAGCAAACTCTTCTGGCAGAAAGGCTTTCACTTGTTTAATGAAGTTCGCTTTCGCAGATGTAGTAATGTCCAGTGTTTGGTAAGGCAGTCCCGAATCAAGCTGATCTTTAAGCGCT
Source organism: Vibrio sp. SCSIO 43135 (assembly GCF_023716665.1). Taxonomy (GTDB): domain Bacteria; phylum Pseudomonadota; class Gammaproteobacteria; order Enterobacterales; family Vibrionaceae; genus Vibrio; species Vibrio paucivorans. The sequence goes on from NZ_CP071859.1 coordinate 1,845,089, forward strand.
TGGTTGATTTCAGGGTGGTTGTAGCCAAGAACGAGAGTTCCTGCACCGGCTAAGCAATCTAGGAATAATTGACCACGAGTATCTTCTACCAACACACCGTGTGCTTGCTTAATCGCGATAGGCAATCGGCGCGGGTAAGAGCGCACTTCAGATTCATGCTCAGCCTGATCAAGCAATACTTGATCGGGCGTTAAATCATAAAGGCCCTCGAGTAATGGAACCTGACTAGAAAAAGGGGTTGCGATAGCGTTTGTATCGACTTCAAAGGCTGTACTCATTGTAAAATCTCTTGAGACGTAATAACCAAAGCCCGCCACAAATATTCAAGTATTTTTTATGGGCGAGATATAGCAATGCCTTCCGAATAGCTAAATAGTAGCCACGGAATAGCAGTCATCACATAGGATGACGAATAACGAGATCAGAGAGTTCAGGGCTCAGTAATACTGCTGCTTTGAAGAACAGGGCACTGAGGAAGTACGAAGCTGATTAATGTGTGTAAGTTGTGTGAGTTCAATGTTGGGTTTCCCATATACGTACTGTTATAAAACAGCACTTAGTATCCCGTCTATCGACAAAAGGGCTTGCCGATACCTACCCTACGCAATGTCACAATCAGCTCGAATGGTCACTGCGCGTATCCCCCAGAAAACCATTGGTAATTCCAACGTCCGAGATTGCGGCGAAAATTATCATAAAATGAAATCAACTGGCAACAATTTTTAATAACAACATTGTAAATTGTCAGAATAAAAAAGCTGGGCTACACGCCCAGCCTTTTCAATCAAAACTTACCTTTATGCGGCATCGTTTTTGATTATCTGACCCAATAGTTCAATAGAATCGAACTCGTTGCCAGGGCCAATGTAATCACTAAGTATGTTAGCGCCATCTTCTATCACAATCGTTTGTTCGCCACCATCATGTTCGATAGTAAGCTCAACGTTGTCATCGACAATTTCAACGCCAATATTAGCAATTAGTTCATCGATGTCGGCACTTTCGGTATCATCTAATATGTCATCAAGATCGATCATATCTTCAGTTAACTCGAAGTCCATAATGACATCCGTACCTGTATCTAATGTGCCATCAAGCCATGTAAATACATTTGCGTCATTATCGCCTACAAGCACATCGTTGCCCTGCTCTGCGTTAAGCTCATCTTCATTGGCGGCTGCAAGCACTTGATATGCGGGAGAGTCAGACACATCGATGGTAACGGTAGCCTCTTCACTAACAGCCAATTCTGAATCCACCGCCATATAGTCGAACGTTACATCCTCCTCGACAGTTTGCGAGCCAGATACGTAACGTAGCTCCCAGTTACCACCATTAGAACTGAAGTCCATTTGCACAATTTCATTATCAGGAGATGAATAAGTAAATTCATACAAGATCTGAGCATTACCTACATCACCTGGATCTTTCTGATACTCGACCGTTTCGGTTGTACCGTCAGCGAAAGTGTAAGTCACACTTACAGCGATATTACTATTGGTGTTAAACGCGCCCCCCATACCGTCCAACCCAAAGGCAACAACACCTAAAGGGTTATTTCTTAGGTCTAGTATTAACGTTTCTTGCTTGTTCATACCGCGGCCATCAGTATCACCAATACCGTGGCCAACATGGGGTTGCTCACCTGAATACTGCTTGAGTGGCTTGTTATTGTTGTCAGTAATAGACAAACTAATGGTATTGCCGTTATCTAAGGTGATTTCTCTTTCAGTTGGGCTCACTTCTACGCCCCAATTAAAGAAACCATCAGTAAGAACGATATCTTCAGGATCGCCAGAATAGCCAATTTCAAATGGGTCGCCGGAGCCCGGAACATAGACAATATTGTCAGGGTTCAACAATTTGTTAGCGTCGATAGGGTCACCATCGACATGTAGATCTGCGGCGGTCAGCTCGCGAGTTTCCCCCATATCATCGGTATACAGCAGTACTCCGTACTCAGGAAGAGATGTGAGCATCACATTGACCTGTAGACCATTGAAATCATCATCTTCATCTGCAATGTGGTCATCTTCAGCCACATCAGAGTCAAATACGATCGGTACAATGACGTTGTCTTCAGCATCGACATCAAAATCTTCTGCTGTTGGTAGCTCATTAACATCCTGCTCATTGAGCGTCACTGTTATCTCAGTTTCATTGACTCCGTCAGACGCAACCACAGTAATCACATGACTGTTGGTTAACTCTTCATAATTGTTGGTAAAGGCTTCCGCCCCTGCGGTGGTAAGACTAATATTCCCTTGGTCATCAACTTGGAATAAGTCCACACCCTCTATCTGCACGTTGGTGCCAATACTATAAGTAACATCCAGTGACTCTGGGTCATTCGCAGTAACTTGCCCTAAAGTCACTCCTGGGTCGGTGTTCTCATCGTAGGCAAAGACGTACTCATCCCCCTCAATTGGCGGCTCAAACACCGGAGGCTCATTCACATCTTGCTCGTTGAGGGTCACGGTAATTTCGACATCGTTCACTCCGTCAGACGCAATGACGGTAATGTCGTGGCTGTTGGCCAATGTTTCATAATCATTGGTGAACGCTTCTGCCCCTGCGGCTGTGAGGCTGATATTGCCTTGAGCATCGATTTGGAATAAATCCACACCCTCTATTTGAACGTTGGTGCCAATACTGTAGGTGACATCCCCCAGCTCGGGGTCGTTTGCTGTGACTTGCCCTAATGTCACTCCAGGGTCGGTGTTCTCATCGTAGGCAAAGACGTACTCATCGCCCTCAATTGGCGGCTCAAACACTGGAGGCTCATTCACATCTTGCTCGTTGAGGGTCACGGTAATTTCGACATCGTTCACGCCATCAGACGCAATGACGGTAATGTCGTGGCTATTGGCCAATGTTTCATAATCATTGGTGAACGCTTCTGCCCCTGCGGCTGTGAGGCTGATATTGCCTTGAGCATCGATTTGGAATAAATCCACACCCTCTATTTGAACGTTGGTGCCAATACTGTAGGTAACATCCCCCAGCTCGGGGTCGTTTGCTGTGACTTGCCCTAATGTCACTCCTGGGTCGGTGTTCTCGTCGTAGGCAAAGAGGTACTCATCGCCCTCAATTGGCGGCTCAAACACCGGAGGCTCATTCACATCTTGCTCGTTGAGGGTCACGGTAATTTCGACATCGTTCACTCCATCAGACGCAATGACGGTAATGTCGTGGCTATTGGCCAATGTTTCATAATCATTGGTGTATGCTTCTGCCCCTGCGGCTGTGAGGCTGATATTGCCTTGAGCATCGATTTGGAATAAATCCACACCCTCTATTTGAACGTTGGTGCCAATACTGTAGGTGACATCCCCCAGCTCGGGGTCGTTTGCTGTGACTTGCCCTAATGTCACTCCTGGGTCGGTGTTCTCGTCGTAGGCAAAGACGTACTCATCGCCCTCAATTGGCGGCTCAAACACTGGAGGCTCATTCACATCTTGCTCGTTGAGGGTCACGGTAATTTCGACATCGTTCACTCCATCAGACGCAATGACGGTAATATCATGGCTGTTGGCTAACGTTTCATAATCATTGGTGAATGCTTCTGCCCCTGCGGCTGTGAGGCTGATATTGCCTTGAGCATCGATTTGGAATAAATCCACACCCTCTATTTGAACGTTGGTGCCAATACTGTAGGTGACATCCTCCAACTCTGGATCATTCGCTGTAACTTGCCCTAATGTCACACCCGCATCGGTGTTCTCATCGTAGGCAAAGACGTACTCATCGCCCTCAATTGGCGGCTCAAACACCGGAGGCTCATTCACATCTTGCTCGTTGAGGGTTACCGTAATCTCGACATCGTTCACACCGTCAGACGCAATGACAGTAATATCATGACTGTTGGCTAACGTTTCATAATCATTGGTGAACGCTTCTGCCCCTGCGGTTGTGAGACTAATATTCCCCTGGTCATCGATTTGGAATAAATCCACACCCTCTATTTGAACGTTGGTGCCAATACTGTAGGTGACGTCCCCCAGCTCGGGGTCGTTTGCTGTAACTTGCCCTAATGTCACACCCGCATCGGTGTTCTCATCGTAGGCAAAGACGTACTCATCGCCCTCAATTGGCGGCTCAAACACTGGAGGCTCATTCACATCTTGCTCGTTGAGGGTCACGGTAATTTCGACATCGTTCACGCCGTCAGACGCAATGACGGTGATGTCATGGCTGTTGGCTAACGTTTCATAATCATTGGTGAATGCTTCTGCCCCTGCGGCTGTGAGGCTGATATTGCCTTGAGCATCGATTTGGAATAAATCCACACCCTCTATTTGAACGTTGGTGCCAATACTGTAGGTAACGCCCCCCAGCTCGGGGTCGTTTGCTGTGACTTGCCCTAATGTCACACCCGCATCGGTGTTCTCATCGTAAGCAAAGACGTATTCATCCCCTTCAATTGGCGGCTCAAACACCGGAGGCTCATTCACATCCAACTCATTTAGTACGACATTAATATCCACTGACTGAGCAACACCTTCGCCATCGACTTCCGTTACCGTTACTACAATAAGGTGCTCATTACCGAGCGTTTCAAAATCGTTGGTGTATGCCGCGACACCTTCCGCCGTAAGCGTAATCTCACCCGTTACTGGATCGATAGCGTAGAGTGGATTGTCATCACCATCAACCAAATTAGATGAGATACTGTATGCCAAGACTTGGTTGTCTGGATCAACCGCGTTTACCTGACCAATTACATCAGTAGTACCAATCCCTTCTTCATAACTAAAAGAGTATTGGTCTTCATCATTAGGTTCGAATTGTGGTAAGTCATTGGTACCATTAATGGTCACAGTGACATCCTGTAATGTGCCATCCGAGGCTGACACAGAAAAGACATCAGTTAGAAATTCTCCAACATTAAGCTCGTTAAAAGCACTGTCAGCGATAAACGTCCAGTTCCCTTCAGCATCAATCGTAAACGAACCGTAATCCCCTTCTGTATCTACCTGTTCGATAAACGTCGGATCTTCAGTATCCGTCACGGTTAAAGTCCCCGTAATAACTAAAGGTTCGTCAGTTTCATCTTCTGCAACATTGGCATCACCACCAACCAAAGCAAGGGTAATAACTTCAACTAATGCTAGACTTTGCGTTTCTGATAAGCCTTGGTCTTCTAGCCCTGAGGTATCAAAGGAAGTAGAAGCGATTACTTCGGCACCAGTACGTTCAATATCCCCAGTTCCGGTCGGGCTCGACCCATTTTGTCCACCAGCCGCAGTCGCGAAGTCGTCATTCTGTGTCGGGTCGACTCCCTGCTCAATCTGTCCAATAATCTGAGCGATTTCATCGTCTAACTCTAAACCTAAATTGGGTAAGCCATCGTTAACTAACTCTGCTTGAATGTTGACTGCCCCTGGGTTCTCATCGTCAATCGTAACGACCACTTCACCCGGAGCTGGCTGCTCGCCCGCTGCTAGCTCTCTCAGTTGACCAGCAGCATCGATTACTACTGTTGCCCCCGCCCAAATAATGGACGAAATATTACCCGCACTCATAAGCCTTCCCCTCATTTTCAGCAAAGAAAGGGCTTGCTCCACTATGAGCACCCCAATCTGCACCGCTTATGCTCTATTAAATTTAGCCCTCTTCTACTGATAATCCACTCAATAAGCTGATAAAAAAGAGCCAATCATTGCAAGTTGTCAATAATTAAAAGGATTTATTTTTGGATTAAGTTCTCAAATTCCCAATCGTTAAACTAGACTTCCATTGATCAAGCCGACTCTGAACTAATTTTCGGGCGCAAGCAGTGCGTCATGAGCTGGTGTTATCTGCTTCGTAAGGAGACCCAATAGTGAAATGGAATAAGCCTATTTTGCTGAGTTGTGTAATAGCAGCGAGTTTTAGTGCTTCCAGCCAAACACTAGAACAAGCCGTTGCAATCACTCTAGCGACTAACCCTGAGATAAAGAGTATTTTTAATGAATACCTAAGTAAGGTAAAAGAAAGCGATGCCGCTTCTGGTGCTTACTTGCCCAGCATTGATTTGGATGCGGGTATTGGCTATGAAGGAATTAGCCCTGCTGAATCCCTTAATCAACCAGATACAGACCTAACAAGAAAAGAAGCAACGATTAGTCTTACCCAATTGATCTGGGATGGTTCCTCTACGTTAAGAGATATTGACAGGACGGCAGCAGAAGCCGAATCCATTAGACTTCAAGTGCTCGCCGATGCTCAAGATATTGCGTTACAAGTCATACAAGTTTACTTAGACGCGGTAAAAGCCACTGAGGTACTGGCGTTGTCTGAAAGTAACCTATCCGTACACAAAAAAATCTATAAGGACATTAAACGACGCGCTGAATCAGGAATTGGCTCGACGGCGGATTTATCGCAAGTCGAAGCAAGGATAGCAAAGGCGCACGGTAACCTGCTGGCCGCCCAGAACAATTTGGTTGATACCCATACCCAATTTCATAGATTAGTCGGCCAACAACCGTTAGGACTCATTTACCCTAGAGCTGACGTTTCTAAGCTTCCCCTATCCCTTACCGATGCGCTTGTTGAAGCCTATGACGCTCACCCTGTCATCAAAATTGCTAATGCCGATATAGACTCCGCGCGCTTCCAATATGAGCAGTCTAAAGGGAACAACTACCCAACCATATCGTTTGAAGCGAGCCAATCGTGGCGAGATGATGCAGCGGGCGATGAAGGCAACAGTGAAGAAACACTAGCGATGCTTCGCTTACGCTACAACCTCTATAATGGCGGCAGCGACAGAGATTTGACTGAACGTTCCGCTTACCAATTGAACAAAGCGAAAGACCTAAGAGATAACGCCTACCGTCAGGTAGAAGAAGGCCTTCGTTTATCTTGGTCTGCTCTCGACCTAACTCTGCAACAGAAAAACTTTCTTGCCGACCATGTAGACTCAGCTTCTGAAACCGTTATTGCCTATGAAAAGCAATATCGAATTGGTCAACGAACCTTACTCGATTTACTTAACACCGAAAACGAGTTGTTCGAAGCAAGAAAAGATTACTTGGATGCTCACTACTCTGAGCAATATGCCAAGTATCGGGTTATGAACGCAACAGGTTCACTATTGGACGCGCTGCTTGTTGATATCCCAGAAGAATGGACACAACGAGTGGAGTACTGATAATGAAAACTGCAACTATATCGACGCTCACTTTACTCGTAGCCGGCTTTGCCATGAGTGGTTGCGCCAATGACGATTACCCCTATATCGATACACCGCAAGCGAAACAAATTTCTGACCTATTAGATGACGATAGAGATGGCGTCGTTAATGCTCGCGATATTTGCCCGGGCACCCCAAAAGGTTCAAGTGTCGATAATGATGGCTGTGGCGAAACCATACGCTCAGAGGACACACGTCAACTACGTATCTTATTTGCTCACAATTCCTATGAAATCAACCCAGTATTTGGTAGCCAGATACAGACGATGGCTGATTTCTTGAAAGTTTATAAATCTGCCTCAATAGAAATTCAAGGCTACGCAAGTAAGGTGGGTGCACCAGAGTACAACTTAGAGCTTTCTAAGAAACGGGCACACACTGTGGAAGATAAGCTACTTTCTTACGAAATCGACCCTAAACGTGTAAGAGTGGTGGGCTATGGCGAAACCCGACTCGAAACTGATGGTGACGACCCTGCCTCCCACGCAGCAAACCGAAAGGTTACCGCAACGGTAGTTGGGCTAAAAGAAGAAGTGGTTGAAGAATGGAACATATTCACCACCCTAGAAAAATAAAAAAACGCTCCCATCGGGAGCGTTTTCAATTCTAACTTAGTTACGTTTTTGGTCGCATTTACTCGATAGTTGGTGCGTATCCATATCGTACTGTTCTTTAATTGCATCCTTCACTGTTCCTTCCCAAACAGGAACCCCAACGAAGTAACTGGTTCTTGCAACCACATGCGCCGCAATTGGTGCTGTGAACATAACAAAGAAAATCACAGCAATAGCACGGACAACAATCGAAGTGTCTTCCCAGAACACAATCGCAAACACGATAACCAACAAACCAACGCCAAGTGCACCTGCTTTTGTCGTTGCGTGCATTCGAGTCAATACATCTGGCATTCGGTTCAAGCCAATACCTGCCAGCAGCATCAAAAAGGCCCCCATTAGGGCAAAAAATGCTATTACATAATCAATCATCTTTTACTCCTCTTTGCTCTAAGTAACGTGAAAAACCCACCGCGGCTAGGAATGACGTTAACGCCAAAGCGATAGCCACATCGATGAACTTCGGTTCGTCATAAGCGATACTATAAAGAACAACCAAACCTACCGTCAGTGACGCCATTAACTCCAATGCGATCACGCGATCTGGCAAAGATGGGCCTTTTAGCAAGCGAACTAAAGCCAATAACATCGAAATGATCAGCATAAAGAAACAAATACCGTATACAGTCTCTAACATCATCTCTACCCCAGTAAGTCCATAACCATAGCTTCAAGTCGCTTAAACTCAGCGATGTGCAGCTCTTCATCTTCAAAGTACATGATGTGTACGTACAGCACTTTTTTGTCGGTAGACACGTCAAGCGCTAGTGAACCCGGGGTTACAGTGATTAGGTTTGAAAACACTGTAATAGCACCATCTGTTTCTAGATCGAGTGGTACACCGATAACCGCAGGCTTCATCAGGTGCGTCGGAGTTAATACATCATATGCCACTCGAGCGTTCGCTTTAATCAAGTCCCAAATAAAGAACAAGATAAAGTTCGTCAACTTAGGCAACTTACCAAAGTACGTACCGAACAATGGTCGATCACGTAACACATACGCCAATACGATGTAACTCATGATCATACCGGCAAACAGGTTCGAAATTGTGTAGGTTCCTGAGAGCACCAGCCAAGCTAGTGCCAACATCATATTCCATCCAAATGCTTTCATGATTAGCCCCCTAGCACCGCTTGAATGTACTGCTGAGGATCTAAGATCTGGTCGGCAGTCATTGAAGCTAATTCAACGAACCACTGTGCATTGATACCAATTGTCACCGTGAGGATAGCCATCAAGATGATTGGTAAGTACAAACATAATCTTTCTGAGTCAGACATTGGTGGCAATGTTTCTGCATCCTCTGGCAACTTCTTCCAGAATGCTTCCGCCCAAATCTTGATCATTGAATACATTGTTAGTAAACCAACCGCTAGAGAAGCAATCACACCTATCCACTCTTTTGCTTCAATACCCGCTTTAATGACAACGAATTTAGCAAAGAAGCCTGATAGCGGTGGGATACCCGCAAGTGACATTGCTGGAATCGCAAACAAAATCGCTAAGAATGGTGCAGATTTATACAGCCCACCTAACCTATCTAACTGGTAAGAACCATGCAGTCGATGCATCACACCACCAATAAGGAATAAGTTTGTTTTTACAATGATGTGGTGGAACAAGTAAAACACACCACCAAGGATCGCTAACGGAGTAAACAGCGCTAGGCCCAAGATCATGTAACCAATCTGGCTGACAATGTGGAAAGATAAAATTCTTCTCACTTCATATTGCGCAGCAGCACCAAGTACACCTGTTACCATGGTAAATATACCCATCCACATCAGTAGCGTGTTATGGGTAAAGGCTAGATCACCAACAAACACCACACTGAATACACGGTACAATGCGTAGACACCTACTTTAGTGAGTAGGCCTGCAAACACCGCCGAGATCGCAACCGGTGGCGTATGGTATGACGCAGGTAACCAGAAGAACAATGGAAATGCCGCCGCTTTGATACCAAATGCAACCAAGAACAACAGCGAAATGACAGTGACAACTTCTGGGTTGTCAGAGCCTGCTAACTTCTGACCTAGATCTGCAATACTCAACGTACCCGCGTACGCATATAGCAAACCAATTGCGCTTAAGAATAACGCTGAAGACAGTAAGTTCAGTGTGACATATTTTAGTGCACCTTCCATCTGGCTGCGTTCGCCGCCAAGGATAAGCAGACCGAACGATGCCACAAGCATGATCTCAAACCAAACATACAGGTTAAAGATATCACCGGTTAGAAATGAGCCGACTACACCAGCAAGCATCAAATGCAGCAATGGATAAAAGCCGAATTTCTCATGCTCTTCCGTCATCGTAGCAAGTGCGTAGATCGAAATACAAAACGCAACCACAGCCGACACAGTCACCATAACAACGGCAAGCAAGTCAGCGACTAAAGAAATACCAAATGGTGCTTCCCAGCCACCTAAGGTAATCACTTGAATGCCATCATTGTAGACTGTGTTAAACAGCGTAACAGCGGCAATTAACAACGCGAAATTTGAAAATACACTGATCCAGCGTTGCAATGTTTGATGCTTCCACAACACCATAGAAAGTGCTGCTGCAAGCATCGGGATCAGTACTGGCATTAATAGCATCATAGTTGTGAATCTGTACTCTTCATTTCGTTCATATCGTCTGCTCCAATCACTTTATAAGCTCGTTTGATTAGAACCACGGCAAAAGCTAAAACACCAAAACTAATCACAATCGCAGTCAGGATAAGCGCCTGAGGCAGCGGGTCTGCAATTTGTCCTACAGGCCCGGACATCCCTTCTTCGATTAATGGTGGGGCTCCACGAACAAGACCACCACCGGTAAAGATGAGTAAGTTAGCGGCGTTCGAAAGGATGATGAGACCAATCACCAACTTAACGACACTTCGGCGCAACATCATGTAAAGCGCGGCGGCATATAACGCGCCAATCACTATGGCAAATAACGTTGTCATTTAGTCCTCCAACTGCGCAAGTGAAAACAGCAGCGTTGTAACCATGCCCAAAACGACAAGATAAACACCGATATCGAAAATCAAAGGGGTACTAATTTTTAGTTCACCCAAACCAGGAACTTGCACATACCACCAAACAGCACTGAGGAAAGGGCTGCCAGATTTAATTACACCGACGAAGCCACTCATCATCGAAATCAACAGGCCCCCACCCATTAAATATGAGCTATCAATACCAATTAATTTTCTAGTTTGCTTGGCGTCGAATGCGAACAAGTGCAAAGCAAACGCGCTTGATGCAACAAGGCCTGCGATGAAGCCACCACCAGGTTCATCGTGCCCTCGGAGTAGCAAGAATACTGAGTACAACAGCAACATCGGCAATAGGAAACGCGCAATGACCTGTAAAATAAGTGAAGTACTTGTATTGTTCATTACTGTTCCTTCTTAGTTCTAAGCATTGCTGTCACACCGATAGCAGCCAGTGACAATACGAATAGTTCACCCAGCGTATCCAGCGCACGGTAATCAACCAGAATAACGTTAACAATGTTACGGCCTTTTGCGATTGGGTAACTGTTCTCAATCAGATAACCGCTGATGCCACCAGGCATTGCGAAATGGACCGCTGTAAGAAGTAGAACCGCCATCATCGCACCAAACATAATTGCAACAATGCAGTCTCTCCATCGCGTATCCGAGCTAGAAAGTTTTTGGAACTTAGGTAATTTGAACAGAACCAGTACCAACATGATGACAGTAAGTGTTTCAATCAGAACCTGAGTAATTGCTAGATCAGGAGCACTAAAGAACACGTAAATCAGCGCCATAGAGAAACCTAGCGCACCTATTGCAGCGACCGAACCTAAACGCAGTGGCGTAGTACAGGCGTAGAAGATAACCGCTAAAATAATGACTGAGATACCAATGTCTTTAATCGTCACATCAGAGAAATCAATCTCCCAATGGAAGCCGACCTTGGTGTACATGGCGTAGCCCACTAGAGCAATAGTGGTCATGAAAATGGTCAAAATATAATTGCCCATATAGCCGTTTTGCAATTTAGCGGTCGACCACTTAGCTAATTTCACTAGGTTATCCATAAAGATGTCGTAACCGCGCTCTGGCCCACACTTCAACAGTGGTTTGGCTTGTGCTGCAGTAGCTCTTAGTGAATCCCACTTCTTAAACAGTACGTAACCAAGTACTAACGCCGTCACACTTATCATCAATGGAAGATTGATGCCGTGCCAAAGCGAAACATCTACCGTTTCCATATTTGTGCCAGAAATTGCATTCACAGCAGCTGTCACTAACGGCGTCACTAGGCTAGGAATTAATCCAAAGATTAAACCAACGATAGACAATACAGTGAACCCTAAACGCATACCGATAGGTGCTTCATGTGCTTGTTTTGGTGTTTCTTTTTTCTTGCCCCAGAAAGGCTTAATAACAAGTAAGCAGGCACAGGCAACAATGAAAATAGAAGTCAATAGCGCCATGAATGCTAATAGTGCGGCCCAAGGGCTAGATAACACACCAGCAAGCATCATTTCTTTGCCAACAAAGCCAAACAGTGGCGGTACGCCCGCTAAAGCGAGTGCAGCAAGTGACATAAATGCAGCTGTGTATGGCATCGCTTTTCTTAAACCACCAAGCTCACGAACGTCTTTCGTTCCAGTTTCGTGGTCAATGGTACCCGCGGCCATGAACAGAGCACCTTTGTACAAAGCATGCCCTAGTAGGAACACAATCGTCGCAACCAAAGCCGCTTCGGTACCGATGCCGATAAGCATAGTTAACGTACCCAACGCCATCACCGTTGAGTAAGCAAGGATACGTTTAAGATCCGTACTGGTAACCGCCATCGTCGCACCAAGCAACATGGTGACAGCACCAAAACCAGTGAGAAGCAGAGTCCAAGTTTCATTACCAGCCATTGTTGGTTGCAAGCGAGCCATTAGGTAGACACCCGCCTTCACCATCGTTGCTGAGTGAAGGTAAGAACTCACAGGCGTTGGGGCAGCCATGGCATTTGGCAGCCAGAAATGGAATGGGAACTGCGCAGATTTCGTAAATGCCCCCAGTAAGATGGCAATCATCATTGCACCAAACAAAGGATGCAATTGCAGATCCGAACCTTGAGCGAGAATTTCTCTAACTTCGTATGTTCCAGCGATCATACCAAGCATAATGATGCCGGCCAACAAGGCTAAGCCACCACCTACGGTGACAATAAGACCTTGCAACGCAGAGCGACGAGAAGATTCTTTTTCATGGTAGTAGCCGATAAGCATGTATGACGTAATACTGGTCAGTTCCCAGAACACGAACATCGCCATTAAGTTGCTTGATAGTACGACTCCCAGCATGGCACCCATAAATGCCATTAGATACATCAACAACTTACGTTGATCTGGCTTGTTTGCTAGGTAGCTACCCGCGTAAACAATAACGAAAAAGCCAATGCCAGAGATCAGCAACGCGAACAGCAAGCTTAATCCATCAACCCAAAAATCAAGGCTGATCCCTAAACTTGGTACCCAATCGTAGCTAAACAGCTGAGGTCCCTGCTCTGTAACAGCAGGTAATAGCGTTAAGAAGTAGACAAATAGAGTCGCAGGCAAGAGTGCGAGCAACTTACTCGTTTGCTCGCCAAAGCGACTAAATAGCCACGGAACAAACGCCGCCAGGATAAAACCGGACAGAACGGCAAACAGCATTAAGAGTAGCCTCCAAAGACTTTAAAAAAAACTTTAGCGTAGATGCAAAACACACTCGAAAAGAACATTCCCTATTTAGGCATCCGCTTTCAATAATACATCAAGAAACTCATAGACATACTATACGGAACTACGCTCATAATTTGAGTAACATCACACTAAAGCTTAGAGATGAGAAGTCTATTCAAATTCTATTAACAAGAATATTCGCTTGTTATGAGCCAACACTTCGAAAAAACCGATACAAAAACCACAATTAGTAGGAAATACCACCAATATCATTCATTCTTATCGTTACAGTATCGATTATAAATTTCAATCAACATTCTAAAAAATCAGCCCAGTTTCGCAACGAAACTGGGCTGATTCTCGCATATTAAAACAAGTCACAAGTTAAAATAATATTATTGATTTCAACTAGTTGAAGGCTTAGTTTGATCCTTAGGCAAAGACATTCTTAATAAGATGTAACCCAGTATTGCTGAGACAGTCGACCCCATTAAAATGCCTAATCTCGCATATGTATCCAGCGACTCGGCTTCGAATTCAAAGGCGAGAGAAGAAATGAATATAGACATGGTAAAGCCGATCCCGCACAGCACAGATACCGCAAATATTTGGCGCATTCTTATCCCAGCAGGGAGCTCTGTTAGTTTCATCTTCAGCGACACCCAACAGAACAACATGATACCAATTGGTTTACCCACCAACAGACCTAAAGCGATTCCAAGCGGTACCATAGACGTCAGCCCAGCAATAGACACGTTCTGAAGCGATAAGCCCGCATTGGCCAATGCGAACAAAGGCAGTACACCAAATGATACGTATGGATGGAGCGTGTGCTCTAGATGTTTCAATGGGGAGTGCTCACCATCTTTCCCTTTTAATGGGATAGCAAAACCAATCACCACGCCTGCAAGTGTCGCATGCACTCCAGATTTAAGTACCGCAAACCACAGTAAAGCGCCAATAATGAGATAAGGAGAGAGTTTTGTTACCTGCTTAGAATTGAGCCAAAATAAAGCTGCTGTGGAAATAAACCCAAACGTCAGTGCGGAAGTCGATAAATCGGCCGTGTAAAAGAACGCAATGATAACCACGGCACCCAAATCATCGATGATCGCCAATGCAAGTAAGAACACTTTCAAACTGGCAGGTACCCTGTTACCTAGTAGCGCCATAATACCAAGCGCAAAGGCAATGTCAGTTGCCGCTGGGATTGCCCAACCGGCCATCGCTGCGTCATTGCCCCAGTTAAACATGACATAAACTAACGCTGGAACTGCCATTCCCCCAACGGCAGCAATCGCAGGAAACATCGCCGTTTCTTTTGATTTAAGAGCGCCTTCGACAAGTTCACGCTTTACTTCTAAGCCAATTAACAAGAAGAAGATGGCCATCAGGCCGTCATTAATCCAATGCGATAGAGACATCCCTAATAAGTAGGAGTGCAGGAAGCCTTGATAGTATTCATTAAGTGGGGAGTTAGCGATGAACATTGCTATGGCAGCTGCAACTACCAACAAAATCCCACTTGCAGACTCCATTCGCAAGAAGTCGCGAATCAATTTGTCCATTGTGACTGACCTTTTAACTGCTTCTTATAAAAGAAAAACCAAACGACTGGGCAAAAGACACGGCTAAATCACTACTCCACGATCTGCCATGCCAAAATTCAAAGAGTTAAACCAATCTAACCAATTGATAAATAATGAGGTATCAAATCGCTTAATCGATAAGTCAACATTTGCGACCCATCACACTATCATCACATTCAGGTCTTTTCGCGAGCTCAAACTAGTCTGTTCAGACATCCATTTCTGGCTAGCATTTATAACCAGTATAGATTATCTATCGACAATACAAGTTTTTAATTTATATGAAGATTACAGGAGGAAAGTGGCTGTGAAGTGTAGGAAGTGCACCGAAACCTAATAACCAGTCAGTTGCATAAAGCCATTAGCAGTGTGTGTTCCTGTTGTTTGAATAGGTCCTTCCCAATACGGGATCACAAAAGGTAACCACAAAGATCGGTTGATTGCTTTGGTATTCAGTTCAATACCATGCTTTGGAACTGCAATAGCCCACTCGATCGGTAACTGTTTCCCATCTGCAACGGTACGATACAACGTCGGCTCCATTAAAATTTCATCGCCAGACAGTGCTATCGCCTTACCGCTTTTAGTCATCAGTGTGCCAAACATATATGGCATCTGCTGATCGTGACGGTAGCGACTCACGGTTAAAGTGGTGTCGTTGTTCAAGTCGAACACAAACCAATCCCAGCCAACCTGTCCGGCTGCAATTAAGCCCGTGCCCCACTCTTTACTCATCCAAGCTTCGCCTTTCACTTCCACTGCACGGTTTTTATCAAGTTGTAGCCAGCCTTTGACCGACAAAAATGGTGCACTTAAGTTATAGGAAGCAATCGGAAGCAAATCATGTTTCTTTTGGTAGCCTTTGTCCCCAAGCAAAGCAAATGGTCCAGATGTTTTTGAACGTAACTGAAGAGCAAATTGATCGGTTTGGACATCAAGTTGACCAGGAAACGGCGTGTTGCCTAATGAACGCCAAGACCAGTTATCAAGCCAAAGTCGAAATGGTCGAACGATCATTCCCGCTTGGCCAATACCACCACGAGCGATTCTTTGCTGCTTCCAAACCTTGTGCTTATTGGAAACCACTATGTGCGAAATATAGAGCTGTGGGCTCTGCCACCCGACCATATCGCGCTCATCACTCGCTATGCGAATATAGCTCCATTGCACGCTGTATTTGTTGCCTTTTTTGTCTTCGACATTAGCGAAGTAATGCCACCACTCATGCTGATACTCTGGGTGGAAACGAAAGTCGTTTGGCAGTACCACAGGGTGGTTAGGTAAAACAGGCTCGAACACCTGCTTATTCGCTGGTTTTTGCACCAAGCTCAGTTCGTTGACCGCAGGTTTATTATCAGAGGATTCGGAGAGAAAATAGACGCCAAGCAAAATAGATAGCACAACACCTACAAGAATAAGTGCTGAGATACTTTTAAATGACATCGACTTAAACTTCATTTACAGCGCATCTCTCAAAGATTTCATTGGCGTGTTTCGCACCATACGGTAGACAGGTAACGCACCTGCGACCATCAGCGAGGACATCGCCCAGAATATGGTTTGCATATACTCAGCAGGGATAAATTGGAGCTCAAGAGTCCAGCCAAATGATTGCTTAATCACGATATCAACCACTAAGCTCGCCAGAGCAAGCCCCAATGGCATCGCAATAATGATGGCAATGGCACAAAAGACAAACAGTTGCAGACTCCCCATCAGAATCAATTCTTTACCCGACATCCCAAAGCAGCGCAATAGCGAAATATGCCGTTGACGGGAAACCTCACCCGCCAGGGTCGCAAAGAAGATACCAAACACAGCGATCACTAGCGTGATATTACCCAAGGTATCCGCTATCGCAAACGTTCTGTCGAACACTCTCATCGCTTGGCTATGAATATGGCTGTTGTCGAATACTCGCTCCGAAGACAATCTGAACACCGAATCCAAACGCTGCTTCAAACCTGCGGGGTTAACGTTGTCTTTAAGCTGCACGCCAAGAGCAACATCACCGCTGCCTGCAAACGCGTACAGCCAATTTCGATGCGAAAGAAGAACTTGGTTATAAGGGTTGCCGTAGTCGTAATACACGCCAACAACTTGCCAGCCCTGCCCTAGCCTACCGGAAAGGTTGATGTAGTCACCAGGCCGAATACCTAACTTAAGCGACATGGATTCGCTGACCATCACACCACGTGAATGGTGTAAGTGATACCAGTAGTTGGGAACCCCTAGTTTCACCGTCAGCGCATCTAGCTCGCCCTCCGAAGCGCCAGTACTCACCACTTGCAACGCGCCATTTGTGGTTGCTTCTTCTTTTTCCCAGCGCCACCATACTGATTCCACTTCTGGCTGTTTTTGCAACCAACCACTCAAGCGAGGAGCAGCCGTGTTTGACGGGTAGATATAAAGATCCGATGCTAGACGTTGAGTTAACCACTTATCGGTCGTATCTCTAAAGCTGCCCACCATGGTTTCCACACCAATATTGGCTGCCATGGCAAGCATAAACGCCATAGTCGCAACCCCTCGGTAGCTCATACTCGCAGCGGCATCAGCAAAGAACCAACGCACTTTTACCCAACGCATGGAGTAAGTGAAGCTCGTGAACACTTTCCAGATCAAAAATGGTGTAAACAAAGCCACACTCATTAGCATAAGTGCGATGATCGCGAATCCAGAGGTTTGAGTTTGAGGAGCTTGATAAACAGCAATCGCTGCGACACACATTGCACAAGCAAGCAAAGCTTGAATCGTAAATTCGTTACCGGCGAACCTCACTAGAGAAAGCCTTGCCGTTAAACGAATTGGCTGTGAACGAAGCAATCGAATTAACGGCCAAATACAAGCACACACAGCACCGATTATGGTCATATATAGGCTGTATAGGCTCGATTGCCAACTCCACTGTAAGTCTAGGCTCACATTGGCGTCATAAAGTTCACCTAAGCTGAGCGATACAGCAGGAAGTAGCTGATGAGCTAACAACAATCCAAACACGTTTCCGCATAACCAGCTAATAAATACCATTCCAGTTAATTCAACACTCAGCGCTTTCGCTAACTGCCAGCCGGAAACACCAGTTTGTCTCAATGTTCCTACTAGAGGCTGACGTTGAATAAACGACAGTGACATGGCTTGGTAGAAAATGAACAAACCGACGACAAAAGAAAGCATACCCATCGCAGACAAATTCAGGTGAAATGCTTTGGTTAACGACTCCAGCTCTGTACGAGAGCTACGCACCAAACTCATCCCGTTGGGAAGCTTGTCTTTTAGTCTATTAAGTTTCTCTTTAGGCATCTCACCACAGGCGATCACAGTAAATCCGGAACTGCGGTTTAGCATTCTTAGCAGCGAGATATCGGCAATCATCCGAGTACCGTTGATGGTGTTAGTTCGGTCGACGATAATCGGTCCGAGCTTCGACTTATCGTTTAACGTAACAAAATCACCATCATCCCAGTTCATGTGCTCTGCTAGTACGCTACTCACCATAATTGGATACGGTGGACGCATTAACGCCATACTTTCCAGCTGCTTGAGCGTGATGTTGGGGTGGAACTGAAGCATCGCGATAGGATCAACCCCTACCAGCATTAGATTCTCGCCATCAAGCGTACTTAAATTGGTCGACTCAAAAGGGACACATTGACTAAACCCATCGCGGCGCAGCTGAACGTAAAATCCTTGCGGAATTTTGTGTGTCACATGTTTGGTTCGGATACGATAAGGAAGTGGGTTGGAGAAAAGTTTTTCGCCATGTTCATAACTTTGGCGAGCGTGGTTGTTAATAGCAGTAACACCCACTAATAGGGAAACGCCTAGCGTTAAGCCAAGCCAGACTAGAATAATTTGTAGCGGATAACGGCGGTAATGACCAAGTAGCGCTTTAACTACGGGCCATAACATGCAATTGCCCCCCTTGGAGACGCACTCTACCGTGCATGTGTTCCGCAACTTTTTCACTGTGTGTGACGAGCAGTAGCGTACATTCTAGTTGCTTCGTTAGAGTAGTAAGCAGACGCATTACTGCCTCAGCATTACGCTCGTCCAAACTACCTGTCGGCTCATCTGCAAGCAGTATCTTAGGTTCCATATATAACGCGCGTGCGATAGCTGCTCGCTGCTGCTGACCACCCGACACCTCTTCTGGGTATCGGCCCAATAAAGGCATTAGGTCCAACGCTGACAAGATCTGACGCCACAGCCCTTGATCTTCAGGTAATCCTCTTAACTGGCGACAAAAGCGGATGTTGTCAGCAACATTCAAGGTCGGTAATAAGTTAAATTGCTGAAAGATAAGACCAATATTATTTCGGCGATAAGCAGTTCGACTGTGTTCAGGAACGTTGTGCATTGAGAAATTGGGGAACCAAACTTCTCCAGAGTCGACCGTGTCTAAGCCAGCTATTAAGTTAAGCAATGTGCTCTTACCTGAGCCGCTTTCACCCATTAGCGCAACTTGGTCACCTTGATTTAATGTTAGATCAGTACCTTGTAGAACTGGATGAAACTCACCACCATCCACATAGCCTTTACATAGGTCTGTTAGCTGTAACATTAAATCACTCACGATCATTTTGAATTGGGGAATGAATCTACACTAAATCCCCGTTTGTAGGAAGTATTTTGGATACTAGATCACAAGATATGCATTAATTTGCAATACCTAGCCGCGCGACGTCTAGTTTTCAATCAAATTCTTCATCCACTTCTTGCTTTTCATTCTGTATAGGGAACCTCCCCACTTAATGGCCTCTTCTGTTAAGAACAGTAAATAGACCCATTCAGGCTCCCAGCCGAGCCCAATAGCTGCGAATGCCGCAAGAGGAATGCTAATTAGCCACTGGGCAACAAGGTCCTGATACAAACAGAACTTCACGTCCCCGCCCGCTCTCAAAATACCAACAATGACAATCATCGGTACCGACCGCAAAATAATGCCTATACATAGAACAAGCATAAATTTCTCTGCTAATAGACGAGTCTCTTCGGTCAGAGCACTAAATGCATCTAATACAAAGCCTTGTGCAAAAAACAGCAATACTGCGACCGCAATACCAACCAACACGTTGACAATAGTTAACCCAATAGCTTGATAATAAACGGCGTCATAATTCTTCGCCCCAAGTTGATTGCCCACCAGCACTGCTGCGGCATTGGAAACACCAATAAGCAAGGCAAGAGATATAGACTCAACTGGTGTCATTACAGAAAGTGCCGCTAACCCTTGTACACCGGACTGCCCCATAATGGCATGATAAGCAAACAAGCCCCCTGCCCATGCAAGAAAATTAAATGTCGTAGGTAAAGACAATTTCAAAAATCGACTGATTTTATGCCAATCGAAAATGTTCCTGATGTCTTGAAAGCCAAATGCCAACAAATGCTTTTTAAAATACAGGTAACCGTATAGCGTGCTAACTTCAATTGCTCCACTCAAAATGGTTGCAATTGCCGCACCTTTAATTCCCATCGCAGGGACGCCAAACTTACCAAAGATCAAAATCCAGTTAAGAAAGATATTAGAAACAATACCAATGCCACTGAAGAATGTACTCACTCCTGGCTTGTGCATTGAACGTAATCCAACTGACATACTGGCAACACACGCCACCGCAAACATACTGACAGCAGTGATGACCAAATACTGGCTACCCAACTGATTCACTTCAGTCGAGTCAGTTGTCAGCGACATGATTTGGCTAGGAAATAATACAAACAACACGACAGTAAAGGCAGCGAAGAGCATGGATACAAGCCAAGTCAACGCTGTACTTTCTCGTACGCCTGCTTTATCAGCCGCACCCCAGTACTGAGCTGTGAGCAATGCGCCCCCTGTGGTCACCCCAACTAACATAATTGTGGTGACAAACGTCGCTCTGGCTGCGACACCAACCGCCGCAATTTCTGCCTCGCCAAGCTGTCCAAGCATCAACACATCCACGAGACTACGACTTGAAAACATAATGCTTTGCAGCGTTATGGGAAGCGCAATCGCTATGATCCGGCGAAGAAAATCGCCTCGTGTGTGATATAGAACTTGAGAAAAGGTGTTCAACGGATAGCTCCAAGGTGTTGAAAAAATTAGCAAAGTGCGCTTTGATTATACTCTGGCGAATACAGTTCGACCACAATAACCATAAGGACAATAAATGAAAAACGTTCTGGTATTAGGTGCATCGGGTTACGTAGGCTCTCAGCTGCTCCCGCAACTTCTCGATCAAGGTTACAACGTCACCGCTTCTGCGCGACATATTGATTACTTAAAAGCCAGAACAACCCCTCACCCTAATCTAAAGTTTAAGTACTTAGATCTCGCCGACACAAATGAAACCTCTGCCCTGCTGCCTCAGTTCGACTTAGTCTATTTCCTAGTACACGGAATGGCTGAAGGTCATGACTTCATTGATTACGAAATATCACTTGCTCATAATGTAAAAAATGCCTTAAAAGGCAGCTCAGTTCAACATGTGATCTACTTAAGTGCTATTCAGCCTAATAATGGCTCTTCACCGCACTTACAAGCCCGTAAACAAACGGGTGATGTACTTAGAAGTAGTGGTGTTCCCATTACCGAAATCAGAGCTGGTGTTATCGTCGGCCCCGGCTCTGCCGCTTTCGAGATTATGCGTGATTTTGTTTATAACCTACCGATACTCATTGCTCCTAAATGGGTCGACTCCAGAGCAAACCCTATTGCACTCAAAAACCTCAACCACTATCTGATTCAACTTGCTAAACATTCTCCAACCGACAGCAACATTTTTGAAGCGGGTGGCCCCGACACGCTCACATACAGGGAACAGTTTTCCATTATCGCTAAAGCGGCTAACAAACCACTTCGGTTATGGTCAACGCCATTGATGACACCAAACATCGCTTCATACTGGTTAGGCGTCGTCACATCCGTTCCATCAAATATAGGGCGAGCACTACTGGCTGGATTAACCCACGACTACGTCGCCAACGCCTCTCCTTTACAAAGCAAGTTCCCTCAATCACTGGTTAGTTTTGAACAAATGGTGCAAGAGTCATTAGAAAGCGAAGGTACATTCATACGCAGTAATGTTTGGGGTTATGACCCAACTGCCCTAGAACGTTGGCAGGCTGGTTTTGGCTACTACCCGAAGCAAGCTGGAGCAAGTATTAAAACGTCATTACCTGCATCAGTGCTGTGGAAAGTGGCTAGAAAACTTGGAAGCCGTGAAGAGGGTTATTTTTTTGCGAATATACTCTGGCGCACTCGGGAATGGTTAGACATCTTCTTTGGCGGCAAGCGTCCGATTCGCCGCTCTCCTCCTGGCCCAGAACTCCAGGTCGGTGACTTCATCGATTCTTGGAAGGTGATTCGCTGCGAACCGAATCAATTTCTTTCGTTACTATTTGGTATGAAAGGTCCGGGGCTAGGCCGCCTCGAAGTCACAATTCGAGACTTAGGTGACGAGCGAGAGCTCAATGTCACCGCCTGGTGGCACCCAAAAGGCTTTCTTGGGCTATTGTATTGGTTTGCAATGATGCCAGCTCACCTGTTTATCTTCTTCGGTATGGTGAGAGCTATTGTCAAGAAAGCCAGCAAAGAGAACTAACTCCCTCATAGAAAAAGAAAAGGCTCATGACTATTTGTAGATTTGAGCCTTTTAAATCACATTCTTAGTCCGCTATAAACGAGAGCGGGATCTCTGCAAGTTGATTACCTTGGTTGCTAGGGAATATTAAGTATTCACCGTGGTATTTAACCGAAGATTTATAATCCGTCACTTTGTGTACCATAAAGCCCGCATTACTCGCCTTTTCAACAAACTCTGCGTGATTGCCACGAACAAACCAACTCATTGGTTTTACTAACAGCTCACCGTCAAAACATGCATCGCATTGGTTTGCACATAACGCCAGTGAGTTAAGTCCCTCGGTAAAGAACTGCACCTTTCCACAATCGACCAAAGGCTCAGCTGTAGATACGTCCCAGCCGTCTTCAATCATCTTATCTAAGAAGGATTCAATATCACTGTCTTTTAGCTCTTTACTCTCTCCTTCTGCAGAGAAAAACTTTGCATAAAATGCGGAAATACGCTTGAACGTGAACAACAACCCAGCGTCATTACCTTTTGAACGCCCTGCTTTTTGCCAGCGTGTCAGATCATCCCCCACGACACGAGGAAAGCGTTGACCTTTCAGTGCTTTAGTAACCCAACGAACCAAAAAGTGATTGTTTGCCACTGGCGCGTTGGCCAGTTTACCCGTCTTATGTTCTGCATCCATTTCAGCCAGCGCGGTATTCACTAACCTTTGAATCTCAACAGTGTAGTTTGACACTATGCTTTTCTTCCTAATGTCCAATAGAAACCAATCGACAGCACTGCGCACGCTGCCATTACAAAAACCATCGGCCAAGTTTCACCACCTGGCATCGCCGCGACTACAGCCCCCATCAAAGAACCTGTGCCAAAACGTAATGTTCCCGCAAGCGATGAAGCGGTACCAGCCATTGTTGGATATCCACTTAAGAGTAGACCCATTGTATTACTACCAATAGTAGAGATGGTGCCGATAAACAGAACCACAAAAGGTACGGTGCCCCAGAGCCCCATATCCAACACCCAACCAGCGACCAAGCCTATGCCGGCAACCAACTGAACCAGCAATCCAAAGCGAAGCATCGTATGGGAGCCGACTTTTTTAACCAGTCGTCCGTTAATCGTTGTCATGATAAACATGGCGACAATATTGAGCCCAAATAAATAACCGAATTGATCAGGTCTAACACCGAAAATATCAATATAGACAAAAGCGCCAGCAGTTAAAAACGCAAACATCCCCGCGAACGAAAAGGCTCCAGAGAAAATCAGCCCCATCGCTACTGGATTTTTAAACAAGCCTGCATAGTTACGCAATGTAGTACCTAAACGTAAAGGCTGACGCTTGTCGGCACTTAACGTTTCAGGAATGCGCCACATCACTAATGCGATCACTACCACCGCAAAAATGGCCAATACCCAAAAAATAGAACGCCAACCAAACCAAATCGCTAAGTGCCCACCAATCATTGGGGCCACAAGTGGAGCGACGGTCATCACTAGAGTGACAAAAGACATCGCACGAGCAAAATCTTCACGATCGAACATATCGCGAACCAGAGCTTGAATAACCACAGCTGCTGCCGCGCCAGCGAAGCCCTGAGCAAAACGAATGTAAGTTAGTGAATCAATGCCTGTTGTCGTCGCGCTAAACACCGCTGCTATAGCAAAGAAGAATACCCCTAGAAGCAGTATTGGTCGGCGACCAAAACTGTCAGCGAGTGGGCCATGCAATAACTGCCCAATAGCGAAACCAGCCGTATAAGCCGTTAAAGTGAACTGAACATCACCCGCAGTCACACCGAGATCATTAGCGATATCCGGCATTGCAGGTAAGTACATGTCGATAGCAAGAGGCGTCAATGCCCCTATCGCACCCAATACCGCAAATAAGATGAAGCCGATTTGTGGTGCGGTTGATGCTTGTGAAAGAGTTTTCTCTGTCATGAAGTTCCCAAATTGGTTGCGGACTGTGTTGCAGCTTCCGTGCTGCAACCAAATCGGAAGAAGTAAGATATAATATCCGAACCATCTTCATTGATACTTCGGTAAAAGACTAGGTCTTGATAGGAAATAAACTATTTCCCGGTTAGAGAATTATTTCCAAATAGAATTTACTTCGTCTTCAGTCAAATAGCGGTACTCGCCCAACTCCAGAGATTCATCCATCTCGATCTCACCGATACGTTCGCGGTGGAGGGCTTCCACTTTATTGCCTAGCGCTGCAAACATACGCTTCACTTGGTGATATTTACCTTCGTGAATGGTAAGCAGTACTTCCCGATCTGCTCTCACTTCTAAGTGCGCAGGAAGCGTTAAATTGGTTTCACTCTTTAGTTGAATACCTTGCTTGAATTTTTCAACATAGTCATCTTCAACCGGGTCTACTAACCAAACGCGGTAAGTTTTTTCACACTTATGCTTCGGAGAAGTAATTCGATGTGACCATTGACCGTCATCGGTAATCAAAACTAAGCCTGTTGTATCAACATCCAAACGACCAGCAATATGCAGTTGATCCATTTTAATTTCGTCGAGCAAGTCGAATACGATGCGATTTGAGCTATCTTCATGCGAGCATACGAAGCCTTCAGGCTTATACAGCATGATGTAACGTGGCCCTTGAACTCTAAGTTGATTGCCTTGCCACACTACCTCACACTCTTCAGTCACTTTAGTTGCACCGCTTTTCACTACGGTGTCATTAACGGTCACTGTGCCTGTTTTCAATATCTTGGTGGCTTCTTTTCGTGTTGCACCCAGTGCATCACACAAAAATTTATCTAAACGCATGAATACCTCATCTTTCTTAAGTCGGGTATTATAGTCTTCTTTCTCGTAATAGTTGAGCTATTTCACATATTTCATGTACACATTACGCCCCTACCAAGCCGATTCTGTTAAAGCAGTTATTCACTACTTTAGAAAGCACTCTACACCTTCGGTTATTGTCCTTCCAACCGGAGCAGGTAAAAGCTTAGTCATAGCCGAACTGGCTCGCCTAGCCAAAGGTCGCGTGCTGGTGTTGGCCCACGTAAAAGAGTTGGTCGAGCAGAATCATGCTAAGTACGAAGGGTATGGACTCAAGGGCTCAATCTTTTCCGCGGGATTAGGTAGAAAAGAAACCGACCAACAAGTTGTATTTGCATCAGTCCAGTCGGTCGTTCGCAACCTAGACGAATTTAAGAACCAATTTTCACTTTTGGTTATCGATGAATGCCATCGCGTTCCAGACGAGAAGAGCAGCAGCTATCAGAAAGTCATCACACATTTAAGAGAGCTGAACCCCGGAATTAAAGTCCTTGGGTTAACGGCAACACCTTATCGACTTGGCATGGGATGGATATACCAGTACCACACTCGCGGTCAAGTACGCAGCGAAGAGCCACGTTTCTTTCGCGACTGTATTTTTGAGCTACCAATCCGCTATCTGCTTGACGAAAACTTTCTAACCCCAGCCAGAATGATGGACGCGCCCGTGCTGTCCTACGATTTTTCGCAAATAAAACCCGCGAGCACCGGCCGATACAAAGAAGCCGAATTGGACATGGTTATCGACAAAGCGAAGCGTGCAACACCTCAAATCGTCGACCAAATCCACCACCTCGCTCAAGAAAAGTTAGGTGTCATGATTTTTGCTGCGACTGTTCGTCACGCTCAGGAGATTCTAGGCTTACTACCGAGTGAACAGTCAGCCATTGTGATTGGAGATACTCCCACTCAAGAGCGGGACGACATCATTACTCGCTTCAAAAATCGAGAGATTAAATTTCTCGTTAATGTATCGGTACTAACCACAGGCTTTGACGCCCCTCATGTTGATCTTATCGCAATCTTGAGGCCAACCGAGTCCATCAGTCTTTACCAACAAATCGTTGGGCGTGGATTAAGGCTTTCCCCAGGAAAGTCTGAGTGTTTGGTATTAGATTATGCTGGCAACAGCTACGACCTTTACCAACCCGAAGTCGGAGATCCAAAGCCAGATTCGGATAGCGAAATCATAACCATCCCCTGCCCAGCTTGCGGGTTTAACAACAACTTCTGGGGTAAGCTGGATTCCAACGGTTTCCTGCTAGAGCATTTTGGGCGCCGTTGCCAAGGGTTCTTCGTCGATGAAGAAACAGAAGAACGTGAACATTGTGGCTATCGCTTTCGCGCGAAATACTGCAATGAATGTGGTGCTGACAACGACATTGCAGCTCGTATCTGCCATGAATGTGATGCGACATTGGTCGACCCAGACAAAAAGCTTAAAGAGGCATTAAGCCTGAAAGACGCGTTAGTCTTTCAGTGCACTGATATGCAGCTCTCCGTCCACAAATCACAAGAAGGGAAATCTCAACTTAAAGTCACCTTCTTAGGTGAAAACCAAGCGCAAGTTCACGAGTTTTGGTCTCTCACGACCAAAAAACAAAAACAGAATTTCAAAGATCAATTTGTTCGCCCACACCTAGCGGATCGGCATCGTCCCTTTGAGGACGCCTCACCAACCAAGGTTGTGGCGAATCAGCATCGATTTCGCCCTCCGCAATTTGTTATTGCCCGCAAAGTCGGACGTTTTTGGAAAATGCGCGACAAAATTTTTGAAGATGAACTGAAATAAACTCTGTTTCTCCCGATATCAGCACAGGTGCTTTGGTTCACTTTCTATTCATGTTCATTTACTTATACTGTTGCTATCACTGAAAGAAAGGTTTCACTATGCAGCTCACACACTCAAAGACAGTGGGGAAACTCTCGTTAGCCGCACTACTCGCTAGCATCAGCATCTTTAGTTTGTCATCACTTCCTGCCTACGCAAAAAACCACGACCATGATGGCCATGAACTGGTTCAGGATGCGTACAAAGAAGGCGCGAGCATTGAAATTGATGAAGACCAAGATGAAGTTTATGAAGCTGTGCAAAATGGCCTCATTAAACCCTTTTCTGACCTCTATGAGACGATCGACCGTGAATTGAATGGGCGCGTGATCAAAGTTGAGTTAGAAGAAGATGACGACGAGTGGTTTTATGAACTTAAATTAGTTCATGAAAACAACGTTATTAAAGTGGAATACAACGCAGCCACTCTAGAAATGGTCGAGATCAAAGGCCGTAACTTACTCGAAGTCATCAAAAAGTAGAGACCAATAATGAAAATACTCGTAGTAGAAGACGACCCAAGACTTGGCGAACAGATCATTGAAACCCTTGAGCAAACAGGCTGGGTACCTGAACTATCTCAAGACGGCATCGATGCGTTATACAGAGCGACATCTGAAGAGTGGGACGTCATCGTACTCGATTTAGGCTTGCCAAAACTCGATGGATTAACCGTGTTAAAAGGGATTCGAGATGAAAACATCAATACCCCTGTCGTCATCCTTAGTGCACGAGACACACTGACTCAGCGTGTTGAGGGATTAAATGCAGGCGCTGACGATTATCTAACTAAACCATTTGAAATGGTCGAACTCATTGCTCGAATCCGTGCGCAGCTGCGCCGTGCTTCTGGAAATGCTTCTCCAGTGATGCAAATTGGCGATCTCAGCTTAGATACACGTACCTCAAAAGTAATGTGGCAAGGCCAAGCGGTAAGCCTTACAGCGTTAGAATACAAAGTCGTTGCCTACTTTATGCACAACCCAGAAAAGGTCATCTCTCGAACTGAACTTGTAGAGCACATCTATAAACAGGACTTCGACCGCGATTCCAACACCATTGAAGTATTCATCGGTCGGATCCGTAAAAAAATCGCACCAAAAGTAATTAAAACGGTACGAGGTTTGGGGTACCAACTTAATGCTAACTAAGGTGTCATACATCAAACGTTTGAGCTTGAAAAGCCGCTTGTTACTTGCGGCTTCTCTGTGGTTAAGCGCAATGATTTTGGCCGCGGGCATCATCATACCTAGCCTGGTCAACGACTACTTAGTGGGCGATGTAAAAAGTCAACTTCGACTGGCAATGGATGAAATCACAGCCAATATCGAGGCTGACCAAAATGGACAACTGTCGCTGACTAGCCGTCTTTCGGACCCACGATTCAACCAACCATACAGTGGCTTATATTGGGCAGCGAAAAGTGGCGAACAAACGTTACGTTCTCGCTCTCTATGGGACAGAGATCTTAAGTTAGAAAAGAAAGGCCCTATCAAAACAGTTCGTGGTGCCAAAGATGAAAAGCTCATCTACATTTCTCAAACCATCTATCTACCTGAGTTTTCCAAACCCGTTGAAGTGATTATCGGCTTAGACGAAGACCCACTTGAACACACCTTAACGGACATTATTGGACAGCTATGGATCATTCTAGGCCTGCTCTTTAGTGGCGTACTTATCTTAATTGGCTTGCAGGTCAGCTGGTCTTTACGCCCATTAGGAAAAATGCAACGCGAACTGGCAGCTTTGAAAGCAGGCAAGCAAGACGCACTCAGTTCTGAGTACCCTAAAGAAGTCTCCCCTGTGGTATCCGACCTCAATGCCCTACTCTTCCACTACCAAGAGCTTCTAGCTCGGGCAAGGCACCATGGTGGAAACCTTTCACATGCTCTAAAAACGCCACTTTCCGTACTCAAGAACGAAATATCAACACTCGATATTGAGGATCAGAAACGTTTGTTCACGCCCGTCGATCAGATCCAGACTCAGATTGATTACCACCTAGGCAGAGCGAGAATGGCAGGTTCAATGAACATTCTCTCGGTGAAATCTAACCCAAGTGAGCGCATAGACGCTATCTCTATGGCATTTGATAAAGTCTACGCGGAAAGAGAAGTCGTCTTAATCAATGAATTAGATTCGGAACTTGATGTAGCTGTCGACCCTACAGATTTAGATGAGATGGTTGGAAATCTGCTTGAGAACGGATACAAATGGGCGAGTTCAATCATTCGTGTTCATTCCACTACCTCAGAAGATGGTGACATCATTATCAACATCGAAGATGATGGCCCTGGAATTCCAGAACAAGATTTAGACTCCGCTATTCGCCGAGGCGTGCGACTAGATGAAACGACACCTGGAACAGGGTTAGGGTTAAATATCGTTAGTGAAATGGCCCATAGCTATCGAGGCGCTTTAACACTGCACCCAAGCCCAATGGGAGGTTTGAAAGCACAGCTTAGGCTTAAGCACTCATAGGCAAGCTCACAAACAAAAACGCCTGACTTTCGTCAGGCGTTTTCTCAATTTAAGGTCTTTATTTCAAAATTCGCATAAACGCGGTTTACCTTATCCCATGGGATCGGGTCTATCGTCGCCCCAGCTTCTTCGGCTCTCTTTTTAATACGTTGTTTGTAGGAACTTTGATCATATACCTCTGCCGTATAACCAAAGCTGTCTCTATCTGACACAACAGCAGGCTCCAGATCATCAATATAGATAAGCTGATCACAACCTTTTAGCCAAACCTTAGCATGACCATTGGGAAGCATGCCAAAAACAAACTCTGTTCGATAACATCGATCATCAACAAATCCGTTAGATCGAGTATAAGTTATCTTTTCTTTGGCAAGCATTTTGACTTCCTCTGTTAACTTAAACTCCGTAGCGTAGAAGCCATTGTTGATTAACGATACCCAATACAAGTAAAGTGTATCTGGTAACACATTTGTGGGCATAACCTGCTGCCTACTGGTCAACGCTACAGTTTGCACTGGCAACCCAAAACCATCGTAATCAGGCAACATCCTCTGCACAGAATCTAGCTTACTAATAGTCATAAATTGCGTAAAGCCGTGCAGCATTGAAGTCCAATCGTATTTCTCATTTACTCCATATGCTTGAGTTACTTTTACAGGGTAAAAAGATGGCATAGCGATGCTTACTCGCCAATCAGTAGGTTCCGATTGCTCTAGCTGTTCTGCAGTACAACCTGCAGAAATCATAACTTGTGTTGAAACAACAATGACTGTTATACGCATATTTAAAAGTCGCATTATAATTACTTCAACAGCCTGATTTAACCCAACTCATAATTGATGAACTTGGTATATCTACATAAATTTAATTAACTTTGATGAACTCTTCATTAGCGTATACCTTACTCACCTTATCCCATGGGATCGGAGTGATGGGTACATCAAGCTCCTGAGCGCGTTTATAAATTAAATCACCATAATTTTCCCTGTATATACTGGCATCATTTCCAAATGTGTCAGCTTGCAGCTCAACATCCGCTTCAATCTCTGTGATATATCTATATTCACCGCACCCACGTAACCAGATTTTAGTATTGCCATTGGGCAAAAAACCAAAAATAATGTCAGTACGATAGCACGTTGTTTCGAAACCATCCCATCGGGTATAAGTTTCCTTCGAGCTCATAAGCTGTTTCAGTTCTTTAGATAGCGTCCATTTGGTTGTGAAAAACCTTCTATTAGAGATGGAGGCCCACTCTATATATATAGTGTCTGGCAGGACGTTTGTTCCAGAAACCTGTCTTTTGTTTGTCACCGGTACACCCAATGCTAACCCAACTCCATCATAGGAAGGAGTTGATTCCTTTATTTTATCAAACTCTGTTCTACTCAAAAAATGCATGTCGTTATGCACATAAGAGGTCCAGCCTGCATCGACGTTTACACCGTATGCGCGTGTTACCTTCGCCGGATATAAGCTGGACATTGCATATCCAATGCGCCAATTAGGCATATCTACTGGTGTGCCCGGTGTTTTTGAAAATGCGAAGGCCAATCCGGATGCAAACAAGTAATAAACAAAAACACAAGCAATTAACTTAGCTACCATCCGGGCATTCGAATATTTCTCGAACATATGTGTCTCCTGACTTATGGGGCTTATTAGCAATGGTACGGTCTGATGAGTGGTGGATTAAGCCTTCCTTCATAAGGTTAACCATCATAGTACAATCCGACGTCTCATCAACATTAGCGACATTGAGAGAATCTAAAAGCTGACCATTTTTGGCTGAAGATAACGCTTTATCACACAATTCAGCAAATCCCAATTGGCCAATAAACGTGGGAACAGAATAATAACTATCCCCTTCCTCTGACCAAATAGCTCCACCTTTATCGTCTAATGGGACACCACTTCTCTCAGCAAATCCGAACATCACTCTCAGATAAAGGCGAGATAGGTCACCTTGAACTAAACGTTTAACATATAGAGTCCCTTGTAACTGCATTTGATCATTTTTACCTTGAGGAAGTGTCCGATACTCTATCCAATAGTCATCTTTGCTCCAGCCCAAACGTACTTCACTTTCAATTATTTTATTTAGCCTTTCAGCAATTGTTGCTTTAACTTTGTCGTAATTCCACGAGGCCACACTTCTTGTAATTCTATCAACGGACTTCTTCTCAAGCAGCGGCAAAGAGTATTGTACCTTACCCTTTGAATTTATTGTGTTGTATGCAATGTTCGAGTGATAACCTCCACCAATATCAGAGTGAGAGCCAGGGACAACAAATTCAAAAAACTGATCGGAATTATTTATTTTGTTTAAACAGAAGTTATAACGGTACTCGGTCTTTTTGTGTGCCGTTAAATGAACCACGTTTTCAACTTTCTTGGGGTCGAGCCATAATCGGACATCACCAGTTTTCTCATTATGGGGAGAGAAATCGCCAGAGAATGGATCTAGAATCGCCGCAACAGTGTCAAAAACACCAACAAACTTTACAACACAACTTTCCTTTTGTGCCCAATCAAAACCAAAATTCATCGCAACACCGGACCGCTTACAAGCTTCTTCCATCTTTATCGCGAACAATCCTGAGAGACCTTCAGAAACGACGTGAGTAAAATGCCTTGCTGCGGCAGCTCCTCGACTAAAGCCAAACACATCTAACTCGATACGATTAATACCGTCTAGCTTGTTCTGAACGTAGGCATCGGAGTTCACAATTAAATCCAAGTTGCCACATAGTTGCTCAATACTGGTTTCTACTTTTGCGACAACACCATAACTTCCTATCCCCATTGCTTGCCCGATAAGTACCGACTCATCAGCAGGTTTGGTGTTATCAGTTTCATTTCCCGTTCCGATACCAGTAATGTACTCCGGATGTATAAATACTGAGTTTTCTGTATCAAATATGTCATCTGGATATAAATCATGGAGTTTCTGTATATTTGTGAGCTCATTTGAAGCACTACCATCGACTGCATAGTCTTCCTCCCAAAAGAAATGAAACTTTTCGTTTTTGGGATATTTGAACATTTCTTCAGGCCAACTTCGGATGTCCTCATTTTCGTGAACATAGAACTTATTTCGCCATGTCGAATAATATTTATCCAACTGCTGCTTACCCCATTGAGCGCTGTAGGTATTGTTAGCGGTTCCATCAAAAAACATACCTACTCGAAGCGTAATAAAGTTAAACCCACGAACGTTCAGTACATAACTATTATCTGAGATTAGCTTTAAGTTATCTGCCTGGCCTTTTTGATGACGAAGTGGTAACTCTTGGTCATCAGTTAGCGTCGTGAGGTCACCCGCTGTGACATTGAAGTATTGAGGAGCCCCTCCAATATGGTCCTTGTAGCTTTTCGAGTACTCTAAAGTAGGCTCTCCGTCCTTGTTGGGTTTGTGTGTATCTGATTGCGACTCCTTTAGCCATTCATTGCTGTCAAAAAGAAGGGTCACAGGGCCACTTGCCAGGTTCGTAATTAGAATCGGAGCTTCACCTAACACGACTGGGAATTCATTGTCACAAGCATCTTTTAAAATTCCTGACACATTCTCAAAAGGCTGATTAAATTCATCCCTAACGACAATCTCTATCCAATGCGTCATATTTTCACAAGGCGCACAGTATGGGCTTGCACCAATCGCACTACCACTCATGCCTGATTCTCCTTAATAGTCTCGAGAGCTTTGAGTTCATCAAAAGTTAAATGAAAAGGTTGCGATAGTTCACTAAGGTGAGTGCCTGATTCATCCGCAATCGCGATAAGAGCATACTTTTCTGCTTCTTCAGGTGAGCCTGTTCGCGTGATGCCTTTATGCACTGCAAAAGAAATGGTTTGATGAACGTCGGTGAGCATCGCTAGCAGATTGGGTATCAATTCCCAGCAGCGCCGCTCAATAGAATGAACGTGGGAAGCTACATCGTAGAGAGGAGCTAAGTGGTGAGGCTTAATCTTCCACCATGTGTCAGGAGTGAATACATACTCATGCTGAGAATTGTTTTCGTACACGATGAGTCGATCATCTTCAACGACTGCCACTGAGCTGATACAACCCAGCAGAGTATTAATCTCTGACTGCTCCATAGTCGCTAGCATCTTGGTTAACACCGTGCGGTCGTAAAAACGAAACATAGTTTCTACCCCATCTAACGAAGCAATTAACAAGCTTTGTAGATGCAGGCTTACCGCCTGAGGATTTTCCTCTGACGCCAATCCTATACCTAACGATACTAATTCTTCTGGTAGCTGAGATACTTCGTCGTCATAAGGTATTAACCAAGGGCTCAGAGATTGAACCGACGCAAATAGCGCTCCTTTAAACAGGGGAATAGCCTCATCGAATGCAAACCCATCATTCTTTTTGATAGCTGTGTTGTAAGTGTTTGCATCAACCAACCAATATTTCGACGCTGCATTATCGTTTAACCACGTTCCAAGCATTAGGATTCCTCCGACAGTGGGCAAACTGGTACAGCTGGGGAACCTAACTGCTCAGCTTTCAACAACGCTTGGTAGGACACCGTTTTTGGTACTTCTGGAGGTAGTGGTGATTCCACTCCACCCGGTAGTTCTGCAATGTCACCTTGGAATCCACTGCCCTGCCCAGCACTTCCACCAGCATTTAGATTGATAGCAGGGCCTACCAAATGAACACCCGAACCGTCCACTTTGACAAAACTGCCACCAGCTTTCAGGGTGATCTCTGCGCCCGCTTCAATCACTACTTTCGCACCGCTTTTTAGGTGAACTTCTCTTCCTGCTTGAGCGACATACTTATTAGCCACTTGTTGTTGGATACTGGCGTGGTTGATGTCAACTTTGTTCCCTTTTACAGCCAATCGACTTTCACCAGTAGTTGTGCTGTGCTGGTTAACGGTGATTTGCTTAAATTGGTTACTTTCAACAAGGGTATGGTGATCGTGAAAAACGTGCGTGGTGCTATCGTTATTTATCGCGCAATTGAGATCTTTTTGCGCATGTAGATATATCTGTTCTTCACCAGCAAGGTCTTCGAAGCTTAGTTCATTAAACCCTTCCCCTTGATGGGTTTTACTGCGCATCACCGTTTTAGTCTTATGGTCCGGCAACGAATATGGAAGACGGTTTTGAGCGTGATAACTTCTCCCCGTTACGATAGGTTGGTCAGGGTCACCATTGAGAAAGGAGACAATCACCTCTTGGCCGATCCTTGGCAGCGACATCATCCCATACTGAGCACCTGCCCAGCCTTGAGATACACGAATCCAACACGAACTATGTTCATCACTGTTGGAGTAGCGATCCCAAGGGAAGTGCAGTTTCACGCGTCCATGTTCATCACAAAATATTTCTTCTCCAAGCGGCCCTACGACGGTTGCCACACAAGGTCCATCCACTTTAGGTTTGGGTTGAGGTTCTGCTTGCCAATTGTTGGTTGTTGGGATCAGCGTTAAGTCGCTTTTAAAGGTCGTTGCGCCAGCGCCAGCTTCTTCCTCTAACGCTTGTGGCTGCTCGCCTCTAGACACTAGACCTACCACCAACCAATGTCGATTCATGTCCGGGTTGAGGTGGTCCATCAACGTAAAGTTAAGTCCAGCCTGCAATGACTGATGGTCACCTTTTGCTAAGGCAATATGAGAGTTTCGCCTCAGAGCTTGTAAGCGTATGTCATTGAACGCACTCCCCGTCTCATCATCTTTGAATCGGCCTGGAAAATCATAGTGCTCGTACTGCACGGCCGTGTCCCCTGTTGCGCTTAGCGTTTGGGCAAATAAGTACTCTGGTTTTTTGAAGCTGTAGTCACTCAGTGCCGAATGGCATACATCGCTTTGTTTACGCTCAGTTAAACCACATATGTATGCGTCTTCTGCTATGCCACCGGAAATATTGTTGTAAGTAACGGGCTCACCTAGCAGTGGCAAGCTATCCGACGCATCGCTGAAAATGACCGTGTGTTTACCTTGTTCATGGATAAAACTGTACGTTAGTCCTTCTTCCGCCGCTAAACGCTCAATGAATGCTAAATCCGTTTCTCGATACTGAACGCAGAACTCTCGCTGGGTGAGCTCCCGCTTTAGCGCAAAAGAATAGTTGTCGATGCCATTTTCTTGAAGCAGAACGGAAATGATATCTGCGGCGGTGTGTTGTTGGAAAGTTCGACTGTTATGGCGCAAAGATAGGCGTTCTATAGCGGGAACGAATACCAACGAATAAAAGGTGTAGCTATGGCCTGTATCGCCTTTACTGAATGAACGTACAATTCCATGTACGGTACGAACTCGCTCACCATTTCTAAACATACTGAGTTCAACGTTCTTATCGACAATCTGCTCCGCTGTAACAGTGTGCTGCCGGCTAGCAAGAGCAACATCGTATCGATATCCGTGACATTGCACGTCCTCACTAATTTGAATCGAGGATAATGACTCGTGTGCATCAAATTCTCGGACAACGAATAGCTCCTCGCTTTGTCCTTCAACGCTGATACTGTATCGCAATGTTGCCATCTTACGCCCTCAAACCCGCTATCCCCGGGTTGTCTACCTAAACCTGTGCTTGAGCGGATCTGAGCTCCCAATGCTAACCGCTACAAACGCCAAAACCTTAAGCTAGAAACACTGATGTATGTCTCTGGCTTAAGGCTTTGAAAAACTGCCCACTGCCTAATGGCAAGTGGGCAGCATGCAGAATTATGCTTCTACTGGTTTACGCCAGTCATCAGCACCAGATGTTCCTGCATTTACGTGGTCCCAAGTAATCTTACGGTAAGACATTGAAACAGTTACGTTTTGAGTAAAATCTGAGTTAGCTGGATCTTGGCAGTGAGGCATTTCACATTGAATATCAACGATAGACGCGCTCTCTAGCTTAGTAGTGAAGAAGTTTTCTTGCTTACCTTCGATAGAAGTGCGGTACCACTTCAGCTCGATAGTTTTCATCTTCTCACCAGAAGAAAGTGCGTTGTAAAGCAGTGGAACTGCTTTGTTTAGCGCTACTGTGAATTTAAACGGCTTGTGAACACGCTGACCTGATGGCTGCCCAGATTGAGGATCAGTCGGTACTGTGATCACGTGATCAAACTCTTGTACTAGCATCTCATCTTCGTGGCCTTCAACGAATGAATCGCCAATTGAATCTGAAGTACATGCACCAGCAGTGATTAGACCCTGAGATTCACCTTCGATAGAGATATAACATGGAGTTGGCATTGCATTTTCCTTACTTAAATAATGATTACTACTAGTTGGTTTTGTGTAAAACGAGCTAGTAAGAGCAAGGTTGATGCCACGAAAAACACCATATAAAAACAGTTAGTTATATTTACAAAACCATAATCACAAGCAAGGTTTTGCTCACGACTAGGCGGTTTATTACTTGTAGGCAAGGTTTCGAATTAGGTTCGATTCGCTGCATGTAACGTCATAGAGTCCGAAATCACAAGAATTCGACCATCAGTATAGTAGTCATGACCATCGTCTAGAGCGATCGGGCGTTCAGTGTGAAAATACTCCACATCCCAGCCCTGACTTACTTCGAGCACGTTTTCGGCTATGGCATCACGTTCTACATCTACGTTGGGATCTATTCGGTGCAGCACAGTAATAATCCCCGAATAAGGCGTGATCTTTAAACCATCATCATAACTGACGGCACCCACCCATATATTTTGCCCAGTCTTTTGCTCCTCCCCCGCAAACCACCATCTTATATGGCTACGCTTCAACAAGTCACCAGGCAGTTGGAATGCCATATGTTGCGGTTCCCCCTGCCAAAATAGGTCAGAAACGGGTGGAGTCTTACCCTTTAGCAACTCTATATAACCGTTAAATTCAATGTCGTTTCGCGAAAACGTTTGATTCTCTAGCCAACCCAGTGTTTGCATAAGCGGCTTTGGAGATTCGCCAACGTAAACAATATTCACCGCTTGAGCTTTGAAGTAATTAGATTTGCCTGGATAGGCTTTATATTGGTGTGCTTCAATCGTATCAACGGATATCGTCGCTGCATCATCAGGAACTACGTTAGCCAAATCATCTGCTCGCATGAAGAAGTGGCCATAGTTAGATACCACTAGTGCTAATAGAAGTGCTGCTATGGATTTTACCCCAAGAAATCGCCAGCCTCTTTTCCACCCCAAATAAGCAACACAGAGTGAAAATAGTAATGCAAAAAGTGAGTAAGCATGTTCAATGACAAAAACCTTCACCTCATTAAGCACAGGGATGTTGTTTAGGCCATAAGCCATCAAATAGCCCCAAGCGACAAACTGCCCTACGCCCAGAATTAGGCCTATAGAAGAAAAAGTGGTGAAACGCTTCCAAGTGACGTGATTGATACCGGCGACAAAAGGCACAACCCAAGCAACAGGCCCTAGCAAACGCGAGAATGCAAGAACATAAATTCCTCGCCGTTTCATCAATAACCTAGCTCTTGCAAAAGCTCGGCGCGTTTTAGGCTGCCACCTCGTCAACTTCCGTTGGAATTTGCTTCCAGCTCTACGACCAATCAAATAGCTGAGTTGGTCTCCAATGAAACCACCAAGCAACACCGCCACCACGCCCGTCAAAGCGCCTTGATAAAGCTGATATCCTGCGGCAATAAGAAACGGTTCGCCTGGTACGAATAAATTGGGCCCTATAAGCGCATCCAATAAGGCCCCAATAAATAAGCTTGCTCCTTCAAACATCACTATGCCACCTGCTTATTGGCAATTAGGTGTTTGTTCTTTGTAGTGGCCGAACTTGTACTCCATTTCGTTATTGCGCATCTCTCCAAAGAAGAATCGGCGTAGGTTAGCTTTTAGATACGTCCAACCCATCGCGAATAACCCATCTTGATCCAATCGTCTTGGGTCAAATCCAAACGTAAGCGGGAGTAATCGGTAACGCCAAGTCTTACTGGCTTTCTTCACATAATTGCAGTCTTCACACAACGTAATTTGTTCATCAAAGCCACCAATTTCTTTATGTACTCTTTGAGTCGAGAAGATACATGCACCCACAGCCGTTGGGAAAAAGAACTGCGTTGAGAACAAACCTAAGTTGAACAAGCCGTAACCTAACTTATGAACAACAGGAAGTTCTTTTGCCCCCATGTATACACCAGCCACTTCCAGTTTTTTGCTCTCAAGCTGGCTCATTGCTCGGGTAAGGAAATCGCTCGATAGCCTTACATCTGCATCCAGGAACAGCAAACGTTCGTGCTTAGCTAGCGACGCTCCGGTATTGCGGCCTAAACTTACTCCTCGCTCTTCCATCTTATGAACTGTTAATGCAGGTAGGCTTTCACTAAACGCCGATGCGACTTCACAAGTGGCATCGTCACTGTTTGAATCTACTACAATCACTTCAAACTCTCGGTGACTTTGTTTTGTTAAGTCTTCCATCAAACGGCCGATACGGTTCTCTTCATTTAATGTAATGACTATAATGCTGACTGGTTTCATAATTGCTCCGTTAATCCTATCTCTGAACGTGTGATTAAGATAAAGCAGTAAGACTGAACTCCCTCTGAGTAACGTGTTCAGTTTCAGTTCATTCAGATAACTTACTTTTCAAGCAATTAGCTCACACGAAGTGAAACCAGAGATTAAAGGTGAAAAACGCTTAGAATACGGGCAGATGAGACAATAACTATTGCTGAAAAGTGGAGACAATGATAGTATCCGCGCTCGCTTTGACAGTAACTACCATTACTTGTTGAAGTCACATAGCATCTCACAAGGTCGCATTGTGGATGTGATAGTTAAAATTTTTACTAATTTGAGAGTAAAACTATGAAATTTGAAGCAGTAGTACGTACTGAGCTAGGTAAAGGTGCGAGCCGCCGCCTACGTCACGCTGGCCAATTCCCAGCAGTTGTTTACGGTGGTGAAGCAGCACCAGTTTCTATCGCGCTTAACCACGATGACGTGATGAACCAAATGGACAAGCCAGCATTCTACGAAGCAATCACTCTAGTGATTGACGGCGCAGAAGTTAAGGTTAAGCCACAAGACGTTCAACGTCACGCGTTCAAGCCAAAAGTTGAGCACATGGACTTCATCCGCATCTAATTCCCTACCAAGGAATTAGTTGGATTAAATCCAGCCTTTTGCATATAAGATAATCGGCCTTACCATCCGAGACATCTAAAAATTCGAAACCCCGATGCTACCAACATCGGGGTTTCACCGTTTATAAGCTCTAAAAATCTGAGCTTTCTCATTCAAATCAAAACCTTAAAATACCTGACTTGCCCATGGGTGTATAAAGGGTGTAGCTAGGGTGTCGTTATACAGTAGTTTCTCTCCAGAATACCTTTGACTCAATTTTAGTCCAACTCGAATCACTGCCTGGAATTCGTGAACATCCTGCCGCACCTCAACTAAGCTCCAAGGTTCAGCCTTAAAAATGCAATAAGGCGCACATAATACACCCTATAATAAATTCTTAACGAGAGAGGCTAGAAGAATGGAAGGCAGGTGTATGAGTTAGTGGAGGAGTTAGATAGTCACTAATTAAGCGATAGGCAGCCTAAATAGCTTGTCTATACATCTGTATAAGAATATTGAGCTAATCAAATGATTAGAAACTCAGAATACCACGGAGCTCAGAACCAAACTTGGTTTAAGAACTACTTTTGCTAATGCACCTAGTCTAGACTGATTTACTTGTATGCTCTTCGTCTTTAACTCTATTCGCTATCAAAGAAAACTTAGTCACGAGCTCCGCTACATTTTTTGCATCAAACTTTTTGATTAAGTTTGCTTTGTGAATCTCCATAGTTCTTATCGCAATAAAGAGCTCATCTGCTATCTGTTTGTTCTTTTTCCCTACAACGACATGTTTTAGAACTTGCTTCTCTCGATGAGTTAAA
Source organism: Vibrio sp. SCSIO 43135 (assembly GCF_023716665.1). Classification (GTDB taxonomy): domain Bacteria; phylum Pseudomonadota; class Gammaproteobacteria; order Enterobacterales; family Vibrionaceae; genus Vibrio; species Vibrio paucivorans. Next base: position 1,885,720 of record NZ_CP071859.1, read on the forward strand.
GATTCGTACTGGGCCAAAACTGAAAGTTCCTTTTCAAACTCAATGGAATTAGCAAACGCCTTATCAACCGCTGATGTAAGCTTGCCTATCACTATCGGTTTTTCTAAAAATTCCACAGCACCTAATTGCAGCGCATTAACGGCTGTACGAACGTCGCCTCGACCAGTTAGGAACACTATTGCTAAAGGGCTTTTCTGCTCAACCAAATACTTTTGAACATCAGTCCCAGCCATCCTTGGCATATGATTATCCAATATCACACACCCGGGTACCGAAACGTTCGCATTTGTTATGAAATCTTCACCATCCGTATAGCACTCTGTTTCATACCCAAGTTCATTGAGTAACATTGAAAGTGATTCCCTAATCGACGGCTCATCATCAACGATATAAACAAGCATTAACTCTCCTCACTTATAGGTAAATAAAACTCTGCCGTACAGCCCGCTACTGGCCCATTTTTCAAGCTCAGTTCACCGCCATGAGCTTCTATCACATCTTTGCAAATGACTAACCCTAAGCCCAAACCCTCGGTTTTTGTCGTAAAAAATGGTTTTAAAATATGCTCAAAGTTATCACTTAGGCCAATACCGGTATCAATAACATTCATATAAACATTGTTATCTTTCAATTTAGTTTTGACAACCACTCTTTTTTCAATAGCTTTGCCATCGTTAGTCACACATGCCTCTATCGCATTGGTAATAAGATTGATAAGCACTTGTTGGATAGCTACTGGATCCATATCTACAAAACATGGTCGTTCGAGCTGGCTGTATGATAAGGCAACGCCGTTAATGACAGCTTCCTGTTTCACCAGTTGTAACGTTTCCGAAGTTAGCTTGTCGATATCTGTTAACCTACTGTGACTCTTGCTGGTTTTAACTTGCTCTCGAACTCGTTTGACGACGTTACTCGCTCGCTCAGCCTGGTCATGAATGTCAGTAAACAGCCCTGCAAAATCTCTCGAGTCAACGTTATCTTGAGAGCTTCTCAACTTTCCGATAAAACTGTAGTTCAATATAGAAGTAAGAGGCTGGTTGATTTCGTGCGCTAAGCTACTCCCCAGCTCACCGACTACATAAACACGTTGAGCATGAGCCAGTTGCGCACTTTTATCTGCAAGTTGTTGTTCTGCTTTAATAAGGCTTGAATGTTTTGTCCTGATCAATCTCTCCCGAACGACGGTGTATATTGCAAAACCTAGAAGTAAAGTTAAGACCGTAACCGCTAATTCAACCCGCTCAAAAAACCAAGCTTTCGCCCCAACCCACCAGCGTTGCTTCAATGGGTGAATATTTAGTTCAAGTAGAAGCTTCTCTACGCTGAGAATACTCGGTGGTACTGACCATCCCTCGGCATTTGAAGCAATTGCAGCTTCAGACACCGAAGGCATTCGTAATAGGTGGTAGGCAACATTTTCTGATAATTCACTAGACACCCAGTTACCCGCGAGAACATTCCAATTTGGAAATAATTTCGTTGAACTGGCACAAGGAAAATCTTGTAAAAACTGCTTTCCTAGCACTCTTAGTTCACCTGGTGCAACCAATTTCTCTTGCTCTAACTGCTCCAGTAAACACGCAGGAACAACTGCTGCATCCACATAACCATCGCGAACCCATAGCAAATGCATGTCGGTAGGGTAATTGGGACTAACAACAGCCCTAAAGTAGGACTTTACGTCAATACCTAGGCTTTTAAGCTTAGCTCGGAAAATTGAATGTCCGCCAGCAGTTTGTTCAGACAAAGAAGGAATAGATATCCTCTTACCTTTCAAATCATGAATCGTTTGGTAGCTAGATTCAGCAGCAACGATAACACTTGCGCCACTTGCTACTAATGAGCCACCTGCATACCTGCTCCTTTTAGTCGCTACCCACGACATTTCATATTTTCCAGCAAGATACACAGATTGGATTGAGTTAGTAATAAAGAAATCAACACGTTGATTTTTAATAGCTTCTTCGACTTCATTCCTAGCTATTGGATACAACTTAAACTTTGAATCCGTGATGTGCCTTTCTAAATAATTAAGTGTTGGTAGCCACGTACTTTCAGCGTTCAATAATCCTCTATTTGCCAGTACACCAACCTTTACTTCTTTTACGGTTCTAACATCAAGTTCATGCGCCAGCACTATGTTTGGGCGACCAAAAACTATCGAACCCACGACTACAGTGGTTACATATAGAGCCTTCAGTAATCGAATATGTTCCACCAAGCTAATAACCAATTAAACCAAATTATCCAATCGTTATCATTTTAATTAATAAATTCATTTTGTATACACGGCAAACTAATTTAAACCAAAAAACGTCTTATTGCGGAAAACCACTACATACAAGCAATAAAAACAAACATAAAATATAATAATCTCGTCTTGGTGTAGGGCGAATTAATATTACTCTGCCTCAAGATATATTATCAACTTTAAATATTTCAAAATTATTACAAGTTTAACTTTAGGAACCCCCATAGGTATAACGGAAAATGTATACGATAGATAACAAGTACATAGTGGATGGAAACACAAACACCCTAAAGCTCAATAGCAACGGAGAAGTAATTCAGATCGGAAGACAAGATTTTAATGTACTTTGGGTATTGTGTGATCATGCTGGAGAAGTAGTGAGTAAGGAATCACTGCTCAATTCTGCGTGGGAAGGTAAAATTGTCTCACAAAGCTCTCTTACGCAATCAATAAAAAACATACGTCAATATTTAGGCGACACAGGTCGAACACAGAAATATATAAAGACTGTCAGTGGAAAAGGATACTTACTAAATATTGATTGCATTACTAATAATGATGTAGATGAATCATTCAGTAAAAATCCTCTACCTCGGGTAGCTGAAGACGAAAGTTTCGGTTTATCTTCGGCTAAGCTAATTCCATACATAAAGAGTTGGAAGTGGCACGCAGTGATGACTCTCATAGTTGTATTTACAATAAATACCGCTTTCACATGGCTCGATTACTCAGAGGACAGTGCTCTACTGTCCTCGCTGAAAACATATAAAAGTGGAAAGCTGACTATACACTCTGATTATATCATCTCGGGGGAAGAGCTTGAGAAAGACAAAGCACTACTAAATAAAATCCGACATGCCTTTCTTTACATTCACAAAGATAATATATCGATATCAATAATTAAGTTGGATGGCCAAATAGTCAACAAACTATACAAAACTAAAGAGAATAATACTGCAAACATGGCTATTCATCTGTTCAAAGAGGAATTGAATAATGCGTAAAATTGTATTCACTCTAGTAGGTGCTTCTTTAATGTCATTTAATTTAGGCTCCTACTACTACTTTGAATTAAAGGACCAGGGAGAAAACATTTATTCTTCCAGTTATACAGTAGAGGATCTGGATAGCAACTACAGTGCCGAAGTAGACATAGAAACATATATCGACGGTGGTATTTATGCACTGCTCACAAGAGTCAAAGAGTCAAAAGATGAGAACTATTTAAATGCTGAAATAAAAACCACAGGTAGGTTTACGAATGAAACTCATGATACTGACATCTTCAGAGCAGATGATACTAGATACCTATACAAGGAAAAGAAAGGTAATGCGAGAAAACTCCCTATTGCAAGAAAGAAAACAAGCGTTGCTAGGAAGTCCTCGAAGCTAAATTCAAACATAAGGCTATTCGAAGATGAAAATACCATATCCATCTTATCGTATAGAAATGGTGGTCAAGTCTTGAGCTACCAAAAATCCGAGTTAAAGCAAGCGTATTAAGAACCAATTACTATGGCGTATCCAAAACTCACACAAAAGGAGTTTTTACATAAAGCCACATTAAGGTGGGGAGATAAATACGGCTACCAACAAGCCTTATACCGTAACAGTCGAACCCAACTTAAAATTTATTGTAAAAAGCACAAGTCTTATTTTCTACAAACGCCAAAGTCTCATTTCTATACCAAGCATGAATGCTGCCCGCTTTGTTATAAAGAAGTCTCTGGCACCTTCCAAAATGAATGGCGTTTGATAGAGCAAAAGGAAGAAGCTTTAAACATTCAACATCAAAAGCTCATAAATCAAGTACTAAGCGATGAAGGATAGTGCCCAACCAAAAGGTTGGGCATTTTATTAATCTAAACGTTCTAAGCTCTTTTCCGGTGGGATTAACTTAATAGTACTTCCGATAGCTATACCAGAGGTTAATCTTTCTGCTGGGTTGGATATATCACACTGAAAAGATTGGAAATCGTGCTGTCCATTTACAATGAGTGTCTGACTACACAGATTCGGAGGCTGATATTCCAGCCTGATTGAAAATGAGTCACTAAGCCAAGAGCCATCGAATGTCATGTATCTAGGCCCTTCTTCTTCCGAGCAGCCTGTAATGTTTTGGTTATCAATATACGAAAGGAGCACAGAAGTTGCGAATGGTGGTGCTTGAGTTGGGTTGTCGGCGGCTGTGGGTAACCAGCAATTCTGCTCTTGATACTCCGAAAAGTTCACCGGCGAAGATGAGCTGTTTTGTACCACAAAATCCCATGGGACTACATTGTTGGCAGAAGCCGTTGCTGAAATAATCGATAAGGTAAGTAGTAATTTTTTCATTTCTAACTCCTAGTTTCACTAAAGGAGATTTAAATCTAATAGCTTTACGCAACTCCTTTTGTGACCTGCTACGAAGAGAAATCCAAGCACATATAACCTTTACTCGCTTTGGAAAGTGAGTTTTGAAATTTGTACCCCGTAATATTCAAAATTGATACTAGTGAAAACACACCCACGCAAGAAACATTAAAAAGCCCGGCTCTATGGCCGGGCTTTTGCAGCTACAGCGTTATTTTATTTTTTTCCATTGAAGATCTACCCAAGATGGGTCAGCTGCGATCCCAGGTAAAAAGGCTTCATCGTTACAGTTTGCAGACCAAGCTCCAAAACATTGATAAATACCATCACCAACAAACTCTACGGTAGTTCCATCTTGATAGTTACCGAAACCATCTGGATAGATGTAGTCAGCTTCCGTACTCGGTTTTTCCTTGACTGCGACAAGCAAAGTATCAGTGCTGGTTTCGTCAAACACATCGGTCACAGTAAGAGAAACCTCGTACTCTCCTGCTTCTTGCGGCATAAAGCTGTAATCACTGCCATCAAATCTCGAGACTACTGGTGAGCCGTTTAGCGTCACTTCCCAGTTCTGTGAAAGCTCTTCTTCAAGTTCATCCGTTGAGGCAGAACCTAGTAGAACGGCGGTCCCCACTACTGGGTTTTCTGTTTGCAACTCGATCGCTGCTTTCGGCGGTTCATTACTATTTGGGTCACCAATAACTCGTAAGGTATCTGTTGCTGTAGCTAGAACACTTTCACCGTCTGATACCGCAATCGAAAACTCAACATCATACTCTGGCTTGTTCACCAGACTAGAAAGGTCAATGTCAGCCGGGTTCGATGAATTATCGACAAACTTAACCCCCTCATTCGTTTCCCAGTCAAACTCGACATAGCTATTATCTGGGTTTTTAATATTTGCTGTTAACGAGAGATCATTACCTTCAGCAATATAATATTCCGAAGGAAAATCAATGGACTCAATCGACACATTCACTGGTTCAGAAATAGGTTTTACCGTGTACGTCATAAAATCTTGTACAACTTTACCATCAGCCAATTGAGCGCTCAGTTTAAAGACAATTTCTAGGCTATGCTCAATCGGTTGCTCCGCAGCGATTGAAAAATAGGTTTCAAGGCTAGAACTATCATCTATAACGATGTCGCTATGCGTTACACCTTCTCCTTGAATTTGCCAGACTGACCATTTCGTCGCTTCAATTTCACTGGCGTTAGTAACAGCTCCACTCAAAGAATACTGTTTTCCTTCTTCCCATTCGACTTCAACGTTCCCCCCTGCTTCAACGCTTGGAAGAGAGGCTCCATCATCATAAATGTGTGTCAGCTCTGCACACTCTTCAGGCGTAATGTTGTCACCACAAGTATTAATAATGTTTTCCATATTAATCACTGATGTTTCAACTTCGTAGCCCAAACCCTCTCTCGCGGCGTTAAGCATTAAGCCTTCATCTTGGTCTGCCATCCAAGTGAAAATGCCACCTAAGTTATGTTTTTGTACATATTGAGATTTTGCATACACGGTTCTTGGCGTATCCAGTGTTTTGAATATGCCACCTTCATCTCGATATAAATAGTCGGCATTAGCTTGGGCATCGGTGAATAGTTTATAGCCATTAATAGGGTTAAGACCTGTTTCGTCTGCGCGAGTATAATTGGTAAATACATCATTGATAGCTGTCACAGCCCCCTCAAACGTACCCACGACAATGCCATTGCCTCTCGTAAAGTTCCCTTTTAGAGGGCTATGAGACTCAATTTCAGCTTTTGTCGCATTTCGACTGTAGTTGGCATAGCCTATTTGTATATTTTGAGGATTAACGCCGAGTTCGTTGATCATATATTGAATTGAAGTATCTGAAGACCAATCACTGTTTTCGTTTTTCATCAAGTTGGTATGGTGCGTAAGTTGTTCTGCCCATGTCTCACCAAAGAAGTCGTAAGTCATTAGGTGAATTGTATCCACGCCAGAATCAACTAAGCTCTTTAACTCTGCCGCATCAATTTTGTCTTGTGGCGCCCCAGAGGCAATGCCAATTCTCACATCATCTCGCCCCTTAGCGACAAGAGCTTGTTTCAGCTCTGCAACAAACTCACCGTAGTTACGCGCATCATTTTCAGGATCAAATACGTTCTCAGGAGCCCCCAGAATACCTGGATATTCCCAATCTATATCGAGCTGGCTAACAAAAGGGTATGCTGTCACGAACTCAATTAAGCTATCGATTAAAATGTGGCGATTTTCTGGTTTCACCGCATCTGATGCGATGTTAGATAAAGACCAACCAAAAATAGAAATTGCAATCTTGGTATCGGTTTCCGCAGCAAGCTTTTTCATTACACCAAATAGACCACCATCGTCATCGCTCATCCATTTACCATCCCAGTCACCATCTATGCCCGCACTTGGGAATGCTTTACGCAGATCAGCAAATGAATCAGTTGTCATCAATTCAAACTTTTTACCTCCATTTGCATCACATTCGTTCTCCAACGCTATCACTGAACTTGTAATTGAAGGGTCGCCGATTTCGGTTCCACATAATCCAAAGAAAGAAAGGATTACAGTATCGTATTTTGAAAGCGCTTCAATTGACGGTTCATAGCCTTGCTGAAAATGCGTCCAGTTAGACAGGTAAGCCGACACTTTAGGTTTCGACGCATCACTTCGATAGGTATTAAAGGTGTTTTTTGATGCATCGACTTTCTCATAAGTTAATCCTTGGCCTGTTTCCCAAGGTGCAGAGTGAACCGAAGTACTAATAAGTGGGGTGACGGCTAGTGAACTAGCCACAAAAATAGCGGTCGCAGTTTTGTTGAGTTTAAAATGTTTCATTGAGATGAGCCTCATTTGGATGGAAAGTTCAGTCCAATTAAGATGCTCACAACAACATCTAAAGTATTGATGAATTAGTGATAAATACCTCTTTAAATTATAAAGCCTACCCATAAAGGTAGGCTTTTACTATTAATACCAAGTGCTAGACCAACCTGAATAGCAGATTGCCAGTCTTGGCATATCATCCTCGACAGATCCGGCTTTCTCCGTCCATGGGTTGTATGCAAAGCGGTCGCTACCTGTGCTGCCCCATACAGGCATTCCATCTGTATCATCGACCTCAATATCATCTTGCCATTGCGACTTATCAAGCTTAAAGAAACCATCTAGTGATTGAACGTTAAGTGGCATAGCGTCCCCGCCTCCTTCACCATCACCAGGAGTCACGCTTGTATACCCCATCGCATAACAATACTCTTGAGACTGAGAACGACTGAATAATGCGAATTCGACTGGAGAACCCTCAATGAAATAGCGGTAGCTACCCTCGTACTCAGCACCGACACGGTTTGCCTGTTCTGTTGTTGCTGGATAGAAGTAGTGTTGCCCTTGCGCGCCTTCTAGTGGAAGACTATAGCTTGGTAACGTTGTCGATTTTATATCCAACAATATCTCAAACGAGGCCACCGTATCCGGTTTAGTATCGGTGGTCGTAACATTTACCGTAACAGGGTATCGCCCTGTACTGTTTGGGAAAATAACACTCTCCTTGGTTCGAAAACCACCTGGCACGTAAGACAAGTGGTAGTCAACGCTTTGCTCATTAAATAGTCTTTCCTTACGCCCATCAGCGTGCTCTTGCCAAACATATAACATCTGATGCTGATACTGCTCGGCATCAAGCACAGGTAACCCCGAACCATCGTCAATTGGAAGTTGATTGTTAGGATTGCCATTGCTTGTCATAAAAGTACGAATCACTTCTGGTTTTATAACTGTTACTTGAATAGTGTGCTGTTTTCCGTTGTATTTTGCTGTTAGATCCGTTGTTCCCTCAGCTAGGGCTGTAACCTTGCCGTTCGTATCAACACTTGCAACATCAGTGTTGACCACTTCCCATTCTGGTACAATCTGTGACACGTGGCCATTGGCATAAATAGCTAGAGCAGTCGCGTTTGTTTCTTCCGTTAGGTATAAAACGTTTTTTTCGATCGTTGAAACAATAGCAACTAAAGTATCACTTAAGCTTTCATCAATAGTGACTTCAATTGGCCCAATTGCGAGAGTACTGTATAAGCCAGAGATACTTTCCTCTCCCGCAGATTTAGCCGAGACCCAACCGTCTGAGGTGATGTTAACTTTATCGTTATCTGCGGTCCAAACAACGTCACTGGTGATATCTTCAGTCGCGCCACCTTCATAAACGGCAGTCGCAACCAACTGAGTCGTTTGATCTACATAAATTGAAGAATCCTTTACATACCCTAAAACATCGACCAACTCACCCGCATCAATGACAGTAACCGCCACTGAGGCGCTTGTAATGTTATCAATTTCAGCACTAACTGAAACATCAGCTATCGCAACATCACTCGCTGCGTTACCCGGATGTAAAGGATCAAAAACAAATTCTGGAGCACTCGAAATCCAAACAACTTCGTCTGTTAAGTCTCTTGTAGAGTTGTTGTCATAAATACCTATAGCGTGAAATGCTTGAACATGCCCCTTGATAACTTCTGATTGTTTTGGCGTCACTTCAATTGATACTAAGCTACGATCTGAAACTGTGATTGTTCCACTCGCCTGCGCACCGAGGAATTCAACCGTAAAGTTTGTACTGCCTTCTTTTACTGCGGTAACTTCACCACCAATTTCACTGACGACATCGGTGTCACTAAATGTAAAGTGGGCCCCAGAAGTAATTGATTCAGTTGAACCATCATCGTAAACAGCAGTAATCACAACATCCGCTTTTTCGCCAATACCTAACTCAATATCTGCGTTCTGCACAATAATTGAAGAGATCTCAATGTCAGCGATTGTTAACTTTGCGGTTGCAGATACTTTACTGTCTGGCTCATTCACCGTGATTTCAACCGGGTTAGCTGATGGCATTACACCTGTTGATATGACGCCTCCCTTACCATCGTAGGTCACTTCTGAATCAGAGCTAGCCCAAGAGACCGAGCTAGTTAAATCAACTACGCCGCCGTTGCTATAAATGCCCATGGCAGTGAAATCTAAGCTCCCACCTAGTCTCATATTTGTCGTAGCTGGGGTGAGCATGATACGTTCGAGCATTGCGCTTTCCACAGTTACAACCGTGCTGCCTTTAACACCTTGCCAAGATGCAAAAATGGAGGATTCTCCAGCAGACTGAGCCAATACTTCGCCGGCTTCATCTGTTAGAGTGAGCACTTCTTGGTTTGCGGACTCCCAATTTGCGAGCTCAGTGATATCAACGTATGTTTGAGAGTCATAAATAGCTAACGCGTACAATTGAGTCGTCCACCCTTGAGGCAACAACACCTCACCTGGAACAATTTGAATCGACTCTAAATCAGCTTCTACACCGATAACTTCAGATTTTGTCACGAATTCATGGTACATCGCTTCAATAGTTGAAGCTCCTTCTTCCCTTTGAGTTATCACGCCCGAAGAATCAACAGCTACGATGCTTGGTGAAGTTGATTGCCATTGTATCCGTTGAGGGTCGAGAGGAAGGGAGCTGCCATCAGAGAACTGCCCCATCACTGTCAGTTTATGCTTGCCGCCTACAGGGAGAGTTTTATTACTTTCAGTGATCTGAACCTTAGTCACAGATTCGTCACCAACAGTGACGTGCAATTCGTTACTTTTTACGCCATCAAGGCTCGCTAGAACCCCAGTCGAACCAGTAGCTTCGCCAGTTGCGAAACCAGATTGATCAAGCGATATCTGTTGTTCGTCTGAAGTTGTGTTCCAATTTACTTTATCAGTTAGCACTTCCTGTTGGTTGTCGCTGTATGTTCCTATCGCGACAAAATTTACTGTGGAGTCGGGTTGAATTAATACCCCTTCAGATGCACTTCTGGTAGTTTCCGTGACAGGGGATATTTGCAGTTCGATTAGTTCTTTCTGAGGTTGAGTTGGAGGGGGGGTAGTTACACCTCCACTATCATCATCGCACCCTACTAACGTAGCGAGCGATAAACACAGTGCTGAAAAGCCTTTAACTTTCATATTTCCATTCCTAAATAGTATTTTCCTTACTTTTATATGAGTTGAACCTAATTTCTCCCCAGAGATAAAAGCAGCGCGAAAAATCTAGCAACGCATAACTATAAATTCATAATGAAAGGGTAACTATTGAATGAAAAATTGCTGATCAAAATATAATAGTGACCAATTTAAAACGAGAATAAAAAAAACCCCCAACACGAAAGGCATTAAGTGCTAGGGGCTAACGGTCTACAGGAGTCAAGTAGACAATAAGGTATTATTCCGGGACGTCAAAGCTAAGGTTGGCACCTAGTCAATGCTAAGACACAGCAATTAAGCCTGAAATATATAAGATAATAAATAGTGGTTTACCGCACAATTTAAATCATACAGAAATAAATCATACTTTCATTATACAACCATAAAGTGAAGATATAAGACAATAAGTAAGTTTTATATTAATAAATATATTTACACTTCCAATTTCAATTATTGAATTTATAGTAGCTCCCGAACAACAGCCTTGTTCAGAAAATTAAAGTCCATATTAATTAAAGATAAACACTACGAATATAGAGTTCCTTATGACAAACAATAGCTCACAATTAATTAAAAGCACCCTAGCCCTTGCAATTATAGGGTTTTCTTCGAATGTAGTTGCGCACGGCTATGTTTCTGAAGTAGAAGAAGGTGTTGCAGCATCGCGAGGTGCCTTATGTAGTTTCCCAGCACCTGATACTGGGGAGAAAAATACTAATTGCGGCGACGCTCAATATGAACCTCACAGCCTTGAGGGAGAAGAGGGGTTTCCCGAATTAGGTCCCAAAGATGGTGAAATCGCCGGTGCAGGCCTTGAGCGTTTTTCAAACTTAAACGAGCAAACTGCAGACCGCTGGGTTAAACGTCCAATAACAGCGGGCATTCAAAACTTTGAATGGACTTTCACCGTAAACCATGTAACAAGAGACTGGAAATACTACATTACTCAGCCTAACTGGAACCCGAACGGAGTTCTAGCTCGCTCATCGTTCGATCTAACGCCATTCTGTGTAATTGATGGTGGCATGGTTCAACCTCCTATGCGTGTTGTTCATCAATGTGACGTTCCGGAAAGAGAGGGATATCATGTTATTCTGGCTGTATGGGATGTTGGCGATACCGACAAAGCCTTTTACAACGTGATCGACGTAAACTTTGATGACGACACTCCTACTCTACCTGGTTGGGAAAATGTAGGGACTATTTATGCAACTCAAGACCTCAATGTTGGGGATACTGTTTATACGCGTGTATTCGATAATGCAGGAGAGAACGTGGGCTATCGTACTGAGCTCACGATCGATGAATCAAATACAGATGCAAAAAAATGGTCACATAACCTAGCAACTAAAATCAATGCAGAGCAATCTGATATTAAAGCAGGTCAATACAACGAAGGCGAGTTCACTCCAGCCTATGGTACTAACCCGATTTACTCTTCGTCTGACATTAATAGTGTAGAAATTGGCTATGATTTAGTAACACCGCCAATGCCAGATCCCGTTCTTTACATCGATGGACTAGAAAGTCACTACGAGATCGGCGGGGGTGCGGTATCTCTAGATTTGAACTTAACGGCAGAAGGTGATTTAAAGAGTGAGCTGACGGTTTACAACCACGGTAGAGAAGCTCTGGCAAATTGGTCTGGCCTACTTGCCGATGGTACAAGTCACCCAATTACGCTAGAACTCTCAAAATCTGAACCAGGACATCACATGTTAGTTCAGGTGATTAAAGATGCGGATAACAATGTTATCTCCCAAGAAACTTTAGATTTCCATTTAAACGAAGAAGATACAACGCCACCACCTTCTGAGGAATACGATTTCGTTTTCCCTGATGGCCTATCTAGCTATACAGAGGGTACTAAAGTTCTAGCTTCAGATAACGGTGTATACCAATGTAAATCTTTCCCTAACTCTGGCTTCTGTCAGCAGTGGAATGAAGGCTCTAATGCATTTGAACCAGGTGTAGGTTCTCATTGGCAGCAAGCGTGGGATAGAATCAACTAACAAACAAAAAAACACCCCCTATTGGGGGTGTTTTTATTTCTGAGATACTTCAGGAACTCGCGGTAGCTCTACATACCCACAACAACCTTCAGCTTTGGTGTTGTTCTTCAACGTAAATTTTCCGCCATGCCTTTCTACAATATCCGTACATATAGATAGTCCAAGCCCCATGCCTCCTTCCTTAGTAGAAGTAAATATCTCCGGCATACCATGTTGTTCACTGGCTAAGCCGAGGCCGTTATCCCTTACCCAAAGCCGAATGTTATGCTCGTCGGTTTCGCATATAACCGTAACTATGGGCCGGTAATCCGTATATGTTGATCGCTTCTCTGTGCATGATTCAATGGCATTTTTAACCAAATTGACAACAACTTGTTGAACCCCGATTGGGTCGAATATACCGTTAGACACAGGCAGTTGCTTCTCTAGCCTGATCTGCACTACAGTTTGCTGTTGATGCATCAGCACATACGCCATCACTTCATCAATGAAAGTGGCGACGTCGATTTCTTCCAATTGCAGGTCTTCTTTCTTGATCTTTGACCTGAGCATACTGACCACTCTCCCAGCATGCTCTGCTTGCGAGTGAATTTTAGAGAAAAGGGCTTTAATTGACTCATCAGCACTTGGGGCAGATAACTTTAATTCTCCCAACTGGCTAAAGTTACTAATCGCAGTAAGGGGCTGATTAATCTCATGCGCAATATTAGAGCCCAGTTCACTGACGGAGAGCAGTTTTTCTTGCCTTGCTAACTGAGCATTTTTCTTTGTCAGCGCCTCTTGAGTTCGTATCAACTGATTTCGACTTCTTACATATAAAACTTCTCTAATAATGCTATAGCCAACAAATAGAACGAGCATCAAGATAATAGTCGAAAGGAGCTCCCATTCTCTTCTAAACCAATCGTAAGCGGCCTCCCACCACTCTTCGTGGTATGGGTGAATCTCCAAGTCAAAAAGCACATCTTCAACATCTTTTTGGCTCAATGGAATTGACCAACCATGAGACCCCGACGCCAGAGCTACCGGAGAGCCTTTCTCTATTGCCAATAGATTCTGAGTTAATTTTTTTGAAATATCTTCATCTGTCCAAGGCATCCTAACGAAACTCCAATTCGGGTAAAGTTTCGTTGAGATACTGCATGGAAATCCTGCGTATGTTTTTGCTTCCAATACGCGAAACTCATCGATATCGATAAACCCTTCTTCATCCATTTCTTCCATTAAACATACGGGTACGATGGCAGCATCCACTACTCCAAACTTGAGCATATATAGCCCTAAGTCAGCTGGGTATCCTGGCGATATTATTTGATCGAAGTATGTGTCTGCATCTATTCCTATTTGACTGAACTTTTGGCGAAACAGAGTATGCCCCCCGACTTGCTTGACATTCATTAATGAAATAATTTTCCCCTGCAAGTCACCCAAATCTTCGAATAGCGACTCTTGTAAAACAACCAAAGCCCCGCCCGTTGCATAAAGAGAGCCATTTGCCCGCTGGCTTTTTAAAGTAGCGAGCCAAGAGGCAGAGTATTTACGGCTCAAAAACACCGACTGAGCGGCATTGGTTATCAGATAATCAATATCCTGAGCCTCCACCGCCGCTTGCACTTCAGGTAAGTTAAGAGGAACAAGTTCAAATGAAACTTCTGGTTGTTGAGTGTTAAACCAATCAATAGTCGGCCCCCAGTCCGACAACGCTTTGGCCTCTCCCCTTACTGCGAGGACTCCAACTTTAATTGGCTTGGATTCTGTGGTTTGACTTAGGGACGCATGAGTTTTCGTGAACAAAGTACACAAGACAATAGTTAGAATAATGCGAATAAAAGAAGAGCTCACGAAGACTACCTATCTTAATAGTGTTAAAAATTAGTTTATTACAGGGTATTGATAAGTAAAGGTTCTTTGAAACAATATCTATAAAAGCTATAGACTTCGGGAAACCACTAGTTACGTTGCGTAAAAAGATAAGTAGCATTTTGTCACTGTTTCTGTAGTGGGTACCAAGGAATGCTATCAACAAATTATGATAAATTGATAAATCGAAGACATATCAAACCATCACCTCTCATCTTTTCAAGCCTAAATATACCTAGTCAAGTCGCTGATATCATTGCGATGATCATTACTAAATCAAACTGGCTGTATCCCAACCTACATGATACATCCAAAGTCATACGACTAACCTTTAGTTCAGAAGAAATAGAAAAGTTTTTATCCTGCTATCAAAAAACGTACTTGCACTCTTTGCTGAAGACACCGGTCAACATAATGAGAAATCTCAAAGTCGGCATCCTTGATAACGGTGGCAACTATACCTTTGAATACCTCTTCTCTTGGGTAAGTTACAACGAGAGGGCATTGATGGTTGAATTAAACAGCACTTCAAAAAAACTATTTAGCCTAAATTATACTGGCCAAGATCGAGTGTTGCTAGACAACGAAACTCTGATGGGATTGAGTGGCTACTACACTAAAAGAACGTATGAGTTACTTTCTTATCTCTCCCAAACACACAATCAAATCAGGTTTCCCATTCAACAATTGCAGTACATGTTTGGTGTGCTGGGAGAAGGCGGCAGTGTGTTATCTCCATCGCTCGAGTCCCCGGAGGTGTTCATTAGAAAAATCATCGACTCGTCGATTTCGATTCTCGCCTCTTATCCTTCGGTAAGACATAGATTAAATATAGGAACCAGCGAGGTGGGTACGTATGGCTATGAACTGTATAAATCAGTCGATGGGCAATTGTTCTTAAAATTTCTTGTTAAACTCAAACCAAGCTCGTTCTCCCAATCTCGCTTTCTTTCAAATCATCGAAGAATCAAGCAAATCCTTAAGCAAAATATCAAAACCGACCCAGAAAACGTCAAAATTCCCATTAATCAGCTGAAGGAGCTGATAAAACTATGTGACTATGTCAGCGAAGAAAGCGCAGACTCTTACGCCTTAGTCCATCCCATCCTTCGAAAGTCCGTTAACTCCCTTTCATCTTGTAAGGTACCTAGAAGACAAACTTGTGACACAACCTACCAGACGTATTCCTCACTCATCGACATGGCGCTAGAGCGCTGGAAGATTAGAACTATTTAACTTTCTACGAGTTAAAGCAATATCGCTTGGTAGCCAATAACTGATGGGTACCAAGCGATAGATGCCGTTTAGTGCGCTGTAGGACTCTTAAATATATGCGCGTTTTTCCTAGATGACACAAAGTCACTCAAGTTCCTAACCTTTTTATTTGTTATATACCGCCCTATCTCTCGATTATCTAGTTTAAGCGCACCATTAATGAGCGCCGATAATTTTTCCGTCTTTTGCATGTCTGCATCCGGCACACGAAAGTAACGAGTCCGGGCAATATGTCCTCCCTTTTTAGTATAGGTATGCTGCTCCCACCCTAAACTATGATAGTTTTTCATATTCTTATCACTAGAACGAATATGAAATTCACCATCAACTATTAAGCCAAACATTCTTTTGTTGATAAAACAACCATAGCCACCAAACATAGGTTTATAAACAATTGCCTTCGAGTATCTATCCAAAAATTCATTCATAACAATTACGATCCTACACAAACGTAAAACCATGCTATAAAAAATGACACAGAGAGTATTTAGTGGTTATCCGTAATCCTTTAGGCCTCCTTTTATATAAATGCAGCACTCATCAAAGCCTCCCATAATATCCTCCATAGGTTCTTCGGAATATTTTCTCTAACACTTATTTTGCACCAGCGATGATTAAATTGTGAAACAACACCGATCAAATTGAAAACCGTAAAAACCTGACAATAATATCAGTACTTTATTTCAACACGAGTTCAAAACTAATGGTTCGATATTTCGTATTCGCGACCCTGCTGTTCTCACATACTGTAATGAGCGCAATGCCGATTGAAGAAAGCGGCATTCACTCTGTAAACACAAATGTGTTCTTTTCAGCTCAATTTCCAATAACAGAAGACTGTTCGTTACTCACAGTTTCTGGCTATATGCCAAGTCATGCACACGGATTACCGACAAATCCTGTGCTTTCAAGGATCGATGATTCTCACTGTGCCATTGACGGCTTATTTTTTAACATGCCAGGTATCTGGAAAGTAAGAATTAAGTCCGACAATGAAGAAATTGCTACTTTTACTTTTGACGCTAGCTAGTGCGTTTGCTTACATTTTCAAGCATCACCAAAGTCCATTAGGCAGCCCACTCAGTGATTCGTTTACTGATTCTGAAATAGCCAAAATCGAGTCGCTGCTACTGGATACCGTTCTGCGCGTTCCAGATACGTCGGCGCCCAAAAAAGAAACCGTGAGGCTGGGGGAAAAGCTATTTAATGACGAGGAGCTGAGTGCTTCCTTAACCGTTAGCTGTGCGACTTGCCATACCCCTGAAGCTAATTTCCACGACATAAATAATATGACCAAGGAAATTACGCCAGCGGGTCCACACCGAGCAATGAGCATAAGAGGAGTATCGGAACAATCGTGGTTTTTTTGGAACGGACGCGCGGATTCACTATGGGCACAAATTCTTGAAGCTCTAAAGAATGAACATGGTTTATCAGCAAGCAATGCGGTTCAAATAGTATGTAGCAAATATTCAAACGACTACTCTAACGCTTTGTCTTTTTGTTCAACAACATTAGACACTCAAAAACAATTCGTTGAGATTGGGAAGATTATTGCGTCCTACGTTGAAACACTAAACCACTACTGGACAAGGTTCGATGAATTCGGCTACCAACTTTTATCCCACGATTCGGTAGACACTCTCCTCATGTCAGAAGACGAGATTCAAGGTCTAAAACTGTTTTTAGACTCTAATAAAACGGGCTGTATCGATTGTCACAACGGTTCTCGCTTCACAAGTGAAGGATTCTACGCGATCGGCACTGGTTCTAGTGCATCCAATGACCGACTTCTCGGCGCACAACAGTATCAACAGTCCAGATATCGCTGCGATTTATGGGAACAAAGTCAGGATTGCGCCAATTACCAATATGTACGTTTGACGGGCAGCGATCTCTCTGGAGCTTTTAAAGTGCCATCGCTTCGAAATCTAAAAGACAGTCCAAGGTTTATGCACGACGGTCGTTTCGATTCGTTGGCTCAGGTTCTGGACTTCTACAAAAACCCATACAGCTACCCCTTATCACACACTGATGTGCGCCCACTTAGATTAATGCCGCATCAGCGAGAACAGTTACTTTTGTTTTTAAAGGCTATAAATGATGAATACTCAGTATCTTTCAAACATAAACTATAAATGGGCAAGTCGCCTTGCAACATGCTGCGCGCTTATACCTAACAGCGCTTTTGCTCATGTTCAGTGGTTTGTCTCTACTGATGAAATGAAGCAAGTTAGCTTCGTGCCCGATACAATTTACGCCGCGATCACTCTATTTGTAATGATCTTCGCTATTGCGGGGCTACTTATCACAAAATTTAGTGGCGGTATCGTAGTCGCTGGAAAAGTCTTAATTCCCCGTACAATTTACATGCGCTATTTCTCGACGTTAACCATTCTGTTTTTCTTACTTATGCTTATTAGAGGTGGGTTTGTTGCCCCCAACATAAACCTTCCCACTGAATACCTGTCTTTGGGCGTATTACTACAATCTTTAATCGTACTATCGGCCACAGTGAGCATAGGGCTATCAGGCTTTTTCATACTGATCACGACAGTCGCTATGGTCGTGCTTATACCTTTTGCGATATCAGTAAACTATGTGTTTGAGTTTGTTGCGATTGGTATCTTTATGATAATGACCGGGCACCATATCTCCGTATTTGATAGTAAGCTAGCGGCGCACTACAAGTTAGCGACGAACAAAACATGGCACACAGCCGTCACCGTACTGAGAATTGGCATTGGCCTACAACTCGTTGTGTTAGCTTACACTGAGAAGATTGCATACCCGGGCTTGGCTCTGGTCTTTGTCGAAATGTTTCCGTTTTACAACTTTTTTCCTTCTATCGGATTAGCTGAAGTAACCGACCTACACTTTGTTTGGTTTGTTGGGTTATGTGAGCTCGTTTTAGGGCTTTTCCTGATGTTTGGCTTAGCCAGTCGCCTAACTATGATCATGCTAACTTTCGCATTTGTGACAACAGCGGTAATCCACGGTGCGCATGAGATAGAAGGCCATTTGCCAATCTTTGCTGCTGCAGTAATTCTACTGTTCGAGTTGAGGACAAAGTCCCCTCAGAACTTTGCGGCACGATTGCGCCCTCGCTTTAGCTAAACAATCCATACTCACCAAGAAGTGAGACTGAATTTTCTCCCTTTAAATGTTTAAGCCCCTCAACTGAGGGGCTTAAATGAATCCAACCGTTATAGTCTAGCTTTTATATTTTCAGCTCATAGCCTTTAATCACATTGATACCTTTTAGCACACTCCATTCAATGTTGTTCGCTAAACGAATAGCATTTGTGTTTGATTCAAATTTATCGTGTTCATCTGGCATATAAATACCAATTCGATATGCTCCACTCTTTAGATTGGAAATGTCATGATTCGATGTGAGTTGTATTCCAACGCCTCGCCATTCAAGCTGTTTCAAATCAAATGACTCTTCACCACTGAACACTAAGCTCTGCGAAACAGGTAGGTTGTTTGCATCAAGAATACAGGTATACACTCGACGACTTTTACTTACACCGGATATACCATCATTTTGAATAGAGAAGTCGATAGAAAGTTGGGTTGTTTCATCGGATTTCAGGTTAATTTCTAGTAAACGATAGCGGTACCCTAAGTGATCTTGAATAATGTCGTAGCAGTTTCTGTGGACGATACTTCCACCAGTATTTTTGAAATAGTCTTCGTCAAACAATAACGTTTCTTGCTCGATCATTTGCTCACGGGAGACAAATTTCCCTTTCCAACTTTCAACATTGTATGTGCGGTTATGTGAAAGACTAAACGCCCCATAGTTGTGCCTGAGTAAACGCCTAAATACGTCATAGCCATCTAACAAAAAATTCAAATTCCAATGATTCCCTTCTCCGAAGTATGGCATTTCACCGTCTACATGGGTGTATACGCCCTCCTCCATTACTTTTAGATCGTCTTGGCTATTCTCTGTCCAATCATTTCCCCCAGCACCTTCATGCAAATCTAAGGTAAAAAACCCATTGTGAAAACCAGCCCGAGTATAACGTTCTGGCGTAAAATCACACATTGCTTTGTACGCATAGTGCCTAAAGGTTATTTGAAAATCTTTCGGTATGTAATCGAAGAAAGTATTCATCATCGCACTTACGGCTTCAGGGTACGTCTCGTGCTTGTAATAAGAGTGGTGCCATTCGCCCCAAGCGCCAATAAACGCTGATTGAAATTGGAAGATAACATCCTTGTTTCGCTCAAATACGCTACTCAGTTGCTTTATGTGCCTTTGCACGTCCTGAACTTTATATGGAAGCATGCCACCTTCACTTGCAGTCATTCCTTTGTCGTACGCAAAACGTAGTAAGGCCTTAACCCCAGCAGCGCGATAGCAATCAAGAAGCAAATTTATATTACTGATCGCATGAGCAGGTATATCTCTGTCATAATACTCCGACAAATATATGTAGGTTTGAATAACAGTGCCACCATACTGTCGTAGTAAATCTATTTTTTCCGGTAACTCATCCAAAACAAAATATCTCTGCCAAGGTTGAGTAAGGTCACTTGCATTCGCGACCAGTTCTAATCTAAACCCGCGCTCCGGATTAATAAGAACTTCTTCCCCGGCTCTTAAACCTCGGACCTTTAATTTGACTTCTTTCATCTTATCCTCACTTCATATAATGCACTTACAGGCTAACAAAGCGAACTAAAGCCAAATGAGAGTGAGCTTCCAAAGTTTTATCGGTTTAGATTAAATAGATCGGGAAAACATTAGTTTATATATAGCGGTATGACTATTAATTTATTAATCATAAATTAATCACCAGTAGGGTGGCATAGGTACTCTATTCCATCACTTAGCATCAAGTAAGCACGCTCGCTTGTGACTATAAACTTGATTCTGCCATTAGAGTATTGAGCTTCACCTTTCTCCGTTTTATCAATTTTTTGAAGCCAAATTTCTTCATCAACCCGAGTTGGATCTTCTTTTGAGATAGGATAAGGAGAGAATGCATAACCAGAATAGACACGATAAAGGTTCTGGCCCCAAAATTCATGGTCATCAAAAAACAAATAGGGATGCCTCTCTACATCACATCGGTAAGCGGGCAGAGGAGAAGCATGTACTGTATTTATTACTGAAATAAAAGCTAGGAATAATGAAAAGAAAATGGGAAAGCGCATATTATTATCTCAATGGCTATAACAACAATAGAAAAGGGTTGTATCAGTGCAGACATATATAGATGAGATCATGCTGCCTGAAATATCGGATATAAAAAGGGGCAGCGGAAATCCGACTGCCCAAGGCGCAACTAGCACGCAGTTGCTTGAGTGGTAAAACAAAAACTCAATGGTTTAAAATAAATGACCAATTTCTTCTCGGTCACCAATTACAGGCTCAGGAGGAGGTGGTGGGGGTGTTACTACTTCATCTCCGTCAGTAATTATCTTCGAGAGGATTTCATAAAACTCGTCAGTTGTACTCACATTAAATACATTATCATCACCCACACATATTTCTAGTGATTTAGAGGTATACCAGTCATCCTCGTAATCATACCTAAACGCATATGTTTCAACGTTCAAATGCTCTCTAATATGCTCACATAGGCCAGCCGAATACAAAGATTCTGAATAGTTAGAATTCTGGTTTGGATGGTTATCATCACCATCGCTCAAAATCACCATGATTCTTCTAGACTCTCCGGCCGGAAGCCTATTCATTAACTGAGCAGATCGAATTACGCTATGATAAGAACCAGTTTGATTTTCTTGCCCTCCAGAGTTAGAAAAAAAGTTACTAAAATCAGAGCTCATAATGCGTTCTCCAACAGGAGTAGGTGTACCAGAAGACTCACAATAACTGCTATCTTTCTCTATGAAAGTTTTATTAATAACCGACTCATAGTCATTTGGGTAACCTCCTGTTTGATCCATTCCGCAAGCCCTATCCCCATCAGTAGGCACAGCCGCTCCAACGCCTGCAAATGAGGAATATCCTACACGGTGCTCTCCTTCACTCGGCTCCATTGATTCAAGTAAGTCCAATATTTTCTCAACTTGCTCTTTAAGCAGATCCTTTTTCTCTGGACAATTCGGAAAACAAGCTATCCCATCCCCTTCAGGAGACCTCATCGAAACTGAAAAATCTAAAGCGAATACTAGATCTATAGGCGGGTTGTCGCCAGGAGGAGGCGGTGGTGGATCAATTGGTGGATCTATTGGCTCGATCGGAATCTCTTCTTGCTCGACAATCTTTCTCGCAATCGAGCCTCCTGTGGCAGTATAAGTTTCTCCTAATACGTTATTCGCCGAGAACCAGGTATTATTTTCAACTTGCGCTGCTAAAGTATATTGCACAAACTCATCGCCATTTGAGTCGCACGCTGGATTTTCTTCGCACTCCAGCCTTTCAATACCGTTAGGCTGCGTTTCAGCACTAGGTAAATAGGCTTTTAAGTATTTATTTGCAGTATCAATATTTACCGCTTCATCCGTTGAGTTTTGCGCCGTTAGAGCCAGCGAAGCGACTTCAGAAGCTTCTTCGATTCTAGCTTTGTCTTGCATAGCCTTACTGCCATCGACGCCGAGTGCGAAAATACCCAAAAGCAGCGGGAACATCAGCATAAACATCATAGCTGCATGGCCTTGCTGTCGTTGTATAGATTGCTTCACAATCTGCCTCCTACCTTGATGAGTTAATTTGTTTCAGGTTTGTTACCCGCTTCGCGATTACGGAACACTTCCACTTCAACCCTTCGGTTCTTAGCACTATATTTAGGGCTGTTATTTTCCAATAAAGGCTCTTTCTCACCTCTGGAAGAAAGCTGAAGTTGCTTTTTATTTACCCCATGTTCTGCTAAATAGTTAGCGACTGCTTTTGCTCTTTCAAAACCTAATTGATAATTATATTTATCGCTACCCTCTGAATCGGTATGGCCAACAATGGAAATGGTATCTACCGTGTCACCCATTTGAACGGTAAATTGTTTAAGTTGTTTTTTGCTACTATCAGATAAAACAGCGCTATCAAATTCGAATTGAGTGATGCTAATACGATCAACTTCCGATTCTGTCGCCTCTTCTTTTTCAGCTAAAATAGATTCGCACTCTTTCCAACCTTGGCTTACAGAATTTAATACATGAGTGTTTGTTCTATTATCGGAATCGGATTGTATATATTCGAATGCACCTTGTCGGTTATTGATTGTTACTGAATCGCCAATTTGAACACGGTGAGTCACCCCGTTTTCTACATAGCATTTCTCTTGTAGTTCTACCGCATCAACGTCATCTATTTGGCTCGTCCATCCAATTACAGGCGCAACGATCCCCACAAAGAGCACTATCTGCTTCTTCATATTTATTTCTCTTAATAAGTCGTATTTGTTATCTACTAAAAATTAGGAATACTTTACCGGCCTAGCATTACCGATGAAGAGGACACTTCACTATAATTCTGGCCTAAAAGGCTGCCGAAAATATTCGGTGTGTCGTAGCACACGGTCACTCGGTAAACACTAGCCTGCCTATCCCATGTGGTAACTACCGAAAGATCTTCTAAATCCCCCCCTCCGATTTCACAGCCAGAGCCGTATGTTCGGTGTTCTCCAGGCTCTCCAATATCCGAGAAAGTTAGAGATTCAACTACAACACCTACTTTACTACTCGCTGCATTTCCAGCCATTCGAGTCAACGAGCTTTTTGCAATTCGAGTAATTGAGTTCGCTTCAGCACTTGTGACATCGTAAACCTCTTTCTCATACAATTGGGTGCGTTCTTTTAATACATTCACCAGTGAGTATGAAAGCCTATCTAGCTTTCCTTTGTAAGACATTTTAGTGACAATATCAGCACCAAACGCAAACAGTAAACAAAGCACAAAACCCATAATGGCAAATTCCAATACAAAGGTGCCTCGCTGCTTAGATATCGATTTCGAACGCATCTCTTTCATACTCCTGGATTACAATGACTTCACGTTTAAGCAAACTGGTGACATCAAACAGCTTGGAAAATATCGTCGAAAAATCGTAGGTTAAATGGTAAACCGCGATAGAACTGTTGGCAGCATTGCCGCATGTTGCAACCGAACTGCTTCCACTGCATCGGCCTGTGTAACTTTCTAGTGCAGAAACAGAGCCTAAGTATTGGATTGATAACTTGTATTTCGATCGATCAAGCACCCCTTCCCAACCACTGGTGTGCTTTTCTACAATATCGATAAAAGTAGAACCATACTCACCTTCTCGAATTTTGCTGTCTCCTGCGGCTTCGGCAATAATGAGGTCATTGGTTGCCGAAATAAAAGACATATAGCTGATTTCAACCCAAGCCATCAATACCAACCACAATAGGAAGAAGCCTAAACAGAATTCAAGAGAAGCTATAAAGCCTTTTTGGTTTGAACGACGCATTTTTCTTAGCCCTGTTGAAACTTCATTTCCAGTTCTTGCATGGTTTTATACATTCTCTTTACTTCCGAGCTACTATATTCAGAAGATAAAATACTTTTTACTTTTTCAAACTCTCCGTTTTTCGATAGCGCGATAAGTAAATTTGTTTTCACTTTTGCGTCTGGTTCTGATTGATAAATCGGTGACAAAAGATCAACAGCTTTGTGGTAATCCCCCCCTATCATTTCTAACACGGCCAAGTTATTTTGGGCTTCTACTCGGCTACCATTCCCTCGTTTTGATAGCTCAAAGTAGTGTTTAGCGGTAATAAAGTTTCCTTCGCTAGCGTACACCACTCCTAAGTAATTACTTATTGCAGCGTTTTGCTCGCTTTTAAAATACGCTTTCTCTGCGTAGATTATTGCCTGATCTGAATTCTCTAGTTCAAAGTAAGACTTTGAAGTTAAGTACAAAGACTTAGGAGTGACCGCATCCTTGGAAATGTTTTCCAAAGTATGTAGAGCCGATTCAGGATCACCATAATTTAAATAAGCCTCGGCTAAGTTTTCTAGATTAATCGTAGAGTCATCTTCTTCTACTTTATGCTTATAAAAAGTAATCAACTCTGCATTATTATCGGTACTCTTAAGTAAAGACTCACGAATTTGCTCGCTACTGTATTGATTTGCAGATGAACACCCCGTTAACACTAAGGCTACTACTGCGAGTTTTAGTATATTCTTAAACACCTAATACAATCCTCATTACGCCAGGAGCCGCCACCAAAATAACGACTGGCATTAAAATAAACAAAATAAGGGGCACCGACATTTTTGCCGATAGCTTGCCGATTTTCTCTTCTAGATTAAGCATTCGCACTTCGCGAATATCCGAAGAAAGGTTATCTAACATGTCACTGATCGAACTACCGTACTGAAGACTTTGCTTTAGTGTCATAACAAAACTTCTGACTTCGCCAGTCGGTACATCTTCGTAGATTTCATCGAGTGCTCTAGGTAACCCGATAACTCGCGACCTACTATTCACCTTTGTTAATAGTTGGGAAACATCCCGATCAAATCCTTTCATCTCTTTGGCTAAATGGCCCATTGAAGACTCAATGGTCATACCGGTTTGCACACAAACGGACATTAAATCAATAACATAAGGTAGTTGTTCGGATATTTTTTGCTGCAACGCTTTAGCGCGGCGATCCAGTATCGTTTCAGGAACTATGACAACAACAATTACCCACAATGCACCAGCCGTAACTTGGTTTAATAGAGTAAGATCGGACAACACCAGTAGCTGTGCTAATACACCACCAACAAGTATCGCAAGTTTGATTGGCATGTATGCGTCAGCCAAGCGTGAGTTATAAATTCCAGCCGCATAAAACTTACTGCGATTTTCATCCTTATTATTAGAAACCGCGCTAGGAAGCATTCTCGATAACTTATCTAAATACCTATCGACACGGTTATCACTTTTACTTTCTAATAATGAAAACTTGCGTGCTTTTTGCCGTTTTAATAAAGGAGCAATGGTTTCTTTGAGCATCCCAATCACACCTACGGTGATAGCAACTAAAGAAGCAAATATAATGAGTTGTGAATCCATTACTTTACCCCGCTCAGTAAGCCACGAATCACTAGCATCCCTATAGCAACACTTGCAACAACATAGTACAGAATCGGTTTTCCTGACGAGTGGAACATAACAAACTCGTAATCTGCTGGGTTAGTGAATTTTTGCATGAATAAGAAAATAAAAGGGATTGCCGAAACAATTTTTGCGGACATTCTCGCCTCAGAAGTCATTGCCAATTTTTTCTTTTCTATCGCCCTAGTATTAAACAACTGCCGATTCAATTTCTTTATCACATCCTTTAATGGCCCACCTCGTGAAATGTTAGTATTCATGGTGATTACAAAGAATAAGTAAGTCGCATACGGGAAACGCTCAGATGACTTGTAAAAAACATACTCAGGTGGCTCACCTAGCCTCAATCGCTCACCCATTCGCTTAAACTCGTTCCCAACAACGCCATCTAAATTATTTCCAACAAATATCACCGAATGCATCAAACTTTCGCCAGAACTGATCGCTCCCGACATGGTATTGAGTGCATCTGGAAATTCGTCATTAAAAGCCTTCTCTTCACGCTTTTTTAGCCATTGATAGATAAATACAAAGCACACAACCATAGTGATAAGCGACGATTGTATTACTCCGACGGGGAAAAAATTGTTATTGATAAATACTCCACCAACGACTGATATCAACGCAGCAACCAAAATCTTTAAATGCGCTGCATCTCCAAGCCGTCGATAGGTAGCGCTTAACGCTGACTTAAGCCTTGAAATAAAGCTTTTGTCGTCCATTAAAGCGGTTAGATCAACAGCCTGCTGTACCGAGTCTTCATCCTCCACCAGTGAAGCAAATACTTTATCTTTTGCTTTTTTTTGCTTATGGGTATCAATTAGCTGATAGATTAACCATCCACTCCCTAAAAGGAGCCATAGGAACCAAATAATCATAGCGCCCCCTCATGGAAAGCTTGAGTCAACTGATTGTCTAACCCAAAAAAGCTTGCTTTCTCTACCAACACGGAACTTTGCATTAGTCCATCAGTAACAAAATCGCCTTGCACTTCCCCTGCACTACTGTTGCCACTCAATTTAAACCGGTATATTTCCTCTAGTGTTACATTATCCCCTTCGATACCAACGACTTCTGTAATGCTCATTACTTTTCTTGAACCATCGTGCAGTCGGTTGACCTGAACAATCAAATCCACCGCGCTGACGATGGTGCGCTTAATCGCACTTAACGGTAAGTTACTCGTGGCCATCATCACCATAGATTCGACACGGGCGATAGCATCACGAGGGGAGTTCGCGTGTAATGTAGACATTGAGCCATCATGCCCGGTATTCATCGCCTGCAACATTTCAAATGCTTCACCGCCTCGGCACTCACCCACTACGATACGATCCGGTCTCATACGCAGAGAATTGATCACGAGATCTCGAGTATCAACGCCACCATCTCCCTCTAATCCTGAAACTTTGGTTTCTAGCCTTACCACGTGAGGTTGCTGTAAGTTAAGCTCCGCTGCATCTTCTATTGTGACGATTCGCTCTTGGTGCGAAACATATTGAGACAGCGCATTCAACATGGTGGTTTTACCCGAGCCAGTACCACCTGAAACGAGTATGTTCAACCTGCATCGAGCAGCAATTTTCAGAATGAGTGCCATTTGCGGACTCATCGCGCCAAAGCCTGTTAGCTTGTCGAGATCCATACGGCTATTTTTAAATTTACGGATCGACATAGAAGTACCGTCAATTGCAACTGGCGGTATAACGATGTTGATACGGCTTCCATCTGACATGCGAGCATCACAAGTCGGAGAGGAGTCGTCGACACGACGTCCGACTTCGGCTGCTATTCGTTTAGCAATGTTAAGCAGTTGATAACCATCTACAAAATTGACATCTGTTTTTTGAAGCTTACCCGCTTTCTCAACAAATATGTTGTCAGGCCCGTTTATCATAATGTCACTGATGTCTTCGTCATCCATCAGCCCTTGTAAAGGGCCAAAACCGTGCAGCTCATCAACTAAACTATCTACAAACTCGACCTTTTGCTGTTCTGTCGCCGCCCAACCTTCTTGGAGAATAACGCCATTAACCGCTTGAGCTAGCTGGATCTTTAACTGCTCGGTAGTCACGTTATTTGCTACTTCCGCATCTATCGCTTCAAAAATCTTTTGCCTGACATTAAGGAAAACTGATTGATAAGCACTCATATCACTTCCTTCTTAGTAGCTTGGTTAGAAAACTGTTCTGGTGGAGGCGTTGCTCTCCTAGAAGGAGTGAAACAAAATCATCAAACTTTTTGCCAAAAGTATTTTTTAGTTTATGGACTTCGACCCCATCAATAATCTGTTGAGCAATCCCTTGATCAAATGGCAGTATGATTTCAGCGTTTACGCCAAGGTGCTGGCTAACCTCACTCACATCAACAGTTGCACTTTTTTGCGGTCGAACATAATTGACGACGGGAATAACGCGTAACCCCGATTCAGGCGAAAGTACGGTTTTTAATTGTTTCTTCGCCATCCTCAAACTGGATACTGTCGGTTCGACAACAAGTATCAAAATATCTGTACTGTTCGACATCCTATCAAGCAAAGAGTCACTAAGAATTGATGAAGAATGATCCTCAATAACGAAGTTGAAACCCTTGTCCAATATAGACACCAAGTTTCCGATGGAGCCTTGATACTCTTCGTAGTTAGTATGCTCATTTTCTAATGAAAGAATCGAGCAAGACGAATTGACTCTAGTTGTCATACTCATGGCATAAGACAAATCGAATTCTTGCTGCTCTTCTTGAGGCATAGATGTTCGAGTAAAGTTCTTTAGCCCCAGCATTATGTCTAGGTTGCTACCTTGTATTGAGTGGTCGACAATTAAACTTGGGATCTTTCTATTGCTCGACAACTCCTGAGCGAGCAACGACGCAATAAGTGTTGCCCCGACTCCCCCCTTACTCGGCAATATGTGAATTCTTGTAGCTAATCTTTCTGCGTTAAGAACTTGGCCTACTGGGCGCTCTGATGTGATGCTGTCTACAAGCTTTACAATGTGTTCTTCTTGATTAGGCCAAAGTAAGTAATAGAACCCCATTCTGTTCAGTTTTTCTACCAAGCGTAATGAGTCAACCTTACCAATAACGAGTGCTGGTACACGGCTAGGCAAAAAATGACGCACATCCTCTAATTCCGCAACGTAGTCAACCGCCTCAGTGAGTTCCAGGATGATCAAAGAACATTCTTTGTCGATCAACGACTGACGAATAGTTTTAATGCCAAACTCTTCCGCCTCGGGTGATTCCTTTCCATTAAAGCGAAATGCTTTTACGATAGAATCACTGCACGATTTTGACGTATAAAATACATGTATATTGTCGTTTGCTTCTTGTTCAAACGTTTCTATATCATTTTTAAATATGTCAAACATGTTAATTCTCCACACTTGGTGATAGAGGCTCTTCGCCGTTAAGCATCCGTTGAGGGTTGACCATCGACTTCCAGCGCAACCCTTCTGAACTGCAACCAAGTTCTGACTGATATTCGCCAAACTGACTGTATTCGCACAGTTCGGCAACTACCTTATAAGCTGTTGTTGATAACGTAATATCACCAGCATTAACCTTGTCATTAGATGAACTGGTAAAGATCGCTTTGTTGGTTAAACCTAGTCCTAAAAGCTGCTGCTTTATCGAATTTAGTCGACTTTCCTCTAACGAAATGTGGTGGGTAATTGTCAAGCCATGTTCATTGATTGAACTGTGGTATCGTTCAACAAAAGCCTCGATTTTTTCTTTTGATTCCACTACCTCAAAGCGCTGTGAATAAGTCACTGGGTAGACATCTATAACACTGCCATTTCGAGAGTCTTCGACTTGAGAACAACCACTGACTAACAGCACTAAGAAAAGGTATTTGGTTATCTTACTCATCTTTAAATCCCCCAGTAGAAAGTAACTCTTCAAGCCATTGGTCTTTTGCCTGGAGGTAATCATTTTCAACTCCGAAGAATCGTTCCAGCGTGGTGGTTTCTTTGATCTTTGGTAACTGAATGTCTGCTGTGGCAACAGGTTTTACTAAATTAACGGTTGCAACAATAATCAGCTCAGTTTTGTTTCGTTCCGTACTGCTATTTCTAAACAGGCTGCCGATGATTGGAATGTCACCGATCAGCGGGATCTTGCTTAGGCTTTCTCGGTTTTCGGTATTAAGTAACCCACCTAGAATGAAACTTTCACCATCGGCTAATTCTACTGTTGTTCTCGCTTTGCGGGTTTTAAGTGAAGGCAAGTCATACTCTTCGTTAGAATATTGAACATCTAATGAACTCACTTCCGGCATCAAGGCGAGAGAGATTTTGTCGTCTTGCTTTACTTTTGCGAGTAAGTCTAAGCGAACACCAAACTCTTTGTACTCAACGTTACTTGAACCATCGACTGTGGTTACCACAGGCAACTCGCCACCAACTAAGAAGCTGGCACTTTCGCCCGACACGACAGATAAATTAGGCTCTGCCAAAACTTGGCCAATACTTTCATCACCAATCGCGGTAATCACGCTAACAATATTAGATGCACTAATATCCAGTAGCGGATTAACAAACACGCCAGCAATCTGGTCGGGAGTACTGTAATCCGCACCAATTTGCTCTAAAAATGATTGAGAAACCTCTGCAATCGATAGCTTAACGTTAACCTGTTTTGTTACTAGAACTTCAATGTTATTGATGACATTGGCGTAGGAGCGTGATTCCATAAATTGAGCCTTATGATCAATATCCTCGCCCATTAACGTAAACTCTTCTACGCTGAGCTCTTTGGCTAGCGACTCACCAACCATGGCATAAATGCCATCTTTTTCTTGCTCACTGTAAACAGAACCCGTCAAGACAACCAGTTCACCGATACTGGAGATCTTCACGTTGGCATCTGGATAAATGGCTTTAACCAACGACTCTAGTGATGCCATATTCTTATTGACTGTGATCTTACTACTACGAATGGTTTGGCCGGCATCGTTAAAAATCATAAACGATGAAGCGCCAATTTTTTTACCATAAACAACCACCTTCTTATTATCTATGACTTGATAATCGGCCACTTCTGGATCAGAAATAAATACAGAGCCTATATCCTGGCTGGTAATAAATTGCTCTGATTGCCCTTCAGAGATTACGATATTTTTTGCCACACTTATAAATGGAAATAATGACAATACAATGAGTAAGATATACTTTTTCATACGGCTAGTTCACCTCTGTTCTAGCGGCTCTGTATTCCTTTATCGCCTTAAAGTTTTTAACAACATCCCCTGAATCTGCATAGATGACCTCGTCACCATACGGGGAAGATGCTTGAATAAATAAGTGAGATATGACTTCTGCTAGGGCAATTTCTGTCGCTTGTTGCTTTGTTAATTCAAGAACTACAACGGATTTTGATTCAGAACTTTTACTTCTGTTTTCTACTTCGTTAGTACCTTTTTCTACTTTTAATACTTTTATGTTTCTTAAAACATCGGAAATCGAGGCTGTTTTTAGCGCATTACTGCTATGATTACCGCCCGCAAGAGGGCCTGGACCACTTTCTGTTGACATAGCTAACACGTCGACGAAGCTTCCCACCGAGATTACTCCGCCTTGTACTGCGCTATTTGCCACCTCCAGTGGGTAAGGAATAGAACCCGTTTTAACCGCAATACGAACATAGTCTTCATCATCGGGGTTACTGATATCGGTTTGCCTCACCAAAACACCTGATTTCAGTGTTTTTCTAGAGACAGAGCCTGGCGCGAGTTTTATTTTTTCACTTTCACTAAAACCTTTTTCATTAGCCTCAGTTTGCTTAAGGGTGACGATTTTAAAGTCACTATATTCCAAGGCTTCTCCTTGAGAAACCGGCTCTAGTAACTCATAAAATGTGAAGACTTCTTCACGCTCAGCAACCACAGTACTGTCAGCTTGCTGGGTATTTGTTGATATATTTTGTGACACACCGTATAAACCAATCCCTATCACCATTACGGAAATCACTATTGAAATTCTTGATTTCATTTTCCACTCAAAATAGTTAATACGACACCAAAATTCGCGCCTATTGATATGGCGATCCCATAAGGCACACCATAATTTGTTGAAAAACAACGATTATTGCTATCAAATTTATCAAAAATATATTGAGACAAAATTAACACTAATCCCAAAAAAGTTATGATCGATAATACAACAGGAATAAGATCCGGTTTAATAGCCAATGAAAAAGCACTAAGTAATTTTGCATCACCCGCCCCCCAAAAACCGAATGTAAAAAGTAATATTCCCATTAGTAAAACAATTATCGAATGTAGATAATTTGAATAGCTCTCACTATAAATCATCATTATAAGACAAAGAACAAATACTATTACTGATTGCCTATTTGATATTTTTCTATGTACTACATCCGTATAGCACACCCATAGCGATATGGTGGACAATACTGTCCACCAAAAAATCTCTATATACAAGATTATTAAGCACCACCGGAGTTGCCTGCACCATTAATGCTATCCACAATTTTGCTCAGTGCGCCTTCAAGAGCACCTTCCAAGCCATTTGGTCCGTAGAAAACCGTCGAAACAATCGCCGTGATTGCCACACCGATAATTGCATATTCGATAGCGGTTACACCACTCTCATCATTTACGAATGAAACATATGCATTAAGTGCTTTTTCTTTAATTTTTGAGAACATTATAATTTACCGTCTTTGTTAAAGTTTAATTTCGTGAACTTCGTTCAACAAGGACATTATCTATAATTTCCATCTAACAAAGTCAGAGAAAATCAAATAATGAAAATATAATAAAAACAAGCAGAAACCAGAACAAAGTCATTAATATCAACAACTTAACAGAAATACACAAACAAAGCACACAATTAAATTCAAGAAAAACCAAATTCATACCAAATAAAACCCAATAATTACCACTGCCGAATCATTATCGACAATAAAATCACAAAATCATTATAAAAAGTCAGCCAAAAAACCATTAAAGAGAAGCTATAACAAGGTAAAAATACGATCAAATATATGAGTAACAATAAAATCACACATTAATCAGACCTTAATTATGGGTCTTAAGGTAGGTTTATATCTCAGGTTAGTTATGGAAAGGAGAATCCATGAAGAATATAGTTGCTATCACCATTCCTTGGCTTCAAGTGATGTCAGTTGGAAGTGGTATCGAATTCGGGGCAGTATTAGCAGTTCAAGTTGGTTTAATTTGGATAATTATAAAATAAAAATGGCCGACTAATAAGTCGGCCATTTTTATGCAGCTAATTGAGTTAAGGTTTCTTTATTATTGTTGTTTCTTTGACTATCAAATAGAAATTTAATATATACATTTCCACTTAAATCCCTATAAACCTCATATCCAAGCGTACCCACTTCACTTCTTTCAAAGTTAAAAGCCTTCATTAGTTTCGCATTTTTTGATATGGACTTTATTGAACTTTCTATGATTCTTCGAATAAATGTTCTAGGGACCTGATATGTTGGTTTTTCTATCTTGCCATCTTCTCCAAACACTCCGTACATAAATTGAAGCTTTTCTATTGGGAACAATTTGTCCTTTGAGCTCTCGGACAAATAACATAGCAACTCATAAGTTCTCTTAGTGTGCATATCAGTAAGAGATAAGTATTCTTTGTTATCAATCTTACAGGTCGATTCATATTTAAAGTCAACTTCTAGCATACATGCGAACATAGCACTGAAAGATGCGATGAGTTGGTTGTCTACATATTCAACATGATCGAAAAACTTATGAAATACATACTGGCCTTTTGTTTCTTCAATGCCGAAGGTGGCCTCTTTCAACCTATTAACTGGCTCGGCAATAATATTACTTATATGACGACGCCCTCTATCAGCAAGAAAATGCTCTAACTCAAAGCTTTCTACGACTAGTTGAGAAGTAAATTCAGATGTAGATAGTTGGCCGTTACTAAATAGATAATGAACTTTGGTAAGCAAAATCGCTACAACATCAGCCATTCTTGGGCTCATCGAAAAACTGGCTTCAATTAAGAGTTTAGAGCGTACATGCTGTTGAATTGCAATTGCATCTTCAGGACTAAGTAACATTCTGCTATGAATCATATTTCATCGGCCTCTCAATTAAAATCGACGTAATTATGGAGGTCATACCAGAAAAAGTAATTAGTGGTTTTCCGAAAAATTACATTTTCATCACTCTCGCAACGCTTCGATCTCGAGTGATGCTTCTGATGAAATTGAAGCTCAAACTGAATCAAGCAGCAGCTACTGCTTTAGCCTCCCCCGAGTAATTACGCTACAAACTTGTATATAACGCACCTTGGAAGATGCCCAGATACAACACAGGTTCTTTAGTCATAAATAAAGAACATACTGATCAAAAACGGTGCGGCGTTAGCTTGGTTTGCTGATGTTAAACGCAAACCGAAGAGAACGATTGAAGTAGTACTTACAAAAGGCAGGTATAAAAAAGGCTCCCAACCATTGGGAGCCTTTCGCACGTCAAATTACTGTATACGTATTACTTCACTAATCTTTACTGTGGGTTCAAACCTAGAGTTTGTAGAACCAGTTTGAAGTTGTCTTGGCGTTCTTTAACTGCGTGAACTTCACCACTGATCGGACAATGGCTATCTGGACAACCGCGGTTAACGATGCCTGAGATTGCGTCGATGAACTCTGTGCCTTGGAGGCCGCCATCAACATACTTCTTCAGCTCAGTATGGTAGTTCCAGCTTGCGTAAGGACCACCTTCATCATTGTATGTCTGGACCGAAGACACCCAGTAGAATAAGCCTGCAATCCACTTAATCTCTCGGTTCTCTTCTGAACTACAAATCAAGCCAGGGTTAGAACAGAAGTCGAGATCAGCATACAGTGGGTTTGCTGGAGGCGCTTCTACAACAGTGCCATTAACCGTTGTACCAATTGTATCTGGGTCAACATGTGAACGGCCCATGAAGTGGTTAAGTGTACCGAAGTTTTGGCGACCTGTGGTTTGGATAACACCACGACCCCACCAGCCACAGCCTTCTACTGTGCCGTTAGTATCGCTGCCATCCCAGATAAACTTACCTGCTTTCTGACCTTCATAGACTTTACACTCGCCACGTTCCCAAACTTGCTTAGACGTATCTACGCTTGTTGGTACTTCCATACAGTGGCCATCGTTAGTCCAGCGGCCTACATTGCCATTAACCAGTAAGCCTTGCTCTGCAAGAACCGTATCTGGTGCAGCAAAAATAGGAGCTGGAGCGCCATACCACTTAGCATTGGTTAATGCTGTCACTTCCATCTTAGGATCGCGAGGACAAGAGTACGGGTGGTCGATACCTGTATTTGGATCCATACCGTAGTCGGCGTACTTCTGTCCTAACTGGCCACAGCTCGCAGTCATTGGGTAGTTAACCGGCGCGCCGTAACGAACTTCAGACCAGTTATTCTCGTCACACGCATTGTAGCGAATCGTTTCTTGCATACTTTGCGACAAGAAAGCAGCGATAGCGACTTTTGCATAAATGGCGTTGGTTGCATCATCAACTGAATCATCAAGTAACCAGAACGTATTCCCTGCTACGCCAACGTTGTGCATTGAGTTTAGACCCGCTAGGAAATCGGCCCATTTGTACACGGTTGATGGCGCCCATTGCGCTTGAGCAACTTCATATAGGAACGCCTGATTGTTCATCGCATTTTCTGCGCTTGCTAGCTCAGCATTCAATGAAGCAATTCGAGTCAGAGGCCCGTTCTGTACACTTTCACCTACGTAGTAAAGAGGTACTGTTTCCGTTTCGTAACGAGCGATCTTGGCATTAAGATCAGCACTGTCAGTGTCGAACAAAATCGCGAAGATATTGCTGTGCGCCGCTTTGCGAATATGACGGTCGCCAGATGTATTACCCAAGAAGTAGCTCGCAGCTTGCGAAGTTGGGATTGAAGACAGTAACGCCGGAGTTTTGATGTAATCCGACACTTGTTTTACATACTCTAATGCGTTGTGCCATTGCTCACTAGTTAGTGCAGTCGTTGCGGCGGATTTAGTAAAGGAAACAAAGTCTGCTTTGTTCGTAGAATCCGCTTTATACAGCTCAAACGAAGACAACAGATCCGAAGATGCACCAGAGGCTGCGTTCCATACCGCTCGTTTACCTGAATGAGTATCGTAGGCGAAATCACCAATACTTAGTGTCCAACCAAATGTTGCCTGTGGAGCAATAGCCGAGATAACTAAGTTATGCGCTTGTGCCCAACCTTTAACATCATCGGTAAGGCTACTGATCGCGTTCACATCGATCTTACTATGTGTACCAGTCGCATCTACTGCTGCGGTCAACGCTTGCTGAACGGCAACCGTGCCGATAGCTGCGCCTTTATCGGCCGTGGCTACGTCGAGTACGTCGCTGCTAATAATGATTGAGGAAGTACCTGCAGCGTCAGCTGCTTGAATCAACGCCACAAACGCATCAGTCAGTTTTGTGATATCAGAAAGGTCTTGGCTATTTGCTGCATTCACCGTGGTAGTCGATGGTGCGTCTAAACTTGTAGGGCCCGCGACCACAAAGTTACTTGGCCAACCGCTGACTTCTAGTCGGACTGGATCCATTGGGTTTGGCAATGTCAGTGCAGTACCGCCACCTGAAGGGGTGCTGTTACAGTCTAGGTGGTGGCCCCAACTACTATCGCTACCTGGGACTGAAGATGTCCACCAATTCGCTTTATAAGCCACATCGTCGTTGACCATGATGTCGCCGCCCGTTGCATGGTCACCTTGAGTCCAGTTTGGATAGACATTGAACTCAGCACATACACCCACTCCCGGCGTAGGATCTGGGCCTGGTGTTGGGTCTGGGTCCGGCGTTGGATCTGGGTCCGGCGTTGGATCTGGGTCCGGCGTTGGGTCTGGGTCCGGTGTTGGGTCTGGGTCCGGCGTTGGATCTGGGTCCGGCGTTGGGTCTGGGTCCGGTGTTGGGTCTGGGTCTGGTGTTGGATCTGGCGTAGTACCACTCACTAACTTCCAAGGTGAGTCCCATTCGTTCGCGTAGTTATCTGTAGGGCTTTGGCCTGCGTTAACCCACCACTTGGCTTCATACGTATTACCATCGATAGTGACCTGTTCGCCACCGGAGTAGGTTTTGGTTGAATCATAAGGTTCAGCAGCAAACAAATGGCCACTTAACACTATGCATGCTAAAGACACTGCTATCTTGTTCATCCTAAACATAAATTTCCCTTCTAGTTATCAATTTTCTAGTCTTGTTTCACGTGTTGATAAAAATTAGATGCTTTTGAATTTATAAATAATCATCTAAAAATAAGTTAGCAGCAATCGATACATAATTTTAACAAATCATCGTCAATCATATCGATATGCGGCAAATATCACGCAAATTTGGGAGAATTTTGCCCAGTTAGTTATCGAGTTAAAATAACGTAAGCATTAACTTGCACATTGAAGAGAAAAATGGTGCGAGGTAGATTCGATTTAGTTTCGAGCCAATATCTGAACCAGCATCACAAACTCTTTTAAAACAAAAAGTTAGAGCAGTAAAATAATTCAGACAATGCGGATGAGAATAGGAAGTGTTCTAACTGAAAATGGGAAGAAAGTTGCCATTCTGCGTCGGTTAAAACACGATATTTCGACTTCAAATTAAGGAAGGACACCAAAATAGCGGCGCGGGCACATCGATTTAGAGGCTTTGCTAGCTCTGTTGCAAACTTGTTAACAAAGCCTCATCTATCGTTTCTGCTATGGCGGAGCACATTCAAGCTTATAGACTTTTGTATGGCTACGCTTTCTTAACGTATTTAGCGGTAACTAGCATGTCTCCAGCACCGTCCAGTTTACAATCAAGCTGATGGTCCTTGCCATCGTTGATTCGTTTGATAACAGCTTTAGTACCAATCTTTAATCGAATAGATGTACCTGTCACTTTCAGGTCTTTAATAAGAGTTACTTTGTCCCCTTCAACCAAAACCGCCCCATTTGCATCTTTTACAATCACTTGGTCTTCGTCGGGCTCAGATGGATTCCACTCGTAAGCACACTCAGGGCAAACAAGGTGACTTTGATCTTGGTATACGTATTCAGATTGGCAGTTTGGGCAAGGTGGAAACGACATAATTCTCTTTCTAATTCAATAACGTTATGGCTATGGTAGTCGCTCTTCTAGGCATAGGCGAGCAAAATTACGAGTTACAATGATATACGTGAGATCGTTAAGGTAACGGCCTGAGTTTCCTTGCAGGATTGCCTGCGTAGATACCAGGTTCAGTAATGTCTTTCGTTACAACACTGCCCGCCCCAATCACCGTATGGGCGCAAATTTTCACCGCCAAAATCGTCGCGTTTGATCCAATAGTCACACTGTCCGCAATCTGGGTTCTTCCCCAACTCTCTGGGTTCGGGTTTGGCTTACCACCTTTGAAAAGATCATTGGCGAACATGACACCATGACCAATAAAGCAATCTTGCCCAATCGTCACGCATTCACAGATAAATGCATGAGACTGTACTTTCGTCCTTGCGCCTATGGTCGTATGCTTTTGGATCTCGACAAACGGACCGATAAAAACATCATCTTCCAACGTGCAGCCATAGACATTAGACGGCTCAATGATAGTGACGCCATCCCCACATTCAACGTCGACAACTTTCGCTTTTAAAATTCTGGGTTGTGGCATATCTGCTCCTCAAATAAAAACACGCCACCGTGACGTTTGCCACCAGCAGCGCGTTTGCGTTACTTCTCTATACGCTACGAATCGAGCGTTATTCAAAAATTGGCGCGTCGTAATCATGCCCTTCATCGGTATAAGCAGTCACGATGGCATCTTCCACCAATCCAGTTTCGGCTTGCACCTGGGTTTCAAAAAAGTGTTGGATTTGTTTACGACGGCCATGTGCTGACCAAGATTCTGCATCCTGCCAAATTTCGTTGAATACAATTGGATATTCAGTACGAGTGGCACTTGGGTGATCAATTTGACGTGTCAGAGTATATTGAATGCAGCCCTCTTCACGGTATGAATCTGGCTCTAGCGCCTTCAATACTTCAAACAGTTCTGCTTCCTTACCTGATTTAGGCTTGAACTGTGCCAATACGTAAACTCGACTTGTCATAAGGTTTCCTTTCCATTGGTTGATACAGGTCGATGTTAATCGAATCAAACAGAAAAGCATGGGAAATAACAAAAAGTTGAGACTCTGATGCCTATAAACGACGGCTAGTCAAAATAATCCGGCTTATTGATAGGATTGTAGGGAAATTGAGGGCTGTAGAAGGATATATAATAGCAATACGCGGCATGCTTTCACCGCGTATTGTAGGATTTGCTTCGCTTACTTGTAGTAGGCTTCCACTTCACCTTTTAGCTTAATCAGCATCGGATTACCGTAGCGGTCTTTCGCTTTAGGAGATGGAATTTTCACCCACCCTTCACTGATGCAGTATTCTTCTACGTCAGTACGCTCTTTGCCGTTTAGGCGAATGCCAATTTGATGCTCAAAGCACTCAGCAACAAAGTGAGGGCTACGAGAGTTACCTGATAAATGATCTGGCAAAGCCGGTTTTGCGTTTGTATCGGTCATGTTAGAGATCCAATCTAAATAGAGAGCCCGCATTGTAGTCAATCGTCCATCCAGCGACAAGAAGCACTCATCATCAAAATATCACTGTCATGGCTACTTAATTTGCCTCACCCAGCTTTGTTCAAATGACACACAAATTCCTCACAAAGCGGCCAATATGCAACTATATTTACATTAAATATAGAATAATACGTTTGGCTCAGGGTTTCCTCATAACAATGGGAAATGGATATGAATAAAAAAGGTTGGCTTATTACTATCAGTGCGATGAGTGGCATTGCAATTTGTGTATCAGTCGCACTCACGCTGCTTCCCGGTAAAGATCATACACATGAAATACCTGAACACGCCGACCATCATGGCGAATCGACGCATCACAATCATGCACATGATCTGAACATCGAACCCACGAGAGAAGTCATCTCACCAATTCCCGATAGTATTGAAATCGATAAACCATTGGCAAAGTTAGGCTGGATACTCTTCAAAGATCCGAAGCTATCTTCCAATAATCGAGTAAGCTGCGAAACTTGCCACAGTTTAACTACCAATGGTGCTGAGCCCCATGCGACATCAACAGGTGTAAGAGGTACTGGCACTAGGAACTCGCTCACCGTGTTTAACGCCGCTTTAAACTATCGCTTTTTCTGGGACGGTCGTGTTAACAATCTACATGAGCAAATAGACGGCCCAATTCACAATAGTTTAGAGATGAATTCCAATTGGCGAGCGATAGAGAAATATGTTTCTGAGTCTCCACGCTATTCCACGCTGTTCTCGCAGCTGCGCTTAGAGATTTCAGAGCAATCCATTAAGTCGGCGCTGGTTGAGTTCATGTCAGCTCTAGTCACTCCAAATTCGGCTTTCGACCAATATTTAAAAGGCGATGCCCAAGCCCTGACCCAGCAACAGCTTCGTGGCTGGGAAGCCTTTCAAGCACAAGGTTGTATTCGATGCCATCGTGGCACCAATGTTGGTGGTGGTATGGTCATGAGATTTGGTTTCTTCGGTGAAGACACCAAAGGCGAAGAGCGATCAATCGATACTGGCCGCTACCTCATCACTTCCCGTCCAGAAGACATGTTTCTATTTCGAGTTGCCAGCCTACGCAACGTCGTTGATACACCGCCTTACTTCCACGACGGAAATACTCAATCTTTAGAAGAAGCGATTCGAATTATGGGTAGAAGCCAATTAGGCGTCACATTAGCCGACAACACCGTCAGCGATATTAGTGCATTCTTGTCTTCATTGTCGGGAGAGCGACCTGCCATTTTAGAGGAGTTTAGCAATGACCCATATTAAAGTGCTTTTCGCAGTAGTGACCCTAATTGCCGCGTTGTTGTTGAGCTCGGTTGTCATTCTATACAAAGAGTACAGCCGCTTACTTGATTATCATTCCTTGATACAAAACATTGGTCACGATGTCATCAGTATCAGGGATGCCGTTACTCAGCACGCTCTTAGCCCGCAATCCGATCCGTATTACTTAACTTCCGTGTTAGTTGAAACCGAGAAAAAAGCCCAAGCTATCTTATCGGCTTACGATAACAACAACACCTTCAACCTCTATCGAAATGAGATCCACCAGCAGTTCAGAGAATTCAACCAATCACTCACTAAAGTGACCGAAGCACTTGATAATGTCATTGGAATATTGATCGTCAAAGACGCCCTGCTCAATACAGTATCAGAGCATCTCAACATTTCTAGTAATCGAGCTTCAACCGCGAGAACAGTGCTCATCAACAGCCTAGACCCGCTGGCTGAAGAGAAAAACATGTCGAATGAATTTGCTTCTACACTCAGAACTTTTAAAGAAGTTGAAGCGCAGAAACAACAATTGTTTAATGTACTCCTTGCGCCCGACAGCATTGAGTTTGTCGAGCAATCAGAGCATCAGTTGGTCGACATTGCAGCCAAAGTCAAAGACCGAGTCATTCAGCTGCTCGTCGCGTTAGGATTCCTCATATCTTCGCTGGTCCTGTATATCTACATTGCTAGGGTGAGAGAACTAAACCGAAACAACTTAGCCTATCAACACGCTATTGAGCGCACTGAAAAAGCCAACCAAGCGAAGTCACTTTTCCTCGCGACCATGAGTCACGAACTAAGAACCCCGATGAATGGTGTACTTGGGGTTGCACAAATCATTCAAGAAGATGCCAAAGACCCTTTGATCCAAGAGCAAGCCAAGGTCATCATCGACTCCGGTCAGCACCTTGTCACCCTTCTCAACGACATTCTTGATTTCTCTAAAGTTGAACAAGGCAAAATGGAGTTGGAGTCCAAGCTCTTTTCTATTGATGAGCTTACTCAACCACTCGACCAAGCATTGCGCCCTCTTGCCAAAGACAAAAATATTGATCTGCATATCGATAACCGGGTTAACAACAGCCTTCAGTACACGGGAGATTCCGCCAGATTGCGCCAAGTACTGTTTAACCTAGTAGGTAACGCTATTAAGTTCACCAACGAGGGCAGCGTTGGGGTAGAGATTCAACATGTCGAGCTTGGCGCAATAGCTTCAAATGGAAACAATTCACCTCGCTCGGGCTTGCAAGTTCAAGTTACAGACACCGGCATTGGTATCGCCGAAGACAAACTTGATGGGATATTCGTGCCTTTCGAACAAGCAGAGCTGTCAACCACCCGAAAATTCGGCGGAACAGGGCTAGGACTCTCCATTGTTAAAAACATTGTCGAACTAATGGGAGGAACCATTAGTGTAAGTAGTCAACTGGGCGCGGGAACTCAGTTTAACTTGTTCCTACCACTGGCTTCCAAAACCGTTATTGAGACAAATGAAGCTCAAGTCACCACTCCTTCTAGTCATTCTCAC
Source organism: Vibrio sp. SCSIO 43135 (assembly GCF_023716665.1). GTDB lineage: Bacteria > Pseudomonadota > Gammaproteobacteria > Enterobacterales > Vibrionaceae > Vibrio > Vibrio paucivorans. The sequence goes on from NZ_CP071859.1 coordinate 1,927,953, forward strand.
AGCGATACGAAAATTAAGATCCTGCTGGTCGAAGATAATCGCGTGAACGCTATTGTTGCTCAGCGTTTTCTCAATTATTACGGCCATGAAATAGAGCTTGCTGCCGATGGGTTAGAAGCATTGGAGCACTTGAAGAACCAACGTTTTAATCTTGTGATTATGGATAACCACATGCCTAACCTTGGCGGAACGGAAACCATTCAGCGGATCCGTCAGGAACTCAAGCTCAGCACAGTCATCTTTGCTTATACTGCGGATGTATTTAAAGAAGCGCACGACGACCTTATTGAAGCAGGCGCCAATTTTGTGCTGACCAAACCTTTACAACGCGCCAGTCTTGAGCAAGCAATGGAGCAGTTCCACGCTGACATTTACGACGACAACTTTGACCACCCACTTACCACACAGCAAAACAACGTTATCCCGTTAGTCCGCTACCCTGTCACTCAACTGCCAATGACCGAAGAAGAATTGTCGCGTAGCACTCGACTTCAAGACCCTCATTTATGTGCAGAGACAAAACTAGGGCTGCTTGTCGCGCTGCAACTCGATTTAGAAAACAGTGTCGAGCAACTCATCAATGCCTATGCGAGTTCAGAGCGTGGTGTACTTAGAGAAGCGCTAAGCTCAGCCAAACAACTCGCGATTCACTTCGGCATGGTCAAAATGCTAAGGCTCGCGGAAAGCTCAGAAGCCACGCTAACTCAATCACAGTTGCCAGATGCCGAAACACTTCAAAAACTCATCAACCGAATGGAGGTAAATATTCATCATGCACATCGCCTAATTGAAGCGCTTACACTTGAACAAAATGAAGGGAAAGCCGGCACATAGGCTACTATTTAAAGAGTTTTCATCGGTAAAACAAGCAAATAGCGAGGTACTAAGATGAGCAATACTGTCCCTTTAATTTGGTTACCCGGCTTACTCTGTACCCATGACCTATACCGCAATGTAAACGACTTATTACCTAATTGGGTCGAACCGAATTGCATCGAGTTACCTGCGCTTAACTCTATGCAGCAATTAGCCAAACATGTGCTCGAGACTCTCCCGCCAAAGTTCGTGCTTGGAGGGTTATCTATGGGCGGTATTCTGTGTTTCGAAGTGTTCAAGCAAGCGCCTGAACGCGTGCTAGGTTTAGTATTACTCGACACCATTGCCACCGATGAAACCGAAGATATCTCAGACAAACGCGATGCTATTGTGCGTAAAGCCGAAGCGGGTCAATTCAACCGAATCACCCGTGATGTATTACTTCCCATGCTGGTTCACCCAACCAGAGCAACCGATGAAGCACTTGTATCTCGCTTAGAAGAGATGGCCAACGAAGTCGGCTTAGAAGCCTTTAAAGCTCACGCTCGAGCCTTAGCTACTCGCCCTAACGCCATTCCACTGTTAGAAAACGTTCAAGTGCCCACTATCGTCGTTACTGGCAAACAAGATCTGCTTTGCCCTTTGAACCATCACCTAGAGATCATTAAGCATTTAAGTGATGTCTCATTGCATGTCATACCAAACTGTGGCCACCTAACCACTTTAGAAGCCCCCGCAACCGTGGCTAACCTAATGAGTGATTGGTTTGCTCACCATCAACGGCGGTTTGTTTAATCATAACGATATTTTGTCTTAACGATTGAAAACCTGATTAGTCGATTCCCTCAACCTTTGTTTCAATACCGCCGCAGACAAATGTCTACTCAACTTGTTTCTATAGGTATTGAAATGTTTTCAATTGAAGATGTAGTGGTCGCAACCAAAGGTATCGACCTAGGTGAAATGGTCGTGACTGGCCTAAGCGCTGGCGGCTTTTACGTTCATGTAAAAGCGGGCGAAATGACGCTAACTTACCCAGCTCAAGATTTGAAGAAAGCATAAGCTCAATCTAATCTCATAAAAGCAGCCACTACGGCTGCTTTTTTCATTCCTAACATATCCCCCCTTTTAGCCTTCACTCTATCTCTGCTTTCGCAACTCACTCATTTCACTTCTATACTGAGTTTTATATAAATTAATAAGCCTAGGCCCTTAGCCAAATACTCATGCAAGCGCGCTCTATATGAGCTTATGCGACAGCAAGAGGCTTGGAGAAGCAGGAGCAGGAATGGCCGATAATTCGAATGACCCAGAAGAACTAATGAGTATCATTGAAGATACTTCTGAGTCTGATTTACCCAAACTCAAACGCCCTACTTGGAAAGTGTTGGTAGTGGATGACGATAAAGATGTTCACCAAGCGACAAAGCTCGCAGTGAGGGAACTCATTGTGGAAGATAGGCCGCTAGAGCTCATCCATGCATACTCTGCACACGAAGCCGAGCAAAAGCTAACTCAAGAACCCAATATCGCGGTGATCCTGCTTGATGTCGTAATGGAAACCGACACCGCAGGGCTCGATTTGGTCGAAAAAATTCGCACTCAGCTACACCTCTTCGCTGTTCGTATTATTCTGCGCACCGGACAGCCCGGATATGCGCCAGAGATGGACACCATCCAGCAATACGACATCAACGACTATCGTACTAAGTCCGAACTCACCCGTATTCGTTTATTCACCATTTTAACCAGTGCGATTCGGGCCTACCGCCAGATCCAAAATCAACAACTGTTGCGGCAAGGATTAGAAAAAGTCGTCAATGCCAGTACCGAACTGGCCAACATCCATGGGCTACGGCTATTTGCCGAAGGGGCTGTTAAACAGATTAGTGCTTTGTTCCAAATTGAGCCCGAAGGATTAATATGCGCCCAGCAGTTATCCGCTAATGAAGAACATAACGCTCAAATCATCGCGGCGGCAGGTAAGTATTGCGATCTGGTTCAGTGCCCGCTCACAGAGTTAGCCTCTAAAACCGTTCGCGATTGCTTACAACGTTGTCTAGTGAACAAAGAAAACTTATTCGAGCCACACATCACCCTTTACTTTTCGACGGCACAAGGGCGTGGCATAGCTGCCTATGTCGAAATCGAGCGTCCACTAGAAGCCATCGATAAGCACCTGCTGGAAGTGTTTTGTGCCAACCTAAGTGTCGGTTTCGATAATGTCATGCTCTATGGTAGGCTCGAACAACAAGCCTATGTTGACCCATTACTCAAAGTCGCAAACCTCAATAGCCTGCTCCAGTTCCTGACTGATTCTAACGACTGTGAAAAACAACATTCCACCCTCGCGTTGGTCGATGTCGATGAGTTTGCGGCTGTGAACGACAGCTTTGGGCACCAGTTTGGGGATGCCCTACTCAAGGCAATATGTACCCGCTTAATTGAGCACTTCCCACGCTGTTTTATTGCTCGAGTTGGTAGCGATGTATTCGCCATCGTCGGCCCACCCAGCGAGGTCCATTCATCAGCCATTTTAGCCACCTTTGAGCAACCCTTTGTCGTTGGCGAACAGCCATTCAACGCCATGGCAAGTGTAGGTTTAGTTAAAGTCGACCATTGTGAAACTGAGCTATCCAGCCTATACAAAGATGCCCAACTCGCTCTTAAGCAGGCTAAGCACCACCACCGTGGTGCAGCGGTTACATTTTCAACCAGTATTGGTCAATCGGCTCGAGATCGCATTCAAATGCTTGCCGAACTACGCGAGAGCGTGGCTAACAATGCGCTGTTTCTCATGTATCAACCCAAATACCAGTTAGAAACAGGAACGCTTACCGGAATCGAAGCGCTACTACGTTGGAAGAACAAACATGGTTCGCTTGTGCCACCAGACATGTTCATTCCGCTGGCAGAGCAATCAGGGCTAATGGTAGTTATCGGCTCTACTGTACTTGAACAAGCGTGCCAGCATTTGGCGGAGTTAAAACAGCGTGGGCATGCCACACTATCAATGGCTATTAATATCTCCCCAGCCCAACTAGAAGAAGCAAACTTTATTGCACTGCTTAAAGAGACACTAAACCGGTATCAGCTCTCGCCCCAGCAAATAGAAATCGAAGTAACCGAAACCATGGCGGCCAACGACCTTGAGTTCATGTGCGACATTCTCGCTCAAGTACGAGCGCTGGGTTGCAAAGTGGCAATCGATGACTTCGGCACCGGATTCTCGTCGTTAAGTGTGCTGCACCGGCTGCCCGCTACCAGGCTCAAAATAGACCGAACCTTTGTCAACGCGATGGAAGACGACGACAGTATCGCTAAGATGATCGTGAATCTCGGCCAAACACTCGGTATGGACATCACTGCCGAAGGAATAGAAACCGAACTACAAAAACAAAAACTACAGCAATTTGGCTGTGAAGAAGGACAAGGTTGGCTGTTTGCAAAAGCGCTCGAATTCCCGGATTTGTTGCGACTTATCGAAAACCAGGAATAAAGCTGATAGCGCAGTTTATTTGAATTAAGGATCCCCCATGGACAGTAATTCTCAGCCCAATAATTCTTCAGAGCAAGGTTCACACATTTCCGCCAATGCACTGATCAGGCGATACCGATTGATCATCTATGGTGGTTTGATGCTAATTGTCATGCTGACTTTGGGTAACGCTGCTTATTTGAGTAAGCAACTAAAATCTCAGGCCATTAACGAAGAAACGCATCGTGCACTACAAACCTTGCTGTCGCTCAATCAAACTGTATCTGTCTCGCTTACTCATGTAGATAACATGCGCTCAGCGGTAGAAACCGCTAGGGGGACGCCTGAGCTTATACAGGCTAAACAAACACTAGACTATATCAATAGTCAGGCGGCTAACTCACCTCATGGCGCGCCATGGCAAAACCTTCCAGACAAGCTGAAAAACATCCTTGGGCAGCTATTCATCCGCTCTAATGCACGCGACCTATCACTGGATCAGCTCGCGCTGCTTTCTATGATGCCAGCGGTTAACGTTACGCATCAGCTCTACCCAGAATTCCAATGGAGCTATTACTACGATGCAGATCAAGCTATGACGCAGGTATACCCTTGGCTGGGGCATGATGTCATTCTGACGGCAACAGGCACAAGCACCATTGATGAAGCCATAAACGTGATTTATGAAGCCGGCGGCACTTTCCCTCTCGACTTGGTTAACCCACAAGCTAACACTCGTAGAAACAAAGTGTGGACCACGCCCTATATGGATGCGGGTGGTAAAGGAATGATGGTGTCCTTACTCGCCCCAATTTACAACCAAGACACGTTTATCGGTGCGGTAGGTACTGATATCACGTTAAAAGTGCTCGATAAAATATTGTCCAAAGCACATGGTCATATTGGCCGCTTGGTACTGGTAGACAACCAAGGGCTTGTTGTGGGTGACAGCGAAGGCGCGCTTAAATCAAAAACCGAAGCAGTCACGCACGAACAAGTGTTCAGTTTTGTCCCCGCAGGAGAGACTCACACTGTGCCTCAAGGGGAGTTACAAAGTAGTGCAAATGGCTATTGGCTCAGTTATTCGTTGGATAACACCCCATGGAACCTAGTGGTTGAGCTGCCCATGTCGCAAATTCGATCGCATATCCTAGGCGCTATTTTGCCCTATTTGATATTGGGGGGCGTATTCGCCCTATTGCTACTGTTTGTTGTGCTTTACCAACACTGGAGCTTTAGCCAACCAGCACTGCAATTGGCAAAGTTTGTCGAGGAACTACCAAAGCGCGATCCTATCCGCGTACCATCCATTCCTGACAAATGGCGTTACTGGTTCGAAAGCGCGGCTAATACAGAGATAGCACGCCGTGAACATCTAGAAACCATCAACAAACACAACCAAGAACTTGAACAGAGAGTCGCCGAAAGAACACAAGAGCTAGAAAAAGCCCTAGCACAACTGAAAGCCACCCAAGATGAACTCGTGCGATCTGAAAAGCTCGCAGGGCTCGGCTCTTTAGTAGCGGGGGTTGCCCACGAGCTAAATACACCTATCGGTAATGCGCTCATGGTTTCCACCACGATCAAAGACATCAACAAAGAGTTTGTCGCTGAATTAGAACAAGGTCTGAAGCGCTCCGTTTTAGACCAATACATTGAACAGAGCTCCGAATCCGCAGACAGCATTGAACGCAACCTCCATCGGGCAGCAGAGCTCATCACCAGCTTCAAACAAGTGGCGGTAGACCAATCCAGTTACCAGCGCAGACAATTCGACTTACCTGAAATTCTCCATGAATTAAGAGTCACCATGACGCCAAACCTGACGCGCCATCAAATAGAACTCGAAGAAGCATTTGAAGGTGCCATCTCTATGGATAGCTACCCAGGGCCATTAACACAAGTGCTCATGAATTTACTCAGTAACGCGGTCGCCCATGCATTTTCCGAACAGGACACGTCACAAAAACTCGTCACTATTCGATGTACACTAACCAACGCTAACACTGCTTGTATCAAGGTGACGGATAACGGATGCGGCATTGAGCAGAAGCACTTGTCCAAGATATTTGACCCATTTTTCACCACACGGCTTGGTCAAGGCGGCTCGGGTCTAGGGCTCAACATTGCTTATAATATTGTCACTGGATTGCTAGGTGGCGACATTAAGGCATCAAGCACATTGGGAGAAGGCACCACCTTTAGCATTGAATTGCCTCTGAACGCTCCAGATTCTTGAAGACGTACCCTTTCTTTGCGTGTAGCGAGGCGCTAAAATGTCGCGCAAATGACTGAATTGGATCGACCATGGCAAAACTAACTCTACAAGAGCAAATGCTAAAAGCAGGCTTAGTGAACGAAAAGAAGCTGAAAAAGGCAAAAAAAGGTTCTAAGAAATCTCGCGTCCAAGCTCGCGAAGCGAAAGCAGCCGTTGAAGCGAATAAGCAAGCTCAACAAGAACGCGATAAAGCGCTGAACGAACAGCGTAACCAAGAAAAGCTGTCGAAAGAGATTCGTGCTCAAGTGAAACAGCTTATCGACATGAACAAAATCGATCTGAAAGACGGTGATATCAAATACAACTTCACAGACGGCAAATTCGTAAAATCGATCTACGTAGAATCTTTGATACAAGACCAGCTGGCAAAAGGTATTTTAGCGATTGCACGTTATGGTGAGTCTTATGTCGTTATCCCAGGCTCCGTTGCAAAGAAAATTGCAATGCGTGATGACGAAACCATCATCGAAACCAAAACGACTGAAGAAGAGATCGCACCAGAAGACGACCCGTATGCAGATTTCGTCGTTCCTGACGACTTAATGTGGTAAACGTAAATTCAGCCAAACACAAAAATCAAAAAAACCGCCTATTCGGCGGTTTTTCTATGCAGCGTATTCGCGCAGCTTAGCGAAGTAAGTCGGATACTTGTTGCGGATATGCCGTTGCTCTTGAACCATATCTTTGAAGCTCGGACCTCGAGTCAATTGCACAATGATTTCATTGTTGTCTAAACGCAATATCGCCCCTTCAATTTGTACCTGGCTTTCATCGTGTAAATCCAGTATTCCTCTCAATTGGAACCCTTGATGAAAAGATGACGACTGATTAACAACAACACGTATACCTTTTTCGGAAACTTCACTCACATGGTATAAGTCACCCTGAACTCGCACCACAGGTCGAGCGCGCTTAGGGTACTTTAAGCGATAATATTGGCGCTTCTGGGCAAATGATGCTTCACTCATGTATTAACAACCTCAATCCTTTGATACTTCTACTTCGGCCCAAACTCATTGAACTTTAATTAGGGCATCCCCTAAGTTTAGTTAATCGCGAAACAAATAGATACCACTAGCAACAAAAGCTGTGACTATCATTTCGCTCCTCAGCACGGGATACATTTACCTTTAACGCCAGCTCAGCTGTGTTTTTTTCGATTAGTTTTGACCAACTTACACCACAATTGCTATGGTGGTTCAACGCTCTTGCCATCAGTGGCCACAACACACTGACAGGACTAAACCAAAGTAAAGACAATCACTTAAGTAGGTAAATATGTTTCGTATCGGTCTTCTCGCCCTTGGTGCTATCTTGCTCTCCGGTTGTTCCAATCAACAAGCAAGCCAACTGGGCATGCGAGGTAGCCCAGTCACTGCCTATCCGCAAAACATGACCAATATGCAATTGTGTGAAACTTTGTACTACAAACGCCCAACAACACAAACCAAAGTAGCCATTGGTGCGGAGTTCAATAAACGCCGGTTGAACAAACGATGGTGCGATAATGAATACAAGAAATGGTACATAGAATCTGCTGTAGAGGCACTGGCATCTTCCACTGAATAACCTTCCCTAAATGTATCAATCTTGCTGATATTATTTGCCCGCGTTTTGGGCTAACCTCCCCTTGAAACATATCGATAATAAATACCAAAACCCATCGGTATTCACGATGTAACATGTTGATATATTGAACAAATTATCAATAGATTGAATTCTTGAATGATATTCACACTATCAAGTTTGTAAATTTTAAAATCGACAAAAACTATACAAAGATACGTGTGGGTTGTTTGTGTCAACGGCAAACTTTTCGAAAGACAAGGACGCAAAGCTTCCGGCCTAAGGACTCAGTCTAAGGTAGCGGAGCTACCACAAATATCTGGTTTATCGTTAACCAAATATTGTTGCACTTACTGCTCGTTTTCTTATAAACGAAGGTAAAAACAATGAAAAAGCAAACATGTTTACTTGCGGTGAGTACCGCACTGGCGCTTACCGGCGCCTATTTCCCTGCCATGGTTCATTCCAATGAGCTTATTGTTATCCAACAGGCGAAAACGCAGGCACCTCAACCTGCACCCGTTCAAACTGAAGTCATCGTCGATAGTGCGTCGGCGACTTGGTCAAATATGTCGATCAAGATGACCAATACTCTTGCGCAAGAAGTTGATATCGACGGCATGGTAATGACGTTCGTATCACCACTCGACGTTACATCGGTATGGGGAAATTTTGCAGGGATAAGCTACCCAAGTAACATCGCGGTTAGCTCCACGCAAACTGATGATGGCCAGTTCTTAATCCAAGTAACAACAACGTACGCAGATGAAAGCTGGATCAACAGTATGCTTCCTGTGGGGAGTGCGATCTCGCTACAATTTGGCTTAGGCATGAACGCTACACCAGAGACCATTTCTGATGTGAAAGTCTATTTAGATGGCGTTGAAACGGGCGACGGCGTGATTACACTCACCGCCCCAGCGGCCCCGGGTAGTGACGTTGCAAACCAGCAAGCAACTGCCACACTATCTGGCCCTAATGGCTACCAGCAATCAGTATCGCTCGACTGGCAAACTTCTACGACGCTCGATTCGTTAACTTATGGTGACTACACTCTCGATGTGAACCCAGTTGGCGCATACCCAGCAGATCCTGCAAGCCAAGATCAAACCCTAACTGAAGAAGGCAACGAAGCCCAGTTAACTTGGGGTTATGGTGAGGCAATATACCCTGCAAGCTTTAGTGTCACTTTACCTACCAGCGATATCGTGGAAAGCACTACGCTAACAATGACAGAGCTAGATACAGGCGACCAAAGCTTCTATCAAGCCCTGTATGGTCAGCAAACCGCAGTCACTAGCCTTACCGATGCAACGCGATACCAGGCAAACCTTGAAGGCTACCGACTCAACAATACGCTTCACCAGTTGCTAATGGACGGTCAGGCGGATTACCAATTCGTAGCAAATAAAGATCAAGAAACGTCTCCAGAGGTCACTGAGTCTACTCAACCTGTAGATTCCACTCATTTCTTAGAGACTTACGTAGAACTCCAAGGACTGCCAGATAATCAATCAACTTCGGTAACGCTTGTACACAGTGAAGGCGATATGTATCAGCACGTCACTTCAACGGGTGATGCTCAACGTTACGATTTGCTAAGACCAGGAACTTACACAGTCTCAACACCCGTTGTTGAAGTCGATGGCAAAGAATACATGCTTACAACGACTTCTGCGGTTGTCAGCGAAGCCGGGACACTTACCCTATCGTTTACTGAACTTTCGGGTGGTCATGCGAACATTCTCGCGCCATACAAAGACACCAACATCAATGCGGATTGGACCAACGGTGGAATGGAAAGCTTAGTCGACCTTTCTCAGCAATCTGGAAACAAACTCTTTACGCTGGCGTTTATTCTAGGCAGTGAGTGGGATCCCGAAGTATGTGAAGCGTTATGGGGTGGACAGCCAGAGATGAAAGTCTCGGAGCAATGGGGTAAGAAACAGATCGATGATTTGCGCGCCGAAGGTGGTGACGTACTTATCTCATTCGGCGGTGCGAACGGTCGTTACTTGTCACAAGCATGTAGTAGCGAAGATCTACTCTACGCGGAATACAAGAAAGTCATCGATACCTATCAGGTTTATCACCTAGACTTCGACGTTGAGATGGGACGTGAGAACGATGCTGAAGCAATGGAGCGCATGATTGGCGCACTGGTTCGCTTGCAAGCTGAATATCCTCAGTTAAAAGTGAGCTTTACCCTCGCTGCTGCGCCAGACATCGTACGCGGATTCAATGAAGTTGTAGTACCTGCAGTAGAAGCTGGCTTAGAGATCGACAGTGTAAACCCAATGACCATGAGTTTCGGCCCTTGGTATCATGAGAACTATGTCGATGACACCGCAGAGCTTTCTATTCTGACCGTGGAATACTTGAAAACCTTAATGGCACCGCTTTACCCTGAGCTTAGCGATGAAGAGTTGTACCAAAAACTTGGCATGATCCCAATGCAAGGCCTGAACGATCAACGCGTTGATTCTATTTCTCTTGAGCAAGCAGAGCGCCTAGCGACATGGTCTAAAGAAAAGAACCTGAAATACCTTTCTTTCTGGTCTATCAACCGAGATCACTCATGCATGGATGAATGGGCCTCAGCAACCTGTTCCAGCTCTAAAGACGGAGTACCATTCCAAACCGAGTCTTGGCAGTTCTCTGAGCAGTTCCTAAAATTCCTAGATAAGTAATCTCTAGAAATATAATGCCTCACTAAGCCGCCTATAAGGCGGCTTTTTTCTATCCATTTCGATTATTTTTGAGAAAACTTTTCGCTTAAAAAAATCGTTAACGATTGAAGCTTAAAGCCTTTTTATTTCGCATCGATTTGTTTGGTAAAAAACAGCCCAAATTAGTCCCGAAATCCATTTGACGCTTTGTGATCTGGATCCTAAATTTTTCTATTAAGTATCTTAACTAGGAGGTCATTGAACATGAAAAGAGCTAGCGCATCATATCGATTACAACTAATTAGAGAAGTCGCGACTCGAAGAGAACGGCAGATGTCCAATGACCCAATGGCCAACTACATTCAGCACCTCCTTGACGAGAAACCAAACTGCGAAGAACACGCCGAAAGAAACCACCGATTCAATGGGAGCCACTTTGACGAACATGCGGGTGGATGGGTAAGTGATGTTTGGGGCCAGAAATAACCAAACGAATTGAAGACATAAAAAAGGCCATGACTGAGTCATGGCCTTTCTCATTTAGAAGCTGAATAGTATTAGAAGCCCGAACCTACATTGAAGTAAAACGCGTTTTCATCCTCACTGAAAGCAAAATCCATCCCCATATGGATGCCATAACGACGGGCAATTAAATAACGAAAGCCTGCACCATAAGCAAACTCAGAATCTTCATACAAGCCATCGAAATCTTTACTTGCTGAACCACTTCCAGCGAAGCCCGATAGTGTCCAGCGTGGCGTCAAGTGCCACATCAGTTGTGATTGAACTGAAGCTACATAATTATCTTGATAACGATACGCAGCGATACCTCTTAGCTTTACGTAGGGGCGAGCTAAAGGCGGGAGGCTAAGTTCATCAGTCGTCAGCGAGGCGTAATTACCGGCAAAACCAAGTGTCCACTGCTCTGAAAGTGGGAAGAATGCTTGTCCGTCTAACGCGAAGGTTTCGTAATCATTGTCAGAGCCGATAGCATCTCTGAACCACAAATACTCGGCATTAATTGAATATCCATCGGTAGGGAAAAAGAAACTGTTCTTAGTGTCATACTCAGCGACAAAGCCTAAACCCGAAGCGGTGGTTTCTGTACCAACAGTCAGTTCTAAAATCTTATTGATGATTTGATTGCTGGAGGTTACTTCAGAACGAGTCCAAAACTGAGACACACCTAAAAATAGCGGCGAATCCCCTACTCTAAACTGCAGTTTCTGGATACCACCATAACCTTTATTGTCACTTTCAAAACTGAGTGGTTTGTCTTGCGGCAATAACCCACCAAGATCGGAGTATATATCGATAAATGCATTACCATACCCAATCCCACCCATGTAACGGATCGAATCCTTATTCCATGTACGTCGATGGCCCAAGATTGCAAACCAAGTACCATTTTCAGTCGCTGCACCGCCTGCCACAGTGACCGCAGGTGGTATCAATCTGGCTCCGCCATCTAATGATTCCATCGCCAGCTTCTTACGGTGTTCTTTCTCTTTTTCAGATTCATGCAAGAACACGCCAGCAAAGCCGCCACCTAATCCAACAGCAGGCTCGGTAATCAGTATTGGGACAGGTAAGAAACCATAAGCGTTTTCTGCCAAGTATTCGCCCATGTCAAACATACCGTCGATAGGATCAGTAAACGATGTCGATTGGGCGGAAAAAGTACATGTGGCACTTATTAAGGTAATCGCTGCGCGGGTTTTGTTATTCAATGTGAATCCTTTCAACATTCTAGAAAAGAATAATGGCATAAATAAAAATACGGTTAGGACGTTAAAACAAATCTTGTTGCGGACTGCTTGGCTCTTGAGGTTCTTCAGTAGGAATTCTACCTTGAAGCATTTTTCTGCGGTAGCGTTGTCGACAGAGTTTTATGACGTGAAGTTGCTGGGCAGGAGTCATCGACAACCAGTTGAAGCGTTCTTCCCTTTTACGCATACAACCTTGGCAGTAGCCTTTGTCGTCAACGGTGCAAATCCCTACACATGGACTAGGTACAACAAAAAACTCAAGCTGTTCCATCGCCGCCCCCTACTTTACCTGCTTATCAACACGTTACGTTAAACTTCAAGCTATTGTCAATTTCGCACACCATTCTGCTTGGTTTAAAAACAAGACTTTATATGAAACTATGACTTAACATTGACAAAAACAGTGTTTTATTAGCTATACTGCACAGCATCTCAAGGCCAGATGACTATCTCGCCTATGTTTCCACATTTGGAGTCTAATTATTATGAAGCTTAGTTTAAAAACACTATTTGCCGCAATCTCTCTTCCTGTACTAGTAACTGCATGCGCAAGTAACGGTGACGATGTGAAAGAAATTACAGCTCAAGATTTACAGCACCACAACTGGGAACTGACTCAAATTGACGGCCAAGACGTTGTAACTAACGAAAAGCAACAAGCACCTCGCCTAGAAATCGGCGAAAACATGACTGCTAACGGCAACGCTGGTTGTAACAACTTCTTCGGTCAAGGTGAACTGAAAGACAACAAATTCCGTGTAGAAAAAATGGGCATGACGATGAAAATGTGTGTTGGCGACGTAATGGACACAGAGCAAGCGTTCTCTCAAACGCTATCTGACTGGAGCGACATGACGCTAACTAAAGATACACTAACGCTGAAAAACGACGTTCACACGCTAACGTTCACATTGAATGACTGGAAAAACTAATTCAGTTTTTTCCTAATCCATTTTAAAAAAAGGAGCCTTATGGCTCCTTTTTTTGTGTCACTAAAGCCACCTATTTACATCTTCTAACACCTCGCCCAACAATTTTCTCCACTTGAATGAAATTATTTCTACTGAAATAAGGTCTATACGCCTGAAGAATCCTACGCTCTGTTTCATCCTTATTAAGGATAGTAATTGATTGAATCTATTATCGAATTACAATGAATCATAGGACTTAGTGAACTGTCGGTGTTTTTATGCTGACATCACACAATTAGAACAATTCAAAATGGACGAAAATATGAAAAAGCTACTCAGCACGGTAGGGCTTGCGGCCACGGTCTTTTCTACCTCTTCACTGCTATCTACCTCCGCCTTCGCCACTGATTGGCAAGAAATTGAAGCCCAAGCTGAGGGACAAACCGTTTACTTTCATGCTTGGGGAGGCAGCCAAGAGATAAACCGTTATTTGCAATGGGCTGATACTCGCTTACAGCAGCAGTATGGTGTGACTCTAAAACATGTAAAAGTGACTGACATTGCAGAAACGACGACCCGTCTTATCGCTGAAAAAGCCGCAGGAAAGAATACTGGTGGCAGTGTTGATATGGTTTGGATCAATGGCGAGAATTTCAAATCGATGAAAGACAATGCGCTATTATTCGGCCCATTTGTGGAATCCCTACCAAGCTGGCAATACGTGGATAAATCCTTGCCTGTCGATGTAGACTTCTCTGAACCAACAGAAGGGTTAGAAGCCCCTTGGGGGGTGGGTCAGTTGGTATTCATTCACGATAGTGAATCGCTCTACAATCCACCACAGTCTTTTTCAGAAATGCTCAGCTACGCTAAAGCTTACCCGAATCGTTTGACTTACCCTCGCCCGCCGGAGTTTCACGGTACAAGCGTACTTAAATCTATGCTGATCGAGCTGACCGACAACGACCCTGCACTGGCTAAACCGGTTTCAGAGGCGCAATTCGATGCGGTCACAGCGCCACTTTGGAAATACTTAGATGAGTTTCATAAAGTGGCTTGGCGTGGCGGTAAGCAATTCCCTGCTGGTACATCAGAATCCATTCAGCTTCTCGACGATGGCCAAATCGACTTAGCGGTTACGTTCAACCCTAATGCGGTGTATTCCGCTCAGGCAAGTGGCAAGCTAGAAGAGTCGACCAAAGCTTACGCAATGCAATATGGCGCGCTATCTAACATTCACTTCCTCGCCATTCCATGGAATGCAAAGTCGAGTGCTGGAGCTCAAGTCGCGATCAACTTCCTACTGAGTCCAGAAGCACAATCACGCAAAGGTGACATCAACATTTGGGGCGATCCATCTGTACTGAGCAGCGACTACCTTACTGGCAGCGCAAAGAATACTCAGCAGTTTAAATCGGTGGCAGAACCTCATCCAAGTTGGCAAGCCGCGATCGAAAAAGAGTGGTTAAAACGCTACGGAAGCTAGGTTGATTAACCATAAAAGCCGCACTGAGTTACTAAAATAAACAATATGTTAAGAGCCCTTTATATCGTCATCATCGCCATTTGTATCCTACCAACCATACCTGGGTTGGTAGGAGTGTTGGTGTCTGCATTTGGCTATGTGCCGCCCATTGGGCTGAATCAGTTCTCTCTTGACGGATTTGCACAGGTATTTGATTGGCAAGGCATATGGCAGTCAATTGGCCTCACCGTTTGGTCTGCGATTGCCAGTAGTTACCTTGCCTGCTTGCTCACCTTTGCTATTTTGAAAGCGAGTTGGGGGACGCGTTTTTGGCGTAAAATAGAACTGTCACTGTCTCCCCTTCTTGCGATGCCTCACGTCGCGTTTGCGATTGGATTTGCATTCTTGTTTGCGCCAACAGGCATGGGTGTGCGTGCACTTCATTCCCTATTTGGATTTGAAGCTTCTGCCAGTAACGTCGACGCTATGGCGTTGCTTGTAAAAGACCCTTACGCGCTTGGGTTGATTGTGATGCTTGCGCTGAAGGAGGTACCGTTCTTGTTGTTGATGAGTATTTCTATTCTGGCTCAACTCAACATAGAGCAGACTGAAAAAGTCAGTGCATCTCTTGGCTATAGTAAGTCACAAATGTGGTGGAAATGTATCTTGCCTCAGTGGTTCCGCAAACTGCGCTTCCCAATGTTGGCAGTGATCGCCTATTCCCTATCAGTCGTCGATGTCGCGCTAATTATTGGCCCGACTAATCCACCTACGCTAGCGGTTTTGGTTTGGCAGTGGTTTAGTGACCCAGATTTACAGTTATTGCCTAGGGCCGCGGCGGGAGCAGTCGTACTGTTTGTAATCGCTTCGCTTTTGATTGGATTCGCTCGTGGATTTGAATGGGCGCTGACGAAAGGGCTTCGCCGCTGGCAATATTCCGGCCGTTTCGGAGTTGCACTCCCTGGAAAGTCTATTTTTGCTGGGCTGCTATCATTAGCCATCATCATGTTGCCATTACTTGCTCTATGGAGCATAGCGCAGCGCTGGCGCTTTCCTGATCTTTTACCAAGTCGATACAGCGAACGTTTCTGGCAATTCGAGTGGCAGGGGCTAATAAGCACAATCAATCAAAGTGTTTCTATCGCTCTGATTAGTGCGACGATTGCGTTGTTTCTAGCTGTCTTGGCTCATGAATATCGCATTAGATATCGCTTACAGGTACCCGGCTACATTATTGCTATCCCAATGTTACTGCCCCAGTTATCGCTACTGTTTGGTCTTCAAGTCGCCACGCTATACATAAGTAGCGATGCGTATTACTTATGGGTTAACTGGGCGCATGTTTTCTTCGCATTTCCATTCGTCTATCTATCGCTAGATGGGCCTTGGCGCAGCTTCAATCCTACGCTAACACGTGTCGCACTAAGTTTAGGAAAAACGCCACTTCAAGCTTGGTATAGCGTTAAGCTACCAATCTTATTACCTGCGATAGTGTTTGCTTGGGCGGTCGGGATCAGTGTCAGCCTAGCTCAATACTTACCAACCCTAATGCTCGGGGGCGGAAGGATTAGCACCATCACTACCGAGGCCGTTGCTCTTTCTAGCGGATTCGATCGCCGTGTCACCGCTATATACGCTATTTGGCAGGCAATTCTGCCACTATTATTTTTCTCCTTTGCGATAATAATCAGCCGCTTACAGGTTAGATATCGCCGTTTATCTATCAAAGGTCTAATACCGAATGAGTCTTTGTCTCGAAAACCTCGCCATCCGTAAAGCCGGTGGCGATGCATTGTTTTCCTCTTTAAATATGGAAGTACAACCAGGGGAAGTGCTTACCTTGATGGGCCCTAGTGGCTGTGGTAAATCCACCTTACTTGATGTGATCGCTGGCCATCTATCGGATGAATTTACTTACACAGGGTCAGTACGACTGAATGGGCAGTCAATGTGTGAGCTCGCCCCCCATCAGCGAGAAGTCGGGATATTATTCCAAGATGATTTGCTGTTTCCCCATCTAAACGTTTGGGAGAATTTGGCTTTCGCACTGCCAAACTCAGTTAAAGGCAGTGAGCGTAAAGCTCAAGCCATGCACGCGCTTAAAAGTATCTCACTTACTAAACTGGCCGAGTCGTTTCCAGACCAAATCTCAGGGGGACAACGAGCCCGTATTAGCTTGACGCGTATGTTACTCGCCAAACCTAAAGTGGCACTGCTCGATGAACCTTTCAGCAAGCTCGACAAAGACCTACGAATCCAGTTTAGGGATTGGGTTATTGAGCAGTTAAAACAAGCAAATATCCCGGCACTTATGGTGACTCACGACGAAGACGACATTCCAGACAATGGAAAGGTTTTACACTGGCCTTGGGAGAACACACATGCTTGATAGCGTTAGTATTAAAGTGATTCGTAGGCCACTGGCTCAATCGGCAAAAGTGCTCAACCGATTCAACGTCACCGCCAATCAAGTTACCTTGTTCGGATTTGTTTTAGGCTGTTTGGCGTTTCCGGCGCTGATAGCCGAACGATACGACATTGCTTTGGTATTCATTCTGTTAAACAGAGTGTGTGATGGACTTGACGGTGCATTAGCAAGGATTCAGGGCATCAGTGATTCCGGCGGCTTTCTGGATATTAGCCTCGACTTTCTATTCTACTCGCTCATCCCATTTGGCTTTGTGTTAGCCAACCCTGAGAGCAATGCCATCGCTGGCGCATTCCTTATCTTTTCTTTCATCGGTACGGGAACCAGTTTCCTTGCTTTTGCCGTCATGGCGGGAAAGCGCGGTATTGAAAACCCTGTCTACAAACACAAATCGCTGTACTACATGAGTGGCTTAACAGAAGGAACAGAAACCATTGGATGCTTCATCCTATTCTGCTTGTTCCCTGCTCATTTCGCCATTATCGCTTATGTCTTCGGCGCAGCTTGCTGGTTTACGACTTTCACTCGCATTTATTCAGGTTTTCACACTCTGAAGTGAACAAAATTAGCCACTACAAAAATATAAATATCCTTATATAACACCGGAAATTCATCAACCAAAAGCCAGCTCTAGCAAATAAAGCTTATCGCACTAATTTAAGAACAGGCATCTTTTAAGGACTTGTGAAATCTATTGTTATATACATCAGTAAGCCATCGCCGATAGTTTAAGCGGATATATACTAACCCTTATGCAAGCTCGCACTTTATAAGTCATAGGGGTTCTATGAAGAGATTTTCAAATTATATTGTGACTCTTTATCTACTTTCGACAACAGTTCCACTCGTCTTACTTTTGTTGCTGGTCTCCTACCTGAAATACCAAGAACAGCAACAGCTACATACCGACAGAATCAAAGACGCGATAAATCTACACAAAAAGTCGGCCACGCAAGCAATCTACGCCAATGACAGAGCGATGGGGAAAGCGGTGGTCAACAATCTGTCCGCGATTGATTATGTCGCTTCCGCGACCTTATTTAGTACTTATTCTCAGGATATATTCGCCCGTACTCGGCTAGATTCTAACGTTGAGACCTCCAGTGGCATGGCGCTGGATTTGATGGTTGATGGTGAGCATATTGGAACACTCTCCATTCAAAGAACCGACGCCCTATTTCTGCAAGACGCAGTCAGTAGCAATGTCCTTTATGTGCTTTCAGCGCTCGGAGTGATTATTCTCGCATCCATAGTCTTTAGCCGTGCAATCATTCGAGCACTCAAACAGCCCTTTTACGAAGCTCAGCGCTATGGATATTTATCGATAAAAGGGCACACTGCACCAACTGCGCGACTTCATCAGTTTGAAGAGTTCAGTCAACTATTTGCGTCCATGGATCGCCTACAAGACAGAATGCTCGATAGCTTAAACACAGCTAAGGCCGCCCGGAACCAGTATCAAACCACTTACAACCTCACGCAGGTTTGTCTGTTTGTTATCAACACGCAAGACAAAACCGTAATACGAGCAAATCAAAAATTCATCAACGTATTTGGTTCATGTGAGGTGGTCAATGCGGTCGGCAACAAACAAAAGAGAGAGCAGCTATTACGCCTGATTGCTTCTAACGAGTTTAAAAGTGGCGATACCCTAAAGATCGACCTCAATACAAAATCACGCTATTACAAAATCAATAAAGTAGATATTTCTGACCACAGTATTGAATGTTCAGGCTTAGAAGTAACCCGACTAGTGAACACACAAAAAAGGCTGGAAAAGAAAGTCCTGCTAGACCCATTAACCGGTGCATATAACCGTACAGGCTTTAGACAAAAGATCTCTGAATTGGCGAAGCGGCCCGAATCAAACAGTACCGTCTTGATGATTGACTTGAATGGGTTCAAATCCATCAATGACACCTACGGTCATGCAGCGGGAGACCACACTCTTTGCCATGTTGCCAGCCGTCTGAAAACAGCCGCTGGCGACAGCGCTTCTGTCTATCGATTGGGTGGTGATGAATTCGTACTGGTATCGGAGTCGCTGGTAAACAAAAAACAGATCCAGCAGTTGGCAATCAACATCGCCAACAGCATCGAAAAGCCTACCAACTTTAAGGGGACAGCGCTGAATGTGTCTGCCAGTATCGGTATTGTGTACCAGCAAAGTGCAGCGCAAATAAAAGATTCAACGACACTGGCAGACAAGGCTATGTATTATGCCAAATACCACCAGTTTCGTTTTGTGTTCGCAGATGAACTGCCGTCGGCGTAGTTATCTCACCCTTCGTTTTATAACGTAATATCAACACGCCTATTAGCGGCGCGCCCTTCACGATCGTTGTTATCTTCAATGGGCTGAGACGCACCATGCGATACGCTTTCAAGCTGATCAGCGTTCACACCTTCAGAAACAAGGTATTGTTTCACTTCATCCGAGCGGCGCAGGCCTAACTGGAAGTTATATGCCTCGCTCCCTGTCGAATCGGTATGACCCTCCACTTGCAGTTTCGAAGGCGTTGCCTGAATTTGTTTAATCAGGTTGTTCAATACATACAACGAGTTATCGGTTAATTCCGATTTATCGAATGAGAAGTGGACCCTCGCAACAAGCTCACCTTGGTTGAGCTCAGAGTACTTCCCCTGCTTAGAAAAATATTCACTGCAGCTGCTCGATACGCCTATCGATTCCAATGCACTGGCTAGCATCTTTTGGCTTTCAGGTGGAACTTCTTCCGTTACCTGTAAAAATGTACCCTGATCTAAGTGAACCCGCACACCTTGTTGCGCTTTTGCGGTTATCTCGTATTGGCCATTGTCTGAGCCACAGTACAGCTGTAAGTCATTAGCAGCTAAAGGTGATGAAGCCAAGCCAACTAAGCTCGCCAACATGTTCAATTTAACGTTCATTGTGTCCCTATTTGGAGTTGAATGAGGCTGATGTAAAATAGTTCGTCACTTCTTTAGCCATTGCCAAGGTGGCCGATTTCTTCTGTGATTAATTCGAGGATGTTGTTTAGGATTTCGTCCCGATTCTGTGCCTCGTAAACATTGTCTTCGCCTGCACAATACATAAGTGCATCGTTGTCATTAACGTCGTAGTCAAAACCAATAACAGCAATTTTTGCTTCAATCTTGGTTCCATCAGGCGTGTACGCATCCGAAAGCCCACTACGGATAACATCACACATGTTGTAGTTAATCATTAACGTCCGACCAATTGTTTCAAAAGACGGTCGAGAACCGTACGAAGGTTCTCGGTATTTGCTCGGGCCCCAATCAGGATTATCTTCACCATCAGAAAGGATAATGAGCAGTCGTCTAGGGCTTTCTCCTTTTTGGAGCATCTGTGCAGCACGTATCGTTCCTGCCACTGATGAGGTCCCTCCTCCCGCTCGGAAGTATCGGATATCTCGACGGAACTGCTCAAAATCATCCGTTAGCTCAACATTGTTTGACCTATCAGCATTGCTATTGCTCACTTCTTGGCTTTTCTCAATGAAAACCTGTTCAACCGTTCGACCGTAATCAATACTGTTACCACTGAAAATCAGTTCACTAATATCTTTCTCGCGACCACCGATCATGTTGCGCGTATAAAAGTCGAAAGGTGCTATCCCGACATGGTTCGCTTCTTCTTGGTGGTTTTCATTGAACTTCTCCAACTCGGCCACCACCTCTTCAATCACGTCCATCAAGTCTTGGATCTTCGTTTGATTTCCGCCATTCCAACCATCGTCCATCGAACCTGAAAAATCCGCTGCGAATACCACATCTACTGCTTGATTCTGATATTTTCGCGCCATGGAAGCACCCTTTACATCAAAGGTTTCATCAAAGCCTTCAAAGCCATCACTTTTGGGAAACCATGCTTGATGGCGAGTAACAACATCGAGTTCATATTGGAAAAACCGCGGTTCGTCTTGTGCGAGACCATCCAAACACTCTGGAATATCCTCACAATTCAATCGACGTACGTTGATGCTTTCTATTGAAGACAGATCGCCTAGGTAATAGTTGACGTATCGGCTAGCAATTTGTTGGTTCACCGCGCTCCCTTGGCCCAACTCACTTTGCCCAATGTTGTCATCATTGTGCGCTGCAATCGCAAGCACAGTAACTTCTGAAGCATCTTGAATACGGGCTTTTGACTGTATCGCCCGAGCTCCATCACTGGCCAAAGCAAATAGCCCAAATAATGCAGGAATGATCATCACAAACAGTAACGCTGCATGCCCTCGCTGTTTAGAAATTCGCGTCATGTTATCTCCCAATAATCACAGATGATGATTGAACCCGAGTGTAGTCGCCATCCACCAACCGACCGAACCAGTTATCAGTTTGGTAACACAGCGTCACTCGGTACAAAGGCGCTTGCCTGCCCCATGACGTCACAACAGAAAGGTCCTCTAAATCAGCCATATTGCGTGACAATTGACACTGATTGGCGCCAAATTGGAAACGACGTGGAGAGTTAGCTTCACCAATTCCACTGAAAGATAAAGACTCGATCACAACACCAAATCGCTCATCATCATAAGTCCCTAACGTTCGGCGCAGGGAATTTTCGGCAATCAGATACAAGTCATCGACATCTTGGCGTTGAATATCCTGCCCTTCAGAGAAAAACTGAGTTCGTTCTTTGAGCATATTAACTAACGAAAAGCTCAATCTATCGAGCTTACCGTTGTGCGACAATTTAATGATCACATCGCCGCTAAACGCTAACAGTAAGGCAAAAAACACACCGACAATCGCAAACTCAACGGTGAAGTTACCTCGTTGCTTACGCTTTCCAGCCTGAGGATTACAGCTCAAATTCATCACGCTCATATTCCTGAATCACTATCACCTCTCGCGTTAGCAAAGAGCTCGTATCGAGAAAGTAAGTAAAGATGGGTGAAAAATCGTATTGAACACGATAAATGGCTATCGCACTTTGGAACGGCTCGCCACAAGCGACAACGGGTTGATCCTCATCACCCTCGCAGGCCTCTTCATATGCTTTAAGCGCTTCAATATCCTTGAGGAACTGAACCGACAGGCGGAAATTACTTTCCGACACCAGCGAGGTCCATAACGAGTCACTATCGTGAATGGTATTATGAAAGACCTGCTGGTAGTTCTGTTCCGACTTTTTAGCTTGCCTTGCAGCTTCAGATACCGACAAATCTCCAATGGCCGATACATAAGACAGGTAGCTCATTTCAACCCATGCCATGCACATCAGCCAGAAGGCCGTAAAACCCATTACGAATTCAATGGTCGCAAGGCCTTTTTGCTTAGGTCGAGATGGCCTCTTTGCTCTCGCTTGTGTGTATCGATTTATTCGCATCATCATGGCATCGTTACTCCGCAGCGGCTGGGTCTAACGATTGCAATTGAGCCAGTTGCTCAACGTAAAGTGCAGCTTGTTTTCGGCTGCCTTTCGCTGCAATTAACCTCTTGGCCTGAGCTAACTCGCCACTTTTTACTAGCGCTAGCACTAAATTGGCTTGCATGGTGTCATCGGCAACCCCTTGCGTGTAAAGCGGCTGTAGACGAGCGACTGCGCTGGCATAGTCGCCTTCCAATATGTCCAATACCGCGAGGTTGTTGTCCACTTTTACGTCATCGTAGAAACGGCGTTTTGCCGCTACAAAATACTCCCGAGCGACGTCAAGCTCGCCTAACTGCGAATATGCGACTCCAAGTTGATTATTGATTTCGCCAGTACTTTGCAGCTCAAGTGCTGATATAGCAGTATCAATGGACTGCTGGGTTCGACCTAGTTTGAATTGTGATTTTGCTTTCACTAACAGCACTTCATAGTTACCTTGCTGCTGGCCTAATGGCTCGAGAACAAAAAGAGCTGAATCGTATCTTCCAGACTGATAGTAAGCCGACGCTAAGTTGATACGATTTTCCAACGTATCTTGCGCCGCCACCCGCTGCTTGTACAAGCTCACCAACTCAGCGTGATTGTTGGTTTGCTGATAGATCATCTCTTTGTTGTCATCATTCAGCGTAGTTTCGTTCGACACACAGCCAGTCACTACAACCAAGGACACGAGTACAGTAAAAATGTGTTTAAGCATTAGACATCATCCTCATTACACCTGGAGCTGCGATCAAAATAACCAATGGGATCATGATAAAAACGATCAATGGAATGGACATTTTGGCCGACAACTTGCCAATTTTTTCTTCTAGTTCAAGCATCTTCACTTCTCGAATATCCGCGGCCAACCCGGTAAGAACCTGATAAATCGAAGATCCGTACTGCAAGCTTTGCTTCAAAGTCATCACGAAGCTGCGCATAGGGTTAGAAGGCACAGACGTATACAGCTCATCCAGAGCCTGCTCTAATCCAACAACACGCGAGCGCTCATTCGTTCGACGTAGCATCTGCGCGAGGTGACGATCAAATCCTTTCATTTCCTGAGCGAGGTAACTCATCGAAGACTCGATCGTCATACCGGTTTGCACGCACACCGCCATTAAGTCGAGCAGATAAGGCAATTGGTTAGATATTTTGTTGAGCAACCATTTTTTGCGGTAATTCAGATACCAGTCCGGCGCTACAATACACACAAGCGCAATACTTGAAATCGCTATGACCAGTGTTTCCATCGCAAGCGGGTGAGCTCGGTGATAGAACACTATGCCTACCACACCTAACGCAAACCCCACTATTTTTACCGGCATATAAAAACGTGCGTAGGAGAAATCGTAAAAGCCCGCGGCAATAAAGCGTTGCTGGGCTTCATCGACATTCGTAGTCAGCAGTTGAGAAAAGGAAACGTCTTTCAGCCCCCACCATTTTTTGCTCGAGGAGTTATCCTTGTTATGTGAAAAGCCCGAAATGACGGCTCTACGTTTGTACGCGCTAAACACAATCATCACAAATGCGATCAAGGCAACGGCTGTAATCATCAAAAGTAGAAAAATATAAAGCTGGCGGTCCATTATGATTTTACCCCGCGCATTAGGCTCCAAACGATGAGCAGCCCGACACATTCACTGATGATCACGTAGTAAAGAATCGGCTTACCGTCAGGATGAAACATAACGTATTGATAGTTTTCCGGACTTAGGAATTGCAGCATAAACAGGAAGAAAAAAGGGATCGCTGCCACTATCTTTGCCGAGGTTCGCGCTTCAGCGGTTAACGCGTATTTCTTCTTTTCAATCGCTCGCGATTCAAACATCAATCGATTTAGGCGAGAGATCACCTCTTTTAGCTGACCACCACGTTGGAGGTTCGCTCTTAATGTGATGACAAAGAACTGGAACTCCGAATATGGAAACCGATTGCACGCTTTTCGAAATACGCTGTCTGGCGACTCTCCGAGCTGCAAGCGCTCCCCCATACGTTTAAACTCTTTGCCCACACAGCCATCAAGCGAGCGACCAACAAACATGATCGCGTGGGTGATACTTTCCCCGGCACTCACTGCACCCGCCAGCATATTGAGCGCATCAGGAAACTCTCCATCAAAACGCTTCTTTTCACGCTTACTCAGCCAAAGGTATCCAACTGGAATGCTCACGAGGAGTACAATGCTACCCACCCACTCCATAGGCGCGCGTAAAAAGTTGCTGTTGAAAAACATCGCCACAAACCAAACTGACACTAAGTAGGCGGTGATTTTTAGGCCTGCCATTTTGCCAAGCATGTTGGTGGTATGGCTGAGTACGCGTTTGAATGACTTTGCGATGGAGTCTTCTGTTAGGCTTTTAAGATCAATAGCTTGTTTATCGCTCTCCATTGACGACACCAACAGCGTGGTATTCGCTTCTGAAAGATACGTTTCAATGTTCTTACGCTTTTCAGCACGAAGAGTGCGCCACATTAGCGCACCTCCTGCTATAACAAGGAAAAGCCCCCAAATCATGCGACTTCTCCCTGCCTAAAGATCTCGGTCAGCTGCTTATCCAAACCAAAGTATTTGGCTTTCTCGACTAGAACGGAGCGCTGCATTAGGCCGGCAGAGATGTATCTACCTGTGATTTTTTGGTCTTCGCTTGAAATAGACATCGGCTCGAAACGGAAGATTTCTTCCATCACTACGTTACTGCCCTCAATGCCGACCACTTCCGAAATACTCATAACGCGGCGACTACCATCGTGCAATCGGCTGATCTGCACAACAATATCGACAGCGCTGACAATCATGCGACGAATCGCTTCCATAGGTAACGTGCTGGTTGCCATCATTACCATGGACTCGACCCTAGCAAGCGCGTCACGTGGTGTATTGGCGTGCAGCGTCGACATAGAGCCATCATGGCCTGTATTCATCGCCTGTAGCATTTCAAATGCTTCTGCACCACGACACTCACCCACGATGATGCGGTCGGGACGCATACGCAGTGAGTTAATCACCAAGTCACGTTGTGACACAGCACCCGAGCCTTCAATTCCCGACGTTCGAGTTTCTAAACGAACCACATGAGGCTGAAGCAGTTTTAGTTCCGCCGCATCTTCTATGGTGACAATACGCTCTTTCTCTGAGATATATTGAGACAGCGCATTCAGCAAGGTTGTCTTACCCGACCCTGTTCCCCCAGAAATCAGCACATTCAAGCGACAGCGGGATGCCACCATCAGAATCTGCGCCATCTCTCGGCTCATCGCACCGTACTCGGTTAGGATTTCGAGATTCAAAGAGTGCTTTTTGAACTTACGAATCGAGATGGACGTACCATCAATCGCAATCGGTGGGATAACAATATTCACTCGGCTGCCATCGGGTAATCTGGCATCACAAGTAGGCTGAGATTCATCAACTCTACGCCCTACACGTTGAGCAATTCGCTTTGCAATTTGTACCAACTGTTTTTCGTCAATAAACCCTACTTTTGCTGGCTCGACTAAACCGTTCCTTTCGATGTAAATTTGTTGATGGCCGTTTATCATGATGTCACTGATGGTGTCATCATCCATCAGCGCTTGAAGCGGCCCTAAACCATGCAACTCATCGACGAGGCTTTTTACAAAATCAGCCCTGACGACATTAGCGACAGACAAGCTTTCCTGTTCGATGATCAAGTCAACCGCGCTACTCAATTGAATAGCCAACTGTTCACGAGTCAGCGTATTCACTGCTTCAGCGTCAATGGCATCGAATATCCTATCTCGGATAAACACGTATACAGAAACAAACTGCTCCATTGTTATTGACCTCTAAACAGGCGCTTGAAGATTGACTCACGCTTTGGCTTGATCGCTTCACCCAATAGCAAAGATGTCAGAGTGTTGAGGCTACTGCTGATGGCCTGCTTCTCTTGGAAAATAGCTTTCCCTTCCAGTACCCATTTACCCAGTTGAGGCTCGTAGGGGCAGACAACATCAAGCTTTCTATTTAAGAACTTCTCGACATCTTTGACGGTCACAGTTGCGCTGCGTTCATGCATTGTGTGGTTGAGAACCGTAATGCAACGCGTGGTTGAACCGAGCTCTTCCATCTTCGCTTGGATAAACGCAGCCTCGCGTAGGCTAGAAACGGTAGGCTCTAATACCAACACTAAAACGTCAGCTTGTTGGCCAACATAAGTCAGGTCTGAGAGCGAGTTTGCAGAGCTCGACAGGTCTTCAACAATAAAATTGTATTGCCCCGAAAGGTTCTCAGAAATAGTGCGAACGTAGTCTTTCATTTCATGATCGGCGATGTCGTTCGACTCAAGAGCCAATACATGCAGCATCTCATGGATCTTACGTGTCATGCTCAATGCATAGGTTTCATCCAAGCTGTTTGCCAATGCGCCACGGCTAACCTCGCGCTTTTTGAACTGACTCACGGCTAGGAAAATATCGAGATTTCCGCCAGAGAAATTGTGTTCGACAACTAGACAAGAGCTGTTTTTGTCTTTCGACAACTCCATAGACAGCGCTGCTGTGATAAATGAAGCACCAACACCACCTTTAGCCCCCCATACACATACTTTTTTAGCTGCTCTACCCTTACCCAAGCCACTATTTTTGTTGCGGTTTTCGTTAACATTACGCACAAAATCGATAAGCTCTTGCTTTGAAATTGGCCAAAATACGTAATAGTAGCCAAGCGACTTAAGGTTGCGGATAGTCGAAATAGAGTCTTCAGAGCCGATGACTATCACCGAAGCACTATTCGGTAATAAGTGGCTGATGCGGTGCATATCATCCATAACACTCTTACTCTTATTGAGCTCGACTATCACAATTTCGATGTTCTCTTCTCGAACATGTTGTTGAATCAACGAGTCCTGATTCTCAAGCACGCTAGGAGCAGCAATGTCTTCAAACCGGTAGGCTTCTTCGATCAACTGTTTGCACTCTTCAGTCTGGTGAAACAGGACCGTCGTCAGTACTTCTTTTTCTTTTTCCGCCGAAGATTTACTTTTAATTACATCAACTAGATCAAACATTGTCACCTCTGAGCTTCGGCATTAGGGAGATTTCTGTGCGGGTGCGTCATAGATTGCCAACGAGCGTTCTGAACAAAGCAGCCATAGGGCTCTGCACCAAAATCACCAATACGTGGGTACTGACAAAATTCGACCTGAGTGCGATATTCGACCACTTCTAACATCATCGTAAAACGGCCAAGTGCTTCGTTTTCTAGACGAATACCGTCGGCTGCAATCCCTTGGTGAATCAACGCATCTTGAAGCTTCCTAGCTTGTCGTTTATCGCCTGAATAACTTATCGTCATGCCATTATGAGCAATCGCTTGCCAGTGCGTTGAAACGAAGTTTTCCACTTTTTCCGACATTTCCGGCTGGCTGCTAACCTTCAAAGTGTGATGAATCGGCGTGATGTCTACCGATGTACCATCGCGCTCTGCTACACCGCTGACACAACCTTGTAGAAACGTTACTGCTGCCACCAGCAGCAAGACCACTTTAGTCATACTTGAATCCTCCGGTTGATAGGATATTTCCGACCCATTTTTCGCTTGAGGTTTGATAACCACTTTCAAGTCCAAAATATCGGCTCAGGGTGCTGGTTTTCTGCATCATTGGTAATTGAAGTTGTGAGGCTTCAACGGGTTGCACTAAATTAACCGTGGCAACAATGATGAGCTCCATTTTGTTGCGTTTGGTTGAGCTTTTTCGAAACAGCGCACCGAGTACGGGAATGTCACCAATGTAAGGAATCTTGCTCAGTGACTCTTGGTCTTCAGAGCTTAATAAGCCAGCTAAAACAAAACTTTGACCATCACCCAACTCCACCGTTGTTTGGGCTCGGCGGGATTTGAGGGCGGGTAAGCTATATCTTCGATCTTCATATTGAGTATCGAGAGAGCTTACTTCTGGCATCAGAGCTAGCTTGATCTTTTCGTCGTTCAGCACTTTGGCCATTAGGTCTAGGCGAATACCAAACTCTTTGTATTCGATATTGGTCCCACCATCGACCACAGTGACAACAGGGATTTCCCCACCTACCAAAAAACTGGCGTTCTCGCCGGAAATGACCGATAAATTGGGCTCTGCTAGCACATGGCCCACTGTGTCATCACCAATTGCGGTGATCACCGACAAGATATCCGAAGAACTGAAGTCTTTAATTGGATTAACAAAAATGCCCGGATTCGCTCCCGAACTCCCATACTGCACACCAATTTCTTCCATAAAGCTTTGTGATACTTCGGCGATAGTGAGCTTTACGTTCACCTGCTTCGTGGTTACCACTTCGATATTATTGACCAGCCCTTCGAAGCTACGGCGTGTCATAAAGCTGACTTCGTTATCATTTTGATCATCTAAATCGCCAGACCACTCGACCAATTTCTCGTCAGACTTCTTAGCCAGCAACTCACCAACCATCACACCTAAATCATCTTTGAGCTGTTCGTTTGGCACCGTACCTGTCAATACGACCTGGTCACCAATATTCGAGACGTTAACCTCAACATTGGGGTAATGAATCTCAAGTTGTTGACGAATTGGCTCTAAGCTTTTATTCACTTGAATGTTCTTGGTTACAATGATTTCGCCATTCTCATTAAAGACCAATAAAGCTGCCCTGCCTGTTTCTTTGGCGTAGACCACGATGTTTCGACTATCAATCACTTGATAGTCGGCGATTTCTGGCTGAGAGATAAAAACAGAAGAGACATCCTGTTGTACCGAAATGGTCTTTGCCTGTCCTTCATCCATCTTGACTAGTTTTTGTGCTAGTGCTGAATTTGAGATGAGCAAAACCAACCCAAAGGATAGCCACCTACCCAGGTTTATAGTCGTTTTCATTATGTTTATGAGCTCTAGTTAATGGATAGTTCGCTCGCGCGAAATTCTCTTACGGCATTAAAGCCAGGGAGTACGTCACCGGCATTGGCGCTCATTGCAGCTTTGTCTGGTACCCCTAGTGCATGGTGGACTTCGAGATCCGCCACTTTTCGGGCAATGGTCAGTTTCGCGACTTGTTTTCGCTCAAGTTCTAGCACAAGATCCACACTACGAGACTCTGGATAGTTACGTGTCGCTTCAGTGATCTTAGTATCCAGCTTGAGAATCTTGACGCCCATTAATACGGGCGAGACAGAGATTGATTCATTAGCCGCTCGACTTGAACTGCCAACATTCACTGCTGCGCGCGTTTTGGGAGAGGTGATGGCCACAACATCGACATAACTACCGACACTTAGCTCTTGCCCGATCGCTGACTCAGCAGGGAAAGATAAATAAAACGGCACCTTGCCAGGCTCTATCGTGAGCTCAACGTACCCGTTATCACCAGGTTGGAGGATAGACTCAGGGTAAACCAACTCACCTTTCTCAAGCGGACGTGCGTAGACCGATAATCGATCAAAATCGACTGACATATCCTGATTGACGCCCAATGCATTGGCTTGTAGTAACGTCACCCGCTCTAAAATGAAGTCTCCGCGTTCGATGCTTTCGCCAGATCCAACGTTTCGGCTTAATTTAACTAACAAGATTTCAGGCTCTTTCTCGTCAATGATATGTGGTGTTTCGGGTTGAGCCGTGAGCTCGATAGATAACACGTACATCCCAAAAGCCAGAACTAAAAAAGAGAGTAATAGTGGTATTTTTTTATTCATTAGATTTACGCAATTGAAGCAGCAATACAAAAGATTCCGGATACCCCTATCGGCAGTCCATAAGGAAGCCCTTCTTTAGGGTTAGTTACATTTCCGAACACTCGATGACATCCCCAGTAAAAGGTCGCCAAAATACCACCCAATAACAGAATGATTACGATATATAGCAGAGCCAATTCAGGTTTAATTGCAGTAGAATAGGCCAGTATCAGTTTGATATCTCCACCACCCAAGATATTTTTTGAATGTAGAAATAAGCCAATGACAAATATCAATATCGTTACATTTAGCGAAGCATAGCTTTCATTTAATATCATCAAAGATATTGCGGATACCGCAACAAAAACCACAATACAATTGGGTATTAACCGGTGAACTATGTCGGATAAAAAGATAAAAAGGGTGGCTATTATAAGCCCCCCTATTAACAACCATTTGAGATCCATTTACCTTACGATTGTACATTATCTCCGGCTTCACCAATGTGATCGCTAATAGTCGTCATTGCACCTTCTAATGCATCTTGAAGGCTACCATTAAATACTGCTAGTACGATTGCAGACATTGCAACACCAATGATTGCGTATTCGATCGCTGTTACACCGCGCTCATCATTTTTTAAAGCTAATAGTTGGCAAGCAAACTTATTCAACATGACAATTCTCTCTTATTATTTATGGTTTTACTCGATTATTAACACGTACAAAATTTCGAATATTACTTGTACGTTTTGTTTGTTTAATAAGCGCAGTCAAAATTCTAACGCTTGAAAACAAACGCAACGTTACCTGAAGCGAAATCACACGCATACAACCTGAAAGCCAAAATCACATTTTCACCAATAAAACACCCACATACTATTGATTATCAATGAGTTATCAAAGTTGTGAAATGCCTTTTTCACACCAACATATTTGGTTATTTACCGTTATCGAGAGTGATTGAGAATATTTATGCATTTATATAGAAGTTCTAGCCACGCCTTGTATTTCATTAGTTATATTGATGTTTATATTTAATATGGCCGTGCTATAGTTGGGAGCAACATCAACAAACCAAACCGATAACGCTGTGCAATGGATAATCAACGGTCGACTTTTTGACGCCGATAAAAAACAGATAACCTACAAAGATAAATCCATTTCTTTAGGTTATTACGACACAAGGTTGTTATCGATATTATGCGAGAGTGAAGGAAAAGTAGTGTCGAAAGAGACACTTCTCGCGGCATGGGCGCCTAAAGTAGTATCTGATACCAGCATTACACGCTCTATTTCAACACTACGTTCTCATATTGGGGACGATGGAAAGCAACAGTTAATCTTGCAAACTGTTGCCAAGAAAGGCTATTGCCTGAACCACGCGCATTTAAGCTTGAACCAAGATAGTGTTCAACAAGATGAAGACTATAATTCAGTCGTAAAAGTGGAAGTCGATTACGAAACTAAACCACAAGAAGAAATTAGTTTTGAAGATTCCATTATTACCACTAATAAAGCACATCAACTTGGCCATATTCAATTATTGAAATACACCAAGGTAATAACGTCATGTTGCTTTTTGTTACTTGCTTTTTATATTACGTTTGATCGCCCTATTGGTATGTTCATATTTAAGAATAATCAGTTAAATTATATTAACGCAACCAAGATTTTGGAAACAAATAGAAATACTTTCCGCCATACATTCTATGCCAAAGGGGATACATCAACACTCCAACCGATTGCTGAGTTATTAGATATTCAGGTCGAAAAACACTTAAACCTATACTTCAACATACAGCGTCATAACCTAAATGTTGCAGTGATTGATGTCGTCAGGCCAGATAAGTCATTCACTATCACGGTTAAAAACCATCACACAGACCAAGCGTATACCGTTAACACGATAGAACGCGCTATCAACGCTGAGTTTTGAGGCTCCAAGCGTTTAGAATCCCCTCAACTGGGTAGGCGTTGAAACGCTGTAGGAAAAAGAAAAATAATGATTAAGAACAAGACAAACGCTTTGTTGCTTTTCAGCAGTGCTGCACTGCTAGTTGCTGTCGTGTTGGAGACTTTCGTGGAACCGATTACTTTGCATGGTTCTAGCAAAATGTATGTATTCGATGCCGACTGCAAAAATTACAAAGTTACCCTAGTTTCGCACTTAGTGCTCACCGAAGACCAGTTCGATATAACGGCTTCGTTCGAAGAAAGCGGTGTTGACGGGTTATTCCATGTCAACTACCAGATACCGGTAAAGCGCTCGCTGCCCTTCTCACTGGATACAGCGAACATTCGCACTAATGTGGACACCAACAACATTAAAGTGAACAGCTTATTTGAAAGCCATTGGTATCGACTTTCTTTAAGAGAAGGGAATCGTGTGTTCTTACACAAAAGCTTGAGCCACTATGACTTAGAGCTTGAACCGAAATCTCGTAATGTTCTATTCGACATAAATGGATATTGGTTTACCACTAAGCCTGCGATGTACTTGTAATCGCAGGCTCAGTTCGCATAAGGCGCTATATAGATTACGAAAACACCAAGGCTTTTAAACTTGCTTCACTGTCAGAGTCAGCAAATTCAGGCGGGTTATCTAAGCGGTATTGGTATTCGAGCGTTGGCGCTTCTTCTTTCATGCTATCAATGAGAAATGCGCAGTTCACTACTGGAGAGTTCACACAGGCGAGCACTTGGCCTCCTTCGCTAAGCAACTCAGGAAGCTTGCGTAGGATTCGCTTGTAGTCTTTTGTTAGGGCGAAGCTGCCTTTTTGGAATGAAGGTGGATCGATAACAATCAAATCGTAAGGACCGGACTTTTTAATCTTCCCCCAAGATTTGAAAATATCGTGGCCTAAAAATCCCACTTGATTCAAATTGTGCTGGTTTAGCTTGTGGTTTTCTCGCCCTTTATTTAAAGATGAACGCGCCATGTCGACATTGAGAACTTTGTCAGCCCCACCCGCAATCGCCGCAACAGAAAATCCACAGGTGTATGCAAATAGGTTAAGTACATTCTTGTGCTTGGCCTGATTTTGAACCCATTCACGCCCTAAGCGCATATCGTAAAACAAACCAAAGTTTTGGTTTCGACCAATATCAAGTTGGTACTTCAGTCCGTTCTCAGTAACAACCGGACGTTCGTCGAGCTCACCGACCAAAACTTCAGACGGTGCGCCTTGCGCGTATCGGTGTTGAATGAGAATACAAGACCCTCGTTTTTCTTCCCACAATCCACTTTGACTAAGAGCAATGAGCCCAGCCTTTAAGGACGCTAAAAAACTTTCATCCACTTCCTTGAACACATTCACGATAAGTTGGCCTTGCAGCCAATCGCAAGTAAGCTGTTCTAGCCCTTGCCAACAACGTCCTCTGCCATGAAACAAACGGCGTACTTCGTTGGGAGCAGAGACAAGTTGTTCGGTGATATGTTCAAAAAACAATTCCAGTTGAGATGTTTGCATTGGTTTCTCGAAGTTAATGAAGTTAGTGTTGAATCGACGTAGGAAGCTTTGGCCAAGATAGTGCCCACGGTGTGAGCCAAGATTCGATCCCATTTGAAACAGGCTCACTTGTCCACAGTTGACCAAAGTTTTCAAAGGATCGCGGGTCACACACAAATTCGTATTGCTCGCCACTATAAGCAATCCTCAGAGCAAACGCATGTAAATAACCACGATCTACCTGAGAGGCGGAATTGTAAATTGGGTCCCCCTCAATACCAGAGCCCACCGATTTAAGTGCGACACGGATTTGGTGAGTCTTTCCTGTGTATGGTTTACATAGAAACAGTCTTTGCCCTGGCTCTCCTGCAAGTGAGAAAAATTGAGTCACAGCAGGGTTAGATTGAGAGCTCACTAATTTCCATGATGAACGACGTGAGCGTTCCATATCCCCAACAATAAGCCCCTGCTTCTTCTTCGGCTTTTTACTGCCTATCGCTAAGTAAAACTTTTCCACCAGCCTATCTGCGAACTGTTTTGATAGCTCGCTGGCAGCTTGAGCATTACGTGCCAGAATCAACAGCCCAGAGGTCATCTTGTCTAAACGGTGCACTAAGTAAAGTTGTGAGTCCCCAGATACTTTGGCGACTTCTTGCAACAGCATAGTGTCGCCGTCATCTTTATGGACAGATACATTAGGGTGTTTATTGATCACCAGAAAGTCGTGATGAGTATAGAGAATATCGAACATTGACTCGCTCCAAAGCTAGAGCGAGGAGTATACCTAGAATTGCGTTAGATGCTAGTGTTTGCCTAGCCTGATACCTAGCGAGACAAACACTATCCAGCCATATAGCTAGCTTTAGGCGAGTTTAAATTTACCAATCAATTGCTCAAGCTCAGCCACTTTGTGATTTAGCCCAGACGTGCTTTCAGAGCTTCGATTCGCTAAGGTCAATGATTGTTCTGAAATGTCGCTAATAGCCGTAATATCCGCTGCAATCTCTTTGGTCACCGCAGTTTGCTCTTCTGCAGCCGTGGCGATAGAGTTCACCATACTTTGCACATTGGCCGCACCAGCAACGATCTCTTCGAGCGCACTCACTGCTCCGTTACTTTGCTCAACACCTATCTCCACCAAACGGCAGTTGTCATCGGTGTAAGTGACCGCTTCTTGGGTCCCCGTTTGAATGGCTTGGATAATCCCTGACACTTCTTGTGTTGCTTTGGTTGTCCTTTCAGCAAGCGCTCGAACTTCATCTGCTACCACAGCAAAACCACGACCAAATTCGCCCGCTCGCGCAGCCTCAATCGCGGCATTCAAAGCCAACAAGTTGGTTTGTTCAGCAATATCTTCAATTACTTTGATCACACTGCCGATTTGTTCACCATGAGAGCCAAGCTGATTCATTTGCTTCGACATATCCGTCATCTGTTGAGACACTTGCTGAATGCTTGCTACCATCTCGACGATGACGTTACGCCCTTCTTCTGCCGATGTTTCTGAGCGCTGTGCTTCTTCATAAGTAGCGGAACCTTGCTGCGCGACTTCTGATATCGTCAAACTCAACTCTTCTGCGGCAGTAGCAATTAGGCTTGCTTTATCCGCTTGCGCGGAAGCGCCATTTACAATATCGCTACTGATTGACGACAACTCACCCGTCACCGTTTGAACCTGATCGGTCACCGAAGAAATAGAACCAATGAGATTCACAAGTGAACTCTGCATTTGGTTAATTGAAGCACCCAGATTTGCCAGTTCATCACCCGAGTTATCGACGATATTTTCTGTGGTTAGGTCACCACTGGCAACGCGCTGCGCTACCTGCTCCAAATTGGTTAAACGCGAGGTGATCGACTTGGACAAAATAAACGCGATAAGGCCACCTAGGATGAGCGCGATTGTGGACATAATTAAAATCGAGTTTTCGATCAAATTAAATGACTCATTAAGTTCTAGTAACGCAGTGTTAGTTTGCTGCTGCTCATTGGCAGAAGCTTGGTCAAGCAACGCCTCTATAGGCAATAGATACTGCTCGTAAAGGCCACGTAGTTCTCGAATATCGAACACTAAGTCACCTTGGCCAACATTCGGCACTATTTCATTTTCGAAAACTTGGGTAAAACTGTTCATCAGCGATTCGATACGCTCGATACGCTGGTAATCTTCACTTCCACGATTCTCTAAGCTTTTAGCTTTCTCAATCGCCTGCGCAAACTCTTTTTTATTGTCTCTGTAATCTTGAATGCCATTATCAACGCCGGTTACAGTTCCCATAGCGTCACGATATACATCTCCAGCTTCATCTATCAGCACCAAATACGTAACCGCTTCAGGCACATCATCGGTACGAATTTCCGTTGCGACATTGTGCGAACTGAGCACTTCAAACCATATGATGGTAACCAGTATTAATAGTAAGGCGAGGATGGAACCAAAGCCTGCATACAGTTTTTTTCCTACTGACAATTTCACGTGACACCTTCCCTAAGTAAAAAGTCACTCGCTAAGAGTGCGAGTTCATCTATTATTATCGGCGCCTATACTGATACCTTTAGCAATAAACTAATAATATGCTAATTAAATCATTGAGATACCAGTACTACGGGTGTTGCTTGCTGTACGCTGTTGACCCAAATAGAAAGCACAAAAAAGGCGAGAAACCTAAGTTTCTCGCCTTTTCGTATTTTATCTATCTAAGCGTTATAGCTTCTTAGATATGATACCTGTTAGAGCAATGATACCAATACCAACTAGCATGATTGCACCTTTTCCGCTATCGAAGCCACTAGAGATACCAGCGAATGCTACTACCGCTACCGCTACTGGGATTACGTACTTAACTAGGTTGTACCATAGACCGAATAGTGGGAACTTAACTTCACCGTCGTTTGTGATTTCTTTTTCAAGCTCTTCGCGAGATAGTCTCCAACCAGCGAAGATACATACAAGCATACCACCAACAGCAAGGAAGATTTTATCAGTAAGTAGGTCGAAGATATCGAACGCACCAGTACCGAATAGTGTTGGACCAACGCCGCCAAGTGACAGAGAAGCAAACACACACAGTACCGCCATTACTGCACCTGCAGATAGAACAGCCGTCGAACGCTTCATACCTTTCTCATCGATTAGGTAAGAAACCACTACTTCTAGTAGAGATACTGAAGACGTTAGTGCCGCTACTGTTAGACCTACGAAGAATAGTAGAGCGAAGATTACGCCTACACCGCCCATTTCAGCAAATAGCTGTGGTACAACAACGAATACTAGACCTGGACCAGCTGCTGGCTCCATACCAAGTGCAAACATTGCTGGGAACATTGCGATACCGGCTAGGATAGCAACACTTGTATCCATTGCAGTAACCATACCTGTAGTTTGTACTAGGTTTTCTTTCTTCTTCAGGTAGCTACCGTATGTAATCATACAGCCCATACCCAGACTTAGAGAGAAGAATGCTTGACCAAGAGCCGCTAGAATTACGCCGCTGTCTACTTTCGAGAAGTCAGGGCTAAATAGGAACTCAACACCAGCCATTGCGCCAGGAAGCATTAGACCTTTCACTGATACGATGATCAGGATAAGGAATAGAATTGGCATCAGAATCTTACCCGCTTTCTCGATACCACCTGAGATACCACGGCTAACGATTACGATGTTCATTAGAAGGTAAATACCCATCCACATAAGTGGTTGTACAGGGTTAGTGATAAAGCCACCAAAGCTATCACCGATTGCTTCAGGAGTGCTTAGTAGGCCCCCTGCTACTTTCTGAACGTAAGCAAGAGCCCAACCACCCACTACAGGGTAGAAGCCCATGATCAATAGGCCACTCAGTACGCCGATAACGCCGACGAAAGTCCAGCGACCATCGGTCGATTTGAATGCACCCACTGCTGCACGACCAGTCTTACGACCAACCGCAAATTCAGTCAGCATTACGCTAAAACCAATGAAAATTACGAACGCAAGATAGATAACGATGAATGCACCACCGCCATTTTCACCTGCTGTGTATGGGAATTTCCAGATGTTACCTAAGCCAACAGCAGAACCTGCTGCAGCCATTACGAATCCTAGTTTCGACCCCCAGGTATCACGGGGTTTCGTGGTTGAATTGCTAGTAGCCACTTTATCTCCAAAATTTTGTGTTGTGTTTGCATTATCTGTGGCGTCAAATTTTTTAGTGTAAATTAATATTTACGCTTATTAAAAGTTATAGGTGACGCTTCTACGGTAGCAAGTAAACCAGTTTGAGATTAAAATTGGAACCCCGCAAAGTCTATTTTACGGCTTTATCTATAGTTCTATAGCTTATTTGTTGCTTTTTTGAGCTAATAACGTTAATGAATCCTGTCATTTACACTTTGGTAACAATTTCCGACTAGTTCTCACACTTTGATACCAAATAATTCCGTTTCCAAACGCCATTTTTCTATTTAATATCAACCTCAACTCATAAAACATGAAATGGATGTATGGATAAGTTCTATCACTTCCTCACTTTAGCTAGCATTGCCCTTTACTGGCTGCTTGTCGCAGGTGTCACTTTACGTGTGGTCCTTAAGCGTCGCTCAGTCAGCGTTTCCCTTTCTTGGCTAATGATTATTTATATTCTTCCCGTCGTCGGTGTTGGCTGCTACTTTCTATTCGGCGAACTCAACCTAGGTAAGAAGCGAGCAGACCGCGCACGCGATATGTTCCAGCCGTTTGGTAAATGGTTTGGTCAATTGAATGATTGCCACGCCCACCTTCCCGAGTCTATGGGCGCGCATATCTATAAGATTGACGAGTTATGTAACAACCGCATGGGGATCCCTGCACTCAGCGGTAACACTCTGTCTCTACAGAATTCACCCAGTGAAATCCTCCACTCCATAATTAATGACATCGAACAAGCAGAGCAAAGCATAAGGATGGTGTTCTACATCTGGCACCCTGGTGGGCTTGCTGATTCTGTCGCCTCTGCACTTATTCAAGCGGCTAAACGCGGGGTGGATGTAAAGCTATTGCTTGATTCAGCCGGCAGCCCTCGTTTTTTCCGCAGCCCGTGGGTTTCAATGATGAAAGATGCGGGTATCGACGTTGTTCAAGCATTAGAAGTGAGCCCATGGCGTATCTTCCTGCGTCGTCTCGATCTACGTCAACATCGTAAAATTATTGTCATTGACGATAACGTTGCTTACACAGGCTCAATGAATATGGTCGATCCTGCTTATTTTAAGCAGAGTTCAGGCGTTGGTCAGTGGATAGACATCATGGTTCGCGTCACTGGCCCAACCGTCAACGTGCTTTCAGCCATTCATTGCTGGGACTGGGAAGTAGAGACGGGCTCTCGTACCCTGCCTCAACTACCACAATGCAAAATTGACCCAACTCTACAACAGCATCCGGTACAAGTTGTACCATCGGGCCCGGGGATGCCTGAGCATCTGATTTCCCAAGTATTAGCTTTGGCAATCCACCAATCCAATAAATCCGTTCGCATCACCACTCCTTATTTTGTCCCAAGCGCAGACTTACTTGAAACTCTCAAA
The DNA here is from genome assembly GCF_023716665.1 of Vibrio sp. SCSIO 43135. Taxonomy (GTDB): domain Bacteria; phylum Pseudomonadota; class Gammaproteobacteria; order Enterobacterales; family Vibrionaceae; genus Vibrio; species Vibrio paucivorans. Next base: position 1,967,332 of record NZ_CP071859.1, read on the forward strand.
ATGACGGCGCAGCGTGGGATTAACGTGGAACTCATTATCCCACATAAGAACGACTCAATGATGGTGCAATGGGCATCACGAGCTTTCTACGCTGAGCTGCTGGCAGCTGGGGTTAAAATCTATGAGTTTTACGGTGGACTACTGCATACAAAATCCGTTGTGATTGACGACCAATTCTGTTTGGTCGGTACAGTCAACATGGATATGCGCAGTCTATGGCTTAACTTTGAAGTTACCCTAGCAATTGATGATCAAGCCTTCACTCAAGAAATGCGCTGGCTACAGCAAAGCTATATTGAGCAGTCTTACTCCATCGATGAAAAGCAGTGGAAACAACGTTCATTGCGTTCACGTTTCCTTGAACGCCTGTTCTACCTGTTTAACCCTCTTCTGTGATCTTTTTAAATCATGGGGTTGCAAATATAGGCAGCTCCATGGTTTAAATAAGTGATACAACTCAGCCAAGGAACTCTTATGTCGGAAGGCAAACAAACCAAATACGTCACCGCTGGCCGTGACAAAAAGTGGACTAATGGTGTAGTGAACCCACCAGTCCAACGTGCTTCTACTGTAGTTTTTGACACGGTTGCCGAAAAGCACAAGGCAACGGTCAACCGTGCCAACAAAACGTTGTTTTACGGGCGCCGTGGTACCAATACACACTTTGCTTTCCAAGATGCGATGGTTGAAATCGAAGGTGGTGCGGGCTGTGCGCTATACCCTTGCGGAACAGCTGCAATTTCTAACGCAATCTTATCGTTTGTTGAAACAGGCGATCACATATTGATGGTCGATACCTGTTATGAGCCGACCCGTGATTTTTGCGACAAGATCTTGAAGAAGATGGGAGTGGAAACCACATACTACCAACCGACCATTGGCGAAGGCATTCGTGAACTGATTAAACCAAATACGCGTATTCTATTTACCGAATCACCGGGCTCTATCACTATGGAAGTCCAAGACATCCCTACTCTTTCTCGTATCGCTCACGAGCACGATATCATCGTTATGCTCGATAACACATGGGCGGCGGGCGTTAACTTCTCACCTTTTGAACATGGGGTGGATATTTCGATTCAAGCCGCGACCAAATACATTGTCGGCCATTCAGACGTCATGTTAGGAACGGCAATTGCCAGCGAGAAGTATTGGGACCAGTTGCGTGAGCAAAGTTACTTAATGGGGCAATGTGTATCTCCCGACGACGCTTACCTCGGCTTACGTGGGATCCGCACACTCGATGTACGTTTACGCCAGCACGCAGAGAACAGCTTGAAAGTCGCAGAATGGCTACAAAGTCGCCCGGAAGTGGATCACGTTCGCCATCCAGCTCTAGAGTCATGCCCTGGCCATGAGTTTTTCAAACGTGACTTTACTGGCGGTAATGGCCTATTTTCATTTGTACTCAAATCTAGCTACCCGCGAGCGACAACGGCTCTACTTGATGGGATGAAGCATTTCAGTATGGGCTACTCTTGGGGCGGGTATGAAAGTTTGATTCTTGCCAATGAGCCTAAGAGCTTTAATAGCCTTCGCACCATTTCGAATCCAGAGTTTGAAGGCACGCTAATCCGTCTTCACATTGGTCTAGAAGATGTCAGTGACCTCATCGCCGATCTAGAAGCAGGCTTTGAGCGTTACAACACCCTCGTAAACCAATAAATAGCCTCTACGTTGTTCAATAAAAAAGCCTGACCGTTGTCAGGCTCTTTTATTAGTGATTGTAGCGCTTGCGATTCTGATAAGTATCTGGGTCAAAGTCCGAGTACGCTGCTGTTCTCATCACTAGCGCAATGGTCGAAAACACTTTTACCCAAGCATTTCTGGTTCTGTCGTCAAAGTCTGCGCCAAGTCCTGTTTTCAACGTATACAAAAGTGCATTTCCCACTGGTGTGTAATCGTCAGCTTTCACACCGTAAGCAACATGCCGCCGAGCCAAATCCTGCAATATAGGAACCAAAGCTTCTAGATCATCTAACCCCTTTACGGCAACGGTTAAGGTGGCCATGAGTTTACGCCCCTGATCTTTTAAATTGGACTTGAATAAGCGACGTAAACTCGGATCGTATTCAAATAGCTTGGCATAAAAAATTTCTGCTGCTTGTTCAGCTATAGGCTCAACTTTGGCAAAACTTTTCTGAATCAATTGCTTTTCAATCGCACTAATCGACATTGTCACTCCTAGCCTTTTATTATTTCTTAAGAGTAGAAGTAATTCATAGCTTTAGCTCAGATAATTACCTGCCTTAACCTCATTTTTTATAGCAAGGACATGAAACAAGGTGATCATTCACCATGCCTGTCGCTTGCATAAATGCGTAGCAGATTGTTTCTCCGACGAACTTAAAGCCCTTCTTCTTGAGAAACTTACTCATAGCGAGAGATTCTGGTGTCGAAGCTGGGACTTGATCCATCGATGTCCACGCATTCACCTTTGGTTTATCATCAACAAACTGCCAGAGAGCTTTGGATAACGAACCATATTCTTTCTGCAACTCTATCGCAGCCCTCGCATTACCGTATACTGAAGCGATTTTGCCTTTATGCTTCACCACATCAAAGTTCTCAATGATCTTCTCTACGTTATGTTCATCAAGCTTTGACAAAGCTTCAATATCGTAATCAAGAAAGGCGTGTTTGTAGCCATCTCGCTTTTTCAAAATTGTAATCCAGCTCAGGCCAGCTTGAGCGCCTTCAAGTGTAATGAACTCAAATAATACTCGGTCGTCATAAACCGGTACGCCCCACTCAGCATCGTGGTATTCACGCTCTAGCGGGTGATTCATCGCCCAAGCACACGTTGTATCTTTTGTCATAGTCTGTTCCTTACAAAAACGCCTCTGCAAGCAGAGGCGTTTACATCAATTTTCTATTAGGCTGGTATCTTCACTCTGTGGAAAATACGATACAACACTGGCACGACAATTAGTGTCAGTACGGTAGCAAAACCTAAACCAAACATGATGGTTACTGCCATTGGCTTAAAGAAGATATCAGGTAGTAGAGGGATCATACCAAGAATAGTCGTGATCGCCGCCATACATACCGGTCGTACACGACTTAGCGCCGCATCTACCACTGCCACATATGGGTCTTTACCTGACTTCATTTCAATCTCAATTTGGTCAAGCAACACGATACCGTTTTTCAGCAGCATCCCAGACAAACTCAAGAAACCAAGTAGAGCCATAAAGCCAAACGGAGTATTCAATGCAAGTAAACCAGTGGTAACCCCAATAACGGCGAGTGGTACAGTTAACCAAACGATTAATGGCTCTTTCACCGAATTAAACAAGAACACGGTAATCAAGAACATAAATAGGTAACCAAGCGGCATTGTGGTGAACAGAGATGCTTGAGCATCACGAGAAGACTCGTATTCGCCGCCCCACTCCAAAGAGTAACCTGGTGGCATTTCAATAGCTTCAATTGCAGGCATCAAACGTTTTTGCAGTGTTGACGCGGTTTCTTCACCCAGAAGGTCGGGATCTGCCATAACGGTCAACATGCGCTTACGATTCTTACGTACTATGATTGGATCTTCCCATAGTACATCGTAACCCAAGGTGACTTGCTGCAACGGAATGAACTCACTTTGAGCTGGGCTCCAAATCTTCATCCCTTCGATATTACGAATATCGATACGCTCATCTTCTGGCAAACGTGCCACGATCGGCATCAAGGTCGTACCATCACGATATACACCAATAGACTTACCCGAGAAAGACATCGACAAGAAATCATCGATATCTGACTTAGTGATGCCGTAACGTCTAGCCTGACTCTCGTTGAATTGAGGCTCAAGTACTTTGGTACGTTCACGCCAGTCGTGTCTAACATTGGTCGCACCTGGATCTGCATGCATGATGTCCACTACTTGAGAAGCAATACTACGCAAAACGGTTGGATCTGAGCCAATGATTCGCGCTTCTATCTTAGCGCCACCACCAGGGCCTAACTCAATCTGTTTGAGCTTGTAGTTCACTTCTGGGAAGTTATCTTCAACATGCTGTCTAAAGTTGGTCATGAGCTCGTGGAGCGCTTCATAACTGTCGACACGTGTTGTGATCTCACCGTAGGCTGCATAGCTCTTTTCTGGAGCATAAGTCAGCATAAAACGCTGTAAACCTTTACCTGCTGTTGTGGTGATATGCTCAACATGATCTTGCTCAGAAAGCCATGACTCCAGTGCTTTTAACTTGGTGTTGGTCGCACGAATATCTGTCCCTTCCGGTAACCAAATATCCGCTTGGAACATTGGTGTCGTCGAAGATGGGAAGAAAGCTTGCTTCACAAGCGTAAAGCCGTACAAGCTCACTCCTAAACCAACAACCAATACTACAACCGTGAGCCATGCGCGTTTCATACAGAACTCTAAGAAGTTCTTGTAGATGACAAAAACCATACCATTGTATGGATCACTATCTTCTCCACCTTCTGGCGCTTTTTGACCTTTGAAGAACATATCGGCAAAAAACGGAGTGAGAGAGATAGCGGTAAACCAACTCAGCATTAGCGAGATAAGTAATACCGTAAACAGAGTTCCACAGTACTCACCGGTCGAGTCTTCCGACAAGCCAATCGGAGCAAAGGCTGTAACAGCAATGACCGTAGCACCCAGTAGTGGCCATTTAGTCTGTGTCACGATGTCGGTCGCAGCTTGCATCCGCGTCCGCCCTTTCTGTGTCCCTATGAGTATCCCTTCGACCACCACTATGGCGTTATCCACCAGCATACCCAGCGCGATCACCAAAGCACCTAATGAAATACGCTGGAGATCGATTTTGAAGTACTGCATGAATATGAAAGTGCCCAACACGGTTAGCAACAGAATCAGGCCGATAAGAAGACCAGAGCGAAGCCCCATGAAGAACAGCAATACGATAATAACGATCGCGACCGCCTGCCCTAGACTGACGACGAACCCACTTACCGATTTGTCTACTTCCTTCGGTTGGCTGTATATTTCGGAAATCTCAACACCGACAGGTTGCTGGAACTTGAGTTCTGCAAGTCGCCTATCAAAACGTTCGCCCACTTCAACAACGTTGACGCCTTGTGCGAATGACACACCGACGTTCAGTGCCAGTTTACCGTTATAGTTGATAATGTTAGTTGGAACTTCGATATAACCACGCGTGATTTCCGCCACATCGCGCAAGTAGATTAAGCCTTGAGCACCACTTTCAGTGATGATCAAGTCACCCAGTTGGTCGACATTTTTGAACTCACCAGTTGGGTGAATACGAATGTACTCGTCACCAATTCGAATTGCACCTGCATCAGATACGATGTTTTGAGTCGATAGCAGGTTAAACACTGTGTTTGGCGCAATACCTAAGCTGCTCAAGCGTTTCATCGATATTTCAATGAACACTTGTTCCTGCTGCTGACCTGTCACCGAGATTTTGCTGACCCCATCGACCAGCTCCATTTCACGGCGCAGATAATCAACGTAGTCCAGCAACTCTTTGTAGCTGTATCCTTCACCAGTCACGGCAAGCAAAATCCCGTACACATCACCAAAGTCATCGATGACGCTTGGCTCATTCACTCCTGGTGGTAGCGAACCCTTTAAATCATTGACCTTGCGACGAAGCTCATCCCAGATTTGCGGTAAGTCGTCGGGGCCATAGTTATTCTTCATCGTCACAGTAATTTGCGACAAACCTCGGCTCGAAATCGAGTTGACTTCATCCACATAGGTTAACTGCTGGATGGCCTTTTCGAGGGGATACGTTACTTCTTCCTCGACCTGTTGCGGAGTTGCACCAGGATAAGACGTAACAACCATGGCATCTTTGATGGTAAACGCTGGGTCTTCTAATCGGCCTAAGCCAAAGAACGCCGATACACCACCAATCAGGAAGATCAGTGAAATCATCCAGCTAATCACACGGTTACGAATAAAGTATGCCGCAATACCGGTTACGTTTTCGTCCGACTGAGACAAGTTCTTTTGTTCTTCACTCATTACTTGTCTCCCTCTGAAATTACATCCACTTTCATTCCTTCACGCAATTTCGATACGCCCGCAATCACAACGGTATCTTCTGTATCAAGCCCATCAAGGATCTGCAAATCTCTCTTAGACGCTTTACCTACTATCACTTTACGCTTCGAAACCGTCTTGTTATCGTTCACAACCCACACAAACTTTTCGGCTCTCTCGAGCTCATCACCATCTGCATTAAAAATGGCTTCAATCGGTACTCGTACACCGATATTCAGGCCGAGGCCGATACTTTGACCACGAGAAGTAACTTCTACCGCCATACCATCAAGAATGTATTCATCTTCAGGCATCGGCAGGGTCAGCGTGACAGTAAAGGTCCGTGTAGCCGGGTCAGGTTCCGTCGTGAACTCTTTGATTTCAGCTTGATATTCATTACCGCTAGGCACTCGAACAATGGCATTAATCTTCTCTAGCTTTTCCTGGCTAGGCTGATTCGAATACAAACGGTCAGGAAGTTGGATTAACACCTCAACACTGTCAACGCTGTGGATGTTAACGATCTGCTGTCCCACTTGGATATTTTCAAATTGGTCTACAGCCACACGAGATATGATGCCATCTACCGGAGCACGTAGCATGGTGAACGACAATCGAAGCTTCGCCAGCTGTAGCTCAGCAAGTGCAATTTGACGCTGCGCTGCTATTTCATCGAACTGCGACTTAGCTAATAAACCTTTTTTGACCAGCGGGCTGGAACGTCGATACTGACTATCAATTACTGTGTAACGAGCGGAAGCATTATCGACATCGAGTTGATAATCTGTCGGGTCGATCTCTGCAAGGATATCGCCTTTTTTAACTCGGTCCCCCTCTTTCACGTTAAGTAAGCTAATTTCACCTGAAACTCGGAAACTTAAGTGTGAACGCTCCGCAGCATTTGCTACCGCTGGGAAATACAGGCTATCGCTAACTACTTTGTTATCTAAGTTAGCGACCCTCACCTTGGGAAGCGCTGGTTCTACGTTTTCAACTGGCTTACCACACCCCGCCAATAGTATCGGCAAGGACAACAGACATAAGCTTTTAATTGGCTTCATCATTACAGTCCTCGCTCTTTAATCCATTCACGAACTTTGATACCAGACTCGATACCACTTACGCCGGAAACGATGATTCTGTCGCCGTCGTTCAAGCCAGCAAGAACTTGTCGTTTGTCGTTAAGTTCAACTTCTACCTGCTCAACGATACCCTCTTCGTTAACTCGCCAAACGTTTTGTTTCCCTTCTACTTCAAACAAAGCCGCTTTAGGGATATGCGTAGCACCTGCTGAATCAACAACCGCATGCACACTGCCTGACATACCTGGCAAAATACCGATATCCGTTGGGCGCTCCATCACCATCGTCACTTTGTATGAACCAGTTTTCGGGTCCGCTTCGGTATCAATTTCTTGGAATGTCAGAGGATAAGAATGTTCAGGGAAAGCATCAAACGTCATCGTAACCGTTGGTTCCAACTGGCTAGCAAATCGGTTTAATAGGTAATCGGGCAACAAGAACACCACTTTCAGTAGCTGGTTACTTTGGATGTTCATAACGCCAGTTTTGGCAGCAACGTATTCGTGATTTTCAGCAGGGATCAGCGAAATGGTGCCGTCGTATGGCGCAATCAATTTGGTGTAGCGGAGATTCGCGTTAGCTTGATCTGACGTTGCTTTAGCAGAATTGTGGTTGGCTTTGGCTTGATCAAAATCTTGCTCAGAAACCACTTTATCGATACGCAGCTTTTTGTAACGCTGATACTGAACGTCAGCAAGCTTGTAGTTAGCCTGAGCTTGCTTGGCCAGAAGAGAATACTCGTCTGGGTTCAGGGTTGCGAGTAAATCGCCTTTTTTGACCATTTGGCCAGCAGTCACGTCGATAGATTGCAGCTGCCCCGGTACTCGGAAAGCGAGGACGGCTTTATCACCGGCTTCAGATGTGGCAGGAAAATTTCGTTCAAACTGGTTATTGCCGACTGAAACAGAGAAGAGTTTGGCTGGCCGCGAGTCGGGCTCGGGCACCGGAGGAAGTTCCTTCCCACAACCGCCGAGTACTGCGGCAGCTGAAAGGAGCAATACGGCTTTTTGCATCGTAGTTCGTCCAATTGAATCATTTAGTTACAAAGATAGATGAACGGTGGGATGACTTCCAGTGATATGAGTGTTAATTAGTTGAAAATTAACAAAATGAGAGCGGTATTCATTACCGCTCTCAATAGGTTTGCTCTTAAAGCAGACGGAATACGGATTTTATAGCTTACTGAACTCTCGATTTACTTTGTACGCATCAGAGGTCACGTAGGCTTCCATATCGCGAAGTTTCGTTTCCATGTTGTCAAAGTCTTTCTCAAGTGTCCCCAATAAAGCATTGGCTGTTTGCCCCTGTTGCCAAGGCTTACTTTTTAGTTTGTGCTCTTGCTTTGCCTTTAAGGTTTCAACGTAGTTAGAGGGCTGCTTTTCTAACATTAACGTCATTGCCACATACGCAAGCAAGACTAAAAAACTCCCGCCGAGAAGCGCTGCAGATATCACTAATATGCGAATCAACCACACTTCTGCACCAAAGTAATTCGCGATACCAGCACACACTCCAGAGATCTTGCCGTTCGCGGTGTCTCGGTATAATTCACGATTACTCATAGTTACGTCTCCAATTTGGCGACTCTGCATCAAGAATACGCTCTAACGTATCCACTCGAGTTTGCATTGACTCAGCTCTCGCTGATAACGCTTGCAAACGTTCATAGTCGTCTTTTGACAAACCACCGTCTGTTTTTCGCTTGCTGCGGTAATGCAAAAACAACCATAACGGAGCAACGAAAATCAGAAAAACAATTAACGGACCTGCAATCAGAAATGATGACATACGTGTCTCCTATTTTTTCTCTTCTACTTGCTTCTTCAGCTTCTCAAGTTCTTTTTCGATTTCGTCTTGCGCCTGAAGTTCAGCAAATTCTTGATCCAGCGACTTTGCTTGCCCGCTTTTAGCAAATACATCTGCTTCGGCTTCTAACTCGTCAATCTTACGAGAATATTGCTCGAATTTCGCCATCGCTTCATTAGTTCGAGCTGTGTGTAAGTGCTTTTGAACATCACGTCTGTTAGAAGCAGTTTGGCTACGAATCGCTAACGCTTGCTGCTTAGCTCTGGTCTCAGTAATTTTGGTTTCAAGCTTACTGATTTCACCAGTCAGTTTTTCAATGGTTTCTTCAACCAACGTTTGTTCAGTATGAAGCCCTTTGATCATGTCTTGCAGCTTCTGTTTTTCAATGAGAGCAGCTCGAGCAAGATCATCGCGCTGCTTAGTTAAAGCCAAAGTAGCTTTTTGCTGCCAATCGTTGATCTGTTCTTCAATCGATTCTACTTTACGAGCAAGCTCTTTTTTATCAGCAATAGCCTTCGCAGAGTTAGTGCGAACTTCTACCAATGTGTCTTCCATTTCTTGAATGATGAGGCGAATCATTTTCTCTGGATCTTCCGCTTTGTCCAAGAGAGCGCTGATGTTTGAATTTACGATGTCTGCAAATCGAGAAAAAATACCCATGATGGTTCTCCTGTTAGCGTGAGTGAAAAATTGTCTCAATAGTTTTATCTACTGCTTTACCTATAACCAAGTTACGTGCCAACTTTTTAGTTACTACTTTTCAACGACTTAAGTATTACTGGGTAATTAGAATAAGTATGCTATGATGAATTTAACCAACCATTGGTAAATTTAACCAACTTTAGGGCAGTCACTTATGCAGCAAAACCTTATCGGCGAATCACCCGCGTTTTTATCGGTGTTGGACAAAGTATCCAAGCTAGCGCCGATTGAACGTCCTGTGCTAGTGATTGGTGAACGAGGAACAGGTAAAGAGTTAATAGCCCAACGCTTGCACTATCTTTCTAAACGTTGGGACCAACCACTTATCTCCTTGAATTGCTCTACGTTAAGTGAAGGATTGATCGATTCTGAACTGTTTGGCCATGAATCAGGCTCATTTACCGGTTCTAAAGGGCGTCATCAAGGTCGGTTTGAACGAGCAGAAAATGGCACCTTATTCCTCGACGAATTAGCCACAACCCCACTTTCCGTCCAAGAAAAATTGTTAAGAGTCATTGAATACGGCCAGTATGAACGCGTGGGTGGACACAAGGCACTAAATGCCAATGTTCGCCTAGTCTGTGCGACCAACGCTAACCTGCCAGAAATGGCCGAGCAAGGTTTGTTTCGCCCAGATTTACTCGACCGTTTAGCTTTCGATGTTATACAGATACCGCCGCTGCGTGAGCGTAAGGAAGACATTTTGCTACTCGCCGAGTATTACGCAATCAAGATGTGCCGAGAGCTTCAGCTCGATCTGTTCACTGGTTTTACACCTAATGCAGAGCAATCACTTCTAGATTACCAATGGCCGGGCAATGTGCGGGAACTTAAAAATGTGATTGAGAGAGCGGTGTATCAAAACGGTACTGCTGATACACCGATTGACCAACTGGTCTTCAATCCATTTGCCAGTGATTGGGAAAAGACCACGCAGAATGACAACAGCGAAAACAGCGACCATACTGAAACTACTACTTTTACTTTCCCTATGGATTACAAACTTTGGCAAGAGCAGCAAGATCGGTCGTTGCTTGCTCAAGTTTTGGAAGAGAGTAAATTCAACCAACGAAAAGCAGCCGAGATGCTTGGTTTAAGCTACCACCAGCTTAGAGGAATGGTACGAAAATATGACTTGGCTGGACAAAATAGCGAATAACCTTATTTCGGCTACCGTTTTGATATGGTGGCAGCTAATAAACAATGGTAAATTACTGAGATCTTAAGGCATAATGACAGGCTTTATTTTTGCCTTGTTTCTCAAAACAGTTCTTTCTATGAAAGCTTTTTTACGACTCACACTTGGAATTTGTGGCTTTAGCCTACTGGTAGGCTGTAGCGATGAAATCGACCACAACAAAATTCGACAAAGTGGTTTTGTTTATTGCGGTCAAGGCAGTCCACAGACCTTCAACCCTCAACTCGTCGATAGCGGAATTACATCTGAAGCACTAAGCCCTCAGATTTTCGATACCTTAGTGACTCTCGACCCGACCTCGCATTTGCCAGTAGCAAGCTTAGCAAGCAGCTGGAAGGTCAATAAGAGTCGGACTGAATACATCTTCCAATTACGTAACGACGTAAATTTCCAGACCACAGATTGGTTTACGCCCTCGCGCAAACTCAATGCTGATGACGTCGTATTCAGCTTTCGCAGAATCATAGATTCAACCCACTCGTTCCACTATGTCAGTAATGCTCAGTATCCTTGGTTCAACGGGATCGATTTTAAGAACTTGTTGATTGATGTCCAAGCTATCGACAAATACACTGTGAAATTTACTTTGAGTCGCCCAGATAACACCTTTCTATCCAACATAGCGACTAGCCACGCGGTGGTACATTCACAAGAATATGCACATCAATTGGAGCTGTCAGGTCAAAAAGAACGTTTGGATAGTCACCCTGTTGGCACGGGGCCGTTCTACCTCGATGAATATCAAGTTAACGATCTGATTCGTCTACGCCGCAACAACGCATACTGGAATCAAGTCGCTAAAGTCGAACAAGTGGTATTCGATATTTCACATCGCGGGACTGGTACCTTGGCAAAACTGCTGCGAAACGAGTGTGATGTGCTCAGTTCTCCAATTTCTAGCCAAATTCCTATTATCGAACAGCAAGATTCACTGGAGCTTACCGCAAAACCTGCGATGAACGTGGCTTATATTGCGGTTAACACCTTGCACCCTGCGCTGAATGACTCTCGCGTTCGCAAAGCACTAAACTTCGCAATTAATCGCCAAAACATTTTAGATTCTGTGTATTACGGTACTGGCAGTCTGGCCCATACTATTCTTCCACCTTCTTCTTGGGCATACCAAAAAGACGAGACGCACATTCGTTTTGACAGAAACTACGCAATTGCACTGCTAAGAGAAGCGGGATACAGCAAAGGGCTTGAGCTTACCATGTCGGTTCCTCTCGAGCCTAAGGCCTATAACCCTAGCCCTCGAAAGACTGCTGAGCTTATCCAAGCAAACTTCGCTGATATAGGGATTACCCTCCACTTAGTCACAGAAGAGCGTGCTAAGCGTAGTGATGCCACCTCTAAAGCGAATATAGACCTATTCCTCACAGGTTGGTTCGGCGTGACGGGAGACCCTGACAACTTCTTTAGACCACTGCTTTCCTGTGACTCTGAACGTGCAGGGCTGAATATGTCGATGTGGTGTGACGCCGATTTCGATTTCTTGCTCGACCTTGCTCTCGAAGTCGATAAACCACGGTACCGAACTAATCTATACAAGCAGGCGCAAAACATCTTGAACGAAGAGTTTCCTGTTATCCCTTTGGCACATGGGATGCAATTTAAAGCCTACGATAAGACTCTGACTGGCTTTAAATTCAGCCCATTTAATGTTCAGCCATTTAACCTAGTCGAAAGGGTGAACTAATGCTGCTTTATACAGTTCGTCGATTAAACCTTTTCATCATCACGCTGTTGATTCTAACTATGGTCGGGTTCAGCATCTTGCGCTTGAACACCACATCTCCTTGGGCGCAATACGATTTTTGGACCGGTTGGATGGCCTACGTAGGTGAGCTGACTCACTTTAACCTAGGGGTAAATCGCAACGGTGTCCCTATCATTGAAGAGCTTGCAGTTGTTTTCCCGGCCACACTTGAGCTCTGCTTTGCCGCATTTGTGATTTCGATGCTGATCGGCATCCCATTGGGCACGCTCGCAGGCATGCGTCAGGGGAAATGGGTAGATACCATTATCTCTTTCACCTCGATGACTGGCTATTCTGCACCACTTTTCTGGGTAGCTCTGCTTCTCATCATGGTGTTCTCGCTGCACTTCCAAATGCTGCCTGTGTCCGGTCGCTATGACCTACTCTACCAAGTCGAACATGTTACTGGATTCGCCTTAATTGACGCGTTTTTTGTCGAGGGTAAGTATCGTGCCCACACGTTGCAGAGCGTTATTGAACATATGATTCTGCCAAGCTTAGTATTGGCACTAGCTCCAACTACTCAGGTTATCCGCTTGATGAGAACGTCTGTTGCGGAAGTCATGGGGCAAAACTTCATTCGCGCCGCACGTATCAAAGGTTTAACTACCCATGAAATCGTAACGCAGCACGTGCTGCGTAATGCTATCCCGCCTATTATTCCTAAGATTGGCGTTCAGCTTTCAAGTATGCTAACGCTTGCCATAGTGACTGAATCTATTTTCAACTGGCCAGGTATTGGTCGCTGGCTGCTCGATGCATTAGCAAACCAGGACTATGTCGCGATTCAAGCCGGCGTTATTGTTGTGGCTACACTGGTACTCACAGCCAATATTGTGTCTGATTTATTGGGTGCCATGGTCAACCCGCTAGTAAGGAAAGAGTGGTATGCTAACCGATAACGTTTATCAAGAAGAGCGCATACCGACACAGTTCGAGCGTTTTTGGCGCAGTTATAAAGCCAACAGTTTAGCCATGTTTGGCTTATGGTGTTTGCTGCTTTTAGTGATCATTACACTCGCTTCACCTTGGTTAGCGCCTCATGACCCTCAGGCACAAACTGGGCAACTGCTTGTGCCGCCGTCTTGGAACACAGTTGGTACAGTCGAATACTTCCTTGGCACCGATGACCTTGGCCGCGATATTCTTTCACGGCTCATCGTAGGCTCACAGCTGACGTTTGGCGCTGCTATTATCATTACCGTTATCGCTGCCTTGATAGGTTGCGCGATTGGTATTTTAGCGGGTATGACGAAAGGCCTGCTGTCGAGCACTCTAAACCACTTACTTGATACGGTGATGTCTATCCCATCTCTGCTGCTGGCGATTATTTTCGTCGCTTTCTTGGGCTTTGGTGAATTCAATATATTGCTCGCGATCTGTTTGGCTTTGATCCCTCGCTTCGTCCGCTCTGTTTATATCGCGGTTCACACAGAAATAGAAAAGGACTATGTGATGGCTGCACGGCTTGATGGTGCGAACAACTTTTACTTATTGTGGAACTCTATTCTGCCCAACATCTTGGTGGTCATCGCCACTGAAGTAACTTTCGCCTTGTCGATCGCTATTTTAGATATCACTGCTCTGGGTTTTCTTGGCTTAGGTGCCCAAGCACCAAGCTCTGAATGGGGAGCAATCCTGGGCGACTCAGTGGAGCTTATTTACCTTGCCCCTTGGACAGTAACCTTACCGGGCTTAGCGATTATGTTTGCAGTCATTGTGGTCAACTTAGTTGGCGAAGGTGTTCGCCAAGCACTCAATGCGGGGACGGAATAATGCCTTTACTCGATATTCGTCATCTCACCATTGAGATAGATACGCCGCAAGGGCTCGTTAAGGCCGTCGACCGGATGAGTATCACACTAAACGAAGGTGAAATCCGCGGTTTGGTAGGTGAATCAGGTTCAGGTAAGAGCTTGGTAGCTAAGGCGATTGTAGGCGTCTGTAAAGACAACTGGCGCGTCACTGCTGACCGAATGCGCTTGGGTAACATTGACTTACTGCAACTCACACCGAAAGAAAGGCGTCGCGTGATCGCACGTGATATCGCGATGATTTTCCAAGAACCATCCACATGCTTAGACCCATCTGAGGAGGTTGGCAGGCAGTTGATTGAGTCCATACCTTCTCATTCTTTTGATGGTAAGTGGTGGGAGCGATTTAAGTGGCGCAAAAAGCAGGCCATTGCCCTACTGCATAAAGTGGGCATCAAAGATCATAAAACCTTGATGGAAAGCTACCCTTATGAGCTAACCGATGGTGAGTGTCAGAAGGTCATGATCGCAATGGCGATTGCGGCCAAACCAAAACTGCTTATTGCCGACGAGCCAACCAACGACTTGGACCCAATTACTCAGTCGCAGATTCTGCGCCTGTTGAGTCGCATGAATCAGGTGAACAACACCACTATAATGCTAATTGGTCACGACTTGACGACCATTACCCAGTGGGCCACTCGAATCACTGTGATGTACTGCGGTCAATCTGTTGAATCGGCTGATACGAAGAAAATCCTTAAGGCGCCAAAACACCCATATACCGTTGCATTGCTCAAAGCTATGCCCGATTTCAGTGATTGGATTCCGCATAAAGAGAAGCTGCAGTCTCTACCAGGCTCAATCCCTCCGCTTCAGCATTTGCCGATTGGGTGCCGCCTAGGTCCTCGTTGTCCATATGCTCAGCGCCAATGTGTCGAGATCCCACCAACACGTCGCGTTAAGCACCACAAATTTGCGTGTCACTTTCCGCTCAATATGGAGAAAAAATCATGAGTGCTTTGCTTGAAGTAAATGGCTTAGCCAAAGATTTCGTGACTCGCTCTGGCTTGTTCCGTAAGAAGGTACAACACGCAGTAAAACCCGTTAGCTTCTCTCTAGAAGCAGGACAAACCATCGGTTTCATTGGCAAAAATGGTTCTGGCAAATCAACCTTAGCCCGAATGCTGGCGGGCATGGTAGAGCCGACAACCGGTGAAATCCGAGTTAACGGCGAACTACTCGAGCACAAGGATTACTCAACACGATGTAAATTGATTCGGATGATATTCCAAGATCCGAACACGTCCCTCAATCCACGTATTCAAATTGGTCGTATTCTAGAGGGGCCTCTTAAAAGAAATACTAATATGCCACCCGAGGCCCGTATGAAGCGAGTGAAAGAAACTTTGCTTCGGGTTGGTCTGCTCCCAGAGCACGCTTACTTCTACCCTCAAATGCTCGCGACAGGGCAAAAGCAGCGTGTCTGCTTAGCAAGGGCGCTTATTCTCCAGCCTTCGATTATCGTCGCAGATGAAGCGCTCAACGGCTTAGACATGGCAATGCGTTCTCAGATCATCAATTTGTTCCTAGAGTTACAGGAAGAGATGGGCGTTTCCTTTGTCTATGTATCTCAGCATATCGGTATCGTCAAACACATCACGGATAAAGTCATGGTGATGCATGAAGGTAACGTTGTAGAGGCTGGCGACACTCAAACCGTGCTCAGCCACCCAGAGCATCAAATCACGCAAAGAATGGTCGAAAGCCACTTCAACAAAGCGCCATGTTTTAAGTAGCGTTAGTGTTGTAAATAACATTCGCACAGGGAGTCAATTTTGCTAAGGATAGCAGTATTACTTTTTACCATATTTAGTGCGACGAGCTCCGTACTTGCCGCGGGTGAAACTTGGTATGACTCTTCTTTCGTTAAACGTGCATTCTTTGAAGTCGCGTTAAAGAACGAATACCGAACTGGTTATAAGCCGTTAAATAAGTGGGATACACCAGTAAAAATCTGGGTGATTCATCAAGTTCCAGACGTTGCTCTGCACGATGAACTCACTGACCTTCATATCCAACACCTTACCGACATCACTTCATTTCCGATTGAGCGTGCAAAATCAGAACAAGAAGCCAATATCCGCTGGATATACACCAATGAAAAACAGTGGGTCGGTGACATAGAAAAAGAACTTGGAAAGGCTTCAACCAAAAATTTGCGTGGCGTGGTTTGCAAAGCAGGCTACCGAGTCAACTCAAGTACCAAAAACATAGTACAAGCATCTATTATTATTCCGGTCGACCAAGCCAGAGAGCGTGGCAAGTTATTAGCTTGTATCGTTGAGGAAATAACTCAAGTTTTAGGGCTGCCCAATGATAGTCCTCATGCCTACCCGTCTATCTTTAATGACGAAACACCGGATGATTTGCTTTCACCGCTTGATATCGTGTTATTGCAGCTTCTGTATGAACCAGAACTCAAAAGTGGGATGACTAAGTCGCAGCTAGAGCCGGTCGTTAGCAAAATACTCAATCGCTATCAGAGTCAGGGGGTATTAAGCGGTGCTGTGCAGGAAGCGAAAGGCGCACCGCTCTATCAATTACTAAGGTAATACAAAACTACCTAGTGGTTCGAGGCTTACTAACGAGAGGCTTTCTTTAGTTCAAAGTCAAACTCGTCAGGAAATAACACCACACCTTCTTCTCGCTCATTAGGAAATACCACTACAGACAACTCATCATCTTCGAGGCCGTATGTCCAACGACTGTGCCATTTGTTGAGAGAAATCGGTTCTGGTACACACTCTTCCCATTCGCCTGTCGCCCATGCTTGAGCGAACTCTTGATTCGGCCATACTGGCACACAATCATCGTCTTCTGTATTCAGCATGACACAACCATGCTCATCTTTAAGAATCCACACGGTACGATTCGCGACGATTTCTTTAATACAGTACTTAAATCGCTGCTCTTCATTGTAGCGATTAATGGTATCGATTTGTTCTGTAGTCAAAGACTTAGACATGCTTCTACTCCAATTAAAAACGCCCATAGTGTTGTCACTATGGGCGATAAATATCAACTTTACTAGTCGATGTCTTATGCTAGCTCAGTTTGTAGCCAAGGCCAGCCTTGCTTCTTACGGCTCAGCGTATTCTCCATCATAAGCACGCCATCTTTTTCGTGCTTAACGAGCTTCTCGGCCCACTCACCTTTGTAAAGTAGACGAGTTTGAGCTGTTGTGATGTCAGTCAGCATAACTGCAGCAAACGCTAGACCGTCTTTCTCACAGCGAGCTTCCAGATCCGCTTCTAGTGCTTCGATCATACCATCTACTTGCTCTAACGTTGCAAGTTCAACTTGGCCAACAACTACATCACGACCGTTAAATGGGTAACCTTTCAGGTCTTTTTCTACAAGTTCAGCCGCAGATAGGCCTTCGATGTTTGTCTTAGCGATCAATAGATCTTTGATGAATGCATCAACGTCTTGTACATCTGCAATTTCAGCCAGTTCAGCCACTGCGTCTTTGTCTTTTTGAGTACAAGTTGGAGAAGCAAAACCAACGGTGTCAGAAAGAATTGCAGACATCATTAGCTTAGCGATTTGTTGTGAGATTGAGTGACCTTCAATCTTGAACATGTTGAACAGTACTGTGTTGGTACAACCAACAGGCCAGATCCATGCTTCCATTGGGTTCACAGTCATCACGTCACCTAGACGGTGGTGGTCTACGATACCTAGGATTTCAGCGTCAGCAACGTCGTCAGGTGCTTGTGCTAGATCAGAGTAGTCTACTAGCCAAATTTTCTCACCAGCTACAGATGTACGTAGCTCTGGAGTTGGTGCACCAGCAACTTCCAAAATGTGCTGAGTTTCACGGTTAATTTCGCCTTGGCGAATTGGCATTGCATCAAGACCACGCGATTTAAGTAGCTCAGTTGCTACTAGTGCACTACAAATACTATCGCTATCTGGGTTCTTATGACCGACAACTAGAATCATCTTTCTTCCTATTCAAGTCTGTTAAAGGCCTATTTCTAGGCAAATTGCTCACAAAGGCCGTTACTTTACCTGATTTTGAAAATTTGTCATCGGTTGTTGATGGATTAGACGTAACAATTCATCGCACCCAAGACAATCTCCCCACTCCAAACCATCTCGAAGTGAAATTAGAAATTACGACTAAACTTAGGAGAATGCTGAAAGGAGTCGACGATGCTGAAAAAAATATTCGTTCTTGTTCTGTTGTTGCATGCTCCCTACGTTCATTCAAAACTCATCAAAGCGACTCAAGCGGTGTGGCCACCGTACATATTTGAACAACAAAACTCTGGGCTCGCAGTCGAGATCGTTACCGAAGCATATTTATCTCAAAACTACCACTTAAAGCTCGAAGTTAAGCCTTGGCTTCGCTCACTGAAGGAAGTTCGCAACAAGCAACAAGATATTCTGGTGTCTATCTGGTGGTCTGACGATAGGACGGAACTGCTGGACTACAGTGTCCCCTACCTGATGGTTCAGCTTAAGTTTATTGTGCTGAAAGAGAACGCTTTCGAGTATGAGGACTTTAGCTCATTGTCTGGAATGAAAGTCGGCATCATCCAAGATTATGGCTATGGTGAAGAGTTCAATGAATCCAGCAACTTTACTCGAGTCGTCGCCGAAGACCTCAGCACTAACATAAAGAAGCTTAAAGCCAAAAGAGTCCATGCCATCATTGCCGACGAGCGGGCGGCCATCCACACCATCCGTCAACTAGAGTTAGACCAAGACGACTTCTATTTCGTCCATAAGAGCTTAATGATCAAACCTGTACACTTGGCCATTGCAAAAGATCACCCTGATAAACAAAAGCTCATGGTGAAGTTTATGATTGGCTTGCACCAACTCAAGCAAAGCGGCCGTTACGATCAACTGTTAGAAAAATATCGTTAGTGCCTCGATAAATAGAGTTGCGAATAATTCTCACTTACATATAATGAGAATTATTCGTATTCTCATGAGGCAATTATGGATTTCGCTCGAACTGCTGTTTCATTACCAAGTTGGTTATCGCTTTCCCAGTTTAGATTAGCCTACAAACGCTTATTACTGCCTGTAATCCTGATAGCCCTATTGGTGGCGCCAATCACTCGTGAAGTGACCGTCGCCACCCTTTCTGACGCGTTTTGGGCCGTGTCTAGCTACGTAGCTTTTACGTTAGCTATATACCACTACCTCTCTGTCTTTATGAATAAGCAGAGCCGAGTCGTCGATTTATATCAAAACTCCCGTGGCTACCAAGTCATGTTCGCCTCTATTCTCGGTGCGCTTCCTGGCTGTGGTGGCGCAATCATAGTCACAACCCAGTATGTGAGTGGACGTGCTGGTTTTGGCGCTTTAGTCGCAGTGCTAACTTCAACCATGGGGGATGCGGCATTCTTGTTGTTGGCTAGCCAACCTGAAACTGGCTTTGTTGTCATCGCGCTCGGTGTAATCGTAGGAGCACTCTCTGGTTGGGCAGTCAATCTAGTCCACAAAGATGATTTCCTTCGCCCGGAAATAAAAAAAGTCGCTCCTCAGGTATGCCAACACAAAGAGGGGGCGAAAAGCAGCCTCGAAACTAACGCCATTAATTTACAAGGTGCGTTTTGGAAATGGTTGCTGGTTCCAGCCACCATCGTTGCAGTGCTCGGCTCTTTCCAAGTCGACGTGAACGAATTACTGCAATTGCCAGCCACCAGTATCGAGTGGACAGGAGCACTGCTCTCAGTCACCTGTATGCTACTTTGGGCGTTGACTCAAGAGATCAAAGATTACGAATCGACCGTATCCGAAGACGCAAAGTGCGTATCTTCACACCCTATCCAAAAAGCAGCGCAAGACACTAACTTTGTTTCTGCTTGGGTAATCGTCGCTTTCTTGGCTTTTGAGCTAACGACCTTTTTTGGTCAATTAGACCTTGCTAATTTGTTCAACGGTTGGGGAATATGGATGCCATTGATGGGCTTAGCGGTTGGAATGCTTCCTGGCTGTGGGCCACAGATATTGGTAACTAGTCTCTATATTAGTGGCGCAGTACCGCTATCTGCTCAGCTCTCGAATGCCATCGCTAACGACGGTGATGCGCTATTCCCTGCTATTGCTCTCGCGCCGAAGGCTGCCCTAGTGGCCACGATATACACCGCGCTTCCTGCACTTCTGGTTGGCTATGGTTATTACTACTTATTCGAAATTTAGACTTAGTCAGATAGAGAAAAAGAGAGGCGAGCCTCTCTTTTTCAGTCTTTACTCTCAACTTTTAAGCTAAGGTGAAGTAATAATTGCTCGGCTGGTTAACCCCGCCTCTAACGGAATTTCTACTACTTGAACCGGCTCCTCGGTCAGCTTCTCGCCCGTCCAATAGTCATACCAATACACTGGATGATCAGAGGTTAACGTCACCTCTTTAGCATCCTCATGATAGTTAAACAAACAGTGAAGTTGATTACGATCGGTTAACTCCAGAAATGCGTGATGCAATGAGAGCGATGTAAAACGCGCCGCATTTTGGTTGTGGCGCTGACGTAGCATTAATTTGCTTAATGCTGTCTTAGCGAAAGGAGTCAATTCAGGCAGTGGATCTCCAGACAACAATAGCCCACCACATGTTAGGAGGGTATTGCGGTGAAATTCGTAGTTACTTCTGTCTGTCGCTTGGTTGGCTAACGACACGAAAGTCGCACAATCTGGGTCGATCTGCCATAGCTTGCGATGTTGCCAACTTCGATAAAAGGTTTCTTTGGCGATCTGTTCAAAACGTTTTGGGTTACGTTCAACATCGTCGGATACACGCATAGCGTCTACTAGCCCTAGTGAGGGCCACATCGGTGCATTACACCCAAGCAACCATGCATCTTTCACACCTTCCGCTATCGCTTCCATTCCTAATCGATAGGCCTGTACACCTGTCACCCCACTCACGTGGCGCTTACCCTTGAGTGTTCCCCAGTAATTGGCATCAAGTTTAAACAGTTCAACTCCCCACTCTTCACGCATTACACGTACAACATGGGTTAGGTGTTCTTGCACTTCAGGGTGAGACGTATCTAACACATACCATGGAGTGCAACGCCATCCACCATAAGTGACATCTTCAGCTTTCAGCAGCTCACCATTCGGATGTCGAACAAACCAATTCGGATGCTGTTTAAACACCTTAGACTCTGGCTGAGCAATAAACGGGGCGAGCCAAATTGCAGGTTTCTTACCCTTACGTTTAATGTCAGAGATAAGCTCTTTCACACCACCAGAAAACTTATCTGAAGGTGTCAGCCAATCCCCCATAAACGCTTGGTAGCCATCATCCAGTAACACCCATTCGAGATTACTTAAATCACCAGACATCACTTCCAAGTTTTGTCGAATATTGTCTTCATTTACATCAGCGTAATAGGCGTACCAAGAACACCAGCCAATCGGCGCTTTGGATTCCACACCGGCTCTTGGTGGGTGGCGCTGTGAGATCAAATCAGAGTATCGTTGGTACAGCCCTGATAACGACTCTCCATTCAGCACAACTACAGACTCTAGCTCGGTACTATCCCAATCCAGAGGATAGGTATCTTCACCATCAATATTCGCTGAAATCTGAACGGAATGTTCTTCTTGGCTTACTTCAAAGTAACCCGCAAAACGTGAGCAACTAGTAAAACCAAACAGGGTATAACCCACTGAGTCCTCAACCACCAAATAGTTGTAATAACGCTTATTTTGTTGTCGGCCGTAAATGCGGTATGAAGGGCTGTTATCTGGGCACCGGCCAATATCGACTGGCTGCTCAAATGTCCCCGTCGTTTGCGCCAACATTTGGAACCCATCGCCAAGGAGCGTCGCACTGTGCTCGAAATCGAACTCACAGGTAAATAGTTGGTAGTCACTTGGAATGGGATGATTGTGTAAGCCAATATAGCGGAAGGTCACTTCGTTGCCTTGGACTTCATCCAGCAAATCAGGATTCACAACAACAATATCTCTATGACAAGGAAGATGAATGGTATGAGACATAAGCACCTATAAAATTTGACCAGCGAAAAACCACTCTAAATTATTGACTCTATTATCTATGTGATTCATTCCCCATAGCGTTACTGCAATCACGAATTCAGCGAATTTTACAACAAAAAACCTGCCGAACCGGCGACCAGAGCTATCAGTTCATGGATAGCTCTGCCGAAGGTACATTCATGCATTGCTCAAGTGACCTACACTTAAACTAATCTGCCGCTTCTAGGATTAACATAAATTAGAGTGACATGTTGAACGCGATACGACTCCTGCTCATCACTTTTGTCTTCATTTACTTCCCTCAAGTAAATGCCCATGTTGTGACGGCGGCACAAAATGAATGGCCGCCTTACATCAACGACTCAGGTGAAATGCCCGGCCTCGCATACGAAGTCGTGCGAAGAGCACTACGCGTGGAGGGGTTTAAGTTACGTTTTAGGCTCAAGCCTTGGAGCCGAGCATTCAAAGAAGTGTCCAATCAAAAAACCGACCTATTGATCTCGGTTTGGTATAACGAAGAAAGGGCAAAAACCTTTCTTTATAGTCAACCGTTTATGATTAACACGGTACGTTTAGTGACGCTAAAAGATGACGACTTTTCCTACCGGACGCCTAACGATATCCGCAATAAAAAGGTCGGCATACTCGACAATTATTCTTATGACGAAAACTTCTTAGCTTCCGAGGCTTACACTAAGGTAACAGCCGTCGACCTTATCGCCAGTATTAAACTGCTCAAATCAGGTCGAATCGATATGTTTGTTTCAGATGAGTTGGTTGCACGTTGGACGATCAATTCCCTAGCCTATAACGTTAGTGACTTTGCTTTTATTCATAATGAGATCGCTTCCCAGCCACTATACATTGCTATTAGCAAGTCACACCCTAAGGCAAATCAGATAATCGAAGCGTTCAACCAAGGTTTACAGTTTCTAGTGGAATCAGGAGAGATGAAAGCAATCTACAAACGCTACCAGTTTGATTTCGACCAACAATACTGGGATGAATGGCGCAGCGAAGCGATGCGTGCAAAATAGAACAGCATAGGATCAACCCAACTGTGTATCGCCCAACCTAGATTACGGACATAAAAAATGCCGGCTTATAGCCGGCATTTTGATTTAAGGTTCTAGCAATTATGCTACTTCAATCGGACCACCGAACGAAGTCACTGGTGGAAGCTTGCCTGTAAACTTCTCAAAGTCCACCAAACAAGTATTTGCAGAGGTTGCTTGCGCTAGTTCAGACGTTGGGATGTCTTGAGTCAATGTGTTTGGATCGCCGTATGTATCTAGAGCGCCAACTTTTTCATTGATTGGGCCATACCAAGCACCTTCTTCAATACGCACAACACCAGGCGCATAGCTATCCATTAGGACAGCACCAGCAAGCAGTTGACCACGGTCGTTAAACACACGTACTACATCGCCATCTTTGATGCCTTTCTTCTTAGCATCTTGTGGGTTGATGTAAATAGGCTCACGACCTTGTACTGCATATGTCGCACGGAACTCTTCAGACTCACACATTTGCGAGTGAAGACGTTTGTCTGGGTGACAAGATTGCAGCCAGTATGGGTGCTTGTTAGAACCAGGGCCACCATGTGAGCGCTCAGACTTCTCGAACCACATAGGGTGCTCCTGACAGTGCTCGTAACCCATGTTGCCGATTGTACGGCTGGTGATTTCGATAAAGCCTGATGGTGTGCCCAGCGCGTTGATCTCTGGATCTTCACGGAACGAAGCGTGACGTGTCCAAGGCTTACCTTTACCAAAGTCTAGGAAACCTTTTTCCCAGAATTCTGCAAATTCTGGCATTTCAAAACTGCCTTCGTTCGCAGCACGACACTCGTCGTAAAGTGATTTCACCCACTCCATTTCATCCATACCACGCGTGTAATCATCGAAACGACCCCAGCGCTTGGTTAGGTTAGACATGATTTCAAAGTCAGTCTTAGATTGGAATAGCGGGTCAACTAGCTTATGCATTGCAATCAAGCCACGACCTGAGTATGCACCGTAACCATCGATATCGTTACGTTCCCACTGAGTACAAGCAGGAAGAACAATATCAGAATGACGACACGTCGCAGTCCAAGCAAAGTCGATCGCTACGACAGTTTGCAGAGTTTTGAACGCTTTACGCATCTTGTTGCGATCTTGGTGATGGTGCCATGGGTTGTTACCACTGAATACCATCATCTTAAGATCTGGCAAGGTTACCGTCGCACCATTCGCTTTGATCTTCTTACCAGGCTCTAGCAAGCTGTCTACCCAACGTGCTACTGGGATTACACGGCTATAACCTTTGTAGTCAGAGTTAGTGTACTTAGGCTCTTGACCTTGGTCGATATTAAGCGGGAACGAACCCGGAGCAGCGAAACCAGTTGATGATACACCGATACCTGAGTAGTGGTGACCGTAAGAAATACCACCGCCAGGAAGACCAATTTGGCCAACCATTGCAGCAATGACAGCACACATCCAGTAAGGTTGCTCACCGTGTTCTTGACGCTGAATACTCCAACCTACCAAGATTTGTGTACGACCGCTTACCAACATCTTAGCAAACTTACGAATAGACTCAGCGCTTGCGCCACAGATCTCTGCAGCCCATTCTGGTGTCTTCTCGACTTTATCTTTCGTTTCACCTTGAACGTACTTGATGAAATCATCGAAACCTAGACAGTAAGTTTCGATGAACTTCTTGTCGTATAGGCCTTCGTTGTATAGCACGTGCGCAACACCCAGCATGAACGGTACGTCCGTTTGTGGGTTGATGTACATTTGCTCGTTGTCTAGGAAGCGACCTGTTTTATTCTTAACAGGGTCAACAGACACAACGTTCACTTCTTTCTTCGCAACTTTTTCTTTTAGTTGCTCAAGGTATGCGAACGACTCGTGAGTTTCACATGTCCAGCCCACCTGTAGGTTCTTAACTGGATCGTTACCCCACAAAATGATGTTGTCACTGTTTTCTAGAATCAGTTCCCAAGATGTACCTTGTGCATAGACTTCTGTTGAACCCAGAACGTAAGGCATGATGGTTTGACCCGCACCAGTCGAGTAGTCACCGATCTTCTTCACTGAGTTGCCATGTAGTGCCATTGCACGTTGCATGTGGTTAGTACAGCTGTGGAACTGACCTGTTTGTCTCCAACCAGTTTGACCCGTGTGCAGCGCGTATGGACCGTAGTCTTTCTGGACACGCTCAAGCTCGCGGTAGAATAAGTCTAGAGCTTCGTCCCAAGTCACACGGATGAAGCGGTTGTTACCACGAGTATCCGCGCTGTATTTATGCTTCTTAAGCCAATCTAAGCGAACCATTGGGTAACGCACACGTGATGGGCTGTAAATGATACCTTTGATACCGTTAAGCATATCGGTTGGATGCTTATCGATTTCTAACGGCTTAATCTCTTGAACTTTACCTGCGTACACTCGAGCGCGGAATGCGCCCCAGTGTGAACCAGATACTTTCCAAGTACCGTCAGTTTCTGCCGCAGAAGCAGATGCCGACGCCAATAGGCTTGGGCCAATAACCGATGCCGCGCTGGTAGTAGCGACACCTTTCAGAAAACTTCTTCTTGTAATTGCCATTGTGTTACTCCAATTGACGTCTTATTAGTGATGGCCGTCAGAAAAATCTGATGAGTGCTTCTGTAGATACTTAAGAACAAGCGCTTCTGTATCAGTATCGAAGTTAACGAATGCAATCATACCGTCTAGCATGCCTACCCAACCGTTAGCACTGAAGTGCGCTTCGTCTGGCTGAGAGTGACAAGTTGAACAGTTCGATTGGTATGCTTGACCCGCTGCGTTCCAGATTGGATCGAAGTTATCAACCATAGACTCTTTCTTCATCCAAAGCGCTAGGTTTACTTCTTCCCATGGGAGACCCGTTAGCTCATCTTCTTTCTTCTCGCCCACTGTGATCACGTCACTTTGAGATACTTCTTTCGTTAGGATCGCTGTTGAGATGTTCATACCAAACTCTTCTTGGATTACACGGCCAAAGCCTTTCGCTTTACGCCATCCATCGATTTGGATTTTGATCATGTCGCCTTTCTCATCGATCACCGCTACTTTACTCGCAGGGCTTAGTAGGCCTGCCTCAACGGTTGCTGACTCGTCGGTGTACATAGGTAGGTGACGGATAGAAATAACGTCGTTGCCTGAAGAGTAAGACGTGCTGCTTGCTACTTGCTCTAGCTCACCTACGATACCGCTCGCTGATTCCATATCGAGTGGAAGGTTATGCGCAATACCCTTGTGACAATCCACACAGCTTTGGTCACGCTCAGCAGCGTTCTTCATTTGAATGCGAGCTGTTGGACGCATGTTGTCGAAATCCATAGAGTCGTAGTTGTGGCAGTTCTTACACTCTAGAGATTTGTTTGCAGAGAAACGATCCCATTCGTGTTTTGCTAGGTCGATACGACGCTCTTCGAATTTTTCTGGGGTGTCTAAGTCGCCAAATACTTGTGCGAACACTTCCTTAGAAGCTTGCATCTTACGCGCGATCTTAGCTGTCCATTCGTGTGGAACGTGACAGTCTGGACACGTTGCACGAACGCCAGATGTGTTTTTCCAGTGCACAGTGTCTTGCAGTTCTTGATATACGTTGTCACGCATGGTGTGACAGCTGATACAGAATTCTTCTGTGTTGGTCGCTTCTAGTGCGGTGTTAAATCCACCCCAGAAGATTACGCCGGCAATAAAGCCGCCCATTGTTAGTACACCTAAACTGATGTGTACGGCTGGGCGAGTCATTGTACGCCACAGTTTAACTAATAATGACTTCATGATTAGCTCTCTTAAAAATTGATTCTATATAAAATGTGGATGCGAGAAGGCATTACATGCCGCCATGTGCACCAGGAGGTCCGAATACAAACACTTGCAGGGCCCAAACAAGGAAGCCGTAACCACCTACGAAAGCCACACTTAATACGGGAAAAAGAACTACGGTAATGAAGAGGAAAGACTTCCACTCCAATGAGCGCTTCTCACCACTCTCAATTTTGTTAACATCACTCATACATTTGCCTATTTTGTATTTAGTAATTGGAACTGCCCTGTGCACCAGAGCAAAAGTTTTTTCATTTTCTAATGGGAAATGTTAGACCATACCAAGAGTAAGGTTCAATGAAATACACACCTCCCAGCCTTGTTATCAAACACTTTTTTGAGCTCATCCAGAGATGTGTTTGATTAACAAATCATGTATAAAAATATTAATAGATGTGAAGAAAAAAGCAGGTTACTACTTAGTTAAATTCATCACATGAATTTAACGCACATTGATTTAGATCAATTTAAATCAAGGCTTTAAGCACACTTTTTGCGTGCTACCCAGTAATTAAGTGTAAATCAATTGTTAGTAAATGTGTTAAAAACTTATCTGAGATTCACTTCTAAGAAATTCACACAGTTAGGTGGAAATTCAGTACAATAGCCAAAGCTATTCGAGGACCCCGCATGGACAGTGTTGTAGACATTTCTTTCTGGCAATTAGCGCTATTTAGCCTCACCCTTCTCATCCCAGTTTCAATTAATCACTATTACCAGTTATCACTCGGTAGGGACATTGTGATTGGAGTGCTACGCATGACGATTCAGCTGCTTGCTGTTGGTGTGTATTTGGAATATTTGTTCCAGCTCAATAGCTTGTGGGTGAATATGCTTTGGCTGGTGTTGATGATAGGCATTGGAAGCAGTTCGATTATCAGCAAAGCGAAGTTAACCAAACCTTACCTCTTTCTACCTGTCACCCTTGGCTTGACGGTTAGCTTAGTTCCTTTATTGATTTTGATTTGCGTCGTCGTTGTGAAGCCGACGCCACTGTATAACGCGCAATACCTCATTCCTCTTGCTGGCATGCTATTGGGGAATTGCTTAAGCGGAAACATCGTTGCGTTACAGAACTTATTCACTGCCTATGACGAACGAAAGCACGAATACGAGGCAGCGATCTCGTTAGGGGCAACTCCAATTTACGCCTCTATACCATTTATGCGCGCTGCGATGCAGAAGTCCTTTGCACCGATTCTGGCGACAATGATTACTACGGGGTTGGTGACGCTGCCCGGAATGATGACAGGCCAGATTTTGGGGGGCGCTTCTCCAATGGTCGCCATTAAATATCAGCTACTGATCATGATCGCGATCTTCGTGATGATGAGCGTCTCAATTACGTTATCACTAAGGCTGACAATAGCTCGTGCTATCTCTCAAGAAGGGCGAATTCTAGTCACTCGCATTGATAAGTCATAGCCGATAGCAACTGATTACTTTACAACCACTTATGACTTGCACACCGACTTTGAAACACGTTATCCACAGAAAATGTGGATAACCTTAATAAAGTGCGGTGAATGCTTAGCTGCAGCATTTAAGCTAAACAGTAAAAAGGCGGCTAACGCCGCCTTCTTTAATCTCTTAGATAGATTAACCAGTACCACATGCCAACAAAAACCCCACCCCCAATAATGTTGCCCAATGTCACTGGAATCAGATTATTGAGGAAAAAGCCCATCAGATTTAAGTCTGCGTAATCGGCGATGTTTGCGCCAGTCATCTGCCAGAACTCGGCTGGAGCAAAGTTTTTGATTGCTATTGCCATTGGCACTTGAAACATGTTGGCGATGCAGTGTTCAAAGCCCGCTGAAACAAACATGGCAACAGGAAGGATCATCACCATTATCTTGTCTGTTAAAGTGCGGCCACTGAATGTCATCCACACTGCTACACATACCAGCACGTTACACATAATGCCCAATGCCACTGCAGACAAAAACGTATGGTGCAACTTGTGCTGAGATATGGCCATTGCATTGATGCCGACTTGACCATGATCGAACATGTATTGCTTGGTAAGCAGCATACATACCACCAGCAGCAATGCTCCTATCAGGTTACCTGCATACACCACTAACCAGTTTTTAAACAACATTTTCCATGTAATTTTTCCACTTGCACGTGCTACCAGCGTTAATACCGAGCTTGTAAACAGTTCACCGCCAGTCACAACAACCAGAATCAGGCCAAGGCTAAATGCCAAACCACCAACAAACCGAGTCATTCCCCAAGGCATATCCCCCGCACCGGTGGTGACTATGGTGTAGAACACGAATGCAATACCAATATGAATGCCAGCCGAAATAGCAAGGAGAAAGGATTTAACAGGATCTTTGGTCGCCTTACCCACGCCAATTTCTGCAGCGCGTTCCGCCATTTGTGGAGGCAATAAAGAGTCGAAGTGATTGAGGTCCATAGGTCTGTTACATTTTGAAACAAGTGAAAAAGTGCGCGGATAATCGCTTTATTTCCCTAACAATTCAAGGGAGAAATTACATGTTCACTTAAATTGTTTTTATCGTGACATCAATAGCATTACATTCAACACCCTCACGGCCTAATCGCACGTGAATATCTATCACATAAAGCTTTGTATTAAAAAGACATTTACTAAAAAACCATCACCCACCAATTTCTATAGAAGTAACTATTATAACTACGCAAACTATTAGATAATTTTGGTATTAGAGTGACTGGTACGCTAAATTAATGGGGAACAACGATTAATTCTCCACCAATTTGGGTATAGGTAACACTTCTTTCTTTAGGTATTTGCAGAGCTCAGTAACCAGGCTTAATGTGTCTGTAATCGCTTATAAATAAGGACGATAGAATGAAATATTCTCCAGAGCATATCTCCGAACTCAATCTTCTGCTGCAATTCGATTTAAGTAGTGCTGCTACCGGTATTAAAGTTCATCACGACGCCTCAGAAGAAATGCAGTCAGCCGTGAGCCGACTATATGAAAAGGGGTTATGTACCTTGCCTGATGGAGGCTACCTAACCGACGAAGGCATTGAAGTTGCTGAACATGCCGACAAGATCCTACGAGTTTTGAGTTCTTAATTCTTACTCACAACAAAGGGCTAGATTAAAATAATCTAGCCCTTTGTCTTATTCAGCGATACTTCGCTTATGCCCAAATAGGCGCTTATAAGGCTGGTACTTGTCGTAAACCCAGTTGAAACCCGTTGCGTAGAAAAAGAAGAAGACCAAGAACCCAGCTTCAACCGCTAAAGCCCCTAACCAACTGATATTGAGAAACCATGCAATCGCAGGCACAGTGACAAATATCAGCCCTCCTTCAAACCCAGCAGTATGGGCTAAGCGTAACTTCAGCGACCGGTCACTTCGGTTGTCACCAAAAAGCTTATCGAAGCCAATGTTATAGACATAGTTCCACACCACCGTGAAGATGCTTAGGCAAATCCCAACAACCAACAGTTCATTACCACTTTTACCCGTAAGCAAAGAAGTGACTGGCACAATTATCGCCAAAGCCACCATTTCAAACGTAATCGCGTGGAATACTCTTTCATTCGTTGTCATCAAATTGCTCGCTCTTGTTTTTGCTTTGGTGGGATTATCATCTATAGTAGAGATAGTTAATAATTAGATCCCATCAGTAAAAACGATATGTTTAGCATCGAACAGCTCGAAGCATTTATCGCGACCGTAGAAAGCGGCTCGTTCTCTGGTGCGGCACGTAAACTTGGCAAAGTTCAATCAGCCGTAAGCCAGCACATTATCAACTTAGAAATCGATACCAATGTCGCCCTGTTTGACCGCGAAGGTCGATACCCTAAGCTGACAAGTGATGGACACAAACTTCTCCCCTATGCACGTGCGACGTTACTTCAACATCAAAGGCTGAAGAACACCGCAAAAAACCTGTTTAACGAGCCCGATAACCGGTTAGTTCTAGGAATCGACGAAGGTATTCCTTTGAAACAGATTTCGCTACTCATACAGCAGTTGGAACAAGACTACCCTAATATAGACTTAGAATGCCTCAGCGCTTCAAGTACGGATGTGATTGATCTGGTTGAGTCAGGAAGAGCGACCACTGGGCTCGTTTTCAGTGAACTATCACTCCCCTCATCACTCGACTTTGAAAGCATCGGTACTGTTCACTTCGATGTGTACGCAAGCCCTAATCACCCCTGTACAAAGCGTACTCAGGCCAATATTGATGAGTTACGTTTGTTCAGGCAACTTATCATCCGCTCAAAGAACCAAACCACCTCATTCTTCCATCAAGCATTTAGCCCTGATGTCTGGTACGCGGATAACTACTATATGTTGCTCGAGTTTACGATTCGTGGCTTTGGTTGGTCACTTCTACCTTCGCACTTAGCGGAAAATGCGTTACATTCAGGTGAGTTAGTACGTGT
This sequence comes from Vibrio sp. SCSIO 43135, assembly GCF_023716665.1. GTDB lineage: Bacteria > Pseudomonadota > Gammaproteobacteria > Enterobacterales > Vibrionaceae > Vibrio > Vibrio paucivorans. The sequence goes on from NZ_CP071859.1 coordinate 1,998,913, forward strand.
CCCTGTAGACTTCGAGCAGCTTGGTTGGGTAGCCAACGTGGATGTAATACAGCATCAAACATGGAGCCACGACCCCATGCATAAGAAAGCACGTCAGCTACTGCGTAATTTATTAAATGAGATTTAGACTATGAGTACGATTACTGTCGTTGGTGCAGGCTGGCTAGGATTGCCGCTGTGCGAAAACCTAGCGCTTAAAGGCCATACTGTGTATGCCAGTCGAACAACTGAGGAAGGCAAGAACGAATTGAGTTCGAAAGGCTTACACGCATTTGTATCCAACTTAAATGAACCGGCAAGCAATGGGCTGTCCTCAATCCTGCTTTCTCAGCAAAGCGAGATTGTAGTGGGTAGTTTTCCTCCCGGTTTTCGCAAGGGTAACTCTACAGGCTATATCGATTCATGGCGCAACCTTATTGCACAGGTGCGCAAAAGTAACGCCAAAAAGCTCATTATGATTAGCTCAACCACGGTATACCCTAATCTAGCCGAGGATATGTCAGAAGACGCTGCGTCCTTAGCTTTAGCTGAACAGTACGACCACTTCAGTGACAATGCTCGTACCATGCTACAAGCCGAACAACTACTCATCGACTCAGGGTTAGACTATGTCATTCTACGCTGCTCAGGCCTCATTGGACCAAACCGTAATCCTGCTCGCTTTGCTAGCAAGCTAAAGCAGATTAGTCGTTCTGCGCCGGCCAATATGTTACACCTGCAAGATGCTGTCGATATCGCAACATTCGCAATTGAAAACGCCAGTAATACGATACTAAACGCCACTACACCAAATTGTCTCAGCAAATCAGAGTTCTACCCACTTGCGATAGAAAAAGCAAAACTCGACGACATCGTGCTCCCACCAATTGTCGATATTCCTGACAAACGTATTTTGTGCAATAAACTCATCGCACTAGGCTACCAATTTACTTTCGACAACCTTCCTTCAGCGCTGGACGATATCAATGGCTAAACATCTATATCAACACATCGAATCACTTTGGCAGTACATGTTAATGGAGCATTCACTAGAACAGTCAGACATTATCTTTGTACTGTGCAGTAACGACATAAGGGTTGCAGAGCATGCAGCCAGCCTTTATTTGAAAGGTTTGGCGCCTAAAATCGTCTTTTCTGGTGGTGAAGGCCGGTTCACCAATGGATTGTTTGATAAAAGTGAAGCTGAAACCTTTGCTGCTATCGCTAGAGACTGCGGTGTTCCTGCTGAAGACATTATCATTGAGAGCCTTGCAACCAATACCGGAGAAAACGTTCTATTCACTCATAAGCTATTGCAAGAAAAAGCGATCAGCCCGGAACGTATTATCTTGGTACAAAAGCCGTTTATGGAAAGACGTACCTATGCGACCTTCATGAAGCAGTGGCCAGATGAAGTTCAAGCGGTATACGTCACCTCTCCTTACCAGCCATTCTTTGATTACTTGAACGAGCACATGACACTTGATCTTGTCGTGGAAGCTCTGCTATCAGACTACGAACGTATTCTCAATTACCCAGCACTCGGATTTCAAATCGAACAACCCACTTCACCAGAAGCGCAGCATGCGTACGAAAAACTGAGAGAAGTGTTTGTTAAGTCGTAAATCATCAACTAAACAAAAAGGCCAGAGTAAAACTCTGACCTTTTGATTAGGGTCTGTTGGCATTCTAGTGAAGAACTTCTTCTTTTGCGCCAAGATATTTGAACTTAAGTTCATCTTTCTTAAGTGACACTTTCACAGTACCACCATCGACCAATGAACCAAACAGTAACTCGTTAGCCAAAGGCTTCTTAAGCTGCTCTTGAATCACTCGGCTCATTGGGCGAGCGCCCATCGCCTTATCGTAACCTTTCTTAGCAAGCCAGTGTCTTGCATCTTCAGATACTTCCAACGATACTCCTCGCGCATCAAGCTGAACTTGTAGCTCTACAATGAACTTATCAACCACTTGATGGATGACATCTTCATCTAAACTGTTAAACCAGATGATGTTATCCAGACGGTTTCTAAATTCTGGTGTGAACACCTTCTTGATAACTGACATTGCATCGTGGCTGTGATCTTGTTGAATCAGGCCAATCGACTTCTTCACTGTCTCCTGTACACCAGCGTTGGTAGTCATCACTAAGATGACGTTACGGAAATCAGCTTTACGACCGTTATTATCAGTCAAAGTACCATTATCCATCACCTGCAGTAGCAAGTTAAAGATATCTGGGTGCGCTTTCTCGATCTCATCCAACAGCACAACAGAGTGTGGGTGTTTGATAACTGCATCAGTCAGTAGACCACCTTGGTCATAACCTACGTAGCCAGGAGGAGCACCAATCAAACGGCTCACTGAATGGCGTTCGCCATACTCTGACATATCAAAGCGCAACAGCTCGATACCAAGAAGTTTTGAAAGTTGAACCGTCACCTCTGTTTTACCAACCCCTGTAGGACCAGCAAATAGGAAAGAACCAACAGGCTTGTTGTCTGCACCAAGGCCAGCACGAGTCAGCTTAATTGCCTCACTGAGAACATCGATAGCCGGATCTTGCCCGAACACCAGCATCTTCATCTTGTCATCGAGATTTTGCAGAATGTCTTTATCTGAAGAAGAGACTGATTTCTCTGGGATACGTGCCATCTTCGCAACCATAGCTTCGATATCGGCCACGCTAACAGTTTTCTTACGGCGGCTCGCAGGCGCTAAGCGGCTACGCGCGCCAGCTTCATCGATAACGTCGATTGCTTTATCCGGCAGGTGACGCTCATTGATGTATTTCGCTGAGAGTTCGACTGCTGCACGCAGTGCTTTGTTGGTATAACGCACCTCGTGGTGTGCTTCATATTTAGGCTTAAGACCAATCAAAATCTTAGTCGTGTCATCAAGAGACGGCTCAACAATATCAATCTTCTGGAAGCGGCGAGACAGCGCGCGCTCTTTCTCAAAAATATTGCTGTATTCTTGATAGGTTGTAGAACCAATACAACGAAGCTTACCGCTACTCAACAGTGGCTTGATAAGGTTTGCTGCATCGACTTGACCACCAGAGGCCGCGCCTGCACCAATAATGGTGTGGATTTCATCGATGAACAAAATCGCATCTTCTTCTTTCTCAAGTTGCTTAAGAATTGCTTTAAATCGTTTTTCAAAATCACCGCGATATTTGGTACCCGCTAATAGCGAACCAATATCCAATGAATAAATAACGCTATTTTGGATAACTTCAGGTACCTGGCCTTCGACAATTCTCCAGGCCAAGCCTTCAGCAATCGCGGTTTTACCCACGCCCGCCTCACCAACCAGTAGAGGGTTGTTCTTACGGCGACGACATAAGACTTGAATAGTGCGCTCTAGCTCTTTATCACGACCAATGAGTGGGTCGATATTCCCCTGTTTAGCCACGTTATTGAGGTTGGTTGCGAAACTCTCCAAGCGCTCTTCCGAATTTACTTCTTCTACGCTGTCATTGTTGAATGATTCTGAAGATGAATCATCGCTAGAGTCAGAAGATTTGGTAATGCCATGAGAAATAAAGTTAACAATATCTAAGCGGCTAATGTCATTCTTTTTAAGCAGGTACGCTGCGTGTGATTCTTGCTCGCTAAAAATTGCGACAAGTACATTAGCACCCGTTACTTCATTACGCCCTGAAGACTGAACATGGAATACGGCGCGTTGAAGAACACGTTGAAAACTCAAAGTCGGTTGGGTTTCTCGAGTTTCATCGTTTTCTGGTATTAGAGGTGTGGTTTGATCGATGAATACATCGAGTTCTTGGCGAAGTGCGTCTAGATCTGCCTTGCAAGCCAATAATGCTTCCTTAGCGGCATCGTTTTCTAATAATGCCAATAGGAGGTGCTCGACAGTCATAAACTCATGTCGTTTGTCTCTGGCACGAGCAAATGCACCGTTCAGACTCGACTCTAATTCTTTATTAAGCATAAGTACCTCCTTTAGGAACAACTCTGTTGCTCGAGCAAGTGATTATTTACGCTTGCTCCTTTGTACACAGCAATGGATGCTCATTTTCCCTTGAGTACATAGTGACTTGGGCCACTTTTGTCTCAGCAACTTCGGCGGTGTAAGTGCCACAAATTGCTTTCCCTTCGTAATGCACCTTGAGCATGATCTGCGTTGCTTGATCAATGTCCTTCGAGAAAAACCGCTCAAGGATTTCGATAACAAAGTCCATCGGCGTGTAGTCGTCATTATTAAGCACAACGTTATACATCGCAGGTGGCTTTATCCCTGTTTTCTCTCTCTCCAGTAAATCTGAGTCTGGAGTCACCCATTCAAAATTTTTACTCATGACTAAATCAATATTCGAGTGTTTCTGTACTCAATTTTACCATCTTGTGTTGTGAAAGTTTTCGATTTTTCTCATAAAGTCGAAGAGAAAAATCATCGAGTCTAAAAACATCTCTTACTTAGAGACTAATGCAGCATTTGAGTCGCTGCAAATAAAACATTTCTATCATTCGGCTTGACTTATCTAATTGATTAAAAAGACACCAGAAAGCAATCTTAGTGACGAAAAAATCTTCATATTGACAGTTGCATTCATTACACAAATGTAAATCTTAAAAGTGATTTACTTGCAAATATGTCGAGTTTTAGACCTTTTGCCTATTGACTGTGTTCAATCATTGACTACATTGGTCAATTAGTGACTAAAAATTTGGCATCCGCTGAATTGATATTCACTCATACAACGTCGAGTCAGGGGTTGATTCGGCCGTAGTAACAACATCAGTAACAAAATGCATGAGGGATGTATAGCATGGCTACAGGTACAGTAAAATGGTTTAACAATGCCAAAGGGTTTGGTTTTATCTGCCCGGAAGGCGAAGATGGCGATATTTTTGCACACTACTCCACAATCAAGATGGACGGATACCGCACTCTGAAAGCAGGTCAGCAAGTCTCCTATGAAGTAGAGCAAGGGCCTAAAGGTTACCATGCAAGTTCTGTCGAGCCACTTGAGACTCAAGCTGCAAAGTAACTGCTGTCTTAGTTATAAGCTGTTTTACAGCGCAAGATAACCCGCCCTATGGCGGGTTTTTAGTCTCTATTTTCATCTGGCAACTCATTGGCCATCTTGTGACTTTCTAGTCTCGCACTATTCTTAGCTTAGGACTTGTTTAAATAGGTGTTCGTCACTTATGTGTGGCAGACTAAACATCATTGATGACCCGCTGACTCGTCTAGTGAGTCAAATCGCCGGCATCAGGTTCACCACCAAATCTAACAGCAACCTTTGCCCCACTGATTCAGTCTCCGTCTTAGCGACCGCTCAAGGCCGTATCACGCAACGGACGCTATCATGGGGCATAAAACCTCACTGGGCGCAAAGGCTCATTATTAACGCGCAGGCCGAAACTGCGGCTATCAAGCCAACGTTTAAACCGGCTATACACCAGAATCGTGTCATCATCCCCTGCTCCGGTTGGTACGAGTGGACCGGCGAAAAAAACCACAAAGAAAAATATTTGTTTCGCGTCGACGACTCTCACCTGACATTGATGGCTGGTATCGCTCTCGGTAAGCATCTCGTCACCCTCACCACACAAGCGAATGAACGATATCGCCAATACCACCATCGAATGCCGCTGTTGGTGCAAGAAGAAGATGTGTTTGATTGGTTAGGAAGCGCCGACTCTAAGTGGGTTGATCTACTCGAATCAAGTCCGGCTAGTCATCTATTAGTAGCGCGTTGTGCTTAACTGACTCCTCAGGCAAGATCAAAAAAAGCCCGCTGTTAAGCGGGCTTTATATTCTTTAACGGGATTAACCATTAATAATGCTGTTTAGCGTAGAGCTAGGACGCATCAATTCAGATGCTAGAGCATCTACTGGAGCATAATAGCCACCAAGCTCGCCTGCAACGCCTTGAGCACCGTTCAACTCAGCAACAATTGTTTCTTCATTGTCTGCTAGTGATTTCGCTACTGAAGCAAACTCTGCCGCCAATTCTGCATCTGCAGTTTGCTCGGCTAGTGCTTGAGCCCAGTATGTCGCAAGGTAGAAGTGGCTACCACGGTTATCCAACTCACCCACTTTACGTGAAGGCGACTTGTTGTTATCTAGGAACTGGCCTGTTGCTTTATCTAGAGCGTCAGCAAGTACTTGTGCCTTCTTGTTGCCTGTCACTACACTTAGGTGCTCTAGAGAAGCCGCTAGTGCTAGGAATTCACCTAGAGAGTCCCAACGCAAGTGGTTTTCTTTCTCTACTTGTTGAACGTGTTTAGGCGCTGAACCGCCAGCACCAGTTTCGAATAAACCACCACCGTTCATTAGCGGAACGATAGAAAGCATCTTCGCTGATGTACCTAACTCAAGGATTGGGAACAAGTCTGTTAGGTAGTCACGTAGAACGTTACCCGTTACAGAGATCGTATCTAGACCTTCTTTAATACGAACTAGCGAGAACTGACACGCTTCTAATGGAGCAAGGATCTTGATTTCCAAACCATCAGTATCGTGCTGTGGTAGGTACGCGTTTACTTTCTTGATAAGCTCTGCATCGTGTGCACGATTTTCGTCCAACCAGAACACGGCTGGAACACCTGTTGCACGTGCGCGAGTTACCGCCAGCTTAACCCAATCTTGGATTGGCGCGTCTTTCACTTGGCACATACGGAAGATATCGCCTTCCTCTACTGATTGCTCCAGTAGAACGGCACCAGATGCATCCACAACACGTACTGTACCTGCTGCATCGAGAATGAATGTCTTATCGTGAGAACCGTACTCTTCCGCTTTTTGAGCCATTAAGCCTACGTTTGGCACGCTACCCATAGTCGTTGGGTTGAATGCGCCGTTCTCTTTACAGAAATCGATAACTGCTTGGTAGATACCCGCGTAGCTACGATCAGGAATCATCGCTTTGGTATCTTTCTGCTTACCATCTGGTCCCCACATTTGGCCAGAAGAGCGCAGCATTGCTGGCATTGAAGCATCTACGATAATGTCACTAGGTACGTGTAGGTTAGTGATACCACGATCAGAATCAACCATCGCAAGAGGTGGCTGAGTTTGGTATACCGCTTGAAGTGCAGCTTCGATCTCTTCTTTTTGAGCTGCAGGCAGTGATTGGATCTTCGCGTAAACGTCACCAATACCGTTGTTAACATCAACACCAAGCTTGTCAAACAACTCGCCGTATTTCGCAAACACATCTTTGTAGTAAACCTTAACCGCGTGACCGAAGATCACAGGGTCAGAGACTTTCATCATGGTTGCTTTCATGTGCAGAGAAAGCAGCACGTCTTTTTCTTTCGCGTCTGCGATTTCTTTTTCAAAGAATGCAACCAGTGCAGCCTTGTTCATCACAGAACAATCGATAATTTCATTGTCTTGTAGAGGGAACGCTTTTTTCAGTTCTTTCACAGAACCGTCTTGTGCAACAAATTCAATCTTCACGTCAGTTGCTTTTTCTACTGTCGTCGATTTTTCGCTGCCGAAGAAATCTTGGCCTGACATGCTTGATACATGAGACTTAGAATCTGCTGACCAAGCGCCCATTGAATGAGGATTTTTCTTTGCATAGTTCTTTACAGAAAGCGGGGCACGACGGTCTGAGTTACCTTCACGTAGTACTGGGTTTACCGCACTACCTTTGATCTTGTCGTAAGTCGCTTTGATTGCTTCTTGCTCGTAAGTGCTAGGCTCTTCAGGATAGTTAGGAAGAGCGAAACCTTTGTCTTGTAGCTCTTTGATTGCCGCTTTTAGCTGCGGGATAGATGCTGAAATATTTGGTAGTTTAATGATGTTTGCTTCTGGCGTTTTCGCCAGCTCACCTAATTCTGCCAGTGCATCACCAATACGCTGCTCTTCTTTCAAGTGCTCAGGGAAGTTTGCAATAATACGCCCTGCTAAAGAGATATCACGTGTATCAACGTCAATACCTGAAGAAGCTGTAAATGATTGAATAATCGGTAATAGCGAGTAAGTTGCTAGTGCTGGTGCTTCGTCAGTAATCGTATAGATGATTGTAGGTTTTTCTGTAGGCATGAAATTTCCCTATTGTTCTAACAGCCTCTATTGGATGAATAGTGCTGTGTGAATGTACGCTTCCAAACTGGTACTGCATCCCCAAAACGTTTGGTCGCGATATTGTCACTCTTTTAAAAATACTCGGCTTTGCGTTGAGCATCGAAAACCTGAGTCCGTGAGTGTAGTTACTTATAATTAAACAAAACGAAGATAATAGTCTATTATCTTGTGCATTAATCTGTTTTTGGGCGCGCAAATGATAGCTCAAATTGGAAATTCTTAAAACTTTCAAACACAGTTCATTTACATTTTTGCAAGGTAGTTAACATGTCATCACGCTCCAGTCGTGACTCTAATGGAAAAGCCAATCAGGCAAATAAGCCAAAATTTAAACAAAACAAACCGTCAGCATCTTGGAAAAACCGTTCACAAGACAGCCTTTCTAAAAACAATCGCGCTCAGTTTAAGCGCAAATCTAAGGCGGAGCCTAAACGCGTTTCTGCCGAAGAACGGAAAGTCATTGTTTTTAATAAGCCATTCGACACACTAAGCCAATTTACCGATGGAGAAGGTAGACAAACTCTCGCTGACTACATCCCTGTAAAAGATGTCTATCCAGCAGGCCGTCTAGATAGGGATAGCGAAGGGCTTATGGTGTTAACCAATGACGGCATTTTGCAAGCTCGATTGACTCAACCAAAATCGAAGTCTCCTAAAACCTATTGGGTCCAAGTCGATGGCGCCCCTCAAGAAGCCGATTTAGAAAAACTACGCAAAGGTGTCGAGCTAAAAGACGGCATGACACTACCAGCCAAAGTAGAAAAGATGGATGAACCTGATATCTGGCCCAGAACACCACCTGTCAGATTTCGCGCTAATATACCCACGACATGGCTTGCAATTACAATTATCGAAGGAAGAAATCGTCAAGTACGTAGGATGACAGCCCATATAGGCTTCCCTACCCTAAGGCTGGTACGTTACTCAATGGGAGACATTACGCTAGCCGATCTGCAGCCGGGCGAATGGAAGGAAATTAAGCTCTAAATTAGACCTAAAAAGCCTCTACGAACGTAGAGGCTTTTACTTCATAACCATCTAACTTTTAGAGCAACGCAAGCATCAGCATACATACTCGCTCTAGTTACTTGTGGCGCTCTTTAAGTTTGTTCACAACATCATTCATTGACAGACCTTGGTCCTGAAGTAGAACCATTAGGTGGTAAATCAAATCTGCCGATTCACACACTAGCTCCGCCTTATCGCCCGACGTCGCCGCAAGCGCGACTTCAACGCCTTCTTCGCCCACTTTCTGCGAAATACGCTTGGTGCCACGGGCATAAAGACTGGCAGTATAAGAGGAATCTGGGTCGGCACTCTTGCGGGCAGCCAATAGCTGCTCAAGTTGATGAAGCCACACCATTTGAGACTCCTCTTGTGGGTCACCATCCCAACAAGTTGTGGTTCCTGTGTGACAAGTAGGGCCAATAGGATTCACCTTAACTAACAATGTGTCATTGTCACAATCAAGTGAAATATTCACTAGCTGCAATACATTACCGGAGGTCTCCCCCTTGGTCCAAAGGCGCTCCTTGGTACGAGAGAAAAACGTCACTTGCCCCGTTTCACCCGTTTTTGTCAACGCATCTTGGTTCATGTAACCCATCATCAGCACTTGGCTTGATTGGAAATCTTGTACGATGGCAGGTACCAGACCATCCACCTTTTCCCAGTTGATGCGCTCAGCTAGAGAACTCACTTCGGTGGTGTTTAAACTCATAGTCGCACCTCAATACCTTCTTGTTTCAAATACTGCTTTAGTTCACCAATATTGATGACTTGTTTATGGAATACCGATGCGGCAAGCGCACCATCCACATTTGCTTTTTGGTAGGCTTCTGCGAAGTGCTCCATGGCACCCGCCCCACCCGATGCAATCAATGGTACGTTACACACTTCACGCACCATATTAAGTTGTTCAATATCGTAGCCGTTACGCACGCCGTCTTGGTTCATCATGTTCAATACTATTTCACCAGCGCCACGCTTTTGCACTTCTTGCACCCAATCACGCGTTTCCCATTGGGTTGCTTTGGTACGTTCTTCATCACCAGTAAACTGGTAGACCTGATACTTGCCGGTCTCTTTGTCGTAGTATGAATCGATACCAACAACGATACATTGAACGCCAAACTTATCGGCAAGATCGGTAATCAACTGCGGGTTCGCCAACGCAGGTGAGTTGATCGAGACTTTGTCCGCGCCAAACTCAAGAATGCGTGCTGCGTCTTCGGCTGATTTAATGCCACCAGCGACACAGAAAGGAATATCAATTACTTCCGCAACGCGAGCGACCCAGCTTTTGTCAACGACACGACCGTCACTTGAAGCGGTAATATCGTAGAACACAAGCTCATCAGCGCCTTCTTCTGCATAACGCTGTGCCAAAGGAACGATGTCACCAATGATTTCGTGGTTGCGGAACTGAACGCCCTTGACCACTTGTCCATCACGAACATCAAGACATGGAATTATTCGCTTTGCCAACATGCAAACGCCTCCTCTGCGGTGAACTTACCATCTAACAGCGCACGACCGACAATCACACCAGCCACACCGCTACCTTTAAGTGCTTCGATATCGGCTAGCGAACCGATACCGCCTGAAGATTGGAACTGCACTTGTGGGTACTGTTTACATAAGTCGACATAAAGTTCAACATTTGAGCCTTCTAGCGTACCGTCACGAGAAATGTCCGTGCAAAGCACGTGTTGTAGACCTACTGTTAGGTAATCGTTAATCAGAGCTTCGATAGTCACCCCTGAATCTTCTTGCCAACCAGAGATCGCTACTTTACGTGTGCCGTCTTGGTCGATGTTAATGTCTAACGCGAGAACGATTTTCTCCGCGCCATACTTTTCCATCCAACCTTTCACAAGCTCTGGCTTTTTTACTGCTGTAGAACCAACTACAACACGTTGAGCACCTGCTTCGAGTAGATCAATGACATCTTGCTCTGTACGCACACCACCGCCGATTTGGATGTTCGCTGGCGTACTTGCTAATAGCTTTGCAATCAAATCAAGCTGGCGTGCTGTTGTGTCTTTCGCGCCGGTTAAATCCACCAAGTGCAGCCAGTTAGCACCAGCCTGGTGATACAAGTTGAACTGCTCTGCTGGATCGACTTTATACTCGGTTACTTGGCCGTAATCACCTTGATAAAGGCGAACCACCTGTCCTTCAATTAAATCAAGAGCTGGAATAATCACACTAAATCCCTTTTATAATTCTAAGAAGTTTTGAATAAGTTTCGCGCCTGCTTTTGAAGAACGCTCAGGGTGGAATTGCACGCCGTAGTAGTTACCGCTTTGTACTGCTGCTGTGAACGGGTTGCCATATTCACATTGGGCAATGGTGTAGTCACCTACTGGCATCGCAAAGCTGTGGACGAAGTAGAAATACTCCCCCTCTTCAATGCCTTTGAACAATGGGTTACCTGATTTTGCAGACACCGTGTTCCACCCCATATGCGGCAGCGGTAAATCGCCGGTTTGTAACAACTTCACTTCGCCATCACAAAGTCCAAGACACTCAACCAACTCATCTGCTTTCTGCCCTTTCTCTTGAGACACTTTGCCCAACAGTTGCATGCCCAAACAGATACCTAGCAGCGGCTTTTCTACCTGCTTTACCAAGCTGATAAGGTCACGCTCTTCAAGGTTTTTCATCGCTTCGCTGGCGGTTCCCACACCCGGTAGGAATAGCTTGTCTGCCGACAATACAACTTGCGGATCTTTTGAAATTGTTACGTCATAGCCTAGGCGTTCAATAGCAAACTTCACCGAAGAGACGTTGGCACAGCCAGTATCGATAATGACAACTTTCTGTTCTGTCACTGTTTTTCTCCTTGCTAACGTTAGCCTTAAAGTACGCCTTTACTACTTGGCAGCTCAGTGCCTTCTACTTTGATTGCTTGACGCAAAGTACGTCCAAACGCTTTGAACAAGCTTTCAATGATGTGGTGATCGTTATCACCAGCTGAAGAAAGGTGCAGCGTACACGCTAGGGTGTCAGTCAAAGAACGGAAGAAGTGAACCACCATCTCTGTTGAAAGATCACCGACTTGTTCACGGCTGAACTGCGCGTCAAACTTAAGGTAAGGACGACCAGACAGGTCTAGTGCACATTGTGCCAAACATTCATCCATTGGCAGGCTAAAGCCAAATCGGCCAATACCACGCTTATCACCTAACGCTTCTTTCAATGCTTGCCCTAAAGCAAGAGCGGTGTCTTCTACTGAGTGATGATCGTCAATGTGTAGATCGCCCTCCACCTTACACACCATCTTAAATCCACCGTGCGTTGCGATTTGATCCAGCATGTGGTCAAAGAAGCCTAGGCCTGTAGAAATATCATTACCGCCTTGGTCATCAAGATTTACCAAGACTTTAATATCCGTTTCTTTCGTAGTACGAACTACTTCCGCGACGCGAGCTTTTACTGTTAAATCTTTAAGGATCTGCTTCCAGCCCATGGTTTCTGGATTGTATTGAATGCCACGAATCGCCATGTTTTCCGCAAGTTGAAGATCCGTTTGACGATCGCCAATCACAACTGAGTTTTGGAAATCCACTTTTCCACCTTGAAGGTACTCTTTCACCATGCCTAACTTAGGCTTACGGCATGTGCAATTATCTTCTTCAAAGTGAGGGCAGATCAGTACGTCATCGAACTTCACACCTTGAGATTCAAAGATCTCCATCATCATATCGTGTGGCGCATCAAAATCTGCTTGTGGGTAGCTGTCGGTACCTAAACCATCTTGGTTCGTTACCATCACTAGACGGTAACCTGCTTCCTGTAACGACAACAGGCTTGGGATAACGAACGGCTCTAGCTTTAGTTTATCTAGACGGTCTACTTGAAAATCAACCGGTGGCTCAACGATTAAAGTGCCATCACGGTCGATAAAAAGGATTTTTTGTTGTTTGCTCACTCGAACTTCCTTATTACTAATCTTTGGCGCTTCCGCTTGTTAGCGAAAACAAATAATTTTATCTCTACTTATGAGTAGTAGTTTCTTATAAATCCGAGCGTTTTTTCACACTCGTCGCGGTTACCTACACTGATACGTACGCAGTTTTCAATAGGCGAGTTACGCAAAATAATGCCGGTATCCCATGCAGCTTTAAAAAGATCGTCGCCATCAGGGAACTTCACCAATAGGTAGTTGCCCCACCCCTCGAACACTTCCAAACCTGGAATCATCGACAAACCCACCTGCAAATAGGCACGGTTTGCATTTAAATCAAGCACTTGAAACTTGGCTCGTGCCAACCCTGACTCAGATAATGCTTGAGTTGCAATTTCGGCAACCGGAACGGGTACTGGGTATGGTGCAATAACCTTAAGAAGTACATTAATCAGTTCTTCGTTCGCAAGCGTAAAACCACAACGTAACCCCGCAAGAGCAAAAGCTTTCGACAGAGTGCGCAAAATCGCTAAATTTGGGAACTGTTCAAGCAAGTCTACTGTTGACGCTTCAGGACAAAAATCGATGTACGCTTCATCCATCACCACGATAGCGCGGTCTTTGGTCATCTCAAGTAACGAAACAATATCTTCACGCTTAACCAAGTTACCTGTTGGGTTGTTTGGCGAACACACAAAAACCAATTTGACGTCATCTAGGTTGGCTTCAATGCCAGCAAGATCAAGCTGCCAGTTCGAGGTTAACGGGACGGTTTTACGCTCGACACCAATTGTTTCTGAACTGATAGCGTACATACCGTAGGTTGGTGGACAATATAAAATCGCATCTTCACCTGGCTCACAGAATGCACGAATCAAAAGCTCTATACCTTCATCGGCACCACGAGAGGTCAGCGTTTGTTCTGGCTTAACACCAGCGTAGGCAGCATAGGCTGAAATCAGTTCTTTAGGCTGGCATTCGCTGTAACGATTAAGCCTAGCAAAATCGGTCTTATATTCATTGTTGAATGGTGATTCATTAGCATTCAGCCATACATCACCAGTACCACCGATACGACGAGCTGACAAATATGGGGTAAGTTTTTGGACTTGTTTACGCGCTAGCTTTTCCATCTCATTGTCCTCTTACTTCGCAGCCAGTTTTTCGACACGGCTTAACTTTTCTGTACGAATAGTCACGGCACGTTTGTGAGCATCTAGGCCTTCAGCTTCAGCCATCGTCACAACCGTTGGAGCTAAACCTTTGAGACCTTCAGCAGACAGTTCTTGAACCGTCATACGTTTAGAAAAGTCCGCTAGCCCTAAGCTTGAGTATGTACGCGTGTATCCGTATGTAGGAAGAACGTGGTTAGTACCCGACGCATAGTCTCCTGCTGATTCCGGGGACCAGTCACCTAGGAAGATGGAACCTGCATTATCCAGTAATGGCAAAAGCTCTCGAGGGTTTTTAGTCTGAACAATTAAGTGCTCTGGACCGTAGTAATTTGAGATTGAAACTGACTGAGTCAGTGATTCCGCAATAATGATTAAACTAGATGCCAATGCTTTTTCCGCAATATCGGCACGCGACAGTTCTTTTAGCTGACGTTGTACCGCGTCTGTCACTTGATCGGCAATCACTGGAGATGGAGTCACCAAAACAACTTGAGAATCAGGGCCGTGCTCTGCTTGACTTAGAAGGTCGGCAGCAATGAAATCCGGATCGGCGGTATCATCGGCAATCACTAACACTTCTGATGGGCCAGCAGGCATGTCAATCGCTGCACCTCGGAAATCATTGCTCACTTGGCGCTTAGCTTCGGTCACATACGCATTACCTGGGCCAAAGATCTTATCGACTTTCGATACAGTTTCAGTTCCGTAAGCCATTGCTGCCACAGCCTGGCCACCACCAACATTGTACACTTCATCGATATTACAAAGCTTAGCGACGTAAAGAATTTCGTCGGCGATAGGCGGTGGTGAACACAATACAACTTTTCGGCAACCTGCAATCTGAGCCGGCACACCTAACATCAGTACCGTTGATGGCAGGGGTGCACTGCCACCTGGAATATACAAACCCACGGTATTAATTGGACGCGTAACTTGCTCACAAACAACACCAGGTTGAGTTTCTACTCTGAGAGGCTCAGGGCGCTGAGCCTTGTGAAATTTGGCGATGTTAGAGTACGCTTGCTCAAGTGCGTTTTTCATCTTTTCTGATAGACGCCCAGCAGCCTCATCGATTTCTTGTGCAGAGACACGAATAGATTCAGGTTTAACGCGATCAAACTTTTCTGTCAGCTCTGTTAATGCCTTATCACCTTCGCTACGTACCTTGGCTATAACATCGGACACTGCCGCTGTAATGTTTGCGCCTTCACTGATCGCAGGTCGCTCCAGTACAGAGTCTTGCTGAGATTCACTTAATGACTGCCATACAACCGTTCTCATGTTGTTACCCCATCATTTTCTCAATTGGAAGTACTAGAATTGAGCTTGCACCCAACTCTTTCAGCTGTTCCATCGTTTCCCAGAACAAGTTTTCTGTACTAACAAGATGTACGGCTACTTTCTCCTTATCAGAAGAAAGAGGCAAAACGGTTGGATCTTCTGCTCCTGGCAATAACGCCTTCACTTGTTCAAGCTTGGCAACAGGAGCGTGCAACATGATGTACTTCGACTCTTTCGCTTGCTGAACGCCTTGCATACGAGTAAGTAACTTTTCAATTAACGCAAGTTTGTCTTCATCAAACTCGCCAACACGTTGAATCAAGGTCGCCTTAGACTGGAAAATAACTTCGGCTTCTTTCAGCCCATTTGCTTCTAAAGTCGCACCTGTCGAAACAAGGTCTGCAATCGCATCAGCTAGGCCCGCTCTTGGAGCCACTTCTACAGAGCCTGTCAGCATACAAGTGCTAAACGGTACGCCCTGCTCATCCATGTAAGCTTTAAGCAATTGAGGGTAAGTCGTTGCGATACGCTTTCCGGCCAAATCTTGCGGGCCGTTATACTCTTCATCTTTGTCAATGGCGATGGACAAACGGCAACCACCAAAATCTAAGCGACGAAGTGAAACAAATTCATAAGGCTCACCTAGTGCTTTACGGTCATAACGAACTTCTTCAAGCTCATTTTCGCCAATAAAGCCCAAATCAACGACTCCGTCCATGATGAGGCCTGGAATGTCATCATCACGAACAAGCAATAAATCAATTGGCATATTTAGTGAGTGAACCACTAGGCGCTCACCCATGATGTTAAATTTAACACCACATTTTTTGAGTAGGTCTTGGCACTCTTTACTCAAGCGACCTTTCTTTTGGATTGCGATTCTTAGGCGTTGTGATTGCATTGCTGTATCCCTGTGCAAGAAGTTGAATTTATTAAATTTTACTGAATCAAAAACTAAAAAACCCTCAGGAGCTTTTGGTCTCCCGAGGGTTTAAAATCTTGTTTTCTATGATTTTATCTCCGGGAGTTTTCTGCCTCCCGGGTATGCGCGTATCTCCCCGAAAGACTAGATAGGGTGATGATGGTGATGAATGTTCATTACAAAATTGCGCATACTTATCAGCTCTTAGTTATGTTGCTGTCTTGATATCCACACTAACTAAGCTTGATTTTATTTGCAACCTTTAATTAGCACTTTTTTAATTTTATTTGTTTGAAACAAAAAAGGAGGCCGAAGCCTCCTTTATGACAGTTTTATTTCCTGCGCTTAAGCGCTCTGGCAATTTGCCATTTTTGATTTCGACATAATCGAAAGTACAAAACAAACCAATACAAATGTTGCAGCAGCGGCAGCAAAAGACATAGCAATAGAGGTAGTCATGCCAAGAACAATAAAGCCAATACAAGAGACTAACGCTACAGAAAGTGCATATGGGAGCTGAGTCGCAACGTGGTCAATATGGTTACAACGTGCCCCTGTAGATGAAAGAATCGTTGTATCAGAAATTGGTGAGCAGTGGTCACCAAATACAGCGCCTGCCAGTACAGCACTCAACATAGGTAGCATCAGCGCTACATCAGTTGCACCAGCCATATCACCAGCGATTGGTAACATGATACCAAACGTACCCCATGACGTACCGGTTGAGAAAGCCATTAGGCCCGACAACAAGAATAAGATGACTGGTAGCCAATGAACGTCAATGTTGCCTTGAGCTAAGGTAGACAAGTAAGAACCCGTCTTCATGTCACCAATGACTGAGCCAATTGTCCAAGCAAATACTAGGATCAGAATTGCACCAAACATTGATTTTGCACCAATCCAAAGCGTACGGGTAATTTCCACCATTGGAATACCCTGCTTAAGTACAGTAAACAGTGCAACCGCTAGGCCAAGCAAACTACCATAGATAAGAGACATGCCTACATCGGTGTTTTCGAATGCACCAAGCAACGCAAATTCTTTACCATCGGCTGCCAGTGCTTGTCCACCGGTGTAGAGCATGGCTGCTACTGTTGCTACGATAAGCGTTACGATAGGAAGTACTAAATCAAGCACATTGCCTTTCTCACTTTCACGAATATCCAACTCTTCGTTTAAGTCATGAGCTTCCTGTGTGTCGTTCTCTTTATCTTTATCGAAACCACGGCCTTGGGAAGCTGCAATTTCATGATCACGCATTTTACCAATATCTAAACCGAACCATGCCACTGCAAATACCATTAGGAGAGCAAATACAGCGTAGAAGTTCATTGGTATGAGTCGAACATAAGCACCAAGAGCTGAATACTCTGTAATGCCGTGAGAGACCAAAATACCGCCGATAATAGTAATGATGTAAGCACCCCAACTAGAAGCCGGCATAATCACACACATCGGCGCCGCCGTTGAGTCTAGGATGTAAGCTAGTTTAGCGCGAGAAACATAGAATCGATCAGTTACCGGACGCGAGATAGCGCCTACCGCTAGACTGTTGAAGTAATCATCAACAAAGATGAAAACCCCAAGGAACGCTGCGAGTAACTTCGAGCCGCGTTTACTTTTCACACGAGATTGAGCCCATTCAGCAAACGCGCGAGTACCACCAGACAATGTCAGTAATGCAGTCGTCATTCCTAATAAAATAAGAAAACCTACAATGCTCATGTTCCAAGTATTAATACCACCGTCTTCAATAAAGACGCTTGAAACAGTTGTCCCAACATAACCTAGTGCATTACCGATAGAGTAATCGGCAAGCAAAACTGCCCCCAGGAGAATACCAACCCCAAGAGATACTAAAACACGACGAGTAATGATTGCTAAGCTAAGCGCGACAATTGGCGGCAATAGCGACAGCGGAGATGATGCGAAATCAATTAAATTCATGATCTTCAAAAACCAGTAAGTAATGGCTAGAGATCTACTGCAGACAAATTACGTGAAGTCATTTTAACGCAATTAATGTTGAACTTAGCGAAAGGGAAGCGAACACTTCACCCAACCCTACAGTAGCGCTCCATAGTTTAACAAATTATAGACTATGGCAGTGTTGTACCTATTTGATACAACCCCAGCAGGTGGCGTTGATATACCAATCTACTTCGGCGATAGCACCCTTTCACAACAATTCATAGGCATCACCCCAACTGCTGCTACTGATTTGTATCGCTCCTCTACCGCGCAACATACAATCAACTATTGAAAAGTCAATTTAACAATTAATTAACTGCACATACGCATAAGGTGACGCCATTGTACTTACACAGGTCACCAATGCAACATATCATTCCATTTTTAGTGATATTTTATTTTTGGCCAATTCTGGCACATCTACTCTTGTAGGAAATCTAATGCTACAAATATCATAACTAGGATTAATAGCTAGAGAGACACTTTAGTCGTGTATGGGTAGCTTCGATAAAATTCACTCATATCTGGTTACTTATTCGATTAAATATGAAGCAAGTTTAATTTAACCCAAATATTAAAAACTATTCGAGCGAAATAATATTGTATTCTTAGTAGTCGCAGTTTAATATTATTCGGTCGACTCTTTTAAATTCATAGGAATAGTCATGTCGGATCTATCTAAAACTTTATTAAACATTCGTAGCCTACGTGCTTTTGCTCGTGAATTAACTTTAGAGCAACTAGAAGAAGCATTAGACAAACTAACCATCGTTGTTCAAGAACGCCAAGAAGCTGAAGCAGAAGAGCGCGCAGCGAAAGCAGAGCAAGAAGCGAAGCTGGCGGCAATTGCTGATCAAATCGCTAAAGATGGTATTGATGTAGAAGCACTT
This sequence comes from Vibrio sp. SCSIO 43135, assembly GCF_023716665.1. Lineage (GTDB taxonomy): Bacteria > Pseudomonadota > Gammaproteobacteria > Enterobacterales > Vibrionaceae > Vibrio > Vibrio paucivorans. Next base: position 2,018,113 of record NZ_CP071859.1, read on the forward strand.
ATTTCAGCACTTTCTGGTGAAACAAAAGCGAAAGGCACAAAAACAAAACGTGCTCCTCGCCCGGCTAAATACAAATATGTAGATGGCGAAGGTAACGAAAAAACCTGGACAGGCCAAGGTCGTACACCTTCAGCTATCCAAGCGCAGCTTGACGCAGGTAAATCTCTAGAAGATTTTGCGATTTAATAGCGAATTCGTTAAATAAAAAAGGCTCCTTTCGGGAGCCTTTTTTATTATTACTAATTAGTCATGTTGTCCACTTATTACATGAGGAGCTTAGCGTTCCCAATATGACTCTTCTAGGCTATCTTCTCGTTCAGGTAAACCTCGAGACAAACGCGGAGAGTGTTGAACTAATACTTCGTAACTGGCTCTATTTGAATACTTACAAACTTGTGAGAATGAAGAGTAAGTTAAGAATGTATGAGCGTGTTTGCTCGAATTCGGTACATTCTCTTTATGGTATTTATTTGCTGCCATATCATGCAAAAGAGCTGACAATGCAGCATCACCAGCACCGTTGGTATTCTTTATTTTTTCTGGGCCGCCCATATAAGGTGCAATATGTGAATATACCTTGATTGGTTGTTCACATGCAGACTTTGACGCCGGACGACTGAACTCAAAACGGTTAAATTCAGCAATAGAGCCCGGTAAGAGAGGTAACGAAGTTTCCCTTTTTGCGGCATCTTCAGTATAGCCAGCCATGAACAGTCCAACAGGACCTGCGGTACACAATACCAAGTCAACCCATTCTAACGCTTTATCCGATGCAGCTAGAGGATCGGATTCCCCAGTTAACGCTTCAGCTTCGTCTTCATTCATAGCTACCACAGTGACATGGTCGCGTAAAAACTCTTGCCAGAACGTCGGATCATCTTGAATTACGAATTTCGTTCCTAATGTAAGTACAACAGGCACGTCATTTTGTTTTGCATATTCTATTGCTTTCATCGTCGCTTCAGGCATTGGGTCGCCTTCTTTACAACGAACTAAATATGCTGTTAATACTAACGCAGAAGCATTTTTAAAGATTTTCTCTGGAATACTTTCTGGATGAAGTTTATTCATTTGGCCTTCACTGATCGCGAAAGTTCTTTCTCCATCTTCGGTAATCAAGGCAAAACAACGGCCAATTGCTCCTTCAACACCCTGTAGATAATTCAAATCCATTCGGCTCGATGTATTACATAAATAACGGTAACCGTAGCTGCCAATCTTAATATCTTGGCTCATCACTCCTAAAAGCGTCGAACGATCATCGGCAAGCACAGAGTAGTTGTGCAAAGTATTGCCAATCGTGCCACCCGCAAATTCATTGGTAATAAGTTTTTGGTCTTTGAGTTCGTTATAGAGAGACTCTGCCGCTTCATCATCAATAACCAACGAATGACCTTTACTTAGATTATATTTCTCAATTAAATCAGTCGTCACTTTTGCTTCAATATCAACCAGAGTTTGATCAATACCGATAATATGCGTGCTGGACATTTTTTTACTTTCTTGAGCCTGGCTCACTAAAGGGTCACGAGCGTGTACTGGAAAGTAGTGCTTAGATTTACGTTGGCCTGGAAATTTCATAGCAATGATTCTAAGTATGGAAGTGAAGGATGCGGGATTCTACCGCGCACTTGTGTGCGCGGCAATACAGTGAATTATAGCAAACGTTTGCAACATTCAATTAACGGCTGAGTTCTATTCCCCTTCCATAAAACTCAAATCTGGTAGCATATCTAAGTGCTCAGAATAACGTTTTAAATTAAATTCAGAGTCGTTTTTCATTACATCGAAAATCTCAATCGCAACGGCACACGCCATCATCGCAACCGCTTCGTCGCGTGGGGTTCCTGTCATCATCAAACGCATTAAAGTTTCTTTCGCTTTGATCGGGTTACCATCTTCCAATTGATTCTCAACCACTTCAATCAACTCGGCTTCCTGCATAAATTCATTTTGTTCAGACATAATTTTCTCTTAGGCTTGTTTTCGCGAAACTATGCCATATATACGCATGGAATACATCTGAAGAAATAGTAAGAGCGGCGCGTTAAGACACTGTCCAACCACCGCCACTTAAGTGGGTAATTTGTAGTCAAATCGAATTGTGATTTAGATCGCGGATCTGTCCCCTACTCGCTATTTCTGTTAGAATCTGCGTCCAGTTATTTTGAGTGGTGTTTAGTAATGTCTGACAACAGCCAGAAAAAAGTCATTGTCGGTATGTCCGGCGGTGTTGATTCCTCCGTTTCCGCTTATCTTCTGCAACAACAGGGCTACCAAGTTGAAGGCCTGTTCATGAAGAATTGGGAAGAAGACGACAACGAAGAGTATTGTACTGCAGCGGAAGATTTAGCAGATGCACAGGCTGTGTGCGACAAACTAGGCATTCACCTGCACACCATCAACTTTGCTGCAGAGTATTGGGATAACGTATTTGAGTATTTCTTAGCTGAATACAAAGCTGGCCGTACGCCAAACCCTGATATTCTGTGCAACAAAGAAATCAAATTCAAAGCGTTTTTAGAGTTTGCCGACGAAGTACTCGATGCCGACTACATTGCTATGGGCCATTACGTACGCCGCTCTTTCCCAGAAAATGGCGATAAACCGCAGATGCTTCGTGGTTTAGATGGTAATAAAGATCAAAGTTACTTCCTATACACATTGAGCCACGAGCAAGTTGCACGCAGCTTATTCCCAGTAGGTGAGCTGGAAAAGCCAGAAGTTCGTCGAATCGCTGAAGAACAGGGCTTAATCACTGCCAAGAAAAAAGACTCTACCGGAATTTGTTTCATTGGCGAACGTAAGTTCACTGACTTCCTAGGGCGCTACCTACCTGCTCAACCAGGTAATATTGAGACCCCAGAAGGTAAAGTCATTGGTAAACACAATGGCTTGATGTACCACACCCTAGGTCAGCGAAAGGGCTTGCACATTGGTGGCCAAAAAGGCGGTGGTGGTAATGAAGACCCATGGTTCGTTGGTGACAAAGATCTCAAACGCAACGTACTTATCGCAGTACAAGGCAAAGATCACCCAATGCTTAAATCTCAAGGGCTTATCGCTTCTCAGTTACACTGGGTAGATCGCGACGTTATTAATCAACCATTACAATGCACTGTGAAAACTCGCTACCGTCAAACAGATATCCCGTGTACTATCATCCCTATTGACGATGAAAACATTAAAGTTATCTTTGATGAACCTCAAGTCGCTGTAACACCAGGGCAATCTGCAGTTTTCTACCTAGGCGAAGTTTGCTTAGGTGGCGGCATTATAGAACAGCGCATTTAACTAATTAAAATAAGGAGTAAGACTACGTGGCTAATACACTTTATGATCGTACTATCGCTTTTGCAGGGATCTGCCAAGCTGTTGCTTTAGTTCAACAAGTAGCGAAGAACGGTGAATGTGATACTGACGCGCTTACAACTTCTTTGAATGCCATACTCAACACAAACCCGAACAGTACACTAAACGTATTTGGACGTGAGGCCGACCTGAAAATTGGTCTTGAGTGTTTAGTGAAAGGCATTGACAGCACTCCGACAGGAAGTGAGATTACTCGCTACATCATCAGCTTGATGGCGCTTGAGCGCAAACTAAGCAGCAGAAACGACGCTATGTCTCAACTTGGTGATCGTGTCCAAATGTTAGAGCGCCAACTTGAGCATTTTGATTTGCTAGACGAACAGATGGTTAGCAATCTTGCGAGTGTGTACCTAGACGTAATTAGCCCTATCGGGCCAAGAATCCAAGTCACAGGTACGCCGGAAGTGCTTCAACATACAACAAACCAACACAAAGTAAGAGCTTTGCTGCTGTCTGGAATCCGAAGCGCCGTTCTATGGCGTCAAGTAGGGGGCAAACGACGCCACCTCATTTTCGGACGTAAGAAGATGGTTGAACAAGCTCAAATCTTGTTGGCCAGAATGTAATACTCAGCTCGCGCATAGTCGCGAGCTGATTTTTTATCCGCCAATACTTTTTATTTACCAAAACAAACTCAACGCAAACGTTTGCGCAATCTTCGTGACAATTGCCGTTGATATTGGTATAAAGCTCACCAAATTAAGTTAAGAACCTCAATTCAGGAGAACACCATGGAACTGTCAGCATTGACTGCTGTTTCACCAGTAGACGGCCGTTACGGAAGTAAAACCACTGCATTACGTAGTATCTTTAGTGAGTTTGGCCTACTAAAGTACCGCTCTATCGTTGAAATTCGTTGGTTGCAAAAACTTGCTGCTACCGATGCGATTAAAGAAGTACCAGCATTCAGTGCAGAAGCAAACCAGTTCCTAGATGAACTTGCAGCAAACTTCTCTGAAGAAGATGCAGCACGTATCAAAGAGATCGAACGTACAACCAACCACGATGTTAAAGCGGTTGAGTACTTCCTTAAAGAGAAAGTAGCTGGTGTACCTGAGTTGCACGCTGTAAACGAGTTCATTCACTTTGCTTGTACTTCAGAAGACATCAACAACACTTCTCACGCTCTAATGCTGAAAGAAGCTCGTGACGAAGTGATTCTTCCTGAAATCCAAAACATCATCGATGCTATCAAAGCGCTTGCTGTTGAATACCGCGACATCCCTCTTCTATCTCGTACACACGGACAGCCTGCATCTCCATCTACAATGGGTAAAGAAATGGCGAACGTGGCGTACCGTATGGAGCGTCAATACAAGCAAATCGCTAACGTCGAAATTCTAGGTAAGATCAATGGTGCTGTAGGTAACTACAATGCTCACCTTTCTGCTTACCCAGAAGTTGATTGGCACCAATTCTCTGAAGAGTTCATTACTGAATCTCTAGGCGTAACTTGGAACCCATACACGACTCAAATCGAACCACACGATTACATCGCTGAACTGTTCGATGCAGTTGCACGTTTCAACACTATCTTAATCGACTTCGACCGCGACGTATGGGGCTACATCGCTCTAGGTCACTTCAAGCAGAAGACTATTGCTGGTGAGATCGGTTCTTCAACGATGCCACACAAAGTGAACCCAATCGACTTTGAAAACTCGGAAGGTAACCTTGGCTTAGCGAATGCAGTATTCGGCCACCTAGCGCAGAAACTACCAATTTCTCGCTGGCAGCGCGACCTAACGGACTCGACAGTTCTACGTAACCTAGGTGTTGGTGTTGGCTACGCAATCATCGCATACACTTCAACTTTGAAAGGTATTAGCAAACTAGAAGTGAACCGTGAAGCACTTCTTGCGGAACTAGACCAAAACTGGGAAGTTCTTGCAGAGCCAGTACAAACTGTGATGCGCCGTTACGGCATCGAAAAGCCTTACGAGAAGCTAAAAGAGCTCACTCGTGGTAAGCGTGTTGATGGTGAAGCAATGCGTAACTTCATCGACGGCCTTGAGCTTCCAGAGCACGAAAAAGCACGCCTAAAAGAAATGACTCCAGCTAACTACATCGGTCAAGCAATCGAGCTAACTGACAAGCTGTAAGTTTCAAATAAGATGATTAGAAAAGGCTTCCAAAATGGAAGCCTTTTTTGTTCCCCCAGGACGATATATAGATAATACGGCCAGCAGTCAGCTCAGCTCTATAACTCAACGGCCAAGCCAGCCAAAATCGGCACCTGAAATTTCAAACAGGTAATAAAAAGGCCTCCTAATGGAAGCCTTTTAATAAATCGCTGTACTAGCAATTACATGTTACGTAGAGACGCAATGCGCTTATCTAACGGTGGGTGGCTCATTAGAAGCTCACTCAGAGAGCGTTTACCATTGATACCAAACGCCATCATAGAACCTTCTAGTTGCGGCTCATGACTCACTTTTAAGCGCTCAAGTGCCGCTATCATCTTCTCTTTACCAACTAGGCGAGCTGCTCCAGCATCCGCATGGAATTCGCGATGACGGCTGTACCACATCGTAATAAAGCTGGCTAAGAAACCAAACACCAATTCAAGCACCATAGACACACCGAAGTAAACCATCATGTTACTTCCACCCTCACCCTCTTCATTGTTGTTATTTGAGGCAACAATGTTGGCAATAAAGCGAGATAAGAAGATAACGAAAGTATTTACTACACCCTGCATAAGAGTCATGGTAACCATGTCGCCATTCGCAATATGGCTCACTTCATGGGCCAGAACGGCTTCCGCTTCGTCTCGGGTCATGTTGTGTAAAAGACCTGTAGACACTGCAACTAAGGAATCGTCTCTTTTTGCACCCGTTGCGAATGCGTTGATATCTGCTGCGTCATAAATCGCAACCGTTGGCATACCGATACCAGCCTGTTGCGCTTGACGGCCGACTGTTTCTAGAAGCCAGTGCTCCGTTTCGTTACGTGGACTTTCGATCACCATACCACCCACTGAGCGAAGAGCCATGCTCTTTGACATCATCAGCGATATGAATGAACCACCGAAACCAAAGACGGCAGCCATTAATAGAATTCCAGACGTGCTTCCGCCGCCTAGTTGAATTCCAAATACAGCACTCACAATATTCAAAACAACACTTAGCACTAAAATCACGGCCAAGTTAGTTGCTAAGAACAACATTACTCGCTTCATTACCTGTCTCCAATAGCAAGCTTTTAATTATCCCCTTCCAACACTCAGTTGTTAGGGACTGTTAGTTATAGATATAGTTTAAATGCAAATAAAACAAGGTTAAGTGTTAAATTGAAACATTTGTTTTCTGGTAAGATTTTGGAATCAGCGCCACACGTTAGACTTTAGTCTTATTGAGGTCGAAAGATAAAGAGACTACATTGCGATGAGAACAAAACGAGCTCCATGTAACCAAAGGGACTGACCATGGCAGAGACTAGCAACTATCAAATGGCTATTGATTTACTTTGCTGTCATCTTGGAATCTCAGAAGATGAAGCAAAACAACAACTTGGAATAAAGCAGCCACAACAGGCGCAACAACAAATCAGTGATACTCAACAAGCACTGATGGGCTTAACCCAAGAAAAATAACTACAAATAAAGGGCTGCAACTGCAGCCCTTTTTCATTTTTCTCTCTCGTTAACTCATCAATGGAGCTAAATCGATATATTTACCAAGATCTTTTCTCTTCACTCTAGGCACGTATGGAATTTCACCTAACTTAGGTGCATCCATCTTGTCTTCAAGCATTTCAATGATCTCAGCATAGTGCTCTGTACCAGGGTTAACTCGGTTAGCGACCCAACCTACAAGGTTAAGTCCGTCGGCTTTAATAATTTCAGCCGTTAACATCGCATGACTCAGACAACCCAATTTAATCCCAACGACTAGTACAACTGGAAGTTGTTCTTGCTTGACCCAAGTGGATAAGCAGTCAGTATCGGAAACAGGTACACGCCACCCACCTGCGCCTTCAACCAGAACGACATCGGCGTTCTGTTTATGCAGCATAAGCTTTTCGCTCAATACCTCATACTCGATAGATACGTTTTCATGCTTTGCAGCAATATGAGGAGAAGCAGGTAGCTCCAACGTGTAAGGATTTATATCTTTATAATCACACTCAACATTTGCGGCTTGTTGTAAATGCAACGCATCTGAGTTGCGCATTCCCAGTTCAGTGCTTTCACTACCCGCTGCAACCGGCTTATAGCCAATTGTTTTTAACCCTTGTGCAGCCAACGCTTGAAGAATAGCCTTCGAAGCGACTGTTTTGCCTACATCGGTATCCGTACCAGCAATAAAAAATGAGTCGATCATAGATTGATGGCCCCAAAACATACCTGATAAGTAGCAGGCAGTTTATTCTGTTGATTCTTGTATACTTGGTACGCACGCTCGACTTGAATAAGCGATCGACGACTCGTCAGACCATGTGAGCGACCACTTACGTGGTTAGCACCTATGCCTTTGAGATCACGCATGACAGAAAATGCAGTGTCGTACCAAACTGTGATAGGGGTCAAGTTTAGGTGATGATTGGTGCAGTGAGATTGCGCTAGCGCAATTTTTACCTGATTGGATGTCATAAAATCGTTAACATGTTGATATGAGTCAACTTCACGCCACGCTTGCTTAAGCTCATTCAGTGAGCCATCAAGTAATGTGGAGAATACTCCTCTACCTTTCGGTTTAACGATCCGCTTTATCTCAGCTAACGGCACCGCGAGATCGGTACACCATTGCAATGCCAAGCTTGAGAACACAAAGTCCACGCTATTATCCGCCAAAGGTAAGCACTCCGCATCGGCTAGCACATATTGAACTTTCTCGCTCCCACAGCGCTGATTAGCTTGTTCTAGCATCTGACTTGAAAGGTCAATACATATCACTTCAGCACCTTTCGCCAACAACTGCTCACTGAAGTAGCCGGTTCCACAGCCAAGGTCGACAACGGTTGTACCGCTCAGGTCTTCAGGTAATAGTGTCAGCAACCTATGCCCAACATCGCGTTGAAAGGCAGCATGCTGATCGTATCCCGCAGCTGCTTTTCCAAAAGACTCAGCAATAAGGCGTTTATCCGTTTGCGTATCAAACAATTCTGTTACTACTTGAACCATTTAGTACCCTTTATTGATATTTTCGAGTATCGCATCCGACAAGTTCACGACTTGCTCCTTCGTGTGGTTGGCAGTCAAAGTTACTCTCAATCGTGCACTATTTGTCGCAACAGTTGGCGGCCTGATAGCAGCAACCCAAAGTCCTGAAGCTTTTAGGTAGTTAGAAAAGGTGAGCGCTCGCTCACTGTCGCCTAATATGAAAGGTTTGATTGGTGTTGTTGTATCTACAAAACCGTTAACTTGACTCAGCTTGCTTTGGTATACACCCTGCAACTCTGCTAGTTTTTCTCTGCGCCAATTCTGCGTTTGAATCATTCCAATAGCATGAGTTAGAGCGTAAGCCTGAGAGGGCGGAATCGCGGTCGAGTATACGTGGTGCTTTGCAAACTGCGTTAAGTAATCCCCACACTCCTGACTACAAAGGATCGCTGCTCCCGACAAACCAAATGCCTTGCCAAAAGTCACCACCAATATTTCAGGGCGAATTCCAGCCTCATCACAACTACCTCGACCGTCTGAGCCCAACACTCCGATCCCATGAGCATCATCGACCGCCAACCATGCTCTATCGAGACAAGCGCTTTGGATATCCACTAACGGCGCAGTGTCTCCATCCATGCTGAACACACCTTCGGTCATGACGAGCGTATTCGAAGCCTTACCCAAGAAACTCGACAGATGTTGAACATCATTGTGGCGAAAACGCTTCATATCAGCGGCTGACAACAATCCAGCTTCCATCAAAGATGCATGGTTTAATTTGTCTTGAACGAGCAAATCACCCTTTTCTAAGAGACCAAAGATTAACGCCTGATTAGCTGAAAATCCTGAGCTAAACAGTATTGCCCTTTCAAAACCAAGCCAATCACACAATGCACTTTCAAGATCTGCATGGGCCGAGCTATAACCTGTAACTAATGGTGATGCGCCACTGCCACAGCCGTATAAGCTAAGTCCATGCTGCCAAGCTTCCAGCAACTGTTTATCTCGGCCCAAGCCAAGATAGTCGTTGCTAGAAAAATTAACATATCGGCTCCCTTCGAACTCGATACATGCTTCGTCAAGCGATGTCAGTATCTTTGATTCTCTAGCGAGATCATGCTGACGCCGATATTCTAGTGCACCAGCAATCCGCTCGTTAAATGCTGGCTTCATAAAATAGGTCGTCTTTACCCGGTCTTGCCGCAACGCGCTCAACGACACGATCTAAGAGGTCATTTTCTTGAATTTCATCTGGCTTCTGAACAACTTGTTGACTATTGATGCCCAATTTTTTGAACAATTGCATGTCGCTGTCTTCGTCCGGGTTTGGAGTCGTAAGTAGCTTACATCCATAGAAGATTGAGTTAGCTCCAGCCATAAAGCAAAGCGCTTGCATTTGCTCATTCATATTCTCACGACCAGCAGAAAGACGCACAGCTGACTTAGGCATCATAATGCGCGCAATCGCAATCAAGCGGATAAAGTCGAATGGCTCAACATCGTCAACTTCTTCAAGCGGAGTACCTTTCACTTTAACCAGCATGTTAATAGGCACACTCTCTGGGTGGGTCGGCAGATTCGCCAGTTCTACGAATAACCCAGCTCGGTCATTCGTACTCTCACCCATTCCAATAATTCCACCTGAACAGATTTTCATACCTGCATCTCGCACATGAGATAATGTATCTAAGCGGTCTTGGTAGGTGCGTGTTGTAATGATATTGCCGTAGAATTCAGGGGAGGTATCGAGATTGTGGTTATAGTAGTCAAGACCAGCATCCGCTAACTCTTTCGCTTGCTCTGGGTTAAGCATACCCAGAGTCATACACGTCTCTAGCCCCATACCTTTTACCCCTTTAATCATTTGGGTTAAATGTGGCATGTCACGCTCTTTCGGGTTTTTCCATGCAGCCCCCATACAAAAACGCGTTGAACCTGAATCTTTTGCCTTCTGTGCAGCATCGAGTACACGCTCAACCTCCATTAATCGTTCTTTATCTACATCAGTACGATAATGAGCACTTTGTGGGCAGTATTTACAGTCTTCCGGACACGCACCTGTTTTAATCGACAACAGCGTGCTGACTTGTACGTGGTTATGAGGTTGATGTGAGCGATGAACAAGCTGCGCTTCAAACAGTAGATCCATGAACGGCTTTTGCATCAGTGTTTGTACTTCTGCATGTGTCCAGTTGTGACGTACTTCCACAAGGCTTCCTTATTTAATTATTTGTTAATTGCTTGGCTAGTGTAACGACAACAGATACACTGTCAACAAATTGAGATTCAACAAGTTTACACTTGGTTATTTTTTAATCTACAGGTTAAATCATTCATGGACTTAGAATTCGACCAGCAGCACATTTGGCACCCATACACCTCTACAATCTCTCCTTTAAAATGCTACCCCGCTTCATCTGCAAAAGGAGTACATATAGAACTTGAAGATGGCCGGCAGTTGATTGATGGAATGTCTTCCTGGTGGTCTGCAATTCACGGCTACAATCACCCGACTCTTAATGAAGCGGCTCACGCGCAGATTGACCGCATGTCGCATGTCATGTTTGGTGGTATAACACACCAACCGGCCATCGACTTATGTAAGTCGTTAGTTGAAATGACTCCGAAAGGGCTTGAGCAAGTTTTTCTCGCTGATTCAGGATCGGTAGCTGTTGAAGTCAGTTTAAAGATGGCGCTGCAATACTGGCACGCAAAAGGTGAAAAACGATCTAAGTTTCTAACCTTAAGGGATGGTTATCATGGCGATACCTTCGCTGCCATGTCAGTGACCGACCCCGATAACTCGATGCATTCCCTATATAAAGGTTTCTTACCTGAACACATCTTTGCCTCCTCCCCTAATACGGGGTTCTGGGACAATTGGAACCCAGAGGATATTGAAGATTTGGAGCACAAACTCGAGCATAACCATAAGGAGATTGCCGCGGTTATCCTTGAGCCGATCGTGCAAGGTGCAGGAGGGATGCGTATTTATCACCCGGAATATCTAAAACAGGTACGTAAGCTCTGCGACCAATATGGCCTATTGCTGATTCTCGATGAAATAGCGACCGGATTCGGGCGGACGGGAAAATTGTTTGCTTGCGAGCACGCTGAAGTCATGCCGGATATTCTCTGCGTCGGCAAAGCCTTAACAGGCGGATACATGACCCTATCGGCAACCATAACGACTAAACATGTCGCGGACACTGTATGCAGTGGAGAAGCGGGTTGCTTTATGCATGGTCCAACGTTTATGGGAAACCCACTTGCGTGTGCAGTTGCTTCAGCAAGCATGTCACTACTTAAGCAAGGCAACTGGAAATCTCAAACACACAATATCGAGTCAATCTTTGCCAAGTTGCTCCCTGCACTTCTTCAAAACGAACGCGTGAAGGACGTGAGGTGGTTAGGTGCTATAGGTGTCGTAGAAACCAACCAACCAGTTAATATGGAAGCAATACAAAAACGGTTTGTTGAACAAGGGGTTTGGATACGACCATTCGGCAAACTTATTTATATGATGCCTCCCTTCATTAGTGAGGCTCACCATATCAAGCAACTGATTGATGCGATTGCACAGGTTATCACCGAAGACGATTGCTTTTTAGATTAGTTTATAGTTTTTGACACCTAACTATTAAAACAAAAGCCGCATCGACAGACGCGGCTTTGCTGTGTAGATGACACTTTGAACTTTTATTCTTGATCAATCATCCATTTACGGAATTCTTTTTGCTCAGCTTTAGTCGCTTTCTTATACCAAGCTTTAAGCTGTTCTACTGTCTGAGGTTCGACAGCCTTAGGTTGCTCAACAACGTTCTTTTCAACCTGCGTCGCCGAAGTTTGTGTAACTTCTTTCTCTGCTGATGCACTGGTCGCAACCACTGCTGCACTTGCCGTTGTCGCAGTCACCAGTTTGCCATCGACAAATGTAATACCACGTTCGCTGTTATAGTCTTCGACAATGCCGTCCATCCCCATGAATGGAAGTAGACCTTTTTTGCCCGAAAGTTTGTCCAGATCATAAGCTAACGCATTGCCATCCTGAGACAAGCGCCATTCAGGGTTGTTAGAGCGAAATGCTTTTTCTGCCTCAGCTTTACTTCTGGCTACAGGGTGGTTCAATTTTATTTCTTCACCAGAAACATCAAACGTCAAGACAAAGGGTTCCGATGTATATACCGAGCTGCTGCTTCCTCGCCCTAAATCTTTGTCCATACGAACAATAACTTGATTCATGCCTGGATCGATGTTGTTCTTGCCAATTTTTGATTCAGCTTCTTGACCATTAATATAAAGGACAGAAACCCCTTTAGCGGGAACTAGTGTTGCTGCATTAATAGAGAATGCGACCATCATTGTCGACAGTGAAAGGATTTTGATTAACTTCACAGGGCTTAACTCCTTGATAATTATACGCTAGTGAACCTTTACTAGCTCGATAGATACTATAATTCACATCAAACGAGACAACAATGCTCGTCAAGTTATACTCAAAAAAACAAAGCCACCCTTCAGGGTGGCTTTGTTAGGATATAAATCAATTAAGATTTAATTAGAAGCTAGCTTTAACACCTAGTGCAACGCCTACTTCGCTGTTGTCAGCATCATCGCCACCTACTTCAGCGTAAGCTGTAGTGTTTGGAGCTAGAGCATAACCAGCATTTAGGAACCAGTTGTCTGATTCTAGAGCATCAACGTCGCTTGAACCGAAGCTGTAACCAGCAGCGATAGTAACTGAATCGATTGTGTAATCAGCAGCTAGGCCAACAGTGCTTGAATCAACTTCAGAACCAGTTGCTTTAACTTTAACGTTAGTTGCGTAGTAACCTAGTTCTAGGTTTAGGTTCTCTACACCAGCGTAACGAGCTTCTAGAGCAAGAATTTGTTCTTCTTGAGGAACAGTAGCTAGAGTTAGGTCGCCGTCACCGTAGTAACCAGTGAAGTCGAAGTCAGCAACGCGAGCACCTAGTTTAAGGTCAAAGTAAGAACCATCTGTACCGATGTTAGTTGAGTTGTTGTGGTCCTGTGCGATAGACACTGTACCGTAGAAAGTACCTTTGTCTACGTCGTAACGAATCATTTCGTCTTCACAGAATGTGCTGTCGTTGTTGAAGAAAGAGCTAATACCAAATTGGAAGTCAGAACCAACACCAGCGTCATCTAGAGCACCACAAGTACGACCTACTTTAATAGAACCGATAGACTGAGAGTATAGAGCTACGTATGTGTCACCAACATCTGCGCTAGAACCTTGACCGCTAGTTACAGTACCGCTTGCGCCGTCAAATTCCCAGTAACCACCGAATTGTAGATCGTCGTTGATTGCGTAACGAACGTCAAAACCGAAGTCTGCGTCTTGAATTTCTTGTTGGAACTCAGCGTCTTTGTCGAAACCTTTTACGTATACAACTTCGATATCACCAGCTAGATCAACTGTAACACCTTCATTGTTGTAAATCTCGATTGCTTGAGCAGAACCTGCTGCCGCCATAACACCTAGAGCTACTAGAGTCTTTTTCATAATAATCCACTGCCTTTTCTATAGAATGGGAATTCCTTATCCGGTTCCCTTTATGTTTTTTGACCATGACTCAAACTCTTAACTGGTTGGATGTCATCGCCTGTAATTCGGGTTCTAGATTGCAAAAGATCCTCCCGCCTGTCAAATAAACTAAAAAATTATTATCAAAAAACATAAAACCCATTAATAACAATAAGTTACAGTGATTTGCGTATTTTTTTCGAGCAACTTCTTAGCTTTGCCCGATGTTTACCCCGAGTCATCCCCCACCCACAGAGTAGTTTTAAATTCCAATTTTTAACTAAAATTGTCACCGTCACAGAATATTAAACTTAACATTCATACAACTCGAAGTTATATATAATTCATTACCTAAATTTATTCTAAGTTCATGATGGTTCAGTTTTTTTTTGTGAAGGAGATCTAGATTTGTTTTAAAAGCATTCAATTTCGTGAACTAAGTATCCCATAGCAATATGTGCTACTATCCGGGGGTCGTTAAGTAGGTCACAGTATGTCAACCAGTAAAATCCAGCAATCCATTCGCCACAGCTATCAAAACCTTCAATCACAGCTAGAAAACTTTGTACCTCGTCGAGCTCAGAATTATCTTGTTGCTGAGATCGCCAAGACACTCTGTGGCGACTATCACAAATCTAATCGCATTCTGGTGGCCGAAGCCGGTACTGGGATCGGTAAATCGTTGTCTTATTTGATGGCCACGATTCCCGTGGCAGTATGGAATAATCGTAAAGTTGTTATTTCTACCGCTACCGTTGCGCTACAAGAACAACTAATAAATAAAGACCTTCCATTGTTTCGTCGACTAACTGATAGAGAGTTTTCTTTTATTCTTGCAAAAGGTAGACAACGGTATTGCTGCGCGGAAAAGCTGGCATCAGCAAGTGGCGTTGATGGTGGTCAACTGGCGATGTTTGAGTCAAAGCCGAAAGCAAAAGACATCGAATTACTCGGAAGACTCTATACCGCTTTGTCCCAAGGTAAATGGGATGGTGACAGGGATTCTTGGCCAAAACCAATCAAAGATGAATTGTGGCAACACATCGTTAGCGACAAACATACCTGTAATCTCAGTATGCCCGCTCATAGAGACTGCCCTTTTCAGAAAGCCCGATCAGAGCTAGACAAAGCTGATGTCATTATCGCAAACCACAGTTTAGTGATGTCCGACGCTGACTTAGGCGGGGGCGTAATTCTTCCAGAACCCGAAAACACAATTTACGTTTTCGACGAGGCCCATCACCTGCCAAAAGTTGCACGTGACCACTCCTCGGCGGCCGCCAGTCTAAAAGGTGCTGCAAGTTGGTTGGAGCGGTTGAACCAAGCTGCGAGTAAGTTTTCTTCCCTCGCAGATGAAAAGCGGGTCAGTCGCTTTCGAAATGAACTACAGGATGCTATCCAGTTTCTCATACCCACTCTAGGTGCTCTCGCAACGCGTTTTGAGCCAAGCCAATTTGAAGAAAAGCGCTATCGTTTCGAGAATGGTGAACTCCCCGAATGGCTAGAAGCCGAATCTCAGGAGCTTAAGAAAGCTGCGAATAAAGCAAACACAGCAGTCGCGAAGATCGCAGATTTAATCGCCGAACGCGTCAAAGATGGAGAGTTAGCAAATCGGCTAGCGGAACCGGCACTTGCTGAACTGGGCTTCTATATACAACGGATGGAGAACCTTGCCCAAGTATGGCAGTTGATGGCCGAGCCGATTCGAGATAAAGGAGCTCCGCTCGCTAGGTGGCTAGAAGTGAGTCCGGATAGAGAAGACGACTACATTGTTAATGTCTCACCACTAGAAGTTGGCTGGCAGCTAGACCAGCAACTTTGGAGCAGGTGTATTGGCGCGGTCTTGGTGTCTGCAACCATGAGAGCGCTAAACTCTTTCTCTTTCTTTTGTCATCAAGCTGGCATTAGTGAAAAACCGGAAAAAGGAACACGCTTTCTAGCGTTGGCCTCACCGTTCGACTATCAAAATCAGGCCGAACTTTACGTGCCAACAATGAAGTATGAGCCTCAAGCTCCTCAGTTTACTGAATATCTTATTGAAAGATTGCCTAAGCTAATAGAAGACAAGAAAGCCAACCTTGTTTTATTCTCCTCTTACTGGCAAATGAACCAAGTTGCTGAAGCATTGGCAACCAATTTTGCTAAAAGAGGCTGGGCTCTTCAGGTTCAAGGTGATAGCTCAAGGTCAGAAATTCTAAATAAACATAAAACGCTCGTACAATGTCAGAAAACCAGTGTGCTATTTGGTACTGGTAGCTTTTCAGAAGGCTTAGATTTACCAGGTGAGCTACTGGAAAACTTAATTATTACGAAGATTCCTTTCGCTGTTCCAACGTCACCTGTAGAGCAGGCTCATGCGGAATATATAGAACAGAGGGGTGGGAACCCTTTCTTACAAATCAGTGTACCTGAAGCGAGTAAGAAGCTGATCCAATCGGTTGGCCGTTTGCTGCGCAAAGAACGAGATTCTGGTAGAGTCATCATCCTTGATCGCCGGATAGTCACCAAGCGGTATGGAAAGTCGTTACTCGATTCACTACCACCGTTTAAAAGAACAATCGAATATTAGGAAATTTCCCTAGAACTCGTTCTCCGTAGTATCCGGTGAGTGAATAAATAGAAGAATAATGTATGGAATTTATCGAACCAACCATGTTGGTTGCGTTGGCACTTGTTGCATTCACTGCTGGGTTTATAGACGCAGTGGCCGGAGGGGGGGGGATGTTAACAGTCCCAGCTCTCTTATCAATCGGCTTACCACCTCATATCGCGCTGGGGACGAATAAGCTTGCCGCTACTTTTGCGTCATCAACGGCAGCATTTACTTACTACAAGAAAAAGCTCTTTAAACCCGAGTGCTGGGGAAGAGCTTTTGTTGCGACATTAATCGGCGCGACAATCGGGACACTAGTAGTCGATGCAATCAGTACAGAGTGGCTCGAAAAAGTGCTGCCATTAGTCATTTTGGCGGCCGCTATCTATACCATCTGGCATAAAACACCGAATGCAAATAACAATGCCACACCTCAGCCCTGCCCCACCCTACACAAAAAGCAATACGTGCAGGGTTTTACGCTTGGTTTTTATGATGGTGTAGCCGGGCCAGGCACCGGCGCTTTCTGGACGGTAAGCTCCATGGCGCTATATCGCTTAAATATACTGCTCGCTTCAGGGTTAGCGAAGGCGATGAATTTCACCAGCAATTTCACATCATTGGTCACTTTTGCCATATTAGGACACATCGATTGGGTATTGGGACTCACCATGGGTGTATGCTTAATGGCAGGTGCTTTTGTCGGCGCCCATTCAGCCATTCGCTTTGGTGCTAAGTTTATCCGTCCTGTGTTTGTAACCGTAGTAAGCGTATTAGCAATTAAGCTTGCTTATGAAGCTTGGTTTGTGAATCTATGAGTAAATTGTCGCAATTAAAACCAATATTGGCTCAGCTCGCTGTAGACGCAGCCAATCTCGACCGAGCCCGCGGCGAGCACCACCAGCCTCTATTTGATGAGCGCTTGTTCCATGCGCACTGTAAATTGCTAGTACCGTGTGTGAAAGAAGCTCAATCTACATTCGACACGATTCTTCGAGAAGAACAAGCGAATAAACTTACGCAGCAACGGGCTGAGTTTCTTTCAGAGCGGTTGCTCGCACAGATCTCTGCCATTCAACGAGAATTGTCGACTCAATCTATCCGCAAAAACGAACCCAAGCACTCTTCTTACTATCGAAAGCCTATCAACGCCTTGTATCAAGAGCTTGCGCAGCACCAAGAGTGGGAAACACGGCTTAAAGATATGGTTCGTGAAAAAGAATTCGCTGTATCCCAAGCCTCTTCTTTTCAGCAACAGCAAGCTCAACAAGCACTGATTGCAACTGAGCAGCGGCTAAAGCGCTGCCAAGAAGCCAAACTCAAAATCGAAAACCAAATTACCTATCGAGAGAAGAACCAATAACATGGCCGACCAAGCTAAATCACCACTCGATGACGCGCCCGAAGAAATCAAACTGGCCGTCGACCTCATCTATTTACTTGAATCGAATGAAATCGAACCTTCCATAGCGCTAAAAGCCATTGAGATCGTCAAATCAGATTTAGAACAAAAGCTATCCGCTACAGAGTAATACCATGGATCAACTAACCGAGTATCAGCTAACTTTCTCCCTAGACGAGTTTCTATCCCTGTATTGGCAGAAAAAGCCCACCATCATTAAACAGGGTTTTAAAAACTTTAGAGATCCTATTTCTGCCGAAGAATTGGCTGGTTTAACCATGGAAGAGGAAATAGACTCTCGCTTCGTTTCTAACTTGAATGACGACTGGTGCGCTGAACACGGGCCTTTTGACGAGACTAAGTTTTCAACTTTAAATGACTCTCACTGGCAGTTTATCGTTCAAGCAGCAAATCACTGGCACCAAGGTGCAGCGCAGCTTGTCAAACCATTCAAGCAGTTACCGCAATGGCTGTTTGATGATTTGATGATCAGCTATTCTGTACAAGGTGGGGGGGTTGGCCCTCATATCGATCAATATGATGTATTCATCATTCAAGGAAGTGGGCGTAGACACTGGCGTGTTGGCGCAAAAGATATCGGTCAGTATAAAGAAACTTGCCGCTCATCCGCTTTACGCCAAATCGAAGGCTTCGATGCTGTCATTGATGCAATACTAGAGCCCGGTGACATTCTTTATATTCCACCAGGCTACCCTCATGATGGTTACGCACTAGAACCTAGTATGAGTTATTCTGTTGGCTATCGTTCACCAAAAGAACAGGAACTCGTCAGTAATTTCGCCGACTACATACTTGCTCACGATATGGGCGACGTGCACCTCAGTAACCCTGACCTTAGAGCCCGTCAGCAATTCGGTGAAATACAGCAGCAAGACTTAACGCAACTCACCGAGATGCTCACCTCCGCACTTGAGCACCCTGAAACTATCAAAGACTTTATGGGCTGTATGCTGAGCCAGTCTCGTCACCAGTTAGATATTGTTGAACCCCAGGAGAAATGGGAAGCTGAAGAAATACAATATTACTTACAGCAAGGCGGTCCGTTGCACAAAGTGTCAGGCTTACGTGCCCTTTATCATCAGGGTGAAAGTAATATTGCCTACATTAATGGTGAAGTTATTAAGGTCCCGACAACGCAGTGCCACATACTTGAAACTCTGTGTAACCAAGATGAATTTCAGTTGAAAGATTTAGATGGAGAGACTGATGCGTCCACAATTTCTCTGCTTTGTAATCTGGTAAATAAAGGCTATTGGTACTTACTCGATTAGGGTACTTACTCGATTAAGCACCAAACCTTTTTCTTACGGTTAGCACGAGTTGGAGTGATCTTTTCCCATAACACCACGTATTCCTTGAATGAGAACGGTGTTGGGGAATAGTTATGTCGGACAACGAAAAGCTAAGGGAAATTCATCAAAGGTTACGTACAAAAGCTGAGTGGAGAAAAGCTTTCTCTATATTGGCTTTAATAGCCAGTTCTGCGATATTAACAATTGCATTGATTTGGACGACAGCTTATCTCATCGACTCAGACAAGGCTGTTGACTGGGGCATCACTTTCGAACACATAGCCTACACATGGAGTCCGCTGTTACTCATCTTTACCTGTATTCTCCTAGCTCTTTTCAGCATTAAGAGTTACATCCATCAAGAGCGATAAAAAAAGCGAAGAGAAAACTCTTCGCTTTTTCAATTGTTTGATTGCTTGATCGCTTGACAGTGTTAAACCTTAAATTGATCTACCAGCTTTTGCTGATTTGCAGACAGCTCTTCTATCTGTACACCGACCGCTTCTGATTCACCCGCTTGCGACAGTATCTGCGCACTTAAGTCCCTTATATTCGAGACGCTTTGGTTCACTTCCGCCGATACGGCTTGTTGTTCTTCTGCTGCCCTAACAATCTGACTGTTCATATCATTAATTGCAGAGATCGCCTCAAAGATATGACTCAATTCAACGACAGCTTGGTTCACTTGCTGTGCAGAATCATTGGCAAGAATATTACCTTCTTGAATGGCCTCAACTACGTCTTGAGTACCTTGTTGAACTTTGGCGATAACATCTCGAATTTCTCCCACAGAATCCTGGGTCCTACTTGCAAGGTTACGAACTTCGTCGGCTACGACTGCAAAGCCTCTACCTTGTTCTCCCGCACGAGCAGCTTCGATTGCGGCATTCAATGCCAGTAGGTTAGTCTGCTCCGAGATGCCTTCAATAACGGATAGGATTTCGGTAATATTAGCGTTGTTCTTTGCCAGTTCCTCTACAACAGGTACGGCTGCGGTCATGCGCTCAACCAGCTTAACCATCTCTTGTTCTGACTGTTCGATAACTCTTTGCCCTGAGCTTGCTGCTTCATCCGCTTCACTCGCCGCCTTCACTGCCACTTCCGCATTTTGGACCACGAGACTTGCCGTTTGAGTCATTTCTTCTGACGCGGTCGCGACAAGGTCGACTTCCTTAAATTGAGAGTCACTACTGGTTCGCGTTTCTGCCGCGGCAATTTTTGCTTGCTCTGTCGTCGTTGCGACCTGATGGGTGGTATCAACAACTTGTTTGATCGTGTGCTGCAGCTTATCTAAGAAAGAGTTGAAGCCATTCGCCAACTGGCCAATTTCATCTTTGGATTTTACGTCTAATCTCTGAGTCAGATCTCCTTCACCAGAAGCGATATCATCCAAGCGGCTGACCACTTCACGTATTGGCTTAACGATATTTAAAGCCAGCAGTGCAATCAGAGCTAAACCAACAACAACAAAAATAGCGCCTGCAATCAATTCAGTTTGAACACCTGCAGAGACTTGATCGCTGATGATCATATCGAGCTTGTCCGCATCTTCTAACACTGCTGATCGTGGCATTTCAAATATAACGCCCCAGGTCTGGTTAGCGACCATTATCGGCGCGAACACAGACAACCATTGGCCATCGTCGCTCCATTGAGTCGTCACCTCATAACCAAACAAGAAGTCTGTAATAGCATCACTACTTAGGCGTGGCGTGGAAAGCGCTTGACCAATCGTTAGTGACGAATCATCGCTGGCGATCAAGCTACCATCTAACGCGACGATATATACATTACCCAAACCAGAGAACAGAGTTTCATCAGAGGCTTTAGCAACATCACCGAGCTGGTCGAGTTTTAAATCGATGCCGAAGAAGCCGATAGCGGTGTCGTCTATTTTAATTGGCACGGAGATGGATGTAGTGAGGACAGTACCTTGCTCTTGCTGAACCAGTTTTGGCGTTGATACACATGTTTCACCACTGGCCAACGGACAGAAGAAACGCTCGCTATTATCACCGTGGTCAATCATCGCTTCTGTTAGAACATTAGGAACAATGTTTTCACCGTTAGCGGCGGTTTGCCAGTACGGTGCAAAACGCCCTCTCTCGTTTGACCCCACATAATCGGCACCTTCATAGTTACTGTCTTCACCATCAAGCATATGAGGTTTAAATACGAGATAAGCGCCCTGAATTGAATCAAATGCTATAACGGATTTTCTCACCATTTCATCAAGCGCAGTACGTAGCTCTTCACTAGAACCAAAGTTTTCTTCTGTATTGGTTTTATAGAAAAGAGCACTAGATGCCAGCATCTCTGATCGATAGATAGCTTCATTCAGATATTCACTCACTTCCGTTGAATTGAGCAGCGCACGGGTTTGTAACAATTGCTCTGATTTATCGATCACCGATTCAGAACTTTGTTCCTTAATGATCTGCTGATTCGCCACCGCGTTATAGACAGAGAATCCAACTAATGAAAGAGAGGTAATAAGCAGGCAACATCCTGCTAGAAGTGTGATTTTCCACTGAACGGAAAGGGTTCGCATACTACATCCTTATAAGCAAGCAATCTATACATCTTAATGAGAATAACCTGACTAAATCATTAGACCATAATCCTTAAACAGGTCAATCTAAAGTTTATATATCTGTTAACAATTTTGTCATAACTGGTCAATGTAGCTGGTTAGCCACGTCTATTTCTCGTTCTGTTTTGTTTAGTGTTACTATCTCAGTCAAATACAAAAACAAGGACACTCAATGAAAGTCATTAGCTTTAATATCAATGGACTTAGAGCTCGCCTCCACCAGCTACAAGCATTGATCGACAAACATCAACCGGATGTCATAGGCCTTCAAGAAATCAAAGTTCATGACGAAGCATTCCCAATTGAAGACGTTGAAGCCATGGGCTACAAAGTCTACTTTCATGGTCAAAAAGCGCACTACGGTGTAGCAATGTTGTGTAAGCAAGAGCCAGTTCACGTCCAGAAAGGCTTCCCTACCGACAACGACGATCATCAAAAGCGCATGATCATGGCAACTTTCGAAAATGAAAACGGCGAAAAAGTAACGGTATTAAATGGCTACTTCCCTCAAGGAGACAATATTTCTCACGAGACTAAGTTCCCATACAAGCGCCAGTTTTATAAAGATCTGATGACTTATCTAACCGATCATCACAGTAACGATGAGCAACTTATTGTCATGGGCGACATTAACATCAGTCCGCTCGATTCAGATATCGGCATTGGCGAACCAAACCGTAAGCGCTGGTTGAAAACGGGTAAGTGTTCATTCCAACCGGAAGAACGTGAATGGCTGAAAACACTGCTTGATTGGGGATTTGAAGATACATTCCGTAAGCTGCATCCAGACACTACTGAGCAGTACTCATGGTTTGATTACCGCTCACGCGGGTTCGACGACAACCGTGGCCTTCGTATTGATGTTGTGCTGGCGACGCCATCACTTGCGGCAAAGTGTACTGAAGCGGGTATCGATTATGAGTTGCGTGGCATTGAAAAACCATCCGACCACGCGCCAATCTGGTCGACATTCGAATAATAAAACTCGAGTTTTAAACCCAAACGAAAAAAGGCTTCCAAATTGGGAGCCTTTTTGTATTCATCAAAATGAACTAGCTAAGTGGTCTTAGATACGCTAGGAAACGTTTTTCCGCGTGTTTGAAACACCACAGAATGATGAACGTTAGAGCCATGTAGAATAGGCCTGCAGTTAAGAATGATTCAAACGGCGCATAGTAACGAGAGTTCACCAGGCGAGCGGCCCCCGTTAAGTCCATAATAGTCACGATACCGGCAACTGCACTACCATGCAGCATGAAGATCACTTCGTTACTGTAAGCAGGCAATGCACGACGCAGTGCACTTGGCAGAATGATCCTACGGTATGTCTTCCACGGACTCATACCATAAGCTTTCGCCGCTTCTACTTCACCCTTTGGTAAACCGTTAATCGCGCCGCGGATAATTTCCGCTGTATACGCTGACGTGTTCAAAACAAACGCGACGAGTGCACAGAACCAAGCGTTCTCCCACAACGTATCTTTAACCGGAAAGAACTGGTCCATTCCGTAGTAAATAAGATAAAGCTGAACCAGCAATGGTGTGCCGCGGAAAAAGTAGATAAAGGCCCAAGATGGCCCACTCACAAAGTAGTTGTGGCTATTACGAGCGACGGCCAAAGGAATCGCTACGATTAGACCAAGAATCAGTGCTAGCCCGACTAACCAAACCGTCGTCCATAAACCGTCTAAGTAGACCGGGAAGCTTTCAATTACTAATGAAAAATCCATTTCTTACCTCGCGTGAATACTGAACTTGCGCTCAACGAGCTTTAAGAAGCCGGTCGATACACTGGTGAAGAAAAGGAAAATAAGCGCAACAGCCATGTAGAAAGTGAATGGCATTTTCGTTGAGCCCGCAGCTAGGGAGCTCACACGAACCATGTCTTCAAGGCCGATAATGGAAACCAGTGCTGTCGTTTTCAAAAGTACCAGCCAGTTATTGCCAAAGCCTGGCAACGCATGGCGAATCATTTGCGGCAACAGGATGCGGCGAAAAGCCAGTACCGAACTCATTCCGTACGCCTTTGCCGCTTCCATTTCGCCTTTGTCGACCGCCATAATTGCACCGCGGAACGTTTCCGCCATGTAAGCGCCGAATATAAAACCAATGGTTAAGATACCCGCGATAAACGGACTAACGTCAATGTAATCCGGCAGGTAAGAAGTCCACTCATGGTTTGGATCGCTCGAAGCGAACCACTCATTTAACCATTCGTTAATTGAGTACAAACTGTTATTGAGAAGAATTTGGCCACCAAAGAAAATTAGCATCATCAGAACCAAATCGGGGATGCCACGAATGATGGTGGTGTAAAGAGTAGCGATAGCACGCGCCCAGCGATATGGCGCAAGTTTTGCCAGTGCTCCTAGCATGCCTAATACCATTGCAAGTATTAACGACAGAATCGCAACTTCAATAGTCAGCACGGCCCCTTTAAGAATAGAGGCTTCGTATCCTTGTAAATCCAGCATATTTTTATCCCAACAGAACTGCTTAAGTGTTGGTAAATAGAGTTAAATCAGGAGAGGCACCAGCCTCTCCTAAACCTAGAAAAATCTAGTTGTTATTGACCGTAAACGTCGTAGTTGAAGTATTTAGCAGCAATCTCTTGATAAATACCTTTCTCACGTAGAGATAGGATTGCAGCGTCTAGCTTCTTAGTAAGATCTTTATCTTGCTTACGTACCGCAATACCAAAGCCTTCACCGAACCACTTCGGATCAGTCAGAGAAGGACCAACGAACTCATACGCTTCGCCGCCCGCTTTATTTAGCACGCCTTCTTCAAGTGCAGATGCATCACCTAGAACTGCCGCTACGCGACCGTTTGCTAGGTCAAGGTAAGCTTCATCGAAAGAGCCGTAACGTACGATGTCTACTTTGTCACCGTAGTTGTCAGTTAGGTATTTATCATGCGTTGTTGCACGCTGTACCGCGATTTTTTGACCATCTAGGTTGTCAAAGTTCAGGCCTGCGCCTTTCTTCGCGATGAATTTGTTAGGGATAAGTGCGTACTTACCAGTGAAATCAACTTTCTTCTTACGCTCTTCGGTGATAGACATCGCTGCGATGATTGCATCGTATTTACGAGCAAGTAGAGAAGGAATGATACCATCCCAATCTTGAGGAACGATCTTACATTGAACTTCCATCTCTTTACACAGAGCGTTAGCCATATCCACGTCGAAACCTTTCAGAGAACCATCTGATTCTGTCCAGCTAAACGGAGGGTAAGCACCTTCGATACCGAAGCGAACTGTTTTCCATTCTTTCGCTTGAGCGACACCAGTTGCAGTAGTTGCAGCAAGTGCTGCTACTAATAACCACTTTTTCATTTCCATACTCCTGTGATTGGTATAATCGTTTTTTGTTAGTTAATGTTGTGTTTTTAGAATGACTAACTTGGCTAGCCAATTTAGTAAATCGAAGATATAAATTGCTGAAGTCTTTCAGACTCAGGCTGCGTAAATAGCTTAGCAGGATCTCCCTGTTCTTCTACTAGCCCCTGATGCAAGAACATCACGTGATTGGAAACATCACGAGCAAACGCCATTTCATGAGTTACCACTAACATGGTTCTGCCTTCATCAGCCAGATCACGCATTACACCAAGAACTTCACCCACTAGTTCAGGGTCAAGTGCAGAGGTCGGCTCGTCAAATAGCATAACTTCTGGGTCTACCGCGAGAGCGCGTGCGATTGCTGCACGTTGCTGCTGCCCGCCTGAAAGGTGGCCTGGGTAATAATCTTTACGCTCGTAAAGCCCTACCTTCTTTAGCAACATTTCTGCATTTTCGATAGCTTGAGCTTTTGGCACACCTAATACGTGAACTGGAGCTTCGATAACATTCTCAAGCACAGTCATATGTGACCAAAGGTTAAAGCCTTGGAATACCATCG
Source organism: Vibrio sp. SCSIO 43135 (assembly GCF_023716665.1). GTDB lineage: Bacteria > Pseudomonadota > Gammaproteobacteria > Enterobacterales > Vibrionaceae > Vibrio > Vibrio paucivorans. The sequence continues at coordinate 2,043,943 of NZ_CP071859.1, forward strand.
CCAAGCGAGAGCGAATTCTTTGTACTTGTTTTTCATTAACAGGTACGGCTTCGCCTTGACGGTTATTCTTCATTTCGATGAGCTCACCGTTTACCCAGATTTCACCTGCGGTCGGTGTCTCTAATAGATTGATACATCTAAGAAAGGTACTCTTTCCTGAACCGGAAGAGCCAATAATAGAAATTACGTCGCCTTTGTGTGCTTCTAAAGAAATACCTTTTAGTACTTCATTCTGGCCAAAGGTTTTGTGCAGTTCTTTTATATCCAGCGCTGGTACATCTTTCATGCGCTTTTACTCCCTGTCGTGTCTAACTGCTTGGGTTCCACCCATATTTCGCTACAAACTAGCACTCCTCCCGAACAGATGCAACAAATTATTAACCTATAAACTATGGATGCATAGTTACAAAATATGACTAATAATTCATAAAATAGGCATTTATGCTTCTATGCTCGCATAAACCAAACAGCAACCATCAATTCCATTGAGTTATATTTATTAACAAATTTATAAAAACAAGATCTATCTCAATCTTTAGATTTCCGCCTAAAATCACTCCTGACATAGCATATGCATATTGTTTACTTCGAGTTATGTAATAATATTTCACTTTAAAAATCAGAACGATGGACTATTTAGGCTGCTTGTGTAGTTTTCTTTCACATTCTTTCATAAAGTGATCAAGATCAATCACCCTAAAGGGTAAGCACGTTACACTCGCCTCAAAGATAAAAGCCCTTAGAAGGCTACCATTGTCTTTTTAGTCGTCTATTCTTAAGCACTCAATTACCGTGCTACATAGGCAGGCTAAGGACTTTGCCGCAGGAAGCGGACTTGAAATTGAAAGAATGACTTACTTTTGAATATGAGGAATCTATGTCAGACGCAGTGAAACAACCGCACTCTGATTCGGATATTGAGAACAAGAGCTATAAAGAGCTTCATCGTCCAGCATCAGAATTTGCGAGCCGTTCAGATTACTTAGATCATGAACTGCAAATTATGAAACCGCGCCGCTTTGGATTAAACCTTCCTGGTCGCGACTTCCGATTTGAACTTGAAGATTTAGTTCCTGCACTCGCAGGTACCATCGGCATTATCGCGATGTACTCTGCAGTAATGATGTCTTGGGCAGATGGCCTAACCGCCGCTTGGGACCACGTGAACCTTGGTAAAGAGTTTGCGATTGAAGTTGCTCGTGTAGAGATGCTTATCCCTGCCCTACTTTTCTGTATTCTTGCTTCAGGCTTTTTTAACCCTCGCGCCAACCTGGCCGGTAACCATGGCCCGATGATTCCGCTGATCGGTTCCATCGCGTTAGCTGGCGCTCACCCTCTTGCTCTTGCAATTTTACTTGGCGTGTTTGGTTTACTATTAAGCTACTTTAAGGGCGGTTCCAAACTGGTGAACCTCACCTCAGAAGGTACAGCCGGCGGCTTGCTTATCTTCCTTGGCTTTACGGGTACCATGAGCCAGATTGGTTCAATTCAATCTTGGGCAACGGGTCTACAGTCTGCAGATGTCGCTGCAGGTAGCATGGGCTATGTTGGCCTCATCGTACTTGGTATCACCATCGCCATTTACGCTTTCCTAGCCAAAATCAACATGCGTTGGTTAGCCATCCCTGTATGTGCTATTACCGGCCTTATCGTCGCACTTGTACTTGGCGCCGGCTTCGACCTAACGTTTGAAACTGAAATGGGTCTACCTAACCTAAACCCTGTTTATTGGTGGGGCAGCACAGAACAAGGTTGGATGCTTGGTCTTCCAAATCTTGAGCACTTCATCGCTTCTTTACCTTTTGCGATTCTAGCGGTAGCTATGTGGTCACCAGATTTCCTTGGTCACCGTATCTTCCAAGAACTGAACTACCCACGTAAAACTGAAAAAGTGCTGATGGACGTTGATGACACTATGACTATGTGTTCGGTACGTCAAATGGTCGGTACGGCGGTTGGTGGTGGTAACATCACATCTTCTTGGGGTACTTACATGATCCCAGCTGCAATCGCGAAACGTCCTATCCCAGCAGGTGCAATTTTACTAGGTTCACTATGTATTATTGTTGCTATCCTTGGTTTCCCTATGGACGTTGCGGTATGGCCACCAGTGATGCGTGTTGCTCTGTTAGTAGGTGTTTTCCTACCACTACTTGAAGCTGGTATGCAAATGGTAAAAGACACCAAGGACTCGCAAGCTGCAGGTATTTGTATCTTCGCTTCTGTAGTTGCTAACCCTGTATTAGCATGGGCTCTGACCATGTTCTTAGACAACAACGGCCTAATTGGCGATAAAGAACGTGCCACTCGTCTATCGTTTGCAGACAAGATCATTATCCCTGTTGGTGTATTTGTTATCTGTCTCGTTGCTATGCTTGCTGTAGGTATGCTAGAAAGCCAATATGGCTTAAAAGCTTGGCTATAAGCACCATCGATTCAAAAAATGTGTGGGTAGCGCAAGTCGCTACCCTACTTTTATCAACTTTTTTTATCTTTTATTGATTTAGTTTAAGGTTTACGGATTTTTTTTAGTTTACTCTTAATTTCAAGTTAGCGAGTCTCTTTCTCGAAACGAGTAACAATATCTATAGTATTAACGTTGAATTTTGAAACTATACATATTGTTATTAATAAAGAGTGTACTGGTTCCCTCTCTGGGATTGCTGGCTCAACAGTAAACAGTACGTGTTTTTTCTACTAAAAAGGTAGGTATGTCATGGCAGAGCAATTTGCTAAAGCTTGGGAAGGTTTTGCTGAAGGTGATTGGCAGAACGAAGTAAACGTTCGTGATTTCATTCAAAAGAACTACACACCGTATGAAGGCGACGAGTCTTTCCTAGTTTCTGAAGGTACTGAAGCAACAAACGTACTTTGGGCTAAAGTAATGGAAGGCATCAAGCAGGAAAACGCGACTCACGCACCTGTTGATTTCGATACTTCTGTTATCTCTACCATCACTTCTCATGATGCTGGTTACATCAACAAAGACCTTGAAACTATCGTTGGTCTTCAGACTGAAGCACCTCTAAAACGTGCAATCATGCCTAACGGCGGTGTACGTATGATCGAAGGTTCTTGTAAAGCTTACGGTCGTACGCTAGACCCACAAGTTTCTAAAATCTACTCTGAGTACCGCAAAACGCACAACCAAGGCGTTTTCGATGTGTACTCTCCTGATATCCTAAAATGTCGTAAGTCTGGTGTTCTGACTGGTCTTCCAGATGCATACGGCCGTGGTCGTATCATCGGTGACTACCGTCGTGTTGCACTGTACGGTGTAGACTTCCTAATGAAGGACAAAGTTGCTCAGTTCCACTCTACTCAAGAGAAACTAGAAGCTGGCGACGATCTACAAATGACTATGCAGCTGCGTGAAGAGCTTCAAGAGCAACACCGTGCTCTAGGTCAAATGAAAGAAATGGCTGCGTCTTACGGCTTCGACATTTCTGGTCCTGCGACTACAGCTCAAGAAGCTATCCAGTGGACTTACTTCGGTTACCTAGCAGCTGTTAAATCTCAAAACGGCGCGGCTATGTCTCTAGGTCGTACTTCGACTTTCCTTGACGTATACGTTGAGCGTGACATCGCAGCTGGCATCATCACTGAAGAACAAGCTCAGGAAATGATCGACCACTTCGTAATGAAGCTACGTATGGTTCGCTTCCTACGTACTCCTGAGTACGATGAGCTATTCTCTGGCGACCCGATCTGGGCAACAGAATCTATGGGTGGTATGGGTGTTGACGGTCGTACGCTAGTAACACGTACAAACTTCCGTTTCCTAAACACGCTATACACTATGGGTCCTTCTCCAGAGCCAAACATCACTGTACTTTGGTCTGAGCAGCTACCTGACGGCTTCAAGAAGTTCTGTGCGAAGGTATCTATCGATACTTCTTCTATCCAGTACGAGAACGATGACCTAATGCGTCCAGATTTCGACAACGATGACTACGCTATCGCTTGTTGTGTATCGCCAATGGTTATCGGTAAGCACATGCAGTTCTTCGGCGCTCGTGCAAACTTAGCTAAAACTCTTCTATACGTTATCAACGGCGGTGTAGATGAGAAGCTTAAGATCCAAGTTGGTCCTAAGACTGAAGCAATGACTGACGAAGTTCTAGACTTCGACAAAGTTTGGGCTGGTCTAGACAACTTCATGGATTGGCTAGCTAAGCAATACGTGACTGCGCTAAACGCAATCCACTACTCTCACGACAAGTACAGCTACGAAGCAGCGCTTATGGCTCTACACGACCGTGACGTTCGCCGTACAATGGCTTGTGGTATCGCTGGTCTATCAGTTGCAGCTGACTCTCTATCTGCAATTAAGTACGGCACAGTTAAGCCAATCCGTGACGAAGACGGCATCGCAATCGACTTCGACATCTCTGGCGACTACCCGAAATTTGGTAACAACGACGCGCGTGTTGATGACATGGCTTGTGAACTTGTGACTATCTTCATGAACAAGATCCGTAAGCTTAAGACTTACCGTGATGCAGTACCTACACAGTCTATCCTGACTATCACTTCAAACGTGGTATACGGTAAGAAGACTGGTACTACACCAGACGGTCGTAAAGCAGGTGCTCCATTCGCTCCAGGTGCAAACCCAATGCACGGTCGCGATGAAAAAGGTGCTGTAGCTTCTCTTACTTCTGTAGGTAAACTACCGTTTGCTGACGCTAAAGATGGTATCTCATACACATTCTCTATCGTTCCAAACGCACTAGGTAAAGAAGAAGATTCACAGCGTTCGAACCTTGCTGGCCTAATGGATGGTTATTTCCACCACGAGCAAGGCATTGAAGGTGGTCAGCACCTAAATGTGAACGTTCTTAACCGTGAGACTCTAGAAGACGCAGTTAAGCACCCAGAGAACTACCCTCAGCTAACAATCCGTGTATCCGGTTACGCTGTTCGCTTCAACTCTCTAACTGTTGAGCAGCAAAAAGACGTAATCGCACGTACGTTTACTGAAACTCTGTAAAACATCCGTTAATAAACGCTTGTTAACAGTAAAAGCCCTGCTCTATTGAGCTGGGCTTTTTTATTATTCAAAAACATAATTATTAGTTATGAACTCGATGCGGTAAATTGGCGAGCTCGTGCACATTTGTACTTGTTTCTGCATTCTTTGCTCACAGATGGTTACAAGTTGCGGTAACATGAGGGTTCATTCAAGATTTGTAGTACACACATGAAGTTCACTCACCTATTACCTTTGCTCCTGCTATCGACTAGCGCTGTAGCCTCTGAACGTTCTACCGTTACTTTTGGCTTAGACAATGATGGCGTATTCGGTGTCGATCAGGATTACACCAACGGAATATTCCTCTCTTATACATCCAGTGCCATTAACGAACCTTGGCTCATATTTAAGCCTCTCAGCCTTTCATTTTGGGGCGCAGGTTCACTGGATAAATGGGAATTTACGCTCGGTCATAAAATGTGGACTCCTTCAGATATCGAAGATACCACTCCGCGCGCGAACGACCGCCCATACGCAGGTTACTTCCATGGTGAACTGAACTACATCAGCCTACACCCCCAACAAGCTCAACGCTTCAACTTAACACTGGGTGCAACGGGCGAAAACTCCTACGCAGACCAAGCACAAAAGTTGGTTCACAGTATTACCGGATCAGACGACCCGAACGGTTGGGAATTTCAAATTGATGATGAAGTAGTGGGAAGTGTGGGCTATTTGAGCCACTTTAACCTAATGCGTAATCGCTCCATTGCCAATACAGATTGGGAAATCTCCAATGTATCGGAAGCGAATGTCGGTAACTTCCGAAGTGATGTCTCTACAGGCTTAATGTTTCGCTGGGGTACCGACCTAGCAGGCAACATGGGGGCTGCGAACATCAGCACAGAAAACCCATTTCGTGCAGGCATGATTGGTGCGTCCAATTCCGCTTGGTTCGTCTTTACCGGTATTGAAGGTCGCTATCGTTTCAACGATATAACCATTGAAGGCGATCGCTCTGGGGTTGAAGAGTGGGCGCTAGAGAATGGACAAGATCCAAGTATCTATGATGTGACTCTTGAGAATGTTCAAGCTAGTGCCGTTGCTGGTGTCGCTTGGTATAATGAATACGTAGGCGTGAGCTTAGCAGCAACAGTGAAAACGCCCGATTACAAAGAAGCCACTGAATCCATTTACGGTACTGGTGCCTTCTCTTTCTGGGCGTTCTTCTAACAAGTCCTAAATAGTAAAACGTTGGCAGTCTGAATTCAGGCTGCTTGAACGTTTGTCCACAAGTTGGCTGGTTGCTCTTAACTGTTCGTTGTTGTCTTCCAGCTCTTTCATCGCACCGGAAATTTGCGTCATGTTGTCCGCCATAGACTGACTAGTGGTCGCTAGCTCTCTAATTGAAGCGAATATGACTTCCGTTTGGTGCGCCGCTTCATCGGCTTTTTCAGTGATTTGAGTCAACGCCTGCATAGCCTCATGGCCTTTTTCCTGCCCAACTCGTATCGATGATTCGGATTGGCCAATATACTGAATCACTTCCGCACTCTCTTTTTTCATAGTGTCGATGGTGTCTGATATCTCAGTCACGGCATCTACCGTACGGACTGCTAAGCTTCTAACTTCGTCGGCTACCACCGCAAATCCTCGACCTTGCTCGCCTGCCCTAGCGGCCTCAATAGCCGCATTCAGTGCCAACAAGTTAGTCTGCTCGGCGATTCCGTTGATGATTTCCATGACAGAGTCGACTTTCGAAGAGGCTTCTTCCAGTTGCTGAGTGTGGCCTGCCGCTGAACTTAGGATCTTACCCACATCTTCTAGAGATCCAATAGCAGCAGTAATGACGGCTGCCCCCTCTTCAGCCGCTTGTGTCGAAGACTTACTGATGTCTGCCACGAATTCTAACGAGTTTGATACTTCTTGAGTTGTTACGCTGACTTCTTCAGTTGCTGAAGCCAAAAGTTGAGTTTGTCCTAGTACTTCTGACTGATTGTGGACCAACCTGTCGATGCCAACGTTGAGCTCAGCTGCGTTTTCTGACAACGCATCACTGCTTTGTTGCACACCATGAACCAATTCTCCTAAGTTTTCACAACTTTCATTAATCGTGGTGGCTAATTGATTGAATTCATCTTTATGATTCTTACTGATTACCATTCTCTGAGACAAATCCCCTTTCGCAACCGCCCCCAATACCTTGTTGGTCAAGTTGACAGAACGGGTAAGTGTCATACTGATCGTTATAAAAATTGCGATAGTGAACACAGCCAGTACTGCACATGCCACCAGCACCGACCACTGTGTTTGAGTTGCACTTTTGCTCGCATTCGCTTGGTAACGATGACTTATATCGGCGAGCTCTGCTGTCACCGCGTTGATGACACTAGTGAAATGCTCCTCACTGGCAAACAGCTGCTGATCCTTGCTACCTAGTTGCTGAGAGAGCTCACTCACTCGCATGAAGGTACTTTTGAATGCGTCGATTTCTTTCTCATACAAGTCCAACATCGCATAGGTATTCGACATATTGACGAAGCCCGCCATGGCTCGATTGAACAATTTTAAGTTTTTTTCATTCGGTTGAAGTAAGTAGTTTTGCTGCGCTTTGATCATGGCTTGAAAATCGGAGTTGAGCGTAACCATGCCGGTTTCTTCAATTTTTTGCTCAATGGTTGCAGCGAGTTGTTTAAGTTGTCCAAGGTTACCTTCGTCAACATTAAAACCAAGCTCTGCTTTGAGTTCTAGCCAAGGCACAATTGCAGTAGCAAATTCATTGGCACTTTCTGTTAATTCGCTGGCTTGTGTTGCAAGTCCTAATTCACGTAGAAAAAGCGCATCTTGCTCCGTCATGGCCTTAAGCTCATCCACTTTGGTTTTCACTTCTTGAACTTGGGAAGCTGTGAGTGAATCCAATTCTGAGGCTAAAAATAGCAACTCACTTTGCGTTCGATAGATAGACATCGAACCATCGGCTACTTCACCACTGCTGTGGTACTGCTCTTCCATTCCAGATAACCGATTCGACGTGAAAATGCCGAGCGTTAAAAAACCAACTGACAACACGACTAAGAACAAAGTGATCTTTTGTCGCTGAGACATGATTAGCGCATCCATGAAATTTCCCTCAATCACCAATGGTGATTCCAGCAAAAGGCAATATACCCAAGTAAGTATTTACATTTTTGTTATTAATAACAATTTTATAACATATTTCTAACCATGATCGATGTTTTTTTGCTGTTACAGTTTTCATCTTGAGGATTCGCCCTAAAGACCTATTTATACAAAGGGTTTTGTAATAAAATAACGTACAAATCCCTTACTTGAGAGCACACCATGTCTACAACTGGTCGTATCCACTCCTTTGAGTCTTGTGGAACCGTTGACGGTCCTGGAATTCGTTTTATTGTCTTTATGCAGGGCTGCTTAATGCGTTGTATGTATTGCCACAATCGCGATACTTGGGATACTCACGATGGCAAGGAAGTCACTGTTGAAGAAATCATTAGTGAAGCAAAGTCTTATCGTCACTTTATGAATGCTTCCGGTGGTGGTGTCACATGTTCCGGTGGCGAAGCAATGTTGCAACCTGAGTTTGTGCGTGATTTCTTCCGTGCGGCAAAAGCAGAAGGCATTCACACCTGCTTAGATACCAATGGCTATATTCGTAAGCACACTGAAGTTGTAGATGAAGTGCTCGAGGCGACAGACCTTGTCATGCTCGACCTTAAACATATGAAGGATGAAGTTCACCACGACTTTATTGGTGTCTCAAATAGACGTACGCTCGACTTCGCTCGATACTTACACAAAATTGGTCAAAAGACTTGGATTCGATACGTTGTCGTTCCAGGTTACACCGACGATGAAGAAGCGGCGCACATGCTCGGTGAGTTCATTAAAGATATGGACAACATTGAGAAAGTCGAGTTACTTCCTTACCATAAGCTAGGTGCGCATAAGTGGGAAGCATTAGGTCACGATTACCCACTGGATGGTATCAACCCACCGTCAAAAGAGACAATGGACAATATCGTTTCTATCATCGGTCAGTATCACGATAACGTTAAGTATTAAGTACATAACGGAAATACGATAGACTATAAGCCAGCATTCTTTGCTGGCTTTTTTATATGGAGATAAATCATGCTGCTGCCAGAGCTGTTTGCATTGGCTATCGTGACGGTTGTCATCGTGGTGTTTTGCTATACCGACGTAAATACAGTGTTTTTCCCAAAACTCCAGGCAGAGAAGACTTTCCAACACCTCACTTTCGCCAGCATGTTCGCCATTTTTATTCTTTGGTCAGCTCAGGCAGGGATTAAGCAAGGTTTAGACATCCATTTTCTCGCACTAACTACATTGTGTTTAATGTATGGTTGGAAAAGTGCATTTACCATCACAATCCCAATCACTTTTGGCCTAGCTCTATTTGGTACAATCTCGTTTTACCACATCCCAGTATACCTGTTGGTTTCCAGCCTAATTCCAATCCTTGTTAGCTATTTAGTTTTCGAGCTCAGCTACCGATTTTTGCCACGTAATATATTTGTATTTATCTTTGTTGCTGGTTTTTTTAACGCCGCATTCACTGGCAGTATCCACCTCGTCGTCAATGCGCTTTGGTACTCCGTTAATGACGCGTATACGTGGCCTGAAATCGTTGATAACTACCTTGTATTCTTGCCTTTGCTCGCTTTCCCCGAGGGGTTACTCAATGGCATGTCAGTCGCCCTACTTTGTGTATTCAAACCAGAGTGGCTGCGAACGTTTTCTGATAGAGATTACCTTTACCCACGAAACTCTCAAAAGTAGCCCTTCAAGCACGTTAAAAATTACATTTTTCACATTAAAACCGTGTTGAGATCATGTTTCGAGCCGGATAACACCTGTTAATCTTAGCTACAGAAAAATGAATATCTTTTAGTGAGGCTACTTATGGAAATGACAAACGCTCAACGTTTGATCCTATCGAACCAATATTACTTAATGTCTCAGATGGACCCTGAAAACCGTGCAAAGTACCAGCGTTTACAAATGATTGTTGAACGTGGTTATGAACTTCAAATGCGCGAGTTAAATAAAGATTTCGGCTGCTTAGTAGAAGCAGAGTGCCGTGAAATCATCGATATCTTAGAAATGTACCACGCAATGCAAGAGTCTAATAAAATGCTTGCAGAGCATGAACAATCGCAAGTGGATCAGCGCCGCCTTCAATTTTTAGGCTTCGATATCGCTAGTGAAGCGCAACTAGTGAACTATGTACGTTTCTTAATTGACTCAGAAGGACTTTATCCTCAATTCGACAAAGGCGATCACCACTTTAACAGTCAGATGCCAATGTTAGATAAATACCGCCGTATGCTGGTAACTTGGAAAAATTGTCCAAGACAATACCACCTATGCGCGACAGAGCTTACCCAAATTTTTAACGCGTAAGCTCTTCCCCTCTGTTTTAGGCACGTTAGAGCCAAGAACGACAAAAGGTTGGATTACATCCAACCTTTTTTACGCCAAATACTCTTGTTGTGCCAAAACAAAGGTCTACTCACTTTTCCTTTATTTAGAAAACGTACGCCACACCGACGTTGGCCGTGGTATTGACCCCACTTTCGATAATCGGGCTTCGCTCGATATCACCTTCTAAGTTGGTGTAACGAACCCCACCTGTTACCCGAACTCTCGGTGTAATGTGCAGGTATGCCGAAGCTCCAATAAAGTACTGGCCGTCCCAATCTGCATCAAACTCCGTCAACCCACTTCTCATAGCCTCTTCACCACTCACACCATATAAATGATTGTTGAGGTTCTCGCTGTTGTAGGCATATCCGATTGACGGTGTAATCGCCCAGCCGCGTTTTCTAATTGGTAGCCTCCACGCAGCTTCTGCATATAAGCCATTATGTGTACGCCCAACATCGGTTCCTGCCGTCGCTTCAAACATACCCACCATGGTAATAAGCTGATAGCTGACACCACCTAATATTGTCGAATCACGCTCGTCAAGCTTCTGAATTTGTTCATTGTCTGAGTCAGATGGCTTGAGCGTTCTTGGGTCATACACCAAGCGAAATACTACGTTCTGTACTGAACCTACCGGATTAATGCGATAGCCTGCGCTAAAGCCACGTAAGAATAAGTGTTCTCCCTCGTAACCAATTACGGGAATGACTGTCTGATTTGATGGCGTGTCTTTATAAACAGCAGGAGAGTATGACGCTGCGACACCGAGTGACCACTGAGATATGTCAGCTTGTACTCCTGATGTCATCGCTGTCCAAACACCAATCGAACCCACTATTTGTTTCAAAAATCTCACACTGCCACCAGTCACCTCAAATTAATTAGGTTTGAAATATACAGAACAACGTACAGTTTATCAATACAATCATTGTTCATTTTTATTTATTAAGCATGAAGCATTCACTCACAAGAGGACTTTCTCATAGAAGCAAAACTGCGGAGAAGCACAGCCATATTCAACTCGCAAATGAGAAATTTTAGATAGGCGATTTTCATCACCCTTTTGCAAATAAACACATAATTGTTAAGCAAAATTCGAAATAGCAACTAGGCTTAAATAGGAAAGGATTTGTATTCCATTGCGGGTTGTTTGTCAGTATGACAGGTTCAGAGGGGATTTCATTATGAGTATTTTCGACCACTTCCAAGCACGCTATGAAGCAGCCAAGGATGAAGAGTTATCACTGCAGGACTTTTTAGGTCTCTGTAAAGATGATAAAAGCGCGTATGCAAACGCAGCAGAACGATTACTAATGGCCATTGGTGAGCCAGAAGTTATTGATACTGCCCAAGATCCCCGATTAAGCCGTATTTTTTCTAATCGAGTCATCTCTCGTTATAAAACGTTTGAGGATTTTTATGGGATGGAAGATGCGATTGAACAGATCGTTTCTTACCTAAAACATGCGGCTCAGGGGTTAGAAGAGCGCAAACAAATTTTATACTTACTCGGCCCGGTGGGCGGTGGTAAGTCATCACTTGCAGAAAAGCTAAAAGCACTGATGCAACAAGTACCAATTTACGTACTGTCCGCTAACGGAGAGCGAAGCCCAGTCAACGACCACCCATTCTGTCTATTTGATGTCAGCGAGGATGGTGACTTATTGAAGCAAGAATATGGCATCGAAAAACGTTACCTACGTTCAATCATGTCACCTTGGGCTGCAAAACGTCTGCACGAGTTTGGGGGGGATATTTCTAAGTTTAAAGTAGTGAAAGTTCGCCCTTCTATCCTCGACCAAGTTGCGATAGCTAAGACTGAGCCAGGTGATGAAAATAACCAAGATATCTCATCTCTAGTTGGTAAAGTCGACATTCGTCAGTTAGAGCACTTTTCTCAAGATGATCCCGATGCCTACAGCTATTCCGGTGCTTTATGTAAAGCCAACCAAGGCTTGATGGAATTCGTCGAGATGTTCAAAGCTCCAATTAAAGTGTTGCACCCGCTCCTAACTGCGACTCAAGAAGGCAACTTCAACGGTACCGAAGGGCTGTCGGCACTTCCATTCGACGGTATGATCCTGGCTCACTCCAATGAGTCCGAATGGCAAACCTTTAGAAACAACAAGAACAACGAAGCATTCCTCGACCGTGTGTACATTGTCAAAGTACCGTATTGTCTAAGAGTGTCTGAAGAAGTGAAGATTTACCAGAAATTGCTGGATCACTCAGAGCTATCCAAAGCACCTTGCTCACCAAGCACATTAGATTTACTGGCTCAATTCAGTATCCTGTCGCGCTTAAAAGAACCAGAAAACTCTTCACTGTTCTCCAAAATGCGAGTCTATGACGGTGAAACCCTTAAAGACACCGATCCAAAAGCGAAAAGCTACCAAGAATACCGCGATTATGCAGGCGTCGATGAAGGCATGTCAGGGCTATCTACCCGTTTTGCATTCAAGATCCTCTCACGTGTATTCAACTTTGACCAAGCAGAAGTGGCAGCTAACCCAGTGCACTTGTTCTATGTCATTGAACAACAGGTAGAGAGAGAGCAGTTCCCTCAAGAACAATCAGAGAAATACTTGGAGTTCCTAAAAGGTTACCTAGTGCCACGCTACGTCGAATTTATTGGTAAAGAAATTCAGACTGCGTACTTAGAGTCCTACTCTGAATACGGTCAAAACATCTTTGACCGCTATGTCACCTACGCGGATTTCTGGATTCAAGATCAAGAATACCGTGACCCAGAAACAGGCCAGCTGTTCGACAGGGCATCACTGAACAGTGAGCTTGAAAAAATTGAGAAAACAGCAGGCATCAGTAACCCTAAAGATTTCCGTAACGAAATCGTTAACTTTGTACTTCGAGCTAAAGCCAACAACAACGGACAAAACCCTGTTTGGACCAGCTACGAGAAACTTCGCACCGTGATCGAGAAGAAAATGTTCTCGAATACGGAAGAGTTGCTTCCAGTTATCTCCTTCAATGCGAAAACCTCTTCAGAAGATCAGAAAAAACACGACGACTTTGTCGCTCGCATGATGGAGAAGGGCTATACCGAGAAGCAAGTGAGATTGCTATCTGAGTGGTATTTGCGAGTACGTAAATCCTCTTAAACGCAAGCTAACCTAAGCCCGCAATAAACCTTACAGCCATCATAATGGTGGCTGAAGGTTCAGTGGTGTGACGCTTACAGGGGGTAACTCATGGCGCAATTTATCGATAGACGACTGAACGGGAAGAACAAGAGTGCGGTTAACCGTCAACGCTTCCTTCGCCGTCACAAAGAGCAGATTAAAGAGTCTGTGGCAGATGCCGTTAATCGCCGCTCAATCACTAACACTGATTCTGGTGAGGATGTTTCAATCCCTCACCGAGATATAAAAGAACCCGTATTCCATCAAGGAAAAGGAGGCGTTCGAGAGCGCGTTCATCCAGGTAATGATCAATTCATCAGAGGCGATAAAATTGAACGTCCAAAAGGCGGTGGCCAAGGTGGAGGCTCAGGTGAAGGTGAAGCAAGCCCTGATGGCGAAGGGCAAGACGAATTTGTATTCCAGATCTCCAAGGACGAGTACTTAGATCTTCTATTTGAGGACTTAGAGCTACCAAACCTCGAAAAGAATCAAATCAACAAAATTACTGAATGGAAAACCCACCGAGCAGGTTTTCAGACCGCTGGTATTCCTTCTAATATCGCGATCGTTCGTTCATTGCAGCAATCTCTTGCTAGACGCACAGCAATGACAGCCGGCAAAAAACGTATGCTTAACGAGTTAGAAGACGAACTAGAGCGAATCAAGAACATTGAGCCCGCTCAAGCACTTGAAGAAAAACGGCTGAAACAAGAAATAAAGGACCTACGCAAGAAGATCGAAAGTGTCCCATTTATCGATACGTTTGACCTTCGCTTTAAAAACTATGAGAAACGCCCTGTTCCTTCCAGCCAAGCGGTTATGTTCTGCTTGATGGACGTATCAGGCTCGATGGACCAAGCCACAAAAGACATCGCTAAACGTTTCTATGTACTCTTGTACCTGTTCTTAACTCGTACGTATGAAAATGTTGAAGTGGTGTTTATACGTCACCACACGCAAGCGAAGGAAGTCGACGAACATGAGTTCTTTTACTCACAAGAAACCGGCGGAACCATCGTTTCAAGTGCCCTTAAGCTAATGAATGAGATCGTTGCAGATCGCTACCCTGTTGGCGAGTGGAATATATACGCAGCGCAAGCTTCTGATGGTGATAACTGGGCAGATGACTCCCCTCGTTGTAAAGAGCTTCTAATAAACAAACTGTTGCCGACGTGTCAGTACTATTCGTACATCGAAATTACTCGTCGCTCCCATCAAACTTTATGGCATGAATACGAAAAACTCGAACAGTCTTTCGATAACTTCGCGATGAAGAATATTCGAACGGTTGACGATATTTTCCCTGTATTCCGAGAGCTATTCCAAAAAGAAACCGCGTAGGGAGGCACTATGACAACAAAAACGAAAAAGCCAACCAACAAAAGTAAGGTGCTGCCGGACGGTCCTGATTGGACGTTCGAATTATTGGAGCGTTACCACAAAGAGATAAAGCGTGTAGCAAACCACTATCGACTCGATACTTATCCAAACCAAATTGAAGTCATTACATCTGAACAAATGATGGATGCATATTCTAGTATTGGTATGCCCATTAATTACAACCATTGGTCATTTGGTAAAAAGTTCATCCAAACCGAGCAAGGTTACAAACATGGTCAGATGGGGCTCGCCTACGAGATTGTTATCAACTCAGACCCTTGTATTGCCTATCTCATGGAAGAAAATACGGTCACCATGCAAGCGCTTGTTATGGCTCACGCATGTTACGGTCATAACTCTTTCTTTAAGGGTAACTACCTGTTCCAAACGTGGACAGATGCCAGCTCTATTATCGATTACTTGCTATTTGCCAAAAACTACATCACTGAATGTGAAGAGAAGTATGGTGTCAGCGAGGTAGAGGAGTTATTAGATTCTTGCCACGCACTGATGAACTTCGGTGTCGATAGATACAAACGCCCGGAAAAAATCTCTATTGCAGAAGAAACCGCACGCCAAGAAGAGCGTGAGGCGTACTTGCAATCTCAAGTGAATGAGCTTTGGCGTACCGTACCTAAGGCTAAAACCAAAGAGGAAGATATTAAGGTTCGTTTTCCTACCGAACCTCAAGAAAACATTTTGTATTTCATCGAGAAACACGCGCCATTGTTAGAGCCTTGGCAACGAGAAATTGTGCGTATTGTGCGTAAAATCAGCCAATATTTTTACCCACAAAAACAAACTCAAGTGATGAACGAAGGTTGGGCTACGTTCTGGCATTACACCATACTCAACCATCTTTATGATGAAGGGTTGGTGTCAGACAAATTCATTCTAGAATTTTTGCACAGTCATACCAGCGTAGTCGCGCAGCCGTCATACAACAGCCCTTATTTTAGTGGTATCAACCCGTATGCTCTGGGCTTTGCAATGTTTCGAGATATTAAACGTATCTGTGAAGAACCTACCGACGAAGATAAAGAATGGTTCCCAGACTTGGCCGGAACGGATTGGCTAGATGCAGTTCACTTCGCAATGCATAATTTCAAAGATGAGAGCTTCATTAGTCAGTACTTGTCACCTAAGCTGATGCGTGATTTTAAGCTTTTCGCTGTGTTGGATGACGATCGTAAAAACTTCATTGAAGTGAGTGCCATCCATGATGACTCTGGTTATCGTGCCATCAGGGAGAAGCTAGCCGCGCAGTACAACCTTAGCAACCTTGAACCTAACATTCAGGTATTCAATGTGGATGTAAGAGGCGATCGTTCATTGACCTTACAATACGTGCCTCATGATCGCATTCCATTAGCGGACAACCATGAAGAAGTCCTCAAGCACATGTACCGGCTTTGGGGATTCGATGTCATTCTTGAGGAAGTGAAAGACACAGGAAGAAGAGAAATACTCTCCACCTGCCCTCAACGTGGAGACTACGACGGTAAAATTTAGTATTTGAAAGATTTAACTTCCCCCTCCCCTAGCCCTAGATAGGGCAATAAAAAAGGAGCGCACTGCGCTCCTTTCTCTATATGCTGGATAGACCAACTTAAGACAAAATGTTTCGTACAACTTCCAAGTCTTCTGGTGTATCCACACCGGCCGCCGGTGCTTCTTTAGCTACAGCAACATGGATTTTTTCGCCATACCAAAGCACACGTAACTGCTCGAGACATTCAATTTTTTCCAGTGCAGTCGGTTGCCAATTGATATAGGTGTTAATGAAACCAGCTCGGTAAGCATAAATACCTATGTGGCGCATCAGCGGTTGATGAATAGCTTTATCTTCCTTCGCAAACGCATCGCGATCCCAAGGAATCGTTGCTCTGCTGAAGTACATTGCGTAACCATCTTTGTCTGTTACAACCTTAACTGCATTTGGATTAAACACTTCGGATTCGTGTTCAATTTCTACGGCTAAGGTCCCCATTGGTGCTTGGCTTGCCGCTAGGTTATCTGCTACCTGACGAATGATTGATGGCGGGATAAGTGGCTCATCCCCCTGTACGTTAACAATGATGTGGTCTTCGGGAATATTCATCACCTTTACCACTTCAGCCAAACGTTCGGTGCCCGATTCATGGTTTGCTGAAGTCATACAGACTTGGCCGCCAAATGCGCTAACAGCTTGAGATACTCGCTCATCGTCAGTCGCAATGATTACATTATCAGCGCCCGCTTGAATAGCTTGCTCATAAACCCATTGAATCATCGGCTTGCCTGCAATATCTGCAAGAGGCTTACCCGGAAGTCGCGTGGACTGATAACGAGCAGGAATGACGACTGTAAAAGACATTAGCGTCCCTCTTCCATAGACATGGTACGTGCTTCAGGTTCAATCAGAACAGGGATGCCCTCTTTGATCGGGTATGCCAAACGGTCTAGTTTGCATATCAGTTCTTGGCTTTCTTTATCAAACGTAAGCTTACCTTTACATACCGGACAAGCGACGATTTCAAGCAGACGGTGATCCATATTGTTCCATTACCTCATTAATTTTGTTCAAAACACGCAGCTCATCTTCCTCTCGGAAGGTGGCAGAAACAGGTAGATACCACCAATTTTCTTCTGCAAACGCTCGGCATTTTACCGCGTCTTTTTCGGTCATTATGACATTAGAACCTTGCTGTGCAAGGTCTCTTAATTCTTGCTGATTAAAGTCTTTATGGTCGGCAAAACCTTGCGTCACTTTAACTTGCGCCCCAAGCGTAGCGAGGGTAGCAAAAAAGCGTGGAGGGTGACCTATCCCGGCGAACGCGACAAGATCAGCAAGTTGACTAACTGGCGCTTTCTCCCCCGTGACCAAATTGATTGCTAGACTTGGAGTGAGCATCATTGGCATTTCACCAGATTTGGCATTGCCACCATTGGTCACAACAAAATCCACTGTCTCTATTCTTGAAACCGGCTCTCTTAGTGGTCCCAACGGTATCATTTCGGCATTACCAAAACGGCGTACACCATCGACGATAGAGAACTCTATATCACGCTGTAACGCGTAGTGTTGCAGGCCATCATCGGTAACAATGACGTCCACACCAAGAGGTAACAGTGCTTGTACCGCTTGGCTGCGCTTGGGATCTACAGCAACAGCAGCCCCAGTACGTTGAAAAATGAGTTTTGGTTCATCGCCACTGTGCTCGGTAGGGGTATCAGCGTTTAGAACGAGTGGATAACTTGGCGCTTTCCCGCCATACCCGCGAGAAACAACGCCTGGCTTGTACCCCTGTTTTTGTAAAGCTTCAACCAACCAGACAACCACAGGCGTTTTACCATTGCCGCCCGCAGTGATATTGCCGACAACGATAACAGGAACAGGTGCTTTGTAACTGACTTTCTTACCCGTTTCGTAGCCTTGTTTTCTCGACGAACTAATCCAGCTAAATAATAGGCTTAGTGGCCACAAAAGTGGCCACAAGACATATTTAAGCGGATGGTTTTCAAACCAGATTTTTTCAATCACGGATTATTCGCCAAATTGGATCTTATGTAACTGAGCATAGGCACCTTCTCGCTCAATAAGAGCAGCATGTGGGCCACGCTCAATGATCTCACCATCGTCGACCACCAAAATTTCATCCGCTTCTTCGATGGTGGACAAACGGTGTGCAATCACTAATACCGTTTTATCTTTTTGTAATTCATCTAATGCCGCTTGAATCGCACGTTCAGACTCTGTATCCAGTGCCGATGTCGCCTCATCCAAAATGAGAACAGGCGCATCACGCAGCAATGCTCGCGCTATTGCGATTCGTTGGCGCTGACCACCGGACAGGCTTGCACCGTTTTCTCCGATGACAGTATCCAAGCCGTCATCCATGCCTTCAATAAATTCCATAGCATGGGCTAGCTTAGCTGCGTTCTCGATTTGTTCTCGACTGTATTCTCCGCCAGAGGCGTAGGCGATATTATTTGCAATCGTATCGTTGAATAAATGGACATTCTGCGATACCAACGCAAAGTGATTACGTAAGTTTTTAAGTTTGAAGTCACGTACATCATGGCCGTCTAGCATAATTGAGCCAGAATCTACATCGTAGAAGCGAGTAAACAAGTTTGCGATGGTACTCTTACCCGACCCCGAACGGCCAACCAGTGCAACTGTCTTACCCTGAGGGATCGAAAAGCTCACATTCGACAGAGCTGGCTTTTCTTTACCTTGATAAGTAAAGGTCACGTCCTTCACTTCAATTTCGCCACGCACTTTTTGAGCCTCGTACTTACCCGAGTCTTTTTCAGTTTCTAGATCCATTAGGGCAAATAGGGTTTGGCTCGCAGCCATACCACGCTGGAATTCCGACGTCACATTCGTTAGCGCTTTCAAAGGGCGCATAAGACCGAACATAGCTGAAAAGACAACCGTAAAGGTACCAGGAGTAAGATCTGCTCGAATAGAGTCTACGCTTGCTAAGAACAACACGGTAACAAGAGCGATTGAGGCAATCATTTGGATCACAGGGTTTGCAATAGCTTGAGCTGCGACCAACTTCATTGTCTGCTGACGCATCTGGTTACTCACGCTATCAAAACGTTCACGCTCAACCTCTTGACCTCCGTACGAAAGCACAACCTTATGCCCTTTAAGCATTTGCTCTGCAGAGGCTGTCACATGTCCCATCGAGGTCTGCATATTTTTGGAAATCTTGCGAAAACGCTTCGACACCACGCTAATTCCCCATGCCACTAATGGAGCAACCACGATTAGCACTAGCGATAGTTCCCAACTGTTCCAGAACATCAGAATCAGCAAACCAATAATACTAGCACCTTCACGGACAATACTGACCAAGGCGCGACTGGTCGCTCCGGCAACTTGTTCAGAGTCATAGGTAATTCGAGACAGCAACCCACCTGTCGATTCTTTATCGAAGAACGCAACCGGCATATGCATAAACTGATTGAAGATCTTGCGGCGCATCTGCATCACCACATTACCCGAGACCCAGCTCAAGCAGTAGGTTGATACAAAGCCACTCAAACCGCGAACGGCCATCATGCCAAAGATGATTAAAGGAAGAATTCGAAGAAAGTTAGACTCTGCATTACCAAAACCTTCATCGAGAAGTGGTTTCAGTAAAGAGACCATATAAGTATCTGCAGCAGCATTAATGATGAGAGCAACAACCGCAACAGATAAACCAGATTTGTACAGTCGAATGAAAGTCCAAAGTCGCTTAAAGGTTTGCCACGTGGTCTCGTCGGTATTTAATGACATAGAAGTGCTTTATTTTTATTACAATATTCCCTCTATTCTACTCCGTTACGTAGCATCTGCCTATACCAAGCACCGCCTTCATTCTGCCTTAAGTGAGAAACTTGCCAGCCCTGATGGCCTACATGCAGTGTGATTTGCCCATGAGTACCTGTATCTAGCCACTCGCTACCGTATCTTTGGTAGCGTTCTACAACGTGACGGTTCGGTAAATCCCATCTTCCGTGTTTGGCTGTCGACGCAATGGCAAGGCTTGGGCTCACTGACGCAACAAAGGCAGAGGTTGAAGACGTCCTGCTGCCATGATGAGGGACAATGACCACTTCACTGTCGAGAATACTTGGGTTCCGTACCAGTAACCATTCAACAACAGCATCCATGTCTCCCGTTAATAGCAAACTAAATTGCGACTCAACATCCACCAGCTTAATCACACAAGAGTGAGGATTATAAGCTCGTGAAACTGTATCCGGCGGCCAAAGCACATGAAAATCAACACCTTGCCAATTCCAACTTTCGCCTTTCACACAAGAATTAGCACCGGCAAGAGATTGACTACTCCATACCTTGGTGGGGGAAAGTAATTGTTTCACATCCTCAGCGCCACCCGCATGGTCGTTGTCCATATGGCTATAAACCACACCATCTAACCTTTCAACTCCACGAGCATGAAGTAGTGGTGCCACCGTAGAACGAACCATAGAGCCCCCTTCCCAACCGATTCCTGTGTCGTAGAGAGTTGCTTGGCCATTTCTTTGCACTAATACCGCTAAACCATGACCAACATCTAGTACATCGATCCTTAGACGCCCGTCGCTTGTTTGCTTTATAACAACGGAGACGAAGATACTTCCCATGACGGCTGCAGTTAGTATTTGAGCCTTTCTTCTGAGCACTGTTCCAACACTAAGCACTAACGTCAGACACGTGATACCTAACCACTGCAGATCGGATAAAACGATCCAGCTATTAATAGAGTGTTCGCTAGCCCACGAAACCAAATCCAAACTAGCCGCAACCAACTCCCAGAGAGGCTGACACCATGATGCACCGATAAGTGTTGCCGCTAGAGACACGAAAAGCACTGGCACAACAACAAAACTAAACCAAGGAATGAAAAACAAATTGTATGCTACTGAACTCAATGACAAGCCAGAAAACAAATAACTACTCAAGGGCGTCAGCAATAGAGTGATCGCTATTTGAATCGTAATTGTTTTTCTAACCAGCCCCCACGTAACCGGAGTATGAGCAGTGACCCAATAAAGCACAGATACAGCGGTTAAAGACAACCAAAAGCTTGAGCTCAAAACGGAAAATGGTGAAACAAAGGTCAACACTACCGCCGTTAGCAGAATCTTCATTAATAAGGTCGAGCGTAGATTCATCGCTAGCAACCCAACCACAATGACACACATTACCAATGCCCTAGTCGTTGGCACGCTGAACCCTGCCAACCACGAATAACAAACTGCAAATAGAAAGCCTGTCACTAGCGATGCCCACACTAGGTTATAGTGGAACACCGTCAATACGCGGCCAACAAAAAAGCCGATTGCGAATGCTAAGCCAATATGGAGCCCTGAAATAGCAATCAAATGAGACAACCCACTTGTTCGATACCTTTCCCGCTGCTCTAACGTCAAGCGGCTACGGTCTCCAAAACTCAGCGCCAGTATTGGACCAAGCTGCTCATTCTCTTCCAACAATGCCGCTACTTTGCTATGTAGCGCACTTCTTAACGAGCTAGCGGAACGTATACGTAAAGGCTCGTGATGGTCAATCACACCCCTAGCGAGCCAACCTTGACTAATATAGTATTGCTCCTTATCAAAGCCAGCTTCATTCATCTGCCCGTAGATACGTTTTAAATATACGCTAGCGGTAATTTCATCACCCAAGTGGATAGGTAGATTCGAATGCAAGCGTATCCGCGGGCGGACTAAGGCGGGCAAAGTTTGACCATTGATTGATCTAACTACAACTGTGGCTTCATAACCTCGACTTATTTGCTTAAAAAAGCTGTCAACCTTAGCATTTATGGTAATATTCTGGCCGGCATGAAAGAGTGTGTTTGTCTGAAGTGATATCAAGTTACCATTGATTACTATGACAAATAAGGCAAGGGAGCTTCCTAGAACGACTCGTAGCCTCCTATACTTCATTGAAAGTAAGGAAAACCCTATTACCGGTAATAACCAAGCCAACGATGGCATAACTGGCCAGTGCGATGCCGTTATTATCGTGATAAAAAATGAAGCTAGTAACCAGTAGTTAGAAAAGAGAGTCATAGTCCCCGATGCCAAGAAAATTCATCAAACGTTTTATGCCCAATCACGACGTGATTAAACGTCAGAAGGCATTAAAGGTTTTTGGCAATGTGCTTTACAATCCAAACTTGTGGTGTTTAAACCGCCGTTCCGCCGCAGGCGCGTTTGCTGTTGGCTTATTTATGGCGTTCGTCCCACTCCCTAGCCAGATGATTATGTCTGCTGGCTTAGCGATCGTTTGTGGAGTGAATCTTCCATTAGCAGTGGCGCTTGTCTGGATCAGTAACCCTATTACCATGCCAGTCATGTTCTATTTCGCCTATAAGGTTGGTGCTTTTGCTATGAATGTTCCGGCCCAAGGTTTCCATTTTGAGCTATCGTGGGAATTCTTGCTTCACCAGATGCATACCATCGGGCCTCCATTCTTACTTGGCTGCCTAATTTGCGGGGTGATTTCTGCGATATTGGGCTACTTTGGAATCAAAGGTTTATGGCGCTACTCCGTTGTTCGTAGCTGGCAAAAACGCCAACTACGTTAAGATATTTATCCTCGAAGTGACAGTTGAGCTTCGTAGATTAAAACCCAGTTAACCTCGTACATGAAATGAGATGTTAGCCAAAACTAAAAAAAGGACCTATCGGTCCTTTTTTGTTATTTGAAGAACAGGTTAGAAAGATGATTCAACTAACCTTATCTCCTTTACTTGGAGCTGAGCACCGAGGCAGGATTGAGTTTGGTTGCCCGAGATGAAGGGTACCAAGTCGCCAATAGGCTAAGTACTATCGCAGTGCCCGATACTAAAAGAATGTCTGACAAGTTAACCTGCGAAGGTAGGAAGTCAACGAAATAGATATCACCAGATAAAAACTGGTGACCAATCAACGCCTCCAACGATTTAATTAGAGCGGTAAGGTTCATCGCAACCAAGGTACCCAAGACACTGCCGACAACACTCCCCAGAACACCGGAAAAGACACCCTGCCATACAAATATCTGCTTAATAAGACTGTCAGTCGCTCCCATTGTTCGAAGTATCGCTATTTCTCCAGCACGATCTTTAACTGCCATCATCAATGTGGAAACAATGTTAAAACTCGCGACTCCAATTACCAAAACCATAACCAAATACATGATGGTTCTTACTAGCTGAATGTCTCGATGTAAGAAGCCATATTTTTGCTGCCAGCTTCTCAGGTAAACATAGACATCCAATGTATTCCCTACTTCTCGAACTATTTGCGTTGCTTCAAGGACTGGTTCAACCTTGATGGAAACGCCAGTGACAGAATCTTGCATAGAAGCATAACGTTGAGCATCGGCTAGTGGGATAAGTGCTAAGCTATGATCGATTTGGCCATTAAGCGCAAGTAAACCTGCCACCTTAACGCGGACACGCTTGGGAGTTTGTACTTTCGTTGTCCCATCTGCCATGGGGATCATCAATGTGACGTAATCACCCACAGCAACACCTAACGTATTTGCTACGCCCTGGCCGAGAATGACACTCTGCTGTCCGGCAGTGAAACTCGACCACGCTTCTTGATCAATAAAGTCTGCCAAGCTCGAGACTCTGCTCTCTAGTTCTGGTTGAATCCCCCGCACCTCGATGGCTTTAAGCTGTGCTCCTCGCTCAACTAACGCCGTAAGCTTAACGTATGGGGCAGCAGCCACAACTTGCTTATGCTGCTCCGCTTTATCGACCACAGTTTGCCAATCTTTTAATGGTGAACGTACCCCTTCTAGTTCTGCGTGAGGGATCACCGAAAGCACTCGGTTTTGCAGTTCTCGCTCGAAACCATTCATCGCAGAAAGGCCAATAATGATAACGGCCACACCTACGGCAATACCAATCGTTGACGATAGCGAGATGAAGGACACCATCTTATTACGCTGTTTCGCTTGGCTAAATCGGCGACCGATAAATAACGATAAAGAAGAAAACACTTAGGCAACCCCTTCATTCATTAGTAAGCCATCTTGCATTTTCATCTGACGATCCATTTTGGCGGCTAACTCTCCATCGTGAGTTACTACAAGAAATGCGGTACCAGACTCTTGATTCAACTGACGCATCAAGTCATAGATGGCCAAGGCAGTGTTGTGGTCTAGGTTACCCGTCGGCTCATCGGCCAGAACCAAATCTGGCTTATTAACTAACGCTCTCGCAATCGCCACACGCTGTCGTTCACCACCAGAGAGCTCTGACGGGCGGTGGTCGACTCGATGGCTAAGTCCAACCTTTTCTAGCAATTCCCTTGCTGCTTGCTTCGCTGTCGCTGTTTTCGCACCACCAATCATCAGTGGCATCGCCACATTCTCGAGCGCTGTAAAGTCAGCCAATAGGTGATGGAACTGATAAACAAACCCTAAGTGCTGATTACGAATTTTGGCTTGTTTATTCGAGCTTAACTTGGTGAGTTGTTGTTCCAAGAAAGTCACCTCACCTTCTGTGGCATCATCCAATGCGCCAAGAATATGGAGCAACGTACTTTTACCGGAGCCTGAGGTGCCGATTATAGACACCAACTCACCACGCTGAATATCAAAGCTAACGCCTTTCAATACTTGAGTGTCCAACGCTCCTTCATGGTAGGTTTTACATACATTACGACATTGAAGAAGATTACTCATATCTTAAGGCCTCGGCTGGTTTAACTGAAGATGCTCGGTAAGAAGGAAATAGCGTCGCTAATAAACTCAGGGCAATAGCCAATACGACGACAACAAAAATTTGAACTGGGTTAATCAGTATCGGTAGTTGACCGCCTACTGAAAATAGCGCGACCCCCATACTTTCAAGCAGCGTATTAAGGTTAGTGGCCAGCAAGATACCAAGTCCACCACCAACCACGGCACCTATAATGCCACTACTCGCACCCTGCACCATGAAAATAGAAAGTATTTGATTGTTAGTCATACCTTGCGTTTTTAATATCGCCACTTCTGATTGCTTCTCCATCACCACCATTATCAAGGCTGAAATGATATTGAATGCTGCGACACCAACAATCAGCCCCAGCATCAACCCCATCATGTTTTTTTCCATTCTGACGGCTTGGAACAACTCACCGCGTTGGTCACGCCAGTCACTCCATTCCCAGCCCGTAGGTAAAGGCTGTTGCGACAGTTCACCAACCACAAATGGGTCATCAAAAAATAGACGCCAGCCAGAAATAGACTCTTTGGAATAACGCAGCAAACGTCCCGCATCACCAATATGAGTGATCATGAGTTGCCCATCGACATCAGAACCCGTATTGAAAATACCCGCTACGGTAAAGTTGCGCTGGCTTGGAATACGCCCAAGAGGAGTATATTGGCTAGCACTGGTCACCATTAAACGAACCTTATCTCCCATCGAAACATTCAGTGAACGCGCCAAAGTATGACCAAGAAATACGCGATAACGGCTAGGTTGGAGGTCAGGCAGGTAACCCGCAATAAGGTGTTGCCCAATTGGATCATCGTCGCCAGGTTCGATCCCAACCAGATAACCAGCTGCAAGTTGAGAAGCACTTTGGATGACCGCTTCACTGCGCACAATCGGCTCTGCAGGTTTATTTGACAGAGCTTGAATAAAATCAGGGGCAACTTCGGTATAAGCCGTTTTGCCACTTTCGTCCGAGATCACCGCTTGAGGTAATACGCCTAAAATTTTGCTCTTAAGCTGTGCTTCAAAACCGTTCATTACCGACAACACCGTGATGAGAGACATCACCCCAATCGTAATACCGGCGGTAGACATATAAGACACAAATCGACTGAACCTATCGCCCGAGCGTCCTCGTAAGTAACGCAATCCGATAAAGGCCGAAATTGGATGAAACATATTAAAAACCAAGAAAAAGTTATGGCTCATACTCTAACGATTAACATCGGAAGGTTGTAGCCCTATTTTGCTAATTATAAGGTTCAATACGCTATAACTAGCCCAAATACTGTATTTATTTACACCATTAGTCCTCCGATACCTTGATAAGTTCGCAAGTATGGCGATAATCACAAGATCACTTGTTATTTTTGTCTTGCGAAAGAGGCAGATATAACAACTACTTTTTACAAGGAAGATGTCTATGTCAGATCAAGAGTTTTTTACCGTTCATCATCAAATGAACGCCAATGTAGAACCATTGGGTGATGGATTCAGCCTTCCTTCTAAAGAACAATTCGAAGCTGAAATTCCTGCGCCTTTTATTGTCGCTAGCGAGTTCAGCCAACTCGACCTAATCAACGACCAAGCTAGAGCTGAATTGAAAAACAGCGACTTTAAGCATGTGATTCAACTGCTAGACACTCAGAACTCAAAGCTTAACTTGCTGCTTTCGTTTATGCTTTCTCAGCAAGACTATGAGCGCTTTCGCTGTAAAACCAAGTCGTTCGGAGCCAGTCAATTCACTTTTGCTTCAGAGCAAGCCGTGTCAAAAGGCACAAACGTTCGCGCCAAATTGTTTTTGGAGTACCCGCCTGCGGCCATCTATTGCTACGGAGAAGTCACAGACTGCCAACAAGAAGACAGTGGCCACCTCGTGCACGTGAAATACACGTTACTCAGAGACAGCGACCAAGACCTGCTGATTAAGGCTGCACTTCACCAACAACAAAAACTACTGCGTCAACGTTCGCTCAATAGAGACAGCTAAACAAGATTATGACAACACCCACTCTATTATCTCTGGCGCTACCAACTGGCGCCGGAGACAAAAAACATGTCGGTAACCTGAAAGGGGCCAGCTTGGCACTTGCCGTTGCAGAACTGGCAAAGCAACACAATAGCCATACCCTACTAGCGGTACCTGATCCACAAACCGCTCTAAAACTACTGCAAGAGATCGAGCAATTTACCAACGAAGAAGTCGCGCTGTTCCCTGACTGGGAGACGCTGCCTTATGATAACTTCTCGCCACATCAGGAAATCATTTCTGACCGTATTGCTCGACTTTATCAATTGCCTACGCAGACAAGTGGCATCACGATTATTCCTGTCGGTACACTTTTACAGCGTCAATCACCTCGCGACTATTTAATGCAACACACTTTGATGGTCAAAACAGGTGATTTATTCTCATTGGAAAAACTTCGTATCCAGTTAGAGAACTCCGGCTACCGTCACGTTGACCAAGTATTTGGCCCAGGCGAGTATGCGAGCCG
The DNA here is from genome assembly GCF_023716665.1 of Vibrio sp. SCSIO 43135. Lineage (GTDB taxonomy): Bacteria > Pseudomonadota > Gammaproteobacteria > Enterobacterales > Vibrionaceae > Vibrio > Vibrio paucivorans. Next base: position 2,071,598 of record NZ_CP071859.1, read on the forward strand.
TGGATCGATACTCGATCTGTTCCCTATGGGCAGTAACGACCCGTATCGCATTGATTTTTTCGACGACGAAATCGATACGATTCGTACCTTTGACCCAGAGAACCAGCGTTCGATCGAGGACATTCAAGAGATCCGCCTGCTCCCGGCGCATGAGTTCCCAACCACCGAATCGGCAATTGAAGATTTTCGTATTCGCTGGCGTCAACGCTTTGATGCGCGTAGAGAGCCCGAATCGGTTTACATGCAAGTCTCAAAAGGAACTTGGCCAGCAGGTATTGAATACTGGCAACCACTGTTTTTTGAAAAAACTGAGACACTGTTTGACTACATTGCACCTGATAGTCAACTGATCACAATTGGCGATCTGGAAACCGCCATTGACACCTTCCTAAATGACGCTGAGTATCGCTACGATCAGCGCAAAGTCGATCCCCTAAGACCTCTTCTTCCACCTAACGAATTATGGATGAAGAAAGACGAACTATTTAGCCAGTTCAAAGCGCTACCTCAAGCTGTTTTAGCCGTTGATTCAATCAATGAGAAGCAAGGCCGAGTCAACGCACAGGTCGAATCTCTACCTGAGCTTTCAGTACAGAATCAAAACAAAGAACCGCTCGCGCTGCTGCGTAAGTTCAGCGAAGCGCATAACGGAAAAATCGTCTTCTCGGTCGAGTCAGAAGGCCGCCGTGAAGCTTTATTAGAATTGCTGCAAGGCATCAAACTGCGTCCAAATGAAGTCACTGACCTTTGCGCCGCTATCTCAGGCAACGACAAGTTTACTCTCGTACTAGGCGCATCAGAACACGGCTTTATTCACCAAGGCGAAAACCTCGCCTTTATTTGTGAAAGTGACTTACTTGGTGATCGCGTCATTCAGCGCAGACGAAAAGACCGCAAAGTCACCAATAGCGATGCGGTAATTCGCAACCTAGCTGAATTAACCACCGGACAACCTGTGGTTCATATCGACCACGGTATTGGCCGTTATATTGGGTTACAAACACTCGAAGCAGGTGGGATGACAACCGAATTCGTTACCCTCGAGTATCAAAACGACGCGAAACTCTATGTACCCGTAGCCTCACTTAACTTGATAAGTCGCTATTCCGGTGGCGCAGAAGAATCGGCACCACTTCATAAACTCGGCGGCGAGGCTTGGGCGAAGGCTCGTCGTAAAGCGGCAGAGAAAGTAAGAGATGTGGCGGCAGAGCTACTAGATGTCTACGCCAAACGAGAGTTAAAACCAGGCTATAAATTCGCCCTCGACAGAGGGCAGTACGCTACTTTCAAATCCGGTTTCCCATTTGAAGAAACCGACGATCAAAACATGGCGATTAACGCCGTACTTTCAGACATGTGCCAAGCAAAAGCAATGGATCGACTTGTCTGTGGCGACGTGGGTTTTGGCAAAACAGAAGTCGCAATGCGTGCTGCATTTGTGAGTACAGATAATGGTAAACAGGTAGCGGTGTTAGTTCCGACAACCCTGCTTGCCCAACAGCACTTTGAAAACTTCCGCGATCGTTTTGCCAACCTTCCCATCAGAGTGGAAGTGCTATCTCGTTTTAAATCAGCCAAAGAGCAAAAACAGATCATACAAGACGTAGAAGACGGCAAAGTCGATATCTTGGTAGGTACACACAAACTACTTTCAAATGATTTGAAGTTCAAAGATCTTGGTTTACTGATTGTCGATGAAGAGCACCGATTTGGCGTCCGTCAGAAAGAAAAAGTCAAGGCTATGCGTGCGGACGTCGACATCCTCACCCTCACCGCAACCCCAATTCCAAGAACACTGAATATGGCAATGAGTGGCATGCGAGACTTATCGATCATCGCTACTCCACCCGCTCGTCGATTAGCCATCAAGACCTTTGTTCGCCAAAGCGAAGACAGCGTTATTCGAGAAGCGGTTCTGCGTGAGATCATGCGCGGTGGTCAGGTGTACTTCTTGCACAACCAAGTTGAAACCATCGATAAGGTCGCTGCCGATCTAGAAAAGCTCATTCCAGAAGCTCGTATTACCACTGCGCACGGACAGATGCGGGAGCGTGAATTGGAAAAAGTCATGAACGACTTCTACCACCAGCGCTTTAACCTGTTAGTTTGTACCACAATTATTGAAACAGGCATCGACGTTCCGACAGCGAACACCATCATCATGGATAGAGCGGACAACTTAGGGCTTGCTCAGCTTCATCAATTGAGAGGACGTGTAGGCCGTTCACACCACCAAGCGTACGCATATCTTCTGACGCCACACCCTAAAGCAATGACGAAAGATGCCATTAAGCGTTTAGATGCGATTGCTTCTTTAGAGGACTTAGGTGCGGGCTTTACCCTAGCGACCCACGACTTAGAAATTCGTGGTGCTGGTGAGCTGCTGGGTGATGAGCAAAGCGGCCAAATTCAGTCGGTCGGCTTTACCTTATATATGGAAATGCTAGAGCAAGCAGTCGAAGCGCTAAAAGAAGGCAAAGAACCCTCTTTGGATGAGCTACTCAGAGAGCAAACCGAAGTCGAAATGCGACTCCCTGCCCTACTACCGGACGATTACATCCCAGACGTTAATACTCGATTGTCGATGTACAAGCAAATCGCTAGTGTGACCAGCCAAGAAGAGCTGGCTGAGCTAAAAGTGGAACTGATTGATCGTTTCGGTTCATTACCAGACGCCACCAAAAACTTACTCTCAATAGCGACTCTGAAAATCGATGCCGCTGCACTGAAGGTGAAGAAAATTGAGGCACATGACAAAGGGGGTTACATCGAGTTCTATCCTGATGCTGACATTAACCCGATGTTTTTGGTTAAACTATTACAATCACAGCCACAAAAATTCTCTATGGAAGGCCCAACGAAGTTCAAGTTTACTGTACCATTAGTAGACAGACGCAAGAGAATCCAATTTGTAGCGGATATGCTGTCAGAATTTCAACAAAACTTGCTTCCAAAAGCGTAGAATATATTCATTATTAATGGGTTAGCCCCAATTGACGGAGTCAGAATGAAAAAGTTGATCCCACTACTGCTCTTATTAGTCTCCATGCCGAGCTTGGCACAAAGACAATTTGATATAGAAGTGATCATTTTTGAGCGTGCAGTTGATGCAGAAAAGACCAGCGAGTCATGGCCAAATACGCTGCCTGAAATCGACTTGGAACGTGTTGGAAGCTTCGCTGATGCCAGTTATCGCCAAGAGAAAGGCGTAAAAATGCTTGATTACTCAAAGTATGAACTCACTGAGCAAGCGCAATCTCTGCGTGATCATGCTGGCTTCAAAGTATTGCTGCATAAAGCTTGGCGCCAAGGTGATGAAGGAAAAAGAGCAGCACCTGTTTTCCATATCCAAGCAGGTAAAGATTACTCAGCGAAATTCAACGCAGATGGTTCTGAAAAAGTCTCCGACGTTGATGCTTCTCCAGTAGAAGGAGTGGTCGAAGAGAGTATTCCTCAGCCCTTGTATGAGTTGGATGGTAAGCTGCAGATTTACGTTCAGCATTACCTATACGCTGAAACCCAACTGGATATCAAAAAGCCAAGCGTACGCGAAGTTAAGCTCGAGGAAAAACCTCTAGAAGTATCCGGTGACCTCGTAGAAGAAGAGGCAACCGTTGTAGCCGGCAATATGGAAGATGTTACGCCGACTGTAAAAGTGGAAGAGTTCTTAAAAAGTTACCGTATGGAGCAAAAGCGTCGTATGCGAAGCACTGAAACTCACTACTTAGATCACCCGCTACTTGGAATGATAATTCAAGTTCGCCGTGTCGAAGAGCAACAATAAGTTTCTACGCCCTCTTACGAGGGCGTTTTTAGTTCCGCTTGCCAAAACCAATCGCTATGAGCCCTGATTACACGATTATCTCACCACGACTGACGTTAAAACTAATCAGCCCAGATGAAGCTGCTAACTTCAGCGCCATCATTCGCCATTCTGCTACTCTTCATCAGTGGATTGATTGGTGCTCCTCCGAGTTCACAGCAAAAGATGCAGAGCGCTTCTTGCTCGCTAACAAACTCAACTGGGTTAAAGGCCAAGCCTATGGTTTTGGTTTGTATCGACGCGATGAGGATACGTTAGTGGGTATGGTGGCGATTAATGAGTTGTACCACACATTCAATATGGCGAGTGTGGGCTATTGGATTGCCGATGAGTATCAGCACAACGGGTATGCTAAAGAAGGCGTCAACGCACTGGCGAGCTTTTGCTTCGAACAACTAAAACTCACTCGAGTTGAGATTGTCTGTGACCCGGATAACCTACCTAGCCATCGACTCGCATTAAGTTGTGGTGCAAAACAAGAAGCGCTAGCCCAAAATCGATTTATCTATGATGGAAAGCCCAAAGCAGGATTAGTGTTTTCGATTCTCCCCTAGGATTAAGGCCGCCTCAAAAAGCGACCAACACAGCATGTTTGATTGAGAGCTGCTCCTTTAAAATCAATGGGCTCCGATTGGAGCCCATTGTGATCTATCTTAGTGCAGTTTCAAGTTCGGTCTCAAGACTCGGTTGATCCTGCCCATCAGGATAATCAGCGCTGTCTTAAACATGCCGTGAAGCGCCATCTGGTGTAATCGATAGAGCGAGATATACACCACACGTGCAATTCTACCTTCGACCATCATCGAACCTTTGGTCAAGTTACCCATCAGGCTACCGACGGTAGAGAAACGGCTTAATGACACTAAAGAACCTTTGTCTTTGTATACATACGCCTTCAGGTCGCGACCGTTAAGCTTAGCGACGATATTCGAAAATGCACAACTTGCCATTTGGTGTGCAGCTTGAGCTCGTGGAGGTACAAATGAACCGTCTTCTTGAGTACATTGCGCCAAGTCACCGATGACGAAGATATCATCGTCACGGGTTGTTTGTAGCGTATCTTTCACAACAAGCTGGTTGATCCGGTTCGTTTCAAGACCTGCGATGTCTTTAATAAAATCAGGTGCTTTGATACCGGCCGCCCAAACCATGATTTGAGCAGGAATTTTCTCGCCATCTTTAGTAACCAGACCGTGCTCGTCCGCTTCTGTCACCATTGTCGCAGTACGAACGTTAACGCCTAGCTTGGTTAATTCTTGATGAGCAGCGCCCGAAATACGTGGAGGAAGAGCAGGAAGAATACGTTCACCCGCTTCTACAAGGTTCACGTTCAGCTTACTTGAATCTAGATCACCAAAGCCATACGTACGTAGCTCTTTAACCGCATTGTGAAGTTCGGCAGAGAGCTCTACGCCGGTTGCACCAGCACCTACAATAGCTATATCTACACTGCCTTGTCCGTTCTTAGCGTGTAGCTTTAGGAACTCATTGTTCATTTCAGTGCGGAAACGGTGAGCCTGTTCAGGGCTATCTAGGAAAATACAGTGGTCACGAACACCTGGGGTATTAAAATCATTTGATGTTGAACCGATAGCCATAACGAGAATGTCGTACTCAAGCTCGCGCGTCGGCATTAACAGTTCGCCATGTTCGTCTTTTAATTCGTGAAGTTTGATCGTTTTACGTTCACGATCGATGTCTTCTAAACCACCCATTTGGAAATCAAAGTGATGATTCTTAGCGTGAGCTCGATAACTCAATGCATCAACACCTTCGTCCAGTGATCCCGTCGCTACTTCATGCAGCAAAGGCTTCCATAGATGGCTAGCTTTACGGTCAACCAGTGTGATTTTAGCTCGCTTCTTGCGGCCTAGGGTTCGGCCCAGCTTCGTGGCTAGCTCTAGCCCACCAGCACCACCGCCTACGACAATAATTCGCGTCACGATAACATCCTCTAAAAGTTTGAATAATTATGATTCGAGCCGCCGTAGCGTCCCGATAGAATTCGCTTGTTTACTCGGGTAGAGAGATCACCGCAATGCGGTTTATGAAGGCAATCCTAGCTTTTGGGAAAACAGCTATTGAAAACCTCAGTTACTGGACACAAATACGGGATGAACCGCAATAAATGGGCAAGTTTAGTACTCGCTCTCAATTTTTTTTGATATTTGTCAATTTTTTTATAGCCCACTCATTATATAGGGGTTAAGCCGCTTCGCAACTCCTGAATACAGCCAATTCGTTAGTATTTTTGTCGATATGCCTAATAAAAAAGCGACATACTTTCGTATGTCGCTTTTTTGTTCTGAATTACTCGCCTTTAAGCTTGTTTAAAGGCTTTCATTGCCTGTAAATGCTGAGAAATCTTTTTAAACTTGTGTGCTTGCGTTTCGTCCCAAACGATATCGTAGTAGTCTTCCAATTCAGACGCCGACTTACCGTTATCATGAATTTCATCTTCTTTCGACAAAATCACTAAGCATCGGCCTTTATTTTTCGTCCTGAATTCCGACACGCATTTTGTCGCGATGTCTTCATACTCTTCAGGCCTATCGATTCGACCTTCCATTGTTCGCTCTGGGTGCAAATTAGGATTAAAGATGACTTGCTTTATCCCGCATAAAAATCCAATGCGCTCTGACCAATAACCACCAAGGCCTACACCACAAATGATAGGCTGTTTATCATCCGACTGTTCAATCAGCTTATGCACTTCTTTCAATAAATGCTGCATATCGTGCTTAGGGTGTAAGGTACTGTAGTTCACGAAACGCACATCGTCATCAATAAACTGTAACTGTAAAATCTTCTCGTGGTTGCCAGGGCTTGTTGAGTCAAAACCATGCAAATAAATAATCATAATAACTTTCCCCGCTTTTTGGATAATCTACCACGAACTTTATGGTTTTAAAGGAATCATTACACAATAAGCCTAGCGACAGCGCCAAACAGTGATCCGATTATCACTGTTGATTGCTGCCGACAGATGAATTGATGAAATATTCAGCGTAAGTGCGAGGTATTTGTCCAGTGCGACTATTCTTGAGGCGGAGCATCATCGACGGTGAGTTGCGATTTAAGCAGTTCTGCCTGCTCTAAATACTCTGCTTCACCCCACAATTGATAAGCCAGTAGGTACCATAACATTGCCATCATCATCGTCCGAGGCTGCCATGCAAGCACCCCTTCTGCCCAATCATCGACTCCCTCTACTTCACCGAGTTGGCAATAACGGTACACGGCTTCTAATGGCTTTTCTTCAAACACCATAATACTCAGTGTCAGATCAAGCCGCGGGTCAGCGATGGATGCATACTCCCAATCAATCACGCGGTTGCCCATTTCCGTCTTTACCATGTTGTAGCCAGCTAAATCAAAATGACATAAAACCTTTCCAACATCAGCCAAATTCGGTGCACTTCGCCAGCGCTGGTAAAGGGATTGATAGCTTTCTGTTTTAAGCTCTTTTTTGATTTGCAGCCAATAGTGGTCAACTCGGGCTGTATAACTGAAAGGAGCAACGGGTACGCGAGATGTATCTAGTTGATGCACTTTGAGCAGCATTTTTAGCAGGTCGTCGAATGCCAGGGAATCGGTCAAAGATTCCCCTTCTATCCACTCTACCAGCAAGCCATGTTCATTTACTGTTATCGGTTTAGGCCCCACAGAAGAGGACTCTATAGCAGAAAGGATTTGATACTCTTGGAAGCGAGAAATTGAAAAGGCTTTTGTGATAGGAGTATTAGGACGCCAAACATAGCTATCACCGTTGGGTAATACAACTTTCCAACAGCGATTAGTTAATCCCCCAGTTAGGGTTTGCGCATAACTTGGGGGAACTTTGAAGAAGTGATCTAAAGACAATAACGATGAATCTAACTGACACGCTTCATGCCACGACATCCTTGCCATACATCACCTCTCCAACTTAGTTCATTACAGACCTAATAGGCTCTTAGACTCTTGCTTACGAATCTCTGTCTCATCAGCCCACTCGATTAGGCCAGTTTCGAGATCCATCAAGCGCATCGTCATTTTGTAGTACACATCTTTATCACTACCTGCATTCTTCACGATGCTAGATAGGTTGCCGTAGAGCATGTACTGTGCGCCAACCATCTTACCAAACTGAATCGCCGTGCTTTGATTCACTAGCTCATCGTTGTTTTGGAAGTTCAACTGCTCACGCACTGACTCTACACGATCCATATCAACGAAACGGAACTTGCCAGAGTTAAGCATTTTAGTGCTCACTGTATCAGTGATCGACTCTGTATCGATGTGTTCGCTGGTTTTGTTTTTGATACGCTCAACAAATACGATTGGGCGAGAGTCTTTCGTGATTGCTGCCACTGAACCCGACATCATCATGCTATCAACCATTTCACCTGCAATCTTTTGAAGGTCTGTTGAACCGAAATCAATCGTTGTAGTTTCTACAGCTTGAGCGTCGCCATAGCTCACCTTGTTTGAACAACCGCCTAAAATGACCGCAAGACCTAATAGTGCAATTACACTCTTTTTCATACCTGTTCCTTATTTACCCGTATTCTGGGCTTATAACTTTTACTTTCGATATTTTCGGTTGTTTTTCCGACAACCGTATTCATTAACGGCTAATTCATACCATCAGAAATAGCGAAGAACTAACCGTCTCAAACTTTTCACTTGGATTAATCCGCTTCGCGAATTTGCACACGAAACTGTTTACCGTTCGGGTTAACTGACACTTCTGAGATAGAGAAGCTCTCTTTACCACGTACCACCGTTTGACGCCATGGGCTGAGTTTATTGTTAACCTCTAGACCATCTTCGTCATACCAGTAAAAACGGTACTGGATGTGTTGATCGCCATTGTATTCACTGACGAGCCTAACAACGCCACGTGCGTGTCCATCGACTTCTGTCGTCGCAATATCGTCAATAACTAAGCGAGAGCCTAGAACATTGTCGCCAAACAGCACATTCTGCGAAGCGCCATCGACACGTAAACCGGCCGTGTTACTCGAACACCCCACCACGAGAACTGCAATCAATGCAGCAAATAACCACTTTTTCATTACAATTTTCCTAATTGTTTATGCCAAACAGTAGAGTTATTTCCTTGTCTTGAAACCCAAACTAATACCGTTCTATTTTGCTCAACGTTGAACGTGTAATCCTTTCCGTCAACATTGAGGGTTTGCTCGCCCGCATTCACTTGCGCGCTTGCGCTATACACTTTGCCAGGTAATGTTTGCCAGCTACGCGTATCGGCTTGCTCAGTCAATGTATTCCAAACATTGAACAGCAAGTTACCTACATCGTCGCCTTTCGCTGTCTCTTTACGCATCTGATCCTTTGCCAATACACGTAGAGTTTGCCTTATTACTATGGTCGGCATTCTTTCAGAAAGATCTCGCTGAGCCATCAAATTTACGTTGGTCAACTGATCTGAAGAAAGCGCATCATCGTTAAGCTGTAACTCTCTAAACCTTTCACTTGCATCAGAGCGATAGTAAGGCAATGCTAAAGAATACAATGCACCATCACCGCGACTGTCATATACCGGTAGAGATAGCTTCCAAGCACTCAAGGCTTCTACAACGCCCTGCTCATCAATCACTATGACTCGGCTCTTGCCAGAGTCCAGAGAGTTAACGTCTCCGTATCGCTTCTTAAGCTTTTCAAGATCTTGGTTCATCCCCAAGCGCTTAGCAACACGCATCGTTCCATCAATGATTTCTGCGTTATCTGGTTCGACAGCCAACGCTCGACGATAATCCACATATGCACTATTTAGATCGTTAGAAGTTTCGTATAGCAAAGCTGATAGATACAACAAATACCCATTTTGAACCGCTTGCAGCGTTTTGCCTGCATCTGGGTAATTGGAAAGTACACTCCCCAAATTTGGAGATACCCCTTGCTTCTTCAAGCTCGCCTGGGCGGACTCTAATTCGCGTTCGCGATCTTTCCTTGCCCTTTCCTGCACTTGGTTCGCTCTTCGCATCTCGACGAGCGCCCCTTCTAAGCTGTTACTTTGAAGATAGTTCAGCCCCAGATAAAGATGCAAAAAGCCGAGCTCGTAATCGGCAGGGCTATAGGTGTTGAGATTATCATTAACAGCAATAGAGCCCACACTGGTCGCTGTATCGCTGACCGAGATCACCGCTTTATCTTGCTGAACACGAACGGCTGAATCACTCAGTTCTAAGCTAGATTTGCTTTGTGGGTAATGCTCATTGAGAAAATAAACACGCCCTTTTTCCATATTGTCTAAGATATCACCTGCGATATACTCAGGGAGCTTTTGCTCCGCTTCATCATACTGACCCGACTTAACCGCAGAATAAACGCCATTATTTTGGGCGCTGTAGTGACTAAATAAATTTCCAGCCGACAAATTTGCACAGGCTGAAAGAAGCATTACCGCAGACGTTACGATTGTGATCCGAATTGGTCGTTTCACTTCGTACTCCATTGTTGTAAACATACTATTGTTCTAAACGTGCATTGTTTGAGCATATTGGCTGATATTCCACCGAGATACAGTATCTAATTAAAGACTGTAGTGCCGGAAAACCAAAACACCGAGTTGGACAACACAACTCGGTGTTAGTTTACATTAACCAGCCACCCTGATTAGCTCATTAACAGCGGACCAAGAGGTCGGCCGCCGACTAAGTGCATGTGAATGTGGTATACCTCTTGACCACCGTGTGAATTACAGTTCATGATCAAACGGTACCCGTCGTCTGCAATACCTTCATCTTTAGCAATCTTTTTCGCCACAGTGAACATACGCCCCATGGTCAACTCGTCTTCAACTTCGATATCGTTAGCTGTTGGTATTAGTTTATTTGGAATAATCAGCACATGGATTGGAGCTCTAGGGTTGATGTCACGAAATGCGGTGACTAAATCATCTTGATACACCACATCGGCAGGGATTTCTTTATTTATAATTTTGCTAAAAATGGTTTCTTCAGCCATTGAGTACTCCGTCTACTCGTCTTTATATGCGTTAGCTTCAGTATGCTCCAAGCTGGAACAAAGCTCAATAAAAACAGTGTTCACTTAACATTTATCACAATACCCTAATATTCGAAGTAAAATTTGTATTGTGCGTCATAAAATGCGTCTCTCACTCTCAATACAATAATGACTATTTTGTTAATTTTATAAGACGAATTTGTCTTTGTGTTTTCTAGGGAGAGAGTATATGAAGGGTTCAGTGATTAGGCGTATGTACGCCGGCTTCACACTGATCATCATAATGTTCGCAATTATGACCAGTATTATGATGGGAGGCATGAGCCAGATCCATTCAAACTTTGAGTCGGTATCTAAGGTTTCACTTCCGTTAGTATCAATATCTAACCAAACTGCAGTTCAACTGCTGTCAGCAGACAAATCTTTTAAAGACTTTTTGACTACGCAAAGTACCGAACGTATGGCGGAAATGCGTGAAGAATTTGCCAGCGCAAAAGAGCAATTTGCCGCAACGTTTGCGCAGCTACAAACTTCCAGTGCAAACAATCCGCAGCTGGCAGAAAACATTACCTTGCTTCAAGAAATGGAGCAGCGCTACTTTGCCGAAGCAGAGGATGCAATGAACAACTACGAAGCGATGTTTGCCGCTCAAGAGAAAGTTCAAAAGTCTACGCGTAACTTCCAGCGTCTGCATTCTGAGTTAAGCACTGGTATGAAAGAATACGTCGATGACCAAAGCAGCATCTCAGTGAAAGTCATGGCAAAGAGTTACTTTATCAAGCTAAAAGACGCAGAAGTGATCACATCCGATGCGCTTGCAAGCTCGAATGTTGAGCTGGTCAACAAAGCTGTAGCCAAAAACAAAAAAGCCGTGACTCATTTAAATTACGCGTACCGTGGCCTTTCAGCTCAAATGCCTGAATTGAAAGAAGTGTTTGATGAGTCCGTACAGCAATTTACCCGCGATGTGGGTAAAAAAGGCGGCGTACTTGATCAACACAATAGCTACTTGCTGGCCAAACAAGCGTTGTATGAGAACATTGGTAACCTCGCTGTTGAGGTTGATACGGCTATGTCTATCTTAGACTCATTCAACACCGTAGCGACAGAAGGATTGAATCAATCACTTGCAGAAGCTGGGGAAGTTTATGACCAAGGCGTAGTGAAAGCGATTGTTATCGGTGCGATTGTCGTGTTGTTTGCAGCGGGCATCGGATATCACATTGCACATAGTGTTCGTGAACCACTCACTCGTATTTTGAAGACACTAGAAAGCCTAACCGAAGGGGATATGACTCAACGTATCGATATCCGATACAACAACGAGTTTAGTCGAGTAAGTGGCCACATCAATTCACTTGCAGATAACCTGCATAACATCTTAGTTAAACTTAACGACGCGTCAGATGATCTAACCAGCACAGCGAATTCAAACCAAAGCACGTCCTCTAGCGCACAAGCTCAATTGAGTACCCAGCGCGAACAAACAGCCAATGTAGCAACAGCAATGACAGAGATGTCTCATTCTGTACAAGAAGTTGCTCAAAGTGCACAAAGTTCACAGCAGATGGTCAAACAGGTTGAAACCGCATCAGAGTCTGGACGTCAGATTATGAGCACCAACATTTCGACCATTAACCAGCTTGAAGTTCGACTAACCGAATCCGTTGAAGCAGTGAGTGAACTGCGCAAAATGAGTAGCCAGATCGGATCAATTCTAGATGTGATTCGCAGCATTGCTGAACAAACAAACCTACTTGCACTGAACGCTGCCATTGAAGCTGCTCGTGCCGGTGAACAAGGACGTGGCTTTGCTGTGGTAGCAGATGAAGTTCGTGTACTTGCTCAAAAGACGACAGAATCAACATCTGAAATCGAGAATATGATCAGCAACTTACAAAGCAGCTCAACGGCAGCGAACAACGTCATTGAAAGCTGTATGAGTGATATGGAACTGTCGGTAGAACAAGCATCTAACGCCAATAGCGCAATGGAAGAGATACAAGCTCTGATTCTAGAAATCAGTCATATGAGTACTCATATCTCACAGGCGGCAGGTGAGCAAAGCGAAACAACGACTGAAATAGCACGTAACATCGAGGAGATTAACCTCATCGCAGACGCGAGTTACCAAGCAATGTCGCAAATTGCTAGCACCAATGAAAGCCTGACCCAACTTGCCAACCAACAAGGTGAGTTAGTACACCGCTTCAAACTTTAAGGTTTTGCTAGTGAGCGTAAACTCACTGTCAACCTAACGTAAAACTCTGACTAAGGGCGCCTTTATTTCTGAGGCGCCCTTGTTTTTTGTCTGGCACGGCGTTATATCCTATTTATGGTTCGCGCACCTTTTCCCAATTTCCCTTTTCGCGAGCCGAACATGAGGAAGATTTATGGCTGTTCATGTCGGTATCATCGACCAAGATCCAATTCGATTAGTCACCCCCCTACTCGACAATCGTACCATCAGCAAACACATCGTATTCATTGGTGATGCCACTCAAGAGTCAATGTATGTAAGACTCCATTCCGTGTTAGCTCAGCGTGACATTACCTCCGAGTTTTTCGAAATTCCTACGGCAGTGAACACCTCGATCATCAAACAGTCAATTCGCAAACTTGCTGAAGATTTAAAAGCGCGTGGTGAAGACGTTAAGCTAAATGCCAGCTGTGGTTTACGCCATCGCTTATTGTCTGTATACGAAGTGTTCCGCACCTACCATTGGCCAATTTTTGTTGTTGAACCAAACAGCGACCGTCTTTGCTGGCTATACCCAGATGGACAGGAAGATACCCAAGTTCAAGATCGCATCACCATATCCGACTACCTAACCGTTTTTGGTGCGCGCGGTGAATTCAATGAGCACGAGCTACCTCCTCAACTTGATCAAACTCTATACGAACTTGGCGAGCGCTGGGCAAGTAATGCACTAGAGCTGGGTCCTGGCCTAGCGACGCTAAACTATCTTGCGACCACGTGTCGTAAAGAGCAAAAGTTAGACGTTGAGCTATCAGAGAAGCAGCAAGGTTATCGTGAACTCAACATGCTGTTGGATGATTTAGTCAAAGCCGAGATTGCGACTTACAGCGATGGAGTGCTAACCTTCGCCAATGAGGATGCGCGCCGCTTCTCCAACGGTGAATGGCTAGAAACTCTTGTGCATAGCACTGTGAAGCAGATACAGGACACAATGCCAACGATTCAAGACCGCTCTTTGAATGTACAGGTATATCGCCAACTTGGAGAACGTGAAGTACGCAACGAGCTTGATGTAGCATCGGTAGTGAACAACAAGCTACACATTATCGAATGTAAGACCAAAGGTATGCGTGACGACGGTGATGACACCTTGTACAAGCTTGAATCACTTCGCGATCTTCTAGGAGGACTTCAGGCAAGGGCAATGTTGGTGAGCTTCCGCCCTTTACGCCATAATGACATCACACGAGCAGAAGATTTAGGCTTAGCACTTATTGGCCCTGACGAGCTCAAAGATCTTAAAACGCACCTAACCACTTGGTTTAAAGGTGCAGGCGGTTACGAAGACCTCTAAAACGCCAGTCTTTAGGCATAAAAAAACCGGCGGTAGCCGGTTTTTTTGTTCTGAATCGAATTAACTGTCATCTTCAGTAAAGTTTGTTGGCAGTGTCGTCTTCATCTGATTCCAGATTTGTGCACTACCTAAACCATAGTGACGAACCGCTAGTGGTATTTGATCACGACTTCCTGTTTCACAGATATCCAATAGTTGGCGGTAGAAATCCAATGCTAACTTACGAGCTTCTGGATTAGAGAAATAATAGCTACCTACTCGGTCATATAACTTTCTCAAACCATTGAAAATTAATCCATATATCTGGTTACCAGAATGGAATGCCAAACGCTGGAACAACATGTAATCATAATAATTAAATGTTTTCGCAATTAGATTACTTTGGCGCTTTTCTTCATCTTTTTCACCATCATCTTTTATGTGTTGGCGAAGCTTTTCAGCGTAAGGAGATGATTCGATAAATACGTCCCAGCTCTCAGCATTTAATAGCGATTCACAAGATTCAATCACATTTGCAATTGTTCTTTCTGAAGCTTCTTTGTTTGCCTTAAATGCGTAACGCATAAAAATAGGACTGATACTTGTACGTGCTGCAAGCAAATCTTCAACAATTGTTGTCGCATTATCCGCGTCTAACGTCATAAGAGTATCTAGGATGTGTAGACCCGAAGTTTCCATGAATTGGTTTACTTTCGTCGGCTTACCGTGCTGGATCGTCAACCAACCATCACGCGCTAGACGCTGTAAAACTTCACGTAGAGTTGTGCGCGTAACACCTATTAATTCTGATAATTCACGTTCTGCTGGTAAAATAGAACCTGGAGGGAATCGGCCATTCCAAATGCTTTCGATAATGTATTTTTCTGCAAATCCTGCTGGGCTTTTTGCCTTAATGACCATTAAGTACTTTCCAGTTTTATTTTTAATTAGATAGCACTCATCATACCACTAGTTTCACCACTTCGGAAACCTACTGATATAAAACTCGCCACAAGTAACATTTAGAGTTAATACTCTAATCATCTTCTCAATTTAAACAAGTTAAACCGGGATAGGAAGCGCAATAAATTTACACTTTAGTAGTACAAGTGTCTCGCAACTGCTTATATGTTATGACTCCTTATTCTATACGGCATAAATGTTTTCTCAGTTAACTTCAAACATCTTCATTCATATAAGATACATAAATTGTCAATTTCAGCACTTTCATTCATTGCGAACTATTAAGTTAACTTTTTCACAACTCTTCTTTGATATTTACCCAACTTAGATCGCGTTTTTTGACTAAATTCATCCATCTTTCATACCAAGGATGAGTTTCTTGTTGACTAAATAAAAGCGAAGAGTAGAGTTGCGGTCGAAGTAGAGTGCTTGTCTTTCTCAGGGAGTGACTTGGCAAGGCCACAATCGTCATGGATCGTTGTTGTTTTTCTAAGTCGCTGTTGGATCAGAGCATTACCCAAGAAAGTTCTGATTAATGGATACGAGCTACTCATAGTGTCTATTTATAACAACATTAAGAGTATTACCCATGCCGATGTCACTCGGAAGTGCTTTTATTAAGAACTTTCTTGGTAAAGCACCAGACTGGTACAAAGTTGCCATCATTTCATTTCTAATTATCAACCCTATTGTTTTCTTTTTGATCAACCCATTTGTTGCTGGTTGGTTATTAGTTATCGAATTTATCTTCACTCTCGCTATGGCGCTAAAATGTTACCCACTCCAACCAGGTGGTTTACTAGCGATTCAGGCTGTCGCGATTGGGATGACAAGTGCCGACCAAGTAAAACATGAACTCGTTGCGAACATCGAAGTTCTGTTGCTACTGATCTTTATGGTTGCTGGCATCTACTTCATGAAGCAGCTGCTTCTCTATATTTTCACAAAGATACTGCTAGGTATCCGTTCAAAAGCAATTCTCTCTGTTGCTTTCTGTTTTGCAGCAGCATTTTTGTCAGCATTCCTAGATGCACTAACAGTAATTGCGGTTGTCATTAGCGTAGCGGTTGGTTTCTACTCGATTTATCACAAAGTAGCCTCAGGAAAAGGGTCATCAGCAGCACATGACCACACCCACGATGGTGAGCTATCTGAACTAACACGCGATGATTTAGAAAACTACCGTGCATTCCTACGCTCACTACTGATGCATGCTGGTGTGGGTACAGCTCTTGGTGGCGTTATGACAATGGTGGGTGAGCCTCAAAACCTTATCATTGCAGATCAAGCTGGCTGGCTATTTGGTGAGTTCATCATTCGCATGTCACCAGTCACTGTTCCTGTTTTCTTCTGTGGACTAGCAACTTGTGTGCTAGTCGAAAAATTCAAAGTCTTTGGTTACGGCGCTGAGCTTCCAGATAACGTTCGTCAAATCTTAGTCGATTTCGATACTGAAGAGCGTAAAAACCGCACTAAGCAAGATGTTGCTAAGCTATGGATTCAAGGTGCAATTGCAGTATGGCTAATCGTTGGCCTAGCCCTTCACTTAGCGGCTGTAGGTTTAATTGGCCTGTCCGTTATTATCCTTGCTACTGCATTTACCGGTGTTATTGAAGAACACTCATTAGGGAAAGCATTCGAAGAAGCACTGCCTTTCACGGCGCTACTTGCAGTATTCTTTGCGATTGTTGCAGTAATCATTGACCAAGAGCTGTTTAAACCTGTTATTGACGCGGTTCTGCACGTAGAAGATAAAGGGACACAGCTTGCTCTGTTCTACGTCGCAAACGGCCTGCTGTCGATGGTGTCAGACAACGTATTCGTTGGAACGGTCTACATCAACGAAGTGAAAGCTGCGCTGGTACAAGGCATCATTACTCGCGACCAATTCGATCTACTGGCCGTCGCTATCAACACCGGTACTAACCTACCTTCAGTGGCGACACCTAATGGCCAAGCAGCCTTCCTATTCCTACTAACATCTACGCTGGCACCACTTATCCGCTTGTCGTATGGACGCATGGTTATTATGGCTCTACCGTACACTGTGGTATTGGCGATTGTTGGCCTTGCAGGAATCATGTTCTTCGTTGAACCAATGACCGCGTTCTTCTACGACGCAGGTTGGATTTCACCTAGCACGGCAGAAGCAGTTAGTAGCACGGTTTCAAACGGCCACTAAAAAATTTAGTTGATCGTGAAACTATTCCAAGATAAAAAGCTCTGATATATCAGAGCTTTTTTATTACGAATAAGGAATCTTTTGTGAAGCTTCTCTCTTTACTCAACACCTTCTCAAGAAGTCGCCTATCTTGGCTGCTGCTATTACTTGTAGTCGTCTTCTTTGAAGCATGTGCCCTATTCTTCCAACACGTCATGCTTTTACCACCATGTGTCATGTGTATTTATGAGCGTGTTGCTTTACTTGGTGTGGGTGGCGCGGCTCTCATCGGTCTGACTTCTCCGAATAATCCATTCGTACGTTGGTTGGGCCTTGCGGCTTGGGGAGCCTCTTCTTATAAAGGGCTTCAGCTTGCGCTCCAACATGTGGACTACCAATTCAATCCATCACCATTCGCGACATGTGACCTGTTCGTGACGTTCCCAAGCTGGGCGCCATTAAACCAATGGGCACCGTGGATGTTCGAAGCTTATGGCGACTGTAGCAAAGTGGTTTGGCAATTCTTAACGCTTTCTATGCCGCAATGGTTAGTTGTCATCTTTGCCGCGAACCTTGTTGTTCTAGCCGCAGTTGTTATCTCTCAGTTTGTAAAACCTGAGAAAGCGTAATCTCCAAAGGGCAATCTCGCGATTGCCCTTTTTCATACGTGACTTTCTGTTCCACCAGCACCTTCTAGCCTACCCTCAATCACTATTTCGACTCCGTATCATCCATACCGATCGCAATTTTTCATTTGCAAAGATACCGATGTTAGCCAGCGAGCACACAAAAAAAACGCAAGCTGTAATAGCTTGCGCTTCAATCATGATCACGGCCTAATTGACTAGTTCATCTCACGACCAGGAGCCGGAGCAAGAACCTCTCGGTTACCATTATGGCCTGGTGCACTAACAATACCTTGTGCTTCCAGTTGCTCAACAATGCGTGCAGCTCGGTTATAACCAATCTTAAATCGACGTTGAACCCCTGAAACAGATCCTCGACGAGACTGCACAACATGCTCTACCACTTGGTCAAACAGTGGATCCATGTCTTCCTCACCTTCTGGCTTTTCACCCGGAAGTAGTGCTTCTGGGCCTTGGTCGCCATTAGTGATCTCATCAATATAGTTTGGTTTGCCTCGCGCTTTCCAATTATTGACCACTGCATGAACATCATCATCGGATGCAAACGCACCGTGCACACGCACTGTATGACTAGAGCCTGGCGGTAAGTAAAGCATATCACCCATACCCAACAGCGACTCTGCGCCACCTTGGTCTAGAATCGTACGCGAGTCAGTTTTCGTTGAAACCGTAAACGCCACACGTGTTGGAATGTTGGCTTTAATTAGACCTGTGATGACATCCACAGAAGGGCGTTGAGTGGCAAGAATCAAATGGATACCCGCTGCACGTGCTTTCTGCGCCAACCGAGCGATAAGCTCTTCGACTTTCTTACCTACAACCATCATCAAGTCGGCAAACTCATCGACAATAACTACGATGTACGGCAAGTTTTCAAGCAATGGAGGCTCAGGATCCATGCTGTCACCATCACGCCATAAAGGATCGTGAATTGGATGGCCCGCTTCCGCTGCCATTTTCAGCTTATCGTTGAAGCCCTTAATATTACGAACGCCTAGTGCAGACATCAGCTTGTAACGACGTTCCATTTCACCCACACACCAACGCAGCGCGTTTGATGCATCTTTCATATCGGTAACGACTTCAGACAGAAGATGCGGAATACCTTCATAAACAGAAAGCTCTAGCATTTTCGGGTCGATCATGATGAAACGCACTTCTTCTGGCGTTGCTTTGTACAGCATACTTAGAATCATTACGTTCACACCCACCGACTTACCAGAGCCCGTAGTACCGGCTACTAATACGTGTGGCATCTTAGAGAGATCGGCAATCACGGCTTCACCAGCAATGTCCTGACCAAGCACTACTGTCGTTGGTGACTTCGCTTCAATGAACTGCTGGCTACCCACAACATCAGAGAAATAAACCGTTTGTCGGCTCATGTTTGGCAGCTCAAGGCCAACATAAGGTTTACCCGGGATCACTTCTACAACACGAACCGCCATCGCAGACAGTGAGCGTGCCAAGTCCATAGAAAGACCGGAAATACGGCTGACCTTAACACCAGGTGCCAGATCAAGTTCAAAACGAGTAATGACAGGACCAGGGAATATATCTACCACTTCAGCCTTGATCTTGTAGTCCGCCAATTTAGCTTCAACCAAACGCGCGATATTTTCTAATGCCTCTCGGTCGATAAAGTTTTCACGCTTTTCAGGGTGATAGAGTAACTCTAACGTCGGCATTGGTTCTGCCGGCTTAGGCAAATTGACGTCTTGCTGGACTAGGAATGGGTTTTGTTGAGCAGCAACATTCGCCTGCGCTTCTGAAACCATATCTTGGAACGCAGCCACATCTTCATCGTCTGGCTCAACGTCTTCTTGCACAAATTCCTCAGCGGGCATCAATTCTGCCATTGGCGCTTCATCTTCTACCCGCAGCTGTTCTGGCTCAGACTCAAATTCATGAGAAGTCAGTTCCTCCTCTTCTTGCTCTGCGACATCAAATGTCGAGATAGTCGGCTCAATATGTAGCGAATCAGGTTCTACATCTTCTGCAATACGTTCAAATTGCTGCTCATTGATCACTGGTTCAGTAATTGATTGCTCATCTACTGCTTCAACTGCAGGATCTGCAGCTGTTTCTACCATAGGCTCGAACACAGGTTCTGAAAGCTCTGGTGTGCTTGCATTGCTTTCAACTTGCCAAGGCATAGTGTCAGCTTCAGGGACACCAGGCTGTTGAATTGGGCTTTCGATAGCTGCCGGTGATACAACGGCAGCTGCAAGCACCTCTTCTTTAGGCGCAAGATCATTGGCATCCGCCGCCGCCATTTCTAATTCTTCTATGGTTGCCGTCAATGGACGTTCACGTTCTTGCTCGGTCTCATCATAGTGGTACATCGGCTGCTCTGGCTGAGCACTTACTGGCTCAGATGCCACTGATACGGCTGTAGCGCTCGCGGCAACTGCCGTTTCAGGCATATGGATGTTGAAGCGTCTTTCTGGCACGTGCTCTTCGACTTCAGGCTCAGTAGGCAGAGCATCAGACATAGTGACAGAATCAAAATCACGTCTTTCTTCTTTACTCGAGGTAGGTGCGTATTCAGACAAATCCGGGGCCAGGGTTTCTTCTTTCTCTCCACGGATGCGATTCATTAGTAAGCCTGCAGCATGGATTGTGCGCTCACCTAGCCACTCGACGATAGCCAACCATGAAATTCCAGTAAGCAGAGTAAAACCCGCCCCCCATAAGAAAAGAAAAACGAGAGTGGTGCCTAGCACATTTAATGTCGGTAGAGCGAGACTGGTTAGTACATCACCGATAACACCGCCTGACGAGAAATACCAAATATCGTCGAAATTAATGTCAGCTAAACCACAGCTTGTAAGCACCAAAACCACAAGGCCAAGTAATCTTGTGCCCCACAGCGTAAGATCTAGAGGCTCATCTTCCCCTCTAGTTCGTAAGAAAATCCAAGCGGTCGCAGTAAGAATGATTGGTATTGGGTACGCTAAAGAACCGAACACGAAAAACAGTGTGTCAGCAATCCACGCGCCTAAAGTGCCGCCAGCATTTTGGATATCACTGCCCCATGCGGTTTGTGACCACGAAGGATCAGCAGGGCTAAAGGTTACCAGCGCAACGGCGAGTAGGACTGAGAAAAGTACCGCCAGAATTAGGCCGCACTCTCGAAGACGTTGTGATCCATTTAAACGAGAAGACTGAGGCTCTTCACCCGTTTTAATAATAGTCGCGACTTTCTTTTTGTTCTCTCTGAACATAAACCAACTTGATTTTAATTAAGACCAACACTCGTAGGAGTTTTGGTGGTGTGAAAACAATCTGAGCGGCATAAGCCGCTCAGAAAGATTTAACCATATTAAGGGTTAAAACCCAATTGCAGAAAGTCAGAATATGGAAAAGAGTTCCATCATTTCCCGACCTTTAGGCAACTAGCGAGTTTTAATCACTAACTGGTTGGTTTGTTTTACTTCTTCCATAACTACGTAGGTACGAGTGTCATTTACACCCGGCAGGCGAAGTAGCGTATCGCCAAGTAGCTTACGGTAAGCGCTCATATCTGATACGCGTGTTTTAAGAAGATAGTCGAAGTCACCCGAAACCAAATGACATTCTTGGATATCATCTAGCTTCTGTACCGCTGTGTTGAACTGCTCAAATACATCTGGAGCACCACGGTTAAGAGTGATTTCTACGAATACGAGTAATGATGCATCAAGGTACTGCGGATTCAAAAGAGCCGTATAGCCTGTGATATATCCTTGTCGCTCTAAGCGACGCACACGCTCTAAACACGGAGTTGGAGAAAGTCCAACACGTTTTGAGAGCTCAACGTTAGAAATTCGACCATCTTTCTGCAACTCGTTAAGAATGTTGCGATCGATACGGTCTAGATCCTTGGACGGCTTTTTGTAGTTGTCTGCCATTTTTTATTCCACCTTATTACTTCCTTGCAAAAAAATATACTACAACTTTTTAATATTCAGTATCAAATTTTACTTACTACTGTCTATACTAGATATTAATTCGACAGAATTACCCTACACACAGATAATACAACCAAAATTAAATAAGGAGTCAGGATGATCATTGGCGTACCTAAGGAAATCAAGAACCACGAATACAGAGTGGGCATGATCCCGGCAAGTGTTAGAGAGCTAATCTCACACGGTCACCAAGTTTATGTTGAAACCAACGCCGGTACTGGTATCGGTTTTTCAAACGATGATTACATCGCTGTAGGCGCATCCATTCTTCCTACCGCTGCTGACGTTTTTGCCAAAGCAGAAATGATTGTAAAGGTTAAAGAACCTCAAGCTGTCGAACGAGCTATGCTCAAAGAGGGGCAAATTTTATTTACTTATTTGCACCTAGCACCAGATTTTCCACAAACTGAAGAGCTAATCAAGAGCAAAGCTGTCTGCATAGCATATGAGACTGTAACAGATAATATGGGTCGCTTGCCACTATTAGCACCAATGTCTGAGGTAGCAGGTCGCATGTCTATCCAAGCAGGTGCACAAACTTTAGAGAAATCTCACGGTGGACGTGGTCTACTTCTTGGTGGTGTACCAGGTGTTGAGCCAGCAAAAGTTGTTGTTGTTGGTGGTGGTGTCGTGGGTGCAAACGCTGCACGCATGGCAGTTGGTCTACGCGCGGACGTAACTATCCTTGACCGTAACGTTGATACTCTTCGTCGCCTAGATGAAGAATTCCAAGGTCGCGCAAAAGTGGTTTATTCTACAGAAGACGCTATTGAGAAGCATGTTCTAGAAGCTGACCTAGTGATCGGTGCGGTGCTAATTCCTGGTGCAGCAGCGCCTAAACTAGTGACAAAAGAGCACATCGCTAAGATGAAGCCTGGCGCAGCGGTTGTAGACGTAGCGATCGACCAAGGCGGTTGTTTCGAGACTTCTCACGCAACGACTCACGCAGAACCGACTTACATCGTTGATGACGTTGTTCACTACTGTGTTGCAAACATGCCTGGTGCAGTTGCTCGTACATCAACATTCGCGCTTAACAACGCAACACTTCCTTACATTGTTAAGTTAGCGAACAAAGGCTACCGCGAAGCACTTCTAGAAGATAACGGCTTCCTAGAAGGTCTAAATGTCATTCACGGTAAAGTGACTTGTAAAGAAGTTGCTGAAAGCTTCGACCTAGAGTACATCGCTCCAGCAGACGCTATCGCAATGTTCAACTAATGTTGAATGAATAGACAAAAAAGCGCCCATCAATGATGGGCGCTTTTTTATTTGATTGTTTTGAATATTGAGTTTAAAACCAACGCTCTAAAGCGGTCTTATCTAGTTGCCTAAACGCTCTGTTAAGGATCACCGCTAGCTCTTTATAACGCGGTTTAGATTTGATTGGCTCTAAGGCAAACCCACTTTCGGTGATCTTTTGGTACAACTCTCTGTACCAGCCTGCTAATGCCGGAGGTAGTTGAGTATTGGCACGATTGCCTAACCACCAGATGCCTTGAAGTGGCAAACTAATAGCAAATAGCGCAATAACTACAGCTTGAGGCATTGCTTGTTGGTTTTGGAACGCCATTTGAGTCAGGATACTAATTGCTGCAATGGCCGGCATGACTTTAATCGCAAAGCGGGTTGCTTTTATCACTCGCTGCTCAGGAAAGAGCATGTTGAGCTCTTTGCGCATCGGCCAAATATCCATATATTTCTGACCATCTTTTAAGCTGTGGACTAATCCGACTTTATTATTCATATGACACTCTCACTATCAAAGCGGGCTCAGCGCTAAAAATTAGTTGAACTTTTCAACTTATCGCGTAAAAAATTGACGAAAGTTAATATTCTTTCAAATTTTTTTTGTTATATTTGCCTATTATCGCTATCCTTTGCGCACCCTCAATCTCATTGTTGCTGTTATTTACAATTAAGGCAACTTTGCGATGACCATCTGCAAGGATTGCATAAGTTGCTTTCATGGTAAAGCGACGTCTCACTATACGGAAATTGAAGTTTTTTTGACCAAGATTAGTGCGCACTCGCAAAGAGTTGAACTATTCTTGAGATTGATTTTCATCCTTAACTGATAAATTGTCAGACGAATAACAGGTAGTCACACATGTCTAAGCTAGTTTTAGTTTTAAACTGCGGTAGTTCTTCTCTTAAATTCGCTATTGTTGATGCAGCAAATGGCGAAGAGCACCTAACAGGTCTTGCTGAATGTCTTCACCTTCCAGAAGCTCGCATCAAGTGGAAACTTGATGGTAAACACGAAGCACAGCTAGGTGACGGTGCAGCACACGACGAAGCACTATCTTTCATCGTTGAAACTATTCTTGCGTCTAAGCCTGAACT
The DNA here is from genome assembly GCF_023716665.1 of Vibrio sp. SCSIO 43135. Classification (GTDB taxonomy): domain Bacteria; phylum Pseudomonadota; class Gammaproteobacteria; order Enterobacterales; family Vibrionaceae; genus Vibrio; species Vibrio paucivorans. Next base: position 2,095,999 of record NZ_CP071859.1, read on the forward strand.
AGCAGAGCAACTAAAAGCTGTTGGTCACCGCGTTGTACACGGCGGCGAGAAATTCACTCAGTCAGCTCTAATCACAGACGACGTACTTAAAGGCATCGAAGACTGTGCAACTCTAGCACCTCTTCACAACCCTGCAGCTATCATCGGTATCAAAGCCGCTCAAAAAGCGTTCCCTGGCCTACCAATGTCTGCAGTATTCGACACGGCTTACCACCAAACAATGCCTCAAGAAGCTTACCTATACGCTCTACCGTACAACCTATACAAAGAGCACGGCATCCGTCGTTACGGCATGCACGGTACTTCTCACCTATTCATCGCTCGCGAAACTGCTGAGCGCCTAGGCAAACCTGCTGATGAACTAAACATCATCAACTGTCACCTAGGTAACGGCGCATCTGTATGTGCAATCAAAAACGGTAAGTCTGTAGATACTTCAATGGGTCTAACACCACTAGAAGGTCTAGTAATGGGTACTCGTTGTGGTGACATCGATCCTGCGATCATCTTCCACCTACACGATGCTCTAGGTTACTCAGTTGAGAAAATCAACACTATGCTAACTAAAGAGTCTGGCCTACAAGGTCTGACTGAAGTGACTTCTGACTGTCGTTTCGTTGAAGATAACTACGGTGATAAAGAAGAAGCAACTCGCGCGATGGATGTATTCTGCCACCGCCTAGCGAAATACGTTGCTGGTTACACTGCAACTCTAGAAGGTCGTCTAGACGCTATCGTATTCACTGGCGGTATCGGTGAAAACTCTGCGCCAATCCGTGAAATGGTTCTTAACCGTCTAGGTGTATTCGGTATCGAAGTTGATGGCGAAGCAAACCTTAAAGCACGTTTCGGCGGCGAAGGCACTATCACTTCTGCAGACAGCCGCATCCCTGCAATGGTTGTTTCTACTAACGAAGAACTTGTTATTGCAGAAGACACAGCTCGTCTAGCTGGTCTTTAATGAATTTTCTGGCTAGCTTCTCGCTAGCCAGTTTTTTTATATCCATATAGTCAAAGGTACTCTCCTAATGTCCCGTACTATTATGCTTATCCCTACCAGCGCAGGCGTTGGTCTAACTAGTGTTAGCATGGGTGTTCTACGCGCTATGGAACGTAAAGGCGTTAAAGTCTCGTTCTACAAGCCAATCGCACAGCCTCGTAGCGGTGCAAACCAACCAGATTTAACATCAACGATCATTGCTGCAAACAGCGACATCATCGTTGGTGAACCAACTCCAATGACCACTGCTGAAACTCTGATCGGTAGTGAGAAAATGGATGTACTTCTTGAGTCTGTTGTTGAGCAATACAACAAAATCAACAAAGAAGCAGAAGTAACGCTAATTGAAGGCCTAGTACCTACTCGTAAGCACCCATTTGCAAACCAAGTGAACGCGGAAATTGCGAAAACACTTGGCGCTGAAATCGTATTTGTAGCGACTCCAGGCACAGACAACCCAGCTCAACTGAAAGAGCGTATTGAGGTTGCATGTTCTAACTTTGGTGGTACCAAGAACAAGAACATCAAAGGCGTAATCATCAACAAGCTAAACGCACCTGTCGATGATGCTGGCCGTACGCGCCCTGACCTATCTGAAATCTTCGATGATGCAGACAGCGCTCAGCAAGCAAACCTTGAAGTAATGCAAATCTTCAACTCTAGCCCTATCCGTGTTCTTGGTTGTGTGCCATGGAGCATCGACCTAATTGCAACTCGTGCAATCGATATGGCTAAACACCTTGATGCGGAAATCGTAAACAAAGGTGAAATCGAATCTCGTCGTATTAAGAGCATCACTTTCTGTGCACGTTCTCTACCGCACATGATTGAGCACTTTAAGCCAGGTTCATTGCTAGTAACTTCAGCAGACCGTCCAGACGTAATCGTTGCAGCAGCACTAGCAGCTAAAAACGGTGTAGAGATCGGTGCGATCCTACTGACTGGCGGCTACGACATTCCAGAGCAAATCGTTGACCTATGTAAGCCTGCTTTTGAAACAGGTCTTCCTATCTTCAAAGCTCAAGGCAACACATGGCAAACCTCTCTTAACCTGCAAAGCTTCAACCTAGAAGTTCCTGCAGACGATAAAGAGCGTATCGAGTTTGTAAACGACCACGTTGCAAGCCACATCGATGGCCCTTGGATCGACTCACTATCTGAAGGTACTCAAGGTATTCGCCGTCTAAGTCCACCAGCGTTCCGTTACCAGTTAACTGAGTTTGCTCGTCGTGCAGGCAAGCGTATCGTTCTTCCTGAAGGTGATGAGCCACGTACCGTAAAAGCTGCGTCTATCTGTGCTGAACGCGGTATCGCAACTTGTGTACTTCTAGGTAACCCAGATGAAATCCGTCGCGTTGCAGCACAACAAGGTGTTGAACTAGGCGCGGGTGTTGAGATCATCGATTCAGATTCAGTTCGTGAAAACTACGTAGCTCGCCTAGTTGAACTACGCGGCGCGAAAGGTATGACTGAAGTCGTTGCTCGTGAAAAACTAGAAGACTCAGTATTCCTAGGCACTATGATGCTAGAAGCTGGCGAAGTAGACGGCCTAGTTTCTGGTGCGGTACACACAACAGCGAACACGATCGTTCCTCCATTCCAGATCATTAAGACTGCACCTGATGCGTCTATCGTATCTTCAATCTTCTTCATGCTACTGCCTGATCAAGTATTGGTTTACGGTGACTGTGCAATCAACCCAGATCCAACAGCAGAGCAACTTGCAGAAATCGCTATTCAATCTGCAGATTCTGCAACTGCGTTTGGTATCGACCCTCGCGTTGCTATGATCTCATACTCTACTGGTGAATCTGGTAAAGGTGCGGACGTAGATAAAGTACGTGAAGCAACTAAGATTGCTCAAGAGAAACGTCCAGATCTTGTTATCGACGGTCCTCTTCAGTACGACGCAGCTATCATGGAAAACGTTGCGGCTTCTAAAGCACCTAACTCTCCAGTAGCAGGTAAAGCAACAGTATTCGTATTCCCAGACCTAAACACGGGTAACACGACGTACAAAGCAGTGCAGCGTTCAGCAGATCTAGTATCTATCGGTCCAATGCTTCAAGGTATGCGTAAGCCAGTAAACGACCTGTCACGCGGCGCTCTAGTCGACGACATCGTTTACACCGTTGCTCTAACCGCTATCCAAGCAGACCAAGCTGAAAAAGCTGAAGAGAAAGTCGTTAACTAATTTTCTTAGCGATAACCATATTGAGTGGCTAAGCTTGATGCCCTGATATGGAATACTGATGTAAATTAGTAATAAAAAGCCCTAGATTAAATCTAGGGCTTTTTTGTACCTAGTAGAAACAAGTTAGGCAGTACTTACTTATCGCGGCCATGCGGCGAATCTAGGTCAAGCTCTGGCCCTACTGGCACAACTTGAGTTGGGTTAATACCAGTATGACTAAAGTAATAGTGACGCTTAATATGATAAAAATCCGTCGTCTCTTTCACACCCTCAACCTGATAAAGCTCTTTCAAGTAGCCTTGAATATTTGGGTAATCTGCAATGCGCTTTTTATTGCATTTGAAGTGGCCAACATAAACCGCGTCGAAGCGTACTAGTGTGGTGAATAGACGCCAATCAGCTTCTGTGATTGTATCGCCTACTAAGTAGCGGCTCGTAGCTAAATGAGCATCTACCTTATCAAGCGCTTCGAATAGCTGTTCATACGCTTCTTCGTAGGCTTCCTGTGTAGTCGCGAAACCGCATCGATAAACACCGTTATTAATTCGTGGGTAAATGTAGTCGTTCCATTCATCTACTTTAGCTTGCAATGCTTGAGGATAGTAATCGTCATGATTACCCGTTAACTCGTTAAAGGCTGAGTTAAACATACGGATGATCTCGGAGGACTCGTTACTCACGATAGTCTCGGTTTTCTTGTCCCACAGCACAGGAACAGTAACACGGCCAGTGTAGTCGCGCTTCGCTTGAGTATAAATCTGATGCATGCGTGTATGACCATATAACGGCTCAGGAAGCCCCATTTCCCAGCCTTCGCCCATCATGTCTGGGCATACTACGGTAACGTCAATATGATCGGCTAAGCCTTTGAGTTGGCGAAACACCAAAGTACGATGCGCCCATGGGCAAGCTAAGGAAACATAGAGGTGGTAACGCCCCGACTCAGGCTTGTAAGTCGCGTTTGGTGAGTTCTCGATCCAGTTGCGAAAACCTGCGTCTTCTCTTACGAATTTACCACCCGATGTTTTAGTATCGTACCAAACGTCATGCCATACACCTTCAACTAACTTACCCATACTGGTTTCCTCGCTAAGCTCTTCTGATGTCATTCATTATATGAAATGAAGAACAGAGCTTAATGGGCAAAAATTGGCGTTGTTATTCGAAAAATTGGAACAAGTACAGCGTAAGCTAGGTACATGATCAAAAAAGCCTGCTTATTCAAAGCAGGCTTTTTAACTGTTACATCGCTGTGATTAGAAAATCCAATGCGCAATCACTACGATAATTGGCAATGTTACAAGCGTACGTAGTAGGAAGATGGCAACCAGTTCCAAGAAATTGATTGGCACCTTACTGCTAAGAATAACTGAGCCCGTCTCTGCCATGAAGATAAGCTGCGTTACCGACAGTGCAGCGACAACAAACTTAGTCATGTCTGCATCGATTGTTGATGCAGCGATGATTGAAGGCACATACATATCAGTAAAGCCAACCAACATAGTTTGCGCTGCTGCCTGTGCATCCGGCACGTTCAACGCTTCTAATAGCGGAACAAACGGCGCGCCTAGCATTGAGAACAGTGGTGTTGTTTCTGCAACAACCAAGCCTAATGTGCCCACAGCCATTACTACAGGAAGCACTGACAGAACCATATCGAGCGCGTTGTGAATGCCTTCTTTTGCTACTGAGCCTAAGCTTTTTACTTGATTGGCTCTTTTCAGCGCAAGGTTCAAACCAAAGCCCATTGTAGATTGACCTTCAGGTACCAACTCGTCATCACGGTTTGGTTTTGTGCCATCAATGTATAAGTCTTTCTTGTAAGACAGAGGTGGCAAGAATTGAATGACCATAGCTGCAAACACGCCTGACAAACAAATCGCAAAGTAGAATGGAACAAAGTAGTTTTGTAGGCCAACTTGCGTCAGCACAACCAGCGAGAATGAAATACCTACAGGTGAGAACATTGTCGCAATGACGGCTGCTTCACGAGCTGTGTACTTTTTGTCTTCGTACTGCTTACTGGTCAGAATAACCCCTACCGTACCGTCACCTAACCATGAAGACATACAGTCAATCGCCGCACGCCCTGGTAGACGGAAAACTGGGCGCATGAATTTACTCAGCATGGTGCCAAGTAACTCTAATAGACCAAAGTTCAAAAGCAGTGGAAGAAGAAGACCTGCAAAAAAGAATGTCACAAAAAGCGAAGGTAAAAGGTCATTCAGAACTAGGCCACCTGTGTTGCCATTCCAGATCATTTCTGGACCAACTTGATGCAGTGCAACCAACGTAAATACTGCGCCTAGTACACGGATGGTTAGCCAAACAGGGGTCAGGACAAACAGTCTGGTCATCAATGCTGAGTTTTGAACAAATGCAGGTTTGAATAAAGTTGCAGCAAGTGAAGCAACTGCAGAAAAACAAATAACCGCGGTTACCGTTGGTAAAATTGCGTCACCAAGGATGCCTTTGAAACCTTTAGCAAGTAATGCTAAAGGAAAGGTAAAGTTTCCGTCGATCGTTAGTGGTGCAAGAAAGAAAAACAAACCAAGCAATGATGGAATGGCAAACATCAGCACATTCCGGCTCGTTTTGTGGTTGTCTTGGGTAAGAACTGTTTCGCTCATCTGACTACTCCCTAGATGATTTAAATTTCACATATAGTGAATAACTTTTCTTTTGCGAGATTATATCGACAAAAAAATCACACACAAGCAAAATTTGTATATTTATTCACTTAAACAGCATTTAAATACAAAATATAAAGCTAAAACTCGATAAGCTATTGATTGGAGTAGAATTCAAAATCTGAGCGGCATGTATCCCGATGACAAGACAAATAAAAAAGCGCGCCGATTGGCGCGCTTTATGCTGATTAGCTAGGGGCTGTTGATTACACTTCTACATGTAAACAAGACACCGCGTGAACATCGGAACCTTGAATCGATGGTTTAGTTTGAGCACATGCTTCAGTCGCTTGCGGACAACGAGTACGGAACACACAACCAGATGGAGGGCTGATTGGCGACGGTAAGTCACCTTCTAGCATTTCAATCTTCTTGTTACGCTCTAAGTTCGGATCAGGGATCGGAACCGCCGACATCAGTGCACGTGTATACGGATGCTTAGGGTCGGCGAACAGTGCTTCGGCTTCACCGAGCTCTACCGCATTACCCAAGTACATAACCAGAACACGGTCAGAAATATGCTTGACCACCGATAGGTCGTGGGCAATAAACACCAGGCTAAGACCTAGCTCTTTCTGTAGCTCTTTAAGTAAGTTCACTACCTGAGCTTGAATCGATACATCCAATGCAGATACTGGCTCGTCACAGATGATCATCTTCGGCTTAAGAATAAGCGCGCGTGCAATACCGATACGCTGACACTGGCCACCAGAAAACTCATGCGGGTAACGGTTAATCACGTTTGGTAACAAACCTACCTTCGCCATCATTTCTTTCACGCGAGATTTCACTTCGTCTTTAGATAATTCTGGATAGAAGGTTTCCAAAGGCTCAGCAATGATATCGCCGACCGTCATACGCGGGTTAAGTGACGCTAGAGGGTCTTGGAAGATCATCTGAATCTCTTTGCGAGTTTCGCGACGTTTTACGTCTTCCATCTTGGTTAAGTCTTGACCGAGCCATACAACTTCACCGTCGGTAGATTCCACCAAACCGATAATTGCACGGGCGAACGTTGACTTACCACAACCCGACTCACCTACTACACCCAATGTTTCGCCTTCATAAAGACGAACATTAACGCCATCCACCGCTTTAAGATTGGCAGGTTTCGCCCAAGGCCACGCAGATTTAGACGCAATACTAAAGTGGACTTTGAGATCTTTTACATCCAGCAGTAAAGATTTATTCATGCTCATCGTTTCCAAGCCTCCCAATCAGAAAAACATGCACGCTGACGTCCGTCTCCGAATGGAGTCAGGATCGGCGTTTCACTCTTACAACGGTCTGTTACACGGTGGCAACGCTCTTGATAAGGGCAGCCTGGTGGTAAGCGAAGTAAGTTTGGTGGGTTACCAGGAATTGTTGGCAGAATTTCACCTTCAGTATCCAGACGAGGAATCGCTTTCAGTAGGCCCTCTGCATATGGGTGGCTTGGCTGATAGAAGATTTCATCAACCGTACCGTACTCCATCGTTCGGCCTGCATACATAACCAATACTTTGTCACATGAACCCGCAACAACACCTAAGTCGTGCGTAATCATGATGATCGCTGTATTGAACTCTTGCTTAAGCTCATTCAGTAGATCCATGATCTGAGCCTGAACTGTTACATCCAATGCCGTTGTCGGCTCATCTGCAATCAGCAGTTTAGGACGACACAGCAGCGCCATTGCAATCATTACACGCTGACGCATACCGCCCGAGAATTCGTGCGGATACATAGTAATACGCTTGCGAGCTTCAGGAATCTTTACCGCTTCAAGCATACGGACCGATTCTTCGAATGCTGCCGCTTTACCCATGCCCTTATGCAGCATAAGTACTTCCATCAATTGGTCACTCACCTTCATGTAAGGGTTAAGTGACGTCATTGGATCTTGGAAGATCATCGCAATCTGTTCAGCACGGACTTTGTTTAAAGCATGTTCTGGAAGGTTCAGGATTTCATTACCTTCAAACTTCGCACTGCCGGAAATAATACCGTTTTTAGCCAATAGGCCCATGATTGCGAATACTGTTTGAGATTTACCCGAACCCGACTCCCCTACAATACCCAAGGTTTCGCCTTGGTTTAGAGAGAAGTTCAAATCGTTTACCGCGGTGACGATACCATCTTGAGTGGTGAACTCGACTCGCAGATCTTTGACATCTAATAGACTCATCATTGCTTCCTTATTTTTATAGCTTTAATTATCGGTCTTTAGGGTCAAGCGCATCGCGCAAGCCATCACCAACGTAGTTGAAGCAGAATAGAGTCACGACCATAAAGGCTGCTGGGAAGGCCAATTGCCAAATAGCAATTTCCATCGTTTGTGACCCTTCTTGCAGTAGTGCACCCCAACTCGTCATAGGCTCTTGAACACCTAGACCAAGGAATGAAAGGAAGGATTCAGTCAGAATCATGCTTGGGATAAGCAGCGTTGAGTAAACCGCAACAATACCCAATACGTTTGGAACAATGTGGCGAGTAATGATCTTCCACTTGCTTACACCGCTCACGTGTGCCGCTTCGATAAACTCTTTGCTACGTAGGCTCAGCGTTTGGCCACGTACGATACGTGCCATGTCGAGCCAAGCAATGGCACCAATCGCCACGAAGATAAGAATGATGTTACGGCCAAAGAAAGTAACCAATACGATAACCAGGAACATGAATGGTACCGCGTAAAGGATTTCCAATACACGCATCATCAAGCGGTCAACTTTACCGCCAATAAAACCAGATGTAGCACCGTAGAGCGTACCAATCAGAACGGCTACTAAGGCACCTAGGATACCTACCATTAATGAAATTCGACCGCCAATCAAGGTACGAACGTAAAGGTCACGCCCGAGGCTGTCTGTACCAAACCAGTGCTCAGCGCTTGGCCCAACGTGCATCGCATACCAGTCAGTATCGTCGAAGGTGTAAGGCGCAACCATTGGCAAAAACACAACAGCCAAGGTCATAATGAAAAGGATAAACAAGCTCACCATCGCCGCTTTGTTACGCATGAAGCGAATGCGGGCGTCTTGCCATAAACTACGACCTTCAATCTCAAGATTTTCTGAGAACTTTTCGATCGCTTCTAGATTCTCTTTTTTCGTTAACATAACGATACTTCCCTGTTAGTAACGGATTTTCGGATCAATCAGCGCTAGCAAGATATCAACGACAGCGTTGAAAAGGATGAATAGGAAACCAATTAGAATGGTAATCCCCATTACTAGCGAATAGTCACGGTTGAATGCAGCGTTAACGAACAGCTTACCGATACCTGGTAAACCAAAAATTGTTTCGATAACAACAGAGCCGGTAATGATACCTACGAATGCAGGGCCCATGTACGACACAACAGGTAGCAACGCAGGTTTCAGCGCATGCTTTAGAATGATGTAACGGTAGCTCAAGCCTTTTGCGCGAGCGGTACGGATAAAGTTACTGTTTAGAGTTTCGATCATTGAACCACGCGTGATACGGGCAAAGGTCGCAATGTATAGGAACGACATACCAAGAACCGGTAACACCATGTATTCAATTGCACCGCCATTCCAACCACCTGCTGGGAACCACCCCAGGCCGATTGAGAATATGTAGATCAGAACGGGGGAGAAAACAAAGGAGGGCAACACCACCCCTATCATGGATGTCGACATCACGGAATAGTCGAGCCACGTATTCTGTTTGAGTGCGGCGAGCGTCCCGACGGCCACACCAACCACAACGGTAAAGATGAACGCGTAAAAGCCGACTTTTGCTGACACAGGCAGCGCTTCAGACACTAGCTCATTTACTGTGTAGTCTTTGTATTTGAATGATGGACCAAAATCACCTTGCAAGATATTGCCTAAGTAGGTGGTGTATTGTTCGAAAAGAGGCTTGTCCAAGCCGTATTTCTCATTGATATTCTGCATTACTTCAGGCGGCAAAGTTTTTTCAGAAGAAAATGGGTTACCTGGAGCAAAACGCATAAGGAAAAACGAAACGGTTATCAGGACAAGTAAGGTTGGAATTGCTTCCACAATACGAGTAAAAATTAACTTCAACATAATGCATCTCACATCTAAAAAATAATGCGCCCATAGCGCAAGCTACGGGCGCATTGTTATCTACTTCAAACTATTATTTTTGAATGATGTACATATCTTTTGAGTAGATATTGTCCTGAGGGTTTTGATCAGGGTAACCACCTAGTTCAGTGCTCACTAGACGAGGCTGAACGTATTGGTAAATTGGCGCGATAGGCATGTCTTGCGCAAGCTGAGCTTCAGCAATTGCGTAGTACTTGTTACGCTCGTCTTCCGACTTCGCCACTTTAACCGCGTCGTTCATCGCTTTGTCGAACACGTCGCTTGAGTATTTCTGATCGTTTGAACCGTTCTCAGTCATAGCAATCGCTAGGAATGTAGATGCTTCGTTGTAGTCCGCACACCAGCCAGCACGACGAACATCAAAGTTGCCTTGCTTAGAGCTGTCTAGGTACGTTTTCCACTCTTGGTTTTCTAGCTTAACGTTTACGAATCCACCTAGAGATTTCTTCCACATAGATTGAACCGCTACTGCGATTTTCTTGTGGTTCTCTGAAGTGTTGTAAAGAAGTGTGAAATCAAGTGGTTTGCCTTGACCAAAGCCCGCTTCTTCTAGCAGTTCTTTTGCCTTAGCGATACGCTCTTTCTGTGAAAGTGCTGCGTATTCTGGAGTTTCAGGAGCAAAACCTGTGATACCACTGTGAGTCAGTGCGTAAGCTGGTTTTTGACCTTGGCCAAGAATCGCTTTGGTGATGATGTCGCGGTCGATTGAGTAAGACAGTGCTTTACGTACGCGAACATCGTCGAATGGAGGACGCTGTGTGTTGAAACCGTAGTAGTAAGTACATAGGTTTGGTGAAACCACAACGTTATCTGCGTAATCTTTCGTTAGACGGCGGAATTGCTCGTTTGGCACTTCGTAAGTCAGGTGGATTTCACCTGATAGGAAGCGGTTCATTTCCGCGTTTTGGTTTTCGATAGGTAGGAACGTTACTTTGTCGATAACTGTGTCTTTGTTATCCCAGTAGTTTTCGTTACGCTCAAGAACGATCTTCTCGTTTACTACCCAATCAGACAGTACGTAAGCACCGTTACCAACAAAGTTACCAGGCTTAGTCCAGTTGCTGCCGAATTTCTCAACTGTTGCTTTGTGCACTGGGTACATTGTTGTGTGTGCCATCATCTTAACAAAGTAAGGTAGTGGTACTTCTGTTTCTAGAACAAGTGTGTGGTCATCAACCGCTTTAACACCCAACTCACTTACATCTTTCTTACCTGCAATGATGTCTTTCGCGTTCTTCATCTTGGTGTATTCGATGTACCAAGCGTATGGAGAAGCTGTCGCTGGATCCGCTGCACGCTTGAAGCTGTATTCGAAGTCGTACGCTGTTACAGGATCGCCGTTAGACCATTTTGCATCTTTACGGATTTTGAAAGTAAATGTTTGGTTGTCTTCTGTAGTCCAAGATTCTGCCGCACCTGGAATCGTGTTACCTGGGCCATCTTGAATAACTAGGCCTTCCATTAGGTCACGAAGCACGTGTGATTCTGGCACACCTTCTACTTTATGTGGGTCAAGAGACGCAACTTCAGTACCGTTACCACGAACGAGTTCTTGAACTTTTGCCAATTGAGTACCAGCTGGAACTTCAGCTGCTAGAGTTGTTGTAGAGGTGGCAGCCACTGCCAAACCAGCCCCTAGAAGTAGGGCTTGAGTGATTTTATTCTTGTACATGCATTAAACTCCAAGTTTTATGTTTTGCATCCATGACTTCTCTGCAAGGTCACTAGAACGGACAGTGATTTAGGTTTTTTTAGCTCAAAAATTAAGCATAAAACTCTAAAACCTTACAAAGATTGCGGCACACATTAGCAATCATCGAAGTAATTTGCCATAAAAACGCGGCAAAAAATCTTATAATTCTCCGATAACCACTCAAAACCAATCGAATTCACCAACAAAAAGATAAATTATGGTGAAACAATGTAAGAAAGAACTTACAAGCTAGCGGTTAGTGCCAAATAATCTAACATGACACACTTTTGCAGCATCTTATGCTAGAAACTGACCAAGAATTTAACATTTACGGCATGACAGGTCTAATAATTACTCATGAATGACTTATCGGAGCTGTCAATTTGTGAAGGCAATCACCAACCAATATCATCAAAAATTAGAGTAATTTATCCGCCTAATCGACTGCTTATTCACATACAACGAGTGAATAATCCATATCAGCATTTAATAGAATACGGCAGCATATCCTACTGGCCTATGCTCACCTATACATATCGACAAAATCGTCACTGAATGGTTATTTAAACGCTTTTTGCCCGACTCACCTCGATTAACCAACACCGGATAACCGCCAAAACTTGAAGTAGTCACACACTTCTCACAATTAATACCTAGTTAATCGACACAGCGCAGTCACTCCCTCTCTGTTCAGCGGACATAAAAAAGGCTCCTTGAAGGAGCCTTACTAACGACTAGTGATTTACTTAACCGTCATTTCCGGAGATATCTTTCCATCCATGACTGGCTGACTTACTCCGTAATAGCGCATCGTAAAACTGAAGTCCTGCCCTTTCGTATCAATGTTATTCACCGCTTGTTCGCCACAGTTGAATGATACCGTTACTGTCCCATCTGCATTTTTAGACCAAGTATGCGAATTGACATTGGTGACACCCTCAATGAGGTAGCGTGTATTGTCATAAGCGGTAACTGATGTGAAGTACTTCGATTTTGGATCGTCAAAGGTCGTGGTTAAGCATTTCCCTCCATCAAGCATGACAGAGTTAGTATATTTGTTTGCCACACCGACTTCCGGCGACGAACCACCCCAACCGTTGGCATTCTCCAAGTTCCATTGATGACGATCGGTAATCTCGTTCGATGTTCTTGGGAAAGTATATTCGAACACTTCACCCTGTGTTTCTTCGGTGAGGCGTGCCGTCCACTCTTCTACTTTGTCGTAGTCATAGTTCTGGATGGTATAAGAGCCAAACTTAAATGAGTCATCCTGATAGAGATCTTGTGTTTGACGCGCGACATCCAACCCTTTTTCCATACCCGTTCGGTAAATCAAAAACACGTAATCAGTTTCTACAGGTAAATCATAACGCCCAGCGCCCACAACATAATGTTGTCCGTGGCCTCCTTCCGTTACCACTTGAACCGCAGAGTAGACCTCCGTTTTTGGCAAGTCGAACTGAACTCGACCATCAGTAGTTTGAGCCACCACCACTGAGTAGAGAGTGTCATCATTCATTTGAACGGTTGGCGCTTTGTTCCCTCTTGGTGGCAAGTTGCGCATATGAGTAATTTGTTGGTTGGCTCCAAGCGCTACCCAGTTACGGTAGTTACGCGCTGTTTCAGCATGTGCGTAGTTCTGATCTGTAACTTCGATAGTATCAGAAGCCAAAACCGGAGAAGACGACAGCATACTTGTAGAAAGTAGTGAAGCTGCGATTAGTGTCTTTTTTAACATGAGATTACCTTTACGTAGTTAATCTAAATGATGTGTAACGTACCACCTGCTGAATTAGGTGATACGTTATTCGTGGACTTTCGCTATTACTTCACTTCTACGAAGTCACTTGGTTTCCAAGATTTATCGAACCATTCCTGCTTAGGTCCGTATACTCGGAAAATAACGTTGTAGCCTTTGCCGTCAACAGTTTGAACCCAGTTACCTTCATGGCCCTCTGGAGCTTCAGGTGCAAAGTGGACAGTGATTGAACCATCTTTATTCTTAACAACGTTTTTGTTCAACCCGTCAAGACCAGCACTTACTTGGTCTGTGGCAAGCATTGAACGTGTTTGGTTGTCATAAACCATAAACGACCAGAATTTAGTCACAGGTACATTTGCGGGTAGTGTCACCGTGTAATGCTTAGAACCATCCAGTAGGTTTTCGTCGATATCACGGGTCGCAAGTAAATAGTCGGAACCCTTGCCAACACTTTTCGTCACCATATCCGGCGTAATCCCTGTTGCCATAAAGTGGAACATGGCACGGTCGTCAGCATTAATTACACCACTTGCATCTTTGAATTCATGCCCATTGATGAGTGGAGTAAACCAATGACGATCATCATACGTTTTCACGGATTCATCCGGATGAAAGTAGAAACTACGCGCTTCAGCTGTCGCGATCTTGGCGGCTTCTTCTAATATACGTGCCATACGAGCATCAGGTTTGAACGCTTTACCTTTTTCTATGCCTAAACGTTGAGCCAGTGATAGCCATTCTGGATCAAAAATTTCGCTCGGTTCGTACTGAATTAAGGTATTGATCTCGTCATAAAACTCTTCGTTCATCGCGTGAACCGTGTTGTATTTCACATCGGTAATATTGATGAACTCCGTGTTATTGCTCTTACCGTATGGATAAAGCTTCATTGTTTCTTTCAGTTTTTGCACATCTTGCTCAACAGAGTTCGGCGTGGTGACGATTCTTACTAATAGCCAATGCTGATACCCGTCTGTTTTTACGTGAATGTAACCGTCTGGGAGTTCACCTTGGTATGAAGAATGGTAGAAGAAATATTTACCACCTTTACCTTGGTCCTCTGGGTGTGTTACCCCCACTCTCGAGGTGAATTGAAACGCCGCGTTATCCACCAGCCCCAATATAGGTGTGCCAACCTCTAACACTACTGGACCATTCTTTACGTCAATTTCCGATGTTACATATGGCGTAGTTGTATTCGCGGTTAACCAAATGCTATTTGCGTTGAGCATGCCTTCCGAAATACCAATGGTCTGATTCGGCTTCATGCCTATGCTTTCATGTCCTTGAAGTAGCCCCTGAATCGACGCAACAGGAATACCCGATAGAAAGACACGCACTGCGTCGGCAGTGTCGACAAAGTCGCTCGCTTTCGTAGACGCTTCTAAAGAGGGAGCGCCATCGACATAGTTCAGTTCGCCAAGGTATTTTGACTCGACGTGATTTGGCGTAACAATGGAGCTTGGGATATGAGAAGAAAGATCGGAATTGCTGGCTAGTGCATTAGCACTCAAAGACATACATCCAATAACGGCCAAGCTAATAAGTTTCAGTTTGCTATTTACCACGAAGGTCTCCTAAACACAGTGAAGTAACTTGTTCAAAGAATACCCAACGCCTCAATTTGCATCCAACGACTTATAGTCATAGTATATTATTACCAAAACGAATAATTTAGCATTTCAATGACCAACGAAACGGCGCAGCAACTCTCACGAGTCGACCTGAACCTTCTAGTGACTTTAGATGTATTACTGAGAGAAAAGAATGTCACTCGCGCAGCTGAGACACTACACCTATCCCAATCTGCTTTGAGCAGAGCCTTAAAGCGGCTGCGTACAACCTTTGACGATCCACTCTTCACTCGAGTTGCAAGTGGGTTAGTACCGACACCAAAAGCACTACAGTTGGAAACTCAACTGCGAAACGTTTTGCCTTCGTTGCGCACTATTTTTTCAGAGCAATCATTCATTCCCAAAGAATGTAAACTCACATTTTCTATTTCATTACCTACCTTTATCTCAAGCGCTTTAATGCCTAGCCTGATGCGCCAACTAGCTTGTGACGCACCCTTGGTCAATATCGTCGAGCAGCCAGCAAAAGCCAATCCATTCACCGCCATAGACCAAGGGCAAATCGACTTCGCTTTTCATTACTCAGCATCGAATACTAAGCGCTTTATTTCTCAGGAGGTGGGCACCCTATTCCCACAATTATTTGTTAGAAAAGGCCATCCTCTAACAAAAGAGAACCAAGTTAATATCGAACGTATCCTACAGTTCCCATTACTCGGCATGTTGGTGGAACAAGATCAAACGCACTCGTTCAGTGCGCCCATTCAAAAGCTGTATGAAGACTTTATGCTCAAGAGCCAGCCTAAACTTAGAAGCTCTCAAACACAGATTTTGCTCGATAGGATGTGTGAATCCGACTCTGTGCTGTTCGGTACCAACACCATTCAAGCATTACCCGGATTCAATACCAATTTTCAGCTGATCTATACATTAGAACATGAGGAAAGGTACAACGTAGCTTTACATTTAGTACAACACGAACGAACGCAGCACAGTCAAGCGCATCAGTGGTTTGCGGGAGTGATGCTAGAACACTTACAAAAAGCTCTTAGCACCCACCGTTAAACTCTTCAGAAAAATAAAAACGCCGGATAACTTATCCGGCGTTTTTATTGATGCTAAAGACTACTATGCAGCTTGAGCTTCACGACCCAACTGCTCAAATAGTTGTGTCGGAGTGAGATTAAATCGGCGCCGAACAAAACGGCAGAAATGCCCTACCGAAGAGAAGTGTAGCTCGGTTGCAATCTGAGTAATGTTTTTACCTGTTGTCTTCAGTGACTGTGCCTTGTCGATGATTAACGATTCTTTAATCTTGAGAAATGACAGCCCTTCTTTTTCCAACCGGCGCTGAATGGTACGGCGTGGAATTGACGTCACACTAGAAGCAACATCGAGCGATATGTCGTGCTCATCGAATATTGGCCCAAGCGCACTTTTCAATGATTCGCTGAATGTCTCGACACCATGAGATTTCACCGAAAACAACGGTGTTGGCGAATTGCATTCGGTCGGCAACAGTTCGATCCCAGTGTACGGCTGCGCAAAACACAGCACACATTGTTGCTGATAAACTTTCGCCAAGTAATGGTGAATATCACTAAGCTCATCGACCTTAAGGTATAGATTAGATTTTACTGGGATATCTTTGAGTAAGTGACGGTATAACTCCAACGACAAGATCGAGAAATAGACCTCAGCAAAGACAAATTTCACGCTCGACTGCTCAACCGGTTCTACCACTAAGATTGGTTTACCATAGTGATGTGTTGCGCCCATCCAGAAACCGGCAAGGTGCGGCTCTGAGTTATAGACAGCTTGCGCCACATTCCATTGGAATAAAGACGTCGAATCGACGAGGCCTTGAGTCAAGACCGGTAAGATATCGTTTTGAATGCTGCATTGAATCGCTTCGACCAGCTTTTCTTTACCGTACTGCTGGGCAGTATTACGCAACAAAGATTCAAAACTAGCGTACGAAACAAGTCGAGTTTCCTCTTTTTGAGGAAAAGGACACATGGCATCACGATAAAGCTGTGACTTACGTTCTGCGTTTCCTTCCAGAGCATTAATAAATCCATCTAAGTACATTGTATGAATTAACGGAATCATAATTTACCTAGGATATTTAATTTAAAGGTGTCGATACAAAAACGATAAAAAGCCCTAACAATCGACATCTGTCCGTAATTTACTCTTGTATAGATATAAGAACCAATGTAAAAAAAGGATAACTGATATACGCCTGGTGCATTTCTATGGTTACATTAGAGCAACAACTATCCAGAATTGACCTCAACCTACTCGTCTCTCTGAGTGTTTTGATCAAGGAAAGGAACGTAACAAAAGCGGCTAAGGTGCTTTACCTTTCCCAGCCGGCAATGAGTCGAACCTTGTCTCGCTTGCGCGATCTACTTGGCGATCCACTGTTCTATCGCGAATCCAACGGCCTAGTTCCGACCCAAAAAGCGTTGGAGCTGCAAGCGCCACTCGATGAGCTGCTTAGAGCGATGCAACAGTTAGTCACCGCAACTAGCTTTAGCCCCAAGGAGTGTGAGCAAGCCTTTACCATTTCTCTGCCACCCTTGATGAGCCAGTTTTTGTCTGTACCTTTGGCCAAACGCTTTATGGCGGAAGCACCCAAAGCTAGCCTGCTTGAGTTCCCGATCTCCCGAGACCCGTGCCAACAATTGCAAGAGCGCATCGTTGACTTCACCATCCACATCGACAAACCTGGCAACGAAATGGAAATGCCAGCGCAAAAGATTGGCCAAACCTACGCCATGTTTTACGTGGCTCCAGATCACCCGTTAACTCAGAAAGAAAGCGTGACACTGGAGGATTGCCTGTCCTATCGCTTCGTAGATCTAACACTCGATATTCGCTCTAACTACGGATTGCTAAACCCGATCGACAGCTACCTGCACTCCAAAGGGCGTATGCGTGATATTGCGTTTCGTAGTGGGCAGCTTCAGACCTTAATTCAGGTGATGCAGGGAACGAATACTGTGCTGTCTTCGTCTCACAAAGTGGCCGAGCTCGAGAACTTGAAAGATACTCTCGTTCCTATCTATGCCATGGATGACAGCGAACTACTGGTCGACGTGTACTTGATTGAGCATAAGCGCACAGAAAACAGCCGACCTCACCAATGGCTTAAACAACTCATACTGAATACATTAAGTGATGTGCTGAGCACACCGAATGCCTAACCAGCGAAAGCGCTAGCTGCATAGAATTGAAGTGCGAGTTCTTTGAACTCGCACTTTGTCGTTATAGAGCGGATGTATCGATAGGTAATTAGAGCGCGCTTAGGTAAGCTTTCAGAGATTTCAGTCGAACCGTCGCACCACCAATAATGTCCATAAAACCAAGCATTGGGTGTGGTTTGGTTGCTGAAATCCAAGCTGCGCCTTTCGCACCGAGTGGAATGTGGTAACCCTCTGGTTCTTCGAACTCAATGATCACCGTACGGCCATGAGTTCCCATGTTATTACCGACATGTTGAGTTACGCGCTGAGCACCGTTTTGAACCGACACCATCGACTCACCCGTGCCACTGGTAATACTGTGAACCTTACCGCGGAACACTTCACCAGGATGCGAGTTGACATAGAACTCGGCAAACTGACCAACCTTGATGTAACGGAAAGATTGGTCTGGAATACGCATTTCCATGAACTTCTTACTGGTGTTGAATAAGTGCATGTTACCGGTGCGCGTGCCTTTAGTGATGTTAACCACACCCACTTGGCCATCAAATGGCGCAACCACTTGGTTTAGGTCATTAAGCCATTCCGTTTCTGCAATTTGCGCGCGAATGTTGCCGATATCAGCACGCTTAGACGCCAGTGTCGCGTAACCTTGCTGGATCTTGTTGGTTAAGTCATCGCGGTCCACTTCGCTGCTGTACTCGTCCAACTTCTCCATACGTTGTAGGTTTTTCTCGTCGGTTTTGATTTGGGTTTTCGTCGCGTCTATTTCGTGCTCAATCGCTTTTAGCTGTGCTTTCAAGCCGTTGATTTGTTCAACATCTGACGTTGATTCCAACGTGTACAGCAAGTCACCTTTCTTAACCACTTGGTTGTGCTTAACGTAAACATCTTGCACTTTTTGACCAATCAACGGGCTAAGGACCGCATGAGGAGCCTTCACGGTACTGCTATCGGTAAGATCCACAGGCGCCCAAAATCGGCTAACGGTGAATAGTGTCGTTGCAAGGAAAGCACCAAAAGACACTAAAATCGTTGCATTCTTCAAGTTCCACTTAATGACACCAGCTTTAACTAACAGCCAGCAAATCAGGATATAAGGCAGCATAATTTCTTTCATTACTTCGTCTCCTCACCTGTTGATTCTGAATCTTGAACACCTTTGCGAATGATCGCACTCAAGCCATCACTGATAACATCCCAACGAGTAAAGGCGATAATTAACGCGAAAATCCACCACACTTTGTTAATAAACAAACCACACAGCGATAAGATGAACACTAGATTGCTATGAGCGCTCTTTTTATGTTGTGTTTCATGCACCGCCACTTCATGTAAGCGCCACAATAAGTAACCGACATACCCAAAAATCGACAGAGTGATCACAAAGATCAACCCCATGAACCCTTCGGAGTTCAGCAAGTTTATGATGCTCGGGTTACCACCAACGAAATCGCTCGCTGGCATCTCTTTGCCGTGGATCAGTGACAAAGTAGAAAAAAAGAATGATGTGCCAGCCAGTGCTGACACTACTGCGATGGCTTTAACAAGCCACATCAGAATCGCTTTGATTTTTTTCATGGTTTAGCCCTCTAGAACGTGTACGCCATGCCAACAAAGTGAACGTGGCCGATTAGAACGCCGTCCAATGGGTTTGCTTTTCCAGTTTGCTCGATATCCATTTCGCCAAAGTCTGCAAACTCGTAGTAGATGTCTAGCTTGCTGTCTGTCCACGCTTTACTGACGCCCACGGAGTAACGGTGCTGTTCGCCCACAGGTAGGTCTGGGCTTTGGTTTGCAGGATCATCAATAGGAGACGTTTCATAAGCGTAACCAGCTTTTAGGCTCCAACTGCTTGTAAGTTGATATTCACCCCCAACTGACGCGCGCCATACGTCTTGCCATTCACGATTAATCGAAAGCGTCCCCTCAGGGCTAGTTAAGTCGACATCTGTTGACTGCATATCAGACCATTGATGCCACTGAACAGACGTCACAAGGTCGAGCCTGTCTGTCATTTGATAAGCAAGGCTTAAGTCTGCTGTCGCAGGAAGGATAAATTCGGTGCTATACGTACCCGTTCTAGTCACCGTTCGATTTAAGATATCGGCACTGACTGTTGAGTCACCATCAAACTCATGTTCAATTTTAGAACGGTAAGACAAGCCAATTCTGGCCTTATCTGTCGCTTGAAAAACTACGCCCAAGTTGTAGCCGTAAGCAAAATCATCAGCGGTGTCGAGCTCGGCTAAAGCGGAGTTTTGCTGGAACAAAGCGTAATCAACTTGTAGGCCCGCAGCGATCGAAAGCTTGTCGCTTACCGCGTAGCTCAAAGATGGGTTAAATTGGTATGTAAGAAGTGCAACATCTGTCAGCTGGTTTTCACCTTGCCAGCCGTCGCCATAATCTAGCGTTGCGCCACCAAGCGTACTGAAAGCCAAACCCAGTTTTAGTTTTTCATTTAACTCCATCACATGGTAAAAACTGGCGATAGGCATCGTTGTATTACTGTGCCCTTCAGTACCCTCACCTTCATACTTTACGTCCAAGTTAAGTAGTAGGCCCGAGATTGTGGTGTGCTCTTTCTCCATATGAGACATAATCGCTGGGTTGCTCCAAATGGAGGCAGCGGATCCAGTGTAAACTGCATCTCCGGCTCCTGCCGTACCCATATTTGCGTATGTTGCTTCCTGCAAAAATACTCCACTAGCGAATGCCGAATTGCATGCCGCTAAAACCGATAAACCGGCTATACGGAACATTGTTTTTGCCATTGTGATTCCTAGAGTAAGTGATAATAAACACACTAAAACTAGGGCAACACAAGTCATCACTTCAAATCATTTAAAAGCATTTCAGGTATACGATAAACGCATAGCTATTGATACAGCTATCATTCAGGCATTTTTTTGATTTTCACAAAAGATATAAAAAAACCGCATACAAGAAACTTGTATGCGGTTTGTTATTTAAGTTGTAATTACGCTGTTACTTAGAAGTTGTAGCTCACGTTTAACTCTACTGTTTGCTCAGCACCATACCAACAGTTGTACATGTCGTAACAAGTGTATGATTCTTCGTTAAATAAGTTGTTCACGATCAAGTTAGCTGACGCACCACTTAACGAACTAGATAAGTAACTCATATCATAACCAAGCGATAAATCGACTGTCGTATAGCTTGGGACCATACCCTGAGTATTAGTCGCGTCCATCTGCATTTCACCGACATAGCGAACGCCTGCACTTGCACGAGTCCCCGCAAGTGCACCGTCGTAAACGAAGTAGTTCGCCCACAGGTTCGCAGCATGCTCAGGGATATAGATTGGAGTGGTGCCCTCTAAGCCATTTTCACTATCCTGAGTAACTTCTACATCTAGATAGGTGTAGTTTGCAGCAATATCCAAGGCATCAGTAATAAACCACGTACCTTGCGCTTCTAAACCACGAGAGGTGAGTTCACCGACTTGCAGTTTTGCGCCCCATGGGTCTAGAGGATCTGCCATCAAGGCATCGCTTTTCACGATATTGAACAGCGATATCGACCCTGATTTAGACATATCCGGCGCCATATATTTCACGCCAACTTCAACTTGCTCACCCATTTCTGGCTTGTAGTTCTGACCTTCGGTGCTTACCGTTGGTTCAAAGCTGGTAGCATAGCTGATAAAAGGTGCCACGCCGTTTTCGAATTCGTACAGTCCACCCACGCGGTATGAGAATTGGTTTTGGTCCGCTTCTGTGTAGTTTTCGTAAGGATACCAATCTGGCCCGTACTGATATTGGCCAGTGTAGTCGCTACTCGATTTAAACTGATCGTAACGGCCACCAGCAATCAACACCCAACGGTCCCAACGCAATTGGTCTTGGAAGTACATGCCTAGCTGTTCAACCTTCACTTTGTCTTCGTATTCGGAAGTCTTAGAGAGTTGGCTGCGATCAATCATGTCGTTATTTGGGTCGAATAGATTAAACGTACCAAACTGGCTAGTACTTCCGTACTCGTTGTACAGCGAATTACCATCCAACTTCTGGTAGTCGAGGCCAAATAGAATGTTGTGCTCAACGTCGCCCGTCATCACTTTAGCGGACAACTGGTTATCAATCACGATACCTTCCGACTTCTCGGTTGTGTCGTAGATGGTGCGATCCAAATTCCCTGTTGCTGGGTCAAATTGATCTGCGGTGTGGTAAGTGTTCTCTTGGTACAAATCCGCTTTCATATAACGGAAGTTTTGTAAGAACGACCAGTTGCTGTTGAACTGATGTTCAAATTTGTAGCCAGCTAAGAAGACTTCACGCTCAAACGTGCTCCAGTTTTTATCACCAACAAAAGTATTTGGGTTAGTGCTACCGTTAGGATTATCGACGAACATACCCGATGCAGGCATCGAAGAGTTCATCCCCATTGCTGGATCATTTTGATAGTAGATATTCAGATTAAGTAGCGTTTTCTCGCTAATATTCCAATCTATCGAAGGTGCAATGACATAACGCTCCTCTTCGGTATGATCGACTTGGCCATCTTGCTTTCTCGCTAACGCAATGAAGCGGTAGTTGAGATCTGAATTGCCGATTTGCCCCGTACTGTCAATCGATGCTTCCATTAAGTTACGAGAACCAGTAGCGACACCAATATCTGTATTCGCTTCCTGCTGTGGTGATTTAGCAATCATATTCACCATACCACCAGGAGGCATGGCACCGTAAAGTACCGATGTAGGCCCCTTAAAGATTTCGACCTGCTGCAATGCGATTGGATCAATCTGAGGTTGTAGGTTCCAACCCGCTAAAGACTGCAAAACCAAGCCATCGTAATAGCTTTGGCTCACATCAAAACCACGGATATTGAACGTATCGTACATAGTGACCGACGAGCCTTTTTGCTCTGTCACTACGCCCGGTGTATAACGCAGCGCTTGGTTTAAAGACTTCACGCCTCTCGCTTCTAGCGTCTCACTTTCGATCACATTAATCGCTTGTGGCGTTTCTTCTGGCTCCAGTGACGTTTTGGTCGCAGTATTTCGGTAAGCTTTACCTAATACAGAAATAGTCTCAACGTCAGAAGAATCCGTTTCTTCTGCAACAGTTTGGAATGAGGCCAATAGTGAAATAGAGATAGCGCACGCAAGCGAAGTACGTACGAATAACGGGCGTGAATTTTGAATAGTCATAAGTCCCTACAAGTCGTATCCGATAGATGTAAATAGAATGTTAGTGATAATTGTTATCATTTGCATGCATGATATCCGAGAACGAATCGGAAAACTTAACCATTTGGTGCAACTTAACTGATTAATTTATTGATAGGGAACTTTTTCATCGGGTTAAAAGGTGAACTGAGTACGACAACGTGTACTGCAGGCTTTCTTTTATGCGCTTTAAGCATCTTTAGGTGCGACAGGTAACCAGTATTCGACACTAATTAAGCCTTGTTCAGTTTGAGGCTGGTACACTTCTATCTCACTTCCATCTAAGGCGATATAGCTTGAATGAGGAAGCCAGTGGAAAATAAACCAACTGACCGCTTCGGAAAAACGTTCAATTTCGCCCTCGTACTTCAAGACAGCATATTGACCCTCATCGATAGAGACCAAGTCTAGTGTTTCAGATAGCGGGTGTGTGACATTAGCAGCGTCCGTTCCAGCAAAGTAACTGAGTGACCCTTCCAATATATCGCTATCAAACTGAAACACGCCGACATATCGCTCAAAGGGCTGCTCATGGGTTAGCTTTTGAAAGTGTTGCCAAGCGAGTGGAACCGTTTGCAAGTAATCTGGATTGGTCGACATTAAGCCTTGTACCAGTTGGCATACTCCAACCACATCGAATCTATTTGAGTGTTCAATTTTAACTTGATAAAACACATCCCCTTGAGAGGAGGAGGGCTGTGGCGCACGGACGACTCGCTGACAAATACCCGTTCGCGTACCACGTAGCTGATATTGCTTTGGGCTTAAACCAAACTGCTTTTTGAACGCCCGACTAAAAGCAATTTCAGAGCCGAATCCACAAGCAGAAGCGATGTCTAACATGCGTTGTTGCTTGCCGAGCACAAGCTCCGCAGCATGAGAAAGTTTCTGCTCTCGCACATACTGAGCAACTTTCTTTCCTGTGTATGTCTGAAAAACTCGCTGCAACTGCCAACGAGACCAACAACTTTTCTCGGCAAGCAGTTCTAAAGAGATGGGCTGGGAGATATGCTGATCGACATAATCTAGCACTTGCTCGATTCGATTCAGTCTATGGCTTGCTGATGTCGACGCTTTCATATGTCATAACGGTGGGTGGTTAAAAAGTAAGTCCAGTGTATACCCATCCATCACTTCGATGCACCAACTGAATTACTTCTTGTTATCAGGATGACGAGGGCAATCTGCGCATAGCTTTCGCCCCTCGCATTTATACACCAAGCAACAGCTGGTTCTTACTAACTTAAGATGTCCTGTCTCGTCATCAACTCGCAAACTTGCTAACAACTTCTCGGGTAGTTGGAATGCTTTAAACCAGAGCTGCGCTTGAGCAAGAAGATAGTCGTTGGTTAACTCCGGTACAAAGTTTTGCAACTTGATGAGACAACCTAAAATACCATCGGCGATTAAGTGGTGGGTAAACCCTGGGCGAATGCGAGTCCAGCTGTCGATAGACTGGCGATAAAACGAGTAGAGCTCTTGTAAATCGCGCCCGGCCATGTCAATCAACTCTTCCTGAGAAGCAGGGGTATGTTGATGGCTTTCGAAGCTAAACCCCGCGACAAAGTTGGCATGCATTCCCTGCCCTATGCGCTTCAGTGGAGGCAGACCATGACAGGCATAGATAGAGACAAAGGCCAAATACATCGGCTGCCAGCAGAGTAAATCCCACGTTCGGGTTAACCAATAAGCCGCACCAGCTTCTGGGTTTTCCTGCTTCAAGCGTAGGTACAAGCCTTGAATATCACCAGAACAATCATTGTCGATATGAACAAGGCCAAATCCAGTCTTATCCTGTGGGCACGACGTAACTTCCCCTTCCAAGTATGGTGTGACTTGGCGCGAGTAATCAAAAAGCTGTTGGAAAAATGAGTCTGTCTGCATCGCTGTATGAACGGTTCCGGATTTGGACGCTAGAGCATAGTGCGATACAAATAATAATGCAATTGATTATCATTAATAAAAAACCAGCGCCAAGGCTGGTTTTTTATTATATGGATTAGCTTGGGTTACACTTTGCTACTCGAAGAAGCTTCACGTAACTGTGTTAGAAACTTCACCCAGCTTTGAGCTTCATTCGACGGGTTAATTTCGTTGACTCGTTTTGCATGAACCAGCGCTGTTTCAATATCATTAAGCTTGTACAGCGCTCGTACCCTAGCCAGTTCAACATCGGCTTTACGCGACTTATCAGTCACTTTATCCAACGAAGCTAGGGCAGCTTTATATTGACCCTCTTGGCTTTGTAGCAGGGCCAGGTTCCAGTAGTACTTTTCATCCAACTTCGCCGCGAGTTTCCAAGTGCCAATCGCTTCTTGCCACTCTTTCGCCATTTGCCAATATGTCGCCTGCTCTGCTAGGAGCTTCGATTCTTGGCTGAGCTTTTCAAGTGTCGCCATCGTCTGCGCAGCGCGCACCGGAATCCCACGCTGTGCGTACAACTGAGCTTTTAGGTGAATGTCTTGCTGAGACAGTTCAATGCCTTGCAGGGTTGCGAGGGCTAGTGTGTCTAACGCCGCTTTACTTTGCTCTAATCTCAGGTGTAACCCGGCTAATTGACGCCACCAATTGACCTTATTCGGCTCCAGTACAATCAGCCGTTCAAGAGTAGGGATCGCGCCTTTCCACTGCTTGAGCTGCATCTGGGCACCCAGTTTTAGCGAGAGTGGCGTGACTTCATCTGGATGACCAAATTTATCGTATTTAGCGATGCCGTTAAGCACCTCACGATACTGTTCAATTTGGTATTGGGCCTGCGCAATACGAAGCCACAGCTGGTCTTCTTTTTGGCTGTCAGGTACCGCTTTAACCAAATCATAGTAATACGGTAAAGCTTGTGAGAACTCCTGCTCGTTGAGCAACAGATCTGCCAACATTTTTTTGGTTGTCCAAGCTTGCTCATCTTCAAGCAAGTCGCTCTCCACAGCTTGGCGAATATGTTTGATTGCTAGCAAAGTATCATCGGATTGCCAATAGAAAACCCCAAGCATACGGTCGACGTACGCCTTATCGTATGCACCATTCGCATCGATAGCGTTGAGGGTTTCAATCGCCTCGGCATACTTTTCTTCCTGCGCTAATGTGTTTGCTTTTTGCACCCGAACCGCAGTGTACTGCGTTAGTTGAGCGCCAACAGTAACCGGTGTCCAAGAGAGTGACGCCACCAATACAAGCATGGTGAAAGCGACCGTTGTGTATTTGCGTATCATCATTTTGCTAGTTTGAACTCCAGCTTAACGCTCTGATTGAGCTGAGCAATGGCCTTACCATCAATCACTTTTGGCTGATATTTCCACTTTTGCAACGCTCGAATGGCTTCTCGTTCGAATACGCGTCGTGGATTAGCTTCCACCACTTCGATATCCGTCGGGCGACCTGTTGAGTCAATCGTAAACTTCATGATCACATACCCTTCCATGGAGCGTTTAAGTGCTTTGGCAGGATAACGGGGCTCAACACGATATAACGGCATTGCTTGCTGATTAACACCAAAGTCAGAGAAAGTCGGCGCATTGATCGCCAGTCCATCAATAGCGGTATCTAAACCAAGTGATGGTACGGATTGCATCGAAGTGACTTGATTCACTTCTGCCTTCGCTTGGCTAACTTGAGCTTCCGGTGGAATTTCTGGTGGCTCTGGTTGATCTGGCACGCTGCGCTGACG
Organism: Vibrio sp. SCSIO 43135; assembly: GCF_023716665.1. GTDB lineage: Bacteria > Pseudomonadota > Gammaproteobacteria > Enterobacterales > Vibrionaceae > Vibrio > Vibrio paucivorans. Next base: position 2,123,055 of record NZ_CP071859.1, read on the forward strand.
GCGTTGCAATTCCTGCTCGTTTTCCACCATCACCATATTAAAGCTCACCGCTTCACTTTGCTTAGGTGCGCCTTTATGACCATTATCGACCATCCATGCCATAAAGCTGAATAGCCCTACAGAAAGTATCAGCGCCAGCGGAATAGCAACCCAGATACGCCCCATTATTGTTTCTCCGCGGCCAGTGCGATGTTTTTCACTCCTGCTCCCTTGGCAGCATCCATCACCTTCACAACCGTACCGTTATACGCATGTTCATCAGCTTGAATCACGAGAGAGGCATCAGGCTTATCCAGTAACAGATGTTCGAGAGTGGCTTGAACACGTTCCGCATCGACCACACGTTTATCAATGTAGATATCGTTTGCCGACGTAATTGCTACGAAGATCCCAGCATCTTTCTGGCTGGCAACATTTGAAGCCTGAGGGCGGTTGACCTCTACTCCAGATTCACGAACAAATGAACTGGTCACGATGAAGAAGATCAGCATGATGAAAACAATATCGAGCATCGACGTTAGATCGATTTGTGCTTCTTCAGATTTATTGTGGCGTCGACCGAGTCTCATCGTTGACTCCTTAAAGATTTTTCTAACTTGAGTTCAAGTAAATTGCATTTCTTGGCAAGACGAGAGTGTACAAACATCCCAGCTAAGGCTGCGACCATACCGGCCATCGTTGGCAGGGTCGCCAACGAAATCCCTGAAGCCATTAGCTTAGGGCTGCTGCTACCTTGGTTTGCCATGACATCAAAAACAGAGATCATACCCGTCACGGTGCCAAGCAAACCTAACATAGGGCATATTGCCACCAGCACCTTGATGAAATTGAGATTCTGGCGAAGCGCCATATGCGCTTGACTAACCCAACTGTCACGAATCGCACGGGCGTGCCAAGAAGCATGGTCTTGCCTTTGTTGCCAAGCTTCAATCCACTCCGAGCGCTGCTTAGGGAAATAGAATGCGATGTACAATACTCTCTCAATGACAAGACACCAGAACACCGCGACGACAGCCGCCAGCCACCATAGTACTTGACCACCTTGCTGCATGAACTGCTGCAAACTCAAGTACCAATGGCTAGACAACAATCCGCTGCTTTCTAGCAATGAGATTGAAATGAGATCGTTCATTACGCTGGCGTTCCTACAGGCTCAAGATTGGTTTTTTCCGCTTGCTCTGCCACTAGGCCGATGCCTTGTTTTTCCAGAATATTACGAATATTTTCAGACTGAGTGCTCAGAATGTTATGCGCTAGAAGTAGTGGCATCGCTGAAACAAGACCAAGCACGGTAGTCACGAGTGCCATCGAAATGCCGCCCGCCATAACTTTAGGGTCACCGTTACCAAACTGCGTGATCACTTGGAAGGTTTCGATCATACCCGTTACAGTACCAAGTAGGCCTAACATCGGGGCCAATGCTGCAAGAAGCTTCAGCATTGATAAACCTTTTTCTAACGCCGCTTGTTCGTCAACTACCGCTTCCAACAAGCGCAGCTCAAGCGCTTCTACGCTTCTGTTTTGCTCTTTGCTGTATACGGCAAGTACACGGCCAAGTGGGTTATCTCCTGGATTTTCCGGCTGTTTCAGCTGCGCCGCGATCTTACGACGAGCGTTTGCCAGTGATACTCCACGAACTAACGCAATCACAAGGCCAACCACCAATAAGCCTAAGATAATCTTACCCACTACACCGCCTGCTTGTAGCCTGTCTGATAGGCTTGGCGTATGAGCCAGTTGCTCGAGCATAATGCCGCGAGATGGGTCTAGTACCACGTTCGACATGTCACCAGATAGCACACTCGCAAGAGAGGAAAGTGTTGGCCCTTGCTCTGGCTGTTTGCGGTATTCAACCGCGTCGCCACGTTTGCCATTCCACTCAATGTAGCCGTTGTCTGTCACCAGTCCTAAAGCGCCAATGCGCACGGCTTCCACTTGTTGTTTCTGCCCCTCACCATTGATGAGAGTCACATTCTCTTTTTTCACTTCACCACTGGCGTTAATTTGTTCTAGCAAACTCTGCCAAAAACCGGTTAGCTGCGGCATTGAAGGTAATGACTTAGCCGCAACGATATCATCGACAACAGCAGAGTGAGTGTTCTCGCTAACCCCAGTTACCGAGAAATGAAGCTCCGACTGAAGCTCTTTCGCATTTTGGCGCACAACACCAAACAACTCGCCCAAGCTCCCGGTTTCTAAGCGCAGTTGCTCTTCTAGTCGGGCTAGAGTGTTTTCATTTTCACCGAACGTTTTGGCTAGCGCGTCCGTTTCGTTCTGTAATTGATCACGCTTGGCCGTCAACTCTGCTTTCAGTGCGTTAAGCTCTTTCTCCGTGAGGTTGAACTCAGCGCGTCTTTGTTTCTCAACTTGTTGCTGTTGCTGCCTGTCGGTAGAAGCTTTTTGCGCCAATTCGTCGGTCGCATGAGTCGCGAAAGACGCAAGAGAACACAGTAAAACAGTGCTTAAAATACGAGCTTTCATGTTATTTCGCCTCCGCAACAGTCAAAGATACAGGTAGTTGAATTAAGCTTGGAGCAACTTGCTTGGCAGCAATCGCATACGCTTTATCAAGTTCCGCTTTATTTGATGAATCAACCGTTACCCAAGATTGAGACTTCTCGTCCCAAGACCAGTATTTGTTACCCGCTAAATTACGCGCAATTAAGCTCACGCGGCCTAAATACAACACATCGGCTTCAATGCGTTCAGTACCAGACATTTCGATACTGCCGCGGTAAAGGCCAAGCTTAGTTCCGTAATCTAGCTCTATTTGGTAAGCCTCTAGAATACGACGGTATTTTTCAGCATCGCTCACATCCGCTCTTGGCATCATGGCTTCTAGCTTCTCGATGCGAGTGACTCGCTGTTCAAAACGAAGGGGCTTGTCGTTTTCCACCAATGTTTTTAGACCATCGATCATGTTATACATCAGAGGCACTACCCCCTGACGAGTGTATTTGATTTGGTCGATCTGCTGATCAATGCTGGTAATTTCTTTCTGTTGGCTATCAACCAGAGACTTAAGGTGATCGCGGTATACTTCCAGATTCTTAAGCTCTTCTCGCAGCTGTTCAATCTCGGCTTTGTGTGCCATCGCAGCTTCTGCGCTGCGGTCGATTTTGACTTGGCTGCTTGCCGATTCAGCGTGGCTTTTACTTTGAATAGACTGTGCGCTATCTAAGCCAGAAGCGAGTGCCGTGGCAGAGCAAACAGTGAGGAATAAGGTGAAGCTAGATTTCATTATGTTCATGGCGATACTTACTTTAGAAGCGATCCCGAAGAAAGACAGTGTTGTCGTGTTTTCAAATACCTTATTGATAAACACTCTCATTATCAATAGGGCGGCGATTGTATCGGCTTTTATTTTTAAATACCAATCGATATTTCAAACGTATTGTTCACCAACCATAATCACAAATAAAGTAAGGGTATTAACTCTTTTCACAATATCACTTGGTAACGAATAAGGATTTTATCATCTACCGTACGCTACCCACAGCTATCCTGACGCCCAATTCATAGCTTTGATAAATACAAACTCTATCAAATACGCCAAGACTAATGATTATGAAAATCGTTATCATTAATAATATTTTATGGTAAAGTCAGCGCCTGATAATAACCCTATGCATAATGCGTTCACTCATGTACCAACTCGTCGATGCCTCTTTTGATATTGAAGGCAAAACCATTCTTCAGCCTACTTCCCTTACTTTTCAAAAAGGACAGGTAACGACATTACTCGGTCATAACGGTTGTGGTAAATCGACTTTGGTAAAGTTACTCAGCAGGCAAAACTCACCCAGTCACGGCAAAGTATTGTTCGAAGGAAAGGCTGTTTCTGAGTTTTCGCACCAAGATTTTGCACTAAACGTCGCTTATCTCCCTCAGCACCCACCTATCACCGACGGCGTGACCGTCCGAGAGTTAGTGTGCTTTGGCCGTTACCCTTGGAAAGGCGCTTTTGGCCGATACAGCAAACACGACTACCAGTTGGTCGATGACGCCATCGAAAAAGTAGGCCTTACGCCGTTTAAAGATAGATTTGTAGCAACGCTGTCGGGTGGTGAGCGTCAACGAGCATGGGTAGCGATGCTACTTGCCCAGCAAAGTAAGTGTATTTTATTGGATGAGCCCACCTCAGCATTAGATGTGGCTCACCAATACGAATTGCTGGCACTAATTAGAGAGCTCAATCAAAGCTTAGGGCTAACCGTCATCATGGTGCTGCACGATGTGAACATGGCTGCGAAGTTCAGTGATGAGCTTATCGCCCTGCATTCAGGGAAAGTCATCGCATCAGGCTCACCAGAATCAATGATGACACCACAAACATTACAACAGATCTACGGAATGGAACTGGCACTCTTTCCTCACCCAGAAACAGGCAAACCTATCAGTTACATCCCTTAACTGTCCGGTAGTAGGAACTCAGAATGAAATTCATAACGCTTTTATTTGCTGCACTGATTGCTTTCAACGCGAGCGCAATTGAGATTGAACACGAAATGGGAACGGCACATTTCGACGCCACGCCTAGCAAAGTCGTGACCCTAGACTGGGCACTGACAGAAACCGTACTTAGCCTTGGCATTGAGCCTTATGGTGTCGCCGATGTCCCAGGCTACGATACTTGGGTTTCTCAACCAAAACTGAGCCCTGGTACTATCGACGTGGGTTCTCGCCGTGAACCCAACCTAGAACTGCTTACTGACCTCAAGCCAGATGTTATTTTGATCAGCCAACACATGGCACCTGCTATCGAGCAACTGCAAAAGATCGCCCCAGTTCTTGTTTTCACAGTCTACAGCGATAAAAAAGCGCCACTTGAGTCGGCAGAACATATTACTACTCAACTAGGTGCTTTATTTGGAAAGCAGCAACAGGCGAAAAATGTCATTGACGCGACTCATAAACGTTTAGCAGACAATGGTGATGCGATTCGTGAGCAGATGGATGAAGATAAGCCTCTGATGTTTATTCGTTTCATTAACGACAAAACGCTAAGAATTCATAGCGACGGTTCTTTAGCACAATCAACCATCGCGCTTATGGGTTTAGAAAACTCTTGGCATGAACAGACTAACCAATGGGGCTTTACGACGGCTGGGATCGAAAAACTAGCAGAGCATCAGAAAACCAACCTGATGATCTTTGGCCCACTCAATGACACTGAACGCCAGCAGCTGATCAGCTCACCACTTTGGCAAGCGATGGAGTTCACTCGTACCGATTCCGTTTATGAACTGCCAGCGATTTGGACCTTTGGCGGATTACTGTCAGCACAACGGTTTAGTGACCACATCACGCGTCAGTTATTGAACTAATCAATGAACACAACCACATGCCAAGATAGCGAGTTACCCGTTACATTCAGCCGCAAGCTACTTATAGTTGCGGCGATAATGGTCGCTATTGTTATTGCGTTACTCGAAATTACCGCCCCTTATTCTCAAGGTATTCAATTGCTGTGGGATACGGTATTTCACTACGACCAAACTAATTACCAGCACCTGATCACTCATTTAACTTATCTACCCCGTTTGGTTGTCGCGATATTGTGTGGTTTTGCACTTGCGATTGCTGGGTGCGTGATGCAGTTTGTGTTGCGTAACCCTATTGCCTCTCCTACTACGCTGGGCGTTGCGGCAGGTGCAGAACTTGGCATGATATTAGGTACCTTGCTAATCCCTGCCAGTATGGGGATCGGGGGATTCATTCCAGCTTTCATCGGTGGCTGCTTAGCAACCTTTCTCGTCTTCTCATTGAGTGCTAAACGTGGCTATTCGCCGGTACATATGGTTTTAGCTGGCATGGTCGTTAGCCTATTCTTTGGCTCCCTCAATACGATGCTGCTACTGCTGAACGAGCAGCAGCTCACCAGTTTATTCGTGTGGGGGGCTGGTACTCTAAACCAAAATGACTGGTCGAGTACCCAAATGCTTATCCCATTGGTGTTCATTCCTACTGCGTTACTGCTCGCACTGCAACGCCCTCTGTCAGCCCTTCAGTTTGGCGATGGCGTTGCGACATCTCTTGGCGTAAATATTAAACAGATTAAGCTCGCCTGTTTATCACTGGCAATCTTTGTTACTGCAGCGGTTGTCAGCGAAGTTGGGTTAATTGGTTTTGTTGGTATCGTTGCCCCTGCGCTTGCTCGAATGTTAGGTGCTCGAACTCTTTCGCGTCAGATTTTACTTAGTGGTGTTATTGGTTCAACCATGCTGCTTTTGGTTGATCTGGTGATTCAGCCTTTCTCTGGTGTGGGAGGAGAAATGCTACCAACTGGAGCGATGACTGCACTGATTGGCGCTCCATTCTTACTATGGCTATTGCAACGCAAATCTTTGCAATCAGATTTGCGCTCACGTGACGAAGTGGTTGAGCAGTATCAACATCGTCGACTTATCCCTGTACTCAGCATATTAACCATTGTGGTGTTCATCGTGGCGATGATTGCGCTATTTATTGGTAAAAATCAGTTTGGTTGGAGTTACGCCATCACGCAATCATTGTTTGAATTGCGGGCACCAAGAGTCGCCGTGGCTTTACTTGCAGGAATTGGGCTAGCGTTTGCGGGCACCATTATTCAACGAGTATCCAATAACCCTATGGCAAGCCCAGAGATTCTCGGTATCAGTTCTGGCGCAGCCTTAGCCTTGGTCCTTGGCACCGTGCTTGGTATGTCACTTGAGCGACATGAACAAATGCTGTGGGGAACGATAGGAGCATTATCTGTTACCGCTGTCGTTTGGTTGATGGGACGAAAACACAACTTTGCACCCACTCAAACCTTGTTAACAGGTATTGCACTCAGTGCTGGCTTAGATGCCCTACTGCGCGTTGCCATGACGTCTGGACAAGATAATGTGAAGTCTTTGTTGACTTGGTTATCCGGCTCAACGTATTTGGTTTCTAGCCAAGATATTTGGTTGCTGCTCTTTGGCGTCGTTATCATTGGTGCGGTGTCTCTGACCTCACATCGCTGGATTGAATTGATCGGGATCGGTGAAGTCAGCGCCAACAGTGTGGGTGTCGACTGCCGAAAAGTGCGCTTGGTATTACTCATTTTGGTCGCGGCGATGACAACCCTCTGCACGATTGTGATTGGCCCGCTAAGCTTTATCGGCTTATTGGCTCCGCATATGGCCAGATCTTTGCACCAATATCGGGCTCTACCGCAAATGATAACAGCAGCACTGATCGGCGGCGCCGTGATGGTAATGGCCGATTGGATTGGGCGCGTCGTCTGGTTCCCATGGCAGTTCCCTGCTGGGCTACTTGCTTCCCTAATCGGCGGTGGCTACTTCTTGTATTTGATGAGACGTTAGGTGAGTTCAGTCTATTTCAATAGCTAAATCGGCTCTCATCTAATTGATAATAATAATATTTATAAACGGATAATTCACAACACTAAAACATCCAACTCTACTTTTTCTAATATTCCATCAATTTCTCTAAAATTAGTTGATCATATTAATGCAACTAATTATCATTCCGGTTCTTATTTTCAATACTAACAACGTCAACCCGAGAAAGATGATGAAACCTACAATAAGGAAATTCCCCCTTTCGTCTGTTGCTGTCGCAGTGGCCCTTGCAGCAACAACTTCGATCACCGCCCAAGCTGAAGAAACCACAACGACTCAAGAGAAAATGGTTGTTGTGGCTAGCCAAACACCTAAAGCGATCAGTGAGATCCCAGGTACAGTTTGGTACATCGATTCAGAAGCAATCCAGCAAGAATACCGCGCTGGCAAGAACCTTGATGAGATCCTAGCAGCAACTGTACCGTCACTCGACATTGCAAGCGGTGGTCGTACTAATGCGGGGCAAAATCTACGTGGCCGTGGTATTACAGTGATGATCGACGGTGTGTCACTACAATCGATCCGCGATATCAGCCGCCAGCTTGATGCAATTGACCCATTCAACATCGAACGCATCGAAGTGCTTTCAGGTGCAAGCTCTATCTACGGTGCAGGTGCAGCTGGCGGTGTAATTAACATCATTACCAAGAAAGCAGACAGCAACGAAGTTGCATTTGAAACATACGTAAGTGGTACTTCTGGCTTTAACGGTAGCGAAGATGGCGACTTTAAAATCGCTCAGTCTATCTCAGGCGGCAATGAAAAAGTCAGCGGTCGTGCAGCGGTTGCCTACACCACAACCCAAGCTTTCTACGATTCAAATGGCGACATGGTCACTCCGGACATGAGCCAAGGTTCTTACCAATTCAATGACACGATTGATCTACTTGGTACATTGCAGTTCAACATTAGCGACGAACAGCGCTTGAACCTCCTTGCTCAATATTACGACAGCCAACAAGACTCTCCTTATGGTCTGTACTTCGAAAAGAACGAAGATGGCTTCTATGACTTTGTTGACGTAAGAGATGGCTACCACTCTGATAGACAGCAAGGTACCGAGCGCATGATGCTGAGTGCGGCATACTCTCACGATAACGTGCTTAACCAACAATTTATCGCTGAGCTATCTTACCGAACAGAGGATCACACCTACACGCCTTACATTGGTATCTACAGCAACGGCGAACCATATAAAGACGAACTGAGCCTGAGTTCTTCTCGTCAAAAGACTGAGATCATCAGTGCAAAAGCGCTTCTACACAAATCCTTTGATTCTGTGAATCTTACTTACGGTGTTGATGGCTACATTGATAAGTTCACCAGTGATCAAGCAATTTACGATTCGCAAACGTCTAGCGAATCAGGCGGTCTAATCAACAACATTTCTCACTACGATGGTCGTTACCCTGGCATTGATTCCTCGGCACTTGCTGGTTTCATCCAAGCCGAGTACGCCATTACTGAAGCGTTATCGTTACAAGGTGGCTACCGTTACCAATACATCAATACTGAAGTAAAAGATTTCCAAAAGAATGCGGAGTCTGATTTTTACGAAGGTGGCGATGTCGATTATTCAGTTAACCTATTTAACCTTGGTGCGATTTACAAACTGACTTCAAACTCGCAAACATGGGTGAACTTCTCACAAGGTTACGATCTAGCGAACCCGGCGAAGTACTATGGTAAGAATGATTCTAACGGCAACCCTGTCGACGTAAATAGCTCAAAACTTGATGGTATTAAGACCAACAGTTACGAACTCGGTTATCGTATCGAAGGCGCGGATGTGTCATTCCAAACAGCCGCTTACTACTCGTACTCAGACGGTTCAATCTTGTATGACTACGATAACGACCACACAATCTCTGACGTTGCAGAGTCAACACGAGTATACGGCTTAGAAGCGTTAGTGGATTACTGGGCAACAGATCGACTAAGCCTAGGTGCGTCTGGTCACTACGTTGTGTCTGAGATCGAAGCCGATGACGGTTGGAAAGAGATGAACGCTGAAGATGCAAGTACATCGAAAGCGAATCTTTGGGTTGGCTGGACAGAAACTGACTACAACGTGAAGCTTCAAAGCTCAACAGCATTTGACTACGAAGATGCCGATGGCGATAGCCTAAATGGTTACACAGTGGTTGACCTAATGAGTACATACCACTTACCAGTTGGCTCTCTTGGCTTTAGCATTCGTAACCTATTTAACGAAGAGTACGACACAATGCTAAGCCAGCGTGCGAAGTACTGGTATGGCGACAACGCAATGTTTGACTACAACGGCCGTGGCCGCACGTTCACATTGAACTACCAAGTTAAGTACTAATACGAAACTTCGTAAACCAACACCATAACGACAAAGCCGCTGATTACTCAGCGGCTTTTGATTCTCTCAAGCACAAAGACACCATCACTTCTCACCTACTAGCACTTTCCCCTCTTGTTTGTTCTAATACCTTCGCCTTCATTCAGAGGCTAGCTAAGTTAAAACGATATTGGGGAACATCATGGAAAGCATCTATTTTGCCGGCGGCTGCTTATGGGGCGTACAGGAGTTTATTCGCCACCTTCCTGGTGTTATCTCTACTGAAGTTGGCCGAGCTAATGGGACAACCGATAGCACCACCAGCGATTACGATGGCTACGCTGAATGTGTGCTCACTCAATTTGACCCGAATGTCATCACAGTAGAAGTGTTGATGGGATATTTCTTTGAGATCATCGACCCATATAGTGTGAATAAGCAAGGAGAAGATGTTGGCCTGAAATACCGCACCGGTGTTTACAGCACGCAGGCTAATCACTTAGAACAAGCTCGACAGTTTATAGAGTCACGAGAAGACGCTGCTCGAATCGCAGTCGAAGTACTGCCACTAACCAATTACGTGAAAAGCGATGAAGAGCACCAAGACAGGCTTACTCGCTTTCCGGATGACTACTGCCACATCCCGCTCGATCTGCTGCATAAATACAAGAATCAGCCTTGATAGCCAAACCTTGCCAGATAGTGCCAGACTTTCTTCACATCTTGTTGGTCGAACCCATTCTGGTTTACTGCTTCTCCCAATAAATAAGGAGTCAGCCAACCGTCTTTGGCAATGTCTTTTGCCACCTCTACAATCTGTTTTCCGCGGTATTCTGGGTTCTGCTCGACCACTTTAACGGCTATTCGATAGCCGGCATGCCAGCGAACAGGTAGTTCCATCCTTTGAGAAATATCTTCGACCTCACTACCTTGAAATGACGGGTCCAATACCAGTTCTTTTACATCTTCAGTCAAAGAAAGTTGGCCATGAACATGCGCCTCTATGTAATTATCGAGAGCATCGCTGTTGCTGGAGTGTGCCAGTTCAATCAAAGGAGTTAAATATTCATTGGCAGCAAAATGCTCCGGTTCGAAAAAGCTGTCTGGATAACAGTAGCTCGTTCTTTTTAAGGTGTGTGGTTGCAACACAAAATACGAAGAGCCAAATCTAGGCGATGCTCCGGTTTCCAATGCCAGATAATTGAGCGCGCCATATTTCGGTCTAAGCACGTCAGGAGCATGGTCGTAAGCACCATCAAATACTCGCTGCTCCCATAACCAGCGGTCACCACCTTGGTAAGCCGTTAATCCACCATTGCTCGTCCCCGTTTCAAACTGAGATTTCAACCTGCCATCATTTGCGATCGCTGCCAGTAATGGCTCTCCCTGTAGGGTCAACCTATCAGGGTGAAAGTTTATGGTGACTTGGTGCAGAGAAGGTTGTGGTATTCCAGACGACTTAGCCGTCATAGTTGCGATGACAGCATTGCAGATATCGGTTTCCAACGTCACTGAGCATTTCCAAAAGTTCGACACTTAGTGACTGTATCGAACCTCAGCTCTGTTGCCTAGCACTCTATGAGCTAAGCGTATTTCCGCTGCCACGACTGCATTGCTTTGCCGACTAACACAATGGTGATCGTTCCAATCAATACAGGGGTAATCAAAAAGCTCCAACCAAGTAACTGACTCGACATCATGATGAACAGCGGGTTTGCGCCTGCAGGTGGATGTGTTGTGTCGGTCAACAGCATAGCCGATACTCCGATTCCAGTCGCAATAGCTGAGGTCGCAGGGTTAACACCAATAAAATGAACAAAGGCCAACCCTACTGCCGCAGTGATCAAATGACCGAAAATGACATTTTTCGGCTGCGCAAGCGGGCTATTCGGCAAGCCAAACACAATCACTGTCGACGCACCAAATGGAGCCATGACTAGGATAAAGTCGGAATAAGATTGGTTAGAAAACGTTAGGATTCCAATTGCGATTGCCGCACCGATTCCAGCCACTACAGAAGTGGAAAGTTTATTCATGACATGCTCCAAATTTATTTCAAAAATAGTAGACAACTCTGTCTCCCTTTTTTTAGGGTAGACAAATCGGTCTCCTTTTGTCAACATACAAAAAACGGAGAGATATATGAGTAAAAAACGTCAGCTTCTGATCGATACTGCACTTGAACTGTTCTACACGCAGGGCATTAACTCGATTGGCATTAATGAAGTGCTCAAAGTGTCTGGCGTGGCCAAAAAGACCTTATACAGCCACTTCGAAAGTAAAGATGCCTTGATACTGGCGGCACTAGAACAGCGACATTCGGTCTTTATCCAATGGCTTGAGAGCAAACTCGCAGACGCCCCCGACGACGAATCACTAATCAGGCAGTTATTTGGCGCACTTGATGAGTGGTTTCATGGCGAGTCAAAAGAACTGGGGGCCTTTCGAGGCTGCTTTTTCATCAACACCTCCGCTGAATTTAGCCAGCAGAGCCCTGAGATATTGGGCCAATGTCAACTGCACAAACAGCAAGTAAAAGCGTTGCTGGATGACCGATTACAGTGCCCTTCGCCTCTGCTATTGGATACCCTCTGTACCCTTAAAGAAGGGGCAATTTCAAGTGCCCATGTTTCTCATGATCGCGATGCGGCGAAGCGCTGTATTGAGCCGCTACTTGTTTTGCTCTCAAGTGTAAACGCGCCAGCCAGTGAAGCTTAACAGGTTGTGTCCTCCTTGCTTTGGCTTATAATGAGCGCGATTTATTTGAGACCTCGACAATGATTTCTAAAAACCAGCTAAAACTCCTTCGTGCTCTCGGGCAAAAGAAACAGCGTAAAGCCCTAGGCCAATTTCTCGTTCAAGGTGAAAAGAACGTCTTAGAGCTTCTTGAAAGCCCGCTAATCACTAAGCAAATCTTCGCGACGTCGGAGTTTTTGGCGCAGCACGGTAAAGAGCTACAAGGGTTTGACTGTATAGAGGCCTCGCTAGATGAACTCACTAAGGCAAGCACTCTCAAAAGCAATAATGCCGCCATCGCGGTGGTGGAAATGCCTGTAGTTCAAGAGCCAAAAGCACAAGGTTTGATGATCGCTCTTGATGGTGTTTCCGACCCGGGCAACTTGGGTACTATCATCCGCCTAGCGGATTGGTATGGAATCGAGCACATTGTCGCAAGCAGCGATTGCGCCGACCCTTACAACCCAAAAACAATCAGCGCTACGATGGGCAGTTTTGGTCGCGTTACGGTGACCCAGTTGGATTTACCTCGCTATTTGGAACAAACCGATTTACCAATATATGGCGCGTTCCTTGAAGGTGAAAGTGTTCATCACACCGAGTTTTCTGCACAAGGTATTTTACTGATGGGTAGCGAGTCTCACGGCGTGCGTGAAGAAGCGTCCAAGTTTGTCACCGACAAAATCACCATACCGGCGTTCGGTGGCGCGGAATCCCTCAATGTTGCAATGGCAACGGGCATTATTTTGGATAACCTACGCCGACAGCACAGCGCCTAATAAAGAAGTTACTCTATTTAAACAACGAAAAAGGGTTGGCGCTAAACGCCAACCCTTTTTTAATCATTTGTAGCTCGATGCTGCTTTGCAGTTTGAATGCAAGTCGTAACTACTTTTCCAGCATGTCCAATTTATCTGGCACACCATTCCACTTTTCAGCTTCATCCATCGCTGGCTTCACTTCTGTTTGTACCGGCCACACTTCGGCGAGTTCAGCATTCAATTCAATGTAGATTGTTTGATCTTCTGGTACTTCATCTTCTTGGAAGATCGCATTCGCATCACATTCATCGACACACAGACCACAATCGATACATTCGATTGGGTTAATCACCATAAAGTTAGGGCCTTCATGAAAGGCATCGGCAGGACATACCGCAACACAGTCCGTGTATTTACATTGGATACAGTTATCGGTTACGACAAACGCCATGATGATCCGCTCTATAAGTTAGTCAAAATCGAAGAATGGGGATAATACTCATCCCAAGCCAAAATTCAACCGCTTGAATCGGGATAATTCCCTACAGCCCGTTAATTAGTATGACAGACTATCGAATTTTTCGTAAAATGCGCGCCATTGTGAGCTGACTCTTACCCAAGAGTTTCGGCTAAGACACCTACTACGAGACATCAATAATGATACGTTTAACTGAAATTAAGCTGCCTCTTGATCACGAAGAGAGTGCGCTAACCGACGCGATTGCGAAAAAACTGGGGATCTCCAGCGAGCAAATCATCTCTTTCAACATGTTTAGACGTGGCTATGATGCGCGTAAAAAAGCCAGCATCCTGCTTATCTATACTCTTGATGTCATCGTAGAAAACGAAGCACAACTGCTTGAGCAATTTGCCAACGACCCACACGTAAAACAAACACCAGACATGGAATATAAGTTTGTTGCTCACGCTCCAGAAAATCAAACAGAGCGCCCTGTGGTTATCGGTTTTGGCCCATGTGGCTTGTTTGCGGCGTTGATTCTTGCTCAAAGCGGCTTCAAACCTATTGTTGTCGAACGTGGTAAAGAAGTGCGTGAACGCACTAAAGACACCTTTGGTTTCTGGCGTAAGCGTACACTGAACACGGAATCTAACGTGCAGTTCGGTGAAGGTGGCGCAGGTACTTTCTCTGACGGAAAACTCTACAGCCAAGTAAAAGATCCAAACTTCTATGGCCGCAAAGTCATTACCGAGTTTGTTGCAGCAGGCGCACCAGAAGAAATTCTCTACGTAAGTAAGCCGCACATTGGTACCTTTAAACTGGTGACCATGATTGAAAAAATGCGCGCTAAAATTATCGAGTTAGGCGGTGACATTCGCTTTAGCACTCGTGTCGACGACATTCATATGGAAGATGGTCAAATCACAGGCTTGACGCTATCAAACGGCGAAGAGATCAAGTCTCGTCACGTGGTACTCGCAGTTGGCCATAGTGCCCGTGATACCTTTGAAATGCTGCACGAGCGCGGTGTTTACATGGAAGCGAAGCCGTTTTCTGTGGGATTCCGTATCGAGCATAAGCAATCAATGATCGACGAGGCTCGTTTTGGACCGAATGCAGGCAACCCGATTCTAGGCGCTGCAGACTACAAATTGGTTCACCACTGTAAAAATGGCCGCACCGTATACAGCTTCTGTATGTGCCCGGGTGGTACTGTGGTTGCCGCCACCTCTGAAGAAGGCCGCGTTGTCACTAACGGGATGAGCCAATACTCTCGTGCTGAGCGAAATGCAAACAGTGCGATTGTGGTAGGTATCGACCCAGAACGTGATTACCCTGGTGACCCACTGGCTGGTATTCGTTTCCAACGTGAGCTTGAGTCAGGTGCTTACGTACTTGGTGGTGAAAACTACGATGCGCCAGCGCAGAAGATTGGTGACTTCCTGAAAGGTCGCGATCCAAGCCAAATTGGCGACGTTGAGCCTTCATTCACTCCGGGCATTAAGCTGACTGATATTTCTAAAGCGCTACCAGCATTTGCAATTGAAGCCATTCGTGAGGCAATTCCTGCATTCGATAAGAAAATCAAAGGCTTTGCATCGGACGATGGCTTGTTAACGGGTGTTGAAACTCGTACTTCTTCTCCGGTTTGTATTAAGCGTGGCAAGGATTTCCAGAGCATCAACCTAAAAGGGTTCTTCCCTGCTGGTGAAGGTGCGGGTTATGCCGGAGGCATCCTGTCTGCGGGTATTGATGGCATTAAGGCTGCTGAAGCAGTCGCTCGCTCTATGGTTGAGCAAGCCAACAAGTAATCGCTTACGATTAATCCAAACAGAAAATAAGCGGGGTAAAATTTATCCCGCTTTTTTATTCTCATTTTCTTCCATACTGAGTTAAACACGCTACCCACTGAATAGGTACTTCAATAATGAAATGGCTACTTGCACTGCTCGCTCTCAGCGCGACTTCATTCTATGCGTTAGCAGATACCACCCACTACATCCGTTACTCTCATTTAGGAAAAGTCAGTTACGGTAAGTTGGTTAACGACACCATCTATCCACTCGAAGGCGACGTATTTACCAACTCTGCCCTGTCTAGTCGCACTTTAACGCTTAGCCAAGTAGAGGTATTGCTGCCCACCCAGCCAGAAAAAGTGTTCGCGGTAGGTATGAATTTCGCGAGCCACATGTCTTCGCCTTCCGATCAAGCGCCGCCACTGTTTCTCAAATTGCCTTCATCACTTATTCTGTCCGGCAGCCCGATCAACGTTCCTCAAGGTGCAAGCAACGTACATTTCGAGGGTGAGTTAGTTATCGTCATCGGGAAAACTGTCCGCAATATCCCAGAAAGTGAAGCAGAAAGTGCCATATTTGGCGTAACGGTAGGTAACGACATTACCGAGAGAAACTGGCAAGGCTCAGATTTGCAATGGATGAGAGCAAAAGCCGCCGATGGCTTTGGGCCTATCGGCAAAACCATTGTTCGCGGTGTCGATTACAATAATGTGCTACTAACCACTCGCTTAAATGGAAAAGTCGTACAGCAAGAAAACACGCGTAATATGATTCATTCTCCAGCGAAAGTGGTCAGCTACTTAAGTCAGTATTTTACTCTTAAACCTGGTGACCTGATCTTTATGGGGACACCGGGTCGCACTCAAGCGCTAAAAGATAAAGATGTTGTCTCTGTAAGCATTGATGGTATCGGAGAAGTCAGTAACCAAGTTCGTTTTTAACTGGCTCTTACAAACAGCCGGGACTTTAGTAAGCACTCATCCTAATATAATTCAGCACATGGCGACCTTTTATTTGGTCGCCATGTGTTTAAATGGGCTTAAATAAAAAATTTTGTTTCCCGATAAATATTTCTTATTTAGCGAGCAGAGCTTACTGGCACCAATTTATTTTTCGAACCAAGAGTAAAAGTGTCGTAATCTCTTAAAACATACAAAGCAAAACACGCTGCTAACATTGGCCATGCGGCAAAGAAAAGCAAGTTATTGAACGGATCCATGTACTTTCCAAACGAAGACAGCGTCGAAACCGCATGCAAACCAAGGATCGCACCGTAAGTCCACTTCTTCCATAGGCCTGCAACAAAAGCACCCAGAAATAGCATTTGCAACACGCCAAGCCCCATCATTGCGCCGGTCGATAGCGACAAGCCGTAAAACCCTTGCATTACCTTAACCGCGTGTTCTGGAACAATAATCTTGTCCAATCCCCACATGAGAAACACAACAAATATCGACACTCTGAGTAAAAGCAAACTGACTGAAATGTTGCTTGCGAGTTTTTTGTCCATTAGTAATCCTTATTATTTTGTTACAGATATAATCTGGAAGCCATTTATTAAAAATGTAATGTTGCCCACCTCGCGAATATCTAACCGCGCAGTAACACAACCGAAGAAGATGACCTTTCAACGAAAATAAACATTTCACGAAATACGCATCAGGTTGTAAGCAAATATTAAATTCTCTAATCAATTGGTACGGACAAAATAGGTTTATGACCCAATCACTGCTCACTCGCTTCCAGCAACAGTGGCCAATAGGTAAGAAAAAGCGCTACCAGTCGCTGGTAAACCGCTACTCTGCCGAGTTATACCAATATGCATTCTGGCTGACTCTCAATCAGCAAGACGCACAAGACATGGTTCAAGAAACCTATGTACGCTGCTGGCACCAGATTGGAAGCTTCCAAAATCCTTGTGCCAAGAAACAAAAACACACTTTGTTCGCTTTATTGCGACACCAAAGCTTTTATCACTTTGAGACTCGCTGTAGCACCACCTCTACCCCAGAATTTGCTTTAGGATGTAATCCACAACACGCCAACCTGATAGGGATACAATCATCTGTAGCGCAACTGCCACTGGTTTATCGTGAGCCGTTAGTATTGCAAAGCATGCAAAAATTCAGCACTAAAGAAATCTCAGTGCTATTGAATATGAGCGAATCATCCATTAACAACAGAATTTTGGAAGCTAAACAAAGGTTAATTACGCAAGGGGAGAAAGGTCATGAGCACCGAGAAACCCAATGCTCCTAATGTTGCCAGCTTTATAGAGTATAAACGACGCAGCGACAGCTTTGAGAATGAGCTGTTTCAAGCGCTACGAGTGGATGTTCCGAACAATTTGGCTACCAACCTTAAAGACATCCCTAATCGGGTGCCAGAGAGAACCCGCCGACCGGCCATTATTGGCAGCATGGTGGCAGGTTTATCTTGTTTGTTATTGGTGGGAAGTTTGCTGTTCAATTCGACACCGACGGCGCATGCCGATAACCTAATCGACACCGCCTACAACCATATGATGACTCAAAAGAACTTCACAGACACAATATCGAATGAAGTAGAGATAGGCGAAGTAAACAACAAATTAGAACCATTTGGCGTTAAAATCGAAGAACTTCCATGGAAAGTTCGCTATGTAAATCACTGCTATTTTAAATCAAAAGCAGTATTTCAGATGATCACTTTGCTCGATTCAGGTCAACGAGTCAGTATTTACTTGATCCCAAACGCAGCTTCCAAAGGAAAGGCAGACAACGCGGACAAAGGCGTAGAGATTAACTTGGAATCAGGAGCTGCAGTGGTTGCTGTCAGTGAGAGTCGAGAGCTATCAAAACAAGTTCTTAAAGAGTTTAGCGGTAACATCAGCTAGCTTTTACTCATCAAATTAAAAAAGCCACTTCTAGTCTCCTAGAAGTGGCTGCTGTTCCCGATATCGTTTAACCCGATACCTATCAACTAATCAGAGTCAGTTACGCTGTTTCTGTCTCTTTCATAACGTCAGACTTATCTTCAAAAGAATTGCGAATCAGGTAATCAAATGCACCCAAGCTTGCTTTCGCACCTTCGCCCATCGCGATGATGATCTGCTTGTAAGGTACCGTCGTCACATCACCAGCTGCAAATACACCACTCATGGATGTCGCACCATGCGCATCAATTTCAATCTCGCCACGAGGTGACAGCTCCACTTTGGTGCCTTTCAGCCATTCACTGTTTGGCATCAAACCAATCTGTACGAAGATACCCGCCAATTCGATTTGCTTCAGCTCGTCAGTATTGCGATCTTTGTACTCTAGACCCGTTACTCTACTGCCATCACCTAGCACTTGTGTCGTTTGTGCCATCTTAATGATTTCGATGTTAGGCGTTGCGTTGGCTTTGTCGATGAGTACTTGGTCGGCGCGAAGCGTATCCGCAAATTCAAGAACGGTGACATGCTCAACGATACCGGCAAGATCGATCGCCGCTTCAATCCCTGAGTTACCACCACCGATAACCGCTGTTTTCTTACCTTTGAATAGCGGGCCGTCACAGTGTGGGCAGTACGCTACGCCTTTATTACGGTATTCTTGCTCGCCTGGAACATTCATTTCGCGCCAGCGTGCACCTGTGCTAGTGATAACAGTGCGTGAACGTAATACCGCGCCACTTTCTAACTCAACGTGAATGTAGCCATCCTCGGTATCTTGAGCATCGACGATGTTTGCAGCACGTTGCTCTGTCATCACTTCAACACCGTATTCTTTTACATGTTCTTCAAGGCTTGCAACCAGCTTAGGGCCTGTTGTTGCTTTCACTGAGATGAAGTTTTCAATCGCCATAGTATCCATTACTTGACCGCCAAAACGATCAGCAACTACACCGGTACGAATGCCTTTACGTGCCGCATAGATTGCAGCTGACGAACCAGCCGGGCCACCGCCAACAACCAATACATCAAACGGTGCTTGCTCGTTTAGGCTGGCTGCTTTCTTCTCTGCTGCACCACTGTCCACTTTGTTTAGGATCTCAGCCAGAGACATGCGGCCTTGACCAAAAAGCGCACCGTTAATAAATACGCTCGGTACCGCCATGATGTCGCGTGATTTCACTTCATCTTGGAACGCTGCACCATCAATCATGGTCGTTTTAATTAGCGGGTTGATTGCCGACATCATATTGAACGCCTGAACTACCTCTGGACAGTTTTGGCACGAAAGAGAAATAAAGATTTCAACATTCAGTTCTTTATCAAGCTGTTTGATCTGCTCGATAACATCTGCTTCAAGTTTAATTGGATGGCCACCGCTGTGAAGCAGCGCTAGAACCAAAGAAGTAAACTCATGACCCATTGGCAAACCAGCAAAACCAATCGCAGTACCTTTTGCCTCGTTCACCACTTGCATAATCGGCTTGCGAGAGCTCGCGCTATCATCGCGCGTCACATCAATCTTGTCGGTCAGTGACGCGATGTCATTCGCTAGAGCTTCAAGTTTTGTTGCTGTTTCACTGCTATCTAGGCTCAGTACCAGCTGAACATTTGTTTTTAAGTTTTCTAAGTACGCTTTTAGCTGCTGCTTCATTGCTTGGTCTAACATAATCGTGCCCTTTCCCAATTCTTGTCTTCATTCTTTGTGTTGCGCTCTTTTGCGCTGATGGAGTTAGTTTGCCCTGCTCACTAACATAGGTAAATTCGAACGTTTCTATCACTTTGGTAGGCAAAACCTATTATAAAAGTGCATGAAATTATTCTCTTTTCGGCTCAAGAGTTACTCGCAGCTTCCTACTTAGAGAACCTACTTAATAGCTCTCGATAGTGATTTACAACGCGAGTCACTTGCATCGTTGGTGGACAGCCCCTGATGTGAAAAAGCCACATCGGTAATGATGTGGCTTGAAAGCTAAGGCGGCACACCTCGCCCTTTAGGAGCGCGGACAAGGTATGCCTTTTTAATCGGAGTAATCCGTTAGATTTTACCTACTAGGTCTAGAGATGGCGCTAGAGTCTCTTCACCTTCTTTCCATTTAGCAGGGCAAACTTCACCTGGGTTGTTTGCTACGTACTGTGCTGCTTTCACTTTACGTAGTAGGTCTTCTGCATCACGGCCAATGCCTTCTGCAGTGATTTCCATTGCTTGGATAACACCTTCTGGGTCGATTAGGAACGTTGCACGGTCTGCAAGGCCTTGACCTTCACGCATTACGTTGAAGTTGTTAGTGATAGTGCCCGTTTGGTCGCCTACCATGAAGTATTCAATAGTACCGATTTTGTCTGAAGTGTCGTGCCACGCTTTGTGTGAGAAGTGAGTGTCTGTTGATACTGAGTAAACTTCTACACCGCGAGATTGAAGCTCAGCGTATTTTTCTTGTAGGTCTACAAGTTCAGTAGGGCATACGAAAGTAAAGTCTGCTGGGTAGAAGAAAAATACTGCCCATTTACCTTTTACATCTTGCTCTGTGATTTCTACGAACTCGCCGTTTTTGAATGCCGTTGCGTTGAATGGTTTGATTTCTGTGTTGATCATGATTCTACTCTCTTTCATTTTTGTCATGTTTGACGCTCTGCTGCGTCGATGGAGATATATTGCCTCTCCCAGAGAGAATTAGAAAATTGGACGTTTCTATTAAATTGATAGCCAAAAGCTATTTGTAAGCCACCAACTTGATAGGTAATTCAAATCAACAGTCAATTTAATAGCCGGAAGATAATTGAATGACAGAGTGAACTGCTTGGCACTATAGAGCGATGTTCCTGAACATCGATATAGTAAAACTGACTGCTGAGGTCTGCTAATAATGAGCAATAAGACGGGATTTTGAAAAGCTTCAGATAGCAAAACGCCGCTAATAAAAGCGGCGTCTTAAATGGGCGGAGACCCCAGCCACATCCCGGCACACAAGTCACACGCTGCGGCTGCTTCCTTCCGGACCTGACCGAGTTCACGAGCTATTGTTGCGGGAGGACCAGGGCCTCCATAGATTCTGTTTCTTGACGTTGCCATCAAGAGCGAAAGGGATTATCGGTGATAGCAGCCCCTAATGCAAGGGCAAACCCGCTTATTTTGGTGCTTAGGAATCTAAGTGTTTAGGGATTAAGCGATCCGGCTATAAAGCTCGCAAGATATTGCTGGTTTTCGATGCGCATTGTGTCTCTTTATTCTTATCGCGATACATCGCTTCATCGGCAATGTTCATGACTTCTTGCAAAGACATAAATTGCTTTCTTGGTGGAGAAACGCCAACCGCGACTGACACTTTCAATGTCAGATTGGCGGAAGTGTTACGATAGTAGATTGGGCTTAGCTGCTCGGACAGCCCGATGATATCTTTGCGCTCAATGTCTGCGACCAACACAAATTCGTCACCACCAATTCGATAACAACTGCCACGCCATACTGAACGGATTCTGTCAGCAAGTGCTTTGAGTACCTCATCGCCTATCTCATGGCCATAGTTGTCGTTAATCACCTTGAATTCGTTGATGTCTAGGTACACCAAGGTCATATTTGCGCCCACGCCCGTACGGAATTTACGGTGCAATGCTCGTCTGTTTTTCAAACGAGTAAGGTTGTCGGTTGTGGATTGAATATGAAGATACATTGCTACAACCAACATAAATCCAATCACCAACATAAGTAACCATTGACTCTGACGGGCAAAACGCTTCTCTGTCAGTAGCGTCGCTCGCCAATCTGGCTGCACATCGTATTGACTCACAATCGATTCCACATCCAGCATCTTCATTGCTCGACTAAATAAAGCAGCTAACGCTTCACCCTGTTCATTTTTGGTGAATCCAATCGCAATATCTGATGTGTAAAAGCTGCCAATCATCGAATCTTTTACCAAAGGCAGTAGTTCGTTAGCACCACGAAGAATGAGATTAAAGCTGGTTTCACTCATTGGCACATAATCGATATCCCCACGAAGTAGCGCTTGCATTAATTCCGTATCAGTTTGATAGGTTTTTAATCGCTTATTGGGAAGAAGTTGCCCGAGCAGTTCTTCAAAGAAATCATCTTCAATGACACCTATTCGCTCAACCACCAGCTCCGATACATTGCGATAGACGTTATCTTTGTAGCCTTCCCTTTTCACCATTACAGAACTTGGCTGGTAGTAAACGTCACTATAGCTTACCAATGCTTTTCGGTGCTCAGACACAACCAAGGGGGCAATAATGTCGATATCTTTGGAGATGATGTCACCATACATACTTTCCCAAGATTCTCCTGCGTGACTTGTGATATCACACTTAAGAAGCAGTATTTCGCAAGCAGAGAGAACAATGTCGGCACTAATCCCCGTCACTCGGCCATCACGATGGTAAGTGGCGTACTGGCCACCATTTTCAAATTTGACCTTTAGAGGACGAGAGATGTTGAGTCCAGCATCGATAACAGCCTGACGCAGCGCCTGCTGACGGATATCCAGTTGGTACTTCTCAATCGACTCTCGTAGCAATTTCTGAATAGGCGCAGTGTGAATGTACGCAACCATCTGCTTGAGCACAGCTTGGTGTTGACCTTTAGGTGCAACAATAGAGACAGGTTGGATAGAGATTTGATCGTTAAGCAACTGAGCATCCAACCCTTTGAGCAACATCGGCTTAAGTTGGTTAATTGCGTCTACGACCCCTTCAACACCGCCGCTGTTGAGTAGCTGATAAGCTTCAGCATGACCACTGTATTCCACCGTTGTGATATGCGGAAAGTTAACATTTATCAATTCTCCATACACAGTCCCGGCTGGCACTCCAACAATAGAAATATCTCCGAGCCGAGCGTTGTTGTAACTGTATAGGTAGGTATATTCGATATTAGTGGGTTCAGAAAAAGAAAAGCGCAATGCTCTCGCATCGGTATAGGTGATATTGGCAGCGAAATCTGTGTCTCCACTTTCCACAGACTGAAGAATTGCATCGAAGCTCGGTTGATCGATGTAGTCGATATTAACGTTGAACTCATCGGCAATCGAATCAAACAAGACTCGAGTAACGACATCATCAGCTTCTGTCGACACTTTATAAGTGGTGATGCTCGAAGCTGCATGCAATGCAAAGGATGCACTGCATAAGCAGCAAAAGAAGAATGTTCGAGCAAGCCAAGCAAACATTAGGTATATCCGTTATTTAAATGAGTGGATATTAATTATTTCTAATATTATGCATCACCACACATCAAAACAAAACAGCACACGTTAACACTTGTGCAACATAACACCTAAACTAAGAGTTCAATCACACCTCTTCCGACTCATCCGAACTGCGCAAGATGTAATCCGTCATCCAAGCCGTACCAAGCAAACAAATCCACACCACAAACACTGGGTTGGGTACTTCAATATTAGGCGACACGACGAGTGCAGCAAATCCTACGGTTGGTAAAGTCCAGCAGAGTAGCTTGTTCCAGCGGAAAGTTTTGAGCTTAGTGAGGCTTTCCATTGACGCCATGATTCCCGTAACGCATAACGCAACCAATACCGCGTAAGAAAGGTCGGCTATCCAGAGTGGTAGAATAAGACCTAACGCCCACCAACTGTGTTTATTAGACGGCTTCCAATGATTGGCCGCCCACCAAATCACAATCACAGAAAGAGTTTGCACCGCCGTCACCATAGCACTGCCACCCAACTTCCCACCTGATTGCGTCACCATGATGCCAACCTGAAGCGTCACCACTATCAAAGCTGCAGTGAGAATCACGCCAATGCTACTGCGGCGGGAGAAAATCACCATCAATAATGGGAATAGCACCCATAAGCTGACTGATAATGCGATAGGTTGATGGGGAAGCGTCAAACCGTAACTGGTCATTGCACCCAATAAGATAAGCCCTGCCACGCCCCCCTTGTGGAAATATCCATAACGCAGGGATCACTAGCAAGAACGGGAATGTCACCTTCACTCAAACTGATTGCTCTGGCACAAACTACCGCTAATAGGGTTGTGATTAAGAATTGAAATGTTGAAAATACCATGCCCTCTCCTTATACCGTTCCGTGGTAACAATTGAACTAGGACAAATTCAGTATGGATCAATTTTTAGTACAAATCTTTGCAGTAATTCACCAAATTCCACAAGGAAAAGTAACCACTTACGGTGAGGTCGCGAAGTTAGCAGGTTATCCAGGATACGCTCGTCACGTAGGTAAAGCGTTGGGGAATCTGCCAGAAGGTAGCAAATTACCCTGGTTTCGAGTCATCAACAGCCAAGGAAAAATCTCACTCAAAGGTGAAAACCTTAACAGGCAAAGAGACTTACTTGTTAAAGAAGGCATTGAGGTAACTGAAGAAGGGAAAGTGAGGTTGCGAATATACAAATGGCAGCCGTAGCTGCCATTTGTATATATAACGTTACCGAAACTCTCGTTACTTACCACGTACACCAATCAGGCGAAGATCGACAACTTGGGTGTTGTTTTCATCTGTGATCACAGCGTTCATAGTGTCGGTTATAAAACGAAGCTTACCATCAACCTCAATGCGTGCACTTACGCTGTAACGATGGCGAGGGTCGATTTTCTTGCTGTCGTATGCAAGGTCAAAGTTAAATGGCACCTGCGCCCCATTGGTTTCAAAGCGATGCTTAGCGAGAACTTTTGCAGGTGCGTCTGCCAATGAAACATCTTGTAGCGTAATGGTGACTACCGCATTGTCAGGTAATGCGATACGCTCGCGATAAGCCACAGTACCGGTGATAGACTGAACGCCGCTCTGTTCTGCAGCTTGCTCTGATGCTTGGCATCCCATCAAAATTGAACCGAATACCACTGACAGTACAAGCATTAGTGCCTTTTTCATAAAGCCTCTCTAAATTGTTAAATTCACAGCAATTATAGGTTTGGTTTGCTAAGCTGTCATTGTATATAAACCAAGTTGACAAAAATTTGACTCTGCTAAGATTTGGACAACTAGAATACTAGAACAACAATAACTAAGGTAATTGAAGTATGAGTAAAGCCTTAACTGAATTATTAAGCCTGCTTCAGCTAGAAAAGCTGGAAGAAGGGCTATTTCGCGGTCAAAGTGAGAATTTAGGACTGCCACAAGTCTATGGTGGCCAGGTGATTGGCCAAGCGCTATCCGCCGCTCGATATACTGTTGAGTCCGACAGAACCGTTCACTCTTTCCATAGCTACTTCCTTTATCCCGGTGATCCAGAAAAGCCGATTATTTATGACGTAGAAAACCTCCGTGATGGTCGCAGCTTTAGCACGCGTAGAGTGAAAGCCATCCAGAATGGCCGTCCAATTTTTTATCTCACCGCCTCTTATCACGGTGACTCTCCGGGTTTCGAGCATCAAAATACGATGCCAAACATTCCTGGGCCTGAGAACTTCGCTTCAGAATCAGAGCTAGCTGCTCGTATTGCAGAGTTTCTACCTGAGCGTCTAAAAAAGACGTTTTGTGGGGAAAAACCTATCGAAATGCGACCAGTGACTGTAGTCAACCCGCTTAAACCCAGCAAAGAAGAACCCAAACAATACCTTTGGATCAAAGCGAATGGCGACATGCCAGACAGCCAATTAATCCATCAATACTTGCTGGGTTATGCATCCGATTGGGGTTTCTTGGTGACCGCTTTGCACCCTCATGAAGTCTCGCTGATGACGCCTAATTTCCAAGTGGCGACGATTGACCATTCGATTTGGTTTCATCGCCCCTTCAAAATGGATGATTGGTTGCTTTATGCCATTGAAAGCCCAACAGCAAGCAACACTCGTGGCTTAGTGAGAGGGGAAATATACAACCGCCAAGGCGACTTAGTTGCGACCGCAGTGCAAGAAGGGGTAATGCGCTACACCAAGTAAGTAAGTAAGGAATGACTCACTTCTCTTCTAAGTAACACGCTTGAAGCTCTCTATTGAAGTTGGCGACCAAATCCGGTCGCCCATTTAAATTTCGTTTCGTAAAGTACAGATACAGTGGCTTGTTCTTCACAAGCGAAGACTCCACTTCTTCCAACATTTCCATTTCTTCGAGTAACTTTTCTGCCACTAGATTATTGGCGATGAAAATATCAATCCTGCGCTTTTTGAGCAGCAGTACCAGCTGTTCAGTCGTGTTCGGGCGGTTGTAGATCGGATAGCTATTGTCTTCAAGCCAGCGCGACATATTCGACCCGATGAAAGCACCAATTCGTGGCCCGTTTTTCAAGTCATCGACATTTTGTGGATTAGATTTAAGCCAATACCACTTCCATTTTTGCTCCGCAATAATGTCCGTTTTCACGGCATAACTGTCTCGGTAATTGTTCTGAGAACCGGAAAAAAACCCGTCAACTTCAGAGCTCTCAGCCAGCCTTTGCGCTCTAGCCCAAGGTTCGACGAGAATCGTCAGATCCACCCCCAACTTATCGAAAGCACACCGAACTCTATCCACTGCAATACCCCGGAAGTGTTCATTGGCAACAGTCTCTACCCTCGCCACTTCCGAGTAGCTACCATAAGGAGCAAGGTTGTGAGTAGCAAGTACCACTTGCCGAGCAGCTACATGTACCGAAAAAGTCGCCAACATAATCCAAAGGACGCAGCGCATAACGACACCAATAAATCAGAATCAACACACTAACTATAGTTTCTATTGGCGCGATCGTTCATAAAACAACCAGGTGCGTACTATGCAAACTTATATAGGCAAAGCGGTGGTGTATTTAAGTGGTTCCATCGCAAAAGTCGAGGTGACGTTAGATATGCCATC
The DNA here is from genome assembly GCF_023716665.1 of Vibrio sp. SCSIO 43135. Lineage (GTDB taxonomy): Bacteria > Pseudomonadota > Gammaproteobacteria > Enterobacterales > Vibrionaceae > Vibrio > Vibrio paucivorans. Next base: position 2,150,172 of record NZ_CP071859.1, read on the forward strand.
AATACTGTTAACGAGCTTTTTATAGAACTCATCAAAGCACTTCATATCTTTAACGAGCACTTTCATCATGTAATCGTACTCCCCCGCCATTCGGTAAAACTCCATGATTTCTGGGAACTCTGATGCAGTCTCAACGAATCGGCTATACCACTCATGAGAATGATCGCATGTTTTAACCAGTACAAATGCGGTAAATGATAACCCCAAAAGTTCTGGGTTCAGCAAAGCTACCCGCTTTTCAATCACTCCGGATTCTTCGAGCTTCTTTAACCGTTTCCAGCACGGGGTTGTGGTTAGGTTGACCGCTTCGGCAAGGTCATTGAGTGACAAAGTGCTGTCTTGCTGAAGCAACGCGAGTAGTTTTCGATCAGTACTATCTAGATTCATTTCATCGACTCGGAACAAAAGAGAAAAATATTCTCTCAATAATAGAATTTACAGTGTCGATAGCAAAGCTTTTCTCTCAGATTAAGGCTAAATTATTAGCATAACAATTTTAAGGAGATACCCTATGTGCAAAGATCATAACTGGATAAACAATGCTGTTCGTAAAATCGAAGCAGATTACCAACGTTCAGCAGACACTCACCTTATTAAGCTAGATATTCCAAGCTTAGAAGGCATTGATATTTATCTAAAAGATGAAAGCACACACCCAACAGGTTCCCTTAAACATCGCCTCGCACGTTCACTGTTTCTATACGCTATTTGTAATGGCTGGGTTGGTCCAGAGACCACCATCATTGAATCTTCTTCAGGTAGCACTGCCGTTTCTGAAGCGTACTTTGCCCGTCTGTTAGGCTTACCATTTATCGCAGTGATGCCAAAGAGCACTGCTCGTAAGAAAATTGAACAAATTGAGTTTTACGGCGGTAAAGCACATTTGGTCGACCGTTCAGATGAAATCTATGCTGAATCTCATCGCTTGGCTAAAGAGCTTAACGGCCATTACATGGACCAATTCACGTATGCTGAGCGCGCGACAGACTGGCGTGGAAACAATAACATCGCCAATTCGATCTTTAGTCAAATGGAACATGAAGACCACCCAATTCCAGAATGGGTTGTAATGAGCCCGGGTACAGGCGGTACATCAGCTACTATTGGCCGATTCATCCGCTACCAGCAGCACAACACCAAGCTATGTGTTGTCGACCCAGAAAACTCAGTGTTCCACGATTTCTACAAAACAGGTAATGCCAACCTTACCGGTGACTGTGGAAGCAAAATTGAAGGTATTGGCCGTCCTCGCGTAGAGCCGAGTTTTATCCCTGGTGTTGTCGATGAAATGCGCACTATCCCAGACGCAGCCAGTGTCGCAACCGTTCACTGGCTAGAAAAAGTGCTCGGTCGTAAGGCTGGCGCATCTACCGGTACTAACCTATATGGCGTGCTCCAACTGGCAAGTGAAATGAAACAACGTGGTCAACGCGGCTCTATCGTCACACTATTGTGTGATAGCGGAGAACGTTACCTAGACAGCTACTACAACGCCGACTGGATTAAAGAAAACATTGGTGATCTTCAACCATATCTAGCAAAACTAGAGACCTTAGAAGCAACAGGTGTACTAGATTAACGTTGAACACAGCACAGTTTCGTTAGTCTTGGGGAAAAGGTTCTACCTTCTTTCATCTTGATAACAAAAATCTGTCTAGCAAAAACAAAGGCCACTGAAATGTCAGTGGCCTTTAAGTATTTCACTCTAGATTTGAAGATGCGTTACAGCTTTTGCCTTCCCAGCAATGAGTGAGACAACGTTGTGCCGTCAACCAACTCAAGCTCTCCTCCGACAGGAACGCCATGAGCAATACGACTTGCCGAGACTTCATGAGCATGACACAACTCAGCAATATAGTGCGCTGTGGCCTCACCTTCTACTGTCGGGTTGGTGGCTAAAATCACTTCAGCAATATCGCCACGTCGTAGTCGGTAATCGAGTACATCTAGGCCAATATCGCTCGGGCCAATACCATCAAGCGGAGACAAATGCCCCATTAGCACAAAGTAACGGCCAGAAAACTGTCCGGTTGCTTCAACAGCTGCAATATCTGCCGGGCTTTCAACCACACAAAGCTGACCATTTTCTTGGCGCTTTGGATTGGTACAGATATGACACACTTCTTCTTCGGTAAAGGTTCGGCACTCGGTACAGTGACCAATTTCAGTCATCGCCTGACTCAATGCATCAGCAAGCTGAACGCCACCTTTTCTATCGCGCTGTAACAAATGAAAGGCCATACGCTGTGCCGACTTGGGGCCAACCCCAGGTAGACAACGTAAGGCCTCCATCAAATGCTCCAGCATATGACTGGTACGCATTAATAAATCGCTTTATTCAATAAAACTAAGCTTGCGCTTTAGAATGGCATCTTCATGCCTGGTGGAAGTTGCATACCACCAGTTACACCAGCCATTTTTTCTTTTTGTGTTTCTTCAACACGACGCGCCGCATCGTTAAATGCCGCTGCGATAAGATCTTCTAGCATCTCTTTATCGTCTTCCATCAGACTTTCATCGATTTCAACACGACGCACGCTGTGGCTACCAGTGATAGTCACTTTTACAAGGCCAGCACCAGACTCACCGGTTACTTCCATGTTTGCGATTTCTTCTTGAAGCTTTTGCATACGATCTTGCATTTGCTGGGCTTGCTTCATTAGATTGCCCATACCGCCTTTACCAAACATTTTCGTCTCTCTGGTTTAATTGGGTGTTTCACTATTTATGGGGCTAAACATGCTTTATTTCAACCCCTGCTTATTCTGTTCTATCAGGTTAGATTGGACGAACGCTGTCTCTATCTAACTCGGCTGCAAAGCGCTTTTCAATAAATTGTACGTTACCGTCGTTCTCTAAACTGACGAACGCCTGCTGTAGCCTTTCTTGATAAAGCTTATCACGTAATTCTAACGGCGTTTCTCCCGCCTCGCCGATTTCTACAGATAAATGACAATCTTCACCTAACGCTGTATTCAATGCTTCGAGAAGCTCTTGCTGCGCTTTATCGGTGTTTAAATGCGCTTGTCCGGCACGTAGCGTCAGTTCAATTGAACTGCCCGATTTTTTGTACGACGAGTTTAGTGCTAACTGTTCGACCAGTTTTGCTGTCTCAAGTTTGGAAATAATTTTGGACCAACCGTCTTGCTCGATTGACTCTTTCACCAGCTTTTCTGCCATTTCTGGCGTTTTAATATGCTCTAACGCTTTTTTAATTTGCGTCGGTGTCAGTTCCTTTTTGACTGTTTCAACAACAGGTTTAGACGGTTTCCATTGATATGGTTCATTCTTGTCCTGCTCTGGTGTACCAGAAGATAAGTTTGCAGTCATTGAAGCAGGCGACACCGGCGCAGTACTCGCGTGCTTTTGAGCGACACGATCAAGTACCGATTCTTTTTTTGCTGATGTCGCACTAGGCTTTTTTGAGCCCGACTCCTTGCCAGATGATGAATCCCTAGCAGAGGATAATCCACGTCGCTGCGAGCGTAATTGATGACGTAAACCACTCAATGGTGAAGCAGGAGCCGCGCCCTGAGAGGCTTGCTGTTCAGGTTGGGAGACTATTTGTGCTGACGGAGGTGTACCTTGTGGCTCAGGCGCCATATCACTCGGTGGAATAGAGTCATACTCTGCGTAATCAGGCTGTCCCATCTCATAGCTAGGAGGCACATCCTGTGGCGCATAACCGTATTGGCTGCCGTCACTCACTGGTGGTGGTGTTTGTTCCGTATTAGGCTGCTGCTGACGCGGCATCGAAGGTACTGGTCGTGCAGCAATTTGCGGTGCAGATTGCTCAGCAATCGGTGACGCAGGGGCTGCCGGCGCTTGATTGACAGCAGGTGCAGCTTGAGGCTGAACCGGCACACTCGCTTCTTGAGCAGCACTTGTTGCTTGCGTCGAGATACTGTTTATCACCGAACTGGATGCTGGCTTGAATGCCATCATACGAAGTACGATCATTTCGAGGCCAATACGCTCTGTTGGCGACAGCGGTAAATCTTCTCGACCTTTTGAAGCAATCTGATAGTACAGCTGCACATCTTGTGGCGACAACGCTTTACTTAGTAATTCGATTTTTTCCGCGTCTGGCTGCGCTTTATCAAGCGTCGCTGGTAATGCTTGATACATTGCTATTCGGTGCAGCTGAGTAGCAAGCTGCTCGAGCAACCCGTCCCACTCAACTCCGTTTTGTGCTAACTGGTCAATACAGTCCATCGCTGTTTGGGGCTGTTTTTGACTGATCGCTTCTAGCAAATGAATCGCTTGATCAGTATCAAGCGTTCCCAACATGTGGGCTACGGTATCTGTTTGAACATTTCCATTACCAAGCGCAATGGCTTGATCGGTCAAGCTAAGCGCATCACGCATACTGCCATCGGCCGCGTGTGAGATCATCCCGAGCGCTCGAGCTTCTGCAGAGACTTGCTCTTGTTCAAGAATATGACCGAGTTGCTGATGAATGTTATCAACACTGATTGGTTTGAGGTGGAACTGCAAACAGCGTGACAAGATGGTCACCGGCAGTTTTTGCGGATCGGTTGTTGCCAATAGGAACTTCACATACTCAGGCGGCTCTTCCAACGTTTTAAGCAATGCATTAAAACTGTGCCTAGAGAGCATGTGTACTTCATCGATTAGATAAACCTTGAAGCGACCACGCGCGGGCTTGTATTGAACGTTATCCAATAGATCACGAGTATCTTCAACCTTAGTGCGAGAAGCTGCATCGATTTCCAGTAAGTCGACAAAGCGACCTTGGTCGATCTCTTTACAGCTATCACAGGTACCACAAGGTGTTGAAGTGATGCCAGTTTCACAGTTCAAACCTTTGGCAAACAATCGTCCAATTGTGGTTTTACCTACGCCGCGCGTTCCACTAAACAGGTACGCATGGTGTAAACGATTTTGTGCTAAGGCATTTTCTAGCGCAGTCAGAACATGCGCTTGCCCAACCACTTCATTGAACTTAGTTGGGCGCCACTTCCGCGCTAAGGCAAGATAACTCATGAAATAATCCAGTTATTCAGGGGAATTAGTGACCGTCAAACTCACAGATGCTGTAAAGCTCAAGACCTAAAGCTTCTAGTCGCTTGTCACCACCAATTTCCGGCAGATTAATGACAAACGCAGCATGCTCAACTGAGCCACCAAGTTGGCGGATTAGCTTAGTCGTCGCTTCAATGGTACCACCCGTTGCAAGTAGGTCATCGACCATCAGAACTTTGTCACCTTCGTTGATTGCATCAGTATGGATCTCTAAGGTATCTGTTCCATACTCAAGCTCGTAAGTCTGCGCTACAGTTTCTCTTGGAAGTTTACCAGGCTTACGTACTGGCACGAATCCAACACCAAGCTCTAACGCTAACGGAGCGCCAAATAGGAAGCCACGAGCTTCAGTTCCCACCACTTTGGTAAAGCCCATATCTTTGTACTTTTCAACCAACAGTTGAATCGTGGCTTGGTAAGCTTTCGCATCTTCCATCAAGCTAGTGACATCGCGAAATAAGATGCCTGGCTTCGGGTAATCTGGGATGCTTTTAATGCTCGATTTGATCAGAGAAATAGTTTCAGTAGTCATAATTCAACTTATTTAGGTTGGCTCGTTGCTCGCGCTACCTATTAGAGTTTTATTCAGGGCAACGTTCGCAAGCGTTTTGCTTATCAGTGACACAACCCACACTTACCAACTGAGCATATTGAAGAAGGTAGTCTCACTGACTCTGTATTCTTAGTAAATTATAGTGTTTTCAGCTCAACAAAGGTGTCGTTGCTGAAAAAACAAACGCCCACTCGAAGAGCGGGCACACTTCCCAGCAATATTAGTGATTTTCTTCTTTTTCGGCAACCAACTCTATCACAGGAAGGCGTATAAACCACGTCAGCAGCAGGCACAGCATGACCAATAGCATGGCTTTTAACCCAAGATGTGGAACTACCCAGATAGAAAAAAGAAAACTGATCACAATAAGCACAGCCCCGCGCTTTTTTACTTGTTTGGTAACCGCGCGATTTTGTTCCCAATTGGCGATGATAGGGCCGAAGGTTGCATGGTGATGTAACCAACTGTGAAAACGAGGACTACTGCGCATAAAGCAGGCGCTCGCTAGCAAGATAAAAGGTGTGGTAGGAAGAAGTGGAAGAACGATGCCGATAATGCCAAGTAATAGGCTCAAGCCACCAACAATATTAAGAGCAATTCGACGAATACTGATGGTGGACTCCTAACTCTTCGGGAGATTAAAAACCCGCGTAGCCGTTCATAACTCGAATCCAAGTTAATGTTGCTGGAAGGGTTGGGATTAATAGCACAGCAATGAAGCCTAAAAAGTAGAAGATATTATAAGGTTCTTTGAAATCTTTGTCTGCCATGGGATTACTTCTCTAATGTAGTTGACTGTTCGATTTTCTCATTGGTTACACAAGCGTTAACAAAATGAGTAATTATTGTTTTGGCCGCAAACTATAACCGAAACATCGAATGACAAACACCGATGAATAAAAAGGTTATTTCCATGGTTGCTGTTTTGAATACATACAAAAAGCCCGCAGATATCTAAGCAACCACATCGCTAAGAAAATCTACGGGCTTAATTTGATTAGTCCCTTTGTTAAGCACTACCACCTTGATAAATATCTAAACTAAAGCTACTGGTTCCAAGCTTACTTAACGATAACTGGCAAGCTGTGTTAATCGGCAACGAGGCCGTGACAAAATTCTTAGCACAGTTTTCTCCTAACCTTACGCCACCAGGAATGTGTTGGGATTGATAGCCGTTTGACCACTGGCCATCCAACCCGGCTGGTAATATAGATACCGTGCCTTCAGAGAGATCCGCTATGCCAAATAAAGCCTTAATTGGGCTTGCACATTCAGAGCAAGCGATACCTTTTTCGACAATATCCGCGATGTCTTTCAAATCGGCGTTGAAACATTTTAAGTTTCGTAGGTAATCGTGAAATAGCGCGCGAACTAACAAAGTCGTCGCAACACCTCTCTCATCATCAGACGACGAGTCCACAAGGTAAAAGGCAAATTGGCCGTTCATCAACCAAGCGTAGTCGAATACAAGGGGCATCATCTCTGTTGACTGTAACAACCGGTAATTACATTTCCAAACCCCTTGAGAAGTGTCTTTGTCTGGAAGTAATGCATGCAGCAGATCTTTGGCTGCACTTGGGTTGTTTTGCAAATACTCTAAATGCCAATGAAGTTCTTGTTCTTCAGGCAGATCACCACCACCATCAACTCTAAACCATTGGGTCGAAAAATCTCGTTGATCAGACATGTGATCAAAGGAATCATCCAACGTATTTTCAATAGCATCGCTTAAGTTTTGGTGATCTCCGATAGGTTTTGGCAGGAAGTCCTTAATTCCATAACGAAGTGCTTTTGCAACATCAGACATTTCGTCGGTTGCAGAGACCACAATAAGTGGTAATGAAGGGTACTCAAGGCTGACTTCTTCCACGAATTCAATACCATCTAACACCGGCATTGAGAGATCGCACAAAATAAGATCCGGTTGCTCAACTCGAAGTTGCTTTAACCCCTCTAGCCCGTTCTCTGCCTCGGTTACCTTGTATCCTTGCGCTTCTAAATAGCCGGTCGTAATACGACGAAAAATGGGGTCGTCGTCCACCAGCATAATCAATTTCTGGCTAAGAGCGTTTTGCGCCGAGTGCACAGTAGCCGCGTTGTGAGTTTTATACATAAGCTTACGCCTCACATCTCCATCACTTGGTTAGTTATTGTTATTTTTATTAGCTTGTCCAGTCACTCTTTAAAAAGTAGTCTTGAAATAACTTTTATACAAATATTCCACTTTTCAACGCAGTTGCATACTATATGTATGGAATATCACATTTCTCAGAACTTGTTGATATGACGCAAGCTTTAACATATGAGAAAGTTATAAATTAACCGAATTCGTAAAAAAATGTGTCCGGAACGATGAAATTAGATGATCTAAACCTATTTAGACTGGTTGTCGAAAATGGGAGCTATACCGCAACTTCGCGTAAGACCATGATACCTGTCGCGACCATTACCCGACGCATTCAGGCATTAGAGGACTCTCTGAACCTGAGATTGCTCAATCGTCATGCGCGTAAACTATCTTTGACAGAAGCAGGCGAACGTTTTTATCAAGAGTGTTCACCTCTACTGCAACGCTTAGCGAATACCACCGAAGAGCTGACCGATGAATGCCGAGGCGCGGCTGGTCGAATCAAGATATCCGCACCTTCTAACCTCACCAAACGTATGATGATGCCAATGTTCAATGCGTTTATGAGGCAATACCCCGACATCAATATAGAATTAACCACCAGCAACCTAGCTGATGAGCTTGACCCAACGGAATGGGATGTCATTTTCCGCGTCGGCCCTCAGCGTGACTCAAGCTTGATTGCTCGTAAGATCAGTGCAGTGGAAGATATTTTGGTTGCCAGCCCAGAGTATCTCGCAGCGAACCCTGCGCCACAGCATGCCGAAGAACTGAGCCAACATTCTCTGTTAAAAGGCTACCCACTGATCAAGTGGCAACTATCAAACAGCTCTGGTGAAACGGTCGTGAATACCGATAAAGGGCGTTTTCAAGCGAGTACCCTGAACATTGTCCGTAGCGCATGTTCCGACGGTTTAGGTATTACGCTTATGCCTAACGTTATGTTGAAAGAGTACATTGACGACGGCAGCTTGGTTCGAGTTCTTAAAGATTGGAACGCTAACCCTCGTGATATCTATATGCTGTACAACCATAAAGACCACTTACCTGAAAAAGTGCGTTTATTTATCGATTTTGTTATCGCGTTTAATATCCACTAATCGCAGGACAACTAGACAAAAAAAGAGCTTGGTAATAACACCAAGCTCTTTTTTATTGTTTTCAGCCATTCATTACCAGTGACTTACAAGTACTCGACAAACTTAGTAAGATCTCGCTCTGGCACTTTCATTGGAGTACAACCCGGAGTACCTAAGTAAAGGAAGCCGACAATTTCATCTTCACCTTCAACACCAAAAGCCTGGCGAACTTGCTCATCAAACATCCACTTACCTGAACGCCAGAAACCTTGAAAACCCTGCGCCACCGCAGCCATCTGCATCGCCTGTACAGCGCAACCGGCAGAAAGATGCTGCTCTATCGCTGGCACTTTATCGTGTGGAGTCACTTTAGCGATCACTGTAATCACCATTGGTGCTCTAAAAGGCGCATTTTTCACTTTTTCGATTACCGCCTCTTCACTGTTCGCTGCGGTCGCTGCATTGACCAACACTTCAGACAGTTTTTGCAACCCCTCGCCTTGCGCGATGACAAATCGCCAAGGGGTTAAACCCGCATGATCTGGAGCTCGTAAACCTGCTCGAATAATATTTTCTAGTGCTGCTCCTTCAGGTGCTGGCGCAGCAAGTTTGGCAATTGACCTTCTGTTGAGCAACAGATCTAACGCATCCATTTTCAATCCTTCTTTACTTCTTACTAGTCAACATTGGTTGCTAGTCTATTAATGCATTGTTATCACTTGATAATAACTCTCGGTAACAAAAAAGGCGAACCCAAAGGTTCGCCTCAATTCACATAGATGCTCTTTTCTGAACAGCGATATTACTCGTAGAAAGGTTTATCCAGCCCAGCTCGAGTTAATAAACCATCGCACGGTGCAAATCTGTCACCATATTTCTCGGCATGCTGGTTCATTATTTCAATCAAATTTTTGATACCAATCTGATCCATATACCGGAACGGTCCACCTAAGAATGGCGGGAAACCAATTCCGAATATCGCACCAATATCACCGTCACGAGGGCTGCGAATGATGCCTTCGTCTAAGCATCGCACCGCTTCGTTGAGCATTGGTAACACACAACGCATCGCGATGTCTTTCTCTGCTAGCGTAGACTCTGGTGTCAACTTAAGAAGCTTGTATACCGATTTATCCACTTCTTTTTTCTTACCTTTGTAGGTATAGAAGCCTTTGCCACTCTTACGACCTTTTCGGCCATCGTTCAACAAGGTATCGAATACATCAGGACCTTGGAATCGAGCGCCCAGTTCATTCACTAGGATAGGCATGATTTTGGCGCCAATATCCACGCCGACTTCATCAAGTAGCGTGATAGGGCCAACTGGGAAACCAAAATTGAGCAGCGCATTGTCTAGCTGTTCAATTGGCTCACCGGTTAGCAACACTTGAGCCGCTTCATTCATGTAAGGTGCCAGAATACGGTTTACATAGAAGCCCGCGCAATCTTTAACAACGATTGGCGTTTTACCTTGCTTCTTCGCCAACGCTACGACAGTCGCAATGGTCTCTTCAGACGTTTTGTCATGTGGGATCACTTCCACCAAAGGCATCTTCTCTACCGGGCTGAAGTAATGTAGTCCGATGACGTTTTCTGGTCTACTCGCTTTAGCCGCAATCTGATGAATTGGCAGCGAAGAGGTATTTGTCGCAAAAATGGTGCTTTCTTTCGCGTTCTCTTCAATATCTGCAACCATTTTCTGCTTAAGGTCTAGATCTTCAAAAACGGCTTCAATCACTACATCGGTATGATTGAATGTCGTGAAATCGGTACCGCCAGACATCTGCATCATCTTGCTTTGTAGCTGCGCTTTCGACAAAATTCTGCGTTTTCGCTGCTTTTCAAACAGTTTATAGTTGTATTTCAGCGCATTTAATACACCATCGTTCGAAACATCTTTGATTCGGACTGGCACTTTCGCCTTGGCAACCGACACATGGCTGATACCCGCTCCCATCAGGCCACCGCCCAACACTCCAACGCGACCAACTTTAGCTGGTTCTGCTGAACTGCCATTTTCTTTCTTCATTTCTGTTGTCGCAAAGAAAATCGAACGCAGTGAGTTAGATTCAGACGTCATGACCAACTCGCCAAATCTTTTTGCTTCAAGTTCCTGACCTGCTTTAAACCCTTTCTCTAAGCCGTGACGAATCACTTCAAGAATAGCGTCAGCCGCTGGGTAATTACCACGGGTCTTTTGATTGGTTTTCTTTGCAGCTTGCTCAAAGATCACTTTGCGGCCAAGCCCGGTTTGAGAGATTAACTTCTCTTTGGTCGAGACCTTGCGTTTAGCGTTCTTTTTGCCTTTATGTTTGTCAACGAATGACTTTGCTACATCCAGTAATACGGTATCTGGCACACATGCATCGACAACCCCGAGTTTTTTAGCTTTCTTAGCACGCAGCTGTTTTCCTGTAAGAATCAAATCTAGCGACGGCAATAGACCAATCAAACGTGGAAGACGCTGAGTACCGCCAGAGCCAGGTAATAAGCCAAGCTGGACTTCTGGTAAGCCCAAGCGTGTTTTATCAGAGTCAGTACACACACGGTAATCACACGCCAGTGCAAGCTCTAGACCACCACCTAAACAAGGGCCATGAATAGCTGCAACAACTGGGTATGGTAAATCCGAAAGTGCCTGGAACATTTCTTGGCCTTGCTTGGCTAACGCTTCAGCTTCGCCCGCTGTTTTACAGGCAGCCAGCATTCGAACATCGGCTCCAGCGACAAAATTGTCTGGCTTGAGTGAATGAATGATAAGGCCGTTAACCGATGAACCACTTTTCTTCAACTCAGTTAGAATCACCTGCATTTCTTCAGCAAATTCAGCTTGCAACGTGTTCATCTTCTCTCCCGGCACATCAATAGAAAGCCAGGCGATTTTTTGATCGTCAATAATTAGGTTGAAAGCAGCTGGTTTGTTCTCTGCTGCCACATTTTCTGGCTGCTTGTCCTCAGACTGCTTGATTGCATCACTCATTATTCAACCTCCAAAATCATTGCTGCACCTAAACCACCTGCCGCACATGCAGTGTTTAGAGCTAAACCACCGCCACGACGTTTAAGCTCACGAAGCGTTTGAGTCATCATTCGTGCACCAGTTGCGGCAAATGGGTGACCATAGGCGATAGAGCCACCTAGTACATTAAATCTATCCATATCTATTTCACCGATCGCCTTAGAGCGACCTAAATGTTGCTGCGCGAACTTATCACTACCGAACATTTTCACATTAGATAGCGCTTGTGCTGCGAACGCCTCGTGCATATCGATAAGCGTCAAGTCTGATAGCTCGATCCCAGCTCGTTGCAGCGCCAATGGCGTGGCATAGGATGGCCCCATCAGCATGTCTTTTTCCACGCCAATCGCTGAGAATGCGTAAGAGCGGATATAGCCCATGATTTCCAAACCCAGCTCTTTCGCTCGACCTTCGCGCATTAGCATTACTGCAGCTGCACCATCGGTCAAAGGTGTACTGTTCGCCGCTGTTACACTGCCATATTGGCGGTCAAACGCTGGGCGTAATTTCGCGTAACCTTCAAGTGTTGAATCGTGGCGAATGTTATTGTCTTCTGAAATCCACTTTTTATAAGGTTCAGGGAAAGCTGTCATCACCTCGTCTGAAATCTTGCCATCCTTCCAAGCTTGAGACGCTAGGCTATGCGAACGATGCGCCAATGCATCTTGCTCTTCACGAGTTATACCGTGACTTTTCGCCATTTGCTCCGCGGTTTGCCCCATCGATAGCCCAGTTGAATATTCAGCGACAGCTGGTGGCACTGGCATCAAATCTTTAAACGAAAGTGACTTCAAAATTTTGAGCTTTTGCCCAACCGTCTTTGTTTTACTTAGAGCAAGTAGATTAGCTGCCAACTTTTTAGATACGCCAATTGGAAGCACTGAAGAAGAATCCGCGCCCCCCGCAATACCGACATCTACAGTCCCTGAGATAATACTTTCTGCGACATTAACCGCCGATTGAAAACTCGTCGCACAAGCGCGAGTCACGCTGTACGCATCGGTATGTATATTCATTCCAGTGCCCAATACGATTTCACGTGCAATGTTTGGGGCTTCTGGCATTTGTACGACTTGGCCGAATACGACTTGATCAATCAATGCAGGATCGATTTCTGTGCGTGCCATCATTTCGCTCACAACCATCTTGCCAAGATCAACGGCAGGTACTTGGCTAAATTCCGTGCTCTGGCGTGCAAATGGTGTACGCAGCCCTGCTACAATAGCAACACGCTCACCGGAACGCGTTTGTAATATTTGTTGGTTTTTGACTTGCTGCTTACCCATTGTTTCTCCTTAGGTTCACATTCTAAAACAAAGAGGTCTGACCTGACGCATTGTAACGAGATTGTTAAAACAATCAAACATGCGTTTAAATAAACGTGACCTCAGCATAGAAACTGACCCAAGGGTAGCTAAGTCAGGACGAGAATTCGTTGGCACAATGTCAAATAATTTCAGAAACATACACAGTGTTAACCGCTTAGAGAACACATGCGGGTATATGTACCTTGCAGTCACTTGGGTATGTGTTTTAATTAGGGAAATAGTTTAGGCAAAAAAAAACCACACAGAACTGTGTGGTTGGAATATCTAAAGCAATTAACTTACGCCAATTGAAAATAATCAGTTTCCTGATTAGGAGAAAGTAAAGTCAGCCTTCAAAAGGAAGTGTCATCTTGCTCAACATGTTAGCCACAAGGACTAACTAGATGACAAGGTGTACTATAGCGACTACTTGGCAGCAGATTTTGAAGTAGATCAATTTTATATTGATTAAGCGTTTATTCGTGAAGTTACAGCAAGAAAACCCTTAATCCGTGCCTAATCAAGAACCAAAAGATGGCTAACACGCGAGCGAAATGGAGACTCATGTGCCAATTATAAATTTTTTTGGAAAGAAAAAGTCTACTAGTCCGGTCGATTCAGATATGGACAGACAAAGAAAATACGAAGCGCTTGTAAGAGCCTACCATCGAGATTTGTATCGATATGCCTATTGGCTGTGCAAAGATCAAAGCATTGCAGAAGATCTGGTGCAGGAAACCTGTTTAAGGGCATGGAAGTCTCTCGACAGTTTACAAGATGAAAAAGCCGCTAAATCGTGGCTTATTACTATCTTAAGGCGCGAGAATGCACGCCGCTTCGAAAGAAAACAATTCGATTTGGTCGATATCGACGACTACGGCAACGATGCCAAAGTCAGTGATGAACCTCACCATCAAACTGAGTGGGTTCAAGCACAAATAATGAAACTCGATGTGGAATATCGCGAACCACTGTTTCTTCAAGTTGTTGGGGGATTTAGTGGTGAAGAGATTGGCGAGATTCTCGACCTGAATAAAAACACCGTAATGACTCGATTGTTTCGAGCACGTAATCAACTGAAAGAAATGATGGATTCTTCAGAATCACCACGAGGGCAGCAAAATGGATGAATTAGAATTTCGCCGCCGCATAATGTCGGACCCAAAACAGCGCGATGCTGAAATCGCTGACGCTTTAAACAATAATGAAGCGAATAGTAAGTTTCTTGATGATGTTTTAGAGCTTGATGCACAATTGGCAAAAGCAATGAACGTTGACGTCCCAGACGATCTCGCGGACAAGATTTTGTTCAATCAACCAATAGAGAAAGACAATGTCGTTAGGCCCAACTTTGCTAAACGTGCAATGGCGCTCGCCGCTTCTGTCGCATTCGCATTTGGTTTGTTAGTTGGGCAGTTAAATTGGGGTAACTTATTGGTACCACCTGCTCAAGCAAGTCTTGTAGATACCGCAATGAAGCATGTACTCGACGAAAAAAGTTTTATCGAGCCGCTAGACGAGCAAGTCAGCTCACGACAAATCAATGCCAAAATGGCACCGTTTGCTTACCAGTTTGACGAAAATTTCCCATACCACGTGTATTACTTAAACCACTGTGGATTTGGTGATTCGAATGCAATGCATATGGTATTTCAGGGTGAAAAAGGCAAAGTAACCTTATTCCTAACTAAGGTTGGTTCAGAAGATACTAAGAATTTCCACCAACAAGGTATGTCTGGAATCGTAGAACCCATAGGTAATACCAGTTTAATCTTGGTTGGAGAAGACGGCGAAAATGTTGCTAAGATCGCTGAAAAACTCGCTCCTATGATCATCCCAGCTAGCTAACCGATAAAAGGCTCAATTCTCATAATTGAGCCTTTTTTGCAGAACAAAAGTAGAGTCAAAACTCTAAAAAGAGTCATTTTTAAGCATTTTCCTGCCAATTACACGTCATTTCCGTAATTTTATCATCCAATTAGCCAATGGTCGGATTTCTATCCTCTATACTAGCGACTAGTATCAGCCACCAAACTGAGCATTTGCTCAAATATATCGCCCACTAGAGGCGAACTATTAAAGGAAAAGCAAAAATGAACAACACGCGTCTGTTTAAAAAATCGCTGTTAGCAGTAACAATCACAGCAGCTACGTTTGCCTCTTCACAAGCAGTAGCAGCAGGTTTCCAACTTAATGCCCAATCAGCAACTGGTATTGGCCGTGCATTTGCCGGTGATGCAGTAATCGCAGATAACGCTTCTGTAATGGCTCGTAACCCAGCAGCAATGGCTCTTTTCGACAAAACTTCTCTGTCGCTTGGTTTTGAAACTATCATTACTGACATCCGAGTAAAAGATGCTACGTATACTTCGCAAGCATTCGATGCAGGAAGTATGAGTGTGGGCCCTACTCAAACATCTTCAAACTATGACGATGCTGGCGGTACTTCTGTTGCGCCAAACATCCATTTAATCGTTCCTGTAAACGACAAGTTTGCTTGGGGTGTAAACGCATACTCTAACTTTGGTACATCGACCGACTTTGGCGATGACTTCGTTGCATCAGAGTACGGCGGCGAAACAGACATCATGAGTATGAACCTTGGCCTTGCGGGTTCTTACCGTCTGAATGATCAATGGAGCTTTGGTGCTGGTATCGACTTTATCTACGGTAAAGGAACATTAAAGAGAACATTCAGCGATTCAGTATATAGCGGCCCTGTACTAGACCCTTCAATTGATGGTGGTGCAACGGCTGCTCTGAACGCGCTAAATGGCGCAAGTATCGTAGACATTGATGGTGCTGATGGCTGGGGTGTTGGATTTAACATCGGCACGGTTTACGAGCTGGATGAAAACAACCGTTTTGGTCTGTCTTACCGTTACAGCCCAGAAATTACAGCTAAAGACGACAAAGGCCAAGAAATCACTCTGCCACTACCAGATATGGCTGAATTCTCTGGTTACCACCGTATTGATGAAACTAAATTTGCCGTTCACTACTCTCTGCAATGGGTAGGTTGGAAAGCATTTGATCAAATCGATTTTGGCGGCACGCTAGATGGTACTCCAGCATCTGAGTACAAATGGAAGAACGCAGGCCACGTTTCTATCGGTGGTACATACTACCTAAACAACGACTGGACACTACGTACGGGTTACATGTACGACATCGCAGCGCAGGACGACCTAAAATCAGTATCAGTGCCTGATTCAGACCGTCAGTGGTTCTCTGCTGGTTTCACTTACCACATCGACACTGCTTCTAACGTAGACTTCGGTTTCACTTACCTAGTTGGTGAAGACGTTAAGAATGTAGAAGAGTCTCTAGCTGTAACTTCTATCAGCGCGACCACTCGCGCAGATGCTATCCTAGTCGGCCTACAATACAGCCGCAGCTTCTAAGCGAAACGCTAATAAAGCAACATTGTTAAAGGGCTGGTTTTCCAGCCCTTTTTTGTTTACTACGCCCTTGCAACCTCTTCAGTTAGCGAACAGCTGTACTCAATTAGGCAGCATTCGCATCACACCTGTACGCTCAAAATATTAAACAATTGCGTAACACTCAGAATATTCTTCTAATATATTTAATTGAAATGTATTTTATTTCTGAATGTAGTTAATTTTTCATTTTTTGTTTTTAAAGTTTTTACTCTAACTTTAAGATCTCGCGACTATTCATCCGCACTTAAGCGAACAAAATAATGAAAACAAACAAATCTCTTCTTTCTTTGGCAGTGGCAACGGGCTTAGCTGTTTCTTCTACAACAGCTTCCGCAGCTGGCTTTCAGTTAGCAGAATACTCTGCAACAGGGCTTGGCCGCGCGTACGCTGGTGAAGCTGCTATGGCGGACAATGCTGGAGCACAATGGCGCAACCCAGCAATGCTAACTTACTTGGCCGGCACGCAAATCTCGGTTGGTGCAATCTATGTAGACCCAAATATCGATGTCGACGGTACAATCAATGGTGTCCTGCCTACAAGCTCAGAAGACTTCGCAAACAACGCGGTCATCCCTAACTTCTACCTCTCTCATCAGGTAAACGACAAGGTATTCTTAGGGTTAGCACTTGGTACCAACTACGGCATGGAAACTGAGCTTGATGAAAACTTCGCAGGCAATCACTTCGGTAACGAAGCAATGGTCACCACAATGGAGGCTAACTTTAACGTCGCATACCAACTGGTGGAAAGCGTTAGCATTGGTGGTGGTATCCGCTATGTAATGGGCGAAGGTCACTTCGGCGCGACCTCCCCTCAACAATCAGAACCAACACTACCTCAAGGTACTACTTTGAAATACATGGAAGGCGACGATATTTCATGGGGGTGGCAAATTGGTACAGCATGGCAGATCAATGAGAATCACCGCATCGGTTTCGCCTACAAATCTGAAGTCGAACTCAAACTTGAGGGTTACGCTGAAGGTCTTGGCTTCGGTTTAGGATCTGTGGTGCCACAAACTCGCGACAATGGCTATATGAACCTTGCTCTTCCTGCTACAGCTGAACTTGCAAGCTTCCACCAGTTAAATGACAAACTTGCCGTTCACGCGAGCATCAACTGGACTGATTGGAGCAGCTTTGAAAAACTCGAAGCTCATTTAGATACCCTTGGCACTCACATGGTGAAGGTAGAAAACTGGGACGACAACTATCGCTTTGCATTAGGTGCGACTTACCAACTAGATGCCAAACTAGCACTACGTACCGGTATCGCATATGACATGTCAGCAGTAAGCGATAAAAATCGTACCATCACTATTCCGGAAACCGACCGTACGTGGCTAAGTATTGGAGCGAGCTACGATGTAACACCTCAATTCAACCTAGACGCCGGCTTTACGTATATCATAGCTAAAGATGCCCCGATTCAAGAATCTCGTGGCTATGAGTCTGACGACGCTTCCCAAGCCATTGGCGGTGCATTCCAAGGAGAAGTATCAGGTAGCGTTTGGTTAATTGGTGTACAAGCTAACTACACGTTCTAACTCCAGAGTTGGAAAACAAAAAAGGCTTGATGGTGACATCAAGCCTTTTTTCATTGCACTGTCCCGTCCTAAATAAGGTTGACACTTTCCAAACTAAAATTCTTCGTCTAGGTAATCATCTAAGAAGTCTTCTTCATCTTCGTCATAATCATCCGTCACAATTTCTGCTTTGAAGTCTTGGTGCTGAAGATACACTTCTCTCGTTAACGCATATGGATCAGGTGAGTTCTCTAGTTGGCTTTCTTGTGCGACTAAAGAAGCACGAGTTTCCATGCCTTCCAAAGCCCACTTGCCAAGCCCTGCCCAGAAGTTTAAGTAAGACAATGGCGCATAGAGCCCGTCGACCACATCCGTGGCTTCTCTGACCGTCCAAGGGCCATATGCAGGTACCATCACGTAAGGACCGTTACCAACTCCATAATGACCAACCGCGTCACTGAACGCTTTCTCGTTATGATCTGTGATACCAGCCTCTGAAGCGATATCAATAAAACCCAGTAAGCCTAGCGTACTGTTGAGCCAAAAGCGGTTGAAGTGATCGAGCGCCTTGTTTCCGTTTCCCATAACAAGATTATTCACCATGCTGGAAGGTTCATCTAAGTTACCAAGAAAGTTGGCGATACCGCTACGAACCGGAGATGGAACGTAGTTGACATACGCAAGAGAGACTGGGCGCACTAGGTACGGATCAAGATAGTCGTAGTTAACCGTCCACATTGCGCGGTTAAACCCTTCCAGTGGGTCATTTATATTTGACTGCGGTTCTTCTTCAGGCGCACTAGCACACCCGAGTAGGGAAATAACAAATAAGCCTAAGATCCATGGCCGAAGCGGTCGAAGCTGCATAGACACAATATCCATATAAAACAAAGGCCAGTGAATACACTGGCCTAATCGTTACAACAAGTATATACAGATTGTATTAATACTGCTTATTAATCATAACTTCAACTGCTTCACCCAGTTTAATAACATCGCTGTCACCATACCAGTCACCATCTTTGGTCGCTACGTTGCCGTCAGTATCAATACGAACTCGGACAATTAGCTCTTCCAAGTCAGACAGTTTACGCCCTTGCACCATACTGTTTCCATCATCCAACACCACCGTTCTCGGTAGTGTTCCAAGTGGGTAGCGAGCTGCCGCGACTGGCATTGGCGCACCATCAGCGCTATGAATAGAAACAATCAGTGCAGAATTAGGATCCGCTTGAACGTCATCTGAAAGAGAGATAGTTACCGATACCGATTTGCCTGGTTCAATCGCTTTACCCATCTTCTTTTGAGCACTTTCAATACTGCGAGAAAGCATCTCATAACGGCTGTCTTCTGGACCAATCATTTGTTGCATAATGCTCCAGTACTTCACCGCTGCTGGGTAATCCTGACGCTCAAATGCATCAAATGCGAGTAGAGAGAAAACACGCAGATCAACGTAGTCTTTTTGTACTAGCTTACCGAGTAAGGTACGAGCACGGTTTTGATCAACTTCATCCTGAGACAACATCAGTGCTTGTGCGTAGCCAAGCTGTACATCGTCATTTTCCGGCTCAAGACGATATGCTTTTTTCATAGCCCCAATAGACGTATCGACATCGCGATTTGCCAGTGCGATTCGGCCTAGTAGTAACCAGCCTGTAGAGTCTTCAGGTTGATAATGTAAGCGCGTGCGCAAAGCTAAAGTTAAGTCATCCATCTCGTCTTGAGTTAATGCCTCGCCCTGTGGCGACATTAACTTTTTAGACAAAGCAGGTAAGTTATTGCTCACTTCTTGCCAGCTTTTTACTTGATCTGCTGCACCAAACTTAGCGTACATACCGTAAGAAAGGCCAACCACAAGAAGCACAGAAGGGATTAATACCATAGCCGGAGAAATGTGTGACTTCTCAGTTTTTGTATCATCGGCAGGAATGTCATCCAATAGAGACTGTTTCAAATCTGAAATCAGCTCTTGCTGGTTATCGACTAGACCTTCGTCTGTTTCTTCTTCCAATTCTGATAAGCGATCTTTGTAAAACGCTTTGTTGAGTTCATCACGCAACATTTCATCATTGTTGGCTTTCTTCTTGATCACTGGTAGCGCGATAAGAACACATGCAAATGCGACAAGCGCAATTGAAGCTATCCAGAATAATCCCATTACTGCTTGTCTCCGTTATTCTTCTCGTCAAGTAACGCTTTGAGTCTTGCTTCTTTATCTTTGTCCCAATCATCTCCGCTTGCGGTTTTTTTCTTAGTCGTTCGAGTACGAAGTACGATCAAACCGAAGCCTAAAACAAGCACTGCAATTGGACCAGCCCATAGAACGGCTGTACCAAGAGTCAGTGGCGGATTGTAAGTCACAAAGTTGCCGTAACGAGCAATCATGTAATCGACGATTTCTTTCTCAGATTTACCTTCTTTTGTCATCTCATAGACTTTTTGACGCAAGTCCTGAGCGAGCTCGGCGTTTGAATCGCCAATGGTATTGTTCTGACATTTAGGGCATCGCAACGTATGGCTTAGATCCTTGAATTGAAGCTCTTGCTCCAAGGTATCAAATTCATACACATCGATCGCTGCACTCGCAGCCATAGAAAGTGAGAAAGCTGCCACTATAGCGAGGAGGAATTTTTTCATTGCTTCGCCTCCGCCAACATTTCGTCATACATTGGTTTTAGCTTCTCATTCCAGTTGCGGGTATTGACATCGCCAACATGACGGTATCGGATGATACCGTTTGCATCGATTAGGAACGTTTCAGGTGCACCGTATACACCTAAGTCTAGTCCCAGCATGCCGTCACCATCGAATAAGCTAATCAGGTAAGGGTTGCCTAATTCATTTAACCAACGTACCGCTTTATTACGCTCATCTTTGTAGTTCAAGCCAATGATTTTAACGCCTTGGCTTGCAAGCTCATTAAGGTAAGTGTGCTCTGCGTAACACGTTGGACACCATGTTGCCCAAACGTTTAGTAGCAGAGGCTCACCTTTGAAAATAGCTTGGTCGTAAATTTTGCCAGGTTCTGCTAAATCTTCTAGATGGAACTCTGGGACGTCTTTACCAACCAGAACGGATTCCAGTTTGGTTGGATCATCACCCGCAGAATTACGTACCAACTGAGTAGCAAACACGGCTGCCAAAGCCATGAACGCGACTAGTGGGATAAAGAGTATCTTCTTATTCATTTACGCCTCCTTGGCCTTCGGCTGCTTACGGAAGCGGTATCGCTTATCGCTAATTGCAATCGCGCCACCTAGAGCCATCAGTAATGAACCGGCCCAAATCCAACGGACAAACGGTTTATGATAGATACGAACTGCCCACGACTCACCATCATCAAGACGTTCACCCATCGCAATGTAAAGGTCACGAGTAATACCTCTGTCGATCGCCGCTTCTGTCATCATCGAGCGGGCGGTACGGTAGAAACGTTTCTCTGCGTGCAGTGTATTTACGTATTTACCATCTAGCGTGATTTCAAAGTCAGCAATGTAACCATCGTAGTTAGGTCCATCTTTGTCACGTAGACCTTGGAAGTAGAAATCGTAACCTTGGATCTGGTAGTGCTCACCAGGAGCTAAACGTACATCACGCTCGATACTGTAGTTTTGCACCATCGCAATACCAATAACGGTGACGGCCATACCAACGTGAGCACACATCATTGCCCAGTGGCTACGTTGCAGTTTACGTACACCCTCTGAGAATTTATGACGGTGCGTAGCACGCTCATAAAGTTCAAATGCATGCAGCAAAATGATCCAGAACGCCATCACCCAGCCCATAAATGCCATGCCAGTGTAGTGCTCGGCAAGGGAGAACACGGCCAAAGCAGCTAAGCCAAGTGAAAGGACACCGGAGATAACCATAGGCTTAATAAGCTTAGATAGGTTATCGCGTTTCCAGCGGATCAGTGGACCAATACCTAACAGAAACGAGAAAGGAATCATCAGCCAAGCAAACAGCATATCGAAGAATGGTGCACCGATAGATACCGAGCCCAAGCCAATTTGCTTATGAACTAGAGGTAACAGCGTACCCACTAAGACAACAGCCAGTGCTGCCATCAGTAATACGTTGTTTGCTAATAGTGCATTTTCACGAGATACCAGATCGAAGTTACCGCGAACTCGCACTGCAGCACCTTTCAGTGCGAACAATAATAGCGAACCACCAATAACAAAGACCAAGAAGCCCAGAATGAACATACCGCGCGACGGGTCAGATGCAAATGCGTGCACTGATACCAAAATACCCGAACGGACTAGGAATGTACCTAATAAGCTTAGTGAGAAAGCAGAGATCGCTAACAATACTGTCCATGCTTTAAATGTGCCGCGTTTTTCGGTCACCGCTAACGAGTGCATTAAGGCGGTACCCGCCAGCCAAGGCATGAATGATGCATTTTCTACTGGATCCCAGAACCACCAGCCACCCCAACCAAGTTCGTAATACGCCCACCAAGAACCTAGTGCGATACCTAGTGTTAGGAATAGCCATGCGGCAGTTGTCCAAGGACGAGACCAACGAGCCCAAGCAGTATCCAATCGACCAGACATGAGAGAGGCAATTGCAAACGAGAACGCTACAGAGAAACCTACATACCCCATGTACAGCATTGGCGGGTGAATGATCAAACCCGGATCTTGCAGCAGTGGGTTTAGATCGCGACCATCAACAGGGAAGAATGGCAATGTACGCAAAAACGGGTTAGAAGTAATGATGATGAACAGCAAGAAGCCGACAGTAATCATACCCATAACAGCCAGCACTCTTGCTACCGATTCTTGAGGCATCCCACGGCTAAACATAGCAACGGCTACAGTCCAAGCTGCTTGGATTAATACCCAAAGAAGTAGCGAGCCTTCATGAGCCCCCCAGACTGCAGTTAGCCTGTAGTACCAAGGCAACTGAGTATTTGAGTTTGTGGCTACGTAGTTTAACGTGAAATCATTGGTATAAAACGCCCATAGCAAAGCGATAAAAGACACCAACAGTAATAAGAACATCCCCCAAGACAAAGGCCTTGCTGTGTTCATTAACATTGTATTATTTCGAGACGCACCAACCAATGGCAGTATGCTTAATAGCACCGCCATACCGAGAGAGACGATCAGTGCAAAGTGACCTATTTCAGCAATCATTGACCGCTTCCTTGTTTTTGCTCTTGTGTGTATTGAAGAGGTTCGTGAGTTTTCTTCATTGCTTCAGCAACTTCTGCTGGCATGTACTCTTCATCGTGTTTTGCCAACACTTCAAATGCTTCGATGGTAGTTGCATCCGTTAAAACGCCTTGTGCAACAATCCCCTGACCTTCGCGGAACAAGTCAGGAAGAATACCGTCGTATACGACAGTGACTTTTGGACCAACGTCGTGTAACTCAAAGCTTACGCGTAGTGACTCAGGATCGCGTTTGACAGACCCAACCACAACCATGCCACCAATACGTAAACGTTGACCTACTTCTGGTTTAGTGCCGTCAGGCTTGCCGTTAACTAGCTCAGTAGGCGTGTAAAATAAATCCATATTCTGGTTCAGCGCGTAGAGCATTAAACCAACAGTTGCACCGATGCCCACTAGGATTGCGAGAACAATACCGAGCCTCTTTTTACGTCTTGGGTTCATAATGTATTCTCCATATTCTTAGCTGCATCGATACGCGCCTGACGGTCGACCTTAGCTTGAACTTCGCTTAGAAGTTTCTTGCCACGACGGATGCTAGTAACCAGTAAAATCAACATAGATAAAAAGGTGATGCCAAAAGCACTCCACACATACGCGGCATAACCGCCCATGAAGAAGAAATCACTCATCGATTCAAAATACATGCTATTTGGCTCCCTGAGATTGGTTTGTCGCAAGTTTAATCACCCAAGGGCGATGGCTCTCTTTACTGATGATTTCATTGCGAAGACGGATCATTGTGACCGCCCCGAAGAAGAACGCGAAGCCGAAGATACTCAGAAGAAGTGGCCATAGCATGTCGTTAGAAATCGACGGTTTGGCAAACTTGGTGATCGTTGCGCCTTGGTGAAGCGTGTTCCACCACTCTACTGAGAAGTGAATAATTGGTAGGTTTACGACGCCAACAATAGCCAAAATTCCGGCCGCTTTTGAAGCCGTTTTTTGATCGTCAAATGCGTGGTAAAGAGCAATAACGCCCAAATATAGAAACAGTAGAATCAGTTCAGATGTTAAGCGAGCATCCCAAACCCACCACGCGCCCCACATAGGTTTTCCCCAAACCGCACCAGTAAGCAGAGCGATAAAAGTAAACACAGCTCCGATTGGCGCCATAGCGGAAGCTGCCATATCGGATAGCTTAACTTGCCACACTAAGCCGATAAATGCGGCAATCGCCATCGACATGTAAACACCCATAGACCAAATAGCAGATGGTACGTGAATGTATATAATTCTAAAGCTATCGCCTTGCTGATAGTCCGATGGGGCAAATGCTAGGCCCCAGACTGTACCGACAGACAGACAAAGGAGGGCTAATACTGAAAACCAGGGAAGTAACTTACCGCATAGTTGGTAAGCGGATTCAGGCTTTGCATAGGGATGGAGCCATTTCCACATGTTTGTTCTCGCTCTTACTTCTGTTTAGACGAACTTAATGTTCGTTCTGTAATTTATATAAAGGGAAAATTTCGTGCTTGATCAAAAACAATTAATGCACACTTACTCGTAATGCGGCGCTAATTGCAAACGGTGTTAACGTCATAGCCCCCATAAACATGGCTCCAAGTATGGCTAACTGACCATTGTAAGGCATACCGAGAGACGCAGCATCGATTGCTGATGTAGCAAAAATAAGTATTGGAATATACAAAGGCAGTACAAGAAGACTTAATAGTACCCCTCCCTTTTGCAATCCAACGGTAAGCGCTACACCAATAGCACCTATAAAGCTCAAAGTGGGCGTCCCTATCAGTAAGGTCAACACAACTGCGAGCCAAGTGTTGAAGTCCAAAGACAACAAAATTGATAATAATGGGCTGATCATAATCAGTGGCAACCCAGTCAAAATCCAATGCGATATGACTTTTGATATCACAACTAATGGCAATGGTACGGGCATCAGCATCATTTGCTCTAACGCACCGTCTTGGAAGTCATCACGAAACAGCCGTTCAAGTGACAATAACGCTGACAAAAGTGCTGCAACCCATACGATTCCAGCGGCAATGCGGGCTAACAGGTTTGGCTCAGGACCAATACTCAATGGGAACAAAGTAATAACGATAATGAAGAACCAAAGAGGATTAAAAATATCGGCCTGTCTACGATATGCAATCAGTAGTTCTCGGTGAACAATTGTGGACATTGTAGAAATCATTGCTTATTCACCTAGTTTGATCTTTCTTAGCTTAGGGTTATCTGCAAACATGTCTTGGTGAGTTGTCAGCATAACAATCCCACCTTCTTCAGCGTGTTTGAGGAACAATGCCTCTAGTACTTTCACGCCTTGCTTGTCGATGGCGGTAAGAGGTTCATCTAAAATCCACAACTTTTGTTCACTTAGCCAGAGCCTCGCTAACGCCACACGACGTTGTTGACCTGCAGACAACTGCGCAACAGGCACATCCTCTCGGCCGGCTAGCCCTACCGTAGTAAGCGCTTGATATAGTGTCTCTTTCGTAACGTTATTTTTTGAGTGAATTGTTTGATAAAAGTTCAAGTTCTCATAGGCTGTAAGCTCTCGCTTTACACCAGTTTGGTGCCCTAAAAACAGTAAATCTTGATGGAAAGCGTCTCGATTAGATTCGATGTCTTCGCCATTCCAATAGATTGTACCCTCGTCACGATCACCTAAACCGGTAATGATACGGAGCAATGTCGTTTTTCCCGTACCATTACGACCTTCAATCTGAACAAGTTCGCCGGATTCTATCGTAAAGGTGAGTGATTCGAACAAGATTCGTTCATCACGAATGGCGGTAAGCTGTTTTACTTCTAGCATGGGCATTCATCGAGCTAATTCAAGACGGTTATATTACCACAGCCGGATTTAGACAAAACAGATTAACCCGCTTTTGAATCACGAAACTACGTAAGAAACTGTTAATTTTTAATCACTTTTTGTCGCAATTAATACTTTAGAGTTATATCAGTAAATATTAGATACAAAAAAGGAGAGCTACAGCTCTCCTTTATCAACCAGCATACGCTAACTTCTTTTCCGCACCGGTTTAGATGCCTTATCTGGATTTGTTTCCAACGGCGGAATTTTCTCTTGCCCTGCTAACTTTTTCTGGAGTGACATCATCAGTTCAGCTTCGGCTTTAGGTAGCTCACACTCTTCAATAAGTTCATGAAGCCCAGCCCCAAGCTGAACCATTTTGCTCGCTCGTGTATATAAGCGACCATCGTTGTCAGCATGTTCTAATTCGGCAATTCTTTCATTCAGGTGTTGAATAATGTCTTTCTGCTCGCCAACTTGTTGACCTAGACCGACAACAACTGACCTTACTTCCAGCAATTGCTTGTTAGCTTTTTGTAACTCTTTTTCCAGTACGCGGTACTGCTGGCGTTGGTGTGCACTTTGCTTCGAAAACTGACCTTTAAGGCGTATTAACCCAATAATCAGCACTAATACAACAAAAGTACTAACGCCAACGATGACTGGTGTACTAAGCAAAGATTCCATCGCCATTATAGGTGAGCCATTTCATCCCATTCTTCTTCAGAAAGAAGCTTATTCAGATCAACCAAGATGAGTAACTTACCGTCACGGTTACTTACACCTTGGATAAACTTAGCACTTTCATCTGTACCAACACTTGGAGTGGTGTCGATCTCTGAAGAGCGCAGATAAACAACTTCAGCTACACTGTCGACCAAGATACCAATAACTTGGCGTTCAGATTCAATCACAATGATACGCGTGTTATCAGTGATTTCACCTTCCATTAACCCAAAGCGAGAGCGAGTGTCGATTACCGTTACAACATTACCACGCAGGTTGATGATACCCAATACGTAATCAGGCGCACCAGGAACTGGGGCAATTTCAGTATAGCGAAGTACTTCACGTACCTGCATTACGTTAATGCCGTACGTTTCTTCTTCAAGTTGGAACGTCACCCACTGAAGCACTTCGTCATTAGTTTGTTCTTTTCTTACTTCGACTTCATTAGATTGAGACATACCTTTTCCTCTCTAAGTCGTTTCCGACTAAATCTGTTTGTTATCTATCTAGTGCTTTGACATCAAGCCCTGCATTAAGCATAGCTATCAATGCCTCAACGTGAATCAAAGCACACATTTTTTCTTTAACCATACCCGCTAGCCAAGGCCTCTTTCCTGCCTTTTCACGCCAGCGAACTTTTTCTGTATTAAGCGATTCGGTGCCTTTAAGTTCAGAACTTGCAAGCCCCCACATGCTCTCACCAAGCATTACGATGTATTCATAGTTTTCTTTGTAAGTATCGTCTGCCAATTTATCCGGCATCACCCACAAAGCAGTATCAACGACATCAAGTTGGTTATCTTTGTTGGTCTGTAACCCTAAGTACCAACTAGGTCGCCCAATGAGATGGCTTAATTCGCCAATTCTGTGAATACCACCTAGTTCATCAAGCGGCACCGCAAACGTGACACCGTTAACATCAAAATACAGTACCTGGAAGTCTTCCGTTCTCTGGGTACTTTGCCAGTCTGACAAGTTGTTTCCACCAGACTGCGTTTCCACTGCTTCTTGCTCAACGCTGGAGTCAGTTATATCGAAATCTTCAACTACTTCAGTGTCTACGACAACAGCTACATCTGCTATTGGCTCTTCAATAACCTCAGTATCAGACACAACTGTGTCAGCCGAAGCTTCTGGTAACTCTTCAATCACCCAATCTTGAACTTCCTCAACAACTTCAACTGTTTCAGGTGCTGATGCAATATCTATTGTGTTTTGCTCAATGAGTTCTTCCAACTCCAATTCTTGAACTGGGTTACTGTCTTCGAGTTGCTTCAACAAACGTTCAACATCATCAAGATTAGGCAGCTCAATCTCATCACCATGAAGCTGATAGTAACTGCGCTCAGGTGATGTTTGACGCTCTGGCTCTGGCTCTGGCTCTGGCTCTGGCTCTGGCTCTGGCTCTGGCTCTGGCTCTGGCTCTGGCTCTGGCTCTGCAGAGACTACCGACTCGTCAACAATGTCAACTAACGCTGTTTCCGCTTCTTCATCCAGTAGTGCAGTGAAGTAGTCATCTAACGCTTGTTCTCCTGACAACAATGAATCGCTACTCATCGATACTCAACCTCTCCAAGAAGAGTAACAACTGTTTGTATGCAAAGACCCCCCGACTCCCCGCAGCAAAGTGCGACACTGGGAGGTGCTTTAAACTTGCGTCTCTAAATTTGGTGTCAATTGGTACAGCCGAACTCCAAACTTGGTTTGGATAATCTTTTTTAAGCTGATTCAAGGTTTGCAAGGAAGCATTAGTTCGCTTGTCGTACATTGTTGGAACGATCGTGACTTTAAACGCACGGTTGCGAGACTTCTGCATAATAGCCAAAGTCCGAACCATTCGCTCCAAGCCTTTCATCGCCAAGAACTCAGTTTGTACTGGGATCAATATACGGTCGCTTGCCGCTAGTGCGTTTACCATCATCACACCAAGTATTGGAGGACAATCAATCAACACATAATCATAGCGTTCTTTTAGTGCGGACAACGCACGCTTTAGAATCAGCCCCATCCCACTGCGATTGCCCATGACTCTGTCTAATGTCGCAAGAGACATGTGCGCCGGAACTATGTCAATGCCTTCAATTTCTGTTTTTAAGATGAGAGGCGACACAGTTTGCGGGGTGTATTCTTTTAGCTGGAACAGGTCGAACAAACTCGCTGGTACATTATCAGAATCGTAGCCGAGGTAAGTGGTCAAGGAAGCATGCGGGTCAGTATCCACTAACAACACCCGTTTCCCTTGCTTGCTAAGCAAACCCGCTAAGGTAACAGTCGTAGTCGTCTTGCCAACTCCTCCTTTCTGGTTTGCTACACTCCAAACAATCATGCCCTTACCTCTATGCCATTCCGACTTCAACTAGCATACGCTCAGCAATTCGGTCGAGTGGCAAGTCTTCTGTGGACAACCCCGCTTTCGCGACTGCTTGTGGCATTCCGTACACAACACAACTGTCTTCATCTTGCGCCCAAATCGTCGCACCTGCAGTTTTCAACATACGAGCACCTTCACGACCATCTGCCCCCATACCGGTAAGTACCATCGAAAGTACCTTATCGGCATATATTTTTGCAGCAGAACCAAAAGTGACGTCAACACATGGTTTATAGTTCATGCGTTCACCGCCATCAATGACTCGCAGCTTCGCTGATCCAGGACGTCCATCAACCATCATTTGCTTACCACCTGGCGCTAAATAAGCGACACCAGGTTTCAAAATATCACCGTCTTGTGCTTCTTTAACTTGAATCCGACAAAGCGAATTCAAGCGACTCGCAAACGCTGCTGTAAATGTCGCAGGCATGTGCTGGATCAACACAATCGGATGTGGGTAATTCGCTGGAAGCTTAGTTAGAATTTTTTGCAGTGCAACAGGCCCACCAGTAGAAGTACCTATTGCCGTCAATTGGTATTTTTTACCTGTTGCCTTGAAACGCGTTGCAGCTGGAGCACTTGCCGTGGTTTTTGCAGCCGGCTTAGCACCTAGTGGAGCTCGCGTTGAGGTAGCTGGCTTAGCCGCTGGTGTAGGACGTGGTGTAACAGGTCTTCGCATCATTCCGCGACGCGAGGCGATTTGAATCACACGTTGCTGTAAAAGGCTCACTGCTTCATCACGGTTACGCGCGATATCTTCAAACTTTTTCGGTAAGAAATCCAAAGCCCCTGCATCAAGCGCATCTAATGTCGCTTTAGCACCATCGTGTGTCAGGGACGAAAACATCAAAATCGGAGTTGGAGACGCTGCCATTATCTCTCTGACAGCGGTGATTCCATCCATAACTGGCATTTCGATGTCCATCGTAATGACATCAGGCTTCAAGCGCTTGGCTTTTTCAACCGCTTCCTTACCATTTACTGCAACATCAATGACTTCTAAACGCGATTCTGAGTTGATGATCTCACTCACCCGACGACGGAAGAAACTTGAATCATCAACAACTAATACTTTAATCGCCATATTTTCCCTTTTTAATAGCGTGTAACGCTTAGATTCGCGATGCCGCAGCGTACTGCTTAAGCAAATCTGGTACATCCAAAATCAGCGCGATGTGGCCGTCACTTGTAATTGTCGCACCCGCCATGCCAGGCGTACCTTGTAACAAGTTATCTAATGGTTTGATTACCACCTCTTCTTGGCCGATCAATGTGTCAACAACAAAGCCTACACGTTGACTACCAATTTGAACGATAACGACATGCCCATGCCCTTTACGCAGTTCAACTTGACCAGCTTGAGGGGCGAGCCAGTTTTGCAAGTAGAATAGCGGAATGGATTTCTCGCGAACAATAATAGTCAATTGACCATCAACAACGTTCGTACGACTTAAGTCAAGGTGGAAAATCTCATTCACACTTGCAAGAGGAAGAGCAAATGGGTGGCCTGCAACACCAACCATTAGTGTTGGTAAGATTGCTAAAGTAAGAGGCACTTTGATGGTGATCTTAGTGCCTTTACCCATTTCAGAGTCAATATCAATCGAACCATTTAGTGTATTGATCGCTGTTTTCACAACGTCCATACCTACACCACGGCCCGAAATATCAGAAATCTGCTCTTTACTTGAGAAACCAGGCATGAAGATCAAATTGAAACATTCTTTATCAGAAAGTCGCGAAGCCGCATCTTCATCCATCACTCCGCGCTTCACCGCGATACCACGCAATTTATCCGGATCCATACCGCCGCCATCATCGACGATAGCCAGTTCGATATGATCACCCTCTTGCGAAGCAGACAGGATTACCTTACCGGTGCGAGCCTTACCAGCTGCAACACGGTCTTCAGGCATCTCGATACCATGGTCAACAGAGTTTCGCACCAAGTGAATCAATGGATCCGCTAGAGCTTCAACTAAGTTTTTATCTAAGTCGGTATCTTCACCACGCATTTCCAGTGAGATATCTTTATTCAAACTACGAGCAAGGTCGCGTACAACTCGAGGGAAGCGGCCAAACACTTTCTTAATTGGCTGCATTCTGGTTTTCATCACCGCACCCTGCAGGTCAGCGGTGACAACATCTAGATTCGAAACCGCTTTAGACATTTCTTCGTCGTTGCTGTTTAAACCAAGACTCAATAAACGGTTACGAACCAATACAAGCTCACCGACCATATTCATAATGGTATCAAGTGTTGAAGTATCGACACGGACGGTCGCATCAGCTTGTGGCTTCTTAGTTTGTGTCGCTGGTGTCGCGGCTTCTTTTTTCGCTGGTGGCTTACTCTCTGCTTTAGGTGCTGGTTTAGGAGCCGCAGGCTTAGGAGCAGAAGCAACCGGTGTGGGAGCAGCCACAGGTGGTGGCGCAGCATTAGCCGAAACAGGTTTCGTTGCAGCATCCAGTTCTTCTGGTGAAGGGCCTTTCCCTGAACCGTGGAGTTCATCGAGTAGTTTCTCGAACTCCGCGTCAGTCATAAGATCATCACCACCTGCAGCAGGTGATGCTGCAACAGGAGGAGGTGTTGGTGCTGCTGGAGGTGGCATCGTTGATGTTTCAGCGCCAGGTGCTTTACCAGAACCATGAAGCTCATCTAACAATTTTTCAAATTCATCGTCAGTGATGTCACCACTTAAATCCGCTGCAGGTGCAGCAGGCTCTGGAGCTGGTGGTGGAGTAGCCGCGGCGCTAGATTGTCCAGGAGCACTACCCTGTCCATGTAACTCGTCTAGAAGCTTCTCAAATTCATCTTGAGTAATATCATCCACGGACCCCGCGTTCACCTGTGTTTCCACGGGTGCTTCTTCTACAACAGGCTCAGCTTCAACAACTGGCTCTGGGGTAGGTACTTCAGCTACAGGTTCAGGGGCGGCTTCATCTTCTGATTCTGGTTTACACAAACGATGAAGTTCATCAAGTAAGTCTTGATCCGCTGGTGTCATTTCTTCGCGTTCTTGTACTGCTTGGAACTGTTCATTGACAGTATCTAAAGCACGTAACATGGTATCCATTAAACCAGCCGTCACAGAACGCTGGCCATTTCTTAAGATATCAAACACATTCTCGGCACCATGACAGGTATCGACAAGTTCTGAAAGTGACAGGAAGCCCGCACCACCTTTAACGGTATGGAAGCCGCGGAAAATGGCATTGAGAAGGTCTCGGTCTTCTGGGTTGTTTTCAAGTTCAACTAACTGCTCAGAAAGAAGCTCAAGTATTTCACCTGCTTCAACTAAAAAGTCCTGAAGAATTTCTTCGTCTAATTCGTAGCTCATACGTTACCCCTAAAACCCAAGACTCGAGAGTAGATCGTCTACTTCATCTTGAGATGAAACTGCGTCGGTTCGCTCGTGAGGGTTCAAAATTGGACCTTCAGGATCGACTGATGCTTTTTTCTTGTTATCGGATGCTTCTTCGGTTTGGTTAGTACCGAAAACGGTTAGGATTTCAACCAAACGACCTTCAACTTCATTCACTAAGGTGATGACACGGCGAATAATTTGACCTGTTAGGTCTTGGAAGTCTTGCGCCATCAATATCTCAGTAAGTTGCCCGCGCAACTCTGAACTGTCGCCTTCAACTTGTGATAGAAGCTCATCAATGCGATGGCAAAGCGCTTTAAACTCAGCTAATTCAATTCTGCCATGCATCAGTTCATTCCACTGTGGACGAACTTTTAACAACCCTTCATGTAGATCGTCGGCAATTGGCATACAGCGATCCACTGCGTCCATCGTTTTGTTTGCAGCAACTTCTGTTTTTTCGATCACGTATTGAAGTCGATCCCTCGCATCGGGGATTTCGTCTTTTGCAATCTCATTCATACGCTCATCGAGATTAAAATTCTTGAGCGAATCATGTAAGTCGCGGGTAAGAGTACCTATTTCTTGAAGCATGGCGTTTTCACCACCCTCGTAGATATTCTTAACTAGCAGGTCGGCTTCTTGCTGCTGCTCTTGTTCGAGCAATTCGACAAGTTGTTTTGCCTGGTCTAATGAAATCATCCTAATATTGGCCTTTTTGCGTTTAACTAAACGCCATAAAAACTGGCTTATAAGCGCTCAAAAATTTTGTCTAGTTTTTCTTTAAGAGTAGCTGCGGTAAACGGTTTAACAATGTAGCCATTTACACCAGCTTGAGCAGCTTCAATGATTTGTTCGCGTTTAGCTTCTGCTGTAATCATCAGTACAGGCAGGTGCTTAAGCTCATCATCAGCACGAATGTTCTTCAGCAAATCGATTCCTTGCATCCCTGGCATGTTCCAGTCAGTCACGACAAAATCGAAATCACCTTTCTTCAACATAGGCAATGCAGTCAGGCCGTCATCCGCTTCTTGGGTATTATTGAAGCCCAAATCGCGAAGTAGATTTTTAACGATACGGCGCATTGTTGAAAAATCGTCAACAATAAGAATTTTCATATTTTTATTCAAAATTGCCTCCACTGAGTTTGATATCAGTGATTGTTATTCATGTTCCGTCCAAGCACTTAATTTGGTACGTAGACGCTGCATTGATTGGCTGAGTATTTGGCTAACGCGAGACTCGCTAACACCAATAACTTCACCAATTTCTTTTAAGTTTAACTCTTCATCATAATAGAGCGAAAGTACTAAGGCTTCACGCTCTGGTAGAGATTTTATTGATTCTATCAATGCTTTGCGGAAAGATTCGTCTGCCACACCCTTAAACGGTGTATTATCATCATCTTCCGTTGGTGCAATTGCATCATCAGAAACACCTAGATCTTCAATTCCCACTAACCGAGAACAATTAATGTCTGTTAATGCAGTGTGGTACTGATCTATCGACATATCTAGGTATTTCGCTACTTCAGCATCCGTTGGATCGCGATTTAACTCACTTTCCAAGGTCGAAATCGCCTGGCTAATTTCTCGATTATGCTTATGCACGGAGCGAGGAACCCAGTCTCCGCGCCTGATATCATCGAGCATAGCGCCACGAATACGAATGCCAGCATATGTTTCAAAGCTGGCACCTTTGCTTCCGTCGTAATTTTTTTGGGCTTCAAGCAAGCCGATCATGCCGGCTTGGATCAGGTCGTCAACCTGAACACTTGGTGGTAAGCGGCCGAGTAAATGGTGCGCAATACGTTTGACCAATACAGAGTACTTCTCCAAAAAAATCTTTTGGCTATTTTGATTAGCATATTGGTCGTAAGTCAGCGCTTTATTCACTGAATGTTTCCCCTAAAATGTCTGTTCGATTTAATAATCGCTCTACAAAGAATTCTAGATGACCACTCGGAGTTTTGGGAATTGGCCAAGTAAGTGCTTTATTTGCCAACGAGCTAATTGCCAAAGCTGCTGGAGAGCGAGGAAACGCATCCACAACAATTTTTTGTTTTTTAACCGCTTGGCGTACTTTGTCATCTAATGGAATACATGCTACGAGTTCAAGGCTCACATTCAAGAACCTCTCTGTGACCAAAGTCAACTTTGCAAATAATTCTCTACCTTCACGGTAGCTTCTGACCATATTTGCAACAACTTTGAAGCGCTGAACCTGATGTTCTTTGCTCAAAAGTTTGATCAGAGCATATGCATCAGTGATCGACGTTGGCTCATCACATACCACAACAACAACATCCTGAGCGGCACGTGAGAAACTGATAACCATATCAGAAATACCAGCTGCCGTATCAATTAGCAACACATCCATTTCTTCTTCGAGACTACCGAACGCTCGAATCAACCCTACATGCTGTGCATGTGAGAGTTCAGTCATACTTTGCGTGCCTGAGGTCGCTGGAATAATCTTAATTCCATGCGGTCCTTCTACAATGGTATCTTTAAGCTCGCACTCACCGGCTAAAACATGGCCCAAATTAAGTTTTGGGCGAATCCCTAGCATCACATCGATGTTAGCTAAGCCTAGATCTGCATCTAGTACCATGACGTTTTTACCTTGGCGCGCCATACTAATGGCAAGGCCTAAGGTGACATTTGATTTACCTACACCACCCTTACCGCCAGTTACGGTAATAACCTTGGTTAATGATGGTTGCGTTAAGCGGCGTAAGCCACTTGCTTGGTCATGTATCATTTTATTTGTCATAATTTTTCGCCGCCTAGAGCCTCTCGTCTGAGTCACTATTCCAGTAGTGAGGCTCATTATCTGTCGACTTTTCAAGTAATTCGTTCGCTTTGGCTACCATGTATTTTGGCTGTGCTAAGACGATGTCCTCAGGTACACGCTGTCCATTTGCTATGTAAGCGACTGGCAAAGCATTTTGTACAACAACACTCACAAATTCCCCCAAGCTAAGCGATTCATCGAGCTTGGTCATAATACAACCAGAGAGCGGGATACGTCTGAAATGCTCTATGGTTTCTTGTAGCACTTTCCTTTGCGCTGTAGCTGGCAATACAAGATAGCTATGAATCACTTCTCCACTCTCTTGCATTAACGTATCTAGTTGCTCAGACAAGCGAACATCTCGCTGTCCCATACCTGCTGTATCGACTAAGATCAGGCGGCGATTCCGTAACTGATAAATTACATCGGCTAACTCGTTGGAATCTTTAGCAACTTTTACAGGGCATCCCATAATTCTTCCATAAATGGACAGTTGCTCATGTGCACCGATACGGTAAGTATCCGTTGTTACCAGTGCGACATTGTCTGCACCGTACTCCATCGCAGCTCTCGCGGCCAGTTTAGCAATAGTGGTCGTCTTACCTACACCAGTAGGACCAAGCAAGGCTACAATCCCACCGCGCTTTAAAATATCTTGTTTAGAGACTGGGATTTGGTCGGCAACCAAACCTAGCAACGCCTTCCAAGCTTTCGTTGGTGGCGTATCTTCGGGAATATAACAAGCCAACTGATCTGCAAGCTCAGATGACACTCCCATTCGCTCTAAACGTTTAATAAGCATAGCTCTTAGCGGCTCACGACGTTCGACTTCTTGCCACATTAACCCTGATACTTGGTGCTCTAGAAGGCGACGAATCGAAGTCATCTCTTCTTTCATTCCTTCGAGCTCTTCATTAGGTAACGATTTATCGTTTTGGCGCTGTCTGTCGTACCTCGAAGGATCTAGGCGTGGAGGTGCTTTCTCAACTCTGCGGTCTTCTGCAATCAAGCGCGCTAAAGGAGAATCCGCCTTTGGCATGATGCTGTCGCGATCATTTTGGTCATTCTGACGTTTAAGCAGGGCAGACAGTGAATCCTCGTTCTCGGATTTACGTACCGGCTCAGGTTCTTGTCCGTTACTGTACTGCTTAAGCATGTTGGCAAACCGTTTAGTCATTGAGTGACCGTTGTCTGCTCCAGCTTTGAGGCTTACTTTATCATCCTCGAGCTGCCGCTGAGCGGGCTTATGAGAAGCCACAGATGATGCCTGAGTGTAGTTATTTCTCGGACGAGAGCTATAGGCATTTGCTGAACGTTCATTGGCTTGCTCACCATCAACTGCGGCAACAATTTCAACGCCACCTGCGACTTTTTTGTTAGACATGATCACGGCATCAGCACCAAGTTCTTCTTTGACTTGGAGCAAAGCGGTACGCATATCTTTGGCAAAAAATCGTTTAATCTTCAAAGTAGATGTCCATTTAAGAATTGGTTAACAATCAATTTCCAACTGCCTGTACAATTCGTATTTGTTTCTCATCTGGAATTTCTTGGTAAGACAGAACCCGAAGCGATGGGATCGTGTTCTTAACAAATTTCGCGAGTGTCGAGCGCAATACCCCAGAAGTAAGGAGTACAGCAGGCTCACCTTTAAGTTCTTGATCTTGAGTTGCTTGACTCAAAGAAGACTGCAGTCTTTCCGCTAAACCAGGTTCAATGCCTGCCGATTCTCCACCGGATGCTTGCATGGTCTGATGCAATATTTGTTCCAGCTCAGGAATCAAGGTAATAACAGGTAATTCTGGCTCTATCCCATTGATTTCCTGAACGATCAGGCGTTTCAAGGAAATACGGACTGCTGCGGTCAAAATGTCGGGTTCTTGACTCTTCGTTGAGTATTCGGACAAAGTTTGAACAATGGTACGAATATCACGAATCGGAATCGCTTCGTTAAGTAAGTTCTGCAGTACTTTAACCACCACACCAAGCTGGAGTTGATCAGGTACAAAGTTCTCCACCAACTTCGGTGCGCTGCGCGATAGCATTTCAAGTAGATTTTGAACTTCTTCATGTCCAATAAGCTGAGATGCGTTGTTGGTCAGTAACTGACTCAAGTGTGTAGCAAGTACCGTTGACGAATCGACTACGGTATAGCCCAATGCCTGAGCGTGTTCTCGTTGCTCTTCTTTAATCCAAACAGCTTCTAAGCCAAAAGCAGGGTCAATAGTTGGCTCACCCTCAATCATTCCATACACTTGCCCCGGGTTAATCGCAAGCTCTTGGTCTGGGCGAATTTCAGCTTCACCGACTGCCACGCCCATTAAAGTGATTCGATAACTATTTGGGGTTAACTCAAGGTTGTCGCGAATATGTACCGCTGGAATGAGAAAACCGAAATCTTGCGACAGTTTTTTACGAACGCCTTTAACGCGTTCAAGTAGTTCCCCACCTTGGTCACGATCCACCAAAGGAATCAATCGGTACCCCACTTCTAGGCCAATAACATCGACGGGTTGAACATCATCCCAAGACAGTTCTTTTTGAGTAGGTGCTTCGGCTTCTTTTTTAACCGGAAGTTTGGCTTCTTCTGCTTCTTTTTTCTGCTTACGCGTTATCCAGTACGCCCAACCACCAGCCATCGCAGCAAGCAGCAAGAACGCAAAGTGCGGCATGCCAGGAACAATCCCCATGACACCCAAAATACCTGCCGTAATCATCAGCGCTTTAGGGTTGTCGAACATCTGGAATACGACCTGTTGCCCCATGTCCTCGTCCGTGTTCTGACGAGTCACCATAATCGCAGCACCAATAGAAAGAAGTAGTGATGGTATTTGCGCCACTAGACCATCACCGATAGTCAATAGCGTGTAGATTTCAATCGCGTCACCGAAACCTAGCCCGTATTGAGCCATACCAATCGATAGACCACCGATGATGTTGATAAATAGGATCAAGATACCGGCTATCGCGTCACCTTTAACAAACTTAGAGGCACCATCCATAGAGCCGTAGAAATCCGCTTCTTTTGTCACTTCAAATCGACGTGTTCGCGCCTGCTCTTGATCAATCAACCCCGCGTTTAGGTCGGCATCAATCGCCATTTGTTTACCCGGTAAGGCGTCCAACGTGAATCGCGCGCTTACCTCGGAAATACGCCCTGCACCTTTTGTTACAACCATGAAGTTGATGATCATTAAGATAAGGAAGACCACTAGACCAACGGCGTAATTACCACCAATAACAACGTTACCAAATGCCTCGATCACGCTACCCGCAGCCCCTGGCCCCTCGTGGCCATGCAGCAAAACTACACGAGTTGAAGCAACGTTGAGCGCTAGACGCAGCAGAGTCGCAATAAGTAGTACTGTCGGAAATGCAGCAAAATCTAGTGGACGCCTGGTGTACACAGTCACCAATAGCACCACCATCGCTAGTGCAATATTAAAGGTAAAAGACAGATCGAGAACAAATGCAGGTATTGGCAGGACAACCATCGCCAATGTAGCGAGAACCATGACTGGCGCGCCAATAGCCGGCATCGCTCGCTGTGGAATTGAAGGCAGTTTATCCGCAAATGGAAGTGAAAATTTCATAGCTCAGCTGGCGGTCTCGATTGAAAATATTGATTAGTATTGAATTACTTAAATCAGGAATGCAAAAATTAGTCCGCTTTACATCGTCAAAATAATGGCTGGCTAGGTTTTGTACCAGAGTAAGATAAATTAGCCGAAACCTAAGCAACGACTAACCAAATCTAAAGCACT
Source organism: Vibrio sp. SCSIO 43135 (assembly GCF_023716665.1). Classification (GTDB taxonomy): domain Bacteria; phylum Pseudomonadota; class Gammaproteobacteria; order Enterobacterales; family Vibrionaceae; genus Vibrio; species Vibrio paucivorans. The sequence continues at coordinate 2,189,271 of NZ_CP071859.1, forward strand.
GTCAGAGAACTGGCTGTTCTCTACCGCTCTATTAAGGATGGATATGCCAACTTTGTTGACCAGACTGACTTGCCGGTTCGAAGTCAATACACATGAGGCCGGACGTTGGGAACATTGGAGGAACCATGTCAGTCACGAACTCTGCAGAGAGATATCCAACAAGTGGTAGATGGGACACTAGCAGCACCGATTGTAAGTTTTCAACTTCAATCAAAGCGGAAACATAGTCAAACACTTGTTCAGATTGACCATAGGGAGTGATATCTTCACTGGTTTCTACACTTTTGGCTGTAAAGTGTTGCCCAATAGCTTCCCAAGTTTGCTGTGCTCTTAGGTAGGGACTGACAAGTACCTTGTCAAACTCATGAAAACCTTGCTCGCGACAAGCACGGGCTACTGAGATCGATGCATCTCGACCTCGTTCAGTAAGAGGGCGCTCAGCATCAGAGGAAGCAAAATGCTCCGCTTCTCCGTGGCGCATAATGAATATTTTCATTCTTGGTTCCTAAACTACTTGTATTTATATCTGGCAGTCTTTTGCTGCTCTTTCTATTCCGACGGATTCTTAGCTACGCAAAGCAGTTCGATCCAATACACGCAGTCACCCTCATAATAAACCGCTAAAGAGACTCGGTTTTGGGGTGTGTGGGTATAACAATAATTATATCAACAACCTTGCTAATTACGCTGACTTTTTTAACAATCTATTAAAACGCTATGACCTACGTAGCGTTTATGATTATTTAACCCTGCCCTATATTTGCAGCTCTCTGTTTCATAGTCATAATTGAACAATAACTGATAATTACGCGTTATGCCTTTTGAGTCATAAAAAGGCACTTTTCGGAGAATTGCTGTGCACGTAAGCCCAAATGATACTAATCAATACCGCTACATTACGTTGGCTAATGGTTTACGAACCTTGTTGGTTCACGATCCCGATGCACAGAAGTCCGCAGCTGCTCTCGCGGTCAATGTTGGGCATTTTGATGATCCAAGTGACAGAGAAGGATTGGCGCATTACTTGGAACACATGCTTTTTCTTGGCACAGAAAAGTACCCGAAGGTGGGCGAGTTTCAAAGCTTTATTAATCAACATGGTGGTAGCAACAACGCTTGGACCGGGACAGAGCATACCTGCTTCTTTTTCGATGTTTCTCCAAACGCTTTTTATAAAGCCCTAGATCGTTTTAGCCAATTCTTTACCGCGCCCCTGTTCAATGAAGAAGCGCTTGATAAAGAGCGTCAAGCCGTAGAGTCCGAATACAAACTTAAGCTCAATGACGACTCTCGACGTCTATACCAGGTTCATAAAGAACTGATTAATCCGTCTCACCCATTTTCTAAATTTTCAGTCGGCAACCTCGAAACACTAGGTGACCGTGACGGGCAGTCGATTCGAAGTGAAATCGTCCAGTTTCATCAGCAGCAATATTCTGCCGATTTAATGACACTAACATTAGTCGGAGAGCAACAACTTGATGAGCTAGAGCAATGGGCTAGCGAGCACTTCTCTTCCGTGGTCAACAATCAGTTAGCAGGTAAGTCGATCGATGTAGAGTATTCTGCGCCATCCAGTACGGGTATCACTGTACATGTCGAGCCAGTCAAAGAGATCAGAAAACTCATCCTCGCATTCGCGATGCCAAGCGTCGACGACTACTACCAAACTAAACCACTCTCTTATTTAGCTAATCTACTAGGCTATGAAGGTGAAGGTAGCCTGATGCTCGCCTTGAAAGATCAAGGCTGGGTAACCTCTCTGTCTGCAGGCGGTGGGGTAAGCGGCAGTAATTACCGAGAATTTACCGTCAGCTGCGCGCTCACGGAGCAAGGGCTTGAGCACACCGACACCATTATTCAATCCGTATTCCATTATTTAGAGCTGATAAAGCAGCAGGGAATGGATGAGTGGCGATACAATGAGAAGCAAGCTGTGCTCGAGTCCGCTTTCCGTTTTCAGGAGCCAACACGACCGCTAGACCTTGCCAGCCACCTTGTTATTAACATGCAACATTACGCCAGTGAAGACGTGGTATACGGCGACTACATGATGATCGAGTATGAAGAAGCGACCATTCGACGCTTCATGGATTACATGACAATTGATAATCTGCGTACAACCATCATTGCTAAACATCAGCATTTTGACCAAATCGCTAAGTGGTATTCGACTCCCTATTCGGTCGCTCCGTTTAGCCAGCAACAAATTGACATTTATCGTAGCGAAAATAGTGACTTCCCATTAGCGCTGCCTCCAAAAAACCCATTTATTTGCTACGACCTCGATCCCCAGCCACTCGAATCTAACAGCGAGCTGCCAGAAGTGATTGAAGAATTGGATGGTTTTACGCTTTGGCATCTACAAGATCATCAATTCAGGGTGCCTAAAGGCGTTATTTACGTTGCCATAGACAGCCCCCATTCTGTAGCAAACCCTCGAAACATAGTGAAGACGCGCCTGTGCGTAGAAATGTTCTTAGATTCTTTAATTAAGGAAACCTATCAGGCCGAAATCGCTGGGATGGGTTACAACATGTACGCCCATCAAGGTGGTGTGACTTTAACGATTTCTGGCTTTAGTCAGAAACAACCTGAGTTGATGAAAATGATTTTGCAGCGTTTCGCTGCACGCGAATTCAACAGCCAGCGTTTCGACTCAATAAAGCAACAGTTGTTACGCAGTTGGAATAATTCTGCGCAAGATCGTCCTATATCGCAGCTGTTCAATGCTATGACCGGGATTTTACAACCCAATAACCCACCTTACCAAGACTTAATAGCCGCACTTGAAAGCATCGAAGTGAATGAACTCGCGGAGTTTGTAGAGAAGATCCTAGCTGAATTGCACGTCGAAATGTTCGTCTATGGTGATTGGCGTAAAGAAGACGCGCTTCAATTGGCTACGACTCTTAAGGACGCGCTACGAGTAAGTAATCAAAGTTACGAAGAGTCGCTACGCCCACTTGTCATGCTTGGCGAGAACGGTACTTTCCAGCGTGAAGTTCATTGCGATCAAGAAGATTCTGCTATTGTAGTCTACTACCAGTGTGAAGACATCGAGCCCAAAAGCATCGCGTTGTATTCACTGGCAAATCACCTCATGTCTGCGACGTTTTTCCACGAAATTCGTACCAAGCAGCAACTGGGTTATATGGTGGGAACTGGCAACATGCCGCTAAATCGCCACCCTGGTATTGTGCTTTATGTTCAGTCTCCAAATGCCGCGCCTTCAGATTTGATCAGCTCCATCGATGAGTTTCTCAATGCCTTCTATATGGTGCTGTTAGAGCTGAACGAATATCAGTGGCACAGCAGTAAGCGAGGACTGTGGAACCAGATTGCAACACCTGACTCGACGTTACGCGGTCGAGCTCAAAGGTTGTGGGTAGCAATCGGTAATAAAGACCACACTTTCGACCAGAAAGAACGCGTTTTGGAAGAACTAAAACAACTCAGTCGTACAGACATGATCCGTTTCGTCGTCAACCAACTTAAACCTCGGACTGCTAACCGTTTGATCATGCATACCCAAGGTAACGCACATCATGAATCGGCAGCCCTAGACCTAGGCCTAGAGATCGGTTCGATTGAAGAGTTCCAGCTCAGGCCAAAAGACGTTGACCTTGGTTAAAAACAAACACGAGAACTAGGACAAGCAGCTTGAACTAAAACATTCCGTTTAATTTAAAAATAACAAAGGGAGTCGTTGGCTCCCTTATGCTTTTCCTAAACTCAAGTGATCAAACTAGACCGTCAACTTTTAGCCTTGTTCTGATTCCACAATGCGCTTTAAGCTATGAGGATGCAGTTTGATACATATTCCCTGCCACTTAAACGCAACAGTTGGGTTATTCAGCCGCTCCCCCTCTCCTTTAGGGCTAGACAGTTTCACTTTAACGCCCTGATCCGCCAAGTGATCCCAATGGGCATCAAGTTTAGGAAACTGAGCGCGAATTTCTGCTGAAAACTCTTCAGCAGTTGTAGCTTGGCTCGGAATAACAAATTCAACATGCTCCCAGCTCTGTTCTGGGTAGGTTTTTCCAGCCGCTGGGTAAGGTAGCTCTAAGCACTCTATCGACCACTTTCCCCAATGGAGCGGCTTATCAAAGGCCATCACAATGATCGGGCGGCCATTAATCGTTGCTTGCGATATCACCTCCCCCTCTTTTTGCCACTCTTGATGCGCCAGTTTCGCCAACTCAGAATCATTAATTCTCAAAGCAATATGATCGGCTTGAAAATCGGTCAGATTAATATGCAAGAGTTCGGTTAAAGCTTGAATTTTATGCATAAAGCTATCAAGTTGAAGCTTCATCTGAGAAGGCATAAGGTTAGCGTTGAGAAGTGCTTGAGGCATTTTTGATAATCCAAAACATTGATTTTTCCGCAATACTAACAAGATTAGGGTGAAAAGTAGAAAAATTCCCAATTAACTCCCTACAAGCATGTCGATAAAGTTGGTATTATGTGCGCCAATTTATGAACAAAATTCAGATATGCATATCGCTCTATGAGTGAATAAAATGCATAGCTAACATTTCCCTAGTAATAAACAATTCCCAAGAATTGAAGGAAACGCGTGTGAATATCCAAGCACTTATTAATGACAAAGTATCTCAGGCTCTTGAAGCCGCCGGCGCACCAGCAGGAAGTCCTGCTGCAGTCCGACAATCTGCAAAGCCACAGTTTGGTGATTACCAAGCAAATGGAGTAATGGGTGTTGCTAAGAAGCTAGGTACAAATCCACGCGAGTTCGCACAAAAGGTATTGGACGTTCTAAACCTAGAAGGCATTGCAAGCAAAACTGAAATCGCTGGCCCTGGTTTTATCAACATCTTCCTTAGCGAAGAGTTCCTGGCAAAGCAAGCCGATGCTGCACTTGCAGACTCACGTCTAGGCGTGGCGAAAGAGTCTGAAAAGACTATCGTTGCGGATTACTCTGCGCCTAACGTAGCGAAAGAAATGCACGTGGGCCACCTACGTTCTACTATCATCGGTGATGCCGTTGTTCGTACCCTTGAATTCCTTGGCCATAAAGTGATTCGTGCTAACCATATTGGTGACTGGGGTACTCAATTCGGCATGCTAATCGCTAACCTTGAGCGCGTACAACAAGAGTCTGGCGAAGTTTCAATGGAGCTATCAGACCTTGAAGCGTTTTACCGCGAATCTAAGAAGCTTTACGACGAAGATGAAGAGTTCGCAGTAAAAGCACGTGGCTACGTAGTAAAACTTCAAAGTGGTGACGAATACTGCGCAGAAATGTGGAAGAAGCTTGTCGATGTCACTATGGTTCAAAACCAGCGTAACTACGACCGCCTAAACGTATCACTGACGCGTGATGATGTGATGGGTGAAAGCATGTACAACGACATGTTGCCAGGTATTGTTGCCGATCTTAAAGAAAAAGGTCTGGCACAAGAAGATGATGGCGCACAAGTTGTTTTCCTAGATGAATACAAAAACAAAGACGGCGACCCTATGGGCGTTATCATCCAAAAACGTGATGGTGGCTTCCTATACACAACCACTGATATTGCATGTGCGAAGTACCGCTACGAGCAATTTGGCGCAGACCGCGTATTGTACTTCATCGACTCTCGTCAACATCAACACCTAATGCAAGCTTGGACAATCGTTCGCAAAGCTGAGTACATCCCAGAGTCAGTCTCGCTTGAACACCATGCGTTCGGCATGATGCTAGGTAAAGATGGCAAACCATTTAAGACTCGTGCAGGTGGTACGGTTCGCCTAGCGGATCTTCTAGATGAAGCAGAAGAGCGTGCAGCTAAGTTGATCGAATCTAAGAATTCATCACTTGATGCGGAAGAGAAAGCTAAGATTGCAAACACAGTAGCAATGGCAGCGGTTAAGTACGCGGATCTATCTAAGCACCGCACTACTGACTACGTGTTCGATTGGGATAATATGCTAGCTTTTGAAGGCAACACCGCGCCTTACATGCAGTATGCATTCACTCGTGTATCTTCTATTTTCGCTAAAGCAGGCGTGTCTATGGACGAACTGCAAGGCGAAATTAAGATCACGGATGAAAAAGAGAAAGCACTTATCGCTAAACTGATGCAGTTCGAAGAAGCAGTTCAGTCTGTTGCTCGTGAAGGTCAACCACACATCATGTGTAGCTACCTATTCGAACTAGCAGGTCAGTTCTCTAGCTTCTACGAAGCTTGTCCAATCCTAGTCGCTGAGGACGAAAGCGTTAAGCAAAGCCGCTTGAAACTGGCGGCATTAACCGCGAAGACGATTAAACAAGGCCTTTCTCTACTTGGTATTGATACGCTAGAGCGTATGTAAAGTGAGTCTGGAGCGATAAAGAAGGGTTGGCGTGAGAGCGTCAACCTTTTGTTTTATTGGGATATATACCCTGCACAATAATAGAATGGATTAGCACTATGAGTTTTGAACTGCATCCGCAATTAGCAAAAGATACCAGTGTGATTGGTGAGTTTCCGCTATCCCTTGCTCTGCTGCATAAAGATAACGCCGTCCCTTGGGTTATTTTGGTACCTAAACGTACTAACCTAAAAGAGCTTCACCATCTGCCAATGAAAGAGCAGCAGCAGTTTTTGATTGAATCTCAAGCCGTTAGCCAAGCATTGGAAGCCACCTTCCGCCCAGATAAGCTAAACCTAGGTGCTCTTGGCAACATGGTGCCTCAACTGCACATTCACCACATAGCGCGCTTTACAGATGACGTCGCGTGGCCAGGGCCGGTTTGGGGAAATACTAACGGAGTATTCCGCTCTGAAGAAGAACAACGCGAAGTACTAACGCGAATTCAGAACGTACTTTCACTGAGCTCTCAATTCCGTAAGCTCTAACCACCAAAAGATTAAGACGACAAAAAGCCGCTGTTAAAACAGCGGCTTTTTTAAGCTAAGAGCCTAGGCGGCTACATTCTGACCGTAAGCGAAATAGCACCTGCGTGATTCACACAATACCTTATTCTCGTAATATGGTCGGATTTATTGGTATCAACCATTTTCGAGATAACACCTTTACGAATCCATACCGACAGCATTGCATCCACGCCATCTTCACTAAGCGAAAATTTCTTCGCTAGCTCTTTTCTCGAAACAAATCCAGAGTGTTCAATGTAGCGCTTTAGCTCATTTAAGATCATGCCGTTTGTACCTCCAAGTCAGGCGCATTTTTCTTACCCGCGACTTTTAACATGCGAAGAACCACAAAGCCCGTACCAATCACTGTCACAATGCATACCGAACTATAGATAGGATGTTCAGTGAAGTGAGTTACTTGGTTGTAAAGCGTTGCAGAACCATACGCTAACCCCATGGTCCAAGCGGCAATAAAACGCGCATACATTTGTCCAAACTCACGAACATATGCCCCCATTGCGGCTACACAAGGAGTGTATAGCAAGATAAAGATAAGATAAGCAAATGCTGCATTACCTGAGGCAAAATACCCTTTTAAGTTACCAAAAATTGACTCATCCACTTCAGACTCTTCAGCGAAAGCAGACTTATCTGTTAAATCACCAACTTCTATCCCTAGAGGATCTGAGTAGCTTAAACCCGCTAGATTATCTGGAATCGTCATTACGGCTTCTTCTAAGCTCGCCATTAAGTCAAATTCAGCTTCTTCGCTTTCACTTGGTGCATATAGGCTGTTTAGCGTACCTACAACTGCTTCTTTAGCAAAAATACCTGTAATAATCCCTACTGTCGCTGGCCAGTTATCTCCATTTACACCAATCGGCTCAAACACAGGAGTCACAACTTGAGCAGCTTTAGACAATACTGAGTTTTCACTGTCTTCATTGCCAAATGAGCCATCTGTCCCGATTGAGTTGAAGAAGCTCAAAATTGCTACGACCACAACAATCGTTTTACCGGCACCAAGTACAAATCGTTTAAGTTTCTGCCAAGTCTTGATCATCACGTTTTGCAGTGTAGGTAACTCATAATCAGGCATCTCCATGATCAGGTGTTCACTAGAGCCAGGGTAAAGCGTGCTTTTCAAGATGAGGCCAGTGAAAACCGCAGCTAGGATTCCAAGTACATACAATGCGAAAACAACATTTTGCCCACTTTCAGGAAAGAACGCGGCAGCAAACAGGGCGTATACTGGAAGGCGAGCACCACATGACATAAACGGCGCCATTGAGGCAGCGAGTTTACGCTCTCTTTCTTGATCCAATGTACGCGTTGCCATGATAGAAGGCACGTTACATCCAAAGCCGAGTACCAAAGGAACAAACGCCTTACCTGGCAAACCAATTTTTTGCATTACTTTATCCAGAACGAATGCCGCACGAGACATATAGCCTGAACTTTCTAGCACTGCTAGGAATAGATATAAGCAAGCGATCACAGGGATAAAGGTCGCGACCGTTTGAACACCACCACCAATACCGTCTGCAATTAATGTTGATAGCCAAATCGGCAAATGATCATCTAAAAGGTAGTGCCCGCCATCCACAAATACTGCACCAAAACTGATGTCAAAGAAGTCAATAAACGCGCCACCGACGTTTATGGCGAACATAAACATCAAGTACATGACAACAAAAAAGAAAGGAACACCAACCCACTTGTTTAAAATGACATTGTCTATTTTCTCAGACAATTTGTGAGTCAGCTTGCCTTCCATGCGACGAACTGCTTTACACTGTTCGTGTAGCAGCGTGTACTTGGTATCAGCTACTAATAGATCGACATCTATTCCCAGTTCATTAATTTGCTTTGACACCAATTCTCTTTCAGCTGATTTGAGTGCGTTGATGACTAGTCGATCATTTTCCAAAGCTCGAATTGCTAACGCACGCTCAGACGATTCTTGTCCTGCAAATAAAGGGGTAATTACTTCAAGCGCTCGTTCAAAAGCTTCACCATAGTCGAGAGAGAGTTCATCAAGCGTCACCCCTTGCACAATAGTCTTATGCAATTGATCTTTGAAAGCGTTAACTTCTGCTTTTTTGTTTGCAGAAATGGCAAAGACTGGGCAACCGAGCAGTTTCTGTAGTGCTTTGATATCCAATACTTGTCGGTCACGTTTCAGCGCATCCATCTTGTTGACCACCACAACCATTGGGCGACCAAGCTCGCGCAGCTGCAAAGTCATATATAGAGAGCGCTCAAGGCACGTAGCATCTACAACATTGACGATAAGATCTGCCGGGTGAGTTAAAACCGCTCTAGAAGCAATGGACTCATCAATACTGTTCGCATCGTTGCCACTGTCTAAGGCATAGATACCAGGCAGGTCTGTCAACGAGAAGTGATCGCCAGCATGAGTAAATGCACCTGTTTTCTTTTCAACCGTTACACCTGCCCAGTTACCTACTTGCTGCTTAGCGCCGGTGAGACCGTTGAATAAGGTCGTTTTTCCGCTGTTCGGGTTTCCTACCGTCAGTACTGTGTAGTTCATGCTAACTTCTCCACGTTCACTGCAGCTGCAATAGCTTCGCGTAAAGCCAGCGATACCCCACGTACTTCAAATTGCATCGGGTCCCCCATCGGAGCTCGTCGAATAAAGGTTACTGAAGTATTAGGTAGAATCCCCATAACCATGAGTTTCTTTCTAACATCGCTTGCTAAGTTGTCGAATGAACGCACGACGGCGACATCTCCTGGGTTCAACTCTGATAACTTCATAAGTCCCTGCTCAAATCAAAAGTGGTAATGAGAAATATTTTTATTAACAATTGTGATTGTATCGATAAATACCCCTTCTAAATTTGTGTGAAATCAAAGTTTGCATAAATGAACACGTTGCTTTCGTAAAAATAAAGCTCGTTAAAAACGTCAATTAAACCAATAGACCCGACAATTACCTCCGCATGGACATATACTTAAACCCAATCAAATATCGTGATTATCATTCCAAAACAGTAGGTTACGGGCAACTTCCAAAAACTGTCGCTTTTCTTATGGGGATTTGTCGTTAATTTTATAAGTAAAATAAGTCCAATATTTTATAGTTAATCACGTCGAGAGGGTCATCCCCTCAAAACAGAATTCCAGAGGTGATATAGCAATGCTATATCACTCCGGCAGCAAGCGAAGGTGTCATTGGCACCCGTGGTATAGTCCCCCCGGCTATACCACGATATTTTTTTTCTTATTCCCCACCCATCTAAGTAATCTCTCAATCACACCCTGTACAACCAAATTGAACTTTACTCTCTGCGTTTATCGAAGCGTTCACGTTGTTTCCATTTAAATCTGTACTTACCAAATACAAATAGCCAGGTTTGCCATACAACGAGTGGTTGCTAGCACATCGAATGTTTAGCAGGTTCTAGCGAGCTATTACGTGTAGGGCTGTGAGTCGTTGTCGCATCCGCAAACAATGTACCTAAAAGCGGCACAGACATCATAAGGATATCCGGGTATGAACAAGCCCAATATAAAAAGAGCGCGATAATCGTGCCGTTTTGGAGAGCAAGTAAATAAGAGAAGCGCTTTAGGACAAAGCGCTAGCATAAGGTAGAGTTCAATCTGCCTCGTATGTTTCAATGAACTGAGTAGGCGGCACGCCAAAATGATGCTTAAAACGCTGGCTGAAATAGGATGGATCATTAAAGCCACAATCAAAAGCAACATCAGAGACCTTTTCACCATTAAGAAGCTTTTGGCATGCGCGTTCTAAGCGAACTTCATTAAGGTACTCTTTGAACGTTTTTTCGGTTGCCGACTTAAATCTACGCTGAAGACTGCGTTCCGACATAAATAGAAGCTTAGCAGCACTCGCCGTTCCAAAGTCAGGATCAGAATAATGATTAGAGACTAACCCTTCGACTTTCTGTAGCCACTCTTGTTCTGGTCCAATTGTACTTTGCTGAACCTCTAAAGGCGCTGTAGTAGGCTCATGCTGATTGTCAGTTTCTAACTCGGTACGCTTCCAACTGAGTTCGATCAGATTGCGCTCTTGTGAAATATAAGTATTAAAACTGCCATCATTTAGCTGAACTAGCTCGGCTAAATTGACAGAGCTAACTTCATCTTCATTGACACTAGGAGACTCACCAAAAGGTTTTCCACCATCAATCAGCTTTAGAACGGCTCGGCCATCTTTACTTGTCAGTTCAAGTCTAACAATCTGAGACTTGAAACAGCGCTTCAAAGCACTATCAAACAAGGTATTAAGCACTACATCCAAATTGAAATTCATCAATTCGATATGTATATCATCCTGCTCTGAGAAAAATTCAAGTTCAATATCTGCTTTAGCAAACTCATTCCTCCACCCATCAATAATGGTTTGGATTAGTACCGGTAGATTATGAATTTGCTTCGTTCCCGTGCCATCGCTTTTAACATCACGAAGAATGTTAAGCTCGCTAGAGACTTGGGTAAGCGCAGAGCTCTCTACCATTCCATTCTTCGTTGCGGCAGACTGGAGCAAAGAAGTGATTTTAGACTGAATCGAACCAACAAACTGATCATAAATGAGCTGTCTGATTTCAAGCTGCTTGCGAAGCTGCTGGTTATTGGTCAGCAAAATGCGACTTTGATGCCTAAGCTGGTTAGTTTTCAACGCTACCTGCGCCTTTAACATTTTGTTCGTGGCAACAATAATCCTTGATCGCCAAATAATAACGATTGAAATGAACAGCAGCACTACCATTACCATGACAGATACAGCGAGATTTGTTAAATACCAAGGTTCCTTTACGGTAAAACTTTGTTCTATTGTTTCAAAATCTAAGTTCACCAAAGAGGCACGCTTGACTCTAATGGTGTAGTCCCCGGGCAATAGGTGGTCTAACGTTAATTGGCGGCCTTCCAGCTCAGTCCAACGGTCATCACCTTCCACTTGGTACAGTAGTTTTTGAGTATTGCTCTCGGGCAGTATTCCCAACAAAAAACTGATCGAATCCCCGTAGCTCAATACGATATTCTCAGCAGGCTTATTACCCGTGGAAAGTACCTGATGGTTGACGCTTATTTGGCTAAATAAAGTCTGCTGCTCAGGAAGAGGATCCACTAACAATTCGTCAGCATTTACTTTAATTAACCCCTTCCTTACCCCCAAAATCAGTTCGTTCGCCCCATCGAAAGAGCGGTCACACAGGCCGGCAACAAATTCGTTGTTCAGAAGACCAAACGGCTCGCCAAAGTGTTTTCTTAGATGACCGGATTCGTTGTAATGGGAAAGCCCAGTGGAAGAGGTAAGCCAAATGCCGCTGTCGTCATGAAGTAAACAGCGTGGGCTCAAGTTCTGCTCGTTAAGCTCAATCGCTTGTATCGCATCCCGATTGTTTTCAAAGCGATAAACACCATAAGCACCTGCGACCCAAACACCACTGCGGCTAGAAAGAATATCGATAACTTGGCCAAAGTTGTGGCTTTCGCGTACAAACCTAACTTCGCGATCTTTCAGCTGATAAACGCCATGGTCGGTGCCGATAAGCAATCCATGCTCTTCGCTTGAACGCAGTTTCGTCACCTTGGCAGGTAGATACTTATCAATAAGCCACGCTTCACCATAATCTTTAAAAGCATTGATTTTAGGGTCAAACGACCAAAGCTGCTCACCCTTGGTTCCCCATAGTACCCCATCAGCACTGATTTCTATTTGTTCTACCGGTTGGGTCCTTATTGCTTTAGGTAGGTGTCCACCAATGACTTTACCTGTCAACGCATCTAGGCAGACAATGCCAATATCCGTCGCAAGCCACAATATGCCGTCTCTCATGACTAAATCATGGACCTGGCGTCTATAAACAACCTTTTTGGTAGGACGTTGACCTAAAGTAACTTGATAAAGAGCTCGGTTACTCACTAACCAATACCCTTCTTGCTGCTCATTTTTTAGAATTTTGGTGATGGATTCATTGCTCGAAACTGAAGTAAGAAGATGATTGGGAATACGCTGAAACTTCTTACTATACAGTGAGTAATATCGAATTCCTCGGTCAGTAGCAATCCATACACCACCCACTCCATCATTGATTAGCGAATAGACCTTTCTCCCTTTGAGCGAAAAGTCATTCACATTATTGCTTTGCAGTTCAGTCAGTTCGCCGCTCAGAAATGAATATACGAACAAGCCTCTTTCGGTGCCTACCCAATATTCGGATTCTGTTTCTGTAAACGAAAGAACGTGACCTTTACCAATAAGTTCAATCGGCTTGTCTGGCTGTGCGAGATCAATAATGATCATCCCTTTCAGTGTTCCAACCAATATTTCTCTTCTGGCTTTGGAGAAGTACAGTTTCTCTACGAAGTGCTTGTTGGAAAGCCCAATATGGCTAAACGTCGAGTTATCAGACAAATAAACGCCTGAGTTGGTCGCCAATACCCATTTAGACAACACTCTCTGTGCATCATTGATAGTCACATGGCTCGACTGATTGTATTGATAAAGCTCCATCAAGGAGTACGATTTAAAGTCTCTCGTATCAACTTGATAGGTATAAAAATATTTGTCATCTGTAACCCAAATATACCGGCCAGAACTTCCTATTTTTTGGATGCTGCTGCCTGGGGTTAAGCTAAAAATGAGCTCGCGCTCTTGGTTTGGATAAGTACGATAAATTTCGTTGTCGACAAATGACCAGAACGCGTTATTGAGAAAAGCCAGTTGCTCGTTAGTGTTGTCGAGCACAGAACCGGTTCTTGGTAGGATATTTTGCCCGTCAAAAAACACTAAACGGCCATGGACATCATGAATCCAGATCCCTCCTTGATCGCCTAAATAGAGGTTTTTAGACGCAAAAACCTTCCCTTCCGCTTGGGTGGGTAACGGGTATAAGACTGTAGAAGACGTATCTTCAGCAATGCTCGCGACTGAAAACAGAAGCGAGCACAGCAAGAGAATCGTTCGGAAAAGCAAACCAAGTCCTTTTAGCAACAATGCATATCAAGCCACCGCGCCAACCGACATCACTTGCCTTCCCATTCTGAGGAGAAGTACAAATACTAAGTATCGTTATCGTACATTATTTTGCGGCGCTAATTATCCCAATTCTATATCAATCGCTTGATAATGAAAGTGTTATAGAGCACCGGTTCTACAAAATCTCCCTCAGGTCAAAGAATTTTCTTGATTACTTACTCAGGCAATCGGAGAAATCTGACGCCATCGAGGTTAAGAACGTAAAGTAGCTACCAGACTGTACTGGGATTTCTGAACCGATCGGATCTAAAACACCCACATCAACAGAACTTCCACGTGTAACAGATTCGATAACTGCCGGAGTAAACTGTGGCTCAGAAAACACACATTTTACTTCATCATTTTTTAAAGCTGTTCGGATGGAAATTAGCGTTTTAGCACCCGGTTTTCGCTCAGGAGAGACCGTGAAGTAACCAAGATGGTTCAAGCCGTAGTCAGACTCAAAGTAACCGTAAGCATCATGGAAAACATAGTACCCTTGCTCTTTTATTGGGAATAATTGGGTGTCGATGTCTTTCTTCACTTTGGCCATTTCAGCTAAGAAGGCCGCGAGGTTCGCTTCGTAGGTAGCCTTATTTTCTGGATCAATGTTCGCAAGTTTTGCAGCAATAGCTTGCGCGACTTGTACCGTGGTCTCGTTACCTAACCAGAAATGAGGGTCGTGGCTACCATGGTCGTGGCCTTCATGAGCATGTGCCCCACCCGCGTATTCTCTTAGCTTAAGGTTTGGGATATCACTCAAAGTTAGAACTTTCGGCTGAGATTCCAATACCTTGTCAAGAAACGGCTCAAGATCATGTCCAAACCAAATCACCAAATCCGCTTGTCGAATACGTTTAACGTCTGACGGTTTTAACGCATAGTCGTGAGGAGAAGTGTTAGTACTAAGGAGTACCTCTGGCTCAGATACTCCTTCGGTTAATTCGTAGGTAATCATTTGTATTGGTTTAATACTGGTTAAGACAGTTTTTGCCGACGTAACAGTTGGAGCAATGGCTAGCGGTAACAATAGTAGTGGTAGTAATTTCTTCATGAGCTTATGAGTTGAGGCTGTGGCTTTAATTGGGAACTAATGTTACATTATAACATTAGTTATTTGCAAATGAGTTCCATTCATGTCTTCTTTAGTTGAGCTGCATAATATCCAAGTGCGCTTTGGGCAAAAAAACGTTCTTGATAATGTCAGTCTTAGTCTAGAAAAAGGGAAAATCACGACCCTTATTGGGCCTAACGGAGCAGGCAAGTCGACCCTTGTCAAAGTTTTACTCGGATTACAAAGTGTTCATTCTGGTCACATATCTAAGCCCGCTAAATTGCGGATTGGCTATGTGCCCCAAAAGCTAAAGCTCAATGACTCACTTCCACTTGACGTAAAACGCTTTCTTAAACTTGCTGGTCGTTTCAGCGATCAAGAGCTACTCGATGCACTCAAACTCGTCGGTGCTGAGCATTTGATTCGCAACAACATGCATCAATTGTCCGGAGGTGAAAACCAACGTGTTTTACTTGCTAGAGCATTGCTACAAAGACCAGACTTACTTGTATTGGATGAACCTGCTCAAGGAGTTGACGTTCAAGGACAAATTGACCTCTACGAATTAATTGATAATATTCGCCATCGATTTGGGTGTGCTGTATTTATGGTCTCACACGATTTGCATTTAGTCATGGCAAAAACTGACGACGTCATTTGTTTGCACCACCATGTGTGCTGTTCAGGTGCGCCGGCAAGTATTGCGAAACACCCAAAGTACATTGCCCTATTCGGCAGCGCTGAGCGCGAAAGTTTGGCTTTTTACCACCATGAGCACAGCCATCACCACCACGATTTGGCAGGTCAGCCAGTAAAAGGGGACGCAGCAGGCTGTGCTAACCACCAACACGGTCACACCCATGATTGAGTTTTTATTGCCTTCAATACTTGCAGGCCTAGGCATTGCGCTTATCGCCGGCCCATTGGGCTCTTTTGTTGTATGGCGACGAATGGCCTATTTCGGCGACACTCTGGCACATGCATCGCTTATGGGCTTAGCGCTCGGCTTTCTATTCGATATTAATATCTACTTCGCACTGCTGATATGTAGTATGTCTTTAGCCGTTGTGTTGGTGACATTGCAAAAGCAGAAGCTCGTGGCTACTGATACATTGCTTGGTATTCTCGCGCATAGCGCATTGTCGTTAGGCTTAGTCGCAGTGAGCTTCTTGGATAATGTTCGCGTCGATCTTATGAGCTATCTGTTTGGTGATCTACTCGCTGTCTCACCTTCGGATTTACTGGTTATCTATGCTGGCGTCGTCGCTGTTGCCGCGACACTATTTATTTTTTGGCGACCGCTGCTATCTACTACGGTTAATGAAGATTTAGCGTCAGTTGAAGGACACAATGTTGACTTGATGCGTCTCGTCTTAATGCTGATGGTTGGCTTGGTGATAGCAGTTGGCATGAAGTTTGTGGGCGCGTTGATCATGACATCGCTATTGATCATTCCTGCTGCGACAGCTCGTAGATTTGCTCGAACACCAGAACAGATGGCGCTCATAGCCTCAATGCTTGGCGTAGTGAGTGTCTTATGTGGCCTTTCATTATCTTGGCATTTAGATACACCTGCTGGGCCATCTGTCGTTATTAGCGCGACGTTCTTATTTGTCCTTAGCCAAGCAGCTAAGATCCGTCATTAAGAAAATGATTCGCCAGTAGCAAAGTGTCGTTTTTTACAACGTTAGTTCACACATAAAAAGAAAGGCTTCCATTTGGAAGCCTTTCTTTATGCATTAAGCCCCTTCGTTATGAAGGTCGATGTTTGCGAGCTCTTGCAAAATCTCGGCTTGAATCTTTGCATCGTCACTTCTTAGTGACTCAAGGTAATCTAAATACTCTTGATTAATATCACCCGTAACGTATTCACCGCTAAATACAGACGTTTCAAACTGAGCAATATCACGATTACCTAAGCCGACTGCATCAACAAGGTCTTCCAAGCTTTGGAAGATTAACTCATCAGCGCCGATTTGCTTACAGATTGCATCATTATCACGACCATGAGCAATAAGTTCGTTGGCGGTCGGCATATCAATACCGTATACGTTAGGGAAACGAATTTCAGGTGCGGCTGATACCATAAATACTTGTTTCGCACCTGAGTCACGAGCCATTTCAATGATTTGCTCAGATGTTGTACCGCGCACAATTGAATCATCAACTAGCAGGACATTCTTGCCTTTAAATTCAGAGCGAATTGCGTTGAGCTTGCGACGCACTGATTTCTTGCGTTGCTGCTGACCCGGCATAATAAAGGTACGGCCAACATAGCGGTTCTTAACAAAACCTTGGCGGTATGGCTTATCGATCGCTTGTGCGATTTGAAGTGCAATATCGCACGACGTTTCTGGAATTGGGATAACCACATCAATATCGAGGTGCGCGTACTCATCTTTAATACGCTGACCTAGTTTTTTACCCATTTCTACTCGAGCACTGTACACCGAAATTTTATCGATAAACGAGTCAGGTCGAGCAAAGTAGACAAATTCGAAGATACAAGGGTTAAGCGTCGGGTTGTCAGCACACTGCTGTGTGTGTAGTTCACCGTCAAATGTCGCATAGATAGCTTCACCTGGCGCTACGTCACGTACAAAGTCAAAACCTACCGCATCCAATGCAACAGATTCAGACGCTACCATGTACTCTACGCGCCCTTCTACTTCTCGTTTACCCAAGCAAAGTGGTCGAATACCATTTGGGTCACGAAATGCAATCAAGCCATGTCCGATGATCATCGCAACCACAGCGTACGCGCCACGAATAGTACGATGAACATTTGTCACTGCACGAAAGACATCTTCAGAAGTAACATTTCCTTTCACCATGTCAATTTCATGAGCTAATACGTTCAGCAATACTTCTGAGTCAGAAGTAGTATTGATATGACGACGGTCTTTCTCGCAAATTTTGTCACGCACTTTGTGCGCATTGGTTAAGTTACCGTTGTGAGCGAGTGTAATACCAAAAGGAGAGTTAACATAGAATGGTTGAGCTTCTGAAGCACTTGAACTACCTGCTGTTGGGTAACGAACATGGCCAATACCAACGTTGCCCTGTAGGCGCTGCATGTGTTTTGCTTCAAAAACATCTTTCACTAAACCGTTCGCCTTACGCAGACGAAAACGATTGCTTTCTATGGTACAAATACCAGCGGCATCTTGGCCACGATGCTGTAATACCGTTAACGCGTCATAAATTGACTGGTTTACAGGCGTTGTACCCACGATTCCAACAATACCACACATGTCTTAACCCTCGATTGCGACAATGACTGGCGCTAAAGCGCGCCAGATAAGAAACTTGATGTTGCTTGTATATGTTCAAAGAACGGTTCGATGATTCGCTTAAATTCAGGCACTAACACTGAGGTTTTAAACCATTCAGAGTTATTAGCTGTCGTAAAGACATCCATAAAAAACAGAGCAGCGGAAACAATCAAAACACCTCTTAATGCACCGAATACGATGCCTAAGATGCGATCCGTTCCAGACAGCCCCGTTTTTTCCACCAGCTGGCCAATCACGTAATTCACCAATGCCCCTACAATAAGGGTAGAAACAAATAGTGCCGCAATAGCCGTTCCGTTGCGGAACATGTCATCTTCGATATTGGTGAAGTACACTGCGAGTTTCGCGTAATACTGACTGGCGATAAAAAACGCGCCAAACCAAATAACTAATGACAAAGCTTCTTTAGCGAAACCTCGAACTAAACTGATCAAAGCCGATAGCCCGATCACACCTAAAATGACAAAATCTAACCAATTCATGAGTTCTTACATCTTAAGTTGGCGCGCATTTTAACAGAAAAAATAGCGACGCAAACGTTTTCTTATGGATTTAGTGGTTTAAATTTAAGCAAACGACCTTTTGAACCGGTTATTTTTTCCAATTCAATTATCTGACGCTCAAGTTTACTTTTTGATACATCTGGACCAACAATGACTCGAGTAAATGAGTTTTCTTGCTTAGTATGAGCTTGATAACCACGCTTCTGTAAATCTTTAACAAGGTTTGCTGCATTGTCAGCATTTTTCAATGCCATCAACTGAATGATCCAAGCGCTGTCTTGATATTCATTCTTCTCCGCAACAGTTTTTACTTCTACCGGTAAAGGGGCTTTGTTCGCTGTTTCCACTTGAGCCGCTAAGACTTCTTCAGTCACAGAAACGGGGGACTCAGGTAATGCTACTTGATCTTCAATGGGGTCGAGCATTTCAAACGTTTCTACTTCACCATCAAGTTCGGGTTTTATTGGAATACTCGCGATCTCTTCTTTGTAATGAAGCTTCTTTCCATCAAGTAGATCAGGAAGGACGATAACACCAATGGCAACCAAAATAATGGTGCCGACTAATCGGCTTTGGAACTTACTTGCCATTTATTCTCCTTTTTTCTGCCAGTGTTCTAAAACTTCACCAACAGTATGAAATGAACCAACAACCAGTATCACATCTTCTCTATTTGCTGATGTCAGCGCGGCTTCAAATGCAGCAACTGGCGATTCGTATGAGGTAACAGGGCTATCGATGTACTGGCAAAGTTCAGAAGCGGTTGCAGCTCTAGGGCCAGTGAGAGAGGCTGGATACCAATCCCCACAGATAGTTGCGAGTACATTAAGCGTAGCTTCGATATCTTTATCATGAAGCATCGCTACGACGACATGTACTTTACGCCCCGAAAATTGCTTATTCACTTGCTCGACTAGGTACTGCGCCGAATGAGGGTTATGTGCAACGTCCAAAAGAACCGTTGGCGTTTCCGCTAGTACCTGCATTCTTCCAGGCAATGCGGCTTGCTTTAAGCCATTCACAATATTGACATCACTTAAATCAAGCTCAGCACATCCCAGCGCCATTAGGGCGGTTGCGGCATTTTGTAAAGGCAAACTAGGCACAGGTAAATCATCTAGCCTAAAGGCGCCGCTAGACCACTTCCAAGAGTCTTCTCCAGTAAGGCTGTACTCGTATTGAATGCCTACTTGATGAAACTCAGAGCCAATGTCATCAGCATGCGCAGCAACGGTTGCTGGAGGCTTAGGCTGACCACAAATAGCGGGCTTACCTGGGCGATAGATACCCGCTTTCTCAAACCCAATCACGTTTATGTCGTCACCTAACCAATCAACGTGGTCGACCGCTAAACTAGTGATGACCGACACGTCATGGTCAACGACGTTAGTTGCGTCTAAGCGCCCGCCTAGTCCAACTTCGAGCAGAACTATCTCAACTTGTTCAGTTTGAAATAAACGAAGTGCAGCCAGTGTCGCGTACTCAAAAAAGCTCAGGCTGATATCGCCACGTTGCTTTTCAATATAGTCAAAGGCTTGGGTATGCTTATCATCACTGAGCTCATATCCATTGATACGAACACGTTCGTTGTAACGAATTAGGTGCGGAGAGCTATAAACGCCCACTGAGTATCCAGCATCAAGTAGAATAGCTTCCATCAGGGCGCAGGTTGAACCTTTACCATTGGTGCCAGCTACAGTGATGACTTTTGGAGCGGGTTTGGTGAGGTTGGCTTTCTTAGCGACCGCGTCTACACGCTCAAGGCCAAGGTCGATTGCCGAAGTATGGATGTTTGTTAAATAATCAAGCCACATCGTAAGAGGAGATGTGGCTTGAGGAATAGGGTTTTGACTCATCTAACTTTAACCGATAATTAAGGTCTGTTGTTAGTGTCTACTTTACCCTTTTTCGCCTGCTTCTGGTACTTGATATGCAGGTTCATTTGGTGAATCGTTCACAGAAACTACCATTGGCGATTCTTTACGAGTCATTTTGGCAATAAGGCTACCAACACGTTGGCGCATCTCACGACGGTCAACAATCATATCGATAGCACCGTGTTCTAGTAAGAATTCACTGCGCTGAAAACCTTCAGGCAAATCTTCACGTACCGTTTGCTCAATAACACGACGACCAGCAAAGCCAATCAGGGCTTTAGGTTCACCAATATTTACGTCACCTAGCATTGCCAAACTCGCTGAAACACCGCCCATTGTCGGATCTGTCATCACTGAGATAAACGGCAAGCCTTTGTTAGATAGACGCTCAAGAGCAGCACTGGTTTTCGCCATTTGCATTAGAGACATTAATGCTTCTTGCATACGAGCACCGCCACTTGCGCTGAAACACACAAGACCACAGTTATTTTCGATTGCAGCTTCGACTGCACGTACGAAACGAGCACCTACAACAGAGCCCATTGAACCGCCCATGAAAGAAAACTCAAATGCACAAGCCACTAGAGGCATGCCTAGAAGTTCACCTTTCATTACGATCAATGCGTCTTTCTCGCCACTGCTCTTCTGAGCAGCTGAAATACGGTCTTTGTATTTCTTGGAATCTTTGAACTTTAGCTTATCTTGAGGCTCAAGGTCGTTTGCGATTTCTTCACGGTTATTTTCGTCAAGGAAAGTTTCAAGACGACGACGAGCTTTCATGCGCATGTGATGATCACACTTAGGGCACACTTCTAAATTTCTTTCTAGTTCCGCGTGGTATAGCACCTGCTCACAAGAGGTACATTTTGTCCAAACACCTTCAGGGATTGATGCTTTGCGTGAACTTACGATGTTGCTTTTTTCTAAAATCTTTTCAAGCCAACTCATGGAAGACCTTTCTCTCTACTCCCCCGCTTTATTGCGAGAGATACAAATTCGGAATTTATGCGTGATGGATTAAAGCATATAAAATGCCAACTGTAGACAAAAAACTGGTTGTACCTATTTCCTGTATGGATATCTCACGCACAAGCTAATGAAACCAGAGCATATTTTCGCCGCTTAGTTTAATTCATCGGGGAAAAACAGCGGCCCAATTGGTACCCTTGGTAATTCAAAACTACTTGGGTAATCTACATCAACAAGATAGAGCCCTTCAGCCTTGGCCGTTGCCCCCGCAAGCTTTCTATCTTTTTCAGCCAATAGCCATTTGATCCATTCTGGAGATTGTTCTCCTCGCCCTACGGCGATCAAGCTACCGGTAATATTTCGGACCATATGGTGAACAAAAGCGTTAGCCTTGATATCGATAACAACGTAATCGCCGTGACGGCTCACGTTTAAGTGCATAATATTACGCCAAGGGCTACGTGACTGGCAATGAACGGCTCTAAAGGACGTGAAGTCATTCTCACCTAAAAGGTACTGCCCTGCTTGATGCATTTTTTCGACATCAAGGTCTCCATGATAATGACTCACCCCCGATGACAGGATCCCCGGACGATAAGCGTGATTATATATCACGTAGCGATAGCGCCTTGCTGTGGCTGTAAATCGTGCATGAAAGTCTTCAGGTACTTCTTTTGCCCAGCGAACAGCAATATCACGTGGCATATTTGCATTGACTCCCATAGTCCACGCTGCCACTTTTCGTACTGATGTGGTATCAAAGTGGACAACTTGCCCTGTCCCATGAACACCCGCATCCGTACGCCCAGCGCATTGAACTTCGACCGGATGGTTCGCAACAATACTTAAAGATTTCTCCAGTTCTTCCTGAACACTTTTGACATCTCTTTGACGCTGCCAGCCATAATACTTTGTGCCGTCATATTCGATACCTAGGGCAATTCTCATGTTCGCTTTACTCTTGAAATTGGGGCGAGCAGTATAATAGGAATTGTTACTGATTTCTAACCGACAAAACAAAAATAGGCAGCCTAAGCTGCCTATTTGGTTTACTTTAACTTAACTCTGACGAATGGTATCAATTAAGTTTTTAGCTTCGCGACGTATTTCGTCTGAACCGTCTACTATTGCCTCTTCTAACAGCTTAATTGCCCCTTGAGAATCATTCATCTCGATATAGATTTTAGCTAAGTCGAGCTTGCCTACCGCTTCTGCGTTAGAATCTACATCTTCAAAGCCAATATCACCGATAACATCAGGGAATTCATCCAAACCAACATTTAAGTTTAGTTCCTCTTCACTGCTCGATAGCTCTTCCGCTTCGCCATCAACTTCCGCCATCAGTTCATCGATTGTTCTGTACCCTTGCGCTTTAGGGTCGAAATCATCCTGCTCTCCCCAGTTTTCATCTGAGACTACAGCCTGTTCAGGTTGATTTTCAGCATCCCATGCAGACTGTTCATCTTCTGGAATTTCCTGAGGTATGCTCGCTTGTTGCTCCGGCGATAAACTGAATCCATTCCAGTCTTCTCCGCCAACTTCCAGCATTGCATCAAGATCCATACCCGCACTATCAATAGTTTCACTATCGATTGGTGAGTCAAACGAGAATGAAGATTGAGTCGCTCCATCATCTTCACTAAGCAATTCGTTAAGTGTTTCCTCACCATACTCAGCACCAGCAAGATCTGAAACTTCTTGATTCTGGAACACACTGAACAGAGCATCTTGTTCATTATCAGAATCTTCTACACTGGCTCTGATTTCTTCAGGCAAAGCATCTGGTTGCGTTGAATCAGATACCACATCAGCCAGTGCATCTTCTTCGTTGTACTCTGGAAGCTCTAGATCATCAAAGGACTCTGCAGTCGCTTCCTCTAGTACTTCAGTTGGTGCTTCGAGCTCTGGCTCTTGCGGTTCAAGTGCAGCATCAGCCAACGCGTCTTCTTCGTTGTACTCTGGAAGCTCTAGATCATCGAATGACTCTGTAGCCGGTTCCGCTTGTACTTCAGCCGGCGCTTCTAGATCCTTCTCTTGCGGTTCAAGCGCAACATCAGCAAGTGCATCTTCTTCGTTGTGCTCTGGAAGCTCTAAATCATCAAAGGACTCTGTCACCGTTTCCGCTGGTACTTCAGCTGGATCTTCAAGCTCTGGTTCTTGCGGTTCAAGGGCAACATCCGCAAGTGCATCTTCTTCGTTGTACTCTGGAAGCTCTAGGTCATCAAAGGACTCTGTCGCCGCTTCCGCTGGTACTTCCACTGGCTCATCTAGTTCTCGCTCTTGCGGTTCAAGCGCTACATCTGCCAGTGCATCTTCTTCGTTGTACTCTGGCAGCTCAATATCATCGAATGACTCTGTCACCGTTTCCGCTGGTACTTCGGCTGGCTCTTCAAGCTCTGGTTCTTGCGGCTCAAGCGCAACATCTGCCATTGCACCTTCTTCGTTATACTCTGGAAGCTCTAGATCATCGAATGACTCTGTAGCCGCTTCCACTTGTTCTTCAGTCGGTGCTTCTAGCTCGGGCTCTTGAGGCTCAAGTGCAACATCAGCTAGTGCATCTTCTTCGTTGTACTCTGGAAGCTCTAAGTCATCAAAGGACTCTGTGGCCTCTTCCGCTTGCACTTCAGCTGGTACTTGAGGTTCAAGCGCAACATCAGCAAGTGCATCGTCTTCGTTGTACTCTGGCAGCTCTAAATCATCGAATGACTCTGTCACCGTTTCCGCTGGTACTTCGGCTGGCTCTTCAAGCTCTGGTTCTTGCGGCTCAAGCGCAACATCAGCTAGCGCGTCTTCTTCGCCGTATTCAGGAAGCTCTAAATCATCAAACGACTCTGTAGCCGCTTCCGCTTGTTCTTCCGCTGGCGTTTGTAACTCTGGCTCTTGAGGCTCAAGGGCAACGTCAGCCAGCACGTCTTCTTCACCGTATTCAGGAAGCTCTAGATCATCAAACGACTCTGTAGCCGCTTCCGCTTGTTCTTCCGCTGGCGTTTGTAACTCTGGCTCTTGAGGCTCAAGCGCAACATCAGCCAGCGCGTCTTCTTCGCCATATTTAGGAAGCTCTAAATCATCGAATGACTCTGTAGCCACTTCCGCTTGTACTTCAGTTGGTGCTTCTAGCTCTGGCTCTTGAGGTTCAAGCGCAACATCAGCTAGCGCGTCTTCTTCGCCGTATTCAGGAAGCTCTAAATCATCGAATGATTCTGAAGCCGCTTCCGCTTGTTCTTCAGTCAGTGCTTCTATCTCGGGCTCTTGAAGCTCAAGTGAAACATCAACAAGTGCATCTTCTTCGTTGTGCTCTGGAAGCTCTAGATCATCAAGTGATCCATCACGAGGTTCTGGGTCTGTTGTCTCCATATCGGCCAGAACATCTGCCGCAGTTGACTCCACAGCATCTAGCTCGGCATTGTCCGTATCGACTTCTACTTGAGGCTCAACTTGAACATTTTCTTCAAGCTCAGGTGTACTTTTATCGCCAAGATCCTCAACATCTTGGTCAATTAGCCAATCATCGTCTTGCGGAACGCCAAACTCATTCGCCACCGCTTCAGAAACTGATGGCTCTGGCTCTGGCTCTGGCTCTGGCTCTGGCTCTGGCTCTGGCTCTGGCTCTGGCTCTGGCTCTGGCTCTGGCTCTGGCTCTGGCTCTGGCTCTGGCTCTGGCTCTGGCTCTGGCTCTGGCTCTGCAAGGTTGCTTTCAAGCTCTTCGATGTCAACTGTTTGTTGCGCTTCATCTAAGTCCAGCGTGTCCAACAGTGGATCGGCTTCAGGTGCAACGCT
Source organism: Vibrio sp. SCSIO 43135 (assembly GCF_023716665.1). GTDB lineage: Bacteria > Pseudomonadota > Gammaproteobacteria > Enterobacterales > Vibrionaceae > Vibrio > Vibrio paucivorans. The sequence continues at coordinate 2,214,619 of NZ_CP071859.1, forward strand.
GAGCATGTCATCGATAAAGTCATCGCTGGAAAATTCTTCATTAGTATTTGGCTGAGCGCTGTCATCCGTACCAGTTTGAGCTGACTCTTCATCCGGCGTGTCTATTTCAGACAGTTCCAAATCCAGTTCATCAGAAATCGAATCTGGTTCTACAGTCTCATTGGCCGGCTCCGAGAGTTCAGTTTGCTCAAAATTAGTTTCTTGAGGCTCTTGCTGACTAGCTTGCTGCTCAATTTCCAATAATTCATCAAACAGGTCGGTACCGTCGCTATCAAAGCTGTCATCACCAACAAGAGAATCATCAGACTCTAGCAGCTCATCAAGTGTGCTCGAATCGTCAACATTTAACGGTGTATCTTCGGAGTCAAGTAAGTCATCCAGTAAATCTGTACTGTCTTCCTCAACAGAAACCTTGTCTGCTTCCTGCTCTTCCCCTAATAGTTCATCAAGCAGTTCAGTGCTATCACTATCGAGCTCTATTGCAGACTCTACTTCACTGCTAGACTCATCGAGGTCGATAAGCTCATCCAACAAATCTGTACTTGTGTCATCAAGCGAAATCGATTCTTCATCAACAATCTCATCCAATAGTGCAGTGTCGTCGACGGCATGCTTTTCCAATTCTTCTAAATCGGCTTGAGATTCGATCTGAGCAAACAAGTCATCAATTTCACTATCAGACGCTAGATTTGAATCTCCTAAGTCAAAGTCTTCTGCACTCTCCAAATTCACATCACTTTGCGTGTCGACAGGCTCATCATCAGGGCTATTTAGGTCAAACGAGTCGCCACTTTCTTCTAGCAAACTATCAATGTCAAAATCGTCATCGTCGTCACTGTCTCCTAGAAGCAAATCGTCTAGCATTGACTGATCAAGTTCATCAGTACCTAACTCTTCATGGTCGTCGTCCCCAGAAAGTAGCGCTTCAATATCATCTTGAGACATGCCGTTGTCATCTGAGAGGTCAAAGCCAGCTTCTTCATCATTATCACCGAGAGAGGCTTCATCAAGCGCTCGTTCCATCTCTTCTAGACCTAACGCTTTGTCTTCTGTGTTGACGCTAATGCCATTCGAACTCATATCGATGTCTTCAAGCTCAGCGTCCAAATCTCCGTTATCACCGATACCAGCAAACGGGTCTTCACCATCTTCGTCTTCTAGATTGAAATCAAGATCGCTGTCATCGAGGTCGGCAAAGATGTCGTCTTCTTTCTTGTTGTCTTCGTCTTCTTCTAACGAGATATCATCATCTAGAGCTTTGTCATCATCAGCTTCACCAAATAGGTCATCATCGAGTAAAAGGTCATCATCAATGCTGTCGTCAATTTGGTCGATAGGTGCAACAGGCGTCATGCTATCTTGCTGAGATTGCATGAGCGGCTCTTGTGCTGATGACTCTTCTTTCGAACGACGTCCAAGTAGCACAACGATGATCAACACAATCAGCAAGCCAGGAATGATAGCTAAGGCAGCCACTAGCCAAGTATTAGATAGCAGCTCATCAAGTTGTGATGGCTTCATCTTTTGTTCTTCGCTTAGACGGTTGCGCTCTTCTTGAAGTAGCTTTTCCACTTCATTACGAATACGATCTTCATCACTCAACTCGTCTTTAAGCACATCCACTTCTGACTGGACATCAGCCAGCATCAAACGAAGTCGATGGTTTTTTTCTTCAAGGGCTTGCAGTTCACTTTCTGAACTTTCCAGCTCGTTCTTTAGGTTGCTGACAATCTCAGGTTGCTTTTCAGGCGGAGCTTCTTGGGCCGCTGTAGCAGAGTTTTCAGTTGTCTTAGGTTCAGGCTGGGTTGGCGTACTTGGTGCTACTTTTTCGGTGGTCGCCGGAGTATTCGATACAACTGTTGTTGGGGCGACAGGTAGATTATTAAGCTTGTTTTGGTGAGCCTCCATTATAGCGACAGCTTTAGCGGTAGAAGTTCCGCGAACCTGCGCTAGAGACGGTATACGCAATGTACTACCAGGAATCAGGCTATGAATATTTTGGTCTTCAAAAGCACTTGGATTGAGCTCGTATATCGCCAATAGAGTCTGCTGAACCGTCAGGTTGGGAGCAGGCCTCACCTGTGTAGCGATCTTCCATAGGGTATCGGCGTCCGTTGTTGGGCCGAAGAAGCGAGAAGGCTCATTGCTGTTTGCACGAGAAATAGGTTCTGCAAATTGTGGAGAAGCTTGTCTCTCACCATTTGGACCTGTAAGGCGAATGCTTTCGGCACTAACGATAGAAGTCTGAGTCACGGCTACCAACACCAAAGGTAAAAGTAGACGCTTTAAAAATTGACGCATATAAGGCTCAGCTATGTGCTTAATAAGAATAAAATTATAGAGATCTGTTAAATATATCGGATTAGGCGAGCAAAACTATAGGCCTCAAGGCAAAAAATGTGTTGCTGGCGCAATAATCGCAGTAATCTCACATTAAAGTTAGGCCAATTGGATGATTTGTGTACCTAGCTCTGCTCAAGTTGTGAATTACAACGACTTATGGCTAAAGTCTTACTGATTTGAACCAGAATTGATTTTTGTCTTACCTAGTACAAAAAAACCTCGCATATTGGCGAGGTTTTGAAGCTAAATCAGATGAGATTCAATACTTAGAAGTAGTCTCGAATCAACACTTCTGCAATTTGTACCGCGTTAGTCGCAGCACCTTTACGTACGTTATCAGCTACTACCCAAAGGTTAACACCACTATGGTGGCTAATATCATTGCGGATACGGCCAACTTGAACGTGGTCTTTACCACCAGCATCACGTACTTGGGTAGGGAAATCGTCACCGAAAAATACTTCGATTCCATCTGTTTGATCTAGCAGACGTGTAACTTCTTCAGCATCAATTGGAGAACGTGTTTCGATATGAATCGCTTCCGCATGGCCGTAAAACACAGGCACACGAACACAGGTTGGGTTGACCATAATCGATGGATCATTGAAGATTTTCTGCGTTTCCCACACCATTTTCATTTCTTCTTTGGTGTAACCGTTTTCCATAAACTTATCGATTTGAGGAATACAGTTAAACGCAATTTGCTGAGAGAAGTTTTCCGCTTCTGCAGGCATACCATTTAGCAGCTTGGCCGTCTGGCCTGCTAGTTCATCAATACCCGACTTTCCAGCACCCGAGACTGACTGATAGGTTGATACGTTGATACGCTCAATACCCACTGCGTCATGAATTGGCTTCAGCGCTACTAACATCTGAATCGTAGAGCAATTAGGGTTAGCGATGATATTGCGGTTACGAAACTCTGCAATAGCTTCTGGGTTTACTTCCGGTACAACAAGCGGAATGTCGTACTCGTAGCGGTAGTGTGAAGTGTTATCAATCACCACAACACCTTCGTCAGCAGCAACCGGTGCCCACTTTTCAGAAAGCGCACCACCCGCTGAAAATAGCGCGATGTGAACTTGAGACCAATCAAACTCTTCTACATTCTGAACTTTGATGGTTTTACCATTGAAACGGTAAGTCTTACCTTCGCTGCGCTCGCTCGCAAGCAAGTGCAGTTCGCCAATCGGGAATTTGCGTTCTTGCAACACTTCTAGGATGGTTTCGCCGACTGCTCCAGTCGCACCCAAAACCGCAATATTAAACTCTTGGCTCATCACTTACCTCGATTTGAAAACCTAATTTTTCCAGTGGGGCTAAATTACACGATGGTGTCCCAGTCACTGTTACTGCACTGTATTCACGCCTATCCCAATACTGCTTACGCATCAGGTCGAAAGAACCAGGAGTGGCAATTTCGCGACGGAATAAGGCATCGTCTTTACGCACATCATAGATTAATTGCGTTATGTTGTGCAGACTCGCTTCATCCCATGCTCGATCTAAGACCAAATTCGGCACTGGAGCCGTTGGTAACAAGTCGGAGGCTTGGGCACGTAAATCTCGGCCAATGAACTCACAATAACTATTAAAAATCATTGTCGTCCCTCTGGCTTTCCCCTCTAAACCATAGCCTGCAACGTGAGGGGTGGCGAATGCTAACAGAGGTAAGAGCTCCATATCAACTTCTGGCTCATATTCGAATACATCTAGCGCCGCAACAAAGCCATCATTTTTTAGCAAGCGATGTTTCAAAGCCGTGTTATCAACAATTGGACCACGAGCAGCATTAATCAGTATTTGATCGCTACGTAAGTTAGACAACACTTGCTCATCGATCAGGTGGTGGGTAGGAAAATCTCCGTCTTTAGTCAATGGAGTGTGCACGGTAATCACGTCCGCTTGCTCGAGCAGCTGGTCTAGAGGAGTAAATTCACGGCTATCGCCTTGTTGCTGCTTAGGTGGATCGTTGATCAATACTTTCAAGCCAATGCCGCCTAACGCTTTCGCTAAATACGAACCAACTTGGCCAGCACCGATAATGCCCACCGTTTTATCAAATACCGAAAAGCCTTTTTGCTGGGCCAACACCATCAATACGCTGAACGCGTATTCCGCAACACCCACTTTGTTACACCCAGGAGCAGCTGTGAAGAAGATACCTTTTTCCTTCAGCAAGGCTTGGTCAACGTGATCCATACCTGCGGTCGCAGTGCCAACAAACTTCAACTTGTTGGCTTTCGATAATAACTGCTCATTCACTTTGGTTACCGAACGAATCATTAATGCGTCTACATCAATCAAGTCATCGGCGGTAAGCGTTCTACCAGGTTTAAGCACTACTTCGCCCAACTGGCTGAATAACTGCTCAGCATAAGGCATGTTTTCGTCAATAATAATTTTCATATCGGTAATCGAGTAAGAATAGTTCGAAAAGATTGCTTGGATTGTGCAAAAAAGCACAAGTGGTGTCGAGCATATAATGAGTAGAGCAGGTATAAAAATGCCCGGCTCACTCGAGCCGGGCAAACATCCAGAACAAAAGGATCTTGTCCCGCTCTCCATGGGACAAAGTCTGCGTCTGTTCGATTAACTAGATACAACACTAGCCAATCAAGCTCTGGAAACTGGCGTGCTCTGTTCGAGCATCATTCAGTTTTTAGCCTTGGTACTTCTTGATTACTAGTGTCGCGTTTGTACCACCAAAACCAAAGCTGTTAGACATAACCGTTGTTAGCTCTTGATCGCGCTTTTCAGTCACGATATCTAGGCCTTCAGCCGCTTCGTCTAGGTTTTCTACGTTAATGCTTGGTGCGATAAAGTTGTTATCTAGCATTAGCGCTGAGTAAATTGCTTCATGAACACCTGCAGCACCCAATGCGTGACCAGTCATCGCTTTAGTTGCTGAGATTGCAGGGCTCTTACCAGCGAAGACCTCTTGGATTGCACCAAGTTCTTTCACGTCACCGACAGGTGTTGATGTACCGTGCGTGTTTACATAATCAACAGAGTCAACGTCTTGCATTGCCATCTTCATACAACGCACAGCACCTTCACCAGATGGTGCTACCATGTCGTAGCCGTCTGAAGTTGCGCCGTAACCAACGATTTCACCGTAAATTTTCGCGCCACGAGCTAGTGCGTGCTCTAATTCTTCAACCACTAGCATACCGCCGCCACCAGAGATAACGAAACCGTCACGATCTGCATCGTAAGTACGTGATGCTTTATCTGGAGTTTCGTTGTACTTAGTAGATAGCGCGCCCATCGCATCGAACATCATGGTCAGAGACCAATCTAGTTCTTCACCACCACCTGCGAATACAACGTCTTGCTTACCAAGTTGGATAAGCTCCATTGCGTGCCCGATACAGTGTGCTGAAGTTGCACATGCAGAACTCATTGAGTAGTTCACACCGCGGATTTTAAATGGAGTTGCCAAACATGCTGAAACTGTAGAAGCCATCGTACGTGGAACCATGTAAGGGCCTACACGCTTTACGCCTTTCTCACGAAGAATATCCACTGCGTTCACTTGGTTTAGTGAAGACGCACCGCCCGAACCTGCCACAATACCAGTGCGCTCGTTCGATACTTGTTCTTCAGTTAGGCCAGAGTCTGCAATCGCCTGTTCCATCGATAGGTAAGCAAACGCTGCTGCGTCGCCCATAAAGCGCATTTTTTTGCGATCAATATGGTCAGCAGGGTTCATTTTTAGGTTACCCCAAACTTGAGAACGCAGGCCATTTTCTTTGAACTGCTCTGAAGCTGTGATACCTGACTTCCCTTCTTTAAGAGACGCTAAAACTTCTTCGACGTTGTTACCGATACTTGAAACAATACCCATACCGGTGATTACGACTCGTTTCATGTGACAATCCTAATAATTCAAAATTCCGCTAGATAATAACTAAGAAGACCAACAAAAGTGGTCAGCTTTCCCATAAATTCGTACAATCTCACCTTATATACCGCAGTTTCTCACAGAATTCACACATTATGACTTCTATAACCAATGCACAGCTCGATTGGAATGAATCAGGAACACCTGTATCCGATCAATTTGACGATGTTTATTTTTCCAATGTAAACGGCCTCGAAGAGACCCGATACGTTTTTCTCACTCAGAATCATCTACCGCAAAGATGGCAAGAATATGACCAACGTCGATTTACCATTGGGGAAACGGGGTTTGGGACTGGCTTAAATTTCCTTGCGACTTGGCAATGGTTCGACGCATTCAGACAAGCCAATCCAGACGCTAAGCTCCAAGAGCTGCATTTCATTAGCTTTGAAAAGTATCCGCTCAGTATCGAAGATTTAGCAAAAGCTCATGAGGCATGGCCTGAATTAGCCGAGTACGCAAAAAAGCTGCAACGCCACTACCCTATCGCCGTTCCCGAGTGCCATCGAATTGTGCTTGAAGACGGCGCCATCACTTTGGATCTGTGGTTCGGTGACATCAAAGACTGTATGCCACTAGTTCCAACAACCCAACGTGGCTTAATTGATGCGTGGTTCTTGGATGGCTTTGCACCAAGTAAAAACCCTGAAATGTGGAACCAAACCTTATTCAATAACATGGCGAAACTGGCAAAGCCAGAAGGCACCTGCGCCACATTTACCGCGGCTGGTTTTGTCCGTCGAGGACTAATCGAAGCTGGCTTTGAGATGAAAAAAGTCAAAGGTTTTGGCACTAAACGAGAAATGATCGCAGGCTCAATGAAACAAGCCTTACAGTTTAGCAATATTGCGCCCTACTATGATCGAACCGCAACCGAGCATCTTAAGGATGTCGCAATCATTGGTGGGGGTATTGCCAGCGCAACTCTGGCTAAGACGCTAGCACGAAGAGGCATAAATGTTAGCCTCTATTGCGCCGATAAAAAACCAGCACTAGGCGCATCGGGCAACAAGCAAGGGGCGGTATACCCACTACTTAACGGTACTCATACCGGCGTGTCTCGTTTGTTTGCGCCGGGAATGCTATTCGCACGCCAATTCGTAGAGCAGTGCGCAGATACCATTGAATTCGACCATGATTGGTGCGGTGTAACCCAATTAATGTGGGATGACAAAACCAAAACAAAACTCAGCAAAATGATGGAAGGAAACTTTCCAGCATCTCTCATTGAAAAACTGTCGGCTGAAGAGACGAATCAAATACTGGGTTTACCTGTCGATATGGACAGCATCCACTATCCACTTGGCGGCTGGCTTTGCCCAGCCCAGCTAACCCAGAACCTCATTGCCGAATTAGAAAACACTCAAAAGCTCAGCGTTCACTACCAACATGAAGTTGAGTCACTAAACTTCGACCAAGACTCACAACGCTGGTCACTATCGACTCAACAAGGTCACTTTGAGCATCAAGCAGTCGTCATCGCAAACGGTCATCAGTTCGACCAATTTGTGCAGAGCCAGCATCTACCGCTTGGTAAAGTGAAAGGACAAGTGAGCCACATACCTACCTCAAACAACCTCCAACAGCTCAAAACTGTATTGTGTTACGACGGATACATGACACCGCATAATCCGAATAATCATCAGCATTGTATCGGTGCAAGTTACGACAGAAGCCATATTGACCAAGAATTCGATCCGCAGGCGCAAGTCGATAACGCAGCAAAACTCAAAAGTTGCTTACCAAAACAAGCTTGGGTTGACGATGTAGACACCAGCGGCAACCAATCGCGCCAAGGCGTAAGGTGTGTAAGCCGAGATCACTTACCCTTCGTAGGAAATGTCGGTGACTTCGAGCAGATCAAACGTCAATACGCTGATCTGTCTCAGCAAACCGAAGAGCATATTAAGCCTATTGCCCAATATGATAATTTGTACTGTTTCGTAGGATTAGGCTCTCGTGGCCTTAGTTCTGCACCTTTGATGGCTGAAGTGTTAGCGTCGCAAATGTGTGGCGACCCGCTGCCACTACCTGTTGATATGCTCGAAGGGATCCACCCGAGCAAGATGTGGGTAAGAAAGCTGAAAAAAGGCAAGGCTCTGACCGAGCTGTAAAATTGAAAACGCCTCGATTCATCGAGGCGTTAATTCGTCAAGGTATTATAGCATCTAACCATTTCTAATTTAGCGTTAATTCATAAATGGCGCTAAATTGGAAAGCCTACTAAGCAAGTTTAGCCACTGCCTGTTTAAGCTCCGCTGCAATTTCGTCGTTGCTCACCGCACCTGTTTCGAAATTGAAGTTGTCGTAGAAGCTTGGTACTGAAACCGATGCTTTTACGTTGCCACCAAAATAAGGTGCGGAACCCACTGCAGCAGCCAATACATTTTGAGCTCCGCCTGGGCCTGGTGATGTAGCTAGGTAAACCGCTGGTTTGTTCTTAAACACTTCACGGTCAATACGGGTCGCCCAATCGAATAGGTTTTTGTACGCCGCAGGGTAATGGCCATTGTGCTCTGCAAACGAGATAACAAACGCATCCGCCTCAGCCAAATCATTCAAGAAACCTAGCGCACCTTCCGCCTGGCCAATTTCTTTTTCCAGATCTTCACTAAACATTGGCACTTGATAGTTATTGATATCTAATACAACTACTTCAGCACCTTCGACTAAGTTTGCTGCATAAGTAGCCAAGGCTTTATTAATAGAAGTTGAACTGGTTGATGCTCCAAATGCGATAACTTTCATGGTGTTGCTCCTGTTGACTCGTTTCTTGTTATCTAGAATAACGGAGTACAGATTTTCAACAACCGTAATTTTCGCATCAAGTTATTCAATATTTTCGAACAAGAGTTAGCGCGCTCTTTAGGCTTGGCTTTGCAGCTCTTGCCATAAATCTTGAACAATGATGCGATCCGCTGGAGTCAACTCACTGCGTGCGTCTTCAAGGCTTTGTTCAATTCGCTGCTTTAGTACATCTAGCTCTGCAATACCATCCTCTTCACAAGAAGCGGCAGAAAGAGAGATATGACCACGCAGATAACCACCGGCAAACAACTCATCATCTGAAGCGCTCTGTATGCGCGCATCAATCATATCCAGTAGTTTTTCTTCAAATTCAATAATCATTGTCGTCTCTTTATATTTTTAGATTGGGTATCCGTAACATCATAGCGTTCAAGCAACCTTGAAGTGGCTAATATCGAGTTCAGGAACCTCGTAATACTGGCGCAAAGCATCTGAAAGCATTTTAACTCTTGGCGGGATGCCCTGCTCAAATATACTTTCAACTTCACGATAGACCTTATTCATAAAGCCCAATCGATCTGGCTCAAAATCGCCGTGTAGGTTGTCACAACTTACGTTAAAAGGAAAGCCAGCGCTCGTGGCTAATATCCACTCATAAGCCTGAGGACGAATTTCTACTTTCTCGAACTCGGCTTGTACTGCTTCTGTCCTTCCATCTGGCTCATACCAGTACCCAAAATCTTCCATTAGCCTTCTTTCCGGACCTGCTACACACCAATGCGCAATTTCGTGTAACGCAGATGCATAAAAACCACGAGCAAAAATAATGCGATGGTGTGGCACTTTCTCGTCGGCAGGCAGATAGATAGGCTCATCCCCACCCAACTCCAACTTAGTGTTGAACTGGGGGTAAAATGTGTCGTTAAAGATTGTCACTAAGTCTTGGTATTCGTGGCTCATAGCATGTCTAGCGTAGTGAATGACAGCAAAAACGCATTTTCCCTTTTTTAGCTGATAAGGTAAAGCTATTGTATGGGGTATAACATTAGATTATGTAATCTGAAAAACGATTTCGTCAGTATAAAATCTCATTCGTCTAAAAACGTATTTACCACTACACTCTCGCCTTTCTTATTCCCTTTACTGGTTTGCCAGTAAGTTTTGAGTACCTCATTATGCTACTAAGTGTTTTGTATATCATTGGCATCACGGCAGAAGCCATGACAGGCGCATTGAGCGCTGGTCGACGCAAAATGGACTGGTTCGGAGTTATGCTGGTTGCAAGTGCAACAGCTATAGGTGGTGGTACAGTACGAGATATTCTGCTGGGGCACTATCCACTTGGTTGGGTCGAAAACCCACAGTTTTTGGTGATTACCTGTATTGCAGGCGTTTTGACCACAGGGTTTGCAAAATGGGTAATTAAACTGAAAGGCCTATTTATTCGCCTTGATGCACTTGGGCTGATCGTATTCAGTATCATTGGTACTAAAGTCGCTATGGGAATGGGCCATCACGCGCTGATCTGTATGGTGGCAGCTCTCGTCACCGGTGTGTTTGGTGGATTACTGCGAGATTTGATCTGCCGCCAAACTCCTCTTGTACTGCACGAAGAGCTGTATGCGTCTGTTGCATTGATTGCTTCAGGACTCTACTTGGGTCTATTGGAGTTGGGGGTAAATGACGTTACCGCGACCATCTCTACCCTTGTTGTGGGCTACGCACTTCGTATGGCAGCAGTGCGATTTAAATGGCGCCTACCTTCATTTCAACTAGAAGCGGAAAGCTCTATTCACTAACTGAATAGACAACCCCACGGCTCAGCGAAACTCAGGCACATAAATGCAAAAAAGCGCTACTATAAAGTAGCGCTTTTTCTTTTAGCTGGAGATTAAATCTTTGGCGTTTCCGTGGTCACACCAAAGTTTTGACCTCGGTGGCGCAGCAAGTGATCCAACAACACAATTGCTAGCATAGCTTCCGCGATTGGCACAGCTCGAATACCGACACAAGGATCATGACGACCTTTAGTAATCAGCTGAGTCGGTTCACCTGTTTTGGTAATCGTCTCACCTGGTACAGTGATACTTGACGTTGGCTTCAACGCAATGTTTGCGACAATTTCTTGACCAGTAGAAATACCGCCGAGAATTCCGCCAGCATGGTTACTTGCGAAACCTTCTGGTGTAAGCGGATCACGGTGTTCGCTGCCTTTTTGCTTAACCACATCAAAGCCGTCACCAATTTCAACACCTTTTACCGCATTAATGCTCATCAACGCATGGGCGATATCTGCATCTAAACGGTCAAAGATTGGCTCACCTAAACCAACAGGGACGTTGGTCGCAACAACCTGCAGTTTGGCACCAATTGAATCGCCTTCCTTTTTCAGGTCGCGGATCAGTTGGTCAAACGCATCTACTTTATCCGCATCTGGGCAAAAGAACGCATTGTTCTCAATCTCATCCCAATCAACTTTGTCGATGGATACGTCACCCATTTGAGACAAGTACGCACGCACCTGAACGCCGAACTCTTGCTCAAGATATTTCTTAGCGATGGCACCTGCCGCCACTCGCATTGCGGTTTCGCGTGCAGAAGAGCGACCACCACCACGGTAATCACGGACGCCGTATTTCTGGTGGTAAGTATAATCGGCGTGACCTGGGCGGAACTTGTCTTTGATTTCCGAGTAATCTTTTGAGCGTTGGTCGGTATTTTCGATCAGTAGGCCAATCGATGTACCTGTTGTTTGACCTTCAAAAACACCGGAAAGGATTTTTACTTCATCAGGTTCACGACGCTGCGTTGTGTAGCGTGATGTGCCAGGACGACGACGGTCGAGATCTTTTTGAAGATCTGCTTCTGTAATTTCAAGCCCTGGTGGGCACCCGTCGACGATACATCCTAGTGCGATACCGTGACTTTCTCCGAACGTGGTCACTCGGAAATGTTGTCCGATACTGTTTCCTGCCATTACTTCCTCAATTGCTGCCAGTATTCATTGCCACAGTGAGCATATGCCTACTGACGTTACTCTCTATTCTTCGTGATTTCATAGTGGCTTTATTGCCCAATGATGTAAACCCCTAATGAGGTACAAAAGTGGCTTTTGCCGCAATAAAAAACGCCAGCATTACAATGCTGGCGTTTTCGATTCACTATGAATAATCAATCTTTGTAGAGTGCAAACTCTTCTGCATGCTCAACAATCTGGTCACGAGTTAGCATAAACACGCCATGGCCACCGTTTTCGAATTCAATCCAAGTGAATGGAATCTGCGGGTATTGCTCCATCATATGTACCATTGAGTTACCTACTTCACAGATAAGAATACCTTGTTCAGTCAAATAATCAGGGGCATTAGCCAGAATACGACGTACCAGTTTCAGGCCATCAGTACCCGCAGCAAGACCTAGCTCTGGCTCATGAGTAAACTCATCAGGCAAGCTGTTCATATCTTCCTCATCCACGTATGGCGGGTTAGACACGATTAGGTTGTACTTCTCTTTTGGCAGATCGCGGAACAAATCGGAACGAATCGGGAACACTTGCTGCTCCATACCATGATCTTGAACGTTTTGTTCTGCAACCTGAAGCGCGTCGGTCGAAATATCGATAGCATCCACTTCGGCTTCAGGAAATGCATGCGCACAAGCGATCGCAATACAACCACTGCCAGTACATAAATCCATGATGCGCACTGGCTCTTCTACCAGCCAAGGTTGGAACTGAGCTTCAATCAGTTCACCAATTGGCGAACGTGGCACAAGCACTCGCTCATCAACGAAGAACTCAAGTCCACAGAACCACGCCTTGTTAGTTAGGTAAGACGTTGGCGTACGCTCATTAATACGTTTTACCACTCGCTCAACAATACGCAGACGCTCGCTGCTGGTTAATCGGGAGTTCAATACGTGTGGAGGCACATCAATAGGCAGATATAGAGTTGGCAAGATTAATTGCACTGCTTCATCCCACGCGTTGTCCGTACCATGACCATAAAAAAGGTTTGCGGCATTAAAGCGGCTTACCGTCCAACGAATCATGTCTTGAAGGGTATGAAGCTCAGATACCGCTTCTTCTACAAAAATCTTATCCAAAATTGCCTCCGAAAAGCGCTACAATACTGCTAATTGAGTTTTACTATAAATTTTGAACCCTATGAGCAAAAAAGACACCGATCACGATGATGATTTCGCCTTATTTAAGGATGCAGTAGAGGGCGTTAAAAAGTTGCGACAGGATACCATAATCCACCAACCAAAAAAAAACCCTAAGCAAAAAGAAATCAAGCGCAGTGCCCGTGAAGCCAGCGATACAGAGTTTTATTTCTCCGATGAGTTTGTCCCGATCCTAAGCGAAGACGGCCCAACGCGTTACGCTCGTGATGATGTATCCACCTACGAGGTAAAACGCCTGCGTCGCGGGGTATATGTTCCAGATGTGTTTTTAGATATGCATGGTATGACACAGCAAGAAGCTAAACGTGAGTTAGGGGCGATGATTGCATACTGCATCAAGAATGATGTTCACTGTGCATGTGTGCAACACGGAATCGGTAAACATATCCTCAAGCAAAAAACGCCACTTTGGCTTGCACAACACCCCGATGTGATGGCATTCCACCAAGCCCCTCTAGAATTTGGCGGCGACGGAGCATTGTTAGTTCTACTATCCATTCCTGAAAAGTAAAAAAGCCGCATATGCGGCTTTTAATGTCTAAGCTCTGGTGGAATTGGTACGTCTTCAGCTTGAAACTTAGGCCTTTCGCCACCGCGCTTACGGTATTGCTTAAGCTGGAACACATACGCTAACACTTGAGCTACCGCGGTAAATAGCCCATCTGGGATTTCCTGTTCCAGCTCTGTTGTATGGTATAACGCCCTTGCCAATGGCGGAGCCGGCACCACATAAATATCATGCTCTCTCGCCACTTCACGTATTTTCATCGCCATATGGTCAATACCTTTTGCGACAACAACAGGGGCTTTATCGGTGTTTTGTTTATACCTTAGTGCAACTGAAAAGTGCTCTGGGTTAGTAATAATAACATCGGCTTGCGGTACTTCTGCCATCATACGACGCTGTGCGGCTTCCCTTTGGAGCATACGAATTCGGCCTTTCACTTCAGGCTTACCTTCAGTGTCCTTATATTCGTCTTTAACTTCCTGCTTGGTCATTTTTAACTGGTTGGCGTGTTGCCAAATCTGGAAAGGAATATCAATCGCGACAACCACAAGTAATGAGCAGCTGATCAACAAGACGAAATTCAGCAGGATGTCCAATGCATGGAAGATATTCTGCGGATAAACATCCATGCTTAACTGAAACAAGTCTTCTTTGGATGCATTGATTAGGTAGAAAGCAACGCCAGACACTAGAGAGACTTTTAGAATCGACTTGACCAACTCTACCCAGCTCTGCATGCCGACCATACGTTTTACGCCGCTCAATGGATTCATTTTGGACCACTTAGGCATTGCGGCCTCAACTGAAAAGCTGATACCTCCAACACCCGCGGAACCAATCAAGGCAGCGATAAAGAGCATGATCAAAACCAGAATCAAAGGCCCAAGTAGGCTACCAATCGCACCAAGTGCAATATCGCCTAATTTGGCAAAGTCGAACACCTCTTCTCGACTCAAGTCGAATAAACGACTCATCGATAAAAACAGTTCTTTGCCGAGCGCTTCGCCGAACCACATCAACGCAATCGCGCCAACCACTAATACCGATACGGACGCGAGTTCTTTAGACCTTGCAACCTGCCCTTTCTCTCGAGCCTGTTGCAAGCGCCTGGGCGTGGCGTCTTCTGTGCGTTCTTGGCCGTCTGATTCTGCCAATTCAGCCTCCTAACACATTATTTAGCGTGTAACGTAACTTCGTTTTGCATGCTAACAATTCAATCGGATCATGCGACATAACTGCTGCTCGCCTTGTTCCCATAGTAGTTCATAGTGGCTATACAAGCCGCCTAAAATATACCAACAAATCAATAGGCCGACCAAAAGTGCGAACGCAAAACCCAGCGAGAAAATGTTTAGCTGCGGAGCGGCACGTGTCATTACGCCAAATGACATATTGATGGTGAGTAGCGCGATGATCCCTGATAAAGACATGCTCAGTGCAAACTTGAACATGATACCGAGCCACAATGCAATTTCGCGAAAGTCGACCGCAGTCAAGGAACCAGACCCAATCGGCAGCGAGTGAAAACTCATCACCACTAATTGAATCATTTTAAGATGGCCGTCAGTCGCGAGGAAAAACATTGTCGCAAGAAACATAAATAGCTGACCAAGTAGCGGCGTGTTTTGCCCGTTCGCGGGGTCAACCATTGAGGCGAAACCTAAGCTAGCCTGCATACCTAAGATCTGACCGAGAATAACAAACGTCTGGATCATAAACTGGGTGATTGTGCCCATCGCGACGCCAATCACGATTTGCTCGAGCAATACCATAAAGCCTTCAAAAGACACCAGTTCAATTGTATTAGGAACAGCTGGAACAGCCGGGCTCACCGCAAAAGTGATGGCTAACCCAAGGTATAGGCGTACTCGTGTTGGAACAAAACGCGCACCAGTGACCGTCATAACCATTAACATGGCCGCAATACGCGTATAGGGCCAAAAGTAGTTCGCAATCCAATCTAAAACGACACTGGTTGGATATTCCATAAGAGGCCTTTAGTACAAGACCTGTGGGAGACGCTCGATAATGCCGAAGAAGAATTCCATAAGCATTTGCGTCATCCAGTGAGCAAACAACATAAGTGCAAGCAACGTCACTACAAGACGAGGCAAGAAACTCAATGTTTGTTCGTTGATAGACGTGGCCGCCTGAAAGATGGCCACGACTAAACCAACCAATAAGCTTGGAATGATGATGGCACACACCATAATGAGTACCATCCAAAGCGCATCTCTAAAAAGTTCGACGAATAACTCAGGAGTCATAGTATCCTCCCGCTACAAGGCGAAGCTGCCGGCGAGCGTCGACAAGATCAAGTTCCAACCATCGACCAGCACAAACAACATCAGTTTAAACGGCAACGATACGATCATCGGTGATAGCATCATCATACCCATTGCCATCAGAACCGATGCCACTACCAGGTCAATGATCAAAAAAGGTAAGAACAGCATAAAACCAATTTGGAACGCCGTTTTCAGCTCTGAGGTGATAAATGCAGGTATCAAAACCGCCATCGACACATCTTCTGGGTTAGTCACCTCTGCACCAGCAATATTGACGAAAGTTTCTAAATCTTTCACACGAGTCTGCTTCAGCATAAATGCTTTCATCGGCTCTTGGGCAGTATCAAACGCTTCACGAGCAGTAATTTGTTCATTGAGATAAGGCTGAACCGCCTGATCGTTTATCTTGCTCAATACCGGAGACATGATGAAAAAGGTGAGGAAAATTGCGATACCGATAATCACCTGATTCGATGGTGTCTGCTGCAAACCCATCGCCTGACGTAATATCGACATCACGACCACGATTCGTGTAAATGAGGTCATCAAAATAACCATGGCAGGCAAAAAGCCCAACATGGTCATCAGCGCTAGAATTTGTAAGTTAATCGAATAGTCTTCACTACCATCAGGGTTACTGGTCATAGTAAAGGCAGGAATCCCACCGCCACTCGAGCTTCCCGAAGCAGCCGTACGAGCAGCACCCTGCTCTTTCTCCATTGCCGTAACTGTGACACTCGATGCACCTGCAGCATTTTGAGGGATAGGTGTTTCTAACTCTTCTTGCGCATAAGTCAACGATGAAAAAGAAAAGAAGATTAAAGTAACCGCTAGGCTAAGTACGCCACTTAGTTTTTTGAATATGAACAGATAATTCATCCTTTTTCACTCGCTCCATTCTTTTTCAATAGTTGAGCTAGCTGGTTCGAAAACGGGACAGTTTCCGCATCTTCCTGAGAAATGGGATTATCGAGCTTAGAAATGAGCTGAATAGATTGAGCGGTCACACCAACTAAAAACTGTTCCTCTCCTGCCTGAACAATCATGATCCGCTCTTTGGTACCAACCGGCAATTGGCGTACGACACTAAGGCCCTTTTGATTCATCAAAGTAGGCACTCGCATTCGCTTTAACAGCCAAGCTAAAAATAGAATGAAGGCTATAACGAACAAAAGCGACCCAAGGGTGGTCGCTAAATCAAGTTGGCTCGCAGGATTTGCAGCCAACGCACTAGACGGCATAAGAACAAGCCATAAAACGCTTCGTTGCATATATTACCCGTGGCTTCCAGCCAGTTAAGGGATAACTATCTAAGTTTCTTAATACGCTCGGTCTGGCTGATAACATCAGTCAGACGAATACCAAACTTATCGTTGACCACAACAACTTCACCGTGTGCAATCAAAGTACCATTCACCAAGACGTCAAGAGACTCACCAGCCACACGCTCTAGCTCAACCACCGAACCTTGGTTCAATTGCAGCAAGTTACGGATACTGATTTGAGAACGCCCAACTTCCATTGAAATAGTCACTGGGATATCTAGGATCGTATCAAGTTTACGTCGCTCATCTTCTGAAATTGGAGATGAAGTATCTTTTAGTTCATCTAACGGCGCGGCAAGAATATCGTCTACATCCACTTCCGGAGCAGCAGGGTCTTCACCTAAGGCAGCAGCCCATTCGTCCGCTAGTTTTTGGTCGTCACTTGGTTCCATTTTTCATTACCTACTTAATATTCTTCTTCATCATCGCCAGTCTCTTCTTCGAATTCAGACATGATGTCTTTTCCGAAGAATGCGAGGTCCGTTTTAACGACATCTGGGCGTTTAATTTTCTCGGATACTTGCACCGCCATGTTCTCGCCTGCTCGTCCCATCTTCACACGGAATGTCGGCAATTCTTCAACAAACATGGTGGCATGTTCAGGCATAGTGATTGGGATAATATCGCCAGCTTGAAGCTCCATTAGGTCGCGCAGCGAAATGTCTTGCTCGAGCAGATTAACTCGGAAATTCACCGGCACGTCCATAATTTCTTCACGCAGCGCAGAACTCCAACGGATATCGGTTTCCATCTTGTCCGATTGGACACCTGCATCGAGCAGTTCACGAATCGGCTCAACCATGGAGTACGGCATAACGACATGGAAATCCCCGCCGCCACCATCGACTTCAATGTGGAAAGAGCTGACTACAATCACTTCCGTCGGGCTGACGATATTCGCCATACTTGGGTTCACTTCAGAATCAAGATATTCGAACTCGACACCCATCACCGGCGACCAAGCCTCTTTGTAATCTTCAAACACTATTTTTAATAGTAGTTGAACAATTCGTCTTTCCGTTGGAGTGAACTCGCGACCTTCAATACGGGCATGGAATCGACCATCACCGCCAAAGAAATTTTCGACCAGAATAAAGACCAAACGCGCTTCCATAGTCACCAAGGCCGTACCTTTTAACGGCCTAAAGCGCACCATGTTCAAACTGGTTGGAACATAAAGGGTGTTCTGATATTCGCCAAACTTCATCATTTGAACGCCGTTTATCGACACTTCAGCAGTTTTGCGAAGCATGTTAAACAGGCTGATGCGTAAATGTCGTGCAAAACGCTCGTTGATTAGCTCGAGCGTTGGCATTCGACCACGAACTATTCGGTCTTGTGAGGAGAAGTCAAAATTGACGGCGGCGCCACTTTCGTCTTCTATTTCCTCTTCGACCTCTTCGACATCATCTACCCCGTGGAGTAGCGCATCAATTTCGTCTTGGCTTAATAAATCGGTCACTCTGCACCTACTGAATTACAAAATCGGTAAACAAGACACGTTCAATAACGGGCTGTCCTACCGCTCGAGTTAGGCTGGCTTTAATATCTTCCGTTGCCTTATCTCTCAGCTCTACTCGTCCATTGGCACTGCGAAGTTGGTCAACGGTGGCAGAGGCAAAAGTGCCCAATAATGAACTTTCAATCAACGGCGAATGATAACGAGCTAAGTTTTCGTTCTCACTACCTCTTACCATTAACTGCACTTTGATCTGTACAAGCCTGTCTCGCTTATCGCCTGTTACGTTAAACAAGAAAGGCTGAGGAATGTTGACATAAGCAACTGGGTCGGCCGGCGTCACTGTTTGGGTATTCACCGTTTCTGCTGCAGGAGCAGGTTCATCGGAACCCATCAAAAAGAAAGCCGCACCACCGCCACCTGCTATCAATACAACGACTGCAATAATGATGATAAGCAGTTTACTTTTCCCTTTGGGCGCATCTTGTTCTAGATCTTCGTCAGCCATAACTTTCTCTAAACATGTAGTTTTTATATAGTTTATGCGTAATAACTAATTCCATCACGCTTTGTTGCGACATTCAAATCAAGATTGACGTCTGTATCAAGGTTTTCTTCCATTCCAGCGGCTTCATTGCCGCTTCCTTGAGCATTATTGCCATTTTGTGCGCTATAACGCCCCTGTTGCTGGCCCGCACTTTGCTGCTGAACAGAAGTGTCATTTAACTGTACACCTTGCTGTGCCAACATCTCTCTTAACCTTGGCATAGACTGTTCAATAACATCTCGCGCCTGTTGGTTAGCAACGGTGAAATGTACGGCTGTACCATCGCCATTCATATTCATTCTAATTTGCATACGTCCCAGTTCTGGCGGATCGAGACGAATGTCGATGTTTTTCAAGTTTTTCGACATCATCATTTGTACACGTTCCGCAACCTGGTCTCCTGCCGTCTCTTTAGTCAGCATCATCGGTGTTTGAGCTTGCGCAGCACTTTCCACGCGAGCTTGTAGACTATTTGGACCTTGTTGCGCCCCTGCCGCACCAGCAAATTGCTGAGCGCCGGTGACGTCTTGCTTGTCTTGGCCTTTTGCTAAGCTACTCACACCCTTAGCACCTAATGCTGCTTTCAATGCCGCCTGGTTATTAAGCTGCTGCTGTGGTACTTGGGGAGCCATATTCGCTGCTACCAGCTGCTGCATCTGCGCTTGAGATAAGTCCGAAGGCATGGATGACGCCATTTGAGTCATTGCCGCCTTGTCAACATTGATAGCAGTGGCCGTTTGTTGTGCCCCCTGCTGCTGGAGAGCTTGATGGACTGATGCTGCAACTGCTGCCTGTTTCGCTTTGTTGCCTTGAGCATCTTGAGCTTGTGCTGCACTTGGGTCGGCTTGTTCGGTTGAATTCCAAGCTATTGCTCCTGCTGCAACTGCCGCCCCGGAGCCTGCGCTGCCCACACCACCACTTGTAACTCCCGACGCGCCAGCAGAACTCACCTGAGGGCTACCAGTAACTTGTACTGACTGAGCAGACTTCACATCACCCTGCGCCGCCGCACCAACCCCCAGGGCAGCAGCCGCTTTCACGCTACCTTCCTCACCCGGAGTTAATTCCTCAACCCCAGAGCTAACAATCGAAGCTTCCCCTTGGGGTGCTTTAGTCAAAGCCCCTTCTTCTGGCTTTTGGCCTACAACGGCTGCGGCCGTAGCCACTTTTATTCCCGCATTTTGATTTGCTTCAGCGTCTGCTTGAGGGTTAGCACCTTTTACCTGATGAGTCGATGGGTCTTGCTGAATAAATCGCTTTGCCGACTCTGGAATATTGTCCGACTGTTGAGCGTTGGCGGGCTGTTCTGAACTCGCAGCAAACTCATTAGGTGATTGCTGAGCGACCTTACCATCGCCGACAACGGAATCATTTGAGCCTGCTTGAGATTTTGCTGCAACAGCTGCAGCAGCCACCTTAGGATCTTTCGGCTCGCCATCACTGATAACCTTTTCACCCTCTTGTTGAGGCAAAGGTTTGCCGTCTTTTGATTGTAAAGCATTGTTCGATTCATTTATTCGACCAAGCATCTCATCGGTTTCTTGTTTCGCTTTGGTTGCTTGCGCTTTTTCTGACTCTTCAGCACTCACTTTTTGCTGGGTTTGCTTGCCTGTATCAACCGATTCTGCTTCCGACAATTTAACTGTATCGCTATCTGATTGGGTATTTTTTTCTGCACTGCTTACTTGTGACGTTTTGGTTTCCTTAGTGTCACCTAGCTCGTTGCTTTCTTTACTTTTTTCAGCACTTGAGACGCTTTTCTCTTCATCATCGGAAGCATCTGCCTGCTTCAACACCTCATCAGTGCTTTCACTGCTTTTCTTAATCTCCGCTTTAGCCTCTTCGCTACTTGAAGATTCACCGTCAGTCGATAACGATTTTTCTGTTGAAGACGACTTAGCGCTTTCTTCAACTTTTCCTTTTTCGTCAGAACCTTGCTCCCCTTCACCACTGATAAGAGAAGTAAGCTTGGATAGAAAGCCTTCTGAGTCTTTAGATTCGGAACTGGCAGTCGCCCCCTCACTTGACGGGGTTTCTGATTTGGAAGAGCCAAAAACTGAGGATAAATTTATATTCATACAGACGTTACTCTTGTAGACGTACCAAGTGCTGCATAAAACGGGGGAAACCAGCAGCAGTGAGAAAATACCTTGGACTACAATTGCAAAAAACACGCCAACCGGACATAACACGCAAACAATTTAACCGACTCGCGGTAAATTGCTCTAAGCCGAATTAAAAAGAGTCGCGATTCGCTCTATTGCGGCTAAATTGAAGCGTAGAAAACTCATCAAGTTGCTGTTGCTCCTTCCGAGCCAGTTGCTTTTGGCGTTCTGTTTGCTTTTTCTCTAGCATCCATTCATACGAACGACGCTGCTTTCTTACTTCCATCCAGTGTTGCTGGCAGTTTTCAACCTGTGACTTAAAGTGGTTCTCTGCCTGCTTTTGCTTAGCAAGCGTTTCGTCTAACTGGGTCAAGAATCGGTTCAGGTGGCTATATTCGCTTGCCGTTAAACCGGACTTACCGCGATCGATCAATTGCTGACAGTAATCGAGGCGATACTGCTCAATTTGAGAAAGTTGGTCATAATAGTTTTCGAGTTCGACGCGCGCAGTATTCAACGCAAGTACCGCTTGTTCTTCGCGCTCTTTGGATTGGTCAAGTAGGAAATCTAGTGCATTTTCCATCGCTTATGTATGAACTCTTCCGTTAACAGTAACAATGACGTTTGAACTTACCGTAAGCGTTATGCTTGCAGCACATTTTTAAGCATGCCAATACACATATCGTAAGGCACACTTTGTGTCATACCTTGTTGCAAATACTCGTCCAGCTTCGGCTTGAGAGTAAACGCACTGTCTATCGCAGGATCGGTGCCTGGTTTATACGCGCCAATAGAAACAAGGTCTTGGTTCTTACGACAAATAGAAAGCACCTGTCTAACCGCTTTAGACATTAGGACATGTTCTTCGGTTGTGATTTGCGGCATAACACGACTCACCGACTTCTCAACATCTATCGCTGGATAATGACCGGCATCGGCCATTTCACGTGATAGTACAATGTGCCCATCAAGAATCGCACGAGAAGCATCGGCAATAGGGTCTTGGAGGTCGTCACCTTCTGTAAGTACGGTAAAAAAGGCTGTAATTGAGCCTTGTTCATCCCCGCCATTACCAGCGCGTTCGACCAGAGCGGGCAGCTTAGCGAACACAGAAGGCGGATAACCTTTCGTAGCTGGTGGTTCGCCTACCGACAAAGCAATCTCACGTTGCGCCTGAGCAAAACGAGTCAATGAGTCCATAAGCAAAAGAACATCCAACCCTTGATCGCGAAAATACTCTGCAATAGTCAGAGCGGTTTGGCACCCTTTCAGCCGCATTAATGGTGACGAATCGGCTGGTGCAGCGACAACAACGGAGCGCTGACGTCCATCAACACCAAGAATTTCTTCAATGAATTCTTTTACTTCTCGGCCACGCTCACCAATCAAACCAACAACAACGACTTGAGCGGTAGTTCCTCGCGTCATCATCCCTAAAGTGACCGACTTACCCACCCCCGAACCTGCAAACAGGCCAATACGCTGCCCTTTGCCGACAGTAAGTAGGCCATTGATAGCCTTCAAGCCCACATCGAGAGGTTCAGTGATTGGTTTTCTTGCCAGAGGATTAATAGGTTCAGCATTAAAGGCGGCTCTTTGATCGGAATAAATCGGCCCTAAGCCATCCAATGGATTACCAACGCCATCGATGACTCGGCCAAGTAACTCCATCCCAACAGGTAAACCCGCTTCACTGGTTAAAGGCGTTACTTTTGCACCCGGTAATACCCCGGTGATTTGCTCACTCGGCATAAGATAGAGGTTATCACCCGAGAAGCCGACAACTTCGGCCTCCATAGAACCATTCATGGTTTCAACCGTACACAGGCTCCCGATCGGAGCGCGACAGCCTGTCGCTTCTAATGTTAAACCAACCACTCGAACAAGCTTGCCTGAAGCCACGGGGCGACAAGTCAAACCTTGGGTTTGATATTGGCTTAAGCGTTCTGCGAGGGCTAACATTACTCACCACCATTGTGGCGATTAGAACCACAAAAGCTTTGCAAAACGTTCCGAATACGCTCTTCCATTCGATAATTCACACTCGATTCACCCGCTTCTATTTGCACATCTCCACGGTTAAGCGCTGGCTCTGCAACCAGCGTCCAATTGCGAAAATCGAGTTCATTTTCACCGTAAGCAGAGCGGATAATATCGACGTCTTCAGGGTGGAGTTTCAACGTAATCGCGTGACCAGAAATTGGCAATGCTTCTACCGATTGCTTAATGGTATCGAGGATTACCTGTGGATTGGTTTGAGCTTCAACATGAACAACTTCCTTCACTAGCGTGAGCACCATGTCGACTAATTGTTTTTCAACTTGAGCATTCATCAGCTCTAACGGCTGAGCAAACTGATTGGCAAGCCCTACAAAGGTGTGAACTTGCTGCTGAATAAACTCTTGTCCCTCGGCAACACCTTGTAACTTACCTTGTTCTAGCCCTTCTTGGTGCCCTGCTTCTAGGCCCTGCTCTTTGCCTTTGTCATAGCCTTGTTTAAAGCCAGCCTCTTGGCCTTGCATTAGACCATCTTGATAAGCGCCTTGCTTGATCAGCTCAATTTCTTCTTCTGTGAGTTGAAGTGGCTCTTCTTCGGCAGGCTCATCAAAGTTAGGTACCCAGCTTGGGTCATAGTTAAGCGCAGTATCCTTCGCCTGTTTATTAACTTCAGAGCCGTAGTCAGGTAGGCCCCATTTCTTAGGCTGCTCGACTGATTCATCATTATCGAGGCGCAAAAAGCCTCGTTTCCTTTCACCTGACATGCTCGGTTTCACCTGACTGTGTAGTCTCGACTCGCTTTAATGAAGCAGTCGCTTAAAGAAAAATTATAGGAACTCGTCTGCGCCGCCAGACAACATGATCTCACCGTTGTCGGCCATTCGGCGCGCAATGGCCAGAATTTCTTTCTGAGCAGTCTCGACATCAGAAACTTTAACCGGCGGCATTGCTTCAAGGTCATCACGCATCATCTCAGCTGCACGTTTAGACATGTTCTTGAAGATCTTATCGCGCAGTGCATCGTCAGCACCTTTAAGCGACTTCTGCAATACATCTTGTGGTACATCACGCAGCAACTTCTGAATACCTTGGTCGTCCACTTCGATAAGATTCTCGAATACAAACATAAGGTCTTGGATTTGCGTCGCCATATCTTCGTCTTGGTCGCGAATCTGATCCATGAGAATACCTTCGACATTGTTGTCCATGTAGTTCATGATCTCTGCGGCAGCTTTCAGGCCACCGATCTTGGCCGCTTGCGCGCCCGCTTGGCCCGCAAACTGTTTCTCCATGATCTCGTTCAATTCGGCTAGTGCAGAAGGTTGGACTTCTTCAAGGTTCGCAATACGCATCATAAGATCCAATCGGTCACGCTCGGCAAACTGAGATAAGATTTCCGCTGACTGATCCGCCTCTAAGTAAGAAAGAACGATGGTTTGAATCTGAGGGTGCTCGTTGATGATGATAGAAGCCACTTGACGAGGGTCCATCCACTTCAACGAGTCTAGGCCTTTCGAGCCCGTACCTAGAAGGATTTGGTCTACTAAGTTATTGGCTTTATCTTCACCTAATGCCGCAACGAGGGCGTTACGCATGAAGTCTTCGCTGCCCATACCAATGTTGGTGTATTTTTGAATATCTTCTAAAAAGGCGCGGTGTACTGCTCCCACCTTTTCTTGACTCAGATCCGCAGCCCTTGCCATCGCGCTACCAACACGCTGAACCTGCTTCGGTTCTAAATGGCGAATAATACCCGCAGCGTCATCTTCATTGAGGCTTAACAGCAGAATCGCGGCCTTTTCGTCACCGCTAATCGTCGAGATGTCGACGGCGTTCTCGTCTTCGCCGTTGCCATTTTCTTGAGGTACAATTTCGTTAGGCATCTTGCATCCAATTCTTCACTACTTGAGCTGCTAGCTCAGGTTCATTCGCCACTAAAGCACGCACAGCTTTCAACACGTCTTCATCTTTATGTAAGTTTGGTAGGTCAATGCTAGAGCCAAATTCAAACAGCTCTCCACCTTCTATATCACCGCCGATTAGGCTGGTTTCACCATCCATACCGATTGGCAAGCCATCTGGACCGTATGTTTGATCGTCTTCTTCAGCAGCAGGGTTAAGCAGTTTTTTCATTGCAGGACGAACCAGCACTAGAACCACAACAATAATGACCAACGCACTGGCGAACCAACGAACCCAGTCGTTGAAGTTTGGATGTTCCCAAATCGGCACGTCTGCAATGCTTTCAATTTCAGGCTCAGCAAACTGCATGCTCAGAACATTCAGTAAATCACCACGATTCTCGCTAAACCCTACCGCTCCAATTAAAACTTGGCGTATAGAATTGAGCTCGGCATCTGAAAGAGGCGTGTAGGTTGTTTCACCGGTATTCGGATCCACCGATGCGCGATTTTTTATCGCGACCGCAACTGTCTGACGATTCACGACACCGGTCTGGCGACGCTCATGGCTAATAGTAGTGTCTAACTCAAAGTTCCGCGTCGCTTCTTTATGAACCGAGCCTTGCCCCAGCATCGAACCATCTTTCATTTGCGCTACGTCTTGCGGAATAGAAGCATCTGCCGGTGGTTGGTTACTCAGAGCGCCTGGCACACCAGCAACAACATTCCCGTTGTTGTAATCTTCTAAGGTGTACTCACTTCGCGTTGATGGAGTATTAGGATCAAACTGTTTGCGTGTTTGCTCGATCGCGCTGAAGTCCAGTTCAATATCCACTTGAGCGGTATAATTACCAAAGCCTAAGATTGGAATAAGAACTGAGTCAATCTTGTCACGTAGCGCTTGTTCCTGTTTGCGCTCTAACTCGTGTTCTTTACGGCGAGCAGATGAGGCAGGATCTTGAGAACCAGAGCTAAGAAGACGACCATGTTGGTCGGTGACCGTCACTCTGGTTGGTTTCATTCCAGGAACTGCACTCGCAACCATATCTACCACAGAATCGACTTCACCCTGCTTTAGTACAGAGCCAGTACCTAGAGTCAAAAAGACTGAAGCTGAAGCTTCTTGGTTATGACGAACGAACACGCTTTGTTTTGGTAAAGCAAGTAAAACGCGAGCACGTCGTACTTGTTTCATTTCCTCAATCGCTTTAGACAGTTGGCGTTCTCGGCTCAGCTTTAATCGTTCTAATTCAAGACGCTGTGATACACCGAACCCCATATCTTGAAGCAAGATTTCATCACCAGCTTCAGTTTGGTTATTTAAACCTGCACGGGCCAAATCAAGTTTCAGGCCACTGTATTCGGTAGCCGGTACTAAAATCGTATTGCCTTCAAGCTTGTAGGACAGTTTTTTCTGGTCGAGGTAGTCAAGGACAGGAATCAACTCATCGGTTTCATACGCACCCAAAGGGCGCATCTCTGGCTCTTTCACCCAGAAGAACAACATGACGATAAGCGCCACACAAATCGAAATCGATAGTACAAGTACGACTTGGCGTAGCAGATCCAAATCCCCCATCGCAAAATCAAACTTCGATGAGTCTTTTTCATTTAAATCAGGGTTTTGCTGCTCAACATCCAGATCCGAGCTGGCAACCATCGCATGGCTGTCAGCGGAGTCGGATAGTGCGAGATCTGTTGTTTGATTCTGGTCTGCCACTGTTACTACCTAATCATTAAACCGGCATGTTCATTAGTTCTTTATAAGCTTCAACCAACTTATTACGAACTTGGATAGTTGCATCAAATGCGACACTGGATTTGTTACGAGCGATCATTACGTCCGAAAGAGACACATTTTCGTCACCACGGTCAAAACGCATTTGCAAGTCGCCTGAGGTTTTCTGTAATCCATTTACGTTATTAATCGCTTTGGTCAGCATATCACCAAAGTCGGCACCTACTTTTTGCCCAGTCGGCGCAGGTGTCGTGTTGGTCGCTTCAAGCCTCATTGCTTGCATTTCGCTGTTTAGACCGTCGATTCTCATTGTTCCCTCGGCTGCCAATTCTTTGACTTTTGCATTAGTTCTTTAGTTAGTTCAGCAATATGTATGCCATCACAAATTTGACGCATGAATTCGTTCAATTAACCCGGTATATCAATACCAGCATCGCGCATTTTAGCTAACTTATAACGCAATGTTCTCGGGCTAATTCCAAGCTTTTCTGCCATTTCTTTACGGCGGCCATTACACTCTGCCAATGTGTCAAGAATGATAGTGTATTCCTGATCCCGAAGCTCCCCACCCAGGCTTGCAGAACCCTGCGATAGGGAACGATTTTCCGTCACTTCAGCAATAGGCTTGATCGCCGGCGTCGCAACGCCTGTTTCTACGACTTGCTGTAAGCTGCCTGCATCTTGCCAATCGACACCTTCCAAAAGAATATGGTCGCCAGAAATATTTCCGTTCTCACTCAGGATAAGCGCACGCTGAACCACGTTGTCCAATTCACGCACGTTGCCTGGCCACGGGTACATCAGCAGTTTACCCATTGCATTGCTGTCAATTTCTGGAACGGGTAGTCCTAACTTTTTACAGTGACGCTCGATTAAGTGTTTAGCTAAAGGTTCAATATCTCCACGGCGGTCACTCAAAGCTGGCCACGCAATTGGGAACACATTCAGGCGGTAGTACAAATCTTCACGGAAGTTACCTTCTTGAACGTATAGTTTCAGGTCACGGTTACTGGTCGCTAGCACGCGAACGTCCAGTTTAATGCTTTTACGGCTGCCTAAACGCTCTACTTCTCTTTCTTGTAAAACGCGAAGCAGCTTAGCTTGAAGGTTCAAATCCATTTCACTGATTTCATCAAGTAAAATAGTACCACCTTGCGCTTGCTCAAACTTACCCGGACACGCCTGAACGGCACCAGTGAAGGCACCTTTTTCGTAGCCAAACAAGGTTGCTTCGAGCATGTTGTCAGGAATTGCCGCACAGTTGATCGCTACGAAAGGGCCATCTTTACGATTCGACGCATTGTGGATGTATCGCGACATCACTTCTTTACCCGAACCACTTGGGCCAAGCACCATCACATTCGCATCGGTTTTTGCAACTTTGTCTGCCAACGCTAACAACTTTAGGCTTTTATCATCAGCGACAACCGCATCACCATTGTCGTCTGATTTGATTGGCGCGTAACGACTAACCATATTGAGCAGAACTTCTGGGGCGAATGGTTTCGCCATATAGTCGATCGCGCCATCTTTCATAGCAGATACCGCATCTTCAATATTGGCATATGCTGTCATCAATAAAACGGGCAGATTTGGCCAATGCTGTTTAATGTTACGAAGCAGCGCTAAACCACCCATACCAGCCATTTGAACATCCGAAACAACAATGTCGATAGCGTTTGACTTCAACTTCACTAACGCATCTTCAGCACTGTCAGCTTCTAACCATTCGTATCCCGCTAAAGCTAGGGTATCGACCAACGCTTCGCGTAGACCTTCGTCGTCTTCTACGATTAAGACTTTACTTTGAGCCATTGTCACTCTCCATCATTACTTCTAGGGGATCAGCAGCTTCGCACTGAAGTGGGATACACATGGTGAAACATGCGCCATCACCCTGTTCTGAAATCAATTCAAGCCTGCCATCATGTGCCCGGCAAACCATTTGCACAACCGCCAAGCCAAGACCTGTACCTTGGGAGCGCGTTGTAAAAAATGGTTCCATAATTTTGCTCTGTAATTCAGCTGGCACACCAGGACCACTGTCTTGAACTGAGATTTTTAATTCATTGTTTACTGGTCTGAAAAACACATCGATCTGTGAGTTTTTACCGGCGATTTGTATCGCGTTCATAACCAGATTACTTAACGCAGACGCGATCGCATTTGCGTTACCTAGTAAGGACGTCTGTTCTTGTTCAACTTCTTGGCAGTAATCGATGTGATTATTTTTTAACGACGTTTCCACCATAGGGGCAAATTCCGCAACTAAGTCAGAAATGGTGAAAGGCTTAACTACCTTGTTATCGCCGCCTTTAGCAAACAGCAGCATGTCGTTGACCTGCTTCTCTAGGTCGTGAAGCCTATCCATCAGTTTCGATTGGAAACGATCTTTGGTCGCCGGTGGTAAGTTAGGCGCAGCCAAGTTCGACGCATAAAGCATCGCACTAGAAAGAGGTGTTCTGACCTGGTGAGCCAGTGAAGCGACCATACGGCCGAGCGATGAAAGACGCTGTAAATCACTCACTCGAGATTGGAGCAAGCGTGTTTCAGTAAGATCGGTGATAAGAATCAATTGACCCGTGTTGGATGCTGAAATCGCCAAACGCACCTTACGACCATTTCGCAAGGAAATTTCATGGCCATCATCTTCTCGTGGTGCAAAAGCAGTCTGAATAATTGAAAACCACTTCTCCCCAAGCAAAGGGACGTCTAACAACTTCATTGCTTCTGGGTTGGCTTCGCGCACAACACCTTGTGTATCCAACAGAATTACGCCTGCGGGCATAACATCGAGCACTTGTTTATAGCGCTCTACTTGGTCTTCCAATGTGTCTAAATGAGACTGATTTTCTGCTGGGTCAACTGCTTGCATGTCGTATTTCTGCCAATAAAACTACAAAAGGCTAACATGCGAAATGCATGCCAGCCTTTTATTCTTTATTTTCAACAAGTTATCACCATGACAACTAATTGACGCAGTTTTTTTGTCAGCGTTGAAGGTTATATTTACGCATTTTTTCAACCAAAGTTGTGCGTCTCATTCCTAGCATATCGGCTGCGCGTGCCACAACACCATCTTGAGCTTCCAAAGCTTGGCTGATCATATTGACTTCTAAATCGGCCAGCAATTCTTTCAAATTCACCCCTTCAGGTGGTAGAGACTGAGGGGCTTCCATGCTGTCGTTGAAGACTTCTGTTTCTTCAAAATTGAAATTTTCTGAGAAGATGTCCGCTAAGACGTCACGCTCTTGCTCCTCTACAGAGCTAAAGCTGCTAGGTTCAGGTTGGAACTCTGGAATATCACTGTAGCGATACTTCGTTGGAAGATGGTTTACATCAACCAAGCTATTTGGATACAGGATGATCATACGTTCAACTAGGTTGGCTAACTCTCGCACGTTCCCTGGCCAATCGTGCTCCATCAAAGAATTGATAGAACGTGGCGTGAAACAGATTGGTTGCCCGCCTTCAGCTTCCATGCGCGTCATAAGCTCTTGAAGCAATAAAGGAATGTCTTCTTTACGCTCTTTAAGCGCTGGCATCTCGATCGGGAAAACATTTAGTCGGTAGAACAGGTCCTCACGGAAAGAGCCTGCATCTATCATATCTTCCAAATTACGATGAGTTGCAGCAATCACACGAACATTGACACGAATAGTGGTATTACCGCCAACACGCTCGAAACTGCGCTCTTGTAGTACGCGTAACAGCTTAACTTGCATCGGCATTGGCATATCACCAATCTCATCTAGGAAAAGCGTGCCGCCTTCTGCGAGTTCAAAACGCCCCTTACGAGAGGTAATTGCACCAGTAAACGCGCCCTTCTCATGGCCGAACAACTCACTTTCAAGCAAGTCTGGCGGTATTGCACCACAGTTTATCGGTACAAATGGGCCGCTACGACGTGCTGAATGATAATGTATATTGCGTGCTACAACTTCCTTGCCTGTTCCCGACTCACCGAGAATAAGTACATTCGCCTCTGTACCCGACACTTGTTCAATCAGGTGGCGAACTTCTTGAATGCCTAAGCTCTGGCCTACAAGGCTACGGAACAATGTATTTTTACGTGAACTTGGAACAACCTGAACGCCTTTGCGACCTAAAAAGTCTTTACAGTGTCGTAATGCTTCACTTAACTGGGGATAGTTAAGCGGGAATTCTAGTTCCCCAACGTACTGAGGGTAGTCTTCAACATGGTAAGAATGCTTACCCGCAATAAGAAGTGGGATATGATTTGAGTTGGCAAGCTTTTGACTCAGCTCTGGAGTCAGGGATTTGCTTTGCAAGGAGCCGATAATACACCCTGCCCAAAGCGTAGACCAATCTAGGTCTTCTATTTGCTCGGAAGTGACTACTTCACATTGTTCCCCAACGAATTCTAAAATATTACTCAGATTGACACGTACTTGAGCGTCGTCCTCAATCACAAGTATTTTTGCTAAACCTTGCATAGGTGAAAATGTTTGCCTTCAATTGAAAAAGTTTGCAGCAGAGTGAAATATAAATTCAGAAGCCCGAAATTTTGAGATTGGCTACTTTAACGATAGACAATTTATATAAATCAGCAACAAAAAAGCCACTTTACTAGCGTAAGTGGCTTCTATTTTATTTGATAAAAAAAATAAGGCAACCAAGCAATTGCCAGATGTGATGTTCGTGGAAAGTTTCCTAACCGTTACAAACCGACATCGCTTGCAGTTAAATTGTGATATTCAGCCGGAATTTGGTCCCACGCTGACTTAATTTCGCGAATAATGTCGATAACATCATCAATTGGCTGAGGATCGTTCAGGTGATTCGCATTTGAAATTTGCGTAATCATGAACTCATATAACTGGTCCAAGTTCTTAGCAACATCACCACCGTCTTCCATAGACAAGCAGCTTCTTAAGCTAATGATGATATCTAACGCCTTTCCGAGACGCTCACCTTTAACGGGAATGTTACCTTGCTGCATCGCAGCCTTACCTTGGATCAGGCGTTCTATCGCACCAGCCATCAGCATTTGCACAATCTTGTGTGGAGACGCCGCACTCAATTGACTGTCTACTGAAACCTTCTTGTATGCCTGCAAAGAACCACGCATAACTTTCCTCTTCTATAAAAACTTTTTGTACTGCTGCACAGACTTATTTCCGCGACGGAACTTAATCAACTCCGTACCAATCTGATTCGTTTCAGATTGCAGCTGCCCAACAAGCTGTTTTGTTTCTTCCATTAATGAAAGCCAATCTTCCGACTTAGCAAATTCTGGATTTACTTTTATATAGTCTAAGACATTCTGCAATATCTGTTCCCTGTTATCGACCAACTTAGTTATTTCTTCAGGATTAATGTCACCCAAAGTAAGAATTTGACGTATTTGGTGATCCAGATCACGTATGGTTTGAAGTTCTATCACAGCATTAGCCTAACGCATTCATCATTCCGGCCAATTGACCCTGCATTTTGCTTGTCGCGTCTTGCATTGCAGTAAATTTGGCATGGGTTCGCTTCTCTAATCCTTCCATGCGGCGATCCAATGCCGCTTGGTCATCTTCAAGACGATAGTTTCTTTCTACTAAACTTTGCTCTCGGGTTCGGATAGACCCTGTTACGCCTGTCATGCTTTGGATGGCATCTTCCACCTTTTTAGCAAAACCCTGATTACCACCAAAAAAGTCTTCTAACTTATTAAAGTTATTGTTCAACTGGCGATCCAGCAAGTTATAGTTAATTTCTAACGTACCTTGCCGTGTAGTGGTAATACCAAACTCCGTCAGAGACTTTAGATCTTCCGGCGCTGCTTCGATGCGAGAGGAAAATACCGCTTTTAAGCGTGAGTCGGCACTGCGGACAATACTGTCCCCTGCCAATGGGCCCGCTTGGCCTGTTTGTGGATTGACACCCGCAAGTTCTTTAGAGGTTTGGTAGAACTGATTGTATGCTGCGACAAACTGTTCAATGTCTTCGCGCACCCCTTGCCTATCGTATTCAATATCGATTTCAGCAGGCGGCCTGTTGTTTTCTGTTTTGCCTTTAAGCGTCAAATCGACGCCTTCAATCGCGTCTTCAATAATGTTGTTATGACTCGATAAATGAGCAACGCCATCGAGCAAAACCTTCGAGTCCTGCGCAGCTTGAACTTGTGTCATGCCGTAATAAGTATCGAATGCTTGTTGCGCAGCCAATAGATCCGCATTCGCCTTATCAACGCGTTCCAAATAAGCGCGCTCTTCTGGAGTCAGCTTTGCACGCTCCATCTGTTTCGCTTGTTCTGGCGTGATTTCACCGCTAGCTACTGCTTTGTCGATCGCTGCTTGCTCAGCAGCAAGCTTACTCTCAAGCGCTGCTTGCGCTTCTTTTGGCGTGACATAGGAATCGGTTAATGTACCAGAGGCGGTGTTACTCCATCCCGGAACATCTGGCGCTTTCTCTTTGGACTTCGCGTCCAGCTCTTCAGGAGGTTCGTAGTATGAGTCTATCAGCGTTCCCGATGCCGTTTCGGTCCAACCAGGAATGCGATCTTGAGGTCTTTGATACTTGTTGGCTTCTGCAGCCGCCGCGACTGCTGCCGGCGACATATCTCCACCGGCACTTTGGGCATTTGGATCGACAGAAGTAGCTGCACTCTCAGCTTCTTCAACAAGTTCTTGGTCGACTTGCTTCGCTGCATTACTGATTTTATCCGCGACTTTCTGAGCCAATTGTTTTTCGACATCAGTTAATGGATTGATCAATTGTTGGGCAGCAGCGCGCGCCTTTTCTAAATCTTTAACCCTTTCTTCTAGGGTTTTGTATTCCAGCTTCTTAAGCGGATTACCAATTTCTGATTCCACAGAAATTTTAATGTTGTTTTTCTCGCCCGACATGTTCGATGCGAGAATCAAACGTGGACCGGCCACATCATTAATAACCGACGCTCGCACTCCCGGATTGCTTTTGTCCCCGTTAATAGCACGAACAATATCGACTAACTTTGAATCTGGCTGGACGTCAATGGTGAAGTTATCTTTATCTAAACCGATTTGCAGCTTGCCCGGGCCAAATTTGTCGTCTTCAGACAGAACATCCGAAGCAACTTTATGACTCTGAGCAAGCTGCATCACATCGATAGAATATCTACCAGCGATTGCAGCAGTGGTTGCAGTTGCTGACACGACGTCTTCATTGGTAGTGTCGACTTTTCTCGCAGCAAATGCCTTCTCCTGACGAAAACTCGCCATTAGATCTTTCATCGTATCCAGCGACTCTTTGAGCCGACCATATGCGCTAATACTGGCTTGGTTGTCCGTCCGCTCATTGTCAATACGTTGCTGCTTTGGAAGCCGCTCCGCATTCACAATTTTGCTGACCATGGAATTAATATCCATGCCGCCAGTATTCATCCCCATAGGGCCTAAACTCATTAAACCACCTCAAACAACACGATTAAACCTTATCTATCAACAACCCCGTTGAATAACGGGCTGCTTGATCTCTAAGGCGCCTGAACACCTCCAGCATCTCCTCGTCTGGTATCTGACGAATAATATCGCCAGTACTAGCCTCATAGATTGTCACCACATCTCTTCCGGACTGTTCATCAACCCGAAAAGATAAACCAGTGTTTAAGGAAGAAACAAATTCATTCATTTGTTCAACAACCTTTTCCCGTTCAGCTCGATTAAGCTTCTCTCGCTGTGCCAGCATTTCAGCGGCTAATTCTGCGGATTGAACGGACTTCTGATTTACTTCGGCCGCTTTGCTACTCCCTTTCTGGGAGGCAACGCTAGGTGCACCGTTGTATTCTGAAGCAAGTTTAATGCCACCTTGTGAGCCATAAAGCTGGATGTTCGATGTATTGGACGGTATATCCATAACAATCTCCCTTCCACCTTATAGGTCGGTAATCTATTGATTACACTGCCCAATAAGCTCCTGACGAAACTTATCGATTAACCTAATAGGCTAAGAGCCGCTGACGGTGATTGCTTCGCTTGCGCCAAGATAGAAGTACTCGCTTGTTGCAAGATCTGAGACTTCGTCATCTGCGTCGTTTCTTTCGCGTAGTCAGTATCTTCGATACGGCTACGTGATGCATTTACGTTCTCGTTGATGTTCTCTAGGTTATTGATCGCATGACCAAAACGGTTTTGGAAAGCACCTAGAGATGCACGTTGGCTATCAACCGACTTCAAAGCACCATCAATGACAGAAACCGCCATTTGCGAACCTGCAACCGTTGAAACATCAACATCTGCAACAGTGATATCCTGAGCCGCACCGAAACCAATTTCGCCACCAAGCCCGCCACCAATAGTCACTTCGCCATCAACTTTTTGAGTTGAAGCGAATAACTGAAGCTTACCTTCTTCACCAACAGATGCTTTCACATCTTCACTTTGACCATTGATGTAAGTCGCAAGCTGTTCGATATCATCGCCAGCCTTAGCATTAATGGTTAACGCTTTTGCTTCTCCATGCTTATCAGTATAGTTCAGAGTCAAATCGGTTGCTGTAGTAACAGCCCAGTCAGCGCTTTTGCCTTGTTGAGCAACATACGCTTTACCACCCATAGCTTCCGTGTCCGAGCGCATATTTCCCATAGTCAGCATTACTGCCTCACCAGAGCCCGCACCAATTTGGAATGACTGGTCACCAAACTGACCATTAAGGAGTTTATTACCACCGAACGAGGTAGTTTCTGCAATACGGTTTAGCTCATCGTTTAGAGCCGATACTTCTTCTTGAATCGCAACACGTTCAGAACGCGAGTTTGAACCATTTGAGGATTGTAGCGATAGATCTCGCATACGTTGGAGGATATTGGTTGTCTCGTCCATCGCACCTTCAGCAGTTTGCGCGATCGAGATACCATCGTTTGCGTTTCTCACTGCCACGTCTAAACCACGGCTTTGAGATGTCAAACGGTTAGAAATTTGTAGACCTGCCGCATCATCACGGGCACTGTTAATTTTGTAACCCGATGATAGGCGTTCCATCGACTTTTGAGCACCATCAGCGGCACTGTTTAGGTAACGCTGTGCGGTCATCGCCGACACGTTCGTGTTTACGTTAATTGCCATATTTGATCTCCTTAGGCATTGGGTTGATGTGCCGCCGTGTCTCTCACCTCACATAAGCACATCTCATTTCTCTCAGTCCTTTAACGGCGAGTAGAAAATAAGCTTTAGGAAAAAAATGATTTTTTTTTAATTAATTTTCCGAAGCCTGTAGTCCAGCCGGTTCGGCAATTAACAAAAATCCTTTTAAATCAAACAAATATTTAACGCATCGGCGATTTATCCTGCGCAATAAAAAATCCAGCCAAAGCCGGATTTTTTATTTAGCTTGTAGAAATTAGCCTAGTAGGCTAAGCGCTGAGTTTGGTGCTTGCTTAGCTTGAGCAAGAATAGAACTCGATGCTTGAGATAGAATTTGAGACTTGGTCAATGCAGTTGTTTCTTTCGCAAAGTCGGTATCTTTAATTCGGCTCTTAGACGCATTCACGTTTTCATTGATGTTGTCTAAGTTGCTAATTGCGTGCTCGAATCGGTTCTGGAACGCACCTAGTTCAGCACGGTGACTATCAACAGATTTTAGAGCGTTGTCGATGATTGCCACAGACTCTTGAGCACCGCCCACACTGGTTACATCAATCGTGTCAACAGTCACATTCTTTGCAGGTCCCATACCTAACTCGCCTGCTAGACCACCACCGAATGATACTGCGCCATCAACTTTATTCGAACCGGCAAAAACTTGCAGTTGGCCATCTTCATTGACAGAAGTCTTAACCAAATCGGTTTGACCGTTGATGTAGGTTGCAAGTTGCTCAATATCGTCGCCTTCTTTCGCGTTAATATTGATTGTTTTCGCTTCACCATCTGTTGTCGTTAGGGAGATAGTTAAATCTTTAGCCGTTGCAGACACACCCCAATCTTTATCTTTCGCGTTTGCCGCCTGGTAACTCTGACCACCCATTTGTGCATCGTCGCTACGCATACTGCTCAGCGTGAGCATGACAGCTTCACCGTTATCTGCACCAATCTGCATTGATTTAGTACCGAAAGTACCGTTAAGCAGTTTATTACCACCAAAAGACGTTGTTTCAGCGATACGGTTTAGCTCGTTGTTTAACGCTGTTACTTCTTCTTGTATAGCAACACGCTCTGATTTGGAGTTCGAACCATTAGCAGATTGTAGAGACAAGTCACGCATACGTTGAAGGATGTTAGTGGTTTCATTCATCGCACCTTCAGCCGTTTGCGCAATTGAAATACCATCGTTAGCGTTACGTACAGCTACATCTAGACCACGGCTTTGAGCCTGTAATCGGTTCGAGATTTGAAGACCAGCAGCATCATCTTTCGCACTGTTGATTTTAAAACCTGAAGATAGACGTTCCATTGATGTTTGCTGTGCATTGTTTGCGCTGTTTAGGTAACGCTGTGCTGTCATCGCTGATACGTTAGTATTTACATTAATTGCCATAATTGTTACTCCAATTGATTTTCCGATGTATCCGGTTTCCGACGTCTCGGAAAACCAAGTTGTTCTCTTTAAGTACTTTTATTAACGGCTCGATTTTCAAAACCTTGAGCTTTTTTTTAAGTTTTTTATTAAAAAAATGCATTTCGATTAAAAAACATTCTAAAGCACGCAAAAGCCGCAATAAATGTATTTTTTTGCTAAAGATTTTAAAATCGCGGTCGAATGGGTAACCCGCTAAAAGCCAGGTTGCATATGGTTCTAGATAAATTAGGCGAGAAGTGTCAGTGCCAGATTTGGCTGCTGCTTCGCTTGAGCAAGAATAGAAGTGCTAACTTGTTGCAAGATCTGCTGTTTTACCATCTGAGTGGTTTCTTTCGCATAGTCGGTATCTTTAATGCGACTGTTGGAAGCAGCTAAATTTTCATGCACGTTATCAAGGTTGTTGATGGCATGATCAAATCGATTTTGCAGCGCCCCCAGATCAGCGCGATGACTATCAACATATTGCATAGCGGCATCTAAAACTGCTACAGATCGCTGCGCACCGCCCACGCTGGTAATATCTAAATCATCCACAGCTTCGTAGCCCGCAGTCACCATTTGTAGTTCATTAGCGAGACTACCGGAGAATGAGATCGTACCCGATGTTTCTTTGCCTGCCATGAATATCTGCAGCTGACCGTCTTCATTAACCGACGCTGACACTTTATCCGTTTGGCCATTAATATAAGTGGCAAGTTGCTCGATATCATCACCAACTTTCGCTTCTATATTAATCGTTTGTTGTTGGCCATTGGAATCGACATATTGCATATTCAATTGCTGATTGCCTTGGCCCACTTGCCAACTTGAATCCGCTTTAGCGGCTGCGATATAGGAAAAACCGCCCATATCTATACCATCAGAACGCATGCTTTTCAGCGTCACCGAGACAGCTTCACCAGAGCTCGCACCGATTTGAAACGACGACTGACCAAACGTCCCGTTGAGTAGCTTGCGACCACCAAAAGATGTAGTTTCAGCAATCCTATTCAATTCATCGTTCAAAGCCGCCATTTCTTCCTGTAATGCGATTCTTTCCGCTTTACTATTGGAGCCATTCGCCGATTGTAACGACAGGTCGCGCATGCGTTGCAACAAGTTGGTACTTTCTTGCATTGCACCTTCAGCGGTCTGCATGATTGATATGCCATCGTTCGCATTTCGAACCGCGACATCTAAACCACGCATTTGCGACTCTAGTCGATTAGATATTTGCAATCCCGCAGCGTCATCTTTAGCGCTATTAATACGGCTCCCTGAAGCAAGGCGCTCCAAAGATTGGTTCAGCATTTCAGTCGCATTGCCCAAGTGGCGCTGCGCTGTCAGTGCGGAAACATTAGTATTAACCGTAATAGCCATAGTGACTTACTTACTCCGAAAGTTAGCTGTTCAAGTTTATATCGGTCGCCTGTTCAGTTTCTTTAACAAAAAAACCGAGCTCATTGAGCTCGGTTTTTATTTAATAGAGATAAAGGGTTACTTCAGTTTAAGCTGCGCAAGCATGTCAGCAGACGGAGCAAAGAAATAGGCCCCTGTTACCGCTTTAGTGAAACGTAAAAGCTGATCAGTTTTACCATCGGTTACGCCGTACATGCTTTCGAGCATCACTTTGAAATTGTGCAAAGTATTGCAGTAAGCAATGAACAATAAGCCATGTTCACCACTTACACTGCCGTATGGCAAGCTATGGCGGACAATTTTAAGTCCTTTCCCTTCTTCTTTTATATCAACTCTCCCAACATGCGAAGCTGCTGGTACATTTTCCAATTCAATAGAATCTGGCTTGGTACGGCCAATCACTTTCTCTTGAGCGGAAACATTCAAACGATTCCAAGAAGGTAAGTTATGGATAAAGCGCTGAACCATGACATAACTGCCACCAGCAAACTCTCCGTCTGCGACAAGAGCCACTTCACGACGCTGAGCATCTTTCGGGTTTTCTGTACCATCGACAAAATCAGTCATGTCACGAGAATCTAAATAACGGTAGCCGTATGTCTCATCCACGACGGCTACGTCTTCCGCGACTTGTGCGAAGAACTTACGCAGTACGTAGAAGTGCAAGTCATGTCGGTTAGAGTGACAGTGAATCAGTACATCGACATCGCTACTTGGCGCTACAACCTCACCTTCTCCCAATACAGGGAAATCAATCAGCTCACTAGGCATAGCCGCATCAAGCTGCTGCCAGAATGCTTTAGTAAATGCGACCGATAACGTAAGCTCAGCACCCGGCTGGGTTTGGTTTAGCTCTTCGACCAAAGCAGGCAATAATTGAAGCTGTTCAAGTACCTGTGGCGCATTTTGGCTCACTTTAAGCAATGTATATTGGGCAAACGGACCTGCTTCAGGCAGGACAGCGCTCTGAGGTTGAGACATAGGATGATTCCTCACTTTTATTTTTGCTCAGTGTAATACTTTTTTATTGGTGGATATTGATTGCGATCATTAGGGCATGCCCGGCGACAACTTTTCTTTAAACGTCTGGAGGCGTTTGTAAGCAGTCACTTACACTACGACTTTTCGTCAAGTAGAGCACAAACCACATTAGCAATAACATGGTAGCACCATTAGCCCAGCTGAAAGCACCGTTATCTAAATAGATATGATACAAAGTTTGTATCAACTGTGCGATTGAGGTGGCTAAAGTTATCCCCCCGCCCCAACTCACAACTCTATTGAGCCACGCTCGATCCGGATTTCTCAAACTGAAAAGCCACATTAGCACCATACTTGGTAAGCCCATCGCAAGGCCCAAATACAGCATAGTATGATCAGGATAAACAATAGAAAGGATTTTAGAGCCACTGTCTCGGCTGGCCCCTGCAACAACGAACACAACCCAAGCTTTGGCTAAAAAAATCCAACCTAACCACAACCATTTAGGCGCTTTCAGAAAACCGTGTTTATCGTATTGTTCGATGGCGTACCGCACAGTTGCTCACTATTTTGATTCAATATCTTGTCGACACTGTAACGCAATCAAATTAGCGATGTATACCCAAATAACCTCAGAAGCTTATTCAGCGAGAATTGCATGGTTCGCAAACGAGGTAATACATGTGCCTAGGCATGTCGCGAGTTGATCTTACGCCAAGAAAGGAAAAAGAAAGCCAACAAAGCAAGCATAGGTAGCCCCCATAACAGAGCATTTTGCGCAGAGAAAGTCGGTTTATACAGGACAAACTCGCCGTACCTCGCTGTCATATAGTCAATGACTTGTTGATCCGTTTCACCCTCATTCACTTTGTTAAATACAATCAAACGCAGATCTTTCGCAATCGGTGAATTTGATTCAACTAAATTCTGGTTTTGACACTGCGGGCAACGTAGAGTTTTAGCTAGCTCAATCGCTCGTTTTTGTAATTGCGGCGTATCAAACTCGAATAGCTCCACTTGTTGAGTCACTTCTTTGCTCGCTGGCGCGAACAAGTCCGGCTCACTGGCAACCACCGTACATGACACCATCATCGCCACTATAACGCACAGTAATTTAACCGATTGGATCATAACAGTTCCTAGCCATTTTATAGCGTGACAAAGTAAGAGGAAAAATATCGCTGCCAAACTTTGTCAGTCAGCCGTCCGCTATGCTTTAACACGATATTTCCTTCATTATCGACCAGATAGGTCTCTGGTGTACCAACCACTCCCAAGTCTATTGCTAATAGCCCTTTGGGATCGAAAATAACTTCTCGGAATGGGTTCTCCGCCTGAGTTAAGTAACGATTTGCCGCATGCTCTGAGTCGCGGTAGTTCAAACCGACAATAGGAACCCCTTGAGCTTGTAAGTCGAGTAAGTACTGGTGCTCACTCTTACATATGCCGCACCACGATGCCCACACATTAACCAATTGATAGCCATGACCAACGACCGCGCTTTCATCTAAAGTACGGTTGCTGTTTAACAAACTCGTTGACGTAAAACTTGGAAAACTCGCGACCGTACTCGCATGGACTTTAGTTTGCTGCTGAGAAACAAGTCCAACCATGACTATCGCAGCGAAGCTAAGTGTCACTGCGACCAATACCCAAAAGCTACGTGCTTTCGACTTGCTCATATACACCACTCTCTTGTTTTAGCCGCAGTATAACAACCGACACTCCCCCGAGCATACCTAATAAAGCGCCAAACCAAACCCAGCGAATTGCAGCTTTGTACTGAACCTTCACTGCATAGGATTGGCTGTCCACTTTTTCACCTAGGGTAACGTAGTAATCTCCATGCCAGAAAATCTTAATCGCGGGTTCACTCATGTTCATCACCCTAACTGGATAATGACGCCTCTCAGGAAAAAGCGAAAAGCTCTCACTGCCCTGCTGCTCAAAATGAATCGACGCCCTTTCAGCGGTATAGTTAGGGCCAATCCGCCATTGGGTTTCTTGATAGTGCACCTGCCAGTCGACGAACTCAAAGGTCTTATTAGGAGCAAGCTTTCGGTTTACTTCGTAAGAATGTTCCGCGTTCATCGCAGCACCAACACAGGCAACTGCTACTCCCACATGTGCTAAAGTCACTCCAATCAGTTTTTTTCCGTCGTTGGCCTTAAACCCAGCCCAAAGATGAGTGACCACCACCCCGCATGCCAATATCCACACCGCACAAACCAGTGCATCAAACTGTTCAACTCGCTCGACGGAAGCTGGAGTCATCTCTAAGTTGAACACCTTGAGCTGAAATAAGTACCCCAATAACCCAGAGACAATTGCGACTAACCCTAACCAAACGACTTGCTGCCAGCGACAATAGCCTCCTTTGCGCCACTTAACTAAGCTTCCAGCTCCCATTCCAACTAAAGCCAATAATGACAACGGAGTGATAAGTGTATTGAAATAAGGTGCCCCAACCGAGATACTTCCCAAGCCAAGAAGCTCATAAACCATGGGATAAAATGTGCCGAGAAACACCGTAAACGTTGCAATCAAAAGCAGTCCGATTGCGACTAACACGAGATAACTGCGACTGAATACTGACACCAGCGGCTCGGAGGTGAGTTTATCTCCCCTAAAAATCAATAAGCCAAATGAGCTAATCAACATCACCACTAGAATCAACAGTAGTGAAATACCTTTGCCCGGATCGACGGCAAACGCGTGGACAGACGTCAGCACCCCAGAACGCACGATAAAGGTGCCCAAAATGCTTAGACTGAATGTGATAAAAGCAAGGATCATTACCCAATTCAGCAACATTTTTTGCCGCTGCGCAGCGAGCAATGCATGAAGTAACGCTGTACCAGTTAACCATGGCAATAACGAGGCATTTTCTACCGGGTCCCAGAACCACCAGCCCCCCCAGCCTAGTTCATAGTATGCCCACCAAGAGCCTAGTACGATTCCGCCAGTAAGAAAGACCCACGCCACCAATGCCCACTGACGGCAAAGTGGTAACCAATCGAGAGTGACTTTTTCCTGCATCAGTGCCGCACAAGCGAACGCAAACACCATGGAGTAACCGATATAGCCTAAATAAAGCAAAGGGGGATGGAAGATAAGGCCAACGTCCTGCAACATTGGATTCAAATCACGCCCTTCTGCCATAAACTGAGGGCTAAACTCAAATGGATTAGACGCCAGCAATGTAAACCAAGCAAAAGCAGCGACCAGTAAGTTCATCACCCACAAAACATCTGCTTTATATTGTGATGGGCAACGTCGACTCAATGAATACAGTGCCGCCCATCCAGATAGAGTCATAACCCAAAACAGCATGGAGCCTTGATGCCCCCCCCATACCGCGGCAAATTTAAAAAATACCGGTAGCTTCGAATTAGAGTGCTCAGCCACATACTGCAATTGGAATTGGTCGGTCAGGAAGGCGGTCGCGAGTAAACCTAAACTCAGCAATGAGAGTAAACCATTCACTCGAGTAACAGGCAGCAAGTAGTGTTTGCTATTCGCACTAGATTGACCATCTTTGCCTGTTTGAACAAAGCGTTCAGATGCCCAACGTGGTAAAACGTATTGAGCACTTGCCATGGTGCTCAATACGACAACCGCAATCAGGGCTACTAAGCCTAACTCTCCTGCTAACATAGGCTAAACAACTGTCATTTGTCCGGCGTAAAGAATGAAGGTTCTAAGCATTAGCACCCCAACCAGACTCAAGGTCGTCACGACCAAAATGAAGCCAT
Organism: Vibrio sp. SCSIO 43135; assembly: GCF_023716665.1. Lineage (GTDB taxonomy): Bacteria > Pseudomonadota > Gammaproteobacteria > Enterobacterales > Vibrionaceae > Vibrio > Vibrio paucivorans. Next base: position 2,258,308 of record NZ_CP071859.1, read on the forward strand.
TGTTATGCTGGACTTCTTTTGGTGAAACTGCATTCAGTGTGAGTGGTAACAACATACCTATGCCTACCACGCCAATCCAGAACCAATTCGACCAAAAACCTCCACCGATCGCATTCCAAGCAGCCACTTCACTTTGTCCGCCCGAGAAGATCAGCCCCGTAAAAAATGTCACCAATACAAATAACTCAAATAGCACCACTGGGCGTTCAAAGCCATGCACCCATTTAACACTTGCACTTGATACCGGCTCTTTGAAAACTAGAATGCCAAACATGAGACATGCTGCTGCTCCAGACGATAAGCTCGAGAACAAGAACAAGATCGGTAATACTGGATTATTCAGCATTGGGTAGGTTTGTAGAGCAGACAATAAGAACCCAGTGTACGCAGCAAGTAAGATTGCCAGTACGCCAAGAAACACTTCTATCGCATTTTCGAACTGTCCGAACTTTTCAAGCAAGGTGTCCACAAATGCAAACTTGCCCTGAAGGAATGCAACGATCTGTTTTCTAAAGATGATGCCAATCCAAACGAACAACACTGCCATGTAGACTTGGAACAGCACGACCCCCATCGACATCACGGACGTGACGTTGAAATAGATCATAATCTTCCAAAACGACAGCGGCTTAGTCAGGTGAAAGATCAAGATGGTCAAACCGGAAATAATCCCGAATGGTGCTAACCAAGCCGTCGCTTTCAAGATGCCATTTTGTGCAGGGTCTCCTTCTATTACCTTTCTCTTTAGGTAAATAGATATCATCACCGCACCCGCAGACATACCTGCTAGAAACAGATAAATCGCAATAATCCAATCCCAAACTAAAGAGTCAAACTGGAATGCACTTTCTACTCCGTTCATGGCTAAACCTCCCCTTTCTGTTTAGGAATCTTGTACAGCTTCGGCTTAGTTCCTAGGTGAACCTTATCTCTGTAAACCACCTGGTTATTAAGCACTGCGTTGATCTCGCTGCTTGGATCGTTAAGATCGCCAAATACTAGGGCTTTAGTTGGACATGATTCAACACACGCAGGAAGTTTGCCCTGAGCTAAATTGGTATCTCGGCAGAAGTTACATTTATCTGCTGAACCATCAGCTGGATTAAAGAAACGAACTTGATAAGGACACGCTGCTAGGCAGTAACCACAGCCAACACATTTATCCTTATGAACATCAACGATGCCTGTTTTTTCGTCTTTATAGGCCGCACCGGTAGGGCATACCATCACACAAGGTGCATTCTCACAGTGTTGACAAGATTTTCGTGTAAAACGGTATTCAACATCTGGATGCTCACCCATAGGTTCGCTGCGAATGATCTCTAAACGCGATACGCCTTCTGGTACCTTATTGACGTCGCGACACGCATCGGTACAAGCAGTACAACCAATACACGCGGTTTCATCATGGATCATTCCGTATAGCTTATTGCCATCTTGCTCAACATTTGCCAGTGTTTTCCGGCTGTTCAGCACCGCTGTACCAGCGACTCCAGTAGTAAAGATGACTGCGCCTGCGCCCGTTAAAAAGTTACGTCTTGAACAACTCATATCACCTCTCCTCTTCTTTTTGGTTAAAATCAGAGTGGCAGTCCACACACAACTTAATGGTTTCTTTGCGCTCAAAGCCCAACACTTTGGCTTTTTTCGCATGAACATCGTGGCAGTTTGAACAAGTTAAGTTCTTGGCATGCACATCGTGGGTCCAGCTGTCTTCTTGCAAGTATTTTGGCTGATGACAATCGGTACACTGACTGTTAGCTTTCAATATCGCCTCTGGGTCCATGAACACTTTTTCGGTGCCGGGTTTCGACTGCGCTGAAGAATACTTGGTCACAACCGGTGCACCTTCACGGTGGTCAGGTCCTATAGAGTTATGACATTCAGTACAATTGACTTCCCGCCCCAAAATCTTATGTGCTTCCTTACCATGAGAACCTTGGAGGGTTTCTTTAGAATCCTTATGACACTGAATACATTTGTAATCCTTGTCACGGATAAGCGTGACTTCATGACGATCTGATTGGCCTTCAGACTGCAAGGTTGAAGTATCGGCAACGGCATGAAGAGAATAACCATAAAGGCAGAATGCTAGAATAGACTTTAGCATTATGACCATGGCCAACTTTATATTGCCCATTTTATCCTTTCCTTATACCAGCGCTAAAACATCTCATAGAAATGATTAGTTACTGATCAAAATTAACTTCCTCTGGAGTCGAGTAAATAAACCCCAAATGAGATCAATTCTTATTTTTGGATAAGCCACAACGCTATATTTATATATTACTCATCTGCCTATTTAGGGGTAGATTTTATCGAGCAATTAGTGAGCTAAATCACCTTATATTTTATAGGTGAATGATTGCTAAGTTATTGATGAGAATGGTTTTCATTAAAAATAAACCTACACACAAATAACCCTTAAGGGGTAGATAAACTTAAATTTGAGATAGATCACTAGGCCAAATTGATCTAAGACAATGAATAACTATTACAAGGTTATTTAAAAAATGTCTTTTTATTACAATTTGTTTCAGTTCTCTAATTCTTATTATTGGTATAGCCAGTTCACAACGCTGTTTATAACAACAGAATTATGGAGACAACACTGTGAAGAAATTGCACTGGATACCAAATTCCGCTGCAGCATTATTGTTAGCGACCAGCTCAATATTCAGCGTCGCCAGCTTTGCTGCATCTGAACCTACCGAACGCATCGATTCTAGAAACGACGCGTATGAACAGAACCACCCAGACCAATATGAATCGTGGAAAGCCACGTCGGAAAGCGAACACATAGAAGATGCGTTAGCAGAAGACCCAAATATGGTGATTCTCTGGGCTGGCTATGGATTCGCTAAAGACTATAACAAGGCACGTGGCCACTTCTATGCCGTTGATGACGTACGCCAGACTCTCCGTACAGGCGCACCCAAAGATGCTAACTCAGGTCCAATGCCTATGGCATGCTGGAGCTGTAAGAGCCCAGACGTTGGTCGTGTGATCGATGAACGTGGCGAGGATGGCTATTTTGAAGGTAAATGGGCACGCTTAGGCGAAGAAATTGCTAACCCTATCGGCTGTGCTGATTGTCATGACACCAGAAGTGAAGGCTTCAAAAAAGGTGAACCCGCTCTTGCGCTTGCCAAACCTTACGTTGAGCGTGCCTTTGAAGCGATCGATAAACCATTTGAAAAGCAGTCTCGTCTAGATCAGCAAGCTTCTGTATGCGGTCAGTGCCACGTTGAGTACTACTTCACAGGCCCTAACAAGTCCGTGAAATTCCCTTGGGATCGCGGCACCACAGTTGGCGAGATGGAAGAGTACTACGATGCCATCAACTTCAAAGACTGGACACACAAAGTATCCAAAGCACCAATGTTGAAAGCACAGCACCCGGGTTACGAAACATGGCGTGATGGTATCCACGGTAAAAACAAAGTGGCTTGTGTTGACTGTCATATGCCAAAAGTCACCAAAGAAGACGGTACCGTTTATACAGACCACAAAGTGGGCAACCCATTCGACCGCTTCGAAGACACTTGTGCAAACTGCCATACTCAGTCAAAAGACCAACTTCGTGAAATCGTTTCTAGCCGTAAAGCTCAAGTACTTAACATGAAGCTCACTGCAGAGAAGCAAATCGTAGCTGCTCACTTTGAGGCTGGAGCGGCTTGGGATGCTGGCGCAACCGAAGCAGAAATGAAGCCAATCTTACAAGACATTCGTCATGCGCAGTGGCGTTGGGACTATGCAATCGCATCTCACGGCGTACATATGCATGCACCAGAAGTCGCGTTAGAAGTACTTGGTACTGCGGTTGACCGCGCGGCAGATGCTCGAACTAAACTGGTTCGCTTATTAGCCAAAAAAGGCATTACAGAACCTGTTGAGATCCCGGATATTTCAACCAAGCTAAAAGCACAACAAGCTCTTGGTATGGACATGGATACAATGAATAGCGAGAAACAAGATTTCTTGAAAACGGTTGTTCCAGAGTGGGAAAAAGCCGCAGAGAAGCGCGAAGCAACTTACGACTAATCGCACCCGACAAACACTTAAAGGCCAAGCAACTGCTTGGCCTTTTCTTTGTTGCGAATAGAATATTGCTAGGCCGATATCACGCCACTTTCCAGCAGATGGGATTCTGGCGAATGAAACGCTTCAATCAATACCTCTTCATCGAGTTTATTATGGCTCTGACATGTCGACACCGCTGCAAACAAAGTCTCACCTGCATAGGCCGTCATCGTATCAGCCGCCCCTCCGGATTGAGACAGTACGCTTAACCGCGTTGCGCTAGTGCGCTCAACTAACGTCTGCAAGGAAAGGCTCAGTTCTGACTGAGTAAGCATCGATTCAATACGATACAAGTACCCACCTTCCACTTTCTGCCTAACCCAATATTCATACGCAGAACACTCCAGTACTTGTTTGGAAACCACTAAACCAGAGCTGTTAAATCGTATCGGACGTATATTAACTGGGGTGTGCTTGAACTCAGGCTGCCCAGACGCAATATCTGTATTGGGTATAATCAACGAGCAAGGTTTGCTGTTTTTTGCTGTCACGCTATTCCAGTGAATTGGCATAAACACCTGCTGCGGTGACACTTCGTCGCTTATTCGACATCGGGCGAGGACTTCTCCCTGTGAGTTACAAATGGCTACCACATCATCTGGCTGTATCTGATATCGCTCAGCTGTGGCAGGATGGACAGTAACATAAGGTTCAGGTGCATGGCTGCCTAACTGAGCCGATAGGCCAGTGCGGGTCATCGTATGCCAATGATCTCGAGTGCGCCCGCTGTTAAGCAATAATGGCACTACGTTCTTGCACTGGCTGCGGGGATCGTTATGCTTCACTGCCACAAAACGCGCTTTGCCATCTGGAGTGAAAAACCGACCATCCGAGAAAAACCTTTGTTCTACAGGCTGGCTCTGCACATTCTGTACCGGCCACTGTTGAGGTGTGAGCTCGCTGTATCCCCTATCGTCCAATTGCGTCAGACCAATCAAGTTCAAATCACGTTCACCGTGAGCGTTACCTATCGTGGTCAACCGAGCGTATTCAGAAAATATCTCTCCTTCATGTATATAATCAAACGCTTGGCCAAATCCCATTTTCTGCGCTACTTGGCTGATAACCCACCAGTCTGCTTTTGCTTGTCCGGGGCTGGGTAACACACGTCGCTGTCGCGAGATGCGTCTTTCAGAGTTGGTCACCGTTCCTGATTTTTCACTCCAGCCTTGTGCAGGCAAAACCAGATCTGCCATTCGGCTAGTTTCTGTATCTGCGATGCAATCAGACACCACAACAAATGGGCAAGCATCTAGTGCGGCCTTGATTTTCTTGCTGTCCGGTAAGCTGACCATAGGGTTGGTTGCCATGATCCAAACGGCCTTAATCTTCCCTTCTGCCATCGCATCAAACATATCAATCGCTTTCAGCCCTGGCTGCCGCGCTAGGCAATCTGTCTGCCAAAAGTCACTCACCAATTGATGATGCTCGACATTGTCAAACTCCATATGGGCCGTCAGCGTGTTTGCCAGTGCGCCGGTTTCCCTGCCGCCCATCGCATTAGGTTGGCCAGTCACTGAAAATGGCCCACTCCCAACCTTACCAATTTTCCCCGTGGCTAAATGACAATTAAGAATGCTGTTGACCTTGTCCGACCCTTGGCTTGATTGGTTGACGCCCTGAGAATACACGGTGACCACTTTTTCGGTTTGGCTAAATAGCTGATAGAAATCGTCGAGCTGACAGCGCGATAAGCCAGTTTTTTGCTCTATGCTTGCTTCAGACTTGGCGACTTTGAGCGCTTCATTAAACCCATTAGTGTGCGCAGCAATGAAATCTGTATCGAGTGCTTGGTTCTCTTCAAGGTAGCTAAGTAAACCATTGAACAATGCCACGTCTCCACCAGATGCAATAGAAAGGTGCATGTCAGCAATGCTACATGTTTCCGTTTCTCGAGGGTCCACTACCACAACTTTCAAGTTTGGATTATCTTGCTTGGCCGCCCGCAACCGCTGAAAAAGCACAGGATGACACCAAGCTAAGTTTGAACCCACAAGGACAACGAGCTCCGCCTGTTCCAAATCGGAATAACACACTGGCACGGTATCACTGCCAAATGCTCGCTTATGTCCAACCACTGATGATGCCATACACAAACGCGAGTTGCTGTCGATATTCGCGCTCCCCATAAAGCCTTTCATTAGCTTATTCGCCACGTAATAGTCTTCAGTAAGCAGTTGACCAGATACGTAAAATGCCACCGAATCTCTACCGTACTGTTCGATAGCTTGGGTAAACTTATGGGCAACCAATTGGGTGGCACTATCCCAAGATAGCGCTTCAGTCCGAGCGCCCATTTTGAGTGTTGGATGGAGCAGTCGACCATCATGAATCACGGTATCTCCCAACGCTATGCCTTTGGTACACAGCTTTCCGTAATTCGAGGGATGTGACTTGTCACCTCTTACTTCCAACTTGCCGCTGGACAACGGACGCGCTTCCACACCGCACCCTACTCCACAATACGCACAGGTTGTTTTAATCCATCCATCATTTACTTGTGCCATCCTTTCCCACCTGCTGCTGTTTATTTTCAACTCCCTTTAAGTAGCAACTTATACGCCAATTCCAAAATTATGCAGATTTCATTAACAATCGAATTTTTAATTCTTATTTATCATAAACTTAATCTCACATACCACTTTAGTGGTATATATAATCTTGCTATATATAGAGGGAATAAAATTCTATTTGCACCATGTTATCGCTCAAATGCACCAATAAGGCTCATTTTTCTCACATTTTGCTTTATCAAACATCCTAAACCCACGTTAATCAAAGCAAAAACAAAATCATAAGCCATTGTTTATTAACGACAATACAAATTAGACATCTCCATAGAACTGCAAATGGCACTCTCCTTGCTGATTGGTAAAACAACACGTTTACGACGTATTGCTGTTAAAGGAGTAACGCAATGAAAAGTCTGAATAAAGAAATCGGCACAGTCACGCTAGTTGGCGCAGGTCCCGGCGACCCAGAACTGCTAACCATCAAAGCATTGCGAGCAATAGAGTCTGCTGAGGTCATTGTCTACGACAACCTCGTTAGCCAACCGATACGCGATCTTTTCCCATCCACTGCAGAAACGTTATATGTAGGGAAAACAAAAGGATGTCACAGCAAAACCCAAGACGAGATTAACCAACTTATGGTTGAGTTGACCCTTTCCGGTAAAAACGTATGTCGTGTCAAAGGTGGGGATGCATTTGTATTTGGTCGTGGTGGTGAGGAAATGTTACTACTCAGCCAGAAAGGCATTCAAGTTTCCACCATACCCGGCATTACCGCCGCATCAGGCTGTACCACCTATGCCGAAATTCCTTTAACGCATCGAGGGCTTACTCAAGGTTGTACTTTCATCACTGCGCATGCGGATAAGAAGCTCGATATCCAGTGGCAAGCACTCGCGCAATTAAATCAAACCATTGTGGTTTATATGGGGCTAAGCAAAACCGAGCTTATCCGTCAAAAATTGATTGAGCACGGTATGTCAGCCGACACGCCCGTAGCGCTAATCGAGAATGGTTGCTCGTCGGGTCAACGCAACATCCTCGGCACTCTAGACCAATTGAGTGAGCTCAAACATCAGCACGATGTGCAATCTCCCGCTCTGATCGTGATCGGCCAAGTCGTCAGCGTGGCTGAACAGATGCAATGGCTCCACCAGCTCAACTCCAAAATTCAACCAGATACACCATCAAGCACAGTGTTGGCAAAAACCGCATAGAGCAATACGCAAATAGGCGTGCGCAGAAGATTATTCGAATAATAAGTAATTTTAAGGAAGCAGACATGAAAACAGCACAAAGGATTGTAGTCGTTGGTAACGGCATGGTCGGACACAAGTTTATTGAGTCTATTATTCAAGCTAACCGCGATGATATTGAAGTCATTACCTTTTCAGAAGAACCAAGGCTTGCCTACGATCGCGTTCAACTCACCTCTTACTTTGAAGGCAAAACCGTTGAAGACTTATCGCTGACCGATGAGCTCTACTACGAAGAGAATGGCATTAAATTCGTCGTCAATGAAAAAGTAACTCAGATTGATACCAGCAAACAGCAAGTTGTCACAGAAAGTGGACGTACAGAACAGTACGACAAATTAGTCCTCGCAACAGGCTCTTTCCCTTTTGTGCCTCCAATCCCAGGCAATGACCAAGAGCACTGCCACGTCTACCGCACTATTGAAGATCTCGATGCGATTGAGCAGTCGAGTAAGCAAAGCCAAAGTGGCGTGGTTATCGGCGGCGGCTTGCTAGGGCTTGAAGCAGCCAATGCGGTAAAAAACCTCGGCATGGACACTCACGTTGTGGAGTTTGCTCCCCGATTAATGGCAGTGCAGCTTGATCAAGGTGGCGGCGCTCTACTCAAACGCAAAATAGAGGCCTTGGGTGTTTCGGTTCACACCGAAAAAGCCACCACAGAGATCATTGCTGGGGAAAGCTCGCGCTACCGAATGAACTTCGCTGATGGCAGTCACCTAGAAACAGACATGATTGTTTTTTCTGCTGGTATCCGCCCGCAAGATGAACTGGCGCGCAGCAGCGATATTGAGATTGGAGAACGCGGCGGCATTGTGATTAATAACCGCTGCCAGACAAACCACCAAGATGTGTACGCTATCGGTGAATGTGCTTTATGGGACAATAAGATTTTTGGCCTCGTCGCACCAGGCTACCAAATGGCCAAAGTAGCGGCTGAGCATATTCTTGCTAGCGATGAGATCAGCACTGAGTTTACCGGTGCTGACATGAGCACTAAATTGAAGCTGTTAGGTGTTGATGTAGCCAGTATTGGTGAAGTGCATGATCAAACAGAAGGCGCACTGTCTTACACCTATAACGACGAAATAGAACAAGTTTATAAACGTTTGATTGTCTCAGCAGACAAACAAAAAATCGTTGGGGCCGTTCTGGTCGGTGATGCCGATGCATACGGGACGCTGCTGCAGATGAAACAAAATGATATGCCACTACCGGAAAACCCTTCGGTACTAATTCTACCCAATGTCGCCGACGACGATTCTTCAGCGATGGGAATCGATGCATTACCAGATAGCGCAGTCATCTGTTCGTGCTTTGATGTGACCAAAGGTGACATCAAGGAGGCCGTTTCCGCAGGCTGCACCACCATGTCAGCTTTAAAGGAAAGCACCAATGCATCGACAGGCTGTGGTGGCTGTAGTGCTCTTGCTAAGCAAGTCTTAGACAGTGAATTAAGCAGCTTAGGTGTTGAAGTTAACAACGATATTTGCGAACACTTCGCATACTCGCGTCAAGAATTGAGCGACATTATCCGCGTAAATAAAATCCGTACTTTCGACCAGTTGCTAGAAAGCCACGGGCAAGGTTTAGGCTGTAGTGTGTGCAAACCTGCAGTGGGTTCCATTCTCGCCTCATACTGGAACGATTACATCCTCGAAGATCAACATTTAGAACTTCAAGACACCAATGATATCTACCTTGGTAACATGCAAAAAGATGGGACTTATTCTGTGGTTCCCCGTGTCGCTGGAGGAGAAATCACCCCAGATAAATTAATCGTTTTAGGCGAAGTTGCTAAAGAATTTAACCTTTACACCAAAATTACTGGCGGGCAACGAGTTGATCTTTTCGGAGCGCAGCTCAACGAACTACCACTGATCTGGAAAAAGCTGGTTGATGCGGGTTTTGAGACCGGCCATGCTTACGGAAAGTCTGTCCGTACTGTGAAATCTTGTGTCGGCAGTACTTGGTGTCGATACGGTGTGGGAGACAGTGTCGGTTTCGCTATCGACATCGAAAATCGCTACAAGGGGCTCCGTTCCCCTCATAAACTCAAATTTGCTGTTTCAGGCTGTACTCGCGAATGTGCTGAAGCGCAATCTAAAGACATCGGCATTATTGCAACCGACAAAGGTTGGAACCTGTACGTGTGTGGTAACGGTGGCATGCGCCCACGTCACTCCGACTTGTTTGCCACTGACCTTGATATTCCCACTCTGATTCAATACGTCGACCGAATTCTGATGTTCTACATCCGCACCGCCGACCGTCTGCAACGCACATCCGTTTGGCTCGAAAATCTAGAGGGTGGTATCGAATACCTCAAACAAGTCGTTATCGAGGACAAGCTTGGTTTAGCGCAAGAACTTGAAGGTGAAATGGCTCAAAACATTGCCAAGTATCAATGTGAGTGGAAGACCACCATCGAGAGCCCAGAAAAACTCAAGCGCTTCAAACACTTTGTTAACTCGGATAACGGTGACAGCAGCCTTAAATTTGTCACGCTACGTGAACAACGCTTCCCAGAGCCTGCTCAACAAGGGCTCAGAGATTCAGAAACCGCTATTGAAGTAGTGGAAGTCAACTAATCCCTTACCACAGTGAGATTTGCGTTATTCGCTCACCTCGCTGTGGAACTCAATCAAATTCTGGTTAGGAGATCATTATGGAAAATTGGTTAACTATTTGTCATACCCAAGACCTTGTCCCCAATACGGGCGTGTGTGCTGAAATTGCCCAGCAACAGGTCGCTATTTTTTATTGCGAGCGCAACGCTAAGCTTTACGCGCTGTCGAACTACGACCCAATTGGCAAAGCCAATGTGATGTCGAGAGGAATAATTGGCTCTATTGAGGGCCAACCTTGTGTCGCGTCCCCTTTGTATAAGCAGCACTTTAACTTAGAAACCGGAGTTTGCTTAGAAGAGCCCGAGTTCCAACTGACCCCGTACTCAGTACGTGAACAAGGCGGCGTAATCCAAGTTCAAGTTCCAACAGAACTTGCGGCATAACGCCTGACTCTATAGCCTACAAACGGTACAAGGAATTATCACTATGGAAAGTACAAAATTTTCGCTGCTGTCTTTTACAGGTAAAATGAAAGTCCTGCATCTTAGTTGGATGGCATTCTTTATCACCTTTGTGGTGTGGTTTAACTTTGCTCCACTACTGCAAATGGTCAAAACATCACTCGGATTATCAACCGAAGAGATCAAAACACTGCTGATCTTAAATGTCGCACTCACTATTCCTGCTCGTGTTGTGATCGGCATGTTCACCGATAAATATGGCCCAAGGCTAGTCTATTCAGCGCTACTCGCGATTTGTTCCATCCCATGTTTTATGTTTGCGCTGGCCGACTCTTTCATGCAAGCCGCTATTGCTCGCTTTCTACTCGGCTTCATTGGTGCTGGTTTCGTAATCGGTATTAGATTGGTTTCTGAGTGGTTCCCACACAATGAACTCGGCACAGCAGAAGGTATTTATGGTGGCTGGGGTAACTTTGGTTCTGCGGCAGCCGCATTCACTCTCCCCACTGTTGCAGTGCTATTTGGCGGGGAAGACGGTTGGCGTTACGCCGTCGGCATCACTGGCTTAATGAGTCTTGCATTCTCAGTGATTTTCTACCGCAGCGTTACTGATACTCCGAAAGGGTCAACCTATTTCAAACCTAAGCATTTGTCTGCGATGGAAGTGACGTCAAAAGGCGACTTCTTCTTCCTATTGATCATGAAGATTCCAATGTACGCCGCACTTGCTTTGCTTGCATGGAAGTTATCTCCATCGGGCATCAATATGCTTAGCGATACAATGGTCAACGCGATTTATGCTGGGTTAGCTGCACTGTACCTATACGAAGTTAGCCAAGTATGGAAAGTCAATAAAACCGTGTTTGAAAGACCAGTCGAAGAAATTCATCGTTATAAGTTCAAGCAAGTTGCAGTACTGAATGTCCTCTACTTTGCTACATTCGGCTCAGAACTTGCGGTTGTGTCTATGCTTCCTTTGTTCTTCTCTGAAACCTTTGAGCTATCCCCTGTTGTTGCAGGCATGGTGGCTTCTGCCTATGCGTTCATGAACTTGATGTCTCGCCCTGGTGGTGGTTGGATTTCCGATAAGTTCGGTCGTAAACCAACTCTACTCATCTTAACAGCCGGTCTTGCGGTCGGTTACTTCCTAATGGGGCAAGTTGGTAGTGAGTGGCCTATCTGGTTAGCCGTCGCTGCGGCCATGGCTTGTTCGTTCTTCGTCCAAGCAGGTGAAGGGGCCGTATTTGCAACCGTACCGCTAATCAAACGTCGTATGACCGGGCAAATTGCTGGTATGACAGGGGCTTACGGTAATGTGGGTGCTGTGGTTTACCTTACAGTTCTGTCATTCGTTGATTATCAAACATTCTTCTATGTGATTGCCGCAACGGCCGTACTTGGCTTTGCAACGCTACTGATTATGGAAGAACCGAATGGGCAAATTGCTGAAGTAAACGAAGATGGTAGCGTCACTATGATCGACGTGTCTCACTAACATCAATAATCGGGGGGATATTGCCTCTGCCTATGGGCCGCACTCTCATGGATGAGAGCGCAATATCGTTCAAAAGCTCTGTTCAAGCCTGATACGTTCAGAGCTTTTGTTCTCACCCACTTTGCCCACTTACTTATTAAACGGTGGCTGTCTACGATGAATGTAATGCGCACGACCAAACAAAACGAAGTTGATAGCAACCCCGTCGCAAGCAAATTAACTATGCGCTTCGGGGGCTGTTCACTACAGGGGCTACGTGACGAAAACCAAGATGCCTTTCTAGTTAAAGCGCCAAGCGACAATGCTGAGCTGGAACATAAAGGGATTGTGGCATGTATCGCCGACGGGGTTAGCTGCAGTGACCACGGCCAAAAAGCCAGCCATACCACTACAATACAGTTCATCACCGATTACTACGCCACACCAGAAAGTTGGAGTACTAAGCACTGTGCAGGAAAAATCTTAAGTGCATTAAACTCCTGGCTGTTTCATCAGGGCGCTAAGCAAGATCTTAAGCATAATGGCCTAGTGACTACATTCAGCTCGGTCATATTTAAATCTAACTCGGCTCACTTGTTTCATGTTGGGGACAGCCGAATTTATCGAATCCGTGATAAAAAAGTCCATCAACTCACCAGAGACCACCAGCGCACAAACTTTGGCAAAGGCCAGTATTTAACTCGCGCCATGGGGATGGACAACACCCTTGAAGTCGACCACCAAACCGTATCACTAAAATGTGGTGACCGCTTTATGCTCACCACTGATGGCGTGCATGACTTTATTGATTACGATACGTTATCAGAACTCGCATCACGAGACGCTGACGACCTTGAACTACTCGCGCAAGATATCTGTAATGAAGCACTTTCCAATGGCAGCAGCGACAACCTAAGCTGCTTGTTACTCGATACCCTTACTCTGCCCAGCAACTCTCTATTGGAGCATCAACAACAATTAGCCAAACGTGCAATCCCACCGGCTTTGATAGAAAACAATCGCATTGACGACTTCTTAGTCACCAAGGTGCTCCATGCTGGCTCAAGAAGCCACGTCTACGAGGTATTCGATGCCACCACAGACCGCACATTCGTGATGAAATGCCCTTCATTGCACTATACCGAAGACCAAAGTTACTTAACGGCATTCGCCAACGAATACTGGGTTGGGACTCAGCTCAATAACGAACGAGTCATGAAAGTCTTTCCTTCTCCCCCACACTCCAAATTCAACTACCAACTGTGTGAACCCATAAACGGCATAACCTTACGGCAGTGGATGCTAGACAACCCACAACCAAGCTTAGACAAGGTTCGAAAGCTCCTCGAAGAAATCATCAAGGCCGTTCGTGTATTCCAACGGGCTGACATGGTTCACCGAGACCTGAAACCCGAAAACATCATGGTGACAGCAAGCGGCAAGATAAAACTGATTGATTTTGGGGCCACACTGGTAAGTGGATTGGAAGAAGCGCAAAGAACTGACATAGCACAAAGAACCGACATAGAAGAAGCGCCACTCGGCGCAGCAAACTACATTGCACCAGAGTATTTACAACATGGAAGAGCCACGATTCTATCCGATCTCTTTTCTGTCGCGGTGATCGGCTATGAAATGTTAACTGGGCAATTGCCCTATAAAGAAACGACTGGACTTACCGTTCAATCTGCTCGCCATCAAACATGGGACTACCGTCCACTCAGCACATTCCGTCCAGATCTTCCTGACTGGCTAGACTTAACCTTTAAAAAAGCTTGCCACCCTAAAAGTGCGCTTCGTTATCCTGTGCTTAGCGAGTTCATCACCGATTTGTTTAGCCCAAACCCGAGGTTACAAAAAGAGCTAAGTGAACAGCCGCTCATGCAACGAAACCCAGTTCTATTCTGGAAAGGCTTAACAATTGCTCTGGCATTGCTGGCGACAGTCGAACTGTTTTTACTGTTGAGTCACTAACAACTGTTTGGCTCGGTTGATGTTATTAATAATGGTCACTCGATCTAGGTCGCGTTGCTGTGAGTCCAACAGCTTGACCCAAGTATCGATAGCTTGCTGATAACGAAAGCTGACAAAATGGTCATTGGCTATTAGCATCAATGCTGTTGGATTATAAGGCTCTTGCGACAGGGCCCCATCTAACAGCTGTGTGACCTCTTCATTCATGGATTGAGAACTCAGGTAATAAAGCGCTGATGCCAGGGCAGCAAGTTGGCTAGCAGAAGGTTCAGGCGAGAGGCGAATCGAATAACCAAAGCTGGTTCTTGCTGCTCGAAAATCGTTTTCAAGCAAATACACGTGACCAAGCTGGAACCACAGCTCTGAGTCATTAGGGTTTTCAGTCAGCTTATCTTGGATATCGAGCATGAACGCTTGGCGTGTCATCGAAGCGGTATCAGCTTGATCATTTTTTGGTGGCGTTCCTCTCACTAAGAAGAGTAATCCAATAGCAAACACAGCCGCCAAAGAGACAAACTTTAGCGCCGACCACTTATCTTTTTGGCTTGCGACAATGAGAGAGGCGATAAACACACCCATTAATATCATTGCCACCACTGTCCATACCGCCATGACACACCCTTCATACATATATCTTTGTAATACTTCACAAAGTATATCGTGGTAGTCTATAAATAACTTTGATCACGCAATAGTTAATCTGATGAAAAAGAAAGTCGTTCCATCGGAACAATCACAACAAGAAGCGGCAAAAATTGCCAAAGCCACTCAAAAACCTGGGCAAACCAAAGAACAAACGCGCTTGATTGCTCAAGGGATAGAAAAAGGCATCGCGCTGTACAAGAAGCAGCAAAAAGAGAAAAACCGTCAGGCTGACAAAGCGAAGAAGAAAGCTCAGAAAGCCAAAGCGAATGAACAAGACAGCCCGGTGATTGACCAAGAGATAAACTCCACCCATTCAGCACAAAAGCCAAGTATGTTGCCTTGGGCACTGCTTGCAGTAAGCTGGATAGGGTTTATCGCCTACATCACTCTGCAATAAGGACACGACAGAATGCAGAAAACACTCTTTGCTCTCGCTCTCGCAGCAACCACACTAACAGGCTGCTCCACCCCTGTAGCGAAACTCTCAGACGGCGCAGATAGCATTCAAGTACGTATTGATGGGCAGTTTGATGGTGGAAAATGTGAGTGGTTAGGAGACTTAACAGGCAGCGAAGGTCATTGGTACAGCTACCTGTTCTTCCCGAATGATGTGATGATCCGAGGGGCGATAAACGACCTTAAGAGTCAAGCTTACACCATGGGCGCAGACACCCTTTACATGATCAACCCACAAGATTTTGCTACGTCGTTTACTGTGTTTGCTAACGCATACAAGTGTAACTAAGGCGAATAAAGAAAAAGCCAGCGAACGCTGGCTTATGCACGAAACCCGAGACTCTCGGCAATGTCACTTTGGCGCTCTAACACCCACTGGCTGTCAAAGGGGCCCCAATCCGACAGCTGATAATAGCCGTCATTATGACGTCGTCCATCTTGGACAAACATAAGTTCAATTCCGATCCCAGGCAGCGCTTTTAGTACATCTTGAATAGTACGACGAGGCCACCCCGTTTTCTCGATAAGTTTAGGCACATTTGGCCTTTCAAGGCTTTCTACTAACAGAGCTAAGTATAAACGCCTTGCAAAAACAGGACTCAATTCCATTGACACCTCCTATTACTGTGCCTACCCATTATTTCTGTTTTGGCTTTCAAGGTGTTGAGTTCGATCAATAACTGGCCGATCGTAACAGTTTGAAACGTATTTTTTTTAGCCTGCAAAATATTTACTTGTCTGTTTTGCTTCTTATTCGCTTCCTGATAGGATTTGCTGATAACAAATAAACACAGCATTCAAAGGAACGTTATGAGTATTACCATGTATGGCATCCCTAACTGCGATACCATCAAAAAAGCCAAGAAGTGGCTCGAAGCAGAAAGCGTAAGCTATGAATTTCACGATTACCGTAAACAAGGAATCGACACAGACATGGTGACCCAGTTTTGTCAGCAACTAGGTTGGGAAAATGTCCTGAACAAGCGCGGCACCACTTACCGCCAATTGACTCAAGAACAGAAAGATTCTCTCAATGAGCAAAATGCAATCGCACTACTTGTTGAACAACCAGCGATGATTAAACGTCCTATCTTGTTGGTAAACAACCAATACCACCTTGGATTCAAAGCGGATCAGTACAGCACGATTTTCTCCTAATTCGAGTATCGAGCAGTTCAACATGACTGATTCCAAACCCTATAACCTCTATTCAACTAATGACTATTTAAAGGAATTCAAGGATGACAGATAGCCCGACTTTGGCTCTCGCAAAAGACCTCATCAGCCGCCAATCCGTAACTCCAGAAGATGCTGGCTGCCAAGAGGTGATGATTGATCGCCTAAAAGCGCTGGGGTTTGAAATTGAAGTGATGGTGTTTGAAGACACCACAAATTTCTGGGCTCGTCGTGGCAACGAAGCACCACTATTTGCTTTTGCAGGCCACACTGATGTGGTGCCAGCTGGACCACGTGAACAGTGGCACACACCTCCTTTCGAACCAACCATTATCGATGACCATCTGCATGGCCGTGGCGCAGCAGATATGAAAGGCTCGCTTGCATGTATGGTTGTTGCAGTGGAACAATTCATTGCCGAAAACCCTGACCACAAAGGTTCAATTGCCTTCTTAATCACCTCCGATGAAGAAGGCCCGTTCATTAACGGCACAACCCGCGTGGTTGATACACTCATGGCTCGTGATGAGAAAATCGATATGTGTATTGTGGGTGAACCGTCCAGTACCCACGCAGTCGGCGATGTAGTGAAAAACGGCCGTCGCGGCTCTATTACCGGCGACTTGCGCGTAAAAGGCACGCAAGGCCATGTTGCCTACCCACACCTTGCCAATAACCCTGTACACCAAGCTCTACCTGCTTTAGCAGAGCTTGCTGCGACAAAATGGGATGATGGTAATGAGTTTTTCCCACCGACAAGCTTCCAGATCCCAAACCTACAGTCAGGCACTGGCGCATCTAACGTCATTCCTGGTGAGTTTGATGTTCAGTTCAACTTCCGTTTCAGTACAGAGCTGACAGATGAAGAGATCAAACGCCGAGTTCACTCTACACTCGATGCTCACGGTTTAGATTACGATTTAAAATGGACGCTAAGCGGTCACCCATTCCTAACTGGAACGGGAGACTTACTAGAAGCGGTGGTCAAAGCTGTCGATGAAGTCAATCACAAGAAGCCGGAATTACTGACAACTGGCGGTACATCGGATGGCCGATTCATCGCTAGAATGGGTGCTCAAGTGGTCGAGCTAGGCCCAGTCAACGCAACCATCCATAAAGTAAACGAGTGTGTCAGTGTGCCAGACCTAGAAAAGCTCACTGACATGTACCAAAAAACACTAGAGAACCTTCTAAGGTAACAAGGGCGATTTTGCTCACTGAGGGACCTATGACTCCTGAACAACTGACTGGACAAGTTCAGACCCACCTAACGCCGACTCTAGTTGGTCAAAAGGAGTTTCTGGTCCATGAGCAAGTCAGCCAAGATCTACTGGCATTGAAGTCAGCCGCTGATGCAGCTGGCTTTAATTTCAACATCGCCAGTGGATTTCGAAGTTATCAGAGACAATCTGAAATCTGGAATAATAAAATGTCTGGCGTCAGCCCGATTCTAGATTCCAACAGCAAACCCATTCCTATCGAACAACTTTCCGAACATGAGCGCGTAATGGCAATACTGCGCTGGTCTGCCCTTCCGGGAGCGAGTCGTCATCATTGGGGTTGTGAGTTTGATGTTTTTGATAGAAGCGCTCTTCCCGAAGGAGTTCGGCTACAGCTTGAGCCATGGGAATACCAAACCGGCCACCAAAAAGAGTTTTATCTGTGGCTCAGTGATAACCTGTCGAAATTTGGCTTTTATTTTCCCTACGATCTAGACCGTGGAGGAGTAGCCATCGAGCCATGGCATATTAGTCATGTGGAAACCAGCCATACTTGTTTATCTCTGTTGACCCTCGATATTCTTGAGCAGCAACTACATGCGGCTCCCATTTTGGGGCTCGAAAGTGTTCTCTCTCAGCTACAACAGATCTACAATCAATACATTAGCAACGTAAATCAGGTGAAGTTGTAATGGAACTACTTACTAACCCTTGGGTCATCTCGATCATCGTGGTGGGAATCATTGTCGGTAACATCGCGGCTTTGAAATACACGGCAAAAATGAAATTTGGTCAGATGGAAAAAAAGGATCAGCTCGATCGACTCAACGAACTCGATAAAGCTAGGCGCGCAGAAGAAGAAAACGAAAAAAGGGACTAGATAGTCCCTTTTTTATTCGTATGTGAATCGCTTTTACTTCGACTCTTTGTCTGCCATTGCTGCCAGGACTGGTACCATATCTTTCAGTATCTGCTCTTCAACTGGCTTACCGTTAACATCAGTAATGTTGATTGAAGTACGGTTACCTAGGTCACCAAATAGGAAAGTATAGTTAAGACCTTGTAAATCATAAGGCTTCACACCCACGCCTTCCCAGAATTCACTATCTGGTTCCGCGTACTTAGCTGTAATTGTACCTTGAGATTGGTTACGACCTTCAATGGTGAATCCCATTCGATTCAGGATTTCAGGCAAGCGTGGCCAAAGTACGTTATATGGAGTACGAGCGATAATAACTGGGAAGCCACTGCGGTCGGTACCCATTGTAATTGGGATAGTTTTCACTAGCTCTTGCGCTTTACGCTGCGCTTCTTCTCTCAAGTCGAGATCGTATCGAGCTGTTACTAAGTTGGTCATTAACGCATTGTAACGCTCTTTGTTGGTGGTAGAGACAGGCATCTCTTTACCGCCTTCGCGCCAATCGATAAGTGAAATCTTAAACCCGTAACGGTTATTTGCTTCTACTCGAGTCATCTCGTAGCGGCTACCGATCTTCACATCCTCATCTTCTGATACCCAGCTAACCCAATCGGTTTCAATTCGGTTTTCTGAGTTTTCCAACAGGTTGATCTTGCGTTCACTTAACATGGTTAGTGTGGTTTGCCACACTTTATCCATCTCTTCTTTGCGTAGCAGCCATAAGGTCGTTTCACTATTTTGGCGTTCCGCACGAGCGCCCGGAATCAACTCCAGCACTTGTTGAGGTGGACGAATATCCACTTCCTTACCAATACCACCAGTGAACTCCCCTTCAGGGATCTGGTAGTTAGGATAGGTTTGTACATCAACGCCTTCAGGTAGCGTCCACTCTTGCATATCGGCTGTGTTCAGATATTCGAAATCGTCTTTCGCCTGACGACGTTGAGACGGATCACTAGAACATGCGCTCAAAACAAAAACAGCTAGTGAACTGATAACTAGCTGATTAGAAAACTTCATTGAAACTCCTAAAAGAGCCAGAGCATATACGCTCTGGCTACACAAACATTAGTAAATGCACGCTTCTGTCATCGCTTGTGCAACGATAGGCTTCGCTTGCTCTGAAAGCTCAGTCAAAGGAAGACGCAAGCTACCGTCAGCAATGAGACCCATTTTGTGTGCAGCCCATTTCACTGGGATTGGGCTTGATTCGACAAACAAGTTTTTGTGCAGTGGCATAATGCGTTGATTGATGATCTCTGCTTCTTCCCACTTGCCTTCTTTTGCTAAGCGGAACATTGTCGCCATATCTTCAGCAGCAATATTGTTTGTCACAGAGATAACACCGTGACCACCTTGTCTAACGAATTCAAGACCAGTACTGTCATCACCACTTAGTAAGATAAAATCTTCGCCACAAAGTTCACGGTGAGTTGCAATTCTGCTTAAATCACCTGTCGCATCTTTCAGTGCAACGATGTTTTCGATCTCAGCAAGGCGTGCAACCGTATCTGGGTGTAGGTCTACCGCTGTACGGCCAGGTACATTATACAAAATCTGAGGTACATCGCTTTCTTCTGCGATGGCTTTGTAGTGCTGGTACAAACCTTCTTGAGTTGGTTTGTTGTAGTACGGTGTTACGCTTAGGCAACCAGCGATACCAGAGTTGTTCAGCAAACGGCTAAATGTCACAGACTCGTGAGTTGCATTAGCGCCTGTTCCCGCAATAATTGGAATTCGACCATCCGCAAACTCGACCGCTTTAGTGACTACCTTGACATGCTCTTCAATGGTTAGCGTTGCGGACTCGCCTGTTGTTCCGACCGCAACAATACCGTCTGAACCAGCTGCCACGTGAAAATCCACCAGCTTTTTCAGGCTGATGAAATCTACTTCACCGTCTGAGTTAAACGGTGTGATTAACGCCACTATACTTCCTGAAAACATGTCTTTCTCCCTATATTGATTCTTTTTGCATGGTACTGTAAGGCGATTGATAAACACAAGGAAATAAACTCGCTTAAATCACCTAAATGAGTGAATAATTATCAGATGTTAGAGGTTTGGCATGAATCGCCAAGATCGCCATCAGTTATACCGCCATATTTGGTTGTCTTGTCAGCGTGACGTCATTAGCTCATGTGATACACAATAAAAAGGCTTGGCCTCGCGTTTTTCTCCGCTACAACTGTGCTAACATGCTTATTAATGACCACATCAAATAAGCAAACATATGACCCAACATCTCGTCATCACCGCGGTCGGTACGGATCGCCCAGGCATCTGCAATCAGGTTGTCCATTTAGTGACCCAGTCGGGGTGTAACATTGTTGATAGCCGTATTGCCCTGTTTGGCAATGAGTTTACGCTTATCATGTTGCTTTCAGGGAATGCTAATGGCATTTCTCGCGTCGAAACCACTCTCCCTTTACTTGGTCAAGAACACGACCTCATCACGATGATGAAGCGTACCTCAACGCACGATCTTATCGACAATGCCTACACCATAGAAGTGTTTGTAGAGTCAGATGACCAAGTAGGACTCACTGAAAAATTCACTCAGTTTTTCGCCGATAAAGATATCGGCCTCGGCTCTTTAAGTGCTCAAACCATCAGCAAATCAAAAGTTCAATCAGAGAAAGACCAATTCCATATTGCTCTTACCGCCTCCGTGGACTCTGGCTGTAACTTGATGCAACTCCAAGAAGAATTTGATGCACTTTGCCAATCCCTTGATGTTCAAGGCTCGCTCAACTTTATAAAAAACAGTCTATAAAAAGGAATCGCAATGAATACGTTGACAGCAGGTACGCCAGCTCCAGCATTTTCTCTATTAGATCAAGACGGCAACACCGTTTCCCTTAGCGACTTCGCGGGTAAAAAAGTGTTGTTCTACTTCTACCCTAAAGCCATGACTCCAGGCTGTACCGTGCAAGCTCAAGGGCTTCGCGATACGAAAGCAGAGCTAGATGCTCATAATGTTGTGGTTCTAGGTGTGAGTATCGACCCGGTAAAACGCTTAGGTAAGTTTATCGAGCGTGATAACCTAAACTTCACTTTGCTGTCTGACGAAGACCACGCTATTGCGGACCAGTTCGGTGTTTGGGGCGAGAAGAAATTTATGGGCAAGGTATACGATGGCCTGCACCGCATCAGCTTCCTAATCAATGAAGAAGGCGTGATTGAACATGTTTTCAACAAGTTTAAAACTAAAACTCACCACGAAGTGGTTTTAAATTACTTAAACGAAAACGCATAAGCACTTCTTCGGTTAAAATAAAAGCGCCAGTCATTAGACTGGCGCTTTTTTGTTTAGTGGCAACCCGGTTCAATAATGCTATTGAAGCTCTAAACGATAAACGTATTCAGAATAGCATCTTGCTCACGGACGTTTTCAGTTTGAACTTGCATCGCGATGTTTGCATTCTCCGCGGCGTTAAATCTCGAATATTTGTAGAGAAGCTTTGGTAATTAGAGTCGTACCACCATATCTAAAGCCGTTACAGTTTTGGGAACTGCACGGACAAAAGCTAGAAATAGAGGGTTATGCATAAATCGAACAGCTTAATAACTAAAGAACATCATAGAGAAACGGTCAAGTACTTTAGCTGCAAGTAGCTAGTGCTCACGGACATTTGAATTGTGTTGGTTTCCCAAACAATAACTCAATGTATATAAGCCCGCAAACACTAGTGATTTACCTCGATACTTTCATATTTTCTAGAGTCAATTTATATCTAACCTTCATCGTCAAGCAAGACTACTTCTTGAATCGCGTTGGATACTGAACTATTACATTGTTAACCAATGGATCAGAGGTGATCGGGATAGAATCAAACTTAATCTGGAAGTCTTTATCTGATGTATTTAAAGATAACCAAGTATTGAGTTCTATATCCAACTCCTTTACTGCATCTATAGTAAGGCTGTTCACTATATAATCATAAACTCTATAATTAAAACTTAAGGAGGATAGGTGTTGCGATTTTATCTGCGCTATTAACTGTCTATTAAAGTCGGCAATACCGTCAATTGATTGATAATCGACAAGCTTTTTAGTAGGTAAATAATAACTCGTATTCCAACCACTTAAAGACAATTCTTTTAGCTTATCTCCCCGAAATGACGTTTCAAAAAGAGCCCTTCTCTTTATGTCAAATTTCTCATCCAGCTCATTAAGCTCATTGAAAACGGAAGCAAAGTTGTTGTCGTTCAAGTTTTTAAAGTCTATCCAGATCTGTTCAAAACTTTGATTTTCGTACTCTAGATAGTCCTTAAGAGTGATTCCAACCAAAGTGTTATTATCGTGACCTAAAACAATATTTTTACCATCATATAGGGCGTCAAATTCTATACGGTTAAACTCTTGTTTCTTAGCATCGATAAGAGCACCAACTGTGTTAACTCTATGTGCCATAACCTTTTCATTATTAGCCACATTTGCCTTTGTCAACTGAGATGGCAATTCTGAAATATTAATCTTCCCATGTAACGTCTTAGGTTTATCAATACCAAATAAAGAACTAGCAATGCTATTACTTTCTTTGTACAAATCTGTATCAATATTCATAACACCAATTAAATAATCAAAAATAAGATCATTTGTAAACACTTCATCTTTATTACTATCAAGTACCTTTTTTATATCAGAATCTAAACCATCTGATCCCCAAATTATTAGTGGTATTTCTGACATGTACTCTGTGAATTTTGCAGAATTATGTCCTAACTTATTAAAAACATCTTCACCATGGTCAGAGAAAAACGTTAGAGTTTTAAAGTTACTCTTATCTCTGACCATATCATATAGTTCAGATAAAAATTCATCAGTATACTTTACACTTCTATCATAGCAGTAGTCTTGTTTATTAACATAAACAAATGGCTCTTGCTTCTCTAGTTTTACCTGCTGACCTTTTGTTCTATCACAATAAGACCCATGACTACCCATCATATGAACAAAAATAACTGTACTTTCACTCTCATTAACCATTGATAAGTATTTTCTAATCTCTGGAAGCATGTCCTTATCTAGGTGCTTCCTTTTACTTGTCCTACCAATTGTCCCATGGGTAATGAATTTTTGGTAATCGGCACTGTCAGAGATAATACTAACAACGTTATCGTGCTTACCCATTTTCAATTGATTGCTAAACCAAGCTGTATTAAACCCTGCTTCATTAGCAATCTGAATAATTGAAGGGGATTCGTAGTATTTCTTACTGTTGTACTGATTAGAACTCGTCAAAGCTAAGGACAAAGAAGGCATTGTATGTGTATGATTTGAATAAGCTTGTGTGTAAACAATACCATCAGAGGAACTTATCCACGGCGTTGTTTCTGAAGCATAGCCATAGGATGACATATTATACCTGGCCAATGCTTCACCAATAACGACCACATGTAATTCAGGCTCACTTGATGATGTAGCATCGAAAGAGGCGACTGAAAATTTTTCCCTAGCAGATTCGAATAAAGAAAGTTCCTTATGATACATATCATAGTACGACTTAATAACTCTAATATCTTTTAATGTCTCTTTATTATAAGACATACTCATAAACAGGGAGAAAACAATTATCAACAGTATTTTAACTTTACTGTCAACCGTATGAGACCTAACTTTAAATATTATCGTAACAAAAAATACAAAAGTAATAAACGATAATATTAAGAAAATAAGATAGCCAACATTAATATTATCAACAACAAAGCTTATAGACTCACCTATGTTTGATTGAAGTATCGCATAAACCCCATCTGTATTTATCACACCTGAAGTTTTATAGTATCCAACAAGAAATATTGAAATAATTGAGATAAATATATATATCAACAGCATAGGAAACTTAACTATTGAGTATGGCTTTTCAAGCGACATAAGCAAACAACTTATTACGCATAGAAATGCTAATGAAGATGTTACAAAAATAACAAAATCAATATTTACATTCGAACTTATACTTTTCGAATAAGCATAAATAAAAAAGAAAGATATAACAGATGACATTAAAACTAGTTGCTTTGACTTATTGCTTTTAAATAAAACAATTAAGGATGACCACAAAAAGAATAAATTTAAGCTGTATAAGTATATTGATACCCCGCTAAAAATTTCTTTTAATGGATTAATAGAAATTAAAGCAATAAAAATAATTAATATATATATATAATTCTTCATAGGTTTCATTCAAAAGGGGAGCATATCATTGTAGAGGTAAGTATTGTATCATAGAGTTTCATAAACAGCTTACTATGTTATCACAAACACCGTGGCAAATGAGCATGACGTCTGTTTTTGCCAAACGGTTTGTGACAATAAAGACCAGAACCCACGCGTTTTATACGAGTTCTCTCACAAAGAATTCGAGGAAACTCATGTGACTAAAAGTAATGCAAATTCCTATCGTTAAGGTCGTTCCAAAAATATCTACTAGGTTGATAACATAAACGTGGTTTATAGATAGTGCCCAAAGCTTGTGTATTTTAATTTATCCAAATGACTTGGGCGAATATTTTTCGGTTGACACCGCATCAGTTTCCTAATCAGTGAAGAAGGTGTGATTGAGCACGTTTTCAATGATTTTAAGTAAATTACCAACTTCAAAAAAGGTGGCTGTGTGTGCTTCCCCTAAAAGGGAGCCTTTGTTTAGTCTAGTGCTAATTGTTGTTGCTTCACGCGCTCTTTCTTCTCCTGATGCCTCACGTAACGTCGAATGATTTCTTCATTAATTCCTACGCCATCGACAAAATAGCCCTGTTGCCAAAAGTGATTATCCCAAAGCTTCTTTTTCCTCAAATATGGAAACTTACTGAAGAGTTTTAAGGCTATTTTACCTTTCAATACGCCCATCAACTTGGTTATGGATAACTTGGTGAAACTTTTACTACTAAGCGCACTTAATCAACCTCTACCTTCAACTCAACAACTTCACATCCAAGTTGATTAGTAAATCATTAATACACCGGTATACTTCTTTTCCTACATTGTTCTAAAGATCCTAGAACGGTATTTCTGGCGTCCACACTATGTGATATTGACATCTTCAAAATACGTGGAAGCTTAATGTTTCTACCCATGTTATTTGTGCTCTTTGACTTCGCTAAAAATCAAGAGATCATTTAATATGGGCATAGTTACAGGCAAGCCTAACCGAATGATGACCAACTACTAAAGTAGGTCGTTTAGAGCTGAAATAAAAGCGCCAGTCATTAGACTGGCGCTTTTTAGTTTAGTGGCAATCCGGTTCAATAATACTATTCAAGCTCTAAACGATAAACTTGTTCAGAATCGCGTCTTGCTCACGGACGTTTTCAGTTTGAACTTGCATCGCTATGTTTGCGTTCTCTGCAGAATCCGCCACTTGAGTCGATAGGTCTTTGATCTTCACCGTATTGTTGTTGATCTCTTCCGCTACCAAGCTCTGCTCTTCAGCTGCAGAAGCAATCTGTAGGTTCATGTCTGAAATCTGTTGGATTGAATCTCGGATACGCTGTAAAGAAGCGTTTGCCGCTTGAGCTTTATCTACCGCATCAACCGCTGTTGTTTTGCTCTCGTTCATCGCCGCCGAGACCGAGCTTGCGCCCGCTTGTAACTGCTCAATCATGCTTCGAATTTCAGTCGTTGACTCTTGAGTACGTTGCGCCAAAGTACGAACTTCGTCTGCAACTACCGCAAAGCCTCGGCCTGACTCACCAGCACGCGCTGCCTCAATCGCAGCATTCAACGCAAGCAAGTTGGTTTGATCGGCGATGTCGTTGATGACTTTCAAGATCGTTTCAATGTTCGCTGTCGCTGACTCTAGCCCATGAACTTCTTCAACAGCTTGGTCGATACGTGCAGAAAGGTTATCAATCGAAATCGTGGTTTCATTAACGACTTGAGAACCCATTTCAGTCGCGTCATCGGCATCTTTCGCAGCAGAAGCTGCACCTTGAGCATTGTTTGCAACTTCAGTTGCCGTCACCGACATCTCATGCATTGCCGTCGCTAATTGTTCCAACTCATGTAGCTGACTGCGCATCGCTTCCGCTGATTGCTCCGCCCCCTGAACGGTTGCCTCAGTACCGCGCATAATCTCAGCACCAATCGCTTTGGATTGAGTAATTTGCTGCTGAAGTGTTTCTGTAAAGGTATTAAAGCCTTTGGCTAACTCGGCAAACTCTGCGTCTGTATTAGTGTCTAAACGTTTAGTTAGATCGCCCTGACCTGATGCTACGTCCTGAATGGCGTCATTAAGTGTCCCAAGAGGGCGCATAAGAGAACGAATCAATACAAGCAATATGACGACACTGATAACCACTGCAATAATGGTGTAAACAATCGAGCTACTTCGTAAATCGTTCACTGACTGGTAAGCAATACTTTCGTCGAGAATGACGCCCACATACCAGTCTTCACCTGGAACTACAGCAAAGTTCAACGTATAGGAATCACCATCCAGCTCCATATGCTGTGTACTATCTTTAATTTCCGCATTGGGCATGTAGCTGCTTAGCGGCTTACCATTCTTTTCTTTGTCAGGGTGAGCTATCGTTGTTCCGTCCCCAGAAACAATAAACACGTACCCTGCATCAAACAAACTCACCTTATTTACGATATCTGCAAGTCCAGCGAGGCTAACGTCATAGAAAATTGCTCCGACAAACTTACCTGCATCTCGCACCGGAGTCGCTATAGAAACCAATATTTCATTGGTGGCAGAGTCTGCATAAGGAGCGGTGATGATCAATTTGCCTGCATTTTTTGCATCGATATACCACGGGCGGGCACGTGGATCCCAGCTTGCACCTGGGTCCCAGCTAGGGTCATTACTAACATGTGAACCATCGTTCTCAAACCCTATTCCTGCAAGTAAAAATGTATCTTTAACAACAGGTCTTGAAATTACATCTCGAATTTTGTTTGGTGAAAGGTCAAGCTCTAACATACTCGTTGAGTAAGCAGCAATTGACTTTCGACCTTCAATCTCTGAAGAGACGGTATCGCGCACTCCATTCACAATTTCTGTCACACTGGATTCAACTTGTTTCTTCACTTCAGCTTGCATAGTGAAGTACTGCTTAGCAGTAAGTAACGACACCGTCACAAGTAGCAAGACAGAAGATGCAGCAACTATTTTCTGACTAAATTTCATAGATTCCCTCGATTAATATATATGCCATTTATTATTGTTATTCTTCGCACTTTGTATCGACCTGATAACAAATCTCTAAAGTCATTTTTCTTCAATTTGTTGGCGCACTTAGTGGTTTATCAATAAAAGTATAGTTGCTTCTAAAAATAAAAGGCAGTATCAGCAAAACCTGATACTGCCTTTCTTCAATTGAGTCTCAAACCAACACTGATTGCGAAGTCGTTCTGTATTAATTGAGCGATAACACATCTGTGCCTTCATCTAAAAACAAAAGCGCCAGTCATTAGACTGGCGTTTTATATTTAACAACGTCCTTATTCGAGAATACCGTCCAAGGATTTAAACAATGAACTTGTTAAGAATTGCATCTTGCTCACGCACATTCTCAGTTTGAACTTGCATTGCAATGTTTGCATTCTCAGCAGACTCTGCCACTTGCGTCGACAGGTCTTTAATTTTCACAGTATTGTTGTTGATTTCTTCTGCGACCAAGCTTTGTTCTTCTGCTGCAGAAGCGATTTGTAGGTTCATGTCGGAAATCTGTTGAATTGCATCACGAATACGCTGCAGGGAAGCATTTGCCGCTTGAGCTTTATCTACCGCGTCCACAGCTGTTGTCTTACTTTCGTTCATCGCTGCTGATACCGAGCTCGCACCCGCTTGCAGTTGCTCAATCATGCTACGAATTTCAGTCGTTGACTCTTGAGTACGTTGAGCCAAAGTACGAACTTCATCCGCTACCACCGCAAAACCGCGACCTGACTCACCAGCACGAGCCGCCTCAATTGCAGCGTTCAACGCAAGCAAGTTAGTTTGGTCAGCGATGTCGTTGATCACTTTCAAGATCGTTTCAATATTCGCAGTCGCAGATTCAAGGCCATGAACTTCTTCAACAGCTTGGTCAATACGAGCCGACAAGTTATCGATCGAAATAGTAGTTTCATTTACGACTTGAGAGCCAACCTCGGTAGCGTCATCGGCATCTTTCGCTGCAGAAGCCGCACCTTGCGCATTGTTTGCTACTTCGGTCGCTGTTACTGCCATTTCATGCATAGCCGTTGCAAGCTGCTCCAATTCTTGTAGCTGGCTGCGCATTGCTTCCGCCGACTGCTCGGCACCTTGTACGGTCGTTTCAGTCCCACGCATAATTTCAGCACCAATCGCTTTCGATTGCGTGATCTGTTGTTGTAGCTGTTCGGTAAAGGTATTAAAGCCTTTCGCTAGCTCTGCAAACTCTGGATCAGTATTGGTATCTAAGCGCTTAGTCAAATCACCTTGGCCAGACGCTACATCTTTAATTGCCGCATCTAACACGCCCAGAGGTTTCATTAGGTAGTTTAGTAGGAAGACCATGACAGCAATACTTGCTACAACGGCAAGGACAGCATAAATCATCGAATCACGTTTCAAGGCCGATACTGCTTGGTAAGCTTTTTCTTTATCCAGCACCGCACCCACATACCAGTTTTCACCTGGAACTTGTTCCATGTGAACAATGCTTGGTTTGTCATCAATGACATGCTCGCTTTGACCAGCTTGCACTTGAACGCTAGGCATCACAGTCGCCAACTTAGTACCGTTTAGACTTTCGGTTGGGTGGGCAATGATGGTTCCGTCTGCCGCTGTAATGAACATTTCACCCGCACCAAACAAATCAATAGCGTTAACCAGTTTCGCAAGTCCAGTTAGCTCTACATCGAAGAACATCGCACCAACAAACTGACCTTGATCGCGAATTGGCACACCAATTGAAATAATCACCGCTTTAGTTGATGCGTCGACATATGGTTCAGTAATCACCATAGAGCCGCTTGCTTTAGCACGCTGGTACCATGGACGTGTACGAGGATCGTAGCTCGCATCTGGGATCCAATCATCGTTGGTAATAAACTTATCTTTCGAGGTTTCGTAACCCACACCAACAGAAATAAAGTTATTGATTAGAGTTGGTGAATGAATAACTTTCTCGATGTAATCCATGTCTTGTGGAGCGATCTCAACAACACTTTGCGTCGCTTCAGCTAATGAGCGACTTTTAGACATTGACGCTACAACGGTACTTTGTACACCAGCAACTAATTCTTTAAATGCCCCCTGAACCAGTTTACCTACTTCTTTTTCGACAGTGTTAATCTGGTGGATAGACAGCAAAGCAACGGTCGTTAACAAGAGCGCAGAAGCAGCCCCTACAACCTTATGCATAAATTTCATAGTATTCCTCGTTCGTCACGTAAGATGGGTTCTCGCGACTTCTATCGTTGTTAAATTTTTTTTGAGACGTTATACGCTAAATCGGCTGACTTGCAAAAAACATGAGCTTTTTTTACACATTTTTTACTCAATAGTAGTGTAGTACAGTTGGTCAGATATAAAAAAAAGCTCCTTTGATTAACAACCAAAAGAGCTTTTTAACAATAGCTTATAAGATGCAATTAGGTGGGGTTGTGTTCCTCGTAGTCTGGCAATGCATTCCATACTGCTTTAACTAGAGTTGCGAGTGGAATCGCAAAGAACACACCCCAGAATCCCCAAAGTCCCCCGAACACCAACACGGCAACAATAATCGCTACTGGGTGTAGGTTAACCGCTTCAGAGAACAAAATTGGCACCAACACGTTACCGTCCAACGCTTGAATAATGCCGTAAGCAATCAGTAGCCAATAGAAAGGTGGTGTTAACCCCCATTGGAACAAACCAACTATCGCCACAGGCACAGTAACCGCTGCTGCCCCGATATAAGGGATTAACACAGAGAAGCCAACGGCGACCGCAAGTAACACTGAGTAACGTAGGTCAAGAATGGCGAAAGTAACGTAACTTACCCCACCAACAATTAAGATCTCGAGCACCTTACCACGGATGTAATTTGAGATTTGTTGGTTCATCTCATGCCATACCTGCGTCGCCAACTTACGATTGCGTGGCAAGATACCGCTCGCCATGGAGATCATCTCTTGCTTGTCTTTTAGCAGGAAGAACACCAACAACGGCACAAGAATCAGGTAAACAGCCAATGTGGCGATGCTGACCAATGAAGCTAAAGAGCCCTTAACAACACTTTCTCCCATACCAATAACTTGGTCTTTTGCATTGGTTGCCAATGACTCGACAATTTGCAAATTAGCGAGTTCAGGGTATCGCTCTGGAATGGTAGCAATAAAGTTCTGCAAGCCAGAATACATATTTGGGATATCGTTGATGAGGTTGCCGACCTGCTGCCAAATCGTCGGAACCAGCCCAAATACCGCAAGAATCATGACGCTAGTGAAGGTCAGTATCACCAAAATAACCGATAAGGTTCGCGGCACACCAAAGCGCGATAGCTGAGTCACTGGCCACTCAAGTAAGTAAGCCAACACAATCGCGACTAACAATGGAGCGATCAAGTTGCCAAAAAAGTAGATGGTAATAAACCCAAACAGCAGAATCGCCACTAGGCTGACCGCGTGTGGGTCTGAAAAACGGCGCTTATACCAGCGATTCACCATTTCAAACATTAAACTAAGCTTCCTTTTTCACTTGCATGGAACAAAATTCAGAGTTGTCTTCACATTCAATTTTATAAGATTTTGATTGAAGAAAGCGTTCTATATCGCGTTTTGAGCTTGGGTCTGCGATGTAGAGAGTCGCAACCTCATTGTTCGAAAGCTTTGCAATGTGACGCTTCGCAAGTAATAACGCCATTGGGCAACGCTCTTCGCGCAAATCCAGAATATTGGGTTTCATTCTTTAGCTCGATGCTTATTATAGGAGGGTCATTGTATAGAGTTTTACGTACCAAACAAACTCAAGTTATGTTTCTGTTGATGTGATAACCCTTCTAGTGCCAAATATACGTGATCACAAATATTTGACACGGTAGTTATCGAAATGGAAGACGTACACCGCTACAATTCACTCAAAATCATAAACTTGCCTGATTACGGAAACCAAACCACTTCTAAAGTGTCTATACAGAATATGAATACGGAGTATCACTAGCCAATATGTTTAAACGCGCTCGTTCCCTTGTCTGCCTTTGTGTTGCCGCTGCGATTGCCAGTCCGACGCTGTCTGTCGCCAACGATATTGAATTACCTGATATTGGCACCACAGCGGGAGGAACTCTAACCATAGACCAAGAATTAATCTATGGTGATGCGTACATGCGTATGCTCCGTAACAGCCAACCCATCGTCAATGACCCAGTTCTGAACGAATATATCGATAACTTAGGTCATAGACTGGTCGCTAACGCAAACGACGTAAAAACGCCTTTTACCTTCTTCATGATTCGCGATCGCAACATCAACGCATTCGCGTTTTTTGGCGGATATGTCGCCCTACACTCTGGTCTGTTTTTACATGCGCAAAGTGAGAGTGAACTAGCCTCTGTTGTTGCCCACGAAATTGCGCACGTAACGCAAAGGCACTTGGCTCGAAGCATGGAAGATCAAGCGCGTCGCTCTCCTGCTACCATCGCTGCGTTGGCAGGTTCTCTGCTGCTTGCTATTGCTTCTCCAGAAGCCGGTATGGCGGCAATAACCGCGGCCACCGCCGGCAGCATGCAAAGCCAAATTAACTATACCCGCAGTAATGAGAAAGAAGCAGACCGCTTCGGTATCGCAACATTAGCCAAAGCAGGGTTCGATGTTAAAGCTATGCCACGTTTCTTTGGCCGTTTAGCCGATGAATACCGTTACGCAAGCAAACCACCACCAATGTTGCTGACTCACCCATTACCAGAAGATCGTATTACCGACAGCCGTGAGCGCGCAAGGCACTACCCTCCGATGCGAATCCAACCAGCCTTGGATTACCACTTAGCACGCGCCAGAATCGTTGCTCGATATGCCGGCATCGAGAGTGAAGCAGCATTGGATTGGTTAGATCGTACAGAAAAGAAAGCCAAACCCGAACTTGTTCCAGCATTCCAATACGGCAAAGCGTTGGTGTATTTGGACACTAAAAAGCTCGACCAAGCAGAGCCAATCTTACTTGAATTAAGCAAGCAGGACCCAGCCAATAACTTCTATCTAGATGCGCTATCTGATTTATACATTGCAAAAAAAGAAGCAAGTACCGCGCAAACCATGCTAGAAAAAGCGCTGTCCTCTAAGCCGAGTAACCCAGTATTAACCATTAACTATGCCAACGTGTTGCTGAAACAAGATAAATACGAAGATGCAATTCGAGTGTTACAACGCTATACACACGACAACCCGAACGATATCAATGGGTGGCATTTACTGTCGGAAGCCAATATTGCACTTGCTCGAGGAGATGAAGATTTAGCAGCTCGAGCAGAGATACTGGCTCTGAAGGCAAACTGGAACAAAGCGATTCAATATTACTCTCAAGCAAGCCAAATCGCTGAACTTGGGAGTTTGAAACAAGCTCGATACGATGCACGTATCGACCAACTTATGGTCCAAAGAGATCGATTCTTATCACTCCAATAAAAAATACAGCAGTGGAGAACACTATGTCAGTCGTGATTTATCACAACCCAAAATGCTCAAAAAGCCGTCAAACTCTTGCGTTACTTGAAGAAAAAGGCATTACACCAGAAATCATTAAGTACCTAGATACACCACTTAATGTCGAGCAACTTAAAACCATTTTCGGCCAGTTAGAGCTAGACGCTGTTCGCGGCATGATGCGCACTAAAGAAGCTATTTACAAAGAACTGAACCTCGCAGAAGCTTCTGACGAAGAGTTATTCCAAGCAATGGCAGAAAATCCAAAGCTTGTAGAGCGCCCAATTGTTATCGCTAACGGCAAAGCAAAGCATGGTCGTCCACCAGAGCAAGTTCTAGACATTCTCTAATGTGTAAGCTACTCGTACTGTATTACAGCCGACATGGCTCGACTCAAGCGATCGCGCGACAAATTGCGCGCGGTATTGAATCACAGCCAGGCTGCGAAGCCGTACTCAGAACCGTCGAAGATCTGACTTCTCACTCTAGTGATGCCAGTGAACCAGTCGTCACGTTTGAAGAACTGGCCAATTGTGATGGGCTGGCGATGGGCAGCCCTGTGTGGTTTGGCAATATGGCTGCACCGCTGAAGCACTTCTGGGATCAAACCACCACGCTGTGGGTTAAAGGTGATCTGATCGATAAACCTGCGTGCGTCTTTACTTCATCATCCAGTATGCATGGCGGCCAAGAAACCACCCTACAAACGATGATGTTACCGTTACTCCACCATGGAATGATGGTATTGGGTATCCCCTATTCTGAACCGGCTTTACATACAACCCGAGCGGGAGGGACTCCATACGGAGCCACCAGCGTTGCCTCCGAACACAATTCAGCACTCGAGCGCGACGAAGCCGAATTAGCACGGGCACTTGGTGCCAGATTAGCGGCGACCGCCCTAAAACTTAAACAGTGAGATTCACTATGGAAACGACATCTCGAACTAAGCAATTTCGCTTACTGGCATTGTTTGGTAACTTAGCTTTATTAGTATGGGTCGCACTGTGGCAATGGACGCTGTCTCCGCATCCACATGTCAGTAACATCACCCTTGCGATTGCATGGTGCATCCCGTTGCTTCTTCCACTACCGGGAATCCTAGCAGGGAAACCTTATACTCACGCTTGGGCGAATTTTGTCCTGATGCTTTACTTTCTACACGCGTTGACCATTTTGTATGTCGATGGTGGGGAAAGAATGTTGGCATTGGTGGAACTAGTGCTCACGTCCGTCGCGTTCGCCGGCAACATTCTGTATGCACGCTCTCGCGGTAAAGAACTCGGCTTAAAGCTGAAAAGACTTTCAGAAGTGGAAAAGCAGGAAAAAGCTCGCTTCGACCAGTAGCAGTAGCTTAGCTCGAAGCTAGGCACAAAATCACATTAAAAAAGCCCTTCAGTTGAAGGGCTTTTTATTTGTACCGTTTTACTGCCACTCAAAATTAAGTGTTGTATCAACAGGCTCTAGTGGTTCAGTCTCTGCAACCTCTAACGGTTCAGTAGCATTCACCACGCTGCCATCTGCTGTGCTCACCGTTACGTTTTGAGCATCTGTGGTTTGAGACTCAACTGTATCCACTTCTGGTAGTGTGGTCGGCTCTGCATTTTCTGGTAGGTTAACAGGAACTGGTGGCTGCTCAGTTTCTGGCAGTTGTACAGGTACGGCTACGTCTTGTGGCTCAACTTTGATAACTTTGCCCATACGAAGTACTTCGTGCTCAAAATCTTCCTCTGACGCCAGTAAGTGAACATTGAACAACACAGATGAACCTTGAATCTTAAGAATATCAAGCGAAGCAACCGAGCTTAGTGCCTTCAACTTGTTTTCAAGTTCGAAGAAATCCGCCGCATCGTTAATCATAGTAAACTCTGCTTTTACAGTTTCAGACGATTCACTCGCTACAACTACCGCATTCTTTTTCGCATAGTAGTCTGCTAAATCAGCAACCATGTCTGCCGCCGCCGATTGGCCAGAGCTACTTCCCGTCACAGGAACTTTAGTACTGGTTTGCATCGTCGACGGATTCTGGTCGTACAAAGTCCAACGTAAATTGTTCCCTTGAGCACGAACGACTAACACAGCATCGGCAGGATAACGCTGGCTCGCCGCACTGAGTGGCTGAACGAAACCACCCCACAGATCCGATACGGCAATTCCGCTGATGTCATCGAAGTCACCAACTGGCAATGTCAGCGGCAAACCACGTTGCTCGGCACTTGTTTTGATCGCGTTAAGCAATGGAGTGCCAGAATGCTCCCACGAAATATTTCTATCAAAATTAGAATCTTCCACCAGCCAAACTAGCAAATTTGCTCGGTTCTCAGGCCAAAATGGTAACTGAGCCTGACTCAGCAACGAGCGAATATGAGGAGCACTGAATCCCATTTGCAGAGTCTGAGACTCACCCGAGCGCCCATAGCTAAGCTGAGTGACGTACTGTGAAGACTGATTCAATGCTTTGACGATCACTTCATTATTGATGGCATCGGTGTCACCAGAAGCACGAACAATCACTTGCTTCATGCCTTCAATACGCGCCTTAGCGTCTGCGTCTTTCTGCTCTTGTTCGAGCACTACTTCAGAGCGATATAAATCTACTTTAGTTAAGGCGTGAGCAGGGATAGTAATTAACCCCAGTAATAACAGAGCGATATTGCGCATACGTTTCCTAGATAGTATTGGGCGAAGACAGGGCTTTGCAAAATATAGTGTTTTCGAGTGTTGATGATAAGCAACTATCCAATCCTGAGCAAGGAATGCACTTCAAGTTACGGTCAGAATTCATGTCTAGCGTCTCGAACATCCATATCTTAGATTGAAAACCGATAATTTATTTGACCTAGGTTACATTGCAAACGTTTGCCAAAGTGATAAAATCCCGCGAATTTTATTTATTGAACAGGGAAATGATATGAAAAATGCTATTCAGGGAGCGCAAATGCTATTTGTTGCTTTCGGCGCATTGGTGCTGGTACCACTTCTAACCGGCCTCGACCCGAGTGTGGCACTCTTTGGTGCTGGTGTCGGTACGCTTCTTTTCCAATTAGTTACTCGTCGTAGTGTGCCTATTTTCCTCGCCTCTTCTTTCGCTTTCATTGCCCCTATACTTTACGGTGTTCAAACTTGGGGCGTACCTGCCACTATGGGTGGCTTAATGGCAGCTGGTTGTGTTTATGTCGCAATGGGCGCATTAATCAAAGTCCGCGGCGTAGAAATCATTCATAAATTACTTCCGCCAGTTGTCGTTGGCCCTGTCATTATGGTGATTGGCTTAGGCTTAGCGCCAGTCGCGGTAAACATGGCGTTGGGCATGGTAGATGGTTCACAAGTCATCGACGCAAATGCATCGCTTGTGATCTCGATTGCTTCGTTGCTTACCACCATCATATTGAGCGTGTTCGCCAAAGGCTTTTTAAAACTGACTCCTATTTTAGGCGGTATTGTTGTGGGCTACTGTTTAAGCCTTGGCTACGGCATTGTTGACTTCACACCTGTGAAAGAAGCTGCTTGGTTTGCGCTACCGAACTTTACGACACCGGAATTCAATATCAATGCAATCTTGTTCATGATCCCGGTTGCCATCGCGCCTGCTGTAGAACACGTTGGCGACATGCTAGCCATCTCCAATGTGACCGGCAAAAACTACATCAAAAAGCCAGGTCTGCACCGTACCATTACTGGTGATGGTGTGGCGACTATCGCTGCTTCAATGGTTGGCGCCCCGCCAAACACCACTTATTCAGAAGTGACCGGTGCTGTAATGCTAACCAAGGCATTTAACCCTGTTATCATGACATGGGCAGCGGTAAGTGCGATTGTACTTGCTTTGGTAGGTAAGCTAGGCGCTGTACTGCAAACGATCCCAATGCCAGTTATGGGCGGCATTATGATTTTACTATTCGGTTCAATTGCGACCGTTGGCCTTAACACTCTAATTAAAAACAACGTTGACCTGCACAAGTCACGCAACCTAGTTATCGTCGCCATTACATTGGTGTTTGGTATCGGAGGTATGGCATTTGGTATTGGCGAATTCAGCCTTCAAGGCGTTAGCCTATGTGGTATCGTTGCTATTCTGCTTAACCTAATCTTGCCGAAAGATTTAGGTGAAAACCACGTAGTAGACAACGCGCAAATGGAAGACGAAGCGAAATAGTGTCTTAGCCAAGATGTGAACATACCCTAGATGTAAAAGGCTGATCTTTGCGGATCAGCCTTTTTGTTTGCGGGTAATTAGGGTCTGTTGACCTTTCGCACCTCTAGCCACATAACGGAACAAACTGACCTCTCGTCAACGCTGCAAGGTCATTCGCTGCCAACTCAATCTCCAATCCACGCTTACCTGCACTCACACATATCATGTCCTGTGTTAACGCGCTTTCGTGGATAAATGTCGGCAATGCCTTTTTTTGTCCTAACGGGCTAATACCTCCAACAACATAACCGGTTGTCTTTTGGGCGATATCTGGATCAGCCATATCCGCTTTTTTCGCTTTTGCCGCTTTCGCCGCTTGTTTCAAGTTCAGCTTCTGATCCACCGGAATGACTGCAACGGCCAAATTCTTTGGTTCACCATTAACGCAAAACAATAACGTTTTGAACACGCGTGCTGGATCTTGTCCCAATGCCTCAACCGCTTCAAGCCCAAAACTTGCCGCTCTAGGATCGTGCTCATACTGATGAATGTGGTGAGTGACTTTTTTCTTCTTCGCGAGATTAATAGCCGGTGTCATTTTGCTCTCCTTAAGCTCCAACAAGGACACAAACAAAAAAGCGCCGTCATCTTTTGAATGACAGCGCTTTAGATTAAGGAGTTTTATGAGTTGTCGTCAACTTACTTGTAAACCATCTCGCCTGATGGAGCATATTGGTTTACATCAACTGGGCTATTCGCTTCTAGGTACTCTTTCAACACTTCTGCATCAACGAAACCTGTGTTTACGTGACCAGGGTGACCCGTTAGTTTAGGGTAACCGTCGCCACCTGCTGCGTTGTAGCTCGGTACAGTGAAACGGTAAGTTTCGTCTAAACGAAGCTGTTTACCACCGATGAATACGTTAGATACTTCACCATTAGCCACCGTCATAGAGATACCAGCGAACTGAGCGTATGCACCTGAATCAACCGGCTTGGTTGCAACAACGTTTAGGTAGTCTAGTACTTCAGCACCAGTCATATCTGTGTAAGTCAGGATGTTAGCAAAAGGCTGTACTGTCAGTACATCTTTGTAAGTAACGTCACCGCCTTCAATCGAGTCACGCACACCACCAGAGTTCATAACTGCAAAGTCGGCTTTTGCACGCTCCATGTGAGCCGTTGCGATCAAGCGACCAAGGTTGGTCTGTTGGAAACGAACAACATTACGGTCGCCTTCTAGCTTACCGTTAGTCTCTGCAATCTTAACGTTAAGCTGAGCTTGACCTTGCTCTTGATAAGGACGTAGGAACTCAAGTAGTGCTTCGTCTTGCTTGATCTCATCTTCAATAAGAACGCGCTGTTTCTTACCATCGATTTTAACTTTCTTCTTCAAGTTTACTGGGATCAGATCGTAGCTCACCATTTCTAGTTCACCGTTACGGAATTCGTAATCAGCACGACCTACGTATTTACCCCATTCGTGCGCCTGAACGATGTAAGTACCGTTTTGTACATCTGGCTTACACTCATCAGAAGGCTTGAAGTTCTTCTTCACAACGTTCGGTGCTTCCATACAAACTGGCTCTTGAGAGTGACCACCAACGATCATATCTAGAGAACCTTCGTCTAGGTAACGAGCAAGCGCTACATCACCCGGAGCATTCACGCCGCGCTTACCATCTTCGTAGTGGCCCATGTGAGTAACCGCGAAAATCAGGTCAGGTTTTTCAGTCTTTTCTAGCTCGGCAATCAGCTTTTTCGCTTCTTCTTTTGGATCACGGAAATCAATGCCACCGATAAACTCTGGATTACCGATTTTCTGCGTGTCTTCAGTCGTTAGACCAATAACAGCAATCTTGATGCCTTGCTTGTTAAACATCTCGTAAGGCTGGAACATACGCTCGCCAGTCTCTTTATCATAGATGTTTGCCGACAACATCGGGAAGTTAGCCCACTCTTTCTGCTTAAATAGCACTTCTAGCGGATTGTCGAATTCGTGGTTACCCAGTGCCATCGCATCGTAACCAATCTTGCTCATACCTTTGAAATCTGGTTCTGCATCTTGAAGATCTGATTCAGGTACACCGGTGTTGATATCACCACCAGAAAGAAGCAGTGAGCTGCCACCCTCGGCTTCGATCTCTGCACGTAGCTCGTCGATTAACGTCTTACGAGCAGCCATGCCGTACTCGCCGTATTTGTTTTGCCAAAAACGACCGTGGTGGTCATTGGTGTGAAGAACTGTCAGCTTATAAGTTTTGTCCGCTTCCCACTCATGCTGAGGTGCTGTTGCACAACCCGCTAGAGTCGCAAGAATCGCTGCGCTGAGCGTTGTTTTAAGAATAAGGCCTTGCTTCATTGTCATACCTTTGAACTGTTGGGGATCCACTGCTTTTCATTATCGGTAATAGTTATCAAGATCAGCGCACTTTAAGGCGCTGTTTAACCGATAAAACTTGAACTAGTTTAAATTAACCTAGTTTAGGTGACAGGATGATTTCATATTTATGTCGCCTAGATCACCTTAAATTAGTAAAGAATGTGTAACGAAATGAGGATCTTTCATATCAAATTCCAATAGATCACAAGCAATCGTTTTACTGTGAAGTGAGTGTATTTGAGTAAAGTGTGAGGGATTGCACTAACTCAACATATCTGGGAATAAAAGGCAGACGAGATCAAAAAAGGCTAACATATTCATGTCAGCCTTTTGTGTATATTTTCGAAGAAAATCTACTTAATATCGATACTATCAAAGCCTTTGATAAGATCATCAAGCGCTTTCATTTGAGCTAGGAAAGGCTCGAGCTTGTCTAGTGGTAAAGCCGATGGACCATCACAACGAGCTTGATCCGGGTTTGGATGCGCTTCGATGAATAGACCTGCAATACCCGTTGCTAGACCAGCTTTCGCTAGCTCAACCGTTTGCTCACGACGACCACCAGATGCCGCACCAGAAGGGTCGCGCATTTGCAGCGAGTGCGTTACGTCAAAGATAATTGGGCTGCCTTTAGACGCATTTTTCATTACGCCAAAACCAAGCATATCAACAACAAGGTTGTCGTAACCGTGGCACGAGCCACGCTCACATAGAATGATGTTTTCGTTACCACATTCAGCAAACTTCTCAACAATGTTACCCACTTGACCAGGGCTCATGAACTGAGGTTTTTTAACGTTGATAACCGCACCCGTTTTTGCCATCGCTTCAACTAAATCAGTTTGACGAGCCAAAAATGCAGGCAACTGAATCACATCTACAACATCCGCTACTGGCTGAGCTTGCGCTTCAGTGTGGACATCTGTGATGATTTTCACGCCAAATGTATCTTTCAATTCTTGAAAGATCTTCATACCCTCTTCAAGACCAGGGCCACGGTAAGAGTGTACAGAGCTACGATTCGCTTTATCGAAAGAAGCCTTAAATACGTATGGGATGCCTAGCTTTTCAGTCACTTTCACATAGTGCTCACAGATCTGCATAGCTAGGTCGCGAGATTCTAGAACGTTCATGCCAGCAAACAATGTGAAAGGCTTATCGTTGGCAACTGGAATGTCACCAATCTGAACTATTTTCTGTTCCATTATTTTCTCTCTTATTTGTTTTCAATGCGATGAATGACACTCAGACACTTAGTGGACAGTGACTGAACTTTCACTCATGGCTTTAACTTGATTTTGCAACAGCTCCGACGCTGGGTCATCAGGGCATTGATCGATGAAATACTGGTAAT
This sequence comes from Vibrio sp. SCSIO 43135, assembly GCF_023716665.1. GTDB lineage: Bacteria > Pseudomonadota > Gammaproteobacteria > Enterobacterales > Vibrionaceae > Vibrio > Vibrio paucivorans. The sequence goes on from NZ_CP071859.1 coordinate 2,299,519, forward strand.
CATTCAGTGCGACTTGATGGCAGTCTAACTGTTGGTAGATGAACCCACGATCGCGAATTTCGTATGGATCATCTGGCACAAAGGTTAACGCGAGATCCGTGCATCGCAGCGCTAAAGTATAGCGCTCCTCGCGAAGTAAGGCACTTTTCAGCAACGCCAACCAACGGCCAATCACGGTTGGGTTATCCGTCGCTTCTAAATGCTCAGGTTTTAGCGTTGCTAATGGGCCTTTACTCCCAATCAACCAGGCTTTCAGAATATGCTCCGATACGTATTCACCGTTAAATGGGTTGATATACAACGGCTTCTCGCCATACCAGTTCACTTGGACAATGAATTGGGTTGGAAACGTAATACCGGCAACAGGGAACCCTAGCTTACGGCCAAAGTACAGCAGCAGCGCCCCTAAGCTTACTGGGATCCCTTTACGGCGCTCTAGAACTTTATCTAGAAAGCCGTTGCTTGAATCGAAGTAGGCTTCTTGGTCACCGACAAATGCCCAATCGTGGTAGAACAAGCGTAAGAATGATTCAAACTTTTGCTTCTCGTCCAACTCGTGGACCAGCGCCAATTCAGCTTCTTTAAACAATCGCTCGAGTTCTTGCTCTGCCCAGCTTACATTTGTTTCTGGATTCACGGCCCGATTTAGGACCAATGCTCCTTCAGCAAGCTCCATTGCATCAAAGTCTTCATCACATAACTCAAGCATTTATGCTTTTCCTACCTTAACTTCTATCAAATTTTTTAAATGTAATTAGCCCAAAAACATTGGGATTTTCGTCACGGCTACTTTGCCGGCAATACCTAGCCAGCCTAGAGCGCCAAGAAACGCAAACGTTCTAGACAGTTTATTTTTACCCAACTTAAGAGCAAAGAAGCCTAACGCAATGTATGCCAGCACCGAGGTGAGTTTTTCCGTCAGCCACATACCTTGAGGAGTAAACGGATAAAACTGCGTGATCATCACTAAAGTGATACCAGAAAGCAGAAGCACCGTATCGTTAATATGCGGGAACACTTTGAAAAACTTTTTATCGAGCAGTTTGGAATCCATCATCATTAATGCATAACGAACAGACAACAAAGTGGCACTGATTGCGATAGTCAGTAGGTGTAAATGTTTAATACCTTCGTACATGAAGTTCTCTCTATTGTTGATGGTAAAACTGGCCAAGTGTCACTCGGTCGTTTCCACCATAGTCCTTTTCTGTAGCCACTTGTTGATACCCAAATGACGCTAAAATTTCTCTTACTAATTCACCTTGGTCATACCCATGCTCAAACATAAGCCAGCCTTCATTCTCCAGAAAGCCAATCGCATTTTCAGCGATATGCTTGATATCCGCTAGGCCATTATCGTCGGCAACCAACGCACTTTTCGGTTCAAAGCGAACATCACCTTCGACAAGGTGCGGGTCATTAGCGTCAATATAAGGAGGGTTCGACACGATTAAGGCAAACTTTGTGCCAGTAACTAAAGGTTCAAACCAGCTGCCGGAATAAAATATCGCATTGGAAATACCTAACTGACGAGCATTTTCGGTCGCAAGTGATTGAGCCTCTTGCTTGAGGTCAATGCCGATCACTTCTCTTTTGGGCATCTCTGAAGCCAAAGCCAATGCAATCGCACCTGTCCCTGTACCTAAATCGAGTATTTTGCCGTCTTGCTGATAGGTTTTATCTAACGCAACTTCAACTAAACGCTCGGTATCAGGGCGAGGGATAAGCGTGGTTGGGGATACTTTAAGTGGTAAAGACCAAAACTCGCGCTCACCGATAATGTAAGCAACTGGCTCACCTGAAATTCGTCTAACCAGCAACTGGCTGAAACGATCATATTGCTCGTTATCTAGCTTTTTTTCTGGCCATGTAAATAGATAGGAACGTGGCTTTTGCAGCGCGTGGCAAAGCAATACCGCAGCATCAAGAGAGGGCGAATCACTGCCACTCTCTTCAAGTTGTTTGATTGCGGTATCCAGTGCAGATTCTACACTCGGAAGCTCACTCATTTAGTTGTTGTCTGCTAGCGCAGCGAGTTGGTCAGCTTGATGTTCTTGAACAACAGGATCGACCAAACTCTGTAGATCACCTTCTAGCACTTCTGTTAGACGGTAAAGAGTAAGGTTAATACGGTGGTCTGACACACGGCCCTGCGGGTAATTGTATGTGCGAATACGGTCACTACGGTCACCTGAACCTAGTAAGTTACGACGTGTATCAGACACTTCTGCAGCACGACGCTCTTCTTCGGCTTGTACAATACGCGCAGCAAGTACAGACATCGCTTTCGCTTTGTTTTTATGTTGAGAACGTTCGTCCTGACACTCTACAACGGTACCCGTTGGCAAGTGAGTAATACGAATAGCAGAGTCTGTCGTGTTAACGTGCTGGCCACCCGCACCTGATGCACGGAAGGTATCGATCTTAAGGTCAGCAGCTTTAATTTCTGGCAAATCAGCTTCTGGGATTTCTGGCATAATCGCAACAGTACATGCAGATGTGTGTACACGACCTTGAGATTCAGTTTCAGGTACGCGCTGAACACGGTGACCACCAGATTCAAACTTCATGGTACCGTAAACACTGTCGCCACTGATTTTCGCGATCATTTCTTTATAGCCGCCTTGCTCAGACTCGTTGCAGCTCATTACTTCAACGCGCCAACCTTTCTTCTCAGCAAACTTAGAGTACATACGGAATAAGTTACCCGCGAAAATACCGGCTTCATCACCGCCCGCACCCGCACGAATTTCAAGGAAACAGTTGCGCTCGTCATTTGGATCCTTAGGTAAAAGCAAGATTTGAAGTTCGTCAGTAAGACGTTCGATCGTCTCTTTTGCGTCCTTAATCTCTTCTTGCGCCATTTCTCGCATTTCTGCGTCATCTTCGTTAGCCATTTCTTCAGCAGCCACTAAATCTTCTTGAGCTTGCTGGTATGACTGGAAGCACTTAGTCACTTCTTCCAGTTGAGAATACTCTTTCGAAAGAGCGCGGAATTTATCTTGATCACCAATTACATCTGGATCACCAAGCAGGTGTTGAACTTCTTCATAACGCTCAACGAGAGTTTCAAGCTTTACTAAAATCGACGCTTTCATACATTCTTTCTTAAGTTAGGTTTTCTTAAATTGGGCTTTCTTTTACGGCAAAGGTAATTATGGCAGGTCATCAAGACCTAAGCTTTGTCTAATTACCGTTAATTTTGCTGGCTCGCCCTGTTCGGCCGCACTTTGCAATGCACGGGTCGGGGCATGAATAAGCCGGTTGGTCAGCTTATTACTAAGCTCTAGTAGCACTCGCTCTGGATCGTTACCCGCAGCCAGTGATTGTAAACTTTTTTGTAGCAGGTCTTCTCGGATGTCATTGGAAGATTTGCGGTATTCTCGGATACTATCTACGGCCTGCAACGAACGCATCCAAGTCATAAACAAAGCACTTTCTTCACTCACAATAGCTTCAGCCTGAATGGCTTCGACTTTGCGCTGCTCAATATTGCTTTCGACAATGGACTGCAAATCATCAACGGAATACAGGTACGCATCACTTAAGTCACCGACTTGAGATTCAATATCTCTTGGTACGGCAATATCCACCAGTAACATCGGCTGGAAACGTCTCGCTTTCAGTGCAGTTTCGACCATACCTTTACCAATAATAGGTAGAGGACTCGCCGTCGAACTGATCACGATATCTGCTTTAGCGAGATGTTCTGGGATTTCTGGCAGACTAATCACTTGAGCGCCAAACTGCTCGGCTAACCCTAACGCCCTTTCACGGGTACGGTTAGCCACAATAATGCGTTCACAACCATTTGCGGCTAAATGCTTAGCAACCAGTTCAATTGTCTCACCAGCACCAACAAGCAACACGGTTGAATCCGCTAACGATTCGAAAATGTGTTTCGCCAAAGTGCATGCCGCATAAGCGACTGACACGGCATTGCCGCCAATATCAGTTTCCGTTCTCACTCTTTTGGCAACGGAAAATGCTTTTTGGAACAGTTTTTCCATCGACGAATCGACAGATTTGTATTCACGAGCATCAGAATACGCTTGCTTTACTTGACCAAGAATCTGAGGCTCACCCAATACCAAAGAATCCAAGCCGCAAGAAACACGCATCAGGTGTTTAATGGCGGTTTGCTCTTCGTGGGTATATAAGCTTGGTTTAAGCTCTTCAGGGCTTACTTGGTGAAATTGAGAAAGCCAATCAATAACCTTACTTTTACTGCCTTGTTTCACGTCACAGTAAATCTCGGTACGGTTGCAGGTAGAAAGGATAACACTACCGTTAACATTTGAATTTGCGCCTAGTTGTTTTAGTGCTTCTGATAATTTATCAGGACCAAAAGCCACTTTTTCACGCAATTCAACCGAAGCTGTATTGTGATTAATTCCAATAGCAAGCAAGGACATGTAATGTGGGTTCTCTGAATCGAAAATACAAATAAGGCCAGAATTTTACTTGATGACCCCATTTATTAAAAGGGTCAAACGGTTTTGTTTTCCTGACTTCGTGATATCAATGATATAGTAACGAGTAATCCTTCCTAAAATCGAGCAAATAGCGAGCAACTATGAGTTTCATGAGTCGTCTTATCTCTTTCTTAGTCGCCTTTTTAATTTTGTCCGGATGTAGCTCATTACCGGAAAGTCAGATGAGTGTTGAATGGCAAGCACACCAAGACAAGCTCGCGAGTATTGAAACTTACAAAGCCGTAGGCAAGCTCGGTTATATCTCTCCACAGGAGAGGCAGTCACTAAATTTTCAATGGACGCATTCGCAAGACCGCAGCCAACTAAGACTAACCAACTTCCTCGGCCAAACCGTACTCAACCTTGTTATTACACCTCAAGGCGCGATAGTAAATACTTACGATGACCAAACATTCTCAGACGTGAGTGCGACCCAATTGGTCAAAAGGCTCACGGGGTTAACGATTCCTGTGGACCAACTCCAAGACTGGATGCGTGGCATGCCCACCGGAAGTGACAGCTACGAATTAAACGTAAACAACACACTTTCGACCCTCAATAAAACCATTGCTAATCAAAACTGGCAGTTAGAGTACTTGTCTTATCAGGACATTGACTTCAACAGCTCACCTCTGCCGTTACCGCAAAAAATGAGACTCAATCAGGCCGACACCAAGATTAACTTAGTGATCTCTAAATGGACGCTTAACTAAATGATTTCCTGTACAACTCACTGGCCTTCGCCAGCCAAACTGAATTTATTCCTCTATATCACCGGGCAGCAAGAAAACGGTTACCACGACTTACAAACTCTATTTCAGTTCCTCGATCATGGTGACGAGCTGTCTATCACCACAAGCTCAGAAGGCACGATAACAATCCTCCCTGAAATACCAGGATTGAAAACCGAAGATAACCTTATTTACAAGGCTGCTATGGCTTTACGGGCATATACTGGCTGCCTGCTCGGAGCAGAAATAGTACTGACTAAAAAACTCCCTATGGGAGGTGGTATTGGTGGTGGTTCCTCCAATGCCGCAACCACGCTAATTGCCTTGAATTACCTATGGGATCTGAAACTTTCAGACATTCAGCTGGCAGAGATCGGATTAGCACTCGGCGCCGATGTACCAGTATTTGTCCGCGGATTTGCTGCTTTTGCTGAGGGTGTAGGTGAGCACTTAACTCAAGTATCCCCCCAGGAGAAGTACTACTTAGTAGTTAGACCCAGCGTAAGCATAGCAACAGCGGACATATTTAGGCATCCCGACTTGACCAGAAACACGCCGAAACGAGCCATGGCAACACTTCTTGAGCAAGAGTACGTAAACGATTGCGAAAAAATTGTCCGAATGCTGTACCCAGAGGTTGATAAGCAACTTTCATGGCTGCTACAATACGCGCCGTCAAGATTGACGGGTACTGGATCTTGCGTTTTTGCTGAATTTAGCAGCAAGAAAGAAGCAGAAGCAGTGCTTGATCAACTGCCTGACACTGTCTCGGCATTTGTCGCTCAAGGGCGTAACATCTCGCCATTAAAAGAGACATTGGCTGAATACCAATCAGCCCACCACAACTCTATTTAAAACTGGACGCAACCCTGAGGTTTCCACCGTGCCTGATATGAAGCTATTTGCTGGTAACGCAACACCTGAACTAGCCCAACGTATTGCTGACCGTCTATACATCTCTCTTGGCGATGCTACTGTAGACCGTTTTTCTGACGGCGAAGTCGCTGTACAAATCAACGAAAATGTTCGTGGTAGTGATGTATTCCTAATTCAATCGACTTGTGCACCAACCAATGACAACCTAATGGAATTGGTGGTAATGATTGACGCAATGCGCCGTGCTTCAGCGGGCCGTATTACTGCGGTAATCCCATACTTCGGTTATGCACGTCAAGATCGTCGCGTACGTTCTGCACGTGTGCCAATCACTGCAAAAGTTGTTGCAGACTTCCTTTCAAACGTTGGTGTAGACCGCGTTCTAACTATCGACCTACACGCAGAGCAAATTCAAGGCTTCTTCGATGTACCTGTAGATAACATCTTCGGTACACCAGTTCTACTTGAAGACATGCAAAACCGCGGCCTTGAAAACCCAGTAGTGGTTTCTCCAGACCTAGGTGGCGTAGTTCGAGCTCGTGCGACAGCGAAAGCACTTGGTGATGTTGACATCGCTATTGTTGATAAGCGTCGTCCACGTGCAAACGTTTCTGAAGTAATGAACCTAATCGGTGACGTTGAAGGTCGTGACTGCGTTATCGTAGACGACATGATCGACACAGGTGGCACACTATGTAAAGCAGCTGAAGCACTAAAAGAGCGCGGTGCGAAGCGAGTATTCGCTTATGCTACTCACGCTGTATTCTCTGGTGCAGCAGCGCAGAACATCAAGAACTCAGTACTAGACCAAGTAATCGTCACTGACTCAATTTCTCTTTCTAAAGAGATGGCAGCGACAGGCAAAGTAACCGAACTAAGCCTTTCTCGTATGCTGGCTGAAGCGATTCGCCGTATCAGTAACGAAGAGTCAATCTCTGCGATGTTCAACTAAAGACGAGTCTTTAGAACAACATATAAAAGAAGCACCCACTTTGGGTGCTTTTTCTTTTGTCGTCGTATCACATCGGTGACATGCCTGCGCGCTTCTCGCTCAACAGATAACTTCTGTGCTATGATACGGCGCTTTTTGAGATCCCAGAGAGATTCTAACCGTGAGTCAACCAATTAAACTTCTTGTAGGCCTTGCCAATCCAGGTCCTGAATACACTCGTACAAGACACAATGCAGGAGCATGGGTCGTCGAGGAATTAGCAAGAGTCCACAATGTCACTCTAAAGAACGAAGCGAAGTTTTTTGGTCTGACGGGACGTATCATGGTTAACGGACAAGATCTTCGCCTGCTGATCCCAACAACTTTTATGAACCTGTCTGGTAAAGCGATTGCAGCTTTGGCTAAATTTTACCAAATTAAGCCAGAAGAGATCATGGTTGCCCATGATGAGCTAGATTTACCACCAGGCGTCGCTAAGTTTAAAAAAGGTGGTGGTCATGGCGGACACAATGGCCTACGAGACACCATTAGCAAACTTAGCAACAATAAAGATTTTTACCGCCTCCGGATTGGTATTGGCCATCCTGGGCACAAAGACAAAGTTTCAGGTTATGTGTTAGGTAAAGCCCCTGCTAAAGAGCAAGAGTGCCTAGACGCGGTTGTAGACGAATCAGTACGCAGCCTCGACATCTTAATCAAAGATGGCCTAACAAAAGCACAAAACCGCTTACACACGTTCAAAGCTGAATAAGGTTACTATCATGGGTTTTAAATGTGGCATTGTTGGTCTACCAAACGTTGGTAAATCTACGCTATTTAATGCACTAACTAAGGCGGGTATCGAAGCCGCAAACTTCCCGTTCTGTACTATCGAGCCAAATACTGGCGTGGTTCCTGTTCCGGATCTTCGCCTAGACGCGCTTGCGAAAATCGTTAACCCACAGAAAATTCTGCCAACAACAATGGAATTTGTTGATATTGCAGGCCTTGTAGCTGGAGCCTCTCGCGGTGAAGGTCTAGGTAATAAATTCCTAGCTAACATTCGTGAAACAGACGCTATCGGCCACGTTGTTCGTTGTTTCGAAAACGAAAACATCGTTCACGTTGCGGGTAAAGTATCTCCGATCGAAGATATTGAAGTCATCAACCTTGAGCTTGCTATGGCAGACTTGGATTCTTGTGAGCGCGCAATCCAACGTAACGCTAAAAAAGCAAAAGGCGGCGACAAAGACGCTAAATTCGAACTTTCTGTATTAGAAAAGCTACTACCCGTTCTAACTGAAGGTGGCATGGCTCGTACCGTAGAACTTGCTAAAGAAGAAGCAGCAGCAATTGGCTATTTAAACTTCTTAACGCTTAAGCCAACCATGTACATTGCGAACGTTAATGAAGACGGTTTTGAAGACAACCCGTATCTTGATGCAGTACGTGAGTACGCAGAAAAAGAAAATAATGTTGTTGTAGCAGTTTGTGCCGCTATCGAATCTGAGCTTTCAGAGCTGGACGATGCAGACCGTGAAGAGTTCCTAGCAGACATGGGAATCGAAGAGCCAGGCTTGAACCGAGTAATCCGTTCAGGTTATGAGCTGCTTACTCTTCAAACTTACTTCACTGCAGGTGTAAAAGAAGTTCGTGCTTGGACTATTCCAGTAGGAGCGACTGCGCCACAATCTGCTGGTAAGATCCACACCGACTTCGAAAAAGGTTTCATCCGAGCTGAAGTGGTTGGTTACGACGATTTCATTCAATATAACGGCGAATCGGGTGCAAAAGACGCAGGTAAATGGCGTCTAGAAGGAAAAGATTACATCGTAAAAGATGGTGATGTAATCCACTTCCGCTTCAACGTCTAGTTGAACTGATGAAAAGCTAATCGAAAGCCAGCAAACAAGCTGGCTTTTTTTCGTTTTTAAGCTTTCTTAAGTGCGAATACGAAACAAGTTAACTTGTTCTAAACTTGCTGTTTTGATAACAGTTTTCGATCACAAACGCGTCTCTTTGCTTAAAAAGAAACCGAACGACCGTTTTATCGGGATTTATTAAAAAAAACTATTGACGGGTTTAGCTCAACTCCGCATAATGCGCCCCGTTCCCAGCGAGACAACAACGTTTCACTGAGAGCAACAATATGGCATTGGCTACGTAGCTCAGCTGGTTAGAGCACATCACTCATAATGATGGGGTCACAGGTTCGAATCCCGTCGTAGCCACCATTTCCTAAACGCTTTTTACTTTAAACCGTAAGAGCTGTTAGGAAATAATGCGGAAGTGGCGGAATTGGTAGACGCACCAGATTTAGGTTCTGGCGCCGCAAGGTGTGAGAGTTCAAGTCTCTCCTTCCGCACCATTATTTAGAATAACTTGTTTGCTAATGACAAGTTATTCGCTGTTGGGCTATCGCCAAGCGGTAAGGCAGCGGCTTTTGATGCCGCCATTCCCTGGTTCGAATCCAGGTAGCCCAGCCATTAATTATAAAAGTGCTATTTATCTTGAAAAAGATGATGACACTCGCGATGAGATTATATATATTGTCTCGCTCGCAAAGATGGCTACTTAGCTCAGTTGGTTAGAGCACATCACTCATAATGATGGGGTCGCAGGTTCAAATCCCGCAGTAGCCACCACAATTCATTCAATAGTTTTTACCAGTTAACTGTTGATGATATATAGATATTGAGACGCGGAAGTGGCGGAATTGGTAGACGCACCAGATTTAGGTTCTGGCGCCGCAAGGTGTGAGAGTTCAAGTCTCTCCTTCCGCACCATACTTTGACAATTTGGCTACTTAGCTCAGTTGGTTAGAGCACATCACTCATAATGATGGGGTCGCAGGTTCAAATCCCGCAGTAGCCACCATTTCCTAAGCGCTTTTGTTTGCTTTAAACATTGAAAAGCTTTTAGGAAATAACGCGGAAGTGGCGGAATTGGTAGACGCACCAGATTTAGGTTCTGGCGCCGCAAGGTGTGAGAGTTCAAGTCTCTCCTTCCGCACCATTATTTAGAATGACTTGTTCTGTTGCCTAAGAGTAATAAAACAGATTGTTCGCTGTTGGGCTATCGCCAAGCGGTAAGGCAGCGGCTTTTGATGCCGCCATTCCCTGGTTCGAATCCAGGTAGCCCAGCCACTACAACGTCTCATTGATTTACCAATCATCAGTGATGACCATACTCTTAGCAGAGATTAAACAGCTATGCGGAAGTGGCGGAATTGGTAGACGCACCAGATTTAGGTTCTGGCGCCGCAAGGTGTGAGAGTTCAAGTCTCTCCTTCCGCACCATTATTTAGAATGACTTGTTCTGTTGCCTAAGAGTAATAAAACAGATTGTTCGCTGTTGGGCTATCGCCAAGCGGTAAGGCAGCGGCTTTTGATGCCGCCATTCCCTGGTTCGAATCCAGGTAGCCCAGCCACTACAACGTCTCATTGATTTACCAATCATCAGTGATGACCATACTCTTAGCAGAGATTAAACAGCTATGCGGAAGTGGCGGAATTGGTAGACGCACCAGATTTAGGTTCTGGCGCCGCAAGGTGTGAGAGTTCAAGTCTCTCCTTCCGCACCATTATTTAGAATGACTTGTTCTGTTGCCTAAGAGTAATAAAACAGATTGTTCGCTGTTGGGCTATCGCCAAGCGGTAAGGCAGCGGCTTTTGATGCCGCCATTCCCTGGTTCGAATCCAGGTAGCCCAGCCACTACAACGTCTCATTGATTTACCAATCATCAGTGATGACCATACTCTTAGCAGAGATTAAACAGCTATGCGGAAGTGGCGGAATTGGTAGACGCACCAGATTTAGGTTCTGGCGCCGCAAGGTGTGAGAGTTCAAGTCTCTCCTTCCGCACCATTATTTAGAATGACTTGTTCTGTTGCCTAAGAGTAATAAAACAGATTGTTCGCTGTTGGGCTATCGCCAAGCGGTAAGGCAGCGGCTTTTGATGCCGCCATTCCCTGGTTCGAATCCAGGTAGCCCAGCCACTACAACGTCTCATTGATTTACCAATCATCAGTGATGACCATACTCTTAGCAGAGATTAAACAGCTATGCGGAAGTGGCGGAATTGGTAGACGCACCAGATTTAGGTTCTGGCGCCGCAAGGTGTGAGAGTTCAAGTCTCTCCTTCCGCACCATTATTTAAAACCCAGCTTAACGGCTGGGTTTTTCGTTTTGGTCAGTCGAGCTTACCCACTCAATCGCTAATCAATCTAGCTAATCAACTCACTCGATATCCTCTTTGATCAATACAAATTTCAACTGTACTTAAGCTTAAACGTCAGCAGAGCTTCTAGTCATAGGGGCATATCGAAGAAATTCATCAGGTGTGTCGCGGCTAGGTATACCGATTTCCAATTTTAATGACAAGGTTGCCCATCAACCAATAGATCGGCGCTACAAATTGGAAACTCGGAGGATCACTAACTGCGTACGGTTATCTAGTCGGCTGAGTTACGATTCGACTGTAAATGACGCAATCACCTGGGTTCATCTCGTTATTGATTTCATAACACACTCCAGTTTTTAGCGTGGAAAATACTACTTTGTTTAGGACGGGATAATTAGGGTGAAAAAAAACCCAGCATTAAGCTGGGCCTTTTATTCGTGACTCTCACCTTAGCCAAGTAGACCAAGAGCTGAGTTAGGAGCTTGCTTTGCTTGCGCCAGAACAGAGCTAGAGGCTTGAGAAAGGATCTGCGACTTAGTCAGTGCAGTTGTCTCTTTCGCAAAGTCTGTATCTTTGATACGACTCTTAGATGCATTCACGTTTTCGTTAATGTTTTCTAAGTTGTTGATAGCGTGGTCAAAACGGTTTTGGAACGCACCTAGTTCTGCACGATGGCTATCTACAAACTTCAATGCTGCATCAACGACAGCAACTGATTGTTGTGCACCGCCAACAGTACGAACATCGATAGTATCAACTGTTTCAGCTTGAGCCTGACCAATTCCAAGTTCACCAGCTAAACTACCACCAAAGGTCGCAGCGCCTTCTACTTTGTTATTACCTGTGAAGAGCTGAAGCTTGCCGTCTTCATCTACTGAAGCCGTAACCATATCGGTTTGACCATTGATGTAAGTTGCTAGCTGCTCGATATCATCGCCTTCTTTAGCGTTGATAGCGATATTTTGCTGCACGCCAAACTTATCAGTCAGTGCGATTGTTAGGTCGTTAGCACCTGCTTTCACTTCCCAATCTTTGTCTTGGCCGTTAGCCGCTTTGTACGAGTTACCACCCATCATCGTATTGTCGCTACGCATGTTGTTCAGGGTAAGCATTACTGCTTCACCATTATCCGCACCGATCTGGAATGATTTAGTAGAAAACGTACCATTTAGTAGCTTGTTACCACCAAATGATGTGGTTTCAGCAATACGGTTCAACTCGTTGTTAAGAGCTGTTACTTCCTCTTGAATCGCAACACGCTCAGATTTTGAGTTAGAGCCGTTTGCAGATTGAAGTGAAAGATCACGCATACGTTGAAGAATGTTAGTGGTTTCGTTCATTGCACCTTCAGCTGTTTGTGCAATCGAAATACCATCATTCGCGTTACGAACCGCAACGTCCAAGCCACGACTTTGTGCATTCAAACGGTTAGAGATCTGTAGACCCGCTGCGTCGTCTTTCGCACTGTTGATTTTAAAGCCAGATGATAGACGTTCCATTGATGTTTGCTGAGCATTATTTGCACTGTTCAAATAACGCTGCGCTGTCATCGCTGATACGTTTGTATTTACATTAACCGCCATAGTGGTTTCTCCTATTGATTTTCCGGCGTAGCGGAAATTTCCGAACGGTTTCCGACGTCTCGGAAAACCAATTAGTTCTCTCAAAGTACCCTTATTAACGACACGGTTTGAGATTCCTTTAGAAAAAAAATAGGTAAAAAATAAAAAATACACGAAAGCAATGAATAACAAGACCTTACGCCCAGAAGGTAAAAAAAAAATTAAAGAAAATTGAGGTTTGGTCGAGAGGGGGGAACGCTAAATTGCAGATAAGAAAAAGCCCCTTTTCCTTTGAGAGAACTGGGGCTAGTTGGTAGCCAGAGCCAATGTGGAGATCAAGAGAAATGAACACATCACCGGCTGACCGGGTGCATGCTTATCGTAAAGTCACTAAACGTAAGTGAGAGAGTCTAATAACCAATAATAATCATGCTTTGCCATTGATCCTTTACTCTATGCCCACGTCTGAACACACAAGTAAAGTCTCTGGGGTTACTGCAATAGTGACATTGCAGAGTTTGGCAACTGTTTTGCTTGAGCAAGTATCGAAGTACCTGCTTGTTGCAGAATTTGTGATTTCGTTAATTGAGTCGTCTCTTTGGCGAAATCGGTATCTTTAATACGACTGTTAGAAGCTTCAACGTTTTCTTGGATATTCGCCAAGTTGTTAATGCTGTGGTTAAGTCGGTTTTGCTTCGCACCTAGGTCAGCACGCTGAGAGTCTACATAACGTAGTGCAGCGTCGATAATACCTACCGCGTTTTGTGAACCACCTACTGTCTTAATATCAATATCTTGAACAGTAGACGTTTGACCTAATCCACCAGCAAGGCCAAGTTCACTTGCCAGTCCACCTGATATAGCGAAGTTACCTTCTAGCTCATTTTCGGCGATAAAGATTTGCAGCTTACCTTCTTCATCAACCGAAGCTTTTAGCTTGTCAGTTTGACCGTTAATGTAAGTTGCTAGCTCTTCGATGTCTTGGCCTTCTTTTGCCATGATATCAACCGTAGTCTGCTCACCTTTATCGTTGGTGTATTCAAACTTAATGTCTTTTGCTGTTGGTGGAACATCCCACGTTGCCGTCTTAGGTTGAGCGGCAATGAATGTGTGCCCACCCATGCGAGAATCATCCGCACGGATACTGGTCAAGCCCATGATAATAGCTTCACCTGAACTCGCACCAATTTGGAATGAAGCATCACCAAACGAACCATTCAACAGCTTACGTCCACCGAATGATGTTGTCTCTGCAATACGGTTTAGCTCGTCTTGCAGTGCTACAGCTTCTTCGTTCAGCGCTTTACGCTCAGACGGCGAGTTCGTGCCGTTCGCCGATTGCAGAGCTAGGTCACGCATACGCTGAAGAATGTTAGTCGATTCGTTCATCGCACCTTCTGCTGTCTGAGCAATGGAAATACCATCGTTGGCATTACGCATAGCTACATCTAGGCCACGAGACTGTGCGGTTAATCGGTTCGAGATCTGCAGGCCAGCTGCATCATCTTTTGCACTGTTGATTTTGTTACCTGAGGATAGGCGTTCCATCGAGGTATTCAATTCACCAGTTGCCTTATTTAGGTAACGCTGCGCGGTTAGCGCTGACACGTTAGTATTTACTGTAATGGTCATACTTTGCTCTCCTAGTGAGTTCGCAAATGCTTTGCGAAGCGGCCAGCTTAATCTCATTTGGAAGCACTGACCGTAAGTGACTTATATCCCTTATTTACTAGGGTTACTCGTCTATAAATTCGCTACGTACACTGATTAATACAATTTATGTGCCAAGTTATAAAAACCCATCAAATAAAACATTAACCACCTTAATATCAACAACTTAGATCATTAGGTAATAAGTAAGTTATTTTCTTATTACTTGCTTTCCAAGTTGTGCTGGGCGGCATTGCCGCTCTTTTGCCTCCCTACCCAATCAGTGAGGAAGCACAACACATCACTTCGCTCATACGGCAGATGCACGTATGGCATTAAAGTTAGATGTAGTTAAATAGAGTGAGGTCTTTCGTTTTGCCGAATGCTTGTTGTGACGCTTGCAGTGCCCGAGTGTTTTCATTGAACTCAATAACGGCAGCCGCATAGTCCAAATCTTCGAAATTACTTCTAGATTTAGCTAACGTAATCTTGAAGTCTTCATGTTGCTGCTCTTGGATATCTAAAGTACCTAAACGTGCACCAACGTCAGTACGCGCTTTGTTAAGGTGTATAAATGCAGCATGGAATTCTTGCGTGATCTGATGCAGCTTCGCAGTAACATTCGGGTCTGACACTGAACCCTTGGATAATTCCATCGCGTCTCTAAAGCTATCGAAGATGGAATAAGTCTTTCTAGGTTCGAGTGAAATGGCATCACCTTTGGTGATCTGCCCTTTTACCTGAATAGTAACGTCTTGGTACTTGATGCCCACCGAAGGGTCAAACTCATCGGCTTTTACTACAGCACCGTCTTGCTCCAGCTGATAACCAAACTTACCATTCGCCATATCAACAAAAGTCACTTTATAGACTGATTGATCATCTGGGTTAGTATTAACAGCACGCTCTAATAGAAGATCGGAACCATCATTCAATTGATACTGAGGCTCGTAATCACCAAATGGATTATCAATCTCCATAAACATCTTGCTGCCAGGGTCATTGATTGCCATCTCCAAACTGTTAGAGATTTTCATCTTGCGCTGGTAGTCATCACCTGCGTAACTTACGTTCCCTTGATTGTCTTTGAAGAAAGGTTGATTCTTCGGTTTTGTACCGGCGAATATGTAGTTACCAGACTCGTCTTGTACATTAACAAGGTTCAAAAAGTTATTGGCAATCTCTTCAATTTCCCTAGATTTAGCCACCCTATCTTCCGGTGATAACGAGCCGTTAATCATTTCCATTACAGTACGTTTCGCTTCATCGGCAAAACTCTCCGCATTGGAAACAATGACTTCATGATGTTCTAGGCGGTTTCTCACCAACACGATCGCATCAACATACTGGCGTAATTGTTCCGATTGCTGAGTTACATTCTGGATATAGTGAGCCGCAAGCGGATCATCACTGGCTTTTTGCAGCTTTTTGCCCGATGCCAGCTGCGCTTGGTTGTGGTGCACCTGAGTTTCTTGGCGGCGCAAATCATTTTGTACCGACTGATAGTTATGGAAGCTAGAGATTCTATTTAACATTAATTAGCCTCCTACCTTAGTGCCAAGATGGTGTTGAATGTGTCATTTGCCGCTTGGATAATGCGTGAAGACGCCATATACGACTGTTGAAACTTCATCATGTTTGCCGCTTCTTCATCCAGGTTTACACCAGCGATAGATGCAATGCGCTCTTGGGCCGCTTCTTTTTCTAAGCGTGCTACGTCTGCAAGACGCGAGGCCGTGGACGTTTTAAGCGCAACATTGCTGTTTAGGTTTTGGTAAACGTCGATGATGGTCGACTCTTTATCATTCAGCTTTTTCGCTGTTTGCAGATCCTGCATTTTACGTAAGTTGCCGTTGTCACCTTCGGAAGGGACAAGGTTTGCCGTAAACTTATCATTCGGCAAAGCGCCAGCTGAAAGCTCAAACGTGGTGCCCTGAACCGTCACAGGCCCAGTAGGTGGGTACGCTTGTGGCTGCATCAGCACTTTGCCTTTGGTATCCGTTACAGCAAACTGATCGCCCTTTGGTGAAATCACCACTTCGAACTCTCGGAGGTCGCCCGCAGCTCTAATCTTGAAGCTCGCACTACCTTGTGCAAAGGTGGTTGATGCCTGATAGCTTTGAGCCGCAATCGCAGTTGGATCATTGGTACGCATCTGAATCTGTGCCGCCCCTTGGCGCGTTGGGCGAATAAGTATACGTTCTCCAAGCTCTAGCCCTTTTCGGACCTCTATTCGCATCCCATCAACCAGCAACTCTCCACCGACTAGAGGAGCCGTAATACGTTCTCCAGTTGGCTTAGTGACAATGTAGTCGCTGCCGTTGTATTGCAGAGAATACTCGCCCCCTTGAAGCTGGGCAGTATCATCAATAAATACAGCAAGCTCAGCATTCGAGCCCGCAGGTTGAACAACACGAGATTTTGCGACTACTTCAGAGTTCATATCAGTAAAGATAAGACCACCTACGTTGCCTCGTAGGTCCAAACCTTGAGATTGTAATTTATTCACCTCATGTGCAAAGGCAGTGGAAAGTAGGCCCATCTGATCCATTACTTGAGGAATATGCTCATCACGCATGTCCAAAATGGCGCCAATGTTACCGCCAATATCTTTAGCGGTAATGGCCTTGATACCTTTGCCTTCCACCATTGCAAGACGACGTTTATGCACATCTGGGTACCCATCCATGACCGCTAGTTGGCTTGCTTCAGTGCCGGAAACTAGAGTATGTCCGTTACCAATATGGACGTTGTATCCCTCGTTATTTTGACGAGTGGTAACCGTAACCTTGGTGTATTGAGAAAGTTCGTTGACGAGTTCGTCATGCTGATCTTTTAAATCGTTATGCGGCGCTGGAGTTCGCATCATTAAACGCTGCAAATCTCTTAATTCATAGGCAATCTGATTGATTCGTTCCACACCCATATTGAGCTTTTTGTTGGCAACGTCAGATTGCATCCTTACCGTCTCGTGGAAATCGTTGAGATTCTTAGCAATGAGCTCCGCTTTTTCGAGAACAACTTTACGTGAACCGACATCATTTGGGCTATCAGCTAGTGTTTTAACGGCATCAAACCATTGGTTCAGGTTCTCTGGAATTTTTTTGGAAGTCACTGAAGACAGCATGCGCGTCAACATGTCTAAGTTTTCTTCTGTGTCTTTACGAAAAGCATTATTGGTCGTCGAGAGGTTCAACTCATTAACGGCAAATTGATCCCATGAGCGGCGAACATTTTCCACGTGGACACCCATACCATAGGTCTGCCCACCAAAGTGACGAGGATCATTGGTTCCTTGGATTACAGATTGACGGCTATAACCTTCTGTATTCACATTAGAAATGTTATGACCAGTCGTGTTTAGCTGTCTCTGAGATGTGAGAACACTTTGTGCCCCTAAATTCAGAAGATCTGACGACATACGCCCCCCAAAAAACCAATAAAATGGAGTAGTTACTACTCATCCACTAGTTAAAAAGCAATATGTATGCCAAGTGGGTAATATTTACATTAAACAGGGGGTTATAGCGTCTATTGTTTGGAAGTGCGGGAGGCAATACCTGAGAATTGAGCACATAATAAAACCCGCAACAGCGGGCTTTATTATGTGCTTACATTTGGTCGATTCGTTGTTTAACTCGAAGGACCTTGTCTGCGTATTTAGGGTCTGTGGCGTAACCCGCTTGATGGATGCCTCGAATAAAGTCTTCAGAGCTGCCGTTGTTCTGTAGCGCTGTACTGTAACGTGGGTTCTGGTTAAGGAATCGCACGTAATCATCAAAGCTATCTTGATAACTTTGATAAGAGCGGAATGCTGCTTTCTCTTTCACTGGCGTATCACCATGATATTCCAGAGTTTGAGTGGCTACTTTATCACCTTGCCAGCTTCTATCCGCTTTAATATTGAATAAGTTGTTACTGCTTCCACGTGAGTTCTTAACCACTTTTTGCCCCCACCCTGTCTCAAGAGCAGCTTGTGCAAGCAATAGCGAGGAATCAACACCGAGCGCCTTGGCGGCTTGCTCAGCATACGGCTTCATAGAAGCAATAAAGCTTTCCGGAGATTCAAATGAGGTAGGTTCAGCAGCTAAAGGAGTAACATCATTACCAGATTGAGCCCGCATTTCGCGACTACGTGCTACTTTGTCCATGATTTCTTCGAAGTTGTCTTCTCGATTAGCGGCATTAGGGTCATTGATTGTCCCCGTGCTCAATTGAGCAACGATCATATCAGCTAGGCCTAACGAGCCAGACTTGCTCATATCACTCGCCATCTGTTCATCCAACATCTGACGATAAAATTGCTCGTTTTGGCTATTCATTAAACCGGAATCAAACGTAGAGTTGGCATCACGCATTGATTTGAAAAGCATCGAAGTGAAAATCGCTTCAAACTGTTTCGCAGCTGCAGTCAAGGCCGCTTTCTCGCCTTCACCTTCTCCGTTCACGGCCTGTTGTCGAAGCTTGTCTAAGCTAGCAATGTCATGTACGAATCCGACATCATTTCCATTGTTAATCATGACATGGCCCCTTAGATAACTATCAATTGGCCTTCAATTGCACCCGCTTGTTTAAGCGCTTGCAGAATGGCCATGAGATCAGAAGGTGCAGCGCCGACTTCGTTCACCGCACGAACGAGATCATCTAGGGTTAGACCAGGTTCAAACTTGAACATTTTTCCCTGTTCTTCAGTCACTTCAATATCAGTGTCAGGGGTAACTACTGTTTCTCCGCCACCAAAGGCATTAGGCTGGCTCACATTCAGGTTTTCTTTAATCGCTACAGTCATTCCACCGTGAGTTACGGCGGCAGGTTTTAGCCTTACATGACGCCCTACGACAATAGTACCAGTACGCGAGTTAACGATAATTTTTGCAGCACCATCTGCTGGGTTGAACTCTAAGTTTTCGATCGCAGACAAGAAAGCAACTCGCTGGCTCACATCGCGTGGAGCACGAACTTTTACTGAGGTCGCATCCACAGCAGATGCCATTTGAGGGCCTAGGAAGTTATTGACCGCATCAGCCATACGTTGAGCAGTGGTAAAATCAGATTCAAGCAAGTTAAAAGTGATAAAGTCACCTCGGCTAAATGGCGATGGTATTTCTCGCTCGACGATTGCGCCGCTAGAAATCATACCTGCAGTAGGGTTATTACCCACGATTTTCGAGCCATCTGCGCCCTCCGCGCTGAAACCACTCACCACAAGATTACCTTGTGCTACTGCATACGTTTCACCATCCAAGCCTTTTAGAAAGGTTTGCATCAATGTACCGCCACGTAGACTCTTCGCAGAGCCAATCGAAGAGACGGTTACATCAATGGTTTGGCCTTGTTTAGAAAATGCCGGTAGGTCTGCAGTTACAATAACTGCAGCGACGTTTTTAGTTTTTGGCTTAGTACCTGGCGGCAACTGAATGCCGAAGTTTTGCAGCATTGCATTGAAGCTTTGGTCTGTAAACGGGGTGGATTCACCTGTGCCCGGTAAACCCGTGACTAGACCGTAACCCACCAATTGGTTACTACGTACCCCTGCAACTTGCGCTACATCTTTGATACGCGCCGCTTGCGCGCTAGTGGCAATGAAACAAATGCCAATCAGTAACAGGGATAACTTTTTCATCATATATACCTTTCAATGAAATGAGCGTGAAGCCAAAAACTCGACCTTTCTACAACGTTATAATGAGACATTAAAGAATCGTGCCAAGAATCCAGGTTCTTGCATATCTCTGTTGGTACCCGTCCCAGAATACTGGATTCGAGCATTTGAAATACGGTTCGACGCAATGCTGTTGTCAAAATCAATATCGTCCGGTCGAATCGTTCCGCTTAATCGGATGTATTCATCGCCCGTATTCAGCGTTAGCCACTTTTTCACCACGAATGACGAGGTTGCCGTTTGCTAGCACTTCAATGACTTCAACCGTAATGAAACCAGAAATACTGTTGCTTTGGTTCGCTTCAGCACTACCACTGAAGTTATTGTCATTTTGTAAATTATAGGAGAAATCGTAGTCACCGATGTTCAGTGGTTGTCCACCCACTTCAAGCGGTTCCATTGAAGAGTCATTCGCTTTCGAAAGGTCAGCATCTGCACTTTTCGCCGCTTTGGTGCTCTCATTCAGTTCAACAGTGATGATATCGCCCACACCACGTGGCTTTGAGTCATCATATAAACTATTTGCACTGGCCAAGTTAAACAGAGAGCCCGTTTCTGCCGCATAGTGCTCTGGCGCGTGTTTAGGGTGAATTGGCGCCCATGCAGGATCTCCTGCAACCGGATCATTACGTCCGCGCAGTGCATCCGTAAGTCCCGATTGATCGTCAGAAGACTTATCTCCTTCAACCGCATCAACCGTCGTCGTGCCCTGTACAACATCAGAAGTCTCTATTGGCTCTTGAAATGCTGAACAGCCAGCTAGAACCAACAATGAAAGAACAGAAATTTGGCGAATCATATCGAATTCCTCAATTCAAACTTATAGCTGTTGGTTCACAAAGCTCATCATCTTATCTACCGCTGAAATTACTTTCGAATTCATTTCGTAGACTCGTTGAGCTTCGATCATATTAACCAACTCTTCCGTGACATTAACGTTTGAAGTTTCAAGCATCGCTTGGCGGATATCACCAAACCCATCAAAACCCGGAACACCCTCCTGTGGGTCACCACTTGCCCCTGTCGGCAAGTAAAGGTTTTGGCCAATAGGCTCTAGACCACCAGGGTTGACGAAGTCTACGGTAGTAAGCTGACCAACAACTTGGTTATCTTGCTGACCAGGGAGGCGAACGGATACTTCACCGTCCGTACCCACAGTAATGCTTGTTGCATCTTGTGGAATAACGATCTCTGGTTCGACGGTATAACCTGCGCCAGATGTGACTAACGCACCTTCATCATTCACCGTGAATTGACCGTTACGCGTGTAACCAATATTGCCGTCTGGCATCAAAATTTGGAAAAAGCCATCACCTTCAATCATCATGTCCAAGCTATTGCTTGAGGTCTGAGTATTACCTTGTGTATGAACTTTTTGTGTAGCAACTACTTTAGAACCCGCACCAAGCATTAAACCGCTTGGCAGTTCGGTATTCTGAGAAGACTGGCCGCCAGGTTGATTAATATTTTGGTAAAACAAATCTTCAAAAACCGCACGGCTTTTCTTGTAACCCACTGTCGATGCGTTGGCCAAGTTGTTCGAAATCGTTGAGATATTGGTTTGCTGGGCGTCAAGTCCAGTCTTACTGACCCATAATGCTGGATGCATAGTCGTCTCCTTAAATCCTTATTAGCTCATACGAAGGAGAGAATCGGATGCTTTATCCATATCCTCTGCCGTGCTCATCATCTTGACCTGCATTTCAAATTGTCTTTGCAAATCAATTAGACTTGTCATCTCACCTACCGCGTTCACATTGCTTCCTTCAATGGCGCCAGTAAGAAGTTTGACATTGGCATCTGCTTCATATGCCACATTTGGCTCTTTCGAACGAAAAAGGCCATTGGAATCTTTGAATAAGGCTTGGTTATTGGTATTGGTAAGCTTAATACGATCAACCACTTCAATAGCATCTGCAGGAGCGCCTTGAGGTACAACCGAGATCGTACCATCAGTACCTATTTCGACTTTGCTTAGCGGGATAGGCAACGTAATTGGTGCCCCATTCTCACCAAGTACAAGGTGGCCTGCAGAATTGGTGAGTAAACCGTTTTGGTCAATCTTTAGGTTGCCGTTACGAGTGAGACCTTCTTTGCCGGTCTTATCCATTACAGAAATCCAGCCGTTACCCTTGATCGTGACATCGAGATCTCGGCCTGTCGTAATGACGCTGCCCTGTGCAAAGTTCTGCCCTGGTCGCTCAGTCATGCTAAATACGCGGCTAGGTAAACCATCACCATAAGCCTGCATTGACCTTGCTTGCGCCAAATCAGCACGGAAACCCGTGGTACTAACGTTTGCAAGGTTGTTAGCTCTAAGCTGTAAAGCCTGCATATTTTGCTTTGCGCCACTCATGGCAAGAAACAGTGCGCGATCCATAACGTGCTCCAATAACCTATATTCAGATCAATTAAAGCAATGAACGTGCCAATTTTTATCTTATTGATATATGAGAGCTTTTAGCAAAAACGGCAAGCGAATGTAGAGATAAAGAAGTGAATTGCCATAGGTGGCAACAAGAGCAAGCCAGTGATTGCCACTCGCTTGCCATTGAAGTTGTTCATCGATAGGTGAATATTCGACTATCGAATCTGAAGGATATTTTGTTGTGTTTGGTTATGAACTTCTAAAGAACGAGAGTTCGCTTGGAAGTTTCGTTGAGCGGAAATAAGATCCACCAACTCTTGCGTCATATCGATGTTAGATTGCTCTAGTACACCACTACCAATTGAACCGAACGAGCCGGTGTTAGACTCACCCCAAACCTTTTTGCCCGACAGGTTGGTAGAATCCCACTGGGTTCCCCCTTTCTTAGCCAAGCCTTGCTCATTTGCAACACGAACCATTGCAACACGTCCAAGGATAACTTCCTCACCATTTGAGTAAGTGCCGACAACGCTACCTTTTTCGTCAAAATCTACTTTGGCAAGGAAGCCAGTTGTCGCGCCATCTTCATCAAATGCCTGAAGCTCAAATGGAGCCGCAAATTGGGTTGAGTCACCGAGTTTAAAGTTCAAGGTTTGGTTAACATCCGCACCACCCAAATCAATTGGGTTAGCTCCCGAACCCAGAGGTTCAGTAGTAATAGGATTACCATTATTGAGGCTAGCAAGCGTACCATCATTGTTGAACCTAAAAGTATGACCGATATGGCCGGTAGGAGACGTTGCGTCACCTCCAGTAATGTTGACTGGCTTTTCACCGTCACCATCCGTCACTGTGTAGTAACTTTGCCAAGTGTTTGGCTGGGTCGCATCTTTCAAGTAATACGTAGTCAACTTGTACGATTGTCCCATTGAGTCGTAGACCGTTGAAGACGTTGAACGGTTGTAAGTTTCAGGATCGTTAATATCAAACAATGCTGGGTCTTTTAGCTCTGCATCGGCTGGCAAGTTAATGCCGATTTTCACGTTCTCTGTTTCTTTTGGTTTACCGTATTCTTTCGGAATCTGGATAGGAGAAGGCTCATAAGACAAGGCCTGTCCAGTTTCTTTATTGACTTGGTAACCTAGAAGATATTCCTCGTTCGCATTCACCATGTAGTTATTTTTGTTCAGGTGGAACGCACCGTTACGCGTCATTTCGTTAGTCGTAGGAGACAAACGATCTTTCGCAACAGCAAAGAAACCATTACCTGAAATACGAAGATCCATCGGGTTGTTGGTATAAACACTCGAACCTTCGTGAAACTGCTGGGCTACTTGAGAGGCTTGCACACCTTGCCCTGGAGTTGTTTTCGCATGAGTGAATAACGAGTTAGAGTACACATCACCGAACTCTGCACGCGACTCTTTAAAGCCGTACGTGTTTGCGTTAGCAATGTTGTTACTCGTTGTATTCATATCTAATTGAGCAGCCGATAAGCCGCTAAGTGCAACATATGACATTCTATATCTCCTATCTAGCTAGTGTGGCTATGCTTTGCCAACTTCTAGTACTTCAGCAAGTCGAACTGGCGATTCAAAACCAGCTAGATTGAGTAGTACATTACCATCGCCCTTACCTAGCAATACACTATTGACGTTTGCGTATGTTGAAACATCAAATTCTGTAGATTGCCCGTCGAGTATGCCCGAGGCTTTAACATTGTATTTGCCAGCCGGCAATGGATTTCCTTCTTGGTCTTTACCATCCCAAGTGACTCGGCTATCGCCCGCAGGCTGTGCACCGACATCAAATGTTCTGATAAGCTGGCCCATTTGGTCTTCAATACGAACCATCACGTTATCAACGTTTTTCGGCAGCTTGACCATTGCAGACATCTCACCGTCATCTTTCTTGCTACCCGCTGCTCCAGGAACTAGAACATCGCGGCCAACAAGTGATGAGGCTTGCAGCGCTTGGTTTGAGGTCATAGAAGAGTTCAGCGTATCAAACTGAGTGTTCATCTTGCCAATACCATCTACCGTTGCAAACGACGCCATCTGAGCGATCATTTGATCATTACTGACCGGCTTGAACGGATCCTGCTGGGACAATTGCTTAGTGAGCAACGAGAGAAAGTCTTCTTGTTTAAGAGCTTGCTTACCCGTTACTTCATCAGGCTTATTTTTGTCCTGTAGTTGTTTAAGCTGGTCGATATAGGACAAGCCACTCTGACCAACATTATTAATGTCTCCGGCCATCTGTTACCCCCTTATCCCTATTGACCCATCTGCAGCGTACGCAGCAGCATTTGTTTACTTGCATCCGCTACTTGCACGTTCGTTTGGTAAGAACGTGAAGCAGAGATCATATTCGCCATTTCTTCCATCACATTAACGTTTGGCTTATAAATGTAGCCTTCGTCATTCGCAAGTGGATGATCAGGGTTGTACTCAGCATCCAGTGGTTTATCACTTTCAACGATACCTAACACTTTCACTGGCACGTTATGATCACGGTTATAACGTGCTTTACTTAACTCCGCGCCAAATACAGCGTGGCGAGCTTTGTAGGTTTCTTCAGCAGAGCTAGAAACACTATCCGCATTTGCCAGGTTGCTTGAGGTCGTGTTTAGACGAACAGATTCAGCGCTCATTGCAGAACCAGTCACATTGAATACATTAAATAAGCTCATCTAATTATTCCCCTTTAATCGCTTTCGTTAAGTTCTTGAATTTACTTCCTAAGAAGTCAAGTGATGCCTGATGTCTGATTTGGTTCTGCATAAACAAGTTACGCTCTAGATCCACATCAACAGTATTGCCATCACCCGTGTCAGGTTGAGTAGGAACACGATAAAGCTGCTCCCCTGTCACTGTCGTTGAGGCAGAGATATGCCGACCATCGGTGCGGCTAAGACCAATGCTTGCCTCCGACGTTGCCGCCTGCAAGGCTCTCTTAAAGTCCATCCCTTTTGCCTTAAAGCCCGGTGTGTTTGCTTGAGCAATGTTGGTAGAAATCACCTCAGCATTGCGCTCACGTACACCAACCGTGTGTTGGTGGATACCTAAAGCATTGTCAAAAGAAATAGCCATACTTGCCTCAACTCAAAGAACTGACCGTTATTAATCTAGATAAAAGCAATTTGTGTACCAACTTTTATCGCAAATATCCAAATAACCGCTATCACACTACAAAAAGCAAATAACAGACCAACCTAGACCTATCTTTGGAAATGTACGTGAAGAGATATTCGAATGTCTCACCCTATATATAGCGCAGGAGCGCATAAAGAAAAAGCCCGGCAAGTTGCCGGGCTTTGAAATTCAAGAAACACTATTTGAGCTTATAGATGATCCCAGGATTACATCGAACCATATCAAAGCGGTCCGTTAGGCCTGTTAGTGATTCCGATGCCCCTAGTAACAAGTATCCGCCAGGGTTC
Organism: Vibrio sp. SCSIO 43135; assembly: GCF_023716665.1. Taxonomy (GTDB): domain Bacteria; phylum Pseudomonadota; class Gammaproteobacteria; order Enterobacterales; family Vibrionaceae; genus Vibrio; species Vibrio paucivorans. The sequence goes on from NZ_CP071859.1 coordinate 2,325,399, forward strand.
AAGCTATTCGCTATTTGGTTCAAAACTTGAGACTTCATGTCTGGTGAAAAGTAGATCAGTACATTACGGCAGAAAACGATGTCGAACTTGCCGAGCAGAGCATAGCTTTCCATCAAGTTTTGCGGGCGAAAGTTCACCAAACGCTTAACGTTGTCTTTGACCTTCATACGTCCGTCACCCGCATCTTCGAAAAACGTTCTGCGGCGTTCAGGAGAGAGTCCGCGACCTAATGCAAGGTTGTCGTAAACACCAGCGCGACACATATCAAGCATGCTTGCCGAAATATCGGTAGCGGTGATTGATACATTAGGCAACATTCCCGGCTTACGCTGCTGAGTTTCTAAAACTGTCATTGCCATTGAGTAGGGTTCTTGACCCGATGAGCTTGCCGCCGACCAAATTTTAATAGGCCTTTTATTTGCGGCAATTTCTGGTAACAATTTTTCCGACAGCACCTGGAACGGGTACGTATCGCGAAACCATAACGTCTCATTCGTCGTCATGGCATCCACAGCGGCAACTCGAAGTTCACGATTCCGCCCCGTTACAACATCTCTTAATAAGTCAGATAATGATCCAACTTTGAATTTGGTGACCAAGGGGCTAAGACGACTTCTCACTAGGTACTGTTTACTGTCGCCCAGAACAATACCACACTGAGATTCTAAAAAGCGGCTGAAATCACGATACTCTTGATCGCTTATAGTTATCGCTGTCATTAATGTCTCTTTATTCTGTTAATGCTGTTTTAACCGCATTACCAAGTTCATCAGGGTTAAATTTCGCGATAAAAGAGTTCGCACCTACCCTTTCAACCATGGCTTGGTTAAAGACCCCACTAAGTGAAGAGTGTAGAATTACATACAAATCTTTAAGATCAGCATGGCGGCGTATCTCCGCTGTTAAAGTATAGCCATCCATTTCAGGCATTTCGATATCAGATATCACGAGAGAGATCTGATCATAGATACTACCTTCTGCAGACATTTCTACAAGCTTCTCATAGGCTTCTTTGCCATCTTTTACCGAAACAACTTCAAATCCGATTGAAGTAATTGCTCGCTCAACCTGCTTACGCGCAACAGTAGAGTCATCCGCAATAAGAATTCGGCGCACAATTTGCTTCTCTTCTTCTGCTTGTGCAATTTCTTCGCCGATGGAGGAATCCATCGTCTCGTCAACAGGGGCGATCTCGGCTAGAATCTTTTCCACATCGAGAATTTCAACCAGCTCGTTGTCGATATTGGTTACGGCCGTTAGGTAGTTTGCCTTACCAGCGCCGTCCGGTGGAGGAAGGATCGCCTCCCAGTGCATGTTGATGATACGCTCTACAGAGCTCACCAAAAATGCTTGGATAGTACGGTTAAACTCAGCGATTACGACGAAACACTTGTCTATATCGGTAGTTGCACGGCCGCCAATGGCCAAACTAAGATCAATAACAGAAACGGTATGGCCACGAATATGAGCAACCCCACGAACAAGGGGGTGTAAGTTTGGCATTGAAGTAAGCTTCGGGCACTGTAGGACCTCTTTTACTTTAAATACGTTGATCCCGTAACGCTGACGACCCATAAGTCGAAATGTTAACAGTTCTAATCGGTTTTGACCTACAAGTTGTGTACGCTGATTCACCGAATCAAGAATACCGGTCATAAGCTCATCTCCATCTCAAACTTTTGTTATAAAAGTGATAGTCTACTACAGGCTATGTTAAACCAGAGAAACAAAATGGTGTATTCTAAAACACATTGGTATTTTGTTACCATAACTAAGTGTAGAGCTATATATAAAAATTTTAATCACTCTATCGGCTTTTTGTTGGTTTTCTTTAGCTTCTATGCGCAATCTGCGACGATTGAACAAATTGAAGCCATTCAGCAAGCCGCTGAGAACTATATAATTAATAACGTTGAGGCCCCAACTGGGGGTAAACTCGACGCCACCGCAGCCAATATCGACACTCGCGTCTTCGCAACCGACTGTCCATCTCCCCTCGAAACATCATCGTCTTCTCTCAACGGGTCTGCGAGCAATATAACTGTGTTAGTAGAATGTTACGACGATAACTGGAAACTTTATGTTCCTGTACGTTTAACACTTTCTGGCCCTCAAGTTACAGTTGCCAGCCCACTGAGTCGGGGGCAAATCATCACAAATAATGATGTAACTATCAGTATGGTAGACCTGCATCGATCACGTCGGCAAGGCTTTTCCTCACTTAATGCCGTTGTTGGCGCTAAAGTGAAGAGGAACTTAAACGTCGGAAATGTTGTCGAAACAAGGGATATATGTGTCGTTTGTCGTAATGAAACGGTAGTAATTAGAGCAGTAAAACAGGGAATGGTCATCACAACCAAGGGTACCGCCCTCACAGATGGTGCAGCAGGCGAGCAGATAAGAGTGAAAAATACGAAATCCAACCGTATAATAGAAGGTATAGTAACAGGAATTGCAGAAGTCACGGTTCACTTCTGACCAATGAATGACTTATGCGACTGCCCAGTCAAATATTATGGGTAGAAATTATTAAAGTAATTTCTGTAGCAGTCGATAGTGACTGTACAGGTTCCCAAATCAAAGAAAGGCTAATTTATGGCAGGTATAGATAACATACGCTCTGGACACACGATGACATCGTCGACTCGTAACTCCACGCGTACAGAATCTAATGCATCTTCTGGTACTCAATCGTCGTCACAGTCTGGGGCCACAGACAAAGATGCAGTTTCTCTTAGTCAACAGGGAAAGGACATTGGGGCGATGCATAATCAAATGAGCACACAACCAAGCTTCGATAGCGCAAAAGTTGCAGCTATCAAAGAAGCGATCGCAAATGGTTCTTATACGGTAGATCCAGAGAAGCTTGCTGATAATATGATCAAGTTCGAAGATGAACTTGGCGGCCTATAGGCATACTTGTAGATAGGAGCGATTGAGTTATGGCAGCATTATTAAGCTTGGTCGAATTTCAACTCAAAAACGCCCATGATCTATCTACATTACTCGAGCAAGAAAAACACGCAATTGCCGCTCGTGTGGCAAAAGACATCGAGTCACTAGCAAAAGCTAAAGTCACGTTAATCTCTCAGTTAAAACAAACTGACGATCGAATAGCCTCTCATCCAGATGTTTCTAGCCTTTCAGAAGATGAGCAACTTAAATCGATGGTCAGCCAAGTACGTTCAATCATTCACGACTGCCAACAAGCTAATTTAGTGAACGGGGATGCTTTAGAGCGAGCACAGCTCAGCTTCAACAAGCTTAACAACCTAATGCAGCAGAGCCATGGTAAAGTTGGCATGACGTATAATGCAGGTGGACAGACTCATACACTTTCTACACTCGGTACCAATATAAAAGCATAAATGAATGACATTAAAAAAGCGGCAACTGATGTTGCCGCTTTTTTATTCTGGAGAGAGCTGATAATTGAACTTAAAATAGAGTCTGCTGGCGTTTATCTGGAACCTGTTGTACTTCTCCGTATTCACGAAGCTTTTCCATTTTTTGGATATCGAGCCTTAGTTCTGTCACATAGCTATCGCCAACTTTGTAGCTGCGTACCACTTCTGCACCTCGAATCACGCCATCAACGGCACCGGAAGTCCTTTCCGTTCCTAAGCGCTGATTTTTCAAGTCAGCTCGGCCGCTTACTCGCATACCATAGACTTGCTCTGCAAGCTCGCGATACGCATCGATCTTCGAGGCACGCATAGCACGGACTTGCTGCTCTTCTTCATTCTTTCCTACTTGCTCACTGATACTCGCGTACCCTACGGCTGTCAGCCAATCATCAGGACGCATGTTACTCAATGGTTGGCAACCTACCATGATTAACGCGGCAAGCATTACTATCCACTTACTCATTTCTTGCTCCTATGGACGTAAAATCACAGTATATGGTTGTGTCATGGTTGGATCTGAGCGAATTAGCACTCCATCCTGTGTCCGAATCGTATTCAGAGTATCTAAATCACGCCCAATACGATCAGCTGGCAAGAACCCTTGCGCTGTAGCGACAACCACTCGTGACTGCATACCAACCACACGTGCATTGACTAGCACGCCCCCTTCTTGGCGCAGCATCGTGCCAGTAAGGATGTATTGAATTTCTTGCTCTTGGGCGAGCTCTTTCCAATCACGGCTGAGTGCAAAATCACCTTGCTGGGTGACCTGAATATTGCCTGTGGTTTTGAAGTCCACAACTTTGAAACCACGACGTTGGAACTGGTGAATAAACCCTTCTGATACCGAGTTTCCTAACCAGTTGGTCGCATCCATACTTTGCAAATCAACAAACGATGTGACTGCAATCGGTGTTCTTGCTGACACGCTCGTATTTGAGATCATCAGATCTTCTGTCAGACTCTCAACAAAAAAGTCGAGAGTATGGCGCGGGCTTTCCATCAGCATAAATTGAGAACCCGAGTACGGCTCTTTACCGTTATATATTGGGGCGTAGGCACATGCAGTTAGGAATACTGCTGGCACTAACGTTAACCATTTTTTCATTCTCTTGATCTCCAGATATAATAAGGCATTCGAATGTTCAAAGCTTTGACGCTATAAAGTGGAACATTCCTTGCTTTTCTAACTCTGCTATTAAGAAGAAAGGCAATGCCTAAATCAGCTAGAAAATGAAAAGCAATATTTATACCTAATTGGCCGCAGATGATGAAAAAAAATATACTCTCCATATTTTCAGTACTTTATATCCTAGTGTTTAGCACGCTCGCTAAAGCAGAATGGTATGAAGTGACAGGAACTGCCACTATCGTATCCTCAGAAGAAGTGGCACGCCTGCACGCGCTAGAGGATGCTATCTATAAGGCGGTCAGTTTTTCTGGTGGTGACATTGGCAGTATTAGTAACTTAAGAGACTTTTTGGAAACAGACAAAAAAGAGTACCAGTTCACTAATCACGAAGTTCGCTACATCCTAGTTGAATCGGAAAGAAGCAAAGATGGTGTAATGACCGTAAGGGCAAGGCTAGATATTTATCCGTCGGCAAGCGGTTGCCACGTGAGCCAATACAAGAAGACCTTCTTAGTGGGTAATATCGATGTTGCCTCACCTCAACAGGCCGTTATGGGTCAAATTTATAACATTGGTGATGACTTCGCTCATGTAATCAATCGTCAAATTGATCAAGAGTCGGCCAGTTTTGTCTCAGTGGGCACCACCGACTACGAAATCAGTAAACGTTACCCTGAACGACTAAAAATGATCGCTCAAGACACTGGAGCGCAATACATTATTGGCGGTGTAATCACCGATCTAACAGCAACCATTGATAAGAAGCTACTGAGAGACGACGTAGTGAACCGACAGTTTGCCCTCGAAATGAAAGTGTTTGATGGGAAAACAGGCCATGAGGTGTATAACACCAATTACCGCGAAGTCGCTCGTTGGCCATTTGCTAAAACCAGCCAGATAGACACTAAGAGTGCTCGTTTCTGGGCCTCCACCTACGGAGACATGATGTTGCGTGTCAGCCGAAATATCATGTTGGACTTAGAGTCTGAGATTTCCTGTAAGATCACCCTGCCAGAAGTGGTGGCTAAAACCGGCCAAACAGTAACCATCGATCTTGGTCGGTTACATGGAGTACGTGAGGGTGACCAACTACAGCTTTGGCACACAGGCGCTTTTATCGACCAAAAAGGTCTACCTCGTAATAAGGTTACCCAGAGTGACATTACCCTAACCGTCACTCGAGTATACGAGAATGAGGCTGAGCTCAAAGTCGATCAAGCCAACCTAGCAGGCGCTATTCAAATTGGCGATGTAATGCACAAACAGCTTTAGCTGACTAGGGTCTGTTGCTCTTTCATGCTTAAGTTTTGTTCGAGATAAAATCGTTTTAGGTGAGGCGAAGACTGTGTAGCCTAGTCATTCTAAGCAAATAGTCTTCAACAAAGCATAAAACGATTTTAACCGAACCCCTCGGGCAGCATTTGTGGTTCATTTCTACTGCGTTATCGGCTTCTCATGTAGGCCAGCTACACATCCAAGCCTCTGCCTTGTATCAATTTCCCACAAAATGCTGCAAAACTCAGCTCGAAAGAACAACAGACCCTAAGAACTGCTTAACATATTCAATTTATTGAGTAAAATTATGGTTCTCTAAGCTCCCGTGGCACAGCTGGATAGCGCAGCCCCCTCCTAAGGGGCAGGTCATAGGTTCGAATCCTATCGGGAGCGCCACTTTTTAATATGGACCCAATCGGGTCCATTTCTATGTTTCTTGGATCCTTGTTCCAAAGTCACCCAAACACTGGCTTCCATTCACCTCTGCCGTACCGCAAGTTAACTTTTCTCTGATTTTGACCGCTGGGTTAGTCGATAGACTGCTACTTCTCGTTTCATGCTAAATCTACTAAAATGTCTATTAACAATATTATCGATAGCTATAAGATGAAAAAGAGTAATCTGACGACTAACACAGGGCACCGCTTTATTTCAAAAGCCAAAACGGCATTTAAGATCCATATTCATACTCCAGATGATACGGTCCTTCATCGCTCTGTCGGTTACATTCGTTTAGGTGAAAAGAAAGGACTAAAGAAGGCGATTAAACTAAGAAACGAGTTAGGTAGCCAAATGTGGGGGAAATTTTGGAGGCGGCTACTCAAAGACCCTTATTTGATGACTCGCTTGCCCCACTCTTTAGAACCAAAGATCATCTTCAAGCCTCGCCCCACCCTCGATAACCCAGATGGCAAAGACGAGTGCTATATCGCCGCGTGGAGAAACTACGATGACAACGGTAAATTAATTTATCGCAGCGTTGTATGTTCCATTAACAAGCATGGCAGGCTAGGAGCCTATTCCAAAACGAAGAAAGCGTTGCTTGAAGCAAATAAAGAGAACCTTGAGATCCTCGAGTTTATGGGACGTCTCAACAGCATCGACCTGAAATAGCCTCTTTAGGGGCCACTTTTCCCAAGTAGGCAGACATAAAAAACGCAGCCAGAATGGCTGCGTTTTTTAGATAAGGGAAGCTGAATTAAGCGTTCGCTTCGCGTTCTTCAATAAATGCGATAGCCATCTTAATACGAGCAACACAGCGCTCTTTACCTACGAGTTCCATTACTGCATCAACAGATGGAGATTGACCACCTCCTGTTACTGCAACGCGTAGCGGCATACCGATTTTACCCATACCAATTTCTAGCTCTTCACAAACGGCTGCAATAACACCTTCTTTGATGTTTGCTGTTGTCCACTCTTCTAGTGCTTCAGCTTTTGCAAGTGCAAGCTCTAGTGGGCCTTTAGCAACACCACGTAGGTGTTTTTTAGCCGCACCAGCTTCAAACTCAGAGAAATCTTCGTAGAAGTAACGAATCTGCTCAGCAAGTTCTACTAGTGTGTTACAGCGCTCACCAACAAGCTTGATCACTTCAGTGATTGCTGGGCCATTTGCAGTATCTAGCTTCTGGTTGTCTAGATGCCATTGTAGGTGCTCAGCCACGTACTCAGGAGCCGAAGTCTTGATGTAATGGTTGTTCAACCAAAGTAGCTTTTCAGTGTTGAATGCTGACGCTGACTTAGAAATAGCATCCAAAGTAAACAAGTTGATCATCTCTTCTTGAGAGAAGATTTCTTGGTCACCGTGAGACCAACCAAGTCGCACTAAGTAGTTGTTTAGTGCATTTGGTAAGTAGCCTTCATCGCGGTATTGCATAACTGATACAGCACCATGACGCTTTGATAGCTTAGCGCCGTCATCACCGAGGATCATTGCACAGTGTGCAAAGGTTGGTACTGGAGCACCTAGTGCTTCATAGATATTAATTTGACGTGGTGTGTTGTTGATGTGGTCTTCACCGCGAACAACGTGTGTGATGCCCATATCCCAATCATCAACGACGACAACAAAGTTATACGTTGGTGCACCATCAGTACGACGAATGATCAAGTCATCTAGCTGGCTGTTTGCGATTTCGATACGGCCACGGATCTGGTCATCAAATACGACACTGCCTTCTTTCGGGTTACGGAAACGGATAACAAATGCATCGCCTTCTTTTGCCTCTGCATTAGCAGCAACAATTTTCGGGTGCTCAGCATCGTAACGAGGCATCTCTTTTGCTGCTTCTTGCTCAGCACGGATTTCGTCTAGTAGCTCTTTAGACGCATAACATTTGTATGCTTTGTCTTCTGCTAGCAGCTTATCTACCATCTCGTTATAGCGATCGAAACGCTTAGACTGAAAGTAAGGACCTTCATTCCACTCAAGGCCCATCCATTGCATGCCTTCAAGGATCGCATCAACCGCTTCCTGAGAGTTACGTTCTAAATCAGTATCTTCGATACGCAGAACGAATTCACCGCCCTGGTTTTTAGCGAATAGCCAAGAATAAAGTGCAGTACGTGCACCACCAACGTGAAGGTAGCCAGTAGGGCTAGGAGCAAAACGAGTTTTAACCGTCATGTAAAATACCTTGATTGTCTATATGACTGCACCACTCCTTAAGCTAAGGATGGCGCCAAAATTGCGCGTTATTTTAGCACCGATGCGTAATTCTACAATCCTGATATTACTTTAAATTGCGCATAGCCCATTGCATAAATTGCTGCTGCTGTTCTGAGGTTAAATTGCCGAACTCTTGTTGCAATCCAGAAAGCCCTGGTGCTGGTTTATGTGTAGACTGGTTTTCTAATGTTGTAGCAACCGCTGTTGTGGCTACTGCACTGTTGCCCATTTTTGCATTGTAGTCAGCAACTTCACGCTCGTAATCGCGAAACCCTTGTAACCCGCCCTTATTTAGCTGTACAAGTTCGTATTTAACTGGCTTACCCTCTTCCGTTTCAAGCGTAAGTTCTGGGTTCTTTGCAAATTTGTTTGCATCTTCAATCGTGCGGAACTTCTCGTAGCTGATTGACAACGTTTGTTGATCTTTCACATCAAATTGAAGAAGCAGTGGCTGAGAATCAAACTTTCGACGCTTACCGTCTTCAAATACGATTTGACCAATCGTTACTGCAAGTTGGTTGCTACCGGTATTCAAAGCGATCGTATTTTTATCCTGATAGTGCTGCTCAGAAACCATAGCTCCATTGAGCACTCTAGGGGTAATTTCCGTTTGTAAGTTCAGAGCACCATCCGCAAAAGCGAGCGAAGAAAACAAAATAGGTGTAGCAGCAACTAATAATGATTTTTTAAAACGCATATTATTTTCCATTTTTGAACGAGCAAAGGGTATGTATCCACATACCCTTTTTATTATTCACATTACTGTACAAAGTTCATATCTGTAACTTGTCAGTGATTAATTAGAAGTAGTATTCAACACCTACAGAGTACTCACTGAAGTCGCCGTTAGTACCTGATGTCCAGCGGTCACTGCCGTCAACACCAACGATACCGTCGTTAAAGTCATTGAAACGAGCACGTGCATACAGTACTGCAGATGGGTCTACGAAGTACATGATTTGCGCTGAAACCACGTCGTCTTCAGAGTTGTCGATTGTTTGCCCATCACGCTCTAACTCAAAGTTAGCTGCATAGGCGATTTTGTACTGCCAATCACCTGTAGTGTACATCAGGCCAGATGACATAGAGCCTTGCTTCTCATCGACGCCTGTGTCTGTGCTTGCTTCCATGTGTTTGTACTGAGCAAACAATGAGATACCGTTGTCAAACCAAGCTTGAACACCTGCAAGATACGTGTTGTTTGTCCAGATAGCATCTTCAGCAGCAATGTTGTCATTGCGCTCATACGCTAGGTCAAATTGGAATGGGCCTACTTTGTAATGACCAGCTGCGCCGAACCAGTAGTCGTCACCAGCTCCCATGCCTGCACTGTCGCCAGCACCAGCTGCGATATCAAATGACAATGCATCCATGTACATAGGGGTATCCCAACGGATGGTGTTTGATTGACGGTCTTGATACTTAGCACCACCGATTGCGCCGCCCCAGTCGTATACGTCACCCAAACCTGGGTTAGACGCTGGCCAGTCAACCAACTCATACATAGGTGTTAATACACGACCTAAGCGGATTTGACCCATTGACTCACTTTCGAAGCCAACAAATGTGTCACGCTCACCAAGTCCAGCACCTTCACCGCCAAAGCTTGGATCTACATAGCCGCCTTCAATCTGCCAAATGAATGTTGGACCAAAGTTTGCAAATTGCTTTTTACCACGGAAACCAATACGTGATTCGTTGTTTAGCTGCATTCCGCCTAAGTTGTCATCTTGGACAGAGTTGCCAGAATCATAATCACGATACGCGGCCTGCATTGCGATGATTCCGTATACTTCATATGCAAAAGAGTCTTTAGTTAAGTAATTCTTAGCTGCATCACTGTTAGCGCCGTCAGCAAAAGCTGCGCCACTAAGCATTAAACTTGATACTGCTGCACCCAGAAGTGTCTTTTTAAAGTAAGACATAGATTAACCCCTATATATTTATTAGTTTTTCCTTGTCCCATAACAAATTGGCATTTGTTAATGGCGGACTATTTATGGACGGTATAATCTTGGCAAACTTTTTTCGCGGCAAGAAATCAGCTCAAATGTAATCTGAGCAACTTCAAACTAAACAAAAGAAAATAAAAATAAACACCAAAAATTCAATAACTTAAACACAACCAGACCAATTACATAAACGTCAAAATGGTTACAAAGCAAAAAAACCACCAAATATCGGCCATTTATTGCCAACAAGATCACTATGCTTTTTTGTTGTTTTACGGAACTTTATAAAAGCCTAAATAAATATTTGAAATAGCTCGCAAACTAAAAGCAGCTAAGTTGGGTAAATAGAGATGATTTTGACGTTTTTACTTAGTCAAACTCCTCCTATTGACCTTCCCCCTAAGGTAAGGTTTATGCTGCTGATAAATCGTCTCAATTGGTGAATAGCATGAATACTTTCTCGTTGCCTTTATATGGCCTTAACTGCATGGGGTGTGCAAATAAAATAAAGCGCGCTTTGCAAGAAGAACATGATGTAAGCATTGAACAGCTATCTCCCACTCATATTGAGTTGATCACACCATCAATCTATAAAGCTATTCACGCAACAATCTTGAAACAGGGCTACAAAGTCGGCAACAAACAAGAATTTTTACTCAGTGGATTGAATTGCAATAAATGTGTCGAAAAGCTAAATAAACACTTAGCGGACTCGGATGATTTGGTTATTTTAGATATATCAACCACATCCCTTATCATTAACACTCACATCGACAGCCATCTAGTCCAAAAACTGATTGAACAAATCGGTTTTGAAGGCGAACTCAACACTCAACAACAAAAAACAGCCACTCACGATTCAGCTGCACCAAGTGTAGATACCCCTACTCCAGCATCAGCTAGTCATCAAACAGTAAGCACACACTTACAGATAAATGGGATGACATGTGCGAGCTGTGTAGCATCGGTAGAAAAAGCATTAATGTCCGTAGAAGGTGTCGTGAAAGCTCAAGTCAACCTGTCAGAATCCAGTGCTTTGGTATTGAGCGATAACGAACTCGTTGAGTCGAAGCAGCAGCAGCTACTGGATGCCATCAAGACAGCCGGCTATCTAGGGGAGCTTGTTGAAAGTCCAAAGGCTGCACAAGAGAAACAAGCGCAGCAATTAGCCAGCAACCGGTCACGGCATAAACGTAATGCATGGCTAGGGCTCATAGTCGGCGGCCCTCTTATGGCTTGGGGTGTTTTCGGAGGGAGTATGATGATCCGAAACACTCAAGATCAGCTCGCTTGGGGAGGTATCGGATTACTCTGTTTACTACTACTTTGTACCGCGGGTAAACACTTCTTTCGCAATGCGTGGCAAGCACTGATTCATAGACGTGCAACGATGGACTCCTTAGTTGCAATGGGCACGGGTGCCGCCTGGCTCTACTCAATGCTTATCGTGCTTTGGCCTGGATGGTTCCCTGAATCTGCACGCCATGTTTACTTTGAGGCTAGCGCAATGATCATCGGGCTTATCTCCCTTGGCCATTACATAGAAGCTAAAGCGAAAGCCAAAACAACACATTCGATTCAAGCACTAATAAATTTACAGCCTCAAACGGCCCTATTGATCGCTAATGGCATTGAGCAGACCATTGCCGTTGAAGATATTAAAACAGGCATGACGCTACGCATTAGACCAGGAGATAAAGTGCCTGTTGATGGCATCGTTGTTTCAGGTTCTTCCTACATCGACGAATCAATGCTAACTGGTGAGCCAATCCCGACCCATAAAGACCATGGCGATAACGTTTCAGCGGGGACACTAAACCAAGACGGCAGCTTAGTGATCACCGCTGAAGGAGTAGGCAGTGAGACGATGCTTTCACGCATTATTCAATTGGTTCGCCAAGCGCAAAGCAGTAAACCGGCAATAGCGAAACTCGCCGACCAAATATCGGCAGTATTTGTCCCTATTGTCGTTGTTATCGCATTGGTAGCAGCCGCAGTTTGGTACTTCGTCGGACCGCAACCAGCTCTGAGCCACATGCTCGTCGTTTCTACTACTGTACTTATCATTGCTTGCCCATGTGCTCTTGGGCTTGCAACGCCTTTATCCGTCACCGTCGGAGTAGGTAAAGCGGCCGAATTAGGCATTTTGATCCGCGATGCTGACGCTCTGCAGTCTGCCAGTAAGATCAACACCGTTGTATTTGATAAAACAGGAACTCTGACCCAAGGTAAGCCTAGCGTCCAAAAATTGTTTGATATAACTGATCAGCAAGATTCCATACTCGAAATGCTGTATGGCATTGAACGCTTATCTGAACATCCATTGGCCAAAGCGGTCTGCGAACATATCGATCAAATGGGCTTTATCGCTAAAGAGCCTAACAGCTTCAACAATCTTCAAGGTCGTGGCGTCGAAGCTTCTTTTGGGCAAGATTCGATGGTCGTTGGTTCCTTGCAGCATATGGAGTCGCAAGGAATATCTCTCACTTTATTTGAAGCTGAAATTCAAGAATGTATAGACAATGCTTGGACGCCAATTGCGGTCGCACTCAACAATAAAATTCAAGGACTCGTTGCTGTCTCGGACCCGATAAAACCCGAAGCGAAGAGAGCTATCGAAAGTTTGAAAGCGTTAAACATCGATACCGTTATGTTAACTGGCGATAATCAAGCCGTCGCCCAAGCTATTGGTCTCCAATTAGGCATCGACAGCGTTATTGCTCAAGTGCTGCCGGATCAAAAAGCGTCTCAAATTCAGAATCTACAAGCGCAAGGCAAACATGTTGCCATGGTGGGAGATGGGATTAATGACGCGCCAGCTCTGGCTCAAGCTGATCTAGGTGTTGCTATGGGTGCAGGTAGCGATGTGGCGATAGAAAGCGCACAAGTTACCTTACTGAACTCATCGCCTTTATCCGTAGTTAGAACAATTGAGCTATCAAGCGCGACAGTCAAAAACATGAAACAAAACTTGTTTGGCGCCTTTGTATATAACTCTCTTGGTATACCAATCGCTGCTGGTGTTTTATATCCAGCATTTGGTTTTCTATTAAGCCCTGTTTTTGCAGGTGCTGCCATGGCTTTATCTTCTATTACTGTTGTAAGCAATGCTAATCGCTTACGCCTGTTCCAAACCAAATACTAACACTCAGAGGTAATCATGAAATTGAAAATAATGACTATCGTTCTTGCCGCCACTGCCTCCGCCAATGCATTAGCTGCAGACGTTATTAACCATAAGTCACCATATTGTGGTTGCTGTGGAGAATGGACTAAGCATATGGAAGACGCAGGCTTCTCGGTTGAAGAAAAGCTCCATGAAAATATGAACCCAATTAAACAAAAGCTAGGCATTACACCAGAGCTTGCTTCCTGCCACACCGCCGAAATTAACGGGTACGTGTTTGAAGGCCACATCCCAGCAGAGGATATCAAAGCATTTCTTGAAAACCCGCCGAAAAACGCAGTTGGGCTTGCCGTCCCCGGGATGCCAATGGGTTCTCCAGGAATGGAATATGGCAATGAAAAAGACGCTTACTCTGTTTACGCCTTTAACGACAAAGGACAAGTGTTTGAATATCGTCGTTACGAAGGTAACCAATAAATAAAAAAGAGCCTGGTATTAACCAGGCTCTTTACTTTAGGACTTTAAGGACTTTTTAAAATCTGAATTGGTTCGATTAGAAGCCGTAAGAAGCACCGAATACGAATGCATTGTTCGTGTTGTCGCCTTGGTTACGGTACTCGAAGTATGGTTGAACGCCTTTACGAGTCCATGTAGCACGAAGCTCGTGGTCCATCGACTCAGCTTCGATTAGGTATACGTTGTTGTAGCTAAGTGCTACATCTTCATTCAGTGTGTAACCGATGCGGTTATCCATGCGGTAATCAGTTTTATCATCACCAATTGCATCAATGTGTGCACGAGTACGGTTGCTCAGTTGGATACCGTTGTCGAAGTTGTAACCGATCTTAACTAATGGACGGTATTGCAGGCTCTCACCCTGGTAAATCACGTGTTGGTAACCAGCAGCAACCCAGAAGTTGTCGTTAATAGCGAAAGACTGCTCACCACCTACAGTAGTGTAAACAGAATCTTGCTTAGATACGCCGTCTACTACTGCGATTTCACCTAGTTGGATACCATCAAACTCAGTGTAAACAGTGAAGCCACCAAAACGGTTATCAAAAGTGTGGCCAGCTTCTAGAGTAGAAGTTACATCAGAGCCGTGCATTTTATCGCTGTCTGAGTGGAATTGTAGGTTACCCGTTACGTAAGAAGAACCAGCGAAAGCGCTTGAAGCGAATGCAAGAGAAAGTGCACTTAGTGCGATAACTTTTTTCATAATTAACTGCCTTTAAAATGTAATTTAGCCGCGGTTCTTATTAGGTATATCATTCACCACCGACCGCAAGTTGGGGTTGCCTCCCTGGCATGGCAGCCATATTGCAAGAATTAATTCGCCCTGAAAAATAAAACCTCAAATATAGTGATCTCACGCATCACCCAAAAACATAAACAGATAACTTAACTACAAAAACAATCACTTATCGACACATATAAAAAAGGCTAAAGTCAGTCAAAGTGAGCCAGATCACTATTAATAGGATTAACAGTTAACCAATCGCAGTGTGAGATCACATCAAATTTAGCGATTTTGACAGGCAACTTAATTTTCGTTGATAAAAATCCGATCTCGATCACTAGTGTGACCACAGTATTTAATTCACGCCGATAAAAAAAGCCCCAAGCTATCGCTTGAGGCTTCACCAATAGTTTTGCTAAATGTTACTGAACAATAGTTACTCGGCTCGTGCGTTCACCTGTCGCAGACACAGAGCGAATCATCACTTCCCCTTCTACCTGAGGTTGATTGTCCGCAGAGTAAGTCAGCCACTTCTCACCATCCAGAGAGTATTGAAGTTCAACACCAGGGAACTGAACGTTCATGACTAGCTTGCCATCTTCTACTTTCGCACCTGGTACAGGTAGGCGGTAGTCGATACCTGATTTCTCTAGCTTAGCCAGTTCACGTTGACCAAGAACGTTCGCAAAGCGGTTGTAGTCTTGGTTTAGCGCAGCTTTGTCTACTAGGTTAGAGTTTTGCGAGTATTCAACACCCACTTTGTAGTCGTTTTCCCAATCAGCACGGTGCCATGCACGCTCAGCGGCTGCTAGTACGCGAGGGAATACCATGTACTCGTATTGCTCATCGTTACGTACTGTCTCAGACCAAAGCTGTGCTGATAGACCGTAGAAAGGTTTCGCTTCGATTTCACCTTTACCAGTGAAGCCATTGCCATCACGGTCTACAGAGGTTTCTGCGTTCTGAGGCATGTTCTCTGGTGCAAAACCAAACATCTTACGAGTATCTGTTGCACGTGTTGCCCAGTAGTAACCACGCTCTTTCGGGTCAACTTCGTATGGCATGTCCATGTACACGTAGTCTGGGTTAGAAACGATCACGTCGTAACCTTTCTTCGACCATTCGTACACTGATGATGTGCCACCCCAGTAAAGAACGTCCCAGAAGTTAACACGTGTGTTTTCTGTTGCGAACGCTTTCTCACCTTCACTGTATTTAAGACCATCTTGCCAAGCTTGGAAGTTTGGAATGCCCTTCTCTGCCACAATCTTCGACACTTCTTCTGCGAAGTGGCTTGGTAGATGAGCAAAGTCACTTACCGTACCGTCTGCAATTAGCGTCTGACATTGTGGAGACTGTGCGAATGGCTTGTCTTGTTTAGACAGGTCGATCGTACCTTTCCAAGCAACTTTATCTTCCGCGTTGACGTCTTGGAAACCAGCGCCTAGCTTGATGTTCTTCGCTTCGTCACCACCAAAGTGCCATGTTGTTAGCGGCATGCCCGCTTCTTGGTGCATTGCTGCTACTTCTGAAATCACTTTATCAACAAAGCGAGTTGAGGATTCCATACATGGGTTGATGAAGCTTTGCTTGTTGTAGAACTGAACCGTCGTTACGTTCGATGTATCTTGAGGATCCATCAGGCGGTACTCGTTCGCTTCTGCTTCTTTACCTTCTTCCATTAGACGGTCGTAACGTGCTTCCATTGATACCACTGCTGCACGAGCGTGCGCTGGCATATCAATTTCAGGAATCACTTCGATGTTACGCGCTTTCGCGTACTTCAAGATGCCCACGTAGTCTGCTTTGCTGAAGAAGCCAGAACCAAAGTTGTCTGTCGTTGCACCTGAGCCAAGCTGAGGCAGTAAACAGCTTTTCTCTTCCAAATCGAAACAACGGTTAGCACCCACTTCAGTCAGCTCTGGCAGACCCGGGATTTCTAAACGCCAGCCTTCATCATCCGTTAGGTGAAGGTGTAGTTTGTTCATCTTGTACGCTGCCATTTGGTCTAGCGTTGCAAGAATTGCGTCTTTAGAGTGGAAGTTACGAGCCACGTCCACCATCACACCACGGTAATCAAAACGCGGCGCGTCTTTAATAGACAGTTGTGGTAGAGAATCAGCATTTTGGCTATCTACCAGGCCAAAGATAGATTGTACTGCGTAGAAAGCACCCGCTTGGTCAAACGCTTTAATCGCAATACCGTCGCCTTTGATGCTCATCTCGTAAGCACCAGATTTTGCTAATTCACCTGTGAAGTCTGCAGGAACAACAGTGATGCTTACAGGAAGATCACCACGAACATCCACACCTACCACTTCTGCACGATCTTGAATTGCTGCGTATTGAGTCGCATCGAATGCGTCTTTAGGCAGCGCAATACCCGCCGCGATATCCACTGTACCTTCGCCTGTTTCAACAGACATTGGCGTTGGTAGTAACGTGGTTGATACGTCTTGTTTTGCCAGGTCTTCGTTCTTCTCGAAACGAGACACAGCGTTTGCAAATACGTTGTTGTCATCTGGCGTACGTTTCAGGTTGTTATTGTTACCTTCTAGACCAGTGACGAAAGACGATACATCTTCTGTATTCAAAGAAGCGATCATTTTAGGCTGTGCATTTGGTGCAGCAACAAACGCGCCTGGCATGAAGTCAGTTTCAAATAGCTGCCAGTATTCAGCAACAAGAGGAAGCACAACCTCTTCACCCGCAGCAAAACCATCAAACTTATCGGTTGGTTCTAGTTTGTGTAGGTCACCCGTTACGCGAGAAATTTTGAACTGCTCGTTTTCAACATCCAAAATCAGACGAATGCTGTGGAAGTAAATAGCCCAATCTTTAGAGTCAACCGCTTCACCTTGGTTAACTAGCGTCATGTTTACTTTGTTACAAGACGCCCACTCAGCGCCCATGTCTTGACATGCAAGACCTTCATTTGCGCCGTGGTTGGTTAGTACTTCATATTGAATATCAAGGTTGTCAGCGAGCGTGTTAACCGTAGATTGCTCAGTTGACGTAAAAGAAGAACACCCAGCTAAAGTAGCAACAACAGAGGCTGCTAGAAGACTTTGTTTAAACATCTTACTTACCCTAAAAGTGAAATGGTGCGAGCCAAAACAGCTAGCAAAATTGCGATGCATTCAACATAGCTCGAGTTATTTTAGGTCGTAAAATTAATCATCATTGGAAGTGATCGGAGTCAAACTTTGAAATAAGGTATTATTTTTTTATCTTAAAAAACAGAACGTTAATCACAACGTCAAAATCGACACAGTATTATTAACGAGTTTACTGAGAAGGAAATCACACTTATTTCTAGAAAACAGTAAAAAATTTAGCCAAGCATCACAAAATGCCTCTGACTGGGATACACTTTGATCTTAGCTCCAAATAAGAAATGTGATTTTTTCCACAAATATTTCTCGTCAACTTACGTTAAAAAGTTTTGTTTTGACAATTTTTACTCACAGGTCTCAATCCACATGCTCAGATCCTTAAGCCTATTGTTACCACTCTTGTTTTCCACACTATCTGTGGCTGAACCACTGTACTGGCAAGCTAAGAAAGGCGAATTGACATATACCATCATGGGCTCAGTTCATATCGGTGATGAAAGCATGTATCCACTCCCGAAGCCTATAATGGATAGACTAAACTCTTCCGACGGATTGATTATTGAAACCGACATAAGAAAGACTCAGGGAATTACATACCCTGAAATGCAGTACCTATCTCAGGATGTGCTTTCATCCCGGCAAAAGTCTGATCTAAAGGGCATTGCCAAATTTCTGGAATTGAATGATAAGCAGCTACTCAGCTCACCTCCTTGGGCTACAGCGCTAACGATTCAGATGAAGCAAACGGAATATTTGGGCTACCAAGCCGCTTTAGGTGTCGACGCTCACCTCATGTATAAAGCAACAATCAAAGAAATCCCAATATTAAGTTTGGAGTCATTGCAGTTTCAGGTCGACCTGTTTACCGGGCAACCAGAGTCAGGCAAAGAATTCCTAGTCAGCGCTATCGAAGAGTTTGATCATGTTGAAGGCGTACTACCCTGCTTAATAGAAAGCTGGCAGGCCGGAGACAAAAGTAAATTGGAGGAGTTCGCACAACTTGCTGCAATGTCACCGGAGCTCGAAAAAGCGTTTATTCACGACCGAAATGTAGACTGGGCGCAAAAACTTGCTAATCCACCGTGGAGCAAAAAACAGCAAGGGCAATATTTGATGGTTGTGGGTGCGCTCCACCTAGTCGGTGAAGACAACGTTCTAGATTTACTCAAGCAAAACGGATTTTCCATTTCTCAGCAGTCTACCAGTAGTAAGGCCAGCTGCAATTTTAAGTATTAAATAATAATAACTAGCTATAACACCTCTCTGACATATAGCTTGCTACGAAGATTACTATTTTGAGCAACATTTATAACGCTCTGTATCAAATAGGTTGTTTGCATGCGCTATTCCATTGCTATCCTTTCATTATTAACAATCCTACCGACCACTGTTTTTGCCAGTGAGCGGTGTACTGTCGATACTTTTCAGCCTGTCGATATTCAACCTAGCATTACAGGTGGTGTCTACGATAAAGAAAGCGGTCAATTTCTCACAACGACGAAACCACCGATGCGTTGTGCCTCTGTCACTTTTTATACCCAAGTGACTCGCAACCGTATCGCACGAGACATGGGACATGAGTTCACTGCAACTTACTTTGATGGTGAAGAAGGTGCCTCTCACTCAATTAAGTTCGACGACGATGCGGTAAAAGCCGGGTATATTCGCGTAGGCCCAAATAACCCAGCAACGGCTTACCTTTGTTTCACCACAGCAGAAACCCCCATTCAATCTATCCGATGTGATGTGAAATAACCTAGTCTAAGGTCTAGGCTCAAAGAGATACCCTTTGAAAATCTGGCTAACCCTCGCTGGTTCGATGTTCTACACCTTGAATACAAAAAGGCTCTACATATAAGTAGAACCCTTTTTCAAAGTAGTCTCTGAAGAGCCATATTCTAACTTCAGGCTCCCCCCTAAGGTTCTAGCCCTATTTCTATGCTCCTAAATGAAGAAAGCCTGCTTAATAAAGCAGGCTTTCTTAAAATGGTTAGTGAAGAGGGATTCGACGCGACTGGGCTTCCAGACCCCGACCCTCTGGTCCCAAACAAATAACACCAAAGACGAAAAAGGTTCTACATTTCTGTAGAGCCTTTTTCTCAATATGGCGGTGAAGAGCCATATTCTAACTTCAGGCGAACCCCATTTGGTTCGCTACTATCAAAACCAAATTTGCTGCCGCTGAAATGACGAAAGCCTGCTCATTGAGCAGGCTTTCTAAAAGTGGTCGGTGAAGAGGGATTCGAACCCCCGACCCTCTGGTCCCAAACCAGATGCGCTACCAAGCTGCGCTATTCACCGAGATTGTTTTCACAAGCTTTGCCTGTCAACGGATGCGTATATTACGGATTCCTGCCCCGAACGCAAGCCATTTTAGCGAGTTTTTTACAAAACAGTACTGTTCGATTAAATGCTACTCAACCAAAACCAAAATGTGATTAAAAACACATCAACAGAAACAAGTTCACAACCCATAAGAAACAATTGATCCAGATCAGTACCAAGCATTTAACTGACTTATAAATTAAAACCTGTCTTCGATACTTTTGGAGGAAACATGGACTTTTGGCTTGATCTCCTATTTGGTAATGCAGTGGGGCTATCTTCGATGATAGTAATCTTTGGCGCTTTAGGTCTGATGCTGTTTTATGGCGGCTTCATCCTCTATAAAGTTAAGAACGACAAATCTCCTCACTAGATCGCTTAGCTACTATTAAACAATAGAGTAACGCTATGCACCGAAGTAGATTACCTGTCTACTTCGGTTTTTTATTTTTCTTCCTCAGATATGTAACACGACCGCACGCACGAGGTGCTAGTGATATTCGTTGCTGATATAATAGTTAGCATTCCGAATTTCGTGATATGAGCTGTTCCCATGTCGAATCAAGACGAGCTTGACCTCTTCAAGCAAATGATGGGGGATGTCAAACCCATCAAACAAGATACTGCTGAACTGAAAAAGACTCACACAGTATCAGACTCTCAATTAGCAAAGCGGCAAGCCGCTATATGGCTATCGGAACAAGATCCTGAGTATTTGTCTGTCGACCACGCCGAGATGCTCAAACCAGAAGACATCATCGAATTCAAAAAAGATGGGGTTCAGGAAGGGGTATATCGCAAATTACGTTTGGGCAAATACCCGATTCAAGCCAAACTGGACCTACACAGACGCACTCTTAAAGAAGCTCGTGATGACGTTGTTGGCTTTCTTAAGCAGTGCATTCAACTTGATATTCGTACCGTATTGATTGTTCACGGCCGCGGTGAAAAGTCCAATCCACCAGCGCTAATGAAAAGCTACGTCGCTAGTTGGCTAAATCAAATCAAAGACGTGCAATGCGTGCATAGTGCGCAGAGATTCCATGGTGGTACGGGCGCGGTTTACGTATTACTACGAAAGAGTGCAGACAAAAAGCTGGAAAATCGTGAGCGCCATCAAAAACGCATGGGCTAACGTTTCATACGATGCTAGAATCGCCCGCTTACTTATTACTCCACCAAACTAAGCCGTTGAGAAACGTAAAGAGGTCAAGATGACAACCGACAACGCTAAACGCCTAAACAAATTTATCAGTGAAACGGGATTTTGTTCTCGTCGTGAAGCCGACCGCCTCATAGAGCAGGGCCGTGTCACTATCAATGGTAAAATTCCAGAAATGGGGACTAAAGTCGTATCGGGTGACGACGTTCGTGTCGATGACAAGCCACTAAAGTCAAAAGAGCGCCCTATCTATATCGCATTGAACAAGCCAACCGGTATTACGTGTACGACTGAACGTGACGTTCCTGGCAACATTGTCGATTTTATTGGCCACCACAAACGCATTTTCCCAATAGGCCGCTTAGATAAACCTTCAGACGGGCTTATTTTCCTGACCAACGACGGTGATATTGTTAATAAGATCCTTCGTGCGGGTAACAACCACGAGAAAGAATATGTGGTTCGCGTTGATAAACCTATTACCCAAGAGTTTCTTACCCACATGGCATCAGGCGTCGATATTCTCGATACCACAACGCTGCCATGTAAAGTCACGAAGGAAACCAAGTTCTCATTTCGAATCGTTCTGACCCAAGGTTTAAATAGACAAATCCGTCGTATGTGTGAAGCGTTGGGCTATGAAGTATTTAAACTTCGCCGCGTACGTATCATGAACATTTCTCTAGACGGCATTCCAAATGGAAAGTGGCGTTACTTATCGGATGATGAGGTATCAGAGATCTTATCTATGTGTGAGGATTCTAGCGGCACTGAGGACGCGTCGAAAATCGACGGCAAAGGTAAAAAAATCCGTAAAGCCACGGATGCCAAACTGTTTGATAGCCGAGAAGAAAATCAACCATCCAAAGCGAGACGCAATCAAAAGCAGAAAACTTTTCATGGCCGTAACGCTGACGAATTTAGACATGCGCCTAACTCGAAGAAAGGACGTGGCAAACCAGATAATAGCCGAACGAATAATAGCAAAGGTAATGGCGGTAAGGGAAAAACGTATTACAAGCCAGACAACAACGAAAGCTCTACACGCCAATCAAATAAACCACGTAAGTCTGGCACTTTGAGCCTGAAGAAATAAGCAGACATAAAAAAGGAGAGCAAATGCTCTCCTTTTTTGATTGGCTCAATTCAATTACTGAGTACCAAAAATCTTATCGCCCGCATCACCCAAACCAGGAACGATGTAGCCTTTGTCATTTAGCTTCTCATCAATAGCAGCAGTGTAAAGTTCTACATCTGGGTGCGCTTTCTCTAACGCTTCAACACCTTCAGGAGCCGCAACCAGTACAAGAACTTTAATCGCCTTACAGCCTTTCTCTTTAAGAAGGTCGATCGTTGCGATCATAGAACCACCCGTTGCTAGCATTGGGTCAACTACAAGCGCAATACGCTCGTCGATGTTCGATGCTAACTTATTGAAGTAAGGAACAGGCTCCAATGTTTCTTCATCACGGTAAATACCAACAACACTGATACGTGCGCTTGGCATGTGCTCAAGAACGCCATCCATCATGCCTAGACCCGCACGTAGAATTGGCACAACTGTCACTTTCTTACCTTTAATTTGGTCCACTTCCACTGGACCATTCCAACCTTCAATGGTTACTTTCTCTGTTTCAAAGTCTGCAGTCGCTTCATAAGTTAATAGGCTACCTACTTCGGTCGCTAACTCACGAAAACGCTTCGTGCTGATGTCACCTTCTCGCATTAGACCAATCTTGTGTTTAACTAGAGGGTGTTTTACTTCAACAACTTTCATTTCCATCTCCGGCAATATGGGGAACATTTAAACAAACCTTCGAATTATACACGATCTCAAAATAAATTTCAGGGTGATTAGAACAATAAAAAAACTCGCGCAAACGTTTGCTCTTTATGTTTAACCGCTGGTAGAATAGCGCCGTTTTCATATCCAACTTTAACCGAGGACTTCCCTGTGAGCGGTAACAACTCTTCTCTAAGCTATAAAGACGCTGGTGTAGATATTGATGCAGGCAACGCGCTTGTTGATCGAATTAAAGGTGCGGTAAAGCGCACTCGTCGCCCTGAAGTTATGGGTGGTATTGGCGGCTTCGGAGCCCTATGTGAACTACCAACTAAATACAAGCAACCTGTACTAGTGTCTGGCACTGATGGTGTAGGTACTAAGCTTCGTTTAGCTCTGGATATGAACAAGCACGACACAATCGGTATCGACCTTGTCGCTATGTGTGTGAATGACCTGATCGTACAAGGTGCAGAACCTCTTTTCTTCCTAGACTACTACGCAACAGGAAAACTAGACGTTGATACTGCAGCTGACGTAGTTTCTGGTATTGCTGAAGGTTGTATTCAAGCCGGTTGTTCATTGATTGGTGGCGAAACGGCGGAAATGCCAGGCATGTATGAAGGCGAAGACTACGATGTAGCAGGCTTCTGTGTCGGTGTAGTAGAAAAAGAAGACGTTATCGATGGCACAAAAGTCGCAGCTGGTGATGCACTTATCGCTGTAGGTTCAAGCGGTCCACACTCAAATGGTTACTCTCTTATTCGTAAAATTCTAGAAGTGTCTGGTGCCGATAAGAGTGAGGAACTAGCAGGCCGTACTATTGGTGAACACCTGCTCGAGCCAACTAAAATTTACATTAAGTCTGCGCTTAAGATGATTGAGCAGCACGACATCCACGCAATTTCGCACATCACAGGTGGCGGCTTCTGGGAAAACATCCCGCGCGTGCTTCCAGAAGGTACAAAAGCAGTCGTTGATGGCAACAGCTGGGAATGGCCAGTTATTTTCAAATGGCTCCAAGAGAAAGGTAACGTAACGACTCACGAAATGTACCGCACATTCAACTGTGGTGTAGGCCTAGTGATCGCCCTTCCTAAAGATCAAGCAGACGCAGCTGTTGAGCTATTAAATGCTGAAGGTGAAAACGCTTGGGTTATCGGTGAGATCGCAAACGCTGCAGCTGGCGAAGAACAAGTAGAGATCAAATAAGTATGAAAAGTATCGTCGTTTTAGTTTCAGGGAACGGTTCTAACCTACAGGCAATCATTGATGCATGTGACAAGGACATTACTGGTGGTCGCGTGACCGCAGTATTTTCCAACAAAGCCAATGTCTATGCTTTAGAGCGTGCTGAGAAAGCCGGTGCAGCAGCACACTTCCTTGACCCTAAAGCCTTCGATACCCGTGATGCGTTTGACCACGAGTTGATGAAGCAGATCGATGAATATAAGCCAGACGTCATTGTACTTGCTGGTTACATGCGAATTCTAAGTGGTGAATTCGTTCGCCACTATATGGGCCGCATGATCAATATTCACCCTTCTCTGCTACCTAAGTACCCTGGCCTTAACACTTATCAGCGTGCTATCCACGCTGGAGACGAAGAGCATGGTACTAGCGTTCATTTCGTTACCGAGCAGCTTGATGGCGGTCCTGTTATTTTGCAGGCTAAAGTGCCTATTTTCGACGAAGACACGGTCGAGACTCTCACTGAACGCGTTCAAACTCAAGAACACAAAATCTACCCGATGGTGGTTAGGTGGTTGGTTGAAGAGCGTTTAGTGATGAAAGATGAAAAAGAGGCTTACCTTGATGGTGCTCTACTGGGTATGCACGGTTACGCTGAAGAATAAATGCCTTTAGGCAAATAAAAAAAGAAAAGGTTGATGTACATGCATCAACCTTTTTTATTTCTCGGCCTTAGCCAAAGTAAGCCAAACGATTCAGTTACTCCAACGGTTCAGTTGGTGCCTGGCATTTAGGCTTCGCTTCAGCAAACGCCACATCGGTTAGCTTGGCAGCATTTCCGTCGATGAGCTCGCCAAAGTGGAATATCCCATACTCCCCTGGCTTCATCCGATGCCAAACTTCGTTGTCCGTCAATGGTTGTGTCGCAATAACCGATACCACATCATTTGGCGTAGTTTCTTCTTGGAAGTTAATCGTGACATCTTCATCAATCAGGCTCGCTTTCCCAAACGGAGCTCGACGTGTAATCCAATACAGATGGTTAGTGCAGTATGTCATCACATACTCACCATCCGACAATAACATATTGAATACACCTTTACCCTTCAACTTGTCGCAGCATTGTGCGACAAACTTAAACATCCCCACCATATCTTGAGGAGGTTCAGGATATCGCTCTTCAAGCTGCTTCATGATCCAACAAAAAGCACGTTCGCTGTCTGTCTGCCCTACCGGTAAATAGCGCCCGACAGACAAGTCTTGATAATCACTTAGCTGACCGTTGTGTGCAAACGTCCAGTACTTACCCCATAAGTCACGAGTAAATGGGTGGGTGTTTTCTAAACTTACCCCACCTCGGTTCGCCTGTCTTATGTGACTTACGACAGCACAACTTTTTATCGGATAGTTTTGTACCAGCTCGGCAATCTTTGATTTACAGCTTGGGTTTGGGTCCTTAAAAGTACGAAACCCTTTCCCTTCATAGAAGGTAATCCCCCAGCCATCTCTATGCGGGCCGGTATTGCCACCTCGTTGCATCAAGCCTGTAAAGCTAAAGCATATATCTGTCGGTACATTGGCGCTCATGCCGAGCAATTCACACATGGTTTATTGGACTCCTTTACTCTAAACCAATTATACAAGCCTCTAAGACAACACGCCTTAGGCCATCTCTTTCTCAATCAGCTGAATCACAATGTGAATAATCTTAATATGAATCTCTTGAATACGGTCAGCATAACCAAAGTGTGGCACGCGAATTTCGATATCCGCTAGGCCTGCCATTTTACCGCCATCTTTACCAGTAAGAGCGATGGTTTTCATTCCTTTCGCTTGTGCCGCTTCGATAGCTTTTAGAATGTTGCCGGAATTGCCTGATGTTGATAAACCAAACAGTACGTCGCCTTTTGAACCAACGGCTTCTACATAGCGAGAAAATACAAAGTCATAACCAAAATCGTTACTCACGCAAGACAAATGGCTTGGATCTGAAATCGCGATTCCTGGATAGCCAGGACGATTCTCACGATAACGGCCTGTCAGCTCTTCGGCAAAATGCATAGCATCACAGTGCGAACCACCATTGCCACAAGACAACACCTTACCACCTTGTTTAAACGACTCAGCGATAAGCTTGGCTGCTGCTTCAATTTGAGCAATATTGTGCTCGTCACTTAAAAATTTATTTAGTACGTCGGCAGCTTCTGTTAATTCACTTTTGATTAAATCCTGATACATGGCGAGTTCTCTTATCGTTCTGAGTATTTGAGCATGGGGTGCTGGGTTTAGCACATTTGTCTCAAGTTTACTTAAACATTCCCGACTGTCGATAGTTAGCTTTCAAGATTTGTTGCTTTCTTGCCATTCCACGACAACTAAATCGTCTTCCGCTTCAAATATTAGAACTTTCACTCTACTTAGATCACTTTTTGCGCACTTTGAGGTTTTACATTTTATTAATATTTTGATTACACTTATAACTGGTTAGACCTCTTACAAGATATCTGCAATATCAATGGGTGATAGTTGCTAATAAGGAAAATTATATGGAAATCTTGCTCTCTATACTTGGCTTTGCTGCTGTACTCGGCACCTGCCTATATCATCGAACGTCTTTGGTGGCATCTGTCGCTGCTCTGACTGCTACGATGTTTGCGCTTTCAATCTTTGGCGCAGCTGGACATATAAGCTGGGCACTGTTCATTGCTGCTACTGCGTTACTGGCCATCCCTTCCGTGCGCCAGTCTGTAATAAGCCGCAAAGCTCTAGCGTTGTTCAAGCAGGTTTTACCTGCCATGTCGCAAACTGAAAAAGAAGCGCTAGATGCTGGTACAGTGTGGTGGGAAGCCGACTTATTCAAGGGCAAGCCCAATTGGCAAAAGCTGCACACTATCGCTAAGCCTCAGCTAAGCGCAGAAGAGCAAGCTTTCTTGGACGGCCCAGTTAATGAAGTATGTGCAATGGTCAGCGACTATCAAGTTACCCATGAGCTTGCCGATCTGCCTCCTGAGGTGTGGCAGTACCTGAAAGATCACAAGTTCTTCGCCATGATTATCAAAAAGAAATACGGTGGATTGGAGTTCTCGGCTTACGCTCAATCACTTGTATTACAAAAGCTAACCGGTGTTTCTAGCGTATTATCCTCTACCGTCGGTGTACCAAACTCTTTGGGCCCTGGTGAGTTGCTGCAGCATTACGGTACTGAAGAGCAGAGAAATCACTACCTACCAAGACTTGCAGAAGGTAAAGAGATCCCATGCTTTGCTTTAACGAGTCCTGAAGCAGGGTCGGATGCAGGCTCTATCCCAGATTTTGGTGTGGTATGTAAAGGTAAGTGGAAAGGCAAAGAAGTGTTGGGTATGCGCCTAACGTGGAACAAGCGCTATATTACTCTTGCTCCTGTTGCCACCGTATTAGGTTTGGCGTTTAAACTGCGCGATCCTGAAGGGCTGCTGGGTGACACTGAAGATCTCGGAATCACTTGTGCCCTGATCCCTACGAATTTAAAAGGTGTGGAGATTGGTAACCGTCACTTCCCACTTAACGTCCCATTCCAAAACGGTCCGACCAAAGGCCAAGATATTTTCGTTCCTATCGACTTCATCATCGGTGGGCAAGAAATGGCTGGCCAAGGCTGGAGAATGTTGGTTGAGTGTCTTTCTGTTGGCCGTGGTATCACGCTACCATCAAACTCAACAGGCGGTATCAAAACTGCTGCTTTAGCTACCGGAGCTTATGCTCGAATTCGTCGCCAGTTCAAACAGCCTATCGGCCAAATGGAAGGTGTCGAAGAGCCTCTAGCTCGTCTTGGCGGTAACGCATATGTTATGGATGCAGCCAGCAACCTGACTGTGGCTGGTATTGACCTGGGTGAAAAACCATCCGTCATCTCAGCAATTGTGAAGTACCATTGTACTCACCGCGGCCAACAAAGCATCATCGACGCGATGGACATCGTTGGCGGTAAAGGCATTTGTTTGGGTCCATCAAACTTCTTAGCGCGTGGCTATCAAGGTTCGCCAATCGCAGTAACCGTTGAAGGCGCAAACATTTTGACTCGCTCTATGATCATCTACGGTCAAGGCGCGATCCGCTGTCATCCATATGTGTTGGCAGAAATGGATGCCGCGTATTCTGAAGATGCTAATGCACTCGATAAGTTCGATTCAGCGCTCGCTGGACATGTTGGGTTTACCATGAGTAACTTGGTCCGCAGTATCTGGTTTGGCTTGACGGATGGCTATGGCTCTTCTGCTCCGACTACAGATGCGACTAAGCGCTACTACCAACAACTTAACCGCTATAGCGCAAACTTGGCGCTTCTATCTGATATTTCTATGGCAGTTCTTGGCGGTTCTTTGAAACGTAAAGAACGCTTGTCTGCACGTTTAGGCGACATATTGAGCCAACTTTACTTGAGCTCAGCAACACTAAAACGTTTTGAAAACGAGGGACGACAAAGCGCTGACTTAGCTCTTGTTCACTGGGGTCTACAAGACAGCCTGAAACAAGCAGAAGAAGCGATCGATGAGTTCCTAGCTAACTTCCCTAACAGAATTGTAGGTAAGGCTCTGCGTGTTCTACTCATGCCATTTGGACGAGTACGTAAATCTCCTTCAGACAAACTGGATAGCCAAGTTGCTAAGATTCTTCAGACACCAAGTGAAACGCGTTCTCGTCTTGGTCAGGGCCAGTACTTAGAAGCCTCAGAACATAACGCTGTTGGTAAATTGGAACAAGCGCTAGAGATCGTGCTTAAAGCAGAGCCGATTTTCACTAAAATCTGTAAGGCAACCGAGCAACGTCGTCCATTCTTACGCTTAGATCTGGTTGCGGAGATAGGCCTTGAAAAAGGTATTATCAGCCAAGAAGAAGCTGAGCTTCTAAAGCAGGCAGAAGTACATCGTTTATACGCTATCAATGTCGATGATTTCTCCCCAGAGGAACTCGCAGCAAAGCCGCAGCTTCCTGCGATGGGTGAAGTCGCATAGCAAAACATAATTCATCAGTAAAAAGGGCAGCCTAATGGCTGCCCTTTTAGTTGGATGCGTTCGACTATTCGCTCAGTATGAGTAGCGCTACCACATATTAGACTCAATAATGCCTTTAGCTACATGACTCACTCAGTCGTGTCGGATACAATTAAGAAGCATCATAAAAAGTGCGAGAGATGGACTTCATCATTTCTTCGGCATATCCAACTGCATCTCTGGCATCATCTCTTTCTTAGCCCGTAGTTTACCGCGAATAAACCAAGCAACTAACCCCAGAAGAATCGCAAACACATTACCACCAACAATCAACAGGATGCTACGCATGCGTTTTTCTTCGCGCATCTCAATCAAACGCATTTCTTCCAAGCGCTTTTGTTGCTCTAACTGTTGCTGCTCTTGAAGCTTACGAGTGGCTTCATAGTCGACTTCTTCTAAAACGCTGTAACTCATCTCCGAGGTCATGAAGCTCAAAGCGCGCCCGGACGCTAAATCCGTTGCGTAAATCGAACTGTTCCAAGTAAAGTTACCTAGCTCACCACTATTGGGGACTTTAACCGAGACTGACATCGATTCATCTTGGCTGGAGTTCTGTACTACCGTTTCTGCGCCATTCATATCCATATGTTTAACCGACAGGGCCAAGGAACCTGGAGCAATCATGCCTTGCTCGCCAGAAACCGCCACTTCATGAGGCATCCCATCTTCACGCGATTGAATGAATGTGGCTTGAACCGGCGTCGGATAGACCAAGACTTCTTGCTCTTGCGCTCTTAAAAAGACACCATTGCCAGAAGTCACTCTGACGCGATACTTGCCAGGCTCTGGTGAAATTGGTAGCGATACGGTAAATACACCGTCTCCCGGAAACTCGTCCAAGCCTGTTCCATCGTCAGAAAATTCACCAATAACCACTGGAACCGGTTTGGCTTCTTTAGCTAGGGTTTCTTCGTTTTCAACGAACTTAGTAAACGTGACCCGCAGGTTCACCCTGTCCAAGAAATCACGTACCACCAGCGGCTTTCCATCTGAAGTTAGGCGCGCGGTAAACTTGATATCTTCACCTTGGAAGAGTCGATTAGGAAAAACGTCTGTTTCCAGAGCTAAATTTGAAATCAGCTTTATTTTGTTCTTAGGCGTGACCTTACCTACCGCTTGCCAAGGGCCTGGCATAGGATTATCCACAGAGATAATGTCCATGGCTGATTCCTGATACCACTGCACATTATCTGGGCTACGCCACGCATAGTATTTCTTACCATCAGGACGCACTAATACCACTGGTTGCGAACGTTCAGCGCGGTAAATGACAAAGGTAATTTGTTTGATGGTGGGATCCACTCGAAAACGGTTATCGAGTAGAGACATTGAGGATTCTCCGCTAGCGAAGCTTGTTACGCTGAACACTAAGCCAATTATGGCGATTAAAATCCTCAACATTTTTTCTCCTACTGACGCCAGAGGCAACTACCGGCCTTCTCGACAATGTCCAATCTAGAATTGTGTGCTTCTACTTCATCGGCGCTTGCTAGTAAAACCTTTAGCGCTTTTCGCCCTCCAGCGACACGTTTTATGCTTTCACCACCACTTTCACCCTGCGTCTCAGCATTAAATTGCAACGCCGTTTGTCCGCCGGTCATGGCCAAATAAACATCAGCTAGGATTTCAGCATCGAGCAATGCCCCGTGAAGTACACGTGCAGAGGTATCAATAGTGTAATGCTTTGCTAACGAGTCGAGGTTCTTCCTTGCTGGCATGTTGGGCATGCGCTTGGCCATTGCAAGGGTATCGGTCACTTCACAGTAATCTATGGTTTGACCTATGGTCTCATCCAGCATGCGAAATTCGTGATCCATAAAGCCCACATCGAAGGGCGCGTTATGGGCGACTAGCTCAGCGCCTTGAATGAACTCTAAAAACTCTTTGTGAACGTCTCGATAATCGGGCTTATCACGCAAGAATTCATCAGTGATACCGTGAACTTCAATCGCATCGGGTTGAATCTCGCGATCTGGCTTTATATAAACGTGAAAATGTCTTCCAGTCAGCTTACGGTTGATGATTTCTACCGCACCAATCTCAATGATTCGATGCCCTTGGTAATGTGGCCCACCTTCTCTGTTCATACCGGTGGTTTCGGTATCGAGAACGATGATGCGCTTGTGCTCAGAATTGTTGCTGGTATTCATAACAAATTGTGTGTCAGACTATGCAGATAATGTGCTTAACCCAATAGTATCAAATCATGACGAAACAGGTGGAAATTTTCACTGATGGTTCTTGCTTAGGAAATCCTGGGCCTGGTGGCTATGGCATTGTACTTCGTTACAAGCAAACCGAAAAAACTCTCGCCAAAGGTTACACGTTGACCACCAATAACCGAATGGAAATGCTTGCAGCCGTTGTTGCACTCCAAACTCTTAAAGAGCCGTGTCAGGTTATTTTAACCACCGATAGTCAGTATGTGCGCCAAGGTATTACTCAGTGGATTCACAACTGGAAAAAACGTGGTTGGAAAACAGCCGATAAGAAACCGGTGAAAAACGCTGACCTTTGGCAGGCCCTCGATAAAGAGACAGCTCGACATGATGTTGATTGGCGCTGGGTAAAAGGCCACGCAGGACACCGTGAGAACGAGATGTGTGATGAACTTGCACGTGCTGCAGCCGAGAACCCAACAGAAGAAGATATCGGTTATCAGCCAAGCTAGTGGCGTTATCAAAGCTCACTGAAAAACAAAATGGCTGCCCGAAGGGTTCGAGCTAGGCGCCCCCGTTAAAATCGTTTTATGCTTTGTTGAAGACTATTTGCTTAGAATAACTAGGCTACACAGTCTTCGCCTCGCCTAAAACGATTTTATCTCGAACAAAACTTAACCACGAAAGATCAACAGCCCCTAGTCTTTAGAGACTCGATTGTTAACCCGGTAATTGACACTCACTGGTGATAATCGACGCTTCAATCTCCAATGCGGCTTAATAGGTTTTAGTGGGTAAGTGCGCTTACGTGCCACAATAAAATACAAACTCCCCATTGGAGACGCCCAATCCCCTAAACTGCCTTCCAACCAAGTCCACATAGTGCGGTACTTTTGCATCGGAAACAGCGCGTATGAATCACAGTGAATGACTTGGTAGTTCAACACACTAAGCCAATCCTTTATCCGGTTTGGCGTAAACATCCTTCCACTCCAAGGCAGGTTATTACGACGCCACGGCATCAAACTCGCAAGGCCAGTAAAGCTGATTGGGTTAAACCCAGTAAGAATTAAATAACCATCATCAATCATAACCCTATCGACTTCGCGGAGCATTCGGTGAGGGTCGTTACAGTAATCAAGCTGATGAGACATGATGACAGCATCAAAGCTTTTTTCTAAAAAGGGTAAATCGTAACCATCTGCAATCACATTATGCAAAGGGTTCTGGATATCTAGGTTAACTTGATGTTGAATGTTACAGTTGCAACTGGTGAGTTCACAACTCAACCCACCCAACTTGAGCATATGATACCCGAACAGCTTTGGGCACCATTCATCAAGGCGCGTTTGGATTGACTCACTCACCCATTGGCCATTTTTCAGTTGCGACCACGAATGAGGTTTCTCAAGCTTCTTTTCACTACGTGCTGGCTTCATTAATAACCTGCTTAACTTAAGGTGACCGGAGACTCAACAATGTTAACTATCAAAAGCATACCTGCATTTAACGACAATTACATCTGGCTGATCCAAAATAGCGATCAACGCTGTGCTGTCGTCGACCCGGGCGATGCTAAGCCAGTTTTGCAGTACATAGAGCAACACGGCCTCACCCTCGACGCGATATTGATTACCCACCACCACAACGACCATATTGGCGGTGTGCCAGACTTGGTCCACAAGTTCCCAGATATTGATGTCGTAGGCCCAGCTCATGAACCTATTCCAACTCTGACTCACCCGGTTGAAACAGGGGATCAAATTAAACTTTTTGATGAAATTTTCTTCGTACTTGGGCTTGAAGGACACACCCGAGGCCATATTGGATATGTGGGAGATGGCAAACTATTTTGCGGCGATGTGCTATTCTCTGCAGGGTGTGGCCGTGTTTTTGAAGGCACCATGGAGCAAATGTTCACCTCTTTGAGCAAGCTTGCAGCACTTCCAGAAGAAACCCTCGTCTACTGCGCCCATGAATACACTGCGAGTAACGTCGCCTTTGCCATGGCTGTAGAGCCAGACAATGACCTGCTACATAAGTATCGTGAAGAGGTCAATCGTAAGCGAGCTCAAAACACCCCAACCTTACCCACAACCATTCGCCAAGAAAGATGGATTAATCCATTTTTGCGATACGACGAGCCAAGTGTGATTAAATCGGTCGCAAATCGAACAGCAAAAACAGATCCTTTATCAATCTTTACTGCATTACGTGAGTGGAAGAACGAATTTTAACGTTTTGCTGCTTGTCACTCCCCTAGAGTGACAAGTATTATCAGCAGCCGTTCAAAAAAAGGGCTGTAAAATGCGATTACGTTACAGCTGGGTACTTGCACCATTGATTTTATCAGGGTGTCAACTTACCCAGTCTTCGGATCAATCTAAAGATTCATCTCCAACCAATCTTCCAAAAGAAGAAGTTGCCGTTTCTCCAACGCCGAAACCAGAGCAACCAAAAACCGATCCGATTCCCGTCGTGACGCCACAAACCCAGCAAGATGTTTGGCAACGCATTGCTATGCAGCTGGAAATGGAAATTCCTGATCATAAAACGGTTGATTACTACCGAACTTGGTACCTAAAACACCCTAACCACCTTCGTACAGTATCGAAACGTGCTGAACCGTTTTTGTACCTCATCGTCGACAAAATTGAACAGCGTAATATGCCACTTGAACTTGCGCTATTACCTGTCGTAGAAAGCTCTTTTGACGCGTTTGCCTATTCGCACGGAAGTGCGGCTGGCTTATGGCAGTTTGTTCCTGGCACCGGAAAAATGTACGGTCTTGAGCAAGACTTCTGGTATGACGGTCGACGTGATGTCGCAGCAGCAACAGACGCTGCGCTCGATTACCTTACTTACCTAAACAACCGTTTTGATGGCAACTGGAACCATGCTATTGCCGCTTACAATAGCGGTGGTGGCCGTGTTTCAAGTGCTATCCGTAAAAACAAAAAACTCGGTAAGCCGATTGATTTCTTCTCTCTCGATCTACCGAAGGAAACCAGCGGTTACGTACCAAAGTTACTTGCTTTGGCAGACATCGTAGCGAACCAAGAGAAATATGGCTTAACCATTCCAGCCATTGCCAACCAACCCGTTGTTGACTTAGTTGATCCAAAAGAGCAACTAGACCTTGCTATTGCAGCCAATTATGCAGGCATCTCAGTTAAAGAGCTTCAGAGCTTAAACCCAGCGTATAACCAATGGGCTACGTCACCAGATGGCGTACAACAGTTGTTGCTTCCAGTTGACTCCATCGAAGGCTTCAAGGCCGAAGTCGAGAAGAACCGTGGCAAAGGCATGAAGCTTGTTCGCTATAAAGTGAAATCGGGAGATAGCCTGAGTGTATTGGCGAGCAAGTACAACACTACCACCAGCGTGATCCAAAAAGCGAATGGTTTGTCAGGTAACACGATTCGTGTTGGTCAGCACTTAATGATTCCAACATCGACCAAAGACGAGACGACTTACGCACTCAGCGCCGCTAACCGCCTGCAGAAAACTCAGTCTCAATCACGTGGCCGATACAAACTCACTCACACAGTGGCTAAAGGCGATAGCCTCTGGACTATAGCTAAAGCCAATAAAGTCTCTCATCAGTCTTTGGCTAAATGGAACGGTATGGGGCCTCGTGACACCCTACGTGTTGGCCAGAAACTGGTGATCTGGAAGGACAGTAGTGATGGCGCGATCATTCGCACGGTATTCTATCGCGTACGTTCTGGCGACACGATCAGTGGTATCGCCAGCAAGTTCAAAGTAAAAAGCAATGACATCGTGAAGTGGAACGACTTGAACAAGTCGAAGTATCTGCAACCGGGCCAGAAGTTAAAACTGTACGTCGATGTGACTAAGGTGAGCGTATGAACCCGTCTAGCAACCCTTTGATAATGTTGGTCGATATTTTTCGTTCTCCTTCAGCATGTTACCTTGCGTTGTATCAAAGAGGGACTTGGGGATGGCAGCCTTATATCTTCCTTATCCTTAGTCCATTTCTATTTTGGGGTGCATACTTCGATATCGTCGATTTCGACTGGTTGTCAACCGCTCTTAAGCCACAACTTAACCCTGAGCAGTTTGCACTACTTGACGCCAACACATTAATGGCAAGCGAAGTAATTAGCGACATTGTTGGCCGAACCATTACCATTTTTATGTTGGCTTTCTGGTTCAACTTAGCCACTAAAGCAAGTCAACATCAACATGGCTTTTGGCGCTGGTTTGCTGCTGGTGCTGTCATCACCTTCCCAGCGGTACTTGGTGATCTCGCCAGTTACGCCAGCTTGCTTCTCAAGCATGGTCAGGTCATGAGCTATGCGGCTGACCTCAACAGTCTAAACGGCTTACTTAAGCTGCCATTGACTAATCCATGGTCTCAATTCGCGAGTTCATTCCCGCTATTATTACCTTGGTACATTGTATTAGGTTACGCTGCGGTTGGTACTTGGACCGAGTTTGACCGAGGCCAAGCACTGGTTATCTCTGCGCTGCCTTGGGTTGGTTACTACCTAATCTGGGCCATCTATATATTAGTTAGCTAAGGAATAGACACCAGTTAAGGTGAGTTGCTCATTAAAGCAAATTCCACCAACAACGGGTTATGATCAGAAGCGTCCGATTCGGGCGCTTTTGCGTTTTGGAGAGTAAGCCCACGGTAAAACACATGATCCAATGGCAAACCATTGATAAATTCTTTGCGATGATCCGGACTAAATCGCACTTCCTGCAAGTCAAGAGCCTCAAGGTGGCTTTTCATCACCGCTAACCTTTCTTCGCTCCAGCTATTGAAATCACCCGCGAACACAATTGGCCCGGTATGGGTAGTAAGTTCAGCAACTAAGCTATCGAGTTGACGTTGGTACTCCTCAGTACCATAAGTAAAGTTCACTGAATGGATATTAACAACCGCTAGCGATTGCCCGTTTGAAAGTGGGTAGACAGCATACAAACCGGATTTGGGTAACCTTAACCAAGGCTCCAGCTCTGTATAAGCACACGCTAATGACGGAGCGTGTTTCGATAGGTTTAACACCCCGGCAGAGACGTCAAAAGCTTTGAAAGCATCAACTTGACTGCCGAACCACTGACGTTCGGAAACCCAAACCTTGAGTTCATTCGTCATACTCGCTTCTTGCAGCAGGACTAATTGCTGGCCTCTCGAATATTGATTAAGTGCTTGCTGCCAATTCTCTCTATTTTGTTTGTATATGTTCCAAACGAGTATCGAGAGTTGGCCTTTATCATCAACCGGGACAGTGCTCTCTGAGTGAAAACAGCGAAGTTCAGGTTGCGCATTATCTTGCGTCACTACAGATAACTGAGGTGATATAGGTAATTTGAAAATGCTTTGGTAAGCAGCGATACCACCAAATCCCACCGCTAAGACAACAGCGGCTGCTATCGAAAATTTCTTAATGCTCATCGTATGCTTAATAATAGAAAAAGGAGCCGTAAGGCTCCTTTTTTAGATTGCGTCTTCGTCTTCTTCGCCAGTACGGATTCGTACCACTCGCTCGACATCAGTAATGAAAATCTTACCATCACCAATTTTGCCAGTTTGAGCTGTCTCGATAATTGTATCTACACACTGGTCAGCAACATCATCAGTCACCACGATTTCAAGCTTCACCTTTGGCAGAAAGTCAACCATGTATTCCGCGCCACGGTATAATTCGGTATGACCTTTCTGACGACCAAAGCCTTTCACTTCAGAAACAGTCATGCCAGTAATGCCAACTTCAGCTAGTGCTTCACGGACATCATCCAACTTAAATGGCTTGATAATCGCTTCAATTTTTTTCATGTTCATCCCTTAAACTTTCATCAACTTAGCTTATTATCTTCTAGCTGATTTAAACAATCAATTGTCTTATACCCAATTAAAAAGCCCAAGCTTAGTAACTTGGGCTTGTTGCAGCTTAATCTGCAAGTCTAATTCGATTTAATTCAAATCTACCGAACTATCTGACTGAGGCTGTTCGACATTTTGGACTTGCCACTACTGAGAGCTCGCCTTACTTAAGACTAGCGTAGTATGCTGCTAAGTTTGCGATATCCTGATCACTTAACATTGCAGCTTGAGGTTGCATAACAGCAGCATTACCACCATTACGTTCTTTGTTTTTGTACGCGTTCAGTGAAGAGATCAAGTACTGCTCGTTTTGACCTTTCAGATTTGGATACCCCGGAATCAAAGCGATACCGTCAGCGCCGTGACATGCGGCACATACTGCAGCTTTCGCTTGGCCCGCAGCAGCGTCACCAGCAGCTAAAACGTTGCCACTTAAAAGACCCATTCCAATCACTATTCCAATTGCGACTTTCTTCATTGCTTTTCCTTTTTGCTTGTTTTTATTTTCAGCGATTTTAAATAAAAACCACTTACTTGTCCCAGATGAGTTCACAGTCTTGGCCATAAAACGCTTTGTCGACAAATAACCCAGCGACCGCGGCAACCTTGTCATCCACCAGTATTATTGGGGTTCTACGTCTGAGCCAGCTCGGAAGACCATATTCTTGAAACAATTTCTTAAGCTTTCTACTGTGCCCACGTTCGCAAGGGTGTGCACTCAGCCCTTCAGGGTTGAACATCACTTTGATTTCTCGGCCAACCAACGCTTTGGCACTGAGCTGCCCTTGTTTTTTCGTTTCAAGTATCGATAGTTGTCCGAGCCCGTCAGGAAGGTTCAGAGGTTGTTCCAGTGAGATAGACGCTTGCCACAAAGATACATCGCTGAAATCTGGTACCAAATAGAGCCTCTGTTGAAAGCGGCGAACCTGAACATTGGTCAAATTCAGGATGGGGTTTGCATCTCCTTTTGCTAGAGCGACATCTTGCCAAAGTTGATGAATGTGTTGCTTGCTCGGCATGAGCTGATGATTGTGTTCAAACCACATACGAAGCAATCTGTTACGCGCTAATACGCTATGTGAGTGCAGCGCTGCTATGTCGATGCTACTGTCCGCTCGCAAAGCCATTGAGAAAGGCTGAAAAAGCAGTTCATTCAGTAACTGTTCTTGCTCGGCACATAAGCTGGCACTACGGGCTACAGATTGGGTAAACGATGGCCATCTCGCTGCCATAACAGGCACTACCTTATGGCGAATGAAGTTGCGGTCAAACCGAGTATCAAGATTACTCTCATCCTCAACCCAACTTAGCTGATTCAACGTAGCGTATTGCTCGATCTCATTGCGGGAGCGTGACAACAACGGCCTAACTAAGCGACCATGGTTCCATGCTGTGTCACTCGACATTGATGCCAAGCCTTTAGGGCCACTTCCTCGCTTCAACGCCAGTAAAAAGGTTTCTGCTTGGTCATCAAGATGTTGCCCTGTCAGCAACAGATCGTTAGCGCCAATGTAGTTATTTAGCACCTGATAACGCGCATTCCTTGCATGACTCTCGATGTTACCTTGCTGCTTATCCAACTCAACATGTTCAACAATCAAGTTGATATTCTCGTCATCACACCACTTCTGACATTTCTCAGCCCACTGGCCCGCATTGTCGCTTAAACCATGATGGACATGGATAGCGAGACATTCCACCTCATGCTCTCGCTTATACCGTCCAAGCATGTGTAGTAAGACACGAGAATCCATTCCACCACTCAAAGCCAAAACGACTTTCTCAATGGAAGAGCTATACTGGTTCAGTTGATTGGCGAAGTGAGGGTAGAAGTCATCCATATAAAAGCTAGTTCCTGTGGTGATAACCGCATTCTAGGCATTAGTATATCTGCGACAGCTGCGATTTACACTTACGCCATAAACAGCAGACACAAAAAAGGCCGGGATATCCCGACCTTTAAATGGTTCGCTTTCGGTTAACAGTAACCGTAGCTCATTAGGCGCTGGTAGCGACGCTCTAGTAGAGAGTCATTGTCAAACTGTTCAAGTTCATTTAGCTGCTTAAGCAGAGTCGCTTTCATGTTCGCCGCCATTTGCTGGTGATCTCGATGTGCACCACCTAATGGCTCTTCGATGATTTCATCGATCAGCTCTAGCTCTTTCAGGCGTGGAGCGATAAGGCCCATAGCTTCTGCTGCTTGAGGCGCTTTATCTGAGTCACGCCATAGGATTGAAGCACAACCTTCTGGTGAGATTACAGAGTACGTAGAATATTGCAGCATGTTCACGTAATCACCAACACCAATTGCTAGTGCACCACCAGAACCACCCTCACCAATCACGTTACAAATAACAGGAACTTTAAGGCCAGCCATTACTTTTAGGTTTTTCGCGATCGCTTCCGATTGGCCACGCTCTTCTGCGCCAACACCAGGGTATGCACCTGCAGTATCAATAAACGTAATGATAGGCATGTTAAAACGCTCTGCCATTTCCATCAAACGAAGCGCTTTGCGGTAACCCTCTGGCTTAGGCATACCGAAGTTGCGTTTAACTTTTTCTTTAGTCTCTCGACCTTTTTGGTGGCCAATGACCATAACTGGGCGACCATCTAAGCGAGCCATACCACCAACAATCGCTTTATCGTCAGCAAATGCGCGGTCGCCAGCCAGTTCATCGAACTCTGTAAATACATGCTCTAGGTAATCCAGAGTGTATGGACGAAGTGGATGACGAGCTAGTTGAGCTGTTTCCCACGCACCTAAATCGCTAAAGATTTTCTTTTTAAGCTCTAAGCTTTTCTTTTCAAGTTGTTCAATTTCTTTGTCTAGATCAACTGCTGCATCACCACCGTGACGAGAAACGTCACGTAGTGCTTCAATCTTCGCTTCAAGTTCAGCAATTGGCTTTTCAAATTCTAGAAAGTTTAGGCTCATTTATTGATCCTTTTAGTGTTCAGCTGTGTTAGCAGCTCAACGTTTAGTTAAATTCGAGTTCGACCTGGCTTGAGCCAAGCAACTGTTTCAATTCGTCTAATAATGTATCGCTTGGCGTTACACGCCATTCTGTACCTAGCGTTAGGCGCGCTCTGGCATCGGCTCGCTGGTAATATACATTGACAGGCACACTGCCTGCTCGATGAGGCTCTAGAATTCGACTAAAGCGCTCAAAAAACTGTCCGTCAATTTGCGATTCTTCGATCGTAACGGATAAACCACGAGTGTATTTCTCGCGTGCGCTCCCTAAGTCCATGACTTCGCGCGCGGACATTTTAAGACCACCATTGAAATCATCAAAGCTGACCTGTCCAGAAACGACCAAAATTTTATCTTTTTCTAACAGTTCTGCGTATCTGTCAAGCGCATCTGAGAATAACATGACTTCCATTCGGCCTGAACGGTCATCTAAAGTCATGATGCCAATACGTGAACCTCGCTTCGTAGTCATCACTCTTGCCGCAATAACTAACCCCGACACTGTCAATGACTGATCACGCCTCGTCGGCGTGGCATCTTTTAGTCGACAGCTGGTGTATTTACCCAGTTCCTTTAAGTAAGCATTAATTGGGTGCCCCGTTAAATACAAACCTAGTGTATCTCGTTCACCTTCTAACCATACTTTCTCTGGCCATGCCGGAACTTTAGTGTACTTATGCTCTACTTCTTCCGGAGCATCAGTCAGTACGCCAAACATGTCAGCCTGACCAAACGCTTCTGCTTGGTGATGCTGGCTGGCCGCTTTTACCGCATCATTTAGTGACGCCATCATTGCTGCACGGTGAGGTCCTAACCGGTCAAGTGCACCAGCATAGATCAATTTTTCAATCACACGTTTATTGACCTTTTTAAGGTCAATACGCGCACAAAAATCGAATAAATCTTTGAAGTGGCCACCTTTTTCGCGCGCTTCTAAAATCGCATCGATAGGGCCTTCACCCACCCCTTTAATTGCACCGATACCGTAAACAATGGCCCCAGTTTCATCTACGTTGAAACGATACAAACCTTTATTAATATCCGGTGGCAGCAGCTTCAGTTTCATTCGGATACATTCATCCACCAAGCCAACCACTTTCTCGGTATTATCCATATCAGCGGTCATTACCGCTGCCATAAATTCAGCTGGGTAGTGGGTTTTAAGCCAAAGTGTTTGATAGGAAACTAACGCATAAGCTGCTGAGTGCGATTTGTTAAATCCGTAACCGGCGAACTTTTCCACCAAGTCAAAGATTTTCATCGCGAGTTCGCCGTCGACGCCATTGTTCTCAGCGCCCTCTTTGAAGGTGCCACGTTGCTTGGCCATTTCCTCAGGTTTTTTCTTACCCATTGCACGGCGCAGCATATCCGCACCACCCAATGTGTAGCCAGCTAAGATCTGTGCAATCTGCATTACCTGCTCCTGATACAGGATAATGCCGTAAGTCGGTTCTAACGTCTCTTTCAGAGACTCGTGCTGCCAAGTTTCATCAGGATAAGAAATTGCTTCTCGACCATGCTTACGGTCGATAAAGTTATCAACCATGCCCGATTGCAGCGGCCCTGGTCGGAAAAGTGCTACCAAAGCGATGATGTCTTCGAAACAGTCAGGTTGAAGGCGTTTAATTAGATCCTTCATACCGCGAGATTCAAGCTGGAATACCGCCGTTGTCTCAGAGTTTTGCAGCAAGTTAAATGACGCTTGATCTTCTAGGTCAATAGACTCGATACGTACCGGAGGCTTACCTTCTCTTTCTAAGCGTGGGTTAATCAGCCCCAGTGCCCAGTCAATGATGGTTAGGGTTCTTAATCCCAAGAA
Source organism: Vibrio sp. SCSIO 43135 (assembly GCF_023716665.1). GTDB lineage: Bacteria > Pseudomonadota > Gammaproteobacteria > Enterobacterales > Vibrionaceae > Vibrio > Vibrio paucivorans. The sequence goes on from NZ_CP071859.1 coordinate 2,367,619, forward strand.
GTCGAATTTAACCAACCCCGCTGTTTCTACGTCGTTTTTATCAAACTGGGTAACGGGGAAGTTACCTTCTGAGTCAGCATAGATTGGTGCGAAATCGGTGATTGTCGTCGGTGAAATTACAACACCACCAGCGTGCTTACCTGCATTTCGAGTACAGCCTTCAAGAATGCGACACTTGTCGATTAGCTCCTTGACTTCTTCATCGTTGTTGTAAAGCTCTGGTAGCGCTGGTTCAGCATCAAATGCTTTAGCGAGCGTCATGCCTGGATCAGGCGGCACCAACTTAGAGATTCTATCAACAAAACCAAATGGGTGGCCCAACACACGGCCTACATCTCGAATTACCGCTTTTGCCGCCATCGTACCGAACGTAATAATCTGAGATACCGCATCTCGGCCATACATTTCGGCCACGTGGTCAATAACCTGATCACGCTTATCCATGCAGAAGTCGATATCAAAATCGGGCATCGAAACACGTTCTGGATTCAAGAATCGCTCGAACAGCAAATCGTACTCAAGCGGATCTAGATCTGTGATGTCTAGCGCGTACGCGACTAGGGAGCCGGCACCAGAGCCTCGTCCAGGACCAACGGGAACGTCATTATCTTTCGACCACTGGATGAACTCCATTACGATCAAGAAGTAACCAGGGAAACCCATGTTGTTAATTACTTCGAGCTCGATTTTCAAGCGCTCATCATATTCAGGGCGGCGCTCGGCTCTGACTTGTTCATCAGGAAACAAAAATGCTAGGCGGCGCTCTAACCCTTCTTCAGACTTCTTAATCAAAAAGTCTTCTATCTTCATACCTTCAGTTGGGAAATTAGGTAAGAAGTACTCACCTAAGCGAACGGTAACATTACAGCGTTTGGCTATCTCGACACTGTTTTGTAGCGCTTCTGGAATATCAGAGAATAGCTCGCACATTTCCTCTTCACTTCGAAGGTATTGCTGTGCGCTGTAGTTTTTCGGCCTTCTAGGGTCATCAAGGGTAAAGCCATCGTGAATTGCTACTCGGATCTCGTGCGCATCAAACAGCTCTTGCTCTATAAAGACTACTTCGTTCGTTGCGACAACCGGTAGATCATGCTTCTCGGCGACTTCAAGGGCGAAATGTAAGTAAGTTTCTTCGTCTGAACGCCCAGTTCTAATAAGTTCAAGATAAAAGTGGTCGGCAAAGTGCTGCTGATAAAACGCTATCGACTGTTCGACTAAAGCAGGATTACCTTTAAGTAGTGCCTTACCTATTTCACCCTCTTTAGCGCCAGACAACACGATAAGCCCTTTGGCGTGCTCAGCAAGCCACTCTTTGTCTATCACTGGCTGATGCTGTACATGCCCGCGTAAATAGGCTTTTGAAATCAATAAAGTAAGGTTTTTATAACCATCGTTATCTTTAGCAAGCACCGTGAGTTTAGTTAATTCATCACCAAACTCTTTCGATTGCATCGAGAAGTCAGCACCCACAATAGGCTTAACGCCACAGCCATGAGCGGTCCCATAAAACTTCACCAGACCGCATAAGTTGGTAAAGTCGGTGATTGCCATCGCAGGCATACCTAACTCGGCGACTTTCTTCACCAGAGGTGGGACTTTAGACAGGCCGTCGACCATAGAGAAATCACTATGGACTCGGAGGTGAATAAACTTTGGGTCTGACATTAACTGCTTCCTGAAGAAAAAGCGAAGGGCTTTCTAATGGCTTGGTAGTTTACGTGATTGCGTGTGCGGCTTAAAGGCACACGCTCAAACTTCTGACTTACTCGAGACCAAGTGCTCGTTTAACCGGCTTAAAGCTCTTGCGATGCTGTTCAATTACACCATGTTGTTCAATTGCTTCAAAGTGTGCCTTAGTTGGATAACCTTTGTGCTTAGCAAAACCAAATTCAGGATGTAGCCTATCCAACTCTTCCATTTCTTGGTCCCGCACTACTTTTGCAATGATCGACGCTGCGCTAATTTCTGCAACTCTCATATCCCCTTTGACAACCGCGATACCATCCATCGGTAAATCTGGGACTCGGTTTCCATCAATTAGGGCCAGATCCGGAGTAATGTTTAACCCTGCAATTGCGCGCTGCATAGCAACCATTGTGGCTTGCAAAATATTGAGCTCATCAATCTCCTGAGGAGAACATCGCCCGACAGACCAAGCTAAGGCCTTTTCTTTGATTTCGGGAAGTAACGCTAGACGCTTTTTCTCTGATAGCTTTTTAGAGTCGTTCAATCCTTCAATCGGGTTGTTCGGGTCGAGAATTACAGCGGCAGTCACGACATCACCCACCAATGGTCCTCGCCCAACTTCATCAACCCCGGCAACAGTTTGGTACCCTTGCGGAATTTCGAACGGAGGAAGTTCTGTTTTCGAATTTTTCTTTTCAGTTGGCATGTTTAGTTTCGTTCAAATTGTATTAGTTCAAGGACAGCCTTCGCAGCTTGCTCATCGGCGTTTTTACGAATCCATTTATGCATATCGGTGAACCGTTCGATCAATTCGGTATTATCAGCAGTTAACATTTCTTCCACTGCCGGTACCAGAAACTCTGGCTCACACTCTTCCATAAGTAGCTCTTTAACCAGTTCTTCTCCAGCCAATATGTTGGGTAACGAAACAAACTCCGTTATCGCGAGTTTACGAACTAGCCAACCAGTAAGCCTATTCACTTTATAGCCGACGACCATAGGTCTTTTGAGTAACATACACTCGAGAGCAACCGTTCCTGATGCAAGTAACACAGCATCAGAGGCAGTAATCACATTTCGTGCAGTGTCTTGCACGATAGTAAACTCAAGTTCTGGTGCAGTTTGCTGCCAAATTTCTTCAAACTGCTGTCGGCGCTTATCGTTGACTGCAGCGACAACGAACCCAAGCTCTGGGTGGGATTTCTTGAGCTTTTGGCAAGTTTCTATAAATGGTTTAGCAATAAGTCCTACTTCACCGCCTCGGCTACCAGGCAGAACTGCGAGCCACTGCCTATTTGGATCTAAATTGAGATGCTCTTGAGCTTCTGCTTGATTAGGAACTAAAGGAATTGCATCAGCAAGAGTATGGCCGATAAACTCACAAGCCACGTTGTATTTATCGTAGAAAGCTTTTTCAAACGGAAGAAAAGCTAAGACTAGATCCGTTGCCGCATCGATCTTGAAAATTCGTTTAGGTCGCCACGCCCATACCGACGGACTTACATAGTGAACCGTTTTAATCCCGGCTTTTTTTAGGTCTAGTTCCAAGCGTAAGTTGAAGTCAGGAGCATCAATACCGATGAAGACATCCGGTGGGTTGCTGATAAAGTATTTAACCAACTCCGCTTTCACTTTGAGTAAACGAGGTAAGCGGCCCAGAACTTCGACCAATCCCATCACAGCGAGTTCTTCCATATCAAATAGAGACTCACAGCCTTGAGCAATCATTTTTGGTCCACCGATACCAACAAACTCAGCATTTGGATGCTGTTGCTTGACGGCCTTGATAAAGCCTTCTCCTAGCGTGTCACCTGACAACTCACCAGCAATAATGCCAATTCGCAACGGTTTATCCATAACTCAATTTTCCCTTTCTACGGGTCATCAAAATACAAAAAGATCGCTACTCATAGAGATAGCGATCTTCATTACACACCGTTCACGATGTTTTAGCGAATAATACCACGAGTCGAATTTTCAATTAGCGTAGTGAACTGGCCAATTGATTCATACTCTTTCGCCATTTCTTCTAGAACTGGCATCACTTCAGCGATGGTTTTTCCGCTACGGTAGATCTCTTTGTAGGCACTACGAATAGCGCGGATTTCAGGTTTCTCAAACCCACGACGCTTCAATCCTTCCACATTAATACCAAATGGTTTGCAGTGGTTACCTTGTGCCATTACAAATGGAGGAACGTCTTGTACTACCACAGATGCTCCACCAACAAAGCTATGTGCTCCTACAGTACAGAATTGATGTACCGGTGATAACGCTGAAACAATCGCGTAGTCTTCAATGGTTACATGGCCAGCCAACGTCGCGTTGTTACCCATGATGATGTTATCACCCACAACACAGTCATGAGCAATATGAACGTTGACACAAAATAGGTTGTCGCTACCCACTGTCGTAACGCCTTTATCCTGAACTGTACCACGATGCATCTGAACGCTTTCACGAATCACGTTGCGGTCGCCAACCACTAAGCGGGTGTCTTCACCTTGATACTTCTTGTCTTGACACTCTTCACCAATCACAGCAAATGGGAAGATACGGTTGTCTTCTCCAATTACCGTTGGCCCTTTGATTACGACATGTGACATCACTTCCGTGCCACGACCGATTTCAACGTTTGAGGTAATATAAGTAAAAGGGCCTACTGTTACGTCTGCGCCAATTACCGCTCCCTCTTCAACCACCGCACTTGGGTGGATTTGAGCACTTTCATGAATCATATTAAAACTCTCGGCGAGCACACTTTAGCTCGGCAGAACATACAACTTCGCCATCGACTTTTGCGATGCAATCAAACGCAGCAATTCCACGGCGCTCTTTTACAAATGTTACTTCAATAACAAGTTGGTCACCTGGTGTCACTGGCTTGCGGAACTTAGCTTTATCAACACTCGCGAAGTAGTACAGTTCGTTATCTGCAGGAGCACCAAACGATTTAAATCCTAATAAACCCGTTGCTTGCGCCATTGCTTCAAGGATAAGTACACCTGGGAAAACGGGTAGTTGAGGGAAGTGACCTGTGAACTGAGGTTCGTTTACTGATACGTTCTTAATCGCCGTCAGGTACTTTTCTTCTTCAAAGTCTGTTACACGATCAATCAGCAAAAATGGGTAGCGATGAGGCAAAAGCTCCTGAATTTCAGTAATGTCCATCGTTTTCTTTTCAGTAGTCAAAGTCAAATTCCTATAAAGTAAAACTTCAAAAAATAATCGCCAATATAATAGACGAAAAAGACTCGCATTTCGCGAGCCTTTACCGAGAAAGTTGGAATTAAGATTCCTTTTCTTGCTCTTCAAGCAATTTTTCAACTGCTTTAAGGCGTTTGTTCATCTCATCAATTCGATGAACTCGAGTCGCCGTCTTACGCCACTCTTTGTTGGTTTGCAAAGGTATACCTGATGAGTACATCCCCTTCTCGGAAATGCTGCGCATCACCATCCCCATACCGGTAATCGTAACGCCATCTGCAATTTCGATATGACCATTGATTACCGATGCACCACCAATAATGCAGTATTTACCAATTTTGGTACTTCCTGCCACAACTGTACCACCCGCCATGGCTGTACCATATCCGATCTGTACGTTATGCGCGATTTGAAGTTGGTTATCCAGAATAACGTTATCTTCAATAACCGTATCTTCTAGAGCACCACGATCTATGGTAGTACATGCGCCAATTTCGACACGATTGCCAATTCGAACCGTGCCTAGCTGAGGAATTTTTATCCACTCACCTTTTTCGTTAGCGTAACCGAAGCCATCCGCACCAATCACCGTACTTGATTGAACCAAACAATCAGAACCGATCACGACCGAATGATAGATGGAAACATTTGCCCACAGCTTTGTATTCGTTCCAATCTTGGCATTCTTGCCAACAAAACAACCTGCACCGATTACAACGTTGTCGCCTAGCTCTACGCCAGACTCAATCACTGCATTCGCACCAACCGCTACGTTATTACCCATAACCACATCAGTGGCGATCACTGCAGTTGACGCAATGTTATCAGCGGGTTTAGGAGTAATGTCCAGAGCTTGAGCTACTTTAGCAAACGCTACATAAGGATCATCCACAACTAGAGCATTACCAGCACACAGCTCACGTTGTGCTTCTTTTACCATAACAACTGTCGCTTTACAGTCGGCAAGGTGTTTTGCATATCTAGGGTTGGACAAGAAAGTCACATGCCCTGCTTCAGCTTTATCCATTGGAGCTACCATAGTCACGCTAGCATTTGCGTCACCGTGCAACTCCCCCCCGGTTATTGCGGCCAATTCGGCTAAAGTCAGTGTTAACATAAACGTATTATTTTAGTGATTTGATTACTTGTTCAGAGATGTTGTACTCAGGTTTTGCGTAAGATAGAGCTTGAGCGTCAACAACCATATCGTAGCCTTCTTTTTCAGCAACCTTCGCTACAGCATCTTGAATGACTTTAAACAACTTTTGCTTTTCTTCAGCTTCGCGGCGAGCTGATGCTTTCTCAAGAGCTTGTGCTTTAATCTTGTACTTACTGTCAAGCTGACCAATTTCAATGCGCAGTTTTTCAACTTCTTCAGGGCCTAATAGCTCACCATCACGCTTTAGCTTCTCAATTTTAGTTTGAGCTTCAGCTTGAATAGCTTGCAGTTCACCCGCCTTATCTTTGAACTCTTCTTGCATTTTCTGCAGTACAACTTCGCGCTGTGGAAGAGCTTGAAATACTTGTGCGGTGTTGATGTAACCGACTTTCTGAGCCGCTTCTGCAGCATTAGCAAAGAACGAAGAAGTTAATACTGCTAGGCTAAGACCAGCCGCTTTGATCGCTTTATTCAAAATATAATTCCTTATTAGAAGGTTCTACCGATAGTGAAAGTGAAGACTTCTTTATCGTCACCCTCGTAATATTCTATTGGCTGTGCCAACGAGAAGACTAATGGACCCATTGGAGACATCCATTGCAATGCAACACCAACGGATGAGCGATAGTTTGATGGATCCGAATAGTCATAGTAATACTGGTTACCATAATCCGCACCAGAACTACGGTAATCAAATTCAGTGTCCCATACACTTGCCATATCGAAGAAGATACTAGTACGGATCTGGTTTCTCACCTCATCCGATGCAAATGGCGTAGGCACGATTAATTCCACGCTTGCCAGGGCAATGGCGTTACCACCGACTGAATCATCAGTCGCGGTATCGGTACCATTGTTCGAGTTTGAGTAGTCTCGATAAACAGCTTTCGGACCAGCTGAGTTTGAGCCAAAGCCTCGTAACGTCGTAAAGCCACCGGCGTAATAGTTCTCATAGAATGGGAACAGGTTATCTTGACCATCAGTTTGACCGTAACCATTGCCATAACCTAGGCGCCCGCGTAACAGTAGCGAGAACTCCCCTTTTTGAGTTAACGAGAAATACTGTCTTACATCATACTGCACTTTAAAGTACTGAACGTCAGAGCCAGGTACGGTCATCTTATAAAATGCACGTTGGTGGTTACCTGAAGTTGGGAAATACGTTCGGTTTAGCTTGTTACGAGTCCAAGAAACGTTGATATCGAAGTCATTGGTATTAAGAGAACCTTCACTATCAATGTTGCTTGCTTGAGAGGCTAAGAATTGCTCTACCTGCAGGTATGGGCTTAAGTTACCAATCTTGTTATGTGTATAACCTACACCAAACTCAAAAAAGTTAAGTTCATCGAATGGGAAACCCCAAGTCAAACTAGCGCCGTAACTTTCATTGGTGTAGTCGACGATACCTGCCTCGGAAGCTTCAAACTCGTTGTAGAAAATTTTACCACCAAGACTCACACCATCAAGATTCCAGTAAGGGTCGCGATAATCCAAACTGACATTCTTTTGGTAGTCGTTCATCATGGCGTTTACGCCAACACGGTTACCTGATCCTAGGAAGTTATCTTGCTGTAAGCCCACTTGGAAGCTAACACCCGACTCAGTACCATAACCGATACCAAAGTTCACACTGCCCGAGTTAGCCTCTTTGACGTTGTATACAAGATCGACTTGGTCTTCACTACCAGGGACACGGACGGTCTGAACTTCAACAGTTTCAAAGAAACCTAAACGATTCAAACGAGTCTTACCCGTATCGATCGCTTTCGAGTTTAACCAACTGCCTTCCATTTGACGCATTTCTCGGCGAAGAACTTCATCTTTCGTCGAGTTGTTACCAACAAATCGAATATCTCGTACATAGATACGATTACCCGCCTCGACATTAATGACAAGCGATACTTCTTGAGTTTCATCATCAAATTCAGGGATGGTTCGAACTTGTGGGTATGCGTAACCCGCCTCCCCAAGAACACGCTTAACATCTTCTTCTAAGCGAGTTACAGATGACCCATTATAAGTATCACCATCTTCAAATGGGATCATCGACTTAAATTCGTCTTCTTTGCCTATCAGCTCACCACGGAACTGGACATCTTTGACTGTATAAGGATTGCCTTCATCCAACCCCAAAGTGATGTATACACCTTTCTTATCAGGAGAAATAGCAACTTGGGTTGAATCTACTTGAAACTTAAGGAAGCCTCGATCTAAATAGTAAGATTTTAATGCTTCAATATCACCCGCTAAAACCTGCTTCTGATACTTATCGTCCGCTAAAAAGTTCCACCACGCGACATCGACATTCAAGTTAAAACGGCTCAACAGTTCTTCGTCAGTAAAAACTTCATTACCGATAAAGTTGATCTGTTTGATTTTTGCCGAAACCCCTTCGGTAAACACAAATTTCAAATCTGAACGGTTACGAGGAAGAGGTGTAACAACAGCTTTCACTGTCGCATTGTATTTACCAACACTGTAGTAAAAGTCTTCCAAACCTTTTTCGATATTTGAAAGCGTTGTGCGATCTAGGGCTTCGCCTACACGGATACCTGATGCATCAAGGTTTTGCTGCAACTGCTCTTCTTTAATTGCATCGTTACCTGAGAAAGAAATGCTCGCAATTGTCGGTCGCTCTTTGACCTGAACAACTAAAACATCACCATCCCTTAATACTTTTACATCTTCAAAGTTACCAGACGTGTATAAAGCGCGAATGATTTCCGCGACATCTTGGCCATCGACATTGTCGCCAATTCGCACAGGCATGTTCAATAGTGCAGCACCCAGTGCTACACGCTGTAATCCTTCGATTTTGATGTCCTGAACAACAAAGTTTTCAGCACCATTTGCAGATACACTCGTCGCTAGGAGCGTTGCAAATAGAATATTTTTCATCGCCATATTTGTTTTAGTTATTCCTTACTACAACCTTTGCCTTGTTTACAGGCGAGTAAAATCGTTAAAAATTGCTATAGCCATTAAGGAGAAAATAATTGCTCCTCCAATTCGATACCCCATCTCTTGGACCTTCTCAGGTACAGGGCGACGGATAATGGCTTCAATGGCAAAAAAGAGCAAATGTCCACCATCAAGCATAGGCAGCGGAACCAAATTAATAATCCCTAGGTTAACGCTAATCAGCGCCAAGAACCCCAAGAAATAGACCAACCCGTAATCAGCTGTTGTGCCAGCCCCCTTCGCAATCGAAATAGGACCGCTTAAATTGTTTAGACCTACATCGCCGACAATCAGCTTTTTAAGCATCCCTACCGTTAGGTTAATGACTTGGATTGTCTTATCTATCGATTTACCAACAGCTTCGAATACACCATATTGGAGGTCGAATCGATAACTTTCCGGCCATTCTGCGACCTCAGGAGCAATCCCAGCAAAACCAATATTGCCACTTTGGGAGTCACTACGGCTGTCTGGTGTTAACGTTAGCATCTGCAGCATACCATTTCTTTCAATCTGCAAAGCGATATCTGTCTCTGGATTGCCGCGAATTAACTTCACAACTTGCTGCCAATTTTCAATTGCTTGGCCATTAGCTGCGACGATACGATCACCACTCTCTAATCCAGCTCTCGCACCTGCCCCCTCTTCCGACACAGTATTCAACGTAGTCGAAATCTCTGGAGTAAATGGCCTAAATCCAAGTGCTCCCATAGCAGACTCTGTTTCTGGGTTAAAGTTCCATGAAGTGAGATCTAAAGTTTTAGTTTGTTCGTAGTCAACGCTTTCTGAAGGTTTAACCGTTAGCGTTAATGAGCTATCGCCAATATGGGAAATTAAGCCCATATTCACAGATTCCCAGTCTGCGGTTTTGACGCCACCGATTGAAGTAAGTTCCATGCCCGGTTCCAAACCTGCCTGCGCGGCAATTGAATAAGGAGTCACTTCTCCAACGACCGGTTTGACTGCTGGTACTCCAATCAGGAAAACAGCCCAGTAAGCAAAAATGGCGAACAGAAAGTTAAATACAGGACCTGCTGCTACAATAGCCGTTCTAGCCCATAAAGGTTTTTTATCGAACGCCACGCTATGTTGCTCTGGAGATAGTTCATCTACTCGACTATCGACCATTTTTACGTAGCCACCCAATGGGATAACAGACACACTGTATTCAGTGCCATCCTTGCCCACTCGGCTCCAAATTGATTTCCCAAAGCCTATCGAAAACTTTTCGACCTTTACGCCACAACGTCGAGCTACCCAAAAATGGCCAAATTCATGCACAGCAACCAATATGCCTAATGCAACAATAAATGAAACAAAGTTCCAAAGAATCCCAGTCATACTTTACACTCGCGCACTATTTCATGGGCTTTAATACGAGCTATTTTATCTAGCTCTATCAGGCCGTCCAAATCGAAATGAGATCCAGCCGTTGGTGCAGCGTTTACTTTCGACATTGTCAACTCGTTCACTTTCGCAATATCAGTGAAACCTATTTGATTCGTCAAAAATGCTTCTACTGCTATCTCATTGGCAGCATTTAGCGTGGTGGTTAGATGCTGGCCTTCATAACAGGCATCCATAGCGAGCTTCAAACAAGGATAGCGAGTATAGTCGGGGGCTAAAAATGTCAGCTCACTTACTTTGGTAAAGTCTAATGGTGCAACTCCCGCAGGAACCCTGTCTGGATAAGACATAGTACATGCGATAGGTGTCGCCATATCAGGCTCCCCCATTTGAGCAAGCACAGAACCATCATTGTACTGAACCATCGAATGAATCACAGACTGAGGGTGAATAATGACATCCAACTGTGACTTGTCAGCATTAAACAACCATTTCGCCTCAATGTATTCGAGGCCCTTATTCATCATAGTGGCAGAGTCGACTGAGATTTTCTTACCCATAGACCAATTTGGGTGCGCGATAGCTTGTTCAGGAGTAACGGTGGCTAGCATAGACGGTTCAGTATAGCGGAATGGCCCACCGGAACCAGTAAGCAGAATTTTGCTTATGCCATTTCCCGCCAGATCACAATGACCCATTTGATGTTGAACCGACTGCGGTAAACATTGAAAGATTGCATTATGCTCGCTGTCGACAGGCAACAATTCAGCACCATGAGTACGGACAGCGTCAATGAACAACTGTCCTGACATTACGAGTGCTTCTTTATTTGCTAGCAAGATACGTTTGCCCGCCTTCACGGCCGCCATTGTCGGTAAAAGCCCAGCGGCCCCAACAATAGCGGCCATAACGGTATCAACGTCTTCCAGTGAAGCGGCTTCACACAAGCCTTGCTCTCCCGCAAGAACTTCCGTCATGATACCTTCTGACTTCAGCATTGTTTGTAGTTCGCCAGCAGCTTTAATATCTGCCATTACTGCCACACGTGGACGCCACTTTTTGCAAAGCTGCATCATCTTTGCAACGTTACTCCCGGCCGCCAATGCCACAATCTCGAATGTGTGAGGGTTTTGCTCAACCACTTTTAGCGTACTGGCACCAATTGAGCCTGTTGCACCTAAAATAGTTAATTTACGCATAATGAAACCGAAACCTAAGTAAGCAGAACTAATGCTTATTTACTAAAAGATGAAATACAGAAGAGCGAACACAGGAAATGCTGCAGTGAGGCTGTCTACGCGATCCAAGATACCACCATGCCCCGGAATAATGTTTCCACTATCTTTAATACCCGAGACTCGCTTAAACATACTTTCAACCAAATCCCCTAGCACGGAAATTACGACGGTGACAAAAGTGATTGCAATCATAGCCCCGGCACTAGAAAACTCAATTCCGAATCCCTTAGCGGCAACCCAAGCAACAAATATGGCGGTTATAATCCCACCGATAAGTCCTTCAATCGTTTTATTCGGGCTCACTGAAGGTGCCATTTTGCGCTTACCCAAGCTCTTACCAGCGAAATAGGCTCCACTGTCGGCAGCCCATACAATTAAGCAGACAAATAGCACCAACTTAGCGCCATGATAAGGCGACGCATCAATGCTCTCCGCCCTTAACAGTAGAACACTCCAGAAAAACGGCAATAAGGTAAGGACACCAAATAGGTGTCTTAAGATGTTAGAGTCCTGCCAGCTTGCACTAGATCTAGGATAAGTGATAGCGAGTAAGCTCGAAGCAACCCACCAAGCACCACCTAGAGCCAAGACAAAATAGTGAGCGGGTAACACTGCATTAAGGCTAGTGGCATCAAAAGGAATGACAAGAAGGCTTAGGCCACTAATTGCAATTGCTGGAACAAGTGCAGTCACTCTAGACTTATGCTCCACAAATTGGGTCCATTCCCAAAAACCAATTACTGTAATCACAGCGATTGCAGCAATAAACGCGTCCAATGGGAGTTTGAAAATCCCTAATATAACCAACGGCGCCAAGATAAGCGCTGTAATTATTCTTTGCTTCAAACTAATGAATCCTTTATTGATTATCCATCAATGCCTTGATTTGTTCACCGGTGCAACCAAAACGTCTTTCACGATTAACAAACCAAGTCACTGCTTCTACTAAACTGTCCTCACCAAACTCGGGCCAGTAAATAGGAGTAAAGTACATCTCTGCGTATGCCAGTTGCCATAACATAAAGTTACTTATGCGGCATTCACCACTGGTTCGTATCAACAAGTCGACTTCAGGAATGTCTGACATCGTTAAATGCTGAGTAATGAGCTCTTCATTGATATCGCCCGATGATAACTCACCAGATTCCACTTTCTGTGCAAGAGCGCTCATCGCTTGGGTGATGTCCCACTTACCACCATAGTTAGCAGCGATATTGATGACCATCCCCGTATTTTGAGCTGTTTTCGCTTCAGCTTCAGCAATTTTTTTCTGTAGTCGACTACTAAAGCGGCTTTTGTCACCAATAATACGTAAGCGTAAATTGTTCTTATGCAGTCGTTTCACTTCTGTAGAAAGTACAGTGATAAACAGTTCCATAAGCACACCGATCTCTTCTTCAGGTCGACGCCAGTTTTCACTACTAAAGGCAAATAAAGTTACTGCTTTAATACCAAGCCGAGTCGCCGTCGAAATAGTTTTGCGCACCGCCGCTACACCATTTTTGTGGCCGAACACACGAGGTTTCCCTTGCGCTTTAGCCCAGCGGCCGTTTCCGTCCATGATGATTGCGATATGCTGTGGAAGTGCGTCTACTGACAGTTGAGACTTTTGCATAGAGGTGGCTTGATAGATAGACATTCAGAATAGTGATGAGAGAGATTAGCATAAAAAAGCGCTGTGCCATATACACAGCGCTTTCAAAAAAGAAGAGTTTATAAGCTATTAAACTTCCATCAACTCTTTTTCTTTAGCAGCTAGAACTTCATCAACTTTCTTTACTGCTACGTCAGTCAGCTTTTGAATCTCGTCTTGTGCTTTACGATCTTCATCTTCTGAAATTTCTTTGTCTTTTAGCAGAGCTTTTAGCTCGTTGTTCGCATCACGACGGATATTACGGATTGCGACACGACCGCCTTCCGCTTCGCCACGAACGATCTTAACTAGATCTTTACGACGCTCTTCTGTCAGTGGTGGAAGTGGAACACGAATAACTGTACCAGCCGACATAGGGTTCAAACCTAGGTCTGATTGCATGATCGCTTTTTCAACTTTTGCAGTCAGCTCTTTATCAAATACCGTGATAGCTAGCGTACGTGCATCTTCAGCAATGACGTTGCCCACTTGATTTAGTGGAGTTTGAGCACCGTAGTACTCAACAGAAATACCAGATAGAAGGCTTGGATGCGCACGACCTGTACGAATTTTGATTAGGTTGTTTTTTAGCGCTTCAACGCTCTTGTCCATGCGCTCTTGCGCGTCGTTTTTAATTTCGTTAATCACAATTTCACCTTAAATATGTGCTCTTTCGCTAAGAAAGCTGAAGAGGGGAAAGTTCAGAAGTTCCTTGCCAAGCATCACTCGACAAGGAAACACAGCTTACTCAGCATCGCTGATTAGTGTACCTTCAGTTTCACCCATCACCACGCGGCGTAATGCGCCTGGCTTGTTCATATTGAATACACGGATAGGCATTTTATGGTCACGCGCTAGAGTGAACGCTGCCAAATCCATTACTTTAAGCTCTTTTTCAAGAACACTGCTGTAAGTAAGCTTATCATACAGCTCTGCATCTGGGTTGGCTACTGGGTCTGCAGTAAATACACCGTCTACTTTTGTTGCTTTTAGAACTACATCCGCTTCAATTTCGATACCGCGCAAACAAGCAGCAGAATCTGTCGTGAAGAATGGGTTACCAGTACCTGCAGAGAAGATAACAACTCGGCCTTGACGTAGCTGACTGATCGCATCAGCCCAGTTGTAGTCGTCACACACACCTTTAAGTGGGATAGCAGACATCACACGCGCGTTAACATAAGCACGGTGCAACGCATCACGCATAGCTAGGCCATTCATTACAGTTGCTAGCATACCCATATGGTCGCCAACAACACGATTCATACCCGCTTCAGCAAGGCCTGCACCACGGAACAAGTTACCACCACCGATAACGACACCGACTTGAACACCTAGTTCTACCAGTTCTTTAACTTCTTGAGCCATACGATCCAAAATAGTTGGGTCGATACCAAAACCTTCTTCGCCTTGTAGCGCTTCGCCACTCAGTTTTAATAGGATACGTTGATACGCTGGTTTAGGGTTCGTAGTCATGGAGTTTACCTTCCAAAATGAGAGTTGTTGATTAACAGTCATGGATGAGCTTTAGTCTCAATAGATGAGTAAAAGCGCATTCATCACTGAAATAGTCTTCTCTTATCATAAAAAGACCGCAGCCTTGGCTACGGTCTAATATGTATGCAGGTCTCTAAGGATTAACCTTTTTGAGCCGCTGCTACTTCTTCAGCGAAGCTCATTTCTTCCGCTTTCTCGATACCTTCACCTACTTCTAGGCGAACGAAAGTAGAAACAGAAGCGCCACGCTCTTTAAGGATTTCACCAACAGATTTCTTAGGTTCCATTACGAACGCTTGACCTGTTAGAGAAATCTCGCCAGTGAACTTCTTCATGCGGCCAACAACCATCTTCTCTGCGATTTCAGCTGGCTTGCCTTCGTTCATTGCGATTTCAACTTGAACAGCTTTCTCTTTTTCTACTACGTCTGCTGGTACGTCTTCTGGGTTAACGAACTCAGGACGAGAAGCAGCAACGTGCATAGCTACGTGCTTAAGAGTTTCTGCGTCGCCTTCACCAGCAACAACAACACCGATCTTCTCACCGTGACGGTAAGCAGAGATAGCAGCGCCTTCAACGTATTGTACGCGACGGATGTTGATGTTTTCACCGATCTTAGCAACTAGAGCGATACGCTCTTCTTCGAATTTAGCTTGAAGCTCTTCTGCAGAAGCTTTAGTCGCTAGAGCGTCAGCAGCTACTTTTTCTGCGAATGCAGTGAAGTTAGCATCTTTAGCAACGAAGTCAGTTTGGCAGTTCACTTCTAGAAGAGCAGCAACGCCGTTTTCTTCTTTGATGATGATTGCGCCTTCAGCAGCAACGTTACCTGCTTTCTTAGCAGCTTTCGCAGCGCCAGACTTACGCATGTTTTCAATTGCTAGTTCGATGTCGCCGTTTGTTTCGTTCAGCGCTTTCTTACAGTCCATCATGCCTGCGCCAGTGCGGTCGCGCAGTTCTTTAACTAGAGCAGCAGTAACAGCCATTCTAAATTCCTCAGTTGATTCTGGATTTGGTAAAAAACAGGGGCCTACATTTTCGGCCCCTGCTGATAACTATAACTCAGTTTATGCGACAACCATGTTGCGCATAAATTAAGTGTGACTCGGAGCAGCTATTATTCAGCTTCTACGAAGCCGTCTTTTTCAGCAGCAACAGCAACGTCTTTGTTACGACCTTCTGTAACCGATTGAGCTGCAGCGTTTAGGTAAAGCTGTACAGCACGGATAGCATCGTCGTTACCAGGGATAACGAAGTCAACGCCATCTGGGTTAGAGTTAGTATCAACTACAGCGTAAACTGGGATACCTAGGTTGTTTGCTTCTTTAACTGCGATGTGCTCGTGATCAGCGTCGATTACGAATAGAGCGTCTGGTAGGCCGCCCATATCTTTGATACCACCAAGAGATTTCTCTAGCTTCTCCATTTCGCGAGTACGCATTAGAGCTTCTTTCTTAGTTAGCTTGTCAAAAGTACCGTCTTGAGACTGTGCTTCTAGGTCTTTTAGACGCTTGATAGACTGACGAACAGTTTTGTAGTTTGTTAGCATACCGCCTAACCAGCGGTTGTTAACGTAGAACTGGTTGCTTGCAACAGCAGCTTCTTTAACAGCTTCAGATGCAGCGCGCTTAGTACCAACGAAAAGAACTTTACCTTTTTTCTCGCCAACTTTAGCAAGCTCAGCTAGAGCTTCATTGAACATTGGAACAGTTTTTTCTAGGTTGATGATATGAACTTTGTTACGAGCACCAAAGATGAATGGCTTCATTTTTGGGTTCCAGTAACGAGTTTGGTGACCGAAGTGAACACCAGCTTTAAGCATATCGCGCATTGATACAGTTGCCATTTTATAATCCTCTATGGGGTTAGGCCTCCACATTCCCCATAACTCCGACCCGTACTATCAGTAGGGCACCCCGGAATATGTGTCGGAATGTGTGTGATTTAAAGATAAATGTTTAAGGAAATCACTAATCAGCTTCGCCAAATTGTTCTCAAAACAATGGAGAGAACTGACCAAGAATTCCGGCGCGCTTTATACCATATTTTTAGGCCACCTGGCTAGTAAAAGTTAAAAAACTGCTGCGCGAGTTTTCTCCCCTTCAGCTTCAACTGATACACATTCGCAAACCATCCTGATAGAATGCGCGCATAAGCACGTATAGTGCCAACGAATTTGTAGAGAAAAGCCAATGTCAATCAAGATCAAAACTGCTCAAGAAATCGAACGCATGCGTATCGCAGGTGCGTTAGCTGCTGAAATCCTAGAAATGATTGAACCTCATATCAAAGAGGGCGTCACAACCGACGAACTGAACCAGATTTGTCATGATTACGGAATCGAGAAAGGTGCTTACTCAGCACCACTAGATTACCACGGTTTTCCAAAATCAATTTGTACCTCGATTAACCACATCGTTTGTCACGGTATTCCAGCAAGCCAAGACGAAATTGGCAGTAACGGTCAACCTAAACCCGCTGTACTAAAGAACGGAGATATCATCAATGTCGATATCACCGTCATTATTCCAGATGACGAAAATGCGGATTTGAGCACTCGCCCGGCGGGATACCATGGTGATACTTCAAAAATGTTCCTTGTTGGTGATGTTTCACCTGCAGATAAGCGCCTTTGTATGGTTGCTCAAGAGGCACTGTATATCGGTATGCGCAAGGTGAAGCCGGGGGCAACCGTTGGTGATATCGGCACTGCTATCGAAAAATACATCAAAGAGAACAATAAAAAGAACCCACGCAACAAATTTTCTATTGTGAAAGACTTCTGTGGTCACGGTATTGGTAACGAGTTCCACGAAGAGCCACAAGTTGTTCACTACAAAAACAGCGATCGCCGTGTATTGAAAGAAGGTATGTGCTTCACCATAGAACCAATGATTAACGCGGGTAAATTTGGCTGCAGTGTCGACGCAGAAGATGATTGGACAGTCTATACTGGCGACGGCAAAAACTCAGCACAGTGGGAGCACACTCTACTAGTGACTGCCACTGGATGTGAAGTACTGACACTACGAAGCGAAGAAGACATCCCTCGCTTGATGAAAAACGCCTAACTCCTCTTTCAAATATCCCTGCCCTGCAGGGATATTTTTTTATCGACTTCTATCTGTTAAATTAACTCTACACTGGAGTTAACTTGCATGGATCGCAATGTATGCCGTACCAATCACCTCTGAACTTTTCGACACAACAGCTTTCAATCAGCGAATTAAAACAGCAACTCGAAACCTTTTCTAATTATCAACGTACCGAATTCCTTAATCACCACCCGGTTACCGACCTTGTATTAGGTCGCTCGGAGTATATGGACTTGCTATTGCACCGCCTATGGCAAGAATTTGGTTTCGACCAACTGCCCAACATTAGCCTTGTCGCTGTGGGTGGCTATGGTAGAGGCGAACTTCACCCTTTATCGGACATTGATATTCTAATCGTGTCTAAGAAAACACTTCCAGATAACTTAGGCAGTAAAGTGAGTGAGTTCATTACCCTACTATGGGATTTACGATTGGAAGTCGGTCACGCAGTGAGAACGGTCGAAGAATGTTCCCAGATCGGTAAAGACGACCTAACCGTCGCCACCAATCTGCAAGAGGCTCGATTACTTTGCGGCTGCGAAGATACATTCCACCAGCTAAAACTCGCCATACATTCTGAATCCTTTTGGCCAAGTGAAACCTTTTACAAAGCCAAGATTCAAGAACAAAAAGAACGTCATGCTCGCTACCACGACACCACATACAACTTAGAGCCAGACATCAAATCAACGCCCGGTGGTTTACGCGATATACATACCCTAAGCTGGGTTGCTCGCCGCCACTTTGGTGCCACCTCACTGCTCGAAATGAGTCGATTTGGTTTCCTTACGGATGCCGAATACCGCGAGCTGGTTGAGTGCCAAGACTTTCTCTGGCGAGTTCGTTTTGCTCTGCATATCGAGCTTAAGCGTTACGACAATCGACTAACGTTTGCTCATCAAGCACAGGTCGCTGAACATCTCGGTTATGCTGGAGAAGGGAACCGCGGTGTCGAAATGATGATGAAGGAGTTCTATCGAACCCTACGTCGTGTCGCTGAACTAAACAAAATGCTGCTTAAGTTGTTTGACCAAGCGATTCTCAACAATGGTGTGGTATGCGAACCAGAAATCATTAGCGAAGATTTCCAACGCCGTGGCAAACTTATCGAAGCGAGAAAACCGGCTCTATTCCAAGCGAGACCTGAAACCATCTTGGATATGTTTATCCACATCGCCAATGACTCGAGCATTGAAGGCGTCGCCCCCCCTACTCTTCGCCAACTCCGAACGGCAAGACGAAGACTGAATCGCTTTTTGCATACGATTCCTGAAGCACGTGAAAAGTTTATGGAACTGGTTCGCCACCCTAACGCGCTGCATAAAGCGTTCAGCCTAATGCACAAGCTAGGTGTGCTTGCTGCTTACTTGCCACAATGGAGTCAGATTGTTGGTCAAATGCAGTTCGACCTATTCCACGTCTATACAGTAGATGAGCACAGTGTGCGCCTTCTCAAGCACATTAATACGTTCAGTTACGCTGAAAATCACCAAAAACACCCTATCTGCTGTGAAGTCTACCCGAGAATACAGAAGAAAGAATTACTGATCCTCGCCGCTATTTTCCATGACATAGGCAAGGGACGTGGTGGTGATCACTCCGAGATTGGCGCGGTCGAAGCCTATAACTTTTGCATGGAACATGGCTTATCCAAGCCAGAAGCTAAGCTAGTCTCCTGGCTGGTTCAAAACCATCTTCTCATGTCCGTTACGGCTCAACGTCGAGACATCTACGATCCAGAAGTAATCACTGAATTCGCTAAAAAAGTACGTGATGAAGAATACTTAGAATTTCTTGTCTGCCTCACTGTCGCAGATAATTTGTGCAACCAATCCAGAGCTTTGGAATAGCTGGAAGCGCACGTTGTTAGCAGAATTATTCTATTCAACTCAAAGAGCGCTACGAAGAGGGTTAGAGAACCCTGTCGATGTAAGAGACAGGATTCGCCATAACCAACAAATGGCCTCGGCGTTACTAAGAAAAGAGGGGTTCTCAGCACGCGAAATCGAGGTCCTTTGGCAGCGTTTCAAAGCCGACTACTTCCTACGCCATACTCATAAGCAGATTGCTTGGCATGGCAGCCAACTCTTACAACACGATAATCCAAACGAACCGCTGATTTTAATCAGTAAGAAGCCTACACGTGGTGGCACTGAAGTATTTGTGTACAGTAAAGACCAACACGCTCTGTTTGCGACAGTGGTTGCTGAACTGGATAGACGAAACTTCAACGTTCACGATGCTCAAGTTATGACCAGTAAAGATGGATTCGTCCTCGATACTTTTATGGTGCTCGACCAAAATGGTGAAGCCATAGATGAAAGCCGCCATAAAGCCGTAACCAAGCATCTTATACATGTCTTACAAGATGGCAGGCCAACCAAAATTAAAACCCGCCGTACTCCACGTAACCTACAGCACTTCACGGTCAAAACTGGCGTCGACTTTTTACCAACCAAAAGTAAAAAACGTACCTTGATGGAGTTTGTCGCCTTGGATACTCCTGGGCTACTTGCCACTGTAGGGGCCACTTTTGCTGACTTGGGCGTTCACTTACATGGAGCAAAGATCACCACCATAGGTGAGCGCGCAGAAGACCTTTTCATCCTAACTAGCAGCACAGGTGGGAAACTCAATGAAGATGAACAAAATCAGCTGCGCGAAAGGTTGATTAATAACGTTGCCGAGCTGGCGCCAAATTAAGCGCGATCTTGCCCACAAGTTAAACAGACAGCCTAAATATCAACTATCTACCACGAATTTAGGCTGCTACATTAGTAAAGGTAAATAACACCCAACAACACCATAGAGGTAGCCTATGTTTCCAAACCTCACTGGCTTAGGAATTCAAGAACCTAAGCAAATCGAGCGTTATTCTCTTAGACAAGAAGCGCACAAGGATGTGTTAAAAATTTACTTTCACAAACAAAAAGGGGAGCTGTTTGCGAAGAGTGTGAAATTCAAATATCCCCGCCAAGTGAAAAATGTACTGGTTGATAGCGGCAGTCATAAGTACAAAGAAATTACAGAAATTAACCGTAATTTAACGCTAGTAATTGATGAGTTAAACAAAATAACCAAGCCAGAGAAGCTAGCCGAAGTCGACGTGAAGCAGAAAATCCTCACCGACTTACGTCACTTAGAGAAAGTGGTTTCAAGTAAAATTGCGGAGATTGAAGCTGACCTTGAGAAACTCAAGTAAGTTGCTTCAGTACGAGATAGAGAAAAGGGCTGACATCATTGTCAGCCCTTTTCTATTTATATGCAGTTTGGACTTGTCTACAACCAACCAGCATAACGACCAATAAGGTAAAGTGAGACACCCGCCATAATACCAGCGACAATATCATCAATCATGATCCCTAGCCCACCGTGGATTCGTTTATCCAACCAACCAATTGGCCACGGTTTTACCATGTCAAAAAAGCGGAATAGTATAAAACCGGTCAGTAACCACTTCCAATCCGTCGCATCAAGGTTGAACAACGGAATGACTAACATGGTGATCCAAAATCCAGCGAATTCGTCCCATACAATCGAGCCATGGTCATGTACGCCCATATCGTCTGACGTAACCTGGCAGATCTTAATACCTATGATGCAAGAGATGATGACAGCCAATACATAAAGAGGAAGTGGCAGTTGAACCAATAATAAATACAGTGGGATTGCCGCAACCGTTCCCATTGTGCCGGGAATGATTGGCGATAACCCGCTACCAAAGCCAGTTGCAAGCAGATGCCATGGATTTTTTAGTGAAATAAGCGCAAGTGGGTTTGTCATTTTTAAACCTTGAAATGATCGTAACCAGCTAATTGCCAGTCGATAGGATTACCTTGTTGATGCAGTTCTAACACACCTTGTGGCCTAACCTGACCAATGCATGTCACTTTAGCACCACAATGAGCCAGTGCACTTTCGACCATGCCTTTATTCTGGTCGGGCACAGTAAAGCACAATTCATATTCTTCACCACTGCTGAGCGCATATTTTTGAGCTGACGTGCTATCTTGCAAGTAGGCCCTAAGCGTATCAGAAACCGGAAGTAAAGAAACATCGATAGAAGCACCGACATTTGAACGCTTCAAGATATGGCCTAAGTCGGAAATCAGGCCATCTGAAATATCAATGGCTGCACTAGCAACACCAAGCAAAGCTTGACCAACTAGCACTCTGGGCGTAGATATATAGTGCCTTTTTTCTAACTCCAGCGCACTCGGCTGACTACGCTTAGCAGGATCCAAAATCACTTCTAGCCCAGCTTTACTGTCACCCAATTCCCCAGTGACGAATATCCAATCCCCGATTTCAGCACCATCTCGTTTAAGGGCTCTCTCTTCAGGTACAAAGCCTTGAACCGTCAAAGTCAGGCTCAGTGGGCCTTTGGTCGTATCGCCACCAATAAGCTGGATCCCAAAGTAATCAGCCAATTCAAAGAAAGATTGGCAGAACGGTTCTAGCCATTGTTCATCGGGCTCTGGCATCGTTAGAGCAAAACTGACCCACGCGGGTGTTGCACCCATTGCAGCTAAGTCACTGATGTTAGAAGCCAAAGCTTTATGGGCAACCCAGGCTGGGTTTGCACTAGCGAGAAAGTGAGTACCTGCCACTAATGTATCGGTACTGATCGCAATAGAAACATTTTCAGGAGGCTTTACAAGCGCACAGTCATCTCCCAAAGACAACAATACATCTTTGCGCTGAGATTGACGGTTAGAGAAGTATTTATCGATAAGGTTGAATTCGCCAGACATAGTCTATGTTACTTCAAAGTGGTGAGAGCCTAAAAAAGGTAAACGCTAAACAACAAAAAGGCCAGCAACTGCTGACCTTTTAATTGTAACGTATCTTGTTATTTCTTACGTACGTGTGGCGCGGCTTTATCTAGCACACCATTCACAAATTTGTGACTTTCTTCTGCGGCGAATACTTTTGCAAGTTCAATCGCTTCGTTGATTACCACTTTGTAAGGTACGTCTTCGCGACGAGTCATTTCATACATAGCAAGACGAAGCAAAGCAAGCTCCATCATGTCTAGGTCCTGCATAGGACGCGCTGTGTATGGACGAATCTTGCTGTCTAGCTCTGTGTGACTTAGCACAACACCTGTTAGTAGGTCACGGAAGTAAGCTACGTCAGTTTCTGGAGCAGTTAACGCTGGTTCAGCGGCATGATGCTCTTCTTCATCATACTTACCACCAGATAAAAACTGTTCTTCAATTGTGGCAACATTATCTTTAGTAATTTGCCAAGAATAAATTGCTTGTAAAGCAAATTGACGTGCATTACGACGTGCGGCTGGTTTCACACTGGCCCCCATTAGGAATCGATTTCAGATAGAACGTTAATCATCTCAAGCGCGCTCAGTGCAGCCTCTGCACCCTTGTTACCAGCCTTGGTTCCTGCGCGTTCAATTGCTTGATCGATTGTATCAACAGTTAGGACACCGAATGCGACTGGAAGGCTATATTCCAGAGACACTTGTGCCAAACCTTTATTACATTCACTACAAACATAGTCAAAGTGTGGCGTTCCGCCACGAATTACTGTACCTAGAGATACGATAGCGTCGAACTTTCCAGTTTTAGCAACACGTTGCGCAACAAGCGGTAGCTCTACAGCACCAGGACAGCGTACAACAGTGATGTTGTCTTCGCTAACTTGTCCATGACGCTTTAAAGTATCGATTGCACCAGAAAGAAGACTTTCGTTAATAAAACTGTTGAAACGAGAAATAACGATAGCAATTTTTGCATTTGGCGCTGGGAAGCCACCCTCGATCACTTTCATAAGCTTTCCTTTAACTATGTTCATCAAGTGAGAATCGCCGGATTCTAGCATAAAACTGTGAGCAATATCTAATAGGTTTTTGCAGAAATCTGACGGTTTTGAAATTAGAAAGCGAGGTAGTAACTACCTCGCCCAAAGATAATATCTGACCGCGAGGTTACTCGCAGACGTATTCCACCACGTTAAGCCCAAAGCCACCTAGTGCGTGATACTTTTTGTTGGTTGAAGAGAGTAAGCGCATATCGTGCACACCGAGGTCAGCAAGGATCTGCGAACCCACCCCGACACGGCGAGACGTACCTTGCTTTTTCGCCAATGTTGGCGCTTCACCTTTATCTTGCTGCTCAAACATCTTAACGCGATGGATCAGCAAATCTGTAGACTCCTCATTCCCCAAAATAACTAACACACCGCCTTCGGCACCGATACGCTTCATCGCTTTATCTAAGCTCCAGCTGCGCTGCGCATTGCGATCACTACGAAGTAAGTCCGTAAACGTGTCTTGCAAGTGCACTCGTACTAATGGAGCTTCACCAGCAAGATCACCTTTTTTCAATGCATAGTGTATCTGGTTATCAATCGTGTCGCGGAAGGTCACTAAGTCGAACTCACCAAACTCAGTGGGTAGCTTACACTCAGCTACGCGCTCAATGGTGGTTTCTGTGTTGTTACGGTACTCGATAAGATCTGCGATAGTGCCTAGCTTGATGTTGTGCTTTTCAGCGAACACTTCTAAATCAGGACGACGGGCCATAGTGCCATCATCGTTTAGGATCTCAACAATCACAGATGCTGGCTCACAGCCACCTAAACGAGCTAAGTCACACCCAGCTTCTGTATGGCCGGCACGAGTCAATACCCCGCCATCTTGCGCTGCAAGTGGGAAAATGTGGCCGGGTTGAACTAAGTCCGCCGCTTTCGCATCTGCCGCTACTGCTGCTTGAACTGTCACTGCACGGTCCGATGCGGAAATCCCGGTAGTACACCCTCAGCCGCTTCAATCGAAACCGTAAAATTCGTGGTGTATTGAGCGTTGTTGTCTTGCACCATTGGCGGTAAGCCCAAACGTTCACAACGCTCTTTAGTCATAGTCAGGCAGATCAAGCCACGGCCATACGTCGCCATGAAGTTGATGGCTTCCGGAGTGACGTGCTCCGCAGCCATAATCAGATCACCTTCATTCTCACGATCTTCATCGTCCATTAAGATGACCATTTTTCCTAAGCGAATATCTTCGATAATTTCTTGAGGCGTACTAATTGGCATTGTTCGTTCCTATGACATTGATTATATGATCTCGTGATTAAGCGAAACCATTTTGTTGTAAGAATTCCATGGTAAGGCGAGATTCTGGCTCAGACTCTTTTTGTCCTTGCAGCAGGCGTTCCATATAGCGAGCTAATACATCCACTTCTAGGTTAACTTTACGGCCTACCTGAAAGTCGGCGATAGTCGTTTCTTCACCAGTATGCGGCACAATAGTTAGCTTGAAGGCATTCTTGCGTAAATCATTCACCGTGAGGCTGATCCCATCAACCGTAATAGAGCCTTTCTCAGCGACGTACTTAGATAGTTCAGCGGGCATGGAAACCCAAAATTCAATCGCTCGACCAACTTGATTACGCTCAGCGATCTCACCAACACCATCTACGTGGCCAGACACGATGTGACCACCAAAGCGAGTGGTGGGTAGCATCGCTTTCTCTAAGTTCACTTTATCACCGGCCTGATAGTCGGTAAAACCCGTTTTATTCAGAGTTTCGACTGAAAGGTCGGCGGTATAACTTGTGTCGGTGTAGCTCACCACAGTTAAGCACACCCCATTGGTTGCAATACTGTCACCCAGTTTCACATCCGACATATCAAGCTTACCAACTTCCACGCTAACGCTGATGTCTTCACCTTTTGGTGTGATAGCGGTTAATGTACCTACAGCTTCTACTATTCCAGTAAACATAATCAGTCTTCTTTCTGTTTTAAGCAGGCAACAACACGAATGTCGCTGCCGACCTGTCGTAAATCAGTAATGTCGAGTTCTAGTACATCCGACATATTTTCTAACCCTAGCGCACCAAACAGGCCTCGACCATCGCTGCCCATCAACTTAGGAGCTAGATATAACACAATCTCATCGACCAACTGCTGCTCTATTAAAGAACGAGCTAGCGTTGCACCGGCTTCTACCCATATATGATTGATATCATGCTGTTTGGATAACGTACTCAGCGTTTCTTTCAGATCTAGCTGCCCTAGCGTGTTCAGAGGAACCGAGACTTCTGTCGCGACGGCATTTTGCTTGTGAGATGCATCAGTATGACTAACCGTCAATATCTGGCCGGGTGCTTGCCACAGTTTAAGGCTATCATCGAGTTGACCTGTTCGGTCCAAAATTACTCGGGTCGGCTGGCGAACCTCTTCGTCGCTCATAACCGCTTTGATTTGACTTGGCAACTCACTGTGGCGCACATTCAACGTCGCGTTGTCATATACGACTGTCTTACTTGTCGAGAGAATCGCTCCGGCTTTGGCCCTAAAGCCTTGCACATCTTTTCGAGCTTGCGGAGAAGTAATCCACTGACTTTGCCCGTTATTTAATGCGGTTTGACCGTCTAGGCTCGCCGCCATCTTTAATTGGACAAACGGCATTCCCGTTTTCATACGTTTGATAAAACCAGGATTTAATGCAAGCGCCTCTTCGCGCAGCAAGCCGACCTCCACTTCAATGCCAGCCTGTTGCAACATTTTTATGCCACGTCCCGCCACTTTTGGGTTGGGGTCTTCCATCGCACATACAACTTTTGCAACTTTTGCGTTGATTAACCCTTCAGCACACGGCGGCGTACGGCCGTAATGAGAACAAGGTTCAAGGGTGACGTAAGCCGTGGCGCCTTGAGTTCGGCTACCTGCCATTCTCATTGCATGAACTTCAGCATGAGGCTCACCCGCTTTGTGGTGAAAGCCTTCGCCGACAATTTCACCGTTTTGAACGATAACGCAACCAACATTAGGGTTTGGTGCTGTGGTGTATATTCCACGCTTCGCGAGCTCTAGCGCCCGCGCCATCATTTGATGATCGAATATTGAATAGGATGACATGAAACTTCAGGATTAATCTTCTAACTTGGCGATCTCTTCACCAAACTCTCGAATATCTTCAAAGCTACGGTAAACCGAAGCAAAACGAATATAAGCGACTTTATCTAGCTCTTTCAGTTGGTCCATAACTAAATTGCCAATCATTTCACTTGGGACTTCTCGTTCTCCGGTAGCGCGAAGTTGAGATTTGATCATGCTGATGGCTAGCTCAATCGAGTCTGCGCTCACTGGACGCTTTTCCAATGCTCGTTGAAAACCACCCACCATTTTGTCTTCATTGAAAGGTTCTCGATTGCCATTCGATTTAATCACTTTTGGCATGACGAGCTCTGCTGATTCAAATGTTGTGAATCGTTCACTGCAAGCCAAACATTGGCGACGACGACGGACCTGGTGTCCATCGGCAACTAAACGAGAGTCTATAACTTTGGTGTCGTTCTCAGAACAAAAAGGACAATGCATATCACCTCCAGTTGATGCACACGCTTTGGCTTTTCAGCAAAGCTCGAACAGTTTAGCGGAATTGGAGGATTTTAGAAAAGAGTTTGCACGAAAATGAGGCTGGAAGTCGTTTATGACGTGGGATTACATTGGGTCAGCTAAGCATCCGTGCCATAGCCACTTTTAAATTGAACAAAGGTTAGTCAAACTCAATTTTGTAAGACAGCCCAACGGTTGAATCAGCCTCATACAACGTGCTGTCATCATACGTTGCGTACAGGTTGATTGATTGGTTATGGGTGAACGCATAGCTTACGCCACCTCCAACCCAATAGTTACGGTAATCTTCGCTACCCATCGAACCACCGGCAAACGTCATTACAGACCAAGTTTCATTAATCGGTTTAAAAGCAAAGCCACCCAAGTAGCCCCCATGAGATTGCGTTGGCATCAGAACATATTCACTGACTTTCTTTTGCGGATCGTAGACCTCTTGCATCGAATCCCCATCGCTGTAGTTGTAGCCAAACATCGGGAATATTTGCCAACCTGCAGGTTCAATACCAAAATAACTCAGAGGCATAAATGTACCGATACTATAACTGGTGTTGCTCGAGCCATCGTCGTATTCACTATTGCTAAAATAGAAGTTAACAATTCCGATATCAAATAGCCAAGAACCACCCAACGTCCACTCTCCACCATCTCCGTATACCGATGCGTTCAGCATTCGAGCATCATCCAGCCCTACCGACCCCGACACCTTGACCTCCCCGGTATAACCAAGTGAGAACTTAGTCACCACTTTGGTTGGGTCATCGTGATGCTTTTCTGATTTGGCTTTTTTTATCGGGGTAGCTTCGTTTTCAGCGGCTTTCGAAGTCCGAATACTTTCAACTTCAGGCTTGGTATCGTTGGATTGAGTAGGTTCTTCTGCCATCGCACCACTTGCCAATAAAGCAAGCAGCGCAATTACCACTTTTTGCATTTCAATTTTCTTCCAAATAGTAAAAAGGCAAGCTCAATGCTTGCCTTTTTCAGTCAATTGGTCGCCAATGTAATGCATCTTTAATAAGCTGAATTACCACTTCACGCCATATGAGAAATTACATAGTTTATGGTCGAGGTAAGTAGTTAGCCTTACCAACCCACTTGTAACTTGTTAGCTCTTCTAGTCCCATAGGGCCACGAGCATGAAGCTTCTGAGTAGAGACGGCTACTTCAGCCCCTAAGCCGAATTGTGCTCCATCGGTAAAGCGAGTCGAGGCATTTACGTAGACCGCTGCAGAGCCAACTGAGTTAATGAACAACTCTGAGTTTTGTAGACTGTTAGTCATAATGGCATCTGAGTGGCTCGCGTTGTGAACACGCATGTGGTCAATCGCTTCTTTCACGTCGGCCACCACTTTAACGCCCAATGTGTAGCTCAGCCACTCGGTGTCAAAATCACCATCAGCCGCATCTTTGACTTGAGCAACACCTTCCAGTAATGCTTTGGCCTTTGGCTCAGCCACTAGAGTAACTCGCTCTGCTAACTGCTTAGCCAGTTTAGTCAGAAACTCTTGCGCGACTTTTTCATGCACCAATAAGGTATCTAGCGCATTACACGCTGAAGGACGCTGAACTTTTGAGTTTTCAACCACAACCAATGATTTGTCTAGGTCTGCACTTTCATCAACAAAAATATGGCTGATCCCAAAGCCGCCAATGATCACTGGAATCGTGCTGTTTTCTTTACACATTTTGTGTAAACCCGCACCGCCACGTGGAATGATCATATCAACGTATTCATCGAGCTTGAGTAGCTGAGATACCAATTCACGATCTGGCTTTTCAATGTACTGCACCGATGCTGCTGGCAGCTCTGCTTTTTCTAGAGCGGACTGAATCACTTTTACCAACTCCATGTTGGAGAAAAAGGTTTCTTTACCACCACGTAGAATACTCGCGTTACCCGTTTTCAAACACAGCGCTGCAATATCGATGGTCACATTTGGGCGCGCCTCGTATATTACGCCAACGACTCCAAGAGGCACACGACGGCGAGACAAAGACATGCCGTTTTCTAGCACTTTGCTGTCAATCTCACTTCCTACAGGGTCGTTTAAGCTAATAACGTTTCGTACATCAGTGGCAATACCCGCTAAGCGGTCTTGGTTAAGCAGCAGCCTGTCTAGCAGAGCATCAGTAAGCCCTGCTTCTCGGCCAAGTTCAATGTCCTTAGCGTTTGCCGCAAGGATAGTGTCAGCATTGGCTTCTAGTTCGTCTGCGATGATCGCTAGTGCTTTATTTTTTTGAGCCGTTGATGCCGTTGCTAAGTGGAAAGCCGCTTCTTTTGCCGCTTTACCCATATTCATTAATTCCACTTGGATTCCCTCTCAATTCTATTCTTGAATCACGACCAAATCGTCGCGGTGGATAACTTCCGAACCATAGTCATAGCCCAGAATAGAGTTAATATCTTTACTGTGTTTGCCTGCGATATTGGACAAGTCAGCACTCGAATAGCTTGTGATACCTCGAGCGATTAATTGGCCATTTGCGTTAGTCACACGAGCTACTTCACCACGAGCAAATTCACCACTGACTTTCATCACGCCTTTCGCCAATAGGCTGCTTCCTTTGCCTACTACAGCGTTCACTGCACCGTCGTCGATAACAATATCTCCAGAAGCAGCAGGTCCCGCTAGTATCCAGCGCTTGCGATTTTCTAGAGCTTCATCGCAAGGCAAGAATCGAGTACCTTGTGGTTGCTCACTCAATGAATCTGAGATGACATTGTGAGCACTGCCCGCAGCGATGATCACTTCAATGCCTGCGCGACGAGCAATATCTGCTGCTTGCAGTTTAGTCGCCATACCACCAGTACCAAGCGTGGTACCACTGCCACCAGCAATTTTACGCAGCGTGTCATCAATAGTTTTCACTTCTTTGATCAGCTC
Organism: Vibrio sp. SCSIO 43135; assembly: GCF_023716665.1. Classification (GTDB taxonomy): domain Bacteria; phylum Pseudomonadota; class Gammaproteobacteria; order Enterobacterales; family Vibrionaceae; genus Vibrio; species Vibrio paucivorans. The sequence goes on from NZ_CP071859.1 coordinate 2,397,708, forward strand.
AGCGTTTGGATCTTTACGCGGATCGGCCGTAAACAAGCCTTTTTGGTCTGTCAAAAGCAGTAACTTGTCTGCACCACACAAAATACCCACTAAAGCCGATAAATTATCGTTATCACCGACTTTGATTTCACTGGTGGCCACTGCATCGTTTTCGTTAACGATTGGGATAATATCATTCTCAACCAAGGCATTAATGGTATCTCGTGCGTTGAGAAAACGCTCACGGTCTTCTAGGTCAGCACGAGTAAGCAGCATTTGGCCAATTTTCAGGTTGTAGAGTGCAAACAACGATTCCCATGTTTGAATCAATTGGCTCTGCCCTACAGCAGCAAGCAGTTGTTTGCTCGCCATGGAGTTGGGCAGTGCGGGGTAACTTAAATGTTCTCGGCCTGCTGCAATTGCACCAGACGAAACAACCACCACTGAGTGGCCTTGTTTTTTTAACTCAGCACATTGACGGACAAGCTCGACCATATGAGCACGGTCTAACGCCAAAGTACCACCAGTTAGAACACTTGTTCCCAGTTTCACAACGACTGTTTTCGCTTGTGAAACGCTTCCGCTTTGTTGATTCGTTGTCATGTTGTCTTTTGAAATGAAAAACGTATAAGAGAAGATGTTTTAGCAATCAAATGAATATTTCACAAGCAGAAAAGGTGCGAAAACGCACCTTTTTAGTCGTAGAAGAAGATAAATACTTAAAATCAGACGAATTCTACAGATTCTTTATGTAACTCGACGTCTATATCGAACCTTTCTTTCAAGGTTGCAGTCAATTTATTGTGGAAGTCATCTTGTGTACGGTTCACTTCAGCGACGGCTTTCTTTGGAATACTGTCGCCCTGCCAATCTCCTGCTGAATCGTACTTACCGGAATGATACTTCGCTAGGAAGCCCTGCTCCGATAATTCTAACTCTAGCCACCACCCCCAAAACTCTCGTTCTTCTGGGGACTTTTTGTCGTTTACACACACTGACAAGCAATCAAACATGTAGTACCCCTCGTTTGATTGCGACTCCCTTAGATATGGACCAATTGCCCTTAACGTACTAATCAAGCGGTAATGAGTAGGTTTTTTCGTCATCTCTGACATATTGACTCTCCATTTCAATGGTAAGAATGACAATTATTATTATTTATCATGTGGTTATTTTTAACTCACATATATCATGCTTGACTAAATTAGGAGAGTTGTCATCTAAATAGTTCATCTTCTAGCCACTTTATGGCTAAATCGAGGGATTGCTCATATCCTTGTGTAATTGTTTTACTTTTTATTTGCTTAGCTTTTCCATATTGACTGAAAAGTGCAACGAGTTGATTATCTGAAAGCGGTGAAACCGGATCGCCTTCCAAACTAAGCGCTAAGATAGGCACCTTAGTTTTTCTACTCTGTAGAAATCCTTGTGATTTCAAAGACCAAGCTGTCATTTGCCCTGCTAAGCTATTGATATCCACCACCGACTTGCCTAACCGAGACGCCAGTACATCTAAGTACATTTTCGACATCTGCTTAAGTTTATCCGGTGAAGACAGCACGTCATGAATTGGGGCACCCAATGAAACACACGCTTTGATTTTATCTTGCTCCAAGAAAGACAAACGCACCATCGCATTGCCACCAAAGCGGAAACCAATCAACCCCACTTTGAAATGATCAACCCAAGGTAGTTTTGGCAATTCATTCACCACAGCCTGTACTAAACTAGATGAGTCCTCAGACAGTGGCCAATGAGAACTGTGGCCAACGGAAGGCATATCGACGGTTAGCATGGCGATATCACGTTTCGCAAAGTGATTTTTGAACAACTTCCACATATCCGACTGCAAGCTATCTAGGCCAGCACATACTATGACCACTGGCTGCGGCTTTTCAGTATTCGACAAATGCAAATTGACCGTGACTTTTTTGTTTTGATACGGGATTTCGAGTTGCTTAATGACGTACTTGGTCTTTTTGGCTCCTTCCGCATAGGCATTATGTGCAAGCACCTGAGCTTGTGCGGCTAAGTTATCATTTTTTAAATGAGGGTAGCCCGCAATACTGAAACATAGAGAAGCGGTAAATAGTTCATCTGCAGCTGATTCTCCGTCTAGCGTGCCTGAACGGCGTTGGTGTTCCATGCCAAGCTTGGTCCATTCATAGGCCCAGTTACCGCTGTGATAGCCCATCACGGTATCAAGCCAGTTGTCTTCCGTTCTCGAATGCTTAGAAGACGCTATCTTCGCCAATACAGCTTCTTGTTCTATTGGGTCAACGCCCTGCCAAGCCCACTGCAAACGATGCAGGTTACGGTACCAAGCCGTATCTGGATTGCTTTTCTTCTCGTCCAACACACTTTGGTTGCTTGGCATGTATTGAGTGAGGGCCGAGGTTTCTCTTGCTTGCTTATGCTTAACAAACAAGGTTTCGGAGAGGTTCTTGCTGACTTCTTCAGACATAGGGAGCTCTATTGCTTAGCGTGAATCTGCTCTAATAGTAATAAAAAAAAAGACCCTATAAAGGGTCTTTTTCCAAGAATTTAAGCAATCGCTTATTTTTGCTTGCGATTGATTGGCTCAGCGTACTGAATCGTCATATCCCAAGGTTGCTCGATCCAAGTGTCTTGAGCGATATCAACAACGTAGTCGTCTAGCAGCTCAACACCAGATGGCTTAGCACATACTGCGATAAGCTTCGCTTTAGGGTACATTTCACGAAGTTTACGTGCAGTGTCACCACTGTCGACTAGGTCTTCAACGATTAGGTAACCTTCGCCGTCACCTTCTGGCGCTTTTAGCACGCTCATATCACGTTGATGATCGTGGTCGTAGCTTGAGATACAAATAGTATCTACGTAACGAATTCCCAGTTCACGAGCCAAGATTGCACCAGGAACAAGACCACCACGGCTTACCGCCCAGATGCCTTTCCATTGCTCTGCAGGCATTTGCTTTTCTGCCAGTTGACGACAGTATGTCTGCATGTTGTCCCAAGTGATAATGAATTTATTGCTCATTGTAAAAAACCTAATATTTGAAATGTTGTGAATTCATTAAGCTACGATGTACTTGATGATAAAGATTGCCGACATAATCCATACACTCATGGATACTTCGCGGCCCTTACCACTAAATAACTTAATTGCAGCGTAAGCGATAAAACCTAGTGAGATACCTTCCGCAATAGAGAACGTTAACGGCATGAGTAAACAAGTCACTACTACCGGTGCCGCCTCTGTCAGATCTCGCCAATCAATGCTTACCAATCCAGAAAGCATTAGGATTGCAACATAAAATAGCGCCCCAGCGGTCGCGTAGGCAGGGATCATACCAGCTAATGGCGAGAAGAATAATGCAAGAAGGAACAAAATGCCAACAACTACAGCAGTTAAACCTGTACGGCCACCAGCTGCAACACCAGCAACACTTTCAATGTAAGAAGTTGTGTTTGACGTACCCAGCAATGCACCTGCAGATGTTGCAGTAGAGTCCGCTAGAAGTGCACGATTTAGACGTGGGATTTTGCCATCCTTGCCGATTAGATCTGCTTTTTGCGCCACGCCGACTAGTGTGCCCGCTGTATCGAACAAATCGACAAATAGGAATGCGAACACAACCGAAATCATGCCGATTTCAAACACTGCAGAAAAATCTAGCTGCATGAAGGTTGGTGCAATGCTTGGTGGCGCTGACATGATGCCTGCCCACTGTACGTCGCCAAAAACTAGACCTAGACCTGTTACTGCTAGAATCGCCACCATAACCGCACCTTTCATGCCACGGTGAACTAGAGCGATAGTTAAGAAAAACCCGATTGAAGCGAGCACTGCTGGTAGCGAGGTGATTGAACCAAGCGAAACCAGTGTCGCAGGGTTATCAACAACAATACCAGCGTTCTTAAGTGCGATAAAAGCGAGGAATAAGCCGATACCAGCAGAGATACCAGTACGCAGTGACATTGGGATTGAGTTGATGATCCACTCACGAATTTTGAACACGCTGAGTAAGATGAACAGCACACCGGATACAAATACAGCCGCCAATGCCACTTGCCATGTATAACCCATACCTAGCACAACGGCATAAGTAAAGAATGCGTTCAAGCCCATACCTGGTGCTTGAGCGATTGGGTAGTTAGCAACAAAGCCCATGATGAAACAGCCGATAGCCGCAGCTAAACAGGTTGCAACAAACACAGCACCGTGGTCCATACCTGCATCTGACAGCATTGCTGGGTTTACAAAGATAATGTAAGCCATGGTCAGGAAGGTAGTCACACCTGCAATAATTTCAGTTCTAACGGTGGTTCCGTGTTCGCTGAGTTTAAATAGTCTTTCGAGCATGTTCGAATCCTACAATGGGTAAAAAGTAAACGGTTGCGTAATCGATTGGCTGCAGATTATAAAGTTATCAAATACTAAATTCCAGATAGAATTAAGACTCTAATTAGGTTTTGCTAGAGTTATGACGATTTCAATATGCAGGCAATACAATAACTCTAGACAAAAGTTCTTATAATTCAAATTAATAGAAAGATGAGCAGCAAAAGTCTAAGTGATGCTTTTTTGCACCATGTCGCAAACTTTCATTGTGTATAACGGAGCAAATATGCGATTTGATATGAGTTTTAGAGAATAGAAACCGGTGATTATCATTCACTGGGGAAAGTATTTGTTGGCGGCGAAGTTTTAAGCACTTCAATTTAAAGATAAAAAAACGCCACTCAATTTGAGTGGCGGTTGAATCATGTCAGCAGCAAGCGCTGTAAAAAAATTCCAATATATAGGGGTGAACAAACTGTTCGAGTTACAAGCTTCCGCTAATTAGTAGCCAAAGCTAGTAGGGTATGCAAAGTTGCTAGTGTAAACAGAGCTGTTAAGCCAGAACATTGCAGATGGTAAACCTTTCATAACTATCACCTTTTAAATCAATTAAACATACGGTTGATTTCTCGGTTCCTTGGAGGCGATAAAACGGACTCATCCTTTGAGCATTTTGTCTTCTCTTTCGAAGTTGTGTACAAATATACCATCAAGAAATTTAATTACAAGAAAAAGAGTGATTAAAATCACATAATTTTCATTTATTGACTTACATCAAAAGAATTGAGTAATTAAATTACAAAACCATCAGCCAGTCTGCGTGATTTAATACTCAATGAGTTACACATTCAGCGTTCGAGGAATGTAGATGTTCTGTGACATTAATAAACAATTTCATCATTCACTAGACTACTCGCTCGATAAAGGGAGTGGTATGCTGTACATCACTACATCGTAGGTCATATCTAGATAATCAAACTGCATTATCAGCCAATTACCACTAAAAGATATGGCAAATCATTACAAAAGGAGTCATCCGTGTCTGAATTCCATTCTGAAATCAGCAACTTGTCACCAGCTCCACTGTGGCAGTTTTTCGATAAGATCTGTTCTATTCCTCACCCATCAAAGCACGAAGAAGCGCTAGCACAATACATTGTGAGCTGGGCAACTGAACAAGGTTTAGAGGTTCGCCGAGACCCAACTGGCAACGTTTTTATCAAAAAGCCAGCGACAGCCGGAATGGAAAACAAGAAAGGTGTTGTTCTTCAAGCACACATTGATATGGTGCCGCAAAAAAATGAAGATACAGACCACGACTTCACTACAGATCCAATCCAACCATATATTGATGGTGAATGGGTGACAGCCAAAGGTACAACCCTAGGTGCTGACAACGGTATGGGTATGGCGTCATGTCTTGCCGTACTGGCATCAAATGAAATCAAACATGGTCCACTGGAAGTCCTACTAACCGTTGATGAAGAAGCTGGTATGACAGGCGCCTTTGGATTAGAAGCGGGTTGGCTAGAAGGAGAGATCCTTCTCAACACAGATTCAGAGCAAGAGGGCGAAGTATACATGGGCTGTGCTGGTGGTATCGATGGCTCAATGACCTTCGACATCGCTCGTGAAGCACTTCCTTCTGGCTACGTTACTCGTCAGCTAACATTAAAAGGTCTTAAAGGTGGCCACTCTGGCTGTGATATCCACACAGGTCGTGGCAATGCAAACAAACTGGTTGCGCGTTTCCTAGCGGGCCACGCGCAAGAATTAGATTTGCGTCTTGTTGAGTTCCGCGGTGGTAGTCTACGCAATGCTATCCCACGTGAAGCCTTCGTAACAGTAGCGGTGCCAGCAGAAAACGAAGCTAAACTGGCTGAGCTATTTTCTTACTACACAGACTTGCTGAAAGAAGAGCTTGGTAAAGTAGAAACTAGCATTGTCTCGTTCAACGAAGCTATAGAGTCTGCTTCAGAGGTGATTGCAGTTGCTGATCAGCAACGCTTCATTGCTGCATTGAACGTATGCCCGAATGGCGTGATTCGTATGAGTGACGAAATTGAAGGCGTGGTTGAAACTTCACTGAATGTTGGCGTTATTACCACAGATGCAAGCAAGATTACCGTGCTGTGCCTAGTTCGCTCACTGATCGACTCGGGCCGCAGCCAAGTCGAAGGGATGCTAACTTCTGTTGCTGAACTTGCTGGTGCTCAAATTGAGTTTTCTGGTGCTTACCCTGGCTGGAAACCAGATGCAGATTCCGAAATCATGGCCATCTTCCGTGATATGTACGAAGGTATCTACGGTCACAAGCCAAACATCATGGTGATTCACGCAGGTCTTGAGTGTGGTTTATTCAAGAAGCCTTACCCTAATATGGATATGGTGTCATTTGGCCCTACCATCAAATTCCCACACTCTCCAGACGAGAAAGTGAAGATCGACACAGTCGCTCTATACTGGGAGCAAATGGTGGCACTGCTTGAAGCTATCCCAGCGAAAGCTTAGTTGCAGTACAATTAAAAAGCCGAGTCTGTGTGACTCGGCTTTTTATTGCCAGTTGATTCTCTATACCTTAGATGCCGCAAGCTCTTCTAGTTGTTGAATCGTGGTTTCAGCAACCAATTCACCGTCAATAAAGTACTGTACGTTCTGTTGGTCTTTCACACCCAAAAGTACCGCTTTCTCACCGTTACTGTATGTAATGTCCATTTGAATCGTATTTTCATCAATCTGCTTCATTTCGCCTTGCTCAAAAGAGCGATACATCGAGATAGGAGCAACGGGCGCTTCTTTCAACGAGTCGTCTAAGTCATCGTTAATATCTAGCATGGTATCGGTTTTGGTATCGAAGATGTGTGGCGAGCCATTGATTGGGTTTTTACCTGTCCAGAATTCCAGTGAGTTGAAAATAATATAGTCGGCCGCGGTAGTAATCGCGTAGACCGGAGCTAATAGAAAGTTCACACCAGCACGAGCATAGCGGTTATCCACGACTTCAACGTTAAACTGCATGAGCTTACCCGTTACAGCCATACTACCTACACAACCCGTCATACTTGCCGCGATCGCCGCAATAGCCACTGCTTTTACAATTGTTTTTTTCATAAGTCCCTCTAATTAAAGACGTTAACCATCCGAATAAGCATAGAACAGCTTCCAAGTTGCATATTAGAATTTGCCTTTTTTGCGAATAATTAACGCCAAAATGTGGCTTTTATCCCAGTTTTCAGTCGCTTATTACCCCTCCACCATCAATAAATAATTTTTGTCTTAATGGTCATTTTTTTTCGTTGGTCAGTAAAAAACTCTGCTGATACAGTCCGCCTCCTTGAAGCTTCTTAGGCTCATCACCAAAGCCTTCTTCAAGCGATAACTCAAATTTAAATAACCCTTTTAAGTTGTATCGGTGGACTCGCTTTATCCCAAATCGAGTCTGTATTTCTCTCTAATAGTTTGTAGTGCGATGAAACAAAAAATGATTGTTGGTTGGCGAGAAACCCTCAGCCTGCCTGGTTTAGGTATTGAAAAAATTAACGCAAAAATCGATACCGGGGCCCGAACGTCTTGCTTACACGCGTTTAAAGTAGAGAGCTTTAAAAAGGACGAAGCTCTTTGGGTTCGATTTTGGATCCACCCATTTCAGAACAATTCGGACGTGGTGACCGTTTGTGAGGCTGAAGTGGTTGATGAGCGTACCGTCCGCGATTCGGGCGGACACGAAGAACTGAGATACGTCATCAAAACAGAAATGAGTTTAGGGGGCCAAATGTGGCCAATTGAAATCACCCTAACCAATCGAGAAAACATGGCATTTCGAATGCTGTTAGGCCGCACTGCAATGCACCATCGTATTGTCGTCGACCCTGTGGAATCTTTTTTAATCGCTTTCGAGGAGAGCAAATAATGAAAATTGGTATTCTTTCACGTAACGCAAATCTGTACTCAACTAAGCGTCTGATTGAAGCGTGTGAAAGTCGTGGACACGAAGTGAAAGTCATTGATGCACTGCGCTGCTACATGAATATCAATTCCGATAAGCCAGAAATTCACTTTAAAGGTGAAGAACTGTATGGCTTTGATGCGATTGTTCCTCGAATTGGTGCATCTGTGACTTTCTACGGCACCGCTGTGCTACGTCAATTTGAAATGATGGGTGTTTACCCAGTGAATGAATCGGTAGCGATCACTCGCTCACGCGACAAGCTGCGCTCAATGCAATTGCTGTCTCGTAAAGGGATTGGTATGCCAATTACTGGCTTTGCAAGCAAACCAGATGATGTCAAAGATCTACTAGATATGGTCGGCGGAGCGCCTGTGGTCATCAAGTTACTTGAAGGGACACAAGGCATCGGCGTTGTACTGGCAGAAACGCGTAAAGCGGCTGAGAGTGTTGTTGAGGCGTTTATGGGCCTCAAAGCGAACATCATGGTTCAAGAGTACATCAAAGAGGCTGGCGGCGCGGACATTCGCTGCTTCGTCATCGGCGATAAAGTGATTGCAGCGATGAAAAGACAAGGTGCGGAAGGCGAATTTCGCTCTAACTTACACCGTGGTGGAACCGCTTCTCTGGTGAAAATCACTCCTGAAGAGCGCCGCACCGCAGTCGCGGCTGCGAAAATAATGGGTCTAAATGTGGCTGGGGTCGATCTACTAAGATCAGAGCGTGGTCCATTGGTCATGGAAGTAAACTCATCCCCAGGTCTGGAAGGTATCGAGGCCGCAACTGGTAAAGACGTCGCTGGGATGATTGTCGAATTTATTGAGAAAAATGCGGCAACAAAAAGGACGAAAACTCGTGGCAAAGGCTAAAAAAAATACGGCATTCGAATTCTTAGGTGAATTCGTTGCCCCAGGAGAGCGAAGAGTAATTGAATTAGAAGCTGCAAAGCTCTATACCCACTCCCCGCTTTCTATTCCAGTAGAAATTATTAACGGTAAACAAGCTGGGCCAACATTAATGGTCAACGCTGCAATTCATGGTGATGAACTCAATGGCGTCGAAATCGTGCGTCAACTGATCAACACCATTGATACCGATAAGCTAAAAGGGACGGTTATCGCCGTCCCGATCGTTAACGTGTTTGGCTTCATTCATAAGTCCCGTTATTTACCCGACCGACGCGACCTAAATCGTTGTTTTCCGGGAAGCGAAAAAGGTTCACTAGCATCACGTATGGCACATACGTTTTTTACCCAAGTAGTAAAACGTTGTGACTATATTCTGGATTTACACACAGGTGCCATTCACCGAACAAATCTGCCTCAACTGCGTGCAGATTTGAGTAACCCAGAAACGCTACGTATCGCGAACGCGTTTGGTACACCAGTGATCGTCGATTCACCTTTACGTGATGGCTCACTGAGAAGTGAGGCTGAAAAGCTCAATATTCCAGTATTGACCTACGAAGCAGGGGAAGCACTGCGTTTTGAGCCAATCTGTATCAGCGCAGGCTTTATTGGTGTTCAACGCGTTATGCAGGCTATCGGTATGCTTCGTGCGAGCCGCAAGAAGTTGCCTACACCGGTTATTGCGAAATCCACCAGCTGGCTTCGAGCAGAAAGTGACGGCATATTACGCACCGTTGTTACACTTGGTGAAAAAGTAGAAAAAGGCCAAGTATTGGCATACATTAGCGCACCACTCGGGCACAGTGAAATTGAACTGAAAGCTCACAAGGGAGGCATTGTCATTGGCCAGCAAACTCTACCTTTAGTCAACGAAGGGGATGCGGTATTCCACTTAGCTTACTTCACCCAAGACGATCAACAAGTCGAACAGGTTGTGGAAGAGTTTATCGAAGTCGCAGCAGACGCCGATGTCGAGCCACTCACGACGGGGCAAATTAACTCGCCAGTCTAAGCAGCTATCGCATCTTAAGTAACTAATGCATATAAAAAGCAACTAACGCATATAAAAAAGCCCTGAAGAAAACTTCAGGGCTTTGTCTATTTAGCTATAGCTAAAACGAATTAACCGAATGAAGCCCAGATCACGGTAGCGACCAACACCGGACATACAAACTTCACATACGCAGGCCACAACTTTCCAAACCAGCCTTGCGTGAACTCTGGGCAGCCTTGCTCTAGCTCTTTTATTTTTGCGTGTCGGCTCCAAACCCATCCACCAAAAAGGCAGAACATCAGCGCGGCTATTGGCTGTAAATATTGAGTGGCAATCATCGCAACTAAGCCAAACAAATCGCCAAAGTTAAACACGATAAATACACTGAATAACGCAATTGCGCCACCTAACACCCAGCTAGTAGCACTGCGTTTCGTATTGAAACGCTCACTGACTAACGCGACTGGACATTCCAGCATCGAAATAGACGAAGTAAGAGCCGCGATTGTTAGCAGTAAGAAGAAAACGATCGAAAAGATTTGTCCAAGGATCCCTAAGCTATCGAACATCATCGGCAACACAGTGAAGACTAACGTATCTGAGCTCAGTAAGGAGCCATCTTCTGCGTAAATCTGAACACCTTTTTGCATCGCAACAAACATCGCAGGCATCACGACTAGACCCGCGATAAACGCTACCGCCGTATCCACCAGCGTTACATTCATTGCCATCTTGGGTAGGTTTTCTTTCTTACTTAGGTAAGAACCATATATCAGCATAGAGCAACCACCAATGGTCAACGAAAAGAACCCCTGCCCCATAGCAGCTAAGATCAGTTGCCTATCCCAGACTTTTTCAAAGTCCGGCACCAAGTAATGCTTCAGCCCTTCCATCGCACCAGCTTGTGTCATGATGTAAATAAAAAGTAAGCCAAACAAAACAAACAGCGCAGGCATTAAACGCGTTGACCACTTTTCGATCCCTTGTTTTACGCCACCCTGCACTATCAAAATCGTCAACACATAAAATGTGATTGCCCCAAAAAGGTTGCGCTCGACGCTAAAACCTTTAAACCAGGCCGTTACCGCTTCTAAGCCGAGCAACTCAGTAACAGCGCCAAGCAAGAAACAAATCAACCAGCCGCCGACGATACTGTAGAAAGCAAGCACGGCGCAAGGAACCGATAGCCCCAGCCAACCTACCCATCCTCCGGCGCGTTTCGCCATCGGGTGAGAAGAGAGTGAACGCATGCTGTCTACAGGGTTAGCTTGTCCAGACCGACCGATGGCCATCTCAACAACAAGCATTGGAAATGCCACAACCAAGATCATGACAAGATAGACAAGTAGAAAAGCACCACCACCATTGCTGGCAGCCTGAGTCGGAAAACCCCAAATATTACCTAAACCAACCGCAGCGCCCGCCGCAGCAAGAATAAAACCAAGGCGTGAACCAAAGTGTTCACGTGTCGATGAATCTGTATGTGTCATAGTGTCAAATGCATCAATAAACTAGCGGACTAGTACGGTATTACTACACTCGCTAAAAATCAACTCCAACACAGCATTAATTTACCACAAAAACCACACAAGTTGGCACGTAACACCATGAAAAGGAAATTATATGGTTAATAAATCTTTTCCAATTTGTAATAAAAGCATATTCCGTGAAGTGAGCCGTAAAATGTTTGAAACCGTGCTCATATGCATAATAGAGACGTGATATTGAATGAGAAAAATTAAACTATTCATGTATTTAGCAAGCGAAATTCAAAACATAAGCTAGACGTTTAAGAGTCCATTATTAATTACACTAAGGAGAGGGAAATGGGCTCGAATATACTCAGAGCAGCAATCATCGCTGCGCTTGGGGTCAGTTACCAAGCACATGCTTATGATTGTACGGCATTAGCTAATTGGGATGCTGGTACCGTCTATAACTCTGGCGATCAGGTTCAACAGTCGAACATCGCCTACAAAGCAAGTCATTGGACGCAAGGTAATGATCCAGCCTCAAATTCCGGCCCATGGGAAGCTTGGGTATCATTAGGCCAATGTGATACTGGCGGTGGAAATATCCCCCCAGAGGTTTCACTGACCTCACCACTTAACAACGCCACCATCCCAGAAGGAACGGTGACGAGTTTGCAAGCCAACGCCTCGGACTCTGACGGTAACGTCGATAACGTTGAATTCTTTGTTGATAACCAGTCAGTAGCGGTCGTTACCCAACCACCTTACTCTGTCGATTGGACGGCCACTATTGGCGCAACTTCAGTGAAAGCCGTTGCAACCGACGAGCAAGGGGCCTCTACCACCAGCCAAGTCACTATTTCCGTCACACCGTCTGGTGGATTAGTACCTCCTTCAGTATCGCTGACTAGCCCTACGGGCAATGAGCAGCTGACAGCAGGAGAGACTCTTGTCATCTCCGCCGACGCTTCTGACTCGGATGGCTCCATCAGCCAAGTTGAATTTTTCATTAACAATCAGTTAGTCGCCACAGATACAAGTGAGCCATACCAATATAGCTGGGTATCTGAAGTGGGGACTCATAGCTTCAAAGCCAAAGCAACTGACAACGATGACCAATCAACCAATAGCCAAGAAGTCAGCCTGAGCGTATCGTCAAGCTCTAGTGGCGGCTGTGCAGGCATACCAAACTATGTAGCAGGGACAAGTTATACCGCCGGGCAGGAAGTCCAGAACCTCAACAATAAGTACCGCTGTGATGTCGCTGGCTGGTGTTCATCGAGCTCCGACTGGGCGTACGCACCAGGTGATGGTTTATATTGGACCGATGCATGGACAGATTTAGGCGCTTGTAGCACACCACCTGTAGTCACGATTCAATCACCACAAGATAACAGTGTTGTGCTCGCAGGCTCGTTGGTGACCATTGAAGCAGACGCAAGTGACACAGACGGTTCAATCCAACAAGTTGAATTCTTTGCCAACAACACGAGTCTTGGGATCGTCACCCAACCGCCTTACAACTATGACTGGTCTGCAACTACAATCGGCATGAACACAGTACGTGTCGTTGCAACAGATAACGAAAGCAATACCGGAGAATCGAGCGTTAATGTTAACGTGAGTGATCAAGACCTTGTTGTCTCACTCACCTCCCCTACATCAGGACAAACCGTTGGTTTAGGCAAAAACACCGTTATCACTGCAGACGCAACGTCACTAACCTCCAGTGTTAAGCAGGTGAACTTCCTACTCAATGGTGCCGTCATTGCTAGCGATACTACTGCACCATACTCTTACACTTGGGTACCTGGTGCCATCGGTTCATACACAGTCACTGCTCAAGCAGAAGATAACGCAGGCTCTAGTGTTGTGTCTGATGCTGCAACGATTACCGTTGTCGAGCAAACAGAGAAAACTCACAAGCTGATTGGTTACTGGCATAACTTCGTCAACGGTGCCGGATGCCCGATGCGCTTGGCTGACATGTCTGACGCATGGGATATCATCGATATCGCATTTGCGGAAAACGACCGCAGTAGTAATGGTACGGTTCACTTCAACCTGTATTCTGGCGACATCCACAGTAGCTGCCCTGCGCTAGATCCTCTGCAGTTCAAACAAGATATGGCGGCACTGCAAGCAAAAGGTAAAAAGTTCGTTCTGTCACTTGGTGGCGCTGAAGGCACGATCACTCTGAATACTGACCAAGATGAAGCTGCCTTTATTGCCAGCCTAACTGACATCATTGCTGAGTGGGGCTTTGACGGTTTGGATGTAGATCTGGAAAGTGGGTCTAACCTTGTTCATGGTTCTCAAATCCAAGCTCGTTTAGGACGTGCATTACTGCAAATTGAACAAAATATGGGTGGGGATATGTACCTCACCATGGCACCAGAGCATCCATATGTTCAAGGTGGCTTCGTGGCCTACTCAGGAATTTGGGGCGCGTACATTCCAGTGATCGATGCGACGCGAAGCACGCTAGATTTACTTCACGTTCAACTTTACAACAACGGTGGCTTACCAAACCCATACATGTCTGGTGCTGCGCCTGAAGGGTCTATCGATATGATGGTAGCTCAATCGAAAATGTTGATTGAAGGGTTTGAGCTTGCCGATGGTACGATGTTCGCCCCTCTACGTGATGACCAAGTCGCTATCGGCTTACCTTCCGGACCTAGCTCTGCGAACTCCGGACAAGCTCCAACACAAAACATTCTCGATGCACTTGACTGTTTAACCAAAGGAACAAAATGTGGCTCTATCCAGCCTGCATTTAACTATCCAAACTATGCAGGTGTGATGACATGGTCAATCAACTGGGATGAACACGATGGCTTTAATTTCTCGGGCCCTGTCGGGGACAAGCTAACCCAAATGAACAATGAACGTTAATCCGTTCATCTGATAGACAAAGTTACTTAGGGCTAAGTAAAAGAGCGCCATATTGGCGCTCTTTTTTTGACTTCAATGATTTAGTCGAACCCTAAATCGTAAATGTTTGGTAATCCTTCAACTCAGGGATTTTCTCATGCAGCTCAAGCTCTTGCTCCGCAATATCATCCAAAGATTCACACAGCTCCTCGCCTTGTTGCTTAATCTCTGCTGAATGCTCCTTTAAGCGCTCTTCCACTCGGACTTTTAGCTCCGCCATGCTGTCTGCCAGTTCAGTAAGGTTTAGCCCACCATCCTGTTTCATTTTTTCAGACATCGCATTGAATGCACTGGAGATGAATTCTTGATTAAATAACTGCTTCGCTTTTTCAAAGTCTTCTGCCCAAGACGCCGCCATCGACTCAAAGCTTTCTGCTGGCAAAACTAAATCGCCGTCTTGATAATAGCGAGCTTCAATATCAGCAAAGAATGCTTGCATTGACGCCTTAACGTCATCAAATGCACCCGGCGCATCCAGGCTTTGCGCGACATCATCAACGATGTCATTCGCTAAAGCTAACCCTTCACTGGCAATTTGTTTTGCTCGAGGCAAGTACTCATTCATGCTATCGCGGTACTGCTCGACCGCCGCTTGCTGCTCAGCGTTTAGCTCAATTTTTTCACCGTGAATATAAAGGTTATTACTGTCATCAAACACAGCTTTTTCACCGCTGGTTTGCTGAATTTCTAGAGTTTGCCCATCCAAATGGATTTCATTTTTGATATCAACTTTACACTGCGCAGCCCATACAGAGTGACTCATCAAAAGTGATACCAGTAAAATGCTTTTCTTCATAATCATCTCGACAATGGTTTTAAACAGTATACCCAAATTAAGGGTAAGAAGGTTAGCGGCTAGTCAACTGTGATAAAGAGCGATGTCTAAGCAATGTCCACAACTTCGTAATACACAGTAATACCGTTAATTGCCAGCTCGATCTCGTCTTCTACTTGCCTCCCAAGTAACGCTTTTCCAAGCGGAGCTTGCGGGGTTAATACCGACACTTCAATTCCCTGGCAATCTACACTCAATCCGCCCGCTCTAGGACCAATGAAGAAATATTTTCGTTCATTTTCTTCATTCGCAACGGTTACCAAAGAGGCCATAACCACCGTATCTGATGCTTCCCTAAGCACTAGCTCTTTAAAAACTCGAATATCTTCTTCGCATTCTTGCACTCTCATCGCTTGCCCATGCGCCAAATACGAGGCCTCTAGCGCCAAAGTATCGTACTTGTGTTCAGGTACTGTTTCTTCATCAGTGGCTGCATCGATGGCACGTTGAGTCGCAGATTGGGCGACCAATAAATTTTGTTCGAGCTGTAGCAAGATTATTTGGTGCAGATCAGATTTATTCATACATGTGTGCTGTGGTTTTCAAAGAGCTAAAGAATAGATTCAGGTACAATCAAGCGCAAGCTTTTCACTAGCAGGTTATGGGGATAATGATTGAAGATACGTTAAAGCAAGTATTTGGTTTCGACACACTAAGAGAAGGGCAGCGTCAAGTTGTAGAAACGATACTATCAGGCCAATCCAGTGCAGCGATCTTTCCGACTGGGTCAGGTAAGTCTCTTTGCTATCAATTGCCAGCGTTACACTTACCCCATCTCACATTAGTCATCTCGCCGCTTCTTGCATTGATGAAAGATCAACTGGCCTTCCTGCAGAGTAAAGGGATCGCGGCAGCCTCCATTGATTCGAGCCAAGATAGGCAACAAACCCAACACGTGATGCAGTCGGTACGCAATGGCGAAACCAAGATCTTGATGATCTCAGTTGAGAGGCTAAAGAACGAGAGGTTTCGTCACTTCATCGCTCAAGTGCCAATTTCACTACTGGTCATAGATGAGGCACACTGTATGTCGGAATGGGGACATAATTTCCGACCTGATTATTTAAAACTGCCTCATTACAAACAGCAGCTCAATATTCCACAAGTGTTACTCCTCACAGCAACAGCGACACCGAATGTCATCAGAGACATGCAAGGTAAATTCTCCATCAGTGCAGACAACACGGTTGTGACTGGCTTTTATCGCTCTAACCTTGATCTGACTATCTCGCCTTGCCAAGAGCACGAAAAAGCTGAAGCGCTGCATCGCGTTTTAGCTCAAGATCCACTCGCACCCTCCATCATCTATGTCACCTTACAGCAGACCGCGGAGCAAGTTGCAAAGCAACTGAACCAACAGGGCTTGCTTGCAACCGCATATCACGCTGGATTAAAAAGCGAGCAGCGCGACGATATTCAACAACGATTTATGAATGGTCAAATTCACTGCATTGTCGCAACAATTGCCTTTGGCATGGGGGTAGACAAATCCAATATTCGCCAAGTGGTACATTATGATCTCCCCAAATCTATTGAAAACTACTCACAAGAAATTGGCCGTGCAGGTAGAGATGGTCATACGTCACATTGCACCTTATTAGCGAACCAAACCGGCTTACATGTACTCGAGAATTTTGTTTACGGAGACACACCGGACAAAGAAGCGATTCAAAGCGTCATCGAGGAAATTTATCAACAAACTGGCCAGTGGGAAGTCATGCTGACTAGGCTATCTCGAGAGAGCAACATTCGACAACTGCCACTCAAAACACTATTGGTCTATTTAGAGTTGGCCGCTGTTATCGAACCAAAATACAGCTATTTCGCCGATTATCGTTTTAAGTTTGTTGCCACTCAGCAGCATATCGAAGAGCAGTTTTCCAGTGAACGTCGTCAGTTTGTTGAAGCTATCTTTGCCTGCTCGCCTAAAGCACGGACATGGTGCCAAGTCGATTTTGAAGCCTTATGGATGCACAGCCAAGCAGATAGACAACGTGTGATAGCTGCTATTGATTATTTCCATGAGCAAGGCTGGATTGAACTTGAAAGCAAACAAATCACCGATGTCTTTGGAGTTTGTGACACATCTAAACCAATACAGCAGCTTACTGAAGAACTGTTCCAACTGTTCAGAAATAAAGAAAACGCTGAGATAAATCGGTTACATGAGATGCTCAACTTTTTCCAAACCGAACATTGCTTGAGTCATCGATTAGCAAGTTACTTCTCGGATAACAATGCACCAAGTCAGTGTGGGCATTGCTCCGTATGCAGAGGGAATATCGCCACATTGCCAAGCAGTAGCCAGCTGAAGATTGACAACCAACTTCTTCAACAATGGTTGAATGAATTTAGAACAGCAAGTACCAAATCATCAGATACTCAACCGTTAAGCCCTGAGGCACTGGCGCGCTTTTTGTGTGGGATAACCACGCCACTGTCTACCAAACTTAAAGCTCGCTCGATGAGCGGCTTTGCCAAATTAGAGCAACACCCTTTTTCGACGGTTCTCGAAGCCGTGAAGTCCGTCAGTGGAATTGAGAATCAAAGATAAGTAATTATCGTGGGGGCCTTTGTTCGACGTGCTTTTCGAACAAAGGCCCTAAAAGAAGCTCAATTGCTTAGTTTGTTGATCTGGTTTAAGCATGACATTCAAGCCGAGTAAGCGTATCTCTCGGCCATTTTGACGCTTTAAGATATCTCGCAAGAGCCCTTTAAAATCTTCTAGCTCTAATTGACCATGAATATGCTCAATAGTCGTCAGTTGGAAGTCGGCAAATTTAAGCTTGATGCCCTGCTTTATGATGCTCTTATCAGGACTCACTTTCACCAAGCGCTGCTCAAGCTCGGGGTAAAGACGTTCTTCTATAACCTGCCAACATTCATCATAACTAGAAATATTCTCGCTGAACGTCCTCTCTACACCAACCGACTTGCGTTCACGCTCCACCACAATTTCACGTTCATCGATACCATGACTTCGTTTCCACAATGAAGCTCCCTGCCGGCCAAACTGTCGCAGCAGCTCTCGATAGTCACTTTGCTTGATATCTTCACAAACATAAAAGCCGGCTTTATGAAGTTTTTCTAAGCTCACTTTTCCCACTCCCGGAATCTTTTCTAACGGCAGCTTATCAACGACTTCTTGGACTCTTTCAGGAGGGATAACGAACTGCCCATTTGGTTTGTTCATATCTGAAGCGACTTTGGCCAAGAATTTAATCGGAGCCACTCCAGCAGATGCCGTAAGCTGAAGCTCGTTCCATATGTCCTCCCTGATCGCTTGAGCAATCAGTGTCGCTGACCCACGACACATGGTGGATTGGGTCACGTCTAAGTAGGCCTCATCAAGAGACAAAGGCTCTATAAGTGGTGTATAGCGACTAAAAATAGCTCGGATATGCTTTGATGTTTCTTTGTATACCTGCATTCTACCTGGAACAACCAAAAGATCAGGGCATAGCTTTAACGCTGTTGCGGTAGGCATTGCGCTACGTACACCAAACTGCCTCGCCTCATAATTGCAGGTACTGATCACTCCGCGCTGCTTTTCATGTCCGCCAACGGCCAATGGCCGATTTCGGTAGTCAGGATTGTCGCGCATCTCAACCGCTGCATAGAAGCAGTCCATGTCAACATGAATGATCTTTCTCGTTACTGACTCCACAGCCCACCAAAGAAAAACTGTACAAAAACACAGTATACAAAATAATGAACGTTCAGGCACGAAATTAGGTTGGTTCAAATATTAAAAATTAATCGTAGCCAAATCGCCTGACTAATTTATTATTAGTTGTATCAGGATAAAAATGATAGGGACGGATCTTTGAGTCAAAAAATACTTGTTGTCGAAGATAGTCGTGCGTTTCGCAATTACTTGGAACAGCAACTAAGCCAAGCTGGTTTCGAGGTACTTGCTGCCGAGTCAATCGAACAAGCAAACAAAATACTCCAACATGAACACCACCTACTATGCGCGGTGCTGGATTACTGCTTACCTGATGGCCAAGATGGCGAAATCATTGATATAGTCCTCAATCACGATCATAAAGTGATCGTCCTTACCGCCATGTTTCAGGAAGAAATACGCGAAAAAATGTTGGCTAAAGGTGTTTTGGATTACATCTTAAAAGACAGCATGGCCTCAGTTTCCTACTTGCTCCCGCTAGTAAAACGCTTAACCAATAATCAAAAGCATAAAGCGCTCGTCGTTGATGACTCAGCCGTGGTAAGAAAACACATTACTCAACTGTTGGAACACCAATACATTTCCGTATTACAGGCCAAGAATGGCATTGAAGGTCAGAAAGTCCTATCGGAAAACTCAGACATTACTTTCATTATTTCTGATCACGATATGCCAGAAAAAGATGGCATTACCATGATTCGTGAAATTCGCACAGACTACGACAAGAATCAATTGGCGATCTTAGGCCTATCCGGAAGTGACGATAGAACTATGACAGCTCGCTTCCTCAAAGCAGGAGCTAATGATTTCCTATATAAGCCGTTCAACCAAGAAGAATTTTTCTGTCGAGTTCATCAAATTCTAGACATGAAAGAGGCCACAAACGAACTCTTTCGCATGGCTAACCAAGACGCCTTAACCGGACTTTGGAATCGCCGTTTCTTGTTCAATCAAGTTTGCAATGGTTGTGAAAAAAGAAACATAGCCATGCTCGACATCGACCACTTTAAAAAGGTCAACGACACATATGGCCACGATGGTGGAGATGCTGCACTGAAAACGCTGTCTAGCATCCTCAAAATATACTTCGAAGATGATGTCGTTGTGCGGTTTGGTGGTGAAGAATTTTGTATTCAATCATGTGCCCCAATCCAAGAGTTTACCAACCGATTGGAAATCATGCGCCAAAGAGTAGAGAAAACCACGATTACTCATAACGAGCAGCAGCTATCTATTACGATTAGTATCGGCGTGACCGATATCGAAGGGGATTTGAACGAGCAAATAAAGGTCGCTGATGACCGGCTCTATTTGGCCAAAGAAAATGGTCGAAACCAGATAGTATCAGTTGGATAAACTCCCCAAACTAAAAAAGCCCGAAGAATCATGTGTTCCATGAAAACTTTGGGCTTTTTGAGTGATTGGAGCGGGTTAAGCGATGCGATCTTTTTCCCACGCAGCAAGCTTTTCTGCTCTAGCAGCTTCACGTGCTTCTCGCTTCTTACGTGCATCACACGGTTCTGGGCAGTTACATACCTTGTCGATACCTACCGCACCTAATCCGCCACAGCTTCCTTTAACCACTTTCTTTTGGAAAATGTAACCTACCGACATTGCTGCGATAACAGCTAGGAACACTCCAAAGGTAATCAAAAATGTATTCATAATGACATGCTCTTGTTAATTATGTACGTATGGTTTGTATGCTTCTGAAGTTAGCTCTAAGAACCCGTCTTTTGTTTTGACGATAATCAGAGCTGGGATACTGTGCTTATTCGCAACTTCCAATCCTTTCTCTTCACCCAATACCATTATGCCTGTCGCCAGGCCGTCTGCCGTCATAGACGACTTATCCAATACAGTAACAGACACAACCTTATTTCTGATCGGTTTACCTGTTTGTGGGTTAATTATATGCGAATAACGGATTCCGTCACGCTCAAAATAGTTACGATAATCACCAGAAGTGGCTATCGCCATATCACCCGGTTCTATGATCTCTTGAACACTGCGCTCATCTACCGAGGGTTTCTCAATCGCAATACGCCAGCGAACCCCTTCACGATTCACGCCTTTTAGGCGCAGTTCTCCACCAACTTCAACCATGTAGTCTTGAATGCCTTGAGATTCAATATAGTCGGCAACCACATCCACTCCCCAACCTTTTGCAATCGTAGAAAGGTCCACATACAAGTTAGGAATATCTTTTGATAATGAAGTAGCGGTAGCGCTCAAATGAGAAATGCCTGTGACTGCTTTACGTGCTGCTAGTTCTTCATCTGTTGGGACAACTTCAGGGCGTGCTTCTGGGCCAAACCCCCATAAATTCACTAACGGTCCAACTGTTACGTCAAGCGCGCCATGAGTAAGCTCATTAAGACGAATAGCTTCTTTCACAACAATCGCGGTTTGTGGTGAAACCTCGAATTGGTCGCTGCCTTGATATTGATTAAAACGACTTAGCTCCGAGTCTTTGCGGTAAGTCGACATTTGGTCGTTTACTTCTTCAAGTAAGCGGTCAACTTCCTGATGGATCTTTTGTGCATCAGGCGTCGAGTCTGATTCGATGTATTTGATGTTATAGGTGGTACCCATCGTTGGGCCACTTAAATGCACTTGCTCGGCCGGTTTTTCACAGCCAGCAAGGATCAAAAGAGAAGCTAACGCAACAAGCCATTTTTTCACTTGTTTACTCCTATAGATAAAAGTGGGGATAGGAAAATAGTCTAGATAAAACCGCTTTACTATCACAACCGAAGTTCGAAAAAAGAATGGCTGGCTCCAAGAGCCAGCCATAGAGTTCAATCACTTAGGTAGATTAACCACCGAAGTCATCTAGAAGGATGTTTTCATCTTCTACACCGAGATCTTTCAGCATACCGATTACAGCTGCGTTCATCATCGGTGGACCACACATGTAGTACTCACAATCTTCAGGTGCTTCGTGGTCCTTCAGATAGTTTTCGTACAATACGTTGTGGATGAAGCCAGTGTAGCCATCCCAGTTGTCTTCAGGCATTGGATCAGAAAGAGCACAGTGCCACACGAAGTTGTCGTTTTCTGCTTGTAGGCCATCGAAGTCTTCAACGTAGAACATTTCACGTTTAGAACGAGCACCGTACCAGAAAGACATCTTACGAGAAGATTTAAGACGCTTAAGCTGGTCAAAGATATGAGAACGCATTGGAGCCATACCTGCACCACCACCAACGAATACCATTTCTGCATCAGTATCTTTCGCGAAGAACTCACCAAATGGACCAGAGATAGTACACTTGTCGCCTTCTTTAAGAGACCAGATGAATGAAGACATGATACCAGGTGGTACGTCTGGGTTATTAGGCGGCGGCGTAGCAATACGCACGTTCAGCATAATAATCCCTTCTTCTTCTGGGTAGTTTGCCATTGAGTAAGCACGGATAGTTTCTTCATCTACCTTAGACTCGTAGCGGAACAGATTAAACTTGTCCCAGTCTTCACGGTACTCATCCGGTACATCAAACTCAGAGTATTTAACGTGGTGAGCTGGAGCTTCAATCTGAATGTAGCCACCTGCACGGAAAGGTACAGATTCGCCATCAGGGATTTGAAGTTTAAGCTCTTTGATGAATGTTGCTTTGTTATCATTAGAGATAACTGAACATTCCCACTTCTTAACGCCGAAGATTTCTTCAGGTAGTTCGATTTCCATGTCAGTTTTCATTGCAACTTGACATGCTAGACGTTCACCTTCACGAGCTTCACCTTTAGTAATGTGATCAAGCTCAGTTGGAAGAATGTCACCGCCACCTGATTTAACTTTTACGCGACACTGACCACAAGAGCCACCGCCACCACAAGCAGAAGATACGAATACGCCAGCACCAGCTAGAGCACCCAGCAGCTTGCTGCCTGGTTGTGTAACGATCGCCAATGAAGGGTCATCGTTCACAGAAATTGTAATGTCACCTGATGGAACTAGTTTAGATTTAGCGAATAGAATCACTAAAACTAGCGCCAAAATAATCAGGGTAAACATTACTACACCAAAAATAATAGTAGACATTGACTATTCCTTATTTGCTGCGGTTTACCCGACTTACAGTTGAACACCAGAGAAAGACATAAAGCCCAACGCCATTAGACCTACAGTGATAAACGTGATACCAAGACCACGAAGACCAGGAGGTACGTCAGAGTACTTCATCTTCTCACGGAGACCTGCAAGAGCAACAATAGCTAGCAACCAGCCCACACCAGAACCAAAGCCGTATACAACAGATTCAGCAAAGTTGTAGTCACGCGTAACCATGAAAGATACGCCACCGAAGATCGCACAGTTTACAGTGATCAACGGTAGGAAAATGCCTAACGCGTTGTACAGAGGCGGGAAGAAGCGATCGAGGATCATTTCTAGAATCTGTACTAGAGCCGCGATTACACCGATAAAGGTGATGAAGTTTAGGAAGCTAAGGTCCACACCTTCAACTAACGCATTCTCTTTAAGGATAAAGGTATAAAGCAGGTTGTTTACTGGTACCGCGACAGTCAGTACGAAAACAACTGCTACACCAAGACCGAAAGAGGTCTTAACTTTCTTAGATACTGCAAGGAATGTACACATACCTAAGAAGAACGATAGTGCTAAGTTCTCGATGAAGATCGATTTAACTAGCAAGCTAATGTAATGTTCCATGACGTCCTTACTCCTTCGCTTCTACTTGTTCAGGCTTGAACGTACGAATCGCCCAGATCAGGAAGCCGATCAGGAAGAATGCTGATGGTGCAAGTAGCATCAAGCCGTTTGGCTGATACCAACCACCATTACTTACTAGCGGAAGTACTTCTAGGCCGAATAACTTACCTGAACCAAATAGTTCGCGGAAGAAACCAACAGTGATAAGAACGAAGCCGTAACCAAGACCGTTACCAATACCATCGATAAGAGAAGGAATTGGCTCAGACTTCATAGCAAACGCTTCAGCACGACCCATTACGATACAGTTCGTAATGATAAGGCCTACGAATACAGATAGCTGTTTAGAGATATCGTATAGGTAAGCTTTAAGTACTTGGTCTACCACGATTACAAGTGACGCAATGATCGCCATTTGAGCAATGATACGTACACTGTTTGGAATGTGATTACGGATAAGAGAAACGAAGAAGTTAGACAGTGCAGTTACAAAGATAACCGCTAGTGTCATTACAAATGCCGTTTCTAGTTTGGTTGTTACTGCAAGTGCAGAACAAACACCAAGAACCTGTAGAGCAATCGGGTTGTTATCCAACACCGGTGCCATCAGACTCTTTTTAACGTTTTGTGCGCCAGACATTAGTTCAGACCTCCGTCACGAACTTTTGCTAGGAATGGACCAAAGCCCATGTCGCCTAACCAGAAATCAAATGTTCCTTGAACACCGTTACCTGTTAGCGTAGCACCAGAAAGGCCATCAACGCCGTGTTCTGAGCCAGCTGGAGCACCACCTTTAACAACCTTAATAGCTGGTTTGTGGTTCTCGTCGAACAGCTTCTTACCTACAAATTGTGCACGCCAAGACGGGTTCTCAATTTCACCACCAAGTCCAGGAGTTTCACCCTGTTCGTAGTAAGTGATCGCAGAAACCGTGTTGCCATCTGTTTCAACAGCAACAAACGCGTACATCATAGACCATAGGCCGTTACCATGTACCGGTAGGATAACTTTAGATACTTCATCACCTTCTTTCACAAGGTATACAACACCTGTGTTAGCACGACGAAGAATCTTAGCTTTGTCTTGGTCCGCAGTTAGACGGATAGACTCAGCTGGATCTTTTGCAGCGGAACGTTGATCGTAAGTTGCAGCATCACCTTCAACAAAGTCACCTGTTTCGAAATCTACTAGACGCGGCTCAATGTATTGTGCAAATAGCTCAGGAACTTTTTTTCCTTCCGCTTCAATACCAGCAACTTCAACAATTTTAGTTTGCTTATCTAGTACAGCGTTTGCTTTTTGTTGATCGCGAAGAACAACAGCTGCTGTTGATACGATGATTGAACAAACAAGGCTCAACCCGATAACAACACCCAGCGTCTTTTTAATGCTGTCGTTATTACTTGCCATAGCGAGCTAGTCTCCGTTTGATGTTCTTTTCAACAACTAAGTGGTCGAATAGTGGTGCAAATAGGTTCGCAAATAGAATCGCCAGCATCATACCTTCTGGGTAAGCTGGGTTTACTACACGGATCATTACACACATTGCGCCAATCAGAATACCGTAAGCCCATTTACCTTTATCAGTAAATGATGCAGATACTGGGTCAGTCGCCATGAAGAACATACCGAATGCGAAGCCACCTAGAACTAGGTGCCAATGCCAAGGCATATTGAACATAGGGTTTGTATCAGAACCGATAACGTTGAACAGTGTCGCCACTGCAACCATACCGATCATAACACCACCAATGATGCGCCATGAAGCAATACCCATGTAAACGATCATTGCTGCACCGATCATAAGAGCTAGCGTCGATACTTCACCGATAGAACCTGGGATGTTACCAATGAACGCATCCATCCAAGTGATTGCATCACCCGTGATAGTGTTCACTAGAGCACCATTACCGCCTTGTGCCCATTGGCTAAGCGCTGTAGCACCAGAGAAACCATCAGCCGCAGTCCACACTAAGTCACCCGAGATTTGAGCTGGGTAAGCAAAGAATAGGAAAGCACGGCCAGCAAGCGCTGGGTTAAGGAAGTTACGACCAGTACCACCAAAGATTTCTTTCGCAACAACAACACCAAAGGTAATACCTAGTGCTGCTTGCCAAAGTGGAAGTGTCGGCGGAACAATCAATGCGAATAAGATAGAAGTAACAAAGAAACCTTCGTTAACTTCGTGCTTACGCACCATACAGAAAAGCACTTCCCAGAAACCACCAACGATGAACACCGTCGCGTAAATCGGTAGGAAGTAAGTTGCACCTAGCAACATCTTACTGCCCCAACCAGCTTCAGGACTCAACGTTCCTCCAAGCATTTCGGTTAGCCAGTAGTGCCAATCGCCACTGATTACTGCTGCAAGCTCTGCACCAGAGTACATGTGGTTTAGTGCTGCGATAGCTTGACCACCTGCGTTGTACATACCCCAGAACATTGCTGGGAATACCGCAAGCCAAACCATGATCATGATACGTTTTAGGTCAACGCTATCACGGACATGCGAGCTTTTCTTTGTTACAAGACCAGGTGTGTAAAACAGAGTTGCTGCCGCTTCGTAAAGCGCAAACCACTTCTCGTGTTTTCCACCAGGCTCAAAATGATGCTCGATGTCTTCAATAAACTTTTTAAGGCCCATGAAAATTACCCTTCCTTCACAATTGTATCTAGGCATTCACGAAGTAGTTCGCCGTACTCGTATTTACCAGGACATACAAAGGTACACAGTGCTAAATCTTCTTCATCTAGTTCAAGAGCACCTAAACGCTGAGCGTTATCAGTATCACCTGCACATAGATCACGAAGTAGCAATGTTGGTTCCATATCAAGTGGCATTACTTTTTCGTAGTTACCAATTGGAACCATTGAACGGTCACTACCGTTAGTCGTTGTTGTCATGTTGAACAACTGACCTTTAAAGATGTGACCAAGGAAAGAGCGAGTAACAGAGAACTTGTTCTTACCAGGCATAGCCCAGCCGAACAGATCTTTCTCGCGGCCTTCACGTAATACAGAAACCTGTACGTGGTAACGACCTAGGTAAGCATGAGGACCCGTTGCGTGAGTACCAGTTAACACTGAACCAGAAATCACACGAACTTCGCCTGGCATCAACTCGTTGTCTGTTACATCGTCTAGGCTAGCACCTAGCGTTGTACGGACTAAACGAGGATTGTTTACAACTGGACCTGCAAGAGAAACAACACGGTCAGTGTAAAGCTCACCAGTTAGGAATAACTTACCAAACGCAATAACGTCTTGGTAGTTGATGCTCCACGCCACATTTTCTACATTCACTGGGTATAGGAAATGCATGTGGGTGCCAGCTAGACCAGCTGGGTGAGGGCCATCAAACACGTGCTCTTCTACATTAGATTGACCAGAACGAGGAAGGCTAGAACCAGACTTACATACGTAAACCTTGCCTTCAGTCAATGCAGAAAGAGCATCAAGACCAGCAACAAAAGCATCTGACTGCTCGTTGATAATCAATTCAGGGTCAGCTGCCAATGGGTTGGTATCCATTGCAGTAACGAAAATCGCCTGAGTTGTAGAATCGATTGCTGGAACCTTGCTAAACGGACGAGTACGTAAAGCTGTCCAAAGACCAGAGTCAACTAACTGAGTTTTAATCGCTTCGCGATCAAGACCCGCAATCTGACCTGCTTCAAACTTATCGAACGTTACCTGCTCATCACCTGCCACTTCAATCACAACGGATTGTAGGACACGTTTTGCGCCACGGTTAACCTCGATAACTTTACCGCTTGCTGGTGAAGTAAATTTCACGCCTGGGTTCTTCTTATCTTCAAAAAGAACTTGAGCTTTCTTTACTTCATCACCTACGCGAACATGCATCGTAGGACGCATGCCAACGTACTCTTCGCCAAGCAAGGCGACTTTATTGATGGTCTTACCATCATTAATCACCTGGGATGGAGTTCCTGCGATAGGAAGGTCCAAACCCTTCTTTATTGTAATCATACGCACTTGCACTACTTTATCGGGAAAAAGATTCTTTAATTGCGTAACTTTTAGACACGACACTAGTGTCCGGTTTTGATGCTGTTTAAAACATCAAAATCGCAACATCCTATTAATTATCTCATCACAAAATTTGAGTGAGATTTATCAGGTGCGATAGTCTAGCATTTTTTCTCAACCTGATGCCATGACCAATAACTTGATAACTCGTTTTATTTCGAAGGTTTTGAAGAATAAAGGCTATAGAATAGTCATAAGTTTGAAGCATCGCACAAACCCCTATTCCCTTACTCTTTAGAGGTATTTCTATTCGGTAATCATTTTAAACAAATGGAAACAAACAATTTGTAACATTCATTTGTTGAAACACTGTTAATAAAGCGAACAAAAAACAGACACAAAAAAGGGCAGCAAACGCTACCCTTCTCAATTTCTCAAACTTATTTTCCACCACCCATACACATAGGGCTGTCTGGGAAAGATTGTTTTTCTTTTTCCCACTCTTCCTCTGTATAGGTATGCATAGAGAGCGCGTGAATTCCGCCCGCTAATTCCTCTGCCAATACTTGATTGACCGCACGGTGACGTGCAATCAAGCGTTTACCTTCAAACTCAGTGCTTACAATTACAACTTTAAAATGGCTCTCAGACCCTGCTGGTACATTGTGCATGTAGCTTTCATTCATCACCTTTAGCTCGATAGGAGAGAAAGCTTGGCTTAGCTTTTGTTCGACAATTTCTTGAATCATGTCTGTTCCTCAATTCGATAGCTTACGTCTAAGGCTGACATAAGCGAAATAATAAAGTCATCTTACTCCGCAAAACCAGAGAGAAAAAGGTTTTGGTTTCTTGTTGTCGCTCCATTTGCGACAATGATGTAGAACATCCCTAGACGACTTCAAACACTAATAACTTTGACCAATATGAACATTGAGCTCTCTCTTCACGATCGTAATCTAACTTTATATCGTTACCCAGTTCGAACCAACGAAACACTTCAAGCTTGGGATGCAGGTGATGAATACCTGATCAACCACGTAGAAGAACTGGACTTGGCACCCAATCAAAACATTCTGATTATCAACGATCATTTTGGCGCTCTTTCTTGCTGGTTTTCCAACATTCACAATGTCACCCTGATGAGCGACTCATTTCTCGCACACACAGGGACTAACGAAAACTTGCAGCGTAATCATTGCCGTCCGATTCACTATATAACATGTATGGACGCTATTCCGGATTCGATTGATTTGGTCTTATTACAGCTGCCTAAGAGTAACAGGCATCTAACTTGGATATTGTCTCAACTGCGTCAACAACTTCCTTCCCATGTGCCTGTTATAGCTGTGAATAAGGCCAAAGAGATCCATACTTCAACTCTGAAGCTATTTGAGAAGTACTTAGGTGAGACAAAAACATCATTAGCATGGAAGAAGCATCGTTTAGTCTTTTCACAAGCCAACAGCCGAACTTCTCTACCTGTTTCACCAATAACGGAATGGAAAGTTGATGGAGAAGATATTCGGCTAAGTAATCTCCCTAATGTTTATTCTGGCGAGTCTTTGGACTTAGGTGCACGCTTTATCTTGCCTCATTTACCGAGCACAGATAAGTCACTAAAGATCATTGATTTAGGCTGTGGTAATGGTGTTCTATCAGTAAAATTGGCTCAGCTTAATCCGAACGCACACATCACAAGTGTAGATGAGAGTTTTATGGCGGTTCAATCCGCTCAAAAAAACATGCTAGACAACCTAGGCGAAGCTCAACAGCATCAATGTGTTGCGAATAACTGTTTAGACGGTTTTGAGGAAAACTCTACCGACTTAGTTGTCTGCAACCCACCTTTCCATCAGCAGCAAGCTATTACGGATCACATTGCATGGCAGATGTTCTGTGATGCAAAGCATGTTCTTGCCAAAGGTGGACAATTAATTGTTATCGGAAACCGACACCTCGGCTACGATGGGAAACTATCTCGACTATTCGGAAAGTCGCAAGTATCGACTGTCGCTTCCAATAAGAAATTTGTTATTTTACAAGCGACTAAATAGTTCACTATTATCTACATACAAATATCTCTACAGTCTTGAGAGCATGATAAAGGAAAACACCATGAGAAAACTGGTTCTTGCCGCATCTATAGCGCTACTAACTGCGTGTTCTGCCCCTCAACCAGAACAAATCAATTTTAAGCCTAAAGCCGTGCTTAGCAGCAGTGACCTTGTAGATGGAAGCTCGTATACCTTAACCAGTAAAGACGTTCGTTCGGCTCAGTATGTAGCGCTAGTTGATAGTGGTCGTTCAAACATCGAACCTCTGCATGCTCAGCAAAATGTACGTATTTCTTTGGAAAACGCTCTCCTGGAGCAATTTGGTTCCCAAGGTTTCCGTAGCACTGTAAACAGTGAAAACTCGGTTGAAGTTGAAATTCAAGAAGCCCTAGTAACGGTAAAACACTCCGTGATGGAAAACGAAATGGATGGCAAAGTCACCATTGAAATCACGGCTGAAACACCGAAAGGCAAACTTGTAAAAACCTACAATGGCACAGCGACTCGCTCTGGAATGCTGAGCGCTTCTAACGAAGAAATCGCGACAGTGCTGAACGATGTTGTCAATCTTGTTCTAAAAGAAATTGCTAATGACCGTGAGCTGAAAGAGTACATGGCGGAGCGTTTCTAATGATTCGCACTATTATTTCTACCCTAGCATTAGTGAGCTGCTCGGTATTGGCAGGCCCAAAAGTGTTGGTTGAAACCAACCTTGGCCCTTTCACGCTAGAGCTTAACGACCAAAAAGCGCCAATTACAACAGCGAACTTCATCAAGTATGTTGAAGACGGAAGCTACATTGGTAGCGTCTTCCATCGCGTGATTCCTGGCTTTATGGCACAGGGCGGTGGCTTTAACCAAAAGATGGACCGCTTACCGACCTATTCTAGTATCAAAAACGAAGCTTCTAACGGCTTGAAAAACGATACCGCGACCATCGCTATGGCTCGTACTAACGATCCTGATAGTGCAAGTCGCCAGTTCTTCATTAACTACAAGAACAACGATTTCCTGAACCAATCAGGTGCTAATGCTGGTTACGCCGTTTTTGGTCAAGTAACTCAAGGCTTTGAAGTGGTTCAAGAGATGTCTCGTAAACCCACTTCTTCTTTTGGCCGCATGCAAGACGTTCCTGTCGAGCCGATAGTTATCACCAACATCAGCGTGATTAAGTAGCCCCTCCAAGGCTCTGGATATTGCCAGAGCCTTTTTATTTCATAAGGACTTGGCTCTATGTCTCAAAATGCCCAATCATTATCCTGGGTTGAAACCCTACGCAGTTATCTAGACCGTCGCCTAATGTGGGTTTTCATGCTCGGGTGTTCGAGCGGATTTCCATGGGTTCTGATTGGCTCGAATATGTCTGGCTGGCTCAAAGATGCAGGCCTAACACGTGCAGCCATCGGCTACTTTGGAAGTGTATTTGCGGTATACGCCATTAATTTTTTATGGGCGCCATTAGTAGACCGTGTAAAGCTTCCTGTTTTACACGCTGTATTAGGCCAGCGTCGAAGCTGGATTTTCTTGTGCCAATCTTTCGTGCTGGTATGTACCCTGCTTATTGCGGGCGTCAATCCTGCAGACAACTTGATGTTCACCTCTATGTTGGCGTTGGCTATTGCAACAGCATCGGCAACTCAGGACATCGCCATTGACGCTTTCCGAATCGATACCTTTCCTAAGTCAGAATCGAACAAACTCCCTCAAGCATCAGCCATGGCTGTCATTGGTTGGTGGACTGGTTACTCCTTACCAGGCTATGTTGCCTTTATTAATGCTGACTCAATTGGCTGGAACGGTGTTTACTATGGGATGGCGATTTTCGTTGCGATTCTAATGGTATTTACTTTACTGGTAGGTGAACCTAAGACTGAACGTGAACGACTTCAGGCACAAGCCGAGCAACGTCACGAGAAAGTCGTCAGCTCGAAACTTGTAGCTTGGCTAAGTGTCACAGTAGTTGAACCTTTCTTAGATTTCTTTAAGCGCAACGGCGTACAAGTCGCCATCACACTTTTGCTGTTTGTGTTTCTGTTTAAGATTGGTGAAGCATTCTTGGGCCGAATGTCGATTACATTCTATAAAGAAGTCGGCTTCAGTAACGAGCAAATCGGCCACTATTCGAAGTTGATTGGCTGGGGAGCAACAATATTCTTCACTCTCGTTGGCAGCATGTTCAACGTTAAGTTCGGCATAGTGAGAGGCTTAATGATCGGCGGCGTTGCTATGGCAGCGAGCAACTTAATGTTTGCTTGGATCGCGAAAGTAGGTCCAAATGAACACCTATTCCTTGCAACAATTATCGTCGATAACTTTACGACAGCATTCTCTACGGTTGCCTTTGTTTCTTTCTTAACCGTACTTACAGGCCAAGCATTCTCTGCCACTCAGTACGCGCTGCTCGCCTCACTCGGTAACTTTGGGCGAACCACGCTTGCTTCATTTAGCGGTGAGCTTGCGGACTACTTAAACGACTGGTCACTGTTCTTCATCATTACCGCATTAATGGTGATCCCAAGTTTGATCATGCTGTATTCGTTACGGCACTACTTTAGTAATCTGCTTGAACAAGCGAGAGCTCGAGATTCTGAACCTAACCACCCCATAGAATCTGAAAAGTAATAAAAAGCGGCTTACAAGCCGCTTTTTACTTTCACTGTACGGACCAAATAATTCACCAAACAAATAATAAAACCAATCTCACATTAATTTGATAGATTTTTTACTCTATTCAGACATATAGTCGTAGTAACTAAAATTGTTGGTTAATCGATAACCATATATTTCATAAAACCCACCCCAAAAACCAACAGAGATCACAATAACAATGCAAAATAATGCAACTTGAATTTAGTTCCCCTAAATAAATCGCTAATGAGATCTAGATCACTATATTTGTTTATTTTTGCACCTTTTATCACTTTTAATTGAGATTTTTATCGCTATTATGCGCGTCATTCGGATAAGCGTAGCGCACGGATAAGCGCCTATAAGCATACAAACATAGAGAGTCCCATTATGCGTAAATCACTTCTAGCTCTTGGCTTGTTAGCAGCAACATCAGCTCCAGTTATGGCAGCAGATTACTCTGACGGCGATATTCACAAAAACGATTACAAATGGCTTCAATTCAACCTAATGGGTGCAATCAACGAGAAAGGTCCATACGAATCTACTCATGATTACCTAGAAATGGAATTTGGTGGTCGTTCAGGTATCTTCGATCTTTACGGTTACGTTGATGTATTCAACCTAACTTCAGATTCAAGCAGCGACAAATCTGGTAAAGACAAAATCTTTATGAAGTTTGCACCGCGTATGTCTCTAGATGCAGCAACTGGTAAAGACTTATCTTTCGGTCCTGTTCTTGAGACTTACATCGCGTCTGAAATCAACTGGGATGGCGGTCCAAATGGCGTAAACCTACAAAAAGTAGGTCTAGGCTCTGACATCGATATGCCTTGGTTCGGCAAAATGGGTCTTAACCTTTACGGTGTATACGATTCAGGTGTTAAAGATTGGAACGGTTTCCAAATCTCTACTAACTGGTTCAAGCCATTCTACTTCTTTGAGAACGGTTCATTCATCTCTTACCAAGGTTACATCGATTACCAATTCGGTATGCAAGACGAGTACTCTCAGTCTAGCCACGGTGGTGCAATGTACAACGGTATCTACTGGCACTCAGATCGCTTTGCGGTTGGCTACGGTCTAAAACTATACAACGACGTATACGGTTTTGCTGATGGCGAGCCTCTACCATGGGATTCAAGCGCAACGGCTGACTCTTCAGGTGTTGGTCACTACGTAGCTGTAACTTACAAGTTCTAATTGAACCTTGTAGTATCAGAAAATGGCGCCGAATGGCGCCATTTTTATTGGCTATTAGAATTTAACCTTACTTTCCAAACATTTTCATTTGCTTTAGGCTCGCTTCGCATTATCCTTGCCACAAATCATCTATTGAGGCTATACAGTGAATATTGTGGTACTTGGCCCCGGTGCAATTGGCTCACTATGGGCTACGAAACTCCAGCAAGCCGGGCACAATGTCTCTATCTGGGGCAATCAACTCGCTCCCCATCTTAGCATTCAGCTTGATGAACAACCCAGTATTCAATTTGAGAACAGAAAGGCAGAAAGTGTCGAAAATGCTGACCTTATTCTCGTCACCGTTAAGGCGTGGCAAGTAAAAGGCGCCCTCGAGCCTTTAATCGCTCATATTCATCCAGAATGCATGTTACTGGTTATGCACAACGGTATGGGAGCAATAGATGAGTTGGCGGGCCAACTCCAGCAACCTTTAC
The DNA here is from genome assembly GCF_023716665.1 of Vibrio sp. SCSIO 43135. Classification (GTDB taxonomy): domain Bacteria; phylum Pseudomonadota; class Gammaproteobacteria; order Enterobacterales; family Vibrionaceae; genus Vibrio; species Vibrio paucivorans. The sequence goes on from NZ_CP071859.1 coordinate 2,431,819, forward strand.
TACTGGCTACCACCACTCATGGAGCATACAAGCCTAATGCTAATCAGGTACTGCATACAGGTCATGGAAGCACACAAGTTGGCGGTTACAATCTTAAAGGTGAAAAGTGCCAGTTTATCCAAGAAGTGCTCAATCATGCGCTGCCAAGCGTAGTCTGGAACCCTGATATTCAACTGGCATTGTGGACTAAACTTGCAATCAATTGTGCCATCAATCCTCTTACCGCCATAGAAGGCTGTAAAAACGGCCAGCTCGCGCAGCCTGCATATCAGCCAGTACTCAAAAACATCGTTGATGAAATTACTTTGGTTATGGAAGCGGAAGATTACGCTATCAGTAATGCAACCCTTTTCAAAAGCGTACAGTCAGTCATTCACAATACCGCCGATAACCTATCTTCAATGCATCAAGATGTTTTCTATCACCGAAAAACCGAGATAGACTTTATTACTGGCTATTTACTAAAGAAAGCGCGCGAACACGGGATAACGACCCCAGAAAACCAGCGCCTCTATGACAAAATACAAAAACTAGAACGAGATTGGACTCACCAATGAGCAAACGAATTTTAGTGCCTATTGCTTCCGGCACTGAAGAAATGGAAGCCATCACCATCATTGATACTCTAAGACGCGCAGGCTATGAAGTTGTTGTCGCTAGTGCAGACTTTGAAGGTGAACTGACACTGACAGGTTCTCGTTCGATTGTACTGACTGCGGAATGTAAACTGGTCGATGTCGCTGATGATGAATTCGATGCTGTTGTATTACCAGGTGGTGTCGGTGGTGCAGAAACATTTAGAGACAGCACACTGTTGGTCGAAATCGTTAAGCAACAAATGTACGACGGACGTTTAGTGGCTGCAATCTGCGCGGCACCAGCATTGGTGTTGAAGCATCATAACCTTTACCCAGACGCGCTCATGACCTGTCACCCTAGCTTTCAATCTCATATTGATGAGAAGCTGTGGCGTGCAAAACGAGTGACTATTGACGTCAATCACGACCTAATTACCAGCCAAGGGCCTGGTACAGCGCTTGAGTTCGCCGTCGAAATCATTATCTACCTTTCAGGTAAAGAGCATGCATGGAATGTCGCTGAACCAATGATCCCTAACCCAACCCTTCACTATCATAAATTTGGTGATGAATAATGTTTGATGTTGGCTCGGTACGTGCGCAATTTCCTGCACTCACCCAAACAGTAAATCAAGAACCTTTGGTCTATTTGGATAGCGCGGCAACCACACAAAAGCCGCAAGTCGTCATCGATGCTATTACCCGTTATTACAGTGCTCAAAATGCCAATGTTCATCGCGGCAGCCATAGCTTAACAGCCAATGCTACTAGCCAATTCGAGCAAGCTCGTAAAACCGTCGCTAAGTTTATCGGAGCAGAGTCTGAAAAAGAGGTCATCTGGACTAGAGGAGCAACAGAGGCCCTAAATCTAATTGCTCAGACCTATGCTCGAAACACACTCAAGCCAGGCGATGAAATACTCGTCAGCGAAATGGAGCATCACGCCAATATTGTTCCATGGCAAATCGTCGCAGAGCAGACTGGCGCAAAAGTCGTTAAGGTTCCAATGACGTCTGACTGCCAATTTGATTTAGGCGTTTTTGAGCAAACCATTTCAGAGAAAACCCAGATCGTCGCCCTAGCACACACCACTAATGTGACCGCCACAAGGCAGCCGATTGAAGAAGTCATCGCTATAGCCCATCGTCACAATGCTGTGGTAGTTATTGACGGTGCACAAGGCATTGTCCACGAAAAAATCGATGTATCTCAGCTGGATGCTGACTTTTTTGTGTTTTCCGGCCATAAGCTGTATGCCCCGACCGGCATTGGCGTGCTGTATGGCAAACTTGCTTTGCTTGATGCCATGCCACCATGGCATGGGGGTGGGAAGATGGTCGAATCCGTCTCTTTCGAAGGCACCACGTTTACCGAGTTACCAGGTAAGTTTGAGGCTGGCACTCCAAATGTGGCAGGCGCCATCGCTCTAGCTACAGCCATTGAATGGTATAAAGAGTTTAATCTTTCTGATGTAGAACAGCATATTCATCAGTTACAACATGCAGCCTACCAAGCACTGAGCAACATAGAAGACATCGACATTCTGGGCTATCAACCCAACTCGAGCGTGCTCACCTTCGTCATAGATGGTGTTCATCACCAAGATATTGCCACTCTACTCGATCAACAAGGTATTGCTGTCCGCGCCGGCAACCATTGTGCTCACCCCTTAATGGATGCCCTAGGAGTCAAAGGAACCGTGAGGGTATCTTTTGGTATCTATAACACTCAGCAAGATGTACTACGCCTAGTTTCAGCGATAGAAAAAGCCGTCGATATGCTTTAAAACTTTTGCTGCAATAGCGACAAATAAAAAAGGTTGGCACAGTGCCAACCTTGTGTATTTCAATTACCGTGAATGAGTCACATTACCTTGTGGTGTTATGGGGTTGTGATGCTCTAGGTTCGTATCGTTATAGACTTGCCGCAAGTTTGATTTGCTCAACGATCGCTTTCAGCCCATTTCCCCTAGATGGACTTAAATGGGCAACAAGCCCCAACAGATCAAAGTATTCATCGATGTTGAAAGCAGCAATCTCTTCACTGCTCTTGCCTTCATATGCGGCTAATACAATTGCAATCAATCCACGCACAATACGAGCATCTGAGTCGGCACAAAAGTACCATTTTCCATCAATATTCTCACTCACTAGCCAAACCGTACTTTCACAGCCTGATACTGTTACTTGATCAGATTTTAGCTCTTCTGGCATTTTGGGAAGTTTTTTCCCCCACAAGATCACTTGGCGATAGCGCTCTTCCCAGCCTTTAAAGGCTTGCATTGTTTCAGCGATATCTTGCGAAGAAATATCGCTCCCAAATGGAGATTGAGGAAAATTCGACATCATCTGCTCCGCTAATATTACTTGCTGTATTTTTGGATAAGCTTTTCGACTATACGCGACACGGCGACAAAACCAAACGTCGCAGTCACAACCGTTGCAGCACCGAAACCACTTGCACAGTCCATGCGTTTAGGACCTTCTGCTGTTGATTTTACTCCGCATACAGATCCATCAGGCTGAGGGTATTTCAACTGCTCAGTAGAGAAAACGCACTCAATGCCAAATTTACGTGCTGGATTGGTTGGAAAGTTGTGATGACGACGCAACGTGTCTTTGATCTTCTTAGCGAGTGGATCTTGAATAGTCTTAGTCAAGTCAGCGACTTTAATCTGAGTCGGATCAACTTGGCCGCCTGCACCACCTGTCGTAATTACCTTTATTTTGTTACTGCGACAATACGCTAGCAAAGAGGCTTTCGCTCTTACACTATCGATCGCATCAAGCACATAGTCGTACTCTTTGCTCAAGTACTCGTGTTGATTGTCCGGAGTTATAAAGTCATCAATTAGATTCACTTTACATTCTGGGTTAATAAGCTTAACTCGCTCGGCCATCACTTCAATTTTGCTCTGGCCAACTGTCCCTGACATCGCATGGATTTGACGGTTGATATTAGTCACGCACACGTCATCCATATCAATTAAGGTTAACTCACCTACGCCCGTTCTCGCCAAGGCCTCAACCGCCCAGGAACCAACTCCGCCAATGCCAATGACACAAACATGAGCTGCACGCAGTATTTCCACTTCACTATTTCCGTAAAGCCTGCGAGTACCACCGAATCGTTGATCGTAATTTTCAGAAGCAGGAGAGTCGAGTTCACGCATATTGATTGTCCGCTCAGTACAAAAAAGAAGAGTGCGATTTATACGCACTCTTGATTAAAAAGTCTAGATGAGATCCTCACCGATGGTTATTGTAACTTTTCCGGTGGTAACGCCCAAGGGGCTTGTGTTGGAGAATCTTCAAGCCCTAGCTTCCAGACTCGGCCAAAGTGTTTGTAATGGCCCGCTTCAGTTCCAGCTCTTGGCCCCATACCATGGTAAAGGTCTAGGTGGTTATCTTTCACCGCACCGCCTGTATCCAACACGATCAAAATCCTTAGTTGGTGCGCGCCGCTCCAAGTACCATCAGTATTGAGCAGTGGCACTTCTGCAAGAATTGGGGTTCCCATAGGGAATATAGAGCGGTCACCGGCTACCGATGCCATTGGCAGTAACGGAATACCTGCCGACCCTGTTACTGGCGCATCAGCTCTCGGTTCAAAGAAAACAAATGATGGGTTCTGCTCAAGCAGTTCACGCACCGTCGCTTCGTCGTTCTCTAGAACCCACTCTTTAATCGCCTTCATCGACATTTTTTCGCGTGGGACTAAATCACGCTCAATCAATACTCTACCAATGCTGACGTAAGCTTTATTGTTTTTACCGCCGTAAGCGAAATACTCTAACGTATCGTCATCTTCAAAGTGAACAAAACCACTGCCTTGTACTTCCATTAGAAATGGGTCAATCATATTCGCTGCATAGCCAAGCTCTAGCCCCTTCCCTTCCAACGCTCCATCATAAATTTGAGCGCGAGTTGGACAATCGCTTTCACAATCCGGCATGGCATATACAGGGTATTTAAACTTTTCGTTTGGCGTATGACGAAGTTCCATCACTGGGGAAAAGTATCCAGTGAATAACACATTACCTTTTTTATCTCCGCCACCCAATTGCGCAGTTTGAATACCAAACTGAGCGAGTTCGGATGTATCACCACTTTGAAGCGCCCACTCACTGATCCGCTCATACAGTGGTTGGTAAATCTTCGCCATAGACGGCGAGTTGTTGATAACTTCTTCAGATTGTCTTTGGAACTCAGTAAAATCTTGCGGTTTATCTGAATCAACGGAGGTGACTTTATTTAAAGTGTTAGTGAACTCTTCATCTAAATATTGCTGAGCTCTATCGGTAGGTTGAGCACAGCCCGCGAGCAGGGCTGTGATGAAAATGGGTACTAGAGGCTTAATCACGAAAGTCATCCCTTTTAAATGATACAGCGAGGATGACAAACTCTAGGCTAAATCTCAATTACCTATTTGTTAACGAAGGTTATTTTTGTGTTTTTCTAACAAACGGAAGGTCGGCTGATAATAAGCGTCTGTGGCTAACTGCATTTCAGTGTATTGTTCGTTAAGCATTTCATATTTAAACGAGCCCTCACCAGTAGTAAAGCTAAGAAATTTTCCGTCAAAGACAAATTCTGTAGAGACAACCCCGCCTTGAATAAAAATACCTTCAGCACCAATAATGATCTCTTGAGCCGCGTATCCTGCTACATCTTGCTCAACCCAAGTCCCGTAAACGCTCTCTTGTGGTGGCCAGAACGATTGTGAAATCTTGTCGTAAAGTGAACCGAAGGTTGCGAGCATTAAGCCCAGCACCACTACAATTGCAGCTAGCACACTGATTTCTAACCATCTTTTCTTACTTTTTGGCGTACGCTTATCTGAAGCACTTCCGGCCATTAAAACCTCTTGGTATTGACACCATTACAAATACAAAAACTTACCGAGCCAGACACTATACGCTAACTGGGCCAACGAATGACAGAGCGCGGTGATTTTACGACGTTGTTATTCGTCACTCCCTTCAAAAAACACTTGCCACAAATGAATAAAAAGACAATATTATCGTATATAAATTCAATAAGAGCACGTTACGTTGAAAATTCGTAGTACCGCATTAGTTAAAGGGTTCCGTCAATCCGCTCCTTATGTCAACGCTCACCGAGGCAAGACCATGGTGATCATGCTAGGTGGTGAAGCCGTTGCAGACAATAATTTTACCAACATTATTAGTGATTTAGCACTACTTCATAGCCTTGGTGTAAAAATTGTTTTGGTTCACGGTGCTCGCCCACAAATTAATCAGATACTACAAGCTAACGCTCACACTACCCCATACCATAAAGGGGTTCGCATCACCGATGAGAAAGCCCTACAACTTGTAATGCAAGCTGCGGGACAACTCCAACTCTCTATCACGGCTCGTCTTTCAATGAGCCTCAATAACACCCCAATGGCCGGCACTCAGCTCAATATCGTTAGCGGGAATTTCGTTATCTCTCAACCTTTAGGTATAGATGACGGGATAGATTACTGCCACAGTGGGCGCATTCGCAGAATTGATATAGAAAGCATTAATCGAGCATTGAATCAAAATTCAATTGTCTTATTGGGGCCAATTGCTAGCTCTGTGACAGGCGATTCATTCAATTTATTGTCTGAAGAAGTGGCGACTCAAGTCGCTATCAAACTTAAGGCCGACAAGCTCATCGGGTTCTGCTCCGAGCAAGGGATCATCGACGAAAACGGTAATGCTATTGCTGAACTGTTCCCTAAAGAGGCAGAAAAAATCACTCAGCGCCTGCAAAACGACCGTAACCAAAACGATGATAACGCTTCGGGTACGCTTCGCTTCTTGCGTGCTGCAACTACTGCGTGCCGTGCTGGTGTGCCACGTAGCCACTTAATCAGCTACAAAGAAGATGGCGCTCTCATTCAAGAACTGTTCTCTTTCGACGGTATCGGTACTCAAATGGTCATGGCAAGCGCAGAACAAGTTCGCCAGGCGCAAATTGACGATATCGGCGGGATACTCGACCTTATAAGGCCACTAGAAGAGCAAGGTGTATTGGTAAGGCGTTCACGGGAACAACTAGAACAAGAAGTGCATCAGTTCACCATTATCGAAAAAGACGGGCTAATCATAGGTTGCGCAGCACTGTATCCTTATAGAGAAGACCGTATGGCTGAAATGGCGTGCGTCGCCATCCACCCCGAGTACCGCGATGGGAACCGTGGCTTACTGTTGTTAAAACACATGAAGCATCAATCTAAATCTCAAGGTATCGATCAAATATTCGTGCTAACAACCCACAGCTTGCATTGGTTCAGAGAACAAGGCTTCTTTGAAATAGGGGTCGAATCTCTACCAATGACTAAACAAAGCTTATACAACTATCAAAGGCGCTCTAAGATCTTGGCACTACAAGTCTGAGAAGAGTTATCGTGAAAGTCTTATCGATGAGACGAAAGAAATCGATTACAAACTTAAAGCTGACAAATCTTCACTTTATTTCATATAGCTGATTGGTTAGAATTTGAGCTCCTCAATGAGGAGCTCCCTTTCGGGGTCATTGGACTCTTTGCCTAACTCAGTTAGGCCCGCATGGATTGCCTTTAGAACGTCACTAATGAGCAAGTTGTCTATGAGAACCATCGTTTGTAACTCTGTCCAGAGTTTCTGGGATATGGCTGATAACCAGTTCCTTGAAGGCTTAGATGTGCACTGCGTTTTTCCAGTTAGCGAAGGCTTAAAAGCCTTTATCTTGAACTACCAAGAGCGCTACAAAATCAGAAGTATTTCCTTCACTAACGCATTTCAGCCATCATAAAAATTACGTAGCCAGGGATGGTTACTCACTTGCTACTCCCATTAAACACTCACAATTTCACTGTACTATGGTTTTGCAGATAGCCTAGCTATCAGACCACTCGCTCGCTCAGTTCGAACCTTAATTCCACGCTTCATCACTCGCTCATCGACGTATAAACTCAAACGTTTCTTCGCCCGCGTTATCCCTGTGTAGATCAACTCACGTGTCAGAATCGGAGTAAAGTCTGGCGGTAAAATCATCAGCGTATGCTCAAATTCGCTCCCTTGAGATTTATGAATCGTCATCGCATAAGCGGTTTCATGTTCAGGTACTCGGCTTGGTAACACTGACTTAACGCTACCATCTGGCAGTTCGAAGAAGACTTTTAATCTTGGCTCGCTTTCCGAATCATCCAACATACAAATGCCAATATCACCGTTGTACAAACCCAATGCGTGGTCATTTCTCGCCACCATCACAGGTCTACCGTGATACCAAAGCTCGTCTTGGGTTTGAATCAACTTTTTAGCTGCCAGTGCACGTTCAATACGCTGATTAAGCCCAGCAACACCAAAGTCGCCCTCTCGAATAGCACACAGCAAGCGACAGCGCGCAAACTGATCCAATACCGCTTTGGCCCGCTTCGCCATGGTTTCGACTTCGCCTGTTACTGAATCGAGTTGCTGCACATCAATTCGCTTAAGGTAATGGCTATACTCGGCAACCATAGTCTGCACCATTTGATTGTAGTGTTGGCTATCAATCGGAAACTTAGCGATATCAGAGAAATCTTTCTGCCAAACCCAATCAACTTTTTGCGCCGAACCAGCATTAATGGCTTGCGCTAATTGACCGACCCCAGAGCGAGCATCAAATCGATAACTCTTCTTCAGCATACACAAGCTATCGGCGATAGAAGGATGCGTATTCGTAGTGTGTGCCAATGTTTCAAAACCAGTTAAGCGAGCAATTTGAGCCGCTTGACCATGGCTGAAACCCAGTTGGCTGAATGAACAAATGTCCCCTAGCACTGCCCCCGCTTCTACTGATGCCAACTGATCTTTATCACCCAGTAGAATCAATCTGGCATGCTTAGGTAACGCATCGACCAATTTGTACATCATAGGCAGATCGACCATTGAGGCTTCATCGACCACCAGCATATCTAGGTGAAGTGGATTATCTCTGTTGTGTCGAAACTCTGAGCTGTTAGGCAGTGCACCGAGCAATCGATGTAATGTACTGGCATCAGTTGGAATGGCCTGTTTTAGTTCAGGTGCCACAGGTAACTCAGCCACAGCTTTACCAATCGACTCGGTTAATCTTGCTGCTGCTTTGCCCGTCGGTGCGACCAACTTAATCGTTGGCTGCTCAGCTTGAGCGTTTTGCTGCGATGAGCTTTGAGCTTGCTCAATCAAAGCGGCAAGTAGTTTGGTTACGGTGGTCGTTTTACCTGTTCCCGGACCACCAGAGATCACGGCAAACCTTTGACTCAGTGCAACCGCAGCTGCGACTTTCTGCCAATTCACACAAGCAGCCAAAGGGACTAGCTCGTCCAACACCGAAAGTTGCTCAATGTTCTTAGCGGCTAGGAGCTTTTGGTCTATGGCAGGCCAGTCTAATTTATCCTCTGCCACGACGTCTAGATGGTCACAAACCATACGCTGACGGTTCACAGGGGTAGAGTCACCTTCTTGCTGAGATTTATTAATACCTTCAAAGAGATAGCGATAGTTTCGAGCAAATAGATGCTCAAGAAGATTGGAAAGTTTTTGGACTTCATTAGGCTTTAGGATCATAGGTGACCCAAAGCTATTCAAACGCTCAGCCAAGGTCACTTCATAGTGCCAATAGCGGTGTAAATAGAGTCGCTCACCATCAAATATCAGGGGTAGAGCTTCACTCTCTTCGGCTGAGTTTTTAGTAACCAAACAAGAATTGTTGAGCAAGGACACCCAGTCAATCGCCACCAACGTTTGATTTAACTCTAACGCCGCTTCGCCAAACAAACCCAGCTTAGCAGCGAGATCGACAGGCTGCCCTTCTGCATCAAACAGCGGTAGGCAAATATGGCCTTTGCCAAGTTCGTGGCTGACGACTCCTGCAATAAAAGCGAGCTGATCACCCTGCGATTGGCTAGCGATAAAGCGGGCAAACTGATAATCAAGTTGTCTGATGCTGGATTTGTTTGCCAATTGTTTAAGCACAGAAATAAGAGTGGTCATGATTACAGTAGCTCCATCTGGCCAGCTTGATTCGTTTTCGCTTCGACACTTTGCCCATCGATAAGTCTGTCCATATCGTTAAGAAACTCTAGGCTTGGTTTGGCAGAGAAAATACCATGCTCACTTTCTCCATCCATCCCCCTAAGGAATAGATAGTAGACACCGCCAAAGTGCTGATCGTAGTCATAATCTGCGATTCGACTGCGTAAGAAGCGATGTAGCGCTAAGGCATAGATTTGATATTGCAGGTCATAGCGATGATCTGCCATGGCAGATTTTAGCGCCTCTCCGTGATAGAAACCGACCTCGTCTCCAAGGTGGTTCGATTTCCAGTCAAGGACATAGTATTTACCCTGATGCTCAAACACCAAGTCAATAAAGCCCTTCAACATACCTTGAACGGTATAAAACCCTAGGTCACCAGCCTTAGCAGATAAAGGATCATGACGTTGGATAACGCGATTTAATGCGGGCGCTGCCAATACCTCAATCGGTAGTAAGAATTCCATCTCAACTAAGCGTTGGCTTGGCCCTTTCTGGTTGAGTAGCAAAGATTTTCCATCCAGTGGTGTGGCTAACACGGTATCAATCAACTGCTGTAAAATCGGTAGCCAGCTTGGGTCTAGCTGCTCACTGTCGAGAAGATGAGTGATTATCTCAGTATTCGCTTCGCTAGTACTTGGCTCGGTAAATTCTACTTCTTCGAATAACGTATGCAGGAAAGTACCGGGTCTAGCGCCGCGCGGGAAAGTGAAGATGGATTGCTCTGGCTCAACTAACTCATCTTCATCGTGCTCATCGGAAGAATCAATATCAAGATGCATTAAATCGGTAAAGGCATCTGAGCTATGATGAGAGCTCTGTTTTACCAATCCAGAATAACTGGTAATTCGCCAATCTCGGTCAATTACACTTTGTAGCTCGCTTGCGGTTAAATTTTGCTGCTGCGAGGTATGGGCAACAAAGACCTCTTGTTGTGGCTCAGGTAAGTCGCTTAATCGCACACTTTCAAGCCCATCCACGTGCTGTTGAATAGCATTAGTGAGATCATTGATCCCCCCTTCTTTGCCATCTTGTAGCAAATACCCCATAGCACTGTGATGAACGCCGGTTGGTTCTTTAGTAGAACGACCGTTTCTCAATGGCGCAGCCCCAACAAAACAGCCATAAACGGCACGGGTAAGCGCTACGTAAATTAGGCGTAAATCTTCAGCAAGGCGCTCTTTATCGGCTTGCGCTAAAGAAGCATCTTGCCCAGTGATATCTAAAATGGTTTTGTCTTGTTGCTCATCGTAGTATTTTGCTTCGCTAGCCTCACGATAGCTGAGAACAAAAGGCAAGAACACTAGATCATATTCCAGACCTTTTGATTTGTGGATCGTCACAATTTGCACCAAATTACGCTCTGATTCCAAGCGCTGGATTTGGTCTTCGCTGCCACCTAAACCACTTTGTGCATCACTGATCGCTTGAGCCAACCAACGTAGTAAACCATGGTCACTATCGAGTTCCTGGCTTGCTTGCTGTAGCAGCTCACCGATGTGCATCAAATCCGTCAGTGCACGCTCTCCACCTTCTTCCTCTAGTAAACGCTCGGCAATATGTCGCTTACTCATAACACTGCGCAACATAGGTAGCACACCTCGCTGAGTCCAGAGCTTACGATACTCTTTAAACTCATTTATGGCGTTTTCCCACTCATTTTCATCGTTGTTGAGCTTATCTAAACTACCTGCATCGAGAGCAAACATTTCAGAAGCCAAGCTTGCTCGTAAGGCGCGATCATTTTCTGGCGTCAGTACAGCTTGCAATAAACGCTGAATATCTTGGGCGACAAGCGAGGTAAACACACTGTCTCGGTTTGATAGATAAACACTCGCAATACCTTGTTTGGCGAGTGCCTCTTTCACCATACGACCTTCATTACCGGTTCGAACCAGTACCGCAATATCACCCGCCTGAATCGAATGCTCTCCTTTGCCATCTTCACCTTTCCCATCAACAAAAAACGCTTGCTCATTTTGCGCAGCCGTAAGAATTGTTTGGATTTGATCCGCGGTAGCCTTAGACATCGCCTCTAGGTACTCACCTTTTGGTAATGGCTTCTCGTCGGCATCTTGCAACCAATAAGTGAGTGCGGGTTGCTTTTGACCACCGATAGTCCAAACGCGTTTATCCGCGTTGGGGCTAGAGTCGACAGGCAAGAATGGAATATCTTTATCGTAAATAAACGGGCTCGAAGGCAACTCAAAAATCTGGTTTACCGCACTGACCATATCTGCGCTAGAACGCCAGTTAGTACCTAGAGTGAAGTGCGACGAAACCTGATTACGCGCTTTGATGTAAGTAAAAATATCTGCGCCACGGAAGCCGTAGATTGCCTGTTTAGGATCACCGATCATAAACAAACCACATTCTGGGTTGTTCAAGTAAATACGGCTAAAAATGCTGTATTGAAGGGGATCGGTATCTTGAAACTCATCAATCATAGCGACCGGATAGAGAGTTCGAATTCGCTCTGCAAGTAGCTCAGATTCATCACCATCGATAGCCGCAGAGAGATTAGTCAGCAAGTCATCAAAAGAGAGCCACTGTTTCTGCTGTTTGGCTTTTGCCAACATCTCGCGACAATGTTCAATCGCATGAGCAAGAATTGGCGCTTTGAGACTGATTGGCACAGCAAGGAAAGCATCAATCGCTTCAAAAACAAGGTGCTGCGGCGCGGTGCCTTTCGGTGTTTTCTCAACCAAGATATTCTGGGCAAACTTCTCCAGTTTGTCTGGATAGTCATAGCCTGTCGTTTCTGTTGCCGCCCACACATTGACCGCTTCGAGCCAAGTTGGTAGAGACTTTTTGGTGTAACTGCGCTTGTTGACATCAGAGTCGCTAATCAGGGAAAAAAAGTCATCCTGATGCTCTCGCCATAGCGACTTCAACTCATCGATACGCTTTAGGTTTTGTTGGTGTAAGTCCGCTAGACTGCCACTCATCGCAGCAACAGATAAGCTCAGTGGCGCACCAGTCAGGTAGTTAGTCACATCGCGCAGTAAATCAGACGGGGCATTCCAGATTCGACGCACCTCTCCTGCTAAATTCAGCGGCAAAGGATAGAAATTACGTCGCCAGTAATCGGCAACAATCTGCGCTTTGAGGTGACTCTCATCGGTCACAAATTCGTTGTTAAAGCGACTGCCTGACTCAAACGCATTTTGGGTCAACATACGTTGGCAAAAGCCGTGGATGGTATAGACCGCGGCTTCATCCATTTGCCTTTCCGCTTGCAAAAGGATCTCCGCGGCTTGTTTGTGGTCACTGAACTCATCAAGTAAAGGCTTAATCACAGGGTCGCTACTTTTACCTCGGGCAAAGGCAAGACGAGCATCATGAATACGAGCGCGGATTCGGTCTCTAAGTTCTGCGGTTGCCGCTTCCGTAAAGGTCACCACTAAAATCTGGTCGACCGTCAACGCCACCTGATGTTTGGTCTCGGATGTACCGTGACCGAGAAGCAACCTTAAGTATAAGCCAGCGATAGTAAAGGTTTTACCTGTACCCGCCGATGCCTCAATTAATCGTGCACCGTGCAAGGGAAAAGTCATGGCATTAAGCGGAGTAACCATTGACGTTGCTGTCATAAAATATCTGCCTTTTTACTGAAATAGCAGGACCCAAATGTGATCCAGACTCTAAAACTCAAACTATCAATACAAGCTATTGAATTATTGGGAGGGGGTGAGATCTTTCTCACGGTACGTCCACACCCAAATCGCTACTATGCGCGCCATGCGTTGAGCAACTTTGAACTTGAATGAACAGTCCACTCACGAGTTGCAACAAACCCACCGAATAATGGTCCCTCTGACCTGTGGCCGTACAGCGAACGCCCTACACTATAATGATTTACTGGCGGCCACCTACTTTCCCTTCAATGTATTTCCCATTAATGCTGGTTCATTATGCGTCTTCACTGCTCTTTGCCTCTAGTCGAGGGGTTTGCAGTACCAATGTTGTGATGGTGCGTGCCTGCGCTGCTAAGTTGTCGTTCCAACTTGGCCAGATACGCGAGATGTATGGGTTATTGCCTTCACCTGAGGCCATGAAGCTATCGTTAAATGTATCGGCCATTTTCTTAAGTGATTTCTCTTCATCATCCACCCAGTTTCCGCGACTGAATCCTGCTTCAACACCGGCTAATGCGGTTTTCGGGAAATAGCACAACGGTTCGGTCATACCTTGGTAGAACAAACGAACCAGCTCAGCCAACAAGCTATGAGCGTAGCTGGCATCTGCAATTTCAGGGTAGATAAGATGAACAACCCCTTCCTTGCGATCATAACCAATCATATGGGTGCGCTTACTAATGCCCATCGCCGACATCGCTAGGTGGTCTATCCAAGCAGACAAGTAGTCTTGTGAGCGAATCTTACCGCTGCGAAAACGAATTAAGCCCGACTGATAATACTGTGTCAGCCAGCCAGTTAGGTTAATCTTTTTATCCTCACCTAAGACGTCAAATGTCAGCTTTACTTCGAGGTCATTCGCTTCGCTGCCACATAAGAAAGTCAGTTTTTCCACCAGCTCCTGCGCCTGAACTCGGTTAGTTTCAAACTCAATATCCCCAAATGCGCCAACCGGTAATTTCCCTTGCGCACGTTGCTGCTTAACAAAGCTTTCAATTACACCCTTACTATCTTGACCACCAGAAAGCTGCTGTTTGAGTAGGCTATCCAATAAACCGTCACGCATTTGATAGCTTTCTAAGCCATTGAGTACAAAAGGCTCGTCATCTTCCATGACCGGAAGCGGCGGTTCAAACATCACTTTTAAGCGGCGATTGAAAAAGTATTGCACTGGCAAACGCCAGAAGCGTTGCAGCTCAACCAGATCTAGCTCTAATGGGTAGGAGGCATCGAGTAAGTAATCTTGCAGTAGTCGATTAAACTCACCGCTCACCTGACCTAATCTGTTCACCGCAGGTAACCACTCTTTAGCATAACTTGGATGCTCACCGACAAACGCAGTGGCACTAAACGGCACCATAGAGTGGTGAGTGATAAGCTCTGCTAGCAGCTTTTCTCCAGACTCATCACTCGCTAACACATCATCTCCATCTAGGCGGTAGTTTTGATGGCAATACTCCATCAACTCAGAAACCAGCACCGATGGCACACGCTCGGTATTGTCTTGGATTGAACGGCCAACATAACTGATGTATAGCGTTTGCTGTGCAGACAGCATGGCCTCTAAGAATAGGTACCTGTCATCATCTCGGCGAGAGCGATCCCCTGGTTTGGTTCGCCCATTCATCAGATCAAAGCCCTCTGGCGGCATAGAACGTGGATAGACCCCATCATTCATACCCAGTAAGCACACCGTTCTAAATGGAATAGAGCGCATCGGCATCAAAGTACAGAAGTTCACTTGCCCGGCAAGGAAGCGCTGGCTGATCCGCGTTCCAGACAGTTTGTTGTTCAAGTAAGTGGTAATAATCGCCGGAGATAATGACTGCTCGAAGGCTGCGTCAGTCAGTTGCTCTTTTAAGTTGGCTAAGGTGTCACGAATCGATTTGAGCGCCGCCTCACCTTCGAGCTCTACACTAAAGAAATCATCCAGCAGCAAAGTTAGAATTTCGCGCCAACAATCAATTAATTGAGTTTGTACCAGTTTGTGTCGGTAATCGCTGACTGTCTCAATAAAGTGCGCCAGCTTGCCCGCTAACTCCGCCCCCATCCCTTGCACTTCATTGTAAGGTGAAAGCGCCCCTGACTTGGATTCAAACAGCCCTGCTGATTCTGGCATGGCGTAGCCAAGCAACATGCGCTCAATACCAAACTGCCAAGTATTTTGCGCTGTCTCAGGTAAATCAAACTCTTGTCCTGTGGTCGAATTCAATCCCCAGCGAATACCCGATTCCTCTACCCACTGTTTGGCCAAAATAAACTCATCTTCCGTTAACCCAAATCGAGCCAAGATCGCCGGAGTTTCAAGCAGTTCGAGTAACTCAGACGCTAAACAACGGGTGTTTGGCAGGTTAACCAACTGCATAAATGCATTAAGGATTGGACTTTCTTGGTCGGCGGTACGGTCAGAAATAGAGTAAGGGATAAATCGCTCACCGGGAGCGTTGCCAAACACGGCTTGAATGGCTGGGCTGTAGGCATTGATGTCCGCCACCATGACAATAATATCGCGCGGCTTTAAACTTGGATCGGCATCAAACATCGCCAATAGCTGATCATGTAAGACTTCCACTTCACGCATCGGGCTATGGCAAGCGTGCAGCGTGAGGGATTTATCGCCTAATTGTACCACTTGTTTATGCGTACTGGTTTCTAACTGATGATCATCTTGATGCTCTTCAAGGTTGAGAATGTCTGCTTGAAGTTGATGAAGCAATGAATCTCGCTCGACATCAACAAAGGCTTCAATCTCATGGGACTCTAGCTGCGAAAGAAGATACATGTTATCGCGCCCTAACTTACCCATTGATGCGAGTAAGCTGTTCCCCACCGCGTCGGTATGTAGCTCATCAAGTACGTTGTCTTCAATCGAACCTTTAAGTTGCTCACTCTCGCCCTGTTGCTCGGAGTGGTCTTGATTCCACACCACATGTTTGCGGTGTTTTGCCGCTAAACGCGCTAAGAACTTTCTGTCTCGTACCTCGCCCCAGTAGTAACGACAAGGGTTGGTAAACATCAGGTGGACATCAATATGCTCACCTATGGCTTTAAGCGCATCCATATAACGTGGCGGCAGTGAGGTAATTCCGAACACAAACAAGCGCTGAGGCAAGTGTTCAAAACTGCCCTGAAAGTTTTCTAAGGTATCGATAAAGTGTTCGTACAAGTTGGCGCGATGATAAGGTGACTGACCTAAGGCAACGGTATGATCGTAAAGCGCTTGCCATAAAATCGGCTGCCAAGGGTGCTCATCTTCCAATTCCAATACCGCTTGCCCCGCTTCCCAACTGGCAATCCACTCAGGTCTATAAACCAAGTAGCCATCAAAGATGTCGGCAATTTTCTCTGAGAGTTGATAAAGCTTGGAGCTGTCTTCGTCTTGCTCTAGATAGCGTTTAAGTGGCTCGAACTCTGGCTGACTCAAAAGCCTAGGCAAGATGTGCATCAGCTTCCACGTCATCGACTCTTTGTTAAAGGCGCTACGCTTGGGTACATCTGGCAACACCTCTGTAAACATGTTCCAGATAAATGTCGCTGGCAGAGGAAAATCAATGTTCGCGGCTACACCAAACTCTTTAGCCAGTTCCATCTTCAACCACTGAGACATACCCGGGCTTTGCACCAAGATCTGCTCTTTATCGAAAGGGTTTGCTAATGGATTGAGACGAACGAGCTCAACAAGTAGTGACTTTAAGACATCGACTTGGTTGGAATGGTAGACAGTAAACAAAATGCACTCACACTAATATTGCCGCTATTAAGGCCAGATTAGCATAAGTGCATAACGTAGCAGAGAATAATCACCATCTGACTAAGTCAAAAGGCTACGCATTACTCACTGTTAGTTTGTGGGGTTGGTAAAAGTGCAAGTAGCGTATCGCAACATAGCTCACAACGACTGTTGCAACGATTAACTCTAGTCCAGCAAGAAAGTGAACCTGGTTGATGTATTTAGCCGCAACGCCAACCGATTCCATCCAGTGAGTAAGTTTGAATAAAGCTGTAGCACTAATAACAATTGGGAACGTAAAAGCCGCATAGCCTGGGCTAAATGGTAGGCGTAACAATCTAAAGAAAGCCAAGTAGATAATTGCAGTCATTAAAATCGCAATACCAAACAACAGACCAATGATCACTGGTGAAGGGTCGGCCGTTACCGTTAAATATCCAGCTAACGACAGGCTTGCAGGCGCTGCCATGATAGCCATAGTAGGTTTAGCTGCATCAGGGATTTCGTGGGTAAACATAAAACGATAGATCATCATTGGTAGCATTACTGCGTACGCCAGCATACCAAAGATAAGCGCACCGTTAGCGATTGGAGCCAATACAGGATTACCAGAGAACGATACATCCGCCACGATAATGCCTACAGGTGGAACAAACCAACTCGGCACCATATGGTGAAGCTCAAACTGCTTTGCTCTGTGGTACAAAAAGCTGACCAAGAACACAACATGCAACATAACCGCGAATAGCCATAATGTATCACCTGCTAATGGGTAAAAATGGCCGAGAGAATTTGAAACCACCATAGTGCCCATTGCGAACGTAGGCACCACACTACCAACAACAGGGTGCGCTAAATCTTGCTGAAGCAAATGGTTATGGATAAGGAATTTACCCGCGAGAATCACCAATAACACAGTGGCCACTGCGGCGCTGATCCACTGGCCGTAACCATTTAACGTTGCAAAGTTTTCCCAACTCCAACCTAAGCTCGCGATACCTAGTGCTAATCCAGCCATAGGAGTCGGAGCACCCATCAATTTTGTTTTTGCTCGTTGAATCATGGCAACCTCTGTTCAAAATTCTTTCATTGAGGTCAGTTTACGCTTGCACTTCGTTCTAATATATCTAATTATCTAAAACACTCGTTAAGATAACCTAAACGTAATCATTCTATGGCCAGCAATATTTCGTTGAAACAGCTTCGTGTGTTCACAACAATCACTCAGCACGATACCTTAACCTCGGCTTCTGAGTCACTTTTTCTGTCTAAAGCCGCGGTCAGCATGGCTCTTTCTGAGCTAGAGAAGCAAATTGGCCATGCCCTGTTTGATCGAGTTAATAATCGTTTGATTCTCAATCAAGAGGGGCAAAAGCTGTTGCCGCTAGCCGATGAACTGCTCAACCGAGCTCAAAGTATTGATGTGTTATTCGATGATGATCAAACGCTTTCTGGACAACTTCATATTGGTGCCAGCGATACGATAGGAAATCAAGTTGCGCCCTATTTGCTTAGCGACTTTCGTAATGAGACTGAGCATAAGTCTCAAAGCTTGTTCATCTCCAACTCGGCACAAATTTGCCAAAAGCTGATCGACTATGAATTAGATATCGCATTAATTGAAGGCAAAACGCTCCATCCAGAACTTTTATCAACTCAGTTCAGCCAAGATGAGATGTGCATTGTCTGTCATCCAGATCACCCTTTTGCCAGTAAGGCTACGACTTCGGTTCATGAACTTGAAGAAAGTGACTGGATTCTGCGCGAGGCTGGATCAGGTTCACGTGAGTTTTTCCTCAGAGCCATCGCGCCTAGGATTGAACATTGGCATGAAGCGTTTCAACTTAACACCACTGAGGCGCTAATCAACTCTGTCTCTGCTGGGCTCGGGTTTGGTTGCTTATCTAAGCTGTCTGCCGATCCTGCAATACGTGATGGAAGAATCGCCCAGGTTAAGGTGCCTCTCGATATGCAAAGGCGGTTTTGGCTTTTAGTCCATAAAGAGAAATACCAGAGTCCATTGTTGAAAGCATTTATTGAGTTTTGTCATCAATGGAACCGATAACCCTTCGAATAACGAATGTTGACTAACGCGTCGCCACTTAGCTCTCAGAATTGATACCTAACCTAGACTTAAACACACAAAAACTGTATAAACAGACAGTAATTGAATAATCAAAATTGTTAGAGGATTAACCATGGCTGTAATCGTCAAGTACGTGGTGGAACGCAACGGAGAAGAGAAAATGACTTTTACCTCTAAAGCCGAAGCTGACGCTTATGACAAAATGCTCGATATGGCAGATGAGCTATTTGAACTGCTCGGTAAAAGCGATCTGCTAGAAGACGAAGGCAAACAAGAAGACCTTGCCATGTTCTTGGCTCAGAACAAAGAAGAAGTGTTATACGCTTTAGGTGCGAAACGTAAACCAGCGCCTAAAAAGCCAAAAGCAGTGAAAGACGAAGAGCCAAAAGAAGACGCGGCTTAAGTCTCAGTAGTTTCAAAAACGCCCTAGAGTTCTGCTTTAGGGCGTTTTTCTTTGAGGCTGAAACATTCAATGGTAGATGAGAGACAAAGAGGAAAAGTTCACTGATAAACTTTACCCTTATTGGGGCAACACATTGCGATTACACTTTCATCATTCTCACTGTTCCAAAGCGAGTCAACTATGACTAATCATCTTGAAATGACCTACCACATTGAAGTTTGTATCGATAACCTTGAATCTCTGCATAACGCCATTGAAGGTGGCGCAACCAGAATCGAATTGTGTTCATCTCTGGCATTAGGTGGCCTCACTCCAAGCTATGGTTTGATGAAGAAAGCCGCCCAAATCACCACTATCCCTGTTTATGCGATGATTCGACCTCGCCAAGGCGACTTCCTCTACGATCAAGACGATATCGACTCTATGCTTCTCGATATTGAGTCTGCAGCTAATGCTGGCTTACAAGGTGTGGTATTGGGAGTACTCACTGCTCAAGGTGATATTGATATGCCGCTTGCTAAGCAGCTAGTCGAAAAAGCCCACCAACTTCAATTGGGCGTCACGTTCCATCGCGCAATCGACCAATGTAGTGACTATAAGCAAGCTATCGAGCAAATTGCATCATTAGGTTGCGAGCGCGTATTGACCTCTGGGCTGGCGCCAAATGTCGAACAAGGTATAGAGGTACTCAAAGAGATGGTGATACTGGCAGCAGGTCGATTCAATATTATGGCTGGTGCAGGTTTAAGCTCCGACAACCTAGAACACATCGTAAAGCAAACAGGTGTCACAGAAGTCCACTTGTCGGGAAAATCGACCCGTCCAAGTAAAATGCAACATGTCGCTGCCAGCGCTAAAATGGGTAAAGAGGACTTAGATGATTTTGTTGTGCCGGTGACAAACCCAGAGTTAATCCGGCAAGTAGTTGAAGCTATCCGCCATCATAAGCCACAATAGCGATTGCACAGATTAGTTTTTTGTAGGGATGGTATGGCTAAAGATCTTTTCTATCAATTGGACCTTAACTTGCTTAGAACGTTTCTCGTTTTGTCGCAAGAGCTCAATATGCGTAAAGCGGCGAAGCGCTTACACGTCACTCAACCAGCCGTCAGCCAATCCTTACAAAAACTACGTACCCACTTTAACGATGAACTGTTCGTAAAAGTAAGAACGGGGTTAGAACCAACACCCTATTCGATAGAGCTAGCTACTGCCATCACTCCTCACTTGGATGGGTTATCAACGGCCCTCAACAGCACACAAGAGTTTGCTCCTGCGGAATTAACTCAGAGCATAAAAATCGCTCTTACTTCTCCTGTTTTATCTTGTCTCGCAGGCCCACTATTCCAAAGAATCAAACAGCTAGCACCAAATGCCACAATAGAATTGGTGAGTTGGAATCACTCAACTTATAGCGATATTCAAAAAGGTAATACTTTTTTAGGGGTTCATTACGACATGAACCACCCTAAAGATATTTATACGAGTCATCTAGTTAATCTATCTGGGCAAGTCATTGTACGAAAAAATCACCCCGTAAATAAAAAGTTCGCGTTACCAGAAGACTTTAAGGGTTATGACATCGTCTCAATGATTGTTCCTGGTTGGAACGATAACCACAGCGTTGCTGAAGATATAATGAACAAACGAGGGGGAGCTTCTAAGATTGGTTTTCGCACTGAAGTTATCTCAGCAGCAATTGATGTTACTAGGCATTCAGATATGTACATGCCTCACTCCGACTTATTTCCACTACAAAACTACCCCGATTTAAGAGCGATAAGCGTGGAAGTTGATGGTTCAATACCCCAGCTTAGCGTATCAAGCTATTGTCACACTAAGAATCGAAATAGCCCTCTAGTAAAATGGCTACAGGAACTGATGCAAGATATCTTTAAACGTCAAATAGAAGCATATAATAAGCACTACTTATCATCTAAATAAGAAACTCTGTTTAGAAAACGTCCGCTAGCACAATTAATATTTGCTCCACAGGATTTAGATGAGTTCAAGGAAAGAACATAACTCATGCTAAGGGAGTAAATAATGAAAGCAGCACTTACCGCATTAATCGCCACTTCCCTTTTATCTGCCACCACGTTAGCTAACAGTTTTGAGAGCCAACATCGTGTTGGATTAGGTTACACAAAAACTTCTGTCGACTTTCTTGAAGCTTCTGCATCTGGAGATTGGGGAAACGGTTTGAAGCTAGAATATGGCTATGAAGTTAATCGTATCGTCGGTCTAAATGTGTCATATGGCAAGAATAAAGACAGTGCGACTGACGGAGTTAACACCTTCAAACTAGATGGTTCAACTTTCAAACTAGATACCGATATTGGCTACAAGTTTATATTGGATAGTTTCAATGTAAAACCTTACGCCGCGATCGGTATAGCTCGTTATAACGAAGAAGTGAGCATTGAGCAGATTGGGTACAAATGGAACGAGAACAGCCTTATTTTAGGGTTTGGTGTTCGTGGTGAAATTGGCCGACATATCTACTCAGATATTCGCTTCGACTATGCCGGATTCGATGGTGATTTATGGGGTAACGCAGATTTCGACCAGTTTTCTTGGACCGTCGGTTACCTATTCTAAATTGCTCTAGCCAAGGATGGCTTCCTTCCAACCCAATACGGTCACCCAATGATAAAGTATTTCCTCGCACTAGCCATTTTTCTGCCTACGCTGGCGTCTGCTCAAACTATCCACTTATCACCCGCGGTTAAACTCGGGCCTTATTCCTTTCTCGATGATCCTGGTGGCGAGATTCAATTCGGCTTTGCCAACGCTGTTGGACTTGATGCGGCATATGCAAGTTTTGGTCATAGCTCGTTTGGTTTTTTCGATACCAAAGAGCGAATTAAAACCTATCGTTTTGGCGGCCAATACAAATTAAAAACCACACCATTTCTTGGTCCTTTTATGGGTAGTGAAGGTGTCGCTATTCAATTAGAAGCGGGACTTGCAGAATATGAAGGGACCAAAACCAACGTAATTTCTAGCAATCAGGAGTATCGCTCAACTTACGGCGCAAGTGCGGCTTTCTCTTGGGTTCGAATGTTTACACCCAACTTAGGTATGAGAATAACTGGTGAGCTCAACTACCTAGACAGAGATAACACTCACTTGCCTTACAATACTTCCGCGATGCTAAGTACTGGGCTTACGCTACGCTTTTAACATACCTAAGACCGGAGCAAAGTAACCATGTCATATAATTGACTGAGATACACCTTACTTTGTAACCAAGACCATTGTTTACAAAGGTTTACACTTAAAGCTGTTAGCTTATTTAACTTATGTAACCTGTTAATAATTAATGGTTTCTCCCCTTTTAGCTTTACACGAAAAGGGGAGAAACCTTGACTTATCAGTAACAGTTATCTGGCTAAACTCTTATACTGGCATATATTCTGCTGAATTATTTCACGCAACCAATAATAACCTCAGTAACTTAGATGCCAAAGAAAGACCGCTTCTTAAGCTTAGATTTAAACTTGCTTAAAACGTTCCTTGTCCTGTCAAGAGAGCTCAATATGCGTAAAGCATCCGAGCAGCTGTGCATCTCCCAGCCAGCAATAAGTCAATCGTTACTAAAATTGCGCCACCACTTTGACGATGAACTGTTTGTCAAGGTACGTACAGGGTTACAACCAACCCCATTTAGTATTGAGCTGGCACGGAAGCTATCCCCTTCTTTTGAACAGCTATCGGTAACTCTAAATGAGGTCGAACCATTTGACCCTAGCAAATTAGACATAAATATTAGAATCGCAGTGTCACCAGTAATTCTTAATGTACTTGCTGTAAAACTGTTAACTAGGATGAAGTCATTTGCACCTAAATGTACCTTAGAACTTGTGACATCTTCACACTCTACTTTAACAGAAGTTGAGAATGGGGAAGCTTTATTAAGCTACGGCTACCATACAACAAAAACCTCGAAAAGCCTTCACACCTCAGAGATCGCGATAGCTAGAGGATGTGTGGTAATGAGACAAAATCATCCAATCAAAAAAAAGTCTATAACGCCTTACGAATTTAATAATTACGAGTTTGCTTCATTTGTCATTCCTGGATGGAACGGCAAGAACAGCCCAACAGTAAAGACCTTAAGAGAACATGGAGTCGAGCCAAAAGTGCACTTTAGGAGCGACGACCTTTTAACATGCCTTGAAATGCTTAAGACTAGTAACCTGTTGATGCCAATGACCGACCTCTTTCCCATTCAAAACTTCCCCGAGCTAAAAGCAATAACAGCCGAAGTTCAAGGTAAACCAGTAGATATACCAATAGTATGTTTCAGCCACTACAAGAACCGAAACGCTCCACTCTTAGTGTGGATAAATAAACTTGTGAGCGAGATCCTCGAAGAACAAAAGCAAACCTATAATAACTACCAGTTATCACTATCATAAGTAATTACGTTTAGTCGGTAAGCACACTCTTTTCTTAATATCTCCGATGTAAAAAATTAACTAAAAACTCAATACTGAGTTAAAACAACCGGAGTAATAATGAAAACTGTAGTATTCACTTTAATCGCTGCTTCCCTTTTTTCTACAGCTGTTATGGCTAATTCAGGCCCACATCACCGTATCGGCCTAGGTGTAAATAATACCTCTGTCACTGCCGGTGAATCAGATGACAGTCTGGATATGGGGCTTAAACTAGAATACGGATTCGAACTCAACCCTATTTTAGCTGCTAACGTCTCTTATGTAACAGCAAGCAAAGAAGAAAATGGGTTTGAAATAAAGGCACCTCAGTTTAAAGCCGATATCGAAGCTGGTTACACTTTCCCTGCAGGCAATTTCGCATTCAAACCATATGCAGCAGTAGGTGTTGCTCATAGTAATTTTGAACAATCTTATGAAGATAGCTCACACTCAGAGTCAGAAGTTTCACTTTTGCTAGGTCTAGGCTTGCGTACTTACATTGCTGATAATTTCTACGCCGATGCTCGATACGATATGACTGAACCAGCAGAGGGGGTTGAGCTAAATAGTCTGTCTCTAACATTCGGTTACCGCTTCTAGTACAACCATCAAACATCGTTCGATGATTTCAACTATGCCCTGTAGCTATAGGGCATTTTTATTTCTGAATAAATTTTAGAGTAGATTAGTTGGTTATTAAAACAATCGAAATATAACCTATTTATATTCAACCTATCGTAAGGTAACTCCAATGAGAAAGATTTTATTATTATTAATATGTTTCCCCGTATCTTATTCCGCATATTCACAAGAGTATCATTCAGGTGACATTCGAAATAATCAATCAAAATTATATGTAGACTATGCTGTTCAAACAGATGATGAACTTGACAATGATTTAACCTTTGGTGGGGCAATTAATTTATTCATTCCAAATATTTCCCTAGGGTTTGAAAGTGGAAGCACGCAAGAGTTTTCAGATAGTTCTGAGGAGGATTATAATTATAATATATATTCAAAGATGAACTTTCACTATATTACTCTAAATGCCTCACTTGAAGAAACAAAAATTAGATTCAAGTATACCGAACCGGGCTGGGGAGGCGCAACCAACGATGGATACGTTAGCCATTCAGTTATTAAGTTTGGAGGTGACTTTCTTATGGATGGCTCAAACGGAGGAGTTTACAACCTAGGGGTAAACTATAATGTGGAAAAATTTGGGTATAGTCTAATCTCCCCTGGAGAACTTGCACCAGATGAAGACTATCTAACTGTAAAGCTAGGTTACCTTAAACCGTTAACATCTTCTTTTTACTACCGTGGAGACATCGAAGCTAACACTAAAGAATTAGAACGGTTCGATACGAAACACTCCATAGGATTTAACTTCAGTATGCTGACTATAGATTTATACTACAGTTATGAAAACCTATCACTAATCCATGATAAACAATCCTCAATGGGCGTTAGTGCTGGTATTTCTTTCTAATTTTTCCTTTTTTGATAGAGCCCCATCACTTTGATCGGGCTTAAAATAATGAGCTCCCAAAGACTAGTAACAATAAGATACATGAACTACTTAAATGCCATAATTAAATCTTCAGAAAATGAATTATTACAGAGATTCAGCCACTCTTCCCTTGTTATTTTTCTATTAATACCAAACAGTGTTTTAGCATTTAGTGGAAACCAAAATCAATTTTCCATTTCCAGTGGAATAAGCTCACGTAGTGATGGTCTGGAAGAGCTCTACGATATCAATTTACAATACAGTCAGCCCAACCAATTTTTCAGGTTACCAGGTCGAAGAAATATAGAAGTAAGTTGGTTTGTCGGAGGAGAATATAGTACAAATGAAAGTGAAGATTTAAGCCAATACAATCAATTCATTGCAGGTGCTTCCCAGGATGTATTTTTATTCTATAGCCAAAATTTTTATGCTGGAGCTGGCTTAGGGGGCTATATAAAATCAAAATCGACTCATAGGATTAGTTCCAAGTTTACTTTTGGGCAAAAAGTGTTTGTTGGCCTAGCAACTGGTCGTATAAACTTAGAGCTTTACTTTAGACACTACTCAAACGGAACATTGACATATAGAAATGCTGGACATAATTTCCTAGGATTTACCTTTTCATACAACTATTGATAGTACAGTCACTTTTTTCTAGATCGTTTGGCCCTAAGTTTTCCTACGAGAAACGCCACCAGCCTTTCCTAACGAAGCACATCATCAATACTCTGTTCGCCCAAGTGGCGAACATCTTTACCTTTCACAAAGTAGATAATGTATTCACAGATATTCTGGCAACGGTCTCCCACGCGTTCAATGGCGCGAGCTGACCACATCACTTGCAGGATACTAGGAATGTTCTTTGGGTCTTCCATCATGTAGGTCATTAGCTGGCGAATAACCGCTTCGTATTCAGCATCGAGCTTGTCATCGAGTTTATGTACTTCTGCCGCAGAATCTACGTCCATGCGAGCGAATGCATCGAGCACTTGATGAAGCATGGTGATGGCTTGACGGCAAAGCGGCTCCAAAGAAACATGAAACTGCGTTTCTTTTGAAGCAGGGCTTTCGATAGCAACATAAGCAATCTTAGTGGCAACATCACCAATACGCTCTAGGTCAGTGATCGTTTTAATGATCGCCATGATGAGGCGTAAGTCTTTTGCTGTTGGCTGCCTTTTCGCAATGATTCGCGTGCATGCTTCATCGATAGAGACTTCCATTGCGTTGACCTTATGGTCGTCGCGTACCACCTTTCTCGCCAGCTCAATATCTTCTTTGTGCAGCGCTTGCATAGCAAACGAAAGTTGCTGCTCGACCAATCCCCCCATCGTCAGTACGTGGGTACGAATCGATTCAAGCTCGACATTAAACTGACCTGAAATATGGCGCCCAAAATTCATAAATAAAGTGAGTCTCTTTTGCTGATTAAAAGGAAAAATCACATACTGGATAAGTACCAAACTGCGATATCAAATATGACTAACAAACCTAGCCATATCTACCAGTAATGTAGTCTTCCGTTTGTTTTTTCAATGGTGAAGTAAAAATGGAGTCTGTATCTGAGTACTCGATCAAGGTTCCCATGTGAATAAATGCCGTATGGTCACTCACCCTCGCCGCCTGTTGCATGTTATGGGTGACAATCACTACGGTATATTTGGTTTTGAGATCGTTAATCAGCTCTTCAATTGTCAACGTAGAAATAGGATCCAGTGCCGATGTTGGCTCATCGAGCAACAATACTTCCGGTTCAATAGCAATAGCCCGCGCAATCACCAAACGTTGCTGCTGACCACCGGACAAACCAAACGCATTTTCATGTAGACGATGTTTTACTTCATCCCACAATGCCGCTGCTCTGAGTGAGCTTTCAACGGCATCATCAAGCGTTCTGCTGTTCTTTATGCCTTGCAATCTAAGGCCATAGACTACGTTCTCATAAATCGACTTGGGGAAAGGGTTTGGACGCTGGAATACCATGCCAACCCTACGGCGCAAAGTCGCCACATCGACATCTGGATGGTAAACATTTTTGCCGTGTAAGTTCACCCTTCCTTCAACACGGCAACCTTCCACTAAGTCGTTCATACGATTGATGCAACGCAACAAGGTAGACTTACCACAGCCTGAAGGGCCGATAAATGCGGTGACCTGACCTTTCGGAATTCGCATTGAGATGTCATTCAGCGCTTGGGCGTTTTGATAGAACAAGTTAAGCCCTTCGATCGAGATGGCTGTCTCGTCATCACTTAGATTATTTACATCAAGAGGCGGCTCGTAGCCTAACGTTTGATCGACAGAAAACATGATTAGTCTTGCCCTAAAGTACGGTATTTTTCTCGTAAATTATTACGAATGCTGATAGCTGTTAAGTTTAGCCCGACGATTACTGTTACCAACAAAAACGATGTGGCATAAACCAATGGCCTTGCTGCTTCAATATTAGTCGTTTGAAAGCCTACATCATAGATATGAAAGCCTAGATGCATGAATTTACGCTCTAAGTGTATAAACGGGAACTGAGTATCGACTGGAAGGCTGGAAGCCAACTTCACTACCCCAACCAACATTAATGGCGCCACTTCTCCAGCCGCACGAGCAACAGCCAATATTAAGCCCGTAATGATTGCAGGACTCGCCATTGGCAACACAATCCGCCATAACGTCTCGAACTGAGTAGCACCGAGGGCCAATGAACCATGACGTACCGAACCTGGAATTCGGCTAAGCCCTTCCTCTGTTGAAACAATCACGACTGGCAAGGTTAATACAGCGAGCGTCAGAGCCGACCATAACAGCCCTGGTGTACCAAATGTCGGAGCAGGTAAGCGCTCTGAATACAATAGGGTATCAATCGAGCCACCTAAGGTATAAACGAAGAAGCCCAAGCCGAATACACCATATACAATTGAAGGAACACCCGCCAAGTTAATAACTGCAACCCGGATTACTCGAGTGAAGGCATTATTCTTTGCATACTCATGAAGATAGATCGCGGCGACAACCCCAAGAGGCATCACGATAATCGACATGATAATAACCAATAAAACGGTACCAAATATCGCAGGAAATACGCCACCTTCAGAGTTAGACTCTCGAGGGTTGTCCGACAAGAACTTCCAAACTTGTTTGAACCAATGAGACACCTTGTCGCCAAAGCCCATTTGATTTGGATACCACACATCTAAGATTTGGCTTAGCGGGATTTGTTTCGTTTGCCCGGTAATATCCTCGACTAATAGAGCCTGCTGACTAAATTCCGCTCGTAGATCATCCAATCGAGATTCAGAGATCGCTAAATAGGATTCCAGCTTCTGTTTGGCCTTCTGATGATTTTCGAGAAACTGCTCATCTAATTGTCCATTCAGTTCTCGCTTGCGTTTAGCTAATCTTAATCGCTCTAGCCCTCTGCTAGTCACTTGGATCTCATCACTGATAATTCGAGCGATTTCTTCATGCATCACTTCAGCAACAGCAAGCCCTTTGGCTAGGTCCACTGTCACTGAATCGTACGCTATACCAGATGGAGTCACATAGCCAACCGGTTTAGCGTAGAAGTCGCCATTTCGGCTACGCTCAATCACCGCCCAGCCACTAGGTAGCGTTTTTTCTCGCAAGTCGATATCGAGAAAAGAAACGAAATCAGACGGATAAAGATCTCGGTTAGCCACTTTGATGCTAAATCGTTTTATAAGCCCTTTTTCAACTACTTCGGAGGGAAGCTCTACCTGCATATCTTGCAAGTGGTTGATAGGCACATACTCTTCCGCGTAGAGTTGGCCAAGCAACTTGTCACCCTGTTCTGTTTGCCACTGATACAAAGGTGCAGGCCAAAAATAAGATAACCCTTTCCAGCCGATCAGAAGCAATAGGCCCATCACAGATAGCAAACTAATGCTTACCGCTCCGCCGGTTAGCCAAATCCAAGGTGCGCCCGACTTTAACCACTTAAACATGGGTGAGCACCCACTTACTCGTCATAAGAATACCAAACTTAAAGTGCACGATACCTATCCCTCAAACGCTGCCGCACCCACTCAGCCACTGAGTTCACTAAGAAGGTGAACACCAGCAGCAATAACGCCGCAAGGAATAGCAGTCGATAGTGAGAACTGCCAACTTCTGATTCTGGCATTTCAACCGCAATAGTGGCTGACAAGGTGCGCATTCCCTCTAGAATATTCCAATCGAGTATCGGTGTGTTACCCGTCGCCATCAACACAATCATAGTTTCACCAACCGCTCGACCTAGTCCCATCATAATGGCAGAAAAAATACCCGGGCTGGCTGTCAGAAGAACCACATAGATAAGGGTCTGCCAAGGCGTTGCACCCAGTGCTAACGAACCATCAGAAAGATGTTTAGGAACCGAAAATATCGCGTCTTCTGCGATGGTAAATATGGTTGGTATCACCGCAAAGCCCATCGCAAAACCGACAACTAGTGCATTTCGCTGGTCATAGTCGATACCGTGCTCAGCAAGAAAGATTCGAATATCGCCACCAAACAACCACGCCTCAATCACTCCGCTATACATCATTGCTAGCGTCACAACGCCAACCAACACTGGCATTAGAATTAACCCGTGATAACCATTGGCCACTCGGGTTAACCATTTGCGCGGCAGTGCATGCCATAGCGCTCCTGTCACTAAGATAGTCACTGGCAGTAGTAACATCAGCGATACGACTGCAGGTAAATGAGTCTCAACAATTGGGGCAAACCATAGGCCTGCAAGAAAGCCAATGATTACTGTAGGCAACGCTTCCATCAGTTCAATTGAAGGCTTCACCACTCGGCGCATCCTTGGCGACATAAAGTAGGCGGTGTAGATCGCCCCCAACACTGCGATTGGAATAGCGAACAACATGGCGAATGCAGCTGCTTTTAGCGTACCAAATGCGATGGGTACTAAACTAAACTTGGCTTCAAATTCATCGCTGGCCGATGTTGTTTGCCAAACATAAGCTGGCTCGGGGTAACTTTCGTACCATACCTTTTGCCACAACGATGAGAGCGATATTTCTGGGTAATCATTATCGACTTCAGCCACATCTAAACGCTGCCCAGACAAAGAAATAAGAAAGCGCTCATTGTTCGACATCGCAGCCAGAGACGGAGCCTTATCGTAAGCACGTTCAAACATCACTAGCTTTTCGCTTGTCGTGTAGTGACTCTGCAATGTGCCATTGGTATAGAAGCTGTAAAAACCCTTTCGGTAGGTATCAGGCAATAAGAACCTGAGCTGTGAAGCTAACTTAAATTCACGAATATGAGTCAGCTCGCGCGCCCCATCTTTCAACACATCGAACCATTGAGAGACCAAGCCATCTTGATGGGTGACAAGTAAAGAGTAGGCGCCTGACAACAGCTTAATATCCGTTACCGCGTGTTTTTCAGCGCCAGCACTCAAATCAACGACTTCACGAACGGAAAATCTGTCGTGTTGCTTCTGCGCAACTACCAGTTCCGATCCAGTCCGTAAGAAGAGCTGTTTTCCATCAGGCGTTAAGATAATTTGATCTAGCTGATTAAAAGGCAAAGCGAAGCGATACTCTTGAATAGAGCCAGACTGCTCCCAACGTACGAGTACACCGCCATCTTGGTAATAACCCGCTAAAGTCGTGCCTTCACTATTATGTGCAAAATCAAAGCTTTGCAACACACGCCCTGATTCATTCAAATTCAGGTTATTGAGTGTTGCTAGTTCAACGCTTGGCGCAAAGCTTCGACCTTCTTTGCTGACTAAGGAAGTAAAAATTGGCCTGAATACGGACACACGGCCTTTTTCAGATGCAATCGCTAACCAACCCGAAATATCTCCGGTGGAGGCTAACAACGGTGAATTAGCTTGGACAGGAAACGAGAGAGGTGACTGACTTTTTCCGTTCAGCGTCCAGAAGTCAACTTTACCCTCTTTAGAGAGTACGTACGCATGCTGGCCATATTCGTCGACGCCAATAGCCATAGGGCTTGATGTTGAAATAGTTTGATTGGCAAAACCAGTTTCAATTTTAGCGTCAGAGAAAAGTGGCAAAACAACCATAGCGAGGTAGATAAAGATCAGCACCAAGGCGGCCAACACACCCACACCACCGCAAGTCACCGCAAGACGAACCAAACGATCTTTAATCAATCGTTTTCTATCTCGTTCTTTTAATGAAAATTCGGCTTTTGCCATGTGTGTCTCTACCTATTCTTGCCCAAGGTTATATTATTTCGTTTAGGTGACAATTATATTACAGATCGCATTAAACAACTGAAAACAATACAACAATAAACACGTAATAAAACTGTCATAGTAAAAAATTACCGTTCATTACCTGATATTTTTTGGAACCCACCGCACACGCGAACCATCGCAAGGAACTAAGGTAAGGTATGAGTGCTGAAAAACTGTACATCGAAAAGGAACTGAGCTGGCTCTCGTTTAACGAGCGAGTCCTACAAGAAGCGGCCGACAAATCGGTCCCTTTGATCGAACGCGTGCGATTTTTAGGTATATTTTCCAATAACCTAGATGAGTTTTATAAGGTTCGCTTTTCCGATGTAAAACGTCGAATTCTGATCAACCAAGAACGTGGTGGAAACGACAATTCCAAGCACTTACTCATCAAAATGCAAACCAAGGCGCTGAAACTGAATCAAGATTTTGATGAGGTTTATAATGAGTTAATTCTCGAAATGGCACGAAGACGTATCTTTCTTGTCAACGAAACTCAGCTCTCCGAAACACAGCAAAAGTGGGTAAAAAAGTACTTCCGCAAGCAAGTCTTGCCCCACGTCACTCCACTTATGATGAATGATGACATCGATTTGTTGCAGTTTCTTAAAGATGAGTATGCCTACTTGGCGGTGGAGTTGCGTAAAGACGATCATCGTCAGTACGCCATTGTGGAGATACCAACCAACCATCTCCCTCGCTTTGTAATGATGCCAGAGCAAAAAGGCAAACGGCGTAAGACCATCATTTTGCTCGATAACATCATTCGTTATTGCCTCGATGATCTTTTTAGCGGTTTCTTCGATGGTTATCAGCTTAACAGTTACGCGATGAAAATGACCCGTGATGCGGAATACGATTTAAGTAACGAAGTCGAACACAGCTTACTGGAGCAGATGTCGGAGGGCCTTAGCCAGCGCTTAACGGCAATGCCAGTTCGATTTGTATACCAGCGTGAAATGCCCGAAGAGATGCTGACGTTCCTATGTGACAAGCTGCAAATCTCCAATTACGATAGTCTGATTCCCGGTGGCCGCTACCACAACTTTAAAGACTTCATCGGCTTTCCTAATGTTGGTCGGGATTACTTAGAAAACAAACCCTTACCACCAATGAAGTGTGCAGACTTTGATGGGTTCAATAACCATTTTGAAGCCATTCGTCATCAAGACATATTGCTGCATTACCCTTATCACTCTTTCGAACATATCACCGAACTGGTACGCCAAGCTTCATTTGACCCAAAGGTCATCAGTATAAAAATCAACATTTACCGAGTCGCCAAAGACTCTCGCTTGATGAACACGTTAATTGATGCGGTGCACAACGGAAAAAGCGTCACTGTCGTGGTTGAGCTACAAGCTCGCTTCGATGAGGAGGCCAATATTGAGTGGGCAAAGCTGCTAACCGAAGCAGGTGTCCACGTTGTTTTTGGCGCGCCCGGACTAAAAATACACGCCAAGTTACTCCTAATTAGCCGCCGCGAGGGAGAGCAAATCACTCGTTACGCCCATATTGGTACTGGCAACTTCCATGAAAAAACCGCGCGTATTTATACCGACTTTGCGCTGCTAACTGCATCACCGGAAGTAACCAACGAAGTACGTCATGTATTCGGCTATATTGAGAACCCGTATCGGCCAGTTAAGTTTAACCAGCTGATTGTTTCGCCGCGCAACTCACGCAAACAACTCTACCGCTTAATCGACACAGAGATTGCCGCGGCAAAAGCAGGGAAAAAAGCCGAGATAACCTTGAAAGTGAACAACTTAGTCGACAAGGGAATGATCAACAAACTGTATGGTGCGAGCAGCTCAGGAGTAAAAATACGAATGATCGTGCGCGGCATGTGCTCTTTAGTTCCAGGAGTAGAAGGGGTCAGCGACAACATCAAAATCATCAGTATTGTCGATCGCTTTTTAGAACACCCTAGAGTGATAATCACCCACAACGGTGGCGACCCACTCGTGTATATCTCTTCGGCAGATTGGATGACGCGTAACATAGATCACCGGATCGAAGTAGCAACTCCAATCAATGACCCTCGCCTTAAACAGAGAATTATCGATATCATCGAGATTCACTTTACCGACACCGTCAAAGCACGTTGGATCGATAAAGAGATGAGTAATACCTATGTGCCGAGAGGAAATCGTAAAAAAGTTCGTTCACAGCTCGCTATTTACAACTATCTTAAGCATATAGAGAAACACAATCGGCAACAAAAACAGCAACCATAAATGACCCAGCAAACAGACATTCGAGATATCGCCGCCATCGACTTAGGCTCAAACAGCTTCCACATGGTAGTAGCAAAAGTCGTCGGCCAAGACTTGCAACTGGTGAGTCGACATAAACAGCGAGTTCACCTCGCTTCTGGCTTAGACAGCCAGATGAACCTCGACAATGCATCGATAGAACGTGGGCTCGAATGTTTAGCCATGTTTGCCGAACGCCTCAATGGCTTTGAAGCTTCGAATGTCCGTATTGCTGCAACCCACACTTTGCGCCGCGCAAACAATAGTCATGTGTTTTTGCTCAGGGCACGTGATGTGCTTCCCTTCCCTATTGAAATAATTCCCGGTGTTGAAGAAGCTCGCCTAATTTACATGGGAGTCGCACATACTCAACCAGAATCGACGTCCAAATTAGTGATTGATATAGGCGGCGGCAGTACCGAATTGGTTATTGGTCACGGCTTCGAAGCGCAATTGGTCAACAGTAAGCAGATGGGATGCGTCAGCTACACCAATCGATACTTCTCTAACGAGAAGCTGACCGCTAAAAACTTTGCCAAAGCGACGTTAGCTGCGGAGCAAAAGCTTGAAACACTGGCAGCTCAATATAAACGTAAAGGCTGGGATATCGCTATCGGCTCATCGGGAACAATAAAAGCCATACGCGAAGTACTAATAGGGTTAGGTTTTGAAGACGGGCTGATTAACAGCAAACGCCTAGATACATTGATAGACAAACTCTGTGAATGGAGCTTAATTGACGACATTGCTCTAGAGGGTTTAACGCCAGAAAGAAAGCCAGTATTCGCAGCTGGGGTTGCAATACTTCGAGCTGCATTTAAGTCTTTAAAAATTAAAGAACTCCATTACTCAGAGGGCGCCCTACGGGAAGGTTTACTCTATGAAATGGAAGACCGCTTTCAACGTCTCGACATTCGTATGCGCACCACTGAAAACCTCGCAGCCAAACACTTAGTCGACCTCACTCACGCAGAAAACGTCGCCCAAAGTGCACAACTATTTTTGCAGCAAGTTCACCCCACTTTAGGAATTAGACACCGCAGCCAGCTGTTCGACTTACTTCGATGGAGCGCCCTGCTACACGAAGTTGGGCTTAGTATAAGTTTACAAGCTTTCCATCGCCACTCTGCTTATATACTCAAACACACCAACATGCCTGGATTTAACCGAGAGCAGCAGCAGGTATTGGCAATACTCGTTCGCTTTCAGCGTAAAGCGCTCAAGCTACATGAAATGGAAGAGTTCTCCCTGTTTAAGAAGAAACACATTCTAGGGCTGATTCGGATTCTTCGTTTAGCTATCGTCATTAATGGTCAACGTAGCGAAGCACCTTTGCCTAATCTAACTTTATCCATAGACGAAGAGTCGTGGCACCTCTCCTGTGATGATTCAGAGTGGCTCAACAATAACCGTCTACTTAGTGCCGACTTACAAACAGAACAAGAATACTGGAGCAACGCGGGCTGGCAACTCGTATTCTAGAAAACGACCTACCATTTGGTTACTGAGTTAGCGAATGCCCACTTTCGCTAGTTCTAGCTGTGCAATTTCACCTGAAATCGGTACGTAGCCATCTTTCTCCACCAGCGCCTGCCCCTGCTCCGAGAAAATGAAGCGAATAAACTCACGCTCGATTGGAGACAATGGTTTGCTTGGGTGCTTATTGATGTATACGTAAAGGTAGCGTGAAAGTGGGTACTCACCAGATAAGATATTTTTCTGGCTTGGCTGGATGTATTCCTTGCCCTGTTTCGCAATAGGAATGAGCTTAACGCCAGAGACTTGATAACCAACCCCAGAATAGCCAATGGTGTTGATTGACGATGCAACAGATTGAACAACCGATGCAGAACCCGGCTGTTCGTTGACGTTATTCTTAAAGTCCCCGCCACACAGCGCATTCTTTTTAAAATACCCATACGTGCCAGAAACAGAGTTACGTCCAAACAATTGCATGCCACGCTTCGCCCAATCAAAGTCGATATCCAATTGGGACCAAGTTTGAATTGGCTCTGTCGCACCACAACGGAGAGTCACAGAGAATATAGCGTCTAACTGATCAAAGTTGAGGCCTTGAATGGGGTTATCTCGATGCACAAACACGCCGATCGCATCAATGGCGACTCTAAGCTCGGTTGGCTTATAGCCATGCTCTCGCTCAAACGCTTCAATTTCACGTTTACGCATAGGTCGGCTCATTGGGCCGAACTGAGCGGTACCTTCAGTCAGAGCCGGAGGAGCGGTCGACGAACCCGAAGCTTGTACTTGACCATTCACACTTGGGTAGAGCGCTTTAAATTCTTCCACCCAAAGCGTCGTCATACCCGCCAACGTATCAGAGCCTACCGACAAGATACTGCCAGACACGCCAGAGGTTTTCTGGTACGGCACAAGCTGCTGAGCTTGAGCTGAGCCCATGTTCAGCAAGCAACTGCAAAATATTGCCAAATAAGCTTTTCGAGCTAATTCAATAACCATCGTCCACCTACTCCAATTAATTTACGAGTAAGCGAGCAGGCAAAACAAAAGAGAACTTACTGCCAACGCCAACTTCACTGTGAATTTCTAGGTGTGAATCGTGGTGAGTAAGCGCATGCTTCACGATAGCAAGCCCAAGACCACTGCCGCCAGTATCTCGCGACCGCGCTTTATCGACTCGGTAGAAACGCTCCGTTAGGCGGTGTAAGTGTTGAGGTTCAATACCATCCCCACTGTCTTCGACTTCTAAGCAAGCACCCTGCGCGGTTTGGAACCAGCGTACTTTCACGTCTGCTCCTGCAGGGGTGTACTTGACTGCATTGTAAACAAGGTTAGAAATTGCACTGCGCAGCTGATCTTCATCACCTAATACACGCAAGCTGCTGTCGATATTAAATTCGAGTTTATGGCCCAGATCGCCGCTCAGGCTGGACGCTTCTTTTTCTAACACTTCTAGCATTGCGGGTACATTTACCACTTCTTCCAGCTCATGCATTGGCGCCGCTTCAATCTTTGATAACGTCAGTAGCTGATTCACCAAACTATTCATGCGGTTTAGCTGCTCTGTCATCACACCATGCGCTTTGGTCCACATAGGGCCAACAATCATATCTGGATCTTCAGTCATCTCCAGATAGCCTTGCAGCACAGTCATTGGTGTCCTGAGTTCATGAGATACGTTGGCGAAGAAGTTTCTGCGCATCCCTTCTAGCTGTTTTAGCTGAGAGACATCGCGCACTACCATCAAATGCTCACCCTCGGTGTAAGGCACGATACGTAGTTCCAGCATACGTTCAACGTTTAACGGAGAGCGCATTTCTAGCGGTTCGGAGAAGTCTTGTTTATTCAGG
This sequence comes from Vibrio sp. SCSIO 43135, assembly GCF_023716665.1. GTDB lineage: Bacteria > Pseudomonadota > Gammaproteobacteria > Enterobacterales > Vibrionaceae > Vibrio > Vibrio paucivorans. Next base: position 2,469,062 of record NZ_CP071859.1, read on the forward strand.
TATTTGATAAAGTCTGGCGTGCGAATCAAGTTGGAAATCGGCTGGCCTGAGTCATCCGGCCAACGAAAGCCCAACAGGTGCTGAGCAAGCTTGTTACACCATACGATGTTACCTTCACTCCGGAATACAACCACCGCATCCGGCAGTGATTCTGCACCGTTACGGAAACGGCGAATTAGGTTAGTCAGTTCTTTGCGCTTCTTACGCTGGCGCTGCTGCAAACGATAGATACCGTTAAACAGAGATTCCCAGTTTCCCGAACCCGATGGTGGTGTCAGGCGTTTTTCATCCCACAACCAGGCCGAGAGACGCATCTGGTTATGTAGATGCCACACAAGCTGCAAAACCGTGGCAGCGAGAAGCAACCACGGCATGTATCCGAATATCCAGCCAATAATCACCCAAGGGGTGTAAAAAAAAGCCAGCTCCCAGGCCAGCTTTTTCCAGGTTAACCTTTCAACCATTCAGTTCCTCGAATTCAATTCCTTTGCGCTGGATTAAGCTTTAGTAGAGAAACGGTAACCGGCACCACGCACGGTTTGAATCAGTTTATCGTGTCCAGCAGCTTCGAGCGCTTTACGTAGTCGACGAATATGAACGTCAACCGTACGATCTTCAACGTAAACATTTGTGCCCCAAACATTGTTCAGCAGTTGCTCACGGCTGTACACGCGCTCTTGATGAGTCATGAAGAAATGCAGCATCTTAAACTCGGTAGGCCCCATGTCTAACGGCTGATCATTTGCTGTTACACGGTGAGATACAGGGTCCAACTTTAGGCCTTGTACATCAATGATGTCTTCGAGTGCCGTTGGCGTTACTCGGCGAATCACCGCTTTCAAGCGAGCCACAAGCTCTTTCGGTGAAAAAGGTTTCGTGATGTAGTCATCAGCGCCCACTTCAAGGCCACGGACTTTATCTTCTTCTTCACCGCGAGCTGTTAGCATTACCACAGGGATGTTGCGAGTCAGCTCTTCACGTTTCATATGTTTAATAAAGTTGATTCCACTACCGCCTGGTAGCATCCAATCTAGTAAAACCAGATCAGGGAAGGGTTCGGCCAATTTGTTGACAGCCATATCGTAGTCTTCCGCTTCTACGGCTTGGTAACCTTTCTGCTCAAGTACAAAACACAACATCTCGCGAATTGGTGCTTCATCTTCAACAACCAGAATCCTTCTAGACATATCTGAATAACCTTATGTTTAAACTTTGATAAACAGGGAGTATCCCTTTGCAACTGTAGGCATTATCACTACTAATTATGACACTTTTGTGACCTTTGAAAACAAATTTTCATATAACTTTCTCTCGAATTTCATTGCGATATTTTGAAATTGAGATAAGACATACGTTCGAAAATTGCCTATGATTGGCTCCTTAATTCCGGCTTAGAGAAGAAATATGTGGTTTAAAAACTGTCTGGTTTATCGCTTTAATCGCGATATCGAATTCAATGCAGACCAGCTAGAGAAGCAACTTGAAGAGTTCCGTTTCACTCCTTGTGGCAGCCAAGACAAGCAAAAGTTTGGCTGGGTAGCAGCAATGGGTAAACACGGCGACATGATGACTCATGTGTCTGAAAACCGCATTCTTATCTGTGCTAAGCGTGAAGAAAAAATGCTACCTGCTTCAGTTATCAAAGACTCACTTGCAGCCAAAGTTGAAGTGATGGAAGCTGAAGAAGGTCGCCCATTAAAGAAAAAAGAAAAAGACACTCTAAAAGAAGACATCATCATCGACTTGCTGCCACGTGCATTCAGCCGCAGTAACCATACTTTTGTTCTCATCCTACCTAAAGAAGGATTCATTTTGGTAGATGCGAGCAGCTACAAAAAAGCTGAAGATGTATTGGCGCTACTACGTAAAACAATGGGTAGCCTACCTGTGGTACCAGCAATTCCAGAGCAAGCGGTCGAAACAACACTTACAGAATGGGTTAAGACAGGCACCACTCCGCAAGGTATCGAAATGCTCGACGAAGCAGAGCTCAAGTCGGTATTGGAAGATGGCGGCGTTATTCGCTGTAAGAAGCAAGAGTTAACTGCTGATGAAATTCAGAATCATATCGAAGCAGACAAAGTGGTGACTAAACTTGCTCTTAACTGGCAGGAGCGTATCGAGTTTCTTCTGGCAGAAGATGGAAGCATCAAACGCTTGAAATTTGCTGATGATTTAAAAGATCAGAATGATGATATCCCACGTGAAGATCCTGCGGCTCGATTCGACGCAGACTTCTCGTTAATGTGTGGAGAGCTAAGCGCATTCCTACCAAACCTGTATGAGAACTTAGGCGGCCTTCCTCACCCGAACGCTTAAGCAGTGCACATCAGAATAAGTAGCGCCCTCTTCAAGAGGGCGTTTTTGTTGGTGCGCGATGCTGGCTAAATGAACTTCTCCTAGTCACAGGTCACATTTTGGCGTAAAATTTGCGCCCCTATTCCATATGGTGGAATAGGCCTGACTTGAGATCAGACTAAGAGAATTACACATGACTACTGAGAAAGCATTCGTACCAGAGCTACTGTCACCAGCGGGTAGCCTTAAAAACATGCGTTACGCATTTGCCTACGGCGCAGACGCGGTATACGCAGGCCAACCTCGTTACAGCCTTCGCGTACGTAACAACGAGTTCAACCACGAAAACCTACAAATTGGTATCAACGAAGCTCATGCACAAGGCAAGAAGCTTTACGTGGTATGTAACATCCAACCGCACAACTCAAAGCTAAAAACCTTCATCCGTGACCTTAAACCGGTTGTTGAGATGGGCCCTGACGCACTAATCATGTCTGACCCAGGCCTTATCATGATGGTTCGTGAAGCTTTCCCTGATATGCCAATTCACCTGTCTGTTCAAGCGAACGCAGTAAACTGGGCAACGGTTAAGTTCTGGGCGGCAAACGGCGTTGAGCGTGTGATTGTGTCTCGTGAGCTTTCTCTAGAAGAGATCGAAGAAATTCGTGAGCACTGTCCTGAAACGGAACTAGAAGTATTCGTACATGGTGCTCTATGTATGGCCTACTCTGGCCGCTGCCTACTGTCTGGCTACATCAACAAACGCGATCCTAACCAAGGTACATGCACTAACGCATGTCGTTGGGAGTACAAAGTTGAAGAAGGCAAAGAAAACGACACTGGCGACATCGTAGAGAAATTCGACCCAACAGAAGCGCAAGCGGTTGAAGTTCAAGACGAGCGTCCTGAAACTACTATCGGTCGTGGCAAGCCTACTGACGAAGTAGTTCTTCTGTCTGAAGCACACCGCCCAGAAGAGAAGATGGCAGCTTACGAAGATGAGCACGGCACTTACATCATGAACTCGAAAGACCTTCGTGCTGTTCAACACGTTGAGCGTCTGACTAAGATGGGTGTTCACTCACTGAAGATCGAAGGCCGTACTAAATCATTCTACTACTGTGCACGTACTGCTCAGGTTTACCGTAAAGCCATTGATGATGCTGTAGCAGGCAAGCCATTTGATGAGAACCTAATGGGTACCCTTGAGAGCCTAGCACACCGTGGTTACACTGAAGGCTTCCTACGTCGTCACACACACGATGCTTACCAAAACTACGACTACGGTTACTCTGTTTCTGATGCTCAACAGTTTGTTGGTGAATTCACTGGCAAACGCCGTGGCGACCTTGCTGAAGTTGAAGTGAAGAACAAGTTTGTTGTCGGTGACAGCCTTGAGCTAATGACGCCAAAAGGCAATGTAATCTTTACACTTGAAGCAATGGAAAACCGCAAGTCAGAGAAGATTGAGGACGCAAAAGGAAACGGCCACTTCGTATTCATTCCTGTTCCTGAAGATATGGACCTAGAATACGGCCTGTTAATGCGTAACCTAAACTCAGGTCAGGATACCCGTAACCCAACAGGTAAATAAGCATGGCTCTACTGATCACTGATAAGTGCATTAACTGTGATATGTGTGACCCAGAATGTCCAAATGGGGCAATCACTATGGGTGACACAATCTTCGAGATCGATCCCGATCTATGTACTGAGTGTAAAGGTCATTACGAGAAGCCAACGTGTCAGTCTGTGTGCCCAATTACTAAATGTATTATCACAGACCCAAATCACATTGAAACTGATGAAGAGCTACTCGAAAAGTTCGTCATCATTCAAGGTTTAGCTTAATTAGAAACGCCGCTCTTTGAGCGGCGTTTTTCTTTGTACGATTACCGATTAAGTCATCAACTGTTTTCAAGCAATAGCTGACACTGTTCCGGTATAACCTTTGGTTTTTTCTTCTTTGCTGGAGGTCGAACCAAGCTAGAATTATCACTTTCATCGACAGGTTTCCAACTCGCTAGTTCGGCTCCACAGCCATCCCCTTCTGGCGGTAAGGACTGATTCTGGCAGTTCGTACTCCCCTCTGGGCAAGTTAAGCGAACGTGCATATGCGAATAATGTCCCCACCATGGCCGAATTTTTCTAAGCCATTCACGATCCGCAGACCTTTCCTCATCACACAACTTTTGCTTAATGACTGGGTGCACAAATATTCTGGCCACGTTTTTAATTGAGGCCGCTTGTTTGACGATACCGAAATGACGTTCATCCCAATTCTGTTGGTTGAGCTTGTATTGAGAAACGTGAACAACACTCATCGCTTTCGGTTCAGCTAACTCCTCAACTGATAGCTTTTGATCGGCTAAACGCAGCCATATATCAATATCGAGCCCAGTTTGGTGACTCGAGTGACCAAATGAAAAGCGACCGCCTTGGGGCAGAGAAAGATCGCCAATCAATAGGTTGGTTTGGTATTGAGTGCTAGCAACCTTCCCTAACTGACGAATGTAGTCAACAGCATCGGAGTGAGCATAATAACGCGCCCTGTGACTCCGAATTACCTGATACCCTTGCCCTTCTAACGGCAAGGCTTCAGCGCCAGCTAGACACCCATTTGCGTAGCTACCAATCGATTCAGTTGGCTGAGTCGAAGGCCTCTCTAACTGTTCCCATGGCGTGGCATTTGCACCTAAAGGTAGTGCTACCAAAATCGCCATGTACTTGTAGAATCGTTTCAAAAATCGCGTCCTTGTCGTTAGTCCTTAATCCGATTTACTTCATCTAATAGTGTTCGCCATTGTCATAGTAGCCCTTGGCATCTAACGCAGTGAAGATAACCGCGACATCGACGACCTCCCCAATAATACCGCGCACTTGATGTGTGATAATACTTGCCACTGCGTCTTGGGTCTCTTGCCCTCGGTCGAACCAAAGCACTTCTACAAATGGGTAAGCTGAACTTACCTCTCCATCGTGGAAAAACGTCGAGTAGATGTATTCAAAAGTGAAGTCTTCACGGGGGCAGTCCATATGCGGCTGCAGTGAATCAATTAATGACGAGGACAGCGCTTGTACGGTTTGAGGCTCAACAGCTCTAAAACGTAGGTGAGGCATGACAAAGCTCCTTTTTCGTTATCATCCCAGCATAATAGCAGAGCTTGGAAAAATTATGATGGCTCAGTACGGCACGCATAAAAAAACCGCTAGTAAACTAGCGGTTTTTCGGAGCTTATCAACAAATAGCCTTATGGCATTTCATCAAACTCTGCACCTTCTTTCTCAATTTGCGGTGGCATTAGGTGCTCTTTCTGGATACCCAGTTTTAGAGCCAGTGCCGATGCAACATAGATAGAAGAATATGTACCAACAGTGATACCAAGTAGCAATGCAGTCGCGAAACCGTGGATCATAGCGCCACCCTGAGTAAATAGAGCGATCACTACGAACAAGGTTGTACCGGAAGTAATCAATGTACGGCTCAATGTTTGAGTAATTGAGCTGTTCATGATTTCTGCAGGCTCCCCCTTACGCATCTTACGGAAGTTTTCACGGATCCGGTCAAATACAACTATGGTATCGTTGAGCGAGTAACCTACTACGGTCAACAATGCCGCTACAATGGTGAGGTCTACTTCAATTTGCATCAAAGAGAAGACACCCAGAGTGATGATGACATCGTGCGCCAACGCGAGTACCGCACCTGCGGCTAAACGCCACTCAAATCGCATCGAGACGTAAATCAAAATACAAATGAGGGAAACAAGAATGGCTAGGCCACCCGCTTCCGTTAGCTCGTCACCGACATTTGGACCAACGAACTCAATACGGCGCATTTCAACCGACTCACCAGTACCATCTTTAATTGCGTTTAGGATTTGGTTACCCAAGGTTTCGTTTGCAACGTCTTCACGTGGACGCAAACGAACCATTACATCACGCACAGAACCAAAGTTTTGTACGGTTGCATCGCCAAAGCCTTTCGCATCTAGCGCGGTACGGATTTCTTCTAGGTTAGCTGGGTTTTCAAAACCCACTTCAATAAGCGTACCGCCTGTAAAGTCGAGTCCCCAGTTTAGCCACTTCGTCGACAGCGTGAAGATAGACGCACCAATCATCAAGATTGAGAAGACAAATGCGAACTTCGACCAACGCATAAAGTCGATCGTTTTATCTGCTTTTAGAATCTGAAACATAATAATTCCTAGCCTTAGATCGACAATTTCTTAATGCGCTTACCGCCGTACACTAGGTTAACCACACAACGTGTACCTACGATAGCTGTAAACATAGAAGTTAAAATACCGATGGAAAGCGTCACAGCGAAACCTTTGATCGCACCTGTACCGACTGCAAATAGAATGATCGCAGTGATAAGAGTTGTCACGTTCGCATCGGCAATGGTGCTGAATGCGTTCGAGTAACCTTGGTGAATCGCTTGCTGTGGGTTACGCCCATCGCGAATTTCTTCACGTATCCGCTCAAATATCAGTACGTTCGCATCGACCGCCATACCGACGGTTAATACAATACCGGCGATACCTGGTAGCGTCATCGTCGCCCCCGGAATCATCGACATCACACCGATAATCAATACTAGGTTAGCCATCAATGCTAGGTTGGCAATCAAACCAAACTTACGGTAGTAAAGCAGCGTAAATAGCATTACCGCAACCATACCCCAGATCATCGCTTGGATACCCATATCGATATTCTGCTGACCCATTGATGGACCAATCGTACGTTCTTCAACAATAGAGATAGGTGCAATCAAAGCACCAGCACGAAGTAGCAGTGCTAAGTTGTGCGCTTCTGCTGCTGAATCAATACCAGTAATACGGAAGTTACGACCAAGTGCAGACTGGATTGTCGCTTGGTTGATCACTTCTTCATGCTTGGTCAGAATGACTTTACCTTCAGGCGTCTTACGACCACTGTCTTTGTACTCAGCAAATACCGTCGCCATTAGCTTACCGATATTTTGACGTGAGAACGCAGACATCTTGTTACCACCTTCACTGTCTAGTGAGATGTTAACTTGAGGGCGACCATATTCATCAACACTTGAGCTTGCATCAGTGATGCTGGAACCACCAAGAATAACGCGCTTTTTCACCACTACCGGGCGACCATCGCGATCTTGCTTAAGTTCACTACCTGCAGGTACACGACCATTCGCTGCTGCAGATAAGTCCGCTTTGTCATCAACTTCGCGGAATTCTAGTGTTGCCGTTGCACCAAGAATTTCTTTCGCACGAGCTGTATCTTGAACACCAGGCAGCTCAACTACGATGCGGCTTGCACCTTGACGTTGAACAAGTGGCTCAGCAACACCTAACTCGTTTACACGGTTACGCAAAATTGTGATGTTTTGTTCAACAGCGTAGTTACGAATTTCTTGTAAGCGAGCCTCTGTAAATGAAGCAACAATCGAGTAACGACCATTCGAATCTGAGTCAACAAAAGTCATATCAGGATGATTTGACTCAAGAATACGTACCGCTTGTGCAAGTTGCTCTTCATTGCGAAGTAGCACTTCTACTTTATCTTTGCCCGAAGGGCGAATAGAACGGTAACGAATTCTTTCTTCACGAAGTTCGCTACGGAAGGCTTCTTCTTGTTGGGAAACTAACTTTTCCATTGCCGCGTCCATATCCACTTCCATCAAGAAGTGAACACCACCACGCAAGTCAAGGCCGAGTTTCATTGGTGCAGCACCAATAGACTCTAACCAATCAGGTGTAGACGGCGCGAGGTTAAGCGCAACAATTTTGTCCTGGCCGAGAGCTTCAGAAATTATATCGCGAGCACTTAGCTGCGTGTCAGTATCAGAGAAACGAACAAGGATGGATCCATTTTCAAGAGCAATGGATTTATGAGATAAGCCCTCGTTTTCAAGAGCATTGGTGACGGAATCCAGCGTTGACAGATCTACAGAGGCGCCACGCGCCCCTGTAACTTGAATTGCCGGATCTTCACCGTAGAGATTTGGAAGTGCATACAGAGCTGCGATACCGATGGCAAAGATGACCATCAAGTACTTCCATAACGGATAACGGTTTAGCACAGCGAGGATCCTCTAGCTGTTTTATAGAGACTTCAGCGTACCTTTAGGTAGCACTGCAGTAACGAAATCTTTCTTGATAACAACTTCGTTGTTCGCGTTCAGCTCGATAGAGATGTAGTCGTTGTCTTCTGCGATTTTAGTGATTTTGCCCACTAGGCCACCGCTAGTTAGAACTTCATCACCTTTCCCCATAGAAGCCATAAGGTTCTTGTGCTCTTTTACACGTTTAGCTTGAGGGCGGTAGATCATGAAGTAGAAGATAACAGCAAACATGCCAAGCATGATTAGCATTTCAAAACCGCCACCTGCTGGTGCGCCTTCTGCTGCTGCGTGAGCCTGAGAAATAAACATTAATACGTCCTCTATTATTTTTTATTGATAGTCCAATAACTTGGGCTAAATTCCTCTACTTTCAAGCCTTGGAGCCCCTAAAGTGGGAGCGCCGTCGACAAAATAGAAATCAGTAAACCCTAACAATTATAAAATTACCGCTTGGCTGTTTATTACATAACCAAGCGGCAGTTCAATTACTTACCTAAAGGCGGTACTTCGCGGTCGCGACGAGCGTAAAACTCTTCAACGAACTCATCAAAGCGATCTTCATCAATCGCTCTGCGGATACTTTCCATCAGACGTTGGTAATGACGTAAATTGTGGATGGTGTTAAGACGTGCACCCAAGATTTCATTACAACGGTCTAAGTGGTGTAAGTACGACTTAGAATAGTTCTGACAAGTGTAACAGTCACAATGCGGATCGAGTGGCGTTGTATCTGTTTTATGTTTCGCATTACGGATCTTGATCACACCACCAGTCACAAATAGGTGACCATTACGTGCGTTACGCGTTGGCATCACACAGTCGAACATGTCGATACCACGACGAACGCCTTCAACCAAGTCTTCAGGTTTACCAACACCCATTAGGTAGCGAGGCTTATCTTCAGGTAGTTGCGGACACGTGTGTTCAAGGATGCGGTGCATGTCTTCTTTTGGTTCGCCTACAGCCAAACCACCCACTGCGTATCCATCAAAGCCGATATCAGTCAGGCCTTTAACGGATACATCACGTAGGTCTTCGTATACACCACCTTGAACAATACCAAACAGGTTGTTCTCGTTGTCTAACTTGTCAAAATGGTCGCGCGAACGTTGAGCCCAACGGAGAGACATCTCCATCGACTTTTTCGCTTCGTCGTGCGTCGCCGGGTAAGGCGTACACTCGTCGAAAATCATTACGATGTCAGAACCTAAATCTTTTTGAATTTCCATCGACTTCTCTGCGTCCATGAAAATCTTGTCACCGTTTACTGGGTTACGGAAGTGAACCCCTTCTTCAGTGATTTTGCGCATTGCACCTAAGCTGAATACTTGGAAACCGCCCGAATCAGTTAGGATTGGTCCATGCCAGTTCATGAAATCATGCAAGTCACCGTGCATCTTCATCACTTCCTGACCAGGACGTAGCCATAGGTGGAATGTATTACCTAGAAGAATCTCAGCACCCGTGCCTTTTACTTCTTCCGGTGTCATACCTTTAACCGTACCGTAGGTACCTACAGGCATGAATGCTGGCGTTTGCACTGTTCCGCGTTCAAACGTTAGTTGACCACGACGTGCATTACCATTTGTCTTTTTAAGTTCGTACTTTAACTTCACGAAGCCTCCAATATGCCAGAGAAACAGTCTGACGATTTATTTAGGGGAGTATCCCCCTACTTAAGGAGCGGTCGCTTATCCCTGCGAGAATGCAATAGTCTTGCCATTGATATTCCTAGCGTACTGCTAGCACTCGTAAATTATTAATTTTAAAAACTTATTAGCTTAATATGTTACGCGTCAAAAGCACGGTTAATGCAGCTATTGAAGCGTAAGAGACAGCTAGTCAGTTTTTTTGCTGATGAACATTGAATCGCCATACGAGAAAAAGCGGTACTTGTTCTCTACTGCGTGCTTATAGGCGTTCATCGTATTTTCGTAACCTGCAAACGCACTCACTAACATAATCAGTGTCGATTCTGGCAGGTGGAAGTTAGTGATTAAGCAGTCCACTAACTGATATTCGTAACCTGGGTAGATAAAGATTTCTGTATCGCCAAAGAACGGGACCAACTCTGTGCCTTTCTTCAATGCATCTTGAGCAGCACTTTCTAGTGAGCGTACCGATGTTGTGCCCACCGCGACAATACGACCGCCGCGCTGCTTGGCTGCTTTGATCGCATCCACCACCTCTTGTGGAACTTCTACATATTCCGCGTGCATGTGGTGATCGTTAATATTGTCTACTTTGACTGGCTGAAATGTACCCGCGCCTACGTGCAAAGTCACATACGCAAGCTCCACCCCTTTTGCTTTAATTTTTTCAATCAAAGCTTCATCGAAATGTAACCCTGCTGTTGGCGCTGCAACGGCTCCCGGCTTTTCATTATAGACGGTTTGGTAGCGCTCTTTGTCTGAGTCTTCATCTGGTCGGTCGATGTAAGGTGGAAGCGGCATGTGGCCAATTTCTTCAAGAACCGCTAGGACATTTTGCTCAGTATTAAACTTAAGCTCAAACAGCGCATCATGACGTGCCACCATCTGTGCCGAGTACTCGTCGTTTTCACCAATAAAAATGGTTGAGCCTGGCTTTGGTGACTTAGAGCAGCGAACATGAGCAAGAATACTTTTCTCGTCCAATACACGTTCAACCAGAACCTCAAGTTTACCGCCCGATTCTTTACGGCCAAACATACGCGCAGGAATAACGCGCGTGTTGTTGAATACCACCAGATCACCCGGTTGGACTTGGTCCAATACATCAGTAAATGTGCCATCGCTTAGCTCACCACTGTTGCCATCTAACTGCAATAAACGGCTAGAAGTACGCTCTGGTTGAGGGTAACGAGCAATCAGCTCATCAGGTAAATCAAAGTGGAAATCGGATACTTGCATGGTACTAATCTTTTGTCGTGGTTTCTAAATGTCGTGATGAGTCGAACTGATTCTGTCACAAACAGACGACGAGTTTTTCGCAGCCGACTAGTATAGGTTTCCCTGCTTGAATAGCAAGGATTGTGATGTCAAATATTGTAAATCTGCATGTGCTACAGGCAGGTATTGAGTCGCCTCAAAAACAGCATTTTCTGACGACATATTTCGCCACACTTTTTTTAAGGTAATTACAACAAAAACGAACTAGCTCCCAGTTAAGCGTAGGGAAAGAAACTATATTTAATTTATACCCACATAGCTTGTTATATACCAATAAGAACACTCAGGAGGCTGCTATGATCAAGGTTGAAGACATGATGACGCGTAACCCTCATACCTTGTTACGTTCTCATACCCTCGCCGATGCCAAACACATGATGGAAGCGCTCGACATTCGCCATATCCCAGTCGTAGATGCAGACAGGCAACTGCTTGGTATCATTACTCAAAGAGATATTCTCTCAGCACAAGAATCTAGCTTACAAAAACTTCCTTCCGAAAACTCCTACACACTCGCCACACCACTGAATGATGTCATGCACACCAGCATTATGACCGCTTCGCCTTTTGCGGGATTAAAAGAAAGTGCTAAGTACATGCAAAAACATAAAGTCGGCTGTTTGCCTGTGGTAGATAAAGGAGAGTTGGTTGGCATTATTACCGACAGCGATTTTGTTTCTATCGCCATTAACCTGCTAGAACTGCAAGAAGATACCGAACCAGAAGAACTTGAACTCGAAGATTAAAAAAAAGAGCGGCCGAAGCCGCTCAAAAAGTGTCGCAGTTTTTATTATTCGTAGGGGCCAACTAGCCCAGCTTAGAATTGGTCTTCTTCAGTAGAGCCCGTTAATGCTGTTACCGATGAGTTACCACCTTGAATGGTGTTTGTCATTCGGTCGAAGTAGCCTGTACCCACTTCTTGTTGGTGCGCCACAAACGTGTAGCCTTTCTCTGCAGCTTCAAACTCTGGACGCTGAACTTTCTCAACGTAGTGACGCATACCTTCACCCTGCGCATAAGCGTGTGCCAGTTCAAACATGTTGAACCACATGTTGTGAATACCCGCCAACGTAATGAACTGGTATTTGTAACCCATGTCCGCAAGCTCTTGCTGGAACTTAGCAATCGTTTCAGAGTCTAGGTTTTTCTCCCAGTTGAACGATGGCGAACAGTTATAAGCTAATAGCTGGTCTGGGTATTCTGCATGAATCGCTTCTGCAAACTTACGCGCTTCTTCTAGACAAGGTGTCGCGGTTTCACACCAAATAAGGTCGGCATATGGTGCGTAAGCCAAACCGCGAGAAATTGCTTGGTCGATACCCGCTTTCACTCGGTAGAAGCCTTCTGCCGTACGCTCGCCTTCGATAAAGTCACGATCGTATGGGTCGCAATCTGAAGTAAGCAGGTCTGCAGCGTTAGCATCGGTACGTGCAATAACTAACGTTGTGGTTCCTGACACATCAGCAGCTAAACGAGCTGCAACCAGCTTTTGCACCGCTTCTTGAGTTGGAACAAGTACCTTACCGCCCATGTGACCACATTTTTTCACTGACGCAAGTTGGTCTTCAAAGTGAACACCCGCAGCACCAGACTCGATCATGTTCTTCATTAATTCATAAGCGTTCAGTACACCACCAAAGCCAGCTTCTGCATCTGCAACGATTGGTAGGAAGTAATCAATACCGCCTTCATCTTCCGGTGTCTTGCCACCAGCCCATTGAATCTGGTCTGCGCGGCGGAACGAATTATTGATGCGCTTCACTACCGCAGGTACTGAGTCTACTGGGTATAGTGATTGGTCTGGGTACATGGTAGATGCCGTGTTGTTATCCGCTGCAACCTGCCAACCCGATAGATAAATCGCTTCAATACCGGCTTTCGCTTGTTGTACTGCTTGGCCACCAGTCAGTGCGCCCAAACAGTTCACATAGCCTTTCTTAGAAGAACCATTGACCAATGACCATAGCTTGTCAGCACCGCGTTGCGCGATAGTGTTAGCCGGTACCATTGAACCGCGAAGTTCTACTACTTCTTCTGCAGTGTAAGTACGTTTTACGTTTTTCCAACGTGGGTTAGTTGCCCAGTCTTTTTCCAAAGCTTCGATTTGTTGGCGGCGAGTTAATGTCATGGTCTATCCCTCATTTTGGTGCACGGCGTGTCAACTCTCTGGTCAACGACGGGTGCGATGGTCTTCCATTTCCTCAGCAGTACATCTCTCTCTGCATTCGAAAACTGATTTCACGTTATTGGTTATTAATGTTGTTCGTTGATTAATCAGGATTAATCGGTATTACTCAAAATCTGTTAGTCCAAGTAGTCATAACCTGGAATGGTTAAGAAATTAGTCAGCTCGTCACTGGTGGTGAGTTTCGCCATCAATTTAGCGGCTTCATCAAAACGCCCGCTGTTGAATCGCTCTTCACCGATTTCTTGCTTAACGACTTGGATCTCTTCTTCAAGGTATTGCTCAAACAAGTCTTTGGTGACAACTTGGCCGTTATCGAGTGACTTATTGTGTTGAATCCATTGCCAGATTGAAGCTCGCGATATTTCAGCAGTCGCTGCGTCTTCCATCATGCCGTAAATCGGTACACAGCCATTTCCAGAGATCCACGCTTCAATGTATTGCAGCGCAACCCGAATGTTATGGCGCATGCCTTGTTCAGTTCGCTTCCCTTCACAAGGGGCCAATAGTTGCTCTGCGGTGATCGGTGCATCTTCACTGCGCGATATGTCCAGTTGGTTGATACGCTCGCCAAAGGTGTTGTCGAACACTTCAAGTGCAGTATCTGCCAACCCAGGGTGAGCAACCCAAGTACCATCATGTCCGTTGTTCGCTTCCAATGATTTATCATTACGGATCTTATCGAGCACTTGCTGATTCACCTGAGGGTCTTTTGCTGGGATAAAGGCGGCCATACCTCCCATTGCAAATGCTCCTCTCTGATGACACGTTCTTACAAGTAAACGTGAATATGCATTAAGGAACGGCTTTTCCATGGTCACTGCCTGTCTGTCTGGCAGCACGCGGTCGGGGTGATTCTTCAACGTTTTGATATAGCTAAAAATGTAGTCCCAGCGGCCACAGTTCAGGCCGACAATATGTTCTTTTAGCGCGAACAAGATTTCATTCATTTCGAACACTGCTGGAAGCGTTTCTATCAGAACCGTCGCCTTGATCGTTCCCGTATCTAAACCGAAGTATTCCTCAGTGAAATGGAATACATCGCTCCACCACTTAGCCTCATGATGAGACTGTAGTTTAGGGACATAAAAGTAAGGACCGCTCCCTTTAGCCAGCAGCGCTTTGTGGTTGTTATAGAAATAAAGCGCGAAGTCAAAAAGAGCGCCAGGGATGATTTTGCCGTTGAAAAGTACATGCTTTTCTTTCAAGTGCAGACCACGCACACGACAAATCAATACCGCTGGGTCTTCAGTCAATTGATAGTGCTTGCCATTGCTAGGGTTGGTGTAACTGATGGTGCCATTTACCGCATCACGCAAGTTAATCTGACCATCCAATACTTTATCCCATGCCGGTGCCATCGAATCTTCGAAGTCCGCCATGAACACTTTTACGTTCGCGTTCAACGCATTAATCACCATTTTACGGTCAGTAGGACCAGTGATTTCTACGCGGCGGTCTTGCAGATCCTTTGGAATACCTAGGATTTTCCAGCTTCCTTCGCGGATATCTTGCGTATCCTCTAGGAAATCAGGCAGTTCACCCTGATCGATTTTTTCCTGTCGGGCTTCACGAGCCATCAACAAGTCATCGACTCTATCGGCAAACTTCTCACACAGCAGAGACAAAAGGGTTTGGGCTTCAACAGGGAAAATAGCTTGGTGTTCTGGCGAAAGGGTACCAGCAACCTCAAGCATGCCTTCTTGGGCTTCGGCTGTTATTGTTCTTTTCTCTTGTGTGTTTTCTGAAACTGGAGCAAGCATAACTATCTATCCTTAGACCTATCCTAAAACCTCTCAAAAACACATTTGTAACTATAAAACTACAATTTACATTTTCTGTTATCAGTGCGTTTTGAGCATTTCTTGTTGTTTGTTGTCTATACCTTCACTTAGTAGAGAAGGTTTTTCAAGACTGTCGGAACTAGACATAAGTCTTACAGAACCTTTATTTAACTTATACCAACATCCATTAGAGTAAAAGACCCAAAGTTAACAAAAGGTTAAATTCGAAGTTTTATTCCGTTTGAAACAAGTGCTTGATTTTAGCCCTAAAAATGTAAGTAGTTACGTAATAAAATTACAGTAAAATTGGACTAGTAAAACCGTTTCAAACGCATGTATGAAATAAAAAATAGAAGGGAAAGCTATATGCCACCGAGTTGGGCATAGTGATGAGTATGCATATTTAAACAACTGCTTTACTCAAATATGTAAAATTTACATTGTGAAATTTCACAATTTAATGAAACCTTCAATCAAGATTACTTGTGAAATTTTACAAGTTAAAGTTAACTGACAGAATATAATGCTAAAAAGCACACCAATTACAGTGTGCTTTTTAGGGTAAAAACCAAATAAAAGTGGCTACGACCAAACTCTATAGTAGCTCCGAGACAACATCAGCTAATTGATTGAAAGTGTTCACTCGTGAAGAACTCGGGCGCCAAACCAAGCCAATATCACGATAAGCTTGTTGGCCAGGGGGATCGATAACGACCAAGTTTTGGTTGTCCAGTAATCCATGATCAATCGCCATTTGAGGAATAAACGTAGTCCCCAGCCCATTCGCAACCATCTGCACGAGCGTGTGCAAGCTAGTTGCAGTAAATGGATTGATCTTTTCTCTTTCCGTTAATTTACAGGCAGATACCGCATGTTCTGTAAGACAGTGCTCTTTTTCTAATAGGAATACTGACTCATCGGGTAAGTCATCGTATTTAATTGGAACACGAATCCCATCCGCTTGATTACGGCTAATCACCATCCGAAACGGGTCTTGTCCAACCACCTTACTTTGCATTCCATCGATTTCGACGGGAAGCGCCAAAATCAGTACATCTAATTCGCCATGGCGCAACGCTTCTAATAGGTTGGTGGTCGTGTCTTCTCTTAGTAGCAAGTTAAGCTGGGGAAATCGCGCATTGGCCTCT
The DNA here is from genome assembly GCF_023716665.1 of Vibrio sp. SCSIO 43135. Taxonomy (GTDB): domain Bacteria; phylum Pseudomonadota; class Gammaproteobacteria; order Enterobacterales; family Vibrionaceae; genus Vibrio; species Vibrio paucivorans. Next base: position 2,485,519 of record NZ_CP071859.1, read on the forward strand.
TGAACAAGGTCACACAACAAAAATGGCGCTATCGTTGGAATACAGCCCACTTTAAGCTGGCCTTGCATTTTGTCGCCTTGGCATAGATTACCCAACTCGACCAGATCTTGCCCTTTCGCCAATAACTCTCGGCCTTGCTGCACCACCAGTTCTCCCGCTTGGGTAAATACTAATGGGCTTTTTTTATCTTTCTTTTCATATAAAGGACAACCAATCAGCTCTTCAAGGTTTTGGATACCTTTACTCAAAGTAGATTGGCTAACAAAACACTTATCGGCGGCGTCGCCAAAGTGGCGGGTTTCGTGAAGCGTGACTAAGTAATGTAACTGCTTCAAACTTGGCCATTTATTCATAATTCTATTGATAATTCACTGGGAAAAATTGATCTCTATAATAGATTTAGTCTTATCGCTTTTTTCGATTAACTTAATCTATTTATTTCGCTTTTTTCTATACTACAACCTGTACTATAGTTTGTCGCGAATAAACACGGACTAAACCAAGACACAATCGTCTGGTTTGGAACTAACCATACTTTTTAGGAGCAAAAAAATGGTACTAGTAGGTCGTCAAGCCCCTGACTTTACTGCTGCAGCAGTTCTAGGTAACGGTGAAATCGTTGATAACTTCAACTTCGCAGAATTCACTAAAGGTAAGAAAGCGGTTGTTTTCTTCTACCCACTAGACTTCACTTTCGTTTGCCCATCTGAACTAATCGCATTCGACAACCGTCTAGCTGATTTCCAAGCTAAAGGCGTTGAAGTAATCGGTGTTTCTATCGATTCTCAATTCTCTCATAACGCATGGCGTAACACTGCTATCGAAGATGGCGGTATCGGTCAAGTTAAGTACCCACTAGTTGCTGACGTTAAGCACGAAATCTGTAAAGCATACGACGTTGAGCACCCAGAAGCAGGCGTTGCTTTCCGTGGTTCTTTCCTAATCGACGCTGAAGGTGTTGTTCGTCACCAAGTAGTTAACGACCTTCCACTAGGCCGTAACATCGACGAAATGCTACGCATGGTAGACGCGCTAAACTTCCACGAGAAGAACGGTGAAGTTTGTCCTGCACAATGGGAAGAAGGTAAAGCTGGTATGGACGCATCTCCAAAAGGTGTTGCAGCGTTCCTATCTGAGCACGCAGAAGACCTAAGCAAGTAATCTCTACTTAAACTTACCTCAGCTCAATAGGTAAGTGATGGTTGGAACTCTCTATAAAGAGAACATAAAGCATAAGCTATAGCGCAAAGCGCACGCCAATCAGTTTTAAGTAAAGTCTTATATCAAAGCCCGAAGCACTGCTTCGGGCTTTTTGTATTCTCCGTTGCAAGTAACCGCTACTTAAGGTGTTTGTCGTCGTTTATTCGTACGGATATAAACTGGCTATTTTCTGCTCACTCTTACAGTAGTATCTAAGTTATCTCTATCTTTATTAAAGGAATAATATGAAAGAGCTAATCATTCATACCATTACCGTTTTTATGGGCTTCTTTGCGATAATGAATCCTATCGCTAACACGCCTATTTTTCTTGGTCTCACCAATGGCAATGACCGAGATACGGTAAAATCCGTCGCGTTTCGTTCGGTACTTATTGCCTTCTTCATTGTTGCCACCTTTGCTATATCGGGAAAAGTCATCTTCGACCTATTCGGGATTACGCTTTATGCACTGCGCATTACCGGAGGCATCTTGGTCTTTCTCATTGGCTTTCATATGCTGCAAGGGGACTCAACCCATGGAAAAACTAAAGAGAAAGCGAATTCGGATGCGCAAAAAGATGCGGCGCTAAGTGTTGCTGTATCTCCCTTGGCCATGCCGATACTGGCTGGGCCTGGCACGATTGCTACAGCGATGAACTTCGCCACTACCGGCGGTTTCTATGAGACTATCATCACCATCGTTGCTTTTGGTTTATTGTGTGCGTTGACCTATTTCCTATTCGTGTTTGGTGAACGCTTTGTCAAAGCGGTTGGCCCAAGTGCTCTGAACGTGATTACTCGAATGATGGGATTGATCCTCGCTGTCATCGGCATGCAGATGCTCATAGAGGGGATTGAACAAGCCTACAAGGCTCTGTTTATCTAGTGCTGCAAGTGAACTAACTGGCTCAACACTTTCACACAGCAACATTTCTTAACAGACAAACATATCTCTAAAGAGACAAACCGTATCGGTTTACAGACTTTCTTATCGTGCCCCCTTTCATAAACAGGGGGCTCTCTTTATGATGTCCTCATCGCAAAGATTTATCATGTGACGGCAATGAGCTGTCCATTAAAGCAATTTAAACATGGAGATTTAACATGGCTTATTTTTCAGCAGCCTTCGGTACGGCAACCAAAAACCGTGATGGGAAAATCATTGAAGCATTCTTCCCTAACCCAGTTCTAAACCCTAGCGATGCACTTATCGCATCACTGAAAGAAGTGAGTGGTTACGAACAAGGCAACCAAGCTATCGAGATCTCTGCAGCTCAAAGTGCTGACCTAGCGGCAGCATTTGAAGCTAATGGCGATGCTGCAAACGCATCATTCGCTCAAAAAGCAGCGTCTTCAGAGCAGCCACTTGTACTGGTTATTCTAGCGACGGACGAGAAGCCAGCTTCTGTAGCAGAAGGTTTCCTTAAACTACAGCTTATCTCTAATCGTCTAGTGAAGCCTCACGGTACGGTACTTGATGGTATCTTTGGCCTACTACACAACATTGCATGGACTAACGAAGGCCCAATCGATCTTCCTGAGTTGGCTGATCGTCAAATTGAAGCTCGCCTAGCTGGCCGTGCACTGAGCGTAGACTGCGTAGACAAGTTCCCGAAAATGGTGGATTACGTGGTACCAGCGGGTATTCGTATTGCTGATACTTCTCGTGTACGTCTTGGTGCTCACGTGGGCGAAGGTACAACGGTTATGCACGAAGGTTTCATCAACTTCAACGCAGGTACAACCGGCGTAAGCATGGTTGAAGGCCGTATTTCTGCAGGTGTCGTTGTCGGTGACGGTTCAGACATTGGTGGTGGTGCTTCTATCATGGGTACACTTTCTGGCGGTGGTACTGTTGTAGTATCTATTGGCGAGAACTCACTACTCGGTGCAAACGCAGGCCTTGGCTTCCCTCTAGGCGATCGTTGTACTGTTGAATCTGGTCTTTATGTGACTGCAGGTGCGAAGGTTCGCATGCTTGATTCTTCAGGTAACGAAGTAGAAGTAGTTAAAGCGCGCGACCTAGCAGGCGTATCCGATCTTCTGTTCCGTCGTAACTCTGTAACTGGTCAGATTGAGTGTCTAGCTAACAAAAGTGCAGTAGAGCTGAACAGCGAACTTCACAGCAACAACTAAACAGGTTGTTAACCAAATGAACATTTAGGGTTGGCGTATCTCGCCAGCCCTTTTTTATGCCTGCGATACCGTATGTCCACTTCTTCATCAATAGATAACCCCCTTCACACTTCGCGCCTCAAACTTGTCATACCAGTTGAACAATATCCGGTTCAAGGTTAGTTTAGCCCCCTCTTCTATTTCCCCTTCGAACATAGACGCTCAAATAAAGTTCACTTTTGTTCTAAAAGATGCGTTATTTAACAATCAAAGCGCGTTTAATTAACATTTTTATGCTCAAACGCTCATTTTTAATGTTCGTTTGTTTTCGATATCGTTTAGATATGCACAATATCACCGTGCTAGATAAGCACAAACGACAAAGGACTATTTAAAATGAACACGAACAAACAACCTACACTTCTAGGTGAATGCTTAGCCGAGTTTATCGGCACCGGGCTTCTCATCTTTTTCGGCGTTGGCTGCGTGGCAGCTTTAGTGTTAACTGGAGCAACATTTGGGCAATGGGAAATCAGCATTATGTGGGGCTTTGGCGTTGCCATTGCTATTTACTGTACGGCGGGTGTATCGGGAGCACACATCAACCCAGCAGTCACCATTGCATTAGCCGCATTCCACGGTTTCGATAAAGCGAAAGTAATTCCCTACATTATCGCGCAGCTACTTGGTGCGTTTTGTTCGGCGGCGCTCGTATATGCCCTTTACAGCAACCTTTTCACCGATTACGAGATCGCACATAACTTCGCCCGTAGTAGCCAAGATGCGCTAGCAACAGCGGGTATCTTCTCTACCTACCCACACGCATCGCTCTCTTTCTTCGGCGCTTTTGCAGTCGAATTCGTGATTACTGCTGTACTGATGTTTGTTATTTTAGCCTTGGGCGATGAAAATAATGGCGCGTCACGCGGCGCAATGAACCCATTGCTTATTGGTATTCTTATTGCTGTCATCGGTGGTTCTCTTGGCCCACTGACTGGCTTTGCGATGAACCCAGCACGTGACTTCGGCCCTAAATTATTCGCTTACTTTGCCGGCTGGGAGTACGCACTTACAGGTGCTAGGGACATCCCTTACTTTATCGTACCTATTCTTGCACCTATTGCTGGCGCATGTTTTGGTGGCTGGTTATACCCTAAAGCCATCGCGGCCTACTTACCGCAACAAGGCCAAGGTTGCACGATTCCAAATCAATGCGACCAAGAAGACGACGCTCAAGAAGCTCGCGCTTAACCTTTCAACCCTGTATTAACTAAAATAGTAATAACGAAACAAAAAGGATTCTTACCATGACCGAGCAAAAATACATTGTCGCCCTAGACCAAGGCACAACAAGCTCTCGCGCCGTAATCCTAGACCACGATGCGAACATCGTTAGCGTAGCGCAACGTGAATTCACACAAATTTATCCTAAAGCAGGCTGGGTTGAACACGATCCACTAGAAATCTGGGCAACTCAAAGCTCGACTCTAGTTGAAGCACTTGGTAAATCCGGTATCCGCAGCGACCAGCTAGCCGCCATTGGTATCACTAACCAACGTGAAACCACTGTTGTATGGAACAAAGAAACAGGCAAGCCGGTTTACAATGCAATCGTATGGCAATGTCGCCGTACTGCAGATATCTGTGAAGACCTAAAACAACGTGGCCTTGAAGACTACGTTCGAGACAACACAGGCCTAGTGCTTGACCCTTACTTCTCTGGCACAAAAGTGAAGTGGATTCTGGATAACGTTGAAGGTGCGCGTGAAGACGCTGAAGCCGGCAAACTATTGTTTGGTACAGTAGATACTTGGCTAGTTTGGAAGATGACTCAAGGCCGTGTACACGTAACAGATTACACCAACGCATCACGTACTATGCTGTTCAACATTAACGACCTTTGCTGGGACCAAAAAATGCTCGACGAGCTAGGTATCCCTGCGTCAATGATGCCAGAAGTAAAACGTTCTTCAGAAGTCTATGGTCAAACGAACATTGGTGGTAAAGGCGGTACTCGTATTCCTATCGCAGGTATTGCAGGTGACCAACAAGCCGCACTTTACGGTCAAATGTGTGTCGAAGCGGGTCAAGCGAAAAACACCTACGGAACGGGCTGTTTCCTACTGATGAACACAGGCCAGGAAAAAGTAACATCGAAGAATGGTCTACTAACAACCCTAGCCTGTGGCCCTAAAGGCGAGCCCGCTTACGCTCTTGAAGGCGCTGTGTTCATGGGCGGCGCATCAATTCAATGGCTGCGCGATGAAATGAAACTTCTTGCCGATGCAAAAGATTCAGAATACTTCGCAACCAAAGTCGACTCTTCGAATGGCGTTTATGTGGTACCAGCCTTCACAGGTTTGGGCGCACCATACTGGGATGCTTACGCTCGCGGCACGATTGTTGGTTTAACTCGTGGTGTGAACTCTAACCACATCATCCGCGCAACTCTGGAAGGGATTGCTTACCAAACTCGTGACGTACTAGACGCAATGCAAGCCGACTCAGGTATCAAGCTTGCGAACCTACGTGTCGACGGTGGCGCGGTAGCAAACAACTTCCTAATGCAGTTCCAATCAGACGTACTTGATACCGAAGTTCACCGCCCTGAAGTGACAGAAGTCACTGCACTAGGTGCGGCATACCTTGCTGGTTTAGCTGTTGGTTACTGGAACAATATCGATGAGCTGCAAGGCAAAGCGGTACTTGATCGCACTTTCGCTCCTCACCACGACGAAGAAAAACGAAACCGTCGTTACAAAGGTTGGAAGCGTGCGGTGAAATGTGCACAAACTTGGGCAGAGATGCACAACGACGAAGATTAATCTTCCTTAATATATGAACTAAAGGGCGCATAATTGCGCCCTTTTTGCGTCTCAGACCTTATTCCTTATGAGTTACTCTTCTCAGCATGCGCTAATTCGAGCACAATAGCGGCAGTAAAATTATCGAGCGCGCTTTTTAGAAACAGATTTTGAATCCATTTATTCGACAATTCATGGTTTCGAAACCACCTTCGCTGAAGTTTCGCCTCGATCAGGGAGTAATGAGTGAAACAAATACCAAGACACCAGCAAATCATTGAGCTGGTTCAAAAGCAGGGCTATGTCAGCACGGAAGAGCTGGTTGAAAAATTCAATGTCAGCCCACAAACCATCCGACGTGACCTTAATGAACTTGCCGATGACAACAAAATTCGCCGTTATCACGGTGGTGCCACGATTCCATTGAGTTCGGAAAACACCAGTTACTCGACTCGTAAGTCTATGAACTTCAATGAAAAAGATGTCGTTGCCGAGGAGCTTGTTAAACACATCCCAGACGGTGCTACGCTATTTATCGATATCGGCACAACACCAGAAGCGGTCGCTCGCGCGCTCAATAAAAACCACAAGCAGCTTCGAGTCGTCACCAACAACATTAACGTTGCTACCATCTTGTTACCTAACCCGGAGTTCAAGGTTATCTTGGCAGGTGGTGAAGTGCGCAACCGCGACGGCGGCATTGTTGGTGAAGCCACACTCGACTTCGTTAAACAATTCCGGCTAGATTTCGGTATTTTAGGTATCAGCGGTATCGACTTTGATGGTTCATTACTTGATTTCGATTACCACGAAGTTCGAGTGAAACAAGCGATTATCGACAACAGCCGAAGTGTCTACCTCGCCGTGGACCACACTAAGTTCGGTCGTAATGCGATGGTCAAACTGGGCAACATTTCTCAAATTCACATGCTGTTTACCGATAAACAACCACCAAGCGAAATTCAGGAAATTCTTCAAGAGCACTCCATTCCTCTTGAAGTCGTCCATAGCAACGCTTAAGAATAACGGTCAAACACCCTTCATTCGAAACCTCTAGTTACAAACTAGAGGTTTTTTTTATGTTCAAATCACACAAAACGCTCATAAACGAAAATAAAGGATGATCCAAAACGAAAGGTGAGTTACGATTGTTTTATGTTCTAAAATGCTCGTTCGCTCACCAAGAGGTCAAATTTATGAGTATCCAACACAGTGCTACTGCATCGAATACGTCTGAAACATTGGACTTGATCGTCATCGGTGGTGGCATTAATGGCGCAGGTATCGCAGCAGACGCTGCAGGTCGTGGACTTTCTGTCGGTTTATATGAAGCCAGTGATTTCGCTTCTGCCACTTCATCTGCCAGCTCTAAACTTATTCACGGTGGCTTACGCTACCTAGAGCACTACGAGTTTCGTTTGGTTTCAGAAGCACTGGCCGAGCGCGAAGTATTGCTAAGAAAAGCACCGCATGTGGCAAGACCAATGCGTTTCCGTTTACCTCATCGCCCATTTTTGCGCCCAGCGTGGATGATTCGTTGTGGCCTATTCCTTTACGATAACCTAGGTAAGCGTACTACCCTACCAGCCAGTACTTCGGTTGATCTGGCGAAATCTGGCCTACTCAAGCCAGAAATGAAAAAAGGATTCGAATACTCTGATTGCTGGGTAGATGATGCACGTTTGGTACTGCTCAATGTGCTGGCTGCGAAAGAGAACAACGCAGAAATCCGCAATTACTGCCGCGTAGAAAAAGCGCAGCGCGAAAATGGCATTTGGCACGTCACGATCCACGATGTCACAACAGATCAGAGATTCGAGCGTAAAGCGAAAGCGTTGGTCAATGCAGCTGGCCCATGGGTTAAACAGTTCTTTGACGACGGATTAGAACAAGATTCACCACGTAATATCCGCTTAATCAAAGGCTCTCACATCGTCGTGCCACGTATTCACGATGAACCACAAGCGTACATTTTGCAGAACAAAGATAACCGAATCGTATTCATGATCCCTTATCTAGATAAGTTCTCTATCATCGGTACAACGGATGTTGAGTACAAAGGCGATCCTCGCGAAGTTGCGATTTCTGATGACGAAGTCGACTACCTAGTTGATATCGTAAACCAACACTTTGTTAAACAATTGAGCCGTGAAGACGTGGTTTGGACATACAGTGGCGTTCGCCCATTATGTGACGATGAGTCTGATTCTCCACAAGCTATCACACGTGACTACACGCTAGAGCTGGATGCAGAACTCGACCAAGCTCCACTGCTATCTGTGTTTGGTGGCAAACTTACCACTTATCGCAAACTAGGCGAAGCTGCGCTGAAAAAACTGCAGCCTTACCTATCGAACATGGGTAGCCCATGGACAGCGAATCAAGCGCTACCAGGTGGTAACTTTAGCTGCAGCCGCGAACAACTAGCTGAAACCATTCAAGCTAAATACAGCTGGTTACCGACTGAGTTGCTGCTTCGCTACGTGACTCAATTTGGTAGCTACACGTGGAAACTGCTTGAAGGTAAAACGAGCATCGCGGATATGGGTACTGAGTTTTCTCAAAGTGCACACGGCGTGTATCAACTTGAGATCGACTATATGATCAATCACGAGTTTGCAGTCGATGCTGAAGACATTCTGTGGCGCCGTAGTAAGCTTGGCCTCTACTTAACCAAAGAAGAACAGCAAGCGGTAGCCGACTACATGAAACAGTCACTGGCCGAAAAGGTCGTGAGCTTGGCTGATGTAGACAAAGTGGGTTGATTAAGCGGTTAGTTGAATTAGAAAGCTAACCAATACAAAACGAAAAAGGCTTGGTCACTTCTGCAATGAAGTAGGTCCCAAGCCTTTTTTAGTCTATTTATGCCCTACTAGCTTTAGCCTGGATGGCCATCCACTCTTGGGGTAAGCAGCATTTTTCCAAACAGCTTCAGATACATAGCAAATGCCAATATCCATAAAGCGCCACTGATATCGACCATCAACATCATATGTTGTGGGAAGAAAGTCACACCTAGGCTACGAACTAGCGCCGCCAAAATCAGTGCAGCAAATCCTACGCTCATGTTAGGGCCTTCATATATTGCTCGACCAGTATGCCCCATAGTGACACGCGCAATCATGGCTAAAATGAGCCCTCCCAACGCGCCAATGGCAAATAGGTGAATCAAGTTGTGATTCGCAAATGGGTTCTGCAATAAACCTCGTAGCAACAAGCTAATAGGCAAACACGCATACGCCGCATGTAAAGACCACACCAAAGGCTCACTTAGCGTACGCCACGGTTGCCAGCGGTAAAAGCGGACCAACTGAGCAACACCCGCAAACACCATTAACGGTTGGCCAATTTGGGCAAAAGTCATAGGAAAGAAGCTAATGATGAACAAGCCAACTAAGGGCAGATTTGCCGCCCATTCCAACCAGATTAAAGGCTGAGCTTTTTCAAAGTTAAAACGCCTTGCGGTGAAGAATGGAATCACTCGCCCGCCCATCACAGACAACAGCAAGGTGAACCACCACAACATCGCTTGCCACACCGCGGACGCCGGGAAAGGAGGCATTCCCTTTATCGTTGCATAGCTGGCGAAGTTCGCCACGATCGCTAATACAAACAAAGGCACAAAAAATAGATTTCGCCAGCCTTTCGATTTCACAACTCTAGTAGCAACTTCATAAGCAGCGAACGCGAGAAACAGCGCTTCAATACTTGAGATGAGCCAAAGTGGCGTTGGTGTCCATAACAGAATTCGCGGTGCGAACCATAACGCCACCAGCACAGCTAACCGATGATGTTTGGTACCATTAATACCCGTCCAATTTTGTACCGCGGTTAAAACAAAACCGACCACAATCGCCATCGCAAAGCCAAACAACATTTCATGCACGTGCCACCATAATGCAGGCACTTGTAATTGGGTTGGTTGTCCAGCTTGGAACATCCAAACCCACAAGGCAATCGCCAGCACTGCATAGCAGCCACCTAGGAAAAAGAACGGACGAAAACCAAGACGTAGATAAGCTGGTATCGCTTCTTCCACTTTTTTATCTGTAATATTGAGCAAGTTAACTCCTAAACGGCTTCCCGACAAAGCACAAGTATCTATTAGTTGACCACTAATGTCGTCATAACACGCTTAACATTGCATTTTTCATTCCACATATTTAGTCATTTATTATCAATAACTTGAGAATCGCATAGTGTCTATATGACACGAAAAAGCCAGGTCATATAGACACGAAAGGGATAATTTATTACAGAAACGTCGTAGCTGTAGAGCCGAAGAAGTGATAGCGTAAAGTTTCAGCAGCAAGGAGGTAGTAATGTATATTTTCGGCTACGGCAGTCTTATGAACTCTGCATCAAGGAAACTGACAGGTCAAACAGGGCGAACTTATCCCGTCGTTGCGCATGGCCTAATTCGGTATTGGGGAAAGATCGACGACAGTTACATCCTTTCTCCTTTGGTTGTTAATAAAGGCGAAGGTCAGGTTAATGGCGTCTTACTTGAGATCGACGAAACTGCTCTGCTTGATTTCGATCGTCGTGAACGAGGTTATCATAGAATCCAAATCTCTGCCGATCAAATCGACTCGGACTTCGAGTTAGCCTCAGATGCCGTCATTTGGGTGTATGTCAAAGATCAGCCAGAACCACCATGCTCACTGAGTCCAATCATGCAAAGCTATGTTGATACCGTACTTGCGGGTTGTTTAGAAGTGTCGGAAAGTTTTGCCAAGCATTTCGTCGACCATACCATCGGCTGGCACTTCCCAATGGAAAACGATAGAGAACAGCCTAAATACGGTAATTTAGCTGGCGTAGAAGCAGCGCACCATAGCCAAATCGATGCGCTGATTGCGTCTGTTCGATAGGCGAGTTAAACGATACGAACCCCTGCTGACATCGCACGCTCCGGTGTCAGCAATACACTTTCCGATTCATCATCCGTTTCCGCGCAAAGCAGCATACACTCAGACGTCTCACCACGCATTTTCGCTTTCGCAAGGTTACACAACACAACCACCTGCTTACCCATCAACTCTTCTTCTGTGTAGTACGGCACTAAGCTAGTCACAGTTTGTAAGCTCTTTTCGCCAACATCAATCTGTACAATGTACAGCTTGTCTGCATTATCGTGACGCTTCACTTCCGTGATTTTTCCCACTCTGATTTCAAGTTTTGCAAAATCTCCGTACGCAATAGTTTCCATCAAACTCACCTTTAGTAAAATTTAGTAAAAGACAACGTTTACACTATCAAGATTCTCAACAATGACAAGTGGTAAAGATCGCATTTAATGAAGTAAAAGCATCCACTGATTGCGTTATTTACATTGCCAGTGTTTAATGCAGGTATTACAAAGTGGAAAGGTTCAACCATGGCAACAATCAAGGATGTAGCAAAAGAAGCCGGTGTTTCTATCGCTACGGTTTCTCGAGTCATTAATAAATCACCAAAAGCGAGCAAGTCCTCAATTGAGTCTGTCACTCAAGCGATGAACAAGCTCGGCTATCGACCAAATGCAGCGGCCAAAGCCCTCGTTAGTCAAAGTACTAATACAGTGGGTGTATTAGTCGGTGATGTCTCTGACCCTTTCTTTGGCACTTTAGTTAAAGCAGTAGATACCGTTGCCCACCAACACAATAAACACATACTGGTCGGAAACGGTTACCACAACGCAGAAGAAGAACGACGTGCCATAGAGCTATTGATCAATAACCGCTGCGACGCGTTAGTTGTGCACGCCAAGGCACTATCCGACGAAGAGCTGATTGGCTACGCTAAAGAAGTCAAAGGCCTTGTCCTGATCAATCGTCATATTCCTCAGTTAGCCGATCGATGCATCTCGCTCGACAACAAAAAAGGCGCATACCTAGCCACTGAGTATTTGATTCGCCACGGTCATACAAAGATCGCCTGCATTGCGTCTAGCCACTCCATTGAAGATGCAGAAGAGCGAGTAGAAGGTTACTTAGCCGCACTTAACGATCACGATATCAAACTACCCAAAAGCTATATCGAATACAGTGAGCCAAACAGCGACGGCGGTGAAGTAGCCATGACTAACCTGCTATCAAAGTCGTTAGAGTTAAGCGCCATCGTTGCTTACAACGATTACATGGCTGCTGGAGCATTATCGGTTCTCGATGAAAACGGTATCCAAGTACCCAACCAAATGTCGATGCTGGGGTTCGATGATGGCTTGATCGCCCGATATGTTCACCCTCGCCTGACCACAATTCGTTATCCAATTGAAATGATGGCTGAACGTGCAGCGCAGCTGGCATTGAAATTAGCTAAGTCGGAGCCGAGTGAAGAGCAAGCGATCATCTTTAGCCCAACCCTAGTGCGTCGTAATTCGGTCGAAAAATGCTAAATACACCGATACCCAAGTAAAAAAGCCCCAGCTATTAAGCTGGGGCTTTCTCTTACCATTAAAGACTTAACTTAACGCTTGTCGCGTGTTGCTCTCATCAACTTCCACACCTTCAGCAAATTCACCTCTTTGAAGCTTCTCACGTAAAATTGCGTGCTGATCTTCAGTAAATGTGTATCGAGACATAATAAAGATTCTAATCAATGCCCCAAGAGCAGGCAGTAGCGCGACGCAGAAAAACATTCCATCTAATGCGGTAGTAGACTGTTCTGAGTTAGGTACATAGCCAATCATTGTTAGAATTACCCCCGTTAAACCACCCGCAACCGCGACCGATAGTTTGCCGGTAAATGTCTGACCAGAGAAAGTGATCGCTGCTGTACGTCTGCCGCTATGGTAGTACGAATACTCAACGGTATCCGCAATCATTGCTGAGATCAGTGGGTTAGTCATCATAAAGATGCCGGTAATCACGGCTAACCAAGTCATCACCAAAGTTGGGTTATCGTAACCAGTAAAGTAGAAGCCGACTCGAGCAATAATTTCTAGGACACAAAGTGCAATAAAGATGTCGCGTTTTTTGAAGCGCTTGGTGAGTACTGGGGTGGCCAAACATGCAATCGCGCTTACCAGAGTGATTGTGCCGATTAACGAAACTAACCCCGCGTCTCCCATGTTGTAGGTAAAGAAGAAAATGTACATGCCATTAACTAGGTTAAAGAACACATTCATAAAAAACGCAGCCAGAATAAAAAACAATGGCTTGTTTTTTCTCACAGCTTGAAAGGTCTGTTTAAGTGTTATCTTTTCTCCACCAGCTGTCGAGATACGCTCTTTGGTGTTGTAAAAACCATTGAGCATAAACAACAATCCAACCACCATCAGTATCATTACCGCTGGCAAGTAACCTTGGTCTGCACGGCCATCAGAAAAATAAGCGCTCAGCTTTGGAAAGATGATCAGTGTTGCACCAATACCTGCGTTGACACCTAGCATTGCGCATGTCGCCGCCTTTGCTCGTTCTTGAGGTTCATCCGTCATTACTGATGACATAGACCAGAAAGGTACGTCAGATATGGTATACAACGTTCCCCAAAGTATGTATGTAATGCCCGCGTACATCACCTTGGTCGAAGTATCTGCGTCAATATTGTAGAAAGATGCGATGGTCACTAACACAATCAAAAAAGGCGTAAAGAGCATATATGGACGGAACTTACCAAACCGAGATTCTAACGTATCCATATAACCAGCAATTACAGGGTCATTAACCGCATCCCAAACCCTAGCGATTAAAAAAATTGAGCTGGCTGCGATAGGTGAGATCCCTAGGATATCTGTATAAAAGTAGAGAATAAAAGAGCCGACTAGACCAAAACTAAAGCACTGGCCTACTCCGTAGCCGAAGTAAGACATCAGCTCCTTATTCGATAATTTGTTGCGTAGAGTAGTCATGTTTCACGTCCCAATTGATGATAATTATAGAGAGCTGACCGGCGTGTGTCGCAACGCCGAGTCACAGGCTATTAATCCACTTCTGCGAGTGTTTTGATTAACTGAACTTCACTTTGGTCATATGGCTGCCCTTCTTCATCGAGCAGATCATGAAACCAACGATCTGAATAGTTGGTGTCGTTGTTTTTGATCTCTGGCCATGGAAGGTGGGTTTGAGTTTTTCCTTTAACTAGCCCCCATTGATAACAACCGATCATTTTTTGTTTGAAGATTGGCAACTGTTCGTGCAGGTGAGATTCAGCATGACGCGCAAGCCATTCTGTACACATCATCGGGCGGTTGTATGCTGCAACGACCTCAACTGCTTTGCTAAATAGGTCAAGCGGTAGGTAAGCATGGAAAGTAATAATGTCCGACAGTTCCATAGCTTTACGATCGGTCGGATGTTCAAAAATAGGTAGAGTACGATCGAGAATACTTGGCGCATGCCATGCACCAACCGTGAGTGGCTGAGAAGGATTTTCCTCACGAGCCCATTCAAAAGATTTCTCCATCAATTCATGACTATACGATTCCATGGCTTCATCAAACGGCAATTCACCTGAAGTCGTAAAAATCATTCTGTTGGTTGGCTCGTTATACAAGTCCCAAATAACGATTCGCGAATCGTTTTTATAGGTAGAGATAATGTCTCTGATGTAAGCCTCTACTTCACCCCACTGTGATTTATCCATCACTACATTACGTCCAGGGCTTGCAGCAGCTTGGCTGTTGTGTAATTCAGGAACAGGGGCCTTTTGAGGGCCGAGGTAAGGGTGATCGCCTGAGAAACCACAATCATCCATTGGTGTCATCATTACCTTGATTTGGTGGCGCTTACAGATGCCCAGAAAACGTTCTATCCTCTGATGCAACCCAGCACGATCCACCTGCCATACAATAAAAGGTAGGTTCGTGCGTAACGTGTTGTAGCCCACCTCATTGGCCCAAGCGAGCTCTTGCTCTATGACGTCAGGATCAAATGTTTCTGCCTGCCACATTTCTGTCCAGTTAACAGCAGTACGCGGTAAATAGTTAAATCCACGCAACCATCCCTGTTGTTCCTGCCATTGCCATGCTTCTTGTTCTGACCACTTTTGCATCTTCTCTTACCTTTTGGAGTTAATATATTAACTAATATTATTAGCTAATATATTAAGCATCTTTTTTACGTCTAGTAGGTCAAGAAATAAACGTGGGAGATATCACAGCTTTCAATGCGGCTATGGCAAATACTGTGATCAAGAAAGGTTATAGATGATCTCTAGGTGATCTTTAGCTAATATCTTTAGCTATCAAATCTAATCGTTCTAAAAAGATGGCTAAGAAAGTAACCATGAGCGATATCGCCGCATCTGCGGGGGTGTCACAATCAACCGTATCCTTGGTATTAAACGGTTCAACATCGGTAAAAATCGCTGAAGCAACCCAACAAAAAGTGCTCGACACAGCCGAATCTCTTGGCTACAAAAATAAAAAAGTGGCTCATGCTTTGGGGCGCCCGAAAAAGGTGGCCTTGGTCCTTAATGGACTAACGAGCTATGACCCATTTCTTGATGCCGTCAACGCCGCTCGAGAAGAAGCTTGGGCGAACGATTTCATATTAGTTTCATTCAGTTACAGTCACGATGAAGTTCTAGCGAGTAAGATAGAATCAGAAATAAACAGTGGAGATTACGCTGGGCTTATTTATGCGTCGAGTATGACGCGTGAACTCGAAGTACAAAGGGTTACTACTGAGCTGCCTACTGTACTGCTCAACTGCACCAGCCAAACTCATACCGATACACCTTCTGTACTACCTGCAGATATGATAGGTGCATACAAAGCGGTATCGCACTTAACCAACCAAGGGTATCGTCGTATTGCGATTCTTTCTGGAGAAAGCTGGATGTTGGCAAGCCAACAGCGGGTTGAGGGGTACCGTCAAGCGTTGATTGATGCTGATATTATTCCAAGTCCAAGTTACGTGCTTGAAGCTAACTGGTCACTCAAAGAGGCATATGAACAAACGTTAACTTTGCTCTCAGCGAAGCAACCACCTCAAGCAATTTTTTGTTGTAGTGATTACATGGCTATGGGCTGTTATCAAGCTATTGCTGAGTTCGGACTAAAAATTCCCCAAGACATTGCCGTCGTAGGCTACGATAATCAGCAAATCGCCTCAGAGAGCTTCCCTGCTCTGACATCCGTTGAGCTACCCTATTCAGACATGGGTAAGCGCGCAATTGAATTCTTAATGGCACAGATTGAAAAACAGCCTTTGCTTTCGAAGAGACATAAAGTCGAAGGCGAGTTAGTTGTACGTCATTCATCAATAAAAAAGGCGAGCTAAAAAGCTCGCCAAAAGGCCGTTAAAAAACGAAGTAACTAGCTAATTCTCCCCCTAGCCAGTCAGTTCTAGCCTACAAAACCCTTAAAATTCAAATTTGTACGCAGTGCTATGATGATAGCGCTGCCCAGCTGGTAACACGCCACTGCTTTGCCCCCATTCAGGGTGATTAGGCCCATCTGGGTAATATTGCGTTTCAAGCGCGACGCCATCGTAACGCTGATACTCTTTGCTCTTACCTTGGGTACCAAACAAAAAGTTTCCTGAGTAAAATTGAACGGCAGGTTTGGTAGTCATCACTTTCATCACCACATCTTCTTGTGGCGCAATCAGCACCGCGGCAACCTTCTTACCGTCAGTGAATTCTGAGTTGAAGATAAAAGCATGATCGTATCCGCCCGCAGTTTCTTGGTCAGCTTCCGACAGAAACTCTTGGCCAATAAGCTTAGGTTGCGTGAAGTCAAAGCTGGTACCGGCAACTGGCTTTTGCTCGCCCGTTGGAATAAGGCCTGAGTCAGTCGGTAGATAATGCTCGGCACTAAGTTGCAAGCTGTGGGTGAGCGCTGTCGCGCCACTTCCTTCCCCCGCTAAGTTGAAATAAGCGTGGTTAGTCAAGTTCACTGGAGTTGCTTGATCCGCTTCTGCTTCATAAGCGATGTGCAATGTGTTGTCGTCGGTTAATGTATATGTCACCTTCACGTCTAGGTGACCAGGGTAACCTTGGTCACCATCTGGAGAGTGGAGCATAAACACAGCTTGCTGAGGCGAATGCTCTACGATGGTCCAGCGGCGCTTATCAAACCCCTCTAGCCCACCATGCAGTGAGTTTTCACCGTTGTTGATGCCTACTTGGTAGTGACTATCGGCAATCGTAAATTTGCCAGCAGCAATTCGATTCGCATAACGGCCCACAATAGAGCCAAAGTAGGCTCCCTGCTGCATGTGTTCTGCCATATCTGGAGAACGCAGTAATACCTCACGCGATTCTCCGTTAATAGGCAGCGTGGTACTCAACCACGTTGCCCCAATATCCATAAACGATGCGGTCATGCCATTGGCATTTGTCAGGTGTACTAACTTAGCGACTTGGCCATCAAACGATGGCGTTGCCGCCATCGATTGTTGTAACTGCTCTAGAGTTGAATGCATGCTTCGTCCTTACAGTGCTTCGACTAGGCCAGCACCGTCTTTGGCTTGGCACACATAAATCGATTCTTTAAGGCCCGTCGCAGCCTGATATTTCGCTTCCACTGCAGACTTCACTTCGTCGACCAAAGCCGGTGGTACTAGTGCAACAATACAGCCACCAAATCCACCACCAGTCATGCGCACCCCTCCTTGATCGCCAATGACTTCTTTCACCATCTCAACCAAGGTATCAATTTCTTTTACTGTGATTTCAAAATCGTCGCGCATCGAAGCATGAGACTCCGCCATCAGTTCGCCCATTCGCTTCATATCGTGATTACGCAACGCTTGTGCCGCTTCTACCGTACGGTCATTTTCCGTGATCACGTGGCGAGCTCGCTTAGCCACTAACTCATCCAGTTCGCTCACTTTTGCGTTGAACTGCTCAATCGATACATCACGCAGAGCCTTCACACCGAAAATACGCGCCGCCTCTTCACATTGTTCACGGCGAGTGTTGTATTCACTGTCAACGAGGCCACGCTTCTTATTTGAGTTGATGATCACCACTGCCATATCTTCTGGCATTGAAACCGCTTGAGTTTCGAGACTTCGGCAGTCGAGTAGCATAGCGTGATTCGCTCGACCTTCTGCAGAGATCATTTGATCCATAATGCCGCAGTTACAACCCACAAACTCATTTTCCGCTTGTTGGCCGTTTAGCGCGATTTCAGCTTGAGAAATTTCTAAGTTGTACAGCACCTTAAAGGTTTGACCGATCACCACTTCCAACGCAGCCGATGAGCTTAAACCCGCGCCTTGTGGAACATTACCCGTCACCGCAATATCGGCACCAGTAAACTCATAACCACGCGCAAGCAAGCACTTAACGACACCACGCATGTAGTTCGCCCACATTTTGTCTTGCTGGAAGGTGATTTCTTCTGTGATATCGAACTCATCCAACGCATCACCGTAATCGACCGAAACTAAACGCACTCGATTGTCATCGCGCTTTGCCGCCGCAACCACTGTTTGATAGTTAATCGCACATGGCAGTACAAAACCGTCGTTGTAGTCGGTATGTTCACCAATCAAGTTGACTCGACCCGGCGCTTGAATAATGTGGCTTGGTGCATAGCCCAATACGTTTTCAAAAGACGCTTTCACATTTTGGATTAGTTCAGACATAGTTAAATCTCGGCTTAGAATTTTTAGTGAGGTTTCGCATCTAACTTGGCGTGGCGGAACCTTGAATCAATGATTGCAAACAGGCGCACTGCGCCCATTCAGTTACTGTTCTTTGTAGTGAATATCGCTTAAATCACGTAGGCGCTGCGCGGCTTGCTCTGCGGTTAAATCACGCTGAGTTTCAGCCAGCATTTCGTATCCCACCATGAATTTACGTACTGACGCACTTCGCAGTAGAGGCGGATAAAACACAGCATGTAACTGCCAGTGATCGACATTGGTGCCTTGCTCAAAGAACGGCGCGTAATGCCAACCCATGCAGTATGGGAAAGAACATTGGAATAAGTTGTCGTATCGACTGGTCAGCTTCTTCAGCGCTACTGCTAAGTCGTCACGTTGTTCTTCCGTCAGCTCACTCATGCGACGAATGTGCGTTTTAGGTAGCAGCATGGTTTCAAATGGCCATGCCGCCCAATAAGGAACAACGGCAATCCAATGTTCGGTTTCAACGACTGTACGCGAGCCATCTTTCATTTCTGCTTCAACGTAATCCACCAGCATTGGGCGGCCATGCTCGTCAAAGTAGGCTTCCTGGTTACGATCTTTACGCTCGATCTCATTTGGCAAGAAGCTGTTTGCCCAGATTTGTCCGTGTGGGTGAGGCTGAGAACAGCCCATAGTTTCACCCTTGTTTTCAAAGGCTTGAACCCAAACGTAATCTTTACCTAACTCTTCAATTTGTTCATTCCATGTGTCGACCACACCGCGAATGGCGGGCACCGATAGTTCTGGCAACGTCTTGCTGTGATCGGGAGAAAAACAAATCACTCGGCTTAAACCACGAGCGCCTTGAGTTTGGAACAGTGGATTGTTGGATTCTGGAGCATCAGGAGACTCAGGCATCAATGCTGCAAAGTCGTTTCCAAATACGTAGGTTCCTTGATAATCCGGATTCACATCCCCAGAAATTCGCTCGTTGGTCGGGCAAAGAAAACATTTTTCTTCATAGCTTGGCAGTTGCTCGTAGCTTGGCTTTTCATCCGCCCCACTCCAAGGACGTTTCGCTCGGTGCGGTGAAACCAACAGCCACTCACCAGTCAACGGGTTATAGCGGCGATGAGGGTGATCTACAGGGTTAAACTCAATATTCGACATCTTAATTACTCAACTTTAAAAATTCTTTCTTTGCGACTTCAATGCTCAACAGGCGCTATGACTTTAGGGAATATCCGTTCGGATTATTCGATTGCCACTTCCAAGTGTCAGCCGTCATTTGCTCGACAGTGCGAGTCGCTTTCCAGCCAAGTTCTTGCTGGGCTTTTTCTGTACTAGCCCAGCATTCCGCAATGTCACCAGGACGGCGTGGACAAATTTCATAAGGCACTGGAGCACCACAGGCTTTGCCAAACGCATCCACCATTTCCAAAACACTTGAGCCTTTACCTGTACCCAAGTTATAGATGTGTAATCCCGATTTTTCACCGACTGCTTTTAGTGCAGCGATATGACCGTCGGCTAAATCCATCACATGGATATAGTCACGAACGCCAGTGCCGTCTGGAGTCGGGTAATCGTTTCCAAATACAGCTAAGGATTCACGACGACCAACGGCCACTTGAGCAATAAATGGCATTAGGTTGTTTGGGATCCCTTGTGGGTCTTCCCCCATCGAGCCTGAAGGGTGGGCGCCAACAGGATTGAAGTAACGCAGTAGCGTAATGCTCCAATCATTTTCAGCATTGAACAAATCACTTAGGCACTCTTCCACCATGTACTTGCTACGCCCGTAAGGGTTGGTTGTCGCTCCTGTCGGTGAATCTTCCGTAATTGGCACCACCTCAGGGTCGCCATAAACAGTCGCAGAAGAACTGAAAACGATGCTTTTTACACCGGCTTTGCGCATACTGCGCGCCAGTACAAGTGAACCATTTACATTGTTGTCGTAGTACTCAAGAGGTTTCGCGACGGACTCGCCGACCGCTTTCAAGCCAGCGAAATGGATAACAGCTTGGATATCGTGTTGTGCGAATACTGAATCAAGGAAGGCTTCGTCACGAATATCCCCTTGATGAAACGCTGGTTGTTTGCCAGTAAGCACTTCAATTCGGCTAAGCACTTCCACATTAGCATTACACAAATTATCAACGATGATCGGTTCCATACCCGCTTCAATCATTTGTACACATGTGTGGCTACCGATGTAACCCATACCGCCTGTCACCAGAACTTTCACTTCAGCTTCTCCTGCTAGCGTTATCGACATTAACTGCGCCGTGATGGCGAGAATTAATGCCTGACGTATCAAATTGACTAAAAGTCTAGCAGCCAACTTAGGCACTTTGCTGTGATCAAATTCGCATTGTGTAAACGTTTCCACAAAATTCCATAATGCGCCACATGAGAGGTGCCGTTGAATAGCGGTCACGATCAAACCATAACTGCTATAAAAATCAGCAAGTTAATATTGATTTATCAAAGCGAGACAAAAACCACTATTGTTTCGAAAATTTTTAGTAAAAAATTAGTGCATCGTTTATTGCTTTTATTACAATAGACAACAGATACCTTTATTCTCTTGACGAGAGCGACGCCAACTGGAAGTGAACATGGCAACTCTAAAAGACATAGCAACAGAAGCCGGTGTTTCATTAGCCACGGTTTCCCGAGTACTCAATGACGATCCCACTCTGAGCGTAAAAGAAGACACTAAACGCCGAATTTTGGAGATCGCTGAAAAGCTGGAATACAAAACCAGCAGCTCGAAAAAGTCCATTTTAAGTAAAAAGCAGAACCATCACTTTCTTGCACTCTACAACCATAAGCAAGAAGCTGAAGTTAACGACCCGTATTACCTGTCGATTCGACACGGCATCGAAACTCAATGTGATAAGTTGGGAATTGAACTGACCAACTGCTACGACAACCACATCGAGATCGAAAACCACAAAATCACCGGCATTTTACTGGTTGGTCGCTGCACCCCAGCAGCACTTAAACAAGCGCAAAAACTCACAGACAATATCTGTAATGTGGATTTCCAATCTCCCGAGTTGCCTTACGACTCGGTTGATATTGACTTGACTCGAATCAGCAAAGAAATCGTCGACTTCTTTGTAAATCAAGGCTATTCAAGGCTTGGTTTTATTGGCGGTGAAGACGCACCGAACACCCCCGACATTCGTGAAATGGCATTTTCTGAGTACGGCCAACTTAAAGGTGTGGTGTCACCTAACGATATCTACCGAGGCGACTTCTCGAGTTCATCGGGTTACGACCTAACCAAAGAAATGTTGAGCAAGCCGGATTTCCCGAATGCGCTGTTTATAGCGTCGGACTCTATTGCCATTGGCGTGCTGCGTGCCATTCATGAGCATGGCTTGAATATCCCAGACGACATCTCTTTGATTAGCGTAAACGACATCCCAACAGCCAAGTTTACTTTCCCTTCTCTATCAACAGTGCGCATTCACTCAGAGATGATGGGGATTCAAGGAGTAAACCTTTTAGTAGAAAAAGTTCGTGATGGTCGAGCGCTGCCACTGCAAGTCTACGTACCAAGCAAACTTAAGCTACGCGGCACCACCAAATAAGCTCACTCTCTGCAAACATTAAAAATAAAGCGCTGATTTATCAGCGCTTTATTTTTATCTCTCAATTTTACCCAACATTTTTTGTGCTATTTGCCACAAGTTCCCGCTAATTCCTCATTTAATCTAGGTGCTTTTAACTCGATCACAGCAATTCGATAAATCACTCAATAAAACGTGACCAAGTTAAAGTAAAACGTTTTCACAAATTTATTTTAGTAAAAGTTTTACTAATATCTTTCCCAGATAGTTATTTTACCAATAGAACGTCGGCGTTCATGCAGTCGCCGAGGGGAGAGAAACGTGAACAACTGGGAAAACTTCCTCCATTTACATGAGAACCGTTTAGCACCTCGTGCTTACTTTTTCTCATACGACTCAGTTCAAAGCGCAACAACATTTCAACGTGAGCTAAGTAGTCGTTTTCAATTACTCAGCGGTCAATGGAATTTCAATTACTTCAGCAACCCACTACTGGTGCCTGAAGAGTTTTACACACAGAAAATGACCGACTGGGGCAGTATTACTGTACCGAACATGTGGCAAATGGAAGGCCACGGCGATCTTCAATATACCGATGAAGGTTTCCCATTCCCGATTGATGTACCTTTCGTACCAAGCGATAACCCAACCGGCGCCTATCAGCGTACTTTTAACCTTGGTGCTAACTGGAACGACAAACAGACCCTAATCAAGTTTGATGGTGTAGAAACCTACTTTGAAGTGTATGTGAACGGCCAATATGTTGGTTTTAGTAAAGGCAGCCGCCTGACGGCAGAATTCGACATCTCAGCGTTCGTCAACCAAGGTGAAAACCTGTTGTCGGTACGCGTGATGCAGTGGGCTGACTCAACTTACATTGAAGACCAAGATATGTGGTGGACAGGCGGTATCTTCCGCGATGTTTACCTTGTCGGTAAAGAGCAAGTCCACGTGCAAGACCTAACGGTTCGCACTGACTTCGCCGACGATTACCAAAGCGCGACATTAAACTGCGCTGTTGAGCTAGAAAACCTTAACGCTGCCGAAGCACAAGGTTACTCACTTGAGTACACATTATTTGATAAAAAACAGGTTGTCGCACAAGGCTCTTGCGCCAACCTGTCTATCGCAGACAAAAGCCACACCCAATTTGCAATTGATGTTTGCGAACCGACTCATTGGACAGCTGAAAACCCTTACCTTTACCAATTGGTTATCACGCTAAAAGATGCACAAGGCAACGTGGTTGAAGTGATTCCTCAACGCGTTGGCTTCCGTGACATCAAAGTTCGTGACGGCTTGTTCTACATCAACAATAAATACGTGATGTTGCACGGCGTTAACCGCCACGATAACGACCACCTCAAAGGTCGTGCGGTTGGTATGGATCGCGTCGAGAAAGATATTGTGCTGATGAAGCAGCACAACATTAACTCAGTACGTACCGCGCACTATCCAAATGACCCACGTTTCTACGAACTGTGTGACATTTACGGTTTGTTTGTCATGGCTGAAACCGACGTTGAGACACACGGTTTTGCCAACGTTGGCGATTTAAGCCGAATTACCAACGATGCTGCGTGGGAAGCCGTTTTCGTCGAGCGCATTGAACGTCATATTCATGCTCAGAAAAACCACCCTTCAATCATCATGTGGTCACTGGGTAATGAATCTGGGTACGGCTGTAATATTCGTGCGATGTACGACGCCGCGAAACTCATTGATGACACTCGCCTAGTCCATTACGAAGAAGATCGTGATGCTGAGGTCGTAGACGTTATTTCTACCATGTATTCACGTGCGCAGCTGATGAACTACTTCGGTGAGTTCCCGCACGATAAGCCTCGCATTATCTGTGAGTACGCACACGCTATGGGTAACGGCCCTGGCGGTTTGACCGAATACCAAAATGTGTTCTACCAACACGACCATATTCAAGGTCACTACGTTTGGGAATGGTGTGACCATGGCATCCTAGCTCGTGATGAAGCTGGAACCGAGTTTTATAAATACGGTGGCGACTACGGCGATTACCCAAATAACTACAACTTCTGTATGGATGGCCTGATCTACCCAGACCAAACACCGGGCCCAGGCCTTAAAGAGTACAAACAAGTTATCGCGCCAGTGAAGATTCGCGCTTTGGACGCCAAAGCAGGCACTTTCGTCGTGGAAAATAAATTGTGGTTTAGCGACCTCAATGACTACACCATCACCGCCGATATTCGAGCTGAAGGTGAAACCCTACACAGCGTGCAATTCAAAGTGGAAGAGTTAGCTGAAAACTCACAGCGTGAAATCGCACTTGAACTACCAGAGTTGGATACCCGTGAAGCCTTTATCAACTTCACAGTACGTAAAGACTCTCGCACCGCTTACAGCGATGCAAACCACGATATCGCGGTTTATCAATTCCAATTGAAGCAAAATACGGCTCAGCTGCCTGCGTACCAAAACAGCAATGCGACAGAACTTCAATTGCAAGAGTCTCGTTTAGATTACTCAATCCAAGGGCACAACTTTGTCATCAACTTCTCGAAGGTAAACGGCAAGCTAACCTCATGGATCGTCAACGGCGAACAACTGATTAAGTCAGAGCCTAAACTGAGCTTCTTCAAGCCGATGATCGACAACCATAAGCAAGAACACGATGGTTTATGGGAACCTGCTCACCTGCAAATCATGCAAGAGCACTTCCGCAGCCTAGATGTACAGCAGCACAACGGTAGTGTTCGTATCACAACCACCAGCATTGTGGCACCTCCAGTATTTGATTTTGGTATGCGCTGTACTTATCGCTATGAAATCACAGCAAACGGCCAGCTAAATGTGGAAGTGAGTGGCGAACGCTACGGCGACTACCCACATGTCATTCCAGCTATCGGCCTCGACCTAGGCATCAACGGTGACTTCGACCAAGTTCAATACTACGGACGTGGTCCAGAAGAAAACTACCAAGACAGCCAACAAGCCAACGTGATTGACGTGTACCAATCGACTGTTGGCGACATGTTCGAGAACTATCCGTTCCCGCAAAACAACGGTAACCGTCAGCATGTCCGCTGGGCAGCACTTTCTAACCGTCATGGCTGTGGTTTAGCGGTTAAGCCGCAACAAGAAATCAACTTCAGTGCTTGGTTCTACACCAATGAAAACCTGCATCAAGCGCAGCACACCATCGAATTAGAGAAAAGCGGCTACATCACCTTGAACCTCGATATCCAAGTAATGGGTCTCGGTTCTAACTCTTGGGGCAGTGAAGTGCTGGACTCTTACCGCGTATACATGGATGAGTTCCGCTACGGCGTATCGCTAGTGCCTTTCCAAGCAGGCGATTGCACCGCAGCAAGCTTGATGAACCACTCTTTCGACACTGATTTTTTTACAACGACTGAGTCACACCAAGGCTCTAGCGTTAACGAGGCATAACCCATGATCGTATTAGACAGCTTAGAGCAATTTAAAGTGGTATATCGCGATGGCCGTAAATGGAATCGTTGTATCGAAGCGATTGAAAACATTGGCAATATCAAAGATGGCGTTATGTATTCCATTGGCGATTCCTTGGTGTACATGATTCAAGACGGCGCAGCTAAAACCACTGACACATTTGAAGGTAACCGCCGTTATTTCGATGTTCACTACTACCTCACTGGTACAGAAAGCATTGAAGTGGCAAACAAGGTAGACCTAGAGCAAGTCGAAGCCTACCGCGATGAAACTGACCGTGAATATTTTCAAGGTCAAGGGGACGTGACTTCTGTCGCCGCAGGCCAAGTCGTTATCTTCGACAACGATCAGGCGCATCGTTTTAGCCACAGTGAACAGCTTCGAAAAGTGGTTCTCAAGGTCACGATTGAAGACGGCTACTTCCTTAACAAATAAGAGCTGGACAACGAACAGCTCGACGAATAACAGCGGGACCAGTGAGTGACATGCTCACTGGCCTCTCTGATTGAACTATAAGCGGGTCAGGCACAAGTACCAGACCTACAACTTACAAAACACTCAATAAAGATAGAGTGTATACTAGACGTGATTCATTGGAGGACACTATGTCTGAATCTATGCGCGGCACCATTGGCAAATTTGCCTTGCTGTCGATGACATTTGCGGCGGTATTTAACGTCCGCAACATCGTAAACAACAACATTGAATTAGGCCTGAGCTCTGCGCCTATTTTCTTGCTGGCGACGATTGTCTACTTCATTCCTTTCGTATTTATTATCGCGGAATTCGTTTCTGCGAATAAAAACTCTGAGTCGGGCATGTATGACTGGCTTAAACAGCCACTTGGCTCAAAAGCAGCCTACCTTGGCTCGTTCTTATACTGGTTCGTAAACCTGTTTTGGTTCGTATCGCTACTGCCAAACGTTATTGCCTACGCGTCTTACGCGATGCTGGGTTACGAATACACCTTCTCACCAATGGTGACCTCAATCATCTCCATTGTCCTGTTTGCAGCAGCCACTCATATCTCAACTAAGGGCGCATCTTGGTTAGGTAAGATTTCTGAGATTGTTGCCTACGGTGTATTTGCACTGTTCGGTATCTACGTTCTAGGTGCATTGATGGCACTAAGCGGCGGCGACTACACTCCTGCAGAACCAATCACAATGGAAGCAATGAGCCCAACAATTAACTGGGCAACGCTAGGTATCATGTGTTGGATTTTCCAAGCAGCCGGCGGTGCAGAAACGGCAGCAGCTTACCTAAAAGATGTAAAAGGTGGCCAAAAAGCCTTCATCAAAGTGATCATCCTTGCTGGTGTGCTTATTGGTGCAATGTACGCCATTGGCTCACTACTCGTGAACGTATTCGTTCCACGCGAAGACCTAACCTACGCCGGTGGTATGGTAGAGATCTTCACTGGTATGGCTCAGTACTTTGACGTTTCTACCGCTATGGTTGGTCGCTTCGTTGGTATCGTACTCTTCATCGCAATGTTCGGCTCAATGATGATGTGGACAGCGGCTCCAGTAAAAATCCACTTCTCTGAAATTCCAAAAGGCGTTTACGGCGAAAAAACGACTGAGCTAAACGAGCACGGTGTACCTGTTCGCGCAGCATGGTGGCAGTTCGCATTCGTTGTTGTGATGCTAGTGGTGAATGGCTTTGGTTCAGAGTCTGTTCAAGACATGATGAACCAAGCAATTAACCTAACAGCAGGTACAGCAATGCTACCGCCAATCTTCATCATGGTGGCGTACTTTGTGTTCCGCTTGAAGTTCGACGACACACCACGTGACTTCCGCATGGGGTCTCGTAACTTTGGTATGGCAGTGGTTTCTGTTCTGATTCTGATCTTCGTTGTCAGTATGACAGCATCGGCGTTCCCAACAGGTGTAAACCTAGTTCGCGCCTTCTTCATCAACGTATTTATGACCGCAGTCTTCTCGGCTCTGGCATGGTGGTGGATTTCTCGCTTCGAAAAAAAGCAAGCAAAAAAAGCCGCTAACCAAGAGTCTGGTAAGCCAGCGACTCAAGCATAAGTTCCTAATTTACTAGTCCATTAGTAAGTCCATGGGCACCGAAAGGTGCCCTTTTTTGTTTCCTACTCCTCAGAAACTTCGCCTTCAAAGCACATTAAACCGTCTTTTCGGACAACTCTCATTTCATAAGCCACGGTATAGTTTTCCTTAACGTGTGCGCCCACGACCTATTCCATTTAGTCATGTTTGCGGTTAAGGAAACCAAAATGAAAAACCTCAACACCTTTGCCCCGGTTCTGTTTCTTGTTATGTGGAGCAGTGGCGCAGTAATCGTAAAACTCGGATTGCAGTTTGCTTCAGAATGGAGCTTTTTAACTCTGCGAGCTGCACTCTCATTCGCCTGTATCAGTATGATGTATCTGATAGCCAAACGCCTCTATCCCAATGGATTTACGCAGGTTCGACGTCAGGATTTCAAAAGCATTCTCGCTGTCGGACTAATGCTGCAAGTGTTGTATCTCGCCTTTTATATTTTGGCGATTGGCTCAGGCATCTCCCCAGGCTTGGTGACTTTAGTACTTGGCTTACAACCGCTGATTACGCCACTACTGTGCAAGCAGCGACTCACGGCTACTCAGATCATATTACTTATGGTCGGGTTTGCTGGGCTAGCAATTGCCATTTCAGGTTCGCAAAGCATCCAACACATTGCAGCAACGGGTTTTGGCTTCGCCCTATGTGCTTTGCTGGCCATTACCGGTGGAACTATTTGGCAGGCGAACATTCGAGTGCATTCGGTGCAAGCGATGTTCTACCAAAGCGGTTTAGCGACACTGTCGTTTAGCGGTTTAACCCTTCTGACCGGATGGCAAGTAGATTGGACGGGCGAGTTTGTATTTGCTTGGCTGTGGATGAGTTTAGTCGTGTCGGTCGGCGCATTGCTGCTACTGATGTACATGGTCAAACAAGACAGTGCCGACAAAGTTAGCGTCCTATTTTACGCCATCCCAGTGCTGACGTACTTATTTGACTACTTGCTGTTTGATGAGCCACTGACACTCACCACTTTGCTAGGAATGGTCATTGTCGCAAGTGCAGTGATACTTTACCGAAAGTATACCCACGCTCGCCCGGCTAACTTTGCCAACGATGCTGCTTAGGTGGCTGATTAAAATATCGAGTAAAACTGCGAGTAAACGAAGATGCGCTACTAAACCCGACTTTCTCGGCGATGATGCTAACGGGCAAGTCGGTGTTTGCCAACAGCGTACTCGCTCGCTCCATTCTCAATTTAGCGAGGTATTTCAACGGCGTAAGTTTTATGTCTTTACTGAACAGATGTTTAAATTGAGTAGGGCTTAGACAGGCAACGTCAGCCAGCTCTTCAATGGTGTGTGGCTTGGCAATATCTTGATTCAGATATTGAATGACTTTCTTGATTCGACTGTCGACTTTTTCTCCAGACTCTTGACGAACAAGTAACTCAAATAACAGCACCATCATGTTTTCCTCCAGCTCTGCCGACGTTGAAAGCTCAAGCTGTTTTTCAATAAAGCGGATGTAGTGATGACTGGCTTCATCTAAATGCAGAATTGGGTGTTGCAAAGTCAGTAATCGTTCTGGCAACTCATCCACATCGATAACGAGAAAACGAAAGTCTTCTCGGGCTTTAAACTCATGGAAGCACCCAGATTCGATGATGACACAATCTCCATACGACACACTTGCCGCTCGCCCGTCGAGCGTTAAATCAATGAATCCACGCAATGGCAACAACACTTGATGATGAACGTGACTGTGTCCATCGGAAGATGGGCTGTAAGAGCGAATGGTAATTTTATCAGTCACATCATTTCTCACTGCATGGTTGTGTGGTCCCCCAGCCTATCATACATAGACACATATCAATCAATTGCAGATTAATTCCGTATGCCAATACCTCAGCTATATCGTTTAAACATCAAAAAACCTCAAAAGGTAAAATTTTACTAAATATAGATCACACCTTAACTAAAGAGCATTTAGTCAAACTTAGATTGATCGATAAAATTATCATCAGCTAGTGCGCAAAGTTGATCATACGCCTATAGAGCACACCCCAACAGAATCAACCAGGCCCACCAAGCAAATTCCTACACAATTAAGAAGTGACTAAAATGAAATTACATTTTACTAAAACTGTTTTATCCGGGTTAATTCTTGCTGCTGTGAACGTGCACGCTGCTGAAAGCGAAGCCAACCACAGCACCACTCAACCACCACAAGCCAGCTCGCCAGAGTTGAGCTTCGACTTTTACGGTGAATTGGGTGTGGGTGGTCATGTTGCTCTGGAGGGTGACGACAAAGGCCGTTACGCCGACGGTACGTATATCGAAGGTGGTTTAGCGGTCGAGTATGGTAACTGGTTTGGTCTGGCCTACATGGAAGGCTGGACAGTTCAGGCAGACGACGATGGCAATGCTTGGGCAACAGGCCACGGTTGGGGCGGCTTTGAAGGTGGTTTTAACCGCTTCTATGCTGGCTACCGCACTGATGGCAATACAGAATTTATGGTTGGTCGTATGGACTCTTCTCTGGATGATATCCAGTGGTGGGGCGATGCAACTGTTGAGTACGGTTACGTTATTTCCAATACCCGTGACGTATTCTTAGGCGCAAAAATCCAGAACTTAGACGGTAAGTTCCGCTACAGCATCTCTGCAGCACCAGAGTCTGACTTCTCTGAAGATGACTCTTGGGTGAACTTTGGCAAATACGACCGCTTTGCCGATCAATGGATCGACAAGAACGCAATGGTCAACGGTTATATTCAATATGATATCGCCGAAAACCTAACCCTTTTAGGTGGTGCCGAAGTTCGTAACAACGATGGCGGTGAGCTATTCCTATTGGGTGCTGAATACAAAAACGTTGCAGCACGTGTATGGCACGATACCGACAAAGGCAACCAAGTTTCAGACGGCACTGAGTCAGGCTTTATGACCAGTACTTGGTACGAAGCAGCCCCGGGCGTCTACCTATCTGCTGCTTATAACTACGCAAACTTCGAATCTGATACTGCGGAAGACGAAATCACGTCATACATCAACGCAGGTGTTTGGTGGGAATACGGCAACGGTACGTGGGCAACAGCCTTCGATAGCCGCTTCGCAGTTGGTGACGACAATGTCACTGGCGACGCTCAAGTTTTCGCAATGCAATACTTCTACTGGTAAACCGAGGATTAATTCATGACTTTACGTAAAACGCTGATCGCTTTAGCCGTTGGTTCTGTAGTCACACTATCTGGCTGTAACGCGCTTACTTCTTCTGAAGCGCCGCTACAAGCGAACGAATTTAAGAACGTCATTGATCGTACTGGTTCACCAGAATACATGCGCGATTACGATTTCGATGATCACCAACGCTACAACCCATTTTTCGACCTAGGTGCATGGCACGGCCACCTGCTACCAGATAACGCAGACGGCATGGGCGGCTTCCCGGGTACTGCGCTATTAACCGAAGAATACATTAACTTCATGGCGAACAACTTTGACCGCCTAAGCGTGTACAAAGATGGTCAGAAAGTCGCGTTCGAAATGGACGCTTACAGCCTGCCTGGCGCGTTAGTTCAAAAACTCACATCTAAGGATGTGACGGTTGAAATGACTATCCGCTTCGCTTCAGACCGTACTTCTCTATTGGAAACTAAAATCACGTCTGACACTCCAGTAGAGCTAGTGTGGGACGGTGAACTGCTAGAGAAATACCACGCGAAAGAAGGTGAACCTCAATCAGATAAAACGATTGATGAGCAATACCCAGATTACAACCGTACGATCGTCGCAACCGACGACGGCCTTAAAGTCACATTTGGCAAAGTTCGTTCTACTTGGGATCTTCTGACTTCTGGTGAATCTGAGTATCAAATCCACAAATCTATCGATATGGAAACAGAAGTCGATGGCCACCGCTTTACGTCTAAAGCAAGCGTAGAAGGCTCAACGACGATCTACACTACTTACACACATGTATTAACCGCGCAAGAGAATCAAGCTGAACAGGCGAAGATTGCCGATATTCTAGGCAACCCAGAATCTTACCTAGAAGCTTCTGAGCAGCGCTGGGAAGACTACCTAGAGAAAGGCTTAACCAACCCGCACGCTACACCAGAGCAAGAGCGCGTAGCTGTTAAATCAATGGAAACATTGAACGGTAACTGGCGCGGTGTTGCTGGTGCAATGAAGTTTGACTCTGTGACACCTTCTGTGACGGCGCGTTGGTTCTCAGGTAACCAAACTTGGCCGTGGGATACGTGGAAACAAGCGTACGCAATGGCGCACTTCAACCCAGATGTAGCGAAAGACAACATTCGCGCAATGTTCGCATACCAGATCCAAGCAGACGATCCAGTACGCCC
The DNA here is from genome assembly GCF_023716665.1 of Vibrio sp. SCSIO 43135. Lineage (GTDB taxonomy): Bacteria > Pseudomonadota > Gammaproteobacteria > Enterobacterales > Vibrionaceae > Vibrio > Vibrio paucivorans. The sequence goes on from NZ_CP071859.1 coordinate 2,517,566, forward strand.
TTGGGACGAAGGCTATGTGCCAGACCTACTCGCTTACAACCTAAGCCCAGAACGTGGCGGTGATGGTGGCAACTGGAACGAGCGTAACACTAAGCCAAGCCTTGCGGCATGGGCAGTAATGGAAGTGTACAAAACCACTGGTGACAAAGCATGGATCGAGGAAATGTATCCTAAGCTAGTGGCTTACCATGATTGGTGGCTACGTAACCGTGATAACAACGGTAACGGCGTTCCTGAGTACGGTGCAGCTGTCGATAAAGCACACAACACACCAGAAGGTGAAATGTACTTCACCGTGGTACGTGGCGACGATCACGAGACCATCATCGGTAAGAAAGCACTGGCAGAAGTCATGGCGAAGGGTGATTACGATTACATCGAAAGCCCAGCTCAAACAGCAGCTTCTTGGGAATCTGGCCGTGATGACGCAGCCGTATTCGGTTTCATCGACAAAGATCAGCTAGATGCTTATGTTGCGAACGGCGGTAAGCGCAGTGATTGGGACGTAGAGTTTGCACAAAACCGTGCGGAAGATGGCACTCTATTGGGTTACTCACTGCTGCAAGAGTCCGTTGACCAAGCCAGCTACATGTTCAGCGATAACCAATACCTAGCGGAAATGGCCGACATGTTAGGCAAAGATGAAGACGCAAAAGCGTTCCGCGCAAAAGCGAAACACCTAGCCGATTACATCAACACTTGTATGTTCGACGAAAGCACAGGGTTCTTCTACGACATCCGTATCGAAGACAAACCATTAGCAAATGGCTGTGCGGGTAAACCAATCGTAGAGCGCGGCATGGGCCCAGAGGGTTGGTCTCCACTATTCAATGGAGCCGCAACACAAGCCAATGCTGACTCTGTGGTGAAAGTGATGAAAGATACTGAAGAGTTCAACACTTACGTTCCACTAGGCACTGCAGCGCTGTCTAACCCTGCGTTTGGCCCAGATATCTACTGGCGTGGACGTGTATGGGTGGATCAGTTCTACTTCGGCCTGAAAGGTATGGACCGTTACGGTTACGGCGAAGATGCGGTTGAAATGGCAACTGCTTTCTTCGACAACGCTGACGGCCTAGTTCAAGACGGCCCAATCCGCGAGAACTACAACCCACTAACGGGCGATCAACAAGGTGCACCTAACTTCTCTTGGAGTGCCGCGCACCTATACATGCTTTACAACGACTTCTTCACCGAAGACAAGTAAATCCCCGCGATAAAGTTATTAAAAAGGGCACCATTAGGTGCCCTTTCTTTTTATCTCGAGTAAGCATTCATCTATTCAGCCAACTCCGTGACTTCAAGTAATAACGCCGCTTCAGGGTCAAGAATGGGTAACGATAGCCCCATATTCATTAACCACTCTCCGTTAGCGACCAGCTCACCGCTCTCCCACCAGCCCGCATTTTCCTTCATCAGCGAAGCACTGCTTTGTGGGTAATCCACCAACTTAATGTGGTAGTTCGCGCTTGGGTTAAGTTCTATCAATCGAATAGGATCAGGTAATGCATAGTCTGGCATCGCTAACTGGCACACAATGACGATACTTTGCGAACCATTGCTCACGCCATAGGCTAAATGCGTATCATCGATGTTATCGAGATAAAAGCTGCGCCCATGATGCAACAACTCACGATAGTGTTTATGCAAAGTAATGTAATGAGCGAAAGCCTGCTTTTCTGATTCCGACTCTTTTACCGGGTCCAGCTCTACCCCCATATGGCCAGTCAACGCAGTTAAACCTCTCAAGTTAATACTGTGAGTTCGGCGCGTGGTATGGCTGTGTTTAGGACCAATATGCGCACCCATCACTTCTGGAGGGAAAAAGATCCCCATGTGCTTTTGAATCGTTTGGCGCTCCAATGCATCGTTGCAGTCTGAAGTCCAGAAGCGACAAGTTCGCTTGAGAATTTCGTAATCAATCCGTCCACCACCCGAAGAGCAAGACTCAATCTCTACATTTGGGTGGGCGCGATTCAACTTATCGATAAGGCGATATAAAGCGCGTGTTTGCCCATTAACGGAAGCTTGTCCTTGGTGAGTCGGCTGTACCAGTTCTCGGTTCATATCCCACTTCACGTAACCAATATTGTGCTCTGCAAGCAGCTTATCTAGGCTCTGATACAAATAATCAAAGCAGTCTTGGTTTTGCAGGTTCAATACATATTGATAACGCCCCGTTGGCTGCTCATAGCCTTGTGCAGCTAGCAACCATTCAGGATGAGCGCGGAACAGATCCGAGTCTGGGTTGACCATTTCTGGTTCAACCCAAATACCAAACTCCATTCCGAGCTGATTCACGTGCTCAATAACCGGATGGAGGCCGTTGGGATATTTACTTTGATCCAGTACCCAATCGCCTAACGAAGACTTGTCGTCATTTCGCCCTTTAAACCACCCATCATCAATAATAAAACGTTCAACGCCAATCTTGGCAGCTTCGGTCGCCATCTGGCAGATATACTCAGGATCGTGTTCAAAGTAGATCCCCTCCCAAGTATTAAGGTGAACCGGACGCGGTTTGTTAGCATCAAAGGCTAGAACCTGCTCGCGGACAAACTGGTGATGGCTTGCACGTATACCGTTAATCCCCGAACGGCTGTATGACGCGTATAACTCCGGCGTGGTGTAACTTTCATTTTCGGCCAGTACGATTTCACCCGGCAGTAATAGCTCCCCGGCTTGCATAAAACGGCGACCATCGCTTTTCACTTCTGCGCGCAGTTGATGATTACCACTCCAAGCCAGATGAAAGCCCCACACTTCCCCATTTTGCTCGCTGAATCCGCTCTGGCCGAGTAAACACGCCGGAAAGTATTCATGCGATGTTCGGCCACGGCGGTTTTCAGCGCTCCAAGCACCATGAGAAATCAACTGCCGGTTGGCCTGTAGTTCTCGGCTCCATCTACCGTAGTAACTCTCAACCTCATTAGCTCGATGTGGGACAGGCAGAGTAAGCGCCAATTTGTTTAACGTATAATCAGCTCCTGACTGATTGGTGAGTGTCACCTGCTTGCGTAGTACGCCAGTGGCAAAGTCGAGTGCGAGTGTGATGCTGAGCGCTAAGTTTGCTTGCTGATCTAAACAATGTATCTCCGCCACATTGTCATTTTGCTGATGGGAAAGGTATTCAAACCTTGGCATAGCATTAAGCCCAGCATGATGGCCTTCGATACCAGATGCCCCAAATGAGCCTCGCCCCAGTTCTGGACACAAGGTTAGCGGCACATCTTGATCGAGCCGCGCTTGTGGCACCGCTCGCTGTTGAGTATGTATGAATGCCTCTATCTGATTAGCATTCAGTGGTGTAATAGCCGCTCCCCAATACACAATTTCGGGCGCAGGTGTAAGCTTCACTAACAAGGAGACAAGTGGACTGTGAAGCTGAATAATCTGAGTCATTGACGGTAAACCCTCAAAGTAAGTTACGGCTACTGCTGAAACTGCAAGCAGACCTGATATCGGTATCGATTTTGTGTCAGTTGATACGCCTTATGCACACTCGGAGTCCAAGAGTCATCGCCACCTACCCCCATATGGAAGCCATCAATACGCACAAACAAAGTATCGCTCTTAGTCAGCTCATTAGTGTGCTTCGCTTGAGCCAAATTTTGCTGACTGTATTCACTCACCGAGAAATGGAACTGGCCTTTAACGCTAAGTTCACCAACAGCGGCTTGCTGCACATCACAGCGCAAGCCATTTTCTGATGGGAAGATGTACCCCGTATGCATATCGGCGATACTTGCCTCATAGTGCCCCATATGAGCTGATAACTTTCTGTCTGGGTAGTTTTCATGTGGCCCACGCCCATACCAGCTCACTGGCAACTGGTGCTCACTTTCATCGTGATCAAACATCGCGACTTCCATGCCAATCCTCGGCAATGGCGGTAGATCGTTCGCTAGCGATACATCGACTTTGATGTCTACTTGTCCTACAGAATCAATTTGGTATCGCCAGTCGGACGTAATATACAGTTTGTCGTGATGGTAATAAGCTTGGCGACAGATGACTTCAACCCCACTGCGGGTGTAATACCATTCAAGGTCGAACGCTTCGCGGCGCAAGCTGGCTAAACCGATCGACTGCCATCGAGCAAACCAAGAGTTAGGATCAAGCTTGTCGGCTTCACTGGTACCAATATCGTTGTCCAGTGGGGCCCGGTAAAAGTTATCGACAATGGGTTGGCGTAACTTTTCGTTGTCGTTAACTTTCCAACTCGCAATCGCGCCAAGCGCTTTATCAAACTCAATCGCAAATAGATCACTGTAGACCAAAAGCGTATTTTCGTTATCAGCGACATTAGCCTGCCACATAGGTTTGTCGTTGGTAAGAGATAGCTCACCACACCCCAAAAGCTCAAATTGCTCTATTGCAGTGATATGGCCAGCCTTAGCCCAAGCCGTATCGTTAACTAATTTTACCTGCAAGTTTAAATGGTACTCCGCCCCGGGCTCTACTCTTGGTAAAGTGTTTTCAAGCACCAGTTCCACTTTTTGTTCCGCCCCCACAGCAAGCTCAATATGTCCTGATTCCACCTCTCGACCGTTGGCGGTAATGCTCCAATAAAGCGCTTCGTTATCACTGTTTGTAAACAAGTTCTCACTCTCGATGGAGACGCTTAGTGGGGTTTGCGATAGCAAGCTAAACTGGTAAAACTGCTGGGCTTTCTTTACTTCATGTAATGTTGGATGAAGGCTTCTATCTGGGAAAACCAGCCCATTGATACAGAACTGACGGTCGTTAATATGATCACCAAAGTCACCGCCATACCCCCAATATGTGTCACCGCTCGGTACTGCTTTGGTCAGGCCCTGATCAACCCAGTCCCAAATAAACCCACCTTGTAAGCGCGGGTTGTCTCGAAACGCCTGCCAGTAGTTATTGAAACTGCCTAAGCTATTCCCCATCGCATGGGCATATTCACACAATATCAGTGGGCGCTGTTCATTCGGCAATGCGATGGTCTTTTTGATACCGATACGAGGCGTGATTTCAGGCTGATGAGCCACCACTGGAAGATCCCAATCTACGCGCGCATACATTGGACAGATGATGTCGGTTGCGGCTGTCATCGCCCCACCGCCTTCATATTGCACCGGACGAGAAGGGTCACGCTGCTTTACCCATTGGTACATAGCATGGTGGTTGGTGCCAATACCGGATTCATTACCCAATGACCAAATAATCACACTAGGGTGGTTTTTATCCCGCTCAACTAAGCGCGTCATCCTACGCATGTAACTTTGTAGCCACTCGGCGCTGTCGGACAAGCGGCACATAGGAAACTGACCGTGTGTTTCGATATTCGCTTCGTCGACCAAATATAGCCCATACTCATCACACAGTTGATACCAAAGCGGATGGTTAGGATAGTGGGCGGTACGCACTGCATTGAAGTTGTTTTGTTTAAGCAACTTAATGTCGCGAATCATATCGTCTCGCGTCATAACATGCCCCAATTCAGGGTGATGCTCATGTCGGTTCACACCTCGAATTAGCAGCGCCTTACCATTAAGTTTCAGCTGCCCCTGGTCTATTTCGACTTTACGAAATCCGACCGAATAGGCTTCACAGTCAATGAGCTGACCCGCTTCATCAATCAACGCGACAACAACACGGTACAAATAAGGACGTTCGGCACTCCATAATTTGGGAGATGCTACCTCTATACTGTGCTGCGCTCTATCGCACCAAGCGCCTTTCTCATCGACAAATTGCTCCCCTGCGTTGGCCGTCTGTTCAGCAATCAGCTGATGCTTCCCATCGAATAAGCGCACTTGAACCGTATGGGGTAAGTTTTTACGTGACAGTGAAGTTTCAACGTGAAGTATCGCATCCCGATAACACGCGTCTAACTCGGTTTGGATTTCTACATCTCGGATATGAATCGTAGGCTTGGTCGTTAAGGTTACGTCGCGGAATATACCGCTTAGCCACCACATATCTTGATCTTCTAAGTAGGAACCATCACTCCACCTCATCACCATGACTGTCAGGTGGTTGGTGCCCTCAGCGAGATATGGTGTTAAATCAAAACACGCCGCAAGTCTTGAGTCCTGAGAGTATCCAACCCACTTGCCGTTACACCATAAGTGGAAAGCACTATTAACCCCATCAAAGGTTATCGCTGTAACCTGTCCTTCTTCAATCTGATGCTCAAACTGAGTACGATATACCCCCGTCGGATTATGCTTAGGCACATAAGGCGGTGTGTCTGGAAAAGGGTATTTTACGTTGGTATAGATCGGCTTATCACGGCCTTGCGTTGCTTCAGGCGCTAGCTGCCAATTACTTGGCACCGCGATATCATGCCATGTGCTGTCATCAAAACTCTTCTCAACGCACACCTCAGGAACCAGCTCAGGGGCATCAAACAGACGAAAACGCCATTCACCGTTCAGAGAACACTGATTGACAGATTGTCGGTTCTCCAATGCACTGGCTTCATCGGAAAATGCATGTAGCGGAGCATGAGCAGGTAACACATTGTGGTGCACAATATGCTGATTCTCCCATTCTCTAGCAGCAAGAATTTGAGCAAAAGTTTTCATCACAGCATCCTTTAACGATAAGAATGAAATACAAGAAAGTCTCTTAGAAGGGAAAGTGCCGGAAAGACACTTTAGGGAATACCGCCCCTCGCTTGCTCGATAAACCGACAAAGGACTCTAACTCACGAAAGGCGGTATATAAGGTGCAGTCAAACGTTACTTAAAGGTACGCTTGCTGACTTTATCTAGTTTCTTCAGGATCTTATCAATTCTCTCTGGGTGAACCATAAACTCTTGGAAGCCTTTCATGCCTTCTTTCGCCATAGCTGGATCAGTATCACGGTCGTAGAACTGAGCTGTACCTGAAGCGGTATTCAACATCTCAACACCTTTATTCAAGAACGGATCGTCTTTCACTTTTGCTTTGTTGTTGGTTGGGATCTGCAACATCATTTCATTGATAAGCTGCTGATTCTCAGCACGAGCAACAAACGCTAGGAATTTACGTGCATCTTCTTTGTTCTTAGCTTTCGATGGGATATGAATCGTATCCATTGGTGCATCTTCTGCTTTTGGCACATTCGGATCGATAATCGGGAACTGGAAGAAGCCCATTTTATCTTTCACATCCTCTGGGAAGTTCGCTGTTAGGAAGTTACCCATCAGATACATAGCAGCCTGACCGTTGTATAGGAAAGGTTGCGCTTCTTGCCATGAGTATGATGCATGGTTATCTAGGAAGTAACCTGGTTCAACAAGCTGTGCCCAGTTGGCAAAAGTTTTCTTCACTCGCTCATCAGAGTAAGGCACTTTGCCATCCATCAATTGAATGTGGAAATCGAGACCGTTGGTGCGCATGTTGATGTAATCGAACCACCCAGCTGCTGTCCATAAGTACTTGGTACCTATAGTAAATGGAGTGACTCCATTTTCTTTTAGAGTCGCCGATGCTTTAAGTAAGTCGTCCCATGTTTTTGGTTCAGCAATACCGAATTGTTGGAAAATATCTTTGCGGTAGTAAATGCCCCATTGGTAATACGTGTAAGGCACACCATACTGCTTATCTTGAATGGTCATTGCAGGCTTAGCAGAGGCAAAATCATCGTACATACCTTGTGATTGCCATAAATCACTAACATCTTCAAACAAGCCACGATCAACGAAAGTCTTCATACGGTTACCAGCGTACCAGAACACAACATCTGGTGGAGAAGTCACTAGCCAGTTACGAATCGTAGTTTTGTACGCTTCATGATCGTATAGGTTGTACTTCACGGTAATATCCGGGTTTTCTTTCTCAAAGCGTTCAACGATTTCTCCCCACGCCTTTTTTGGCGCAGGATCGGAGGCATCTGAGTTAATCACTAACGTTCCCGCCCAAGCAGAGGTGGATAACGTAGCCCCAAGTACCGCAGTAGCAGCAAGGTGTTTCACGTATTTCATATTCAGGTCCTTGTTATTGAGCATTTTGCTCATGGGTCCAATTGCTTTTTTTATTGTTAGTACCGCCAAAGCAGTGTGGGGACACCGCCCTAGCGGTAAATCTGAATCTTGTTAACCTTTGGTTGCACCGAGTGTTAAACCGGCAATAAAGTGTTTTTGCATCGTAAAGAACAGCACCACTGGTGGAATCGCTGCGACCACTGCGCCGGCCGACATCAGTTGCCAAGACGCTAGCCACTGCCCTTGCAGCGAACTCAGCCCCGCGGTGACCGGCCTCACTTCATCACTCTGAACCAATACCAATGCCCAGAAGAAATCGTTCCAGATAAAGGTAAAGACAAGCACGGCAAGCGCCGCTAAGGCAGGACGAACCAACGGCAATACAACGTGCCAAAAGATTTTCCATTCCGTGACCCCTTCCACGCGCGCAGCCTCTATAAGTGCGTCAGGAATGCCGACGATAAAGTTACGCATGAACAAGGTACAAAAGCCGGCTTGAAAGGCAATGTGGAAGAAAATTAACGCCCAGTGAGTGTCGTACAAACCAAAGCTAATGGTGAGGTCACGTACCGGAATCATTAAAATTTGGAACGGCACAAAGTTACCCGCGATGAACATCGCGAAGATCCATACATTAGCTTTGAAGTTGTACTTCGCTAGCGCAAACCCTGCCAAAGTAGACAGCGCAACAGCTCCTGCAACAGCAGGCAGCGTGATCATCAAACTATTGATCAGGTATTGCCCCATTGAGGTGGAGGTAAAGACTTGGCTGTAGTTTTCTAAGAACTGGATTTCAGTCGGCCAACCCCAATAGTTACCTGTGTTAATGTCTTCCATTGAACGAATGGAAGTCATCATTACCGCGATCAATGGCAGCAGCCACATCACAATCGAAATTGGCAGCGCTACTCGGTAGCTAATGTTGGTGAAGCGTCCTGATTTTTGTATCGGTTGCGGAAACATTATTTTTCACTCCTTAACATACGCCACAAGAAGTACGCGATATACACATCCATGATTAAAAACAGCACCACAGAGACAGCCGCACCATAGCCCATTCGATAATTAAAAATAGATTCTTCATACATTTGGTACGCGAGTACCGTAGAGCTTCCCCACGGACCACCCGCCGTCATGGTGGCAACTAAGTCGAACGAACGCAGTGCACCAATAACAGTAACAACGACCGCAATGAACGTTGCAGGGCGTAACTGTGGCAGTACCACATACCACAACATGCGCCACTTCTTAGCTCCATCCAGCCTTGCCGCTTCGATCTGTTCTGGATCGAGGTTGTTAAGGCCTGTGAGATACAAAATCATGCAATAGGAAATCTGCGGCCATAAGCCCGCGGCGATAATGCCGTACGTCACGTAGTCTTCATTAGCTAAGATGGAAATTGGTTCAATACCGAAGCCACCGAGAACAATGTTGAATAAGCCAAATGAAGGGTCATAAAACCAAGCGAAAACTAAGCCGACCACCACTTGCGAGATAACAAAAGGAAAGAAGAATAATGATTTAACAACGCGTATTCCTCTTACCTGCTGGTTAAGGAACAAAGCAATGGCGAGCCCTATCGGTGGCGCTAGCATAAAGAACACCAACCATAGGAAATTGTTTTTTAGAGAGGTATAGAACGCATCAGAGTCAAACAACTCTCGATAGTTATCCAATCCGACCCATTGCTTTTCACCTAGCCCATCCCATTCAAAAAAGCTCAACCAAATACTGTCGAGAATGGGGTAAACCACATAAACCGCGAAGATCACCATCGCTGGCGCAAGAAATAACCAAGGAGATAGCTTAATGCTGATCCTTGCTTTGCGTTTCGATGATGGAAGACGATTTTCTGGGTATATCGTTTTCACAGATTGCTCCATTTCACGTGACTCCTTGTCACATTCGGCGAGTTACTTTGGTAAAAATCCACTCACTAAAAGTAGACCACTAGAAAGCAAAAGCCGAAGTTTTATCTAACACCTGAACAAATACTAGCCACATTATTTATTATTTTCACAATATAAGAGCTCTTTTTGTAAACGTTTCCACAAAAATGATTAAATTTCGGTAAAAATACATGACAGAGATCAATAATTAGCTAGCCATGAGTAACAAAAAACAATGAAAGGCGTATGTTTTATAGACAGGAAAATGAGCACACTTACAGACATTCATCTAAGTGCTTATTCATCAAGTTCACATGCCATTATGCAAGGAGTAGATATGGCGGATATCAGCTTAAAACAGATCAAAAAGCGCTTCGGTGACGTTCAAACCATTCATGGTGTCGACCTAGAAATCGAAAATGGCGAGTTTGTGGTGTTTGTTGGACCGTCAGGCTGCGGTAAATCCACTTTATTGCGCCTTATCGCGGGCCTAGAAGAGATCACCGAAGGTGAGCTGAGCATCGATAATGAAGTAGTGAATGAGATTGATCCCGCTGAACGTGGGGTGGCAATGGTATTCCAATCCTACGCCCTTTACCCGCATATGTCGGTGGAAGAAAACATGGGTTTTGGCCTCAAAATGAACGGGCACCCAAAAGAGTTCATCGATAAACAAGTCTCTAGTGCAGCAAAAACCCTGCAGCTAGACCATCTTCTGAAACGCAAGCCAAAAGAGTTATCAGGTGGTCAAAGGCAACGTGTCGCTATTGGGCGTGCGATTGTACGCAACCCTAAAGTGTTCCTGTTTGATGAACCATTGTCGAATTTAGACGCAGAACTTCGTGTCGATATGCGCTTACAAATTGCGAAACTTCATCAAGATCTGCAAAACACTATGATTTACGTTACTCACGATCAGGTCGAGGCAATGACGCTAGCCGACAAGATCGTGGTATTAAAAGACGGCCAGGTCGAACAGGTGGGTTCGCCATTAGAGCTTTACCATACGCCAAGAAATGAGTTTGTCGCGGGCTTTATCGGCTCACCAAAAATGAACTTCATCCCAACCACAGTTGAGCACAGCAGCCCGACACAACTCACGCTCGTTACCCAAGACAATACCGTTATCCAGTTACCTGCGACACAAAGCTCACTGAGCAGTGGTGACAAACTGACACTAGGAATTCGCCCAGAACACCTAGAAATACACCATGACCTTGAAGTCAAACTAGAGTTCCAAAGCGAGGTGGTTGAGCGCTTGGGTAACAGCACTTATATGTTTGGCCAATCATGTGGAGTCGATGGTTTTAAAGTTCACCTACCGGGCGATCAAGAAGTCGAAAAGTTCCAGAAAATTGCGCTGAGCTGCAAACAGGGTGATTGCCACTTATTCGACGCTTCAGGCCTACGTATTGAGTAGCTCAACACAGTTTGAAGTGTGAAACACAAGCCAAATGTTTCATCAAAGGGCACAGAGTCTTGAACTCAGTGCCCTTTTTTCTATCTGGAGTGTAAACATTACCACTCCCTGACAAAATGGGATTTTCAGCGCTTCCTCACTCGATTAAAATAGCCCGTTAACTTTTTTATGAGCGACTCGAATGCCGAACTCAGAATCAACCATGAACAAACGAATGAATATTGTTGCCCTTACTTGGCCAATTTTCATCGAAGTATTGCTAAGGACAGCACTCAACACCAGTGATGTCTTTATGCTCAGTGGTTATTCCGACAAAGCCGTTTCTGCCGTCGGGGTCATTGCCCAGCTGTCATTCTTTTTGATCATTGTCTCTTCGATGGTCAGCAGTGGAACTGGCATCCTCATCGCACAATACAATGGCTCAGGCCGAACCCAAGATTCCGCCTATGTTGGCGTGGCTAGTATTCTGCTGTCGGTGGGGGTAGGACTCTTGTTAAGTGTGTTGGCGGTGATCGGCGCCGAATACTTTTTGCCGCTCTACGGGTTAGAAGCTCAAGTCGAGCAGTATGCGCATGAGTATTTGATTATTAGTGGCGCGATGACCTTTAACGTCACCGTTGGTATTGTCTTCGCAACCATATTACGCAGCCATGGATTTTCTCGCTCGCCAATGGTGATCAACCTGATTGCTGGTGTGTTTAACATAGCGGGTAACTATATTGCCTTATATCAGCCTTTTGGATTACCAGTATATGGTGTCGAAGGGGTAGCCATTGCGACTGTCATCAGCCAAGTACTGGCGACAGTAATGCTTTGGGTATCCATGCGTTCTAAAGGCATCGAACTCCCGTTTTCGCGCTACCGTGAGATCCCAAAAGATATCTACCGTAAAATTTTAAAAATTGGCGGCATGAACGCAGGGGAAGTACTGTCTTACAACGTTGCACAAATCACCATCATGTTCTTTGTCGTGCAAATGGGAACCGCTTCTCTGGCCGCTTTCACCTATGCACAAAATATCGCCCGAATTAGCTTTGCGTTTTCATTGGCACTGGGACAAGCCAGTCAGATTCAGGTTGGGTACTACGTAGGTAAAGGCTGGGCTGATAAAATATTGGTCATGGTACAGAAGTACTTTGTGGTCGGATTTATCGCTTCCGTCTCCTTCTGTGCACTTGTGTATCTATTCCGCTTCGATGTTATTGCGCTCTTTACGGAGGAACCTGAGATAACAGCGCTCACCGCCAGCTTAATTGCAGGTTCTATTATCTTAGAAGCTGGGCGCGTGTTTAATCTTATCTTTATCTCTGCGCTAAAAGCTACCGGCGACATTAAGTTCCCTGTACAAATGGGGATTATCAGCATGTGGGGCATTGGTGTCGGCATGAGCTACCTACTCGGTGTGCATTGGAGTTATGGTGTATTTGGCGCATGGATGGCAATTGCTATGGATGAGTGGCTGCGCGGCATCATCATGGCTAGGCGCTGGAGGCAAAAACGCTGGGTTAAGTTTTCGCTATAACCCTAGCCTACAGGCCGAAAACTTCAGCCAATCTGGTCTACACTGTTAGAATAATCAAAAGTGTAGCCAGATATGAACGAACAGAACTCTCTATCTCGATCTGCCCTAGCATTAATCCTCCTCGGCTGTCTTTTTTTCAGCTTCAATACTGTTTTCACACGCGCAGATGCGCTTGCAATGTACGACACTAAAAGAATATTTATTTGCACGATAGTCGTAGCTTTCTGCCTTGCGTTAGTCTTGTCTTCTTCATTGCGCCGTCAATTCTGGCGTACTTTGACTTCCCTTAATCCCGTAACTCGATTATTACTTACCACACTCTTTGCATTGTCTTTCTTAGCCAACTGGCAAGGGCTGTACTTCTGGCCCGCTCATGCCAACTACTTTTACATTATTGGCTTAGGCATTACCTGTGTGTGTTTGGTTCCCATCGTTACCAAGCATAGGGTCATGAGCTATCAATACTTCATTGTCATGTCTGTGTTCCTTTTTCTCTCAATCGCCGTTGGACAAGGATTACGTAACTACTACCAATACCCAGAGAGTATTCATTCGGTGCTTAGCTTCATCAATCCACGCTTTATCAATCAGGTACAAGTTTGGCTGCTGATTCCACTGATGTACCTGACGCTATTAGCCAAAAGAAAGCAAAAACACTATCGTTCACTTCAATTTATTGCAGCGCTAAATGTCGCGGGTATAGTAGCAACGGATGCAAGAGGCATCGCCATTGCTGGCGTGACAGCAGTACTAATCTGGGCTTGGCTGGAGTCTAACTGGCGTCGTCAAGTGATGGTATTGCTTATTCAGTCTTTAATTTTCGGCTACATTTTAAAACTGCTACTAATTGCGCCTATTCCCGCATACATACTGCACGGTGGTGAGTTAGATTGGTCTAGTATTAGGCTCGGCTCACCTGGCAGGATAAAATTATGGCTAGAGGCTCTTGCTCTATCTAGCTTTTGGGGATTGGGCGGCGATGCATTTGTCTGTTTATCCGAGCGATTTGGTCGCCCCCACAATTCTGCACTATTGGTGTGGGTTAACTGGGGGTTTATTCCACTGGTATGCTACCTTGCATTGCTATTTCAATGTCTGATTACCGTTTGGAAAACACCGCATCGACTCACTCGCGTAACAGGCCTTAGCCTACTTGCAGGGTTCGCCTACAGTTTAGTGTCTGGGGTATTGGACTCCCCATTAAGTCAATTGTTGGCAATCTTAAGCATTGCTATATTTTGGGCCAGTTTAAAAGGCTTAACTTCTACACACTTATCTTTGAAAAGTAAAACCTTAGGACAAACTACTCTACTCAAACATATTGTGATTATTATCATCGCAATCATAAGCAGCGCATTTATCGTTGAACGAGTGTATCAACGTATACTAAGTTATCCCGACTTAGTTCAATCTAGAGATTTAAAAGTCCAGTTTTGGTTAGGGTATAACTGCCAAGTCGACCCCATTAGTTTGCAGATAACGCCGAAATAACGATTGAACGCAGCCAAGTATTCTTATCATCCTGACGTTGATTGACCGACCACAGCAAAGAGATATCAAAATCAGGCACATTAATAGGAGGGACAGCTGTCGCAAGGTGATCACTGAATGCACCATTTTTTGCCATCAACTTCGGCACAATTGCAATTAAGCGCCGCCCTTTCAGTAAGCTTCTAATTGTCAGAAAGTTTCGAGAAGCAACCGTCACTTGACGCTTTAACCCCAACTCTTCCAATCGTTTATCAACTTGAGTCGTCAAACTACCATCAGGGCTCACCAATGCCTGGTCAATGGAAGCAAAAGTTTCCGCTGATAACCCCCCTCCAATAGATACTATGCTTGGGTCATATAGGCAGACATGCTCTTCTGTATAGAGCTTTTGAGATTCGAAACTCTCATCAACATTAGGGATACTGCCAATCAGAGCATCTAACTTCTCTTGTTCAGCCACTTTTAAATAATTGTTTCGGTTAACATTTATAAAGCTAATTTGAGCATTTGGAGCATCATTGCGAATAGCATCATAAAGTATCGGGGCGTAAATAAACTCGGCATAGTCCGTTAAACCAATCCGACATATTCCAGAGTAGTTCTGTGGCGCAAAAGGTTCTCTCGAGAGTAGTTCAGACGAAACCGTATCAAGCAGCCTCATTACAACTGGAGCTATATGATGAGCATGCTCCGTTGGCTCCATATGGTGCCCTTTTCGCTCAAATAGAGTGTCGTCTAATAGAACCCTGAGCCGCGATAAGCTGTGGCTCATTGCAGACTGACTCACAAAGGCTTTTGCCGCCGCAACGCTCACGCTGCGATGGCGATAAAGATGAGAGAAGGTGACCAGTAAATTCAGGTCAACACTCTTCCAGTTCATTTCTTTACTCATCAACAATCCCATTTCATTCATATTTAAGATTAATACTATCAATTTGAGTCATCTTATACCATTTCATAAAATGAGCTTAGTTACTTAACACGAGATCGCTCTCATGCTGTCGATATTCAAAACATTCTTTTGGTTAGGCTGGATTAGCTTTGGTGGACCAGCAGCGCATATCGGGTATTTCCGCAATACCTTCGTTGAAAAGCTAAAATGGCTAGATGACACAGAGTACGCACAAATTGTCGCGCTCAGCCAGTTCTTGCCAGGCCCAGGCTCAAGCCAAGTAGGATTCGCTCTAGGCTATAAACGCGGAGGGTTAGGTGGCGCGTGTATGGCGTTCTTAGGCTTCACTCTGCCATCCATTCTGATCATGTTGGCGTTAGCTATGTTGAGCAGCCAGCTGACTGAGGCAACGCTGTTTCAAAGTGTTGTACACGGATTGAAGCTACTTGCTGTTGTCGTGGTTGCTGATGCGACTTGGGGCATGTACAAAAACTTCTGCCAGAATAAATTGTCTGTCGGTTTGTGTGTGGCCACAGCTATAGCGTTGCTGATCGCGCCTAGCATCGCCACCCAAATGGTAGTACTTGTAGTCGCGGCGCTGATCGGAGTGAAATACTTGGGCAGCGAAGTTCAAGGCTCTAGCAAAACATTTAAGCCTTCGATTCTGCCGTTGGCACTGTTCGCAATTCTACTATTTGGATTACCTGTTATCGCCTATAAAATGCCGGAACTGGCATTGTTTAGTGACTTCTTCCAAGCTGGTAGTTTAGTGTTTGGAGGTGGCCATGTCGTTCTACCACTACTGCAAAACATTGTCGGTGACCAACTGACACAAGACGCTTTCTTAACCGGATACGCAGCTGCGCAGGCAGTTCCGGGGCCTATGTTCACCTTCGCCACCTATATCGGCTATGAATTGCTGCCACAAGCACCTATTGTCGGAGCTCTGATAGCGACTATCGGCGTGTTCCTACCTGGCTTTTTATTGTTACTTGGTGTACTCAAGAACTGGCAGGCATTAGCGGCAAACCACAAAGTATCTGGCGCAATAAATGGCGTAAACGCTGCTGTGGTAGGTTTACTGGTCGCAGCATTATACCAACCTGTCTTTTCTAGCGCAGTAGCTGGTGCACAAGACATCGCCTTGATTTTGATTGGCTTCTACTTACTAAAGCAACTGAAACTGCCTATCGTATGGATGGTGGCGTTCTTTATGCTAGCTGGAGCCGTAACTGGCATGCTGTAAACGGGTAATGTTCGGCGAACCGGATAACAAGGAGAGCACAACGCTCTCCTTGTTATTTGTTAGAAAGCAGGTTACTGCGTGATTTTGGTAGGCTTCTCTTCTAAGTCTTGCTCTTGGACGGATTTAGCTCTCACCTCTGCAAGTGCTCGTTCTAAATTTTCATTGGCCACCTTGTAGTAAGAGGGCTTCTTATCAATCGCTTGTTGCAAATACGGTATGGCTTTATCTGGCTTGCCTTGCAAAATCAAAAAATACCCCACATTGTTTAACGCTTCAGCTGCATCCATCTGGCGCATGAACACATTAATAGCACGTTTTATTTCACCTTTACCAAGATAGATCAGTGCCAAATTGTTTTGTGCTTTTTCATTATTCGGGTCAATTTCTAGTGCAGACATGGTGTAACGTAACGCGTTGTCATAATCTCCCGTCATATAATAGGAATAACCGAGATTCATCTGCCCCTTCACCGACTTTGGATTGATTTTTAATGCTTTATTATAAAAAGATTGCGCAAGCTCGTGATGAGCTTTGATATCGGTTAATACACCTAGCCCCATATAAGCCGTCGCTGGAGATGCCCCATCTACCTTTAATGCATCCACATCTTCGGCTTTAACCAAATCATCCTGTTTTAACGTATTCGAACTTTTCAACCTAACTTGGTCTGCATTCAAAGCGCGCAAGAAATAACTGTACCCTTGATCAACATCGCCTGATTTGGAGTAAATACTGCCCAACTGCTCTAGTACTTTGACATTATTTGGGTTTTCTTCAATCGCCAATAAATACGCCTTTTCGGCTAAGGCTAAGCTCCCCCGAGACTGATGGATTCGCCCAATGTTATATAATGACTTATCTTGGTATTGTGCTTCTGGAAACGACAGTGAACGGATGTATTCATACAAGGCTAAATCCAAATTGCGATTGGCGAGGGCGATATCACCACGCATAATTGCCTCTTTCTCATTTAAAGGTGGCGCTTCTGACGTCAACGTGTCGACTGGTCGACCATCATAAAGAGGGCTATCAAAGGCGCTCTGTTCTTCTTCCTGTGCTGCACAAGCCACCAAAAGCATAAAAAGGGTGGAAGTTAGTATCCTTCTGAATCCATTCATAATAATTCCTTAATTACCTAACGTTGCGGTAATCGATAGCATCGCGGGACCGATAGCGACAATGAAGAAACATGGCCATATAAATAACAACAATGGAAAAATCATTTTAGTTGGGATTTTTGCCGCGATTTCTTCTACTTCTTGATTTCTTCGGTCTCGGAAATCTTCCGTATAATCACGCAATGTTTGCGAGATGCTGCCACCAATTTTGGAAGCATGCGCCAGCATCTTCACAAGCCCTACAATCTCTTCAACCCCTGTGCGCTCTACCAGTTCTTCAAACGCATCTGACATTTCTACGCCCGCTTTGATCTTCGAGCACACAGTATCTAATTCATCGGCAAAATCGGGGTGTGAAATCATTAGCTCGTCAGCCACTCGTCTCAGTGCCGAGTTAAAGCCTAAGCCGGATTCCGTACATACCACCAGCAAGTCAAGTGCATCAGGTACACCACCACGAATTTTCCGTTGACGTTTGCTCACCACTCGGCTCAAACCAAGATTCGGGATGTAAATACCGATCCCAACACTGACTATCATCGCCAAGTGCAAGTTACTCATCTCAGGTTGGAAGAAATACAATAAAGCAGCAATCATTAACCCAAAGACTAAACACACTGCTTTAATGGCGTAGAACACGGTCAAAGCGCTAGCATCATGGTACCCGGCATGCATTAACTGATGGCGTAAACTCTCGCTCTCTTTAGAGTTTGACTGAGCCATCATAGGACTCAAAGACTCCAAAGTATTATCAATCCTACTCGACTTTTTCAGCTTCTCGGCACCACTTTCGCTACGAATTTGTTCCAATTTTCTTTTGATAGGGTTCTTAGTTCCCATCACAACTAAAACGACTGATACCACCATAAACACCGTTGATAGCAGGATCAGCAATAAATAGAGCATTTCCTCATTCATTTGAAAATTGTTCAGTGAACCTAAAAGCGCGTCCATACTACACCTCGAAATTGATGATGTTGCGGATCCACATCGAACCAATAAACAAACTCACTATCCCACCGGTGACCAATTTCATCCCACGAGGATCTTCATAAAGAGGGGTTAAGTACTCTGGATTAATAAAGGACATAGCGACGAATAAGATAAAAGGAGAAAGCACCAATATCCATGCTGACATTCGGCTCTCAGCAGAAATGGTTTTGATTTTACGTTGCAGCTTAAATCGCGATCTCAATACTCGAGACACTTTTTCTAGGTTCTCAGATAAATTACCACCGGTTTCCTTTTGCAAAATAACCGCACTGGAAAACGCTAACATTGAGACCGTAGGTGTTCGCTCAGCCATTTGCATGATGGCAAGGCGCATATCGTAACCATAGTTCAACAGATTAAAGGTATTTTTGAACTCGATACCAATTGGCGGAGGCATTTCAACACCTACCTCGTTGAATGCCTGCGTGACGGGCTGACCAGCCTGTAGCATACGACGCATGATATCGAGAGCATCTGGTAATTGTTCTTCAAAAGCGGATAGCCTGTCGGATATTTTCTTCTGAAGGTACATATGCATGATCACCCAAACGCCAACAAAACTGCATATGCCTATATAAAAAAGCTGAGTGAGAATAGCGGTGAGCAAGCCAAATACAATTGAGAGAATCCCAGTCACGGTTAAAGTCTGTGTCAGTGTCCAATGCGAGCCTGACAACTCTAAGGATTTCTTAATTGAAGAAAACACCTTAAATTCAACTAACTTCCTATCCAAAGGCGTTAAGCTTTTTAAGTAATGCTCATGGAGCAATGAACGAGCTTCTTCATCGAGTGATGCTTGGGAGTCTTTTAGTCTCTGAGAGAGCTCTTTGTGTTTCGCTTTACTACCAGCTGCTGGCAAGATAAGCGCTTGTGAAATAAATACAACAGCAAAGAACAGCAATACGAAAAAGAGAGTAATGTCTTCATCCATGATCCGCTCCTCCTATTGAAAAGTCTCGTTAAAGATCTCGAAAGGCAAGTGTAGTCCTTTCTTCGACAACATCTCATGACAACCAGGGATCACGCCTGTCGCGGTAAAATAGCCGATCACATTTCCTTCTTCATCCATCCCTTGACGCTGAAACTTAAAGATCTCAGACATGGTGATGATCTCCCCTTCCATGCCATTTATCTCCGCAATACTTACCATCCTGCGTCGACCATCTTCCTGCCTCTCCATCTGCACCACTAAGTGAATAGCAGACGCGATTTGAGAACGCAGGTTTTTGGTCGACATATTCCACCCTGCCATGGCAAACATATTCTCGACCCGGCTCAAGGCATCACGAGGAGTGTTGGCGTGAATGGTCGCTAATGACCCATCGTGACCTGTATTCATAGCAGCAAGCATATCGACCGCTTCACTGCCCCGAACCTCCCCTAGAACCACTCGGTCTGGACGCATACGCAGTGAGTTTTTTACCAAGTCTCGCTGAGTAATTTCACCTTTCCCTTCTAGGTTGGCAGGTCGGGTTTCCAAACGCACAACATGGGGTTGCTGAAGCTGTAATTCTGCCGAGTCTTCAATGGTTATGATTCGGTCATCGCTTGGAATAAAGCCGGAAAAAATATTCAATGTGGTGGTTTTTCCTGAGCCAGTACCACCTGAAATAAGGATATTGAGCTCTCCTTTCACCGCGGCTTCAACGAACTTCGCCATCTGCTCCGAAAGTGAGTTAAAACCTAGCAAATTTTCCATATTCAATTTCTCAACTGCAAAGCGACGAATCGAAACTGAAGGGCCATCTAAAGCTAAGGGAGGGATAATTGCGTTCACACGCGAGCCATCGAGCAAACGTGCATCAACCATTGGTGAAGCTTCATCAATACGCCGACCGACTTGGCTTACAATACGATCAATAATATTACGTAAGTGACGGTCATCTAAAAATGTATATGGCGTTGCCTCTAGCTTACCTCGGCGTTCAACAAACACACTTTTAGGCCCATTCACCAAGATATCAGATACGGTTGAGTCATTAAGAAGAGGCTCTAAAGGTCCTAACCCAAACACTTCATCTTCAATCTGTTGAATTACGCGTTTACGCCCTTCGGCGCTGAGAGCATGAGTCTGATCGTCGGCCATCAATTGTACGATGGCATCATGCAAATCTTTCTTCGCTCGCTCTTCATCTAAGCTTGCAAGCAGACCTAAATCCAGAGTTTCTAACAGACGCTGATGATAATAGTGCTTGGTTTCTAGCTCCTGCGTCAGCTGTTTACGTGCGTCTTCAACAGCCTGCTCTTTTGCTTTCGCTTCTTGCATTCGGTGTTGAGCCGCATTTTCATCCGGTTCTATTTTAGGTTCATCACTCGGAGAGCCCTCAACATCAAAAGCAGCTTGGCTCATTTCTGATTGCTGATGGTCTTGTCGTTCTGCGGCGTCTAACTTTTCTTGCAGTCCAGGGTTTATATTTTTTCTTTTAAAGAACATTGCAAATTCCCGTTGGTAGTCGGAATCCGTCCGTTATGAAAATAGTCGTTTAAACCAACCTTTTTGATCTTCAACTTCTGGCAATAAAGAGTGTGCAAACTTGACGACAGACTTAGTAATTGCACTGCTCTTTTTCGATTCAATAAACGGCCGTCCTAAGTTGGCACTTTCAATAGCAACTTTAAAATCATTGGGGATCATGTGCACAACAACTCCCCCAATGGTTCCTTCGATATCTTTCAATTTTATCGATTGACGCTTCTCGTATCGATTTACGATCACTTCAATTTGTTCTCTCACAATGCCAAACTCAAACGCTAATTGTTTGGCAATACGAGTTGTATTTTTAATTGCGACTAGGTTCTGTTGTGTAATAAGGAATACTTTGCTTGCGGGTGCCAACACTGACGCAAAGAGCCTGTCTAACCCACGAGATAAATCAACAATGACAAATGGGTACATCTCTCTAAGTACAGGAAGCAATTTGCTTATTTGATGAGCTTTATCGTAGTTTTCATGGCTATTTTCGTACTTAAACCCCAGAACATGTAATCCCGAAGAGTGCTTTGTGACTAGGCTATTTAAAGAAACTTCATCTAAGTCGGCGACACTTGCGATAGCATCAGACAAGCTATAGGGCGAAGAAACATTCAAGTAATCATCTATCACACCAAATTGTAGGTCTAAGTCCAAAAGTAGTACCTTTTCCGGATGCTGACTGGCTATCTCTATTGCGGCATTGACTGCGAGTGTTGAAGCTCCAGCGCCACCTTTTGTATTCAAGAAGACAAACAACTCACCTAAATTTCGGCTCGCCACTTTTTCCTCTGCCACATTTTTTAGCATTGGAATCAGTTCTTCTAAAATGGCTTTATCAGACACGAAATCTGCCGCGCCAATTCGGAGCGCTATCTTAAGCGCTCCATTATCACTTTCATTACCAAACACGATTAGCGACGCTTCATGGCCATCTGAAGTGGGCATTTCGTATTGTTGAAGTTCAACAATTTTCTGTGCCCAGTTAGGGCCAGTTTCAACAAATATCAAATCCGGAGGGGTAAACTGGGCAAGGTTGGCCACCACTAAACTATGCAAAGACACAGTCTCAAAGTTAACGCTACTGCTCTTTGCCAGCTCATTGGCCATATGCAATTTGAAACGATCACTCGAATAGAATACCCAGATCGTTAAGTTGGTTTTCAGCCTCAACTGCTTGTCATCATTCCTTGTCAGCTTCACGGCTTCTCCCATAGTGTTCTCCCTAACCGAATAACCTACGTTGATTCGTTATGCTTCTAAGTGACAAATTTGCGTAATAACAAAAGTATAGATGTGATTTCAACTCGCTGTGATAATTCATGTTAGTTATATGCCTCACTAAGGTATAACAACCACTTACAACATCATTCACAAAAAATTGCTTAAGAATCAAGCATGGTGCTTTGAGGATTTACAAGTATCGCCATGGGGAAACTGTCCTCAAACATCTTTCAGTATTTAACTGTCTAAGCCAGCTAATCTTGGCTATTAATCCGCGAAAGACTCCAGCACTTGGCTCTCACTCCCTTTCAGGCCGTCACTCTTACGTCCTGTATATAAGTGATAAGCTCCTTCCATTCTTTCCCCATTACCAGTGGGGACAATCGCGACGTTATCTCTTGTCGCATCTAAGTTATAAATTTGCTCAGACCTTAACTGCACAACATGACTCCCAAGCGGTGCTTCATTGGCACAAGCGGTGAGAAACGCGCCACAAAACAATACAAATGCGATCCATTTTCCTGTTCTCATCATTAACTCCTATAAGCTATGTCCAAAACTACCTTCAGTACCACCTTGTGAACTTTCGGTGTAAGCATCCGCTTGCTGCGAATAGTTGCGTTGTGAAGGTTCGCTTGGCTCAGCGATATAAGCTCCCTTACCTAGTAAGTAATACTCCACATCATTCGGCTCAACAAACGCATCAGTAGGTAGAGTCACTCTATTCCTATCAACCGGCTTAGCTAACCTTGGAGTAACAAGAATAACGAGCTCTGTTTCACCCGAAACATACTCTTGGCTATTGAACAGCTGCCCAAGAACAGGAATATCACCAAAACCTGGGGTTTTAGTTGCTACATCACGTACATTTTCACTCAGCAAGCCTGCGATACCGATCGTTTGCCCATCCGCTAACTCCAAAGTAGATGACGCGCTACGTCGGGTTATCGGCGGAATAAAATACGTTCCGTTCGTACCACCAGGACTCAATGTCAATGAGCTAGAGTTAGCTATTTCACTCACATCGACAGCCAAATTGAGGTTAATCTTTTTATCGCTGATGACTGTTGGAATAAACTTAAGGCCGACACCATATTCTTTATATTCGATAGTAATACCATCTTCGTCGGGCACTGGAATGGGAAATTCACCACCCGCTAAAAACTCGGCTTTTGCGCCGCTTAATGCCGTTAAGTTTGGTTCCGCTAATACTTTCGCATTACCATTTTGTTTTGCCACATCTAGCGCAAATGAAAAGAAAGTATTGCTGTCTACAAATGCACCTAAAAGACCACTAGTTTCTACGGTTGGATTACTGAAGATTGGACCTATCGCGCCCCCTACATCATCGAGGATCCCCCCTCCAGTAGTGGCTCCCCATCCAAAGTCTCCACTTTGTTGAAAAAAGTGAAAGTTAGCGTCGAACTTACGCACTAAACTTCTTTGCACTTCTGCTACCGTCACTTCTAACATCACTTGTTGAGCGCCACCAATAGACATAAGGTTAATCACACCAGTTTGATCAACCTGCTTACTTAATGATTCATTTTCTTTATCTACGGATTGACCAGCTGAATAGGTTTCAGCTACCCGGAGAGCAACATTCATATTGGCTTGGTTACTCACAAGTCCACTGAGAATGAGTCGATTTTGAGCACTATGAACTTCAATATTTTCGTTTGGCAAAAACTCATACAGTTTTGCCTTAAGGCTGTTCAAATCATGGGTGACTTCTATGTTGATAGACTCGATAAGCTGCCCACGACTATCCCAAGCCATCAAGTTGGTCGAACCTAGCTTCTTACCAATCAGAAAGACTTCATCAGACTTGAGCATGACAATGTCCAACACCTCTGGATCGCCCAAAGAAACTCTCTTAGCTTTGCCTGCTAGATTTACGTGAGTAGATTTGTGGTGCGGTACCTTAACAATTTTCCCCGTTTGGGTAGAAGATATAGCTGCACCACTGAATAGAAATATAAGACATGCCGTTATTATTATTCTCATACATCACCTCAGTCCTTGACTCTGATGTTGGTAGATTGAGTACCTTTAATAATCGTGACACTTGGTGCTGCTTTATATTTCACGATTTTTTCTTCTGGCTCATGTGGATTACGCAAGGTCAGCTGAATTTCACCTTTGCTTTTTGCCGTCAGTAGCTTTTCAGCTTGCTTAGGCGTGACTTCCAAAGTAACTGCACGAACAATTACGGGTTTGTTCTCTTTACTCTTCGCAGTTTGGTCTACCGCCAGCACCTTAATATCTTTAAGCACAGTCGTTGTGGCCGCAGAACGCGCGCCATATTTGACCGTATTGAGAATATCTACGCGATTCCCTGGCAATAGGAAACCCGCCACACCAATCACATCGTTAACTCTTATGGTCACTGCCCGCATGTTTTCAGGAATCAATGCCGCAAGTGTCGAGCCCTCACCAGGAATAGTTAGCCTAGGAGCCGTAATGATTTCACCTTTATGAATAGTGGTCGCAACCACCTGGCCAATCAAATCTTCTGGCACGGTAAACTGAGACTCTTCACGCCATGCCTTCTCAAGCAACTTACTCGTTATGTGCTGCTCTTCAATCACACTACCAGCCGTAATTTCTTGCGATGCAATCATTACAGGTTCACGTTCAACCACCTCGACTTCTACTTGTGGCTGAAGCTGCCTATCCATCCATTGTTTGGCAAAAAATACTGCTCCTAGACCAAATATAATGGATAGCAAAAACAACAATATCACTTGATTTCTACTCATCTTTCGCCTCCTCCTTTGCCGTCAGCGGTGAAGTACACTTCCCATGCCCTCGCTAGGATTTCTGGCGTAATAACTGGCTCGACTTCTTCAAATGCAATAATGTCTCGGCTAATCCCAACAATGTCTTTCGGTAAACAAGGGTAATAGCCAACGGTATGCTGACGATGTAATCCAAATAATTTATCAAATGTATCAAGTTCAATACTGAGGCCACGCCCCTGCGCTATCTTCTCCCATAGTGCGTGGTATTCATTTTCTTTCAGTGCATAAAACTGAATCTTATAGCCCAAGCGGCGCAAGAAAGCTGGGTCGGCGATTTTCTGTGGATCTAAGTTAGAAGAGAACGCCAGTGTAAGAATAAATGGAATGGTTATTTGCTGTCCGTTGGGTAAAGAAAGGTAATCGTAAAAATACTCCATCGGTACAATCCAGCGGTTAAGCAATGTGTCCACGGGCATTGGTTGGCGCCCCAAGTCATCAATGATAAAGATGCCGTTGTTGGCCATCATCTGTAATGGCGCCATCCACACTCGGTTATGCTCGGTGTGGTTCACTTCAAGCATATCCATCGTCAGTTCACCGCCAACTTGGATACTCGGCCTTTCACACAGCACCCAGCGCCTATCGTGTTGATCTTTGAAAGTAATGCTAATGCTTTCGTCACCCGTGTTCACCTTACGGTGATGTTGCGGTGAAAAGACCTTGATGATATTACCTGCCGCGTAGACGGCATAAGGAACGTACACAGAGGTATTCAATGAGTTCAGGATTCTCGTCGCGACAAACGTTTTACCTGTACCTGCATCGCCATAAAGTAATAATGCTCGTCCAGAATTAATAGCCGGCCCCAACACGCCAATCATCCGCTCTGCACCATACACATCACTCAACGCATAGGTTACATCTTGTTTGGTGACGGTCTGAGCTCGCACGTCCTGCGCTCCAACCATTTGTTGGTAATCCCTAAGAGAAACTGGTGCTGGACCAAGATAGGCATCTTTGGCAAAGGCTATATCCGCCTCTTGCATTCCTTGCTCAGACAAAGCATAGCGAACATGACCACTAGTATTCTGAGAAAGGAAAGTTTCGGAAGCAGCCTGAAATACCTCTACAAGTGACTTTTTACGAAGTATTGCAATAAGGTCTTCAATAAGGTGACTATTCACACCCAGTAATTTGGTGAGTTGGAGAATATCGGATTTTGGAAACGCTGCTAATTGTTTAATTAACAAGTTTTCTAAAACTACTTTGGGTATGCCTAAATCATCAAACGATGTAGGTACCTCGGGCGCAGAAGCCTGCGGCGTTAACTCTTCTCTATGCCGACTTTCTGAGGTTGTCGTACCCATAGAGACTCCTTGTTTTAGAAGTATTGCTGCATCGCCAATCCAATAACAACCACTGGAGCAAATGGCATACGCAATTTCGAATTCTTATTATTTACTGTAGACGAAATCGCCTTTCCTGCTAACGGACCATAAGAAAAAACTATAAAATACTTACTGAATAATTCCCTACTTGAATGATGTAAGTCTGTAGTTCGTGCGAGGGCGTAGAAAAGACCAATTACAACACTAGAGACAGCGATCCAGTAGGTAGCCTCTAGCAAATTTCCCCAGCCAAGCTCAAACCCAACGACCCCTAAAAGTTTGACATCTCCGGGAGCCATCATTCGAATAAAGTACAACGCTAAAGCAGCAAAAAAGAATACGCAGCCAGCAATAAGTGACCACATGATTAAAGAAAACGGGGATGTAGAAAGCGCTTTGAAAATGAATGAGAAAATTAGGATACCTAAAAGCATCACATTAGGAATTCGGTTTTCTCTAGCGTCATAGACTGCGACAATTACAAACCCTAACCAGATAAGAAAATGCAAAATGCATTACCCCTCTATAGCTACAAGCCAGTTGAAAGCAGTAGACTAAGAACTAAAGAAAGTGCCAATTTCGGCAATTAAGGTTGATGCACTAGTAGAAAAGACAGCAGAAACAACGACGACTAGGAAGCCAGCTCCCACTACATACTCCACGACAGTCAAACCTTCTTGGTCATGCCAAAAACCACATGACTGATTTAGAAAATATTTCATAACGCCCCCTAATTTGATACTGATTTCTAACTAAATTTGTAGAATCAAACGAAGCAAGAAATCAGTATCATAAATAGTAGACGCAATCTGACGATGTTGCCGTTAGCTATCAAATATCGTCCCAAGCTCAGTTGAAAGCGTACTACTCAAGGATTGAAATACCAGAGATAAACCACCAACCAGCAACCCAGCACCGACTACATATTCAACTACCGTCAAACCTTCTTCATCATTTAAAAACTCTTTCATTTTATTCATAAAATTATTCATAACTTGGTCTCCTTCCAAATAGCAATTCCATCTAATTGCTTACTTCTTAATCTAGATACTTATAAAACTAACAGTTAGGATTTTTATGACTTCTTCTGGTACTTTTTTGCCATTAATATCAAATTAAAAAGTAAACTTTAGGACTATTTTGTTATTCGTAAATGCTTGGAAGTGCAGACAATAGCAATGCATAAAATCTAATATAAGTCACATATACCCAAGTAATTACTGATAAATTTATCATAAAAATATTGCACACAGAGACAACTACACATTCAATGATAAATTCTCACTTTTGATACTTGACAAGATCTACAAATAGAATTTTATGTGATTTGCATTGCAAAAATACAGCAGTAAATATGAGGCATGGCTTCTCTAACATCTGAACGGCTGTTTCTTTCAGCTTCTTGCACTTTCCTTATGAACTTCTAATCTAAAGTTGTAGGCACTTATGCCATATGGGATTCATATTTGGGTTTTAGATGGACGTTTTACATGCAGGTCACTGGATAGGTTTATCGGTATCCTATCTACCAAAAGACACATTATTCAGCATTGAGAAATACTTTCATGTCATTGAAAGTGGTCACGATATATCGATTGTGAGTGAAGATAATGTCCAGTTTTGTTTCTTTTTTTTAGATATCGATAACAACTACCCTCTATTACTGAGCGCTGTCAAGTTGTGCCAAAACTTAAACAAAAGCCTGATTATTCTATATAAAAATAAAGTAAACCCTGAAATACTAGAGCTCGACACCGTGTATGATAGCTTCCAATTAAATGGACAAGATATTGACCCTTGGTTACAAGAGCTAAGTAAAAACATTCACTATAAGTTTTCAGATCACCAGTCCATTATGGACATTCACAAAAAAGAGCCTTACTTAAGTGAAAACAAAATCAGTAAAGATTTACTCGAGGTACTTAGGTATATAGAGGGAAATATTTCTAAATCAATCCGTGAAGAAGATATTGCCGATTACTGTCACTATTCAGTGACTTACTTTTCTAAAGTCTTCCATAAAGCAATAGGAATTAGTTTTCGAGACTATTTAATGTCTAAACGCATCGCTTTGGCGAAAAAGATGTTACTGGCAGACAAGAAAACCAAGATTGCCTTCGTCGCTTATCAGTGCGGTTATAATGACGTTTCTTACTTCTCTCGAATCTTCAAAAAGAAAACCGGCTTTTCACCAGGCACCTTCCGACGTATTAACTAGCTTTATCATCCAAGCACACCCAATATTACGTTTTTATTTAGTACGTTAGTTTACTTGGTGCAGATCACTCTATCGACATGAACCCACCTCTCCTCTCTTTTCTTGCGGCCATGCGCTATGCTAGAGTTAACAAGATCTTAACATAATAATTATTACATCATTTGCCAATAACACGGAGTTAGAGAATGATTCAGCCTAACGAGTTAAGCAAACCGACCTGTGCTCTCCCACCACCTAATGAGATGATCCTAAAATGGGCAGAGGAACGCCCAAATGAGGTTTATCTAAAACAAATTATCAATCGCGAGTTCGTAGAATATACCTACGCTGAAGTTGCCGACAAAGCCTTGCGCTTGGTATCAGCATTGCGAGAACTGGGTGCCCAACCTGGCGACAAAATCGCTTTAGTATCAAAAAACTGTGCCGAATGGTTTATTTGTGACTTAGCGATGATGCTCGGTGACTATGTCAGCGTTCCAATTTTCCCGACAGCTGGCGCCGACACGATCGAATACTGTATTACTCACAGTGAAAGTAAGGTGCTGATTGGCGGAAAACTCGATGATCCGGCAGCAACTCAGCAAGTGCTGACCGCTTTACCAGATCTCATCAGTATTTCCCTGCCTTATGACACCGCACCACAGTGTCAACATAGCTTCACAGACATCATATCTAAAGCAGAACCAAGCACTGATCGCCCTGAACATCACGATGAAAAGCTAATGTCGCTAGTGTACACCTCTGGTACTTCAGGCTTACCAAAAGGCGCGATGCTCACGTACGGTGCCTTTAGTTGGTCAGTGCAACAGTTGATCAACCATATCGGCATTCAGCCAAATGATCGCCTGTTCTCATATCTACCACTCGCTCATATTACAGAGCGTGTTTATATTTTCGGTTCTTCAATCATGGGGGGCGTGCCAACAGCTTTCCCTGAGTCTCTCGATACCTTTATCGAAGACGTAAAAATGCAGCGCCCGACGCTGTTCATTTCTGTTCCACGTTTATGGACACTGTTCCAGCAGCGAATTCAAGACAAACTGCCACAGAAAAAACTCAACATCTTACTCAAGATTCCTTTTGTTAATTCACTAATCAAAAAGAAACTTGCAGATGGCTTAGGGTTAGATCAGGCACGGGTATTAGGCTGTGGCTCTGCACCAGTTTCGCCTGCGTTACTTAATTGGTATCACAGCGTTGGCCTTAACATCACGGAAGCATGGGGCATGACGGAGTCTTTCGCCTACAGCACGCTCAACTACCCATTCCGTGCCGATAAAATTGGCAGCGTGGGTAACGCTGGCCCAGGGATTGAACTCAAAATTGCTGAAGACGATGAAATCATGGTTCGCGGCCAAGGCTTATTCTCTGGTTATTATAAGAATGACATCGCAACTCAAGAGTCTTTCGACAGCGATGGTTGGCTACACACTGGTGATATCGGAGCGATAGATAGCGAAGGCTACCTAACGATTCAAGGACGTAAGAAAGATACCTTTAAAACGGCGAAAGGAAAATTCGTTGCACCGGTGCCTATTGAGAAGAAACTATTTGAGTACAGCCGTGTCGAGATGATGTGTCTGATTGGTTTAGGTCTTCCTGGCCCGATCCTACTGGTCGTTCCACACGATTTCCCTAACTTTGATCGCGCTCGATACGAACGCACTACTAAGCGCGTGATCGAGAAAATGAACCAACAGCTTGCCTCTCATGAAAAAATTAAAGGCGTGTTGATGATCAAAGAACCTTGGAGTATTGAAAACGGCGTTCTCACACCAACCTTGAAGATTAAGCGTCATATCCTTGAGCAGAAATACCACGAAGTAGGTCATAACTGGCCAAGTGACAAACTGGTTGTTTGGGAAGAATAAATAACGTTGAGCGGCTGATTAGCCGCTCTTTTTCTATTCACAAACTACCCAACTCAACCGTAAATAAAGAGTCGTCATAGACATAATTTCTAGTTATTTTAATCTAAGATAATCCCTAGTCAAATGTTGATCATTGGTAACGCCGATATCACGTTGCATGTGCTCACTAAGTGATA
The DNA here is from genome assembly GCF_023716665.1 of Vibrio sp. SCSIO 43135. Taxonomy (GTDB): domain Bacteria; phylum Pseudomonadota; class Gammaproteobacteria; order Enterobacterales; family Vibrionaceae; genus Vibrio; species Vibrio paucivorans. Next base: position 2,548,168 of record NZ_CP071859.1, read on the forward strand.
CGATATCGACAACGTCAGCTTTATCATTTGATTTAAGCAGCTTTCCAAACTGATAGCTAAACATTGATTTACCAAGCTTTAACTCAACGTTCATACCCCACTCTAACGCAATTCTCATCTCACTCTCCTAACAGCTTTCTCTGTGACTCGTTGTTATTATCGACAGCCATGATTACAATTACGAACAACGATTCATTACACGTTATATAAGATAGGGTTATGGACAACCGCTTGAGACACCTCTCCGGATTGAGGTACTTCGAAGCTGCAGCACGCATGAACAGCTATAGTAAGGCCGCACAAGAGCTCTTCATTAGCCAAGCAGCTGTGAGTCAGAAAATACGCCAACTAGAGGAAGCATTAGGCTGTAAGCTATTTATTCGACAGGGTCGAGAAATGGCTCTGACGGATAAAGGCCAGAGCTTATACCAGCAAGTCTGTACCGGCTTCGAGCATATCATTACGGGCTTAAACCAAATCCAATGTGAACCCATCAATGGTTTACTCAATGTGAGCTCTCCGCCCTCCTTCGCTTCCCGTTGGCTGCTACCTAGGCTGTGGAAGTTCTCGATGCATCATCCAGAAATTCCTATTAAAGTGCACACAACGTGCGATAAGCCCGATCTAAAATACTCGGAGGTTGATATTGCTATTGTCCAAGGCAACGAATTTGACTTAGGCAGTGATATAGAGACGCGAATTCTGATCGATGAAGAGATCTATGCATACTGTTCACCTCAACTAGCCAAGTCAATGAAGTTCACCTCACCACAGCAACTCCAAAAATGCTGGCTCGTTCATTTCGGCTCTGAGAGCTTTACATGGGACGATTGGTTTGCCTGCGCAGGAGTCAGGGTCGATAAAGATGCGATTCAATGGATGGAAGTATCAACGTTCGAAATGGGATTAAGCGCTGTAATTGCTGGTCATGGTGTCTGTTTAGCCTCAGAGAGTCTGGCCAGTGACTTTATTGAAAAAGGGTTACTCGTAAGGCCATTTGATATTGGTCTTTCTCCGGGGCTAAGCTTTACTCTCTGCAGTGATCCCAGCTCCTCTCGCTTAGCTCGTTGTCAGGTATTTTCCGACTGGTTATTCGAAGAAATCGGATTGATGCCATCCGATAAGCACATTAGCTAATCACAAAAAAGCCCTGATATCGACTCGATATCAGGGCGCTACCATACAGGAAGGTGAGCTAAAAACTTATTGTTAATCCCAGAACACTCGTCGGCTCTCGGTACGAGCTTGATGCTTAGAAATACCGACATCATCAAGAAGATAATCAGGCAACTCTGCGAGTTGCTTTCTTGAACGCGACTTGCTCAGCCAGCATCTAATTTGGCCATAGAATTTCTTAACTATTGTTTCTAAAGTTTGTTGGCTGATTGCTTGTCTCGAAATAGCTGATGTAGTCATACCTAGCTCCTTCTCTTGCGTTATCGTGTTTACCTGTACAATAATCAGTCACAACCACTCGTTTCTCAAACGATGATATTTGACATTCAGTTAAGGAACACTAATGTGAAAGAGAAAATACCTCCGCTACAAGGAATGTACTATTTCTATATCGCAGCTCAATGTGGCAGCTTTAAACAAGCGGCCGAAACGCTGTTCGTTACAGCGGCGGCGATTAGCCAACAAATACGCCAACTTGAAGATTGGCTTGGGACGGATTTATTTATTCGCCAGCACCGAAAGATAGTGTTGACGCATGAGGGAGAGTTGCTCTTTGAACAGGCTGAAAAGGGGTTCGCACATTTACAAGCAGGCGTCCGGCTCATCAATCAAGACCCAAACCCCAACCAACTCTCTATCTCAACACTGCCTTCATTTGCTCAGCACTGGCTAGTGCCTAGAATCGGTGAATTCCGCGAACAACACCCAGATATATCCTTGCTGCTAGAGCCCACTAATGAATTAGTCACCTTTCAAGACTCTAGCGTCGACCTCTGCATACGCTACGGTGAAGGCAACTACCACAATATTGAAAGCCAATGGTTGATGGACGACGTCGTCTACCCAGTTTGCCATCCGCTCTATCAACAACTTCATGGGATTTACTCGGTCGAAGACTTAGAAAAAGCGGACTTGATTGAAGACAAGTGGCCAGACATGGATTGGCACCGCTGGTTAAACACCTTAGGTAAGAGGCACAGCCGTGCAACATTACAATACAACGGCTCACACTTTGTACTTGAAGGCGCTTTGTCAGTTCAAGGGGTAGCATTAGTCAAGCACTCTCTCGCGATTAGGTACATCAAGGAGGGAAAGCTTGTTCGAATCGGTGAACACGCACTAAAGCCTCGCTTTGCCTACTACATGTGCGCACCAGCAGGATATTACAAAAGGCAAAAAATACAGCTATTTGCTAAGTGGCTACGCAGCGAAATCAATCAGTTTGAGCAAAACAATCCAATTGAAGGGAAAGTGATAGAGACAGACTTCTCTCTTTCTTGGCAAGAGTGATTTCTACCAATCATTTGAGCAAGTATAAGATTCATCAATTATAAAAAAGCCCCGCAGCTTTCGCATGCGGGGCTTTTAATCAGCTAGAGATTAAACAATTACTTGTTTTCTTTCTCTTCTTTAGCCTTAGCAATTACTTCTTCAGCAACGTTTGCTGGACAAGGTGCGTAGTGTGCGAATTCCATAGAGAATTGACCACGACCTGAAGTAATAGTACGTAGGTGACCGATGTAACCAAACATTTCTGATAGAGGTACGTCAGCTTTGATACGTACGCCTGTAGCACCAGCTTGTTGGTCTTTGATCATACCACGACGACGGTTTAGGTCACCGATAACGTCACCAACGTGATCTTCTGGAGTGAATACGTCAACGTTCATGATTGGCTCAAGAAGTTGCGCACCAGCTTTAGGCATAGATTGACGGAATGCACCTTTCGCTGCGATTTCAAATGCGATTGCAGATGAGTCAACTGCGTGGAAGCCACCGTCGAATAGTTCTACTTCAACATCTAGAGTTGGGAAGCCAGCAAGAACACCGTTATCCATCATAGATGCAAAGCCTTTCTCTACTGCAGGCCAGAATTCTTTAGGTACGTTACCACCAACAACTGTTGAAGAGAACGTGAAGCCAGAGTTTGGCTCACCTGGTTTGATGCGGTAGTCGATCTTACCGAACTGACCAGAACCACCAGACTGCTTCTTGTGCGTGTAGCTATCTTCAACAGCTTGCGTGATAGTTTCACGGTAAGCTACTTGAGGAGCACCAACAGTTAGTTCAACACCGTAAGTACGCTTAAGGATGTCAACTTTGATGTCTAGGTGAAGTTCACCCATACCTTTCAGGATTGTTTCGCCTGAATCTTCGTCAGTCTCAACTTGGAAAGATGGATCTTCTGCAACCATCTTACCGATAGCGATACCCATCTTCTCAGTAGAACCTTTATCTTTCGGTGCAACCGCGATAGAGATTACTGGTTCTGGGAAGATCATTGGCTCAAGAGTACACTCGTGCTTAGGATCACATAGAGTGTGACCAGTTTGAACGTTCTTCATACCAACTACGGCGATGATGTCACCAGCTTGAGCAGTTGTTAGTTCGTTACGCTCGTCTGCTTGCATCTCAACCATACGGCCGATACGCTCAGTTTTACCTGTAGCAGCGTTAAGGATAGTGTCACCCTTGTTCATAACACCAGAGTAGATACGGATGAATGTTAGCGCGCCGAAACGGTCATCCATGATCTTAAATGCTAGTGCACGTAGTGGCTCGTCTGCAGATACTGTAGCAACTTCACCAGTTGGCTCACCAGTTTCTTTGTCAGTTAGAGGTTGAGGATCTACTTCTGTTGGAGAAGGTAGGTAGTCAACAACCGCGTCTAGTACTAGCTGAACACCCTTGTTCTTAAATGCAGAACCACAGAATGTTGGGAAGAATGCTAGGTCACGAGTACCTTTACGGATACAAGCTTTTAGTTGCTCGATAGTAGGCTCTTCACCTTCCATGTAAGCTTCCATTAGGTCGTCGTCTTGCTCTACAGCAGTCTCAACTAGCTCTTCACGGTAAGCTTCAACATCATCAACCATGTCAGCTGGGATGTCTTGGATTTCGTAGTTTTCTGGAAGACCTGAGTCATCCCATACGAATGCTTTACGGTTTAGTACGTCTACAACACCAACGAAATCGTCTTCACGACCGATTGGTAGAGTCATAACTAGTGGGTTTGCACCTAGAACGTTCTTAACTTGGTCAACAACGCGGAAGAAGTCTGCACCCATACGGTCTAGTTTGTTAACGAAGATCAGACGAGATACTTCTGATTCGTTCGCGTAACGCCAGTTAGTTTCAGACTGAGGTTCAACACCGCCAGAACCACAGAATACACCGATACCGCCATCAAGTACTTTAAGTGAACGGTATACTTCTACTGTGAAGTCAACGTGTCCAGGAGTATCGATAACGTTTAGACGGTGACCGTTCCAGAAACAGCTAACAGCTGCAGACTGGATAGTAATACCGCGCTCAGCTTCCTGTTCCATGAAGTCAGTAGTTGATTCACCATCGTGAACCTCACCAGTTTTGTGGATTTGACCAGTTAGCTTTAGGATACGCTCAGTGGTAGTTGTTTTACCCGCATCAACGTGCGCGAAAATACCAATGTTTCTGTATTTCGATAAATCTGCCATTGTCTTACTCTGTTAATAGGATATAAATTGCGCGCAGAGTATACCACAATCTGTCAAGACTGATAGCTTTGCGTGCACTAGAAGAAAAAAAACTTGTGTATGTTACTGCATGCCTAACTCAAACAACATCAATTTGTTTAAATCTGCTCGAATTTAATGGCGTCAACTAAACAAGATTAGTTCCATTCGAATGTTAACGCCATTCGTCATCGCTATTGATCGCGACTATAATTCATCGAATGCTTCAATCGCTTCCGACAATTTCTTAACACCATGAATCTGCATGCCTTCGATCCCCCCTTTCGGTAGGTTTGCAGCAGGCACAATGGCTTTTTTGAAACCGTGTTTGAACGCTTCCATCAACCTTTCTTGGCCACTTGGCACTGGGCGTATTTCACCGGCGAGCCCTACCTCACCAAACACCACCACATCTTTAGGTAACGCTCGATCTCTAAAGCTCGATAACAGTGCCATAACTAGCGCTAAATCAGCACTGGTTTCTGTCACTTTTACGCCACCAACTACGTTCACAAACACGTCTTGATCGGCCATTTGCAAGCCGCCATGTTTATGCAGTACAGCCAAAAGCAGCGACAAACGGTTTTGTTCAAGGCCAACCGCAACACGGCGTGGGTTGGCGAGCTGAGAGTAGTCAACCAAAGCCTGAATCTCCACCAGCAAAGGGCGCGTACCTTCCCAAACAACCATAACGGAGCTGCCGGATGTTTCTTCTTCACCACGGGATAAGAAAATCGCGGAAGGGTTGCTCACTTCTTTTAGCCCTTGCCCTGTCATGGCAAACACACCGAGTTCATTAACGGCACCAAAGCGATTCTTATGACTACGTAACGTACGAAAACGGCTATCGGTTCCGCCGTCTAGCAAAACTGAACAGTCTATGATGTGTTCAAGTACTTTAGGGCCAGCAAGCGTACCATCTTTGGTTACGTGACCAACAATAAACACCGCCACATTGTTCTGCTTGGCGTAGCGTGTTAAGGCCGTCGCTGATTCTCTTACTTGGGCAACACTACCAGGAGACGACTGTACGTCGGCAACGTGCATAACCTGAATCGAGTCGATAACCATAATTCGAGGCTGTTCTTTTTCCGCGATCTGGCAAATTTTGTCGACATTGGTTTCCGACAGCATTTTTAGGTGTTCTCTAGGTAAACCAAGACGGGAAGCGCGCATCGCCACTTGCTGTAGGGATTCTTCACCTGTCACATATAAAGTTGGCATCTGGGCAGACAGCAAACACATTGTTTGTAGCAGTAGCGTCGATTTACCTGCCCCTGGGTTACCACCAATCAAGATAGCGGCTCCGGGTACAATTCCGCCACCTAATACTCGGTCTAACTCCTTGAAACCACTACCGAAGCGTGGCACATCTTGCAGATCAATTTCAGATAACGTCTGCACTTTAGCTTCTGTCGCAGAGCCCGCGTACCCAGACAATCGCTCATTACGAGCCACCGTTGGTGAAGCCGCTAAGCGAACTTCGGTAATCGTATTCCAAGCTCCACATGCATTACATTGCCCCTGCCAGCGAGGGAAATCAGCTCCACAGTCATTACATACATATGCGCGCTTTGCTTTAGCCATGAGTCCTCATTTACTAAACTATGTGACATATCATCCGTTTTTCACCACACTTTTACATTTAAGCGAGGTAACATAAACCTAAAGATTCTTGTCGAACTGTCGATGTTAAAGATAACGGACTACTCTAACAGAAAAGTATGCAGCAATCTGAAATTCTCTCTATTGCCGAGCGTTTGATCCCCGCCTATCACGCTCAAGATTTTGACTACCTTTTGTCTCAAATGACCGAGGGCGAGTCCCCATCGGTCAAACTACTGGTCAAAATTGAGCTCAACCGTGTAATGGCACCCTGTACAAAGCCCGTCGATTTAAGAGGACGAGTACAAGGTGAATGCAGAGAATATGAACTGGATGGCTTAAAGCACTGGCTGGACGATGTGGCCTTTAATGCTTACCACAAAAATGTTCAGAAATTTAATGGCTATACGGAAGGTGTTTGGGAAGCGCTGATTAACACCAAGAACAACTTCCGGGTTATGAAGCAAAAAGGGACCAGCACTCAGAGCAAAGTCGTTTCTGGGGATAGCCTATTTCAGGTCGAGCCCGTCACACTTGGCTACGACTTAAAACGCCAAGAGAATCGCCTCAAAGTTTCTTCTCAAGTCGAGATCGTACTTCCCAACGATCAAGTGGTTCACGCAGTCAGTGTCGACTTATCTCCTTCTGGAGCAAAGTTCAAAGTCCCAACAGCCTTTGACTACAAGCTCGGAGAGATGATTGATGTATCTTTTGTCGAGCTACGTAAAAGCTCACAAATCGACGGTATTTTCAGTAAGGTAACCTACCGAATTGTCGGCATCGACGACAGCTATGAAAATGATGCCGTAAAATTTATCCGTGCTTTGAAGTTATCGGATACTGATGTCATTGAACAAGTGATAGAGGAATCACTGCAAAGCGATTCTCAGAAAGTTCGCCACGACAACCAAGATAAGATCATTCGCGCCCGTACCCGCGGTTACGAGCACACCTATTTAAAACACACCTGTAATCTGCCGGTATTTTTCAGTGGAAGTGAGCTCAAGCTCGTCTTAATGACAGAGAACAATTTGCCAATTTGGAATTATTGGCAGGATGAGCGCAATCAACAAGCGCTTGGTGCTTTGTTTAATCAGCAGCGAATGTCTCATTTAACAAAGGCTGGCATGAAAGGCGGTAGCAATATTTTCTACTCCTTTAAACATGACCACCAAGGGAAAGATCTGTTCTTTTCGATGATGATGCCAGAAGCCTCTCGCGAAGAAAGACAATTGTTTTGGCACATCGGTGCCAAGCGAGAAAGCTGGAAAGTATTTCGATTCTCGGTGTTTGAGCTATCTGATCCAGAATGTCAGCAGTTGGCTCAACACGCAACAGAACTTGGCGCAGATACAACCAATTTAACTCACTGCGGGATTTTGCAAGAGATCGCAGACTCTTCCGCTGCACAAGATTATCTCTTTACCGAAAAGCCGAAATTACCATCCAACACGCTTAACCGATTTAGACAAACTCGAAATATCATTGGTAACCCAACCAGTATCTATTTTGATGCTTGTTCGCGCAGAAGAGAGCCGCGTTACCAATTAAATTCCCCTTTGCACGTAACTTTACCCGATGGTGCAGTGCTGAAAGGGAAGACCATTGATTTATCCAAGCATGGTTTAAGCCTGATGCTCGCTCAGCCCATTGAAATAAAAGCGGGAGAGATGTGCAGCGTCAACTTCTTAGAGCTACAGCTATACGACAAAAAAATCCCTCTTGATGCCGTGCCTTATGAAGTGATTCGTGTTAGCCCGAATAATCAGCAGTTGCAGCTATCACTAGAAGACTCGACGAAAAACTTTAAAACCATCGGCTTTTTCCACCGTTTGATTCAACATAATGAAGCCAAGTTAGAAACTAAAAAAGAGATCTTGCCGAGTAACGACCTGCTTGAAGGTCTACATAATATCTTACTGGATAAAATGGTGAGTACCCCTGTCTTTGTCGAAAAGAACAAAGGAACACTCGCGCCTAAGGTTGTTGGAATTAACTACCCTCTTCCTCCTCATATGGTGTTAATGGCACGACTTGGCAGTGAAAAGAACTTTTCGTTAGAGCCTATTTATAAAGGTAGAACTAGCACCTTACTTGCCGTACCGATGAAGCGAGTGGAAGGAGCAAAACCGCAATACCACGAGCTATACATTTCGGCGCTCATTTTCGGTAACCGAATTCAATCCCTTGATACTCGACTTAGTAGCGAATTCGAAAGTGTCAAAGACCGGATGACATTTATTAAGAAAGCTCAAGTTTTGGGGGAGTTGTATGTGCTGCGTATTTCAGGTGCGCCAATATTTGAGCCTTTAACTAGCCTACTGAAATTAGATATCGAAGAGTTGACACAAATTAGCATGCACCAAGCTCGTAGCTTGGAGAAAGAGATTACGGCAACCGTTGGATACGGCGAAATTTACGACATCACCGATGAAGTTTTGGTGAGGCTAGAACTGACCCAATGAAAGAGCGAGGCTTAGCCTCGCTCTTTTAATTCTTTGCCCGTTTAAGGTTTGGTTTGCCAGCTGATCTTCTGTTGCTTAGCAAGTCCGGCAGACAAAATACATAGCACCCCACCTAAACCAGAAAAGCGCACAGCAGACTGAGCTTGCTGCTCAACTTTTGGCTTAGCATGATATGCCACACCTAGTCCTGAAGCTTTCATCATCACCAAGTCGTTCGCACCGTCTCCTACCGCAACGGTATTGTGTGCTTCGATTTCATATTGGTCTGCAAGTTCTATTAATATGTCTGCTTTCGTCTGAGCAGAGACGATATCGCCCAACACTTTCCCAGTGAGCTTGCCATCGACAATTTCCAACGTATTTGACTGCGCATGATCAAGCCCGAGCTCTTGCTTCAAGTAATCAGAGAAGTAAGTAAAACCCCCAGAGGCAATGGCTGTTTTCCAACCTAGCGCTTTAAGAGTCGTGACCAATTCAGCGAGATCCGGCATAAAAGGCAGTTCACTTCGAACTGACTCTAGAATCGACTCATCAGCACCCGCTAGTTTTGCAACGCGCTGACGCAAGCTTTGTTCAAAGTCCAACTCGCCTTGCATCGCTCGCTCAGTGACTTCAGCGACTTCTTCACCAACCCCTGCTAACTTGGCGATTTCATCAATACATTCGATCTGAATCGCCGTCGAGTCCATGTCCATCACAATCAAGCCAGGCTTAGACAAATCTGGGACTTCAGCAAGAGTCGCATAGTCTAACCCAATACTTTCTAAAATGGTTTCATGCTCGGGAGTTAGGTGACCAGACATCAGCGCTACTTCGTATTGGCCTACTTTCCATGTGTCTATCACCGGGTTGTAAAAACCAGTAAAAAAGTCAATGTCATCGAAATGCTTTGGCGAAAGGTACTCGCCAAAAATGATCCAATTCGCACGAGCTTTATCTAGTTGAGTGGCATACCGAGTTTCCGGTAAGCGTGTTAAAAGAGAGGTGTGCCTTCGTATCGGCAACTTTTTTGAGAGTTCAGACATCGTCTTTAACAGTTCCATGTATACATTCCTCCCGTTAGTTAACCTATTGCAATTTAAAAACGCAAGTCTCAATATGGGGGAAATCCATTATTTCTTACTGAGTCGGTCATGAACCAATCCCTGTTCTCATTTCGAAATGCCTTAAAAGTCATCACGATACTTGTACTATTGGCGATGGTTGCTGTCATAGCCATCAATAGCGTCAAGATCAGTAAAGGTAACGAACGCATTCAAAAAAACCAGTTGGAAACATTAACTAAGGTTTTGATTTCACAAGCATCGCTTTCTGCAGGTGAGATGATCATTCAACAAGATCAGGAGCGGTTGCTGAAGTTGACCAACCAACTGTCGCAAGACAATTTAGTATTTGATGCCACGATTTATAACGCGGAAGGCGTAAAGCTTGCGGCAAGTGAAAAGGCGCTATCAGTCCGCGAAGTATTAGGGCTAGACACGCCACTTGCTACCGCACGTATTGGTCGACAGCAGTTAGTTGAGCCTGTTTTTCACGATGATGCCATCGTCGGATTTGTAAGAATTACTTTCGAAACAGGTAAAGTAACCGCGATTTCTGATCACCATTACCGCAAGAGTGATCGATATATGTATACCATGATTCTAATCAGCTTTATCGGTGGCTTGCTGATGGCGCTAGTGTTGCGTAGAAAACCCAAATCCAAAGGCGAAAATCTGCTGTTAAAAGACGCTTAACAACAAAAAAACCTCAGCGCTGGCTGAGGTTTTTCTTTATTTAATCGACATTTATTACTTAGTCATTAGTCCTCATCACCAAGCAATACCGAATCTAGCGCGATCTCCATCATCTCATTAAACGTTGTCGCTCGTTCATCAGAGGTCGTTTGCTCTCCGGTTTTGATATGATCCGAGACAGTACAAATCGTCAGTGCTTTCGCGCCATATTCCGCTGCCACACCATAGATGCCAGCCGCTTCCATTTCTACACCAACAATGCCGTATTTATCCATCACATCAAACATTTCAGGATCCGGTGTATAGAACAGTTCAGCAGAAAACAGATTCCCCACTTTCACATCGATGCCACGTGCTTTAGCGGCATCTTCTGCTGCTCGTACCATCTTGTAGTCTGCAATGGCTGCGAAGTCATGGCCTTTAAAGCGAATTCGATTGACCTTAGAGTCAGTACACGCCCCCATACCGATCACCACATCACGAACCTTAATGTCTTCGCTTACCGCACCACAGCTGCCCACGCGGATCACTTTCTTCACTCCGAAATCTTTAATCAGTTCAGTGACATAAATAGAACAAGACGGGATACCCATACCATGTCCCATCACGGAAATTTTACGGCCTTTATACGTACCGGTAAAACCGTACATATTCCGTACGTCACATACTTGAACAACATCTTCCAAGAAGGTTTCAGCGATGTACTTGGCACGAAGCGGATCCCCTGGCATTAAAACAACGTCAGAAAACGCGCCCATTTCAGCATTAATATGTGGAGTCGCCATTAGAAATTCTCCTGTTCAAATTTCAGATAAAAAAATAGAGAGGACACCCTCTCTATTCATCAATTACAAAAAGTTTTTGCCGTACTCCATTGGAGACGTACCGAAGTAGCTTGCTAAGCTTTGGCCAATATCAGCGAAAGACTCACGCAAGCCTAATGAGCCAGCAGGGACTTTCTGACCATAAACAATCACAGGGATATGCTCACGAGTGTGGTCAGTACCCGGCCATGTTGGATCACAGCCGTGATCAGCCGTCAGGATCAGTACATCGTCTTCTTTCATCATATCAATCACTTCATTGATACGGCCATCGAAGTACTCCAACGCAGCTGCGTAGCCCGCTACATCGCGGCGGTGCCCGTATGCTGAATCGAAATCAACGAAATTAGTGAATACGATTGTGTTGTCGCCCGCTTCTTTGATCGCTTCTTTGGTTGCTTCAAATAGCGCAGGAATTCCCGTTGCTTTTGTTTTCTGCGTGATACCACAGCCAGCGTAGATATCAGAGATCTTACCGATCGAGTGAACTTGACCACCCTTTTCATCAACGAGCTTTTGTAGAATCGTCGCCGCTGGCGGCTCTACAGATAGATCACGACGGTTGCCCGTACGTTCAAACTGACCTTTGCCCGGACCAACAAATGGACGCGCGATAACACGACCGATGTTGTAATCTTCCAGCTCTTCTCGAGCAATCTGACAAAGATCTAGCAAGTTTTGCAGACCGAATGTCTCTTCGTGACACGCAATTTGGAACACTGAATCAGCAGACGTATAGAAGATAGGCATGCCCGTCTTCATATGCTCTTCACCAAGGTCATCCAATACTTGCGTACCTGACGCGTGGCAATTACCAAGAAAACCGTCTAAGCCAGCACGCTCTAAAATGCGGTCGGTTAGCTCTTTTGGAAAACTGTTTTGCTTATCAGTAAAGTAACCCCAATCAAACAGTACCGGCACACCGGCAATTTCCCAGTGACCAGATGGCGTATCTTTACCTGAGGATAACTCGGCAGCATGACCGTAAGCACCAATGATTTCAGCATCTTGGTCCAGACCTGGAGCGAAGCTTCCCGTCGACTCTTTGTGAGCCATTGCTAGACCAAGTTTTGATAAGTTAGGCAAGGTAAGTGCACCGCTGCGCTCTGCATTGTCGGCTTTGCCTTCGAAACAGCGCTGAGCGATGTGACCTAACGTATCAGAGCCCACATCACCGAATTTTTCTGCATCACCAGCAGCACCAATCCCAAATGAGTCTAATACTAAAATGAATGCTCTTTTCATTGCTCTCTTCCTGTGTTTGGCCGATAGCTTATCTCAGCTATCGACCAATCTAATTGTCATTATTTAACTCAACATGGTGGAGTGACTGTAAATACGGTAACTCCGAGTATTGAGACTAGATATCTTCTGCGCGAATTTGGCGATACACCTCTGGTGTCGGAGTGTATTCTCCTCCTACCGTGATCGCACTTTGAAGCGCTTGTGCTGCTTCGTTCCACTGTTCTTCACTGCGAGCATGGATCATCGCAAGTGGCTTATCTTGGCTAGCCACCTCACCCAGACGAATAAAGTTGTCGAAGCCAACAGCATAGTCGATCTTATCGGTTGCTACGCGGCGACCGCCGCCCATTCCGACAACCGCCATACCGATTGCACGAGTATCCATCGCCGATACCACACCGCTTTCCAGCGCATATACAGGCTTAATGATCTCGGCTTTATCAAGGTAATTATCGTAGTTTTCTACAAAGTCTGCTGGACCACCAAGTCCTGCTACCATCTTACCAAAGCACTCTGCTGCTTTACCGTTATCTAAAACTTCCATCAATTTCGAACGAGCTTGCTCTGTGTTGTCAGCAAGTTTGCCCAATACGAGCATTTCTGCACACGATGCAATAGTGACTTCGAGTAGTCTTGGGTTACGGTATTCACCAGTCAAGAAACGAACCGCTTCACGGACTTCCACAGCGTTACCCGCAGAAGAAGCAAGAACTTGATTCATGTCGGTTAGGATTGCTGTTGTTTTAGTGCCCGCGCCGTTTGCAACCGCAACAATTGACTTCGCTAGCTCTTCAGACGCTTCGTAGGTTGGCATAAAGGCACCAGAACCCACTTTGACATCCATCACTAGTGATTCAAGACCAGCGGCTAACTTCTTCGACAAAATCGAAGCTGTGATCAATGAAATGTTATCCACGGTCGCTGTGATATCGCGAGTAGCGTATACACGTTTGTCAGCAGGAGCTAAGTCCCCCGTTTGGCCAATAATCGCCACTCCGGCATCTTTCGTGACATCACCGAATACTTCATTCGTTGGCGTGATGTTGTAGCCAGGAATAGACTCAAGTTTATCGAGCGTACCGCCTGTATGGCCTAAGCCGCGACCCGAAATCATAGGAACGAAACCACCACATGCCGCAACCATAGGACCGAGCATTAGAGACGTCACATCGCCTACACCACCAGTTGAGTGCTTATCAACGATTGGGCCAGAAAAGTTCATGTGGCTCCAATCGATCACCATGCCTGAATCACGCATCGCACACGTCAACGCAATACGCTCTGGCATCGTCATTTCATTAAAAAAGATTGCCATGGCAAATGCAGCGATTTGACCTTCAGACACGCTGTTGTTGGCAACGCCCTGAATAAAGAAGTTAATTTCTTCGGCAGTGAGAACTTCGCCGTCACGCTTTTTACGAATAATTTCTTGAGGTAAGTACATTAGATCCTCCCAAGCAAAATGCTTTGGTTAGTAAGGGAAAGAGGTAGGCAAAGCGAAAGGTTTCACTTTGCCTGTCAGACTTTTTGTTTTCAGCAGTGAGCAGCCAATTAGTATGCGGCTGGGTCTGCAGTCTCGTCTGTTACTTCTAATGTATTAAGTAGGTTGGTTAGTAGGCTTGATGCACCAAAACGGTAGTGCATGTTATCTGCCCAATCTGCACCTAGAAGCTCATCAGCCATTGCTAGGTATTGCGCCGCATCTTCAGCTGTGCGAACACCACCAGCAGGCTTAAAGCCAACGGTTTTTGCAACGCCCATATCGCGAATCACTTCAAGCATCATACGCGCGTATTCTGGAGTTGCATTCACAGGCACTTTACCTGTTGAAGTTTTAATAAAGTCAGCACCTGCTTCGATACAGATTTGCGATGCTTTCTTAATTAGCGCTTCTTCTTTTAGTTCACCCGTTTCGATGATCACTTTAAGAAGAATATCACCACATGCTTCTTTACACTGTTTAACTAGCTCAAAGCCAACTTTCTCATCACCTGCAATAAGTGCACGGTATGGGAAAACCACGTCTACTTCGTCTGCACCGTAAGCCACAGCTGCTTTTGTTTCTGCAACCGCGATATCGATGTCGTCGTTACCGTGTGGGAAGTTAGTTACTGTAGCAATGCGTACTTCTGGAGTACCTTGCTCGCGCAGTGTCTTCTTAGCAATAGGAATAAAGCGAGGGTAAATACAAATTGCAGCTGTGTTACCTACTGCTGTTTTCGCGTCGTGACATAGCGAGATCACTTTTGCATCAGTGTCATCGTCATTCAGCGTAGTTAGGTCCATTAGTTTAAGTGCACGTAGTGCTGCTGCTTTTAAATCGCTCATTTCTATCTCCGATCAATATATTCAATTAGTTCACTACTGCTGGTCATACCTAGTATAGGTGGTATGTCAAATATCAGCAGTCGTCACAAATGAACGGACTTGGTTCCCTGAAGACTCGGCATATACAGCGAATTTGTATGCCAATTGCTATCCTTGTCACCGCACAGTACCAGTTTGGTCTATGGCACAACAATCTAGGATTGAGGTGTCTAACGTTATACCCTGGCGCTCATCATACTCCTTGTATTCCAAGCCACCAGCTAAAAACTATCAGTGCTCGATTAACCTCATCATGAAGTTCTTTAGGTATCCACATATCACGTCAATACCCAGTATCGATACCATATAGATTATAGATATTCGTCGCAAAACTATAGTTGTACATAGAGCGCAAACGGTTTGTATCTCAAAAAAGATTCTGCTCAACGATTGCTCAATCTTCTCACTAAGCAATCAATTTAAATCCAATACTCCCAACTGCTAGTTGGGCGCGCTTCTTTCTAAGTCATGTGTTCACTAACAAGGAAACAAGAATATGAGTCCCCATGAATTTAGTTCCACTAAATGATTGGGGCGGATATTCGCAGTTAATGCCGTTAGCGGACAAATGACGACGAAAGAAAAAACAAAAAAGCCCCGTAGTACACAGTAAACTGTGCAACTACGGGGCTTTATAAAACGGCGTCTATATAATCTTTCGCTTACTTAATTAGAAAGATAGGAAGAAGCCAGCGATTGTCGCCGCCATTAGGTTAGATAGCGTACCAGCACACACCGCTTTCACACCCATACGAGCGATATCAGAACGACGGTTTGGAGCTAGACCACCTAGACCACCTAGTAGAATCGCAATAGAAGAAAGGTTTGCGAAACCACATAGAGCGAATGCGATGATTGCTTGAGTCTTCTCAGACATTACTGCACCAGTTGCTGGAATAACTTGAGCGTTTTCACCAACGAAAGGTACGAAGTTTAGGTATGCAACGAATTCGTTAACAACCAGTTTTTGACCGATGAATGAACCAGCAAACGTTGCTTCAGCCCATGGAACACCGATTAGGAATGCTAGTGGTGCGAACAACCAACCTAGTAGAAGTTCTAGAGTTAGGTTCTCCATACCGAACCAACCGCCCACGCCACCTAGGATACCGTTGATAAGAGCGATTAGACCGATGAATGCTAGTAGCATTGCACCAACGTTAAGTGCTAGTTGTAGACCAACAGATGCACCGCCTGCTGCTGCGTCGATTACGTTCGCTGGCTTATCTTCGCCACCGTCGATGTCTCCGCCTAGCTCTTCGTCAGGCTGTTCAGTTTCTGGTTTGATGATCTTAGCGAATAGTAGACCACCTGGTGCTGCCATGAATGATGCTGCTACAAGGTACTCAAGAGGTACACCCATAGATGCGTAACCAGCAAGTACACCACCTGCTACAGACGCAAGACCACCACACATTACTGCGAATAGCTCAGATTGAGTCATTTTAGGTACAAACGGACGAACCACTAGAGGTGCTTCAGTTTGACCTACGAAGATGTTCGCAGCTGCAGACATTGATTCCGCACGAGAAGTACCTAGTGCTTTCTGTAGGCCACCACCAAGAATCTTGATAACCCATTGCATAACACCAATGTAGTAAAGTACAGAGATTAGCGCAGAGAAGAAGATTAGAGTTGGTAGTACTTGGAAAGCAAAGATGAAGCCGATACCGTCAACAGAGAAGTTAACTAGGCTTCCGAATAGGAAACCAGTACCGTCTTTACCAAAGTCGATAACGCTTTGTACACCTGCAGAAAAACCTGCAAGAAGGTCACGACCCCATGGTACGTAAAGAACGAAACCACCGATTAAAAATTGAATAGCAAAAGCGCCACCCACTGTTCTTAGATTAATAGCTTTGCGGTTGTCAGACAGTAGTACTGCGATTCCTAGCAGAACTGCCATACCGACTAGGCTCATAAACAGGCTCATAGTTTATGACTTCCTTATTAGTTATTTATTGGCGTGTTACAAAAATTGGTACTCAAAAGCGGGGTGATTATACTCATCCCTTGAATGATAAAGTAATGCTACCCTCACACTTTCTAATAAGATTCATTGCACGCTCACTTATTTATGTGAGCCAAGTCACCATTAACACTACCCGCAAACATTGAAAGAACATTTTCTTTCGAATTTATTCACAAATACCGAATAGCAGGTTGCTATTTTTCCAAGCCGCACAAGCAATCGTTTGCATTGATTCTTCTTTCAACAAGCAGAGCGTTTCTAAGACATTTACTAACTGTTTGGGATGGTTTGGCTGTCCTTGATAGCCATTCAATGGCATATCAGGCGCATCGGTTTCTAGCACTAAAGAACTAAGTGGCAAGCGAGCAATAGCACTGCGTGTCTTTTGAGCTCTTGGGTAAGTTATCGTTCCTCCAACACCAATATGAAATCCTAAGTCGACAAACTGCATTGCTTGTTCGTAACTGCCTGAAAAACCGTGTAAGACACCGCCTTGTTGAAACTTATGCTGCTTTAGTGTTCGGATGAGTTCATTATGAGATTTGCGACTATGTAGGATAACGGGCATCTTGAACTGTTGCGCCAATTGCAATTGTAGCTGTAAGTAATGCTGCTGCACCTGCTTATCAACTTGAATGGCAAAGTCTAAGCCTGTTTCACCAATCGCTACACACTTTCCTGCTCTTCGAGTAGCTAAAAAGTCTTCAAGTCTAGTATCAACGGCGGGCAGTTCTTGCGTAAGAAAGTAGGGGTGGAAACCAGCAGAATAGTAAATAGAAGGATATTGAGCACTTAGAGCATCAATCTGATACCAGTTCTGCTCGCCGATAGAAGGAATGAGAAAACGTTGTACCCCCATTGCAGTAGCTTTCTGTAGCTGCCCAGCAAAGTCTTCAGAGAACTGGGGGAAATCTAGGTGGCAATGGGTATCAAACAGCGGAAACGAGGTATTACTTTCGCTCGTCACGAGAAGGCTCTTTCCGGTATGGCACGCAGCTGCGCTTATTTTCAGGCGTTAATCCCATCGACTCACACCATGCGTCATATTTTGCTATCAAACGTTTAAACCAAGTCAACATCGCAATCTCACTGCCTCGCTATACCATAAAAGATGAACGCCCCTTTACTATTCTAGCGTTGAATAAAGGGGCGAGCGTTAGGTCGTTTAGTTTTGCTCTTCGCGCTTGAAAACGAGCTCTTTAGCTGAAGACTCTTCTTCAACAAAATAATAGCCAGCAGTATTAAACTGAGTCAGCGCCTCAATCGAATCAACACGATTCTCAATAATGTAGCGAGCCATCATACCGCGCGCTTTTTTCGCATAAAAGCTGATCACTTTGTATTGACCATTTTTGCAGTCTTTGAATACTGGTGTAATCACTTGGCCATCTAAATTCTTCGGCTTAACCGCTTTAAAGTACTCATTCGAAGCAAGGTTGATAAGCACATTGTCCCCCTGCTCATTCAGAGCTTCATTCAGCTTATCGGTAATCACATTACCCCAGAATTGATACAAGTTGGTGCCACGTGCGTTGGCCAACTTAGTGCCCATTTCTAAGCGGTACGGCTGCATCAAATCGAGAGGTTTCAGCAACCCATATAAACCAGACAGCATGCGCAAGTGCTTTTGCGCGTAATCGAAATCTTCTTCAGATAGGCTTTCTGCGTCTAACCCCGTGTATACGTCACCTTTAAAAGCCAGAATTGCTTGGCGTGCATTATCCGTTGTGAACTCTTCGCTCCATTGTTCGAAGCGAGCAACATTAAGACCTGCGATCTTATCGCTCACCTTCATTAATGCGGAAACATCTGCAGGCGTTAGCTTACGACACTCTTCAATAAGCTCAGCTGAATGCTCGACCAAGTCTGGTTGAGTGTAGCGCTCTGTAGCGAGAGGCGATTCATAATCTAAAGTCTTGGCTGGTGAAACAACGATAAGCATGACGGTTACTCTACTAATTCTATTTATTGGCAATTTTATGGGTATAGATTACAAAAAAAGCCATGCTATGTCTGCATGGCTTTTTCTATCACTCTAATCGTTTATAACGATGGCGCTAACAGCAATTATTTTTTCTCGCTATTGTCCCAGATACCGTCTTCTAATTGTGACTTCAACTCTGGGAAATCGTCTGCGTTGAAAGTTGGCACTTTGCCCGCTTTCAATTGCTTGTTGTAGTCTTTAGCAAGCTTAATCACAATGCCAGACAGCAATAAGATAGCCACTAAGTTAACAATCGCCATTAAGCCCATTGAAACGTCAGCGAGCGACCAAACAACTGGCAGAGACGCCACTGCACCAAACATCACCATGCCAAGTACAATAATACGGAACAGTCCTAGACCAGCTTTGTGGTTATGCTCTAAGAAGATAAGGTTTGTTTCCGCGTAAGAGTAGTTGGCAATGATTGAAGTAAACGCGAAGAAGAAGATCGCTACCGCAACAAAGATACCACCCCAGCTGCCCACTTGTGAGCTGAGTGCAGTTTGGGTCAACTCGATACCGGTCACTTCACCGTGAGGTACATATTCGCCAGACATCAAAATGATGGCCACAGTCGCAGAACAGATAACAATCGTATCCATAAATACACCTAGCATCTGAACATAACCTTGTGACGCTGGGTGCGGTGGGTACGGAGTCGCTGATGCCGCAGCATTTGGCGCAGAACCCATACCCGCTTCGTTCGAGAATAGGCCGCGTTTGATACCGTTGATCATCGCTTGAGCAATTGCGTAACCTAGACCACCCGCAGCCGCTTCTTGCAAACCAAATGCACTCTTAAAGATCAAAGTCAGTACCGCTGGCAGTTTCTCGATGTTCATGAACATCACAAACAGCGCCAATACTAGGTAAGCTAACGCCATTGCAGGAACAATCAGCTCCGCTACTTTAGCGATACGCTTGATGCCACCGAAAATAACAACTGACGAAAGTAGAACAACCGCAACGCCAACGTAAGTTTGATCCCAACCAAAGGCATTGTTCATTGCACCCGCGATAGAGTTAGCTTGAACCGCGTTAAAGACCAAACCGAATGCGATGATAAGAAAGACAGAGAATAGAACCCCCATCCAACGCATACCTAGGCCCTTCTCCATGTAATAAGCAGGGCCACCACGATAGTTACCATCATCGTCTTTGGTTTTATATAGCTGTGCTAGCGTGCTCTCGGCAAACGATGTTGCCATACCCAGCATTGCAATTAACCACATCCAGAAGATTGCGCCAGGGCCACCCGCCGTTAATGCTACCGCGACGCCAGCCATATTACCTGTGCCGACACGCGCCGCTAGACTGGTACAAAGAGCTTGGAAAGAAGAAATACCAGCGCTGTCTGCTTTACGACTGTTCTTTAACACTTTGAACATGTGGCCAAAGTGACGGAATTGAATGAAGCCAAGTCGCACAGTGAAATACACGCCGACACCGACCAGTAGATAAACCAGAATCGATCCCCAAAGTAGATCGTTCATTAAATTAATTATGTCTGTCACAAGAACCTCTCAATAGGTGTATGTGCTGTTCTAAGCTAAGAGCTTAGCTCTGAAGTAGGCATGCCGCTCGTTAACTTCCTTGCAAGCATGGTCATGGTGTTTTTGATTTTATCGAGCCTATTTCAGCGGAAAAGCGTGCTTTTACACGCCAGTTCCAATCAGCAAAATTTTTGACGGCGGGATAATGCAGCTTGAAATCGTAAAAATCAATACTCAACAACACACTTATCAATGTTATTTTTCACTATAAATACACCTTTAATTAACACAACAGCAAACATTAAAGGCACAAATAAAGCACAAACAAGCACCAACTCAATAACATCGCAGCACGTAATAATTTTTAACAATTCGCAATTTATAAACCTTCCAGCAAGCCTGACGAAATAAGGTTTCGAGTCATTCGTATAATTTGATTATTAATCGAAGATCTCAAATCTAGGTCATGACCTCATCGTTCAAATATTCAGCATTACCTGTGAGCGCGACTTCATACATGTCTTTAACAAGCAAAAAAATTAATTTAATCGTTTGCCTCAACTCGTTTGAACAATAATTAACCATCAATTGTCAGGTTTTTGTGAGTATTGGTTCAAAATCCGCATAAAACCTTCATCGAAACGAAACAAATGAGAAACAAATCAAAGATAGGCTTCAAGGTAATGTGATATTTAAATTATTCCCATCAGGGTAAAACTAATAAAAACAGAGGTGGCTTATGGAAGGCATGCAATTAGACGATGTAATGGAAATGGATTTTCCACGTGGTAAAGCAACTCGCTCAAAACCTGTGAAACGTAAATGGCGCGAAATAGAAGCGATTAAGGATCGCCAGCGTCTGCAGAAAGAACTCCTAGAGATGGATGTCTGCTTAAAAGTTGAAGACTTAGATATTTAGAAATAAAGGCGCCAATGGCGCCTTTATTCGTTTCTACACTATACATATTCGCTATCAGCTTGCTGCACTCGCTGTGCAAGCTGCTGATATCGGTCAGCGATCGTTTCGCCAAAGACAGGATCATCTTCCGACACACTCCAGCGCGACTCTACTTCTTGCCAGTCCTGCGTGGTAAATGTTTTATTGATCAACGGCAGCACCGATTGTTCCTCTGTCTCGAGATGGCGCTTTTGACTCAATACAAACTCTTCTAACTGTCCAATAAAAATATCTTGTGGGATTACCGCATCACTTAAGATCATATCGACAGTGTCTAGAAAGGCGTGGGTCTTTTTCGACAACTCCACATGTTCATGCTCTAAATTGCTGATCTCAAACTGCTGGCCATACTTCTCTATAAAGTATCCATAGAGGATATCTTCTTTAGGATGGTGGACTCGTTCTGAGTGGTTAGCCAAATAGTCGACCACCTCTCGCACCAAACTGTAGTTAATACTTTGCTCATTTCTCAGCATAGCCACTTTACTGCGCAGTATCGCCAATAAGCGAACCATATACCCATGTTCGCGTCTTATCCTTTCAATCATCATAACGTCCTCCTTAACACTTACTTTTTGTAAGTTTATTCAAAGAAACCTAAGGACGTCTTGAGCTTGTTCAAAGATCGACTAAATATTCACCAAAGCGGCAAATTAGATAGATACTTGTGCTGGCAGATTCCAGTTAATTGGCTGTTTTTGTTGCTGCTTTAACAATTCATTGGTTTGAGAGAAATGCTTGCAACCGAAGAAACCACGGTGAGCCGATAAAGGCGATGGATGTGGGGCTGCTAATACATGATGTTTAGTGCGATCAATAAAACGTCCTTTCTTCTGGGCGTGAGCTCCCCAAAGCAGAAAAACGACTCCTTGCTGCTGCTGGTTAATCGCTTCAATCACTTTATCGGTGAAAGTCTCCCATCCGGTTTTCGAATGAGAATGCGCTTTACCTTGCTCAACGGTGAGCACTGTATTGAGCAGTAACACCCCCTGCTGCGCCCAAGTCTGTAAGAAGCCATGGTTTGGAATCTGGAAGCCCGGAATATCTTGCGCGAGCTCTTTATACATATTGACTAAAGATGGCGGGGTTTTCACACCTGGCAATACTGAGAAGCACAGGCCATGTGCCTGATCGGGGCCGTGGTATGGGTCTTGGCCTAAGATGACTACTTTCACATCATTAAACTCGGTATGACGAAAAGCATTAAATACATCTTGGCTAGGTGGGTAGATCTGTTTCCCCATTTGACGCTCATTCTCAACAAAAGCCAGTGTCTGCTGAAAATAATCTTGCTGTTTCTCTACACCAATTACGTCATGCCAAGTCAAGTTTACGCCCATTTCCTACCTCTGTGTTATTCAAGCAAGAGTCACTACTTAACTCTCTTGCGTCCCGCTGTGAACGCTATTCTATACTCAAACGGCAGCAAGGTGCAGGACAAACATTAATGACACAGGTTCCACAAAAGGGATAACGTTGAATAGCTAAAACCGCCAAATATAAATAGAGCCGCCAATGCGGCTCTATCAGGTCGAATAAATAAGTGATTAAGAATGGCGTTGTGGCGTACGGTAATGTCCTTGTCCAGTGATATGACGATTAGGTACAGGTAAACGTGGGACATGAGCAACATAAGTTGATGGTACAGAATGAATGACTGACATAGTGGCACCCTCCTTCCAGCATAATTGATACAGCTATGTTCAACTCTACTTATGAAAAATCAGTGCCAACAATTGTATTTAACTGATTAAACCACTGAATTTGTGTGAAATTCTCGCAGCGCATTAATTTCTTCTGGCCATATATCTGGGTTAATTGTCTCTAAAATCAGAGGGATAGTATTGAACCTTGGATCTGAGGCAATGTATTCAAAACAAGGCCAACCTATTTCTCCTTCACCAAGCGAGTGATGACGATCCACTCTAGCTGAGAATTCTGTTTTTGAATCATTAAGATGCATTGCTCTTAAGTAGTGCATGCCGACAATTTCATCGAACGCTCGAAACGTCTCTGCGCATGCTTCTTTAGTACGCAAGTCATAGCCAGCGGCAAAGGTGTGGCAAGTATCAATGCAGACTCCAACCCGAGTCTTGTCCTCAACTTGAGAAATAATTTCTGCTAGATGTTCAAATCGCCACCCTAGGTTGGTGCCTTGCCCTGCGGTGTTTTCAATAACAGCAACGACTTCTGGAACGGCTTGATGGGCTAAATTGATCGATTCCGCGATCCTAGCTAAACACTCTTTCTCAGAAATCTTCTTTAAATGACTCCCAGGATGAAAATTCAGTAATGTTAAACCAAGCTGATGGCAGCGCTCCATCTCGTCAATAAAGGCGGCGCGTGATTTCGCTAACTTTTCTTCTTCCGGCGCCCCTAAGTTGATCAAGTAAGAGTCGTGAGGAAGAATTTGCTCAGGTTGAAACCCGAGCGCCTGACAGTTCTTTTTAAAAGCAGCGATAGTTTTGGAGGTTAACGGCTTGGCAGCCCATTGGCGCTGGTTTTTGGTAAACAGAGCAAATGCATTGGCTCCAATTTCTTTTGCTCTGAGAGGAGCTTGGTCAACACCACCTGCCGCTGATACATGCGCACCGATATATTTTTCTTTATTACACATTTTTACACTTGTCATTTTTGTCATGTTGTTCTTTCAAAATGGTACCACTCAGGCCAGTAAAATCGTTAGATGAACGGATTATACGCTCTAAAATGTAGTAAATTTACAACAAAATACCAATTAAACTTATTTTTAAACATTAAAAATAATTGTTAAAGCCACATTTTTAAAGGCTTTATTGATATCAATCAATAAAATCACCACTATTAAATTAAGGTTTTTGGTTGTTTTTTGACTTAAATCAATATTAAAATAGTGGATATTCGCTATATAATACGTAGCTCAACAGAATTCGAAAGTTAACACCAATAACCACCACGTTAGTGGACTAGGAGAAAGTGATGATCCAAGGTATTCAAATTACTAAAGCAGCAAACGACGACCTACTAAATTCAATCTGGCTACTAGACAGCGAGAAGAATGAAGCACGTTGTGTTGCAGCTTCAAACGGCTACGAAGCTGACCAAGTAGTAGCAATCAACGATCTTGGTGAGTACGAAAGTCGCGAAGTCGCTATTGAGACAGCACCACGCATCGAAGGTGGTCAACACCTAAACGTGAACGTTCTTAAACGTGAAACACTTGAAGATGCCGTAGCAAACCCAGAGAAATACCCTCAGCTAACTATTCGTGTTTCAGGCTACGCTGTACGTTTCAACTCTCTAACTCAAGAGCAACAACGCGACGTAATCGCTCGTACGTTCACTGAGTCACTATAATCTCGATTCAGTATTCTTGAAGACAAAAGCTTGGCAAAACAGCCAAGCTTTTTTGTATCTGACGGCTACTTAAGGGGCATTTCGCTGCGAAGGGTCTCGACGAAATACTTTGATAATCGAAGTTGGGTCGACGTCCTCTCTTTGCGATTTCGCTCCTTCCGCCCACCAAATTAATTGCGCCATCGTCCTTGCAAGATATTCGTTCCATTGCTTCTGTTCACTAGGCTCGATTACTGCACCTTCTTCATCAAATACCTCTTGAGCCCTGGGTAAATGAATCATCGCAGACACAGGCAAGCAACCTAACTCAGAAAGGAATGTTCTCATTCCAACCGCTGCTCTTGCTCCGCCCCACTGCCCAGCCGAATAAGTCACGATCGCACTCGGTTTGTAAGAAAACAGTGAACTACCAAAATGATTAAGAAGGTTGGCAAGCGCAGGGCTCATCGAGTGGTTATATTCCGGACTCACCATAATATAGCCATCGGCTTGAGCTATTTTATCGGCTAAGTTCTTTAAATCCTTGGGGGTATGGCTTCTTGAATAAGAAAATTCCGGCTTGAACACCGGACCTAGCTCGTAATCCAATGGATCAATAAGCTCGACCTCATGCTGTGGGTAATACAACTGCATTAATGCCATACACGCTTTACTGACTCTCAAGCCTAAACGTACAGGTTTTGGAGGTGAGCTTTCGCGCACAGATCCTAAAAAAATCAAGAACTTCATATCAAGAATACTCTTTGAGATTGCTCTAGCTAATAAAAAAGGTGAATGACAAGTCATTCACCTTTTTCCAGCATCAGCAACCGGTTACTGAACGCGGCGCAGTACTTCTTTTAACGCATCGAAATCGTTAGCAAGATCTTCAGACAACAATTCCATCGCCGCATGTTTCGCTAGAGGGCCAGGCAAGTCGATATCTGAACCTAGGATGTCATCAACCACTTCTTTGAACTTAGCAGGGTGTGCCGTACACAAGAATAAACCTGTCTCACCCTCTTGCAGCTGCTCATCTAGTAGGCGGTAAGCAATCGCACCATGTGGCTCACATTGGTAACCTTGTGCTTTTAGATCGCGTACTGATTCTGCACTCTGCTCGTCAGATACTTTACCTTTACCCAGTGTATCCAAGCCCCAACCTTTCAGTTGGCAAAGCTCTTCGATACGAGGCCAGTTGTTCGGTTGGCTCACGTCCATTGCATTCGATGTCGTGGCTACTGTTGGCTTAGGTTCCCACTTACCCGTCTCTAGGTAACGTGGCACGGTGTCATTCTCGTTAGTTGCAGCAATAAAGCGCTTGATCGGCAAGCCAAGTGCTTTAGCAAGAAGGCCTGCAGTTAGGTTACCAAAGTTACCACTTGGTACTGAAACCACTAAGTTTTCGCGCTCTTGCTTACTCATTTGAGAAGCGGCTTCGAAGTAATAGCAGATCTGAGCCATAAGACGGCTGATATTGATAGAGTTTGCTGAGTTTAGACCAATCTCTTCACGCAGTGCTGCATCATCAAACGCTTGCTTAACCAAAGCCTGACAAGCGTCGAAATCACCATCAATCGCAACAGTATGGATGTTCTTCCCTAGTGTACAGAATAGCTTTTCTTGAAGCGGGCTAATCTTACCTTTCGGGTATAGAATAACAACGTTGATATCTTCCATACCATAAAATGCATGAGCTACCGCCGCTCCAGTATCACCAGATGTTGCCGTCAGGATAGTGATTTTGCCACCGTCTGAAACCGCAGCCAGTGACTGAGCCATAAAACGTCCACCAAAATCTTTGAACGCTAACGTTGGGCCGTGAAATAGCTCTAATGCGTAAACGCCATCTTTAACGGATTTGATTGGTGCTGGGAACTGAAACGCCGCATCCACCATTGAGTTCACTTTATCTGCTGAAAGTTCATCACCGATCAGCGCAGAAAGAATCTTGCTACTACGAGTAACAAAGTCTTCTGCTAACAATGCATCAACATCATCAAACTTAGGTAATTCTGCTGGGAAAAATAGACCTTGGTTGCGGCCTAGCCCTTGGCGAACAGCTTGGCCAAAGGAGACTTGTTCATCATTTTCTTTGATGTTGTAGAGCTTCATAGTGAACTTCCTGTAACGGTCGAACCTTGTTTGTCTAGACGACAAACGTGAACGAATCCTTCTTCATTTTGTACGTAATTTTGTTCTAGCCAGCGAGCAACACGCTCAGCGACATCTTTATCTTTGCAAATGCTAAATAGGGTTGGGCCACTTCCGGAAATACCAGTCGCGAGCGCACCAGCCGACAGCGCATATTTACGCGCGTCTGCAAACCCAGGGAGCAGTTTCTCACGATACGGTTCTGCGATCACGTCTTTGATCATCTTTGCCGCTAACTCAGGTTGTCCAGAGTGACAAGCGTGAATAAAACCAGCTAAATGACGGCCATGAGCAATCACATCTTGGCGACGATATTGAGAAGGCAAGATCTCGCGAGCTTCCGCTGTTGAGACTTTAATCCCCGGATAAGCCATCACCCAGTACCAATCATCAAAGCATGGGACTTCTTGGCTAATGATCCCAAGCTCTTCGAGCATAAGTTGAACGCCACCCAAGTAGCACGGAGCAACATTATCATAATGGATACCGCCGGAGATTTTACCCTCCATCTCTCCCATAAGAGCAAGCAGCTCCATTTCATCTAATGGCTGACCGTGGAAACGGTTCAAAGCATCAAGTGCCGCAACAATTGAGCATGCACTCGAACCTAAACCCGAACCAATCGGCATGTTCTTTTCTAGCGTCATCTCTAGCGGAAGTAACGGCACACCTTTTTTATCGAGTTCTCGAGCGAAGACAGTCCAACAATCATAGACAATGTTCTCTTTGGCATTACTCGGCAGTTTATCTACAAAACTGCCCGCAGTTTTAAGTGAAAAAGGTTCACTCCCTGCCTTAACTAGCACTCGGTCACCTAGCAAGGTACCGTCGATTGGGGACACTGCCGCCCCCAACACATCGAAACCTACGCTGACGTTTCCGATAGACGCTGGGGCGTAAACAACTACATCCATACCACTACTCATACGATTACACTCCCAACTTCCAGCCAAGGGTACGCATCACATCAGAGAACACACCAGCTGCTGTTACTTCTGTACCCGCACCATAACCGCGCAGTACAAGAGGGATTGGTTGATAGTAACGGCTGTAGAATGCCAGCGCGTTTTCACCATCTTTGATCTTGAACATTGGATCGTTCTCATCAACCGCAGCAATGCTCACCTTACACTTACCTTCTAGGATTTCACCAACATAACGCAGTACTTTACCTTCTTCTGCCGCTTTTGCAGACAGTTCAGTGAAGTGCGCATCGGCCTGCGGAAGGCGAGCCATAAACTCTTCTACGCTGCCTGAATCATCAAAACCAGGTGGTAGTGCTTGATCTACTTCAACGTCTTCCAGTTCCAAGTTCATACCAGCTTCACGAGCAAGAATAAGTAGCTTACGCGCCACATCCATGCCTGAAAGGTCGTCACGAGGATCTGGTTCAGTAAAGCCATTATCTTTGGCAATATTTGTTGCTTGGCTAAGCGTCATACCTTCATCAAGTTTGCCGAAGATATAAGACAGAGACCCAGAAAGAATGCCGTTGAACTTCTCAAGTTCATCACCTGCAGAAATCAGGTTCTGTAAGTTTTCGATAACTGGAAGGCCCGCACCAACGGTTGTTTCATACATCAATTTACGACGTGAGCTACGCGCGACTTCTCGCAACTGATGGTAGTAAGACATACTAGCCGTATTTGCCTTTTTATTTGGCGTTACAACGTGGAAGCCAGCAGCTAGGAAATCCGCATATTGGTTTGCAATAGATTCGCTTGAAGTACAGTCGACCAATACTGGGTTGATGATATGGTTACGCTGAACCAATGAGATAAGTCGTGCAAGGCTAAACTCTTCTGTCGCATCGTTCATACGATCGCGCCAGTGTTCCAGTGGCAAACCTTGGCTGTCTAGCAGTAAGCCTTTGCTGTTAGCCAACCCACAAACGCGGATCACGATGCCTTTTTCAGCCAGCTTACCTTGCTGACGCTGGATTTGGTCAACCAATTCACCGCCAACCCCACCAACACCGACAACAAATACATCTAAGAAGTGTTTAGAGTTAAATAGGTTCTCATGACACGCTTTGATCGCTTCAGATATTTTATCTTCAGGGATAACGGCTGAAATCGCACGCTCAGACGAGCCTTGTGCAATCGCTACGATGTTAACGTTCACTTCAGCCAACGAGGCAAAGAATTGCGACGCGACACCACGAGAAGTGCGCATGCCATCACCCACTAGCGTCACAATCGACACATCATCGATGAACTCAACAGGCTCAAGTAAGCCATCTTTCAATTCAAGTTCAAATGCATCGGCTAACACTTTTTCTGCTTGTACTTTGTCTGCCGCTTCAATACAGAAGCTGATGCTGTACTCAGAAGAAGATTGAGTGATCAGGACAATAGAGACACCTGCTGAAGACATCGCTCCGAATACGCGGCTAGCCATACCTACCATGCCCTTCATACCAGGACCTGATACGTTAACCATTGTTAGGTCATTTAGGGTGGTAATGCCTTTGATCGCTAGGTTATCTTCACCTGTATCTTGGCCAATCAAGGTGCCAGCACCCTGTGGATTGAAGCTGTTTTTGATCAAACAAGGGATATGGAACTGCGCAATAGGAGCGATAGTTTTCGGGTGAAGAACAGAAGCACCAAAGTAAGACAGCTCCATCGCTTCTTGGTAGCTTAAAGACTTCAGTAAACGCGCATCATCAACCAATCTAGGGTCACAGTTGTATACGCCGTCTACATCAGTCCAGATTTCACAGCAGTCTGCACGTAGACACGCTGCTAGCACCGCTGCTGAATAGTCCGAGCCATTACGGCCAAGAGTGACTAGCTCGCCTTTATCATTACCCGCGGTAAAACCAGGCATGATGTTGACATGTCCTTGAGGAAGTGGGTTCTGTTTAAAGTTTTGCGTAGAGACTTCTACGTCAACCATAGCTTCAAGGTGATCACCTTGAGCGTAAAGATATTGAACAGGATCGATTAAGCTTGCTGGTTGCCCTTTTGCCTCTAGCACCGCTTTCATCAATTGAATAGATACTCGCTCACCTTTACTAATGATGCGTGCGTTAACGTTATTCGGGCACATACCAAGCAAGTTGATACCGTGCACGAACTGACGCAGTTGAGACAAAGATGTGCGGACTTGGTTGTCATAACCTGCGCCATCAATGTTTGGTAATACTGCTTTTATCTCTGCAAAAAGTAATTTAAATGAAGCCTCTAATTCTGCTATTTGCAGCTCTGCTTCACCATTGCGCAGCGCACCTTCAATAACTGCTACTAGCTTGTTTGTTGTTTTACCTGGTGCAGATAGAACAACTGCCACCTCTTCTTGCTGTGCATTATTAGCAATGATGTCCGCCGCTCTTAAAAAACGGTCCGCATCTGCCAATGATGAGCCTCCAAACTTTAATACTCGCATCCCTTCCTCTCCAAAGTGGTCAAATTGGTATAAAAAAAGGCCTGTATCTTGTTGGATACAGGCCTTTTTTTTGAATTTCTTTCGCTTAGCAGCCTGCCCCAACAATTGCGATGTCGGTAATAATAATGGTTGTGGTCATTACTAGGTGGCTATGCATTTTCGATTATCTATAAACCTTGTGTTTGCTTAACCATACGTTTACCGCATTTATCGCGTGATAGTCAATGAAAAGTTTATTTTTTTAACTAAATTACTTAAAATCTGATGGTATTGGCAGATGTTTCAAAGCGTTTTAATGATAAGAAGCTAAGTAGCATAACTAAATAACCAAACGCTATATAAAACTTAATACACTTCACTGAGTTTTATGCTTTACTTATTCTTGCTGTATATAAAAACTAATAATAAAAAATGGACTAAGGAGTGGTTTATGAAGGGAATATTCTATCTATCACTTCTTGTTGCCTGCCCGTTAGTTAATGCAGCTGATCTACCAGTACTACCTCAGCATCAAGCTTCTTCACCGCACAAACTGTTTGTCTCGACCGAGAAAGATTCCTCTGGCTTTGATACATGGAAAATAGACAGCGGCTACGCGTATAACGTATTCGATAAGATCGATCTTTATGTCGGTACACGCATTGACAATGCTCGTGAAGGTGAAAGTGGCTTTTTGAGTGGTGTAAACTACCAAGTCACTGAAAGAATCTCGGTGAAAAGTACCCTTCATTCCTACAGTACTGTTATCGAAGAAGAACGTACCGACAAAATTTCAGCCGAAGTATCAAGCCGATTGAAACTGACTGAAAATTTAGACTTGCATGCCACCCTTGATTATCAAGAGTGGCAGCAAGGCGTTGAATTTGGATTGGGTTTTCGCTTTTAAACGTTCCAAATTTATCGACTACCTATTAACTCCAATCAAGTAGTTTTTTAGACATCAAAACGCCATTCCAATCAGCGTAGATATAGTCACCAGGTTGAATCATTTCATTATGAATGGTCAAAGTGACATTCACATCTCCAGCTCCTCGTTTCTCTGTTTTAAAAGGGCTACTGCCTAGTGCTTTGATACCTAAATCCATCTCAGACATCGCAGCCACATCACGAACAGCTCCGTAGATAACGACGCCTTCCCAGTTATTTTTTATCGCCATCAGTGCAACTTGATCACCCATTAGGGCTTTCTGACAAGAGCCATGACCATCGACAACTAGAACTTTTCCCTTACCATTGGTACTTAACATTTCACGAACTTTCGAGTTATCGTGATAGCAGCGAACGGTGACAATCTCGCCCCAAAATGCACTGCGCATGCCAAAGTTTTGTAAAGGTAAGTTAATGAGTGTGACCTCATCTTCAAACTTATCGCAAATATCAGGTGTTATATCTTTCATTTTTCCTCCATGATTTTCATAAATTCCTTAAACGCACCGCTCCACTAACTTGCCTAGGTGCTTTACCGTCTTATCCTTAAGACACGACAATAAAAACAGCTCTCCATGTTCTACATAGTACACGGCGTTTTGTTGATACTGCTTACCTAGCGCTACCGCCTTTTGGCTTGAAATCGCGACAGCAAAGCTCTCTTCACTCCAACTAAACTGCTGATCTCCTACTAACACCTTAGTCCATGAATAACAATTGAGCGATTGCTGTAAGTGTTGATTTTTAACAAAATTATATTGATAAGGCATTAACTTACTTGCAGGATCCCAGGCAGTAACAATCGCAAAGCACGGCTCTGTGCAGTGATTACTGAATCTGAAGTAACAATCGCTATACGCTTCCCACAGGTAAGCATCAATCATCATATAAAACCAACATATTACATCTACGCATTACTATTAATATTTGTTACATTTGAACTCTTGATATAAATCAATAAAGTGAATGGAATTAACATTCTGTCGTTGTTAGCATGCTGTTAACATTATAGAATTCGCCCCATAGACTAGTAGAGTGGCTGTTGAGGTCAGGAACTATCTCCACTAAGTGTGGCACCATGGACGGCGGGTAACTGAAGTCAGTGTTTTTTTGAAAACTTTGGTTTAATATCAACATCAAATTACCTGTATGCTATTTTTTTGCCTAGAATTTATTCTATTAGCACAATTTTTTCACAAGTTTAGGTACCGCCAATGCAAACCCCGCAGATTCTTATCGTAGAAGATGAGCAAGTAACTCGTAACACTCTAAAGAGTATTTTTGAAGCAGAGGGATACGCTGTTTTTGAGGCTAGTGACGGTGAAGAGATGCACCATGTGCTGTCCGACAACCAAGTTAACTTGGTGATCATGGACATTAACCTTCCTGGTAAGAATGGACTTCTTTTAGCTCGTGAATTGCGTGAGCAAGCCAACGTAGCACTTATGTTCCTAACAGGCCGTGACAACGAAGTAGACAAAATCTTGGGTCTAGAAATCGGTGCGGATGATTACATCACCAAACCATTTAACCCACGTGAATTGACTATCCGTGCACGCAACCTGTTAAGCCGTTCAATGAACGCTAGCGCGACTCATGAAGAGAAACGTAGCGTAGAAAAATATGAATTCAATGGTTGGGTGTTAGACATCAACAGCCGTTCTTTGGTAAGCCCAGGTGGCGACGGATACAAACTGCCTCGCTCAGAATTCCGTGCTCTGCTTCACTTCTGTGAGAACCCTGGCAAGATTCAAACACGTGCGGATCTGCTGAAGAAGATGACTGGCCGTGAGCTTAAGCCACATGACCGTACCGTAGACGTAACTATTCGTCGTATTCGTAAACACTTCGAATCGGTATCTGGTACACCAGAAATCATCGCTACTATACACGGTGAAGGTTACCGTTTCTGCGGTGATTTAGAAGAGTAATCAAGTTCTTAAAATAAAAGGCTTGCTCATTGAGCAAGCCTTTTTTCTATGCTGGCCATCAATCGACTAATACACAGTATCGACTTTAACCTTTTTCTCCACCAGCCAGTTCTTCACACCATTGGTATCAATCTGAACCGCGATATCGACAGGTTGCTCTGAGTCGAGTTCTAGCTGCCATGTAAACGCTACTTCCCACTGACTTTCATTGTGAGTTCTTAAATCAAGGCTATCGGAATCAATTAGCCAAACTTCTTTGCCTTGTTTGATTGAAACACTCTCCACAACCAATTCTGCAGGAAGCGGTTGCTCTGACTCAAGGTAAAGTGCACCGTGGACATTCTGATCGCGCACCTCACCAATACTTGGCATCTTATCGATCCAAAGGTTGCTTTTCAGTGCAACATTTGACTCAGCGACTACGGCTTGGTTACCTTGTTCCCAGTTCACGCTGGTCGAATTACAGCCCGCAAGCGCTGCCATTGCTAACGAGGTTACGAGTAATTTTTTCATAGTTTACCTTTGTCCTAACCAATCTTTTAGAATTCGAATATCATTCTGATACTCATTTTTAATTTCTTCTACCCAATCTGCGATGTTTTCCCACCATGCCGGCATATCTGGTGATTGCGCTTTTTGGGCTACTTTCTGAATGTGCTTCAAGCCGATAGAGCCTGCGGCTCCTTTAATTTTGTGCGCTTCAGACACAATACCTGCTTGATCTTTTGCCATCATGTTCGAGTCTAAAATTTCAATATACTCCGGCATCATTTGCTCAAACATTTCAATACTATCCAGAACAGGCTTCGTCCCCACGATACCGACATAGGACTCTAACATGTCAATATCGAGCAACTGCTGATACAGCTCACTCACTTGTTCATCCACTTTTGTCACCACCTCTGGCTTACTTGGCTGGGTATCTATATTGCAGTACTTGCTGATCACTTCCTGAATTGCCACTACAGAGAGAGGCTTGCTCAGCGCATCATCCATACCCTGTTCAATATACTCAGATTTATTCTTCAGAACATTAGCAGTCAACGCCACCAAAGGCGGTAACTCTTTATGTCTTTTGCGAAGCTCTTGTGCAACATCAAAGCCTGTCATATCGGGTAGTTGAATGTCGAGTAAAGCTAGATCAAACTCCGTTGGCACGAAACGCTCAAGAGCTTCTTCTCCACTCATCGCAACAGTAACTTTATGGCCTAAACTTTCAAGTAATGAACGGGCGACCGTCACATTCAGTTCAATGTCTTCTAACATGAAGATGGATAAGCTTGGCTGCTCAAGAATCTGCTCTTGTTTCGCCAACACTTGCTCTTCGGCCAAAGGAACATGGATGGATACCGTAAACGTGCTACCAAAACCTTCTTCGCTTGCGACTGTAATGTCACCATCCATCATGTTGATTAGCTGACGAGAAACCGCTAAACCAATCCCGGTACCAACAGCATGCAGGTTGTCTTTACCTGATTTCACTTGGTAATACATCGCGAATATTTTCTCTAATTCGCTATCAGGGATACCTATCCCGGTATCTTCTACTTCAAAGATGATGGTTGCCATGTCATCTTCAACATCAGCGCTAACCGTCATCACAACGCTACCCTCTTTGGTAAACTTCATCGCGTTGCTTATCAAGTTCCAAAGCACTTGGCGCAGTCGAGTACCATCGACTTGAATCGCAGCCGGAAAGTCGGTCAAACGTTCAAGGTCGAACCTAAGCCCTTTTTGCTCAGCCATCAGAGCAGAGATACTTTCAATTTCAGCGACAAAATCTTCAAAATGCAGTGGGGTCGGCAGTAGCTCGAGTTTACGGCGATCAAATTTGTCCATATCGATAATGTCGTTAAAGATATTGCCTAGGGTAATGGCGCTGACATTGATAGTTTGCATATGCTTACGCTGCTCTGAATTTAACTGACTATCCAGGAGCATTCGACTTAAGCCGACAATGCCGTTGAGCGGTGTTCTCAATTCATGGCTGATAGTAGAAATAAATGTAGTTTTGTCGCGACTGGCTTTCTCTAAAGACTCTTCATGACGCTTACGCTCAGTAATATCACGGCCAAAGCCGACGAGTCCTAAGTGACGCCCTTCTTTGCTGTAAAACGGCACTTTGCGCAGTTCAAAATAGTTCTTACGTCCATCTGGGTATTCTAGCCACTGTTCGTAGGTTAGTGCTTGGTTATCAGAGAAGACTTTCTGGTCAGTATCGACAATCTGCTGAGCAACTTCTTTGCTATACACTTCCCATGGAGTTAAACCAACCAATTGGTTTTCTCGTTTACCTGTCAGCTCTTCCATTGCTCGGTTACAACCAGAGAAGACCCCTTCCGCATTTCGGTAGTAGATAAGATCTGGCGAGGCATCAATAAATGAGCGTAGCAATGCCGTTCGCTCAGCTAGCTCCACTTGAGCTTTCTCGCGCTGAAACACCTCATTCTCGAGATCTTTCATCGCTTCTTCCCTCGCTTCTTCGGCTTTGATCCGCTCTTCGATCTCTTGGTTCTGCTTTGCGATATTTTGCTGAAGTTTATGGTTCAGTTCTTGGTCTCGAGAGCGCATATCTTTGAGTTTAGAGACGAGCTTAGATAATCGCTGACGAGACTCTTCTAACTGATCGACTACAACAGAAAGAAAATACACAGCCCAAGGGGTAATCAACAGGCCGAAAAACACTGAACGGACGATATCGATATCATCTACATGACCACTGAGCGCAAGTGTTATGCCGACCTGTACAACAACGGCAAGCGCAACCAGTGCGAGAGCAAGGAGAATAGAAAAACGTAAGATGCCCAGCTTCACCAGAAGATCGACATAGTACTGCGCGAGGTTTTTGATTGGTTTCATTAAACGCTCCATGCGAAAGCTAGAGGTTCAGTTTACCCGTTTTAAACATTCTAGGTAAGCTAAACCCATCACAGGACAAGCGTTTTAATACCTTCTTCGTTAACGATTTTTAGTCTGAATTCGCGTGCACACATGTTTGGTTTCGCCCGTTTTTCTTCGCTTGGTAAAGCGCGCTGTCGGCAAAAGCAATCATTTGCTCTGGGGTATGATTGTGAGTTGGCAAATAGGAGGCCAATCCAATACTTACCGTAATGTAAGTCGAAACAGAAGAAAGCTCATGAGTGATAGCTGCTTGCTCAATATGACGATGAATATCAGCAGCAATCTTCTGCGCCCCTTCCGAAGTGGTATTCGGTAGTAAGAAACCGAATTCCTCACCGCCATAGCGTGCGACACAGTCTGAAGAACGGCTGAGTACTTGTTTAAATACTTCCGCCACTTTGACCAGTGCTTCATCCCCTTTTTGGTGACCGTAGTGGTCGTTGTAACCTTTAAAGAAGTCAATATCACACATCATAATGGCAATGGGTTGTTGCTCACGAACATGAAGATGCCACAGCGTTTCTAGTTGAGAATCGAAATGTCTTCGGTTCGATACTTTGGTCAAGCTATCAACGAAACTCAATCGCTCAAGCTCTTGGTTGGCTTCTGCTAGTTTTTTCTCTGCTAAGTAACGCTCTGATACATCTCGCGCCATGATAAGCACACCATTGGTACCAGAGGCAGGATCGCGGAACGGCGACTTTACCACATCAAACCAAATGTATTCTCCACTCGAACTGATGCTTTTATCCAGATGGCGAGTCGATTTCCCTTCATACAGCACTTTGTAGTCAGAGTCAGAAAATCTCGCATACGCCTCATCCGGAATCACGTCCTGCAAGCGATGACCAATCAAGTCATTCACATCGGAGATACCTAAAGCAGTCACAAATGGTTGGTTACAGGCTTGGTACACCATGTTTTCATCAAAAATGCCGATGCAGTCTGGACTCGACTCTAAGATGTTCTGCAGAATGGTATCTCTCTGCGCTAATGCGACTTCAGTATCTTTTCGTCGCTCCATCTCATCACGCAAGCTCTTTTGAATATTGTGCCAATCGGTCACATCGTGGCTAATACCTAAGTACCCTAACTTCTCTCCTTCGGGGGACATCAGGATACTTTGATAGGTTTCTAGCAAGCAGCCACGTCCATCCGGAGAGGAAGTCCAAAAACGTTTACTTGCACGACCTTTCAGTACTCCTTCAATCGAAGCACTGCCTTCTTCTTCTCGATTGGCCCAAAAGCGCTGAAAAGCGGTATTGGTTTGAATAAGCTTGCCCTGGTTATCTTTTATGTAAATGTGTTCAGAAAGAGAATCCAGCGCACTTTTCGCGACAGACAAACTATTAATTTCTTCTTGGACTTCTTCACTGGTTTGAAAATGTGGAATGGCCGAAATAACCCAAGCCGATTGACCGCGAAACAGCACCTTACGCCCAGTAAAGTCAATCGCAACATGTTGTTGGCTTGAAACTGGCCAGTTAACTAAAAGAGAATGAAAATGGCGAGAAGAGAATGGCTGTAATTGGCCAAGCATGAAATTGGCATCAATACTGGTTGGGTATAAGTAGTTATGCCCGATACGTCGTACACCTAGCAGTTGCATCGCAGCTCGGTTGGAAAGAATCAGCTCCCCTTTTTGGGCACCCACCACCATAATTGCAGCAGGCATATCTTTCACCAACGTTTCTATATGTTTAACGTAACGAGAGTAGACCAGAACAACGCAAGCAATGCTGGCAAAGATCACCAAAAAGTCTAAACCATGACCATAGGTGCTATCCCATAGCCAAGTCATCCACTGTTCCATTGCTCCGGTATTCCTGATCATCTATTGATAACTTAAGGTTACGAAAGATATCAGGTTCTCGCCTGCTAATCCGCTTTTATTAGCGGTTTAGAGTAGATAAATGTCTGTTTTATAAGAGAGCCTTGAGCACCATCACGATCCAATGCCCGCCCTATCTCTGTCATCGCCAACCAACGATTTTCACACCATAATGGCGCGAGTAATGTTGGCCGACGAGCTGCTGAAGAAACTCTGTGATAAACAATGTCGGCAGGAGTTCGGCGAATAAGCTCACTCGCTATGGATACATAACCATCGAGTGTAGGGGCTTCTAGTCGACCAGCCTTCCAAGCCTTGGCCATCGTACTGCCTTCCACTATATGTAGGCCGTGCAGCTTAATGCCGTCAGTTCCCACCTCTAATACTTTTTCTAAGGTGCGTAAATTGTCTTCTCTACTTTCTTTAGGCAGGCCAACAATCAAGTGTGTACATACTTTGATGCCCAAATCACGCGCCCTTTGAGTGATCTCGGCATAGCATTCAAAGTCATGACCTCGATTTATCCTTTTAAGCGTCGCATTGTTCGCAGTTTGTAAACCAAGCTCCAACCAAATCTCATACCCTTGCTCGACATACCCTGCCAATAAGTCGAGAACAGCATCAGGAACGCAGTCAGGGCGCGTTCCTACGCATAGCCCCACAATATCCGCCGCTTTAAGCGCTTCTTCGTACATATTTTTTAGTACCTGAACTTCCGCATAGGTATTGGTATAGGCTTGAAAATACGCTAAATATTTACGAGCGCGCTTTATCTCACCCGCTCTATCCGTTAGCTGGTCGACAATGCTTTTAACTTGAGTTTCTTCGTCAACAAAAGACGATACATTGCAAAATGTACATCCACCTCGGCCTATGGTGCCATCTCTGTTAGGACAACTAAATCCGCCATGCAGCGTCAACTTATGGACCTTTTCTCCATAACGTCGCTGCAGGTCTTGGCCAATGGTGTTTACCAATTCATGTAATTGCATAAAGTCGCTCTAGGGTATAGATAGGAATACATCTCAATCCCATTCCTGTAAGTAAATTACATCCCTGCAAAATAAATCCGACCATTTTATTTAATTCAAACATCCCACAAACTAACAAAAATCAATAAACATGCAGAAAATGGGCGTTATTTGCGTAATGTTGCGCATTTGTTAAACGCAATATGCATTTTTAAGCGAAAAAAATGGGCCGCAGCGTTCACTTTTCATTGCAATTTGGAGGGACTAAATTGTAGGATACTTACACATAGCCGTTTTTTTTGTGGTTTAAATTACAAAATCAAACGCGGAAATGTCGGTGAATCCCTAGCCCCATCTATATAAACCACTAGAAAGTGGTCCAAATTAAACGGATATCACCAAGGATTGTTTTTCTCGCAATATTTTTCCTGCGAGATACGGAAAGGACTCAAGCTAGCCACCTCAGGCTGGCTTAGATTCATAAAAAATAAAGGACAAGACACCTAACTGAGCTTTTGCTTAGTGATTTGTGTCGACATTAAACTGGAAGGATGTATCTATGGTAGATAGAGAGCAGAATACACAAGGTCTGTATACTCCAGAACTGGAGCATGACGCTTGTGGTATCGGTTTTGTTGCTCACCTAAAAAACCGTAAATCGCACGAAGTTGTTACTCAAGCACTCGATATGTTAGCTCGTATGGAGCACCGCGGCGGTCAAGGCTGTGATCCATGTAGTGGTGATGGTGCGGGTATCTTATTGCAAAAGCCCCATGAATTTCTTTTAGAAGAAGCCGTTAAGCTTGGTATCAAGCTGCCTTCTTTTGAAAAATATGGTGTTGGTGTTGTGTTATTCCCTAAAGATGAACACAAACGAGCACAATGCCGCGATATTTTAGAGCGCAATGCTAAACGCCTTGAGCTTGAAGTCATTGGCTACCGCGTACTGCCAACAGACAACTCAATGATCGGCGCAGACCCTCTAAGCACAGAGCCACAGTTTGAGCACGTTTTTGTCTCTGGTGGTCCAGGCATCACACCAGAAGAACTTGAGCGCAAGCTATATGTACTACGTAACTATACCGTTCGCGTTTGTCTTGAAAGCGTTTCTAATATTGGTGATGACTTCTACATCAACTCTATGTCTTACAAGACGGTTGTGTATAAAGGTCAGCTAACGACAGAACAAGTACCTCAGTACTTCCTAGACCTGCAAAACCCAACGATGGTGAGTGCACTAGCACTGGTTCACTCTCGTTTCTCTACCAATACATTCCCACGCTGGCGCCTAGCACAGCCTTTCCGTTACATCGCTCATAACGGCGAAATCAACACAGTTCGCGGTAACCTGAACTGGATGAAGGCTCGTGAAGCAATCATCGAATCTGACCTGTTCACTCAAGCAGAGATCGACATGCTACTGCCTATCTGTCAGGAAGGCAGCTCAGATTCATCTAACTTCGATATGGCACTTGAGCTCCTAGTTCTCTCTGGTCGCAGCCTGCCACATGCGTTGATGATGATGATCCCTGAAGCATGGCAAGAAAACAAAAACATGGATCCAACTCGTCGCGCGTTCTACCAGTACCACGCGAACGTCATGGAACCTTGGGATGGCCCGGCATCTGTATGTTTCACTGACGGTGTTCAAGTAGGTGCAACCCTTGACCGTAACGGTCTGCGCCCTTCTCGCTACACAGTGACCAAAGATGACTTCCTAGTGATGGCTTCTGAGTCTGGTGTTGTAGAGATTGAACCAGAGAACGTTGAGTTCCGTGGTCGTCTGCAACCAGGTCGTATCTTCGTCGCTGATCTAGAGCAGGGTCGCATCATTTCTGATGAAGAAGTGAAAGATGGCATTGCATCAGCACAACCTTACGAGAAGTGGGTTGAAGAAAACCTACTGAGTCTGAAGAAACTGCCAGATGCGAGCAATGAATTCAGTCAGCCTTCACCAGAGAAGCTACTGCACAAGCAGCAAGCATTTGGGGTGAGCTCAGAAGAAGTAAACGAAATCATTGTACCGATGGCGAAAGATGGTAAAGAGCCACTTTCCGCAATGGGTGCTGACTGGCCACTCGCGATTCTTTCGCACCAGTCACAACATCTATCAAACTACTTTAAGCAGCTGTTTGCTCAGGTAACTAACCCGCCAATCGACCCGATTCGTGAGCGTATGGTTATGTCTCTGAACACTTACCTAGGTAAAGATCAGAACCTTCTTGCTGAGTCTCCAGAGCATTGTCAAAAAGTAGAGCTTGAGTCACCAGTTCTATCTAACTCTGAACTTGAGAAGCTACGTGCTATCGATAACGAGCACCTCCAAGCGAAGACGCTAGACATTGTATTCCAAGCAAGCGAAGACGAAGGCAAACTAGAGCGCGCACTTAAGCGTATCTGTCAGTATGCAGAAGATGCAGTGATCGATGGTTACTCAATCATCCTTCTAACTGACCGCGCAGTTAACTCAAACCACGCAGCAATC
Source organism: Vibrio sp. SCSIO 43135 (assembly GCF_023716665.1). Classification (GTDB taxonomy): domain Bacteria; phylum Pseudomonadota; class Gammaproteobacteria; order Enterobacterales; family Vibrionaceae; genus Vibrio; species Vibrio paucivorans. The sequence goes on from NZ_CP071859.1 coordinate 2,589,392, forward strand.
CCAGCAATGCTGGCGGTTGGCGCTGTTCACCACCACCTAATCCGCAAGGGTCTACGTGCTAAGTGTGACATCGTGGTTGAGACAGGTGATGCTCGTGAAACACACCACTTTGCAACACTAGTTGGTTACGGTGCAAACGCAGTTAACCCATACCTAGTTATCGAAACTATGGTTGAGCTACAGCGTACGAAGAAGCTGGATCCAAACACAGATATTCGTGAGCTATTCGAGAACTACCGTAAGTCTATCAACGGTGGTCTACTGAAGATCTTCTCAAAGATGGGGATCTCAACACTGCAGTCTTACCACGGTGCACAGATCTTTGAAGCACTGGGTATCAGCAAATCTGTAGTTGATAAGTACTTCACTGGTACGGTTTCACGTATCCAAGGTCTAACGATCGACGATATCGCTAAAGAAGTGCTTGTGCGTCACCGCATTGGTTACCCAACTCGTGAGATCCCTGTGCAAGTTCTTGATGTGGGAGGTGTTTACCAGTGGAAACAGCGTGGTGAAAAACACCTGTTTAACCCTGAGACTATTTCACTACTACAAGAGTCTACTCGTAACAAAGACTACGCTCAGTTCAAGAAATACGCGAAAGCGGTGGACGACCAAGGCGATAACGCAGCAACGCTACGTAGCCAGCTAGATTTTGTTAAGAACCCAGCGGGTTCAATCCCACTTGAAGAAGTAGAACCAATCGAAAACATCCTGAAGCGTTTCGCGACAGGTGCCATGTCATTCGGCTCTATCTCTTACGAAGCACACTCAACACTTGCTGTTGCGATGAACCGCATTGGCGCGAAATCGAACTCTGGTGAAGGCGGTGAAGACCCAACTCGTTTCGAGCGTAAAGAAAACGGCGATTGGGAACGCTCTGCAATCAAACAGGTTGCTTCAGGCCGCTTCGGTGTAACTTCTTACTACCTGACTAACGCAGATGAGCTACAGATCAAAATGGCTCAGGGTGCGAAGCCTGGTGAAGGTGGCCAGCTACCAGGTGATAAGGTTGATGACTGGATCGGTGCAACACGTCACTCGACTCCGGGCGTAGGTCTAATCTCGCCACCGCCGCACCACGATATCTACTCAATCGAAGATTTGGCTCAGCTAATCTACGACTTGAAGAACGCAAACCGTGCTGGTCGCGTCAACGTGAAACTAGTATCCGAAGCAGGCGTAGGTACCATCGCATCAGGTGTAGCGAAAGCGAAAGCTGACGTTGTCCTTATCGCAGGTTTCGATGGTGGTACAGGTGCATCTCCTATGTCCTCTATCCGTCACACAGGTCTGCCTTGGGAGCTTGGTCTAGCAGAAACACACCAAACGCTTCTTAAGAACGGCCTACGTAACCGTATCGTGGTTCAATCTGATGGTCAGATGAAAACTCCTCGCGACCTTGCAGTAGCAACACTTCTGGGTGCAGAGGAATGGGGTGTAGCAACAGCAGCTCTGGTTGTTGAAGGTTGTATCATGATGCGTAAGTGTCATAAGAACACCTGTCCTGTTGGTATCGCAACACAGAATAAGACTCTACGTGAGCGTTTTGACGGCCGCGTAGAAGACGTAGTGACATTCTTCCAATACATGGCTGAAGGTCTACGTGAAGTAATGGCTGAACTTGGTTACCGCACTATCGATGAGATGGTTGGTCAATCGCACAAACTGAAAGTGCGTGAAGACATCCAACACTGGAAATACAAGAACCTAGATCTGTCTCCTGTGCTTCACATCGAGCAAGCTCGTGAAGAAGATGGCGTTTACAACCAAACACAGCAAAACCACAACCTAGAAGAGGTTCTAGACCGTAAGTTGATTCAAGCGGCTATCCCAGCACTTGAGAAAGGCGAAGCAGTCAACGCTGAATTCCCTATCATCAACACGGACCGCTCTGCAGGTACCATGCTGTCGAACGAAATCTCTAAGGTTTATAAAGACGCGGGTCTACCACAGCCAATGAACGTGAAGTTCAACGGCTCAGCAGGTCAATCATTCGGTGCCTTCCTAGCTAAGGGCGTGAAGTTCGAAGTAGAAGGTGATGCGAACGACTACTGGGGTAAAGGCCTATCTGGCGGTACGCTAGTGCTTTACCCTGATGCGAAGTCAACCATCGTTGCTGAAGATAACATCGTTGTAGGTAACGTATGTTTCTACGGTGCGACCTCTGGTGAATCATACATCCGCGGTATGGCGGGTGAGCGTTTCTGTGTACGTAACTCAGGCGCGAAAGTAGTTGTAGAGGGGGTTGGTGACCATGGTTGTGAATACATGACTGGTGGTGTCGCTGTAATCCTTGGCTCAACAGGTCGTAACTTTGCAGCAGGTATGAGTGGCGGTGTGGCTTATGTTTGGGATACTGCTGGTGACTTTGAAACTAAGCTGAACCCAGAACTAGTCGACCTAGACCCAATCGAAGCAGAAGATCGCGAACTACTGAAAGAGATGCTAACTAAGCAAGTAGAGTTCACAGGAAGTGAAGTTGCTCAGTCTTTCCTAGACAATTTTGAAGCTAGCCTAGAGACCATGGTCAAGGTTATGCCGCGTGATTACAAAGCGGTACTTCAAAAGCGCAAAGCTATCGCTGAGCAAGCACAAACGGAAGAAGTGGAGGCAGTATAATGGGTAAGCCTACTGGATTTTTAGAGCATGGTCGTGAGCTTCCAAAGAAGCTCGATCCATCGGTTCGTATCGAAGACAACAAAGAGTTCGTACTCAACGAAGAGTTTGGTGACAAAATCAATACTCAGGCTTCTCGTTGTATGGATTGTGGTGTCCCTTTCTGTCACAGCGGTTGTCCGATTGGTAACATCATTCCAGAATTTAACGATGCGGTTTACCGTGACAGCTGGGAAGAAGCTTGGAATATTCTAAGCTCAACCAATAACTTCCCAGAATTTACAGGCCGTGTATGCCCATCACCTTGTGAGAGCGCATGTGTTCTTGGTATCAACCAAGATCCAATCACCATCTGTAACATCGAGAAAACTATTGTAGAAACTGCGTACCGTGAAGGGTACGCCAAACCTAAAACACCTCGTTCACGCACAGGTAAAACAGTTGCAATCGTTGGTTCTGGCCCTGCTGGTCTTGCTGCAGCTGAGCAGCTAAACAGCGCAGGCCATTCAGTCACTGTATTTGAGCGCGACGAGAAAGTTGGCGGCTTACTGCGCTTCGGTATTCCAGACTTTAAGCTGGGTATGGACGTGATTGATCGTAAGATCAACCTGATGGCTGAAGCAGGCGTTGAGTTCAAAGTAAACCAACACATCGGTGTTGATGTGAACGCTCAGCAGCTTCGTCAAGAGTTCGATGTAGTACTACTAACAGGTGGCTCAACGGTTCCGCGTGATCTGCCAGTTCCTGGTCGTGAGCTAAAAGGCGTTCACTTCGCAATGGAATTCCTAGGTCAAAACAACCGCCGCGCAAACGACATGGATCTTAAGGGTGAAGAAATTCACGCGAAAGACAAGCATGTTGTGGTTATCGGTGGTGGTGATACAGGCTCGGACTGTGTTGGTACCTCTAACCGTCATAAAGCAGCAAGTGTTACTCAGGTTGAGATCATGCCGATCCCACCAGAGAAACGCCCAGCAAACATGCCTTGGCCTCAATACCCAATGATCATGAAGACAACAACTTCTCACGAGGAAGGCTGTGATCGTCATTGGAACATCCTGACTAAAGAGTTCATCGGTAACGATGAAGGTCAGGTAACAGGTCTACGCATCGCTGACATCGTATGGAAAGATGCAGCACCAGGTGAACGCCCTACTTTTGAAGAAGTTGCGAACTCTGAGCGTGTTATCCCATGTGATATGGCATTTCTGGCTATGGGCTTCCTACACCCAGAACCAACAGGCGTGCTCGCTCAACTAGATATCAAGTTAGACGAGCGTGGTAACGTAGCAACTGCAGGCTTTGCAACCAACCAAAAAGGTGTGTTCGCAGCAGGTGATATGCGCACTGGCCAATCTCTAGTGGTACGTTGTATCAACGAAGGTCGTGAATGTGCGATTGAAATCGACCAATACCTAATGGGCGGTTCCAACTTAGAAGCGAAAGCCGATTCACTGATGCTATCCGCTTAATAAACAACAATTCCTTCCTTTATATTTTGGCCAGCAATTCATTGCTGGCCTTTTTTATCTTCAATTTTTATTGTTAAAAATATGTAACAATAAGAATCCTATATGTTTGATATTAAATAGCATTTCCAGTGTAATACGTGGTAAATCGCATACCAGCGTGATTATTCACCAAGAACTTGACCTTTTTCATAATAACCTATACGTTGTGAAGTCGATGAAAAATAAAACCATCTAATTTGTTAAATATTCAAAGAGTTTTTATAAGCTAATACGTAAAGAAAATAATAAGAATAACAAATAGTTAGTCATTTACTGTCTGGACGACAGCGAAGCAAAGGGAGAATTGCAATGGCTCTATATGATCCAAGTTTAGAAAAAGATAACTGTGGATTCGGCCTGATCGCGCATATGGAAGGCGAGCCGAGCCACAAGCTAGTTCGCACCGCAATATCAGCACTCGATCGAATGACCCACCGTGGCGGTATTGCAGCCGACGGAAAAACGGGCGACGGTTGTGGACTACTACTTCAAAAGCCAGATACTTATCTGCGTCTTATCGCCGAAGAAAACGATTTCAAACTCGGAAAACAGTATGCGATCGGCATGGTGTTTTTCAGCAGAGACCCCGTCAAAGCACAATCGGCTAAAGACATAATCAATAAAGAACTAGCACAAGAGACACTGACAGTTTCGGGCTGGCGGACAGTCCCTACTAATTCAGATGTTCTTGGCCCGATAGCTCTAGACTCAGTACCCGATATCCAGCAAGTTTTCATTTCTGCTCCAGCAGGTTGGAGAGAAAGAGACATCGAGCGCCGTTTGTACATTGCTCGCCGTAGAATTGAAAAACAGATTACTGACGATAGTGATTTTTATATCTGTAGCCTATCGACACAGGTTATCGTCTACAAAGGCCTATGTATGCCAGCCGATCTGCCAAGATTCTATTTAGACTTAGCAGACTTACGCATGGAATCTGCCATTTGCTTGTTCCACCAGCGTTTTTCCACCAATACGCAACCACGCTGGCCACTGGCTCAACCATTCCGCTACCTAGCGCATAATGGCGAAATTAATACCATTGAAGGTAACCGCCAATGGGCGCGCGCGAGAGCCTATAAGTTTGCCTCTCCATTGTTACCCGACCTGCAAACCGCTGCTCCATTTGTGAACGAAGTCGGTTCGGATTCTTCCAGCTTGGACAATATGCTCGATCTGTTTCTGGCGGGAGGCATGGACGTATTCAGAGCGATGCGTATGCTTGTGCCACCAGCATGGCAAAACCACCCAGATATGGATCCAGATTTACGCGCTTTCTACGACTTTAACTCTAAGCACATGGAACCTTGGGATGGCCCAGCTGGTATCGTCTTATCCGATGGTCGTTATGCTGCCTGTAACCTTGATAGAAACGGGCTTCGCCCAGCGCGCTACGTCATAACCAAAGACAAGCTCATCACACTAGCCTCTGAAGTCGGGATTTGGGATTACGCACCTGACGAAGTCTCAGAGAAAGGCCGAGTTGGTCCAGGCGAACTACTGGTGGTCGACACTCGTCGCGGTAAACTATGGCAATCGAGCGAGATCGACAATGATCTAAAATCTCGTCACCCTTATAAAGAATGGATGGAAGACAACGTTCATAAACTCACGCCATTTTCGCAAATGAGTGAAGAGCTCGTTGGACAACGCAGTTTCGATGAAGATCAACTCAAGACTTATCAAAAACAATTTGCGATGAGCAACGAGGAAGTCGATCAAGTGCTGCGTGTTCTTGGTGATATGGGTCAAGAAGCTGTAGGCTCTATGGGTGACGATACGCCAATGGCAGTATTGTCTTCCAAAGAGAGGCTAGTTACGGATTACTTCCGCCAGAAATTTGCTCAAGTGACGAACCCACCGATCGATCCATTACGTGAAAAACACGTGATGTCTTTGGCAACCAGTGTGGGCCAAGAAATGAATGTGTTCTGCGAAACGGATGGTCACGCCTATCGAGTCACGTTCGACTCTCCTGTATTGCTATATTCCGACATGCAGCAGTTGCTCGAACTCAGTGACAAACACTACCGAAATACGATCTTAGATATTAACTACGATCCAGAGCACACAGACTTAAAACAAGCCATCCTTGATTTGTGTGATAAAGCGGAACAAGTTGTTCGAGAAGGCACTGTTTTAGTTGTACTTTCAGATAGAGCACTGACCAAAGGGAAGCTTCCAATTCCCGCCGCTATGGCAGTGGGGGCAGTACAAACACGCTTAGCCGATGCAAGCTTGCGTTGTGATGCCAACATTATTGTCGAAACCGCGACAGCTCGAGATCCACACCAATTTGCTGTTCTACTCGGGTTTGGTGCGACCGCTGTCTACCCATATCTAGCCTATGAAGCTTTGGGTAAGGTCATCGATGATGGCGCCATTGATAAAACATATCGTGAAGTGATGCAGAACTACCAATACGGCATCAACAAAGGTCTGTATAAGATCATGTCGAAAATGGGGATCTCGACCATCGCTTCTTACCGTTGCTCTCAATTGTTTGAAGCTGTTGGCCTTAATTCCGATGTGGTTGAACTGTGTTTCAAAGGTGTGACAACACGTATTCAAGGGGCCGACTTCTCCGATTTCCAGCAAGATATCTATAATCTTTCACGTAAAGCATGGGCTAAGCGTAAACCGATCGAGCACGGTGGTCTTCTTAAATATGTCCATGGCGGTGAATACCACGCTTACAATCCGGACGTGGTCGGCACTCTGCAAACCGCCGTCAAATCAGGTGATACTTCAGACTATAAATCTTTCGCTAAACAGGTGAACTCACGCCCTGTCGCGATGCTACGTGATTTGATGCAATTGAAAAAAGCGGACTTTCCTCTTAGCTTAGATAAAGTCGAACCTAACAGTGAACTGTACAAACGCTTTGATTCCGCTGCTATGTCTATCGGTGCACTCAGTCCAGAAGCGCACGAAGCGTTAGCAACGGCAATGAACAAGCTAGGGGGTTACTCTAATTCCGGTGAAGGTGGTGAAGATCCTCGTCGATTCGGTACAGAGCGTAACTCTCGTATTAAACAGATTGCTTCAGGTCGTTTTGGTGTAACACCACACTACCTGACCAATGCTGATGTACTGCAAATCAAAGTGGCGCAAGGTGCAAAACCAGGTGAAGGCGGGCAACTTCCGGGTCACAAGGTAACGGCAGAGATCGCTAAGCTGCGCTATTCCGTGCAAGGTGTCACCTTAATTTCACCTCCACCACATCATGATATTTATTCGATTGAAGATTTAGCGCAATTGATCTTCGACCTCAAACAAGTCAACCCGAACGCTCTCGTTTCGGTCAAACTGGTCTCAGAGCCAGGAGTAGGTACGATAGCAACGGGGGTTGCCAAAGCTTACGCTGATTTGATCACCATATCCGGTTACGATGGCGGCACGGCAGCGAGCCCGCTGACTTCAGTCAAATATGCAGGTTGCCCGTGGGAACTAGGCCTAGCTGAAACTCAACAAGCACTGGTTGCCAATGGACTGCGCCATAAGATCCGACTTCAAGTTGATGGCGGATTAAAAACCGGTTTAGACGTGGTAAAAGCGGCAATTTTAGGTGCGGAGAGTTTTGGTTTTGGTACTGCTCCAATGGTTGCAATGGGTTGTAAATTCCTACGCATCTGTCACTTGAACAACTGCGCGACTGGTGTTGCGACCCAGGACGAAACACTGCGTAAAGAGTACTTTAAAGGCTTACCTGAGATGGTAATGAACTACTTTATCGGCTTAGCTGATGAGGTAAGGGAGCACTTAGCAGAGCTTGGCGTTGAGAAACTAACCGACTTGATTGGCCGAACGGATTTACTACAAACCGTAGAAGGCATGACCGCCAAGCAAAGTAAGCTTGATCTCTCTGGCATTTTGGAAGCACCAATCTCGCCAGAAGGTCATCCGCTCTATTGGACCGAGCCAAACGCACCGTTTGACAAAGCGCAGCTAAACCAAACGATTCTCGATGATGCCATCGCCGCTATCGAAGCCAAACAAAGTACAAACCTTTACTACGATGTCATCAATACCGATCGTTCGATTGGCGCTCGCCTATCAGGAGAAATAGCGAAACGTTACGGCAACCAAGGAATGGCAAGTTCGCCAATCAAGTTGCATTTGAACGGCACAGCAGGGCAATCCTTTGGTGTTTGGAACGCTGGCGGAGTTGAACTCTACCTGACTGGTGATGCAAATGACTATGTTGGTAAAGGCATGGCGGGCGGAAAAATCGTTATCAAGCCGCATCTAGGTACAGCATTTAGCTGTAACGAAGCAACCATTGTAGGTAACACCTGTCTGTATGGCGCAACGGGCGGTAAGATCTTTGCGGCTGGTACTGCCGGTGAACGCTTCGGTGTTCGTAACTCAGGTACTATCGCGGTTATTGAAGGCGCCGGTGACAACGCTTGTGAATACATGACAGGTGGCATTGTCGCTATCTTGGGCGCTACAGGGGTTAACTTTGGTGCGGGTATGACAGGCGGATTTGCTTATGTGCTCGACCAAAATGACGACTTTAATGGCCGAGTGAATACCGAGTCAGTCGAAGCAATTTCTCTTTCTGACTTAGCCATTCACCAAGAGCACCTTCGTGGGCTTATTGCCGAGCACCTCGACGAAACAGGCTCAGCCCACGCAGAAAATATCCTAGCGAACTTTGATGAATGGATTCCAAAGTTCTACTTAGTTAAACCTCAAGCAGCAGATTTACGCACCCTACTTGGCCACCAAAGCCGTAGCGCCGCTGAACTGCGCGTTCAAGCACAATAAATTGGAAGGAGCCTAAATTATGAGCCAGAACGTTTACCAATTTATTGATGTTAACCGTGTCGACCCAGCGAAGAAGCCGGTTAAGATTAGAAAGATTGAGTTCGTAGAAATCTATGAACCGTTTACCAAGCAGCAAGCGACAGCGCAAGCCGACCGCTGCTTAGACTGCGGTAACCCATATTGTGAATGGAAATGCCCAGTACACAACTATATTCCTCAGTGGTTAAAACTCGCCAATGAAGGGCGAATCATCGAAGCTGTGGAGCTCTCCCATCAAACCAACAGCCTGCCAGAGGTATGTGGGCGTGTGTGTCCACAAGACAGACTATGTGAAGGTTCTTGTACTCTAAACGATGATTTTGGCGCGGTTACTATTGGTAACATCGAAAAGTACATTACTGACAAAGCGTTTGAGATGGGCTGGAAGCCTGATATGTCCAAAGTAGAGTGGACAGATAAGAAAGTCGCGATTATTGGCGCTGGCCCTGCCGGATTAGCGGCGGCTGATATTCTGGTGCGCAACGGCGTTAAGCCAGTTGTTTATGACCGTTATCCTGAAATAGGTGGTCTGCTCACATTTGGTATCCCCTCTTTTAAACTCGAAAAAGGCGTCATGGAAAACCGTCGTCGAGTCTTCAGTGAAATGGGTGTTGAGTTCCAGCTGAACATCGAAGTAGGTAAAGATATTCAAATGCAGCAATTAGTCGATGACTATGATGCTGTTTTCTTAGGCGTTGGTACCTACAAAAACATGCGAGCTGGGCTTGAGAATGAAGATGCAACAGGCGTTTATGACGCACTTCCTTTCCTCATTTCAAATACCTACAAAGTTATGGAGCTAGAAACCAGCGAACCATTTATCGATATGGCTGGGAAAAAAGTTGTCGTTCTTGGTGGTGGTGATACAGCAATGGACTGTGTACGTACTTCTATTCGTCAAGGCGCTGACAACGTAATTTGTGCCTATCGACGCGATGAAGCCAACATGCCTGGTTCAGTACGTGAAGTTAAAAATGCCAAAGAAGAAGGCGTAAACTTCATGTTTAACCTCCAACCTTTAGGTATTGAAGTTGACGCTGCAGGCAACGTAACCGGAGTAACGGTTGTAAAAACCGCGCTGGGTGAGCCGGATGAAGCAGGACGTCGCCGCCCTGAACCAGTTACAGGAAGCGAACATACGCTTGAAGCAGATGCTGTCATTATGGCGTTTGGTTTCCAGCCACACACCATGTCATGGCTAGAGCCATTCGGGGTTGAACTAGACCAATGGGGCCGAATCAAAGCGCCATCAAAGCAAGAGTTTATGTACCAAACGAGTAACGCTAAGATCTTCGCGGGCGGTGATGCTGTTCGTGGCTCAGATCTCGTGGTTACCGCTATTGATGAGGGACGCAAAGCGGCTGAAGGTATTCTTGATTACTTAGAAGTCTAATACGCCCTAGCGCCTAAAATAAAAAAGGTTGATGTTTTACATCAACCTTTTTTTGTTTCAACATCACAAGCAACTTTGTCTTCTCTTCGAATATAATAAACAAAATAATGATAAGGAAATCACTCATGACCAGACTCTCCATAATCGCTACTTTCCTGTTTACGCTCACCGCTTGCAGTCAAAACTCGGTGAACATTCCCGATAGAACCAATGAACCATGCGGCGATAAGCCAAATTGCGTCTCAACACAGGACAAAAGAACAGATTTCAATATAGCTCGCTATCAACTTGCAGATAACGCCAATTTGAACGCTATCGAGCAAGTCGCGCTTACTCTTCCGGGAGCCGAAAGTGCCACTGTTCAAGGGAATTATCTGCGTATTGAATGCACGTCTACGGTACTTAGATTTGTTGACGATTTGGAATTGAAAATATCTGGGTCTCAACTCATTGTACGCTCTGAGTCACGTGTTGGTTATTCAGATTTTGGTGTCAACCGAGAACGGACTGAGCTATTACGTCAGAAGCTAAAAGACAATGGGCTGATAGAATAAATCACTTAACTGAATCGAATCACACTAAAAATAAAAAAGCCGAAGCAAACGCTTCGGCTTTTGCGATCTTAACACTTACTCAGCATCTTCACGGAAGACAACTAGGCGCTTTGGTGCCACCTTGCCATCATCATTCACTTCAGCAACACCGATGAATAGCTTCTCTTCGCCAGAAGTCATACGCAGCGGCGTGCCCTCTGGTGCGCCAAACACTTGCACTGGCATGCCATGTTGAACCAAATTGGTCAGTTCAGCATTGAGGTTCACTTCTGGTAAATCTTCTACAGCGGTATCCATAGGCAACAACAGAGGATCAAGTAGCTCTTTCGGTGCGACTTCATCACGATGTGCTTGCTCTAAAAGCTCGTTAAGTTGCTCTAGAGTGACCATCTTCTCGTACGGATATTTAGCAACCCCTGTACGACGCAACATGGTGACATGAGCTCCACAGCCGAGCATTTCACCGAGATCATCAACGATAGTACGGATGTAAGTCCCTTTTGAACAGTGGACCTCCATCTCGACTTCATCACCTTCAAAGCGATGCAGTACGATTTCATAAACCGTAATTTTTCGTGATTCTCGTGGTACTTCAATACCTTTTCGCGCATATTCATACAAAGGCTTACCTTGGTATTTCAATGCCGAAAACATTGAAGGTACTTGATCAGATTCACCGCGGAACTTATCAATGCACTCCTCAAGCTTGTCGAGAGAAACGTCTACCGGACGAGTCTCAACCACTTCTCCATCAGAATCCGAAGTATCCGTACGCTCACCTAACTTGGCGATCACTCGGTAGCGTTTGTCAGAATCCAACAAGAACTGAGAAAACTTGGTTGCTTCACCAAGGCAAATTGGCAGCATTCCTGTCGCAAGCGGATCAAGAGCTCCGGTATGACCGGCTTTTTCCGCAAAGTAAATACGTTTTACTTTTTGCAGAGCATCGTTTGACGAAATGCCCGTTGGCTTGTCGAGTAAGATAACTCCGTTAATTGGGCGACCTTTACGACGACGAGCCATTATTCACCGCCCTCTTGCGATTGTTCGTCTTCACGACCCGCTTCGTTTTGCTTGCGCTTATCTTCGCTAACAACTTCGCTTACAAGGTTTGACATACGCATACCTTCAACCAAAGTGTTATCGTATTCGAAACGGATTTCAGGCGTTAGACGTAGACGAATACGCTTACCAAGCATCATGCGGATATGAACTTCGTGTTCACGAAGTGCTTTTAAACATGATTCTGGCGTTTGCTCACCTACACATAGGAAAGTCACAAATACTTTTGCGTATGCAAGGTCACGTGACACTTCCACATCTGAAATGGTCACCATGCCCAAACGCGAGTCACGGACTTCACGTTGTAGGATCATGGCTAGTTCTTTTTGCAACTGCTGCGATACACGCTGTGTGCGGCTAAATTCTTTTGACATATCTTTTCTCTTATTAGAAAGAATGGGGGGATGGATAAATTCCAGCCCCCCATGGCGTATTCAACAACCAATCACCGACAGCTTCTGCCGGTCATTTTAGTCAATTAGTCTAGAGTACGTTTAACTTCAACAATCTCGAAGACTTCGATTTGGTCACCAACGCGAACATCATTGTAGTTCTTAACGCCGATACCACACTCGTAGCCGTTCTTAACTTCTTGAACGTCGTCTTTAAAGCGACGTAGTGACTCTAGTTCGCCTTCGTAGATAACAACGTTATCACGTAGAACGCGAATAGGGTTATTACGCTTGATTGTACCTTCAGTAACCATACAACCAGCGATTGCGCCAAGTTTTGGTGACTTAAATACATCACGTACTTCAGCAAGACCGATGATTTCCTGCTTGAACTCAGGAGCAAGCATACCGCCCATTGCTTGTTTCACTTCATCAATCAATTGGTAAATGATTGAGTAGTAACGAAGATCTAGGTTCTCAGTTTCAACTGCACGGCGAGCTGTTGCATCTGCACGAACGTTGAAGCCAAGAATGATAGCGTTAGACGCTGCTGCAAGTACTGCATCAGTTTCTGTAATACCACCAACACCAGAACCAACGATGTTCACTTTAACTTCGTCAGTTGAAAGTTTCAGTAGTGAGTCAGCAATTGCTTCAACAGAACCCTGTACGTCAGCTTTAAGAACAACGTTAAGCTCAGCGACTTCACCAGCAGCCATGTTCGAGAACATGTTCTCAAGCTTAGCTTTTTGCTGACGAGCTAGTTTAACATCGCGGAATTTACCTTGACGGTAGTTAGCAACTTCACGAGCTTTACGCTCATCACGAACTACTGTTGCTTCATCACCAGACGCTGGAACACCAGAAAGACCGATGATTTCCACAGGAATCGAAGGACCTGCAGTAAAGATTTCTTTGCCGTTTTCGTCGCGCATAGCACGCACACGGCCGTATTCTTGACCACAAAGAAGGATATCACCTTTGTTTAGCGTACCAGACTGAACTAGAACGGTTGCAACAGGACCACGACCTTTATCTAGACGCGATTCAACAACAACGCCCGATGCCATGCCTTCTTCTACAGCTGTAAGCTCTAGTACTTCTGATTGCAGAAGAATAGTTTCTAGTAGGCCATCGATGTTTGTACCCTGTTTCGCAGAGATGTGAACGAACATGTTCTCACCGCCCCACTCCTCAGGAATAACGTCGTATTGAGCAAGCTCGTTCTTAACGTTATCTGGGTTTGCATCTTCTTTATCGATCTTATTCACAGCAACAATCAGAGGAACACCAGCCGCTTTCGCGTGTTGGATCGCTTCGATTGTTTGTGGCATTACGCCATCGTCTGCAGCAACTACAAGAACAACGATATCTGTCGCTTGAGCACCACGAGCACGCATAGCTGTAAACGCCGCGTGTCCAGGAGTATCAAGGAAAGTGATCATACCGTTTTCAGTTTCTACGTGGTATGCACCAATGTGCTGAGTAATACCACCCGCTTCGCCTGAAGCAACGTGCGCTTTACGGATGTAGTCAAGAGTCGACGTTTTACCATGGTCAACGTGGCCCATGATAGTAACAACTGGTGCGCGAGGCACTGATTCAGCACTGTTATCACGATCAGATAGTACAGCTTCTTCAAGCTCGTTCTCTTTACGTAGGATAACTTTGTGGCCCATTTCTTCAGCAACAAGCTGTGCAGTCTCTTGGTCGATAACCTGGTTGATTGTCGCCATTGCACCCATTTTCATCATTACTTTGATGACTTCAGTGCCTTTCACAGACATCTTGCTTGCTAGCTCAGAAACAACAATCGTTTCGCCGATAACAACATCAGACTTAGCAACAGTCGCTGTCTTATCAAAGCCATGTTGCATTGAAGTTGGTTTAGCAAGCTTACCTTTGTTGCGACCTTTACCACGTTGGTTACGACCACCGCGCTCTTGATCGTTAGACTTGTTGCCTGCTTTCTTCTTCTTGCGACGACCGCCTTCTTCTTTGCGGTCTGCTGCGTCTTCAGCTTCGCGAGCGTAAGTAGAAGTCGTTACATGGTAGTCAGAGTTTTCTAACTCTTTCTTCTTCTTCTCTTCTTCACTCCAGCGAGCTTCGTTTTCTTCAGCAAGTTTACGTGCTTCTTCAACAAGCTTTGCAGCTTCTTGTTCAGCTTTACGCTGCGCTTCTTCTTCCTGACGACGTTTTAACTCATCAGCTTCTTTTTTCGCTTGTTCGTTAACGTCTGCATTTTTCGCATTCATTTCTTTCTTAGCCTTTTCAGCTTGTGCGCGTTTAGCCTTTTCTTCAGCGTCACGTTTTGCATCCGCTTCTCGTTTCGCTTTTTCATCGGCTTCGCGCTGTGCTTTCTCTGCAGCTTCACGTTTCGCTAGCTCTTCCGCTTCGCGTTTTGCTAACTCTTCCGCTTCACGCTGTGCTGCTTCCTCAGCTTCACGCTTGGCTTCTTCTTCGATAGTGCTGCGCTTCACATAAGTGCGCTTCTTACGCACTTCTACTTGAACATCTTTACTCTTACCACCACCAGCTGCAACACTTAGAGTGCTACGAGTCTTACGTTGAAGTGTTAATCGAGTAGGTTCAGATTCGCCCGACGTATCGCCGTGCTCCTTTTTCAGGTGAGTAAGAAGCTTTTGCTTCTCTTCATCTGAAACTTGGTCGTTACTTGCTTTGTTCATGCCTGCATCAGCAAGTTGTTCAATCAAGCGGTCAACTGGTGTACCAATCTCTTCACTTAGAGCTTTTACCGTTAATTCTGTCATTCCGCTTCCTCCTTGCTGATATTATTCTTCGTCGCCAAACCAACAGATGTTACGTGCAGCCATGATTAGCTCACCTGCGCGTTCTTCTGTTAAACCTTCGATGCCTTCAAGCTCATCGATGCCTTGGTCTGCTAGGTCTTCTAGAGTTGCTACGCCTTTCGCCGCTAGTTTAAATGCCATTTCACGCTCTAGACCTTCTAGGCCTAGTAGGTCGTCAGCTGGCTCAACACCTTCAAAAGACTCTTCTTGAGCAAGTGCTAGCGTAGTCAATGCGTCTTTCGCGCGGCTACGTAGTTCTTCAACTAGCTCTTCGTTTAGGCCGTCAACTTCTAGAAGTTCATTTACTGGTACGTAAGCCACTTCTTCTAGCGTAGAGAAACCTTCTTCAACTAGCATTTCAGCAAAGTCTTGCTCGATATCTAGGTGCTTCAT
This sequence comes from Vibrio sp. SCSIO 43135, assembly GCF_023716665.1. Classification (GTDB taxonomy): domain Bacteria; phylum Pseudomonadota; class Gammaproteobacteria; order Enterobacterales; family Vibrionaceae; genus Vibrio; species Vibrio paucivorans. Next base: position 2,604,938 of record NZ_CP071859.1, read on the forward strand.
GAAGTTTTCAATCGAAGCTTGAGACTCTTCTTGGTGTTTCTTCTGTAGATCAGCAACTGTCATTACGTTCAGTTCCCAGCCTGTTAGCTGAGACGCAAGACGTACGTTTTGACCACTACGGCCAATCGCTTGTGCTAGGTTATCTGCTTCTACCGCGATATCCATAGAGTGTGCATCTTCATCAACGATGATCGACGCTACGTCTGCTGGTGCCATTGCATTAATAACGAATTGCGCTGGGTTATCATCCCAAAGCACAATATCAATACGCTCACCGCCTAGTTCACCAGAAACCGCTTGTACACGTGCACCACGCATACCAACACATGCACCAACAGGGTCGATACGACGGTCATTTGTCTTCACTGCGATTTTCGCGCGAGAACCAGGATCACGAGCAGCACCTTTCAGTTCAATTAGCTCTTCACCAATTTCAGGTACTTCGACACGGAATAGCTCAGCCAGCATTTCAGGCTTAGAGCGGGTGATGAATAGTTGGAAACCACGCGCTTCTGGTGCAACTTTGTATAGCAAACCACGTACGCGGTCGCCTGGACGGAAGTTTTCACGTGGAAGTTGGTCATCACGTAAGATAACTGCTTCAGCGTTGTTACCTAGATCTAGGATAACCGTATCGCGGTTAACTTTCTTAACCACACCTGTCACTAGCTCACCTTCGTTATCGATGAACTGCTCTACAATTTGTGCGCGCTCAGCTTCACGTACTTTCTGTACGATAACTTGCTTAGCCGTTTGAGTCGTAATACGGTCAAACGTTACTGAATCAATATCGTCTTCTACGAAGTCACCAACAGTCAGTGTTTCATCTTCGTATTGTGCCGCTTCTAAAGAAATTTCTTTAGTTGGGTTCTCAACTTCTTCAACCACTTCCCAACGACGGAATGTGTCGAACTCACCAGTTTTACGGTCGATAGCAACACGAACATCGATTTCGATTTCGTGTTTTTTCTTAGTTGAGGTTGCTAGTGCAATTTCAAGCGCCTCAAAAATACGCTCACGAGGAACAGCTTTTTCGTTAGAAACTGCCTCTACTACCGCTAAAATTTCTTTACTCATTTTAATCTAGCCTCTTAAGCTTTTTTCTCTAGAGTTGCGTCTCTAGAAAATTAAAATTTAGGGATCAGGTTAGCCTTTGAAATGTTGCTAAGAACAAACGTTTCTTCTTGTCCATCAACAACTACTGTGATGTTTTCACCGTCTACAGAATGGATATCACCTTTCCATTTACGACGGTTGCCCACAGCCATTTTCAAAACGATGCTTACCTCGTGACCAATAAATTGCTCATAGTGTGCTGCTTTGAAAAGTGGTCTCTCAAGACCTGGTGAAGACACTTCTAAGTTGTACGCCACAGAGATTGGATCTTCTACATCCATTACTGCACTCACTTGATGACTCACTTCTGCACAATCATCAACGTTAATGCCATTTTCATGGTCGATGTAGATACGTAGCGTTGAATGCTCGCCTGCACGAATAAATTCTAATCCAACTAACTCGTAGCCAGATGCTGCTACAGGCGCATCAAGCATTTCAGTAAGTTGTCTTTCTAAACCAGTCATTTAAACCACTCCAGAAACAAAAAAAGGGCATAGAGCCCAATTTAAATTCCAAGCAAACACCTAAACCTTTCAAATGAAAAATTCAGATAACAAAAAACCCCGATAGTCGGGGTTTTTTGTTGCTGGACCCTTATATGTTAAACACCCAATGATGCTTAACTCACAGTGAAGAGTCACTGTGCAAACTTGTCCACGAATCCTGTAAGGATTTGGTTGCGGGAGCCGGATTTGAACCGACGACCTTCGGGTTATGAGCCCGACGAGCTACCAAGCTGCTCCACCCCGCGTCCGACTTGTGAGCATTATACGCTCAACAAGGTGATTTACAAGTTTGTAAATAATGGTGCCGAGAGAGGGACTCGAACCCTCACACCTAAGGCACTAGCACCTCATGCTAGCGTGTCTACCAATTTCACCATCTCGGCAGCTAAATCTATTTAATCGCTATAGAAAATAGCTTATTGAGGAATTTCGTCACCCGTTGGGGCAGGAATTTCACTCGCATCATCAGCTTGCTGGATAATTTGACCTTGAGAAGGGTCTACCCACTGTGACTCGGTTTTATGCGTAGACATATTACCTAACACTAAGCTAAGGATGAAAAATACAGTTGCAAAAATTGCAGTCATTCGGGTTAGGAAGTTTCCTGAGCCACTCGCACCAAAAACAGTGTTTGAAGCGCCAGCACCGAATGAGGCTCCCATATCTGCGCCTTTACCTTGTTGAATCAACACAAGGCCAATTACACCAAGCGCTGCCAACAGGTAAATCACAAGTAGAACTGTAAACATAATTTCCACCTATGTTCCAAATTGTTGAGCCAGCGCCGTTCTGCTTCTTTGCCGAGGCAAATATTAAGAACAAGGCTAGCGACCTCCTAACTGAAGGCCGAGCAATACTAGCGAAAGCCAGTTACTCTGACAAGCGGAATTTAATAAAAAACACCAACTTCACAACCAAACGGTCAAAAAAGGGGCAAAAGTGCAAATCACCCTCTATAAGCAAACGAAAAGAGCCCTGTAGGGCTCTCAAGCGCAATTACAGTGAAAAAGCTTAACAATTAGCTCTAACTGCATCAGCAATTTTGGTTGCGGATGATTGTACCAGTTCAGCGTCTTCACCTTCTACCATCACGCGCAGTAGTGGTTCAGTACCAGACTTGCGCAGTAGAACGCGCCCCTTCTCTCCCAGCACAGCTTCAACTTCGGTTACCGATGCTTTTACTGCGTCGGCTTCTAGCGGGTTAGAATCACCACTGAAACGAACATTTTCTAACACCTGAGGGTAAAGAGTCATACCTTGAGACAACTCATTCAGTGTCATGTCACTGCCTACTACTGAAGCAAGAACTTGCAGCGCCGCCACAATAGCATCACCTGTAGTCACTTTATCTAGCAAAATGACGTGACCTGAGTTTTCAGCGCCAATCTTCCAGCCTTTTACTAGAAGCAGCTCCATCACGTAACGATCACCAACAGCAGCACGGACAAATGGAATTCCTAATTGCTTAAGTCCATTTTCCATACCTAGATTGGTCATTAATGTACCGACAACACCACCTTTCAGTTCACCACGACGTAGTGCATCACGCGCGATGATATAAGCGATTTGGTCACCGTCGACTTTATTGCCTAACTCATCCACCATAATGATTCGGTCACCATCCCCGTCGAAGGCTAAGCCTAAGTGCGCTTTTTCTTCAACGACTCTTTGCTGTAACGCTTTTACATCGGTAGCACCGACTTGATCATTAATGTTGGTGCCATTAGGTTCGACGCCCATCGCAATCACTTCCGCACCCAATTCACTGAATACAGCAGGTGCAATATGGTAAGTTGCACCGTGTGCACAATCCACGACGATTTTCAGACCTGCAAGGCTCAGATCGGAAGGAAAAGTACTTTTACAGAATTCAATATAACGACCAGCGGCATCATTTAAGCGAGTTGCTTTACCAAGCAAAGCTGACTCGACACACTCGATGTCTTTATCTAGTTCAGCCTCAATCGCTAGCTCGATATCATCTGGCAGCTTAGTACCCTCTGAAGAAAAGAATTTGATGCCGTTATCGTAGTAAGGGTTATGAGATGCAGAAATCACAATTCCCGCTTCAGCACGGAAAGTTTGTGTTAGATATGCCACTGCAGGTGTTGGCATAGGCCCAGTAAATGTCGCTTTTAGGCCCGCTGCTGCGAGTCCAGCTTCCAGCGCAGACTCCAGCATGTAACCTGAGATGCGGGTGTCTTTACCAATAATAACTTTCTTCGTCCCCTGCTTAGCTAATACTCGCCCTGCAGCCCAACCAAGCTTAAGTACAAAATCTGGTGTAATTGGATATTGGCCTACTTTGCCTCGTACACCATCTGTACCAAAATAACGTCTTTTATCAGACATAATGTATTTCCTTCTTATTTAGCGAGAACTTCAGTCCTGCGTTAAAGGTTATTCTGAGTTGTTTGTATTATTTTCATCGCTTCCAACGTTTCTTCTACGTCGTGAACACGAATAATCTGTGCGCCTTTCATCGCAGCAATGGTAGCGCAGGTAACACTCGCCACCATACATTCAGCAGGAGCCTTATCGAGCAACTTAAAAATCATTGATTTACGTGACATACCAGCTAACAGCGGAAAGCCTAATTGATGGAATTTTTCAAAATGCGCGAGTAAATGATAGTTATGCTCAAGTGTTTTACCAAAACCAAACCCTGGGTCGAGGATCAACTGACTTTTCTTGATTCCTACACTTTCACATGCCGCTACCCTATCCTCAAGGAACACTGCAATATCATTCATGATGTCTTGATATTCAGGGTTGGACTGCATGGTTCTTGGTTGCCCCTGCATATGCATTAAACACACAGGTACACCAGTATCAGCAGCGACTTGCAATGCACCTGGCTCTTGCAAAGCACGTACATCATTGATGATATCGGCGCCAGCTTCAATAGCTTGGCGCATTACTTCCGCTTTACTGGTATCAATAGAGATCCAAACACCATGCTTTTCTCGAATTGCTTTAATGATGGGTACGACACGCTGTAGCTCTTCCTCAAGGCTAACATCAGGTGCGCCTGGGCGAGTCGATTCACCACCAATGTCAATGATACTAACGCCAGCTTCTATCATATTCTCTGCTTGAGTGAGTGCGTTCTCAAGTGAGTTATATTTGCCACCATCAGAAAATGAATCAGGCGTAACATTCAAAATACCCATGACATGTGGGTGAGATAAGTCTAATTGTTTTTTGTTGGATTCGATAATCATGGTTCTTCCCCTAAACCAAAACACAAAAACCCCGAGTCGCCTCGGGGTTTTATTGGTTAAGCTAGCGTTTACTCAGCGTCTTTCTTGTCCGCTGCTTCTTCAGAGCTTACTTCTGCCTTTTGTTCAGCTTGCTCAGCTTTAGGCTCCGCTTTTTTCTCGTCAGACTGTTTCGATTCTACAGAATCAGATTCCGGCTTCGCTTCTTCCGCTTTCGGTTGAGATTGCTCTCCCCAGCCGGCTGGCTCGCGAATGTCCGTTTTACGTTCCATCAGGTCATCAATCTGACCAGCATCGATGGTTTCGTACTTCATTAACGCATCTTTCATCGCGTGCATGATATCCATGTTATCTTCAAGGATCTGCTTAGCACGGTCGTAGTTGCGGTCAATGATCTTACGGACTTCATCATCAATCAACTTAGCTGTGTCATCAGACATATGTTTAGTCTGAGTCACGCTACGGCCTAGGAATACTTCACCTTCTTCTTCTGCATACAAAAGAGGACCAAGTTTTTCAGAGAAGCCCCACTGAGTAACCATCTTACGCGCAATATCAGTTGCACGTTCAATATCGTTAGATGCACCAGTCGACACTTTATCAGCACCGTAGATAAGCTCTTCAGCTAAACGGCCGCCGTAAAGGCTTGAAACCATAGATTCAAGGTGTTGGCGAGACATACTCACACGGTCTTGCTCTGGCAAGTACATAGTCACACCTAGCGCACGGCCACGTGGAATGATAGACACTTTATACACTGGATCATGCTCAGGCACCAAACGACCAACAATCGCGTGACCCGCTTCATGGTACGCCGTCGATTCTTTGGTCTCTTCAGACATAACCATAGAGCGACGTTCTGCACCCATCATGATCTTGTCTTTCGCCAGTTCGAACTCAACCATAGAAACGTTGCGCTTGTTGCCACGAGCAGCAAATAGTGCGGCTTCGTTTACTAAGTTTGCAAGATCAGCACCAGAGAAGCCTGGAGTACCACGAGCAATTAGAGAAGGCTCTACATCACCTGCAAGAGGCACTTTGCGCATGTGTACTTTAAGAATCTGTTCACGACCACGCACATCTGGTAGACCAACAACAACTTGGCGGTCAAAACGGCCCGGACGCAATAGAGCAGGGTCAAGTACATCTGGACGGTTAGTTGCAGCGATAACGATAATACCTTCATTACCTTCAAAACCATCCATTTCAACGAGCATTTGGTTAAGGGTTTGCTCACGTTCGTCGTGACCACCACCAACACCAGCACCACGCTGACGACCTACTGCATCAATCTCATCGATAAAGATGATACAAGGCGCTGCTTTTTTCGCTTGTTCGAACATGTCACGTACACGAGATGCACCAACACCTACAAACATTTCTACGAAGTCAGAACCCGAGATTGTGAAAAACGGTACTTTTGCTTCACCAGCGATCGCCTTAGCAAGTAACGTTTTACCAGTACCAGGTGGACCAACCATAAGAACACCAGTTGGGATCTTACCGCCAAGCTTTTGGAAACGGCTAGGGTCACGTAGGTAATCCACCAGCTCTTTCACATCTTCTTTAGCTTCATCACAACCCGCTACATCTGCAAACGTGGTTTTGATTTGTTCTTCGCTCATCATACGAGCTTTGCTCTTACCGAAAGACATAGCGCCTTTACCGCCACCGCCTTGCATCTGACGCATGAAGAAAATCCACACACCGATCAGTAAGATCATTGGGAACCACGAAATGAAGATAGTGCCTAGCAGGCTTTGTTCTTCAGGTGGTGTACCTTGAACTTTTACATTCTGGTTGATCAGATCATCAAGTAGCTTCTGATCATAAACAGGCATGTAAGTGACTGCCTTGGCGCCACCGCCACGACGGATAAAAGTGATTTCCTCACCTTTAAACGTTGCTTCTTGAATCTGGCCGTTGCCAACTTCCTGTACAAACGTGGTGTAATCAACTGCTCTGCCGTTGTTTTCTCCAGGGCCAAAGCTCTGGAAAACTGACATCAAAACTACAGCGATAACAAGCCACAGAATTAAATTTTTTGCCATGTCACTCAAGGTGTAAGCCTCGCGATAACTAATTGTAATTAAAGGTAGGGTACTACAGTTTGTAACCTGTAGCTATAGTGTTAACTTTTGCTATTTACAGCAAAATAGTTAGCCTTTGTAACCAGAGGCTACAATGAAAACTTCTCTTGAGCGAGCCCTTGAGGAGTCTGGTTTTCTAATTTTCACGACTTTAAACATGTCACGTACTTCTTTGACATATTGGTCGAAGCCTTCACCTTGGAAAACTTTAACCACAAAGCTACCATTAGGTGCCAGAACTTGTCGACACATATCTAATGCTAGTTCAACCAAGTACATAGCACGAGGTTGGTCTACCGAAGAGTTACCTGCAATGTTAGGCGCCATGTCTGACATCACAACATCGACCATGTTTGGTTGGATTCGCTCAAGTAATGCATCAAGAACCGATTCTTCACGAAAATCCCCTTGCAAGAAACTGACTCCAGCAATCGGGTCCATCGGCAGTAAATCACACGCGATGATTTGTCCGCTTTCCCCTATTACTTTAGCAGCATATTGAGACCATCCCCCTGGCGCAGCTCCCAAATCGACAACTGTCATTCCTGGAGCTAACAGTTTGTCTTTACTTTGGATTTCTTCCATTTTGAAATAAGCACGTGAACGATAGCCTTTCTTTCTCGCTTCATTCGCGTATTTATCATCAAAATGTTCTTTCAACCAGCGTCCAGAGCTGGCCGAGTGTTTCTGTTTACTCATTCGATTCCTAACTAAAACGCCTCTACCCGATAAAGTATGGTAGAAAATATAGTCTTCCGAGATAGATGGCGTTAAAATGGTATTTTTCAACCCTAATAGTAAATAAAATTGGCCGCGTAATGAACCTAAGCACCAAACAAAAGCAGCATCTAAAAGGCCTAGCGCACAGTTTAAAACCTGTAGTGCTTATGGGCGCAAATGGACTAACTGAAGCTGTTCTAGCGGAAATCGAAATCGCACTCGATCACCATGAGCTAATCAAAATCAAAGTCGCATCTGAAGATCGCGAAACTAAGCTATTGATTATTGATGCTATTGTTCGTGAAACTAAAGCAGAGAAAGTGCAAACCATCGGAAAAGTACTGGTACTATACCGCCAGTCTGAGCAACGTAAGATCGAGCTTCCACGCAAGTAAGCTTTCGCTTTCCAAATGGTAAAAAAGGTCGCAATAGCGACCTTTTTAATTTCTAACAACACCGAATGGCTGATTTAGCAGCCTGCTTTCGATTACTTGTATTCTACTTTGTCGATTTCAAAGTCTTTGTCACCGCCAGGGGTAGAAATAACGACTTCGTCACCTTCCATTTTTCCGATCAAGCCACGTGCAATTGGTGAGCTCACCGAAATACGACCAGACTTAATGTCAGCTTCATCGTCGCCAACGATTTGGTAAGTTTTTTCTTCATCAGTATCGACATCGATCAGGGTCACTGTAGTACCGAAGATAACTTTACCTGAGTTTTCCATTTGGCTAACGTCGATGATCTGAGCTACAGAAAGCTTGTATTCGATATCACGGATTTGCGCTTCACAAATACCTTGCTCTTCACGCGCTGCGTGATATTCCGCATTCTCTTTTAAGTCACCCAGTTCACGCGCTTCAGCAATAGCTTCTGAGATTTGTGGGCGAAGTTTTAGTAGTCGGTCTAATTCATCACGCAACAGTTGTGCGCCACGAACAGTCATTGGAACTTTTTCCATTTTATACCTCTATGCCAACGTTCCACTTTCAATATTGGAACGATTTGGACAATATAAAACCACCCAATACTCAGATTAGGTAGCTTATTCGCTTATCGATTTGGTTTAGTGTAAACAATGTTGGCGTCTAAATCACTCAAATTAATCTCACGTGATCTTAATTCAAAATATTCCGACCTAAAAACCGCCTCTGACTACAAAGCAAACAGTACCCTAGGAGCACAAGTACGATAAGAAACATATTTCACCTAAAAAAAGATAAACCTTGCGCTATTACCCCTATTATCAACAATGAATACAAGCCATTTAAAATCAAACACTTGATATTTTTACCCACCCAATAAAACACTGTTCATAAGTCTGATTTATATCATTTTACTAACTCATTAGTGAACTTTACGGTAGAAATTGAATGGCTAACATCACCGAAATTAGTCTTATAAATCATAGTTCTGACATAAATCTTACATATGAAACTTGATTAATTCGTGTGATGAGAAGAGGATAGCGCCTGCAAAGGAGATATCCCTCGCAAAACTATTTATGGACAGTAAATTAGGACTTATAAAATGAACAACAAAACTCTGATCGCTCTAGCAGTGGCAGCTGCAGCAGTATCAACTGGTGCAAGCGCAGCGAACGTATACAGCCAAGACGGCACAGAACTAAACGTCGGCGGTCGTGCGGAATTCCGTGGTGACTTCATCGGTAACGGTGGCGAAGAGATCGAAGGTACAATGGCTAATAACAGCCGTTTCCGTCTAAACATCGGTGGTACTACTCAAATCAACGATTCACTAAGCGGTTTCGGTTTCTACGAAGCTGAACAAGGTGTTGTTTCTAATGGTAGCAACGATCCTGAAACTGATTTCAAACAGCGCTACATGTTTGCAGGTCTACAAGGTGACTTCGGTGCAGTTTCATTCGGTCGTCAAGATACTGCAGCAGTACAAATCTCACAAATGTCTGACGTAACTACCTTTACTGGTGCTCAAAAAGAGTTCATCGATGCAGGTAACGAGCAGATCAACAATACTATTCTTTACACTGGTGACTTCGACGCTTTAACTGTTAAAGCTAACTACGTTGCTGGCACTTCAGATAGCTCAGACAGCTACGGTATTTCTGGTATCTACACACTACCTATGGGTCTAGGCTTCGGTCTTGGTTACTCTGCAGGTGACAATGTCGACAACGACGGCTCAAGCAACGCAATCATTGCTGGTATTAACTACACACTTGATTCTCTATACCTAGCAGGTACTTACACTACTGGTGAAACTGATGACCGTTACAGCTCAGATTTCAACGGTATGGAATTTGCAGCAACCTACGGCTTCGGTAACGGCTTCACTCTAATGGGTGCTTACCAAAAAACTGAGTACGATGTAGTTGGCCAAACTGTAGACCAAAGCGATTTCTTCGAAGTTACTGGTGACTACGCGTTCAACAAGAACATCAACGCATACGTTGCATACATGCTAAACAACATGGATGAAAGCTCTGTAGGCGCTAAAGACGCAGAAGACACTCTACGTTTCGGTCTAAAATACTCTTTCTAATCAGTTGACGAACCTCTGTTCTTAACTTGATGACTAAAGGTCTAGCGATTGCTAGACCTTTTTGTTTTCTGCAATAAAATGCATTGCTGACTAGCCCGATTGAGCTTCGCTCTTTATACTGAGTTCACAGTTTCATAATGAGCTCGCAACGCCTTGCCGCTCCCCTTACGGATTCTTCTATGCACAAGCTACTTGTTTCTCTGGCAGCGCTATTTTCTAGTGTAAGTTTCGCCTATTCACCTTTAGATACTCTGCCAACTGGAACGAGAAGTAGCCTGATCCTAGAAAGCCTGTCATCCCCGCAGCCAGAGCAACAACCCGAGCTTTCTCAGCAGCTGTTTCCACCAGCCAGCACACTAAAACTGGTCACTGCACTTGCAGCAAAATTAGAGTTGGGTGATGAGTTTCAGTTTGAGACCTCTATAGAGGCAGCCGGCAAAGATTTAGTAATACGCTTTAATGGTGACCCTACTCTGAAAACTAAAGATCTAGAGCTGCTATTGTCGCAAGCCAAGCAGAAAGGCGTGAGTCATATTGATGGGGATTTATGGCTTGATAACAGCCAGTTCACTGGCTACGACAGAGGTGTGGGCTGGCCTTGGGACATTTTAGGAGTGTGTTACAGTGCACCAGCCAGCGCGATCACGTTGGACGAAAACTGCGTACAAGCGTCTATTTATACTCAAACAGACGGTCATACCCGGGTATACGTGCCAGAGCAGTACCCAATTCATGTGTCCACTCAAGCTCGTACCGTTACCGAAACCGAGCAAGAGAGCACTCAATGTGATTTAGAGCTACTGACGTCACCAAATAACCACTACCAGCTTAATGGCTGCCTAAGAGAACGTAGCAAGCCGCTGCCGCTCAAATTCGCGGTACAAGACCCTGCACAATACAGCACGCGTATGGTGTATAAGTTATTGAACAAACTTGATATTGCTTTAAAGGGGGAAGTAAAGGTTGGTTCACCAGAATCTTCAGATAATCAAGTTTTAGCTACCCATTACTCACCTAAACTTCCTCAACTACTTGAGACGATGTTGAAAAAATCGGATAACTTGATTGCCGATAATCTAACCAAAACGCTTGGTGCACATTTTTATATTCAAGCGGGAAGTTTTAGCAATGGCACAGAAGCGATCAAACAGATCATCTTCTCCAATACAGCAATCAATCTTGAACATAGCCAAATGGCTGATGGTTCAGGGCTATCACGTAATAACCGCTTAACGCCTCAAGACATGGCTCATGTACTGCGCTATATCTGGCAACATGATAAGGAACTTGGCTTGATTAAACTGATGCCAACATCAGGTGAATCTGGCACTTTGCAATACCGACGCAGCATGCGCAAGGCGCCAATTAAAGGCCAAATCATTGCCAAAAGTGGATCGCTATACGGTAGCTATAACATGGCTGGTTACGGGTTAGATAAAAATGGCCAACCACAGTCTCTGTTTGTTCAATTTGTTACTGACTACTACCCAATCAAAAAGAGCGACGGCCCTGCGGTCGTCGCTCCTATTACTCAATTTGAAACCTTGTTCTACCAAGATGTGGTTCAGTTTAGTCAGGCTAAGCCTAAGAAGTAATTCACTACTGTAAAATAGATCCACATACCCGATATATCGACAATAGATGCGAGCACTGGACTCACAAGCACTGCTGGGTCCAATTTGCATGCACGAGCCAGTATAGGTAGCACTCCCCCAAGTGTGGTTGAAATTGTTACTTGAATGAACAGTGCCACCGCAATCGCCAGCGCAATCGTATCAATATCAAAACCACCAGCGGAGCTTGAATCGCTAAACATTAGAATGCGCGCCACCATCACAACGGCGATCGCAAACGCTAAGCAGATTGCTACTCGGCTCTCTTTCCATAACACCAGCATCCATTGCCGTTTTTTCAGTTCCCCGGTAGCAAGCGCTCGAATTACAAGCGTTGCTGCCTGAGTCCCCGTATTCCCCCCAGCTGCTGCAATTACAGGCATGTATACAGCTAGCAAAACCAACTGGCTGAGGGTGTCTTCGTACTGAGCGATGATCAGTCCAGAAACAATCCCCAATAACGCTAGCGCTATGATCCAACCAATTCTCTGTTTAACGTGTTCAATAACACTGGTCGTAAGATAGCCCTGCGCTGTTTCTACTTCCGAGTGAATCAAACCTAGCTGGTGCGCATAGTGACGAGCGCGCTTGTCATGGCCTTCACTTTCCAAGTGACTGATCAATTGCTGCACATAACCCACCGAGCAGTGGTGTAAGATTGCCACCGCCTCTTCAATTGGCATGACTGTCAGAAGTTGAATTTGTTTTTCGTGTTCGTATTGCAAAAATGCATTACGCGCCGCACCGATCTCTTCTTGAGAAAAGTGAGGCGTATTTTCAATGTAGTTATTGCTCATTACCGTCATGGCGAATCTCCCGATTGGCAAAGGTAACGACCATCAAACAGCAAGAAATAGACACTATAACGCACCAAAAACTTACGTAATCACTACGTAGCCTTGCTGTCAAAATCTAGAATTTTAAAGGAGAAAAAGAATAGAAAGGGAAAACTAAAGAAGATGCCCTACCGCAATGGTAGGAGCGGAGATCGCCAATACCGAAGCGGATTATTTTTCTCCCTTCATACTAGGGGGATGGTCGGTATTGTTCATAGTTATCTCCAAAAACACTGCTCAAATAGCAGCGCGCGTATTCTAACAAAAGCGCCAAGTTAGAACAGCTAAAATGTGTTTAGTTTTGTTAATAATTTGCCAATTCGAGTAATGCTAGCCAATACTTGAGTAGTCACTCTCTGTTTGGCTAGAGATAACACCCCACATTATGAATACAAAAAGAACACGACAAGAAATAAAACGTAAAGGCTATATGTGCGTTGGGTGGACCTGTGTCATTCTTGGGTCTATTGGTATTACAGTGCCGCTGCTTCCAACCGTTCCCTTTATTCTACTCGCTCTATACTGCTTCGGCTGTGGATCACCAAAGTTTCAGCTTTGGCTATTAGAGCATCCAAGACTTGGCCCAATTGCAACACGGCTTAAAAATAATGACGGATTAACACGAAGAGAGAAAATACAATCTTTGGTGCTCATTTGGCTATCAATGGGCAGCGTATTTTATTTCATCGCCTATGGCTCTCATTGGCAATATGCCATCGCAGCCCTACTTTTATTCGAAACTTGGTTTATCCTTCGCTTTAAAACAAGCGAAAAAAAAGCGCCATAACGGCGCTTTTTCTTTTTATATTTAAATTACTTAATCGTAATTCGAGCAAACTTACGTTTACCCACTTGGAATACATATGTGCCGGCTTCAGGAGTAAACTTCGAGTCAGCGACTTTCTCACCTTCAATCTTAGCTGCGCCTTGCTTAACCATACGCATCGCTTCTGAAGTAGAAGAGCATAGGCCTGCTTCTTTTAGAAGATTACTCACCGGTAGACCTGCATCAAACTCAAATTCAGGCATTTCGTCTGGGATCTGGTTCTTCGCAAAACGGTTAACGAACTCTTGTTCAGCAGCATCTGCATCGGCTTCAGAGTGGAAGCGAGCGATGATCTCTTTCGCTAGCGCAACTTTCACGTCACGTGGGTTCTTACCCGCTTCAACACCAGCTTTAAGCTCTGCAATCTCTTCTAGCGGACGGAAAGATAACAGCTCGTAGTAGCTCCACATAAGATCATCAGAAATAGACATGATCTTACCGAACATTTCGCTCGGTGCTTCACTTACACCAATGTAGTTGTGTGCAGACTTAGACATCTTCTTCTCGCCATCAAGGCCAACAAGAAGAGGCATAGTAAGCACAACCTGAGGTTTCTGACCGTGAGCTTTTTGCAGTTCACGCCCCATTAGTAGGTTGAATTTCTGATCCGTACCACCAAGCTCTACGTCTGTTTCCATTGCTACTGAGTCATAACCTTGTAGGAGTGGATACATAAACTCATGGATAGCAATTGGCTGGCCGCCTGTGTAACGCTTTTTAAAGTCATCACGTTCAAGCATACGAGCAACAGTTTGGTTAGCAGCAAGACGAATCATACCTTCTGCGCCAAGCTCAGAAAGCCACTCAGAGTTGAATTGAATCTTTGTTTTTGCTGGATCAAGAATTTTGAACACTTGCTCTTTATACGTTTCAGCATTACGCAAAACGTCTTCACGAGTCAGTGGTGGACGAGTAGTGTTCTTACCTGTTGGGTCACCAACCATACCGGTGAAATCACCGATTAGGAAAGTCACATCATGGCCTAGCTCTTGGAAAGCACGTAGCTTGTTCAAGATAACCGTATGACCTAGGTGAATATCTGGTGCTGTTGGATCGGCACCTAGTTTGATGCGAAGAGGACGTCCCTCTTTCAGCTTAGCAATCAGTTCTTCTTCAGGAATTAGCTCGTCTACACCGCGCTTAATTTCAGCCAGTGCTGCTTCAATGCTCGCCATTCTTGTTCACTCCCACAGATTTGGCAAAAATATGATAATGGCCCATCTTACTTGAATAGCGATGTTTTTTGAAACCAGTTAGACTAAACAGTTAGCTATTTTATTAATATTTTCAGAACGAAGTTTAAGATGTTGTCTATTTTCGCCCGACTGCCTTGGGTCCACAGAGCATTTATCGCCTTTTTCAGTGCGATAATTGTCATTGCACTGTTTTTCCTACCCGACCCCAAAGATCTTCGACCAGATAAAAAACGCTTCGAAGTTGGGCGCCATTACCCTTTAACCATCAATGCAGAAGCTTTGTCACCCGGAACCTCTATTTCTCCAACGGCTGCTTTGCGCTGGGAAAAGCATACCGTTGGCTCTGGTGAAAGTGCTGCGATTTTGTTCCAGCGCCTTGGGCTTTCTTCTCGATTGCTTTATCAACTCACCAGCACAAATAACGACATCGAACGCCAACTGACGCGTCTGCGCCCAGGTGATGTGTTGGAATTCGGTTTTGATGAAAATGACGATTTAATCCAGCTAAAACGTAAGTTGAGCGCATTCGAAACCTTTGTCGTGTCTAAGACAGCCAAAGGGTTTAGCTCCAAGCTGGATAAAAAAGAGCTGTTTTTTCAGTACAACTACGCCGAAGCAGAGATTACATCTAACTTCTGGAATGCTGGTGTCAACGCTGGTTTAACGGCTAACCAAATTATGGAACTGGCTGGGATCTTTGGTTGGGATATCGACTTTGCTTTGGACATACGCAGCGGCGATCAATTTAAGATGTTGTACCAAGAACAAGTCGTTGAGGGTGAAGTGATTGGGCGGGGCAAAATTATCGCTGCTACCTTCGTTAACCAAGGTGATACCTTTACCGCAATTCTTGATGACAATACGGGCAACTATTTTGATGAAAATGGCCGAGCGATGAAAAAGGCTTTCTTGCGCTCTCCGGTTGATTTTCGTCGTGTAACATCAAACTTCAATCCACGCCGTAGGCACCCAGTAACAGGTAAAATTCGTGCGCATCGAGGGACTGACTACGCTGCCCCTGTTGGCACCCCTATTTGGGCTGCGGGTGATGGTGTGGTTCAAAAGTCGAGTTATAACCAATTTAACGGTAACTATGTCTTCATCAGACACAGTAATACCTACGTGACCAAGTACCTGCACTTACAGCGCCGCATGGTGAAAACAGGTCAACGAGTTAAGCAAGGGCAAACCATCGGTACATTGGGAGGCACTGGTCGTGTAACGGGCCCTCACTTGCATTATGAATTCCTAGTTAACGGAGTACATAAAAATGCTCGCACGGTCAAACTACCTCAGTCGAAATCACTAACAGGTAAAGCTAAGGCCACCTTCATTGCTAACGCAAAAATACGCTTAGCCAAGCTAGAGCGCTACGGCGAATTACTTTACGCTCGTAACTAGCATCCATATACGAAAAAGCCCACGATTCTCATCGTGGGCTTTTTTCTGCTCTTCGACCTAACTGGTTTCAATAGCTTCGCCATTGTTTTCTTCGAGCTTATGTCGTTTAGTCAGCATCAGTAAACATGGTGTCAGCACTAACGTCAGTACGGTCGCAAATGCAAGCCCGCCAGCAACAGCCGTTGCCAATTGAGACCACCACTGTGTACTTGGTGCCCCAAACTCGATTTTTTGGTTAATCAAATCGATGTTCATTTCCAATACCATTGGCATTAAACCCAAAATAGTGGTCACTGTTGTCAGTAGTACTGGCCTCAGACGCTGAACACCAGTTCGAAGAATAGCCTCACGACGATCTAATCCTCGCTTGAGCAGCTGGTTATACGTGTCGATCAATACAATGTTGTTATTTACGACAATCCCCGCTAACGCAATCACGCCAATACCAGACATCACTATGCCAAACGGTTTTTGGAACACTAACAAACCAGCGAAAACGCCAACAGTAGAGAACAGTACCGCACTCAATATTAAGAAAGCTTGATAGAAGCTATTGAACTGAGTAATGAGGATAAGCGCCATGACCGCCAAAGCAACAATGAAAGCATTTTGCAAGAATGCAGATGAGTTTTGCTGCTCTTCATTTTGACCACGGATTTTAAACTCAACTCCTGAAGGTAAGCCCAGCTCAGACAAAGCTTGCTCAATCTTTGGCAATTCTAAGGCTAAGTTATAACCTTCTTCCATATCAGCCTTAATGTTAATCACTCGGTGACCATCAATACGCTTGATCGTATCTTGCTTATGATCGGGAGTGATTCGGGCAAAATTGGTTATTGGTACTAAGCCCGCCGGCGTTTTAACTCTAAGCTGATCAAATCGGCCTATATCACGTTTGTCTTCAGGATAGCGGACCAAGATATCCACTTCTTCATTAGCATCATCAGGCAGGTAATCACCAATTTTTAAGCCATTGGTTACGAACTGAACCGTGTTTCCAACCAAAGTAGCATCGGCAGAAAAACGAGAAGCATCATCACGACGAATATCAATCTGCCAATCGATCCCCTCTTTACTCGAAGTGTCACTGATGTTGGTAAAGGCGGGGTTATTATCCGCCCAATGTCGCACCATTTTAGACGCTGAATCCAGCTGTTCCGGTACGCGAGCAGACATCTCTATCACTAAATCATGCTCGACCGGAGGGCCCGCATCTGGGAATTTATACTCAATTTCAACCCCAGCAAACTTGTTGGTTTCCTGCTTTAATTCCTCAATGATCTCTTTTACTTTACGGCGGTACTGCCAATCGACCGGTGTAATTTGAATTTGACCAATTTCATCGTCGCCCCCCGTACGGGTATAAACACTTTCAAACTCATCATGGCCGAGCATCACCTGTTCGATGTCACTCATAATGACGTCTTTTTCATTAATCGAAAGGTCACCGTAGGAGCGAACTTTTACAGTGAAGAACGGTGGGTCTACCTCAGGGAAGAACTCAGCCCCTAACCCTGCTTTTGCGTAGGTAAAGCCAACGCCCACAGCAAGCAAAATTGCCCCTAACAGTATTTTGAGCGGGTGTTTAATCGCAACCGATAAAGTCTGATAGTACAGCTTGGTCAGGCCCGTCGCCTTATCAAAATCCCCATCGTGCAGAGCCACCATTTGCGCGCGACTTTGAGGAGTCACATTCTGTGGCTTACCAATCATCCCCCCCAATACCGGAACAAACAGTAGTGCCATGACCAAAGAAGCACTCAGGGTCGCTATCAGCGTCAGCGGCAAATACTTCATAAATTCGCCGGTAATATCCGGCCAAAACAACAATGGAGCGAATGCGGCTAGTGTCGTTGCTGTCGACGCTGTGATAGGCCATGCCATGCGTTTCGCAGCATCTCTATACGCTTGTCGGCGTGGGGTACCTTCTTGCATTCGCCTGTCGGCAAACTCTGTAACTACAATAGCTCCATCTACCAGCATACCCACCGCCATAATCAGTGAGAACAACACTACAATATTGACGGTTAACCCGAATAGAGACAGAACAAGCAAACCGGTTAAGAACGAGCCAGGGATAGAAATGCCGACTAGTAAAGCTGTTCGTACGCCTAAGATGGCGATAATGACAATGACCACCAAAATAATTGCAGACAAGATATTGTTTTGCAGGTCATTGAGCATGATCTTAACGTCTTTCGACTGATCATAAGTGTATTTAACTAGCAGATTATTTGGCCATTCAGGGCGTTTTTGCGCCTCCGCCAATACCGCTTTGACCAACTCAACGGTTTCAATGATGTTTTCGCCAGCACGCTTTTTAACATCCAGCACCACTGCCGATTTACCATCTAAACGAGCAAAGCTATCTGGATCGCGAAATGCACGACGTACCGTTGCGACATCCCCAAAGGTAATCACTTGCTTGCCATCCACTTTGACGGGCAATTCAAGTACATCTTTGAGCGAGTCAAAAACCGAAGGAACTTTGACCGAGAACCGGCCATAGCCCGTATCGACAAAACCCGCTGCGACGACTCGGTTATTTAGTGCGATCAGGTTGTAGATATCTCCTTGATCAAGGCCGTAGCTCTCCATCAGTAATGGATCGACAATGATCTCAACAATGTCTTCTCGATCACCAGCAATATCGACTTCCAATACTTGGCGGTAACTTTCTAATTTATCGCGCAGCTGGCGAGCAATTTGAACAATCGTTCTTTCTGGCACAGTACCGTACAAAACGACCGATAAAGCAGGCTCTTCCGATGCCAACGTCACTTCATTCACCGTTGGTTCATCACTGTCTGCCGGCAGTTTCGGTTTTGCCAGATCAACCGCATCTCGCACATCAGCCATTGCACGACTAAGGTCCATTCCGACACTAAACTCCAACATCACCGAGGCATGCCCTTCAGCAGCCGTCGATGTCATCTCTTTTACACCTTCAATAGAGCGAAGTTCTTGCTCGATTGGGCGCACTAAAAGACGCTCCGCGTCGCTAGGCGAAATACCTTGGTGCCCTACCGAAACATAGATGATTGGGATAGTAATATCAGGGCTGGACTCTTTCGGTATGGTCAGATAAGTACCGACTCCGGCAATTAAAATCAATATCAGTAAGCTGATCATCGTACGAGTACGAGACAGCGCTGCATCAATGATTGAATACATACTGCCTCCTATTTGTCAGACTGCTGAGACTGGTTCACCGCTATTACCGAGTCGCCATCGCGAACAAAGCCTTGGCCCACGGTGATGATGTCGACCTGCTCACCTAAACCAGATAACCAAACCCCATCTTTTTCCGCTTTAACTAGCTGAATAGGAACGAAACTAACCTTGTTGTCCTTGAGAGTTTTCACCCCGAGGTTGCCCACTTCATCCAAAGCCAACATCGCAGGAGTAACCTTTACCGCAAGCTGGCTTTTCAAGCTAAGCTCAACCTCCGCACTGATCCCAGCAGGGATTTTTTGGTTTGGGTTGTTGATTTCGATTTCAATTGGAAAAGTATTGGTAGAAATCGACGACACACGAGATATATAACGCAGCTTACCGCTTACCTCTTCACCATCGATAAAACGAATTACTGCCACTTGATTTGGCGTTAAGTATTGAATATGCCTTTCACTGACATCGGCTTCAATCACCAGTTTATTGAGGTCAAGTACAGTCGCAACGGGATCGCCAATCCCCACAAAATCGCCAGTTTCAATAAATAAGTGATCAACAATACCGGTAAATGGCGCAGTCACCTCAGTATTACGCAGAGCCACTTTTACATTGCTGACCATCGCTTTCGCTTCTACCAAAGATGCTTCAGCCGAGGCAAATGCCACTTCCCCCTGAAGACCTTTATTTTTTAAAGATTGCGCCGCTTTGAACTCTTTCTCACGAACCTTCAACATAGCTTCAGCACGTTGAAGTTGAATGTTTAGGTCACCTTTATCTATATAGGCAATGACTTGGCCTTTTTTAATCGATGAGCCTTTACGCACAGCAAGGCGCTCAATTTTTCCAGCGATTTCTGCACCAATCCGAGCCTTTTTGTCTGGAGCTGTACGACCATAAAGGTCAATTTTCTTTTCGGTACTTTGGGCGATAAAGGTCTGAAACACCACTTTGGCAAGCGGTATCGATTCTTGATTGTTTTTTGGAAGAGATTCTTCAGCTTTGAGACTACCTAGCCCAAGCCACATGATAAGAACAAGAAGGAGAAACAGAGAAACAAGCCATGGCCGCTGAGCAGCGAAACCAACTACGCGTAATCTTGGCATATAACATCCTTATATTTTACTTACGTAACATCCTAATACGTAAGTTTATGCAGTTAGATCAATGATCTAACTGCATGTCATGCATTCATATTAAACACTAAATGAAGCACCACACCCACAAGTTGTTGTTGCATTCGGGTTGTTTACAAAGAAGCGAGCGCCTTCAAGGCCTTCTGTGTAATCAACCATGCCACCCATTAGGTATTGCAGGCTCATTGGATCAACAACCAAAGTAACGCCACTGTTTTCAATTTCAGTATCGCCTTCGTTCACGCTCTCATCGAACGTAAAACCATATTGGAAACCGCTGCAGCCACCGCCCGTGATGTAAACTCGTAGTTTTAGTGCTGGATTTTCTTCTTCAGCGATAAGCGCTTTTACGCGTGTTGCTGCTGCGTCAGAAAAGGATAATGGTACATTTACTTCGCTCACGACGACCTCTCTCACTCGTGTAAATATCCACTCGCTCGATTATGGAGTAAATCAAAATTCGGTGGATGTATCTTTTTTGATAATAGAGTGATTATCCAATACCTGACTTAACCGTTCAAGTATTCACCATCATGAATCGCTGTTTCCGTTACTTTACAGCTCAAAAGCGCTTGGAAGATGTGAAAAAGAGCAGAAAATTCAGCAAAAGATTTCTAGTTCAACCGACGATAGGTACAATGCGAGGCAAATTGGTCCTAAATAATCAAAAGAGGATGTATCCATGACCAAATCATCAGAGTTATATCAAAAAGCACAGCAAACCATTCCAGGCGGCGTTAACTCCCCTGTTCGTGCTTTTAATGGCGTCGGTGGTTCACCAATCTTTGTAGAACGAGCTGATGGCCCGTTGATTTTTGATGCTGATGGTAAAGCGTACATCGACTATGTAGGTTCATGGGGGCCAATGATTTTAGGCCATAACCACGCAGTAATTCGCGACGCTGTTATTGAAGCAGCTCAGCGTGGTTTGAGCTTCGGTGCTCCAACTGAAATGGAAATCAAGATGGCTGAGCTCGTTTCTGAGCTGGTACCATCTATGGAACAACTGCGCATGGTGAGCTCTGGTACAGAAGCAACGATGAGTGCAATCCGTCTGGCTCGTGGTTTCACAGGCCGAGACAAAATCCTTAAGTTTGAAGGTTGTTACCACGGCCATGCTGATAGCTTACTGGTAAAAGCAGGTTCTGGCGCACTGACCTTAGGCCAGCCAAGTTCTCCTGGTGTACCAACTGACTTTGCAAAACACACTCTAACAGCAACGTTCAACGACCTAGACTCTGTCCGTGAGCTTTTCGCCGCAAACAAAGACGAAATCGCTTGTATTATCGTTGAACCTGTAGCTGGCAACATGAACTGTATCCCACCGGTTGAAGGCTTCCATGAAGGCCTACGAGAAATCTGTGACCAAGAAGGTGCTCTACTGATCTTTGATGAAGTTATGACAGGTTTCCGCGTAGCATTAGGTGGCGCACAAGCGCACTACAACATCACACCAGACCTAACAACACTAGGTAAAGTAATTGGTGGCGGTATGCCAGTAGGTGCGTTCGGTGGTCGTAAAGAAGTGATGCAGCATATAGCACCAACAGGTCCTGTCTACCAAGCTGGTACTTTATCAGGCAACCCTGTTGCGATGGCCGCAGGCTTTGCATGCTTGAACTTACTAAAAGAAGAAGGCAACGAAAAACGCTTGGCAGCAAAGACAAAGCAGCTAGCTGATGGCTTTAAATCTCTTGCTGATAAGCACGGCATTCCATTAGCGGTTAACCAAGTGGGTGGCATGTTCGGCTTCTTCTTTACAGAGCAAACAGAGATTACTTGTTACGAAGACGTCACGAAGTGTGATTTGGAGCGATTCAAGCGTTTCTTCCACTTGATGATCGATCACGGTGTATACCTAGCTCCTTCGGCATTTGAGGCTAGCTTCCTATCTTTGGCTCATGGTTCTAAAGAACTAGAAGCAACTCTAGAAGCAGCGGACCGCTGTTTTGCAATTATCGCGCAAGAAGCATAACCAGCGAGATTGTAAAAAGGCTGCCAACTGGCAGCCTTTTTGTTTTTGTAACATCTATCGCCAGTAAACAACTACCAAACCAATAAGCCCAATTAATACTAAACGAAACCACGGTATTTTCTTGATATGCTTCGTCTGCTTTTCTGAGCAGTTTTCATTATTGCAGCACCCCATTCGCCTAACTCTCCATTGATAACGCACTGTTTTGCGGTCATTATATCCCCATATGCATAAACCTTGGACTGTAATCGTGCCAAATAAAGCCAAAATAACGTCTAATCATTGGGTACTGGTCGTCGCCCTGATCGCCGCCGCGTTCGCCTGCTATTTACTTATTGCTCCGTACGTGAACTCAATTGTAATGGCATTTATCATCTCGTTGCTCATGTTCCCGATCCACGAATGGCTCGAAACAAAAATGCCCAAGCATAGAAACTTCGTCTCGTTTTTATCTTGCCTTATTCTTACTTTCATCATCGTCATCCCTTTACTGTTCGTCTTTACCGCTATCGTTCAACAAGGGTCAGTCTTCTCACAAAATGTCTATCAATGGGGTACGCATGGCGGTATTCAAACCGTCCTAGACCATCCTCTAGTAGTAAAAGCACTTGCATTCGCCAATAGCTATCTACCATTCGAAGAAATCACCCCGCAGGAAATCGCACAAAAAGTGGGACAGTTCGCCACATCATTCGGCGCAAACATCGTCAGCATCAGTGCCAAAATCCTGGGTGATGCCACCAGCTTTTTGATGAACTTCTTCTTGATGCTATTTGTGTTGTTTTTCCTACTAAGAGATCACGACAAAATCATCTCCTCTATTCGCCATATCCTGCCCCTATCTCGCAGCCAAGAAGACCGCCTTCTAAATGAGATCGAGCAAGTGTCTAAATCCGCAGTAATGGGCTCATTTTTGACGGCTATCGCCCAAGGTTTTGCCGGCGGTATTGGTATGTGGTTAGCCGGTTTCCCCGGGTTATTCTGGGGCACGATGATGGGCTTTGCCTCATTTATTCCTGTCGTCGGTACCGCGTTAATATGGATTCCAGCAACGATTTATCTGTTCTTAATCGGTGATACAACTTGGGCTATCTTCCTCGCTGTATGGTGTATCGCGATTGTTGGTTCAATTGACAACATCTTACGACCTCTGTTGATGCAAGGTAGCGCTGGCATGAACACCCTCATGATTTTCTTCTCACTACTTGGGGGCATCCAGTTCTTCGGTTTGATTGGTTTGATCTATGGCCCACTGATCTTTGCGGTAACCATGGTACTGTTCAATATCTACGAAGAAGACTTTAAAGGCTTCCTAGATAGGCAAGATAATAGCTAGCCATATTAGCGCAATATTAACTACTTCAAGCTGAGGGCAGATTATGAGAAAATCCGCCCTCTTTTTTCATCTCTAATATCGAGTATCTAATGTCTGCTTATATCGCACCGAGTCAAATTGCTGAACGCCAACTTGCTTACTTCGCTGGAAAGCACGTATTAGTAGCAGGAGAAGCTGAAGATTTATTCCCAGTCGAGCTGGCAAAGTCTTGTGAATCGGTCACGGTATACACCACAAACTATGGGTATTACCGCCAACTTAACAAGAATTCAGCGGTGAACTGTTACTTTGGTGCGGAGTTTGATCAAGACACTAACGCCGACATGATTTTACTCTACTGGCCGAAAGCTAAAGCGGAAGCTCAGTATTTACTAGCTATGTTGCTGGCTAAATTAGGCACTGATACTGAAATTGTTGTCGTAGGTGAAAACCGCTCTGGTGTAAAAAGCATTGAAAAAATGTTCATGCCATACGGACCTATTAACAAGTATGATTCAGCGAGACGTTGCTCCTTCTACTGGGGGCAAGTCTCTCAAACTGTCGAACCTTTCAACATTCAAGATTGGTTCAAAACATATCAAGTTAGCTACAACGACGTCCCATTAACCATAAAAAGTTTACCAGGCGTATTTAGCCACGGTGAATTTGACATAGGCAGTAAGCTACTACTAGATACGCTTCCCACGCTAACCGGAAAGGTATTGGATTTTGGCTGTGGCGCGGGAGTATTAGGCGCAGTAATGGCGTCAACCAATGCCGACATCGAGTTGGAAATGTGTGATATCAGTGCACTTGCGGTAGCTTCAAGCCAAGCAACTTTAGCCGCCAATGGTTTGACTGGCCGAGTCTTCGCTAGTGATGTCTATTCAGATACAAGCGAAGACTACCAATTTATCATTAGTAATCCACCGTTTCACGCAGGGTTAGATACTAGCTACAGCGCAACGGAAACGCTACTGGCACATGCTCCGTCAAAACTGAAAGCAAAAGGGAACATGTATATCGTCGCAAATAGTTTTCTAAAATACCCACCAATCATCGAGCAAGCATTTCATAATTGTGAGACGCTAAATAAGACCAATAAATTCGCTATATACCACGCTAGCAAAGCCTAAACGGTGATTATATCGGCAACAAATTAGGCGCAATTTAATAAAATTGCGCCTACGCCCACGAATTCCTTAGGACTTACTTGTCAAAGTAAAAAAACTCGTTAATTTCGTAAGGTTGAAGACCTTTTAGTTTATTAACGTTGTTTTGCGCCGCTCTTCCGGCAAAAACGTTTGATGGAAAGTAACGTTCTATTATGTTCAAGTTTTATCGTAAACAAAGATTTAAACGCCTACAAAATACTCTCATGTTGGCGTTTCTTGCATTGAGCATCACCCCTCTCACGATCGTCGCACTGTTTTTCCTAAACTCTCACAGTAAAGATTTGCAGGAACAGAGTACTTCTCACCTGATATCTGTAAGGGATACCAAGCAGCAACAGGTCATCGATTACTTATACTCCAAAGAGTCTGAAGTGATGGGCTTTGTTCGCTCGGAGCTGGCGTATGCGAGTGGTGGCCGATTTTATGGCTTAGTCAACGCGTTCCAAAATTTAGGTTTAGACATCGAACAGGCTCGTTCCAACGCGCAACAGCGCTACATTCTTGGATCAGGCGACCAGATTAAAACGTCAATTTTGCCGCAATCTAAAGTGTACACGGGCAGTGAACGTTACCGTCTATTGCACAAGCGTTACCACTGGGCCTATTTAGAGTTACTTAAACGTTCCGATTTTGACGATATCTTATTGGTCGACATCACGGGTAACGTCACCTACTCCATCTACAAACACGATTACTACGGTACCAACCTCGTTTCGGGTAAATACAAAGACGAGAACCTAGGCAAAACCTTTCAGCAGCTCAAACAACTGGTCACGGAGAAGCGCCGGACTAATGAAGAATTTACTCCTGTCATTATCTCCGACTTTTCAGAATCAAATGGTAAGCAGGTCGCATGGCTAGGCGCACCTATTATTCAACAAGGCTACCTACACAGTTACGCTCTTTTCCGTTTACCTAACAATGGCATTACTAAACTAATAGCCGATACCAACGCTAAATCAGGCATGAGAACACTGCTAGTTGGTAAAGATCACATCACACGTTCGATGGCCTTTAAACAAGAAGATATCGATAAAAGTACTGAAGTTATCGATTTAGCTCTGCAAGGACTCTCGTCGGTAGGTACTTACACCAATACGCTCGGTGAAAAAACCATCGCGGCTTATAGCCCAATCTCTCTCAAAGGAGTGAATTGGGCAATAGTAGTAGAAGTGCCCGAAAGTGAAGCTTTTGCACGCGTGCACAGCTTAGAGAAACTGTTCGTGATAGCAATGCTCGCGGCTATTATCTTAGTAGTAATCGCTTCACACTATCTCTCGAATTTCATTACCTCCCCTCTACTCAAATTAACTTGGGCAGCGGAGAAAGTATCGGCAGGTGACCTCGATGAAAACGTCATCAATACAGAGCGAAAAGATGAGATAGGCCGCCTAGCGGTGAGCTTCGAAAGAATGCAGCGCTCGATTCGCGAAAAAATGCAGCTCATTAAATCGCAGAATGAGGAGCTTGAAAGTAATATCCATCTCATCCAGAAGCAAAATGATGAGTTGCAACTTGCCAATAAACTAAAAGATGAATTCCTAGCCACAACATCTCACGAGCTAAGAACGCCATTACATGGCATGGTTGGTATCGCAGAGGCTCTGGTTTCAGGTGCTAACGGACCAATCACTTCCGATCATAAATACCAACTAGATATCATTATTAGTAGCGGCCAACGCCTAGCAACACTGGTTGATGACCTACTCGATTACCACAAAATGCGCTATGGCAGCTTAGACATTCAAACCAGTGCAGTTGATGTTTCTACTGCTACTCGATTAGTACTAGAACTGTCAAATCACCTGTTGGGCAACAAACCAATCAGAATCATTAACCAAGTTCCAGACGAAAGTATTTGGGTTTCAGCAGACCCTCAACGTTTGGAACAGGTGCTTTATAACCTCATCGGCAATGCGATTAAGTACACTTCTGAAGGTAAGATTGTTATCTCCACCACTATCGTCGATGAAAAACTACGTGTACAAGTGGTTGATACCGGACAAGGCATCCCAGCCGACCAACTAGAACACATTTTCGAACCACTCATTCAAGCGGGAAGCGACTCAAGTCGATATCGCCAAGGTGCTGGACTCGGTTTATCTATCAGTCGCCAGCTGATTGAACTTATGCAAGGTTCACTCTATGTCAGCAGCCAGCCGATGGTTGGTACGACCTTCAGCTTCACCTTGCCTCTGGCTTCCGAAGCGGAAGTTAATGAGGCTAGCCTACATGAACCTTCACACTTCCAAGCGCCAGATTCATCTGAAATAGAACTACCTAGCCAAGGTTCGCTCCCTGAAAACCCACAAGGCCCATTACTGCTTGTCGCAGACGACGAGCCAGTTAACTTAAGGGTACTCGATAGCTTCTTACGTTTAGAAGGCTACCGCGTCAGGACAGCAAAAGACGGTTACGAAGCGCTTGAGTTGGTCGAGAAAGAAAAACCAGAACTGCTGCTGTTAGATATTATGATGCCTGGCATGAGCGGTTATAGCGTATGTGAGAAACTGCGCGAACAGTATGATCATGCAAGTCTGCCGATCATCATGCTAACAGCGCTAAATCAAACTGATGACCGGATTCGAGGTTTTGATGCCGGAGCCAATGACTATTTATCTAAACCATTTAACAAGCATGAACTTGCGGCTCGAATCGTCGCGCACTTAACAGCAAGTAAAGCCGAGCAAAGGCGTATCGAAAACGACCAACTACAGTTGGAGCTAAAACATCGAGCCATGGTCGAAGCAAGCTTACTCGAGACACAGGGAAGGCTGCTGGAACAACTAGAATCAGCACCTGAGGCCATTATCTGTGTTCGAGACGACCATAAGGTTAAGTTTGCTAATGATGCAGCCTCTAAGCTGTTTAAACGTAGCCATGAACAGCTTAAGCGCTCAAGTGCAGAAGAGCTTATTGCACCCAAATACCTTACCGTCGAACAAGAGCATTACTGTGGTGATATCGATATCTATGTAGAAGACATTCGCCAACATATCTCGACCGATATTCTAAAGCTGCCAGAAGCTTCAGGACTGAAAGCTATGTATATCTTCAACGTTGGTGGGAGCGTTAATGCGGCACGCATTAATAATCTAGAAACCGCGATTGAAGCGCTCTCTAGCTACGCATTTGAAGGAGATAAAGGGAAACTGCAGCAGCTAAAAGAGCTTGGTGGCGAATTCACTCGTATTGCAGATAAAGCTACCGACGAGAATAAATCTAAGCAAGACATCATGCGAGAAGTACTAGTCGATGCCATGACAAGTGCGATTTCATACTGGGAGAGAACCACCGGTCAGAGCAAATTTAACTTCGCCGAACAAAGTGGATTGTGGCGCGTTTACTTAGATAGAAGTACGCTCCAAACTCGTACACTGGATAAGTACCTACGTATTGAAACACTGCCGAAAACTCCGCGCTGGCGAACCGTTTTGAGCTCACTCGAGTACATCCTAGAGCACTGCCAAGAACAGAGCCCTGAACGCTCTCACATCATCGCTTTAAGGGACAAACTACAACACCTACTAACTACCTAGATAACTCGCCAAGATTCACTCTCTAAAAGCCAGCTCTATGCTGGCTTTTTTGTGTTTTGAGGCCAACATGCTCTAAGGCCCCCAATTAAGTGCCTATCGCTTAGCTTCTCTTTTTTGTATGTAAATCACTCAATACACTTGCTGCTACGTACTCATCAAAGCATCACCTTATTGACTCCAATTGCTGTCTAATAGCGTTGTTTTACGCCGTAAATTAACCCTCTAATTAGGCCTCCAACACTCGCTGTAATTCAGCAGAATTCGATTTATTTGGATAATATAGCTATCCAAAAACTACTATTAGGCTCATATTGCGAACCGAATCACAACAATACGGCAGATATAATTTCCACCTTTAAATTAACGTCACAACGTACAAGTGAGCGCGATCTCATTAAGTAAAAGAAAACATAAAACACAAGGTAAATAAAAGGACAAGTAGTTAGCAACCACTTACAAACAAAGGCAGAAAGCTTTTAAAATGAGAGCTAGATCGTTAACGTAATTTTGAGCTCAAAGCACTCATTAAGCCATTTTTTAACGTTTATGACGACGCGCTAAGTGTTTTTAACGTTTTTAACGGGAATTGAAATTGCTTAATTGGCGGATTAGGTGTTTTCTTACTCATGCCGAAGGCCTACAGGCCACTCTAGCAGCTCAATTCCTCCGATTGATTTTGTGAAAAGAGGTAGGCCTTGGGAGAGTGTTAATCAATTGATGACATTCATATCCATTAGTGAAATGAAAGCAAATAGTAAGGAACAGCTATGCTTGCCAATATTAAAAAGACAGCACTAGCAGCAGCGGTAATTGCAGCTGCAGCAACAAGTGTTTCAGCGCCAGCCGCAGCACGTAGTGAACTAACAATCGTACCGGATTTTTACCCTACAATGGTACGCAACTTTAACCCGTACCTAGCAACTAACCTACGTACTACTACAGACTTCATCTATGAGCCGCTAGTAGTATTTAACGAGATGCACGGTAACACTCCAGTGATGCGTCTTGCAGAAGACTTCCGTATGTCTGACGACCTAATGAGTGTTACTTTTGACATTCGTAAAGGCGTTAAGTGGTCTGATGGCGAAAGCTTCACTGCTGACGACGTTGTATATTCATACAACCTTCTAAAAGACAAGCCAGAACTTGATCAACGCGGTATCAACAAGTGGGTCACTAGCGTTGAGAAGCTAAACGATTACCAAGTTCGTTTCCGTCTAACTGAAGCAAACTCAAACGTACCATACGAAATCTCTCTAGTTCCAATCGTAGCTGAGCACGTATGGAAAGACGTAAAAGATCCAACAACCTTTACTAACGAAAACCCTGTAGGTACTGGTCCTTTCACAGAGATTGACACGTTCACTCCTCAGCTTTACATCCAGTGTGAAAACCCTAACTACTGGGATGCAGCAAACCTAGACGTAGACTGTCTACGTGTTCCTCAGATTGCTAACAACGACCAACTACTGGGTAAGATTGTAAACTCTGAACTAGACTGGACTTCTTCTTTCGTACCAGATATCGATCGTACTTACGCAGCAGCAAGTCCTAAGCACCACTACTGGTACCCACCAGCAGGTACTCAAGCATTCGTAGTAAACTTCAAGAACCCAGATTCTGCTAAAAACGAAGCGCTAACTAACGTAGACTTCCGTCGTGCGTTCTCAATGGCACTTGACCGTCAAACTATCATCGATATTGCGTTCTACGGTGGTGGTACTGTGAATGATTTCGCATCTGGTCTTGGCTACGCATTCGAAGCTTGGTCTGATGAGAAAACTCACAACGAATACAAAGGTTTCAACACTTACAACGCTGAAGGCGCTAAAGCTCTACTAGCTAAAGCAGGCTTCAAAGACGTAAATGGCGATGGCTTTGTTGACACTCCATCAGGTAAAACGTTTGAGCTATCAATTCAATCTCCAAACGGTTGGACTGACTTCAACAACACTGTACAGCTAGCAGTAGAACAGCTAACTGAAGTAGGTATCAAAGCGAAAGCGGCAACTCCAGACTTCGCTGTATACAACGAAGCAATGCTGAAAGGTACTTACGACGTTGCATACACTAACTACTTCCACGGTGCTGATCCACACCTATACTGGAACAGTGCATACAACTCTTCACTACAAGGTGGTGAAGGTATGCCTCGCTTCGCGATGCACTTCTACAAGAACGAGAAACTAGACAACCTTCTAGACAGCTTCTACAAAACAGCTGACAAGAACGAACAGCTAGCTATCGCTCACGGTATTCAGAAAATCATCGCAGCTGACCAAGTAACAATCCCTGTAATGTCTGGTGCTTACATGTACCAATACAATACAACACGATTCACTGGTTGGTGGAACGAAGAAAATCCTAAGGGCCGTCCAAACATCTGGGCTGGTATCCCTGAGCGTCTACTACACGTACTGGACCTAAAACCAGTTAAGTAAGTAGAAGTTCATTCCTCGCGGCATACATTCCGTATGCCGCAATTAAAATCCCCTGCTGATATTCGTTATGTGGCGCTCGTCGTCAGGGGATTTTTCGCTCTAAATTTTCGCTAGGGGCGACCTGAAACCAGAAACAGGGAAAAATCTGGGTGAGTAAGGTGTGAGTTATGGGTTATTTTTTAAGACGTTTGTCATTTTATTTGGTTGCGCTTTTAGTTGCTGCAACGCTTAACTTTATTATTCCGCGCGCAATGCCCGGGGATCCAGTTACCATGATGTTCGCAAACGCGACTACTCAGGTAACTCCAGAACGTATTGAAGCAATGAAACAACTACTTGGTTTCGTTGATGGCCCTATTTGGGTTCAATACTTAACATACATGAAAAGTATTCTGAGTTGGGAACTTGGTATTTCAATCAAGTTTTATCCACTGACTGTAAACGAGCTACTTGGTAGTGCGTTTGGTTGGTCGCTATTTTTAGCGGGTACAGCAGTAATTCTTTCTTTCTCTCTTGGCTCAATATTAGGCATTTTTGCTGCTTGGAAACGTGGCAGTCAATACGATGCCTTTGTAACGCCAGGCATGCTTATTCTCCAAGCGGTTCCTCAAGTAGTAATCGCTATGATCGCGCTATTTACCTTTGCCATTGGGCTGAAATGGTTCCCAACGGGTTATGCATATACGGCAGGTACTACTCCAGATTGGACAAGTTGGGAGTTCATCAAAGACGTCGCTTACCACGCAATTCTACCTTTAATCTGTGCATCGATTGTTCAAGTCGGTGGCTTTTTGGTGAACATGCGTAACAACATGATCAACTTACTCGCTGAAGATTACATCACTATGGCGAAAGGCAAAGGCCTAAGCGAAAACCGAGTTGTCTTCAACTACGCAGCACGTAATGCTCTACTACCAAGTGTTACCGCTCTTTCTATGTCACTAGGTATGGCTATTGGTGGTCAGCTGATTATCGAAATCATCTTTAACTACCCTGGTTTAGGCAG
This sequence comes from Vibrio sp. SCSIO 43135, assembly GCF_023716665.1. Classification (GTDB taxonomy): domain Bacteria; phylum Pseudomonadota; class Gammaproteobacteria; order Enterobacterales; family Vibrionaceae; genus Vibrio; species Vibrio paucivorans. Next base: position 2,636,747 of record NZ_CP071859.1, read on the forward strand.
TGTTCTATTCAACGCGATAAACGCTCGTGACTACCAAGTACTTCAAGGTCAACTACTAATCATGACGCTATTCATGCTGTTCTTTAACCTAGTTGCCGACATGCTTTATGTTGTTCTAGACCCTCGCCTACGTAAGGGAGGTAAATAATCATGAAAGATTTTCTTAAACTAATTTGGCGTAACCCAATGGCACTAACGGGCGTTGTCATCTTATCGGTATTCATCTTTATAGCACTGGCTGCTCCACTGATTACTAAACACGCTCCAGACAAACGTACGGGCAACCCGCATGAATATCCAGCCTTCGTAACTAAGGCTGCTAAGGACAACCCAAATGGGTTCATCGCTGAAAACTTGGCAACGGACCGTCGTACTTTGATCATGTCTAAGAAACAAGATCACGTATTGGGTACAACTCGTATGGGTCGCGATGTATGGTCACAGGTAGCTTACGGAGCACGCGTTTCATTAGCCGTAGGCTTTGGTGCGGGTATCACGGTATGTTTCCTAGCAACAGTAATCGGTGTTTCTGCGGGGTACTTTGGTGGCCGAGTCGATGATGTGTTGACCGCAGCCATGAACATCATGCTGGTTATTCCGCAGTACCCTCTCCTATTCGTCGTAGCGGCATTTATCGGTGAGGCAGGGCCACTCACTATAACCTTGGTCATAGGCTTTATGTCCTGGGCTTGGGGCGCACGTGTAGTTCGTTCGCAAACCTTAGCTCTACGTGAAAAAGAGTTTGTTAAAGCAGCTGAAGTGCTTGGTGAATCTTCATTCCGTATCATTTTCGTAGAGATTTTGCCAAACCTGATTTCTATTGTGGGCGCAAGTTTCATCGGCTCGGTAATGTACGCAATCATGATGGAAGCAACTTTGTCATTCCTTGGCCTAGGTAATCCGAACACTATTAGCTGGGGCATCATGCTGTACAACGTACAAACCTCATCATCAATGCTTATTGGCGCTTGGTGGGAATTACTGGCTCCTTGTCTAGCCCTAACTATTCTCGTGACAGGTCTTGCACTACTTAACTTTGCGGTCGATGAAATCGCTAACCCGCAGCTTCGTTCTCACAAAGGTATGAAGCGTTGGAAAAAGCTAGCATCACAAGACAAAGCTGAGCGTGAACCAGAACTAGCACCTCAAAATGCACTTTGGAGCGGAGATAAATAACCATGACTGAACCACTAATTTCTATCCGCAACCTATGTGTTGACTACATTACAGACGCGGGCGATGTCCGCGCATGTAACAACGTGAGTTTCGATCTAGCGCCAGGTGAAGTTTTTGGCCTTGCTGGTGAGTCAGGTTGTGGTAAATCCACTGTCGCATTCTCACTAATGCGTCTACATAAGCCGCCTGCGTTTATTACCGGTGGTGAGGTTATCTTCAATGGTGAAGATATCCTTAAATACAGCGATGAACGCATGCAAGCGTTTCGCTGGAGCGAAATGTCGATGGTATTCCAGAGTGCGATGAACGCTCTGAACCCAGTACTGACAATGGAAGAGCAATTTTGTGACGTAATTATGCGCCACACCAGTATGACGCGTGAACAAGCTAAACGTCGCGCTGAAGGCTTGTTAGAAATTGTTGATATTCACCCAAGCCGCTTGAATGACTACCCACACCAGTTCTCTGGTGGTATGCGTCAGCGCCTAGTGATCGCAATTGCATTGGCTCTAAACCCGAAAATGATCATTATGGATGAGCCAACTACGGCACTAGATGTAGTCGTACAGCGTGAAATTCTACAAAAAATTTATGCGCTAAAAGAAGAGTTTGGCTTCTCGATCTTATTCATCACTCACGATTTATCGTTGATGGTCGAGTTCTCAGACCGAATCGGCATTATGTACTCAGGTGAGTTAATTGAAGTCGCTCCATCGAAAGAGATTCTACAAAGCCCATACCACCCTTACACCAAAGGGTTGGGTAGCTCTTTCCCTCCACTAACCGGCCCGAAAACTAAGCTAACTGGTATTCCAGGTAATCCACTGAACTTACTTGAAATCCCGCAAGGCTGTCGCTTCCAAGCGCGTTGTGACCGAGTACATGAAGCCTGTACCAAAGTACCAACTAGCCTGCGTCAAATCGAGCCAAACCGTTTATCCAACTGCCACCTTTACGGTGAGCCAATTGCTCAAGCAAAAGTGTAAACAGCAATAAGAAAGATAACGAAGCAATAGTTTCTGGAGACAATTATGAGCAAACAGTATGGCGAGTTACTTATCGAAGGGAAAAATGTCGTAAAAGACTTTCCTCTAAACAGTAACTCAATTAAACAAAGTAAGATGCGTGCAATCAACGACGTGTCGTTCAAAATGTACAAAGGCCGTGGCCTGTCTGTAGTGGGTGAATCTGGTTCTGGTAAATCCACCACTGCAAAAATGATTGCAAAGATGTACGCCCCAACAGATGGCGTCATTGAGTACAAAGGACGTGATATCCAAGATATCACGGCTAAAAAAGACCTAATGCACTACCGTGAAGGCGTGCAAATGGTATGGCAAGACCCGTTTGGTTCACTCAACCCAACGCACAATATCTTCCACCATATTGCGAGACCACTTCTTATCCATAAGAAGGTGTCTCCTGGCAACAAAAAAGAGCTAGAAGAACGCGTATATGACCTTCTTGAACAAGTCGGCCTAATCCCACCAAAAGAGACTGCTGCAAAGTTCCCTCACCAACTATCAGGTGGCCAGCGTCAACGTGTCAATTTAGCGCGTAACATCGCTGTGGGAGCAGAGGTCGTACTGGCTGACGAACCAACCTCGATGCTAGATGTATCGATTCGTGCTGGCGTACTCAACTTGATGGAAGAGATGAAGTTTGAGAAGCAAATGTCGTTACTTTACATCACACACGACATCGCAACCGCTCGTTATATCGCAGAAGATCTTGCCGTCATGTACGTCGGCCACATGGTCGAATGGGGGGACACTGAAGAGATCATCCACGATCCTCAGCATCCTTATACCCAACTTCTTGTCTCTGCTGTGCCTGATCCAAGTAAGTCTATTCATGAAAAGCTAAAAGGTAATAAAGGTGAGATTCCGTTGTGGACACCTGAATCAGTAGGCTGCCCATTTGCCGGCCGATGTACGCATGCAACAGATAAATGTCGTGAGCGTTTACCTGGGGTTACTCAGCTATCTGACAACCACTTTGTGCGTTGTTATTTATACGAAAACTAAGCAATACCAAACTTAAAGTCACAAAAACTGGAGCCAGCGAACCTGGCTCCAAAACAAAAATAATAATAGATTCCCGGAGAACGTTGATGCTGCTACTCACTAACCACATAGGTTATGAAACCCAAGGCCCCAAACAAGCGATTATCATGACGAAAAAGCCTCGTCTTTCGTCTTACAGCGCTTTGCTGGTATGTGCTAATAGCCATCAAACGGTTTCTAATATCGATGTCGAGAAGCATGGCACTGTGGCCGAGTGGCACCAAGGAAACTTCTATACCGCCGACTTTTCAACGTTCCACCAACCCGGGCAATACTATATTCGCTTCGATAACATTCGTTCTGAAGTCTTTGAAATCAGCAACGGGCTATTGATGCACAACACTTTCTCAGATGTTTTACATTACTTTAAGTCCCAACGTTGTGGCGGGATTTTTGACCAACAAGATAAGCAAGTACCGCTGCTAGGCACAAATACCACTGCCGATGTGCGTGGCGGCTGGTACGATGCTTCTGGTGACGTGAGCAAGTACCTCAGTCACCTCTCTTATTCTAATTTTCTTAACCCTCAGCAAACACCAATGGTGGTGTGGAACATGCTTGCGGGATTAGAGCTTTTACAAAACCACTCAGATTTTGCACCGTTTTCTCGCACCCGCCTTAAGGAAGAGGCTTTGTTTGGTGCTGACTTCTTAGTGCGGATGCAAAATTCTGAGGGTTTTTTCTACATGACAGTCTTTGACAAATGGAGCAAAGACATAAAGCAACGGGAGATCTGTGCCTACGCTACCCAAGATGGCCATAAGTCTGATGATTTTCAGGCTGGTTTTCGACAAGGTGGCGGCGTATCAATTGCAGCCCTAGCCTCTGCTGCACGATTAGATGTTCATGGCGATTTTACTCAGCTGGAATATCTCTCTGCGGCCGAACTGGGTTACTGGCACTTAAAGGAGTACAACACACATTACCTCAATGATAATCAAGAAAATATCATTGATGAATATTGCGCATTATTGGCAGCGGTAGAACTGTACCGTAGCACCTCACATCAAAAATATTTAGCTGAATCTAGAGAGTGGGCTATACGACTAATATCGCGCCAACAGTCGGACGAGCAATTTGAAGGATTCTGGTCGGCCACCAGTGATGGTAGCCGACCGTACTACCATGCAGCTGAAGCTGGCCTTCCTGTTATCGCACTCATTCAGTACTTAAACATTGAAACCGACAGTGAACTATCAGCGCAGACACAACGCGCCATTGAGTCAGCCTGCCAGTTTGAACTGACCATTTCTCAAAAAGTCACTAACCCATTTGGCTACCCTCGCCAGTACATCAAGCCAGTTGACGGGCCCAAGCAAGATGCTTTCTTTATCGCTCACAACAACGAAAGTGGCTACTGGTGGCAGGGTGAAAATGCTCGCATTGCATCATTAGCAAGCATGGCATACATGGCACAAACGGTAATATCAGATAACGCACTCAAGCAACAGCTAGCAATATTTGCACAAAACTCTCTGAACTGGATTGTCGGGTTAAACCCATATGATATGTGCATGCTAGATGGCCATGGACATAACAACCCAGATTATCTACCACAGCTAGGGTTCTTCAATGCTAAAGGTGGTGTATGTAATGGTATTACGGCCGGATTCGCCAACGAAGCCGACATCGCCTTTAACCCACCAGCGCAAAAAGATGACATGTTACAAAACTGGCGTTGGGGAGAGCAATGGATTCCTCATGGAGCCTGGTACCTACTAGCCATTATGGCTCAATACCAGCATGTCTCGACACCACAAGAGGAGCTGTAATTATGGCGACTTATTATGTTGGAATAGACGGTGGCGGCACTTCTTGCCGAGCAAGAATACGAGATGAAAATGGTGTGCTAATCGGTGAAGCGAAGAGTGGCAGCGCTAACATTCTGCTTGGTGTTGATACCGCAATGGCTTCAATTCAAGAGGCCATCATTCAAGCAGCACAAAAAGGCGGGTTATCAGATAAAGATTTCTGCGCGATGCACCTTGGATTAGTCTTAGCTGGCGCAGAACAGAAGTCGGCATGGCAAGACTTCATGTCACAAGCACACCCTTTTGCGAGCATGACACTCAATACCGATGCTTACGGCGCCTGTATTGGAGCTCACAACGGTGATGATGGCGCGATCATGATTGCTGGTACAGGTTCATGCGGCATCTACCTCAATTCAGGGCAGCAGCATGTGGTTGGGGGACGAGAATTCCCAATTTCAGATCAAGGTGGTGGCGCAGTAATGGGGCTACGCCTAATTCAGAAAGTGTTACTGATTCAAGACGGAATTGGTGAGCCCTGCCAGCTATCTCAGTATGTCATGAAGCACTTTTCAGATGATGTAGACAATATCGTCGCTTGGTCTAAAACGGCAATTCCGAAAGACTACGGACAATTTTCACCAGCCATTTTTGAGCATGCCCAAAATGGAGACTACCTTGCTATCGATATGCTGCAGCAAACGGCAGCGGACATCGAGATGTTCCTAGTCGCTTTACATCGTAAAGGCGCTAACCGCATCTGCCTAATGGGCAGTATCGCTGAGCGTATACTTGCTTGGCTTTCCCCACCAGTTCAACAGTGGATTGTTTCCCCTCAGTTCGATGCAATTGAAGGTGGAATAATGATCGCTGGTAAACCTGAACACAATTTGTATTGAGGTTGATATGAGTTTCCGAGTTGATTTGGCCGTAGTATCAGAACAAAAGCAATTTTGTCGCTTTGGCCTAACCGTCCATAACTTAAGTGATCAGGACATCCATAACTGGTCACTGACATTTGTCATTGATCGCTTCATCTCTCCAGATAGTGTTACGAATGCCGCACTTTCTCAAGTTGGCAGCTTCTGTACTCTTGAGCCAAACAACACACATCTAAAGGCCAATGCACATTTTTACTGCGAATTTAGCATTACAACCGCACCGCTTCGTTTCTACACCGATGGAATCAAAGATGCCTTTATACAGTTCAACAACTCAAGTGCTCGCCACCCAGTAGTTGTCACTCCTATCGTATTGGCTTCGCCATACAAGGAAAGGACCCACATTACACCTGTCGATGCCGCCACTCTTAATATTATTCCCAAGCCGAATCAATACGAGATTTATGACGGGCAATATACGCTTTCAAACGACAGTCAAATCACGCTACAGGCATCAGGAGCGGAAGAAGCCGCTAACTGGTTACAGCAAGAATTGTCTTCACTGTTTGACTTTAAAATGAAGCCGATAGGTAAAGGCGACATATTATATCGAACCAACCCCACTCTGGATGAAGGTGAGTACCAGCTCATCGTCGACCGCTTTGGTGTCCGATTAGAAGCGGGGTCTGCGAGCGGTTTTGTTCACGCGAGCGCGACGTTACTCCAGGCCCTAACTCGTTGCGCTGAGCCTAACCAACTCACAATTCCCTACCTCAAGATCGTTGATTCTCCTCGGTTTAAGTACCGAGGCATGATGTTAGATTGTTCAAGACACTTTCACCCTGTAGAGCGTGTAAAGCGTTTAATCAATAACTTGGCCCATTACAAATTTAACACCTTCCACTGGCACCTAACCGATGACGAAGGTTGGCGTATCGAGATCAAAGCATTTCCGGAACTAACCCAAGTGGGTTCGACACGCTCAGTGGGTAGCCCTTTAGTTCCTCAGTTTAGTACGATCAGTGAAGAGTACAGCGGCTTCTATAGCCAAGCAGAAATCAAACAAGTCGTCGCTTATGCCGAGCAGCGTGGTATTACCATCATTCCGGAAATTGATGTACCAGGACACTGCCGCGCGGCGATTAAGTCACTGCCTCATTTATTGGTCGATGATGAAGACCACTCACAATATCGCAGTATCCAAAACTACAACGACAACGTGCTCTCTCCTGCACTTCCTGGCACTTATTTATTCCTAGATAAAGTTCTGGAAGAAGTGGCTGAATTGTTCCCATCAAAATGGGTTCATATTGGCGCTGATGAAGTGCCATCTGGGGTTTGGGAAGAAAGCCAAAAGTGCCAAGCACTTATGCAAGAACATGGCTACAGCGACACCAAAGAGCTTCAAGGACATTTACTACGTTACGCAGAGAAAAAACTGCGCTCACTCGGCAAACGAATGGTTGGCTGGGAAGAAGCTCAACATGGAGACAAAGTAAGTAAAGATACCGTGATTTACTCTTGGTTAAGTGAAGAAGCAGCTTTGAAATGCGCTAAACAAGGCTTCGATGTCATTCTTCAGCCAGGACAATACACCTACCTTGATATGGCTCAGGACTACGCACCTGAAGAACCGGGAGTTGATTGGGCTAACGTGATCCCACTAGAACATGCTTATCGGTATGAGCCACTGGCCGAACTCGATGACCAAGACCCGATAAAAAAACGCGTCCTCGGCATTCAGTGTGCTCTGTGGTGTGAAATCGTCAACAACCAACAGCGTATGGATTACATGATATTCCCAAGGCTTACAGCAATTGCTGAGGCATGTTGGACGCAGAATACTCAGCGTAATTGGGAAGATTACTTATCACGTTTGAAAGGGCATTTGTCGCTGCTTAACAAGCAAGGCATCAACTACCGTTCACCGTGGAAATAAACAACAAGCCAAAGAGTGTTTGCACTCTTAGAGGTTTTCACTAGCAAAATTTTGGTTGTGACATTCACAACTTATTTAAAAGGAAAGAACAATGAAATACGGCTATTTCGACAATGAGAATCGCGAATACGTCATCACTCGCCCAGACGTACCCGCTCCATGGACTAACTACCTAGGTACCGAGAAGTTTTGTACGGTAATTTCTCACAACGCGGGTGGCTACTCGTTCTACAATTCACCTGAATACAATCGTGTGACCAAATTTCGCCCGAATGCGACCTTTGATCGCCCTGGACACTATGTCTACTTGAGAGATGACCAAACAGGCGATTACTGGTCTATCTCTTGGCAACCTGTTGCTAAAAGCCTAGATGAAGCAAACTATGAAGTTCGTCATGGCCTGTCTTACTCTAAGTTTAAGTGTGACTACAACGGTATCACTGCGACTAAGACGCTATTTGTTCCTAAAGGCGAAGATGCGGAAGTTTGGGATGTCGTGATCAAAAACACCTCGGACAAACCACGCACTATCAGTGCATTTTCGTTTGTCGAGTTTTCATTTAGCCATATTGCCTCTGATAACCAAAACCATCAGATGTCTCTCTACTCTGCAGGCACTGAATACAAAGATGGTGTTATCGAGTATGACTTGTACTACAACACCAATGATTTCGAAGGTTTCTACTACCTAGCATCAACATTCGACCCAGACTCATACGACGGTCAACGTGACAGCTTCCTAGGTCTATACCGTGACGAAGCAAACCCAATCGCAGTTGAACAAGGTAAATGTACTAACTCTGCTCAAACTTGTTACAACCACTGTGGTTCACTGCACAAACAATTTGTTATCCAACCAGGTGAAGAAGTTCGTTTTGCTTACGTACTAGGTATTGGTAAAGGCAATGGTGCTCGCCTGCGTGAGAAATACCAAGACCTAGCCAACGTTGACGCTGCATTTGCAGGCATCAAAGCACACTGGGATGAGCGCTGTGACAAGTTCCAAGTAAAATCTCCAAACGAAGGTCTAGACACGATGATCAATGCTTGGACCCTATACCAAGCAGAAACTTGTGTGGTTTGGTCTCGCTTTGCATCATTCATTGAAGTCGGTGGACGTACTGGCCTTGGTTACCGTGATACTGCCCAAGATGCGATTTCGGTTCCTCATGCTAACCCAGAAATGACCCGAAAACGTATCGTTGACCTACTTCGTGGACAAGTAAAAGCCGGTTATGGCCTGCACTTATTCGATCCTGACTGGTTTGATCCTGAGAAAGCAGACGTTGAGCCTTCCAAGTCTCCAACGGTTGTACCTACACCATCAGATGACGATAAAATTCATGGTATTGAAGATACCTGTTCAGACGATCATCTTTGGATTGTCCCAACCATCTGTAAGTACGTAATGGAAACTGGTGAACATCACTTCTTTGACGAAGTCATTCCATACGCAGATGGTGGTGATGCGACTGTTTATGAGCACATGAAAGCAGCGCTCGATTTCTCGGCAGAGTACGTAGGACAAACAGGCATCTGTAAAGGTCTACGTGCAGACTGGAACGACTGCTTGAACTTAGGCGGCGGTGAATCTTCAATGGTGTCTTTCCTACATTTCTGGGCACTACAGGAGTTTATTGACCTAGCGAAATTCCGTGGAAACGAAGCGGACGTAACTAAATACACAGAGATGGCAGCCAACGTTCGTGAAGCGTGTGAGACTCACCTGTGGGATGACGAAGGTGGTTGGTATATCCGAGGCCTAACTAAAGATGGCGATAAGATCGGTACTGCTCAACAAACCGAAGGTCGTATTCACCTAGAGTCAAACACACTTGCTGTTTTATCAGGTGCGGTATCTCAAGAACGTGGTGAAAAAGCAATGGATGCCGTTGATGAGAACCTGTTCTCTGAGTACGGCCTACATCTAAATGCGCCTTCATTTGCAACTCCGAATGATGACATTGGTTTCGTTACTCGCGTATACCAAGGTGTGAAAGAAAATGGCGCCATCTTCTCACACCCTAACCCATGGGCGTGGGTAGCCGAAGCGAAACTAGGCCGCGGTGATCGTGCGATGAAGTTCTACGATGCACTAAACCCTTACAACCAAAACGACATCATCGAAAAGCGTATCGCTGAACCGTACTCCTACGTTCAGTTCATCATGGGACGCGATCACCAAGATCATGGTCGTGCTAACCACCCATGGTTAACTGGTACATCGGGCTGGGCATACTTTGCGGTGACCAACTTCATTCTAGGTGTACGTACTGGCTTCGAAGGTTTAACAGTCGACCCTTGTATTCCAACGAACTGGCCAGGTTTTGAAGTGACTCGTCAATGGCGTGGCGCGACATACAACATCAAAGTACAAAACCCAGACTCAGTAAGTAAGGGAGTGAAATCGATCACCGTCAACGGCGAAGCAGTGACTGGAACGATTCCTGTACTAACAGAAGGCAGCGTAAACGACGTAGTGGTTGTTCTGGGCTAAGAATCAATAAGGCGCTAATTTTAGCGCCTTTTTCTACAAGGATTAGAGAAATGATTAAATTTGGTACTGGTGGTTGGCGCGCATTCATTGGTGAGGAGTTCACTAAAGATAACGTACGCCTAGTAGCGCAGGCACTTGCCAACATCATTAACAATGAGAATGCAGCAGGCAACGGTTTTGTTATCGGTTACGACCGTCGCTTTCTTTCAGACAAAGCGGGCCAATGGTTTGCTGAAGTTCTGGCAGCGAATAGCATCACTGTCAGCTTTATCGACAAGTTTGTTCCTACCCCAATCGTAATGTTCAAAGCGAAAGAAATGGGCTGTGCATACTCTGCATGCATCACGGCTTCACATAACCCTGCAGACTATAATGGTGTAAAAATCTTCATTGAAGGTGGCCGTGACGCTGACGAAATCATTACCCAAAAGATTGAGCAGCAAATTTCTGTATTGAAACAAGAAGATGTTAAGTCTGTCGATTTTGAACAAGCGGTTAACGATCAAGCCGTTGTCATCATCAACCCAATGAACGAATTCGTTGATTCGATCATTGATTTTGTCGATATCGAAGCCATCAAAAAAGCCAACTTACGTGTGCTAATCGACCCAATGTTTGGTGTGGCTAAAAATGCTCTACAGACTGTATTGATCAATGGCCGCTGTGATGTTGATGTGATCAACGACGGCAAGAACCCCGATTTCGGTGGCTTAATGCCGTCACCAAGTGCCGCAACTCTGTACCGACTAAAACACTTAGTTGCCGCTGAAGGTTATGATATTGGTATCGGTACAGATGGTGATGCGGATAGACTTGGCATTATCGACGAAAAAGGCAACTTTATTCACCCGAACGAAGTACTTATTCTGTTGTACTACTACTTGCTAGAGTACAAAGGCTGGAAAGGCTCTGTAGTACGCAATATTGCCACTACCCATATTCTCGATAAGATTGCCGCAGATCATGGAGAGAAGAGCTTTGAAGTACCTGTTGGCTTTAAGCACATTAGCTCGCAGATGGAAGCAGACGATTCCCTCATCGGTGGGGAAAGCTCTGGCGGTCTAACCATCCGAGGCCATATTAAAGGCAAGGATGGTGTCTTCGCTTCCAGTCTATTGGTTGAGATGATTTCCGTGACAGGCAAAAAACTATCAGAGCTGCTTGGAGAGATTTACGGTAAATACGGATACGCATACACCGCAGAGGGTGACTGCACATTTAAACCAACTCAGAAACAAGCTTTGTATGACAAGATTTATGTCGAGAAGCAGCTACCACAGTTTGAATATGAGATCGAGAAAGTCAGCTACGAAGATGGTGCGAAAGTCTACTTCAAAAACGGCGGCTGGGTTATTGCACGTTTCTCTGGTACAGAACCATTACTACGAATTTTTGCAGAAATGCAAGATAAAGACACTGCGGAACGTGTTCTTCAACAGGTAAAAGACTTCTTGTCTTTGTAATTACCCGACCACTTGCTCTTACGAGCACCCTATAGGTGAAGAACACTTGCCCGGCGAAAGCCGGGCTTTTTTCTAGAAGGCTAAGATTCCGTTAGTGTTCACTTTCACCGACACCATTTGACCAAGGTTCAGTGCTTCACTTGAACTTGCCAATAATTTACTGCCACTCGCATCAATCACATAACGACAATGGTCACCCATAAACTGTTGTTCAAGCACACGAACACTACTGTCTTCTGTCGAACTAATTTGAATGTGTTGTGGACGCAATAGCAACTCGCATTGAGTATCGACATCAATATGTTGCTGAGCTTTTGCTTCCACCACCCCGAGATCGGTTTGATATTCAGATTCAGAAATACGTTTAGCTGGTAAGTAACTCCCGCCGCCTAAGAAATCTGCAACGAACTTACTCGATGGGTGGTAATACAACTCTGTTGCGGTGCCGTACTGCTCAATAACACCATTATTCATTACCGCCATCTTGTCGGAAAACGCAAAAGCTTCCTCGCGACTGTGTGTAACGAAAATCGCTGTCACACCTTGCGCTTTGAAGATCTTGCGAATTTCACCAATCAACTTATGGCGAACTTGTGTATCAATATTAGAAAATGGCTCATCTAACAATAGGAGATCGGGCTTATACGCCAAAGAGCGAGCGATGGCTACACGCTGCTGTTGACCACCAGACAACTGATGTGGGAAGCGATCACCGTACTCAGCAAGACGTACTAAGTGAAGCATTTCACTCACTTTCTCCTGCTTTTCTTGTACGCTGATATTCCTTAATCCAAACGCGATATTTTCCGCAACGGTGAGATGAGGAAAAAGGGCGTAATCTTGAAATATCATGCCAATGTTACGTTGCTCAGGAGGTAGCCAATTGTCACCATCATCAATGGTCATGCAGTTTAAGCTCATCGTTCCTGAGCTTAACGGCAAAAGACCAGCAATTGCTTTCAACAAAGTGGTTTTGCCACAACCGCTCGCCCCCAACAAACAAACGATCTCGCCATGCTCAACGTTTAAAGATAGTGACTCTAAGATGGTCTGAGACTCATATTTACATGTCAGGTTTTGAATTGATAACGCACAGCTCATTAGTGGGATTGCTCCAAGGAACGGTTAACAACAACAAGTGGAATCAAACCCACTAACACAAGAAGTACAGCCGGCATTGCCGCCAACTCTAGATGCTCATCAGAAGCATAGTTAAATACATAAGTCGCCAAGGTTTCAAAGTTGAACGGACGAAGCAACAAAGCGGCATTAAGCTCTTTCATTGACTCTATGAACACAAGCAAACCTGCAATCAATGCTCCACGACGAATAAGTGGTAAATGTATCCGACGGAGCATTTGATTTGAGTTACACCCCATGGTGCGAGAAGCCATATCCAAAGACGGCGACACTTTATTTAGGCTACTTTCAATACTGCCGATCGCGACTGCAGAAAATCGCACAACCAGAGCAAAGATAAGTGCGAACATTGAACCAGAGAAAATCAAACCCGGTCTGCCCCACTCCATGGCTCTAGCGATATCATTCACAAAATGATCCATGAACAGTACCGGCACCATCACACCAATAGCTAAAACAGTTCCAGGTACGGCATAGCCCATCGAGGATAGACGCATGAACGCCAAACTACGGCGCGTTGGGCTCACTCGATGGCAAAAATTAACGATAAGGGCAATGGCAACACCAATAAATGCAGCCGCGAACGAAACTTGTAAACTATTGATTGCGTACTGCTTAAACTCCGCCGTCCAGCTTTGTTCGAAGTATTTGTAAGCATAGATACACAGCTGAAGTAACGGGAATATAAATGCCACCGAGACTAATCCCCAACACCAACTTAGCGCTGTCCACTTTTTCCAACCTTTCAGTTCATAACGAAAATCTTCTCGGCTGCTAAATTGGCTTTGGAAGAGTTTCTGCTTACGTCGGCTGTATCTTTCAGCACTTAAAAATAGCAGGACAAATATCAACATAATCGCAGATATTTTGGCCGCAGCACTGAGGCTAGAGTATCCGAGCCAAGTATCGTAAACGGCGGTCGTCAATGTACTCACGGCAAAATAGTTCACCGTGCCAAAGTCGCCGATGGTTTCCATTGCAACCAACGACAAGCCTACAGCGATAGATGGGCGAACAAGCGGCAAAGAAATTCGTCTAAAGCTTTCCCAAGGTGAACACTTCAACAATCGAGCAGATTGAAGCAAAGAGACATTTTGCTCCATGAAGGCGGCGCGGCATAACAGGTAAACGTAAGGATAAAGTACCAACGCCAACACAATCGTCGCGCCCGTTAAAGTACGTATATCAGGGAACCAGTATTCACCAGGCCCCCACCCTGTCATATCTCGCAGTAGTATCTGAATCGGCCCGGCGAAATCAAACCAATCGGTAAAAATGTATCCCACGATATAGCCCGGCATCGCAAGAGGCAGAACTAATGCCCATTGTAATACGCGCTCTGATGGAAGTTTGCACATCGCCATCAACCAAGCACTAGGGATACCGAACACCAAGGAAAGTGCCATCACTCCTACAACAAGAGTAATAGTGTTAGTGGTGTAGGTTGGAAGTACCGTTGACATCAGATGAGGGAAAATATCATCAGTGTCACCGATAGCCGTATAGAAGATCGCTAAGATCGGCAAAACCAGTAGCAGAGCCAAGCTCGCACTACTGGTTTTCCATAAGAAATTTTTTTCTTTCATCGCCTAATTACAACAAGGCTGTATGAAACACAAATGCCATTGCAAATACATCTCATATCCCTTTAAAAAAATAGGGGTACAGTTATACCCCTAGATTCAATTAAAGGTCAAATTTCACTTCGTCTAGAAGTTTGATTGCTGCTGCGTGATGCGCTGCAATTTCATCCAAAGAGACAGTATCTGCTTTGAAATCGCCCCATGAAGCAACAAGTTCAGAACGCTTAACGCCTTCTTTCACAGGGTACTCATAGTTAACTTCAGCGTACATTTGTTGAGCTGTGTCACCCGTTAGGAATTCCATCAGCTTAAGCGCGTTCTCTTTGTTTGGAGAGTATTTTGCCATCGCCATACCGCTAATGTTTACGTGTGTACCTTCTGCGTTTTGGCCAGGGAAGTTAATGTAAACAGCGTCAGCCCAAGCTTTTTGCTCTTTATCGTTAACCATTTTACCTAGGTAGTAGCTGTTACCTAGAGAAACATCACATAGGCCTTCTTTGATTGCTTTAACTTGAGCGCGGTCGTTGCCTTGTGGTTTACGTGCTAGATTAGCCTTTACGCCTTCTAGCCACTCTTTCGTTTCCGCTTCACCTTTATGAGCGATCATCGCTGATACGAGAGATACGTTGTATGGGTGCTTACCACTACGAGTACAGATCTTGCCTTTGAATTCAGGCTTAGCAAGGTCAGCGTATGTGAAGTCATCACCTAGCTTACCAACACGGTCACGTGACGAGTACACGCTGCGAGTACGAGTTGTCAGAGCAAACCACTCGTTGTTGTCGTCTTGGTATTGTGCTGGTACGTTAGCTTCAATAACTTCGCTATCGACTTTTTGTACTAAACCTTTGTCAGTTAGTTCAGCGAGACGGCTGATATCCACAGTAAGGATAACGTCTGCAGGGCTGTACTCACCTTCTTGAGCCAGTTTCTCAGCTAAGCCTTTTTTAGCAAACTTAACGTTTACTTTAATGCCTGTTTCTTTAGTGAACTCATTGAACATTGGTTCAACCAAGAATGGTTGGCGGTAAGAGTATACGTTCACTTCTTCAGCAGCCATCGCCGCTGCTGGTACTAGAGTGCTACATGCTAATGCTGATAGAGCTAGCAGTTTTTTCATGGTTTAGTCCTTTACATCGTAATGATAACGTTTATCAGTTGCGTTATTATATTCATCAATATTTTAATTACAATGATCGTAAACAAAAAAACCAGCTTTTGCTGGCTGGTTTCTTTGTGGTTATTTTGTAACAAGACTTTTCATGCACTCAACTCGGTGACCTTTATAACTGATCAAGTGTATGACGCAGCTGCGCTGCCGGCACATAACCACCAACCTGATAGCCTGACACGGCATAAATACTTGGTGTGCCAGAAATGCCAAGCTGAGCCCCCAAAGTGAGGTACTTGTTGACGATGTCTTCACACTTTTGCAGTTCACTTGCAGAAATATCCGCTGGAAGTTGAGGTGGCTTTTGGTTTGCTTTCGCATAATCCAAGCCTGCTTTTCGGTCCTTTGAGCAATAGGCGTTCACCAGCATTTTATATGCAGCGCCGTTTTTACCGCTTCTTGGGTAAGGTAAATATTGAATTGAAAGCCCTTGTTGCTGGTACTCCGCAATCTCTCGATGCAGTCGGTTGCAATAGCCACAAGTTGGGTCAGTAAAGACATACAGCTTATCCCCACCACCTGATTCAGGTGAGGACATATCAATCAGGTCACTTGAATCAATATTGGCGAGTAACGGCTTTACGTAGCTCGCTTGATATTCTTGACTGATGGATGACTTATCATCCAGTCGAATCAGGCTAGTTCTATCTCCAACAATGATGGCATCGACATCAGCAAGGTACGTTAGGGTGTGAACATCCTCTGAACTTGGATCTTGGAGCTTTAGTAAGTAATTATTGCTCTGCCCTATCTGGCGAACATGACCTACATACTTTTTATTGCTTTCCATCTTTATACTGGTGCCAAACAGCTTGTCCATGATCCTTTGTTCAATGTCGGCACGCTGTTTTTCTGCTACTTGGTTTAGCTCTGAACTGGCATAAACGCTGGAAGACAACATAACGATAAGACTCACTAACCAAACTTTCATTCATCACTCCATGACGTATCTTTTATTCAAATTCACTATAAGAATAAATGAGTTCACCTTCTAGCACCATAAACAAAAAGGCCAGCTCTTTGCAGAGCTGGCCTTTTCATATTCCATTGAAGGGTTATTTTACTGTGACAAACTCAGGGTAAGCACCCACACCACAGTCGTGCATATCCATGCCTTCTAGTTCTTCGTCTTCGCTAACACGGATACCCATTGTCGCTTTCAGTACAGCCCAAACCGCTAGACTTGCACCAAATACCCAAGCAAAGATTACCGCAGCACCAAATAGCTGTGCACCGAAGCTCGCATCACCGTTGCTTAGTGGAACAACCATTAGGCCGAAGAAACCACACACACCGTGTACAGAGATAGCACCAACAGGATCGTCGATTTTCAGTTTATCTAGACCGATAATGCTGAATACCACTAGTGCACCTGATACTGCGCCGATAGATACCGCATAAAGTGGCGATGGAGACAGTGGGTCAGCAGTGATAGCCACTAAGCCTGCTAATGCACCATTTAACACCATAGTTAAATCAGCTTTGCCCCACGTTGTTTTACACACTAATAGTGCAGCGATCGCACCTGCAGCAGCTGCAGCGTTAGTGTTAAGGAAGATCTGACCAACTGCGGTTGCATTCTCGAAGTCAGAAACCATCAATTGAGAGCCACCGTTAAAGCCGAACCAACCAAACCATAGAATAAACGTACCCAATGTCGCTAGCGGCATGTTTGAACCAGGAATTGGGTAGATTTCACCGTTTTTACCGTATTTACCCTTACGAGCACCTAGCAGTAGAACACCAGCAAGAGCGGCAGCCGCACCAGCCATGTGAACGATACCTGAACCTGCAAAGTCACTGAAGCCAGCTTCAGATAGGAAACCGCCGCCCCATGTCCAGTAACCTTCCATAGGATAAATAAACGCAGTTAGTACTACTGAGAAGATAAGGAATGACCAAAGCTTCATACGCTCAGCAACCGCACCTGAAACCACAGACATGGCTGTAGCAACGAACACAACTTGGAAGAAGAAGTCTGACTCAAGTGAGTGATCTGCGCCTTCGCTTTGTGTACCAATCAATGTTCCAAATGAAGGTAACCAACCGCCTTCTCCATTGTCGACATACATAATGTTGTAGCCAACCAGTAAGAAAGTCGTACACGCGATTGCGTACAAACAAATATTTTTAGTTAAGATCTCGGTCGTATTCTTCGAACGTACAAGGCCCGCTTCCAGCATCGCAAAACCTGCTGCCATCCACATTACTAACGCACCTGAAATGAGGAAGAAAAAAGTGTCTAGTGCGTAACGTAATTCCGTTACTGTTGTTGATAGTTCCATCTTAGTGTCTCCAGTCCTTTGAATTCTTAAAGTGCCTCTGCGTCCATCTCGCCAGTACGAATACGTACCGCCTGGCTCAGGTCGTAGACAAAGATTTTTCCGTCACCAATCTTGCCGGTGTGCGCCGCTTTAGATACGGCTTCAATCACGCGATCGACGTTTTCAGCTTGTGTCGCAATTTCTAGTTTTACTTTTGGCAAGAAATCCACTTGGTATTCTGCACCGCGATACAACTCTGTATGACCTTTCTGGCGGCCAAAACCTTTTACTTCTGAAACTGTCATTCCTTCAATTCCCACATCCGCTAATGCTTCACGAACGTCGTCTAGTTTGAACGGTTTGATAATGGCATTAATTAGTTTCATCGCATCCTCTCTGAAGCTGTAGTCCTTTTAACACTTCTATTAATCCAAGGTACGTGCCAACTTGTTAAGTCTTTGTTTATCAATACTTATTCAACATAACCCTTTATAAAAACAAAAAAGGTCGCACCATAATAGTGCGACCTTTTCACAATAATAATGCGCTGCACTATAAGGCAGCATCTAAAGCGTTAATGAAGGTTAGTAACCCAGAAAGTCTATCCACCGCTCAATCAGCAATTCAAAATCATCCAACCCGCAACTGGCGCTTGCTTCACTATCATAGAAGTCAAACTCACCTTCTAGTTCTTGTTCGTGAGCGAGGACATTTTCCTCAACCACCACCTCATTATCATGAATGGATAGGCTAATTTCAGTGCCAAGTAGTTTTAGTTCTTGGGCTGGGTTACTTTTCGCCAATTCAATCAGCTGGTCCACTTCTTCTATCTTGTTACGGTTCTTACCAATTTCTTCTTGTAGCCAACGACCAACAACTTCATGACCCATACTGCATTTCACGTAGTACTCCCCCATAAGGGTATTGCGAGTAAATTGAAATTCCATACTGGCTCCTAGGCATTTAAACGACTTGAAAAAATAGGCGCAGAGTATAACGACTCACTCGCCAACTCTCTAGGGCCTTAAAACAAAAAAGCACTTGTGAAAATCACAAGTGCTTTTGTATCAATCCATTAGAGCTTTTCGATTATGCAGGCTCTTGGAAAATAACCGTATCTGCTTTCTCTGTGTACTGACCCATCTTGTGGAAGTTCAAGTAACGGTAAGTATCTGCTGCCGTTGCATCAATCTTCGCAGAGTACTCTAGATACTCTTCCTTAGTAGGGATGCGACCAAGAATCGCACCTACTGCAGAAAGTTCAGCAGAGGCGAGGTAAACATTCGCACCGGTACCTAAACGGTTAGGGAAGTTACGCGTAGAGGTAGACATTACTGTCGCTTTATCAGCAACACGCGCTTGGTTACCCATACATAGAGAACAACCTGGAGTTTCGATACGAACCCCTGCACGTCCAAAGATGCCGTAGTAGCCTTCTTCGGTAAGTTGGTCTTTATCCATCTTCGTCGGTGGAGCTACCCATAGGCGAGTGCTCAATGAGCCGTTAAACTCTTCAAGCATCTTACCTGCGGCACGGAAGTGACCAATGTTGGTCATACAAGAACCGATGAATACTTCTTGGATTTCTGTACCTTGAACATCAGACAGAAGACGAGCGTCATCTGGGTCATTCGGAGCACATAGTATTGGCTGATCGATTTCTGCTAGGTCAATCTCAATTACGTGAGCGTATTCTGCATCATCGTCAGCAGACAGTAGCTCTGGGTTTGCTAACCACTCTTCCATCGCTGTAATACGACGCTCAATAGTACGCACGTCACCGTAACCTTCAGCGATCATCCACTTCAGCATTACGATGTTAGAGTTCAAGTACTCTTCGATAGACTCTTGAGAAAGCTTAACCGTACAACCAGCAGCTGAACGCTCAGCAGAAGCATCTGATAATTCAAACGCCTGCTCTACTGATAGGTGTTCAACACCTTCGATTTCAAGTACACGACCAGAGAATTCATTGATCTTACCTGCTTTCTCTACAGTCAGTAGACCTTGCTTAATACCGTAGTAAGGGATGGCATGCACTAGGTCACGAAGTGTAATACCTGGCTTCATTTCACCTTTAAAGCGAACCAAGATTGATTCTGGCATATCAAGAGGCATAACACCTGTTGCAGCAGCAAATGCGACTAGGCCTGAGCCTGCTGGGAAAGAAATACCTAGAGGGAAGCGAGTATGAGAATCACCACCAGTACCTACCGTGTCAGGTAGAAGCATACGGTTTAGCCATGAGTGGATAACACCATCACCTGGGCGTAATGAAACACCTGCGCGGTTCATGATGAAATCTGGCAACGTATGGTGAGTGTTAACATCAACTGGTTTCGGATACGCAGATGTGTGACAGAAAGACTGCATCACAAGGTCTGCCGAGAAGCCAAGACACGCAAGATCTTTCAGCTCGTCACGAGTCATAGGGCCAGTAGTATCCTGAGAACCTACTGTCGTCATTTTTGGCTCACAGTATTGACCAGCGCGAACACCCTCAACACCACATGCTTTACCAACCATCTTCTGAGCCAGCGTGTAGCCTTTATCTGAAGCAGAAGGATCAATTGGCTTAGCAAACAAATCTGTTTCTTCTAGACCTAGAGAAGTACGAGCACGGCTTGTTAGACCACGACCAATGATCAGTGGAATACGACCACCTGCACGAACTTCATCAAGTAGTACTTTACTTAACTCAAAGCTAGAGATTTCAGCACCATTCTTACGTACTACACCTTCATACGGGAAAATATCGATAACATCGCCCATATTCATTTGTTGTACGTCGAGTTCAATCGGTAATGCACCTGAATCTTCCATTGTGTTGTAGAAGATTGGCGCGATCTTACCACCTAAACAAACACCACCAGTGCGTTTGTTTGGTACGTATGGGATATCTTCGCCCATAAACCAAAGTACTGAGTTTGTCGCAGACTTACGTGAAGAACCTGTACCAACAACGTCACCTACGTAAGCAAGCTGAATACCGTCTTTTTGCAGTTCTTCGATTTGGTTGATAGGGCCAACACTACCAGGCTGGTCCGGATTAATACCGTCACGCTCCATTTTTAGCATCGCTTTCGCATGCACTGGGATATCTGGGCGAGACCATGCATCTGGGGCTGGAGATAGGTCATCGGTGTTGGTTTCACCGGTAACTTTGAATACTTTAACTGTGATTTTTTCAGCCACTTTTTCTTTCGACGTGAACCAATCAGCATCAGCCCAAGATTGAAGTACCTGCTGAGCAGCGGCATTGCCTGCTTTCGCTTTTTCTTCAACGTCGTAGAACGCATCAAACATCAGTAGAGTGTGAGACAGCGCTTTCACCGCAATTGGTGCGAGCTCTGCATCTTCAAGTAGTGCAATCAGTGATTCAATGTTGTAACCACCTTGCATTGTGCCTAGAAGTTCAGCAGCTTTCGCGCGACTTACTAGTGGTGATTCAACTTCACCTTTAGTGATAGCTGTTAAAAAGCCAGCTTTAACGTAAGCAGCTTCGTCTACACCAGGTGGAATTCGATTTTCTAGAAGGTCAAGAATAAACTCTTCTTCACCTTGAGGGGGATTTTTCAGTAACTCAACAAGTCCAGCGACTTGCTCAGCATCAAGGGGCTTAGGAACAACTCCCTCGGCAGCACGCTCTTCGACGTGTTTACGGTAGGCTTCAAGCACGACTTTTTCCTCTCATTGCGGTTCCTCCTTTTCTAATAGCTTTTATAAAAAGAAAGGAGTGAACATCCTTGGAAACTTGGCTCTCCATTGCCAGCGTTTTCATTCAATTAGACTGAGAAACAGCGCCAGAGAGGCCAAACTGTGGAACGCAGAATAGCAAATTTAACTTAAAATTAAAATCTTATCATTTTGACCAACATAGCAACTTAAGACTAAAGTCCCACTATTTTTCACTATAAAGTCGACAAATTTGCTACTTAAACGTCGTTCCAATAATTAAATATACTGAGCTAAAATTATCTTCGGTACGGCCATAACCTAGCATGATAGGTCCTACTGGTGAATCTACCCCAGCAAACACCGAACCCGCCAAATACAATGGCGCTTCATTGAGGTCGATATCAGGATCAGACCACACACCACCATATTCAATCGAGGTACCGACGTAAAATGGTGAGGTAAATATACCGAAATCATTATCAAACCAACGGTATCGGTACATTAAGCTACTAAACACCTTATTCTGACCAATTAAGCTATTTCTAGGAATGCCAGAAAGGTTCAAGAAGCCGCCGATTTCTTTCGGGTTGATCGGCACAGAAGAGTTCTTGCTCTGTACGACGCCATAATCTAAATTTGCGACCAAAGTATGGCGTTTAATACTCTTGGCACCAATGAATCGAGCACTGATTTCGTGCACAGTATCTTCTGATTCTTCAGCACTAATCCCCGCGGTGCTGCCATCCACTGTGTCATGGGAAACCATGTATTCGAGGTTGAGATAGATGCCGCGAGTTGGAAGGCTAAAATCGTTCAGAGTATCGATTCGGAAACTGGTAAAGCCGCCGATTCGCTTGTACTCCATATCTAGATAAGACGGTAAGCTAGAGAGCTCCGCCTCACCATCTACATAGCGAACCCCCAATTTCAGCTCATTCCAAAGCGCATTTTGGTAACCCAACGCAAACTCTGCTCCCCACTCGGTGTAAGTCACAGGTAAGTAGTCTTTAGTCGCTTCTAAACTGGTATCTTCAAATCCGCCTATTGGTGCATTTCGCTTATCATTACTGTACTTAATGCCTAGCGTGGTGAAGGCTTTTTGGCTCGAAAGTAAAGGAGAGTATAGTTGGGCTTCAATCAGCTTGTCTGTACCCATATCCAGATTGGTACGTAGCTCCGCCCCATTGTCATTGAGGTCAGTAAAATTGGTCGAAATACCAATCGAGTACTGACTATCGGTACTAAAATCATCTTCGAGGAAGAAACGGAAGTTGACGTAATTAGGCCCCCAAGATTTTTCGTTTACATCGACAACTAGCTGGTTATTGCCTTCTTCGTCCTGAGCATACTCGTAAGTAATCAACTCAAAACGGTCGAGTGCATATAAGCTTTGGACGCTTTTCTCGATCTCTTCAGTGGTGTGCCTTTTGCCCGCTTGCAAATTAAGGCGTTGCGCGAGCAGTTCATCACTATAGTGGGTGTTGTTGTTAATCACGACTTGGTCGACAACTACTTCATCCCCATATGTGAGCTTTTTGCGCGCTTGCTGCTTTGCTTCAACATAACGTTGGTACTCTTTGCTCGAAACAGAGAGTTGCACTAGTCGCTCTTGCTGCTCCATCGCAATTTCAACACCTTCTTTGTATGCATCGGGCATCTTGGCAAACTCAGTAGTCTGCATACCACCAACATCAGGGTGCAAGTACACATCTTTGTCGGTCAAGGTTTCTGCTTGTTGCTGGGTACTGCGGCGAACTAGATAGTTTGAAAGCTGATTAGCGACTGTTAGGTAAGTGGTAAATTCTTCTTCGTCTTTGTAGTCACTACTGATATCAACGGCGATAATGATGTCTGCACCGAGTTCACGAGCGACGTCGACAGGCATATTGTTGGTGACGCCGCCATCCACAAGAAGTTGGCCGTCAATTTCATAAGGCGGTAAAGCGCCAGGGACTGACATACTGGCCATCATGGCATCAACTAAATGCCCTTTCCCCAATACGACTGGCTTTAAATCAATGATATCGGTCGCAACCGAACGATAAGGAATTGCGAGCTCGTCGAAAGAATCTAATGCAGGCAGGTTTCCAGAAGTCTCGCGCAAAATGCGCAACATGTTTTGCCCTTGCACAACACCTTTAGGTGCACGCATCTCACCCCAGCTTAATCCGAGATCGGTGTTGATTTGATACCTGTCTTCGTACTCTTTGTCTCTGACTCGGCGGTCGCTACGGCTCACTCGATCGCGGTAACCGTCATTCCACTCTACCGAATAAATAAAACTCTCGATTTCATCGGCGCTCATGCCTGTCGCATATAAGCCACCAACATAAGCACCCATACTAGTGCCGGTAATAATATCGACTGGTATTCGCAGTTCTTCTAACGCCTTCAGCACGCCTATGTGTGCAGCACCTTTAGCGCCTCCACCAGCTAAAACAACAGCGACTTTCGGTCGCTCTTTATCCGTTGAGTTCACTTGTTCAGCATGAGCAACGGTTGAAACTGCACACGCAAAAATGGCAAGTCGAGTAAACAAAGAATGTATCACGAGCAGTTATAATTCCTTTTAAAGTATCTCATTCAATATTACTGAATACTCTACCAACTGAATATCTTTTTTATCCAAGTAGCAGGTTGTTCATCACAGCTTTTCTTAAGCGCACCGCTTTTATCCCACACTGGTAGTTTAAATTTGTTTGAGCAATCTAACCTTAGATCGCCTTGCGCAGTTTTTTCAAAGCCTAGCGTCGTAATCTGACTTGGCCATGGCAGGGTAAGTCTCTCTGGGATTCGATGTTTAAGGTATTCCGCATAGACTCTCAACGCCCCACTTGAGCCGGTTAACTTGGTAGGCTTGTTGTCATCTCTGCCTAACCAAATGGTGGTCACCTCACGTCCATCGACCCCAACGAACCAACTGTCTCGTGTGTCGTTACTGGTTCCGGTTTTGCCAGCTAAAGCAGCCCAAGCAAACTGGCTATTGAGATAACGACCTGTCCCTTCTAATACACCACGCTTCATCGCGTAAGTCGTCAACCATGCTGCCTGCTGGTCAACAGATTGCGAGACTCTTGGAATAGACTCATACAGCACATTCCCTTCGATATCGAGCACTGAACGTAATGCAGACAGCTCCGCCTTTTTGCCAGAGTTGGTCAATGTTTGATACATCTGTGCCACTTGGAATGGCGTTAGAGTAAACGAACCGAGGAACATCGATGGGACTGGCCTAATTTCTGAGCCATCCACCCCTAGACGCTCAAACGTCTTAACCACACTTGGGATACCAAGCTTCATCCCCAGTTGGACAGTCGGCACATTTAAAGATTTAGCCAAAGCCATATACAAAGGCACATCACCACGGAATTTCCTGTCGTAATTTCTCGGAGACCACACATTGCCTTTACTGCCTTTTAGGCTAATCGGCTTATCTTGCAAGGTAGAAGCAAGAGTGTATTCGTCTGGCTTCTGCAATGCCGTCAAGTAAACCGCCGGTTTCGCCAATGAGCCTATCTGTCGACTCGCATTCAGAGCGCGGTTGAAGCCATCATAGCCAGTGCGCTTTCCACCAACCATCGCTCGAATCTCACCACTGTGTCTGTCTACTGCTACCGCAGCCGCTTCGAGATCTTTGCCTGCGATTTTTGCAAGGCTGGGTATTTTACGGTCGATCGCTTGTTCAAGCTTTTCTTGAGAAACCGGGTCTAATGAAGTGAATACTCTTAAGCCGGTATCAGATTGGAACACATCACCAACCTTCTCCCGGAGCTCTATTTTCAACTGCTGGAAATAGGCCGGTTGTCGACTCGCAATTTTAGGGTTGGCTTGAATATCAAGAGGCCTACTGGCCGCTTGCTCAAACTCACTTGCTGTCAACGTATGTTGCTGCATCATCAAACGCAGTACGAGATCGCGACGCTGCTTAGCGCGCTCTGGGGAGCGCACTGGATTGTAGTAAGACGGACCTTTCACCATACCGACTAGCAAAGCCAATTGATCAATACGCAGCTCTTGAATTGGCTGACCAAAATAGAGCCTAGCGGCCAAGCCAAAGCCATGAATGGCTTCGCCACCACTTTGACCCAAATAGACTTCGTTGAGATAAGCTTCCAGAATTCGGTCTTTGCTGTAACGATAATCCAAAATAATCGCGATATACGCTTCTCTCACCTTGCGCCATAAAGTGCGGTCACTGGATAAGAATAAGTTCTTCGCCAACTGCTGCGTCAGCGTGCTACCGCCCTGCACTGTGCGTCCAGCTTTGACATTCACTATCATCGCGCGTGCTATTGCTAGTGGTGACACACCATCATGCTGATAAAAGTTTCTATCTTCAGTGGCAAGCAGAGCATCAACCATCACTTCAGGGAACTGGTCACGACGCAGGAATAAACGCTGCTCATCGGTGTTTTTTTCCAGCATCCCTAGCATCTTAGGCTCAACGCGTAAGTAGCCTAAGTCGCCTTGCTGCTCTAGCGACTGAATACGCTGCAACCCACTACTGTCGAAGTGAAGCATGACGTGACGATCGGGCTCTGGTCCATCTGAAAACTCAAATGGACGGCGGATCATTTCTATCTTAGTGGAAGACGAAGAGTACTCGCCAGCATAACGAGGCTGCCTTACCTTACGATAATTAAGTACATCCAGTTCATTGCGTACTTCTTGAATAGTGATGTTATCGCCAGGCGCTAAATTTAAAATTCTTGCGTATACCACCGTTGGTAAATCAAACAATTGCCCTTCAAAGCGCTGCTTCACCACACTGTCTAAATAAATTCCAATAAACAGTAAGATGGCAATACCGGCCACACCGACTTTCCAGCCAATGCTCCAAAGTACTTTGAGCCAAGTGCGCTTTCCTGATTTAGCCGTTTTTTTCGTTCGGGTAGTTTTACGCTTGGCAGGCTTTCGCGCTGCCGTGGTTTTACGTGTTGTAGTCTTCTTGCTACTTGTTTTGCCTTCAGGCTTTTTCTTCGTTGTCATTTATCTAGCTGTCGCTTTGTTTTAGTCGTTGCTACATGGTTTGCAGGATCATCTGGCCAAACATGTTTGGGGTAACGACCTTTCATTTCTTTTTGTACTTCACGATAAGCACCCTGCCAAAATCCGGCTAAATCTTTAGTCACTTGCAGCGGCCGCTGTGCTGGAGAGAGCAACTCCACCACCAATTTAACTTTACCTAACGCAACGGCAGGGGACTCTTGTTCCCCAAACATTTCTTGCATTCTTACCGATAGCATTGGCTCAGAGCCTTGTTGATAACAGATCTTTTTTTTGCTTCCGGTAGGAACGACATGATGCGTTGGTAACCATTTGTCTATGTCTTGATTCAGAGGCCAGCCAAGCCGAGCCAACAAAGCCTGCTCTAGCGAAATATTCTTCAGTGCTTTCGCTGAATTGACGCCTTGCATATAAGGCTCAATCCAAAGCTCTAGTTCATCTAGTAAAGATTGATCATCCATAGCAGGCCACTCTTGTTCAGGAAGCCAATCAATTGCGCAACGAATCCGTTGTAAAAGCTCCTGAGACGACACGCTCCAATTTAATACTGAAAGCCCCTTACGACGAACATAGCTAAGTAAAGCTTGCGTCATTTTTTCTGGGCTCGGTTCTGGCAGCTCTTTTCGTTCAATGACTAACCGACCGATGCGCAGCTGATGTTCAGCTACCAATCGCCCTCTCGATTCATCCCAGTCTACACATTCCGTTTGTTTGAATAGTTTGGGAAGTTTGTCTTTCACATAGTGAATATCAATAGGACTTGCTAGCTGAATAAAACTCGATTGCTGCCCTGAGCGCAACAAATCAATCGTGATTAAGTAGTCGTTGCCAAACAGGGCATCTTCATCGCGTAGTTGTGCGCCATGGCCATTCGCCAATAAATACTGCCCCCCGGAGTTAGAACGCAACTGTGCAATACGATCTGGGAAAGCGAGAGCTGCGACTACCGAAATGGAATCGTCGCAGATCGACGCATTTTGAAATTTGACCGCAAGCTTGGACGACAAGTTTTTAATTCGCTGCGCAATAACCGATTGTTTACTGTGTTTACCAACATTAAAACGATGCACGCTTTGCAACAAATCACTGACTTGGCGCTCAGGTTCTTCACTTAACGCGGCAACAAGCAAAGCATTGCTCACCAAGCCTGTATCTTGTTCACTCATTTGAGCAGATATTGTCAGCATACTGGCCAGCCGCGGCTCGACACCAAGAGTATGTGCTTGCTGCCCCAGCGACGTGAGTTGATCGTTTTCATCCATCAGGCTCAACCGTTTAAGCAATTGTTTCGCTTGAGACATGGATGCTTTTGCTGGCGTATCTAACCATGACAATTCCGCAGGATCTCGAGTACCCCACTGGGCAAGCTCCATCGCAAGAGAAGACAAATCAGAATGCAGGATTTCAGCTTCTGGTACTTTGGGTTGTTGAAGCAATGAGGATTCAGAATACAGCCGTACGCAGATCCCTTCTTCCAAACGGCCAGCACGCCCCGCGCGTTGCTCAGCAGAAGATTGGGCAATTTTAACTTGCTCAAGCTTAGTCACACCGGTTTTCAGGTCAAATCGAGCGACTCGTTCGAGCCCGCTATCCACAACTATACGAATACCTTCAATCGTTAGTGAGGTTTCAGCAATGTTTGTCGCCAGCACGACTTTACGCTGCCCCGGCTCCGCGGGAGCAATGGCTTTTTGCTGCTGAGAAAAGTTCAACTGACCGTACAAAGGGCAAATTTCATACTGGTTCTTCAAGTGAGAGAGTTTTTCTTCAACTTGTTTTATTGCCGCAACTCCCGGCAAAAACGCCAGTAAAGAGCCAGGCTCATTCGCCATCAAAAATTCAATTTGATTAGCCATTGCTTGTGGCAGATATTCGTTAGGCTTCAAAGGTTGATATCTTTGCGCCACAGCAAAAGCGCGTCCATGAGATTCTATGTATTTAGCATCGGGTAACAGTGCTTGAAGGGCTTCGTTGTCCAAAGTGGCAGACATCACTACCAACTTTAACTCTTCACGCAACGCAGCTTGTATCTCTAGACTCAACGCCAATGCCGTATCAGCATGGATACTACGTTCATGAAATTCATCAAAGATCAGTAAATCAACCCCCGTTAACTCAGGATCATCTTGAATCATTCGGGTCATGATTCCCTCAGTCACAATTTCGAGCTGCGTGTTTGGACCTGCTTTGGTGTCCCCTCTCACTCGATAGCCCACACGCTCACCGACCTTTTCCCCTAATTGAGCAGCCAGATACTGTGCAATGTTTCGAGCAGCCAAACGACGTGGCTCTAGCATGATAATTTTTCCCGCGACACACTGATTTTTCACCAGTTGCAAAGGAAAATAGGTCGACTTACCCGCCCCCGGTGCCGCTTTGAGAATCACTTGGTTGGAATTTTGTACGCTAGAGAGCAATTGTGAGATAACCGACTGAATCGGTAATGCATCTTGGCTGTCTGATAAAATCGATTGCTGTGAGGTCAATTGTGACAAAGCAAAAACCTTGTGGTGTAATACTGAAAGTATTGTACATAAAAACAGTAGATAAATGCAGTTCAATCCATCTTTAGAATCCGCCAAACTAATAAAACGCTATAAACGCTTTCTTACCGATATCGAACTGGCCGACGGCTCAATCCGTACCATTCACTGTGCCAACACTGGCGCCATGACTGGTTGCGCTGAACCGGGTAACACCATTTGGTATTCCACATCCGATAATCCGAAAAGAAAGTACCCCAACAGTTGGGAGATCAGTCAGACTCAACAGGGACATAGTATCTGTGTCAACACTGCGAGAGCGAACCAGTTAGCAGTCGAAGCGATTGAAAACGGCACTATTACTGAGCTTGCAGGATATGACCAACTTCAAACTGAAGTAAAATATGGCAATGAAAATAGTCGGATTGATATCTTGCTCAATTCAGAAACTAAACCAAACTGCTATATAGAAGTGAAAAGCGTCACCTTATTGGATGAGGATAACAACGGACAGGGCTATTTTCCGGATGCCGTCACCACTCGCGGTCAAAAGCATCTTAGAGAGCTCACTGAGATGGCGAATAATGGAAGCAGAGCCGTACTTTTATTTACTGTTTTGCATACAGGGATTGAAAAAGTTTCCGCTGCACACCATATAGACGCCAAATATTCAAATTTACTGAAAATCGCACAAGAACAAGGGGTGGAAGTCCTGTGCTACAAAGCAGAACTTTCCGAATCTGAAATCAAACTCGTTTCAGCTGTTAAGTTTATCAATAACTAGCGAAAAATGATGTCACCTTCACATTGACAATAAGTTTGCAATTCAGAATTTGCCTCACTAAGTTCTTTTTGCTATAGATACCCGCCTCAAATTAACTGCTCAAGCAGTTGACTAGGTGTTAGTAGGAGATGCTGCATGCCAGAATCGAAGAAAAAAGCGCTAGGCATCCTAGCCATCGCAGGTGTTGAACCGTATCAAGAAAAAGCTGGTGAAGAATACATGTCACCAGAGCAGACGGCTCATTTTACAAAGATTTTAGAAGCTTGGCGTAACCAGCTCAGGGAAGAAGTTGATCGCACCGTTCACCATATGCAGGACGAAGCGGCAAACTTTCCAGATCCAGTAGACCGCGCTTCGCAAGAAGAAGAATTCAGCTTAGAGCTACGTAACCGTGACCGTGAGCGTCGTCTGATCAAGAAGATCGAGAAAACGCTAACAAAAATCGAAGAAGATGACTTCGGCTTTTGTGAGTCATGTGGCGTTGAGATTGGTATCCGTCGCCTAGAAGCTCGCCCAACCGCTGACCTTTGTATCGACTGTAAGACACTTGCAGAAATCAAAGAGAAACAGATGCAAGGTTAATCCGAGCGATTGTTGAGAAAGGGAGCTTATGCTCCCTTTTTGTTGTTTTTGTGCCATCCCCAATGAACACTGCTGTTATAGAGTACTCATCATTGGAAATGGTATGTGAGGTTGTTACACCATGAGTTACGTTGGCCGCTTTGCGCCGTCGCCTTCAGGTCCACTACATTTCGGCTCTTTGGTTGCCGCTCTAGGTAGCTATTTTCAAGCGAAGTCGCAACAAGGTAAGTGGTTAGTTAGAATCGAAGACCTCGATCCACCTCGTGAAATGCCCGGGGCTGCAGAGCTCATCTTACAGACACTGCGTACTTATGGCCTTCATTGGGATGATGAAGTGGTATACCAAAGTCAGCGCCACTCGCTTTATCAGCGTCAAATTGCTCAATGGCTCGAATCAGGCTTGGCTTATTACTGCCAATGTACTCGAAAGCAAATCAAACTCGCAGGTGGCTACTATCAAGGAACCTGCCGAAGTAAGCAGCTTGAGAACTCAACCGACTGCGCAGTTCGACTCAGGGTCGAGCACCCTATCGAATCGTTTCTCGATATCAAGCATGGCTCCATGACGATTCCAAGCGCTTTAGCGCATGAAGATTTTATTATAAAGCGCCGTGATGGCTTATTTGCTTACAACCTTGCGGTAGTATTGGATGACATAGACCAAAACGTGACGCAAGTGGTTCGCGGTGCAGACCTTATAGAACCAACAGGCAGACAAATCAGCTTGTATCGAGCGTTAGGGACACCAGAAGTGAGTTACCTTCACCTCCCTTTAGCAATAGACGATAACGGCAACAAACTGTCGAAACAGAACCATGCGCCGGCGATTGAGATTAGTAATCCAAAGCCTGCATTGCTCGACGCAATGGCATTCTTAGGCTTTAAACTCAATACGAGCATTAGAACGGCAGATTTAGATGAAATCATTCACTGGGGAGCTCGACATTGGCAGCTTAATCAGTTGCCACCATCGATCGAGATCACACCAAGATTCTCAAATGGCGCTACGTAGGCTATCATTAGCCGCAAATTAGGCCTGTTTGGGCGACGATAACCAAATTAAAGCAAGCTTGGCTAATGCCAAATTGCCAGATGCACACATGACTAAAGACGACTATACACCAAGCCAATACCCAGAACTCGCACTGAATATTATCACTCGTCAAGAGCACAATATTTCGCGCAAGCAAATCAGCGATAATGCGTTGAAGGTGCTATACCGACTCCATGGAGCAGGTTTTGACGCTTACCTAGTAGGCGGCGGCGTACGTGATTTGCTGTTAGAACAATCACCAAAAGATTTTGATATCGCGACAAATGCGACACCTGAGCAAATCAAGCACTTGTTTAGAAACTGCCGCCTCATTGGCCGCCGTTTCCGCCTAGCGCATATTATGTTTGGCCGCGATATTATCGAAGTCGCTACTTTCCGTGGTCACCACCAAGAGCCAAGTAAGAATGTATCAGCGCAGTCAAAAGAAGGCATGCTGCTACGAGATAACGTCTATGGCACCATCGATGAAGATGCTGAGCGCCGTGACTTCAGTATTAATGCGATGTACTACAGCATTGGCGACTACAGCATCCATGATTACGCTGGCGGCATTGAAGATTTAGAAGATAAACTGATTCGCTTAATCGGTGATCCGGAAACTCGCTACCGTGAAGACCCGGTACGGATGCTACGTGCGATCCGATTTGCAGCAAAACTCGATTTTGATATCGAAGAAGACACCGCCGATCCTATCGAGCACTTAGCGCCATTGTTGCAAGACATCCCTGCAGCACGTCTCTACGAAGAGTCACTAAAGCTCTTACAGTCTGGGTGTGGGCTTGAAACCTACCACCTAATGCGTGAATACAACTTGTTCCAGCAGCTATTCCCTGTAATCGCAGAGCACTTCACCGAAGATTACTCCTCACCAACTGAGCAGATGCTTGACTTAGTGCTGGATTCGACGGATATCCGCATCGAAGAAGGCAAACGTATTAATCCTGCTTTCATGTTCGCAGCTATGCTGTGGTACCCGTTACAAGAAAAAGCTAAGCAACTGATGGAAACACGCAAGTTGTCATACTACGACGCCATAATGGAAGCCAGTAACTATGTTCTGGATGACCAAGTGCGTACGATTGCGATTCCACGCCGTCACACAGCGACTATTCGTGAGATTTGGCAGCTGCAACTTCGTCTCCCTAGACGCAACGGTAAACGTGCATTCCGCTTAATGGAACTTAACAAGTTCCGTGCGGGCTTCGATTTCTTAGAAATGCGCGGCGAAGTTGAGGGTGAAGAAACGGCACAGCTAGCCAAATGGTGGGCGACCTTCCAAAATGCAGGCCGCAATATGCGCCAAGCTATGGTCGCTGATCTAGATGGTGGAGCGTCAAAGCCAACTCATCGCCGCCGAAAAACGTATCGCAACAAGAAGAGCAAAGCGGAATAATGATCACTGCATACATTGCGGTCGGCAGTAATCTCGCCGACCCCGTAACTCAAGCGAATAACGCGATTGAAGCGCTAAAAAGCCTACCGAGATCAGAGTTTCTACAAGCTTCCATGCTGTACAGTAGCACTCCAATGGGGCCACAAGACCAACCCGACTACATTAATGCGGTAGTGGCCATCAAAACCGAATTAGCACCACTTGAACTACTCGATAGCACTCAGACTATCGAGCAAGAGCAAGGGCGCGTCCGTAAAGATGAACGATGGGGGCCAAGAACGCTCGACCTCGATATCATCCTATACGGCAATGAGGTGATCGATTCCGAGCGCCTAACCGTTCCTCACTATGGAATGAAGGAAAGAGAGTTCGTACTCTACCCGCTCGCGGAAATCGCGCCAAATTTACAACTCCCTGATGGGACTGAGCTGCGAGAGCTACTAAAGCAAGTAGACAGAAACGGACTCAGCACTTGGCAATCATAGCCAACTCTCCTAGTAAGGAAATCCAATGAAAAAAATTACCATCAACGACCTGATTAAGTGGAAACAAGAAGGTCGTAAATTTGCCACTTCTACTGCTTACGATGCGAGCTTCGCTCAACTTTTCGAAAGCCAAAATATGCCAGTACTGCTAGTCGGTGATTCATTAGGCATGGTACTGCAAGGTCGCCCAGACACTTTGCCAGTTACGGTAGAAGAAATGGCTTACCATACACGCTGTGTACGTGCCGGTAGTCCAAACTGCTTATTGATGGCTGACATGCCATTTATGAGCTACGCGACACCTGCACAAGCCTGCGAAAATGCGGCTAAGCTTATGCAAGCAGGCGCGAACATGGTAAAAATCGAGGGTGGTGAATGGCTAGTTGATACCATCAAAATGCTGACCGAACGAGCAGTCCCTGTATGTGCTCACTTAGGCCTAACCCCTCAATCAGTAAATATTTTTGGCGGCTATAAAGTGCAAGGCCGTGATCAAGAAAAAGCAGATAAGATGGTTAAAGATGCGCTGGCATTACAAGAAGCTGGCGCTCAAATCATACTTTTAGAGTGTGTACCATCTAGCTTGGCAAAACGTATCACCGAAGTGCTAGACGTGCCGGTAATCGGTATCGGAGCAGGCAACGAGACCGATGGCCAAATCCTAGTGATGCACGATATGTTCGGCATTTCAGCGACTTATATGCCAAAATTCTCTAAAAACTTTCTGGCTGAGACTGGTGATATGCAGTCAGCGGTTGCGAAATACATTGAACAAGTTCAAGACGCAACCTTCCCAGACGAAGCTCATACGATTGCCTAGAGGGTAAGATATGCAAACTTTCGCAGATATCTCTGCGCTGCGTGAACAAATCAAGCAGCTAAAGCGTGAAGGCCGAAAAATCGCGTTTGTCCCTACAATGGGCAACCTACACGAAGGCCACCTAACGCTCGTTCGCAAGGCTCGAGAAAATGCCGATGTGGTTGTGGTTAGTATCTTCGTCAACCCTATGCAATTTGAGCGCGCAGACGATCTAAACAACTACCCGAGAACACTCGAAGACGACCTGAGCAAACTGAATGCAGAAGCGGTTGAGCTTGTTTTCACTCCAACGCCTGAAGTTATGTACCCAGACGGCCTAGATAAACAGACTTTCGTTGAAGTACCTGGTTTGTCACATATGCTGGAAGGCGCTTCTCGCCCTGGGCATTTCCGAGGTGTAGCAACTATCGTCACTAAGCTGTTTAACATTGTTCAGCCAGACGTAGCGTGCTTTGGTGAAAAAGATTTCCAGCAGTTGGCTGTCATTCGTCAGATGACCATCGATCTTGCGATGGATATTGAAATCATCGGCGTTCCGACAGTGCGCGAGATGGATGGCCTAGCAATGAGCTCTCGTAATGGCCTACTGACCATGGATGAGCGGCAGCGTGCCCCTGTATTAGCACGTACGATGCGTTGGATAAACAGTGCAATGCGTGGTGGCCGAGATGACTATGCATCCATCATTGAAGATGCAAGTGACCAGCTACGAGCCGCAGGCCTACAGCCGGATGAAATCTTTATTCGTGATGCGCGCACTCTGCAAGCTATTACCTCTGAATCTACCCAGGCGGTTATTCTAATGTCTGCGTTCTTGGGCCAAGCACGTTTGATTGATAACCAAACTGTTGAACTCGTAGTAGAAAGCAAAGAAGAAGAAAACACCGAATCTTCAGCTGAAGCTGAATAACGGGACTAGCGGATACAATAAAGGGTTGGCATATGCCAACCCTTTTCTTTTTATGCTCAGCTCAAGCTAGGGTCTATTGACCCTAAGCATTAACTTCTCAGCCCAATGCCTCGAGTTACCAAATAGTGCGCAACCGCATATAGAGCCACGACAAAGGCACCAAGCACGCTGAACGACGTCACAATCCCAACATCAGACACACCTAAAAATCCATAGCGGAACGCATTCACCATGTAGACGATTGGGTTGATTTTCGACACGCCTTGCCAAAACTCAGGCAATAAGCTGATTGAGTAGAACACACCACCAAGGTATGTCAGCGGAGTCAGCACGAAAGTAGGGATGATGGAAATATCATCAAATGTTTTTGCGTATACCGCATTGATCAATCCGCCTAACGAGAACACAACTGAGGTCATAAACACCGTAGCGATGATAATGCCCCAATGATCCACTTGAAGATCGACAAAGAACAGCGAAACAAACGTAACAATCGTTCCCACGAGCAAACCTCGTACTACGCCTCCCATGACAAAACCGAAAATGATCACATAGTTAGGTACTGGCGCGACTAAAAGCTCTTCAATATTTTTCTGGAACTTTGCACTAAAGAATGAGGAAGCCACGTTGGAGTATGAGTTGGTGATCACCGACATCATGATCAAACCAGGGACGATATATTCCATATAGCTAAAGCCGTTCATTTCACCGATTCTAGAGCCTATTAAGCTACCAAAAATGATGAAATATAGCGTCATGGTAATGGCTGGTGGTACAAGTGTTTGTACCCAAATCCGTGTAAAGCGGTTCACTTCTTTCGTCAGCAAGCTAACAAAGGCAGTCCAATATAGCTGATACATTTTACTTACCTCCTTCACGCACAATACTGACAAACAGCTCTTCTAAGCGGTTAGCCTTGTTACGCATCGACAACACTTTGATGCCTTGTTCGGTCAACTGAGTAAAGATAGCGTTCAGCCCTTGCGTTTTCTCGATCTCAATCTCTAGAGAGCCATTCACAAAGACTTGGCTATTCACTCCAGTTAACTGTGGTTCAACGCTGCCTTCTTCTAGATCGAGAATGAAGGTTTCTACATGCAACTTACCCAAAAGATCTTTCATGGTCGTGTTTTCAATCAGCTCACCTTTGTTGATGATGCCAATATTGCGACACAACATTTCTGCCTCTTCAAGGTAGTGAGTTGTCAGAATGATTGTAATGCCCTGCTCAGAGTTGATTTCTTTAAGAAACTCCCACATAGATCGGCGCAGCTCGATATCGACACCAGCGGTAGGCTCATCGAGGATCAAAAGTTGAGGTTCATGCATCAACGCTCGCGCAATCATTAATCGGCGTTTCATACCACCAGATAAGTTTCGCGCACGTTCGCTACGTTTTTCCCAAAGATCGAGTTTTGTCAGGTACTTTTGAGCTCTTTCCTTTGCCAGCGTTTTAGGTACACCGTAGTAACCAGCCTGCTGCAGCACAATCTGCTCGACCGTCTCAAACTGGTTAAAATTGAATTCTTGCGGAACTAATCCAAGGTTTTGCTTGGCGAGTTCGAGGTCGGTATCAATATCAAAACCGAACACTTTAACCTTGCCCGATGTTTTATTGACTAGCGAAGAGATCACCCCAATGGTGGTAGATTTACCCGCTCCATTTGGCCCAAGTAAAGCGTA
The DNA here is from genome assembly GCF_023716665.1 of Vibrio sp. SCSIO 43135. GTDB lineage: Bacteria > Pseudomonadota > Gammaproteobacteria > Enterobacterales > Vibrionaceae > Vibrio > Vibrio paucivorans. Next base: position 2,673,557 of record NZ_CP071859.1, read on the forward strand.
GAAGTCGCCTTTTTTCACGCTAAGGCTAATCCCTTTTAATGCTTCGAAGCCACCCGCATAGGTCTTGCGAAGCTGTTCTATTTCTAATGCGTACATTGCTTTTAGTTACCTTCAATTCATCAGGCAGTCGTTATTTAATCAGTTTATCGTCGAATGACGATGAAGACAAACAACAGTTCGATTTTTTTGGAAATATTTAAGTATAAATGCTCAATTGAGATATGGGTTGCCGTACACCCGGTAATAAAAAAGCCGCTGAATAAATCAAGCGGCTTCAAGTGAAGTCATTAAGACATCAATGATTATACAGCCTGTACTTGGTGCTCATCAGTTTCTACGTACTTAAGCGCCGCATTTAATGCTTCATAGCGGAATGAGTAAGTATTGCCATCATCCACTAAATCCAACACATGGAATTTCTCCAATTGCTGACGAGTCTGCTCGTTCGGGCACAGTAAAAAGACTTCACAATTTGCATCTTGAGCATCTTTAATTGCATTCTCTAATGCCAAACCAACGGTAACATCGATCATTGGTACGTCAGTCAGATCTAAAATCATGACTTCATAATCCGAGATACTGCTGTGCTGACGAGAGATCGCTTTAGAGACACTGAAGATCATTGGGCCTGATAAGTAGAAAAACAAGACCTTGCCACTGGCTTGATCCAATAAACCGCGTTCGCTATCGGTAAGTGGCACATCATCTTCATCCGCATCACTAATGGCTTTGACTTGCCTTGCTTGTTCACGGCTCAAGCGTTCGATGATGATGATGTTTGAAATAAACACCCCAAGCCCCACAGCCACAATAAGGTCAACGAAGACAGTTAATAACATCACGCCATACATCACCGCCATGCCCGGGAAACTGACTTTATGAGCGCGCTGGATAAAGCTCCAGTCGAGAATGTTAAAACCGACGTAAACCGCAATACCAGCTAGTACTGCCATCGGGATCGGTTCGGTCAATCCACCCGCAACCAACACAACCAAGGCCAGCACCAGTGCACGCACGACACCCGACATCGGAGAGCGAGCTCCGACCTGAATGTTGGTTACTGTGCCCATTGTAGCGCCGGCTCCAGGAAGAGCACCGAACAAACCGGAAATCATGTTAGCTAGCCCCTGACCGCGAAGCTCTTTATCTGAATCGTGTTCTTTACGCGTCAGTGAGTCTCCAATAATAGCGGTTAGCAACGTATCAATACAACCTAATGTACCCAACACCAATGCATCAATCACCATCTCAGTAAACATCGCTGGTTCAATATGCGGCACAACAAGCGAAGGTAAGCCTGCTGGTATTTCACCAATTCGACGAATCGATTCTGTGTCAAACACTATCACCGACAGCAGTGTCACTGCGACCAAAGCAACTAACTGAGCGGGTACATACTTTCGGTATTTTTTTGGGAAGAAGAATAAGATACCCAAAGTCAGTAAGCCAAGAAACAACTCACTAAACTTCATGTTTTCGACAGTTTCAGGTAGTGCTGAAAGTGTGCCCATAACCCCACCAGCTGGAGCGGCATGGCCCAATAAAGGAGACAACTGAAGAATGATTAAAATGACACCAATTCCCGACATAAAGCCGGAAATCACGCTGTATGGCATTAAAGTAACGTACTTACCCAGCTTTAAAGTACCCAGTAGGATCTGAAACGCACCAGCCATCATCACCACAGTGAAGGTCATCGCCATCCCCGTTTCAGGGTATTTCGCCATCATGCTGGTCAATACCGCGGTCATGATAACCGTCATAGGGCCTGTTGGCTCTGAGATAAGAGTATTAGAGCCACCAAACAGCGAGGCAAACAACCCCACCATGATAGCGCCCCAAAGGCCGGCTTCTGCTCCTGCCCCCGAAGCTACACCAAACGCTAGTGCTAGAGGTAAGGAGATAATAGCGGTCGTCACACCACCAAATGCATCTCCTTTCAGATTAAAATCTGCGAAACGACTTCCAAACAAAATTCAGCTCCCTGCTGATAAAAAAACAAATCACATTACTGTATCAAATGTTAACAAAAAGGTTTATATATTCAGATTCGACCATATAGTTTTTACTTATAACTAAAAAGCAGGACTACTGCTAAATCAATGATTTTAAGTGCTATAACTCGTCAGATGAGTGCATTTAGACACACTTTTAAAGAGATTGAAATTGTAACATTGTGTATAGTGGGCGGAGTTGATGAAGGGAATTAAGATGCCGGAAATTAAACAGCTTTTTGAAAACAATTCTAAGTGGTCTGAGTCTATCAAATCAGAGCGCCCAGAGTACTTTGCCAAGCTCGAAGAAGGGCAAAACCCTGGCTTTCTTTGGATTGGATGTTCCGACAGTCGCGTGCCAGCAGAGCGCCTAACAGGCCTGTATTCTGGAGAACTGTTTGTTCACCGCAACGTCGCCAACCAAGTCATTCATACCGATCTAAACTGTTTATCAGTTGTGCAGTATGCTGTAGACGTATTGAAGGTAAAACACATTATTGTATGTGGTCACTACGGCTGTGGTGGTGTCAATGCAGCAATTGATAATCCGCAATTAGGTCTTATCAATAACTGGCTACTGCACATACGTGATCTTTACTTGAAGCACCGTAATTGGCTAGGTGAGTTACCGCGTGAGCAATGGGGTGACAAGCTTTGTGAGATTAACGTTGCTGAGCAAGTTTATAATCTAGGAAACTCGACCATCATGCAGACTGCATGGGAAAGAGGACAAGACGTCGAAATCCACGGCGTAGTTTACGGCATCGGTGATGGCAAACTACAGGACCTTGGTGTTCGTTGTTCCAGCCGAGAAACATTAGAAGTGAACTATCAAGCGGCGATGTCGAAAATACTGAGTACTCAGGTCAGCAAATAAACAAATTCACAAATAAAAAACGCCCGCTACTGCGGGCGTTTTTTATTTTTAACTGAGGATAAGCGAATGCTTATTCTTGTGGTACCACTTTACCAATGTACGGAAGGTGACGGTACTTCTGTGCGTAGTCGATACCTACACCCACAACAAACTCATCTGGGATTTCAAAACCAATCCACTTAACATCTACGTCAACTTCACGACGAGATGGCTTATCCAACAGAGTACAGATTTGTACAGATTTAGGCTCACGTAAGCTCAGAATTTCTTTGACCTTGTTCAAGGTATTACCCGTGTCGATAATGTCTTCTACAAGCAGTACATCTTTGCCTTTGATGTCGTCATCAAGATCTTTAAGAATACGTACATCACGAGAGCTTTCCATCGTATTACCGTAGCTAGAAGCAGTCATGAAATCGACTTGGTGAGTAAGCTCAATCGCACGAGCCAAATCTGCCATAAACACAAAAGATCCACGTAGTAGACCCACCATGACTAGATCTTCGCTACCTTGGTAGTGCTCTGTAATCTGTTTGCCTAGTTCTTGAACTCGTTCGTGGACTTCCTTCTCAGAAATCATCACTTCAATTGTATGCTTCATACCAATCTCGTTTAGTAGGTGACTATAGCAGTATCGGCCACTTTGGCGGTGTCTGCTACTTAGTTTCGGCGCTCATAATACCACTCCTCACAGCCTGTGTTAAACCCTCCAGACCGCTAAGGTTGTTAGTAGGTTGTTGTTTTACTATCACATTAAAACCCAACCTTATTAACACAATTGACTATAAAACAACCGACAGGCATTGACCTCTTTCATATGCACCATTACACTCATAGAGCGTCAGAAATAATAAAATAATCAACAGGGTAAAACCCAAATATAAATAAACAACTCAATTGGCAAGGAATATAAAATGGACACAATAGCTAAAAGACCGCGCACGCGCCTGTCTCCACAAAAGCGCAAACTTCAGCTAATGGAAATTTCATTAGAGGTATTTGCAAAACGAGGAATTGGCCGCGGAGGTCACGCAGACATTGCTGAAATCGCTCAAGTTTCAGTAGCAACGGTATTTAATTACTTCCCTACCCGCGAAGATTTGGTCGACGATGTCCTTAACCACGTAGTTCGTCAATTCTCGAACTTCCTATCAGACAACATCGATCTTGATCTTCACGCGAAAGAGAACCTTAGCAACATCACTAACGAAATGATCAACCTAGTGATCCAAGACTGTCACTGGCTGAAAGTTTGGTTTGAGTGGAGTGCTTCTACTCGCGATGAAGTATGGCCACTGTTTGTTTCAACTAACCGCACAAACCAATTGCTGGTCAAAAACATGTTTGTAAAAGCAATTGAACGTGGCGAAGTATGCGACGAACACGAACCAGAAGATCTGGCGACTCTGTTCCACGGCATGTGCTACTCACTGTTCGTTCAAGCTAACCGCGTTAAGAACGAAGCAGCAATGCACAAACTAATTAACAGCTACCTTGATATGCTGTGTATCTACAAGCACGAAGAGGCTTAACTTCCTGCTTTGAAAGTGAATAATCACTTCTGACGCTTTGATTATTCATTTTCACGAGATATAAAAAAACCGCTGATAAATCAGCGGTTTTTTTTATGCATTCAAAAAAGCGTTTGCTTCAGAAGAATTATTTTTTCTTCTTAACTGCTTTCTTGTTTGGAAGGTCAGTGATTGAACCTTCAAATACTTCCGCAGCTAGACCAACTGACTCATGTAGAGTTGGGTGAGCGTGGATAGTTAGCGCGATATCTTCAGCATCACAACCCATTTCGATTGCTAGACCGATTTCACCTAGTAGTTCACCACCGTTAGTACCAACGATAGCACCACCAATTACGCGGTGAGTTTCTTTGTCGAAGATAAGCTTAGTCATACCATCTGCACAGTCAGATGCGATTGCACGACCAGAAGCAGCCCATGGGAATGTTGCCACTTCGTACTTGATACCTTCTTCTTTCGCTTCTTTCTCAGTCTTACCAACCCATGCCACTTCTGGCTCAGTGTAAGCAATTGAAGGAATAACTTTAGGGTCGAAGTAGTGCTTCTTACCAGAGATAACTTCAGCCGCTACGTGACCTTCATGCACACCTTTATGCGCTAGCATTGGTTGACCAACGATATCACCGATTGCAAAGATATGAGGAACGTTAGTACGCATTTGCTTATCAACGTTGATGAAGCCGCGCTCGTCGATTTCTAGACCCGCTTTCTCACCATCGATTAGTTGACCGTTTGGTACACGACCGATAGCAACTAGAACGGCATCGTAACGCTCAGCTTCCGCTGGCGCTTTCTTGCCTTCCATTGATACGTAGATACCGTCTTCTTTCGCTTCAACTGCAGTAACTTTCGTTTCTAGCATTAGGTTGAACTTGTTCTTCACACGCTTAGTGTAAACTTTAACGATATCTTTATCCGCAGCAGGGATAACTTGGTCGAACATCTCAACCACATCTACTTTAGAACCTAGAGATTGGTAAACGGTACCCATTTCAAGACCGATGATACCACCGCCCATGATAAGTAGTTTTCCAGGAACTTCTTTCAGCTCTAGAGCATCTGTAGAATCCCAAATACGTGGGTCTTCGTGTGGGATGAATGGCAGTTTGATTGGACGAGAGCCCGCAGCAACGATTGCATTATCGAAGTTAACCGTTGTTGATTCGCCTTCACCTTCAACCAAAATAGAGTTAGGACCAGTGAACTTACCGTAGCCGTTAACTACAGTTACGTTACGCATCTTAGCCATACCGCCAAGACCGCCAGTCAGTTGGTTTACAACTTTCTCTTTCCAGATGCGGATCTTGTTGATATCAGTTTGTGGCTCACCAAAAACGACACCGTGATCAGCCATCGCTTTTGCTTCTTCAATTACTTTAGAAACGTGTAGAAGCGCTTTAGATGGGATACAGCCAACATTTAGACATACACCGCCTAAGGTGCTGTAGCGCTCGATCAGTACAGTTTCAAGACCTAAGTCTGCACAACGGAATGCAGCTGAGTAACCAGCAGGACCAGAACCAAGTACAACAACTTGGGCTTTAATTTCTTTGCTCATTGTGACCTCTTGTAGTCATTATCCCTAACAGGCTGAGTGGGTATTGATTTATTTGTTCAAGTCGATTTGTTTTAAACAGTTATTTTCAGACCGCCAACAGTTTACAGAGATGTTAATGGAGTGAAAAGTAAATCAATTTAGCCTGTGAGCTAGACAACAATTCGTTTGAGAATCTACGTTTTCTTGTCAACGTGAGACGGCGAATTGTCGGTATTCTTAGTAGTAGAGGCGGCAACTGCCGCCTCTAAATTTATGGTTCTTAAAGAACTAGACGACGAATGTCTGATAGTGCACCGTTTAGGAACGTAATGAAACGCGCACCTTCAGCACCATCGATCACACGGTGGTCGTATGAAAGAGATAGTGGAAGCTGTAGACGTGGTTCGAACTCTTTACCGTTCCACACTGGTTTCATTTCAGACTTAGACACCCCTAGGATACCAACTTCTGGAGCGTTTACGATTGGTGTAAACGCAGTACCACCGATACCACCTAGGCTAGAGATTGTGAAACAACCGCCTTGCATATCACCAGCAGTTAGCTTACCAGCACGTGCTTTCTTAGAAATAGCCATTAGCTCTTCAGATAGCTCGTAGATGCCTTTCTTGTTCACGTCTTTGAATACAGGAACAACAAGACCGTTAGGCGTATCTACTGCGATACCGATGTTCACGTATTTCTTAAGAATGATGCTTTCGCCATCTTCAGATAGAGAAGAGTTGAACGCTGGGAACGCTTCAAGTGCTTTAGCAGCAGCTTTCATGATGAACACTAGTGGAGTGATCTTCATTCCAGTGTCTTTCTTCGCTTCGATTGCATTCTGCTCTTTACGGAATGCTTCTAGCTCAGTGATATCTGCGTTATCCCACTGTGTAACGTGAGGGATCATTACCCAGTTACGGTGTAGGTTAGCACCAGAGATCTTCTTGATCTTAGAAAGCTTCTGAACTTCAGTTTCGCCGAACTTGCTGAAGTCCACTTTTGGCCAAGGTAGTAGACCAAGCGCTGCACCGTCACCTTTGCCAGATGCTGCTGCGCCAGACTCTAGACGCTTAAGTGCATCTTTAACGTAAGCTTGAACGTCTTCTTTTAGAATACGGCTCTTACGACCAGTACCTTTAACCTTAGATAGGTTAACGCCGAACTCACGAGCAAGACGACGAACAACTGGAGACGCGTGAGCGTAATCATTGTTCTCTTGGAAATCACCAGTCGTTGCTGGAGCTGCTGCCGCTGGAGCTTCAGCTTTAGGAGCTGGTGCTGCCGCAGGTGCCGCTGCTTGAGCAGGGGCTGCAACAGGAGCTGGAGCTGCGCCAGCTACTTCGAATACCATGATTAGAGAACCAGTCGTTACTTTATCGCCAGCTGCAATCTTGATCTCTTTTACTGTACCAGCAAATGGTGCAGGAACTTCCATTGAAGCTTTGTCGCCTTCAACAGTAATTAGAGATTGCTCTTCTTCAACTGTATCGCCAACCGCTACCATTACTTCAGTAACTTCAACTTCATCACCGCCGATATCTGGAACGTTTACTTCTTTGTCAGCTGATGCCGCTGGAGCAGCTGCTACTGGAGCTTCTGCTGCAACAGGTGCCGCTGGAGCGCCAGAGCCTGCAGTTTCAAATACCATGATCAGAGAGCCAGTCGTTACTTTGTCGCCAGCTGCTACTTTGATCTCTTTTAGCGTACCAGCGAATGGTGCTGGTACTTCCATTGAAGCTTTGTCGCCTTCAACCGTTAGAAGAGATTGCTCTTCTTCGATGCTGTCGCCAACTGCAACCATGATTTCAGTAACTTCTACTTCGTCGCCACCGATATCTGGAACGTGAACTTCTTTCAATTCTGCCGCTGCTGCTGGAGCAGGAGCTGCTGCTGGAGCCGCTTCTGCTGCAGGAGCAGGTGCAGCAGCTGCTGCACCCTCGGCTTCGAAAATCATGATTAGAGAACCAGTCGTAACAGAATCACCTTCCGCTACTTTGATTTCTTTAACAATACCTGCTTGAGACGCTGGAACTTCCATAGAAGCTTTGTCGCCTTCAACAGTGATCAGAGACTGTTCTTCTTCAACCTTGTCGCCAACGCTTACAAGAATTTCAGTAACTTCAACCTCATCCGCACCGATGTCAGGTACATTAATTTCGATTGCCATTGCTTATTTACCTTCTAGTTAAGCGCTGTATTAAGCGTATTGTGGGTTAGTTTTTTCAGTGTCGATGTTGAACTTAGCAATCGCTTCAACGACTACTGATTTCTCAACATCACCACGCTTCGCTAGCTCAGTAAGAGCTGCAACAACTACGTAGCCTGCATTAACTTCGAAGTGACGACGTAGGTTCTCACGGCTGTCAGAACGGCCGTAACCATCAGTACCCAGCACTTTGTAAGACTCAGAAGGCATGAACGCGCGAACTTGCTCAGAGTAGTTCTTCATGTAGTCAGTCGCTGCGATAGCTGGCTCAGTACCCATAACTTGTGCAATGTAAGGTACTTTCGCTTCACCTTCAGGGTGTAGCATGTTGTAACGCTCTGCGTCTTGACCGTCACGAGTTAGCTCGTTGAACGATGTTACAGAGAACACGTCAGATGCGATGCCATACTCTTCGCTTAGGATAGCCGCTGCTTTACGTACTTCGTTCATGATAGTACCAGAGCCCATTAGCTGAACTTTAGACTTGTCACCTGCGTAAGACTCAAGCTTGTAGATACCCTTACGGATGCCTTCTTCAGCGCCTTCTGGCATTGCTGGCATTGCGTAGTTTTCGTTCATTACAGTCAGGTAGTAGAACACGTTCTCTTGGTTCTCACCGTACATGCGACGGATACCGTCTTGCATGATTACTGCAACTTCGTAAGCGAATGTTGGGTCGTAAGAGATACAGTTAGGTACTGTATTCGCCATGATGTGCGAGTGGCCATCTTCGTGCTGTAGGCCTTCACCGTTTAGCGTTGTACGGCCTGCAGTTGCACCTAGTAGGAAACCACGAGCTTGTTGGTCACCTGCCATCCATGCCATATCACCTACACGTTGGAAACCAAACATTGAGTAGTAGATGTAGAACGGAATCATTGGCAGATCGTTTGTGCTGTATGACGTTGCAGCAGCAACCCAAGAAGCCATTGAGCCTAGCTCGTTGATACCTTCTTGTAGAACCTGACCAGACGTAGCTTCTTTGTAGTAAGAAACGATGCCTTTATCTTCTGGCGTGTACTCCTGGCCGTGCGGGTTGTAGATACCGATCTGACGGAATAGACCTTCCATACCAAACGTACGAGCTTCGTCACAGATGATAGGAACGATGTTCTTACCAATGTTCTTGTTCTTAAGCAAAATGTTAAGAGTACGAACGTAAGCCATAGTTGTAGAGATATCACGCTTCTGCTCGCTTAGTAGCGGCGCGAACTCTTCTAGCTCAGGTGTTTTGAATTCTTGAGTGAACTTAGGTAGACGCTGCGGCGTGTAACCTTTTAGTTCTTTACGACGAGCGTGTAGGTATTCGTATTCTGCAGTACCTTCTTCAAGTTTCAGGTATGGCAGTTCCGCTACTTTCTCATCAGATAGGATATCTTGAAGACCTAGACGATCACGTAGGTGTAGTACGTGAGTCATATCCATCTTCTTAACTTGGTGCGCGATGTTCTTACCTTCAGCCGCTTCACCCATGCCGTAACCTTTAACAGTCTTAGCTAGGATTACTGTTGGGCGACCTTTAGTTTCTGCCGCGTTTTTGTAAGCTGCGTATAGCTTAGAAGACTCGTGACCACCACGCTTAAGAGCGAAGATTTCGTCATCAGTCATGTCCGCAACTAGTGCAGCTGTTTCTGGGTACTTACCAAAGAAGTGCTCACGTACGTACGCGCCATCTTTAGATTTAAATGTTTGGTAGTCGCCATCTACAGTTTCATTCATTAGCTGTAGTAGTTTACCAGACGTATCTTTAGCAAGTAGTGAATCCCAGTTGCTACCCCAGATAACTTTAACAACGTTCCAACCAGCACCTTTGAATAGGCCTTCTAGTTCTTGGATGATGCTACCGTTACCCATTACAGGGCCATCTAGACGCTGTAGGTTACAGTTGATTAGGAAACATAGGTTGTCTAGTTTCTCACGCGCAGCGAAAGAAAGTGAACCACGTGATTCAGGCTCGTCCATCTCGCCGTCACCTAGGAATGCGTATACACGCTGTGCAGACGTGTCTTTCATGCCACGGCCGTCTAGGTACTTAAGGAAACGCGCTTGGTAGATCGCAGAAATTGGACCTAGACCCATAGATACAGTTGGGAACTGCCAGAACTCAGGCATCAGTTTAGGGTGCGGGTATGATGGAATACCTTTGCCGTCTACTTCTTGACGGAAGTTGTCTAGCTGCTCTTCAGTTAGACGACCTTCAACGAATGCACGAGAGTAGATGCCTGGTGAAATATGACCTTGGTAGTAAACTAGATCGCCACCATCCGTCTCATTTGGAGCGCGGAAGAAGTGGTTGAAACATACTTCGTAGAATGCAGCAGCAGACTGGTAAGAAGCCATGTGACCACCTAGGTCTAGGTCTTTCTTAGATGCACGCAATACGATCATGATTGCGTTCCAGCGAATGATTGAGCGAATACGGCGCTCTAGAGTAACGTCACCTGGGTAAGCTGGCTCTTGAGCTGCAGGAATGGTGTTGATGTAGTTAGTGTTGATACCTGTTGGCATATCAACGCCATCTAAACGAGCTTTCTCTAGAACAGTTTCTAGTAGGAACTGAGCGCGTTCTACACCTTCTTCACGTACAACTGACTCAAGGGCTTGTAGCCAATCCTGAGTTTCTAGTGCGTCTACGTCATGCTTCATATCAGACATGGCGATCTATCCTTCTGTTGGTTGGATCTAGTTAAACAAGTAATGGCCGCTATAGCGGCTCATTACCTCGTTGAATTCGACGCAAAGAGCGTTCTCTGCGCGACTCTTCTCGAGTCAAATCCAACAAAGTTTCTTCGATATAAGCTAAGTGTGAGTGACACATTTCACGCGCCTTTTCAGGCTGACCCGAAACAATGGCATCCACCATGTTAGCTCTGTGTTTACTTACTTTTTCGACCACTTCATCGCGGCGATGTAACAGCTTTAGATTCTGTAAGACATTTTGCTCAAGCAGAGGGGCTAAGCTACGAACAATGTGCAGCAGAACTACGTTATGAGCGGCTTCCGTCAGGGCAACAAGAAATTCCATCACGGCGGCTGCTTCAGCTTCCACATTTTTGTTCGTTTGCTCTACTCCGATTTTTTCAAGGCAAGCTTGAATTCGAGCAAAGTCTTCATCGGTTCCACGAATTGCTGCAAAGTACGCAGAAATCCCTTCCATCGCATGGCGAGATTCAAGTAAATCAAGCTGTGTTTCGGAGTGGCTAGACAATAAATTTAGCAGAGGATCTGAAAAGTTCTTCCAGATATTCTCACTAACAAACGTTCCGCCACCTTGGCGACGGTTAAGAAGTTTCTTTGCTTCTAAGCGTTGGATAGCTTCTCGGACTGAAGGACGTGACACATCGAACTGTTTTGCCAGCTCACGCTCTGGTGGCAGTTGTTGCCCCGGAGACAATGTTCCTTCCACAATCAGCCTTTCTAATTCTTGTTCTATGACATCAGAAAGTTTTGGCTGACGAATCCTTTGATAAGCCATATTTATTGTTCTTCTACTATTGCAGTCAATTGGTAATACCAATTCTAAGTTGGTGCAGAAATTAACATAATTAAAACAGCGCTGTCCAGCCAAAATTTGATTCAAATCATAGAACACTTCACGCTTAAACACTTTGATAACAATAAGCCATTAAAACAGCAAAAAAAATGGTCTGACCAATTACAAAATGTAAACAGATGGGAATATAGCGTGCTAGATATCACAGTTTAGCGAGGCACTTTTAAAGAAATATGAATAGAGTATGTCGATAAAAGAAGGGAAATGTGAACCGGTACCGGGCAGTTTAGATGCCCTCTAAAACAAGAAAGCATTGAGCTACTCGTAACTCAATGCTTACACTAGGAACAAAGGTCAGCTCTTGAAACAATGGGTTAGTTCACCCTCCAGTTTCCATTACTTCGCTTCAAGGTGGTCGACCATCAATTGTAAAGATTGGTTACCTCGAAACTCGTTAATATCCAACTTGTACGCTAAGCGTACTGTTTTTACTGACGCATCTGGCCAACGGCGCAAATCGACGTTAAATGCGATTCCATCAATCATGATATTAGTTGGGTGACCTTTATGCAGAGGCTCTAGCATTAACTTGAGGTGTTTCTCCCCCACCAATTTCTGGTGCAACACTTTGAACTCACCATCGAAGATAGGTTCTGGGAACGCTTGCCCCCATGGACCACCAGCGCGAAGCAACTCTGCAGTGTGCATAGAAAACTCTTCCGGCGTGAGTTCACCATCACTCAATATGACCCCTTTTAATGCGGCTTCATCAAGATCTTCTTTCACGGCGGCATCAAATAGCTTAGAAAACTGTTCAAAATTATTTTCAGCTACCGTCAAACCTGCCGCCATAGCATGGCCACCAAATTTTACAATTAAGCCAGGATTTTGAGTATCAATCCGATCCAATACATCTCGCATGTGTAAACCTGGAATCGATCGACAAGAGCCTTTAATGCTACCTTCACCACCGTCGGCAAACGCAATCACTGGGCGATGGAATTTTTCTTTGATTCTCGACGCTAAAATGCCGATTACACCTTGATGCCAATCACGTTGGAACAGCACAAGTCCATGGGGCATGTCCTTATCACCAAACTGGAGTCGTTCACAAAAAGCCATGGCTTCTTGCTTCATCCCCTCTTCAATCTCTTTGCGCGTTTGATTCAATCCATCCAGCTCACTCGCCATTCTTCTTGCTGCATGGATGTTATTACTCATAAGTAGCTCTACACCGAATGACATGTCATCCAATCGGCCCGCGGCATTGATTCTTGGCCCCAATGCAAAGCCAAAATCTGAAGCGACTAAGCGGCGTGCATCGCGCTTCGCTACTTCAATCAAAGCTTGAATTCCTGGCCGGGCTTTACCTGCGCGAATACGTTGTAAGCCTTGATGAACCAAAATTCGGTTGTTATCGTCCAGCGGCACGACATCGGCTACGGTACCGAGTGCCACAAGGTCTATAAGCTCCATTAACTTTGGCTCGGCCATCCCTTTATCGGCAAACCAACCAACCTTTCTCATATGCACACACAGCGCCATCATGAGATAAAATGCAACGCCTACTCCCGCCAGTGCCTTTGACGGGAAATCGCAGCTGTCTAGATTCGGGTTCACCATTGCATCAACATCAGGCAGCACATGTCCAGGCAAGTGATGATCGGTGACAAGTACTTGTAAGCCTTGCTCTTTGGCATAACGAACACCGTCAATCGACGATACTCCGTTATCTACCGTCATGATGACTTCAGCACCGATTTCAATCGCTTGATCAACCACTTCAGGGCTCAAACCATAACCATCTTCAAAACGGTTAGGCACCAAGTAGTCAACGTTATGGCTACCAAGCATTCTTAATGCAAGCACTGATAACGCGGAACTGGTTGCACCATCAGCATCAAAATCACCGACAACAATAATGCGCTTGTTTTCAGTAATTGCATTGAAAAGCAGCACAACAGCGGCATCAATGCCACCTAACTTTTGATAAGAGTGCAGAGCGCGCGCTGATGTTTCTAGTTGCTGGGTAGAAGCAATACCACGGTTGATATAGATGCGCTTTAAGATAGGTGCTATCGAGTCAGGCAGTAAGGATAAATCAGGTTCGGGGCGGCGTTGAATTTCTATCATAACAGAGTAATAAGGCAGGCTTTACGCCTGCCTCCTTTTCAATATTGATTATTTTTCTAGGCGAGAAAGCAGTTCTGAAGGCGGTAAGTAACCACCAATCATTTCCCCACCAGGTAGGAATATGGAAGGTGTACCACTAATACCTAACTCACGGCCTAGAGTATAATGCTGAGCGATGGTTTTCTTAAACGGTGTTAGATCACCATTTGGCTCCGGCATTTTACGATTAACTTTCGCATCATGCATTGCGAGCTTAGGATCTTGTGCAGCCCATATTGCCGCCATCTGCTCAGCCACAGAGCCCGTTGCACCTTGCCTTGGGTATGCCATGTATCTAACCGTGATGCCTAGCTTATTGTAATCGCTCATTTGATCATGCAGGCGAACGCAGTAACCACAAGTAATATCGGTAAATACCGTCACGACATACTTTTCGTTTTCAGCCTTAAACTCGATGGTTGAATCTTTAAGAGCGGCAATTTTCTCCGCGTTAATTGGCGCTTGACGTTTAGCCAAAACATCTTCGTAGCTGCCATCTTCTTTTAGGTGGTACAACGTTCCGGCTAAGAAGTAGTCTCCAGTTGGTGAGGCGAATAATACCCCTCCAGAAGTTTGAACCTCGACCAAACCGTCAATATCCGAAGGCTTTACGCTTAGGACTTTAAGGCCTAGCTTGCTGAACTTGTCTTGGAATTGTTTCGCTTCACCAGTCAATTGCCCTTCTTTACTCGCAACAGCGGTATTATCAGTCTGAGCAGGTTGTTGTTCTGCGGCTTCCGCGGATTTATTTTCTTCACTACATGCAGCAAGCAGTAGTGGCAATGCAATAAGTGGTAGTCGGCGTAGTACGCTCATTAAATTCACCTTAAATCAAGCTCTTGGATGATGCTCGCTATGTAGCTGTTTCAATCTTTCTGTGGCGACGTGAGTATAAATTTGTGTAGTAGATAAGTCACTATGGCCTAAAAGCATCTGTACGACTCTGAGATCTGCGCCATAGTTCAATAAATGCGTTGCAAACGCGTGCCGCAGCACATGTGGGGACAATAACTCTGTGTCGATACCTGCGATCACTGCATAGTGCTTGATTCGATGCCAAAACGTCTGCCTTGTCATTTGACGTGCGCGTTTACTCGGAAAGACTACGTCAGATGTATTATCACCAAGCAGATCAGCTCGTCCGTTAGAAAGAAATGCTTCAATCCAATCAACAGCATTCTCTCCCATTGGCACCAGCCTTTCTTTACCACCTTTACCCGTTACTCGAACAACACCTTGGCGTAGGCTGATGTTCTCCATGGTCAAGCTCACTAACTCTGTCACGCGCAGCCCTGTCGCGTACAAAAGTTCAAGCATGGCTTTATCTCTTAGTTCCATAGGGTCGTTAGGGTCTGGCGCATCGAGTAATGCGTCCACCTGCGCTTCCGACAAATCTTTGGGTAAACGCTTTGGCAGCTTAGGACTGACCAATAGTGCACTAGGATCATCAGCTCGAAGTTTTTCTCTGTGCAAATACTGGAACAAACGGCGAATTGCCGACAGCATGCGAGCCCGAGAGGTTTGTTTGTAATCTTGGTCCACCAGCCACGTTTGATATTCTTGCAATCCCGACAAGCTGATAAAGTCCAATCGATAGTTATTCTGCTCCATCCACTGCAACAATTTTTTCAGATCATTACGGTAAGACGCCAGTGTATTTTCCGATAGGCCTCGCTCCATCCACATAGAATCAAGAAACTGCTCAACGATACCTTGGTCAGCTGACATTATTTCAGACACGGTAAAACCTCTTTATTTAGCTGTCCTCAGGTTAAGTGAGAGTGGGCGCTAATGCTATAAAAATTCACATTTCGCTCTGATAGGCGCTGCAATTCTCGTCAGAATATGGGTAGAATCCGACATCTCCCATCAAAAATCACAATTTTATGAAGATCGGACTGTTTTACGGCTCAACCACCTGCTATACCGAAATGGCAGCAGAAAAAATTCGCGCAATTATCGGTGAAGACCTTGTCGACATCCATAACGTTAAAGAAAGTCCACTTTCTTTAGTCAGTGATTACGATCTGTTGATCTTTGGTATCTCTACGTGGGATTTTGGCGAAATCCAAGAAGATTGGAGCGCAATATGGGATCAAATCGCTGGCGTATCTCTAAACGGCAAGTGCGTCGCCTTGTTCGGACTCGGCGATCAAGAAGGCTATGGCGAGTGGTATCTCGATGCCATGGGGATGCTGCATGATGAAATCGTCGCAATTGGTGCACAGGTCATCGGTTACTGGCCAAATCAAGGCTACGAATTCGAAGCATCGAAAGCGCTGACAGAAGACAAGTCTCATTTTGTTGGTCTGGCTCTTGATGAAGATTCACAATATGAACTTAGCGATGAACGCATTGCGTCTTGGGTAGAGCAAATTTTGGTGGAATACCAAGAAACGCTTTAACAGACCGCTTCAATAAAGGATAACAAAGGGCTGGGGTGAAAATACCAGCCCTTTTTCTATGATGCCACTCATACATAGTGGCTCCAACAATCTGACTTCAACGACTAGAGCGCGTTATTTTTTAGAGACCGACGGAATCTAACCCAATCAAAGACTAATCCAGGGTCGGTTTTTCTCAGTGGCGCAATGTATTGATGGCCTGTGATTCTCGGCACGGTGATACCTGGGAATGTGTCCATTAACTGCAGAGTAAGTGCCTGCAACGCAGCATACTGTTCTTCTGTATAAGCAAGGTAATCACAGCCTTCCAGCTCAATGCCTATTGAGTAGTCATTGCACTTCTCCCGCCCTGCAAAGCTAGACGCCCCCGCATGCCACGCTCGAGCCTTAAAAGGGACAAACTGTACTACCTCTCCATCTCTGCGAATTAAGCAGTGCGCCGACACACCCATCTTATGGATTACCTGAAAAAAAGGGTGTTCATTCGGGTCCAGATTACCAGTAAAGAATTGCTCAATATACGGCCCACCAAACTGACCCGGAGGCAAACTGATGTTATGGACCACCAGCAAAGATATGTCGCTGTTGTCACTTCTTTGGTCGAAATAGGGAGACGGCACATGCCGCGCGTGGCTATACCAGCCTTGGCTATCAATCATATTCGGCTTTCACTAGAGTTGGAGCTAATAATTTGGAGTTGATCTAATAGTTTGATTTTATCGGTTTAGAAATGAAATGCGAACTTAAGGGCTGAATTTCATGTTCAGTCAGCGTATCATGCCCACCCCACTTCAATTCAGATGTTAGATTTGCGATGAAAGACACACATAACAGCCAAGAGCGCCTTGAATATTTGAAGCAACAACTACCTCTAGAAATTTCTCGAGCAGTCGCCGACACCCTAAGAGAAGATCTTGGTGGCACACTGGATCCTGTCGCTGATATTACTGCAAGTCTAATCCCTGCTGGTGCCAACAACACTGCGACAATTATTACTCGTGAACATGGTGTTTTCTGTGGCAAAGCGTGGGCAGATGAAGTGTTCAAACAACTTGCTGAACAAGAGAACGGTAGCGCAGTTACGATCGAATGGCACGTTGAAGATGGCGATAAAGTAGAACCGAATCAGGTACTTTGTACTCTATCCGGTTCAGCACGTATGCTCCTGACGGGAGAGCGTAACGCAATGAACTTTATCCAAACGCTATCAGGTTGTGCGACAGTAACCGCCGAATACGCAGAGAAGATCAAGCATACTAACTGCCGCTTACTCGATACTCGCAAAACCATTCCAGGCCTTCGTAGTGCCCTCAAGTACGCCGTTGCTTGTGGTGGTGGCTTTAATCACCGCATTGGTGTTTTTGATGCTTACTTAATCAAAGAAAACCATATCATCGCCAATGGTGGTATTTCACAGACCATCAAAACTGCTAAAGAACTCAACCCAGGCAAACCGGTTGAAGTGGAAACCGAGAGCATAGAAGAGCTAAAAGAAGCGATTGAAGCTGGTGCTGATATTATCATGCTAGATAACTTCACCACCGATATGATGCGTGAAGCGGTTAAAATCAACGCCGGCCGAGCTGCACTAGAAAATTCAGGCAACGTTACCCTTGAAACCATTTCTGAATTTGCTGAAACCGGTGTCGATTACATTTCTGTTGGTGCTTTAACTAAGCATTTAAAGGCACTCGACCTCTCAATGAGATTCCAATAGCCTTACATTTAAATTGGAATAAACATCTTATTTTTCAAACAATAAAGGGAAGCTTAGGCTTCCCTTTTCAGTTTCTCTCGTTGTTAATATATATACAATTAGTTTGACATCCATCGAATACATTTGCTCGGAGTATGAAAGCGTGCATTAACTTTTACTAATTGACTCGCGCAAACTCTTTAACCTCATTCCCCACTTTTCAGATGCTTCCTATGCTCAGCGACATTCATTTTTCATCGCATATGGAGACTAGGATGAAAACAAGTAACAAACCTAAGCAGAGTGGTTTCACTCTGATCGAGCTTATGATTGTAGTGGCGATCATTGGTGTATTGTCAGCAATCGCTGTTCCTGCGTATAAGGATTATGTAACGAAAAGCGAGGTAGCTTCAGCTGTAGCTACCCTAAAATCGATCATTACTCCAGCGGAATTGTTTTATCAAGAAAACGGTGATGTCCCGAGTAATACCAACGACCTCAACTCTGTTGGTGTTGGTAGTAATGCAGTTAAAACAGGGGCTCTAGGCTTCTCATCAAATGCTATTAATGTATCCTCATTTATCGACTCAAATAGCGCCGCTACAGTCACTATTACTCGAGACGATAATAATGGTTGGATTTGTTCTGTATCAGGCTTAGGAAGCCTATCAAGCGCAGCACCTACGGGCTGCCCTCATAGCTAATCACCAGCAAGTGCTCACCAACCTCGCAACCATACTTCGCCAAGCAGAGCTGCTCTCACCTACTCAAGAGCAAGCACTTGGCGAACATATACAAGCTTCAGGAACATGTGTTCCTGAAGCTTTACTTGCTCTCGACATCTTCAGTCATCAAGAACTCACCACTCATCTAAGCCAGCTCTTTGGTTTACCCGAAACGGACATTACTCGATTTGATTACTCATCTCTTTGTGGCCAACTAGGACTACGAGAGCTGATTACTCGCTTTCAAGCACTCCCGCTACTCAGCAATAATTCAGTTTTGACCATTGCGGTAGCCGATCCTACTCATATCCAAATCGAAGACGAGTTTCGTTTCGCTACAGGGCTACAAGTCGAGTTAGTTCTGGCTGACTTCAAAGTGATTCAATCGGCGATCCGGCAACTGTATGGTAAGCGAATCGGTCAGCAGGCTTCTGGCAATCGGGACATAAGCCAAGACGAACTCGCCGATCTTGTCGAAGTGGCCGATGATGAAATCAACGCGATTGAAGATCTTAGCCAAGACGACTCCCCCGTGAGTCGATTTATCAACCAAATCTTGCTCGATGCGGTCCGAAAAGGGGCCTCAGATATTCATTTTGAGCCATACGAAGACCTTTATCGAGTGCGCCTCCGCTGCGATGGAATATTGGTTGAAACCCAACAGCCTGCCAACCATCTCAGCCGGCGCTTGTCGGCGCGAGTGAAAATTCTAGCTAGCCTTGATATCGCAGAACGTAGGCTGCCGCAAGATGGGCGCATCAAGCTCAAGCTAAACGAAACCACAGCCGTCGACATGCGCGTTTCAACCCTACCAACCCTTTGGGGGGAGAAAATAGTACTCCGTATTCTAGATAGTAGCAGCGCAAATTTGGATATCGATAAATTGGGTTATAACGAACAACAAAAGCAACTGTACCTGCAAGCACTTAAACGTCCTCAGGGCATGATTCTAATGACAGGCCCAACGGGGAGTGGAAAAACGGTCTCCCTATATACAGGCCTTTCCATTCTCAACACGTCCCAAGTCAACATATCTACTGCTGAAGATCCGGTTGAGATCAACTTGACCGGGATAAATCAAGTTCAGGTACAACCAAAGATCGGTTTCGGTTTCGCCCAAGCACTACGATCATTCCTTCGTCAAGATCCGGATATCGTCATGGTAGGGGAAATTCGCGATTTTGAAACCGCAGAGATCGCCGTTAAAGCTTCGCAAACAGGCCATCTCGTCTTATCAACTCTCCATACTAACTCTGCGGCAGAAACCGTAGTTCGATTAAGTAACATGGGGGTCGAAGCCTTCAACCTTGCCTCATCCCTCAGCCTAATTATCGCCCAGCGATTAGCTCGCAGGCTTTGTTCACATTGTAAGACTCCAGTACAGGATGATGCATTAATTCACCAACTCTCTCTGCCGAAAGAAAGCACGCTATTTGAAGCCAATCCCAAAGGGTGTAGTGAATGTACTGGTGGTTATTTAGGGCGGGTTGGGATTTACGAAGTAATGCCATTTGATGACAAGCTTTCTCAAGCTGTCATAAAAGGCGCAGTGGTTCAGGACATTGAACTACTGGCTAAATCGCGAGGAATGCAAACGTTAAAAGAGTCAGGGCTCGAAAAGCTGAAGCATGGCATAACCAGCTACAGTGAACTGCAGCGCGTTCTTTATCTTTAAATCTCATCAACACCGTGACTTCTATGAAACGATCGACAACCTCTACGCTCAAAAATTACCGCTGGAAAGGCATCAATAGTTCAGGAAAAAAAGTCGCAGGACAAACCCTTGCACTCACTGAACTTGAGGTTCGAGATAAACTGAAAGAACAGCATATTCAGATCAAGAAAGTAAAAAAAGGCAGTGTCTCTCTTTTCACACGTTTGGCACATCGAGTTAAAGCGAAAGATATCACTTTACTCACTCGTCAGTTAGCGACCATGCTCGCCACGGGGGTTCCAATCGTCCAAGCACTTAAACTCGTCTCTGATAACCACCGCAAAGCAGAAATGAAATCGATCTTGTCGCAAGTCACCAAAGCCGTCGAAGCGGGAACACCTATCTCCAAAGCAATGCGCACCGCAAGCCCACACTTTGATTCACTCTACGTCGATTTAGTCGCAACAGGAGAGCAAGCGGGTAATATTGCACAGGTCTTTGAAAGGCTTGCTACCTACAGAGAAAAAAGCGAACAGCTGAAAGCCAAGGTGATCAAAGCCCTCATTTACCCCGCGATGGTTGTATTAGTCGCTCTAGGTGTATCTTATCTAATGCTCACAATGGTTATCCCTGAATTTGAGATGATGTTTAAAGGCTTTGGTGCAGATCTTCCGTGGTTTACGCAGCAAGTGCTAAAGCTGTCTCATTTAGCGCAAGCGTACAGTGTGTTCATCGCTGCAGGCATCGCTACTATCGTATTGGCTATCAAGATTATCCGCAGTCGCTCACTTCAATTTCGCCTTTCGACTTGCAGAGCGGGGTTACGTTTTCCCATCATAGGCGGGGTGCTAACCAAAGCCGCTATTGCTAAGTTCAGCCGTACACTCGCGACGAGCTTTAGCGCGGGAATTCCTATACTCTCAAGCTTAAAAACTACCGCAAAAACCGCAGGGAACATTCACTACCAAGTCGCAATCGATGATGTTTACCGAGATACCGCAGCAGGCATGCCGATGTATATTGCAATGCGTAACACCCAAGCATTTCCGGAGATGGTGCTACAAATGGTAATGATTGGTGAGGAGTCGGGGAAACTGGATGACATGCTCAACAAAGTTGCCAGTATTTATGAATTCGAAGTCGATAACACCGTTGATAACCTTGGAAAGATTCTTGAGCCTCTGATCATTGTCTTTCTAGGTGGGGTTGTAGGTGGATTAGTGGTCGCAATGTATCTACCAATCTTTAACTTAATGAGTGTATTAGGATAATATGAGGCATTGCTAACAACCGCACCACTCTAACTCGAGCCCCTTATGGAAGCATTTGACTACTACCCCTGGCTTTTCCCTACACTTGCAACCCTATTTGGGCTTATCATTGGCAGCTTCCTTAATGTAGTGATCCATCGCTTACCGATTATTATGGAACGAGAGTGGCGTAAAGAATGCTCTGAAAGCTTCCCTGAATATAAAATTTCCCCACCCGAAGGGGAATATACTCTGAGCCTCCCTCGCTCGACTTGCCCAAAATGCAAGACTCAACTGAGATTAATCGACAATATTCCTGTCTTAAGTTGGCTAATGCTAAAAGGCAAATGCCATCAATGCAGCCAACCCATCAGCGTCCGTTACCCTTTAGTTGAACTACTTGCTGCGTCGATGAGCTTCATCGTCGCTTTCCACTTTGGTTTTAGCTATTTCTCAGTCGCGCTTCTGTTTTTCACTTTTATTTTGATTGCTGCGACCTTTATCGACCTCGATACCATGCTGCTTCCCGACCAACTCACACTGCCACTCGTTTGGTTTGGCATCGCTTTATCGCTCTTCGGGGTAAGCCCTGTTTCATTAGAGGATTCCGTCATTGGTGCCATGGCTGGGTATTTGTGTTTATGGAGTGTCTACTGGCTATTTAAGTTGCTCACAGGGAAGGAAGGTATGGGCTACGGTGACTTTAAGCTGTTAGCAGCACTCGGAGCGTGGCTTGGCTGGCAACACCTACCTTTGATTATCTTACTCTCTTCCCTAGTTGGTCTGTGCTTTGGGCTAATTCAGCTACGCTTACAAAAGAAAGGGATAGATAAAGCGTTTCCGTTCGGCCCCTACTTAGCTATTGCGGGGTGGATAAGCTTGATTTTCGGCGAACAAATCATGGCTTGGTACTTAGGCTCGGTAATGGGAATTTAAAATGCCTTTTGTAATTGGATTAACCGGCGGTATCGCCAGTGGCAAGACCACAGTGGCAAACCTATTTCACCACCACTTTGGTATCGATATTGTCGATGCCGATATTGTGGCGCGAGAAGTTGTTGAACCTGGAACTAAAGGGTTAACTGCGATAGCAGAGCATTTTGGTAACGACATTTTGCTAAGCTCCGGCGAACTCAACCGCAGCGCATTGAGAGAACGTATTTTTTCCAATCCAGAGGAAAAGAGCTGGCTCAATCAATTACTGCATCCAATGATTCGTCAGCAAATGACTGAACAACTTGAAAAGACCCGTTCAGACTATGCATTACTTGTTGTGCCATTGCTTGTCGAAAACAATTTGCAAACAATGGCAAATAGAGTGCTTGTGGTCGATGTAGACGAAAATACTCAAATCTCGCGCACCATGGAAAGAGACAAGGTATCAGAGCAACAAGTTCGCTCTATCCTTGCTTCTCAAAGCTCTAGAGAACAGAGGTTATCCATCGCTGATGATGTGGTTAAAAATAATACGGGAAACGAAAAACTTTTGCCTCAAATCACAGAATTACATCAAAAGTACCTAGCTATTTGTAGGGAAAATCGGTCAGAATAAAAGGGTTAAGGACGAAGGCGCGCTAAATGACCACTCATAAGTTTGAACATCCTCTCAATGAGAAAACTCGCATATACCTCAGGGTTGAATCTCTGCTCAAGCAGCTGCACGTCTCTTCACAATTTTCTGATGATCTTCAACACCTATTATTCTTCCGTTCGCTGTTTGATTTGCTAGAGATTTTCGAGCAAATTCAACTAAAAAGTGAATTGGCAAAAGATATTGAAAAGCAAAGGCTGTCCTACAAAAGTTGGCTCAATGTGGACGGAGTCGATCAAGCGATGTTGCTAGATGTTCTTAAAGAAGTCGACGCTGTGCATAACGATCTGATGGGTGCTGAACGCTTTGGTCAATCGCTAAAAGAGGATCGTTTCCTCAGCACCATTCGCCAGCGTTTTAATCTTCCTGGTGGCGCATGCTGCTTTGATCTACCAGCTCTTGACCACTGGTTGCACCTGCCTATTGAGCAAAAAAACTCAGACACTAACCAATGGATGGATACGCTTCAGCCACTAGCCAATGCTCTGCAATTATGGCTTAAACTCGCACGTGAAACTGGCCACTTTAAGTCGCGTATTGCCCAAAATGGCTTTTACCAAAGCGACGCCGAAGATGCCAATATATTGCGTCTGGATATCCCCCTCAGCTATGGTGTTTACCCTATGATTTCGGGGCACAAAAATCGATTTGCAATTAAGTTTATTGATTTTCAAACCGGCCAAGCATGTACTCAAGATATCGAATTTGAACTCGCGGTATGTAGCTAATTTCAAGCTTCTGCCTTTAAATCACTATCTGTTATAATCTCCTACATCTTGTTTAGTAGCGTTAACCCTAGGACAACTCATGTCTAAGAAACTCACGATAGTGAAATGCCCACAATGCGAAGCCGACGTTGAATGGGGTGAGCAAAGCCCTCATCGTCCATTTTGCAGTAAACAATGCCAAATGATCGATTTTGGTGAGTGGGCCGATGAGGAAAATGCAATTCCTGGTGCTCCAGATATGTCGGATGCCGACGGTTGGTCTGAAGACCAATACTAAAAGCGCATTACAATTCACATATACAAGGGCTGACATGTACGTCAGCCCTTTGTGTTTCTGTTTATACGCCAAGACTAAGCTGCGTATTTCAAAAGCTTTGAGCGAGTCATTATCTGGAAGCTCTTAAGCTCTAACTTCTTCAAGGCCACTTTCTGCAGACAAAAAAACCCGCATAAGCGAGGTATTCAAAGCTCAGGTTAATCACTCGCTAGGAATTATTGACCTTTAACTTCTTTTAGACCGCTTTCGTTGTAAAAGGGAGAGCTATAGAACCTAGAGCTTCTTCATTCAACTTTCACAGACAAAAAAATGCCCCGCATAAGCGAGGCATTCAAAGCTTAGGTTAATAACTCGCTAAGAATTATTGACCTTTAACTTCTTTTAGACCGCTTTCGTTGTAAAAGGGGGAGCTATAGAACCTAGAGCTTCTTCTTTCAACTTTCACAGACAAAAAAATGCCCCGCATAAGCGAGGCATTCAAAGCTTAGGTTAATAACTCGCTAGGAATTATTGACCTTTAACTTCTTTTAGACCGTTGTAAGGAGCTTTAGAACCTAGAGCTTCTTCGATACGGATAAGTTGGTTGTACTTAGCAACACGGTCAGAGCGGCTCATAGAACCAGTCTTGATTTGACCTGCAGCTGTACCTACCGCTAGGTCAGCGATAGTTGCATCTTCAGTTTCGCCAGAACGGTGAGAGATTACAGCTGTGTAACCTGCATCTTTAGCCATCTTGATTGCAGCTAGAGTCTCAGTTAGAGAACCGATTTGGTTGAACTTGATAAGGATAGAGTTAGCTACGCCTTTCTCGATACCTTCAGCAAGGATCTTAGTGTTAGTAACGAATAGATCGTCACCTACTAGTTGAAGCTTGTCACCTAGTAGTTCAGTTTGGTGCTTGAAGCCATCCCAGTCAGACTCGTCTAGACCGTCTTCGATAGAAACGATTGGGAATTGGTTAGCTAGCTCAGCTAGGTAGTGGTTGAACTCTTCAGAAGAGAAAGTCTTACCTTCGCCTTTCATGTTGTAGATGCCAGCTTCTTTGTCGAAGAACTCAGATGCAGCACAGTCCATAGCTAGAGTAACGTCTTTACCTAGTTCGTAACCAGCAGCTGCAACAGCTTCTGCGATAACTTCTAGAGCTTCAGCGTTAGACTTAAGGTTAGGAGCGAAACCACCTTCGTCACCAACTGCAGTGCTGTAGCCTTTAGACTTAAGAACTTTAGCTAGGTTGTGGAATACTTCAGCACCGATACGTAGACCTTCTTTAAGAGTCTTAGCTCCAACTGGTTGGATCATGAACTCTTGGATGTCAACGTTGTTGTCTGCGTGCTCACCACCGTTGATGATGTTCATCATTGGTAGAGGCATAGAGAACTGACCAGCAGTACCGTTTAGCTCAGCAATGTGCTCGTATAAAGGCATGCCTTTAGCCGCTGCAGCAGCTTTAGCGTTAGCTAGAGAAACAGCTAGGATTGCGTTAGCACCGAACTTAGATTTGTTCTCAGTGCCGTCTAGCTCGATCATTACTGCGTCGATTGCAGCTTGGTCTTTAGCGTCTTTACCAACTAGAGCTTCAGCGATTTCGCCGTTTACAGCTTCAACAGCTTTAAGAACACCTTTACCTAGGAAACGAGCTTTGTCGCCGTCACGTAGCTCAAGAGCTTCACGTGAACCAGTTGATGCGCCAGATGGAGCAGCAGCCATACCTACGAAACCGCCTTCTAGGTGTACTTCAGCTTCTACAGTTGGGTTACCACGTGAATCGATGATTTCACGACCTAGAACTTTAACGATCTTAGACATTGAATGTTTCCTTCTCGTTGAATATATAATGTCAAAATTAAGGGCAGCAGCACTACTAACGCTACTGCCCGTATCCTTTACTTCTCTAATTCGCCGCGTTGGTATTCACCAGCCGCTTTCACGAAACCTGCAAATAGTGGGTGACCATCGCGAGGTGTTGAAGTGAACTCTGGGTGGAACTGAGCCGCTACAAACCATGGGTGAGCTGGGTTCTCAATAACTTCTACCAGTTTCTTGTCTGCAGATAGACCCGATACTTTTAGGCCTGCTTTTTCAATCTGTGGACGAAGAACGTTGTTCACTTCGTAACGATGACGGTGACGTTCATGAATTGTCGCGTTACCGTATAGTTCACGAGCTTTAGTCCCTTTCTCTAGGTGACATAGCTGTGAACCAAGACGCATAGTACCACCTAGATCAGAGGTTTCAGTACGTTCTTCAACTTTACCTTCACCATCAACCCACTCAGTGATTAGACCAACAACTGGGTACTTCGTCTCTTTATTAAATTCTGTTGAGTGTGCACCTTCCATACCCGCAACGTTACGCGCATATTCGATCAGTGCTACTTGCATGCCTAGACAAATACCTAAGTAAGGTACTTTGTTTTCACGAGCGTATTTTGCTGCAAGGATCTTACCTTCAACACCACGGTCGCCAAAACCACCAGGAACAAGGATTGCGTCAAGATCAGCCAGTGCTTCTTCACCTTTTGACTCGACATCTTGAGAATCTACGTATTTGATCTTCACGCTTAGACGGTTCTTAAGACCAGCGTGCTTCAGAGCTTCGTTCACTGACTTATATGCATCTGGTAGTTCAATGTACTTACCAACCATACCGATAGTCACTTCACCCGTTGGGTTTGCTTCTTCGTAGATTACTTGTTCCCACTCTGACAGATCTGCTTCAGGAGCTGTAATGCCAAAGCGTGTACATACTAGGTCATCTAGACCTTGAGATTTGATTAGCTGAGGGATCTTGTAGATAGAGTCTACGTCCTTCATAGAGATTACTGCTTTTTCTGAAACGTTACAGAATAGAGCAATCTTCTTACGCTCGTTCGCTGGGATCATACGATCTGAGCGACAAACTAGAATATCTGGCTGGATACCGATAGATAGCAGCTCTTTAACAGAGTGCTGAGTCGGCTTAGTTTTCACTTCACCCGCAGCTGCTAGGTAAGGAACTAGCGTTAGGTGCATGAACATTGCGCGTTCACGACCTAGTTCTACAGCAAGCTGACGAATCGCTTCCATAAATGGCAGAGACTCGATATCACCAACCGTACCACCCACTTCAACGATCGCAACATCGTGGCCTTCTGAGCCTGCGATTACGCGGTCTTTGATTGAGTTAGTAATGTGAGGGATAACCTGAATAGTTGCACCTAGGTAATCACCGCGACGCTCTTTTGCTAGAACGTCTGAGTAAACACGACCTGCTGTGAAATTGTTACGCTTAGTCATCTTGGTGCGAATGAATCGCTCATAGTGACCAAGGTCAAGGTCAGTTTCAGCGCCATCTTCCGTAACGAACACTTCACCATGTTGAGTTGGGCTCATTGTGCCTGGGTCAACGTTGATGTAAGGGTCAAGCTTCATCATAGTCACTTTAAGACCACGAGCTTCTAAAATAGCCGCAAGAGATGCTGCTGCAATACCTTTACCTAGAGAGGATACAACCCCGCCAGTAACAAAAATGTAATTTGTCGTCATGTTTAACCTGAAATTGGTTGAATGAGGGAAATGGATTTCTTCTGGACGGGATATAAATATACCAGAAGCCCTTTTCCGCTACAACGTGAAATCTATCACACTGCAATTTTTTATTTTTTGCTTCAAATCAAAGTGTGTTGTCGGATATTCCGTCATTTCAACTCTGATTTCACCAAACTCTGCTCATCCATAAGCTAAGCCATTCATTTACTTAAAGCTTAGATTTTTCTTCAGCTTTGACTTGGTCCCAAAAGGCATCCAACTGTTCCAAACTGTAGTCTGTGAGTTGCTTACTTTCTTTCGCAACGTGTGCTTCGACTTGCTTAAATCGACGTGCGAACTTCAAGTTGGCTTTGCTCAATGCCACTTCTGGGTCTTTACCTAAATGCCGAGTTAGATTGACTGTTGCAAATAATAGGTCACCCAGCTCAAGCTCTACTTTGTCTTCATCAGGAGAGATTTGAAGTGCTTCATCCATGACTTCTTGGATCTCTTCTTCTACCTTGCCAACAACCGGACCGATACTGTCCCAATCGAAACCAAACTTAGCACATTTCTTTTGAATTTTTGTAGCACGAGAAAGTGCCGGCAGAGAATTCGGTATTGAGTCTAGAATACTTTGCTCTGCTTTGCCTTGCTGGGCTTTTTCTTTTGCTTTCTCCGCTTCCCAGTTGGCATTAATCTGCTCATCATTCTCAAATGTGGTATCAGAAAAAACATGAGGATGGCGACGAGTTAGCTTTTCGTTTACGGTGTCTACAACTTCAGAAAAATCAAACAGACCCTGTTCCTTGGCCAACTGACTGTAAAAAATCACTTGGAATAACAGATCACCAAGCTCTTCTTTGAGGTTTGGCCAATCGCGGTTTTGAATCGCATCAACCACTTCATACGTCTCTTCAATCGTATGTGGGACTATGGTGTCAAAGTTCTGCTTTAAGTCCCAAGGGCATCCACCCTCTGGATCACGTAGCTTCGCCATGATCTGTTCTAACTGTTCGATTGGGTGACTCATTTCTCTGTTCCTTTAAATCTTTATCTAAAGAAAAAGGTGAGCAGCCAAAACCACTCACCTTTGTAATATATTGGTCAATTCTCTAAATAATTGAAGTTGTAGCTAGGCGGCAAGCGAGCGAGACTCCTGAGCATAGCTTGCCTATGTGATGGAGCGAGTGAGCGCAGGCAACAACGCTAACAACTTCAAGTATGACGAGAATTTTAGCCGAGGCGCTTAACGCTCATAACATCCTTAATTTGCTCAACACGTTTTGAAACGCGCGACAACACCTCGATGTTGGTCACTTCTAAATCAAAATCCATCACAGAGAGCTGACGCTTATAGTCGGTGCGGCTCTTCATGCTGGTCACTTTAATTTTTTCGTTGGCAAATAGCGTGGTGATGTCTTTGAGTAAACCACCTCGTTCCATTGCCTCAACACGCACTGTTAAGATGTAAGAGCCCACAAAACCACTTCCCCAAACCGTATCAATGATACGCTCCGGCGCATGATGACTTAGCTCTTCTAGTTGTTCACAATCGCCACGGTGCACCGAAATACCACGTCCTTGGGTTATGTAGCCTTTGATTTCATCGCCCGGAATTGGCTGACAGCATCGCGCTAGGTGGGTCATCAAATTATCGACGCCTTCCACGACCACGGCATCTTTCTTAGGTCGGCTTTGAGCTGGTGCTTTGTTTTCCGATTCTTGTAGACGTTCTAAGGCTTGCTGATCTTCTTCTTCCGCTGTTGGCTTGTTCACCAAAGCGTTAATGTGATTAACGATCTGGTTGATACGCAAATCACCGCTACCCACGCCTGCATACAATTCATCTGGCGTATTAACATTGAAACGCTTAAGAGCGTATTCGTCGGCATGTTTGAGCGTTGCACCAATCTTGGCTAATTCAACTTCTAGGATCTCGCGCCCAGCTTCGACGTTTTTCTCTCGGCTTTGCTTACGGAACCATGCATTAATCTTAGCGCGAGCTCGGCCTGAATGAACAAAGCCTAATGATGGGTTTAACCAGTCACGTGATGGATTCGGTTCTTTTTGGGTGATGATTTCAACTTGATCGCCCATTGCCAGTTTGTGGGTGAATGGAACGATTCGTCCAGCCACTTTAGCGCCGATACAGCGGTGACCCACTTCCGAGTGAATGTGGTAAGCGAAATCTAGCGGAGTTGCGCCCATTGGTAGATCAACGACATCACCACGAGGAGTAAAGGCATACACTCGGTCATCGAATACCTGACTACGCAGCTCATCAAGCATTTCGCCGGAGTCTGACATTTCCTCTTGCCAGTCAAGCAGCTTACGTAGCCAAGTAATTTTCTCATCGTATCCACTGCGCCCAGCGCTGCCACCTTCTTTATATTTCCAGTGTGCCGCCACCCCGAGCTCCGAGTCTTCGTGCATATCTTTAGTACGAATCTGGATCTCGATGGTTTTTCCTTCAGGCCCAAGTACGACGGTATGAATCGATTGATAACCGTTCGGCTTAGGGTTAGCAACGTAATCGTCAAATTCACTTGGAAGGTGTTTATACTTGGTGTGAACCACACCTAATGCCGCATAACAGTCTTGAAGTTTGTCTGCGATAATACGCACTGCTCGTACATCAAACAATTCGTCGAACGCTAAGCTCTTCTTCTGCATTTTGCGCCAAATACTGTAGATGTGTTTCGGGCGCCCGCTCACCTCAGCGTTGATATTTGACGATTTCATTTCGGAAGTTAAGTCGTCAACAAAGTCGGTAATGTATTGCTCACGTACAATACGACGTTCAGATAACTGCTTGGCAATTTGCTTATAGGTATCTGGCTGCTGGTAGCGGAAAGCATAATCTTCAATTTCCCATTTAAGCTGACCAATACCTAAACGGTTGGCTAATGGCGCATAAATATTGGCACATTCTTTTGCCGCTGCGCGCCTTACTTCATCGGGTGCTTTTTTCACTTCCAGCAGATTAGCAATTCGTTCTGCAAGCTTAATTACCACGCAACGGAAGTCATCGACCATGGCCAATAGCATGCGGCGCACATTATCAACTTGACCAGAAGCAGCACTTCCTTCAAGGGTAACGTTCAACTGGCCAATTGCCGCCATTTCTTCCACACCATCGATCAGTTTGATGGTTTCTTTGCCGTAACTTTCTTCTAAAGATTCTCGGTCAAATGCGCCGCTGGATACCAACGGGAATAATTGTGCTGCAACCAGTGTTGCCGTATCCATAGAAAGAGTGACCAAAATTTCATTCATTTCGCGGCCACGCCAAAGCAATAGTTCGGCTTGCTCGTTATCAGAGACTATCGTTTCACAGTGGCGATAGACCTCTTTCAAGCGTTTAGAAGTGTTCTTATCTTGTCCTAGGCTAGCCACCCAGTTATCTAAATTAAACTGCTCGTTTGGGTTTAAATGTGCGCTTCTTACCGCAACCATCTTTACATCCTAGTTATTATATTTTGTCTATATCGACTAACTGATTCCGCGTTAGTTCGAGTTCGAAGCAGGTACTTCTGACCACATTCTTCTATTTTTCAAACAGAGCCATTGACTCTAAGTGACTGGTATGTGGGAACATATCCAACATACCCAATTTAGTTAGCTTGTAGCCTTGTTTTAGTAGGCTCTGGCTGTCCCTTGCAAGGGTAGCAGGATTACACGAAACATAAACAACGCTTTGCGCACCGAGTGCGGAAAGTTGATCTACGATCCCACTTGCACCAGCTCTCGCTGGATCGAGCAACACTTTGTCGAATTTTTCGTCCGCCCAAGCTTGGCCTTCAAACTCTTGCTCAAGGTTAGCATGGTAGAACGTCGCATTGCTTAGACCGTTCAAGCTAGCATTAGAAGACGCACGTTCTACCATTTCAGGCACACCTTCAACTCCGACCACCGCATGCGCTCGCTTGGC
The DNA here is from genome assembly GCF_023716665.1 of Vibrio sp. SCSIO 43135. Lineage (GTDB taxonomy): Bacteria > Pseudomonadota > Gammaproteobacteria > Enterobacterales > Vibrionaceae > Vibrio > Vibrio paucivorans. Next base: position 2,705,137 of record NZ_CP071859.1, read on the forward strand.
CAAAGGCAGGCTAAAGTTACCTAGCCCACAGAAAAGGTCTAAAACGCGCTCATCTTTCTGAGGCGACAGCCAATCCAAAGCTTGTTGTACCATTTGCTGATTCACATTCTGGTTCACCTGAATAAAGTTATTCGGTTCAAATGGAATCGTCACGCCGACTTCTTGGTAATTAGGTTGCTCCCCAACCACTCGATTCAGCTGGTCACTTTCAGGCATAAGATACAAGATCGCACCGTGAGCCTGTGCTAGCTCAGCAACAGTGTTATGTTCCTGCTCAGTCAATTTTCGTGTGTGGCGGAACACTATACACGGGCCATTATCCGCTTGTACCAATTCGATATGGCCAAAGCCGTCTTGATTTGAAAAGCCGCGCAGCATGGCATCAAGTTCTGGGAGTAGCTGATTGAGTTGAGGGTGCAACACTGGACAATCAGTGACATCAACAATTTGCTTGCTCTGCTTTTTACGGAAACCAAACTTGAACTGGCGAGAGCCTTTTTCCACCTGCAGACTAATACGAGCTCGGCGTCTATAACCTTGCTCGCCACCGGCAATCGTAGGTTCTAACTCAATGTCGGTTCCACCAATTTTTTTTACCAACTGGGTTAATGTTTGCTGTTTATGAGCCACCTGAGCGGAATACGCCAGGTGTTGTAAATCACATCCTCCGCATTGATGGTAATGCGGACAAAACGGCTCAATTCGCTCTTCACTCGGCTGCAAAATCTTAATCAGCTTGCCGCGAGAATATTTACTCTTACTTTCAGTCAACTGAGTTAGCACTTGCTCACCCGGTAATACGCCATCAATAAACAAGGGTTTCTTGTTTAAGTAAGCAATACCAGCACCGTGGTGATCCAGTCGCTCAATTGAAACCGACTGATGCTTAGTGTTTAGTTGCGTTTTCTTTTTTGGTTGGAAGAAACGTGCCATGCTCTTAGTGCCTAAAGTGTTTTCAATATTATAATTGGTCCCAGTATCACTATTTAGCACTGGGAATATTGTCGAACTGTGTCGACTTGATTAAGCTAATTGATTAACTCTGTAATTCGCTTAGCGAGTTATTTTCCCATATCCAACCCACGATGTTTAGATAATAATGACCAGATATGGCTTACGTGCGCGTGTTATTACTCTTACTTTAGCGCCAACCCTAATCATTGGCTTGTTGCTCAGCGCCTTCTTTTCTTTCAATCGCTATCACGACCTTGAGCGCCAAGTAATCAATTCCGGCCTTAGCATCATCGAACCGCTTGCTATTGCGAGTGAAGACGGAATGAAAACCCAGAGCCGAGAATCTGTTCGTCGCTTGATAAGCTACGCTCACCGTAAGAACTCTAAATTTGTTCGCAGTATTGCGGTATTTGATTCAAACCATGACTTATTCGTAACATCAAACTTTCACCCAAATTTTGAAACGCTCACCTTTCCCAAAGATCAGCCCATTCCATTACTCGGCTCGTCTGAATTAAAAGAAAACACGCTAATCTTACGCACCCCTATTTTACCAGAGACTCATTTGGTCGCGACGCCAAATAGCTCAACCGACCCTAATCAAGCATTTGGTTACATCTCTGTTGAGCTTGATCTGTCGTCGCTGCGCTTACAGCAATACCAAGAGATCTTCTTAGCGGTTCTGGTGCTCTTGATTGGACTTGGGCTGTCTGGCGTATTTGCGTTTCGCTTGATGCACGATGTGACTCGCCCGATCGAGCACATGAAAAACATGATCGAACGTATTCGTCGCGGCCACCTCGATGTGCGTATCGAAGGCAAGATGCATGGCGAACTCGACTCACTGAAAAAGGGCATCAACGCTATGGCTGAATCGCTGTCGGCGTACCACAGTGAAATGCAACACAGCATCGATCAGGCCACTTCAGATCTACGTGAAACTCTAGAACAGCTAGAGATCCAAAACGTTGAATTAGACATCGCGAAAAAACGCGCTCAAGAAGCAGCACGAGTTAAATCTGAGTTCTTAGCCAACATGTCCCATGAGTTGAGAACGCCACTAAATGGGGTCATTGGCTTTACCCGCCAAATGCTGAAAACTCAATTAACCAATAGCCAAACCGATTACTTACAAACCATTGAGAAGTCGGCCAACAATCTATTGAACATCATTAACGACATTCTAGACTTCTCGAAACTAGAAGCGGGTAAACTTGCTCTGGAAAACATCCCATTTGAGTTCCAAGAAAGTCTTGAAGAAGTTGTCAGCCTGCAAGCCACCAGCGCCCATGAGAAAGGATTAGAGCTCACCCTTAAGGTTGATTCTAAGATCCCGACAGGCCTAGTGGGTGATCCACTCAGGATCCAGCAAGTGCTTACCAACTTGGTTGGTAACTCGATTAAATTTACGGAGCGCGGCAACATTGATATCAGTGTTGAATTACGTTCGCAAAAAGACGATGTGGTCGAGCTGCAGTTTATGGTCAGAGATACTGGTATTGGTATTTCTGAGCGTCAGCAAGCGCAGCTATTCCAAGCCTTCAGCCAAGCCGATGCAAGTATCTCTCGCCGCTATGGCGGTACAGGGTTAGGTCTCGTTATCACCCAGAAACTGGTCAGCCAAATGGGTGGGGAAATCAGTTTAACCAGTCGCTTACACCAAGGCTCAACCTTCTGGTTTACGCTACGTTTGCACGCGACGGATATGCCAGTAAGTGACTTGATCGAATCACAAGTACTTGAGCAGCGTCAGCTGCTGCTCATTGAACCAAACATGCAAGCGGCTTCGGTTACACAGCAGATGCTGGTACAAGAAGGCCTAGTGGTCACCTATCGTTCTTCAATGCCAGATGAAGGCGAACAATACGATTACGTTCTGCTCAACCTCGCACCGAACAAAGACATCGACTACGAAACGATTTCTAACTGGGTCGAACGTGCACAATCTATCGCGCCACATGTGATTGTGGGAACACCAAGTACCGAGTTAGCCCTATCTGACCAATTGATACAAAACCACCAAGTGCAATGTATCACCAAACCTCTATCACGTAAGAAGCTGCTGCAACTGTTAATTGCTAATCAACCAATACCGCTATTGCCGGCTATCGATACCCCTCAAAGTGAGTCGCTGCCACTTAAAGTGATGGCAGTGGATGATAACCCAGCTAACTTGAAGCTGATCACCGCTCTATTGCAAGAGCGCGTCGACACCGTTGTCGCCTGTACTAATGGTCATGACGCTGTTGAGAAAGCCATGCAGCAGAAGTTCGACATCGTGCTGATGGATATCCAAATGCCGAAAATGGATGGCGTAACAGCGTGTGGCAAGATTAAGCAGACCGAGCTGAATAAACACACTCCTGTGATTGCCGTTACTGCACATGCAATGACGGGTGAAAGGGACAGGCTACTTGCAGCTGGTATGGATGACTACCTGACCAAACCGATCGAAGAGCACGTTCTTCAGCAGGTACTGGTACACTGGAATCCATACACCAATGAGAATGAAGTTGAAAAGCTGGAGATCCCTCAACAGCTTGAGCCTGAAACCTTAAGCCCAAATACCGAGCCAACTCACCATGAAATGATCATTGATTGGCAAGCGGCCTTAAAGCAAGCAGCGAACAAAGATGATCTAGCCAAAGATATGCTAACCATGCTGCTGGAGTACATCCCAGAGGTGAATGGCATTGTAGATCAAGCGGTTGAAAGCGATGACTTCGACTCAGAACAGCTCATCCATCATATTCACAAGTTGCATGGTAGCTGCTCATACAGCGGAGTTCCACGCCTGAAGAAAGTCTGTGCTGAGCTTGAAAAAGCACTGCGTTCAGGTGCGCAAATTGAGGATATAGAGCCAGAGCTTTTCGAGCTACAGGACGAAATGGAGAAAGTCGCAGCAACCGCGTACCTCTATTTAGAGCAGATCTAATCAAGCTAGCATTTATATGTTGGAAGAGAGAGTGGTGAGAGTGCTGTAAAAGCAATAGGCGTTCTTACCACTTTCTTTAACATGGTACATCGCATGATCCGCTTCGAGCATCAACGTCTCCAACGAGTATTCCTCAATAGAAGCAAAACTGATCCCAATGCTCGCTCCAATATGAACATCACTGTTCCCATTCAGCACGATCTTTTTACAAGAGGCACGAATCAGCGCCGAAGCTACCTGCTCCGCTTGTTTTTCATCAGGAAAATCTAAGGGTAGTACCACGATAAACTCGTCTCCCCCCATACGGCCAACTATCCCACTTCCCCTCGCGACCATCTGGAAGCGCTTAGCAATTTTGACCAACACGGTATCCCCAGCCGCATGGCCAAAGCGGTCATTTACCGATTTAAACCCGTCTAAATCGATGATGAGTAATGCAAGGTAAGGCGATTCTAGCTGCGCAATTGCTACCTCACAGCCGAGTCGGTTTTTTAACTGAGTTAAGTTATCGAACTGGGCAATATGCCGATAGTGTTGCTCCATCTCTTCGACTTTCAATCGCAGGGACTTTTCCCTTTGAATCGCGCTGTCGGTCGATTCCACAAACTGATTAATACTACGCGTTACAAGACCGATTTCATTACTGCGGTTTTTTCTCTTCAATTGAATTTTTTTCGAACTACCGGGCTTCACCAACAATAGTTCTCGTGCTAACTCCGTGAGTGGTTGACCAATTACGCGCTGCACAACCCACACGATTACGACGAACACAACGACCCACTGAAATAACAAAAAGCTGATTTGATAGAGGATTTCATCGAAAGTCTGCTGCCGAATATACTCCTCATTTTCCTTCAATTGAATGTAGCCAATATGTTTACCATCAACCGGAGATTGCAGTGCAAAGCTAAAGGGCAATTCGCCAACAGGCCCTGCCAACTTCGATTTAGAAAAGGTAGCTCCACTTGAACTCACAATTCGCGCTTGTTCTATTTCCTCATGAAGCAATAAAGCATCCAGCACTTCATCCGCTATCTGTTGGTTATCAGCAAACAACGCAATTGAGGCTGAGCCTGATACCGTCAGCGCCAAGCGGCTTTTGAACTCATCTAGTTGTTTACCTCGATTGGCTAAGCCAAAGCTGGTGATGATCACCACCGCTATTGCCATGTAACTCACGGCACTTAGCGCAACAATACTAAGCAGTTGATTGGTAAGCGAGCGAGTGACCCTATTCATTGATCACCATCACCACTTTCAAATGCTTGTCACTGGGTTTTTGCAAGGTATACCCAATACTGGCGGGGTTAGAAATGAGGTGCTGTTCGAGCTCAGTATTATCGTTAAAACTATCAAGTGGTTGCACTCGCCCTGAAAACCGCAGCTTCGCCCAATAGGCATTGACCTGATTAACACTCATATTGGTGATCGATTCAAAGAACTGAGAACGTATCTCGCCTTCTCTATCCAATGGATAGATACGCGTATCTTGGTCTATCGTTCGCTTACGCCCTAAATACAGCGCTGCAAGCTCACTTTTTGAAATACTGTCTATTTGACTGTTCTGGCTAACCACGACATAGATTTCCGCTCTAACAGTGGAAGAGAAAGCTGCAATGCATAGTAATAATAGTAGCCGCATACCCCCTCCTCAGAACGCAAAGTTAAGTGAAAGGGTATAGAGTTCAAGTTGAGTCTCGACTGAGTTCAACTCAGGTTCATTCGCCCAAAGGCCGTAGCCATTCGGTGCTATCTCGACCAGATCGATTTGGGCTTTCAAAGCAATATTCTTGGCGACATCCCATCGTAAACCTAGCGACCATGTCTGTTGCTCAATTCGGCTGAGGTTCACACCATTAATCACTTGTTGCTGAAGATAGCCAAGTTGAGGTGAAATCGAGCTCCAATCCACAGCCGCGGTTTGTGGATCGAGATCAGGAGAAAAAGCCGATGCGATGATGTACGGTGACCATCCATCAACGTAATAACTTAGCGTGACATACCCACCTAAGCCCGATGGCAAAATGACTTGATCGGAGTCGGAGTGAATCGATACTAACTCGCTGGCAACCATCCATGTGCCATCGAAGTACTCAAGTCCTAACTGGGTATACATCACGGCTTCATCTTCAACAATTAATGCTCGAGATAGTGCTTGGGCTTCTTGGCTAATCGTACCTAGCCCCATCATGGATACACCACCTAACTGATTCACTAACTGCTGGGTAGAAAATGAAACTTCAGAGCTAACACCAGGTGAGTAGAGTATTGAGCCTCGTGCACGCCATTCTCCCCATAAGGCTTTAAGTGAAAGCGACACCAACTCTGTACCAGAGGTATCAACCAACTCACCAGCTGGGGATTCTACAGACGTATGGAAGTAGCCTAATTGAGAGCTGATATACCAATCGATCTCGTCGGTATAGAAGAAATAGACCGCGTCGACACCATCTACCGATTGGAAAGGCAACCATGAATAGATTTCAATTGGTGGACGAACCCAATTGTGGCCAAAGTCGATATTGCGAGTTTCTGTTGCCCAAAAGGCATCGGGAGGTAGGCGGCCTAAGCGTATATCCCAGCGTTCGCTAGGCTGGTAACCCACAAAACCAATTTCAATGACATCAAGCCAATCGTCGCTCACTCGCTTCTTAGCGACACCTTGTAAGGTAAATCGCCAGTTAGGGTTCATTGAGTAGTCTAGTTGCAGGCCAAAGCGTGAGTCCGTTAGCCATGAACCATTCGTCGTGGTGTCATAAGGTTGGGCGAGATCGCGCCTAAATCCGATACCCTCTTCATCTTCATAGCTGTAAGCGAGCGTACCAAACCCAGACAAATGCACATCACTTGCCCACGAATTAGGCGTGATAGAAAAGAGAACAACAATGCTAATAGCCCAAAGGACAACATAGCGATTACACATACGGTTAACTCCCATAAAGGAAGAAGACCAGGCGAATAATTCACTGTTGTATCGATTAAGCCTTTATTGTTATTGCGATAACGCTTGAATTTGCCTACTCAAACAATGCTTATAAGACAAATATTAGGACTCAAGTAGCACAGTCGCCACTGCATAATGGCGCTCATCAGAAATGGTTAAATGGATATTTTGCACTTTCATGCCTTGAGCAATATCTAGTGCTTTGTTTGATAAGGATAATATCGGTTTGCCATTTTGGTCATTGGCAATCGTAAAGTCTTGGAAAGAAACACCGTGGGCAATGCCCGTTCCAAGCGCTTTAGAAGCCGCTTCTTTAGCTGCGAATCGCTTTGCCAAAAAGCGGCCTTGTTGTTTAAGGCCAGTGAAGGTTTCCATTTCAGACTCGGTAAGAATGCGACGAGCGAATGCTTCTCCCGTACGCGCTAGCGCTTTTTCAATCCGCTCTATCTCAGCGATGTCTGTACCTAAACCTACCACTGCCATTGCTTTGTCCTGCTACCCTTACTTACGCGCTGCATCCATGATCGCTTTCATGTCTGCTACCGCTTTTTGCAAACCGTCAAACATCGCGCGCCCCATGATCGAGTGACCAATGTTTAGCTCATAGATTTCAGGCAGTGCCGCAATTGGAGCCACATTGTGGTAAGTCAATCCATGGCCAGCATTAACCGTAATACCTAAGTCTGCGGCATAGCTAGCACCCGCTGCAATTTTCTTCAGTTCGTCTTGTTGATCTTCTTCTGTGGTCGCATCGGCGTAGTGACCCGTATGAAGCTCAATATAAGGAGCACCACACGCTTTTGCAGCATCAATCTGTTGACGGTCGGCATCAATAAACAGTGAAACCTTGATACCTGCTTCAGTCAGTTTCTCGGTTGCCGCTTTCACTTTTTCAAGTTGACCGGCCACATCTAAGCCGCCTTCAGTCGTCAGTTCTTCACGCTTTTCTGGCACTAAACAAACAAACTCAGGTTTGGTTTGCAGAGCAATATCTACCATCTCATCAGTCACGGCCATTTCAAGATTCATACGTGTCTGAAGAGTTTCACGTAGGACTCGAACATCGCGATCAACAATGTGACGACGGTCTTCACGTAGGTGAATCGTAATACCATCCGCGCCTGCACGCTCAGCGATTTCTGCTGCGTGAACAGGGTCTGGATATTTTGTCCCGCGAGCGTTACGTAAAGTCGCAATATGATCGATGTTAACACCTAAGTAGATTGAGCTCATTTTCCAATACTCCGTGCTCCGGGAAGGCCTGCTTTTGGAAGAAACAGTTCCCTGCTTTTTAATGGTTTGCCGCCAAGATACGGCTTTAATGCTATACGTGTAAAGCGTTTTGCCGCTTTTAGTTGCTCCTTGGTCACAAAGCGACGCTCACTGATAGCAATCAGCTCATTACCAAGGAAAGTTAAGTTGTCTCTGCGTACCGATGCGATAAAACCTTTTTGCTCTCTGTAGCGATAGGTCATGTCTGGGTCAACGGGTTCACCCGTTCCCGCACAATGCAAAAAATCCACTCCATAGCCCATGGCAGAAAGTAACGCTAACTCAAAACGCCTCAGAGCAGGCTCTGGATTGTCAGCTTGGGCCAGTTCAGTCAGTGCATGCAAATAGTCATGAAACAAAGCTGGCATCGCGACTTCCGCCATTAATACGCGCCCTACCAACTCATTGATGTACATTGCCGAATAAAGGTTGATACCTGTAAGCGGCAAACCAAGGCTAATAGGTTCTGCTTGGCGTAATGTCTTCATTGAGCCGTTTCCAGACCACTTCAACAACAATGGTGTAAATGGCTGCAAAGCACCTTTAAGGTTCGAACGTTTGCTACGCGCTCCCTTAGACATCAGAGTAATACGACCATACTCCTCGCTAAATACATCGAGGATTAAACTTGATTCGCTGTATGGACGTCGGTGCAGCACAAAGCAGCGCTGCAAACCGTCTCTTGGACCATCGCTCACGGATACCCTTACAGATACAAAAAGAGAGAGTTTATACTCTCTCTTTTACAGTAGAAAAACAATTTATACCCAATTTAAGTGGATAAAGGCTAACTAGCTACGCGATTATAAGTCGTCGATGTAGCCTAGTGAGCGTAATGCACGTTCGTCATCCGCCCAACCTGATTTCACTTTCACCCAAGTTTCTAGGTAAACCTTACGTCCAAATAGCTCTTCCATGTCTAAGCGAGCTTCACGACCAATCGTTTTGATCTTCTCCCCGCCTTTACCAATTACCATTTTCTTCTGTCCGCTACGCTCAACCAGAATCAGGCCATTGATGTGGAAGCCATCAGTATCTGGGTTGTAATCGAAACGCTCGATCTCAACCGTGACTGAATACGGTAGCTCATCGCCGGTAAAGCGCATGAGCTTTTCACGCAAAATTTCTGATGCCATAAAACGCTGAGAGCGATCAGTCACATACTCTTCTGGAAAGTGGTGAGTCGCTTTCGGTAAGTGTTCACGTACGTGCTTACGCAATACATCAATGTTCTTACCATGTTTAGCAGAGATAGGCACAACATCAACGAAGTCCATCTTAGTGGACATTTCCTGCATGTGCAGCATCACGTCATTACGGTCTTGAACGTTGTCTACTTTGTTGACACACAGAACCACAGGGAAGTTCGACTTCTGCAGCTTGGTTAGCACCATTTCGTCGTCTTTAGTCCAGTGAGTACCATCTACAAGGAAGAACACTAGGTTTACATCACTTAAAGAAGAGTTTGCCGCACGGTTCATCAAACGGTTGATGGCACGCTTCTCCTCAATGTGAAGCCCTGGGGTATCAACGAAAATCGCTTGGTAATCACCTTCAGTGTCCACACCCATTATACGGTGACGTGTCGTTTGAGGCTTACGCGATGTAATCGAGATCTTCTGACCTAAAATCTTATTCAGTAGTGTCGATTTACCCACATTTGGACGACCAACAATAGCCACAAAGCCACAGTGTTGGTTTTCTGGTGAAGTTTCTTCACCACTCGACGCAAAGTACGCGTCGATATCAAATTCGTTATCAGACATTTAGCTATTACTCTGATTGACTAACTGCTCCAGAGCAGTTTCAGCAGCCGCTTGCTCTGCCTTGCGGCGGCTTGTACCTTTACCGATTACAGGCTGTCCTATTCCTGCGACTTCACACGCAACCGTGAACTCTTGGTTGTGTGCTTCACCTTTAATATTAGTCACTGTATAGACAGGTAGCGGTTTTCTTCTACCTTGCAGGAACTCTTGTAAACGTGTTTTCGGGTCTTTTTGCGAGACACCTGGCTTGATCTCTTCAAGGCGAGTTTGATACCAACTCAATACAATCGAGCGGACTTTCTCAATATCACTGTCTAAGTAAATAGCGCCAATTATCGCTTCTACTGCATCAGCCAAAATTGAGTCGCGGCGGAAACCACCACTTTTTAACTCACCTGGACCTAATTTTAAGTAATCTCCTAGTTCGAATTCACGACCTAGTTCCGCCAATGTATTGCCGCGAACTAGCGTTGCACGCATGCGGCTCATGTCTCCCTCATTCACCTTAGGGAAGCGGTGATACAGGTCATCAGCAATAACAAAACTTAAAATTGAATCGCCCAGAAACTCAAGACGTTCATTGTGTTTACCATTCGCACTACGGTGAGTCAGTGCCAGGTTAATTAGCTCAGCACTATTAAACTGGTAGCCAATTTTTCTTTCTAACTTTTCAATTGGAGAATTCATGCTCTCTCATTAATTTATGTTTAATTCTCGATACGCAACTGGCATTGCAGCGCTGATTTAACTCATCAATACTGCAACGCCAACAAGGAAGAGAATTAGTTAATACCACCAATGCGGTTGAAACGCACACCAGTTGGGATCCACGATGGTAGAACACTGTCAGCGCCGCGTTCAAACTCAAAGCTAATCCAGATACCGACAGCTTTACCCACAAGGTTAGCCTCCGGTACAAAACCCCAGTAACGGCTATCCGCACTGTTGTCACGGTTATCACCCATTACAAAGTACTGCCCTTCAGGAACAACCCACTCATTAACGCCGCTACGAGGCTGATACGCTTCAACACGATCACCACGAAGTGGGTTTACTAGGATTTGGTGTCCAACCTCACCCAGTTTTTCGTCAAGTTGAATCAAAGGAATACCGTTTTGGATAAATGGACTTTCTTCGACATTAGACAACTTCACTTGAGTACAACTGCTTTCACCTTTTGGCTGAATGCAGATTTCTTTTTTACTGCTGTAGCGAACTGTATCACCAGGCAAACCAACAACACGCTTAATGTAGTCAATGTTTGGTTGAGGTGGGTATTTAAATACCGCAATATCACCACGCTCAGGTTTACCTGTTTCAATCAGCTCAGAGCGCCAAACAGGGTCTTTAATCCCGTAGGCATACTTCTCAACTAGGATGAAGTCACCCACCAGCAGAGTTGGCATCATTGAACCAGAAGGGATCTGAAACGGTTCATAGATAAAAGAACGCAGTACCAACACGAATGCAATCACAGGGAAGATGGACACGCTGTTCTCAATCCACCACGGTTGCGCTTTTACTTTTTCCACTAACGCAGCATCTAAACCATTAGTTTGAGCTTCCACTTCAGCAACTTTCTGCAGACGCTTCTTACCCCAAACGAATTTCTCTAGCGCCCAAACAACACCGGTCACAAGCGTTACAAGAACCAGAATAAGTGAAAATGTATTCGCCATTGAATTCCCTTATCTAAAAAATACGAAAGTGAAAGAGCCGAAACCCTTTCACTTATTGAATATCTAACGTCTTATGACAGACTCAAGTCGAATTAAGTTCAACTCTAATCTTTGCCTACGTGAAGAATTGCGAGGAACGCTTCTTGTGGCAGCTCAACGTTACCGATCTGCTTCATGCGTTTTTTACCTTCTTTCTGCTTCTTCAGTAGCTTTTTCTTACGACTCACGTCACCACCGTAACACTTCGCGATTACGTTCTTACGTAGCTGTTTAACCGTTGAACGTGCAATGATGTGGTTACCGATCGCTGCCTGAATAGCAATATCGAACATTTGGCGAGGGATGAATTCCTTCATCTTCTCAACAAGTTGACGACCACGAGTTTGCGACTGGTCTTTATGGGTGATCATCGCAAGTGCATCAACGGTATCACCGTTAAGTAGAACATCAACACGAACCATATTTGACGCTTCAAAGCGCTGGAAGTTGTAGTCTAGCGATGCATAGCCACGTGAGGTTGACTTCAGACGGTCGAAGAAATCCAATACCACTTCAGCCATCGGGATATCGTATGTCACAGCAACTTGGTTACCGTGGTAAACCATATCTACCTGAACGCCACGTTTCTCAACACAAAGCGTAATTACGTTACCTAAATACTCTGAAGGAACCAGAATATTACAACGTGCAATCGGCTCACGAATTTCTTCAATATCATTAACCGCTGGGAGCTTGGCTGGGCTATCTACGTATAGTAAATTACCGTTAGTTTCTTCAACTTCATAAACTACTGTTGGTGCCGTTGTGATCAAGTCGAGATCGTATTCACGCTCTAGGCGTTCTTGGATGATCTCCATGTGCAACATACCAAGGAATCCACAGCGGAAGCCAAAGCCAAGTGCTGCTGAGTTTTCTGGTTCATAGAACAGAGACGCATCGTTCAAGCTCAGTTTACCTAACGCATCACGGAAATTTTCGTAATCGTCAGAAGATACCGGGAATAAACCTGCGTACACCTGAGGCTTAACTTTCTTAAAGCCTGGTAGTGCTGTTTCACAACCGTTCTTGGATAGTGTTAGCGTATCACCTACAGGTGCGCCAAGAATGTCCTTGATACCACACACAACCCAGCCTACTTCGCCAGTACGTAGAACATCAGTATCTACTTGTTTCGGTGTGAAGATACCTAGGCGATCAACACCCCACACTTGGCCAGTGCTCATAACTTTGATCTTGTCATTCTTCTTCAGCTCACCGTTTTTGATACGAACTAAAGAAACAACACCAAGGTAGTTATCAAACCATGAGTCAATAATCAGTGCTTGTAGCGGCGCTTCAGGATCGCCTTCAGGCGCAGGAATAGCAGAAACAATGTTTTCTAGAACATCGTCGACGCCAATACCTGTTTTCGCACTACAACGAGTCGCTTCCATCGCATCAATACCTACGATTTCTTCGATCTCTTCTGCTACGCGCTCTGGATCTGCTGCTGGTAAGTCAATTTTGTTCAAAATTGGCACTACCTCTAGATCCATTTCGATCGCGGTATAACAGTTCGCAAGAGTTTGCGCTTCAACACCTTGTCCAGCATCAACAACCAACAATGCGCCTTCACAGGCAGCGAGAGAGCGTGATACTTCGTACGCGAAGTCTACGTGTCCTGGAGTATCGATGAAGTTAAGCTGATACGTTTCACCATCTTTGGCAGTGTAGTTCAGTGTCACACTCTGAGATTTGATGGTGATACCGCGCTCACGCTCAAGGTCCATAGAATCAAGAACCTGCGCAGCCATTTCACGGTCGCTCAATCCACCACAAACTTGGATTAGACGGTCAGATAGGGTCGACTTACCATGGTCGATGTGGGCGATAATCGAAAAATTACGAATGTGCTTCATGATTTGGTGTGAATTAACTCGTTGCTATAAGGATAAATAAGAAAGCCGTCTTTTGACGGCATTTCAATCAAGTTGGCAGATTCTACCCAATTTCTAGGCGGTTCGCACCATTATTTGCTGGCTAGGTGAGTGGCTTTCCTAGAACACGAAGTAAAATGACTTGCTGCTTAGAGGCTTGCTCAAGTTTTGTTGCTAAACGCTTAGCGATGGTAAACCCACCCCAAGCGAACAAAACCGATGATAAAATGACGATTCCTTCCCCCATTGAAAACACGGGGGCCAGCAACCACTGACCAATCAGGGCACCAAACATCATCATCAATAATGGAACGATATAGACAACAGCAGCGGATTGAATCAAGCTCTTTTCAGGAAAGCCAATCTCGACAACTTCACCTTTGGACACCCCTTTCTGGGTGGTGAGCTGCCAAGATAGAGCCTTATTTCCTACTGCCTTTGATACAATGCCTGTACCACAGCTTTTTTGCGACGAGCAACTACTACAACTCGTTTGCTGTTCGCAACTAAGCTCTACACGATACCCTTTCGAATCATGCTCTACGGAAGCCACTGTCGCCAATGCTGTCATCATTGGGTTGAGGTCTCAGGTTGAGGCTGAGGTTGGAAAGTCACTGACTGCGCAATACGCTTTGCAGTTGCTGGCGGAATATCGCCAATCACAGAAACTTCGGCATCACCTTGCACAAAGCTATGCAAAGTGCGTCTGCCCTGTCTTACCAACTGACCGCGCAATGAATTGTTATCGCTGTCGGACACATATACAGAGAAACTGAATAAGCCATCACTATACACTTGGCTCTCTACCATACGATCGGTATTGGCCATACGGTAACGATTTAGATCTTTCGCTTCAAAACCGTTCGGGATCCAACCAACACTCCAGTCAGTTTGTTTGACATTACCTTTTGGCAAAGACAGTACCTCTGGCAACTGTACTTCATTAAGACCGTCTAAGATATTCGCAATTTGATCATTGATAGAATAAGAAATGGTACGGTACTGTTCTAGCACCTCGCCATCTCGGTCAACCAAATCTGCGCGCAATGGCAGTTTAGTCTTTTCATCGACCCATAATACGTACGAGTACCTTAAGCCATCTTTTGGCACAACTCTCAATACCTGACATGCAGCACCAGCTTCGCGCGCGCGACCCACTTGAATAAAGTCGTAGAATTCGCTCAGCTCACCTACATCGCTATTTAGCAAAGGGATCGTTGGAGCAACCATCTGCCCTGATTCAATCGTAAATGGGTCGGTACCCGGTTCAATATAGCTAATTTCAGAACCACGCCTTATCACTTCTCTTACTGGGCCGCTAAGGTACACAAGATGGGCTAATTGTTGGGAGTCTTGACGAGCGTGACGATACAACAGCGGTTCAATGCTGTTCTTTTTGATAAGGATATAGGAGAGCTCGTAATTTAAATGCTGACTCGCTTCGTTCATTTGAAGCAACAAAGCCTCTGCAGGCGTTTGCTCTGCAAAGGCATTGGTTGTATTCAAGCTGAACAGCGTCAGAGCACTGATCAGAAATTTTTTCATTCAACTACCGGTTCTATATGATCGAAATCCGCTTTTTCACCTTCGCTATTTAGGCGAAGCTGTAATTCGTAGTCTTGCAGCAGAGCATTCACTCGGCGTCTTTGTTCTTGCACATTAACGTTATTGTTAGATTTTTCAACCGACTCTCTTGTTAAGCTCACAGGCTCTGCACTACCCGAAAACGGAATGGTTTCTAACACAGGCAGTTGGTCGGCAGCTGGCTGAGCGGAATCGCTTCCACCGTATTGCTGAACACCAAGAATAACCGCTAAAGATACACAAGCAGCCACAGCAACTTGACCAAATTGCGCTAACCAAGCAGGAAGCTGACGCTTCGCTTGAGCAGGTGTTGGTTGCGACTCGATATGTGGTGTTGCCACTTCCGCAACACTACTTTGATTCAACGCACTATGCGCTGGTTCATCTTCGAGCGCCAATGCAACACTTTCAGCAATATTCCACTCCGGCTTTTCCGGGGCATCGCCACGCATCACATCACCAATCAAATGGTAATTTTTCCACGTTTGTAGGCTTTCTTGATCGTGCTCCAATTCTGAAATTAGAACTTTATCGATCGTTTCTCCATCCATGAGTGCTGAAAGTTTTTCTTTGTCAGCCATTATTTTCACCATAGTAATTACTGGTTCTAGCGTTGCAAAAGAGGTTTGATTTTCTTTTCCACCGCCTCACGAGCTCGGAAGATACGCGAACGCACCGTTCCTACGGGGCAATCCATTACTTCAGCAATTTCCTCATAGCTTAAGCCGTCAAGCTCTCGCAAGGTCATCGCGGTTTTTAAATCTTCAGGAAGTGCTTCTATCGCACTGAAAACAACTTGTTTCAGTTCTTTCGACAACGTTAAGTTCTCAGGGTTCGATATTTCTTTTAACGCACTTCCCGTTTCGTAATATTCAGCTTCTTCAGCATCAACATCGCTTGCAGGTGGCCTTCTGCTCTGTGCAACAATGTGATTCTTAGCGGTATTTACGGCAATTCGATATAACCAAGTATAGAAGGCGCTCTCACCACGAAAAGTAGGGATCGCCCTATATGCCTTTATGAAAGCCTCTTGGGCTACATCGGCTACATCTCCAGAATTGCTCACATACCGAGAGATAAGGTTGCACACTTTATTTTGGTATCGTAAAACCAATAGGTTAAAAGCTTGCTTATCTCCACTCTGAACTCGCTCAATCAATACTTGATCGGTCAGCTGCTCGTTCATTCGAGCGTGTACTCCTATTGTTATTTACTCTTATCCTCACAGATATGAGCATTAATTATGCAAAATGTAGTATTGACACCACCGCTTACATGAGCACTATTGTGACTCAGTGAATGTAAGAAAGTTCCACCCTTTCTCAAATAAATTACTCTTTATTTTGGGCAGTGTGATGTAATCGTCACTAATTGGTTGCTCAAATACTGGGGATGAAAGCGGTGAAAAGCAATGGTATTTACAAAGTATTGCATCAGCAGTAGTGGTAATATACCAGCAGTAAACGCTATTTGGCGTAGTTAATAGAGAGTTGGACGACTCTAATATAGTTCGGGATTTTAATACTTTTATGAACGCAAACCGTGAACATCAATGTGATGTGTTAGTGGTGGGCAGTGGCGCAGCGGGTTTGTCACTGGCTTTACGTGTCGCTGAGCATGGCAAAGTTATCGTGCTGAGTAAGGGCCCACGTAGTGAAGGTGCAACCTATTACGCACAAGGTGGTATTGCCGCCGTATTCGATGAGTCGGACAGCATCGAATCTCATGTGCAAGATACGCAAATCGCCGGTGCAGGGATCTGCGAAGAAGACACCGTGAAATTTATCGCCGAAAACGCAAAAGACTGCGTACAGTGGTTGATTGATGGCGGCGTTCCTTTCGACCGTGAAGATGATGATAGCGATGAATCTCCGCGTTACCATTTAACGCGCGAAGGTGGTCATAGCCACAGGCGAATTCTTCATGCTGCCGATGCAACTGGCATGGCAATGCAAACTTCTTTGCAGGACAACGTGCACAACCACCCAAATATCACGGTTTTAGAGCGTCATAACGCATTAGATCTGATCACTGAAGATAAAGTTGGTGGTGATAAAAACAAAGTTGTCGGGGCTTACATTTGGAACCGCAACGACGAACATGTCGAAACAGTACGTGCTAAGTTTGTCGTCCTAGCCACTGGTGGTGCTTCCAAGGTGTATCAATACACATCTAATCCAGATGTCTCATCTGGAGACGGTATTGCAATGGCTTGGCGTGCAGGCTGTCGCGTCGCCAACTTGGAGTTTAACCAATTCCACCCAACCTGTTTGTTCCACCCTGAAGCGAGAAACTTCCTGCTGACAGAAGCACTTCGCGGTGAAGGCGCATATTTGAAACGCCCTGATGGCACACGCTTTATGCCCGATTTTGATGATCGTGGCGAGCTTGCCCCACGTGATGTGGTTGCTCGAGCGATAGACTTTGAGATGAAAAGACTGGGTGCTGATTGTATGTACTTAGATATCAGCCACAAGCCCGCTGATTTTATCGAAAAGCATTTTCCGACCATCCACATGCGCTTGCAAGACCTTGGCATTGATATGACCAAAGAAGCGATTCCTGTCGTACCTGCAGCGCACTACACTTGTGGTGGCGTTATCGTCAATCAGCAAGGTAAAACAGACCTTTCTCAGCTGTATGCGATTGGTGAAGTGAGCTACACCGGCTTACACGGTGCTAACCGAATGGCGTCAAACTCCCTGTTAGAGTGTGTGGTTTATGCTTGGTCTGCTTCCAATGACATCATCAAGAAAATTGCCAATGCTGAGCTTCCACCTACACTACCGGCGTGGGATGAAAGCCAAGTCAGCTGTTCTGATGAAGAAGTCGTAATCCAACATAACTGGCACGAACTGCGTTTGTTTATGTGGGATTACATGGGCATCGTTCGCACAGATAAGCGACTAGAACGCGCATTACGACGCATCCAGCTGTTGCAACAAGAAACCCATGAGTACTACAGTAACTTCAAGGTATCGAATAACCTTCTCGAGCTTCGTAACCTATTGCAAGTTGCAGAGTTAATGGTTCGCTGCGCGATGCAACGTAAAGAAAGCCGGGGGCTGCACTACACCTTGGACTACCCTGAACTCGCTGAAGACAGTGGGCCGACTATTTTAAGTCCACATAAATCTTAAACCCGAGTAAATGAACATAAAGGGAGCATCACTGCTCCCTTTTTAGTTCCGCCACCACTCGACGATAGTCAGCTTCGCAGAGGCTATCTCGCCATAAGCAATAACGCTTTCCATCCGAATAGGTAATTAAAATTGCCAACCAAGAATAGGCCAACTGCGCGTGACGAATTGAGTTCGACTGATTATTTACTTCGAGAATATTACCGGGTTTGACGGTCAGTTTTCCCTTCAGTGGTGCAGGAAAGAAGCCACCTTTTAGGTAAAGCGCAGCGACTATCAGAGCGAGATATAGCGTGATAACAAGAGGAATTGGCGAAACAATGAGCGCCCACATTGCGAACACCAGTACAACAGTATTGGCAAAATGGGCGTATGAAGAATGGGCTAGGTTAAGGTTAGCGCACCTTGCTAAGGTTGTGAGCGACAATCTTATCTACCATTGACGCATGACCTAAGTTTTCACTTCGGCCGTGGCCCATTATCCATGTAAACAGATCAGGGTCATCGCATTCAAGCAACGAAACAAAATCCTGCTGTTCGTTGTCATTTAGTTCATCAAAGCACTCTTCAAAAAAAGGCATGATAACGACGTCTAGCTCGAGCATACCGCGGCGGCATCCCCACTTAATACGAGCTTTCTCTTCTGTGGTGTACATTCCACGTCCTCACATTGAATCCTAACGTGTCAGATTGTAACAATCTCACTACTCACCATCTAGCGGATAAATCTCAGTCCGTGCTTTGGTCGACAAAAAGATAATCGCTCACTTGCTCACTACGTCTTGAAGTGGTTGAGCATTCAGGATTACCATAGCGACAACCCTTTACCAAATGCGATTAGGTACTCATACATGGACTGGCAAAACACATTCACTCCGTTCTCTATAGCCTCTGACGAAGCGCTTCCACCACTCATTTTGTCTCACCTAACCACTTGGGGAGCCATCACAATAGTAGGCGATGACAAAAAGTCTTACTTACAAGGACAAGTGACTTGCGATGTAGTGACCTTAACCGAAGATGAGTCAACACTGGGTGCACATTGTGATGCCAAAGGAAAAGTCTGGAGTATTTTTAGGTTGTTCAATCACAACCAAGGCTATGCCATGCTTCAGCCGCACTCAGCGATCGAAGTTGAACTGGCTGAAATTCGTAAGTACGCCGTATTCTCTAAAGTCGATATTGCTCAAAGCAGCGATGTCATCCTAGGCGTTATTGGTGAACAGGCGCAAACGTTAGTTGATGGTTTATCAGAATCACGCGGCAACGTTCGTGCAATAGAGGGTGGTAGCGCAATCAAAGTCGACAGTTCACGCTGGGTGCTACTTCTGACAGAAGAAGCAGCGCAAAAAGTCGTAGAGAGTCATGATGCAGTCAATACCGACGCCGCAATCTGGACACGTTTTGATATTGAAGCGGCACTACCAATCATCGAAAAGGACCAGCAAAACGCTCACATACCACAAGCGGTAAACTTAGATGCGCTGGGAGGCATTAGTTTCTCTAAAGGTTGCTACACTGGTCAGGAAACCGTAGCTAGGGCGAAGTATCGTGGTATGAACAAACGCGCGATGTTTATTGTAAAAGGTACCACCAGCGAGCCATTGAACATGGATGCTCCTGTATCACTAGAGCGTGCAGTGGGTGAGAACTGGCGTAGCGCAGGTCAATTATTGGCAAGCTACCAATTCTCCAATAATCAAGCGATTGGCCTTCTTGTTGCTTCAAAAGATCTCGATTCAGATACTCAGCTTCGATTGGCAGAACAACCAGATCAGCTGTGGTCACTTGAAGCACTGCCATACACGCTAGACGATGAGTAACCCATTCTCCACCGAGCTTACACGCTATCTTGAGCAACAGCAGGTACCTTTTACGCTGTTGCTCCAAGAAAAGCCAACGCTCACCATTGAAGAAACGGCCAACGCGCGTGGGATAAACGCCAAGCAGATGGTCAAATCTATTTTGCTGCGAGACATGGGCGGCCAGTATGCCTTAGCGTGCGTGCCCGGCGATCAAGCGGTTGATCCAAAGAAAGTACGTTCGGTATTAACGAGCCGAAGAATGACTTGTGTTAGCCTTGAAGACGTACCTCAGATTACTGGTTATCAAGTCGGAACGGTAGCGCCACTATTGCTCGCAACGGAGATGCCTATTGTCTTAGATCCCCAACTTCTTGATAACAACTTGGTCACTATCAGCAGCGGTCACCCCATGGCTGGTATTGCTTTGACTCCCGATTCATTACTTCGGCTTTGCCAACCAACCCTCGCGTCAATCTGTCGCGATGAGTGAAACTTTCCAATTTATTGCATTTTGATGTGATCAGCCTCGTGGTAATCGATTACACCCATTAGATTATTATTCATTTTTAAAACATAAATAGTCACATGGCGTTTTTTGCAGTATGCTGATCTTCGTTGGTTAAAATTGATGCAAATCGAGCAGTATTGCTGAGATCCTTCTCCAACGAAAAAGTGAATCCACTGATTGTTTCAGGACATCCACTTTTTGTGTAATGCATCTGTGACTATTCGCCCGCGCTAGAAGCGGGCTTTTTTTATGCAAAAAATTTACCGTAATTTCGCACAATCTAAAAATTTCCAACTATTCTTAAAACTGTCACATAGCTCCGGCTTAATATGCACGAGCTATGGTTCACCCGTGGTTCCTATAGAAAGATAACTTTGAGGAAGTTGTCACATAAACTTGGATATAATTCCAAAAAACTGCTTACAGCAGCACAAATATCCAAGGTTATCAGTTGAATCTGCATAATCCCCTATCTTCATCACAATATTATTATCGGGGCTTTTTTATAATCTGCAGTGCTAGAAGAATAAAAGGAAAGATATATGAGACTGTTTAAGCGCTATACACCAGGTATGATTGCTAAACATGTAAGTCGTTTATTTAAGGGAAGAATCTACATCTACGGAGTTGGAAAATTTGAATTTGACAATGGTAAACTCATCTTGCCAGACCGCGCCGAAAAAAGGCATTTTCAAGCGGTAAAAGAGGTAAACAACGAGATCATGAAACTTCGTTGTGCATACGCCTAAGGCGAAATTCTTCACACCTCTTCGCATAAAGCACAAATTAGAAGGGTTGGCACTTGCCAACCCTTTCCGTTTCTATCAACCTTCAGAGCTTGTACCAGCTAACTCTGGTAAGTTCCCTTTTAACCCTAACGCTCGTTTCATTATCTCATCTTTGGCGCCTGGAATTTGTCCCGCGAGCTTCATTCCAATCCCGCGAATGAGCTTCTTCGCTGGGTTATTGCCTTCAAACAAATCTTTAAATCCTTGCATTGCTGCGATCATTTTCGCCGCCTCTGCTTTTCGCCAGCGCTCATAATCACGTAAATTGCGTTTACTGCCGAAATCTTCACCCTTATGCCATAGCGCTAACACTTCTTGTGCCAAACTGGCTGCATCAAGCAAGCCTAGGTTTACCCCTTGCCCTGCCAGAGGATGAATTGTATGAGCAGCATCACCGACCAAAGCGACACGCTCTACAGCAAAGTCACGTGCGTAGCGCATTTTCAACGGGAATGCGAAACGTTCACCAACCACTTCACATAAGCCCAAGCGGTTATCAAACTCAGAAGTGAGTGCTTTATTGAACTCGTTCGGAGACATCGCGACTAAACGCTCTGCGCGGCTAGGTTCAGTAGACCACACGATAGAGCTCATGTTGTCGCCCGACATTGGCAAAAACGCCAATGGGCCTTGAGGAGTAAAAGTTTGCCTCGCAACAGCTTGGTGTGGCTCAACAGTACGAATATTTGCAACCACTGCACTATGACCATAATCCCAATGTGTGAGAGGAATATCCAGCTGATTGCGAACCCAAGAGTTCGCTCCATCAGCGCCAACTACCAGCTTGGCAGTAATAGCTTGGCCATTGTCTAATGTTAACCAAGCTTCACTTTCACCAATCGCCATCGTGGCGCACTTAGCTGGCATAAACAGAGTCACATTGCTTTGCTGCTTAACTTGCTCGAGTAGAGATAACTGAATAACTCTGTTTTCAACAATATGGCCTAAATCAGGCTGAGCGAGTTGATTAGCACTAAACTCGATACGAGCGAAACTGTCTTGCTCCCACACTTCCATCGCAGAATACGGCGAAGCACGTCGCTGCATAATGCCACCCCAAGCACCTAGATTC
Source organism: Vibrio sp. SCSIO 43135 (assembly GCF_023716665.1). Lineage (GTDB taxonomy): Bacteria > Pseudomonadota > Gammaproteobacteria > Enterobacterales > Vibrionaceae > Vibrio > Vibrio paucivorans. The sequence continues at coordinate 2,727,500 of NZ_CP071859.1, forward strand.
TTGAGAATGTTTTCGCTTGAGCGGCTCAGAGCAGAAACACGAACATCGGGTAATTCGTTGAGTTGATCATCTGGTTGTTGCCCTTCAATCACTGCAATTCTCAATTCAGAATCTTTAAATGCAGCAGCCAGTGCAAGGCCAACCATTCCACCGCCTACAATTGCGATATCAACACTTTGCATCATTCTATTTTGTACCTTTTGCTAATTAGCGTTCTACAATGCCGAGAGTTCGACGCAGTAATGGAGCCTTGAAGGCTGGGAGGTTATCCATTGCAAATAGCCCTAAGTTTCGACCGATTCTAGTCGCAAGCCAATCGTTGGAAAACAGATGAACAAGGCTAGATGTCAGCTCGATGGTTGCTTTTCTATCACCTTGCCTTCTTTTCTTATAAGACATTAACGAAGCATAACTTCCGATATCGTTCGAGTGCACCATAATCTCTTCCGCTAAACTCGCTACATCGCGTATGCCCAAGTTAAAGCCCTGCCCGGCTATAGGGTGCAGTGTTTGCGCCGCATTGCCAACGATAGCAAAACGATGAGCGATATTTTGTTCTCGATAACGCAGCAATAGCGGGTAACTCGCGCGTGAGCCTACCTTTTCCAGTTTACCCAAACGCCAGCCAAATTCTTCTTGCAACTGGTGTAAAAACGCGCCGTCGTCCATTTCCATGACAGTTTGAGCGCTTTCCGGCGGTAAACACCACACCAAAGACAAACGGTTTTCACTCATCGGCAATAGCGCAACTGGACCATGCTGAGTAAATCGCTCAAAAGCACGACCTGCATGTGGCTCACTGGACACGATATTGGCAATCACTGCGACTTGCTCAAAATCGTGCTCATTTAACTCCAAGCCGATTTGCTGACAACACGTCGACACAGCGCCATCCGCGGCAACCAGAAGCTTGGCTTGAAGCTCATCACCACTAGAGAGCTTGATCTGAGTGGTATCGAGTTGTTGGTTAATTTCAGCCACCGAATCTGGGCAGTAAAAGGTGACATTATCCGCTTTCTGCAACTGCTCTGCGTAAATGCGGCCAATGTCGGCTAGCTCCACTACATACCCTAGTGCGGGTACAGACAAGTCATTGGTCCGAATATCCGTCATCCCAGCATGACTGCGATCAGACACGTGAATATGTTCGATCGCTGTAGCAACCGGTTGAATTTCTGACCATAACTTGAACTGTTTAAGAACCTCAATGGTTCCGTAGGACAAAGCAATAGAACGAGAATCAAACCCCGGATGAGATTGATGATCGGTTTCGAACGGTTCTACAACCGCTACCGACAGTGCCCCAGAACTCATTCGGCTTAAGGCGAGTGCCAGGGTTGCACCAGCCATCGCACCGCCAGCAATTACAACGTCATATTGCTTCATTCAGCCCAGCTCCTATCGGATTAGTGAATAGTCGGTGATGGCTCTGCATCTTTACTTGGCTTTACGCCAAACTCAGCGTGAATTGTGAGAGCACAAGCCTTCACGTGCTCAACCACTTGCTCAAGCAAAATAGCTTGCTCTTGCATGTCATCATCTTCATCGATGCCTAGCTTGGCTATTTCTTCAAGGTCAGCCAACGCTTCTTTACAATCAGCCGAGGCTTTATTCATTTTTGCTCCGACTAAGCCTAAACCAGAAATGAAGTGATTGACCCAATCTGCGACACCATCAGCCATATCAAATAAGCTCGCGCTTGCGTCTTCATCAGGCAATAGTACTGACAGTTCCATGCTGCTGCCGGTTAACTCAGATTTAGTCACATCCAAAATTTGCTGAGCCACTTTAAGAGCCTTATCCGGCCAGCCCATACCTTCATTGGTGTAGTCGAAAATTAGAGGTTGCCAACTATCATCATTCAAGCTCAAGCCACCACTCAACATACCAGCAATCAGTCCGTGCAGTTCAGCAGGATTTACCGCCAGTGCCGATGACTGTAATGTTGAAGCGGAAGAAAGATAATCTGGAAGTGTTTTTTCACTCATGTGGGCAACCCAATAAATTCAAATTTATCCAATCGTATCACTTCACCCACTGAGCGAAAATGGCAGAGAGGCAATTGTGGGTAGCTTTTGCTCAAATTGCCCAATATCTGTGTTATTGAGCTGCCATTTACATGACCACCGTGGGAAAAGCTTGAATGTTATAGGCGCTTTTCCTATAGTTTCCCCCTCGGTGGTTGTATTATTATCAGCCCCTTAAGTAGCGCGAAAAGAGTTCATCCATCATGAGTAATCAAGCGGTAGACGTTGAAATTTTAGGTAAACTGACTCGAGTCAATTGCCCTGCGGGTCAAGAAGAGTCACTGATTGAAGCGGCAAAAGATCTTGATAATCGACTGAAAGAGATGACTGAGCGTACTAAGGTCACTAACGAAGTTCAGTTACTGAAGTTTGCAGCACTGAACATTTGCTATGAACTGCGAACCAAAAACCGAGCCGAGCAAGATCAACAGGACTTGCTAACAGAGCGAATGGAGCAGCTCTCAGCATCTTTGGAAGATGCACTACGTAAAGTTAACGCTGGACAGCAATAAGCTTTACTCACGACAAAATTTACCCTGGAGTGTGCGTCAGCAGGATTTAAGTCCCTGAGCCGATAAGCAATACCCAAGGGTTAGTACTTGATAACTATTGAGCAAGCTCGGCTCGTATCGAGAAGCCTACGGTCATCATTGCTGATCCGCCTTGAACCAGCTGGTTCAAGGGCCACAATCCTCAACGGCACTCTGGGGTATCCTCTCGATACCTATCACGCTATTCTATTCACCATGTCGTTACTCACACATAAGGTGAAGGGATGCCTCTCTCAAGACAAGATTTTCGCAAGCAAATCCGTCACATACGCAATCAGCTTAGTGATCGTCAACAAGTTCAAGCAGGGCAAACACTCGTCCAACAGTTTTCTTCAATTCGAGAAATTGAACACTGTCAGCGTATAGCAGTCTACCTTTCTGCGGATGGTGAAATTGATACCAATCCATTAATCGAATGGCTATGGCAGCAAGGCAGGTCCGTTTATCTCCCTGTTTTGCATCCATTTTCCAAAGGGCACTTACTGTTCCTGCATTACACGCCAGACACACCCATGGTACATAACAAATACGGCATTCTTGAACCTAAGCTAAATCAAACGCTGATTGCTCCAGTTAACAGCCTCGACTTAATCTGCACGCCATTGGTCGGATTCGATTCCCAAGGCCACAGATTGGGGATGGGGGGAGGCTATTACGACCGAACCCTTGAGAGATGGTTTAAAACAGGCTTAGGCCCAGTTCCTCTCGGTTTAGCACACGACTGCCAACACGTTGAACAACTGCCTACCGAATCTTGGGATGTTCCACTCCCTAAAATAGTGACGCCAAGCAAAATATGGCAATGGGAATCCTAACGCATTCTAGCTATAATCACGCCGCTTACACGGCATTCAAGCCGTAAGACTCAATCCAATACCGTCACACATCTCAGGAGATAGGCATGACTCAAGATGAAATGAAAAAAGCCGCTGGTTGGGCAGCGCTAAAGTATGTAGAAAAAGGCAGCATCGTAGGTGTTGGTACAGGCTCTACTGTTAATCACTTCATCGACGCTTTAGGTTCAATCAAAGAAGAGATCAAAGGTGCGGTATCAAGCTCAGAAGCCTCAACAGAACGTTTAAAAGCACTAGAAATCGAAGTATTCGACTGCAATGAAGTCGCAGGCCTTGATGTTTACGTAGATGGCGCAGACGAAATCAACCCGACACGTGACATGATCAAAGGCGGTGGTGCAGCGCTCACTCGTGAGAAGATCGTTGCCGCGATTGCAGATAAGTTTGTTTGTATCGTTGATGGTAGCAAAGCCGTTGACGTACTGGGTGAATTCCCACTGCCAGTTGAAGTCATTCCAATGGCGCGCTCTTACGTAGGTCGCGAACTGGTGAAACTAGGCGGAGATCCGGTATACCGTGAAGGTGTTATTACCGACAACGGCAACGTGATTCTTGATGTTCACAGTTTGAAAATCACAGATGCAAAAGCTCTGGAAGACAAAATCAATGCTATCGCTGGTGTTGTGACTGTTGGTCTATTCGCTCATCGCGGCGCAGATGTTGTCATTACAGGAACGCCTGAAGGCGCAAAAATCGAAGAATAAGACCTTCATTTTTGTTGTTTCATTACAAACGGTGCCTATTGGCGCCGTTTTTTCATTTTAGTCTATAAAAATTATGGCTTATTCCGTAATTTTCTTACCCAAACTGTATTTTTTTTGTTAACTTAATGGTCAGAAGACGCACAAGGAAAACGTTTGCGTGCTACATAATGCCTACAAAAACGTTTGCTTTACCTATTTTTGCTTAATGTGCGCCCGTTAAGCCCAAATTTCCCCACTTTAAGGAAGAAGACAATGGCCAAAGTTTCACTGGAAAAAGACAAAATTAAGATCCTCTTGCTTGAAGGTCTACATCCATCATCTGTAGAAGTTCTTCAGGCTGCTGGTTATACCAATATCGAATACCACAAGGGCTCTCTTCCAGAAGAAGAACTACTTGAAGCGGTGAAAGATGTTCACTTTATCGGTATTCGTTCGCGCACTAACCTATCCCAGCAAGTTATCGATGCCGCTGAAAAGTTAGTGGCTATCGGTTGTTTCTGTATTGGTACCAACCAAGTTGATCTCAATGCAGCTGCAGAACGTGGTATTCCAGTTTTCAACGCACCATTCTCAAATACACGCAGTGTTGCTGAACTAGTACTTGGCCAAGTGCTTCTGCTGCTACGCGGGATTCCAGAGAAAAACGCACTGGCGCACCGAGGAATTTGGAAAAAGAGTGCCGATAACTCTTATGAAGCCCGTGGTAAGCGCTTAGGTATCATTGGTTACGGCCACATCGGAACACAGCTGGGTATTATTGCCGAAAACTTAGGTATGCGTGTTTACTTCTATGACATTGAAAACAAGCTGTCGTTGGGTAACGCTACTCAAGTACATACGATGAGCGACCTGCTAAACAAGTGTGATGTCATTTCTTTGCACGTACCTGAAACGGCTGGCACTAAGAATATGATGGGTGCAGAAGAGTTTGCTCGTATGAAGCCGGGCTCTATCTTCATCAATGCCGCGCGCGGTACAGTCGTCGATATTCCAGCACTTTGTGCTTCTCTAGAGTCAGGCCACCTTGCTGGTGCGGCGATTGACGTATTTCCTGTCGAGCCAAAAACCAATGCGGACCCGTTTGAGTCACCGTTAATGCAGTTTGATAACGTTATCCTGACTCCTCACGTAGGTGGTTCTACGCAAGAAGCTCAAGAGAACATCGGAGTCGAAGTAGCGGGTAAGCTGGCGAAATACTCTGACAATGGTTCAACACTATCAAGTGTGAACTTCCCTGAAGTATCATTGCCAGAACACCGTGAATGCTCTCGTCTACTCCACATTCACAAAAACCGCCCAGGTATCCTAACGCAAATCAACACCATCTTTGCCGAAGAAGGGATTAACATTGCAGGTCAGTACCTACAAACATCTTCAGACATGGGTTACGTAGTGATTGATGTTGAAACGGCTCGCTCTGAAGAGGCGTTGGCGAAACTGAAGAAAATCGAAGGCACGATCCGCGCTCGTATTCTTCACTAATCTAGCGAACCACAAAACACAAAAAGGCCACATAACAATGCGGCCTTTTTATTATCTACTATTTAGGCTTTTAGCGCACGCTCACCACGAGCGATACCTACCACACCACTACGCGCAACCTCTATCACGTCAGTGACTTCAGATAGCGCCTGAATGAAAGCATCCAGCTTTTCACTGGTACCCGCCATTTGTACGGTGTATTGAGAAGCCGTAACATCCACAATCTGACCTCGGAAAATGTCCGCAGTACGCTTCACTTCTGCACGAGCAAAACCACTCGCTTTCACCTTAACCATGAGCAGTTCACGCTCAATGTGTTCAAGCTCAGATACCTCTTGCACTTTAAGCACATCAATCAGCTTATGCAGCTGTTTTTGGATCTGCTCAAGCTGCATTTCATCTGACGTGGTCGTCACGTTCAAGCGAGAAAGTGTTTCATCATCCGTTGGTGACACGTTCAGTGACTCAATGTTGTAGCCGCGCTGAGAAAACAGACCAACTACACGAGATAGAGCACCAGGTTGGTTTTCCATTAATAGTGAAATTATGTGTCTCATATTAGGTTCTCTCCGTTTTGCTTAGCCACATTTTGTCCATACCCTCGCCTTTGATTTGCATTGGGTATACGTGCTCGGTGTCATCCACACTGATGTCGACGAATACTAAGCGATCTTTCATTTCGAGTGCTTTTTGCAATCCAGATTCTAGTTCGTCTGGCGACGAGATACGCATGCCTACATGGCCATACGCTTCTGCAATCGCGGCAAAATCTGGAACAGAGTCCATGTATGAGTTTGAGTGACGACCTTGATAAACAATGTCTTGCCACTGTTTCACCATTCCTAAGAAACGGTTGTTCAGGTTGATGATTTTAACCGGGATATTGTATTGCAGTGCTGTGGACAGCTCTTGGATATTCATCTGAATACTGCCATCACCTGTTACAACTACCACTTCTTCATCTGGGTTGGCGAATTTAACGCCCATGCCCGCAGGCAAACCGAAGCCCATCGTGCCCAAGCCACCCGAGTTGATCCAGCGACGCGGCTTATTAAACGGGTAATAAAGCGCTGCAAACATCTGGTGCTGACCAACGTCAGACGCTACGTAAGCGTCTCCATTAGTAACTTTATGCAGGGTTTCAATAACTTGTTGAGGCTTAATACGCTCTGAAGATTTATCGTATGCAAGGCAGTTACGATCTTGCCAAACTTTAATCTCGCTCCACCAGCTATCAAGTGCTTGTGCATCATTAGTTCCACCCTGTTCCTCCAGCACTTTTAGCATGCTTTCCAGTACTTTTTCAGCCGAACCAACAATGGGTAAATCAACCTTAACATTCTTAGAAATAGAAGATGGGTCGATATCAATATGCATGATTTTTGCGTCAGGACAGTACTTTTCTAAGTTGTTAGTCGTACGGTCATCAAAACGCACACCAATACCGAATATCAGATCGGCATTGTGCATAGCCATGTTAGCTTCATACACGCCGTGCATGCCTAACATACCTAATGAATTCTTGTGTGTGCCAGGGAAGGCACCTAGCCCCATAAGGGTGCTAACCACAGGTAGGTTCAGTGTTTCTGCAAGCTTCAATAAATGTGCATCAGCTTCAGAAATAATCGCGCCACCACCCACATAAAGAACGGGCTTCTTCGCGTCTAGTAACGCTTTCAAAGCCTTTTTGATCTGGCCCTTGTGCCCCGAAATAGTCGGGTTGTAAGAGCGCATTTTGATCGACTTAGGGTATTCATATGGCAGCTTGATTTGTGGGTTCATTACATCTTTTGGAAGATCAATAACCACTGGGCCAGGACGTCCAGTCGTAGAGATATAGAAGGCTTTCTTCATGATCTCTGGAATGTCTTCGGCTTTTTTCACTAGGAAGCTGTGTTTAACAATCGGGCGAGAAACACCCACGATGTCACACTCTTGGAAAGCATCGTTGCCGATCAGGTTGTTCGGTACGTTACCTGAAATAACGATCATTGGAATGGAGTCCATATAAGCGGTTGCAATGCCTGTAACCGTATTGGTTGCTCCAGGACCAGAACACACTAGCACAACACCCGGTTTACCGGTTGCGCGCGTATAGCCATCTGCCATATGAGTTGCAGCTTGTTCGTGGCGAACAAGTACATGTTTGATTTGATCGGTTTTCGCATGAAGAGCGTCATAGATATCAAGAACAGAGCCACCAGGGTAACCAAAAATCTGTTCTACGCCTTCTTCGATCAGAGACTGAACCACCATCTCTGCGCCGGATAACATTGCCATATTTTTCTCCTTACCAGTGTCCGAGATGATTGGGTGTATCAAATGGGCTGGTTTTACATAGTCTAGGTCTTATTTGTAGCCTAATTCGAAATTTATCCACTTTCGGCTATGTCCTGTCTTTGTCATAACAAAGAACAAGGAATCGAAACAACTGTAACCTTTTATTTCCATACGGTCTAATGCGACAAAGATCCAAAATTTCCAGATCGTCTAGCTTTCAGCTAAATACCAAAATTAACCGCTACTTAATCTCAACATAACACCACATCTTGAAATAAAAGCCAGACAAAAAAGAATTAAATATCAATACAGGCGTTCTGTTTAGAGCAAATATTTGGTGTTTTCACCCCAGTTATTCATAAATCAAACAATAAAAAAGCCTCCACATCGCATGTGGAGGCTTTTTAATCACTTCAAATATTATCTAACGGAAAACTAGCTCTGTTTCTTTTTTTCCGTATACATTTCTTCGATTTCGTCCTGATATTTATCGTTAATCACTTTACGACGAAGTTTCTGAGTTGGTGTCAGCTCGCCATCATTCATAGAGAATGCTTTAGGCAACAGCTTGAACTTCTTCACTTGTTCAAACTTCGCGAGCTCTTTCTGCAATTCATTCACTCGCTTTTCAAACATTTCGACGATTTGATGATGCTTAATCAATTCAAGGCGATCATGATATTTAATATTCAGCTCTTTAGCGTGCTCTTCTAACGTATCGAAACATGGCACTATCAGAGCCGAAACGAATTTACGAGTATCAGCGATAACCGCAATTTGCTCGATGTAATGATCTTTACCAATCGCACCTTCGATCATCTGTGGAGCGATGTACTTACCACCCGATGTTTTCATTAATTCTTTAATGCGGTCGGTAATAAAGAGATTACCTTGCTCATCAATATGACCCGCATCGCCCGTTTTTAGGAAGCCATGTTCATCAAATGTTTTTGCGGTTTCTTCAGGTAGCTTGTAATAACCACGCATAACCATTGGGCCGCGTACCAAGATTTCGTTGTTTTCGCCAATTTTCACTTGGGCGCCGGGCATAGACATACCGATCGAATCCGGGTTAAAGCATTGGTCATCCCAACATGAAATGGTTGCCGTCGTTTCTGTCATGCCATAGCCAAGCTTTACATTGATACCAATCGCATGGAAAAAACGACCAATAGTTTCATCAAGCTTAGCGCCACCACATGGCATGAAGTTGATTCGACCACCCAGCAAGTCACGCAGCTTAGACAACACCATTTTGTCCGCTAGGTTATGTGCTTTCTTCAGCATCAGCGATGGTTTTCTACCTTCTTGCTGGCAAACCGCCATTTTAGCCCCCATATTCACCGCCCAAGTGAAAATCACTTTGCGTATGAATGGGGCTTTCGACACTTTTTCATGGATAGCAGAGAAGATTTTTTCGTAGAAGCGAGGAACAGCGCACATCACGGTCGGGCGTATTTCACCAAGAGCGTCGCGCACCTGCATCGTGTCTTGTAAGTAACAGTTGGTTGCACCGCGGTAAAGAACGTAGAAAGTCCAAGCTCGCTCGAAAACATGAGATAACGGTAAGAAACACAGTGATACATCACTTTCACTCAAGCTAAGGCGTTGGTCGTGACCTTCTAGCTGCGCTGCAATATTAGCGTAATCCAGCATCACGCCCTTTGGCTGGCCAGTTGTGCCTGAGGTGTAGATAAGCGTTAGCAGATCATCAAAATTAGCTTGCTCAAGACGTTGCGCTAGTTCTGCTTGATTCTCTTCGCTGCCTTTAGCAAGAAATTCATTCCAGCTCAAAGCAAACTCGCAACCGTCAACATTGATGTCGTGCGACATCGCAACAATCAATTCAAGTTGTTCACACTGCTCGAAAATCCCTACCGCTGCATCAAACTGCTCTTGCTCGCCGACAAACAGTACTTTCACATCGGCATTTTGGATAATGTAAGCCGCCTGAGCTGCTGTGTTGGTTGGGTAAATCGGTACTGTTACTGCGCGTAGCTGCAGAGAAGCGAAGTCAGCCACAGTCCAATTAGGCATATTGTTGGAGAAGATCCCCACTTTATCTTGAGTTCTCAGTCCTTGAGCCAATAGTGCAAGTGACAATGCGTCTACCTGCTGACCAAACTGCGTCCAGCTAATACCTTGCCATACAGTGCCGACTTTATGCTTTAAAGCAATACGCTCGCCACCCTTCGCAATTTGCTCTCGAATTCGTTTTACGATATGAAAATCTAAATTGGCCATGTCTCTTACCTTTGGCTTACACATGTAAGCTATTTTGAGCGCACAAGTGTACATTTCGAGTTAAAAAAGGCAACTGACGAACATCAAACTTATCAACAAAACTGTCAGTTTTAGCCATAAAAAAACCTTGTCCAAGCTAGCCTGGACAAGGTTTTTGTGTTGCGAAATGTAACGCTTAGTCTAGTGCGACAACTTCACCACAGATCATCATTAGTTGGTCACGGAACCAGATGTGGCCTTTGTCTTTTTCGCTCGACTCATGCCAGCTTAGGTAACCGCTGATGCTTGCGTTCTCGAATGGGAACTCTAGCACTTGAAGCTGATCTTTATTTGCAGCGTTTTCTACCATCCAACGAGGTGCAATCGTTACAAGCTCAGATTGACCAACAACGTACAGTACGTTGCTTAAGCTTGTGCCTTCGTAGTATGGCTGGCAGTCAAGTTCGCGGTACGCTTGCTCAGAGAAGCTGCGTTGGCCGTGAATTTTAGATAGTTTTGCGTGTTTCTCTTGAAGTAGAGCTTCTGGAGTCACAGAGCCTTGGATACGGCTGTGTGCTTTAGACGCAACAACAACAAGTTCATCTTGGAAGATTTCAGTGCTTGAGAAACCTTGCTCATCAAAACGAGCGTAATCGATAACGAAGTCGATTTCTTGGTAACGCATACGCTCAGCAAGCATACGGTCGAATTCTGCATCTAGGTGAAGCTGTACGTTAGGCGCTTGTTCATGAACAGTAGACATGATCTTTGGAGCAAAGCGCATATCACAAGGGCTGCAAATCGCGAGTTTGAATAGGCGAGTTGAAGTCTCTGGAGAGAACACCGAGCTTGGTAGTTCGTTGCGGATAAGTTGCAGTGCTTGACGAATAGGACCAAACAATTGGCGAGCGCGTTGAGTAGGCTGAATACCGCGGCCTTGACGCATGAATAGTTCGTCGTTGAACATCACTTTAAGGCGAGCAACTGCGTTACTTACCGCTGGTTGTGACATACCTAGGTTGTGCGCTGCACGAGTAATGTTTTGCTCTTGCATAACTGCATCAAATACGGTCAACAGATTTAAATCTACTCCGCGTAATGTGCTTTCCATACGGTAACTAGCAATAGCGCTCATTGCGTCTTTTTTATCTAACATTGGGTTACGCCTCTTGTTGTCATCGTCAACATTATTTAATGGGTGGTCGGAAAATAGATAACCTGTCGTTGTTATATTTACGCCTTAGATACTTCTCGGCTGACACCCACTATCGGCGAATCAATTGATGATTAGCAACAAGATTGACATTTAATCAGCAAATTTTACCCTCCAATAAAGAATCTCCTTAATTTTCAACCAATTAACTCTTTTATAAAAAACTATAAAACACATTTTTTTATGGTTTTAGTTCATTCATTCGGCTTAGCTATGAGTTAAATACTTTACCTTTGGTTACATTTAGCAAATCTATTGGTTACTCCGCCAATTAAATGACACCGCTTATATTGTTCATAAGTTTGAAACATAACTAGGAAAGTCGACCTTATCCCACAGCGTTTGGCTTAGCGTTCCATGGGTATCCCATTGCCCTGCCAACACCCAGTCCACAATAGCTTCTGCCACATCGGGATACTGCACACTTTCACCCGGTTTCTCATCCAGCCATTGACGAACAACACTGGCATCCAAAATATCCATCGCGGTTGCTAAACCTAAGCTTTCCAGCGTGGCAACATTGCTTTGCTGCTCAAACTGACCAGCCAACGGTTTCAGCAGTAGCTTTTTTCCTAAGCTCAAGGCTTCAGAAGGCAATTCAAAACCACCATTAGCAATCACGCCCCCACATTGATGTAAGTGATGCTGAAAATTGCTGTGACATAGTGGGAATAACTGAACATTTCCAATCTCATGTTTATCTACAACGTCAGGATGAAAACAGACGAACTTATGGCTGTTAAAGCGCGTTAACAACTCCTGAATGTCATCAACATTTTCAAACGGTAAATAGACCAAAATGAAGTCGCCTTGCGCGACTTGCTGCTCTATCGTCGCGACAATTGGTGGCAAAATAGGCTGCTCGAAATGATACCAATGCAGTCCAATAGCATAATCAGAAGGCGCAAAATGATGGATCACTTGCTTATCTAGCCAACTCGCGCCCTTTTTCGGCACCGAATAACGAAAAGCATTTTGGTGACTGATACTGATACAAGGTTTATTTTGTTTCTTCGCAGCCCACGCTGAAACTGGCTCGAAATCGTTAATAACCACATCATATTGGCTCAAATCGAGAGAGCGAATGTCCTTATTGAGCTGAACTAAACTGTTATCTAACGCGGTTTTCACGTAATCCACTTTGCCCTTTTGAGTGACAAAGCTCAGTCCCCTACGCGTTTCAAACTCTCCAAACTCCTGCATCGAGAAATACTTATCTTTCGCTCTTCCGGAAAACAGAAAATCGGCTTCGATGTCTCTCGCTTTTAATGCCTTATTCATTGCTCTTGCCCGAGCGATATGACCGTTGCCAGTCCCTTGCACTCCGTAAAGTATCTTCATTAGCTCACTCCAGAGGTAACTGAAAGAGCAATATTGGCGCAAGTAACCCCTAGCAATGCGCCAATCACCACATCGGTAAAGAAATGCACTCCAAGCAAAATGCGAGAAACACCAATCAGGCTTGCCCATAACAATGCATATTCAGTAAGAGCAGGATAGAAAGCTCCGATTAAGGTCGCCATTAGAAAACCGGCTGCTGTGTGACCTGACGGTAAGCTATAGCGATCTGAAGGAGTAATAAAAGCGGGGAGTAACGCAGACAACTCTTCTGGCCTGCGACGTTTAAAACTGTTTTTAAGAAACCAATAAATGGGTAGCTCAATAGCAAATGCAATTAAGCCTGCGAGTAAGAAAAGCTGCCCGACAAGGCCATCAAAAAACCAAGCCAATAGCCCAATGACAATATACAAATGGCCATCACCGCTGTGGGAAATAGCTTTACTGACATTAGCCACTTGCTGATTGAATCTGTGTTGTAAGCAGAAGGTTGAAAAAGCCAAATCAAACTTCGCTACAGGTTCGATAGTACGCATCACTAGCTCCTTTAAATGAAACGATGCAAGTACGATCAAATTAGTGCGACTAAATGACAATCTGGTTAAGGTTTGTTGGAGAAAGAATGAAGATTGCTATCGAAGCCTATCGAAATCGAAACCGCCTGTAAGAGTCAGGCGGTTTTGATGGTATGCCAGTTAACGTTAGTTAGCTTAGTGCAGTTCTTCATGTTTATGGACTAAGCCGAAGTCGGCCAATACAGCGTATGCGGCTGGGATCATAAACAGTACCAATAAGGTAGAAGCAAAAATACCGAACACAATCGAAATGACCAGCGGCTGAATCACCTGCGCCTGCAAGCTGGTTTCGGTGAGTAGCGGTAGCAAGCCTGCAGCGGTAGTCATCGAAGTTAAAAATACCGCCCTGAAGCGTTCTCGACTCGCTTTCACCACGGAGTCATGCACGCTGTCACCTTCATCGACGTGATGACGAATATATTGCACCAACAGAATAGAATCGTTAACGACAATACCGGCCAATGACACAAAGCCCATCATGCTTGGCATACTCAGTGAGTGGCCGAGTAGGATATGCCCCCACACGACACCAATGAAAGCGAGTGGAATCGCCAGCATCACCACTACAGGTTCTAAGTAACTACGGAACTGATAACTCAATATCGCAAACACACCAAACAAGCCGAGCAAGAAGCCTTTGCCCATTGATGCGCCCGTTTTCGCTGCATCTTTTGCCTCACCTTCAAAATCGAAACGTAAACCTGGGTATTTTTGCACTAACCTTGGCGCTTCATCTCGCTGGAACTGAGCGATGATTGCAGACGAGCTGGCTTTGGTATTGTCGACGTCACCAAACACACTAATAGTACGCAGCCCATCAATACGCTGAATTCTCACGTAGTTGCGCTGAAAATCCAAAGTTGCGATAGTCGCAAGCGGGATCTGAATACCGTCTGGCATAATAATTGGGAAGTTAGCTAGCTGCTGTAAATCACCGGCTTGAACCTTATCCAATCTCACTTCAATCGAAATATTCTCGACTCCAACCTGGATTTCGTCAGCCGTTTGCCCGAAGAACGCAGCTCGTAGCTGATTTGCGATCATCTGGCCATTTACGCCGTAGGTTTCTGCGCCTGGGCGAAGTTTCACTAACACCTCTTCTTTACCCATACGCATATCATCAAGCACACCGTGCACGCCTTCAAATTCATTCAGATACTGCTGAATTTCAATCGATGCTGCTTTCAATTCATCTAAATCATCATGCTTGGCGCGAATTTCGATCGCTCGACCACCTGGCCCCATTGTTGGCTGCTTAAAGACCAATGAAATAGGATCGGCCAAATCACCGATATCTTCTCGCCATGCGTTGATGAACTCATCAATGACTGTATTGCGTTGCTCTGCGCCGAGTAAGTCGAGTCGCACCGTCGCGACATGTGGCCCCGACTCATTTGCATCCGCATTGGCATTGAATTGGCTGGTAATATGCTGAACGAGGTTTCGACCTCCTTCTACTTCCTCACTCCAACTTTCATTTAAACGTTGAGCGGACGCGACTATTCTCTCCACGACTCGTTCAGTTTGAGATAGGGAAGCGCCAGGAGGAAGGATAATGCGCGCCTCTGCAATGTCGCCATCTAGCTCAGGGAAAGGTTGGAACTTGAGTAAACCACCAGCAATCGCAGCAACCGAAATCAGTAGTAAAGCAATCACACCACCCAAAAACGCATAACGGAACGCAACGACTTTCTCCACCGCATTCATCAGTGTGGTATTACGAAAGTGTTCAAATTTCTCTAGCAGTACACGCTTAAACTTAAGCGGTGGCTTCTCTTTCTTTTCTTTATGTAATGAATGCGACAAGTGGTTCGGCAGAATCAAAAATGCTTCGACAAGGCTCAGAGTCAGAACCAAAATCAGCACTTGAGGAACCGCTTTGAGCACCGCACCCATCTCACCATCTAGGAACAGTAAGCTACCAAAGATACAGACTGTGGTAAGGAAAGATGACAAGACCCCCGGCAGTACCTTCTTCACCCCATTAACAACCGCATCATCGACTTTCTGCCCTCGCTCTAAGTGAGCAGCAATGGATTCGGCGATAACAATGGCATCGTCCATCATGATACCGATAGCCATGAGCAAACCAACCAACGACATGATGTTGATTGATAAGCCAAGGTTCGCCATCAAAAACAAGCCACCAAGGAACGCAACCGGAAGCCCCGCAGCAACCCAAAACGAGTAACGTAAGCTGAAAAATAGCCACATGGTCGCGAACACCAACACAATCCCCTGCCAGCCATTTCTCACCATCATGGTGAGGCGATCCCATAAGACCGAGGAGAGATCGTTTGTCATCTGCAGCTTCACACCATCTGGTGCGATTAAGCTTTGCTCTTCGACAAACTGAGTGACTCTGTCTTTGATCCGCAGTGCATCATCTTCTTTGTTCTTACTGATCTTCAGCAAAGCCGATGGCTTACCGTCGAACAGTACTTTCTGCTCATCAAGTTCAAAACGATCAGTGATCTTCGCGATGTCTCTTAGTCGAATCAGAGATCCATTTGGACCAGAGCCTACCACGATGCTTTCCAGCTCTTGCGGAGTAATGCGCCTTTCATCAAAACGGATCAGAAAGTTTTTGTCTGGCGTTTCCACATTACCACTAGGCAGCTTAACGTTTTGACGTCCAACTTGATCAGCAATGTCCCCGACACTCAAACCCAGTTGTCGCATCGCTTGAGCATCCAGTTCAATGCGATATTGGTGATCAGAAAATCCACTGACTTCCACCAATGAAACGCCGTAATCTAACTTGAGAGTACGTTTTAAATCTTCGGCGTACGCTTTAAGCTCCGGCCAGGTGGTATCTGCGGTAATCGCTACATCAACAACAGGCTCATTCCAATCTAGCTCTTGAACGATCGGTGACTCTATTTCTGCCGGAAAGTCATTGATTGAATTGATCTGCGTTTGCACATCGACCAACATCCTACCGATATCAGCTTTTTCATTGAGCTTTAAGATAAGGCGAGCAGAGCCTTCAATCGCTTCACATTGCGTCTCTTCAATATTTGCTAGGCCATCGACTGCATCTTCCATACGCATACAAATGCTTTCTTCCACCTCTTGTGGTGAAGCACCTGGGTAGACAACCCCAGCCATGATGTACGGTGGATCAAACTCAGGAAAGGTCTCACGTTTAATCGTCGGTAACGACACTAGACCAACCAACAACAGTCCGAGCATCAGTAGATTTGCAGCTGTTGGGTGTCTGGAAAAGAATGCGATCATGCTTTTGGCTCCTCAGTTTGAGTGCCAATTTCTCTTAATAGCATGCCATCAATAGCAGGAAGAAGATCGTTGAGAATCACTTTGTCGCCTTCTGATAATTCACCATCCACAACCACTTGATTGTCACGGCGATATAGCACTTCAACAGGGAGGATCTCTAAACGACTCTCTTGACTAAGTAGATAGATCTTATCGCCATGCAGCGCTCGTTCCGGTATCGACCAGCTCGGATTCGCATGACCTTCGATCTCCGCTTTGACAAACATCCCATTCACCAGTGGTGGCACAGTTTGAGGCTTAAGATCGGTATAATCTTGGCTGATCTCCAAGATCACTCCAGCCGTAGCTTGGTTAGGATCAACCGTTTCACTAATGCGGGCGACTTTCGCTGGCCAACGGGATCGCAAACTGCCACTACTCAGCTCAATATTGGCCTTAATAAACGCCATATCAGGCTGAGGGATACCCGATTCATCTCGGCTGAAGTCTTTTAGGCTCATTGCCAACGTTTGCATGTCGTGAATAGAAAGTTGCGCTTCAACTTCCATGACATCGATACCGTGCGCGGTAACCATCGTTTGCTGCAGATTCACCACTTGGTTCTGCTCGATTTCCACATCAGCAATACGCAGGTTTTCAGGTAAAGTGATCGACGTTTTCTCTAACGAACGCTGCGCTTCTTGTACTTTAGATACATTCACTTTGATTACGGCTTCTGCCACACGTTTTTCATCAGGCATCAGGTCGATCTGGTTCTGAATGTCCAACACCAACTTTCTTTGTGACAAAGCACTTTGTTCTTGTTGATCGACATCAGACTGGGACGTTAGTCCTTTCTTACGCAGATTCAGTTTTCGCTCAAGCTCAGTATTGGCAATGTTTAAGCGGTTGTTCTCAATTTTAAGTGTTTGTTTGAGGTTCTCTTCCTCCTGATTCAATTTCGCCAATGAGGTTTTACTCGACTTCAAATCCGCCTGCGCTTGCACCAACTTCAGCTCATAATCGAGTGGATCAATACGCAGAATCTCTGTCCCCGCTGGGAGTATTTGCCCTTTCTCAAGTTTCGGGTGCCTGTAAACGACTTTACCCGTTACTTCTGCAATAGCTTTCCACTCCATTTTTGGCGTGATCTTGCCGAAGCCAATCGCCAAAGGCGCCATGTTAGTTAGCGCTAAGGTTTGCACTTCGACGACCCTTGCTCTATCGCCTGCAGGTTTAACGGGTAAATCCGGGCGCATGTTAATCGCCAACACTAAAACCAATATACCGACCGCTAAAGCAGGGAAAAAAAGAAGTTTGCGGTTAATTTTCATCAATGTGTCCTTAAGATTCTTGCGGCAGCATAAAGCCATGTGTCATGAGCTTGATGTTGTGCTCCAACAGCTCGCTGAGAAATTGTTCATTCAACTCTATGCCATGAATGGCTAAGAGAGCCGGAGGGGCGATAAATGGAAATACCATCAAGCTGATATACGAAACTCGACATAGTTTTGGATCCATGTCTGGCTGCAAAATGCCGCTATCGACCAATTTATCGAACATCACGTCCTGCATCGGTTTACTAATATCAAAGAACACCTTCTCCATTAGCTTGCGCTGAGTATCAGAAGGCGGCATGAACATCACTTGAGAAATCAATCGAGGAAACTGCGGCACTTTGATCATTTCTCG
The DNA here is from genome assembly GCF_023716665.1 of Vibrio sp. SCSIO 43135. GTDB lineage: Bacteria > Pseudomonadota > Gammaproteobacteria > Enterobacterales > Vibrionaceae > Vibrio > Vibrio paucivorans. The sequence continues at coordinate 2,745,658 of NZ_CP071859.1, forward strand.
GTAATAGGTTCGCATTAAATCTAGGAAATTCTTACGTGAACTATCCGCCATTAGGGTCTGCATTTGCTTCTGCATCGGCGCTAAAGTTTCGCGTAGCATGGTTTCAAATAACCCTTCCTTATTACCGAAGTAATATCGAATCATGGCACTATTTACGCCTGCTTTATTGGCGACCAACCGAGTGGATACTTTGTCATAAGCCATTACTGTAAACAGCTCGCGAGCGTGATAGATTAGCTTTTCTCGGGCATCGGTTTTATTCTGTGGGCGTCCCGCCTTTCTCGCTTCATCTGCCATAGAAAAGACCCTAATTATTAATCAGTTGATTAATTGTAGGATGACGACTTTGTAAACAACAGAGTTATTATTAATCAATATTTCATCAAGTGATTAATTAAAGTATTTCTAATGTTAGCCATACAAACTGATCCGATATGAATAAAATATCGACTTTAGGGTTGACGTTCCACACTGAGTGCGGTACTAATTTGTTAACTTAATTTTGTGGTTTATTTAACTCCTTATAGGAAGTAGTTAACAATGACTAAGCGTTTTTCTATCCTGCTGAGCCTCCTCCTTATCGTGAAGACATCGCGCGGGTAGGCTGTGGAAGAAAAATAACCACATAAGAATTCCAAAAAACCCGCATCGAGATGCGGGTTTTTTTATAACTATTGACTGGAAGTAAACGATTAACCTGTGTGAAAACACAAGAATCTTAAAGGAAGCAAACATGAACGATCAGGTGATTATATTCGACACCACTCTACGTGATGGCGAACAAGCGTTGTCAGCAAGTTTGACAGTTAAGGAAAAACTGCAAATTGCCTATGCGCTCGAGCGTCTAGGTGTTGATGTCATTGAAGCGGGCTTCCCTGTGTCTTCACCAGGTGATTTTGAATCGGTAAGAGCCATTGCTCAGAATATTAAAAACAGCCGTATCTGTGGCTTATCACGTGCAGTCGCAAAAGATATCGATGCCGCTGCAGAAGCGCTAAAAGTAGCAGAAGCCTTCCGAATCCATACCTTTATTTCCACTTCAACTGTTCACGTTCAAGACAAACTTCGCCGCAGCTACGACGACGTAGTAGAAATGGGTGTAAAAGCAGTTAAACATGCGCGCAGGTACACTGATGACGTTGAGTTTTCTTGTGAAGATGCAGGTCGCACACCTATCGACAACTTATGCCGTATGGTAGAAGCAGCAATCGATGCTGGCGCAAACACCATCAACATTCCAGACACCGTTGGCTACACTGTGCCAAACGAGTTTGGCGGCATTATCCAAACTCTTTTCAATCGAGTACCAAACATCGACAAAGCGATTATCTCCGTTCACTGTCACGATGATTTGGGCATGTCTGTTGCTAACTCGATTGCCGCTGTGCAAGCAGGTGCTCGCCAAGTAGAAGGCACCATTAATGGTATTGGTGAACGTGCAGGTAACTGTTCTTTAGAAGAAATCGCAATGATCATCAAAACTCGTCAAGAGTTGCTTGGTGTTCACACCGGCCTTAAGCACGATGAAATTCATCGCACCAGCAAATTGGTTAGCCAACTATGTAACATGCCAATCCAAGACAACAAAGCCGTTGTCGGTGCTAATGCATTTAGTCACTCTTCAGGCATCCACCAAGATGGAATGCTTAAGAACAAGAATACCTACGAAATCATGACTCCAGAGTCTATTGGCCTTAAGAACAAAGCACTTAACCTAACCAGCCGTAGTGGCCGAGCAGCGGTTAAGAGCCATATGGATGCGATGGGCTACAACGAAGGTGATGAATACAATCTAGATGCGTTGTACGAAGATTTCTTGAAACTAGCCGACCGTAAAGGCCAAGTCTTCGATTATGACTTAGAAGCATTGATGCACTTCTCTAACCTACGTGAAGAAGATGACTTCTATAAACTGAACTACCTAAGTGTTCAGTCTGGCAGTGTCATGGCAACCACCAGTATTAAGATGCAATGTGGTGATGAAGAAACTAGCGAAGCTGCTGTAGGCAATGGACCGGTAGATGCTCTTTACCAATGTATCTATCGAGTAACAGGATATGATATTGTTCTTGATAAGTTTGATTTGACCGCAAAAGGCGAAGGTGAAGATGGCTTAGGCCAAGCCGATATTATCGCCAACTACAAAGGCCGCAAGTACCACGGCACTGGCGTATCAACTGACATCGTTGAAGCCTCTGGCCAAGCACTATTGCACGTGATTAACAGCATTCACCGTGCAAACAAAATAGAAGAAATCAAACAGCGTAAAATCGAAGCCGTTTAATACTCCTGGGCAATAGCCAAACTCCCAGATGTTCAGGGAATTTGGCTCTAACCGAGAGAGTCAAAAAATATAAACATAAAGGATTAACATGACAGACAAATCGTACAAAATTGCCGTTCTACCAGGTGATGGCATTGGCCCAGAAGTAATGCAGCAAGCACACAAAGTGCTAGACGCAATTGAAAAGAAACACGGTATCGAATTCGCTCGAGATGAACATGATGTAGGTGGTATCGCCATTGATAACCACGGCTGTCCACTTCCAGAGTCGACAGTAAAAGCCTGTGAAGACTCAGATGCTGTATTGTTTGGTTCTGTTGGCGGCCCGAAATGGGAACACCTTCCACCAAACGATCAACCAGAACGTGGGGCGCTACTTCCTCTGCGTAAACACTTCCAGCTTTTCTGTAACCTGCGCCCAGCTCAAATCCACGCTGGTTTAGAAGCATTCTCTCCACTACGTGCTGATATTTCAGGTCGCGGCTTCGACATTGTTGTGGTTCGTGAGCTAACTGGCGGTATTTACTTTGGTCAGCCAAAAGGGCGCGAAGGCGAAGGTGCTAACGAAAAAGCGTTTGATACTGAGGTCTACCACCGCTTTGAGATTGAACGTATCGCTAAGATTGCATTTGAATCAGCTCGCCTACGTGATAAAAAAGTGTGCTCGATTGATAAAGCTAACGTGCTTCAAAGCTCTATCCTATGGCGTGAAGTAGTTGAAGAAATCGCGAAAGACTACCCAGATGTCGAGCTAACACACATGTACATTGATAACGCGACCATGCAGCTAATCAAAGATCCTGCGCAGTTCGATGTCATGCTATGTTCAAACATCTTCGGTGACATCATTTCTGATGAATGTGCGATGATCACAGGTTCGATGGGTATGCTTCCATCTGCATCACTAAACGAAAGTAAGTTCGGTCTATACGAGCCAGCAGGTGGTAGTGCTCCTGATATTGCAGGGAAGAATATTGCAAACCCTGTGGCACAGATCCTATCTGCAGCGTTAATGCTACGATACAGCCTGGGTGAAGAGTCTGCAGCACAAGATATCGAAGCAGCCGTTTCTAAAGCGCTTTCAGCAGGTGAGCTGACAGGCGATCTTGCGGGTGATAAACCTGCACTATCAACGTCAGAAATGGGCGACAAGATCGCTGAGTACATTTTGAACTCATAATAAACAGTTAAATTCATAATTATTATTCGCTCCTGATTGCCGTTATCAGGAGCTACGCACAGGATTGTGATGATGGGCAAAACATTATACGAAAAAGTCTACGACGCACACGTTGCCGTGGCTGCAGAGGGTGAAAACCCAATTTTATACATCGACCGCCATTTGGTTCACGAAGTAACGTCTCCACAAGCGTTTGATGGCTTACGTGAAAAGGGTCGTAAGGTTCGTCAAGTTGGTAAGACATTTGCTACCATGGACCACAACGTTTCTACGCAAACTAAAGATATTAATGCTTCCGGTGAGATGGCTCGTATCCAGATGGAAACGCTATCCAAGAACTGTGAAGAGTTTGGTGTCACCCTTTACGACATCAACCACAAATACCAAGGTATCGTGCACGTCATGGGCCCTGAATTAGGTATTACTCTACCGGGTATGACGATTGTTTGTGGTGACTCCCATACAGCGACGCACGGTGCATTCGGTTCGCTAGCATTCGGTATTGGTACTTCTGAAGTTGAGCACGTGTTAGCAACTCAAACGCTAAAACAAGCTCGCGCGAAGACGATGAAGATCGAAGTGAAAGGCAAAGTTGCACCAGGCATCACAGCGAAAGATATCGTACTAGCCATCATCGGTGAAACAACGGCAGCCGGCGGTACTGGCTACGTTGTTGAGTTTTGTGGTGAAGCGATTACTGATCTTACGATGGAAGGTCGTATGACAGTATGTAATATGGCTATTGAATTAGGTGCCAAAGCAGGACTTATCGCGCCAGACGAAACTACATTCGAATACATTAAAGGTCGTAAGTTCGCGCCAGTTGGTGAAGATTTAGAAGCAGCAATTGAATACTGGTCATCTCTAAAAACTGACGACGACGCAGAATTCGATGCAGTGGTAACGCTTAACGCAGCAGACATCAAACCACAGGTTACTTGGGGTACCAATCCGGGTCAGGTTATTGCAGTAGATGAAGCAATCCCAGCTCCAGAAAGCTTTTCAGATCCAGTAGAAAAAGCCTCTGCTGAAAAAGCGCTGGCTTACATGGGGCTAGAAGCGGGCAAAGCGCTGTCAGACTACAAAGTCGATAAAGTGTTTGTTGGTTCTTGTACTAACTCTCGTATCGAAGATATGCGCGCCGCTGCTGCAGTTGCGAAAGGTCGCAAAGTCGCTGATAACGTGCAAGCGCTTATCGTACCTGGCTCTGAGCAAGTAAAAGCTCAAGCGGAAGCGGAAGGTTTGGATGTAATTTTCAAAGACGCAGGCTTTGAGTGGCGCCTACCGGGCTGTTCTATGTGTCTAGCGATGAACAATGACCGCCTAGGTCCACACGAGCGTTGTGCTTCTACCTCAAACCGTAACTTTGAAGGTCGCCAAGGCCGTGATGGTCGTACCCACCTAGTAAGCCCTGCAATGGCAGCGGCGGCAGCGATTGCTGGTCATTTTGTTGATATTCGTGAGTTATAAGGAGAATAGTCATGTCAGGTTTTAAACAACACACAGGCTTGGTTGTTCCTCTAGATGCAGCGAACGTCGATACCGATGCAATCATCCCTAAGCAGTTCCTTCAAAAGGTTTCTCGCCTAGGTTTTGGTAAGCACCTATTCCACGATTGGCGTTTTCTAGATGACGCAGGTGAGCAGCCAAATCCAGAGTTTGTAATGAATGCTCCTCGTTACCAAGGCGCTTCGATTTTACTTGCTCGAGAAAACTTTGGCTGTGGTTCATCACGTGAACACGCACCATGGGCGTTAGCGGATTACGGCATCAAGGCAATGATCGCTCCAAGCTTTGCGGACATTTTCTACGGCAACTCAATTAACAATCAGATGGTTCCAGTTCGTCTAACTGAACAAGAAGTGGATGAAATCTTCCAATTCGTAGACGCTAACGAAGGTGCTGAAGTCGAGGTAGACCTAGAAGCAAACCTAGTTCGAGCAAATGGCAAAGAGTACTCATTTGAAATCGATGAGTTCCGCCGTCACTGCTTGTTGAATGGCTTAGATAACATAGGCCTAACGCTTCAACATGAAGACAAAATTGCAGCATATGAAGAAAGCATTCCTGCTTTCCTCAAATAGACTCATATCTAGTTTGATAGAGTTCAAAAGGGTTGGCATATGCCAACCCTTTTTATTTTGAAATGAAACTCCTCAAGGCACGGTCTTAAGTTTTAGATTCACGCTTACTAATTAGGTCACTATGAAGATTCTATTTACTCTAATATTCACTCTGCTTTCTTTTAGCACCTACGCAGCACCGAAATCTGAGCTATGGCCTTATTGGAATACCAGTAATGAGAGCAACACAGTTCAAGTTAACCACCAAGCTTGGCAAGCATTACTTGATACATATTTAGTCGTTGACGGTGAAAACACCTTATTCAAATACTCTTCAGTCACTCTTGAAGATAAACAAAAACTAAATGCCTACCTAACTAACCTATCAAAACTGAACCCAAGAGAGTTTAGTCGAGCAGAACAGTATGCCTATTGGGTCAACTTGTATAATGCTATTACGGTCCAGCTCATCCTCGATGCTTATCCAGTCAAGTCAATCACTAAGCTAGGAGGCTTTTTTAGCTTTGGGCCTTGGGGGGATGAAGTGATCAGCATCAATGGTAAAGCCTTAACCCTAAATGATATCGAACATCGCATTCTTCGCCCTATTTGGAACGACCCACGCACTCACTACGCAGTGAATTGTGCTAGCCTTGGCTGTCCCAACCTACAACCTAATGCATTTACTGTCGACAATACAGAACAACAGCTCGAAAGCGCCGCATTTACCTTTATTAACAGTGATAAAGGCGTGTTGGTAGATAATGGCAAAATCCAACTATCATCTATCTATGAGTGGTTTGCAGAAGACTTTGGAAATCGACAACAACTTACTGAGCATTTAGCCCATTACCGCCCTGACCTGGTGACGCTAAGCGGAAGGTTTCACTATGAATACAATTGGGATTTAAATGACAAGAAGTAGACCCGAAGCTATCAGTGCATATTTTCATGCTTACGGTTGATATGAATAACTATCGATACCTCAACTCCTCATCGAAGCATTTGGCGTACTAGGTCATTGGATTTGTAGGTACAGAAACGAAAAACGCCCTGACTTGATTAGTCAGGGCGTTGCAAATATAAGCCTGGCGATGTCCTACTCTCACATGGGGAAGCCCCACACTACCATCGGCGCTATTGCGTTTCACTTCTGAGTTCGGCATGGAATCAGGTGGGTCCACAATGCTATTGTCGCCAAGCAAAAACTGTATAAGTGGTGCTAGTACCCAGATTTGAACTGGGGACCTCACCCTTACCAAGGGTGCGCTCTACCAACTGAGCTATACCAGCACACTAAATCTTTATGCTTGGACTAAAAAAGCCCGCTTTTTCAAACGGGCTCTTTTAATCTATGTCTTCACCTTTCAAAAGGTAAAAACTAAATTTAAAGCCTGGCGATGTCCTACTCTCACATGGGGAAGCCCCACACTACCATCGGCGCTATTGCGTTTCACTTCTGAGTTCGGCATGGGATCAGGTGGGTCCACAACGCTATGGTCGCCAAGCAAATTCTTTAATTCGGAAAGCTGTTTCGTTCTACACTACATTCAATGTTCTTATCTGAGTCCATCAAAACCCCTTGGGTGTTGTATGGTTAAGCCTCACGGGCAATTAGTACAGGTTAGCTCAACGCCTCACAACGCTTACACACCCTGCCTATCAACGTTCTAGTCTCGAACAACCCTTTAGGACGCTTAAAGCGCCAGGGAAGACTCATCTCAGGGCTCGCTTCCCGCTTAGATGCTTTCAGCGGTTATCGATTCCGAACTTAGCTACCGGGCAATGCGTCTGGCGACACAACCCGAACACCAGAGGTTCGTCCACTCCGGTCCTCTCGTACTAGGAGCAGCCCCCTTCAATCTTCCAACGCCCACGGCAGATAGGGACCGAACTGTCTCACGACGTTCTAAACCCAGCTCGCGTACCACTTTAAATGGCGAACAGCCATACCCTTGGGACCGACTTCAGCCCCAGGATGTGATGAGCCGACATCGAGGTGCCAAACACCGCCGTCGATATGAACTCTTGGGCGGTATCAGCCTGTTATCCCCGGAGTACCTTTTATCCGTTGAGCGATGGCCCTTCCATACAGAACCACCGGATCACTATGACCTGCTTTCGCACCTGCTCGAATTGTCATTCTCGCAGTCAAGCGGGCTTATGCCATTGCACTAACCTCACGATGTCCAACCGTGATTAGCCCACCTTCGTGCTCCTCCGTTACTCTTTGGGAGGAGACCGCCCCAGTCAAACTACCCACCAGGCACTGTCCTCAACCCAGATAATGGGTCTAAGTTAGAACATCAAACATACAAGGGTGGTATTTCAAGGATGGCTCCAACGATACTGGCGTACCGTCTTCAAAGCCTCCCACCTATCCTACACATGTAGGCTCAATGTTCAGTGCCAAGCTGTAGTAAAGGTTCACGGGGTCTTTCCGTCTAGCCGCGGGTACACTGCATCTTCACAGCGATTTCAATTTCACTGAGTCTCGGGTGGAGACAGCGTGGCCATCATTACGCCATTCGTGCAGGTCGGAACTTACCCGACAAGGAATTTCGCTACCTTAGGACCGTTATAGTTACGGCCGCCGTTTACCGGGGCTTCGATCAAGAGCTTCGACCGAAGTCTAACCCCATCAATTAACCTTCCGGCACCGGGCAGGCGTCACACCGTATACGTCATCTTACGATTTTGCACAGTGCTGTGTTTTTAATAAACAGTTGCAGCCACCTGGTATCTGCGACTCTCAATAGCTCCATCCGCAAGGGACTTCACCGTCAAGAGCGTACCTTCTCCCGAAGTTACGGTACCATTTTGCCTAGTTCCTTCACCCGAGTTCTCTCAAGCGCCTTGGTATTCTCTACCCGACCACCTGTGTCGGTTTGGGGTACGATTCCTTACAATCTGAAGCTTAGAGGCTTTTCCTGGAAGCATGGCATCAATGACTTCACTACCGTAGTAGCTCGACATCGTGTCTCAGCCTTAAAAAGAGCCGGATTTACCTAACTCTTAAGCCTACGCACTTGAACCTGGACAACCGTCGCCAGGCCCACCTAGCCTTCTCCGTCCCCCCATCGCAATTGTAAGAAGTACGGGAATATTAACCCGTTTCCCATCGACTACGCCTTTCGGCCTCGCCTTAGGGGTCGACTTACCCTGCCCCGATTAACGTTGGACAGGAACCCTTGGTCTTCCGGCGAGGAGGTTTTTCACCCCCTTTATCGTTACTCATGTCAGCATTCGCACTTCTGATACCTCCAGCAGGCTTTACAACCCACCTTCAACGGCTTACAGAACGCTCCCCTACCCAATACATAAATCGCATTGCCGCAGCTTCGGTGTATAGCTTAGCCCCGTTACATCTTCCGCGCAGGCCGACTCGACTAGTGAGCTATTACGCTTTCTTTAAATGATGGCTGCTTCTAAGCCAACATCCTAGCTGTCTAAGCCTTCCCACATCGTTTCCCACTTAGCTATACTTTGGGACCTTAGCTGGCGGTCTGGGTTGTTTCCCTCTCCACGACGGACGTTAGCACCCGCCGTGTGTCTCCCGGATAGTACTTACTGGTATTCGGAGTTTGCAAAGGGTTGGTAAGTCGGGATGACCCCCTAGCCTTAACAGTGCTCTACCCCCAGTAGTATTCGTCCGAGGCTCTACCTAAATAGATTTCGGGGAGAACCAGCTATCTCCAGGTTTGATTGGCCTTTCACCCCTAGCCACAAGTCATCCGCTAATTTTTCAACATTAGTCGGTTCGGTCCTCCAGTTGATGTTACTCAACCTTCAACCTGCCCATGGCTAGATCACCTGGTTTCGGGTCTATATCCAGAAACTCGACGCCCAGTTAAGACTCGATTTCTCTACGGCTCCCCTAATCGGTTAACCTTGCTACTGAATATAAGTCGCTGACCCATTATACAAAAGGTACGCAGTCACACCACGAAGGTGCTCCTACTGCTTGTACGTACACGGTTTAGGTTCTATTTCACTCCCCTCACAGGGGTTCTTTTCGCCTTTCCCTCACGGTACTGGTTCACTATCGGTCAGTCAGTAGTATTTAGCCTTGGAGGATGGTCCCCCCATATTCAGACAGGATATCACGTGTCCCGCCCTACTCGATTTCACTGATTATGATGTGTCGGTTACGGGGCTATCACCCTGTATCGCGAGACTTTCCAGACTCTTCACCTGCATCATTAAAAGCTTAAGGGCTAATCCAATTTCGCTCGCCGCTACTTTCGGAATCTCGGTTGATTTCTACTCCTCCGGGTACTTAGATGTTTCAGTTCCCCGGGTTCGCCCTGTTAACCTATGTATTCAGTTAACAGTAACTGCTTATGCAGTTGGGTTTCCCCATTCGGAAATCCCAGACTCAAATGGTTTTTACTACCTAATCTGGGCTTATCGCAAGTTAATACGTCCTTCATCGCCTCTGACTGCCAAGGCATCCACCGTGTACGCTTAGTCACTTAACCATACAACCCGAAGGGGTCTTTACGTATGGCAAACAACCAAGGTGTGTCTCTCATTATTTGAATGAGCGAGAGACATTCGATTTTGCCGGACTCAAATATGAATAACTCGAAAGTTATTCCCAAGAACACTTGAATGTGTGTTGGTACCTACATCTCTAAGAGACATAGGATTTGAGAACTTTTATTTGAATAACATCAATCAAATGTTATTCGTCAGCTTTCCAAATTGTTAAAGAGCTAGATTCATTTAAGAACCATTTTTAAAAACACTATCGCTAATGCGCTTAAAGATGGTGGAGCTAAGCAGGATCGAACTGCTGACCTCCTGCGTGCAAGGCAGGCGCTCTCCCAGCTGAGCTATAGCCCCATCAAGGTGTCGATACTATCAGCCAATCCCCTGGGAGGAAGATTGGTGGGTCTGAGTGGACTTGAACCACCGACCTCTCGCTTATCAGGCGAACGCTCTAACCACCTGAGCTACAGACCCAGTATCGTCTCTTAAACTTTTTTAAACCATATCAATCTGTGTGAACACTCATCGCAATAATCATCGTATAAGGAGGTGATCCAGCCCCAGGTTCCCCTAGGGCTACCTTGTTACGACTTCACCCCAGTCATGAACCACAAAGTGGTGAGCGTCCTCCCGAAGGTTAAACTACCCACTTCTTTTGCAGCCCACTCCCATGGTGTGACGGGCGGTGTGTACAAGGCCCGGGAACGTATTCACCGTAGCATTCTGATCTACGATTACTAGCGATTCCGACTTCATGGAGTCGAGTTGCAGACTCCAATCCGGACTACGACGCACTTTTTGGGATTCGCTGACCATCGCTGGCTCGCCGCCCTCTGTATGCGCCATTGTAGCACGTGTGTAGCCCTACTCGTAAGGGCCATGATGACTTGACGTCGTCCCCACCTTCCTCCGGTTTATCACCGGCAGTCTCCCTGGAGTTCCCGACATTACTCGCTGGCAAACAAGGATAAGGGTTGCGCTCGTTGCGGGACTTAACCCAACATTTCACAACACGAGCTGACGACAGCCATGCAGCACCTGTCTCAGAGTTCCCGAAGGCACCAATCCATCTCTGGAAAGTTCTCTGGATGTCAAGAGTAGGTAAGGTTCTTCGCGTTGCATCGAATTAAACCACATGCTCCACCGCTTGTGCGGGCCCCCGTCAATTCATTTGAGTTTTAATCTTGCGACCGTACTCCCCAGGCGGTCTACTTAACGCGTTAGCTCCGAAAGCCACGGCTCAAGGCCACAACCTCCAAGTAGACATCGTTTACGGCGTGGACTACCAGGGTATCTAATCCTGTTTGCTCCCCACGCTTTCGCATCTGAGTGTCAGTATCTGTCCAGGGGGCCGCCTTCGCCACCGGTATTCCTTCAGATCTCTACGCATTTCACCGCTACACCTGAAATTCTACCCCCCTCTACAGTACTCTAGTGAACCAGTTTCAAATGCAGTTCCGAGGTTGAGCCCCGGGCTTTCACATCTGACTTAATCCACCACCTGCATGCGCTTTACGCCCAGTAATTCCGATTAACGCTCGCACCCTCCGTATTACCGCGGCTGCTGGCACGGAGTTAGCCGGTGCTTCTTCTGCAGCTAACGTCAAACACCAAGAGTATTAATCTTAATGCCTTCCTCACTGCTGAAAGTGCTTTACAACCCGAAGGCCTTCTTCACACACGCGGCATGGCTGCATCAGGCTTTCGCCCATTGTGCAATATTCCCCACTGCTGCCTCCCGTAGGAGTCTGGACCGTGTCTCAGTTCCAGTGTGGCTGATCATCCTCTCAGACCAGCTAGGGATCGTCGCCTTGGTGAGCCATTACCTCACCAACTAGCTAATCCCACCTAGGCGTATCCAATAGCGCAAGGCCCGAAGGTCCCCTGCTTTGCTCCGAAGAGGTTATGCGGTATTAGCCATCGTTTCCAATGGTTATCCCCCTCTACTGGGCAACTTCCTAGGCATTACTCACCCGTCCGCCGCTCGACGCCGTTAACGTTCCCCGAAGGTTCAGTTAACTCGTTTCCGCTCGACTTGCATGTGTTAGGCCTGCCGCCAGCGTTCAATCTGAGCCATGATCAAACTCTTCAATTTAAGATTTTGTCGGCTCAATGAATACTGAACATTACATAAAGTAATGTTTGAATTGACTGTGCTGAATCCGAAGATTCAATGGTCACTTCGTTTCATTGAAACCTAATTTGAAACCGAAGTTTCTAATTGGATTATCATCAACGAGTGCCCACACAGATTGATAGGTTTAAATTTTTAAAGAGCGTTTCTTCTTTGTGACTTAAGTCACTTCGGAAGAGGCGGTCATTCTAGCGAGATAATCTTCAGTGTCAAACACTTTTTGATATTTATTTTCTCACCAACATTCCGTCTTAACTGTTCACTGCTGAAGCCTTGTGGCATCTGCCGTGTCAGTGGGAGCGCATTATAGAGAGTCAGTTTCTTCTGGCAAGTAAAAAAACGCACTTTTTCAATAAAAAAAGCCCGAATGGCGACAAATCCATCAGGGCGATTTTTATCTATACGTTAACTACCGAAAAGGAACATGTTTTCCACAATTACCTGTGGGTAACTAATCATCACTGTCGAAGAAATAGGAAATACGAGATCTCGGATTCAAATACTCTCGTACTTTGTCTGGCAATTTATTTGGCAGGATTGCATTAACGATTTTTAGCTCTTTATCAGCTAAGTCGATAATGGGCGCTTGCGTCCTAGGTACTGATGGGTCGTATATAAGGACGTTTGGAAACAATATGTTCTTGGCATTGACAGAAATCACTAAGCCAACCATCTCATTAGACAACTGCACAACTGTGCCCGGTGGGTAAACTCCCATGAATTTAATCAGTATGTTGAGATTGTCATTGTCATAAAGGTGTTTGCAATTCTTATACAGATGAGAAAGCGCTATATAAGGAATTTTCTGTTCTGAGGGGATTGCCGGATGGCACAGGTTATCGAAGGCATTAGCAACAGCGACGACTTTAGCTAAATCATTAATCTTGTCTTCTTTTAAACCATTAGGGTAACCAGAGCCATCGTTGAGCTCATGATGTTGTTCTATTACGAGTTTTGCTGCGTCAGGAAAGCTCTCCATATTATTCGCTAGATCTAACCCATATTTCGTATGCAGCTTTAAGTAGTTCTTCTCCGGATCAGTGAGCGGTGTTTGCTTCCTTACAATAGCAGCAGGGACTTTTATCTTGCCCATATCATGGAACAACGCTGCAAAAGCAATATCCTTTATCTTCTGCGCTTCATAATCTTTAGCCTTAGCTATCATCATCGCAATAACGGACACGTTCAACGAATGAAAGTAGATGTCTTCGAATTCACTTTTACCGTTCATCAAATGCAGTGTTACGCTATTGTCACCTAGTAACTTATCGACGATATCATCAATCAGAGCAGCTGCTTCATCGACGGCTTTCTCAGGACGATTACGAATCTTGTTCATTACCGCACGCATACGCGCTAACGAACGCTCAAATTCTTTTTCACATTGAATGACTCGACGACGATAAGCGCTTAGTTCCTCAATTCGCCTTTGTTTCTCGTCCCACATTTTCTGAGCTTCGATATCGATCACCACTTCTTCTTCCGACTCTGAAGTGCCTTTATCATGATCTGGAGGCAATGGTTGGGTATCACTCTGGTTTGGATTAATATAGACATGTTTAATCCCCAGGTGTTTGATCAACTGGATTTGCTCTTGGTCTTTGACCTTAAAGCTATTAAATAAAAATGGGTGCTCGTTCCACTTTACCGGTAGCCGAATGTGCAGCCCTGGTTGGATACGATCGACGGTAATTTTGATGCTTGCCACGTTTTATATACAACACTTTATTTATCGGTGGATTTTATAAGTTTAGATTATCTAAATTATCATTTCATCACTAGCACACGTTGTTAAAAAGTTGAGTAATATCCTCGTAACACTTTGTTAGTTAAACTAATTCGCAGTGCAACATCCAGCGCACTCCAAACTGGTCTTCTACTTTACCGAATCTAGCGCCCCAGAAAGTATCCGCTAAAGGCATCATCACATGCCCCCCTTCCGAGAGTTTGTCATATAACCTTGCCTGCTCATCCAGATTATCCAGCACTATTGATAAAGCAATGTTGTTTCCCCCCAGCTCTTTCGCCACTAAACCATCTGAAAGCATCAGTTTCATTCCGAAAGCTTCAAATTCCGCATGCATGACCCAATTAGGGTCCGCACCTTCAATAACTTGTGGTGCATCTTTGAATAGTTGCTTGGTCAACACGACACCATTAAAGCTCTTACGATAGAACTCGAGAGCCTCTTCACAACGGCCGGCAAAAAATAGATATGGGGTCACTTGATACATTGCTATCTCCATAAACAGATTCATAAGATAAAGATAGGCAACCAATTGAAAATTCGCATGAAAATTTTGAATTTTTTCACTCGATACTTAACGTATTACCGGCTTTAGTGATCGAGTTAGAACTTTGCTTTCGCACTTGAGTAATTGTTTCATTCAAATCAAAAACAAAAAGCCCGACACAATGCCGGGCTTCTGCTATTTAACTTACTTAGTATGGAATATCTGTTCCGTTTCCAACGATGTCATTGCGCGGATCTGTCGCCATACGTAATAGAAGATTCCAAACATCATCAGCATGCTTGGAATCGCAATCACTGGGTAGCTATACAATGTTAACTTCCCCAACTCCTCGTTAAATGCAGCCGTACCCGCAGGGCTCGTCACGATCCATGTTGCAAGGAAGTAGTTCATCACTGACGAAAAGGCAAAGGTACTGGCAAATAGGTAGTTAGAAGTCATCAAACAACGCTCAAATGCTTGTGACTTACCGTTTTCTTCAAGACGCTGGGTGATTAATGGAAGGTTTAAGACAGTATCGTTTAAAACCATCTTTTGCATCAAAGGATAACGAGTGAACGTTGAGCCCAACACCGCTAAACCGATAAGACCAGGAATTAATGCTTCTTTTAACGCCAACCAGCGTGTATCAAGCTCTAGTAAGCCAATCCCCCCCGTCAGTAGAACACTGACAAAACCCAGCGCTGCAATGAAATTAAACTTCTTGTTGCGAATCAAATCCATGCCACCGAACACAACAGGGAATGCCAGCGCAACAACAAGCGCCATGACCGTTCCTAAGTGCTCGTCACCACTGAACTTCATTAAAATGAAAGAAGGGATAAAAACGTTGAAAAGGACTTCAAACAATGGATTCGACTTTTTCGTCTCAGTGCTACTCATAATTTCCTAGTGACTTGTCATGCTTTTGGTGTTTTCAAACGTGATTGTTCATCGCATAACGCCAGATGTAAAGCCCTAACCCTCTAGGCTGTGTAACGACTTGTGAAATAAAATCGTATTTCGCGAGACAAAACAGCGAACTAGACCTCTACCCTATGTATAGTTTTAATCGCTATAACATTGACTTTCTAGGTAACCAGAATGAATAAGGGAGCGAGCTAATGATGATAAGGAGGCTTTCATAGGCTATCACGCCCTTTGGGCACTGCACCCTACGAATATACACTGCCTAAAACGACGAAAGGCCGCTATAAAGCGACCTTTCTATGTATGGTACCGGTGGGCGGACTTGAACCGCCACGCCCGAAGGCAACGGATTTTGAATCCGTCGTGTATACCAATTTCACCACACCGGCATCTTAGGGTGTTCCCCTTTGATGTTTGGCATTATACGTAAGAAGCTTAGGTGCGCAAGAGTAAAAGATTGAAAAATCTTTTGTTTGCCGATAATTTCACCACAAATTGGTAAGCTGTGCGTTAGCTCTCTTTAAAGTGTCCCTTTGAGGCATTATTCTTTCGCGCAATTTGAATTAGGTAAGTACTTAACTATGACTCACTCCACCACTCTTCCACCAGCAGGTCTTATGCGTCGCTTTGGTGCTCTTTTCTACGACGCATTAATTGTACTCGCGATTGAAATGATGGCCGCAGGGCTTGTGATTGCGGTTATTTTTGCTCTTAACGCAGCGGGCATTCTCAGTTACGGTGAGTACGGTGATGCGGCTGGTCTTGTGGGTGAACACCCAATAGTAAGCCCACTGTTTACACTATACCTTGCTGCGGTATGGGTTTACTTCTTTGTATTCTTTTGGACCCGCGCTGGCCAAACTCTTGGAATGCGAGCTTGGAAGCTGCAAATTAGAAACGAAGACGCGACACCTATTACTGTTACTCAAGCATTGATCCGCTTAGGGACTTCCGGTTTCGGCCTGGCTAACTTCACCGTACCTTTTGACCCTAAAAAGCGTGGCTTCCACGACATTTGGGCTAAAACTCAAGTAGTAGTATTAAAGAACGCACAATAGAAAAAAGGAGGCTTTCGCCTCCTTTTTCAATAACCGTATTGCTTTATAATTTTCTTCGCAGCAACATTATCGCCACCGATAAGAACACCACACTTGGAGCAACAGCGCCAAATACTGGCGGTATTCCGTACACCAAGCTCAATGGGCCAAAAAACTCACTCGATATGTAGAAAGTAAAGCCTGCGATAACACCAGATAAAATCCTAGCGCCCATTGTCACACTTCTCAGCGGACCAAAGATAAACGATAGTGCCATCAACATCATTACCGCAATCGAGAATGGCTGAGTTATCTTACGCCACAACGCGAGCTCATAGCGTGACGAGTCTTGTTCTGATGCGTCAAGATAGGTGACGTAGTCGTATAAGCCACTGAGCGAGAGTTCTTCTGGTTTAACCGTCACCACAGCAAGTTTGTCTGGAGCTAAAGACGTCGTCCAACGATAAGTCGGCAAAGTATCTTTTGATATTTCAATACCATCACGCATGTCCGTCACTTGAACGTCTTTCATCTCCCATTCGTTATCGGAAATGAAATCGACTTTCCTGGCGTATATAACCGACTCTAAGTTTTTCTCTTCATCGAAACGCCACATGTTCATCTGATGAATTGTTTCGTCTTCTACTTTACCGATAAAGATAAAGTCGTTGGCATCCCTTGCCCACACACCAGTTCTCACTGACATGATATTACCGCCAGATGTGGCAATAGCACGTAAGTCTCGCGCCATTTTTTGAGCTTGCGGTGCGCCCCACTGGCCAAGCAAAGTCACAATGATCATTAACGGTACCGCGGTTTTTAGCACCGACATACCGATGTTGAGTTTAGAAAACCCAGACGCCTGCATTACCACTAGCTCTGAACTCGCCGCTAGCATCCCCAAACCAATCAAAGCACCAAGCAAAGCCGCCATTGGAAAAAACATCTCGATATCACGTGGAATACTCAACACCACAAACATCAACGCTTGGAATAAGTCGTAAGTGCCCTGCCCGACCTTCCTTAGCTGCTCAACATATTTAATGATGGCGGAAAGGCCAACAAAAGTGATCAATACAAGCGAAGTGGTCGCGATAATCGTTCTACCGATGTATAAATCTAGAATCTTAAACACTTGCTTTCGCCACCTTCTTTTGTCTCAACTTATCTTTAAACCTTCTTACTGGAATGCTATCCATGGTGTTCACTCCTATGGCAGCAAGCAGTAAAGCAGCATTAATAGGCCACATGCCGACAATAATTGGAATACTTCCATCTTCAATCGCAGATTTAGTTGCACTGATCGATAAGAAATACGCCAGATAAATCAAAATTGCCGGCCCCATTTTCGCGAAGCGACCTTGGCGAGGGTTCACCGCCGAAAGTGGTACCACCAGCATAGTGAGTAGCGGAATACATAGAACCAAAGAGATACGCCACTGCAGCTCGGCTTGTGCTCTAGGGTCTGGGTTAGATAATAGCGCTAAGGTTGGGATTGCTTCCCAGTCACGTCCTTTCTCTTTTACGCTGCGCTGGCCAATTAGGCCTTCATATTCATCAAAGTCAGTGATTCGATAATCAACTCGTGTCGGTACTCCTTCATAACGAGTACCTTCATACATAGTGATCACTTGGCGACCATCACTGGTTTCTTTGACATCACCATAATTTGAGAACATTACACTTGGTAAGATTGAATCACGCGGACGCAGTTGAGCTACAAACACGTTTTTCAGCTGCTTGCCTTCAATATCATCGATGAATACCACCGAAGAACCATCAGGTGTACGTTGAAAGCTACCCTTTTGCAGCAAGTCCACACTATTCTCGGAAGCTAACTGCTCCATCAGTTGCGCTTCTTTGTCTTGGCTCCACGGAGCCAACCAAAATGAGTTAAACGCAGCCACACAGCCAGTGATTACCGCAAGATATAAGGCAGCTCGTACTAGGAACTTATTTCCGATCCCTGTTGCATTCATTACGGTGATCTCACTTTCCGCATATAGGCGGCCAAAAGTGAGCAAAATACCGATATACAAACTTAAAGGCAGCATCAACAACCCCATCGCAGGCATGTTCAAACTCACGATGGACAGGATCATTCGAGCAGGAATTTCACCATCCGAGGCTTCGGCCAAAACTCGTATAAACTTCTGGCTCAGAAACACTAAAAAGAGCACGAAAAATATCGCAAACTGGCTCTTGAGTGTCTCGCGGATCAAATATCTAACAATAATCACGCTGAAATTACCTATACAAAACTTGTTTTTTTGATTGAATCACTATAATTTCCCGTTGAACCTTTTATTTTTAAAATTTTCACTAACTGTTAGTCTGCTTATTTTAAGGGTAGTTCCTAGTAAGGAATCAACAAGTAAGCCGGCATTATCTAACATTTAGTTCTAAATGTCTTCAGGATGTAGGAGTACGCATGGAGTTCAGTGTAAAAAGTGGCAGTCCAGAGAAACAACGTAGCGCATGTATCGTTGTTGGAGTGTTTGAACCACGCCGCCTTTCTCCAGTAGCAGAGCAGCTAGACAAAATTAGCGATGGCTACATTAGTTCACTACTTCGCCGTGGTGATCTGGAAGGTAAACCAGGGCAGATGCTACTTCTGCATCAAGTTCCAGGAGTGCTTTCAGAGCGCGTGTTGCTGGTAGGTTGTGGTAAAGAGCGTGAACTTGGTGAGCGCCAATATAAAGAAATTATCCAAAAAACCATCAGCACTCTAAACGAAACTGGCTCTATGGAAGCAGTATGTTTCCTTACTGAGCTGCACGTTAAAGGCCGCGATACTTACTGGAAAGTGCGTCAGGCAGTAGAAGCAACCAAAGACGGTTTATACACGTTCGACCAATTCAAGAGCAGCAAGCCTGAAACTCGTCGTCCACTACGCAAGCTCGTATTCAACGTTCCGACTCGTCGCGAGTTAAACCAAGGTGAAAAAGCGATTGCTCATGGTTTAGCTGTTGCTTCAGGTGTTAAGGCTTCGAAAGACCTTGGCAATATGCCACCAAACATTGCGAACCCTGCTTATTTAGCTTCACAAGCTCGCCGCTTAGCCGATGACTACGACACCATCACGACCAAAATCATTGGTGAAGAAGAGATGGAAAAACTGGGTATGACTTCATACCTAGCCGTTGGCCGCGGTTCTAAGAACGAGTCTATGATGTCTATCATGGAGTACAAGGGCAACCCTGATCCAGAAGCAAAACCAATCGTACTCGTTGGTAAGGGCCTGACTTTCGATTCTGGCGGTATTTCGCTTAAGCCAGGTGAAGCGATGGATGAGATGAAGTACGACATGTGTGGTGCTGCATCCGTATTCGGCACAATGAAAGCCTTGGCAAAACTAAACCTGCCAATCAATGTAGTCGCTATTCTTGCGGGTTGTGAAAACATGCCTGGTAGCAACGCATACCGTCCTGGTGACATCCTAACTACTATGTCGGGCCAAACTGTCGAAGTTCTTAATACTGATGCAGAAGGCCGCTTGGTTCTATGTGACGCGCTGACTTACGTTGAGCGTTTTGAACCAGACTGCGTAATTGATGTAGCAACTCTAACTGGTGCGTGTGTGATTGCTCTTGGTCACCACATCAGCGGTGTACTATCGAACCACAACCCTCTTTCTCACGAACTAGTAAACGCATCTGAGCAAGCAAGTGACCGTGCATGGCGTCTTCCAATGGCTGACGAATACCACGAACAACTTAAGAGCCCATTTGCTGATATGGCAAACATCGGTGGTCGCCCTGGCGGCACTATCACTGCTGGCTGTTTCCTATCTAAGTTTGCCAAGAAATACCACTGGGCACACGTTGATATCGCGGGCACTGCATGGAAGTCTGGTGCAGCGAAAGGCTCAACGGGCCGTCCGGTCTCAATGCTTGTCCAATTCCTGCTTAACCGCAGTGGCCAAGAGACCGAGGAATAATCCTCACAATCTTGAAAAGGGCCGCAAGGCCCTTTTTTGTATCTCCTGTATTAGGTATGCCTCATGGCCAATGCGACTTTTTACATCATTAAGCCAGACACACCTCAAGAAACCCCCGAGGGTTTTGGCTTATATGTCATCTTTCTTGCACACCATTTTGCCAAGCAAGGTGCCAAGGTGTATTTGAATTGCAACGATAAGTTGCACGCAGAGCAATTGGCAGAACTACTTTGGCAAGTTGAACCAGAGCAATTTGTCGCCCATAACTTAGTGGGTGAAGGCCCTAAATATGGCACAAACATCGAGATTGGACACCAAGGGCTAAAGCCTTCTTGGAATCGCCAGTTGGTAATAAATTTGGCGGAAAATGAGACAACCTTTGCGAACAAGTTTGCTGAGGTGGTAGACTTCGTCCCTTGCGAAGAAAAAGCCAAGCAACTGGCGCGAGAAAGATATAAAATCTACCGCCAAGCAGGCTATCAGCTACAAACGATCGAAATCGAACACAGCTAGCAGCAACAAAATATGCAACCGGTCAATCCTTATAGTTAAGCTCTCCACTTAGAGAGTTCACTTATAATGATTGACTACGATTACCATCAACGTATCCAGTAAATGAGTACTATGGAAAAGACATACAACCCAACTTCAATTGAACAAGCTTTATACCAAGCTTGGGAAGAGAAAGGCTACTTTAAGCCACACGGTGACACGACGAAAGAATCATACAGCATCATGATCCCGCCACCGAACGTCACTGGTAGCCTACATATGGGCCACGCGTTCCAAGACACCATCATGGATACTCTGATCCGTGCTGCACGTATGAAGGGCAAAAACACCCTTTGGCAAGTAGGTACTGACCACGCTGGTATCGCAACTCAAATGGTTGTTGAGCGTAAGATCGCGGCTGAAGAAGGCAAAACTAAACACGATTACGGTCGTGATGCTTTCATCGACAAAATCTGGGAATGGAAGAACGAATCGGGTGGCACAATCACTAAGCAGCTTCGTCGCCTTGGTGCATCTGTAGACTGGGACCGCGAGCGCTTCACGATGGATGATGGTCTATCTAACGCTGTTCAAGAAGTGTTTGTTCGCCTTTACGAAGAAGACCTAATCTACCGTGGTAAGCGTCTAGTAAACTGGGATCCTAAACTGCACACTGCAATTTCTGATCTTGAAGTTGAAAACAAAGACAAAAAAGGCCACATGTGGCACTTCCGATACCCGCTAGCAAATGGCGTAAAGACAGCTGAAGGTAAAGACTACATTGTTGTTGCGACAACTCGTCCTGAAACAATGCTTGGTGATACTGGTGTTGCTGTAAACCCAGAAGATCCACGTTACAAAGATCTTATCGGTAAAGAGATCCTACTTCCTATCGTTAACCGTCTGATCCCTATCGTAGGTGATGAGCACGCAGATATGGAAAAAGGCACAGGTTGTGTGAAGATCACTCCTGCGCACGACTTCAATGACTACGAAGTTGGTAAGCGTAACAACCTACCAATGATCAACATTCTAACTTTCAACGCAGACATCCGTGATGCGGCAGAAGTCTTCACTACTAATGGTGAAGCTAGCGATGTTTACTCTACTGAGCTACCAGCTAAATACCACGGTATGGAGCGTTTTGCTGCTCGTAAAGCGATCGTTGCTGAGTTTGAAGAGCTAGGCCTTCTAGACGAAATCAAAGATCACGACCTAACTGTTCCTTACGGCGACCGTGGTGGCGTGGTTATCGAACCAATGCTAACTGACCAATGGTACGTGCGTGCTGCACCTCTTGCTGAACCTGCAGTTAAAGCAGTTGAAGATGGTGAAATCCAGTTCGTACCTAAGCAGTACGAAAACATGTACTTCTCTTGGATGCGTGACATTCAAGATTGGTGTATCTCTCGTCAGCTTTGGTGGGGTCACCGTATCCCAGCATGGTACGACAACGACGGCAACGTTTATGTAGGCCGTACTGAAGAAGAAGTACGTGCAAACAACAACCTTGCACCAGTAGTTGTTCTTCGCCAAGACGACGACGTACTTGATACATGGTTCTCTTCTGCGCTATGGACTTTCGGTACTCAAGGCTGGCCTGAGCAAACTGAAGACCTGAAGACCTTCCACCCTTCAGACGTTCTAGTAACGGGCTTCGACATCATCTTCTTCTGGGTTGCGCGTATGATCATGATGACCATGCACTTCAACAAAGATGAAAACGGTAAGTCGCAAGTACCATTCAAGACAGTTTACGTAACGGGTCTAATCCGTGACGAAAACGGCGACAAGATGTCTAAGTCGAAAGGTAACGTTCTTGACCCTATCGACATGATCGATGGTATCGACCTTGAATCTCTAGTAGAGAAGCGTTGTGGCAACATGATGCAGCCTCAACTAGCGAAGAAGATCGAGAAGAACACGCGTAAGACTTTCGAAAACGGTATCGAACCATACGGTACTGACGCACTGCGTTTCACTCTTGCTGCTATGGCTTCTACTGGCCGTGACATCAACTGGGACATGAAGCGTCTTGAAGGTTACCGTAACTTCTGTAACAAGCTATGGAACGCAAGCCGTTACGTACTGATGAACACAGAAGAGCACGATTGTGGCATGTCACTATCTGCAGAAGACCGTGCAAACATGGAATTCTCTCTAGCGGATAAGTGGATTGAATCTCAGTTTGAGCTAGCTGCGAAAGAGTTTAATGCTCACCTAGACAACTTCCGTCTAGACATGGCTGCGAACACGCTTTACGAATTCATCTGGAACCAATTCTGTGACTGGTACCTAGAGCTAACTAAACCTGTTCTTTGGAAAGGTACAGAAGCTCAGCAGCAAGCAACTCGCTACATGCTGATCACTGTTCTAGAGAAGACGCTACGTCTTGCTCACCCAGTGCTTCCTTACATCACTGAATCTATCTGGCAGAGCGTTAAGCCACTAGTAGACGGTGTTGAAGGTGAAACGATCATGCTTCAAGCGCTTCCTCAGTTTAACGAAGATAACTTCAACGCTGAGATCGTAGAAGACATCGAATGGGTTAAGACTTTCATCACGGCTATCCGTAACCTACGTGCGGAATACGACATTGCACCTAGCAAAGGTCTAGAGGTGATGATTAAGGTTGCTAACGAGAAAGACGCAGCGCGTATCGAAGCGAACAAGGTAGTTCTGAACTCTCTTGCTAAGCTAGACAGCCTAACAGTACTAGCTCAGGATGCTGAAACTCCAGCATGTGCGACTAAGCTAGTGGGTCAGTCTGAGCTGATGATCCCAATGGCAGGTCTGATCGACAAAGATGCAGAACTTGCTCGCCTTGATAAAGAAGTGCAAAAAACGCATGGCGAAATCAAGCGCATCGAAGGCAAGCTAGGTAACGAAGGTTTCGTTGCTAAAGCACCTGAAGCAGTTATTGCGAAAGAGCGTGAGAAGCTAGTGGGCTACCAAGAGACACTAACTAAGCTTGAAGAGCAAAAAGCGACTATTGCTGCACTGTAAGACTTGATTAGTTTTCAATATAGAAACACTTCAAAGGCTGGTCACATTGACCGGCCTTTTTTCTATCTAGGTTTCACTAGAACAAGTATTATCTTCTAGGGTTATAGGTAACCAATACCGTGGTAAGTACGAATACCGTAGTAAGCAATAAGACGGTGGTAAGTAATGATAAATTATCGATGTATACTCGGCACGTTAGTACTGATTGCTTCTAACTCAGTCTTTGCATCAAGCAGTGTCGAAACTCCAAACAGTGACAAAATCATTAAAATCGCTGCGGGTGAATGGCCGCCATTTATCGGCGAACAACTTGAAGACTTCGGCCATGTTGGTCACACCATTCAGCAGGTATTTGCCCGTCAAGGCTACTCAGTTGAGTTTCACTTCTACCCTTGGAAACGAGCTTATAAAAAGGCCAGCGAAGGCGAATATGTGGCGACTGCCGTTTGGATGTTTACCGAAGAGCGAACTGAACACTTCATGTTCAGTGATCCCGTCGCGCAAGAACAGTTTGTCTTCTTTCATTTAAAAGAAAATCCATTCCAGTGGCAGTCGCTGAGTAACTTAAAAGGGAAAACACTTGGTGGCGGCCTAGGCTACAGCTACGGTGAAGCACTCGATACTCTGATTAATGATGAACAAGTAACGATAAAGCGAGTTGAGAGCCCAGAGAAAGCCTTTCAGCTACTGAAATACCGCCGTGTAGAGCTTGTACCGGAAGAAAAGCACATTGGTATGTTTGCGTTAAGTAAAATGCCAATCGACACTCAGGAATTGATCACCTACAACCCAAAACCTTTCCTGTCTAATGACAACTTTCTCATGTTTTCTAAAGCGCACCCCGACGCAAAGAAGTTACTTACTATCTTTAATCAAGGGCTTAAGCAATTTAACGTCAGCCAGGATACACCTTCCTTCAAACCTTAAACAACGCGG
Source organism: Vibrio sp. SCSIO 43135 (assembly GCF_023716665.1). GTDB lineage: Bacteria > Pseudomonadota > Gammaproteobacteria > Enterobacterales > Vibrionaceae > Vibrio > Vibrio paucivorans. The sequence goes on from NZ_CP071859.1 coordinate 2,770,385, forward strand.
TTTTGCTCTCTTCCTTCAACAAACGCATCAATGTTATCCATTAGGATATTGGCTAAATTTTGAATGGATGAATCACTTCCCCACGCAACATGTGGTGTTAACAGCAGGTTCGGCATGTCCATATTGGACAATAACGGGTTAGATTCATCAGCAGGCTCTTGAGTAAATACATCCACCCCTGCAGCCGCAATATATCCCGATTTCAGTGCCGTGATTAATGCAGCTTCATCCACCAAACCACCTCGACCAGTATTAATTAAAATCGCATCAGACTTCATTTTTTTCAGCTCAGGCTCACCGATCAAATGGTGAGTCTCAGCAGATAACGGGCAATGCAGTGTGATTGCATCCGATAGCTGTAGCACTAGGTCAAACGGAAGGTAGCCCTCTCTGCACTCGGTAATACCTTTTCGCTCAGCAAAGACAACATTGATGCCAATTGATTTAGCCAAAGCCGCTGTGGCTTTTCCTAGTGCACCACTTCCAATGATTCCCAGAGTTGAGCCCGCAACATCACCAATTGGGTGAGTAAAAAAGCAAAACTGTTTGTTTCTCTGCCACTCTCCCTTCTTGATATCTTGGTGGTATCCCACCAAGTTGCGTCTCAAACTAAACAACATCGCTATCACATGCTCAGGTACCGATTGCGTGGCATAACCTTGAACGTTCGTCACTGCAATTCCATGTTCTTGGCAATATTGGATATCGACGTTGTTAAACCCTGTTGCCGACACGGCAATCAGTTTGAGTTGTGGCAGCTTCTGTAAGGTATTGCGATCGAGCACAACTTTGTTGGTGATTACAATCTCTGCATCTGCCAATCTATTTGCAACAAGCTGAGGGGACGTAAAGTCATACTCTTGCCAGTGATGCTCAAAGCTGGGTTTGGGTAAGGTTATCTGAGTTGGAATGGTCGCTCGATCGAGAAAAACAATGCTAGGTTTCGAGTGAGGTAACGACATTCAATGCTCCTATCGCTACCTCAACCGCATTCATGCTGAGCACTATGCCTTGGGTAGCGTTTTATAATCAGGTAATGTTTCTTCGGCGCTAAAGTGTTGCAAAATTTCCGGTTTGGCTTCGGGATAAAAATCACACGGTACAAAAATTGTCTGCAGCTTATTGGTGTCTGGGTGGTAAAAGCTCAATTCTGCAGCATGCAGTTCCAAACGGTCCGAGAAATCCAGCGCCTCTTGTGTGGCATAGAACTCATCCCCCACTATTGGATGGCCCAGCGCTTGAGTATGCACACGTAGTTGGTGCGATCGCCCCGTGATTGGTAGTAGTCGAACGACACTTGTCTGCGGTTCTTGTTTAACAACGTGGTAGCGAGTTTGTGATGGCTTGCCATGTTCAAAGCACACTTTTTGCCTCGGCCGGTTTGGCCAATCGCAAATCAAAGGCAGGTCAACCTCTCCTTCTCGCTCTTCAAGTTGTCCCCACACTCTCGCATAGTAGATCTTATGAGTAAGCCGATATTGAAACTGCTTTTTCAAAGCGCGTTCTGCATCTTTCGTTTTTGCCAGCAGCATTAACCCTGATGTCGACATGTCCAGGCGATGAACAACTTGGATATCAGGATATTCAACCACTAACCGACTCCACATGCTGTCGTAGTGTTCTGCCAATCTCCCCGGTACGGAAAGCAGCCCGGAAGGTTTATTCACAACCAAAATATGCTCATCTTGGTAAACAATATCGATCCACGGTTCTGTGGGTGGATGATAGTGCTGCATTGCCATACGTTTCTCGATTCTATTTACAATCTGGTCATTATATCAGAGCTATGTTTGTGACCGCAGCTGGTCATCCTAGGATGTTTTAGTTTTTTTCATGTAAACAATATTTAACGCATTGAATACATATGATATTGATGCATTCAATTGACAGAGAAAAAACTAAACATTCAAGGAACATTAATGGAAAGTATTTCCTCCACTGAGCACCAATCTACATACTCAGTATCACAACTCATTCGCTCATTAGGGCCAGGAATCATGATGGCCGCGGCGGCTGTTGGAGGCTCTCACCTCGTCGCTTCCACCAAAGCTGGTGCCATCTACGGCTGGCAACTGGCAGCATTAATCTTACTGGTTAACTTCTTCAAATATCCTTTCTTTCGCGCCAGTATTCAATACACCATGGGGACAGGAGAGAGCCTAGTTGAAGGTTACTCGAAATTGGGGCGCCCCTATTTATGGTTGTTTGTCGCGCTCAGTGTGATTTCAGGCATCGTCAATACCGCTGCACTGCTCCTATTCAGTGCAAGCCTACTCGGTTACTTCATTCCTTTCGAGCTGTCTAACACTGCCTTGTGTCTGATCATACTGGCCACGTGCTTAACGATTTTATTTGCGGGGCATTACAAAGCGCTCGATTCACTCTCAAAGATAATCATGGCAGTGCTAACCATCGCCACCCTAACTGCTGTGGTAATCGCAGTGGGCAACCCAGTCGAAGTCGTTCCTTCTTTTGAAGCCCCTTCTCCTTGGTCTATTGCTGCAATTGGCTTTATCGTCGTCACCATGGGGTGGATGCCAGCCCCTATCGAAATTTCAAGCTTAACGTCAATGTGGCTCAAAAGTCAGCAACGCCACCAAACCGTGACAGCGCGCTCCGCGTTATTTGATTTTAATGTTGGCTACATCGGCACAGCAATTTTAGCGATAGTGTTCCTAGCTCTTGGCACCCTTGTGCTGCATGGCGGTGGTGTGGAGCTGGCTAAATCTGGGGTTGGTTTTTCACATCAGCTGGTTGGCTTATACGCTTCAACCATTGGAGAGTGGTCGCGTTACTTGATTGCCATTGTCGCTTTCTTCTGTATTTTTGGTAGCACAATAACCGTCATTGATGGTTACGCTCGTGTGATCTCAGAATCGCAGCGTTTACTTCGCAAGCAAAACGAGATGAAGCCGAAAGTGACTCAGAGCTGGATGCTAGTGATTTCCTCAGCGGCGCTATCCATCATTGTTTTTTGGGCTTCGGCACTATTGCCAATGCTCGATTTCGCTATGATTCTAGCTTTCATGACGACACCGTTTTTCGCCCTACTTAACTACATCCTGGTATCTAAATCAGCTTTGCCAGAACCGCTAGCAATGACAAGAAAGCTCAAGCTACTCTCAATCGCAGGGTTAGTCTATCTATTCGGTTTTCTTGCCATATTCGTTTGGTGGAAATGGTTGATGTAACTTCCCTCTACACCAGCTATAAAAAAGGCCTTCGTAGTGAAGGCCTTATTGTATGTAGTCTCAATGGTTAGTTATGAGAAACCACAATCAAACGCAGTGAGTCTAACTGTACTTGAGCTTTACTAATATAGCCCGTTAACTCTTTTATCTGATCGTCAATGGCCTCTATTTCTTCGTCACGAATATTTGGGTTTACCGCTTTAAGCGCTTGTAAACGTTCTAGCTCTCCGTTCAAGCTCGCTTGCATCTCTTTTTGTGCTTGCTCACGCACATCATCAACACGTTGCGCTATTTGAGCGTCGCCAGCTTCAATCAACTTGTGCACATCATTTTGCACCGAGTTGACCAGTTTGCTTGCAAGGTGGCGATTCACCGGGCTGAGTTGACGGTTAAAGCTATCAAACTCTACTTGTGAAGACAGATCATTACCGCGAGCATCCATCATCAAACGAATTGGTGTTTGCGGCAAGAAACGGCTGATACCACTGCGCTTTGGTGCTTGGGCATCCACAACGTAAACCAGCTCGAGTAAAATAGTCCCGACTGGCAAAGCTTTGTTTTTCAGCAGGGAAACCGCAGACGTACCCACGCCTTCGCTCATTAGAAGGTCGATTCCGCCTTGAATCATAGGGTGCTCCCAACTGATGAAGTTCATGTCTTCACGGGATAAAGCAGTTTCTCTATCGAAAGTAATAGTGGCACCTTCATAAGGCAAACCCGGGTAGCTCGGCACCATCATGTGCTCAGATGGTGTAACAACCAGTGCATTTTCACCTTTATCGTCTTGGTTTAGGCCAATAGTGTCAAACAAGCTTAGTGCGAAAGTGACTAGGTTTGTGTCGCCATCGGTTGCTTCGATGGTCTCAACAATCTTCTGCGCTTTTTCACCGCCGTTAGAGTGCATCTCTAACAAGCGGTCGCGGCCTTGCTCCAACTGTGACTTCAGCTCTTTATTCAGCTTGGCAGATTCGTCGATCACACTGTCCAGCTGCTCAATATCACCAGATGACAACATCTCAATCAAAGCATCCGAATATTTGTCGTAGACAGCTCGTCCTGTTGGGCAAGTTTCGCGGAATGCGTTAAGGCCTTCGTCAAACCAACGCGCCAGTATCGCTTGAGCGGTACCTTTCAAGTAAGGCACATGGATATCGATATCTCGCTTTTGGCCAATACGATCTAAACGACCGATTCGCTGCTCTAACAAATCAGGGTTGAAAGGTAAGTCGAACATCACCAGTTGATTTGCAAACTGGAAGTTACGTCCTTCCGAACCAATTTCACTACATAGCAATACTTGTGCGCCACCTTCTTCCTGAGCAAAGTAAGCCGCTGCTTTATCTCGTTCAAGAATCGACATGCCTTCATGGAAGACGGTCGCACGGATACCTTCACGCTCTCGCAGAGCTTGCTCCAATTGCAAAGCGGTATTGGCACGAGAGGCAATAACTAGAATCTTCTCACTGCGCTTATCTTTTACTTTTTCGATCAGCCAGTTAACCCGCGAATCAAATTGCCACCAGCTTGCGTCATCACCTTCAAACTCTTGGAAAATCTCTTCAGGATATAGGTTTTTCAGCGCCCTTGCTTCGGGTGCAATCTTGCCACCAATTAGGCCAGAAACACGCATAGACGTGCTGTATTGCTGTGGAATATCCATCGGCATTAAATGCACATTGCGCTGTGGGAATCCTTTGATCGCAGCTCGTGTATTACGGAACAGAACTCGGCCAGTACCGTGACGATCCATCAGGTTATCGATCAACTCTTGGCGTGCAGCAGCTTTCGCCTCTTCATCTGAGTCACTCTCAATAATACGGAACAGGGGCTCAACATCCTGTTCAGACAACAGCTCGGTAATTTGGTTTTTCGCTTCATTTTCCAACGTTAAGCCTGAAAACAAAGCCGTAACAGAATCGGCGACTGGTGCGTATTGCTCTTCTTCTTGAACAAACGCGTCGTAGTCGTAAAAGCGGTCCGAATCGAGTAACCGTAGCCTAGCAAAGTGGCTTTCACGACCAAGCTGCTCAGGTGTTGCGGTAAGCAACAATACGCCCGGTGTTTTGTCAGCTAAGCCTTCAACCACTTGGTACTCACGACTTGGATTGTCTTGGCTCCACTCTAAATGGTGAGCTTCATCCACTACGAGTAGGTCCCAGTCACCTTCCAGTGCTTGCTCAAAACGTTTGCGACTCTTTCGCAAGAAATCCAGTGAACACAAAACATATTGTTGAGTATCAAACGGGTTATCCGCTTCAGCAAATGCTTCGACACAGCGCTCTTCGTCAAAGATTGAGAAATGCAGGTTGAAGCGGCGCATCATTTCCACCAACCACTGATGCTGCAGTGTTTCCGGAACAACAATCAAAATACGTTCTGCGCGGCCAGCTAAAACCTGCTGGTGAATAATCATGCCTGCTTCGATGGTTTTACCTAAACCAACTTCATCAGCAAGTAATACACGTGGAGCGTGACGACGACCAACTTCATGAGCGATATATAACTGGTGTGGAATCAATCCTGCGCGCATGCCACATAAACCACGCATCGGACTTTTGTGCTGCTCAAACTGATTGGTTAAAGCGCGGTAACGCAACACAAAGTTGTCCATACGATCTATCTGGCCTGCGAACAACTTGTCTTGAGGCTTATTAAATCGGATTTGATTGCTAAGCATGATTTCACGTAGAGCAGCTTGTTCACCGCTATCGTCACGCTCACCAAGGTAAGTCAGAACACCTTGGTCTTCTTCCACCTGTTCGACAGTCAATGACCAACCTTGTTGGCTTTCCACTACATCACCAACATTAAATGTTACTCGGGTAACCGGAGCATCGTTACGTGCATAAACACGGTTTTCTTCAGATGCTGCAAACATCAGCGTTACGGTGCGAGCATCCAATGCCACCACGGTACCTAAACCTAAATCGCTTTCCGTATCACTTATCCAGCGTTGCCCCAAAGCAAATGTCATGAATTGACTACCTCTTATAATTTGTATCTTTTATCTTAGCTGTTCTTTTATGCGCCATTTTGCAAGGCAACTTCTAATCATAATAGCCAGAAGCACAGGCGCAGAAAAAGGTCGCTAATCTTACTTGAAGCTGTGATACAGGTCACGTGATAACGGGGGATTTTTTCCCAGAACTTCGCCTGCCATCAAACTGTAAGAAAGCAGTGCCTATTGTAGTTTTGAGTGTTGCTATACTCAGCAATGAATAGGCATCTTTGAGAGCGTCAATTAAACGTCTGTGGCACAAAGCATGCATTATTTTAGGTATAGATGATGATCAACACGGGTTTGCAGTATGTAGTTAAGAGCTACTTACAAGGCACTGCCTAGATAGCTCAACTACCTCTTCTGCAAGCAAATCCGTTCTTTACTCAGTTAAAGACTGAAAGCTAAAGAATTTGCTAAGCAAGCCGCCTCGCGGCAAGGAGACGCTTATGGGTGACACCGATCGGAAACTGTTTGTACTTGATACCAACATCCTTCTACACGAACCTTTCGCCATTTTTTCCTTTCAAGAGCATGATGTGGTCATCCCGATGACCGTCCTTGAAGAACTCGACCGAATCAAAGACAGTAAACGAGATGTTGCGCGAGACGCACGCGTTGCTATTCGTGCTCTAGAAGATCTTTTCCGTGACGCAACCCCTGATGAAATTTCAGAAGGGATTCCATTTACCAAAGACAGCAATTCAAAAAATAGCAGTACCACTGGCACGATTTCCATACTGGCCGACTTTGAGCTGCAGGAGACGGTGAAAGCATTTGCAGACAAAGCTGGCGACAACCGAATTCTCAATGCTGTTTTATATCTACAGAACAAACGTGCACCACGAGAAGTCATTTTAATCACCAAAGACATCAATATGCGTCTGCGCGCCAAAGGGGCTGGTGTTCGATTCGTCGAAGATTATCGTACCGACCAACTGATTGATGACGTTCAGTACCTAACCAAGGGCTTCCAGCAACGAGAAGGGGATTTTTGGAACAGTATTGAACAAGTTGAAAGCAAAACCTTAGGCGGAAAAACCTTCCATACGCTCAGCCGAGAACCTTTTGAACCAACTTTTATCAACCAGTATGTGATTGATGAAGAGAGTGACTTCGCCGCTCGCGTGGAAGAAATCAACCCAGACAGCATTATGCTGCGTGATTTAAGCCGTGAGCGAATGATGCATCGACGCGCTTGGGACATTACGCCGAAAAATATCTATCAAGGAATGGCGATGGATGCCCTACTGGATCCCGACATTGACTTGGTGATCCTCACCGGTGCTGCAGGTAGCGGTAAAACACTGCTGGCAATGGCAGCGGCTTTAGAGCAGACCATCGAACACAGCATGTTCGATAAAATCATAGTGACACGAAATACCCCCGACATCGGTGAATCGATTGGTTTCTTACCTGGTACCGAAGAAGAGAAAATGCTGCCATGGCTCGCGGCAGTCACCGACACTTTAGAAGCACTGCACAAGAACGATCACTGTACGGAAGGGTCTTTGAAGTACATTTGCGACAAAGCCAATATCCAGTTCAAATCCATTAACTTCATGCGTGGACGCTCAATTCAAAACGCTTTTGTCTTACTCGATGAGTGTCAAAACTTAACCGCTTCACAAATCAAAACCATCATTACTCGATGTGGTGAAGGCACTAAGATTGTCTGCTCTGGTAACTTAGCGCAAATCGACTCGCACTACCTGACTCCTGTCACATCAGGTTTGACCTATATGGTAGAGCGATTCAAAAACTTTGAAGGCAGTGCCAATATCCACCTAAATGGAGTGGTGCGAAGTCGCTTGGCTGAATTTGCTGAAGAGAATTTATAATCACTATTGCCGAGATATAATTCATATCTCGGCATTTATCTGAAATAATTATTCACAAACAATACTTAAATATGTTTAACTAACTCCATATCACGAATGAACATTCAAGGACTGGAGTATGGCCTTTAATCTACGTAACAGAAACTTCCTCAAACTACTTGATTTCACTCCAAAAGAGATCCAGTTTTTACTCGACCTATCTGCAGACCTGAAAAAAGCAAAATATGCAGGTACAGAGCAGAAGAAGTTGGTAGGTAAAAACATCGCCCTTATCTTTGAAAAAGCGTCCACTCGTACCCGGTGTGCATTTGAAGTCGCCGCTTTTGATCAAGGTGCACAAGTTTCTTACATTGGTCCGTCCGGCTCACAAATTGGGGCGAAAGAGTCAATGAAGGACACCGCCCGTGTCCTTGGAAGAATGTACGATGGCATCGAATACCGCGGTTTTGGTCAAGAGATCGTTGAAGAACTCGGTGAACATGCTGGCGTGCCAGTCTGGAATGGTTTAACTAATGAGTTCCACCCGACTCAGATTTTGGCCGATTTCCTCACTATGTTGGAACACGGCAGAGGAAAACAGCTACACCAAATCACCTTTGCCTATCTTGGTGATGCCCGTAACAATATGGGGAATTCATTGCTGGTTGGTGCCGCCAAAATGGGGATGGATATCCGCTTAGTTGCGCCAAAGGCATTTTGGCCGGAACAAAACTTGGTTGAGACCTGCCAAACAATCGCACAGCAAACCGGTGCAAAAATCACTCTTACAGAAAACGTAGAGGAAGGTGTGAAAGGCTGCGATTACTTGTATACCGATGTATGGGTATCCATGGGGGAAGCGCCCGAAGCATGGGATGAACGCGTCGCATTGATGACGCCTTACCAAGTCAACATGGATACACTTAAGAAAACAGGTAACCCTCAAGTCAAATTCATGCATTGCTTACCCGCTTTCCACGATGCCGAAACGACTATCGGAAAGCAAGTCGCAGAAAAATACGGTATGACCGGGTTAGAAGTGACTGACGAAGTGTTTGAGTCTGAACACTCAATTGTATTCGACGAAGCAGAAAACCGTATGCACACAATAAAAGCGGTTATGGTCGCCACACTAGGGCAGTAATCCGTCTTAATTGCACAGATTAAAAGCTTGATGTAATCGCTTGCGCTCACAAAAGTTAAGCGTATAATGCTCGGCAATTTGTCTGAGGGTTATGAAATGGCATTACGCATTGCACACTCTAAAATGCGACTTTCTCACACTAAGCAAACGCTGAATAAGCACTGCTTACTGGCTGCCACTTTTTGTAACTTTTTCAATTTTTAAAGCCTCCCTTATTGGGGGGCTTTTTTATTGCATTACGTAAATTAGATAGGGAAGAAGAATATGGCTAATTCGCTTTATCAAAAGCACATCATCTCTATTCCAGAGCTCTCACGCGACGAGCTGGAACTGATTGTCGATACCGCTGGGCAACTCAAAGCGCAACCAAACCCAGAGCTGATTAAAAACAAAGTGATTGCGAGCTGCTTCTTCGAGCCGTCGACTCGAACTCGCCTATCGTTTGAAACGGCAATTCAACGTATTGGTGGCGATGTCATAGGTTTCGATAGCGGTGGCAACACATCTCTGGCTAAGAAAGGGGAAACACTAGCGGATTCAGTCCAAGTTATCTCTTCTTACGTTGATGCTTTCGTGATGCGCCACCCACAAGAAGGCGCGGCTCGTTTAGCTTCAGAGTTTTCAAATGGTGTTCCGGTAATTAACGCTGGTGACGGTGCTAACCAACATCCTACCCAAACGTTACTTGACCTGTTTTCTATCGCCGAAACTCAAGGTCGTTTAGACAACCTGAACGTCGCGTTTGTTGGTGACTTGAAATATGGCCGCACGGTTCACTCTTTGACTCAGGCTCTGGCGAAATTCGACAATGTTCGCTTTTTCTTTATCGCCCCTGAAGCACTGGCTATGCCAGATTACATTCTAGAAGAGCTTGATGAAGCCGGTATTGAGTACAGCCTTCATACCGATATGGAAACTGTGATTCCAGAGCTAGATGTTCTGTATATGACTCGTGTTCAAAAAGAACGCTTTGATGAATCAGAATACGCTCACATTAAGTCTGCGTATATTTTGACAGCAGCTCTACTGGAAGGGGCAAGAAGCAATCTTAAAGTGCTTCATCCACTACCACGTGTTGATGAAATCACCACCGATGTCGATAAAACACCTCACGCATATTACTTCGAGCAAGCTGAGAACGGGGTCTATGCTCGCAAAGCACTACTTGCACTCGTGCTAAATGAATCACTGTAAGGGAGAGATGGACATGAACAAAGAAACCCAATTACAAGTTGAAGCGATTAAAAATGGCACAGTGATCGACCATATCCCAGCGCATGTGGGGATTAAAGTGCTTAAACTATTTGATATGCATAACTCGCATCAAAGGGTCACTGTAGGATTAAACCTTCCCTCTTCTGCTCTGGGCGCCAAAGACCTGCTTAAGATTGAAAATGTGTTCATCAATGAAGAGCAAGCCAACAAGTTGGCCTTATATGCACCACATGCGACCGTTAACCAAATTGAAGAATATCATGTCGTTAAAAAGCTGGCGTTGGAACTTCCAGAGCAGATCAATGATGTATTTGAATGTCCAAACAGCAACTGCATTACCCACAATGAACCGGTAGAAAGTAGCTTCAAGGTATTCGAAAAGAAAGAAGATATCCGTTTGAAATGTAAGTACTGCGAAAAAGTCTTCTCACGTGAGATTGTGACAGAACGTTAGAGCACCGAGAACTAAGATTAGGAATAATCTTAAATAATTCAATACCTCGCTATGCGGGGTATTTTGCTCTTTACCTCTTGGGTATTTGTCGGCACACTGAGTGCCTGATTTTCCCCTATAACTAGATGGAACATAACAATGACTAAAGTACTTCACACAGACTCAGCGCCTGCTGCTATCGGCCCTTACATCCAAGGTGTAGACCTAGGCAATATGGTTCTTACATCAGGCCAAATTCCTGTAGACCCAGCAACAGGTGAAGTATCAGAAGACATCGCCGAGCAAGCACGTCAATCTCTCGATAACGTAAAAGCCGTTGTAGAGGCGTCTGGCCTAACCGTTTCTGACATTGTAAAGATGACGGTATTCGTAAAGGATCTAAACGATTTTGGTACAGTAAACGAAGTGTATGGTAAGTTTTTTGACGAGCACAATGTTGCTCATTACCCTGCTCGCTCATGTGTAGAAGTGGCTCGTTTACCGAAAGATGTCGGTATCGAAATTGAAGCGATTGCTGTTCGTAAATAGCACTCCAATTAGATAAAAAAGGCGAGCTAGAGCTCGCCTTTTTTGAGGTTATTACCACAGCATTTTTTATTTAAATCCTTTGACCTTTTTAATCAGATCGTAAGCGTTTTGGATTTCCTGCGATTTTTCTTTTGCAACATTCATCATTTCTGGTGGCAAGCCTTTCGCCATCAGCTTATCGGGGTGATGCTCGTTCATCAGCTTGCGATACGCACGCTTGATTTCTTTACTCTCCGCACTGTCACTTACACCTAACACATCGTAAGCATCTGCTAAATGATCGGTTTGACTTGCTTGTTGCCAGCTGCCAGATTGCTGATGCCCGCCTCCAGCCTGACCACCAAATCCACCACCTTGCTGGAAACGAAATGCTGCTTCTTGCATTCTTAGTCTGCGTTCCAGTTGGTCTGAAGAAAAGCCTAAACCGCGGGCAATCTTATGTAATACATTACGCTCACTTGGGTGAACATCTCCATCTGCAAACGCAGCGGAAATTTGTAGTTCAAGGAAGAACTGCATCAAGTCAAAGCGCCCACCAGATGAAATGCGAACACGCTCCAATACCTCTTCTAAAGGAAAACCTGAATCTTTACCTTCGCGAAATGCATCTTGCGCCGCCTTACGTTGCGCTCCATGCAGATTCATTCGCTCCATCATAGTGGTAGCAAGTTGAATCTCCTGCTGGGTCACCTGCCCTTTTGCCTTAGCAACATGCCCCATGACGGCAAAGGCGGCTTTAAAAAATTCTTCTTGTCGCTCAGCCTGGCTAGGGCCACTACCAAAGCCACTGGTTTTGAACCCTGCCTGATTTAAACGGCGTGCTTTATCAAATTGGTGGCCTAGGAATAAACCGAATACTGCCCCAAGAGGTCCCCCAAATAAGAATCCAAAAAAAGCGCCAAGAATTTTGCCAAAAATATGCATTATGTGCTCTCAATCTGTGAATTTTTTAGTCGTTAAGCGGTCTGATAGTGCCGGAAGCCAGAAATTCCTTTATGATAACAGTCGTTATATTCACATTCGGTCTCCATTCACCGGATAAATCAAGTTAAACAGGATAGTACAACTCGATGTCACGTTTTTCCCGCACTTTGCTTGCTGCTTCAATCAGTGCTGCTCTTTTTGTGCCTCAGACTCAAGCTGAAGACGTATTAGATGACACTCTATCAGACGATAGTGTGCAGGAACTGCCTGCTATAGATCAATGTTTGATCCACGAACCAGAAGCAGAAAATGCCAACGAACTGCCAATCAATGTCGAAGCAGACTCCTTGGAAGCCATCAACGGTGACCGAGCAACGTACACCGGTAACGTTGTCGTCGTGCAAGGTAAAAAACGCATCAAAGCGGACACTGTTACTCTTCATCAACAGGACAATGTGGTCGTCGCAGAAGGCAACGTCAACATGAGTGATGGCGAAATCAAAACGATTTCCAATAAAGCCACTAACCATCTTGATACTGACTTTATGTCGATGGAAGACACTGAATATAACTTTTTGTGTGAGCCTGGCCGTGGTGAAGCGGTTTATATTGCTAAAACAGGCAAAGCCGTTTACGAGATCGAAGACGGTTCAATTACATCATGTCCTATCGGTGATAACGCTTGGCGCATGAAAGCCTCAAGCATCAGCGTCGATCAAGATGAAGAACTCGCAACATTTTACAATCCGCGTTTTGAGATCCTAGACGTCCCTGTATTCTATCTACCTTGGCTATCTGTTCCTATTGGGGACACTCGTAAAACCGGTTTCCTCTACCCTACAGTGTCTTACGGCTCTAGTGACGGATTTGAGATGGAGGTGCCTATTTATTGGAACCTAGCACCGAACTATGATCTCGAAACCACATTTAAATATATGCAGGAACGTGGCACTCAAGTCGATAGTGAGTTCCGTTACCTGTCCAACTTTGGCTCTGGTAGCATCAAATCTGAATATTTAGCCGATGATAAAAAATACCCTGAATACGGCGACCGTTGGGGTTTTCAATACCAACACAACGGGATATTCAAAGGAGCTTGGAAGTTTGAGGTCGACTACTCAAAAGTCAGTGATATTCGCTATTTCTCTGACCTAGACTCGAATATCGGTAATCGTGAAGATGGCCAGTTACTCCAAGAAGGACAAGTTACTTATCGCTCAAAGAGCTGGGATACTTCGTTACTAGTTCGTGATTTTCAGGTCCTATCGGAAAAGAGTTTTCCTTACCGTCTAATGCCGCAGCTAGAATATAACTACTATGCCCCAGAGTTGATGCGCCATCTTGATTTTGACCTCACCAGTCATATATCGCGCTTCGAGACTGATGACGAAACTAAACCTTCTGCTACCCGTGTTCATATTGAGCCTGGGTTAACGGTTCCCTTAGCGAACACATGGGGAACATGGACCACCGAAGCTAGAGTGCTCGGTACTTATTACCAGCAAGACCTCGATGGAATAGACCTAAACTCTTCAAGTTACGACGATTTAAACTTACAGGAATCAGTTACTCGCGTTATCCCTGAGTTTAGAAGCCACGCTGGTGTTGTTTTAGAACGAGACACAACTTGGTTCGATGGCTACACTCAAACTTTAGAACCTCAGGTTCAATACCTATACGTTCCAGAAGAAGACCAGAGTGATATCTACTTTTATGATACAACAGTGCTTCAAACGGATTACTACGGATTATTCCGTAGCCGCAAGTACAGCGGAGTCGATAGAATCGCCGCAGCGAATCAGTTCAGTTACGGCGCTTCTTCACGCTTCTTTGATGACGGCTATAAAGAAAGGCTGAATATCTCTTTTGGTCAGATCATCTACTTAGATACCTCTAACCGAGTCGATAGTAGTATCGATGCTCCGTCGAACTATTCTGCTTGGGCTGTAGAGATGGATTTCAACTATGACGACTCTTGGTTCTACCATGGTGGTATTCAGTACGACATTGATTCGAGTGAAGTACAACTAGCGAACAGCACTTTAGAATATCGATTTAGTGGCGGCTATTTACAAACTAACTACCGCTATGTAGGTCAAGATTATATTGAAGATACTCTCGGCTATTCCCCAGATGAGCTTCAAAACATAACGGAGTCGGGCATTTCACAGTTGGGGCTATTAGGCGCATACAAAATCACTTCAAAGTGGAGTACCAGCGCTCAATACTTTTATGATTTAACTACACAAGAAGAACTTGAGTGGTTGGCTAGTCTAAATTACCGTTCTGATTGCTGGTATATAGGATTTACCTACAGCAACCAACTTAGAAGCTGGGACGACTCTTTCGCCAATTACCCTAATGCCACCCCTGTCTACGAAAGTAACCTAAGTGTTAACTTTGGTATCATTGGTTTTGGTACCTCTATAGGTTCAGACTCAGGAGCTACAGGAGTGAGCAGCGCTGGTAACGCACTCGGCTATGGCCGCCCATTCTTCTTAAACAACTAGCTGATAGTCAAAGCTAATATCTAAAACGATTTACTGAAAGACCAGTGTAATTACTGGTCTGAGATTAACAGGACAAATAATGAAACTGTGGACTAAGACTCTACTCAGCGCTATTACTGCACTCAGCACATTTTCACTAATGGCGGAGCCTGTCGAGCTGGATAAAGTAGCCGTGATCGTCAATGAAGGCGTCATCCTTCAAAGTGATATCGATACGGCATACAAAACCCTAAAGGCCAATGCCAAAGACAACGGCCAAGCGCTTCCTGAAGAAGATGTTCTACGTGAACAAGTTTTGGAGAAGCTGATTATCGATACCATTCAGCAACAAGAAGCAGAGCGTATCGGTGTACGTATCGACGATAACCGCCTTAACGACGCGATTGCCGAGATAGCAGAAAACAATAAGCAAACTATAGAGCAGTTGACCGCTTCAGTGGCAGCTGAAGGCTTAACGTATTCTGCTTTTCGTGAACAAGTAAGAAAAGAGATCGCAGCAAGTGAAGCTCGCAATGCGCTCGTTCGTCGTCGCATTAATATTTTGCCTGCCGAAGTTGATAACTTAGCAGATATTTTAGCGCAAGAAACCAATGCCACGGTTCAGTACAAAGTGGGCCATATTCAACTTCGTTTCAACGACACTCAAGATAAATCAGAAGTTGAAGCGCAAGCCAAAGAGTTAGTGGAAAAACTTAACAACGGCGCTGATTTCAGCACTATGGCTTACTCCTATTCGAAAGGCCCAAAAGCACTACAAGGTGGTGATTGGGGTTGGATGCGCAAAGAAGAGATGCCTACCATCTTTGCCGACCAAATTAAGCTGCAAAACAAAGGCAGTATTATTGGCCCATTTAGAAGTGGTGTCGGCTTCCACATCCTAAAAATTGAAGATGTGAAAGGCTTAGAAACTGTTGCAGTAACAGAGGTCAATGCTCGTCACATCTTGATTAAGCCTACCGTTATTCTGAGTGACGAAGGCGCTCAGAGCCAATTGAAAGAATACACCCGCCGTATTAATGCCGGTGAAGCAACGTTTGCGGAGCTAGCTCAGCAACATAGCCAAGACCCTGGCTCAGCAGCTCAAGACGGTGAGCTAGGCTACCAAACGCCAGATCTCTATGTACCAGAGTTCAAACATCAAGTTGAGACTCTGCCACTAGGCCAAATCAGTGAACCATTTAAAACCGTTCACGGCTGGCATATCGTTGAGGTTCTCGATAGACGCGAAGTAGACCGTACCGATTCGGCTCTGAAGAACAAAGCTTACCGAATTCTATTTAACCGTAAATTCAACGAAGAAGCCGGAGCTTGGTTGCAAGAGATCAGAGCTAGCGCATTTGTTGAAGTTATCGAAACTGACGAAGGTGATCAAGATGGCAATTAAACGCATCGTCGTTACTGCCGGTGAACCTGCTGGAATTGGGCCAGACTTAGTGTTGGCTCAATCAGAGCATAATTGGCCTCACCAGTTAGTGGTGTGCGCCGACAAAAACTTATTGGCTGAACGAGCAAAAGTATTGGGTATCGAAGTCGAACTTATCGACTATAACTCAGATCTTCCTGCCGTCGCTCAGAAAGCAGGGTCGCTACTTGTTGATCATATTCCACTAGCGAAACCCGCTGTTGTCGGTAAGTTAGACGAAGGCAATGGCCACTATGTATTAAAAACACTAGAAAGAGCAGCTTTAGGCTGTATGAATGGTGAGTTTGATGCTATTGTCACCGGCCCTGTACATAAAGGGGTGATAAATAGAGCCGGCGTTGCTTTCAGCGGCCACACTGAGTTCTTTGCTGAAAAGTCCAATACACCTCTGGTTGTTATGATGTTAGCGACAGAAGGACTAAGAGTCGCTCTGGTCACCACGCACATTCCACTCGCTTATGTTTCTAAAGCAGTGACAGAAGAACGTTTGGAAAAAATTATCGACATCCTTCATACCGACTTGGTTGAGAAGTTTGCGATAGAGAAACCAACTATCTATGTGTGTGGACTTAACCCTCATGCAGGTGAAGATGGCTGCTTAGGTAGAGAAGAGATCGAGACCATCACTCCTACATTGGAAAAAATTCGTCAAGAAGCTGGCTATAATTTAGTTGGCCCGCTTCCAGCCGACACCATCTTTAATGAGAAATATCTGCAGGAAGCCGATGCCGTTTTAGGTATGTATCACGATCAAGTGTTACCAGTACTGAAATACAAAGGCTTTGGGCGCTCTGTCAATATTACTCTGGGTCTACCGTTTATTAGAACATCGGTCGATCACGGAACCGCGCTAGAACTCGCAGGAACGGGCCAAGCGGATACAGGGAGCTTTAAAACTGCACTTACTCATGCAATCGAGTTGGTTGATAAAAAATCCGATTAAATTGCAAAGCACTGAATTCGAGAAAACTATGAGAAATGATGTCCACTTAGGGCACAAAGCGCGTAAACGTTTTGGTCAAAACTTCCTAAACGATCCATATATTATTGATGGAATAGTCTCTTCCATTAACCCAAAGCCGGGGCAGAACCTTGTAGAGATTGGGCCTGGTTTAGGCGCAATCACAGAGCCGGTTGGTAAAGAAGTCGACAAATTTACTGTTATCGAGCTAGACCGTGACCTTGCAGAACGACTGCGTAATCACCCAGATCTTGCTGATAAGCTCACCATCCATGAAGGCGATGCGATGCGCTTCGACTTCACTCAACTGGTGAAGCCAAATAATAAACTGCGTATTTTTGGTAACTTACCATACAACATTTCAACACCGTTGATGTTCCACCTGTTCGAGTTCCATAAAGACATTCAAGATATGCACTTTATGCTACAAAAAGAGGTAGTAAACCGACTAGCAGCTGGACCAGGCAGCAAAGCCTATGGACGTCTTACTGTCATGGCACAGTACTAC
The DNA here is from genome assembly GCF_023716665.1 of Vibrio sp. SCSIO 43135. Classification (GTDB taxonomy): domain Bacteria; phylum Pseudomonadota; class Gammaproteobacteria; order Enterobacterales; family Vibrionaceae; genus Vibrio; species Vibrio paucivorans. The sequence goes on from NZ_CP071859.1 coordinate 2,788,061, forward strand.
TGTAAAGTCGTACCGGTTCTTGAAGTTCCACCAACGGCATTCGTACCGCCGCCAAAGGTCGACTCTGCGGTAGTTCGCTTAGTACCATACGAAGACTTACCGCACCCAGCGACCAACTTAAAATGGCTAGATCGTGTTTGTCGAGAAGGTTTCAATCAGCGCCGTAAAACGGTTCGTAATTGCTATAAAGGGTTACTTTCAACCGAAGTACTGGAAGAGCTTGGCGTTAATCCAAGTATGCGCCCTGAAAACCTCACACTTGAACAGTTTGTTGCCATGGCCAATTGGCTGGATGCCAACCACTGATAGAATTTAAGTGTTATGTTTCAAGCCTCTAGCATTAATTTGCTAGAGGCTTTATATTTTAAGGACACTTCGTCTGTTTAGGAGTTCTCATGGATGTATCAACCCCTTGTATCAAGATCCAAGTGCACACCAAGTACATACCCGAGCAATCAGATCCGGATAAAAACCGCTACCTGTTCGCTTACATCATTACCATCAAAAACCTAAGTAACCAAAGCGTTCAACTGATGAGCCGCCGCTGGTTAATCACCGATGCAAACGGCAAACAAATGTCGATAGAGGGAGACGGCGTCGTTGGTCAACAACCTGTCATTCCCGCCAGTGACGAATATACCTACAGCAGTGGTACTGCAATTGAAACTCCCGTCGGCGTTATGCAGGGCCAATACATCATGCTAGATGAATCAAGTAAAGAATTCGTGACCGAAATTGAACCCTTTCGCCTCGCTATTCCGAATGTACTTAACTAATCCAACATAATTTTCCTTAGGAGAAGTCGTGGCTAACTATATTGTCGGTGATATTCAAGGCTGCTTTGATGAGCTCCAACTGCTCCTCCAAAAAGCCAATTTTAACAAACAAACAGACACGCTATGGTTAGCCGGCGATCTTGTTGCTCGTGGCCCAAAGTCATTAGAAACGCTACGCTTTGTTAAGCAATTAGGAAATTCAGCAAAAGTGGTACTTGGTAACCATGATTTGCATTTGATCGCGGTTTCTCTAGGAATACACAAAGTAAAGAGCAAAGACAAAACCGCAGCTATTTTTTCCGCTCCTGATAGTCAAGAGCTACTAGATTGGCTAAGGCTACAACCCCTGTTAGCTGAGCACGATGACTTTATCATGTGTCACGCAGGCATATCTCCTCAATGGAACTTATCCACTGCTCGCACAGCAGCTCAGGAAGTCGAGTCAATACTACAAGGTGAACATTGGCAGTGGTTAATTGAGCAAATGTATAGCAACCAGCCAGACAAATGGAGCGAAGAGCTAACAGGCATCCAACGATATCGCTATACCATTAATGCTTTTACCCGAATGAGGTTTTGTTTTAGTGACGGCAGGTTAGACATGGCGTGTAAGCTTCCCCCTGAGCAAATGAAAAACAATACACTCGCACCTTGGTTTGCTCTTAATGCTCGCCAACCGATTGAAAAGACGATTCTCTTCGGCCACTGGGCGGCTCTGGAAGGTTACAATGGCAGTGATGTTATTGGGCTCGATACCGGTTGCGTGTGGGGAGGACATCTCACTATGTTGAGGTGGGAAGACAAGACGTATTTTACTCAAGAAGCCCTCACTACCTCTTAAATAAACATACATAAGCCGCATAAAGAAACGGGGTTGAACGAGGCTTATTAGCCCAACTTCACCCCCATTTACACTTCATCGCTCTAATATAACAAAGTCCATATCGTAGGCATTTTTGTCATCTGCAGAGTAGCTTTCTCGGTGGGTCTCTTTCCAGTTTTCTCCCCAACTAGGGAACTGGGTATCTCCGTTAACTTGAAGATTGATATGCGTGAGATAAAGACGGTTTGCCTTAGGTAAACATGACTCGTAGATAGAGCCACCGCCAATAATCATCACTTCCTCCACTCCATCAACTAAGCTTAATGCCTGCTCAATCGACGTTGATGTTTCTACTCCATCAATTTTTAATTCAGGATCACGGCTGATAACAATATTCTTCCTACCAGGCAGGGGACGGCCAATTGAATCGTAAGTTTTACGCCCCATTACGACCGGCTTCCCCATTGTGCAACGCTTAAACCAAGCAAAATCTTCAGGCAGGTGCCATGGCATTTGATTGTCTTTACCAATGATACGGTTGTCTGCCATTGCAGCTATCATGCTGATGATCATCCATCAATCCTTTATCTTATGAGTCGAGTTTTCAACTGTTAAGCGATCCGCAGGTTAATAAACCAGCGTATGACTAAACAATTGGTTTGCGACGATAGAATAGCAGCCCTGGCATCGCCAATCCAACCGCTAAACCTGCGATAATGAACATGGCCTTTAAAAAGTTTTCCATCAAACTTGCTATCAATTCTGGAGCGTAACCTTGCTGATTGATCTCAACCATCGCTATCATAGCTTTGAATGCAAACACTCCAGGAACCATAGGAATGAGTGCAGCTACGGTAAACACCTTAGGGTGAGCCAAAAACTTATGCGACCAATGAACCCCAATCATGCCTACCAAGGTTGCAGCAAAAAACGTCGCCCACTCGATTGGAATTCCAAAGTGCATCATGACGTATCGACTTCCGTGTCCTATTGCCCCTCCCAAAGCGCAGTAACCCAGAGCTTTTTGAGGAACATTAAACACCAGCGCGAATCCTACCGCTGGAATAGCAGCAAAAAACATATCATTAACTAAGCCAACTAATAGAGGTGATATCGTCTCCATACCTAGCTCCACCCCCATACACCAATCACGCTCATCGCGGCGACAATTCCTAAAGATGTCGCTAGAGTGAGTAAGCTAGCCATAACAAAGCGAGCAATCCCCATATTGATATAGCCTTTGATCATATCGGCGACAGAATTGATGAGCGGGAAGCCAGGAACTAACATTAATACCGAAGACGCCATCGCTAATGACGGGTGATTGCCTATCGAAAATACAACAGCTTGTGCTGATATTATGGTCGTTACAAAAGCCGTAATAGAAAAATTTAATAGTGGATTGAAGTGTCGGTGCCCTATTTCTTGCCTTACCACCATGCCGACAGATGAGGCGATAAATGTCATGGTAAACACACCTAAGTCCCCTCCAGCCAGCCGGCTGAATGCCGCACATGACAACCCAATCATAAACACAACCAACCAGCGATTATAGCGTTCAGGGCTGATTTGATTGAGTTTGGTTTGTGCGAGGGAGTGATCAAGAATTCCTTTCTCCATCATGATACAGATCCGTTGGATCTGCGTGATCACTCTCATATTGATACCGCGATCTGGGCTACGACGAGCAGTGGTAATACAGTGATCTTGATATACCGTCGTCACAACCAATGAACTGGCTGATAATGAAAGCTCCACTTCATCCATTCCTGCAGCAAGTCCTATACGCCTAGAGATGTCGCCAACTAACGTACTTTCTGCGCCATGCGCTAATAACATTTGTCCTGATTGAGCAACTAATCGTGAAACTGCTCTCTGTTTTGATGCCATGATTCCTTCCATTCATCCAAATAACTTGGTTATTCTGCCCCAAGCGCTGGCCCCTCAATATGATTTAGATACAAAAAAACCGCAAATACCTGAGTATTTGCGGTTTTTATCAGAGACTAAGAAAACTTAATCACGAACGTAAACAACGTGGCCATCATCTTCTTCGTCATCCCAGTCGTCCCAATCATCATCTTCAGTAACAACATCGGAACCACTCATCGCATCTTTATGGTAGTCATCCCACATAAAGTCGACTTTATCTTCTTCTGCAATCTCTTCCTCTTCACGTGGTAGAGTTTCCATGAAGTCAGCCAACTTATAGCAAAGCTCTTTAGTACCTTGCTTGTTCACTGCCGAGATCTTGAAGTAGTCGCCTTCCCAAGCTAACGCTTCTAAGATCTCTTGGATCTTCGCATCTGCTTCTTCTTCAGGCATCAAATCCACTTTATTGAACACTAACCAGCGAGGTTTATCGGCCAACTTCTCACTATATTGCTCAAGCTCATCAATAATGGTTAGGGCATTCTGAGCTGGATCGGTCTGATCAATGGGTAAAATATCGATCATGTGTAGTAGAACGCGACAACGCTCTAGGTGCTTCAAGAATCGAATACCTAAGCCAGCACCGTCTGCCGCACCTTCGATAAGACCTGGAATATCCGCAACAACAAAGCTCTTCTCAGGAACAACACTCACTACACCCAAGCTTGGGATCAGTGTAGTAAACGGGTAGTCTGCCACTTTTGGCTTCGCTGCAGAAACAGAGCGAATGAAAGTCGACTTACCAGCGTTTGGAAGACCAAGCATACCGACATCAGCTAGCAGCAATAGCTCAAGGCGTAGCTCACGCACTTCACCTTTTGTACCTAATGTTTTTTGACGTGGAGCTCGGTTTACTGAAGATTTAAAGCGAGTGTTACCTAAGCCGTGCCAACCACCTTTAGCGACCATAAGCTTTTTACCGTGTTCTGCAACTTCGCCAACGATCTCGTTAGTGTGAATATCGACAGCACGAGTACCAACAGGTACACGTAAAACCTTATCTTTACCACGCTTACCGGTACAGTTGCCACCACGACCGTTTTCACCACGCTCAGCAGCATAGAAGCGCTGGAATCGGTAATCAATCAAGGTATTTAGGTTTTCATCAGCGAGAATATAAACATCACCGCCATCACCACCGTCGCCGCCGTCAGGGCCACCCTTGGTAACAAATTTTTCACGCCAAAAGCTAACGACGCCACTACCGCCATCACCGGCTTCTACTTTCACTACCGCTTCATCAACGAATTTCATCTTTTACTCCGCATTGTGTGCGTTGCAATATCACCTATTTAGGATGATATAAATTCTAGCAGATCAGAATTCAAGATCGATCACCTGAGATCTATGACCGTTCTGCAATTGGACCAAATAAGGAGAGACTCTCATGCCCATAGGCAATTGATAATAAAGAGCATCTTCTCATTTGCACTTTTCATAAATAAAAAACCCTGCCAAATCGGCAGGGCTTTTGAATTCAGCTTTAAAGCAAGTTAACTAAGTCAGAGACCTAATTACTCAGCTTCGATGCTAACGAATTTACGGTTTTTAGGACCTTTAACTTCGAACTTCACTTTACCTTCAGTAAGAGCGAATAGAGTATGGTCTTTACCGATACCTACGTTAGTACCAGCGTGGAACTTAGTACCACGTTGACGTACGATGATGTTACCTGCAAGAACAGACTCGCCACCGAAACGCTTAACACCTAGGCGTTTGCTTTCTGAATCGCGGCCGTTACGAGTAGAACCACCAGCTTTTTTGTGTGCCATTGTTAAACTCTCCTAATATCTTAAGCGTTGATGCCAGTGATTTTCACTTCAGTGAACCACTGACGGTGACCTTGCTGCTTACGAGAGTGCTTACGACGACGGAACTTAACGATTTTAACTTTATCGCCACGACCGTGTTGTACTACTTCAGCAGTTACTTTGCCGCCCTCAACAAGAGGTGCGCCAACTGTAATTTCTTCACCGTTAGCAACAAGAAGAACTTTATCAAATTCAACAGTTGCACCAGTTTCAACGTCTAATTTCTCTAAACGAAGAGTTTGACCTTCGCTTACACGGTGTTGTTTACCACCAGATTGGAAAACAGCGTACATATTTTACTCCGCTTTTTCCGCACAGCCTATGCTTATTGTTTGAGCAATTTGGGTGTGCGCTAAACTAATCATCAATAGGGCGCAGATTCTACAGAAAGGATGTCCCTATGACAAGCCATATTTTTAAAAAATTGGCGAAAAGCTAATCGCCAAAGAAAAGTGCCGCAATCATGCCCTTTAGCCATGTATTTATCAACGTTTTTTAGTGTATTATTCAGCAACTAATGAAGATAAGAACACCTTACAGGGTCTAACCTCAGCCGGATTTACAATGGATTTTAAAGCTATCCAAGCGCTTACTGCCGATGACATGGCAAAAGTGAATGAAACAATTCAAGCCCAACTTAACTCTGATGTCACTTTAATCAATCAATTGGGATTCTACATTGTCAGTGGCGGTGGCAAACGCCTTCGCCCTCTTTTAGCTATCCTTTCTGCACGTGCATTAGGTTACAAAGGCGAAGCGCATACCACGGCTGCAGCCTTTATCGAATTCATCCATACAGCAACCTTGTTGCACGACGATGTCGTCGATGAATCAGACATGCGACGCGGCAAAGCCACGGCTAATGCCGCATTTGGTAATGCAGCTAGCGTTTTGGTCGGCGACTTTATCTATACCCGTTCATTTCAGATGATGACTAAGTTAGGATCATTAAGGATCCTTGAGCTTATGAGCGATGCTGTAAACGTCATTGCAGAAGGGGAAGTCCAGCAGTTAATGAACTGTAACGACCCAGATACAACTGAAGAAAGCTACATGCAGGTTATCTACTCTAAGACGGCGCGTTTGTTCGAAGCTGCAACGCAAATTGGAGCCATCCTGAATGATGCACCCTCTGAAGTTGAAATCGCACTGCAAAATTACGGTAAGTATTTAGGTACGGCTTTCCAGCTAATCGACGATGTCATGGACTACACCTCCGATGGTGAAGACATGGGTAAGAATGTTGGCGACGACCTAGCAGAAGGCAAGCCTACGCTTCCTCTACTTCACGCCATGCGCAATAGCTCAGGTGAAGCTTCTGCAATGATTAGAGAAGCGATTGAAAAAGCGAATGGAATGGATAAGCTGGAAGAGATTCTCGCAACCATGAAACAAGCAGGCTCTTTGGAATACACCACCAACAAAGCGCTAGAAGAAGCAGATAAAGCAATCGCTGAGTTAGCTATTTTACCTGACTCAGAATACAAGCAAGCGCTTGTCACTTTAGCGCACATCGCAGTAAACCGTACTAAGTAGATATAAATAGTTCGTTAACGCGACATATAACTTCAAGCTTCTCATTGAGCAGAAAACAAAAAAGCTGATCTTTCGATCAGCTTTTTTATTATATAGAGCGTTGTTACTTAAACCATCTGCTATTTAGCAAACTCAACACCGATTTCGATATCACCTTTCAGTGTATCTAACATGCCATCGAGAGCCGCTTTCTCGTAGTCGCTTAGTTCACCGTAGCTAAGGATTGCTTCTGCGCCTTCTTTACCTAGTTTTACTGGCTGTGCGAAGAACGGAGCATGTTCGCCCTCACCTTCAACGTATGCACATTCAATCACATTTTCTTGGCCTTGAAGCGCTTTCACAAGAGCTAAACCGAATCGGCAAGCCGCTTGACCCATAGACAGTGTCGCACTACCGCCACCGGCTTTCGCTTCAACAACTTCAGTACCAGCGTTCTGGATACGTTTGGTTAGAGCTTCGATTTCGTCGGCTGTAAATTCAACACCTTCGACTTGAGACAATAGAGGAAGAATAGTCACACCAGAGTGGCCACCGATAACAGGTACACGAACGTCACCTGGATCTTTATCTTTTAGCTCTGCAACAAACGTTTCTGAGCGGATCACGTCCAGTGTTGTTACACCAAATAGGCGGCGCTTGTCATAAACACCCGCTTTCTTTAGTACTTCAGCCGCGATTGGCACAGTAGTATTCACTGGGTTAGTGATGATACCAACACAAGCTTTTGGACAAACCACGGCAATTTTCTCTGCCAACGATTTAACAATGCCTGCGTTTACGTTAAATAGATCCGCGCGATCCATACCTGGTTTACGAGCTACACCCGCAGAAATCAGAACAACGTCCGCACCGTCTAGCGCTGGAGTTGGATCTTCACCTGCATAACCTTTGATCGAAACAGGAGTTGGGATGTGGCTAAGGTCTGCTGCAACACCTGGCGTTACAGGAGCAATATCATATAGGGCTAAATCTGAACCCGCTGGAAGGCGGTTTTTAAGAAGAAGTGCTAGGGCTTGACCGATGCCACCAGCGGCACCAATAACAGCTACTTTCATTGTAGTTCTCCTTGAGATCTTATCTCTTATAAATGTTTTAGTAGGGTATTCTGTACGCGAATAGGGTAAAAACTATAGTAATCACAACTTGATTACAATCAATTAACGCGCGCTTTGCGACCTCGCGCAAATCAATAAGGACGTGCTACACGAGCAAATGCATTATGTATGAAACACCTTGTTCGACAAAGGTTTAACTAGTAATTTTTCTGTCATTAAAAATAAGTTTACAGTGACCTATTAGACAGAATTCAGTGATAGTTTGGCGATAAGTGCATAGCTATGCGAGAATATTCACTACGGATCTTATAAATAGAAAGAAGAACCATGCGCAATACAGAAAAACAAGATAACTTAGTCCGCGCTTTTAAAGCCCTACTAAAAGAAGAGCGATTTGGCTCTCAAGGCGACATTGTTGATGCTCTTAAAAATGAAGGTTTTGAGAACATTAACCAATCTAAAGTCTCGCGAATGCTGACTAAGTTTGGTGCGGTACGAACACGTAACGCAAAAATGGAAATGGTCTACTGCCTTCCAGCAGAGTTGGGGGTGCCGACCGTCTCTAGTTCACTACGCGAGCTTGTTCTTGATATTGATCGCAACAACGCATTGGTTGTTATCCATACTGGTCCAGGAGCTGCACAACTGATTGCTCGACTACTCGACTCCCTAGGTAAATCCGAAGGCATTCTAGGTGTAGTGGCTGGTGATGATACTATTTTCATTACTCCAACACTGTCAGTGACTACTGAGCAGCTGTTTGAATCTGTGTGCGAACTCTTTGAATACACAGGCTAATTTATCGCATAGCTCAATGGGTTACGTTCACTCATAAACAACGTGACCCACTTCACATCTAAAGAAACTCACCTCTCCGTAAGTGGCAAAAAACAACCGCTTTATAAACAACCACTTAGCCATCATTTTGACACTGACAATTCTGTTACATCACAGTCCAATACGCTACATATTTTAACAATCCTATAATTATCTCCGGTTTTTTTGGTATTATTCAGCCACTTTTTCAACATACGGATTGAAAAAGATGCCGTTTCCAAACGAGGAAACTCCCGAAGCGACTACACTTGTTTTGGGGCAAATAATGAATAAGGAAGGGACATTCATGGCATTAAACAAACTTATTAAAATTGGCGCAATTGCAGCTGCTGTTATGGGTGCTGGCGCGGTTAACGCCCAAGAGTTCATTACAATTGGTACTGGTTCAGTAACGGGTGTTTACTACCCAACTGGTGGTGCAATTTGTAAGCTAGTGAACAAAGGTCGTAAAGATCACAACATCCGTTGCTCAGTAGAATCAACTGGCGGTTCTATCTACAACGTAAACACTATCCGTGCTGGCGAGCTAGACTTCGGCGTTGTTCAGTCGGACTGGCAATACCACGGCTACAACGGTACCAGTAAGTTTGCTGAACAAGGACCGTACAAGAAGCTACGTGCAATGTTCTCACTTCATACAGAACCTTTTAACATCATTGCTCGTGCAGACTCAGGTATCGAAAACGTTTCTGACCTAAAAGGTAAGCGTGTAAACATCGGTAACCCAGGTTCAGGTGACCGCGCAACAATGGGCGTGGTAATGGATGCAATGGGCTGGACTAACGACAGCTTCAAACTTGCATCAGAGCTAAAAGGTTCAGAACGTTCTCAAGCTCTGTGTGACAACAAAATCGATGCATTCATCTACGTTGTTGGCCACCCGAACGGATCAATCAAAGAAGCAACAACTTCTTGTGATGCGAAGCTAGTTTCAGCTTCTGGTGCACAAGTAGATAAGATTGTTGCAGACAATCCTTACTACGCATACAGCACAGTTCCAGCTGGCATGTACCGTGGTACCGATTCAGACGTAAACAGCTTCGGTGTTGCGGCAACAATGGTAACGACTTCTGATGTTTCAGACGAAGTTGCATATAACGTTGCTAAAGCAGTATTCGAGAACTTCGATACGTTTAAGCGTCTACACCCAGCATTCGCGAACCTGAAGAAAGAAGACATGGTTAAAGCAGGTCTTACTATTCCTCTTCACCCAGGCGCAGAAAAGTACTACAAAGAAGTTGGCCTACTTAAGTAAGCTCAACTCATAGCAGACCAATACAAGGAGGCGTAATGCCTCCTTGATGGTTGTTATCCCTTTTGGTTTCACCGTTGAAAACCATCCTCACTTAATACCCAAAATAATTACAATTAGAGCGATACAGATCTATTCACTACACTGAATAGGATTCACTGTACGTTCTATATCTAGACAGAAAGACACCATCAATAATAAGGACAAAGTACATGACGCAGACAAATACACCGTCTCAAGATGTGCAAGAAATGGTGGCACAAGCCGACACTGGAGCCCGAAACCCTAGAGGTATTCCTGGGCGTATACTTTGGTTGGTACCGCTATGTTGGTCGTTATTCCAACTTTGGTACGCATCACCACTGCCGTTCATTTTCGATTTTGCAGTACTGAATGACACGCAAGCGCGCTCCATTCACCTAACGTTTGCAATTTTCCTCGCGTTTACCGCCTACCCGGCGCTGAAAAACTCACCGCGTGACAGAATTCCTGTCATCGACTGGGTACTGGCTTTAGCCGGTAGTTTCTCAGCAGCGTACATCTATATCTTCTACACCGAGCTCGCTGGGCGTTCTGGTGCACCAACCACTTTTGATATCGTTGCTGCCGTCACTGGTATGGTGTTGCTACTGGAAGCCACTCGCCGAGCATTAGGTCCACCGTTAATGGTCGTTGCTGCAGTCTTCTTACTGTATACGTTTGGTGGCCCTTACATGCCAGATGTGATTGCTCATAAAGGTGCAAGCCTCAATAAAGCAATGTCCCACCTATGGTTAACTACCGAAGGGGTATTCGGTGTTGCACTAGGTGTATCGACGTCTTTTGTTTTCTTGTTTGTACTATTCGGCGCAATGCTAGAACGAGCTGGTGCGGGTGCTTACTTTATTAAAGTGGCTTTCTCTTTGCTTGGTCACATGCGTGGTGGCCCAGCAAAAGCTGCTGTTGTAGCATCCGGTCTATCGGGCTTGGTTTCAGGGTCATCGATTGCAAACGTAGTAACTACGGGTACTTTCACGATTCCTCTTATGAAACGTGTTGGCTTCCCTGGTACCAAAGCTGGTGCGGTAGAAGTTGCGGCTTCGACTAATGGCCAGCTAACACCACCTATCATGGGTGCTGCTGCTTTCCTTATGGTGGAGTACGTAGGGATCTCTTACGTTGAAGTTATTAAAGCTGCGTTACTTCCTGCCCTTATTTCTTACATTGCTCTCATTTACATTGTTCACTTAGAAGCATGTAAAGCAGGCATGACTGGTCTACCACGCCGTCATAATCCGACTCTACTGGCTAGCCTGCTGTCTTTCACTGGCACCATTCTCGGTTTGTGTGTCATCAGTGCGGCTGTTTACTACGGTGTGGGCTGGACCAAAGATGTCTTTGGCGATGCAGCAACACCTATTGTTACCGTTGCTCTGCTGATTGCCTACGTGGCGCTGGTTCGCGTATCAGCTAAGTACGCGAATGAAGGCAATATGGAAATTGATGCCGAGATCACCGAAGTACCAGATCCAGGTCCAACCATCAAATCAGGCCTACACTTCCTACTTCCAATTGTTGTATTGGTTTGGTGTTTAACTGTAGAACGCTTCTCTCCTGGCCTATCAGCATTCTGGGCAACTGTGTTTATGATCTTCATCTTGATCACGCAACGTCCGCTAATGGCGTTAATGGCGAAAACGGATGATGTCGCGGAGCAAACTAAAGCAGGCTTTATTGATCTTGCAGAAAGTTTAGTTTCTGGTGCACGCAATATGATCGGTATCGGTGTCGCGACAGCGGCTGCAGGTACAGTCGTTGGTGTGGTAACACTAACGGGCATCGGCCTAGTTATGACAGACTTTGTTGAGTTTATTTCTGGCGGTAACATCATTCTGATGCTGTTATTTACCGCAGTAATCAGCTTGATCTTGGGTATGGGCCTTCCAACCACTGCCAACTACATCGTTGTTTCAACACTAATGGCACCAGTTATCGTGACTCTAGGTGCTCAACACGGTTTGATCATTCCACTGATCGCCGTTCACTTATTCGTGTTCTACTTTGGTATTTTGGCAGATGATACCCCTCCAGTAGGTCTCGCCGCCTTTGCTGCCGCAGCAATTGCGAAATCAGACCCTATACGGACTGGTATCCAAGGTTTCACCTACGATATACGGACGGCAATTTTGCCATTTATGTTCGTGTTCAATACCCAATTGTTACTTATGGGGATCGATAGTTGGTGGCACTTAATGCTGACCATTATCTCTTCGGTGATAGCCATGCTGGTCTTCTCCTCGGCAACTCAAGGATGGTGGTTTACGCGTAACAAGTGGTGGGAAACAGTCCTATTACTGGTGTTGACGTTCTCTTTCTTCCGTCCTGGGTTCTGGTGGGACATGATCTATCCAGCTAAGGTTCTCTCACCTGGAGTTGAGATAGCTCAAATCACAGAGCAAATGAATGTAGGACAATCCTTAGAGCTAAGAGTCGGTGGTGAGAACCTTGAAGGTGATTACACTGAGAAAACCGTTCGTCTTCCATTCGATGATCAAGCGAAAACGGCTGAAGAACGAATCAGCTCAATGGGTCTGATGCTAACCGAAGCCGATAACAAAATGATTGTTGATATGGTCGAGTTTGGCAGCCCAGCTGAGTCTGCTGGTATCGACTTCGATTGGGAAATCAAATGGGTAGTACAAGATGCAGACCGACCTATGAAGGAATGGGTCTTCATCCCTGCTCTATTAATCCTAATTGGGCTAGGCTTAAATCAAAGAAAACGCGCTCGTAAGGAACAGCTAAGCGCGTAATTCGCTCGGCCTTACTTATCTACTAATGAGTAAGGCCGTTTAAACAAGGGATTAATTGGCTTCGCCAAATTAAAAAAGAGACAATACAAATGTATAAACAAATCCTTGTTCCAGTCGACTTAAATGACCAAGGCTTTTCTGATAAAGCGGTTGAACTTGCTGTTTGGCATGCAAAACACTCAAATGCCGAAATCCACCTACTCAATGTGTTGCCTGGCATCCACATGTCAATGGTCGCGACCTACTTTCCGAAAGATGCAGCCAACCAGATGAAAGTGGACGTAAAAGCGCAACTCAAAAAATTCGCAGACCAATACATCGACGATTCCATCGTCTATAAAGTGCACGTTGCTGAAGGTAAACCCTATGCGACTATCTTGGATTACGCAGAAAAACTAGGCGCGGACTTAATTGTGATGCCAAGCCACAAGCGCTCTAAGATAGACAAAGTGGTATTAGGCTCTGTTGCTAGTAAAGTGGTACAGAACTCGCCGATTAATGTACTGGTGGTAAAACCACAGGGCTAAAGAAAGGACGCATCATGCGTCCTTTTTTCTTCCACTCGCGATAACCCTATCTTGTTTATTGCCCTTTACCTATTGAATCAATAGGTACAAGCCACTTTTACAAATGAGAACAATTCTTAATAATAACCTTAGTTCCACAGATTATGACTAAGGCTACTATTATGAAAAAGACACTTAACTTTGCAGCTCTCCACTTCACTATTGCGTTCAGTGTCGCATACATTCTAACGGGCGACGTCTTAATCGGTAGTTTGATTGCGATGATAGAGCCTATGGTCAATACCGTCGCTTTCTACTTCCATGAGCGTGCGTGGAATACATCTGCAACACTCAAGAGATTTGCTCACTCCGCTAAAGTAAAAACGATCAGCTTTGCTAGCGTACATTTCAGTGTCGCATTTGGCGTGGTCTATTTACTCACAGGAGATTTGTTTGTTGGTGGTGTGATGGCGGCTATCGAACCTACCATCAATACGTGCGCTTACTACTTCCATGAGAAAGTGTGGCAACGAAAACATCCTCAACAATGGGTGTGCGCACACTAACTCACTCGACTATATCGGATAGTGGGACACGCATAAGTCGCGACTTAACCCGACTTTAAAATGCTGCTGTTGGCCGTCCAAGTTGACTTCTAAACTATACAAATCTTGCTCTTTAGGCTGATCAGGCTCTGAATAGATCGGAGCCTCAATCTGAAAAAGTGCACTCGCATGGTTACTTCTCACATCAATAGGCAAGTGATAAGTCATGCCGTTAAATTTCACCATCGCAGATACAAGACCTGAAGCATACGTAGTGTAATGGAGGTCAACCATAAACTCACACCCTCCACCGTGGTGCCAAATTTGCTCCGTAGCCACATGCTCTAAACGAACATGGCGAATAAATTGAAGGTAAGGCTCTTGCCAAATTCCCATTCGCTCATCAATCTTTGAAGGTGCGTCGCCTAATTCGCACAATTCAGTGGCTGAATCATCATCCAGCAACCAATCTTCTTCTTGCTCAAGGAATAGCACCTCAAATCGGTTTCTCCCTAACTGCAAATAAGGGCGAATATCTTTCTTGTATAACGATTGAGTACCATCACAGTCGAACACAGCGACACCATTAATACGCACTTCTGCATGGTAATCGACACCTGCTATGACTAAATCCACTGCAGGAAAAGCTAACATGGCTTCATCTACCTCAATATCATGCATGAGGTGCCACTCTTGCTGAGCAATATCTTGTTCCGTCAGGGTCTTGGGTAAGATGCTGCTTAAAGGTGCTGGAAAAGTAATGTCATCTTGAGGAATAGACAAATCAGTTAAAGGTGACAATTGCCAAAGGCCTGCGAGAGATAGCTTCATTGAGGATAAACTTGAGCGAGATCAATTTTGAAAATTATAATCAATCTCAATGGATAAAGATATCTATTTACTTGTTAGACAAATACGAAAAAGCCCAGAGACGGTATGCGTCGCTGGGCTTTAATTTTACTACGAGAAGAAGCTAATAAAGCGTTACGCTAGAAGCTCTTTCGCTGTGTTTACTACGTTTTCAGTAGTGAAACCGAACATCTTGAATAGCTCGCCTGCTGGTGCAGATTCGCCGAATGTTGTCATACCGATGATCTTGCCACCGAAGCCAACGTACTTGTACCAGAAGTCAGCGATGCCAGCTTCTACAGCGATACGAGCTGTTACGTCAGATGGCAGTACAGATTCACGGTACTCAGCGTCTTGCTTGTCGAATGCGTCAGTTGCAGGCATAGAGACTACACGTACCTTCTTACCTTCAGCAGTTAGTTCAGCCGCAGCGTTAACCGCTAGCTCAACTTCAGAACCTGTTGCGATAAGGATAAGCTCTGGCTTGCCTTCGCAATCTTTCAGGATGTAACCACCACGTGCGATGTTAGCGACTTGCTCTTCGTTACGCTCTTGCTGTGCAAGGTTTTGACGAGAGAAGATGAGAGACGTTGGACCGTCTTTACGCTCGATAGCCAGTTTCCAAGCTACTGCAGACTCAACTTGGTCACATGGACGCCATGTGCTCATGTTTGGAGTCAAACGTAGTGACGCCATTTGCTCAACAGGTTGGTGAGTTGGACCATCTTCGCCAAGACCGATAGAGTCGTGCGTGTAAACTTGGATGTTCTGAACTTTCATCAGAGCAGCCATACGCATTGCGTTACGAGCGTATTCCATGAACATTAGGAAAGTAGCACCGTATGGTACGAAACCACCATGCAGAGCGATACCGTTCATGATCGCTGTCATACCGAATTCACGTACACCGTAGTGGATGTAGTTACCCGCTGGATCTTCAGCAGAAACAGACTTAGAGCCAGACCACATAGTTAGGTTAGAAGGTGCAAGGTCAGCAGAGCCGCCTAGGAATTCAGGTAGCATAGCACCAAATGCTTCTAGTGCGTTTTGAGACGCTTTACGTGATGCGATGTTTGCTGGGTTAGCTTGAAGATCAGCAATGATTTGGTTTGTTTTCTCTTCCCACTGTGCAGGTAGTTCACCGTTTAGACGACGTTTAAGCTCAGCAGCTTCTGCCGGGTAAGCCGCAGCGTACGCTTCAAACTTAGCGTTCCAAGCTTCTTCTTTAGCTGCGCCTGCTTCTTTTGCGTCCCACTCAGCATAGATGTCCGCTGGAATTTCAAATGGACCGTGTTCCCAACCAAGTTCTTTGCGAGTTGCTGCGATTTCTTCAGCGCCTAGCGGAGCACCGTGACAATCGTGTGAACCAGACTTGTTTGGCGAACCAAAACCGATGATCGTCTTAGTACAGATTAGTGTAGGACGTGGATCGGCTTTAGCTGCTTCAATAGCAGCGTTGATTGCAGCTGAATCGTGACCGTCTACTGCTGGGATGACGTGCCAGCCGTAAGCTTCAAAACGCTTAGGCGTGTCGTCAGAGAACCAACCTTCAACTTCACCGTCGATAGAAATACCGTTGTCATCCCAGAAAGCAATAAGTTTACGAAGGCCTAGCGTACCCGCTAGAGAACATGCTTCGTGAGAAATACCTTCCATCAGACAGCCATCACCCATAAATGCATAAGTGAAGTGGTCAACGATGTCGTGGCCTTCTTTGTTGAATTGTGCTGCTAGAGTTTTCTCAGCCAGCGCCATACCAACAGCGTTAGTGATACCTTGGCCTAGTGGACCTGTTGTTGTTTCAACACCCGGCGCGTAACCGTACTCTGGATGGCCTGGAGTCTTAGAGTGCAATTGACGGAAGTTTTTCAGATCATCGATTGATAGCTCGTAACCTGATAGGTGCAGCAAAGAATAGATCAGCATTGAACCGTGGCCGTTTGACAATACAAAACGGTCGCGGTCGGCCCACTCAGGGTTTGCTGGGTTGTGGTTTAGGTGAGAACGCCAAAGAACTTCGGCGATATCTGCCATACCCATAGGTGCGCCTGGGTGGCCAGAGTTGGCTTGTTGTACGCCATCCATGCTAAGTGCGCGGATTGCATTTGCTAGATCTTTACGAGAAGACATGACTGCTCCTGAGTGCATTAAGCGAATTCGAAATGTGTGGTTAGAGGCTGAAAAATCAGCGCGCGATATTGTCTCAAAGGGATTTTGTCTCTGCAAACGTTTTACTGGCAGAATTCTAACAATTCAGCGTAATTTTTAGCATTTTGATTCAAAGTAACTAAATTTAAGCTTTGCCGAAGCAAACGTTTGGTTATCTTCGATAAGAAAAAAGAGCTTGTAATTCGAGCGTTCAAAACTAGAATAGACGTCTAGATGTAGAAACACCTACAAAATTTACTGTATTTCATTACGGTTGGTTAACAACACCAGCCGTTATAACTAATTTAAGTGGAGCTCTCATGGCTAAGCACCTGTTCACTTCTGAGTCTGTTTCAGAAGGCCATCCAGATAAAATCGCAGACCAAATTTCTGATGCTGTTCTTGATGCCATCTTAGAACAAGATAAGAAAGCTCGCGTTGCGTGTGAAACGTACGTGAAAACAGGCATGGTAATGGTTGGTGGTGAAATCACGACTTCTGCATGGGTTGATATCGAAGAAATCACTCGTGAAACTGTACGTGAAATTGGCTACGTTCATTCAGACATGGGCTTTGATGCTGACTCTTGTGCTGTTCTAAACACAATTGGTAAGCAATCTCCAGACATCAACCAAGGTGTTGATAAAGCAGATCCTAAAGAGCAAGGCGCGGGCGACCAAGGCATCATGTTCGGTTACGCAACGAACGAAACTGACATTCTAATGCCAGCTCCGATCACTTACTCTCACCGCCTTGTTGAAAAACAAGCTGAAGTACGTAAAAGCGGTAAGCTAGATTTCTTACGCCCAGATGCAAAATCTCAGGTAACGTTCCAATACGACCAAGGTAAGATCGTTGGTATTGATGCTGTTGTACTTTCTACTCAGCACTGTGATTCAGTAACGACTCCAGACCTACGTGAAGCGGTAATGGAAGAGATAATCAAGCCTGTACTGCCTTCTGAGTGGATCACTAAAGATACTAACTTCTTCATCAACCCAACAGGCCGTTTCGTAATCGGTGGTCCAATGGGTGACTGTGGTCTAACTGGCCGTAAAATCATCGTAGATACATACGGCGGTGCGGCTCGTCATGGTGGTGGTGCATTCTCTGGTAAAGATCCATCAAAAGTAGACCGCAGCGCAGCTTACGCAGCTCGTTACGTTGCTAAAAACATCGTTGCCGCTGGCATGGCGGACCGCTGTGAAATCCAACTTTCTTACGCTATCGGTGTTGCAGATCCAACTTCTATCATGGTTGAAACATTCGGCACTGAGAAAGTATCTCACGACATCATTATCGAAGCTGTTCGTCAAAACTTCGACCTGCGTCCATACGGCCTGCAAGAAATGCTGAACCTTCTTCAACCAATCTACAAGAAGACTGCAGCCTACGGCCACTTCGGTCGTGAAGAGTTCCCTTGGGAAGCAACAGATAAAGCGGCATTACTACGCGAGTTCGCTGGCATCAAGTAATCACTAGCTAGATTTAAAAAGCCCTTACTAATAAGTAAGGGCTTTTTTTATGTCTGTTATTTGTAATTTTCGTCATTCACGCCAATAGTTAATAAGGTGTTAATTTTTCTATCTACCCATAGGTTTCGAGACTCAAATAAGTTTCTAAACGCAAGTAGAAAGAAACTTCACTAACAACGTGATGCAGGGCTTTGCTGTGAGTGCTTTTTAAGTCGAACTGTTTGTATCGCCAAAGCAGGCATCGAATCTACCAATACTTAGCTCAGGCTTGGTATTGAACGTGAATCGATCAAGGAGGATCTATGCCTCGTACGGTTAATCCATCGGACTTTCAAGATAAGCGAAAGGAAGTCCCAGATAACGAATACGCTCGAACCATACCGTGTAATCAGCTTAGTGTGTCAGCGCCGTTTCACTGGCTATCGCTAGGGTTACACGACTTTATCCGCATGCCTTTCATCAGTGCATTTTACGGTTTCTGCTTTATGTTAGCGGCAGTCGGTATTGTGCTGTTAGTACAATGGCAAGGCACCCACTTGGTTGTAATGCCAAGTCTGGTTGTTTATATGCTCATCGGCCCCTTCCTAGCTCTAGGGCTCTACGATGCAAGCTGGGAAAGGGAAAAAGGTCACAACGCAAGCTTACTACACTCGATGAAAGCAATTGGCCGCAACTCGACTTCTCAATGGACGTTTGCCGTATTTCTCGCCATCGCCATGATCTTTTGGATGCGTATCGCAGCATTGCTACATGTGCTCTATCCGTCAGTAGAAGGCGCGCCTCTCACTGAATTTTTACCATTCTTGATCACTGGCTCTGTTGTCGGGTTTGTTCTTGCGTGCATTGTATTCAGTGTCTCGGCTTTTTCGATTCCATTAATGATGGAGCGTCGAGTCGACATTATGACGGCGGTATTCTCTAGCTTTAATGCTGTGAAATCGAATATCCCAGCCATGATCGTTTGGGCAGGGTTAATTTGTGGCGGTATCTTGATTGGTTTTGCCACGTACGGGATAGGAATGCTGTTTACCATGCCAATCTTAGGCTACGGTACTTGGCATGCTTATCATGCAACGATAAAGAAAAAACATTAGGTCTCCAACCTTCTATTTTCGTTTGCCAATAATGTTACAATCTTGCCCCGGATTTTCTCCGGGGCTTTATTTTACTGAGGCATAACGTGATAGATTTTGAACTCAACTACCGGGCACAAGTGCAACTAAAACAATGCATTGATAAAGCGAGCCAATACTTCCAAACCCATTTGGAAACGCCAACTCTAAGCTATAAACTACGTGGAAAAACGGCAGGCAAAGCCTACTTGCAACTGTGGGAAGTTCGCCTTAACCCAGTTTTATTTACAGAAAACCAATCGGCATTTATTGAACAAGTCATTCCCCATGAAGTGGCTCATCTCATCGTCCACAAAATCTATGGTCGAGTTCGCCCACACGGCAAAGAATGGCAACAAACAATGCGCAGCGTTTTTGGTGTCTCTCCAGACACAACACATCAGTTCGATATTGCCTCTGTTCAAGGTAAAACCTTCGCATACAGCTGTGGCTGCTCTGAATACCCACTCTCTATCCGACGTCACAACAAAGTCATGAGAAGGCAAGCGAGCTATCGTTGCCAACAGTGCAAGCAAACACTAACGTTTACAGGTCAGCAGCTCTCCTAGCCCCAGCTCTAGCTATTTCATATCTCTTACACTAAATTGCGTGGTAGACTGGCATTCGTCATACTTTTACCACACTCTGTTAATGAAACCTTTTACCATCGCCGTTTTTGGCTCGTTGTTTATTGTTTCACATTTAGCCCTATCTGCGCCTCCATCATCGTTTTACAAGGCCAAAAAAGAAGCGGTTAAAATCTACCAAGATCATCCCAGTAGCTTTTATTGCGGCTGTGACATCCAATGGCAAGGAAGAAAGGGCACTCCAGACTTGGAGTCTTGTGGCTATGAGGTCAGGAAGCAACAAAAGCGTGCATCTAGAATCGAGTGGGAGCATGTCGTCCCAGCTTGGCAATTTGGTCATCAGCGCCAATGCTGGCAGCAAGGAGGGAGGAAAAACTGCACCAAGAACGACACCGTATTTCGTTCAATGGAGGCGGATCTACACAACTTAACGCCGACGATTGGTGAAGTGAACGGCGATCGCTCCAATTACAATTTCAGTCAGTGGAATGGTACACAAGGTGTCAGTTATGGTCGCTGTGAGATGCAAGTGAACTTCAAACAGCGCAAAGTGATGCCACCCGATAGAGCAAAAGGTTCCATTGCCCGGACCTACCTGTATATGAGTCAGGAGTATGGTTTCCTGTTATCTTCTCAACAAACCAACTTAATGACAGCCTGGAACAAGCAATACCCGGTCGATGAATGGGAATGTGAACGCGATAGACGCATCCAAAAGATTCAAGGCAATCACAACCCATTTGTCTATGAACGCTGCAACCCATAACACGGACATCAAGAGATTCAATCTCACGCGTTGAATCTCTTCTTCTGCCCTTGTTTTTTTACCTTAAAGCATCCATGTTAGTCTCTAAACATTCTCTAACTGTTTGCTGGAATTTCAAAAAATCATGCGCATCCCAAGAATTTATCACCCTGAAACTATCCACCAACTAGGCACGCTTGCTTTGAGTGATGATGCCGCAGGTCACATTGGCCGAGTGCTACGCATGAAAGAAGGCCAAGACGTGCTGTTGTTTGATGGCAGTGGTGCCGAGTTTCCAGCCACCATCAGTTCTGTAGGAAAGAAAAACGTAGATGTGAACATCACCGAGCGTATTGAACGCAGTTCAGAGTCACCGCTCGACCTACATCTTGGCCAAGTCGTGTCGCGCGGCGATAAGATGGAGTTTACTATCCAGAAATCTGTTGAGCTGGGCGTAAACACGATTACCCCACTCATCTCAGAGCGTTGCGGCGTAAAGCTCGATCAGAAACGTTTTGAAAAGAAGTTGGCTCAATGGCAAAAAATTGCAATCAGCGCGTGTGAGCAGTGCGGCCGTAATACTGTACCTGTCATTAGACCTATCATGCAGTTAGAACAATGGTGTGCAGAGCAAACCGACGCGCTCAAGCTTAACCTGCACCCTAGAGCAAAGTATTCCATTAATACCCTACCTACTCCTATCGAAAAAGTACGCTTACTGATTGGCCCAGAAGGTGGCCTGTCAGAGCAAGAGATCGATATGACACAAGACTATCAGTTTGAAGAGACGTTGCTGGGCCCACGTGTACTACGAACCGAAACAGCGGCTCTCACCGCAATTACCGCCCTTCAAGTTCGCTTTGGCGATCTTGGCTAACCGGAGAAGATCATGATTAAACTTGGCATCGTAATGGATCCAATTTCATCCATTAACATTAAGAAAGACTCTAGCTTCGCGATGATGCTTGAAGCACAGCGCCGTGGCTATGAAATCCACTACATGGAAATGAATGATCTACACTTAGATCAAGGTGTCGCAGTAGCTGATACTAAAGTGGTTGAGCTGAAAGAAGATCCGGCAAACTGGTATCAATTTAAGTCAGAGCAAACGATCGAACTCTCTGAGCTAGACGCGGTATTAATGCGTAAAGATCCTCCATTCGATACAGAGTACATTTACGCGACTTACATATTAGAGCGTGCCGAAGAACAAGGCACCCTGATCGTTAATAAACCACAAAGCTTACGTGACTGTAACGAAAAACTATTTACGGCGTGGTTCCCAGAATTAACGCCGACCACAATCGTTACGCGTAAAGCAGAAAAGATCAAAGCATTCCGTGAACAGCATGGTGACGTGATCTTGAAGCCATTAGATGGCATGGGAGGTGCATCAATCTTCCGAGTGAAAGAAAATGATCCTAATGTGTCGGTGATTATTGAAACGCTCACCAACCATGGTCAGAACTACGCCATGGCGCAAACATTCGTTCCTGACATCAGCAACGGTGACAAGCGCATACTCGTAGTAGACGGTGAACCAATGCCTTACTGCCTAGCTCGTATCCCGGCAAAAGGGGAAACTCGCGGCAACTTAGCGGCAGGTGGCACTGGCGAAGCGAGACCGCTCAGTGAAACAGACTTAAAAATCGCCCAAGCGGTAGCTCCAACATTAAAAGAAAAGGGCCTTATCTTTGTAGGCTTAGACGTAATTGGCGACAAATTAACAGAGATCAACGTGACTAGCCCGACCTGTATTCGTGAAATCGAGGCCGCGTTTGATGTTTCTATTACTGGTAAGTTAATGGACGCGATTGAGCGTCGTCTAAAAAATTAGCTTCATTTAGGCGGGGAAGCCCGCCTCCTTAATCATTTGGAGTCGCTATGAACCTAACCAACCACTTCTTAGTTGCTATGCCGGGAATGAAAGACCCGTACTTCAAGAACAGTGTTATTTATGTTTGTGAGCACAATGAAGAAGGCGCGATGGGGCTAATGATCAATGCACCTATCGATATTACCGTCGCTGGGATGTTGGAACGAGTCGACATTCAGCCTGTTCATCCCCAACTGCATACTGAGAGCCTAGAGAAACCCGTGTTAAACGGTGGGCCGGTATCTGAAGATCGCGGCTTTATACTCCATCAACCGAAAGATCGGTACGAATCGAGTATCCAAATGACCGATGAAATTTCTGTGACGACTTCTAAAGATATTCTCTCGGTGCTAGGTACTGAAGCGGAACCAAACAGCTACATTATCGCACTTGGCTATTCGGGCTGGGAAGCCGGGCAACTGGAAACCGAACTAGCCGAGAACTCCTGGCTGACGATTGAAGCGGATCCTGACGTTATTTTTAACACGCCTATCCGCGAGCGTTGGCGTACCGCTGTACAAATGCTGGGGATCGACGCCGCACAGCTATCAACACAAACAGGTCACGCATAGCTCTCGCTGTATAATCAAAATAAAGGCACACCATGTCCAGAACTATCATGGCTTTCGATTTCGGCACCAAAAGCATCGGCAGTGCAATTGGTCAAGAAATCACAGGAACGGCTTCACCATTGAAAGCCTTTAAAGCCAACGATGGCATTCCCAATTGGGATGATATCGAAAAGCAAATTAAAGAATGGCAACCAAACATGTTGGTTGTAGGGCTTCCAACCGACTTATACGGCAAAGATCTTGAGTCTATTACGCCCAGAGCAAGGAAGTTTGCCAAGCGACTTCAAGGTCGCTACGGATTACCTGTAGAACTGCATGATGAGCGTCTATCGACAACAGAAGCTCGCTCAGATTTATTCAATATGGGGGGTTACAAAGCGCTTTCAAAAGGCAACGTCGATTGCCAATCTGCCGTCGTTATCTTAGAAAGCTGGTTTGAAGCACAATACGGCTAAGCAAGCCTCACAAAATAGAGAAGGGTTGGTAACGTACCAACCCTTTTTATCATCCAAAGCTTGTGGCTAGTCCATATCTATCTTCACATTGGTGAGTGAGCCAGAATCGTAGCTCTCACCACGCTGAGTCTTTAACATCAGACGTAAATCATTTGCTGAGTCAGCACTGTGCAACGCATCTTGTTCACTGATTTTACCCTCGACCACCAGCTGATAGAGCGCTTGATCAAACGTCTGCATACCCACCTCTTTCGATTTAGCCATCGTCGTTTTTAATTCATGTAGATCACCCCGGCGAATTAAATCAGAGACTCGAGGACTGTTTAGCAATAATTCAAACACCCCATGACGACCTTGGCCATTCTTGTCGCGGATAAGTTGCTGCCCTACTACCCCTTTTAGGTTCATCGACAAATCAAACAAGAACTGCTCTTTTTGCTCTTTAGGAACAAGGTGGAGAATCCGTTCTAACGCTTGATTGGCGTTGTTAGCATGCAGCGTTGCCATACATAGGTGGCCCGTTTCGGCAAACGTCATGGCGTATTCCATCGTCTCTCGACTACGGATCTCACCAATTAGAATCATATCAGGAGCTTGGCGCAAAGAGTTCTTAAGCGCCACTTCATAGCTTTCAGTATCCAACCCAACCTCTCTCTGAGTGACGATGCAGCGCTGGTGCTGGTGCACGAACTCAATGGGATCTTCAACGGTAAGAATATGCCCAGTTCGATGTTGATTACGATAACCCGTCATTGCCGCCATCGTCGTAGATTTACCAGAGCCCGTCGCTCCAACAACCAACACTAGCCCACGTTTAGCTATGGCCAAATCTTGCAGCGTTTCAGGTAATTTGAGCTCTTCAAAGGTTGGGATATTGGTTTCAATGCGGCGTATTACCGCCCCCGGCAACTCACGTTGAAAAAATGCACTGACACGAAAGCGTCCACTATCGCGAACCACGGCAAAATTAGATTCGCGAGTTTGCTTAAAGCTTTCTCGACGATCATCATCCATCATAGCATTGAGAAAGCGAGTAACCTGCCCCTCGTTCAGTTTGTCTCCTTGAGCTCTGAGTTCCCCGTCTACTCGGAACAGGATTGGGGCATCGACCGTTAAATAGAGATCCGATGCTTTAAGCTCGATCATCTGTTGTAAGCACTGATTCAAATCCATGAGGTTTCTCTCTAAAACGGTGAAGACTCGATTTCTATTTTCTTCTCAACTTCTTGGACATCCACAAGACCTTGAGCCATTAATTTCTTCGCATTTTGCTCCATCGTTTGCATGCCGTGAGCCGCACCGGTTTGAATGATGGAGTACATCTGTGCCACTTTGTCTTCACGTACAAGGTTTCGAATCGCAGGTGTCGCTAGCATAATCTCATGACAAGCGACTCGGCCTCCACCTACACGCTTGAGAAGCTTCTGCGCAATCACAGCACGCATCGACTCCGACAACATAGATCGCACCATATCTTTATCACTACCCGGAAATACATCAATAATACGGTCGATGGTTTTCGCCGCTGAACTGGTATGCAGCGTACCAAAAACTAAGTGACCTGTTTCAGCAGCCGTCAGTGCTAAGCTAATGGTTTCTTGATCTCGTAGCTCACCTACCAGAATAACATCGGGATCCTCACGTAATGCGCTACGTAGCGCATTTTTGAAACTATGGGTATCTCTGTGTACTTCACGTTGGTTCACCAAACATTTATTGTTGGTATGAACAAACTCAATCGGGTCTTCGATGGTAAGAATGTGTTTATTGTGGTGACGGTTAATGTAGTCCACCATCGCGGCCAGCGTGGTTGATTTACCCGAACCCGTAGGCCCCGTGACCAACACTAGCCCTTTTTCATAATTGGCAATTTTTTCAAAGATCTCTGGCGCATCGATCTGCTCTAAGGTAGGAATCTCAACCGGAATGGTTCGAAATACGGCAGAGCAGCCACGGGATTGGTTAAAGGCATTCACCCTAAAACGGCCCACATTAGGCAACTCAAACGAAAAGTCGACTTCCAGCTTTTCCTCGAACTCACTACGTTGAGCGTCATTCATGATCTCAAAAACTAAACGGTGAACATCGGCATGGCTAAAAGCTGGTACTCCAAGCTTTCTTACTTCACCATCTATACGTACCATAGGCGGTACACCAGCAGAAAGATGTAGATCTGAAGCATTATGCTTTACACTAAAATCCAGTAACTCAGCGATATCCATTTAATTTCCTTACGTATAAGTAGCTATGAGTAGTATTCAACAAAACATTGAACATATCACCTCACAGATTGAAAGCGCACAACAAAAGTGTGGACGACCTCGAGACTCGGTGCAACTTTTAGCGGTGAGTAAAACTAAGCCTAATGAAGCAATTCTGGAAGCGGCACAGGCAGGCCAGCGTGCCTTTGGCGAGAACTACGTTCAAGAAGGCGTAGAGAAAGTTCAGCATTTCAATCAACATCACGCTGATATCGATATTGAATGGCACTTCATCGGCCCTATTCAATCGAATAAAACCCGCCATGTTGCAGAACACTTTGCTTGGGTGCACACAGTAGATCGAGCAAAAACAGCTCAGCGTCTGAACGACCAACGCCCTGAACATATGCCTGCTATCCAAGTACTTATTCAGGTAAACACCAGTGGTGAAGCCAGTAAGTCAGGCGCAACTGATGCAGAAGTTTTTGAGCTAGCAGAGTTGATTTCTAGCCTACCGAACCTCACGTTAAGAGGGTTGATGTCTATTCCTGCTAACGTTTCTGACTATCAGTCTCAGCTGAGTGCATTCAAGCAGTTAGCAGAACTCAAAGACAAACTCGCAAAGCAATATCCTGATATTAATACTTTATCAATGGGAATGAGTGGCGATATGGATGCAGCGATTGAAGCTGGCAGTACCATGGTTCGTATTGGTACAGCAATATTCGGTGCACGCGATTATAGCGGTAAAGCTTAGCAATAGCGGGAACCACACGCTTAACAAAAGGATCAAACGACCAATGGAACACAAGAAGATTGCCTTTATTGGCGCGGGAAATATGGTTAAGGCTATTGTTTCCGGGCTTATTGCCGATGGCTACCCTGCTGAACTTATCACAGCGACAGCGCCATCAGAGACTCGACGCTTACCTCTTGAACAAGCCTACGGCATTCGCACCACCAGCAATAATGAAGTCGCCGCTCAAGAAGCCGATGTAGTGGTACTATCGGTCAAGCCGCAAATGATGGAAGAGGTGACGAAACCTCTACAAAGCATCGACTTTTCTGGCAAGCTTGTTATCTCCATTGCGGCCGGAATTCATAGCTCACGCTACGATGAAATGCTAAACAGCACATTAAATTTGGTACGCGTGATGCCAAATACTCCGTCTCAGATTGGGCTTGGCATGAGCGGGCTTTATGCTGCACAACATGTTCCAGTGGAAGATAAAAACTTTGCTGAGCAGTTGATGAATGCGGTAGGTAAAGTATGCTGGGTTGAGAACGAGTCTGGTATCAATAATGTGATTGCAGCTGCGGGAAGTGCTCCTGCGTATTTCTTCCTATTTATGGAGGCAATGCAGGCAGAAGCTATCGCTCAAGGCTTCGATGTAGAAACGGCACGCAATCTAGTGCAACAATCAGCACTAGGAGCAGCGAGCATGGTAGCCGCGAGCCCTGACACAGAACTTTCAACGCTACGTGAGCAAGTGACCTCAAAGGGTGGTACCACAGCAGAAGCGCTGCGCACATTCAATGAACATCAATTATCCGATATTGTTGCGAAAGCGATGCAAGCTGCAGTCTCTCGCGCAGAAGAAATGGAAAAGTTATTTTAATTTTGTCCAACCCAGTAAACTTGGACACAACCTGTATTAAGGGCTCCTTATGAATTCAATGAGTTTTCTGATATCCACACTTTTTGATCTCTACATTATGGTCGTGATCTTACGCATCTGGCTTCAAGCTGCGCGTGCGGATTTCTATAACCCATTCTCTCAATTTATCGTCAAAGCGACTCAACCTATTGTAGGCCCGCTTCGCCGTGTGATTCCGTCAATCGGCAGTCTCGACCTAGCCACAGTTCTGTTCGCGTACGTGCTGTGTGTTCTAAAGTTCGTCGCACTTATCTTTATCGCCTCTAGCGGTTCGGTAAGCTTCAGTGCCGATTTCCTATTCCTAGGCTTATTGTCACTGCTTAAAGCTGCAGGCGGGTTACTCTTCTGGGTACTACTTATTCGTGCAATTCTTAGCTGGGTAAGCCAAGGTCGCAGTCCTATCGAATACGTTTTCCACCAGCTAACAGAGCCAATGCTAGCGCCGATTCGTCGTATCATTCCTGCTATGGGTGGCTTCGATTTAAGTGTGTTAGTGTTATTTATTGCCCTGCAATTTGCTAACTTCCTAATGGGCGACCTTATTGGTCCAATGTGGTTTAGGCTGTAATGGCGCTAGCGGCTTGGAAGGACGGTTCAGATATCCTGCTCCGTCTATACATTCAGCCAAAAGCGAGCCGCGATAAAATTGTTGGACTCCATGGTGACGAATTAAAAGTCGCCATTACTGCTCCTCCTGTAGATGGAAAAGCCAACGCGCATTTGAGCAAATACTTAGCTAAACAATTTAAAGTCGCGAAAGGACTTATCACCATAGAGAAAGGCGAGCTAGGTCGACATAAACAGATCCGAGTTCAAACACCCAGCCAAATACCTACAGAAATCGAAGCCATCTTATGATGGCTTTTCATTTATTTACGATAAGATATCCCCATAACGAAGCAAAAAATAACAACATACAAAGGAAGCCCTATGAACAAATGGATCACCCTAATTCTGGTAAGTTTTCTGGCACTCCCAACTTGGGCAGGTCAGTTCAAAACCATCAAGGATGTTGAAGTTCATTACTCTGCATTTAACTCCACTTTTCTTACCCCACAAGTTGCTCGTAGCTACCAACTAAAAAGAAATGGCTACTCTGCAATTATTAACATCAGTGTGCTTGATAACTCTCAGGCAGGGAAACCAGCAACAGAAGCTAACATTACCGGTCATAGCCGTAACCTGATCGGCAATACTCGTGAACTATCCTTTAAACAAGTCAAAGAAGGTGATGCGATTTACTATTTAGCTGAGCTGCCAATTTCCAATGAGGAAACCCTCACCTTCGATCTCGACATTAATGCTGGAAACAAAGGCACGGGTAAACTAAAGTTCAGCCAAAAGTTTTACGTTGAAGAATAGACTTCTACTAAAGAGAATCTCGATGAACAAGATAGTACTTGCAACAGGTAACCAAGGAAAAGTCCGTGAAATGGCGGATCTCCTTTCTGAATTTGGCTTTGACGTTGTCGCGCAAAGCGAATATTCCGTGTCAGAAGTCGCGGAAACTGGCACTACATTTATTGAAAATGCCATTATCAAAGCCCGCCACGCAGCCAAAGAAACCGGCTTGCCTGCTATTGCCGATGATTCAGGGTTAGAAGTGGATTACCTAAAAGGTGCGCCAGGGATCTACTCTGCTCGCTTCGCAGGAGAAAAGGCAACCGACCAGCAAAATTTAGAAAAACTGCTCAAAGAGATGGAAGGCGTACCGAGCGAACAACGCAGTGCTCGTTTTCATTGTGTGTTGGTTTTGATGCGCCATGAGCATGATCCAACACCGATTGTATGCCATGGGAAATGGGAAGGTCAGATCCTAGAACAAGCTCAAGGTGACAATGGCTTTGGTTATGATCCGGTATTTTTTGTACCTGAAGATAACTGTGCGTCTGCACAATTGGAGCCAGCCCGTAAGAAACAGCTATCACACCGTGGCAAAGCACTGAGCAAGCTATTCGCTACTTTGTCAGAGCAAGTATAATCGTTGGCAAAATTGACGATGTTAAAACCACCTAAACTCAGCCTTTATGTACACATCCCATGGTGTGTACAAAAGTGCCCATACTGTGATTTCAATTCACACGCTTTAAAAGCAGATATTCCAGAACAACAATATATTGACGCGCTACTTGAAGATCTCGATACCGATATCGAAAAGTATCAGCTAAACGACAATCCACGTAAATTGCATTCAATATTCATCGGTGGCGGAACCCCAAGCCTTATATCAGCTCAAGGCATAGAGAAGCTTCTAAACGGCATTGAAACTCGAATTGGCTTTGAGCCCAATATCGAAATCACAATGGAAGCAAACCCCGGTACCGTCGAAGCTGAACGCTTTAAAGGCTACCAAAAGGCGGGAGTGACGCGAATCTCGATTGGCGTTCAGAGTTTTGAACAGCAAAAACTCGACAAGCTAGGACGTATCCATGGCCAACAAGAAGCGGTAAATGCCGCCCAGCTTGCTCATACAATCGGACTCAACAGTTTCAACTTAGACTTAATGCACGGCTTACCTGATCAAACAATCGAACAAGCCCTAGCTGATTTAGACAAAGCGATTGAACTCAATCCCCCTCACCTATCATGGTATCAGCTCACCATTGAGCCGAATACGATGTTTTACTATAAGACACCGACGCTACCCGACGACGATGATTTATGGGATATCTTCGAGCAAGGGCATAAAAAGCTCGCAGATGCTGGCTATGTGCAATACGAGATTTCAGGATATAGC
Source organism: Vibrio sp. SCSIO 43135 (assembly GCF_023716665.1). Taxonomy (GTDB): domain Bacteria; phylum Pseudomonadota; class Gammaproteobacteria; order Enterobacterales; family Vibrionaceae; genus Vibrio; species Vibrio paucivorans. The sequence continues at coordinate 2,818,341 of NZ_CP071859.1, forward strand.
AAACCAGATTTTCAGTGTCGCCATAACTTAAATTACTGGCGCTTTGGCGATTACCTAGGCATTGGTTGTGGCTCACATGGCAAGCTGAGCTTTGCTGACGGCCGGATTGTCCGTACCACAAAGGTCAAACATCCACGTGGCTATCTCGCTGCTTATCAAAATATGGTGAAGCCGTATCTTTCAGATGAATTTATCGTAGCCAACCAAGATCGGCCTTTTGAGTTTTTCATGAACCGTTTTCGCTTGATGGAAGCCTGCCCTAAGCAAGATTTTATCGATACAACGGGCTTAGAGTTTGATGCTATCCAGTCGACTATTGAATGGGCGATAGAGAAGCGATACCTCAATGAGAGTGAAACACACTGGCAGATCACCGAGAAAGGTAAGCTGTTTCTCAATGATCTACTGGAAGCCTTTATGGCTGAAGAATAACTCAACTCATTGCTATATATGCTTAGAATAAAACCATAGACGAAAAAAGGTTAGCGTCACGCTAACCTTTTTTGATCCTGAAACTATCTTGATCCTAATTAGTTCATATTAGGACCGAGCCATTTCTCAGCTTCGAGCAGATCCCAACCTTTACGATCAGCGTAACTCTCAACCTGATCCTGCTGGATCTGTGCGATCGCAAAGTAACGCGAGTCTGGATGCGAGAAATACCAGCCGGATACCGAAGCCCCAGGGTACATCGCATAGCTTGAGGTTAGCGTCATACCAATCGTCTCTTCTACCTTCATTAAGTCCCAGAGCGGGCCTTTTTCAGTATGTTCTGGACAAGCAGGATACCCCGGAGCAGGACGAATACCTTGGTACTTCTCTCGAATCAATTCTTCGTTCGATAGGTTTTCATCTGCGGCATAGCCCCAAATGTCTTTACGAACACGCTCATGCAAACACTCAGCAAACGCTTCTGCTAAGCGGTCCGCGACAGCTTGAATCATGATTGCGTTGTAATCATCACCTTGCGCTTTATACGCATCGGCCAACTCACGCTCATTAATACCACCAGTTACGGCAAACGCTCCAATCCAATCTTTCTTACCAGAGTCTTTCGGCGCAATGTAATCAGATAAACAGTAATTAAAGCCTTTTGGCTTTTCAGTTTGCTGACGTAAGTTATGAAGAACTTTAGCGACTTCAGTACGAGACTCATCGGTGTAAACTTCAATGTCATCACCAACGCTCGCAGCGGGGAATAATGCACACATACCACGTGCTTTCATTAGACCTTCTTTCTCTACTCGATCGAGTAGTTCATTTGCGTCTTTAAAGAGTCGTTGAGCTTCTTCACCGACTTCTTCATGGTCGAAGATCGCAGGGTATTTACCCACTAGCGACCAAGTCATGAAAAATGGTGTCCAGTCGATATATTTACGCAGTGTCGAGATATCAAAGTCATCAAACACATGCACACCCGGCTTAACTGGTACAGGCGGTGTGTAAGCATTCCAATCAATCGAAACTTTGTTTGCTCGAGCTTGCTCTAAGGTAACAGGCTTAGTGCGAGGCTTTTTACGGTTATGTTGGTCACGAACACGCTCATAGTCCGCATCTAGCTTTTCTACAAACGCTGGACGAAGCTCATCAGAAAGCAGGGAAGTACACACTCCAACAGCACGAGAGGCATTGTTGACATACACCACAGGATTCTTGTAATTCTGCTCAATTTTCACAGCTGTGTGAGCTTTTGAAGTTGTCGCACCACCAATTAACAGAGGCAGGTTGAAATCAAGACGTTCCATCTCTTTTGCAACGTGAACCATCTCATCTAGTGATGGCGTAATCAGGCCTGAAAGCCCGATGATATCTACGTTCTCTTCTTGAGCTACTTTCAAGATTTTCTCGCACGGAACCATTACACCAAGGTCGATGATCTCGTAGTTATTACATTGGAGAACAACACCAACAATGTTCTTACCGATATCGTGAACATCCCCTTTCACCGTTGCCAGTAGTATCTTACCGTTGGAAGAACCAGCTTGCTTTTCCTTGTTAATGAACGGCTCTAAGTGAGCTACAGCCTGTTTCATTACGCGTGCAGATTTCACTACTTGAGGCAGGAACATCTTACCTTCACCAAATAAGTCACCGACCACGTTCATACCGTCCATTAGAGGGCCCTCAATAACCTCTAGTGGCTTAGATGCATTAACACGCGCCTCTTCAGTATCTTCAACAATGAACTCTGTAATACCTTTTACTAACGCGTGCTCTAAACGTTTCTCTACTGGCCATGTGCGCCATTCAAGTGCCGATGCATCATCTTCTTTGCCAACACCTTTACCAGCGTATTCCGCGGCGATATCAAGCAAGCGTTCAGTCGCATCATCACGACGGTTTAAGACCACATCCTCTACTGCTTCACGAAGTTTGTCGGGAACGTTGTCATAGATCTCAAGCTGACCTGCGTTAACGATCCCCATATCCATACCATTCTTAAAACAGTGGTAAAGGAAAACGGCGTGAATCGCTTCGCGAACATAGTTGTTGCCTCGGAAAGAGAACGACACGTTCGACACACCACCTGAAATCATCGCATGAGGTAAGTCACGTTTGATATCGGCAACAGCCTCGATGAAATCTACAGCGTAGTTGTTGTGCTCTTCAATTCCCGTCGCGACTGCAAAGATATTTGGATCGAAGATAATGTCTTCTGGTGGGAAGCCAACTTCATCAACTAGAATTCGGTATGCGTTAGTACAGATTTCTAGTTTACGTTCACGTGTTTCTGCTTGGCCTACTTCGTCGAATGCCATAACGATAACTGCAGCACCATAACGGCGGATCAGTTTTGCTTGCTCTACAAACTTTTCCTTCCCTTCTTTCAGTGAGATCGAGTTAACGATGCCTTTGCCTTGGATACATTTCAGGCCAGCTTCAATCACTTCCCACTTAGAAGAGTCCACCATGATTGGCACTTTGGAAATTTCAGGTTCTGAGGCACATAGGTTCAAGAATCGAACCATACACGCTTCAGCATCAAGCATGCCTTCATCCATATTGATATCGATGATCTGGGCGCCATTCTCAACTTGCTGGCGTGCGACTTCTAGCGCTTCATCATAAAGCTCTTCTTTAATCAGGCGCTTGAAGCGAGCAGAACCGGTCACATTGGTACGTTCACCAACATTAATAAACAGAGTCTCTTTTTCTATGGTCAGTGGCTCAAGACCGGACAGACGGCAAGCCGTTACTAGCTCAGGTTGCTTACGTGGTTGAACACTCTCTACAGCGTCCGCCATATGACGAATATGTTCTGGCGTGGTACCACAACAACCACCAATCAAGTTTAGGAAGCCGCTTTCTGCCCATTCTTTAACGTGAACAGCCATATCCTCTGGTGACAAATCGTACTCACCGAAAGCATTAGGTAAGCCCGCATTAGGGTGAGCCGATACAAACGACTCAGAAATGCGTGACAACTCTTCGACATAAGGGCGCAGTTCATCCGGTCCCAATGCACAGTTAAGGCCAAATGAAATAGGGTTAACGTGGCGCAATGAGTTGTAAAACGCTTCCGTTGTTTGACCTGATAGCGTTCTTCCCGATGCATCGGTAATCGTACCTGAGATCATCACAGGCAGACTAATGCCTAGCTCCTCGAAAACCGAATCAACGGCAAACGCACAAGCTTTAGCATTTAGGGTATCGAAAATAGTCTCAATAAGGATGAGGTCTGAGCCGCCTTTAATTAACGCTCTAGTAGACTCGGAATATGCAGTAACAAGTTCATCAAAGCTAACATTTCGATAGCCAGGGTCATTCACATCTGGAGAGATCGAACATGTTCGGTTTGTTGGGCCTAATACACCTGCAACATAACGCGGTTTTTCTGGTGTTTTCGCGGTCCATTCGTCGGCTGCTTCACGTGCTAACTTGGCCGCCGCATAGTTAATCTCTTCACTCAGGCTTTCCATATCATAGTCAGCCATCGCTATGGTGGTTGCATTGAATGTGTTGGTTTCAAGAATATCTGCACCTGCTTCTAAGTATTGCAGGTGAATATCTTTAATTAATTTAGGCTGAGATAGGACTAATAGATCATTGTTACCTTTTAAATCACAATGCCAATCCGCAAAGCGCTCACCACCATAATCTTGCTCTTCTAATTTGTAATCTTGGATCATGGTGCCCATACCACCATCAATCAATAAGATACGTTGCTTTAATTGAGCTTCAATCTGTTGCCTTACATTACTTCCCACAGTACAGCCTCATTCCTTTAGTTATCGCTCCATCCTATCACACATTAAAAAGGAGTCTAGACGTCTAAACGAGGAAATTGATTACTTAGCCATGACAAAAAAGTGTTTGCTATTTGAGCATAGTAGGCAGAAAATCCCTATTCATATTTTGTTACATACTGAGAATATAATGTCGGTCTACTACACGCTTTGCTTCCTCTCAGCAGCAGCCATGCTGATTGCTTTCGTAAACAGCAAAATTGGTAAGATGCAAACAACCATTGCGATTACAGCAGGTTCGATGATGCTATCGCTACTCATCTTAGTTGCGGGCCAAAATGATTGGTTTCACCTCACTGAGATTGCCTCTGATACAGTAGCGAGTATTAACTTTGAAGACTTCCTACTAAAAGGGATACTAGGCTTTCTTCTATTTGCTGGCGGCCTAGGAATCAAGCTTCCTAACCTTAAAGATCAAAGATGGGAAATTACTGTATTAGCGCTCGGGGCAACATTATTCTCGACTTTCTTCATCGGATTTGCGCTTTACTGGTTCTGTCAGTTGATTGGAATCCAATTCGACCTTATCTATTGTTTACTGTTTGGTGCACTGATTTCACCAACTGACCCAATAGCCGTGTTAGCGATCGTAAAAAAGTTGGACGCACCAAAACGTATCTCCACACAGATAGAGGGCGAGTCTTTATTTAATGATGGTTTCGGACTAGTAATCTTTGTCACTATCTTCACGATTGCTTTTGGGACTGAAGCTCCAACAGTCGGCAGCGTAACACTACTATTCATTCAGGAAGCCATTGGTGGTATCGCCTATGGTTTTGTTCTTGGCTTAGTGTTCCATTATTTAATCAGTTCAACCGATGACCACTCGATGGAGTTACTACTTACGATTGGCATTCCCACGGCAGGGTATGCATTTGCTGAAGTGCTTCACGTTTCAGGGCCGCTAGCTATGGTGGTATCAGGCATTATGATAGGTAACTGGACTCGCTTTATTGGCTTTTCAAAGGAAAGTGAGGATCACTTAGACCATTTCTGGGAACTGGTCGATGAGTTTCTTAATGGCGTGCTGTTCCTTCTCATCGGCATGTCAATGCTACTGTTCGAATTCCATAAAGAAGACTGGATTCTAATGGCCTTTTCTATCCCGCTGGTTTTGTCAGCTCGATATCTTAGTGTGTTCATTTCCTACATTGGGTTTAAACGCTACCGAAACTACAACCCTTGGTCGGTAAAAATCCTAACTTGGGGTGGGCTCCGTGGCGGCCTAGCACTAGCGATGGCGCTATCTATTCCATCAGGTGTATGGGTTATTCAAGACAAGCTGATAGACGTAAAAGAAATCGTCTTAGTTATGACCTACTCAGTCGTTGTGTTCTCGATACTAGTGCAGGGATCAACCATCACACCAATGATAGAGAAAGCAAAGCGATCTCAGAAGGAACTGGACGCTGAAGAACCAGAATTAGAAGAGTAGCGCCCTGTAGTCCCCACTAAAGTAAAAAGGCAGCTGAATTTAGCTGCCTTTTTTGCCATTCATCCATCGTACATTTACGACAGAGATTATTCTAAGCTTGCAGAGGATCTAGATGCGGCTTTTCTTACCTTCAAAGCGATTAGACTGGATAACGCTATTCCTAAAGTGATAATAGGTGCAGCCATCAAGAAAGCCGTCACATAACGGCTAATTGCCTCGGGAAGTTGAGGCAATAGCATTCCCAACGTACATAATAGTAATGTCCACAACGTTGCACTAAGCCAGGAGAAGTACTGAAATCTGCACGCTTTATGCTCACGTATACCCATTACTAACGGTAATAGAGATCGTACTACTGGGATAAACCGTGCACAAAACAAAGCAACCAATCCATGCCTGTTAAGCAAACTATCCACTTGATCCATTCTTTTTGAAGGGACCGCATTAACCCAACTTTGGACTTTTGGCAGTCGATTGAGCCATAAACCTTGTATATATCCAACCCAGCTTCCGGTTGCTGCACATACCGTGATAACAAGTAACGTTGCAATAGGATCAAGCACACCAACAGCGGCAAGCGTTCCAGATAACACAACCACGCTATCACAAGGGAAAGGAGCAGCTGGTATAAAACCACTTTCCAAAAAGATTAGCATGCCAACAATTATGTATATAAGGGACTCGCTCTGCGCAGCTTGTAATAGAGTGAAATCTTGATGCCATAGAGCCGTTATCACCGAAATAACGCCGTCCAACATGTCACTATCCTTTGCTAGATATTCTACAGTTCCTTTTTGTATATCTCACTCAACGCTATGACAAATCCTATTTTGAATCGTCAAGATTAGTATGGTTAAAACTATGCTGAGAGATGAGGAGGGCTTTCGTTTTCTATATATTAACGGGACTTAATGTAGTGAAGCGATACAGTACTAATTTCTTAACCTCAGGAAAGCTTTAACGACAATTGATCCCGAGTTTCCTAGTTCACAAGAATTTTCAAACATTCAGGTGAAGTAGCACACCTGGCAGGAAAACTAGATCTTCAGAAACGGGAAAAGCCCAGTTCTTCGACTGGGCTTATAGATGCCGGAATGGGTAAGACTCAAATCTCAGCCCCCTGCGTGATAGGCCATATTCTTCTCAGTATGGCCTAACCAACTGAACCACCGTTCACTCTAAGTTGGTAACTCGCTATTTTTATTTGCTCCAAATACAAAAAGACCTCAGCATTTCTGCTGAGGTCTCGAAATAAATGGCGGAGTGGACGGGACTCGAACCCGCGACCCCCGGCGTGACAGGCCGGTATTCTAACCAACTGAACTACCACTCCGCAGTGGTATCACTCGCCTTAGCAAGTGTCCATCTTTTGTCTTCACTTTTTAAAAAGTGAAAATAAAATTAAAGCCTGGCGATGTCCTACTCTCACATGGGGAAGCCCCACACTACCATCGGCGCTATTGCGTTTCACTTCTGAGTTCGGCATGGAATCAGGTGGGTCCACAACGCTATGGTCGCCAAGCAAATTCTTAATTCGGAAAACTGATTTTAAGCTCTAGTTATACACATTCAATGTTCTATTTGAGTCCATCAAAACCCCTTGGGTGTTGTATGGTTAAGCCTCACGGGCAATTAGTACAGGTTAGCTCAACGCCTCACAACGCTTACACACCCTGCCTATCAACGTTCTAGTCTCGAACAACCCTTTAGGACGCTTAAAGCGCCAGGGAAGACTCATCTCAGGGCTCGCTTCCCGCTTAGATGCTTTCAGCGGTTATCGATTCCGAACTTAGCTACCGGGCAATGCGTCTGGCGACACAACCCGAACACCAGAGGTTCGTCCACTCCGGTCCTCTCGTACTAGGAGCAGCCCCCTTCAATCTTCCAACGCCCACGGCAGATAGGGACCGAACTGTCTCACGACGTTCTAAACCCAGCTCGCGTACCACTTTAAATGGCGAACAGCCATACCCTTGGGACCGACTTCAGCCCCAGGATGTGATGAGCCGACATCGAGGTGCCAAACACCGCCGTCGATATGAACTCTTGGGCGGTATCAGCCTGTTATCCCCGGAGTACCTTTTATCCGTTGAGCGATGGCCCTTCCATACAGAACCACCGGATCACTATGACCTGCTTTCGCACCTGCTCGAATTGTCATTCTCGCAGTCAAGCGGGCTTATGCCATTGCACTAACCTCACGATGTCCAACCGTGATTAGCCCACCTTCGTGCTCCTCCGTTACTCTTTGGGAGGAGACCGCCCCAGTCAAACTACCCACCAGGCACTGTCCTCAACCCAGATAATGGGTCTAAGTTAGAACATCAAACATACAAGGGTGGTATTTCAAGGATGGCTCCAACGATACTGGCGTACCGTCTTCAAAGCCTCCCACCTATCCTACACATGTAGGCTCAATGTTCAGTGCCAAGCTGTAGTAAAGGTTCACGGGGTCTTTCCGTCTAGCCGCGGGTACACTGCATCTTCACAGCGATTTCAATTTCACTGAGTCTCGGGTGGAGACAGCGTGGCCATCATTACGCCATTCGTGCAGGTCGGAACTTACCCGACAAGGAATTTCGCTACCTTAGGACCGTTATAGTTACGGCCGCCGTTTACCGGGGCTTCGATCAAGAGCTTCGACCGAAGTCTAACCCCATCAATTAACCTTCCGGCACCGGGCAGGCGTCACACCGTATACGTCATCTTACGATTTTGCACAGTGCTGTGTTTTTAATAAACAGTTGCAGCCACCTGGTATCTGCGACTCTCAATAGCTCCATCCGCAAGGGACTTCACCGTCAAGAGCGTACCTTCTCCCGAAGTTACGGTACCATTTTGCCTAGTTCCTTCACCCGAGTTCTCTCAAGCGCCTTGGTATTCTCTACCCGACCACCTGTGTCGGTTTGGGGTACGATTCCTTACAATCTGAAGCTTAGAGGCTTTTCCTGGAAGCATGGCATCAATGACTTCACTACCGTAGTAGCTCGACATCGTGTCTCAGCCTTAAAAAGAGCCGGATTTACCTAACTCTTAAGCCTACGCACTTGAACCTGGACAACCGTCGCCAGGCCCACCTAGCCTTCTCCGTCCCCCCATCGCAATTGTAAGAAGTACGGGAATATTAACCCGTTTCCCATCGACTACGCCTTTCGGCCTCGCCTTAGGGGTCGACTTACCCTGCCCCGATTAACGTTGGACAGGAACCCTTGGTCTTCCGGCGAGGAGGTTTTTCACCCCCTTTATCGTTACTCATGTCAGCATTCGCACTTCTGATACCTCCAGCAGGCTTTACAACCCACCTTCAACGGCTTACAGAACGCTCCCCTACCCAATGCATAAATCGCATTGCCGCAGCTTCGGTGTATAGCTTAGCCCCGTTACATCTTCCGCGCAGGCCGACTCGACTAGTGAGCTATTACGCTTTCTTTAAATGATGGCTGCTTCTAAGCCAACATCCTAGCTGTCTAAGCCTTCCCACATCGTTTCCCACTTAGCTATACTTTGGGACCTTAGCTGGCGGTCTGGGTTGTTTCCCTCTCCACGACGGACGTTAGCACCCGCCGTGTGTCTCCCGGATAGTACTTACTGGTATTCGGAGTTTGCAAAGGGTTGGTAAGTCGGGATGACCCCCTAGCCTTAACAGTGCTCTACCCCCAGTAGTATTCGTCCGAGGCTCTACCTAAATAGATTTCGGGGAGAACCAGCTATCTCCAGGTTTGATTGGCCTTTCACCCCTAGCCACAAGTCATCCGCTAATTTTTCAACATTAGTCGGTTCGGTCCTCCAGTTGATGTTACTCAACCTTCAACCTGCCCATGGCTAGATCACCTGGTTTCGGGTCTATATCCAGAAACTCGACGCCCAGTTAAGACTCGATTTCTCTACGGCTCCCCTAATCGGTTAACCTTGCTACTGAATATAAGTCGCTGACCCATTATACAAAAGGTACGCAGTCACACCACGAAGGTGCTCCTACTGCTTGTACGTACACGGTTTCAGGTTCTATTTCACTCCCCTCACAGGGGTTCTTTTCGCCTTTCCCTCACGGTACTGGTTCACTATCGGTCAGTCAGTAGTATTTAGCCTTGGAGGATGGTCCCCCCATATTCAGACAGGATATCACGTGTCCCGCCCTACTCGATTTCACTGATTATGATGTGTCGGTTACGGGGCTATCACCCTGTATCGCGAGACTTTCCAGACTCTTCACCTGCATCATTAAAAGCTTAAGGGCTAATCCAATTTCGCTCGCCGCTACTTTCGGAATCTCGGTTGATTTCTACTCCTCCGGGTACTTAGATGTTTCAGTTCCCCGGGTTCGCCCTGTTAACCTATGTATTCAGTTAACAGTAACTGCTTATGCAGTTGGGTTTCCCCATTCGGAAATCCCAGACTCAAATGGTTTTTACTACCTAATCTGGGCTTATCGCAAGTTAATACGTCCTTCATCGCCTCTGACTGCCAAGGCATCCACCGTGTACGCTTAGTCACTTAACCATACAACCCGAAGGGGTCTTTACGTATGGCAAACAACCAAGGTGTGTCTCTCATTATTTGAATGAGCGAGAGACATTCGATTTTGCCGGACTCAAATATGAATAACTCGAAAGTTATTCCCAAGAACACTTGAATGTGTGTTGGTACCTACATCTCTAAGAGACATAGGATTTGAGAACTTTTATTTGAATAACATCAATCAAATGTTATTCGTCAGCTTTCCAAATTGTTAAAGAGCTAGATTCATTTAAGAACCATTTTTAAAAACACTATCGCTAATGCGCTTAAAGATGGTGGAGCTAAGCAGGATCGAACTGCTGACCTCCTGCGTGCAAGGCAGGCGCTCTCCCAGCTGAGCTATAGCCCCATCAAGGTGTCGATACTATCAGCCAATCCCCTGGGAGGAAGATTGGTGGGTCTGAGTGGACTTGAACCACCGACCTCTCGCTTATCAGGCGAACGCTCTAACCACCTGAGCTACAGACCCAGTATCGTCTCTTAAACTTTTTTAAACCATATCAATCTGTGTGAACACTCATCGCAATAATCATCGTATAAGGAGGTGATCCAGCCCCAGGTTCCCCTAGGGCTACCTTGTTACGACTTCACCCCAGTCATGAACCACAAAGTGGTGAGCGTCCTCCCGAAGGTTAAACTACCCACTTCTTTTGCAGCCCACTCCCATGGTGTGACGGGCGGTGTGTACAAGGCCCGGGAACGTATTCACCGTAGCATTCTGATCTACGATTACTAGCGATTCCGACTTCATGGAGTCGAGTTGCAGACTCCAATCCGGACTACGACGCACTTTTTGGGATTCGCTGACCATCGCTGGCTCGCCGCCCTCTGTATGCGCCATTGTAGCACGTGTGTAGCCCTACTCGTAAGGGCCATGATGACTTGACGTCGTCCCCACCTTCCTCCGGTTTATCACCGGCAGTCTCCCTGGAGTTCCCGACATTACTCGCTGGCAAACAAGGATAAGGGTTGCGCTCGTTGCGGGACTTAACCCAACATTTCACAACACGAGCTGACGACAGCCATGCAGCACCTGTCTCAGAGTTCCCGAAGGCACCAATCCATCTCTGGAAAAGTTCTCTGGATGTCAAGAGTAGGTAAGGTTCTTCGCGTTGCATCGAATTAAACCACATGCTCCACCGCTTGTGCGGGCCCCCGTCAATTCATTTGAGTTTTAATCTTGCGACCGTACTCCCCAGGCGGTCTACTTAACGCGTTAGCTCCGAAAGCCACGGCTCAAGGCCACAACCTCCAAGTAGACATCGTTTACGGCGTGGACTACCAGGGTATCTAATCCTGTTTGCTCCCCACGCTTTCGCATCTGAGTGTCAGTATCTGTCCAGGGGGCCGCCTTCGCCACCGGTATTCCTTCAGATCTCTACGCATTTCACCGCTACACCTGAAATTCTACCCCCCTCTACAGTACTCTAGTGAACCAGTTTCAAATGCAGTTCCGAGGTTGAGCCCCGGGCTTTCACATCTGACTTAATCCACCACCTGCATGCGCTTTACGCCCAGTAATTCCGATTAACGCTCGCACCCTCCGTATTACCGCGGCTGCTGGCACGGAGTTAGCCGGTGCTTCTTCTGCAGCTAACGTCAAACACCAAGAGTATTAATCTTAATGCCTTCCTCACTGCTGAAAGTGCTTTACAACCCGAAGGCCTTCTTCACACACGCGGCATGGCTGCATCAGGCTTTCGCCCATTGTGCAATATTCCCCACTGCTGCCTCCCGTAGGAGTCTGGACCGTGTCTCAGTTCCAGTGTGGCTGATCATCCTCTCAGACCAGCTAGGGATCGTCGCCTTGGTGAGCCATTACCTCACCAACTAGCTAATCCCACCTAGGCGTATCCAATAGCGCAAGGCCCGAAGGTCCCCTGCTTTGCTCCGAAGAGGTTATGCGGTATTAGCCATCGTTTCCAATGGTTATCCCCCTCTACTGGGCAACTTCCTAGGCATTACTCACCCGTCCGCCGCTCGACGCCGTTAACGTTCCCCGAAGGTTCAGTTAACTCGTTTCCGCTCGACTTGCATGTGTTAGGCCTGCCGCCAGCGTTCAATCTGAGCCATGATCAAACTCTTCAATTTAAGATTTTGTCGGCTCAATGAATACTGAACATTACATAAAGTAATGTTTGAATTGACTGTGCTGAATCCGAAGATTCAATGGTCACTTCGTTTCATTGAAACCTAATTTGAAACCGAAGTTTCTAATTGGATTATCATCAACGAGTGCCCACACAGATTGATAGGTTTAAATTGTTAAAGAGCTTGGCTTTCAGTGCCTTAGCACCTAAGCAGGACGCGTATAATACGCTCTCTACTTCGAAAGTCAACATAAAATTCTAAGCTTTTTACTCAAAACCTTATGTTGACTCGTCTCAATGAGACAAGTCGAGATTTAAAGCCTGGCGATGTCCTACTCTCACATGGGGAAGCCCCACACTACCATCGGCGCTATTGCGTTTCACTTCTGAGTTCGGCATGGAATCAGGTGGGTCCACAACGCTATGGTCGCCAAGCAAATTCTTAATTCGGAAAACTGATTTTAAGCTCTAGTTATACACATTCAATGTTCTATTGAGTCCATCAAAACCCCTTGGGTGTTGTATGGTTAAGCCTCACGGGCAATTAGTACAGGTTAGCTCAACGCCTCACAACGCTTACACACCCTGCCTATCAACGTTCTAGTCTCGAACAACCCTTTAGGACGCTTAAAGCGCCAGGGAAGACTCATCTCAGGGCTCGCTTCCCGCTTAGATGCTTTCAGCGGTTATCGATTCCGAACTTAGCTACCGGGCAATGCGTCTGGCGACACAACCCGAACACCAGAGGTTCGTCCACTCCGGTCCTCTCGTACTAGGAGCAGCCCCCTTCAATCTTCCAACGCCCACGGCAGATAGGGACCGAACTGTCTCACGACGTTCTAAACCCAGCTCGCGTACCACTTTAAATGGCGAACAGCCATACCCTTGGGACCGACTTCAGCCCCAGGATGTGATGAGCCGACATCGAGGTGCCAAACACCGCCGTCGATATGAACTCTTGGGCGGTATCAGCCTGTTATCCCCGGAGTACCTTTTATCCGTTGAGCGATGGCCCTTCCATACAGAACCACCGGATCACTATGACCTGCTTTCGCACCTGTCGAATTGTCATTCTCGCAGTCAAGCGGGCTTATGCCATTGCACTAACCTCACGATGTCCAACCGTGATTAGCCCACCTTCGTGCTCCTCCGTTACTCTTTGGGAGGAGACCGCCCCAGTCAAACTACCCACCAGGCACTGTCCTCAACCCAGATAATGGGTCTAAGTTAGAACATCAAACATACAAGGGTGGTATTTCAAGGATGGCTCCAACGATACTGGCGTACCGTCTTCAAAGCCTCCCACCTATCCTACACATGTAGGCTCAATGTTCAGTGCCAAGCTGTAGTAAAGGTTCACGGGGTCTTTCCGTCTAGCCGCGGGTACACTGCATCTTCACAGCGATTTCAATTTCACTGAGTCTCGGGTGGAGACAGCGTGGCCATCATTACGCCATTCGTGCAGGTCGGAACTTACCCGACAAGGAATTTCGCTACCTTAGGACCGTTATAGTTACGGCCGCCGTTTACCGGGGCTTCGATCAAGAGCTTCGACCGAAGTCTAACCCCATCAATTAACCTTCCGGCACCGGGCAGGCGTCACACCGTATACGTCATCTTACGATTTTGCACAGTGCTGTGTTTTTAATAAACAGTTGCAGCCACCTGGTATCTGCGACTCTCAATAGCTCCATCCGCAAGGGACTTCACCGTCAAGAGCGTACCTTCTCCCGAAGTTACGGTACCATTTTGCCTAGTTCCTTCACCCGAGTTCTCTCAAGCGCCTTGGTATTCTCTACCCGACCACCTGTGTCGGTTTGGGGTACGATTCCTTACAATCTGAAGCTTAGAGGCTTTTCCTGGAAGCATGGCATCAATGACTTCACTACCGTAGTAGCTCGACATCGTGTCTCAGCCTTAAAAAGAGCCGGATTTACCTAACTCTTAAGCCTACGCACTTGAACCTGGACAACCGTCGCCAGGCCCACCTAGCCTTCTCCGTCCCCCCATCGCAATTGTAAGAAGTACGGGAATATTAACCCGTTTCCCATCGACTACGCCTTTCGGCCTCGCCTTAGGGGTCGACTTACCCTGCCCCGATTAACGTTGGACAGGAACCCTTGGTCTTCCGGCGAGGAGGTTTTTCACCCCCTTTATCGTTACTCATGTCAGCATTCGCACTTCTGATACCTCCAGCAGGCTTTACAACCCACCTTCAACGGCTTACAGAACGCTCCCCTACCCAATGCGATAAATCGCATTGCCGCAGCTTCGGTGTATAGCTTAGCCCCGTTACATCTTCCGCGCAGGCCGACTCGACTAGTGAGCTATTACGCTTTCTTTAAATGATGGCTGCTTCTAAGCCAACATCCTAGCTGTCTAAGCCTTCCCACATCGTTTCCCACTTAGCTATACTTTGGGACCTTAGCTGGCGGTCTGGGTTGTTTCCCTCTCCACGACGGACGTTAGCACCCGCCGTGTGTCTCCCGGATAGTACTTACTGGTATTCGGAGTTTGCAAAGGGTTGGTAAGTCGGGATGACCCCCTAGCCTTAACAGTGCTCTACCCCCAGTAGTATTCGTCCGAGGCTCTACCTAAATAGATTTCGGGGAGAACCAGCTATCTCCAGGTTTGATTGGCCTTTCACCCCTAGCCACAAGTCATCCGCTAATTTTTCAACATTAGTCGGTTCGGTCCTCCAGTTGATGTTACTCAACCTTCAACCTGCCCATGGCTAGATCACCTGGTTTCGGGTCTATATCCAGAAACTCGACGCCCAGTTAAGACTCGATTTCTCTACGGCTCCCCTAATCGGTTAACCTTGACTTGACTGAATATAAGTCGCTGACCCATTATACAAAAGGTACGCAGTCACACCACGAAGGTGCTCCTACTGCTTGTACGTACACGGTTTCAGGTTCTATTTCACTCCCCTCACAGGGGTTCTTTTCGCCTTTCCCTCACGGTACTGGTTCACTATCGGTCAGTCAGTAGTATTTAGCCTTGGAGGATGGTCCCCCCATATTCAGACAGGATATCACGTGTCCCGCCCTACTCGATTTCACTGATTATGATGTGTCGGTTACGGGGCTATCACCCTGTATCGCGAGACTTTCCAGACTCTTCACCTGCATCATTAAAAGCTTAAGGGCTAATCCAATTTCGCTCGCCGCTACTTTCGGAATCTCGGTTGATTTCTACTCCTCCGGGTACTTAGATGTTTCAGTTCCCGGGTTCGCCCTGTTAACCTATGTATTCAGTTAACAGTAACTGCTTATGCAGTTGGGTTTCCCCATTCGGAAATCCCAGACTCAAGTGGTTTTTACTACCTAATCTGGGCTTATCGCAAGTTAATACGTCCTTCATCGCCTCTGACTGCCAAGGCATCCACCGTGTACGCTTAGTCACTTAACCATACAACCCGAAGGGGTCTTTACGTATGGCAAACAACCAAGGTGTGTCTCTCATTATTTGAATGAGCGAGAGACATTCGATTTTGCCGGACTCAAATATGAATAACTCGAAAGTTATTCCCAAGAACACTTGAATGTGTGTTGGTACCTACATCTCTAAGAGACATAGGTTTGAGAACTTTTATTTGAATAACATCAATCAAATGTTATTCGTCAGCTTTCCAAATTGTTAAAGAGCTAATCACTTCAAAGGAAGTAACCATTTTTAAAGATTCTACTTTCTGTTCTAAGGAAAAAAGAACACTTAAAGATGGTATCCCGTAGGGGAGTCGAACCCCTGTTACCGCCGTGAAAGGGCGGTGTCCTAGGCCTCTAGACGAACGGGACACTAGTGCGAAATGTCTTGGGGGACATCTCTATCTCTTAAACTTCTTAAACCATATCAATCTGTGTGAACACTCATCGCAATAATCATCGTATAAGGAGGTGATCCAGCCCCAGGTTCCCCTAGGGCTACCTTGTTACGACTTCACCCCAGTCATGAACCACAAAGTGGTGAGCGTCCTCCCGAAGGTTAAACTACCCACTTCTTTTGCAGCCCACTCCCATGGTGTGACGGGCGGTGTGTACAAGGCCCGGGAACGTATTCACCGTAGCATTCTGATCTACGATTACTAGCGATTCCGACTTCATGGAGTCGAGTTGCAGACTCCAATCCGGACTACGACGCACTTTTTGGGATTCGCTGACCATCGCTGGCTCGCCGCCCTCTGTATGCGCCATTGTAGCACGTGTGTAGCCCTACTCGTAAGGGCCATGATGACTTGACGTCGTCCCCACCTTCCTCCGGTTTATCACCGGCAGTCTCCCTGGAGTTCCCGACATTACTCGCTGGCAAACAAGGATAAGGGTTGCGCTCGTTGCGGGACTTAACCCAACATTTCACAACACGAGCTGACGACAGCCATGCAGCACCTGTCTCAGAGTTCCCGAAGGCACCAATCCATCTCTGGAAAGTTCTCTGGATGTCAAGAGTAGGTAAGGTTCTTCGCGTTGCATCGAATTAAACCACATGCTCCACCGCTTGTGCGGGCCCCCGTCAATTCATTTGAGTTTTAATCTTGCGACCGTACTCCCCAGGCGGTCTACTTAACGCGTTAGCTCCGAAAGCCACGGCTCAAGGCCACAACCTCCAAGTAGACATCGTTTACGGCGTGGACTACCAGGGTATCTAATCCTGTTTGCTCCCCACGCTTTCGCATCTGAGTGTCAGTATCTGTCCAGGGGGCCGCCTTCGCCACCGGTATTCCTTCAGATCTCTACGCATTTCACCGCTACACCTGAAATTCTACCCCCCTCTACAGTACTCTAGTGAACCAGTTTCAAATGCAGTTCCGAGGTTGAGCCCCGGGCTTTCACATCTGACTTAATCCACCACCTGCATGCGCTTTACGCCCAGTAATTCCGATTAACGCTCGCACCCTCCGTATTACCGCGGCTGCTGGCACGGAGTTAGCCGGTGCTTCTTCTGCAGCTAACGTCAAACACCAAGAGTATTAATCTTAATGCCTTCCTCACTGCTGAAAGTGCTTTACAACCCGAAGGCCTTCTTCACACACGCGGCATGGCTGCATCAGGCTTTCGCCCATTGTGCAATATTCCCCACTGCTGCCTCCCGTAGGAGTCTGGACCGTGTCTCAGTTCCAGTGTGGCTGATCATCCTCTCAGACCAGCTAGGGATCGTCGCCTTGGTGAGCCATTACCTCACCAACTAGCTAATCCCACCTAGGCGTATCCAATAGCGCAAGGCCCGAAGGTCCCCTGCTTTGCTCCGAAGAGGTTATGCGGTATTAGCCATCGTTTCCAATGGTTATCCCCCTCTACTGGGCAACTTCCTAGGCATTACTCACCCGTCCGCCGCTCGACGCCGTTAACGTTCCCCGAAGGTTCAGTTAACTCGTTTCCGCTCGACTTGCATGTGTTAGGCCTGCCGCCAGCGTTCAATCTGAGCCATGATCAAACTCTTCAATTTAAGATTTTGTCGGCTCAATGAATACTGAACATTACATAAAGTAATGTTTGAATTGACTGTGCTGAATCCGAAGATTCAATGGTCACTTCGTTTCATTGAAACCTAATTTGAAACCGAAGTTTCTAATTGGATTATCATCAACGAGTGCCCACACAGATTGATAGGTTTAAATTGTTAAAGAGCGTTTCTTCTTTGTGACTTAAGTCACTTCGGAAGAGGCGGCCATTCTAGCGAGATAATCTTCAGTGTCAAACACTTTTTTGCATTTAATTTCATTTTCTAAAACTAAAGGCAAATGAAGATTTCTATTTCCTTTTGACCTTGCTAACTAAGCTTTGCTGCCCGTGGGCCCTTGCTGCGTCAACGAGGAGGCATTATAGAGATCGATATCACATTGGCAAGCGTTATTTTTCAAAAATTGCAAAAATAAGCTCTAATCGCTACATTTTCATTCAAAGCGCTATTTATCCATATTTACCCATATATGACAAACAGGTTAACCCCAAAGTTATCCACAGACAGTCGTTCACACAGCTCCCTCTGGAGATAAAAAAGCCGCTTACGCGGCTTTTTATCTTCATGTACCAATACTAGATACCTGAGCCATACTGTTCCCCATCATCTTCATGGAGACCACATTCTCTTTTAAGACCAAAGAAACGAGTTTCTTGCTCTGTCATACCCGGTTCCCATTTTTTAGTCGTGTGCGTATCACCCACCGACAGGTACCCCTCTTCTCTTAGAGGATGATAAGACAGGCCATGCTCTTCTAGATAGTAATGAACATCTTTGTTACTCCAGTCGATTACCGGTAGAAACTTAAACACACCATTTTGGATCGACAAAATCGGTAGGTGTGCTCTTGAATCTGATTGCTCACGACGTAATCCAGAAAACCAAGTACCCACTTCAAGTTCATCCAATGCGCGGCGCATCGGCTCTACTTTATTTAGCTTGTTGTACTTCTCAATTCCTTCTATACCTTGCTCCCACAGTTTACCGTAACGTGCTTCTTGCCAATTAGGGCTGTCTAAAGAGCTATATACTTTCAAGTTCAGGGTCAACTGCTGACTCAACTGATCAATAAAGCGGTAGGTTTCAGGAAATAGATAACCTGTATCGGTAAGGATAACTGGAATATCTGGTTTTACTTGAGTGACTAAGTGCAGCATCACTGCAGCTTGAATACCAAAACTGGACGAAACAACATGTGTCCCTTCTAAGTTATTCAATGCCCATTCAACTCTTTGCTGAGCGGTAAGACGTTCGAGCTCACCGTTAATCTCAGCAAGACGGAGTATTTGCTCCGTCTTAGTTAATGAGAGCAGTTCTGCCAACTTCGGTTTAGAAGCTACAGAATTAAGCATGAAAATCCCTCTTTGAGTTAATGACCTCAGCAATGATTCCTGCTCGGATAGTAAAGTCGCCAAAGCCTTCATTTTCTTCGCGCTCTGCCGCCCAACGCCCAATCAGTTGATCGATATCTTCGAGGATTTGCTGCTCAGTGATGTTTTCTTTGTACATCTTAGGCACACGAGTACCTGCACGGTTGCCACCCAAATGCAGGTTGTAACGACCAGGCGCTTTACCTACTAGGCCAATTTCCGCCAACATTGCACGTCCACAACCATTTGGGCAACCAGTCACACGTAAAATGATGTTGTCTTCTTTGGGTAACTGGTGCTTCTCTAGAAGGCCTTCTACATCTGTAACGAATTCAGGTAAGAATCTCTCGGCTTCAGCCATTGCCAAAGGACAAGTAGGAAACGCCACACAGGCCATCGAATTTTTGCGTTGTTCACTGATCGCGTCATCCATTAAGCCGTGCTCACGCGCGATCTTCTCGATCTTCGCTTTTTGACTTTTCGCTACACCAGCCACAATTAGATTCTGGTTAGCCGTCATTCGGAAATCGCCTTTATGCACCTTAGCGATTTCAGCAACACCTGTTTTAAGAGGTTTTCCTGGGTAATCCAACAAACGACCATTTTCAATAAACAGCGCTAAGTGATATTTACCATCGATTCCTTCCACCCAACCGATGCGGTCACCTCGGTCAGTAAATTCGTATGGTCGGCTCGCTTCAAATTCTACACCTGCACGCTTTTCGACTTCAGCTTTAAATACATCAGTACCCACTCTGTCTAGCGTGTATTTGGTCTTTGCGTTTTTACGATTAGAGCGGTTACCCCAATCACGCTGCGTTGTAACAACGGCTGCTGCTACATCGAGTGTTTTTTCCAAAGGAATGAACCCAAGATCATCCGCTTTACGTGGGTAAGTAGACGTATCACCATGGGTCATAGCAAGACCACCACCAACCAATACGTTAAAGCCCACCAGCTTACCGTTGTCTGCTATCGCAACGAAGTTGAGGTCATTAGCATGTACATCAACATCATTTTGCGGTGGGATCACTACTGTGGTTTTGAATTTACGTGGTAAGTAGTTGCTACCCAAAATTGGTTCTTCATCCGTCGACTCAACTTTTTCACCATCCAACCAAATCTCAGCATAGGCTTTAGTTTTTGGTAGTAGGTGCTCACTGATTTTCTTGGCCCACTCATAAGCTTCTTGATGTAGCTCTGACTCAACGGGGTTAGTCGTACACAACACATTTCGGTTAACATCGCCCGCGGTAGCAATCGAATCGATACCAATACTATTGAGTGTCTGGTGCATCAACTTAATATTTGGCTTTAACACACCGTGAAACTGGAACGTCTGACGTGTAGTTAAACGTAAACTTCCATACATTGTATGCTCAGTAGCAAACTTATCGATCGCTAACCATTGCTTAGGTGTAATGATCCCACCAGGCATACGAGCACGCAGCATCACATTATGCAATGGCTCTAGCTTTTGCTTAGCACGCTCGTTGCGGATATCACGGTCATCCTGTTGATACATACCGTGGAAGCGGATCAATTGAAAGTTATCAGCAGTAAATCCACCAGTAATACGATCTTGTAAGTCCTGCTCTATCGTTCCGCGAAGAAAGTTACTTTCACGCTTTAAACGCTCATTGTCAGCTAATGGACCAAGCACTTGACCCAAAACTTCCTGTTCAAATACATCTTGCTTGCTCATTAGTACACATCCCTTTGATAGCGTTTTTCTTTACGTAAGTTATTAATGAATTCCTCGGCATCATCACGAGACATCTTGCCTTCTTGTTCAGCCACAGCGATGAAGGCTTCATGGACATCTTTAGCCATACGTGTCGCATCACCACACACGTATAAGTAGGCCCCCTCTTGAATCCACTGCCATACCTGTCCAGCTTGCTCTAGGATGCGATGTTGTACATAGACTTTCTCATGCTGATCACGGCTAAAGGCGACGTCCAATCGATTTACCAAGCCAGACTTCAGGTACTTCTGCCACTCCACTTGATATAGGAAATCCTGCGTGAAAGTACGATCGCCAAAGAACAACCAGTTTTTACCTTCTGCATCACGATTGTCTCGCTCTTGAATAAAGCTGCGGAACGGAGCTATTCCTGTACCTGGACCAATCATGATAACTGGCACACTATCATCTTGAGGTAACTTAAAGTTGTTGTTGTTTTCGATAAAGACTTTAACTTCACCGCCTTCTTCAAGGCGCTGTGCAAGGTAGCTTGACGCACCACCATAGCGAGTCGAATCACCTTTTTGGTATTCAACCAGTCCAACGGTTAAGTGAACTTCTTCGTCGACTTCACTTTGCGCCGAAGCGATAGAATATAAGCGCGGCGTCAAACGGCGAAGTAGCCCAACTAATTCTTCTGCCGATAGCTTGGTTTTCTTTTCAGCAATAACGTCGACAACTTGAGTATTTCCTGCGTATTCGCGCAGTTTGTCCTTATCTTCCACCAGCTTTTGCAGTTTTTTACTGCCAGATAGCTCTGCAAATTTAGTCACGAGCTGTGGATTAGACGTCGTAATTTCGTATTTACTTACAAGCGCACTATGAATAGAGAGGCTTTCACCATCGACTTCAACACTTTCAACACCTGACAAGCCCACTTTAGCTAGGATTTCATTGGCTAGATCAGAGCTGTTTTCGTACCAGACCCCTAACGCATCGCCTGGTTGGTATGTAATGCCCGACTCTTCAAGATCAATCTCGATATGACGAACATCTTTACCCGAATCACGACCCGTGATTTTTTGGCTCGTCAATAACGTTGCTGTATACGGGTTTTGCTTAGTGTATTGCGAGTGTCCAGCTGCCGCTTGGCCAACCGGTAATTGCACGACTTCAGCTTCACTACCTGACGCTAGCTCTTCCTGTACAAGATCAAGAGCCTTACTGCGCCATTCTGACGCTGGAGCTTCGTAATCCACATCACAGTCGATACGATCGATAAAAGATGTCGCGCCCAACTTAGCGAGGTAAGAATCGAAGTCTTTACCCGTTTGACAGAAGAATTCGTAACTAGAATCACCAAGTCCAATAACACCATATTTAAGGTTTGGCAGTTTTGGCGCTTTCTTAGATTGTAAGAACTCGTGCAACTCAATCGCATTATCGGGTGCTTCACCTTCACCGTTAGTCGATGCCACGATAATGACATGAGTTTCTTTCGCGAGGCTCTTCCCTTTGTAATCACTAGCATCGTATAGCTGAGCTTCAATGCCAGCCTGACGAGCTTCGTTTTCAAGCGATTCAGCTACACCTTTTGCATTACCAGTTTGAGATGCATAGATAATGGTGAGCTTGCCAGCAGGTTTTGAAGCAACCGTCGCAGCAGCTTGAGTGATTGGTGCCGATGCACCAGAAGTTTGAGCTTGACTTAGCCCCCAGAAATAACCACTTACCCAGGCAAGTTGATTTGGAGATAGTTCAGATACGGTTTGCTGCAACTGACCTAGTTGCTGCTGATTAAGAGGGGCTGTTAATCCAGCCAGATCATTAGTGCTTCCTGATGACACTTTCTTTTGAGAAGACATAGTCACGACATCCCTATTCATTGCGTGACGATAGATTAACCACTCTTTTTAATAACAAGAAAGAATAGATAAGTATGTTTTATAACTTTTTGGAAGTAAGAAAAGGAGGTAATCGAGTGGCTAGGTGCTATTTGGCTTCAACTCTCACCTGTTTAAAACCCACAGCCATGGCAGACTTTGATGCTAAATCTAAGTCCATATAGTGGCATTCTTCCCCATGAGAGTCGGTTAGTAATACAAACCCACCTCTAGCGTGACGAAACTCAACAATCCAACTCCCCTCTTGCACAGAGGGTTCGATGATAGCTTCAACTAGCTTGTCATCTCTATACAGAGTACGTAGCTCAGTAATTGTCATAGTAAACAGCTTCCATTGCTTTACATTACAAGTCTTGCTCAGTAAGCATGGTTCATTCCCGCCAAACTGCTAACAAAATCCTTTTCCATATAATGATTAGATATAAAAAAACGCCGCTTAATAAAGCGGCGTTTTAAGAAACTTTAGTAGCGGTACGCTAAAAAACGTATTCAGCTCCGACAAACCAGCCATCAACAAAGATGAATGGTTTATGGCCACCTACATCGACTTCAAATTGGTCTGATTCAATATCAATTACGCGATAACCACCTTTCAGTGCTAATTCACCTGATGGCAGCTGCCAACGGTACTGGCCACCTGCAACCATATCAGTCGTTTTTAACCCTTTGCTATCACCAAAATCGATTTGACCAATAATATCGAAGTTCGTCCCATCGATATTGATCGCTGCCTTACCGTACCAGTTCCAAGTTAGTTCATCGAATGTGTCAGTATTCGGCGTACCCACTGTCGCTACATACTTTGAGTTAGAAAACTGACTAAGAGCAATACCCGCATCAAAGTGAAGCAAATCGTGATCAATCAGCGAGTAATAAAACGTAAAGTCATACTTATCAAACGCCATGTAATCAGCGTCAACACTAGTGTAGCGGAAGCTAACATCTGGCAAGTATGGAAGATCATGCTCGAAAGATGCATTGAAAGATGGGATAGATGCATCATCTTTGCGCACTTCATTCACTTTGGTGCTCCCCCACCAATGCTCTGCGCCTACACTGAAACGATATGGCGATTCAGCGTAAGCAGAAGAGGCAAGCATAACCCCGCCCAAAGCAATCGCCAGTCTGCAAATATTCATCCTGTTTAGCTCCTGAAGTAATCGGCTACTTGTTGTCATCAAAATCTGGCGGGAATAATAGCACAGAATGTCATCAGGATAAGGGGGATCGTTTTACAAATTATCTCGGGCTGTAAACAAAGCTTTTGAAAAACCACACACCTAATGCAATCACAATTAGCCAGGGCACCAGTTTAATGACCGCTCCAATCATGCCCAGCAACATCATCACCAGCAGCGCAACACCCGTTGCAACGAAAACAGTCACCATAGTCAAACCTGTCACTAACAACGTCGCAATGAATACCAATACAAAAATAAGCTCTAACATAAAACCTCTCCTATCTTTCTCTCTCAAAAGATTGCAGATATTGGGCCAGCTTATAACTATCGATATTTTTCAATCACTTAGAAAAAAAGAAGCCGATGACGTATAAAAACATCATCGGCCTCAACGTTAACATCGGTAAATTTAACCACTAAATATGGTCATATTTACACATTCAGCTCTTTCGGAATTTTCGCTAAAGCGGTTTCAACCACTTCAATACCGGCACCTTTCTTATGCGCATTTTCGCTGATATATCGACGCCATTGACGAGCACCTGGCATATTTTGGAATAAACCCAACATATGACGAGTAATATGACCAAGGTATGCGCCCTTTGCCAATTGTTCTTCTATATAAGGGTACATTTCCTCAACCACTTGGCTGCGTTTTTTGATAGGTGTATCTAGGCCAAAAATGCGTTGATCGACCTCAGCCAGCAAAAATGGGCTTTGATATGCTTCACGACCAATCATCACACCGTCTAAATGCTCGAGGTGTTCTAACGATTCATCAAGCGTTTTAATGCCACCATTAACCGCAATCACTAAATGGGAAAAATCTTTCTTTAGCTGGTAAGCCCTTGGGTAATCCAATGGTGGGATTTCTCGGTTCTCTTTCGGGCTTAAGCCACTCAACCAAGCTTTACGAGCGTGAATAGTGAACTGCTCACAGCCACCTTTTTCCGATACGGTTGACACAAAGTCTGTCAGAAACTCATAAGAGTCCTGATCATCAATGCCGATGCGAGTTTTGACTGTGACCGGTATATCGACGACTTCTTTCATTGACGCCACACAATCTGCAACTAACTGTGGTTCCCCCATTAAACAAGCACCAAAGCGGCCATTTTGCACACGATCCGATGGGCAACCTACATTCAAGTTCACTTCATCATAACCACGTTCCTGAGCCAACTTAGCACACGTCGCTAAGTCTTGTGGGTTAGAGCCTCCTAGCTGCAGTGCTACTGGGTGCTCTTCTTGGTTGTAAGCAAGAAAATCACCTTTACCATGAATAATCGCGCCCGTTGTTACCATCTCTGTATAAAGCAATGTTTGACTAGACAACAAACGATGGAAGTATCGACAGTGGCGATCTGTCCAATCAAGCATTGGTGCAACAGAAAGTCGGCATGAGTGAGTCATGGCTAAGTATCCTAAATAAGTAAATCACAGATCACGTTTTGTAAGGACAAAAGTGAAGCGCCGTATTGTAATCACTTCTCAGATCAATCGCCAACTTATCTTCTAGGTATCGTTTTCGTCCTATTTAGGGTAACTTATGTTCAGAGATTTCCTCATATACAAGCTGAAGAGACGCAGCTTAGAGGACAAATAAGATGGTTTGATAAACGATAATTATCTTAAAATAGTATATTATTAATAAAGTCCAATGGTTATGGTGATTAATTTGGACCAAACGCTACTTAAGCAAATCGAAGAAATATGTGTTGCAAGAGGGGTTAGGCTCACCCCGCAGCGTAAAAGAGTTTTTGAACTGATTTGCGCCAACAAAAAAGCATCCAGTGCTTACGAGCTTCTAGAAGATCTCAAAGAGAGCGAACCTCAGGCAAAACCGCCTACGGTATACCGAGCTCTAGATTTTCTTCTTGAGCAAGGTTTCATCCATCGAGTTGAATCCACAAACAGCTATATTTCTTGCTGTTCGTGCAATGCACATAAGCACCACTCACATCTATTGATTTGCGACAATTGCAGCAATGTTATTGAACTTCAAGACGATAGTCTGGTAACTTTGTTAACAAAGAATGCAGAGAAACACGGATTCAACATTACGAATCATGTCATTGAATCCCATGGCATTTGCCAGCAGTGTTCCTCAGAAATAGAAGAATAGACACAGAAGAAGGTTATGCGCGCTGAATTTGTAAACCCGTTTTTAGCTTCGTTAATGAATGTACTAAAAACGATGGCTTCATTGGAATTGAAGCCACAGAAGCCTCGTGTAAAGAAAGATGAAATTGCACGTGGTGATGTTTCTGGCTTAATAGGGATGGTTGGTGATCAAAGCCGCGGTTCTATGTCGATCACTTTTGATGAAAGCTTGGCTCTAGAAATCATGCAGAACATGCTTGGTGAACGCCCAAATGGCTTGAATGAAGAAGTTACCGATATGGTGGGTGAAATCACTAATATGGTTACTGGTGGTGCGAAACGTATCTTGGCTGAAAGCGGATTTGATTTCGACATGGCAACACCTGTTGTTGTCTCTGGCAAAGGTCACACTATCCGTCATAAGTGTGAAGGTGCGATCATTATCATGCCTTTCTCTTCACAGTGGGGAAATGCATTTATCGAAATCTGTTTCGAATAACGCTTTCCTTTTGAACTGAAAAAGCTAGCCACCGGCTAGCTTTTTTTGTTTTGTTGAAACTAATGGGTAATAAATCAGCTTCAGCAAATAAAAAGAGCCCGCTATCAAGCCGGCTCCTTACTTCGACATGTACCTTTACGCTTTAAACGCTTTAAATGCGTTAATCAAACCGTTAGTTGAGCTATCGTGAGAGCTGATTTCAGACTCATCCGCAAGCTCAGGTAGGATTTGGTTAGCCAGTTGTTTACCTAGCTCAACACCCCACTGGTCAAAGCTGAAGATATTCCAAATCACACCTTGTACGAAGATCTTGTGTTCGTACATTGCGATTAGGTTACCTAGAGTGCGTGGCGTAATTTGCTTAACTAGGATTGAGTTAGTTGGGCGGTTACCTTCAAATACTTTGAATGGTGCTAGTGTCGCCGCTTCTTCTTCGCTCTTACCTGCTTTAGCAAATTCAGCTTTCACGGTCGCTTCGTCTTTACCAAACGCCAGTGCTTCTGTTTGAGCAAAGAAGTTAGACATTAGCTTCTGGTGATGATCGCCTGCTGGGTTGTGGCTTACTGCTGGAGCAATAAAGTCACATGGAATTAGCTTAGTGCCTTGGTGAATCAACTGGTAGAACGCGTGCTGGCCGTTAGTACCTGGCTCACCCCAAATGATTGGACCGGTTTGGTAAGTTACTGCATTGCCGTCACGGTCAACGTATTTACCATTTGATTCCATGTTGCCTTGCTGGAAGTAAGCGGCAAAACGGTGCATGTACTGATCGTAAGGTAGAATTGCTTCAGACTCAGCACCATGGAAGTTGTTGTACCAAAGGCCGATCAGCGCAAGGATCACTGGGATATTGCTTTCTAGCTCAGTAGACGCGAAGTGGTTATCCATCTCGTGTGCACCGTCTAGTAGCTCAATAAAGTTGTCGTAACCTACTGCTAGAGCGATAGAAAGACCGATTGCTGACCATAGTGAGTAACGACCACCAACCCAATCCCAGAACTCAAACATGTTGTCTGTATCGATACCGAATTCAGATACCGCAGGAGCATTAGTTGAAAGCGCCGCAAAGTGCTTAGCAACGTGTGCTTCATCACCAGCGGAAGCTAGGAACCAATCACGTGCACTGTGTGCATTGGTCATCGTTTCTTGAGTGGTAAACGTCTTAGAAGCCACTAGGAATAGTGTTGTTTCTGGGTTTACTTTCTTCAACGTTTCTACGATGTGAGTGCCGTCAACGTTAGAAACAAAGTGTAGGTTTAGATGGTTTTTGTATGGTGCTAGTGCTTCAGTCACCATGTAAGGACCTAGGTCAGAACCACCGATACCGATGTTTACGATGTCAGTAATCGCTTTACCTGTGTAACCTTTCCACTCACCGCCAATAACACGGTCAGTGAACGATTTCATTTTATCCAGTACAGCATTGACAGCAGGCATGACGTCTTCGCCATCAACCATTACAGGGTTGTTGCTGCGGTTGCGCAGTGCGGTATGAAGTACTGCACGATCCTCTGTCTTGTTGATCGCGTCGCCGCTGAACATCGCTTCAATTGCTGCTTTTAGCTCAGTCTCGTTTGCTAGAGCAAATAGGTGCTTTAACGTTTCTTCGTTAATTAGATTCTTAGAGTAATCAACTAGAATGTCCGCACCAAAACGTGTAGAGAAGTTGTCAAAGCGAGCTGAATCTTGGGCAAATAGTGCTTTTAGATCCATATCTTGTGCAGATTCGAAGTGCGCAGTTAGCGCTTTCCAAGCTTGTGTTTGCGTTGGATTGATATTTTTCAACATGGTTACGATCCCGATGTTACAGTAGGTTTTATTCTACGAATCATAGCGTGTATCACCGCCATGGGTAGAATCCCCGATTTAGCAAAAAGTATATTAGAATTGTCCCGATATTGGAGACAATAAATTTGTAATTAATTTTCAAGTCGCAATTATGACCCAGCTTGATGACACCTTTGTTGAGGTATATCACGTTAACAACGTATGCTAATTGAACAGGCTATAACTTCAAGGCTTTCAGACTAGAGTCACGCGATTATTTTTACTTTTCGATCAAGAGAACTGTCTATGTGGTTTCAGAAAACGATCCAATTAACTGCGCAAAAACGTGGTTTCCACCTCATTACTGATGAAATTGAACAACAATTACCTGAAATCAACTCTTTATCTGTCGGATTATTACATCTGTTTATCCAACATACTTCAGCCAGCTTAACGCTCAATGAAAATGCTGATCCGACGGTTCGGGCCGATATGGAGCGCCACTTCAATCAATTCGTTCCTGAACGCGCGCCCTATTATCAGCATACTTATGAAGGGGATGATGACATGCCTGCACATATCAAGGCTTCGCTACTCGGAAGCAGTGTGTCCATCCCTATTCAAAATGGCCGATTGGCACTAGGGACATGGCAAGGGGTGTACTTGGGAGAGCATCGAGACTTTGGAGGAAGCCGGACAGTCGTCGCGACTCTAAATGGAGAGTGACCTCAGCTAAAGGCAGCTCAAAATGGTTGGTTGATCATCACGCGAAATAGCCCTTCGTCTTGTCCTTGGGCAATTTCCGTTCTCACGACAATCCCTTCAACTTGAAAACGTATCGCCCCACCGACACTCCACTTCATGTCGGTATGGAGTGTTTTCAGGTCATACTCTTCTGCAACACGTCCGGCGTCAATGAACAGGACCCATTGCCACCAAGGAAGATCGTAATAGTTGATCACCGGAATTTCTTCTAGTGGCTGCCAATCAGGAATCACACGATATTCTGCCGAGTAGTGGATAGCCGAACGACCATGATATCGACCACCAGTATAGCTTCGAAGGCGATATAACCCGCCAAGCTGAACCTGTTCATGCTCTGGCGGTCTCCCACATCCAGACTGTTCGCAGTCTTCCCATGTTGGTGTGTCCGCCGTATAGAAGTCAAACGCTAATACTTGCTGGTCAAACAAATCACCAAGCGGGCCTAAAGCAAAATAGTGACTATTTTGAAATTCAATCTTGGTCCAGATATCTTCACTCGACCAGCGTTCTGCGCCAACCGTCACGTCTAAGTATGTGTGTGAGCCTTTGGTAGTATTACGGATATTGTCACGATTATCCCAGTCTAGCTTTAGGCTAAAACCCGTAGCGACTTCTTGATCCGATTGGATAGCAAGATCGCGTGAGGTATAGAAAGGCGTGAACTGAATACTGCTCACACCAGAGTCTACCGGGGAAGCAAAAAAGACATCTTTGTTCGGCATGAAAGCTCCACGCATTCCATGCTTAGCCACTTCACCCCACGGCAGTAAGTACTTGAACTCAAGTTCATAGTTTTTTTCAAGGCCATCTGTCACCGTCTCTTCACCAGTGATGGAATCGTTATTGCCCTGATCGCCTAGGTAGTATGGGTTTTGATTGAACTGTGCTTGATATAGCTGAGAGCTGATTAATAGATTATCTGAGACGGCATAGTTTAGAGCAGAGAAGAAACCCACGTAGCTGTCTTTATCGGAATAGAGCCCCATACCAAACAGTACAGCTTGTGGTTGCCCAACGCCTTTTGCCACTCCAGCAACACCGACCGTATGACCCAGTGTTTCAGTACTGAAATAAAAGGGAACAAACGCGGAGTCTTTCTCTTTGGCCATCAAAGCGGGCGCTAGCAGCAATGCTAAGCCAAAGCAGGCAAATCTAAATAGCATGAGAGGTTACTTTACATATTCCATTTCTACGCGTGACGTTAGCTTAGTCACCAATTCGTAAGCAATGGTTCCAATATGTTGTGCGACTTCTTCAGAAGGGAGAGCTTGTCCCCAAAGAACAGCCTCATCACCAACGTTATCATGAGCTTCAGGGCCGAGATCTACCGTCAACATATCCATTGAAACTCTACCAGCAATCGGTACCTTTCGGCCATTCACTAACACCGGTGTACCATTCGGAGCTGTACGAGGATAGCCATCACCGTAACCAATTGCGATGACACCAACTTTAGTGTCGCGTTCGCTGGTCCAAGTACCGCCATATCCAACGCTTTCCCCGGCTTTTACATCTCGAACCGCGATTAAATGCGATTTCAAGGTCATCACGGGTTTGAAACCAAGGTCTGAAGCGGTTTTGTCATTGAATGGAGAAACTCCATACATAATGATGCCAGGTCGAACCCAATCCAAGTGACTAGAACTCCAAGCTAATAAGCCTGCGGACGCTGCTAACGAGCGTTCCCCTTCGCAACCTTGGGTTAGGGCTAAAAACAAATCGATTTGCTGCTGAGTAATCGGCCTATCCAATTCATCTGCGCAGCCAAAATGGCTCATATAACGCAATGGCTTAGCTACGTTAGAGCATGCCTTCAAGCGAGCCACAAAGTCTGAGTACTGTTCTGGACGAACTCCCAAACGATGCATACCACTATCGACTTTCAACCAAACCACTACAGGCGTTTCAAGTTGCGTATTTTCAAGTGCGTTTAACTGTTCTTCACAGTGCACGACGGTTTGGATGTTGTTGGTCACCAATACAGGAAGGTCACCTGCTGAATAAAAGCCTTCCAGCAACAGAATCGGCTTTACCACTCCGCAAGCACGTAACTGAAGCGCTTCTTCAATACGAGCAACACCAAACGCATCAGCGCCATAAGCATGTTTGGCAATATGGCGTAAGCCATGACCATAGCCATTGGCCTTCACAACCGCCATCACCTTACTTTGTGGTGCTTGCGTTTTGATTTGCTCTAAGTTGTGTTGTAGCGCCGCTAAATCTATACACGCCGTGGCCGCTTTCATGTAACTCATGGATTATTCATCATCCATATCGAAGGCTGGACCAGCATAGTTGTCAAAGCGCGACCATTGGCCTTGGAAAGTCAAACGTACCGAACCGATAGGACCATTACGCTGTTTACCAAGAATGATTTCCGCCGTGCCTTTCATTGAACTATCAGGGTTATACACTTCGTCACGATAGATAAACATGATCAAGTCGGCATCCTGCTCGATAGAGCCAGATTCACGAAGATCCGAGTTCACTGGGCGTTTGTCCGCACGTTGCTCTAGGGAACGGTTAAGCTGAGACAGCGCTACAACTGGGACATTCAGCTCTTTTGCCAACGCCTTCAATGAGCGAGAAATTTCAGCGATTTCTAGAGTACGGTTATCAGAAAGTGCAGGTACACGCATCAACTGAAGGTAGTCGACCATGATCATCGAAAGACCACCATGCTCACGCGCAATACGTCGTGCGCGCGAACGTACTTCCGTTGGTGTCAGGCCTGAGCTGTCATCGATATACATATTCTTCTTTTGCATCAGAATACCCATAGTCGATGAAATTCGTGCCCAGTCTTCGTCATCCAATTGGCCAGTACGAATCTTGGTTTGGTCTACTCGTGACAAAGACGCCAACATACGCATCATTAGCTGTTCGCCTGGCATCTCTAACGAAAAGATAAGTACCGGCTTTTCTTGACTCATGGCTGCGTTTTCACACAAGTTCATCGCAAACGTGGTTTTACCCATCGATGGACGTGCCGCGACAATGATCAAATCAGAGCCCTGTAGGCCGGCAGTTTTCTTGTTGAGATCGGTAAAGCCCGTATCAACACCAGTGACACCATCTTGAGGTGTCTTATATAGGATTTCGATACGCTCTAGTGTTTTCTCTAGGATGTTGTCGACGTTCTGTGGGCCTTCATTTTCGTTAGTACGATCTTCTGCGATCGCAAAAACTTTACTCTCAGCCAAATCAAGAAGATCTTCAGAGCTTCGGCCTTGTGGATCGTAGCCTGCATCAGCGATCTCATTCGCGACACCAATTAGGTTTCGTACCAGCGCGCGCTCAGCGACAATATCAGCATAAGCATTAATATTTGCCGCACTCGGAGTGTTCTTTGCCAGATCTGCAAGGTAGGCAAAGCCACCCACATCTTCAAGCTGCTCACGTAGCTCCAGGAACTCAGACAGGGTTATTAAGTCAAGAGGCTTACTTTCTTCCAGAATCGATTTCACCGCTTCAAATATCAAACGGTGTGGACGGCTATAAAAATCTTTTGCCACCACCTTTTCCGCAACCGTATCCCAGCGTTCATTGTCCAGCAGCAAACCACCAATAACGGATTGCTCGGCTTCTAATGAATGTGGTGGTACTTTAATTGCGTCCACCTGGGCATCTGATTTGTTGCGCTTTTTCTGATCCATTCTGGGCTCGGCCATGACTACACTCAATAACACTAAAATGACCGCCCATTATAACGAGAATCACGCATTTGTAATTAACAATGAAGATGTTTGTTTTCAAGTTAGGTAGAATTAACCGTTCACTGACCAAGAAAGCATTTGGTCAATTTAATATTCAACACCCTGTTTACATATCATCGAGGTACTTTGTGCAAAAACTTTGGCTTATTGGTGCAAGCCTACTTGCCATTCCATCTGCTTACGCGGAAGACACCACACAAAGTCAAACGGATATTGAAGTACCTTCTCCATGGACGACAGAAGTTGAATTCGGCTACCAAGCGCATGATGGTAATACTGAATCAGAATCATTAAATACTCGTATGAATGCTGAGTATGTTTCTGGTCGCTATCGTACCAATGGTGAGTGGCGCTTCTACAACTTGTACAAAGATGGTGAAGAAGACAAAAACCAATCGACTTATAGTATCCAGAGCGACTATAAGTTAAGCCCAAAAACTTACCTATACGGAAGCTTCCAAGGTAACGATTCTAAATACACCGCTTACTTTAAGGACTACACACTTTCTGCCGGTTTAGGTTACCAGTTTTCTTATACAGATGACTTCAAGTTGGAAGTAGAAGTGGGCCCAGGTTTTCGTTATCAAGAGCCAAACCTAGATGAAATTGACGACGATGAAATCGTATTTCCAGATATCGTCGAAGAAGGTATTTTCCGAGGCAACATCGCTTCGACATGGCAAGCGCTCGAGCACTTAAGTCTTTCGGCCGACATAACTATCGTTACTGGTCACAGTAATACCAGAACCGATCTAGATTTAAGCGCTACTAATGATATCACTGATCATATTGCATTGAAGTTCAGCTACGATCAAACCTATCACGATAAGGTTCCTGAAGGGCTGGATAAGTCTGACTCGATTTTTTCAGTCAACATCCTGTTCAGCTTTTAACTTAAGTGGCAAACGTACTCTAGGTTTTCTTCAGTCATAAAAAAACACCGGCCAATGACCGGTGTTTTACTATCTTCTGCATGAAGATTTCGTCTCGTACTGAGATTACTCAGCAGCAACAACTTGTAGGTTGATAGCAGCGAAAACTTCAGAGTGAAGTTGGATGCTGATTTCGAACTCACCAGTGTTACGTAGAGCGCCTTCAGGAAGACGAACTTCGCTCTTAGCAACTTCAACGCCTGCCGCTGTGATAGCGTCAGCGATGTCACGAGTACCGATAGAGCCGAATAGCTTACCTTCGTCACCAGCTTTAGAAGCGATAACAACAGCTTCAAGAGCGTTAACTTTCTCAGCGCGCGCTTCAGCAGCAGTTAGTTGCTCAGCAACTTTAGCTTCTAGTTCAGCACGACGAGCTTCGAACATTTCAACGTTGCCTTTAGTAGCCATAACTGCTTTACCCTGTGGGATAAGGAAGTTACGAGCGTAACCAGATTTAACGTTAACTGTATCGCCAAGACCACCTAGGTTACCGATTTTATCAAGTAGAATAACTTGCATTGTTTAATCCTCTTTCTTAATAAAACGACCGATTACTGATGCTTATCAGTGTACGGTAGTAGAGCTAGGTAGCGAGAACGCTTAATAGCGCGAGCTAGTTGACGCTGGTACTTAGCGCTTGTGCCAGTGATACGGCTAGGTACGATTTTACCAGCTTCAGTGATGTAGTTTTTAAGAGTTGCTACGTCTTTGTAATCAATCTCTTGTACGCCTTCTGCAGTGAAACGGCAGAATTTACGACGACGGAAGAAACGAGCCATGGGCTATCTCCTGATCTTAAATTTGAGTAATGTTGTCGGCATGCAACACTAATTTTCCCACGCCATTTCGGCCGGTCTGATAAGCAACGAAGCCGCCTACCTTAATGTTACTACCTTGAACTAAATTCTGAGTTAACGTTTTTGACCTATGCCCGCTGACAACGACTGGCATGCGACAATACACTTGCCTTGGTAAATCAGCTTCAAGAACGGTGGAACGATGCTCTAGCCAAAAGCGGCAATGCTCAATCCCACTAGGACTTTGGCTTCGAATCGGAGGCTTTACGACGCTGCCGCTGAGCTCCATTCGATTGGTCATAAAGTCAATTACTCAGCAGCTGCTTCTGGCTTAGCTTCTGTACGCTCTTCGCGACGAGGAGCACGCTCTGCACGCTCTTCTTTTTGCTTAAGCATGATAGATTGCTCAGTGATAGCAGATTTAGTACGCATGATCATGTTACGTAGAACTGCATCGTTGAAACGGAAAGCAGTTTCTAGCTCATCGATAACAGCTTGGTCAGCTTCAACGTTCATTAGAACGTAGTGAGCTTTGTGAAGCTTGTTGATTGGGTAAGCCATTTGACGACGACCCCAGTCTTCTAGACGGTGGATAGTACCGCCAGCTTCAGTGATAGAACCAGTGTAACGCTCGATCATGCCAGCAACTTGCTCGCTTTGATCTGGGTGCACCATGAATACGATTTCGTAATGACGCATGTTTGCTCCTTACGGATTATTAGCTTCCACGATTGGCTCGGTCGTCCAGAGGAAGCAAGGAACTAAAGATAATTGACCGAGTTTTAAGGAGCACGAATAGTACAGAAAGGAAGCAAATTACGCAAGAAAAATGTGAGTTAAAACAAAACAGCCTGCTTCGAGTATGCAGGCTGTAAGTAATAGTTAGTAAAGTGTATGCGGTTAACTAATCATCGTCTTCATCAACATACTGAGCTTGCAGGTAGTTTTGGATACCTGTCATGTCAATTAAGCCTAACTGTGTTTCGAGCCAATCAACATGCTCTTCTTCATCTTCAAGGATATCTTGGAATAAGTCTCTAGAGACATAATCATGAGTGTCTTCAGCATAGGCAATGGCATTTTTTAGATCTGGAATTGCGGCCATTTCAAGCTTGAGGTCGCACTCTAACATCTCTTTAGTGTCTTCCCCGATCATTAACTTGCCCAAATCTTGTAGATTTGGCAGTCCTTCAAGAAACAGAATTCGTTCGATGAGGTGATCGGCATGCTTCATCTCGTCAATCGACTCATGGTATTCCTTATCGGCGAGGTGTTTTAAGCCCCAGTCCTTATACATGCGAGCATGCAAAAAATATTGGTTTATCGCGACGAGCTCGTTGCCGAGTATTTTATTGAGGTGTTGAATAATGATTGGATCGCCTTTCATGACAAATACCCTCCTGTTTGGCTCTTATAAATGTAGAACCAAATAAGAAGGTGTCAAAAAAGGAAAGCTGCTGTTAGCTTGCTTTTTGCACTTGTAAGTATTGAGTTTCGGCTAAAATTTCTTTGGTTAGCTTCACGCATTTACCACATTGGCTGCCTAAAGCAGTACACTTCTTGATACCTCTAATATCTGTGATGCCTTCGTCTATCGCTAACTTCCTAATTTTCTTATCAGATATACCGTGACAAAGACAAACATACATAACAACTAAATCCTAATACAACTTACGAAATTAAATATAAACAAGAATTGTTATCGTTACCAGTTGTATTGATGATTTAACCAGAACATTTAGTTATATTCATAAGAGCGCAGCGGCATAGATTCAAAGAGTTAGCATAAAAAAGAAAAGACAACCGTAGAAGGACGATTTTTATCGACTGGTTTTCAGTAAGTTAGTATCGGAGCGCACGCTTAGCGCTTATAACCAAAAATAAAAAAGGGAAGCCTAAGCCTCCCTTTTTAATGCGATTACCGCAATCTCGAATTAATTCCTAAGAATTAGTCGAAGATCTTAGCAACAACACCAGCACCTACTGTACGGCCACCTTCACGGATAGCGAAACGTAGACCTTCGTCCATTGCGATTGGAGCGATTAGTTCAACAGTCATTTGAACGTTGTCGCCTGGCATTACCATTTCTACGCCTTCTGGAAGAGTGATGTCACCAGTTACGTCCGTTGTACGGAAGTAGAACTGTGGACGGTAGCCCTTGAAGAATGGAGTGTGACGGCCGCCTTCGTCTTTAGAAAGTACGTATACTTCTGACTCAAACTTAGTGTGTGGGTTGATTGACTTAGGAGCCGCTAGTACTTGACCACGCTCTACTTCGTCACGCTTAGTACCACGTAGAAGTGCACCAACGTTCTCACCCGCACGACCTTCGTCTAGAAGCTTACGGAACATTTCAACACCAGTACAAGTAGTTACTGTAGTATCTTTGATACCTACGATTTCTACTTCGTCACCTACTGTTAGGATACCGCGCTCGATACGACCAGTTACAACTGTACCACGACCTTGGATTGAGAATACGTCTTCAATCGGTAGTAGGAATGGTTGGTCTACTGCACGCTCTGGCTCTGGAATGTAAGAATCTAGTGCTTCTGCAAGCTCAACGATTTTGTCTTCCCATTGCTTCTCGCCGTTTAGTGCGCCAAGAGCTGAACCTTGGATTACTGGTAGGTCATCACCTGGGAATTCGTACTCAGAAAGAAGTTCACGAACTTCCATTTCTACTAGTTCTAGTAGCTCTTCATCGTCAACCATGTCACATTTGTTCATGAATACGATGATGTATGGGATACCAACCTGACGGCCTAGTAGGATGTGCTCACGAGTTTGTGGCATTGGGCCATCTGTCGCAGCTACAACTAGGATACCACCGTCCATCTGTGCAGCACCTGTGATCATGTTCTTAACATAATCCGCGTGTCCTGGACAGTCTACGTGTGCGTAGTGACGAGTTGGAGTGTCGTACTCAACGTGAGAAGTTGCGATTGTGATACCGCGCTCACGCTCTTCTGGAGCGTTATCGATAGATGCGAAGTCTTTCGCTTCACCGCCGTACACTTTAGCTAGAGTAGTACAGATTGCAGCAGTTAGAGTTGTTTTACCGTGGTCAACGTGGCCGATAGTACCAACGTTTACGTGCGGTTTCGTACGTTCAAATTTTTCTTTAGACACGATCGTGTTCCTTCCTAGTTATGATTCGCCACGATCATTATTGATCGAGACGCGCCAGAATTTGCTATTTTATGCGCCAACTCGCGTTAGCGCAATATTTGGTCGAGCCGTTCTGCCAAAAAAATATCGATTATTTAGCAGTTAGCCCATCCGGGTATTAACCACGCTCTGCAATGATAGCTTTTGCAACATTGTTAGGCACTTCAGCGTACTCACTAAACTCCATAGAGTAAGAAGCACGGCCTTGTGTCGCAGAACGTAAATCAGTTGAGTAACCGAACATGACAGACAACGGAACTTGTGCACGAATTATCTTCAGGCCAGCTGTCCCCTCGTCCATACCTTCAATGATGCCGCGACGACGGTTAATATCGCCAACAACATCACCCATCCAGTCTTCTGGAGTTGTTACTTCAACTTTCATCATAGGCTCAAGCAGAACCGGTTGCGCTTCAAGTGCACCAGATCTGAAAGCCATAGAGGCAGCGATTGTAAACGCCATCTCACTTGAATCTGTTTCGTGGTAAGAACCGTCATATAGTGTAGCTTTGATATCCAGAACAGGATAGCCAGCAAGCACACCATTGTTCATTTGCTCTTCAACGCCTTTCGCGACTGATGCAATAAACTCTTTTGGTACAGTTCCATCATCAATTTCATTCACGAAGACAAAGCCTTCGCCAACTTCTGATGGCTCTAGTTTCAGCCATACGTGACCGTATTGACCTTTACCACCATGTTCACGGATAAACTTACCTTCAGCTTTCGCTGAACCGCGAATCGTTTCACGATAAGCCACTTGCGGGTTACCCACATTACAAGCCACGCTGAATTCACGCTTTAAACGGTCGACAATGATGTCTAGGTGAAGCTCACCCATGCCAGAAATCAGTACTTGCCCTGTTTCATCGTCGGTTTCCACACGGAAAGACGGATCTTCTGCAGCCAACTTCGCCAGTGCAATCGCCATTTTATCTTGATCGGCTTGCGAGCTTGGCTCTACAACGATCTGGATAACTGGATCTGGGAACTCCATGCGCTCAAGAACAATCTTATGGTTCTGATCACATAGGGTTTCACCGGTAGTCACTTCTTTTAAGCCAATTATGGCTGCGATATCACCAGCTCGTACTTCTTTGACTTCTTCACGCTTATTTGAGTGCATTTGAACAATGCGCCCTAGGCGTTCACGTTGCTTCTTCACCGAGTTGTAAGCGGTTTTTCCACTCTCAACCACGCCTGAATAAACACGGATAAAGGTTAAAGTACCAACGAATGGGTCAGTTGCGATCTTAAATGCAAGTGCAGAAAACGGTTCGTTGTCGTCAGCATGACGCTCTACTTCGTTCTCATCTTCGTCGATACCTTTAATTGCAGGAACATCAACCGGAGACGGAAGGAAATCGACTACTGCGTCAAGAACTGCTTGTACACCTTTGTTTTTGAACGCACTACCACAGGTAGCAAGTACAATTTCGTTATTAAGGGTACGAGTACGCAGGCCTTGTTTGATCTCTGCTTCAGACAATTCACCTTCTTCGAGGTATTTGTCCATTAGCTCTTCAGAGGCTTCCGCCGCTGCTTCAATAAGCTCTGTACGATATTCCTCAGCCATTTCTTGCATGTCTGCTGGGATATCTTCGTATGTGAACGTCATGCCTTGATCAGCTTCGTTCCAGTTAATTGCCTTCATCTTGATGAGATCGACAACGCCTTGGAAGTTTTCTTCAGCACCAATGTTCAATTGAATAGGAACAGGTGTCGCACCTAAGCGATCCTTAATCTGCTCAATGACACGCAGGAAGTCTGCGCCTGTACGGTCCATTTTGTTAACGAAAACCATACGTGGGACGTGGTACTTATCAGCTTGACGCCATACTGTCTCTGATTGAGGTTCAACACCTGATGAGCCACAGAACACAACCACTGCACCATCAAGAACACGCAAAGAGCGTTCTACTTCGATAGTAAAGTCTACGTGTCCAGGAGTGTCGATGATGTTGATACGGTGATCTGGGAATTGCGCTTCCATACCACGCCAAAACGTAGTAGTTGCTGCTGAAGTGATTGTGATACCACGTTCTTGCTCTTGCTCCATCCAGTCCATGGTTGCTGCACCATCGTGAACTTCGCCGATTTTATGAGAGAGACCGGTATAGAACAGAATACGTTCACTTGTGGTTGTTTTACCTGCATCTACGTGAGCAACAATACCGATATTACGGTAGCGCTCAATAGGAGTTTTACGAGCCACGGTTGAATCCTCTTTACTTAGAGACTTAGAGACTTAGGGACTATTGCTATACCCAGACTGGTTGCTAAAAAAGCCCCCCTCTAGAAATAGCAATAGTTCCTAGCATACGCATAGGAACTAAAGAAGTGCTGCAAGGAACCTTGCAGCACTATAAAGGTATTACCAGCGGTAATGTGCGAACGCTTTGTTAGCGTCAGCCATGCGGTGAACGTCTTCACGTTTCTTAACCGCAGTACCTTTGTTCTCAGACGCATCTAGCATTTCAGCAGCTAGGCGTTGAGCCATAGATTTTTCACCACGCTTACGCGCAGCTTCAACTACCCAACGCATAGCAAGTGCGTTACGGCGAACCGGACGTACTTCTACAGGTACTTGGTAAGTTGAACCACCTACACGGCGAGATTTAACCTCTACCGCTGGGCGAACATTTTCAAGAGCTTCTTCGAATACTGCTAAGTGATCTTTACCAGATTTCTCAGCCATAGTGTCTAGTGCAGTGTAAACAATTTTCTCTGCAGTAGATTTTTTACCGTCAACCATTAGGATGTTAACGAATTTTGCCAGCAATTCAGATTTGAATTTAGGATCTGGAAGGATCTTACGCTGACCGATGACGCGACGACGTGGCATGGATTTTCTCCGTTGTCTTCTTCAGGTTATCCAAAACTTTTCAGTTTCT
The DNA here is from genome assembly GCF_023716665.1 of Vibrio sp. SCSIO 43135. Classification (GTDB taxonomy): domain Bacteria; phylum Pseudomonadota; class Gammaproteobacteria; order Enterobacterales; family Vibrionaceae; genus Vibrio; species Vibrio paucivorans. The sequence continues at coordinate 2,858,878 of NZ_CP071859.1, forward strand.
TCAAAAATTAAAATTAATTTAGTGTTTGGCCTTACTTAACGGATACCATTAAGATTTTGGACGCTTAACACCGTACTTAGAACGACCTTGCTTACGGTCGTTAACGCCAGCACAGTCTAGTGCGCCGCGAACTGTGTGGTAACGAACACCCGGAAGGTCTTTTACACGACCGCCACGGATTAGAACAACACTGTGCTCTTGAAGGTTGTGACCTTCACCGCCGATGTACGAAGTTACTTCGAAACCGTTAGTTAGACGTACACGACATACTTTACGTAGTGCCGAGTTAGGTTTTTTAGGTGTAGTAGTGTAAACACGAGTACATACACCACGTTTTTGTGGACACGCTTCTAGTGCAGGCACGTTGCTTTTAACAACTTGCTTTGCACGAGGCTTACGTACCAACTGGTTAATAGTTGCCATTAACTAGCTCCTGAAATTTACTTAAAAGTAAGCTTTGTGAAAAATCTATCCCAAACCGCCATTGCAGTTAGGGACGCAAAATTCTATGCAGCAGTGAGAGGTGTGTCAAGAAATATACGGATCTTTTTTGTTCAATAAGAGCAATTAGTCCGTAAAGCCACATTGGCAGGAAAAGTAGGTTAATCCCAAGTCAGTGAGTTGTGTTGTTTTGCTGTTAAATCGACAAAGCCAGCATAGCTGACGACAGATACCGACGGGCTCACTCGATTAGCGATACCTCTTGCTTCTAAGTCACTCTGTAGAGCAAACAAAGACAGCCCTTTAACACGATTAAAGGCTTGATGCTGAGGGTTGACCACATAGACGGCATCTTCGACCAACAACACGTCATCTTCTGCAGCATAAAGCGCGAGCATGTCGTCTAATGCTGAAATGGATTTGATGATATGTAACATAGCTTCCTCAGAAAGACAGTAGTTTACCGGCTTGCTGCAATTTAATTTGCAGTTGTTGTCGAGTTAATGCTTCAGCTTCTATGACCAGATCTGCTTGAGCTAGGCCACGCTCCGAAAGCGACTCTGCGCAGACATACACGTGCTCTATATCGTACAAATCGAATAGTTTGAGCATCGGTGCATAGTCCTTGCTCAAAACCCCACTAGGATCTTGCCCTAATAGCAATTGGTACACGCCATCGCCAATAAACAGCACTGTGATATCTTCACAGTATGCTGATGCAGCCAGAAGCGCATCGACACCTTCTCGGCCCGAATTGCGTCCATGTGGTGCACTGCGAAATAGATAAGTTAGTTGACTCAAAACTGCACTACTCGATCTTGGGTTAACATAGCTTCAGCTAAACTCCCCAACCCAGCCTGTTTAAACCCAGCCGCCAAATTGTGCTGTGCAAGGCCGTGCTGATTTGCTTCGTCTTCACTGAGAATACCACGCCGTAAAGCTGCGGCAACGCATGTCTCGAGACGTATATCATGTTGCTGCGCCATTGACTGCCAAGCTTTAGTGAGGTTGAACTCATCGTTTGCTGGCACACTCAATGCAGTGCCATTGGTCACACCGTCCTGATAAAAAAACACGCTCTTGATGACATGTCCTTTTTCGATGACTGCCTGAGCAAATTGGTATGCACTGCGAGCCGATTGGCTGCCATAGACAGGGCCATTGACCACCAGCGAGTAAGTTAGCTGGCTCACGCTTATTCGTCCTCGGTCTTACGCTGACGAATGTAGAGATAAACTGTGTGTTTAGAGATGTTCAATCGGTCTGCAACACGGTTGATGGCATCTTTAATATCAAAGATACCTTTATCGTATAGCTCCATCACGATTTGGCGGTTCTTGGTATTGTTGGACACAGATTTATCGGCGTTGATCTCTTCGATCGTGCGCTCGACGGTTTGGTCTACCAGCTCTTCCACATCGCTAGCAAAGTTCACCGATGAAGCAGCTTCTTTTGCTTCTTGAGTAGGCATAAATGATTGCAAGACTTGGGAGAATGGTGCATCAAGGTTGACGTTTATACATAGCAAGCCAATTACTCGGTTCTCTCCATTGCGGATCGCAACCGTAATCGACTTCATCAGTACTCCGCCTTTTGCACGAGTAAAGTATGAACGAGAGAAGTTACGCTCTGAGCCTTCGATGTCTTTCAGCATCTTTAGCGCTAAGTCTGTAATTGGAGAACCAACCTGACGGCCAGTGTTTTCACCGTTAGCAATTTTAATCGCCGATGTATTGAGATCTTCAAGCGAGTGAAGAACAATCTCACAAAACGGACCGATGAGGCTAGCAATGCCATCAACCACGGCTTCGTAAGATTTAAGAATAATTTTATCGTGCTCGCTAAATGGCATCACATTGACAGATTCCATTTCGAGCAACATGTCTGCATTTATTGTTTCTGTAGTTGTCACTTTTATCTAGCCTTAGAGCGAAAAATCAACAAATTGGTGTAAGTTTATCAGAAATTTTGAATTGAAGATCAAGCTAAGTGACGTTCTAGTGATATAAAACAAGTTATCAAGACAAACATCACGATAACAAAAAAGGCCTGACAGAGTCAGGCCTTTGAAATTGATGAAACTTTTAGCTGCGATTATTGCGTAGCCGTTTCTGTTCCGTTATCAATTTTAAGCAGTTCAACTTCGAATACTAGTGTCGAGTTTGCTGGAATTGTTGGAGTGTCTTGCTCGCCGTAAGCTAGCTCTGGTGGGATAACAAACTTGAACTTAGAACCCACTGGCATTAGCTGAACACCTTCAGTCCAACCTGGAATAACGCGGTTTAGAGGGAAAGTAGCCGGCTCACCACGATCGTAAGAACTGTCAAACTGAGTACCGTCGATTAGAGTACCTTTGTAATGTACTTGAACAGTGTCAGTATCTTTAGGCTGCTCACCTTCTGCTGGAGTCATTACTTGATAAAGTAGACCAGTTTCAGTTTTGTTTACGCCTTCTTGTTTTTCAAAATCGGCGCGGTAATCATCACCTGCCTTTTTCGCTTCAGCCGCTTTTTCAGCAGCTTGCGCTTGCATTGTTTCAGCAACACGCTTGTCCAGCGCTTCTAGTGCAGCACGAGTTTCTTCTTCATTCAGCTCTGGGTTACCAGCAAATACATGCTCGATACCTTTAAGAACCAAATCTTTGTTTAGATCGATGCCAATTTCGCTTGGCTTTTCAATGCTAGTGCTTAGGTAATTAGCAAACGATACACCAATTGCATATGCTGCTTTGTCATCGTCCGACTTAAAATGAACCGTTTTACCTGTTTCAGCTTGAGTTTGCTCAGCTGCTGGTGCCACTTCGGCTTTTGGCTCTTCTTCTTTTTGACAGCCGACTGCTAACAATACTGTTGCCGCAAGCAGTGACACTTTAAACATCGATTTCATTTTATTCTCCAATTTGTAGGCTAACCTTCTGTCGTTATACATAAATATCATTTTTATGACTGGTACGTACGACTCAGTTGTACCAATATAGCTATATGTTTACAGATTGTCTTTAAACACCAAGCGGATAATTAGACTTGATGCGAAATATTTTTCATGCAATTGCATTGTTATTTGTCATCGTTACGTTAAATGGATGCTTTTTCTCCAGTAACGATGACCAACGTTGGGAGTTAGAACCAAAAGGAACAACTAGCTTTGCGCTCAGCAGAGACGCTCGCTTTGCGTTAATATACTCTAAGTCCCAGCACCTTGTTCTGTGGGACCTAGCCCAGAACCAACTACTCGCGAAACTTGGTGAACAAGACCAGCAAGCCAATACCGTATCAAGAATCCGAATATCAGATAATGGCCGCTATGCCATCACTGCCAGCCAAATCAACTTTGCGGTCTGGGATCTGTCTTGGACTCAAGCTGAAGGGCTTTGGTCTATCTCTGACGGGTTGATTCGAGACGTCGATATCTCCAGCAATGGCGAGCAAGTCATACTCGGCTTATCCAATGGCAAAGCAATTTACGTAAACTTAGTCACCGGACGACGACTTGAGTTCCTTGCACACCAAGAAAAAGTCAATTCTGTCGCTCTTTCCCCAAATGGAAAATACGCGCTGTCAGGAGGCAACGACTACACAGCCTATCTATGGGACACCGAAACAGGGCTGATAATACGCACCTTTGAACATGAACAGCGTATCAATCGAGTCGCACTACAAAGAGATGGCTTATATGCATTTACATCCGACGGCGGTAATCAGGCAATCATCTGGGACTTAAAGACAGGAGAACAGATTAGCCAGCTTAAGAGCTTATCTCGACAGCTGATCTTCTCCAGCGCCCGCTTTTCAGATGATGGCCAGTACTTAGTTACTGGTACTCCTTCCAGCCGTATCCATGTTTGGGAGACCCAAACAGGCAAACGAATAGAGGGCTTTGAAGCCGAACCATTAAAAGATGCTCGCCCACCGCGTGCGGTAGTGTATGATGCAGCATTCGACCACCAGCAACGTGTTATCTCTGGCACATCCGCTGGTATTGCACAGGCGTGGAAATTAAATGACTGAAAAGACAATTCAAGCTCTTGAAAACCGAATTAACGACCTAGAGTGTCAACTGGCTTTCCAAGAACAGACTATTGATGAGCTCAACAGTGCGCTGAGTGAGCAACAATTGCTGATAGGTAAAATGCAAGACCAAATGAAGTACGTCGCGGGTAAGATTAAAAACATGGATACTTCAAACTTGGCCGATCCATCTGAAGAGACACCGCCACCTCATTATTAATCGAGTTCTCAGGTGATTGCCTAACCAAAGATATAGGCAATCACAGCTCCCGCAACGACCAAGCAACCACCAACTCGACGCAATAGATTATCTGGCAACTCACTCAACTGAGCGACCATGTTTCGCCAGCCATTAGGCGCAATCAAGGGCCCTAGCCCTTCAACAATCAACACTAAGCCAATCGCTAGCCAAATTGAGTTCGACATTATTACCTCTATATATTTAATCAAAAAATAAAGGCCCCTAAGATTAGGGGCCTTTATTGTTACTAGTGCTGAGATTATTTCGCAGCTGCGCCAGAAGCGTTATTCATGTACTGGAAGAAGTCACTCTTCGGATCCAATACTAGGATATCACTCTTCTCACTGAATGATTTCTCATAGGCTTTCAAAGAACGCATGAAGCTAAAGAACTCAGGATCTTTGTTGTAGGCATCAGAGTAAATCTTCGCTGCTTTAGCGTCTGCTTCACCTCGTGTTACACGAGCTGTTTTGTCAGCTTCAGCAAGGACGGTTGCGACTTCAAGTTCAGCTTGTGCACGGATAACTTCCGCACGCTCACGACCTTGAGAACGGTGCTTACGCGCTACAGATTCACGCTCTGCACGCATACGACGGTAGATAGACTCACTGATTTCATCTGGCAGGTTAATCTTCTTCATACGGAAGTCGACAATTTCCACACCTAAATCTTCCAGTGCACTGTCTGTTGTGCCCGCAAGAACATTTTCCATGATCTTGTCGCGCTCACCATCAATCTCTAGTGCTTCTTTCGCAGCTTCAGTCGCGACTTCTTCACTGTCGATGCTCTCTGGTAATACATCTCTATTACGAGGGCCCGATACAATCTGTTTGATTTCACGTGCACCGATTTCAGAACGAAGTACGTCTGTTACCTTACGCTCAAGAAGCGCTTCAGCTGTTAGCACGTTACCGCCACCAGTAGTTAGGTAGAAACGCCCGAAATCAGAGATACGCCACTTTACATAGGTATCGATGATAACGTCTTTTTTCTCTGACGTTACGAAGCGGTCAGAACGTCCATCCATCGTTTGGATACGTGCATCAAGTGTCTTCACACGGTCAAACAAAGGCATTTTGAAGTGCAAGCCAGGCTCATAAATCTTCGACACACCATTGTCATCAAGAACACGGCCGAATCGGATTACCATACCGCGCTCGCCTTCTTGAATCACGAATACCGACATTAGCAATAGTACAATCGTTACTGCCAATACAGGGATCATTAACTTACGCATTCTTAATATCTCCCTTGACGTGAACCAGTAGAACGAGATTGTGAATCATTGCTTGTCTCAGTGCCTTGCGACTCAAGTTCAATTTTGTCGTATGCTGATGAAGACTTAGTGCTACGTTTAGTCTGAGTTTTACCTTCCTGACCTGCTAGCTTATCGATTGGCAAGTAAAGTAGGTTGCCGCTCGATTCAGAATCAATCAACACTTTCGACGTACTTGAGTAAACCTGCTCCATTGTGTCTAGGTATAGACGGTTACGAGTAACCTCTGGAGCCGCTTGATATTCAGGAAGCAGTTTTTCAAACTGAGCGACTTGACCAAATGCTTCGTTCACTACGCGTTCAGAGTAACCAAGTGCTTCTTTCTTCAAACGTTCAGCACGACCCGTCGCTTTCGGTAGAATATCGTTACGGTAAGCTTCAGCTTCACGTTCAAAACGCTCTTCATCTTCTCGCGCCGCGATTGCATCATCAAATGCATCTTTCACTTGCTCTGGCGGACGCGCTGATTGGAAGTTCACATCCACAATCACTAAGCCCATATCATAGCCATCGATAATTTGATTTAGCGTTTCTTGTGTGCTTTGGCGGATTTGCTGACGACCACTTGTTAGGATGCTATCCATTAGAGAGTCACCAATCACAGCACGTAGTGCAGAGTCAGTCGCTTGACGTAAGCTATCGTCAGCATTTGTTACTCGGTACAAGTATTTGTATGGGTCAGCAACACGGTATTGAACGTCCATACCAACTGTTACTACGTTTTCATCTTTAGTCAGCATTAGACCAGATGCACGCAATGAACGGATAGATTGAACATTAACCGGTTCGTACTCATCGATAAAACGAGGGCGCCAGTTCAGGCCTGGATCGACGATGCGATCAAACTTACCTAAACGAGTAACTACACCACGTTCTGTTTCACCAATGGTATAGAAGCCTGCAAAGAACCAAATTGCTACGGCAATCGCTGCGATGACACCAAATCCTAGTGCCCCACCATTGCCAATAGATGGGCCTTTGCCACCCTTATTACCAAACTTGCCACCCAGCTTTTGACTCAGTTTGTTAAATACTTCGTCTAAATCTGGCGGCCCTTGATCACGGCCACCTTTGTTACCACGATTATTATTACCCCAAGGGTCATTATCGCGGCCATTGTTGCCGTTGTTGTTACCAGGCTCATTCCACGCCATTAGAAAGCTCCATCATTAGATATGACGTTATACTGTAGCAGTCCTTTAAGTAACTATAAAGTCACATAAAACTGCCTCTTCTCTTTTTTCAAGTCTAGACCAATCTACCTGTTGCATTCGAACATCGATCAACAGGTTACCTTCCTGGTCATATTCTTCTCGTTGAATACATTTCATTTTGAAGAATGTGCTACGTATGCGCCCTTGATGCAGGGGAGGTATACGCAGTCGGTACTGAACCATCTGACTCGCAAGACGTTCCGTCAATGCTTCAAAAAGCAGTTCAATACCTAAACCTTCCATTGCTGAAACCCACACAGCTCGCGGTACGCCTTCTTCGTCTCGCTCAATTCGGGGTTTCTGGTCTTCTAGATTATCAATCTTGTTCATGATGACGAGCGTCGGCACTTCGTGCGCATCGATCTCTTCTAGCACGTCATGAACAGCTTGAATGTTCTCACGAAAACGGTCATCACTCGCATCAACAACATGTAACAAAATGTCAGCTTCCTGAGTTTCTTGTAACGTTGCTTTAAATGCAGCCACTAAGTCATGTGGCAAGTGACGAATGAAGCCCACCGTATCTGCCAAAATTGCCGGTCCAACATCCGCAAGTTCGATCTTACGTAAAGTAGGATCCAGTGTCGCAAATAATTGATCGGCGGCATACACGCCAGCTTCAGTAATACGGTTAAATAATGTCGATTTTCCCGCATTGGTATAACCGACTAATGATACTGTCGGTATTTCAGCTCGGTTTCGAGCACGACGACCTTGCTCTCGCTGCTTGGCCACTTTTTCAAGTCGACGCAAGATAGCTTTAATACGATCACGCAGTAGACGTCGATCCGTCTCTAACTGTGTTTCACCTGGTCCACGTAAACCAATACCGCCTTTCTGCCTCTCTAGGTGAGTCCAACCTCGAATAAGGCGGGTGGATATATGGCGTAGTTGAGCAAGCTCGACCTGTAATTTACCTTCGTGCGTTCGAGCACGCTGAGCAAATATATCCAGTATCAAACCGGTACGATCTAATACTCGGCATTTACACAGAGCTTCTAGGTTACGTTCTTGGGCAGGGGAAAGAGCATGATTAAAGATCACTATATCTGCACCCGCTAACTGAACAGCTTGTGCAATTTCCTGAGCTTTACCTTCTCCAACATAGTATTTAGGGTGAGGAGACTGACGACTGCCAGTAATCACTTGCAGTGACGACACTCCTGCAGAAGACACAAGCATTTCAAATTCGCTTAAGTCTTCCCACTCACCCTCTTGCGTGAAGTTGATATGAACAAGTACGGCTCGCTCACCGGCTTCATAACGGTCAAACAAGCAACCAACTCCTTATGATGATTGGTAGTAGAGAATTAATCTTCAGATTTCTCTTGTGGACGATCTGCTTGAGGGCGATCGCCGCTGTGGTGGCTAACAGCACGAGCAGGCACGACTGTTGAGATCGCGTGCTTGTATACCATTTGATTTACTGTGTTCTTAAGTAGGATCACAAATTGATCGAACGACTCGATCTGACCCTGAAGTTTAATACCGTTAACCAAGTAAATAGATACTGGAATGCGCTCGCGACGAAGTGCATTTAAGAATGGGTCTTGTAGAGATTGCCCCTTAGCCATTTTTATTTTCCTTATTTGTATTTTGTTGTAATTATTTAGCTAGTGGTTTAGTGCAAATATTTTGGTGCAGCCTTTGCATCTGAGCTAAACGAATAATAATCACCCCGTTGTTACTCTTTAATGAAGGCAATACCAACATTTTTCAAGTAACGAATCCTTCACAGGGCACATGCACGCAAAAGCGATCACATTATACACAGCTAACTTAATCAGATGCTATTGCATTCGATACAGTTTCTAGCGCTTGTTCAATGTTTTCACTATCTAACCAAGTTAAATCATCCCAGCTGCGTAACCAGGTGATCTGACGCTTGGCCAATTGACGGGTCGCACAAACTCCACGAAAAATCGCTTCGTCCAATGTACAGTTCCCATCCAAATAGTCCCACATCTGTCGATACCCGACACAACGAATCGACGGTAAATCAGGGTGAAGATCCTTTCTGGCGTGCAACGCCTTCATTTCTTCTTCAAATCCCGCTTCGATCATTTTGTCAAAACGCAGTTCAATTCGACGATGGAGCTCAGCCCTTTCCTTGGGAGCTATTGCAAACTGTTTTACACGAAACGGCAGGCTTTCACCTTTGGTTTCGGTCAGCTCAGTAAGAGTTTTACCCGAAATTCGATAAACTTCCAATGCCCTTGATAATCTTTGTGGATCATTAGGGTGAATTCTTGCGCCTGAAACAGGATCTATTTCCTTCAGTTGATCGTGTAATGCTCCCCAGCCGAACTCGGCAGCTTCTTGCTCAATTTGCTGACGAATAGCTACATCTGCAGCCGGAAGCGGAGACAACCCTTCTAGCAACGCTTTGTAATACAGCATCGTCCCTCCCACTAGTAGTGGGATCTTGCCCTGTGCAACAATGTTGTTCATTGCTTCAAGTGCATCCCGACGAAAATCAGCTGCTGAATAGGCTTCACTCGGGTCGAGAATGTCAATCAACTGATGTGGAGCAAGCTCCAACTCTTTCTCATCAGGTTTTGCTGTTCCGATATCCATCCCTTTGTAAATCAGGGCAGAATCCACACTGATGATCTCTACAGGAAATTTTTGGCGCAGTCGAATAGCCAAATCAGTTTTTCCTGACGCTGTTGGCCCCATTAAAAATAGAGCTAAAGGGAGTGTTTTGTTCATGTTTACTTATATGTTTATGGCATTAGTGCCGCTATGGTCGCTTCAAAATTAACAGGACGAACAAAGCTAGGATCATCTAAAGGTAGTTGACCGTGCCAAAGCTGTTCTAGTTCCGCAATAATTTGAATTCCTTCGGATAAAGTGTAGTCACTTTTCACTTGAGTGATGTTTTGCGCAAGCCAATCCGCCAACAAACGCGCGCTCTTCTGGCTTGCTTCCTGACCATCATCAAACGAAGCGACGTAAGATAACAGATCTGGGATCAGCTTTTGCAAGTTTTGTTGTCGCAAAGGTTGTGGGACCCCCATAACCATTACCGTTGAGGTATGTCTCGCCTTAAATTCAATCCCAAATAACCCGAACAACTCACTGGCTTGCTCGATGAGGGTCACTTCATCAGTGGTTAACTTCAAGGAGAGCGGAACCAATAAAGGTTGGGACTTTAGCGCTTCTATACCTGTTTCTAACTGCCCGCGAGTTCTCAGCCACTCCGCTTTAGCGAGTGATACCAGTGCCACGCCATACTTTGACCCCATGACTAAGTATTGGCTATGGGATACAGCAATCGCTTTGCCTAAGGTTTCCACCTTCTCATCATGTGTACCTATTGGTTGAGAGCCACTTGATTTGTCAGGTTTGCTAGTTAGCTCAGAACCAAAGTCAGGCGTTTGCATAAGCTCATTGTAAGCTCTGACTTCTTGCTTACTTGGCGCTGGAGCAGAATATCGTTCTTGCTGCTTAGATGACTGTGGCTTGTTTGGTTTAGCCGTCTCTATCCATTCACTGCGCGCCGAAGTTTCGTTAACCGAAAAAGCAGGCTTGGATTCTGCTACTTCTCGTTTGCGAGGGTATGCAGGGGTATTTTCAATCGCTTGAAATACACGCTGTTCAACATCGTTATAAGCATCAGTACGGCCACTTTCTCCGTGGTGTACCTGAGCAGTATGTCCTGGAGAATCACTGTGTTGAAACGTTGCCGTAGACGGCTGCGCATTAGACTCCGGTGAAACGCTCTCTGCCGCTTGATGAAAAGCAGACTGAGGAACTTGAGGCGTTTCAATATGAGCGCTCTGTACTAGGGCATCGCTCAACGCTTGATAAATGAAATCATGCACTAACCTCGCTTGATGGAAACGAACTTCATGCTTCGCCGGATGAACGTTCACATCTACTTGGTGTGGATCAATTTCAATAAACAATACATAGGTGGCAAATTGATCTGCTCTTAAGCTCGTTTCGTAACTTTGCCGAATCGCATGATTGATCAATTTGTCGCGCATCATACGACCGTTCACATAGCAGTATTGAAGATCGCTTTGCGCACGAGCTCCCTCTGGAGTGGAGATCCAGCCATGCAATTTAAGGCCTTGATGCTCCAACTCTATCTTCAACATATTACGAACAAACGCATTGCCACACACTGCCGCGATTCGTTTCTCTGCTTGAAGCTCGTTTTTTGCGGCTCTGTACTGACGAATCATCTTGCCGTTATGGCGCAGATTAATCGTCACATCAAACCGGCTTAATGCAATACGCTTAAGCAACTCATCAATATGAGTAAACTCAGTTTTCTCTGTACGCAAGAACTTGCGTCTTGCCGGAGTATTGAAGAACAGATCCAATACTTCGACTGATGTACCAATAGGGTGGGCAGCAGGTTGGATCTTCACTTCCATCTCGCGGCCTTCACTGTAAGCCGACCAAGCCTGATCCTGAGTTGCAGGTCGTGAAGTCATCGTCAAACGGCTTACTGAGCTAATACTGGCTAACGCTTCCCCACGAAAGCCTAAACTCACTATCGCCTCAAGATCATCTAAAGTGTGGATCTTTGATGTCGCATGGCGGCTGAGCGCTAAGCCCAACTCCTCTTTAACAATGCCTTTGCCGTTATCTCGAATACGGATCAGTTTCGCTCCGCCTTTCTCAATATCAATATCGATTCGAGTTGCACCGGAGTCTAAACTGTTCTCTACCAGCTCTTTAACCACCGATGCAGGGCGCTCTACCACTTCACCTGCGGCTATTTGGTTGGCTAAACGAGCTGGAAGGATCTTTATCGTCATTGTCGTGCCACTGGGTATTGCTACTTGTTTGGAATGATCAGGACTTGGCCAATAGCCAGTTCATCTGAACGAAGTTTGTTGGCTTGACGAATGCTATTAACCGAAACGCCATATCGATTTGCAATCTTACCCAAAAATTCCCCTCGCTGTACTTTATGCTTCCTAACAGGAAGATCTTTCAAGCTAACGGTTATCTTAAGTTTCTGACCTAACCTGAGCGTATCTGATTTAAGGTTGTTCTCTCGCTTAATCGACGCCACCGTAACTTTATACTTACTGGCTATCTTACCTAAGTACTCTCCCGACTTAACAACATGAGTCAATGTCTTTGTTTCAACAGGGTTCTTGGCAACAGGAACATGCACTGCAGAGGCAGCACCTGGAATCGTTAATACCTGACCAATCGCTAGGCTCGAACTTTTTAAGTTGTTAGTTTGCATCAGCTTGCTAGTTGAAGTGCCGTACTTTTTAGCAATAACAGAGAGTGACTCTCCGCGCTGGACCTTGTGCTTTTTCACTTTGCCACGATTAGCAAACAGAGTCCCTTCTGGAGGGTTAGCCTCAAAGTATTGTACAACCGCTTTGGTTAACGCTCGTGCCAGCTTATCTTGGTGACTTCGCTGGAACAGCAGTCTTTCTTCAGTTGGGTTGGTAATGAACCCTGTTTCAACTAATACCGATGGAATATCTGGCGACTTAAGTACTGCAAGGCTCGCGTTTACTGGCTCCTTCTTATGCAGCTTCACCCCTGCACGCGTCATTTCTCCCAAGAATTTTAGTCGCGAGCTTATAGCCTTCTTTTTGTGAGTGGCTAAACTGCAGGTCCAATAATGTTTGGCTCACGTTACGGTCAGTAGTGTTTTTGGCCAGCACCTGTCCCGCTCCACCTAATAACTCGGATTGTTGCTCATGGTTTTCTACCCAGCGAGCAATTTCAGAGTTGGCACGCTTAGTATTCAACACGAATACCGAACCACCTCGCGGTTGAGGTGTATGAAATCCATCTGCGTGTATCGACATTAATAAGTGGGCTTTATTACGACGAGCGATCTCTGAGCGTTTATTTAAATTCACAAAGTAATCGCCATTACGCGTTAATACTGCTTTCATACCCGGAATGGCATTGATGTGCGCTGCAATTTTCTTAGAAATCGCTAAGGTTGCATGCTTTTCATATTTCTTCGATGGGCCGATAGAGCCTGGGTCTTCACCACCGTGCCCAGCATCAATCGCGACAATAATATCGGCAGTACCAAGTAGCTGTGACGCATCTTTACTCACCTGCGTTTTGCTAGAAGGCTTGCTGGCAACAGGAGTAGTCGATTTCTTCGCACTGTGTGGCAAATCGATCACTAAGCGGTGACCGTACTGACCACCAGGCGTTGGGGCGAGCTTAAACAGTTGTGGTGAAACTTTAGTTTTAAGCTCAAAGACCAAACGATAAGTCGATTTGTTTGGAGGCGAGCTTTTACGAATTTTGGATAGCACCGGGCTGTCCGCCACATTCAAAGGCAGTTTGGTTTTCAAAGTCGTTTGCTTAAGGTCGACAACTAAACGACTTGGGCTACTCAACGTAAAGTAGCTATAGTCAGCCTCTGAACTGAGGTCGATCACCACTCGAGTTTCATCAGGTGAAGGCCAAACCCTAAGCCCTTCCAGCGCATTAGCTGAAACAACAGAAGGCAATATAGAAAGAGCAAGGGCGAAAAAAAGTAATACAGCCCGTATAGGTTTGATGATCAATTTAACTCCAATTGATTTAGCAATGAACGTCCGTAATCATTATTCGCAGCAAGCAAGGCAACACGCTGCTCACCATCGTAACGAAGTTCAATATCAAGATCTGGTTGCGGCAGAAGCCCAGCGCCTTTTTCTGGCCACTCAACTAAGCAAATAGCATCCGGTGTGAAGTAATCACGAATTCCCATAAACTCCAGTTCTTCAGGATCAGCCAAACGATACAGATCGAAGTGATACACCTGCCACTTATCCAATTGGTAAGGTTCTACCAAGGTATACGTTGGGCTTTTGACATTGCCAGCATGACCAAGAGCACGCACAAAACCACGACTGAACGTCGTTTTTCCAGCCCCTAAGTCGCCATGCAAATAAATGGTGGTTTGCTGAGAGCAAATAGCAGCAAGTGCTGTCCCCATTTCAATCGTTGCTTGTTCATCGACTAGTGTAAATTGTTTTGTGCTCATGAATTGAATTCTCGAAATTACTAAAAATGACTATATAAAAATCAAAAGAACAGGAATAGTAAACCGGGTTAGAATTGAGAGACAAGATCTCTTGTGTAAGTTAAAGCAAAATAATCGTAAATAGTGACGATTAATCGATCATACTTAGCTAGAACCTAGCCATAAGATCTTGTAAGATCCCGCCCCCTTTCGCTGAGTGCCATCGCTATGAACTATCAACAACTCGCCGAACAAATAAAAGTTTGGGCTACTGAACTTGGATTTCAAAAAGCAGGGATCTGCGATGTTGATTTATCAAACCACGAAGCCGAACTGCAGAGATGGTTAGACGCTGGCTATCATGGCAGTATGGATTGGATGGAAAGGCACGGAATGATGAGAGCACGTCCTGCAGAGCTCCTTCCTGGCACTATTAGAGTCATCAGTGTTCGAATGGATTACCTTCCACCTGAAGCTCAATTCGCTTCAAACCTCAGTGATCCAAACCAAGCCTACATTAGCCGCTATGCGTTAGGGCGTGATTACCATAAGTTAATCCGCAATCAACTAAAGAAACTCGGACAGAAGATTGAACAAGAAGTGGAACAACTTGGTTACCGCCCATTTGTCGACTCTGCACCTATTCTAGAACGTCCACTGGCTCAAAAAGCTGGGCTAGGCTGGATTGGAAAACACTCCTTAATACTAGATAAAGAGTCAGGATCATGGTTTTTTCTAGGTGAGTTATTAGTCGATATTCCACTGCCAATCGATACTCCACAAGAAGACCAATGCGGAAAGTGCCGAGCATGCATTACTTCGTGCCCTACCAATGCCATTGTTGATGATGCTGTTGTTGATGCTAGACGATGCATTTCTTACCTAACCATTGAATTTGATGGTGTGATTCCAGAGCAATATAGAAAAGCAATGGGAAACCGTATCTATGGCTGCGATGATTGCCAGCTCGTTTGTCCTTGGAATCGATTTTCTGATTTAACACAGCAAGATGACTTCCATCGCCGTGACAGTCTAGCAAATGCCAATTTGGTTACTTTGTTTCAGTGGAGTGAAAACGAGTTTCTAAAATACATGGAAGGCTCGGCTATTCGACGTATCGGACACGTTCAATGGCTACGCAATATCTCCATTGCTTTGGGAAATGCGCCTTATTCTATTGAAATTATTGAGGTTCTAGAGTCAAGATTAGGCATCAGCGAACTACTGGATGAGCATATTAATTGGGCTTTAACAGAGCAACGAGCCCAACTTCCGCGCACAGTAACTTCTGAGCAAACTAAAAAGAATAGACTAATTCGGATTGTTGAGAAGGGACTTCCTAGGGATGCTTAAGAATTTCATCATTTAGCGTTGTTTTTTTGATTTACTTCTAAAAAAATCAATGTGTGGAAAAAAAAGTAAACTAGTCACTGTTTGGTATATTTTATGAAAGTTAGCCACAAACTCAATAAATGACTAGGATCAAAAAACAATCACTTAATGATCATATAGCTTTTACCTACCCATAAGAAAAAAACCAACAAAAACCTTAAAAAACAATAGCTTAGCAAAAACCTACTAGATAAGTGTCATTCCATTGAAACAAAATGATCTTTAATCTTGAGACGAGTCAATCTAGATTTATAAGTTTATACACCAAGTTATCCACAGAAACATAAATGTGGATAAGTCTGTTAACAGCCTAAGTAAAGGCGACCTTAACCATAACTAGGATAAAGCTTTCACTCGCTGTTGATATCTCGAGGTAATATTCGACACAGAAACCTAGCACTTTGCTAAGTTGGTCATTACTTGTAGGGGTTAATGCTTCTCAGCATTATAAAGAGCGGATGTAACTTGATTCATCGTTTAGCACGATATGAACTGCATATCTGCAAAGAGAAACTGGAGCGACACACGAGGTTCGAACTCGTGACCTCAACCTTGGCAAGGTTGCGCTCTACCAACTGAGCTAGTGTCGCATTTTGTCACCGTTAAGTACGATGAGGACTATAAATTGGAGCGACACACGAGGTTCGAACTCGTGACCTCAACCTTGGCAAGGTTGCGCTCTACCAACTGAGCTAGTGTCGCATTGGTTGCGGGGGCCGGATTTGAACCGACGACCTTCGGGTTATGAGCCCGACGAGCTACCAAGCTGCTCCACCCCGCGTCCGTATTCATCATTCAAGGCATGATGAAAGCCTATAAATTTGGAGCGACACACGAGGTTCGAACTCGTGACCTCAACCTTGGCAAGGTTGCGCTCTACCAACTGAGCTAGTGTCGCATTGGTTGCGGGGGCCGGATTTGAACCGACGACCTTCGGGTTATGAGCCCGACGAGCTACCAAGCTGCTCCACCCCGCGTCCGTATTCATCATTCAAGGCATGATGAAAGCCTATAAATCTGGAGCGACACACGAGGTTCGAACTCGTGACCTCAACCTTGGCAAGGTTGCGCTCTACCAACTGAGCTAGTGTCGCATTTGGTTGCGGGGGCCGGATTTGAACCGACGACCTTCGGGTTATGAGCCCGACGAGCTACCAAGCTGCTCCACCCCGCGTCCGTATTGTTTCACCGTTAAGCACGATGACAGCTTTAAATTTGGAGCGACACACGAGGTTCGAACTCGTGACCTCAACCTTGGCAAGGTTGCGCTCTACCAACTGAGCTAGTGTCGCATTGGTTGCGGGGGCCGGATTTGAACCGACGACCTTCGGGTTATGAGCCCGACGAGCTACCAAGCTGCTCCACCCCGCGTCCGTATTGTTTCACCGTTAAGCACGATGACAGCTTTAAATTTGGAGCGACACACGAGGTTCGAACTCGTGACCTCAACCTTGGCAAGGTTGCGCTCTACCAACTGAGCTAGTGTCGCATTCACAACGTTTCCGTCGTTCAGGGCTGCGAATTATAAGAGCATTTTTTTGTGATGCAAGTCCTTCCACAAAAAAACACTAACTTTTTTTTCGTTTGATGAAAAAGCGCCCAAATCTGACGCTTTTCTACTCGGAAGTGATTGTTTTAGACAAACTTCAAGCCACTCAGGCTTGATAAGCTAAATGCTGATAATCGTTTGGCGATAATATTGCAGTTCCGCGATTGATTCACGAATATCATCAAGCGCTAGATGACTGCCTGATTTAGAAAATCCATCCAGCACTTCAGGCTTCCAACGGCGTGTCAGTTCTTTAAGAGTACTCACATCAATGTATCGATAATGAAAGTACTGCTCTAGCTCAGGCATATGCTTGTATAAGAATCGGCGATCTTGGCCAATACTGTTACCACAAATCGGCGATTTACCTTTTGGCACCCAATTTTCAAGAAATTCGATGGTTTGAGTAATCGCTTGCTGCTCTGTCACGTTACTTTTCCGAACACGCTCTACTAACCCGCTACCGGTGTGCGTAGTCGTACACCACTCATCCATTTTATCTAGTTCTTCTTCTGGCTGATGAATAGCAAGAACAGGCCCTTCAGCTAAAATGTTTAATTCACTGTCAGTAACAATGGTGGCGATTTCGATAATTTTGTGTGTTTCAGGATCCAAGCCTGTCATCTCAAGATCGACCCAAATTAAGTTCTGATCGCTAAAGGACATAGATGAGTTGCCTATTTGTTTGCTGTTAAAAAGGGTACTATACCCAAATTAAGATCCTCAGGATAGCTTTGCGTAAATTGCTACAGACAGCAACTGCGAGCATTTCTGTTTGGATCGCAACCTCGATAATCGTTAACTAAGAATACATTGTGGCAAAGAAAAAAAAGCTGACTAAAGGCCAAGTAAGGCGAGTGCGTAGCAACCAGAAAAAACGCTTAAAACAGGAAGATTCCATTCAATGGGATGAGTCCATGCTGGGTGGTGCTAAATCTGGTTTAGTTATTACCCGCTTTGGTCAACACGCTGATATCGAAGACTCGGAAACTAAAGAAATTCATCGGTGTAACCTACGCCGAGGCATTGAATCACTAGTATCGGGCGACAAAGTGATATGGCGCCCTGGATTAGAGTCTATGGCAGGAATTTCTGGCGTTGTAGAAGCAGTTGAGCCACGTACCTCTGTACTCACTCGGCCTGACTATTACGACGGTTTGAAGCCCGTCGCCGCAAATGTAGACCAAATGATTATCGTGTCATCGGTCTTGCCAGAACTGTCGCTGAATATCATTGACCGCTACCTTGTGGCGTCAGAAACCTTACAGATATCTCCACTTATCGTACTCAACAAAATCGATTTATTGGAAAGTGAACAGCGCGACACCTACGCCGAGTGGTTACGTGAATATGAGCGCATCGGATATAAGGTTCTGTTTGTGAGTAAAGAAACAGGGGAAGGCATTGCCGCCCTAGAAGCTGAACTTCAGGGGCGTATCAATATCTTCGTCGGCCAGTCAGGGGTAGGAAAATCGAGTTTAGTCAATGCGTTAATGCCAGAACTAGAAGTCGAAGAAGGCGCTATCTCAGAAAACTCGGGGCTTGGTCAGCACACTACAACTGCTGCTCGCCTATATCATATACCAAGTGGTGGTAATCTGATTGACTCCCCTGGCGTACGTGAATTTGGTCTATGGCACCTAGAAGCAGAGCAAGTGACAGAGGCATTTGTTGAGTTTAGAGCCTTACTTGGTGGATGCCGATTCAGAGACTGTAAGCATAATGATGATCCTGGCTGCATCATTCGTGAAGCCGTTGAAAAGGGCGAAATCAGCGAAGTTCGTTTTGATAACTATCATCGCATCATCGAAAGCATGGCGGAAAACAAAGCAAACCGACAGTATTCACGTAACAAAAAAGCCGATTTGTAATCGCAATTTTGTAAGCAAACTATCGCAACTGCTGACATTCAGGTGCAATTTGAGTAACATCTCGCGCCCAGTATATCGTCAATCATTCAAATAGCATTGGAATTGAATACCATGGATAAGATTAAAGTTGGACTGCAATATTGGATCCCACAACACGGTTTAACGCGCCTTGTGGGCAAGCTAGCATCAGCAAAGGCTGGCGGTCTAACAACAGCAATCATTCGCTGGTTTATCAAGCAATATAACGTCAATATGGACGAAGCTCTGCACTCAGATCCTAAACATTTCAAAACGTTTAACGACTTTTTCGTACGAGAGCTCAAAGAAGGTGCACGTCCTATTGCCGAGGGTGATTCTGTTATCTCTCACCCCGCTGATGCCTGTGTCAGTCAATTTGGCCCAATTAAAGATGGCAAACTGATTCAAGCAAAAGGTCATGACTTTACTGCTCAAGAACTACTTGGTGGTGATTCTGCTCTGGCAGAAGAATTTGCAGAAGGTGAATTTGCCACTTTGTACTTGTCACCACGAGATTACCATCGCGTGCATATGCCATGTGATGGCACGCTGCGCCAAATGATTTACGTACCAGGTGATTTGTTCTCAGTAAATCCTCTCACAGCGGAAAATGTACCAAACTTATTTGCGCGCAATGAGCGTGTCGTGTCTATTTTTGATACTGAGTTTGGCCCAATGGCACAAGTCTTAGTCGGTGCGACTATTGTTGGTAGTATCGAGCAAGTATGGGCAGGTACAATTACACCACCTCGTGGCAACACGGTTTACAAGTGGGACTACCCAGCAGAAGGCGATAAAGCGGTAATTCTTAAGAAAGGCGAGGAAATGGGCCGCTTTAAACTAGGTTCAACTGTAATCAACCTGTTTGCAAAAGACGCAATCAAGTTTGATGAGTCGATGCAAAATGGACAAGCAACAGTAATGGGTACTGCTTATGCACATCGTGCAGAAGGCGCTACTTCTGAAGCACCTGAAACCTAATTTCTCTGCTTAGCTCTTTTATTAAAAAGCCCCGACTCTCGGGGCTTTTTTGATGCAAAACAAATATAGTTCAACAAATTCAGCGCGTTGTTAAAACTCTCGCCCTCGTCGAAGACCTCTACTTCATCGTCAATTACTCTATCTCTTCATAAGGAAACATGAAGGGAGTTAAACCACTGTATGGCGAAGATTGATTCAGGGATCATCGTTAAATTACTCATCTGCTTTGGGTTGCCACTGGGTGTACTCTTGATGCCTATTGATTGGATTCCAATCGATGACCTCACCGTCATTCAACATCGACTGCTGGCCATTTTCTTACTGGCTGCTCTGCTTTGGGTTTTAGAGCCTGTTCCTGTCTTTGCCACATCTATTTTAATCATCGCTTTAGAGCTCATCATGATTTCCGATAAAGGCATGCACCTGTTTCGCAATCCACCAGCAGGACACGAACTCGGCGAATTGATGAAATACACCGACATTTTCAGCGCCTTTTCTTCTCCGATCATTATTCTCTTTATGGGCGGCTTTGCTTTAGCGATTGCGGCTTCTAAATATGATTTGGATAACAATCTCGCCCGTGTTTTATTGAAGCCTTTTGGCACCCAGCCGAAATTCATAATGTTAGGGCTAATGCTAATTACGGCAGTGTTCTCGATGTTTATGTCAAACACAGCTACAACCGTCATGATGCTGGCATTACTTGGGCCTATCGTTGCTTCCGCTCCCAAAGGGGATTTAGGTATCAAAGCACTGGTGTTGTGTATCCCAATTGCTGCCAATACTGGAGGTATAGCCACCCCAATTGGCACCCCGCCAAATGCAATTGCGCTGCAGTACTTAACTGGTGAGAACACCATCGACTTTTTAAGTTGGATGATGATGGGGCTACCTTTCGTCATTATTCAGTTAACCATTGCATGGTTTCTGCTACAAAAACTCTTTCCGGCGACGCAGGATAAAATGATGCTTAAGCTCAACGGCACCTTCAAAACAAGCTGGAGAGCGATTGTGGTCTACTGCACTTTTGGAGCCACTATATTGCTGTGGATGACCACCAAACTGCACGGTATGAATACCTACGTGGTTTCTATTATTCCGCTGGCCATTTTTACTTTAACGGGAATAATGGGTAAGGAAGAGCTAAAGCAAATCAACTGGGATGTGCTGTGGCTTGTTGCAGGGGGAATCGCGATTGGTATTGGCTTAGACAAGACCGGTTTAGCGGCTGCACTCGCTCACGCAATTGACTATGAGTCCTTATCTCCTGTTGCCGTGGTAATCACACTCTCAATCGTCTGCTGGCTAATGGCCAACTTCATGTCGAACACTGCTACGGCCAACTTGTTAATGCCAATAGCAGCCGCAATCGGAGCATCAATGGAAAGTTTAGCAACCATCGGTGGCCTACAAGGGTTACTGGTCGTCGTTGCGTTCTCTGCTTCTTTAGGAATGATTTTACCCGTCTCGACACCACCAAACTCACTGGCATACTCTACCGGTCTTATTGAGAGCAAAGACATGGCTAAAACCGGGATAATTATCGGCCTTATCGGTCTGGTTATTGTTTATACCGCGACACTTCTACTCACTTAAGCGTTCTCAGCTACCTAACTTCATTCGACTCGCCTTAATCTTTTCTTTGCTTGAAGATAAGGTTAAGGCATATTGAGTTTCTTTCAGGCAGCACAAGGATGCGTTTAGGATGGGTTTCGAATGGCTTGCGTTAGCCGCCGCTTTTTTATGGGCTGTCGCCAGTTTACTCTCTGTCACACCAGCACAGCACCTCGGCACATTTGCTTATAGCCGATGGCGCATGGGTTGTACGTCCGTCATTCTTGCGACAATGGCATTATTCACTGGTGGCTGGTCAACCGTAGAAACCAACGCAATCACCGCTATGATGCTGTCTGGGCTAATCGGTATTTTTATTGGTGATACGGCACTGTTTGCTTGCTTAAATCGAATGGGGCCTAGGCAAGCGGGCTTACTCTTTTCTTGTCATGCCGTTTTCTCTGCTATTTTAGGCTACTTCATTTTCAGTGAAACCATGTCCAATTTAGAGCTGCTCGGCTCTTTGCTGGTGTTTTCAGGCGTTTTGACCGCAATCTTTTTTGGTCGTAGAGGTCAATCAAATAATAAATTAGAAATGATAAAAGGGAATGTGTGGTTTGGAGTGGCGCTTGGCTTGACGGCTGCTATGTGTCAAGCACTAGGGGGCATAATTGCAAAACCTATTATGCAAACGGCCATTGACCCTGTTGCCGCGTCCGCAATGAGAATGATCACCGCTTTTATCGCACATTGCTTGTTTCTGCTGTCCGGAGCCAAACTTGCCAAGGCGACTCAACCAATGAACCGTTCAATCTTCCTCATTACTGCCATTAACGGTTTCTTAGCCATGGCAGTTGGAATGACACTGATCTTATATGCGCTGCAAGAAGGCAATGTCGGCATGGTTGCACTGCTCTCTTCAACAACACCGATAATGCTTTTGCCTATTCTCTGGATCTACACCAAACAACGACCTAATCGCTATGCTTGGATTGGTGCAATTGTGGCAGTAATCGGCACCGGAATATTGGTTGGTTAGTCATTACTCAGCTATTAGATCAATAGGCATTATCTTCTTTCTTGGATAACTAAACTGTCCGAAACTACAGTTAATGAATTACTTTCGTTTCTGTCGGCTAACTACGCTTTCACCCGTAAATGTGAAAGATAGCTACAATAAATCACAAACAATATTTGATCTTAGCCTACAGTTTTGGTTAAAAAGTGTAGTAAAATTACGCTAGTTTTGTTTCAAGGTCTTCCAGACCGACAGTTACTTAAAATTTGACGAGGTCATCACTATGTCAGCTAAGAAGCCAATGGCTCTAGTTATTCTTGACGGTTACGGTCACCGTGAAGATACCGCAAGCAACGCGATCGCAAATGCAAAAACACCAGTATTAGACGGTCTGTTTGCAAACAACCCAAACACATTAATCTCTGCATCTGGCATGGATGTTGGCCTACCGGACGGTCAAATGGGTAACTCGGAAGTTGGTCACACAAACATCGGCGCTGGTCGTGTGGTATACCAAGACCTAACTCGCATCACTAAATCAATCGCTGACGGTGAGTTCGCTGAAACTCCAGCGCTAGTGGAAGCTATCGACTCAGCTGTTAAAGCAGAGAAAGCGGTACACATCATGGGTCTTATGTCTCCAGGTGGCGTACACTCTCACGAAGACCACATCTACGCAGCGGTTGAAATGGCAGCAGCACGTGGCGCAGAGAAGATCTACCTACACTGCTTCCTAGACGGTCGTGACACGCCACCACGTAGCGCAGAGAACTCGCTACAACGTTTCCAAGACCTATTCGCTAAGCTTGGCAAAGGTCGCGTAGCGTCTCTAGTAGGTCGTTACTACGCAATGGACCGTGATAACAACTGGGATCGCGTTCAAGTTGCTTACGTTCTTCTAACTCAAGCTAAAGCAGAATTCACATCAGAAACTGCAGTTGCTGGTCTAGAAGCGGCTTACGCTCGTGACGAGAACGACGAGTTCGTTAAAGCAACAGCTATTAAAGCTGAAGGTCAAGAAGACGCAGTGATCGCAGATGGCGACGCAGTTATCTTCATGAACTACCGTGCTGACCGTGCACGTCAAATCACTCGTACTTTCGTACCAGATTTTGCAGGCTTCGAGCGCGCTGTATTCCCAGCTATCAACTTCGTGATGCTTACTCAATACGCAGCCGATATCCCTCTATCAATTGCGTTCCCACCAGCATCTCTAGAGAACACGTACGGTGAGTGGCTATCTAAGCAAGGTAAAACTCAGCTACGTATCTCTGAAACTGAAAAATACGCACACGTTACTTTCTTCTTCAACGGCGGTGTTGAGAACGAGTTTGAAGGTGAAGAGCGTCAGCTAGTTGCATCACCAAAAGTGGCAACGTACGACCTACAACCAGAAATGAGCTCAGAAGAACTCACTGAGAAGATGGTTGCTGCGATTAAGTCAGGCAAATACGACACAATTATCTGTAACTACCCTAACCCAGATATGGTTGGCCACACAGGCGTATACGAAGCGGCAGAAAAAGCAATTGAAGCGGTTGATACGTGTGTAGGTAAAGTCGTTGCTGCCATTGAAGAAGTGGGCGGCCAAATGCTAATCACTGCTGACCACGGTAACGCAGAAATGATGGTAGACCCAGAGACAGGTGGTACGCACACTGCGCACACGAACCTACCTGTTCCTCTTATCTACGTTGGCGAAAAGCAAGTCGAGTTTAAAGAAGGCGGTAAGCTGTCTGATCTAGCTCCTACAATGCTAGCACTTACTGACTTAGAAATTCCTGCAGAAATGTCAGGTCAGGTCATCATCAAGTAATTCGCAACACTGATTACTTCCAACGCCCTCAGCTTTCAAGCTGGGGGCGTTTTTTATTGCCGATGTAAGTTTCACGCTTTCATATATTCCAATGACTTAGAATCAGTGAAGTTATAGCAAGATTTGACTTAATCCTTTCTTCTGACAAATGACTTTGGGTATACTGATTTCCCCTGTTGGCATGTGCATATTGGTTTACCATGAAGAAACGTTATACATCGTCGTTAATATCGAAGAGCCGTTGCTCCTCTATCGCAGTTCTAACGACGCTCGCTATAGGGTTTACCAGCGCATACGCATCTTCACCGAGTGAACTCAAAGGGGTAAAGAGCGAAATATCTCGCCAGCAAAGTTCTCTCAGTAGCCAACAGAAAAAACTCAACTCTCTACAAGACTCACTGCGCAAGCAAGAGGTTGGGATCAGCTCGCTTGAAACACAGATAAAAAAAACCAAATCCGACCTCGCTACCACCAACGCGAATATCGATACGCTACACAACAACATTCAACAACTCGAACAACAAAAAAATACACAAACCGAACGCTTAGAAGAATTAATCAAAACCTATTACGTTACTCAGCGTGCTAAAGCCAGCTCGAATATTTTGAACAACGGAGTTGAAGAAGATCGAATTAGCCAATACTTTCAGCACCTTGCTAAAGAGCGAGCAGCTGTTATTGAAGAGCTTGAAAAAACACATCAGCAACTTGCTGACAATGAACGCCAGCTAGCACTAGAAAAAGAGCAAATTACCCAACTACTTAACGAGCAAACACGTAAGCGAGACTCCCTAGCAAAAACTCAGAATCAACGTAAAAAGACTCTTGGCCAAATTAAGAAAAGTATTTCTAACGATCAGGTATACCTGTCAGAACTGCAACGTAACGAAACTCGCCTAAAGGCTGAAATAGCCAAAGCAGCCAAACGCAATGCTGTACCGATGAACGGATTAGGCAGCAAACAAGGCAAGCTGCCATGGCCTCTCAAAGGCAAGGTAATTCACAGCTATGGGACAAGACAAACAGGCCAGGTCGACTGGAGCGGAATCGTAATTGATGCCGATTATGGGCAAGCGGTGAAGTCCGTTTACTCTGGTACCGTTGTATTTGCTGAATATCTACGTGGCTACGGGTTGGTGGTGTTACTCGATCACGGTAAAGGGGACATGACACTTTACGGCTTTAACCAAACCTTGCTAAAGAAAGAAGGGGATAAAGTAACGGCAGGAGAGACGATCGCACTCGCAGGGGATACGGGTGGTCAAAGCAGGCCTTCATTATACTTCGAGATCCGACGTAATAGTAAAACCCAGAACCCTAAGCGCTGGCTGACTCGTTAATCCTAAAGCCAAACATATAGCCACAAAATAAAAACGCCTCGCAGTACAGTAACGCTACTTCACTTAGCACTACCGACTACAAGGCATTTCTTAACCATTTACCTCGAATAGGCGTTATGAGTAATGGTTTTCTACCGCACTAATAAACGCTTCTACGTGCTCTTTCGCGAGCGCATTGATACCAGCCGCCGCCGCTCGACCGCCACCAGTTTCAAACTGGCTGCAAATATCACCAGCGCCCTGCTTATTAGATAAAGGCGCTCGCAAAGAAACGGTATAAGTCCCATCCGCATTTTCAGTCAAAACGGCATGAGCTGAATCAGGGGCTTGATTAGCTAATAAGTTTCCATATACACCACTGATACGTCGTGATGCAGCATTGTTTGGTAGTTCGAACAAGCCTAGCTTATCACTACGATATTGTGCATCGATAGCCAATGCTTTATCCATATCTTGCTGATAAGCCTGTTGCAACGTGTAATAAGGTGATCCTTCGTCCGCGATAGCATCGAATGGAGACTCATACTTCAACAGAGCCTGATACAAATCAGCAGGATGGTAGTGTAAATCTTCTACTTTCGCACCATATCCATTGTAGTTAATCAGCGTACCAAGTTCTTTCAATTGCTCTTTCTGCTCACTTGTTAGACCTTGTTTATCGGCTAATTCATCAGCCTTAGCAATAAGGTTATCACCGTATGCCGCGGTAATAGCCCATAGATGGAACTGACCATCTAACAGCTGATCAATAATCAAAGCAGTACATACGTTAGCATCTAGGTCGATATGCGCATCTAGTGCGTCATGTTGTGGAATGTCACCAGCTTGGTGATGATCAGCATAAAATACGCTCGCTCCCGACTCCAAAGCAGCTTTTAGACCATCCATGTTCTTTGCCATTGAGATATCCAAAATGGTCAAAGTGTCGTCCTTTTCGATAGCTAGCTTTTCCACCAGCTTAATATCACGCTTCACCCCTGTCACTAATTGAGATGCCTTAGGCTCAGCTAAGCGCAGTTGCAAAAGCGCAATGATGCCATCCGCATCACCATTGAATACATCGTAGTGCATACAAAACCTTAATTGTTGAAAATTGAGCCTAATGTATTGGAATTAAAAGATAATACAAAGACCTAAAATAAATATCTGAGTACCAGTCTCGATTCTAAGCTTCACTCTAGCGTTGCTGTTTTACGCGTGCATCGCTTTTACGCCATCTTCAAGCAATTGTAACTGCTCTCTACCTTGCTCGGTCGCTTTTGGCTTCACCACTGCAATCATCTGCAACATTCCTTGATGAACTATTTGCTCGGTAATCTGGGTTCGTGGCGACATCGCCGATTGATAACCTAGCCAGCTTGAGGCAATCAAGTGCAAGGTTGTGACCAAAGACTTCAGTTCGTGCTCTTCAACTTTTAACAGCTTGAGCTCGACAAAGGCACGCATGATGTTAATCAAGTTAGTCTGAAGTTTGTCTTGTACCTTAATATAGTCAGCGTGAAGATCGGTATCGCGTTGCAGAATCTCAGGTAGGTTGGCGTAGAAAAAACGATATTTCCACATCAGAGTAAATATCGAATCGAGGTAGTGTTTTAGAAGAACTAAGCTTTCTTGTTGGCCTTGAATAGGTGTGAATCGTTCAAGCAGCTCTGCAGAATATAGAGCGAAGATCTCTCGGACAATTTCTTGTTTGTTGCGAAAGTGGTAATACAAGTTACCTGGGCTAATATCGATATGAGCCGCTATATGGTTAGTAGTAATGTTACGTTCACCATGTTCATTGAACAGCTCCAATGCCGCATGCACGATTTTGTCACGAGTCTTCATGTAGTCTAACTATCCCTTTTCGTTCGTTCAGCCAGTATACCGACAAGTGTAACCGATAACAAAAAAGCGCCTGGTCATATCAGGCGCTTTCATGAGAAGTTTATTACTTGTGGTATGGCTTCGATAACTCATGTACCGCATCCACAAAAACGCCCGCATTCTCTGGTGGGACATCCAAGTGGATACCGTGGCCAAGGTTAAACACGTGACCAGTGCCTGCATCACCAAAGCCTTCAAGGATAGTCGCGACTTCTTCACGGATTCGCTCTGGAGAAGCGTACAACATGGATGGATCCATATTACCTTGCAGAGCAACCTTGTCACCCACACGCTTAACAGCATCTTGAATGTTGATAGTCCAGTCTAGGCCAACTGCATCACAGCCCGTTGCTGCGATTTGCTCCAGCCACATGCCACCGTTCTTCGTGAATAGCGTTACAGGTACGCGACGACCGTCGTTTTCACGGATTAGGCCATCAACGATCTTGTGCATGTATTGCAGTGAGAATAGGTTGTAATCGCGTGGAGTAAGAACACCACCCCAAGTATCAAATACCATCACTGATTGAGCACCGGCTTTGATCTGCGCATTTAGGTATTCAATAACACTGTCTGCTAACTTATCTAGAAGCAAATGTAGTGTTTGAGGCTCTGCGTACATCATCTTTTTGATCTTGGTGAACGCTTTTGAGCTACCACCTTCAACCATATAAGTTGCAAGCGTCCAAGGACTACCCGAGAAACCAATCAATGGTACATCACCGTTAAGATCTTTACGAATCTGACGTACTGCATTCATCACGTACTGCAGTTCACCTTCAGGATCTGGAAGACCAATTTTTTCGACATCGGCTTTACAAGTGATTGGCTTGTCAAATACTGGCCCCTCACCTGCTGCAAAACGTAGCTCTAACCCCATTGCATCAGGGATAGTGAGAATATCAGAGAAAAGGATAGCCGCATCGAGAGGGAATCGACGCAGTGGTTGTAATGTCACCTCTGAAGCCAACTCTGCATTCTTACACAGAGACATAAAATCCCCTGCTTCTGCACGAGTCGCTTTATATTCTGGTAGGTAGCGACCTGCTTGGCGCATCATCCATACTGGAGTGCAATCTACTGGCTGTTTAAGTAGAGCACGTAGATAACGATCATTCTTTAATTCAGTCATTCCATTTTTCCAATATTTGGGCTTCTTAATGTTGGGGGTATTCTAACATTGATTTAGCTCTAAAAGCTGTGTGCTTTGCAACCTGGATCATGTTATTAACGATTAAATCAATGCTTAATTTGCACCCAACATGTAACAGTGTTAAAAATTTGTTCGCTAGCGAAAACTACAATTATAAACTGAGTACTTGTGACTCAGCATCTCATAACGACATCTTACTTACCCCCTCCTTCTCGGAGGGTTTTTTTTATCTATTTCAAAGAGATGACGCCCTATTAATCACCTCTATCGTGTACTCAATCAACTCTCTAGCAATGGTTCCATGTGGCGCAACTGGAGGCAATTCGTTGGCATTAAACCATCTTGCATCCGTTAGTTCACGATAATCTGGCTTCACCTCTCCAGAGCTATATTCGGCGACAAAGCCCATCATCATACTGGAAGGAAACGCCCAAGGCTGGCTACCAAAATACTGGATATTCGTAACTGTAATACCCGTTTCTTCCTTTACCTCGCGAGCAACACACTGCTCTAGCGTCTCTCCTACCTCTAGAAAGCCAGCAATGACAGTGTACATCCCACCTCTGTGACGAGGGTGCTGAGCCAACAGAATTTGCTCTTGGTTCCTGACCGCAACAATGATGCAAGGAAATATCCTTGGATAATGCAATGTTCGACAATCTTTACACTGCATCGCGAGTTGATTGTGATTTAGGTGGTTCCTGCCACCGCATTGAGGGCAGAACCGCATCGACTGGCTCATGTGCCCGTATTGAACGGCTTTACTCATCAAAAGAAACTTAGCTTGTTCAAAATCCAGACAATCACGCAGTGAGGTAAATTGGAATACTTGTTCGCAATCCGACTCATTCAACCACATCACCGGTAGGTTATTGTACTGTCCAATGAGCTGTGCTTTCTCCACTGGCAGATTAAGTGACTGCGCACTGGCACAAGGCCAGTCACTTCCTTGGAGCCATAGCTCACTTCCAGATACAACACACCAATAAGCTTTTGTCTCTGCAGTTACTTTACTTAATTTTAACATCCCTGCCCCTCATCACTTGCAGTTCGTTCATTTTACTGGCAATCTAATTTCATACCAGAGTTAGTTGAGCAGTAATTTTCTGAGAATAAACTCTAGTAAGGACAAGAAGTTGTATCTTTAATTGTGCTTTGCAATGCAAAGGAAAGATCACCAACGTTGTGATCCGATCATGAGGGCATGGTCATGCTAAATAAATTCAAACAAACGCAAGAACAATGGGGTGGCTCCAGTGAGGTCATCGATCATTGGCTAGAAACTAGGCAAGCTCTTATCGTTGAATATTGTAAGCTTGGCTCACTTCAACCTGCTCAGGCACAATCCAATGTTGTCGAGCTTCCCTCTCCAAAAGACATTGGTTCATTTTGTGACCATTTAGTCGACTATATTTCTGAAGGTCACTTCAAGATCTATGACATGGTTATGGACAAGTGGAAGGCCACTGGTTTTAAAACCAATGAAGAGATCGATCAAACTTACGCTAAGATTGTCTTAACAACGGAACCTTTACTTGAGTTCCACGATAGATATACCAAAGTATCGGCAGAAGACGACTTACCTAGCTTTGAATCTGATATGTCTAAAGTGGGTGAAGTACTTGAGCTTCGATTTGAAGTGGAAGACAAGCTCATTCAACTCATAGCAGACAGCTTAGCGATTCCTCCTGGAGCGTAAGCTCAGCTCAAACACACTTTTAAGGGCAGGTGCATTAACACCTGCCCTTTGTTTTTGTCGCTGAGTCTATATCGTCAATTAGTAGCTCATAAAAACAAAAAAGGCACCCTAAGGTGCCTTTTATCATTTCTCGACTCAGCGATTACTCGTCTGAAGAGAAGCCTGCATTTAGAAGTGCAGCTAGGTTATCTGTTGCTTGTTCAGCAGATGGACCTTCTTGCGCTTCGTCACGCTTAGCTTGACGGTCTTGGTGGTATGCGAAACCAGTACCAGCTGGGATCAGACGACCAACAATAACGTTCTCTTTCAAGCCACGTAGATCATCACGCTTACCAGAAACCGCAGCTTCTGTTAGTACGCGAGTTGTCTCCTGGAACGATGCCGCAGAGATGAACGACTCAGTCGCTAGAGATGCTTTAGTGATACCTAGTAGTTCACGTTCGAAACGTACTAGCTCTTTGCCTTCAGCTTCTAGCTGACGGTTAGCGATCTTAACTTGTGAGTATTCAACTTGCTCACCAGGTAGGAACTCAGAGTCACCTGCATGAGTGATCGTACACTTACGAAGCATTTGACGAACGATAGTCTCGATGTGCTTATCGTTAATCTTAACGCCTTGTAAACGGTAAACTTCTTGTACTTCGTTAGCGATGTACTGAGTTACTGCGTGGATACCACGTAGACGTAGAATGTCATGTGGAGTCTCTGGACCGTCAGCGATAACATCACCACGTTCCACTTTCTCACCTTCAAACACGTTTAGCTGACGATGCTTAGGAATCATTTCTTCGTAAGTTTCGCCACCGTCGCGAGTGATGATCAGACGACGTTTACCCTTAGTTTCTTTACCGAATGACACAGTACCTGTGTGCTCAGCAAGAATCGCAGGCTCTTTCGGCTTACGCGCTTCAAATAGGTCAGCAACGCGTGGTAGACCACCGGTAATATCTTTGTTACCGCCAGACTTCTGAGGAATACGCGCTAACGTATCACCAATACCCACTTCTGCGCCATCTTCGATGTTTACAATCGCTTTACCAGGTAGGAAGTAATGAGCTGGCATATCAGTACCAGGGATCATTACATCGTTACCTTGCTCATCAACAAGTTTGATAGCTGGACGCATATCTTTACCTGCTGCTGGGCGAGCGGCTGCTTCAGTTACTTCGCTTGAAGATAGACCCGTTAGGTCATCTGTTTGACGAGATACTGTTACACCGTCGATCATGTCAACGAATTGGATGCGACCTGCCACTTCAGTGATGATTGGCATAGTGTGCGCTTCCCAGTTAGCTACTGTTTCACCAGCAGTTACTGAATCGTTGTCCGCTTTGCTTAGTACAGAACCGTAAGGAAGTTTGTGCTTCTCTTTCGTACGGCCGAACTCATCAATGATGGTTAGTTCAGATGCACGAGAAGTGATTACAAGCTTCTTGTCTTTGTTGATTACGAACTTAGCATTGTGAAGTTTCACAGAACCTGTGTTCTTCGCTTGGATGCTGTTCTCTGCTGCTGCAGTAGATGCCGCACCACCGATGTGGAACGTACGCATCGTAAGCTGTGTACCCGGCTCACCGATAGACTGAGCAGCGATAACACCAACTGCTTCACCTTGGTTCACTAGGTGACCACGTGCTAGGTCACGACCGTAACACTGTGCACAACAACCGAAGTCTGAATCACAAGTAACTACAGAGCGCACTTTCATGCTGTCTACTGAGTTCTCTTCCATGATCTGACACCACTTCTCATCAATGAGAGTATTACGTGGGATCAGTACATCTTCAGTACCTGGCTTAAGAACGTCTTCCGCTACTACACGACCAAGAGCAAGTTCCGTTAGGGCTACCTTAACGTCACCACCTTCGATGTGAGGCATCATGTCGACACCTTCGTGAGTACCACAATCGTGTTCGTGAACTACAACGTCCTGCGCTACGTCTACTAGACGACGAGTTAGGTAACCCGAGTTCGCAGTTTTCAGTGCTGTATCCGCAAGACCCTTACGAGCACCGTGCGTTGAGATAAAGTACTGAAGTACGTTTAGACCTTCTTTAAAGTTCGCTGTGATCGGCGTTTCGATGATAGAACCATCTGGACGCGCCATCAGACCACGCATACCCGCTAACTGACGAATCTGAGCAGCAGAACCACGAGCGCCCGAGTCAGCCATCATGTAGATGCTGTTGAACGACTCTTGCTGTTCTTCTTCACCGTCACGGTTTACAACTGTTTCAGAAGAAAGGTTATCCATCATTGCTTTCGCAACGCGGTCGTTGGTAGACGCCCAGATATCGATAACTTTGTTGTAACGCTCACCCGCAGTAACAAGACCCGATTGGAACTGTTCTTGGATTTCGCGTACTTCTTCTTCCGCTTCCGAGATCTCTGTGTATTTCGCATCAGGTACAACCATGTCGTCGATACCTACAGAAACACCAGATAGAGCTGCGTAAGCAAAACCTGTGTACATGATTTGGTCAGCGAAGATTACTGTGTCTTTCAGACCAAGCTTACGGTACGCCTCGTTAAGCAGAGTAGAAATTTGTTTCTTACCTAGCTTTTGGTTAACGATGCTGAACGGTAGGCCCGCTGGCACGATTTGCCATAGCATTGCACGACCGATAGTGGTATCCACCATCTTAGTTTCTGTTGTGCTGTTGCCATCTTCATCAACGACAGTTTCCGTGATACGAACTTTAACGCGAGCATGTAGCTCAGCAGTCTTAGTACGGTATGCCTTCTCAGCCTCTTCAGGGCCTGCAAGGTACATACCTTCGCCTTTCACATTAATCTTTTCGCGAGTCATGTAGTAAAGACCCAATACAACGTCCTGAGAAGGTACGATGATCGGATCACCTGACGCTGGCGACAGAATGTTGTTTGTCGACATCATCAGAGTACGAGCTTCAAGCTGTGCTTCTAGAGTTAGAGGCACGTGTACCGCCATTTGGTCACCATCGAAGTCCGCGTTATACGCCGCACACACAAGTGGGTGTAGCTGAATCGCTTTACCTTCGATTAGTACTGGTTCAAACGCTTGGATACCTAGACGGTGAAGTGTAGGTGCACGGTTAAGCAGTACTGGGTGTTCGCGGATAACTTCGTCTAGAATATCCCAAACGATCGCTTCTTCGCGCTCTACCATTTTCTTAGCAGCTTTGATTGTCGTCGCCATGCCACGAGTTTCTAGCTTGCTGTAAATAAATGGTTTGAAAAGCTCAAGTGCCATCTTCTTAGGAAGACCACACTGGTGCAGACGAAGGTATGGACCTACTGTGATTACAGAACGGCCAGAGTAGTCTACACGCTTACCTAGAAGGTTTTGACGGAAACGACCTTGTTTACCCTTGATCATATCAGCAAGAGATTTCAGAGGACGCTTGTTCGAACCAGTAATCGCACGACCGCGACGACCGTTATCTAGAAGTGCATCAACAGACTCTTGCAGCATACGCTTTTCGTTACGTACGATGATGTCCGGAGCAGCTAGCTCTAGAAGACGCTTCAAACGGTTGTTACGGTTGATTACGCGACGGTATAGGTCGTTCAGATCAGATGTCGCGAAGCGACCGCCATCTAGTGGTACTAGAGGACGTAGATCTGGCGGAAGTACCGGAAGCACAGTTAGGATCATCCACTCTGGGTTGTTACCAGATTGAACGAACGCTTCAACTAGCTTCAGACGCTTAGTGATTTTCTTACGCTTAGTCTCTGAGTTAGTAGACTGAAGCTCTTCACGCATTTCTTCGATTTCAGCAGGCAGATCCATAGACGCAAGTAGGTCTTTGATCGCTTCCGCACCCATCTTAGCCGTGAATTCGTCACCCCACTCTTCTAGACGATCCAGATACTCTTCTTCAGTAAGCATCTGACCTTTTTCTAGATCCGTCATACCTGGTTCAGTTACAACGTACATTTCGAAGTAAAGAACACGCTCGATATCACGTAGAGGGATATCCATTAGTAGACCGATACGAGACGGTAGTGATTTTAGGAACCAGATGTGAGCAACTGGTGATGCAAGCTCGATGTGGCCCATACGGTCACGACGAACTTTAGTTTGTGTAACTTCAACGCCACACTTCTCACAGATAACGCCACGGTGTTTCAGACGCTTATATTTGCCACAAAGACATTCGTAGTCTTTTACTGGACCAAAGATACGCGCACAGAACAGACCATCACGCTCAGGCTTGAACGTACGATAGTTGATCGTTTCAGGTTTTTTAACTTCACCAAAAGACCATGAACGGATCATGTCTGGTGAAGATAGACCGATTTTGATTGCATCAAATTCTTCGGTCTTATGCTGCGCTTTTAGAAAGTTTAATAAGTCTTTCACAATCAGCTCCTGTAAGGAGTTAAAAGGGGCTCACCCGCAAAAGTGAGCACCTTCTACCAAATAATCGCTTTTTATCCTCTCAACCTCGGTCAAGAGGAAAGAGATTACTCTTCGTCTTCTAGCTCGATGTTGATACCTAGCGAGCGAATCTCTTTCAACAGTACGTTGAACGATTCTGGCATGCCAGGTTCCATGCTGTGGTTGCCATCTACGATGTTCTTATACATCTTAGTACGGCCGTTAACGTCATCCGACTTAACTGTTAGCATTTCTTGTAGGGTGTAAGCAGCACCGTAAGCTTCAAGTGCCCATACTTCCATCTCACCGAAACGCTGACCACCGAACTGAGCTTTACCACCAAGTGGTTGCTGAGTTACTAGGCTGTAAGAACCTGTTGAACGAGCGTGCATCTTGTCATCAACAAGGTGGTTCAGTTTCAGCATGTACATGTAACCAACAGTTACAGGACGCTCAAACGCATCACCAGTACGACCATCAAACAGAGTTAGCTGGCCAGATTCTGGTAGATCACCAAGTTTTAGAAGCTCTTTAATCGACTTCTCTGATGCACCGTCAAATACCGGAGTCGCGATCGGTAGACCGCCACGCAGGTTCTTGATCAATGTACGAACTTCATCGTCAGATAGAGATGCAATATCTACAGACTGGCGAGTTTCGCCTAGGTCGTAAACTTTTTGCAGGAATTCGCGGAATTTCGCTAGCTCTTGCTGCTCTTTCACCATCTGGTTGATCTTGTCACCGATACCTTTCGCTGCCAGACCTAAGTGTACTTCTAGGATCTGACCGATGTTCATACGCGAAGGTACACCCAGTGGGTTCAGTACGATGTCGACAGGTTGACCTTTCTCATCGTATGGCATGTCTTCAACAGGGTTAATCTTAGAGATAACACCCTTGTTACCGTGACGACCCGCCATCTTATCACCAGGCTGGATGCGACGTTTAACCGCTAGGTAAACCTTAACGATCTTCAGTACGCCAGGCGCTAGATCATCACCTTGAGTGATCTTACGACGCTTAGTTTCAAACTTCTTATCGAAATCTGCTTTTAGCTCATCCCACTGCTCAGCAAGTTGCTCAAGCTGTGATTGTAGCGCATCGTCTTCTAGCGTTTGCTCTAGCCACTTCTTACGATCGATAGCATCAAGCTTAGCTTCAGAGTAACCACCTTGTAGTAATACAGCACGAACACGAGCAAGTAGACCACCTTCAAGAATTTGGAACTCTTCAGTAAGGTCTTTCTTCGCTTCTTTAAGCTGCATTTGCTCAATTTCAAGCGCACGCTTGTCTTTTTCTACGCCATCGCGAGTAAAGACTTGAACGTCGATGATGGTACCTGAAACAGAGTTTGGTACACGTAGTGAAGTATCTTTAACGTCTGATGCTTTCTCACCGAAGATAGCACGTAGTAGCTTCTCTTCAGGTGTTAGCTGAGTTTCACCTTTAGGCGTCACTTTACCAACTAGGATGTCACCACCCTTAACTTCAGCACCGATGTAAACGATACCTGACTCGTCTAGTTTAGACAGAGCAGATTCACCTACGTTTGGAATATCCGCTGTGATCTCTTCAGAGCCCAGTTTAGTATCACGTGCCACACAAGATAGTTCTTGAATGTGGATAGTTGTGAAACGGTCTTCTTGAACTACGCGCTCAGATACTAAGATCGAGTCTTCGAAGTTGTAACCATTCCAAGGCATGAACGCGATACGCATGTTTTGACCGAGCGCTAGTTCACCAAGGTCTGTTGAAGGGCCATCAGCAAGAACGTCACCGCGTGCAACAGGTTCACCTGGCATTACAGTTGGGCGCTGGTTGATACATGTGTTCTGGTTAGAACGCGTGTATTTAGTTAGGTTGTAGATGTCGATACCAGCTTCACCAGGGATCAGCTCATCTTCATTTACTTTAACTACGATACGAGATGCGTCTACAGACTGAATCATACCACCGCGTTTAGCTACGGCTGTTACACCAGAGTCTACTGCGATGTTACGTTCGATACCTGTACCAACTAGAGGCTTATCAGCTTTAAGTGTTGGAACAGCCTGACGTTGCATGTTCGCACCCATCAATGCACGGTTCGCATCATCGTGTTCTAGGAACGGGATTAGCGATGCAGCGATAGATACTACTTGGTTAGTCGCAACGTCCATGTAGTTAACATGTTCGCGAGGGTGAAGACCAGATTCACCTTTCTGACGAGCAGTGATGAGTTCTTCAGCAAACGTACCTTCTTCAGTAAGAACAGTGTTTGCCTGCGCGATTACGAATTGACCTTCCTGAATTGCAGATAGGTAATCTACTTCGTCTGTTACTACACCATCTACCACACGGCGGTACGGAGTTTCTAGGAAACCGTACTCATTACAACGTGCGAACGCAGATAGTGAGTTGATTAGACCGATGTTCGGACCTTCAGGTGTTTCGATAGGACATAGACGACCGTAGTGAGTTACGTGTACGTCACGTACTTCGAAGCCTGCACGCTCACGAGTAAGACCACCAGGACCCAATGCAGAAATACGACGCTTGTGCGTTACTTCTGATAGAGGGTTGTTTTGGTCCATAAACTGAGAAAGCTGTGAAGAACCGAAGAATTCTTTAACTGCCGCAGAAATTGGCTTAGCGTTGATTAGGTCTTGAGGCATGATTGCATCAAGATCACCAAGGCTTAGACGCTCTTTAACAGCACGTTCTACACGAACTAGACCAACACGGAATTGGTTCTCTGCCATTTCACCGACTGAACGGATACGACGGTTGCCTAGGTGGTCGATATCGTCCACTTCGCCTTTACCGTTACGGATCGCGATCAACTTCTTCATCACTTCGATGATGTCAGTTTCGTCTAGAGTGCCTTGCTCGCCAGCGTCTTCAC
Organism: Vibrio sp. SCSIO 43135; assembly: GCF_023716665.1. GTDB lineage: Bacteria > Pseudomonadota > Gammaproteobacteria > Enterobacterales > Vibrionaceae > Vibrio > Vibrio paucivorans. The sequence goes on from NZ_CP071859.1 coordinate 2,896,519, forward strand.
GTTCGATAGAGCTGTTAAACTTCATACGACCAACAGTCGATAGATCGTAACGCTCTTCAGAGAAGAACAAGCTCTCGAACAGAGACTCTGCAGCTTCTTTTGTTGGCGGCTCACCAGGGCGCATCATGCGGTAGATTTCTACCAATGCTGAAATACGATCAACAGTGCTGTCGATACGAAGAGTTTCAGACATGAATGGACCGTGGTCTAGATCGTTAGTAAATAACGTTTCTAGTGCTTTGTGACCCGCTTGAGATAGGTTTGCTAGAGCTTCTAGGCTGATCTCTTGGTTTGCACCAACGATGATCTCGCCAGTTGCTTCGTTGATGTAATCTTTCGACGCAACTTTACCTACGATGTACTCAACTGGTACTTCGATGTGCTCTACGCCATCTTTTTCAAGTTGGCGAATGTGACGTGCAGTCACACGACGACCAGTCTCTACGTAAGTTTTACCATTTGCTTCGATGTCGAATGACGCAGTTTCACCACGTAGACGATCTGGTACCAACTCCATTAGAAGAGTTTGGTCTTTCACTTCGAAGTTCACTTTCTCGAAGAATAGATCCAAGATCTCTTCTGTCGACTTACCTAGTGCACGAAGGATGATTGAAGCAGGTAGCTTACGACGACGGTCGATACGAACGTACAAGTTATCCTTAGGGTCAAACTCGAAATCAAGCCATGAACCACGGTAAGGAATAACACGTGCGTTATATAATACTTTACCTGAAGAGTGAGTCTTACCTTTATCGCTGTCGAAGAACACGCCTGGGCTTCGGTGCAGCTGAGATACGATAACACGCTCAGTACCGTTGATTACAAAGGTACCATTGTCTGTCATAAGCGGAATTTCGCCCATGTAGACTTCTTGTTCTTTAATGTCTTTTACAGTGCCTGCTGGTGCATCTTTATCAAAGATAACTAGGCGCAGTTTTACACGTAGTGGCTTTGAGTACGTTACACCACGAATTTGACATTCTTTAACATCAAATACTGGCTCACCAAGACGGTAGCTAACGTATTGCAGCTCAGAGTTGCCGTTGTAGCTCTGGATTGGGAATACAGAACGGAAAGCAGCTTCAAGACCGTATTGACCCTCAGGATCCTGTTCGATGAATTTATCGAAAGAATCAAGCTGGATCGATAGCAGGTATGGAATGTCCAAAACTTGTGGACGAGTACCAAAGTCCTTACGGATGCGCTTTTTCTCGGTATAAGAGTAAACCATGGGGTTCCTCAGCTCGCTGATAAGTGACCCAAACTGTCCAAAACGTTTTCAAACGGGACAGTGACTAACAACTGTTTGATCGTAGTGACATTTCATTAGGAGCTAACAAAATGTTTTTTGCTAGGTATCTGGGTGCTCAAACAGCGGAAAATCACCCGACCCCTACAGCGCAAAAAGGCCGGTGGTCAATAAACCACCAGCCATTAGCCATTCGGCTAAGAAATTAAGTAATAATTACTTAACTTCAACAGAAGCACCAGCTTCTTCTAGTTGAGCTTTAAGAGCTTCAGCTTCAGCTTTGTCAACACCTTCTTTTAGAGGTGCTGGAGCGCCGTCTACAAGACCTTTAGCTTCTTTAAGACCTAGGCCAGTTGCGCCACGTACTGCTTTGATTACAGCAACTTTGTTACCGCCAGCAGCAGTTAGGATTACGTCGAACTCAGTTTGCTCAGCAGCAGCTTCGCCGCCAGCAGCGCCGCCAGCTACAACAGCAGCAGCAGCAGAAACGCCGAATTTCTCTTCCATCGCTTCGATTAGTTCAACAACTTGCATTACAGACATTTCTGCAACTGCGTCTAGGATTTGCTCGTTAGTAATAGACATAACAATTCTCTTTTAAATCAACAATAAGTTTATTAAGCAACCAGTAAAAAGCAAGGCTTACGCCGCAGCTTCTTCTTTTTGATCGCGTAGTGCAGCGATAGTACGTACCAGCTTGCCTGCAGAAGCTTCTTTCATGCACATCATTAGGCGTGCAATTGCTTCGTCGTAAGTTGGTAGTGTCGCTAGTACTTCAGCATCAGTAACCGCGCCTTCAAATGCAGCAGCTTTGATCTCGAAATCTTTGTTCTCTTTAGCGAAGTCTTTGAAAAGACGCGCTGCAGCACCAGGGTGCTCGTTAGAGAATGCGATTAGAGTAGGACCAGTGAAAGTGTCAGCTAGACACTCGTAGTCAGTACCTTGAACCGCACGGCGTGCAAGTGTGTTACGAACAACTTTCACGTAAACGCCAGCTTCACGAGCTTGCTTACGTAGAGAAGTCATTGCGCCAACTTCAACGCCACGAGAATCAGCTACAACTGCAGAAAGTGCACCACTGGCTGCTTCGTTGACTTCAGCAACAATTGCTTTTTTGTCTTGAAGATTCAATGCCATCTTGGATTAACCTCTGGTTGTGATTACAGCACTCATCACAGCATGTAATGAGCGTTTACGATGTGTTAGAGAAGTAAACAAGTTTACTCTAAACTGCCACATCGCCTACGTAGGGAAATTAAGCTATATCTGAATCAGTTACAGCACCTACGGTCTTGGGATAGATGATTTCAAATCACTTCAAAGATCACCCAACCACAATAATTAGGCGCAGAATTATACACTAATTCTGCGCCTAAGCAAATTGAATTAGCTTGCTTGAGTATTCAGGCTAGCTTGATCAACAGCAACACCAGCACCCATAGTAGTAGAGATGCTTACTTTCTTCAGGAAAGTACCTTTCGCTGAAGATGGCTTAGCTTTCTTAAGAGCGATTAGAAGAGACTCTAGGTTCTCTTTGATCTGCTCTGCAGAGAAGTTAGCTTTACCGATAGTAGTGTGGATGATGCCGTTCTTGTCGTTACGGTAACGAACCTGACCAGCTTTAGCGTTCTTAACTGCTTCAGCAACGTTAGGAGTTACAGTACCAACTTTAGGGTTTGGCATTAGACCGCGAGGACCTAGGATAGTACCTAGTTGACCTACAACGCGCATTGCATCTGGAGAAGCAACAACTACGTCAAAGTTCATTTCGCCTTTCTTCACTTGCTCAGCAAGATCTTCCATACCTACGATGTCTGCGCCAGCTTCTTTAGCTGCTTCAGCGTTTGCACCTTGAGTGAACACTGCAACGCGGATTTCGCGGCCAGTACCGTGAGGTAGTACAGTTGCACCACGTACGTTCTGGTCAGATTTACGAGCATCGATGCCTAGGTTAACAGCAACGTCTACAGACTCAACGAATTTAGCAGTTGCTAGTTCTTGAAGAAGAGCTACAGCTTCGTTGATTTCGTATTCTTTAGTTACGTCAACTTTTTCGCGGATTACGCGCATGCGCTTAGTTAGTTTTGCCATGATCTTAACCCTCTACCACTAGGCCCATTGAACGAGCAGTACCAGCGATTGAACGCTTCATTGCTTCGATGTCAGCACCAGTCATATCAGCAGCTTTAGTTTCTGCGATTTCTTGGATTTGAGCGTCAGTCACAGTACCCACTTTTTCAGTGTTTGGACGACCTGAACCAGACTTAACGCCAGCAGCTTTCTTAAGAAGAACAGCAGCAGGTGGAGTCTTAGTTACGAACGTGAAAGAACGATCGTTGTATACTGTGATTACTACAGGAGTAGGTAGACCTTTCTCAATAGATTCTGTTTTTGCGTTGAACGCTTTACAGAATTCCATGATGTTCACACCGTGTTGACCTAGTGCAGGACCAACCGGTGGACTTGGGTTTGCCATACCAGCTGCAACTTGCAGTTTGATATAAGCTTCAACTTTCTTAGCCATGATATTTCCTAAATTTTGGGTTCAGACGCCAGCTTTATCAGCCAGCTCCCCAGTTTTCATAAAAACTTTTTACAGTCTTACCTGTAAAAAGGCGCGAAATTATAAGCATAATTCGCGCCTTAGACAACCCTTTAAAAGGTGTTTTTTTAGTCAAGTTTTTCCACTTGACCAAATTCAAGCTCAACAGGAGTTGCACGACCAAAGATCGATACAGACACCTTAATGCGGCTCTTCTCGTAATCCACTTCTTCAACAGTACCGTTGAAGTCAGCAAATGGACCATCGTTAACACGTACCACTTCACCCGCTTCGAACATCGTCTTAGGACGAGGAGCTTCGCTCGCTTTCTCAAGGCGGTTTAAGATAGCATCCGCTTCTTTATCAGTGATAGGCGCTGGACGGTCAGAAGTACCACCAATGAAGCCCATTACACGTGGGATACTACGAACCAAGTGCCATGATTCATCGTTCATGATCATTTGCACTAGCACGTAGCCAGGAAAGAACTTACGTTCGCTTTTACGACGCTGGCCCGCACGCATTTCAACTACTTCTTCAGTAGGGACGAGTACTTCGCCAAATAGTTCTTCCATGCTGTGCATTTTAATATGCTCACGTAGCGATTGTGCTACACGACCTTCAAAGCCAGAAAAAGCTTGAACTACATACCAACGTTTTTTTGGAGCTTCACTCATGAATCAGAACCCTCACACCCCAGTTGCTAAGGCAACAAGACGAACCATAATTCCGTCAATGCCCCATAGCACTAGAGCCATTACAATACTTACAGCTAAAACGATCAAAGTTGTTTGCATAGTCTCTTGGCGAGTTGGCCAAACCACTTTGCGAACTTCCATACGAGATTCGCGTGCAAACTCGATCGCTGCTTTACCTTTTGTTGTAGTTGCAGCAACACCAAGTGCAGCAGCAATCAATACAACCACACCTGCAGCACGAACTACTACAGACATCTCACCATACAGGTAATTACCCACAACAGCGGCAGCTAGAAGTACAAAAGTGACAATCCACTTAAAAATATCAGCTGCGTTTGAGCTATCAGGAGTTTCAGCATTATTTGCTTTCATAAAACCAACCTGTCACAAGTCTTAATATAGACGACAACAACCCCGCTGTTGCAGGGCGAATTCCATTACATCGAGAAAATTTCGCGATGTACGCTTTCAAGAGAGAGGACAACGGCCTCAATCTAAAAATTCCTTGTTCTATGCATGTTTGATCAGAAAACCAACAAACATAATATCGAGCGCAGAAAAAGGGCATCAAATGATGCCCTTTTTGCTACTGGTTCGTCAAATCTAATTGATAGATTTTCAGAAGACTTTCGTCAATTCCTAAGAATTAGTCGAAGATCTTAGCAACAACACCAGCACCTACTGTACGGCCACCTTCACGGATAGCGAAACGTAGACCTTCGTCCATTGCGATTGGAGCGATTAGTTCAACAGTCATTTGAACGTTGTCGCCTGGCATTACCATTTCTACGCCTTCTGGAAGAGTGATGTCACCAGTTACGTCCGTTGTACGGAAGTAGAACTGTGGACGGTAGCCCTTGAAGAATGGAGTGTGACGGCCGCCTTCGTCTTTAGAAAGTACGTATACTTCTGACTCAAACTTAGTGTGTGGGTTGATTGACTTAGGAGCCGCTAGTACTTGACCACGCTCTACTTCGTCACGCTTAGTACCACGTAGAAGTGCACCAACGTTCTCACCCGCACGACCTTCGTCTAGAAGCTTACGGAACATCTCAACACCAGTACAAGTAGTTACTGTAGTATCTTTGATACCTACGATTTCTACTTCGTCACCTACAGTTAGGATACCGCGCTCGATACGACCAGTTACAACTGTACCACGACCTTGGATCGAGAATACGTCTTCGATTGGAAGTAGGAACGGTTGGTCTACTGCACGCTCTGGCTCTGGGATGTAAGAGTCTAGTGCTTCAGCAAGCTCAACGATCTTGTCTTCCCACTGCTTCTCGCCGTTTAGTGCGCCTAGTGCAGAACCTTGGATAACTGGTAGGTCATCACCTGGGAATTCGTACTCAGATAGAAGTTCACGAACTTCCATTTCTACTAGCTCTAGAAGCTCTTCATCATCAACCATGTCACACTTGTTCATGAATACGATGATGTATGGGATACCAACCTGACGGCCTAGTAGGATGTGCTCACGAGTTTGAGGCATTGGGCCGTCAGTCGCAGCAACAACTAGGATACCACCGTCCATCTGTGCAGCACCAGTGATCATGTTTTTAACATAGTCAGCGTGTCCTGGACAGTCTACGTGTGCGTAGTGACGAGTTGGAGTGTCGTACTCAACGTGAGAAGTTGCGATTGTGATACCGCGCTCACGCTCTTCTGGAGCGTTATCGATAGATGCGAAGTCTTTCGCTTCACCGCCGTATACTTTAGCTAAAGTAGTACAGATTGCAGCAGTTAGAGTTGTTTTACCGTGGTCAACGTGGCCGATAGTACCAACGTTTACGTGCGGTTTCGTACGTTCAAATTTTTCTTTAGACATGAGTTGTCCCTCTAGGTACGGATTTAGGTGGCTTTGACGACCACGCAACCAAAATAGTTTGGTAGTAAAGTATAAATCAAAAGGAAATTTTTGCGCAGAGCTGGTGCTGATACCCAGATTTGAACTGGGGACCTCACCCTTACCAAGGGTGCGCTCTACCGACTGAGCTATATCAGCACTCAAAATGAGTTGGAGCGGGCAGCGGGAATCGAACCCGCATCATCAGCTTGGAAGGCTGAGGTAATAGCCATTATACGATGCCCGCAACACGTAACTCTGAGAGCTATTTCCTTAAGAATATGGTGGAGGGGGACGGATTCGAACCATCGAAGGCAGTGCCAACAGATTTACAGTCTGCTCCCTTTGGCCACTCGGGAACCCCTCCAAATTTTTCGCCACTTTCTTTGCGCTTACGCCTAGCGTAAGGAGAAAATGGTGCCGACTACCGGAATCGAACTGGTGACCTACTGATTACAAGTCAGTTGCTCTACCTACTGAGCTAAGTCGGCATAAGTGGTGCGCATTCTATTGAATGATTTTCCTGCTTGCAATAGGAAATTTGAAAAAAAATCTCTTTTTAATCAGATTGTATTTATTTGGTGAATTTTCATGCAGTTTTCATGTTTTAAATCGAATCTTAGGTGTTTGTCATTTGCTTTCAAACTCGCTTGATGTATGTTCGCAACTCAGAACAGTCTTCATTTATTGATGTAGGTAAACTATGAGTCCTTTTATGTCTTTCGATCGCGCGATGTGGGCGGAGCTGCGTAATGCCGTGCCCATGACGTTATCCGAAAGCGACGTAAAAGAACTGCAAGGGGTTAATGAGAAGCTGACAATGAAAGAGGCGGTAGAAATTTACCTACCTCTCAGTCGCTTATTGAATCTTTACGTTGCTGCTCGCCAGCGCCGTAACTCGGTGTTACATGAGTTTCTTGGTAACGACCAAGTCGCCCCACCCTTCATTATTGGTATCGCTGGCAGTGTAGCGGTAGGTAAAAGTACCACCGCGCGTATTCTTAAAGCACTTCTGTCTCGCTGGGATAACCACCCAAAAGTGGAGCTGGTTACTACAGATGGCTTTCTTTACCCTAAGAAAGTGTTAAATGAACGCGAGATCATGCAGCGTAAGGGCTTTCCAGAGTCATACGACATCAAGCGCTTGGTTCAATTCGTTTCTGATGTAAAAGCGGGCAAACCCAACCTGACGGTACCAGTTTATTCACACATCACTTATGACATTACCGAAGATGTTAAAGTTGTTGACCGCCCAGATGTGCTCATCATCGAAGGATTAAATGTACTCCAAAGTGGGATGGATTACCCTCACGACCCGCATCGAGTGTTTATTTCTGATTTCTTAGATTTCTCTTTATATGTTGATGCTGAAACTGAAACCATCGAGCAGTGGTATGTCGAACGTTTCCTAAAGTTTCGCCAAGGCGCCTTTACTAAACCAGGCTCCTATTTCAGCCATTACACTCAGCTTTCGGAGCCGCAAGCAATCGAAAAAGCCAAAAGCATTTGGCAATCCATTAATGGATTGAACCTCGAGCAAAATATCCTACCGACTAAAGAGAGAGCGCAGTTGATTCTCCGTAAAGGCTTGGATCATACAGTTAAAGAAGTGCTACTCAGAAAGTAGGAAAAAGAAAAAGGTTGGCTTTAGGCCAACCTTTTTTGATCCAGTCAGTTTGAAAAGTAAGTGATTACTTTGGCTCAGGACCGTACTGGTTGTCACCCTCTTCACCTTTCATAAAACCACACTCTACAAGAATCCATGCACCACAGATGAGCGCTGCTAAGGAGCTGACTAATTGCAGTGTCGTGGTTTCAGTCATCTGACTCGGGTCGCCAACCGGTACTGTCATTCGGCCAATCACCAATGGTACGTTGAGCAAGAGGAACCAGCTTGAACGGCCTCTGTCGTGCCAACGTTTAGCAGTAATGGCTAAATCAGGCACCAATACACACAGTAGGAATAAAGGAAGAGCCAAGTGGGCAATAGCAGGGAAAAGAATGTTAATTCCCCCAGCAAATCCCATGATCGCCATGTAATACACAGCATTCCAAATCCAGTAAGTTTTACGACCAATTCGCCCTTGAAACGAAAATAGCAGTTCTTTCATCGACATCTTATTTAATCCACAAACACCACGAAACAGCGTGGTTAATTAATCACTTTTTGAAAACACTCTTTATCCATATCTCGAATGTTGACCGTTAAGCTTCGAACATGCCCGGCTTGCTGCTGAAGTACATCCATCAATTGACGCGACAGCTCCCTTTTTTGTTCAGGTGTACGCCCGTCTAGCATTTCGAAACTGATATGAATAAAGTCTACGCTATCACCTTCATCGCCGACTAGCCAATTGTGGCAACGCAGCGAGCGTGACTTTACGGAAATCACATCAAACAAACCACAGTTAAGCACGACTTCATGGAGATCTTCCAGTAGCCCCTGCACATTCACTCGTTCGTCGACTGAGTTTGAATATTCCATTACAAGATTCGGCATGTTATTTCCTTAAAATTGGCAGAAAGCGTGTAAACAGCGATAAATTCGCGTCAATCTCACCACTAATACCAATTAACAGCCAAGATTCCGAGATAATCGCTAATATTCTGTCTATTGGATCACTCAAGAACGACTCCAACCATTACATAAGACATGATTGGAATCATGATCTAGCGAATATTATCTGTTATATTCTTACGAAGATTTTTTACATTAATTAAAAAGGGAGATATTCCTATGCGTCGTCCTGTAGTGATGGGTAACTGGAAACTTAACGGCAGCAAAGCTATGGTAACTGAGCTGCTAACTGGCCTTAACGCTGAACTTGAAGGTGTTGAAGGTGTTGACGTAGCAGTAGCTCCACCAGCGCTATACATCGATCTTGCAGAGCGTGTAATCGCAGAAGGCGGTAACAAGATCATCCTAGGTGCTCAAAACACTGACCTAAACAACAGCGGTGCATTCACTGGCGATATGTCTCCAGAAATGCTGAAAGACTTCGGTGCTTCTCACATCATCATCGGTCACTCTGAGCGTCGTGAATACCACAACGAATCTGACGAGTTCATCGCTAAGAAATTCGCATTCCTAAAAGAGAACGGTCTCAAGCCTGTTTTCTGTATCGGTGAATCTGAAGCTCAAAACGAAGCTGGCGAAACTGAAGCAGTATGTGCTCGTCAAATCAACGCAGTAATCGACGCTTACGGTGTTGAAGCGCTAAACGATGCAATCATCGCATACGAACCAATCTGGGCTATCGGTACTGGTAAAGCAGCAACAGCTGAAGATGCACAACGTATCCACGCTTCTATCCGTGCACTAATCGCAGCGAAAGACGAAGCAGTAGCAGCACAAGTAATCATCCAATACGGTGGTTCTGTTAAGCCAGAAAATGCTGAAGCTTACTTCTCACAACCAGACATCGACGGTGCTCTAGTGGGCGGTGCTTCTCTTGACGCTAAGAGCTTTGCAGCAATCGCTAAAGCAGCGGCAGCCGCTAAAGCGTAATCGTTGATTCGAAGTTAATACAAAAAAGGCCAGCAATATGCTGGCCTTTTTATTTGGATGAAACCATAAAAGCGCGAAGATTAAACGGCAGACAGCTCTGCTAAGTATGCATTAGCGTGTTCTTCGTGTGAAAACCATGGGAACAAATCCGCAGGGTCATCGAAAGCATTCACAATCCGGTTTGCCAGTTTAGGATACTGACCAGCAGCCCCTAGTAGGTTTAAGACAAATTCCGGTGGCGGTGTCAGCATCATATTTGACCATGTGGTTGGCCACTGCGCGTATTGCCAAAACTGCTCAAATGTCTCTGTCATCCATTGTTCATCAAATGCCTGCTGACCATGAGAAATGATGCGCTCCAAATACAATTGCGCCGCTTTTGCTGCGTTGTTTGCCCCTTGCCCTGTAATCGGGTCATTCAAGCATAAAGTATCCCCTAGCCCAAATACCAACTTACCCGACGCTAGCTTCGCGACTGGTTTACGAACCGTAGGTACGAAACTTCCAGAGATCACCGCATTGTCATCAGTGAGTACTGCCTGTTCAATCCGCTGAGCTTCCCAAGGTAAGTAAGTGTTTAACACACTTCTGGCCTTTTCTAACACCTGCTCATTGCTCTCTAAACCTTCAAAACAGTCTAGTGGCCCATCAGGAATAACTTCAAATAACATCGCTTCACAAGCACCATTATGACTAAGCGCCGGCATGATAAAGAACTCCCCCGCACCAGGAATAACATTGAAACTAACGTTATCAAGCGGCTTATCGCCTTGCGGATTTTTTAGATACAGCAACACTAATTTACGTTGTGGTCGTTCAAATGGGCTGCGCAATGAATCGCGCTCAAACAGGTTGGCTAGCTCCGCTTTTCCCGTTGCCAGTATAAGCAAATCACTTTGCTCACCTAGCTGGTCTAAATCGCTCGGTTGAGTGCGTTTTACCACCAACTCGCCACCTAACTCCTCAAACTTATCCATCCAGTTTGGAAACTTGATTCTTTGGTCGACAGACAGAGCAAAGTGTGACAATCCACCTCGCCAGTTGATCACCTTCTCACCTAACGATTCTGGATGAGTCACACAAAGGTTAATCGCTTCAATTTTTGGGCATTGTTGCTCCCAATGGTTCAGAGCCAGTGCGCGTTCAGATTCTAATGCCGAGTGGAACATACATTGAGTCGACATCACCGGACCGTTTGCAATTTGTTCACCCGTGCGATCAGTTACTAACGTCACTCGATACCCGTTTTGTAATAATCCTATCCCTAATTGAAGTCCAGATTGCCCAGCACCAACTATCGTAATATGTTTCATTGCTTTCTCCTTGGCCTTTAGACCCGAGTGTAACTTATTGATATTTTTAAAATTAACGATACAAGCCAATACTCAGCCATAATAGTAAAAAGAAACAAACACACAACATCAGATAAACGCTTGAATACTTTTATTACAATTCAATCAGATAGTAGCTGCCTAGTTTCGCCGCATCGGGTAAGCGCTAGTGCCTAATCACAATATCTTGTATCCTAGGCGTTTTCCCTCGCAGCGTATCGAAGATGCACGATAAACATGGCTTATTAACAGCCCCTATTCCTAACGTGCTACGTCAGATGACCATCCCTATGATATTCGGCATGGTCGCGATTTTGATGTTCAATTTAGTCGATACCTTTTTTATCTCCTTGCTCGGCACCGATGCTTTGGCTGCCATCAGCTTTACCTTTCCTGTCACCTTCGCCGTGAACTGCATTACAATGGGGATCGGTATGGGGCTATCGACCAGTATTGGTCGCTTACTTGGTCAAGGAGATACTCAAGATGCTGCACGATTTTCCAGCCACGGCTTATTGCTAGCGGTATTACTGGTTGCATGCGCTTCCTTTATCGGCTTGCATACTATTGAGCCTTTGTTTCGCATACTAGGCGCCGAGCAGCACCTGATCCCACTCATCGAGCAATACATGGTGGTGTGGTACTGGACCATTCCGCTGCTGGTTATCCCAATGGCTGGCAACAGCGCCATTCGAGCCACTGGCGACACCAAAACCCCAGCCAAGATCATGATGCTGGCCGGTATCATTAACGGTGTACTCGACCCACTGTTGATTTTTGGTTATGGACCTTTTCCTGAACTTGGCATTCAAGGGGCGGCGATCGCCAGCGCATTGAGTTGGTTTGGCGCTTTGTGTGGCTCGTTATACGTCTTGATAAAACGTGAAAAACTGCTCACTCTACCAAGCCCTCGAGCCTTATTGAACGATTGGCAACAGATCCTAAAGATTGGCACCCCAGCGGCTCTATCCAATGCAATGAACCCGCTGTCAGGGGCACTGCTAATGATTATGTTAGCATCGCATGGTACCGCAGCAGTGGCAGCCTACGGTGCCGCGCAGCGTGTTGAGTCTATTTTGATTTTAGTGCTGATGTCGCTCACCTCTGCACTGACTCCATTTATGGCTCAGAACCTTGGTGCTAATAATCCGCAGCGCAGCTTTGCTGGGTTATTTCTCAGTATGAGATTTTCCATCGTCTTCCAATTACTGATTTTCATCATGATGATTCCACTCAGCATTCCACTTTCAGCACTCTTTTCCCAGGAGCAAGCTGTTGGAGACCTGCTGTGGCATTACTTGCTTGTGGTGCCATTCAGTTATGGCTTTCAAGGTATCGTGATGATGCTAGTTTCTGGGTTGAATGCCTTACATCAACCACTGAAAGCTTTCCAATGGAGCTTTATGCGCTTGTTTGTCTTCACTTTACCTGCGGCATGGCTTGGCAGCATGCTTTACGATATTGAAGGACTATTCATTGGTATTGCTGTAGGGAACATACTCGGTGGTGTATTAGGTTACCTGTATGCATTGAAAGTACGCCGAGAGCACTGTGCATCATTATCGTAATTGACACCTTGCCCAGATAAGCACACACAAAAAAGCCGACACTCAATGTCGGCTTTTTTGTTACTTATAATTCGTCGTCTTCTTCGACTTCCAGCTCTACGTCGAGCGGCTCTTGAGAAAGGATGATGCCAGTGTTGTCGGCATATAGGTAATCTTCCGGTAAGAAAGTCACGCTACCAAAGTTAACAGCTACATCGACTTCGCCGACACCTTGCTGAGAAGCCCCTACGGGAATTGAAGCTAGCGCTTGGATACCCACGCTCATGTCTTCAAGCTCATCGACTTCACGCACACAGCCATACACCACAATACCTTCCCATTCGTTCTCTTCAGCAAGCGCTGCCAGTTCCGCATCGATCAGCGCTCGGCGTAATGAGCCACCACCATCAATAAGTAGTACACGGCCTAAGCCATCTTGTTCTAAGATTTCACGAATCAGCTGATTGTCTTCAAAACACTTAACCGTTGTGATTTGTCCAGCAAAGGAAGCACTGCCACCAAAGTTACTAAACATAGGCTCTACAACATCTACTTGATCCAAGTAAATATCACACAGGGCTGAGGTATTGTATTCCATAGCTATAGTTCTCATACCGATAGACATCTCAATCGAGTATATAGGGTCATTAAGTCAATGCAATGACAGAACTCAATTAACTGGCGAGAGTTTGAGCTATAACAACCCCGGCAAACAACAAGTTAGTAATCAGGGAACATTTCACGATGATTGGCATCATAGGGGCAATTTGCTTAGGTTGCTGTGCATCCCACACCGCTTTACCGTGCTTAAATACCACAACGACACTCAATAGAAATGGCAAGCTGATCCAAACCGGCTTTGGTTGTAGCAATAGATATAGTGCGAACGCCACTAGGGCTCCAACTAGTAGAACAAAGTGGTAATGCTTAGCTCGAGTTTGACCCAAACGAACCGCAACGGTCTTCTTGCCGCACGCTGCGTCATTTTCAATATCACGCATATTGTTGATATTGAGGACGGCGACGGCAAGCAGCCCACAGCCAATCGCAGGTAGAGCAAGAGCACTGTCTATGGTTCCGGTATGTAGGAAAAACGTCCCCGCCACACCTAACAAACCAAAAAAGATGAATACGGATATATCTCCAAGTCCAACGTAACCATAAGGCTTACTACCCACGGTATAGGCAATCGCAGCGATAATGGCCAATACCCCTAGACAAATAAACGCCAAAATACTTTGCATACTGTCTAACGCATAAAAGACCAACACTAAGCCTGCAGCCATTGTCAGCACAATATTAATGATAATGGCCTGCTTCATATCTTTGGTTGTCACTGCGCCTGATTGAATCGCGCGTACAGGACCTAGCCGGTCTTCGTTGTCTGTCCCTTTGACTGCATCACCATAATCGTTCGCAAGGTTCGACAAAATCTGCAGCAAAGTCGCAGTGAGAAAAGCTAACAACGCAATAGGGAGAGAGAAGTGCCCTAAAGAAAAGGCCAGTACACTGCCGGTTAGAATAGAAACTAACGCTAATGGAAGCGTTTTTGGCCTAGCCGCATCTAGCCAGATTTGCAGAGATTGATTCATAGAAATAATTTCTAACAGGAGACGTTATATGGATTGTGTCATATCGATTCTCTAGGCGCAAAAACTAAAAAAGGCCACCGAAGTGACCTTTTTTCTCACCGAAGTGATTATTTTACGCGACCTACGTATTCGGCGCTGCGAGTATCAACTTTGATTACTTCGCCAATTGCGATGAATAGTGGAACACGTACTACAGCACCAGTTGATAGTGTTGCTGGCTTACCACCTGTACCTTGAGTATCACCTTTCAGGCCAGGGTCAGTATCTGTAACTTCAAGCTCAACGAAGTTTGGTGGTGTTACCGCGATTGGGTTACCGTTCCAAAGTGTCAGCATACAAGTGTTGTTTTCTACCAACCACTTAGCGTTTTCACCTACCGCTTTAACATCCGCAGCGATCTGCTCAAATGTTTCGTTGTTCATAAAGTGGTAGAATTCGCCGTCGTTATATAGATAATCTAGGTCGATATCCATTACGTCTGCAACTTCACAAGTTTCACCAGACTTAAAGGTTTTCTCTAGCACTTTACCAGAAAGAAGCTTACGAATTTTTACACGGTTGAACGCTTGGCCTTTACCTGGTTTTACGTACTCGTTTTCCAGGATAACGCAAGGCTCGTTATCAAGCATTAGTTTCAAACCGCCTTTAAATTCATTAGTGCTAACAGTAGCCATTTTGTCCTCTTACATTCTTAGAGCTAAATTCAATGCCACACATCATAACCCGAAAAGTCGAATCTGTTGAGCAAAACTGGCTCAAACAACTGGCGAATGCGATCTCTGATCCGACAAAGTTGTTGGAATCTCTACAGATAGACCCTTCGCCATGGCAAAGCGGGTTTGAAGCTAAAAAGCTGTTTGCGCAGCGTGTTCCGCAAAGTTTTGTCGATAGAATGGAAAAAGGCAATCCTTACGACCCACTTTTACGTCAGGTATTGCCACTGTGCGAAGAATTTGAAGTTCATGATGGATACTCAAACGATCCTCTCGAAGAGCAGAACAATCAAGTACCAGGACTGTTGCACAAATATCGCAATCGCGCTCTGATGATTGTCAAAGGTGGCTGCGCAGTGAATTGTCGCTACTGCTTTCGCCGTCATTTCCCATATCAGGAAAACAAAGGCAACAAGTTAGCTTGGCAGCAGAGCCTCGACTATATTGCTGAGCATACCGAACTCAATGAAGTCATTTTGTCCGGTGGTGACCCACTAATGGCTAAAGACAATGAGCTCGAATGGCTGGTTCAGTCTATTGCTGACATCCAACACATCAAACGACTAAGGATTCATAGCCGACTGCCCGTTGTGATCCCAGCAAGAGTCACGGATGAGTTGTGCCAACTACTTAATCAAACACGCCTGCAAGTGGTCATGGTTACGCACATCAATCACGCCAATGAAATCAATCAAGAACTCAGCGATAAACTCGCTAAGCTAAAACGCGCTAACGTTACCTTATTGAACCAAGCCGTGCTTTTAAAAGGAGTTAACGATTCTACTCACGCCCAAATTATGCTCAGTGAAGCGCTGTTTGATGCTGGTATACTGCCATACTACTTGCACGTGCTAGATAAGGTTCAAGGCGCCGCACATTTCTTTGTTTCTGACCATCAAGCGAAAGCCATTATGGCAGGCTTGATTGAGCGCGTATCCGGTTATTTAGTCCCAACCCTAACCCGAGAAATCGGTGGCAGAGCCAGCAAAACACCACTCGACTTACACCTAGAGTAATCGTTCGTCTCGATTAAAAACTTTTGTTTCGATAGTCCGGTCTTTTATATGCATACTCCGCGCTTTTGGGAGGTCAAAATGCAAGCGACTATTGAACAATTGTTCGATCTCGGCCCTTTTAGTTGGTGGGCTCTTCTCTGCTGTGCCATCAACGGCATACTTATCGGTGTTGAAAGGCAAACTCGCGGGAAACCCGTTGGAATCCGCACCTCTATTTTGGTCATTTCAGGTACATACTTTTTTATGTCGATGGCGGTATCGCTCTCACCTAATACCCTCGACCAAGCACGCGTACTCGGTCAAATCATCACTGGCGTTGGTTTCTTAGGCGCTGGCGTCATGATGACCTTAGACGGAAAAATCCACGGGGTAACCTCGGCGGCGGTGATCTGGGTGCTCGCAGCTCTGGGTATGATGATTGGACTCGGCTATTTGCAGCAATCTGTGGTTATCACGACTCTCGCACTCACTGTATTACTGGGTGTCGACAAAGCAGAAAACCGCATTAAGTCACTGCGCCGTGGGGTTCACCAAAAATTTCAAAATCGCAAACAGGCCAGTAAATAAACTGCGTATCTGCCGTTATTCATAGTGTGATTAATAGTCAAAAATCGCATAAACACTTGTTACTCAGAGTAATTTTTTGACCGAAGACAATGAATGTGCCGATCGTAAATTGAGCTCAATTGATACGCACATTTGCTCACAATTACACCTACTACTTTTGGGTAAGATAAACCTCTACAAACAAAAGTGTTGGAGGTTTGATTATGTTTTATGTGCATATGCTCCTGTTGTTGACGGTCATATTCATTGGTATCCGCCATGGAGGCATTGCGTTTGGATTACTAGGTGGGCTTGGTGTGTCTGTGCTCGCCTTTGTATTCGGGATTGCACCAGGGACGCCACCAATCAGCGTAATGTTGATCATTCTCGCCGTAGTTGCGGCATCTGCGACGTTAGAGGCCACCGGTGGTCTTAAACTCTTGGTTAAGTTTGCAGAACGTCTGCTGCGCAAGCACCCAAGCCAAATCGTATTTTTAGGTCCTTTGTGCACATACTCTCTCACCGTCTTGGTGGGAACAGGTCACTCCGTTTATCCACTACTTCCTGTTATCTATGACGTCGCCTACAAAAAAGGCATTCGCCCAGAAAGACCAATGGCGATGGCGACTATAGCGTCGCAGATGGGCATTACCGCCAGCCCTATCGCCGCCGCAGCAGCCGTAGTGATGGCAACGGCTGCCGACAACAGTCTAGACATCAGCTTAGTCAATGTCTTACTGGTGACGCTCCCGGCAACTCTCATTGGTGTATTAGTTGGCTGTTTGTGGAGCCTGAAGCGCGGTAAGGACCTCGACCAAGATCAAGCCTTCATCGAACGCTGCAAAGATCCTGAGTTCAAAGCTCAGCTGATTGATATCGAAGAAGGTAACGAAAATGACGCGCAAGTGGGTAGCCAAGCGAAGAAAGGCCTAACGATCTTCTTGGCCGGTATCGTGACGGTTATTTTTGTCGCGATGTTTGGTAAAGATCTGTCGTTACTTCCTGACGGTGTGAACATGTCTGTCGCGATACAGTTCTTAATGCTGTCTGTCGGTGCCTTGATCCTACTCACTACTAAGGTCGACCCGAAAAAGATCGTACACAGCAACGTGTTCATTGCTGGTATGACGGCAGTGATCATCATCTTTGGTATTGCCTGGATGAGTGACACCATTATCGGATTCCACAAAGCTTATCTGATCAGCTTAGTAAGCGACTTAGTCGCTGCGCATCCATGGACCTTTGCAATCGCGATGTTCGTGGTGTCGGTATTCCTGAAAAGCCAAGCGGCAGTACTCACTATCATGCTGCCACTCGGATTTGCAATGGGCATCCCTGCTCCAGTATTAATCGGTGTTTTACCTGCGTGTTACGCCTACTTCTTCTTCCCGTTCTACCCAAGCGACCTAGCGGCAATTACTTTCGACCGCTCAGGTACCACGCAAATAGGTAAGTACGTTCTCAACCACAGCTTCCTATTGCCTGGCTTCATAGGCGTCGTTACTGCAACGACTGTCGGCTACATCATCTCAATGGCTATCAACTAGTGAGCCGCTAAGATCAAAAAAGCCAGTTGGTATACCAACTGGCTTTTTTATTAACTTTGTTTGAGAAATTGTTTAAGCAATCGCTTAGAACAACTCTTCTGCAACTTTGAATAGATCGTTGCGAACTGGGCGCTTCAAGTTCTCGATTGCATCAATGATGTCATGGTGAACAAGTTGCTCTTTTTGGATACCTACACAACGGCCACCATGACCTTCTAGCAGTAGGTGAACCGCGTAGTTACCCATGCGAGACGCTAGAACGCGGTCAAATGCCGTTGGACGACCACCACGTTGGATGTGACCAAGAACCGTTGCACGAGTTTCGCGACCTGTTGCCGTTTCAATCTCTTTTGCCAGTTCGTTTGCGTCCATCATAAGCTCAGTTAGAGCGATGATAGCGTGCTTTTTACCTTTCGCGATGCCGTCTTGGATGTTGCTGATCAACTGCTCTTTATCAAGACCTGTTTCTGGAGTGATAATGTATTCACAACCACCTGCGATTGCAGACATCAGAGTCAGATCACCACAGTGACGACCCATGATTTCTACGATAGAAATGCGTTGGTGAGAAGATGACGTGTCACGTAGACGGTCAATTGCATCGATAACTGTGTTCAGCGCAGTTAGGTAACCTATCGTGTAATCCGTACCTGCAATATCGTTATCGATAGTGCCCGGAAGACCAATACATGGGTAACCCATTTCAGTTAGCTTCTTCGCACCCATGTAAGAACCGTCACCGCCGACAACAACAAGTGCGTCGATGCCGTGCTTCTTCAAGTTCTCGATCGCTTTTTCACGTACTTCTACGTTTTTGAATTCAGGGAAACGAGCAGAGCCTAAGAAAGTACCGCCTTTGTTGATCACATCAGATACGCTTGAACGATCCAGTTTTTGGATACGATCTTCGTATAGGCCTAGGTAGCCATCAAAAATACCGTAAACCTCTAGACCTTCACCCAATGCTGTGCGAACAACACCACGTACTGCTGCGTTCATACCAGGAGCGTCGCCGCCACTTGTTAAAACACCGATCTTCTTAATCATGCTCACCCTCGAATTTTTGGAAATCAATTTCAATTTTTAATGTTAGAAGCTAACGACATGCTTCCAACGAAATCTGTCTAATCTGCGCATTATGTTACCTTTACTAAAAAGGAATACTACTTTTATTTGCAGCAAATTATGTAACTTTTCTACTTCTGTAAGAGTATTACAGTTTTACTGTTTCACTTTGTTGATGCACATCAGAATCACGTTTTTTTCTTTTGACGCTGAAAAGATAGTCAATAGCGACCACTTTGTCTCCCCAGTTCAGTGTGAATATCTCTGGCTACCAGCCTTGAGACTTTTGTTCCCTCTCTGCGGTCAAAACGACAGAGTACGGATCTTGGTGGATCAGAATATCCGCGTCTGGAAAACTGGATAGCAGCTTCATTTCTACATTGTCAGAAATGCGGTGAGCTTCAATCAAAGGAATGTGATCCTCCAACTCTAAATGCAGCTGGATAAAGCGTACTGGCCCCGACATACGAGTACGAAGCTGATGCACCCCCAACACCCCCTCTACAGACAGACAGTCTTCCCTGATTTGTTGTAGTTCTTCATCAGGGAGCTTTCTGTCTAATAAGGTTTGAATCGCTTCTGACACCATCTTAAATGCGCTGTACAGAATGAATATACCGATCGCGACAGCAAATACCGCATCGGCTTGAGTGAGACCAAACCAACTTAGCCCTAGCGCCAGCATAATGGCCGCATTCATATACAAATCAGATTGATAATGCAGAGAGTCGGCAGCAATAGCTTGGCTACCTGTTTTCTTCACGACGTGCTTTTGGAATGTCACTAAGCCGTAGGTCAATACCATGGCAAATAAACTGACGTAAACACCATACTCGGGCGAGTTGAGTTCATGAGGGCGGAAGAAACGATCAATACCGTTGAGGATAAGAAAACACGCCGAACCAGAGATAAACATAGCTTGCGCTAAAGCAGCGAGAGACTCGGCTTTACCATGGCCAAAGGTATGTTCTTTGTCAGCAGGCTGAAGTGCATAACGCACTACAATCAAGTTCACAACTGACGCTGCGATATCCAACATAGAATCAATCAGCGATGCTAATAAACTCACAGAGCCGGTCACCCACCACGCCGCAACTTTCACAATCAATAGCAAAGTCGCAACCGTTGTTGCTGTCCAAGCAGCCAAAGTGACTAGGCGAGCATATTCTTGTTTCATAAGCGTAAATTTCGCTAAAGCGTCAATCTTTTATTAAGAAAGGATAATAGAAAGTATACCTCGCATTAGTTTAAATGAATATGAAAGCGACAAAAGGCGGCTAAATAGCCGCCTTTAACAGGAAGGGAGAGATCGAATTTACTTGTGGTGTCTTGCCATCTTGTCAGCACACTTCTGATGACGCTCTTGCGACAGCTCAACAAACTTTTCTTTTTGCTCTGGAGTTAAGATGCTTAGCATCTGGTGCTGCTTCTCTAGCATTTTCACGCGGCGCTCTGCTTGCTTCTCAGCCATCTCTTTTGCTAAATCATTTGCTGCTGCTTGGTCAAACGTGTCTGCCAATACCAAAGCTTGAACTTTTTCGTGGTGCGCTTTCATTGCTGCTTGGCGCTCTTCGCCACCTTGCTCAAACTTGGCTTTCATTTCTGCTTTGCCCGCTTCGCGCATCTCTTTTAACTGCTCTTTTTGCGCATCAGTTAAGTCAAGTTGGCGCATTACACCACGGTCAAAGCCGCCGCATTTACCGCCCATACCTTTACCGTGGTCTTTACCACCGAAAGCAAACGCGCTTGCTGTACCTAGAGTAAGAGGAAGAACAACAGCAGCTAATACTAATTTCTTTGCAGTTTTCATAAGTCGTACCTTATTTTTCATGTTATTTGAGGTGCTGTATAAGGGCATGTTGACCTTTCACCCTAGAGAATCACATCGGCGCTAAATTTAGCAGACAGTGGTTGATGTGTTTCGTTCTCTTCACAGCGGTTGAGTATAGAATACGACCTGCTAGGTAAAGCGACGTATAGAGAGCGTAAAGAATCGTAAAGAGCAAAATTTACCCTGCTCGAAACCGCCGTTTCACAGTAATATAAAGGTAACAAGACTCATGCAATCCAATCGAGGAAAGAGTAATGGCGCATATCCTACTTATTGATGACGACACAGAACTGACTAGCTTGCTCAAAGAAGTGCTCACTTATGAGGGCTTTACTATCTCTGAAGCAAATGACGGAGAGTCAGGGCTGGCTGCAGTGAATAAGGATATCGACCTGATCCTACTGGATGTAATGATGCCAAAACTGAATGGTATGGATACGCTAAAGCGCCTACGTGAGAACTGGCAGACCCCAGTGTTGATGCTCACTGCCAAGGGCGAAGAAATTGATCGTGTGATTGGCCTTGAGCTCGGTGCCGATGACTATTTGCCAAAGCCATTTAGCGATCGTGAATTACTGGCTCGCATTAAAGCTATTCTGCGCCGTACTCAAATTCAATCAGCACCTGCGAATAAAAACAGCGACGCCATTGAGTACATGGATATCAAGGTGTATCCAGGCAAACAAGAAGCCTACTGCCAGGAGCAGTTACTCGAGCTGACCACAACGGAATTTGCCCTGCTAGCACACTTTATTCAGCATCCAGGAGAAACGTTAACTAAGGAAGCACTTAGCTTAGATGTACTGGGTAAAAGGCTGGCCGCTTTCGACCGGGCGATCGACATGCACGTTTCTAACTTACGTAAGAAGCTACCCGATACCTTGTCTGGCAAATCTCGCATAAAAACGTTGCGCGGCCGAGGTTACTTGTTGGTTGAGGAAGACTGATGCGCTTGCCTAAGATCACCAGCCTTTATGGCCGTATCTTCGCGATATTCTGGTTTACCATGCTGCTGGTTCTGCTGGCCGTACTGTCGCTACCGCATTTAGATCCTCGCAAAGCACGTAATATCCCAGCGGATCATTTTGAACGCCTCAATGTACTGCAACAGAAGATCGAGAAGCGCTTTCGCGGTGAGAAAGATCTACGCAAAATTATTTTCAGCCTTGAAGATCAAGGGCGATCACCACGAGATAAAGCCCCTCGCCTCTTCTTAACTGATCTAGAAGGCAACATCTTAACCACTAAACGCCATCACGATTTCAAAATTCGTGCACTGCAAAACTTCATTACCAGCATTGAGCAAGGTGAGCCAAAGCAAAAGCTGTATGGTCGTTACATGATTGCAGGACCACTGCCAATCACCCTCGCCGAACATAACCTACTGCTTTACATCGGAGTAAAATGGGATCAAACCCCTCCGTTCCTATTACGCTTATTCGACAAACCGTTCCAATTACTGTTTGCCGTGATGGTGGTGAGTACACCACTGTTGTTATGGCTAGCTTGGGCACTCAGTCAACCCGCGCGTAAATTAGAGCGTGCAGCTAAGCGAGTCGCCGGTGGTGAGTTTGTTGTCGACCCAGAGCTTGAAAAAGGCACTTCTGAATTTAGGCAAGCAGGAGCAAGCTTCAACCAGATGGTTGAGGCGGTGAATCACATGATTTCTGGCCAGCAGCGGCTATTGTCGGATATTTCCCATGAGTTACGCTCTCCGTTGACTCGCTTGCGAATGGCCAATGCGCTCGCGACAAGAAAGCAAGGAGACAGCCCGGAGCTAGAGCGCATCGATACCGAAGCCCAGCGACTCGAGCAGATGATCGGCGAGCTGTTAGAGCTGTCGCGTATGCAAGCCGATAGTCACCTGACTCGTGAGCTTCAACCCATTTCTAGCTTATGGGAAGAGATCCTCAAAGATGCGCAGTTTGAAGCCGAGCAAATGGGCAAGCAGCTTAACTACTCCGCTATCCCAGAAGGCTCAATCTCAGGTAATCCAAAACTATTGATGAGCGCTGTTGAGAACATCATCCGTAACGCTATTCACTACGGTGAAGACCTGATTCAGGTTACCTTAACTAAAGATGATGAGCAGCTTTCGATTGTCGTGGAAGATAACGGGCAAGGAGTACCAGACTCTGAATTGGAAGATATATTCCGCCCGTTTTACCGCGTATCGACAGCCCGTGATAGAAATTCAGGTGGTGCAGGGCTAGGATTGGCGATCACAGAAAGTGCCATTCGCCAGCACAGCGGCTCCATCGCTGCCAGTCGCAGCCAACTCGGTGGTTTGATGGTCCTAATCAAGTTGCCTCTGAGTAGCTAACAAGAGAAAGACTGTCAACGAGCGACAAAACCCTACAAAGATCGCAGTTGAAAATGATATTCATTATCAATAAAGTAAATCCTTCGATTACGGAGGATTTACTATGTCTCACAGTTTCCCTGAACTGCCATACGCTTACGATGCACTAGAACCATACATCGACGCCCAAACCATGGAAGTGCATTACAGCCGTCACCACAGAACCTACTACGACAAATTCATCACTGCAGTTAAAGGGACTGAGCTTGAAAAAGCCCCTTTAACTGACATCTTCGCCAGTATTTCTCAGCATGCTCCTGCTATCCGAAACAACGGTGGCGGGTACTACAATCACATTCTCTATTGGAACTGCATGACACCAAACGGCCAGCATGAACCAGAAGGTGCACTTGCTCAGGCCATCATCCAAACCTTTGGTACCTTTGAGCAGTTTAAACAAGAGTTTAGCCAAGCGGCGATCAATACTTTTGGTTCAGGCTTTGTGTGGTTAATCGTGCAAAACGGTACACTGAAGATCACCTCCACTGGCAACCAAGATAACCCACTAATGGATGTCGCACAGGAACAAGGTGAGCCGATTCTCGCTTTAGATGTGTGGGAGCATGCCTACTACATCAGCTATCGTAACCGCCGGCCAGATTATATTGATGCATGGTGGAATGTGGTCAATTGGGATGCTGTCAGTGAGCACTACGCCATTGCGCTTGCGCAAAATGCTTAGCGAATTCGACACATCAGGGGGCGACTTACTGTCGCCCTTTGGATACATACCACGGATACAATGTCTGTACTTTGAACCCTGCACCTTAGCGTCATTTGGGTATATACTCTTTGCCACCTAAGCTAACCCAGATGAACCAAGATGTTTGATATTGCCCTTTACGAACCAGAAATCGCTCCAAACACCGGCAACATAATTCGTTTGTGCGCGAACTGTGGCGCTAATTTACATTTGATTGAACCATTAGGGTTTGACCTAGAAGAGAAGAAAGTTCGCCGTGCTGGCCTTGATTATCACGATCTCGCTCGTGTTAAGCGCCACAAGGATCTTAATGCTTTTCTAGAGTATCTAGAAAATGAACGTGAAGGTGACTATCGCCTTTTTGCCTGCACCACCAAAACAACTGGCCATCATATCGATGCGCAATACCAGCAAGGTGATGTGCTATTGTTCGGGCCTGAATCACGTGGCCTACCAGCAGAAGTGATTGAAAGCCTTCCAATGGAGCAGCGTATTCGTATTCCAATGATGCCAGAAGCTCGCAGCCTAAACCTGTCCAACGCCGTCGCTATCATTGCTTTTGAAGCTTGGCGACAAATGGGGTTTGAAGGCGCGGTATAACCCCATTAGATAGACACAAAAAAGGCTCTGTATTCAGAGCCTTTTCTATATATGCTTCAATGAGCTAGCACAGCCCAACTAGTTGAGACGGTTGTTATTGTTTAGTTAAGACGATTATTGTTATCTTGGTCGTCTTTTTCTTTGCGCTCAAACTCACCTTCGAAGGTGTTGCCATCTTGATTGGAGTTAAATGGGTCGCGGTGGAATGGGTCTTGCTCGAATGGGCTTTGACCAAATTGGCCACCAGCAAATCCACCCGATACGTTTTTCACCACCATTTTACTCATTAGGTATTTAGCAATCACAGCTCTTGGCGCTGGCAGCAGAACTAGCATACCCAGTGCATCGGTCATAAAACCAGGAGTTAATAGTAGTACCCCGGCCACCGCGAGCATAACGCCTTCAAAAATTTGCTGAGCAGGCAACTCACCTTGATTTAAGCGGTTTTGCACCGACATTAGGGTTTGAATACCTTGGCTACGCACCAATGACGCACCCACAAATGCTGTGATCAGCACTAAACCGATGGTCGGCCAAAGGCCAAGGAAACCACCGACTTGAATAAACAGGCCAATCTCAATGATTGGGACAAATATAAATAGCAATAATAAGATAGGAAACACACGCCCTCCTTTGTTCACTCCAGTGTACGTCTAAAGCGCCTTGAAGCTCAAATTTATCGTGTAAAAAAGCGTGATTTTGACCACTAAAACCCTCTACCCCTTTATGGTTATTAATAACCTATTCATAGTTTGAAAATTATTGACTAAATAAAGTTAGAAAAGGTGATCCAGTTACTATTTTTATGTACGTAGTGCAGTATGATGTGCCACAGAAGTCAGGACGGATTTTCCAGCCAAAAAACTCTGACGAACGGATTCTTACTTGCAGAAATGGCTAATAAATCACTTTATTATCAGAATAATTCTCTAAGGATCCTGTTATGGCTAGCCTATCTGATACACAAAATACAACACACCAAGCAACCCGTATTGAAGAAGACCTACTAGGTCAACGTCACGTTCCCGCAGACGCGTACTACGGCATTCATACTCTTCGCGCAATCGAAAACTTCAATATTTCAAGCTCAACGATTTCAGACGTACCTGAATTTGTACGTGGCATGGTGATGACCAAAAAAGCGGCGGCTCTTGCAAACAAAGAGCTCGGCGTTCTACCTAAAGATGTTGCGCAGTACATCATTGAAGCGTGTGACGTGATCCTTGAAACAGGAAAGTGCATGGATCAATTCCCATCAGACGTATTCCAAGGCGGTGCTGGCACTTCAGTGAACATGAACACTAACGAAGTCGTTGCCAACGTAGCACTTGAGCTAATGGGCAAAGAAAAAGGCCAATACGAGTTCATTAACCCAAATGACCACGTAAACAAGAGCCAATCGACTAACTGTGCTTACCCAACAGGTTTCCGTATCTCTGTATTTAACAGCGTACGCAAGCTATTGGATGCGATTGAGTACTTGAAAGGCGCCTTTGAACTGAAAAGCCAAGAGTTCGATACCGTGCTAAAAATGGGGCGTACTCAGCTACAAGACGCGGTTCCTATGACAGTAGGCCAAGAGTTCCACGCTTGGGCCGTTACTCTGAACGAAGAAATCCGCGCACTTGAATACACGTCTAAGCTACTGCTTGAAGTCAACCTTGGTGCAACAGCAATCGGTACTGGCTTGAACGCTGCTCCTGGTTACCAAGCACTGGCAGTTAAACACCTTGCTGAAGTGACTGGTCATGAATGTGTGCCAGCTGAAGACTTGATCGAAGCAACGTCTGACTGTGGTGCATACGTAATGACTCACGGTGCGCTAAAACGTCTCGCGGTGAAACTGTCTAAGATTTGTAACGACCTACGCCTACTGTCTTCAGGCCCACGTGCAGGTCTGAATGAAATCAACCTACCAGAGCTACAAGCTGGCTCTTCAATCATGCCTGCCAAGGTAAACCCAGTGGTACCAGAAGTGGTAAACCAAGTGTGTTTCAAAGTGCTAGGTAACGACAACACTATCTCGTTTGCAGCAGAAGGCGGCCAGTTACAGCTAAACGTAATGGAGCCGGTAATTGCGCAAAGCATGTTCGAGTCTCTCGATATCCTAACCAATGCATGTGTCAACTTGCGTGACAAGTGTATCGACGGCATCACAGTGAACAAAGACGTATGTGAAGGCTACGTATTTAACTCTATCGGTATCGTGACTTACCTGAACCCATACATTGGCCACCACGAAGGTGACATCGTTGGTAAGATTTGTGCGGAAACCGGTAAGAGCGTTCGCGAAGTGGTACTGGAACGCGGCTTACTCAGCGAAGAAGAGCTTGATGACATCTTCTCTGTTGAAAATTTAATGCGTCCGCAGTATAAAGCGAAACGCTACGAATAATCGCAGCTAACAGGGTCCCTTACGGGGCCCTTTTTTGGGTTAAACCGGAGTACCCACACTTTTCTTGAGTTATTTTCGTGCTTTATCGTAATAGCGATTTTCATTATTTGAACGTTTAGCCTATGAGCTTTCCAATAATTAAAATCAAAAATCTAAATGAGGTATCAATATGGTAGCGGTTGAACTATTTGTCGTGCTGCTCTTTATTTATTTGGGGGCACGCATTGGCGGCATTGGCATCGGCTTAGCCGGTGGTGCAGGTGTGATTGCACTGTCGTTGTTTTTAGGTGTGCCTACTAGTCAGGCATTCATTCCCGTCGATGTTATCTTGATCATCATGTCGGTCATCACCGCGATTGCAGCAATGCAAGTAGCGGGTGGTTTAGACTGGATGGTTCAAGTTGCTGAGAACTTTCTAAGAAAACACCCTGAACGCATCACTTTCTACGCACCAATCGTCACTTTCTTAATGACGTTAATGGCGGGTACTGGCCACACTGCATTCTCTACTCTACCGGTTATCGCAGAAGTGGCTAAAGGCCAAGGTGTGCGTCCTTCTCGCCCATTATCGATTGCCGTTGTTGCGTCTCAAATCGCAATTACAGCATCGCCAATTTCAGCAGCCGTTGTTGCTTTTGCCGCAATGCTAGCGCCATTTGGTGTGGATTACTTAACGCTACTGGCTGTTTGTATTCCAACCACTTTCTTGGCCTGTATGGTCGGTGCATTCGTCGCTAACTTTATGGGCAGCGAGCTAAAAGACGATCCTGTTTACCAAGAGCGTTTGGAAAAAGGCTTAATCAAACTCGCGACACAAGAGAAACGTGAAATCCTACCAACGGCAAAGAAAGCAACATTCATCTTCCTTGGCGCAATTGGTTTCGTTGTCTGTTACGCAGCCGCTATTTCAGGTTCAGTTGGTCTTATTGAAGATCCAGCACTTGGCCGTAACGAAGCGATCATGACAGTTATGCTAGCAGCAGCGGCAGCCATTGTTCTGTTTACCAAAATCGATGCCTCTAAAATTCCATCTGCAGCAACGTTCCGTTCTGGTATGACGGCATGTGTGTGTGTACTAGGTGTAGCTTGGTTAGGCTCTACTTTCGTTAATGCACACGTAGATGGCATCAAAGAGTTCGCTGGTGGTCTACTTTCTGATTACCCATGGATGCTAGCGCTGGTGTTGTTCTTTGCTTCTATGCTGCTGTACTCACAAGGTGCGACTACCGTTGCTCTAATGCCTGCTGCATTAGCCATTGGTGTTGCCCCGCTAACAGCAGTTGCTTCGTTCGCAGCCGTGAGCGCTCTGTTCGTACTACCAACATACCCTACGCTACTGGCGGCGGTTGAGATGGATGATACAGGCTCAACACGCATCGGTAAGTACGTGTTTAACCACCCGTTCTTTATTCCTGGTGTAACAACCATTGCAACTTCCGTTGCTCTTGGTTTTGCATTCGGTGGTTTGTTTATCTAACCATCAGCACTCATTCTAGGGAGCCTATTGGCTCCCTTTTTTATCACTAAAGATAGAGATCACTGTTTGAATTTGATTGGAATCAAATAAATGTTCGAAAGTTAATTTTTAACATCAAGAAGAAAGGTTGAATAAAATTCCCCTATTTTATTTCATTCCCTCTAGTTAGCTCGCTATAAAATCACATCATGATAATTATTCGAATATAAATCCAAACGAATTAAGAAATTACCCTCGTAAAAATACCCTTCACTTACCGACTAAAATTAATCCCGCTATTTTTGTGAAGACATCGAAAGTTAACCCACGATTAGCAGAATAAAATAGCCACAGAAAAATAAATTTAGCTCATATTTTTTGAGCAACACTATTTCTAATCTGTATTTAACTATTTTAATTCCAATAACTTTAGTTCGAATCAATGGTGTTATCCATTGTGGTAATGGACGACTCATCATTAGTCGCTGATTCACACCTTTGCCAAATCATGGTTAGGTGTAAGGAGATAGCTATGACCACTCAAACTCTACCAACGGAAAACAAAAAAGGCGGCTTCTTTGCCAACTTTAAGTTTCCTTCCGCCTATACCATTTTATTTCTACTCATCGCTTTCGTTGCCGTTCTCACTTGGATAGTTCCGGCAGGCCAATATGACCGAGCAATGAATGAAGAACTGGGCCGTGAAGTTCCTGTAACAGGCACGTACCAAGCTGTAGAAGGTAACCCTCAGGGTGTTATCGATGTTCTTCTGGCACCCATTGACGGCTTCTATGACCATAATAGCTATGAAGCTGCGGCTATCGACGTCTCGCTGTTTATTTTAATCATTGGTGGCTTCCTAGGGCTAGTGACTAAAACAGGGGCAATTGATGCAGGGATAGAGCGAGTCACAGCGCGGTTGGAAGGACGAGAGGAATTGATGATACCGATACTCATGGCGCTGTTTGCGGCTGGCGGTACTGTCTATGGTATGGCAGAAGAATCACTGCCTTTCTACACCCTACTTGTCCCTGTCATGATGGCGGCCCGCTTTGACCCATTAGTCGCCGCAGCAACAGTACTACTTGGGGCAGGCATTGGTGTTCTAGGCTCAACCATTAACCCATTTGCGACCGTTATCGCGGCCAACGCATCGGGTATTCCATTCACCGACGGTATCATGCTACGTATCGCCATGTTGGTTATTGGTTGGGGCATCTGTGTTGCTTATGTCATGCGCTACGCAAAAATGGTGCAAGCAGACCCATCAAAGTCGATTGTTTATGACAAATATGAAGAAAACAAAGCACACTTCTTAGGTAACCAAACTGGTGAGCAATTAGAGTTTACTGGCACTCGTAAGTTAATACTCACTATCTTTGGTGGCTCATTTGCTGTAATGATTTACGGTGTGTCTGTGGCAGGGTGGTGGATGGCTGAGATTTCCGCCATGTTCCTTGCAGCAACCATTTTGGTTGGCCTAGTGGCACGTATGAGTGAGGAAGAGTTCACAACCAGTTTTATTGACGGCGCGCGTGACTTATTAGGCGTTGCCCTCATCATTGGTATTGCTCGCGGTATCGTAGTGGTTATGGACCGCGGCATGATCACCGACACCATCTTGTTCTCCGCAGAGCAAATGGTCACTGGGTTGTCTTCCGTGGTATTTATTAACGTGATGTTCTTCTTAGAAGTGCTACTGTCCTTCTTAGTACCGTCCACTTCTGGTCTTGCGGTATTAACTATGCCGATTATGGCACCGCTTGCCGACTTTGCTGGCGTAGGCCGAGACTTAGTCATCACCGCTTATCAATCCGCGTCTGGATTGGTTAACTTAATTACGCCAACTTCGGCAGTCGTTATGGGCGGCTTAGCCATCGCGCGCGTGCCATATGTTCGTTGGTTGAAGTGGGTGATGCCGTTAATCGGTATTCTAACTGTGTTCTGTATCGTGGTACTCAGCATCGGTGCACTTATCTAGCTCTGAGCCCTGTTTACTCTATAACCAACTTCTCAAGCCGCTATCTCGATAGCGGCTTTTTTTATTGCTATCACTCTTTCCTAAATAAGAGTGGTATTGCTTGGGATATTTAAGCAAACTCTATCGTTATTTATATAGAAGAATATATCTCCTACATTAGTTTTTATTTAATCTTGATTATTAAAACTAATCACCTCCATAAAAACATTCATCACTAGATAAAAATAGCAATGTGATCCCGATAGCTATATTGGCAAAAAGTTTGTTAACACCTACAGAGTATCAATTAAAAAAGTCACTATCTAAATACAAAGTTTGCATACTTTAACTATATCGACACTTCTCTCTTTTATTTATTTAAGAATAAAATTCCTCTGTTTTATTCCCACCAGCGAAAGAACAATACCGTTCATGCATAAACTTCCCAGAAACGTGTCTTTTTAGGGTGGCATCCCACCTAGTTCCAAGTGCATAAAAATTGTTAAAACCCCTGTGTTTAAAGGCTTCATCAAGAAAAAATGATTTGTGATTGAAGTCTAAGAAAGCCCTCCAAACAAGCGTAATATGAATTCCAGAGCAAATAATTGGATATATAAATCCATTCCTTATTCCCTACAAAATAAATATTGTTTTTGAATAAAAACAATACCAATAAATAAGAGAGATACGATCATGAGTAAGTTATACGTAGGTTCTGAAATCGGTCAATTACGTCGCGTTCTTGTTCATCGCCCTAGACGCGCTCTCACTCACTTAACGCCTTCCAATTGTCACGACCTGTTGTTTGATGACGTACTCGCTGTTGAGCGTGCAGGTAAAGAGCATGATGCATTTACACAAACTCTGCGTGATCAAGGTGTCGAGGTTTTACTCCTAACAGATCTACTGGCTGACACGCTTGCGGTACCAGAAGCAAAAGACTGGCTTTTGAGCCAGCAAGTATCCGATTATCGCTTAGGCAAAACCTTCGCTAACGATGTGCGCTGCTACTTAGGTGACTTACCAAACATCGATTTGGCTAAAATCCTAACGGGTGGCTTGTCTTACGCAGAAATGCCAATGAAATCTTCTTCCATGATGCAAGGTTTACATGCGCCGACAGACTTCATCATTGAGCCACTACCAAACCACCTATTCACTCGTGACACGTCTTGCTGGGTCTATGGCGGCGTTTCTATTAACCCAATGGCGAAACCTGCTCGTCAACGCGAGACTAACCATGTGCGCGCCATTTATCGCTGGCATCCAAGCTTTGCTGGCCAAGACTTTATTAAGTACTTCGGCGATCAAGAACACATCAACTATGACAACTCAACAATTGAAGGTGGCGATGTCTTAGTTATTGGCCGCGGTACGGTACTGATTGGTATGTCGGAACGTACTACAGCACAGGGTGTAGAACACTTAGCATCCGGCTTATTCAAACACGGTCAAGCGAAACAAGTGATTGCAATGGAGCTACCAAAACACCGCTCTTGCATGCACTTAGACACAGTAATGACTCACATGCGTGAAGATACCTTCTCGGTTTACCCGGAAGTCGTGCGTAAAGACGTGAAATGCTGGAGCTTAACCGGCGATCAATCGGGTGCTGTGAACGTGAAAGAAGAAGGCTACTTCGTCACCGCGATAGAAAAAGCTTTGGGGGTTGATCAACTCAACCTCATCACAACAGGTGGTGACAACTTCAACGCTGAGCGTGAACAGTGGAATGATGCCAATAACGTTCTGACAGTCAAACCTGGCGTTGTCATCGGCTACGAAGGTAACACCTACACCAACGAAAAATACGACAAAGCAGGCATCACGGTTCTACCAATTCCTGGCGACGAACTCGGCCGCGGCCGCGGTGGTGCGCGCTGCATGAGCTGCCCAATCGAACGAGATGATATCTAACTCACCTTGATTGCTAACTTATCGCTGGGTGCGGAATATCGCACCTAGCACAAAAAAGAGATAAAACCATGAGTAAACAAACTGTTGTTGTCGCTCTGGGTGGAAACGCCCTACTCCGTCGCGGTGAGCCTCTCGAAGCCGAAGTTCAACGTCACAATATCGAAGTCGCAGTTAAAACCATTTCTGAAATTGCCAAAGAATACAATGTGGTGCTAGTGCACGGTAACGGCCCACAAGTTGGCTTATTGGCCTTGCAAGGTTTGGAATACAAAAAAGTGGCGCCTTACCCATTAGACGTATTGGGCAGTGAGACTCAAGGCATGATCGGCTACATGCTGATGCAAGAGTTCAAAAACCAAATGCCTGACATCAATGCCACCTGCATGCTGACTCAAATGACCGTCGATCCCAATGATCCTGCATTTGCAGATCCAACCAAACCGATCGGCCCGATCTATGAAGAAGCTGAAGCACGTGAACTGGCTGAAAAATACCACTGGACAATCAAACCAGACGGGCAGCATTTCCGCCGTGTCGTTCCTAGCCCACAACCAACAGGCATCGTTGAGCATCAAGCGATCACCAAGTTGATCGACGAAGGTCACTTAGTGATCTGTACAGGTGGAGGCGGTATTCCGGTCAAAAAGGAGCACGGGAAGCTTGTTGGTGTAGAAGCGGTTATTGATAAAGATATGTCCGCTGCATTCCTAGCCAAGCAATTAGATGCGGATGCACTGTTGATCCTTACCGATGCCGAAGCGGTGTACCTCGACTGGGGTAAACCCACTCAACACGCACTTCGAAGCACCACCCCAACAGAGTTGGCGAAATATCAGTTCGATGCAGGCTCAATGGGGCCAAAAATTGAAGCGTCGTGCGAATTCATCAAACAGGGCGGAAAAGTCGTCGGTATTGGCTCATTAGAAGATGGCTTACGCATTCTTCAAGGTGAAGCCGGTACCAATATCACCAAAGGCTAGTCACCGCTGATTGCAAAATTTTAGATAAACACGGTGCGCTTTCTTACCTCTTTCCCTGCAAACGAGAAAGCGCCCTTAAAACATAAGAAGGAAAACATCATGGCTTTTAACCTACGCAACCGTAACTTCCTAAAATTACTAGACTTTACTCCACGTGAAATCCAGCACATGTTGGATCTATCTGCGGAGCTTAAAAAAGCGAAATACAACGGTTATGAGCAACCTCGCCTCAAAGGCAAAAACATCGCGCTGATCTTCGAAAAAACCTCAACGCGTACTCGCTGTGCATTTGAAGTAGCTGCGTTTGATCAAGGAGCACAAGTTTCTTACTTAGGCCCATCTGGCTCTCAAATCGGCCACAAAGAATCGATGAAAGATACGGCTCGCGTACTGGGCCGCATGTACGACGGCATCGAGTACCGTGGCTTTGGTCAGGAGATTGTGGAAGAACTAGGCGCATACGCTGGTGTACCAGTATGGAATGGCCTAACAGACGAGTTCCACCCTACTCAAATCCTAGCTGACTTCCTAACTATGATGGAACATGGCCGTGGCAAACAACTGCATGAAATGACGTTTGCTTACCTAGGCGACGCACGTAACAACATGGGTAACTCGCTAATGGTTGGCGCAGCGAAAATGGGTATGGACATCCGCCTAGTTGCACCTAAACAGTTCTGGCCAGAAGAAGCGCTCGTAGCACAATGTCGTGAAATCGCGGAAACAACAGGCGCGAAAATCACTCTAACTGACGACGTACAAGAAGGCGTTCAAGGCTGTGACTTCCTGTACACAGATGTATGGGTATCGATGGGTGAAGCAAAAGAAGCATGGGCTGAGCGAATCAATTTAATGATGCCTTACCAAGTGAACATGGCAATGCTAAAAGCAACCGGTAACCCACATGTGAAATTCATGCACTGCCTACCTGCTTTCCACGGTGAAGATACCACTGTGGGTAAACAGCTCGCAGCAGAATACCCTCAGCTAAAAGATGGGGTTGAGGTAACAGATGAAGTGGTTGAGTCGGACTACTCTATCGTATTCGATGAAGCGGAAAACCGCATGCACACCATCAAGGCAGTCATGGTTGCTACTCTAGGCGACTAATCTGCAGGGAAATGTGGGTGGCATGATGACTCTTCTCGAATTCGTCTGAATAAAGCCCGCATTTTTTTTCATCGAGCATTAGCGAGATTTGTGATGAAAACGCCCTCAAGCAAGATCTAGCAAAGGTTGATTAAAAGTTTCGAAAAGATGCGAAATTCGCATAAAAATCTAATTTCTGGATACTTTTCGCAAACGCTTGCGTGGCGTTTTTTTGTCCGTATAATCCTCCGCAATTTGTCTTAGGAGAGAACAATGAAACCGTCTATAGCCATTTGCCTTGGTTACAAAAAGCGCCCTGAACTAGGGTCGCTGCCTGTTTCATTTTCTCTATTAATTCTATTTTGAAGCCTCCTTTTTAAGGGGGCTTTTTTTTACCTGTCACATACGTTTATTCGAGTCGAGGAAATACTGTTATGGCGCATTCGTTATATAAAAAGCACATTATCTCCATCCCAGAACTCAGCCGTACCGAGCTGGAACTTATTGTCGATACTGCAGCGCGATTAAAAGCTGAGCCAAACCCAGAGCTATTGAAAAACAAAGTCGTCGCTAGCTGTTTCTTTGAGCCTTCCACTCGTACTCGCCTGTCATTCGAAACTGCAGTTGAACGCTTAGGTGGCAGCGTGATTGGCTTTGATAACGGGGGCAACACTTCTCTCGCTAAGAAAGGAGAAACGCTAGCAGACTCAGTACAAGTGATTGCGTCTTATGTGGATGCCTTTGTTATGCGTCACCCGCAAGAAGGTGCTGCACGTTTAGCGTCAGAGTTTTCTAATGGTGTGCCTATCATCAATGGCGGCGACGGTGCTAACCAGCATCCAACGCAAACCCTGCTGGATCTATTTTCTATCTACGAAACTCAAGGCACGCTAGACAACCTAAATGTCGCATTCGTTGGCGATTTGAAATACGGCCGTACCGTACATTCACTGACTCAAGCGCTAGCTAAGTTCAATAACGTCCGTTTCTTCTTTATCGCTCCAGATGCGTTAGCGATGCCTGATTACATCTGTGAAGAACTTGAAGAAACTGGCATTGCTTTCAGCACCCACAGCAATATTGAAGAGGTGGTACCTGAACTGGATGTGCTGTACATGACACGAGTACAAAAAGAGCGTTTTGATGAATCAGAATACGCCCATATCAAGTCGGCATTTATTCTCACCGCAGACACACTAACTGACGCGCGTGACAACCTGAAAGTGCTTCACCCACTGCCTCGCGTGGATGAAATCACCACCGACGTAGATAAGACCAAGCACGCTTATTATTTCGAACAAGCCGAAAACGGCGTTTACGCACGTGAAGCCTTACTGGCACTTGTTCTTAATTCCACCCTTTAATCGCAGGAGAGAAATCATGATGAAGCAAACTCAACTACAGGTAGAAGCGATTCGCAACGGTTCAGTAATCGATCATATTCCTGCGCATATTGGTATTAAGGTTCTGAAATTATTCAAGATGCACAAGACCAATCAACGCATTACGATAGGACTTAACCTGCCGTCTTCAGCGCTGGGCGCAAAAGATCTGATCAAGATAGAAAACGTCTACCTCACCAAAGAGCAAGCGAATCAGTTGGCTCTTTACGCGCCAAAAGCGACAGTGAACCAAATTGAAGAATACAAGGTGGTCAACAAACTGAATCTTGTTCTGCCAGAAAGCATTACCAATGTGTTTGAATGCCCAAACAGCAACTGCATTTCTCATGGTGAACCAGTCGAAAGTCGCTTTAACGTTCAGGAAAAGCAAGATAACGTGCAGCTAAAATGTCACTACTGTGAAAAAGTATTCTCTCGCGAGATCGTGACTGAACTGCGCTAAGCCTGAGTACGAGACTCTTTACTAAGAATATCTCAGCTCGAACTTGGATAATTATTCCAACACCGGAATAATTATCCAAATCAATAGATTATTTCACTAATCACACCATGATAAATCAGTTATTTATTTGGTGATCCCCTTCAAAAAGCCCCTCCCCCTTTAGTGTTACACTCAAACGACAAACAATAATACACCACCACCAAATGGTCTGGCTCAATCTGATATCCACACTCTATGGGTTGATAGAGTGCCCAAAAGCGCTAAGGACTGGCGACACCCAAACGTCAATTTAAGGAGGTACCCGTGAACGACACACTAGAACACGGTTCCTTGTGTACTGCTGAAGATAAAACTCTCACCGCTGCATGTAAGCGCTTATTACAACAGCAAAGCTTTGCGACCCAAAACGACCTAAGACAAAAGCTGGTAGAGATTGGCTTTGAAGGTATTAGTCAATCCACTGTATCTCGTTTACTTTCACAACTTGGCGTCGTGAAAGTACAAAACGCATGCGGCAAAAAGGTTTATTGCATCACGGTGGAAAATGCCCCTGTTCGAGTCGAATCCTCGATTGCCTCGCAAATAGAGTTCATCACACATAATCAATCGACAGTGGTAGTCAAAACTCACCCCGGTAGCGCTCAGTTAGTTGCACGATTAGTTGATATCGACCCACATACTGAAATTTTAGGTACAGTTGGTGGCAACGATACCGTGCTCATTATTCCTAAAGACATCGCTAAGATAGATGCTTGTGAAGCCGTTGTGCGAGCAAGGCTGGGCGTCAGATAAGCGTACTTAGTATTCAAATCCAAGCACTTGATTACTGGCCTGATTATTCAGGCCAGTTTTATATTGGGTGAAACTTATCGCACCTTTCATGGGTCTGATTGAGTTAAGATACCCCCA
This sequence comes from Vibrio sp. SCSIO 43135, assembly GCF_023716665.1. GTDB lineage: Bacteria > Pseudomonadota > Gammaproteobacteria > Enterobacterales > Vibrionaceae > Vibrio > Vibrio paucivorans. The sequence continues at coordinate 2,933,769 of NZ_CP071859.1, forward strand.
ATGATTCTTTCAAGACTGTTTGTATGCGTTTACTTGCCACATTACTGATTCTTTGTTTATCGATATTTTCTCAGCCTGCACTTGCGCTGTTTGGTAATAACGACACACCTAGCTTTGCTCCAAGCAACAATACCTTTGTGCCGGTGGATCAAGCGTTTCCATTCAATTACTACCAGCAAGGCGACAAAGTCTATCTCGATTGGCAAGTGAAAAAAGACTACTACCTCTATCAGTCACGAGTTTCTATCACAGGTGAAAACCTGATGATTGGTGAGTACCAAATGCGTGATGGTCAGCCATATGAGGATGAATTTTTTGGCAAGGTCAATATTTACACCGAACCGCTTTTGATCGAAGTGCCATTGATTGAACACCAAGAAGGGGCAAACCTAATTGTTCAGTACCAAGGGTGCGCCAAAGCCGGATTCTGTTATCCGCCTGAAACTCGACTCATCCCGATCAGTAGCTTTGAGTTTAACGACCAAAATCAGGTCGCTCAGCCTATCGTCGACGCTGCAACAGCAACCGAATCTAAACAGACTGTCACTCCAGCTCCAACCTCTCAGCAAGACAGCTTAGCGAGCAACTTAGCAGACAACTGGTGGACGCCACTGCTGTTTCTCGCTCTGGGTGTTGGCCTTGCGTTTACGCCTTGTGTGCTGCCGATGTACCCAATTTTGACCAGCATTGTGTTGGGTAGTGGCAAACTCAGCCACCGCCGCGCACTGGGGTTATCGTTCATTTATGTTCAAGGCATGGCGCTCACCTACACACTACTAGGTCTAGTCGTCGCTTCCGCTGGGATGCAATTCCAAGCTGCTATGCAGCACCCATATGTATTGATTGGCCTGAGCATACTGTTTGTTGCGCTCGCTCTGTCTATGTTTGGTGTCTATAGCCTGCAGCTGCCAAGTGGTATGCAAACATGGCTAAATAACCTCAGTAATAAACAAAAAGGCGGTAGTAGCCTAGGTGTATTCGCTATGGGAGCGATTTCGGGTTTAGTCTGCTCCCCTTGCACCACCGCACCATTATCCGGGGCACTGTTGTATGTGGCACAAAGTGGTGACCTACTCACTGGTGGTATCGCCTTGTACGCCTTAGCGATGGGAATGGGGATTCCATTGATGTTGGCCGCTGTATTTGGCAACAAACTACTGCCGAAAGCAGGCGGTTGGATGGACGTAGTGAAAACCCTATTTGGTTTTATCCTACTTGCGGCACCCATTTTCTTACTCGAGCGTATTCTTCCGGCGCTATGGGCAACGGCATTGTGGTCACTGCTTGGTTTCATCGCCTTTGGCTGGCTATACCACATCAAAAACAAACTGCCGTTTGGTGGCTGGAAGCAGAGCGTGGTGGGCATCATTGCTTTCCTCGGGCTATTTGCCTCCGCACAGCCTGCGCTGAATTACTGGTTCGCAAAAGATGCGGTGGTAGAGCAAACCAACCGTATCGAGTTTATCCGCATCAATAACGTCAGCGAACTCGAACAGCAATTGGAACAAGCAAAGCTGGCAGGAAAACCGGTCATGCTCGACTTCTATGCCGATTGGTGTGTCGCGTGTAAAGAGTTTGAGAAGTACACCTTCCACCAAGCCGATGTGGAAGCCAAATTGGAACAATTTGTTCTGCTGCAAGCGGATGTCACCCGTAACCAACCTCAAGATATTGAATTACTCAAGCGTATGAATGTTCTTGGCTTACCTACCATCGAGTTTTGGAATGCCAACGGCGAGCATGTTTCAAACGCACGTGTGACTGGCTTTATGCAAGCACAGCCATTTTTGCAGCACATCAACGACCACCAGCTCTAACTTCTATCCACCCTATCACCTGTTCGAGTTTAGCCATTCAAACAGGTGATAGATATGGATCAGCTGCCATATAAAAGTCGATACAGTTCAGACTTTTAGTGCATAAATATTGTCCGCAAACGCAAAGGGGACAATAATTTATTTAACTTTATTATCAAAAGTATTTTACGTCATGGATTCGACCTACTCCATCATCATTGCTGATGATCATCCCCTTTTTCGTAACGCGCTTTTCCAGTCAGTTCATATGGCGGTAAGCGGCGCTAATTTACTTGAGGCCGACTCCCTCGACGCTTTGCTGGCACTACTGGAAAAAGAAGAAGAGCCAGACTTATTGCTGCTCGACCTGAAAATGCCAGGCGCCAATGGTATGTCAGGGCTTATACACTTACGTGCCGAGTATCCAGATTTACCTATTGTTGTTGTTTCAGCGAGTGAAGAAGCCGCAGTCGTCACTCAGGTGAAAAGTCATGGTGCATTTGGTTTTATCCCTAAGTCGAGCGATATGCGCGAACTCGTTAGCGCACTAAACCAAGTACTCAATGGCGAACCCTTCTTCCCAGAAGGGCTGATTACCAACAACGCAGCATGTAATGATTTAGCAGAAAAGATAGCTGCTCTAACGCCGCAGCAATACAAGGTATTAGGGATGTTGTCTGATGGCTTGTTGAATAAACAAATCGCCTATGAACTCAATGTTTCAGAGGCGACAATTAAAGCGCATATGACGGCAATATTCCGCAAATTAGGCGTAAAAAACCGTACTCAAGCGGTGATCTTGTTGTCTGAAGTAAACGAATAACAGCACGCTAAATTACAGTAAGCTTTGTAGGGCGAGTAACTGAGTTACTCGCCTTTTTCGTTTGACTCAGGTAAGCAGAGCCCAAGTTGAGTCACTTGATAGTCGTCTACTTGAGACACTACGAACTGTAGCCCTTGCCATTCAAAGTGGTCACCCAATACTGCCTGCTCAGCCAAATGTTCTGCTGCCAACTCTTTAAGCGTTTTTACCTGATAGCCCTCTGGCAACACCACACCATAAATGCAGGCTATGTCTTTGAGTAGCACATCAACATTAAAGAAGAAGTCACCAAAGAAACGGCTCTGCTCTTCAGCCAAAGGTGCGGTACTAAATAGCTCACTCAACTGTGGGAGGTTTGCCTCTCGGCCAAGTACACATAACGTGTCACCAGCCTCCAGCACTGTACTGCCCGATGGATGCAGTAAGGTTTGCTTTCTAAATAGGGCGGCAATACGAGTTCCAGTCGGCATTGCTAGTTTGCGTAGAGGCTCACCAATACACCACTTTTCGGCTTCTAGGCGGTAGACGTACAGCTCCCAGTCGCTGGTAGGAAAGATCTCAACGCCAGCACGAGAGACAGGCTCTGGCTGAGGAGGCAATTCGACTTTGGCGATCTTCGCTGCACGAGTGAGGCTTGCGCCTTGCACCACCAGCGACACCATCACCACGAAGAACGCAATATTGAAATAGGTTTGTGCATTGGGTAAACCGGCCATCAAAGGGAACACAGCAAGGATGATAGGCACTGCGCCACGTAACCCTACCCAACTTAAGAACCAGCGCTCACGGCTTTGGTACTTGCGAAACGGCAACAGGCTGAGCCACACCGCCAACGGCCTAGCAAACAAGATCATACCAAAGGCTAATGCCAATGCTGGCAATGCAATCTCAGTCAGATCTTTCGGGTTCACCAATAAGCCAAGTACAACGAACATGATGATTTGGCTAAACCAAGTCAGGCCATCCATGACATTCAAAATCGAATGGCGAGAACGAGTCGGCAAATTACCCAGCAGTAAGCCAAACAGGTAGATACTTAAAATACCACTACCACCAAAGGTATTAGACAGCGCGAACAATCCGACACCAAAACCGGTTACCAATATCGGGTATAGGCCTTCTGGTAGGCTGATTCGGTTAATCACCTGCAGCGCTAACCAACCGCCACCAAGTCCGAGGGCAATACCTATCCCAAACTGAAGAGCAAAACTTAGGGCGACAAAGTCCATGCCTAAGCTCACGTCTGGGTTAGCTAATATTGCAATCAAGGTAACGGTGAGAAACACCGCCATCGGGTCATTGGTGCCCGATTCGATTTCCAGTGTCGCACCAACGCGCTCGTTGATACTGCGGCCTTTAAGAAGCGAGAATACCGCAGCCGCATCAGTAGAGCCGACAATTGCACCTAATAGCAGGCCTTGCAGCAAACTCAGATCAAACAGCCACGTCGCCAACAATCCGGTAAACAGAGTGGTACAAAACACTCCTACCGTCGCTAAGGAAAAGGATGGCCAAAACGCCACTTTGAAACTTGCGACTCGAGTACGCAAACCGCCATCAAGCAGAATGATCGCCAGAGCAAGGTTACTTACGAGGTAAGTGGTGGAATAGCTGTCGAACTCAATACCACCAGGGCCATCTTGCCCTGCCATCATGCCGACAAACAAAAACATCAATAAGATAGGAACGCCAAGGCGCGAAGACAGTTGACTGAATAGAACACTAATAACAAGCAATAATGCCCCAGTAAGAAATAACCCGTTAATCATCTCTACAGTCAAATCGACACCTCCAGCACCTAAATAAAAAACCAATAAAATTCAATAACCTACCTTAATGGTCATTATACATAATTTCCGCTAATGGCAGTAACAGCAAATTGTCAGCATATGCAAACAAACGGTGAATTAAAACTCGCAAAAATGAATATTCATCTAACACAGCGTATTAGACCTTTGGCTAATTTAACACACAGTTAACATCACAGTTTTCTATCAATAAGAGATAAACCTCTAATTTTTATTATCTTTTTGTTTTTGCTCACACGACTAAAGTTGAAAAGAATCCTTGCCACACCCTTGCTATTGTAGATTGTGAAACATTTTGTTAACAACACAACATCGTAAGGAGACGGCAATGGCATTTGATAGTCAAGAACGCGCCAAGGCCTACTGGGACAAGAACGTCAAACTGATGATCAGTCTAATGGTGATTTGGTTTGTAGTGTCGTTCGGTTGCGGCATTCTATTCGTAGAAGAGCTCAACCAATTTCAACTAGGCGGTTACAAACTGGGTTTCTGGTTTGCTCAACAAGGCTCAATCTATGCCTTCCTAGGTATTATTTTCTACTACGCGTGGAAAATGCGCCAAATTGACCGTGAATTCGGCGTAGATGAGTAAGGAGTCACTCAGATGGATTTGAAAACAATCACCTACCTCGTAGTAGGTGCCACATTTATCCTTTATATCGGTATCGCCATTTGGGCGCGTGCTGGTTCAACCAAAGAGTTCTACGTTGCCGGTGGTGGTGTTAACCCTATCGCTAACGGTATGGCAACCGCAGCCGACTGGATGTCAGCCGCATCATTCATTTCGATGGCAGGCTTAATTGCCTTTATGGGTTACGGCGGTAGCGTATTCCTTATGGGCTGGACAGGTGGCTATGTACTACTTGCTCTGCTTCTAGCGCCTTACCTACGTAAGTTTGGTAAGTTCACAGTACCAGAGTTCGTGGGTGAGCGTTTTTACTCTAACACCGCACGTATCGTTGCCGTTGTGTGTCTTATCATTGCATCGGTCACCTACGTTATCGGTCAGATGAAAGGTGTTGGTGTTGCGTTTGGTCGCTTCTTAGAAGTGGATTACTCTACTGGTCTTCTAATCGGTATGTGTATCGTATTCATGTACGCCGTAATGGGTGGCATGAAAGGCATCACGTACACGCAGATTGCTCAATATTGCGTACTCATTTTAGCTTACACTATCCCTGCAATCTTTATCTCTCTGCAGCTAACAGGTCACCCGCTACCACAAATTGGTTTAGGTAGTACCATGGCCGGCACCGATGTCTATCTACTCGACCGGCTCGACCAGGTCGTCACCGAACTCGGCTTTAGTGAATACACCACTCAGGTTCGGGGTGACACACTCAACATGTTCGTTTACACCATGTCTCTAATGATTGGTACGGCGGGTCTACCTCACGTAATCATCCGCTTCTTCACTGTACCGAAAGTACGTGATGCTCGTACCTCTGCAGGTTGGGCGCTAGTGTTCATTGCAATTCTATACACAACTGCTCCTGCAGTATCTGCAATGGCTCGTCTAAACCTAATGGATACAGTTAACCCAGCACCAGGTCAGCACTTAGCTTACGACGAACGTCCTGACTGGTTTAAGAACTGGGAAAAAACAGGCCTACTTGGCTTTGACGACAAAAATGGTGATGGTCAAATCCAATACACTTCTAGCCCTGAAACGAACGAGCTAAAAGTTGACCGTGACATCATGGTACTGGCGAACCCTGAGATTGCGAAACTACCTAACTGGGTAATCGCACTTGTAGCAGCAGGTGGTCTTGCAGCAGCACTCTCTACCGCAGCAGGCTTACTACTGGCAATCTCGTCGGCCATATCCCACGACTTAATCAAAGGGGTAATCAATCCGAACATCTCCGAGAAGAAAGAGCTGCTCGCCAGCCGGATATCCATGGCGGTCGCTATTGCAGTCGCGGGCTATCTCGGCCTCAATCCGCCTGGTTTCGCCGCAGGTACGGTAGCACTGGCATTTGGCTTGGCCGCATCCTCCATCTTCCCTGCGTTGATGATGGGTATCTTCAGCAAAGGTATCAATAAAGAAGGTGCGATTGCCGGTATGATCGCAGGTATCAGTATCACTCTGTTCTACGTATTCCAACACAAAGGCATCCTATTCGTTGCTGATTGGAAATACCTAGAAAGCTGGGGTAGCAACTGGTTCCTAGGCATTGAGCCAAACGCATTCGGTGCAATTGGTGCAGTATTTAACTTTATCGTGGCATTCGCAGTATCGAAAGTAACTGCAGAAACGCCGCAAGAAGTAAAAGATTTGGTTGAACACGTACGTGTACCAGCAGGTGCTGGCGATGCGGTAGACCACTAAAATCTAACCCAAACCACAAAAGCCCCTTCGGGGGCTTTTTTATTCAGCGCGATGCTGTATTTTATTCAAAATAACAGTCAGTTACACAAAAAAACTCAATTATAACACGCTCTATTATTTAGCAAACACCCAAGAACACCCCATATCGCAAGGAAGCTAATATGTTCAAAAACAAGCATTTCATCGTTGCTTTACTGGTCGCGCCAATTCTCTCTATTTTGGCTTATGTTGGTACCGACCTAGCACTGAGTGAAAAGCCCCATGCCGCCAAGAAAGGCGAAGCTTATAAGCTATTGAGCAAATCTAACTGCCGTTACACCAGCGGCTTGTGTGATATGGAAAATGGCGAATTCAAAGTGCAATTTCGCTCAGAAGGTTTGACTGATGAGCAGTTGGTTTTAAGCCTGAAAGCCAAGCTTCCTCTGCAAGGAATTAAAGTTTCCTTAGTTGATAGCCTAGACGCTCAATCCACACCTATCGATATGCAGCGCACCTCTGACGACGATTTAAACTGGACCGTCACGCTACCCGCTCCAGTCTCTGATGAAAGCTGGCTAAGAGTCGCTATTCAAGCCGATGACACCTACTACTACGGCGATACTCAAACCCCATTTGTGGTGTATGAGACCTTGCTTGACCAAGAATAAGCGTCGCCTAGCATCTAGCGCCACTACTGGTGCACCCAAGCTAAAGACAAAAAAATGGGAGCTCTAAGCTCCCATTTTGCATTATTTAGCCCCTGATTTAGGGCTCAACGTAGCTCACCACTTCTAGGCCAAATCCAGATAAAGCGTGATACTTTTTATCGGCTGAAGAGAGCAAGTTCATCTTACTGACCCCAAGATCAGCCAAAATCTGCGAACCGACACCGACTTGGCGTGATGTTTGATCTTTCTTATTCGGCTTAACGCTCACGCCAGTGTCGAGTGCTTGATAGTGCTTTACACGTGCGATCGCCGATTCTGATGACTCTTGCTGGCCTAAGATCACCAATACACCGCCATCAGCACCAATCTTTTGCATGGATTTGTTCAGTGGCCAACTTTGCTTACTGTCACGAGTCGAAAACAGCACATCATTGAAGGTATCTTGCAAATGCACCCGTACATTGGTTGGTTCGCCATTTACGTCACCTTTACTCAATGCATAATGCACTTGGTTATCGACCGTGTCGCGATACGTGGTCATAGAGAACTCACCAAACTCCGTAGGCAGTTTGCACTCGGCAATACGTTCAATGGTGGTTTCTGTTGCATTGCGGTATTCAATCAGATCCGCAATCGTGCCAAGTTTAATGCCATGCTTTTCGGCAAATACCTCCAGTTGAGGGCGTCTTGCCATCGTGCCATCTTCGTTAAGGATCTCTACGATCACCGATGCCGGTTCAACACCCGCGAGCTTTGCTAAATCACAGCCCGCTTCTGTGTGGCCTGCACGAACGAGTACTCCACCCTCTTTCGCCGCTAATGGGAAGATATGACCAGGGGTCACCAAATCAGTAGGCTTGGCACCTTGCGCGACAGCAGCTTGGACAGTAATAGCTCGGTCTTCTGCTGAAATGCCCGTTGTCACTCCTTGAGCCGCCTCGATAGAAACGGTAAAGGCTGTAGCCCACGGCTCCGTTGGGTTAGAAACCATCGGGAATAGGTTGAGCGATTCACAACGTTGCTTAGTCAAAGTTAAACAGATCAAACCTCGACCATGAGTGGCCATAAAGTTGATGTCTTGCGCGGTCACATGCTGCGCCGCCATCATGATATCGCCTTCGTTTTCACGATCCTCATCATCCATGAGGATGACCATTTTACCTTGTCGATAATCTTCAATAATTTCTTCAATTGTACTAATTGGCATACGACCGCTCGCTTAGTCAGTGATAGTGTTAATGTGTTCAATGCATTGGCTCAGTACCGAGACAATGGTCTCCATACTTTCTGGTGAGCGCCCACGAATAGGAAAAGAGTCCTTGCGACGATACATACGTAAAGGTTTTTCAATGCTAAAAGGGATTTGTCGCGACGCCAAAGACTGCATGATCGGCTGATAGTTAATCACCCCTTCGCCCAGCACTGGGAAGGTGAACTTGTCGTCATGCACTTGAACGTCTTTAACGTGGAAGTGGCGGCAAAACGGCAGTGCTATCTGCGCTTCTTCACTCGGGCTTAGATTCGGCACCAATGACACTGAGTTACCAGGGTCAAAATTCAAAGCCAGCGCCGAATTGTCCACTTCCGACAGAATTCTTACCCCATCATGCGCGCTCGCAAACGCGTTGAAGTTATGGTCGCCGCCATTTTCAATACAGATGACACAGCCTTTGTCCTTGGCATATTCAGCCAATACTTTGAGGTTTTCGACAATGATGTGGCGATCGGCAATGGGACCAGTACAGGTATTTAAATAGGTCACACCCAGCGCATGAGCGAAATCAATACGCATCATAAAATCTTCAATCGCTGACGGAGACGCTAAGTTCATTGTGCAGCCTAACGCTTGTGTGGTCAGTTGTTCTTTCTCAAGTAGAGACAACAAATATTGGGCATGGTTTTCAGAGAACATATCTCTGTCTAAGCTACCGACGTAGCCCTGATTGAAAGCGAACTCAACTTGGTTTACTCCCAAGTTTCGAATCGTTTTTAACGATGTTTTAAGGTCATGCCCGTCAAAAATAGCCGTATTGATGGCTAGTCTTTCTAATACATTCATAGTGTCCAACCTTTTAGCAATTCTTTGTTTAAACCACCCACTGCTGCAACAAGACTTCCCAACCCAACAAAGAGATAAGCGAAAAACCGGTGGTAAATAGGATGACTCCAGCGGTGGCTTCTTTGGCGACTTGATAGCGCTCGGATAGCAAGTAGACATTCAACCCTGTCGGCAAGCTGGCCAAAATAACCAACACTTGGATTTCAATAACCGAGAGAGAGAACACATACTGTGCGCATAACAAGATAAACAGTGGAAATAGAAGAATCTTGATGGCCAGCAATAGGCCTATTTTTTCTTGAATCAGCGAGCGAAGAGAATAAAAGCTCAAACTCGCGCCTAAGATGAATAAAATAATCGGTATAGCGGCCGCACCAATCATGGATAAACCATCAATTAACAGAGTCGGAAGCTCAACACCCCACGCGTTAAGCAATAACCCAAACACGATGGCCAATAGGATCGGATCAGTTGCCACCTTTCGGTAGCTATAAAACCCCCGCTCCCCCGAGCGAATCATTAAGATATTTACCAGTGGTAAAACCAATAGTAGATTCGTCACAATCACACCCATCAACACTAAAGTAGCTTTGGGGCCATAAAGCGCCAACACTAGCGGCCCACCCACCCCAACAGCGTTAGGATATAAAGCTGCGACAGCCTTGATATTGGACGAAGCCACAGTGTGATTACCTTGTGCGACGAGCCAAGCTTTCACTCCCCAGAAAACAGCGCCAAAACACACAATGTAAGTGGCGAATACCGACAATGATGGAAGGTTCTGCAGATCCGTTCGATATACCGATGAAAAAAACAAGCACGGTGCAAGATAAGTAAAAGCAAAGCTTCTCACCCAATCCACTCTGGGTTTGGAAATCGCAGCAATCAACTTGGCACACCCTAGTCCAAGAATGATCCAGCTCATTAACTTAACTTGCTCCATGCCTGCCCCTAACTGCCGCTGCGTTCAGCGATACTCAGTAACTCTGAGTAGCCGTCTGCTTCCCATGCGGTTCGGCCCACAAACACACCGTCGATATCCGGCTGTTCGATTAAGCCACCAGCATTGGACAAATTCACGCTACCGCCATACAGCAGAACCATGTTTTGAGAGACGTTTGCACCATAGAGTTCTGCTAGCGCTGAACGAATCGCTTGATGAATGGTTTGCGCTTCTTCTAGCGTTGCCGGTACGCCATGTTCACCTATCGCCCAAACAGGTTCATAGGCGATCACGACCTGCGTTAACGACTCAACAGGAACGTCATACAATGCAATCTTCACTTGTCGAATGACAGATTCAGCCGATACGCCCCATTGCTTCTCTTGCGCAGTATCACCAACGCAAACCAGTGGAGTTAAGCCATGACGCAATGCAGCATGCACTTTCAAATTGACCGTTTCATCGGTCTCTCCAAACATAGCACGACGCTCAGAGTGGCCAATTTCGACAATCGACGCACCACAGTCTTTCGCCATCAGAGGAGACACTTCTCCAGTGTAGGCCCCTTCATCCTGCCAACAAATATTCTGCACACCGACTCTAATCGGCTGTTCGCTGAGCAAACTGGACACCATTTGTAGGTAAGGGAAAGGTGGGATAACGAAAGGCTGGATGCGACTCGAGCAATGCTTCAATGACGGCAAGACAGCAGAAGCCCAAGCTTCTGCTGTTTGCGTATCTTTGTTCATTTTCCAGCTAGTGCCGACCCAAATCTTCTTCATACGGTAACCTGCTCAGTCGCGTATTCATTCATGTACTGCAGAATAAACGCCATCGACATCGCACCTGGATCTGGGTGCCCCAGCGAACGCTCGCCCAGTGTCTTCGCTTTACCTGTCGTTGCAATCATGTCTTTGGTTGCTTCCACACCTTGAGCCGCTGCTTCTGCAATAGCCGGTAACGTGTCGGTTAATGAACCAGACAGTTGTTCTGATTTCTCAACCGCAGCCACTAATGCGTCGATCATGGTTTTATCACCCGGCTTAGCGCCACCACGGTCATAAACCCCTTGTAACCCACCAGCTAGGAACGTAGATAATGTAGCTGTATCCAGCTCTGTTGCACCTTTAATTGACTTCGCACCGCTGCGAAATAGCGTGCCGAAAATCGCACCGGACGCACCGCCCATAGTCGCCATCATCGTAGAGCCGATTTTCAACAGTAATTTACTGACATCTTCCGGCTGGTAATCACCGTCTAAAAGCTCTGCAACCGCTTTGAAGCCGCGTTCCATACCAATGCCATGGTCACCATCACCAATCGCTTGGTCGTATTTGGTTAATACTGGCTCACTTGCAACCATCTTTTGAGCAACATAAGCCATCATGTTTTTCGCTGTTAATGCATCCATCTTTATTTCCTCAACGCAAATGATTCACAAGGTAGGTCAAATAGTGTTTTTAGCTCGTCATCGAGCTTCATAAGAGTGATCGAGTAACCTGACATTTCTTGTGAGGTACAGTAGTTACCGACCAAGGTGTTATGTACTTTGATGCCACGCTCAGCCAACTTGACGTGAGCACGGCGGTTTGCAATCAGCAGCTCCATATAAGTCGAAGCGCCAAGGTTATTGACTAGCAAACAGACATCGTCACCTGATTGGTAAGGCAGGTCATCACACAGTTGGTCTATTAAGCGATCCACCACTTCATCTGCCGACGTCATTTTTTCGCGTGATACCCCCGGCTCACCATGTAGGCCCATACCGATTTCTAATTCGTCGTCTGGCAGCTCGAAGTTGAAGGTGTTGGTTTGTGGCACCGAGCCTGCCGATAGCGCTACACCAATGGAGCGGGTGTTGTCACGAGCACGCTCTGTTACCGCAACAATCTTGTCAAAGTCATCGTATTGCTCAGAAGCCGCGCCAGCGATCTTCAGCACATACAAATCACCCGCAGTTCCGCGGCGTTCTTGAATTTTGTCTAACGGTGCCGAAGCCACATCATCCCAAACACGAATAGTGTGAGTTTTGATGTCATCATCATCCGCAAGCTCTGCCGCGATATCGAAATTCATATTGTCGCCAGCGTAATTACCGTAAATGTAAATCACGCCTTTACCGTTATTGACCGCTTCCGTCGTTTGTAAAATCACGTTAGGCGCAGGCGCTGCAAAGATATCGCCAAGTGCCGCAGCATCCGCCAAACCCGGGCCAACATAACCCGCAAACAAAGGCTCATGTCCTGCACCACCACCTGTGACAATCGCCACTTTGTCCGATGGGAAGTCTGTGCGCATCGCTGCGGTAATCCCCGGTAATGCTTCCAATTTTCCATTCATTGCCGAGAGCAAACCATCGAACTGCTCCTGAGCGACATTCATAGGGTCATTAATTAATTTTTTTGGTGTTCTCATCGTCTTCCCTGCCCTATTACTGATTGTTTGCTTGGTAACTGGATGCCATACGAACGGTAAGCTTGAGTGCATTTTCCATCGCTGGGGTCGACGCGACATTCTTGCCGTAGATATCAAATGCGCTGCCGTGGTTTGCTGTTGCAATCGGAATTGGGATCCCGCCCTGAACAGTCACACCGCGATCAAAGCCCATCATCTTCAGTGCAGTTGCACCTTGATCGTGATACATGGATACAATCGAGTTCATGTTCTCTTTCCCCACCACCCACATCGTGGTATCACCAGGGAAAGGCCCAAACGCTTGAATGCCTTTCTGCTTCGCTTTTTCAATCGCTGGTGTAATGACGGTGATTTCTTCATCCCCAAACAGGCCACCTTCACCGCCATGTGGGTTAAGGGCTTGTACCGCAATACGAGGCTGCTCAAAGCCTGCTGATTTCAAGGTCGTGTTCATCAATTCGATGGTTTCCAGCACTGAATCTACCGTCAGATTCTCAACCACATTTTTGAATGGGATGTGCGAAGTCACGCGGCCAGCCCAGATATCATCGACCACATTCACTTCACAACCAAAGCCATGGAAGTCGGTCAATTCTGCAAACCATGACAGTTCATCACGATGGGCAAGCCCAGCCATGCTCATCGCTTGCTTGTTCAATGGTGCGAAACAGATGCCATGAGTTTTGTGCGCTAACGTCAGGTCAACAGCAATTTTCAGTGTTTCCAGAACATAAGTACCACCTTGCGGCGTGGCTTGGCCGTATTCAATGGCATCCGCATGAGAGCTTGAGAAGCTCAACAATACCGGCTTACCCGGCTGGAAATCAGCTTGTTCAAAGTTGTCGACCACATCGTAATCAAATGACACTTGCGCGATGTCCATGCCTTTGCGCAGTTCATACTCATCGGCAATGATCAGAATGTTCGCTTGTTGGCGGTTTGCTTCCTCAGCCAATACTTTTACTGCCACTTCAGGACCGATACCTGAAGGGTCGCCGAGAACAAGTGCAATAGTAGGTTTAGTCATTTCTCAAATCCTTGAAGTTATTTATACATGTAGTCAACAAAGCCAACAGACAGTGCTGGAACGTAGGTCGCAAGCATTAACACAGCGAACAGCACACCAATAAATAGAATGTTCACTTTAGTCACTTGCCAAATGTCACGCTTCGCTATCGAACATGCAGTGATCAGCACACTCGCAACCGGAGGCGTCTGCTGACCAATCGAGATGTTAAGCGCAAGCATGATGCCGAAGTGGATTGGGTCGATACCCAGCTCATGAATCAGCGGTAATACGATTGGCACGGTTAAGATGATCGCTGCCGCACCGTGTAGGAACACGCCAACAACCAGTAACATTAGGTTCAGCATCATCAGCACAACGTATTTGTTTTCTGAGATACTAAGAATGCCTGCAGCCATTGCTTGTGGTACTTCTTGCTCAGTTAGGAACAGGCCAAGCACCGCTGACGTCGCGACTAAAAGCATCACAACTGAGGTGCCCGTAACACCTTCCATCATCGCTTTGTAAAACAGCTTTAGGTTCATTTCACGGTAGATGAAGACACTGATAACAATCGCAAGTAGTACCGCAATACCGGCCGCTTCTGTGGCGGTCATAAAGCCAGAAAGAATGCCACCTAAAATGGCGAATGGCAGAGTCAGAGCCCAGAACGCATCTTTAAATGCCACCCACAATTTGCGTAAGCTGAACGACTCTTCACGAGGTAAATCGTATTTCACGGCGTAGTAGTAACAGACTGCAAACATACCCGCCGCACCCAGTAGGCCAGAGATGATGCCGGCAACGAACAGCTGCGAGATCGATACATCCGCCATCGCGCCGTAAATAATCATGGGTAGAGAAGGTGGAATGATAACGGCGAGTGAAGCTGAAGAAGACGTGACTGCCGCAGAGAAACTGCCCGAGTAACCACGCTTTTTCATTGCAGGAATCAAAATCGAGCCCAGCGCTGCAACGTCGGCGACCGCTGAACCCGAGATCTCAGCGAAGATCATCGATACACCCACGTTAACCATTGAAAGGCCACCGCGAACAAAACCCACAATCGCGTTAACAAAGTTAATCAAACGCAGCGAGATACCACCGGTATTCATCAATGCACCAGCAAAAACAAACAGTGGAATAGACAACAGGGTAAATTTCGATCCGCCTTCAAACATCGCCAATGCCGCGTTATAGATTGCATCGACACCCGATGTCGCTACCATACCAACCAGAGCTACAGCACCAATGGCGATGCCAATTGGCACGTTGATCATTACCAAGCCGATTAAACAAAATAGTACAACTAGCGCGCTCATTTCACTGCCTCCATGGCTTCAGCCATATCTTTTTTCGCATCCTTGATGGCTTCTCTGATCTCTTCGTTTTCTTGGTTAGAGCCAAGGCGAACCCACGCCCACGCTTTAGGGAAAGAGCACAGTTGCGCCACAATAAACAGCACTGCACCAATTGGTAACGCTGATTGCGCAAAGGCTAAAGGGATAAAATCGAGACTGGTTAGTGTCTCGTCACCGAAGATTTGTAAGATGTAGTAGCTGGCCCAGGCAATCACTGCAAAGAACGCAATGACGATGAATTCACTCAATAGGAAAATGGCTTTGCGCATACCCAGCGGCATATTGGCCACCAACCCGCCAAAGCCCATATGTGAACGCTTTAACGCACACAAAGCCGATCCATAGAAAGTCAGCCAAGCTAAAAGAATGGCCGACACTTCGTCGTACCAATAAAGAGAAGCGCCGCTAAATCGTGAAAAAACAGCGACAATAATAATGGTGCTTAATGCGATGAGAATCGTCATCGAAATCGCGATCAGCACTTTTTCTAGAATATTTGAAATTGTATTTATGCTAGCTAAAAAAGACATCGTAAGCCCTCGCAACAAGTGACAGCTAGACTGCGCCTGCCGGCGCAGTCCTTAGAGATAAACGTTAGGGCGTTTTACCTTAGTTACTTGCCGCCATAACTTTGTCTAACATCACCTCGCCGTTGTTTACGTTTTTCACGAAGTCATCGTAGATTGGCTGACTTGCGCTAACAAAGGCATCGCGGTTTGCAACGTTAAGCTTCATACCACCAGCAACCAGTTTATCTTTCAGCTCGGTCTCAAGTTTTGTCGCTTCTTGATAACCCCATTGCTGCGCTTGCTTCGCTGAACTTTCTAGAACTGCGCGTACATCATCTGGGAACTTACCGTAGTGGCGCGCGCCTGCAGTTAGGTACGCTGGCGTGTACACGTGGTTTGTCACACTTAGGTAACCCTGTACTTCATGCAGTTTTGCCGCATAAATGTTGGTGTATGGGTTTTCTTGCCCATCGATTACACCTGTTTGTAAACCAATAAATACTTCACTAAAGCTCATTGGTGTTGGGTTAGCACCCCAGTTTTTGAACATTTTCACGCGCCAAGAGCTGTTCGGCGTGCGAACCTTCAAGCCTTGCAAATCTTCTGGTGTATTGATTGGGCGTTTCGCGTTAGTAATGTTACGGAAGCCGTTTTCCCAAAAACCGATGACTTTGTAGCCTTTCTTCTCGGCGGCAGGCGCGATATATGGCCAGAATACGTCTTGCTCAATCTTGGCAACGTGTTCACGGTCAGACACAAGGAATGGCAGTTCAAACAGAGCCATTTCTGATACGTGAGTTGGCAGTGTTGATGTTAGTAGCGCCAAATCCACTGTGCCCAATTTCAGTTTTTGCTGAACATCTTTGTCTTTACCTAATTGAGCTGCACCGAAGAACTTCAGGTTGTAATCGATGCCTTGTTTCTTAAACTCTTCGTTAGCAACTTCGGTGAAGTATTGAGTTGTGTTGTACTGAAGTGAGCCGACTTGAGCACTGGTTGCCACTTTCAGGTCTTTTGCAAATGCGCTAGTCGATAGTAGGGTTGTGATTGCAACTGCAGTAAGCGTTAGTTTGGTATTTTTCATTTTTATTTCCACGTTATTCCATTAAACATTGAATCTAAATTAACTAATAAACTCTTTCTCTATCTCCTTGATTCTATTTACCTTTGGAGTAGATGGACCATCAGAAAACTCAGAATCCAACCAAGTATCCAAAATCGACTTAGCTAACTCATGACCGATGACTCGTGCTCCCATTGTGATAATTTGAGCATCGTTACTTTTACGCGCTCGCTCTGCTGAAAAAGTATCGTGGCAAAGAGCAGCTCGAATGCCCGGTACCTTGTTCGCAACTATTGAGACGCCAATCCCCGTACCACAGAGAATAATTCCGCGTTGATGTTTACCTTCACTGACAGCAACACTGACTGTCTTTGCTATGTCTGGGTAAAGCTCTGCATTTTGTGGATCGACTCCATAATCAACAAATTCAATACCTTTCGAAGCCAAGTGCGATTTCAGACACTCTTTCAATTCAATCGCCGCATCATCACAACCTATCGCTATCATGTTTCCTCCTGTTCATATGACCACGAAAGTTACAAATGATATTGAACTCTTACACAGATAAATAACATATGAACGTTTACCAAGTGGGATTTCGATCACTAATTAACTACATTCTGATAACAATTGCGTGATCACTATATCGCTGGACATTTAAATTTATAATTATGTGATCCGTAACAATTAATTTTATCAAAAACAAACAAAACCCAATAAAAACAATACCATAAATAAACAGAACCCTACCTAAACCACCCCGAAAGTAGAGCTTGAACTCTATTTTTAACTATAAAACACTCAGTAATCATTCACTAAATTCATGTGTACATAACAATTAACTTTTGATCTGGCCATATCGTGTTCTTTTGTTTTGCATAATGAACATATGAATTGTAATCTGAACAAATGAACAGCCATTAATACTTTAATAAGGACGTGTACCATGGATGAATTAGGCTTCGCACTCGCACAAGTAACCGAGAATGCCGCTTTAGCTGGCTACCAGTGGCTTGGTAGAGGAGATAAAGAGAAAGCAGACGCCGCTGCTGTAGAAGCAATGCGCTTACAACTCAATCGAACTCAGGTCGACGCAACCATTGTGATTGGCGAGGGAGAAATCGATGAAGCGCCAATGCTATATATAGGAGAGCAACTCGGACTGGGTGGTGTTGAGATTGATATCGCAGTCGAC
Organism: Vibrio sp. SCSIO 43135; assembly: GCF_023716665.1. Classification (GTDB taxonomy): domain Bacteria; phylum Pseudomonadota; class Gammaproteobacteria; order Enterobacterales; family Vibrionaceae; genus Vibrio; species Vibrio paucivorans. The sequence continues at coordinate 2,951,726 of NZ_CP071859.1, forward strand.
CCTATCGAAGGTACGCGTATGACAGCCATGGGACAATCCAATGCGCTCGCCGTACTCGCAGCAGCAAAAAAAGGCACACTGCTGCAAGCCCCAGACATGTATATGGAAAAGCTCGTTGTCGGCCCTCAAGCAACACACGCCATTGACTTAACACTCGATTTAACAGACAACTTGAAAAATATCGCCCAAGCGCTCAACAAACCGATTAATGAACTGGTAGTGGCGACGCTCGCAAAGCCGAGACATAACCAAGCCATTGAACAGATGCAAAGCCTTGGCGTAAAGGTGTACGCCTTCCCAGATGGAGATGTCGCGGCGTCATTACTCACTTGTTTGGAGGAGAGCGAAGTTGATGTGATGTACTGTATTGGTGGCGCTCCAGAAGGCGTCGTCAGTGCCGCTGTGATCCGAGCGATGGGCGGAAATATGCAAGCGCGTTTGCTGCCACGCGATCAAGTCAAAGGAAAAGACCAACACACCATCGCGTTAGCTAAAGTAGAGATTCAGCGCTGCGCGGAAATGAACGTTACCCCCAATACCGTTCTACCACTGAACCAACTGGCAAAAAGTTCCGAAGTGATCTTCGCGGCAACCGGAATCACTAAAGGCGACGTACTTAACGGTGTTCAAAAGCAAGGCCAATCACTAACTACCGAGACTCTACTTGTACAAGGCAAGTCAAAAAAGATTAGAATGGTCAAATCCACTCATGATTCACGCCTGCTAGATAGTGAACTTGAGTCAGCCGCGAAATAAGCAAGAGCCGCATTAAGCGGCCATTTCACAAGGAACAGCATGGAACTGAATAATATAGAACAGACCGAAGAGACTAACCTACTCACTGAAATCTCTGTTGCGTATTACCAAGACGGTGCCACTCAAGAAGAGATTTCAAAGAGATTCGGCTTATCTCGCGTCAAAATTGGTCGCTTATTAAAGCGCGCAAGAGACCAAGGCATTGTCGAAATTAAGGTCAAGTACCACCCTGTATTTGGTGCCAAGCTGGAAGAACAGCTTAAAGAACGTTTTGGCCTCAAGCGTGCACTGATCGCTCTTGACCAACCAACCGAAGACGAACAGCGAGCACTACTCGCCGGAGTGGTATCGACATACCTATCCGCGACTCTCAAAGACGGTATGGTCGTGTCGGTTGGCCAAGGTCGAAATGTTTCTGCTGTATCAGAGCATACCGGTATTGTGAATCCTAAGAAGTGTACCTTTGTGTCAAGTATCGGCGGGATTCACCCACGCGGCGGTATCCTCAATGCTGACCATATTTCTCGTCGATTCGCTAAGACCTTCGACGGGGTGAGTGAGACTCTGTATGCACCAGCGTATATCCGTAACCCAGAGTTACGTAGCGCGCTACTGGAAGATGAAACGGTACAGCAAACCATGGACATTGCTCGTAAAGCAGATGTCGCATTGGTTGGTATCGGTGATTTGAACGAAAGTAGCTATATGGTCAACCTAGGTTGGTTCTCAGTACAAGAAATGGTTGAGGCCCGTATTCAGCAAGGCGTTGTCGGGGAAGTTGGCGGTTATGACTTCTACGACATCAAAGGGGAAGTTCAAGACACTAAAATGAGTAACCGTGTCATTGGTTTAACCATTGCTGATTACCAGAAGATCCCTCAGGTTATCGCTATAGCCGCAGAAAGCAGTAAGCCATTATCGATTGTCGGCGCACTGCGCACAGGGGCTATTGATATTCTTGCCACCAGTGTTGCCAATGCCATTACTATTCTCAATTTGGATGCTCAAAAGTAACCCAGCATTAATTGCATGCAGACACCGAATGCAAACAGCGCCCTCTCCTATTTGGACAGGGCGCTGTTATTTATATCGAACCAGTTTTTAGCCTAGCCCACCCGGTTCAATACTGCTCTCAACTTTAGAGGCTTAACCGGTTTAGGCATAAAGCTAAAGCCATTCGACTTGATCCCATCGAGCATATCATCGGTACGGTCAGCACTGATGATCACACCAATAAAGCTATCACCTAACCTCAAACGGCACTGCTGTAATACCTCCAAGCCCGTGCGGCCATTATTGAGACGATAGTCAGAGAAAATCACATCAGGTACCCACTGTTCATCGAGCGCTTTCATACTCTGTACTAGGTCTTCGGCTAGCTTCACCTCACATCCCCAACGAGCGAGCAGCGTTTCCATGCCCACCAGAATTTCTGGCTCATTATCCACACACAATACTTTAATGTGGCTGAGATCCGAGGCGGCAGGTACCGCTGCTTCTTTAGGTTGTACACTCGCCACATCAGCTTTATTCAACGTTAACGAGAATACACTGCCTTTTTCTGGCCATGAACGCATCGAGATTTGATGCCCCAACACGTGAGCAATACCTTTTGATATTGCTAGCCCCAAACCTAACCCTTGATCAGAACGTACTTGGCTACCTCGGTTAAATTCTTCAAAGATTTCCTGTTGCTTGTCTTGGTCAATGCCGACACCGTTATCCCAAACGTCAATCCGCACCTTACCCGCAACTCGGCGGACCCCAAGCACGACTTTCCCTTTCGGGTTGTAACGGAAGGCATTAGTTAGGAAGTTTTGCACCACTCGGCGCAGCAACTTGGGATCGGACTGCACGATCAGCGAAGATGGAATCATTTCAAATTGGATCTGCTGCTGTTTGGCCAACGCACTAAATTCAGCATTTAGGTTGGTTAGAACATCTTTAATTGCGAAGTTATGAACATTGACGTCCAGTTTGCCCGATTCTAATCGGGAGATATCAAGTAAGTCTCCAATCAAATCTTCCGCCGCACCAAGCGCACTTTCTATGTGAGCCGACAGCTGTTTAGTTTCTTTATCTGGTGCCACTTCCGACAACGATGAGGCGAACAAACGGGCAGCATTAAGCGGCTGCATTAAGTCGTGGCTCACCGCCGCCAAAAAGCGCGACTTAGACTGCGACTCATGCTCTGAACGCTGAGTCGCACTGACCAACTGTTTGTTGAGTTGCTCTAGTTCGCGGGTTCTTTCCAATACCCGCTCCTCCAAAGTTTCATTGGTTTCTTTCAGAGCTTGTTCCGCATCCCTGAACACGGTGATATCCGTAAAACTCATCACAAACCCACCGCCCGGCATCGGGTTACCTTGCACCTCAATGACTCGACCATCAGGGCGAACGCGCGACGAAGTATGTCGAGTGCCCTGCTCTAAGTGGAAAATCCGTCGGCGAACGTGATCTTCAGGGTCACCTGGACCACACAGCCCTTGCTCAGCATTATGGCGAATCACATCAGCAATCGGCCTACCCACTTGAATCAACCCGGCTGGAAATTCAAACAACTCAAGATAGCGCTGGTTCCACGCCACCAGCCTGAGCTGCTTGTCGACTACCGCGATACCCTGTCCAATATGCTCAATCGCCCCTTGCAGTAATCCGCGACTAAAGTCATACAACTCGGACGCTTCATCAACGATAGTCGCCACTTCTTCGAGCTGCATATTCCGCCCTTGCAGGGCAGAAGTCAGAACCAACTTGGCGGAAGACGCACCGAACACCCCTGCGAGAACACGCTCAGTATGTCGAATTAAGCTGGCTGGCGCTTGTTGGTTGGGCAACAACGTATTGTGTTGCTGCTGCCAATATTGGCTAAATGCACTGCGTACTCGTGTCCGGCCGACAAAGCGAGACGCCAGCATTTCCAATTCACCGACCGTTACGCGGCTTTGGTACAAGCTCATGTTCTCACTTTCCGGCAGCGGCGTGCCAATAAACGAAGCCGACTGTAATCGCTCACTCAAGCTTGAGCGGGTTAGCAAAGAAATCACAACATAACAGAGAGTGTTACTGAGCACGCTAAGAACGATACCCCAGTCAGAACTACGTATCCCAGCATCGCTAAATAGTTCAGGCGGCGTAATCAGCCACAGCAGCAAGTTGTTGCTGGCATCGCCCGCCAAAATGCCGGTTTGGCTCATCAAGGTGATCAACCAGATACTAAACCCGACCGCGAGGCCAACGTAAACACCTTTGCGGTTACCTTGACGCCAGTACATGCCACCAATCAAAGCGGGTGCAAACTGGGTGATAGCAGCAAAAGAAAGGAAACCGATCGCGGAAAGCGAGTGAATGCTGTCGAGTGCTTGATAAAAGCCCCATGCCCCCAGTAACAGCAATAAAATTAACCCGCGTCGAATGACCAACAGCAACCCAGAGAAGTGGCGATGATTGCGTTGAGTCAAACGCATGCGCCTTAGCAACAGCGGCATCACTAAGTCATTGGATACCATGATGGCTAGAGCAATGGTCGAGACAATCACCATTCCGCTGGCCGCAGAGGTGCCGCCTAAAAAGGCTAAGAGGGCGATGTTTTCTGCCCCTACTGACATCGGCACACTGATGACATAAGTATCTGCTGGACTGGTGGTCAACAGGCTCTGCCCTACCCATGCAATCGGCAAAACGAAGATCCCCATCGCAATCAAATACAGTGGGAACAACCAACGTGCAGTATGAAGATCTTGAGCTCGTTCATTTTCCACCACCATGGTGTGGAACTGGCGCGGTAAGCAGACGATCGCCATCATGGTCAATGCTGTGTGGATCAACAAGGTAGGAATGTTAGGCGATTGGTAAGTTTGAGCCGCTGTGGCGGCTAAATCTATAGTATCCACTTCCCAGGCTAGGTAGATGATAAAGAAACCGACCGCCAAAAACGCCACCAGTTTAACAATCGATTCGAACGCAATCGCCATCATCATGCCACGGTGGTGCTCAGTATTGTCGATGTGCCTAGTACCAAACAGCATGGTGAATATTGCTAGCATGCCGACCACAAACCAAGATACATGAGTATCTTGGTAGCCGAGCTGTTCACCCAATTTAGGGGCAACAATCTCAAGCCCCATGGTGATACCACGTAGCTGAAGCGCGATATAAGGAAGAATGCCAGCCACCGCAATTAGGGTCACCACCACAGCTAACCCTTGGGACTTACCGTATCGGGCGGCTATAAAGTCGGCAATGGAAGTAATGTGTTCACGCTTAGCAATCAGAATCAAACGGGCGAGAACCCGCCAGCCCAAGGTGAAAACCAGAATCGGCGCAATGTAGATCGGCAGAAATGACCAAGGGTTATTGCTCGCTTGCCCTACCGTGCCGTAAAAGGTCCAAGAGGTACAATACACTGCAATCGATAAGCTATAGATCCAAGGTCGCCAGCGCGCTAGCCACTTTGTCTGCCTGTCTCCATACCACGCAATCAAAAACAGTATGCCTAAATAGGCCAACGAGACAGGAACGACGATCCACCCTTGCATTAGATATCCCTTTCTAATTCAACAAAAAAGCCCCTCCATATAGGAGAGGCTTCATTTAACTACGTATTGTGGCTCAGGCAAAGGACACAACCCATACAGAAGTTAATTCTGTGGATTAGCCTCCGATTTCACCGCTGAGCCATCTACAATGCGGGCTTTATTCGGCTCTAGCTTAATGAACAGAGCCAAAAGTCCCATAACCGCCATTGCCCAGAATACATTCGCTCCCCAGTTCTCGTAGCCCCAGCCACTTAACGTGGTCATCAACGCGATAAATGCTCCAAGCGGAATCGCATTGTAAAGTGCTTGCAGCGCGACCATTTTATGCGGCTCAGAACTTTGAATGTATTGAATTGCCGCAATATGTGCCATCGCAAACGTCACGCCATGCAGCAACTGAATCATCACTAGCGCTGCAATGGCTGTTGTGGAAGCAGTTAGCCCCCAGCGTGCCATCACACCGAACGCTGCCGCGACAAACAAGGCACGCAGCGACCAACCCGAGAACAAACGCTTACTTAGCGCAAAGACGGCAACTTCTGCCACCACGCCTAGGCTCCAAAGATAACCAATAATGTCTTCAGAGTAGCCAGCCCCTTTCCAATAGATCGAGCTGAAACTGTAGTATGCCGCATGGCTACCTTGGATAAGGGCAACCAAAGCTAAGAATTTTACCACCGGCCATTCACGCAGAAGTTTCGACAATTTAGGCCTTTCTGCTTCATCTTGCTGCTCAGTAACTGGCATTGGATTAGTGTTACGCATTCCCACTAACAGTGAGAACAACACGCCCGCCATCGCGGTATACAAGATCATGTTGGTGCCATACTGTGCGACCAAAAAGCCCACCACGGTAGAACCACCAATAAATGCAATCGAGCCCCAAAGTCGAGTGCGCCCGTAGTCGAGCATTTTTAAACGCGCGTAGTAATTGGCCATCGCATCAGAAAGCGGAACGATTGGCCCGCAGCACAGATTAAATAGCACTGTCGCGAGCGCCATCATCCAGAAACTGCCGCCAGTAAAGAAGTGAAAGCCGACAAACAGTAACGCCGCAAAACTCAGCCAACGCAGTGCGGGCATTAAGTGCTCAACTCGATGAATGCGCGGAGTCAGAACCATATTCGCCACACAGCGAGTTGCAAAACCTATCCCGACCAGTACACCAATATCGGTAGCAGACACACCCTGCTCTTCAAACCACAGCGCCCAAAAAGGCAAATAGACACCATAAGCAAAAAAGAAGCCTACGAAATACTGGGATATCCAGCCATAAGGAGAAGGGTTAAGCATCTGGCGCACCTAAAGTGATTTGATATGGAACAAGCGGCGCTATTATGCGGCTAGCGAACCAATAGAAAAAGGGTATAAAAGCAAATCATCTATTTCCCTATTGAGTTCTAACACAATCATGACGTAACCAGTGCGGTACCCCTATTCCCATTTCCCTTATTGGCAAAATGAAACTTCGTAAAAACGGCATAAGAAACAGCACTCATTAGACCAAAGTCGTCTGGAGCAAATATTGAAATTTGGCACACTGAAAATACGGATAAGCCTCAAGGAAAAGTAGAATGCCTGATAAATTCAACATGCAGTCTCCCCCCTTTGATCGTTTGGATGACGGTCAACAAAAGCAGCTCAGATCGAGCTTAGATGTGGCTTATTTTCGTGAAAATGAAACTATTCTGTCGGCTGAGCAACCTTGTTTGCATCTACACATTTTAATCAAAGGTGCGGTTGAAGAACGCTCACCACAAAACAGTGAAGTGTTCGCGCATTATGCTAACGACGACATGTTTGATGTCCGCGCGCTACTGGAAGAACGCACTCGCCACCAGTATGTAGCGCTAGAAGACACCCTAGTTTACTTACTGCCCAGAGCGGTCTTTTTAGAACTCTACCAATCCAATGGCCAATTTGCCGCTTACTTTGATACCAACTTAGCCAAACGCCAAGAGTTGATTGAAGCTGCTCAGCAGCAGCAAAATTTAGCTGAATTCATTCTGACCAAAGTCGATAGTTCTATTTACCACCCTCCGATGGTGATCTCGCCGCAGCAGCCCCTCAATCAAGTGACCCGGTTATTAAAAGACAACGCGATTGATTCCGCCTTGGTCAAACTGGACGATAGCGATCCAAGGCTCGCACAAAACCCTAGTGCACATCCGTACGCTATTGTCACCCGTACCAACATGCTGCATGCCGTGATGCTCGACCAACACCCGCTTGATACTCCAGTGGGTGACATTGCTACTTTCCCTGTATTCCATGTCGACAATGGCGATTTTTTGTTTAATGCCATGATTACCATGACCAGAAACCGCATGAAGCGAGTGATGGTGTGTGACGGCCATGAAGCGGTCGGCATGCTTGATATGACCCAAATCCTCAGTGCCTTTTCAACCCATTCTCATGTCCTCACTTTAAGCATCGCTAGAGCCACCAGTATTGACGAATTAGCCATTGCTTCAAACAAACAGCGACAACTGGTCGAAAGCCTATTAGGCAATGGCATACGAACACGGTTCATCATGGAGCTCATTTCCGCGGTCAATGAACAGATTATCGAAAAAGCCTTTGAGTTGGTGGTTCCCCCAGCCCTTCACGACCACTGTTGTTTGGTCGTATTAGGCTCCGAAGGGCGTGGAGAGCAAATCTTAAAAACCGATCAAGACAACGCGCTGATCGTTAAAGATGGCTTGGAGTGGCATCAATGCCAACCTGTGATGGACGAACTCACTCACACCTTACAACAGCTTGGCTACCCACTGTGCCCCGGTGAAGTAATGGTCAACAACCCTAAATGGGTCAAATCGCAGAGTGATTGGAAAAAAGTCATATCAGGCTGGGTCCAATCAGCCAAACCCGCTCAGGTGATGGATCTGGCGATTGTCGCCGATGCCCATGCTGTCGCGGGTAACAAGCAGCTTTTAGACACCGTAAGCTCTCACCTGAATGGCTTACTGGAAAACAAAATGCTGGTGCTGCAGGAATTCACTCGTCCAGCTCTACAGTTTTCTATTCCACTGACGTTGTTTGGTAACGTTAAACGCAATAAAGATGGGTTGGATATTAAACGAGGAGGCATCTTCCCGGTTGTTCATGGTATCCGTGCACTTAGCCTTGAGTATGGGCTAACTGAGAAAAACACCTTTGATCGAATCGAAACCTTAAGGGCCAAACGAATTCTCGAACCGGACACAGCGGATAACCTCAGTGAAGCATTAAAACTGTTCTTTAAGCTCCGACTTGCTCAGCAACTTTCGCAGCAGCACAGCCACAACAAAATTGATTTAAAAATGATAGACCGTACTGAAAGAGACTTGTTGCGCCACAGCCTGCACGTGGTGAAAAAGTTCAAACAGTTCCTAGGCTATCATTACCAAATAAGGGACTAACGCGTGTGTCGCTCTTGTATTCACTAAGCTCGAGATGACGCTTGGCTAAAAAGGTTTCCAGCGAGAGCTTCCACGTACTCATTTTAGGGAAAGAGGTATAAAATGAATTGGCTTGTACGACGTTATTGGCATCATAAATTAAAAGGTTCCCCTTATCGCTCGCTGTTTCGCAGCCCACAACAAGGGGAATATGTATCACTCGACTGTGAGACCACCAGCTTAGACCCTAAACGCGCTGAGCTCGTCACCATTGCCGCGACTAAAATCATTGATAATCGCATTATCACCAGTGAGCCCTTTGAAGTACGCTTGCGTGCTCCTCAGTCGCTCGACTCTGGCTCAATTAAGATTCACAAAATACGCCATCAAGATCTGCTGGATGGCATCAGTGAACAGCAAGCATTGCTCAAGCTACTCGAATTCATCGGTAACCGACCTTTAGTGGGTTACCATATTCGCTACGACAAAAAAATTCTCGATATTGCCTGCCGCAAGCACCTTGGTTTTCCACTGCCCAACCCACTGATTGAAGTCAGTCAGATGTACCACGATAAGCTGGAACGACACTTGCCGAATGCGTATTTTGATTTGAGCTTAGAAGCTATCTGTAAACATCTCGACCTGCCGATGCAAGACAAACATGATGCCCTACAAGATGCGATCTCTGCGGCGTTAGTATTTGTTAGGCTGACCAAAGGGGATTTACCTCTATTTGCGCCACCATACAGTCAATAGTCAGTGGCTCAAGTTAAGCTTCGAGCCAGCTCTCATTTATCAACATAAATCTCTTTCCCACCGATAAAAGCGTCACTCTCATCCTAAAGTCTAATTGTGGAAATCAACGCTCTAGATGAGAGTTATACACACAAAGGCTTTTCAGTTTAAAACGAAGAAAGCCATAACATGGAACACACCTATTAATTAGGATTCGCTAGTCATTGCAGTCAACCGTCAGTTTCAAACCAAATGGCGGTGTTAAAACAAATGGTTTACTCGCTCGTATTCAACGACAAACCGTTTCACAAGCAATTGGAATTAAAGCACAAGGAGAGAAGTAATGAGTGAAGCCCACGTTTATCCGGTAAAAGAAAATATTAAAGCAAATACACATGCGGATAATGACACTTACCTAGCTATGTACCAACAATCAGTGTCTGACCCAGAAGGTTTCTGGGCTGAGCACGGAAAAATCGTTGATTGGATCAAACCGTTCACTCAAGTAAAAAGCACTTCATTTGATACCGGCCATGTCGATATTCGCTGGTTTGAAGACGGTACGCTTAACGTTTCTGCTAACTGTATTGACCGCCACCTTGCTGAGCGCGGTGATGAAGTCGCGATCATCTGGGAAGGTGATGACCCAGCCGACGACAAAACGCTAACCTTCAAAGAACTGCACAAAGAAGTTTGTCTATTTTCGAATGCCCTGAAAGAGCAAGGCGTACGTAAAGGCGATGTCGTTTGTTTATACATGCCAATGGTAACCGAAGCCGCAGTTGCAATGCTTGCGTGTACCCGTATTGGTGCTGTTCATACCGTTGTTTTCGGTGGTTTCTCTCCAGAAGCGCTTTCTGGTCGTATCATCGATTCAGATGCAAAAGTCGTTATTACTGCTGACGAAGGTGTTCGCGGCGGCCGCTCTGTACCATTGAAGAAAAACGTTGATGAAGCACTGACTAACCCAGAGGTAAAAACCATCGAGAAAGTCGTGGTGTTCAAGCGTACTGGCGGTGATATCGATTGGCATGAGCACCGTGATGTTTGGTGGCACGAAGCAACAGCGAATGTTTCTGACGACTGCCCACCAGAAGAAATGAAAGCAGAAGACCCGCTATTCATCCTATACACTTCAGGCTCTACAGGTAAACCGAAAGGCGTACTTCACACAACGGGTGGCTACCTTGTTTACGCTACTATGACGTTCAAATACGTATTCGATTACCAGCCTGGCGAAACGTTCTGGTGTACCGCTGATGTGGGCTGGATTACAGGTCACACGTACCTTATCTATGGCCCACTTGCTAATGGCGCTAAAACTATCTTGTTTGAAGGTGTACCAAACTACCCGAATACTAGCCGCATGAGCGAAGTGGTCGATAAACACCAAGTGAACATCCTTTACACTGCACCAACGGCGATTCGTGCATTGATGGCAAAGGGCACAGAAGCAGTCGATGGCACTTCTCGCTCTAGCTTGCGTGTAATGGGCTCAGTAGGTGAACCAATTAACCCAGAAGCATGGGAGTGGTACTACAAAACCATCGGTAATGAGAATTCACCAATTGTAGATACTTGGTGGCAGACAGAAACCGGTGGCATTTTGATCGCCCCATTGCCAGGCGCAACGGATCTGAAACCAGGTTCCGCCACACGTCCATTCTTTGGTGTACAACCTGCACTTGTCGATAACATGGGTAATATCATCGAAGAAACCGCGGCAGAAGGTAACCTTGTTATCCTAGATTCATGGCCGGGGCAAATGCGTACCGTTTATGGCGACCATGAGCGCTTTGAACAAACCTACTTCTCAACCTTTAAAGGCATGTACTTCACCAGTGATGGTGCACGACGTGACGAAGATGGCTACTACTGGATCACTGGCCGTGTAGATGACGTGCTTAACGTTTCAGGCCACCGTATGGGCACCGCAGAAGTCGAGTCAGCACTTGTTGCTCACCATAAAATTGCTGAAGCAGCGATCGTTGGTATCCCACATGACATCAAAGGCCAAGCGATTTACGCCTACATCACTCTTAACGATGGCGAGTTCCCTTCAGCAGAACTACATAAAGAGGTGAAAGACTGGGTACGCAAAGAAATCGGCCCAATCGCAACCCCAGATGTGCTGCACTGGACCGATTCTCTACCTAAAACTCGTTCAGGAAAAATCATGCGCCGTATTCTACGTAAGATTGCCACTGGCGATACCAGTAACTTAGGTGACACTTCAACGCTGGCAGATCCAAGCGTGGTTGATAAGCTGATTGCCGAAAAAGCAGAGCTTGCATAAACCTTTATAGAGCGCACCCAATACGTTCTGTTTTAAACATTCACTGATAAACAAAGCCGTCACTCTGTGGCGGCTTTTTCTTGTTTGCAGCTCTCAAATTTAACCACACACAATATATGGCTATAAGTTTTTTTGTTAACTTGGTAACAGAAATCACCCATCCAACAAGGTGATTAGACCAGTAAATTGCTGCGATTTGCGCTGAATTGGCTATAATCTTGGTCAATTTCCGAAATTTGGCTATTTTTTAACAAAAAAATCATGCCGACTCGTAAATAATATGGGAATATTCAGATTCGTCTTAAGATATAGGAAGATGGCTACACAATGTCTGCAAAATCACGCATTCTAGTCTTAAACGGCCCAAATCTTAACCTTTTAGGCCTAAGAGAACCGGCACATTACGGTTCTCAAACGCTAGACCAGATCATTGAAGCACTAACCGAACAAGCCAAATTGGCAGATGTCGAGTTACAACACCTACAGTCGAATCGTGAATACGAGTTGATCGAAACTATCCATGCAGCCTACGGCAATGTGGATTTTATTATCATCAACCCAGCTGCGTTTACTCACACCAGTGTCGCGCTACGTGATGCGCTATTAGGTGTCGCTATCCCATTTATTGAGGTGCACTTATCCAATGTGCACGCTCGAGAGCCATTCCGCCACCATTCCTACCTTTCTGATAAAGCTCAGGGGGTTATTTGTGGTTTAGGCGCTCAAGGCTATGAATTCGCTTTGTCTGCTGCTGTCAAACACCTACAGGCCAAGTAACTTAATTACTGTCGCAGTAACTAAACACTCTGCAGCTCTACAAGAGCTGTCTTATTCACAAGATAAAAGAGAAAGAAAAGATGGATATTCGTAAAATCAAGAAGCTTATCGAATTAGTTGAAGAGTCTGGCATTGCTGAGCTAGAAATCTCTGAAGGTGAAGAATCGGTACGCATCAGCCGTAACGGCACTGCTGCTCCTGTAGCACCAGTACAATACGCAGCAGCACCAGCTCCTGTAGCGGCTCCAGCGCCAGCAGCAGCTCCTGCGGCGGCACCAGCAGCTGAAGCAGCACCAGCTGTTCCTGCAGGTCATCAGGTTCTTTCTCCAATGGTTGGTACTTTCTACCGTTCTCCAAGCCCTGATGCAAAATCATTCGTTGAAGTTGGTCAAACAGTAAGCGCTGGCGACACTCTATGTATCGTTGAAGCAATGAAAATGATGAACCAAATCGAAGCGGACAAATCTGGCGTTGTAACTGCAATCCTAGTTGAAGACGGCCAACCAGTTGAATTCGACCAACCACTAGTTGTTATCGAATAATAGAGGCTTTCTCTTATGCTAGATAAATTAGTCATCGCGAACCGAGGTGAAATTGCACTTCGTATTCTTCGCGCATGTAAAGAATTAGGCATCAAAACCGTTGCTGTTCACTCAACAGCGGACCGCGATCTGAAGCACGTACTTTTGGCAGATGAAGCCATTTGTATCGGTCCAGCTCGTGGTATTGATAGCTACCTAAACATCCCTCGCATCATTTCAGCAGCAGAAGTAACAGGCGCGGTGGCAATCCACCCTGGTTACGGTTTCCTATCTGAAAATGCTGACTTCGCAGAGCAAGTTGAACGCAGCGGCTTTATCTTTGTTGGTCCAAAAGCGGATACAATTCGCATCATGGGTGACAAAGTTTCTGCAATCACAGCGATGAAGAAAGCTGGCGTACCTTGTGTACCAGGTTCAGACGGCCCGCTTGACGACGATGAGCAAGCGAACAAAGCCCACGCGAAACGCATTGGTTACCCAGTAATCATCAAAGCGTCAGGTGGCGGTGGCGGTCGTGGTATGCGTGTTGTACGTAGCGAAGGCGAGCTGATTGAAGCGATTGCAATGACACGTGCAGAAGCAAAAGCCGCATTCAACAACGACATGGTTTACATGGAAAAATTCCTAGAAAACCCACGTCACGTTGAAGTTCAAGTTATTGCTGACGGCCAAGGCGGAGCTATCCACCTAGGTGAGCGTGACTGTTCAATGCAGCGTCGTCACCAAAAAGTTGTCGAAGAAGCGCCAGCACCAGGTATCACTGAAGAAATGCGTAAGTACATCGGTGAACGTTGTACTCGTGCATGTCTTGAAATTGGTTACCGCGGCGCAGGTACGTTCGAGTTCCTATACGAAAACGGTGAGTTCTACTTCATTGAAATGAACACTCGTATTCAGGTAGAGCACCCAGTAACTGAAATGGTAACAGGCGTAGACCTAATTAAAGAGCAGCTTCGCGTTGCTGCGGGTCAACCTCTATCTTTCACGCAAGATGACATCAAACTACGCGGCCACGCGATTGAATGTCGTATCAACGCAGAAGATCCAGAGCGTTTCCTACCATCTCCAGGTAAAGTAGAACGTTTCCACGCTCCAGGCGGTATGGGTGTTCGCTGGGAATCGCACATCTACACTGGCTACACAGTGCCTCCTCACTACGATTCAATGGTCGGTAAACTGATCACATTCGGTGAGAACCGTGATGTTGCCATTGCTCGCATGAAGAACGCACTAGGTGAAATGATCGTTGAAGGCATCAAGACTAACATTTCACTGCAAGAGTCGATCATGAACGACGAAAACTTCCAACACGGTGGTGCAAACATCCACTACCTAGAGAAGAAACTCGGCCTTCAGTAGAACTCAGTTCTAGCGAATATTTAAAATGCTCACTTCGGTGAGCATTTTTGTTTTCGGCTATTGATTAGCCTATAAAACCCACAGATTTCTGCTACACTCTGCGCCAATTCATTTACTCACCTTAAGAGCACAAACCATGCCTTGGATTCAAATCAAACTCAATGCGACTAACGCCAATGCGGAACAAATTGGCGATATGCTAATGGAAGAGACCGGAGCATTATCGGTAACGTTCCTAGATGCCCACGATACACCTGTATTTGAGCCTCTCCCTGGTGAAACTCGCCTTTGGGGTGATACCGATATCCTGGCACTCTACGATGCAGAAGCGGATACAGGCTTCATTCTTGAGCAGATCAAACTCAGCGGCATGTTGGATGACAACTTTGCCTATAAAGTAGAGCAGTTAGAAGATAAAGACTGGGAACGTGAATGGATGGAAAACTTCCACCCAATGAAGTTTGGTGAGCGCCTGTGGATCTGCCCAAGTTGGCGTGAAGTACCAGAACCAGATGCCGTGAACGTTATGCTCGATCCTGGCTTAGCTTTCGGTACAGGTACCCACCCTACGACTGCATTGTGTTTGGAATGGCTAGAAGGCTTAGATCTAGCAGGAAAAACGGTGATCGACTTTGGTTGTGGCTCTGGCATCCTTGCGATCGCTGCGATCAAGCTAGGCGCAGAAAAAGTCATCGGGATCGACATCGATCCTCAAGCTCTACTAGCCTCTAAAGATAACGCACAACGCAATGGTGTTGTCGAGCAACTAGAAGTGTTCTTACCGCAAGATCAGCCAGAAGGTTTACTGGCAGACGTCGTCGTCGCCAATATCCTTGCAGGCCCATTACGTGACCTTTCAGCCATCATTAAAGGGCTGGTTAAGCCGCAAGGCGTGCTCGCAATGTCAGGCGTACTCGACACACAAGCTGAAGATGTGGCGAATTACTACCGTGATGAGCTTCAACTCGACCCTATCGTCGAGCAAAGCGAATGGTGTCGTATCTCAGGTCAGAAGCAAGACTAGACAAGACTTTGCGCGCTAATTGATTGATATTTAAACAATTCGCAAAAACAAATTGTAAATGCTCAAATATTAGTCTTTTCACGCAGCGAAAAAATGCGTAAAATGCGCGCCCTTGCTGGTACAGAACTGTGATGACGTTTTGAAAATCGGAAACTATCAACTTAAGAACAATCTAATCGTAGCCCCAATGGCTGGAGTTACGGATAGACCGTTCCGAGAGTTGTGCCTTCGCTATGGTGCGGGCATGGCCGTCAGTGAAATGATGTCCTCAAACCCAAAGCTATGGAAAACGTCAAAGTCGAAGCAACGCATGGTGCATGAAGGCGAATCGGGCATTCGCTCTGTACAAATTGCGGGAGCTGACCCACAGCTTATGGCCGACGCAGCTCAGTTCAGTGTTGAGAACGGTGCACAAATCATCGATATCAATATGGGTTGCCCAGCAAAAAAAGTGAATAAGAAGCTAGCCGGCTCTGCGCTACTCCAGTACCCAGAAATCATTGAACAGATTCTGCGTGCTGTAGTCAAAGCAGTAGATGTCCCCGTGACACTAAAAACCCGTACTGGCTGGGATACAGATAACAAAAACTGTGTCCAAATCGCTAAATTAGCCGAAGACTGCGGCATTCAAGCACTTGCACTACACGGTAGAACAAAGGCTTGTATGTACAAAGGTGAGGCCGAATACGACAGCATCAAAGCGGTGAAGCAAGCTATCTCAATTCCGGTTATCGCTAACGGTGATATCGATAGCCCAGAGAAAGCGAAGTATGTACTGGATTATACCGGTGCAGACGCTTTGATGATTGGACGCCCTGCCCAAGGTCGTCCGTGGATTTTTCAAGAAATCCAACACTATTTGGAAAACGGCACCACTATGCCTGAGCTTCCTTATAAGGAAGTGAAAGACATACTGCTTGGTCATGTGAACGCTCTCCATAGTTTTTATGGCGAGTATCTAGGCCCCCGCATTGCTCGTAAGCACGTGGGTTGGTACTTAAAAGAGCATGAGCAAGCGAGTGAGTTTCGCCGTACCTTCAACGCTATTGAAGCAGCAGAGCTGCAACTTGAAGCGTTAGAAGGTTATTTTGATAACGTTGCATCATAATTAAGAGAAGAGCTAGACCGAATATGTTCGAACAAAATCTGACTTCAGAAGCTTTAACAGTAACTACCGTAACTTCACAGGATCAAATCACGCAAAAGCCACTACGTGATTCCGTTAAAGCATCTCTTAAAAACTACTTGGCTCAATTAAACGGCCAAGAAGTAACTGAACTATACGAATTAGTTCTAGCTGAAGTTGAACAGCCACTACTAGATACCATCATGCAGTACACTCGCGGTAACCAAACTCGCGCAGCAACTATGATGGGCATCAACCGCGGTACTCTTCGTAAGAAACTAAAAAAATACGGCATGAACTAATCTAAGTTCTCCGTTCAGGTGTTTTAAACCGTGTGCTCGATGAGTACGCGGTTTTTTTGTTTTAGCGCTTATGCTCTCAGGTTACTTCTACTCCACAAAACCTACACACTTTAAGCAGCAAATACCCACTTCCTCTTCACTACCCAAATAGTCATCTCTCCACTACATTTATTGATAAAGACCACATTAGCCTATTGGTGGCCCGATAAATAACTCCAATGAAAGGGAAGCACTATGAACCAATTTAGCCTGCGCTCGATGTCTATTCAAAAAAGGCTCATCTTGCTGAGCGCTCTTATCACCGCATTGCTGCTAGTACCTCTTTGGTATGTCATCAACCAATACCAAAGTGACTTGATGACCGCCAAACAGCTCAAGACACGCCATCTTGTTGAGTCTGCCCACAGCATGGTCAGTCACTTCCACCAGCAACAAGTCTCCGGAGCAATGACTCAGGAGGAGGCGCAAATGATGGCTAAACAAGCCGTAGAAAAAATGCGCTACGAGGGTAAAGACTATTTCTGGATTAATGACATGCACCCAACCATGGTGATGCACCCAATCAAGCCTGCTCTCAATGGTAAAGATGTCTCGGGTGTGAAAGACCCAACAGGTAAGAAGCTATTTGTTGAGTTTGTAAACGTGGTTAAAGCCAAGAATCAAGGATTCGTGAATTATATGTGGCCGAAGCCAGGTTCAGAAACCGATGTTGAGAAAACCTCTTACATCAAGCTTTTCAAACCTTGGGGATGGATCATCGGCACAGGTGTGTACATTGATGACGTCAACGCACTGGTTTGGGAAAGAATACGTTTAGTAATGGTTGCGCTGGTCATCTCTCTTTCAGTTATGGTTGTCCTTGCCTTGTGGATAAGCCGCAGTATCAGCACCCCTTGTCAGGAGACATTAGATGCCCTAAATGACATCGCAAGTGGTGATGGAGACCTCACCAAGAAACTGTCAGAAAAAGGAAACGACGAACTCTCACACATTGCCATCGCATTTAACCAGTTCACCAATAAAATCCGCTCGATCGTGCTCGACATGACCCCAGTGAGCGAAAACGTCACCTCCGCTGCTGTCGAGTTGAATCATGTCGCACAAGACAGCTCTTCGAAAGCGAATCAACAGCAACAAGCGGTAGATACCGTAGCTTCAGCAATGAATGAACTGCACGCCAGCAACCAAGAAGTCGCTAATGCTGCTCAAAACGCAGCGAATGCCGCTCAGGAAGCCAGTCAGAAAGGCTCGCAAGGTGCAGATGTCATTGTTCAAGCCTCACATCAAATCGATACTCTATCGAGCCAGCTGAGTGAAACAGAAACCAATACACATAAACTCGCACAAGACTCACAAGATGTGGGTACTGTACTGGATGTGATTCGAGGTATTGCAGAACAAACGAATTTACTGGCGCTTAACGCTGCTATCGAGGCCGCTCGAGCAGGAGAACAAGGACGAGGCTTTGCAGTAGTCGCTGACGAAGTAAGAACATTGGCTACTCGTACTCAAGCAAGTACCGATGAAATAGAACAGATTATCTCCAGCCTCCAATCACGGGCAAAAGAAGTCTCTGAATCAATGGCACAAACTCAAGTTCAATCGGCTCAAACCCAAGAACAAGCCGAATTGGCGAAACAAGCTCTCAGTGCCATCGAAGAGCAGGTCAACATTATCTTATCTCTCAATGAGCAAATCGCAGAGGCAAGTTCTCAGCAAACATTGGCCACCGATGAAATCAGCCAAAATCTGACTAGCATTGCTGACAATAGCGCTCAGACTACCTCTCAAGCAGAACAAGTCGCTCAAGCCAGTTCCAACATGATGGACAGCGGTCAGCAACTGCAAGCTAACCTAGGGATGTTTAAAGTCTAATTAGGAAAGATGATGAGGCATCAGGCCTCATCATCTAACGCAGCTAGAATAGAACAGTGACTGGCATCGTCGTTGTCTGCACCACAACATGCATCGTTAATCTTCTTAAGCGCCCCTCGAATACGAGTCAATTCGGAGATTTTCTCATCAATCAGAGCCAGCTTAGCACTCGTGATTGATTTCACTTCAGAGCAGCTATGCTCAGTTGCTTCTAATTTAATTTCCAGCAACTCTTTAATCTCATCCAAGCTCAGGCCTAAATCCTTTGCTTTCAAAATAAAACTGACCTGTTTTTGGTTCTCTTCATTATATAAACGATAGCCAGAATCACTGCGCCCGGCAGGCTGAATCAACAGGTTCTTTTCGTAGAACCGCAGTGTATCTGCCGTCACACCACAGCGCTTTGCCAATTCACCGATCTGAAACATAACTTCCCTTATTAACTATCTCGTTACTTTTTAAGGCTAATAACGACTTTTTCATAAATATTTTTGTGATGCCAAACGATTGCGCGAGCTTTTTTGTAATAAATTAGTTAGAATGTGCGCCATCAAACTCAGAGACTACTTTATAACCAGATTGTACTGGAAAGGTCTTTACCAAAACTGGCCAATATTTTACTCCTCCCTACCAAGAAGAGTAAGAACAAGTTCACTTTTGGCAAATATCTTTATCTTATTTATAAACTCTGTGACATTGAGGAAATGGAAGCATGACTAACGCTCGTCCTATTCGCCGCGCTCTAATCAGCGTATCAGACAAAACTGGTATTGTTGAGTTTGCCCAAGCGCTCGCTAACCGTGGTGTTGATATCCTTTCGACTGGCGGTACTGCTCGCCTACTTGCGGAACAAGGTATTTCAGTAACTGAAGTCTCTGATTACACTGGTTTCCCTGAAATGATGGACGGTCGCGTTAAGACTCTTCACCCTAAAGTTCACGGTGGTGTTCTAGGTCGTCGTGGTCAAGATGATGAAGTGATGGAAACTCACGGCATCAATCCTATCGATATGGTTGTTGTTAACCTATACCCATTCGCAGAAACCGTTGCTAAAGAAGGTTGTACTCTTGCAGACGCGGTAGAAAACATCGATATCGGTGGTCCAACAATGGTTCGTTCGGCGGCTAAAAACCACAAAGACGTAACTATCGTTGTTAACGCTCACGACTACGACCGTGTTATTGCTGAAATGGACGCGAACGAGAAATCTCTAACACTAGAAACTCGTTTCGACCTAGCTATCGCAGCATTCGAGCACACAGCTTCTTACGACGGTATGATCGCTAACTACTTCGGCACTATGGTTCCATCTTACGGTGAGAACAAGGAAGGTGATGAAGAGTCTAAATTCCCTCGCACGTTCAACCAACAGTTCGAGAAGAAACAAGACATGCGCTACGGTGAGAACAGCCACCAAGCAGCCGCATTCTACGTTGAAGCGAACCCTGAAGAAGCGTCTGTTTCTACTGCTCGCCAAATCCAAGGTAAAGCCCTTTCTTACAACAACATCGCTGACACAGATGCAGCACTTGAGTGTGTGAAAGAGTTCGACGAGCCAGCATGTGTGATCGTTAAGCACGCTAACCCATGTGGTGTAGCACTAGGTAAAGACATCCTAGAAGCTTACGACCGTGCGTTCAAAACAGACCCAACGTCTGCATTT
Source organism: Vibrio sp. SCSIO 43135 (assembly GCF_023716665.1). Taxonomy (GTDB): domain Bacteria; phylum Pseudomonadota; class Gammaproteobacteria; order Enterobacterales; family Vibrionaceae; genus Vibrio; species Vibrio paucivorans. Next base: position 2,972,099 of record NZ_CP071859.1, read on the forward strand.
GGTGGCATCATCGCATTCAACCGCGAACTAGATGCAGCAACAGCAACGGCTATCACTGAGCGCCAATTCGTTGAAGTTATCATTGCTCCTTCTGTTTCTGCTGAAGCAGTAGAAATCGTAGCGGCTAAGAAAAACCTTCGCCTACTTGAGTGTGGTGAGTGGACAACTAAGACAACTGGCTTTGACGTGAAACGCGTTAACGGCGGCCTACTAGTTCAAGACCGCGACCAAGGCATGGTGTCTGAAGATGACCTTAAAGTAGTTTCTAAGCGTCAACCAACCGCTGAAGAGCTAAAAGACGCACTATTCTGCTGGAAAGTAGCGAAGTACGTGAAATCTAACGCGATCGTTTACTCGAAAGGTGACATGACTATCGGCGTAGGCGCAGGTCAAATGAGCCGCGTTTACTCTGCGAAAATCGCAGGCATCAAAGCGGCAGACGAAGGTCTACAGGTTGAAGGTTGTGTAATGGCATCCGATGCATTCTTCCCATTCCGTGACGGTATCGACGCGGCAGCAGAAGCGGGCATCAAGTGTGTTATCCAACCGGGCGGCTCTATGCGTGATGACGAAGTTATCGCTGCAGCAGACGAGCACGGCATGGCGATGATCTTTACGGGCATGCGTCACTTCCGCCACTAATTTCCTGTTTATCTAAACGATTAGTAATTATCGAGCCTCTCAACTTTGAGGGGCTTTTAAGAATTAAAGACTTAAGGATTGAAACATGAACGTATTAATCATCGGTGCTGGCGGTAGAGAACATGCTTTGGGTTGGAAAGCAGCACAAAACCCAAACGTTGAAACAGTATTCGTTGCGCCAGGTAACGCAGGCACAGAGCTTGAGCCAAAGCTTGAGAACGTAAACATTGGTGTTGAAGCAATTTCTGAACTGGTTGCTTTCGCGCAAGAGAAGAAAATAGAACTAACAATTGTTGGCCCAGAGGCACCACTAGTGATTGGTGTGGTTGACGCCTTCCGTGAAGCTGGCCTACCAATCTTCGGTCCTACAGAAGCAGCAGCGCAGCTAGAAGGCTCAAAAGCATTCACTAAAGATTTCCTTGCTCGCCATAAGATCCCTACAGGTGCTTACGCAAACTTCACAGAGATTGAGCCAGCTATCGCTTACGTTCGTGAGCAAGGCGCTCCAATCGTAGTCAAAGCGGACGGCCTTGCGGCGGGTAAAGGCGTTATCGTTGCGATGACTCTAGAAGAAGCAGAAGACGCAATCAAAGACATGCTAGCGGGCAACGCATTTGGCGAAGCAGGCAGCCGCGTGGTTATCGAGGAGTTCCTTGAAGGCGAAGAAGCAAGCTTCATCGTGATGGTTGATGGCCAAAGTGTTCTGCCGATGGCTACTAGCCAAGATCACAAACGCGTTGGCGATAAAGATACTGGCCCTAACACAGGCGGCATGGGTGCTTATTCTCCTGCTCCAGTAGTTACTCCAGAAATCCACGAGCGCATCTTGGAAGAGGTTATCTACCCAACGGTGCGTGGCATGGATGCGGAAGGTCACCCATACACAGGTTTCTTATACGCTGGTCTTATGATCGATAAAGACGGTACGCCAAAAGTTATCGAGTACAACTGCCGCTTCGGTGACCCAGAAACGCAACCTATCATGATGCGTATGGAGTCTGACTTAGTTGAACTATGTCTAATGGCTATCGACGAGAAACTAGATGAAGCAGAGTCTAAATGGGACCCACGCGCTTCTATCGGTGTTGTTCTGGCAGCTGGCGGTTACCCAGCAGACTACGCAAAAGGTGATGTAATCTCACTACCAGCCAACGAAGTTGAAGGTCAAAAAATCTTCCATGCGGGTACAGCAAACAACGCAGCAGGCGAAGTTGTCACTAACGGTGGTCGTGTTCTGTGTGCAACAGCTCTAGGTAACAGCGTTTCTGAAGCTCAGGAGAAAGCATACGCTCTAGCTAAGCAAGTGAGCTGGAATGGTATGTTCCACCGTAATGACATTGGCTACCGTGCAATTGAACGTGAGCAGCAAGCACAGTAAGCTCTAAAGCTACATACATTAAAAAAGGCGCTGTCGAATAGCGCCTTTTTATTGCATGTTAAATTATTCACTCAGCATGTCAGGCTTCGCTATACACTCGTGATCTTCATCAGCCAGCATCAATAGCTCTTCGACTGTCACTTTACTTAAGCGAGTTTTCCCTAAAAACGCTACATAGCTATCAATCGCCGCTAAACGATTTACTACAAAACTCGGCAACGTTTGGTTGAACTCGATTTTGTCATACACCTGGCCATTACAGGTCTCAAACTTAGAGCCGTCCCAGTAGCCTTGTATCAGCTCCATTCCTTCGCTGTCTTGCTCTTTGGTTACCGTCGCAATGGAATCCGCCTCTTGCTGATAACGAAGCAGCTGCTCTTGAGTGAGGGGAAGCACCTTTCCATCCACTCGATATTGCTGGTACACCGCTTCTCCTTCCTTATTGAAGCGAACATGGACGCGATACGGCACAAGCTTAGTGTTTTGCTTTAACTGTTCACCTTCACGAATCATCTCTCTAACCGTACCATCATCCCAACGGTAGTCGGTTTTATACCAGCCGTAATCACCAGACGATACATAGTCTGCCGCAGAGCTTGGCTGAGTTAGCCTTTCGGTATACCAATAGAAGCTGGTTGCATCTCCCATGGACTGGCCGCCAGTGTAATGGGAAAACTGATCTAAATTTGGGCTAGGGACGGTTGAAGAACAACCTAGGAGTAGAGAAGTGATTAGTGAAGATAAAAAGACTTTGTTCATAAATGGAAATTACGCCGAGATAGAATTACCTCGGCGTAGTTTAAATTATTTCACTGAATCTTTCAGTGCTTTACCCGCTACGAAAGCAGGTACGTTTGCTGCAGCGATTTGGATCTCAGCACCAGTTTTTGGGTTGCGACCTGTACGAGCTGCACGGTGGTTTACTTTGAATGTACCAAAACCAATTAGTTGAACCTGGTCACCCTCTTTAAGTGCGTCAGTTACACCGCCAAGAGTAGCTTCAAGAGCAGCTTTAGCTTGTGCTTTAGATAGATCTGCTTTCTCTGCGATAAAGTCGATTAATTGGGTCTTGTTCATTAGGTTTCCCTTCTTATGTGTTATCGAGTTCAACTCACTCTAATGCATAAATGCCTCATCTGGCAAAGGTTTGTCGCTGATCTTTCGCTTTAATGACGTACTTTTAACCATAATATGAGCATTAACTCACAATTTGTTACCGAATCGGGCTAGTCAATGACTTGTTTTAATTCATAATCACCCCAATTTAATGATCACTGAATGACCGAGAAGCCTGATATTTCGGGGGATTCAGCGAATACAAAATACGCACACCAATAATGCACAGGTATAGCGAAACTCACAAAAGATTGACAAATCAAATGAGTAATAACGCAAAATTGGGTAGTGGTATCACCTATTAAAGGACATTTATGTTGCTGCTAACCATATACGTCTCGATTGCAATTGGCGTATCTTTCATCTGTTCAGTACTCGAAGCAGTGTTGCTAAGTATCACTCCTAGCTACCTAGCGCAAATGCGCCAAAAAGGGCACCCTGCTGCAGATAAACTCAACAAGCTAAAAGAAGACATTGACCGACCTCTTGCTTCTATTCTTACTCTAAACACTATCGCTCATACCATCGGTGCTGCGACCGCAGGTGCCCAAGCTGCCGTAGTATTTGGTAGTGAGTGGCTTGGTGTATTCTCAGGTGTGCTAACTCTGGGTATTCTGGTTCTGTCTGAAATCGTACCAAAAACCATCGGTGCGACATACTGGCGCCAACTAGCTCCAGCGGCAGCAACAACACTACGTTGGATGGTTTGGGCTCTAACACCGTTTGTTTGGTTCTCTGAACAAATTACCAAACGCCTAGCTCGTGGACACGAAGCACCTAAAATGCGCGATGAGCTTTCTGCGATGGCAATGCTTGCAAATGAGAGTGGTGAGTTTGCAGATGGAGAGTCTAAGATCCTAAACAACTTGCTAGGATTACAGGACATTCCAGTAACTCAAATTATGACTCCAAGGCCTGTTGTGTTTCGTGTTGACGCAGAATCAACCATTAACGAGTTTTTAATAGAGCACCGCGACACGCCATTTTCGCGCCCTTTGGTTTACAGCCAAAGCAAAGACAATATTATCGGCTTTGTGCACCGTCTAGAGCTGTTTAAGCTCCAACAGGGTGGTAGCGGTGAGAAACAACTAGGTGCGGTAATGCGTCCTGTTCATGTGCTATTGAACAACCTAACTCTGCCTAAAGCCTTTGATCAGATGATGACTAACCGCCTTCAACTCGCTATGGTGGTTGATGAATACGGTACCGTTCAGGGTATCCTAACTCTCGAAGACATCTTTGAACATTTGCTAGGTGAAGAGATCGTCGACGAAGCTGATAAAGCAACCGATATGCAAGAACTGGCGTTCGAACGCTGGGAAAAGTGGAAGAAGACCCACGGTGTAATCGAAAGTAGAGACGAAGAAGAATAATAAAAGGGGAGCTAACTGCTCCCCTTTTCAATTCTATAATGTGACGCCGATATTGCTGACCGCTTCATCACGTAATTCTTGGCGAAGATCTTTGATTAAATCAATATCTCTTTCCACCGCTTCACGTAGTGGCCTAAAGATCGCCCACTGCACATCCCACTCAGCACAAACAGCTTCATTTGACTTCTGTGTATCATTAGTCACTTCTTCACCGGTTTGGGCTTCTTCTAGTTGAGCGACCGTCACTACCGATTGTTGACTGACTTTCTGCATGCTTTCGTATAGATCATCTCGATCTAACAAACCATGCAGTAACGTCGACAAACCTACACACGCATCGATAGCTGGGTAAACACCATAGAAGTCGAATTCTTCAGAACTAGGAATAATCTCTTCCAACTTCTCAAGTTGACGCTCAAAGTTTACTTTGGCGTTCTTTACCGTCAACAGTTCCCAGACACTATCGAGAATATCTCGGTAGATACGTGCTTCTGCGAATTCTGTATTCTCACAAAACATGGCATAGTTAGGGTACATACGCTCACATAAGCACGCCATAAAGGTAATCTGTTGCCAAGGTTCAAACTTCTCAAGACGAACCTGAAGAGGATTCTGTAGCATAGTCACTCGATCGTTGCAGAAAAAGACAGCGGAAGTGTACTTGATAACCAACAGGGAAAAAAGCAAGCGAATGAATAATTTCTCTCATAAGCTCTATATTCTTACAGAGCAAGACCAAACTTATATCCGCGAGTTAGAAAAGCACGCTCTACCAGACTTAGAGATAACCTCAGATCGCTCACAAGCTACGATTCTTCTAGCATCTCCTCCTCTCGTAGCAAAGCACCTAGAAGAATTTCCCCAGCTAGAGTGGCTACAATCCGTGTATGCTGGTATTGACGCTTTAACGAAACCTGAACTGCGTAACGATTACGAACTCACTAATGTAAAAGGGATCTTTGGTCAACAGATCTCCGAATATGTGTTGGGCTACACTATTTCGCATTATCGTCATTTCAACACTTATCAAGAGCAGCAAAAGAGTAAACAATGGCAGCCGCACAGCTATTCCTCCCTGCAAGGAAAACAAATGGTGATATTGGGTACTGGCTCTATTGGCAGCTTTCTAGCGAAAACAGCCAATGCATTTGGAATCAAAACCATCGGTCTTAATCGGACCGGTATTCCTGCCAAAGATTCTCCATTTGTCGATACCTATCACATACATGAGTTAGCAACAGCACTTACCAATGCAGATATCATCGTAAACACACTTCCTGCGACCAACGACACTGTTGGCTTACTTGATCTCGAAAGCCTAAATAGCTGCCATAACGCAATACTGTTCAACGTAGGTAGAGGGCAAACTGTGGATCTGGCCGGGTTGTTAGCCGCAATCAAGAACCAAAATATTGCACACGCATTTTTGGACGTCTTTAGCAAAGAACCAATAGAAGGTGAATCAGAGCTATGGGATAACGAAAAGATTACTATTACACCGCATATTGCAGCGAGTAGCTTCCCTTATCAGGTTGCTGAGCAGTTCAAGGACAACTACCTGCGTTGGCGTGACGGCTTTAAACTCAACAATTTGGTCGACTTTTCCCGAGGTTACTGATGCTTGACCAGTTACTTAGCCAAATACAACAGTGCCAAACCTGTACACACCACTTAGATTTAGGCCCAAATCCAGTTGTACAAGCGTCAAGTACCTCAAAACTTCTTATCATAGGTCAAGCACCAGGGCTAAAAGTCCATCAAACTTCAATACCATGGAATGACCCAAGCGGTGACCGCTTAAGGAACTGGTTACAGTTAGACAAGAGCGACTTCTATGACAGTAGCAAGATCGCTATTGTTCCCATGGGTTTTTGTTACCCAGGGAAAGGCAAAAGTGGTGATCTTCCACCTAGGCCCGAATGTGCTCCCTTGTGGCATAAGAGATTGCTAGATCTAATGCCACAGGTAGGAATGACACTACTCATCGGGCAATATGCACAAAACTATTATCTCGCAGATAAACCAAGTACTCTGACTGAAACAGTTAGAAACTGGCAGCATTGGGCACCAAAGCAAATACCAATGCCTCACCCCTCCCCAAGAAATACACTCTGGCTCAAGCGTAACCCTTGGTTCGAACAAGAGGTTGTCCCCTACATAAGGGCATACGTACATCAATACTTAGAAAAGGACGAATCTAAGTCACGGTAGTAGAGCACCGTACCACATAAAACAGATCAACTTCTTCAGAATAGGTCTCTCTATAAGGGAAACCAAGTGCTCGACACTAAAAAGCCCAGTCTTTTGACTGGGCTTTTCTACATAGCCTAACCGACAGAGTGACAACTCTATGTTGGTAACTCGCTACTTCTATTTGCTCCAAATACAAAAAGACCTCAGCATTCCTGCTGAGGTCTCGAAATAAATGGCGGAGTGGACGGGACTCGAACCCGCGACCCCCGGCGTGACAGGCCGGTATTCTAACCAACTGAACTACCACTCCGCAGTGGTATCACTCGCCTGAGCAAGTGTCCAAAATTTAAAGCCTGGCGATGTCCTACTCTCACATGGGGAAGCCCCACACTACCATCGGCGCTATTGCGTTTCACTTCTGAGTTCGGCATGGAATCAGGTGGGTCCACAACGCTATGGTCGCCAAGCAAATTCTTAATTCGGAAAGCTGTTTCGTTCTACACTACATTCAATGTTCTTATCTGAGTCCATCAAAACCCCTTGGGTGTTGTATGGTTAAGCCTCACGGGCAATTAGTACAGGTTAGCTCAACGCCTCACAACGCTTACACACCCTGCCTATCAACGTTCTAGTCTCGAACAACCCTTTAGGACGCTTAAAGCGCCAGGGAAGACTCATCTCAGGGCTCGCTTCCCGCTTAGATGCTTTCAGCGGTTATCGATTCCGAACTTAGCTACCGGGCAATGCGTCTGGCGACACAACCCGAACACCAGAGGTTCGTCCACTCCGGTCCTCTCGTACTAGGAGCAGCCCCCTTCAATCTTCCAACGCCCACGGCAGATAGGGACCGAACTGTCTCACGACGTTCTAAACCCAGCTCGCGTACCACTTTAAATGGCGAACAGCCATACCCTTGGGACCGACTTCAGCCCCAGGATGTGATGAGCCGACATCGAGGTGCCAAACACCGCCGTCGATATGAACTCTTGGGCGGTATCAGCCTGTTATCCCCGGAGTACCTTTTATCCGTTGAGCGATGGCCCTTCCATACAGAACCACCGGATCACTATGACCTGCTTTCGCACCTGCTCGAATTGTCATTCTCGCAGTCAAGCGGGCTTATGCCATTGCACTAACCTCACGATGTCCAACCGTGATTAGCCCACCTTCGTGCTCCTCCGTTACTCTTTGGGAGGAGACCGCCCCAGTCAAACTACCCACCAGGCACTGTCCTCAACCCAGATAATGGGTCTAAGTTAGAACATCAAACATACAAGGGTGGTATTTCAAGGATGGCTCCAACGATACTGGCGTACCGTCTTCAAAGCCTCCCACCTATCCTACACATGTAGGCTCAATGTTCAGTGCCAAGCTGTAGTAAAGGTTCACGGGGTCTTTCCGTCTAGCCGCGGGTACACTGCATCTTCACAGCGATTTCAATTTCACTGAGTCTCGGGTGGAGACAGCGTGGCCATCATTACGCCATTCGTGCAGGTCGGAACTTACCCGACAAGGAATTTCGCTACCTTAGGACCGTTATAGTTACGGCCGCCGTTTACCGGGGCTTCGATCAAGAGCTTCGACCGAAGTCTAACCCCATCAATTAACCTTCCGGCACCGGGCAGGCGTCACACCGTATACGTCATCTTACGATTTTGCACAGTGCTGTGTTTTTAATAAACAGTTGCAGCCACCTGGTATCTGCGACTCTCAATAGCTCCATCCGCAAGGGACTTCACCGTCAAGAGCGTACCTTCTCCCGAAGTTACGGTACCATTTTGCCTAGTTCCTTCACCCGAGTTCTCTCAAGCGCCTTGGTATTCTCTACCCGACCACCTGTGTCGGTTTGGGGTACGATTCCTTACAATCTGAAGCTTAGAGGCTTTTCCTGGAAGCATGGCATCAATGACTTCACTACCGTAGTAGCTCGACATCGTGTCTCAGCCTTAAAAAGAGCCGGATTTACCTAACTCTTAAGCCTACGCACTTGAACCTGGACAACCGTCGCCAGGCCACCTAGCCTTCTCCGTCCCCCCATCGCAATTGTAAGAAGTACGGGAATATTAACCCGTTTCCCATCGACTACGCCTTTCGGCCTCGCCTTAGGGGTCGACTTACCCTGCCCCGATTAACGTTGGACAGGAACCCTTGGTCTTCCGGCGAGGAGGTTTTTCACCCCCTTTATCGTTACTCATGTCAGCATTCGCACTTCTGATACCTCCAGCAGGCTTTACAACCCACCTTCAACGGCTTACAGAACGCTCCCCTACCCAATGCGATAAATCGCATTGCCGCAGCTTCGGTGTATAGCTTAGCCCCGTTACATCTTCCGCGCAGGCCGACTCGACTAGTGAGCTATTACGCTTTCTTTAAATGATGGCTGCTTCTAAGCCAACATCCTAGCTGTCTAAGCCTTCCCACATCGTTTCCCACTTAGCTATACTTTGGGACCTTAGCTGGCGGTCTGGGTTGTTTCCCTCTCCACGACGGACGTTAGCACCCGCCGTGTGTCTCCCGGATAGTACTTACTGGTATTCGGAGTTTGCAAAGGGTTGGTAAGTCGGGATGACCCCCTAGCCTTAACAGTGCTCTACCCCCAGTAGTATTCGTCCGAGGCTCTACCTAAATAGATTTCGGGGAGAACCAGCTATCTCCAGGTTTGATTGGCCTTTCACCCCTAGCCACAAGTCATCCGCTAATTTTTCAACATTAGTCGGTTCGGTCCTCCAGTTGATGTTACTCAACCTTCAACCTGCCCATGGCTAGATCACCTGGTTTCGGGTCTATATCCAGAAACTCGACGCCCAGTTAAGACTCGATTTCTCTACGGCTCCCCTAATCGGTTAACCTTGCTACTGAATATAAGTCGCTGACCCATTATACAAAAGGTACGCAGTCACACCACGAAGGTGCTCCTACTGCTTGTACGTACACGGTTTCAGGTTCTATTTCACTCCCCTCACAGGGGTTCTTTTCGCCTTTCCCTCACGGTACTGGTTCACTATCGGTCAGTCAGTAGTATTTAGCCTTGGAGGATGGTCCCCCCATATTCAGACAGGATATCACGTGTCCCGCCCTACTCGATTTCACTGATTATGATGTGTCGGTTACGGGGCTATCACCCTGTATCGCGAGACTTTCCAGACTCTTCACCTGCATCATTAAAAGCTTAAGGGCTAATCCAATTTCGCTCGCCGCTACTTTCGGAATCTCGGTTGATTTCTACTCCTCCGGGTACTTAGATGTTTCAGTTCCCCGGGTTCGCCCTGTTAACCTATGTATTCAGTTAACAGTAACTGCTTATGCAGTTGGGTTTCCCCATTCGGAAATCCCAGACTCAAGTGGTTTTTACTACCTAATCTGGGCTTATCGCAAGTTAATACGTCCTTCATCGCCTCTGACTGCCAAGGCATCCACCGTGTACGCTTAGTCACTTAACCATACAACCCGAAGGGGTCTTTACGTATGGCAAACAACCAAGGTGTTGTCTCTCATTATTTGAATGAGCGAGAGACATTCGATTTTGCCGGACTCAAATATGAATAACTCGAAAGTTATTCCCAAGAACACTTGAATGTGTGTTGGTACCTACATCTCTAAGAGACATAGGATTTGAGAACTTTTATTTAGATAACAATCAATCAAATTGTTATCTGTCAGCTTTCCAAATTGTTAAAGAGCATGTTTCTCGTTAGAGAACATTTTCTAAAGACTTTCGGAGGCGTCAAAAATCCGAACCATCAGCAATATTTTGTTGTGGTTTGGACAATGAATTTCCAAAAATATTTAGAGAATGGTGGGCGATACCGGGCTCGAACCAGTGACCCCCTGCTTGTAAGGCAGGTGCTCTCCCAACTGAGCTAATCGCCCACTAAAAGTTTTAATTCCTTCGTGGAGAAAGAATGGTGGGTCGTGCAGGATTCGAACCTGCGACCAATTGATTAAAAGTCAACTGCTCTACCAACTGAGCTAACGACCCAATGGTATCCCGTAGGGGAGTCGAACCCCTGTTACCGCCGTGAAAGGGCGGTGTCCTAGGCCTCTAGACGAACGGGACACTAGTGCGAAATGTCTTGGGGGACATCTCTATCTCTTAAACTTCTTAAACCATATCAATCTGTGTGAACACTCATCGCAATAATCATCGTATAAGGAGGTGATCCAGCCCCAGGTTCCCCTAGGGCTACCTTGTTACGACTTCACCCCAGTCATGAACCACAAAGTGGTGAGCGTCCTCCCGAAGGTTAAACTACCCACTTCTTTTGCAGCCCACTCCCATGGTGTGACGGGCGGTGTGTACAAGGCCCGGGAACGTATTCACCGTAGCATTCTGATCTACGATTACTAGCGATTCCGACTTCATGGAGTCGAGTTGCAGACTCCAATCCGGACTACGACGCACTTTTTGGGATTCGCTGACCATCGCTGGCTCGCCGCCCTCTGTATGCGCCATTGTAGCACGTGTGTAGCCCTACTCGTAAGGGCCATGATGACTTGACGTCGTCCCCACCTTCCTCCGGTTTATCACCGGCAGTCTCCCTGGAGTTCCCGACATTACTCGCTGGCAAACAAGGATAAGGGTTGCGCTCGTTGCGGGACTTAACCCAACATTTCACAACACGAGCTGACGACAGCCATGCAGCACCTGTCTCAGAGTTCCCGAAGGCACCAATCCATCTCTGGAAAGTTCTCTGGATGTCAAGAGTAGGTAAGGTTCTTCGCGTTGCATCGAATTAAACCACATGCTCCACCGCTTGTGCGGGCCCCCGTCAATTCATTTGAGTTTTAATCTTGCGACCGTACTCCCCAGGCGGTCTACTTAACGCGTTAGCTCCGAAAGCCACGGCTCAAGGCCACAACCTCCAAGTAGACATCGTTTACGGCGTGGACTACCAGGGTATCTAATCCTGTTTGCTCCCCACGCTTTCGCATCTGAGTGTCAGTATCTGTCCAGGGGGCCGCCTTCGCCACCGGTATTCCTTCAGATCTCTACGCATTTCACCGCTACACCTGAAATTCTACCCCCCTCTACAGTACTCTAGTGAACCAGTTTCAAATGCAGTTCCGAGGTTGAGCCCCGGGCTTTCACATCTGACTTAATCCACCACCTGCATGCGCTTTACGCCCAGTAATTCCGATTAACGCTCGCACCCTCCGTATTACCGCGGCTGCTGGCACGGAGTTAGCCGGTGCTTCTTCTGCAGCTAACGTCAAACACCAAGAGTATTAATCTTAATGCCTTCCTCACTGCTGAAAGTGCTTTACAACCCGAAGGCCTTCTTCACACACGCGGCATGGCTGCATCAGGCTTTCGCCCATTGTGCAATATTCCCCACTGCTGCCTCCCGTAGGAGTCTGGACCGTGTCTCAGTTCCAGTGTGGCTGATCATCCTCTCAGACCAGCTAGGGATCGTCGCCTTGGTGAGCCATTACCTCACCAACTAGCTAATCCCACCTAGGCGTATCCAATAGCGCAAGGCCCGAAGGTCCCCTGCTTTGCTCCGAAGAGGTTATGCGGTATTAGCCATCGTTTCCAATGGTTATCCCCCTCTACTGGGCAACTTCCTAGGCATTACTCACCCGTCCGCCGCTCGACGCCGTTAACGTTCCCCGAAGGTTCAGTTAACTCGTTTCCGCTCGACTTGCATGTGTTAGGCCTGCCGCCAGCGTTCAATCTGAGCCATGATCAAACTCTTCAATTAAAGTTTTGTTGAAGCTATAAGCTTCGGCTCAATGAATACTGATTACATTTTCTTTGCTTATAAAAAGCAGAGTAATGTGAATTGACTGTGCCAAGCTGTCCTTTCAAATAAAAAGACGACTCGTTTGGTCACTCAGTTCATTGATAAATCTTTTGGATTATCATCAACGAGTGCCCACACAGATTGATAGGTTTAAATTGTTAAAGAGCTTGGCTTTCAGTGCCTTAGCACCTAAGCAGGACGCGTATAATACGCTCTCTACTTCGAAAGTCAACATAAAATTCTAAGCTTTTTACTCAAAACCTTATGTTGACTCGTCTCAATGAGACAAGTCGAGATTTAAAGCCTGGCGATGTCCTACTCTCACATGGGGAAGCCCCACACTACCATCGGCGCTATTGCGTTTCACTTCTGAGTTCGGCATGGAATCAGGTGGGTCCACAACGCTATGGTCGCCAAGCAAATTCTTAATTCGGAAAACTGATTTTAAGCTCTAGTTATACACATTCAATGTTCTATTTGAGTCCATCAAAACCCCTTGGGTGTTGTATGGTTAAGCCTCACGGGCAATTAGTACAGGTTAGCTCAACGCCTCACAACGCTTACACACCCTGCCTATCAACGTTCTAGTCTCGAACAACCCTTTAGGACGCTTAAAGCGCCAGGGAAGACTCATCTCAGGGCTCGCTTCCCGCTTAGATGCTTTCAGCGGTTATCGATTCCGAACTTAGCTACCGGGCAATGCGTCTGGCGACACAACCCGAACACCAGAGGTTCGTCCACTCCGGTCCTCTCGTACTAGGAGCAGCCCCCTTCAATCTTCCAACGCCCACGGCAGATAGGGACCGAACTGTCTCACGACGTTCTAAACCCAGCTCGCGTACCACTTTAAATGGCGAACAGCCATACCCTTGGGACCGACTTCAGCCCCAGGATGTGATGAGCCGACATCGAGGTGCCAAACACCGCCGTCGATATGAACTCTTGGGCGGTATCAGCCTGTTATCCCCGGAGTACCTTTTATCCGTTGAGCGATGGCCCTTCCATACAGAACCACCGGATCACTATGACCTGCTTTCGCACCTGCTCGAATTGTCATTCTCGCAGTCAAGCGGGCTTATGCCATTGCACTAACCTCACGATGTCCAACCGTGATTAGCCCACCTTCGTGCTCCTCCGTTACTCTTTGGGAGGAGACCGCCCCAGTCAAACTACCCACCAGGCACTGTCCTCAACCCAGATAATGGGTCTAAGTTAGAACATCAAACATACAAGGGTGGTATTTCAAGGATGGCTCCAACGATACTGGCGTACCGTCTTCAAAGCCTCCCACCTATCCTACACATGTAGGCTCAATGTTCAGTGCCAAGCTGTAGTAAAGGTTCACGGGGTCTTTCCGTCTAGCCGCGGGTACACTGCATCTTCACAGCGATTTCAATTTCACTGAGTCTCGGGTGGAGACAGCGTGGCCATCATTACGCCATTCGTGCAGGTCGGAACTTACCCGACAAGGAATTTCGCTACCTTAGGACCGTTATAGTTACGGCCGCCGTTTACCGGGGCTTCGATCAAGAGCTTCGACCGAAGTCTAACCCCATCAATTAACCTTCCGGCACCGGGCAGGCGTCACACCGTATACGTCATCTTACGATTTTGCACAGTGCTGTGTTTTTAATAAACAGTTGCAGCCACCTGGTATCTGCGACTCTCAATAGCTCCATCCGCAAGGGACTTCACCGTCAAGAGCGTACCTTCTCCCGAAGTTACGGTACCATTTTGCCTAGTTCCTTCACCCGAGTTCTCTCAAGCGCCTTGGTATTCTCTACCCGACCACCTGTGTCGGTTTGGGGTACGATTCCTTACAATCTGAAGCTTAGAGGCTTTTCCTGGAAGCATGGCATCAATGACTTCACTACCGTAGTAGCTCGACATCGTGTCTCAGCCTTAAAAAGAGCCGGATTTACCTAACTCTTAAGCCTACGCACTTGAACCTGGACAACCGTCGCCAGGCCCACCTAGCCTTCTCCGTCCCCCCATCGCAATTGTAAGAAGTACGGGAATATTAACCCGTTTCCCATCGACTACGCCTTTCGGCCTCGCCTTAGGGGTCGACTTACCCTGCCCCGATTAACGTTGGACAGGAACCCTTGGTCTTCCGGCGAGGAGGTTTTTCACCCCCTTTATCGTTACTCATGTCAGCATTCGCACTTCTGATACCTCCAGCAGGCTTTACAACCCACCTTCAACGGCTTACAGAACGCTCCCCTACCCAATGCGATAAATCGCATTGCCGCAGCTTCGGTGTATAGCTTAGCCCCGTTACATCTTCCGCGCAGGCCGACTCGACTAGTGAGCTATTACGCTTTCTTTAAATGATGGCTGCTTCTAAGCCAACATCCTAGCTGTCTAAGCCTTCCCACATCGTTTCCCACTTAGCTATACTTTGGGACCTTAGCTGGCGGTCTGGGTTGTTTCCCTCTCCACGACGGACGTTAGCACCCGCCGTGTGTCTCCCGGATAGTACTTACTGGTATTCGGAGTTTGCAAAGGGTTGGTAAGTCGGGATGACCCCCTAGCCTTAACAGTGCTCTACCCCCAGTAGTATTCGTCCGAGGCTCTACCTAAATAGATTTCGGGGAGAACCAGCTATCTCCAGGTTTGATTGGCCTTTCACCCCTAGCCACAAGTCATCCGCTAATTTTTCAACATTAGTCGGTTCGGTCCTCCAGTTGATGTTACTCAACCTTCAACCTGCCCATGGCTAGATCACCTGGTTTCGGGTCTATATCCAGAAACTCGACGCCCAGTTAAGACTCGATTTCTCTACGGCTCCCCTAATCGGTTAACCTTGCTACTGAATATAAGTCGCTGACCCATTATACAAAAGGTACGCAGTCACACCACGAAGGTGCTCCTACTGCTTGTACGTACACGGTTTCAGGTTCTATTTCACTCCCCTCACAGGGGTTCTTTTCGCCTTTCCCTCACGGTACTGGTTCACTATCGGTCAGTCAGTAGTATTTAGCCTTGGAGGATGGTCCCCCCATATTCAGACAGGATATCACGTGTCCCGCCCTACTCGATTTCACTGATTATGATGTGTCGGTTACGGGGCTATCACCCTGTATCGCGAGACTTTCCAGACTCTTCACCTGCATCATTAAAAGCTTAAGGGCTAATCCAATTTCGCTCGCCGCTACTTTCGGAATCTCGGTTGATTTCTACTCCTCCGGGTACTTAGATGTTTCAGTTCCCCGGGTTCGCCCTGTTAACCTATGTATTCAGTTAACAGTAACTGCTTATGCAGTTGGGTTTCCCCATTCGGAAATCCCAGACTCAAGTGGTTTTTACTACCTAATCTGGGCTTATCGCAAGTTAATACGTCCTTCATCGCCTCTGACTGCCAAGGCATCCACCGTGTACGCTTAGTCACTTAACCATACAACCCGAAGGGGTCTTTACGTATGGCAAACAACCAAGGTGTTGTCTCTCATTATTTGAATGAGCGAGAGACATTCGATTTTGCCGGACTCAAATATGAATAACTCGAAAGTTATTCCCAAGAACACTTGAATGTGTGTTGGTACCTACATCTCTAAGAGACATAGGATTTGAGAACTTTTATTTGAATAACATCAATCAAATGTTATTCGTCAGCTTTCCAAATTGTTAAAGAGCTAATCACTTCAAAGGAAGTAACCATTTTTAAAGATTCTTAAGGAAGAACACTTAAAGATGGTGGAGCTATGCGGGATCGAACCGCAGACCTCCTCGCTGCCAGCGAGGCGCTCTCCCAGCTGAGCTATAGCCCCATCTGGAAAAGTTTTCCTTACTCTTAACTTTTTAAACCATACCAATCTGTGTGAACACTCATCGCAATAATCATCGTATAAGGAGGTGATCCAGCCCCAGGTTCCCCTAGGGCTACCTTGTTACGACTTCACCCCAGTCATGAACCACAAAGTGGTGAGCGTCCTCCCGAAGGTTAAACTACCCACTTCTTTTGCAGCCCACTCCCATGGTGTGACGGGCGGTGTGTACAAGGCCCGGGAACGTATTCACCGTAGCATTCTGATCTACGATTACTAGCGATTCCGACTTCATGGAGTCGAGTTGCAGACTCCAATCCGGACTACGACGCACTTTTTGGGATTCGCTGACCATCGCTGGCTCGCCGCCCTCTGTATGCGCCATTGTAGCACGTGTGTAGCCCTACTCGTAAGGGCCATGATGACTTGACGTCGTCCCCACCTTCCTCCGGTTTATCACCGGCAGTCTCCCTGGAGTTCCCGACATTACTCGCTGGCAAACAAGGATAAGGGTTGCGCTCGTTGCGGGACTTAACCCAACATTTCACAACACGAGCTGACGACAGCCATGCAGCACCTGTCTCAGAGTTCCCGAAGGCACCAATCCATCTCTGGAAAGTTCTCTGGATGTCAAGAGTAGGTAAGGTTCTTCGCGTTGCATCGAATTAAACCACATGCTCCACCGCTTGTGCGGGCCCCCGTCAATTCATTTGAGTTTTAATCTTGCGACCGTACTCCCCAGGCGGTCTACTTAACGCGTTAGCTCCGAAAGCCACGGCTCAAGGCCACAACCTCCAAGTAGACATCGTTTACGGCGTGGACTACCAGGGTATCTAATCCTGTTTGCTCCCCACGCTTTCGCATCTGAGTGTCAGTATCTGTCCAGGGGGCCGCCTTCGCCACCGGTATTCCTTCAGATCTCTACGCATTTCACCGCTACACCTGAAATTCTACCCCCCTCTACAGTACTCTAGTGAACCAGTTTCAAATGCAGTTCCGAGGTTGAGCCCCGGGCTTTCACATCTGACTTAATCCACCACCTGCATGCGCTTTACGCCCAGTAATTCCGATTAACGCTCGCACCCTCCGTATTACCGCGGCTGCTGGCACGGAGTTAGCCGGTGCTTCTTCTGCAGCTAACGTCAAACACCAAGAGTATTAATCTTAATGCCTTCCTCACTGCTGAAAGTGCTTTACAACCCGAAGGCCTTCTTCACACACGCGGCATGGCTGCATCAGGCTTTCGCCCATTGTGCAATATTCCCCACTGCTGCCTCCCGTAGGAGTCTGGACCGTGTCTCAGTTCCAGTGTGGCTGATCATCCTCTCAGACCAGCTAGGGATCGTCGCCTTGGTGAGCCATTACCTCACCAACTAGCTAATCCCACCTAGGCGTATCCAATAGCGCAAGGCCCGAAGGTCCCCTGCTTTGCTCCGAAGAGGTTATGCGGTATTAGCCATCGTTTCCAATGGTTATCCCCCTCTACTGGGCAACTTCCTAGGCATTACTCACCCGTCCGCCGCTCGACGCCGTTAACGTTCCCCGAAGGTTCAGTTAACTCGTTTCCGCTCGACTTGCATGTGTTAGGCCTGCCGCCAGCGTTCAATCTGAGCCATGATCAAACTCTTCAATTAAAGTTTTGTTGAAGCTATAAGCTTCGGCTCAATGAATACTGATTACATTTTCTTTGCTTATAAAAAGCAGAGTAATGTGAATTGACTGTGCCAAGCTGTCCTTTCAAATAAAAAGACGAC
Organism: Vibrio sp. SCSIO 43135; assembly: GCF_023716665.1. Classification (GTDB taxonomy): domain Bacteria; phylum Pseudomonadota; class Gammaproteobacteria; order Enterobacterales; family Vibrionaceae; genus Vibrio; species Vibrio paucivorans. Next base: position 2,990,066 of record NZ_CP071859.1, read on the forward strand.
TCGTTTGGTCACTCAGTTCATTGATAAATCTTTTGGATTATCATCAACGAGTGCCCACACAGATTGATAGGTTTAAATTGTTAAAGAGCTTGGCTTTCAGTGCCTTAGCACCTAAGCAGGACGCGTATAATACGCTCTCTACTTCGAAAGTCAACATAAAATTCTAAGCTTTTTACTCAAAACCTTATGTTGACTCGTCTCAATGAGACAAGTCGAGATTTAAAGCCTGGCGATGTCCTACTCTCACATGGGGAAGCCCCACACTACCATCGGCGCTATTGCGTTTCACTTCTGAGTTCGGCATGGAATCAGGTGGGTCCACAACGCTATGGTCGCCAAGCAAATTCTTAATTCGGAAAACTGATTTTAAGCTCTAGTTATACACATTCAATGTTCTATTTGAGTCCATCAAAACCCCTTGGGTGTTGTATGGTTAAGCCTCACGGGCAATTAGTACAGGTTAGCTCAACGCCTCACAACGCTTACACACCCTGCCTATCAACGTTCTAGTCTCGAACAACCCTTTAGGACGCTTAAAGCGCCAGGGAAGACTCATCTCAGGGCTCGCTTCCCGCTTAGATGCTTTCAGCGGTTATCGATTCCGAACTTAGCTACCGGGCAATGCGTCTGGCGACACAACCCGAACACCAGAGGTTCGTCCACTCCGGTCCTCTCGTACTAGGAGCAGCCCCCTTCAATCTTCCAACGCCCACGGCAGATAGGGACCGAACTGTCTCACGACGTTCTAAACCCAGCTCGCGTACCACTTTAAATGGCGAACAGCCATACCCTTGGGACCGACTTCAGCCCCAGGATGTGATGAGCCGACATCGAGGTGCCAAACACCGCCGTCGATATGAACTCTTGGGCGGTATCAGCCTGTTATCCCCGGAGTACCTTTTATCCGTTGAGCGATGGCCCTTCCATACAGAACCACCGGATCACTATGACCTGCTTTCGCACCTGCTCGAATTGTCATTCTCGCAGTCAAGCGGGCTTATGCCATTGCACTAACCTCACGATGTCCAACCGTGATTAGCCCACCTTCGTGCTCCTCCGTTACTCTTTGGGAGGAGACCGCCCCAGTCAAACTACCCACCAGGCACTGTCCTCAACCCAGATAATGGGTCTAAGTTAGAACATCAAACATACAAGGGTGGTATTTCAAGGATGGCTCCAACGATACTGGCGTACCGTCTTCAAAGCCTCCCACCTATCCTACACATGTAGGCTCAATGTTCAGTGCCAAGCTGTAGTAAAGGTTCACGGGGTCTTTCCGTCTAGCCGCGGGTACACTGCATCTTCACAGCGATTTCAATTTCACTGAGTCTCGGGTGGAGACAGCGTGGCCATCATTACGCCATTCGTGCAGGTCGGAACTTACCCGACAAGGAATTTCGCTACCTTAGGACCGTTATAGTTACGGCCTCCGTTTACCGGGGCTTCGATCAAGAGCTTCGACCGAAGTCTAACCCCATCAATTAACCTTCCGGCACCGGGCAGGCGTCACACCGTATACGTCATCTTACGATTTTGCACAGTGCTGTGTTTTTAATAAACAGTTGCAGCCACCTGGTATCTGCGACTCTCAATAGCTCCATCCGCAAGGGACTTCACCGTCAAGAGCGTACCTTCTCCCGAAGTTACGGTACCATTTTGCCTAGTTCCTTCACCCGAGTTCTCTCAAGCGCCTTGGTATTCTCTACCCGACCACCTGTGTCGGTTTGGGGTACGATTCCTTACAATCTGAAGCTTAGAGGCTTTTCCTGGAAGCATGGCATCAATGACTTCACTACCGTAGTAGCTCGACATCGTGTCTCAGCCTTAAAAAGAGCCGGATTTACCTAACTCTTAAGCCTACGCACTTGAACCTGGACAACCGTCGCCAGGCCCACCTAGCCTTCTCCGTCCCCCCATCGCAATTGTAAGAAGTACGGGAATATTAACCCGTTTCCCATCGACTACGCCTTTCGGCCTCGCCTTAGGGGTCGACTTACCCTGCCCCGATTAACGTTGGACAGGAACCCTTGGTCTTCCGGCGAGGAGGTTTTTCACCCCCTTTATCGTTACTCATGTCAGCATTCGCACTTCTGATACCTCCAGCAGGCTTTACAACCCACCTTCAACGGCTTACAGAACGCTCCCCTACCCAATGCGATAAATCGCATTGCCGCAGCTTCGGTGTATAGCTTAGCCCCGTTACATCTTCCGCGCAGGCCGACTCGACTAGTGAGCTATTACGCTTTCTTTAAATGATGGCTGCTTCTAAGCCAACATCCTAGCTGTCTAAGCCTTCCCACATCGTTTCCCACTTAGCTATACTTTGGGACCTTAGCTGGCGGTCTGGGTTGTTTCCCTCTCCACGACGGACGTTAGCACCCGCCGTGTGTCTCCCGGATAGTACTTACTGGTATTCGGAGTTTGCAAAGGGTTGGTAAGTCGGGATGACCCCCTAGCCTTAACAGTGCTCTACCCCCAGTAGTATTCGTCCGAGGCTCTACCTAAATAGATTTCGGGGAGAACCAGCTATCTCCAGGTTTGATTGGCCTTTCACCCCTAGCCACAAGTCATCCGCTAATTTTTCAACATTAGTCGGTTCGGTCCTCCAGTTGATGTTACTCAACCTTCAACCTGCCCATGGCTAGATCACCTGGTTTCGGGTCTATATCCAGAAACTCGACGCCAGTTAAGACTCGATTTCTCTACGGCTCCCCTAATCGGTTAACCTTGCTACTGAATATAAGTCGCTGACCCATTATACAAAAGGTACGCAGTCACACCACGAAGGTGCTCCTACTGCTTGTACGTACACGGTTTCAGGTTCTATTTCACTCCCCTCACAGGGGTTCTTTTCGCCTTTCCCTCACGGTACTGGTTCACTATCGGTCAGTCAGTAGTATTTAGCCTTGGAGGATGGTCCCCCCATATTCAGACAGGATATCACGTGTCCCCCCTACTCGATTTCACTGATTATGATGTGTCGGTTACGGGGCTATCACCCTGTATCGCGAGACTTTCCAGACTCTTCACCTGCATCATTAAAAGCTTAAGGGCTAATCCAATTTCGCTCGCCGCTACTTTCGGAATCTCGGTTGATTTCTACTCCTCCGGGTACTTAGATGTTTCAGTTCCCCGGGTTCGCCCTGTTAACCTATGTATTCAGTTAACAGTAACTGCTTATGCAGTTGGGTTTCCCCATTCGGAAATCCCAGACTCAAGTGGTTTTTACTACCTAATCTGGGCTTATCGCAAGTTAATACGTCCTTCATCGCCTCTGACTGCCAAGGCATCCACCGTGTACGCTTAGTCACTTAACCATACAACCCGAAGGGGTCTTTACGTATGGCAAACAACCAAGGTGTTGTCTCTCATTATTTGAATGAGCGAGAGACATTCGATTTTGCCGGACTCAAATATGAATAACTCGAAAGTTATTCCCAAGAACACTTGAATGTGTGTTGGTACCTACATCTCTAAGAGACATAGGATTTGAGAACTTTTATTTGAATAACATCAATCAAATGTTATTCGTCAGCTTTCCAAATTGTTAAAGAGCTAATCACTTCAAAGGAAGTAACCATTTTTAAAGATTCTACTTTCTGTTCTAAGGAAAAAAGAACACTTAAAGATGGTATCCCGTAGGGGAGTCGAACCCCTGTTACCGCCGTGAAAGGGCGGTGTCCTAGGCCTCTAGACGAACGGGACACTAGTGCGAAATGTCTTGGGGGACATCTCTATCTCTTAAACTTCTTAAACCATATCAATCTGTGTGAACACTCATCGCAATAATCATCGTATAAGGAGGTGATCCAGCCCCAGGTTCCCCTAGGGCTACCTTGTTACGACTTCACCCCAGTCATGAACCACAAAGTGGTGAGCGTCCTCCCGAAGGTTAAACTACCCACTTCTTTTGCAGCCCACTCCCATGGTGTGACGGGCGGTGTGTACAAGGCCCGGGAACGTATTCACCGTAGCATTCTGATCTACGATTACTAGCGATTCCGACTTCATGGAGTCGAGTTGCAGACTCCAATCCGGACTACGACGCACTTTTTGGGATTCGCTGACCATCGCTGGCTCGCCGCCCTCTGTATGCGCCATTGTAGCACGTGTGTAGCCCTACTCGTAAGGGCCATGATGACTTGACGTCGTCCCCACCTTCCTCCGGTTTATCACCGGCAGTCTCCCTGGAGTTCCCGACATTACTCGCTGGCAAACAAGGATAAGGGTTGCGCTCGTTGCGGGACTTAACCCAACATTTCACAACACGAGCTGACGACAGCCATGCAGCACCTGTCTCAGAGTTCCCGAAGGCACCAATCCATCTCTGGAAAGTTCTCTGGATGTCAAGAGTAGGTAAGGTTCTTCGCGTTGCATCGAATTAAACCACATGCTCCACCGCTTGTGCGGGCCCCCGTCAATTCATTTGAGTTTTAATCTTGCGACCGTACTCCCCAGGCGGTCTACTTAACGCGTTAGCTCCGAAAGCCACGGCTCAAGGCCACAACCTCCAAGTAGACATCGTTTACGGCGTGGACTACCAGGGTATCTAATCCTGTTTGCTCCCCACGCTTTCGCATCTGAGTGTCAGTATCTGTCCAGGGGGCCGCCTTCGCCACCGGTATTCCTTCAGATCTCTACGCATTTCACCGCTACACCTGAAATTCTACCCCCCTCTACAGTACTCTAGTGAACCAGTTTCAAATGCAGTTCCGAGGTTGAGCCCCGGGCTTTCACATCTGACTTAATCCACCACCTGCATGCGCTTTACGCCCAGTAATTCCGATTAACGCTCGCACCCTCCGTATTACCGCGGCTGCTGGCACGGAGTTAGCCGGTGCTTCTTCTGCAGCTAACGTCAAACACCAAGAGTATTAATCTTAATGCCTTCCTCACTGCTGAAAGTGCTTTACAACCCGAAGGCCTTCTTCACACACGCGGCATGGCTGCATCAGGCTTTCGCCCATTGTGCAATATTCCCCACTGCTGCCTCCCGTAGGAGTCTGGACCGTGTCTCAGTTCCAGTGTGGCTGATCATCCTCTCAGACCAGCTAGGGATCGTCGCCTTGGTGAGCCATTACCTCACCAACTAGCTAATCCCACCTAGGCGTATCCAATAGCGCAAGGCCCGAAGGTCCCCTGCTTTGCTCCGAAGAGGTTATGCGGTATTAGCCATCGTTTCCAATGGTTATCCCCCTCTACTGGGCAACTTCCTAGGCATTACTCACCCGTCCGCCGCTCGACGCCGTTAACGTTCCCCGAAGGTTCAGTTAACTCGTTTCCGCTCGACTTGCATGTGTTAGGCCTGCCGCCAGCGTTCAATCTGAGCCATGATCAAACTCTTCAATTAAAGTTTCGTTGAAGCTATAAGCTTCGGCTCAATGAATACTGATTACATTTTCTTTGCTTATAAAAAGCAGAGTAATGTGAATTGACTGTGCCAAGCTGTCCTTTCAAATAAAAAGACGACTCGTTTGGTCACTCAGTTCATTGATAAATCTTTTGGATTATCATCAACGAGTGCCCACACAGATTGATAGGTTTAAATTGTTAAAGAGCTATTCTAGCTTGACTTGCGCTTAGCGCCCTGTCGCTAGGGGTGCGTATAATACGCTTTGCTTTTTGAGAGTCAAGTGTTTATTTCACCTTTCTTTTCTCTCTCCCAACCCTTCATGTGACTTCCGTCTCACTCCGTGTCAGTGTGGCGGCATTATAGGGAGGTCTGGAAGGATGACAAGCCTTTTTTTGAATTATTTTTCTAACCGTTCAAAAAGCCATCAAAACGATGTTTATCGAATAAAATTTCAACATTTGAGACATGTCACACCAATGCGTTGGAAAAAGTCCAACCATATACGTAAGATTCATGTGTCTAATTTGTTAATGACAGACGTAACTATCTCTATTACTTACAATGTAGTATTCCAATATGAACTCTAATAAATCGACCTTATTGATTGTCGCCCTAGCAGTGTTGGGTGGAATCATCTTCTCGCAGGTAGCGGTTCCCGCTTCCGTAGCATTCGTTATTGGTGTTTGTGCTTCAGCTTTTATCTTAAAACTTTCCAACAACAGCACGACCACTACTGACTCATCTTCACCTTCAACGAAAACTCTTTATGTCGGCAACTTGCCATATAAAGCAAACGAAGCACACGTTCGTGAGCTGTTTGCTAAGCATGGTGAGGTTTTTGCGGTTCGTTTAATGAAAGACAAACGTACTGGAAAAAGAAGAGGCTTTGGCTTTGTTGTGATGGCCTCTAGTGATGCTAACAACGCGATTGATGCGTTAAACGATCAAGACTATATGCAACGTACTTTAAAAGTGCGTATTGCTAATGACCCTAAACACCCTGAAGCGGACGACACTGCACAGGGCTAAACCCTAACTGAATTAATGTCGTATTGAGTGCGCTTTCTTGCCAAGGAGGCGCACTACAATAAATCTGATGAGCTCCTCGTTTCGAGCCTTCCGCATTTATCCCAAGCAACTCTTTTACCCTTCTTGCAATAGCGTTGCCTGAATCCACCAGCAAAACTTCTTCGCCAAGAACTTGTTGAATCTCTTCTTTGATTAAAGGGAAATGAGTACAGCCAAGTACTGCGACATCCACTTTGCTTTGAAGCGGGTCCAAAATAGCGGCCAACTCTTGCAACGATATGGCTTGGCCTCTGAGCTTTTCTTCCGCCATATCGACTAAGCGCGTTGAGCCAATCATTTCTACGCTTTTGTTATTAGAGAAGTCTCGTATCAGATCTTGTGTGTACTCTCTTGTAACGGTTGCAGGGGTCGCAATCAACCCCACCGCTTTGCTCGCCAATGACGACGCAGGCTTAATAGCAGGCACTACCCCTACGACAGGAATCGATAGTTTTGCACGTAAAGTCGGCAGTACAATGGTACTCGCGGTATTGCATGCAATAACAACAAGGTCAATGTGGTGAGAATCAACAAAGCTCGACACCATCGCGTCCACTCGCTGGATCAATGTGGCCTGCTCTAGCTCACCGTATGGATAGGCTTGGTTATCAAAGATATAGGTGTAACTCAGTTGAGGCAGCAACGCTTTAATTTCTTGATATACCGATAGCCCACCCACACCGGAGTCGAAGATAAGTATATTTTTGTTCGCTGATTGTTCCACACTGCTCACCTAAAAATGAAAACTCAGCGATCATACTCACTATTGGTCGTTTGGCAAATGCCTTGCTCGATACCTTTGGTGGCTAAAGCGTTCACCCACGTCTACATGAGTTTTGTCCAACTCTATACGACCATTAAAGCAAGGCGCTTCAACCACCAAAGTGTGAAACTCGCCATCTTCACCACAAGGGTCAACATGACTAGGTAGCTCACCTAAAAGTGCGTCGTTATACCAATGCCCACACCAGCGGCTTGATAACGCCTGCCCGTCTACGGTCACCAGCATAGTCTTAATCCCTCGCTCTATGATCTCGATGGCAAGTTGCTTACTCGACTCTCCAAGTAGTGGGAACACACACTGCCAACCAGCCGGTTCGATATAACTGCGTCGGTAGTCTGCTATTCCATTGCAAAACATGTCGCCAAAAGCAACGGCATCAATTGCAAGACCTGATTGCTTCAAGCCCTCAACCACCAACGACTGATAGACGTCATTAGCAGGGAAAACTTCGGGCAGCTCTATTTTGATTAATGGCAGACCGACTAAGTCGGCTTGCATGTCGATCACTTCGAGTGGTGTAGCCTGAAAAGGCACTTCATCTTTTACGTAAGTCGTATAAAGACCCGCAACATTGTAGCGCTCATCTTCTAACAAGCGCAGTAAGGTTAATGTGGAGTCTTTACCACTTGACCAGCTTATTACTACGTTCTTTTTCATTGCTGATACCTATAGAAAAGTAAAAACCGCCCGAAGGCGGTTTAGGTAATTAGAATTGGTAGGTTGCATTCAAGTAATACGAGCGACCCATTGTGTTATACGTTTCTTGGGTTGTGTATTCCTCATCAAAGGCATTATGCACGCGGCCTCGAATCGTGAATTGTTGGCTAACCGCATAAGTGGCAGAAAGATCAACTAATGTGTATGCGTCCAACTCTATTGTGTTTTCTGCATCTTCATAGCTTTTCCCACGATACAAGGTCGTCACATCAAATTGCCACGCATTCAACTCATAACCTATATTCCAACGCGCAACATGTTTTGAACGACGAATCAGTTGCTTACCTGTCGCGTCATCTTGAGCATCGACATAATCGTAGCCAAATGTATTGGACAAGCTATCTACGTAGAAAGTAATTGAGGACTCAATACCTTCCATTGTAGCTTTATTTACGTTAGAAGGAATCCAATCACCTGCTGGGTTATTCGGGTCGACTGGCGCCCAAGCTATTAGCTGGTCAATTTCAGATTTGTAGCCCGTCACTTGCCAATCGATCGAATCATGTGCGCCATACAGCCCAAGCTCATAACCGAAGCTTTCTTCTGCTTCTAAGTCAGGATTACCCGAATCCGGGTAGTACAAGTCATTAAATGTAGGCGCTTTAAAACCTGTACCTACGTTCGCAGCCAGCTTCAACGACTGAGTAAAGCTATATGCTGTGCCAAGTTGCCATGTGTTACTCGTGCCGTAACTTTCATTATCATCAGTACGTACACTTGCTTCACTAGACCAACGGTCCACAACGTAATTGGCCGTCAAAAATAGTGCTTTATTGTCACGTGACTCTTGGATATAAGTCCCTTCCGATGTCGAGACCTCTTCTTGATTCCATTCAAGACCACCAGCAAGAGTCAGAGCCTGTGTCAAATGATAGCTATGAAGCCATGTCGCTACGACTCTTTCACTTTCAAACTTCGAATCATCTTCGACGTCATTACTGTCGATCCCTTTATCACCATTAAACGCTAACGATAATTCCGAAAAGTAATTTCCTTTGGTGTACTTGGCTTTACCCGCTACGTTATACAGCGTACTTTCAGACTCAGCATTAGGGTAAATTACGTTGACATAGTTTTCATCCCACGCCGTTTTATCATATTCAGAATTACCACGGTGGTAAAAGCCCTGCACACTAAGTTGAAAGCTATCATTAACCTCATGGCCAAGCTCTGCTACGACACTGACCTTATCATAACCATCCTTGTCATCTTCAAATGGCGTCGTCTCAGTTGATGAACGAGCTGACACTGCACCATTATCGCCGTTCGCCGACACACTAAACTTGCCCCATGTAGAATCAGATATAGAGCCAGCAACATTAACGCCAGACTCGTAGTATCCATGACTGCCAACTCCACCCGTGACTTCAGCAATACGACCACCTGCTTGGTAATCTGTCACAATATTAATAACACCAGATATCGCGTCTGAGCCATACAAAGCCGCTCTTGCGCCACGAATAAACTCGATACGTTCGACCCCAGTTAGCGGGATTTGACTAAAGTTGGCTTCTCCAGCGGTAGAACTGCCGATACGAACGCCGTTAACTAACACGAGTAAGTGACGTGAAGAGTTACCACGAACGTAAACACTAGAATATTGACCAAAGCCCACGTTATTCACTTGTACCCCTGGTAGAGCTCTCAAAGCTTCAGGTAAAGACTTGACTTGTGAACGTTCGAGATCTTGTTTGGTCACAATGGTAATAGGAGACGTGACATCTTTAACGTTTTGTTCAAAACGATTGGCTGTCACCACAACGGTTTCATCCGCTTGCTGGGCATAAGAAAGAGAGGCGTGCGGAAGTAGCGATGCCACGGCAATCGCTAGAAAAGACTTGTTCATTTTATATTTATCCTAAATCGCGTAAATCCCTCCGAACCTATGCTGCTTCCGAGCATATTGTTGGTTCGGGTACTGGCAGGTCTTCGGACTTAAGAGCTTGGCTTAGCCGCCTATTCACTCGACTTCCCACATAGTCCACTATGCAGTGTCATTTGAGCTTTCGTTCTCTTTTACCGCTGCGCGTCAGTTCTGGATTTTCACCAGATTCCCTTTTCAGCCATCTATACATCTAGAATGGCACCAGCTTGGCGCAGATACTATTAAGCTATTGATAATTTGTCTAGTTAAAGATTGGTATAAGCTATAGTTTTACAGACTAGTTAAAGCCAAATTGTCCTCAACACTGGACAAGTCCGAGGGATTGAATAAAATCTGCGCTCCTGTTTAAACGCATCCGATGCTTAACGCATTTCCAAAAAGGTATTTCCATGGCGACTCTTGATGTAAACCCTCAACATTACCAGCAACAACTGGCGGAAAAGACCGAGCGTCTAACCCAGATGTTCGCACAGTACAGTGTGCCTGAGTTGGAGGTGTTTGAATCACCAGAGCAGCATTACCGCATGCGTGCAGAGTTTCGAATTTGGCATGAAGGTGAAGACCTTTACTACATCATGTTCAACCAAGAAACCCGTGAGAAATACCGCGTTGATCAATTCCCAGCAGCTAGCCGTTTGATCAACGACCTAATGCCATTGCTTATCGATGCGATGAAAGACAATGACGCTCTACGCCGTAAGTTATTCCAAGTGGACTTCCTATCCACACTGAGCGGTGAAATCTTAGTTTCTCTGCTTTATCACCGTCAGCTAGATGATGCTTGGATTGAGCAAGCCAAGACACTTAAGCAACGCTTGAATGACGAAGGCTTTAACCTCAACATCATCGGGCGTGCACGTAAAATGAAAATCGTGTTAGATCGTGATTACGTGATTGAGAAGCTCGACGTTAATGGTCAGGCATACACCTACCAACAAGTAGAGAACAGCTTCACTCAACCAAACGGCAAAGTGGCCGAGAAAATGCTTGAGTGGGCCGTAGACTGTACCCAAGATAGCCAAGGCGATCTGTTAGAGCTTTACTGTGGTAACGGCAACTTTTCTCTAGCATTAGCGCAAAACTTCGACCGCGTGTTAGCGACTGAACTCGCGAAACCATCGGTACAATCTGCACAATACAATATTGCGGCCAACGAAATTGATAATGTGCAGATCCTTCGTTTATCTGCAGAAGAATTTACAGAAGCGATCGAAGGCAAGCGTGAGTTCCGCAGACTCAAAGATGCAGGTGTTGATTTACAGAGCTACAACTGCAATACCATTTTCGTTGATCCACCTCGCGCGGGTATGGATATCGATACCTGTAAAATGGTGCAAGGCTACGAGCGCATTATGTACATCTCATGTAATCCAGAAACACTCAAAGAGAATTTAGACGTTCTGTGCGAAACACACAACATCACTCGATTTGCCCTATTTGACCAGTTCCCATATACCCACCATATGGAAGCTGGGGTATTACTCGAGCGCAAAGCAGACTAATCTGCCATTCTTCAGATACAAAAAAACGAGCCATTTGGCTCGTTTTTTTATTTGGATAATTTTATTCGGCGTTGCGGGCGAAAAAACCCATTTTCTTACCTATCCACAGCATCAACAACAGCACCACCATAATGGCGATAAAGTTTGATCCCGAATCAGGGTGCTGCGCCTTAATGAAAGCCGAGTGGCCAAAAGCACCAACAAAGAAACACGCCAAACTCACCAAAGGAATATCCTCCGATACAGGGCTACGCAGATATTCTTGGTACAGAGCTTGTACTGACAGCACTAATGCAATCAGAGGAAAAATAGAAAAAGACACTTCACTCATCGTCATCCAAGACAACAATGCGTCGCCACACATACCGGCAATCAGAGCTAAAATCAGCGTTTTTCTCTCTGAGCCACGATTAACTAGGTTACTATCATTCGACATTAATCTATCCCGCCTTTTAATCGGTTACGTTCACGTTCTTTGCGATACCAGAAAGCCCCTTTGGCTATCATTCGCAATTGCATGATCAAGCGCTCAGCCAGTTCTTCTCGCTCGCGTCGATCTAAGTCCAGTGCTTCTGCTCCAGAGCTGAAAACTAAGGTCACCGATGCTTCTGCTTGGGTAAACGCTTCGTCTCGACTCATTCCAGAGCTAATAAGGTATTCTGTTAATTCTGCAGCAAAGTGCTGTATTTCGCGAGCCACCGCAGTACGAAATTCAAAAGAGGTACCCGAACGCTCTCGAAGCAATAATCGGAATACGTTTGGGCTGCTTTCGATAAACTCCATGAAGGTTTCCACAGAAGTGCGAATAACACTGCCTTCTTTGACAATACGTTGCCTTGCCTGACGCATCAATTGGCGAAGAAGCAAACCACCTTCATCAACCATTGTTAAGCCTAGTTCGTCCATATCTTTGAAATGACGATAGAAAGAGGTCGGTGCAATCCCCGCTTCACGGGCCACTTCTCGTAAGCTTAAATTAGAAAAGCTTCGATCGGCACTCAATTGGCTGAAAGCTGCATCGATTAGAGAACGACGCGTTTTTTCTTTTTGCTGTGCTCGGATTCCCATGGACTTCATACCAATATTCTTAATTCAGCTCGCAACATGATGAGACATACTATAGCGCGAAATGAGACGACTCAGAACCGCGAAACTCTAAAGCGCTACGAGAAACTATGCTGCGTTACGATTTGAGCAGCCAATTAAACGCGCTTGGACGGATTTTGCAAACACTTCGCTAGAATTTGGAGAGCTATAGCATACGATTGCCGGTTTTCTCACGGATGTACGTGATCACTTCCACTGTCTGGTGTGGAAATCATTTACGCATTAATGGAATCAGTTAAAATCTCGCTACAGCAATGTTAATAGCTATAACAAACAAGGATTAAAATATGGCCCAGAGTAACCACTTTGATGTAATCGTTATTGGTAGTGGCCCAGGCGGTGAAGGTGCAGCAATGGGATTAACCAAAGCGGGACTCAACGTCGCTATTATTGAAAAGGAAAGCAGTGTTGGGGGCGGGTGTACTCACTGGGGTACCATTCCTTCTAAAGCTCTTCGTCATGCCGTTAGCCGCATCATTGAATTCAATAACAACCCTCTCTTTTGCAACAATAACACCAGCCTACACTCCACGTTTTCCAATATTCTTGGCCATGCCAAATCAGTGATCGACAAACAGACACGCCTACGCCAAGGCTTTTACGATAGAAACGACTGTACGCTGATCTTTGGTACTGCAAAGTTTACTGATTCTAACTCCGTATCTGTCACCCAAGCTGATGGCAGCATTGATACCTACACAGCCGATAAATTTGTCATTGCTACTGGCTCCCGACCATACCAACCTGCCAACGTCGACTTCACTCACGAACGCATTTACGACAGCGACTCGATTTTGAACCTCAAGCATGACCCTCGCCATATCATCATTTATGGAGCAGGTGTCATCGGTTGTGAATATGCCTCTATCTTCCGTGGGTTAGGGGTTAAAACTGACCTAATTAATACTCGTGACCGCTTGTTATCTTTCCTTGATAACGAGACGTCCGATGCATTGTCATACCACTTCTGGAACAGTGGTGTGGTTATTCGCAACGACGAAACCTTTGAGAAGATCGAAGGCACAGAAGATGGCGTTATCGTTCATCTGGAATCTGGTAAAAAAATGCGCGCCGATTGTATTTTGTATGCCAATGGCCGAACAGGTAACACCGACAAGCTTAACTTAGAGGCAGTAGGCCTTACCGCCGACTCTCGTGGCCAAGTATCGGTAAATAGTAATTACCAAACCGAAACCGACCATGTTTATGCCGTGGGTGATGTTATTGGCTACCCTAGCTTAGCAAGTGCAGCTTACGACCAAGGCCGTGTAGTGGCTCAGGCAATCACTCAAGGTCAAGCAACGGGTTACTTGATTGAAGACATTCCAACGGGTATCTATACCATTCCAGAAATCAGCTCTGTTGGTAAAACCGAGCAAGAGCTAACTGCGGCAAAAGTGCCTTACGAAGTAGGACGCTCTTCGTTCAAACACCTCGCTCGTGCACAGATAGCAGGAAAAGACATTGGTAGCTTGAAGATATTATTCCACCGAGAAACCAAAGAGATCTTAGGTATCCACTGCTTTGGCGAACGTGCGGCTGAAATCATTCACATCGGTCAGGCCATCATGGAACAAAAAGGTGAAGCGAATACCATAGAGTATTTCGTTAACACCACTTTCAACTACCCAACTATGGCTGAAGCGTATCGTGTTGCGGCCTTGAACGGGTTAAACCGCTTGTTCTAGTTAAGCTAAGCTTTAGCCCACAATAAAAACGCAGGCTATGCCTGCGTTTTTTGTTTCTGTATGTCGCCCATCCATTAGGCCAAAAACGTTTGTCTCCGCCATTGGTGGATAAAAATCACTGCTAAACCAATACCGCGCATCGCCATGAAGGTCAGCATGGCAAACCACAACGCATGGTTACCAAGATCGATGGAGAGATAAAACACAGCAAAGAAGCAGCAAGTGGCAACAAACATACTGTTACGCATCTCTTTACCTTTCGTCGCACCAATAAAGATCCCATCAAACAAGAAGCACCACATTGCAGTTAGCGGCATCGCCACCAGCCAAGGCAAATACACTAAGGCATTGGCCTGAACCGCAGGTATATCGGTGATCAAATTGATCAGCTGAGATCCCAACTCTGCAAAAGCCACGGTTAAGACTAAACAAATCACTAAGCTCCAAAAGAAGGTACCGATTAACGACTGATTTAACTGCTGACGATCTTTAGCCCCTATCGCCTTGCCAACCATCGCTTCCATCGCGTAGGCAAAACCGTCCATTCCGTAAGAAATCATCATCAAGAAACTCATTAAAACCGCATTGGCTGCGACAGTTTCATCGCCAAAGCTAGCACCTTGAAAAGTCATAAAGCTGAAAGTGGCTTGAAGGCATAACGAACGTAAAAAAATATCACGATTCAATTTCACGAATCGACCAATGTTGTGACCGGCTACGGATAACAAGGATAGTGGTGAAGGCAGCTGCTTGTGCTGCCATGTGCGCCACACGCAAAGTAACCCAAACGCTAAACCGCTGTAATCAGCAATCACCGAGGCCAATGCAGCGCCTTCGACTTTCCAACCGAAACCTATCACAAACAATACATCCAAGATGATATTGGTCAGGTTTGAAATGATCACCATCCACATTGGGGCTTTGGCATTTTGTGTGCCGAGCAACCAACCGAGCAACACAAAGTTAGCTAACGCTGCAGGTGCACTCCAAGCACGAATTGCAAAGTATTGTTGCCCATAGAATTTCACTTCATCACTTGCGCTACTTAAAGAAAAGATGGCATCGGATACCCACACATGTAGCAGTAAGAACAGTGAGGCAAAACCCAACGCCATCAGCAATCCCTGTATAAGCACCAGCGCCAACTGACGCCGGTCTTCCGCACCATAGGATTGTGCCGCGAGACCAGTGGTCGACATGCGCAAGAAGCCTAGCAGCCAAAATGTCACACTGATCATGGTACCGCCAAGTGCGACACCACCGAGATACCAAGCATGTTCTAGATGGCCAATCACTGCGGCGTCGACTAAACCGAGTAAAGGAACGGTGATGTTAGACAACACCATAGGAATGGCGAGCAGTAACACTTGCTTGTGTACTGCTCGATTAGAAAGAGTTTGAGTTATATGTAGAATCACGGCCACCTCGCTTCAGAGAGCAAAGTGTAACCGGATCACCAACGAAGCTGAACCAATACTGGGGTTAATCGTTGTTTATAAGCGGAAAACTTTGTTAGCCAGCGCTGCCAAAACTTCCAACGGCCACAGTTTTTATCCAATGGAGAAAATGTCTTGGTCCATTTCGCCCAAGGCAGATACTGTAAGATTGCCTCTCCCGGCGCGCTGAAACCATGGCTATACGTTCCAGACCCCATCTTTTGGCCGATACTGCTTGAGGCCTTATCGCCCGCAAGCACGATACAAGCGCTGGCAGTATCAAAATGACGCCCTAGTGATTGAACAAATTTGGCTACTTGCTTCTCGCTACAGTCGAGTAAGGCATGCTCACACACCACCATGACAGATGCTTGCTGTGGGATAGGTAAACTTTCTAACCATTGCAAATCGTCCACGCTGCCACAATGGTGCTGATAACGTTCACTGTTATGAAAAAGCTTTTGACGCCACAGAAGGTTTTCAGTGACATCCAACTCTAACCAGTGACAGCGACCATTATCGACTCGGTAAAATCGCGTATCCAGCCCAGCACCAACATTGAGAATCCACGCTTCAGGGTGTCTTTCAATGAAGGCTTTGACTTGTTGGTCGCACAGCTGAGTGAGAGTGGCATGCAGCAGCTGCTTTTGGTCCACGTCCCCAGATAGGCACTCTGGTGCGAGTTGACAATGGCGACAAGCATTGGCGGCAATCGGATCGTAGACTAAACCGTTATCCACCAAACTCTCACGACTTCTTAGCCAAAGCGGCTGAAGTAAGTTGGCGGGTATTTGATAACGTCGATTTGAAGAAGGTGGAGTGGCAGGCATTATCATCTTCCTTATGTCACCAGAAAGAAGATGATAATAAATATCATTTACAGATGCAAGTTATTGAGAATTGATCTCAACAATTATTGGTTTTACATCCAATCTGTATTGCGAATGATACCAACAGCGAGACCTTCGATAGCAAGATGCTGGGAGGTGAGGTCAACTTGGATTGGCGAAAACTCTTCGTTTTCAGCATGCAGTAATACGGTAGAGCCTTTGCGCTCAAGTCGCTTAACGGTAACATCGTCGTCGACACGAGCCACGACAACTTGACCATCGCGCACATCTTGCGTTTTGTGTACGGCCAGTAGATCGCCATCCATAATACCGATGTCTTTCATACTTTCGCCATTAACACGAAGTAAGAAATCGGCCTGGGGCTTAAACATGCCAGGATCCACTTGATAATGTGTTTCGACATGCTCTTGCGCCAAAATAGGCTCACCCGCTGCGACTTGACCAATCAATGGCAAGCCTTGCTCTTCATCGTTAGCCGCATCCAGCAAAATACGGATACCACGAGAAGCGCCTGGGATAATTTCAATCGCTTGTTTACGAGCTAGCGCTTTAAGGTGCTCTTCAGCAGCGTTAGCGGATCGAAAGCCAAGTTCACGTGCAATTTCAGCACGAGTCGGTGGCATTCCTGTTTCATCGATCTTGCTCTTAATAAGATCGAAAACTTGTTGTTGTCGGGGCGTTAACGGCTTCATAAGTCACCTGTCTTTTTATACAGTTAACTGGAAGTATATCCAGTAAGTTATGAAATGAAAAGCCAATTGGTTGTTTTTTAATTTATTTCTGCTTTTTGCTAGAAGAACAGTATCTCAACCCAGGTGTAGCCTGTGATGATCATCGCTACCATCACTGCTGCCGAACCAATATCTTTCGCTCGCCCGGCGAGTTCATGGTGTTCGGTACCCACTCTATCCACCACAGCTTCGACAGCACTATTGAGCAATTCCACCAACATCACCAGCAGCACTGTGACAATAAGAAGAATTCTTTCCACTTGGCTGACATCTAACCAAAATGCCAGTGGAATCAGGACTACACTAAGTAATATCTCTTCGCGAAACGCGGCTTCATTTTTAAACGCGGCCTTGAGGCCTTGGCAGGAATAGCGGGTGGCATTCTTAAGGCGTTTGAATCCATGTACAGGCTTTGATGACACGTAAAAACTCTCACTATGAATAATTGGGATGAATAAATTGGCGCAAAATTGACGTTTTCGTAGTCAATTAAAGTTAAAAGGTTAGACCAGTTTCTGGTATCCTTGCTGCGCAAAAAATTACTCGCTGAATATATTGTTACTGAAAAAAATATTCTGATAAACAGTCTTCAATACATTTACGCTTATTTGAAAAACTTGAGGCTATGACCCTTTATGTCTTCAGGACAATCTCTATCACGTTCATTACTCAAATTACCGCTGTCGGTATTGGTAAAAGGAACGTCTATTCCTTCAAACCCCATTGAAGATCATAATATTGATACTAACAAGCCCATTGTCTATGCACTACCTTTTCGCTCCAGCGTTGACTTGCTGACACTGAAAAAGCACGCTGTCGAGCTTGGTCTACCAGACCCGCTAGAGCCAATGGAAATCAATGGTAAAACATTTAATCGTTATGTATTTACCTCTTCACGCCCAACACTCATGCAGCGTGATGAAGATGTACCAAGCGAATCCGTTACCCTATTTTCTGAATTGTTAGAACTGCACAAGTTTGATTCGGAGCTAGATGTCCAGGTTATCCCTGCAACGGTGCTTTGGGGAAGAAAGCCTGGTAAAGAAGGTAAAGAAAAGCCGTATTTGCAAGCCCTGAATGGCCCACAAAAAGCCAAAGCGGTATTCGCCGCTGGCCGTGACTGCTTGGTTCGCTTTAGCCCGGTTGTTTCTCTGCGCTACATGGCCGATTCTCACGGAACCGACGAATCCATCGCGCACAAGCTAGCTCGTGTCGCTCGCATCCACTTCTCTCGTCAGAAGCTAGCCGCTTCCGGCCCTAACCTACCGAATCGCCAAGCGCTATTTAACCGCTTAATTCAATCTGAAGTGATTGAGAAAGCGATCGAAGATGAAGCGAAAACAAAGAATATTTCGATAGAGAAAGCTCGCAAAGAAGCGCATGACATCATGGATGAAATCGCGGCAGACTTCTCTTACTCTCTAATCAAAAACGGTGAGCGAATTCTTGGCTGGCTTTGGAACCGCATTTATCAAGGCCTGAACATTTCAAATGCCGCCACCGTACGCAAGCTAGCCCAAGACGGTCACGAGATCGTATATGTGCCGTGTCACCGCAGCCACATGGACTACTTGTTGCTTTCTTATGTGTTGTATAAAGAAGGCATGGTGCCACCGCACATTGCTGCGGGTATCAACCTAAACTTCTTCCCGGCAGGGCCGATTTTCCGTCGCGGTGGCGCATTCTTTATTCGCCGCAGCTTCAAAGGCAATAAACTGTACTCAACCATTTTCCGTGAATATCTTGCCGAGCTCTTTGCTAAAGGGTATTCAGTCGAATACTTCAGTGAAGGTGGCCGCTCCCGCACTGGTCGCTTGCTGCAAGCGAAAACCGGCATGCTGGCGATGACCATTCAAGCTATGCTGCGTGGCCTGAACCGCCCAGTGACATTAGTGCCTGTGTACATTGGTTACGAGCATGTGATGGAAGTAGGCACTTACGCAAAAGAGCTACGCGGTAAGCGCAAAGAGAAAGAAAACGCCGGCCTTGTTCTGCGCACCATCCGTAAACTGCGCAACTTTGGCCAAGGCTACGTGAACTTTGGTGAGCCAATTCCGCTCAACCAATACCTCAATGATAAAGCGCCGGAGTGGACTAAAGATATCGATCCATTAGGGACGACTAAACCACAATGGATGAACCCTGTGGTCAATGATCTGGCGAACAAGATGATGACTCACATCAACGACGCAGCAGCGGCCAACGCTCTGACCCTATGTGCAACGGCCTTGCTTGCTTCACGCCAACGAGCGCTTTCTCGCGACAGCTTAGTGAAACAAATTGACTGTTACCTATCACTACTGAAAAACGTTCCGTACTCTGACACCTTTACGGTGCCAAATGCGACGGCAGAAGAGTTAGTTTCACACGCTGAGTCATTAGATAAGTTTGTCATTGAAACCGATACCATGGGTACGATCGTGTCACTCGACCGTAATCAATCGATCTTAATGACTTACTACCGCAACAACATCATCCACTTGTTTGCCATTCCATCACTGATTGCCCAAATGTTGATCCGTCAGCAGCAGCTACCAGTATCGCAAGTGAAAGAAAACGTCGCGACGCTTTATCCGTTCTTAAAACAAGAACTGTTTATCGGTATTGAGCAAAGTCAGCTTGATGAACTCGTTATGTCTTATCTGACCGAGCTTGAGCAACTTAACTTGGCGACCATTGGGCAAGACGACAGTGGCCAACAAGTGGTGTCGATGAACCAAGCAAACACTCAAACGCTGATGTTGCTTGGCAGAACCATTTCAGAGACGCTGCAACGCTATGCCATCACTATGAACTTGCTGGTTGCTAACCCAGAGCTCGGTAAGTCTGACTTGGAGCAGAAGAGCCAAGATATTGCCCAGCGACTTGGTCGCTTGCATGGTATCAATGCCCCAGAGTTCTTTGATAAGGGCGTGTTCTCTTCGATGTTCAGCACTTTGAAGCAACAAGCATACTTAGATCAAGACGGTAACTGTGACATCGAAAAAACTAAGCACCTAGCGCAGCAGCTCTATTCGATGCTGTACCCTGAAGTGCGGATGACGATTCAAGAAAGTGTTTGCCAGTCTGGTGAGTAAATACAAAAAAGGCACCGAAAGGTGCCTTTTTTATATCAGTATCGAATTACCAGAATGCAACCAGTAACCCTAAAGTGATGCTCATTCCTACATAATTGTTATTGAGGAACGCTTTAAAACAATCATCGCGCTCACGATGTTTAATCAAGATTTGCTGGTAGACAAACAGTGCGCCGACCACCAATAGGCTCCAGTAGTAACTGCTACCCAATTGATACCAGCAGCCAAGTAGAATAAGAAGAGCTAAGGTCGCTAGCTGTAATGCCCCAATGATCATTTTGTCTCGACGGCCAAACAAAATCGCAGTGGACTTAATACCAATTTCTAAATCATCGTCACGATCGACCATCGCATATTGCGTATCGTAGGCGATGGTCCATAGTGCGTTGATTAAAAATAAAAACCATACCATAGAAGGTAATTGCTCTGTTTGTGCTGCCCACGCCATAGGGATTGACCAACTGAAAGCTAAGCCCAAAAACAACTGTGGTAAATGGGTATAGCGCTTCATAAATGGGTAGATAAAAGCCAGCGCAATACCCGCAAACGACAGCTTAATAGTCAGAGGGTTCATAGTGAGCACCAACAGGAATGACACGACTCCGAGAATCACAAACAAGCCAATGGCTTCTTTGCTCGAAACCAGCCCCGACGGCATTGGACGGTTCTGAGTGCGCTTTACATGACCATCGACTTTACGGTCAGCGAAATCATTGATTACGCAGCCTGCAGAACGCATCAATACAACGCCCGCCGTAAAGACCAACAGAACATCAATTCTAGGCATTCCTTCCGCCGCTACAATGAGCGCCCACAGAGTTGGCCAAAGTAACAACAATGAGCCAATAGGCCTATCCATTCGCATTAGCTGCCAATAGGCACGCGCTTTCGCCGCGGTCATTTACACTCTCTCCTTAGAGTAAATCGGTGAAGTCGGCAAAAATAGTTCTGCCACCAACATTGGTTTTTGGTTCATCCATAAGCGAGAACGACGAGCCAACAGTCGCCCTTCTGGTGTCTCGGCCCAGCCGACTTGCAGCGCATCACGCTTCACATCTTCCGCACTGAAAACGGTCAACCCTAACGGAATTTCACCTTGTCTCGCGAGGTCATAAGGCTGCCCGGCCAATGACGAATTTGGAATCAAAGTTCGGCCAAGTACCCACGGCTCACTATCACCACTTAATACGACTTTACGTAATAGGCAGTCTTCTGGCGACAATAGATCGACTTCTTGTTCATTCAACCTTTCGGTTTTAACTGTTCGGTTATGCACTAACTCAACAGATAACTCTTGGCAGTGCTGCTCCAATAAACGTGACAAAGATCCTTGTTCCAATAACCATTGCTTTGCAATCGCATTCGGAAAAGGAAAACTTGTAGGTTGCTGCCAATTTACTTTACGTAAAGCAGATAGATAGAGCGGAGTTGATTGATTCATACTAGTATTCAATAAGCGGCTTTATCATCGTACAATAAAGGTTCGTAGGTTAGTGATATACATCCCAACCGTCGAGTGCTTAACGCATTTCATTACAAATAGATGCTCTATTGTAACAAGTCTCAGACGATTCGAGTATCGCGATTAGAAGAAAGAAAAGTTAGAAATATGCTTAAACGTTACCTAGCCCAAATAATTCTCGCCTCAAGCGTACTGATTTCGATGCCAAGCATGGCTGAGCAAGAAGCAGGCCCTCAACTCGCCTATTTTACACTAGAGCCTGATCTCACCACCAATTTCCACACCAGTGGCAAAAAGCTCGGCTATATTCAGGTTCGCATCGATATCATGGTAGCCAATGCGGCCGACTTACCGATCGTCGAGTTGCACCAACCATTGATTAGAGATGCCGTTATTGAGCTACTAGGTAAACAATCTGAAGATACAATAAAGTCACTGGCTGGCCGCGAGGATCTGCGCAAAACCTTAGTCGAGCAACTCAATGGTATCTTACTACCAGAAACAGGCCGTACTATTATCGCGGACTTACTGTTTACCAAGTATCTCTACCAGTAGACCTAAACCCGTTATTTAAAAAGCGGCTGTTAGCCGCTTTTTTTATTTCACTCGATTCCATTTACTGGCATCTAAGTAACCCAGTGCCACACCAGAAAGTAAACCGACTAAATGCGCGGTATTCGCAATAGCCATAAACGGCTGAACGAATCCAAGTACCAGCCAAACTAACATAAAACCAATCACTGGTTTTGGCATTTGAAGACCAACTTGCGGTGCTTTGGTCCCTAGTAGCCATAGATAACCGACTAAGGCATAAACAACACCAGACAATCCACCAAAGTTCGCCCCTTCAACCCAGTACTGACCAGCTCCCGATAACGCAGCAGAAACCACAAATATCTGTAACAGTTTACCTGCGCCTAAACGCTTTTCTATGTCCCCCCCTAACTGCCACCACCACAGTAGGTTAAAGGCAATATGCATAGCCGAGAAATGCAGAACAGCATGAGTGACCCAGCGCCATATTTGCCACTGTTGGCCAGCAAAAGCGGGAAAGTGAAATGCTTCTAATATGGTTCGACCAAAACCAAGCTGCATCAAACCAAAAACCACGCTGCAGACAACCATCAGGGTTAATGTGACTGGGCCCGCCTTGGCTTTTATCATCGACATAAAGCTAGGAGAGTGGTAGCTCAAGACATTTCTTCGACTCTCGGCCATATTCCACGATGCCGCTTGATACTTTCTATCGTTTGGGTTTTGTAAGAATTGCGTTAGCTCTGCTTCCACTTCGACTTGATGCTGACTGTCAGTTAGCCAAAGTCCGAATTGCCCTTCTCCTTCCGGCGTCATTTGCACATCAATTTGGCGTGAAGCCATGTAGTCGATGAACGCTTGAGCCATGCGAGGATTGGATAAAGAAAGCAGTCTGATCATAGAGAAACCCGGTCTAGTGTTAGCCTTGTACAACAGGGAGCTCTGAACGGTGCCATGCTTCAAAGCCCCCGTCCACACTATACACCTCTTCAAACCCTTGGTTCACTAAATATTGCGCCGCACCTTGGCTACTGATCCCGTGATAGCACATCACCAAAATGGGTTGCTCAAATTCAACTTCATCCATAAAGCTCACAATCGAATCATTGGTGAGGTGGAAAGCACCAGTCGCGTGAGCAACCGCAAAAGATTGCGGATCACGGATATCAACAAGTCTAGCGTCAGAAGAAGTCAGCAGTTGCTGCGCGGCAACTACATCGATGTGTTTAAACTGGTCCATTAGATTCTCATACACAAGTTAATTCAGTGACGTCATTGTAACCTATCCAGTGCTAACCCAATACACGAGGTTAGTAAGGTTATCCACCAGTGATCACTTTTACACCATTTGTGGATAAATCTGTGGATTGCGTTGATAAAGTGCTTTTAAGCCTTTGGATCCACAAGATATAGTAATGATCCTTATTCATTTGTGTGTAACAAAAAACATATCCCCAAATTCTGATGCCCGTTTTCGCCTTATTCACCCTGCTTTCTGACAACTGGCAAAGAAATTCCTCACAGAGTTACCCACAGGTAGCACAGATAAAATAGATCGCAACTATCGATCGGAAATAAAAAAACCGAGATCAAATGATCTCGGTTTCTAGTTATTCGATTTGTCACCTAGCTGAAGTTAAAACTCACCAACGGCCAGTTTAAGCTTTTTCATCGCGTTCTTTTCAAGCTGACGAATTCGCTCAGCAGAGACATTATACGTTTCAGCTAGCTCTTGCAGCGTTGTTTTCGCATCATCTAACCAACGAGAACGTACGATATGCTGGCTACGCTCATCTAGACTTGCCAAAGCAAGGTTCAGACGGTTATTAGTGTGCGCTTCCCAGTTATCTGCTTCAACGTTCTCAGCTAAGTCAGAAGACTTGTCTTCTAAATAAAGGACTGGCGCAGAATAAGAAGCACTTGAGTCATCATCTTCGGTTGGCATTTCAAATGTAGCATCTTGTGCAGCCAAACGGGATTCCATTTCGCGAACTTCAGATGGTTCAACGCCCAACTCTTTCGCAACCGTTTCAATTTCACCATTGTTAAACCAACCTAAGCGCTTTTTCGACTTACGCAGGTTAAAGAACAGTTTACGCTGTGCTTTAGTGGTTGCGATTTTCACAATACGCCAGTTACGCAGTACGTATTCATGAATTTCTGCTTTGATCCAATGTACCGCGAACGATACCAAGCGAACACCCACTTCAGGATTGAAGCGCTTAACCGCTTTCATCAAGCCGATATTACCTTCTTGAACGAGGTCAGCCATTGGCAGGCCGTAACCTGAATAACCACGCGCAACATGGACAACAAAACGCAAGTGAGACAAGATCAGCCCTTTCGCTGCATCGATTTCACCTTTGTAATGTAGTCTTTCAGCAAGTTCACGTTCCTCTTCAGCGGTCAGCATTGGGTAGCTGTGCGCCGAGCGGATGTAGCTGTCTAGGCTATCTTGTGAAACAACTGCCATTGAGTACGATTGCTTTGTCATTCAAATCCTCATCAATCTCTGATCTGGAGTACGTGTTTTAACCCATCAATACTGAACCTAAACTGAACAGGTTTCAA
Organism: Vibrio sp. SCSIO 43135; assembly: GCF_023716665.1. Taxonomy (GTDB): domain Bacteria; phylum Pseudomonadota; class Gammaproteobacteria; order Enterobacterales; family Vibrionaceae; genus Vibrio; species Vibrio paucivorans. Next base: position 3,014,832 of record NZ_CP071859.1, read on the forward strand.
GCAGGGGGAATCAATTATGCACAAACCATTCATGGTTACAAGAAAAAAAGTACACGGTAGCGTGTACTTTTTTCAATATTATGACAATGGCAAGTTAAACTGGTTCAATTTCTTTTAAATGCCTTTTTGCAGAGACCCTCGCAGCACTGCAACCTAAGAAGGTTCCAAGCATAATCAGCAGTAAGGATTCATCCCAATTCAGGCCAAGTAAACGGAAGTGACTATCGTAAAGCAACGCAAGATCTGCCACTGTGCTGTTTAGCAGAATGGTAATCAATGCCGTCAATGTCCAAGCGGACAGCGCCCCAATCAAACCAAACCACATGCCTGAATAGAGGTAAGGTCTGAGAATAAAGCTATCGGTTGCTCCAATCAGCTTCATAGTTTGGATTTCGTCTTTATTTGCCAATACGTTAAAACGCAAAGTATTGCCAACGATAAGGAATACAGAGCCAAGCATTAACACCGATAGGGTAATCACAATCACAGACACCAAGGTGCGAATCGCATCGAGCCTTGTTAACCAATCTTCATCTAGACGAACATCGGTGATTTCCTCTTCATCAGACACCTTGCGAGCAATCCCTTTAATGACCTGCTTGTCTTCAGTATTCGGAGTAATGATTAACACCCCAGGCAAAGCATAGTCATCAAGCAAGCTGATCGCTTGTTCGAAGCCCGAGTATTGGCTTAGATCATCTAACCCTTGCTGAGAAGAAATGTACTCTACCTCTGCAACTTCTGCCCAACTTTCTATCTCATCTTTTAATACCATGACTCGCGCTTCAGGCGTTCGCTCTTGAATGTACGCACTCACTTGCGAAGGACTGGCAACATTATCGGCTACCGCAGCAATGTTTTTTCCAAGCAGATATAAACTTGCAGGCATGGCTAATGCCATTGAGATCACAGCAAGCGTGAGAATATTGCCTAACGGACGAAGCCACATTTGAGCAAATGACGCTTTAGCCTGATCGAGGTGAACTTTAAAAAAACCATTCGTTTTAAGCTGGTTTTGAGCGCGGCCTTTAGAGGCTTTCTTAAGCTTTTTATTACTGGCCATAATCTTCCACCTCACTCAAGAAACCTTGGTTAAGTTCAAGGTGACGATATTGTGGGCGCGTGTTAACCAACCCGAGGTCGTGGGTTGCTAACAAGATAGTAACCCCAGCACGATTAAACTCTTCAAACAGCTTCAACACACGATTAGACAGTTCTGGGTCTAAGTTACCCGTTGGTTCATCAGCAAGCAGTAAGGTTGGGCGATTTACCACCGCTCGAGCGATACCTACGCGCTGTTGCTCACCACCAGACAATTGACTAGGCAGACAACGTGCTTTGTCTAATAGACCCATTTTGTCTAACGCCGCTGAAACACGGCGTTTGATGTCGTTTTCAGAAATAGACTCAATACGCATAGGCAGTGCGACGTTATCGAATACACTACGATCCATCAGCAACCGGTGATCTTGAAATACAATACCAATGTTACGACGTAGGAATGGTATGTCTTTATTAGGGATACGTGTAATGTCGTGGCCATTAAAGCTGACTTTGCCATCCGTTGGTCTTTCAATCGCACATATCAATTTCAGCAGGGTACTTTTACCCGCACCCGAATGACCACCAAGAAACGCCATCTCTCCACGCTTAAGGTGAAAGTCGACTTTTTGTAATGCTTGTCGCCCACCGCGATAAGCCTTACTCACTTGCTGAAAATTAATCACCCATCAATCCTCTTGGTTCGCTTCAACAACGATACTGCCTATAAGCGATTATTCATCGCGGCTAAATAATGCATCAATAAACTCTTGCGTCTCGAATGGACGAAGATCATCAATGCCTTCACCTACACCGATAAAACGAATCGGGATTTGGAATTGATCGGCAATGGCAAAGATAACACCACCTTTTGCTGTGCCATCAAGTTTGGTTAGCGTAATACCAGTCAATGGTGCCACTTCACTGAATAACTTGGCTTGGCTAATAGCATTTTGGCCGGTACCTGCATCCAGCGTTAGCATGATTTCGTGAGGCGCTGAATCGTCGATTTTCTTCATTACACGAACGATTTTGCGTAGCTCTTCCATTAGGTTAGCTTTGTTTTGTAGTCGGCCTGCTGTATCTGCAATCACCACATCAACACCACGCGCTTTCGCTGCTTCAATGGCATCGTAGATAACCGAGGCACTGTCAGCCCCCGTATGTTGAGCAATCACAGGGACTTCGTTGCGTTCACCCCAAACTTGCAACTGTTCAACTGCAGCAGCTCGGAATGTATCGCCAGCAGCCAGCATGACCTTCTTGCCTTGTGCTTGGAACTGTTTGGCCAGTTTACCAATAGTGGTCGTTTTGCCTACGCCGTTCACACCAACCATCAAGATGACGTAAGGCGTTTTAGTCGTATCGACTTCAAGTGGCTGTTCAACTGTACTTAGGATCTCTGCCATTTCTTCTTTAAGCAGTCCATACAAGGCTTCACCGTCTTTCAGGTCTTGGCGTGATGCTTTTTCAGTTAAGCTGTCGATAATCTTAACGGTCGTATTCATTCCGACATCAGCAATCAACAGTTGCTCTTCAAGTTCTTCAAACAGCTCATCGTCGATTTGTTTGCCTTTAAACAAACCAAAGAAACCAGCACCAATATTCGCTTTGGTACGGCTCAAACTACGCTTTAGGCGAGCAAAAAAACCTTCAGTTGGTTTTTCTTGCTCTTGAACACGTGCAACAACAGGTTGTTCCTCGACTGCTTCTGCTTCTGCTTCTGCTTCTGCTTCTGCTTCTGCTTCTGCTTCTGCTTCTGCTTCTGCTAGTTCAGTGTTCGCCGCTTCTGCTGTCTCTTCAACAATTTCTTCTTGCTGCGGTTGCTCTTCTTCTGTTTGTTGTACTTGTTCTTCCGCAACCGGTTTAGCTTGTTCTTCATCTCCGAAACCAAGCCAAGACAGTAATCCGCGCTTCTTTTTTTCCGTCATCTGGGGATATCCTAGATTTACTTAACTAACTACGACACTTTTCCAATAGAATTATCCTATCTACGGAAAACAAAATGACAAAGCCTTGAAAACTTTTCAATTAGGCTTTTCTAATTGGTTTAATGTTACACTTTGTCATTATAAAACTCAGGGCTTCACCGATACGATATCATCGAGGTGACTGAGTATAGTAACACTTAATTAGCGGTCAAAAAATCTATGGTAAGACGTCGCCAGCAAAACACATCACAAAAAAAGCCATCCACGGGCTTTGTTCGCATTATTAGTGGCTTATGGAGAGGTCGAAAACTACCGGTGCATGACGCAGAAGGTTTACGACCAACCACCGACAGAGTCAAAGAAACGGTCTTCAACTGGCTAGCGCAGGATGTGCCACAAGCCAAGTGTCTGGATCTGTTCGCAGGCTCAGGTGGGCTTGGCTTTGAAGCAGCTTCGCGTCAGGCTGAGCATGTCACCCTCGTGGAGCTCAACCCAACAGCCTTTAAGCAAATACAGTCCAATATTGCTGCGCTTAAGGCCGACAATCTATCAGTCACCAATAGTGATGCACTGGCTTTTCTTAAACAACCGGGTACTCCACAGCATGTGGTCTTCATTGATCCACCTTTCAGAAAAGGCTTACTCAATGAAACGGTTGCTCTTTTGGAGCAAAATAACTGGTTGGCAGAAGGCGCTATGATTTATATTGAAACAGAGAAAGAATTAGCACTAGAGGGCATTCCCGAGCATTGGCACTTATACCGCGAGAAAAGTGCTGGGCAAGTCAGCTACCGACTATTCGAAAGAACTACAGCATAGAGGACTTAATTATAATGAAGTATTTGATCCTACTAGCGAAAGCGGCGATTGCTTTCGTTTGGTTTATTTTGATTTTTAACTTCTTCCAACCCTTTCCAGGTAAAGCCGCAATTGCACTCTACATTATGACGGCATTCTTGCTGATGATGCACGGACTGCAAATGGCGATTTTTATCGGCGCCTTTGGTGACAAAATCAATATGAGTAAATGGGAAAAGTGGTCGATTCTGATATTTGGTATCTTTGCTCTGCTAGATATTCGTCGTAAGCACATGATGGGATAACCAATAAAAACGCCGCTCTGAGAGCGGCGTTTTTATTTTTAAATGTATGTAGCTCAAACTTAACCTGCAGCAGCCATTCCCATGTAACCTTTCACACCGTTTAGGAACATCTGAGTCGAGATCATCACCAATAGCAAGCCCATCAGGCGCTCAACCGCTTTCAAACCACGCTCACCTAATATTCTGTGGAAGAAACCATAGAACATCAAAATAAAGAAGGTCGCCCCCCAGGCAATCATCACCGCTGCAGAGAGCTCCATCAGATTATCCGGGTGTTGGCTAGACAGTAACAGTAGCGCCGCAATGACTGACGGCCCAGCAATCATTGGAATCGCCATTGGTACAATAAACGGTTCTTCACCTGCAGCTAACCCAGTGATGCTTCCCGCACTTGGGAAGATCATCTTAATCGCAATAATAAACAGGATGATACCGCCCGAGATGCTCAGCGTCTCTGGTTCTACGTGTAAGAAGCTCATGATGCTTTGGCCAGCGAACAGGAATAGCATCAAAATAAGTAGCGCAAACATCAGCTCACGGACTAATACTTTACGTCGACGCTTTGGATCTAAATGCTTCAGTATGGAAAGAACAATAGGTAAGTTGCCAAGAGGATCCATGATCAAAAATAGCATGGTAGCGGCAGATAAAATTTCCATAGCAAGTAGGTCCCGTCATTAAGAATCGGCGCAGTATAACACTTCAAATATTCGAAACCAGACGTAGACCCACTGCTAAAATGTAAGTTAGTGGTTACATACCCTTTTTGCATTGAGTGTCCACTTCTCACCCTGCTTAATGACTTTCTCGCGCTGGATGAAAAATACCAACAATGCATCTAAATCAAAGCCTTGCTTACTGCAAGTATGAAATCTAGCCTCAGGTCCGAACTGTCGCGCCACAGCAGTACGCAGTTCAGCTTCAGTCATTGAATTTTCTCGTAGTAAGTTTAGTACTTTATGCGCGTGTATCTCGTTAGACATGGTCGCTCCTCCTCGCCCTTAATTGGCATCAGAGTACTCAATCGAAGTTAGAGATACATTGATTTCAGATAACATTCCTCGCGCACTCTCCTAAGGAGGTAGTGTCCGTCAGGAATGTCTCACCGGCTATAAAGCAACAGAAGCAGTGATGAGAGACAAGGCCAGTAAGTAAGTGCCGGATATCAAGTAACGCCCGGCCCAAATAGCTCGGCGGTAGTCATGGATCGCTAATAGACCTGCTGACACACTCAATGAAATCGCCCCGAGGAAGCCTGCAAGGCTCGGAGCATCTTGGTGCAGTAGCCATAGTTCTCCAGCGGCCCATGCGAACTGAACCAAAACCAGCCCCATTACCGCAACAGGGAATATTAACCGGTCAATCTGTGGGAGCAGTAAGAAAAACATCACAACACTACTGGCCAGTAGCATTGCTGGGAGCCACCAAACCATCTCGGTGGAAAGCTGTAGCCAAAATGATTTGCTAAAGCAGATTTGCGCAGTAATAAAGCTGGCGAAACATAGGCGCTTATAGCGCTTCAGCTGGTAAAGGATATCAGCAAAGATGGACACCACTAGCCCTACTCCCACCCAAGCACTTGCTGGGGTAAGCGCTTGATTCTGGCTGTACAAAATAGCCAATAGCAACAGTAGGCTCAATGTTTTAAACATCATTGCCTGACCATTCTTATTGTCTTGATTTGCGTTCACGCTAATAAAGCCCGATAGCGCGACAGACAGCCAACTCCACATGTGTACACCTCTTGTTTCTTTCGCCGCCAGTGTAGGCAGCTAAAAGTCGATGTCCAGCAGCGAACCGTAAAACTTGGATCTTGATTACGAATCACTCTACTCACACACAGCAATGTTTAAAACGAATTGTCAGCAGAGATTCAATAATCCGTGAATTACAGCCTGTTGCGTTCTCTGTGATCGTCTAGATTTAAAAAACAAACGTCTCTGGATAAAAAAAAGCACACCCATAGCAATAAAACGCTCAGCAAGTAAAAATAAAAGCCATTTAAATACAGCAACTTAAGAAACAATAGCACCATTAATGGCAGCTAGTATCGATAGGAACAAGATAAGCGGCAGTGTGGAATAGCAGCTTTCCAACTTAAAGCCCACCGTATCAATATGTGATAAAGGCTCTCATCCGAGCTGTTTACTTTCCTCATAAAATGAGATTTTACCCACAACTGACATTGCAGATCACCCTAAGCCTAAAAAGTGAAAGAAATGAAAATAAATGATAAATTTAACAATAAAAACAATCTTTAAATTCAACCACTTAAGACCAAGCAAGATTAAACAAAAACCACTTTGAACATTTTAAAAACAGCACAAAAGCATAAGAAAACTTACCCATTTACTAGGAACAAGCAAACAGTAAAGTTACTTTTTTGAAGTTTTCACCAAGACAGGCTTGATCAAACCCATAAAGTAGTGCTAATCTTTATTACATAGTGTTGAACATCAAAATTAAGGAGCAGTGTTATGATTTCTTCTTCACAAAAACAAGGACTTGTAATGATCGCAGTAGTCGTTGGCCTAATGACACTGCCGATGATGTACTAAGTATCTAATACAAAAACAAAAAAGGACGCAAATGCGTCCTTTTTTGTTTTTCTGATTGGTTCGTAATCAAATTGATACATTCCAGCAATAGGTTACAGTCGTCGTTAAGTATCCATATTCAGGAGTAACAAAGCACCCGATGGTAAGAATCGAGTGCTTTAACTTGAAAAGAATTTTTAATAAAAAGGTAGGTAACCTCTGCTACTAAAAGAAAATGTATCGGAGAAGTTACTCGTTGTCTGGCTTACTGCCACCCCTTATCGGGATCCATTTTAAACAAGAACTCTAAGAATATTCTCGTCGTCTCATGCTCTGTTGCTTTACGTGCATGATCGCGTTGTAGTTCCGCCAGCACTACGTTCCACGTAATCGGTTTTACCCCAGCCTGCATCATTCGTTTCATACCGTTGTCATGAGACATCTGCGTGATACTGCCGACGGTATCTTCAGGCACTAGTACTTCGTAACCATTTTGTGTCGCTTCTATTGCAGGATAAGCCAGACAAACATCTGTCCACAATCCGCCCATAATGAGCTTTTTGCGCCCTGTCGCTTCTACCGCAGCCACAAACTCCGCTTCTTCCCAAGCATTAACATTGGTTCTATCGATAATGATCGCATCTGGTGCCAGCTCTACTAACTCTTTCAAGAATGGTTCAGAGCCATTCAGCCCTACCCCAACATGGGAAAAAATAATCGGCAGATCAAAGTGAACTGCAGACTTAATCAACCCCTTGGTATTGTTGAGCAACGTTTCATGATCGATATTTTTCACCCCCATCAATATATGTGGTTGGTAATCGATTAAGATTAGAGCTGAGTTACTTGGAGAGATAAACGGATCTTCAGCCGCATCACGTATCGGGGTACCTTGATAACCTTTAGGGTATTGCGCTACACCATTCACTGTTTTTATCGTGGTAACTCCACTCGAAGAGCTGCCCAAAGCCGCGCTAGAAAAACCCATCAGCAATAACGTTGATGAGGCGATAGCGATTAATCTTTTTTTAATATCCATATTCATACTTCTTCTGTTGCTAAGTGTTGTGTCGATAAGGTAACTGAGCACTTTATTGGAAAGCGCTTAAGCCTTTGTATTCAATAAACTCAATAACGTTGTTATCTGGGTCACGAATGAAAAACGAGGTACCAGTAGGGTGATTCATAGGCTCACCGCTGAGTGGAATTTGCAGTGCCTTCAAGTGCTCTAACACTGCTTCTTTGTTGGAGATTTCCAGTGCAACATGTGTAAAGCCGGTATGCTTGATTGGCGTATCCATCAGCATATTGGTATGGTCTTTCTGATCTGAATTGAGAATAAAATTGATGTTGATACCAGAGGGATGTTCAACAATGGCCACTGGCTCAGGGCCACTTGGGCCTGTGATGTATTCAAAGCCCAGTTGGGAATAAAAGTCGCGCGCTGTTTCAAAGCTGCTCACTCTTAAGCCTATGTGATTGATTCTGCTTATTTCCTTCATGCCACTCTCCGTATTGTGAGCTAATTTAATCTCCGTAAATAAATGATAGATTTAATCCATACGTTGATTAATAACCTAGAATGAAAATGATTATTTCCAAATGAAAGCCAATCAACCATACTGGGGGATAGGTGAAAATTGCGGAGAGCAATAAATGGAATTTAATGGAAAACTGCTCGATGGCATGGTGATCTTTTCGCAAGTGATCAAGAGCGGAAGCTTTACTAAAGCAGCAGAAATAAGCGGGCATTCAACCTCTTATATCAGCAAAGAGGTAAATAAATTAGAAGCGCGTTTGGGAGTGCGTTTACTCAACCGCACCACTCGTAGTATCAAATTAACGCCTGAAGGAGAGCTGTATTATCAGCAATGTCAGCAAATTATTGATCACGCCACGGCTGCTCAAACCTTGCTATCAGGCCATCAAGCAGAACCTCAAGGCACGTTACGTATAAGCTGCCCTGTTAGTTTTGGTCTAGCCAAAATACGTCCAATTTTGGCTAAATTCATTGAGCAATATCCGAAGATTAACGTCGAGTTGGATTTGAATGACCGTAAAGTAGATATCATTACCGAAGGTTGGGATTTGCTGATCAGAGCATCAGTAGAAATGGAAGATTCCAGCTTAATCAGCCGCAGGCTCACTTCAGCACGCAGTGTGACCATTGCAGCCCCTTGCTATTTAGCTAAATATGGCACACCAGAACATCCAACAGATTTAAGCCGCCATAACACAATCAGTTACAGCAACCTGAAACAACCTAATGTTTGGCGCTACCTCTTAAACGATAGCAGTACTGTAGAGGTTAATGTAACAAGCCGCCTAATTTCCAACAGCCCAGAAATGGAGCTGGCTTTATGTATAGCAGGGCAAGGCATTACACGGCTACCTTCATTTAATCTGACCGACGAGCTTCAAACAGGGAAATTGGTGCAACTTTTTCCGGAGTTACCTGAAGTTGATATTGGTGTGTATGTGGTTTATCCCAGCCGCAAGCATATGGCATCTAAGGTTAGACATTTTATCGATTTTATCTTTGCTGAGTTAGGAGATTAACAGAGCAAAGTTATTGGAAGTGCTTAGACAAGATGTCCCAATGAGCGTAATAAAAGCCTAGCGCCGCCAAGGTAATTAGCGTCATCAATGTAATCGCCACACGCCAAATGAAGCGACTACTGCGCGGAGTCAGTTCTCTTTCGCACTCATCACAAGTTGCCAAAAACTCTTTCGCTTTATCTAACTTGTAATCGTCTTCGTGAACCACTTTATTACGAATCGTCGCGATAAACCTTAGCTTCCCTACAACATCATGGGGCAAACGATCCTCACAGCTGGTGATCAGCTGATGCAGACCTTTTCCTTCCGCGTGGTACTGGCCACGTAGCAGTGACTCTAATTTTCGAGTCCGTACAACCACTTTTTCAATATCTGACATGGCTTCCCTCCATCGATATTAAGTTTAGACAAGCCTAGCGCTATTCTTCTATATTCAGATCACTTTTTCGAGTCTTTTACAGTAAATTTTCGTAAAGGTGACCAATGCTAAGCCTTTGAAAAACGTGATATCTCTCGAATAAAACTCGACATTAACTGTGTAGATCACGAATCAAGTTCGGCAAAGCATCTCAATTTGTCCCTCAGCGTTACAATAGCGCATTCGATATTATGGAGAATGTGATGCCTATTTCATTATTTGTTGCAATCACTCTATTGGCTGTGCTGGCCGCATGGGTGTTCCTCAGTTTCTATCGAAAACACATGCAGGGAGAGAATGCGCCTGAACAAGCGGTTAATGTGGTGATATTGGATAAACAGGCCATCGAGATTCAAGACGCGCAACCAGGCGAAGACGATCAAGAGTATTGGATATACGTTCAGAAAGGGCGTTTAGGGCCAAAGCGTGAATTCCAAGTGGGTATTCACTATTACCACGCTTTGAACCCTGGAGATAAAGGTAAGCTCACTTATCAGGGAGATAAATTCCTACATTTCGCGATGAAACGCTAAGGAAGCAACCAGCTTGTCTTACTCGAACGCGAGAACAACCAGCTCATTGCTAGCGCTCCAGCACCACTTAACACAATCCATACAGGGATAACCCAGCCAGGGTGTCCCTGATACCAGCCAAACTCTTTCATTGGCCACAAGAAAATCGGGTGAAGAATATAGATCCCCAAACTATGTTGGCTGATGAAACCAACCACCTTATTAGCACCCAGAGACAAGCCTTCACCAAAGTAACGGCATAGCATGAAAATCATGCTGGCTGCTAACACTACGTTGAGCGTCTTATAAGACAGCCATCGCCCCACCGTATACTCCCCTGCGGCTAAACTATTGCTCACGACCATCATGACGGTCGTAGCCAGCGCAGCGATTCCCAAGCCAGTCGCAATCATCACACTGGTTTTAGTCAGCGGAATCTTCTTAAACAGAATATAGCCGAGTGGTAAGTAGCCACTATACAACCATAGTTCAATGCTCCATGGACCATCGATTTTCATCAAATAAAGTAACGTGGTTAGCAGCCATACCGCGGTGAATGCATACACTCCTGCGTCCCCAGTTTTGCGCACCATGATTTGCAAAAATGGAATAACGAAATACAGCGGGATAAAGTAATAGAAAAAGCCCAGATGGTAGTACGTCGCGTGTTCTGCACTATTAGCCAGAACTTCTTTACTGACCGCCCCATCATAACCAGAGGCGCTCCAACCAGACAGGTACGCATAGAACAGCGACCAGAGCAAAAACGGCACCAAGACCTTACCTAAACGCCGTTTCACATAATACTTGGCGTCAAATGGCCGCGTATCACTCAACATCAACGCACCGGTAATCAAGATAAATACAGGCACCGCCCAGCGAGTAACGCCATTCACCCCTACCGCAGTAAACCATTCGTTAAATGGAATCACCCCAAGCTCATTCCGATAAGGAGCCAGTACATGAATAGCGATAACTGCAACCGCAGCAACACAGCGCAGTAAATCGAAAAACAGGACCCGTTGCCTCATTAGCATCTCTCTTGTGTCAGATAACCAATTGAATATAGCAATAAAAAAGCTGACTCTGCTATTAACAGAGTCAGCTTTCGGTCAAAGAATTATCAATTATGCAACATTCACTTCACGTAGCTTTGGCAGTTTTACCGATATCAAGGTAGTAAGAGCAAGGAATGCAAAAGAGACCCATAGACACGCAGCTAGCCCAGCCATCTGGAATACCCAACCAGACAATATAGTGCCAATTAAGCGCCCCATGGCATTGGCCATATAGTAGAAACCAACGTCCAGCGATACACCATCACCTTTGGCATAGCTCACGATCAAATAGGAATGCAGAGACGAGTTCACAGCGAAGATAGCACCAAACACCATCAATCCTCCGACAATGACAAGCTCTGGCTGCCAACCTATCTGTACCGCATAAGCGATAAATGCAGTCACAATCGCCAATCCACCAGCCCACAGCATAGCAGCGTGACCATCAGGCACTTTGCCTTGGGCTTTGCCGGTTATTTTAGGTGCTAAGCCCTGAACAAATCCGTAAGCGATGGTCCACGCAGCTAGGAAGCCACCGACCCACAAATGCTCCCAACCAAATACACTGCCCAGATAAATCGGCAACGCAATAACAAACCAGACATCCCGTGCACCGAATAAGAACATACGTGCAGCGGATAGAATGTTGATCGACTCAGATTTAGAAAAGATTTGCTTAAACTTCGGCTTAGTCTTCGCTTTACCCATGTCACTTTCAAGGCCAATTAAGCTGCCAATGAACACCAGAGTTAACACTGCTGCCATGGTTAAAACGGCATACTTGAAACCAATTACTGAGAGCAGTAAGCCACCGATAAAGAACCCCGCGCCTTTCAGGGCATTTTTCGAGCCGGTCAATATCGCAACCCATTTATACAAAGCGCCCTGCTGCTCATCCGGCACCAACGTTTTAATCGAGCTTTTGGCGCTCATCTTGTTTAAGTCTTTAGCAATGCCAGACAACGCCTGCGCTGCCATTACCCACGGAATGGTGAGCCATGCCGCTGGAACGGCGAGCATAGACAGAGCAATGATCTGCATCGCCAGTCCCAAGTTCATGGTTTTATTCAACCCAAGCCTTGCACCTAGCCAACCACCGATTAAGTTAGTGACCACTCCAAAAAATTCGTAAAAGAGGAATAGAGAGGCGATTTCCAATGTGCTGTAACCCAGATCGTGGAAATACAGCACCACCAGCATACGTAATGCACCATCGGTAATCGTGAAGTTCCAGTAATTGAACGTCACGAGCATATATTGGCGAACACTTTTACTGACATTTGCAAACATAACGTACCTATTTGCCTTTATTGCAAAGAGAAAAGAGCTTTTGGGTTATGGTGTTCCAAAAGCTCTATAAGTGAATTACTGGCCAGCAACCGCTGTGATGTATTCTACTTGAACAGGTTTAGTAAAGGCGCCTGGGCGAAGCGCTTGTACTTGGCTGACGATGTCAGCTAATGGCCACTGCTTCTCCAGTAGAAGATGAGCTGCCAGCAGCCCCGTTCGGCCAGAGCCTCCCATGCAGTGCATCGCGACTTTACCACCGTTATCCACCACTTGGTGTAGCGCTGGGCTAGCCGCATTCCACTTCGCTTGGAACGCTTCGCCTGGCGCACAATCGTCTTCAATTTCAATTTGGAACCACTGCATGCCTTGCTGCTGAGCTTTTTCACCCAGTTCAGCCACCGCCTTGCTCGCCAGTTCAGCGTCATCCAGAGCGGTAACAATCGCCTCCACACCTTGCTCTTTTAGTTGAGCAAGTGACGCGTCGAGATCGATACCTTTCGTACCTGGACACGGAGTCAATACAAGCGCACCAGTGTTTAAATCTAGCTGCCAAGTCGGGTGAGTTTGAGTCTGAGACATCACTTTGCTCCTTATGCTAAACCAACATTACGAACCAATTCTGCGGTACGTGTTGCGTAGCCCATTTCGTTGTCATACCAAGCGTAGATTTTCACCATACGAGTCCCCACAACCATGGTTGATTGTGCATCAACAATCGTAGAACGTTGATCACCTTTGTAATCGATAGACACTAACGGACGCTCTTCAAAACCCAGAATACCTTTTAGCTCACCTTGAGAAGCTTCTTTCAGTAACGCATTAACTTCTTCTGCTGTGGTATCACGTTTCACATCGAAGATGATGTCAGTCAAAGACGCATTCGCTAGAGGCACACGTACCGCGTGTCCATTGATCTTGTCTTTTAGCTCAGGGAAAATTTCCACGATAGCTTTAGCACTGCCCGTTGTGGTTGGAATTAAACTCATGCCACATGCACGAGCACGACGTAAGTCTTTATGCGGCGCATCCAAAATGGTCTGAGTATTGGTAAGGTCATGGATAGTGGTAAATGAAGACTGCTCAATACCCAACTTTTCATGAATCACTTTTACCACTGGTGCAATACAGTTCGTCGTACATGACGCCGCAGTAACGATCTTATGTACTGCTGGATCAAAAATGTCATCATTCACACCGACAACGATGTTAGCCACACCGTCTTCTTTAACTGGTGCACTTACTACAACGCGTTTTACGCCTTGCTCTAAGTATTGGTTAAGGAACGAAGTTTTACGATGTACACCGGTCGCCTCAATCACTACATCACATCCAGACCAATCCACCGCGTTAATTTCTTTCTCATTGGTCACTGCGATACGCTGACCTGCAATCACCAACTCGCTGCCTTCTGTTTTCACTTCATGAGCCCAGCGACCTTGCACAGAATCGAATTCCAGCAGGTGGCCTAATGTTGCAGCGTCTCCAGCCACATCGTTAATTTGTACAAATTCCAATTCAGGCCAATCAAAAGCGGCGCGCAATGCAAGGCGACCAATACGACCAAAACCGTTAATACCTACTTTAATTGTCATAGCTGTATCTCTTATCAATGTTTTACTAATTAGGGGCCAAATATTATTGGCAGCAGACAGGACGACACTCTATCGCCCTCACTCGCGCAACATCCTCTTGGTATTCTTGCTTGAGGCAGTTTGATGCGACTAAATCTTCAATCAATTTGTTCATCCAACCAGGCAAATCATCGGCCACGCGATAAAACACCCATTGCCCTTGGCGAACATCGACTAATACGCCACTTGAACGAAGTTGAGCTAGGTGACGCGACACTTTGGGTTGACTCTCTAGCAATGCCTGGGTCAACTCACCAACTGATAAACACTCTTCACGAACAATCAACATCAAGCAGCGAACTCGTGTTTCGTCAGACAATAATTTGAAGAACTGGTGTGGTAACATAACTAAATATTCTTATATACGGATATCCATATATATTAATCACAAAAAAAGGCACGTCAACACGTACCTTTTCTTTGTCATAAAACTTTCATATTCAAACCAGCAACACGCGGCTAGATAATTCTTTTCAAATCTTGGCTCCAACGCTGAGCAGCAGACAGGTTATGAATAACCTGCTCGACATTAAGGCCAAGTTGCTTACAGCCTTTTTGTAGCCCCTGCCAATCTGCTTTTTCGTAGCACTCTTCAACACTCAGCAAAGCACCAATTAGCCCTTCTCGTTCCAATAATGCTGATTTAATCTCGTCAGATAAAGGAAGTTGAGACACCAACACATCTAGAGAAACATCCATCAGGGCATCCAGTATCGAAAACAACCCAATCAAGAAAGCCTGCTCTCTATACGGATAAAACGGGTTATCGGCCGACATCAAGTGACAAAACTGAGCACGCTGCAACGACAAGTTATACAGCTCTTGTGGCTTTTTCACAGACACGAACGACGCAACCGCCAGCGAGACGAACATTTTTAACCTGTCTTGCCCTAGATAGACTAACGCCTGTCGAAACGATGAAATCGAAACCTCTAGCCTATCCGACATGGTGTTCACAAAACGCAGTAGCTTATATGACAGCGCCACATCTTGCGCCACAATACGCTCTACTCGGTCAAAATCGACTTCAGCTTTGCACACTTCCTGAAACAGCTCCATTGCCACAATTTGCTCTGGGCTAATGTAACTCTGTTTAACCATTTCAGGCTTACTAAAAAAGTAGCCCTGAAAAAACGTAAACCCAGCAGATCGCGTCGCTTGAAACTCAGCTTCCGTTTCTACGCGTTCGGCGAGAAACTTACGCTTGCCACCTTGTGCTTTATGCATCCGAACAAAATCACAAGCTTGCTCTAACCCCAGCGCCATAATGTCAATTTTGACAATGTGTACATAGGGAAGAAACCGTTCCCATTTTTCATCGTAAACAAAATCATCTAACGCAATTAGGTAACCCCGCTGGTTCAAATCACGAATCGCGTCAAACAACTCATCGCTCGGTGGGCAACTTTCTAATACCTCCACCACGATTTGCTCTTTGGGTAGACTAAGCGGTAAGCGACGCAGCAAGCTTTGATAAGGAAAGTTGATGAAACAACGAGAATGAGGAATAGAAGGATTTGTTCCAGCAGATAGGAAGTTTTCTACAATTAAGCGATAGGTCGCTCGATTTGAGTCGATATGCTGGGGAAACGCATTATTTTCACCGTCGCGAAACAACAACTCATAGCCCAAAGTCTGGCGCTTAGAGTTGAGAATCGGCTGACGGGCAACATATGTGCTTTGCATTATCGAAATAGAGCTCATTACACCTAACGTTAGGACTTAGCAGCAGCAAGTAATGCTCCGCACCCCATGAACATAGAACCAAAGACCTTATTAATCTTCATCATAATACGTTCAGAGCGAATGAAACGTCCCATTTGCGCCGCCAAAGAGGTGTAACCCAGCATAACAATGCTATCAATGGCTACCGTTGTGACCCCTAATACCGCTAACTGTGTGAGTTGGTCTTTCGCAGGGTCGATAAACTGAGGAAACAAAGCAACTAAGAACACAATCGACTTAGGGTTGGTCAGGTTGATCAGAACCGCTTTATTCATCATCGACCATGCTGATAATTCAGTGCCGTCGGCTTGGGTCGTCAAACTGGATGTATCGCGCCACTTTTGAATACCAAGCCATACCAGATACGCTGCCCCGACCCATTTAATGATCGAGAATGCTAGCGCCGATTTCGCGACTAAAGCACCAATACCAGCACCCACTAAGATGATGTGGAACGCTAAACCGATCTGCAATCCAACAATCGCGGCTAGAGACTTACGAGTGCCATAACTTAAACCATTACTAATCGAATTTACTGTACCTGAGCCCGGTGCCAAACTAAAAACAATCGCAGTGACCACATAGGCCAGCCAAACGTGCGTATCCATAGTAATATTCCTCGACTAAATGCAATTAGCCCCACATAATTTACACTTGTTGTATCGCGAACCCGGCACAGACCAGTCATGACCCAAACTCGTTCGAATAACTCATCTTATACTCAAGAGTTATGCTTTGAGCAAGCAATCAATCAAGATATTGCGCTGCTTTGGCAATCACGTAGCGAAGGAAAACTTAAATCTTTCGATAAAACTGATATTTACTGGTGCAAGCTCACCAACCCAAATCACAACAAAGCAATAGTTGTGGTCAATGGGAGAATCGAGTCGGCGTGGAAATACCAAGAGCTGTTTTACGACTTGTTCCAGCAAGGATATGACATCTATTCATTTGATCACCGTGGCCAAGGCCTTTCTTCACGCCTGATCGACAACTCTGAAATGGGTTACGTCAAAGAGTTTAGTGACTACTTAATGGACATGGACAAAGTGCTGCAGCATTTTGACCTTAGCCACTACGACAAACGTTACTTATTAGCTCATTCGATGGGAGGCGCAATCGCGACTCGCTTTATTCAAACCCATCCTGAGCACCACTTTGATGCCATAGCCCTCAGCGCCCCTATGTTTGGGGTCAATATGGCGCCTTACCTGCGCCCCGTCGCCATTCCTCTTAGCCAAATATTAACCGCGGTATACCCACAACCGACCTATGCTCCAGGGCATCAAGCGTATTACCCGAAACCATTTGACGTAAACCCACTCAGTCAAAGTGAAGTGCGTTATCACTGGTTCCGCGATCTGTATGAAAAGATGCCAGAGCTGAAAATCGGCGGGCCAAGTACACGCTGGGTGTGGCAAGGTCTCATGGCAGCGAAGCAGTGTATTCAGCAAACGCGCCAAATCCGAATTCCATTACTGCTGCTTCAAGCCAGTGAAGATACTATTGTGTCGAACCGAGATCAGATCCGCTTTATTAAAAAGCTAGTAAAGACCAACCGCGACTGCGCTTTGAAAATCATTTACGGAGCAAAGCACGAGGTGTTGTTTGAGCAAGACCAGTATCGCAATGACGCTTTGGACACCACGCTCGAGTTTTTCCACCAGCACTAGGGCATTGTTGAGATAAATAAGGAAAAAGAGCGCTTACAATTTGCCCTCTTTTTCTTCCTCTTTTTGGCGTAAAATGAGCACACTCAGTACAGAGAGCTACTCTCTTTTGGCTGCCATGCTTCGCTTTATGAGGATACTATGACCACAGCTTTGCAAGACTCACCGTTCCATATTGTTGCTTCTGATCTCGACGGCACACTGTTAGCGCCGAATCACCAACTTAGTGATTTCACTAAGCAGACTCTAAAAGAGCTTCACCAACAAGGCTTCACCTTCATCTTTGCAACCGGTCGCCACCATGTGGATGTTGCAGGTATTCGCGAAACGGTCGGCATTCCAGCTTATATGATCACTTCTAATGGCGCGCGTGTTCATGACCAAAACGATCAACTGATGTACAGCAAAAACGTACCAGAGTCATTAGTGCAGCCGGTCATTGATGTTGTTAAATCCGATCCAAACATCATGATTCACATGTACCAAAACGAATCTTGGTTGTTAAACCAGGAAGATGAAACGTTACGCCACTTCCACGACGAGACCGGCTTTAGCTACCAGCTATTCGATAGCGACAACGCACCGACTGACGGCATTGCAAAAGTATTCTTCACCGATCCGAATCACGATCATGACCATCTGGTTACTTTTGAAAACAAACTCAATGAACTGTTTGGTGACAAGCTGAATGTCGCCTTCTCGACTCCTTGGTGTTTAGAAGTGATGGCTGCAGATGTTTCTAAAGGTGAAGCACTCGATGTCGTGGCAAAATCTCTAGGCAAAACCTTAGACAACTGCATCGCGTTTGGCGATGGCATGAACGATGTAGAAATGCTGTCGATGGCGGGTAAAGGCCTAGTCATGGGCACATCTCACCACAAAGTGATGGCGGCCCTTCCTGACAACGAAGTGATTGGTAACAATGCAGACGACGCCGTCGCTCACTACCTAAAAGAGCACTTGATTTAATCGCCATTAGCGAACATAAAAAGGCAGCGAAAGCTGCCTTTTCTATGTCTACCATACCGATACTAAAGCGTTTCTTTGGCCATAATGGCCTGCCACTCCTGCTCACTGACTGGCATGATTGATAAACGGTTACCACGCTTCACTAATGGCATATTCTCTAGCTCTGGCATCGCTTTCATCACGCTCAATGGAATAATCCGCTCGGTCTTACGCACAAACTCAATATCCACCATCATCCAACGTGGGTTCTCTGGATCGGATTTAGGATCGTAGTAATCGCTCTCTGGGTCGAACGCATAATGGTCTGGGTAGGATTCCTTAATCACTTTTGCGATTCCAGCAACACCGACTTTCTTGCACGACGAATGGTAAATGAGCACTAAGTCGCCTAGTTTTACGTCATCACGCATCATATTACGCGCTTGGTAATTACGAACGCCCTCCCAGCACGACGTGTTTTGTGTTCGTAAAGTGTCAATTGAGAAGGTGTCGGGTTCTGTTTTAAATAACCAATATGCCATAATGAATTCCAAATAATCCGTTCTGAGGAAGATATAGCATGAAGGCGTACCAAATCCCAATGGCTTTAGCCGCAATCTTTGCATTGCAGGCATGTACCAGTGTCGATAATAAAGACCAGCAGCCACAATCGATTCCCGCCACGCTAGACCAGCCGACCTCGATAGCACCGCAAACTTTCATTATGCGCGGCGAAGTTGTCGTCGGGCATGAAGCTCGCTCTTTCACTCCTTGTGGTAGCAATCATCAAATGTGGTTAGCGCTTTCTCCAGAACAAACTCAAAAAGCGCTGTCGTTAGTTCGTGCACCGTATGAGCCACTATATGGTGAATTAATTGGCCACCTACAAGCCCCTACCAACAACGGCTTAGACGCCGACTTTAATGCGGTATTTGTAGTCGATGAGATCAATATGCTGACCGCCGAAAACCCAAGACGTTGCGGACAAGCCCCTAAGGCGACACGCGCCTTTGGTATGGAACCCGGCTGGTCTGCCACATTCAACAAACAGACAGTGACATTCCAAACAATGGGTTCAAAGCCACAAGAGCTGACCATCGAGCGTAGCCAAATATCCTCAACTAAAAGAGAATACCAACTCGATCGAGGTCAGTTGACGTTAGAAGCGGGTCGCTGCAGTGACACAATGAGTGACAGCACCTATGGCTGGACGAGTTCGTTAACTCTAGATGATAAGCAATACAAAGGCTGTGCCACCCTGGCCAATGTCGACAGCACTTTGAACTGGACAGGGCTGTACCACGCCGCTTCAACCAAAACCAGTGACTTTAGTATCCGTTTACAGCTCAACCCAGACCACACAGCAACCACCAGTTACGACTACAACAATGGCGATCCTGCAACCATAGAGCGTGGCTATTGGCAGCAACTAAACCCAGACCAAATTCAAGTTGTCATGACTCGCCACCAGCAGCAATACCTCGTCTCCGAGCGTATTTTCACTCGTGATGGTGAGCAAATTAATGCGGAGAAAGAACGAGTTGGAGAAATTGTCTACCCTATCGCTAACGGTGGCTTAACACTATTTAAAGCGAAGCAGGAGGGCGCTTCCTCTGCCCCAAAGCAATAGAGCTTAGCCAAAAAGGTGCGGCTTCTATTCCGGCCAAGGCAGAATTTAATCGCGAAGTAGACCAAGCGCTACGCCAGTATTTTGCAATGCACAGTAGCGCACCAGACAAGGTGCGCTACAACTGGTTGACCTATGACCTTAACGGTGACGGCAAGGAAGAGTTACTTGCTCAACTGAACTGGTGTGGTTCAGGGGGCTGCACACTGCTGATTTTTGAAAATCATCAAGATAAATGGCGATTCAATAGCCGTATCACCTTGGTTCGAACTCCGATTGATGTCAGCTCAAGCTCGACCAATGGATGGCAAGATCTACTATTTACAGTAAGTGGTGGTGGCGCTAAAACACAGCAACACCTGATGCAGTATACCGGCGTTAGCTATCCGCTCAACCCAAGCACGGCTCCGGTCAAAAAAAGCAGCAAACAAAGTGACGCAATATTATTTTCAGATGGCCAATCACCGTTTCAGTACGGATTGGAGATGTAGCGCCCCATGACTCAACCATGCCCGCAATGTGGCTTTTCTCATCACTGCTTATGTCCGCTTTACCCTAAGCTCGATAGCAGTGTGCACATAGCATTACTCACGCATGAAAATGAGCTATCACGAGATACCAATACTGGTCAGATTCTCCAGCGCTGCTTACCATACTGCACCACTCATGTGTGGCATAGAAAAAGCGCTCCGGAATCGCTGCAAATCCTACTCAGTGATCGAGATTATGCTCCCTTCATTGTTTTTCCTAGTGAAAACAGCTTACCCATTGAACATGTGATAAGCGCAGTTGAAACAACAGATAGCGAGTTGGGTTCGTGCACCAGAACCCCCGTATTTATCGTCTTAGATGGTACTTGGCAGGAAGCTAAAAAGATGGTGAAGAGAAGTGCTTGGTTAGAGGGTCTGACACATGTTTCGATCACCGCCAGCAGTGATTCTTCTTATCAGCTCAGACGTAATCAAGACAGTGGCAATTTGTGTACGCTTGAAGTCGGATGTGAACTGCTAAGAGCACAAGACGATGTGGCTCAAGCCAGCCAGCTAGAGTCTTTCTTTCGCCATTACATGAAGGTATTTAAGGCCGACAAGAGTGGTCATGCTTTAAAGTAACGCTAATCGAGCAGGTCGAGCAGCTCATCGAGTTGATGAATTTCCACATCGGGAAGTGAGCGAGCATGGCGATGTTGAGTCAAACTATCGCCTTGGTCGTTAAACCAGCATGCTTGAAAGCCATTCACTTTAGCGCCATAAACATCCGATTTGAGATGATCGCCAACGTGCAAAATGTTATGAGCTGGCAGTTGTAAATAATCACGCGCCTGGTCAAACATATCCGGGAAAGGCTTAGCTTTGCCATCAGGCCCAGCTTTCAGTACTAATTGGAAATACGGCGCTAAACCAATCCTATTAACGTCGACATTGCCATTTGTGATCGCCACCAAAGGCAGCTTTTGAGCCAGTAGCCCCATCACTCGATGGCTCTCTTGTGGAACATCAAACTGGCTTCTCAGCTCAAGTACTTTAATAATTGCCTCATCCGCCGCCTGCTTGGCTTGCAGCGGCGTATAACCTAACGCCGATAATCCTTGCTGTATTTGAGTGTGACGCCACAAAGTGACGTCGTGAGTCAGCATCGGATCTTTCAATGCGACCTCACGCTTTAATGTCTGCCACCAGCTCAATGGTTGAGTAGCAGATACAGGGTGTTTTTGGTGCAGCCACTCAGCCATCTGTCGTTCCACTCGACGTATAATTGGCCGGTTGTCATACAAGGTGTCGTCTAAGTCAAAGCTCATCGCTTTTATCGGCGACAAGCGGCGGTAGAAGTGCATTACTCTTTCCCCTTTTTCTTAGCCCTTGGATGCGCTTGGTCATAAGCTTGTGCTAAATGCTGGAAATCCAAATGGGTGTATATCTGCGTGGTCGAGATATTTTCGTGGCCCAACAGCTCTTGCACTGCACGCAGGTTATTACTCGACTCGAGCATATGAGTAGCAAATGAGTGGCGCAATTTATGCGGGCTAATATGGCTCGCGACCGCTTGTTTCTGCCCCCACTCCGCCATACGTTTTTGCACGTTACGATGAGAGATACGAACGCCCAGTTTAGACACAAATAACGCTGATTCATCTGCGTTGGCTAGCGAGCCTCTCACTTTCAGCCATTTCGCAACCCACTCTTGGGCCAGACCAGAAAATGGGACTTTACGTTCTTTGTCACCTTTACCGACCACGCGAATTTCACCAGCACCTAAGCTAATGTCTTTAACGTTGATACTCACCATTTCTGCCAAACGTAGGCCAGCGCCATACATCAGTTCCATCATGGCACGATCTCGAATCGATAACGGATCATCTTCATCCACTTCGAGTAACTGACCAACCTCATCCACATCTAAGTTCTTAGGCAGAGGACGCTGCTTACGTGGAGCGGATACCCCCTTGGCTGGGTTAGCGCTCAATTCACCACGTAGGATAAGGAAATCGAAAAAACTGCGTAGCGACGACAACCTCGTTGCCAAGCTACTGGCTTTCATGCCTTCGCGCATACCTTTACTTGCCAACTGACGTACCCAAGCCGCATCGACTTGATTCCAACTTTTTAGCCCCATTTGAACGAGATGACCGGCCATGGTTTCAAGTTGTTGTTTGTAGTTACGTTGAGTATGCAGGCTCAGCCCTTTCTCGCTTCTAAGGTATTCGTAAAAGCGCTCTAAGGGCTGTTGTAGGCTACTGGGCAGTGTGACTGGAGATTCGCTCATGTTCGACCGATTGCCATGGCAGGGTTTCAATTAGATGAGAAAGCACTAACGCTAAGTGGCGCAAGAATAAGGTATCCATGTGTGGTTGAAAATGACCACCGTCTTCACTCGCAAACACTAATACGCCTTGTAGTTTACCTTTATTAACCAGTGGCAACACCACGTAAGAACCCATTTCCGGTGCAGGAGTCTGCTCTCCTAACAAACCCATGCGATCTGCTTTGCGCATACGCCCGAGATAGGCATCTCGGCCATTCAAGTTGTTGGTCGCAAAACGCTGGTACTGTTCTTTGGTTAACGATAGATGGCTACCCGTTAGCTGTTCAGCGTCAATTAAGCGCACAAAAGCGCTCAAGCCAAGGGCTTTCGCTTTGTTTTGAACAGCGTGAATAACCTGTTCTAACGCCTCGCATTTGAGCACTTGCTCCTGCAGATCCATAAACTCATGGAAAGTGCGATCGTTGTTTTTCGCCATCGACATTAGAGCCGTGATTTCTTCTTCCAGCTCTTCAATGCGCTGCCTTTGACGATTCATTTGTAAATGAACTAAGGACACTGCGCCTTGTTCTTGATTCGGTATTGCTAGCCTATCGACTAACTCTCTGCGATGCTGGAAGAAATCTGGATTATCCTTCAGGAATTCGGCCACAATTTCTTCGGTCAGCGCCGTCACTTCAATATCAGACAAAATCGTTCCTTTCGCTAACGATTAACAAGACAATTGACCGTCAAACACATGTGTCGCAGGGCCAGTCATATACAAGGGTTTTCCAGGGCCTTGCCACTGAATCTTCAGGTCACCGCCTGGTAGGCTAACTTTCACAGAGGAATCTAATAGCCCCTGAACAATACCTACCGCAACCGCACCACATGCTCCGCTGCCACAAGCTTGAGTTTCACCCGCACCGCGCTCGTATACTCGTAAGCGTACTTCTTCTCGGTTAACCACTTGCATGAAGCCCGCGTTTACACGCTCAGGAAAACGCTCGTGTGACTCAAGCAGAGGCCCTAAGTTATCAACATCAGCGGTATCAACATCATCAACCACAGTCACCACATGAGGGTTACCCATGCTCACTGCACCGCAGAACAAGGTGTGCTCATCGGTACGTAAAATATAGGTTTTTTCTGTCTGTTTTGCTTTGAAAGGGATCTTAGAAGGTTCAAATTCCGGTACACCCATGTTTACCGTGACTTGATCATCTTCTTCAATATTCAGCACCATTTTGCCTTTTTTAGTGCTGACATTAATGCTGAACTTATTCGTTAAGCCTTTCATACGAACGAATCGAGCGAAGCAACGTGCACCATTGCCGCACTGCTCTACTTCACTGCCATCCGCATTAAAGATTCGATAATGAAAATCTGTTTCTGGGTCATACGGTGCTTCTACAATCAGAAGCTGGTCAAAGCCAACACCGGTATGACGATCCGCCAAGCGGCGGATCAAATCAGGGGAAAAAAAGATGTTTTGCGTAATGCAGTCCACGACCATGAAGTCATTACCCAAACCATGCATTTTAGAAAAATGGAAATGCATAATGCTCCAATTACTCCGGAAGGACACTTTCTAGAGCCCAAAGGCTCGATAACTCTTCACGCTGGCGGACTAAATGAGTCTTGTCACCATCGACCATCACTTCAGCAACGCGCGTACGAGTATTGTAGTTCGATGACATCACAAAGCCGTATGCACCCGCAGAGCGAACCGCCAATAGGTCGTTTTCTTGAAGTACTAGTGAACGGTCTTTACCTAGGAAATCACCCGTCTCACAAATAGGGCCCACAAGATCATAAGTCGATGCTTCACCTTCACGAGGAACGACGGGAACAATATCTTGCCACGCTTGGTAAAGCGCAGGACGCATCAGATCGTTCATTGCTGCATCAATGATGGCAAAATTCTTATGCTCTGTATGCTTGAGGAACTCAACTTTCGTCAGCAGAACCCCTGCGTTTGCAGCGATGGCACGGCCCGGCTCAAAAATCAGTTCAAGGTCTTGGTGGTTTTCCAATCGTGCCAACAACGCTTTCGCATAATCAGAAGGCTGAGGAGGTAACTCATCACGATAAACAACGCCTAAGCCACCGCCTACATCTAAGTGCTTAATGTTTACACCGTGTGCTTTTAGGTCGTCGATCAAAGCCAATAGGCGATCAGTCGCATCAATGAATGGTTCGATGTCTGTTAGTTGAGAGCCGATATGACAATCAATGCCTTGAACATCTAGATTTGGTAACCCTTGTGCAAACTGATACACAGCAGGGGCACGGTCAAAAGCAATACCAAATTTATTATCACGTAAACCCGTCGAGATATAAGGGTGAGTATTCGCGTCCACATCTGGGTTAATACGCAGAGAAATCGGCGCAGTCACACCCAGCTCACCAGCTACTTTGTTTAGTCGCTCTAGCTCAGGCTCAGACTCAACATTGAAACACTTAATTTTCAGTTCCAGTGCACGTTTCATTTCGGCTTCGGTTTTACCGACACCAGAGAACACGACTTTCGATGCATCACCGCCCGCCGCAATCACACGCTCTAGCTCACCGCCAGAAACGATATCAAAACCAGATCCTAGACGTGCTAGCGCATTCAAAACGCCTAAGTTTGAGTTCGCTTTTACTGCGTAACACACTAAATGTGGATGGTCTCCAACCGATTTATCAAACGCATTCCAGTGACGCTCAAGCGTAGCACGCGAATACACATAGAGTGGCGTGCCGTATTGCTCTGCGATGCTGGTTAGCGAAACATTCTCAGCCCAGAGTTGGCCATCATCCTGATAGTTGAAGTAATCCAAAATTCTTTCCCTTATAAATTCGACTTGTCAGTATAAATTATTGAGCTTGCTCATTCTGCGGTGCATCTTCTGGCATGTAAAGCGGACCAGTTTGACCACAGCCGGCTAACGCCAAAACTGAGAACATAAATAGTGCTACAACGTATTTTTTCATTTTGCTTTTCGTGATTATTAATTCAATGCCCCCTATAATCGCACCACACTCAGGAAAAGCAATAGGATAGAAAGGATGAACGATACTGAATTTCATCAACTGGTAGATGCACAGATGCAAATCATCGAAGAAGCAATTGATGATTCTGGTGCAGACGTCGATTACGAGACCACAGGTAACGTAATGACACTGGAGTTTGACGACCGTAGTCAGATCATCATCAACCGCCAAGAGCCGATGCATGAAATTTGGTTAGCGTCTAAATCTGGTGGCTTTCACTTCAAGCTTATTGAAGATAAATGGACATGTTCCAAGACTGGCCTAGAGCTGTTTGAAATGGTCAAGCAGGAGTGCGTTAAGCACGCGGGCGAAGAGATCGACTGGGTTTAAGCCCAAAATAAAAAAGAGCGCCTAGCGCTCTTTTTTATTATTCGTTGTTTTAGCTAAGCATTCACTGCCCGTGATGGCTTAGAATACGTGGCGTTATCATTGCGATAAGGCACGATATAGCTCTCACCTTCTTCTGGGTGCACAATCTGGTAATACTGTGGCAGGTTAAAGTTAATCAACTTAGAAGACACACTGTTGCCATCTTTCACTGAAGTGTAAAAACTATTTACACTCGAGATCATCTCATCTTTCTCACCACTGAACTGGTGGTAGACCTCAATTTGGTTTGACTCGTCCAACACGTAAATGTTGAATCCTTTCTCCGTGTCTTCAAAGAAGAACTGCACTAGGCCTTCACTCGCAAAACCATCCACAATTTCCGGTAGCTGGAAGTCCTGCTCTTTATCGAGCATTAATAGTGGCGAGCCTTTCAACTTGTTAGTTGAGATACTACGGTAGAAATCGACTGAATTTTCCAACTTCTGTACAGACACGCCGCGGCGTTCGAAGAACAACCCATACATTTGCTCAGCAATACGAATCGCTTTAAAGCGGCGACGCTTCTCCTGCTCGACCGGTTTTAAACGCAGATCGATACATTCAGCCAGCAGTTGATACACCATATTACGCATCACACCGCGTAGGTTTTTGCTGTAGCAGAACACATCAACCGATTCCGGCGGTAGCGCATCTTGGTGCATCTTACCTAGGATAGTTTTCAATGCGTCCAACATCGCGGTTTCGCCCTTGAAATGCAGCGTTCGAACTTCATGCCATGAGTTGCGATACACCAAATCAACGCTGCCAACTAAACTCTTATGTTCAGGACCAAAACTAAAAATATCCGTCGTTTTCAAATCCACTTTAAGCGACTTACCGCTTAACTCAGCAGTTGGGTCATTTTCAAAGTTGATGAACATGGCAAGTTGGCTAATTTCACACGGACTTGCTAGCGCCTGCATACTCGGGCGTCGTTTGCGTAGCGAGAAGGTGTTACGCAAGTCACTCACCATTTGGTAGAACTTATCGATGTCGAGGTGTGCATCACGTACAACTGAGTGTAAACGAGTGGATTCAGTGATCATGCCATTGAAGAACGACCACGCCACCAACTTACTTAGGTATTCGTTATGCTCTAGGTTTGGCTGGCCAATAATGCGGTGCGGGATAAGAGGTTGTTTATACAGATACCAACCCGGCTGATTTGTACCACCTTCCCTCACTTCGATGAAGGTTAAATCTGGCTCATGAAGATCTGGTGAGATCTGCGGGTTCAGCAGTGTCACTTTACCCGGAAGTACCTCAAACGCAGCATACAGCTTACGAGCAAGAATACTGATGTCTTGTGGGCTGATAGCAGAGGTAATATCGTTGCGACGTGCAAATTGAATCAAGTTACGGTAACTCAGCATCAACGCGTCGAGCAACGCATGGTGTACAACTTTAACCTGCTCTACTTTCCAATTACGACGATCGTCTAACTCCATAATCGTCGTTTGATCCCAGTCCCACTTCTGTACCATGTCAGTTAGGGCCTCACGTCGCCAAGCGACAGAACCAATACCAGGTTCTCGAGAGAGCTTCTCGTGAGTTTTAAGGTAGAAACAACGACGGACTAAGTCTAAACGAGTACTATCACCGATACGTTCTAAATATCGAGTCACTTTTTCCAGCATTAAGTAGTACGCGTCCATCCCATAAAGATCAGGCTCATGAGCGAAGAAACGACGCTTAGTATCAATGCTTAATAGTTGCGTGTGGGGGTACTCCCACGAATACGCCTCTAGCAAAATGGCTTTCAGTACCGACTTATATGGTGAATCGATACTCTTATACAGCTGCCAAAGGTTTGAGCCGAAGTATTCTTCTGCTGGGATACGGTTTAAACGACCAAAGTCGATCCATTCACTACAGTTGATGTAGCCCTTCCCGCATAAGTCTTCTACGTATTCGTCGTAGCACTCTTCCATTTCTGGTGGCACGATTTGCCACAACAAACGTTGCCCCGCTAAACGGACAGCAGAGCGGTAAAATTCATCAAGTAACAGTAAGTGCTGAGAAGAACCACAGTTATCACCCGTCATCTCTTCTGAATGGTTGCTTTTGAAACGCTCTTCATCCATTAAGAAGAAGTTAGCTTCTACACCTTGGCTTTTCGCCCAATCGGTGATCAGCAAGCACTTATTGGTCAAACTATCCCGTTGTTCGCAGGTCATCGTAGGGGATACGCACACCCAAATATCTAGATCACTCGAGGTACTTTGACCAATTGATGAAGTACTACCCATGGTATACAAGCCAAGAATCGCTGGTGCTTGGGCACTTTCTAACTCCTGACCTATGGTTAGCTGGGTATCTTCAACGAATTGCTGTTGAACATCATTAAACTGCAAGCCAAATACGCCGAATGGAACATCAGAATCGTAATAGCCGGGAATAATAGGATGATTGAAGTGAAGCAATGCAGGAATGAGGTGGAATACACGTTGGCTTTGCAAATCCATAAGCGCAAGCGCACGTTCAATACGCTGCTGATTTAGATTATCTAATCGTTGGATTAAAGTCTTCGTGTAAGCCTGCAAGGTTAATTCCTTGATTGAATTATAATTTTGCGATTTTGATGATAAATCCATCAAAAGCACTGACAAAACGTGATCAATTTAACACTTTTTTTTGTGTTGGTAAAGAATTGAGCCACAGAAGATAAAGCCGCTCTATCTCCATCTTTTGCCTTATTTATTTTTTACATAGTGTCGTAGCTAACTGCCTTTTCTAATAATAGCCTATTTTACAAACGAGAGGTTAATCACACTATTTTGACCAAAGTCTACTAAACGGTCATCAATTTTTCATCACAGCGATCTAGTAGTAAGACTTTCTTTTTTGGAATGGTACGATTAGTGTAATCCGTATCCGTTAGCAGGCGATTTCGCTTGTATGACACCAGTTTCGATCAATAGAGAACCTTATGACACAACCAGCCCCAATCCGAATCGCGACGCGTAAAAGCCCACTAGCTCTTTGGCAAGCACACTACGTTAAAGACGCATTACAAGCTGCTCACCCTGGTTTGGAAGTTGAGTTAGTCACTATGGTCACAAAAGGTGACATCATTCTAGATACCCCTCTAGCCAAAGTGGGTGGAAAAGGCCTATTCGTAAAAGAGCTGGAAGTGGCGATGCTAGAAGGTCGTGCCGATTTAGCGGTTCACTCTATGAAAGACGTACCTGTAGACTTTCCAGAAGGGTTGGGGTTAGTCACGATCTGTGAACGTGAAGATCCTCGCGATGCGTTTGTCTCAAATACCTACAACAACATTGATGAACTTCCTCAAGGCGCCACTGTGGGCACTTGTAGCTTACGCCGTCAATGTCAATTGAAAGAATACCGCCCTGACCTGATCATCAAAGAGTTGCGTGGCAATGTGGGAACTCGCTTGGGTAAGCTCGATGCGGGTGAATACGACGCTATTATTCTTGCCGCAGCAGGCCTAAAGCGCCTAGAACTGGAAGAGCGTATTCGCAGCTTTATTGAACCAGAACAATCATTGCCAGCGGTTGGACAAGGTGCTGTAGGTATTGAATGTCGCCTAGATGATGAGCGTTTACATAAGTTACTTGAGCCACTCAATCACGCAGATACCGCCGATCGCGTACTCTGTGAGCGTGCAATGAACTTAACTCTAGAAGGTGGCTGTCAGGTACCAATCGGCAGTTACTCATTATTGGAAGGCAACGATATCTGGCTACGTGCTTTAGTCGGTGAACCTGATGGCTCATTAATCGTTCGCGGTGAAATTCGTGGACCACGTCAAGATGCCGAAAAGCTAGGTGTAACACTCGCTAACCAACTGCTAGACGATGGCGCGAAAGACATCCTAACTCGACTCTACTCTGAGCACGAGTAATCGTTATGACGGTATTGGTGACACGCCCTGACAGACAAGGGCGTCAGCTGTGCCAACTACTTGCGGATGTGGGTATTGAAAGTATCCATCATCCGCTCATTACTATTGAGCCCGAGCCTAAATTAGAGCAGCTCAGCGGCAAGCTCGGCACCTTCGATATTGTCATTGCTGTTAGCCAACATGCAGTGACCTACGCTCACCAAGCTATCTCTAGCCTTCAAAAAAACTGGCCAACCACACCTCTATACCTTGCCGTTGGTCAAAAAACCGCACAGATTTTAAGCAAAGCCTCACAGCAATCAGTAAACTACCCTCATATCAGTGATAGTGAGCATTTACTGGCTATGGAGGAGCTAGGCTCAGTCGCAGATAAAAGAATCTTGATCCTACGGGGCAATGGTGGACGTGAGCTCATTTTCGATACGCTTGTTTCGCGTAAAGCTCATGTGGAATATCAGCAAGTGTATCGGAGAATCAACCTCCCGTTCATGTCAGAGCCAACGGTTAGTCACTGGCAAAGCAACGACGTAGATACCCTAATTATTACCAGTAGTGGGCAACTTGAGCACCTATACAACCAGATAGATGCCCTCTACCACAGCTGGCTTCACGCTCTACTTCTCGTGGTACCCAGTGAACGCATTGCGGCAGATGCAAAAAAAATGGGCTTTAACCATATCATCAGCGCCAGTAGTGCAAGCAATCAGAACTTAATGGAAGCTCTCCAGCTCAAAGAACAGGACATACGCAATGACAAGTAAAAAGAATAACGATCACGTTGAACCTGAAGATAACAAAACCCAAGAAACATCTCCGACTCCCAAGGTAGAGAATCACGAAGCTACCAAGCCAGAGAAAAACAAAGATACCAGCACCACAATTACCCCTGAGAGCACCCCAAAAGCACCTGCTGATACTTCGCATTCATCTCAGCAAGAAGCTATCCAAAAACAAGCCAAGCGAGGGGTGAAGCTGGGGGCGATAGCCATCGCGCTATCAGTAATATTTGGCAGCGGCCTTATGTTCCAGATGCAACAGCAAAACGCGCAATACGAGGCACAAATCGCCGCTCTACAAGCACAGCTTAAACAAGCTCAATCAAGCATGACATCAGACCTTTCGACAATCAAACAAGACACGATTTCTAAAGCCACTGAAGTAACTCACCGAGCGGAAACAATATTAACTCAGCAGCAGAAAAGTATTGAAAGCCTGCAGCTAGCAGTAGCGGATGTAAAAGGTCGCCGTCCGAACGACTGGTTACTTGCCGAAGCTGACTACCTTGTTAAACTCGCGGGCCGCAAACTCTTTTTAGAACAAGACGTGGTAAGCGCCACCAAGTTGATGGAGAGTGCCGACCAACGTATCGCTTCTCTAAACGATCCAAGTCTGGTTCCGCTACGTAAAGCAATGGCCAATGACATTACGAAGTTGAAAACCGTGCCATTGATCGATCGCGATGGTTTGGTACTAAGACTCACTGCGCTTCAACAACAAGTAGACGCTTTGCCGCTAGCCAATGCAATTTTGCCGGAGGCCCAAGTGGAAGAGAAACAAGTGGTGTCTCAAGATATCTATGATTGGAAAGATAACTTGATGACCTCTCTAAAAGATTTCTCTGAAAACTTCATTACCTTCCGTACACGTGATGGCAACGTCATCCCATTGCTATCACCTCAACAACACTTCTACCTGAAAGAAAACGTCAAAGGAAAACTCGAAACAGCGATTAAAGCGGTTTACGACGAGCAAGGTGAAATTTATACCGCCTCTCTATCTACTGCACAGCAATGGTCAACAGCCTTCTTTAACAACGACGATAATGCCGTTATTGAATTCAATAAAGCGTTAGGGCAGCTTAGTGGGCAGAACATACAGGTTGAGTACCCAGTAAAACTACAAACTCAAAACGTATTAGCTGACGTCATTAATGAACGCTTACGCCGTGAAGTCACCACAATGATCACGGAGGAAAAATAATGTTCCGACTGATCTTTTTATTCGTTGTCCTTGGAGCAGGGTTATTTGCCGGCACCCAATATGCTGGACAACAAGGTTATGTGCTTATATCCGTAGCCGATCAAACCATTGAAATGAGTGTGACAACTTTGGTGATCTTTGTGATCGCCACTCTAGCAGTGCTGTTTGGCCTAGAGTTCATTATTAAGAGGGCCTTAAGAGCAAGCTCCAGCACTTGGAACTGGTTCAGCGTTCGCAAATTGAAGCGTTCTCGCCGTTATACTAACGAGGGTATCATCAAGCTATTGGAAGGGGATTGGAAAGCTGCGGAGAAGAAAGTCACTCGGTGGTCTAATCATCATGATATGCCATTGTTATGTTATCTAGTCGCATCAGAAGCAGCACAAGGCATGGGGGACAAACAGAAACGAGACCATTACCTTGAGTTAGCAAGTCAGCAAGAAAACTCTCTGTTAGCCGTTGAACTGACCAAAGCAAAACAACAAGTGCGCGAGTCTGAGTTCAACCTTGCGTTTGATACCCTAACGACTCTAAAGAACAGCTACCCAAATAACAGCATCCTACTCAACTTGCTTAAAACGGTTTATATCGAACTAAAGCTTTGGCAACCATTGCTCGATTTACTACCTAAGCTCAGTAAGAGTAAGCTCATCGATAGTGAAGAGCTTCAAATACTTAGCCAAAGAGGCCAGTGTGGGCTTCTCTCGGATGTTGCTCAGCAACAAGGCAGCGAAGGGCTAGTTAATCACTGGAATAGCTTGCCTAAAAAGGTGAAAACCGATCTTCACCTCATCGAATGCTTTGCCAAACAGCTTATGGCACGTAAAGCTGATTCACAAGCGTACACCGTCGTCAAAGAAGCCATCAAAAAACACCCTAATTCAAGCCTGTATAACTTGCTACCAGAAATGAACTTATCGGACTCACACCCTGTCGTAATCATGCTTGAAGGTTGTTTAAAGAAAGATGGTAACAACGCTCCAGCTCATAGCGCATTGGCTCAGTTCTATATGCGTGACGAGAATTGGGAACAAGCTCAACAGCACTTAGAGAAAGCGCTCTCTGTACGCTCAGACGTATCCGATTATGCGTACCTAGCAGACTGTTTAGAGAAGCAAAACCTAACTAGAGCAGCTCATGAAGTCTCACGCAAAGCTTTGACCTTAGCAAGCTCAAGCTAAGCGATAGTTCATAATCTACTAGGCCGATGCTCATGTATCGGCCTTTTTTATCCACTCCAAATAACACTATCAATAACCCTTTCATAGAGTGCTCCATCTCAGTTACACACCTAGTAGAGCTAGCTTAGGTTTCTTGACTGAGGAGAGCGTATAAGGCACTCGATAAGTAACCACCTAGTACAAACCAGCTATACAGGCGTTATATCAAATAGGTTCCTTCAGCAAAGGATTCGCAGCTAACGTTGCTCTTTAGTCGCCCTAAAAGTAAAGAAACACCATCAAGCTAAAAATCTATTTGTATTTGGGGTCCATCATTGCACTCACTTCCTAAATACAAAAAGGCCTCATAATTTCTGCTGAAGCCTTTTATATAGCAGGGAGTAGAGATTAGACCAAGCTGGCACCCCAGCCCCCAACGTTGCTTCGTAGAAGTAGCAGACGTAAAAAAGCCCCAGCGTTTCCGTTGAGGCTTAATATATCGGCACGAAGGCTTCACCTAAACTCGCGCTATTTTGAATTAGGGGAATCTGCTGCTCTACCCATGCTCCAAACCCACAAATGTAAAAAAGCCTCAGTCATACGACTGAGGCTTTTTATATGGCAGGGGTGGAGAGATTCGAACTCCCAACACGCGGATTTGGAATCCGCTGCTCTGCCAATTGGAGCTACACCCCTAAAATTCTCTTTTCTAGATTCACAAAAACCTCGCATAAGCGAGGTCTTGGAATAAATGGCGGAGTGGACGGGACTCGAACCCGCGACCCCCGGCGTGACAGGCCGGTATTCTAACCAACTGAACTACCACTCCGCAGTGGTATCACTTGCCTTAGCAAGTGTCCATCTTTTGTCTTCACTTTTTAAAAGTGAAAATAAAATTAAAGCCTGGCGATGTCCTACTCTCACATGGGGAAGCCCCACACTACCATCGGCGCTATTGCGTTTCACTTCTGAGTTCGGCATGGGATCAGGTGGGTCCACAACGCTATGGTCGCCAAGCAAATTCTTAATTCGGAAAACTGATTTTAAGTTCTAGTTATACACATTCAATGTTCTATTTGAGTCCATCAAAACCCCTTGGGTGTTGTATGGTTAAGCCTCACGGGCAATTAGTACAGGTTAGCTCAACGCCTCACAACGCTTACACACCCTGCCTATCAACGTTCTAGTCTCGAACAACCCTTTAGGACGCTTAAAGCGCCAGGGAAGACTCATCTCAGGGCTCGCTTCCCGCTTAGATGCTTTCAGCGGTTATCGATTCCGAACTTAGCTACCGGGCAATGCGTCTGGCGACACAACCCGAACACCAGAGGTTCGTCCACTCCGGTCCTCTCGTACTAGGAGCAGCCCCCTTCAATCTTCCAACGCCCACGGCAGATAGGGACCGAACTGTCTCACGACGTTCTAAACCCAGCTCGCGTACCACTTTAAATGGCGAACAGCCATACCCTTGGGACCGACTTCAGCCCCAGGATGTGATGAGCCGACATCGAGGTGCCAAACACCGCCGTCGATATGAACTCTTGGGCGGTATCAGCCTGTTATCCCCGGAGTACCTTTTATCCGTTGAGCGATGGCCCTTCCATACAGAACCACCGGATCACTATGACCTGCTTTCGCACCTGCTCGAATTGTCATTCTCGCAGTCAAGCGGGCTTATGCCATTGCACTAACCTCACGATGTCCAACCGTGATTAGCCCACCTTCGTGCTCCTCCGTTACTCTTTGGGAGGAGACCGCCCCAGTCAAACTACCCACCAGGCACTGTCCTCAACCCAGATAATGGGTCTAAGTTAGAACATCAAACATACAAGGGTGGTATTTCAAGGATGGCTCCAACGATACTGGCGTACCGTCTTCAAAGCCTCCCACCTATCCTACACATGTAGGCTCAATGTTCAGTGCCAAGCTGTAGTAAAGGTTCACGGGGTCTTTCCGTCTAGCCGCGGGTACACTGCATCTTCACAGCGATTTCAATTTCACTGAGTCTCGGGTGGAGACAGCGTGGCCATCATTACGCCATTCGTGCAGGTCGGAACTTACCCGACAAGGAATTTCGCTACCTTAGGACCGTTATAGTTACGGCCGCCGTTTACCGGGGCTTCGATCAAGAGCTTCGACCGAAGTCTAACCCCATCAATTAACCTTCCGGCACCGGGCAGGCGTCACACCGTATACGTCATCTTACGATTTTGCACAGTGCTGTGTTTTTAATAAACAGTTGCAGCCACCTGGTATCTGCGACTCTCAATAGCTCCATCCGCAAGGGACTTCACCGTCAAGAGCGTACCTTCTCCCGAAGTTACGGTACCATTTTGCCTAGTTCCTTCACCCGAGTTCTCTCAAGCGCCTTGGTATTCTCTACCCGACCACCTGTGTCGGTTTGGGGTACGATTCCTTACAATCTGAAGCTTAGAGGCTTTTCCTGGAAGCATGGCATCAATGACTTCACTACCGTAGTAGCTCGACATCGTGTCTCAGCCTTAAAAAGAGCCGGATTTACCTAACTCTTAAGCCTACGCACTTGAACCTGGACAACCGTCGCCAGGCCCACCTAGCCTTCTCCGTCCCCCCATCGCAATTGTAAGAAGTACGGGAATATTAACCCGTTTCCCATCGACTACGCCTTTCGGCCTCGCCTTAGGGGTCGACTTACCCTGCCCCGATTAACGTTGGACAGGAACCCTTGGTCTTCCGGCGAGGAGGTTTTTCACCCCCTTTATCGTTACTCATGTCAGCATTCGCACTTCTGATACCTCCAGCAGGCTTTACAACCCACCTTCAACGGCTTACAGAACGCTCCCCTACCCAATGCGATAAATCGCATTGCCGCAGCTTCGGTGTATAGCTTAGCCCCGTTACATCTTCCGCGCAGGCCGACTCGACTAGTGAGCTATTACGCTTTCTTTAAATGATGGCTGCTTCTAAGCCAACATCCTAGCTGTCTAAGCCTTCCCACATCGTTTCCCACTTAGCTATACTTTGGGACCTTAGCTGGCGGTCTGGGTTGTTTCCCTCTCCACGACGGACGTTAGCACCCGCCGTGTGTCTCCCGGATAGTACTTACTGGTATTCGGAGTTTGCAAAGGGTTGGTAAGTCGGGATGACCCCCTAGCCTTAACAGTGCTCTACCCCCAGTAGTATTCGTCCGAGGCTCTACCTAAATAGATTTCGGGGAGAACCAGCTATCTCCAGGTTTGATTGGCCTTTCACCCCTAGCCACAAGTCATCCGCTAATTTTTCAACATTAGTCGGTTCGGTCCTCCAGTTGATGTTACTCAACCTTCAACCTGCCCATGGCTAGATCACCTGGTTTCGGGTCTATATCCAGAAACTCGACGCCCAGTTAAGACTCGATTTCTCTACGGCTCCCCTAATCGGTTAACCTTGCTACTGAATATAAGTCGCTGACCCATTATACAAAAGGTACGCAGTCACACCACGAAGGTGCTCCTACTGCTTGTACGTACACGGTTTCAGGTTCTATTTCACTCCCCTCACAGGGGTTCTTTTCGCCTTTCCCTCACGGTACTGGTTCACTATCGGTCAGTCAGTAGTATTTAGCCTTGGAGGATGGTCCCCCCATATTCAGACAGGATATCACGTGTCCCGCCCTACTCGATTTCACTGATTATGATGTGTCGGTTACGGGGCTATCACCCTGTATCGCGAGACTTTCCAGACTCTTCACCTGCATCATTAAAAGCTTAAGGGCTAATCCAATTTCGCTCGCCGCTACTTTCGGAATCTCGGTTGATTTCTACTCCTCCGGGTACTTAGATGTTTCAGTTCCCCGGGTTCGCCCTGTTAACCTATGTATTCAGTTAACAGTAACTGCTTATGCAGTTGGGTTTCCCCATTCGGAAATCCCAGACTCAATGGTTTTTACTACCTAATCTGGGCTTATCGCAAGTTAATACGTCCTTCATCGCCTCTGACTGCCAAGGCATCCACCGTGTACGCTTAGTCACTTAACCATACAACCCGAAGGGGTCTTTACGTATGGCAAACAACCAAGGTGTGTCTCTCATTATTTGAATGAGCGAGAGACATTCGATTTTGCCGGACTCAAATATGAATAACTCGAAAGTTATTCCCAAGAACACTTGAATGTGTGTTGGTACCTACATCTCTAAGAGACATAGGATTTGAGAACTTTTATTTGAATAACATCAATCAAATGTTATTCGTCAGCTTTCCAAATTGTTAAAGAGCTAGATTCATTTAAGAACCATTTTTAAAAACACTATCGCTAATGCGCTTAAAGATGGTGGAGCTAAGCAGGATCGAACTGCTGACCTCCTGCGTGCAAGGCAGGCGCTCTCCCAGCTGAGCTATAGCCCCATCAAGGTGTCGATACTATCAGCCAATCCCCTGGGAGGAAGATTGGTGGGTCTGAGTGGACTTGAACCACCGACCTCTCGCTTATCAGGCGAACGCTCTAACCACCTGAGCTACAGACCCAGTATCGTCTCTTAAACTTTTTTAAACCATATCAATCTGTGTGAACACTCATCGCAATAATCATCGTATAAGGAGGTGATCCAGCCCCAGGTTCCCCTAGGGCTACCTTGTTACGACTTCACCCCAGTCATGAACCACAAAGTGGTGAGCGTCCTCCCGAAGGTTAAACTACCCACTTCTTTTGCAGCCCACTCCCATGGTGTGACGGGCGGTGTGTACATGGCCCGGGAACGTATTCACCGTAGCATTCTGATCTACGATTACTAGCGATTCCGACTTCATGGAGTCGAGTTGCAGACTCCAATCCGGACTACGACGCACTTTTTGGGATTCGCTGACCATCGCTGGCTCGCCGCCCTCTGTATGCGCCATTGTAGCACGTGTGTAGCCCTACTCGTAAGGGCCATGATGACTTGACGTCGTCCCCACCTTCCTCCGGTTTATCACCGGCAGTCTCCCTGGAGTTCCCGACATTACTCGCTGGCAAACAAGGATAAGGGTTGCGCTCGTTGCGGGACTTAACCCAACATTTCACAACACGAGCTGACGACAGCCATGCAGCACCTGTCTCAGAGTTCCCGAAGGCACCAATCCATCTCTGGAAAGTTCTCTGGATGTCAAGAGTAGGTAAGGTTCTTCGCGTTGCATCGAATTAAACCACATGCTCCACCGCTTGTGCGGGCCCCCGTCAATTCATTTGAGTTTTAATCTTGCGACCGTACTCCCCAGGCGGTCTACTTAACGCGTTAGCTCCGAAAGCCACGGCTCAAGGCCACAACCTCCAAGTAGACATCGTTTACGGCGTGGACTACCAGGGTATCTAATCCTGTTTGCTCCCCACGCTTTCGCATCTGAGTGTCAGTATCTGTCCAGGGGGCCGCCTTCGCCACCGGTATTCCTTCAGATCTCTACGCATTTCACCGCTACACCTGAAATTCTACCCCCCTCTACAGTACTCTAGTGAACCAGTTTCAAATGCAGTTCCGAGGTTGAGCCCCGGGCTTTCACATCTGACTTAATCCACCACCTGCATGCGCTTTACGCCCAGTAATTCCGATTAACGCTCGCACCCTCCGTATTACCGCGGCTGCTGGCACGGAGTTAGCCGGTGCTTCTTCTGCAGCTAACGTCAAACACCAAGAGTATTAATCTTAATGCCTTCCTCACTGCTGAAAGTGCTTTACAACCCGAAGGCCTTCTTCACACACGCGGCATGGCTGCATCAGGCTTTCGCCCATTGTGCAATATTCCCCACTGCTGCCTCCCGTAGGAGTCTGGACCGTGTCTCAGTTCCAGTGTGGCTGATCATCCTCTCAGACCAGCTAGGGATCGTCGCCTTGGTGAGCCATTACCTCACCAACTAGCTAATCCCACCTAGGCGTATCCAATAGCGCAAGGCCCGAAGGTCCCCTGCTTTGCTCCGAAGAGGTTATGCGGTATTAGCCATCGTTTCCAATGGTTATCCCCCTCTACTGGGCAACTTCCTAGGCATTACTCACCCGTCCGCCGCTCGACGCCGTTAACGTTCCCCGAAGGTTCAGTTAACTCGTTTCCGCTCGACTTGCATGTGTTAGGCCTGCCGCCAGCGTTCAATCTGAGCCATGATCAAACTCTTCAATTTAAGATTTTGTCGGCTCAATGAATACTGAACATTACATAAAGTAATGTTTGAATTGACTGTGCTGAATCCGAAGATTCAATGGTCACTTCGTTTCATTGAAACCTAATTTGAAACCGAAGTTTCTAATTGGATTATCATCAACGAGTGCCCACACAGATTGATAGGTTTAAATTGTTAAAGAGCTTGGCTTTTCAAGAAACTTTTCTCTCAAAGCGGAGGTGCATTCTAGCGAGATAATTTGAAGAGTCAAACACTTTTTCAAATTTATTTTCTCAGAAGCTTTTCACCTCTCTGACGTTGCTGAAGCCTTGTGGCGTCTGCCGTGTCAGTGGATGCGCATTATAGGGAGATTAGATTTGGGTGCAAGCCCTTTTCTCAAAAAAAACCGAAAAATGGTTTGTTCGATTAATATTGCATCAAAAAGTCAAAAAAGAGGGCTAAAAGCCCTCTTTTTCATCACAGCACGCTAACAAATTAGATAAATGCGTAAGCGTCTGCATACATGTTGGCACTGCTCGCTTCTTTGTTTTGAGTAAACTGCTCACGTGCAGCACCCGCCATTTCAAATCGACCAGCGATGTAAATGTCATAATCCGCAAGAGATTCGAAATCACTCTCTACAGCTTGAAGCACATTACCTACTTTACCTTGCCAATCAGCTTGAGCATCTTCGACGACTGGAATGAAGTGAACGTTACTATGTTCTTCTGCAATTGCTAGCAACTCAGCTTTCGCATACAACTGACTGTCATCTTTAGCACCCCAATAAAGATAAATTTCATTGGATTTATTGCGGCTTATACAGTGATCTAGAATAGAGCGTACATAGCTGAACCCTGTACCACCAGCAATAAGGAGTAGTGGTCGTTCACTTTCTTCTTTTACCCAAGCGTCACCGTGTGGCGCATCGATATTGATATCACTACCATCTTGCAGCGCTTGCTTCATCGCTTCGACAACTTCCAAAGCGTAAGCATTGTGCTCAGCAGCACCTATATGAAGCTCCAGCTCGCCCTCATGACGACAAGGACTGCTCGCAATTGAAAATGGACGCTTATCTTTTTCACCCATTTCTACCATTAGATACTGACCTGCTTTGAACGCAACTGGCGTTTCAGGGTGTAGCAAAATTTGGTAGGTATTACTTGCCAATGGCTCAATGGACTTCACTTTACATTTAATAGTCATGGTCTTCCTCTCACTTACTCGTCTAGAGTAAGGACTAAATTACTTTCTGCGAAGGCTTGGCATGGAAATATCCAACCTTGATCTTGCTCTTTCTCTGTAAGCATAGGTTCAAGGTGATATGACACATGACCTTCTATTTTCTTGCACATGCACATCGCACATGCACCAACTTGGCAACGATGTGGAAAGTTGATGTTTTGGTTGAGCGCCGCTTCCAACACCGTCTGCCCTTTTGAAACTTGGAATTTTATTTCATTGGGTAACAAAATGACTGTATAGGTCATAAGATACCTAGTTGATCCCAAATTGCGTCAATCTTAGCGACGAGTTCAGGGTCTTTGGTTATTGGAATACCCCACTCCCGCTCTACTTCACCCTCAAGTTTATTGGTCGCATCCAAGCCTGCTTTAGACCCATGCTTATCGCACATTATAGTGTCTCGAGATGGATCCATACGGGTGGTAATTGCCCATATAACATCGTTCCAATCTCTGATATTGACGTCACCATCAACCACGATAGCAAACTTGACATTCACTTTGTCATGAAGCTGAGACCATAACTGCGCTAGAACATGCTGAGCCTGTCCCGCACGCTGCTTATCGATGGATAAAATGACCATCCGGCTGTCGCCTACTCCTGGCGCTAGATAACAGTCGTTCACCTCAGGTATCTGAGCTTCCACCATCAGCTCGCATTCTTGCTCATCAACCTCTCGGGTTGCGTTCTGTTGCTGCGGAATAAACTTCGCTCCTAGCGCTTCCTCCGCTTCCCATTTCACAGTTGCGTCGAAGCCCATTTTTGAGCCCAATCCAACAACAGGGGAAGCAAAGTCGAGTGAATCGATCGGAGTACTTTCAATCATGACAATATCACGATGAGGCTGCATAGTGTCGTTCATCGCTTGAACCACCTCATGCCAATCTCGCGCATTCACACTTTCATCACACACAACCACAAACTTGGTGTACATAAACTGACGTAAGAAAGACCACACCCCCATCATGACGCGCTTTGCATGGCCGGGATATTGTTTCTTCATCGTTACTACCGCCATTCGGTATGAACACCCCTCTGGCGGTAGATAGAAATCTTCGATCTCTGGAAATTGCTTTTGCAGGATCGGGACAAACACTTCATTGAGCGCCACACCTAATACTGCAGGCTCATCTGGCGGGCGGCCCGTATAAGTACTGTGGTAAATAGGCTTTTCACGCATTGTGACATGCGTGATGGTAAATACGTGATGCTTCTCTTTTTCGTTGTAGTAACCCGTATGGTCGCCATATGGACCTTCGTCGGCAAACTCACTAGGGTCGATGTAACCTTCCATTACAATCTCAGCACTAGCTGGCACCTCAAGATCATTGCTCACCGACTTGACCACTTCGGTTTTACTGCCACGAAGTAACCCTGCAAACGCATACTCCGATAAAGTGTCAGGAACCGGAGTCACAGCACCAAGAATCGTCGCTGGGTCAGCACCAAAAGCAACGGAGACAGGAAATGGCTTGCCAGGGTTGGTTTCCATCCAGTCACGCAAATCAAGCGCACCACCACGGTGAGCTAACCACCTCATGATGATCTTGTTCTTGCCGATTTTTTGCTGGCGATAGATACCCAGATTTTGGCGTTTCTTGTTCGGCCCTCGAGTGACCGTCAGTCCCCACGTTAGAAGTGGAGCCACATCATCTTGCCAACAACTCATTACGGGGATTTTATCCAGATCGACTTCGTCACCCTGCCATACCACTTGCTGGCAAGCTGCCTTTCTTAGGCGCTTAGCCGGCATATTCAGAACTTGTTTGAATACTGGCAGTTTATCCAATGCGTCTTTGAAACCTTTTGGTGGTTCTGGCTCTTTTAAGTACGCGAGCAACTTGCCGACTTCCCTTAACTCTTTGACCTCTTGTCGCCCCATACCCATTGCAACGCGAGCTGGTGTACCAAACAAGTTAGTCAGTACTGGGTAGTCGTAACCAATTGGGCTTTCGAACAGCAATGCTGGACCTT
Source organism: Vibrio sp. SCSIO 43135 (assembly GCF_023716665.1). Classification (GTDB taxonomy): domain Bacteria; phylum Pseudomonadota; class Gammaproteobacteria; order Enterobacterales; family Vibrionaceae; genus Vibrio; species Vibrio paucivorans. The sequence goes on from NZ_CP071859.1 coordinate 3,057,344, forward strand.
CAGCACGCAAAGTACGATCGCTGATTTCGGTCATCTCGTAGTGAGGGTCAACAGGGTGAGAAATGCGTTTTAACTGGCCTTTTTGTTCCAAATAGTCAATAAAATCGCGTAAATCCTTAAAACTCATAGGCCTTCTAGCTGGCTGGTTAATCTGGCAGCAGTATACCAAAAAGGAGCAATTGTCGTTGCTCCTTTTTGTGTGTGTCCATTACAAACACTATCCACAGAAAACGTCTTACTGAGATAAGACTTGAGAAATAGCATTACTTTTCACTTGCTGGTTACTGCTCAAAAGCTCTTCTAACCACCCACGGTAACCTTGCTCGGCTAACTCACGAGCTACCAGTGGTGCTTCATCGGTAATCGACATACGAGAAACCAAAAATTCTTTGACCTCTTCAGACATTGGCTTTACTCGGGTCAATTCAAGCAACGCCTGTTCTTTCAAGCTCGGGTTCGATGTCGCATTCATCACTTGGTTTAACGCAAACTTATCCCCTACATTGGCCAATCGCGCTAGCTCATTTTCACTGTGATGATCTGCCTTCATTAACCAAAGTAACTTATAGATGTCTGGGTCTTCGCTCACCTGCGCCAAGCGAACCATAACTTGAGAAGATGGCAACCAACTTGTCACCGCTTGTGAAGTAAACTGTTTAGTCAGCGCTTGCACCGCTTCTGGGGATAAGCTGTCTAGCTCTCGAATAAGTAACGCTTCACGGGTCTGAACCTGATACTCACTACCCGACAACCACGTCAGAAGGTTAAGCTCTTTACGCTCCGCCATGAGAACAAAATCAAGTGTGGTTTGGTCTTGTTGCCATTGCTTAAGTAACCGACTCGCAATAGCAGGGTAATTAAATGCTGGGGTAACAAACTCATACCCGTCACCTTTCTCTAGAACTTGGTATGTGGGTACCAGCTTTTGTTGGGATTCAACAAAGATAGCCATCTTAGACGTAAGCGCGACATCTTGCTGTTCAATTTTCTGTAGCAATAGAAAGCGCGCGACTTCTTGCTGAGGCAACGCTAGTCGCTGAAGTGCAAATTTGAGTGAGTCGACTTCATCTTCTACAGCGTATTGAAGAAGCTCAGCGACTTTAGTTTGGATCTGCTCATCTTGCTTCCACTGCTGTACAACAACTGGCTGCATTTCCGTCGCAGACGCCAGTGGCATTCCTATAAACAGTAGCCCAGATAGGAGAACTGACGACAACATTCCTTGTTGCATGTTAACCTCCTTGTAACAATTGCCTTCATTCTGAGCGTTCTATTGATAGATTGCAATAAAAAACGCCACCGATAAGCGGTGGCGTTTTCTGAATTTTAAGTCAGAGTTTACTGACGACGCATCGCGTCAAAGAACTCATCGTTGGTCTTGGTCATCGCAAGCTTGTCGATGAGGAACTCCATTGCATCGATTTCGCCCATTGGGTGAACAATCTTACGCAGGATCCACATCTTCTGTAGCTCATCGTTCTTAGTAAGAAGCTCTTCACGACGAGTACCAGAGCGGTTGAAATCAATCGCAGGGAAGACACGCTTTTCAGCAATCTTACGATTAAGGTGCAGTTCCATGTTACCTGTACCTTTGAATTCTTCGTAGATAACTTCATCCATTTTAGAACCAGTATCAACCAGTGCTGTAGCGATGATAGTTAAGCTACCGCCTTCTTCAACGTTACGAGCGGCACCGAAGAAACGCTTAGGACGGTGTAGAGCGTTTGCATCCACACCACCGGTTAGTACTTTACCTGATGAAGGTACTACAGTGTTGTAAGCACGAGCTAAACGAGTGATTGAGTCGAGTAGGATGACGACATCTTTCTTGTGCTCAACAAGACGTTTTGCTTTCTCGATAACCATTTCCGCAACTTGAACGTGACGAGATGCTGGCTCATCAAACGTTGATGCCACTACTTCACCTTTAACAAGGCGTTGCATCTCAGTTACTTCTTCCGGACGCTCATCGATCAGTAGAACCATTAACTCACACTCAGGATGATTGTGAGCAATGCTTTGTGCAATGTTTTGCAATAGCATGGTTTTACCCGCTTTTGGCGGAGCAACGATAAGACCACGTTGACCTTTACCGATTGGTGAAGCCAAATCGAGGATACGCGCTGTAATATCTTCTGTTGCACCATTACCACGCTCCATCACCATACGTTCGTTGGCGTGTAGCGGAGTTAAGTTTTCAAACAGGATTTTATTACGTGCGTTGTCAGGTTTGTCGTGGTTAACAGTGTTGACTTTTAGTAGAGCAAAGTAGCGTTCGCCATCTTTCGGTGGACGAATCTTGCCAGCAATCGAGTCACCTGTACGAAGGTTGAAACGACGAATTTGGCTTGGCGATACATAGATATCATCTGGGCCAGCAAGGTAAGAACTATCGGCGCTACGAAGGAAACCAAAACCGTCTTGCAGAATTTCGAGTACCCCATCACCAAAGATATCTTCACCACTTTTCGCGTGAGCTTTGAGGATGGCGAAGATGATGTCTTGTTTTCTTAGGCGAGCTAGGTTCTCAAGACCAAGGCTTTCACCAAGTTTAACAAGCTCAGACACGGGTCTGTTCTTCAATTCAGTTAGATTCATTGTGGTAGATACTTGTTTAGTCAAAATAGGATCTGTTTTCTAGTTTAAGAGGGATTTGGTCTCAGGATCGACCAAGAAGTGAACACTTGTTTATTTAACGTGCGATAAACTAGCACTAAATAGTAGCCTAGTCTAGATTTTGTTGAGCAGCAAAAACAAAACCGTGCATTTATTCAAATCGCACGGTTTGCTTAGTTTGCTACTTATAGATTAGCGTCTAGGAACTCTTTTAATTGAGTCTTAGAAAGTGCACCAACTTTAGTTGCTGCGACGCTACCATCTTTGAAAAGAAGTAACGTTGGGATACCGCGAATACCAAATTTAGGTGGAGTACCAGCGTTTTGATCGATATTTAATTTACCGATAGTCAGCTTGCCTTCGTACTCATCTGCGATTTCATCAAGAATTGGTGCAATCATCTTACAAGGGCCACACCATTCTGCCCAAAAGTCCACAAGAACAGGGCCTGCAGCGTTAATTACGTCGGCATCAAAACCGTCATCTGTTAGCTGCAAAATCTTGTCGCTCATCTTCCACTCCAATGTATTATTTCTGAACTGGTTGGATGATAACCAGTAAATAGATGCCCTATTGGAATGTATTTACTTTCGTATTGCAAGCTTAAGCTGATATTCTATAGCAATGAAAAAGACGCATATCACAGAGCAAAAGTTCGCCGACTTGGATTTAAACGCCCAAGTTATTGAAGGATTGGAGAAAAAAGGGTTCGAATATTGTACCCCTATCCAAGCCTTGGCGTTGCCGGTACTGCTCACCGGCCAAGACATCGCAGGCCAGGCCCAAACGGGTACTGGTAAAACGCTAGCGTTTCTTACTGCTACCTTTAACCATTTGTTGAATACACCTGAGCATGAAGGTCGTAAACCAACTCAGCCGCGTGCCATTATTATGGCTCCGACTCGTGAGTTGGCGATTCAGATCTTTAATGATGCTGCTCCATTAATGGAAAGCACTGGCATCAAAGCTGCACTTGCTTACGGTGGTGAAAGCTACGATAAGCAACTAGCGAAGCTTGAGAAAGGTGTAGACGTATTGATCGGTACTACGGGTCGTATTATCGATTTCTACAAGCAAAAGGTTTTCAACCTAAACCACATTCAAGCCGTTGTCCTAGACGAAGCCGATCGCATGTTCGACCTTGGTTTCATTAAAGACATCCGCTTCTTGTTCCGTCGTATGCCTGAGCCAAAAGACCGCCTAAACATGCTGTTCTCGGCGACTCTGTCTTACCGCGTTCAAGAACTCGCGTTTGAGCACATGCACAACCCAGAGCATGTTGTTGTCGAACCAGACCAAAAAACAGGTCACCGCATTCAAGAAGAATTGTTCTACCCGTCGAACGAGCACAAAATGCCACTGCTTCAAACTCTGATTGAAGAAGAATGGCCTGACCGTGCGATTGTATTTGCTAACACTAAACATAAGTGTGAGTCGGTATGGGGCCACTTGGCAGCAGATGGTCACCGCGTTGGCCTACTAACAGGTGACGTTCCACAGAAGAAACGTGAAAAAATCCTTGAGCAATTCACTAAGGGTGAAGTCGATATCCTTGTTGCAACCGATGTTGCGGCTCGCGGCCTACATATCCCACAGGTAACGCACGTATTTAACTACGACCTACCTGACGATTGTGAAGATTACGTTCACCGTATTGGCCGTACTGGTCGTGCTGGTGCTAGCGGTCACTCGATCAGCTTTGCCTGTGAAGATTACGCTATCAACCTACCAGCGATTGAAGAGTACATCGAGCACGCAATCCCAATGTCGGAGTACGACTCATCTGCGCTGATCGAAGATCTTCCAGCGCCGCTACGTATGCGTTCTCGCAACCCTCAGCAACGCCGCTCTAACACAGGTGGTTCTCGCTCAGGAAACCGTCGACCAAACAACCGTCGACCAAGACAGCAACGTCAATCACAATCGCAATAACAAGGAAGCTATAGTCGTTTATGAATCAGGCAGTCTCATCACCGCTTTACGCAGCCATCGACCTCGGGTCGAACAGTTTTCACATGCTCGTTGTGCGTCATATCGATGGCAGCGTTCAAACAATGGCGAAGATAAAACGCAAAGTACGTTTAGCCGCAGGGTTAGATGAAAATAATGCGTTAAGTCAGGAAGCTATGCAGCGTGGCTGGGACTGTTTGAGTCTCTTTGCTGAGCGACTACAAGATATTCCGAAGCAAAACATCCGCATTGTGGGCACAGCGACACTTCGCACTGCAACCAATGTGGATGTCTTTTTACGTAAAGCCAATCAGATTCTAGGCTATGACATTGAAGTCATCTCTGGCGAAGAAGAAGCCGCTACCATCTATAAAGGTGTCGCACACACCTCTGGTGGCATGGGGCGCCGACTCGTAGTCGATATTGGCGGAGCAAGCACTGAACTTATCATCGGCGAAGGATTTGACGCTAAAGCACTCACCAGTTTGAAAATGGGCTGCGTGACTTGGCTAGAGCGCCACTTCAAAGACCGTCAACTGACGGCAACTAACTTTGACAACGCAATCGCAGCAGCGAAAGACACCTTAGCCCCTATCCTAGAGCAATATACGCAAATTGGCTGGGACGTCTGTGTGGGTGCGAGTGGTACCGTTCAAGCGCTACAAGAAATCATGCTGGCGCAAGGGATGGATGAAGTCATTACCCATGCAAAACTTAAGCGACTGCAGAAACAGGCCATGCTAGCCGACCACCTGGAAGAGCTTGAGATCGAAGGGTTAACATTGGAAAGAGCTCTGGTATTCCCGAGTGGCTTATCCATTTTGATTGCCATCTTTGAGCTACTCAACATCGACTCGATGACACTTGCCGGCGGCGCACTCCGTGAAGGACTGGTCTATGAAATGGTCGATGGCCTACGCCAAAACGACATTCGTGCTCGCACCATTTGTAGTGTACAAGCACGTTATCAAATCGACGTGGCTTACGCCGAGCAAGTATCTAACCTCGCAGATAAACTGCTTAAACAGTGTGGCGGCGATAACTGGATTGCCGAACCGCAAGGTGCAGTATTACTGCAAACTGCAGCCAAGCTGCATGAGATTGGTTTAACCATCGATTTTAAAAAAGGTGGCGAACACAGCGCATACCTTTTAAATCACTTAGATTTACCGGGCTACACCCGCGCACAAAAGCACTTTCTAGCCGAAGCTGCCCGTCGCTACCGTGAGCAACTCAGCTCACTGCCTGAACAACACGCTTTATCAGGTACCAGCGGCAAACGAGTGTTGCGCTTATTGCGTTTAGCAGTGCTACTCACACACAGACGCAGTTGTGAATTAGAGCCAGCAGTGACACTTCGTGCTGAACAAGACACACTCACCTTGTCCATCGACAAGCAGTGGCTTGAATCGAACCCACTCACCAGTGCTGAGCTCGAGATTGAAGCCAACCGACAAACCGATATTGGTTGGCCTTTATCGATTATTGAATGCTAAAAAGCCCTCTTCGGAGGGCTTTTTTATTGCTCACCCACCACAAGTAACTCAATTATCAATAGATGACTTAAGCGCAAAAGTTCAAACAACATCATAAAAATCATTACATTATGCCATATACTGTTTTTGATGGAGTTCGACACTAAGGAGCACGGTGCATGGTGAGTAAGGCGACTAGCTTTAATATTGATGAATGGTCTTTCATTCCAAATGAAGGGCAGATTGTGTTTAGCGACAAGACCATCAACATCGACAAGCGCCTTAGTAAACTGCTGGAGTTCTTTTGTCAGAACCCTGGGCAGACGCATACCCGTGATGAGCTGATTGAAAATGTCTGGAATGGCATGATTCTGACTGATCAAGTCGTCACCCAAGCTGTGTTCGAGTTGCGCAAGGTTCTAAAGCAAAACTCGACCAAGAATGAAAGCTATATCATTACTGTTCCCAAACGAGGCTATAAGTTTTTTGCCGAAGTAGGCGTCAGCTATGAAACCAGCAACAGCGGGGTTACCGACTACCCTCAGCCTGAAACTAGACCGGAAATTAAAGAAGACACCGCCCCTTCTACAAAAACTCCTACCCCAAGGACAAAGCCTTGGTTACCAATAGCACTCGCAACCATCATCTGCTTCGAAACAGGCTACATCCTATATTCCGCCTTGGGCAACCAAACTTCACCTCCCATCAGTCAACCTACTCGACTAGGAAACTTTGAGTCTCGCTACGTGGTATTAGAGATCAGTGACGACATTCAACAGGATCCGGTTTTGTTTGGTGTGGTCACTAAATTTATTGAATATGTTGGCTACTACAGCAATATCCGCATCGTCCATAGTCCTGAGTTGCAGAAAATCGCTGCGATTGAGCTGAAACTGGCGACCTCTCCTAGCCGTGATGGCCAATACACTCGCTTAACCATGCGCTATCACAACCGCGTGTCTAATCAGGGCCACCTTAGCCGACGCTACCCCACCGAGCTGGCATCGATTCATCAAACGCTGTTCTCGATGTTGGATGACATGTTGGGCGCACTGTATATCTCACCACCCAAGCAAGAGTTGATGCAGCTACTTGAACAACTTCCTAGTGATGAAGCAGCGTTAGAACACGTTCTTACTGGCATTGGTTACTTGTATAACGGTGAGCCAATGGAAAAGGCTTTAGTGAACCTTCGCCTCGCCAAACAGTTAGCTCCGGATCACGACTTCACCTACACCGTGAATTACATCGGTGAAATGTTCCGTATCTTCAATTCCAATGATTCAAACAAGCAGCAGATGACTGTTGCTCTTAATGATGAGTATCGCGATAGACTCACCCGTCTGCTTGAACAAGGGAAAATGCCACGTGTTTATGATGCGATGGCAATGATGGCACTTTCTGAAGACAATCCAGAAAAAGCCATGCGCATACTGCTATCTCTGCCCGATCAAAAACATTCTATCCTGTCTTACTTGTTGCTTGCCAAAGCAGAAGAGTCACGAGGAAATGGCGGCGCAGCAAAAGAACTGTACCTCAAAGCCACGCAGAGTAACTCATCATTACGAGCAGTACAGTTTGCTTCACCACTATTCTTTGACAGCAACTTAGACCCACTACTTAAAGAATTTGAGTAGCTTCCAGTCGTTGACGAAACTTTTCATCAGCCGCTACCTCAGATAGGGAGCGGCTGATATTTTTCTGCTGCCTATCCAGAATAATGTGCAGAATCTCAAGCGTTAGGCCAAATGCAAGCACGACATAGGTGTAGCTCTTGTCCACTTCAAACCCAGTACCTTCAAATACCAACATCGCCCCCAGAAGAATAAGAAACAGTAGTGCTAACAGCTTGAGTCCAGGATATGCCGCGATAGTGAGCTGAATTTTTTCCGCCAGTGCCAGCATGATAATGGCGGAAATCACAATCGCGGCCACTATGATCTCGACATCATGAACCAAGGCAACCGCCGTGATCACCGAATCAAATGAGAATACTGCGTCAATCGCAATGATTTGCAGAACAATTAAGGTCACGCTTGCGGTCATAGCGCCTTTTTCAGCGTACCCTTTCGACTGCAGCCAAGCCAGCAACTCCTTTAAGCTCTTTAACAGCAAAAACGCACCGCCAAAAATCAAAATTAAATCTTTACCAGAAAACATCCATGTTGAAATGCCAACCACTGGCTCGGTTAATGACATGAGCCAAGACACCGAAAATACCAGAGCAATACGCGATACTACTGCCAAGCCGATACCCAAGTTACGCACTTTTCGTTGCAGCCCTGTCGGTAAACGCTCAACCAAAATCGAGATAAATATGACGTTGTCGACGCCGAGAATCACTTCCAGCAATAACAAAGTACTAAACGCAACCAAATAGTCAGTGACCATCACTTCCCCCCCTGACACTTAATAACTGAAGATGAAAGATCGGACTGTCTATTACGCCATTTATAAACGCATACACTGACTAGTTTGATTGCAATAAATATCATGGTTTTCCCACCTGAAAGTAAAAAGGTCGGCCATTCTACAAATCAATAAATCTGTGACATCAGCAAAGCGTCACCTATCAATAAACAGAATATAAAGAAAATATAAAGCAATTAGTTTCAACTACTTAAATATAAAAATACTAACCACAGCCGAGTGCGTGGAGTTCGAAGCCGACTAGCAATTAGTGGAAATGATAAAAAGATAAGAGTTTGATGATGCGAAAAAGAGTGCCGCTTTACACAATACCCTCTCATTCATTTAGGGGGCGCTATGCTAGACACCATCTATACAATTTTTGCCACGCTACGAGAGTACGACATATTGCTTGGGTTGCTTTTCTTACTGGTATTTTGGCTACTAAAACGTTTTACCAACAGAACCATCACCACACTGGCGCACAATAAAGCGGTTTCATCGACACGCAGCGCGTTCATCATTCGTTGCTTCAATATCACCTATTTTGTGTTTCTGTCGGCCAGTTACATCATTGTCAGTGGTATCGGCTACGGTAATTTCTCGATTTTTATCTCGTCTGTGTTTACGGTGTTTGGTGTCGGCTTCATCGCCCAATGGTCGATTTTGAGCAACATCACCGCCAGCTTTTTAATTTTCTTTGTCTTTCCGTACCGAATCGGAGACTTCATAGTGGTCGCCGATGGGGAAGGCATAGAGGGAAAAATTCTTGAAATACGCATGTTCCACACCTTAATTCGTCATCCAGATGGCAACATTATTACCTACCCTAACTCGCTACTGCTGCAAAAGAGCGTGACAAAGGTGATACAGAAAAACATTACCACCACGATAAAGAACGCAGAGATCCGCAGGCAATCTAAGCTGGAAGGAAAAGGCAAGGCATAAAAAAGCCCTTTGGCTGATAACAACCAAAGGGCTCTCGAAATAACATCAAGGGTGGTTTAGCGGCTAAGCATTCACACCCGAAGCTTTGAAGCTAGGATTCACTGCTGTGATTTTCTTCACGATGTAGTTAAGAAGCACACCGTACATTGGCACAAATAAGCCAAGGCTGATCACGAGCTTGAAGCCGTAGTCCACCAGCGCGATTTCAGTCCAGTGCTCAGCCATAAACGGATCTGGGCTTTGGTAGAAAGCAATCGCAAAGAAAGCGATGGTATCCAACGCATTACCAAACAGCGTTGAACAAGTTGGTGCAATCCACCACTGCTTGAGTTGACGCAGGCGGTTAAACACATGCACATCTAAAATCTGACCGAGTAGGTAAGCCATGAAGCTTGCGATCGCGATACGCGCAACAAATAAATTGAACTCACTTAAGTGGCCGACACCTTGGAATTGCCCTTCAAAGAACAGTACCGATAAAACGTAAGACACTGCCAGTGCGGGTAACATCACCAAGAAAATAATGCGGCGCGCCAACTGAGCCCCAAAAATACGTACTGTTAGGTCAGTGGCTAAGAAGATAAATGGAAAAGTGAATGCGCCCCAAGTGGTATGAAAACCAAACACAGTGAACGGCAGTTGTACCAGGTAATTACTGGATGCAATGATGATCAGGTGAAATAGGACTAATAAGAAAAGGGCTTTGCGCTGCTGCGCAGGGGTAAAGTTACTCATGCGATACCTTTTTAGTTTGGTTTGGGGGCGAGGGAACCCAAATTGAATGGAGCTATTCGTAGCGCCGATTCATACCAACAATGTAAAAAATTAACCTGCTGAACTCGTTTGTTTGATGAGTCACAGCGGCGGGCGATTATACATTAACCAATTCCTGTCGCAAGGGTCAGTTTTTGCGCAATCGATTAAACCCATCAAATAAATTTAAATGATGGGAATCATTTTTCTATAAGTTCGAATTGATATTTATGACGCAGCTTTAGAAGCCGCGGCGAAACAGGCCGGCTAAATAGTCGAGTTCTTCTTGCGAGTCTGCGACTGATAAAGCTTCCAACCAAAGGGACTCACTGTAATGCTCTGCTTTGAGGAATAATTGGCAACCTTCAAAGTCAATCAACCAAGAGTGTATATCGGCATCCCACTGTTTCTCTATCACACTGGCCGACAGCATCGATACCAACTGTTCACCCAACTCCGGAAAGTAATCGAAATCAAAGCGTGGTGCGCTAATTAAAATACGCCCTTCACTTTGCTGGTACTCCATTAAACCAAATTGCTTATCCATGATGAGTTAAATGCTCCTGAATGAGATCTAAAAATGGGTCTGCGTACTTCTCTAGCTTACGTTGCCCGACTCCATTTACGGCCAACATTTCACCGTAAGAGGTTGGCAGAATTTCGGCCATATCAATTAAGGTGGCGTCACTGAATACTACATAAGGTGGCAAGCCATCTTCATCGGCAATCGCCTTACGCAATTTACGTAGCTTAGCAAATAGCTTCTTATCGTAGTTTTTGCTCGATAGCTTATCCGATTTAGCCGCGCGCGCAGCGGTATCAAGCCTTGGAACCGCTAACTCGAGTTCCATATCACCACGCAGTAATGGACGCGCTTCTTCAGTGAGCTGCAAAGTCGAGTTACGGGTGATGTTTTGGAATAACAGCCCTTTGTGGATCAGCTGGCGGAAAATACTCACCCAGTAATCATGACTATGATCCCGACCAATCCCATACGTGGAAAGCTTATCGTGGCCATTTTCTCGAATACGAATGTTCTGCATCCCACGTAGCACTTCCACCACATAGCCAATACCAAAGCCTTGGTTAACTCGGTACACACAAGACAACGCTTTTTGCGCTTCTTCTTTGGCGTCGAATCGTTTTGGCGGATCGAGGCAAATATCGCAGTTACCACATGGCTGCTCACGATATTCACCAAAGTAGTTAAGTAGAACTTGGCGGCGACATGTTTGCGCTTCCGCAAAAGCATTCATCGCATTGAGCTTATGACTCTCAACCTGCTTTTGCGGGCCATCGTCTTTTTCATCCAACATACGGCGAAGCCAACTGATATCAGCTGGGTCGTAGAGCATCATGGCTTCTGCTGGTAGGCCATCACGACCTGCTCGGCCAGTTTCTTGGTAGTAAGATTCGATGTTACGTGGAATATCAAAGTGCACCACAAAGCGAACATTGGGTTTATTGATCCCCATGCCGAATGCCACTGTCGCGACAACGATTTGAATATCGTCTCGTTGGAATGCTTCTTGAACGTAGGCGCGCTCGTCAGTTTCCATACCAGCATGATAGCCCGCGGCACGAATATGGTTGTTGCACAACTTTTCGGTCAGCATTTCCACTTTCTTACGGCTACCACAGTAGATAATGCCGCAGTTACCTTTTTGAGTATCAAGGTAACGAATCACCTGAGACACAGGTTTATGCTTTTCGACCAAGGTGTAGCGAATGTTTGGGCGATCGAAGCTGCCTAAGTAGCTATGTGGTTCGTTTAAACTGAGGCGATGGACAATGTCATTGCGAGTCGCATCATCGGCTGTCGCAGTCAGAGCCATAAATGGCACGTGAGGGAACTGTTGCTTCAACTGCCCTAGCGACGCGTATTCCGGTCTAAAGTCATGCCCCCACTGAGAAATACAGTGCGCTTCATCAACGGCAATCATCGAAAGCGGCAAACTCTCCAATCGTTCGATGAAATCGCGCATCAGCACACGTTCTGGCGACACATACACTAATCTAAGTGCGCCAGAATTCATGCGGTTGTAGACGCTAATCAGCTCTTCTCTTGGCATTGCAGAGTTAATGCATTCAGCCGCCACACCATTGGCTTTAAGCTGATCGACTTGGTCTTTCATCAATGAAATCAAAGGCGAAATCACTAAGGTTAAACCAGAGCGCACCAATGCCGGAATTTGGTAACACAGTGACTTACCGCCACCGGTTGGCATAATCACTAGGCTGTCTAGGCCGTTGACTGCCGCTTCAATGACCTCAAGCTGACCATCACGGAAACTTTGATAGCCAAATACATCTTCTAAGATGCCTTGTGGCGTAGGCGCTTCCGCTTCTGGTTGCTGGGCTAACAGTGTCGAGGTCATGAATTATCTCAGTTGAATATCTACGGGTGCGTTACATACGCAAGGGGCACATTGTAGTGGGGAATTGGGGTGAATAAAACCGCAAATTGTTAGGTGAATCTGCACCGCCCTCGTATACTGACCTATCCATCCTAATCACTTTGCACTGTGACGTTCCATGACATTAGAAGAACAACAAAGAGCACGCCAAGGCGTGTTACTTGCGATTGGCGCTTACACCATGTGGGGGATTGCCCCGATCTACTTCAAAGCGCTCGGTGAAGTCTCCGCATTTGAAATTCTGAGCCACCGTGTAGTGTGGTCATTTTTCTTGCTCGCAGGGTTGCTGCACTTTAGCCGTCGCTGGCGAAGTGTGCGCGATGTAATGAAGTCAAAGACCAAGATGATCTACCTCGTGACAACGGCAGTCCTAGTTGGCATAAACTGGTTAATTTTCATTTGGGCGGTGAACGCGAATCATATGCTGGATGCCAGCTTAGGCTATTACATCAACCCATTGATAAACGTGTTGCTCGGAATGATTTTCTTAGGCGAAAGACTAAGAAAGCTGCAGTGGTTTGCGGTTGCGTTAGCCGCATGTGGCGTATTAGTCCAACTGATTGCGTTTGGCTCAGTGCCAGTCGTGGCAATTGCGCTTGCGATGACTTTTGGCCTCTACGGGCTGCTGCGTAAAAAAGTCAGCCTAGATGCACAAACGGGTTTGTTCGTTGAAACCTTAGTATTGCTACCAGCAGCGTTGGTTTACTTACTGTTTATTGCCGACTCGGCCACATCCAGCTTCGCAGACAACCCAATGACGCTCAACCTGCTCCTGATCGCCGCAGGTGTAGTGACCACCCTACCACTACTGTGCTTTACCGGCGCAGCCACGCGTTTAAAGCTGTCGACTCTGGGCTTCTTCCAATACATAGGCCCAAGCTTGATGTTCTTATTAGCCGTGCTGATCTACGGTGAAGATTTTACCCCAGACAAAGCCATCACTTTCGCCTTTATCTGGGGTGCACTGGTGGTATTTAGCTTCGATGGTTTACGTAATAACAAGAAAACCAAGCGTGCTAATCAAGTATCGAAGTAACGACTGGTCGAATTGATCGTTTTTTACAAGACAAGTGCAGATTTGAAAGATAAGCTTGGTTATATTCTAACCAAGCTTTTTCGTGCATGGATACTGTTCACTACTACAACACCGCCGATAGTGCGCTCAATTTAATTGAGGCGAATTACCATAAGTTCGCATTTCAGCGCCATTATCACTTGGATTACCATATTGGCTTAATCACCCAAGGTGAACAGAAGTTCCACACCAAAGGCAGCAGTCATCATGTCGGAAGTGGGCAGATTGTGATTATGCCGCCAGACGAACTGCACGATGGGCACTCCCAACTTGATTCTGGCTACCAAGTCCGTGTCTTTGCGATCGAACCACACTGGCTGAGCGATCTGGCCGATCTTAAGCAAAGTGGTCAAATGATGCGCTTTAATCAGTTGATCATCTCGGATCGAGCTGTTTTTTCACAATTATTTAACCTTCATCGTGCATTAAGCCAAGATAACCTCAGCCAACTAGAGAAAGATTGCCTACCTTACCAAGGACTTAGCCATTTATTTAACCATTATGGATCCGTCCAACAAAAAGATCCGATTGCGCTGGGTAATCAATCGCTGGCAACCTTAAAAGACTACTTACTGGCGAACCTCGACCAAGCGGTACGATTAGACCAGCTGTCCGATTTATGCCAACTCAGTCCAACCCAGTTTCAGCGCCACTTTAAGGCCAAAACTGGCTTTACCCCTTATGCATGGCTGAGCCGCCTACGCTTAGAGCAGGGAATGAAACTACTCAAATCGGGCTACAAAGGCACACAAGTCGCCCATCAAGTTGGCTTTTACGATCAAGCTCATTTCAGCAAAGCATTCAAAATGACTTATGGTGTTTCCCCTTCTTATATTAGCGGCTGTCAATAATTTACAATCGCGGTACTTTTGGTTGTGGCACACTCTGAGCCATTAATCTGCTTACAAGTACCACACCCATGAACGAAACCGCTATTTTACTCACCTTAGCCAGCGTCCATTTCATCGCGTTAATGAGCCCAGGGCCAGACTTCGCCTTAGTGGTACAAAACGCCACTCGTTATGGTCGACAAACGGGTTTGTATATTGCTTTGGGGCTATCGGTTGGCATCTTGCTTCACTCATTACTGAGCCTAACAGGCGTCAGCTACTTAGTGCACCAGCACCCTACTCTGTTTGCCTTATTGCAATTAGCTGGAGGTAGTTACTTAGCCTACTTGGGCTACGGTGCCCTGACAGCCACCACAGCTCGACTGCGACAACCGAACGATGACTCACAACCTACGGTTAAGCCGCATTTGCTACTGAACAACAAACGCCAAGCATTCTCACGTGGATTCGCCACTAACATCCTTAATCCAAAAGCCTTAGTGTTTTTTGTCAGCTTGATGTCGAGCTTAGTTCCAGCGGGTATGTCGTTGGTTGGAAAAGGCATCGCGCTAGTGATCCTATTTGGTTTATCTATGCTGTGGTTTTCGCTACTGGCTTGGGTTCTTTCGACCGCCAAGTTACAAACTAAGTTGCTTAAGGCCAGCGTGTATATAGATGCGGTTTGCGGCCTAATCTTTAGCACCATTGGCGTCAGCATCTTTATTCAGTCAATCCTGTCGCTGGTCGGCTAATTCGCAAACTTGAATCACGCTTACAATTTGATAACAAAGGGCTAGACCTGCTCAATATCCACTGCCAATCTGTCTCTGAAAACTGATACCTCTGTTTCTGTCTTAAAAAACCATGTCTCAGAAAATAATAACAAGGAGAACACGATGCTGTGGAACAAAAAGCTCTTCGTAACTTGCGGGGCTCTACTCGCATCCCAAGTCAGTTGGGCTAATCAAGCTGCCGATGCCGTCGCTCCAGAACACAGTTCTGGTTTCGAAAAGAAATCTCTGGTCAAAGCCAGTGATTGGATGGTGACAGCGGCCAACCCTATCGCAACTCAGGCAGGCGCCGATATCCTCAAACAAGGCGGCAACGCGATTGATGCTATGGTGACCGTACAGCTGATGCTGGGGCTGGTCGAACCACAGTCTTCGGGTATTGGTGGCGGCGCGTTCTTGGTGTACTGGGACGCGAAGAACAATCAGCTCACCAGTTACGATGGCCGAGAAACAGCCCCGCTCAACGCAACACCCAAGTTGTTCCTGGATGAATCAGGTCAACCTATGAAGTTCTATGACGCAGTGGTCGGTGGCCGCTCAGTTGCAACGCCGGGTACTATTCAATTGATGTGGGACACCCACCAAAAATACGGCAAGCTAGAATGGGCAAAGCTGATTGCTCCTGTGATTAAAGTGGCCGAACAAGGCTTCGAAATCAGTCCACGTCTCGCTACGCTGATCGACAAAGACCAACAGCGCTTAAGCCGCTTTGCGGCAACTAAAGCCTATTTCTTCGATGATAATGGCCAGCCCAAGCAAGCAGGGACCTTACTGAAAAACCCAGAGTACGCCGCAACTTTAACGGCTATTGCTGAGCAAGGGGCGAAAGCCTTCTACCAAGGCGACATCGCGCAAAATATCATTAATACGGTACAAAATGCCCCGGGCAACCCAGGCGTGTTGGCTCAAGTCGATTTCGACAGTTACCAAATTAAACAGCGTGAACCGGTATGTTCACCGTATCAAAGCTATCAGGTATGTGGCATGGGGCCACCAAGTTCAGGCGCGCTGACCGTTGGACAAATTCTGGCAATGACCGAACAGTTTGACCTACGTTCATGGGGAGCCAACAGTGCTAAGTCTTGGCAGGTGATTGCCGATGCTTCCCGTCTCGCGTTCGCTGACCGCGGCCTGTACATGGCCGATCAAGACTTTGTTCCTATGCCAACCCAAGGTTTACTTGATACAAGCTACATGAAAGACCGTGCAAAGCTGATTACTCCGGGCAAAGCGTTAGAGTCGGCCCCTGCTGGCAACCCTCCTTGGGCTCACGCTATGAAACTCAGTCAAGATGAGTCAATTGAACTGCCATCAACCAGCCACTTTAATGTCGTCGACCAAGACGGCAACGTGGTATCCATCACCACCACTATTGAGAATGCCTTTGGTTCACGCTTAATGGTGAACGGCTTTTTACTCAATAACGAACTGACTGACTTTTCTTTCCGTACACATAGTGACGGCAAGCCAATCGCTAATCGGTTGGAACCAGGCAAGCGCCCACGTTCATCAATGGCACCGACAATCATGATGCAAGGTGGCAAACCTTATATGGCTATAGGCTCTCCCGGTGGCAGTCGCATAATCGGCTATGTCGCACAAACCATTATTGCCCACACTCAGTGGGACATGGATATTCAGCAAGCAGCTAATCAACCGCGCTTACTTAACCGCTTTGGTGAGTTGGATGTAGAACAAGGGACATCTGCGGAAACGCTTAAACCTGAGCTAGAGAAAATGGGCTTTGACGTTAATGTACGCGACCTAAATTCGGGTATTCATGCAATTAGATTGACTAAAGATGGATTAGAAGGCGCAGCCGACCCGCGCCGAGAAGGGACAGCGATAGGCCACTGATTACATACATTACTCGATCCGCTCACCCTCTTGTGCGAGATCTCGCACAAGAGGGTGAGTAAAACTCTCTTTTTACTACAGATAAAAGAATATAAAAAAACATAACCCATTGATTTAAATGGATATGACTAGTTATTAACCACTCTATTGAGTCAAGTATTTATACTGAGTGCGTTGCTGATAAATCAGGAATCGATAATATTAACCCTGTCGGAAGGAGTCTGACACGGAACAGGAAAAAGCCACGGATTTGGTTATCTTCAGGATGAAGATTCGATTATTTAGGATGAATAATCGGCATGGATAGCGAAATGGACATTGAATGGACGCAATAGTAACTAGGATGGTTGCTACTAAGGAAAGACAATGGACACCTCTGGACGAGGAAAGGACTGAACATCAGGATGATGTAAGGGACACCGCTCAAGGAACAAGTGAAGCGCGCTAACGAGGATTGTTGGCAGACCAGGATAAGGTCATGGACACCGCTAGGATGGCGACGAAAGGAATACGCTGAAGGATTACAGCACACTATCATGGATTAGATGCATGGAGCACACTTAGTAGCCGGATTGCTGCGAGTAAGACTACGACCCCGATGAGCGCAAGCTCTCGGGGTTTTTCTTTTTTAATCCTATCTATCTTTACCCCTGTGGATTTCTATCCAACTTAAATGGGATAAATCCCCTCTCTCACATAAAAATTCACACTTTCACGGTTCACTTCTTGGCCATCTCTACGTAATGTAGTTGCCATGAAATTCAATTAGTTTCATAACCACACACATAATAAGGACTATTATCATGTCAAATGTAACTTTTCAAGGCGCTGCTGTACCCCTTTCTGGCTCTTTCCCTGCGAAAGGCACTCAAGCCACTTCATTTTCTCTTACTGCAGGCGACCTTTCAGAGCTGACTCTTGAGGCGCTCAAAGGAAAGAAAGTTATTCTAAACATTTTCCCAAGCATCGATACGCCAGTGTGCGCTCAAAGCGTCCGTGCGTTCAATGAGAAAGCAGCTAACCAAGACAACACGGTTGTGCTATGCATCTCGGCTGACCTCCCATTTGCAGCAGGCCGTTTCTGCGAAGTAGAAGGCATTGAAGGCGTACAACACGCTTCAACGTTCCGTTCTCCTGACTTTGCTCAAGCGTACGGTGTTGCGATCGCAGAAGGTGCATTGGCTGGCCTAACCGCACGCGCAGTAGTGTGCATCAATGAAGAAGGCCTGATCACTCATAGCGAGTTAGTAGCAGAGATCACTGAAGAGCCAAACTACGACGCGGCACTGGCTGCACTGTAATAGACTCGACTCAATAGTAAAAGAGCTGCCAATGGCAGCTCTTTTTTGTTAACAGTTAGGTACGTGAAGGCTTTACAGCTTTTCTAGCCGCGCATACGCCGTGACCAACCACTTGATCCCTTCACCATTAAAAGCAACTTGTACGCGGCCTTGTGGGCCACTGCCCTCAAAGTTAATGATGGTACCTTCACCAAACTTAGGGTGCATCACGCGTGAACCAAGTGCAAAGCCGGTTTCATTGAAGCTCTCTTTCACCGCAGTCTGACTAAAGCGACCACTACTTGCAGGGCGACTGACTTGGGCTTTCATACGTACTTCGTCTAAACAGCCTTCTGGCAGTTCACGGATAAAGCGTGACGGTTTGTGATATTTGTCCTGACCATAAAGACGACGCATCTCTGCATAAGTAATGTAGAGCTTTTCCATTGCACGCGTCATACCTACATAACATAAGCGACGCTCTTCTTCTAAACGCCCCGCTTCTTCCGCAGACATTTGGCTTGGGAACATGCCTTCTTCGACCCCAACCATAAACACCATTGGGAACTCTAGGCCTTTTGCACTGTGCAGCGTCATCAATTGCACGGCATCTTCAAACTCATCCGCCTGCCCTTCACCGGATTCCAACGCCGCGTGAGTTAAGAAGGCCGTTAGCAAGGTCATTTCTTCCGCTTCTTCCGGCTTCTCGAACTGGCGAGTTGCGGTCACAAGCTCTTCCAAGTTCTCAATACGCGCCTTAGACTTTTCACCTTTTTCCTGCTCATACATGGCATACAAACCAGAGTACTTGATCACATGGTCAGTCTGCTCATGCAGTGGCATTTCTACCGAATCGTCTTCCAGAGCATTAATCAGCTCAATAAAGCGACTTAATGCGCCCGCAGCACGGCCTGGCAACACTTGTTCGTCCAACAGAGCTTGAGAGGCATCCCACATTGTCGCGCCGCGATCTCGCGCCGCAAAACGAATGGTCTCTAGCGTTTTATCACCAAGGCCACGTGTTGGGGTATTCACTACTCGCTCAAATGCTGCGTCGTCGTTACGGTTGGCCATCAAACGCAGGTAGCTTAAAGCGTCTTTGATTTCCTGACGCTCGAAGAATCGCATGCCGCCATAGATTCGGTAAGGTAAGCCCGCTTGAATTAATGCTTCTTCCAACACGCGTGACTGGGCGTTATTTCGGTATAGCATTGCAGAGTCGTTCAGAGCTCCACCTTTATCCTGCCACTCTTTGATCTTGCTGACCGCAAAGCGTGCTTCGTCTAGCTCGTTGTAAGCAGAATAAACCGAAATGGGCTCACCCTCTTTACCCTCTGTCCACAGCTCTTTACCCATACGCTCAGTGTTATTAGCAATCAGGGTATTCGAGGCTTCCAGAATAGTTTTGGTCGAGCGGTAGTTTTGCTCGAGGCGAATCGTATTAACGCTTGGAAATTCAACAGTGAATTTTTCAATGTTTTCGACTTTAGCACCACGCCAACCATAGATAGACTGGTCGTCATCACCAACGATCATTACGTGACATTCAGGCCCAGCCATCATACGGAGCCACGCATACTGAATGTTGTTGGTATCTTGAAATTCGTCGACCAAAATATGTTTAAAGCGCGCTTGGTAATGCTCACGAATGTGTTTTTTATCACGCAGTAGCTCGTGTGCTCGCAGCAGAATTTCCGCGAAATCGACCAGGCCAGCGCGATCGCAGGCTTCTTGATATGCCGAGTAAAGCTGCAGGTACGTTTGCGTCACCGGATCGTGGTAGGCATCAATGTGGCTCGGGCGTAGCCCTTCATCTTTCTTGCCGTTAATCCACCATGCCGCTTGCTTAGCTGGCCACTGCTTTTCATCTAGGTTCTGCGCTTTGATTAAGCGACGCAATAGGCGAATCTGGTCATCGGTATCGATGATTTGAAAATCTTCCGGTAGCTTGGCATCAAGATAGTGCGCTCGAAGAATGCGGTGACAGATGCCATGGAAAGTACCGTTCCACATGCCAGATGCGCTGCCCATCATCAGTTCTTCAATACGACCGCGCATTTCTGCTGCCGCTTTGTTAGTAAAGGTGACCGACATAATGGAAAACGGAGAGGCTTGCTCGACCGACATCAGCCACGCAATACGGTGTACTAAGACGCGGGTCTTACCACTACCCGCACCCGCAAGCACCAACAAATTCTCTAACGGCGCAGCGACAGCTTCACGTTGTTTATCGTTGAGACCGTCGATTAAAAGGTTGGGATCTATCATGGCTAAGCTACTGGTTATTTATACATGGACGGTGATTATAACCTAAACAACTCACCGATATCAGACAAAAAACGATAAAAAATTCGCTGTTTTTTTACACACTAAATCAACAAGTTAAATTAAAAATTTAAATAAATTGATAATAAAACATAACTTTTATGAAAGTTTTTCAGCGCATTTTCTATCCTTTAATTTAAGCAAGTTGATGAATTACCTGATGATTCACTTGCTCAATTAAACAAAGGAATAAAGTCTGAGGAAATTACTATGAAAAAGTCTAATCTTGCTGTTACCGCTGCTGTTACTGGTCTTCTTGCTCTAGGTGGCACTATGCTTACTGCCGCTCCTGCTGTCGCTGCTGAAAAAGAAAAATGCTACGGCGTTTCTAAAGCAGGTAAAAATGATTGTGCAACTAAAACAAGCTCTTGTGCAGGTACTGCAAAAGAAGATAACCAAAAAGATGCGTTCGTAGTCGTTCCTAAAGGACTGTGTGGCAAACTTACTGGTGGTAGCACCGAGTCTGCTTAAGCAAGCTCTGCAAATAAGTAATCTAAGGTGTGCTGACGCTCAACCAGCACACCTGATTTATTTCTACTGATTGCTTGTTTCTATCTGCTGTTAGCTTCTACAACATTAAATTAGGATTATCGCCGTGTCGCATGCCACTTATCACAATAAAGTTGGGGTTGGTTTACGCACACCTCACCTTGAGTTTTTCGCTTCCCAACCGCCAATGCTGGATTGGTTGGAAATTCATAGCGAGAATTACTTTCAGCCGCATTCGGCGGCGCGCAAAGCACTCAGGGCGATGTCCAGTCAATATCAAATCAGCTGCCATGGCATCGGCTTGTCACTCGGTAGTGTCGAGCGAGTTAGCCAATCGCATCTCGCCCAGCTCAAAGAGCTGATTAACGACATCAACCCCTTCCTGGTGTCTGATCATTTGAGCTGGAGCGAGAATGGCGGTGTCTATTTCAACGATTTACTTCCACTACCTTACACAGAAGAAGCTCTGCAAGTGTTTTGCCGAAATGTACTGGAAGTACAAGACACGCTGGGTCGTGAGTTGTTGATTGAAAACCCATCCAGCTATTTGAAATTTAACCATTCCACTATTTCGGAATGGGAGTTTCTAGCCGAAGTGCATAAGCGTACCGATTGTCGGCTGTTGCTTGATCTCAATAACGTGCACGTCTCAGCGTTCAATCACGGTTTCGACTGCGACACCTATCTCAATGCCATTCCGGCCCATGCCGTCGATGAAATTCACTTAGCTGGTTTTACCGTTAAGGAGCTTGAAAAAGGTAAAATATGGATTGATACCCACAGCCGACCAGTCAGCCAAGAAGTGTGGCACCTATTTGAAAAGTGGACCACGCAGCACGGTGCGAGGCATACGCTCATTGAATGGGACCTCGATATCCCAGAGCCGCAAGTGCTGCTGCACGAAGCCAGTAAAGCCAGCGATCTGCTTTTGCATATTGAGCAACTCAAGAGGCAAGCATCATGACGGTTTCACTTGCACAATTGCAGGGCCAGTTTGCTAAAGCGCTGCATTATCAGGCCACAGGAGAAGAGTGCCATGTCGTTAGCGATTTATTCAGCGCTGATGAACGGATGCAAATCTACCGCAATAACTTTGTGATCAGTTTGAGTGAAGTGCTGAGTGCCACCTATCCGATGGTCGAGCAATTGCTTGGCGAAGAATGTTTTGCTCAGCTGGCACGTCAACATGTCCTCTGCTACCCACTGACTCAAGGTGACGTCAGTCATTATGGTGAGCATTTCGCTCGTACTATTGAGCAATTTCCTGCGGTATTAGAAGCGGCGCCCTATGCACCAGAGGTGGCTCGTTTCGAATGGTCGATCGACCTCGCTCAACAACAGTTTAACTCTCTCGATTTGGCCACTGACGTCCGCCCGCTGAGTGAACTCAGCCAAATTGCCCCCGAATTACACGGCCAACTGCGATTCCATCTTCAGCCTAGTGTGATTGCGTATGCTTCACAGTATGCAGTGTTTTCTTTGCAGCTCGCCATTTTGAATCAACAATTCGACGGCTTAGAAATCAATCAAGCTGAGCAAGGTGTGATCGCATGTGATTCCCAAGGCACCCCATACAGCAAATCGCTGCCAGAAACCCAATTTCAACTGCTTAGCCACTTACAGGCTGGGCAATGCTTGGCTGATGTTCCAGCCGAGTTACTTGGCCAATTGAATGGCCTGATTGAGCTAGCCCTTATTGCTGGCTTCACCCTTTCCCACAAATAAGGACAGAGCGATGACAAATTCTATAAAAAATCTCGCCGAAACATACGACAGCTTAGTGTCCAAACTGCAATGTGGATTTGTACCACTACTGCTGCTTTTCTGCCGACTTTGGGTCGCTTGGGTATTCTTTAATTCCGGACTCGTTAAAATCGCCTCTTGGGACAGCACGCTGTATCTATTTGAATACGAGTACCAAGTCCCGATCCTACCTTGGCAGCTCGCCGCTTACATGGGTACGGCTGCAGAGCTTATTCTGCCTGTATTCGTTGCGCTAGGCCTGCTTACTAGACCAATGGGCGCTATCTTATTTGTGTTTAACATCATTGCCGTGGTTTCCTACCCACTCCTTTGGGAAAAAGGTTTCTACGACCACCAGCTATGGGGGTTAATGATTTTGATCTTCGTGGTGTGGGGACCGGGGCCTCTTTCAGCCGACAAATGGCTACGCAG
Organism: Vibrio sp. SCSIO 43135; assembly: GCF_023716665.1. GTDB lineage: Bacteria > Pseudomonadota > Gammaproteobacteria > Enterobacterales > Vibrionaceae > Vibrio > Vibrio paucivorans. Next base: position 3,080,734 of record NZ_CP071859.1, read on the forward strand.
TAAATTTCTTTAAGTCGAGTTCATCTCACAGCCTGAATACCTAAACATAAAAAAGCCCACCGACTGGTGGGCTTTTCATTACTGATTGTTAGCGATTAAGCACTGCTATTACGCTTCAATTCCAGCGTGGCGTAACAATGCATCAATTTGTGGCTCACGACCACGGAAGCGCTTAAACAACTCCATCGGTTCTTCACTGCCACCCATCTCTAAAATATTATTCAAGAAGCTCTGGCCAGTTTCAGTATTGAAGATACCTTCTTCCTCGAAGCGAGAGAACGCATCCGACGACAAGACTTCAGCCCATAGGTAGCTGTAGTAACCAGCGCTGTAGCCACCCGCAAAGATATGACCAAAGCTGTGAGAGAATCGGTTCCACTCTAGGCTTGGCAGTACTGCCACTTTCGATTTCACGTCCGCCAGAGTTTCTAGCACTCGCGGGCCGATTTCTGGGTCAAATTCCGTGTGCAGCGTAAAGTCGAACAAACCGAATTCAAGCTGACGCAAAATAAACATCGCTGATTGGAAGTTCTTAGCAGCTAACATCTTATCGAGCATCTCTTTTGGCAGAGCTTCACCCGACTCATAGTGGCCAGAGATAAAGGCTAGTGCTTCTTCTTCCCAACACCAGTTTTCTAGAAACTGACTTGGCAGCTCTACTGCATCCCAAGGAACACCGTTGATACCCGACACCGCTCCCGCGTCGACTTGCGTTAGCATGTGGTGAATACCGTGGCCAAATTCGTGGAACAGAGTCACGACTTCATCATGAGTAAATAGCGCTGGTTTGTCGCCTACAGGCTTATTGAAGTTACAGGTCAGGTAAGCCACTGGAGATTGCAATTCCCCCGACTGAGTAATACGACGACCGCGGCAATCATCCATCCAAGCACCACCACGCTTATGCTCACGTGCATACAAATCTAGGTAGAAGCTACCACGCAACTGGCCTTCAGCATCGAAAATCTCAAAGAATCGAACCGAGTCATGCCAAGTATCAACGCCCTGTTTTTCTTTTACGCTCATACCAAATACGCGGTTAAGCACTTCAAATAAACCACTAACCGCTTTCTCTTCAGGGAAGTAAGGGCGCAGTTCTTCATCAGAGATCTGGAATAAGTGCTGCTTTTGTTTTTCGCTGTAGTAAGCGATGTCCCATAGGTTCAGCTCTTCTACACCACATTCGTTCTTAGCGAATTGGCGCAGCTGCTCTACTTCACGCTCACCTTGAGGTTTCGCTTTCACGGCAAGGTCATTCAAGAAACCCAGTACTTGCGCGGGAGTTTCCGCCATCTTAGTCGCTAACGACTTTTCGCTGTATGTGTTGAAACCAAGCATGCGCGAAATCTCATGGCGCAGTTTAAGCTGCTCAGCGATGATCTCACTGTTGTCCCACTTACCCGCATTTGGACCACGATCAGACGCACGCGTTACGTACGCTTCGTACAGTTCTTTACGCAACTCTTGGTTGTCACAATAAGTCATCACAGGCAGGTAAGACGGCATGTCTAGTGTCAGTAGGTAGCCTTCAAGCTCTTTAGCTTCTGCTGCCGCTTGCGCTGCTGCTAATGCCGATTCCGGTAAGCCTGCCAGTTCTTTTTCATCTGTGATGTGCTTGTTCCAGCCCATAGTGGCATCCAACACATTGTTTGAGAACTGCGAACCTAGCTCAGACATGCGCTTGCTGATCTCACCGTAACGGTGTTGCTCATCAGCTGGTAAGCCGATGCCCGACAACTCAAAATCACGCAACGAATCCGTGACCGTTTTCTTCTGAGCTTGAGTGAGCGTGGCAAACTCATCGCTCGCTTTAATGCTCTTGTAGGCTTCAAATAGCCCTTTGTGCTGGCCTACCCACGTGCCGTACTCCGATAACAGAGGTAGACAGCTTTCGTAAGCTTCACGCAGTTCGTCACTGTTAACGACAGAATTCATATGGCTGACTGGCGACCAAATACGGCTTAGACGATCATCCACTTCTTCAATCGGTGCAATTAAGTTGTCCCAGCTAGGCTGCGTATTGCCTTCCAACACTTGCTCTATTTTTGCACGGCAATCCGCGATCGCTTTTTCTACCGCTGGCTTTACGTGTTCTGGCTTAATTTCTGAAAATGGAGGCAAATCGGTGAAGCTAAGAAGTGGGTTCGACATAAATCTTTCCTTTTATTGGGGAAGCGAACTGACGGGTTCGTCTTAGTTATTTGTAGTTCGGTCTTAATCGTTCTTAAATACTAAATATAGGTAGGTTCAGCAATTTTCAATAGTAACGTATACTATCGACTATTATTCTTTGCACCCATTTGAGAGTGTTATTTTGTTAAGTTATCGCCACAGCTTCCACGCAGGCAACCATGCTGACGTGGTAAAACACATTGTTCAAAGCCTTATTCTTAATTCTCTGAAACAGAAAGAAAAGCCTTTTGTTTACCACGATACACACTCTGGTGTTGGTCGCTACGACTTAACGCATGAGTGGTCAGAAAAGACCGGTGAATACAAACAAGGTATTGCACGTGTTTGGCAACAAAACAACATCCCAGAAGACATTCAAAGCTACCTTGAGTCGATAAAGGCACTCAACAATGGCGATGCATTACGCTACTACCCAGGTTCACCACGCGTTGCTCACGCCCATTTGCGCCAACAAGATCGCATGGTTCTGACCGAGCTTCACCCAAGCGATCACCCACTGCTTGAACAAGAGTTTCACCGCGACCGCCAAGTATCGATTTATAAAGAAGACGGTTTCCAACGCCTGAAAGCCAGCCTGCCACCAAAAGAGCGCCGTGGTCTGGTACTTATCGACCCACCGTACGAGCTTGCGAAAGAATATCGAGATGTCGTTCAGGCTATCGCACAAAGTCATAAGCGCTGGGCTACAGGGATCTATGCGATTTGGTACCCAGTGGTTAACCGCTGCGATATCGAAGACATGTTGGAAGGCCTAGAAGGGCTCGGTATTCGTAAAATCCTGCAAATCGAGTTAGGTGTTTCACCAGACACCAATGAGCGCGGCATGACAGCTTCAGGAATGATTGTCATCAATCCCCCATGGAAGCTAGAAAGCCAAATGAAACAGATTTTGCCTTTCTTGAAAGAGGCCATTGCCCCTGCAACTGGCCACTTTAAAGTGGAATGGATTGTTCCAGAGTAACCGCCCCCCCCCCCCCAAGAATGGTATGTTTCATTAAGGCGTAACCGATTGAAGTTACGCCTTTTTTATAGACGCTCCCAAAATAATTTTTTCTTTTTACCCAATCATTTCGTCTTTTGAACTTCCATAGCGTCTTAGGTTATGTAAATACCTCAGATTTAGGAATTCAGACCATGCTTAAAATTGTTAGCTTTAAAATTTGCCCATTTGTTCAACGTGTTACTGCCGCTCTTGAAGCGAAGAAAATCCCATACGAGATTGAGTACATCGAACTAAAAAACAAACCACAGTGGTTTTTAGACATTTCACCCAATGGCCAGGTGCCAATTTTGGTAACGGAATCGGGTACAACGCTGTTTGAATCGGATGCCATCATCGAATACATCGAAGATGAGTACGGCCCACTTGAGCAAGATGTCACCAATGAGCAACGCGCACTTGACCGCGCTTGGAGTTACTTAGGTTCCAAACACTATCTCGCACAATGCGGCACGATGAGCAGCAAAGACAAAGAAACCTTTGAGCAGCGCGCAGAAAAACTCATCACTGCGTTCAAAAAAGCAGAAAAGCAACTGTCTGGCGACACTAAGTTCTTTAAATCAGATAACCTAAGCAACGTCGATATGGCTTGGCTGCCATTATTGCACCGCGCGGCGCTGGTTAAGGCGCACTCGGGTTACGACTTTTTCTGTGGGCTACCAAAAATGCAAGCATGGCAAAACAACCTACTGGACACTGGTTTGGCCGAGAAAACCGTTTCTAGCGACTTCGATGAGAAGTTCTCGAGCTTCTATCTAACCAACACCTATGTTGGTGAAGGCAAAGATATCCAAGCGCAAAGCGGTTGCGGTCCTGCTAACTGCTGCGACTAATCATTCTAACTGGCGCTTTGCTTCCATCACAAAGCGCTTTACGGGTGAAAAATCAGCGGAATAACCCCTTATTCCGCTTTCTTAGCCTCTCATCGCTATTTGTCATAAGTAATGTCACTTTTTTCCATTTAGGAAATAGCCATTCTCGACTTATGATAGGAGTATAGGATTACTGTCGGTCACCTTGAGATCATTCGAGGTGACCCCAATGTATTTGTTAGCAATAAAGAATAACTAAGCTCGGAGAAAGTCATGGCGACTCATTTTGATTACATCTGTATCGGTGGCGGCTCAGGCGGCATCGCATCAGCAAACCGCGCAGCAATGTACGGCGCAAAAGTAGCACTGATTGAAGCACAAGACCTAGGTGGTACCTGTGTGAACGTTGGTTGTGTGCCTAAAAAAGTAATGTGGCACGGTGCTCAAATCGCTGAAGCGATGCATTTATACGCAGAAGATTACGGCTTCGATGTGGATGTAAAAGGCTTTGACTGGAGCAAGCTCGTTGAAAATCGCCAAGCCTACATTGGCCGTATCCACCAATCTTACGACCGTGTACTTGGTAACAACAAAGTAAATGTTATCAAAGGTTTCGCTAAGTTTGTCGATGAGAAAACGGTTGAAGTAAACGGTGAACACTACACGGCAGACCACATTCTTATCGCAGTTGGTGGCCGCCCGACTATTCCCAACATTCCAGGAGCGGAGTACGGCATCGACTCAAACGGTTTCTTCGAGCTAAACGAGCAACCTAAACGTGTTGCGGTTATCGGTGCCGGTTACATTGCGGTTGAAATCGCAGGCGTACTGAACGCGCTTGGTACTGAAACACACCTATTCTGCCGTAAAGAGTCACCACTACGTAGCTTTGACCCAATGATCATCGAAACGCTGGTTGAAGTGATGGAAGCAGAAGGTCCAACCCTACATACACACTCAGTACCGAAAGAAGTGGTAAAAGAAGCAGACGGCAGCCTGACTCTGCACCTAGAAAACGGTAACACTCAAAACGTTGACCAACTGATCTGGGCAATTGGTCGTCATCCTGCGACTGATGCCATCAACCTAGCTTCAACAGGTGTGGCAACCAACGACCGTGGTTACATCAAAGTAGACGAATTCCAAACGACTAACGTGCCTGGTATCTACTGTGTTGGAGATATCATGGAAGGCGGTATCGAACTAACACCAGTGGCAGTTAAAGCAGGCCGTCAGCTATCTGAGCGCCTATTTAACAACAAGCCAAACGCTAAGATGGACTACGACTTAGTCCCAACGGTGGTGTTTAGCCACCCGCCAATTGGCACTATCGGCTTAACCACTCAAGAAGCGGAAGAGAAGTACGGCAAAGATAACATCAAGGTATACACCTCTGGCTTTACGGCAATGTACACAGCCGTTACCAAGCACCGTCAACCTTGTAAGATGAAGCTAGTGTGTGCTGGTGAAGAAGAAACAGTTGTTGGCCTTCACGGCATCGGCTTCACGGTCGATGAAATGATTCAAGGCTTCGGTGTTGCTATGAAGATGGGCGCAACCAAAGCAGACTTCGACTCTGTTGTTGCTATCCACCCAACGGGCTCTGAAGAGTTCGTTACTATGCGCTAAACCGCAGTAAGTCATTAGACATAATAAAGGGCCATCAACCTAAGTTGATGGCCCTTTTGTTTGGCAATCGAATCACTAAGCGCTAGTTGATCGCACGTACCAGCTCAGCGATACCTTCCCAATCACCGTTATCCATCATAGCGGTTGGTACCATCCAAGTGCCGCCACAGGCTACGACAGATTTCAGCGCTAGGTAGTCGGCTACGTTAGATGGGCTTACACCGCCAGTTGGCATGAAGTTAACTGGGTAGACTGCTGTCAGTGCTTTTAGCATAGACACACCGCCAGATGGCTCAGCTGGGAAGAATTTTAGGGTCTTCAAACCCATCTCCATAGCTTGCTCAACAAGGCTTGGGTTGTTCACACCCGGAACAATCACCGCACCACGTTGCTGACAGTATTTCACCGTCGTAGGGTTTAGCCCTGGGCTTACAATGAAATCAACACCAGCATCAATTGCGATATCAACTTGCTCTGTTGTTAACACGGTACCCGCGCCAATAAGCAGCTCTGGGTACGCTTCACGCATGATACGAATTGACTCAGCTGCTGCCTCGGTGCGGAAAGTCACTTCGGCACAAGGTAGGCCATTCTCTACCAACACTTTCGCCAACGGCAGCGCGTGCGCTACGTCGTTGATAGCAATAACTGGGACGATTTTGATTTCTCTTAATCGTTGTTCAATGGTTTTCATGCAGAACCTCTAAAGAATAAAGCTTAATGTAGCAACAATTACGAACGCGATAGTACCCAGTAGGGTTTCCATTACGGTCCACGTTTTCAATGTTGTCTTCTCATCCATTTCTAGCAAGCGCGAAACCAGCCAGAAACCTGAATCGTTAAAGTGAGACAGTACCGTTGCACCACCTGCAATTGCAATAACGATAAAACATAAATCGAGTTCGCTCAGGCCAGTTGAAGCTGCAACAACTGGTGCAATCAACGCTGCAGTAGTCGTCAGTGCGACCGTTGCAGAACCTTGAGCTACACGCAAACAGGTTGAAATGACAAATGCAGCAACAATCACTGGCATACCTGTGTCAGTTAGAACACCCGCCAGTGCATCACCAATGCCACTCGCGCGAAGTACACCACCGAACATACCACCCGCACCTGTTACTAGAATCACACCACAAATAGGAGCTAGTGACTCACCACAAAGTTTTTCAAGCTTAGCCATGCCGTAATCTTTGGCAAATACCGCAAGACAAACCATCAGCGTGATAAGCAGTGCGACAGGTGTTTTACCTAGCATGCGCAGGAATTCCACGACCGGCGAGCTGCCGTCAATCACGCCAGCAACCGCCAATGTATTTAGGCCTGTATCTAAACAGATAAGAATGACAGGGAGCACAAGGATGCTCATTACTGTGCCGAACTTAGGCAGCTTAGACTCATCCACTACCGTGTCGCTGTTGAAGAACGCTTTCGAAAGTGGGATATCAAATTTCTTACCTGCATATAAACCGTATAGGTAAGCGCCGAAGTACCAAGTTGGAATAGCAACGAGAATACCTACCACTAGCAGCAAACCAATATTCGCGCCTAGGAAATCCGCGGCTGCAACTGGGCCTGGGTGTGGAGGAACAAAACCGTGCATTACCGCAAATGCACCAGCAGATGGCAGAGCATATTTAATCGGAGAGCCGCCAAATCGCGCAGCAACACTTAGGATGATAGGCATCATCACCACAAGGCCGGCATCAAAGAAGATTGGGAAGCCGAACAAGAGTGACGCTACACCTAAAGCGAATGGCGCGCGCTCTTTACCAAAGCGACCAATCAAAGTATCTGCCAGCACTTTTGCACCGCCAGTCACTTCAAGAATTTTACCAATCATGGCACCAAGACCAACCAGCAATGCAACCGAGGCAAGTGTTCCACCGAACCCTCCCATCATGGTTGGCACCACTTGGTCTGTCGTAACGCCAGTCGCCAACGCAGTCAGCAAGCTGACAATGGTCAGAGACGCGAACGCGTGCACTTTCAGTTTAATAATCAATACCAACAACGCAGCAATAGCAAGGGCTGCAATCGTCAGTAAGTAGGTTGGGTCAGAGGCTTGGGCTAGCTGCTCCATAAGTTCACCTTTCAAAAATTATTGTTTGTGTTGTAGTTCACATTTATTTTAGTTACCGGTAACATGTTACCGATAACATGAATAAGATAAACCCATATTTTTAAGTGAATGCCAAAATTGGGATCACGCGCAAATTTGTTATGAGGATAGGTTATGGCTGGTAGTAGTGTCATCGTAATGGGCGTCTGCGCATGCGGAAAAAGCACCGTTGGCGAGCATCTAGCAAAGAAGCTCGGGCGTAAATTTATTGATGGAGACGATCTTCATCCACGAGCAAATATTCAAAAGATGTCATCGGGTCAACCGCTAGATGACGAAGATCGTAAGCCGTGGCTGGAACGTATCCGTGATGCTGCTTATAGCTTAGAAAGCAAAAACGAACATGGCATCATTGTTTGTTCGGCACTAAAGAAAAAGTACCGAGATCAAATCCGTGAAGGTAACCATAACGTGACGTTTCTGTTCCTTGATGGCAATCAAGAGCTAATCCTTGAACGAATGAGAAAGCGCCAAGGCCACTTCATGAAGGAAAACATGGTGAAGAGCCAGTTCGAAACCTTAGAACGCCCAGACCATGAACCACAAACTCTAGTCATCAACATTGATGGTGAGATTAGTGATGTGGTCGAGCGTGCGGCCGCAGGCCTAACGCAAAGCCAAGAGGTAGCATAATGACTCATTCTGTAATTTTGGCGGTGACGGAACGATTACGTAACCGCAGCCAAGCAACACGTACTGAGTTTCTCAAACGCACGCAAGCTCAAGCCGCTTTAGGCAAGGGCCGAGCAGGTTTGTCCTGCGGAAATCTAGCACATGCGGTGGCGGCTTCTTGCTCAAGCGAGAAAAAATCGATCCTCGATTTCACTCAGTCCAATGTTGCATTGATCAGCTCCTACAACGATATGCTCAGCGCCCACCAGCCCTATCAGCACTACCCTGATCAAATCAAACAGGTACTGGCTCAGTATGGTCATACTGCGCAAGTCGCAGGCTGTGTTCCAGCGATGTGTGATGGGGTGACTCAAGGCCAAGCTGGTATGGATATGTCTCTGTTTTCCAGAGACTTAATTGCCCAGTCGACAGCGATGTCCCTAAGCCATAACGTATTTGACTCTACTCTGCTGCTGGGGATCTGCGACAAGATCGCACCGGGGCAACTGATGGGCGCCCTCTCTTATGCTCACCTCCCTACTGCATTTATACCGGCAGGCTTAATGGCGACGGGGATCAGCAACGAAGAGAAAGTCGATGTTCGCCAGAAATACGCTGCGGGTGAAGTGGGTAAAGATGCGCTACTCGATATGGAGTGCCGCGCTTATCACTCGCCGGGCACCTGTACTTTCTATGGCACTGCCAATACCAACCAGCTGGTCTTTGAAGCCATGGGCCTAATGCTACCGGGGTCCGCCTTTGTTCACCCACATTCGGAGCTTCGCCAAGCATTAACTGAGCACGCAGCCATGAAAATCGCATCCATGACTGAAGGTTCGGCGCACTTCCGCCCATTATCGGAAGTCGTAACTGAAAAGAGCCTCATCAACGGTATCATCGCACTGCTGGCTTCAGGGGGCAGCACCAACCATAGTATTCATATGGTCGCGGTCGCTCGCGCTGCTGGACTTATCTTAACTTGGCAAGACATCAGTGATCTGTCTGAAGTGGTGCCGCTGCTCGCCCGCGTCTATCCAAATGGACCAGCGGACATGAATGCCTTCCAGCAAGCGGGGGGCGTACCGGCACTATTACAACGGTTAGATCAATCTGACCTACTCCACCGCGACGTAACACCAGCATTTGGTGACTTTGCCAGCCAAATGAGCTTACCGGAGATCCAAAACGGTCAGCTGCAATGGGTAGCTTGCCAGCAATCAGGCGATAGCGATGTAATCGCAGCACCAGACAAGGTATTCCAAGCTACTGGCGGCACACGTGTACTAAAAGGTAATTTGGGTAATGCGGTAGTAAAAGTCTCGGCTGTGAAAGAAGACCAACGCATTATTGAAGCGCCAGCTAAAGTGTTCCAATGCCAGCATCAAGTCGAAGCAGCCTATCAGCGTGGCGAGCTCAACCAAGACTGTATTGTTGTTGTGACTCACAATGGCCCTGCAGCCAACGGTATGCCTGAGCTGCACAAACTAATGCCAATTCTAGGTAATGTGCAAAAATACGGTTTCCAAGTGGCATTGGTGACAGATGGGCGCTTATCTGGCGCATCAGGCAAGATTCCTTCTGCTATCCACCTTTCTCCAGAAGCACTGCGTGGTGGAGCGATTGGTTTGGTGCGCGATGGTGACATTATCCGCCTTGATTGTCAGTCAGGCGAACTGAATAACCTTACAGACACCAGTGGCCGTGACACATTAAGCGTGAACACTGAATCTGAACAGCAAACTTGGGGACGTAACTTGTTTAGTGTGATGCGACATAACGTATCCAGCGCAGAGCAAGGGGCTAGTTTTATCGTCTAGACATCTTTCTGGACGGAACAATAACGACAAAAAGGGCGAAGCCATTGGCTTCGCCCTTTACGTTGTTCCTATTCATTCAAAGCGATTAGATGCTCTCGCCTTCAGTGATCTGGTAGCCCATATCGACAATGGACTGTTCTACTTCTTCGCCTTTTAGGCGAGCCAATAGGAGTTCGGCACTCTTTTCACCAATCTGAAAACGGGGTGTATCGACACTGGTCAGTTTAGGACTGATTGTTTGGCCAATATCCAACGCATTGTAGCCCACAACCGACAATTGCTGAGGCACTTGAATCCCACGCTTTTGGGCACTGAGTAAGGTACCAATCGCAATGTCATCGTTAGTACAAAATACCCCATCCAGATCTGAGTGCTCGGCAAGCGCTTTATCGAGCAGAGCATCGGCGAGCGAGAAACTTGAGTGCTCCTCGGTAAGAATGTGTTTAACCTCAAGCCCAGCTTCCTGCATCGCTCGATCATAGCCTTGCATACGGAGCTGAGTACGAGTATCCAATCGTGCGCCAAAGTAAGCAATTGAACGCTTGCCGGCTTCTATCATGCGCTTCACAACATGGTAAGACGCATCAACGTGGTCCAATCCGACCGCCATATCAATTGGCGCTTCAGGCAATTCCATCGTTTCTACCACAGGTACACCAGCATTCTTAATCATCTGCAAAGTACGCGGAGTGTGGTGACTCTCAGTTAAGATAAGTCCATCCACTTGGTACGACAGCAAAGAGGCAATCTTGCGCTCTTCTTCTTCCACATCATAGCTAAAGTGTGCCAGCAACGTTTCATAGCCATTGGCACGCGTGACGGTTTCAATACCTTGAACGAAAGACGCGAAAATTTGGTTTGATAATGATGGCAACAGCACACCAATCGCTTTACTGGAAGACTTCGATAGCATAGCGGGTGCACGGTTTTCGATATAGCCTACTTCCTCGATCACTGCAGCGATTTTAACGCGAGTTTTTTCAGCCACGGATTCGGGATTACGCATGTAGCGTGATACCGTCATCTTTGTTACGCCCACTTTATCTGCGACATCCTGAAGCGTTGTGCGGTTCTTTTTATTTTGTTGAGACATAGAGTTTTTATTGAGCCGTCATTTGAGTTGGTAATAATGTTACTTGTAACATTATTACCAACTTGCATCACTCGACACAAGCTTAGTTCTGTAATTGAGGGAGAGAAGTGTGTTAGGTGTGGAATTAAAAACCAACCAAGGTAATTTTTCCTGCTTCGAAGCCTTCTAGCTCACAGGAAAAATCGATGCGCTTGTCAGCCCCTTTTCCATACAGCACTTCCAACTTATCGAAGGCTTTGGCGACAAAGCTGACGTTCTTCAGCTTCAAGCTCTTACGGGTTTGGTTATCCAGAAATGCCAACGATGACGCTTCAAGTACCTTTTGACAGCTTTCAGCCATCTCGTTACTCAAAGTCTGGCTACCTAGAGCCTGTTTGAGTTGTTGAGGAGAAATTTTTGATGAACCTTGAGCCATAACGCAAATGGCATGCATATCGAGCAACGCCACCGCGCGAGGTTTTTGAGTATCGGGGTCGGCATAGATCGCCATTAAGCACGGCACTTTGGTTTCATCGAACGGTTGCTGCGGAATCGCTTTAAGGGTGATGCCATCCCCGACGGCCTTTTTCAGCAATTTTTCTAGTTGAGTGAGTTTTGGAAGGGCGAGCTCTTCATGAACTTCGACTCCTTCACCCGCATCCAATAGCCCCTGCTCTATGGAATATACCAGTGGGCGAAGCTCTCGATGCAGGGCTTCGTCGTCGAATGGCTTCGATAGAACGAACAAGGCCCCTGCGTTTTCGGCTTGTTTAATATGTGGCGGGTCATCGACAGTGGTGAGCATCGCAACCTTAATGCCTTGATTAAGCTGCATGATTTCTTTGGTTAGCTCTAAGCCGCTTTTTTCCGGCATATACCAATCGGTCAGCACAATATCAGGGTGCCAGCTCTCAACGATCTCTAGAGCTTTCACTCCATTTTCAGCGGTCTGAATTGTTAAGCGGCGGTAGTCGAACGCCTCTAATGCGCGTCGAATTATCTCTACGGTCGCCTTGCTATCATCAACAATTAATATTTTCACAGCATGCTTTTCTAGCCCTAACCTGTTCAAAGTATAGGCACATTTTTCAGTAACAACTAAACTTACCCCGAGAGAAACTAACTGTTCTGGGTGTTAAAAATGTCAATACAGGAACTACTCACAGAGAAAGTGTTATCCATACTGGCGATTGATCTCGGCTTAGTCATCTTGCTGATGTGGTTTCTGATCTTGCTCCTTATCATCCGTGAGTTTAGAAAGTTTGCTCAAAAGTTCTCTCAGCCCGCCTCTGGAGCTGATGGTTTGGACCCTGCCACGCTCCAGTTGTGCCAACAATCAGTGGATAACGCACTCAACTACACCTCTGAAAATGGCGATACGCTGAACGACTTAATCCAGATTCAAAAAGCGCTTGAGCAGCAAGTCGCCATCATTCAAAAATCGACCGGGGGTAATATTAGCCCAGAAGACCAAGCGTCTATCGATGAACTCAATAAAAAGCTCAACAAGTCCCATAAGCTGATCCGCAAACTCAAAGGCGACCTAGATAAGAGCGTGAAAGGGCTCAAAATGACCCGTAAAAAGCTATTCGACCAAAATGATACGGTAGAGAGCTTGCGTGAAGAAAAAGCCGCAGTAGAGAAAGAGTTCGAGAAACTAGAAGAAGAATATATTCAGATAAGCAAAGCGGGCGGTTTCTATGAAATGGCACAAGGCTATCAAGCCGAGAAGAAAGAATTGCTGGAAACCATCGAACAATATAAAGAGTTGGCCGATCAAGGCGGTGGTAACTCAGAAGAACTAGAAAGCATGCAACAAGAGCTACAAAACACGCTGCTCCAGCTTGAGCACATGACTAAAGAAAAAGAGTTTGTCGAAAAACGCTATTTAGATTTAGTGGATGGTGCCAAAGACTAGTTACCCTCTGCAGCTATTTCACGCAAATCACATTGAGTAGCGAAGTCCCTTTCAACTGGCTGATTTTTCCGCTGGTAAATAGCCCTTTTTTGGCAAAGCCCCAGTACGGCAGGTGCATTGGCCACTTTTCCGTTTCCATGACTTTGGATTCCAGCAACTGCTTCCACTCTGCTTCGACGGGTAAGCGCATCGCTAGGCTACTGCAGGTTTTGCTCGCAGTTTGGTAGTTCATACGGTTCCAAGGCAAGCTATGTTCCATATAGAACTCTTTGTGCATCATTTTGTACGGCACGGCGTATTTCAGCCCAGAGACAGTGGTACTAAGGCGAATGTCGATATCGTTGCTTGGTTTGTCTGCACCCACTACAGGTAATGCTTTTGCGACAGGGGCGCTCTGTGGGTTCGCTACAGGTGCTTTAGTCGCCGCTGTCTTGGTAGGCTCTGCTTTATTGGTTTTAGAAGCTGATGGTTTTGTGGCTGGTTTGGCTGCTACTACCTTAGCAGCAGGTTTCGACTCCATTGCCACTTGTGGTTTCGCTTTCGTCCCTTTAACCACTTCACGAATGAAGGCTTCCTTGTAACCTGATACTTTCTTTACCTTGCGTAGCTCTGTGCTGGCTTTGGCAAACTCGTTGTACGGCCCAATCAAACAGCGGTAGCCTTTTGCTTCAGGCTTAGCCCAAACATCGACAGAAATTTTTTCGTACAGTTTTGCTGCTTTGGCTAACGGTAGAGGTTTCGAATAGACCCCACATTGAATCCAGAATACAGATTCTTGCCCTTTCGGCTGTTGCTTGCCCCACAATCCCTTGCCTATTGGGCAAGATTTGTCGAGAACAGGAAGTTGACTGGTGGATGCTTGAGTTGCATCGCAAAGGAACTCTTCTGCCATTGCTGGGCTGGAAATAGCCGGTAAAGCCAATACAGCAACGCTCAAAAGCTTGGTTAAAGCCGTGATCGACTTGGCTGCCATTTTACTATCCATACTCTCTACTAAACCTTATCTACTGCGATATTCTTTCACGTTCAGTGTTGAGAAAACGTGAATACATCATTCGCCGCAAGAAGTGCGTGCCATCCTGCTCACACCAACCTTGCCGTGACATCATTACTATAAAAACAATGCAAAAAAAGAGCCGTAATTGCTTACGACTCTAGTTTAGGTAGATTATTGATTAGAAATCAATTGGCTCCGATCACCCTTTGTAGATTTTAGGGTTAAATACGTCGCGTAACCAGTCACCAAGTAGGTTAATAACCAAAACAAGAGTAACCAGTACGATGCCAGGGAATGCAGTGATCCACCAAGCACCTGAGAAGATGTAGTTAAAGCCAATGCTGATCAAGGCACCCAATGACGGCTGGTCTACCGGTAGGCCTAAACCTAGGAACGATAGTGCCGCTTCCGACATGATTGCATTCGCCACCTGTACGGTAGAAATAACCAAGATTGGTGACAGGCAGTTCGGCAGAATGTGGCGGAACATGATACGTGGTGCTTTGAAGCCCATGACACGAGCTGCTTCGACGTATTCCTTCTTCTTCTCAGCCAGTACTGATGCACGAATAGTACGTGCATACTGAGGCCATTCAGCCACACCGATGATCACCACCAGCATCACGACCGCATACTGACTGTAGAAGTCACTGCCGAAACTAGCTTTAAAGATCGCCGACACAATGATCGCAACCATCATGGTTGAGAACGATAACTGAACATCCGCGAAGCGCATTAGGAAACTATCGATACGGCCACCGAAGTAACCCGCAGACAGACCAATAATAATACCGAGAACCAGTTGTAGGCCAACCGCTAAGAAACCAATCGTTAGCGATAAGCGCGAGCCATAAAGAATAGTCGAAAGAATATCGCGACCTTGCTCGTCAGTACCCAGAACGAAACGCTCATCGCCATCTTCCATCCATGATGGAGGCAGCTCTGAGTCCATGATATCGATCGATGATAAGTCGTAAGGGTCCGTCGGTGACAGAATCGGTGCAGCAAGTGCCAACACCAAGAACACCATAAACACACTAAAGCTCGCCATAGCGACTTTATCGCGCTTAAAGTAATACAGAAAATCCGACTGTTTGAAACGCTCCCAACGAGATGGAGCTGCTGATACTTGTTCCATTATTAAGCTCCTTTACCAGTTAGGTTCACGGTTGGGTTGATCACACCGTACAGCAAGTCAACGATCGTGTTAGTCACAACGAAAATCAGGCCAACGAAGATAACGTAAGCAGTGATAAGCGGAGTATCTACACGGTTAATTGCTTCTAGGAAAAGGAAGCCCGTACCAGGCCACTGGAATACGGTCTCAGTAAGGATGGTGTAAGCCACCATAGTACCAATTTGAACACCACCGACTGTCAGTACCGGTAGCATGGTATTTTTCAGTGCGTGCTGGTAGTAGATTTTATTAAGCGCTAAGCCTTTCGCCTTACCAAACTTAATGTATTCAGAGCTCAGCACTTCTAGCATTTCAGAACGTACCAAACGGATGAACAGTGGCAGCATGATGGACGCCAGTGCAATACAAGGCAAGATTAGGTGCGCTAAGCCATCAAGCGTGAAGAAACCCGACTCCCAGCCTAATACGTTGGCGGTTTCACCCCGCCCATAGGACGGCAACCAGCCGAGTTCGATAGAGAAAACATACATCAACATTATCGCGGTTAAGAAGACCGGTATTGAAATCCCGATACTACTGAACGCCATTACTGCTTTGGTAAATATACTTTTTGGGTGAATGGCAGAGTAGACACCGAGTGGAATAGAACACACGACAATGATTAAGGTTGCGCCGAACACCAACTCGAGCGTCGCAACTAATTTATCTAAAATCACTTCAACAGCAGGACGCTTGAAGAAGTATGAAGTACCAAGATCGCCCTGTAGAGCTGCGCCTACAAAACGAGTGTATTTTGTAACGAAGGGATCATTTAGGCCCAGTTCATCACGCAGTGCTTGACGCTCTGCTTCCGAAACCGACTGCCCCACAAGCTCACGCAACGGGTCACCCAGGTTATCCTGAATGGCAAACGCCACCAAACTGATCACAAACATCACTATCAGTGCCTGAAACAGGCGCTTGACCAGAAACGAAAACATTCCTTGCCCCTTAAACTATCCATAGATTTCAGTCTGAATTACGGTGCCTAGCCCGACTGAAACAAAGCTAGGCACCCTATCTTTCCCAGTATTCAAGCTTCCATGTGGACGCCTGAATACTTAACTTTTACAGTGAGTTGTTACTTAACAACTAGGTCACCGAAGTAAGGGAAGTTCATCGCGTTTACGATTGGAGCGATATCTACGTTAGATTTCGCGCCCCATGCTAGGTTCTGCCAGTGTAGAGGAACGAACGCTGCTTCGTTGTATAGCGTTGCTTCTACTTTCTGTAGCATTTCTGCACGTTTCGCTGGGTCAGTTTCTACGTTAGACGCCGTTACTAGTTCATCTAGCTCTGGGTTTGAGTAGTGACCACAGTTGTATTGGCCTTTACCAGTCTCTTCGTTACGAGTCATGGTTAGGAACTCAGAGAAGTTCGCTGAATCTTCTGTATCTGAGTGCCAGCCGATCATTAGCATGTCTGCTGCACACTTATCGAACTCAGGCCAGTACTGCGCTTTAGGCATTGTCTTCAGGTCAACTTTGATGCCGATCTTAGAAAGCATTGCCGCTGTCGCTTGTGCGATTTTCGCATCGTTAACGTAGCGGTTGTTAGGTGCCATCATAGTTAGCGTGAAGCCATCTTCGTAGCCCGCTTCCTTCATTAGCTCTTTCGCTTTCTTCAGGTCGTAGCGTGGCACTAGATCAGCTTGGTAGCCTGCGTAACCTTCAGGACCTTGTTGACCAGCAACAGTAGCGAAGCCTTTCATGATTTTCTTCACGATACCTTCGTTGTTCACTGCGTGAACAATCGCTTGACGAACGCGAACATCTTTAAGTGCTTCATTGCTGTTTTGGTTCATTTGGAACGTGATGATACGAGTACCTGGTAGTGTTACTAGGTCAACGCCATTTGCACCTTTCACACGCTTGTGATCGTTTGGTGCTACTGGAGCAATCATATCTACGTCACCAGAAAGAAGTGCAGCAACACGTGTTGCGTCTTCTTTGATTGGTACTAGAGTTAGCTTGTCAACGTTACCCGTGTCTTTGTCCCAGTAATCGCCAAAGCGCTCAAACGTTACTTTTACGCCTTGCTCGCGCTGAGTCACGATGAATGGACCAGTACCAGAAACGTTGGTTGAAGCGAACGAGTTACCGTGCTTAACCACTTCAGACTTGTCTTTGCCATCTTCTGTCTTACCAGAGTAGAACTTGCTGTCCATTGGGAAGATGTAAGTCGCTGTTTGAAGCACTAGTGGGTAAGCGCCTTTAGAAACTAGCTCTACGGTGTAGTCGTCAACTTTAACCATCTTTTCGTACGGTTCGAAGATAGCTTTAAAGTCTGGAGAGTTTTTCAGACGGTCGAACGTCCAAACCACATCATCTGCTGTTAGCTCGTTACCAGAGTGGAACTTCACGCCTTTACGTAGAGAGAAACGGAAAGTCGTGTCATCTACACGCTCCCATTTTTCAGCTAGACGAGGTTCAAAATCCAATTTCTGTGTGTAACGAACTAGTGGATCAAATACCATGTGAGACATTTGTAGCGTGCCGCCAGATAGCTGCTCATGCGGGTCAAGCGATACTGGGTCTGCGTCATACGCTACTGTGATATCTGCTGCCGCTGCGCTAAAGCTTAGGCCTGCTGCCATCAAAGCCACTGCTAGTTTGCTTTTCATGGTTTTCATTGCATAACTCCTTATGCGGGAATCCAAATCCCTAGTTGTTGTGTTTGCTTCTGTTTATTAACGCCAAGCTCGCTTGGCTTTATACCAAAGGTATGGTCACGACTTACGCCGTTTTTACTTCTTCTCTTAAGCCTGTAAATTCAGGCATTAAAGAAATCAGTTGTTTGCTGTATTCATGCTGAGGCGATTGGAACAGTTGCTCGGTAGGAGCCACTTCCAATAGCGTCCCCATCTGCATCACACCCACGCGATCACACATTTGGCGAATCACTGGTAAATCGTGACTAATAAACAGCATGGTGAGGTTTAGCTCATCCTGAAGGTCTTTCAGTAGGTTAAGGATCTGTGCTTGAACCGATACATCCAGAGCAGACGTTGGTTCATCACAAATCAATAAACGTGGGCGGGTTGCCAGTGCACGTGCAATAGAGATACGTTGGCGCTGACCACCAGAAAATTCGTGTGGATACTTCACGCCAGCCATTTTTCCTAGGCCTACGTGATCCAATAGATCGTTGACGATCTG
This sequence comes from Vibrio sp. SCSIO 43135, assembly GCF_023716665.1. Lineage (GTDB taxonomy): Bacteria > Pseudomonadota > Gammaproteobacteria > Enterobacterales > Vibrionaceae > Vibrio > Vibrio paucivorans. Next base: position 3,099,238 of record NZ_CP071859.1, read on the forward strand.
TCTGGTTTCCGTTTCATTACGTGTCAGTTTGTGGAAACGAATTGGCTCCGCAATGATATCGAAAATCTTCATACGCGGGTTCATTGAAGTGTACGGGTTTTGGAATACCATCTGCATTTGACGGCGCAGCGGTCGACGCTCATTTTCCGACTTCAAGCTGGTTAAATCGATACCTTCAAACGTCACTTTGCCAGAGTTTGGCGCATATAAGCCGGCAATCACACGAGCGATGGTCGATTTGCCCGAACCTGACTCACCTACTAGACCAAATGTCTCACCTTCGAACACTTCAAAGCTGACATTGTTTGATGCTTGCACGTACTCTCGGCGACTTTCAAATAACGAATCTTTGGTGACAAAACGTAGGTTAACGTTCTCTACAGTAAGCAGTGAACCACTGTAATCTCGGTGATCTTGGCTCTGACCTAACCAGTGGTTTTTCACATCCAGTGGTTCCATTTCGTGGGCTTCTTCGATGTAGCTCACCAATGGGAAACGAGAAAGTTTTACGTCTGATCGAGGAACAGCAGAAATAAGGCTGCGCGTGTATGGATGGTCGGGATCGCCAAGTACTTTTTTCGTTGGACCGAACTCAACCAAATCACCACGGTACATAACCGCAACGCGATCAGTGACGTTAGATACCACACCCATATCGTGGGTTACCAACATACAACCAACGTTGTTCTTGATACACAATTCACGGATCAAGCTTAGAATTTGGTCCTGAATCGAAACATCCAATGCGGTGGTTGGTTCATCAGCAATAATTAGGTCTGGCTCGCCAGCTAACGCAATTGCGATAACAACACGTTGGCGCATACCACCAGAGAACTGGTGAGGATACTGCTTCAATCGGTTTTCAGGCTGCGGGATACCTACTTGATTCATCAATGACAGCGCGCGTTGATACGCTTCTTCTTCTGTCACTTTCATGTTGGCATGAATCGTTTCAGTCAGCTGCTGCTCAACCGTAAAGAGTGGGTTTAGAGAGGTCATTGGATCTTGGAAAATGAATCCAATTTTAGAACCGCGTACTTTGCGCATCTGTTCAGGAGTTAGGCCAGATACCTTCTCTCCATCAAGGAAAACGTCACCACTCGCGATACGGCCAGGAGGGCTCAACAAGTCAATCACCGCGTTACCCACAGTGGATTTACCTGCACCAGATTCCCCTACTACACCGACAATTTCGCCACGCTCTATATTAAATGATAGTGACTTCACCGCCGCGTGCACGCCATGGCGAGACGGATACTCTATTCGAAGATTTTTAACTTCTAAAAGTGACATTAATCAGACCTCTACTGCTTTGACAGTTTTCTGCCTTGTCTGATACCAACTCAAATATGAAACTGAGCTGGTATTACATTGAATCCATTCTTGTCAGTATATTGTTCTGACAATTTACAAGGTCATCAATTTGGCAAATATTTCACAGAAAAGCAACATATAGAGTATAAAAAGTCGAGTTCGAATTAAAATAGAGCAGCTTAACGACATAACTATGCATTTTGCATGCATTAACTATTGGTAAGACCAATGCAGAGCAAGAGGAGACACAGCCTTACTCTGTAGTTAGATTGGCCATAGAGAGCGGTTTTTATAAAACAATATAAACTTAAGGCAGAGAATAAATCATCAGTAGTTAAAACCACTCAAGCATTAACATAGCAGAAACATAATCCAACCAGATAAATACACCCAGCACTTAACACTAATATTTAAGTTTTATTACAGAATATTACACTGATAAATTTATCTAAATACAAACCTAGACTTATAGACCATAGGTATTGGAACAACTGCAAAGCATAGAAGAACACTAAGTATCTGGTGTGATATTGGTCTTCATTTAACGATATCGCCGAGACTTTTTGACGTAAGCTTAATCAAAGTCACAACAATAGAGAAAAGCAGATAGAGCAGAGACAAACAGCCTGCCTTTTCCCTTTTCGAGCACAGCAACTCACTGCTGGAGAATAAAAAGCTTCGTCATTTATGACGAGTTTTTAATACTGGTGGTGAAGAGACATACCTGAACATCAGGCGGACCCCATTTGGTGCGAATCAATATAAACCAGAATGCAAAAAGCCCTGTTCTTTCGAACAGGGCTTCTAATGCTGATCGGTGAAGAGACATACCTTGAACATCAGACGAACCCCATTTGGTTCGAATCAATATAGAGTAGAACTCAAAAGTAAAAAAGCCTCGTCATTTCTGACGAGGCTTTCTAATGATGGTCGGTGAAGAGGGATTCGAACCCCCGACCCTCTGGTCCCAAACCAGATGCGCTACCAAGCTGCGCTATTCACCGAAATCAATGGGGTGGCTAACGAGATTCGAACTCGCGACCACCGGAATCACAATCCAGGGCTCTACCAACTGAGCTATAGCCACCACTGATTCTTTTTTATAACCGCTGTTGCGATTATTGAAATTGTAGCCGGTGGAGAGCCAATTCAAGGAACTGACGAACCCCCGACCCATTCTTACGTTATCAAGATAACCCAAGAAATAGATAGTGGTCGGTGAAGAGGGATTCGAACCCCCGACCCTCTGGTCCCAAACCAGATGCGCTACCAAGCTGCGCTATTCACCGACGATGTATTTTTTACTTGGTTATACTGCTATTAAAGCAATTTCCAATTTCATCTCGAACTGAATCAAGATAGGAAGCCGAAGCTACCGAAATAATGGGGTGGCTAACGAGATTCGAACTCGCGACCACCGGAATCACAATCCAGGGCTCTACCAACTGAGCTATAGCCACCATTATATTGCCAATTTCACTTACCTTAATAAGCGTCCGGATGGCGCGCCCGAAAGGATTCGAACCTTCGACCTTTGGCTCCGGAGGCCAACGCTCTATCCAGCTGAGCTACGGGCGCATGCCCTATCGGCGGAGTGGAATAATACGTATATCACACTATGCCGTCTAGTACTTTTTCAACTTTTTTTCCCGTTTGATTCCTTTTTGGGCAATTAAAGTGTGACAAAGACCTATTTCAGAAGTTATTCCCCATATAAAGGCAGTAACTTGTTGTTTATTGCAACAAGTTAACAGGATATAATCACCCATTATTTACATTGATTTAACAGCAATAGTGCTATTTGAATCAAAACATACACTCTAGACAATATAAATTGGTAAGCACGCACTTACCTTGGGAATGTGAAGTGAGTTTTATGGATATGTCTCGACGAATGATCAGCGTTTTGTTCGCTGCTTTAACTTTTTCTACAGCAGCATTTGCAGCTGACGTGAGCCAAGAAGAATACGATGCAATCGCAGAGCGCATCAAACCAGTCGGCGATGTTTACCTAGCGGGTAGCGAGCCTGTAGCAGCAGAACCAACTGGCCCTCGTGATGGTGCAACAGTTTACGGTATGTTCTGTACTGCATGTCACAGCTCAGGCGTAAGCGGCGCACCAAAAACAGGTGATGCGGGTGACTGGGCTCCGCGTATCGCACAGGGTAAAGACGTACTAAAAGACCACGCGATTAACGGCTTCAACGCAATGCCAGCGAAAGGTTCTTGTATGGACTGTTCAGACGATGAAATCGTTGCGGCAATTGATCACATGATCAAAGGTCTATAACTCACAAACGTTGAGTGACCCAACAATCGATTAATAAAAGAAAGGCTTGAGCAATTAACTCAAGCCTTTTTTATTTCCTCTATATAGAAGAGCACTTTTTACTTCTTAAACATTGCCCTTAAGTTAGCAATATGAGCTTGGCCTTTTTCCATTCTCTCTTCAGCAGAAACCGGCTTTTTGGTTTGCTCCCATTCCACATCATCAAATGGCAACTCATCTAAGAATCGGCTCTGTGTCGGCTTAATCAACTCACCAAACTGGCGGCGTTCTTTACACATGGTGAAGGTCAGCTCTTTTTGTGCGCGAGTAATCCCCACATACATCAAGCGACGCTCTTCTTCGACGTTGTCTTCGTCAATACTGGTTTGGTGCGGTAATATCCCTTCTTCACTACCAATCAAATAGACATAAGGAAACTCCAGACCTTTTGACGCATGCAAAGTCATCAGTTGTACTGCATCGCTGTCTTCATCTTCTTCTCCTCGCTCCATCATGTCACGTAGAGTCAGGCGCTGAACCACTTCCTTGAGCGTCTTCTCCTCCTGGTCGTAGTTATCACCTTCTAGGTCAGCGACAATCCAAGAATAAAGATCGGATACGTTTTTCATGCGCATCTCTGCCGCTTTCGGGCTCGCCGACGTTTCGTATAGCCAGTCTTCGTAGTTGATGTCGCGAACTAATGAACGTACCGCATCTACCGTATTGCCGCGTTCGGCGTTATCTGAAATAGACACAATCCACTGAGTAAAACGACGCAAGTTTTCCAAGCCTCGACCAGTGAGATGCTGCTCGAGGCCAATCTCAAAGCTGGCTTCAAACAAACTCTTACCTCGCATATTGGCGTAGCTGCCGAGCTTTTCTAGCGTTACAGGGCCAATCTCACGGCGCGGTGTATTTACAATACGAAGAAACGCATTGTCATCATCGGGATTCACTAACACACGCAGGTAAGCCATGATGTCTTTGATTTCCGCACGAGCGAAAAATGAAGTGCCACCCGACAATTTATAAGGCACTCGGTTTTGCATCAGTGACTTTTCGATCAAACGCGATTGGTGATTGCCTCTATATAAGATGGCGTAATCACGATACTCAGTGCGATTGAGGAACTTATGCGCAATGAGCTCACCAGTCACCCGTTCGGCCTCATGCTCTTCATTTTTCGCCAGCAACACTTTGAGCTTTTCACCATCAGGGATCTCTGAGAATAGTGACTTCTCGTAAACGTGTGGGTTATTGGCAATCAAGATGTTCGCAGCACGTAGGATGCGGCTGGTTGAACGGTAGTTCTGCTCAAGCTTAATCAGCCTCAAGTTCGGGTAATCTTCACCAAGCAACACCAAGTTCTGCGGTTTAGCACCACGCCAGGAGTAAATCGACTGGTCATCGTCCCCTACTACCGTCAAGCGACCACGCTCACCAACAATTAAACGCACCAGTTCATACTGGCTGGTATTGGTATCTTGGTACTCATCTACCAGCAAGTAACGAATACGATTTTGCCAGCGCTGACGCACTTCTTCGTTAGTGCGCAGTAAAAGAACAGGCAATGAAATGAGGTCGTCAAAATCGAGCGCGTTATAGGCTTTCATCTGCTTTTGGTACATCTCAAAGCAAAAAGCAAACAGCTGTTGCTGCTCGCCTTGCGCGCGCGCTTTCACTTGCTCTGGCGTCAACATGTCGTTTTTCCAGTTGGAAATAGAGCTGAGTAACTGACGCAGCAGATCTTTATCACCATCCAATTGCTTTTCGGTCAGCTCTTTCAGTAACGCTAACTGGTCTTGGTCATCAAACAGTGAGAAGCCAGCCTTAAGGCCCAGTGCTTTGTACTCGCGACGAATAATATTCAAGCCCAGTGTGTGGAACGTCGACACCATTAAGCCTTTTGCTTCTTGTTTGCCCAGCGTCTGGCCAACACGCTCTTTCATTTCACGCGCGGCTTTATTGGTAAATGTCACAGCAGCAATGTTACGTGCCTTGTAACCACACTGCTGAACCAAATAAGCAATTTTATTGGTAATTACACGGGTTTTACCCGACCCAGCCCCCGCCAGTACTAGGCACGGACCAGAAACGTATTTTACCGCTGCGTCTTGATTTGGGTTCAGCTTCATAGCGTTCTCAGGATGGTAATGGAAATTGGCGACTATAATAATGCTGCAACAGTGCGATTGCTACGCTCTCGTTGACAAGATTTTCACCCATTAAGCGAAATAATAGGTTGCATATACCTATACCTTTTGCACTATAATGAATGAACGTTCATTCACTGACAGCTAAATGTAAACTATGTCTGATTCTGATCCTATGGTAGACAAAAGACAAAAAATCATAGATGCCGCTGAGAAACTGATTGCAGAATCAGGCTTTCAGGGGCTCTCGATGCATAAACTCGCCAAAGAAGCGGGCGTTGCTGCAGGAACGATTTACCGCTACTTCTCTGATAAGGACGACTTGTTGCGACAAGTTCGTTTGGCCGTCATACAACGCAACGCTGAGATTATTCAGCGTGGTGTTGAAAGCTCTATGACGCTAAAAGAACGTTTTCGCAAAATGTGGTTAAACATTTTCGATCTTTCGGGCTCTAACCTAGGAACACTGAAGAATCGTGCTCAGTACGATTCTTTGCCTTGTGTTCGTAGCCACGAAACCAAAGAGATCGAACGCAAAATGTTTAGCAAGGTCGATCAGCTTTTCTCTGAAGGGCGCGAGCAAGGGGTATTTAAATCCCTCGACAACCCAGTGTTAGCTGCACTTAGTTTAGAGGTCAGTGTCACTCTGGCTCGAAAACAATCACTCGGATATTACCATCTGGACCAAGACGCGATTGAAGGCGCGATTGAAGCCAGCTGGGATGCGATTACAAAACACTAATTTGGAGTTCTTATCAGAATGAAAAAGTGGACTTTCTTTATGCTACTTATCGCGATACTACTGTTTGGTAGCGTGATAGGTTTCAATCTATTCAAACAGCAGAAAATCGCTGAGTACTTGGCTAACCGCCCTGAACCTGAGTTCCCTGTCACGGTGACTGAAGTTCAACCCGTTGACTGGGTTCCAGTGATTGAAGCAATCGGCTTTATCGAACCGAATCAAGGTGTGACCATTTCTAACGAAGCGGCCGGCGTCATCGACAAAATCGCATTCAACTCTGGTACTCAAGTAGAACAAGACCAACCGTTGGTTCTATTGGATTCAGATGTAGAAAAAGCGAACTTGAAGAGCTCTCAAGCACGCTTGCCTGCTGCAGAAGCAAAATACAAACGCTACCAGGGCCTATACAAAAAAGGCTCGATTTCTAAAGAAGCGTACGATGAAGCAGAAGCAAACTACTACTCACTGGCAGCAGATATTGAAAGCCTAAGAGCTTCAATCGAACGCCGTGAAATCAAAGCGCCATTTGCGGGTGTCGTTGGTATTCGTAATGTATACCTAGGCCAATACCTACAAGCGGGTACTGACATCGTTCGTTTAGAAGACACCAGTGTAATGCGTCTGCGCTTTACCGTTTCTCAAACGGATATCTCTCGTATCAGCCTTGGCCAGGAAGTCGATATTTTTGTTGATGCTTACCCAGAGAAGCCTTTCAAAGGTTCAATCTCGGCAATCGAGCCTGCGGTAAACATCCAAAGTGGTCTGATCCAAGTTCAAGCGGATATTCCAAACAGCGACGGTACACTGCGTAGCGGTATGTTTGCGCGCGCAAACATCATCCTACCTAAGCTAGATAACCAAGTAACGCTGCCGCAAACCGCAATTACTTTCACTCTATACGGCGACAACGTCTACATCATCACTGAAGAAGATGGTGAGAAGCGCGTTAAGCAACACGTAGTGAAAGTGGGCGAGCGAACTAAAGACATCGCACATATCCTAGAAGGCGTGAAGCCTGGTGATGTAGTTGTCACGTCTGGTCAGGTTCGTCTAAGTAACGACGCAAAAGTTCGTGTAGTAGAAAGCGATGCAACTACTCCACCAGCTGAAACACCAATGCTGTAATTGGAGGCCTCATGCGCTTTACTGATGTTTTTATTAAACGTCCAGTTTTAGCGGTATCGATCAGCTTTTTGATAGCGCTGCTTGGTTTACAAGCCGTATTCAAAATGCAGGTTCGTGAATACCCTGAAATGACAAATACTGTAGTAACCGTCACCACGAGTTACTACGGCGCCAGTGCCGACTTAATCCAAGGCTTTATTACTCAGCCATTGGAGCAAGCCGTCGCGCAGGCAGACAATATCGACTACATGACCTCGTCATCGGTGCTTGGTAGCTCGACGATTACCGTAAACATGAAGTTGAACACCGACCCGAACGCAGCACTGTCTGACATTCTGGCCAAAACCAACTCGGTTCGTTCGCAGCTTCCTAAAGAAGCGGAAGATCCGACGGTAACCATGTCGACCGGTTCTACGACGGCGGTACTCTACATTGGTTTCACCAGTGACGAGCTGTCTTCAAGTCAGATCACTGACTACCTTGAGCGTGTAATCAATCCTCAGCTATTCACCGTAAACGGTGTGTCTAAGGTTGATCTCTACGGTGGTATGAAATACGCACTGCGCGTTTGGTTAGACCCTGCCAAAATGGCGGCGCTTGGCCTAACGGCGACTGATGTGATGAACGTCTTGAATGCCAACAACTACCAGTCGGCGACTGGTCAGGCTGTCGGTGAATTCGTTCTGTATAACGGCAGTGCCGATACTCAGGTATCTAACGTTGAAGAACTGTCGAACCTAGTAGTGAGCTCAGACGAAGGTGACATCACCCGCCTAAGCGATATTGCCAAAGTAACCCTAGAGAAAAGTCACGACGTCTATCGCGCAAGTGCGAATGGTCAGGAAGCCGTGGTTGCAGCGATCAATGCGGCACCAAGTGCAAACCCAATCAATATCGCTGCTGATGTTCTGGATCTGTTGCCTCAACTAGAACGCAACCTGCCTAGCAACATCAAAATGAACGTCATGTACGACTCGACTATCGCGATCAATGAATCCATCAACGAAGTAATCAAAACTATCGTTGAAGCGGCACTGATCGTATTAGTGGTTATCACCCTATTCTTAGGTTCGTTCCGTGCGGTAATCATTCCTATCGTTACCATCCCGCTATCACTAATCGGGGTAGCTATGGTAATGCAGGCGATGGGCTTCTCATGGAACTTGATGACGCTGCTGGCGATGGTACTTGCGATTGGTCTAGTGGTAGATGATGCGATCGTTGTACTGGAGAACGTCGACCGTCACGTTAAGCTTGGCGAATCTCCGTTCCGTGCTGCCATCATCGGTACCCGCGAAATTGCTGTTCCAGTAATTGCGATGACCTTAACGCTGGGTGCAGTATACGCGCCGATTGCGCTAATGGGTGGTATCACCGGCTCGCTCTTTAAAGAGTTCGCGTTAACCCTAGCAGGTGCGGTATTTGTATCGGGAATTGTGGCATTAACCCTGTCTCCAATGATGTGTTCAAAAATGCTGAAGGCGAACGAAGAGCCAAGCAAGTTTGAGCAGAAAGTACATGGTTTCCTAGACCGAATGACTAACCGCTACGCGAAAATGCTTAATGCGGTAATGCAGCACCGCCCTGTGGTGATTGCATTCGCTATTATCGTATTTGCTAGCCTTCCAGCGTTGTTCAAGTTCATTCCAAGTGAACTGGCCCCGTCGGAAGATAAAGGCGTAATCATGCTGATGGGTACAGCGCCATCGAATGCCAACTTAGACTTCATGCAAAATACCATGAATGACGTAAACCGAATTCTGTCTGACCAGCCAGAAGTTTCGTTTGCTCAGGTATTTACTGGTGTACCTAACTCAAACCAAGCCTTTGGTATCGCATCGATGGTGCCTTGGAGTGAGCGTGAAGCTAGCCAATCTGAAGTGGCAAACCGTGTAGGTGGTTTGGTGGGTAATGTTCCTGGTATGGCAGTAACTGCATTCCAGATGCCAGAACTGCCAGGTGCGGGTTCTGGTCTACCGATCCAGTTCGTTATCACGACACCTAATGCGTTTGAAAGCTTGTTTGCTATCACAACTGATATCCTTGCTGATGTGAAATCAAACCCGATGTTCGTTTATTCAGACCTTGACCTGAACTACGACTCGGCAACGATGAAAATCAACATCGACAAAGATAAAGCCGGTGCATATGGCGTAACCATGCAGGACATTGGTATCACGCTAAGTACTATGATGGCTGATGGCTACGTCAACCGTATCGACTTAAACGGTCGTTCTTACGAGGTTATCCCTCAGGTTGAGCGTAAGTGGCGTCTAAACCCAGAATCAATGAACAACTACTACGTTCGCGCGGCGGACGGCCGAGCGGTTCCACTGGGCAGTTTAATCACCATTGATGTTGTAGCAGAGCCTCGCTCACTACCGCACTTCAACCAGCTAAACTCAGCTACCATTGGTGCGGTTCCAGCACCAGGTACAGCAATGGGTGATGCTATCGCATGGTTCGAAAGCACCGCGACAGACAAACTGCCAAATGGCTACAACCACGACTACATGGGTGAAGCTCGCCAATACGTAACTGAAGGTAGCGCTCTTTACGCGACATTCGGTCTCGCACTGGCCATCATCTTCCTAGTTCTGGCGATTCAGTTCGAATCTCTGAAAGACCCGCTGGTTATCATGGTGTCCGTACCATTAGCAATCTGTGGTGCTTTGATCGCCTTAGCATGGGGTGCGGCAACCATGAACATCTACTCGCAGGTTGGTTTGATTACTCTGGTTGGTCTTATCACCAAGCACGGTATCTTGATCTGTGAGGTAGCGAAAGAAGAGCAGCTACACAATAAACTGGGCAAAACAGAAGCGGTGATGGAAGCGGCGAAAGTACGTCTGCGCCCTATCCTAATGACGACTGCAGCAATGATTGCAGGTCTTATCCCGCTTATGTACGCAACAGGTGCAGGTGCCGCACAGCGCTTTAGTATCGGTATTGTAATCGTTGCTGGTCTAGCAATTGGTACTATCTTTACCTTGTTCGTACTGCCAGTGATTTACAGCTACTTAGCTGAGAAACACAAACCACTGCCAGTCTTTGTTGAAGATAAAGACTTAGAGAAACTAGCACGCGTTGATGAAGCGAAAGCGGCACATCGTGAAATGGCTGATAATAATTAGTTGATATAGACTCATCGATAGCAACGAACGTATCGTGTGTTAATCGGTCAACACTTTAAGTAAAAGGTCACTTCGGTGGCCTTTTTTATTGCTTGCTGAACCCTTAATAAGGTCGAATTTTTGCCATCCAAGTAGCGACTTTCTATCGGCAATTACTTAGAATGAGCACAAATTGAAAGGAGTTTTCATCCCCATGTTTGATCCAAAGAAACTAGAGCAAATCGCTAAACAAATTCATGACTCTATGCCAGCTCCTGTAAAAGAGCTTGGTGCAGACGTAGACCAGAAAGTTCGCCAAGTTATCCAAGGCCAACTAAACAAGCTAGACGTAGTAAGCCGTGAAGAATTTGACGTACAAACTCAAGTGCTACTTCGTACGCGCCAAAAGCTGACTGAAATGGAACAAAAGCTCGCTGACCTAGAAGCGAAGCTTGCTGACAAGTAAGCAGTAATCAAAGATACAAAGGGCTGACGTAATACGTCAGCCCTTTTTGTTTTGGCCACGCTCTAAATGAGCCGCCCAAATCCACAGCCCAGATAAACAAAAAAGGCTTGGTCAACGGCGACCAAGCCTTTTTATTAGATGTTGTGTTTTTTTGTATTTTTAACCCCATCTGTCTGGAGTTCTTACTAACCTACTATCTAAGTTCTTCAATTACTTAGGATTAAGGTTTCATGTCTAGGAGAAGGCGCAGAGTTTGCGATAGCAAATGAGCACCTTCGACACCGAAATGGAACCTTAAGGCAAGTAATTAGCCGCCTACTGCGATGTTCTTCATATCCGTCATGTAACCACGTAGCTCTTCACCGATGTACTCAACTGGGTGGTTGCGGATAGTATCGTTTACTGCGATTAGCGTAGCGTTGTCTACTTGGTTAGACGTTTCGCCTAGACCTTTACCGATTACATCAGTACCTACTGAAGGCATGAACTTCTCACGTAGTAGCGGAGTTGCTACGTTAGCAAATAGGTAGTTACCGTATTCCGCTGTATCTGAAATTACAACGTTCATTTCGTATAGACGCTTACGTGCTACTGTGTTTGCGATTAGTGGTAGCTCGTGTAGTGACTCGTAGTACGCTGACTCATCAATGATGCCTGATGCAGTCATTGCTTCGAATGCTAGTTCAACACCTGCACGAACCATTGCTACTAGTAGGATGCCGTTGTCGAAGTACTCTTGCTCAGAGATTTCGATATCGCCTGCTGGGTAGTTTTCAAACGCTGTTTCGCCTGTTTCTTCACGCCAGCCTAGTAGGTTTGCGTCATCGTTCGCCCAGTCAGCCATCATAGTGCTTGAGAACTCACCAGTGATGATGTCATCCATGTGCTTGTTGTATAGCGGACGCATTAGCTCTTTTAGCTCTTCAGAAAGCTCAAATGCTTTGATTTTCGCTGGGTTAGATAGACGGTCCATCATGTGAGTGATGCCACCGAACTTCAGTGCTTCAGTAATGGTTTCCCAACCGTATTGTAGAAGTTTACCTGCGTAGCTTGGGTCGATGCCGTCAGCAACCATCTTCTCGTAAGAAACGATAGAACCCGCTTGTAGCATGCCACATAGGATAGTTTGCTCACCCATTAGGTCAGATTTAACTTCTGCAACGAATGAAGACTCTAGACAACCTGCACGGTGACCACCAGTACCTGCAGCCCATGCTTTTGCGATATCCCAACCTTCACCTTTTGGATCGTTCTCTGGGTGAACCGCGATTAGCGTTGGTACACCGAAGCCACGCTTGTACTCTTCACGTACTTCTGTACCAGGACACTTAGGTGCAACCATTACAACGGTTAGGTCTTTACGGATTTGCATACCTTCTTCAACTACGTTGAAGCCGTGTGAATAACCTAGTGCAGCGCCTTCTTTCATTAGCGGCATCACCGTCTCAACAACGTTAGTGTGCTGCTTGTCTGGAGTAAGGTTGATTACTAGGTCTGCTTCTGGGATTAGCGTTTCGTAGCTCGCTACTTCAAAACCGTTCTCTTTCGCGTTTTTGTACGATTGACGCTGCTCGTCGATCGCTGCTTGGCGTAGTGCGTATGCTACGTTCAGGCCAGAATCACGCATGTTTAGGCCTTGGTTCAGACCTTGAGCGCCACAACCTACGATTACGACTTTCTTACCTTTTAGGTAATCAGCTTCTGTTGCGAATTCTTCGCGGTCCATAAAGCGACAACGACCTAGTTGGTCTAATTGCTCACGTAGGTTTAGGGTATTGAAATAGTTAGCCATATTGGGCGCTCCTTTGAAATTATCCATAATGGTCGGTCGTTCTCTTACCGAATGAGGTCATACTAAAACAGACACGAAGTTGCTTAAAGTGATATATTCACAATTAGTTATTGCAATTTATGCAACGTAAGATGACCTATTTATGAATATTAAACACCTGCAGATGTTCATTCATTTGTGTGATAGTAAAAACTTCAGCAAGACAGCTTCGGCAATGCACATCAGCCCTTCTGCACTCAGTCGTCAGATACAAAAACTGGAAGAAGAAACTGGGCAAAGTTTGTTTCTGCGCGATAACCGGAGTGTTGAACTTACGCCGGCAGGAAAAAAGTTGCTACCGGTGGCAATGAAAATATTGTCAGAATGGCAGCAATATAACGCTCAGCTAGAAGGGCATGAGCAAGAGCTAACAGGCGAGATTCGATTGTTCTGTTCCGTAACCGCCAGCTACAGCCATTTGCCAGAACTTCTATCTGATTTTCGCCTGCAACACCCTCTGATCGAATTTAAGCTTTCGACAGGCGACCCAGCCCAAGCAATAGAGAAAGTACTGGCCGACGATGTCGACATTGCAATCTCCGCCAAACCAGAGCAACTTCCGGCTCGGATTGAGTTCGAAACCATCAGTGAGATTCCTCTTTCGGTCATTGCCCCTATTGGTGTAAGCAACTTTGCTGATGAGTTGCAGAAAGACAAGCCTGATTGGTCTTCCATTCCTTTTATCGTGCCAGAGTCAGGTACTGCGCGAGACCGCGCCAATGCTTGGTTCAAAGCGATGAAAATCAAGCCAACCATCTATGCTCAGGTATCAGGGCATGAAGCGATTGTCAGTATGGTGGCGTTAGGTTGTGGTGTCGGTATTGCACCCGATGTGGTGATCAACAACAGTCCGGTGAAAGAGAAGATCCAACGTTTAAAAGTCGCTTCAATCAAACCTTTCAAACTGGGTGTGTGTTGCAAGCGCTCACAACTAGACAACCCACTGGTAAAAGCCCTATGGGAAATGGCACACGATACCTATATCGCCCCATAACTTTTCAAGCTCTAGAAACAACAAAGCCACCGCTTTTTCAGATCGAAAGAAAAACAGTGGCTTTTACATTTAAATCAGTTTTCTAAATAGTTGGAGTCACAGCTAGGCGTCAAACAACCTTATTCCCATGAGCATAGTCCGCTATGTGATTGGGGCGGCCGGCGCTCCGGGGAGGTTGTGAAGACAACGACGCTGTGGCTTCAAATATGACGAAAACTTAGATGACACGAGAAAACTGCTGCTGCCTAGCCTTAGCTCTTAAATACTTGTCAAAACACATACAGATGTTGCGAATCAGCAAACGCCCACGCAAAGTAACGCGGATTTCGTTGTCATCGACTTCAACCAATTCATCATTAATGAAAGTCTGAAGAAGCTGCAGATCTTCTTTGAAGTATTGGTTAAATGGCACATTGAATTCAGCTTCAATCTGGGTTTTATCCAACTTGAAGTTACAGATAAGCTGCTTAATCACTTCACGGCGAAGTAAGTCATCACTATCTAAAGCAACCCCTTTCCATAAAGCATGGCGCTCATCGTTTACTTGCGCATAGTATTTCTTCAGTTCTTTTTGGTTTTGCGCGTACGCATCACCAATCATGGAAATGGCTGAGACACCAAAACCTACTAAATCACATTCACCTTGAGTGGTATAACCTTGGAAGTTACGGTGCAGTACACCTTCACGCTGCGCAACAGCCAACTCGTCATCAGGTTGGGCAAAGTGATCCATACCAATGAATTGGTAGCCCGCACCAGTTAGTGTCGTAATGGTATCTTGCAAGATCGCCATTTTTTCTTCGGCTTTCGGTAAGTCTTCATCTTTGATTTTACGCTGCGCGGCAAACAGTTGCGGCATGTGCGCGTAGTTAAAGATAGACAGGCGGCCAGGCTGCATCTCTAGTACTTGCGCTAGCGTATCAGCAAAGCGCTGTTGGGTTTGCTTTGGTAAGCCGTAGATTAAGTCTAGATTGGTTGATCGGAAGCCTAGCTTTTTCGCTCTTGCTACCATCGCAATAATGAAGTCTTCATCTTGCTCGCGGTTAACCAGTTTTTGTACTTCTTTATTGAAGTCCTGCACACCAATACTTAAACGGTTAAACCCTTCACTGCGCAGGTGATCGAGCATATCGAGTTCAATCTCACGCGGATCGACTTCGATGCTGATTTCTGCAGTGTCTTCAAATTGGAATTCGCCACGTAGAATCGCCATCAAACGGCTAATTTGCTGCTCAGTTAAGAAGGTTGGCGTGCCGCCACCAAAGTGTAGCTGCGTTACTTTGCGTCCTTGAAGCAAACTCGCGCGTTGGCGGATTTCATGCTCGAGTACATCAAGGTATTCGTCGGCTTTGTGCGAGTGGCGAGTAATAACCTTGTTACAGCCACAGTAGTAGCAAAGCTTGTGACAAAACGGGATATGAATATACAGAGACAGTGGACGCTCAGGATACTGAGTACATGCCATATCGTAATCGGCAATCGTAAACGCTTCGTGAAACTCTAACGCCGTTGGGTATGAGGTATAGCGAGGCCCAGAATAGTTATACTTATCTAGAATGGCTTGATCCCATACGATTTGCTGGCTGGCGACAACTGACTGCGACATGATGGTACTTTCCGTTTGTAACGAGGTTTCAATTCACTGTGGCCGCAATAGCGATTAAAGTTCGCTGTTGCGATAACGGGCTATTTTGCCACACGACTATGACGAACGTCGGTAGGCAAAACAAGTTTTGGTTAATATTGTTCAGAACTGCTAGCCCGATCACTTACTTAAAAGTATAGCGACTAGGCCAGCAATAAGATGCGGTTACCCAGTAATAGGTAGCCTTAATTAAATCATCTGAATGTTGATTTGATTGTTGAGAGGCTTAACGGTTTGTTGCAGCTGCTTCAATTCTTCGACTATCGCATCGTTCAAACGTGATTCCGCTTTCTGACGAGCTAGGTTCTGCTGCATACGCTCTTTTTTCGCGAGCTGCTGTCTGTCTTCTCCACGCGCCATGTCTTTCACTATATGGTACAGCTCAGACGTAGCTGGGTAAGTCTCATCAAAGTCGACTCTCGCCTCACCTTGTACGTAGTCCATGATGTTATACACACGGATGCTAATTTCAGACAAGTCACACTGCCCTTGGATTCCCGCTAGACAGAGGGTATGTACATTCTCGAAGATATTGGCGTTACGTTTTTCGATAGCCAACTCTTGATGACGCAGTTGCAATTCCTTTTGCTTCTTAACTTGGAGCAGAAGGTAACCTGCATAGGATGCTAAGCCGAGAATAATGATTCCACCCGCAATGGCTAACAAGGTTACATTCATATTAGTGCTCTACTCTTTAAAGTCGTTAAGGTCTAAACCTTCAAACTGAGAAAGAAGGTCATCGTCAGAAGCTGGCTTCTTGCTCGCTTTTTTCGCTTTCGGCGCTGGCGCTTCGACTTCTTCTATCTCGTCTTCTTCATCTTGATACAAACCAAGCTGCTTCATAAGTACTTCGATGCGATCTAGCTTCTCATCAACGTAGCTTTGTAAGCCTGCACCTAGGTTGTCGCCGTTATCTAAACGATCAAGCAACACATTCAATTGCGCATCATTTTCCAACATTTCTAGCTCTTTTTCAGCTGAGATGCGGCGCTCTTGTTTGGTGAGTTTCTTCGGCGCTTCAACGACCAAAGGAATCTTCTTTTTACTGCCTAAGCGAGGATCGCGTTTTTGCTGCTCTTGGCGTTGCTTCTGCTTTGACGCTTCAGAGTTACGGTTACCGGTTTTTAGGCCTTTACGCTTTTTCAGTCTTTTACGAAGGCGACCTTCAACATCAGACTCTGTGCGATTACGAGTAACGACAACTTCATCTTGTCTTAACGCACTCGGTTTTCTTGATTTCTTACTACGACTCATTACTGGAGTTTCCTCAGCAAAATTACATCATTGCCAATAAATTCTAGTTCGAGCTTATCCCGCTCTGCCAAGTATTGAAAGGTTCGACGACTAAAGAAGATAACGTGGGTTACGTCGTTCTTATAGTGCCATGTTGCAAACGCTTCTTTATCAATGACCATTTTGGTCATAAGACCAATCCAGCCACCCGGCTTAACTAAATTTAACCATTGCTGCCACACCTTATCGGGCTCATAGAGATGCTCGATAACTTCTGTCGCAGTCATAAAGTCATACGCTTTCTCTAACACCACTTGATTCGGGTGATAATAGATATCGTACAGCTCAATATCGTGGCCACGCTCTTGCAACATTAATGATAATGTTGGGCCTGGGCCACAACCAAAATCTAACCCATGTGAGTTAGGTTGAATTCTCTCTGTTATCGGGTCAGCAATACGCGACAAGAACTTACGATAGCCCATATCGCTAGGATCATTTTCATGCAGATCATAGTGGGCTTTTTCTTCATTCGCCTCCAAGCGCTGGCTTGGATCCACAAACACCAATTCACAAATATCGCACTGTAAATAGTCACGTCGTTTATCCGAGTGGTAGTGCGTGACGGTGGGATTGTGGCATAACGGGCAGCTGTGCATATTTCCATCCTCAAACAGGGATGCGAAACATACCAGAAACTCGATTCAGAGTGGAGTAAAATTGAGCAATTAATCACCAAATCCAGAAAAAAAACCGTTACTGGCGACGAAACATAAAAAAAGCGATGATCTAAGACCATCGCTTTCTAAATACCACCCTAGGTGGTGAAACTGTGTTGCACTCAAATTGGTGCACAATCTTCCATTTGTTTTTAGCGCTTTCCCTGCTAAAAGGTGTTGTTCTTCATCATCCTGATGAATTTTGGCTTTCCGTTTAACTTCCTGTACGAGTTAGCTTCCCGTATCTGGGCTAGTCCTTAGCCTGATCCTTGCGCTGTCTAAATCCTTAGACAAGTTGACCATCCGTATCAGGTTGGCTTCATGCCGACCTTAGTCCTTTTTGACCACCACGCTTCCTTAGCATGCATCCTTGGAGACCATCGTGGTCTGAATTCCTGTTTCAGCTCCCTGCTGATGTGATTACTTTACTCCAGCTCGATTTTGAAACAACGACCAATAAGAAAAAAAAGGTCTTTTTTTACTGCGGCGGATTAAGATCTTTATTTTTCATACACTTACAAAGAAGACATAGTGATCGTTGCGTTAACGTATGGCAGATCTCTTACAAAGGGTTAAGCAAACTTGGTAGCACGATAAAAAAGGCACCGTGCTGCATGTCTCAAAGTTGGCGCGCAACCAGACCGTGAAAGATGAATGCTCTACAAAAGAAAACGCCCCAGCATGCAGCTGAGGCGTTTTCATTTAACTTTGCTCGAACGATTTAGGGCTTAGTGTAGGCCACCAACATATTTAGACAGTACAACAATTTCTTCATCTGTTAGTTTCTTCGCAACGTCGCGCATCATTTCATTCATGTCATTTGCACGAGTGTCGTCACGGAATTTTTCTAGCTGAAGCTTGATGTAATCAGCATGTTGACCAGAGATTTTCGGGAACCCTGATAGCTCAGTACCATTACCACGTGGGCCATGACACGCAATACACGCCGTTAAGCCACGCTCTGCATCACCTGCTGTGTACAGAGTTTTACCCTGTTCAACTACATTTTCTGGCGTAGTGTTTGGTGAAATAGGCAATGAAGCATAGTAAGCCGCTAGATCAGCCATATCTTGCTCAGACAGTGGCATCGCCATACCGCCCATCACAGGGTCGACACGACCTTGCTTACCGCCACTAGTCATACCTAGCTTTAGGTCTTTCAACTGCTTCTCAAGATACTTAGCATGTTGACCCGCTAGCTTAGGGTACATCGTTAATTGACTGTTACCATCTGCCCCGTGGCAGGCAACACATGTTTGGGATTTTGCTTTACCAGCTTCAATACTACCTTGGGCCCATACTGAGCAGCTGGCTAAAAGACTCAAGATTAGCGCTAATTTCTTCATGACATTCCATTATAATTATCAAGCTTCCGGTACCACTCTGCGTTGCCACTCATGGTACAATAGGCGACCTTATGCCGAGCACGGTTATTTTACACAATTTCACAAAAAAGTAATCAATCGACTACACAAAGTCGAGATGGAGTTAACAGTGAGCGTAAAAATTCATTACCAAAACACGCATTTCATTACCAGTGCGCCTGATATTCGTCATTTACCAGAAGACGAAGGAATCGAAATTGCGTTCGCAGGACGCTCCAATGCGGGAAAATCCAGTTCATTGAACCGCTTAACGAATCAACGTGCACTGGCCAAAACCAGTAAAACCCCTGGCCGTACACAGTTGATAAACCTATTTAAAGTCGATGAAGGTTGCCACATTGTCGACTTACCAGGGTATGGTTTTGCCCAAGTTCCGCTAGAAATGAAGAAAAAGTGGCAAAAGTCACTGGGTGAATACCTACAAAAACGCAAATGCTTGAAAGGCTTGGTTGTGTTGATGGATATTCGTCATCCAATGAAAGACCTAGACCAACAACTTATTTTCTGGGCGGTCGATTGTGGCATTCCAGTACAAGTTTTGTTAACAAAAGCAGACAAACTAAAGAGTGGCGCACGTAAAGCTCAGGTATTGAAGATCAAGAAAGATGCAGTTGGTTTTGGTGGTGATGTGAGTGTTGCTGCTTTCTCTTCATTAAAGGGAATCGGTGTTGATACGCTACGTAATAAGCTAGATGAGTGGTACGCACCAGCTTTTGCCCACCTAGATGCTGATATAGAAGACGCAGAGAGCGAAGACAGCGACACACAAAATGAGAGTTCAGAAGATTAAGCACTTCTGACTGCGTAATACCTCTAAGAAGCCCTGCCGACTGTGTGGGGCTTTTTTGTCGCTAGCGTTATTACAGGCATAAAAATCCCCACCATCCTGGTGGGGCAACGGGAGAGAAATAGAAGTAATTATTATTATGCCGCTAGCATCACTGATACTCGGATAATTTTCAACCATTAGATTCCCGGCTCTGGGAACAGTTCAAATATCTATTAACTCATTAATAAGAAACAGATTATTGACAAATCCCCCACTCCAAACTCACTTGGTTAGTTACAGAAAATAACAAAACTGTGAAGGAAGCAAAATTACTAAAGCAGCGTTAAGAAAGCGCTTATAGAAGTGAAAGTTTAGAACGGAAAGGTGATGGATTACACCAGCGAGAAATTTTCTTTCGCCCAATAAAAAACGCCCCAGTCAAAAACTGACTGGGGCGGCTGAATCAGCCTAATCCAATAACGTGAAACAAAAGGTCTGAAAGATAGAACATCTTACCTCTGTACCCTACGCCGATTAATGTACAACAATTGGTCAGAAATAGAAACTGTTTTTGTAGTTTTTTTTCATTAAACTTTTCTTAAAGTACAAATAGCGATTTTTATCAGGCTCTTTTTTAGCGACAAAAAAAAGCCAGCGTTTGTGCGCTGGCTCATGATTATTCACTCAAATTGACTAATATTTGTCTAGTGGGCCTGATCCCAGTTGTCACCATGGCCCGCTTCAGCCACTAGAGGCACATCTAACTCCGCAGCCGATTCCATCAATTGTTGTACTTTACTTTCAATTTCGGTCAAAGCTGACTCTTCCACTTCAAACACCAATTCATCGTGTACTTGCATAAGTAGTTTCACTCGGCCCGCGCCTTCAGCTTGAATCCACTCATCCACCAACAACATCGCCTTTTTAATAATATCTGCTGCTGTACCCTGCATTGGTGCGTTGATAGCGGCACGCTCAGCGGCTTTACGACGCATACCATTACGCGATTTGATTTCAGGTAAGTGCAAACGACGGCCAAAGATGGTTTCAACAAAGCCCTGCTCAGCCGCTGCACTACGAGTGTCTTCCATGTATTGCATCACACCAGGGTAACGCTCGAAGTACGTATCCATATACTGCTGTGCTTCACCACGTGGAATACCCAGTTGCTTAGCCAAACCAAACGCACTCATGCCATAGATAAGACCAAAGTTAACGGCTTTTGCACGGCGACGCTGTTCGCTACTGACTTGGTCGATATCAACACCAATGATCTCTGCCGCCGTCGCAGCGTGGATATCTTTACCTTGCTGGAAAGCATCCAATAAGGCTTTATCACCCGATAGGTGCGCCATGATACGCAGTTCGATTTGAGAATAGTCGACAGCAAGAATCTTATGCCCATGAGGTGCAACGAAAGCTTGGCGGATTCGACGGCCTTCTTCATTACGAATTGGAATGTTCTGTAAGTTAGGATCGGTTGAAGACAAACGCCCTGTCGCCGTGACAGCTTGATGGTATGAGGTGTGAACTCGCCCGGTTTCTGGGTTAATCATCTTAGGAAGCTTATCGGTGTAGGTCGACTTCAGCTTCGCCAAGCCGCGATACTCGAGAATCAACTTCGGTAGCGGGTAATCCAGTGCCAATTCTTGTAACACTTCTTCGTTGGTCGAAGGTGTACCCGATGGCGTTTTCTTGATGACAGGTAAACCCATCTTCTCAAATAAAATCGCCTGTAACTGCTTAGGAGAATTCATATTGAATTCTTGCTCCGCAATTTCATACGCCTTTTGTTCTAGCTCATCGAGACGAGCAGCGATCTCTTGAGATTGCGCCCCCAGTAACATGTCATCGATAAACACACCGGTTCTTTCGATACGAGATAAAACAGGCACCAATGGCACTTCAATATCTTGGTAGATGGCTTTGAGCTTTTCATCTTGTTCAATGTTTCTGTAAATACGGTTGTGCAATCGCAATGTCACATCTGCATCTTCAGCCGCATATGGGGCGGCTTGCTCAAGGTCGATTTGATTGAAAGTAAGTTGGTTCTTGCCTTTACCTGCAATTTGTTCAAATGAGATACAGCTATGCTGCAAGAAGCGTAACGCTAGGCTGTCCATATCGTGTTTGCCACCAACGCTATTGAAAACGTAAGAAGCAAGCATGGTGTCATGCTTAATGCCCTTCATCTCAATACCGTAGCGAGCCAATACGCTCGCATCGTATTTCAGGTTTTGGCCAACCTTGGCTTGAGTGTCATCTTCTAAGATAGGTTTCAGCTGCTCAAGGACCCAATCGCGATCCAGTTGCTGCGGTGCGTCAAGGTAGTCGTGCGCAACAGGTACATAGGCTGCGACCCCTTCCTCTGTAGCAAATGATAAGCCGACAAGGTTAGCAACCATGTAGTCTAAGCTGTCGGTTTCAGTATCAAACGCAAATACGTCGCTGTCTTTTAGCTTCTCGAGCCATTGGTTGAAGCTCGCTTCATCCAAAATGGTTTCGTACTGGCTGCGGTCAATCGTCACGGCTGATGTATCCATCTCTACAGTGCTGGTTGCCGCAGCGCCACTGCGAACGGCTCCAGACTTTTCGTCAGCTTCCACAACGCCAGTGCCGCCTTCCAACAACTCATTCAGCCATGATTTAAATACTAACTGACCGTAGAGTTTGATCAGCTCATCTTTGTTTGGCTCGGCTTTTAGCAAAGATTCTGGTGTTTCTTCTAACTCAACATCCAATTTAATGGTAGCCAGTTCATAAGAAAGCTCGGCATTTTCTTTGTTGTCGACCAGCTTTTTAGCCATCGTTTTTGAACCGCGGAAACCAAGCGGTGCTATGTCGTCTAGATTTTCGTAAAGCTTGTCTAAGCCACCAATGCCTTGCAGTAAGGCAGTCGCGGTTTTATCACCGACACCCGGTACGCCCGGAATGTTATCCACTTTATCGCCCATCAGAGCGAGGTAATCGATGATGAGCTCTGGTGGGATGCCGAATTTCTCTATCACGCCTTCTCTGTCCATCACGACATTAGTCATAGTGTTGATCAAGGTAACATTGTCATCGACTAGCTGAGCCATATCCTTATCACCGGTACTGATCAATACCGGCATACCCGCTTTGGAGGCTTGCGCCGCGAGCGTACCAATTACGTCATCGGCTTCTACACCAGGGATAGAAATAAGAGGCAACCCCATTGCACGAATAACATTATGCAAAGGTTCGATCTGGCAACGAAGATCGTCCGGCATAGGTGGTCGGTTCGCTTTGTACTCTGGATACATATCATCACGGAACGTCTTACCTTTCGCATCGAAGATCACTGCAATACGATCAGAAGAAAACTGGCGCATCATACTGCGTAGCATATTCACTACACCGTAGACTGCGTTAGTTGGAATATCACCGTTGCTCATGGTGCCAGGGTAAGCATGAAAAGCGCGGTAAAGGTAAGAAGAACCGTCGATTAAAATCAACGGATTATCAGGTATGCGAGCCATAGTCTTTTGTATCCAAAGAGAATGCAGAATAAGATCTGCCTAGAATGCCATGACTGCCATTTTGATTCCATTTTAAGTCGATAAACCTTACTCACACATTTGAAGATTTATTCACCTTGAGCCGACACCATCTGTGGATAACTCTGTTTATATAATTTTCATGCTCGCGTTGCGCAACTCAAACAATATGAATTTGATAGGTATAATGCATTGATTTAAATGAATATTGATCAAGATCGTTCATTCCCACCATGATCCCTAAGCGATCTTGCATTGTGGAAAAGACTGCTGGTGTCCTTTTATTCGCACACCAAGATCCAAATTTTAGGCAGAAAAAAAGCGACACCCGAAGATGTCGCCTAGCATAAGGGGTCAAAGCTGATTCAAGGTGAATGAACAACTTTGCCATAAAGCTATAAATTACACTGGAAGCAATGTGAGCAATGTCGTGTCAAAAAGAACTAGTGCAAGTTCGTTTAAGTTCAGTGTCATCACCGTCTCCAATCTGAATCTGGTAATTCAACGTCCTTGTGAACTTTTCCTCATTCCCTAAGACAGGCTTAATAATAATGATTCTCATTTAACAGTCAACACCTAAATGAGATTTTTTCTCATTTATTTTTTAAGCGACTTAACAAACTCGATCCTAGATTCAATAATAGGATCTCTTTTTTCATAATTTTCAATTAGATATGAGTTTCTAATCAGAAGCCTTAACATCGCAGGAAATTGATTGCGCGATTTTACTTTCAGCTGTGTATAGCCATGCTCCACCACCCACTGTTCTTGGACGTCCAATAATTTTTGTGCCACCCCTTTATTTCTCGCTAAAGGAGACACACCACCAAACCAACTATAGAACGTCTCATTATCGATCTCGTAACCAATCTTAAATCCAAGTAACTGCCCCCGCTCTTCTGCCACTAGGACTAATGACGTTTTCCCATCCAATCGTTTCAGCAGAGATTGTACGGTTTCTTTTTGGGCAAATTCTTGAATTGCTGAGACAACTTGAACCACTTCTTCCAAGCTACCTTGTCGAACTACTACACTCATACCCTCTCCCAAAATTAAAAAAGGCCAGCATGATGCCAGCCTTATTCTCTAACTTAACAGACCCTAGTCTTGATTCAGATGCTGAGCCGCTTGAGCATTATCTTCCGCTAGCCACTCGGCCACGTCTTTTGCAAAATACGTCAGGATGCCATCAGCACCAGCTCGCTTAAAGCACAACAAAGATTCCATCACGGTATCACGCTCACTTAGCCAGCCATTTTGAATCGCCGCTTTATGCATCGCGTACTCACCAGAAACTTGGTAAGCAAAAGTTGGCACTTGCAGCTCAGTTTTCACACGACGAACAATGTCTAGATAAGGCATGCCAGGCTTAACCATTACCATATCAGCGCCTTCATTGATATCTAGCGCCACTTCTTGGATCGCTTCATCGCTGTTGGCCGGATCCATTTGGTAGTTCTTCTTGTTACCACCTTTCAGGTTGGATGCCGAGCCGACTGCATCACGGAATGGACCATAGTAGCAAGACGCATACTTAGCCGAGTAAGCCATAATTTGGGTATGAATGTGCCCCGCTTCTTCTAGCGCTTCACGAATCTTACCGATACGGCCATCCATCATATCTGACGGAGCAACCACATCTGCACCGGCTTCAGCATGAGACAGAGCCTGTTTAATCAACACTTCAGTGGTCTCATCGTTTTGCACATAACCATCTTCATCAATGATGCCGTCTTGACCATGGGTAGTGAATGGGTCCAGTGCCACATCAGTGATCACACCAATTTGTGGGATGTGTTCTTTCAGTGAACGGACAGCACGTTGAACAAGGCCTTCTGGGTTATACGCTTCTGCAGCACATAAGCTTTTCGCATCTTGGTTAACCACTGGGAATAGAGCGATCGCAGGTACACCCAAATTCGCTAAGTACTGCGCTTCTTCCAGCATTAGGTCGATCGACAAACGCTCAACACCTGGCATGGACTCCACAGGCTCACGACGGTCTTTACCCATTAAAATGAACATTGGGTAAATAAGATCGCTCACTGATAGCTGATTCTCCGCCATTAAACGACGGCTAAACTCGTGCTTACGCATACGGCGCATACGACGCCCTGGAAATTGCCCTTGGATAGATACAGACACTCTATTCTCCTTGTCTGGTTAAAGTGCGTAGCAAAATCATATCACTCTCGCTTGCTGACGCTAGCAGCAAAATTGAAAAATTAGAAAAATGACCAAAGGTTCACACTACCGTATACTTTGCCCAGATAGTCTGATAGCCCACAACGAGAGTGACCATGATCGATACACATGCCCATATTTACGCCACCGAATTTGATCAAGACCGCGACCAAGTGGTTCAGCGAGCGTTAGAGCAAGGCATTGAAAACATCCTACTACCAAATATCGACTTAGATTCCATTCAACCGATGTTAGCCACAGAAGCCGCATACCCAGAAGTATGTCGTTCTATGATGGGCTTGCACCCTTGTTATGTAGACGCCAACGTTAAAGATACTCTAGCAACCATTCACTCTTGGTTTGATAAACACAATTTCATTGCTGTCGGTGAAATCGGTATCGACCTGTATTGGGATAAAACCTATAAAGCAGAACAAGAGATGGCGTTTGTTACTCAGCTTAACTGGGCCAAAGAAATGAACTTGCCCGTAGTAATTCATACCCGAGACTCCATCGAAGAGACACTCACTTTACTTAAAAGCGAGCAAGATGGGTCACTCAGTGGAGTATTCCACTGTTTCGGCGGCAGCCTTGAAGAAGCTAAAGCCATTAATGATCTCGGTTTTCACCTTGGTTTGGGCGGTGTATCGACGTTCAAAAACGGGGGAATGGATAAAGTCATTCCACACCTGAACTTAGATTACGTCATTCTAGAAACAGACTGCCCTTACTTAGCGCCAGTGCCACATCGCGGCAAACGTAATGAGCCAGCCTACACGTCATTGGTTGCACAGCGTGTAGCCGACCTACGTGAGCTTAGCCTAGAGCAAGTAGACCAGTTCACCACCGCTAATGCTCGCGATCTATTTAAGCTGTAAAGGTAAACCTAGCGTTGTCTAAAATGCTCGCCTCGAATAATTGATGAGCAGGCCCTTGCAACGAAAAAGCAGCAATAAAAAAGGCTTGCCAATTGGCAAGCCTTCTCTTTATCTGCTTCAGCAAACTAGTCTGCTTGTTGCTCTTCTTCTTCGTCTCTGTCTTTTCGTACATAGAAGCGGGCGAAGAACAATCCAACTTCAAACAGTAGACACATTGGAATAGCAAGTAAGGTTTGCGAAATCATATCTGGTGGTGTCAGCATCATGCCGATGACAAATGCACCAACTACTATATAGGGGCGCTTCTCGCTCAGACTTTTCGGATCCGTTGCACCAGTCCAACATAGCAAAATGATCGCTACAGGCACTTCAAAAGCGATACCAAACGCCAAAAACAGTGCTAAGACAAAATCTAAGTAACTCGAGATGTCAGTGGCAAACTCCACACCACCTAATGAAATTGCGGTAAAGAAGCCAAACACCAGTGGAAACACCACAAAGTAGGCGAACGCAACACCACAGTAAAACAGTAGCGAGCTCGAGAACATCAACGGCATAATCAGCTTACGTTCATGCTTATACAAACCCGGAGCAACGAATGCCCAGACTTGATAGAGAATAAACGGCACCGCAACGAAAATAGATGCGATCAACGTTAGCTTTAACGGGGTAAAAAATGGCGATGCAACATCGGTTGCAATCATGGTTGCCCCTTCTGGTAGGCGGTCTACCAAAGGTGCAGAAACAAATTCGTAGATATCGTTAGCAAAATAAATCAGCCCGAGGAACACCACCAATACGGCCAGAATAGCGCGTAATAAGCGGTTACGAAGTTCCAACAAGTGGCTGATTAAAGGTTGTGTCTGCTCAACCGAAGACATATCAAACCTCAACTATATAAGATCGAAAAGGAGCTACAAACTCATTACCTTAAGCTGTAGCTCCTATAATGCGAGACTATTCGGCTTTTTTATCTGCCGTTGTACTTGGTTGCGTAGCGTCGTGATTCACCACTTTGCTTTCAACTGTACCTGCGTCATCGGCGCTTGGAATGGACTCAATGCTCTCATTCACAGCCTCTGCCTGTTTCGGTGCAGAGTCGCTTTTGCTCGCATACGGACGTTGGACATCTTGCGCAGCCTGCTTGAGCTCTTCAACAGAAGATTTCAGCTCAGGAGACAGGTCTTCCATCCCCATCTTTTCTGCTTTACGCAAGTTTTCTTGCAGCTCTTGAACTTTAAGCTCGTGTGACAATTCATCTTTCACACTGTTTGCCATGTTTTTCGCTGCGCCCACAAATTTGGAAACACTGCGAATCGCATGAGGCAAACGCTCTGGCCCAAGTACCACCAGCCCCACTACAGATATTAATACCAGTTCCCAAAAACCGATATCAAACACTTGTTACGCCTGCTCTTTGTCTTTCTTAGTTTCTGTATCAGCGGCTTCTTTTTTCTGCTGCTCTACGCTCTTTTGCTGATCAACAGCTTTTGGTTCGAAGTCAGCGTCTTTCTTGTCTGCTGATTCGTCTTCGCTCATCGCCTTCTTGAAGCCTTTTACTGCGCCACCCAAATCACCACCGATACCGCGTAGTTTCTTTGTTCCGAACAGCAATACAACAATTACGGCAATGATAAGAAGTTGCCAAATACTAATACCACCCATTCTTTTTACCTCGGGTCTTTATTACACACAATTTTTTCAAGAGTTTAACGTCTAACGACGGTAAGCTCGCCAACTAAGCAACCAAAATGTGACACCTGCGACGCCACTTACCACTGATAGCTGCTCATAAGCGTTGTTCACCAATATTGCCGAGCATACGACTAAAGTGGCTCCAACACCAAATAAAAACTTTCCTGTCGCCTGCTGGCGCTTGCTTTCTCGATAGCCTTGATAAAGCTGATCCATTCTCTGGTTCATCGCTTTACCTTGTCGCAAGCTATCGTATAGCAGCTCCGGCAGTTCCGGTAACTTCTCTGCCCAAAACGGCGCGCGATCTTTCACCGCATTGATCACCGCTTGTGGGCCCACTTGATTCATCATCCACTCTTCTAAGAATGGCTTTGCGGTTTCCCATAAATCAAGTTGTGGGTAGAGCTGACGCCCTAATCCTTCTACATACAGCAATGTTTTTTGCAACAACACCAACTGCGGTTGTACTTCCATATTAAAACGGCGAGCCGTATTAAATAGGTTAAGTAGTACATGGCCAAACGAAATTTCACACAAAGGTTTGGCAAAAATCGGCTCACATACAATACGAATCGCAAACTCAAATTCATCAATGTTGGTTTCACGTGGAACCCAACCAGAATCGACGTGCAATTCCGCCACTCGGCGATAGTCTCGGTTGAAGAAAGCTAGGAAGTTTTCCGCTAGGTAGCGCTTATCTTCACTGTTCAATGTCCCGACGATGCCACAATCCAAACCAATCCACTGTGGGTTTTCTGGATGCTCAGGCTGAACAAATACGTTACCTGGGTGCATGTCCGCGTGGAAAAAACTGTCGCGAAATACCTGAGTGAAGAACACACTCACACCACGCTCAGCTAGCAGCTTCATGTTGGTGCCGTTCGCTTTCAAACCTTCAATATCAGAGACTTGAATACCATAGATACGTTCAGAAACCATGACAGTTTCATTACTGTGCTCGGTAATCACTTCTGGTACGTAGAGTTCTTCACTGCCTTCGAAGTTACGACGCAGTTGAATCGCATTCGCGGCTTCACGGCGCAGGTCAAGTTCGTCGAGTAAGGTCTTTTCGTACTCACGTACCACTTCAACCGGTTTTAAACGACGTGCTTCAGGTTGCGCCTTTGCAACAATTTTTGCCATGCGATGCATCAATTTTAAGTCAGCATCTATGACAGGTTTAATGTCTGGGCGAATGACTTTCAACACGACTTCACGACCAGACTCTTTTAGTTTAGCAGTATGGACCTGAGCAATTGAGGCCGATGCCAGTGGTGTAATATCGAAATCCGTAAACCACTGCTCGAGTTCACCACCTAATGCCAGCTCCATTTGCTGTTTCGCTAACTGACCATCAAAAGGCGCGACCTTGTCTTGTAACATCGCAAGTGGATCGGCGATATGCGGAGGGAAAAGATCTCGTCTAGTCGACATCATTTGACCAAACTTAATCCACACCGGACCTAGCTCTTGCAAGGCAAGGCGCAGTCGATCACCCAGAGGTTTATCGGCGTGTTTGTTTTTAATCCAAAACAGAGATTTACGTGCCAGAAGTGGCGCTTTGGTCAACTCATGAGTAGGCAAGAGCTCATCCAAGCCATACTCAAGCTGCACTTTAATAATATGGTAGAGGCGTTTTACTTCGGTTGGCGTCATGCGTTATCCACCAAGCGGTTTAAGCGCTCTTCAATACGAGCAGCTTGGCTTTTCACTTCATCGACCTGATCGCAGAAATACGCGACTTCCAATGGCCCAGGCGCGACTCTCCATTCCTCAGTTAATACTTGTGCGAGATGGTCTTGATGCTTAGCCACTCGTTTTTGAACAAAGGCACCAACATCTTTCGCACCTTGTACGAGAGTGTGTGCAACCACATCACCCGTTGCACGAGATAACCATTCTTCGACGTTAGGCTTGCAGTCCGTCATCAATTGAGCAAACTTTTGAGCCAGCTGGATATCGCCTTCTAACACCAGTTTATCTTGCTTGATCAGCTTAGTGATATTGGCTTGCTCACGCAGCTCCGGCAATACTGATAGGTTCAGTGACAAGTAACAGTCGGGTTGACCTTCATAGTTACCCAATACATCTATCTGTTGGCTGAAGATAAAAGTTAGGGTTTTGTTTAACTCTTTAAGGTGAACCTGAATGACTTGACCTTTTAGTCGAGCCAAACGACGAACCAACTCTGGCTCGTCGTTGACTAAAGTATTCAGTGACGTTTCAATCGCGGCGGTAACTAACGGTTCAAATGGCATATTGGCCCCTAAAACTTGTAACCGCGGTGCAGTGCAACAATACCGCCAGTAAGGTTGTAGAAGTTAGCATTTTCAAAGCCAGCTTGTTCCATCATACCTTTTAATGTTTCTTGGTCTGGGTGCATACGAATAGATTCCGCTAAGTAGCGGTAGCTGTCTGCATCGTTAGCAATGATTTCACCCATTTTAGGCAGCAAGTGGAATGAGTATGCGTCATACACTTTTGATAACGGCTCAAGAATCGGCTTCGAGAATTCTAATACTAGTAAACGACCACCAGGCTTAAGAACGCGGTACATTGAACGAAGTGCTTTGTCTTTATCAGTGACATTACGTAGGCAGAAGCTGATGGTAATCGCATCAAAATAGTTATCAGGGAATGGCAGCTCTTCCGCATTCGCTTGAACGTAATGTACGTTGCCAACAATCCCACTATCGCGCAGTTTGTCACGGCCTACGTTTAACATCGAATTGTTGATATCAGCCAGAATGACATGGCCTTTCTCACCAACAATACGAGAGAACTTAGCGGTTAGGTCACCGGTACCACCACCTAGATCTAGAATACGTTGCCCAGGACGAGCACCGCTGCAATCAATAGTGAAACGCTTCCATAGGCGATGAATACCACCAGACATCAAGTCGTTCATGATGTCGTATTTCGCTGCCACAGAGTGGAATACTTCTGCTACTTTGGCGACTTTCTCTTCTTTCGCCACGGTTTCGAAACCAAAGTGAGTGGTTTCATTCGTTTCTAACGCTGTTTTTGATTGCACGTTTGTATCCGTCATGATGATTCCTCTTGTGCAGCACTTAACCAACATGAGCAAAGAATCGCCCTTGTACTGCGGGCGATTAGTTTACTTTATCCTCAGCTTGATGTCTTTCTTTGATGCTCAAAATACCTATTCAGATTTAGCTAATGCGTAGTCCGTGCTATCTGATTGATTTGATAAGTGAACCTCAAGGCTTTCTTCCTCATCATGACCGGCTAATTCCACCAAGCTGTGAGAGATAGGCCGCTTCACCTCCACCCCTAGCTGTTTAAAGGATTCAGCCTGACGGATAACATTGCCACGCCCTGTCGCCAGTTTATTCATCGCCCCTTGGTAGTTTTGGTTGGCTTTGTCTAGCGCACCGCCCAAACTCTCCATGTCATCGACAAACAAACGTAGCTTGTCATACAGCTTGCTGGCTTTATCGGCGATGTGTTGAGCATTTTGATTCTGGCGTTCGTTACGCCACAGGTTATCTATGGTTCGCAGTGCCACCAACAAGGTAGTCGGGCTCACCAAGATAATGTTTTGTTCCATGGCATCTTTGACCAAACTAGGGTCAGCTTGAATGGCCACTTGAAAGGCAGGTTCAACCGGAATAAACATCAAGACATAATCGAGGCTTTGAATGCCTTTTAACTGATGGTAATCCTTCTGACTTAAACCTTTGATATGAGCGCGCAATGCCACTAAGTGATCGGCCAAAGCACGTTCTTTCGCTTGATCTGTTTCTGCGTTGAAGTAACGCTCAAAAGCAACCAACGCCATCTTGGAATCCACCACAACTTGCTTATCGTGAGGCAGATGGACAATCACATCCGGTTGATAGCGTTTGCCTGCTTCATTTTGTAAGCTGACTTGAGTTTGGTACTCATGCCCTTCACGCAGGCCCGATTCTGCCAATACTCGCGCTAAGACCACTTCACCCCAGTTACCTTGCTGCTTGTTGTCCCCTTTGAGGGCCTGAGTCAGGTTGACAGCTTCTTTGGTCATTTGCTCATTAAGGCGCTGAAGGTTTTTTAGCTCATGGACTAAGGTATGACGTTCTTTCGCCTCTTGGCTAAAACTGTCGTTGACCTGTTTCTTAAAGCCTTCCAATTGCTCTTTTAAAGGTGAGAGCAACCCTTCCAAACTTTGCTTGTTCTGCTGATCGACTTTAGCGGTCTTGGTTTCAAATAGCTGATTAGCAAGGTGTTCAAACTGTTGTTTTAAGCGCTCTTCTGCTTGCTCTAACAGCTGCAGCTTTTCTAGATTGGCTTTGTTTTCTTGCTCATGCCGTGCTTCTTGCTCACGCAGTTGAGCTTCAAGCTGAGACTTATGCTCACGAATCTGGTTAAGGTCATCGGCATACTGCTGGCGTTCTTGCTTAACAGCTTCAAAATAACGCAGCTTTTCCATGACAGCCATTAGCTTGCCGTGTGACTGTTTAAGCTCATAGGCCGATTTATCACGCTCACTGTCGAGCTCGTCGAGCTCCGATTGGACCTCATGTAGCTCTTTTTTTGTCTGCTCCAATTGAGCGGTATAAAGCTGCTGATTGGACTCAATTTGCTGCTCCAATAAACGAGTATGGAACTGCATTTTTTGCTTCACCCACCAACCAGCAGCGCCACCAGCGATGATTGCACCGCCAAAGGTACTGATCAAAATCTCTTGATGCTCAATAATCCATTGCATTGTAAAGGCGTAACCTACCGTAAAGACAATTAGTTAAATGGTATTTCGATACTGGATAAATGTCCAGTTTGTCGCATTTCTAATCAACAGATAGACTAGGCGCTTCTCACCTCAAACTACCGTTAGAAAGGACACTATGAACGAGCGTCGCGCAATAGGATTTGGGCTTTCAGCCGTATTACTTTGGTCTACCGTAGCGACAGCGTTTAAGCTGACTCTGGCGGAGTTTACTCCGATACAAATGCTAACGATGGCGAGTGTGGTTTCAGCCATCGCGTTGATCATCATTTGTGCGCTGCAAGGTAAGCTCAATCAGCTGTCTACCACCTTTTTATCCAATCCAGGTTATTACCTGCTGCTTGGCCTAATCAACCCATTGGCCTACTACCTGATCTTATTTAAAGCCTACGACTTGTTGCCCGCTTCCCAAGCTCAAGCTATCAACTACAGCTGGGCGATCACTCTGACGTTAATGGCCGCTGTTTTTTTGGGGCAGGCAATACGTAAAAAAGATTGGATAGCGTGCGCGTTCAGCTACTTAGGTGTTGTGGTCATTGCCACTAAAGGTGATTTACTCGGATTACAGTTTGATAGCCCACTTGGGGTTGGTTTAGCGCTACTTTCAACACTGCTTTGGGCTGGCTATTGGATTTTAAACACCAAGAACAAAGCTGATCCGGTTGTCGGTGTGCTACTTGGCTTTTTGATTGCCATTCCGTTTGCCATTGGCCTAAGCATTTATGAAGGTGCACCATGGAGCCAAATCACCACAAAAGGTTGGGCTGCGGTCACTTATGTGGGCCTATTTGAAATGGGAGTTACCTTTGTACTGTGGCTAAGTGCATTAAAGTCGACTCAAAACACAGCACGAATCAGCAATTTGATTTTTGCCTCACCGTTTATCTCTCTGATGCTATTGGCAACCATCATTGGTGAAGAAATCCACCCTGCAACACTGGTTGGCCTAGTACTTATCATCACAGGCCTTGTGATCCAGCAGATCAAATGGGGCAAAAAAGATCGCCCCGCAGAAAATCAGATCTAACCAGTTAAAAAAGCTGATAGGCCATTTCACTGCCTTGCCCGCGAATCCCGTCAATATCGCTGGCAAGGTCGGCTGATAGCGCTAATGCCTTGGCAGCTGGGTGATTGGCTAAGTAATGCTGCTTCTCGTCTTCCTCTAGCATCGAATCCCACCGACGATGAATATCTCGCGCTAAGTACAATACACAGGCCAAGCGCTTCGATTCATTAGCCTTGCTCGGCTGATTAACGTTCGCGATCGCATCTACCATTGCGGCTGGGAATTTCCACGTTTCCGCTAACACGGCCCCCAGTTGCTGGGCATCTGTTTTGAGTACGTCTCGCTGTACTTGCAATGGGTCTTCACCCGCTTCAACTCGCGCGGTAATTTCTTGCGCTTTATCTGGCACTAACGAATGAATCATCAGTTCGCCGATGTTGTGCAATACCCCTGTGGTGAACACTTCATTTGGATCCAACTTAGCACTTTTCGCTAGCGTGCTGGCAATCATGGAGATTTCAAACGTATTGGCCCAATAGTCTTTAATGTTGAGCGTCTCTAACTTGGGAAAAGTGGTCGAGAGGATGGAGGAAGAAATAAGCGTACGGATTGCTCCAGCCCCTACCCGGACTATGGCATCGTTAATAGTCGACACCCCTTTTACACCACCGAAGTGAGCCGAATTGGCCATGCGAAGCACACGCGCACTGAGTACCTGATCCATTGACATTTTTTTCGATAGCTCACCAAAATCTATGGTTTCTCTGTTCACCATATCGAGCAATTCTTGCAACACACTTTCAATACGAGGCAGTTCGTTGATTCGAGAAATAAGCGCTTCTTGACTCATTCGTCTACTCCTTCCGCTTAATCAATAGCACTCCATTAATATAGGTCAGGATCGGTGAGTTCGGACGTCAAAATGCACGCATATCATCACGCACTTTGCAGTTCGGCGTATGCTTCATAGCGTATCTATTGAGCAAAGTGTTACAATCTAGGCAGCCTTGAGCTGACTCTTTGCGCAATACAAGACAATAAATAGCGCAGATGTTGAACACTTTATTGATATTGCTTGCTATGCCAGATTACTCATTACCCTCTAGTCAGGTGGAAAGTTGGCGTCAACTTTTCCATCAATATGGTTCAGATTCTCTGAACTGTTATCAGCTGTACTGCCTACAAGATGGTGTAACTTGGCAGCCCATATTCGCGCCATGTGACGAGCAATCTGACTCAGAAGGTTTACTTGAAGAGCTCACTCAGCTGCATGCTCAGATAAACCCAATGACTATCCAGTGTCATCACATCAACACTACAGAATCCCAACACCTCACTTGCCCAATTTGGCGCGAAAATGGTGTGTTGTTTGGCTTTCTGGTGGCTAAAACTCAACCTTCAGTCCAAACAAATGCTAAAGATAGTATCGAAATACTTTGCGCAAAAGTGAGTTACGATCTCAGCCAATTGTTTGTTCCAACGCCAGGTTCACTGCCAACATTGCAGGAGTTTATCGACAGCTTAGAAGACCACACCTGGATAAAAAGCGCGGATGGTCAGTACTTGATGTGCAATCACAGCGTCGAGCAAGCATGGGGGCTCAGTACCGACAAGATTGTCGGCAAGTATGATAACGAGCTTTTTGACCAAGAACTGGCGAACAAGTTTGCAGACACCGATAATGTCGTGATTGAAAGTGGCAAGCAGTTCATCGTTGAGGAGTGCCCTTCCGAGGGAAAAGACAACGAGAGTGTTTGGCTAGAAACTATCAAGTCTCCTGTTAATAACCGTAAAGGTGAACCGTTAGGCGTACTGGGCATGACGCGAAACGTCACCCGCAGGAAGATGGTTGAAAATCAGCTTGAGCTAGCATCAAAGATATTTAACAACTCCCAAGAAGGCATGCTGATAACAGACAGCCGCGCCAACATTATTGACGTCAACGCAGCCTTCACGACAATCACTGGCTACGATGCTAAAGATGTTATTGGTCGAAATCCCAAAATTCTGCAATCTGGCCATCATGATGATGAATTCTATAAGCAGCTGTGGGAACAGTTAAACAATAAAGGCCAATGGAAGGGCGAATTTATTAACCGTCGCAAAGACAACAGCGTTTACCCTCAAATTGCCACTATCAGTGCTGTTCAAGACGACCACCAGCAACTGATTAACTACATTTGTGTGTTCGAGGACATTACCACTCAGCGGGCTCACGAAGAAAAACTAGAAAAGATGGCGTTCTACGACCCATTAACTGAGCTGCCCAACCGAAGTCATATCATTAGCCTGCTGGGTCAACAAATTAAACACGACCAGGCGTTTGCCACGCTGTTTATGGACATTGACCACTTTAAGCATATTAACGATAGTTTAGGTCACTATAGCGGCGACCAAATCTTGATCGAGCTGGCCGATAGACTCAAGCATACACTCAGGCATCACGATCATATTGCTCGAATTGGTGGTGACGAATTCGTTATTGTTCTCACCGAGTACGACGATACTGAAAATCTGAAGGTCGTAATCCACAAGATTTTGTCTCTGTTTAACCAGCCTTTTTCGCCGCTTGATACTCAGTCTCTTAGACTTTCGACCAGTATTGGTGTAGCGCTGTACCCTCAAGATGGTAATGACACCGAGACTTTACTAAAAAACGCCGATACAGCGATGTATAAAGCCAAGAAGAATGGCCGCAACGGTTACGCATTTTATACCCCCGACCTCACCACTCGCTCTGTCTCACACGTCCGTTTGCAAAGCGCACTACATGAAGCCATTGAACTAAACCAACTGAGTTTACGCTACCAGCCACAATACAACTTACGCACGATGCAGTTGCTCGGCTTTGAAGCATTACTACGTTGGTACCACCCTCAATTTGGTTTTGTCTCACCTGAACAATTTATCCCGGTGGCAGAGAAAGCGGGTTTGATCAATCAAATTGGAGAGTGGGTACTAACAGAAGCGTGTAAACAAGGTAGAGCTTGGTTAGATAGGGGCTATTATTTTGAGCGGCTGGCCGTCAATGTATCAGCCATTCAATTGCAGCACAGTGGCTTCACCAATCGCTTAAAGCAAATTCTTCAGCAAACCGCCTTTCCCGCGGAACACTTGGAAATCGAAATAACCGAAGGGTTCTTTATGCAAGACCCGACTCAAGCAGCGAACTATCTAAATGATCTACGCTCACTGGGTGTCGTTGTCTCATTAGATGATTTCGGAACGGGCTACTCTTCGCTTTCCTATCTAAAAGGTCTACCACTCGACAAATTGAAAATTGACCGTTCATTTATCAGTGATGTGCCGAACAACCCTGATAGCAACGCCATCGTCAATGCTATCTTGGCTATGGGAAAAAGCTTATCTTTAACCGTTATTGCAGAGGGTATCGAGACCCAAGCGCAACATGAATATCTATTGGATCATGGCTGCTCTTGTGGGCAAGGCTTTCACCTAGGAAAACCAGATAAGCCCGAAGCGCAAACTCGCTTGTTAGAACCTTAAGAAGCTCCATCAACAATAAGTATTAACACCAATGAGGAAGCTTTCGTTTCCTCATATGGTGGTAGAAAATTAACGACTATCTTATCTTGGGCCATCTAATAAATTGACCCAAGCTATAACTCTACACAACTCACAGTCCACCCAGGTCAAATCGACACTAAAGACAAGATAAGACTCAAAAATAAACAAGGTCAATTAGACCTAAATCAAAATAAAAACCAATAAATACAATCACATAAAAACTGGCACACTTTCTGATATATCGACTCTAGTTGTATAAGTCAGGAAATTTAATATGTCGTTCAAAAATAAACACTATCAACCAGAGAGCTTGTCAGAAAAAGCTGCTCTACTGGTCACTCGACTTCTTAAAAAAACACTCAACCTTTTCTACGGTAAACACCTTGCCAAAAGAGCCATGTTGCTGGAAACCATTGCAGCTGTCCCTGGGATGGTGGCTGGGGTCAGTAACCACCTCAAGGCTCTGCGCAGGATGAAAGATGATGGCGGCTGGATAAAGGAGCTGTTAGACGAAGCAGACAACGAGCGAATGCACCTAATGATTTTCCTCGATGTCACTCATCCTTCTATATTTGAGCGCATCATGGTGATGTCGCTGCAATTCATCTTCCTGATCATATACGGTTTTATTTACTTAGTTTCTTCTAAGACCGCGCATCGTATTGTTGGTTATTTTGAGGAAGAAGCGTGTAACAGTTATTCCGAATACATATCGAAGATTCAAGATGGAACCCTCCCCAACCAGCCTGCACCACAGATTGCGATTAACTACTACCAACTACCAAGCGATGCCAGTTTCTTAGATGTACTTGAAAGAATCAGAGACGATGAAGCTGAACACCGCGATAAAAACCACGAATTTGCTGATTCCTATAAAAACAAACAACTTCCCGCTCACCAAAGCTAGCGACCAAAATAACAAGAGCCAGCATTGCGCTGGCTCTTTTGAACAAATATGAAGGCTGATTAGCTACACTCGCTGCCCAGCTGCGAAGCCTGAACTCCAGCACCACTGGAAGTTGTAGCCCCCTAGCCAGCCTGTTACATCCATCACCTCACCAATGAAGTACAAGCCCGCTACCGATTTGCATTCCATCGTCTTCGACGAAATCGTGTCAGTATCAACACCGCCCAAGGTTACCTCTGCCGTTCGGTAGCCTTCAGTGCCATTAGGTACTATCTGCCACTGTTCTAACGTGCTGACAATAGCGCTCAGTTCTTTGGGATTATATTGTTTAAGAGGCTTGTCTGAGATCTCTTTACGCTCAATCAGAACTTCGACCAGTCGCTTAGGTAACACTTTGGCTAGCGTGTTCTTCATGCTTTGGTTAGGGTGCTTCTCACGCGAGGCTTCTAGTAGCTGCTTAACGTCCGCTTCTGGGACTAAGTTAATCGTTACCTTCTGACCTGCTTTCCAGAATGATGAGATCTGCAGCACAGACGGCCCTGAAAGGCCACGATGCGTAAACAGCAAAGCTTCTTTAAATACCGTTCCATCTTCCGCTGTGATTTCCGCCGGTATCGCAATGCCAGATAACTCAGCAAAATCTTCTTTGTCTTGCTTGTGCAATGTAAACGGCACTAAGCCAGCCGTCGTAGGCACAACAGGTAGCCCGAATTGCTCTGCAATTTTATAACCAAATGGCGTCGCACCAAGCTTAGGCATGGATAACCCCCCCGTTGCCACCACCAACGACTCGCATTCAATCACGTCTGTATCAAGGTGCAGTGAGAAGCCGGATTCTGTTTTCTCTATATGGTGTACATCGGTTTTATAACGCTGTGAGATGTTGGGCATTTCACACTCTT
This sequence comes from Vibrio sp. SCSIO 43135, assembly GCF_023716665.1. Taxonomy (GTDB): domain Bacteria; phylum Pseudomonadota; class Gammaproteobacteria; order Enterobacterales; family Vibrionaceae; genus Vibrio; species Vibrio paucivorans. The sequence goes on from NZ_CP071859.1 coordinate 3,138,343, forward strand.
TCAGCAACATCGACACGATGTCTTTTGCCGAATCGAGGCAGAACAACTGGCCATGGTCACGCTCTTCAAACTCGATGCCATATTTGCTGACCATAGAAATGAAATCCCAGTTGGTATACTGAGACAACGCCGATTTAACAAAGTGAGGGTTACGACATAAGTAATTATTCGCCGACACGTCATAATTGGTGAAATTACAACGACCACCGCCTGAGATAAGGATTTTTCGTCCTGGTTTCTTTGCGTTATCAACCACCAGCACTCGGCGCCCTCGCATACCAGCTTGGGCAGCGCACATTAAACCTGCAGCGCCTGCACCAATAATAACGACATCAAACTTGTTACTCATGACAGTGTCTACTCGAACTATTGCAATAAAAAAGGATGTGCGAAAGCGCACATCCTTACTAACTTTGGCCGCTATTCTAACGGCAATTCAGCACAATGCCAATCTAGGGTTACACCATGAAGGCGGCAAGTAACGTAACAGCAAGTAGCCCAGAAGAGAGAATGAAGAGCTCACGGACTCTATCGCATTTACCAGTAAACACTGGGTCGTGGTGGTGATGGTACTCTTTACTCTTAAGATAGTGGAACAGCCGCACTTGTTTAGTGACATTACCATGAGTAGTAAAGAATCCGCCGCCATCCACTTGCTGATAAAGCAAAGGATGCGCTTCACGCATGATGTAAATAAGTGAGCGTAGCGCCGTTAGATAGCGCGCCATGTTGACACAGGTAACCAGCATCAACGCTAGTAGAATGGTATCTCCACTGATCATCTTCTCCTCCCTACACCTTCTAACTGTGCCCGAGAGAAAAAGACGATCAATTAAGAGGTCTTTTCGCTGAAATTACTCAGCTGGGGCATCCATGATAGAAGATGAACCTTCTTTTGCCAGTGCTGCTAGGTCTTTGTCGATAAAGAACAGCGCTTTGCCGTCTTCGCCTACTAAGTCTAGCTTGTCTAAAATCCCTTTAAACAACTTCTCTTCTTCGTGCTGTTCAGCAACGTACCACTGCAGGAAGTTGAATGTAGAGTAATCTTGGGTAGTGAAAGCAACGTGAGCCAGCTTGTTGATTTTTTGCGTAATCATCTGCTCATGCTCGTAAGTTAAACGGAATACTTCACCAAGGCTGCCAAATTCATGCTGCGGGGCTTCAATTGCACCTAGAATTGGCATCGCACCTGTTTCACTTACGTAAGTGAAAAGACGCTGCATGTGCTCCATTTCTTCCACTGCATGAGTACGAAGAAACTCGGCTGCGCCTTCAAAACCTTTGTCTTCACACCAAGCACTCATTTGTAAGTATAGATTGGATGAGAAAAATTCGAGATTAATTTGCTCATTCAATTGATCAACCATAGCTTGAGGCAACATTTTCGACTCCTAATGACTCTATCTAGTTGTATTTACTATATCAGTTTTCATAACCATAACATCTTGCGCAGTGAATGTGGATCTGAGATCGCTGCTGCAAATTTATTCTCCTCCCGATGCTAAATTGTAGATAGACCCTTACAAGGAGATAGCATCATGAGTTATCAACATATTTTGGTTGCCGTCGATCTTTCTGAAGACAGCAAAGTGTTAGTGGATAAAGCCGTGGCGCTCGCTAAACCATTGAACGCCGAAATATCCTTTATTCATATCGATGTGAACTACGCAGAGCTCTACACTGGCTTAATTGACATCAACCTTGCAGAAACCCAGCACCAAGCGATGGAAGCGTCGCAGAAGCAGTTACAAGCCTTTGCCGACCATGCTCAATACCCAGTGAAACACACCCTAGTGGGAAGCGGCGATCTTGGCAGTGAGCTGTGCGACACCATTAAAGAGTTCAATATCGACTTGGTTGTATGTGGGCATCATCAAGACTTTTGGAGCAAGCTTCTGTCTTCGACCAGGCAACTGATCAATTGCTCTCCAGTAGATATGCTGGTGGTACCACTCAAAGACTGACTCTAGCGTCAAACTCGGTTAGACTGCAGGCACTTATTGATAATGAATATTAGTCATGTTTTATCTATCTGCAGTCACCCTACTTTGGGCATTCTCATTTAGCTTGATCGGCGTTTACCTCGCCGGTCAGGTCGATTCATGGTTTTCGGTTTGGATCCGTGTCGCTTTAGCCAGCGTAGTGTTTCTACCGTTCCTTAAATTCCGTGGTGTTGAAAAGTCATTGATCGCCAAGTTAATGGTCATTGGTGGTTTTCAACTGGGCTTAATGTACTGTTTCTACTATCAGTCTTTCCTTCTTCTATCAGTACCAGAAGTCCTACTATTTACGGTATTTACTCCTATATACGTCACTCTAATCTATGACTTACTCAAAGGACGTTTTTCTCCTTGGTATCTCGTTACCGCAGCCATTGCAGTTGCTGGTGCAGCGTTCATCAAGTTTGATGGTATCAATGAGAATTTCATCTTAGGCTTTTTGGTCGTGCAGGGTGCCAACCTATGTTTTGCCATTGGTCAGGTTGGTTACAAGTACGTTATGGAGCAATCGCCAGTCGAACTACCACAACACACGGTCTTCGGTTACTTCTACTTGGGAGCTTTGTGTGTTGCGACAGTGGCATTTGCGTTGATGGGTAATATCGACAAACTGCCTACTACCCAGCTGCAATGGGGCATTTTGATCTACCTAGGCTTGATCGCCTCAGGATTGGGGTACTTTGCTTGGAATAAAGGCGCATGCCTTGTCAACGCTGGCGCACTCGCGGTGATGAACAATGTGCTGGTACCTGCCGGTTTGCTGGTCAACATTGTTATCTGGAATAGAGATGTCGATTTAGTACGCCTGTCGATTGGTGGCGCCATTATTGCGCTATCTCTGTGGGTGAATGAAACTTGGGTTAAGCGCCGCGTCGCGCAGCAATACCAACAAGCCTAATCCATTTCAAATAGCAAAGCGCCCGCAATACTGCGGGCGTTTTTATATTCGTTTTATTCTGACTTAATGGGTTCTAATGAACTTGTGAGTGTGTACTCACTTCCACTGGTGTGCTACTTAGCGTTGCTAATTGGCCATTCACTTGAGCGAACTTACCTTCTAGCTTTTGATGCTTCTTAAGTAGTTTCTGTTGCTTCTTAAGCACCTTGCTGAGCTTCTTGTGATATTTCTTCTGCTTCTTGAGTGCTTTGCTGGCTTTCTTCAATGCTTTCTTCGATGTTTTCTCACTGGGTGCAGTATCCACCACTTCAACCTCTACGCTAGGCAAGACAGCAGATGCAACCTGTTCTAGTTTAGTTTCTTGGTTGTCCGATAAAGCCTCAGCGAGCAAGCCACATTGGCGTTGTTGCTCAATCGGTTTATCTTGGCAAGATTTTGGTGGGATGGCAGCAGGTTTACACAACGAGCTTTTACTCGCAGAAGAACGAGCGCATGAACGACAAACATATTTCGGCTCCGTCACCAGTTGGTGTATCTCGCCTAAATTACTCGCAATGTCATGTCGATTAAGCTTACAAAATCGTTTAGCCATACTACTCACCAAGCTAAGAATAAAAATGATTCTTAGTTAGATATACCTTTAGCTCAGCAAGTAAGCAAGCAGAAAATGGTGTACTTTTGTCAGTTAAACGTTAAGTCATTGATGCGATTACATACACATCAAAGCGATTTTTTTTAGTTTCTATCGCCATCGTCGGCTTTTGCTGATCCAACCATTGAGCGTAGTCTGGACGCTTCACCACTACCCGTTTGGTCGCTAACGCCATTGCGGGTTGCAGTAGTGCGTCGGCATCGTTGTCGGCCCCAACCAAGGATTGGAAAACACGCATCTCCTTTTTCACCAAGGCAGACTTTTTCTTGTTTTCTGGATGAGGATACATAGGGTCAAGGTAGACTACATCAGGCTTGGCGAAGGTTCCATCCTCTGCAAGTTTATCTAACGCATCATGGCTGGACGCATGGATAAGTGAAAGCCTTTCCGTAACCCATACACCGATTTCAGGGTCTTGCTTGGCACGTTGTAAGCCATCATCCAGTAAGGCTGCTACCACTGGGTGCCTTTCAACCATTTGCACACGACACCCCAAAGACGCCAGTACAAAGGCATCTCGCCCTAACCCAGCCGTACCATCTAAAATGGTTGGCGTCGCACCTTTATTTAGCCCAGCAGCTTTAGCAATCGCCTGGCCTTTACCACCACCAAATTTACGCCTGTGACCAACTGCGCCGCCGATAAGGTCTACATAGATCGCCCCCTGCTTGGGCTCGTCGAGCTTACGTAACTCTAGCCGTTGGTCAGTCAGTACCAATGCAAATAAGCTGTCAGTGTCGTGAACTAACCCCCATCGCTCCGCTATCTCGTCTAGCTGTTGGGTTTGACTTGGGTTTTCACAAATCAGTTGTAGATGCAACGTAGGCTCCAGATAAGGTGTATCGGTCGTAAGTGAGCAGCAGTTTACCTAACTTTAGCTTCGACGACTATTGGATTGAAAACACGGAGTTATCGCTATGATTCGTATCGCGCAACTCATTAGATTGACTTACAGCGAACTAAGCCCTGCTAGCTTCCCCCTCCAACTCGGCCACCAGCTCCGCCAACGGTTTGGGCTTACCGATGATATAACCTTGAGCATAGTTCACCCCAAGCTCTTGCAACTTATCAATGATCTGGGTGTTCTCTACAAACTCAGCGACGGTTTTCTTACCCATTTGCTGAGCTAAGTCGTTAATTGCTCGCACCATGATGTAGTCCATTTCATTGACATCAATATCGCGAACGAAAATTCCGTCGATTTTCACCACATCAACTGGCAGCTTTTTCAAGTAACCGAAAGAAGATAAGCCTGAACCAAAATCATCCAACGCAATCACACACCCCAACTGCTTGAGTTGAGTAAACAACTCAATAGCTTGGTTCATGTTACTCATTGCTGCTGTTTCAGTGATTTCTAAACATATCTTCTCACACGGCACCGGGCTGGTTTCTAGGGTATGCAGCAGGAAGCGGATAAACTCCCGGTTGCCCATCGAATGCCCAGATAAATTAATTGAACATCGGCTTAGCTGCTCTAGTGAGTTAGGGTTCGCCTCAAGCCAATGAAGAGTCTTAGTTACGACTTGTTTATCGATCAGATGAGCAATGTTGTATCGCTCTGATGCTGGCATAAATATCCCGGGAGAAATGTATTCACCTTTAGGGTTACGAATACGTACGAGTATCTCAAAGTGCATATTGGCTTGCTGCTCAGACAGGTCGAGGATGCGCTGAGCAAACAGTTCAATGCGGTCATGAGCTAATGCATCGTGGACAAGGTTAACGCTTTCCATTTCACGCTCTCGGCGCTGCAAATCCGCATCATCGGGGCAATATAAGTTGAAACGGTTACGCCCCTCTTCTTTGGCAGCATGACAAGCGGTGTCAGCTTGAGCATGAACCATTTGCGGTGAAGAAGCGGTATGGTCTATCAACCGAATACCAATTGAACAAGTTAGGTTTAGGCGAATATCATCCCACAGGAACGCTTGCTCACTGAGTGTAGTAATGATCTGTTTCGCCAACCTTACCGCGTCGTTCTCGGTGCAGTCTTTCAACAATATCGAGAACTCATCGCCCCCCATTCGAGCCAGCAAAGCCTTATACGGCAGTATCTCTTCCAGCATACTGGCACAGAACTGAATCGCCGCATCGCCCGCTTCATGGCCAGCAGTATCATTAAGAACCTTGAGTTGATCCATATCGAGATACAGCATGGCATGAGTGCGCATATGGCTCTGCGTTTCTTTCAGTGCTTTGTCTAGCTCCAACTCAAAGTAGTTACGGTTGTAGGTATCGGTGAGCAAGTCGTAACGTGCTTGATATTCCAGTTGTGCTTCAAGCTTTCTGTTTTGCGATACATCTTCGCCAACAATTAAGATGCTTCCCGATTCAACCATAGGACGGATGTTTTCCCTCACCCACACAGCATGCCCATCATGATGGCGATACTCTATTTCACGACGCCATACACCTTTCATCACCTGTTTTGGCTGCAGCAGAACCTGCCTAGGTTCGATAGATTCTTTATGGGTATAAAACTCTTTAAGTTTTCGTCCTAACAGATCACCAGAGCGATGACCCAGTAGTTGCTCGGCGAACCGGTTAACTTGCTGGATACGATTGTACTCATCGAGTGTAATCATCATTACTGGCTGCTGATCGTAGTAGTGACTAAGCTTAGCTTCACGCTGAAACAGTTTATCTTCAGTAATTTTTCTAGAGGTGATGTCCCGCGCTTCAAACAGGTACTGATGCTCTCGATCGCTCTTTATCTGCATTTGCTTGAGTGTAATCTCAAGCACCATAGAACCCTGTTCTCGATGCCAGAACTCACCTTCAAACTGGCTGACACTGGCACTATCATTGTTGTCTGGATTGAAGAATGCTTCGATCTGCTCTGAAGAGTCGCGATGCCAATGTTTATGCTGCCAAATAGGTTTATTCAATTGATAATGCTTGTCGTAAAGCAGTTCCTGCAGTTTGCTGTTGTTCGACTGAATACGTCCAAACTGATCTAGGATGCCAATATACTGATAGGTCTGGTCGAATACCGACTCCAGTAATACCTGGCTGTTAATCGCCGCTTGCTGGCTGACTTTAAGTTTTCGTAAGTAATAGACAAGGAAGAAAATAATCGCGCTGAAAATTGAGATGATTGCCGCAAGCCATTTGAGCTCTTGTTGGTAACGTTCAGCGAAAGTCTTAGGCTTATTGAACAACACTGCATCGGCAACATTATCGACACCGAGTCCCCAGTGCTCCAAAGCTTGATAGTCCAACTTAATTTCAGGGGTACCGACTTTCACTTTCGGTAGCGGTTTATCGGGGTTATTCAACGCTTTTATCAGAACTTGCGCGGTTTCTCGTCCTTGCTGCTTACCACTTTGAATCACCCCACCGACAGCGCCGTTGCCCAACCCTAGGTCATGAACCATATAAACGGGTGCTGATGCGTACTCATTGAACGACTGCCATACTTTATCGTTCACTACCCATCCGTTCTCATCTCGGTAATAAACCCAGAATAAAACACTTTCCTCACTATCAATCTGACCTACCCACGTTTTCAGCTGTTGGTAGGTAGTGGGCGTGTAGTTTTCAATCAGCGATTGGTAACTAGGATGAGAATTAAGAAACTTGGTTACTTGTTGGCGCACTGCTTTGCCAGTCACCGAATGGTCGCTTACTACGTAGACTTTCTTAACATTCGGCTGCAGTTTTTTAATTAGGGTGATGTTACTCAGGATATCTGTGTCTTCATTGACACCGGTCGCTTTAAGCCCAGCATGTAAAGCTGGTTGGTAGTCGTTGATACCACCAAATACCACCAGCGTATCGCCTAATTGTGGAGCCAGCCGCTTCATCAAATCTAAGGCGTTATTGTCACTCACAACCACAGCGCGATATTGCTCTTGCTCAAATTTGGTTTTGTACAGCTGGTACAGTTGTTCTAAGTACTCAGGGCTCTGTAGCCTTTTGGTATCTAAGTAGACAACTCGAGTAGAAACATCTTGCTCTGATAGCACATTTTCAAGTCCTTTCTGAAACGCATCAGTCCAGAAAAAGCCTTGGTGATAGGAGTGAACAACGAGCACATCCTTTTCTTGAGCGAAACCACTGAAGCTAATCAAGCTAGCGAATAATATAAAAATAAAGCGCAAAGGATGTTTCTCGTTGTTGAGTATGGGTAATAGAATCGATAGTGATGATAAATTATACTCGCTCCATCCCCAAATTTCTGATTCGAAATTGTCTAAGGACACACAATGCAAAGCGCCACGACAAAACTAGACACGCTAGATAAAGCCATTCTCAAGACGCTCATGGAAGATGCCCGTAAACCCTACGCAGAAATGGCCAAACAGTTTGAGGTAAGCCCTGCCACCATTCACGTTCGAATCGAAAAGATGAAAGCGGCTGAGATAATTCAAGGAACCGAGGTCATCGTTGATACCAAAAAGCTTGGCTATGACGTGTGTTGCTTCATTGGCATTAATTTGAACGCAGCGCGCGATTACCATTCTGCACTAGAAAAACTCAATGCTTTAGAGGAAGTGGTTGAAGCCTACTACACCACTGGTGCGTACAATATCTTCGTGAAACTGATGTGCCGTTCGATTGAAGAGCTGCAGTATGTACTGATTGATAAGTTGCAAGCCATCGATGAGGTACAGTCGACCGAGACTCTTATCTCGCTACAAAACCCGATCAACCGTAACGTGAATCCATAAAAAAGGCTCATTATAGCAATGAGCCCTTTTCAAAATTGTTTTAAGACGAAACGGTTCGACTAACGTTCTAAGTACGCTTTCAGTTCTTCAGCTGAAATCCCCTGCTCGGCTAGCTGCTTAGCCATCAACTCAACTTGTTCGTCTTTTCTGGCTTCAATCACCTGCTGAAATTGAAATACGATATCACGAAGCATATGAATAGGTACTTGCTTGGCTGCGCTACGAATACGCTCACCACTTTGGTTCCCTAACTCGTTCAGTAGCTTGCCGAACATTACCTTCTCAGGTGAGTCTTCAAGCTGCTCCAAAACGCGAGCCATTTCATAAGTCGTTATTGCCATTACAGGTGTGATTCCAATTAGTTAACTTGTTAGTGAACGGTAAATATACACCTGTTTTAACAGTAGGAAAACACTCTTTACCTTGATTTACGCCATCGCCTGCTGATGCCAACGCTTACCTGCTTTAGAAAACAGGATAATCAAAGCCGGTGCCACTAACCACATTTGCAGAGTAATCATCAACTGCGGTTCTAAACCAGTACGTTGCATGATTCCCACTACTAGGCCCGAACCACTCATTTGAAACAAACCAAGCAGTGCAGCGGCTGTTCCCGCTTTGTCTCCAAAAGGAGCTAACGCCTTGCCCGCGGCAGAGCCAAGTATCCAAGCAAAACCGACCGACGAAATGAAAATTGGCAGCATGAACGCAAATGCGGTTGGAGTATTGGCTAATAGCAACATGATAACACCCGCCAGCAGTAGCATGACTACACCAACAATCAGAGACAGACGTGTTCCAAACTTATCCATGAACTTCGGAGCGCTCATACATGCGGCAATGTTGATCACCGCGTTAACTCCGAACCAGAAGGTAAACTCATTCATAGTTAGCCCTAGGTTTTCCATCAACACAACTGGTGCGGAAGTTACATAAGCTAGGATGACCGCCATCGCCAACATACACATCGACGCATGGAATAAGAATGAAGGTGTCTTCAATACCGACCAGTAGCGTTCAAACTTAAACACCGCTTGCTTTTCGGTTGCGGGATTAGTTTCTTTCATAGAAGTCAGCATCAACAGGCCAATCACTAGCGCGAAGATTGCCATAAAGCTGAAGTTGCTTCGCCAGCCAAATTGCTGAGTTAGCCAGCTACCTAATATCGGAGCCAATGCTGGGATAAAACAAATCGCACCATTCAAGTAACTGATCATCTTGCCACTTTTCTGTGGACCGAAAATGTCGCGAACTGTTGCAAAAGCTGCTACTGATGTCGCGCACGCACCTAAGCCTTGTAGCAGCCTAGCCATTAACATCCACTCAATGCTTTGAGCTGCCCACGCCAAGCAAGCACTCAAGCCATAGATGCCAATTCCCGCCAATGCAACAGTTCGACGTCCGAGTTTATCTGCCAGTGGGCCAGCAAACAGTTGGCCTACACCCATGGCAAATAGGAACCATGTAATAGTGTCTTGTGCTAGAGCGTGTTCCACGTGAAACGCCTGAGAAATTTGGGGTAACGCAGGCAAGTAAATATCAATAGCTAATGGGCTAAACAGTACCAACAAAGTCAGTAACATCATTTGCAACTTGCTGTTTGGCATTACGCTCGTATTCGACACAAGAAACTCCTATAAACTTTACTTCAATGGCGCTCATCTTAGAGAAACTATGATATGAATGAAAATGGCGTATACTCATTACCATTATTCCATTTTGGAAAATCACAATGAATATCGAAAAGCTGGCCCGTATAGACCTCAACCTATTGGTGTGCCTCAATGTTTTGATTGAAGAACTCAGCGTTACTCGTACCGCGCACCGTTTATGCTTAAGTCAATCTGCCGTGAGTAAATCATTGGCAAAGCTGCGTGAGCAGTTTGATGATCCATTGTTTATTCGCACCTCTCACGGTTTAAAAGCCACACCTAAATCTCTGTTTTTAAAACCAAAGCTTGAAGTGTTGGTTAATCAGCTTGAGCTAATTACTCAACCTGAAGAGTTCTCCCCGAGCTCTAGTGAATATCGCTTTCACATCGCAGCAGTAGAAAGTGTGTACCCACTAATACTGCCTCACTTTTTGCCAGCTATTTTTCAACATGGCCCAAATCTAAACATCTCAACACACCCGTGGACTGACCAAACCTTTAAAAGGCTTCAATTGGGAGAATTAGATTTAGGTATCACCGGGCGAGATATCGATATAAATGACGCGAAGCTAACTATGCTCCCTCCCGATGATATTTGTGAGCAGGAGATCTATCGAGATACTCAAATGTGTGTAGTCAGAAAAGACCACCCAGTTCTAAGCGGCAATTGGACGCTCGATACCTACCTTTCGATGCGTCATGTTCAAGTACGCTGCGACGGTAATGACCGTTGGCTACTCGATTATCGTTTGGCCGATATTGGCGTTGAACGAGACATCGCTATTACAGTGCCGGATTTCAATAGCGCGGCGAGCCTATGCACCTACACCGACTTTGTGTTCACTGCACCTAGCCACTTTACCCACTTAGTCGCGAAACAGATGGACTTAGTCGTGCTCCCTCTACCAATGGAATTTCCGCCAATGGCCTACACCCTTTTCTGGCATCTAGACAGAGAGAATGACCCAGCACTGACCTGGCTAAGAAATATTATTAAGCAAAAAACTCTTCACCTCAGATAATTTGCAGGCTGACGGTAAAAGGAGTAGCTTATTCGTCTACCGTTCTTAACTTTCAATGAGATTCTCGCGATAGGACATCAAAACAAGGATAATTTCAGATGCTACATTCAACTAATGAGCGTGTTTCCGCTTTGCGTGCTTGGCTCAATGACAACAACTTCGACGCTATCATCATTCCTCACGAAGATGAGTATCTTGGCGAATACGTCCCAGCCCATAACGAGCGACTACACTGGCTGACAGGGTTTACTGGTTCAGCGGGCGCGGCCGTCATCACCCAAGATAAAGCAGCGATATTTGTCGATGGTCGATATACCGTTCAAGTACGTAAAGAAGTACCAGGTGAATTGTTTGAATACCGCCACCTAATCGAAGAACCCGCTCTCGATTGGATTGTTGATAATGTAGCTAAAGACAGCAAAGTCGCCTTCGACCCACGTATGCATAACGCAGCGTGGCTAAATCACGCGCAAGCAACCTTAAGTGCCACTCATCACTTATCCACTCTTGAAATCAATCCAATAGACCTACTTTGGGCAGATCGTCCAGAACCAGTGATCTCTGAAGTAATGTTGATGACAACTGAGCAAGTTGGACAATCTAGCTTCGAGAAGCGCACTCAAATAGCAGAACTCATCAAAAAATCGGGCGCAGACAGCGCGGTCATCACCGCATTAGATTCAATCTGTTGGCTACTTAATGTTCGCGGGCTCGATGTCTCTCGACTACCCGTGTTGCTTTCACATGCTATCTTGCACAGCGACTCAAGCATTGAGTTTTTCCTAGACCCAAGTCGTTTACCACAAGAGTTCAACCAACACTCAGGGCCTAACGTTGAAGTCCATCACCCGGATACCCTTCAAGTTCGCCTGGAAGCACTAGAAGGAAAGCGAGTCCTTGTTGACCCAACCACAAGTAATGCTTGGTTTAAGTTAGTACTTCAAAATAGTGGTGCCAAAGTGGTTAGCGCAGCTGATCCTTGTTTGCTACCAAAAGCGACTAAAAACCCAGTAGAGATCGAAGGCATGAAACAGTGCCACCTGCGTGATGGTGCTGCGATGGTTGAATTCCTTTATTGGTTAGATACCGAAGTCGCTGCAGGACGCCTACATAACGAAGCGAAGCTATCTGACCAACTTGAAAGCATCCGTCGTAAAGATCCAACCTTAAAAGACCTTAGCTTTGATACCATTTCAGCAGCTGGCGGCAACGCAGCCATGTGTCACTATAATCACGAGAATCAGCCTCAACCAGGTGAACTCACCATGGATTCTTTGTACTTAGTCGACTCAGGTGGTCAGTACCTTGATGGCACAACGGACATAACACGTACGATCGCCATCGGCCAACCAAGTACAGAGATGATTAATCAGTTCACTCTGGCACTTAAAGGCCATATTGGCATTGCAAGAGCGCGCTTCCCACAAGGCACTAAGGGCTATCAAATTGACGCACTTGCTCGTCAGCATCTATGGGCAGAGGGTTATGATTATGACCATGGAACTGGTCACGGTGTTGGTCACTTCCTAAGTGTTCATGAAGGACCACAAAGCATTTCGAAGAAACAAATCGATGTATCACTATTGAAAGGTATGGTTCTATCCAATGAGCCTGGCTACTACCGTGCTGATAAGTTTGGCATTCGTATAGAGAACCTCGAATTGGTCGTTGAGTTAGAAACTGAAGGTGATTTCCCAGTCCTTGCATTTGAGTCTCTTACTCGTTGCCCGATTGACTACCGAAACATTAACGTTAATAAGCTGACCAAGTTTGAGCTTAATTGGCTTAATAGCTATCACGAAAAGGTATGGCAGGAAATTAGCCCATTAGTGAGTGACGAAGCTAGATCATGGTTACGCAATGCTACTCAACCTCTTGCCTACAAGAACTAAAAATCTAACGTAAACAAAATGGCTACTCACTCTTGAGTAGCCTTTTTGTTTCACGTGAAACACTCAAACGGTAGGTTGTGCTGAACTACCCTGAATAAGCGTTATGCCAATCTTTCCATACAGGATCAAAACCGCGCTGCTTAATCATGGTTTCAACACTTTGCGCTGAACGTTCATCACTAATTTCAAATTGCTCTAGCTCTACATCTTCTAAAGCGTAACCACCAGGTTGAGTTTTTGACGCCGCAGACATACTCGTAATTCCCAATGGCAACACATTATCTCTGAAGTGCGCGGACTCCCTTGTAGACAGGGAAAGTTCAACTTCTGGATTAAGTAAACGGTAAGCACAAATTAACTGCACCAACTGCTTATCCGACATAACAGATTTAGGCAGCAGCCCACCTTCACATGGTCGTAAACGAGGGAATGAAATCGAATAACGCGTTTGCCAATATGTCCGCTCTAAGTAGTCCAAATGCGATGCAACGTAGAAGCAATCTGTCCGCCAATCTTCCAACCCGATAAGGGCGCCAATACCTATCTTGTCGATACCAGCCTTAGCCAAGCGATCTGGTGTTTCTAAACGGTATTCGAAGTTTGTCTTGTTGCCTCTTAGGTGATGCTCAGCATAAGTCGAAGGATGATATGTTTCTTGGTAAACCATTACAGCGTCAAGACCCAACGTTTTCAGCTCGGCGTACTCATCTTGATCGAGAGGCTGAACTTCCATCGCAAGGTAACTGAATTCTTGCTTAATTTGTGGCAGGGCTTGGCGGAAATACTTCATTCCAACTTTAGTTTCGTGTTCACCAGTCACGAGCAGAACACTGTCAAACTTCATTTTCTTAATGGCTTTTATTTCAGCGTCAATTTCTTCGCTGTTTAGAGTTCGACGCTTGATGCGGTTCTCCATTGAGAATCCGCAATACGTACATGCATTAGCACACAGATTTGAAAGATATAATGGAATGTATAACGCCATCGTATTGCCGAAACGTTGGCGCGTTAGTGCCAAAGAACGTTGTGCCATCTGCTCTAAGTAAGGTTCTGCGGCTGGAGAGATAAGCGCCTTAAAGTCTTCCAAATCGCACTTGGGCTTAGAGAGTGCCCTTTCTACATCAGCTGCAGTTTTTGCACGGATAGACAAAGAAATGTCATCCCAATTCATTTGATTAAATTGCGTAAGAAAGCTCATTAAAAAGCCCCGTTAATCTAAGAAGGCTGTGAGCGGACTGGAAGCAACTGCGTGATCAGCCACTGCAGCCATACCAGATTCGTAAGCAATTCGACCTGACTCCACCGCCATACGAAACGCTCTTGCCATCGCTACAGGGTCTTTCGCTGCAGCAATTGCAGTATTCACAAGTACCGCATCAGCTCCAAGTTCCATGGCATAAGCAGCATGTGAAGGCGCTCCAATACCAGCGTCGACAACAACCGGTACGTTCGCTTGATCGATGATGATTTTAAGGAACTCTTCGGAGACTAAGCCTTTGTTTGAACCTATAGGCGCTCCTAGCGGCATTACTGCTGCACACCCAACTTCTTCTAGCCTCTTACATAACACAGGATCGGCATGGCAATAAGGCAGCACATTAAAACCATCTTTGACCAATTGCTCAGCGGCCTTCAGTGTTTCGACTGGATCTGGCATTAAATACTTAGGGTCAGGGTGAATCTCCAGCTTTAGCCAATTGGTTTGAAGTGCTTCTCTAGCAAGGTGCGCTGCGAATACAGCATCTTCAGCATTCTTAGCCCCAGAAGTATTGGGTAATAGATTTACTCCGGCCTTTACGATTGGACTCAGAATATCATCGTCTTGGTTGCCGATTTCAACTCTCTTAAGTGCCATAGTCGCAAGCTCAGAACGAGACTCGATAATGGCATCAATCATGAGCTGATTGTTGGCAAACTTTCCTGTACCCGTGAATAGACGAGATTGAAACGTTTTATCTGCTATTTTTAACACAGTTAACCTCCTGCGAATGCTTGAAACAGTGAAATGGCGTCGCCTTGATTAACTTGGGTTGTATTCCAATTGCTACGAGGGATTACGACATTGTTGATTGAGAAAACGCAGCCTAGTTCAGGTAAACCAAACTGCTGGATAATATCGCTAAGCGAAGCACCTGATAAGATTGACTCTGCTTCACCGTTAATTTGTATTTCTATACAAGACATTGCTTTACTCTATTTGCTATTAGCCGCTTGCTTGCTTTGAGCAAGTGGTGCACTGCGAATCTTTTGTAATTGATAATTGCTGCCAATCCATCGATTTGCCATCAAACATCTTTATCGTGTTGGTAGACAGTAAGAACTCACCTATCGAGATTTTCTGAATCGCGGCTAGCGCTTGGAGATTGCCCATCGTGCCGACCACAGGGCCGACAATACCGCCGGCCGTGCAATTCATTTCTTGAGGTAGCTCATCAAACGGGTAAGCACAACGATAACAAGGTACATCATCTCCGGTGAAATCAAATACAGATAGTTGCCCCTGCCAACCTATCGCCGCTGCAGTCACCAGAGGTGTTTGAGAGTTAAAACAAGCTTTATTAATTGACTGCCTTGTCGGCATATTGTCACAACAATCTAGTACCAAGTCAGCCAGCATGACTTCGAGCGAAAGTTGACTATCATCCATTCGCTTTCCGACTGTTCGTACTTGGCAATCAGGGTTAATGTTGGCTACTTGTTTTTGTACCGATAGGACTTTCGACTGCTCTAAATCACTTTGGCGATAAATCACTTGGCGCTGTAGGTTACTGCTGTCAACAGCATCGTCATCAACAATAACGAGTTTCCCTACTCCCGCAGAAGCAAGGTACATAATCGCCGCACTACCTAACCCCCCACATCCAATCACTAACACATGGCTGTTAAGTAATCTCTGTTGGCCTACTTCACCAATGTCTGACAAACAAACTTGTCTTTGATAGCGAAGAAACTGGCTATCCGACAACATGTTGTTTTTCCTTGTCTATACAAGATTGTGGTTTATTGATGAGCGAGTTAAACCAATCAACGACCTGTTGAGGTTGATCTGCCAAAGTAATTGCGCGAACGACAGCAAGACTGGTCACTCCACACTCCCAAACTTGTGGTGCAGTATTGCTATCAATTCCACCGATTGCCACTGTCGGAAACCCAAGATCGTTGTGATAAGGAATAGTATCGATTAACTGTTGATAAAGTTTAAGGCGCACTAAACCTTGAGGCTTTGAAGGCATTTCCTTAGTTGTGGTTGGGAAAATATGCCCCAGTGCAATGTAGCTCGGTGAAATTTGGCAAATACGCATCAACTCATAATACCCATGAGTAGATAAACCAAGTTTGATGCCAGCTTGAGATAGAGAAACTAAATTTGATTCTTCGATATCTTCCTGACCTAAGTGGACGCCGTATGCTCCATGCTTGATAGCCAGTTGCCAATAGTCATTAATAAAGACTTGCGCATTGTATTCTCGTCCTAGGCGAATTGACTTACTTACTTGATGTTCTAAGTCTGGAAGCTCGCTGTTTTTGATTCGTAGTTGAACCGTTTTAACACCCATTTTTAGAAGAGCTTCGATCCAATCAGCACTGTCAACAACCGGGTATAAACCTAGCTTTTCCTTAGCCATTTGTGGGAATTGAATACTATGCTCACCTACTCCCCAACCAACATGAATGCCTAGCTGATCGAGTTCCAATATTGGTGTCGGATAATCTTCAAACTGGGTCGGCCATGTTTCACGTGAAACATTCATTGCCGCTCTTGCAACCATTAAAGCATCTTCTATCGGGAAATCTAATGCCAATAAAGCCACAACCCAACTGGAATGTCGCTCAACTTCATTTTCACTGATTGTGGATGCTGATTGAATCGCACGTTGAGATGTAGGCCCGCGCCAGATATCTAAATACCGAGTGGTAATTTCTGCCGACTCACCAAGAGCCAAGTCCAAATTGAACTCGACATTAATATATATGTGGTGAGGCTCAACAACATTTCGCTGCAGTAGTGTATCGAAGCGTTCGATGGAGTAATCCAGAAGCACATCTTGGTGACTATCTGAAGTATGACACTGATGAGAACGCTTTATACCTATAGTCTGAAGTTGGCCTTCAAGGCCAACTTCAAGATACGGAGTTGAGCTTACACCCAACTCGATATCCTCAATAGCGAAGCCATAGGACTTCGCTACCAATAAGCATTGCTGTATCTCACCCGTTAAGTTTATATTTTGGGTTGGTATAAGGATTTTCACTTTTCGCCTTCAAGTTCGAGTGATTTGCTATCAACCACTGGATGGTAAAGCTCAGAGCCAGTTTCAAGGAACTCTTTGGACTTCTGACGCATACCTTCTAATGGGTCGTCTAGCATTTTGATTTCTATTGCCTGATCTGCCGCAACTTGCTCCGTGTCTTTTGCGTATTCGCGAACCTCTTGAGAAATCTTCATTGAACAGAACTTAGGCCCACACATGGAACAGAAGTGCGCCACTTTTCCAGATTCCTGAGGAAGGGTCTCATCATGGAAAGCGCGAGCTGTTTCAGGGTCTAATGACAAATTAAATTGGTCTTCCCAACGGAATTCAAAGCGCGCTTTTGACAGAGCGTTATCGCGGATTTGTGCACCAGGGTGACCTTTTGCCAGATCAGCGGCATGAGCAGCTAATTTGTAGGTAATTAAGCCTGTTTTTACGTCTTCCTTACTGGGTAGGCCTAAGTGCTCTTTTGGCGTCACATAGCAAAGCATTGCACAGCCATACCAGCCAATCATCGCAGCGCCGATTCCTGAGGTTATATGATCATAGCCAGGTGCTACATCTGTGGTTAATGGGCCAAGAGTATAGAAAGGTGCCTCGTGGCAATGCTCCAACTGCTCTTCCATGTTCTCTTTGATCATGTGCATTGGAACATGCCCAGGGCCTTCAATGATGACTTGTACATCGTACTCCCAGGCTACTTTGGTTAACTCGCCAAGGGTACGTAGTTCCGCAAACTGAGCTTCGTCGTTCGCATCTGCAATCGAGCCTGGACGTAAGCCATCACCAAGGGACAGCGCGACATCGTACTTAGCACAAATTTCACAGATCTCTCTAAAGTGAGTGTATAGGAAGCTTTCTTGGTGGTGAGCTAGACACCATTTCGCAATGATAGAACCACCACGAGACACAATGCCAGTCACACGCTTAGCTGTCATTGGGACATAACGCAGCAGCAAACCAGCATGGATAGTGAAGTAGTCAACCCCCTGCTCGGCTTGCTCTATCAAAGTATCACGCATTACTTCCCAGTTAAGGTTCTCTGCAACACCATTCACTTTTTCCAGAGCTTGGTACATTGGTACAGTACCTATTGGCACAGGGCTGTTACGTAAAATCCATTCACGAGTTTCGTGAATGTTTCGCCCAGTCGAGAGATCCATTACTGTATCCCCACCCCAACGCGTCGCCCAAACAAGCTTTTCTACTTCTTCTTCAATAGAAGAGCTAACCGAAGAGTTGCCAATGTTTGCATTTACTTTAACTAAGAAGTTGCGGCCAATGATCATCGGCTCAGCTTCAGGGTGGTTGATATTGGATGGAATGATTGCACGACCTTCAGCGACTTCTTTCCTAACAAACTCAGGAGTGATCTCTTTAGGTAGATTAGCACCAAAGTTCTGCCCAGGATGTTGATGGTTAAGTTGCTCATCGGCATACTTGCGACGCCCCATATTTTCGCGAATAGCGATATACTCCATTTCGGGTGTAACAATCCCCTTACGAGCGTAATGAAGTTGGGTGACGCAAGCGCCTTCTTTCGCTTGGCGGATGCGCGGTAAATTGCCATAGCGCAGCTCATCTAGAGTTTCGTCTTCCAAACGAGATTTAGTATAAACAGAGCTCACATCATCAAGTAATTGAGTATCTTCACGCTCTTCAATCCAGTGTTCACGGAGCTTTGGCAACCCTTGGTATAGGTCAATGGTATGAGTAGGGTCGGTATAAACACCAGAGGTATCATAGACGTGAATTGGCTCATTAGGCTCAAAAACAGGTTCTTCTTTGGTACCACCAATCAAGCTATCTGCTAGCTTAATTTCTCTCATTGGTACTTGGATATCGCTACGTGTTCCTTCTACGTAGACTTTAGATGAGTTTGGATATGGCTCTACCGACAATGAATCGATGAACTGTTTAGCTTCCAGTCTTGCTTGTTTACGACTCGACATAGCATTTTTCCTTGCGTGTAATTATTTACTTTGGATAAAAATGCTTGGCGGATTGATGCTACAAGAGCGATCACTCGGACGAGTAATCAGATGATAGAATAACCAGATGGATCTCTAGTTTAGTATCTTCTCTTGTTCCCTTCGCAGGTATTAGCCTGATCAGGTTCAACGGATCCCGAGTTAACGGTCTCAGCCTTATGGCACTCCGACAAGTGAATTTTATTATATGGAATCGAGTAGGATTTACAAACCCGATTTGTATACTTTTTGCTTAGTTTTTGTTCACGATTTGATCAACAACTGAAATCCTACCCAAGCGGCAGAAATACTGAGCACAACGTTGAGTAAGACATTCAATCCCATTTTGAAAAATGCGCCCTGCTGCATAAGCAACACGTTATCCATTGAGAAAGTTGAGAAAGTAGTCAGTGCACCTAGAAAACCTAAGCCTATAATTTGCCTCCAAGGTTCAGTCGCTAATAGTTCATTCTCAAACGCCGCGATTAGTAGACCCATAGCAAACGAACCAATTACGTTGACTGTGAGCGTTCCATATGGGAACCCTCTACCAAACAGTGCAACACATAGTTCGGAGACTAGATAACGTGAGCACGCACCAAATGCCCCACCTAATGCAATGAAGCCGAGTATTGATAGTTGTCCCATAATATTCCCCAAATTTTTGTATGGCTATTTTAGCGTTTGATACAAAATATGCGAGAAATCAAACTAACATACGTAGAATAATAACTTGATTACTAATCTACTTTTAAAAAGTTACAGGTGTCACTTAACTTCAATATAACCCATCAGCCCAGTCTTCATATGTTCAATGACATGACAGTGGTACATCCAACGTCCAGGGTTATCTGCGACAAATGCGGCCTTCGCCGATCCGTTTTTACCGAGCAACACCGTGTCGGTATGGAATGGTTCTGATAGTTGTTTTCCATCAAGTTCCAATACGGTAAATGTATGGCCATGAAGATGGATCGGATGGTGATACTGAGTGACATTTCTAAGATTGAAGATATAAGTCTTGCCTAGCTCCAACGATGCTAATGGTGCGGGTATATTACCTTTACTCATACCTTCCCATGCACGCCGATTCGTCAGCCAAAATGTCGGCTTCGATTTACCATCTTTGCCCGTTGGAGATATAGCACCTTCCCATTCAAAAACAAAGTCAACCTGCTGAGCGTTTTTAATATCAAGCTCAGGTACGGGGTTTAGTGGCAAAGCAGGGAGTTCCTTACCTTTTGGTAGACTGGAATCGATAATCTCAAATTCACATAGCGGGAAAGGAAATCGCCCTTTCATTTGTCGGACGTATACGCGCTTCCCAGGCTCTGGCGCGATTAAGCCGACATCAACCCTCATCCCTGGCCCTATTTTATGCTCAGATAGCTTATAGGGGCTTCTAATGGGGTTCCCATCGATTGCAATCACCCACGCTTCTGTACCTTCAATTGCTATAGGGTAGGTAATTGTATTATCGACGTTAGCAATGCGCAGCCTCACTGTCGCATTGGATTTAAGAGTATAAACGGGCTCATGTACACCATTCACTGTTCCCCACTCGCCCGGAGTCCCCATTCGAGCGCTAAGGCGAGGAATCATTAAATCTTTCCACTGACCTTGTTTATCTAAATGCCAGTGTTTGAGCATCAAGTCATATTCTTCATCAAACTCAACAGGAATTGCTTCTTCAATCACAATCAACCCAACGAGCCCCATTCCCAGCTGCTTAACGCTGTTCATATGCGGGTGGTACCAAAATGTACCGGCATCTGGTGGAGTAAATTCATAATCAAAGGTTTCACCTGGCATGATAGGAGGTTGACTTAAAAAAGGCACACCATCCATTTCAATAGGGATTCTTAAACCATGCCAGTGAATTGTCGTTGGCTCAGAGAGTCCATTAGTAAAACGGATCACTACCTTTTCACCTTGCCTACAACGAATTGTAGGTGCAGGGATGGTACCGTTAAAGGCAAGTACACTGGTCTTATTGTCACCAACCAAGCGTGCAGTAGAAGGCTCTGCAGTAAGATAAAAAATTTTGTTGGAACCCTCGTTTTGTATCTTGGTTAATGAGCAAGCAGGCAATGCAAATAGAGCGGCTACAGCTGAAGAACAGCGCAGAAAATTCCGGCGAGTTGTATCCATCAAAACAATCCATTCTAGTGAAATATCACAATTTTATATCACTAATGAAAATCATTCTTAATAAGGCGTTATAAATGTGGGTGGTGTCTTAACAGACTTAAGGGTAACGACAAATACCATAAAGATTTATAGCTACTAATTAGATATAAGAATAAAGAGAGCCGAATACTAGTAATATTTTTATATTAGCGTAAACGAAAAAGCCCAGTCTTTTGACTGGGCTTTTTAATAAATAGCGAGTAGTTGAGACTCAAATTTTCCGATTCTGCATGACAGACCGCATTCCTTTTAACATCACCTAACTGACTGAACGACTACTCTGTTTTGGTAAACCGCTACTTCTATTTGTTCCAAATGCAAAAAGACCTCAGCATTTCTGCTGAGGTCTCGAAATAAATGGCGGAGTGGACGGGACTCGAACCCGCGACCCCCGGCGTGACAGGCCGGTATTCTAACCAACTGAACTACCACTCCGCAGTGGTATCACTCGCCTGAGCAAGTGTCCAAAATTTAAAGCCTGGCGATGTCCTACTCTCACATGGGGAAGCCCCACACTACCATCGGCGCTATTGCGTTTCACTTCTGAGTTCGGCATGGGATCAGGTGGGTCCACAACGCTATGGTCGCCAAGCAAATTCTTAATTCGGAAAACTGATTTTAAGTTCTAGTTATACACATTCAATGTTCTATTTGAGTCCATCAAAACCCCTTGGGTGTTGTATGGTTAAGCCTCACGGGCAATTAGTACAGGTTAGCTCAACGCCTCACAACGCTTACACACCCTGCCTATCAACGTTCTAGTCTCGAACAACCCTTTAGGACGCTTAAAGCGCCAGGGAAGACTCATCTCAGGGCTCGCTTCCCGCTTAGATGCTTTCAGCGGTTATCGATTCCGAACTTAGCTACCGGGCAATGCGTCTGGCGACACAACCCGAACACCAGAGGTTCGTCCACTCCGGTCCTCTCGTACTAGGAGCAGCCCCCTTCAATCTTCCAACGCCCACGGCAGATAGGGACCGAACTGTCTCACGACGTTCTAAACCCAGCTCGCGTACCACTTTAAATGGCGAACAGCCATACCCTTGGGACCGACTTCAGCCCCAGGATGTGATGAGCCGACATCGAGGTGCCAAACACCGCCGTCGATATGAACTCTTGGGCGGTATCAGCCTGTTATCCCCGGAGTACCTTTTATCCGTTGAGCGATGGCCCTTCCATACAGAACCACCGGATCACTATGACCTGCTTTCGCACCTGCTCGAATTGTCATTCTCGCAGTCAAGCGGGCTTATGCCATTGCACTAACCTCACGATGTCCAACCGTGATTAGCCCACCTTCGTGCTCCTCCGTTACTCTTTGGGAGGAGACCGCCCCAGTCAAACTACCCACCAGGCACTGTCCTCAACCCAGATAATGGGTCTAAGTTAGAACATCAAACATACAAGGGTGGTATTTCAAGGATGGCTCCAACGATACTGGCGTACCGTCTTCAAAGCCTCCCACCTATCCTACACATGTAGGCTCAATGTTCAGTGCCAAGCTGTAGTAAAGGTTCACGGGGTCTTTCCGTCTAGCCGCGGGTACACTGCATCTTCACAGCGATTTCAATTTCACTGAGTCTCGGGTGGAGACAGCGTGGCCATCATTACGCCATTCGTGCAGGTCGGAACTTACCCGACAAGGAATTTCGCTACCTTAGGACCGTTATAGTTACGGCCGCCGTTTACCGGGGCTTCGATCAAGAGCTTCGACCGAAGTCTAACCCCATCAATTAACCTTCCGGCACCGGGCAGGCGTCACACCGTATACGTCATCTTACGATTTTGCACAGTGCTGTGTTTTTAATAAACAGTTGCAGCCACCTGGTATCTGCGACTCTCAATAGCTCCATCCGCAAGGGACTTCACCGTCAAGAGCGTACCTTCTCCCGAAGTTACGGTACCATTTTGCCTAGTTCCTTCACCCGAGTTCTCTCAAGCGCCTTGGTATTCTCTACCCGACCACCTGTGTCGGTTTGGGGTACGATTCCTTACAATCTGAAGCTTAGAGGCTTTTCCTGGAAGCATGGCATCAATGACTTCACTACCGTAGTAGCTCGACATCGTGTCTCAGCCTTAAAAAGAGCCGGATTTACCTAACTCTTAAGCCTACGCACTTGAACCTGGACAACCGTCGCCAGGCCCACCTAGCCTTCTCCGTCCCCCCATCGCAATTGTAAGAAGTACGGGAATATTAACCCGTTTCCCATCGACTACGCCTTTCGGCCTCGCCTTAGGGGTCGACTTACCCTGCCCCGATTAACGTTGGACAGGAACCCTTGGTCTTCCGGCGAGGAGGTTTTTCACCCCCTTTATCGTTACTCATGTCAGCATTCGCACTTCTGATACCTCCAGCAGGCTTTACAACCCACCTTCAACGGCTTACAGAACGCTCCCCTACCCAATGCGATAAATCGCATTGCCGCAGCTTCGGTGTATAGCTTAGCCCCGTTACATCTTCCGCGCAGGCCGACTCGACTAGTGAGCTATTACGCTTTCTTTAAATGATGGCTGCTTCTAAGCCAACATCCTAGCTGTCTAAGCCTTCCCACATCGTTTCCCACTTAGCTATACTTTGGGACCTTAGCTGGCGGTCTGGGTTGTTTCCCTCTCCACGACGGACGTTAGCACCCGCCGTGTGTCTCCCGGATAGTACTTACTGGTATTCGGAGTTTGCAAAGGGTTGGTAAGTCGGGATGACCCCCTAGCCTTAACAGTGCTCTACCCCCAGTAGTATTCGTCCGAGGCTCTACCTAAATAGATTTCGGGGAGAACCAGCTATCTCCAGGTTTGATTGGCCTTTCACCCCTAGCCACAAGTCATCCGCTAATTTTTCAACATTAGTCGGTTCGGTCCTCCAGTTGATGTTACTCAACCTTCAACCTGCCCATGGCTAGATCACCTGGTTTCGGGTCTATATCCAGAAACTCGACGCCCAGTTAAGACTCGATTTCTCTACGGCTCCCCTAATCGGTTAACCTTGCTACTGAATATAAGTCGCTGACCCATTATACAAAAGGTACGCAGTCACACCACGAAGGTGCTCCTACTGCTTGTACGTACACGGTTTCAGGTTCTATTTCACTCCCCTCACAGGGGTTCTTTTCGCCTTTCCCTCACGGTACTGGTTCACTATCGGTCAGTCAGTAGTATTTAGCCTTGGAGGATGGTCCCCCCATATTCAGACAGGATATCACGTGTCCCGCCCTACTCGATTTCACTGATTATGATGTGTCGGTTACGGGGCTATCACCCTGTATCGCGAGACTTTCCAGACTCTTCACCTGCATCATTAAAAGCTTAAGGGCTAATCCAATTTCGCTCGCCGCTACTTTCGGAATCTCGGTTGATTTCTACTCCTCCGGGTACTTAGATGTTTCAGTTCCCCGGGTTCGCCCTGTTAACCTATGTATTCAGTTAACAGTAACTGCTTATGCAGTTGGGTTTCCCCATTCGGAAATCCCAGACTCAATGGTTTTTACTACCTAATCTGGGCTTATCGCAAGTTAATACGTCCTTCATCGCCTCTGACTGCCAAGGCATCCACCGTGTACGCTTAGTCACTTAACCATACAACCCGAAGGGGTCTTTACGTATGGCAAACAACCAAGGTGTGTCTCTCATTATTTGAATGAGCGAGAGACATTCGATTTTGCCGGACTCAAATATGAATAACTCGAAAGTTATTCCCAAGAACACTTGAATGTGTGTTGGTACCTACATCTCTAAGAGACATAGGATTTGAGAACTTTTATTTGAATAACATCAATCAAATGTTATTCGTCAGCTTTCCAAATTGTTAAAGAGCTAGATTCTACTTTCTACTTAAAGAAAGAAACCATTTTTAAGAACACTTACGCAAATGTGCTTAAAGATGGTGGGCGATACCGGGCTCGAACCAGTGACCCCCTGCTTGTAAGGCAGGTGCTCTCCCAACTGAGCTAATCGCCCACATTAGTTTTAATTCCTCGTGGAGAAGAATTTCAAGATGGTGGAGCTAAGCAGGATCGAACTGCTGACCTCCTGCGTGCAAGGCAGGCGCTCTCCCAGCTGAGCTATAGCCCCATTCTTGAGAGTCATTCTTTAAATAAGAATGGTGGGTCGTGCAGGATTCGAACCTGCGACCAATTGATTAAAAGTCAACTGCTCTACCAACTGAGCTAACGACCCAATGGTATCCCGTAGGGGAGTCGAACCCCTGTTACCGCCGTGAAAGGGCGGTGTCCTAGGCCTCTAGACGAACGGGACACTAGTGCGAAATGTCTTGGGGGACATCTCTATCTCTTAAACTTCTTAAACCATATCAATCTGTGTGAACACTCATCGCAATAATCATCGTATAAGGAGGTGATCCAGCCCCAGGTTCCCCTAGGGCTACCTTGTTACGACTTCACCCCAGTCATGAACCACAAAGTGGTGAGCGTCCTCCCGAAGGTTAAACTACCCACTTCTTTTGCAGCCCACTCCCATGGTGTGACGGGCGGTGTGTACAAGGCCCGGGAACGTATTCACCGTAGCATTCTGATCTACGATTACTAGCGATTCCGACTTCATGGAGTCGAGTTGCAGACTCCAATCCGGACTACGACGCACTTTTTGGGATTCGCTGACCATCGCTGGCTCGCCGCCCTCTGTATGCGCCATTGTAGCACGTGTGTAGCCCTACTCGTAAGGGCCATGATGACTTGACGTCGTCCCCACCTTCCTCCGGTTTATCACCGGCAGTCTCCCTGGAGTTCCCGACATTACTCGCTGGCAAACAAGGATAAGGGTTGCGCTCGTTGCGGGACTTAACCCAACATTTCACAACACGAGCTGACGACAGCCATGCAGCACCTGTCTCAGAGTTCCCGAAGGCACCAATCCATCTCTGGAAAGTTCTCTGGATGTCAAGAGTAGGTAAGGTTCTTCGCGTTGCATCGAATTAAACCACATGCTCCACCGCTTGTGCGGGCCCCCGTCAATTCATTTGAGTTTTAATCTTGCGACCGTACTCCCCAGGCGGTCTACTTAACGCGTTAGCTCCGAAAGCCACGGCTCAAGGCCACAACCTCCAAGTAGACATCGTTTACGGCGTGGACTACCAGGGTATCTAATCCTGTTTGCTCCCCACGCTTTCGCATCTGAGTGTCAGTATCTGTCCAGGGGGCCGCCTTCGCCACCGGTATTCCTTCAGATCTCTACGCATTTCACCGCTACACCTGAAATTCTACCCCCCTCTACAGTACTCTAGTGAACCAGTTTCAAATGCAGTTCCGAGGTTGAGCCCCGGGCTTTCACATCTGACTTAATCCACCACCTGCATGCGCTTTACGCCCAGTAATTCCGATTAACGCTCGCACCCTCCGTATTACCGCGGCTGCTGGCACGGAGTTAGCCGGTGCTTCTTCTGCAGCTAACGTCAAACACCAAGAGTATTAATCTTAATGCCTTCCTCACTGCTGAAAGTGCTTTACAACCCGAAGGCCTTCTTCACACACGCGGCATGGCTGCATCAGGCTTTCGCCCATTGTGCAATATTCCCCACTGCTGCCTCCCGTAGGAGTCTGGACCGTGTCTCAGTTCCAGTGTGGCTGATCATCCTCTCAGACCAGCTAGGGATCGTCGCCTTGGTGAGCCATTACCTCACCAACTAGCTAATCCCACCTAGGCGTATCCAATAGCGCAAGGCCCGAAGGTCCCCTGCTTTGCTCCGAAGAGGTTATGCGGTATTAGCCATCGTTTCCAATGGTTATCCCCCTCTACTGGGCAACTTCCTAGGCATTACTCACCCGTCCGCCGCTCGACGCCGTTAACGTTCCCCGAAGGTTCAGTTAACTCGTTTCCGCTCGACTTGCATGTGTTAGGCCTGCCGCCAGCGTTCAATCTGAGCCATGATCAAACTCTTCAATTAAAGTTTTGTTGAAGCTATAAGCTTCGGCTCAATGAATACTGATTACATTTTCTTTGCTTATAAAAAGCAGAGTAATGTGAATTGACTGTGCCAAGCTGTCCTTTCAAATAAAAAGACGACTCGTTTGGTCACTCAGTTCATTGATAAATCTTTTGGATTATCATCAACGAGTGCCCACACAGATTGATAGGTTTAAATTGTTAAAGAGCTTTCCGAACTGAGCTGCGCTCAAAACGGACGGCCATTTTAGCGAGTTAAGTTTTAGTGTCAACCACTTTTTTCAAAACTTTTTTAAGCACTTGGCTTAGCTATTTGACCTTGCTGATTGGGCTCTCGTTCCTTGTGGAGCGTTGCCGTGTCAGCGAGGGGGCATTATAGAGATCGCCATCACATTGGCAAGCCCTTTTTCGAGTTTTTTTTGATTTTTTTATTGTTCGAGTAAAAAACGTGCAAAAGGGACTAAAACTGGTGTTTTAAGCTACATATTTACAAACTTTTTCGCGAATAAAGACACTTTTTTCCAGTTGGTATATTCAACTTCTTTACTGGTATCCGTTTCACCACCTGTCATCGTCATAATGAAACGAATCATTACTCGATCGAACCATTTATAGCGTGGGTAGTATAAAGCACCAGCAAACACACCTATTAACTCGGGCTGCCAAGCTGACTTAGTCAAAAAGGTCTTAATATATGCGCTGCCTTCGGGCGTATCTTTCCCTTGGTCTTCTTTTCTTGCTGTCAGGTTTACACAAAAGAACGCCACTTTGTTTTGCTTAAGCTGCTCAATATTGTTTTCAATAAATTGGTATAGCTTCTTATTGAGGTGGCCATAGCGAATCGAAGCGCCAATAAGAACTCTGTCATACTGCGTAAAATCGACTCTATCTACAGAGTGAAGATCGACAACTTCACATTCAAATTCGGATAACTCTTCCTCTATATAGTGGAGAATCTTCTTAGTTTGTCCTTCACGACTCGAGTAAAGAAATAAAGCTTTCATGACTTTTTGTCCTTAGCTACGCCAAAATGTTGGAGTAAGTAAAATAAGTAAGGTAAAGATTTCGAGACGACCGAATAACATTGAAACAATCAGAACCCATTTAGCTTTGTCGTTAATCTCACCAAAATGCAGGGCAACTTCACCTAAGCCAGGGCCAAGGTTATTCAAAGTAGCGGCAACGGCAGAAAACGCACTAAGCTCATCAATCCCTGTTGCGATTAAGGCCAACATACAAACCACAAATACCAACGCATATGCAGAGAAGAATCCCCATACAGCATCAACGACACGCTGGCTCAATGCAGTTCCTCCGACTTTGATGGTGTAGACCGCTCTTGGGTGGATTAGACGCTTCATCTCACGCGCACCTTGCAAAGTAAGCAGCAAGATACGTATCACCTTCATGCCACCACCAGTCGAACCAGCACAACCACCAATAAAGGATGAGAACAGCAACAGTACCGGCAGAAACAATGGCCATTCCGAGAAGCCTGTTGTCGTAAAGCCTGCCGTAGTTGAAATAGAAACCGTTTGGAACAACGCCTGATCGAAAGCATCGTAAGTGGAGTCGTAAGAGTGGTGGTTTAGCAATACAAGAAAACACACTACGAACAGCACGGCCTGGATAAATAAGAAAGCCCGAAATTCTGGATCTTTCCAATAATATTTTGGATGAACGCCACCAGACGCAAAGGCTGCGAAGTGAAGTGAGTAGTTACACGCTGAAATGAGTAGAAAGACTACGGTAATCATATTGATTGCGTAGCTATCAAAGTAGCCCATGCTCGCATCATGGGTAGAGAAACCACCAATGGCAATCGTTGAGAAGCTGTGACTAATGGCATCGAATGGGGACATGCCCGCTAACCAAAATGCCAATGCACATGCGATAGTTAAGCTCAGATAGATATACCACAGCGCTTTTGCTGTCTCGGCAATCCTTGGGGTCATCTTACTGTCTTTGACAGGGCCAGGGATCTCAGCTCGGTAAAGCTGCATTCCACCGATACCTAGAACCGGCAGTATGGCTACAGCAAGTACAATGATACCCATTCCACCAAACCATTGCAGAAACTGGCGATAGAACAAGATTGCTTTGGGCAAGTCATCAAGACCAACG
This sequence comes from Vibrio sp. SCSIO 43135, assembly GCF_023716665.1. Classification (GTDB taxonomy): domain Bacteria; phylum Pseudomonadota; class Gammaproteobacteria; order Enterobacterales; family Vibrionaceae; genus Vibrio; species Vibrio paucivorans. The sequence goes on from NZ_CP071859.1 coordinate 3,167,564, forward strand.
ATTACAGTCGCCCCGGTAGTCGTTAATGCTGAAAAGGATTCAAAGAAGGCATCTGTAACTGAGACACTCGGATTGTCAGACAACAGAAAGGGAATTGAGCCTGCACTACCGATTACCGTCCAAAACAGAACAACAATAAGAAAGCCATCACGTGCTTTCAGTTCATGCTTGTGTCTTCTATTTGGAAACCAACACAGCCCGCCGAAAAACAGGAGAACAAAAAACGTCGTGACGAATGGTACACCCGCACCGTCGCGATACAGTAACGCGACGAAAGCAGGTGCCAGCATAGAGACACTAAATAGCGCGAGCAGCAGCCCGACGATTCGGATGATTGAACGAAATTGCATTATTGTTGAATTGAAGCAGTGCTTCCTGACTTCCTAGTTATCTTTTACTGGGGTGACAATTGCCTTTGCACCACTCTTATTAACGATACTTTGAGTGAAAGCATCAACATGACGCAATTCAATCTCTAATACCAATAGCACTTGATCGCTATATTGCGCTTCAACCTCTACGGCTTCAAACTGAGCCATAACGGACTGTGCGATCGGCATAAACCCATAGTCTAACGCTAGGTTTAATTTTGTGGTTATTTTTTTCTCGATTGTTTGAAGCAGCTTAAGCGCTTGTTGAACCCCGCCGCCATATGCTTTTACTAACCCACCAGTACCTAGCTTAATTCCACCAGAGTAGCGCGTCACAACCGCAGAAATTTCCCCAACCCCAGAGCCAGAAAGTTGAGCCAAGATAGGTTTGCCTGCGGTCCCAGAAGGTTCACCATCATCACTGAAACCCCATCTCATCGAGTCTTCACTTCGCCCAGCGACAAATGCCCAACAATTATGCCTTGCCGCTGCATGCTGTACTTTGACCTGGTCTATAAATGCTTTAGCTGCATCTACACTTGGAGTATGGGCAAGTTGTGTGATGAAGACGCTTTTTTTTATTTCTTCTTCAAATGTCGCGCTTGCAGCAGGAACAAGATAGGGCTGATCGTTCATAGGGTTAGTTCAGTGAATTCAATGCCGCAGAGTGTATCACGTGCTGAATAATAAAGTGGCAATGATCTGCACCAACGCACAATGTTAAACACTTGTTTAAAAAATGTATTGAATTTAACCAAATCGACGTTCACACTAGAACAACTGGTCTAACCAGAAGTAACACAACTATCAATAAGTACAACAATACTCTCACACACAATCTAGCATTGTATGTCACGGAGATAGACGATGATTTACCAAGCCAACACCCTACAGGTAAAGGAACTACAAGACGGTATCGCGGAGCTTAGCTTCTGCTCTCCACAATCCGTAAATAAGCTTGACCTTGCTACCCTAGAATCTCTCGATAAAGCACTGGATGCCATCAAAGCAAAAAGTGATATTCGCGGGCTTATCCTCACTTCAGACAAAAGCGCCTTTATTGTGGGTGCTGATATTACTGAGTTTCTAGGCCTATTTACAAAACCCGAGGAAGAACTTGATCAGTGGCTTCGATTTGCGAACAGCATTTTTAGTAAGCTGGAAGATCTCCCATTCCCTACTCTTTCGGCACTTAAGGGGCATACCCTAGGTGGCGGATGTGAGTGTGTACTCGCTACCGATTTCCGCATTGGTGACAAAACCACCAGCATAGGATTGCCAGAAACCAAGCTAGGTATTATGCCTGGGTTTGGTGGCTGTGTTCGTCTACCAAGAGTAATCGGCGCAGATAGTGCGATGGAAATCATTACTCAAGGTAAAGCATGCAGAGCAGATGAAGCACTCAAAGTGGGATTGCTTGATGCTATTGTTGAGTCGGACAAACTGCTTGAGTCGGCCATCAATACCGTTTCTGCCGCTGCCAACGAAAAACTTGATTGGCAAACCAGAAGAAAACAAAAAACATCAGCGCTTTCTTTGAGCAAACTAGAAGCGATGATGAGCTTTACTATGGCTAAAGGGTTAGTGGCACAAAAAGCAGGACCACATTACCCAGCACCAATTACATCAGTTATAGCCATTGAAGAAGCAGCGCGCAGCGCTAGAGATGAAGCACTAGATATTGAGCGTAAGCACTTTATTAAGCTGGCGAAGTCAGAAGAAGCGAAAGCACTTGTTGGCCTATTTCTTAACGATCAGTACATTAAAGGGCTAGCGAAGAAAGCTGCAAAATCAGCAAGTAAAGACACTCAACGAGCAGCAGTGCTTGGCGCAGGAATTATGGGTGGCGGCATCGCATATCAGTCGGCACTGAAAGGTGTACCTGTTCTGATGAAGGACATCGCGCAAGCCTCGCTAGATTTAGGCATGACAGAAGCCTCTAAGCTGCTGAATAAACGCCTATCTAGAGGTCGGATTGACGGTTTTAAGATGTCTGGCATCTTAGCGTCAATCACACCAAGCTTACATTACGCAGGAATCGAGCAATCTGACGTTATCGTTGAAGCGGTCGTCGAGAACCCGAAAGTCAAAGCTGCGGTCTTAAGCGAAGTAGAGCAACATGTCGATGACGATACGGTGATTACATCAAACACGTCTACTATTCCAATCAACCTATTGGCTAAATCACTGAAGCGACCAGAAAACTTCTGTGGTATGCACTTTTTCAACCCAGTGCACCGTATGCCACTGGTCGAAATCATCCGTGGTGAGCACACTTCTGATGAAACCATCAATCGCGTAGTTGCTTACGCGGCAAAAATGGGTAAATCACCAATTGTCGTTAACGACTGCCCAGGGTTCTTCGTAAACCGAGTGCTCTTCCCATACTTCGGTGGCTTCAGCATGCTACTTCGTGATGGTGCAGACTTCACTCAGGTCGATAAGGTTATGGAACGCAAGTTTGGCTGGCCAATGGGCCCTGCCTACTTACTTGATGTTGTTGGCCTAGACACAGCCCACCACGCTCAAGAGGTCATGGCGCAAGGTTTCCCAGAACGAATGGGTAAACAAGGCCGTGATGCGATAGACGCGCTATTTGATGCGAATAAGTTTGGTCAGAAGAATGGCAGCGGATTCTACAGCTACAGTGTGGATAAGAAAGGTAGACCGAAGAAGTCATTCTCTGATGAGATCTTGCCTATCTTAAAAGACGTGTGTAGTGAAGCACAACAATTCGACGATCAAACCATCATCCAACGTATGATGATTCCAATGATCAATGAGGTCGTATTGTGTTTGGAAGAAGGCATTATCGCGACCCCACAAGAAGCCGATATGGCACTTGTATATGGTTTAGGTTTCCCTCCATTCCGTGGCGGAGTGTTCCGTTACCTAGATAGCGTGGGTATCAGTAACTTTGTGGAAATGGCCAAAGGCTATCAAGACCTTGGTGCAATGTACCAAGTACCGCAAATGCTGATTGACATGGCAGAGAAAGGCGAAAGCTTTTACGACGCCCAACGAGTTAGCTCGTTATAACCCACATTTGGAAAAGGAATAGCAAAATGAATAATGTAGTTGTTGTTGATTGCCTTCGTACCCCAATGGGACGCTCCAAAGGTGGGGCATTCCGCCATACTCGTGCAGAAGACCTTTCCGCACACTTAATGAAAGGCATTCTAGAACGTAACCCTCAAGTTAACCCAAGTGAGATCGAAGACATCTACTGGGGCTGTGTACAGCAAACTCTTGAACAAGGCTTCAATATTGCGCGCAACGCAGCTTTATTGGCTGGTCTACCAATCGAAATCGGTGCAGTTACCGTCAACCGCCTTTGTGGCTCTTCAATGCAAGCACTTCACGATGCAGCGCGTTCGATTATGGTCGGCGATGCGGAAATCTGTTTGATTGGCGGTGTAGAGCACATGGGCCATGTTCCTATGACTCATGGTGTCGACTTCCATCCAGGTATGTCGAAGAATGTTGCTAAAGCGGCAGGCATGATGGGCCTCACCGCCGAAATGCTTGGTAAGCTGCATGGCATCAGCCGAGAACAACAAGATGCCTTTGCGGCACGCTCACACGCTCGTGCTCATGCAGCGACGGTAGAAGGACGTTTCAAGAATGAAATCCTACCAACAGAAGCACATGCCGAAGACGGCTCACTGTTTACTCTCGATTACGATGAAGTGATTCGCCCAGAAACCTCTATTGAGGGTCTATCTCAACTTCGCCCAGTATTTGACCCTGCCAATGGTACGGTAACAGCGGGAACATCTTCTGCGCTATCTGATGGGGCATCAGCTATGCTGCTGATGAGTGAAGAGAAAGCGAATGAGTTAGGGCTGACCATCCGTGCTCGAGTCAAATCAATGGCTATCGCGGGCTGCGATCCTTCTATTATGGGCTACGGCCCAGTACCTGCAACCCAAAAAGCACTTAAACGTGCAGGGTTGTCAATTGAAGATATGGATGTCATTGAGCTTAATGAAGCCTTTGCTGCTCAATCTCTACCGTGTGCGAAAGATCTTGGCTTACTCGATGTTGTCGATGAAAAAGTAAACCTCAACGGCGGTGCTATAGCGCTAGGCCACCCACTAGGTTGTTCTGGTTCTCGTATTTCAACCACCCTAATTAACCTGATGGAAGCAAAAGATGCTAAATATGGTTTAGCGACCATGTGTATCGGCCTTGGACAAGGTATCGCTACGGTATTTGAGCGACCTTAGTCAATCCTTTAGAACCGAAAAGCCAGTGAATATTCACTGGCTTTTTTATTGGTGTGGCATTCCCAATAGCCTTCGCCCTAGGCCTTCAGCCAATCATGATGTAACTGCTGACTGCTGCCAAGATAGTCTACCATCCACTTAATTAACCGGTGATTATCGTCCTTTCGCCATACCAAACAACACTGACTGAGCGGCTTATCTTCGGGCAACGTTTTCTCCACCAGCACACCGTCAGAGATAAGCGGTTGCGCGATATGGCGAGGCATGTACCCCACTCCAACGCCGCTTTTCAAACACTCTATAGCGCTGTACCAATTGGGCAGTAACAGCCTTCTTTGGCTTGGGTAATGGACAGTATGTCGCTTAGGCAACACGCTAGATGTGTCATCCAAACAGATAGCTGGAAACTGGCTAACAAACTCTTCGGTCAAATTTTGTTCTCGGACACATGGATGGCAGGGCGACATGACAAATGCCCAATCAAGAATCCCCATATCTCTGACTTCAAAATCTCCACCAACGGGAACGGCAGAAGTCGCACCAATGACAATATCTGCTCTTCCCTGTGCAATCGCTTCCCAAGAACCATTAAATACCTCCATGTTGATTTGCAGTTCTGCAAATTCAAACTTGCGGTAAAAGTCCTCAATAAGAGGCTTCATCTTGTCGAGTTTAACCACATTGTCCAATGTTAGTTTTAGTGTTTTCTGCCAGCCATGCGCTGCACGTTTGGTTTGAGCTTTAACCTCTTCCATATGGCGCAACATAATTCGGGCTTCTGTTAGAAAAAGTTCCCCTGCCGGTGTCAACTCTACCTTTCTGGGCAAACGCCTGAACAACACCACATCCAAGTCTAACTCTATTTGGCGCACGCCATAACTGATCGCAGAAGGGACTTTATGCAAAACCTCAGCAGCAGCGGTAAAACTGCCTAGCCGAGCAACAGTATCGACCATTTCCAGTGAAGATTTAGAGAACATATATCTTTCAAATTTTTTGATTCATAACCAACAATTTTAGCGCTTAATTTCTTTCTTTACCAAAAATAGAATGACGCGGTACTCACATAGGGTTTGGTATCAATCAATTTATGTGAGCAACAAGCACATTAGATAACGATTAAAATTTTTGAATGGATAATTTATGAAAGTTTCCAAATTGCAGCTTTTCTACTTGGCTGCGCTCTCCATGCTCGGGTTTGTTGCCACTGATATGTATTTACCTGCATTCAAAGCAATGGAGGTCGACTTTGCAACTGGGCCAGAACAAATTGCCCTATCACTCACCGTATTCTTAGTTGGTATGGCACTAGGCCAGCTGGTATGGGGGTTAGCAAGTGACAAATTTGGTCATAGAAAAACACTCGCCTCTGGGTTGGTACTATTCACCATAGCTTCATTTGGCTTAGCGTTCAGTGAACAAGTCTGGCAACTACTTAGCCTGCGCTTTATTCAAGCCATTGGCGTCTGTGCTCCTGCGGTAATTTGGCAGGCCATGGTTATTAAGCGTTACCCAGAAAAAACCAGCCAACAAGTCTTCGCGACTATAATGCCGCTTGTTGCTCTTTCTCCAGCCCTTGCGCCTCAGCTAGGCGTATTGCTAGCAGACAGTTTTGGTTGGCACAGCATTTTCATCGCCCTCACTCTAATTGGTTTACTTTTGGTTGCTGCAACGTTAGGGCAACCGAAGCAGCCTTTAGAAACCAAGCAAACGTCTGTGGCCAATGACATCAAAACCCTGTTTAAATCCAAAACCTACTTAGGTAACGTTGCGATGTTTGCAACGGCTTCAGCCGCGTTCTTTGCCTACTTAACAGGTATGCCAGAGATTATGTCGCAGCTTGGTTACTCAGCAAAAGACATTGGTTTGAGTTTTATCCCTCAGACAATCGCCTTTATGGTAGGTGGCTACTTAGGAAAAGTGGGGGTAAAGAAATTTGGTGATGAGAAAGTTCTTAAGCAGCTACTAGGACTGTTTACAGTGGCGAGTCTACTGGTGTTTATCGCTTCACAATGGCAGTTAGTCTCTATCTGGCCGATTCTAGCGCCATTCTGTCTGATTGCGGTCGCCAATGGTGCCTTGTATCCAATTGTGGTTAATCGTGCCCTATCAAGCGCTAAGCAGAGCCCTGCAACGGCGGCAGGATTGCAAAACAGCATGCAAATCAGTGTTAGTAGCCTCGCCAGTGCTTTGGTCGCTATGATGGCAAGCCAAGCACAAATGGTGACTGGCGTCGCTATCATCATTTGTACCATAGGATTATGGATCGGTTACATCATTTCAAATAAGCAATTAGCGCAGCAGTTTACCACCCCAGATAATGCTCGCGTTGTTGGTGAGGAATAAAATAGGCGCCGCATATAGCGGCGCTTTTTTACGATTAAACGGTACTCAGGGCTAAAGGCTCTTCAGCCCCCACTTTTCTGCCGTACGGTCAAAAAAGCCTTGAGTCTTTTTCAGTTCAACCCAGTGGTTAATGTAGTTAATCCAAACTTGGTCATTTTGTGGCAATAGCATTGCTATCGGCGTTGGTTTCCTCGGTTCCTTAACCGGAACCACCGCAAGCTGCTTAAACTTAGTGACCAATGTCGCTGCTTCAACATTAGATGTCACCGATACATCCGCTCGGCGCGCTAACAACTCCTGAAAGTCTCGAGCAGGCGCTTCAATAACGATATGCTGAGCAGATGGGAAGAACTCTTTCACCATTTTTTCTTGCACCGTACCTAGCGTTGCAGCCACTTTGACATCTGCATTGTCGAAGTCAGCCCAGTCAGAAAACTTAGCGATATCTTTTTTCTGTACAACAGGCACAAATGCGAGATAAAAATATGGCTGACTATAACCCGCCACTTTGGCACGCGACATATTGAGTGATGCACTACCGGTAATGTCATACTTATTTGCCGTGATGCCATTGACCAAGGTTTTCCAGTCTGTCGCAACAAACTCAACTTTCACGCCAAGATCTTTAGCAAGCTCAGTAGTGACGTCGATATCAAAGCCTCGATAGCTATTCGTGGCTGGATCTTTCATTGTCATTGGGTTCCAGTCACCAGTAGTCCCAACTCGTAATACACCGCTATCCAATATTTCATGTAGTCGGCTGCTCTCAGCTGCCAAAGCACTAAAGGAAAGCAAACACATCCCAACTAACGTGAAGAACTTCTTCATCTTTCTCATCCTTAAAATAGTGTACGTTTTGTGTCATATCGTTGCTAACATAGCAGCAACAAATGGATTTTTTTAGCTTGATTAAGGGATTGTGTGAACTTTCGTACGCTTACAGTTTTATTGACAACCTTACTAGTATCGGGATGTTCTGATTATCAATGGGGGTGGTACGTTCTCGACCCTAGCACAGAACAAGGCAAAGTGAACCTAGCCTTCTTAACTGCCGGGTTTTACGACACAATATCCATTTCCCTGCTTAGTATGTTGCTTGCCATGCTGCTCGGCCTAATTGTCGCCCTGCCCGCTCTATCTAACAGCAAACTACTACGGGCCATCAACCGCGTTTATGTTGAAGTAATCCGTTCTATTCCTGTATTGGTGCTACTACTCTGGGTATATTACGGGATGCCTACGTTACTGGATGTTTCTCTCAACCATTTTTGGGCCGGAGTCATTGCATTAACGGTCGCAGAAAGTGCATTTATGGCGGAAGTATTTCGAGGAGGGATCCAATCCATCAATAAAGGCCAACATGAAGCTGCAGAAGCTCTGGGACTAACCTATTGGAGTAAAATGCGCTTAGTGATCTTCCCACAAGCTTTTCGATTGATCTTACCTCCACTTGGCAATCAATTTGTCTATATTTTAAAAATGTCTTCGCTAGTCAGTGTAATAGGGCTTAGCGATTTAACTCGACGTGCAAATGAGCTGGTGGTTACAGAGTACTTGCCTTTGGAGATCTACACCTTTCTAGTATTGGAATACTTAGTACTGATCCTGTGTGTATCTCAAGCAGTTCGATGGTTAGAAAAAAGAATCGCTATCCCACAAAACTGATCAAAAAAGGCTGGAATCCACCAGCCTTTTTTAATTCGCACGATAAAGGTTATTTGTTTTTGGTAGGGCGCTGCCAACCAGTAATCTTACGCTCTTTAGCGCGAGTGATAACTAACTCACCCTCTCCCACATCTTTAGTTAATGTAGTACCAGCGCCAATAGTCACGCCATCAGCAACGGTTACAGGTGCAACGAGTTGACTGTCAGAACCGACAAACACGTCATCACCAATAACCGTTTTGAACTTGTTTGCGCCATCGTAGTTGCAAGTGATCACACCAGCTCCAACATTGACGCGCTTACCAATTTCAGCATCACCTAGATAAGTTAGGTGATTGGCCTTTGAGCCCTCTCCAAGGCGTACGTTCTTAACTTCAACAAAGTTACCTACGTGGGAGTCATTGCGCATGTCAGCACCAGGACGCAAACGCGTAAACGGACCAACCGTACAATCTTCACCTACCGTTGCACCTTCAATCACACTGTATGGGCGGATTACTGTGTTGTCGTCAATTTCACAGTCTTTCAATACACAACCAGCACCAATAATAACGTTATCGCCAAGCGATACAGAGCCTTCAATGATTACATTCGCATCAATTTCACAGTCCATGCCACATTGCAGCTCACCGCGTAAATCAAATCGAGATGGGTCACGCAGCATTACCCCTTGCTCTAGTAGCTTTTTAGCCTGCATTGATTGGAATGCACGCTCTAAACGAGCAAGTTGAGCACGGTCGTTCACGCCTTCAACTTCTATTGGGTTTACAGGGTGTACTGCTTCTACTGCACGGCCTTCATCGTGCGCAGCTGCAATGACGTCTGTTAGGTAATATTCACCTTGAGCATTTTCATTGTTTAACCCAGATAACCAACGCTTCAAATCACCACCAGTTGCAACCATGACACCAGTGTTGATCTCTTTGATCAGCTTCTGCTCTTCTGTGGCATCTTTTTGTTCAACAATGGCAACCACTGGACCATTACGACGTACGATACGTCCATAACCAGTTGGGTTATCGAGAACTACCGTTAATAAGGCTATTCCACCTGTAGGTTGAGCATCGAGAAGACTTTCAATCGTTTCTTCGGAGATAAGTGGCACGTCGCCATATAAGACAAGTACTTTTTCGTCGTCTTCAAATTGTGGTGAAGCTTGGTCAACCGCATGACCTGTACCTAACTGCTGCGCTTGAAGCACCCAATTTACAGATTCAGACGATAACGCTTGCTGCATCTGATCACCGCCGTGACCATAGACCAAATGGATATTTTGTGCGCCTAATCCGTTGCATGTATCAATAACATGCTTGGCCATAGGTTTACCTGCTAGCGTATGGAGAACCTTTGGCATATTGGAATACATGCGAGTACCTTTACCCGCAGCGAGAATAACCGCACTAAATTTCATTCGATAACCTACTAACAAAAAAGTTTGAATCGTGATTTTAGCTACTAATACTCAATTAGTTAATTGAGAATGGAAAATTTCCCTTAAAAAATAAGCAAAAAGGCGGTCAAATGACCGCCTTTATCATACTGCACCACTAATTTTATTAGCGACGCTTTTTCGTCAACTCGATTACTCGTAGCTGAGCAATGGCTTTAGCCAGTTCACTGGCCGCTTGCGCGAAGTCCATGTCGCCATGCTGATTATGGATATTCTCCTCAGCCTTGCGTTTGGCTTCTTCTGCCTTAGTTGCGTCTAGTTCATCACCACGGATTGCAGTATCAGCTAACACTGTAGCTGTACCAGGTTGAACTTCAACCATGCCACCAGAGACATAGATGAATTCTTCCTCTCCGTGTTGCTTAACAACACGCACCATTCCAGGCGTAATAGCGGTCAGCAGCGGTGTGTGGCCATGGAAAATACCAAGCTCACCTTCGCTACCGGTCACCTGAAACGTCTCAACACGACCAGAAAAGATTTTCTTTTCTGCGCTGACTACGTCTAGATGAAAGGTTATTGCTGCCATATCGCCTCCTAGTTAGCCTTATAGCTTCTTAGCGTTCTCTAGAGCGTCATCGATAGTACCGCAGTACATGAATGATTGCTCTGGAACGTCATCGTATTCACCAGCTAGTAGACCTTTGAAGCCACGTAGAGTCTCTTTAAGAGGTACGTAAACACCTGGGTCACCAGTAAATACTTCCGCTACGTGGTAAGGCTGAGTTAGGAAACGCTCAATCTTACGTGCACGAGATACAACTTGCTTATCTTCTTCAGATAGCTCGTCCATACCTAGAATCGCGATGATATCTTTCAGCTCTTTATAACGCTGTAGAGTAGACTGAACGCCACGAGCGATGTCGTAGTGCTCTTGACCTACTACTAGAGGGTCTAGCTGACGAGATGTCGAATCTAGTGGGTCGATCGCTGGGTATAGACCCATAGCTGCGATGTTACGGTTAAGTACAACCGTTGCATCCAAGTGCGCGAATGTTGTTGCTGGAGACGGGTCAGTCAAGTCATCCGCAGGTACGTATACCGCCTGTACAGACGTGATAGAACCTTGCTTAGTTGACGTGATACGCTCCTGTAGAACACCCATCTCTTCTGCAAGAGTTGGCTGGTAACCTACCGCTGAAGGCATACGACCTAGAAGTGCCGATACCTCAGTACCTGCAAGCGTGTAACGGTAGATGTTATCAACGAACAGAAGTACGTCACGACCTTCGTCACGGAAACGCTCTGCCATTGTTAGACCAGTCAGTGCAACACGTAGACGGTTACCTGGTGGCTCGTTCATCTGACCGTAAACCATCGCTACTTTTGATTCTTCAGGGTTTTCAACGTTTACAACGCCTGCTTCCTGCATCTCAAAGTAGAAATCGTTACCTTCACGAGTACGTTCACCTACACCCGCAAATACTGATAGACCAGAGTGTTGCAGTGCGATGTTGTTGATAAGTTCCATCATGTTAACGGTCTTACCTACACCTGCACCACCGAATAGACCGATTTTACCACCCTTAGCGAATGGACAAACTAGGTCGATTACTTTTACACCCGTCTCTAGAAGAGCTGTCTCGTTTGATTGCTCTTCGTAGCTTGGCGCTTCACGGTGAATCGCGTAATGCTCTTCTGCACCGATCTCGCCACACTCATCAATCGCGTCACCTAGTACGTTCATAATACGACCTAGGGTCTTAGTACCTACTGGTACTGAGATTGGAGCGCCAGTGTTTTCAACTGTCAAACCACGACGTAAACCATCAGAGCTACCCATAACGATTGCGCGAACTACGCCACCGCCAAGCTGCTGTTGCACTTCAAGAACAAGACGTTCTTTAGATTCAACAACGTTCAGAGCGTCATATACACTAGGTACTTCACTCTGTGGGAACTCTACGTCGACTACTGCACCGATGATCTGTACGATCTTACCTGTAGCCATCGTTAATCCTCTAAACTGTTTAATTTCCTAAGCTTAAACCGCTGCGGCACCCGATACGATTTCCGACAGTTCTTGTGTAATCGCAGCCTGACGGGCTTTGTTGTACACAAGTTCTAAGTCTTCAATCAGGTTACTCGCATTGTCAGTTGCAGCTTTCATAGCAATCATTCGAGCCGCTTGCTCACAAGCAAGGTTCTCAACCACACCTTGATAAACCTGAGATTCTAGGTAACGCAACAATAGTGCATCAAGTAGAACTTTTGGCTCAGGCTCATAGATGTAGTCCCATGAGTGATTGCGCTGCATCTCTTCGCTGTCCGATTTAGGCAAAGGTAGCAATTGATCAATCGTTGGTTCTTGAACCATAGTGTTAACGAAGTGGTTGTACACTACGAACAAACGGTCCAATTCACCTTCATCGTATTTCTTAAGCATTACGCCAACAGAACCGATTAAGTCTTCAAGGCTTGGGCTATCACCTAGACCTGAAACTTGAGCAGCTACTTTAGCGCCGCTGTTATTAAAGAATGCTGTTGCTTTTGAACCAATAATGGCCAACTCAACTTCTGCACCTTTTTCTGTTCTGTCTTTCATGTCCAACATGGCTTTCTTAAACAAGTTAATGTTTAAACCACCACATAGGCCACGATCTGTAGAAACGATGATGTAACCAACGCGCTTAGCTTCACGCTCTTCTAGATACGGATGACGATACTCTAGACTAGCGTTTGCTACATGACCGATCACTTTACGTATTGTTTCAGCGTATGGACGAGAAGCTTCCATTGCGTCTTGAGAACGACGCATTTTTGAAGCTGCTACCATTTCCATTGCTTTCGTAATCTTTTGAGTGCTTTTAACACTACCGATTTTATTACGTATCTCTTTTGCGCCGGCCATCGTTACTCTCCGTTAGTTGGTGGCGTTGACTGCCACCGACTTATTACCAAGTTTGGGTTGCTTTGAAATCGTCAACCAGTTTCTTCAACTGAGCTTCAACTTCGTCGTTGTAAGCACCCGTCTTGTTGATCTCAGCTGTAAGTTCAGCGTATTGACCATGAGCGTACGATAGTAGAGCCGCTTCGAAATCTAGCAGTTTGCTTAGTTCAACATCTGCTAAATAGCCGCGCTCTGCCGCAAAGATAACTAGTGCTTGGTCAAATACAGACATTGGAGCGTACTGCTTTTGCTTCATTAGTTCTGTAACTTTTTGACCGTGGTCTAGCTGCTTCTTAGTTGCGTCATCAAGGTCAGACGAGAACTGTGCGAAAGCCGCTAGTTCACGGTACTGAGCTAGTGCAGTACGGATACCGCCAGATAGCTTCTTGATGATTTTCGTTTGCGCTGAACCACCTACACGAGAAACCGAAATACCTGGGTCAACCGCTGGGCGAACACCCGCGTTGAACAGTTCAGTTTGTAGGAAGATCTGACCATCGGTAATCGAGATTACGTTAGTCGGTACGAATGCAGATACGTCACCAGCTTGAGTTTCGATGATAGGAAGAGCTGTCAAAGAACCAGTCTTACCTTTCACTTCACCGTTAGTGAACTTCTCTACATACTCTTCGCTTACACGAGCAGCTCGCTCTAGTAGACGTGAGTGAAGGTAGAAAACATCACCTGGGAATGCTTCACGACCTGGTGGACGCTTAAGTAGTAGCGAGATCTGACGGTAAGCTACCGCTTGCTTAGATAGATCATCATAAACAATCAGTGCATCTTCACCGCGATCACGGAAGTATTCACCCATCGCACAACCTGCGTATGGCGCTAGGTATTGTAGCGCTGCAGATTCAGAAGCGGATGCAACAACAACGATAGTGTTTGCTAGTGCGCCGTGCTCTTCTAGTTTGCGAACTACGTTAGCAATAGTCGATGCTTTTTGACCGATCGCTACGTAGATTGAGAAAATACCAGAGTCTTTTTGGTTGATGATTGCATCGATCGCCATAGCTGTTTTACCAGTCTGACGGTCACCGATAACAAGCTCACGCTGACCACGACCGATTGGGATCATTGAGTCAACAGACTTGTAACCAGTTTGAACAGGTTGATCAACCGATTTACGGTCGATTACACCTGGTGCAATCACTTCTACAGGCGAAGACAGTTTCGCTTCGATAGGACCTTTACCATCAATTGGTTCACCTAGTGTGTTCACTACGCGACCTAGTAGTTCTGGACCTACTGGTACTTCAAGAATACGACCAGTACCTGTAACTTTCATGCCTTCCTTAAGGTCAGCATATGGGCCCATTACAACTGCACCAACTGAATCACGGTTCAAGTTAAGTGCTAGCGCGTAACGGCCACCCGGTAGTTCAATCATTTCACCTTGCATCACGTCCGCTAGGCCGTGAATGCTAAGAATACCATCGCTTACCGATACGATAGTACCTTCGTTGCGAGCTTCACTAACAACGTCGAAAGCTTCGATACGTTGTTTAATTAGATCGCTAATTTCCGTGGAATTAAGTTGCATGCTCCAATCCCCATCAAGACTGCAATGCATCGCTCAGGCGGTTTAAACGACCGCGTGCTGAGTTATCGATGACTAGGTCTCCGGCTCGAATTATAACCCCACCAAGTAGGGTCTCATCTACACTGCAATTCAGCTGAACTTTGCGCTCAAGACGCTGCTCTAGTTTGCTGCTAATATCTGCAAGTTGTTGCTCCGAAAGCTCAGTGGCTGATACAACATCAACATCCACTTCCTTTTCATGTTCTTTTTTCAGAACAAGGAACTCCTCACAAACATATGGAAGGGCCTTTAGACGACCATTCTCTGCCATTACCTTAAGTAGGTTTTGGCCATATGCATCAAACTGTTCGCCACAAACTGCGATAAATACTTCTGCTAGTTTCTCAGCAGAGGTAGAGCTATTTAATAACTCTTGAATTTGCTCGTTGTTTGCAACTTCGGCAGCAAAAGCAAGCATTTGACCCCATTGGTCTAGCTGCTCTTTCTCCACCGCAAAATCGAATGCTGCTTTAGCATAGGGGCGTGCGATTGTAGTCAAATCAGACATATGCGCCCCCAGACTTAAAGTTTTGCAGTAATGTTGTCGAGAATATCATTGTGCGCATCTTTATCGATTGAACGCTCAAGAATCTTCTCAGCACCAGCTACAGCCAGAGTAGCAACTTGTTTGCGCAGCTCATCGCGGGCACGTGTGCGCTCAGCTTCAAGTTCAGCTTCAGCTTGAGCAAGGATTTTCTGGCGTTCTGCCTGAGCTTCCTCACGAGCTTCGTCGATGATTTGAGCTTTGCGTTTGTTTGCCTGTTCAATGACCTCAGTTGCTGTGCGCTTCGCTTCTTTCAATTGGTCAGAAGCGTTGGCTTGTGCTAGATCCAAGTCTTTTGCAGCACGCTCAGCGGCTGCAAGACCGTCAGCTAATTTCTTCTGACGTTCTTCGATCGCTTGCATGATTGGTGGCCATACATACTTCATGCAGAACCATACAAACATTGCAAACGAGATTGCTTGACCTAGCAGAGTTGCGTTCATATTCACAACAGCTACCCCTCTATATTGGACTTAGTGTTAATCAGACAAACGTAAGTTTGTCGTTGATAAACGGATTAACCAGCTAGTTGACCAACAAATGGGTTTGCGAAAGTGAATAGTAGTGCTACTACGATACCGATCATTGGAACCGCATCTAGTAGACCAGCGATGATGAACATCTTAACTTGAAGCATTGGAGCCATTTCAGGTTGACGTGCTGCGCCTTCCAAGAATTTACCACCAAGAATAGCAAAGCCGATTGCTGTACCAACAGCACACAGGCCAACGATGATTGCTACTGCAATTGCAGAGAAGCTCAATACAGTTTCCATTTAAAATCTCCGATAAAATTTAATGGGGGTTAAAAATAATAAAAATTAGTGATCACTGTCTTCATGTGCCATAGACATATAAACAATGGTCAACATCATAAATACGAAAGCCTGAATCGTAATAACAAGAATATGGAAAATAGCCCACGGTAGTGAACCCATCCATTGTAGGTACCATGGTAACATTGCGGCACAGAGTATGAATACAACCTCACCCGCGAACATGTTACCGAATAGACGCATACCTAGTGATAGAGGCTTCGCCAGTAGCGATACCACTTCAATAAGTAGGTTAAACGGAATCATGATTGGGTGATTAAATGGATGTAAAGCCAACTCTTTCGCAAATCCACCTAGACCTTTTACCTTGATGCTGTAGTAAATCATCAAAGCAAATACACCAATAGCCATAGCCATGGTGATGTTTACATCAGCAGAAGGGACCACTTTCAAGTAAGGGATACCTAGCTGTTCCGCTGGATAAGGTAAGAAATCGATAGGAACTAGGTCCATCACGTTCATTAGCAATACCCAACAGAAGATAGTCAGTGCCAGCGGAGCTATTAGTGGGTTGCGTCCGTGGAAGGTGTCTTTGACGTTCTGATCGACAAATTCAACTACCATTTCAACAAAACACTGCAGCTTGCCTGGTACACCAGCTGTTACCTTCTTAGCTACTAAATAAAATACTCCGAGGAAGATCAATCCAGTAAACCAAGAAAAAAACAGGCTATCTATATGTACGTTCCAGAAACTTGTCTCCTCTACAAGACCTAGTTTAGCTAAAGACAGGTGCTGTAGATGGTGTTCAATGTATCCGGATGCTGTTGGCGCAGCCATAACACATCCTATTTTTTGTTGTTGATAAAAAGCACTGGTGCACAGATATTAATACCTAGAACCAGCAAATAGGTTAGTTTTAGGGGAACAAGTTCCACCTGCATATACACGTAGACCAAAGAGAACAGCACAGCAGTTATTACGAGCTTTAGTGCTTCGCCAGCATAGAAAGAAGCCGCTACTAGCTTAGCTAGTCTGGCTCCACTGAACATAAAAGCACACAGTGCAAACACCGCATTGGCAATGACAAAAATACCACCGCCAATTAAGGATGCTTTACCCCACTCGACATTAAATGCCGCCGCCATCGCTATGGCCGTAAATATAACTGCGCTTGCTTGAATCATTAACAATCGCTTTGCAAGCTCTCGCCCTGGTCTTGCTAACGCAGCTACCATGTATTCGTACCTCTAGTAATATCCACAGCGCTTATACAACATATGGGGGCTGGGAAATTGGCGAAAATTATACGGTGAGATGGACTGATTGCAATTAAAACGCTGCAAAAAGTTACATTTTTGTTTACAAACCGACAACTTTCACATAAATAATCGTTTTGGGCATAATTGATTCAAATCAATTATCTCACTTAGCTTTCGAGCTTGGCAATTAACTGCTCTAATTTGTGAGGCTCATCAAGACTAATCGTCATTTTAGATTTGCCACCTTTTGAGCGAGTAATAGAAACTTTTGCCCCAAGTATTTCACCCAATCTTTGTGACATTTGTTGTGCATCTGCGTCTTCCGGCTGATTTTCTTGCTCAGAAGGCGATTGGAGACACTTTTTCACAAGTTGTTCTGTTTGACGTACTGTGAGTTGCTTCTTAGCAACATGCTGAGCAAGCTCTATTTGCTGCTCGCCTTCAAGAGCGAGCAGTGCTCTAGCATGTCCCATATCTAGTAAATTATCCGAAACCAGACGCTTTACGTCATTTTCGAGCTGATTTAGACGTAATAGGTTGCTAACGGCAGCACGAGACTTACCAATAACCTCAGCCACTTGCTGGTGAGTAAGAGTGAACTCATCTTGCAAACGTTCTAGAGCTTGCGCTTCTTCGATGACATTTAAGTCTTCACGCTGAATATTTTCAATCAGCGCCATCGCTATCGCAGCGCGATCTTCAACTTTCTTGATAAGACAAGGAACACGCTTTAATCCAGCTTGTCTCGCCGCACGCCAACGACGCTCACCAGCTATGATCTCATAGTGATCTTCCGAAACAGGTCTCACCACGATCGGTTGAATGATCCCTTGAGATTGAATCGACGCAGCCAACTCTTCTAGAGCTTCAGCGGACATGTCTTTACGCGGCTGGTAAACACCCGGCTTGAGTTGGGATGTTGCTAAATCGATGAGCTCCCCATCAGAAGACAATGCTTGGCTGTGCGTCGCAACATTCTGTTTTTCGCGCGCAAGTGAACTGGTAGCTAATAGGGCATCTAATCCCTTTCCTAAACCACGTTTAGACATAAGAGCAGTTTCCTTGAATGAGATTAGGCAGTGATTTCTTCACGGCGAAGCATTTCACCTGCGAGAGCAAGATACGCTTTAGCACCCGCTGAATATTTGTCGTAATACATAGCTGGCTTACCATGGCTTGGCGCTTCAGCTAAACGAACATTACGCGGGATGACGGTACGATAGACTTTGTTACCAAAGTGTTTTTTGAGTTGATCCGATACTTCATTGGATAATCGGTTACGAGGATCGTACATGGTTCTGAGCAATCCCTCAATTTTGAGGTTCTCGTTCACCACTGCGGCCAACTTGCTGATGGTATCCATTAATGCCGTCAAACCTTCAAGCGCAAAATACTCACACTGCATTGGAACCAATACAGAGTCCGCTGCAGCCATGGCATTGATTGTAAGAAGGTTTAGAGATGGAGGACAATCGATAAAGATGAAATCATAGTTATCACGCACTGATGCGAGCGCATTTTTCAAACGCACCTCGCGAGCAAACACTTCCATCAACTTGATTTCAGCAGCCGTTACGTCACCATTAGCTGCCACTAAATCATAGTGACCAGTAGTCTTTCGACACACCACATCTTCAAATGGGACATCTTCGACAAGCAGTTCATAGGCCGTGGCTTCGACTTGATATTTATCAACCCCGCTAGCCATGGTTGCGTTGCCTTGCGGATCGAGATCAATTACCAATACCTTGCGCTTGGTCGCCGCCATAGACGCCGCCAAGTTAATGCATGTTGTTGTTTTTCCAACGCCACCTTTCTGGTTGGCAATTGCTACAATTCTACCCACGATGTGCCTCGCTTTTATTCCTTGCGCGATAAGATTACAAGATGACGGTCACCATCCAATTCAGGAACCTTCAAAGCTTTGACAGCGATCACAGAACACCATTCAGGAAGTTGTTCAATCTCATCCTGTGGTAATTGACCTTTCAATGCTAAGAACACACCCGATTGATGCTTAGGAAGGTGATGACACCACTCCACCATATCTAGCATTGAAGCAAATGCGCGACTTAGAACACCATCAAATTTTTCTTCAGGTTGGAACTCTTCTACTCGGCTTTGGATCGGAGTCACGTTTTCGATTCCTAACTCGTGCAGAACCTGCTTTATGAAGCGAATGCGCTTTCCTAAGCTATCGAGCAAGTAAAACGTCTTATCTGGGTTCATGATTGCCAACGGGATACCCGGCAATCCAGGCCCAGTACCAACATCGATAAAACGCTCACCTTCAAGATGTGGACTTACCACGATACTATCGAGAATATGTTTAACCAACATCTCCATCGGATCACGCACGGAGGTTAAGTTGTAGGCTTTATTCCACTTATTGAGCATTTCAACGTAGCCAACCAGCTGACTACGCTGCTTAGCAGAGACTTCTAATTGAGTCTGACCAATCAATTGGTCCAATTTGTTGTTTAACGAGCTCATCACGCGTCTTCACCTTTTTTCAGCAAGCCCTGCTTTTTGAGATATACAAGTAAAATTGAAATGGCAGCAGGTGTAATACCAGAAATTCGAGAAGCAATACCGACCGTTTCTGGTTTGGCAGTACTAAGCTTGAGAACAACTTCATTTGATAAACCTTTAACTTGGCTGTAATCAAGATCAACGGGCAGCTTGGTGTTCTCGTGACGAAGTGATTTTTCAATCTCGTCCTGTTGACGCTGGATATAACCTTCGTACTTAACCTGAATTTCAACTTGCTCTGCTGCTTGCTGATCGTCTAATGCCGGAGCAAAACGATCTAACTGAGTCAATTGTGAATAAGTAATTTCAGGACGACGTAAAAGATCTTCTCCACTCGCTTCACGAGACATCGGAGTCTTAAGCAGTTGGTTCAATGCGTCGATCCCTTCAGATTTAGGGTTCATCCAGGTTTCTTTCAAACGCTGGCGCTCTAATTCCATATTATTGATCTTTTCGTTGAATCGTTCCCAACGGGCGTCATCCACCAAACCAAGTTCACGCGCTTTTTCAGTGAGGCGAAGATCAGCATTGTCTTCGCGTAACAACAAGCGGTATTCCGCTCGTGAGGTAAACATGCGGTATGGTTCTTTGGTCCCCATTGTTGAAAGGTCATCGATCAACACGCCCATATATGCTTGGTCACGACGAGGGCTCCAACCTTCTTTGCCTTGGCTGTACAAGCTAGCATTCAAGCCGGCCATCAGACCTTGCGCTGCAGCTTCTTCGTACCCAGTCGTGCCATTGATCTGTCCAGCAAAGAACAAACCGTTAATAAATTTGGTTTCATAGGTTTGTTTAAGATCTCTCGGGTCAAAGAAATCATATTCAATCGCATAACCAGGACGGACAATATGAGCGTTTTCAAACCCTTTCATTGAACGAACTATTTGTACTTGAACGTCAAATGGCAGGCTGGTGGAGATACCATTTGGATACAGCTCATGAGTTGTTAGACCTTCAGGTTCAATAAAGATTTGGTGGCTGTTTTTATCCGCAAAACGCATGACCTTATCTTCAATAGACGGGCAGTAGCGTGGTCCAATACCTTCAATCACGCCCGCATACATCGGGCTACGATCTAAGTTACTGCGGATCACATCATGAGTTTGCTCGTTGGTATGAGTGATGTAACACGGGATTTGACGTGGTTGTTGTTCACGTTTACCCATGAATGAAAATACTGGAGTTGGATTATCACCATGTTGTACTTCAAGCGCTGAGAAATCGACACTACGAGCATCGATACGAGGTGGCGTTCCTGTTTTTAAACGATCGACTCGAAACGGCAAGGCTCTTAATCGATCCGCTAATGCGATCGACGGAGGATCGCCTGCACGTCCACCAGCAAAGTTTTCCATTCCAATATGGATCTTCCCACCAAGAAATGTACCCACAGTAAGCACGACGGATTTGGCATGGAATCTAAGACCCATTTGAGTCACTACTCCAACCGCTTGATCATTTTCTACGATCAAGTCATCTACCGACTGTTGGAATAGGGTTAAATTTGGTGTGTTTTCAAGCGCGTTGCGTACATATGCTTTGTACAGTGCTCGATCGGCTTGAGCTCGAGTAGCACGAACAGCTGGCCCTTTTGAAGCATTCAAAGTACGGAATTGAATACCAGCATGATCAATTGCTTGCGCCATTAATCCGCCCATTGCATCCACTTCTTTTACGAGATGACCTTTACCAATACCACCGATTGCTGGGTTACAAGACATTTGTCCTAGCGTGTCGATGTTATGGGTAAGCAAAAGCGTACTTTGTCCTGTACGTGCTGCTGCGAGTGCGGCTTCCGTTCCTGCATGGCCGCCACCAACAACAATGACGTCAAATTTTTCGTGATAAAGCATGAACCGACCTCAGGTGTGTAATGAAGTTTTATGGACAGATAAAGGAGCCGTATTCTACCTTCTTTCCGCTATCTAGAAAATCGCTTTTGTACTTTTTTCAATTTAGTGAGTTCATTAAATATATATAAGATCTATATAGAGATCTTTTATTAGATCTATTATTAAGAACCCCCACTTCTGTGGATAACTAGAAAATGATCAACAAGATCATGGATCTTATGACGATCATAATATGTGATCTGATCTTGATCATGATGAGGATTAGCTGGGATCAAAAAGTAGGGTTATGCACAGGGGGGGAAAGGGGTATGAGTTATTATTTGGATAACTATAGGTTGATCACTGTAAATCTATAGGTTTATCCACAGTTCGCTTGGTTAAATAATGAGCAATTAAACCAATGGTCATCAAGAAAGTTATTCACAATCGGATGTTTATGGACAAAAAAAGCGGCTCTAAAGCCGCTTTTCGACATGTTCTCTCAGTTCAAAATTGCTCAATATGAGCTAATAGCCACTCTTCTGCCGCATCTTCTGGTACGGGGTGGGTCAGAACATCGATTGTGAGACAGTCGGCTAGTGGAGTCGCTCCGATATCTTGGAGTAGGGCATGGGCATGTTGCCCTGCGGCACAAAAGGTATCGTAACTCGAGTCGCCAATCGCAACGACGGCGTATCGAACATCAACCATTTTAGGTGGAGTCGATTGTAGGGCTTCGATGAAAGGCTGGATGTTATCTGGATAGTCTCCCGCTCCATGGGTGGAGGTCACGACTAACCAGGTTCCCTGAGATGGAACAGTATCAATAGCGGGTTGGTTGTGGATGGTTGTCTCAAGCCCTTTTTCTACCAACAGATCGCTAAGGTGGTCACCAACATACTCTGCACCACCAAGGGTGCTACCGGTAATAATGTGAATCATAAAGTTGTCCTTTTCTACAAAAAAGCGTGACGGTTAAGTCACGCTTTTATCTATTTACCAATACAGAATGAGGAGAAAATACGGCCAAGCAGATCATCTGAACTGAATTCGCCGGTGATTTCATTCAGGTGTTGCTGGGCGATGCGTAGTTCCTCTGCCAGTATCTCACCGGCCATATAGCCTTCAAGCTGTTGTTGGCCTATGTCTAAATGCTCAGAGGCACGTTCCAATGCATCCAGGTGGCGTCTACGCGCCATAAAACCGCCTTCAGTGTTGCCTGAGAAACCCATGCACTCTTTTAGGTGGGTGCGTAAGGCATCGATACCTTGGCCTGTTTTAGCGGACAAGCGAATTAACGTAGGCGCATTGACATGGCAAATGCCCAGCTCTTCGCCTGTTTGATCCGCTTTATTGCGGATCACCGTCATACCAATACTGGCAGGTAAACGATCCACAAAGTCGGGCCAAATCTCTTTAGGGTCTGTGGCATCGGTAGTGGTACCATCGACCATAAAGAGTACTCGATCAGCTTGGGCAATTTCATCCCACGCTCGCTCGATACCAATTTTTTCTACTTCATCAGAAGCATCACGCAGTCCAGCGGTATCAATGATATGCAGCGGCATACCATCAATGTGGATATGTTCACGCAGAACGTCTCGTGTTGTACCTGCTATGTCGGTCACGATAGCGGATTCTTTACCAGAGAGAGCATTCAGCAGGCTAGATTTTCCAGCATTCGGCCTGCCAGCAATGACGACTTTCATGCCTTCACGCATGATAGCGCCTTGATTGGCTTCTTTTCGAACCGCATCAAGGTTATCGATGATGGCCTGTAAATCAGCGGAAACTTTACCGTCTGCTAGGAAATCGATTTCTTCTTCTGGGAAAT
This sequence comes from Vibrio sp. SCSIO 43135, assembly GCF_023716665.1. Lineage (GTDB taxonomy): Bacteria > Pseudomonadota > Gammaproteobacteria > Enterobacterales > Vibrionaceae > Vibrio > Vibrio paucivorans. The sequence continues at coordinate 3,190,882 of NZ_CP071859.1, forward strand.
CGATAGCGGCTTCTACATAGATTCTCAAATGGATAAGCGATTCGACCAAGGTATTAATCTTGTTTGAGAACTGGCCTTGCAGAGATTGCAGCGCGGATTTAGCGGCTTCTTCTGAACTAGCGTCAATTAAGTCTGCAATGGCTTCCGCTTGGGTTAAGTCCATTTTGTCGTTGAGAAACGCTCGTTCTGAAAATTCCCCTGGGCGAGCTGCTCTTACTGCTGGTATCGTCAAGATGCGCTTAATCAGCATATCCATTACCACAGGGCCGCCGTGCCCTTGGAGCTCTAGTACATCTTCACCCGTGAATGAGTGTGGGTTAGGGAAGTAGAGAGCAAGACCCTGATCAAGCTCTGTTCCGTCTTGTGCTTTAAATGGCAGGTATTCTGCGTAACGAGGCTTGAGTGTTTTACCCGTAACTTCTAGTGCAACTTGAGCCGCTTTGGGCCCTGATACTCGAATAATGCCTACACCACCTCTTCCGGGTGCTGTAGCTTGAGCGACAATCGTATCTGTAGTCATAGTTTTGCCAAATTCGATGAAATTAGCTGAATTGTAATCAGCCCAAAACAAAAAGGCGACCTTTTGGCCGCCTTTCTTACATTAATCAGTCTTACTTAGAGTGTAAGCCTTTCTTTTCCAGCGCTCTATAAATCAGCGTTTGCTGGATAAGTGTTACGATGTTCGACACCAACCAGTATAGAACTAGGCCTGATGGGAACCACAGGAAGAAGAAAGTAAACATAACCGGCATAAAGGTCATGATCTTCTGCTGCATTGGATCCGTTACTGTCGTCGGGCTCATCTTCTGGATTAGGAACATCGATGCACCCATCAGTAGTGGCAAGATGAAGTAAGGGTCTTGCGCTGATAGATCGTGAATCCAACCGAAGAATGGTGAGTGACGTAGCTCAACCGACTCCATTAGTGCCCAGTAAAGAGCGATGAAGATAGGCATCTGTAGCAAGATAGGTAAACAACCACCCAGTGGGTTTACTTTTTCTTTCTTGTACAGTTCCATCATTTCTTGGCTCATGCGCTGACGGTCATCACCGATGCGCTCACGCATAGCTTGCAGTTTAGGCTGAAGCATACGCATTTTCGCCATAGAGGTATACTGCGCTTTAGTTAGTGGGTACATCGCACCACGAACAATGAACGTTAGGATGATAATCGCTACACCCCAGTTCGATACGAAGCCTTGAATGAACGAAAGTAGAGTATGCAGTGGTTTCGCGATGAACCACAACCAGCCGTAATCAACTACAAGGTCTAGGTTAGGCGCTGTTTCCGCCATTTCGCTTTGCAGCTTAGGACCAACCCATAGAGTCGCTTCAAAGTTAGCTTGTGCACCGTCTGCCACTGTTTTGTTTGGCATGCGAACACCGATATCAGCAAGGTTACCGATTACGCGAGTGTATAGGTTTGAACCTGGTTCATTGCGTGGAATCCAAGCGGTTGCAAAGTAGTGTTGGATCATTGCAGCCCAACCTTGACCATCCGGTAGGTTTAGCGACAAGTTACGATCTTGCATATCATCGAAGCTGTACTTCTTATAACGAACATCTTCCGTTGAGTATGCACCACCACGGTATGTCGGCATTGTGATGCTGCCACCTGAATCCATAACGTTTTGACGCAGGTGAGCGTACATACCAACTGTTGCGTTGTTGCCTGAGTTGTTTACTACATCGAATGCAACGTCGATAGCATAGCTACCACGTTTTACGATGAATGTTTTCGTGTACTCAATGCCATTCGCTTGGTAAGTCAGCGGAATACGTAGCTCATCTTGACCGTCAGCAAGCGTAAAGCTTTCTGCTGATGCTTGGTAATGAGGGCGGTTTGTGCTGCTAAGGTCGATACCTTGAGGGCCAACTAGACCACTCTGAGCGATAAACTGGTGACCTTGCGTATCTCGTAGAAGAACGAAAGAGTCGTCCGAATCTAGCTCTGCAGAATATTCGTTTAGGTCTGCTGCAACTACGTCACCACCAACCGTGTCGATAGACAGAGTCAGCACATCAGTTGTCACTGTAATGGTTTTCGCAGATGGCGACGACTGAGCTGGATGTGGATCCAATTCATCAGCAAAAGATGGTGCAGGCAGAGTGCTGCCAGATTGTGCCTGTTCAACCGCTTGAGGAGCAGGAGTCTTTTCTACTTGCCATTGCTGGTAAAGTAGAAATGAAACCAAAGCCAGTGCGATTAACAGAATATTACGTTGAGAATCCATCGTTATTTATCTCTGTCTTGTTTTTGGACTGGTGGAACGGGGTCAAACCCCCCTTCGTTCAAAGGGTGGCATTTTAATAGACGTTTGCCTGATAACCAACACCCTTTTACAAAACCGTGAGCTTTCAACGCTTCTATCGCATATCGCGAACAGGTTGGAGTAAATCGGCAGCGGGGACCAATCAGAGGGCTAATTGTCCATCTATACAGATAGACGAGGCCAATGGTTATCCACGCGAAGGGCGAGACAGGCGTAGCCATAGCTTATCAAACAACTTAAATATTTCATCATTGCTTAAATCTTGCGCGCTCTTCTTAGCAATAACAACAAAATCTTTGTTAGGAAGCTGATGTTGTTTGTTACGAAAGCTTTCACGTGCCAATCGCTTGAAACGATTACGAGCAGGTGCAGTTTTGATTTGCTTTTTAGGAACGGCTAATCCCAATCTAGGGTGAGAAAGAGAATTATTGCGGGCAATGATAGTGAAATGTGGTGAGCCAGCTCGATGAGCTTGCTGGAAGACGTTTTGATAATGCTCGGGAGTTAACAAACGTAACTCCCGATTAAACGCGTACGTGTTCAAAATAATCAGAGATTATTTAGAAAGACGCTTACGGCCTTTAGCACGACGTGCATTGATAGTTGCACGACCGTTCTTAGTTGCCATACGTGCACGGAAACCGTGAGTACGCTTGCGCTTTAGAACTGAAGGTTGAAAAGTGCGTTTAGACATGGTTATTACCTTTACTGATCAGTAGTTTTAGGTTCTTAGTTAACCCGGCGTGGGCATTTATTTCTCTCTATATATAGAGGGAATTACCGACGCCTCTCAACAAAGAGGCGGAATTGTAATCACTGTCACAAAAAGTGTCAATAATTGGGTTTACCTAAATTCCGGTCGGGCGATTATACGTAGTGTGAGTAAAATCTCAAGGATCTTTAGATCCTACTAAGCGATCTTTAGCTCGCAGCTACCTGGTTTAAAAATTTCTGTAGACGAGGATCTTTCGGATTATCAAAGATTTCCTGAGGCGATCCCTGTTCTACAATATTGCCTTCTGCCATGAAGATCACTTTATCAGCCACTTCTTTAGCAAACTGCATTTCATGCGTCACCACCAGCATGGTTTGGTGTTGAGTCGCAAGCTTTTTCATCAGAGCCAACACTTCGCCAACCCATTCTGGGTCGAGAGCAGATGTAGGCTCATCAAATAACAATAATTCTGGCTGAAGCGCCATGGCTCGGCCAATACCGACACGTTGTTGCTGACCTCCCGACAATGCAGCAGGGTAGCTATCTCCTTTATCGCCGAGGCCAATATCGTCTAGGATTTGCTGCGCTCGTTCCAAGGCTTGGTCTTTTTTCCATCCTCGAACGGTAATCAGCCCTTCAGCTATGTTTTGGCGCGCATTCATATGGGCAAATAGTGCGTAGTTTTGGAAAACAAAGCCCGTTTTACGGCGTAGAGCTAACACTTCTGCTTTGGTATGCGATTGAGTATCAACACTGACATCATCAATGGTAATACGGCCTTGATTGGCCTGCTCTAAGAAGTTCACGCAGCGCAATAGCGTTGATTTACCTGTTCCGCTTGAGCCAATGATGACCACAATCTCGCCCTGTTTTATATCGAGATCAATGCCTTTAAGGACTTCAGTTTCCCCAAAATACTTATGAATATTGTCGAGTTTGATCATCGTACGTACGCCTTATTCAATCGTTCTTCTGCCCAAATTTGTACACGGGTAAGGATGACTACCACACCCCAGTATATGAGTGCTACGGCGAGGAAGGCTTCGAAAAAGCGAAAGCTTGAAGAGGCTTCCATCTGAGCTTTAGCCATGATCTCAGCAACACCTAAAGTGAAAGCTAGGGAAGTTGATTTGATCATATCAATGAAGTAGTTCATTAAAGACGGCAGAGCGACTCGGGTTGCTTGAGGCAAAATAATGCGGCGCATTGCTTGACTGGTTGTCATGCCAACAGAGAGGCTCGCTTCCATTTGGCTGCGATCGATACCAATAATAGCGGCACGAATACTTTCTGCCATGTAGGCTGCAAAGTGCAGGGTTAAACCAATCACTGCGGCACTAAAGGCATCTAAGCCCACCAAAAATGGGAAGACTTGTGGCAGGCCGTAGTAAAGTAAGAATAGCTGGACTAACAGTGGTGTCCCGCGGAAAAAACTGATGTAAAGCTGGCTCAGTTGATCAAGAACTGGGATTTTAAATACGCGAATATTGGCCAGTATTACCGCTAAGATCAAAGAGAATACTAGTCCCCAGGTGGCCATTTCCATGGTGGTACCAAGATACTTCAAAAGTATCGGCATTAGTTCCAGCATGTAATTGAAATCAAATCCCATCGTCTCCCCCGAATAAAAAATGCAAAACCCACTGCCAAAGGAAGGGAAGCAGTGGGTTATTTAAGTTCGCTTAGTATTGATGTAGCGAATAAAAAGTAAGTGGTTACTTCTTGGTGATGTCAGCGCCAAACCACTTTTCAGAAATTTGCGCCAGTGTACCATCTGCACGCATTGCGGCGAGAGCTTGGTTCACTTCTGCTTGAAGTTTCTTGCCGTTGTCGTTATCGACAAATGGCCATGCGTTTTCGATTGTCTCGAACGGCTGACCGGCTAATTGAAGTGGTAGACCAGTCTTCTTAATCAATTCAAGTGCAGATAGTCGGTCCATAACAAAAGCATCAGCGCGACCTAGTGCGACATCATGCTCAATACCAGTGTCGTAAGTTTTGATGGTGATCTGGTTATCTTTATCGTAGCTACGCAGTAGTTGCTCGAAGTTAGAACCTAGGTTCACTGCGACAGTCTTACCTGCAAGATCTTCGATGCCTTTGATTTCATCATTACCTTTACGCACGGTAATCTGAGCGCCATCAACAACGTATGGGTCAGCAAATAGGTACTTCGCTTTACGTGTATCAGTAATAGTAATTTGGTTTGAAATTGTATCAATACGGCCTGTTTCTAGTAGGCCAAATAAACCAGAGAAGTTCGCAGTGACGTACTCCACTTTGTAGTCGTTACGTTTACCGATTTCATTCCAGAGATCGACTTCAAAGCCTTGTAGTTCATCTTGTTTAACAAAAGTGAAAGGGAAATAGCGTCCTGACATTCCAACTTTTACTTCAGTAGCGGCTTGAACTGTAGCAGCAGACAGTGCGATAGCGGCAATTGCCACCTTAATCCAGTTTTTCATAATACAACTCCATATTTATGTAGGACAGAATACTACTGTTACTTTGAACAATTAGAGAAATAACCAAGTGCAATAACCTAGAGCTGTAGGTAATAAGTTGAAGTAACTCGCAGAATAAAAAAGACGATTGTGCGTTGAATTCCGGGGGCGTTTATGAGCTGTGGAAGAAAGCGGTAAAAGCTGGGGGAGATCAAAACAACTCACAGAGTTAT
>NZ_CP071860.1 GCF_023716665.1 Vibrio sp. SCSIO 43135
TAAGGTTTTATGCTCAAGCCCCATTCTATCTGCACTCTTCCGTAATTCAGCGTTCAATTTACATGCTTCCGAGGTTTTCTGTTTCTTGATCATTGATCCAGAAAAAGATCATTTACGCCTAGAGGATGTTTGTTTGTAATATAGCCCTAGTTACTCTTGATCATCGTTCCTATATTGGCATATTCACACGGAACAATGATCATGATAGCTACCTTGATCATTGTTCCGTTGTATTAGGAGTTGGTTCACTAAGCTATGAATCGTAGTTTTTGCCATCACTAATTCGCGCGTTATTTAGGCGAGACAGAATTGAAATGACACCTCCCGTAATTTGCAAGCTGTTTATAATCGTTCCGTAAGTTATTTCGCTCTTTTGGGTTTACAATGTAAATAAGTAACGCTGTAACATTTTAAAAGTAGGGGTGTTATTGAGGCTAAGTTTTGCTTCTTTAGACGGGTTTTTTAGTAGCACTTTTGTCAGCAATCATTAAATACCAGGTTAATTTTGTATTTAATGTGATAGCTATCTAAAAGTGTTTGTTCACCTTTTTATTGTTTTGCTTTGATATTGCTGTACAATCTGTCGTTAGACCCTAATAACGGAATTTGGCAATGAAAAGAGAACAAACGATAGAAAATCTCTACCAGCTCGCTGAACAAACGCAGCAAGTACAAGCTGACCGTATTGAAATTGTTTTGGAAGAGCGCAGTGACGAGCATTTCCCTCCAATGTCTAAAGCATTGATGGAAACGCGTTCTGGATTAACACGCCGTAAGTTAGATGATGCTATCAACAAGCTTGAAGAAGCTGGGCATCAGTTTACTAAGAACAACGCCAATCATTACTCCATTTCGCTTCAAGAAGCACACATGCTGATGGATGCAGCTGGTGTCGATAAATTCCACCAGCGCAAGAAAAATGGCGACAATAAACCGTGGATCATCAACGTACAGAACCAAAAGGGTGGCACTGGTAAGTCGATGACTGCTGTGCACTTAGCGGCTTGTTTAGCACTAAATTTAGATAAGCGTTACCGTATTTGTCTTATCGACTTAGACCCTCAAGGGTCACTACGTTTGTTCTTAAACCCACAAATCAGTATTTCTGAGCACGAGAATATTTACTCTGCAGTGGATGTTATGCTTGATAACGTGCCAGAGGGGGTAGAAGTTGATAAAGAGTTCTTGAACAAGAACGTATTACTACCAACGCAGTATCCCAACCTGAAAACGGTGTCGGCGTTCCCTGAAGACGCTATGTTTAACGCAGAGGCTTGGCAGCATCTTTCGCAAAACCAGTCTTTGGATATTGTTAAGCTATTAAAAGAAAAGCTCATCGACAAGATTTCTGATGAGTTCGACATCATTATGATCGATACTGGCCCTCACGTTGACCCTCTGGTTTGGAATGCAATGTACGCTTCAAACGCGTTACTCATCCCTTGTGCCGCTAAGCGTCTAGACTGGGCTTCAACCGTAAACTTCTTCCAACACCTGCCAACGGTGTATGAGATGTTCCCTGAAGACTGGAAAGGCTTAGAGTTTGTTCGCCTGATGCCGACTATGTTTGAAGACGACAACAAGAAGCAGGTTTCTGTTCTCACCGAAATGAACTACTTATTAGGCGACCAAGTGATGATGGCGACGATTCCACGCAGTCGCGCATTTGAAACGTGTGCGGATACGTACAGCACCGTATTTGACCTAACAGTAAGTGACTTTGAAGGTGGCAAGAAAACATTAGCGACCGCACAAGACGCGGTACAAAAAAGTGCACTTGAGCTGGAACGAGTGCTTCACAGTAACTGGTCTTCACTCAATCAGGGGTAAGTAGAAAATGGCAATTAAAACATCTGATCTCAACGCAAAACTATTTGGCAAAGCCAATAAGCGCCGTGCGACTACTCCTCAAGAAGCGCAAACCGCTGCTAAAGAACAGGCTCAAGTAATTGAGTTGTCTGTGGCGGGTGAAGACATGGTGTCTTTCGAGTTAGTACGTATTCCGGCAAATGAAGTCGCGACGAAAACCGTTGTGTTTGCTGATAATGCTCGTGAACAGTCATTTTTGAATGAGCACGCACTGTCTGATGTCCTGACCACATTACGTGAGCGTGGCCAGCAGTACCCAGCAGTAGGGCGTAAGGGCAAAGACGGCAAAATTGAAGTGCTAGATGGTAGCCGTCGTCGTATGTCTTGTATTCTGGCCGAGAAAGAGTTTCTTATCTATGTTGCCGAAGACATTAACTCAGAACATGCTAAGTTCCTCTCCGACGTAGCCAACGCGCACAAGCCCTTGTCTTTGTATGAAAAGGGCAAAGAAATGCAAGCTAAGCTGGAAAGCGGTGAAGCGGAAGACCAAAAAGCGTTAGCAAAAATTTTCCAGTGCAGTGAAGCGTTAGTTAGTGGTGCACTTAAAGCTGCGTCATTGCCTCTAGAGTTGCTACAAGCTTACCCTAATGTGGGTGACTTAGGTCGTCCGACAATCGTTAAGCTGCATAAGCAATACAGCGAGTTATCGTCTGAGCACCAAGTGAAATTACTGGAAATGTGTGCTTCTAACGAAGGCTTTGTATGGCAGCGCAGTCAAGCTCAAGGTGTTGCACGTTTAACCAAGGAAGTATCGGAAACGATTGAAAATTGGATTCTAGAACTTTCACCTCCTAAAAAAGCCATCAACAATAAAGTAGACCTAGTAAAAGGCCGCGCAAGTTACACTCGTAAAGGCGCTAACTTGGCGCTCAATCTTAAAAAAGTGGATGATGAAACCATGCAAGACATCCTAAACTTTATTGAGAAGAAGCTCGGCTAGTCCCAGCGTTTCCTTGTTCTTATCGACAAAAGCCGCGCAAAGCGGCTTTTTTTGTCTCTTATGATAAGATGGCGTTATTCCAACTGATGCTTCTTCTTGTATGGCTACTCTTACGCATTTCCTGACCCAATTGATTCTACAGGCAAAAAAACAGCGTCATCGCTATGGCATTGCATTGTCTGGCAATTACGAAGATTGCACGCAAGTTATCGATACGATTTTTTCCCAGTACGATGAACCTGTCTGCTTTCAAGTTGGTGGCCAAGCTGATTCTAAGTTGAGACACGTGGCGTACAACAAAGGCCAGAGGTTACTTGGTGACGAATGTCAGTTGTTGGTGTGCGATTTATCAACCGGCTTTGATGCTAATAGCTTTAGCGCTGCATTAGGTACCTTAGTAGGTGGTGGGTTGTTACTGGTTATAGGTAAAGAAAACCAGCTAAATGAGCATGCGCGAGCTTGGTTGGACAAGGGATTACATCAGCTTATCCAGTTAGAGGCTTCCGGCTCTAGCATTCCCAGTATGCCTGTTCGGGTAGAGAGCAAAGCAGTCGGCCATCAACCTTATGAGCAGCAGCAACTCGCAATAGAGAAGATCTGCCGTGTAGTAGAAGGGCACCGCAAACGTCCTCTGGTTATGACCGCAGATCGCGGAAGAGGAAAGAGCAGTGCTCTGGGTATCGCAGCTGCGCAGCTGATGCAAAAACGGGATATTAATATTGTTGTTACCGCTCCTCACGCATCTTCTATAACACCTGTTTTGCAACATGCCGAGCTGGGCTTACCGCAAGCTGTGATAGAAAAAGGAACAGTTCGCTACGCTAACTCGACGCTAAGATTTATCGCGCCAGATGAGTTATTGCGTGAGAAGATTGAGTGTGATGCGCTGTTGGTTGATGAAGCTGCAGCGATTCCTCTGCCTATGTTGCAAGCGATGGTTGCTAGGTATCACCGTTGTGTGTTTTCCAGCACAATACATGGCTATGAGGGCTCTGGGCGTGGTTTTAGTTTGAAGTTTATCGAGTGGCTGAAAGAGCAGCGCCCTGGTATGCAGACTTGCCACATAGAGCAGCCTATCCGCTGGCAAGGCGGCGACCCGCTAGAGAGCTGGCATTATCAAACATTTCTCCTAGATGCTGAACTTCCTGTATTGGACGTGGAACAGCTCGACACAGGCATGACTAAGCTGGTCAAATTAGATAAAACGGATTTGGTCGAAGACCCGCAAAAGTTTGGCCAATACTTTGCGCTATTGGTGAATGCGCATTATCAAACCTCTCCCAATGATTTGTTTCTAGCTCTGCAGGATGATGCCATTTCTGTTTATGCCGCGTACTGTCATGAGGCTTGTGTGGGGTGCATGCTCGTTGTTGAGGAAGGGGGCTTAGACGACGAATTGGTGAAGGATATTCAGCTTGGCTTGCGTCGTCCGAAAGGACAATTAGTTTCTGCGGGTATTGCCAATCATCTTGGTATCACGCAAGCAGCCACTCAAACCAGCCTACGTATTATGCGTATTGCGGTTCACCCACAGCTTCAACAGCGAGGGATCGGCAGCATGATGCTGACAAGTCTTGCTGAACAAAGTAGCGCGAGTTTCCTCAGTACCAGTTTTGGGGCGACGCCTGATTTGCTTTCATTTTGGTCTAATAACGGGTTTGTTGCGGTGAAAGTAGGATCGAGCCGTGACCAAGCGAGTGGAAGCTATTCGGTGATAATGGTTTCCGAACCTCAGCAACAATGGCAGCAACAAGCGCATCTGTTATTTAGCGCTAGCCTAGATTACCAGTTCACTGATTCACTCAACCAAATGGAACCACCGATGGTGAAGGCGTTGCTAGCTTCACGAAAGCTGACTCCTGAATTTACCTTGTCGATGTCCCTTATCACGCAGTATGTAAAAGGTGGTGCAAGCTATGAGAGTGTTGCCTTTCTGATAAAACAGTTACTGTTGTCACTTGATAAGACGAAGCTTTCACCTGTTAGTGATTTGATTATCGCTAAAGTGCTACAACAAAAAACTTGGGCTAGCTGTGTTGGCGAGTTCGAGTTGATTGGTCGCAAGCAATGTGAACAAAGGCTAAAGCAAGACTTAGCTGAAATCGTGCAGAATTTACACTGTAAACCCACTTCTCTCTGAACTGTGCCAGTTACAATTTACAGTGTAAAGTTCGTTAGTGAACCAACTCCCATAGTACAAAATCATGAAAAAGTCCTATTTATTTCTAATAAAAATGTAGGACTTTTTTGTGTATCTCGATTCCTATCTTAAGTCATTAAAAGATAAAGAAAATACAGCGTGAATAGAGTTTAACCCTTTGTTGTCGTAGGGGGAAACCTCTACTTGTATTTGCGTATTTGCTAATCCTTTCTAAACTCAAAAATGACGTCAGATCACAAAAATACTAATTAAGACAATTTACTAATAACAACAATGAATTGGGTAATAGTATGGACTGCTTGCTAGGTGAGTCACTAGAAATTTCTACCGTAATGGATGCAAAGGTTCAATACGAAGAATGGCTTAAACAACCTTCACCTTTGAATATCGATGCCTCTCAAGTTGGCCGCGTGGACGCTGCCGGTTTGCAGCTTTTAGCGTCACTGTTTGTCAGTGCTCGCAACACCAATTTAGACATTACCCTCAATAGCGCTTCAGACGTTTTGCAAGAAGGTATCGGCCTACTTGCATTACAACACGTGTTTGAACCCCACAGGGAAGAGTAAGGAAACTAAATATGACAAAGATTTTAGCCGTAGACGATTCGATCTCTATTCGTCAGATGGTCAGTCATACGCTCAAAGATGCTGGCTACGAAGTTGAAACTGCGAATGATGGCAGTGATGCGCTGAAAAAGGCTCAGGTCACCAAATTCGATGTTGTGATATCGGACGTTAATATGCCGATCATGGGCGGTTTTGACTTGGTTAGGGCTATTCGTGGTAAGCCTCAATATAAATTTATCCCTATCTTGATGCTGACAACGGAAACCAGCACAGAGAAGAAACAAGAGGGGAAATCGGCAGGCGCAACAGGGTGGTTGGTTAAGCCGTTTAATCCAGAGACGCTTCTTAAAACGCTGAAGCGTGTTATCTAAAAACGGCCAATAAGAAAATAATAACAACGTCAAACGGCAGGGAAGAGTATGGCTTTAGATATGGAGCAACTTCGTAAGATGTTTTACGAAGAGTGTCGTGAAAATCTTGAAGTGCTCGAAGATGTATTACTTAACATAGACCCGAACAGTGTTGAAAAAGAAACCATCAACACTATCTTTCGTGCGGCTCACTCAATTAAAGGAGGAGCCGCAACCTTTAATCTTTTCGATATTAGTGAATTCACCCATTCCGTCGAGGCTTACCTCGATTTGGTTCGTAACGACGAGAAAACCCTCACCAAAGAAAGCGTTGACATACTTCTTAAAAGTGGCGATTGCATCGCGAGTATGTTGGCTGGCCATGAAAGTGGCACTGACGTTGATGAAGACCTTAAACAGACAGTTAGCCTTCAGCTTCAAGGCCTATTAGGTGACGAGCAGGAAGATATCCCATCAAGTGATGTCGCCTGCGAAGACTTACCAGGTTTTGATAGCGCCTCTGCCTCTTCTGAATGGAAAGTCACATTCACCCCCCATCAAGAGATGTTTTTCAGCGGTAATGACCCGTTAAGAATTCTGCGTGAAATTGTAGAGCTTGATGAAGCGTGTGTGATTGAAGCGAACCTAGACAAACTGCCCGAAGTAGGGGAGATGGAATCAGAGTTGTGCTATCTGAGCTGGAAAATGACTCTGAGTGGTGACGTCACCAAGCACGATATTGTCGAAGTGTTCGAGTGGGTTGAAGATGAATGTGATTTATCAATTGAATCTGTGCTACTTGATTCTGCGCCAGTGGAACAAGCTGAAGCAGTAAATGAACAGCCATTAGAGGAAGTTGCAGATCAAGCCCCTATTTCTGCTGAGCCTCAAGCTGAGCAAACTCCACCAGCGGTATCTGCGCCTGCACCAACCGCCACCGACTCAAATAAAGCGGTCGCAAAAAGCAACAAGCCGGAATCCAGTGTCAGTTCGATCCGTGTTGATATCGACAAAGTCGATAGCCTGATCAATTTGGTGGGTGAGTTGGTGATCACTCAATCCATGCTCAATGAGATTGGCAATGACTTCACCATAGATAAACTCGAAAAGCTCAAAGCGGGGCTCGATCAACTTCTACAGAACAGCCGCGATTTGCAAGAGAACGTACTCAATATTCGTATGCTGCCAATGAGTTTTGCATTCAGCCGTTTCCCAAGGCTAGTACGTGATCTGTCCAGCCGACTTGATAAGCAAGTAGACCTTCAAATCCAAGGTGAAAATACCGAACTGGATAAAACCGTTCTAGAACGAATAGTCGATCCATTGGTTCACTTGGTAAGAAACGGGATTGACCATGGCATTGAAATTCCCCAAGAGCGATTAGAAGCGGGAAAACCTGAAATGGGTGTCATTGCGCTGAATGCTTACCATCAAGGTGGTTCGATTGTTATTGAAATCAAAGATGACGGTGCTGGCATTGATTGCGACAAACTTTGGCATAAAGCCCTAGAGAAAAATGTACTTCCCGCAGATGCTAAGCGCGAAGAAATGACTGACAAGCAAGTCATTAACCTGATTTTTGCCCCGGGCTTTTCGACGGCGGATGAAGTGTCTGATATTTCAGGCCGTGGCGTCGGTATGGATGTCGTTAAACGAAATATCGAAGAGTTGGGGGGACATATTGAAGTGGACTCCAAACTGGGTGAGGGCAGCCACTTTACGATTAGCCTACCGCTGACGCTAGCGATTCTGGATGGCCAGTTGGTGAAAGTCGCGGGTGAGGTGTACATCATTCCACTTCTCACCATTATCGAATCCATTCAAATCGACCCAGAGTGTATTAAGTATGCCTCTGGAGGCACGGAGCTTTACCGCCTCCGTGAAGAAAACATCCCAATTCTTCGTCTACAAGAAGAGCTTGAAATGGGAGAAAGCGGCTCACTCAATAATCGAATTTTGTGCTTTGTAGAAGCGGCAGGAACGCGTGTTGGTTTGTTGCTAGATGAACTGCTCGATCAACAACAAGTCGTGATTAAAAGCCTTGAGTCAAATTACAGCAAAGTTCTGGGGATCTCTGGCGCAACCATCTTAGGAGACGGCTCTGTTTCGTTGATCTTAGATGTTCAGGGGCTCATCACTGGTTATTTGCGTAAGAATACTGATTCGGGCAAAGGCATCGCAGCTTAGGGAGTGAATATGGAAAGTCAAACCACTCAAAATGATGTAGCCAGCGAGAGCGTTGCTCCTCCGGCTTCCACTGCGCAAGGCTTAGCCAGCACTTCAGAAGATGCTAATGAAAATGCCGATTTTTTAAGTTTCTGTTTGGCCAACGAGCTGTATGGCGTAGAGATCAAAGATGTTGAAGAAATCCGCGTGTGGGAAAGGCCGACGCCTATTCCCCGCTCTCCTGATTACGTAAAGGGCGTGATCAACTTGCGTGGCATGGTTGTGCCTGTGGTCGATCTGCGTTTGCGTTTCGGGATTGGCAGCAACGACTACTTACCGACCACAGTAGTGTTAGTGCTGCGCAGTTACGTTGAAGAAAGTGAACGCTTAATGGGCTTGGTGGTGGATGCTGTGAGTGATGTTGTCGGTCAAGGTAGCAGTGAACTCTACCCTGCGATAGGAGACTCAGCTGTTAGTGGCTATTTACAAGGACTTCTTAATGTAGGCGACCAAGTGATGTCTCTTTTTGATACCGAAGAGCTGCTCAATATCGATAAGATTCTCAAGGTGGGGTGAGCATGGTTAAGCAAGAATTTTTAAGTTTTGTACTGGAAAAAGAAGAGTATGCCGTTCCTATTTTAGATGTACGTGAAGTACGCGGCTGGAGCGATGTGAGAGTAGTGCCTAACTCCCCAGATTACATGAAGGGGGTGTTAGAGATTCGTGGAGAGTATGTACCTATCGTCGACTTGAGAATGCGCTTTAACTTAGCGCCAGCGCAAATCAATGCCACTACGGTGGTGATTGTCCTTAACGACGAAGAAAAGCATCCACTTGGAATTATTGTTGATGGAGTGTCGGAAGTGTATGACTTGTCGCCAGATGAGATCAAACCCGCCCCTGATATCTCTGTCACTGTGGACGATAGCTATATCAAAGGGATCGCCTCTGTGGCGAGTGGCCATTTGATTCTAATTAACTTAGAGGCTCTGTTTGATGTAGATGAGCTAAATAAAACGTCAGTAGAAGAAGCGTTAATTTAAGAGGTGACTCATGGGATTTTGGAACAGAAAGGAAGCAGCGTCGTCGCAGTTTGTCGCTACCTCACAAGACACATTAATGACGGAATACGAAGAGGAAGAGTCTGGTATTTCTAAAGAGCAGTTGCTCTCGGCATTAAACGGAGCGCAAACCGCGCTGATGATGATCGATAGGGATTTTAAAATCACCTACGTGAACCAGAAGTCGATAGACCTGCTGCGAACGCACGAAACATTATTCCAATCTGTATGGCCTGGCTTCAAAGCCGATGAAGAGTGCCTCATGGGCTACTGTATTGACGGGTTCCATGCTAATCCTGCACATCAAAGACAGCTTCTTTCTACTCCGAATAATCTGCCGTATACCACCGTTATCGATGTCAAGGGCGTTAAGATAGAACTTAATGTTGGCGCTATTATTGATAACAATGGAGACTATGTCGGTAACACACTAGAGTGGGATGACATCACCAGCAAGTTAGCGAAAGATCACGATGTTGCTCGACTACAAGCGGCGGTCGACCAAGCGCAAACTGCAATGGTGATGATTGACCGTGATTTTAATATCACCTATGCCAACCAAGAAACTTTAGTGTTATTTAGTAAGCATGAAGCCAAGTTCCGCACTGTGTGGAGTGGTTTCACGGCATCCGAAGAGTGGTTGATGGGGCGTTGTATCGATGAGTTCCACAAAAATCCGGCTCATCAACGTCAGTTATTGTCCGACCCTAGCAACCTACCATTCAAAACCGATATCCAAGTCGCAGACATTAAGATCGAGCTGAACGTTGCAGCAATTTTAGATCTACAAGGCAACTACATCGGTAATACCCTAGAATGGGCAGATGTAACCGCAGCACGTGAGCAAGAAGACGATGTTGCTCGCCTTCAAGCGGCCGTCGACCAAGCACAAACGGCGATGGTGATGATTGACCGTGACTTTAATATCACCTACGCCAACCACGAAACTATAGCGTTGTTTGGCAAACATGAAGCAACGCTTCGTACCGTTTGGAGTGGTTTCACCGCCTCCGAAGAGTGGTTAATGGGGCGCTGTATCGATGAGTTCCACCGCAACCCTGCTCACCAGCGACAACTGTTATCTGATCCAAACAACCTCCCATACAAAACAGACATTACCATTGCTGATTTGAAGATCGAGCTAAACGTCGCTGCCATCAAAGATGCGGCGGGCCACTATATTGGTAACACTCTCGAGTGGCGCGATGTGACGGAAGAGCGTGCCAAAGAGCAAGAGATCGGTCGCCTAGCTTCGGCAGTTAACGGCATGACGACTAACCTTATGATGGCTGATAAAGACGGCATCATTCAGTATCTGAACCCATCGCTTGCCACACTGCTTAAGAGCCGCGAAAGCGATTTACAACGTGTCCTGCCAGGCTTTGATGCCGATAACTTAGTGGGCAAGAACATCGATGTCTTCCATAAAAACCCAGGCCACCAGCGCAACATTATTAATAATCCAGACCGTTTGCCGTTCTCATCAAATATTGCCGTAGGTGGGCTGGAATTCAATTTAACGTGTATTGCGATGCGCGACTCAGCAGGCGAATACATAGGGCCTGCATTGCAGTGGGTTGATATTACCGAGCAACAAGATGGTCAGCGCCAAGTGGAGTCTTTGATTCAAAAAGCCATCAATGGTGAGCTTGATGAACGTATTGATACCACGGTGTACAGCGGCTTTATGAAAGAGTTGGGTGATGGGATTAACAGCTTACTCGATACGCTTGTCGACCCGCTAGGGCAATGTATCGATGTTATGAGTAATGTGGCTGATGGTGACCTTAATTCCAATATGTCGGATGAGTACCAAGGCGAGTTTGGCCGCTTAGCTGAAGCGGTCAACACCTCAATTCTTAATCTACGTAACATGGTTGATAAGATCACCACCTCATCGGCGAGAGTGGCGACGGCATCTACCGAAATTGCAGAAGGTAACAACGATCTTAGCCAACGTGTTGAAGCACAGGCATCTAACTTGGAAGAGACTGCCGCAAGTATGGAAGAGATGACCGCAACGGTTCGTCAGAATGCTGATAATGCGAAAGGCGCTAACGAATTGGCTGACGATGCGGCGAAGAAAGCCAGCAAAGGCGGTTCTGTGGTAGGTCAAGCAGTATCGGCGATGTCTGAAATCAACAGTGCGAGTAAGAAGATTGCTGACATCATCGGCGTGATTGATGAGATTGCATTCCAAACTAACCTACTGGCACTGAACGCAGCCGTTGAGGCGGCGAGAGCCGGTGAGCAAGGACGTGGTTTTGCGGTTGTGGCGGGAGAAGTCCGTAACCTAGCACAGCGCAGTGCGGCGGCGGCTAAAGAGATTAAAGGTCTTATCAACGATAGCGTTGAAAAAGTCGATGAAGGCTCACGTCTGGTAGACGAATCTGGTGAAACGCTGAATGAAATTGTCGATGCGGTGGCGCGAGTGACCGAGCTCATTGCTCAAATTGCATCGTCGAGTATTGAGCAGTCTACCGGTATCGATGAAATCAACCGTGCTATCTCCACTATGGATGAGATGACACAACAAAATGCATCCTTGGTGGAAGAAACATCAGCAGCGAGCCAATCGCTCAAAGATGAAGGTAAAGAGCTGCTGCATCTCATGAACTTCTTTAGCACCGACAGCAATGTTGCCACTTTCGAGAGCAAGAAAACGCCGGCCAGAGCGCCAAAGCCTAGCAACATCAGCGAGATCCGCACCAACAAAGTAGCGAACTCAGGTATTGATTTGAATGAGGATGGCGACGAATGGGAAGAGTTCTAACTCGTTCGGAAAGTGACTTTACTTTGCAAGATAACGAGTTCGAGTTAACAGAAAAGGACTTCAAGTTCATCCAGTGGTTCTTACATAAAACGGTCGGAATCTATCTTTCCGACCGTAAAAGAGCCATGGTTTACGGGCGATTGAGTCGGCAGATGAGGCAGCGTGGATTGCAACGTTTTGCCGACTATCGAATGTTAATTGAAACCGATGAACAGGAACGCATCCTGTTCATCAATTCACTCACTACCAACAAAACTGAATTTTTTCGTGAGTACCACCATTTCGAGTTTTTAGAAAAAGTGATGCTCAATGAATGGCAAACCAATAAGCGAGATTCGATCAATATATGGTCGGCAGGTTGTTCAACAGGTCAGGAGCCCTATAGCCTTATTTCATCGCTGTATGTTTCTGGGGCGATGGAGATGTTTGATGAGGTCAGTATTCGCGCCACTGACCTAGACACAAAAGTGTTGGCGCACGCAAAAGCAGGGATCTACAGCGCAGACAGCGTTGAGAGTATTCCGAGCAAGTATCTCAAACCTTGTTTTGTTAAAGGTAAACAGCAGCAAGAAGGAAAGATCAAAATAGCGAAAGGGTTGCAGAAATACGTTCATTTTTCGCGACTCAATCTTTTGGATTCGTGGCCCACTAAGCCTAAGTTTGATCTTATTTCTTGTCGAAATGTGATGATCTATTTTGATAAGCCCACTCAGGAAGCGCTATTGAAGCGGTTTCATCAGGCATTAAAGCCTAATGGCATTTTGTTTATCGGCCATTCTGAAAGTGTAGGGGCTTGTAGCGAACTATTTCACCACCTTGGGCAAACCATTTACGTAAAACAATAATGATATAGGCAATCAATATGATGGCGTTACATACCCCAAGATCAGACTCAGACAATACGCACATAAGCCGATTCTTTCACCGCAAGCATCAGCACCATATGGTGAAGGTCATGCCAGGTGGGGTGTATTGCACCAATACCAAGGAAGTGATTTGTACCGGATTAGGATCTTGTATTGCTGCGTGTGTTTGGGATCCTGAAGCGCATGTCGGGGGAATGAACCACTTTCTGCTACCGTTTGACAGTAAAGATCAATTGCGTCATTGGCATCCTAGCGACGCGGTGACAACAGCTTCTCGCTACGGCAGTCATGCGATGGAAATGTTGATTAACGAACTGATTGGGTTGGGTGCGCATCGAGAGTGCCTTCACACCAAGTTATTTGGTGGCGCACAAATGTTGGGTAAGCATTCGATGATCGGAGAAAAGAACATCGAATTTATTCTTAACTACGTGAAGCAAGAAAACCTCACCGTCGATGCCTTGGATCTTGGCGGGCTTGAGCCTCGTAAAGTCATGTTTGATCCGCTGTCGGGTAAAGCGTGGTTGAAAAGAATTCCATTTACCGAAGTACATCAAGTGAAACACCAAGAAGAACAATATGCCTCTCAATTGGATAAAGAGAGCCACCGTTCGCATGACGATGATGTGGAGCTGTTTTAATGAATAAAAAAATTAAAGTTCTGGTCGTAGATGACTCTCCTGTATTTCGAGCGCTTCTTTCACAGCTGATTAATTCTGATCCCATGCTGGAAGTGGTGGCGGCGGCAGAGAACCCATTTGAAGCAAGGGAGCTTATTAAAAAACACAACCCAGATGTCCTCACCCTAGACATTGAAATGCCGAAAATGAATGGCGTGCAGTTTCTTAAGAATTTGATGCGTTTACGCCCTATGCCTGTGGTGATGATTTCGACCTTAACTCAGCACGGTGCGGAACCGACATTAGCCGCGCTTGAGCTGGGTGCAGTGGATTACTTTCCAAAACCTGCGGTCGAAAACACCGCCGAAATGGTGAATTACAAAGATGAAGTGAACAACAAAATCAAAATGGCAGCGGGCGCGAATGTGCAAAGCCACCCCGTTGATGATTTTGCTCCTATTGCACCGAGCCACAAACCAACGGACTTTGAAATTATTGCCATTGGTGCTTCTACTGGTGGCACGGAAGCGGTGAAAAATGTGCTTTCTGCTCTGCCAAGTGGTTTACCCCCAGTCATCATCACACAACATATTAGCGCTATGTTTACTGCCTCCTTTGCTGAGCGTTTGAACGCAGCCAGCGCCATTGAAGTCAAAGAGCTGACCGCTTCAAAAGCGCCATTGGTTAACGGGTGCGCCTATTTAGCTCCAGGAGATAAGCACATGGTGGTTGTTCGCCGGGGTAAACACTTGTATTGCCAATTGGATGATCGGCCTCCGGTCAATCGACACAAACCATCTGTTGATGTGATGTTTGATGCGGTAGCGGAAACAGTGGGCGAAAAGGCTGTTGGAGTGATACTTACCGGAATGGGGCAAGATGGCGCGCAAGGCATGCTGAAGATGCGAGAGCGTGGAGCTATGACTATCGCACAAGATGAAAAATCGTCGGTGGTTTGGGGGATGCCTAGAGTTGCGGTTGAAGTCGGTGCGGCGCACAAAATAGCGGATTTAAAGAAGATCCCTCAGCTGATTTGTCACTTTGTATATCAATAATTAAAAGAATTACGTCAGGGACTGGCTTATGACAACAACAATGACACCCAAAACCAAACGGACTATCGCGCTGGCAGCTCAGGTGCTTTTGCTTGCGTATGGAATGTACTTCTTACCCTCTATTTCTCATTTGGTAGTGATGGTTTTGGTTGCTGCGATACCTTGGTTTGTGATGTCTTATCGTAAGCCGACTAGTGAGCCAGAAAATGCCGCGTCGTCTTTCACACAAACAACCTCAAAAAGTACGCAAATAGACCAAGTTCATAGCGTGATGAAAGAAGCGCTGCCGGGCGTTTCAGACCCACTAGATAAACAGCATCAAATTATTGAGGAATCGGTTGAAACCCTCAACAACAGCTTTTTTAGCCTGCAAAAAGTAGGGGAAGACCAAAGCGCTATTTCCACTAACTTAGTGGATGGCCTACTCGCCAACAAAGACAGCGAATACGACCTAACCTCGGTGCTGCCTAAAGTTGAAAGGATTATTTCTGAATTCGTAAACACCCTGGTCAATATTTCGGAAAAGAGTATTTCTGCGGTGCACAGTATTCACGACATGTCGGACAAACTGGATTCTGTCTTTAGGCTACTCGACCAAGTAAAAGGTTTGTCTGAACAAACCAATTTATTGGCTCTGAATGCTGCCATTGAGGCTGCACGTGCTGGTGAAGCAGGGCGAGGGTTTGCTGTGGTTGCCCAAGAGGTCAGGAACCTATCGCTAAAAGCTGCGGAGCTTAACTCGGAAATTGAACGTGAGATCAATGTGGCGCAGCAGACGGTCAAAGAAGCTAACGACACCGTCGGTGAGATGGCGTCAATTGATATGACCTCTGCGATCGAGTCTAAAGAGCAAGTCGACCATATGCTGAGTGGTGTGCATCAAGTCAATATCGAGATTGAGCAAGAAGTGCAGAAAATCCGTTCGCTGGGGGATCAGCTTCATGTTCACGTCGGGGATGGCATTCGAGCGCTTCAATTTGCCGATATCGTCGTCCAGCAAGGTGATTATGCAAGATTGTCAATTGGTTACTTAATGGAAGTAGCCGACGCACTTGAAGAACACAGCCGAGAGGCATTGCCGAGTGATGAATTGATCGAAAAACTACAAGATATTCTGGGGCGCTCAAAAAATCGTAGCGGGCCAGCAGCCAACCAATCGAGTATCGACGAAGGTGAAGTCGAACTGTTCTGAGGAGAGTGTTATGAGCGTAGAAACACAAATAGATTCAGGAGCAAAGCACGTAACTGTTGCAATTGAAGGGGCATTTGGCTTTAACCTTGTGCAAGAGTTTAGGCGCAGTTACACCGATAAACGGGATTACCGTTTTACCATCGATCTACGAAAAGTTGATTACATCGATAGTGCAGGGTTAGGGATGTTGCTCAATATGCAGAACTACCTAGGCCAGCCTGATGGCTCGGTCACCATTACCAACACCTTACCGCAAGTGAAGAAGATTTTATTGATCTCCCGATTCGATAAAAAATTCCAAATAGAGTAAAGGTTAAGGAGCCGATCATGCGAGTAATGATAGTCGACGATCATGCCACCAATCGAGAGCTCTGCCGCTTCATGCTTTCACATTTGGTTGAGCATATCGACACGTTTGAAAATGGGGAAGGCGTGGTGGAAGCCATGCAAGGAATGGAGCATTTACCCGACGTCATTTTACTCGATGTCATGATGCCGATAAAAGACGGTTTCACTACAGCGACAGAAATTCGCGAAGCGTTCCCTAACCACCATATCCCTATCATCTTTTTAACAGTATTAGATGATCACGACTCCTTTGAACGTTGTTTGTCGCTGGGGGATGATTTCATTTTAAAGCCTGTTGAACGCAGTATTCTGGTGTCGAAAGTGCAAGCGCACTACCGCATTGTGAGAATGCATAAAGAGGTGATCCAGCAAAGAGATGAATTGAGCCATTTCCATGAACAAGTTCAGTATGACTACTCGATTTCTGAGTCAATTTTTACCAACTTGATGGAGGAAATGAGCTCGCAAGTCAGCCACATCTATGGTGTTAACTACATTTCCACCCCTTCAACAGTCTTTAATGGTGACTTGATTGTGGTTGCCAACCGCCCTCACGGTGGGGCATACGTGATGGTCGCGGACGCAACCGGGCATGGTTTACCTGCGGCGATTTCGGCGATACCTGCGACTCGGGCGTTTTTCAGTATGGCGGCTAAGGGGTTGTCGCTGGGCGAGATTGTCCACGAGATCAACGATTCATTGTGTAAGTTTTTGCCACTTGGCATGATGCTAGCCGCAAGCGTGTTCGAGATAAGAGCGAACGGCTTCGAAGTCTCTTGGTGGGGTGGCGGCTTGCCAGACAGTTACTTATTGGATAAAGAGGGGAATATCATTAAGCGTATGGTATCGAACCATATGCCGCTTGGGGTATTGGACTCCCATGAATTTGAAAACGACATTGTTCATTTTAAGCTTGAGCCGGATCAGCAAATTCTTTGCTATACCGACGGCATTATCGAAGCCATGAACGAGCGAGGTGAGCAGTTTGGCCAAGAGCGCTTGGAAGAGGTGTTCAAAACTGGCCAGACGCATATTCCTACTATCTATGATGCAGTGAGACAGTTTTCGAACATGAAAGCGGGCGATGATCTATCGATACTGTCGATGACGTTTCCAATTATTAATGGTAACGATGCGACTAAGCCTTCTGAAGACACTTACTTCAGTAGTGTACCGATGCAGACGACACTCAACTTCCCCGCGCCGATACTTAAGGAAGTCAGTGTGATGAGTGAAGTTCGCCAGTATCTGTCGGGCACGCTTAATGGAGGTCAGCATCTGGATTTAGTGTGTTCTGTGCTGTCCGAGCTGTTTGCTAATGCGATTGAGCATGGCTTATTACACCTTAAGTCTTCGTTAAAAGAAGACCCAGATGGATTCTTCGAATTCTATCAATTGCGTGAAGAGCGTCTGAAGGAGTTGACGAATGACGCCTGGGTTAAATTAGATCTCAACTACGAGCCTGACGCAAAGCGTTTGACAATGGAGCTTGAACATAACGGAGAAGGGTTCGATTACCACAAGCTTAATATGGCGAACTCAGACCAAACTCATGGACGCGGTATCGTGCTAGCGTCTGAGCTATGTGACTCCTTAACCTATTCTAAAGAGGGCAAACGAGTATCCGCCGTCTACAGTTTTGGGGCTAAACATCACTTTCCAAGCTCTGCGTGATACGGTTTGTAAGTATTAACTAACTTAACTGAGCGGCTCTTATTCGAGCCGCTTTTTACTTGAATCTACTTTGTGTTGGTGGGCTGGTTAGGTGCTTAAACGTCATGTTTTTGTCTAGGTACTGCCATGTGGATTTTGCCGCGTGAGAAGAAAAGCTGCCGTGTCGTCTCGCTAGGCAGATTCGTCTAGGGTATTCAGGTGTCAGTGGAACGACCTTTACGTTGGGGTGAGATTCTGGAATGGCTAGCTCCGCCACAACCGTTATTCCAAGCTGAGCCCGAATCAAAGCGAGGATTGATGTGAGTTGCAGCGCGGAATGCTTGACATTAGGCTGGACGCCCGCCAAGTGAAACCATTCTCTGATCAGTCGCTCGCTACCCCCTTTAGTTAAGATAAAATCTCGTGAAGCGATGTCTTGCGCGCAGAGAACGGAGTGCTGAGCAAAAGGGTCATCTTGGTGGACTAACGCCATCAGTCGGTCGGTGAACACAGGGATGATGTCGAGGTCGATCTCTTGGGTATCGACGACAATAGCAAAATCCACACGGCCATCTCGTACTGCGGCTAGGGCATCTTCATCGCTGTGCTCGCTAATCTCGATGGTGATATTTGGGGCGTGTCGGCGCAGTTTATGGATGATACTTGGTAATATATGCGTAGTTGCTGAAGCGCCAAATGAAGCGATCTTAACCACTCCTGCCCCTTTCTGAATCATCCTCAACTGGCGAAGCAATGCTTGTTCACGATGCTGCTGCTGTTTCGAGTATTCAGCAATCAGCGCCCCCTCTGCAGAGAGTGACAGCGGGCGGGTATCTCGATTGACCAACGATAGCCCCAACACAGCTTCTGCGCGTTGCAGAGCTTTGCTGGCGGCAGGTTGGCTAACTCTGAGCGCATTTGCCGCGAGTGAGACGCTGCCCATTTTTTCCAGCTGCACTAACAACTTCGGCACAATAGATGGAATGGCATCGAGTTGATCTATCATCGAAAGTATAACCTCAGGTTATTTTGATATTCACTAGTATTCCAGCAGAATTTGGTTTCATCAACTGGCACTCGCCTTGCCTGTGATTGGCGTAATGACTATCAAACCAAGAGGAATGGAATGAGTATCGAAACATGGTTGGCGTTTGTGACCGCATCTTTAATCTTAACGATGACCCCAGGGCCGAGCATTTTGCTGGGGGTCGTGCACTCCATGCAATATGGAGTAAGAAAAACGGTTTTCACCGCATTGGGAGATATCTCTGCCAATTTTATTCAGATGGTGATTGTAGCGGTTGGTCTAGGTGTGGTTATTGCGACTTCTGAGGTGGCGTTTAATGCCATCAAGTGGTTTGGTGTTGTCACCTTGCTGTACATGGGGGGGAAGATGCTTCTGCAACGCCCTAAGCCGATTCAAGTGGTCGATTCAAACGGTGAATCTGTCTCACCGATTCGGCTTTATTGCAGCGGTTTTCTGGTCGCAGCAGGCAATCCTAAAGCGATCGTATTTTTTAGCGCCTTCTTCCCACAATTCATTGACCCGACTCAGCCGTTGTTAGCGCAGATGCTGATCATGTGTCCGACTATGGCGCTGCTGGATTTTACTTGGGTGATGATTTACGCCTTTTCTGCTCGTCGGTTTCTTGGTTTCATGCAATCGTGCCCTCAGCTTCTTAATCGAGCAGGCGGCTCTGCTCTGTTGGTGGCTGCTGGAGCACTTGCGGTGACGGGAAATGTAGTCAGTTGAACGTGAATTATCTGGCTCTTAAGTTATCGATAAAACTAAGTTCGGTTGATAGGTTACTCATCTATACATCAACCGATCTGTAGCTATAAGGGTTCTCGAATAATTAGTAATTAAATGAAACGCCAATTTGTACCGCGCTTTCTTCAAAGTGGTGTTGATCAAACGCTTTGGTGGTTTGTCGGTACTCGACATAAGGTTGCAATTGGGTGTCGGTGTAAGTCAGCCGCGCTTCGTAGTGAAGATTCGTGCTGTTATCGTAAACAATTGTCTGATTGGTTTGCTCTTGAATTACGTAGTTATAAGAAAATTCAGCAACATGCCCTAGCTCGTAGCTAAAACCAGCGTCGGCGCGCATTAGAACACTTCTACCTGAACTCGATCTATCTTCACTGTGATCGTGATGATCATGTTTATAAATCGTTGTTCTACTATTTCCGTAATCGGCACCGAGACGAGCATGCAAAGTGAGTTCATGATTAGCTTGGTAGTCGAGGCCGAAACGAACCCTCACTTCATTGCTATCTGCGTAGCCGCCCTGCGCGTATGCACCATAAGCGAATAACCCAAACTGTTCGTTAGGTGTAAAATATCTACCAGCACCTAGTTGATAAAATTCGTGGGCTCCGGTTTCCCCTTCAACATAAACGAAGAAGCCACCCTCATCCATTGCTACTGCTTCAATACCATAGGCTTTTTCAGTCTGTGAGTGATTGTGACCATGGTGATTTTCGTTGGCGACGTATACATCGATTTGAGATCCGTTAGAGATATCGACATTACCGTGTGAAAGAGCAAACGGACTGACCAGTGCTAGCGAGAGTACTGAGAGGCGAAAAGTAAAACGTGTCATATGTTGTTCCTACAATTTGAAAAAGTTGGGGTACCACCTGGTACCCCAAGGAGGTTCTATTTCGTGTTGCCTTCGCGGGTATCGCGGTAAGGGTCAGCTGAGTGTTTGCGGTTGACAGAGCGTGGTTCTAAGCCGTGAGCTTCACGCATTTCATCTACCATTCTTTGTTTCTCACCCATGCCACGCTTCATACTTTCAGGAAGTGCTTCAGTTGGAACGATTAGGTCTCTATCCAGCGGCCATTCTTTCAATAACTGAGGGTGGTAGCCTTCTGGGTAGTACAGTGATTCATCAATCTCTAGATCGCGTATCTCTTGCTCTTGGATATCTGCACGAGAGTTCTTAGGCATTGGTACTCGGAATACTTCGCCATCGTTTAAATTGAACTGAGGTGCTCGGTTGTTCGGGAAATCAGGGATAATGCCTTCTCGAACCCAGGCTTTTTCTGGTGTTATGTTTGCCACAATCATATCTGGCGCACCAAAGTGGTATGGCCCTTTCCAGTGCTCACGTACCTGAGCAACGGTTTCGTTGTTGTAGTATGGGTCGAACTCCATATGAGTCGTCATAAACAAGCGAGGTTGAACTTGATTGGCTAACCAACCCGCCGCGTATCCTGAAGTATGGTGAGTATCTATGGTGTATCGAGTTAGGAATGCCGGAACACCTTGAACGATTGATGCTATTCCAACTAGCTCTGTTTGTACTTCGGTAACGAATAGGTCACAGCCACTGCCGTATTTGATATCAAGCTCGGTAGGGCGGCCGTCTCCTGTCCAAATGAAGCATAAGTTTTCATCGTCATTGATTTGCCAATCGAGGCGGTACGCAGACGCACCATCTTTGGCGTGTGAACGTCGCCAGTGAGAGACCTGGACGCCATCAACGTCGTAAACAATGCCGCCATCATCTTTAAAATCGAACTCGACTACTTCGATATCGTTGCCGGATGGGAAGACATCAAAAGCGTCTTGGTGCCAAGAGAGCATTTGCAGCATCCCTTCTACCATATGGCGAGTTCCGTCTTCAGGGTTACGACCTGATGGGCCATAGATAGTTAACGGTTTTTCCCATCGACCGTTCCAACCGCCAAATTGATACAGGTATGGTAATGAACCAAAGTGATCGACGTGAAGGTGAGTGATAAATACCTTGTCTAATTCATTAAGCGCGACACCAGCTCCGATATAGTTAGCGATTGACGCTTCACCTAAATCGAAGACAAAATTGTCGCCATTGCCGAGCTCAACATAGATAGACGTGTTTGCTTGCCCTGGGCGAATCATTGGAGAAGTCCCCATAAAGGTGACTCGCATTTCATTGTAGAGAAGCTCTTCGGTACGTGGATACCAGTTGGCCGCGGTGACCATGTGGTCCATTGGTTCAATACCGTCGAACATTAGGCCTTCTTTCCAAAGTTCTTCACCCGTTTTGATGTCGGTTTTTAACCCACCTTGTAGAATGGCGTGAATTTCTTCTGGAGAAGAGTAGATTTTTCCTCCCTGTTTCATGAGGTCATCAGTACTGACATTTTGCTCGTAGTTGTAATGTTTGTAACCACTGAAGCTAGCAGAGTTCTCCGATTGGTAGTGCTCAAATGGATTGTTGGCGAAAGCACTGGTTGAGATCAAAATAGCGCCAGCGAGAGTGGTGAGAGTTCTATATTTTTTCATGTGTGAGTTCCTACAAAGTTAAAAGGAAATCACGTCCATGTGTTGTATTTTTGGCAATGAATTTGTTGATTCACCCCTGCCCCGTTGATGAAGCCATTATGGGATAGCAAAGCAAGATAATGGATAGAGGTAACTTTAGGTGAAACATAAATCTAATTTATGTTTTGACTGCTTTCTCTTTTACTATGGCTCGAATACTAAAAAGCCCACCAATGCTGGTGAGCTTTTGTTTTGGGGAAAGATCTTCGTGTTGCGCGAAAGGCGGCAAATCCCTTTGCCATTGTAGGACTCGGTGAGGCCATGCACTAGCTGCGTTCTTGAGAGCTGCTATTTTGTCCTGTTAGTTTTATTTGCCGGTTGAATTCTCTATCGGCAAGTTCTTGTTCGTCGTACAGTTCTTCGAGTACTACTTGGTCCATTGCCATGACGTCATAGAATTGTTCAGCGCAGTATTCTTCGCTCCACTTTGGGCGCATCTCGTCATCTTGGGCTATTTTGTTGACGTGATCCGCTGCAAAATGGGTGTAATGCTCAAACAGTTCTTCATCTGTGCCATTAGCCACCCATGAGAGCTTTTTAAACCAGATAGCAGATTGTTCTTCGCTGATATGTTCATTTACTTTGCAAACCGACATTGCCACCAGTGATTCTGTATAATTTTCGTAGTGTGGCAGGGTATTATGCACGTGTGCGCCACATGCTAAAGCTAACCCTGTGAACAGTGATGTCGAAGCGGCGAAAATTCTTTTCATAATGTTGTCTCCGGAGTCGGTTGTGTGCACATTTGTTTGACGTGGCCTTTTTGCTCGGCTTCGTCGATTAGCTGTTTACCCATTGCGATGCCTTCTTGGTACATCTCGTGTTGCTCACTAAATTGAAATTCTTCACCTAGAACATCAGCAGACAAACCTTCGATGGTTTCTCGCATCACAGCGGATTGTTTCTCCACGTAACTTGACGACATGGTGCCGTACTCGAGACAATATTGATTTACGGTTTCTACCGCGGCCGCCGCCATAATGGCATTATCTTGGCTAAATAGAGTGTCGTGGTCATGCTGGGCGGCATGGGCAGATATGGAGCCTAATGCAGTGATGCCAACTAAGAGGGCAAAAACAGAGTTTTTCATTTGGAATTTCCTACAATTCGTTGCTGGTAAAGAGAAGTCGTTATCTAACACATGGTCTTTAAGGTTATGTCGTCAGGTGTTAGCGACTGCTGCTAATGCGAGTGAGGCAAGCATCAAGATTGAAAGTATGCGAGTGCTGTTCATATGTGAGTTCCTATATTCGTATTTTGGAAATCACATCCGTGTGGCTTAATGGGTTAGCCGAGAAGCCTAAGGCTTTGTCCGTGCTCGGTTGATATGGGTATTATGCTGCTGCAGAGCTGAACATTGGAGACAGCGAACTTTGTTTTAAACATAAATTAAATTTATGTATTTGATACCTTGGCCGTGCTTCTCTCGACAATGTGAGTGCGTTAATTGAGAGCCTCGTAACCACGGCCGTTCATACAATTACGCATTAGATCATCGCGTTCTTTCTGGTTAGTTTGACTGGCCTCACTTTTTGAGTGGGCTCCTGACAATACGCCGACTGTGGTACCAATTGCGGCACCAGTTTTGGCAGCGCTGCTACCTGAGTTGCCCGATACACTGCCCGCAATCGCACCTGCGGCAGCGCCTCGTAGCCCTCTTTTCACGCCTTGCTCAACAGCGCCACTTCCTTCGCGATTGCCAACCTTGCCGAGTAAATTTGAGCATTGACTATGATCCTGCTGAAATTGCGCAGAGTCGTAGCGTGATTCATCAAACACTAGCGTATGGGCGGAAACATAGGTGGGAAGCGCTGAAAATAAAAGGATGCTCATGGCGGCGCTAATGTTGATTATTTTCTGATGTAAAGAGTGGCGTTTCATCGAATTGGCCTCTTAAGAAACCGGCAACTCCTTCTGCCAATTAAGACTTGATTGGATTAAAATTCGTAAGACACACCAAGTGTCCAAATACTGTCGTTTTCAACAATATTGTTCAGAGCACTTGAGGGAGAGAGTTCGCCTTCATGGGTATTGAAGTAGGTGTATTTCACATAAGGCGTCCATTGGTCGATAGAAGTCGAGAGAATGACTTCGTGCTCATTGGTACGATAGGAATCTTGGCTAAAGTAGAACTCTCCACCTACATGAGTGAAACCACCATTGGATCCGTCTCTATTTTCGTGGGTATAGGTGTAATCCAGAGCCCATTGCCCCATATCCAGCCCAAAACCTGCGATCCATTGATTGGTATTAATCGCGGTATCACTGAGATTCTCTAAGGTCTGACCTGAGCGGTTGTATCCATAACCTGTAAACAAGTTGAGGTTTTCGGTTGCCTGAAAGTCGACAGTCGCTTCGATTAGCATTTCTTCTCCGGTTTCCCACTTGCCGAGTTCACCGTAGAGGTTCAAGCCCCAGTCGTCAGCAAGGGTGAAGTAATGCCCATAGCCAGCAGCCAACCAGCCTTGATCATCGAAGCCAATGTAAACTTGGCCATTTTCAGACGTGTCAATGAGTGCACCGGCTTCAGTGGTATAAGTACCGTTGTCTGCCGCGTTAGAAGCGATATTCTGCTCTAGATAGACTTGAGTTGAGGTTGCAAAGGCAGCACCACTCATACACAGCATGGATAGGGGAAGTAGGCGGAACAGTTTCATAATTTTCTCCAGTATTGTTTACCTGTTAACAAGTACTGGAGATTATTTAGTGGCTGAGGCTAGGAATAAACGAAGTGGACTTATGATAAGAAATTAATCGTATTTATGTATGAGCCTTGGGCAATGCTGATTTAATAGCGTCTCTTACTTCCATATGCTGGTTGTCATTGGCGTATCGGCGATGATAGATCATGCGAAACTTAATTGGGCGCAACTCTAAAGGAATTGCATGGATGGTTAGATTTAACTTTGGCGCTAATAATTCAGCCAATGAGCGAGTAGAGGCTGCAATGTAGTCGGTAGTACTTGCAAGCATCAGCATCGAAGAAATGGAGCTTGTTTCGATACTGATTTTCCTTGGCTGTATTGGTTTGTCTGATAGGAAATCAATGGTGTTCATCTCTGAGCGCCTGACTTTTAAGGCAATGTGGCTCTCATCGAAATATTGCTCATAACTTAGTGAATCAGTTATGCGTGGATGTGCTTTTCGAGTTAGGCATACCGCTTCATCATCAAACAGGATTTCTTCGACCAATGAGTGGCGTTTATTGGAAATCACGTCTATGACCAGATCAACTTTTTGCGCGATCAGGGCATCGAACAGCAGTTCTTCATCCAGTGGCGCCTCAATAAA
The DNA here is from genome assembly GCF_023716665.1 of Vibrio sp. SCSIO 43135. GTDB lineage: Bacteria > Pseudomonadota > Gammaproteobacteria > Enterobacterales > Vibrionaceae > Vibrio > Vibrio paucivorans. Next base: position 25,227 of record NZ_CP071860.1, read on the forward strand.
ATTTACGCCTTCAACGTTCGCTAGAAACGGAATCATGCTCTCTGTACAGTAGACATTGAGCGCTTCACTGCTTTCTGCAACACTGTTAATGATATTGATAGGGTCTTCGACTTTATGAGCTAAAGAAACGGCGGCGCCTGTGGGTGCAATCCCTCGTCCTTCTCTGACGAAGAGTGATTTTCCGACAACAGCTTCAAGTCGTTTGATCGCAGAGCTGACTGCTGGCTGAGTTAGGTCTAGCTCTTCAGAGGCGACTGTGATCGACCTGTGCTTGTATACCGCCAAGAATGTCGTGAGTAGATTTAAGTCCATTTTAGTCTCCTGTCTGGATCGCGCCGCCACTGGTACCTAGGATGATTACCACTAAAACAATGAAGTATTTAGTATTAACATTCAACCAGATTAGACATGTTGGCAATAATTCAGCACAAGCAATTTTTTCTTTTGTTTTTTGGTGTTAGCGGCAAATTTACCTTAGCCTCATCGCTCAGTTTTGGTTGTCCGTTTACACTGTAAAAAGTTAGATATAGGAAAACTGAAAAGCCCAGCATTCATGCTGGGCTTTTAACCTACCAAGAGTCGTTGCTGCTTTTAGAAAGCACCTAAGAAACTTTTCATCGCTTTAAGCCTTAGGGTTGCCGCACCTAACATGTCGATAGGGCCAAGCAGCGCGAATGGTTTTTCTGTTGCTATCCACGCTGAGCCACGGGCGCCAATTGGTATTTCAATGCCTTCAGGTTCGCTAAATTCGATCAGAACGGTACGGCCAATATTACGAGAGTTGTTCATTAGCTGCTGAGCCACCCCCGGTTCTTGGCTCAAATGAGTGCCTCGCGCTTCACCGGTTGCTAGCGTTATCGAATGGACTCGGCCGCGAAAAATGTGCCCAGGGTAGGCATCAACATAAAACTCAGCAAATTGCCCAGCTTTGACACGGTTCCATAATTGATCGGGAATACGCATTTCCAACATCTTATTCTCGGTGTTCCAAATCTGCAGGTTACCTACTCGCGAGCCTGCTGCGGTATCAAGCCTTGTAATCGCACCGTCGAATGGGGCTCGGATTTCCAATAAGCCTAACTCATACTGCGCTTGCTTTAGCTGCGCCTGTAGTGACTCGATTTCGAACTCTAAGCCCGCAATTTGGCTTTCGGCCGCATCAATATCTCGTTGCGCGACAGAGTGCTCGAGTTTCTTCAAGCGAGCCAAATCATCTTGGTTTTGTTCAAGCTGAGTCTGTTTACCTGCGATATCGGCTTCTAACTGGGTAATAGTATTTTCTTGTTCATCATCGACAAGGGTGTAAAGCAACTGGCCTTTTTTAACCCGCTCATTGTGGTCGACATAGTAGCGATCGATAGATTCTGTTACTGGGCTCAAAATGGCTGACTGAGCACGTACAACGGATGAATCGGTGAGATCGACGGGGGAGTAGAATCGGTGCGCGAAAAAGACTGCTACGTTCATCAGAATACCAACCACGACCATGGTTGTGAGGCTGGTGGGGGTTTTCTTTACTAAGCCAGTTTTTAACAACAACCAGCAGATAAAAATATAGGGATAGAGAAGTTCTTTCATTAGCGAGTTAGCCTCCGAATTGCGTTCGACAGTTTCTCCCAATCGATCACAACGATGATAATGGCGGCAATCCATAACCAACCGTAGAAAAAGCCCAACATGCATAACCAAAAGACCAATTTAGGCTGGCCGGTGTGCGCGGAGTGTTTTTTCGGTAGAGAGTGCAGTTTCCAATAACCCCAAATCACCAGCGCCAATGTTGTGATGGTTATCATGGTCAGGGCACCAATGAAAACCGGAGTATCGAGCAGTTTGGGCTTGAGAACGGAGGTAGTAGTCCAGTACGAATTTGGAATGTCGGTATGATGAATCACGAACGCGGAGCTCAATCCAACAGACCCCAAACCAATCAAAAGCAAAGCGGCCACGACCGCAAACTTTACTTTGTGACGGCTTAGGAAAGATGGTTTGGCTTCGATGCAGATATCTTGTGCCATGTGACCTCTTAAATATTTATATCAACTGCTGCCATTTAACCACTAAGGAAAGGTGGTTATTACCATTTTGCGCCATGATGGGAAAATGCTTTTATGGCGCTGAATTTGAAGGTGGCACTAATAATGCAGTGGTTTTGATAGTGGATGGCGCCGCACTTTTTTCGCAGAGTTTGACGGGACTCGAACACTGCTTCTTGTACATCGACCTTTGGGTGACATATGCCTTAATTTCGAGACTGATTTATTTTGCGCCTAAACTGAATTGTATAGACTGAAAGAAAATGGATGTTTGTAAGCAGTAGGTTCATGGTATGTGGAAGAAATTCGTCTCATTGTCGGACGATGGTAAGCAAGTGATTGCAAGGCTATCGCCAGAGATAACAGTCGATCAGAGCTTTGATACTCGAGGGCTTAGCGAAGCCATTGAGGAACTAGAAGCGACCCATTTATTGTTGCTAGAAGATGATGTGAATCGATTTGTGAACTACGCTAAGGACCTAAAAAAAGACGCGTACGATGGTATCGTGATTGCCCAGCAGCGCAACGCGCAGGTCGAAGTAGAACTGTCTTCCCACGATATGCTGGCCTCGATGAAAATCACTGGGGCGTATGGCGGGCGCGGTTTACGTGGCAATGAAATTGTTCATGCTTTGGCTGAGGCTCATGTCACCAAAGGGATTAATAAACTGGCGCTGAAGAAAGTGCTTGTGATGAGTAATCAACTTAAAGCGGGTGAAGTGTTCATTCAGCCGGTGGCCAAGGGCAAAGAACCTGTGCAAGGGCAAGATGCCAAGTTTATTCCGTTAGTCGAAGATGCCACTAAACGTGTTCTCGCACCGAAAGCCGAGGGAGAAGACAAGGTCGACATGCTCGATTTGGGCGAAACGGTGACTGTCGATGTTGGTGATCATCTGATGAAACGAGTACCCGCCACCAAAGGGCAACCGGGTATCACAGTTCAAGGTAAACTCATCCCACCTAAACCAGGTAACGACAAAGCCCTTTCTGCCAGTAAGGGCTCGGAGGTGTCGCCAACCGATCCTAATCTTCTTATTGCAAGCCTATCAGGTATGCCGATCTTGAAAGAAAAATCCGTAGAAGTGGATAACGCTCTTTGTCTCAAAGAGATCGGTGTGGCAACTGGGCACGTTAAGTTTAAAGGATCGATAATCGTCACTGGGAACATTGAATCCGATATGGTGGTGCGTGCCACAGGCTCAATTACGGTTGCAGGGTTCATTGAATCGGCGGATGTACAAGCTCAAGGTAACATTGAGGTGGCTAAGGGCATTATCGGCCACACTGTTTCCGAAGGGGAATCGAAAAGTTGTGTCGTGAAGTCTGGTGGGTCGATTAAGGCTAACTACGCACAGTATTCAGAACTTCAAGCCGCAGAAAATATCGAACTATCGGTGCATTGCTTGAACAATGCCATTCGTAGTGGGGGTGACATTACCGTCAGTGATGCGGGTGGTCGTCAAGGTACTCTGAGTGGTGGACATGCGCGCATTGGTGGCAAGGTCACGTGTGTAAACTTAGGCGTTGAAGGGGACACGCCGACTCATGTTGAAGGTTTCGCCAAATATGCCATGTATAAAGAGCGCCTAAGCAAACTCAAAGCCCACTATAAAGTCGCGCAAGAAGCGACCATGGAAGTGGTTCGCAAAGAGCTTGAGTTAAGAAAAACGCCAAAAGCAGAACGTTCAGAAACGGCAGAACAAGAGATAGAGCAATTCAAACAAGAGTCAAACGACAACCTAGAGAAAGCCAAACAGGCGCTCGACTCTTTGATGGAAGAATTTGATGCGTTGCTAGCGACCAATACCATTGAAGCGAAAAACAAAGTGTATAGCCACGTGACGGTTCAATTTGGGGAAGATAAGGTCACCACTAAGCGTTCTCACGGCCCTAGTGTATTTAAGTACAACCAGTACAAAATTGAATGCACCTCTATGATGGGGGAAGAAGCGTTAGAGCATGATTTGTAGAGCGGTAGAAACGATAGAAAGAGGCCTAAATGGCCTCTTTTTTTGTTTTTAGCGCTAGCTAGGCACTAAAAACAAAAGGCTGTGTGGCGTTTACAGTACTGCTTTTATGGCAGCATCCGCACATTCCACGTCTAAGTGACCGCCAGGGGCACCTCCGACACCGATCGCTCCAACAACAGCGTTGTTGATCGTGATAGGCACTCCTCCTGCGAGAAATAGTAGGTTGTCATCCATAGTTTGTAGCGGCTGCATAATCGGTTTTTCGGCGATAAGTTTCATTAAATTAGCCGTAGGCTGTTTCATGCTCATCGCGGTAAATGCTTTTTGACGAGAGCTGTCTAACGTGTGCGTACCTGCGTTATCTGAACGTAGTTGCGCGATGACATTGCCTGACACACCGACCACTGTTGCTGTCACATTGTAGCCTTTCGCTTCACATTGCTTAACTGCTTCATGAGCCAGTGAGAATGCGGTGCTGGAAGAGATTTGACTAAATGATGATGTTGCTGGCGCTTCATTGGCGAAAGCGCCAAAGGAAGTAGTAGAGAAAATCAGTGAAGAAGTGAAGGCTGCTAGTGTTAGACGTTTCATGTGAACTCCTGTTCGACGTTGTTGTTTCAGTAAGTGCATCCTAGCAAGGGCAGTATTACCTCCAACTTTCCCAATCATTACAAAGCTGTAATGTTTATTAAATTTGAGAATAGATATTGGTAGAGTAGATAAAAGGTTAGCGATGACATGGAAAAGTGATGAAGGTTTTACTGATTGAAGATGATGCGCATATCGCCCGTTTTCTAATTAATGGATTTCAGCAGGAAGGCTGTTCGATTTGCCACGCAGAGAATGGGATTGATGGTTTACATCATGCAATAACAGAATCTTACGATGTGATTGTTCTCGACATTATGTTGCCTGGCAAAGATGGTTTCGAAGTGCTGTCTCAATTACGAGGGGAAGGGCACAGCACTCCGGTTCTTATTCTTAGTGCCAAACACTCTGTAGAAGAGAGGGTTCAAGGCCTGCAGTCTGGGGCTGATGACTACTTGATCAAACCTTTTGCTTTTCCTGAGCTTTTGGCTAGGTGTCAGTCTCTTAGCCGCAGAGGAAAACACATTGCTCAGCAATCTCATGTCTTAGAGTACGATGAATTATGTTTAGACTTGCTTAAACATTCTTTAAGCCGCAGCGGGCAAACTATTCCACTCAATCAACGTGAGTTTATGTTGATGAAGCAGTTTTTGGAAAACCCAGAAACAGTCATTTCTAAAACCGCTATTTTGGAGCAGGTATGGGGGCATCAGTTTGATCCACAAACAAACGTGGTGGATGTCTTGGTGTGCCGGCTGAGAAGCAAGGTAGACAAATCCTTTTCTTCCGCTCTGATTCATACCTTAAGAGGAGTCGGCTATGTCCTCAAATCTGGCCATTGATGCTGCTCTTAAAAAGACTCAGCGGGCTTTGCTGTGCCGATTTATGGCAGTGCTATTAGCATGCCTGTTGGTCATAGAAGCTGTGGTCGGTGGCTTCTTCTTTTACGATTTGTACCAGACAGAAAAGAAGCTAATGAACTCAATGGCTACGGAGTATCAGCGAATTTTGACCTACGACTCTGCTCAGCGTTTAGAGCATGTTCTGGTTGCAAATCCTCTCCGTTTGACTGAAAACAATGTGGCTGCATTTTCTGTCGATAAAGCGGGCTCTGGTGACGTCATTTTCGTCTCTGGAGATGACAATATTCCCGCTCAGAATGACTTAGCAACGTACGTAGCCAACAATAAATCTTGGTTTCAAGCGTTTATTATCAGCCCGTATATGGCGATTAAGTTGACGGGTGAACAGCAAGATTTCTGGCTGGTTCTTGATAATCATGCACGTTACAACATTGCGTTAAAACAGTGGCTCCTAACCCTCTATGCTCTGTTAATGCTAGTGGTGGTGACAGGCATCTGTACCTATATCATTATTGGCCGGACGATTTCACCGTTAATCACTTTGGGTTCCTTGCTGGAGCGATTACGTGCCGGTGAATTGGATTTAGACACACCTAGCGCCGCTCCCCTTTCAACGCAAGGGCTAGGTCTTATTCGTGATAGTGTTCATCAAGCCATCGGTCGGTTGCAACACGTCACAACTACTCTCAATACGACTGTGGATGCAATTGCTCACGATATTCGCACCCCGTTATCTCGTATTACATTGGCCTCACAACAGGCATTAATGCATGAGCCCTCCCAAAACAAGCCTAAGGTTCTAGAAAGTGCACTAGCCGATTGCTCAGAGCATGCCGCTCAGGCCAGCAATATGTTAACGGCTTTAATGAAACTGAATGATGAGCTGATCGGAAAGCGAGCTGCGCAATCAATCGACACCAACGTGCGAGACATAATGAACACCGTGGTCAGTTGGTATGAAGATGTGGCGGATGAGAAAGGGGTGAGCTTAGCCGTTGGTAATACAACTGACCGCCTGATTCAATCTGATCCAGACAAACTCACGCAAGTGTTGGTTAACTTAGTTGATAACGCAATTAAGTACACTAAAGCAGGTGGTCGGGTGGTGCTTGAAAGCGTTATAGGAGGGAATAACCAGTTAGAGATTCGTGTGATTGATAATGGAATCGGCATTGCTCCTGAGTACCAAGACTTGGTATTCGAACGCCTTTATCGAGTCGATACAAGCCGAAGTAACGTCAGTGGATATGGGCTAGGGCTATCTTTAGCAGCTGCCATGGTTAGTAGTTTGGGGGGCACGATATCGGTGGAGTCACAGAGAAATCAAGGCAGTGTGTTTATGTTAACTTTGCCTCGTTAGTCACTGTTCTGTCTTGGCGTTGTGCCTTTAGCGCCAAGGTTTTCCCTTCTGGTTGTTAAGAAACGTAAATTTTCAATAAGTGAAAAATATCGCTCAAACCTTATAAATAAAGGGATTGATTGGTGGTTTTCATTCAGTTTTCATGTTTCATAAATACGATAATTCTAATGATTAGACACATTTATTCGCTAGATAGCTAAAAGGCTAAGTGAGAGTATCGGCTTGATTGCTAAATTAGCAGTTGCTTACTTAAGTCAACCATCTAGAGATACCTATGAAACTTAAACTGATTGTCTCGCTGGCAGCCGCCTCTTTACTCTCCCCTCTAGCGCTAGCGTTGACACAAGAAGAAAAAATCAAACAGATCACCGTCATGCTTGAGCAAAACCCAACCATCATTGACGGCTTGTATGACAGCCTAAATCAATACGTTAACCAAGCAGCCATGACGGGCAATGTGATGGAGAAATATCACGACTACATGCACAACAACCCAAGCCACTCTTGGTTTGGTGCTGAAAATGCCGCGGTAACCATCATTAACTTTACCGACTACAGCTGCCCTTTCTGTAAACGTTTGGATCCTGTGCTGAATCAGCTGACCGAGGCATACCCTGAGGATGTTAAAGTCATCAACATTTATGTGCCGTTGCGTGAGCGCGGAAATGTCATGAACTCGTCGATATTGGCGGCGAACTTGTGGAAAAGCGAGCGCGATGTCTACCAACAAGCACATGAGATGCTTATCAAAAAATCGGGCGTTCACGATATGACTTCACTGAACCAAATCGCTCAACGTTTAGATGTCTCAGACCAGCTTACAACTGACCCTAACACCACCGAGTTGCTAGAGCAGAACTACCAGCTGTTTGTTGACTTAGGACTACGAGGGACACCGGGCATGATTGTAGGCGGCCAAATTGTTGAAGGTTATCTTCCATACAACAAGCTTGAACCTTTAGTGGCAGAGAAACTTGAACAGGCCAAATAATCCGTCGATTTAGTGCAACTTACAAAAAAGGAGTTGGTGATGAAATGTTTACAAAAACTGGCCGTTTTATGGCTGATGCTGGTGTCTTCGTTCGCGTTTGCACAGAGCGAGCAACAGGTGGCTGAGATCATCAGCAGTGATTCTCCTCCGGTTGGGGTGGTGTTTGAAGTGATGGAATGGGAAGAGGGGACGTTTACCGGAATCCTTAACCAGATTTCTCACTTTTCCGATACGCTCAAAGCTAAGCACCCAAACATTGAAGTAGCGGTGGTAAGCCATGGCTCGGAACAGTTTGCGTTACTGAAAGAGAATCAGGGCTCTCAAAGTGGTGTTCACGACTTAACCCAGTCGCTAGTGAGTAATGGGATTAGCGTTGAAGTGTGTGCAACCCACGCTTCTTGGTATGGAAAAGACGCCAGTGACTTTGCTGATCACGTAGAAGTAGTTGAGCGAGCGCCAATGGCTATACGAGCATATCAAGAAAAGGGTTACGTGCTTATTCGTATGTAGCTCGCCACGAGGTGATGCCTACACGATAGAAGTTCAGTGTAGACATCACCTAATAGAATTAAAGCTTAGCGTAAGTGAACTTTGGAGTATTCACGAGTTTCATTCAGAGCATGGGCAATAATTTGGTTATGCTCCAATGAAGGTGAAAAGAACACACAAATATTGTAATTGAGGGTGCTGGCGAGCTCATAGCTATCGACTTTAGTCAGTGTCCCCATTTGGCAAAAAGGCGCAGCCAGTTCTTCTGGTAACGCCGCCCACCCACCGAGCTTTAATAGCTCGATCACAACATCGTTATTACTCACTACACTGTAGTCGGGCGATATTTTCACCCCTTGCAGTGAGGCATCATGGTGATTTTCTAGGATGTACTGCTTATCTAATTGCAGATCGGCGAGACGAACAGATTGTTTCTTTCCTAATGAGTTATCGATGCCAGTATAAACTGACAAAGGCACTCGACCTAAGTTAATGAAGTTCACTTCTTTATCAGGATGCACCATCATTTTGATTGGCATGAGTGCTAGGTGCGCTTGGCCATTGGTGAGATCTTCCATCGCTTCGTGTCGGCTACGGTGCAACCAATTTAGCTGCGTTTGCGGGTATTGAGAGCGAACGCTTTTCTCTATGTGAGCAATCAGAGAAGCGGGAATCATTGCGTCATGGTAGATATTAAGAGTCAGTAGCTCTTGATCAAACGAATTGAACGCTGCTTTTTCAAACTCTTCTATCTGACGAGCAATAGCCACCCCTCTTGGATACAGCTGCCTAGCTGTATTGGTAGGGACAGCACTTCGCCCTTGAATTTCAAACAGGTCGACACCGATGCTGTCTTCCAAAATGGTCACATGTTCACGAACTGTTGAGCGGTCTCGGCCTATCACTCGAGCAGCCGCACTGTAAGAACCGTGCTCGTACACGGCGCAGAAACTCATAATTTGATCACGTGTGAACATCACTAGGCTCTCTATCTGGAGGGGATAACCCATCATATCTGGTTAAAAGTGCTAAGGGAAGCTCAGTAAAATAGCGGTTCAAGCGTTATAGCCGCCAAATACACTACGGAAAAGTTGAACGCATTTTGGTTGCTATCTCTTACTTAACTTAGTTCTACAGGACGAAACTAAGGCAACATCTGAGGTAGGATTTATGATAATCCACAACACAAGTTTAACTTACGACTCGCTCCCAACCGTTTATGCCTTGCTCGACACACCAGTGTTTATGTGGGCGATTGTCATCTTTACAGCAGCGCTTTTGTGCTGGGTTTTGAAAAAACTCTGGTACATACATTCACTACCGAAAATTAAAGCCAAAGAACTGGGTTTAGGACAAGCCAAATTGGTCTTTTGGTTATGTATCTTAGGGTTAGCTTGGAAGCCGCTTTGGGTGTTAGCCGTGCTCGCCATAGTGACTGATTGGGATAAGGTTCAAGGCTGGATTAAGGAGGCTCGCTCATGAAAGAGATTATGCTTCCCTACATACTTTTGGTGTGGTTGCTGTTTAAATTTAACGTACTAAAACGCACTCCTAGTAACTACTTCGCGACAACCTTGATTGGAGCACTGTTGATGGTGAGCTTGTTCTTTGCCCACCGTTTTTACTCACCGGCCGATCTAACCAACTCGACGACCGTCAAAGCACCACATGCGATTTTGTCACCAGCATTTGGTCAGCAAATTGACCGCATTTACATTGACCATAATCAGCAAGTCAGAAAAGGCGAGGTTCTCTACACCTTGAGAGATGACAAGATTGCCGCCGCGATTGTTGAAGTGGAAGCGGGTATTTCGGAGATCGCAAAGTCGATTGAAGCTAAACAGGTAGAGTGGCGACAAGCGAAACGAAACCACAAGCGTAATGTCGATATTCAAGAACATGCGACCAAAAAGGACGTAGAACAATCAGGTGATTTAATCGAGTTAATTGAGGCAGAGCTGGCGGTATTAGAAGCCAAGTTTACCGGCCTACAAGCTAGGCTGAGCAATTTAGAGTTTGAACATGAACGGCTAACAGTGACAGCACCGTTTGATGGCATGGTGACCCATATATTCATTGCTGATGGATCTCGTGTCGGGGCGTTACACCTTTGGGATATTAATCGGAAATTTATTGAAATGCGCATCCCAGATCAGGCTTATAAGAATATCCGCCCTGGGCAGTTTAGTGAGTTCTATGTTGACAGCTACCCAGGAGAAATTTTTCGAGCCAAGGTGCACAGTATTGTCAATGCGACCGGAGAAGCTCAGGGAAGCTTGATGCCTATAGAGCAGCGCGTAGCGGGGCATATTATGATGGGCTCAGCGCCGGTAGGCAGAACCGTGATTTTAGAAATGGATTCAGCGACCATGGCATTGATGCCCATTGGCGCAACAGGATCGGCATGGATAAGTGCTGATAAACCGCATCGGCTACTCGGATTTTTAGACATTATCGGTGGAGCTGGCGTTCGATTAACCGCAGCCAAGTCTTATTTACAAGCTTTGTAGTTCAACTTTACATCTCGAGCGGCCTATTAGTTTTCTAATAGGCCGTTTTTTGTTTCCTAAAATCTAAAACGCTAATGGACTTATTTTGTTTGGTTAACCCCACCATAACTGGTTATATCTACGTTTTTTTGATTGGTATATTGCACACATAGCAAATAACTCAGCGATTAACTTATCCCAAGTGAGGTATATATGTTCAAGTTCAATCAACTTTCTACTGCTGTGGTAGCGTCTGTGTGTGTAGGCTTTTCTGGTGTGTCAGTAGCCAGTGATTATCAAGTCATGGAAGGTGTGATTTACGGGCAAGGTGATGTAACGCTGGAAGGCGTTGTACAACCTCGAGATCTATGGATGGACGTATATTTGCCAGAGAATACTCAATCACAACCTACTGAAGCGATTTTTATGACGTTTGGTGGCGCTTATCACCGAGGTCACCCACATAACCCGTATTTGATGGAAGGGGCTCAGACGACGTCGATGAAAGAGTACTGCGAAACGTTCGTTAAGCAGGGGTACGCGTGTTTTACTATTGATTATCGAGTTGCTCCGGAGCAGCCAACGCCAACTCGAGAAGGTTACAGTGAGCAAATGCTTAACATGGATCCTGTACCTAATATGCAGGGTCAAGTGAATATCGTGCGTTCTCTAATGGGGTTACCGGCGCTGGATTTCGCTAAACGTTCAGATGTAGAAATTCTTGAGAACACGGTGCTAGCCGCAGCGGAAGATTTACGTAGCGCAGTTCGTTTTGTTAAAGACCATGCCGATGACTACAACATTGACCCAGAAAAAATCGTGATTGGTGGATTCTCGGCTGGTGCGATTACCAGTTTGAATGTTGGACATGGAATGCAGGAACCAGTGGCCGGTATTATGATGCTAGGAACTGCAGAGATAGGCTTCGATATCAAGAAAACCGTTCAAGACGGTAACGCTGTTAGCCCGATATTAATGTTCCAAGGTCAGTATGATTTACCCGCTACATTTATTGGTACACCAGAATTATTGAAGCACTATGAAAAGGTCGGTGTGGATTACTCATACTCGTGGGTTCCGGGAGCCAGCCACTTTTATCCATCAGGCTCGGTAGCGCTATCGGGGGATGGATTACGTCAGCCAATTGAGCAACGAATGCTTGAGTTTATTGAGCGTGTGACTCAATAGTTTCTGATTCCTGAAACCGTTAGTCCAAGCAATAACACGGTAAACAGTCAGCCCCATGCGCTAAAGCCCATGGGGCTGTTTCATTTTGAATAGAAAGCGCTGTGATTAGATTGTTATAAGGAGTCAATTTGCGCGTCAATTTGAGAATTGCACGATGAAGATGGATTTAGTTTATATAAAACAAAAGGATAACCATGGCATTGTGATTGCTATAGATGAGTAGAGGCTAAACAATCGATTCGTTTTTAGGTATTTGGGGATTAAATGGCGATATCTTGCTACACAACACAATCAGTATCTGGCCATCATATTATTGTGGTGGTGTTGGCGCTGTTGTTTGTCGGTTTAGCTTGGTATTTAGTGCCTCACCCTGTTGTATCTGTCGGGCTTGCATTTGTGCCGATTGCCGTGCTGTTTACTCTTCGTTTCCCTGTCTTATTCGCTTTGTTGTTTATCGTGTTTTCTTACTTTCGAATTCACGAAGCGTTCCCGATGTTAATGCCGTTCCGCATTCCTTTATTACTGTCGTTAGCGACGTTGTTTACCTTCTCGTGGCATATCTTTATTTCAAGGAATATCCAACTGAAAGGCAGTAAAGAGCTGACCTGCTTCTATCTATTTTTTGTCGCGGTGACTTTGGGAGTGATGTTCGCCACCAATCGCCCGGCATCGCTCAGTTATTTCACTAGCACCTATGTGAAAATCGCGATCATGACACCGGTACTGGCATCGATCCTGACTGAGCCTCGCCATTTTAAGTTGGCGATACGGATGTTCTGCTTAGCAGGTGTCATGGTGGCATTGGTGGCGATCAGTAACAAGCTGGCGGGAATTGGCCTTGTAGAAGGCACACGCGTCACAATTGGCCGTAGCTTCCAATCGGTGTTGGGCGATCCCAACGACTTATCTTTGGTATTGCTGTTTCCACTCTCGTTTGCCTTAGCGCTGTTCCTCACTCCAAAAATCGCAACATTTGAACGGCTCTTTGGCATGGTTGCTGTCTTGCTGATTGTTTGGGCCATTATCGCGACCCAGAGCCGTGGGGGAATACTGGGGATTGCGAGTGTATTGGGGATTTTTGCCTATCGACGAGTGAAATCGAAAGCCTTGTTGATGGTTGGTGGCATGCTGGTCCTTGCCATTTTGTATGTGGTTGCAGGGGTCGACGGCCGACAATCAGGTGGGGCGGCCGAAGATGGTATAGACGAATCGGCGATGGGGCGGATTTATGCTTGGGGCGCGGCATATAGAATGGCCTTGGACAACCCGTTTACGGGCGTAGGGTTAGATAATTTTTTGTATAACTACTTTTTCTACAGTGCGCACTGGGATGGCATGAATCACGCGGTGCACAGTACATGGTTTGGTGTGCTGGCGGAAACCGGCTTTTTGGGCGTAATTTTGTTTATCATCATGATAGTTGTGATGCTAAAAACAGCCGCAACTACGCTATATACCGTGGCCGAACGGCGCGAACAATTTCCTGCTATTTCCTCAGCGATGAGTGAAGGCATATTTGCAGGGATCGTCGCTTTTTGTGTCTCGGGATCTTTCCTCACTCAAGGCTTTACTTGGCCTGTCTATATTCTTGTTGCTTTGACGACGGCGAACAGTGTATTCGTCAAGCAACACGCCAGCTCGCTATCGAAAGAGCATTGATCGCTCCGTATGGGGCTGTGTTGGGTTTATTTTGACACAGTCATAAGCCTGTCAGAGTTGACTAAACTTGATATTCATCCAATCTTTTATTTTTGGATTCGGATACGTTTACTGATCTGTTCTTATTATTGGAGTCATTATGGCGACTTTTCCAAACTCATTTTTGTGGGGCGGCGCAATTGCAGCTAATCAAGTTGAAGGCGCGTTTAATCAAGACGGTAAAGGACTGTCTACATCTGATATGTTGCCTAACGGGATATTAAGCCCTCATCAAGCCTTGAATCAACGTACTGATGGTATCAAAGACGTAGCGATCGACTTTTATCGTCGCTACCCAGAAGACATCGCTTTGTTTAATGAGATGGGCTTCAACTGTTTGCGTCTATCGATCGCTTGGACACGAATTTTCCCCAATGGTGATGAACAAGAGCCCAATGAAGCTGGCTTAGCGTATTACGACAAGATTTTTGATGAGCTAGCCAAATACGACATCACCCCATTTGTGACCTTATCTCACTATGAAATGCCATTTGCACTGGCTGAGAACTATGGTGGATGGGCAGATAGAAAACTGATTGATTACTTCGAACGTTACGCGCGTACGGTGTTCGAGCGTTACAAAGACAAAGTAAAGCTGTGGCTGACCTTTAATGAAATCAATATGTCGCTACATGCGCCATTTACTGGAGTGGGTTTGCCTGAAGAAGCCTCCGAGCAAGCTATATATCAAGCAATTCATCATCAGCTTATTGCTAATGCCAAGGCGGTGAATTTGTGTCACAGCATCATTCCGGATGCCCAAATAGGCAACATGCTGCTCGGTGCTCTGAATTACCCGTATACCTGTAACCCGGATGACGTGATTGCAGCGATGCACGAAAACAACAAGTGGTTGTTTTTTGGGGATGTACAGGCACGAGGAAAATACCCTGGCTACATGCTGCGCTATTTCCGTGAAAACGGTATTAAGATTGAAATGGAAGAGGGTGATCTAGAAATCATCGCCTCCGCCAGCGTTGATTTTGTATCATTTAGCTATTATGCCAGCGGATGCGCCAGTGCCGATCCGAAACAAAAAGAAGTCGGTAATATCGTCGATAGTGTGCCAAACCCATATTTAGAGAAAAGCCAGTGGGGATGGTTGATCGATCCGAAAGGTCTGCGGGTTCTGCTCAACTTCTTGTACGATCGCTACCAAAAACCGTTATTTATCGTTGAAAATGGTTTGGGCGCACGCGACGAAGTCAATGAGAAAGGTGAAATCCTCGATGACTATCGAATAGCGTATCTGAACGACCACTTAGTGCAGGCTCGTGAAGCGGTACTGGATGGCGTTGAACTTATGGGTTTCACCAGTTGGGGGCCGATCGATTTGGTGGCCAACTCAACTGCCGAGATGAGCAAACGCTATGGTTATATCTATGTCGATCGCCATGATGACGGTTCAGGGACGCTGGAAAGAAAGCGCAAAAAGAGCTTCTTTTGGTACCAAGAGGTAATTCGCACCAACGGTGGTAGTCTCAAAGAGTAGTGATAAGCGGAGCGTATGGCTCCGCTTTTTTAGCTTGAAATCTGGCGAATATCGGAACTGATGTCGTCGATAAGTTTTCGCGCGGATTCGTCTCGTTGTTGGACCAAGGCAATAAACAGCAAATCGGTAATCACATTTTGTGCAGTGCGCGATGCAATAGACGAGCTCCGATGCTGGCTTTCATCAGCAATGGTAGCGAATGATAAATCAGCAATATTACGTAATCTGCTTTTGCGTGGTGAGGTGAGTGCGATGATTTTTGCACCTTGTTCTTTTGCTGTTTCTGCGGCCGCCAAGATCTCTTTACGCTCACCAGAAAAAGAAATCACGATCTGTACATCCTGAGGCGTTAAGGTCCGAGCGATGGCAATTTGAACATGGCTATCTTGTTCGGTGAGAGCGGTAATACCAAGCTTCAGAAGTTTAAAGCTGAATTCTTTAGCGGTCAGAGCTGAGCCACCTATTCCAACGACTTGGACCCTATTTGCTCCGTCAAGTAGACGGATCGCCTCTGCACAGGTATCTAAAGACAAAGCATTCGTTGTTTGAAACATTGCATCAGTTTTGGCCTTCACTAATTTTTGAGAAATTACAGCGAAAGGATCATCGGCAAGGATGTCGCTGTGGAGCGGCGTGGTTTGGATAGCCTGTTTACGACCAAGTTCTTCAGTTAATGCAAATTTGAATTCGCTGTATCCCTTGAAACCTATCTTTTGAGTAAATTTCACAATACTGGATTGGCTAGCATCAGTGGCATGGGCTAACTCTTGGCTGGTCAATGACGCCGCTGTTTCTGTGTTGGCAATCACCCAATCAGCAATTTTTCGTGCGCTCGCAGACAATTGAGTTCTTCTAGTGACAATTTTATTTACTACTGACATAACAAAATCCCAATTATTTGAAATAAATTATTCCAAGACAAAAATAATCGCTATTTAGCCTAACTCTCTGCTTTATCAATACTAATCTACGTTTATTAAGTTAGGTTAAGCAATTTATTCTCATATTATTCCATTTTTTAGACGCTCTCTGAATAACCCTAATTGTGATTGTTATCACTAATTTGGAATATTTTATTCCATAGAATCGCCCTCAGTTTGTATTTGGTAAGAGATAGAAAAATGAAAATCGATTTGACCCGTTTGGTCACAGAGAGCCGTAATTCCGCCAGCGAAGAGATCGATACGTTATCGACAATTGAGATGCTAGAGGTGATCAACCTAGAAGATCAAAAAGTGGCGCTAGCTGTCAAAGAAGAGCTTCCGCAAGTGGCAAAAGCCGTTGATGCGATTACTCACGCGTTTGCGAATGGTGGTCGACTGATTTATATCGGCGCTGGTACTTCAGGGCGTTTGGGTATTTTGGATGCTAGTGAGTGTCCACCAACTTATGGTACTCATCCTGACTTGGTTATCGGTCTTATTGCTGGTGGACATCAGGCAATTCTTAAAGCGGTAGAAAACGCCGAAGATGACGCCGCACTTGCTCAAGCTGACCTAAAGTCTCTCAATCTAACGGATTCTGATGTGGTGGTGGGAATTGCGGCAAGTGGTCGTACTCCTTATGTGCTTGGTGGGTTGTCTTATGCGCGATTCGTTGGTGCAACAACTGCTGCACTCTCATGCAATCCCAATTCTCCAATGGCCAGCACTGCGGATATTGCCATAACGCCAGTAGTTGGCCCTGAAGTTGTCACTGGCTCTTCTCGAATGAAAGCAGGTACTGCGCAAAAACTGGTGCTGAATATGCTTACCAGCGGAGCAATGATTCGAAGCGGTAAGGTGCTAGGAAATCTAATGGTCGATGTAGAAGCCACCAATGCCAAATTGGTACAACGCCAAGTCAATATTGTGGTTGAGGCAACTGGTGTAGGCAGCGAGCAAGCACAGCGAGCCTTGGATGCGTGTGATCGCCATTGTAAAACCGCAATTCTAATGATTCTTGCAAACATCGATGCAGAACAAGCAAAACAACGTTTAGCGCAAAGCAAAGGGTTTATTCGCACTGCGCTGATTAACGCTTAAAACCAATATCCTGAAGAGAAACCTCATGGCAAAAATAACATCGTCAATGATCGAAGCCTTGCTGTCAGCGGTAGGTGGTAGTGGCAATATTCGTAAGTGTGGTAACTGTATGACTCGCTTGCGATTAGCGCTTATTGAAACTCACTTGGCCGATCACAACAAAATAAAAACCACGCCTGGTGTATTGGGTGTGGTTGAAGGTGACGAGCAACTGCAGATTATTCTAGGTCCGGGGAAGGCGCAACAAGCCTCGGAGATGATGAATAGTATGATGGCTGAACAACCACTAAACAGTGTTACAGAGGCCACTCCAAACTCAGACCTTTCTTCTGTTGCTGCTGAGCAGAAAAAGCAGATGAAGAGTAAACAAACCAGTGGAGTTCAGCGCTTTTTAAGTAAGTTCGCCACCATCTTCACTCCATTAATCCCTGGCTTCATTGCGGCAGGTCTACTGTTAGGTTTTGCCACACTTCTGGAGCAGGTGTACATCCTCGACCAAGAGCCTAGCCAAATTATGTTGGACTTGGTCGCTTATATGAAGGTGTTTGGGACGGGGCTTTTTGCTTTCTTAAGTATCTTGATTGGTTACAACGCTCAACAAGCTTTTGGTGGTTCTGGTGTAAACGGCGCAATTTTGGCTTCGTTGTTTGTTTTGGGTTATGACCCAAACGCAACGTCTGGCATCTACTCTGGCATGAATGAGTTCTTCGGATTCTCCATCGATCCGCGAGGCAATATTATTGGCGTGTTACTTGCGGCAATCTTGGGTGCGCATGTTGAGCGACAGGTCCGTAAATTTATGCCAGATGATCTGGATATGATCCTAACGTCCGTTGTGACACTTCTCATCATGGGGGCCGTGACTTATCTACTGATTATGCCAATTGGAGGTGAGTTATTTAAAGGCATGTCATGGCTATTCCTCAACTTAAACGATAACCCATTCGGCGCAGCGATTCTTGCGGGGTTGTTCCTTATATCAGTTGTGTTCGGTATCCATCAGGGCTTTGTACCTGTGTACTTTGCATTGATGGAAGCTCAAGGCTTTAACTCACTATTTCCAATCTTAGCGATGGCTGGCGGTGGTCAGGTAGGTGCTTCACTGGCGTTGTACTTCAAGGCTAAAAAAGATTCGCTACTTCGTACTCAGGTCAAAGGCGCTATTGTTCCAGGCTTACTCGGTATTGGCGAGCCACTTATTTATGGAGTGACACTACCAAGAGTGAAGCCATTCGTCACTGCATGTATCGGTGGTGCTGCAGGTGGCTTTTTCATTGGTTTAGTTTCTTATCTTGGCTTGCCAGTGGGCCTAAATACAGTATTCGGCCCGTCGGGCATTGTTGCTGTGCCTCTCATGACTTCTGACAGCGGTATTTTCGCCGGTATGGCGGTGTTTGTTGTAGGTCTTCTAATTTCTTATGTCGTGGGCTTTCTTGCGACATACATGTTCGGTTCCAAAAACGTTGATTTAACTTAGGTAAAGCAGTGATGAATATAAACAAGCTTATTTTGAGTACGGCAGTTCTATCCGTCGTCGGTTGTTCGAATAGCATGAATAAAATCAGTAACCAAGACCTCACACAGTATCAGCAACACCCACAAAAGTACGCGGATTACATTGTCGATAACATGAATGATCGTGAGCTAATTGGCCAAACTTTGATGATGGATTTTCGTTCATGGGGTAAGGATCCTTATACCGATGAAGAGATTCCTGTCACCAGGCTAAACGACGAGATCAGTAACATGATCTCCGATTATCACATCGGCGGAGTCATTTTATTCCGTCAAAACCTTGTGAATTCAAACCAGATCGTGGAATTGACCGACGCTCTACAAGCATCAAGCAGTAACTTACCGCTGCTGATTGCGACCGACCAAGAAGGCGGTTACGTCACTCGTTTACAAAATGGTACTGAAATGCCGGGAAACATGGCGTTAGCGGCATCGGGCGATGCAAGCAACGCATATTTGGCGGGTAAGATTCATGGTACCGAGCTCGCTGCATTAGGGATCAACTATAACTTCGGCCCTGTTGTTGATGTAAACGTCAGCCAAGATAACCCAATTATTGGTGTGCGTTCGTACAGCAGCAATATCGACCTGATTAACGAGATGTCTACCGCCTACATGGATGGTATTCATGATGCGAACGTCATCAATGCACTAAAGCATTTTCCTGGGCACGGTAATGTAAGTGTCGACTCTCATTATGATTTGCCTGAGGTGAGCTATTCGCGTCAGGAGTGGGAAGACGTTGACCTTGCTCCATTTAAGTATGCAATTGAGCATGGTGCTGATTCAATTATGTCCGCCCACGTTACTCTGCCTAGCGTAGACGATACGGTGATCAAGGCGACGCTCAGCGATAAAGAAATGTTAATACCTGCAACCTTCTCTAAGCCAATCCTAACGGGTATTTTGCGTGATGAATTAGGCTTTGAAGGACTGGTTGTTACCGATGCGTTGGACATGGGGGCGATTGCTGATAACTTTGATCGTAACTACGCAGTAAAAGCTTCGCTAGAAGCCGGTGCTGACATTGCATTGATGCCACTTCAAATCACAAGCAAAGCGGAAATTCAACAGTTAGAGAGTTTGTATGCATCTCTTGAAGATGAAATGAAAGCGAATCCTGAGTTCTATGAGCGAATCAAAGAGGCGGCACTTCGTGTGATTACGAAGAAGCTAAAAATGGGGTTAGTTTACAGTCCATCGGATAAACAGTTTGCTGTTGATACTGTAGGTTCAGAGCAACATAAGCTTGAAGAGCAAGCCGTGGCAGATGCAGCGATTACGGTGATTGAAAATCAAAACAATGTTCTGCCTGTTGATCCAAGTGAAATCAGCAATATTCTGGTGATTTCTGATGAAGATAGCCGAAATACTCTTGTTACCAAGTACTTAAAGCAAGTACAGAGTGAAACTGGTAATCACCCAATGTTCATTAGCGACATTAAAACGCCGTTGCTAGAAGACAATTTGGATGCAAATGAGCTGCGAAACACGATAGCCAAATCAGACCTGATTATTCTCGCAACTTATAACCTTACCGGCAGCGCTATTGATGCCCAGAAAATTGTCGACATTGCTAATGAAGAAGAGACGAAGCTAGTGATGGTTTCTACTCGTAACCCTTACGACATTGCTCATGTTAACAACGTTAAGGCAAACATCGCTATTTACGGTATTACTGGATTTGATGTAACGAACAATGACCGTAACTCATTAGAGGCCAATATTCGTTCTGGTATTCGCACATTGTTTGAAGATCCTCGCACGGGCAAACCGCTCAATTCACCGCATGCGTCACTCCCGGTTGATATCCGAAATAGTGAAGGTGAGATCTTATACCCGTTTGGTCATTCAATTGAATACAAGTAATGTTAGCGAAGGATAACAACATGTTGAATAGTAAATATAAATTGGCTTTATTCGCAACATTGCTTCCGGGTCTAGCTATTGCTCAAGAAGACAACAATGTGACGCGTGAAACGAAAGATCTAAAGGAAAACTACACTTCATCTTGGAATGTCGCCTCTAATGTTTACATGGAGCTGGAGAAGTTTGAAGGGCATCGAGATGCTGATGGAAATGCAATCATAGATAAGCTTACTCCTGTCGCTCAGGTCTTCATTAATAGCCCACACTCGAAATGGAGCTATTTCCTTGAGCATAAAGTAGCCCGAAGGGCAATTACCGAGGATTTAAACAATACGGTCAATTCGTTCCAGCGAAATCGTACTCAGATTGGCGTTACTCGAAATATGGTTCGTAACGAAGATGTGACGTTTAATCTTAATGCTACTTACCGTAAGGAATCGAATGATTCAGCACCAGGAACGGATGCCCGAGGTAGTCACAACCTATATTGGGTAATGCCAAGTGGTGAGTTCAGAATCACCGACAAGCTTTCATTTTCTTACTGGGACGCATTCTATTATTACGATCGATTTGTTGGTTCAAATGATTATGAATGGGAAGCTGAACATGGCTTTGCCTATAAGCACAGTGACAACTTCACTGCAAAAGTTTACCTCTATACGGATTGGACTTGGGACTCAGATAAAAACAAAAACTGGGAACAAAACCAGATCCGTGGTTATTTCCCAACTAAGATCAATGATGACTGGAGTGTGATGCCTTACTTTCGTTATTTCATTAACGAAAAACTCTACGACAGTGCAAACAATTATCGAGTGGTTAATGAAACCGATGATGGCTTGCGCTTGGGTATGAATGTAGATTACCGCATTAGTCCGAAATCGACACTTTGGGTGGGTATGGCTTATGAAGAAACGAAATGGGCAGATGCCAAATCAGCAGGCCTCACCAGTGGTGACGACAATAGCCAAAAGTTCTATCTCGCTCAGGTAGGCTGGAAATACAAATGGTAAGAGGCTAATGGCCCAATTGTGAAGCACTAAAAGCCGCAGCTAAGCTGCGGCTTTTTATTTATTAATTCTCGTTGAATAAGAAAACATACCTTTAAAAAACTTCCATTTCTCACTATATAAGAATCTAATTTGAGTGCGATTTTTATTCGAGATACAACCGACCTATGAACGAAACTAAACCGAATGCGAATCAGGTCAACGAGAAGATCCTGCAGCTTTTGATGCAGGTGGCTGTAAACGATGAACCAGTGACCGCAAAAGTACTCAGTGAGCAATTAAGTGTGCCACTAAGCAGTTTATATCGGCATCTAAAGCTGCTGAAAGAGTGGAACTTGATTGAGGAAAGTCCATATGACAAAACCTTGATCATCGGTCCGGCAGCACTGCTGTTGATGCGCAGCTACGAGACCAGCAGCCACAATCTCGATTCGGTGGATGCGGTATTGAGCCGGTTGCAAAAACAGACGGGCGAAATGGCGGCATATATGGTCCCTGTTGGCTACAGAGCATTGTGTGTTAGCCGAAAAGAAAGCATGCAGGCGCTGCGTTGCAGTTACGTCCAGGGTCAAAGTCAACCCCTGCTACGTGGTGCCTCATCAAAAGTGATGCTGGCGTATATGCCCACTGCGCGCTGCGAAAAAATCTTACGCCATTTTGGTGAAAGCCATCGAATGGAAGAGTGGCAGCGAGAGCTGGAAAACATTCGCCAGCAAGGGTATGCCGTGAGTACATCTGAGATCGACACAGGGGTGTCTGGGATCAGTGCTCCGGTGATGAAAGGTAGCAAGTTGATCGGTGCGATTAGCGTGATGGCTCCGGCGCATCGAGTCGAGATTGCGAAACAGCGGATTATATTGCACGTCCTACAAGCGGCGAGGGCGTTGCCACCAGAAAGGTAATTCACATGCTAAGGCTATTCAAACACATTTCTTTTGGTCGCGAGGTTGCCAGCAGCGCTCATATGGCAGCGCTATTCACCGTGAGTGAGCAGCTAAAACCCATGACCGAGCTTGAGTTTGAATACGCGGAACAGACGATGGAAACCGCCTACGACTGGCTGTTTCCTTCCCCTAGTACGTGTGCATTTGCTAACGCGGGCCACTTTAGTTTGCACGATCACAACGCTAATGGGTTCCAAGTTCGCCTGACTCACTTTCTAGGCCAGCGAGTGCTGCCCGTTGTGCTTGCCAACACACACGAAGCCTTACTGCATAGTTTGCCGTTTGTCAGCCTTGGCGGAAAAGAGGTCGGGATCATTCATATTGGAGCTCAGTTTCAACTGAAGCCCTCGTTGGAGCTCTGTGTCGGGTCGGCTTACCACTTTGCTTTATCACGATATAACGATTGCCGAGCGTTTTACTTAGGTATTGACGAAAACAGCATCGATGCGAAAACCATCGAATACGCGGAAGATTTAGGCTGTGATTGGATGACAGCGACAGAATGCACTTTTCGTAATCGCTTTCAGCTAAAAAGCCAGCTGAGCAGTTATCTTGCCCATTGTGATGAAGTTGTGCTTGATATTGATCTTGCATCGTTGATGCCGCAAGCAATGGTAAACCTGTCTGCTCATCTCGAGTTACAGATGGCTATGCGTATGATTCGACAATGCATGATGGCGGGTAAAGTGAAGTTGATACAAATGGTAGGGCAACACGAGAAAGTGGTGTACCACAAACATACTCAAAAGCTGTTGGCGGATATTGTACAAATGCTACCGAGTCGAAACCGAGCAGCTTAGTCGTTGAGCGGTGTGGTCTAGGAAGGAATTTTCTAGGGCGCTAAAAATGTTAAAGCTGGCATAAAGCCAGCTTAGTTTCGGTTGAGTGCTTGTTACTATTTCTTTGTCGCGACTTTACTTGAGTCTTTCCAGTATTGGATGCGCACGCGATGTAACTGAGCTTTTCTCATTTTTTTCATAATGTCCCTCACTTTGATGATAGGGGCCCTTCACTGAGCTTTTAAACAAACGTTTTTCCTTTTGTGTACAAATCGAATTTAGCTAGGTAAGCCAAACTTCGCCACGATCAAGTTCACATTTGTAGCTAAGTAAACTGTACCATCTGTACAGTTATGTGATCTTTGTAACCCTTTTGAGGGATCCTTGCAAGTGCTTGAAAGTGAAAAGTCAGTTTTCATTAGCAATATTGCTGCGCGAACAAACACAATAATCCCTACAATTCATTAGCTTAGTTTTTAATCAAAGATAATCCAACGATAAGTAACACCAACCAGACAAAAACAGCCAGTTCGACCATCCATTCTTTGTCATCCCAGCCTAACCTCTGAAGTTCCGGTTGTGAAAAGTTGATCTCAATATCGTCGCAATATTCGTCTAATTCATTCATATTGTTGCCCTTATCTAACCAGTACAAAATAATTGTATGGCGAGAGCGGAGGGAGAAAAATCCAAACGTTTTGAACCATCGTTCACAATAATTGAAACTATCGGATACAAACTGAGTGAGAGAAAATATTACCCTCTTAGGCCAATAAGATTTCCAAATGGGTCTTCAACCTGACACATCGCCTGTCCGTGCTCGATATCCATTGGGCCACGGTATAACTTCGCCCCAATGGATTGAAAGTGTGCAAGCGCGCTCGCTAAGTCGCTCACCTGCCAATAGACCACGATTCCATTCTTGCCGGCCCCCACTTTTTCATCCGCTTGGACGATTTCAATCGCCAACCCTTCTAGGTCGAGTACTGTAAAGTCGAACTCGGGCAAGTACCTTGTCTTGGCGTTGGGAAAGGCTTGTTGGTACCAAGCAAGCCCTTGTTCTATATCTGGGACGTGAATAAGGATGGCTGCGGGCGTCATGGCATCACCTAAATTGGGGGGATGGAACTTCCAGAGTGTAGATCAAAAACGCACTCCGTTATTGGGCTCGACAATGATAGCCATTAGTTCTTGATCGCTAGTACTACACCGCAGGTTGCAAGTACGCTCGCGGAGAGTCGATTGAGTCGTTTACTGGCGCTTGGCTTTTTAAACATGCCGCTTGAAACTGCCGCTAAGTAAGCGTAGAGCAAGAGCACACTTCCTACAGATAAAGTTGATATGACGAATATCGTTATGGCATCAGATACCGTTAAAGATTGTAAATCAAGGAATGCAGGCAAGAAGCCCATATAGAAGAGTATTGCTTTGGGGTTAGATAAAGTCATGATTACCCCGATGGCAAAACTCGATGTGCGAGTTGTCTTAATGTGTTTAGGCTGGGTAGAGCGCGCTTCAGATGTCCACATCACGTAGGCCAACCAGAAAAGGTAGGTTACTCCTAAATACTTGATGATGACTGCAAATTCACCGAGTAGGTTGGCGATGGCAGAAAGCCCAGAAATGGCGAGAGTGATGAATATGAAATCGGCCATGACAACCCCAAAGATCACTAATAGTCCCTGAGATAAGCCATAGGAAAGTGAGCGAGATACCACAGCAAGGACACTCGGCCCTGGAATGGCAGCGGAAAGCGCCATGGCTAAAAACAGTGCAAGAGAAGAGGTAATGGTCATAACGGGCCTATCTGTGATGTAGAGTTCATTGCTTTTCTCTTGTTGTTTGACTTTAAGTTTTCATCGCTAGGCGAGCTTTTGTCGAATCTCGTCGACATGATGTTCAAACTGCTTTTTGATTGCGGGCTTGTTCGTTTTGGCGATCGTTATCCATTGCAATCCGGTTTCATCGGCATGACGAAATTCCACCTGAAGCTCATACTTTCGAATCGTGGTTAGGGCAGCCAGTGCCCCGATAACAATAGAAATAGGGCCGGTTAAGATGCCAAACCCATCAGGGCAAATCATCCATACGACACTAGAGACGATTAGCCCAACAGTCACCACCTTGAGCGCATGATCTTTGAACGTATTACTCTTCACTCGAGCGGCATTAATTTTGGAAAGTGAGTATTGGTCTTTTTTAAACCGAACGTTCGCGTTATCGATCGAGAAACCACTAAGTTTAGTCATGAACAGCTCCTAGCATGATTAAGTATAAGTGTTTGAATTTTATATATTGATGGAGATTATCGTTATAAGGTGATTAATGCTACTAATTTCTCATAAGTGTGGTGATTTATGTGTTCTTATGTATTGATATTGCGAATGCTTGTGGGTGAAATTGCCGTAGTTACTTGTGCTTAAATTTACATTGTAAAACTTGCCTCAAAAATAATTAGCTGAGCAGGAAATGGGTACCAAACACTAGTCAAATTGTCGATAAAAATGCAAACTATTCTCATTATCAAGGTGTGAGGTGGGAAAATGGAAAAAATCGCGATTTGGGGAGCTGCCAGCGGCCTCGGTGCTGCTATGGCGGAGTATTACTACAGGCAAGGCTTTGAGGTGATTGCAATTGCTAGAGAACCGACCAACAACTCCAACCTAGCAAAATGGGGAATCGCTACCATTAGTTGTGATGCAACCGATCAGCAGCAAGTGATAAATACAGTACAAGCACTGCCAAAGGGCACGATCAATATTTCTTCAATGGGCAGTTTTAACGCAGAAGTGCCTGTTGACTATATAGGGCACCGTCATGTGATTGATGCTCTTGAGCAGTCCAAGAACGCGCGCTTCTTGCTGATAACATCGTTAGGCTGTGGTGACTCGTGGCAGTATTTATCGGAACGTTCAAAACGAGGGTTTGGTGCTGCTGTAAGAGAAAAGTCGCTGGCAGAATCTTGGCTACATACCAGTGGTTTAGATTTTACCATTTTGCGTCCGGGGGGCTTGAAAGATGGTGACGCAACGGGGTTAGGGGAGTTGTCTCAGGGGACTGAAGTACATGGCCTGATTACTCGAACAGAAGTCGCAAGGCTTAGCCATGAGTTACTAAACAGCAAAACCAGCATTGGCCAAGTGTATCAGTGCGTTGACCCTAGTTTATCGTATTGAAGATAAACTCAGAAAAAAGAAGAGCCGTTGTCTACGGCTCTTCTTCATTGTGGAGGTATGCTGATTAAGCGGTTTTAGGTTGTTCGACTTCTTCGCCAATAAAACCGCCCGTTTGGTGAGCCCAAAGTTGAGCATAAATGCCGTTTTGTGCCACTAGCTCCTTATGCGTACCTTGCTCTACGATGTTGCCTTTATCCAATACGATTAGGCGATCCATCGCAGCGATGGTCGATAAGCGGTGGGCAATCGCTATGACGGTTTTGCCTTCCATTAGCTCGTTGAGGCTTTCTTGAATCGCAGCTTCAACTTCTGAGTCGAGTGCCGATGTCGCTTCATCTAGTACCAGTAATGGCGCATCTTTCAGCAGCACCCGTGAAATAGCGATACGCTGGCGTTGCCCCCCGGATAGTTTCACACCTCGTTCACCAACCTGAGCATCGTAGCCTAAGTTACCAAATGGGTCGGTAAGCGTTTCAATGAACTCATGAGCATGGGCTTGTTTGGTCGCTTTGATCATATCTTCTTCACTCGCATCTGGATTACCGTAAAGGATGTTGTCCTTAATTGAGCGGTGAAGCAGTGAGGTATCTTGTGTCACCATACCGATGTTGCTGCGCAAAGAGTCTTGTGTGACGTCGGAAATAACTTGTCCGTCGATCTTAATCTTTCCGCTTTCAACATCATGGAAACGCAGCAGCAAGTTCACTAGTGTGGATTTACCTGCACCAGAACGCCCGACTAAGCCGACTTTCTCACCCGGTTTAATATCGAGGTTTAGGTTGCTGATCACCCCTTTGTTTTCACCGTAGTGGAAACTAACGTCTTCAAACGAGATACCGCCTTGTGGCACTTCTAGAGGTTTTGCGTCTTTTTTGTCTTGAATATCGATAGGTTTAGACAGAGTTTTCATCCCATCCACTACTGTGCCCATGTTTTCGAATAACGAGCCAACTTCCCACATGATCCACATCGACATACCGTTAATACGCAGAGCCAAACTGATCGCAATGGCAATAGCACCGATACTGATTGAGTTGTCCATCCATAGGAAGATAGACAATGCAGCAATCGAGAACACCAAAATGTAGTTAGTGATTTCTACCGCGACGTCAAAACCAGTGACTAAGCGCATTTGGCGATAAACGGTATCTAAGAAGCCTTTCATGCCTTTTTCGGCGTAGTCGGTTTCTCGTTTACTGTGAGAGAACAGTTTAACCGTTGCGATGTTGGTGTAACTGTCGACGATACGTCCGGTCATCATGGAGCGAGCATCGGCTTGCTCGGAAGCGACATTCTTTAATTTCGGTACAAAGTAAATTTGGATGCCAATGTAGCAACAAAGCCAAATGAGCATCGGGATCATCAAGCGCCAGTCAGCCTGTGCTAGAAGCACAATGATTGAAGTGAAATACACCGATACATAGACAAACACGTCCATCGTCTTCATCACCGTTTCCCTAACAGCGAGTGAAGTCTGCATGACTTTAGTGGCGACGCGACCTGCGAAATCATCTTGGTAGAAGTTTAGGCTCTGCTTAAGCAAGTAGCGGTGAGCTAACCAACGTATCGACATTGGGTAGTTACCTAATAAAGTTTGGTGAATGAGCAGAGAGTAACCAATGACTAATATCGGCATCACGATAAGCAGCAGGGCACCATAACCGATCAGCATTGAGCTATTTTCTTGCCAGAAGGTCTCTGGATTGCTGTTTGACAGCCAATCAACCAGCTGACCCATTGCACCGAATAGTGACACTTCTACGATCGCCACAATTGTCGACATGATCGACATAATGATCAGTGGTACTTCAAAGCCACGAGTGTAATAACGACAAAATGCGAAGATCCCCTTAGGGGGTTGCCCTGGTTCTTCTTCGGGGAAAGGCTTAGTAAACCCTTCGAACTTCTTAAACATAAATATTCCTTTGAGCTCGTCTCACAGTGTATCCATCTGCAGTTAATAGGCTTAGTGAGAGAAATAGACAGGCTGAATAATGGTATACCGATTAGTATGAAATGTAACTAGTATCAAATGAGTAACTTTGTGCATATTATGCGAAAAATTCACATATATAGAATTGGTGACAATAAAAATTACCGCCATATCCATAATATCCAGTTAGAAGTGGGTGTGATTTTACAATGTTACCTAGTATTTCAGTAAAATCGACGTTAACAATATGTTTACAATCGCAGTTATTCAGTGATTAAAAAGAGTTTCTCAGATGCTAAAGGAACAAACGCTTACTTTTGCCAAACCGCACAACGTGCAAAACGCTAACTGTGTCGTGATGGTTCCACCAAAAGAATTTAAGTTCAATGCTGAGACAGCTGAAGATAATGAATTTCAGCACCAAGTAGATTTAACCACGCAGCAAATCAGAGAAAAGACCATGGTCGAGTTTAAAGCTATGGTGGCATCGCTGCGCCGTGAAGGCGTTCAAGTCGTCGAGTTTGACTATCCGTTATCAGACGTTGAAACTCCGGATGCGGTATTCCCTAATAACTGGTTCAGCACCACCATTGATGGCTCGCTATACACTTTCCCGATGGCGTGTGAAAACCGTCAGCATGAAGTTCGCCCAGACGCGCTTATTGAAGCGCTGACGGCTTCGGGGCGTCATGTGACTCACCAAGATTCGCTAGAAGATTATTTGTCTGATAACGCACACTTAGAAAGTACTGGTGTGATGGTAATCGATCACTTAAATAAGACAATTTATGCTGCGCTCTCTCAGCGTTGTGATCGTGAAGTATTAGAAGATTATGCAAAGCGCACTGGTTATGGCCGAGTAGTGTCATTTCAAACCGCATTGCCTTCCGGTCATCCGATTTATCACACTAACGTGATGATGGCGATTGGCGAAGGTTTCTGCGTGATTTGTGATGAAGTGATACCTGAGTTTGAACGTCGTTTTGTCCTTAAATCCTTGGCGAAAGATAAGCAAGTCATCTCTATCTCTATTGAGCAGATGAACCGCTTCTGCGGCAATATTCTGCAATTGGAGACGGTTAACGGAGACAAAGTTATCGCCATGTCGCAATCGGCGTTCGATGCCTTTTCACCGGCTCAGAGAGCTCAGCTTTCGAGTCACGGTAAACTGCTTCCTTTCGATGTTCGTACGATTGAAGATATCGGTGGTGGTAGTGTGCGCTGCATGCTTGGCGAAGTTTTCTTACCTAAGCGAGTTAACGCGTTGTGATGTATAAGGGAGAGCAAATGCTCTCCCTTATTATTAGAATTGAATAGCCCAACCAACTAGAAAGCCTTGGGAAGCGGTATTGTAGGCAAAAACATCACCGTTATCGTAATCCACCCAAGTGGATTTATAGGCCAGGTTGAGATCAGACCAACTGTTTATTTGGTAGCGCACACCTGTTAGCACTGAACTTGTAAAATCTGTGTCGCTTCCAAGTCCGACATCTACGCTCGCGTGAAAATGCCAATCTTCACTAAGCGAGTTCGTCCACCGAATTCCTACCAGATAATCTATCCAGTCTTCATCGAGCGATTTCGCTTTATCTAGAGCACCTCCCTGTGTATACAGTTTGGCGTCGATGTCGTTGTCCCACCAACGGATTCCAGCCATATAGTCTATGGCGCCAACCTCGTACTCAACGCGTTTGAATCCTTTGGCTTCAAGCACACCTTGCCGGATGTCTACATTCCCTTTCAATAATTCCAAGTTAGTGTCCAACACGGCATCGGAGTGACCACTGAGCTTCATAAAGCTGTAATCAACGTAGTAACCCCATTGATTGGCGTAAATACCTTCAAGGCGAAGCATTGCTCCCATATCGATATGATCCATGATGAAAGCAGGATCAATATCTACATCAGTGGAGAGGTCTCCAATTCGGCTGTCTCCCCGAATGTTCAATGCCAATGCATAGATCTCCATGCTGTGTCGCCATTGTGAATGCGCTTCTGTTTCGGATATATCGCTAGCATCAGCAGAACAAGCAGCCCAAAGCATACCGAGACAAAAAATATTCCTTTTTTCCACCTCTCACGACCCTCTTTTATGTGTTTTGATTCATATATTTAAGGTAGTTCATATTTGCTGAATTGATCAGAAAATCGCCTTTTTGTTTAAAAACCTCTGACATACAATTGACAATACGCACCTAGACCGACCGGTTTGTTTTGTTTATTGTGTATGCAAATTAACCACGAGGTGATGTATGAAATATGATCTAACACCAGTGCAAATGGAAAATGCTCTTAGTTCTATGAAGGAAGCATTTACAGCTAACCCGATGCCAAATCAGGCGAGCAGAATCAAAAAACTAATGGGGCTTAAGTCCGCGCTAATCGAATATACAGATAAACTTTGCACAGCTGTCAGCCTAGATTATGGGCACCGAAGCCAACTGGATACATTGATGGCAGACATAGTGCCTTGTATCGGCAATATTGATCATACGATTGACTGCCTGCCGCATTGGATGACGTCGTCAATTCGCCACTCCGGTGCTTTGCTTTCTACGTCTCGAGTTGAAGTGGTTTACCAACCTAAGGGTGTGGTTGGGATTGTGACACCATGGAACTTTCCTATCATGCTGTCCGTGGGGCCACTAATATCAGCGTTGGCAGCGGGTAATCGAGCGATGATAAAGATGAGTGAATTTACCCCATACACCAACCAGGTGCTGGGTGAAATGCTCGCAACGGTATTTGATCACAGTGAAGTTCAAATTGTGGAGGGTGAAGCCGATATCGCTGCATCGTTTACGGCGTTAAGTTTTGATCACATGTTGTTTACGGGGTCAACGCAAGTTGGTCGTCACGTAATGAAAGCCGCTGCGGCCAATTTAACACCTGTTACTCTTGAATTAGGCGGAAAATCGCCGGTGATAGTGGCAGAAGACATGCCAATTGATATTGCGGTAGAACGCATTATTTATGGCAAAAGTCTGAACAATGGGCAGGTCTGCGTAGCCCCGGATTACATATTGTTGCCAGAGAGCAAAATTGAACAGTTTATTGATCAGTACAAATCTCAGTACCAAAGCTTATTTGTAGAAGGGGTGTATTCGAACAACCTGACCTCAATGGCCAACCAAAGGCAGTATGAACGCATCATGGCGCTGTTGGATGAAGAACAGCAGGCAGGAACTCGAATTGAAGCCTGCCATAGTGATGCACTTGATCCTGATATCGATAGGTTAGTCACTCACTTACTAGTCGAGCCAAGCTTGACCTCCACTGTTATGACAGAAGAGATTTTTGGCCCTTTACTGCCAATTATCGGGTATCAAAATATCGAAGAGGCGTTTTCCATCGTCAATAGTAAACCTCGACCTCTCGCGTTATACCTAATGACTTTCGATCGAGACTTGCAACAGGAAGTGAAAACCAAAGTTCATTCCGGGGGGATGTGCATCAACGATTGTGTGTTCCACTTGGCTGTGGATGACGCACCGTTTGGTGGCGTTGGAGAGTCTGGGTTGGGGCACTATCACGGTAAAGAAGGGTTCCTAACTTTCTCACATGCTAAAACCGTAATGGAAACGGGTTTGGACCATAGAGTAAAACACTTGTTCTCAGCGGAAGATAACGAATTGAAAGCAGCAGTCATGAGTATGCTTGGAAAGTAGTACGTGATTTGAATTAAATTTTAAGGTTATTAATATGTTAGAACGATTTTTTGAAAAAACGATCAAGTCCTATTTGATCATCACGGGTCTACTGACAGCCACTGCATTCTCTACGTTTTTGGCACCAGAGTGGAGCATGAGGACTCTGTTTTCCTATAACGATGTCATGATGATGAATAAAGAGTACCTGCAAGGAACCTATCAGCATTGGGGAGTGATGGTGGGTTGTATCGGTGTTCTGCTCATGTTCTCGGCAAAATACAAACAGCTTAGAACCTCGACAATGATTTATAGCGCGTTTGAGAAATCCATGTTTGTTGGCATTTTCTTGTACAACGTTTGTATCAATGATTACCAATGGTTTTATGGTTGGAGTGGTGTATTCGCGCTCGATGCGTTCGTCACAATTTATTCGTTGGCCTACCTGTATTACTACTTGAATAGAGATAAAACGAAAACCCCAGCTCACCTTCGTTGATCACCTTGCTAAAGATAAGCCCGCATACAGCGGGCTTTTTTTCGTTCTAATCCGAATCAAAAACAGTGAGATCAAAAAGATCTTTCTTGACACATAATTGACATTACCACTCTAGACCGACCGGTTTGTATTGGTCTATTATTTAATCATCAAATGACAAGAGGCAATACTCATGACAAACCAAAACTTTAACTATCAGCTAAAAACCACGATACACGCGCAAGAAAACGGCATTGCGAATATCCCAATGTTATTCGCTCGGCTTGGCGCTAAACGCGTTGTGCTTTTTTCAGATCAAGGATTGAAGCAACTTGGTTACATTGAAAAGTTCTCCGCTCTATTTGAAGGCCAGCACCAAGTAGAATTGGTTGGGACCTATACCGACATTGAGCCTGATGCAACATGTGACAACATTAACGCTGCGATCTCTTACGCTCATAGCGTGCAAGCTGATGCGATCCTCTCGGTTGGCGGTGGCAGTGTTATTGATGCATCAAAAGGGGTGAAGTACGCATTTCACAAAAACATTAATGATATTCGCTCTATTATCGCAGGTGGTGGGCACATGGAGGTGTGGCCAAATAATCAAGACATCAATATCCCTCATATTGCTGTTCCTACTACTGCGGGCACCGGTGCTGAAGCGTCGCCTATCGCAGTCTTTTTCAACGAACACGAAAACATTAAGGCCAGCTTAGTGGCTTCTGGCTTGGAAGCAGACATTGCTGTACTTGACCCAACCCTAACCACCAAGCTTCCAGCTCACTTAACTCGTTCTACTGCGATGGACGCGCTGACCCATGCAGTTGAAGCGATTGTGTCTCCAATGAGTAATAGTTTCACGGATGCTTATGGCATTCATGCTGCGAAGTTGATTGTTGATAATTTACCTTTGGCACTAGAGCAACCAGACAACTTAGTTGCGAGAGCAAACCTACTGCAGGCGAGCACTATGGCTATTTCTGCGTTCTATGCTTCGCTGGGCGGTATTCCAATTCATAACTGTGCTCATGCATTTGGGGCGATTAGCCATATTCCACATGGGGACGCCAATACGGTCTTAATGCCGATTGTGGTGGAAGCTTTACCTGAATTCTATGTACCGAATGCACCTAAATTAGCCGCCGCTTTCTCATTGGAAACCTCTGGCAGCAATGAAATGGCTTATCAGCGAGTTCTTGGTTTTTTGCGTGAGTTCCAAGTTCGTATTGGAGCGATGCAACGTTTTAGCCAGTGGAGTTTCGATGATTCGATTAAGCAGGAGATAGCTCAAGCGATAGAAAAGGACATCAGTTTCCAGTTTTATCCAATGACCCCTCAAGCTATTGCCAACATCATTGAAGGCGCCGTTTAGCTACGCGTTATCGATACATCCATTTAGGAGGCTGACGATGAAAATAGAAAATGTACTGCTATCGGCGTTGATCGTTTTTGCACCATTAGTGCTGTTTATTTAGTTTTTGATAACAAGGACGTTTTGTTTTTCGTATCTGAGGAGGCGAACCATGCCTTATAAACGTTCAACTTTAGCATTGTTGTCTTTGTCTGCTTGCGCGCTGTTTTGGATTCCGTTGAGCTCTGCCAATCAGGCGTATTCTGAATCGTCGAATTCATCTCAGAGGCAAGTCGTGGCGATGTTAGAGAAAGCTTATGCTGGAGACCCTCACGCCCAGATGGAAATTGCTCACCATTATTTAGATGGTACACATGTGGAGCAAAGTGAAGAAAAGGCAGCTCAATGGTTCAAAACGGCGGCAACGGCGGGTAACCCAGAAGCTCAAACTCAGCTCGGCCTCATGTACTTTTCTGGCAGCGGCGTCCAAGCCGATCAATCGCAAGCGGTGGTCTGGTTGGGGAAAGCTGCAGAACAAGATTACGACCCTGCGCTCGACTTATTACATTGGATGTCCCAAGCCGCGCACTGATTCTAATACACATTTTTCACAGTAATTGGAGAACGTCCTATGAAGACATTCAAGAAGTCTTTAGTTTTTACCGCGATGGCTGCAGCAAGCGGTGCAGTTGTGGCAGCGGAAAATGAACAACCCAATATTGTCGTAATTGTTGGCGACGATGTAGGATTTGCCGATACGCAGCCTTATGGTTCTGAGGTCGCTACACCCAATTTGATGGAGCTTGCTGAAGAGGGCGTTAAATTTACTAACTTTCACGCGTCACCTACTTCTTCGGTGACTCGTTCAATGATGCTGACAGGTGCGAATAGCCATGAAGTTGGCTTGGGTACGTTTGATTACGCGGTTTATCCTGATGCTGTTGGTAAACCAGGTTATGAAGGTTTCCTCACGAAAAAAGGCGTGACGGTTGCAACATTACTTAAAGAGAGCGGATACCACACATACATGGCGGGTAAATGGCATTTAGGCCACGAGGACGGCTTTTTACCAGATGATCGTGGTTTTGAAGAAAGCTATGGGATTCTAGCTGGTGGCTCAAATCACTTTAACCGAGACATGATGTTCCCGGCAAAAAATGCTGCGACAGCGCAAGCGCTTCAAAAAGGTGAGGTGCCTGGAGTGGAGGTGGAACCGACATATCGAAATGGTGAAGTAGTCGCAGACGAATACAAAGGCCAATATTCAGATCAGGTGTACACCGACGAAATCATCAAGATGATTGAGAGCAATCGAAAAGATGGTAAGCCGTTCTTCGCGTACGTTCCATTCACCGCGATACATCTACCGCTGCAAGCACCTGAAGCGGCATACGCTGATAAAGTCGAATACTACGCTGAGCACGGTTGGGATTCTGTTCGAGAAGATCGATTTAATCGAATGAAAGAGATGGGAGTAATTCCAAAAGACGCTTCGATGTCAGATCGGAATGCTTTGAGCCGCCCGTGGGATTCATTAACAGAGAAAGAGCAGCAGTGGTACGGTAAAAAGATGGCTGTTGCAATGGGTATGATGGAGCTTCAAGACCAACAAATTGGTCAGATCGTAGATTATCTAAAGAGCATTGACGAATACGACAATACTTACATCATGTACCTTGCCGACAATGGCCCAGAAGCGGCAGACATTACGGGAGAAAACATCAGTGATCTAATTCGTACATGGACGGCACATCACTTTGATAATTCAGTCGAAAACCTTGGTAAAGCAAACTCAAGTGTTTCTCTTGGTCCCGAGTGGGCGAGTGCCTCTACAGGTGGGCTGTCGTGGTACAAAGCGTATACAGCAGAAGGCGGCATCCGAGTCCCGTTCATCGTGAAACCAGCCAAAGAGCTACTTGAAGGTGATGGTGCACTAAAACCGGGTACACAAACCAACGATCTTTCTCAGGTGAAAGATGTGGCGGCAACGATTTTAGAAATTGCAGAGGTTGAGCACCCTGGCACGACCTACAAAGGAAGAAAAGTTGCACCAATGAGTGGGGTAAGTTTACTGCCGTATTTTGAAGGGAAAACGGAAACGGTTCATACCAACGATAACCCGATTCCATTCGAGTTGTTTGGTAGTGGCATTCTGCTTAAAGGTGATTACAAGATCATTCGTATCTCAACGGGTATGGGCGGTGACAGTGAATGGCACATGTATAACACCAAAACAGACCCTGCAGAGCAACATGATTTAAGAGATAAGAAGCCTATCTTATTTAGAGAGATGCTGGCAGATTATCAAACTTACGAGCGGGAGCAGAACATCATCCCTGTTGATGAACGCTGGAATCCATTTGAGAATGTGAAATAAGCGTTAGCCCATATAGGGGAAGCATCGGTCGCTTCCCCTCAATCATAAAAGGACGTTCTTGTGACTGAAAAGTTAAGGCGTTATCTATGACAACTCTCTCTGTTCCTCAGTTTAATGGCAAAGCACACAGTAAGCTTCAGGCTCTCGCGAAACCCATTGGTGCGGTGTGCAATATAAATTGTACTTACTGCTACTACCTCGACAAACAACAGCTTCTAGCATACCCAAAAGGGGAGCCATATATTATGGACGAAGAGATGCTTGAAGCGTATATCAAACAATACATTGAGGGCCAAAACACACCTGAAATTGTCTTCTCTTGGCATGGTGGGGAACCCACTATGTTGGGATTATCTTATTTCAAAAAAGTCGTCGAGTTTCAGCAAAAATATTGTCCGGAACATAGCAAGATCAGTAACGACCTGCAGACAAATGGAACGCTATTGAATGACGAATGGTGTCAGTTTTTTAAGCGTCATGATTTTATTGTTGGCGTGAGCATCGATGGCCCTGAGCATTTACATAACCACTACCGAAAAAACCGAGCGGGTAAAGGGACGTTTGCGAAAACCATGAACGGCATTGAGCTTTTGAAATCTCATGACGTTTCGTTTGCCACACTCACATGTGTTAATGATGTGACAGGGCGGCACCCGCTTGAGGTTTATCAGTTTTTACGTGATGAGGTTGGATCGAAACAGATTCAATTCATCCCAGTAGTAGATAAACGCTCTAGCTCCACGAACAATAAATGGCTACATGCGAGCAAAGCGATCATTCCTGTATCTGGGCCGGTCGAATCATGGAGCGTAGATTCTCACCAGTGGGGAGTGTTTCTCTCTACTATTTTTGACCAATGGTTCGAGCTCGACTTTGGCAAGGTCTTCATTCCTTACTTTGAAAACGTCATCGGTATGTGGATGGGTAAGCCAAGTACGATGTGTACTTTGAGTGATATCTGTGGAAAAGGGTTAGCTGTGGAGCCTAATGGTGATGTGTACTCGTGTGATCATTATGTGTATCCAGAGTTCCGAATCGGCAATATCCTTAAAACGAATCTAGCAAGTATGGCCTTTTCCTCCCGCCAACAGGCTTTTGGGTTTGGTAAACAAAAATCACTGCCAAAGCAATGCGTACAATGTGAGTTTAAGTTTGCCTGCCATGGTGAGTGTCCTAAGAATCGTATTATTAAGTCTCGTGATGGTGAAGACGGTTTGAACTACTTATGCACTGGCTGGCTTAAGTTCTTTAAGCATGTGGATCCGACCATTCGAGCTCTACTTACTGTTAATGGTATCAATGCCTTAAGTGAGAAATAATTCTTACCTATGCAACTTGTTTATCTTTCTTTGTCGACTAAGCTTAAATCGAAATACACGAGAGTAACTGTATGAAAATTCAACGTGCTTTGGCTCGTTGTTACATCAACCTCGCATCAAGCTGGTACCCGAAAGCTAATCAATAGCTAGATGAAGTGTTCTAGAAGGGGTATGGCACATCGAGGTTCTTATAACAAGAAATTGAATGAGGACGACATATGAAAAGGATGTTTCACCTTCTTATATTGAGTGTTTTGGCTACTTGGTCGGCTTTCAGCGCTGCAGCCCAAGAGCAGCCAAATATTTTTGTCATCTTTACTGATGATATTGGTATTTCTAACGTCAGTGCTTATCACAATGGGGTGATGAGCAGCCAAACTCCAAATATAGATAGCATCGCAGAAAATGGAATGATGCTAACGGATTATTACGCTCAGCCGTCTTGTACCGCTGGGCGTTCTGCTTTTCTAACCGGGCAGTTTCCTGTGCGAACCGGTATGCACACCGTTGGCTTGCCTGGAGGGCCGGTAGGTCTGCATGCGGATACTCCAACGTTACCTGAGATATTGAAAACGATGGGCTATGTGACTGGCCAGTTTGGTAAGAACCATCTTGGTGACAGAGACGAATTTCTACCTACTATGCACGGTTTTGATGAGTACTGGGGTTGGCTATATCACCTAAATGCCATGGAATACACTGAAGACCCTGATTGGCCTACGGATCCTGCGTTTCAGAAGTTTGCGCCTCGTAACGTGATTCATGCAAAATCTGATGGCAAAGGGAAGCAAACCATTAAAGATGATGGTCCACTGACGATTGAACGAATGAGAACCCTTGATGATGAAGTGAATAAGCACGCTATCGACTTCATTGAAAGAGCGGTTAAGGCCGATAAACCTTTCTTTACGTGGTATTGCCCTTCGAGAGGCCATGTGTGGACGCATTTGTCGCCAGAGTATGAAGCCATGCTTGGAAAAAATGGTTGGGGGCTGCAAGAAGTGGTCATGAAAGATCTCGATGACCATGTAGGGGAGATGTTTGCCAAGCTAGAAGAGCTCGGGGTAGCAGACAATACTATCGTGATTTTCACCGCGGATAACGGCCCTGAGAT
Source organism: Vibrio sp. SCSIO 43135 (assembly GCF_023716665.1). Taxonomy (GTDB): domain Bacteria; phylum Pseudomonadota; class Gammaproteobacteria; order Enterobacterales; family Vibrionaceae; genus Vibrio; species Vibrio paucivorans. Next base: position 63,927 of record NZ_CP071860.1, read on the forward strand.
CATGACGTGGCCTGATGGCGGTATGACACCATTCCACGGTGAGAAAGGGACCACTTGGGAAGGGGGCGTTAGAGCACCGGCTTTAGTTAGCTGGCCAGACAAAATCCCAGCAGGCTCTGTGAACAATGGCATATTTGATGGCATGGATTGGTTACCAACGCTAGTCGCAGCAGCGGGTGGCCCTACCGACCTCAAAGAAAAACTACTGAAAGGCCACGATGGCTTCAAAGCCCACCTTGATGGTTACAACCAATTAGATATGCTCACGAAAGATAGCCAATCGAATCGAAATGAAATTTTCTATTATGAGCGTGACAAACTTCAGGCGGTTCGTGTTGGTGATTGGAAAGCTCACTTTGTGGTTCAGAATCATGGATGGAGTGGACCAAAAGAAGAGTTAAATGCACCTTTGCTCTTTAACCTTCGCCGAGACCCTTACGAAAGGGCAGCGGAAGAGTCTGGGATGTACCTAAAGTGGATGGGGCAAAAAATGTGGGCATTTGGTCCTGCTCAGGCAGCAGTGCAGCAACACTTAGCGACCTTTAAAGAGTGGCCGCCTCTCACTCCGGAAATGCCAGCTACAAATAATGGTGGTGTTGGTAACTAACCTAAAGCACCAACGAAAAGGGCCCGCATCGCGGGCCCTTTGCTATATGGGAGCGAGTCTAGCTAATCGAGGAAATCGTTTCTTGCATGGCCGTATCTAGAATCGCGCGATTTCTTTGCATTGCCGCCATGAGGGTAGAACCAAGCCATAGACCATAAAGTGTGCGAGACAGCGCTTTAGGATCGGCGATATTAAAGTCGTCATCTTCATTTCCTTCAATAAACAGATCTGCCATTCGCTGGATGATTTTCTCGGCACCCTCCGACATTGTGGACTGCATTTGGTTGGAAGTGCCTGAAATCTCACCTGCCAGTTTGACGACTAAGCACTGAATTTGAAAGTCGTCCGTTAGCTTGGAGTCGCTCCAGAACGTGAAGTACTCAATTACTCTTTGTTGGCGAGTCATTGTCTCATCACTTAAGTAACCATCTAATATCGATAAGTGATTATCGAAGTAATCCCCAAGTAGGATTTCGCCAAAATGCTCTTTTGATTTGAAGTAGTGGTAAAAAGAACCTTTGGTACCTTCTGCCTCGTTGATGATCTTCATAAGCCCAACACCGGCAAACCCATGTTCATTAATCAGCTTGAAGCCAGCATCCAACATGGCTTGACGCATATCTTTCATTGGTTGTTACTCTCTACATAACATAGTCTAGATAGTATACCAACCGCTTGGTCTAGTGACGACAAGTAATTTCACTTAACCACATTTGAAGGTGAATGTAACTTAGCCTTCAGCTGAGAAATCACGTTGTCGGGGGCGAAAGGTGCAAGCTTATTGATGCAGGCTTGTGCGGTTTTCAACTTGTGCCTAACTTGTAGATCGCAGCGTGCATATAGATGATTTGGGTCTTGGCTTAGGCTGTAAGCTTTGGCAAGTGCGGAATCAGCTTGCGTCAGGCTCGATTGCTCTAGTGAAAGCCCATAAACCAGCCAGTATTGTGCGTTCTCAGGCTCAGCGACTGTGGCTTGCTTAAAGTAGCTGATGGCCTCACTCTTGTTCTTCTGCCGTATCAAAGATAGTCCGATGGAGTACATGAATACTCCAGATGAAGGTTGAGCATTGAGTCCTTGCTTGAGTACGTTTAACGCCAATTCCTCTTTTCCCGCTGACTTGTATAAATCGGCTAAGTTGATATAGCTGTTAGGGTAGTAGGGTTCAATTTCTATAGCAGAGGTGTAAGACGTAATGGCTTTATCAAGCTTTCCTTGTGCGCGATAGACGTTGCCAAGATTGGTTCTTCCAAAGCCTCTATCGCTGTTATAAATCTGAATACTTAAATACTCTTCAAGTGCCGGCTCAATACGCTGTTTCTGAGCTATTGTCATGGATTGCCAATGTTTGGCTAAAGCACCTGCCGCTTCTGTCCGAACAGCATAAACAGAATCCTCCAGTAAAGGCGCCAATAGCTGCCATTTCTGATCGAAAGGATAGTTGATTGCTCCTTGAACCGCGCCTAACCTAATGAGCTCGTTCTGGTGTTTCGTTGCTCGCGCTAATGCCACTAGGCTATTTTGTCCTGGATGGTTGGCTATGCGTTGTAATGCTGAGGCTCGAATAATGGGACTTTCCCCTGAGTTCTGGGCAACATATGACAATGCATTTCCGGCACTATTGTGATTGATGGCCGAGGCATAAAAGGCGAGCGAAAAGTGTCGTGGGTTTCGATGCTCTGAGTTTGGAAACCATTTCTCCAAAGCACTATTGGCCCATTGATCGGTTTTATCCTCGTGACAGCTCGTACAAACGTTCGGTGTACCGATGTTCATAGAAAGATCGGGCCTTGGGATTTGCCAACTATGGTCACGTCGGGGGTCAACTTGCATATAAGTCGTTTCCGGCATGTGACACGTCGTGCACTTTGATGCCTCGCTGTTGGGTAAGTGGAAAGTGTGCTTATCTGAGCCGTACTCTTGCGGAGAGTGGCACTGAGCGCAGACCGTTTCCTCTGGTATTTTCAATTTTGCATTGTGCGGGTCGTGACAATTGGTACAACTGACTCCTTTTTCTGCCATTTTTGACTGCAGAAATGAGCCGTAGACGTAGTCCTCGTCATATATCTGACCATCATGATGATACAACTCAGGGGTAATAGTACTGAGCAAGTAGCGGTCTAGAAAATTGCCGGAGACATGATCGTTACTTTCGCTAAGCTGAACTCGTCGGCTATGGCATTGCGCGCACACCGCCAATTGATCGGTATCTTCAATATCAAGAGGTTGAGCGGTTGAACTGCCTTCTTTAATAACCCATTCTTTTACCGCTTTTGATAGATCACGTTCGAAGCCAAAGTGCGCTTGTGATGGTTGATTTGAGTTGGCCCAGTCAAGGTGAGCTTGCCCAGCACCATGGCATGCCTCGCAGCCGACACTGATTTCAGACCACGTTGTTTTATAAGTGTTTGTGTCAGCACTATAGTTTTTTTCAAGGTTGGTCGAGTGGCAATCCGCACACATGAAATTCCAATTTTGACCTGTGTTAGTCCAATAAAATTCATCTTTGGGGGGCATGTTCGGGTAGAGGTGGAACCATCGCTGTCCACCTTGGTTTTCTGGCCTTGAGTCCCACGCAAAAGGAATCAGTTGGACTCTACCATCCTCGAACTCAACCATATATTGCTGAAGTGGGGTGACGCCAAAAGTGTATTTGATTTGGTAGTCATGCCATTGTCCATCTGGCCCTTGTATGTTGACCAAGAACTGATCATTCAGTGTGAAGAAGCGGTTGACGCTACCTTCAAACTCGAACTTAGCATCATTGAAGTCACCCAGTACTGTTTTGGCAGTAGCGTGCTGCATTGCCTGCTGATGGTGAGAACCTTGCCAGGCTTGGAAAGCTTCTTGGTGGCAGTCGGCACAGGCATTGCTTCCAACAAATTGGCTTGCATGGGCAGAGGAAAAGATAGCTGCAATTATATACAGCGTTATAATGGATAAAGTCTTAGCCAGTGACGTGTTCATGAATGTCCTTATTCATTTGATTCGAAGTCTCTGCTTCGTATGACTATGATTATAGACACCATATTGTTTTATATGGTTTTTTTATCTTAAATTTGGATCTGTATGGCGTCGAATCCGATTATGGTTGTTCAACTTGTCGAACGTGATGACATGAGGGTGAAAGCGCTCGAGTGTGTCTATTCTCTCATGCTCCCTCAATGCTATATTGCAGCTGGTTTTGTGCGTAATTTAGTGTGGGATCACTTACATGGTTATGAAAAGTCTACCGCGCTAAATGATGTTGATGTCATCTACTTTGACGGCCAAGAAACGGATCAGCAGTTGCTCCGAGAGTATGAGCATAGGTTGACTAAGATGATGCCAGAGTTGAACTGGCAGGTGCGAAATCAGGCATGGATGCACGTGAGAAATAACGACAAACCCTATTCATCAAGCCTAGATGCCATGAGTCATTGGGTTGAGAAAGAAACGGCAGTGGCCATACGCAAGAGAGATGACGGTGAATATGAATGTCTGGCTGCCTTTGGCTGGGAGAGCCTGTGGGCATTAGAGCTGACTCACAACCCTAAAAGGTCTGAGAGCCTTTTCATTGAGCGCGTGACGAGTAAAGGTTGGCTGACTCACTGGCCGAAGTTGAAAGTGGTGGCGCAAAATGAGCAATCCAAGCAGGGATAACGGTAATGGTTGAAATAGCTGCGTACGCAAGCCAATGGGAAGAGCAAGTTAAACAGTTAAAGGTGCGGGCCGAGCAGCAGGCGTTTACTGTAAGTGATATTGCGTTGGCTCTACAGGAAATCAAACCCAATGAGTTGCCGCACGTTGTTTTACACGAGGAGCAAGTCGTAGGCTTCTTTTTGCTGGATGCGGCTTACCACCGCAGTTATTCGTTTTGTCCGAACACAGGGTGGGGTATCCGTTCATTATTGATTGATCAGCGGTTTCAAGGACAAGGTATTGCTAAAAAAGCACTACAGCAGTTACCGCAGTTTGTTAAACGTCATTACCAAGGTGTGGAACAGCTAATGCTCACAGTGAACTGTCGTAATGTTGCGGCTTACTCGTGCTATCTGAAAAGTGGTTTTGTTGATACAAAAGAGTTGTATTTAGGTGGCCCCGTAGGGCCACAACATATCATGCGCTGCTTAGTTTAAGCCTTACGAGTCCATAGAATTAAGCAGCATTTGCAGTTCTTGAATCAGTTCTTCGGTTTTTGGCTCGACTTTTTTCATTTCTTCAAACACTTTGAACTGCAGGTCTTGTTGGGTCTGCAGTACTTCTGGTGTTTGTAAGAACTCGGCGCGCTTTTCGGTTTGTTCGATCTGTTCTTGTTGCAAATCGCGGTATATTTCCTGACGTTTCTCTTCAGTGATGTTCTCATCCGCTAACTCATTGCGAGCGTTGGATAGCTCTTGTTCGAAGCCTTGAGGGTCATAACCTATTTCTTTTGCCACAATATCCAGCTTTTTGTTGGCTTCATCGGTTTCTTGCACTAGTTGAGGGTTTTGTTCAAACGCCTGTTTTTTGATGTGGCTAAGTTGGATCTGAAGTTCGCTCACTCGTTGATTGATTTGAGTGGTAGCTTCCATTGCTGCTTCACTATCTTTTAACGCTTCAGAGCGAATTTCCATATTGCTATTGGTTTCGGGCTCATTGGCAAATGCAGCAGATAGAGCTACAAGAAAAGACAATGAAAGTACTGGCAATAATTTGTTCATAGTAAGGCCTTTCGAGCTAAATTCGATAGGCCGTTACTGTAAATCCTATGAATAGCAGCGAGTCAGTAACTCGTCATAGATTGTAAATGGTTGGTAAAATTTCTTACGTTTATGGCTGAAATTTAATCGCCAGTGTAAGGTAAGAGGAAGTTGTCTGATATCTTTCTAGTTATATACTAAACAACAAGTTAGGAAAGGTTTCGTACTGTAAGTGTGGATTATCGGTGCCATGGCTGTGTAGGGCTATTCTTACAAATTGATACTATCCTGACTTACTTTTTGCACAAAATTCGAAAAGCGATTCGCTAGCATGAGTACACTTCGCGCTCACAAAGTGAACGGTTTATTTGTAACCTTAGGGCGGGTTTTTCCTCAAAATGAAGATTAGAACATTGTCTCCATTGGTGTTGAGTGTGATCTCAGTACCAGCGTTTAGCGCAGATGTTGTTGACCAAGAAAAGTTAGAGTTAGAGCCAATCTCTAAAACGGTGAACATTGATCATGATGAAGGATGGTTACAACTTAAATCGGGAGAAGTCTTGATTGGCAGTTTTACCGGATCGGTTAAGGAAGATCATAACTCGTACGATCAAACTATTGAGTTTGATAGTGATGACCTCGGTGACCAAGAAATCGATTTGGAAGATATCGCAATCTTACAAACCGCGAGTAAGTTTCGAATTCGCTTAGCCAATGGTGAAACTTACGAGGGTTACCTAAGAATCGAAGATGACAAGCTGACGATTATTGACGGCGAGCAGACTAAGATTGTGCCAACGGGTCAAGTGGTCACAATACATAATCTCACAACCAATGAACTGGAACGCTGGAGTAGCGACATTTTCCTAGGGGCAAATTTCAGTAAAGGTAATACGGATGAACTTTCGGTGACTGCTGAGTTCAATGCCGAGCGTACCACTGTGTATTCGCGCACTTTGTTGAAATACAGTGGTAACGTCACTGAGTCATCTGGCGAGAAAACCGCAAACAGCCATATGGCGGATGGTTCGTACGATATTTACTTAAAGAATCAGCTCTTTTTTAGGCCAATTAAGCTGACAGTATCCAGTGATGAATTCCAGAACATTGATTACCAAGTCAATGCATCTATGCAGATCGGTTATTTCGTAGTGACACAATCTGATTTAGAGTGGGATGTATCACTCGGTCCGGGTTACCAGTACACGCGATTCGATACGGTTCAAGAAGAAGACTCACAAAGTGAAAGCAGCCCGACTGTGCTGTTCTCTTCGAATTTAGAATATGAAATCACCTCTGATCTCGACTTCACTCATACTTATGATATGAGTTGGGCGAGTAATGCGGCTGGTGGTGTCAGGCATATCAACAATCTTGGCCTTGACCTGGAAGTTATTGAAGACCTCGATTTCAGCGTGAAATTTGTATGGGATCATGTTTCTGAGCCGAAAGCTGATGAAGCGGGTATTGCGCCAGAAAAGGACGATTACAAACTTAACTTTGGTGTGACCTACGAGATTTAGCGCGATGCTAAATGCTCATTGATAAAGAAAAACGCTCAGCCATCGCTGAGCGTTTTTTTATGATTTGACGTTGTTATGAGTAGGGTGTTTAACCTTGCTTTGGTGCCCATACTTGTTGCGAGACGACTTCATTCCCCTTAAATGTTAGTTGCTCTACCTTTTCGCCTTGGCGATTCCAGTGGGTGAGTTTCCCATCGCTCATCTTTCCGTCGTCAAAAGTAGCTTGAGACGCCTTTTCACCGTTGTTGTAGTAGCGGGTGAAAACGCCATCTTCTAAGCCATTATCATAGTTGCCAGAAAGTAGTTTCTCGCCGTTCGGATACCAACGTTCTGCTGGGCCGTCTAACTTGTCGTTTTCGTAGCTGAGGGAGGCTTTTTTCTCCCCATTTGGATACCAAGCTTCTGATTTACCATTAAGCTTGCCTTTGGCGTAGTTGACCTTAGATGCGATTTGGCCGTTAGGGTACCAATTGGTTTCAACGCCAAGTTCTAGCCCGTCTGAAAACTGAGCTTTTGTTGCAATCTGACCGTTGTCATACTTGCGTTCAAATTGCCCCGTATAGGGTTGTTGGTGGTTAACTTGGTAGGCGACGCCTTTACGTAGTTGTAGGTAATCGACCGCTTCTTCCTGTGGCGACGCATAGGTCATTCCAGATACAGCACTGAGTGCGATCAGCAGTGGAACGTATTTTTTCATAATGACACCTCTGTTATTGGACGACTCACAATGGGACTGTGCTAATCAGCATCGCACCGTGAGCGGAGGCTGTCTTTAGTCAATTCGGTAGTCAAAGCTTGCAGAAATAGAAGGAACTTTTCGTGCTAGAAACGCTCATAGTTCGGCTTTGTAACGCTCTAACTCAATGAAATTATGTACCTATTTATTCGAGATGAGAGATTCATTCCTAAATTCTTTAAATGATGAAAATTGTTATCTAATGGAAACAAATAGTTAACAAGAGTGTCATTTTTCTCTCCTACCATTGCGGCGAAATTATAAAAACTACTCGAGCAAGGAGTCAGCAATGTGGAATCGTGATGATAAAGATTCAGAGTTCAGCCAAATGATCGAGGCGAGACTCTCTCGTCGTCGCTTTCTAGCCGGAACTGCCGCCGTCAGCGCCGGTGCATTTCTTTCGCTTAACCCAATTACTAAAGCGTTTGCAGCGCAACAACCTAGTAAACTGCTTAACTTTGAAGCCGTACCGGCTTCAACCGCAGACGCATTGATCGTCCCGAAAGGATACAAAGCAACACCACTGTTATCTTGGGGTGACCCTATTTTCCCGAACGCACCAGAGTTTGACCAAAGTGGTAAGCAAGACTCACAAGCTCAATTGAGCCAGTTTGGTGACAATACCGATGGTATGAGCCTTTTCCCGATCAGCGACAATCGCGCTGTTATTGCGGTGAATAACGAATACACCAACTATGAATACCTATTTGATCATGGTGGCAACGCGATGACCAAAGACGATGTATTAAAAGCTCAAGCCGCTCATGGTGTAACGGTGTTTGAGATCGTGAGGTCCGGCTCGCAGTGGAAGCTAGACAAAGCGGGGAAACGCAACCGACGCATTACTGCCAGCACCGAAATGATGTTGACAGGGCCAGCGGCGGGTCATGACTTGATGAAAACCAAACTCGACCCACAAGGCATGAAGCCACTCGGCACGTTTAACAACTGTGCCAACGGCCAGACGCCATGGGGCACTTACCTGACGTGTGAAGAGAACTTTAACGGCTACTTTGGCACTAGTGGTAGTGCGACAGTTTCTGACGACCATAAGCGTTATGGCATTGTAGCGTCGAAAAGCAGCTACCAGTGGCACGATACTGATGAGCGTTTTGACGTGGCTAAACACCCTAACGAGCCACACCGATTTGGCTGGGTTGTGGAAATTGATCCAAATGACCCAACTTCGACGCCGCTAAAGCGTACTGCACTTGGCCGTTTCAAACATGAAAATGCAGCCTTACTGATTGACGATAGCGGTCATATCGTTGTTTACCTCGGTGATGATGAACGCGGTGAACACTTATATAAATTCGTTTCCAAGAACAAGTACCAACCGGGTAACGATGCAGCGAATCGTAATCTACTTGAAGAAGGCACCTTGTATGTTGCGAAGTTCGATATGGACGATGAAGAGCTAAAAGGGAGTGGTCAGTGGGTTGAACTGACACATGGCAAGAATGGTCTGACTAAAGAAAACGGCTTTAATGACCAAGCAGAAGTGATGATTTTTGCTCGTCGCGCAGCTACCCAAGTCGGCGCTACTACCATGGATCGACCTGAGTGGGTTGCTGTTCACCCAGACAATCAGCACGTTTTCTGTACGTTAACCAACAATAAAAACCGTGGTGTGAAAGATAACCAGCCTGTAGGTGGCCCAAACCCACGTAAAGAAAACCATTATGGTCAGATAGTGCGCTGGGTGCCGAGCAAAGGAAGCCACATTGGTGATACGTTTGAGTGGGATCTCTATCTGATTGCGGGTAACCCAACGGTACACAAAGACAACCTGTACGCAGGCAGTGAAAACATTACGGCAGACAACATGTTTAATAGCCCAGATGGCATTGGCTTTGATAAAGCAGGACGTTTGTGGATCCAAACGGACGGTAATTACTCCAACAAAGGCGACTTTGCTGGTCAAGGAAATAACCAAATGCTGTGTGGCGACCCGGTTACAGGTGAAGTTCGTCGTTTCTTAACGGGCCCAATAGCGTGTGAAATCACAGGCCTGACTTTCTCGGCGGACTACAAAACCATGTTTGTTGGCGTTCAGCACCCGGGAGAAAAAGGTGCGCCATCGCACTTCCCAGATGGCGGAAGCAGTAAGCCTCGCTCGACCATCATGGCGATTACTCGTGAAGATGGTGGCGTGATCGGCGCATAACGACCTAACTCAATCTCGCACTACTCAGGGGGCTTCGGCCCCTTTTTTACTTTTTATGGGATAATTATGCGCAAGTGAGCATAAAAACTGTGATCTTATGACTGTTAGGCACTAAATGTAGTTGCTAGGAACGTACGGTAACACTATATTGAAAGAGTATCCCAATAACCTAAAGGTGTCAGCCACAAGTAAACTCCCAGTGTAATACGAATAAACTGAGCGCAAATGAGAGACACAAGGCTTAGCGACTTTCGCTAAGAGTGAATCAAGAAAACGTAAAAGAACAAAGTATTTACAACGGCCTTTTGCTTCAAGCTACAGATGAAGTCGCACCTTTAAGTTATCGATACGTGTGTTGATAACCAAGGAGGAGGTTTGGCTATGATTCCATTCGTGTTAGCGGCAATTGCGATTTGTGTGTTTTTCACATGCTGGGTAGTACAGCACGGCTTACCAGTGCTAGGTATGAAGCTTGATGAAGCAGATCTACTGCTTATTTCAGAAATGTCAGGTGAAGAAGTCTTAGAAGCTTAGTAGCAATAGTTCATAATATTGCCATTGTAAAAAGGAGCCTATGGGCTCCTTTTTTAATTCTTCCAACTCGGGTTCTACGCTAGAGAACCAAGAAATTACACTGTAAATCCTAGCACTTAGTCAGCATTCTTTAATGCTAAAACTCTTTTACAAATATCCTTTGTCATAAAACTGAAAACAGGCCGTTTAGGTTAAGTTTTATCCATCAATTTGCTAAAATAACTTTGTGATTCAATACCTTTTTATCAATACCACTGGAGCTTATTTATGAAGAAACCGCTTATTTCGATCATTGCTTCAGCTGGCGCTGTCGGTGTTCTAGTGCTAGCCGGAACCATCGTTAGGGAAGAATACATAAAACACCACATTCACCCGAGTTTGTTCGCGGAGCAAGGGACAACTGTATTTTGCGGCAACGTGTTAGGTGAAGATGAAGAGATCATTGAGCTGGTTGCTCGTACTCAGAATCAATACAGCGGTGGTGCGATTTATCAACGAATTGTGGAAATGTCTGAGCCAAATAATGCCGAGTTCCGCAAAGCGGTGAAGCAGCAGCTTGAACTTAATGAGTGTGCTCACCTCGACAAGTCGATACATCAGGTCGAAGACTGGCTGGTATTAGCGAATAACCAAAACTTAGACTCGGTACTGCAAGGCGAGTTTGACACCTTGTCAGCGGACAATTTAGCGGCAAACGCCCAAGGCGCTATGCTAGCTCTTACGGCAACCACAAATCAGTACTTCCAGTCGGTGTCTACGCAGTATCAAGAGGTGCGTATTCAAAAAACGGTAGCGATGACTCGCAACGATAATTCGATTGAAACGGCCTTCCACGCCACCTCTAAAAGCGCCAATTTTGAAGTAAAATGTGTCGCGCAAGTTCTACCTACTCCTGCGCAGTTGACTCGTGGTCAGATGATGGCATGTGAGCATTATGAGCAAGGCGAGTTAAAGTCTGCTGTGGATTTATCCCAAGGGATATATTTGGTAGAGGACTATCAACATTCTGAGCGCTGGGTTCCTTTAGCGCAAAAACTCGAGATCCCTGAGTCGGCTTAGAGCGTAAACGAATAAAAAAGCCTAATGGTGCGTCCATTAGGCTTTTTTCTTTTTGGTGGCTAGTTCTGAAATAGGATTGTTAGCGCGTATTTACTGAGTATCTAGGTAAGCTTTTGTCGAGATAGCCGTCCATGCACGCGACTTTTTAAGGTATTCAGCTTGCGACTCGATGATTTTCTGAGCCTGAGGATCTTTGCTCGCTTGCTCTTGCAGCAGTTCGTCGGTTGCTTTACGCATTTCAGCCAATACCGCTGGTGGGAAATCGCGAACTTTAATGTCTGGGTATTCGGCTTTCATTTTGCTCCAACTGGTAGCATTCGCGTCTAGAGCCTGAGTGTACATGTCAAAAGCAGCGACGCGGAATGAGGTTTCCAGAATAACTTGTAGGTCTTTTGGTAGCTTTTCCCAAGTGCGCTTATTAACTAGAAACTGAGTCTCTGAGCCTGGTTCATGCCATGCAGTGTAGTAGTATGGAGCAATTTTCTGGAAACCCATACGCAGGTCGAAAGCTGGGCCAACCCACTCTAGCGCATCGATGGTACCGCGCTCAAGTGATGTATATAGCTCACCCGGTGCAATGTTGGTTGGTTTCGCCCCTACACGTGCTAACACTTCTCCCGCAAAACCAGGGATACGCATCTTCAAGCCTTGTAGATCTTCAATCGAATTGATTTCCTTTTTAAACCAACCACCCATTTGAATGTCGGAGTTACCACCTGGGAACGAAAGTAAATTATGCGGAGCGTACACTTCCTGCATTAGCTCCATTCCACCACCGTGGTAAAACCACGCATATTGTTCGGTAGTGACCATGCCAAATGGCATCGATGAGAAATAGAGTGTATTCGGTACTTTTCCTTTCCAATAGTAAGAGCTTGAATGGCCTAGATCGTACTGACCTGACTTAACCATATCGAAGATACCGAGTGGCGCTTTGTGCTTGTTGGCTGAGTCGACTCGAATTTGCAATCGGCCATTCGACATTTCGTTGGCAATTTTAGCCATATTCTTTGTCGCATCACCTAAGATTGGTGTGTTTGGTCCCCAGGTTTCCGCAAGCTTTAGTCGATAGACTTTATCGTCTGCCGCATGAGCGGAGAAAGATAATACGGTGATTGCGGTAATGGATACGGTTTTGACCATCTGCAGAAGTGTGTTTGTTATTTTCATGACTCTGACCTTGAGTGGTGGTTATTGAATGTCCGTCTTCGCGGTCAGAGTAGATTCACGTGAAAAGTAGAAGTCGTCAATCGAACTAAAAAATACGCGCCGTGAATCAATAGCGAAGTGAGTGGTTTATAAGCTTATAACAGGCAGGGTTGGCTGGCTTAAGTTCGAAATGGCAGAGCGATCATCTAAAAGTAGCAACGGAATTAGTGAATGTTCATTATTGCAGAGTTGATGTTCCCATCACGGAAATAAATAGTACTAATCAAGCTTCTCAATGTACAAAATGATTTCTCCCACCTTGAAACCAAATTTGGTCATTTCCGTTTTATTAAACAAGCGCTTATCGTCGAAAAGGAACATCCAATCATCGAGAGTTATATGGTAAATGGTGTCGTCAACAGGAACCTCTAGCTGATAGCGCCAGTAGAGCGCAGAGCCGGAACTTTCTCCTTTAGCAATACCGATCACGTCTTCGGCCTGACCTTGAAAGGTATTTTGCCCTGTCTTAGTAAGCCGCCAGTTTCGTGTAGTTTTCTCTCCGTCATCGAACCTAAACCACTCCTTCAATTCTCCTTGATTACCTTCCCATTCACCGACTAAGTCCGCTTCGAAGCGCCTTAATAAATTGCCGCGTCTATCAAGGACGATGCCATACGCTTTGAGTTTGCCATTAAAGAACTGCTCTCAGCTGAGTTTAGGTTCTGTGCTTTGATGATGTTCTAAATTAGCGGAGCCGCAGGCTACCAATCCTAGCGCGAGTAATGACGTGAGTAATGCTCTGAAGATCATCGATTCAATCCTAGTAGTTGTTGACGAAGCTCTGGTTCAGTGGTGCGCTCGGACAACCAAATATCCAAAAAGGCTTGTGAGAAAGTAGGGTCTTGAACAGTGCCAATCGCTTGGTCCTCAAAATAGAACTGCCCATACCCAGTATCGTCTGAGATGAAAGTCAGCTCATCTCCGGGTTCAACATTGGGCCAGATTGCTTGCAGAGGTTGGCTCCACTGTCTGATGTCAGACACCGAATAACCTAAATGCTGCCATTGATCTTGGGTGGCTTCGATTAATGCTTGCTGAGAGATGGATTTGAAATAAGTGATTTTCAGAGCTTGGCTTGATGGGCTACCGGTTTCCTGGGAGCGATAAAACTCTGCTGAATAAAGTGTCCAGAAAAGATACTGCATTTCACCTTCACCGACTTTGCGCAGGTGATTGATAGGGGAGGCAAGTAGGCTAGAGCTAAATAGACTAAAGCTAAACAGTGCTAAGGGGATCCATTTGAGCATAACTTACCTCACAAGGTTTCAGTGTCAGTTGTCAGTTAAGAGATGCTGCTGGTTTATGTAACGGGTGCCTGAAACCAATGTAGGAAACAACACTCCCCAGGATAGGGCCAGCGTAATCAGAAGAGAGTAATTGGTTAAATCTGATGATAATGCGCCCGCTTGTATCCCTGCCCAATAACTTATTGCGCCACCAATTGCACCGAAAATCACATTGACGAAGAGTGGCTTGTCCAGCAACCAACTTAAGCTGTGGTTTAAGGTCAGTACGAACATCACCCACAAAAGGATCAGCCATGCAGGGAAAAATGTATCGATGGAGGTGAACAAATCACTGGGTAGAAATGTACCGATGATTAAATGAATTTTGTCTAGCAATACCCCAATTAAAGCCAGTGGAAGTAACTTCAAATCCGCACGTTTGGTTGGAGAGAATAGAAAGTGGATGAATAATAAGCCTGTAATTAGCCAGATAGCATGCTGCGTATAAAACGCAGCACTAAACCAACTGGCCTGAAAAAGTAGGAAGTTAGTAATCCAGAACCGTTTCATCTTGTTGTCCTCGGTAGCGAGGTTTGCGAGCAACGATATGATGCGTGCTGATCACTCGCTCAATAAAGGCTCCTTCGCAATAACAGAAGTAAAATAACCATAATCGTCTAAACTGCTCATCGTATCCATGTGGGCGAATACTTTCCCAGTTTTTTTCAAATGTAGTGCGCCAGTCTTGCAATGTACGGGCATAGTGAAGCCCTATATCATTGATTTGATGGACAACCATATCGGTATGGTTAGCGATGTTATTACTGATCACAGCGATAGAAGGTAAGCAGCCTCCAGGGAAGATGTACTTCTGAATAAAGTCGACGCCTTTACGGTATTTCTCATAGCGTCCATCAGCAATGGTGATCGATTGAATCAACATTTTTCCATCGTCTTTTAGTAGACGCGAGCAGGTGTCAAAGAAGGTTGGTAGATATTCATGTCCAACGGCTTCGATCATTTCGATAGAGACGAGTTTGTCGTATTGACCGGTGAGCTGTCGGTAATCTTTTTTAAGCAGTGTAATGTTTTCGCCGAGACCCAGTTCTTTAACTTTACTTTGGGCATATTCATGCTGGGCATCGGAAATGGTAGTTGTGGTGACATGGCAACCGTAGTTCTGAGCCATAAAAATTGCCAGCCCTCCCCATCCTGTGCCTATTTCAATCACTTTGTCTGTAGAGGTCAGCTCTAGGCGCTCACAAATGGTTCGCATTTTGTTCTGCTGAGCAAGTGTAAGATCCGTAGCGTCACGAGAATAGATAGCCGAAGAATATTGCATTGAGTTATCTAGAAAGCGAGTGTAGAGCTCATTACCAAGGTCATAGTGGGCCAAAATGTTGCGCTTTGAGCCTGATTCATTGTTGGCATTTCGTTTTCTCAGCAGCCAATTCTTAGCTGTGTTTAGCCAACGTACATTGCTATCGAGTTGGTCTAACTGAGTTTGGTGGCGAGCCATGATTTGGATAACGTGGGTTAGGTGCGGGCTGCTCCACTTTCCTTCTATATAGGCTTCCGCCGCACCGATACTGCCATTGTGGGTCGCTTGTCGGTAGAAGCTACTGTCATGAACTATGATTTCCCCTTTCAAGAGGGCATCTGGATTGCCAAAGCAGCGTCTATGTGAGCCTTCGACAATTTCTAAACAGGCTGAGTCGAGCTGTTCTAAAACACCAAAAATAAGTGAACGATACTTGTCGTTCTCGGCATCGATAGCCATTTCAGTGACAGTATCTCCCCGACTTACCGAGCTAACTTGGGGGACGTTTTTGGCGATGTGTTCCATACAAACCTCACTATTATTGTTCGTCTCAGGTTTATGTTGATGATTGATTCGGTTTTTGAGCCCTGTCGGCTGCTCTTATGTTGTCACTCTCTGTATCTGACACGTAAGTACCGCTTGATACGTTCTTTTCATCCTTTACGCCCTTTGTTTCTGATAAAGAATGTGGATGCGGTACAAAGGGGACTTTCTTTAAAAATAGCTTTAGTGCTTGCCAATAAATGCCTGAGACTATCTTCAATGTCATCGCAGGGATTAAGGCGAACGTTTTACGCAATTGTGGTGCTTGAAACTCCCATTTTTTTAACGTTAGGGTGGCATCAAACAGCTTGGTTTGAGCGTGGTTTTCAATGTGAACCAGCGTATTAACTTGTGGCGGGCGAATTCGCCAAACGTATTCCATATCCATATCCATGAACGGCGAGACATGGAACGCCTTCTTATTGCGTAGTTCCCTTTCTGGCTGAACATTATTCCTAAGCTCAATCAAATAATAGTGCCTTTCGCGCCAAGGGGTGTTACTGACTTCGGCTAACATGTACTGGCAGTTCTCGTTTTCGTCGTAGCAGAAATAACAATTTATCGGGCTAAAATAGAGCCCAAAACAGCGGCACTGCGCGAGTAACATCACACGGTTCGACGACTTCCAACATCCACCTAATTGTTGAACTTTTTGGTCAATACGTTGTTTGAGAGTGCCTGGTTCACCTTTCAAATAATCTTTTTCGCTAAAACGGATAGGGTTGTACCATTTGTCACCAAAAAAGGCGCTCTTAGTAAAAAGCTCCTCGAGTTCGTCGACATCTACGCCCATCATATACAGCTGGTAGCGAAACTGATGTGGAATGGCTCCGAACCTGCGGTGTCGGACCTGTCCCCAATAGATGCCACTATTGAGACTCATAGTGATGCTCCAAATTGCTCAGTGACATCTAACGCGCTGCGCACTCCGTCTTCATGGAATCCGTTGTACCAATAGGCTCCGGCAAAGTAGCTGTGTTGTTTGCCATTAATCACGTCCCTTTGCTTTTGCGCTGCGACACTAGAAGAGTTGAGTACCGGATGGTGATAAACGAACTTTTGAAGAACTTTGCTTGGGTCGATTTGCTCCGTTTGATTCAGCGTAACGCAAAATGTTGTATCGGCTTCGATCCCTTGGAGAAGGTTCATGTAATAGGTCACACAGGCAGGACGCACTTGATCACCATCTAGCATGTAGTTCCAGCTTGCCCAAGCCAGTTTTCGTTTGGGTAGTAGCGATTCGTCGGTATGTAAAATGACTTCATTGCGGCTATATGGAATCGCGCCCAAAATTCTCTTTTCGTCGTTGGTTGGGTCTGCAAGTAATGCGAGGGCTTGGTCTGAGTGGCAAGCAAAGATGACATCATCAAAATGTTGCAGTTCTCCGTCTTGCATTTCGATAGTGGCGCCAGTTTCGGTGCGAGTCACACATTTTATCGATGTGTTGAGTGCAATAGGCTTTTTCAAGCGTTCCAGAATCACTTTGACGTACTCTCTCGAGCCTCCAGGGACCACGTACCATTGAGGGCGGTCTGTAATGTTCAGTAACCCGTGGTTGTAGAAGAACTGAATGAAAAACTTTAGCTCAAACTTTTCCATTTCACTTAAGCTCGTTGACCATATCGCTGCCCCCATTGGCAAGATGTAGTGTAGGCTGAAAAATTCGCTGAATTTGTTCTCTTTGAGAAAATCGCCAAGTTTAAGTGAAGGGTCTATATCCCCGCTGTGGTACATCTCTTTGCAGAGTTTATTGAACTTAAGAATGTCGGTAATTAGGCGCCAGAACTTCGGCCTAAGTAGGTTGCGCCTTTGAGCAAAGAGCGAATTAATGCCATGGCCGTTATATTCAAATTTGGATTGAGTGTTATGGACACTAAAACTCATCTCTGTTTCTTGACCCGTGATGCCAAGTGTTGCGAGTAGTTTATTGAAGTTAGGGTATGTCCTATCGTTAAACACGATAAACCCAGTATCAATCGCATACTGGCTACCTTGGAAGTCAATGTCGACGGTTGCAGTATGTCCACCAACATAGTGATTCTTCTCAAATACCGTGACGTCATGTTCTTTATCTAATAAGTGGGCGCATGTAAGGCCTGATATACCCGAACCAATGATGGCGATTTTTTTCATTATTAGGTCATCCTTGTTGCGAGTTTCTGCCACACTGAAAAGGGCAGTAATCTGAGTAATTTCATTACGATGATGAAGCGAGAGGGAAAACTTATTTCCGTTTTTTGTTTCTCAATGCCCTTGATGATTTGACTGGCGGCTTCGTCGGTTGATATGAGCATCGGCATCGCGAAGGTGTTTTTTTGTGTCAGTGGAGTATCCACAAAACCAGGCAGCACTACGCTGACATGAATGTCATGTTTTTTCAGTTGAATAGACAAGGTTTTTGCAAGATAAGTAAGCGCAGCTTTAGACGCGCCGTATGCCTCTGCACGCGGCAAAGGCAATAGCCCTGCACTAGAGCTGACTAGAACTAACCTGCCTCCAGGTTTGATTCTGTGTAGCCATTTCTCCAAAGCGTAGCCGATAGCAATGAGGTTAATTTTGATAACGCGCTCAAACTTGCTGGCGTCAAAGTGCAGCGCATCATCAATGTATTCACAGTCGCCAGCATTTAGGACCAATAAATCGAGTTCTGCATCGATTTGCGGAATGTCGTCATAGCGAGTCAAGTCAAAGCTCAGGGTTTCAATATTAGAAAACTGCTCGGATAGGGCGGAAAGTTTGTGAGTGTTACGGCCACAAGCAATCACGCTCTGTCCTTGCTCTGCATATTGTTTTGCGAGCCTTTCGCCTATTCCGGATGTGGCACCTGTAATAAGAACGTTCATGATTTAGCCGCCCTACGTTTAATGCCACGAATCACTTTTCCAAGCAGTGGAATATGTTCATACAGCATGGCGCCCACGTCGAGGTAGTCTCGGTGATAAATTACTTGATCATCGACCGCTTTCAAATGGGAGTGTCCCTGCACAGTCACGGGAGCTTTGCCGTTTAGTTGAAAATGGCTGAACGTCATTGTCCAATAAACGGCGGCTTCATTGCCAGATTCCATCACGTGTTCAACAACAAACTGGCAGCTAATGATTTGAGTGTAGAGTTGGTCGAAATAGGCAAGTAAGTCTTCGCGCCCACTGACATGATGCATAGGGTCGATGAACTGAACATCAGGATGATAGATTTCATTCAGCGAGCCAAGGTTATCGGTACCTAACTCACTGTATACCCGAACAAAACGTTGTAACCACAACGAATTTCCCATACGACTCTCCCTGTTATTCAAGCCAATTTAATCAATTATCGAAGACTATTATGGGTTAAATTATTGACCCAACTAACTAATTACATTGGTTTTGTAAAAGTCTAGCGCAGTTAAACGAGCTTGTTTGTGATCCACAATAGGTGGCCAATATGTCTCAGTTCGTTCTGCACTGGCTAAATACTGATGAGGAAAGTGGATATGTTTGTCTGGCACACTTCCCAGTTCTTTTAAGTACTTACGTATGAACTTTCCATTTGGATCAAACTTTTCGCTTTGGGTGATTGGATTGAAAATTCGAAAGTAGGGTTGGGCATCACATCCTGTGCTTGCTGCCCATTGCCAGCCGCCGTTGTTCGCGCTGAAGTCACCATCAATTAGGTGCTGCATAAAAAATTTTTCCCCCCACCGCCAGTCGACCAGCAGATGTTTGGTGAGGAAACTCGCCACGATCATTCTCAGCCTGTTGTGCATCCATCCTGTCCGGACTAGCTGTCGCATTGCAGCATCCACTATTGGGTAGCCCGTTTTTCCCTCACACCATGCTCGAAAATAATCAGGGTTGTTTGGCCAAGTATAGTGGCGATATTTTTCTTGGAAGTTATCGCCCTTAATGAGGTTGGGGTAGTGGAACAACAAATGTTTATAAAAGTCGCGCCATATCAGTTCATTGAGCCACGTAAAGTGAGGATGACTGGTGTCTTCTAGTAACTCTGGAGATTGGGTGATTAACCGGTTTGCTATGGCACGAGCGCTAATTGCACCGATTGCCAGATATGGAGATAACCCAGATGTCCCTTTGATGGCAGGAAAATCTCTTTGTTGGCTATAAAGGTGAAGCTTTTCAGCCATAAAATGAGGAACCACTTGTTGGCTGACGATGTCACTTAAAGGCCAGCGGCTGGAGTCAGATTTCGGGTAGTCCAGCTCTACTCTGTCTGAGGAAGTGTGCAGTTCAAAATCGTCACTAACCTTCGAACTATTTTTTTGAGAAGTAACGTCTTCTTCATAATAACAATGCTTAGCCTGTGGAAGGGGAGATACATCGATTCCTTGGCGTTTAATTCCTTCAAGCCACGCTCGTTTAAAAGGCGTGAACACCTTAAACATCTCGCCCTGTTTATTGAGGACGGTTCCCAATGGTGCGATTGCTATAGATTGGAACAGCACTAACTCCAAGCCGTACTCTTTTAATTGTTGGTCGCGCTGTTGTTCATTGAGTTCCAATTCTTGATTGGCGTAAACCGTATTGATACCGTGAGACTGACAATACTCGTTTAACAGCGTGACCTGATCTCGATAATTCTGTGCTTTTAGATGGACAAGCGTCATGCCGTAATGTTGAAGCTGAGCTGCAAGCTGGTTCAAGTGGCGTTCTATTAGATCCGCTTGTATTGGTGCCAGATCGTGTTCTTCCCACTGCTTGGGGGTAGAGATAAAAAGAGCGCGGCTTGCGCCGCGCTTAACTGCTTGGTTAAGAGCAGGGTTATCTTCAATTCTTAAATCGTTTCTAAACCAGAGAATCGTGTTCAATATCCATACCTCAGACGTAGCTCTTTAGGGTGTGGGTTGAGATAGGTTTGAGTCGCCAAATATTCGTTTGGATGCTCTCGGAGGTAGTGATTAATCAAGGCTAGTGGAACGAGTAAAGGAGTGACGCCTTGTCTGAAGGAAGTGATTTCCTGAGCAAGCTCTTGTCTCTTATCGCTGTCTAACTGCTTCTTAAAATAACCCTGAAGGTGCTGCAAAGTATTGGTATGGGTTTTGCGCGAAGCATGGTGCTTAAGAGCTGTCATCAAGCCAAAAATATATTCGTTAGCCTGTGTGTCCAAGTCCATGTCTGAGCGTGCTAAAAGCTTGCCCAAAGATTTGTAACTTTCAACATGATGACTCATCACTAAGTATTTGTGTGCGCTGTGAAAAGCGATCAGTTTGTGCTTGGTGATACCTTCGGATTTGAGATCTAACCACTTTTGGTAGGTGAATACTCTAGTGACAAAGTTTTCACGAATTATAGGATCATTCAGGCGGCCATTTTCTTCGACAGGTAGAAGAGGATTACGCTTCATGATTTGCTGAGTGAACAAACCCACGCCGTTAGATTCAGAGCCTTTTCCGTGATGGTGATATACCTTCACACGTTCCATTCCGCAGCTGGGGCTTTTAGCACACACGATGAATCCAGCGAGGTCATGGCACTGCTGGTCGGCAAAATCTTGACCAAACTTGGTGAGCTGCTCTGTGACGTCTCCACTGCCATCTGGTCGTGATACTTTTATCACGTCGCCATGAGAAACCTGTCTGATTGTTGGTCGAGGGATTGGCAGACCGATACCCACCTCAGGGCAGACCGGTTTGAACTCAGCAAATTCTGAAAGCTCATCGGTACAGAAATAGAGCTTTTTATGACCTTTATCGTAGCGTACCTTTTGCCCGACAACACAAGCACTGACGCCAATCTTTAGTTTTTTGTTCATAATCACGCATCCATTCATTCAAAAGGTTAGTAGATGAATTTTCCTAGTGGGTTCAGAAGCTGGCTAACACCTTCTGTAAAGTGAAGTGCATCACTGGAAACGGTTAAGCACACGCACCCTTCTTCTGTGACTGGGCTGTGAGTATGTTCACCATCAAGCCAGATAAAGTCTCCAGTTTGGTAGCGTCCCATATCATCTTCAAAGCTACCTTGCAGTAGCAGTGTAATCTCGAAACCCTTGTGAGTATGGGTAGGAACATTACCGCCTTTTTCAATATGAAGCAGGCTCATTCTCATATCACCGTCGTCGAGATCCAAACGTGAACGCGAGAGCTTTCCGAGACCTGACCACTCTTTCAAACCAAGTGATTTGAGTGCGCGAGGTAGGGCTAGGCGTTTACCTGCAATTTCAATCTCTGTCACCGTTTTTGGTAACTTATCTGTAGCAGGGTCGGGCTCTAAGTCAGTAATAGAATCGATCATTGAGATAAATTGTTCGTCCTCAACATCGGCAACTTGATTGAAAGATGCTGACTCAGGGGCAAAAGCTGAATCTGCGAGATCTTTACTGAACTGAGCGACCTTTGCCTGACAGTGAGGGCACATCTCAACGTGACTCGATACGATCACGGATACTGATACGGGTAACTCTCCCGCGGCAAACTGTTTTAATACAGCGTTATCTGGGTGGTATTTAATCATGGAACTGCTCTCCCATTTGCTGTTTCAGTTTGGCTAACGCTAGGCGAAGCCTCGATTTGACGGTTCCAAGAGGGACGCCGAGCTGCTGGGCGAGCTGTTCTTGGGAAAGTTCTTGATAATAAACACCTTTGACGACGGTTTTTTGAGCTGGAGGTAAGCCATCAACGTATCGAAGCATTTCTTTGCTCATTAGATGATCTTTGAAAGTGTTGTCGTCGTTCGTTGCCTCATCGGATACAGAATCAATAGGCCAAAGGTCGTCTGCTAAGTTTTGTTCAGGCTTTGCTTGAATTTTTCTCAGCATATCGAAACATGCGTTCCGCATTACTGTGTAAACCCAAGTCGTAGCTGCGCCTTTGCTACTATCGAATAAATGCGCTTTTTTCCAGACTGAAGTCATTGTTTCTTGAATTAATTCATTTGCGGCGAACTCACTACCGAGCTTATTGAATCCGAAACGCTTGATTTTCGGCGCAAAAAACTGAAACAAAGAGGTGAAGGCGTGCTTGTCACGACGTGTCGCAACGAGCTCCATCCATTCTTCCAGCTGTTGAGTTATTTGAGGATCAGGGCTGATGGCGTGCTCCTTTTGAGATGTCTCTCTATTCATGCTCACTTGCCTGTTCATGCTTTTCTGCCTGCTTGTGATTTCTTGCATGGTCACTAACCTTACAATCCATTTTAGAGTCAATACGTTGGATTTGATAAGTTGGATCAGTTTTGTTTCGAGGAATATGCAAAAATATTGTTGAGCATAGTCACCAAGGTTGGCAGGCTGTCTGGCTTAATGAAACGTTCTTTCTCTTTAAGTGGGATCGGCAATACTTCTAGCAAGCGAGCCGACACCCAGTCCATTCGAGATAAATCATGTTCTAAGTACAACTCGCCAAAGTGAGGATGCTCATCAAATAAGTTTTTCAGGGCCTTGCTAAGCAAATTGGAATTCTTAGGTGGGTATGCAGATATGTCCCAATGCTGTTTGCTTGCCGTTTGAGCAAGGAGTAAGCCATCCTCCTGATACTTCATGTTCTCTAAGTGCAGTAACGATATTGCCTCTACATCGATTAGAAGCAGCTTATCTTCACCAATATTAAAATCAGTCACCCTAACTAGCGTTCCCCAATCCGGAATATCAAATGGCAGGGTTTTGTCATATCGAGCCAACACGAATTGGTTGTCGTGGTGAATTAGACTCATCATAGACAAATACTTTGTTTCAAAGATTCTCAGCCGCTGCTTACCCTCCGGCAGCAAAAACAGCGGTAACGGAAAGACAGGGATGAAAGGTGTTGAGTTACTATTTGGCACTTCGCTTCCTTAGTGTTGAACTTACCTATTTATACGGTTCTAACCCGAAAAAGATCAGTGACTCTGAAAACTCCCCCTTCATGTGAGAATCGAAAAGAATTGCTTGTTAAGCAATAACTTGCCCACCTTTGGGCGGATAGTTGCTTGAGGATGTGTCGAAGAGAGATAACCCTTTGATAATTTGGCCATAATGTTTGGCACTGACCTTGCTCTATCGGTATCGGATTGTATTGACTCATTTGCATCTACTTCTATCAAACGCTTTCAAATATGCCTTTTCATATCATCAGTTGATTTGACATGTGCCGATTTGAGGGGCTCTTGTTTGATAAGCATGCAGCTGGGAAATGGAACTTTTACTATGCCGCTGCTCCAAGGTGCGGAAAGTATTCGTGAGTTGGGGATAAGGCAAAATGGTGACATTGAAGTTTCGTTTAACCGTAGAGGGTATGGACGAAGAAACGTTTGTAGTTCGAGAGTATCGAGGGCATGAAACTCTTTCCGATGGCTTTGCCTCAAATGAGCTAGTTTGCTACGGGTTTCAGTATCAAATCCAACTTGCTAGCCGTCAGTCGAACATCAGTGCCGATGACATTGTCGATAAAAATGTGCTGCTTGAGTTGTTACGCAATGGCACGGTAGAAAAGCGAGTTCATGGTATTGTCCGAGAATTTTCAAAAGCAGATACCGGCTATCATCACACCTTTTATTCCTTGACTCTTGTGCCAGCGATCGAACGTTTGTCGTTAAGGCACAATAGCCGGATTTTCCAACAAAAAACGGTTCCAGAAATCATCTCTATTCTGCTGCAAGAGATGGGCATTAATGACTACGCGTTCTCCCTAACACGTGACAGTCAAGTTCGTGAGTTTTGCACCCAATATCGTGAAACGGACATCGAGTTTATGCACCGTTTAGCGGCTGAAGAAGGCATGGTGTATAGTTTTATCCATAACGAAGATAAACACACGGTGTTGTTCTGCGACGACAGCAAGTGCTACCCCAACTACGCAGGCATTGTTCCATACAACAACCTTTCCGGTGGTAATAGCTATCAGCCTTATGTGTCGTGCTTTATTGAAAAGATTCAAGCTGAAGTCAGTCACTCGACGCTCAAAGACTATAGCTTCAAGAAGCCGGAATATGGCTTCTTGCAGCAGCAACAAGCTAGTGACATAGGCTATCAAAATAATACCTATGAACATTACGATTATCCTGGGCGTTATAAATCGGATGTTTCTGGTGTGGTGTTTAATGAAGTCAGGCTCGACTACCTGCGCCGAGAGTCTCACCTTGCCAATGGAAAAAGTGATAACCCCCGCCTACAAGCAGGGACAAAATTCGATCTTTCTGAGCATCTCGACCCGACACGCAACCGCGAGTGGTTAGTGGTTTCTGTGACGCATACGGGCATCCAACCACAAGCGTTAGAAGAGGAAGCGGGCACTGGGGAAACGAGCTACCGTAATGAATTTACAGTGATTCCAACCAACAAGACTTGGCAAGCAACGCCTCACACTAAACCACAGGTGGATGGCCCTATGATTGCCATCGTGGTTGGCCCTAAAGGAGAAGAAATATTCTGCGATGAGTTTGGCCGCGTTAAGTTGCACTTCCCGTGGGACAGGTATTCGAACACCGATGAGCACAGTTCATGTTGGGTGAGGGTATCTCAAGGCTGGGCTGGCCCAGAATATGGCATGGTTGCAGTGCCTCGAATTGGCCAAGAAGTCATCGTTTCTTTTCTAAATGGCGACCCTGATCAGCCTATTGTTACAGGCCGCACCTACAACGCGATAAATACACCGCCATATCCTCTTCCTGATGACAAAACGAAAACCGTGATCCGCACTAAAACGCATCTTGGTGAAGGGTATAACGAGCTCAGTTTTGAAGACCAATCCGGTGCCGAAAATGTTTACCTTCGAGCACAGAAGAACTTCGATGCCGAAATCAAAAATGATTCGACTACGGTAGTTAAACACGATCAGCACACCACCATCGATAACGATAGCTTTACTCAAGTGAAAGGCTCTTCGCACCTCACTGTACAAGGTGAACAAAGGGTAAAAGTGGGTAGTGACTTTGCGATGGAAGTCGGCGGATTACAGCAAAAAGTCGCGTCGCAAACCATTTTAGATGTAGGTGATGAAGTGCACCTTAAAGCGGGAAATAAGGTTGTGGTGGATGCCGGAAGTGCGATCACCATCGCTGCTGGTGGAAGCTTTGTCAAAGTTGATGCAGGTGGCGTTCACGTAGTTGGCCCCGCAATCAATATGAATTCGGGTGGAAGCGCAGGCTCTGGCAGTGGCTATTCAGGCTTAGCCGCTGAATTGCCGATGGGATTGGAAGACATTGCTGCGCCTGAAGATGTCATTTTGGTGCCGAAATCAGCAACGATGACTAGCGTGCTTCCAGCTGTTGCGACATTAGATTTACCTGTTATTGAACTGTGCCAGAAACAAGCTGACGGCAGCTGTCCGAAAACGGATTGTAAGTGTGTATAAAATGATTAATGACTCATCACAAAAGCTGCTGATAGTAGATGCCAATCGTGTTCCCAATGCTCGTCAGAAGTGCGCAGAAAATGATTTAGAGTGGGGAAACTTGTACTTGGGGACAAACTGGCAGACGCAACTAGACGTAAGCCCTATTTGGATCAAAACCAACCGTGATGATCCTATTTGGAAATTATGGATAAGTGAACCTCTGTGGGCGAGTAGTAGTGTGTTGTACGAGTATGTTCAAGAAAGGGAGTTTGATTCGGTCATCGCATCCCTGCAGAACATCATTACGGCGAAATGCGAAGATGGTCGACTGTTCTTATTTCGTTTTTACTCTCCGAAAACCTTGTCGCTTATCGCAAAGTTTGGTGACGAAACGGTGGTTAATCAGGTGATTGGCGCTGCCGAGTCGATACAGACCTCCCCTCTTTTGGCTGAAGAACTTCAGTTAGTTCCTTTACGTAAAAGCCATCAAAATCAATTTGATGGGCCACTTGTTCTTAACCGCGATCTTATTAAGGAATTGCTACCGTGAGTACCCATTTGATACGCCGTGGTGAAACTCTCTCCATGCTGGCAGAAAAGTACAATACGACTGTTGATGTTTTACTGTCGCTCAATGCCGCGCAAATTAAAGATATCGATATCATTTACGATGGCGACACCCTAGTACTTCCTAAGACTATTGTGACAGCGGCCGGAGAGCGGGAAGAGAAGCAAATACTGCCCGATGAACAATTGGTGCTCGCGCAGTGTAGTGTGCCTGAATATGTTGATGCGCTGTATGTGCCCGAACATCCGAAAAGTAAAAAGCAACTTTTGATATTGCTAACGAAAGAAGCGAAACAATATGTGGTTGAAGACAATCAGAGGTGCCAAGCCGCGTTAAGTGGTGACAAAGATACGGTGCTCAGTCAGCTAACGAAACTTGGTGTGATGGATCAGTTCAATAGTATCGCCCATGAGTCGTTTTTACAGCAAATCAGCGCTGATAAAGCGCAAAGTTACCGTTCGGCGTTACTTGAGTACTTGGCGTTGTCACGCAGCTATGTGGAAAACACACTTGTCTTCCCTGCAGAGAACCGAGCGATTGGTTTAGATGAAGTGGATAAGCATGTACAGGACATTGAGCAGCAATATCATTCTGCGCTTGAGGAGATCGAACTAAAATCAAAAGGTAGCCTATTTGTACCTGTTGATGGCATCTATGGCGAGATTATGCTCAAAAAGGATGCAATTGCTGGCGCAGAAGCATCTTATACAAAGCGTTTGAAAAGGTTACAAGAAACCTTGCTTGGTAGCCTTCAGCAATGCATAGAAGGCTTTGAATCTGAGGCGATTAACTATGCCGCAGATTTGCAGTTAGAAGACAAAGGTCAACATTACCAATTTTCCAAACAGCATGATTTTTACAGTTCGAATGTCGATCTTAAGGTCTTTCATGCGCTAGAGCGAGTAAAAAAAGGGCGGAAAGAGATTGATTTGGATGACAGTTTAATCAGTGCCGATCTCAGCAGTGCAAGTCCAATACTTCAATTAGATAAGGCCAAAGCCAGTTACGACTTTTGGGCTGCTACCGCGCATCCTATCCTTATGAGGCTAATGAACCAACAGGTAGACTGGAATCCAGCGTCTTTCTTCAAACTAAATAACAACCATATTTCAAGAAAGTATCGAGAGTTCTTTATCGGTGTCTATCAGCTTAATCAGTCGGGGGTATTGCTAAAAGAGCAGTGCTTGGATGAAGCTGAGTTGTTTGAAGGATGGGAAGCCGTAGATGAAGTGAAGGCTTCAATAATAGAGCAACGCCCGAGTATTGATGATTTAACCAAGCAACTAAACAAACTGAACACTGCAACGCCTATAACAAACAAACTTGGTTATTACAGCGCCTATACGCTTAATCTTGTTCTGCTTCAAGAAGTGGCTTTGCGTGTGCAAGATTTTGCTGAGAGGTTCGGTGAAAACGAACAGTATGCTCAATATGTGCAAAAGTTGATAGGTTATTCTGAAGATGCACAATCAAGGTGCTCGGAGTTATTAGAGCTGGCTGAAAGCCGAGCGCAAACTCCATTTTGGAATTATCAAAAGAAAGAAGTGACTTATTTAGGTGATATCCCGATGTGGGATGACTCGACCAACATGGTTGTGACCAAAGAGTCCAATTGGAAGCCTAGAAACTTTAACAATCAAATTTTTGCTGACAGTGGTGCAAACAGTAGAACAGTAGTGGAATGTGCGCTTTCCTCAAAGCCCAAAGAGCCAATATATATTCTTTCCGATAGTCCTGTCTTGTCGTCCGACCTTGCTCAGAACAAGCAATGTACCTCGGTGATGTCACTTAATAACAGTGCTCAAGTGGCTAGAGCTAAAGAGCCGATCACTCAAGCGATTTCAAACGCGTTAGGTGGGATATCGGAAGCTAAACTCACCAGTTTCAAATTTGAAAAAACGGTGTCTCTTGATACGGTCGAAGATGTTGTTTTTCCATGGCAGACGGCGGAGTATAAAAATGAAATGTTTGGGATTAACTGCGCCTATGAAACCAGTGGTGGCGCTCAGTTCGCTCGATTTACCTATGGCGCCGAAGCGATTGTTGATCAGGATATTTTAGGTAGTGACAATTCAGCAGTAAAAGCGGAATTTACTTCAAACCTAGCATTGGCATCGGCTGAAAATAAAATTGTCATTCGTTTTCCCGCAAGCGGAGAGATGCCACTCGATATTCCTTATCGCACCAAAGAGAGCACAGAGCGTCACACTCATAACATTGGCGCTTCTGTGCTTGAAATAGAAGGCAAAGTTTATGGTGTGGTGGGCGCGAGTGTTAAGTTAGGGACTCAAATTCATATTGGTAATATGGAGTCTGTGAGCTACTCGTCTGCGGGGAGGCAGGTCAGTGCTCTAGGTATTAAGGGAACCACCCCGAATCAAGCAGATTTTAGTTCGTTCAGTGCCAGTGCAAGCGACCCCGTTAGTAGCTCTATTATTGCGGCGGGAGCAAAAGCTGAAGCTAGTGCGTTTGCTGGCTTAGAAGCTGGTGGCATACTCACTTGCAAATACGATTGGAAGAAATCGGCGCAGGCGAAAAAACAAAATTTGTTCAAAGTTAGCTCGGGATTAAAGGTGACGGCTGGAATTGGTTATGAAGGGGTACTGCAGTGTACTTTTCATAACGGCCGGTTTGTTTTTATTACCGCTTTAGGCTCGGGCAGTTGGCGCTGGTTTTGGGGGCAAGTTTGCAACCGAGCTTAACCCTAAAGCGGCGAATGATTTCTTTGCTGCATTGTTGAGTGTTACCGAGAAGAAAGGTTTTCAACGTTTTGAATTTTTTGATGAATTTGAAGGCGCGAATACTTTTGAGCAATTTAACAAAGTTCTGACGGTAGCAGCCTCGTTCGGTTTAACGATTGGGCAAGTGCTTATGTTACCGTTCAATATTATCAGCGATATGGAAGCGCAAGCCACCGACAAGGATAATGCGTACTTTGTGGCGAACTTTTTGTTGTCGCCAGAACACCAATCTGCTAACCAAGCGTGGATATCGAAGATGACGCCGGAAACACAGGCTAAGTTGTTGACGGTGCTTATAAACTATAATCCAATACCAACCTTTAGTGTGTTTGGTGATACTGAAACGGAACGCAGGATTGCCGCAATTAGAAACCAGAACCAGCGAAGGGCTATTATTCAGGTTTTACAGTGGTTAGGTGGGCCTACGGCTACCGCTAGACAAATGGCAACGTTTGAAAATACGGTGCAACGCATGAACCTTCAAAACCCTATGGAACTGAATAAATCAGAGCAATGGCGTAAATATGCAGATAACTTATTTATGCTGAGGGACTTTTTTTTGCAAGCGTTTACCGATAAATATGAACCGCCAATTAAATCTGAACAGACTTATATGCGCGATCTCTATAGAGACTATAAGAAGTTTCGAGAACATATGATTTTTTTAACTGGCAATACACAAGTAATGCAAAAGAGTTTTTTAGGTAAAGGGACTCGCGCCAAAGTTCAAGAAACCTATATTGCAGTAAGTAATAGTGATGTAATTGATTTGCAGCAGGAAGGATTTAGGTTAGCAACCTGGCTACCAGAGAATTAAATAATGAAAAAAATAATATTATTAATCAGCTTAATGAGCTGCTTTGCATCGGCAAAAAGTTCTATAGAAGATGGAATCACCCTTTTTAATCAAAAAGAATACGATCAAGCGCAAGCAATTTTTACACAATATTCTGAACAAGGCAGTGCTTACGCAACCTTTTGGTTGGGGGTAACTCAGTATAAAAACCGCCAACAATTTGAAGCGGGTCAGACATTTTTGAAAGCTGCGGAAATGGGTAGCCCGTGGGCGATGGGAGTTCTGGCTGGTGGTAAGTTTTATGCGAATACACCGTGTGACTTTTTAGGTTGGCCATGTGACGAGGAAAAGTGGCGAGATAAAGCGTTAGATGGATGGGAGAAGCAATCTTTAGCGGGGAATGGGAAGGCAACCTATGCTTTGAAGATTAGCAGACGAGAATGGTGGGAATATATTCCTTTTTATAGGCAGAATCGTTATGCAGAGATAGTGCCGAAAGCAGTAGCCGAAGGTGGCTATGAATTTTTGGAATACAATGTTTATTGGGATTCTGCGAATATATCTGATTCAGTTAAAATGGCAGCTGAACAAGGCTATGCTCCCGCAATGGTGTCAATGTACTATTTGTTGGCCGATATCAATTACAACGAAGCAAAAAAGTGGGCGAATAAAGCTATTGATCTTGGCTATGCTCCAGCTGCGAAAGCCCTGTATTTTACTTATTCTCAAGGTGAAAAAACGATTC
Organism: Vibrio sp. SCSIO 43135; assembly: GCF_023716665.1. Classification (GTDB taxonomy): domain Bacteria; phylum Pseudomonadota; class Gammaproteobacteria; order Enterobacterales; family Vibrionaceae; genus Vibrio; species Vibrio paucivorans. The sequence goes on from NZ_CP071860.1 coordinate 94,606, forward strand.
AATCAGATGAGATAAAAGCCTACTACTACAATCGTCTTCTCGAGGAGTTAGGAGGAGATGCGGACTCTCGGGAGTACGTGACAAGAGAACCCGTTTTCGATGAATACGATCGAGTAGTGAGAGATAAAGAAGGCAATCCTGTGTATAAAATTCTAGTTACAGAGCAAGAACAAGCCGAAATGGATAAACAGGTTGAAGAACGGGTCAAAGACATTAAACCCAATATGTTCTTAGATGAAACCTCAATAGATTTATTCTAAAGAAAAGCGCCGAAATCGGCGCTTTTCTTTTATCTTCTGTTTGATTATGCAAGTTTGATCTACACTCATCATTCCCAAATAAAATAGAGAAAAACAAATGATTACCGCTCTTTATGCTTCAATTCTTGCTGGATTAATGATTTGGTTGGCGATTCAAGTGATTAAACAGCGCCGTGCGAATCAGGTGAAATACGCTGATGGTGGTGTCGATGGCTTGCAGATCGCGCGTAGTGCTCAGGGTAACGCTGCGGAGTACATTCCTATTACATTGATATTAATGGCGCTGGTAGAGTACAACGGGGCGAGTGCTTTGTTGATACATGTGATTGGTGTGAGCTTTATTGCTGGGCGAATCATGCATGCTAAAGCGATTTTGAACGACAAGCTCAAAGGCCGGATAAGTGGGATGAAGCTTACCTTCGCTGCTATGGCGGTGTTGATCGTACTAAACTTATGGTATTTACCGTTTGAAAAGCTTTGGTAATTGCCTATGTCACTTCGTGTGCCGCCAGCTTGGGTTCTGGTATTAATTGGCCTTATTCTCAATGTGTTGGCGATTCTGATGTCGAGCATTGTACTGGATGAGTTAGGCGACGAAATCGCACAGCTCAGTGAAAGTAAAATGCAGAACCAATACTCGATTCAACTCGCTTGGAAGAGCGTTGAAACGCTAGAGCGAAAACGTGAGGCATTGTTGCAGCACGTTCAGCTCAGCCCTGAAGGTGGTGACGAACAGCTACAGCAAGCTTTGCAAGGCCAACTTCAATACTGGGTGGGAAAAGATATCCCAGCGTTTACTCTAGCGAACTTGCCTGAGCTCATGATGTTGATAAACAAGGCTCAGCAAACCCATCGGGATGCTATTGACGAGTTCTATCTAGATAACTTGTCGATTACTGAAGTGATGCAAGCCCTCAACGATCGAATTGCGTGGTACAAAAACATCGGGCTATTTTTACAGGTATTTGGGCTTGCATTGATTCTCGCACGTGACTTGGCGCGAAAGGAGTAAATCAAAATAGTCTTCAGACCCTAGTCTTTCTCGGATGGGAGCCTAAATACTCCACCAATGGTGAACTCCCTCAGCTTTTCCTCTAACTCGACTTTTGTAAACGTATTTGTGCCTTCGTGGTATTTAAGGTCATACGCACTGCGATCTTTGAGCATCTTATTAACGGTGTCGAATGAATAGCGCTTCGTAGACTGTTCGAAGCTGATCTCTTCGTTTGTAAAACTTGTTACTCGATAGAAGACAAACTCATTGTCATCGGTTTTTTCAACGTCTCTGATCTTAAATGTGTTAATGGCATAAAGATCGCCGGCTTGAGGTGCGTGAATACGTGGGACCCACGTATCGAGAGGGTCTTCGCCTCCGGGCATATAATTAAAGGCCAGCGCTAGTGCACCAAAAGTTGCTGCCGTCCATTTCCAATTGATGGTGATTAAACTGATGATTCCACCAATCACTAGTACCGTTTTGTTCACCCACCCGGGCACAGTGTCATATAGCCAGTGCCCTGAAGAGAAAGCTGCCGCCATTAAGATAGGTCCAGCTAGCAGAATAATAGAGCCAAGTATCAGTTCACCAGTTGTTGCTTCTTGTTCGGCAGTGTCATTTTTAGTTTCGGTAGACATCGTACATTCCTTGTTGAATATCCATCCAAAATGCTAATGGTTTTTTACTGTTTCATCAAACTTGAAAATAAAAAGAGCGCTACCCGATGTAGCGCTCTATGAACAAAGGTTGGTATGTAAAGTAGAACGTTATCGAAAGAGAAGATGCTTAAGAGGTGTTTTTTCTAGCCCAACCACAAGTGCGTATGTAAGGAGTAGTGTTCCCGTGAATACGATTAAGTCCTTTAGGCCTCCTGCCACACCAAGAATTCCCGATACATTCATCATCACGATTACGATGAGTAGGTGGCTCACGTAAACGGGCAAGATACGTTTGGCTAGGGTAAAGACCAGTGGGTGGTTTCCTAAATTCGGCTTAGCCAGCAACCACATGAAACAGCCAGTTGCCCATAATGCAGTGCCCATGAGAAAGTCATTCATGTTAAAGATTTGACCAAAGCCATGTAGGTAATAGGCCTCAATAAAGTGAATGGCCATACCTAGAAAGGTAACTGCTAAAGCTGTAGTTGCCCTCCAACGCAGCTCCAGTTCACGAATCGTAAACCCTATTGCAACCATCAGTGTTGCGAAGAAGGGCCCATTGCGCGTGAAGAAGGGCGCATCTAAGCCCGTAATGATTTGGTAACTCCCTGCAAATACACCGTAGTAGTACAAAGCAATGGAAATAGGGAAGATCAGAAACGTTTTATCCCACTTCACAAGGTAAGCTAGCACAGCAACGGCGATAACCAATGCGGGGATGAACCACAAATGCACCAAGCCACCTTCTAGGAGTGAATTGAGAGGCGCTTGTGCAAGGTAATTCCAGTATCCGGTGCGCTCAGCAAGATAGCCATGCTCAGCCACAACGCCAAGATTAAATGGCATAACTAAACTGATCACGCTCCAAATTAACCAAATACGAATTAAAGGCTTACTGTAGCTCTTTAATGTACCGATTGGGTCTTGAGTCAGTTTAGGCTGGATTAGAAACCCCGAGATGATGAAAAACAGTGGGACTGCAAACCGAGTGAGTTGGTTGAAGATATAACCAAACCAAGGAGTGCCATCATATTGGAAGTAGGTTAAGAACATCTGGCAGTGCAATGCAATGATTGCAACCATGGCGATGACCCGGCCTAGCTCAATGCTGGCTATTTTGTCTTTGGGGAACATTTCGTCCTTCCTGAAGGTGATGACTCGCAATAGAATTGGCGAAGATACCAAGATACGGTCGTGCAAAATAACGTGGTAAATCAAGATTGATGAAGATAATTTGCGGGCTGGTCTTCAGAATAAGAGTCACTTCACGAAGTTACATTATTAGGAAATTTTGCGGTTGCACTCGAAGGTATTTCTTGCTGTTAGATAAGGCTTAGCCCTGATAGAATAAAGATCCCTAGGGTGCAAGTTAGTAGAGAAAGCACGGTTGTCATTGCAATGATATTGGCAGCCAATACAGAGTTACCTCCCATTGAACGTGCCATGACATAACTAGCTGCAGCAGTGGGTGCTGCACTCATTAAAAATAATATCCCTAAGTCCATCCCCCTAAATCCAAACCAAATACCTCCTAGCGTGATAAGAAGTGGGGCGATCACTAGCTTGGCACTCGTTGCGAGCCAGGCTGGTGCTTGATCATTTCTTAGTGAGGTAACGTTCAGCGAACCACCAGTACATAGTAGCGCCAATGGTAAAGTCATGTTGGCGAAGTATTGCCCTGCATCGAGCGCGATGGTTGGAATTGGAATAGACAAAAAATAGCAGGCGACCCCGAGTAAAATTGCAATGATTAATGGGTTTCGAGTCAGAGATTTACTCATCATGGTAATAGCTTGCGTGGCTGAGCTTTCTCCGACGGGTGTGAGTGCAATGACGGCCTGAACGTTGTAGAGAATAGTAATCGCGGCGACATAAATAGCGGCTAGAGCGACACCACTTTCGCCATAGGCATTGGCAACATATGCTAGCGCTATGATGGCGGTATTGGCTCGAAAACCGCCCTGAATCACGACTCCATGATCGGATTTATTCGCGACTATGCGCCTTACAAATAGGCTGGTGGCGATAAAGAAGGCTAGGTTTGCTGCAACACCGTATGCAATTAAGCTACTGCTCGAAGCAAAATCGTGTTCGGAGGTAACGATGCTAAGAAAGAGCATAATTGGCAGCGTGACTTGGAACACGAGCTTAGAAGCTACATCGATAAAGTTATCGTTGATGAGCCCGACTCGTTTTAGAAATACGCCAAGAAACAGCATCAAACAAATAGGGCCAGTGATGCTGGCAGAAAAAATCAGCTGTTCAAATAAGCTCGTCATAACGATCCATGTACTTCGCGTATCAACTTCAAGACAGGTGGTTTATTTTTCCACAATTAAACCGATGTGAGAAAACAATTTGCAAAAAAGTACGAACGTGCTAAAAATAAAATACAGTTGGAGTTGGAAAGATTATGCGCAAAGGTAAAGTTACCCGCGAACACATATTAACGAAAGCATTTGAGCTTGCTAGTGAGAATGGGTTAGAGAGCCTGACCATAGGTATGCTTGCTAAGCATTGTGGTATGTCCAAAAGCGGATTGTTTGCACATTTCAACTCGAAAGATAATTTGCAGGTATCAGTACTGGAACACGCTAACAATGTTTTCGTGGAGCGTGTCATTCGCCCGGCGAGAGAGCAGGAAAGTAACAGTATTGAGCAAAAACTGAAAACCTTGCTGGATAATTGGTTAGGCTGGAATCACTCCTTTCAAGGGAGTTGTATGTTTCTTGATGCCTGGAAAGATGCCAATTCAGAGCAAGATGCGACTCAACAAGCGCTGAAAAAAACCATCGCTGTTTGGATTAATTATTTACAGATCCAAATTGAGAAAGGGATTGATACTGGCGAGTTCAGTTCAACGCTCTCGCCTAGCCAAGCGATCTTTGAGTTGTATGGCTTGTACCTGAGTGCCAACTTGTTCTACTCAATTCATGGTGAACAAGCGAGTTATGAACACTTTTGGTTAGGCGTTAATCGGCTTATCGAAGGTTGGAAACTACAAAGCTAGGTCAGTTAAAAACCGAGTTAGGTAAACTAAGCAACTATTAGAGGGAATGAAGCATCATTCCCTATTAAAAATAACAAAATAGCACGGTCGTTCGTTTTTGTGCCAGTGCGAGGGTAAAACAATGAGTGAGAAGATCTATTTCAACACATCAACAAAATTCAGTTTTAAGAGAAGCTTAGTCAACCTGACGACTCGGCTTCATCACACCGTTGCCCCTAAGCATGCAACTAAAGTAGCGCGTAAGTTACTGCTCACTCCGGTTAGAAGTACACCAAAGAATAGTGAGCCGAAGGGGCTTATTAAGGGGGAAGTAACGAGTCGTGATGGCGTACTGAAAACGTATCAGCTAGGTACTGGGCCTACATGGGTATTAACTCATGGTTGGTCTGGTACAGCGAGCCAGTTTTACCCTCTGATGGAACACATCGCTAAGCAAGGCTATACCGCACTGGCATATGATCATCCAGCTCATGGCGAAAGTGAAGGTGTTTACGGCCATATTCCTGCGTTTGTACACGGGCTGGAGGCAATCCTTGACTCGGCCGATGACGTTGCGGGCCTTATTGGTCATAGTATGGGAACGGCATCGGCGTTAGAGTGTCGTCATCGCAAGTTAGAAGATGTACCGATGCTTCTGATCGCACCGGTTCTAGACTATGTAGATAACTTATTTGGTAGCGTGGCTCGTTCCGGTTATTCGATTCGTCTTTTTGAAGCAGTCGTATCTGAGGTCGAAGAGCAGTACCGTTATCCGATTCATACCGTAAACCCATACCAGAAGCTTAGTGTAAGGTCATCATCAACGATTATCGTTCATGATGAGAAAGATAAGTTCACTAAGTTTTCGGTTTCTCAAAGAGCGGCCTCTGAGATGGAAAATGTCACTTTAGTTGCGACTCAAAACCAAGGGCACGGACGAGTGATGACGTGTCCGCAAGTGATGGAGAGTTTCGATAAACTAATTGGCTGAATACGGAGTCGATATAGCTAGGGTGAATAACAATATCAACTATTTATTCACCCTATTATTCCTATAACTATCATTGCGTTAACGTCATTAACCTTTCTTTTGATAAGGTTAACAGTTTCATAAAGATTATTATCAACCTTGTTGAGTATATGTGATCATCACTAAGCCACTATGGCCTCCATAAGGAAGAATAATAATGAATAGAAATGATAGTGTCCCTTTACCGTCCAATACCCGAGAATGGTTCTTTAACAAAAACAGCATCATCATCCTGTTGGATGCGGTGCTGTTTTACGTTCTGTACAACACCCTCCCGTTCGATCCCGATGTAGTACTCGGGATTAGCATGCTGACGTTTATTGCTATTTTATGGTTAACGGAAGCGCTGCACGTTACCGTCACAGCCGTATTAGTGCCGATTATCGCAGTATTATTTGGCGTGTTTGATACCCAAACTGCGCTCAATAACTTCGCTAACTCCATCATCTTTTTGTTTTTGGGTGGCTTTGCGCTTGCTGCAGCTATGCACCGACAAGGTCTAGATAAAGTGATTGCCGATAAGGTGCTGATCATTGCTCAAGGACGTATGAGTGTTGCGGTGTTCATGTTATTTGGTGTTACCGCAGCACTGTCGATGTGGATCAGTAATACTGCAACAGCTGCCATGATGTTACCGCTAGTTTTAGGGGTTCTAAGTAAAGTGAACTCTGAAAGTGGCCATAAAACGTATGTATTTGTACTGCTTGGAATCGCTTACAGTGCCAGTATCGGAGGCATTGCGACGGTAGTAGGAAGCCCGCCAAACGCGATTGCAGCGGCTGAAGTCGGCTTAACTTTCACTGAGTGGATGGCTTATGGCTTGCCAACGGCTGCAGTATTGCTGCCTATTTCTATTTTGGTTCTCTACCTTGCGCTTAAGCCGGACTTACGAGGTAAGTTCGAGTTAAACCACGACCCAATTGAGTGGGATAAAGGTAAGGTAGTCACGCTGGCCATTTTTGCACTGACGGTTTTTTGTTGGATTTTTAGTAAGCCGATTAATGCCATGCTTGGTGGTTATGCTAAGTTCGATACGATTGTTGCTTTAGGCGCGATAGTGTTAGTGAACTTTGCTCGAGTTGTGCACTGGAAAGATGTAGAGAAGACCGCGGATTGGGGAGTACTACTTCTATTCGGTGGTGGTATCTGCTTGAGTAATGTGCTCAAAGCGACGGGGACGAGTGTTTTCCTTGCAAATGAACTGAGTGCGTTGATTTCACACTTTGGTATTTTCTTTATCATTTTGGTGATTGCAGCGTTTGTTGTGTTCCTTACCGAGTTTGCAAGTAATACCGCAAGCGCGGCTTTGCTGATTCCGGTATTTGCCTCTGTCGCAGAAGCCTTTGGGATGTCGCCAGTGGTGTTATCAGTCTTGATTGCCGTTGCTGCATCTTGTGCGTTTATGTTGCCAGTCGCCACGCCGCCTAACGCGATTGTGTTTGGCTCAGGTCATATTAAGCAGCAAGAGATGATGCGTGTCGGGATCTTGCTGAATATTGCTTGTATTGGCGCGCTTACAACATTTGCTATGATGTTCTGGGCTTAAGGCTGACAAGCTATTGTGCAAAGCGGGACTAACGTCCCGCTTTTTTGTATTAGGCTTAGCTTCGATGAAGGCCATAAATCGCGTGACTGAGTATGCGATCACCAATTTTCTCGCTATTGGTGATGATGCCTTCTAACTGCATTCCTGCGCGTTCTGCGACGGCTCGGCTGGCGATGTTGTCTTTAGCTGCCGATAATTGGACCTTTTCAATATCCAGTTCATTGAAAGCGATATCGATCAATTTGGTTACTACACGGGTCATGATGCCAAACCCTTGGTATTGTTGAGAAAGCCAATAACCAATCTCAGCTCTCTTTAGGGAGTGGTCAATGTTATTGAAACTGCAGTTCCCCACAATGCTGCCCTGATAAATAATAGCGCAAGTCATTGATTTCCCTTCGGCATAATCATGCAGCGATTTTTGGATAAATAAGCGAAAATCTTGCTCCGAATGACAGTAAGGGGGCCAAGCTAACCATTCCGATAAGTAGTCAAGTTGAGGGGCGACTATATCGACATAAGTGGCCGCGAAAGATTCTTGCACTAAGGCAAGTGTTAATTCTTCATCGATGATTTGAGTAAACATTGTCTCCCCTAATTATGAAACCACTCAGATATCTCTACGCTACCAAAGGTTGTAAGCACTCGCTATAACTAATTGTTCCGTTAAATGTTTTATTTGTGGCACGAAATTACTGCGGTACGTTATTCCAATCACGATCCTGACTTTAATCTTACAAAAACTGTGGGATTAGGCTAACCCCTTGTATTAGTCTTTTAAGCTCAAAATAAAATACAAAAATAATTATTTAGGTTGGTTGGGATGGTTAGTAATCGTGACGAAGTAAGCGTTGACTTACGTTGCGTGCTTTTGGGCATCTCCAAGGCATTAGATGCCGTCGGTGTCGATGAGCTACATCATGGGCATAGGGTGGGCTATATCGCCTACTGCTGTGCGAAAAAAATGGGCTGGAGTGAAGAACAAGCACAACTTGGGTTTGCGCTTGGGTTAGTTCATGACTGCGGCGTATCACAAGCCAGTGAACTCTCAATGCTGCTTACGGAAATGCATTCAGAATGCTTTCATGCGCATTGCGAGCGAGGTTTTCAACTGTTGTCGGAGTGCGAACCTCTTGCCGCGCTCTCACTGCCGACGCTGTATCACCATACTCCATGGGCTAAGCTGGAGTTGAATTCGACTATTAGCGACAGCGATAAGTTGCTTGCCGCGCTGATTTTCATTTCAGATCGGGTCGACTACTTGTACTCCGTGTCTCAGCCGGATCAGTATGGCAACCTATGCCGAGCAGGCAAGCAGAGCATTATCGATCAACTTACATCTAATGCGGGTGAGTTGTTTGAAACCAATATGGTTCAACACATGTGCGAGTTAGTCGATAACGATGACTTTTGGTTTTCGATGAACTGTGAGTACATCGAGGCACTGTCTCGCCAACTTGAACCTGTGCCTTTCTATGGTACAAACCTAGGGCTAGACGAAACCATTGAATTGGCGGAGTTTATTGCCAAGATCGTTGATGCGAAAAGCACTTTTACCTTTCAGCACTCATCAAAAGTTGCCCTTCTTACACGGTATATTGGCAAACAGCTTGGCTATTCAAACCGCACGCAGAAAAAGCTCTACCTTGCAGGCTTAGTGCATGATTTTGGCAAGCTTAAAACACCTGATCACGTGTTACATAAGCCAGGCGATTTGACGGAACAGGAATATAACTGCATCAAGCGTCATGCGACCGATACGCGTTTTGCGTTGCAGTCGATGCTTAAATCGCAGGATGTGATTGAGTGGGCCTCTAATCATCATGAGCGTTTAGATGGTTCAGGGTACCCAAAAGGTAAGACTGCAAAAGAGTTGGATCAACCTAGCCGTATTGTTGCGGTCGCGGATGTATTTCAAGCACTCACTCAGTCTCGGCCGTATCGAGAGGGAATGCCTTTGGATACAGCGCTCAATATTCTTGCTCAGCAAGTAATGGACAATGAATTGGATGCCGTAGTGTTCCAGTGCGTGAAAGATCATGCGCGCACCTGCTACGAGCTGTCTGTAGGCAAAGAGTGCGCGCAAAAAGAAAAGCCTAGCGAAGTTCGCTAGGCTTTGACTCTACGAAAAGGTGCGTAATGGCACCTTCTTTCCACAAATTACTGTGCGTTTACGTATTGCTTGAAGCGCGCTTTGGTATCTGCGTCCGCTTTGCTGTACCAAAAATGCAGCATTTCTTCAGCTGTGCTGTCGCCTTTCACTGCTGTTTGAGCATTTTGGTCGATCTTCGCTGGAAGTGTTACTGGCTGTACAGCGACTGCAGCAACACCAACGGCTGCTACGCCTTGTGTTTTGTTGTAGTCTTCAGTTTCACGACGGAAGTCTCGGCCAATTTGCATGCCTTCTTTAAGCAGTTTGTCATCCGCCGTTTCAATCGATTGACCATTGGCATCAACTAGATTCCACTGGAATTGGTCAATGTCTTTCTTCGCTTCACGTTCATTGCGATATTTCGGCAAGCTGAACGACAACTCTTTGTCTGCGGTGTTGAACTTGGTGATGATTGCATCACTTTCTACTGTAACTCGCTCGTCACTTCTGTCGAAGTACGGGGTGTAGCGGAATACAATTTGGTTTTCGCCGTCAGGCAGCGTAACGGTCTTCTCTGATGAGAAAAAGCCTCCCGAAATCTCTGGCTTCTCGCCATTAACAACCAGTAGGTCAACGTTGTTAGGGACTTGGATAGTAACGTCAGCGGCAGCAAAACCACTTGCAGTAATAGCAAGCGCTAATGATAAAGGCTTGATTATATTCATTGGTATTATTCCAAATGCTTCGATTCAATTTGCTCTCAGAGATTGCCTCGCTATGCGTTGAATTGCAATGTTTGAATGTGAGAAGTTTGAAAGTTCACCTAGCTGTCACAATTGCATGAAAAAGCCCTTAAGACATGTCTCAAGGGCTGTAGTTTGAGCCGGGGCTTATTTGATGCCGTACTTCATGAGTATCTTGTCGAAGGTGCCGTCTGCTTTAATAGCGGCTAATCCTTTATTGAATGCATCGATGATCTCAGCGTTTTTGCTGTTAGCAAGGCCAGAAGTGACATGGATTGGATTGACCGAGAGTGCGCTGCTGGTAAATGAAAAATCGGACACGTTCATGCCAGCTCCAGAAATGGTTGCTTTCGCTACCACTTCGTCTTCAAGTGTGAGGTCGATACGGCCCGCCTTCAATTTTTTAACATTGGAAATCAAGTCATTTGCTTCGGGTTTATTGAAGTTAGTCGCACCCAAAAACTCATCGCCATAACCGTAGTTTCGAATGATACCGACAGATTTGCCCGATAGGCTATCTAACCCAGAATACTCAAACCCATCGCCTGCTTTTTTGATGAACTTCAGTGAGTTTTCGAGATAACTGTCGCTGTAATTTAGATAAGAAGTACGTTCTTGGGTAAACCAAGTGGCCACTAACACATCGATCCTACCTTCTTTTACTTCGTTAAGTGCTCGCGTCCAAGGCATGATTTTAAAATTCACGTCATGCCCTTGTGAGGCAAAAGCGGCGGTGACTATTTCCACGGAAATACCCGGATTACTTTTGTCCTTTTGGACAAAAGGCGGCCATGGGTCTTGCGCTGCGGTTATGGTGGCGGCCTGACTTGTGAAAGATAATAGGGCCGCGATAAACAGTGTTATGAGCAGTCTCATAGTGTGTCCCCTTTGTGGTGTTTATGTGCGGAATTTAGTCATGTGTTTCGCGATGCTCTGGCTGAGTTCCAGCACTTCCTGTGTGCGTTGAGAGTTTTGGCTTGCGCCGGCAGAAACGTCGGTGGTGGCCTCAGAGGCTTCCACAATGGCTTGGCTGATCTCTTCCACGGCCATTCGTTGCTCTTCGGTTGCTTGAGATATTTGTCCACTGCGCTCTGAAATATGGGTGATTAATTGCTGTACTTCGGTTACAGAATGCTGTGATTCGCCAACCCTAGAAGCGGTGCTTTCAAGCATGGTAGCAATGCGCGTTAATTCGTCTTCTACGGATTTGGTAGCATTATCTAACGCAGTAATGTTCTTTTGGATTTGCTCGGTTGATTCGCTGGTTTTTACCGCAAGGTTACGAACTTCGTCTGCAACTACGGCGAAGCCTCGGCCCTGCTCTCCTGCCCGAGCTGCCTCAATGGCAGCATTGAGTGCAAGCAGGTTGGTTTGTTCTGAAATATCGTTAATGACATTCAATACGGTGGTGATTTTCTCACCTTCTTCAATCAAGATGTGCATCTCAGCGTTCACATGATTCATTTCTTCGCGCATGTTAATGATCTCCTGCGCGGAGTTTTCTATGGTCGTATTGACGCTATTGGCGAGATCAGTCGCATGGTTAGCCTGACATGCTGTATCGGAAGCGGTATCGGCAACGGTAGCGACTGAGTGATTCAATTGAGTAGCGGCTGCAGCCACCGTAGTCAGTTGGTGTTTTTGAGTTTCAAGTTTTTGAGCATTACTTTGCGCGGTTGCACCGTTTGCGTTGGCTTTATCTTCTAATTGAACAGAGGCTTGGCTGACGTCTTGAACTATGACTCGCAGTGATTCTGTAAAGTTATTGACTCCCTTGGTAATGGCATCAAATTCAGCATGCTTGGCGGGTTTGATTTTGTTGGATAGATCGCCGTCACCGGAAGACAGGCTTTGAATGCGTTCAGTGAGCTCTTGAATGGGGCGAAGCACGGTAATACTCAGCGCTGCTACTATGGTAACGGAAATGATTACATCGAGGATGATGAGCTCTAAGATGTTATGGGTGAGTGAATCAGCTAGTTTGGTATCGAGTGCATGGGTATCGAAATATACGTTGACTGAGCCGACGGCATTTTCTTCTTCATACTCAATAAACACTAAAGATTCACTTACTATGTCTTCGTTTGGGTAAGCCTCGTTGCTGTTGACCTCTACTATTTCTCCCTCTTTTTCAGCCAAAAACAGAAGATTCGCACCTTGGTTGTCGAGCACTTGAACGGCAGAAATTTCTGGTGATTTAAGTTCGGCAGAAATCGCTAGTTGCGCGGTTGCTAAGTCAAAGTCCCAAATAGCGCGAGGTAGGCTGACACTTAGCCTTTGACTGGTGTTATGCACATTAACGTCAAGCTCGGTATAGAGGTTGTGTTTAAAGTTGTCGTATTTCAAAAACGCGGATATGAGTAACACCACTGTCACTGCAGCGATGACTTGGATAAGGAAGATCAATTTTACACTTTTCAAAATATGCTCTCCGTAGCAATCCATTTGGCATCAATCAAAAGTCTTATTGACTAAATAATAGACAACGATTCACATAAGTGTGATCTAAATCCCTATTTGAGCTGGTGGTATAGCTGGCGTGTTATGGGGTTGTTAATAGATGAGAGGTGTAATAATTGCTGCTAATGCACATAACTAGCTTTTTCCACTCTCATTTTTAAGATTTATAAAATCTTGACTCAGTGTAACCTTTGCTATGAAACAAATTGATAACACGTGATGTTTTTTTAGTCATCACTCGAAAACGGTTTTATTTTTTTTTATTAAAAAAAAAGTTTCTCAAATACTGATGGTGATGTTCTTCGGTATTGGACCGGAGAGCAGACACTCGGACAACCGCGTTGTATTTCCGCTGTATGTTGTGATGGTAATGGTTGAAGCGAGTGACACGTTCAAGGAATGAGAGAATTTAATATGAATCGTATTACTTTGTGCGCCGCTAGTATTGCAATGGCATTATCTGGCGTTGCGAAGGCCGCACCAACGGCTCCAAGCGTTGATGTATATGGGTCTAACAACCTTCAATTTTCGAAAATTGAGTTAGCCATGGAAACAACATCTGGTTATAACCAGATGGTTAAATATAACGACTTAGCCGACATCACAATCAAGTTTAATCAGTGGAGTGGCACAACTGGCGATACCTACAAAATCTATTTTGATGGTGTTGAAGTCGCAACTGGCCCTATTTCAGGTGGACAAACGAGCGCAACTTTCCAGTACGGCCAAGGTGGCTTGTACCAAATGGAAATCGAAGCGTGTGATGCAACAGGGTGTAGCAAAAGCGCACCTGTAGAAGTAACGATTGCTGATACCGATGGTTCACACTTAGCGCCATTGGCGATGAACATTGACCCGAACAACAAAACCTACAATACCGATCCAAACACGGTAGTGGGTACATATTTTGTCGAGTGGGGCATCTATGGTCGTGAGTATACCGTCGACAATATTCCAGCTGATAATTTGACCCATATCCTTTATGGCTTCATCCCAATTTGTGGTCCGAATGAATCAGTGAAATCTGTTGGTGGTAACAGTTTTAATGCTCTGCAAACAGCGTGTCAGGGTGTAAATGACTACGAAGTAGTAATCCACGACCCTTGGGCGGCTTTCCAGAAGAGTTTCAACCAAGCTGGTCATGAATACAGCACGCCAATCAAGGGTAACTACGCGATGCTAATGGCACTTAAGCAGCGCAATCCAGACCTGAAAATCCTCCCTTCAGTTGGTGGTTGGACTCTATCTGACCCATTTTTCGATTTTGTCGATAAAGCAAACCGTGACACCTTTGTCGCATCGGTTAAGAAATTCCTAAAAACGTGGAAGTTCTACGACGGTGTTGACATTGATTGGGAATATCCTGGTGGCGGTGGTGCGGCAGCCGATCGCGGTGACACAGTAAATGATGGCCCAGCTTATATTGCTCTAATGGCAGAGCTGCGTGCAATGCTAGATGAACTGGAGGCTGAGACAGGTCGCACTTACGAGCTAACATCAGCAATCGGCGTTGGTCATGATAAGATTGAAGACGTAAATTACGGTGAAGCAATCCAATACATGGATTACATCTTCGCGATGACGTATGACTTCTATGGCGGTTGGAACAACGTCCCTGGCCACCAAGCTGCACTTTACTGTGGCACCTTTATGCGCCCTGGTCAGTGTGATGGTTCTGGTTTGGATGAAAATGGCGAGCAATATAAAGGGCCAGCGTACACGACTGACAACGGTATTCAATTACTGCTTGCTCAAGGCGTTCCAGCGAATAAGCTCGTTGTAGGTGCCGCCATGTATGGCCGAGGCTGGGAAGGTGTAACACCAGATACGCTGACTGATCCAAATGATCCGATGACAGGTACGGGTACTGGAAAACTGAAAGGCAGTACGGCACAGGGTGTATGGGAAGACGGTGTTATCGACTACAAAGGCATTAAGTCTTACATGTTAGGAGATGCTCATACTGGTATTAACGGATTCGAATATGGTTTCGATGACCAAGCGAAAGCCCCATGGGTTTGGAATCGTACTACAGGTGAATTGATCACATTTGATGACAAGTACTCGGTACAGGCTAAAGGTGAATATGTACGTTCATTAGGCTTAGCTGGTTTGTTCTCATGGGAAATTGATGCAGATAACGGCGATATCCTTAACGCGATGCATGAAAGCTTATCTGGTGGTCCAATTGAGCCGGTTAACCAGAAGCCAGTCGCGGCTGCTGGTGCAGACCAAACGGTAACAGGCCCTGCATCTGTTGTGCTTGATGGCAGCGCGTCTAAAGATACTGACGGTACAATTGCTAGCTATGTTTGGGCGCAAACCGCAGGTACTGCAGTGACGTTATCTGGGGCTAACTCAGCGCAAGCGAGCTTTGATGTTGCTGAGGTCGCTCAAGTAGAAACGCTGACTTTCTCATTAACGGTTACGGACAATGAAGGTGCGTCAGCTACTGACACTGTGGTAGTGACGGTCAATCCAAAAGATCTTCCACCGGTGAACACCCCGCCAGTAGCATCAGTATCAGCTCCGGCTAACGTAAGTGCCGGTGATGTTGTGGTAGTCGATGCGTCAGCTTCGGCAGATGCTGATGGCGATGCCTTAACTTATTCTTGGGCTATTCCTGCAGGGCTGGAAGCAACAGTACAAGGTTCTTCAGTTAGCTTCGTTGCCGCTGAATACACTCAAGATACCACGCTTAACTTTACGGTGACTGTGAGTGATGGCCAAGCGACAGCTTCAGCTTCAGCAGCTGTAGTTGTAGCGAAAACCTCAACAGGCGGTGGTACGTGTGACAACTTATGGGATGCAGGTGCTGTGTACACTGGTGGTCAACAAGTTTCTTGGGCTGGTAAGGTTTGGGAAGCTAAATGGTGGACTACTGGTGAAGATCCAACGACAACAGGCCAATGGGGTGTATGGAAAGAAGTAGGTGTTGCGGATTGCGCGACAAACTAATCCGCAACTCAATTAATTTATACGCAACATAAGTGAAAGCTCTGCCATACGGCAGAGCTTTTTTGATCTTGCAAAATAGAAAATTATGTATAGTGTTATACTTATGTATAACACTGGTTGTCGGAAACAGGTATGGTGGAATGACAGATTGGAATGATAGCGTACCGATTTTTCGCCAGTTAGCCGAGAGGCTGACGGAGCAAATTTTGCGAGGTGTTTGGCTTGAAGAACAAGCACTCCCATCGGTACGAGCCGTCGCTGCAGACTTAAAGATTAATCACTTAACCGTGATGAAGGGGTATCAGCTATTGGTTGATGAAGGGGCTATCGAAAAGAAGCGGGGGCAGGGCATGTTTGTAGCAAAAGGTGCATTGGCTACTTTGAAAGCCAGTCGACGTAAGGCTTTCATGGATCAGCAGATCCCCATGATTGCAAATTCAATGCAGCAGCTGGATATATCTCTAGAAGAGTTTCTAGAACAATTGACGACACAGATGAAGGGTGAGAAATGAGTGTACTAATAGCCGCGAACCAAGTGTCAAAGCAGTACTCTGGCCGCCGAGCAGAACAAGGTGAAGCAATACAGGACATTAGTTTTGAGTTGAAAGCCGGGCAAGTACTCGGATTACTTGGCCACAATGGAGCGGGGAAATCTACTCTAATTAAGAGCTTATTAGGTGCACACTCGTATCAAGGAAGCATTGAGGTTGTCGGTTTGGAGCCTATTGCTCATCGAGCACAAGTTATGGCCCATCTTTCGTATATTTCAGACGTCAACGTATTGCCAGAGTGGATGACG
Source organism: Vibrio sp. SCSIO 43135 (assembly GCF_023716665.1). Classification (GTDB taxonomy): domain Bacteria; phylum Pseudomonadota; class Gammaproteobacteria; order Enterobacterales; family Vibrionaceae; genus Vibrio; species Vibrio paucivorans. Next base: position 111,139 of record NZ_CP071860.1, read on the forward strand.
GTTAAGCAAATATTGAAGTATACCAATGGAGTGCACCCAAGCTTTGACCGTAACAAAGCCGAAGCAGTGCTGGCCAACACTAATATCCAGCTGCATAGCAAGATCGGCGCACTGTCAAAAGGGATGAAAGTGCAGCTGCATTTAGCGATCGTCATTTCAACCGATACTAAGGTGCTGATTCTTGATGAGCCAACTCTTGGTCTTGATCTCGTATATCGCGATACGTTTTATCGACACTTGCTTGAATGGTTTCACGACGGAGAGCGTGCGCTTATCATCGCGAGTCATGAAGTATCAGAAATAGAGCACCTATTAACCGATGTACTGATTCTCAAAAATGGTCGAGCCGTTATGCAAACCTCGATGGAACGTATTGCCGAGGACTACGTGATCGTAGAGACCAGCGAGAGTGAGCCAGAAACGATGGCTGCGTTGGAACCCCTGTCGTCTGAAAGAGGGCTAGGGACAACTAGGTGGCTACTTAGAGCTGATAAAGCCACAGCATTGGAAGACGTTCAATCTATTTACAGTGTAAAGCTAGCGGATCTCTTTCTGGCTTTACAGAAGGAGGGCGCTTAATGCATCCAAGTATCCATATGTTAGAGAAAGAGTGGTTGGAGCATAAACTGGTCATTCGAGTACCGCTGTTTATTTTGCTATGTGGCGTGGTGCTATTTGTTAGCCTGCTAATGAACAGTAACTTACAGCATAATTTATTTTTTCAAATGGAGTTTAGCGGTGATGTCAGTGATGTACACCTTGAGTTCGGAGATGACCTTAACGCTTTAATTTTGGGTGGTACTGGATTTATTTCGATACTGCTGTCGAGCCTATACTTTCCGAAAACTCTGCGAAAAGAGCGAATGGAAGGCAGTTCGATGTTTTGGCGTAGTATGCCCGTATCGGATCTCACGACCCATGGAGTTAAGTTAGCCTTTGGTTTAGCGATGATTCCACTAATCACTTCGGTATTGGTTGTATCCGCAGACTTCTTTTTGTGGCTACTCAATATCGCTTCTGAAAATCAACTGGCTCTGCTATTTAAGCAACAGTCTCTGAGCTATGTACTGCTCCATTGGATGGAGTTTATCGTTCGTATGTTGTTGGTGGGCGTAGCGCTGTTTCCTTTCGCTACTATTGCAATGGCGGTTTCTCAGAAAGTGAAATCACCGATTTTAGTGATGGTGCTAGGGTGGTATGCGATCAAATGGATGTCTGTCGGCGTATTGGGTATTTATGTGGTGAGCGACTTCATGCAGTTGATTGTGTCGCTACCGTTTAAAGTTCTTGCGAGTCCAAACCCGTTGAGTACATTTAGTGATATGGGAGTTGCTCCTTTGCTGGTCTATATGCTTATTGGAGGAGCAGGCTTGTTCGTGAGTTTGAGGTTTAGCCGAACAGTTGAGTAACTGCAATATCGGTTCACCCGTTGTTCCTATATAAAAATGGCCAGCTTAGCTGGCCATTTTTGATTGGTAAGAAGGCAAACCATCGAGTTAGTTCACCGCCCTCACTTTACCCTGTTTTAGGTCCGTGAGAACTTGGGCTTTCGGGCCATCGGCAATGATGCAGCCCTTCTCCATAACGATGATCCTATCAACGATATCAAGCATCGACGTTTTGTGAGTGATCAGAATTAACGTTTCACTTGGAGCAAGCTGTCCTAGCTGATGTTTGATGTGCATCTCTGAACGATTATCCATTGCACTGGTTGGCTCATCCATTAGTAATACAGGCGGGCGACCTAGTAATGCACGAGCGATTGCAACCGCTTGGCGTTGTCCCCCTGAGAGGAGTAGCCCGCCTTCACCGACTTGACGCTCCAAACCAGCTGGGTCTTGCTGGGTGAATACCGTAACACCGGCTCGGTTGGCTGCATCCATGACATCGCGGTCGTCTGCGAGTGGACGGCCCAAAGTAATGTTATCGCGTATCGAACCATAGAACAGGTTACTGTCTTGTGGGACACAACCGATGTTGCGCCTAATGTCGATGTGGTGCAACTGATCAATATCGGTGTCATCGATACGAACATGCCCTTCAGTTGGCTTGTATAGCCCCATAATCAGGCGCTCGAGAGTCGTTTTACCGGAACCTATTCGACCTATGACTGCGACTTTCTCACCTGGGTTAATGGTTAAGCTGAGATCGCGTACCGAGGCGATAGGAGAGTCTGGGTAGTGGAAAGTGACTTTATCCAGTTCAATCTTACCTTGGACAATTGGGCGGTGAATGTAGCGTTTTCCTTCTTCTTGCTCATCGGGCATGCTCATCACTTGCTCAATGATGGTCAGAGAAGATTTGGCCTGATTGTAACGGGTGGATAGTAAAGACAGTTGAACCATAGGCCCAATCGCACGGCCGCTTAACATGGTGGCTGCGATTAACCCACCCATAGTAAGCTCACCCTCGGCGATTAAATAAACCCCTAGGATAATCATACCGACGTTACAGGCTTGTTGGACAAACCCTGCCGTGTTTTGGATTCCATCAGTAATGCGTCGACTCTTAATATTCCAGTTAGCCATGTGAGCGACCGCTTCTTCCCAGCGGTACTGGAACTGACTTTGCGCACCGAACAGCTTCACGGTTTCAAGCCCAGCTAAGCTTTCAATTAGGTTGGCATATTTTTGAGACGCCAATCGGGAGCCTTCTTCTATGGTTCGCCTTAGCGGTCCTTGAATCAATGCAGAGTAAATGATCAGAATGAGTACACCGACAATTGGGACCAGCACCAAATTACCTGCCATTAACCAAATCAGTAGCAGGAACAGCAAAGCGAAAGGTAAATCGATCAACGAAGAAATTGTCGCGGAAGTGAAGAACTCACGAATCGATTCGAACTCCTGAAGGTGGCGTGCAAACGCACCAACTGAAGGTGGCTTGGATTCCATTCGAATTCCCATCACTTTACTAAATAATTTAGAAGAGATAAGGATGTCGGATTTCTTCCCCGCCACGTCGATGAAAAAGCTTCGTAGTAGCTTTAGTCCCAGATCGAATAGGAAAATAACAAAGATACCACTGGCGAGAACCCAAAGGGTTTCAAACGCTAGGTTTGGTACCACTTTGTCGTACACCAAGCGCGTGAACATCGGAGCGGCGATAGCGAATAGGTTAATCAAAATCGAGGCAATAAACACATCTCGATAGATCTTTTTCGATTGCCAGATGGTGCTCCAGAACCAGTGACCGTCGCGTGTTTTTAGGACTTCAGGAGAACGTTCATCATAGCGAAATTGTTTTTTAACTAGGAAGTAGCGGCCTATATAGCGCTCTTCCAATTCATCTAATGGCATGGAAACCGGAACTAGCCCAGATTCGCCGGTAACAATTTCGACTTCTTGTTTGTCTTTGTTAAAACTATTGAGAACGCACGCTTCCCCACCTTTTAAAACCAACACGACTGGGAGAATGAGATCTGGGATTTCAGTCAGCTTCGAGCGGTTTTCTTTGGCGACTAACCCTGCGCGTTCTGCGGCTCTGGGAAACAAGAAAGGTGTGAGCTTGCCATCTGACAGCGGCAACCCATTAATCAGCGCTTCAGGTGAATTCGCTAAGCCGTAATAGCGACTCACGTATATCAGCGAATTTAATAGCGGATCTTGCATTCAGTTAGACCTATTCTTTTTTATTTATCTACGATAAAGCCTTGGAAGGCTTCAATAAAGTGTTCAGACAAGAAATCTAACTGAGTCTGAGTTTCCACCCTTGAGGCAATCGTCTTGATTCCCAAGTTATGCGCAGTACGGGAAATCGAAGTCAGCGTGAACTTCTGCTTTTCGTCGTCCAAATGGTGTGTGAATAAGTAATCCAATTTCACGTACGCAGGTCTAAATTCATTAATGTAGTCCAATGACTGGAAGTTTCGTCCGTAATTGTCGACGCCGAAATCAGCACCAGCATTGCGTATTGCACTACAGAACAGCGCAGTATGGTGCGGTGAGTTGATAAAGCAGTTTTCTGGGATCTCAAAGTGAAGCATATCAGCAATGGCTGAATGCTTCGTCAGAATCTGCGCTACCCAGCGTATGAAGCTCGGTTGGGCAATGCTGCTCTGAGAAACATTAATGGCGACAGGTGCCGAGAATTCGTTTCTCTCTAGTTTCTCTACAATGGCTTTAATTACATATTCGTCGAAGATGTGGCTGGCATTGAGCTGTTCCAGCGCAAATAAGTATTGGTTTGCGCTGAAGCGTTCGCCGTCTTTCTCGATCGCTGAGAACACTTCTTGGTGATAAGTTTGCCCCCAACTGTTGTTCGCAGATTGGAAACGGAAGCTGAACCAGTCATTGTGAATTGCTTCTTCAACCAAGGCTTTCCACTGCTGTTTACCCATGATGTTTTGGCTGGTTTCGCTCGAAACGTAACCGTAATTGATATCTAGGTTAGATTTAGCATTGGCCAGCGCGTTATCTAGCATGGTTAATACTTCAGTCGACGATTTAGACTCACGGTTGTGAACGACACCTAAAGAAAGGTCAGATGCAGCCGTTCCTGTTGGGTCGGCGTTTATGTCTTGCACATAGTTGACGATACTGTCAGCCGTGATTTTCAGTTCACTGTCATCCATATTCGGGAAGATGAAACCGAACTCTTCGGTAGAGATACGCGCAATAGTGACGTCTGGAGAATTAATCGATACTTTAAGGTGATCGGCAAGCTCACGAACCATGCCATCACCTGCTTCGTAGCCTTTATCGTCGTATAGCTCTTTGATGAAACCAGCTTCCAAAATTGCCACACCACCGAATGAATTCTCAGACAGCCAAGCGTTAAGTTGGCTCATGTAGTATGCGCGGTTGCCCAACTGAGAAACTGGGTCGATGTAGGCACGCTCACGCAGTTGCTGCGCTTCTTTTGCTTGCGCTTTGAAGGCTTTCTCCACTTGTTCAGACATACTGTTGATGCCATCTACTACGTAAATTAAGTCTTTGGTCGCTGGGCGAGGCAGTGGCTCACCAAACTGGTTTTTCGCAACTTGCTCCATTTTAGTGACGATAAGCTGAAGTGGACGCAGTGCGCGCTTGAGGATGAATGCAATGGAAATCAAACCAATAGTGAAAATTAAGCAGAAAGCTAGCACTAAACGCTCGAACGCTTTCCACAGCTGGGCGTAGGCGTCCCCAGGGTGGCTAACGATCTCAACTTCTGCTAACTGCATCCAGCCACTGGTGACAACTCTGCGGTCGTGGATGCGTTCAAATAGGTTCAGGTCGGTAAACCATTTTGGTACGCCGTTAGGTTGAATTGGGTAGGAACGTAGAATCTCTTCTCCGGTATCGAGAAAGATCAGGCGTACGATGGAATAGCTACTACCATCAAACAATGCATTGATGACGGACTCTACCGCAACACTGTCTTTGTTCTCCAAATACGGTGCTAGGGCGAGGCCCACCGTATTGATGGTATTGTTGACCTCGGAGCGCTGCTGTCGCTCTAGGTTCGTCCGGGTGGTGTTAAATTCGATAATGGATACTGAGATCATCAGCATCAAAAATACCGCAATCATTCCCGCGACAAGCTGTTTATATAATGTCATATGGCCTACTCATCGTAACTTACAATTGGTTTGTTCAAATTAAGGGAGCGCTCTCTTGCGCGAAGATCATTCCAAAGGCTTAAACGAGACGACTTGCCCGCAAGTTGTCCGTTATTGGATTTCATTAGCCAAAGGTTTTTACCGTTGAAACTGTATATCGGTAGTAGATCGCGACGCGTTGAAGCGGGCTTAATTTGAGGGTTGATATTGTCTAAGATTACCGGTTCTGCGCTTGGTGTAGAGTAGTAAGCGAGTACCATGTGAAATTGATTCAGTTCGATTGCTTTGACGTACACAAGGCGTAGCTTTTTGTCGGATACACCCAGCTCAATCAAAGAAAAATATTTGGCGATAGTAAAGTCTTCACAATCGCCGGCATTACTGCCAAGAAACTCGAGTGGGGTTGCCCAGTAGTCTTTCTTACCCCAAAGGTCGATATCGTTGACGAAATAGAGCTGATTGAAGAAACGATTTACTTCGGTCAGCTGTTCTTGCTCCGATAAACCGTGATAACGTGAAATCTCTTTTCGCCATGTTTCGACGCGCTTTCCGGCACGGGCTCCATAGGTACGAGTCACCGCATCGACCCATTGTTGCTCCTTAGTATTAAGAGCGACGGAAGTGGGTGATGTAAACAGTATTAAAAGTACCGCTAGCCAGTATTTCTTCATAGGCTATTGCAGTTTGCCAGTGTTCTGTTCATCAATACATCTCGTTCCATGAGCTTAGAATTACTCTTTTAGAGCGTTTTGTTGAGCACTTAAAATTGGCTTGAGCAGATAATTCATTACGGTTCGTTTACCAGTAATGATGTCGACTGAAGCCGTCATACCAGGAATAATAGGTAAAGTTTCTCCTTGGCCTAAACTGGTTTGTTCGGTACGAACTCTCACTAAGTAGTAGCTGTTGCCTTCTTCATCTTTAGTTGTATCGGCGCTGATATGTTCCAGCTCGCCTTCTAGTCCACCGTATTTGGTGAAGTCATAGGCGCTGAACTTTACGATCGCAGGGAGATCTGGGCGCAAGAAGGCGATGTCCTGAGGCGCAATCTGCGCTTCCACCAATAATGTATCTTCTGTCGGCACGATTTCCACGATATCCATACCAGGTTGAATGACACCACCCACAGTATTTACATACAGTGTTTTGACGGTTCCTGTTACTGGAGATACAACTACAGTTCGATTTACTCTATCTTCTAAGCCGACTGCGGATTCTGTAATCGCAGACAGTTTATCTTGAGCTTGGTTGAGCTTTTCTTGCTGCTCAGAGCGAAACTTCTGAGCGGCATCTATTCGGCTTAACATCGCTTCTTTAATAGCAGAACGGAGAACTGGGATTTTTAGTTCACTTGACGTCATTTCGCGTCGAGTATCGTTAACCTGACGTTGGAGCTTTAGCAATTCAATTCTTGGTACAACCCCTTCATCGGCAAGTGGTTTAGTGATTTCTAGCTCTTTCTTGGCGAAATTGTAGCTTTGACGTAAGTTTTTCACCCTAGCTTGGATTTCAACCAAATCTTGTTGCTTTTGGTTCACCTGCTGATCGATAACGGAAATCTGGTTACGTAAATTATTTAAATCTTGGCGATATTCAGCTTTTTGTCTTGCAGCGAGCTTCGGCTGCTTTTCTTCAAAAGCGGGTGGGAAGGCAAGCTTGCCATAGTCGAGCATGACGCTTTTCTTCCAATCTTTCTCAGTGAAGTCTTCGTTAACAACCACACTGGTCATAGACGCCGACAGCTGAAGCACACTCGCAGTCAAGTTTGCCACTTGTTGTTCACGTTCACGAAAGTCGGAACGAAAGCGCGTATCATCGATTAGAAGCAGTTGTTGGCCTTTCTGGACGGTTTCGCCTTCACGAACCAAGATCTGTTTGACTAACCCACCTTCAAGATTCTGAACGACTTGGATTTGCGAGGAAGGGACAACCTTACCTTGGCCGACGGTGACTTTGTCTATTTCAGCCCAAGACGCCCAAGCGATGGCAATAGCAAAAAACAGCACCATGACCCACAGCATGATGCGAGCGCTACTTGGTGTATTGAGCAGTAAGGCAGCGGTTTTGTCGTCGACATAGTCAAGCTCATTTGGCGAGAGTTTATCGTATCCACTTTTGCTCATAGATGATCCTTTCCGTCTGGGTATTCTCTTGATTTTATAACTACTTACAGCAAATGTTAAGGAGTTGATAACCGTGGGGTATGTTGTATATCTACTATAGATGATAGCTGAGTAACTAATACCTCCCCAGCATTAAGTTTAGACTTGTTACACAGAACCATTTTTTGCTTTGTGACTTGAGTTTGAAAGGGGAAGGGCGCACAATCGTGAAAAAATCCACGAGGAGTAGAAATGGAGCTTTCAGATATTCGCCGAGAGTATGCGCGCGATGGGTTAAGACGAAAAGATCTTAAAGCGAATCCAGTCGATCAATTCAATTTGTGGCTGCAACAAGCCATTGATGCTGGGCTTACTGATCCAACCGCGATGACGGTGGCAACGGTAGACGAAACAGGCCAACCTTTTCAGCGAATTGTGTTGCTCAAAAATGTTGATGACAAAGGGTTTGTGTTTTACACCAACCTTGGTAGCCGCAAAGCACAGCAAATCGCGGTGAATAGCAAGGTGAGCTTACATTTCCCATGGCATCCGTTAGAGCGTCAGGTACATATCACGGGAGTGGCGGAGAAGTTGTCGACTGTCGAGAACGTTAAGTACTTTGCATCTAGGCCAAAAGAGAGCCAAATTGCTGCAATAGCGAGCCGTCAGAGTAGTCGCATTTCTGCTCGTGGTATCCTCGAAGGCAAGTTTCTTGAGTTGAAGAAGCAGTTTGAACAGGGGGAGGTACCAGTCCCGACGTTCTGGGGGGGCTTTAGAATTCGACCTGAAAGTATAGAATTCTGGCAAGGTGGTGAACACCGACTGCATGATAGGTTCTTGTTTTCAAATCATGATGGTCTGTGGGACATCGATAGGCTTGCCCCGTAAAAAGAATCAAACTATTACGCCGCTAATCAGCGGCGTATTCATTGGTAAGCACCACTGAAAGCTGTGTTTTAAGCATGGTTTTAGGGATAGCTGAGCCGTAGCCCAAATCCAATGCTCGATCTATAAGCTGCTCTTTACTGTGAGCAGAAAACTTCCCTCGCAGCCTGACAACATAGCTCTCAAAGGTTTTTATCGAGATGTTCATGACTCGAGCAATGTGCTTCGGTTTTTTTCCATATAGTAATAGGAACAACACTTCCGCTTCTCGAGCCGTTAGTGGCTCTATTAAGGACTCTTTTGGACTATTGTGGGTCATTGGCTCACTGTGATCCCCTTCTAACCCTGTCGCGCGGCAAATCCAATGGCCTATTTCTAATACGGCGGTATTGGTGAGCTCTTGACCGTAAAAGATGGTGCCTTTTATCTCGCCGTGCTCGTCTAGCCAAGGTGACTTAGTAAAAATGTGGGCATGCCAACTGCCGTCTGGATATGGGTGAATATCCAATACTTTGATTGATTGCCTTGTTTCCATCACATACTTGTCTTGAGCTTGGAAATCGGCCGCACAGTGCCGAGTTGCGCTTGGCATTTCAAAATCCGTTCTTCCAATACAATCAGATGGTTTCTCTACACCAATGAGGTCAGCGTAAGCTTGGTTGGCGTAAACAAAAACGGAGTTAAGATCCTTACAGCCCCAATAACCTGGTAATTGTTGGAAAAGTGACAGTTGGTCGGGGGTGACAGTTGTAGACACTAAATGTTGCTCCTGAATAGAACACACAAATTATACTGCTAAATGTGGCCATATAGCATTGATTATGAATAAGTTTATGTGTCTTCCCGATGCTATTGTCGGGTATTTCCTTATAGCTAAAAAAATGCCAGCCGGAATAAGGCTGGCGAAACAAGACTATTCTTGTTGACGTGTAGAAGAGGTTCTACGTATTTAGCAGTCAGTTGCTAAATCAGAGAGGCACCATGGTGCCAACCCGTAGTTAGTGACTAGGGTTCATAGACTAATTTAATGAGATTATTAAAGATAAGAAAGGGGGGATTTCCCCCCTTTTTCAAGATGTTAGTCGAGGTCTCTTACGACACGGAAACCGACATAGTTGGAAGCTGCAGAAGGAGCCATGAATAAGCGCTGATGCGCGGCTGCCATTGCTGGAGAGAAGCTCCATGCACCACCTTTAGTCACACCACGTGAGTCATTCGTCCATTCCCAAACGTTACCGACCATATCGTAGATGCCCATGCGGTTAGGAGCAAAGGCTGTTACCGGAGATGTGCTGTTGTTAGACCATGGTGTACCGCCCCAACCCGTATTGGCTTCACCTGGGATAAATTTATCACCCCACCAGTACTTGTCTTGGCTTCCTGAGCGAGCTGCGATTTCCCACTCATCTTCTGTCGGAAGTCGGTAGCTAAATCCAGTTTGCTTACTCAACCAACGCGTGTAGGCGTTAGCATCGCTTCTGCTGATGCAGACAGCCGGTGAATTAGCGGATTGTTTAAAGCCAGGATCTCTCCAGTAACTGTCTGGAACAGGCGTTACTTCTGAATTATTTACCGCTGTACAGATATGTTTAAGTTCGGCATCGGTCTGGTAATTGGTCACATTCACAAAATGCTCAAATTGCTGAACTGTTACTGGAGTGACACCGATTGCGAAAGCATGATCAAGGTCGACTTGGTGCGAGGCGTTCTCCCCAATCAAATACTCTCCAGCGATTAAGGTCACTAACCCTGGCGCTTTGCCACCGCTAGGCATGGTATCTGCGAACTTGTAACCAGCAACGAGTTTATTTTCATTTTCTCGTAATACTGCACGTAAGGTATGGTCAGAACTGATCTTAAGTTCTTGGTGGAAAGAGCTGTAGCCTTCTTTCTTAACGGTAATCATGTGTGGGCCAACCGGTAGCATGATCTCAACTGGTGAGCTGCCGTAGTTGACGCCATCTACCAAGACTTTGTCGTTATACTGATTAGAACGAACGGTTAAGTTAACCCATGCCGTCTCTTTTTGCGGAGTTTGGTCTGCATTGTATTCGCCTGGCGCAAAACAGTATTTGGAGTTGAGGTCAAGCAAGGTACAAGCTGTAACTTCTGCTGGGCGTGCATCCAGCTCAACATCCATGACTGATTTAAAGCGCTTACCGTCGTAGAAACCAGATTCAATGTTTTTATGGCGCAGTACATGAATGTTGAGAGAAACTTTGTTTAGATTCTGTTTAACCAGTTTTGATTCACTAGTGTCATCGATAAGCAGAGCTTGGAATTGATTAACGGCTTTTTGCAACGCCAGATCTTCAGTTTGTTTAGCACACTGAGCAAGTGTCATGCTGTTACTACATACGTTAGTGAAACTGACTTTTTGAGTACCACTCTCACGTAGTTCGCCCTTTAAGCGCTCTGCACGTGCACGTAGTTTATCAGTATCGAGCTTCGCGATATGTTCTTCGATGGCATCAACGGCCAATTGTTTTTGGTCTAGCTCTGCGCTTAATTCTTGTAGCGTTTGTTCAGCTTCAAGTCGAGCAACTTGGTTTTGCTTTACGTCTGCCCAAGCTCGTTGATAGGTGTTTTGGGTTGAAGTGAGATCGAGCTCAGGGTCGTCGATCATACGCTGATAATCGCGCTCAAGGTTTGCTTTAGCTTTGTTTAATTGGGCAGTCAGCTTTTCGGCTTGCTTATCGAGCTGAGTAAGCTGGCTTTGCTGACCTTCAACAAGCTGCTTTTGACTGTCTCTATCTTTTTGAGCTTGGGAAAGCTCCGAGCGCTTAGTGAACAAAGCGTCATCGATGGCCATCACTGAAGAAGGCGTTCCTTCAGCCATTGCGGACGTTGCTACCAAGCAAGGTGATAGAGCAAGTAAGAGAGCGGGTAAACCTTGTCGCATTGTCTTTCTACTTCAATAAATAAATTTAGTTAATTAGGCCATTCTAAACGAAAACGCCATTTTGTCAGAAACTATCTTGCGATAACTTGATGACAAAATGGCGTTTTTACTGAATCTTTGTGAAACCTGACAAAATTTTCGTCGATTTCTGTACAGATTCTAATCTGAACTAGCTGTCTTTGTTTGGTCTTAGTTTGACCCAAACAGTGTCGTTACCATTTACAGTAATAACTCGATTGTATGTTTCGAAGCCCGATTTCGATACCGTAACTTGATGGCGGCCATTTGGCAAAACCACTTCTACAGGAGTTGCACCGTAAGTAATGCCATTGATGGTAACAGAATCGTTGTATTGATCTGAACGTACCGTCACGTTAGCCCACTTCTTATCATTCTTTTTCGATGAAGAAGCTGATTCTGCTTTAAGACAGTAGCGAGAAGACACGTTTAACAGTTTACATGCCGCAATGGCTTCTGGTTTAGCCTGAAGCTGAGCTTGCATTTGAGTGAAGTACTCATTGTTGCCCTCGAAGCCGCTGCGAATCATTTGGCTATCTTGGATATGAATATTCAGCTCAACACCTTTTAAGTTACGCTTAGCTACCACTGACTCAGTTAAGCTATCTAGTAAGTTAGAGCGGAACGTTTTTACAGCTTTCTGCTTGGTAAGGTGAGCACCTTGGCTTGCACATTCACCTAGGGTCATAGTAGTCGAACACGTTGTTTTATAGCTTGTTTCTAGAACATTGCTTTCGCGCAGTTCTGATTCCAAGCGTTTTACTCGTGCTTCAACGCGGCGCTCTTCTAGGTTTGAGTATTCTGTATTCAGACGCGCTTGTTTTTGCTTGATTTGAGATAAGCGCATTTCATTTTCAGTAATGGCTTGCTCGTTTTCTAGCTTTTGAGCTTGATTGTCTTTAACAGCCGCCCATGACTCTTGGTATTTCTTTTGAAATGAAACCAAATCGGTATCTGGGTCGTCTAGCAGGCGTGCATACTGTTTATCTAAAGCGGATTTAGCACGGTTGCGTTTAGCATTGAGGTCTTGCCCATCTCTTGTAATACGAGCGTTCTCATTCTTGAGTTGTTGAAGCTTACTGCTTTCGGCATCAAAATCTGAAGAAATAGAGTCCAGTTCGGCCTGTTTTGTACTTAGCTTTTCATCGATGGCGGTAACCGGGTCTACCTGGTTAGCTTCTTCCGCATATACCGATGCAGATACCCAAAAAGGGCTTAGCGCGAGCAATAGCGCTGGGATGCGACGTGTTATCATAGGTCCCTGCAACAAATTAACGTAGTGTTCCACATTTCAAAATGTGGAAAAGACAAACTTTTGACGGCTTTATTAATAAGCTGTCTCATAATGCAATTTCTATTCCTGTTGGCACAAAAAACATTTCAATAACAATCCGATAGACGGCGGAGTTATCCTATTTACTTTATGTGCACGTTCCATTTTGGTCGTAATAATAAAATATGCAAGCCTAGAATTTGATTGAGCCAGCATCTCTCTAGATTGAACAGACATTAACCGTAATTAATGTGCACTTGATCATTGTTCCAGAGTGTGGCCTGTACAAAATTTCATCTCGAAATTCGAGCGACTATGAGCGTAGTTTTGTATCAATGGAGCGCTATTAAAGGCAGTGTCGTTGCTGATAATTTTGTTATACCATTAGATGGAATCACTCCACTGAATTGACTCAATGAAACCAAAAACGCCGTTATCCATTGCTGAAAATTGCGAAAAAGCCAAAGTTTTGTCGCCTGCCCCGGCCGAAATTGTCACTTTGCCTTCGCATATGGATTGCCATGATCACCAATACACGCAAGTAGTGATTGGGCTAAAAGGCCAGGCGGAGTTTGAAGTCGGTGGTATGGGCAATTTGGTCGGCCCAGGCCAAGGTTGCGTGGTGACTTCTGGTTCAGACCATGCGTTTGGTAGTTTAATGAGCCAATCGGATATCTTGGTTCTGAATATGCCTTTGCCAAGCGGTGACGACCCACTAATGTTGCAACGCATCAACGATTTATCTCGTTCTGATACTTATTTTCAGCTGGATAACCAAATTCAAAAACTCATCCAGATGTTGGTCAGTGAAATGCAAGCAAATCCGAACGACTTGTTACTTAGCCGTGCTTGTAATGATACAGTGGTTGCCTTATTACAACGCCATATTTCGGCTTTTGAAACCGCTAAAAGGGACTCTCGATTTGATCTGGAAGCGATCGACCGATATATCGAGCAGCACCTAGGACGCAAGATTACGGTTGCTCAGTTAGCGGGGAGTGTTTTCCTCGGTGAAAGCCAGTTCCATATGCTGTTCAAAGAGCAGATGAAGATAACACCTCATCAGTACGTGCTCGGTAAGCGTATTGATATGGCCAAAGTTTTAATTGAGCAAGGCCACTTATCTTTAGGCCAAGTGGCTGAACTTACAGGTTTTTCTGGTCAAAGTACGTTTACCCATTCCTTTACACGTCTACAGGGCGTTTCTCCTTCCCAATACAAAAAACTGCACTGTCAAACACCGACAAAGCGCTAGCTGACTGGCTATTACCTATATTCCCTATCTTTTTTAATTATGACCTTGTCTTATACCCAAGTGGCTTCAAGATGAAGGATTCAGAGCGTTATCACTGGTTCAAGTTCAAGGCAAATGGCGCAGCGGAATAACGGGTTCTTTCCAAGGCATTTAACGTAGAAATTGAGCCAGTGATACGCTCCCAAAGGGCGAGTTTGCCTAGCTCGCACACGTTGTTTACGATTCTCAATTTAAAACCACTAGATTGTCGAATCGTTGCCGCGTTTGCAAACTAGGCAATTCTCGCTGAACCACGCATCTTGAGGTTACTTGGGTATATAGGCTTCATTCATATTCACCGTTTGAGAGTGAGGACGCTATCGTGTATATAAATGATGAATATTAGATGTTAATGAAGCTAACATTTACAACATAATATATTGCCCTTATTGGTGTGATTCTGTATTTGTTTTGTTAATAGCCAGAGTTTTTAGCAAAAAACTCGGAGTTTTTGACAAGTATTCAACTCAAGCTCAAAATACACTGCAGCCATTGTAGGAAACTCGAACTTTATTCGAGTGTGAGATTGAGGAAAAACCATGTTTACAGCCACTGATGTGTTGAAAGCAGAATTTGTAGGGCAGCCGCTCGACAAATTGTGGTCGCTGATCTCGCCACTTTATATGGTGGACGAATCCCAATGGCTAAATCAGCTTTTACCGTTAGCAACGCCTTCTGAGTCAGAGAAGCAAACGATAGAAACCAAAACGACTCTGCTTATTGAGGCTATTAGAGCTGATAAAAAGTCGATTCAAATGATCGACGCTCTGCTGCTTGAGTACAGCCTAGATACTCAAGAAGGCATCTTGTTGATGTGTCTAGCTGAAGCGCTTATGCGGATCCCTGATGCCGCAACCGCTGATGCACTGATTAAAGATAAACTCAGTGTGGCAGATTGGAAATCTCACTTAAAGAACTCAGATTCTGTGTTTGTTAACGCTTCAACTTGGGGCTTAATGCTCACAGGTAAAGTAGTTGGCTTATCTGAAAAAGAATCTAAGAGCCCAACTCAAGCGATGAATCGCTTAGTTAACAAGCTTTCTGAACCCGTTATCCGTCAAGCGATGCACCAAGCCATGAAAGTAATGGGCCACCAATTTGTGTTGGGCCGCAGCATTGCCGAAGCTCAGAAAAATGGTCGCCCACTACGCGAACGTGGCTTCACTTACTCATACGATATGTTGGGTGAAGCGGCACTGACCACGGCTGATGCAAACAAGTACTTCAAAGACTACTTAATGGCAATTGAAGCGGTAGGTAGAGAAAATACTGCACAAGCCAATGCCAATAGCCCTGCACCTTCAGTATCGATCAAGCTCTCAGCTCTTCACCCGCGCTATGAAGTCGCCAATGAAGCGCGCGTTATGAGCGAATTATACGACACGCTGCAACAACTGTTGCGCCGTGCAGTCGAGCTAGATGTCGCTATCACAATTGATGCAGAAGAAGCCGACAGACTAGAGCTTTCGCTAAAACTGTTTGAAAAAGTTTATCGCAGCGAATTAGTTAAAGGCTGGGGTAAGTTTGGTCTAGTAATTCAAGCATACTCTAAGCGTGCTCTACCTGTTCTGCTATGGATTAACGGCTTAGCAAAAGAGCAGGGTGATTTAATCCCGCTGCGTCTTGTTAAAGGCGCATATTGGGACAGTGAAATCAAATGGTCTCAAACGTCGGGCTACGCTAATTACCCTGTCTACACGCGTAAGGAAGCAACTGATGTGGCATACCTCGCGTGTGCTCGATTCCTTTTGAGTGACAATGTGCGTGGCAACATTTTCCCACAATTTGCTAGCCACAATGCCCATACAGTCACCGCAATTGCGGTTATGGCTGAGCATAAAGATTTTGAATTCCAACGTTTACACGGCATGGGGGACTCACTATACAACCATGCGATGGAAGCGTATCAGCAGTCTGTACGTATTTACGCGCCAGTAGGTAGCCACAAAGACTTGCTGCCATACCTTGTTCGCCGTCTACTAGAGAACGGTGCTAACAGCTCGTTTGTTCATCGATTGGTGGATGCTCGTTGCCCTGTAGCAACGTTGACTCAACACCCTGTTGATATGCTGCTTAAGTTCGATACGTTGAACAACGCTAAAATTCCTTTGCCACCTCAAGTATTCCCAGAACGCCGTAACTCAGCGGGTGTTAACGTTGATATTGAAAGCGAAGCGAAGCCGTTTGAAGCTCAAGTTGATGCGCACCTAAACACGGTTTGGAATGCGGGTCCAATGATCAATGGCGAATCTCATTTCGAAAGCATGATCAAGGCTGGGTGTGAGACAGAGCCTGTTAAAGCACCTTACGATCGACGAATCGAAGTGGGTCGAGTGGCTTTTGCTAACCTTGATCATGTTTCCGCTGCAATTGAAGGTGCCGAGCAAGCATTTCAGTCTTGGTCTCAAACCGACAAAGCAACCCGTAGCGCTGCGTTAGATAAGTTAGCCGACTTATTAGAAGCGAATTTGGCAGAGTTAGTCGCGCTGTGTCATCAGGAAGCGGGCAAAACGATTCATGACAGTATTGATGAAGTACGTGAAGCGGTCGATTTCTGTCGTTACTATGCAAAGCAAGTTGATGCTTTAGGTGAACTCAAACTGCAAGGGTTTGATGGTGTTACTCGCCGAATTTCACGTCAAGGCCGTGGTGTATTTGTATGTATCAGCCCATGGAACTTCCCATTAGCAATTTTCCTTGGCCAAGTAACGGCAGCGTTGGTTGCTGGTAATACTGTTGTTGCGAAACCGGCGGAGCAAACCAGCTTGATTGCCGCGCGCGCAGTGGATTTGATGGCAGAAGCGGGCTTCCCAGCTGGAACCATCCAATTGCTACCAGGTCGTGGTGCTGACATCGGCAGCGCACTAACGTCTCACCCAGCGATTGCAGGTGTTGCTTTTACTGGTTCGACAGCGACGGCTCAACGCATTAACCAGACGTTGGCGTCTCGAGATGCAGCGCCAGTTCCGTTTATTGCGGAAACAGGTGGCCAGAACGCTATGATTGTTGATAGTACGGCACTGCCAGAACAAGTGGTGCGTGATGTGATTCGTTCTGCTTTTGCGTCTGCAGGTCAACGTTGTTCAGCACTTCGTGTTTTGTTTGTCCAAGAGGACATCGCTGATCGCATTGTTGCACTTATTCAAGGTGCGATGAACGAGCTGAATGTTGGCACTCCTTATCTACATAAAACGGATGTTGGGCCGGTGATTGACACCAACGCTAAACAAAAGCTTTTGGCTCACATCGAATCTATGACTCAATCTCAAAAGAAAGTGGCTCAACTAGAGCTTAACGATGAGTGTACTCATGGCGACTTTGTAGCGCCTGCGGCATTTGAGATTGACGACATTTCATGTCTGAAAGAAGAACAGTTTGGACCAATTCTGCATATCGTTCGTTTTAAAGCGAGCGAGTTGACCAATGTTGTTGAGCAAATTAACCAAACCGGTTTTGGCTTGACCATGGGCATTCACAGTCGTAATGAAACGACTTACCGCTGGATTGAAAAACACGCTCGAGTAGGTAACTGCTACATCAACCGTGATCAAGTTGGTGCCGTGGTAGGTGTTCAGCCATTTGGTGGTCAAGGCCTATCTGGTACAGGCCCGAAAGCGGGTGGTCCACATTACTTGTTCCGCTTTACACAAGTTCAAATTTCGCAGTAGCCGCAATAGGAGAATAACCATGGTTCATCAAGTAACTCGTTTTTCTGATGCCTTTGCGGCGTGGGAAAACTGGAATCTCACAGACTTTGATGTCAAATGTGAGTGCCTACTTTCACTTAAATCTCAGCTAGAGTCTGAATCGCCAAAGTTGGCGCAAGTTATCTCATACCATGTTCAGCAGGCATCAACCTTGCTGGCAGAACCGCATCAATTAGTTGGCCCTACCGGGGAAACCAACGAGTTGTATACCGCGGGGCGTGGGGTGGCATTGCTGATTCAAGACGATACGAGTGAGCAGGCAAAATTATCGTTAGTGGCTCAATTAACTGCAGTACTCATCGCTGGTAACAGCGTCATTGTTTGTAGTGATGATACTGAGCTGACTAACGCTTTGGAGACTGCGTATACGCAATCTTCAATTTCGACCAACCTAGTCCAATTCGCTTCATTTGATGCATACCATCAGCTGCTGGAGTCGGATGTAAGAAGTGTTGGCTATGTTGGGAATCCATCGGTTGAACAAAGCATCAACCGTGCACTAGCAAAGCGTGAAGGCGCAATTGTAAGTCTAGTATCTGAAACGGATCTTGAGTGTTTAGTTGTCGCACACGATCCACATTTGTCTCTTCGTTTTATCACGGAAAGAACAAGAACAATAAATATAACAGCGGTGGGTGGTAATGCGACCTTGCTAGAGCTTGGAAGCGAAGCCCACTAACGCTTTATTCTGTTGCCCCTAACAAGGGGCAACGACATAAAGTGCGATCTTTTAAAAGAGGACGATCACATGGAAAATAGCTTTGCTATTACAACCACATTTATCGCGTATCTGATCATGATGCTCGCGATTGGTGTTATTGCATATCAACGAACGAAAAACTCTACCGACTACTTCTTAGGTGGCCGTTCGTTAGGGCCTTGGCCTGCAGCGCTTTCTGCTGGTGCATCTGACATGAGTGGTTGGTTACTGCTTGGTTTACCAGGGTATGCATACGCTGCTGGTATTGAAGCATTTTGGCTAGCTGGTGGCTTATTAGTAGGGACATGGTTGAACTGGTTGATCTGTGCAAAACGCCTACGTACCTACAGCATCACAACAGACGCATTAACTCTACCAGAGTTCTTATCACGTCGATTTAATGATAACTCGAAGCTTATTCAGACAATTGCTGCGTTCTTCATTCTTCTATTCTTCCTTTTCTACACAAGCTCGGGCTTAGTAGCAGGTGGTAAGTTGTTTGAAACAGTATTCGGCTTAGATTACACCACCGCTGTAATTATCGGCACGGTGTGTGTGGTTTCGTACACGCTATTTGGTGGCTTCCTAGCGGTATCTTGGACTGACTTAGTTCAAGGTCTATTGATGTCGGCAGCGCTGTTGATTGTGCCAATCGCGGCGATGAATGGTGGCCTTGGTCAGCTAACCAGCGATCTTTCTGCTATCAACCCTGAGCTGCTCACGCTATGGAATGATGCGAAAGGTGAGCCGTTGTCGGCGATTGCTATTATTTCGCTAGCTGCTTGGGGCCTAGGTTACTTTGGTCAGCCACATATCCTTGCGCGTTTTAAAGCAACACGTACTAACAAAGATTTAGGTACAGCTCGTCGTATCGCGGTAACGTGGACGGCACTTTCTATGATCGGTGCGATGTTAGTTGGTCTAGTGGGTTTGGTTTACGTTACTCAGTCTGGTGGTGAAGTACTTGAAGATGGTGAAAAAGTCTTCATGCTGCTGGTAAATGCAATGTTCCACCCTGTGATTGCCGGTATTCTATTGGCAGCGATTCTTGCTGCGATCATGAGTACGGCTGACTCACAGCTTCTTGTTTCGTCGTCTGCACTTGCTGAAGACTTCTACAAACAAGTATTCAAGAAAGATGCAAGCTCTGATGAAATTGTTCGCGTTGGTCGTTTTGCGGTAGTGGCAATTTCGATCGTTGCTCTTGTTCTAGCTATGACACCAGACAGCTCTGTTCTTGGCTTAGTATCTTACGCTTGGGCTGGATTCGGCGCGGCATTTGGCCCAGCTGTTGTTATGAGCTTGTACTGGTCTCGTATGAACCGTAACGGTGCACTTGCGGGTATCATTGTTGGTGGTGTTACCATCGTAGTTTGGAAGCAACTATCGGGAGGTTGGTTCGACGTGTATGAAATCGTACCGGGAATCATCCTATCTGCGTTGTCAATCTATGTTGTGAGCATCATGACTGGTGAGCCAGAAGAGTCTGTGAAAGCTCAACACGCTAAATTTGAAAAGCAATTAACGGAGCTTGAGTAACCACGCTAATTGATGTGAATTTTGTTAAGAATAAGGCCTGCAGATATGCAGGCCTTTTTGTGTTTTAGCTTCACACTAAAGTGGTAGTAGCACAGTTTTTGAAGTGAAACCGATTGTTTATTGAACGTGCATCACGCTTTTGCGACTAAAGTTTGAGCGATCGGAACCAATGCTCGCACAATGTGTCGATTATCAATAACACAACCGTTTTATTTGGGAGAAATCAAAATGCCTAAGGCCTACTGCAGCTGCTGTCGCAAAGACACCCACCATAAAGTCGTGATGCAAAGGTGTCAGACCGAAAAGGATAAAACGGTGTTACAGAGTTTGGTTAGCAGTCTGTTCCAAGGTGGGCATTACGTTAAAATGGAAAAGCAGGGGTTCTGTCGAGTATGCAATCACCGTTCAGAACTCACACAAACTGACTTTTCAAACGTCCGCGTTATTTAGTCTACCTTCCATACAATTCTACCTTAGTCACTGATTTGATTCGGAGAGCTGCCGCTTTCTGATTTTTCACGATATTATTTCTCCCAAATAAGATAATAAAGTGGCTCACATGGATTTAGACAGAATTGATAGAGAGATCCTGCGTACCTTGCATCTGAAAGGGCGGCTCTCAATGGTCGAATTAGCTAAGATGGTTAACCTCACCACCTCTCCTTGCTCAGATCGAGTGAAGCGACTTGAAAAAGAAGGCTACATTAAGGGCTACCATGCTGAACTTAATTCTGAAAAATTAGGTTTAGACGTACAAGTGTTCATCCACATTCGCTTAGACCAAACCAGTTTCTCTATTTTCGAAAAGTTTGCAGAAGCAGTGTCTCTAATGCCAGAGATTGAAGAATGTTATTCATTGTCGGGTGACTTCGATACCATGATTAAGGTTCGAGTGAAAGACATGAAAGCTTATCAGAGCTTCATGTCGAGTAAGTTGGGGACATTACCTGGTGTGATACAAACGCGCAGCGAAGTGGTCATTGAGGAACACAAAACCAGTTTCGGGTTGAATCCAGAACTACTGTCTACGTTGTAGGTTGTTGTTTATATATTTAAAAAAGGGTAGCAAGTGCTCCCCTTTTTTTAGCTTGAGATTTTCAAGTCGGTATTAGGCAATAAATGACGACACAATACCGATTGCACCGCCGAACACACCGCCCCATACGACTAACCAGCCTAAATGCTCTTTAATCATCTTCTGTACCATTTCTTTCACCAACTTTGGAGTGAGTTCATTGAGGCGTTGGTCGATGATGTTTTCGATGTTCTCTTTAATTTCATCCATCATTGCAGGGGATTCAAACTGGTCCTTAATGGCTTGTTTGATGGTGTCGCTTTGGCTAATTTCCACCACAGATTGCTGCATCTTTTCAACAAATGGCTGCTTTAGAGGTTGAAGCGCTTCTGTGCCGCCAAACATCGCTAACATTCCACCAAATGAAGAGTTTGCAATGACATCAACAAGCGAATCGAAAGTTGGGTTGAAGTCTACCTTTTCTAAAATGGGTTCTAGGTTAAGTGATTTCCCACCAGACATCTCTTTATTGAGGAAGCGGTCGATGTTTTCTGACGTAAAGAACTGCTCCATCATCAAGGTTTTGATTGCAGCTTTGAATTCTTCAAAACGTGCTGGAATCACCCCTGAGCCATACAGTCCGGGTACTTTCTCAAATAGCATATGAATGGCAAGCCAGTTGGTAATTGCGCCAGAGAAAGCAAATAGGCCAGCGTAAAAGGCGATTTGGTTATCGAAATGATAGCCCACAGCGAGTAACAGCAGTGCGGCGGTGTTGGTAAGTAAACTCTTATTCATGATGGTCGTAACTGGAAAAAATTACACAAATTCTAAGAGATTCTCTTCAGATAGAAAAGTGTTTGCTTGGTTTCGGGCTCTTGAACTCACTGGTGAGTGAATGTTAGCAACTGGCTACATCACAAATACTACTCGGTGGGTGTGAACTGAGTGGGAAGCTATACGGTAGATCATTTTGTCGTGCTCAGTTATTTGCTAGACTCTTGGCAATTTTGATTTCGTTACTTGGATCTATGAAAGAAAGAGTCGTAGTCTCGGTGTCGTCTATACACGGCACCCGACATTTTCACCTTAACAAATGGTTTCGCCACTTTCTCAAAGGCTTTAGCTATTTCTTTGCTGTCGGGCTTATCGCCACGGCAGGCGTGATCTATTACCTGCTTGATGAAGTCGATTTTGCCAAGTTGAAGCAGCAAGAGCTTGAGACAAAATCAATGTCTTTGACCGAAGAGGTTGAGTCTCTGCAAGCCCTGAAAGTGACCTTAGAAAGTGATCTGATTGACCGCGAAGAACGGATGAATTTGGTTTCAGATCGTTTAGGTGACTTAGAAAAAGTGTTGGGGATGCAGGAAATCGAAGGTGAGCTTGAGTCACGTCTTGATACTGCGGCAATTACATCATCAGTGAGAATGGTGATGTTAACCCAAATACCAAGCGGCCCTCCTGTTCATAACGCACGAACTTCTTCAGGATACGGTAAGCGCAAGCACCCAGTTACCGGAGCGATAAAGTTTCATCGCGGACAAGATTTTGCGGTGAATACGGGAACGCCTGTTTACGCCCCTGCGGATGGGGTGGTAGAGGTAACAAGGCCAAGCAGCAAAGGCTCTGGAAACTTCTTACGCTTGCAGCACAGTTACGGATTTTCTAGCTCCTACTCGCACTTACAGAAATTCAAAGTGAAGAGTGGAGATTTTGTCCAGAAAGGCGACTTGATTGCTTATTCTGGTAACAGTGGGTTGTCATCCGGTCCGCACCTTCACTACGAGATTCGTTTTGTTGGTCGTCCACTAGACCCAAGGCCCTTTGTTGATTGGGGCGTAAATGATTTTGAAACCATTTTCAGTAAAGTAAGAGGTATTCGATGGGAATCTTTAGTAAACAAAGTCGAGCTAAGAGTCAGCAATCAGCTACAACTCTCATCGCAAAAGGCTGTTCTATTAACGGACAACTCAGGCTAGAGAGTGACATTCAAGTCGACGGTAATGTTGAAGGTCAAGTTCATGTCGATAAAACCCTTGTGATTAGCGAAACTGGGTTTGTAAGTGGTGAAATTTTTGCTGATCGAGTGATTGTTAATGGCCAGTTTGAAGGCACTTGTCATGCAACGGCGATTGAAATTTTGAATCGTGGTAGTGTGACGGGCACTATTTACAGTGACAACTTGAGTATAGAGCCAGGTGGCAAGTTCAATGGTGTGACTCACTCAAAGCCAGAACAGCAAGTGGTTGATCTTAGCGATGCGAAAAAGAAAGCGGAAGGGTAAGCCAGCTTTCTATAGCAAATCCATAATCTATGATCTAGATATAGAGCCTTGCAACGTTGCAAGGCTTTTTTATAACCATTTAGGCAAATCTTCGATAGACTATAAATAGGGTTGTTTATCGATCTTTGACCGGAATTTTAGCTCAATATTTGTGGCCTTTGGCCGATAAGTTAGCATCTTACAATAAGAATTTAGCGCATGAGTATAGTAGGTATAGCGATAGGGGCTACGGGGTTATCACTGATTTTGGTGTTCCTGTGGATGTTGTCACTGTCGCTTCGCAAGAAAAGATTAGAGCAGGAAAAACGCGAGGCAGAGATTGCCTACCGAAAAGCGTTAGAAAAATCTCGTCTGCAAGAGCATAAAGAACGTCTGCGCCAAGCGGAAGAAGGACACGTTCCTACCATTCTATTTTTAGCAAAAGAAGCCGAACGAAAAAACATCAAGGAAGCCCTGTATTGGTATGAGAAAGCAGCTCAACTAGATAGTATCAATGGCATGTATGGCGTAGTTAGAATCAGTGAGCGTTCTAGAGAGGACATGGTGCTTAAAGAGCGAGCTCGATTCTGGCAAATATCCATTGCAGCTCATGAAGGAAAATCGGCGTCTAAGTTTGAGCTGGCGATGGCACTGCTCAAAGGGCTAGGTACCGATGTTAACCACGAGAAAGCGATGAAGGTGCTGGAACAAGCTGCGGCGGATCTCCATATCCCATCTATCTTGTTCTTAGGCGACTGGTGTTTTTCGCCCGAGAATCCATCCCCAACACCGGGTGATTCGGTATTTTGGTACAAAAAAGCGGCTGACTTAAATAGCCCCGAAGGAAAGATGAAGCTTGGCTTGAATTATCTCAAAGGTATTGGGGTTGAGAAAAGCCATAATAAGGGGTGCTATTGGTTAGAGTGCGCGGCTGAGAAAGGCCATGCACAGGCGATGTACCATGCGGGAGAAGCTTGGGTAGACAGAAAACCAAGCGGAAATGCTATTGCATATATCTGGCTGTTTTTATCCGCTCACTTTGGCTACGAGCCAGCTAAAGCTTTGCGCGATAAGGTAGGTGGCGATATCGGTGTGGATTCAGTTGTTGGCTTACAGTCTCTTGCTAAGCCGTTACTGAAAAAGATATCAAGCGGTACTGTGAGTAAGCACTCCATCATTCGAGCTTTGAACAAACTGTATAAGCGTAATATTGAGTTGCCAAAGAAGCGAAAAGAAGCCCAAGTTGATGACTTTATTATGGATTCCGACAGTAATGAGGATGCCAGCAAAGACAACGAGAAAGCGCCGAATTCAATGAGGATGGACTTTTCATCGACAACGATGGATAAGCCTCAAGGATAAAAAAATCCCCAGCATGCTGGGGATTTTTGTTTTTGGGGAAGCTTAGCTTAGTAGCTTGCTTTCTTTTGTTCTGCTTTACACACTGCGGCAGTGAATACTACGTCGGTAGAACTGTTCAGCGCAGTTTCTGCTGAGTCCTGAATCACACCAATAATGAAGCCAACCGCAACAACCTGCATCGCAACTTCATTTGGAATACCGAACAGACCACACGCTAATGGGATAAGCAGTAGTGAGCCACCTGCAACGCCTGATGCGCCACATGCTGATACCGCCGCAACAACGCTCAGTAACAGTGCGGTAAGAAGATCCACTTCGATACCGACCGTGTGCACGGCTGCAAGGGTAAGAACTGTAATGGTAATCGCAGCACCTGCCATGTTGATCGTTGCGCCAAGTGGGATCGAGACTGAGTAAGTATCTTCATCTAGCTTAAGCTTTTCACACAGAGCCATATTTACAGGAATGTTGGCTGCACTTGAGCGAGTGAAGAAAGCCGTTACACCACTTTCACGTAGACATTGGAATACCAGCGGGTACGGGTTTTCACCGGTTTTGATGAAAACAATAATTGGGTTCACAACAAGTGCGATGAACAGCATAGCGCTCAACAGAACGAATAGAAGCTGAGCGTATCCCGCTAATGCTTCGAAACCAGTAGTCGCAAATGTTGCTGAAACTAGACCAAAGATACCGAAAGGTGCAAGGCGAATAATAAATCGTACGATCTGTGATACGCCGTGGCTCAGATCTTCAAAAACTGCTTTGGTCGTTGCGGATGCGTGGTGAAGAGCTAAACCCAGTGCGATTGCCCAAGCCAGAATACCAATGTAATTAGCGTTCATTAGTGCGCTAACTGGGTTATCAACCAGCTTAAATAGTAGCGTGTGCAGAACTTCACCGATCCCTTGAGGTGGTGTTGTGCCTTCTGCGCCCGCAACCAGAGTCAAAGTGGTTGGGAATAGAAAGCTCAGCACGACAGCAGTTAGCGCGGCGGCTAGTGTGCCAATTAAATATAAACTAATAATTGGACGCATGTGCGTGTGTTGGTTTTTCTTCTGATTCGCGATAGATGCCGCGACGAGAATAAAGACTAGAATAGGTGCGACGGCTTTTAGTGCCCCGACAAAAAGGCTTCCAAGTAACCCAGCACTTTGTGCGCTCTCTGGAGAGATCGTCGCAAGTACCACGCCGAGAACGATACCGGCGAGGATCTGCAGAACGAGGTTTCCGCGTGCAAATCGGGCAAATACATTGTTGTGTTGCATAGTTATCCCTGCAATGAATAGTTTTATAGAATTGTAGTGATTTCAGTTATTGAACTGATCACGACAATACTAGTCATTGCAGAGGATGTGTCTAGGATTAATTGAATTTTTACATGAAAAATTGCCAATAAGAATGAAATGTAAAATTATATATTGATTAATGTTATTGAAATGTATTGACTTGGGAGTGCCTTCAGTTTTAAGGAATTAGCACAAATGGTGTCGCCTATCACGATGAAGACTCTTGCCGTGATAGGCGACTTTACCAACTAATAGCCTTTTTTGTTATGTCGGCTTTGTGATTGTACAGAACGGTACATCTTGGTTTGTTGCTTGAACTTGGACCGTTGCTGAGCCAGTGTGGCACCATTACGTTCTTGCTCACGGAGAAGCTTGAAGTAACTAGTGAGCCTGCGTTGTTCAATATCGCCATTTTCAATGGCTAGTTGAATCGCGCAGCCAGGTTCCTGCTGGTGTTGGCAGTCACTGAATCGACATTGCTCAGCTAAAGATTCGATGTCTGAAAAGGTTTCAGCGACCCCGTCAGCGCAATCGGCTAGCTGAAGTTCTCTCATTCCGGGTGTATCAATTAAGATCGCTCCGGCAGGCATAAAGTGTAACGAACGAGACGTGGTAGTATGTCTTCCTTTACTGTCATCTTCACGAATCGAACCCGTGACTTGAGCCTGAACGCCCATGAGCGTGTTCACTAACGTTGATTTACCCACGCCAGATGAGCCAATGAAAGCGACGGTTTTCCCCTTGCCACACCAGCTTAGTATGCCTTGGCAGCTGTCGCTATCTAACCCGTTGACACTTTCAATCATTAGCATTGGATCAAGCGCTTGAACCTGCTGCCTTTTATCTTGAGCATTGGCACATAAGTCTTGCTTTGACAGCACGATTACCGGTTCAACGCCAGCTTGGTTCACTAATGCCAAATAGCGTTCAATTCGGCTTAAGTTAAAGTCGTCGTTGAGTGAGCAGACAATGAACGCCGTATCAATATTGGCGGTGATCAATTGTTCAGCCACTTTGCTACCAGCAGCTTTACGGCTAAATAGAGAGTGCCTGTCGAGCAATCTGACATACTGTTGGTCGTTATCTACCAATAGCCAGTCACCTACCGTCATCGAGGGCAGGTTATGATGCATTGCTAATGTGCTTTCACCTTGCTCAGACAAGAGTGTATAGCCATTACGATGGTGAGCAATGATTCGAGCAGGTTGAAACTGTTCAAGTTCTTCTAATGTTAGTTGTTGCTGAAAATGTATGTTCCAACCAAGGTTATGTAGTGAAATGGTTGAATGTGTTTGTGTATTCATCTTGTTTCCCCAGACATACAGAGTCTGCTCTGTCTATGTCATTAATAGAGAGCTAGGGTCAGGACAAATGTGTAGCGGACCCCGGTAAAATTGAGCACCGGGCAAAAGGAGGGAAGAGGCGTTTTAGTTAAGCGGTCTTCGCCAAGTTTGCCGGGTGGGTGTGTAATACAATCATCAGTACCTCCAAAGGTTTGTGTGATAAACGTACGGATCTTAGCAAACAGGTGGCAAAATGCCACCTGTTTCTTCGCCAATTAGTGGTGATGCTTCTGCATACCACTCATGACTTTTTTGATGGGTGCTGAAAACGTCACTTCATCACCGTTTTTAAACGTGATTTGCATATCGATTTTCTCACCTTCAACCAGTGGTTTCTTCAGGTCGAATAACATGATATGTAGGCTGCCGGGCTTTAACTCTACGGTACCGTTTGCTGGTAGCTCAATACCATCAACTTGGCGCATTTGCATAACATCGCCATCTTTGATGACATCATGAAGTTCTACTTTGCCAGCAGCATCAGTGGACGCTGAGACAATGGTCTTCGCTTCGTGTGTATGATTCATTATTTCCACAAACACTGCGCTAGTGGCTGCATTTGGCGGGGTAGCGCGTGCATATGGGTCATGCAACATGATATCAGTTTTGGCGTGAGCGAGTGGGCTAAGCACAAGGCTTGCCATTAAAAGCGCTTTGAACTTCATGTTAGTTTCCTTTAATTGAGCTTGTAATGGTGTTCATTGCTTCCACGATAGGAGCGGGCGAAAGCGTATGTGGCACTTTGGTGATCAATGTGCCATCTGGTTTTAAGAAGTAAAAATAGGAGCTGTGATCGAGTGTGTACTTGAGCTCTGAGTCCTCAAGCTCGGTTTTACGAAAGATAACGCCATAGCGATGTGCCAGTGGTGTCGTCACATCTAATGGAGCGGACAGCCCCTCAATCATCGGGTGGAAGTATTGAGCATATTGGTAAGATGCATTCGCTTCATCTCTTTCTGGGTCTAGAGAGATAAACATTGGCCTGAAATGAGACTTTTGGTTGTCGTCTACCGCGTTTAGCGCACCTGCTAACATAGCTAGGGATGTTGGGCATACATCAGGGCAGCGCGTGAAGCCAAAATAAACAATTCGAATACGCTCGTCTTTGCTATCAAATATATCTACAGCTTGGTTATCTTTGCCAAACAATATTGGGTTTGACGACTCAGCCGAAGCCTCTGAGTTGGATTGTGGAGACGAAGACTGGGAGTCAAGATACGCTTTGACACCAAAACCAAGTGCAAATGCGACGACTAAAATAAGAGACCAGTTTTTGCTCATTGTTCCATCCTTATTGCTGGGAAAACATCTTGGTTGCCATCAGATAGAGTACCTAACCATGTCATTTGTTCCTGAGTACACACGGGTAAAATGATCTCACCTTGGAATTGATCGCCTTGAGTACGGGTTAGTCGATACTTTGCTGTACCCATGTCCATCTCATGCCCTTGCATATCCAACGACAATACGTCTGACTGGGCATTCGGCCATTCGATAGTGACTTGTATAGGGACTAATGGTTTTGCGATATCAGAATCAAGAGACATGGTGACATTCTGTTGAGTACAACCTTCAGTCGATAAAACACAGTAGTCGTCGATAGGTTTTGAGTCAGACTGCTGATTGAAAACGCTGAGGATATCAGACGCAAAGAAACCAACGGCTAATGCAGCACAAACAGCAGAGGCTTTTAAGGCTAGGTGCATGGTAGAGATTTGCTCGTAAGTGAGTATTGCGGCGATGTTAGCACAGGGTTGGGTAGGTGTTTGAGGGTAAAGATAAAATTGTGGCAGCAATCAAAAACGGAGCCATAAGGCTCCGTTGTATTAATCTCGTTAATAGGTGTTACAGATTCCGCCCCTCTGCGTACTTTTCTAAACCTAATACCAGAGCGATTGCACACAGCATTAACAAGGTCGCAATGCCAAGTTGGGCAGGCTGTGATGTCAGCGCTTCAAATTGAAAAGGTGTCAGGTTCTGCTGAAGTAGAGGAACTTGCTCACCACTAGAGTTTGTACGCCAAGATAACGTTTCTTTCCAAGGCCAAATCTTCGGCAATGTGCCAATCATCAAACCGGTAAGGAAAATGAGCGTTACGTCGCGGTAGCGTTTCAAAAGCCAAGATAACAAATGAGAAAAGCTTAGCAAACCACCGATACAGCCCAGTAAGAAGAGCAGCAAAATATCGATCTGAAAGGATTTCACTGCGCCAAGTACAGGTGTGTACATACCAATAAGCAGAAGTATGAAGCTGCCGGAGATACCCGGAAGGATCATGGCACAGATTGCGATAGCACCTGCTATTAGCACATTGATACTAGTAAATTCGAGCTCCAATGGTTTCAACACGGTGATGCTGTAGGCGAAAGCGATACCGAGCAGCAAAAATACTAAACGTGATAGTGAGCGCTGCTCAATTTGCTTGAGCATGTGAAATACCGAGACCAAAATTAGACCAAAGAAAAACGACCAAATAGGTATAGGGTGTTCAGTGAGTAGCCAAGAGATTAGCTTCGCCAAAGTTGCGATACTGGTCAGTACGCCACCGAATAGAGCTATTAGGAAAAAGCCATTAATATGGTTAAATGCCGCCTTAAAGCCTTCTCTTTTCCATATGCCCAGAACACTTGGGTTAATACGACGAATGCTTTCAAGCAGCGTATCGTAGATCCCGGTAATAAAAGCGATGGTTCCACCTGAGACGCCTGGGACCACATCCGCAGCACCCATCGCCATGCCTTTGAGAAACGTACTAAAATAATTCATTGGATTGTTAAGGTAACTTTGATTGAGTCGAAGTATACAAAGTCTCTTGTCGAAAAAGTATGAAAACTTCTCGTACTCACACAATCTTAACTCATTCCTGTATGGAAATTGTTAGGGTGTGTTGATTGAGCTGGTAAGTTACTAACTACACCACATTCGAGAAAAACTGTTAGCCAATGTAACGTATCAACAGATCAACGCTGTCTCCACGTGCTGTGATGGCAAAACTATCAATCAGGCTAATAATAAAACGAATAATAAGAAACTAGTTGAGTGGTATTTTGCATTTATTTGCATAGTGCATTTGCAATATGCAAATCTCAATGTGGATTTGGTCTATTTCTGTTGAATCTACCGCAAAAATTATGGTTTTAAAGTTGGCACGCATCCTGCTATATACAAATTGACCCTTCTTAAGCCGAGGGTCACCTAGCCAACTGACGTTGTTAGTGAATAATTTTGTTCACAATGTATATAAATACATAGCCAATCGTAATCTACGGTTGGTTTTTTTTTTGCCCAAAATTCCTACAAACAGCGCAGGTCAACTGCAGAGTTTGACTTATCTTCGCTTTATTTTTCAGATTTTGAAGTGCACGACGATTTACAGATCGTATGGAGTGAATTGACCCGTAAAACTCGACAATTGCGCAGTTTATCTTTAATAATAGCCGCTTCCGTCTAAATTTATGGTTATTTTTTAACCAGTTAAAGTGTCAATCAATGATGCCAAGAGGCATCGATAAGAAGGATCTTAGCTATAGGAAATTCCTAAATTCCTGAGAAAAATTAACAAAAAGAGACTATCTTTTTCGTTAATGGTTCTCTAGCTCGTTAAGGAAGATGAGTGCGACAATAAAAGAGGTTATATGAATCAATTAATTTCGGTTGGACCGCTAGAATCTTTCTTAATCGCTATCGGCGTTTTGTTTCTTGGTCACTTCGTAAACGCTAGACTGCCTATTCTTAAAAAGTTTAATATCCCAGAGCCGATTGTTGGCGGCCTGATAGTAGCGTGTATCATTACGTTCATGCACTTCAATGGCGTAAATTTAGAATTCTCGTTGCCACTACAGAACACGTTTATGTTGATGTTCTTTAGTACCGTCGGGTTAGCTGCTAACTACACCCAGTTAATGAAAGGTGGTGCGAAGGTCTTTATCTTCCTTGCGGTCGCTTCCGTATATATCATCATTCAAAATGGAGTGGGTGTGTCTTTGGCTACTGCGCTTGGGTTAGACCCTCTAATGGGCTTGATTGCAGGTTCCATTACGCTTTCTGGTGGTCACGGCACTGGTGCTGCATGGGCTCAAACCTTCAACGACAGCTATGGTCTATCAAACACGCTCGAAATCGCGATGGCATCTGCCACCTTCGGTTTGATTATCGGTGGTATCATCGGTAGTCCGGTTGCGCAAAAGCTGATTGAGAAGAACAACTTCGAATCTGAGTATGGGCGTGGCACTCAAACCCACCAAAAATTCCCAGAAGTTGTTACTTACAATGAGTATGAAGAAGACAAAGTCACCGCAAAAAAAGTGATTGAAGTACTATTTATTTTGCTTATCTGTGTGACTGGTGCTCAATACCTAGAATCGTGGGTAAGTAGCTTTGAAATCAAATGGTTGATGATCCCAGATTTTGTTTACGCGCTATTTATTGGTGTGTTCATCACCAACGTGATGGAAGTGACCAAGGTGCACAAAGTGGATACCGAAACGGTGGATATTCTAGGTACAGTATCCCTGTCTCTGTTCTTAGCAATGGCATTAATGAGCTTAAGATTATGGAATATCTTCGATCTAGCCATTCCATTCTTAGTGATTCTAGCGGTGCAATCTGTGGTACTTGGCTTGTTTGCGTACTTCGTTACTTTCAAGGTGATGGGGTCTAACTACGACGCTGCCGTCATTTCTGGTGGTCACTGTGGTTTCGGCTTAGGCGCAACGCCTACCGCTGTAATGAACATGGGATCGTTAGTCAATAAGTTTGGTCCATCGCCTCAAGCGTTCATGGTAGTTCCAATCGTAGGTGCTTTCTTCATTGATATCGTTAACCTGATCATCTTGCAAAGCTACATTACTTTTATTGGCTAGTACTTCGTGACAGATATCTGATTGATAAAAAAGGCTCTGCATTGCAGAGCCTTTTTTATTTGAGCATGAGTTTTGTGCCGTTGAATTTCAGTTGAGACAACAGAGCTTTCGCGTTTTCTTTGCCTCTTTCATCAAACTCTAAACCATAGCGCGCGTAGTGCAGCGAACGTTGCAAGTTGCAGATTTTTCCTACTAATGGCGCCAATGGTGTTTTATCTCGGGTCGCAGCCGCCAAGTCTATGGTAATGGTGTCGCCTACTTGAAAAGGCCTGCTTAGTGGTGGAGTGATGAAACGACAGCCTCCCTTTGAAAGATCTCGAACTTCACAGTCTCCCTTATGAGTATTAGCGACGACCTTGCCCGGTAAGTTCACATCGTACCTAGGTTCTTTACGCAGCTGTGTTACTTGCATTGTATTGGGTATTGATATCGCAACCATAGCGATAGGTTCGCGAATATAATGGACCAATTGACTGCGGAAGTGGATCATTGCACCTTCACCGCGTGGTGAAATGGCTTTCACGTTCAACCAGAATCCTTCTTGGAAGAAGAAATTTAGATCGTCATCTGATATTTTGGGCACTTCAATCAGGATAAGGTTTTTCCCGTGGGTACCAATGAAAGCGGTTTTGCATTGGAACTTGGTGCCGACAGGGGTAGTGACGCTGATGGAGAGTTCGCTGCTATGTTCAACCATGTTGAGAGCGTCGGTACTGTTGATGGTTGAAACTGTTTGTCGGGACTGTGTTTGACCCTTCGATTCTTTTGCAACCACTGTTTGGGTGTTCATTTAAGCCGTCCTATGTGCTTGCGATTATTATATTTGTTAGAACTAGGATTTTAAGTTTGACCCACCAATTATTCAAACTGATGCTCGCTGATTTATTTGAGTTATCTATCAAAAATTAACAAAAGATAACTGAAATAGCGTGATGTTGATTCAGGCTTATGGTGGTTTTGACCAAAAATGCAGCTTTGGGGTGTAGGCACGAATGTGGTGGATAGGAGAGTGTAGTGGATAAAGATAGTGTTGCGTTGTTGGTTCAACTAGGGTGGCACAGCATTGATCAGAGTGAAGTTATTCAGTCACTTTGGGGCGGTTATGGTGAGTTGGTTCGTGTATCCAATGGCGAGAGCTCACTGATTGTGAAACATATTCGCTTGCCTGAAAAAAACGACCATCCTAGAGGCTGGAACACTGCACGTTCACATAATCGCAAGCTACGCTCTTATCAAGTTGAAGCAAGCTGGTATCGCGACTTTGCCGCAGCGTGTAGCTCAGAATGCGTAGTCCCTAAGCCTATTTTTGTAGGCGAAATTGAAGGTGAGCTAACGCTTGTGATGGAAGATCTTAAGCAACTTGGTTTTCCTAATACACTGGGCAACGCCGATCCAGAACATGTAGATCCAGTGTATATAAGACCTTGCCTTAAATGGTTAGCGCATTTTCATGCACAGCATATCTCTCACCATGGAGAAGGGTTGTGGGAGTCTGGGACTTACTGGCATTTGCAGACCCGGCCTGATGAGTTAGCAAAGCTGCGTGATTTACCACTAAAACAAGCGGCTGAGCAGATTGATGACTTGCTCAATCAAGCGCCGTATCAAACGCTGGTTCATGGGGACGCAAAGCTGGCGAATTTTTGTTTTAGCGACGCGAGAATAGGTGAAAGCGAGCAAACCAGTGACGGTGAGCAAATAAAAGCAGCTGCTGTGGATTTTCAATATGTGGGCAGAGGCTGCGCCATGAAAGATGTGGCATTGTTTATCAGTAGTGCTGTGCCTTATGAAAAGTGTTTTGAGCGTGAATCAGAGTTGCTCGACATTTACTTTTCCTATCTTAATGATGCGTTGGCAATGTATCAGCCACACCTAGATAGTGAGCTTGTCATTGCATCGTGGCGACCATTATTTTGCGTTGCGTGGGCCGACTTTCAGCGTTTCGTAAAAGGTTGGAGCCCCGAGCACTGGAAGATCAATCCGTATACGGAATCCCTCAAAGAGCGAGCGTTAGAGCAGATCAAACAAGAGAGGTGACCTGACCTCTCTTTTCATTTGGTGTGGGGCTATCTATGCATTTCCCAAGGCTGTTAGCTGCACACTAACCACTGCATGGTCGCTGCACTGTTTATCTTGCTCAAAGATAGGATTGATAAGGTGAGAGTCCAACACAAAATAATCACTCACTTTGGCTTTGGGATTAAACGCGGCGGGCGCAAACTCTGCTGAGAGTAAGATGTAATCCAATACTGAACCTTTCGCTCCCATGTAATGAGTATAGGGTCGGCTGACTGCGCCGTCTGCAGAATAAAGCTCCCAAGCATCATAGAGATGAAAGGGTGAAAGCAGCAGATGAGAATCTTCTTGGCGAAATATCTGCTGTGACATTAAACCTGCGAACTCTTCGGCGGTAATTGGCTTATTAAAGTCGCCCAGCATAATACATGGTCGGTCATGTCGCTTTTTATTATCGACAATAGATTGGTGCAGTAGATGTGCTTCCAGCCCCCTTTGCATGGTTGATTTCCAACGTCCGATGTTTTCCTGATGCCAAAGTTCGGTCAGAGGTTTTGGCGTGTCATCCGTATCGGCGGGTCGCTGCGACTTAAAGTGAACAACGTATATGTCACATAGCCCAATCAATGGTAGTTCGATAACCGCGTGAATAGGCTTGCGATTGTATTCGAATGCGGTATCTGGAGTTGGGTAGCAAGACCCGACTCCAGCGCATTCTATAATGGGAAAGCGAGAGGCAATGGCCAGTACTGGGTGAGAATAGATGTAATCTTCCGCGTGAGGTGTATCTACGTTAACAAAGTAAGGATAACCCAGTTCAAGCATTTGCTGCTGTAACTCATCAACACTGAAGACTTCTTGAAAGGCGATGACGTCAGAATTGAGCCGAGTAATGGCGTTACTTATCCAGTCTTTTTTTTGTTGCCACTCTTGCTCGGTATAGATGTTGGCAAAATCATAGAATGCATTTGGCGGAGCCAAATAATTGAACAGATTAAACGTAGATATCGTGATAGAGTCGAGTTTAGAAAGCACTCAATCGTCCTTAGTATTTGTCTTACACTAAGAATACGATCAATTTGGTGTTAAATCACAGTTCGATTTCGCCGAACTTATTTAGCGCCTCTAGGGAATACCGCGACAAGGAATATCGGATGTCTGCCCAATCAGCCAGCTGGAAAACACCTCAGAACTTTTTACTTATCATCTCCATCATAGTGCCCATTGCGTTTTCTAGTTGGATGGCATTGCTGAATAATTTCGTGATTGAAAAGGCGAATTTTGATGGCGCGGATATTGGTTTGCTTCAAAGTGTGCGTGAGATTCCTGGCTTCTTAGCATTCACTGCGGTGTTTGTTTTGCTGTTCATTCGCGAACAGCGATTCATGTTAATTGCACTGGCGATGTTGACACTTGGTACCGCAATCACAGGCTTTTTCCCTAGCTTGTTTGGTTTACTGCTTACCACGTTATTAATGTCGACCGGTTTTCACTACTTCGAAACATTGAAGCAGTCGCTTTCATTGCAATGGCTAAGTAAAGAAGAGGCGCCAGAAATGCTGGGCAAGCTGATATCGGTAGGCGCATTGGCTTCGCTGCTTACCTATGGCGCACTGTGGGTGATGCTGGAGCAAATTAAGCTAGACTACGTTTGGGTTTACTCAATCACTGGTGGTATAGGGTTTGTGCTGGTGTTATGGATTGCTTTTGCATTTCCAGAGTTTAAAACTGAAACGCAGCAAAACAAGAAACTGTTCTTAAGAAAGCGCTATTGGCTCTATTACGCATTGACGTTTATGAGTGGTGCAAGAAGACAGATCTTTACCGTTTTTGCTGGCTTTTTGATGGTTGAAAAGTTCGGTTATTCAGCAGCAGATATTACACTGTTGTTCTTGGTTAACTACCTGTTTAACTTCTTATTTGCTAAGCGCATCGGTAAATTCATTGGTGTGGTAGGTGAGCGCAAAGCTCTCATATTCGAATACGTTGGGCTAATCTTCGTTTTCGTAGGTTATGCGTTTGTACAAACAGCAGAATGGGCCGCAGCGCTTTACATCATTGATCATCTTTTCTTCGCATTAGCATTAGCGATCAAAACGTACTTCCAGAAAATTGCCGACCCAGCTGATATGGCCTCGACGGCTGGTGTTGCGTTTACGATTAACCATATCGCCGCAGTAGTTATTCCGGTGATCTTTGGCGTTATTTGGCTTACTTCGCCAGCATTGGTTTTCTATATTGGCGCAGCAATGGCAGCGGTGTCGTTATTGTTGTCGTTCAATATCCCGCATAAACCACAGGAAGGCAACGAAGTGCGAATTCTTCGCTGGAACTAACCGATTTCACAGTCTAATCAGGCATCACTCGCTTTAAAATGCTCGCTAACCATTGGGTTTTTTGAGTGTTGTGGTTCTTATAGTGGTAGTAGCTGTAAATATCGGGGGTTTCGAGTGGGTGATCCCAGTCGAACTCTAACAGTTTAATGCCATTCACAAATTCATAGTCCGAGAACTTAGAGACAGCGGCCATCATGTCGCTGGTTCTTACCGCTTCCAACAATACGGAAGGAAACTCAGAACGTAATACGATGTTAAATTTGATACCTAGGCTATCAGCCAAAATTTCCGCCGCCGGCTTATAGTAGTTCCAGTTCGGCGCCAGTATTGTACCTACTGGGTATTTGGTCGCTTCTAACGGAGAAATCGTTTCTCCCTTGTGAGGGTGGTCTTCGCGGCAAACAATTCTAAATCTATCCTGAGCGATTTTTGTTGAATACAGGGATTTGTGCACTGGAACATGGAAGTCGTAGCTGATGCCAAAACAGACTTTCCCGCTCTCGATCTCTGATTGAGTATCCTGATTCCAAGACTGGAACAGCACCGATACATTTGGCGCCTGTTTACGGATTTCAGTGTAGATGTTGGTCGCGAGGGCGCTCATCAAGAATGGAGAGATCGCGATGACGATTTGTTCATCCAGATTGGCGGGGTTGAAATCTTCTTTGCTGTTAAGGGTGTGTTCAAGATCGAACATCAAAGGACGTAAAGACTGATACAAATCTTCGGCATAAGGGGTTGGGGCGATACCTTTGCTGTGCTTTACAAACAGCTCATCGTCGAAGGTTTGGCGGAGTTTAGTCAGTGATTTGCTTACAGCCGGCTGAGTGACGAACAGCCTTTCTGCCGCCTTACGAGTGTTCTTTTCTTGGAACAGTACGAAGAAGACTCTTAAAAGGTTTAAGTCTAAATTGTCGTATAAGTTTCTCGCCATCGACCCCTCGCTACACAGTGAATG
Source organism: Vibrio sp. SCSIO 43135 (assembly GCF_023716665.1). Classification (GTDB taxonomy): domain Bacteria; phylum Pseudomonadota; class Gammaproteobacteria; order Enterobacterales; family Vibrionaceae; genus Vibrio; species Vibrio paucivorans. The sequence continues at coordinate 148,545 of NZ_CP071860.1, forward strand.
TATGAATATTCTGACAAAGTGTAACGGTTCGTAAGAGGCTGTTTTGGAATACAGACTATTCCAACTTTTGTGCAAATTGTTGTTGATATTGCTTTGGTGACACGCCGATAAGCCTCCTAAAGTGATGGCGCATGGTAACGGCGGTGTCAAAGCCAGCCTGTTGGGCGAGTCTTTCCATATCGACTTGTTCAGATTCGAGAATTGCTTTTGCTCGTTCAATACGTTGATGTATCAGCCATTCCTTGGGCGATAAGTTAAAGCTAGAGCGAAACTTCCGATCGAATGTTCTGCGTGACATATTGGCTTTGCACGCAAGGTCGTCGATACCGATGGCCTGGGTAATATTGGCGTGTGCCCATTCAACTGCCTGGGAAAACTGATTCGGGACTTCCAAAATCGGTGATTCGACAAATTGAGATTGCCCGCCTGAGCGATGCGCAGACACAACTAGCCTTTTCGCTACTTGGTTTGCGATTTGGTAGCCGAAATCACTGCGGATCACGGCTAATCCAAGGTCTAAACCAGCAGCACTGCCCGCAGAGCAACCTATCTTTCCATCAAATACATAAAGTACATTGGCGGCATAATCGACGTGTGGGAATCGCTCTCTAAAAGTGGACTCAAACTTCCAGTGTGTAGTCGCTCTTTTTCCATCAAGTAGCCCTAGTTCTGCAAGCAGAAAGGCACCAGAACAAAACGAGAGGATACGCTTTCCATTGTTATCAAAAGAAGTGACCTGTTGCCTTACCAAGTCCGGAACCTGTGAAGGTTTGGTCGGCCAACTGGGAACAATCAGCAGATCGTAATCCTCAATCGAGTCGGTATGTTGAGTCATCAACCCTATTCCTCCAGTCGTGGTAATGACAGTGTTTTCGAAGTTGACGATATCGGTTTGGTACCAAGGGTTAAACTCCGGCCTTGGCAGTGCGAAAAGTTCAACTGCACAAGCTAACTCAAACAGTGACACATGAGGGTGGGCGAGGATGGCGACTTTGATCATGCTCTATCCTTTTAATCTTTAAAGGTTTGGCTGATTATTATCGATACTTGTCTTTTGCGCCAGTGTTTAATATTTAAACAGTGAGACAGAATGGAAGGGTAAAAATAACAAGGAGGGTGTTATGACAAGTGCCGTATCAAGAGTTCCAGCCGCAAGCAGCGCTGAGGCGCTACATCATTTTGAATCACTTTTGAAGTTTGAGACCGACTGCTGGGATGTGCATCATGCTCTTAGCAATGGGCTGCAAGACTTTGTGTTGGTGGATGTTAGGGGACAAGATATGTTCGCTGCGGGCCATATCAATGGGGCGATCAACATTCCACATCCAAGACTAAACGAAAAGAGTTTGGCGCATTTCCCTAAAGACACGTTGTTTGTTGTCTACTGCGCAGGGCCGCACTGCAATGGAACAGAGAAGGCTGCGATTCGACTAGCGAAATTGGGCTGGCCAGTTAAGAAAATGATTGGCGGTGTTACTGGCTGGTTAGACGAGGGCTTTACATTGAAAGTATTGGAGTCTCTAGATCAAGGAGAAATCGTATGAAAATGTTGGTGGGAATCGATTCAACATGGTCATTGAGAGCTTGGCTTTGCGCTCGGTTGAGCAACCAAAGCGTTGACTTACAGGTGCTCGACTTGTCTAAGCCAGAAGCTAAATCGTATTTAGCCGAGCTATCTCCTTCTGCTTTAGTACCGGTTCTTGAAGATGGAGAACTGCACATTCATGACTCTTTGGCGATCAGCGAGTATCTCAACGAGTTAAGCCCAGGCTGTTTATATCCGCCCAATCTGGCACAAAGAGCGGTAGCAAGAAGCCTTTGCGCCGAGCTGCATTCAGGCTTTTTTCAACTCCGCTCACAATGCCCGTTTACTTTCGATACACCAGAGCCTGTGATTATTAACGAGCAACTTGCGAAAGAGGTGGATCGAGTCAAAACCATATTCTCAATGGCAACCTTGCCATTTATGTATGAAGAGGCTGGCGCTGTAGACTGCTTTTATGCGGTACTAGCCTATCGCTTGCGTAGCTATGGTATTCAGTTTGATGGTGTGGCAGGACGGTACCAAAATCAGTTGCTGGAATGGTCATTGCTCAAAGAAGCGATGGCGTTAGCTCATACTTGGCGAGAGAAAGTTTGATCTCCTTTTAAAATCTATGTGTTTTATGCATAACCTTCGTGACTAAAAGTCATTGGATTCATAGTTAGCGCGTCACTACACTGCGCGCTTTCGTTTTACTAACCGATTTAATCATCTATTGAGTGAGCGCTATGTTTTCACAATCTCTTTTTGCTCAAATCATGAGAATGACGGTGTTGCTTGCGTTGTCGCTGGTGATTGTTCACCACTCTCCCGCGTTGCTTAGAGTACTGGCAGAGCAAGCTGTGAACAGTGGTTGTCACCAAACGAGTGGTGACATGGACCATTCGCATCACCATCACTAACTTTCGATATTAAGATTATTTATGAGCATTTTTCGATTTCCACTTCTGGTGTGGCTAGGGATAGGCATTCTGGTTATTTGCCTTGGTATCAGGCAGTCATTTGGCATTTTTATGATGCCAGTGTCGGACTTTTTTGGTACTGGCCGTGAGTTTTTTAGTTTTGCGATTGCACTACAAAACTTACTGTTTGGCGTGTTTCAACCTTTTGTTGGTATGGCTGCAGACAAATGGGGGGCGAAGCGAATCATTATTCTAGGCGCTGTTTCTTATGCGTTAGGGTTGTATCTCACTTCCATCGCAACCGAGCCAAGTATGCTGTATTTGTCGTTGGGCGTATTGGTTGGCTTAGGTTTGAGTGCGACTAGCTATGTCATCGTGCTCGGCGCTGTCGCGAAAGTTGTGCCTGCCGAGCATGCTGCTAAAGCGTTTGGTCTGACGACTGCTGCTGGATCATTCGGTATGTTTGCAATGATCCCGGGTGCTCAAACGTTAATGACTGAGTTTGGTTGGCAAGGTGCGCTGCAAGGGTTTGCGATGCTGTGTACCTTGATGGTGGCGTTTGCGCTATTTATGCGCACGGCTAAATCAAGTACTACGGAGCAAAGCAATCATGCCGAACAATCGCAAACGCTTAAGCAAGCGTTAACTGAGGCTTTCTCACATCGTGGCTATTGGCTGATTCACATTGGCTTCTTTGTGTGCGGTTTCCATGTCATGTTTATCGCCACCCACCTACCCAGTTACTTGGCAGATAAACATTTACCGGCCTCGAGTGCGGCAATGGCATTAGCATACGTAGGAATCTTCAATATCTTTGGTTCCTATTTCTGGGGTGTGATGGGCGACCGTTTCAGTAAGCGACACGTGATGTCTGCGCTGTATCTGATGCGAACATTAGTCATCGGCGCGTTCGTTACTTTGCCTGTAACAGAGAGCACGGCCGCGATATTTGGTGGTGCGATTGGTTTTTGCTGGTTAGGAACCGTACCTTTGACTTCCGGTTTAGTTCGCCAAATCTTTGGTGCGAAGTATCTTTCTACTTTGTATGGCTTGGTGTTCTTTACTCACCAAGTGGGAAGCTTCTTAGGCGCGTGGGCAGGCGGTCGTATTTACGATTACTATGGCTCTTATGAGCCAATCTGGTGGTCGACGGTAGTATTGGCCTTTGCCGCAGCTTTAATCCATTTACCTATCAACGATAAACCTGTACAACGCTTGGCAATGGTTAATTAAAGTGACAAGTTAAGTTGTAAAAAGTGATATCAAGCCCTCGTCCACTTCAGTGTTCGAGGGCTTTTTATTATGGAACTCAAACGGATAGCCATCAAAATCAATTTCGTTCAGCGTTGCGAAATTGCTCAATATCGACAATAGTGTAGGTTCAACCTAGACACAATTTGTTACAGGGCACTTATGGCAAATAAAAAAGTGTTGGTGCTGTACGCGCACCCTTCACAGCATCGCTCGGAAGTGAACAAATCCTTGTTCAACGCGGCGCAATCCATCGACAATGTCACCACAGTGGATCTCTACGCTGAATATCCTACTTTCAACATCAATATCGACCGCGAACAACAACGCTTGGTTGACCATGATGTCATCATTTTTCAGTTCCCACTTTACTGGTATTCGACCCCGGCGATTCTCAAAGAGTGGCAGGATTTGGTATTGGAATACGGTTTTGCGTATGGCACCGATGGAAATGCTCTCGAAGGCAAAGTTTTCTTCTGTTCGGCAACCGCTGGTGGCAAAGAGGAAGCGTATCAATCGAAAGGCTATAACCATTTCACCATTCGAGAGTTGCTGCATCCATTAGAGCAAACGGCATCGTTAACGGGTATGCGTTACCTTGCACCTTTCGCCTTGTTTGGTTCTCGTACCGCGCTAGAAGAAAACCGAATCGGCGAGCATGTTGAAAAGTGGGGGCAGCTACTTACGGCATTAGTGGAAGACAGAGTCGATCTTAAAAAAGCCAGTAAAGTTGAAAAGCTGACACATTACTTGGATGAACTGATTTCAGGGAGAGAATGATGACAGGTGTATTTCTACAAGCCTTTATCTACCTTGTGGCGGCTGTTATAGCGGTGCCGATCGCTAAGCGGCTTGGATTGGGTTCTGTACTAGGGTATTTGATCGCTGGGGTGGTGATTGGCCCAATCATTGGCTTAGTCGGGGAAGAAACGACAACTATTCAGCACTTTGCCGAGTTCGGTGTAGTGATGATGCTCTTTTTGGTTGGTTTGGAACTCGAACCTAAAATGCTGTGGGCGATGCGAAATCGTCTAATGGGACTCGGGGGAATTCAAGTCGCTGGGACCACTGCTGCTGTTATGGCTATTGGTTTGGCATTTGGTTTAGTGTGGAATTTAGCGCTGACCATTGGCCTCATCTTTGCGCTGTCATCTACGGCTATCGTACTGCAGACCTTTAATGAAAAAGGACTGAGCAAAACTGAAGGGGGGAAAAATGCTTTTTCGGTCTTGCTGTTCCAAGATATCGCAGTGATCCCAATGCTGGCATTCATACCATTACTAGCAATGCCGGAACTGATTGAACAAGCTCAATCTGCTGCAGCAAGTGCCGCGGATCATCATGAAGAATTGAGCTTAGTAGCAGGGCTTCCTGGTTGGGCTTATGGCTTAGTGATTATTGCATCGATTGCTATTGTCGTTGTAGGTGGACACTACCTAAGCCGCCCATTGTTCCGTTTTGTTGCGAGCTCTGGTTTGCGTGAAATCTTCACAGCCACAGCACTGATGCTAGTGGTTGGTATTGCGGCGCTAATGAGCCTAGTTGGGCTTTCTCCCGCACTCGGCACGTTCTTAGCTGGTGTGGTGCTCGCAAACAGTGAATTTAGGCATGAGCTTGAGTCGAATATCGATCCGTTCAAAGGTCTACTGCTCGGCTTGTTCTTCATTACCGTGGGGGCAGGCATCAATTTCTCAATTCTGTTCGGCGAGTTCTTCTTAATTATCGGCCTAACCATAGGCGTGATGCTGTTGAAAGGCTTGGTGCTATACCTATTGGGAATGGCATTCAAAATCAAAGGTAGCGATCGTTGGTTGTTTGCGTTGAGCCTAGCGCAAGCCGGTGAATTTGGTTTTGTACTGTTGAGCTTTACCGTACAGAACCATGTACTACCTGTAGACATCGCACAAACCTTATCGCTGGTGGTTGCGTTATCGATGTTCCTCACCCCAGGCCTATTTATCTTGTTTGATAAGGTGATTTTGCCTCGATTTGAGGAAACCTCTAACGATAGAGAGACTGACGTCATTGATGAACAAGGCTCTGTGATCATTGTGGGCATCGGCCGATTCGGCCAAATCGTCAATCGCTTGCTGGTATCGAACGGGATAAAAACGGTGGTATTGGATCATCAAGCCAATCAGGTTGATGTGGTGCGTCGAGTCGGTACCCAAGCCTACTTCGGTGACGCGACGCGGCCAGATCTGCTGCACACGGCTGGTATCGAGCATGCCAAAGCGATTGTCATCGCACTTGATAACAAAGAAAGCAGCGTTGAGTTGGTGAAGTACGTGAAACATACCTACCCGAACGTGAGTGTGATAGCGCGAGCATTCGACCGTGGTCATGGTTATCTATTACGCCAAGCGGGCGCCGATATAATTGAATCTGAAACCTACCATTCATCGTTGGAGATTGGGGGGCATGCCATGAAAGTCATGGGGTTACACCCTTTCTATGTAGAACAGCAGAAATCGACCTATAAACGTGTTGAAGAGAAGAAATCAGACTTGCTTTATGCGGCTTGGGAAGATGATGCAGAAGGGGAGCGTTTCGATAATAATTATCGCCAACTCTTTATTCATCTTGAGCAACATATGGCCGAGCAGATGAGTAAAGACCGCAGCGATAAGCACGCGCTTTCTGAGCGTGGTTGGACGCCGCCGCCGAAAGGCTATGCCGACGACTTCGATGAAGAGAACGTACAACCTATATCGAAATAAGCGGAGAAAGTTATCCTCGAATGAGCGCGAGGTCTAAGTAGAACGGTGGGTGATTGCCCGCCGTTTTTTCTTTAGATAACTAGGGTCTGTTGATCTTTCGCGGTTAAATTTTGTTCGAGATAAAATCGTTTTAGGCTAGGCGGAGACTGTGTAGCCTAGTCATTCTAAGCAAATAGTCTTCAACAAAGCATAAAACGATTTTAACCGAACCCTTCGGGCAGCCTTTGTGGTTCATTTCTACTGCGTTATCGGCTTCTCATGTAGGCTAGCTACACATCAAAGCCTCTGTCTTGTATAAATTTCCTACAAAGTGCTGCAAAAATCAGCTCGAAAGGTCAACAGACCCTATAGTTTAATCATGTTAAATAATTGTATTTTCTTTTTATTTTAATGCTCTATGATGGCCTAAGTTCTTTCGCATTTTGAATAAAAGGTTTCCAATTGTCTGAATGGTTTACCACACCAGCATTGATCGCCATGCTGCTGATATTTGTTGGCTCGTTTGTGCAAACTGCCATTGGTTTTGGACTGGCAATTGTCGCTGCGCCTTTATTGTTCTTGATATCTCCTGATTACGTACCTGCTCCCATTTGCTTGGTCGCTCTGTTTATTTCTGTTCTCAATGCTCTAAAGCACCGCGCGAATGTATCCATAGGCGGATTAAAAATGGCGCTTATCGGCCGCATACCGGGCTCTATAGCTGGTGGTGTACTGCTTGTAATGGTGTCTACCGAGATGTTGGCTCTTTGGCTTGGGCTCCTAGTGCTATTTGCTGTCGGGGTAAGCCTGTTGCCTTTTAGGATTGAGCCTACCCCTGCACGCATGGGCGTCGCGGGCTTTTTCTCTGGCTTTTTTGGTACTAGTTCTGCTATCGGTGGCCCACCAATGGCTTTGTTGCTTCAACATCAAGATGCAAATCAACTAAGAGGCAATTTATCTGCTTTTTTCGTATTCAGCTCAATCATTTCATTGGTTATTCAGATGCCCGCTGGTTTTCTAAACTGGCACCATGTCTGGATTACCACACCTTTGATTCCAGCTTCGTGGCTTGGCTACAAGCTCGCTATGCTAACCACTCAATCTCTGCCAAAAGAAAAGATCCGTATAGGGGCATTACTACTATGCAGCGTGAGCGGCTTGACGGCGGTATGGCAAGGGGCTGCGCAATTTTTTGGCTAGTTCATCTCACTAGAGTTGCAGCCACGTTTAGGATGTTGGGCCAGTGTATACGGATTGAGTTTGGTTCATCTTGAGTTAAGGAAAGATAATGATAATGGAAGTGGCTATCTTGGATGTAAAACCATCTCAAGAAGAACAGTTTGAACGCGCTTTTGCAAAGGCGCAGGCAATAATTTCAAGCATGAAAGGTTACGTTAACCATCAGTTACAGCGCTGTGTTGAACAGCCAAATCGCTATATATTGTTGGTCAATTGGGAAACGTTAGAAGACCATACCGAAGGTTTTCGAGGCTCAAAACCTTACCAAGAGTGGAAGGAATTATTGCATCATTTTTATGACCCATTTCCAACGGTCGAGCACTATACTCAGGTAGAACTGGGCTAAGCGTTTCAGCCGATGGTGAATGGGTTAAAACAGGAGTAACCATGCGCACGATTGGTAATATTATTTGGTTTTTGTTTGGCGGCGTCTTTATGGGGCTGATGTGGTGGTTCTTCGGACTATTAGCTTTCATTAGCATCATCGGTATCCCGTGGGGAAGAGCGTGCTTTGTGATGGGGAACTTCTCCTTCTTCCCGTTTGGGCAAGAGGCCGTATCGCGCGATGAACTGACAAAAGAGATGGACATAGGCACCAGTCCATTTGGGTTAGTCGGTAACGTAGTGTGGTTTGTCTTTGCGGGCCTGTGGTTGGCAATTGGTCATATTCTTTCTGCCGTTGCGTGTTTTATTACCATCATTGGTATTCCATTTGCGCTGCAGCATTTGAAACTCGCGGTTATCTCGTTGGCGCCAATCGGCAAGACCATAGTGTCAAAAGAAGAAGCGGCGATGGCTAGGTATTCTTCGCTGCGTTAACTACCGGGAAAAATTTACTCTGAAAGCGAAAGCACTGGTTTCGACCAGTGCTTTTTTATTGCTTCTGACATTTGATAGGTTATCTATGTTTTAATAATTACTATCAATTTGGACAGAGTGACCAAAATGGACATTGAGACCAATCAGAAAATGGATAAGAACCGACTATTACTTTGGCTTGCCAGCCTCGCGTTTGTCGCTATCGTCGCCGTATTGGGTACAGTTGGTTGGCAAAATCACCAAGATAGTATGGCTGCTAACCAACGCATCAAAGCGGAATCTGCACTTCTTAACATTCAGTCTGGCGATATTGGCCAAGGCGTGCTTGCACTCAGTGACATTGTTGATGCTCAAGCCGCTGATCTTGAGCCGTTCGAGACCGTGTTTCAGTACTGGTTGCCGCGCTTGGTTGATAGGCAAGAGGGTTTGCGAGGGTTAGAACCTAATATTATCTATCGCGATCAAGAGCGCTATTTCTATATGACAGAGCAAGCAAGCTTAGTCCCTCTTTCGATCGAGCATGTTCTAGCTTATGTCCATAATGATTCCGCCACGGAGTTGTACATATTGAGTACATCAGGCTCAAACAGCTGGCAAATGTCCATTTACAGTACCGAGAATGGCGAGGTATTAGCGCAATATCCGGTGGATGGCTTCGCCCGTTTTGGCCAGTCGCTGATATCCATTGAAGGCTCGGACCATGTATTGCTGTCTGCTTACCCTGAAAACAACGCTATTGAAGTGGGGAGAGCTAGCTTATTTGCCGTTGAGCAATCTGGGCTTAAGCCAATCTTTACCGAGCAAAACGGCAATGATAAAGCCATGTATGTATCGGAGTATTGCGACAGTGTATTGGTCGAGACTTCTAAAGGTGCTCAGGTTCACTACTTTAATGACGACTATCTTCAACAAGAACAAGCTGCGGTTGAAACACTTGATTTCTTTGATATGACCACTTCGGAAAAGCTGACCGAAGAAAGGCTTCGCCGTGACCTTTCTGCTCAGATCGATCAGCAGGGTAAGATCTTAGTTAAGGAACAACAAGGCTTTACGCTATACAACGGTAAAGCAGAGCGCGCAGGCACATGGACGCTCGATGACTTGAGTAATTGGTGTTACTCCGAGCAAGATGTCGAGTCGTTGAGTTTCCCGCTCACTCAACCAGAATCGGCGCTGTGGGGGATGCACCCATATCAAGTCGATTTGCCTGAAATTGCTTCGTTTGACCCTGAAAATACGCCGGTTTATGAACTGACAGATAGCTCTAAGAGTGCCGGTATCGATGTGTCGGAATGGGGTGATAAAGTCTATCGCCGAGTCGTGGAAGCGCTGCGTTATGATTTAGCGAATGATTCACCATGGAAAGAACATGTGGAGCGATTAGCTGAATCACAAACCCTAGCTTTTTATCAGGCTGAAAAAGGTGTTTTGATGAAGGGCATGTCAGAGAAAGGCGATATATGGCTTGAAAATACCTTCTGCTTGCTCGATACCGATGGTTTGATCATCAAACGCTGTACTACGGAAAAAACAGCATCTGCATGGGGAGGTAACGAGTTTTTGTCCAGCTCGGGGCGTTACCTAGTGAGCATTGAAAGTGGGTCCGATGGCGATGTAGTTAACTTGTTGAATACAAGAACACTCGACACACTTTCAACGAAAGAAAACTTACCGATGTACCTGACTTCTTCGGCCTCAGTTGGGCTCAGTGATGAAGAAACCCAATTGGAAGTCTTCGATGAAGAACACTTGGATGTTTATCGAAAGGTGGCGAATCGATTAGAGCTGCGCAGTCGAATTTCACTCGACCTATTTTATACCGATTACGAGGTGGACGACTTTAGTGAAGGCTTTAAAAACCGTCCGAAATCGGTCGTATTTGTTGGAGAAGATAAGCTGCTTTACCGATATAGCGACGACGATATTCGCTTGAAAGACATCGAGTCAGGCACCATCTTGTGGCAGAGCAACGTCGGAGAATTGGCGTACTCAGAAGAACCGTTTTATTTTGAAGTCGAGCCAACCACAGACGTATTTGCACTGTATACCAGTGAAGGTGCTCAATTGTTTCAATTGGGTACAGGATACCCGCTGAGTGAGTTTGTTTATTATCTTGATTTGGAAGATCAGCTGGCAGTGATGTCGGATATTGTTGGTTATGTGCCTCTCGAAGTCTTCTTCGACCAAGAGCACCGGTTAAATCTACGTTGGGGTAATACCCACTTTTACCGCCTTGCACCATCTGGGTTTGAGTATGGTCAAAGTATTCTAAAGCAAGCTCGGAAAGGTCAGTGAGCTACTCTCTGCAACGGATGTAAAAATTCCCCAGCCTAATTGGGGCTGGGGTGAGTTACCCAATCGCACTCAGGTAAAAGGAAAAGACGGTTAGAAGCTCCAGCCCACTCTAGTAATTAGATGGGTTATTTGACCGCTTTCTGAATCGACAAGATTGGTTTCTGCGCCAATGGTCAGCAGCAATCCATTCCCACCGAAATCAAAGTTATGCATGTAACCTGCGCCGAGCGATAAAGCGCGGTCGTTGTGTTTTGTGCCTGTATAATCGGTAGAACGGTAGTCGGCTAATCCACCGAGTACATATAACTTAGACGCCTCATTGATGCCGAAGTTTGCTCCAGCAGTGTAAGTTGTTAGCTTTGGAGTTCTGCTGGTTCTATAACCCTGGAACTCTGTGTTTTGAACGCTTGCCATCGGTTTCCATGTCCCTTGTGGTGCGAGCTCTCCTGCACTGAAACCGATGTTTCTTCTCATGTCTGTATCAAACGTCGTTGCGAGTGAAAAACCTAGCGCTGCAAAGTATTGAGCTTCTTTTGTGTCCGATGTGTTTGAGCTGTCTGCAAAAGTAAAGCTGCTCACAGAAAGCAGAACTAAGGCGCACAGGGCGGTAAATAGGTTGATGGTTTTCTTCATATTCATCTAGGAATCTCGTTGAGCCCTTGTCGTATTCTTAATCTCAGCCAATTCCTTCTTCGCATAACGTTTATTGAAGAAGTGCAAGAAGAGCCAGCCAATAACTTGGCCGGCTCTCTTGCTGATTGGCTTGTATCATTATCATCGTCTAGGTATTAGCCGATGCAGAAAGTATAAGGAATTGGGCCTTTTGCTCGCCAATGAATATCGGTGATAGCGGACTTAACGTTTAGTTATATCTGAACAGGCAGAACGCCTGATAGTGTGGTTATCGTTTGTCGACGATAGACTTAATCAATCGAATCAACCACTGGATAGTGGCTTCATTACGGTACTTACTTTGGAAATAGGCAAATACATCGGGCTCTATCGAGTAGTCGTCGAGTAGCACGTCAACTCGTCGGAGCTGAGGGAAGTTGTCGAGGCTAAAGAAGCGTGAAGCGGGGAACAGCAAATCAGTTTTGCTGACGACATCAGCGATGGCTGATGGCAATTCAGAACGAAAGCCAATTTTGACTTCGATTCCTCGCTGCTTCATCAATTTGTCGGCGATGGTTTGGTGTGAATTCCAATCTGCGACAATTATTGATGCAATAGAGTATTCAAAGCCGGGCTTGATATTAATGGTATCTTCTTGATGAGGGTGATCTTTGCGCAAGTACATCTTGAGACTGTCTTGCGTCACTTTTCGACAAGCAAGTTTTTTAGGGGCATGCGGAATGTCGTAGTTCACCGCTAGGTTGATTTCATCGTTGACGAGTTCATCGATGGTCGATTTAGACCAGCTAAGTAGATGGACGTCAACATTAGGCGCTTCGGCAAGAATCGCATTGTATAATTCGGCGGATATGGAACTGAGAATAAACGGTGATAGGGCGACTTTAATAGTGCCACTCAACTGCGCTGGATCGAACTCGTGTGAATTATTGAGCGCCAGTGACAAGGTATCTAATATCGGAGAAACTGTATCTGCTAGTTGGTCAGCAAATGGTGTTGGGTCGATGCCATACTGAGTGCGGACAAACATTTCGTCATTAAAATGGTCGCGTAAACGCTGCACCGCTTTACTGATGGCTGGCTGAGAAATACATAGCCGCTCTGCGGCGCGGCGCATGTTCTTTTCTTGGTAGAGCACCACAAATGTTCTGAGTAAGTTCAGATCTAAGGTGTTGTACAGATCTTTAGACATTTGTGGTTCCTTTCTCTATGCCGGTTTGTGGCTGTAATGGAAGATAGCCAGTGAAGTCGGCTCAACCAATACTTGCTTATCATCAATGGTCTTGTGCAGCTCGTGTGAGTCGGTATTGCAGACCATCTTCCACTGCTGACCTTGCTCTGTTGGCAGTGTAAAGCGAGCTGGTGCATTGGTTTGGTTAATACAGTACAGCAACTCATTGCCTTGCTTATCAATACCTAAGTGCAACGCGACGGAGCTCAAGCGATTCCAATCTTCGTGCTCCATCAGTCTGCCATCGATTCGTCGCCAAAAAATACGGTTGTTGTTACGCTTTTCACCGCTGAAGGCTTTGATAAACGGTACCATGTACTCTTGGCGTGCCGAAACCATCTCCGCCAGCCATGTCTTGAACGCTTGTTTACTGTCGGTTGGTTGCCAATTGAGCCAGCTTATTTCGTTGTCTTGGCAATAGGCGTTGTTGTTGCCATTTTGCGTGTGAGATAACACATCAGCGGTCAAAATATGGGGAATACCGAAAGCAAACAGCAAGCTTGCCATGAAGTTACGTTTTTGTTTTTCACGCAGTTCGTTGATAACTGGGTTATCGGTTGGCCCTTCCACGCCATAGTTATCTGAGCGGTTGTCCCCGTGTCCGTCTCGGTTTTGCTCTCCGTTTGCTTCGTTGTGTTTATGTTTATACGAAACAAGGTCTTGTAGCGTGTAACCGTCATGATAGGTGATGTAATTGACCGTTAGTTTGAATGGCCAGTTTGCTGCACTGTATAAGTCACGGGAGCCCATAATACGAGTTGCGAACTCTTTCAGGTAACCTTGGTCACCACGCCAAAAGCTGCGGGAAATATCACGTAGGCGATCATTACATTCGTTCCAACCGAAAGGAAAGTTCCCCACTTGATAGCCGTTCGGGCCGATATCCCAAGGTTCAGCAATCAACTTTATGTCTTTTAGAATTGGGTCTTGAGCAATAGCGCGGAAGAACGCTGCGTCTTGGGAGAAGTGATCACCATTTCGCCCAAGGGTCGCTGCTAAATCAAATCTAAAACCATCAATGTGGTATTCAGATACCCAGTAACGCAGGGTATCCATAACCAGATTAAGGGCTGGCTGATAGCTTAAGTCTACCGTGTTGCCACAGCCAGTGTAGTTGGCAAAATGCTTGTCGTGCTTGAGATAAAAACGTTCATCGAGCGCTTTTAAGTTGAAAACTGGCCCATCACTGCCACTTTCCGCTGTGTGGTTGTACACCACATCTAGGATGACTTCTATGCCATTTTTGTGCAGTTCACGAATAGCGGTTTTCAACTCGGTGACAGCATCTTGTTCAGCGTAGCGCGGGTCGGGAGCCATAAATAGATAAGGGTTATAACCCCAGTAGTTGACCTTATCCATGTTGAGAAGGTGAGGCTCGTGCATGCATGCGGCAACAGGTAGAAGCTGGATGGTGTTAATCTTCTGCTGTTTATAGAAGTCCAGCATCGGCTTTGAGATTAGACCTAGATATGTACCTTGTTGGTCTTGCTCAACATCTGGACATAGCTTGGTAAGGCCTTTGACATGCGTTTCAAATAGGATGGTTTCTTCGCGTGGTATTCTTGGTTGGCTGGAATCTTGCCAATCAAAACTATCGTCAACCACAACGCATTTAGGTAGCTCAAAGCTAGCTTTTGAATTAAAGGGCGGTTGATAGTGAAGTGCGCTTTCCAGTGATTTAGCGTAAGGATCTGAGATAAGCTGAGATTCGCCCTCCACCTTCACAATGTAGCCGTACTTTTGACCAGCGCTGATGCCTTCAATAAAAGTATGCTTCACACCCGCGTAATCATTATCGATGTCATAGGCTGTGTACTGCCCTTGCTGGTCGAAAATGGCGAGTTGGAGTTGGCTTACATTCGGCGCGTAGATAGAAAAATTGCAGCCACTGTCTGTCAATGTGGCTCCGAGAGGATATGGGCGTGAAGACTGGGTCATCTTTTTAGGTTCTTTTTATTCAGATTACGTTTTCTGGGATGAACTGTTAGTAAAAGACTTTGTCCAACAATGGTCAAGCACCCTAATAATAAATTTTCGATGTAATTTTATTTCATTTATATGATGGATTTATCAAAAAACTTGAGCGCCTTGGCATTTTGTTCTGCTTATTTTGATCGGACAGCTATCTCCTCCCCCTCAATTTTGTGATCGAGCCAATTTAAACGGCGTACTGTATTTTTTCTCATCCTTTCTCATCCCCCCTAAATTAGTTTGGGGTGGAGGAAGTCAACCTATTACTCCCTAGGTAATCTAGCCACAGTTGAAACAAATCGGGAATACGTTCCCAGCTTACCTCATTACTGAGTGATACCCATTTCTGCCTTTTGGGTCTGACTGAGACGAGATAAGAAATATAAGAAACCCTAAATGGAGTTAATAATGAAAAAAGTAAGTGTAATTGCTGCTGCAGTGGCTGCGACTTTAGCTGCTGGTTCAGCGTTCGCAGTTGATTTTAACGGTTATATGCGTGCTGGCACTGGTATCAGTGGTAATGATGGTGGCGATGTTTCATTCATGAAGAATGGTATTGGTCGTCTAGGTAACGAAAACGACAACTACTCTGAGTTTGGTCTTGCAGAAGAGCTAAAAACTGGTGAGCAAACTTGGCGTCTAGAGTCAATGATCGCATCTGGTGCTGACGGTGCGAACGGTTGGGAAGACGGCGAGTTCAACGTTGCTCAGTTTGCAGTAAAAGCAACTGGCGTACTTGAGTTCGATAAGGATGCGACACTTTGGGCTGGTAAGACTTACTACCAACGTAAAGATATCCACATCACTGACTTCTACTTCCTAAACACGTCTGGTACTGGTGGTGGTATTGAGAACATTTCTGTAGGTGATCAAAAACTATCTCTAGCGCTGATTCAAGATGGCGAAGATGAAAACGGTGCGGGTTACATTGCAGATGCACGTCTAGCAAACATCGGCCTTTGGGAAGACGCTTCTCTAGAACTTGCTCTTGCGTACAACTTCTCAACAGAGAACAAGAATGGCCAATACGACGGTGATGACGGTCTTCTTGCGACAGGTATCATCCACCAAAACATGAGTAACGGTTTCAACCAAACTGTTGTTCAGCTTGGTACTGCAGGATACGGTATCCAAATGGCTAACTTCTGGGGCGCAGGTTCGTACTACGATCGCTCTGGTGACCAAAATGATGGTTTCGGTTACCGTATCATCAACTGGGGTGTAATGAACCTAAGCGAGTCTTGGGAGATGGGTCACCAGTTAGCATACCTAGCAGGTTCTGACCTAGGCACAGCTAAATACGATTCTAGCCAATACTCTGTAGTTGCTCGTCCAATGTACAAGTGGAACGACACAATGCGCACAGTATTCGAGGCTGGCTACAACGCTGGTGAAGTAGATAACGTAGACTTCGGTGGTGCTAAGTTCACAGTTGCTCAGTCTTGGGCAATGGGTGACAGCTTCTGGGCTCGTCCTGAAATCCGCGTATACGGTAGCTACCTAATGGATCTAGAAGGCGATAGCTTCGGTCAAGTTACAGATGCAGATGGTAACGTGACTGCTATTGGTGCTGACAACGACTTCGTTGTTGGTATCCAAGTAGAAGCTTGGTGGTAATAGACCTATAACTGTCCTAAAAGTCTAAAGTCCTGTTAAGATAGCCGACATTTAGTCGGCTATTTTTTTAAACGCTCGTGCGAGCATTTAAAAAAATAATAAGAAGGAAAAGGTATGTATTTTCGTGCACTAATGTTAAGTGGGTGCGTTGCACTTGCTGGTTGTCAGTCCCCTCAAGTAATCGTTGAGCAGAACGCGGTAGAAAGTGCCCAGGTAGTTAGTTCACTGTCCGCGCTTCAAAGTACGAAGATGAAGTTGCCAAGTAATGTTTTGGTCGATATCACCCCGAGTACTCAAAATCTTAAGTACGGACAAATTAATGGTCCTGTCGCTGCTTTTGAAATCCCTGCGAACCGAGGTGAGTTAGAAATTACCATTACTAGCCACATCAAAGATTCAGTTTTCTTCCCATCTGCGATTATCGTAGATAAGAATGGTAAAGAGCTGGAGTCTTACGAGGGTAGCGATTTTGAATACAAGAAACCACGCTTACACCTAGGTAACCGAATTGTTGCAGAGAAAGACTTTTATCCACCAAATGGAGAAGAGTCGGTATACCTTATCGTTTACAGTAAGCCTTCAGATTTGAACGGTACAACGGATGTGATTCACCCAGCACGACTGGATGCAGAAGGTCGCGGTAATTATCTGCCTGAAGTAAAAGATATCCCGATTCCACATGCGAATGTAGGTCGAATCGAAATCGATATTGAAGGCGCTGGCCGAATGATAATTGGTACAGATAATAGCACCAAAGAACCTTACAAGAAGGCGCCTGTAGATGCGCAGCCTGAAACCCAAAGCTATTATCACAATGCAATTAAAAAAGCCGTAGAAGCGGATGACTTACCAAAAGCATTGAGCCTGTTAGATGAAGCTAAAGCACTCAATATTGAAGGTGCACAAGAAGTGTTTGTAAAAGCTGTCAATAGTAAGAAATAGCGATTCTATTACAGTGATGAAAATTCAAAAGCCAGTCGAGTATTCGACTGGCTTTTTGCTATTTAAAAGGTCTTAATTTAGGAAAAGCGCCTACACCACTTAGCCTTTAATAAGTTCCAAATACATAGCGCACAGCGGCTTAAACACTAATGGTATATACGCGCTCTGAGCATCGACAATAAGTGAGTAACGTTGTCCGCTTAAACGGTCCAGTACGGTGTGTCGACCGTTTGACAAGTGCCAATCCTCGATAAGGCTCTTTGGTATATGAAGCTCAACATCTTGTGAGTCGTGGCTAGAAAAATTACACGCCAAGATAAGGGTTTGCTGCTCACAGGAACGAGCAAACGCATAGAGCTTATTTCTCAGCCTGCCAAAGTGTTGGTGGTTTTCGGCGTATAAATCGTGATAGCGCCCCAATAGAGCTGGACTGTTCTGAGCTAAGTTGAGTAAAGCACTATAGAATTGACGTAGCTGGACTTCTTGTGGCGTTAATTGACCACCATCGAACTTGCCCTTGTTCATCCAACGTTGATGGTGAGGAACGCCGATATAATCAAATATTGAGGTACGAGAAGGTTGACCAAAACCGGCATCCTCTGCGCCGGATTCCCCGACTTCCTGACCGAAGTAAATCATAGTTGGGGACGATGATAAGCAAGTTGAAACCAACATCGCCGGGATAGCTTTTTCCGCGCTGCCTGCAAATTCAGGAGACGCAATCCGCTGCTCATCGTGGTTGTCTAAAAAATGCAGCATGTGATGTTCAATGTCACGGAGCTGGTATTCAATTCGGCCAATATCAGCAGTTGTACCGTGCCCTTGCATTATGGCTTTTAACGTATCGTATAGGTCAACTTTGTCATATAAGTAGTCCATTTTACCAAGGTGAATATAGTCTCGGTATAAATCAGGCTGGTACACCTCTGCCATAAGAAAAGCATCCGGGTTAACGTGTTTTATCCAGCTGTTTAAGTAGCTCCAAAATTCGACCGGGACCATTTCCGCCATGTCGTAGCGAAATCCATCAACACCTTTCTCTAACCAAAATAACGCAATGTCGCGAAACTTAATCCAAGAATCTGGCACGCTTTTGGTCTGCCAAAAACTAAAATGTTCCTGATGGTTCTTGTGCTCATAACCTTCGGGTAGTTCGTCAAAGTCCTTTGTGCCATCAGGGCGAATACCATAATTCACCTTAACTGTTTCATACCAGTCGTCGAAGTCGGGTTTAGCTTTACGCGAACCATTACCCGTCCACTTTGCTGGCAACTCAAGGTATGGAGTATCGAGCGTAGGGTGAGACTCGCCACCTAGCGGAAGGTAGGCCTTAGGGATATCCGGTGCTTCAAAGCGCCGCTTCGGAATGTAGTAGAAATTGTTGTCGCGATGGTATTCCAGTGAGGTGTCATCGGTTTGGCCAAAATCCCGTGTGCCCTGCGGGTTACTCAACCCACAATAATTGCGTGCTACATGGTTTGGAACAATATCGATGATCACTTTCATTCCGGTTTGGTGTGTTCTCTCGATTAACTGCACGAATTCTTTATTTCTATTTCGTGGATCAGTGGCTAAATCAGGGTTCACCGAGTAATAGTCTTTAACCGCATAAGGGGAGCCAGCACGACCTTTTACAACACTTGGGTGATCATGACTGATGCGAAATTGACTGTAATCTCCCACTAAAGCGTGGTGAAGCACTCCGGTATACCAGATATGAGTTACGCCAAGACGTTTTATCTCTTGTAAGGCCAGCGGGGTAAAGTCGTTAAATTTTCCAACGCCGTTTTCTTCGATAGTTCCCCAAGGTTTATTTGTGGTATTGGTGTTGCCAAACAAGCGAGTAAAAACTTGATAAATATTGTGTTTCTCTTTTTGCATAACGAATGTACTAAGTCGAAGATGTGTCTCTACTTAGCCTAAAATAAGGCGAGTAGAAAAGGCTCATCCTTGAGGGAAGTTTTTCGAGGAAAAGGGGAGTAGTGGTGATTAACATTGATATATGTGAACAAAGTCAGTTGGAGCACAAAAAAAGCCGCTTGCTGCGGCTTTTACTTTCAAGTGAACCTAGGCTTGCCCTATTTTGGGCTTAGTCTCTGTCTTGGTCGAAGTCACCGTGGAAATGATCATGATCCGAGACGCTATCAGCGGCTTTGATCTTGGTTCCGATTCGGTGCTTTTCATGATGTGAGTCATGTGCGCTCAAGGCTCTCGCCATGGCGACTGGGTCTTGCTGCTTTTCAGGGAATAGTGGCTCACTAAATGCGTAGTAGGTTGTTACGTACGCCAATGCCTGAGTGTTCACATACAGCGCGGTTTGGCTCACATTGTTCAAATCGTCGCACGCTTGATGGTAGCATTTGTCGTATGCGACATCGATATCACCACCAAACTGTGACACTTCTTCTGCCGTTTTGACTTTTTCAGCTCCGGTGAACAGCCCGCCGAATGCCACTCCCCAATCTGCAAAACCAGCATAATCAGAGCGCTTAGATAGCGCCTGAGGAACGGTAGCTTCAGATTTCTCACTAAAGAACTGATTGAAGACGGCTTCTATATCTGAGGTACCAAATGGAGGTTCGAAATCGCCCGTATAAGCATTGTCGGGGCTATCTTTCGTATCAGATAGGTCACCATCCATTACCCCGTAGATATAGTTTGGCGAGCCAATCATGTCAAAGTTGAGATATAGCTTAATGTTATTGAGTTCGTTGTATCGTGCTTCAACCAAATCAACTTGCTCTGGGGTTAATTGGCTTGGGTCTTCAAGTTCCAACTCAGCAAGGATCTCGGTTTGAGCTTGTGTATAAAGTGGCGCGAACAGGTCGTTCGTGTAGTATTCCGATCCAACTAAGCCTGCTTCTTCAGCTGCCCACCATGCAAAACGAACTTTGTTTTTCACTGGTGCTTTTAAGTTGGCAAGGGTTACTGCATATTCAAGTAACCCAGCCGTACCTGAGCCATTGTCGTTGATACCAGGGCCTTCTGGGACAGAATCTAGGTGAGCCCCAAGCATGACGACTTGATCATCATTGCCTCCTTTTGTTTCTGCCAAGATATTTTGAGTGAGTACCACTTCGTCTTGAACGGAAACGTTTAATGAGACAGGAATGAACGTGGATTGACTGTTCTGGTACCACTGCTCACCCAATGCGAATCGTGCGCCAAGCGCTGGGATGGTTGCACTGCTGTCACTACCTAAGGTGCCATTCACAACTGCGGTTCGCCCTTCACCGTTGCCTTGGTTAAAGATGATAACCCCCTTTGCTCCCGCATCTTGAGCATTGACCACTTTGGCGTTAAAAGTACACCCTCCGCGCTGAATAGCGGCGATTTTTCCAGCCACTTCTTTGCCTTCGAAATCTGATGCTTCGCAGCCATCAGTACTGTCGTAGTCGGGAGAATCAAAACGAAAGTCGGGTGTAATAAACACGATTTCACCAGATAGTTGACCGTTAGAGCTGCCGGAATAAGACATGACGGCGAAGTCAGGTTCAATGCCTTCACTCGCGTTACGTACCCCAACCAATTCAATGCCGTCCACAGTCAGTGTGGTACCCGCTAACTCTTCCCAAGCCCTGAAATCAAATTCTTGAGTAGATACAAGATAGCCATGCTGCTTCATAACATCGATGATGTATTCAAGAGATTGTTTGTACCCCTCAGTACCTGCTGCGCGAGTAACTGATGCGCCATCGGATGTTTTTGATGCGCGAGCCTCTAGCTCTTCTAAGTGTTCGACAACTTCTTCGCGGTCTATTTTACTACTGACGTATTTAGCGGCTTTTTCTGGATCGTCCCAGTAACACCCTGTTAATAGCGTGGAACTGATTAAAGTCGCGAGGATTGTTTTTGTTGTTGTAATGCTTACTTGCATGTGTGACTCCTTGTATTAAATAAGCCAATACATACTTGTCGAAATGCAAAGTCATGAATATGTGACGTGCGAAAATTCTGCGTAATTAGGAAGTGAAATCATATAACTTTAGCCTGTTATTTTTGTCACTTACATTTTCTTAATACAGCAACTCACGATTTCAACAGGAAGCTATAACTAATTGATTAATAATGGTTAAAGTGGAAAGTATCAATAAATAAAAAAGCCACGCAATGCGTGGCTTTTTCTCATAACGAATCGTGCTAGCGAAAGCTATGAATATTAATTGGATTTGGCTTAGAAGCCTTTGATGTTCTCAGCTTCTAGCTCTGTGAAGTATTTAACTGTCTTCACTTTTAGCTCTTGAGTTGCAGGCTCATCACACACAATCACTGATTTAGGGTGAAGTTGTAGAGCAGACACTGTCCATAGGTGGTTCACACTGCCTTCAACTGCAGCTTCAAGTGCTAGCGCTTTGTTATGGCCAGTAACAAGAATCATGATCTCTTCTGAGTCTAGTAGAGTACCAACACCGATAGTTAACGCGTACTTTGGTACTTGGCTGATGTCGCCATCGAAGAAGCGAGAATTCGCGATACGAGTGTCTTCAGTCAGCGTTTTGATACGAGTGCGTGAAGAAAGCGAAGATGCAGGCTCGTTGAATGCGATATGACCGTCGTTACCAACACCACCCATGAATAGGTTGATCTTGCCGTAAGACTTGATTTTGTCTTCGTAACGTTTGCACTCAACTTCGTTGTTCTCTGCATTGCCATCTAGAAGGTTGATGTTCTCTTCTTGGATATCAATGTGATTGAAGAAGTTAGTGTACATGAACGTACGGTATGACTCAGGGTGGTCCGCTGGAATACCAATGTACTCATCCATGTTAAATGTCACTACATGCTTAAAGCTTACTTCGCCAGCTTTGTGCAGTTCGATAAGTGCTTTGTAAGTTGCTAGAGGTGTACCGCCAGTAGGTAGACCAAGAACGAATGGACGATCTGCAGTTGGTTTGAAATCGTTGATGCGTTTAACGATGTGCGCTGCTGCCCACTTACCTACTTGTGCTGCTTGATTTAACGGGATAAGTCTCATTTTTTGCCCCTAAGTATTGGATTTTTATGATGCTCTGAAACATTAATTCGCATTATAAAATAAGTTTTTGCGATCCGCCATTGTTTTAGGTCAATTTTTCACTTTTTGTTGTGAGAATATCCAGCCGTCACCGCTTTATAAGGTATTTATTGCTGTTTATTTGCTCGATTATTGCTGTGCGTGATGGCCTAAGGGGAATAAATTTATATGAGAAATTAAGCGCTATTTGACGCAGCTCAACTCTTGCCGTGGCGTCGATATCATTCGTCACCCATACTGATATTGTTGGCAAAGAAGAAGGAGGCGGAGCAATGAAAAATCAATTGGATCCGACCAAAGTCCTACATGCTTATGAGCGTGTAATGGAAAGAGGGACACCAACCGAATACGGTAAGATCTATGATGGCGTAGAAGCGTTTTCTGATTACGACGGTTATAACCTGTATCTACGGGGCAATGGGGTAGAGCTGAAAGTCGGTTTTCACAATACTTACCACTTAGAATACGATCAGGAACATCTGCGTGACAGTTTCCTTAAGAAAGTTGCGCAGCTATCTAAATAGCCGGCAATAAAAAAACAAGCCCCAGACCCTAGTTCTATATCTGGGTATCGGGGCTTGCTATGTTAATCGTCTTCTAATACTGGTTCAGCTTCGTAGTCATCGTTAGTTTCGATAGCAGAACGCTTACAACCATTTAGCGTGTGGAAACGCTTACGACCACGTGCCAGTTGGATGTATTTTAGCCAAACACGTTCTAGCTTGGTTTTGGCTTTATGTGGATGACTAAGCACTTTTAGAAAATGCTTTTCTTCCGCATTTTCTGGTGTGATGTCGCCCATTTCTAGGGCAAACATGGTGTCACCATAAAGTGTTAGGATTTCTTCTTCCGCAAGAGTAAAATCGCCAGACTTAGCAAAGCCACGTGGGAACTTTGTGTTGTCGTAGAATCGTTTCTTGCCATGGCGGAATTCAGTGTCGGACATATCAACCTCAGTGTATGACGCTATTGTAGGTAGTGTAATTTTTAAGGCGAAGTTATTGGTAAATCGCACAAATGAAAATCAAATTATTTTTGTGGTTTCGATTAATCTTGCTGATTAATATTTCATCAATATTGCAGAGAGCAACAAATGGACGTAAAAGTCTTTAGAACCTTTCTTGAAGTCGCAAAAGCCAAGCATTTTGGACGCGCCGCAGAAAACCTCTACATCACTCAGGCAGCCGTCAGTGCGCGCATTAAACAACTCGAAAGTTACTTTGATACTCAATTGTTTACTCGTGATAGAAACAACATCAAATTGACCTCTTCTGGGGAGCGTTTGATCAGTTATGCGGAAGTCATGGTATCGACGCTGCAACAAGCAAAGCTAGAGCTATCGTTAGAAAGTGGTAAGGCTTTACAGCTGACACTTGGCGGTACGCCTAATATTTGGGATGCGTACTTACAGAACTGTTTGAGTGTTGTGACAGATTCATTTGGTGGTTACGGCTTTATGGCTGAAGTGATGGGGCGAGAGCAGCTCAATCGTCAACTTCTTGAACGTACCTTGGATATGGCGTTTGCGTTCGACCAAATAAAAGCGGAAGAACTGCATTGCAAAAAAGTCGCGGATTTAGTGTTGGTATTGGTGTCGACTCAAGAGGATTGTGTCGATACCGTGTTTGATTCTAAATACGTGTATGTGGATTGGGGAACGCGCTTTGCTTCCGAGCATGCAGATCGCCATCCAAAAGTACCAGCACCGTACCTACGAACCTCAACGGCACGTATCGCACTCGATTTTATTCTAGAGAAGGGAGGAAGTGCGTACTTACCTGTCTCACTGGTTGAGCCATTTATCAATTCAGGGCAACTGTTTAATGTCACTGGGGTCAAAGAATGGCAAAGGCCAATTTATCTCAGCTACCGTAAAAATAGCTCTTCAGTTGAAGCGATTACTCAAGTGGAAGAACTGGTTAAAGATATTGATCCGCTTACAGCATATTCTCTGCAGCAAGCAGGTGAAGTCGCGTCTGATTAGCAATAAATGAACTGTCCATCCTCATCGATTGCGGATGAGGATGGAAAACTAACCTCTACAAATTCATTAAGCTTTCCAGAGATTCATCAATGGTATTGAAGTGATAAGAGTGGATGTTTGAGCCATCGCTGGCATCGATTTTTATCGCGGAGATTTCATCGCTATGATTGTTCTCGATGACCCCTAGTGAGTGTTCGACAGAGTCGCAGGTGATTTCCATGTGGTTGCGAAGCACAATTACGCATCTTTCCAGATCCATAGCCAATTCCTTGTAGCAGACGTTGTAGATTTTTTTGTTTGTTGTGTTTTTTTCTCTATAACTTTAGTTTATCCCCAAAATAATGCCAGATTGGTTCCAAAATCATCGTTTCCATTATCGTTTTTTTATTTAAGCATATTGGTTGGGGCCGTGATTACAGCTTGAGATTCATAGTGTTACAAGTGAGGTATAGGGGACTGGCTTGCAGAAAATTATTTCTGACTTTATGTGGCTTGGGTAAGGTAGAGTTCCGAAAGTGGCTAAAACACCGTAATCTGTGTAGTAAGATAGCTCTATTGGAAGATGATGCTTAAGGGTGAAAAAATGGGAGAGACCAGCGCAGTGCTATGCCCGTCGCAATGTCAAAAAGCGCGTATGGCTCGCGATGTCCGCTACGATGGCCGCTTTTACGTTGCAGTGAAAACAACTGGTATATTCTGCCGCCCTATTTGCCCGGCTAATTTGCCTAAAGAAGAGAACGTCGAGTATTTCTCCAACCAAGCTCAAGCACTGCAAGCAGGCTATCGACCTTGTTTACGTTGTCGTCCAGACAGTGCGCCTAGCTCTTGGGCGTGGAAAGGCGTTGAAACGACGTTTGCCAGAGCGGTAACCCTAATAGAAGAAGGCGCACTTCAGAATGGCACACTCGCCATGTTGGCTGAGAGGCTTGGGATCACTGATCGTTATCTTCGTCAGTTATTTCAATCTCACTTGGGTATGTCGCCTAAGCAGTATGCTCAGTATCATCAGTTGATGTTTGCAAAACAACTGCTGCATTCCAGTGTGATGAAGGTGGGGGATATCGCTTTTGCGTGCGGGTTTAATAGCGTTAGGCGGTTCAACGATGCGTTTCAAAAGCATCTTAAGCTAACCCCAAGCCAAGTACGTAAAACAGATAGTCAACTAAGTTCGTCTAATTCAATCTGTTTAGCAGTGCGTGCGCCTTTTAATTGGCACCAAATGCTCGCGTTTTATCGGCTGAGAGCCGTGGAAGGGATTGAGCAGGTAACGGATACCAGCTACCAAAGGTCTTTTGTCTTAAATGGCAGTAAAGGTTGGTTTCAGGCCGAATTGCAGGGCGAAACCTTAAAGGTAGAGTTTGAATTAGAGGATATCCGTCAGTTGCGCAATTTAGTGGTTCAACTGCGGCGCATGTTTGACTTAGATGCAGACAGTGCGTTGATTGAACGCCAACTGCGAGAATTAGATGCCAATATTGTGTTGCATTCAGGCCTTAGAATTCCAGGAGTGTGGGATTGTTGGGAGGCAGGCGTGAGAGCCATATTAGGTCAGCAGGTTTCAATTAAAGCCGCTATCGGTCAGTTGAACTTATTGGTGCAGACACTGTGCCCAAATCATAAAGCGTTTCCGACTCCAGAGATGGTGATGGCGGCTGATCTCAGTTTTTTGCGCATGCCAAATAGCCGCAAAGAAACACTTCAACGGTTTGCTCTCTATATGAACGACAATAGAGATGCCGACCCGAATGAGTGGCTGGCCATCAAAGGAATCGGCCCTTGGACGGTGAATTATGCACGCCTTCGAGGTCAGTCCCAGCCTGATTGTTTCTTAGATTCTGACTTAGTTGTGAAGAAAGCGCTGCAACGCTTTCCTAAGTTGAGTAAAGCATCGGTTGCTCCCTGGGGCAGCTATGCGACCTTCCATTGTTGGAGTCATTTCTAATGAATTACTACACTGAATATCAAAGCCCTATGGGATGCGTGACTGTGCAAGCTAACGAGCAAGGCTTATTGGGAGTCTGGTTCGAAATTCACACCACAAAACCGGAACAATTAGGGCAAAGAGATGAGAGTTTTCCTATACTTAGCCAAGCTGTTGCACAGCTAGATGAGTACTTCTCGGGAAGCAGAAAGCAATTTGAGTTACCGCTTGCTGCGAAAGGGACAGATTTCCAGATGAAGGTATGGCAAGCGCTAACCACTATTCCTTACGGAGAGGTATGGAGCTACCAAGATCTGGCTAATGCAATTGGTAACCCTAAAGCCGTACGAGCGGTTGGTTTAGCCAATGGTAAGAACCCAATATCGGTAGTGGTACCCTGCCATCGAGTGATAGGCAAGTCTGGTAAACTGACCGGATACGCCGGTGGCGTTGAACGTAAAGCGGCTTTGCTAAAATTAGAAGGGTATACCAGGTAAATAAAGAGGGCAGCTATGGTGAAAGGATTCATCTTTGCAGTGCTGGTATTGATGTTACAAGGGTGCGATCGAGAAAAACTTGAAAGGATCGCAGATGCAGACACGTATGAATTCTCAGGGCTGTATACCAATCAGTACAATCAAGACACGCTGACATTTAAAGATGGCTACGTTAGTTTCGAAACTCGCGGGGTATTAGTGAGTAGAAGCTATCGAGTGGACGATGGGCATGTGCTGATCAAGTTCGCCAATAACTCCAAGGAAAAGCGTGAAGATCTCGTTATGCGTATTCATGGTAATGGAGAGCTTCTTACCTGCAGTGCTTGTGCTAAGTACAATATGATGAATATTTGGGTTAAGGAACTGTATATCTCAGAGTCACCTTGAACTTGAATCGGTGACGCCGCGCTTTGACGCCATTTGGGTACAACACTTGGTTTTAGCGTATAACCATTGGTTTTCGGGCATAAGAGTGCCGCAACTGAAGCGTTTCAGTTGCGGCATTCTTAGTTTAACTAACTAAACAGGTGTCCGTTCAGCATCATATGGACTGCGATACTGGCAGCATACCCCAAGCCGATAATAGGAGCCCACTTCAAATGGCCGAAGAAAGTGTACTTGCCATGCGCTGCTCCCATCAATGCTACCCCAGCCGCAGAGCCGATTGACAATAAGCTACCACCTACGCCTGCAGTTAGCGTTACCAATAGCCAGTTACCCATATCCATGGCAGGCTCCATGGTTAAAACGGCAAACATCACAGGGATGTTATCGACGATGGCCGACAGGATACCCACCATAACGTTAGCCCAGATCGGGTCCCATTGGGTGTACATGATCTCTGAAATTACACCTAAATAGCCAAGTAGGCTCAAGCCACCGACACACATCACCACGCCGTAGAAGAACAGTAATGTGTCCCACTCCGCGTGGGATACTCGGCGGAATACATCGAAAGGTACTACAGAGCCCAAGCGCTTCAGCGCGTGGTCGTCGCGATTAGCAATAGCGGCTGCTGCTTTTTTCGCTAAAGAGTGTTTAAGCGTACGGCGAAGGAAGAAGCCAAAGAACTGCAGATATGCAAGGCCCATCATCATCCCGATAACTGGTGGGAAGTGGAGAACGGCGTGGAACGCAACGGCAGTGGCAATGGTAAGAATGAACAAGCCGACAATGCGTCTCGCACCGCGTTTTAGCTCGACATGCTGGTGGATGGTGTCAGGTTTTTGGTTCGGAATGAACCATGACATGATCACTGCAGGCACAATGTAGTTCACCACAGACGGTAAAAATAGCGGCATGAACTCAGAGAATGAAACATGGCCTGCTTGCCAAACCATCAGAGTAGTAATATCACCAAAAGGACTGAACGCACCGCCTGCATTGGCGGCAATAACAATGTTGATACAGGCGAGGTTAATAAAGCGCGGGTTGTCGCCAGCCACTTTCATCACAACGGCACACATCAGTAATGCTGTCGTGAGGTTATCTGCGATAGGAGAGATGAAAAACGCGAGAATACCGGTGAGCCAAAATAAGGTTTTAAAGTTGAAGCCTTTGCCTGTCATCCACGCTTGCAGCGCATCGAACAGCCTTCGTTCTTCCATCGCACTGATGTACGTCATCGCAACCAGCAAGAATAATAACAGTTCAGCGTATTCGAGTAAGTTGTGTTCGAGCGCAGCCTTGGCTAAATCGATTTGACCGTGTTGCTGATATACGTAACCAATGATCGCCCATATGATTCCAGCTGCAAGCAAAACGGGCTTTGATTTTCGAAGTTGTAAGTATTCTTCAAGCATCACCAGGGTATAAGCACAACCAAAAATCAGTAGGCAGAGGTAGCCTATCCCTGATTGAGTCAGATCCAGATAACCCGATGTTGATTGCGAGGCGAATGCCTGTAGAGGGGAAAGTACGCCCAAAATGGCGAGTCCATAAAGCCCGATTTTCATTTGCTGCACTCCATTTGCTGCTAATGACTACCTATAGTAAAGAGTTCTACCTTTGCTTGGTGTGATACAGCTCGGAAATGGTTGATTAGACGCCACTTTTGTCACCATTTTGTAGCATGGGTGCTGCCGATTTATTACCGAAAGGTAGAGCCTGTGTACCGAGCTATATGGGCTTCTGGGGGTAGTATCACAAATTCCCGAATTGATTTGGCTAGGCAATTTTGTTCGGTAAGGTTCTTGATTTGGGTCATCTCGTCGATACCACTTTCGAGTGAGTATCTTATGTGTTCTGTTCCACATAAAAATCGAGGTAGATTATGACAAGTCCTACTGAACAAGGACGCAAAGTTACGCTCGGCAGTTACATTGCTTTAGCGTTTGCGGTGGTTTTCTTTTCTGGCTTACTTCAATCGAGCGAGTGGTATGGTGTATTTGACTTCACCACCCTTAATGGCTCGTTCGGTAAGGTTGCTTACGATGTAACGGAAACAGCAGATGGCATCAATGCTGCGACAACATCACTACGTGGCCAAGGCGGCAGTGGCGCTCGTGATGGCTTCATTTTTGCGTTAACGCTGATCCCAACCGTCATGTTTGCGCTAGGCATGATTAACGTGCTTGAACATTACGGTGCACTTGATGCTGCGCGTAAGCTACTTACTCCTCTACTACGCCCGCTAATGGGTATTCCTGGTAACTCTGGCCTTGCACTCATTGCTTCTCTTCAAAGTACCGATGCTGGTGCAGCAATGACACGTCAGCTCAAAGACGAAGGGCATTTAACCAAACGCGAAACCGACGTGTTCACTATGTTCCAGTTTACCGCTGGAGCCACTATCGTGAACTTCTTCTCTTCGGGTGCAGTGCTATTCACGTTGACTATGGCTGATGGTTCTCTAGCAGTAACTTCATCGATTGGCTTAGCCGTAGCAATCATGTTCATCTTCAAATTCGTTGGCGCGAACTTGTTCCGCATCTACTTAAACATCACTGAAGGCAAAGAAGATAAAGATCAGCAAGGCAAGCCACAAAACATGAAAGAGGAGACAGCGTAATGAGTGAAGTGAAAGCGAAAAAACCAATGGTGACAGACATCTTCGTCGAAGGTGCGAAAAAAGGCTGGGTTATCGCCACTACATCAACCGTTCCAAATGTATTGATGGCGTTTGTGATTATCAAAGCGCTGCAAATTACAGGTGCGCTGGATCTAATGGGATCGGTGTTCTCTCCAATCATGGCGGTATTTGGTCTGCCGGGTGAAGCTGCGGCGGTACTTATTGGTGCTTGGATGTCGATGGGCGGCGCGGTAGGCGTTGTGATCACCTTGTTTGACCAAGGCATTCTTAACGGTACTCATATCGCAATTCTTGCTCCGGCTATTTACCTTATGGGGTCTCAGGTTCAGTACATGGGGCGTATTATGGGTCCAATTGGTACAGAAGGTCGTTACATTCCAGTCATGATCGGTATTTCTGTACTGAATGCCTTCGGTGCCATGTTCGTCATGAACATTTTGCTGTAGGGGGAACGCGATGAAATTTTCACTCAATGATTACCTCGAAGAGCTTCGCCCTCTAATTGATGTTGATTGTGGTACATACACGCTTGAAGGCATCGAGGCAATTGCCACTCAGTTCGAAAGCAAGTATGCCGCGATGGAAGGTTGGCAGGTTAAACGCATCGATTGTGGTAAAGCAGGTGTGGGCCTTGAAGTGCGTAACAAGCCGGATGCAGAAGTCATAGACATCATGCTCATTGGTCATATGGATACGGTTTTCCCGAAAGGAACGGTCGCTAAGCGTCCTATGACCACTGACGATACCAAAGCCTATGGTCCAGGTGTATCCGACATGAAATCTGGATTACTGAACGTCGTGTATGCATTGCGCAATCTCAACCCAGAAGTTATCGATAAGTTGTCGATCTGCATTTGCATGAATCCAGATGAAGAGACCGGCTCGCTTGATTCTGTCGACTGGCTACAATCTGTCGCGAAACAGGCTAAGAATGTGCTGGTTGCAGAAGCAGCACGCGCAGATGGTGGACTGGTTAAAGCACGTAAAGGTATGGCTCGTTATAAGCTGACCTTTAACGGTAAGGCTGCTCACGCAGGGAACGAACCGCAAAATGGCCGAAGTGCTATCACGGAAATGGCGAATTGGATATTAGCCATTAACACGATGACTAACTTTGAGTCTGGCACGACATTAAATGTTGGCGTGGTATCGGGTGGGGCGGGTGCGAATATCGTTCCTGAGTTAGCCGAGGCTATCGTTGATGTTCGCTTTTGGAACAATAACGAGTATGACGATATTGATACTCAGCTCCATGCGTTGGCCACACAACCCCATGTTGAAGGTGTATCGATCGAGCTAGAGAGAGAGGCGTATAAACCGTCAATGGTGCCAAATGGTCAGACTCTCGCGCTAATGTCGCTAGTGGAAGAATCTGCCCAAGAGCTCGAGATTGATATCAACTGGAAAGAAGTGGGCGGTGGTTCAGATGCTAATAATACCGCCATATTGGGTGTGCCGACACTCGATGGATTAGGGCCGGTTGGTGCGGGATTCCATAGTGACGAAGAATACCTGCTACTTGAGTCCATTGAACCTCGTATTAAGTTACTGATGCGCGTGATGGAAAAACTCGCCAAGTAGCAGAGTGACTATAGAGTCATAGGTTAACCTGAAAACCAGTAACGAAAGTTGCTGGTTTTTTTGTTCAAAACACATCCACTTTTGTCTTTGTGGAAGTTGATTTATTTATCTAAAGTTTCGTCCCTCCATCATGATGAGGTTGAAGGGGATTTGCCCTGCGCAGTGACATTGCCGCGATGGTCAGTTCTGACTATTCTCTGACATGCCTTACAATTAGATAACTTGAACAACTTTAGAGTTTTCGAGTACGGAGGAGTAGTGGTGCATTAATTGAGTTTTTTTGATGGTTAGATAATCAGTTGCACTATTGGTAAAACTATTATTTATCATGCATTTACATGGTTATTCCTAACCTGTTATTGCAAATGTCAATAAAGCTAAATTGGCTATAATCTATTCACTTCAATAAGGATACCTAGTGTCATCAATAATCCAGCCAAGTTTTTAGTTGTTGAGACCAGATCAATTGGATAGTGTTTGAGCTTAACGTATATGGTTCTCGCTATATCGTTGTTAAACGCGAAAAAACAACCAATTGGCAAGCGAATCTATAAGTATTTGCAGGGATAAAAACAGACAAAAAAGAAACCTGTAAAAGGTAAATGAGGATCAAATGCTACACCTGATCTATTTGGACTGTAGTCACGTTTGCAAGTTAGTGTTTAACGGCAGCACGCTATACATCAGCCGCGGAAAAAAGAAAACCAAAGAGCAACTATTAAGCTCAAAGGAAAGGTTCGTACTCAACTATTTAGCGAAAAATTCTTCGCCTGAGTCGCCTAAGACAGCTCGCGATATAGAAGCCGCGTATCGAAGTGAGTTTGGTAAAGAATTTGGCTTGTACAGCCTAAAGAACACGATTGCTGCTGTTCGAAAGAAATACAAAACACTGATTGATAGTAGTAATGAAAGTTGCTCAAAAGAGTTTATTACCAACGTATTCAAAAAAGGGTATTACACCAGTTTTGATGGCGTGAGTAACGAAAGCGAATATACGGTGATCACTCCGGATATCAATCGTGACAAGCCAGCGCTAGCCGATGTGTTGGGCGGTTATTTGCAACTGCATGGCAAGAGCCTGTGTCAGCGTGGGCTTGTTGCCTTGATGTTGTCGGTGATGTTTGTCGGCAGTTTGTACGCGCTCAATATATCGTATTTAAACTCGGCCCTTGATATGAGTGTGTCGAGAACCAAAGCGATAATGTCGGATATTTTGGATAGTCGCTGTGAAGTTGAACCTTCAATCCAGCGAATTAACCAGAGCATTAACTTGGATTCTGCGGTTGTGGTCGCGCCCGAGTATGCGTGTGTGATTGATAAAGACGAAGTCAGGCAGCTTACAGACCAAACAGAGATAGATGAGCTGCTGTCCCATCCGCAGTTTATCTATGGGCGGTTCGCAGGCGAGGATGGTGATTACGCTTATGCGCGAGTACCAAAGTCGGTGACCGAAATTAAGTTTGGTAACTTGCTGGTTCGTTATCTGCTGGATGTCATTGTGTTGAAGAGTGACTCTGGCTACATCTTCACCTCTGGTAGTGTGCAGGACAGCATAGAAGTTTACTCGAATGAGATCGGTGGCGGGATTGAAGTCCAGTATTACAGTGATGACATACTGGTGGAGTGGCTCATCGTACTAGTGGCAGCATTTTTATTATTGTCTATTAGGTCACTCATACCACTGGTTCAGTTTCTTGGATACTGGCGACGCCTGTACGTGAAGTTAGAGGCCATCGTTGATGCTAGTACTAACCATGTGGTGTATTACGAGCTATTAACCAGAGTCAATGCTCTAGAGACCAAGGAATATATTGAGTTTATAAGGCGACACAATCTGGTGACGTTGCACAGCGTGATGTTAATCAAGCAAATTGCCAGAGCTAGGCAAGAGGATGACCCTCATCATTATGGGATTAACCTGTGCCCTAGCTCTTTGACTAAAAGTGACTATCCGTACCTACTGAAAAGTTTACAAAAGTTAGGTGATCAAAACCTGACAATTGAGATTGTAGAGTATTCAAGCATAGAGCTATCCCAAGAGATGCTGGATAACCTAAGCCAACTCAGAGCGCTGGGCTTCACTGTCGCTATAGATGATTTTGGAACGGGCAGTAGTAACTTGGAACTTATCCGAAAAGTGAAGCCACATTACGTTAAGCTCGGCAAAGAGTTTCTCGACGGAATAGAAACCTGTGACGATGTGAAAGGCTTTTTAATGAATATTGCCACTATTAGTAAATCTTCTAATGTCAAAGTCATTCAAGAAGGCGTGGCGCGAGTAGGGCAGAAAAGAATAATCGATAAAATAGGTTTTCATTATCAACAGGGCTACTTATATAGCGATGAATAATCAATGTGGTTATTACGGTGCTAGCAAGACTTAGTTCGAATATATATGACCCGAGTAGTAGAGGAATATTCCCAGCCACACCTTAAATGGATTTAGTTCCCTAAATTAATTGAGCTGTTTAATACTTCTCGATTATTAAATTAATAACGCATACCAATTTGCTGATTTCCTTGCTGCGGATAATTGAATTATCCATACGTAGCAGGGAGGGCTGAGTTGTGCCTAATCATTTCCAGAATATACGTTAATGGATACATACAATGAAATTTAGATTTCAAAACTTGCCAATACTTTATCAAGTTCTTGCACCGGTTATTTTAGCCATCGTGTCTTTTATTATCGCGATTGGCTTTACGCAGAGTAAGCTAAACCTGACCTCTGAAAACTCCCAGCTTTCTGCTGATACAGTAAGCTACGCTAACTACATGCAACGCTCTGAACGCGTTGTGCAGCGATACCGTCGCGCAGCTTATGAAGCGCTGATTGGCCAAAGAGCGTGGGATAATTTCTTTGCTGAGCAAGACAAATATACGCAGCAGCTCGACTCATTGTTCGACAGCATCCGTAACTCTTCTGTATTTAGTGACTATGCCAAAGGTCAGCTAGAGTCGATTGAAAGAGAGTTTGCGAGCTATCGAGCAATGATGGTAAAAGCTTCGAAACTAAAAGCTGAGTCAGAAAAGGAATACGCATCGCTGCCTTGGATTTACGAGAAAATCAACAACACTAACGAGTTGGTACTGGCAAGCGAACAAGCAGCAGATGAAAAGAACGCATGGCGCCAAGCGCGTGCAGAGTTGTTCGTTGCATCAACTAAAGTTCAGACTTACTTCGCTGAACTGATGCAATCTTACAACCCTGAAAGCCGTGAAGATTTGCGTGTTGCAATGGCAAGCTTTGCAACCATTATCGATGATCTGGACAACTCAATTGTTGATGAAAACATTGGTGTTACCTACTCGGAATACACCGATGCTGTTCGCGAAGTGAATGACATTAATGATGAGCTCTACAACGTGACTCAAAATGCGGTAGAAGTCGGTCAATCGATTCGTCAGCATATTTCTGAGCTTGCAGCATATGCAAACGAAAATGCAGAAGCTGCGTCAGACGAGAGCTTAGTTCTTATCGGTGAAACATCGACTACGCTGATTGTTGCGCTTGTTGCTTCATCTATTGCAGCTGCGTTTGTGGGATACATTTGTGCATCGAGCATCAAATCCACGGTGTCTGAACTACAAGTAGTGATTCAAGCGGTATCCCGTGGTGAGCTGTTCAAGAAGTCGACCAGTGATTCTGACAATGAAATTGGCCAGCTATGCCAAAACACTAACTCCACGATTGATTCTCTGAACAGTACGGTAGGTAACCTGCGTAATGTGGGAACTGAAGTGTCCTCTTCAGCGACTGAGCTTGCTTCGGTAATGACAGAGCTGGAAGCGAATGCAGTAGAGCAGCGTTCGCAAGTTGAGCTAATCGCTTCAGCAATTACCGAATTAGCGACCAGTTCAACTCAGGTTGCGGCGTCTGCGTCGTCTGCTGATCAAAATGCTAAAGCTGTTATCGCAATTACCAACCAAGGTGTTGAGTCTGCACAAAATGGTGTGCATTTATCCGATGAGCTGTGCCAGGAGCTTCAGCAAACCTCTGATGTAGCCTCTAGCCTTGATGAGCTTTCAAACAACGTGTCGAGCTTTGTTAGTATGATTGAGAACGTTGCAGAACAAACCAACTTGCTTGCACTTAATGCTGCGATTGAAGCTGCACGTGCTGGAGAAAGCGGTCGCGGTTTTGCCGTGGTTGCTGATGAAGTTCGTGTCCTGGCTCAGAAAACGTCGGAAAGCACAGGCTCAATCCAAGAGCTTGTAGATACGCTGCAACTGCGTGCCAAAGATATGATTCAATCCGTTGACCGTTGTGTAACGAAAGTAGAAGCCACAGCAGAAATTAACCGCCAAACCAGCAGCCAGCTTGCCACCATTTCAGATGAAGTTGCTCATATCTCTATGAACAACAGCGAAATGTCGTCAGCAGCGGATGAGCAAAGCCGCGCAATTTCTTCAATGAACGAAAACATTGCCACCATTGATGAAGCGATTGCACAAAACGCGACTGGTGTAACGCAAAGTGCTGAAGCGGCTGCATACCTATCTGAGTTGTCAGAAGGTCAGAGCCAGCAACTTGATTTTTTCAAACTTAAAGCTTCCTAAGCTCCTTTCTCAAAAGCCCAGAGTTCGCTCTGGGCTTTTCACATCCTCTGCACTCCCTCGAGTCTCCTCCAGAATTGAAATTAATACTCGGATAGAGTTTTCCACTTGGATAATCATATATTTAATTGGATAAATCTAATTTTTAGGTTGCTCACGACCCCATGCATCAGATAAAAATGTCAATTAAATGTGCTAGATAACATGTTGTAACAAAGTTTGGTTAGCTGTTACGTCTGGCTTATGTCAAAAAATGTTCAAATAAAAGCTAAAAATTACAAAACAATCATACATATTTTAGCGATGAATCATTTTTTTGTTGGATGTATTGGGGGTTGTAAATGATTACGTCCAAGCGTGAGCGATTTGTGGGGGGCCGCTATGTTGTACTTATTTAGCTTAGGGGGCAGCTCATCTTACAAATTGGTACTTAACGGAAACCTATTATATGGCGTGGATGAAGAAAGTAAAACAATGGAGTTTTATCTTAACGACAAAGAACGTTTTGTTCTTGAATATCTTGCCAAATATTCGTCCTCGGATGCGCCTTCTGCTGCAAGAGACATCGAGCTTGCTTATCAACGTGAGTTTTCGGATGAGTTTGGCCTGTATAGCCTAAAAAACACCATCGCGTCTATTCGAAGAAAATACAAACTTATCACTGATAGCCATGACATCGATGGCCCGAAAGAGTTTATCAACAATGTATTTAAGAAAGGCTACTACATCAACATTGATGTAGTGGATAGTATATCCAAGAACAAACAGCTCAATTTTGACATTAATAATTATAAGTTGAGTACTGGCGCGATGCTGGATTTGTTCATAAGGCTCTATCACCTAAGCATCTTGAACAAAGGTGCCAAGATGGTGGTGTTATCGTCAGTGTTACTTTGCATTCTGTATATACTTCAGATTTCGCATATCAGCTCAATCCTTCATAAATACAAAGGGAACACCAATTACATAGCGCATGAAATCATGGATTATGGGTGTGATGATACTCAGAATGTCGCAGTTTTGAGTCAGTCGTTGAATTTGGACTCTGCGATCCTGATAAAAAATGGAAACAGCTGCTTAATCGATCGAGAAAGCATGAGAAGTATTGATAGCGAAGCTGAATTGGAACGCTTGCTGAGTTTACCTCAGTTTGTATACACATCGAGAACCAATGGGCAA
Source organism: Vibrio sp. SCSIO 43135 (assembly GCF_023716665.1). Lineage (GTDB taxonomy): Bacteria > Pseudomonadota > Gammaproteobacteria > Enterobacterales > Vibrionaceae > Vibrio > Vibrio paucivorans. The sequence continues at coordinate 185,448 of NZ_CP071860.1, forward strand.
GGCGCCGAGTTTTATGCTCGAATATCCAGACAATCGATTGAAAGTCGTTATGGTAATACGCTGCTGCCGTTCTTGGTTGACTCTGTGCACATCAATACTGAATTAGGGAAACTGTTGTCGACAGGGGAACCTGGTCAGTTTCAAGTGTACTCACAAAATTTTAGAGAAGGCGCTGAGATCGTCTATTACAGTGATGGCATTGTCTATGAATGGCTAGGGTTACTAGCACTACTAACTTGCCTGTTCTACATGAAAAACCTGTATCGTTTTGCTCATTTTGTGACAACTTGGATCGGGCTGCGATACAAGTTAGAAGTCATCATGGATACAGAGAAAAGTCATCCGGTTTATTATGAGATCTTGACGAGAGTGAAGCGAGGCTCTCCGCTTGAATACATTAACCATCTTCGACAATCTCAGTTGGTAACTTTCCATACCATCGCGACAATTAAAGCGATTGAAGCGGCTCAGCAAAGCGGAGCAAGTAATAATTATGGAATCAATCTGTGTCCCATAACCTTGCAGGGAGATGACTTTGATTTACTTGACCAGTTTTTGAGTAGGCTAGAAGCGAACGAAGTGACGTTAGAGATCACTGAAAACTCGACCGTGCCATACACACAAGAGATTATAGAGAACATTCGATACCTTAAAGTGACAGGGTTTATTATTGCGCTAGATGATTTTGGCACTGGAAACAATAATGTTGAAGTGGTTAAGAAAGTTCAGCCTAATTACTTAAAGATTGATAAAGAGTTTCTTACTGATATAGAGAATGATATTTTGGCTAAAGAAATTTTAATTAATCTCTCGAATATTGGTTATGTGTCCGATTCAAAAATAATTCAAGAGGGAGTAGAAACCACTAGGCAAAAGAACTTTTTGTCTCGATTAGGATATATCTATCAACAGGGGTATCTATATAGCGAGGAATAACACTTAGGTACCAACTTAGGAGGCGACCATTAGTGAATTTTGATTTTTTATTCGAAGGGTTGGAAGCAAAAGACACTAACAGTCGAAATGCATGTGTGAAGTGCAACAATGCATTAGATGAGACTGCAGGTTCTTCAATTTGCCCCCAATGCTTGCAAGCCGAGTCTTACGTGAATGGGTTTCGAGGAGATTACCCCGAGGACGTGCTCACTGCGATGTTTAACCTAGATGTCTGTAAGAGGAGAATCGCTAGACTGATAGAGGAAGAAAGAAACGGTATAGAGCTCGACATTACGCTGTTACTCGATATAGAAATAAAGATTCATCAAGTATTAACGCTGTTGAAATCAATATCAATTAAGACTGAACCAATAAAGTATATATACATTAGTTGTACTGAAATCAGAGATTTAATAAATAGTCGCAATATTCTACCTGTGGCTATAGATAATATATAACAATTTAATCATGGATGTGTCGTCATGAAGTTTAAGTTTCAAAATATACCTATTTTGTATCAGGTACTTGCACCTGTAGGTTTAGCTATCGTGTTATTCGTTATAGCAGTAGCATTTTCAAATAATAAGCTAAGTGATACTTTAAATAATTCACAACTGTCTTCGGACACCGTTGAATATTCATCTTACATACAAGAAGCCGAAAGAATTGTGTGGCGTATCCGAATGGCTGCAAACCAGGTGCTGGCTGGTGATAAGCAATGGGATGATTTTTATTCGGAACTGGTTGGCCACCAAGAACAGCTTGCCCAGCGTTTCTCAAGCGTTAGAACTTCTCCTGTGTTCAATAGTGATGCTGATAGCCAAGTCAAAAGCATTGAGAATGGTGTTGTCGCTTATGAAAAGCAGATGAAAGAGATTCACAGTTTAAAAAGGGAAGTCGAGCGTGAGTATTCGTCGCTGCCATGGATTTACGAGAAAATCAACGAAACAGATGCGATGGTTTTATCGAATAGCACCTTAACCGAATACGACAGACAAGAATGGTTTTCGGCTAAAGAGCAGTTATTTATCCAATCAACTCAAGCGCAAACGTACTTTGGTGAGTTGATGAAGATATATAACCCGGAAAGCCAAGAGAAGCTAGATAATGCATTAGCTAATTTGGGTAAAATTATCGTTGACCTTGATAACCCGATTGTAGAACAGAACATTAGTAATGTGCTCAAGGACTACTTAGCTGCGGTTGGTAGAATTAACAATATTAACCGTCAGATTTTTAGTCAAGAAGAACAACTTGCTGCTCTCGGGTTGTCGCTGCGCCAAAGTGTCAGCAAGTTATCGAGCCAAGCTGATGAACGAGCAGGCTTAGCGTCAGAGCAAAGCTTAGTACTGATTAGTGACACGCAGTCTATGTTGATGGTTGCGGTACTTGTGGCCTCTATGTTGGCGGCTTTAGGTGGCGTGCTGTGTGCCAGCCGCATTAAAGCAAACTTAACTAGCTTACAAGTGGTGATTGAATCCGTCTCTCGAGGGGAGCTGTATAGCAAAGTTAATGTTGATGCGACCAACGAAATCGGCTCATTATGTAAAAATACAGATAGCACAATTGACTCTCTGAACAGCACGGTAGGTAACTTGCGTAATGTGGGCACTGAGGTATCTTCCTCTGCGACAGAGCTCGCGTCAGTAATGACTGAGTTGGAAGCCAATGCTAATGAACAGCGTGCTCAGGTTGAGTTGATAGCGTCTGCTATTACTGAACTAGCGACTAGCTCGACTCAGGTTGCAGCATCTGCGGCTTCAGCGGATCAAAATGCCAAAGCAGTGATTGATATTACGAACCAAGGCGTAGAATCTGCTCAGAATGGTGTACAACTATCCGATGAACTTTGTACCGAGCTCCAGGAAACATCGAATGTCGCTTCTAGCTTAGAAGAGCTGTCAAACAATGTGTCGAGCTTCGTAAACATGATTGAGAATATTGCAGAGCAAACCAATTTGCTTGCACTTAACGCTGCGATAGAAGCTGCTCGTGCTGGTGAAAGTGGCCGTGGATTTGCAGTGGTAGCCGATGAAGTACGTGTATTAGCGCAGAAAACTTCTGAAAGTACAGGCTCCATCCAAGACTTGGTCAATACACTGCAAGTGAGAGCTAAAGATATGATGTCTTCTGTCGATCGCTGTGTTGAAAAAGTTGTGGTGACTTCCGATATCAATAAACAGACTAGTGCACAACTTTCAACCATATCGGATGAGATAGCACACATTTCGATGAATAACAGCGAAATGTCTGCAGCAGCAGATGAACAAAGTCGTGCGATCACTTCAATGAATGAAAATATTGCGTCGATTGATTCAGCCATCGCTCAAAATGCGACGGGTGTGACTCAGAGCGCCGAAGCTGCTTCATACTTATCGCAATTGTCCGAGAACCAAAGTCATCAACTGCAGTTCTTCAAACTTGAAGCTAATAGCTAGTTAGTTTCAGCTTTTTATCTCTCCTATGTTTTGCACTGGGTGCTCTCTCGGCCCCAGTGCTTTTTTGTATACTTATATCAGTGCTAGCGCTGTTAAGTGCGGTGCGTTGGTATGTATAACGACGGGCGGGTAAAGGATGAAGAGCGGTCAAACTAGAAAGGATCGAGATCTTGAATCGGTGGAATGTCCATGTATCCGGCACTGCTGTCTAGACGATAAAGATGTCTGTGTCGGATGTTTTCGTACCCTAGAGCAGATCTTGAATTGGAATAGCCTATCGGAATTACAGAAGCGCCAGGTGCTTGCTGAGTGCCAACAAAGAAAAAGCTTGAGATAAACAAAAAGCCCCGATGCAACGGCAGCATCGGGGCTTGGTATTTTTACGACTGGTTGTGCGCGTTAGGCGTGAGAAAGTTGAACTTCTTCTTCTTTCTTGCCCGCTGCTGGGTCTGCAAACTTGCTTTCGTCCAGTGCACCTTCAGATTTAGCAACGATAACCGTTACTGCACAGTCACCAGTGATGTTAACTGCAGTACGAATCATGTCTAGAAGACGGTCAACACCCATGATTAGTGCGATACCTTCAAGCGGTAGACCGACTTGGTTTAGTACCATTGCTAGCATGATTAGGCCAACACCCGGAACACCAGCAGTACCAATTGACGCTAGAGTTGCAGTTAGAATAACCATTAAGTAGTCACCCATGGTTAGGTCGATGTTGAATGCTTGCGCGATGAACGCTGTCGCTACACCTTGCATGATCGCAGTACCATCCATGTTGATGGTTGCGCCAAGTGGTACAGTGAAAGATGATACGCGGTTTTCAACGCCCATACGGTTCTTAACGGTTTCCATTGAAACTGGAATAGTTGCGTTAGAAGAAGCTGTTGAGAACGCGAACATGATTGCGTCTTTCATCTTACGTAGGAAGATCATTGGGTTTAGACCAGTGAAGCTCTTAAGCATAATGCTGTAAGTCACAAGGCCATGGATGATCAACGTACCAGCAAGTACCGCGAAGTAGCCTGCTAGGTTTAGAATCGCACTTAAGCCTAGGCCAGTGAATAGTTTCGCCATCAAACAGAATACACCGTATGGTGCAACGTACATTAGCAGCGTAACTAGCTTCATGATCACTTCGTTTAGATCATTAAATAGTGATGCGATACGCTCGCCCGCTTTGCCAGACAGGCTGATCGCGATACCGAATAGTACGGCAAAAACGATGATCTGAAGTGTTTTACCTTCTGCCATTGCATTGATTGGGTTGGTTGGGAACATGTTAATGATCACCTGACCCAAAGATGGCGCTTCAGCAGATTGGAAAGAACTTGCTGCTGTTAAATCAGCACCAGCGCCTGGCTGGAATACTGTACCCATGGTAAGTGCTAGGGTGATAGCAACTGCAGTTGTGATTACGTAGAACGCTAGGGTTTTACCACCCATACGGCCTAGTGTAGATAAATCCTTTAGTGAGCTGGTACCACACACTAGCGATACGAACACTAGAGGGACAACAAGCATCATCAAGCTGGCTACAAAAATTTTACCGCCAACCTCAAATAAACCATTAACAATGTAGTCGTTAATGAACGCGTTATCTGCGAACAGAAATTGGATAACAAATCCCGTCAAAATACCCGCTAACATACCGGCGATAACGCGAGCAGTTAGAGACTTAGGTTTCTTGGTATTCACTAGAACACTCCTTTTATTATTCACTTCGACATCGTTTCGAAGCGAGCCGGAGATTAGCAGGGGAACAAGAAATTAAAGAAGTAAAATCCTTGGTTCTGGTTTATAGATGTGATCGCAATCACTAGTTTTTAATTTTATTTAACCACTCATTAACACTGTTTATTGGTTATTGCATCTAGATAACCATATATTTAACAGATTAAATTTTAATTATTTACAATAACTGAGATTATTATCACATGAGAAATCATGTGCATATCAAGGCGGAGGCAAGCACCAAGTGAATAAATAGTCAGGTTTTATTCACTTGGGTGTTCGTAAAGTCATCAGCCGAATAGGTTAAACGGTTGATTAAGAAGCGACTTGAGGTTGGTAGCGACCAGGTTTGTGGTTCATCGCTAGAATGAGGTTGGTGACCACAGCGCCGAGTACCGACAGCAAGATCAACTCAATGTTAACGATAAACAGCGACATGATAACAATGCTGCAGTCGAGTGCCATTTGTACTTTACCGGCGCGAATACCAAAGCGTTCCTGTAGAAATAGAGCGAGAATATTGAACCCGCCAAGGCTCATTTTGTGTCTGAAGATCACCAGCATTCCCATGCCGATTAAACCACCACCCAATGCTGCTGCATAGAAAGGGTTAATGCTCGATATTTGAATCACGTGGTAAAGGTGATCCACCGCGAGCGAGACAATAGTGACGGCCACAAATGTATTGATGGTAAAGCGCCATCCCATTCGGGTCACCGACAATATATAGAAGGGAAGATTCAGCGCGAAAAAGATTTGTCCGAAGCTAAACGAAGTGGTCTTGGTTAGAAATATAGCTAATCCAGCCGTGCCCCCGGTCAGTAAACCGACCTGGTTAAAAAAGATTACGCCCAACGACACCAACGCACTGCCTAAAATCAGTGCCAGCATGTTTTCCCGTATAGTATGGTTATCGTCCATACAAAAGACCTCCATCCTAGAAGTAATACAAAACGCTAAGCGATAATTCGCTCACTTAGCAAAACGGAGCATAAGATGGAGTTTTCACTCGATGATGTCGAGGTTTGGGGGAGATTCTGTATGACGATGAGTTGTTAAGTTATCTTTACAAGGTGGTAGGTCGGTTACCACCTTGCGTGTGTTCGAGCGTTACTTGCCTTCGAGTATCTGCCGATATTCGGCTTCGTCGGCTTGCTTGGCAAAATCCGCCAGCGGTTGGAAGTCGTCGGTGTACCAAACCTCTTGTTGCTTTTTGTTGTCCGGTAGTGCCTCGAAGTGTTTTTCTAGGTCGCTTTTGTGTAGCTCTAGGCTTACCCACTGCTCTATGTCATCACCATTATCAAACTGCGAAGGTAAGCTTAACTCATGGCTTGAACCTGAATAATTGGGTGTCAGCGTCAAGCCAAAGCGATAGTCTCGGAACAGAACGGCCCATTTGTTAGGTAAGCGCTTACTGCTATCCCACCACTTGCCATCAAGCTGTTCAATTTTCTCATCGGTGACGGATTTCGGTTGAGCCTTGAGGTTGTTTAGTGCCTGTGCGAAGGCGTCATCCATCCTTTCAGCGAACTCCGAACTGGAAAGGTTAGGGTTATCGAGCAAGATAGCGCTCGCCAACTGAGCGCCTAACATGTTGGAGTACAAATCTTCGGAAGAAAACGCAGAGGCCAGTTCATCAAAGCCACCCACAGAGATCATGCCGAACCATTGCGCTATCTCGTGCCATTGCGCCAGCCTAAAGGCAATCAACGATGCCGACTGCACTTCCATCTTCAACCGTTGCTGTGCGGTCAATTGGCTATTTTCATGAGCATGCCACTGAATCCGACGCGTTCTCAGTTCATCGGGCAGTTCAATGTAATGATCTTGGCCGAAGTGCTGCTGATTCTGGTGGAACAAGTAGTATGTGTAATCGGCCGTATCACGCACATGGGCAGTATCGATGAAACCGCCTTTTTCTGTGAAGATTAAACCGTTTTTCTCATCGGCCATCCCCAGCAAACTTGCGGATACTGAACTGCTGCCATCATTGTATTTATGATCGCCAATATCATCGGCATCAAGCGTATTGCCTAATGAAAAGAATGGTACCGGTACGCCTACTAGCTTGGCTTTGAGGTCTTTGCCGAAAGCGCAGCATGGCCTCACACCTACTGGGGCTTCGAGCGCAAATACTTGCGTTGATAAACCAAGTAGTACAGTAAGCAGTGAGAGTGTACGTGTCATTCGAAACTTCATTAGATCAAGTCCTCTTAGAATGCTTCATTAATATTGAAATAGAAACCAGTGCTGTCTTTACCAATACCCAGATCGACGCGGACGTTGATGCGGGCTTTAAAGGCGAACCGATAGCCTACGCCTAAAGTGGGTAACCATGTGTCATCAAAAAGTTGATTATATTCAGGCGCGATATTACCTGCTCCCACCCATGCGACCATGCCGTGTCTTTCATTAAAGCTGTGGCGCAGCTCTACTTGAGTCGAAATCTGATTTTCATCTCGGTATTGCCCTTGGTAATAACCGCGCATGCGCTTGTCATCACCGAGCTGAGAATAGCCATACCATGGGATGTCGCCTTCAACACGCTGGCTATAAAGATCCCATGCAATAATGCTGGCGCTGTTGAGCGACCAATATTGGCGAGCATTCAGGGTTAGCTGAGTGAAGTCATAGTCACCACCATAGCGTTGGTTGAAGTCACTCCACTCAACACTCAAGTAGGAACCTTTCCTTGGGTTAGGTTCAAAATCTCGACTGTCGTAGCCGAGTGCGATTGTTGGTCCACTGATCTGGCTTTGTTCTAAATCATTGGGCGTAAACGCCCCTGGATCGGCGTCGAGTGCTGAGAAGTGTTGGTAGTTCCAGCCAGCCATTAGGTAAGTTTCGGGGAGAACTTCCAATGCAACCTTTGGAGCGAAGCTGAAACGCTGCACATCGTATTCAGTTTTATTGGATTCATCCTCTGCCTGAGCTCTGCCTACTCCCCAATAGTAACCTGGTGAATGGCTCAGCCCGCCTTCTACAAGTAGGCGAACTTTATCGTTATTTAAATAAGTCCGGTTATTGGCGACCAAACCATACGAGCCCGATGTCGAGCCGTAAGAACTGATCGTTAAGGTTGAATACGGGGTGGTTGGATTCCAGTCATAAGGGGTATATAAACCCACTGCGGCAACCCCAATACCTAACCCTTGTTCAGGATTGAAGAAAGGGCCGGGCAGGACTCCCCAATCAATGGCTTTGGAATGATCCACTTCATCACTTGAACCCAGTGCGACCAACATCTTGTCCAACCAAGACTGAGGTTCTTCTGCCATTGCTGGCAGAGTCAGTGCTGTGGACAATATCGCTATCGTAAAACGTGTCATAGTGGTGCTTAGAATCGACGGTCAATGGAGAAGAAAATACTCTGGCGATCACCGAATCCAGCTTCTCCGAGTAAATACCAATCCTTATTGATTTGATATTGCATACCAACCAATGGGTTCCACGGAGTGGTGAGATGTTGGGTGACTTCAAAACGAGCATCACTTGGAACAATCCCTGCAAGCCCAGGCGGTAAACCAAGATCTGCGACACTACCAGAAAGATGTTGTTCAACATCTTGGTACATTGCACCTACCCAAACTCGTAGCGGTACATCGTGGGTATTAAAGTCATACCCCACACGTGGTGATACCACAATGGCATCGATCTGGCCGTCGATAATGGTTAAATCACTTTGGGTGTAGCTGGCATCGACTAGCCCGAACCAGTTGCCGTACCCTCCAGCTAGAACAAAGCCGACACCCTTGGTGTAGCCATCTAAATCAAGGCGGAAATCGTTGATCGTACCATTTACGGTATATTCATGCGGTTTTCCACCTGGAAACAGTGGTGGAATGTTCATGGTTAACGACGCATCTACATCGGTTTGAGAATAGCCTTCAAGGATCCCAAACAGAGCGTAAACGTTCAGAAACGGAAACAGCCAGACATCGGCACGAAATGACACCACTTCTGTTTTTTGGGTTCCGTCTTGGGCATCCAGTGCGAGGCCTGGAATGTCGAGTCCTTTCAACATAATTGAGTCAACACTGATTCCCTGTTCCATGCTCATGTAGCTGATGTTAAAGCCGATTGGCTTAGGTAACTCGTAGCCGAGTGCTTCAGCTTTTTCTTTCCAAATTGGTAGAGAAAAAGAGCTGGCAAATACTGAAGGTGAAACCAACAGGGAAAGCAGTAAGGAATATAGCGGACGCTTCATTTATGTCTTCATCAATGGTGACAAATTGTCATCGGTAATACGTTTGCCCTAGGAGCAAACACCCACTGATCCACTTTGATCAGCGCGGCCATCTTACTCCTGAATTTCAAAAAGTAAACTTGAAAGTGTACTTTTTGAATTTAATGGACTACTCTTGCCCACCAGATAAGACGACGTCGGCGGCAAAAAGATGAAAGTGAGTGAGAAAAAGCGCTTAGCCATAATGGAAGCGGCTCAACAGGAATTCGTAGAGCATGGCTATGTAGCGGCCAATATGGACAGGTTATGCGAGCAGGCCGGAGTGTCGAAGCGTACTTTGTATCGCCACTTCGAAAATAAGCAGACCTTGTTTATTGAAGCAATGAGCCACATTGTCCACAGCTTTCGCGACAAGCTCATACTCAATTATGACTCAGCAGAGCCATTAGCGAGTCAGCTCAAACGTCATATGGAAGTTAAGCTCGATGCACTTTATGAAGAGTTTGGTATGCCTCTCGCAAGAATGCTGATCAGCGAGTTTATTCGTGAGCCTGAGCTTGCCCAAGAGTATTTGCGCTTAATCCACCGACGGGATGATGAGCTAGAAAAGTGGATCCAAGCAGCCATAAAAGACGGTAAGTTGATAGAAGGTGATGCTGCGAAAATGACTAAAATGCTGATGTGTCTATACCAGGGGCATTTTTTGTGGCCGCAGTTGGTGTCTAATACGCCGGTTGCAGAGCCAGAAGTGAGAAGTGCTCTGCTTGATGACATCATTCAATTGTTTTTAGCGGGCTACCAAGTGTCTAGCGGGAAAGAAAAAGCCCCGCATGGCGAGGCTTATGATTTTTGACGACACAATGAGCCGCAATTATCTAGATGATTACTGTTGCGCCATTAGGTTTGCAGCCGTTTGATCACCCATTTCGATAAGCTTATCGAGAATCCGCTCTCCATCGGCTCTTACCCCATTGTGCTCATATTCATTGGTGATCCATGCTTTTGAGTTCGGGATCTTCTTCAGTGTTTCACGGCTGATATCCATTTCAACAAACATATCATCGGCGTACACCGCGCAGCTAACCGGCACAGTATTCGTTGCGAGCACTTCATCATTGTAGAGCGGTGTCCAGTCGGACTTCTCAGCTAACATTTGCGCCGCGGTTTGCAGAGGCTTTAAGCATTCATATTGCTCAAACATCCACGGGAAGACCATTTCGCCGGTAAACAAAAAGGGTTTACCCGGCTCATAATTGAACTGATCGTGTTGCTGACGAACGCGATGTGCCGACCAATTAGAAGCCGTATTCTGGCAATAAATCGATTCGTGCAAAATCGCGTAGATAGGGTTAGTTTGAAAAGACTGCTGAGCCAGCATCTCGTTAAGAAACTCATAACGCAGCACTTCCTTTCCATCCACTTCGACAAATGCATTTTCCAGTGAATAGTACATAGGTAAGAAGGTATCGCTCATGCCGAAATTAATACCCAATTGCTGGAACTGTTCTGCGGTAAAACGCTGGCCATTTGGTAGCTGCTCGACGTTATTAACCAGGTGAGTAGCAATCTTTTGGCAAAGCGCTTGTGCTTGAGGGAATTGGGCAAAGAATGCTTGGTTCTTCTCTAAAGTCCGTGCAAAGGTTGCTTGATAAACGTCATCGGCATGGCGAGTGGTTGATGGTACACCACCGGTGATGTATGAGCGCAATAGGCTTTGAGGGAACATAGATAGGTAAGTGATGGAACAGAAACCACCAAAGCTTTGGCCTAAGATTGCCCACTTTTCGACACCTAACTGCTGACGAATTATCTCGGCATCACGAACAATATTATCAGACCTGAAGTGACTTAGGTATTCAGCTTGCTGCTCTGAGGTCATAGAGGCCAGCGTTTGATGAGAGATAACGCTACTGTTGCCAGTACCACGCTGATCGAGCAGCAACACTCGGTAATCTTGCAACGCTCGGTTTAACCAACCTGAAGTGCCGTTTGGCCTTGGTGATGGAAAACCTGGCCCACCTTGAAAATAAACTAACCAAGGCTTTTCGCTATCTGTATCAGACGCAAGGCTCACCTCGCGTGCAAAGATTGTCAGTCGAGTCGCGTTTTGATCTTGGTGGTTGAGTGGCACATCAAAGTAATGTGGTGTGTATTTAATCCCTTTATCAACAAATGATTGGGCAGCGTGAGTCATGACTGAAATCCCTTTGGAGTACGGCTAGAGGTAGGGCTCCTATCTTGGCTGAATTCTGGTTAATTGGGAATGCTAAGAGTGTAAATCTTCGCGAATTTGTTCCCGCGATTCATTTTCAATTATTTTTTGAAAATGATTCAAAAGACACGTGGTTTTTCGTTCTGACGGTTTGCACTATTCTCTCCTCACACCAAGATTGTTACCGCATACAGCGATACGAAAAACATGATTCTTAAAGGTATCCCAATGAATATTGTTCAAAATGCTAAAACTCGTTACTCAACAAAAGCGTTTAACCCAACTAAGAAACTGTCTGAAGAACATGTTCAGGCGGTAAAAGATCTGATCCGCATGAGCCCATCGAGTGTGAACTCTCAGCCATGGCACTTCATCGTCGCTAGCACAGAAGAAGGTAAAGAGCGTATCGCAAAATCAACTCAAGGCGGTTTTGAGTTCAATACGCGTAAAATTCTAGATGCGTCTCATGTTGTGGTGTTTGCCGCTAAAACCAGCATCGACGAACAGTACCTATTGGAATTGCTAGAGTCAGAAACTCAAGCTGGCCGTTTTGACAACGAAGAAAGCAAGCAAGGCATGCACGGCGGCCGTTCTTTCTTTGTAAACATGCACCGTTTTGATCTAAAAGATGCGAATCATTGGATGGAGAAACAGGTTTACTTGAACGTAGGCACATTGCTACTGGGCGCTTCAAGCCTAGGCTTAGATGCAGTACCAATTGAAGGCTTTAATGCGAAAGTGCTGGATGAAGAGTTTGGTTTACGTGAGCAAGGTTATACTAGTGCAGTGATCGTACCGCTTGGCTACCGTAGCGAAGACGATTTCAACGCGGCGCTACCAAAATCTCGCTGGGATGAGTCTCAAGTCTTCACGGAGTGCTAATCCATGGTCCACTTGATTGCAGAAATTAAGGCTGCTCAAGGGCAGGAGCAGAAAGTAGAGCAGCTCTTAACAGAGCTGTTAACACCAACACGCGAAGAAAATGGTTGTTGTCAGTACGAACTGTATAAAGATCAAAACATCGATGGCCTGTTCATCATGCAGGAGATTTGGTGCTCGCAAGAGAGTTTAGATGTGCATTTACAAAGTGAACACCTCACCGCGTTCAGCGCGAAATGCAAAGAAGAAGAGCTATTAGAGTACGTTCAGATGAGACCACTTAGCTTTATCGGCTAACAGCATCTGTAGATACAAAAGACAACGAGGCGCAGTAAGCGCCTCTTTTTGCATTTTGGGGACTGAGTTTATTTGATCTCGGCTAACGCGGTTGCACGTTGAGCGCAGCACTTTTCTTGAATAAACTGCTGAAACTTTCGAATGGTCGGGCTTAGAACCCTGCGATCAGCACACACCATGTAAAGTGGGGCATTTTCTCCGTCCCATTCTGGCAGTATGCGTACTAGCTTGCCATCAATCAGATCTTGGCTGACATCCATGAGAGACTTGTTGGCAATTCCACGACCATGCACCGCCAAGCGATGAATAACGTCACTGTCGTTACTAGAAGGCGTCCCTTTCACCAGTAGGGATGTTTGTTGCTCACCACTGGTTAATGGCCAGTTGTTGTAAAGGCTGTCGGACGTCATGTAGCACAAGCAGTTATGTGACAGCAGATCTTCCGGTTTGGTGATTGGAGGATGTTTACTGATATATTCCGGAGAGGCGCAAAGCACTCGGGCATTGTCTGGACACATTGGGATAGCAATGAGATTAGATTCTGCTGGCTCACCGTAGCGAATCGCAATATCCACGGGCTTTGAATACATGTTGGTTAGGCTGTCGGACAATTCAACTTTCACAGACACATTGGGGTGAGAATCAATAAACTCGTCAATCCAGTAAATCAACAAGTTACGGCCAAAATCAGACGGTGCGCTGAGGTGTAAGTTACCAGATAACTCACCGCGTGAAGAAGATACCAAGTCGAGGCCATCTTGAAGTGTGCTGAGTGCTTGCGTGGTTTTGTCGAGAAAGATTTCCCCTTCACTGGTTAAGCGTAGGCTTCGGGTTGAACGCACGAAAAGTGGAAAACCGATTTGCTCTTCTAACCTTTTGACGCTGGCACTGATGGCGGCTGGCGTCATATCCATGCTGTGTGCAGCACTGGAAAAGCTGCCTTGTCGGGCCGTTTCAACAAAAATATTCAGGTCATTGAGCGCTTTCATAACAGTCCTTAACTGGTGGTACGCTGCTGATAGTAAGCGATCTACGAAGTGAGATAAATCCAGCGCTAGCCATTTTTGCGAATAAACAGTAGCGCAATTCCACCTAAAATTAGCGCGCTAGACACCAGTAAAACGGTATTCAACTGTTCACCAAGTAAGGCTACACCAGCGAACAAAGCGATCACAGGAACACAAAGTTGCGCCACTGATGCCTGAAGTAGCGATAGTGACTTGATGGCGGAGTACCATACAACATACCCCATTGCTGATGCGACGACACCAGACACTGTCGCCCATAACGCGCCAGCAGCTGTGATGCTGTCCAACTCGATTAACCATGGGGAGCAAAGCAGTATGATCACAGCTGCGCTGATAAACCCTTGGGTGGTGCCTATTCTCGGAGAGGACGCTCGTTGGCCTAACATGCTAAAAGCCGCCCATGCGATCCCCGAGACGACCATCAGTACAGCAGACCACAAATCAGGAGCGGTGGCAGAAGGCAACATTAATAGAATGAACCCAACCATAGCGGTGATGAGTCCTAGCCATTCGAACTTATTGAGTCGATTTCCTCGTAGCAGATGAACGGAAATCATCGTGAGTTGCACCGAACCAAACAGCAGTAATGCTCCCGTTCCGGTAGCAAGCTCAAGATAGGCAAAGGAAAAGGTGATGGCATAGATAAACAAGGCGACACCACCGAGGAACAATAATGATTTGTTGTCGGTGAGGCTAACGCGTTCTTTACGTTGAAGAAGTAAGTGAATGACGAGTAAGGTCAATGCACCTGAAATCAAGCGAATAGCGGTAAACGAGCCTGCGTCTATCGCACCTTGCGCTAATGCCAATCGACATAGGAGCGAGTTGGCGGCAAAAGCGATTAACGCGATGGCGGTAATAAGGTAGTGAGACAAGCGTATTTCCCTATTGATAAAGTGTCCGACAGCTAACCGGGTCCATGGTTTGCGCCAGTTGCTAGAGTATCGGTGAAGTAGCGTGTAAGTAAAGTGACCGGAAAGGAAAGAAAAATATCTCATGACGGGCACAGGTTTTGCTTTTACTGCTTTTGTCTTTGTTGGTTATGGAGATTTTAAAACAAGATGGACATCAAAATAGACCCAATCACCTCATCGGGTGTGATTCAGTTATTGCAGGAACACTTAGAGGATATGAACGCGACGTCGCCTCCTGAAAGTGTTCATGCATTAGACCTCACAGCATTGAAAGATCCTAGCGTAACATTTTGGACTGGGTGGGATGGCAGCACACTGTTAGGTTGCGCTGCGATTAAGGTATTAGACGAGCAGCATGCTGAGCTTAAATCGATGCGAACAAGTACAGCGGCACGCAATAAAGGCGTAGCATCGCAGCTGCTTAATTACATTATTTCAGAGTCTAAATCGCGAGGTTATCAGAGGTTGAGCCTTGAAACGGGGTCGATGGAATTCTTTAAACCCGCACGTAAGCTGTATGAAAAGCATGGTTTCCAATACTGCGAACCTTTCGGAGATTACCAACTCGACCCCAATAGCCAGTTTATGACGTTAGCACTGACGTCTTAACGACATTTAGCTTGCCTCGGCGCTCTTTCGGATGAGTTGAGTCGGTGAGAATCCTGTCACCATCATGGTGCCGGAAAGCACCAAAATGGTGCCCGCAATGGTATTGATTCCAATAGGTTCATCTAAGATGAGGTAACCCCACAAAATGCCAAATACGGGAATTAAGAACGTGACCGATAACGCGGAAGCTGGGCCAATATCTGCAATCAAACGGAAATAGAGCAAGTAGGCGACACCGGTACACAGAACGCCCAACGCAACAACCGCAAGAATCTCTGTTTCCGTTGGTACGACGCGCATGGGAATGAAAGGGAGCAGTGGTAACACGATTAATACTGCTGCCCACATATTTCCGTGAGCATTATCGAACGCTGATACCTGCGGGGCATTCTTAGCGTAATTGGTCGCAATGCCATAACAACAGGCCGCCATTACCCCTGCGATGATAGGCAGTGTTGCCCCTTCACCAATTCGCATCGCATCCCAGCCTACTAATATTGCTACCCCTAGTACACCAAGGGCTAAACCAGATATGGCTTTGAACGAAAGTGGGCTTTTATGCCAGAAGAAGCCGATGACTGCTCCCCAGATCGCTGCAGTCGAATTGAGTATTGATAGGGTAGAGGCATTAAGCGTTTGAGCTGAGTAAGCGAACAGCAGGAAAGGCAACGCAGTATTAAATAGCCCAATAGTGAAGAAGTGGCGAGGGTGCTGTATAAATGGCAGCTTACGTTTTAGGTAGATAGCAACCAGCAATAAGCTCAATGCCGCAAAACCGACTCTCGCTTCAATCAGATAAGCCGGGCCAAAGCTATGAGCGGCGATACGCATAAATAAAAATGACGCACCCCAAATCGAAGCTAAACAGACCAAACGTAAAAAACTTGCTGTCGACATTATTCACCTGCCCAATAGAACCTCACTCGGCTAATGTGAAGCAATCCACTTGGTTAGGCAATCAGAATTTTACAATAATGTTAAAACTCACTTTGTAAGTTCAAGCGGATAGTGCTCCATGCTGCCGATATTGTTTGGTCTGTCGAGGTCAAACTATTGCTTGTATCTAGCTATGGCACGGCCGATACCATACAAGGCAAAGCATGCATAAACAGTAAATAACGATGTTGACGCAGCATAGGGAGATGTGAAGTGGGTTGGTAAGCCTAGAACCCAAAGAACACCTAACGCGGGAAGAAGTTGGAATAACGCCAGATAAGGTTTGTTCAATATCGTACGGCCACAGCACTTGATACCGATGGCAAGCCATAGGCCGTAAGATAACGTCACGAAAAACAGATCATGTGGCAGCAGTAACCAAAAACGAGCATCGTGTGGTTGCAGGGTTTCTTCACCAATCATCATTAAGAATGGTGTCATTTGAATGGTTCGAAACAGGATGAATGTTCCAGCTGCGCAAGCCAACCCAAGTAAAAGTGAAGATAGAACGTGTTTGTTCATCGAAAAGGATATGGTTTATAAGTTTGCCGCCACTGTAGCATAGGCGAGGTAACCATATGCGACAGTAGCACATATAAATCGTATGGAAATGTGACAATTAATTTGCCGTGAATGAGGTGTTCGTAAGCGCTCGTTCTTTGCCTACCCTAAACACAGAAATGGCAGTTTTCCTCACTAAGGCCATAGGTGCCTTGCTGACTGGCTAAATGCGCTTGGCCAGCGGTTAGCCCCATTTGGTAACCCTGCTCTAAAGTCTTCTTATTCATCGTCAGTCGCTTTACCGCAAAGTCTTCTGGCGGTGCAATAACACGAACAGTAACGCCTTTTGGCGGTTGGCGAATGAATTCCAGTGAGCGGTTGTAGTTTTCTGCTCGAACCAACATCGCTTGTGCGATTTGTGGGTGTTTGGCGAGAAGCTTTTTTACCAACCAAGGGTATTTAGTCGGGCTCATCTGATAATTGAGTGGATGAGACAGTATGACGGTAATTTCCGTTGCACCACGTCGATAGGCTTCTTCCACCGGAATGGAGTCCGATACACCGCCATCAGCGAAGCAACGACCGGAGAAGCAAGGCGTATCGCGATAGGCTATCGGCAGTGCTGCTGTGGCCTCGATGACACGCCCTAAGTTATCTGGTTGAACGTGATAATACTCTGCGTAGCCCGTTTCAATATTAGTGACGGCAGCATACATTGGAATGGAACTAAAAAGGGTTTTGCTATCAAGTGGAAAGCGAATATTAGATTGCTCCCAAAGCCACTTTACATCAACCAGATTTCCTCCTTTTGCAAAACGCGCGGGATTGAAAAAGGCGGTGTCTGTTGCGAGCTCAGTGATCACGTTTAAACTACGTTGCGGTACGTTAGCAAGATAGCCGACTAAGTTTGAAGCGCCAGCGGATACACCAATAGCAAAGTCGTAGGGCATATAAGCCTGTTGCATAAATGCATCCAATACGCCACTGGCGAAAATACCGCGCATCGCGCCACCTTCAACAATTAGTGCTTTGTTTGTCATGGGGGAACAGTCCATCAAAATTCGAGATTGTGGCTAGAATAATGAACCTTCCGCAGCGAAGAAAATCGCTTCTCTAAATCATATTAATAGGTGATAGCTATCAGCCGTGTTTTCTTTACACGCGCCTTGACCAAGCGACCTCATGGCCAGTTTTTGTTACTTAGAAATGTTTTACTGAATGGAGGTGGGCTGCGATTTTCGTCGACTGGCAAGTCGCTGCTTAATAGGCTCCCAAATTGGCAGGATACCGAGCCCAGCAAATAGGGCGATACTGGCGATTCCAATTACCCCTCCGAGCAGAAAGGTGGCGAAAACTGGTAAGGAAGGTGAAACGAACTGGTGCAGTGACCAAGCTGTGATAGATATGGCTAACGTGATGAGCCACTGTCGGTGAGCGTATTGCAGCGGCTTAATCGATTGAGAGGCCAAGTAAATCAGCATTAGCCGAATCAAGTAGACACCCGCCAGCACGGATACTGTCGCCCACAAACCATAGCTTGGTACCCAATAGAAATAACCGGCCACAGCGAGAGCGGCGCAAAATGCATGGATCCACATTTGGGTTTGGCTCGATTCACCACAATAGCAGCCAAGATTTAAGTAATCTCCAGCATTCTTTATCGTATTGACCATCAGCAGCGCCACAGTGATTAACCCAGCGTTATGGTATTCAGCGGGTAGTATCAGAGAAAGAAAACTAGGTACGGTAAGCGCCATACACAGCGCGACAATGATGCAGAAGTTAACGCCTAGAATCGCCATCTCTGCACACTTTTTCTCACCATCAGGTTTCTGTAACGTAGGAATACGGTTTGGAAACCACCATAGCGCATAGGGCTGTAATATAAGCGGAAGCAACAGGGCGAATTTTACCGCGATGGCATACACTGCCAGCTGTTCGACACCTACAAACTCGGCTAACAGCCATCGATCTAGCCCGGTAATCATATAAACCGATACGGAGCCGACTAAAACAGGCAAACCAAAGCGAAGTAACATGGCGGAATCGGCAAAGTGTCCGAATCTTTCCATTTGCTGCCATTGGAAGCGAACCAGAGCCAGCGCGAGGAAAATGCTCGATAAACACGCTGCGATCAATACCGCATCAATCCCATAGCCTTGCTCCATTAAAACAAATGTAAGCAGAGCTTGAATCAGCGCTTTTGCCACATTCAATTGACAGAATTTTTTCGCCATCGACTGCATACGCATTAACGTCAGTGGAATCGAAATTAGCCCGTCCAACAAAATAGGAATCGCTAGTAGCAAAAGCTGATATGGTTCAAATCGAGCAGGAAGGATAGCGACAAGGCTATTAAGCGATAAAGCGATGGCAACTGCTCCAATCAGCGCCAATAAACAGCTAAGGCTAAAGCAGTTCGAAATGAGTTGCTGCTTGTGTTTACCCTCTGCAGTACCAACATAGCGATACATGGCATCGACCAAGCCAAAGCTGAATAAAATTGTGCCGATATCGGCCAGTAAAACCAAAGACTCTAAGGCCCCAAACTCAGCGACAGTAAGTGTGCGAGTGAGGTAGGGGATCATCAATAGCGAGACCCCTTTCATCATGATGATACCGATGGCGTAATAAACTGATTGAGATAATGCGCCCACAGTTCACCTTCCTTTAGCGACAAGCCGGAGCGAGTGTGAGCAGTGAACGTTTGCAATCACCTAGTATGCTGCGGAGCTTTCTTGGTTGAGGGTGGGCAAACATAGAGCGGCATTGCAACTTCATTGCGGTGAGGTGTTGGCTTAGTTCTCGATGGTAGTCAGCGTAGCCTTCCAGTAAGCGAGCCTGTGCGATGCGAATGGGGCGCTGAGAGTGCGTATAGCCCTGATACTTTTCCAAGATATTTTCGATACAGGCCAAATTGGCAAGGCGCTTTTCATGCGATTGAGTCTGAGAGCCTTGGCGCATTAGATAACCCGTTTTTACCGAGTTGAGTGCGGCGACCGAATGTTTCTCACAAATCCTCAGCCACAACTCCCAGTCCTCACAATAGGTAAAGCTGGAATCAAACGGCTTCATCTGCTTGAGCACATCTGTTTTCACCATCACTGTGGAGGTACCGATAATGTTATTGGCGATAATAAAGTCGAGCGGTTGTTCGAGGAGCAAGAACCGGCGTGTTTCTGATTGGAATTTGTCCCAGTAGCCAAAGCAGTCGATGATCTCTTGATAGCTTTCTGTCAGGTGATTGTAGTTGGTGAAGCTGAGTGCGATCTCTGGGTAGAATTGATGCAGTTCCAGTTGATCGACAATCTTATTGGGTAGCCAAAAATCATCCGCATCTAAAAACGCGATGTAATCGCCTGTGGCTTGTGCAATACCTATGTTTCTCGCCATCGATGCGCCCAAACCGGGCTGATTCAATACCTTGATACGAGAATCTACACTTGCCCAATATTGGAGTAGTTCGTCTGAACCATCGTTGCTGTTGTCGTCAATGACGATGACTTCCAAATCACGGTGGCTTTGCTCTACTACGCTGGATAACGCCTTATTGAGATACTGTTTACAGTTATAAGTGGGGATGATCACCGATACTTTATTCATAGCCAACACTCTCTTTATCTGTTCTTCTTCGTGACTGATTTAGTCTGCGTTTAACCTAGTTTGCGAATAACTTGTATTGCTATTAACAGGGAGCAGGATATGTGCCAATAGCTATCTATTTGTTTTATATGTATTTGTTGGTTAACTTGTCAAAATGCAAAGGCAGCGGCAGTGAAGTGAGTGGAATATCGTTGAAATTGATTCTCAAAATGAGAAATGACAAGCCTCATCCCTTAACTATCAGATAAGTAGGGTGTTTTAATCAGGTGCGAAAGTTGCTTACTCCTAAAAATGGAAGACAATCCTATATGGAGGTCGGGATGAAGAAGGTGGCATTTATCACGCCAACATACCCAGTGCTGAGCGAAACGTTTATCCAAACAGAAGTGGATGCGTTACATGCGTGCGGGCATCAGGTTTGTGTCATGACATTCGAAAAAGAGCCCTCCAAGATAGAGTTTGATTATGATGTAGAAGAAATTGGTTGCGCGTTGGACTGGCATGTATTGAGTTTGTTTAAAGTGCCTAATGTTATCCATGCGGTGTCATTTGTCTGTAGCCAATCATCTTTGCCAAAACGTTCTCTGCTTTATTATGGTGCTCAACTGGCGTTGCAGCTTTCCAAACAGGGTGTGACTCATGCTCATGCTCACTTTTGCCAACATACCACGGCACATGCGATTGTGGCGTCTAAACTGTTAGGTATTGGTTGTTCCTTTGTCGGACACGGACATGATGTTTACGAATCAGCATTTGATATCGACCAAAAGCTCAGATTCAGTGATTTTTCGGTCGCAGTCTGCCGAGATATGTATCACGACTTTCAGCGTACTTTTCCATCTAATATCAAGTATCTGCATTGTGGAGTGAAGCTCGATCAGATCCCACACCTAGAGCGAAAGCAAAGTGACGGTTTGCATTTGGTGTTCGTGGGGCGATTAGTTGAAACCAAAGGTGTCCATTTCTTGTTGCAAGCATTAGCAGAGTTGTTATCGGCAAAGCGTACGCGTCGTACCTCTATCAGGTTAGATATTATTGGTACTGGGGAGCAGCAGTCTCAATTGCAGCAGCTTACCAAACAACTAAATTTAGGTGATAGCGTTCGATTCCTAGGAGCAAAACCTCATCAACAAGTGTTGGAAGCCCTACAGACTTATGACTGTTTGGTTGCCCCATTTTGTTTTTCGGATTCAGGCTGTGTAGACACAGGCCCTTTAGTGCTTAAAGAGGCGATGGCATCAGGTACCCCTGTCATCACTTCAAACATCATGGGTTGTAAAGAGATCGTTGTGCCAGGGACTGGCTACCTAGTGGATGAAAAGGATGCCAGTCAGCTCGCACAAGCCATTGAACAGTTCTCTCAATTAACTAGCAAACAGCGCACGTTGATGGGAAGGGCTGCGCGTCAGCATGTCATCAATAACTTTGATGCCTTCAAGCAAGCTCGCTGTTTATCGGACTGGATTGAGCAAGTGTCTAGCTCTTAACGCCTGACTAAGCTCTGTTAGAGTTGGTGGAGCGAATAATGAGCTGTAACGGACCTTTAATCATACTGCTGTCTAGTTGCTGAGTGTGTTGTTCGTTGTGGCAGCGCATAGCTAATGCAAACCCATGTAGGTAATCGACTAATAAATCACGGGTGTGCTGCTCTTGATCTGCAGGTAAGTTCAGCCCCGAAAAAATCGTAGATAACTTGTCGTTGAACACTCGTGCTGGTCCATCGGAACTCATTGATAGCAATGTTTCTAACAAGCCTGAATACTGGCTCAGTAGCCCGAGATAACTGACGCAAAGTTGTTCAAGCTCCTGCTGCCAATCTGGCCCATTGATGGGTTGATATAAGTTTTCGATCAGTGAAATCGTCATTGCTTCGAGCAGCGCATTTTTGTTGGCAAAGTAGTGGTAAATTGCCATCGCATCGACCCCTAAATTGGACGCTAATTGCCTGATACTGGGTAGTTTTCCACTTTCCTGCATCATAGATTTCGCACACTCAATGATCTGTTGTTGATTGAGTTTTACTCTGTCAGCTGATGGTCTTCCGCGTTTTTTCATGTTGACACTCATAGACGATGATCTTTAAACTATAATTCTACAGTGTAGAATTATAGTTGTTTTGGTCTCGAACCTCAACGTATCTTCTTCCTTTGCTCAGAGTAAATAGGAGCTCATCATGGCGAATATTGTTTACATCGCAACTAGCTTAGACGGCTACATCGCAGACAAAAATAATCAGGTGGATTGGCTACATGAAGTGCCAAACCCGGAGGGTTCTGATTTTGGGTTTGCCGACTTCATGGAGAGAGTAGATGCCTTGGTTATGGGGCGAAATACCTTTGATATGGTGGCAAGCTTTGGTGGTGATTGGCCGTATAGCAAGCCTGTATTTGTGCTGAGTAATACAATGACGTCTGTCCCTGAGCAATACCAAGACAAGGTGTTTTTGGTAAAAGGTGAACTGAAAGAAGTGGTCGCGAGACTCAATGAGCAAGGTTACCAAGACTTATACATCGACGGCGGTGTGACGATTCAGAACTTCTTAGCTCAAGACTTGATCGACGAAATGATCATTACCACCATTCCTACTTTACTTGGTGGTGGTATCCCGCTATTTGGTGAACTTCAATCACCTCTCAAGTTTAAACATCTGGAGTCGGAGCTGTGTGCGGGCATCTTGGTAAAAAACCGTTTTGTTCGTACTAGAGATGGTTGGTAGAGCCAGCATTGATGGTGGAGTGACACGAAAAAGCGAGGAGCCCGTTAGCTTCTCGCTTTTTTATTTAATCAGGGGAAACAACTCGATCACAAGTGGTTTTATTGCTTGAGGGAGGTTAGTTAATTTACCTAGGCTGTCATGATGTGGATTGCTCTTCGAGCGCTAGGATAGCCTGCTTAATGGGCTCGGGTAGTTTCGCTTTAGTCTGGTTTTTGAAGTCAAACATGACACAAGTAGCGTGGCCTACGGTACTGACCCGAGATTGCCCTTTGCTAACGATCTTATATTCCATTGTAAATCGATCGCTTTGAACATCGACTACTTTCGTTCCCACACGTAAGGTATCTGGGAAGGTGATTGGCAATTTATAACGGCAACTGGTCTCGCCCAAAACGGGACCTATTTGGCTATGCGCAATATCCACCAACAGTCCGATCTTTTCAAAATACGCTAACCGAGCCGATTCAAAGTAGCGGAAGTAGACTGCGTTATTCACATGTTGCAGTGCGTCCATTTCCCCCCAAGCCACGGGAATTTCAATGATAACGGGAAACTCTGCTAGTAAGTCGTCCATAACTCTTCCTTTGTGTGATGGGTAATTTTTATCGTGATAAGTGATTGAGTTTTTATTCTAAATCGAATGCTTTCTTGATATGAAATTTTGTTAATAAATTGTGATCTTAAGAAGTCGGCCTGAAACGTACGGACAAGAGGGTTCACTCTGACAGTTATAAATGATATGTTATAACGTAACAAATTAATGGGAATTTGTAAGGCAATGTATGCAAGATCTAGAATCTACCTTAAAACGAGTTGAACAAAACTTAAAGGCGAAAGGTAAGTACCTGACCTCGAAAAGAAAGCTCGTACTGCGCGCCCTAGTTGATGCAGATCGAGCTTTATCGGCTTATGAGTTAGTCGACTATTGCAAAGAGCGTTATGAGCAGAATATTCAGGCTATGTCTGTATATCGAATCTTAGATTTTCTCGAAGGCGTGCATTTAGCACATAAGCTTAAAGTTTCTAATAAATATATCGTTTGTTCTCATATCCTTTGTGACCATGAACATGGTGTCGCTCAATTTCTTATTTGTTCCAAGTGCAACAAAATAAGCGAACAAGCCATTGCACCTGCGTTGATCGAAGGGCTTAAATCCCACGCAAAGCAAGAAGGTTTTACAGTCATTAGCCCTCAGTTAGAAATCAAGTGTGTTTGCGATGAGTGTGCCAAATCTAGTGAGGCGTGATTGTTACTTTGCTTTGTCCTATCGCTGTATTCATCGATACGCTTTCGCGATCTTTTTCCTCTTCAAACCATCAGTCTCATCAGCATGGAGATCATGAGCCACTATGCCCGCAACATTGATTAAAAACGCCCTTATCGTCAACGAAGGGGCCATTACCGAGACCGATTTGCGAATTGTCGGTCAGCGAATCGAAACCATCTCAACCGATATAACGGCAGCATCTGAAGATACGGTGATTGATGCGGATGGGTGTTATCTGATTCCCGGTATGATTGACGATCAAGTACATTTTCGTGAGCCGGGGTTGACGCATAAAGGCTCGATTGCGACAGAATCTAGAGCTGCGGTTGCTGGAGGTATCACAAGCTATATGGAGATGCCGAACGTCAGCCCTGCGACCACAACGATTGAGGCGCTAGAACGCAAATTCGCGATTGCCGGGCAGAACTCCCTCGCAAACTACTCTTTCTACCTCGGTGCGACCGAAGACAACCTTGAACAAATCAAACAGCTTGACCCTAAGAAGCACTGTGGCGTGAAAGTCTTCATGGGCGCTTCGACGGGGGATTTATTGGTAGAAGCCCCTCAAGCTTTAGAAGAGATTTTCCGTGATTCACCAGTGCTTATCGTAACGCATTGCGAAAGCGGTCCTGTGATTGCGCAAAACAAGCAGCGACTGCTCAAAGAGAAATCAGAATTCACTATCGAAGATCATCCTGTATTGCGCGATGACCAAGCGTGTTATGCGTCATCTTCTTATGCAGTAGAGCTTGCTAAGAAGCACAACAGTCAGCTGCATGTTCTGCACATTACAACAGCAAAAGAGCTGGCACTGTTTGAGGTTGGCCCTATTGAGAACAAAAACATTACCGCTGAAGCGTGTGTGCACCATTTGTGGTTTAGCAACGAAGACTATGCAGTGCGCGGAAACCAAATTAAATGTAACCCTGCCGTGAAATACCCAAGTGACCGTGAGGCGCTACTAAAAGCATTGAACTCAGGGCAAATAGACATTATCGCGACTGACCATGCGCCACACACTTGGGAAGAAAAACAGGTGCCTTACGATCAAGCGCCAGCAGGTTTACCGTTAGTGCAGCATGCTTTGCTCACCTTGTTTGACCAAGTCACTCGAGGGCACATGACAATGGAGCAAGTGGTTCAAAAAACGGCACATAACCCAGCTATTCGCTACGGTATTGAGCAGCGAGGTTTTATCCGTGAAGGATATTTTGCTGATTTGGTGCTGGTGGATGCAGGCTCGCCAACCCTTGTGACCAATGAAAATAGCTTGTACCACTGTGGTTGGTCACCGTTTTCAGGACATCAGTTCTCAGCGCAAATCAAGAAAACTTGGGTCAATGGCGGATTGGTGTATGCCGACCAGAAAGTGAACGAGAAAGCTGCCCAAGCAATGAGGTTGGTGTTCGACCGATAAGGCGTATGGTCGAGAGATGTAATGCTTTCGTTGAGCTTTATTTGTCGAAGTAAGATTGTCGTAGCTAGAGTGCCTTTGAGGCACCGTATGAAGAGAAATCAAAATGTTAAGAAGAAATCCCACTGGCCACATGCCTAAAGTTTCGGAAACGGCGTTCATCGATCCGACGGCGATTATCTGTGGCAGAGTGATCATTGAAGATAATGTTTTTATTGGTCCTTACGCGGTGATTCGTGCCGATGAAGTGAACGAGCAAGGTGATATGGAAGCCATCGTTATCAAACGCGATACTAATATTCAAGATGGCGTGGTTATCCACTCAAAAGCTGGTGGTGCTGTTACCGTCGGAGAGCGCTCATCCATAGCACACCGATCTATTATCCATGGCCCATGTGAAGTTAGCGATGACGTGTTCATTGGGTTTAACTCGGTGGTGTTTGACGCAGTGATTGGTAAGGGGTGTGTGATTCGCCATAACTGTGTGGTGGATGGCCTAGACTTGCCAGAGAATTTCCATGTTCCGCCGATGACGAACATTGGTGCTGATTTTGATTTGAACAGCATCTCGAAAGTGCCACCGGAATATTCGGCATTTTCAGAGTCTGTGGTTTCAGCAAACCACGAGCTGGTGCAAGGCTACAGGAGAATTGCTAATGAGCTCTAAGAACCAGCTGATACGTGCTGTTCCCACCAACATCATTACCGGATTTTTCGGGGTGGGAAAGACCTCAGCAATTTTAAATTTAATGGCGAACAAGCCAGAGAATGAGCGCTGGGCGGTGTTAGTGAACGAATTCGGCGAAATTGGTGTGGATGGAAGCCTAGTGAAAGGGCAACACAATGAAGATAAGCAAGTCTTCATTCGCGAAGTTCCGGGGGGCTGCATGTGCTGTGTGGCTGGGTTGCCAATGCAAATCGCATTGAATCAGCTGTTAAGTGAAGCAAAACCAGACCGTCTGCTAATTGAGCCAACAGGACTTGGTCACCCAAAAGAAGTGCTTCAAGTGCTGTCGACTGAGTATTATCGCCAAGTGCTTTCACTACAAAAGAACATCACTTTGGTCGACGCGCGCAAGCTTGCGGATGTGCGTTACACAGAACATGATACATTCAACCAGCAAATCGCGATTGCCGATACTGTGGTCGGTAACAAGCTCGATCTGTATCAAACCGGCGATGCCCAGAAGCTAGAAGCTTACGTAGCAGAAGTCGGGCGACCAAACACTAAAGTGGTTTTTGCTAAGCATGGTGTGATTCCGTTTACCGAGTTTGAAGGTGAGACCACTATTCATGAGCACCCACCACATCATCACCATCATCATGCGAGTGACAAACCTTTAGCAT
Organism: Vibrio sp. SCSIO 43135; assembly: GCF_023716665.1. Lineage (GTDB taxonomy): Bacteria > Pseudomonadota > Gammaproteobacteria > Enterobacterales > Vibrionaceae > Vibrio > Vibrio paucivorans. The sequence goes on from NZ_CP071860.1 coordinate 212,466, forward strand.
CAGAAATACCGATGCCAAAGGAAGGTGTCGTTAAAGCGATGAATGAGGGAGAAGGCTTTCAAAGTATCGGGTGGAGGTTCTCTCCGCAAAAAGTCTTTGATCGTGAACGCTTGGTTAGATTGTTAGTTGGAATCCGAGCTGAGCGCATGAAAGCGGTGTTTATCACGCAAGATGGGATATTTGGCTATAACTTAACTGAAGATGGTTTGAGTGAGTCTGAGTTAGATGAATGCATGGAAACGCGGATTGAGATCATCGCCAGTAGTGTGGATGACAATATAGAAAAGCAATTGCTTCAGTGTATTATTGCTCAGCACTAGAATGATGGTTCAATGATACCCCTGTACTTGCCTTATGTTTGGCGAAGTACAGGGGCTTTTTACTAATTAACAGAAACTAAGCGTTTTTCTGCCAGTGCCATAGCAATATTTGCCATACAGTAAGCACTTTCGTTTATGAAGTGCGGGTATACATCGTGGCTGCCTTCCCAGTAAATGTCGTACCCAAAGAAAGTTGCTAAAAGCGGCTCTCCCTGTTTGACCACCTCAAAATCCTTACCACAAATTGTTGGGTGTACAGTTGCGATTCGCATACCGTCGCGATCGAGTGGAATGGCGACTTCTTTGATGTAGTTGAATGCGCAGTAATCCTTAAGCTCCATCATTTCATTTAAATTATGTGACTCAAGGTAATCTAATACGGCCGTGAGCATTTCTTTCATGAGTTCTAGAGTGTCGAATTTCAATGAGCCGTGGGCTTGAGATCCGACTTCAATCATGACTCCGTATTGACCTGATGTGCACAGGTAGGGTTGCTCATTCCATGGCTTTCTGCTTTCGAACAAAATGTTTGCTTCAGGCATACGTTGTTTAACGTAAGCTCCCATTCTTTTGTAGAAGAAGCTGTCGGACAGCAAGATAAGCGTGGCTCCCATATTGCTCGTTGTATTATGAAGGTCTATAACCAGCTGCGTCTCGGCTTTTGCTGTTTCTGCGCCTATTTTCTGAGCAAGCTTTCTCTCGTGTGTGGCATGAGGCTCAGGATTGTGGTCAGTGGAAAATTCTCGGTTGAGGTCTGAGTCTATGTAGCGAACATTTTGTTGCACCGCTTCCGGGTTCGCGAGGGTCAAATCGGTCGAAAACGTTGAGCGGCTTGCATCATAGAGTCGCTCCCTGATGAGCTTGTGAAGGTATATCCCAGAGAGTTCATTGCCATGAGTTCCGGCAACCAGTAAAACATGATTACATTTTTCCATAATTGAGAAGATCCTATATTCGAAACCAATGCTGCCTGATGATGTCTTAGTTGAGTACGCTCTTCAGTGAGACATTAACCGCATCACATTTGCTTTATCTTTAGTTTGATATGTTATAACATATCAAACTAAAGTGTCATCCAGTACTGTTCTCATGAAAAACTTCAAAGCAATAGCTTTCTCCACGGCAGTCATTGCCTTATCTATCGCTTACTTTATTCCTGATATTGAGCACCAATCTCACCCTATTCAGAGTGATGATCAATCCATGCAAGTCGTTATCACGCCAGCACCTGAGCAAGATGTAGAACCGAAGCCTATTCGTGTGCATTACATTGTTAAAGTCGGCGATACCTTGAGTGATATTTTCTCTTCTTGGAAGCTGTCGTACCAAACGCTACAGCAGGTATTATCTGCGGATCTAGCACACCTCCAACTCGATATGATCAAGCCTGGAGAGCATTTAGAATTGGTCATAGACAGCGAAAATGGTGAGCTTCTCTCTTTGATCTATCATATAAGCCTCGTTGAGCAGGCGGTTTACACTCGCAGTGAGGATGGAGAGTTCAGCTACGCATTTAATGAACTCCCAAGTGAATGGCGAGACACGATATATTCAGGGACCATTAACGGCAGCTTTTCATTGTCGGCGTACAACATAGGTCTGTCTTCCGCTCAAATCGCTAACATCACTCAAGTATTGCGCGACAAAATAGACTTCTCACGAGCACTGCGTGCTGGTGACAAGTTTGATGTATTGGTTAAACGCCAATATCTCGGGGATCATGAAACGGGCAACAGCGAAGTTCAAGCCGTGTCTTTCAAATTGGCCAGTGGAGAAATATCAGCATATCTAGCGGAAGATGGTCGCTTCTATGACAAGGAGGGTAACAGTCTTGAACGCGCGTTTAATCGTTATCCGGTAGATAAGCAGTATCGTCGAATCACCTCGGCGTTTAATCCTAAACGTAAGCACCCAGTAACGGGGAGAATTGCACCACATAATGGTACTGACTTCGCCACTCCGGTGGGGGCTTACATATACTCAACTGGAGATGGGAGAGTCACAGCGATTAGGAATCACCCTTATGCAGGGAAATATTTGGTTATTCAACATAACAGCGTTTATACCACTCGCTATTTACACTTAGACAGCTTTCTCGTGAAAAAAGGACAAGAAGTTAAGCGTGGACAAAAAATCGCGATTTCTGGTGCGACTGGCCGGCTAACTGGTCCTCATCTGCATTTTGAAGTGTTAGTAAGAAACCGTCCTGTAGACCCTATGAAGGTAGACCTTCCTATTGCTCGTTCGATTTCGGACGAGGACAAGGCGGCTTTCTTAGCAAAAATTGACGAGTTCGAGTCTCAAGTCGAAGCAAGTAAGAGCCGCACTTAAGCTTCTCCTAAACGCGAACCATGGAGTTGCTGCGAGCTTGTTGCTTCACTGAAAAGAGCGGACTGAAAACCAAAATACTAAAAAGCCTGATACAGAAAGTATCGGGCTTTTTCATTTATCACTTGGCGTTAAATCTGCGATGGCTTATAGCTCACCGACTGTCGCCCATACTGCTGCGAGCATGTCATGACCGAATGCGACACTGCGCTCTGGAGACCAACCGTAAAGCTCGTCTGCGTGGCTGATGTGATCTTTAAATGGCATCTCAACGGTGTAAGACAAACATTTGAACTGCTCACCGACCCAGTTTGAACCTACAGTTAGGTTCGCTTTGCCAGGCTCGTCTTTGTCGTAACCAAATTCGTCTTGGAATTCTGGAGTGATCGTTAGAAGCGCTTGTTTGAAGTGATTTTCCAAGCGAGCTAGGCGCTCATCGTAGGATGGAATACCTTCGCTGCCTGCGACAAAGTTGTATGGAATTGCTTCGTCACCGTGAATATCCAAGAACATGTCAACGCCTGTTTCAAGCATACGCTCTCTTACAAGAAAGACTTCTGGGCTGCGATCCGTGGACGGGGTTTGCCATTCACGGTTTAGGTTTACGCCAATGCCGTTAGTGCGCAAGTGACCACGGATACTGCCATCTGGGTTCATGTTTGGTACAACGCGAATAACCACGTTATCTAGCAGGGAGCGACCAACCGTGTCAGTTTCATCCAACAGGCGTTGTAAGAATCCTTCGATAAACCATTCTGCCATTGTTTCACCAGGGTGCTGACGACCAATAACCCAGATGTTTTTCTTCTCTGGGCTTGGCTCACCAATAGTGAGCAGGCTGATGTCGTTATTGTCTAGCGTGTGGCCTAGTGTTTCTAGCTTACATGCTGGGTGCATTTGTGCACCGTGCAGTAGATCTTGGTGGCGATCGTATGAGTACGGCGCAAAGTAAGCGAAGTACATAGAATCGAATTCAGGGATGATATCGAAAACGAGTGAGTTACCATCGAATTGAGCTGGAATTCGGAACCACTCTTCGCGGTCGTATGATGCAACTACATCGTAGTCTTTCCAGCCCTCTGGGTAAGCAGAAGTCGCGAGCTCACTGATGGTAAAGTGGTGTGGCTTTTGTGCTTCGCTTTCTAAGCGGAAGTGAAACCACTGGGATATCTCGGTTTGATTATCGGCAGGGATAGTCAGCTGAATGTTTTGCGGTGAATCGGCAGACACGACATGAATGTTGCCGCTTTCGAAGTTACTGAAAATTTTCATTGTAGTTGTTATCTCGTGGTTGAGTTGCGGTAAGACTAGCACACTTTAATTTGAGCCAACTACTTTGTTGCTTATGTATGATGTAAATTTATATGAATCGATTTTTTATAGACGAACTTTATTATTTATTGCCGAATTTACAATCTAGGTAAGCTTTATTCTAATATTTGAATTTCAGTATTTAATATTCTGTTTAAGTGATGTCGGAAAATATTTTTAATTATTTTGTGAATGTATGGTTACTTGGGTATATCTATTGGTAATTAATATAAGTTACCGCTTTTTATTGAAATTAGAACATTGATTCAAACTTCACGGATTTTTATCAATATTTGCATAATTCAACATTAATAATGTGATCTGTATGTGCGTATTTTCTTGCTGTGAAACTAGTATGCAGCCGAAATCAAATAACGATAAGGCTGCACATGAAACTGTCAAAAAAACCTTTAGCTCTCATTCTTGGTGCGATGTTGCTGGCGGGTTGTAATGACTCAGACACAACCAATGTAAAAATCGCGACTTACAACCTTTCTTTCGACAGAAATACTTTTGAAGATTTAGTCGCTGAAATGCAAATCGAGCCAGAGCAACAAGACGTGTTGGTTGCGGGCTACTTAAATGGTTCGCTTTCTGGAGATACTAAAACGACGGCACAAAAAGTCATTCAAATACGTAATGTTGCGGCTGTTATTCAAAAGCAACGCCCTAATGTTTTGATGATGGCTGAATTTAATAATGATGGAACCGGTGAAAACAAAGATGCGTTGGTTGGTTTCCAGCAAAACTATCTATCGGTTGCACAAAGTATTGATGGAGCTGGAGGTGAGGCAAACTTAGAGCCGATTCAATACCCGTTTTTTGAATCGTATGCGACAAATACAGGCTTAGTATCTGGCCACGATTTGGATAATGATGGCTCTGACGGTTTCCAACCTGGTGATAGCTGGGGCTTTGGCTTATACCACGGTCAATACGCATTTGCACTGATGTCTCAATATGAAATCGATACAGCAAATACACGTACATTCCAAGAATTTAAGTGGAAGGATCTTGAAGGAGCGAGTAACCCCCTGATTACTATTTGTGATGGCTCTGAAACCATTCCTGAAGGTATGGAGTGTGGCGACCCGTGGTATTCAGCAGCCGAGTGGGATGTAGTTCGTCTATCGTCTAAGAACCACGTAGATGCACCTATTATTATCCCGACAGAGAACGGTGAAGAAGTCGTGCACCTCCTTATGTCCCACCCGACACCACCTGTATTTGATCCGGGCAAAAACAAACAAATGAACGCTGATGAAGTGGAGTTCTGGCACCAGTACATTCAGGGTGGTGAGTCTCTATACGATGACGCTGGTAAAACAGGGGGCCTAACTGCTGGCGCAAACTTTGTCATTATGGGCGATCAGAACTTAGATCCAGTCGCTGGCGACGGATTTACTGAAGTTATGGCTGCGTTGCATGCGGATCCATTGGTCAATCAAAAGGTGATGAATGGTGAGCTATACCCTACCAGTTATGGTGCTGCCGAATATGCTGTTGACGAATTAGAGGACCACCCAATTCCTGAGCGCATGACGTCCACATTTGGGCTTGGTGTTGATTACGCAATGCCTTCTGCAACGCTTAACGTCGTCGATTCTGGAGTGTACTGGGCGGCGTCATTTGAAGAAGGGCGTCAGCTATTCAATGACCCTCGTGTTGGCGAAGAAGGTGAAGGCAAAGATGTATCATCTGATCACCGCATGGTCTGGATTACGGCGCAGTTTTAAGGCTCTGTTCACTGGCAGTTAGTGCTGTTAGTTAGAAGCTTAACTCAAAAGAGCTACTCGTTTGGTTAAGGGAAACCCTTACTCGATGGGTAGCTCCGTCACCACTGCATCGATACATTCAGCCCAACTGACTGGCTATCAACCCACGGTAGTACTTGGACATTGTCGTCGAAAGCGTCGGTAAACACCCATGCTGATACTGATCCAATCACAGCTCCCGCTAATACATCACTCCAATAGTGTTTATCAGCTTCTACACGACCTACGCCCACTAAGGTTGCCATTCCATAGGCGGGCAATGCTGCTTGCCAGCCGTAACGCAAATGCAGAGTGGTGGCTGAGGCAAATGCATTAGCCGTGTGGTTCGACGGGAAGCTGTGGTTATCGCTACCGTCTGGGCGTTCTTTCTCTATGGTTGCTTTTCCTAGTAAACCCACACCAGACGCGGTCGCAATACTAAATCCAGCCTGTTTAAACCCTTGCCAATCTTCTTTGTATGCGGGTACCGCGAGTGCGGTGGCGACTAATCCATACGCACCAATATCACTGACCGTTTTCCAAGAGTCCGAGGCAACCGCGTTACTACTTAGGCAAAGTAGTGGGATGGTAATCAGTGGGTTATAACAGAAGGCTTTGAACATTGTGGAGTCACCTACAGCAAATGGGTGGGCATATATAGCATAGAGTGCCACCACAAAGATCAAAGAAATGTGAAAAATGCCATTAGACGATTGTTTCTTGGCTACGAATCTCGCAACACACCGCCCCAGTTATGCTTACGTGCCATTTGACGTAAGCGCTGTAATTCTTGTGCAGTTTCTTCTTTTAACCATTCAATAATGTCGTCAATGACTTGGGATTGCGTTCGCTGGTGGCCGTAGTACCGCCACGCGCTGTATTGAACGCTGGCGTTTTCTGGGCAGTAAAAGAACTCACGCTCAAGCTCTTGTTGGATTAACAACAAATCGGTCACGGTAACGCCCTGTCCAGAAAGGCAAGCACTTAGTGCGAGATCGAGGGTAAAGAAGGTGGTGTTTCTGGCTGGAGTTGTTTCTTTATAGTCGATTTGCGATGTCCACATTTTCCAATCATGGTGGTCGAGGGTTGGGTGTAAACGAGGCATTTTGAGAATCGTATCAATGGTGGTGGATTCTGTGACACTGCTTGCAGCGCATACGGGGGCCATGAACTCTTCTCGTAGGAAGAACATGTTGGGTTTGTTTTCGTAGTGATCGCGCAGCTTGGTATGAAAAATCAGAAGATCGTAATCGGGTGTGTTTAGGCTTTCGTCTTCTTCGATACAGGGAATAATCACAATCTCGTAGTCGGGATAGAGTTTATTTAAGTCTTGGACTTTAGAAATCAAAATACGAGTGGCATAACTCAGCGTGGCTTTGATGACGATTCTTTTATGCTCTGGTGCTTGCCAAGAGGCGATTAATGATTCCAATTTGCTGAAGTTTTCTCGCAGAGCTTGGAATAATTGTAACCCTTGTAAAGTGAGTTCAATTGAACGATGCTTTCGAATAATCAGACTTGCGTTTAAGTCATCCTCTAACTGTTTTATCTGACGGCTGACGGCACTTTGAGTGACGTTCAGCTCATCGGCAGCAAGCGTAAAGCTCATAAGGCGTGCTACCGATTCAAAGACTTTTAGCCCGTTGTGTGAATAGGGCAAGCTAGGATAAGCGTTCATTTTTCTCTCGCATGAGTTTATGTAATGTCAGTGTGACGTATATATCAATTGAATACCAGTGTCGATACGCTTAATTTAGGCGACATTACAAGCAAGATATTCAGGCTCCCAATACACTATGAAAAAAATACTCGCTTTGGCATTCCCACTGATCATTTCTCAGCTCATCGCTATGGCATTAGTTCTGACCGATGTGTGGATGATGTCGCGATTAAGTGTGTCTGCATTGGCCGCGGGTGGCTTGGGCGCTTCGATCTACTTTTTCATTTTTATCATCGCTAGCAGTACCGTTGGTTGTGTCGCGAACCTTATCGCTATCGCCTATGGTCAGCGCGTTGCAAGGCCCGAGTTTGGTAATCAGCAAATTCGATTGGCGGTCAAAGGAGCGGTATTGCTGTCCGTGGTGATGAGTGTGATTTTGATGGGCAGCTTCTATTTTGTGCCTGTCGTTCTTCAAGCGGCGAATCAGCCTGAAGAAGTGGTGAATTTAGCGATGGAATACGTGCATGCGCTTAAGTGGGTGATGTTTCCATCACTTATCCTATTGGTGCTGCGTGGCTTAACCAGCGCGCTAGGCAATGTGCGTTCCATCATGGTGATGTCTGTTATTACTGTGGTGCTCAATGTACCAATTAGCTACCTACTGACTTTCCAATTTGGTATGGGGCTCACCGGACTTGGGGTTGGTACGGCCATTGCTGCGTTTATTGTGATGATTGGCTACGGTGTTTGGGTGTTCAAAAGAGAAGAGTATTTGCCGTTTGCCCCTTGGTTAAACCGTGAGGAATACTCACTTAAGTTGATGAATCCTCTACTGCTAATGGGTTTGCCAATTGCAGCAGCAGCTCTGCTAGAACATGGATTAATCTACGGCGGTACCTTGATGGCCGGAACCATCAGCATTGCTTCTTTAGCGCTGCACCAAATCTTACTGCAATGTTTGAGCTTTACCTGGAACGTGAACTTCGGTTTCTCTCAAGCTGCTGCCATATTGGTTGGGCGTGACTACGGGGCGGAAAACTACCCAGGGATAAAGCGTACTTCTTTGCAAAGCTTCTTCTTGGTCAGTGTGATTAGTGTTGTGTTATCTGCAATCTTTATTCTGTGGCCAGAAGCCATTGCTGCTTTGTTCCAGCTAGATGATGGTCAAAATGGTATGGGCGCGTTGCTGGCTTCGGTTATTTGGGTGGTGGCATTGTGTTTTATTGTCGATGCATGGCAACTTCTTGCTATCAACTTACTGCGTGGTATGAAGATTGTCTCGATGCCAACGGTTATGACTGCGATAGGCTACTGGTTGTTTGGTCTACCTGCTGCTTGGTGGCTGATGCCGCGATTCGAGCTAGCGGGTATTTGGGCTGGTATCGGAGTTGGCCTGGCGGTAACGGGGATTTTACTTCTTATCCACTTGATGGTTGCGATTAAGCGCCATGAAAACCCACCAGCTGCAACCCATGCTACTCTCGCTGAACAAGCATCTTGATGTATCAATAAGCAAAAGGATGACAAGAGCCAGTATTACTGGCTCTTTTTCTTGGTATTCAGTTAGCGGCGCATTATGCTCTGCATCCTAAAGCAAGGGAAAGTAGTAGGAAAACAACAACATGGATGCTCAAGCTCAGCAATATCTAAATCAGTATTTAAGCACGTTAACGGCGGAAGAACGTCGTGCAATCCCATCGGTCAGTGCGGATTATTACTGTGCGGATGAAGAAAATGCCAATATCTGTGCCGAGCTTGTACGTACTGGCAAGAAGACTGCCACATGTTCGATGGAACGTTGGTATAGCGAGGAAGGTGAGCAACGGCCCCAAGTTGGTCATCTTCAGGTTGTAACAAACTGGAGCGGTGAGCCTGTTTGCGTGATTGAAATTACGGATGTATCTACTTGTCCGTTTGAGCAGGTAAGTGCGGAGTTTGCTCAGGCGGAAGGTGAGGGCGATCTAAGCCTAGAATGGTGGCGCAACGCTCATCAGCGCTTCTTTACCTCTGAGTGCGAGGAACTGAATATTCCGTTCTCACAAGGCACTTTGCTGCTGTTGGAAAGGTTTAAAGTGGTGTACCCCGTTTAAATCGGCAGCGGCAAGTCGGCCTTGCGGCATTATAATTCTAAGTGCTTTTCTTTGGCTGCTCGTTTCGTTTGCGCCAATATGTTCGGTCAGCAATAAGGATGGTTGCCCAAGTGGCAACAATAAATGGCAGGGTAAGCACGGTCAGTGACAAACTCCCTGCCAGCCAAGTCAGCAAAGTAGCCAGTACTACTCCCGAACCTAAAACAACGATATGGTTCGCGTAACGTATATTAAGGGCGATTGCCGTCAGTGTTGCGTTAAACCCAAATAACCCGACATGCAGACTTGGATCATCCGCGCCAAGTAGCTGCCCACTCCAATATCCAATCAAAGAAGCGCCGATAGCCCACGCTGCCCCAGACATTGAATTAACAATAAATCCAGCGACGATAATAACGGCTGCCAGTGTGGAACCAATGAAGAAAACTTGGCCAACGCCATGAAGCGTCGCTAAGCCGGTTTGAAGCCATTGATTTAACTCTCCATGTAACAGTGTCGCAAAGGACACCGGTTCAAGAAGGCCAGTACCGCTAATCAACCAGAAAGTGCTCAAAAACGGCAACGTGAAAGGCGGGAGGAGATTAGATGGAAAGTTATGCGCCCAAAGTTTCATGAAGACTGATGTGGCGAATGAAGCAACCATGACTAGGAGCAGTGCGACAACGGAAGGTTGGAAAAACATCCCCGTGGCCAAGCCGACTAAGGCCCCGTTATAGCCGTAAAGTCCCCCATGTAAGGCACTAGTCGGGGCTTTGAATACGGCCCCTGCCAGATAACCAGTTAATGAGCCAACCAGAGTATAGAGCAGAGCATTCGGCGACGTGATGGCAATAGCGAATGAAAACAGCACACCTGACCACAGGTTGTATTGAAATGCAATTTGGCCGACACCGCGAAGCGTGCTGCTAAGAGTTGGACCCTTGAATATATTGAGGATAGAGGTTTGCATGTGCTGTTTACGAATCGTCAAAGAATGCGCCGTGCAATCGCGCGGCGCATTTGTTTTAGGTTAAGTCGTTAAGGTGTCAGGGTTTAGTGTTCGAGCTTAACGGCTTTAAAACTTGAACTTGCTGACCAGTTGCCCTAAGTGATCGGCTTTTTGTTTTAACTGCTCACAATCGGCGGCGGTACGTTCCACCATCTCATCACTCTGACGAGCGATCTCTGCGATATTCGTGACGTGAGGAGAGATCTCATTCACTACATTAGACTGCTGATTGGTCGCAGAGGCTATTTGCATGTTAATAGCGTTCATCTCTTCTACATCGGCAGAAATAGAAGTGAGTTGCTCTTGAGAGTTTGTCGCTTCAACCTGACAGTTTTTCGCGATATCAGAGCTGGTGGCAATGGCAGATACCACGGCCTCTGTGCGCTTTTGTAGCTGCTCGATAATCGCGCGAATTTCTTCGGTTGAGGCTTGGCTTCGGGATGCAAGAGTTCGGACTTCATCAGCGACAACTGCAAAACCACGCCCTTGCTCACCAGCACGTGCGGCTTCGATTGCAGCATTCAAGGCGAGCAAGTTAGTTTGCTCAGAAACACCACTGATTACGTCAAGAACGGTATCGATTGAGCTTGCATCTTGCGCCAGTTGATTCACCACATTGGTGGTTTCTTGAAGCTGATTGTTCATGGCTTCAACGCTGTCTGAGGTAGAGCTGACTGATTGCAATCCAATACGAATCGAGTCGGTTGCTGACGTAGCACTTTTCGCAGCGCCATCGGCACTTGAGGCCACTTCTTCTGAACTCGCGCCCATTTCATGAATAGCAGTGGCAACCTGCTCAATTTGGCTGGTCTGCTGCTTGATCTCTTGCTCCATTGAGTGAGCCATACCATCGACGCTTTGTACCGAAGTAGAGATTTCTTGCCCAGTATTGGAGACATCGCGCAATAAGTCCGCCAGATATTGCACAAATTGGTTGTAACCTTTGGCCATTTGGCCAACTTCATCATGTCGGGAATCGTCTAGACGCTGCGTTAAATCACCGCCGCCCTTACCGATATCTTCAAGAAGGGTGGCAACTTGAGCAAATGGGGCAAGAAGTTTATTGGTGATCCAAGCGGCGATTGGGGTATATATGACAGCAATTGCGATAGCCATTAGGATCATAGTTTGGCTAAAGCTGTTGAGATCAGCCAATACGTCACTACGTGGTTCTACAGTAATCAGCGTCCAACCAATGCTAGGCATTGTCTTGGCACCGATAACTTGGGTCTCGCCTCCAATCTCGGCTTCTAGTACGGCTGAGTCTTGAGCTTGGAGCAAAGAGGCGGCATCGCTAACACCAAGTTGAGTTAGTGATTTACCAATCATTGACTTGTCGGGGTGGATCTTAATGTCACCTTTTGCATCCACTAGAAAAACAAACCCATTTTCTCCCAGTTTGTATTGGCTGATGAGTTGTGTGATGGTGTCTAGGGTTAATCCAATACCAGCAACGCCAACGCGTTGGCCATTATTAATAACCGCATAGTTAACAAACATGGTTGGGATGCCAGTTGCGCTATCGGTATCGAACGAAAGCTCAAACTTTTTGCCTGATTTAATGAAATTGAAAAACCACGCATCACCACTTTCGCTCGACTTGATGGTTTTTAGAATGCCGTCTGGGATGTAGTATTTGTTGTCTTTAGCGGAGACAAAATAAGAGGTAATTGCCCCGAACTCTTGCTTGACTGACGATAAAAGTTGCGTGATCTCCTGCTCAGAAGTAGAGGAAGAATATTGGGTAAAAATCGGCAAAGATGCTAACGCTTGAGAAGCGACGATTGGGCCATCGAGCTGCCTATTTAAATCGTTGCTTACTTCGCCAAGCACTGCGGGAAGTTCTCTCTGGAACGTCTTTTCTATCAGAATGTTCCAACTAGAGACGAAAGAATAAGTCCCCATTAATGTGATGATCACTAGGGCAGCAACAACGGTTGCTAACACTGCTTTGGCTCGTATTGTAAGCTTCACCATAATGCTCCTTTTATGGTCGCGAGTTTTCTAACCTAATAGTTTAGTTCAACTGTAAATAATATGTTAAATTTGACCTGTGGGTCAACTTAATTTGTTTGAAAAGTGAACAGAAGTCGAAGTCTGGTAACTAAGTCTAATATTGCTAATGACAGAGATATTAATAATGGGTTATTATTTCAAGCACGTTAAATACGTATTTTTATTCTATAAATTGAACTCATTTTTATTTAATGATGTGTGTTTTTTGTTTGATACGTGTTTAATTATTCCCCATCGCTAGTTCTCTGATCAATTAGTTGTCTAAATATATATCATTCAGTTTTATTTGAAATGAATGCTTACATTTATTAAAGTTAATTCGTGTAAAAAATGATCTGAAATAAATAATTTTTTATTTATCGGCTTATATTCCTTGGCAGTAAAGTCAAAACATAAAGGAAATATAAAATGAAAAAATTATTAGCAGTGGGAATTTGTGCCGCTTTATCTATGCCAGCCGACGCTCAACATACAGAAATCAACGGCATGGATTTTGGTCCGTTAGCCCCTTTAGTTGGCACATGGAAATCGGTTGAGTCAGGTGGTGTTGATATGTCTCCTGGTCAGGAAGGCTCTGATGTAGGGAAAGGTGGTCCGGCAGTGACACCGTTCTACGAAGTGATGACATTTGAAGTGGCTGCTGATGCGACCAATGCCAGTGATCAATACTTAGTTGCTTTGTACTATAAGCAAGAAGTATTCAGAAAATCAGATGACTCTAAGTTTCATGATCAACGTGGCTACTTAATTTACGACCAAGAAAACCAAATTGTATATAACTCATTTTGTGTGCCACGTACCACATGTGTTACCGCAGAAGGTCCTGCTGGAAATAACATGACTTTAGTGGCTTCTAAGCGTGGAATCGCAGAATCTGAATACATGACAGATAATGCAACTACAACGAACTTTACCATGAATCTTAATATTTCAGAGAATGAACTCACTTATTCTCAAAGCTCTGAATTGAATATCTATGGAAAGCCATTTGCACATACTGATGCCAGCACACTTTATAAAGTGAAGTAATGATCGAGCTCTAAAGTAATAATGAATGGCGGCTTAATGGTCGTCATTCGTTTTGCTTGATTTTTGCGCACCACTGACGTTACACTCCCTCACATCATTTCTTTCGGAGTTTACGCCCACATGAATAACTAATACCTGTTTTCCAGAACGTTACACATTTTTATCTTGGATATACAGGGTTAGTAGGCGTAGCTCATCATCGCTCGTTTCTCGAACCGACTACAACATTAAAATTCGATTAAATGGTGCGCCATTTTATCTGTCGATCGACCATCGCTATGCCTAATGCCCCTGCACACAGGAGGCACTTATGCCGTTGTTACTACAAACACATCATCTCACATACCAATTTGCGAACGGAGAAACGTTGCTAAGCGACATTTCGGTTTCACTGTCTGAACCCCGTGTGGGGCTGGTGGGGCGAAATGGTGTTGGGAAATCGGTTTTGCTATCTCTGCTGATGAAGCACAAAACACCAAGCTCAGGCACCGTTTCACTAACAGGTAGCGTAGGTTATTACAGCCAGTTGCCATCCGCATTGATTGAAAGTTCTGCCAGTTTGGCGGAGTTTTTGAAAATCGACGATCTCTTAACTGCCTTGACGCACATTGAAGCGGGAAGTAGTGATCCTAAATGGTTTGAGATTGTCGGAGATAACTGGGGAATTAGGCAGGCGTTAAGTGATGAGCTAATGGAGCTAGGGGTACCTACTGATCTGGATTTTCCGTGCTGCAAGCTAAGCGGTGGTCAGTTAGCGAAGCTGCAGCTTTCGCAATTGTTCAAATCTAACGTCGACCTACTGATCCTTGATGAGCCGACCAACCACATGGATGGCAACGCCAAAAATTGGCTTATTGAGCAAATACAAGCGTTTCCAGGATACGTATTGGTGGTAAGCCACGATCGTCAATTGTTGCGTTCGGTGAATCAAATATGGGAGCTGAGTCAGCGAGGGCTAACCCAATATGGAGGGAACTACGATTTCTATCGTGAGCAAAAAGATCTCGAAGCTAGGGCGGTAGAGCGACAGCTTCTCAGCGTGAGCAATCAACAGAAGCGGTTAGAGCAGCAAGCGCAAAAGGATCAAGAAAAAGCGGATAAGCGTGCCGCACAAGGAAATAAAATCCGAAAACAAGGCGGGCAGCCCAAAATTTTGCTTAATGCGATGAGAAGTAGCGCGACGAAATCTGCATCTAACCGGCGTAAAAATGAAAGTGGCCGCCGAGAGTTTTTGGAACAAAAAGCGTCGGAATTGCAAAGTCGTCACGAGCAACTTAAAGCGCAAAAACTCTACATGGATAGCGAAAAAGGCAGAGGGAAGCGGCTGTTTTCTATTGTGGATGGTGTGTTGCCTTTTGGTTGCAATACACCACTTACACTTCAATTAAATGGCGGGAGTAAAATGCGATTGAGTGGTGGAAATGGGTGCGGAAAATCTACCTTACTTAAAGTGCTACAGGGTGAAGTAGAGTTAATGAGTGGAGAATTGCAGTTAAATACACCTGTCTACTATCTCGACCAACATTTCGGAGTTCTGAACTCAGAACGAACCATGCTCGATAACCTGACGGAGTTGTGTCCACATTTGCCACATGATCAAGCTAGGACACTACTGGCTGGAATAGGCTTTCGCCGTGACTCCGTTTATCGCACTGTTTGCCAGCTCAGTGGTGGTGAGAAAATGAAGTTAGCCATGTTAGTCGTCAGCCACCAGAAAGAGCAGCCTTTATTATTGCTGGATGAGCCAGATAACCATTTGGATATTGATTCTAAGGTCATTCTTGCAAATGCCCTCAAAGCTTATCAAGGCGCTTTTGTTCTGATCAGTCACGACGAGGATTTTGCTGCAGAAAGTGGTGTGGCGTTGAATTATGAGCTCTAGCGGATAGAAAAATGTCCTGTGCAGGTTATAAATGGTGACTTGGAATGGAACCCTTAAGAGTTAGAGTTTTGATTAGACTTAATTTTTATCCGATATTTCCACCCATATAAGAGAGCGAAATTATATTCTAGATAGTAAAGCTATTATATTAAATTCTATGGTGTAAATTCTTACGCATCGCTCATGTAAATATAGGCTGTACGATTATTCATGTGGGATCTTGCCCAAATCCTATCAATAGATTTCGGTTCTTGTTTAATATGGTTAAATTATTGGGTTATATGTTAACCCGATAAGCATATTTTGCTTATTTTCTCATTTAATTGGTGACAATATAAGGATATCTTATGATAAATGGTGAGGTTGTTGACTCTTCTAACTATAAATTCTTCGTTGGATTATATAATGATGAAGAGAAAAGGGTAAGTGAATCTGGGGTTTTAATAGACTCGCACTGGATTCTAACGTCTACTCATATGCTTAATTATAATAGGCCAGAAGATACAATAAAAATAGCAACATGCCCTTATGAAGATGGTGTGATAACTAGATTTGAAACTTTAAGTAGCATTGAAAAAATTGTTCCTATGCCTAAGTTCAATATCCCAACTACCGGAGGAAATATCGAGGCAGAGCCAGATATTTCCTTGGTAAAAAGTACACAACGGTTGGATGTGGGGGGCGCAGAGATCCTTCCATTGTTGCAGTTATATCTACCTGATAGTTCTGAAGTAACTTTATTAGGGTTAGGTTCTGACTCACAACTTCCAAGGCTTAAGAGTGGCAAGTTCTATGAATCTCACAATACGGTTTTTGAAAGTCATAAAAATAACCCAGTTAACCAAGACTTTGTCAGTTCCCAGTATGGTGTTAGCGAAGCGGAGAAAGGGGGGCCAATAATATTTAACCTATCAAGTGAGGACCGGAGACTTGTTGGGGTTCTGAGCACTGGTATAGGCTCCCCGCCTAGTAGCCAAATAACTGCCACCGGGCTATTTCGACCAGAGGTTATTATATGGATGGAAGAAACCATTGGTAAAAGATTTAGTAATAGCTGCTAACCTTTACTAGATATATGATAATCAAAATTCAAAATAACAGGTAATATATAATGAAAAAAATGCTTTGGTTGGCCGTGTTAACACTATCCCCTTATGCAAATTCATATACGATAACCAACTACGCGGTAGAAACGTATGAATATGCTATGTCAGATACCCCGAATATAATTATTCCATTATCTACTGGGCAAAGTGTTGAACTGTCAGAAACAGATGAAGTATATATTTCTAAAGGTATTGGCCATACTCACATAGGGCCTTCAAACTACTCTTATGCTCTTTTGTCATATCAATCCAACGGTCACATAAATTCCGCATGGGGAAGCACATTTATCGAGATGAAGGGGTCAGTTATGGCTGATGCCAAGGCTCACACCTTTAATATTCAGTCAAATGGTGTACTAGTTACCAACTTTTATGAAGAAGGTGGATTAGGAGTTACTGGAGCGATAAAAATCGGATATTCATCTGAAAATTAAAATGTAATTAGCAGTTGATCGATATCGATATGAAGCCTCTTTATGGGCAGTTAGGGGGCCCATAAATCTCGAAGTCGAGTAACAAGAAGCGAGAAGCCGCTGAATACATTCAGCGGCTTCAAGGTTAATAGTGGTAATCTAAGCTGGTTACCCAAATGACTTCATTGTCATAGCTCACAGTACTTCCATATTCAGTTTCAAGCTCACCAGTATGAATGTCGTAGCTAAGTTCAGTAGAGAGGCTCCAGTTATCGAACATGTAGTAAAGTCCGGTTTGTACGCCGTACGTAGGGCCAGAAAAGTCAGATTCCTCTCGGTCTGATAAATCTGAACCGACAATGCTTTCATAACCAAGCTTTCCTCCCGCGGTGAGGTAGAATGAAGAAGTAAGCGGTAACATATAGTCGTATTTAACGATGAAGTTCATTGAGTCAATCGTATCGGTATGACTTTCTGGATCCCAATCCTCTAAGCTGGCTTCTTTATACTGGATTAATGTAGCTACTCTGTGTCGGCGGTTGACGATCGCCCCCCATTCTATACCGTAAGCTGCGTCATGATATTCGCTAGAGTAGCCATATGGATCAGTGTACTCCGAGCCGTCGGGATAGCTGCTATTGATGCCGCCTTGTAATCTCTTCCCATATTCTAGGCCGATATAAAAGTCGAAATTTGGGTCATCTTTCGACGATGAACTTTGCATGTTCACTGATGAATTGTTTTCGTACTCTGTTTGAGCATAACTACTAGATGTAACCGTAAGAAACGTCAGTAGGATGATTGTTGAGCTGAGGAAGTTCATGTGGTCTCCTAGTAGTGGTATGAAAGAGAAGTGTTGAGCATGGTTTCACCACCAAAGGAAACACTCCCAGAGCCAGTCTTAAACTCTTTATGTTGTTGATAGGCTAACTCAGTGCCAATAGACCAATTGGTGAATTTGTAGTAGACGCCCGCTTGTGCTCCAACAAAGAAAGCTGACATGGGTAAGGTATCTTCGTTTTGCATTACGAATCGATAGCCAACCTTGGCACCTAGGCTAGTTGAGAAGTGGCCTTCGTTGTCCAGATTCCAAACGTAATCATACTTGGCTGCAAGGTCAGTTGCGTCGATGTTCTTCCTACTCCCGGAATAGCCGAACGTGTCCCATAAATCTTCTTGAGAGATTCTGAGGGTATGGAATGTCGCTTCAAGGCTTAATCGATGTGTATCTCTATATAGAGCGCCTACTTTTATCCCCGCGCCGCCGTCGGCATCGTAGACGAGATCTTGTGGATCACTTGAAGGTCCAAAGTGGAATTTTCCAGATAGACGTCGAGAATGTATCAAGCCAATAAAGTACTCTGGAGATGAATCGAGTTCGCCACGCTCAGGTTCAGGTTGAGTGTCAGCTTTGTTGTTGAGCGACGCTTTAGCTTCCGCCTCTGCTTTTGCTCGAGCCTCTTCAGCTTCGACCTTGGCTTGAGCAGCTTTTTCAGCCGCCGCTTCTGCTTCGGCGATTGCTTCTTTTGCAGCGGCCTCTTTTGCTGCAGCCGTTTCCGCTGCACTTTCTATTTGCTGAGCGAATACTCCCATTGGGTAAGAAGATACAAGGATGCTTATTACCGCTAGTGCTAATCGACACTGTCTCACGTGGCGCTTCATTTATACTCCCAGAGAATATATTGATAAAAATGTTAGGGGGAGTTTATTGAACGGTGTTCTCTATTCAAGGCAACAAAGTTAATTAAACTTTTGTCATTAGGCCCAACTCGATACAACTCGTTGTTATCTAGTTTGTTTTTCTAAAGTTCCTAGCTCGAAGCAGACTAGTAAAACTAATGCTTTAAGGAGAGTACTACTTTGACTATTTAGAACTTTTTATATTTATTGTGTGAATATCATGCGATGCGAAAAGCGCTAGGAATGAGAGGATATTGGCGTAATGAATGGTTCACTCGCTGTAATCAAGATGCACAGTGCAGACACGTTGTTTATTCATGAGTGTATTGTATGGTGCCAAGTTTAGCGCATTAACTCATTGATAAAAGGATGGAAAGACTTCGAGTGAGGCCCGCTTTCTGTACATCAATAGAGTGAGGTACTACCTCAAAGAATTGCAACAAATATAAACAATAAAATATAACATCGGCCGACAATAGATCGCGCTTGTTTCTTTGCAGTAAAGTGTTTGGCAGGTTTTTGTTAAATAATTGGTAGTGCATATGAGTATGGGAAGTTTACGCTTTTCTCGTAATCCAGCCGGGCAGCATCGGCTGCACGTTCCTGAGCATCGCGTTGTCTTAAAGAGTGCGTTTCAGGGCATTTTTGATGGCAAAAATTCAATGATTGGAGTTGAAAGCCTGGTGAGAGTCTCCTGCGAAGATCAACGACTAGCGAGTTTGGATGAGGGATCCCAATTTGAATCTCATATTCCGACGGATGTGTTTCTTAGCCGTTTAGATGCTAATGAACGCTCATTGATAGAGCAATGGTTAGTTGTTCTGCACATCCTAAACTTCCACACGTTTGTCGCGAAAAAAAGTACAGACTGCAAGCTGTTCATCAACGTATCTCCTGATACCGCTCTCGACATTATGGAGTCACCAAACCAAATTAGTGTCTACCGGACATGTCTATCACAGTTCAAGATTGATCTATCTCGGATCGTTTTTGAGCTCACAGAACAAGTATGCCGTGACGAAGAGCGTTTTCGCGAACTTGCGATGACTAAGTGGCTGCCTAAAGTTCACCGTGCGCTGGATGATGTTTGCTTAAGAGATATCGAGCTCGGCAGGATACTCAACTTAGAACCATCTATCATTAAACTAGATCGGTCCTTAACTAGGTTGGAAAGCACGGATACTTTGCTCGTGAAAAGTGTTCAAGCGTGGAGAAAGGAAGGAATTATTGTCGTCGCGGAGGGAATAGAAACGACGGAAGATTTCGAAAGAATGAAGAGTGTCGGTTGTCATTGGTTTCAAGGCTACTTATTAGGAAAGCCATACATATTCGGTGACAAGTGTAGAACCATCTTAAAGGTTGATAGTTGAACTCTAAGGACGGATTCAAGAAGGAACAATACAACAGTGGATAATTTGAGATGAAGAGCAGTGAAGCAAAGCAATTATTTGTGGAGCACAATACCCTTTCCGACGGCGAGCATTTGATTAAGATGTCGAGCGCTGAGCGGAAAATTTTGATTCATTTTTATGAGCACCCGGGAAGTATATTTTCCCGATTTGAGTTGCTTGAGGTAGGGTGGCCTGGCTCGGTAGTATCAGAGCGTTCTGTCAACATTGCGATAGGGAATATTCGCAACCTTCTACAAAAGTTTTCACCAAGTAGTCAACTCGTGACAGTGCCGAAAGAGGGGTATAAATCGGACTTCAAATTTAGGCTCGCCTATGAAGGCGCTCCACAGAATAGCGTGGAACAGATTGACGAGCCTAGTGAGGAAGCAATACCTAAGCCCCCATTATCTATAGCGGACCACTATCAACACATCAAAACATTTTACGGAACCTACTTTTCCCCTGTTGTGTGGTTGTTGCTTAGTGTATGGGTACTGGCTGGCTGGTTCCATATGTCACTGGGAGTAAGAACGTTGACTTGTGAGCCGGTGACTGCGGATCAACAGGTATGCGGGTTTGCTTCCGACGAATGGAAACAAGGAGATGCGGTACTCAGCCCAGATCAAGATGACAATATCATCTACTACGCTGTGAATTCATTTGGGGAGGTCACTTTTGAAGTTCTGGATAATTAAAATTTCAGTGCTAATCGCTGCACTACCTATCGTATTAGCTTTTTCTAACGGCGCATCGTGTGACTTCTACTATCTGGGTGAGAATAAGACAACTGGTGTCAATGTGAGTTTTATCTGCGAACGTGGAAGGGCGGTGTTTAGTGTCGTGGATGCAGAAAAGACGGCAATTTACCGAGTCGAAGGGCGTTACTACAGTCTGTACCCTGACTATTTCTTTCTGTATACCGATGAAGTTTATCTAGAAACACCAGATCTCGAACTAGAGAGCCGGTTGACGGTTATGGGAGAGTCTGAGTTAGTGAGAGGGTATTGGGCTGAAGGCGAAACAGAAAGCGTCTTACTTTTCTATTACCCTGAGCAATGGCTTACCAAAGGCCATTTAAGAGGGCAGCTCGGATTGTGGTAGATAACGGTTTGATTCAAACCATCTTAGTGTTGCTCAAGCTAGTTGGCATAAAACCTGTAGATTATTTAGCGTAATCTACAGGTTTCGAATTATCTAGATATCAACTGAAGAAGACGTGGTCTGATTGCTCTGCGTGCATAAAACCATCAGTAGACAGTACGCGTGTTAGGTAAGCAGAGAATGCTGGGTAGAGTTGTTCATTAACGTGGAAACCTGCGTAACGAGCATTTAAAAACTGGCTGCCTATCGCGATATCCGCAATACTCCATTCACCACATAGGAAACCTTCTATAGGGCTATGGTTGTTGAGATACTGTAAAACAGCAGGCATTGCGACCTCTAGGTTTTCGTTTACTACTGAGTCGTCAGTTGGCTGATTAAACACCTTCGGTTTGATGACTTTTTCAAAGAACAGATTTTTCCCACATACTTCTAGCAATTTGGTATCAGCATACTCTTCAAACCATAACGCTTTGGCAAACTGCACCGGATCGGTTGGGTACAGTGATTGTTGTTGAGCATAACGTTTGTCTAAGTATTGGCAGATTGCTGAAGAGTCAGCCAATGAAACCAAATCATCTTTAATCGCGGGTATTTTGCCGAGTGGGCTTATTGATTGGAATTCTGGTGTTTTATTTACCGGGGAAACATCAGCTAGGCACTCAAACTCCACACCGTAAAAATCTAACGCCATCGTGACTTTACGAACAAATGGTGATGCTGGTACACCGTATACTTTGGTAATCATATGATCCCTCTCTAACATGTGACTTTACTTACTTATCGTTTTAAAACGTCAAGGTTAATAGCTCCGGCTAATAACAACGCGTAAATAAAAGGCAATAAAGGGCAGCCAAAGTAGATACACCTAACTGTGGTGTTGAAAGGGTTGGTTGAGGCTCAAGAGTGCCGTCTCTTATAGGTGGCTTAAACCGATGTAGAAAACAGAAGTAATAATATAACTACCTGTTTATATTGATTTTAAATTTTATTTATTTTTATGTCCTCCTTTCCTAATGAGCACACAATATATGATGCGGTAGTTACTTTGGGAGTTATTCATCAGTCTCTGAATCGAGATTTGTCGAGCTTACTGCTGACTGGTTTGGAGCATCGTCAGACTATCGAAAATTGATTATGAAGTGCTCGTACCTAAGTACGCCTGATAGTAAAACTCAATACTAGGATAGCAATATGGCACTCAAACTTGGAATGACTCGCGTCACCTCGACATGGGTTTGTTTATCGAAACCCCTGAGGATTGTAGCGGTAATATTAACTTCATTGTTTCTATTTGCATGCAACAGCGGGGATACATCTTCTGTAGACCCTGTAGACCCTGTAGACCCTGTAGACCCTGTAGACCCTGTAGACCCTGTAGAGCCCACTTTAAGTCATCTATCCATAACTCAAATTAGCAAGCCCGAAACTGAGTCTAGATTTGAAAGCGGGGCGTTTAAACTCAATACATTACCTATCAATAGAAATGACCAAGTTTGCTATGAGGTCACAGGCAATTACTCCGATGGCTCTACTAAGGATCTGACCTCAATTGCGAGTTGGCAGGTGGTAGGGCAATCTAATCTCGAGACCCACGGAAATTGTTTTACTGATATTGGTTACCAAGGAGTGACGACTGTATTGGCTTCAGTAGATGGCGTTAATGCAGATACATTCGACATTGAAACAGTGCAGGAACAACGTTTGTTGATCAATCAAGTGAGCACTAAGGGAGATTTACATGAGATTGAGTTGCCTCAAGGTTTATATGCTCTTTTAGATTTTGATGTGGTGTGGAGTAATGGCGATGTTTTACACAAACTTGCTGCCGGTGATGTTACTGCAACCGTGAGTTCAAATAGCTTCCAATTGACATCTGAAAACCTGCGTCAAGAAAAGCTGAGAGCGATTGGCGAGAGTGGCGACATTGCCACCATCTCAATAGAATATGGCAGTACGAGCAGTACTTTGGATGCTCGTATTACTGATGGGGTTTTACTTGGTGTGAGTATGACTGTAAGCCCACTTTACAACGATGAAAGTGTTGACTATATCCATCAAGGGCAATTTAGAGAGCTTTCTACGATCGCAAGTTTTAAAGGAGACATTAGTGAAAATGGTCAAGGGGGAGAGACTTTTGACTTAGATGTCACGGATGATACTCAGTTTTCAGTCGACTGCGCGGATCTGATTATCGAAGGAAGAAGCATCAGAGCAATAGGCAGTCCACAGGGGGAAGAAAGTTGTGTCGTTACTGCTCAATATGATGGTGATAGTGCGTCTTCACCGCTAAATGTGAGAATGGCAAACCTGAAAAAAGTGGAAGTACAAAGCGACCCAGACAGTGAGTCCGTTATTCAGTTTCATTCAATGCAGTTTCATGCTTATGGGACCTTCTTCTACCAAGATGGCGATTTTGTTAAAGAGGAAATCACCAATGAAGTGGACTGGAGTAGTACAGGCTCAGCACTGACTGAAGACGGAGATATACCTGGCCTATTTGATGCGACAGGAAGCGCAGGGAGTCAGTCTACCGTGACCGCAACGGCGAGCTCTACCGATTTTGAATTTTTGAACCCAGAACAAACCAGCAAGGATGACTCAAAGGATATTGGGGTTGAAAAAGGAGAGTTACTGTCGATCCATATCGCTATGGATAACCACCACAATTTGCCTTTGGATGTCCCGCGGGATCAATATCGGTATTTTGTCGCAACCGGACACTATAGCGATGGCAAGGGAGGCGATGTACAACAAGACATCACTGATCTTGTTACGTGGGATAATACCAATCCTAATGCGTTTGAGCGCTACGAGAACAAATACACGGCCATCGAAGGGACTAACCAACAGACTGATGTATCTGCTGAGTTCGAACAAGTAACTAGCGACAATACCATCACATTAACAACGACTCCGCCTTCATTAGCGCAAGTTGAGCACTTTCATCGACCGGTAGTCTGTCACAACTCGGAGCATTGTTACCATGATGAACGGGTGCCATGGACAGAATGGGCGCTAAAAACTTGGAGTGAAGCGAATAGCATTTGCCAAAACCGGGGACAAAGGCTGCCACATTCAGGACAGGAGTTAAATTCATTAACGTATCCATATGCCAATATCAGTTTAGCCTATGGGTGGCCTTACTATCACATGCACTACTGGACGGTGGATGAATCAGAATCTGGTCACTACTCACAGTATATAGATGGTAACCCTTACGATGTTGAAGATTGGGTTCACTTGGCGGTTATCTGTGTTGATGATCCGTTTAACCGAAGTGATAACGAGGATAAACGCTATATATTCTAACCTGTTGCTCTAATGCTTCTTATAGATCGCTAGACGTCGCTAACTTCTTATTCTCGCTCATTAGATGTTTAAGCCCCTTATGAGCGAGTTTTTGTTTAAGGGTAGTAAACGAAGTTAAAGTATATTTCGCGTTGTTAGCGAAGCACATGGCATCTGTTTTGAAAAAGCACTGCATCAAATGTGGACTGATAGCATTTCATGACTGTAGAACGGTGAGTTTTGAGGCGGCTAGAATTATCGATACAGAAATAACTGGCGTGACAATAATAAAAGGGTGAATCGATTCACTATTTGGTTTAAGTATTTTGTGGCGATGTTGTTAGAAAGGAAGAAATGTAGGCCCGAGAACTAAATGTAGGTGGATGTTCTGAGCCTACGAGAGGATTTAGTGGCAATTGATGTTCCAAGTGATACCAAAGTGGTCTTGCACAATGCCATATTGTTGAGCCCAAAAGGTCTTCTGTATTGGCATGATAACGTCACCTTTCGCAGAAAAGCTTTGGAATATGTTGATGGCTTCTTGAGGTTGTTCAACCGATACCACGAGAGTGATGTTATCGCTTGGCTGCCCTTTTTGTTCAGGAAAGCCGTCGGAGCCCATTAAGGTGAAACCCTGACACTTCATTTCGATATGCAATAATTTATCCTGCCAGTTGGCTCTGCTATCTACTTGATCTTGCATAGGTGATTGCTTGAAGTAGTGTTTATCTTTAATTGTTCCGTTTAGTACGTGCGCATAAAAGTTAAATGCTTCTTCACATTGACCTGGAATCCTAAGGTAAGGACATAATGTGTGGATGTTCATGTGACTCCTTAATAGTGATTGATCTGAATGTCATTTGGGTAAGGTCGTCCAACCCCAGATTCGACCGCTTCTTTTAGGCTCAAGAGAAACACTGCCCATTTGGTTGAAACAGCAGAGAAGCTCGAACCAGCCTTATCCCAGCCTTGATGGATAAAATTCACTATCGTCTGAGATTTTTCTTTTGAAAGAGAGAAATTAATCCAAGTGTTGGCCCAGTTACCAGTCTCGACCTCATCA
Organism: Vibrio sp. SCSIO 43135; assembly: GCF_023716665.1. Taxonomy (GTDB): domain Bacteria; phylum Pseudomonadota; class Gammaproteobacteria; order Enterobacterales; family Vibrionaceae; genus Vibrio; species Vibrio paucivorans. The sequence continues at coordinate 237,889 of NZ_CP071860.1, forward strand.
CCATCGATAACGATCGGCTGCCAGGTAATACTGTCTGGCCCATTGCTGTATACCTCCATGTGGTACATGTGCTCTTGAATGTATAAAACGACATAGGTAGACCCTGCACTGTCAACAAGTTTGCAATCGGTCCACCAAGCTTTAATACCGTGCTCAGTCGTTAAATACTCATGAATTTTGTCTATGGGCGCCTTAATACCCACTTGATGATAAATTTCAGCCATTTTTATTTTCCTATTTGATATGACGTTGTTATTGAATATTTTTAGTCGTAAGCCTTAAAAAAATATCCCACTCCCCAAGCAGATACCGCCGAGGAACTTGGGGGTGGGATTAGCCGTCTGCACTAGGTATTGGACGCAGACAAATAACGAAACGAGACCAGATTCATCGTCCCTGTAATAAGTGCGGTAAACCGCCTCTCTCTGGTCTCGTTATTATGAAACCAGTTAAATTACATTGATGCAAATAGGTCATGTTTTATGATTGTGTTTTAATGGGATGTTTTATGTGTAATTGTAAGTGCCTTGTTTCTATTTTTTATTTAAGTTGTTGTTTTGTAATAATTTAATGTTTTATTAACTTTGTTTTAATACTAAGTGTGATTTTTAGTTATTTATAGATTTAAACATCAAAATTAAATCTCATTAACTGCGTCGGTTTACGGTTTTATTATAGATGATTATTATATGTGCATTATTCTTACATTCATTGATTTTAGCGATTTGTATGAAGGTATTTTTTGGGAGGGATTTGACTTTTATACTAGGTTACTAGTCCAGTTCTTGTATTGTTATTGTATTTGTTAATTATTATTTTGTTTCATTACGGCTATATTTGTACTCCCATATGCTCCCTTTTATTTTGGAGATGTATAATACCCATGCTTGTTTTATTAATCGCTTTAATCTCATTGTTGCCCAAGTTTGCTTCTGCAGAAATCATTGATATAGATGGTTGGCACATAATGGCAGAAGGTCCGTATGACCTGTGTAATAACGATGATGAGGGTTTTCCTTTAGGAGCCAAAGAAACATGCCTTCCGATCTATAATGCGACAGGGCATTCGTTATCGGTCTACTTAGCGGGTGGAACGCCTTACGACTACTATAGAAACTATCTAAACGGTTGGACGACGGCATTTATTGCTGGGAACGTGACTGAAGATATCGAGTATGTCGATGCCTTCGTTACCGATAATGTCACGGAAGAGGTGATTTATTATGGCCATATATCGAACAAAGTAGGCCTGACGTGCGATAGTAATGGCTGCTATGAAGGGATTGATTATTAGAGCGAGCCTTTCTATACGAGGACTCAAGATGATTTCATTCACCTTGTGCCATTAGGTTATTTATCCCCTTGTAGATTACTAAGCCACTTCTCAGTTAGAAGTGGCTGTTTATTGGGACTTTCTAAGGTTTAGTGTGTACAGCGCTAGTCTTCAATCGGGTAGGAGTTTAATAGATTGCTGGTTCCATCGTTATCGCTGCTACCGAGCAACAGGGTTGAGGAGAGAGCTGTAAGCCCTTCCATTTTATTGCCTTCCGTCGTGATAATTTGCTCACTCACTACCGTAGGAGGTAAGTTAGTAATTTGTGATTCGTCAGTCAGGTCAATATCAAGTTGATAAAGCACCGATCTGAATGAGGCTGGATCTCCGTCGTCGAAGGTAGCGAAACCATAAATTTTGCCATTCAGTGAATGCAACTCTGAAATAGGTCGGTTTATGCTTCCATTTAGTGAGCTAGTATCTACTGTCGTTACCTGATGAAAAGGCGCCAGTACCCCGTAGTCGAATTGTTCTTTGAGTATCTTGCTTAGCCAAAGTTGGCCGCTGTTCCTATCGCCAATCATGATGTTGTAACTCTCGCCAACGATCGACTCTTCACATGCAATCCCTTCGAAATTGAGCCCGTCCTGAGTTGGAAGATCAATGGCAGCTTTAATAGTAATAGTTTGCTGCTGATTGGCCGGCGTGTAATCGAGTACCAGCAGCCGGCCATAGTTACCCTGATAATAGCTACTTTCCAGAGCCACATAATGGTTGTCACTCAGTCGACAAATGCCTTCGAGATCGTTAGCAGGTAGCTGGTTGCCATAGTCTACTTTACTGTTATCGATGTCATTGACCATGAGTTGCCCTTCACCATTGTTGACGATCACACTGAATCGCGGAGGTTCTGTGTCGGGGTCGTTGCCAAGGGTGTGCTTCTCATCGTATACCGCGAAATACTCAGTACTGGAAATCGTTTCGAGGCCGCTGAAAGCCTGCGTAATTGGAACCGAATCTGCTGCGAGAGCAGGAAACGTGATGTAGCTAGCAATTGCCAAGCAAGAAGTAAGTTTGTACATGATGACTCCTAATCATTTCGGGAGTTGTTTGTTTAGTACTATTTTTTTTACCCCTCAAGTTGGAAAGTAAAGGAGTGAGGGATCGTGTTGAATATTTGTAATTAGTCCATGAAACCGTTATTTATCGGGTTTTTATTTTACTTGTTTTTTGTAGGATATTTAATTGATTAGGTATTGGATATAGATAGTCGCCGAAAATTAATGCTTCTCAACGAAGTTGGGTTTTTAATTTATAAACAAGGTAATAAATATGAAAAAAATACTATCCTCTCTATGTCTGATTTCTTTAGCTAGCCTGCCTGTCTATGCAGCAATATCTAAAGAAGAAGCGCAATTGAAACTGGACCAAATGGAAATCAAAGAATATCCACGTTCTGATGTAACTCTTAATATTGTCAATAACAGTACCACTGAAGCATATGTGGAAATGATTGGTCCAGATTATTATGAAGTTAGAACTGTTGGCCCTGGAGCATCGGCGTATGTGAGCTTTGCTGTAGGGACTTACCTTAATACTGTGAGGGGGGTTGATGGTGGAAATGGTTACGCTTACTGCCCACCGGTGACACTGGATACGTCTAAAACAGCGTTCATGAATTTGCAATCACACTCTTGTTATTACCAGTAAATAGAGCTCTAAGGCTCGTTTCTTTTTAAAACTGAAAGCCAGCTTATTCATATGTAATTTATTTATATTTATTGCCGATGTGGATTAGCTAGTAGTGGTAACAAAAAATATTAATGAGAGTTCAATAATGATGATTAAAAATACACGTACAGCAGTGGTTCTTAGTATTACTTTTTTTAGTGGTGTATCGATAGCAGCAGAACGTTGTGATGTATATTCAGGGAGCGATAGACTGCAATGTGAATCGATAGCTCAGACCTGTAAAAATAATCCACACTCTGAAAAATGTGTCGAGCAATCCAGAGAGTTTTTGGATCGCAATAGTGGTTTAGTCACTGTGATGCCCAACGAATCACCGGATCAGTTCCAATGCAATGGCTTTTCTTACTTGGTTCAAGGAAATGGAAATAGTGACTTGATTCGTTTCAACCCTTATGGGGATGAAAGCGAATTTGTTTCGCTATGGCAAGGAAATCCGTACCCGAACGAATTGCAGGCAATCGGTCATAGAGATGCCGATGGGTATCTCTATGGATGGGATAAAAATCAAAAGAAAGCGGTGAGGATTAGAAACCTCGATAGTGGCAGTGCTGCCGTTGAGATCATTGACTCTTTGCTACCAGACCCAGACTTTAATACGGTCTCTGGCGACGTATACAACGACTCACTTTATTTGTTTAACGACCAAATCTCGTACAAGTTGGATCTTGAGTCGTTAACTTGGACTCCTTTACTAGGGGCAACCGGTAACTTTGCACCGGATATGGCGTTCATGCCAAGTAAGTCTTCCGGAAACGTGGCAGCGGCTTACGGTTTGAATGAAGCTGGACAAGTGGTTAAGTTCACCGAAACTAGTGGCTCGGCAAGTTTTGAAGTGGTAGGTAATGCGCCATTTTTTAACTCAGAAAGTAACCACAGCTGGGGAGGCGCTTACGCTGAAGCTGATTCCAGCTACCTCTACGTAAGCAATAACAATGGTTCAGTGTACAAAGTTAACGTTGATAACCTAAACGACTACGAAAAAGTGGGTGATACCAATACCCCGGTGTCTAACAATGACGGAGCGCACTGTACGACGGCTAGGGTGGGGAGCTTCCACCTGTACTACCTGAATAACACCGACTCAGGCCAGTCCGCCGGAGATTTAGTCGAAGATGGTTCAGGTGCTTGGGCCAGCATCGGTACTACCCCTATGAACTTCTCAACGGAGTTTACCGAGAGCTCAGCTGAGATGATCAATAACGATGTCACTCCGGGTAGTACTCGTGCAGTTGGTTTTAATTATGCTGGAGAAAACGTAGATTGTGGCGATGTGATTTTCCGAGGTCCGGTAATTGCTGAGTTAACAGAGTCTGACTCTAAGGCTGGTGTGAGAACTTGTACCATTCACTATGAGGATACCTATATTTCCATCACCAACTCTACAGGGCAATATTTCTATCCTGCTTTCGATTCTGTTCAAACTACGGATTGGTTTGCTGACTCTTTCTACGGTTGGCTAAATCCTAGTACAACACGTTTGTACTGGGGTGATGATGAGTTCCTTACCAATCCTGCCATTGATATCAAGCCTGGCGATGTCATTGAGAAAATCGGCTACACCGATGGAATTAGCTACTACGAGTGTGATTCTGACGTTGTTTATGAGGGGCAGTTGCGATATGACATCGTAAATGGTGAAAGTGGCTTAACCTGCATTAAACGTTAACAAACTGACCATGGCTGTTAGTCACTAACAGCCATGGTTTTATGTTGCAGGATAGGACTGAAGACTTCGCCTTTTGCTTTAAGTACGGCATCGTCGATGGTTCTCAATAGAAACATAAGCTCCATTTTGGCGTTTATAGGAAGTAACGGCACTTTCGCTGGATTGAATCCGTGCTCCAATTCATACTTAGCAGGCTTTCGCATCGAGTTAGCCGAAAGCGTTTCCAAAGAAATATAGCCGTGCTTTAGCACAGATTGAATACACTTGCGGCGCACAGCTCTGCGTTCCCTATGCTCCTTAGGTATATAACCACGGCTCATAGATCAAACTCCGAAACAATACTGGTTAGGTATTCAAGCGGATCTAATCCCTCCATCTGCAAAATAAGCCACAGTGCGGAATTTAGGATAAAAAGCACGGCTGCGCACAGCCTAAAACAATGAACCCACATATGGGTGTCTCCATAATGTTTTCGTATTGATCAGTAACTTGTTACTGAGTAGAGAGCCAAACGTTGTTAGTGAATATCTGAGCTATTGAGCCGTCTTCACGATGTATAGGAATAATGTTGTGAACAGCGGCAATGCTTAACCAGTAGTGGTGGATTCAAAAGGCAATAAAAAAAATAAATTTTCTATAACGGCGTCGAGCGCTGTGGTAGTGGTAGGTCTAAGGCTTTGAGGGTAATTTTTTGGCTTGTAGTTAATGCTCTGAGCTTGGATAGGTGTGTGAAGTCTTGATTGGTTTTCACTATCAAATGAATAGGTTTAAACGGTTTTATCTATCTGATGGGGTTGCATAAACTACAACCATCAAAGAGAGAAAAGCTCTTAATCAAATTAACCCTGTTCCAAGGAGTGTCGGTATGACTAATCAAACAAATTTAATTGGCCTAGATAACGAAAAAGCACAAGATCTTGCTGGTGAACTGAACCACTTATTAGCGCTATACCAAGTTCTGTATATGAACACACGCGGTTATCACTGGAATATTAAAGGTCAGCAGTTTTTCGAATTACACGTCAAATTTGAAGAGATTTACACCGATCTACAAACCAAGATCGACGAACTTGCAGAACGAATTCTCACACTAGGCTTTACGCCAGACCACAGCTTTAGCCGCTACCTAGAAGCAAGTGAAATTCGCGAGCACCTAAATGCAACTTCGGGTGTGGAATGTGTGCAAGGTTTGGTGAGTGGATTTAGCGTATTACTTAAGAAAGAGCGCCAACTACTTGAACAAGCGGGTGAAGCCGATGATGAAGGTACGGCTGCATTAATGGGTGACTACATTGGTGAGCAAGAAAAATTGATGTGGATGCTGAACGCTTACCTTCAGTAATCCCAACCCTTTCCATTTACGTCCTATAACATTTGTCCTACTTTTGGCCGCATTCCCTGCGGCCTTTTTTCGCGTTTTTATTTAGTCGTTGATGAGTTCATTTCCCGACTTTTGACCTGCAAAGAAAGCATCAATGCTGTTTAGTGTGGTTGTAGCGATGTTGTGCAGTGCTTCATTAGTTAAAAACGCTTGGTGGCCGGTAAACAGCACGTTGTGGCATGCCGACAGCCTACGGAATACGTCGTCAACGATGATGTCATTCGATTTGTCTTGGAAGAACAGATCTTTTTCGTTGTCGTAAACATCAAGGCCAAGAGCACCAATTTTTCCTTTTTTTAGCGCTTCAATCGCCGCCGCAGAATCAAGCAACTTGCCGCGGCTGGTATTAATGATCATCACGCCGTCTTTCATCTTATCGAACGCTTGTTCATTAAGTAGGTGCTTATTTTCTGCTGTTAATGGGCAGTGCAGAGAAATAATGTCGGATTGAGCAAACAGCTCATCGATCGAGCAGTATTTAGCACCCAGTTCGATGGCCAATGGGTTTTCATACGGGTCAAAACACAGGATGTTCATGCCTAGACCTTTGAAAATGCGCATCGCGGCCATGCCAATTTTTCCTGAGCCCACGACACCGACAGTTTTACCAAAGAAGTTGAATCCAACCAGTCCATCTAAAGAAAAGTTAGCATCACGGGTACGTTGGTAGGCTTTATGTAATCGGCGGTTTAAACACATCATCATGCCAACGGCGTGCTCTGCGACCGCCTCAGGTGAATAAGCGGGTACTCGAACTACCTGTAATCCAAGCGCTTTAGCTGCTTCAAGGTCAACCTTATCGAAGCCTGCGCAGCGCATGGCAATTAGCTTAACGCCGACGTCAGCAAGGATTTCTAAGACTGGGCGAGAAAGGTTGTCGTTTACAAACGCACAAACAACTTGGCTACCTGCGGCCATTTGAGCTGTTTTTGCATTGAGACGGAAGTCATGGAAATGACACTCAATATTGGGATTTTGGTTGGCATTGTCAAATGACGTTTCGTCGTAATTCTTGGTGCTGAAAAAAGCTATGTTGAGCATGTGAGACCTCACTCTTTGTTGAGATTTAGTTTTTCCTACTGTGACATGTCTCACGGTTTAATTTCAAGCGTGTAAGCGTCTGACAAGCAAGATCTCGTCTTTGAAAATGTAAAACAAGCTATACGAGATCTTGGCTCGCTGGCTCGAAAGATGGATTCATACTCTTAAAGAGTGAAATGTCATTAGTGGCGTAAAAGGGTAAAAGTCTCGTTTCATATCGAAGTAACCTTATCGCCTGTATGTGTAATAGTTCAATTTCTGAAGTGGGTAAGTTGAATGAGGTAAGTTGAGCGAAGCTTCTATGTTGAACGGTAAGGGTAGTTGGGCAAATGAGTATTAATCGGTTGCATGCACTTTATAGCTTTAAAATGCGTTGGCTGGCGTGGCTAGTTTCGTTGCTTTTGTCTGCGGCGATTGTAGCGTTTGCGTTTGTCTATAGCCTCGACAGAAAGGTCGAACAGCAATTCTCTTATCAAACAGAGCTAGAGAGTGAAGTGCACAATCTCTCAACCAGGCTACTCGTACTATCTACGGAGCTCACAGAAGCGCTAGAGTCCCAAACCAGCGTTTCCATACAGGATGAAGATGTTCGTGCACTAATGGAAGACAAGAATTTTGGTTTTCTTCGAACAGGGGACAAACAAGGGGGCATTAGCGCGCCTATCTTCCATCTTGCCAAAATATACAGTTCACATGCAGGTCGACAGGCTCAAAATACGGATTTTTATTATCGTGGCTATCTAGATAATTCTAGTTTGGTCATGACAGATCAAGAAGTTCGTCCAATCCGCGCACCAAGGAATGACAGTATCAATTGTCAAGAAACCTATAAATGTACACGTGGGATATCAAGCCTAGGTGATAGATTTATCATCTCTAAGTTTTACAAAGATATTCTAACGGGTAAGCAAGTACTTACCGTTTCTACACCCGTCATCATCGAAGGTGAACTTATTGCAGATTTGTCCTCAGATATCTTCTTATCACAGGACTTTTACTTTCACACCGAAGATACGGGCCGAGGGTACATCAATGTGGCGTCCAACAGAGAGCAAGGTGACGATGCCAAACTGTATTTCTCAGATAACTACATTATGTCTCCACGCGCCATTATGGAGTCTCGAGTCTATGTAATGAGTGTGTTAGAAGACAATGCAGTATGGTTGGCGGTTTTGTTTGTTGTCTCTGTGGCTCTAGTAAGAATGTTTGGCTTTGCGTATGCCCGTTATTTAAGATCGTTAGCTGCTGAACTGGAAAGTCAGAAAGACGAGCTGACAGGGGTGTATACCAAAAGTTATATTCGCAAATTCTTTCTCAACGGCGGAAAAATCTCAAATGCAGCGGTGTTGTTTGTCGATGGTAATGGTATTAAGAAAATTAACGATTCCTTTGGCCATAAGGTCGGTGACTTAGCCATTCAGCACATTGCTAAAACCATCAAAGATAACGTGAAATCGACCGATTGGATCATCCGATATGGCGGCGACGAGTTTTTGATCATCGCCAACGACATGACTAGTGAAGAAGAGCTTCAAGTATTAATCGCACGCATCAAAGGGCATTGCTCTGAGGGGAGCTTCATGATTCACGGCACCAAAATAACCAGTAGTGTCGGTGGGTGCTTAGTGGATGAGATAGAAAGCTATCAGCAATTGGAAGAGTTTATTGCGTTATCAGATCATCGAATGTACGAAGATAAGAAAGCTTACAAAAACTCCAATATTGAGCGCTTGGACGTAGCATAGGCTTTTACTGTTCTTTTTCAGATTGCCTCTATACTTAACACTAGCTTGAGTAGGGAGGTGGCATGATTGGTTTACGACTGTTTGCTGTCGCAGCTTTGTTACAGGTCAGTCAATTGGTAGCGGCAGAGCCAATTGAACTCGTGACACTCGACTATCCTCCTTATATTGAGCAAAAAGAAGACCGCGTCTCGGGCGTTGCGGTCGATTTAGTTCGCTATGTGTTTGCTGAGTTAGAACAACCGGTAACTATCACGGTAATGCCTTGGGCTGAAGCGTTGAAGTTAGTCGAAAGTGGTGGTACCGATGGCATCTTCACCATATTCAAAAATCGCCAACGGGAACAGTTTGCTGATTACAGTTCTCAAATGTTGTTTATGCAAAACATTAGCCTAGTCAGCTTGAAAGGGCGTGACATTTCCCCGCGAATCGCTATGTTCGCCAACTCCTCCCAGTTTACTTTGTGCGTGGTGAATAAAGTCAGTTATGGTAAAGCGGTCGATCAAAGAATTGCTGGTGGCCGCTTCAAAGAGGTTATTCGTCGCGAGAGTGCAAGTGAATGTGCTCGCCTTATCAATGAACAAGTTGCCGACTTATGGGTAAACAACGAATTCGGTGCGCGAAGTATTTTGGTAAAAGAAAAGTTGGAAGAGCAGCTAGAAATCTTATCCCCATCCATCGACGCTACCCAAAGCTTTATTGCGTTCTCCAAACTAAGAAACCATTCAGAACTTCTCAAGAACATTGATCAAGTGCTGTTCGAAATGAAACAAGATGGCCGCTATAACTCGCTTATTTATGATTATTTTGAGCGATTGAGAGAAGAGTAGCGAGTATATAGCTGTAGATAACAAGATTAAAAGCCGCCCATAAGGAGGCGGCTTTTATTGCGCTAGCAGTACACTTTTAGCTACCTGTGCACTTTAGTCGACAGGCTGAGGGACTAAGATTTGCCCAGATTGGTAGACTAAGCCATCGGGTTCTTCTATGCCTAACAATACGGGGCCATCTAAATCGACGATCTCTGCTCTAGTTGCAATAGGCAGGGCGGCTTTCATTGCAATTGATGTTCCCAACATACAACCGACCATTACGCTAAAACCATGACCTCTGGCGAGTTCTTCAAGCTTTAATGCCTCAGTAAGCCCTCCTGTTTTATCGAGCTTGATGTTGACCATTTCATAGCGGCCGAGCAATGCATGCAAATCTTCACTGGTGTGACAGCTTTCATCCGCGCACAATGGTATTGGGTGAGGGATACCTTGCAAAACGTCATCTTGTCCAGCAGGTACCGGTTGTTCGATCATAGCGATCTGGTAATTAGCCAGTTGATCAAAAAGCTCAGCGAGAGGCAGACTAAGCCATGCTTCATTGGCGTCCAATACAATTTTGCATTGAGGTGCCACACGGCGAATTGCTGCGACTCGTTCTATGATTTGTTGATCGTCGAGTTTCACTTTGAGCAGTGTTGCTCCCAATTCAACGTACTCTTTGGCTTGTTCAGCCATTTGTGCTGGAGTGGCAATTGATACGGTCATCGCCGTTTCAATTTGGCTGGCAATTTCAAAGTACGGAGAAGGGAAACGGCTTCCTTTACGCGATATCTCACTTTGCCAAAATGCGCAGTCCAGTGCATTACGAGCCGCACCAGCTGGTATGTTGTGCTGAAGCATTGCTCTCGCTTGCTCTGGAGTGTCAACGTTTTGAGTGCTGATATATTGAGCGAACGATTCAATTTGTTGGATTACCGAGTCGACTGACTCTCCGTATCTAGGGTAAGGAGTACATTCACCCAATGAACTTATGCCCTCAAACTCAATGAGCACACGCACGACATCGACGTGAGTGCGAGTGCCTCGAGAAATACTGAAAGGTTTAGCCAGTTTGATTGAGTGATGCTGCGCCGATATGTTCATATGCGCCTCTTACACCAAACGATCGACAATACTATTAACGCTAAAGCGAACAGGATCGGTCACAGGAAGTTGGTATCGTTCACTCCACTGTGCGCACAGTTCTCTCGCGTCTTCTTCCTCTAAGCTGGACGTATTGAGGCAAATACCCACGATCTTCGCATTTGGATTGGTAAGCTGAGCCGCTTGCTCGTTAGCAGCAATGGTGGCTTCAATGGTCGGCAAGCTTGCGTGAGGTAAGTGGCGAATGTGTTGTCTACCAATTTCGTGACACAGCACCATGGCATCAGGTTGTGCACCATGGAGCAAGCCCATACTGACGCCTGCATAAGATGGGTTAAACAGAGAGCCTTGGCCTTCAATGATGTCCCATTCGTGGTCGGTAAATGCAGGGCTAATCGCTTCCACAGCGCCTGAAATGAAATCAGCAACGACCGCATCAATTGAGATGCCACTGCCTTGTACCAGAATGCCTGTTTGGCCAGTCGCTTTGAATTGAGCCTTAATGTCACGTTCTTGTAGTGCTTTTTCAATCGCGAGTGCAGCGAACATTTTTCCTACTGAACAGTCAGTTCCAACTGTTAGCAAGCGCTTACCTGCTCGTTCTTTTCCATTACCAACATCAAGGGCATCATCGAAGTGTCTAACATCGTGGAGTGTTGTTTTCCCTGCCTTTTGTAACGCGCTGAGTTCTTCCACATCCGACAGCCTTTGGTGCATGCCTGACGCAATTTCGAATCCCATTTCTGCTGCGAGTATCAGTGTGCTGAGCCAAGTTTTTGGAATAAAGCCACCGGCATTCGCTGTCCCAATGACTAATGTCTTTGCGCCTGCTTCTTTTGCTTGCTCTAGCGATAGATCATCGAGCCCCAAGGATACGGTATCTTCAGTCAGGCGAAGTTGGCCGACACAAACGTTAGGGCGCCACTGGTGAATACCGCGGGCTGTTTTTGCTGAAAGCGGGTCAGTAACATCCCCAAGAAAAAGTAGGTAAGGCTGAGAGATAGACATAAGAATCCTTGCGTTGTATCCGTGAACTGTTGAGATGCAGCATATGAAATACAACGGCGCGCGCCGAATACTTATCTATTCGAAGCCTATAGCTTGAGGTTATACCCTCACTTTGACCGTATTGGTTTTAACTCTCTTGTGCCTCAATTTTAGCTTTGAGTGCAGCGATGAATTGCTGTGCGGTGATAGAGAAGGGTTGATGTTCTGCATGAAGGATCGATACGTGCAATGGGATAGGCGGAGTCAGCTCGGCAGCTTTCATTGTGTTTACGTGACTAAATTGCGCGGCTGTCCAAGGGTCTACCACGGCTGAGCCTGCATTGTGTTTTACCAGCTCGGCGGCCGCCCCATAACTTCTGACAGAAATTTGGTGGTGATACTGCGGATGGGTTTTGTGTATAGCTCGGTGAAGTAACTGACCGAGTGGATCGCGAGAATCTAACCCTATGACGGGTAGGGAAGAGTCGAGTAGAGAAGCGAGCTCAACTGATTGACTAGTATCGGTTGTGGGTAGCAAAGCAACCATGTTCTTTGTTGCGAGAAGCTCACAAGCAATACCAGAAGGTGCGTCGTCACCAAAGCTTACCGCGACATCCAATTCATTTTTCAAAAGCCCTTGGCACAGTTCATCTCTATTCGCGGTTGAAACTTCGACGGATAATGCTTGATCCTCACATAACTTGGTTATGACCGAACTAAGCAAGGCACTGGCGAGTATAGGGGGAGCACCAACTCGAAGGTGCAAGCTGCCTTTTTTAACCTTGTTGGTCAGAGAACGAAATTGGCCGAGTTGCTGGTATATCCGTTCGGCTTCCGGCAGCAAGGTTTTTGCTTCTTGAGTTGGTACCAAGCGACCTTTTACTCGCTCGAACAATTGAAAGCCGAGCTGCATTTCAGTGTGAGACAGCACTCTTGTGACGTTGGGCTGAGAGACATTGAGGTTTTTGGCCGCACCAGAAATAGTGCCTGCCTGCATCACGGCATAGAAAATTTCGAGTTGTCTCAAGTTCATAGTGATATCCAATGCGGCTGGTCAACTAGGGTGTGAAATATTCCTGCATTGTAAACCAATCACGTACATAAGGAAGAGGCATGGAAGAACTTGTCGGGCGTCATTTATCTGCCAAGTGTTCAAGCACATATGGCTCTATTTGCGACAATATACTGGAGCCATGTTCTGACGTGGTATTGATCAACACCCAGCCGTCGGTACCCATAAACTCGGCGTCGTTGTAGGTCAGCGTTGGAGGCTGTTCTGATTCCGAAATGTCTCCTGATAAACGGAAAATACCTATGGGTGTGTTAATTCGGCTGATGGTGAATTTCAAAGGGAGCCCTCAATAGTATCTGTAGGATGTGGAGGTGGATTTAGTTAAGCATAGCGGATTGTTTTTAACAACTTTGAAATATTTACAGTGCGCTAAAATAACTCTTGGCAGTGTTGTTACACTGACAATAATTAAACTTTTCAGGATGTCGTATGGATTACTACCCAACCGCTGAAATTTTAGCTGAGCAGCGTTTTGGCTTCGGGCCCCGACTTAATCAGCCGCGAGTGACTTCAGTGTCTGAGCAATTGCTGGCTAGTACGTATACTAGCGCGGCTGTTATTGACCTACCAAGTACGGCAGCGACTCTGAATGATATCGCCGAGTTTAATAAAAAGAGACGGCAACTAAAGCAAGCTCCTGAGAAGCGACGTGAAGTCCAAAAGCAGCTCAACCAATACTTCAACCAGAGCTATATGGCCCAAATGGCGGCCCGTAGTGAGCAAACACGTCGTACCCCTTATGGCTTTCAGGAGCGGTTAATTCAGTTTTGGGGCAATCACTTTGCGATATCTGCAGATACCCGCAGAGTAAAGCCTATTGTCGCCGGTGTTGAGAACGAAGTGATTCGTAAGCATTGGAATGGCAATTTCGTTGACATGCTGGTGGATGTGACGAAACACCCAACCATGCTGATGTTTTTAGATAACCACATATCCATAGGACCAAATTCGAAAGTCGGTAAGAAACGAGGTAAAGGTCTCAATGAAAACCTTGCTCGGGAAATTTTAGAGCTGCATACCCTTGGAGTGAGCAGCAGCTACACCCAGCAAGATGTAGAGAATCTCGCCAAAGCGATTACAGGCTGGGGGGTTAAGTTTGCCCAACCTAACGCGGGTTTTCGTTTTTCAGCTGGTACTCATGAGCCTGGTAGCGTAACGGTTTTCGGGACCCGCTATTCACAAAGTGGTGTGCGACAAGGAGAGAACTGCCTTAGAGACCTTGCGCTACACCCTGATACGGCCAAGCACTTAGCGACTAAGCTCACCTTGCACTTTATCGGTGATACCCCGAGTGAACTGGTCGATGAATTAAGTAAAATCTACTTGAAATTTGAAGGGGAGTTGACGCCGGTGTATCAAATCTTGGTTGAGCATATGGCTTCAAATAGCCCGAAATCAGTGCGGTTTCGAACTCCACAAGAGTGGTTGTTTGCCGTGCTACGCAGCAGTGGAGTAAGTGTTCCAGATAAAAGAACGGTCAACTTGTTAAGGACGTTAGGGCAGCCCCCCTTTGTCGCAGGTTCACCGGCTGGCTGGTCTGATTCTGATAAAGATTACAACAGCCCTTCTTCGTTGGTGCAAAGGTGGCAAATTGCGAATAACTTAGCGGCAGCAACCATCAAACAGGCTAGGAAAAGGGGGGATAAACCTGACCGGCTGGTGAAAGACATTGTCGCTAACTTGTATGGGTCTGACATCGACCAGCATACGCAAGTTGCGTTAGAAAAAGCCGATGGTTTAGCGATGAAGTTATCTCTGCTTTGGCTCAGCCCCCAGTTCCAGTATCGATAGGAGTATGATGCGATGAATGAATCTAAGTACGATATTGGAAGACGTTCGTTTTTGAAATCTGTCGCGGCGTTTGGCGCATGCTCCGCGTTACCTAATTTGGCTTTTGCTAAAACCGACTCCAGTAACTTGTTGGTTTGGATAACGCTTCGCGGTGCGATGGATGGTTTGAACGTTGTGGTTCCGTATTCTGATCCCGATTATTTGCCGAGCCGTCCAACTATTGGTTTAAAACAGAGCCAATTGAACAAGTTGGATGGAATGTTTGGCCTGCATCCTAACCTAAAACATGCTTACGATTGGTTTAATACGAACGAACTTGCCATTGTTCATGCCGTTGCGACGCCTTACCGCCAGCGCTCACATTTCGATGGTCAAAAAGTGCTTGAAAATGGTACGAGTGATCCAATGCATAGGGAAGGTTGGTTAAACCGGTTACTGCTGACAAACAGCCAATCGAAAGGTATTGCTATTGATGCGGGGTTGCCGCTAATTATGCAAGGTGACGAATCAGTAAGCAGTTGGTACCCAAACAACCTTAAAGTGAGAGACAGACAAGCTCAATTACTTGAAGAACTGTTTCAAAGTGATCAAGCGTTGTCTGAAAACTTTATGGAAGCCATGGAGATAGAGAAAATGGCTGGTGAGGCGATGACAGGGCGACAATTTTCTGCGCTCGCTTCACAGGCAGGCAAATTTTTAACCGCTGAAAACGGCCCTAACATTGCTGTGCTAGAGCTCGGAGGCTGGGATACTCATGCAGGGCAAGGCTCGGTCGCAGGTCGTTTGCCCAACCAGTTGAAAAAGTTGGATCAAGGCTTAGCGGCACTAAAAAAAGCGTTAGGTCCACAATGGCAAAAAACTGCAATTGTGATTGCTAGTGAGTTTGGCCGCACCGTCAAAGAGAATGGCACACAGGGGACGGATCATGGTACCGCGAATGCTGTGTTTATTGCTGGTGGAGCCGTAAGCGGTGGGAAAGTGATAGCAGACTGGCCGGGGTTATCTGACTCCCAGCTTTATCAAGGGCGAGATCTTGCCCCAACCACAGATATGCAAACGGTAATTAAAGGCGTGCTTCGGGATCATCTTGGGGTATCAGAGAGCAAACTTGATTCGATATTCCCTGAAAATGATGAGAAAGGAATGGCTGAGCTGATAAAAGTTTAATACTGTGCATAAAGAAGCCGCCTAGTATAGGTGGCTTCTTTCATGAATTAGGCTCAAATTAGCCCCAGCTTAATCGCTGCCAATTGGCTGTCTTCTGCCCGTTGTTTGTTACTAAATAATGGTTTAGTTGCTCACATGGGTTAACGAGATAAACGTGGTCGGCGTGCAGACACAGCGGAAGATCGTTAATTGAATCCGTGAAGAAGTGGATGCTGTCGTAGCGTTTGTCGGTTGCTGCTAACCATTGTTTTAATCGTGTCACTTTTCCTTCTCGGTAGCTGGCTGTACCGACGACCTTGCTGGTGAATCGATGGTCTTGCTCTTTTAAGTCGATTCCAATGGCTTGCTCGATGCCAATTTTGTCTGCAACCGCTTCAACCAAAAATGCAACGGAAGCCGATATGATCAGCATGTCGATTTGGTCGCGTTTTAGCTCGGTAATTAGCTGTTTTGCTTGGGGAAATAGCTTAGGTAACACATCGCGTGTTACACATTCTTCTACCCACTCCATGGCTTGCGTTTTTGGATGGTGAAGCAAAGGGGCCATGCAAAACGTAAGATACTCTTCCATGTTCAGTTCACCGCGAGCGTACAGCGCCATTAAATGCTCATCTTGCTGCAGAAAATTTGGGTCGGACACAATGCCTTTTTCCACCATGAACTCGTTCCAAATCATGGCGCAGTCGCCGTTGATGAGGGTTTCGTCTAGGTCAAACACGTATAAAGGCTGGGTCATAAATGAGTCTCTTTGTCGGATGAAGTGAAGCAAAAAACGCAAGCATAGCGCGAGTTTATGTCAGTTCTATTTCACTCTCTAAGTAGCGAAAAAGTACGCAAGTTAGTGAATAGTAGACGATAATTGTACAACTGACAGCAAGTCAGATGGAGCGAGGAAGCGGAATGCAAAGGTTTCGATGGCTAATTTGGGTAGCAATCATCGTCCCGAGTGTTGTGTGGATCACGCTGCATTTCACCGCAACCCAGTGGTGGATTGAAAACTTAATCGGTGTACCAAGTTTGCTGCTCGCCTACTATTTAATGCTGACTCTGTTCTTTGTACTTGCACGGTTGTGGCTTTATACCGCGTTATGCGCGTTGATGTGCGCCGCGTTAATTCTGATTACGCCGCCCAATAGTCGTGTAGTGACGGCCAACTGTTCTTCCCCCGTGACAGTGCTTCAATACAACATGCTTTACTACAATCCGCATGTGAATGAATTCATTAACTATCTGCTGTCGCACCCGACCGACCTTGTGGTACTCCAAGAGGTTGCACCGGAAGATGGCGAGAAGTTCAAGCTACTCGATGATATTTACCCCTACCAGTATGGAGGTCAGCCCGAAGTCGGTTACCCATCGAGTCAGATGATTTTGAGCCAAGCGCCTTTAGTCGATATGTCTGTCTTTCATACACCGGATGGTCAGAACGTCATCTCTGGTATTTGGCGACCGGTTTCCGGCAAAAGGATTAAGCTATTAACTGCGCACCCTCCGTCACCACGGACCAAGGAGTTATGGTATCGACGCAATGCATTGCTACGCACCATTGAAGCGATGATAGAGCAGTACCCAGCGGATGAAATGTTGGTGATTGGGGATTTCAATTTGTCGGCCAATAGCCGTCGATTTAGCGCCTTATTCCCAAGCTTTGAAACGGCACCAGTAGCAAGTTGGCCGAACTGGAATCCCCTATTTGATACTCCAGCGTTCACCATGATCGGGATTGATCATTTATGGCTAAAATCGCGTAAATCTGGCTGGCGGATTTGTTCCCGCCGCGCAGACAGTTCTATTGTTGGCTCTGACCATAGAATGGTGAGAACTAAGCTGGGTTATTAGGGCGAGAAGCCCCAAATGGAAGTGCGGTTTACTTAAACTCGTAGGTGTAGGAAATGCCCCAGCGATTATTTTCACCAAAGTCATCTTCTGAGACGACACCATAAAAATTAAACGATTGAGCATCAGTCAGTTTGTGGCTTAATCCTGCACCAAACCAGTACCCCGAGTAGTCATCTGACCCCATTGAACCACCACCAAAACCCATTAGAGTCCACTTCTTGGTGAGTGGCTTTAAGCCAAACATGCCCAGATAACCACCGTGGCTTGAGGCAGGCATTAGTACGTAGTCTTGCTCTAGGTTGTTGTCATCGAAATGAGCAATTTCCCCATCGTTATAACTGTAACCAGCCATAGGAAATAGTTGCCAGCCTAGCGGTTCAATACCGAAGTAGTCTAATGGAACAAAAGTGCCGATACTGTAGTTATTTCGGTAGCCGTCGTAGTCGTATTCAGCGCGGCTAAAGTTGAAGTTAACGATACCCATGGGTAACAACCATGAACCACCGACTCGCCACTCTTCGCCGTCGGCATTAACGCGTGCATTAATCATGCGTGCATCATCAAGGCCTATAGAGCCAGATATCTGCAAGCTTTCGCTATAGGCGAGTCCAGCTTTAGTGACAATTTTAGTTGGATCTTCGTGGTGTTTTTCTTCAGCTTGTGCGCTCAATGCGCACAAGCTTATGGCCATAAGGCCAGATAAATATAGAGAGTGCTTCATAAGTTAGAAAGTGAGGTTCATCCCAACGAAGTGGATGCGGCCTTCAAATGTACCGTTGATACCAATTCCAACGTCTCTGCGTTCAGCGATCTCAACACTGCCAAAGTCGGCGTATTCGTAGAACACATCAAAGGTGTAACCATCCCATTGTGTGCTGGCACCTAATGAGTAACGGTATTGCTCTCCTACAGGTAGGTCGACCCACTGTTTCGTTGGGTCTTCCTGTGGTGAGGTTTCATACGAGAAACCAGCTTTTAAGCGCCAATCGGCATTGAGGCGGTAGTCGGTGCCAATTGCAAACTTCCACACATCATCCCATTGGCGATCGATGGAGTTCAATCCAGCTGGATTGCTTGGTAAATAGCCAAAATCAAATACGGTTTGATCCCATTCACTCCAGCGGTGTAATTGAATGCTGGCCAATAGGTTTAAGTCGCTGGTTGCAGCATAGCTGGCGCTAACGTCCACAATGGCTGGAACGGCTAGGTCAGAAGCGACAGCATGAGTACTCGAACTAGCGGTTTTTAAGTTCGTGGAAAATTCGTGTTCAACTTTAGAGCGGAAGCTGACACCTAAGTCGAGCTTATCGCTGTGCTTATACATCACGCCAGCATTGAAACCGTATGCCCAATCAGAAGATTGCTCTAGCTGCGCTGAGCCCATTCCCATTTCTAGTGATGCCCAGTTAAATTGCGCTCCCAAGCCCCAAGAGACTTGGTCGGTTACGCGGAAACTTAACGCTGGGTTAAACTGCAGTGCAGTTAGGGTGATATCTGTCATTAAATTGCTGCCAGCCCAGTCGTGGCCGTAATCAAGGCTAGAGCCTCCAACGGTTCCAAAGGCGAGGCCAAGGTGAACATCTTCATTCAATTGGCGAGCATGAAAGACCGATAACGATGGCATTACGGTATGCGCTTTGCCATTGTCGGCTGGGTCGCCAGTCTCGTGCTGGTATTTCATTTCTAAATCGAATGCCGTGACGTTGACAGTCGTCAGGCTTTCACCCATGTGTGACATGGTCGCTGGGTTAGTCCACATAGCGGCAGCGGATTGAGTGTACACGCCGTCACCAGCTCCTGTGGTACCCGCGTTGGCAACGACGGCTTCTTGAAGAAATAGGCCACTGGCATTTGCGGTTGAAGCGGTGAATATGGCTGCGCTTAAAAGAGAAAGAGTAAAAATAGGCGCGAGTTTTGTCGTGAATGAATTGCTTTGCAAAGCTTTAGTCGATGCTTTGCGGCGGTTCAGAGGGTTGTGTTCAGTCTGCATGGTTGTTCCACTTATTAGGAGGCATCCATGCTCCAAATGTGTCGAAGAGCTCCGTTCTCATCGACTATGTAGTTATCGCTCACTAGGCCATGCATATTGTAAGGAAATACGTGATTGCTTTAGGAATAACCATTATTCCTTGCGGCTATATTTCTTATGGAGATAGAGCACATAAATGGGTTACGTAGAGCAATGTCGTCACTCAGGCTCTAGAGTGAGAGCCTGAGCAATGATGACTTATACGATAAACTGGTTCATTGCTTTCGATTGCTGTTTACCCAGAGCATTTTGCTGCTCGATAAGCTCCGAAGTATGGTCAGTCCGTTGGGCTATTTGGTCAGACAAATCCTTGATCGTGACAGTATTTGAGTTGATCTCCTCTGCGACCAAGCTTTGCTCTTCCGCAGCCGATGCGATTTGAATATTCACTTCAGCGATTTGCGACACCGAACTCTTAATATTCGCTAGAGCTTCACTCGCTTGCTGCGCCTTCTGCACGGTTTCTTCGGCAAGTTGGAAGCTGGTGGTCATTGCTTTTGACGCGCTATTAGCGCCTTGCTGCAGGCGCTCTACCATTTGGCGGATTTCGTCGGTCGACTCTTGTGTGCGCTGGGCTAGGGTGCGTACTTCATCGGCGACTACCGCAAAGCCTCGGCCAGATTCACCGGCGCGAGCGGCTTCTATGGCTGCGTTCAAGGCAAGTAGATTGGTTTGATCGGCAATACCATTAATCACATCGACGATGGTTTCAATGCTTTCGGTTGAGTGTGCGACTTCACTTACCGTACCTGCAGCCGCTTCTAATTCTTGCGCTAATCGATCAATCGCATCGGAGGTTTCTGACACAAGGTCGGCGCCTTCGCTGGTCGATAAGTCCGCTGTTTGAGTTGACTCTGCCGCATGTTGAGCATTTTGAGCCACTAAGTTAGATGTGGTCGACATCTCGTTCATGGCCGTGGCTAACTGTTCAACTTCTTGAACTTGGTTGTTCAGCAGTTGATTCGACTCGTTGAACGCAGATTTCGCTTGCTCCGATACGTCTGACACGGTGTCAGCGGTTTTTTGCGAGCTTTGTACTAAAGACTGTATAGCGGCGACAAAGGCATTGAAGTTTTCCGCCAGCATCTTGAATTCAGTATCGCTATTGGTCTCTAGGCGTTTGGTTAGATCACCATTGCCTGAAGCGACATTTGCCATGGCTTGATTGAGGTGCCCAAGCGGCTTCGTTAACCAGTTAAGAACAAATAGGAAAATGATGGAAACGATAACTAAGGCCACACTGGTCGCTGCAATAGAGTAGTTACGAATGTCGTACAGCATCTCATGGGCTGAGTCGTAGTCGAGAATCATACCTACGTACCAATCTTCGCCAGGTATTTCGACAAAGTCCAGATAGGCACGCTCACCTCGTACATCGGTCACGATAGGCTTGGTGATAATCTTGGCATCATTAAGAACTCGAGCCATTGGAGCGCCGTTGAAACTCTCATCTGGGTAACTGATTAAGGTGCCATTTTTGTGCACGATAAACACCATGGCATCGCTATTGTTATCGAGGTGAATCTTGCTCGAAAGATCAGACAGGTCGACATCGAAGAAGGTTGCGCCGATCAACGTAGATGCGTCGTACACTGGGTAGGAAATCGAAACCAAAATTGCGCCCGTTCCCTCATCTTTATAGGGTTCGGTAATGGTGCGTGCTTGGTTGCGTACCGCATCTTGATACCAAGGGCGGCTGCGAGAGTCCCAATCACCAGGTGGTGTCCATTGAGTGTCGTTGTGCAAGATAGAGCCATCTTTGTGATAGCCGATACCTGCAGTGACAAAGGTTTGTCGGATTGAATTGGTGGTGAGCAATTGGCTATTTGGCGCGTGGTGTTCACGGGCCAGTTGCTCTGTAACGTATTGGCTAAGTGCATACTTTCCTTGCAGACTTGCGGCGACCAATTTAGACACATCTTCCAGAGTTCTATCAATTTGTTGCTCGATGGATTCTTCTACACCGCTACTCACCGCTTTATATTGTATTAGCGACAAAATAGTCAGTGCAACGACGCTGATGACAGCGCCGGCTGCAACGATCTTAGTTGTAAACTTCACTTTTCACTCGTACGTTATTTATAAAAACGTAATTAGATGTGATTCAAGTCATTAAGTGGGAATAGTCGATATTCCAAACGAAATAGGCGAGTAGCCAAGAAGTTGTTTTTTATAGAAATAATCGGGTCTACACTACGCGGCTTCGATTGTTTGAGTCATTTTGCTAAATGAGTAGTGATGTAAGTAGATATTTCAAACATTACTTTCGGCATTGATGGCGCAGTGCATACGAATGGGTTAATTTTAATAAGAAATAACGAACAAGGATAAAAATGAACGACTTAAATGCGCTTCATGTGTTTTTAGCCTTAATGCAAACACGCTCTACTCAGAAGGCGGCGAAAAAGATCGGTCGCTCTCAGTCATACGTTTCCAAAGTGTTGGCTCAGCTGCGAGAAGATTTGGCGGATCCGCTTTTTCTTCGCGAGGTATCAGGCCTTGTTCCAACCAATTATGCTGAATCGATAGAACCCAAAGTACGCAACGCGCTCGATCAACTGGATTTGGCAATCGCACCTGAAGTGTTTGATCCCGCAAAGCTTGAGAAAATAACGTTGCACTTAGTCGAGCCATACCTTATCCAAATTGGCAAAGAGCTGATTGAAGAGATCCGTAAACACACGAGTGCGCTTATTGAGCTTCGCCAGTGGGGAGAGCACAGTGAAGAGCTGATTTTGCGTGAAGAGGTTGACCTCGGCGTACACGTGATTAACGACAAACCGCAAAGCTTCTACCAAAAGCGCATCCACTCTGGGGCCGGATATTTTGAAGGCAATCAGCAGGGCGAGTACGTTAAGTTCATTGTTTCTGGCGTGAATGAACATGCCGATCATTTCAAAACCCTCGACCCTAATGTCGAGGTCGGCATCATCGTCGATAGCCACCAGTTAATGGCTCAGCTGATGGACGATTGTTTTACTCTGAGATACGAACCTTACTACGATGCTAATGAGCAGCATAAACTGAATTTGGATGTTGCGCTGATCAGCAAAGCATCGCTGCGCCATGCGGCTAAGCAGAAGTGGTTGTCTGAGATTATCGAAAATATTATCGATCGCTATATCGAATCGTGGGTAAGGCCAAGTGAATTAAAAAAGGAAACCAAATAGTTGGTTTCCTTTTTCGTTGCTCATTAAATTGAGCCTAGCCTGACGTTGTTATTGCTATTTAGAATGGCGAGCTTTATAAAGCAGACAAGTAAGACTTGTACGCTTTAAGCCTCACGGTTGCACCGCCGATGATGTCCATAAAACCAAGTGCCGAGTGCGGCTTCTTCGCTGAAACCCAACCTGAACCTGTTGCACCGATCGGTACGTTGTAGCCTGCTGGTTCTTCAAACTCGATCACGATAGTACGGCCATGAGAACCTGTGTTGGCACCAACGTGGCGACGAACACTTTGCGAACCGTTGATTGGTGATACACTCGCTTCACCTGTACCGGTTGTTACACTGTGTACACGTCCGCGGAAAATCTCACCTGGGTACGCATCAACATAAAACTCGGCAAACTGACCTTCTTCAATACCGCGATAAGTTTGGTCGGCGATACGCATTTCAACAAACTTCTTGTTGGTGTTGTAAAGATGCATGTTACCAATTCGCGTGCCTTCTGCGATGTTAGTAATTGAAAGCTGCCCATCAAACGGAGCGCGGATTTCGCGGCGCTCGTTTTGCCACTTTGCCGTCGCCATTTGGGCATCAAGATTTAAGATTTGTGCATTAACCGATGCGATCTCTGCTTCAGTCGACTCAATGCGAGTGCGCACGTCATCACGTTGATATTCTTGTGCGTAGTCATCGAGCTTCTCTAAACGAGTCAGGTTTTTTCTATCGTTATTAATTTGGTGCGTGAGCGCTAGGATCTCAGCTTGCGCTGCATCCTTTTGTGCTTGTAAGCCTTCTAGTTGATGCGCCGTATCTTCAGTACGTAAGGTGTATATTAGGTCACCTTTTTTCACCATTTGGTTATGCACAACAAAGATTTCTTCGACTTCTTGGCCAATAAGTGGGCTTAACACCGCATGTGGAGCTTTCACTGTGGTACTGTCGGTCAAATCCGCAGGTGACCAAAAACGGTGAGCTGTAAATAGCGCTGCGGCTAATAGCACGCCTGTACCGACGATGATTACCGCATTTCTGAGTGTCCACTGAACAATCCCTGCTTTTACCAAAATCCAACAAATCAGTACGTAAGGGAGCATAATCTCTTTCATGGCTTATTCCTCCGTAGATTTTGCAGGTTTACGGCCGTTACGAATGATGTTCGACATTTCTGCCGCAAGCACATCCCAACGAGCGAAGGCGATAATGATGGCAAGAACCCACCACGTTTTATCGATGAACAAGCCGCAAAGCGATAGAGCGAAAACGATCTGAGTGTGTGCACTCGACATTTCTGCTGCTTTGTGGACTGCGACTTCATGCAGTTGCCAGAATAGGTAGGCGGTATAAATGAGGATGGCAACCGTGACAAAAAAGACGAATCCCATAAAGATTTCTGAATCGAGTAACTTCAAGATGGTTGGATAACCATTAGAAAAGTACTCTTCAGGTAAGTCTTTACCGTGAATTTTGCCCAGCTTTGACAGCATTAGCGATGCACCAACAAGAGTGCCAATGGCAATGATGGCTTTAAAAAGAAAAAGTAGGGTGTTTTTGACTATCCTTTGCAGTTTATTGCCTGAACCCTCCGATGGGACAAGCGCAGCGTTATTGGAAGACATGATAGGTATTACCTTAATTATTGATCTATCAGCTACCTTACCTTGGAGTGGTATATCTTGTGGGAATAGTGATTATTCCAGACATAATCGAGAAAAATTTGAGCGAGATTAAGAACAGTACGTAACGATATGTTACGTACTGTGTCAGAACTTAAAGTGATTTAAGTTGCATAAGTACGTGGTGAAGGGACGGTTGGATGCTGTGGCCAAGCGCTAGCACTTCTGGGCAAGGTTCCACCAAATCAGGGACTTGGAAGGTTGTCATGTTAGCGGCAACCGAAGAACGTACACCATTGTTTGAGTCTTCAAACGCCACACATTGGCTTGGATCTACATTGAGCCTGCTCGCCGCCAATAGGTAGATTTCTGGATCTGGTTTGCCGTGAGTCACTTCGCATCCTGTTGTGATGTTAGCAAAGTAGCCATCTAACCCAGCGAGGCGAAGTTTGATTTTTGCGACGTCTTTTTGTGTAGAGGTTGCAACGGCGGTTGGGATGTTGTTTGCCTTTAACCACTCCAGTAGTTCGATCACGCCATCTTTGACTGGAATGGCTTCGTGCTTGACGATTGCATCGTAACGCTTACGCCACTCAGCGTGTAGGCGGTCGAGATCATCACCGTACGCATTACGTAAAATCTTATTTATGGTGACTGAGTTACAGCCAATGATTGAGAGATAAGCTTCTTGGAGAAAGGGAAGGTCTTGCGCTTCACAAGATTGTTTGAAAACGCGCATACAGACTTGCTCGGTATCGAGCAGGAGTCCATCCATATCAAAAATAGCCGCTTGAAACTTCATCAGTACTTCTTTATCTCATGGGACAGGAGGCCACTATTGTTGCACAGTCAGACACACGGGCGGAATGCCTTTATGTCAAAATCGCCATAAATCTAGTCACTCTCAGAGTTAACTTTGTTAATTATAATTTTGTTAGTTATTTTGCGCGGAGCCGATGGACAACTAAACTTTGTAGACGAATCCATCTTGCGACATGGTCGCAATCTCTAGGGGGATATATGGCTACTCAGACCATTCAGCATTTCTTTCATGCCGACTCTGGCACTATCAGTTACGTTGTTTCCGATACTCACACTCGTGAAGCCATCATCATCGATCCGGTTGCCGATTATGATGTCGCAACCAATAAGGTCAGCTTTGAGTCGGCGCAAAAGATACTGGATTACTTGGACGCCAATCAACTACATGTCACCGCGATTATGGAAACGCATGTCCATGCCGATCATCTTTCAGGATCCTTCCATTTGAGCAAAGTGCTCGGCGCGCCGATTCATATTTCGGAGAAGGTGAAAGAGGTCTATTCCTCGTGGAAAGACGAGCTTGCGTTAAGTGAGATGTACCACTTTGAGCACTTGCTGCTGGATCAAGAGCATTTGGATTTTGGCGATTCGCACTTGGAAGTCATTGATACCCCGGGGCACACACCATCGGACGTTACGTACAAGATAGGTGACGCGCTGTTTGTTGGGGATTCATTATTCCATCATGGAACCGGGCGGGCTGATTTTCCGGGAGGTAGTGCTGAAAAGATGTTTGAATCGCTGCAAAAGCTCTACCAGCTGGAAGACAGCACCGAAGTCTATTTGTGCCACAACTACCCCGATGATGAAGAGCACTTGATTCACAAAACCACCATTGGTGAAGAGAAACATGAAAACTCTTTCCTCACCGATCACACATCAAAAGCTGACTTTGTTGAAAAGCGGGAATCTCGAGATCACCAATTAGCGCAGCCCAAGCTTATTTCACCTGCACTGCGCTATAACCTAACGGCAGAAAACCCAACCAATGAGTATTTAAATAGGCATTAATACTCACCGGTTCGGCTTACAGGCGCTCTAGGCCGCATTAAGCTGCTGGTAGTTACCGAGCAACGCTTGATAGAAGTTGTTGTCACTTAACGTTCCAATTAACTGTTGGCCTTCAACCAATAGTAATGGGTTACCGGTGCGAAGTTTGATTTCTATGGCTTCTCGCATATCGATGTCTGGAGACGCGGCGACAATCATACTCTCGTTGAGTTGCTCGATATCCATCGTCACTTGCTCCCAATGGATGAGCTGTAATTCACTTTGCTGGTGGAGTTTAAGAACGTTGTTTTCGTGCCCAACCCATAACTCTGAATCCGAGCAAACTTGCCAGCGTTTACCTTGCGATTCCAATTCATCAACTGGTTGCATCAAAGAGCGGCCTTTTAGTACGTTGAGTGGGTTGGTGTGAGCGACAAAGTCTTTCACGTATTGAGTCGCTGGGTTAAGAATAATATCTTCAGGTTGCCCATGTTGAATCAGTTTCCCAGATTCCATGATTGCGATGTTATTCCCAATCTTAAGCGCTTCATCTAAGTCGTGGCTAACAAACAGAATGGTTTTGTTTAACTTACTTTGAAGCTCTAGAAGCTCTTCTTGTAGCTGGGCTCGAATCAAAGGGTCTAGCGCTGAAAAAGGTTCGTCCATGAGCAAAATGTCACTGTCCATCGCAAAGGCTCGAGCGAGGCCGACACGCTGCTGCATCCCCCCGGACAATTCATGAGGGAACTTGTTTTCCCATTCATCAAGCCCAACCATCGTTAGCTGTTCACGGGCTTTTTCACGGCGTAGCTTTTTGCTCATGCCCTGCATTTCAAGTCCGAACGCAACGTTATCTAACACGGTTAGCCATGGCATTAAGGCAAACTTCTGAAACACCATCGAAACGCGGTGCGTTCTTAAATGCTGCATGGTAGCGTCATCGCAGTTAGCGAGTTCCACTGCTTGGTCGCCATCTTTGATCTTTAAAGAGCCACGGCTAATGGTGTTTAGCCCATTTACCGCGCGCAATAAACTGGACTTGCCCGAACCAGATAGGCCCATAAGCACGCAAATCTCGCCCTCTTGGATGTTCAAGCTAACGTTATCCACGCCAACAACTTGCCCTGTTTGGTCGATGATTTCTTGGCGCGCTAAACCTTGATCGAGTAAAGACAATGCTTGTTCTGGTTTATCACCAAACACCACGTCGAGGTTAGTAATTGAAATGGCATCCATGATTAAACTTCCTTACTCTGCTTTGGTGTTTTACACAGACGATCGAGGATGATCGCGACAAGAACAATGGCTAATCCAGCTTCAAAGCCCTGTGAAATGTTGACCGTATTCAATGCTCGAATGACAGGTTTACCAAGTCCGTCAGCACCAACTAATGCCGCGATCACTACCATCGACAGTGACAACATGATGCATTGCGTGACTCCGGCCATTATATTCGGCAGTGCGGCGGGCAGTTCGACCTTGAACAGCAATTTCATCTTGCTGGCACCAAACGCTTTACCTGCTTCAATAAGTTCTTCTGGTACTCGAGTGATGCCGAGGTAAGTAAGGCGGATAGGTGCAGCGATAGCGAATATGATGGTCGAGATTAATCCTGGAACAATCCCTAATCCGAACAGAACCAATGTAGGGATCAGATACACAAAGGTTGGCACCGTCTGCATAAGATCGAGGATAGGGCGCATAATGGTGTACAGCCAAGGTCGATGCGCTGCCATTATGCCAAGTGGTACACCAATTAATACGGAAATCGTTGTCGCTGCGAAGACGAGAACAAAGGTTTCCAGCATTTCTTGCCAGTAGCCGAGGTTAAGAATCAGCAATAATGCACCAACGACAAACACCACCAGAGACACTTTGCGGTGCAAGTACCAAGCAATTGCCGCCGTAATGGCCATTGGCAGTGCAGGGGGCATCCATTTAAATACATCGACTAGGAAAAGAATCACGGTTTCTAAGAAGAATGAAATCGCATCAAACAGCCCTGCTGCATTGATGGTAAGCCAATCCACCCCGTTTTCCATCCAAGTGCCTAAAGGGATTTTATTGTCTGTTATAAAGTTCACACGAGCGCCTTTAAGAAGGTGGGCAGTGTGCCCACCTTGTCCTTGTTGTTAGGGTCTGTTGATCTTTCATGGTTAAATTTTGTTCGGATGGGGACGCCTAGTCAAAATCGTTTTAGGCGAGGCGAAGACTGTGTCGCCTAGTCATTCTAAGCAAATAGTCTTCAACAAAGCATAAAACGATTTTAACGGGGGCACCTAGCTCGAACCCTTCGGGCAGCCTTTGTGGTTCATTTCTACAGCGTTATCGGCTTCTCATGTAGGCTAGCTACACATCAAAGCCTCTGTCTTGTAGAAATTTCCCACAAAGTGCTGCAAAAATCAGCTTGAAAGATCAACAGACCCTATGGGTTTTAAGATTTAAATTGCGTTAGGTAAGTCGTTACCGCTTCCGATGCAGCCGCACCATCTTTGGTAGTGACGTTGTCTAACCAAGCATCAATGGCCTGCGGGTTTTTAATTAACCACTCGCGTGCTGCTTTGGCTGGCTTTTCGTTTTGGTTAAGAATGGCTTCCATCAACTGGTTTTCCATTTCTAGGCTGAACTGAAGGTTTTCCAGCAGTTGACCGACGTTCTTACATTCTGAGGTGTAGTTTTGGCGAACATTGGTGTAAACATTTGCACCACCGTAGTTCGGGCCAAAGAAGTCGTCGCCACCGTCTAGGTATGCCATATCAACATTGCTGTTCATTGGGTGTGGAGCCCAACCTAGGTACACGATCCATTGGTTGCGGCGAACGGCGCGAGAAACCTGCGACACCATGCCAGCTTCGCTGGACTCAACCAAAGAGAAATCTTTTAGGCCAAACGCGTCATCGTCGATCATAGATTGGATTAGGCGGTTGCCATCGTTGCCCGGCTCAATGCCGTAGATGCGGTCTTTAAACTTGTCTGCGTGCTTTGCAATATCAGCAAAGGATTGAACGCCAGCATCGTAGACGTATTGAGGAACGGCAAGCGTGTATTTTGCCCCTTCCAAGTTTGCGCGCACGGTTTCTACCGTTCCTGCTTCGCGGTACTTAGCGATGTCGCCTTCCATGGTTGGCATCCAGTTACCAAGGAAAACATCGATATCGCCGTTTGCCATTGATGAATAGGTCACAGGCACGGAAAGCAGTTGAGTTTGAGTTTTGTAGCCTAAGCCGTGCAAAAGTTCTGTGGTCACAGCAGTTGTTGCGGTAATGTCCGTCCAGCCCACATCGGCAAAACGAACCGTCTCGCACGATTGATTCGCAGAGACATTAAATGCGGCCAGAGAGCTTAGCCCGATAGTAATGATTGTCTTTTTAGACAGAGACATAATGTATTCCTTGTAATGATTACTGACTTTCTTATTGTTGCTATGCTGAGAATGGTTGAGTGTTAGTCGATGACTCTTAACGGCTCCTTCTCGCGTTGTTTGGTTTGCCAATCCGGTGCGATCCAAACCGGTGCTTGTTCCTGCGTAAGCATTGGCTTTCCTAAAATCATGTCGGCGGCGCGTTCGGCGACCATAATGGTCGGCGCGTTCAAATTGCCGTTGGGAATGGTTGGGAAAATCGATGAATCGACGACACGCAATTGCTTGATTCCACGTACCTGACAATGTTCATTGAGCACGGCCATAGGATCGTTATCTGCGCCCATTTTGCAGCTGCATGATGGGTGATAGGCACTTTCGACGTTCTCTTTCACCCAAGCGTCAATGGCGTCATCGGTGGTGATGTCGAATCCCGGTTGGATTTCTTCACCGCGATAGCTGTCCATGGCGGGCTGATTAAGAATTTCACGCGTCAATCGAATGCAGTCGCGCCAGTCTTGGCGATCTTGCTCGGTCGATATGTAATTGAACTGGATTTCTGGCTTAGCGGTTGGATCACTGGAGGTGATTGAAACACTGCCTCGGCTTTGCGGCTTATTTGGCCCTACGTGTACTTGGAAACCGTGTCCATCAAATGCGGCCTGTCCGTCGTAGCGCATTGCTGCCGGCAAGAAGTGATATTGGATGTTTGGCCATTTTAGCCCTTCACGAGAGCGGATAAATGCGCATGACTCGAAGTGGTTCGTTGCGCCTAATCCGGTGCGAGTTAAGATCCACTGAGCGCCAATTTTGCCTTTACTGAACCAGTCGAGCTTGCTGTTGAGCGTAATCGGCTGCTTACAGTGATATTGGAAATACACTTCAAGGTGGTCTTGTAGGTTTAGTCCAACGCCTGGTAAATCGTGTTGTACTTCTATTCCTGCTTGTTCGAGCACCGCTTTCGGACCAATACCTGAAAGCTGAAGCAGTTGTGGAGAGCCGATAGAGCCAGCACACACGATCACTTCTTTCGCCGCGTTAGCTTGGTTGATTGTGCCTGACTTTTGATATTCAACGCCTGTCGCCACTTGGTTTTCAAGCAACACTTTGTGTGCCACAACGCCTTTATGTAGCGTTAGGTTAGAACGCTTTAGCGCACGCCTTAAGTAGGCATTAGAGGTTGAAGCGCGTACTCCGCCGTCGACGGTCATGTGCATGGCGCCAAAGCCTTCTTGCTGGTAGCCATTATAGTCATCGGTTCGTGGGTAGCCTGCGTCGCTGCCTGCATCGATAAAGGCTTGATACAGTGGGTTGAGCGCCATGTCGTTACCGTTACAGGTGCCAACTGGGCCGTTTCCGCCACGATATTGGTCTTCGCCTTTCACCCAGTTTTCTGCACGGCGAAAATATGGCAAACATGCTTGGTAGTTCCAACCTTCAGCGCCTTGTTGCTCCCATTCATCGAAGTCACAAGCATGGCCACGAACATAAACCATACCGTTAATCGAAGAGCTACCACCGAGCACTTTACCGCGAGGACAGTGGAGCTTTCTTCCATCCAAGCCTTGTTCTGAATTGGTTTCAAACTGCCACGCATAACGTTCACTGTTCATGGGATAAGACAGTGCCGTTGGCATCTGAATGAAGATACTTTTGTCTGTGCCGCCCGCTTCAAGTAGTAGAACGCTGTGCTCGCCAGATTCAGTAAGCCTATCGGCGAGGACACAACCGGCTGAGCCTGCTCCAACTATGATGTAATCGTATTGCATGATGTGAGCACCCTTATTAAGCGTATGGGCTGGCGTAATCGCCAAGCTCAATCAACACGCTTTTAGTCTGGGTGTAGTGATGCAATGTTTCTGGTCCGTTCTCGCGCCCAAGCCCAGAGTGTTTGTAGCCACCAACCGGCATTTCGGCTGGGGAGTCACCCCACGTGTTGACCCAACAAATCCCAGCCTGCATTTGGTGAATGACTCGGTGAGCACGAGATAGATTCTGGGTAAATACGCCTGCAGCGAGCCCGTAATCGGTATTGTTAGCGCGTTGAATCACTTCATCTTCATCTCGGAACTTGAGGACCGACATGACTGGGCCGAAAATTTCCTGCTGAACATGAGGCATATCATCGCTGCAATCAGTGAACACAGTCGGTGCGACGAAGTTACCTTTGTCGAGCCCATTCTCAGTGACTTGATAGCCACCGACCAATAGTGTTGCGCCGCTCGCTTTAGCTTGCTCGATAGCATTCAGAACTTTAGACAGGTGATCTTTTGAAATGAGAGCGCCAATTTGAGTCTCCATTTCCATTGGATTACCCACAATCAGTTTCTCTGTTCGATCTTTAAGCTGACTGACAAACTGGTCGTAAAGCTTCTCATGGACAAAGACACGGGTACCGTGAGTACACACTTCGCCCTGAGTGTAGAAGTTAGCGACCATCGCGGCTGATACTGCGTCGTTGAGCTTAGCATCATCAAAGATGATCATTGGTGACTTGCCACCTAACTCCATGGTGACGGACTTGAGTGTTTTCGCACTGTCTGCCATCACCGCTTTCCCTGTTCCGGATTCACCTGTGAAAGACACCTTGGCTATCGCCGGATGTGCTGTCAGCATTTGGCCGACGCGGTAGTCGCCTTGAATAACATTGAATACGCCATCTGGCACTCCGGCTTCGGTGAAGATTTCTGCCAACTTGAGCGCTGTTAACGGGGTCTCTTCAGAAGGTTTGAAAATCATCACGTTGCCCGCCGCCAGTGCCGGAGCGGATTTCCACATTGCGATTTGAATCGGGTAGTTCCACGCACCGATACCTGCGCAAATGCCAAGTGGTTCGCGGCGAGTGTAGAAAAACTGGGTTTCGCTCAGAGGTTGCTGCTCACCTTGTAGAGCTGGCGCTAGGCCGGCAAAGTACTCAATCACATCGGCGCCCGTTGCGATATCGACTTCGATCGCTTCTTGTAAAGGCTTGCCTGTATCGGCCACTTCAAGCACAGCGAGTTCATCGTTTCGTGCTCTAAGGATCTCTACCGCTTTGAGTAAAATTCGGCTTCTTTCCATCGCGCTCATTGCTGACCAAACCTTAAATCCACGGTGTGCAGATTCGATGGCAAGCGTGAGGTCATCGTGGCTCGCTTGGCCTATTTCTGCTAAAGGTTCGCCATTGGCTGGGTTATAAGTTACAAACGTTTCGCCGGATTGGGCGTGAGCGAGCTTGCCATCAATATAAAGTGATTTCATTTCCATTTGAGAGCCTGAATTGGTTGTTATTGTTTTGCGTAGAACGTTAGCTGCTTGTCTAGGTAGTCGTTGATGATTGCGTTGGCTTTATCTGGGTTAATACCGTCGGGGTTGAGCGCCCCACGTAACCAAATACCATCGATCAAAGAAGCGATACCGTGTGCGACAAGGTTTGCCTGCTCTGGAGTGAGTAACGATTTAAGTTCAATTTTAAGGTGAGAGATCAAGCGTTTTTCATTGACGCGTTGTAGTCGGTTGAGCTGCTCGTCGTGCATTGAATAAGACCAGAAAGCCAGCCAGGTTTTCACAACCTCGCTTTCCGACTGAAAGCCTTCAAAGTTTCCTTTCACAATGGCATTGATGCGCGCTTGATGGGCGTCTTTTGGCAACGCTTTGAGCTCGGCCATGATCGTCTGGGACAGTTGTCTCAGTACCACTCGCATGGTTTCTTCGAGCAGACCGTGTTTACCACCAAAATAGTGATTGATGATCCCCGTCGAGACTCCAGCTTCCTTGCTGATCAGTGAAATACTTGCGCCATGCAAACCAACGCGATCGATCACTGCCATAGTGGCTTTGACGAGCTGTGGTTTACGAATATCTGGCATCCCAACCTTGGGCATTTTCGAGTCCTTTATTTTTTATTGAACGTTCAATTAAATATAAAATGACATGAAAATGTTTAGAGTACAAATCTATTTTGTGATCAATTATCCCTCTTGTTGAGTATGGGTTTAGGTTTATTGTCTTTAATTACAGTGATTTAGTGGTGGTGTGGGCGTTGTGTTTAGAAGTGTAAAAATTTGAGTTAAATACAAATTTTAGATGGCTAATCTTGTATTCATCAAAGCAATACCTCTACAGGCTGCTTGGTTACGTTAAGCAATAGGAGCAATTACTTTGCGCTGCAGTTTGAGTTTTAGCTCTATCATTAGCGGCGTTTGAGAGCACAAAAATGGCGATTTAACCCTAGACAATGTATGGATAATGAGGGTAATGTCACACGCTATTTTCCCTGTTTTTAATATGGTTATATCGGGGCTTGAAGATTAAGAGCCATTTGTGAGTTTGAGTGGTTCTCAACCAAGGTCTGATGCCAATAATTGCAGTAGTTCAGAGGCGAGTGAGGTAAGCATGGTTCAGATAGTCATAGATGGTAAATACCGCATTGTTGAACAAGGACAAACTTTGTTGGAAGCAGCAAAAGTCTGCGGTGTTGAGATCCCCTCGTTGTGTGGGTTGAATAAAACCAAAGATAAGGTGCCATGCGACCTTTGTGTTGTTGAAGTCGAGAGCGGGGGCATTAAGCGCTCATGTGAGCTCGACGTCTATTCTGGGCTAAGTGTTGTAACTCAATCGGACACACTCAGTGAACACAGAAGAAAAGCGTTAAACCGCATCATGAGCGATCACTATGCCGACTGTGAAGCGCCATGTAAAACGGCGTGTCCTGCTGGTGTCGATATCCAGTCCTATCTTTACCACATTGCTCAAAACGATCACCAAAAAGCGATTGAAGTCATCAAACGAACCTTGCCAATGCCACTGTCTATTGGCCGAGTATGTCCTGCGTTTTGCGAAACGGAGTGTCGTCGTAACTTAGTGGATGACTCGATTGCGATTCGTCAATTGAAACGCCATGCCGCGGATGCGGATTTGGCAATGCAAGAAAGCTATATTCCACCGAAAAAAGCCGATAAAGAACAAACCATTGCGATAGTTGGTAGTGGACCAGGTGGGCTCACTGCGGGTTATTACCTGTCTAATGAAGGCTATCAAGTGACTGTCTTCGAATCGATGCCACAAGCGGGCGGTTGGTTGCGTTATGGCATACCTGAATATCGCTTGCCGAAAAGTATTTTGGATAAAGAAATTGAACTGATGTGTCGCAATGGCATGCAAGTGAAATGCAACCAAAAACTGGGTGAGGATTTTACTTTATCTAGCTTGAGCGAAGAGTTTGATGCTGTCTGTCTGGCGGTAGGGGCATCACAAGCAGTAGAAATGAATTACACCGGTAGCGATCTCGATGGTTGTTACCTTGGGGTCGATTATCTTAAAGATTATGTTACTGACCGTGCTTACACTACCGGGAAAAAAGTGGCGATCATCGGTGGTGGTAACACTGCGATCGACTGTGCGCGAACTGCGGTGCGTGATGGCGCCGATACAACACTGATTTATCGCCGTACCCGAGATGAAATGCCCGCAGAAGATTATGAGATCGAGGAAGCAGAACACGAAGGGGTGAAGTTCCACTTTCTGACCAACCCAGTGGAAAACATCGCCGATGAAAGTGGCCGCGTAAAAGAGGTCAAACTGGAACGAATGAAACTAGGGCCGGCTGACGCTTCAGGTCGGCGCAGCCCGAAACCAACAGGTGAGTTTTTTATCGAATCTTTCGACACCGTTATCGCGGCCGTTTCGCAAAAGCCAGACTTGAGTTTTATGGACAACGAATCGTTGGAGATTCCTTTGACTCGCTGGAATACTGCCGATGTCAATCCAGATACCATGCACACCGGAACGGGGAACATCTTTAGCATTGGTGATTTTAGGCGTGGTCCTGCGACCGCAGTGGAAGCCGTTGGTGATGGCCGGATTGTTGCCCAAGCGATTGATCGTTTCTTTCACGGTGATATGGAAGTGATTCCAGTGACGCCGTTTAATTCTCGTAAAGAGAAAAAACTTAAACATATCGATCCTCTGCAGTTCCAAAACCTTCAGAAAGTGGCGCGTAGAATTATGCCCGAATTGACACCAGATCAAAGGGAGCAGAGCTTTGATGAAGTGGAGACGGGTTTTGATAACACAGATGCGATGGCTGAAGCGGCGCGTTGCTTAGAATGTGGCTGTCAGGCAAACACCGATTGTGATTTACGCGATTACTCGACTGAGTATGGCGCAGAGCAAGCTTTCGCTCATGCAGTCGAGATAAAGTCCGATGATTATTGGCAAACGCATCGCAGCAAAGAATCTCGCCAAAAATTCGAAGTCGATGCCAGTTCTGAATTTATTGTATTTGATGCCAACCGATGTATCAGCTGTGGCCAGTGTGTTCACGCCTGCCGTGATCAATCGGTACATGGCATCTTGAGCTTTATGACCGACAAAGAGGGGCGACCAGCTTCAAGACCCGAATGTCGACCTAACTTTGGCGCTGGTGGAACCCTAATGGGTGATTCCAACTGCGTTCAGTGCGGGGCGTGTGTGCAAGTGTGCCCAACAGGTGCATTAACCGATGCCCGGGATCGTGCCCAAGGCAGAATCGAGCAGCTAAAAGCAGTCGATACCATCTGCACCTATTGTGGCGTAGGCTGCAAGCTAACCATGTATGTCGACGAACAGTACAACCAGATCCGATATGTAAAAGGGGCACAATCACCGGTAAACGAAGGCATGCTATGCGTGAAAGGTCGTTTTGGTTTTGACTTTATTGGTAGTGATGAACGATTAACCACACCGCTGATTCGCAAGGATGGCTGGTTGCAGCCAGCAAGTTGGGAAGAAGCTATTCGGCTTATTGCCGACAAGTTTAACGCTATCAAACAAGGGTTTGGTGGTAATGCGTTGGCTGGTTTTTCTTCTGCGAAAACCACCAATGAGGACAACTACGCATTCCAGAAATTTATCCGCCGTGAACTCGGTACCAATAACGTCGACCATTGTGCGCGTCTGTGCCACGCCTCTACCGTTACGGGGCTAGAAGCATCGCTAGGTAGTGGTGCAATGACCAACGATATACCGAGTATCAAGCATTCGGATGTGATTTTTATTATTGGCTCGGATACCACTGCGGCCCACCCAATTATTGGTTCTCACATTAAACAGGCCGTGCGACACAACGGTGCTCGTTTGATTGTCGCAGACCCTAAACGGATTGATATTGCTGATCATGCGGAGCTGTATCTTGCCCATCGCCCAGGTACCGATGTCATGCTGCTCAATGGTGTGATGCAGCAAATCATCAAGCACGGATGGTACGACCAAGAATACATTGAAGATAGGGTTGATGGTTTTGATACCTTATTGCAAGAAGTAATGTCACCTAACTATGCACTGGATAAAGTCGAGCTTGTCACTGGCGTAAAAGCGGACGACATATTTGCCATGGCGCGATTGATTGGCACCTCAGATCGTACCGCAGTCTATTACTCAATGGGTATTACTCAGCATACGACTGGCCACGATAACGTTCGCTCGATTGCAAACCTACAATTGTTGTGTGGCAATATCGGGATTGAAGGGGGCGGCATTAACCCGCTACGCGGCCAATCAAATGTGCAAGGTGCATGTGATATGGGCGCGCTGCCAAACAACTATCCAGGCTACCAGAAAGTGTACAATCCGCTGGTGAGGCAGAAATTTGCTATGGAGTGGGATTGTCATGACCTACCTGCCGAAACGGGATTAACACTTACCGAGATCATTGATTCGGCATGCAAACGCGAAGTGCGTGCATTGTATGTTATGGGTGAAAATCCAGTGTTAAGCGATCCTAATCAAGCTCACGTTATTGAAGGATTAGAAGCACTGGATTTTCTGGTGGTTCAAGACATCTTCCTAACGGAAACAGCGCAGTACGCTGATGTTGTTTTACCTTCTTGCTCTTTTGCGGAAAAAGGCGGGCACTTTACCAATACCGAAAGGCGTGTTCAGCGTGTAAGCCCTGCAGTTAAACCGCCTGGCGAAGCTAAAGAAGACTGGGTGATTATTCAGATGATTGCCAACACAATGGGTAGCGATTGGAATTACCAGCACGTGTCGGATATCACCAATGAAATTGCCCGAGTAACCCCGCAATATGGTGGGCTTCGCTGGGAGAACATCACCGTTAATGGTGTGCAGTGGCCAAGTAACAAAAACAACCCAGAGGGTACGCGCATTATGCACCAAACTCAGTTCACTCGTGGACGAGGCCAAATGGAAGCGATTCCGTTTAGATATGCGGCCGAGCTGCCTGATGAGGAATACCCATTAGTGTTGACGACCGGTAGGGTACTGGAGCAGTTCCATACAGGAACCATGACGCGTAAAACCAAAGGCTTGAATAACCTAGCTGGGCCAAGAGCGATGATCAGTGTGTCAGATGCCGAGCTGTTGGGAATCTCCAATGGCCAAATGCTCAAAGTCTCTACTCGCCGAGGCGAAATTGAAATTGCTGCATTTGTTACCAAGCGAATGCAAAAAGGCGTGGTCTTTATCCCATTCCATTTCGTTGAATCACCAGTGAATAGGTTAACCACCACGGCGACCGATCCTCATGCGAAGATCCCTGAGTTTAAGGTTGCGGCGGTGAAGGTTGAGGTATTGGAAGGCATTGAAGTGGATAGCTAAGCGCGATTTTTCCGTTCGCTATAACAAACCCGCTTGCTGGTGCAGCAAGCGGGTGACTTTTTGATAGCGACTTATATTTTCTAGCCGAAATTGGGCGCTTTACGAATCGGCAGTGTTGTAAACACAAGTTACTAACTGAAGGCGATTTTCTGTCTCATAGGCTTCGGCCTCGACCATATCAACTGTTGTGCCCGTTGATGACCAGTAACGACCTAATCGGTCTGTGTCGAAATCTGGTGCGCTCGTACCCGTTGCTGGCCATTTGATAGACCGATGATCTCCAAACAGTTCTCCATATTCGTCAGCAAGAACCAGTAACTCAGATTCGGTTGCTAACCTTGCTGTTAAGCTGCCACAGTATGCTTGACCTTGAGTAAGGCTCATTAGCGCCCATCTCTCATTGTGCTGATAGTAATAGTCTGAATCATCGTGTTCGATACCATGGTTATCCGCTTCTTTAACCGTAACTGGACAAGTAAAAGTAAGCCCATTTTCTGTGCTTAGTGTGCGGTGCAGATCCGTTCCACAGCTTGTACCAAAGTGATTCAACACTCTTAGTTTTGTGCTCGCTTGTACGAATTCTTCACTGTCGTCTCTCACTCTAATTGATGCTTTAACTAGAGTTTCCCACTCTTCGTACGCCGTAATCATTCCATTTTTTGGTGCGCCAAAATTGAAGCTGGCTACGTGTGAGTTGCTGCTTGTCCAAACCACTTTGTCGGTCACTTCTTCCTGAAAGCCATTATTGTAAGTGGCGAATGCCTGATATTGCATACTTGCACGCGGAGACAATACCTCTGCAGGAGAAGTGACTTCAAGTTCTACTACTTTCGCTTCCTCTACGGTGATAAGAACCTCTTCGCGAAAATGATTGCTAGTGATTGTCAGCACACTGTTACCCACCTCAAGAGTGGTTAAAGTGCCATTATCATCAACGACTAACACGTCTGGGTTACTGCTGCTCCACTCAACATCGCGACTGATGTTATAGACAAAATCGTTGGTAAATTTACCGACTGCTGAGAGCTGTAAAGTCAGGTTCACTGGGATATGTGGGTTGTCGGCTAAGCTTTTAGCAGACTCGGAGTTGACGAGTTTGTGAGGGACGACTTGGATACCTTGCAATACCTCATTATTAATAAGGATCTCGCTGGTATACGTGTTGTTAGTGGTGAATAGGTAGTGTCCTGTTATTTCTACAAGACCTGGAGCTAGCGCTGTTACCAACCCTGGATTTTCTGCGTCCTGAGTATCACTAGCAGAGTGACTTTCGACGGTTGCGAAGTAATCATCGTTGACTTGCCACTTTGTCATGCCGGTTTGATTCTCCAACCCTTTATCAGAGCTGCTAATCAGGTCGAACTGGAGAGTGTACCCCACTGGCATTTCTGTGCTGGTTGGAGTGATAAATAGATGGGATTCGTTATCCGATTTATCAATAAGCGTAACGCTCACTTGATCATAGATGCCACCGATATTGTCGGAAATATCGCAGTTAACCATGTCTGCGCATTCGAGGTCGAATTGAGCGATAGCCAGAATATCCGCTTCAACATTGCTATCTTTAGCAAGAGCAAGGCCAGTAATAGGATCGATGTACAGTTGGTCGAAGTTTGTGCTGCCCCAAATTACCTGTCTAGTCACGTCCATCACTGAGTCTGTTCCGTAAAACGATGCAACAGCGTTAAATTGGTGTGTTGTAGTTTGCTCTAGCTCGATGTCACCCGATGTAATATGAATGTTTTTTATCTCTGCATCTATCACAGATAGCGTGCTTGTGTTGCTTCGAGTGCCTTGGTAGACCGCTGAAACTGCACTCTCTCCCACGGATACTGTTCGTATGGTTGTACCACCCAGATGCTGCATGATTGAGGTCTCACCGATGTCCCAAGTCACCGTATCTGTTACATTTTCACTGCTGTTGTCATCGTAATGGGCGGTGGCCGTATAAGTCACTCGTGCGCCAACTGGCAAGACAGGGTCGATGTAGCCTGTCAAAAATGTGCTCTCTTCGGAGGGAGTAATAACAACACTAGTTATGCTAGGTCCCGCAGGTGGGGTTACTTGTCTATCACCACTATCACTGCAGGCAGTGATAAATGAGCAACAGAGAGCGGCCAATAGTACTTTCTTCATAATCTGTAGCCTCTAGGTTATCTATTCAATACGATATATTGGCGAATAATATGGGCTACATTGGTCGGTTATGAAATGCACTATCTGGAATAACGGACTTTCCAAATGTTGATATCTGGGGTAACTCAGCACAGTGTAGGCAGTTATGCTGCGATAAACGACTAAAGAGGTGTTAACTAATGTCTGATGAACTACAGTTGGCACTTTCACTACAGTTGTTGAGCCAAATTAAGGTGACTCTACGCTGTAGTGAAAATACCAGATTATCGAATAACTGATTATCTATGAATGCAATGCTGAACCTGATGCCATCTCTTCTAGGTTCATGACTTCGATGATTGAGTTTGCATCGTACTTTTTAAGAATTCGGCGTTTGTAGGTACTGACTGTTTTAGAGCTAAGTGACAGCAGCTCAGAAATTTTTTTGTTTGAGTAACCTTTAGATAGGTAGTTAAGCACAATCGATTCACGTTTGGA
Source organism: Vibrio sp. SCSIO 43135 (assembly GCF_023716665.1). Taxonomy (GTDB): domain Bacteria; phylum Pseudomonadota; class Gammaproteobacteria; order Enterobacterales; family Vibrionaceae; genus Vibrio; species Vibrio paucivorans. The sequence goes on from NZ_CP071860.1 coordinate 278,690, forward strand.
TAAATCTTGGAATGTGGCTGTGCTCGCGGGCTCCTGCTTAAACACAGAATAACCACTTCTTACTGCCATAATGGCATCGCGGATCAGGTTAGAAGGCTCTGTCTTCGAAATGTAGCCGTTTGCACCTACATCTTTCGCTGTTTGGCTGACTTTTGGAAAACTGCTCGATGAAATAAATAGGATTTTTCCAGCGAAGCCCTGGCGGCGAATGCGTGACACTAAATTAAGGCCGCTGCCATCATTTAAATCGACATCAAGCAAGATCATATCGATCTCATTTGCTCGTAAAATTTTTGCTGCTTCTTGGCAAGAGTCCGTGTGATAAAAGTGAGCGCTTGGTACTGCGGTACGTAATTCAAGTTCTAGTGCGCGGCGGACGATGGGAAAAGTATCGATGATAAGAATATGGTTTGAGTTCATTGTAATCTCTCTTGTATTAGGTTGAGTTGAGAGTTCCTTGCCCATTGATTTAGAACGCAAATGTAGAGGAGATTTGTATGAAAGTGTGGAAAGTCGTAGTTGCCAAAGTGGAAAGACGGTCAGAGAGATGTCAGCTATTTCCGAGCAATGTAAGAAAGGGATTGATCAGATTTAGAAATTAGCGACCGATCAGCATCCAGTGAAGCGGGTAATAACCAAATTAGAAAGGGCGTAATTAGGATAAGAAAAAGCCGCCAGCAAGTTAGTGGCGGCAAAGCAGGGGTAGGGTACTGTTAGACCTTCCCCTGTGATATAGCGAGCAATGAAAAGGCAAAAGATTGCTCAAAGTCTTAGGAACGAAGTTACTAACTACACAAGTGACGCGAGCATTTCATCCGAGTATTCAATGAGTTCTTCGCCCGATTTCACTTTTGCAACGTAGTCAGGGTTGGCAATAAATGGACGACCAATGGCAAGTAGATCAAACTTGTTTGCCTCAATCGCAGCGCTGCCCGTTTCTGCACTGTAGCTACCAACACCAACAAGTGTCTTACTGTAATGCGCGCGAATGTAGCTTGATGCTGATCCGCCTAGGTACTCGAATTCCATACTGTCATCGAAAATACCAACGTGTAGATAGGCGAGATTACGTAGTTCTAATTGTGCTAACAGGTGATCAAATACTTGGCGGTCGCGAGTATCTGGGTCCATGTTGAAGTAAGCTCCCGGAGAAATTCGTAGGGCAGTTTTGTCTTCGCCAATACGCTCTGAGATTGCATCAATAACAGCCAATGGGAAGCGTGCCATATTCTCTGGATTACCACCGAATTCATCATCGCGAGTATTGCTGCTGTAATGCAAGAATTGATCGAGTAGGTAACCGTTAGCACCATGGATCTCAACGCCATCAAAGCCTGCATCGATCGCATTGGCTGCGGCTTGGCTGTAGTCCGCTACTAGTTGCTCAATTTCTTCTTTGCTTGCTGGCTTCGGTACGGTGTAAGACAGTTCTCTCATACGAGGCACGGTGCCTTCTACCGCTACAGCTGAAGGTGCAAGTACGAATTCACCATCAAAGAAGTGTGGGTGCGCCACACGACCAGTGTGCCAAAGTTGAGCGAAGATTTTACCGCCTTTCTCATGCACTGCATCAGTGACTGTGCGCCATCCGATGATTTGCTCTGGCGAGAATAGCCCTGGTGTATTTGGATAACCTTGACCGTCTGGGCGAATAATTACCGCTTCAGAAATGATCAAGCCGCTTTCTGAGCGGCGAGCGTAGTAGTCAGCCATTTGCTGGGTTGGGACCAAATTGTCGTCTGCCATGGCGCGAGTTAGTGGCGCCATTAAAATTTTGTTTTGTAGAGTAATTGTGTCGTTTAGAGCATAAGGTTGAAATAAGTTTTCCATACTGAGCCTTTTGAATTCTTTGGGTGATATTCTTGAACGCCCATTCAAATTAGTTCATCTTGAACGATCATTCAAGAACTTTTTGAACGATTGTTCAAGATAAGTTAAACTTGCGACATCTAAATTGATTTGAGAACGATTATGCGCAGTGCCGAGTTTGACCGTGAAGAAGTATTACGTTCAGCCATGGATGCCTTTATTAGTAAGGGCTACAGCAAAACGAGTATGCAGGATTTGAAAAAGGCGACTGGCCTCCATCCAGGGTCGATTTACTGTGCATTTTCTAACAAGCGCGGGCTATTACTGGCGTCTTTAGAACATTACCGCAGCGAGAGAAGCGCCGAATTTCAAGCCTTGTTCGATCAATCGCCAACAGTTTTGGCGGGTATTCAAGCGTACCTCGACCACGTTGTTGCCGAGTGCGAACGTGAAGAAATCAAAGATTGCCTACTGCAAAAAGCCATGAGTGAATTGTCACAACAAGATGATGAGGCTGAAGCCATTATCGGTCATATGATGACGGACTGGCAGGAAGCGTTTACAGATAAATTAATTGAAGCGCAAAAAGCTGGAGAGATCGATCAAGCCAAAGACTGTCAGGCTTTGTCCCAGTTCTTGGTGATGGGTATCTACGGTATTCGTACTTTTTCCCATACCAAGCCTGAAGCTGGGGTGTTGAGAAATCTAGCGGCTCAATTGTTAGAGTGCATTGGTAAATAGCTTTCGCGTAGAGGCAATTTTTACGGTTCCATACATGATACTTTTAGTACCAGCCAAGCATGAATTGGCTGGTATTTTTATGCTGGGGTGTCATGTCGATAATGTAAAAGTAGGTAAAGAGCGAAGCTAGAGTGGCTTCTACGTTTGACACTCTCCCAACTGAACTTTAGTTTCGAATTCAACGTAACCTAATCACATGTGAAAAAAGAACACGGCAATATGGATTCAATAACTCAGGCGGCACTCGGTGCAACAGTCGCTGGCGCGATTGCTGGCAAAAAATGTAATGCTAAAGTACTGCTGGTGGGAGCAGCACTTGGCACTTTACCCGATCTTGATGTCATGCTTGATTACGGGGACGCTGTTCAAAACACCATTAAACATCGTGGCTTCAGCCATTCATTGCTCGTTCTACCACCGTTCGCATTGCTGATTTCTTGGCTATATTGCCGCTGGCGACCAGACGCATTTTGGAACCTATCTCGGGTATTTTTCTTAACCGTAAGTGTATTGGTCACGCATACTCTTTTGGACGCGATGACCACTTACGGGACCCAGCTAATTTGGCCTTTTGAAGGCTATTTCGAATTGCGAAATGTGTTCATTATCGACCCTCTATACACCTTACCATTGCTGCTCGCCATCGGAGTGGCGTTGTTTTCCAAAAAGCATGGAGGACGCTGGTGTCAGAGTGTTGTTCTGCTTTCAACGCTCTACCTTGGTTGGGGGTACGCGTCCCAGCAAACCATTGCCAATCGAGTGGAACAAAACCTCGCAGCTCAGAACTTACCTAACCAGCAAGTGCTGATCACGCCAACGGCGTTCAACACATTATTGTGGCGAGTTGTGGTAATGGATGACGGTCAGTACTGGGAAGGTTTGGCGTCGGTATTAGATAAAGACCAAGCGATTGATTTCGTTGCTAGGCCACTAGGTAGCTGGCCATTAGAAGAGAAGCCACCTACATTGGTAGGGCTAGAGGCATTTTCTCACAACTACCTCAATTATCGGGTGGAAGGTGATGCGCTGATCGTGTCGGATTTAAGGCTGGGTATGGCAGATAACTTGTCGTTTGAATTCGTCTTTGCTGAGAAAGGGAGCGATGGTCAGTGGCAGCTACTAGAATCAACACAACGCTTTCCAAGTGAACGAGGCTTAGATCTATTAGGTGTGTTATGGCAACGCTTAAAAGGTGATCAAAGCATAGATGCGAACCTACAAACAATGGATATAACTTACCAGCGCTAGTGGGTGCCAAGTAAGCTAGAAGATTGAAAACACGATACGTTCGTTTTCATCTTCTGCCACCACTTCATAGATCACGCCGGTCTCTTTAGCATCGACTACTGCTTGTACCAATTGCTCTAACTGTTCACCGTTTTCATCGAACTTAGACGCGAGGGCTTTCGGTATACGTTTTGCCATCGCTTTGGCCATAAAGAGAGGCAAGGTAGTGCTATCTTTTATGGATTGCCGATTGAGGCTGTAGGTATCGATTTGAAGTTTACGCATGATGTTGGCCGCCGTGCCCTAAGCTTGAATTTCAAAAATGGAGTCGATGATGAGCGGTAAGTTTCCTCTCACAGAATACGCACCGAAGACAGAGCGAGCATGAACGCCTTTTTCTCCGAATACTTCTGCCATTAGGTCTGAGCATCCATCTAAGACTTTTGGGTGTTGCTCAAAATCGCTGGTGGCATTGATAAAACCTTGCAGCTTCACAACACGGGTGACTTTATCGAGCGAGCCTAACTCGAGTTTAACCGCAGCGAGAATATCTAAGCCTGTGGCTCTGGCGAACTGGTATCCTTGTTCAACGGAATACGTTTGTCCAATCTTCCCTTTTGGAACTTCTGATAACCCTGCCACTGGGCCTTTACCTGAGACATAAAGTAAGTTGCCTGTTCTTACGCAATTACAGTAACTGCCTTGAGGATCGCTCGCCGTTGGTAGCGTTAACCCCAGCTCGCGTAGTCGGTTTTCTATCGTCATGATGCCTCCTTGAAATGTCCGATGCTTGTGGATCAGAAGTGAACTGCCTCAATTTTGTTTCCGTCCAAGTCTCTTACGAAGGCGGCATAGTATGTTTCGCCATACTCTGGGCGTAAGCCTGGCTTGCCTTCGCATTGCGCACCTTGCTCCATGGCTGCGTGATAAAAGCTATCTACTGCTTGTTGACTTGGAGCGTTGAACGCGATGTGTGTGCCATTGCCTGAGGTTGCAGGGTTCTCACAAGGATGGCCTACCCAAAACTCAAATTGTTCACCATAGGCAGCCGCAATATTTTCGATATGGTGAGAGCGTGCGATGGACAAGGTAGCCAGAACAGCGTCGTAGAATTGAATTGCCAAGGTTAGGTTTTGAGTACCAACGGAAACGTGGTTCAAGATCATTGAGGTATCCTCTTGATTAGGCAAGTTGGCTTATTCAGGGCAGTATTTAGAAAACATCACACAGCAAGTTAGAAAGAACGACAGGATGAGATTAATCTGCCACAAGCCATCGTTATAAAAAGACATCTGATTGTTGGACCAAACCCGTAGCGCCATATTAAACAGTTCACCGTTGATACCTAGCACAAGCACTGATGCTAAGTAGTATTTGCAAAATTCGAGTGCTAAGCGTTTGGTGTGTATGAGGTAACCATCAAACATGTATCAATCCCTGAGATTCATCGTTGATAATTGTTTCATAGTAACAAAGCGATTTGTGCAAAAAACGTTCGTCTGATTCAGATTGTTAGAGTGTCTTCACATTGAGTCAACGCGTTTCTTTTGCGTTGTAAAGCATGACTATCGCCCAGAAAATGCCCAAATGGCATTGAGGAAATATGGCTTATTTATCGGAAAAATATTGCCAAATCTTCTTTGCTACTGGGCCCAAAGGCTGATTTTTTCTTTTAGCAACGTATATTGGCAGTTGCAGAGAACCAAGCGTTTCAAGGCATGTAAGCTGCTGATTTTCGATTTCCTTTTCAACCAAGTGGATGGGCATCCTTCCCCAGCCGAGCCCAGCGGTGATGAGTGTTTTTTTGGTGGTGAGGTCAGTGACAAACCACTTTAGTGCGTCATCGACAACGTGCGTGTCTGGCGCTTTGAGATCCGAAGATTTCATCACAATTTGAGGGTAGTGGGAGAGGTCGGCTTCGCTGACGCTCTCTAGTCTGCTTAATGGCATTTTATTTGATACCACCAACGGGACATCGATAGTTTCAATCAGCTGATAATCAATAGCTTTGTGCCGTGAAGGACTGCCATAGATGGCGATATCAACGTCATCATCCAGTAATTTACGCTCGCCCGACGCTACCTCGATATCTAGGTGAATCGTTGTGGCTGGAAAGGTTGTTTTTAAGTCGAGCAAAAGGTCAGTGATTCTTTCTATTGGGAAGATTGAGCCTATTCCGAGCTTGAGCTCCGTCTCTTGCTCTCCTTTCATCTCTTTGACAAACGCTTCGAATTCATTGGCTTGCTTGAGTAGGCGGCGGATTTGAACAATCAACACTTTACCTTCAGCCGTCAGCTCTGGCCGATAAGTATCACGCGTAAAAATTTGGATGCCATAGAAAGACTCCACTTGCTTCACAGAATAGGAAACAGCGGATCGGACTTTATGAAGTTTCTCGCTGGCTTTCTGGAAACTGCCTTCCGTACAGATAGTTTCCACAACCAACAGGTGCTCTAAATTTGTCATGGTCAAATAATATGACCATTTTGTGCAAAATTCTATGCTTTTTATTGACCGTCAGCTTGCCTAAAGTGTGTCTAAGCCAATCAAACAGCACGGAGGTAGAGCCATGAATAGCTTAACTCATTCATTGAAACCGAAGACGATACGTACACCCGACAGTGCATTCGAACATTTAACAGATTATCCATTTCAGCCTAATTATGTGTCGGTTGATGGCATGCGTATGCACTATGTCGACGAAGGAAAATCGAACGCCAAAGTGATATTCCTATTTCATGGCCAACCATCGTGGAGCTATTTGTACCGACATATGATCCCCGAGTTGGTTTCGGCAGGTTATCGAGTGATTGCTCCGGACTTAATTGGTTTCGGAAAATCGGATAAGCCGCTTAGCTCCGACCTTCATACCTATGGCAATCATGTCGATTGGATGCACAGCTTTGTTAAGCAGTTGAACATTAAGCACGCTGCCGGATTTTTCCAAGACTGGGGAGGCATGATTGGCCTGCGAGTTTTGGCTCGCGAGCCGCACTGGCTAGATAGATTGGTGCTATCGAATACGGCACTGGCTGAGATGAAGGGCCTAGAGAAGTTTATGGTGCCGAAGGTACTCAAAGTCATGGCGGCCTTGGCGGGCAAACCAAGTATTGAAGACCTATCGTCCAAGATTAACTATGGAAATTGGGCGGGTTACTTCCGTCATAGTGCGCCATTGGAAATTGGCAAGGTGATCCAAGCCTTAACGACTCGCCAACTGTCGAACGATGACATGAGCGGTTACGACGCGCCGTTTCCATCGGTCGAATATGCAGCTGGGCCGAAAAAGATGGCGGAGATAGTGGCCTCTGAACTGGACCAAGTGAATGCTGATTGGCAACGCTTAAAACAATGGCCTAAGCCGGTGCTGACTTTATTTAGCGACAGTGATCCTTTTCTCGCAGGGCGAGGGTACGACATCCATTTCCAAACCAACTTCACTGGAGCGAAAGGGCAGCCGCATCATACGGTGAATGACGCCTCCCATTTTCTTCAAGAAGATCAACCGAAACAGCTCGCGCAGTTGACCCAAGAGTGGTTGGCGCAAACCCAATATTAACGAGGAAAAAAAATGAAAGTAGTAGCAATTGGTGCCAATGGTGTGATTGGCAAAGCGGTGGTTGATAACCTACAACAGCAGCATGAAGTGATCAGTGTTGGGTACAGCCAAGGCGAGTTCCGTGTCGATATAGAAGATAAGCAGTCTATTGAACGTTTGTTTGAGCAAGTAGGAAAGGTTGACGCCATCATTAGCATGGCGGGCAACGGAGAAATGGGAACCTTGCAACAAACGGATGATGCTGGGTATCAAACGGTGCTTAACAACAAGGTAATGGGACAAGTGAATGTTGCACGAGTTGGTTTGAATTACTTAAATCACGGTGGCTCAATTACGTTAACATCGGGAGCTGCTGCAGATCATCCGATGCCTGGTGTGGTAGCGATTTCAATGGGTACCGCTGCTGTAAATGCTTTTGTTCGCAGCGCTGCGCTGGACATGACTAACGAACAGCGGTTGAATGCGGTCAGCCCAAGCATGGTCAAAGAAACGATGGAATCGTGGGGAATGGATAGCAGCACGGGGATCGCCGCTAAGGATGTGGCATCGTATTACGCTGCGGCGGTGAGCAAGGATCTAAATGGTCAGGTACTACAAGCTCAAGGTGGTAGCTACCAGTAGATTGGACTTGGCTTTGCTTATTAACGAGTAGCGGCGAAAATAAAAATGCCCCGATCTAACGGGGCATTATTGAGCTTAACTGTATCGCCTAAAACAGTGGTTACAGTGTCAGCAAGTAGTTCACCAGTTGGTTGTACTCTTCGATACTGCGAATGTTGTCCGGCTTTACAATGTACTTGTTGTTAACCAAAACACCAGGAACGCCTGTTAGAGTGCTTGCTTGGAACTTCTTATCGAAGCGTTTTTGCATCGAATCGACAGCGAAGCCGTTGTAAGCCGCGTCAAATTTCTTTGCATCAACGCCGTTATCGATGAATATCTGACGCAGAGCTTCTTCATTTTTTGGTGGTTGGCGCAGCTCATGAATCTGTCTGAACATGGCTGGAACCATCGTATCTTCCACTTTCAGAGCTACCATTGCTGCATACGATTTAGCCATTGGAACAGCCATGTTGCTGCCCATGAAAGCGACGTGTACTTTTTCGAATCGTGCGTTGTCCGGTAGAGCTGGCTTCAGGTTTTCAACGACACCTTCAAACTTGTAGCAGTGAGGGCAGTAGAACGAGAAGTACTCTGTGACAACAGGCTTAGATGCCTTCTCTACATCCAATACTTGGTAGTGTGTCCCTTCTTCAAATTGCGCTGCAGCAACAGATGCACTCATTAGCAGTGCGGTAAATAGAGCAAAAAGCTTTTTCATAATTGAATAATTCCATAAATTTTATGTACAACAGTATAGGCCTAATGAAATAAGCCAAGTTAAGTTCGATTATTTGAATGGAATTAAACGATTGGAGGCCGGTAAAGCCCTTGGGCTATCAGTACCGGTTTAATTGCGCAATCGGGTGGAATTGGGGCTAGAGAAAAATCTTGATAAGCCAGTTCAGATAAAGCGCGATGGCTCGGCATTTTGAGTATGCAGGTGGAACTGCAACTTTGATGGTTTTTCACACCATGGTCACTCGAGCCGTGTTGCTCGTCAGGGCAATTGGCCGCAACATCAACGTTTTGTTGGCTTTCTGACTGGGTGTGAAGAGCTCGCAAGGCTTCACCACTGGCTTTGGCTTCAACAAATAGGCTAGTTGAAAGCATCGCAAACAGAGTGAATGTCGTAATCCAAATTGTCTTTAACACGTTTGGCATGACGCAACCTTATCGAGGTGAACAGCAAGCATACCCAAATTGCCCTTACCGACGCCAATAATTTTTACAGTTTTGTCGATTTGCACCCTACCGGTTCAGGAAATCCTGACGATGAACATGAAAAAGGCCAGAGCATGTCTGGCCTTAATAGTTATCAGCAGTGACTGCGCGTTAGTCTGCTTTAGATTCGTGCTCAGATTTTAGCTCTCGTTTGAGGATCTTTCCGGTTGCACTCATAGGGAGTTTATCCATCACCTGAACATAGCGAGGGTATTTATAAGCGGCACACTGTTCTTGCCCCCATTGTTGCAGTTGCTTGCTGTCGATTTGTGCATCTGGTTTTAGCACGACAAAGGCCTTAATCTCTTCACCGTAGTGTTCGTCTGGAATGCCGACTACCGCAACCATGGCAACATCTGGGTGAGTCATAAAGGTTTCTTCGATTTCACGTGGGTAAACATTAAATCCACCGCGAATGATCATTTCTTTTAAGCGATCTGCAATGTACAAGTGGCCTGCTTCGTCGAAATAGCCAATATCCCCAGTGTGGAACCAACCGTTTCGAATGGCTGCTTCGGTTTCTTCGGGACGGTTCAAATAGCCTTTCATAACATTGTGGCCACGAATAGTAATCTCACCTTTCTCTCCTTGAGCTACTGGGTTGCCATCAAGGTCAACGACTTGAATCTCGACTCCTAGAATTGGTAATCCAACAGAGCCTGGGCGACGAGAATGCTGGTAATTAAAACTTGCCACAGGGCTGGTTTCAGAAAGGCCATACCCTTCCAAAATAGCGACGTTAAAACGTTGCTCGAACTCTTTTATGACCTGATGGTTGAGCGATGCGCCGCCACTAATAGCAAGGCGTAGTGAACTGATATCTGCCTCGGTTTGTGTTGCCAGAAGTGCGATATACATAGTTGGTACACCCGCAAATAGCGTCACTTTGTACTTATCGATAAGGCTCAGTACCCCATCTGGAGTGAACTGAGGTACCAAAACCATAGTGGCGCCGCTAACGACAGCTGCATTCATGTGAACCGTTTGGCCAAAAGAGTGGAATAAAGGGAGAGTGATGATGTGAACATCATCGAAAGTGGCCGACATTAAATCGTTCGACACCAACGCATTGGTGAGCATATTGCTGTGAGTCAGTTCTGCTCCTTTTGGCAGGCCTGTAGTCCCAGAGGTATACAAAATGACGGCCGTGTCGTCACTTTGGGTATTCGCGGCTTGTGCAATAGGCTCAGCGGTGGCGATCAATGCACTGAGCGTAGGAAACCCTTGATGCTCAAGGGCGGTTTGATCTGCCGTAAGAATACAAAGTTGTTTGCAGCTGTCTACTTGCTTAAACGCCTCAATCGCTTCTGTTGCCATTGGTAGTTGTGATGTGCCTTCAAAGCAGAAATAGAACTTCGCATCCGCGTCTTTTAAGTGGTAAGCGATCTCGCGACTCTTAAGTAACACGTTAAGTGGAACTACACATGCGCCCGCTTTAAGGATGCCGAAATAGACCAGCGGGAAGTATGGAATGTTGAAGCAGCTTAACGCCACTTTATCGCCTTTTTCTACCCCTTGCTCAATAAGAGCGCTGGCGATCTTGCTGGAGATGTCGTTGAACTCCTGGTAGCTGAGTTCAACATCACCGCAAATGATCGCGGTTTTATCTGGAGAGCAGGTTGCACTGCGTTGTAAAGCCGTTGCTAGATTTATCATAGTCTTATCCATTGCCTTAGTTATCGAACCGATTATTGCATCGCCTAATGTAAATAAAATGTTATCAATATCGGGTTTTTTACTTCGTAAAAGCGCGGTTGTGTTTCAATTCGTTAATGTGTGATAAGTGTCATATTGAGTTATTTCTTTGGTGAATAATTAAGGCGCAGAATGGGGAATTCGCAACTACCTTTAAGGCAAGAAAGCTGCCGGTGGCAACACGAGCAAACGCAGGTGAAAGGGTAGAACAATGAGTGAAAACAGCGAGTTTAAAAAACAAGTGGTGTCAGATGAAGATTGGCTAGCGGCAAGGCAGCGCCTACTAGAAAAAGAGAAACAATTTACTCAATTGAGGGATGAACTCAGTCAGCAGCGCCGAGACATGCCGTGGCGTAAAATTAACCAAGATTATCTTTTTGAAACCGAAGGCGGGACGAAATCACTTACCGAGCTGTTTGCTGGTAAAAGCCAACTCATTGTGTACCACTTTATGTTTGGCCCCGACTGGGAAGAAGGGTGTCCGAGTTGTTCCTTTTGGGCAGATAACTTCAATCCGATTGTGACGCATTTAAATCAGCGAGACATTCACTTGGTGGCCGTTTCTCGGGCGTCGTTAGACAAACTTCAGAACTACAGAAAACGTATGGGCTGGAGCTTTGATTGGGTCTCGTCTTTTTCTAATTCCTTTAACTCGGACTTCAATGTCTCTTTTAGCCAACAGGAGATCGATTCTGGGCAAGCAGTTTACAACTACCGTCCCAGCCAGTTCCCTAGCTCGGAAGCTCCTGGGATAAGCGTGTTTGTGAAAAACGACCGTGGTGAGGTTTTCCATACGTACTCTTGTTATGCCCGAGGGTTAGACATGCTCAATGGCGCCTATCATTTGATGGACTTAGTGCCTAAAGGGCGAGACGAGCAAGATCTCCCTTACACCATGGCTTGGGTTAAAAGGCACGACTGCTACGATTAAGCGACATTTGGAATTACTTCAATTTTTGAACTATCGTTGTGGAATTATATCGTGCGCGATATATTTTGCTCAAGCCGATACAGGAGCAGAACAATGAGCGAATTTCACCAACTATCAATGACGACGTTACAAGGCCAACCTCTAGATTTTTCCCAGTTTGAAGGCAAAGCTGTGCTGGTCGTGAACACCGCAAGTCAATGCGGCCTAACCCCTCAATACGAAGGTTTGCAAAAGCTTCATCAACAATATTCTGAACAAGGCTTGGTCATTTTAGGTTGCCCTTGTAATCAGTTTGGAAACCAAGAACCGGGCAGCGCTAGTGAGATCCAAGGTGGATGCCTAATTAACTATGGTGTGGATTTTACTATTAGTGAAAAAATCGAAGTGAACGGAGAGGGTAGCCACCCGGTGTTTAAGTATCTAAAACAGCAACTTCCAGGTGTTTTGGGTAGCCGAATCAAATGGAACTTCACTAAGTTTCTGATTGGTAAAGATGGCCAGCCGATCAAACGCTTCGCACCAACCACCAAACCAGACGCGCTAGAGAAACATATTCAAAAAGCGTTAGCGAAATAGCATGGCAAAAATGACTTTTAAAGGAGAGGAGCATCAGAAGTTGGAAAACCAGCTGTGCTTTCCCCTTTATGCTGCATCTCGCTTGGTGACTCGCTTATATCAGCCTTTGCTCGACCGACATCGACTGACGTACCCGCAATACATCATCTTGCTTATATTGTGGCAGCAAGATGGAATCACTGTGGGAGAGATTGGTAAACAAGCGCTACTGAACAGTAATACCCTGACGCCAATTCTAAAGCGGATGGAACAATCTGAGCTCATCTCCCGCCGACGAGATGAAGATGATGAGCGCAAGATGCTTATCCACCTCACCGCGCAAGGCGGGCAACTGCAGCAAGAGCTCTCTTGTTTACCTAGTCAACTGATTGAAAATGTTGATTACGATGTAGAGAAAGCCGAGCAGCTCAAAGCGCTGCTGCACGAATTGATAGACACTTTGGAGCGTTAATCGTCACAACTTTCCAAAACAAAGCAAGTGCCTACGACATAAGCCGTAGGCACTTGTAGGTTTATGCTTAGCAATTGGTAGCGTTTTTGGTCAGCCTTGCCAGTTGTGCTGCCGCTTTTTCATTTGCAGCGTTGCTGTGTTGTAAAGTCAGCCCCTCTTGTTTCACTTGGATGTAAAAGCCTGATTTTTGCTCGATCAGTTGTAGAGCTCTAGAAAGGTTTCTCACTTGTCTTCGCGCAGGCTGGCTGTGGAGCAGAAAACAAGCCGTAAAACCAAGTGCAATTCCTGATATGAATAACATGTTGGAGTTCTCCATTGTCACCATAACTATAGGGTGAGTTGTTTGGCATATTGACGTGCAAAAGCTGCCGCGTTTATCTTAGCGTCTCTTTTGCTGAACCAACCAATGACGAGATCTTTGTCTGGCGAAACATAGATGCCTTGACCTCGCATGCCTGATTTATACATATCGCCATCAGCCCAAATTTGGTCCCATTGATATGAACTGCCGAGAGGTTCTTCACCGGTAATGGCTTTGAAGCGATAATAAGAGTCCCCTTGGCTAAAGGTACCTGACGTGATTGAGCCTCGAATCTTATTTAATATCTGAGGGGTAACCACTGGTGTCTTAGCTGTTTCGTGCCACGAAGGCGTATATAGCATTCCATAGCGCATCATGTCTTCGAGATTGGATGAGATCAGGCCATGAATGATTTCATGTCCAGTAGGCGACAGTGCCAAAATTGCATCACTGGTCATCCCTGCGGGGGCCCAAATTCGTTGCTGCAACACTTCCGACAAGCGTTGACCTGTTACAGTACTGATTAACAGTGCCAACATCTGAGTGTTTAGGGATGAATACTCAAATGCCTCTCCGGGTGATTTGACCGCTGGTGGCTTTAGTAGGTTAGTTAGGTAGTCATCGCCATAGATTTCTGATTGGAAGAACTGAGACACATAATGCCGAGGGTTGTAGCGGGTGATATCGTTTTCCTCAATATCCAGTCCGCTCTGCTGGTTCAGTACATCGATGACTTTGATGTTTTGCCATGCTGTCCCTTTTACTTGAGGTAGGTATTGAGATAGCGGTTTTTGCACATCGATCAGCTCGTCTTGTTCAAGCTGAGCGACCATCAAGCCTGCCAGAGTTTTAGCATTACTCATCCACACGTGTTTTTGATTACGGTTTATGTTGAAATGTTCGAAGGTTATTTTGCCTTCTTTTATCACCATTAATGCTTCTAACGGCGCATCTTCTCCGGTTAACATCGAGTTTAGAGAAGTACCTTGGTATTGCGTACTGGCTATGGTGGACTTTAGGTCGCGTTCTAATGGTTTGATAAGGCCTTGGCGAGCAATAACTGAAGTGGGCAACACTTCCGACATATTCTGCCAGTAATAACTTGCTTCCTCACTTGGGGTAATGAAAGTCACTAAGTCCATCTTTTGCAAGTAGTATTGGCGTTCTTCAGTGGTGGTTGCGGCAGCACTGGCAGTCAGTGTGGCAGCAAGTAGCGCAATAGATTGGGTTAAATTCATGTCCAACTCCTAGCTAAAAGGCACGTAAAACCCAGCAATAATCGCGTTATCGCCTTGGCCAAGTGGGTCGTTATCAGTGGTTATTGTGGTACCAAGATAAGGGTGTATGCCTTCAAACCCTGTGTATTTGAATTCAAGTTCGTATTCCTGCCATGAGCCATTGTCTCCTTCAACTGGGTTCATGTTGGTGGAGGTTGTGGTGAGATAACTGTCTTCAAGCAATGGGAAACCGACAATAAGATCGGAACGCACTAAGTCGAAGCTATTGTTACCGAGTTGATGGTCGTAACGAATTTGGCCTCCCATTTGAATTGATTCAAAACCCGTATAAGCAAACGCAATGCCTGCTTTTATGGCGTCTTTCTTGCCTGCGATGTAGTTGTATTTAGCGGCAGGGCCTAGCAGTAAGGTTTTCGTTACTGGCATCAAGTAGCTAAAGCCTGGATGAATGTTGGTGGCTGTACCAAGAGCGGTTGTTGTGCCATTAAGCTCCAAAGTCGTATTAAGGATCCCGATGCCTTGCTGGCCCCAGGCACTGTGCAATTCAGCAAAATGGCGTTGAAACGTATCGCCACGCCTCTCGGATTTGAACTCGATGAGGTGTTGACCCGCAATAGCGGTGACCGGAAATACGCTGGCTGGAAGGGTTAGCGCTAGCAGTAAAGCTTGTTTTCGCATTGTGTATCACTCTTTTGAATCGAATATCTCGACGCCAAGAGTGGCAAAGAATAATCTCAGGTAGAAATCACATTTGTAGGGTTGAATCCTCATATGAACATCAGTTACGAACAGATACGTGCTTTTGTCGCGGTGGCGGAAACTGGCTCTTTTAGTGCAGCAGCGCGTCAGCTAAACAAGCACCGTACAACGCTTGGTCAGGTTATCAGTAATCTAGAGATTGAGATTAACATGACCTTGTTTGACCGCTCTGGAAAGTATCCTACGCTCACAGAACAAGGGCAGGGATTGTTTCGATTTGCCAAAAACTTGAATGACAGCTCAACCGCATTTGAAAGCCTTTGTCAGTCGATGGAGTCTGGTGTGGAAAGTGACGTTACCATCTACCACACCGATTTAATGCCAGTTGAGCTTATAAAATCCACGATGCAAAGCGTGCGCAGTGAATTCCCCAATGTGAACGTTAACTGGTTACACCGGAGTGTCGAGGAAGTAAAAACTGGGCTTCATTCGGGGGATGCCGATATGGGGATTGTGTTGGTGGATGCAAGAAGCCAGGGCGCGAGTCCACGCGATTACGTACACCTAATGAGCATGCCATTTACCTTGGTCGCGTCACCTGAATTTGTCGCCGAGCATGATGTTCACTATGGGGTGAAAGAGCTCAAAGCAAAGCGCCAGTTATTACTGGAGGATTACTACTACGCAGACGTTGATCGCACCATGCGAGTCTCGCCGATGATACAACGCATTGAAAACATGAGTGTGTTCTTAGAGCTTTTGAAAATGGGAGAAGGCTGGGCCATTGCCCCTGTGCATGCGGTTGAAAAAGCGCTTGAATCCGGAGAACTCGTCGAACTAAAAGTCGATGAATTGAATACCCAAGTGCGCTTCCCTCTCGCCATTTGGTTTATGAATCAGCCTTTAGGTCGGCCGGTGCTAAAGCGAGTCATTGACTCCTTATCCCTCCATAGTCGTAAGTTTGAAGGGTTGACCTGAGGGGTTAATCCTACATAAGTGATTACCATCTGATGAATGGATGGCGTACTTTGACACCAATCCAATATCACAGTGCGTTATGACAAACGGTGTTGTAGCGCGTGATGAAATAGAGTGTCGGAGTAAATCATGACGAAATATCTTAGCCTATTACTTATTCTGCTGACTGCAAGTTGTGCCTCGTATAACGATATGTGTGGAGAGCCTCAAGATAGTTGGACAGTGAAAGACCTAGCGCAATGGCAAGAGTGTCGAGACCGACTCTCTATCTTTCATCAAGAACTACTTAAAGATAAGTGAGAGGCTCGACTATGAAATTTAGATTCGCAACAATCGCGTTACTCGTTGGTTTAAGCAGTGCATCCATCGCCAATGCGTGTACATCGGTCGCCTGGAATACAGAAAAGGGGACATTCACCTCAAGAACCAATGATTGGGTCGAAGCGACCAACCCTACACTGGGCGGTATTCAGCAAGGCGATATGCGTTCGCTACAAGGTAACGGTGTAGGGGACTTTTACCAAGTAAAATACGATATTGTCGCCGTGCTGGCGTATGGTGAACTGGTGCATGATGGGGTGAATAGCGAAGGGTTACAGGTGAATACCTTATTTTATAATCCAATGCACATGCCAACGGCGTCTAATCCGAGCGCAATTACTCAGTTCGTGTTTGGTGAATACTTATTGGCCAATTATGCGACGGTTGATGAAGCCGTGAAGGCAATCCCAACGTTAAATGTCGGTAGTTTGGCCTTAGAAGGTATGCCGATGGAGATCAAGCTGCATTGGTCTATAACTGATAAAAGCGGTGATCGAGCAGTGATCGAGTTTGATGAAGACGGTATTAATATCTATCGCGGTGAAGAAGCGATGGTGATGACGAATGACCCGTCAATGCAAGTGCACATCGAGAATCAAAAAAATCACCAACCTAATTGGGAAAATGCGGATCGCGAAACAGATATCGGCTCAAACGGCAATGCCAATGCGAAAAGCCGCTTTCTTCACGCGAGCTATTTTCAAAGTAAGCTCACTGAGCCAACCAGCATTCAAAACGGGTTAATGAAACTGGCTAGTGTGCCATACCGAGTTCCAACCGATGCGCCATACAAAGACTTTGGATTTGGCATGTCTGGTTACGCGACAGAATGGACGCTAACCCAAAGTTTAGAGACGGGTGACAGTGTGTTTGAATATAACTTCAAAGAAAACTGGAACACCGTAAAATTCAATGTGTATGAGCTGATGGGCAAGGAGTTTCGTGTTGCTTTGGCAACCAGCCAAATCAGCCAATTGGCTATCTAACTCGATGTAACAGACCCTAGCTGTTTAGTAGAAAATAAACAGTTCACAGGTGTCGAATAGCTTAAAGAATGAGATTTCTTTCATAGTGGATATCCTTAGCCGCTAACATTACTTGAATGAGCGAGGCGTCATAGCGCCTCGCTTTTTTATTGGTTTTATAAGCCTAGTGCAGCTTTCAAACCTTCGCCATAAGCAGGGTCGGCTTTAAAGGCGTGGTCTACGTGTCGCTGCTGGATAAACTCAGGGACACCGTTTAGCGAACGGGCTGTGTTGTCGAGCAGCCGTTGGCGCTCTTCTTCAGTCATTAAGCGGAACAAGTCACCCGCTTGAGTGAAGTAATCTTCATCTACACGATGATCATAGTGATCAGCGTTGCCCGAGATGCGTAACGGCGGCTCAGAGTAGTCTGGTTGTTCTGCCCATTCTTGTTTGTGGTTTGGTTCATAACCGATGGTAGAGCCAAAGTTACCATCGGTGCGCATTGCGCCATCGCGGTGGTAGCTGTGTACTGGGCAACGTGGTGCGTTAACTGGGATTTGGTGATGGTTAACACCCAAACGGTAGCGCTGAGCATCCCCGTAAGCAAACAAACGGCCTTGCAACATCTTGTCTGGCGAGAAACCAATACCTGGTACAACTGCGGCTGGGTTAAAGGCAGATTGCTCGACTTCTGCGTAGAAGTTTTCAGGGTTACGGTTGAGTTCAAACTCACCCACTTCGATCAGTGGGTAGTCTTTTTGTGACCAAACACGAGTCAAATCGAATGGGTTGAAGTTGACTTCGTCCGCTTCAAGTTCTGGCATGATCTGTACGTACATGGTCCATTTCGGGAAGTCTTTGTTTTCAATGCTGTCGTATAAGTCGCGATGGTGGCTTTCGCGGTCTTCGCCAATCAAGTCTTGCGCTTCTTGGTCAGTGAGGTTTTTGATGCCTTGTTGAGTTTTGAAGTGGAATTTTACCCAGTAACGTTCGTTGTCGGCATTGATAAAACTGAATGTGTGGCTACCAAAACCGTGCATGTGGCGGTAAGTTGCAGGAATACCACGATCACTCATTACGATAGTGACTTGGTGGAATGCTTCTGGCAGAGAGGTCCAGAAATCCCAGTTGTTTGTTGCACTGCGCATGTTTGTGCGTGGGTCGCGTTTTACAGCGTGGTTAAGATCTGGAAACTTCAGTGGGTCACGAAGGAAGAATACTGGCGTGTTGTTACCTACCAAGTCCCAGTTACCTTCTTCGGTATAGAACTTCAGTGCAAATCCACGAATGTCACGCTCTGCATCTGCTGCACCACGCTCTCCTGCAACGGTTGTGAAGCGAGCAAACAGCTCAGTCTTTTTACCGATCTCAGAGAACAACTTCGCACGAGTGTATTGAGTAATGTCTTTGGTAACGGTAAAGGTACCGTACGCTCCGGACCCTTTAGCATGCATTCGACGTTCTGGGATCACTTCGCGGTCAAAGTGAGCCAATTTTTCCAAAAACCATACGTCTTGTAGAAGTTGTGGACCACGTGGTCCCGCCGTTTGTACATTTTGGTTATGAGCAACAGGGCAACCTGCAGCGGTAGTTAGTTTCTTACTCATGACATGTTCCTTTTCCAGGGTTATGCAGCATTGGCGATACTCTGCTGTGGCTTCCCTTGAAGCCTGCGAAATATCAATCTGCAGTTAGAATATAGAACTCCAGCACACTCGGGAAATTGATTTAGGTTATTAATTTGATAGGTGTTTTTTATCGTTTAAATTATTGTTAAATCAATTGGTTAAGTAGGTTTTGATTATTGAATCAGTGAATTGTTAGCCAGCATGGATTAAGGCAATTACATCGAGAACCGTCGCCTTGTTGATTATGTAATAAGTTGCACTAAGCTTATTGGATACAGTGCAACAATAGCATTGAAAGGTGGCTAGTATGAGTAAGAGATGCAAAGTGTTAATTGTGGGCGAAAATCGCAGTCGCTCAGTCGCTTTGTTAGACAAGCTTAGTATGAATTACGATGTCAAAACGGTGAACGACATTATCACCGTTCATCGTGTCCACAGTGAATTCCAACCCGAAATTGTTATCGTCGACAGCCAACTCTACGACGAAGATTCAGCGCATTCTGAACAACCTTTTTCCTTTACAGGTAGTGCCATTGTTTACCTCACGCATGTTGATTCTTTAGAAGAGCGCTTGAGAGTATATGAGGCGGGTGCAATAGAGGTGATCAGTGCACAAGAGAACTGTGAAGAAGTGTTGGCAAAGCTGGAAGTGATCGAACAGTTTTTGGCTGAGCAGCGTTCGCTGCAGGTTGAGTGTCAGCAGGCCAAAGAAACCTCGCGCCACTTTATGCAAGAAGCCAGTATGTATGGCACTGTGCTGCATTTCTTCCGTGGCTTAGCCACTTGTCAGTTTATCGAGCAATTAAGCTACTTTGTGTTTAAATCAATGGACAGCTATGGCCTGCATGCCTCGATGGTGATTCGAGATGATAAAGATCTCTACTTCGACAATGTTGATGTCACAGTGAGTCCGATTGAGCGCAACATATTTGATTTGCTTCATACCAAAGGGCGAGTATTTCGCTTTGGCAACCGGTTGATCTTGAATGAAAAAAACTGCGCTATTTTAATTAAGAACCTTCCCGAAGACGATGAAGTCAAAATAGGTATTTTGCAGGATGTGGTTGCGGTGATCGTTGAAGGTTTGGAGGCTAAATATCAGGATCTCAAACGTTATAAAACGTTAGTGGATGTGTTAGAAGAGATAAATTGTTCGATGGCAGGAGTGGTTGAAAAAGCCGCTAGCTTTGATGCGAGGTTTTCTGAAACCTATGGCAACTCCGTTCATCGACTGAATTCCAGCTTTTACACTTTGGGGCTGGTAGGCGATCAAGAAGAAGAGCTTCTCACACTTTTTGAGGAAGGCCTAAAGTCGATGATGTTCGCCAAAGAAGACTTAAACGATGTCCACGTGTTAATGCAATCTGTCGCCGATAAAATTCAAGCACTAGACATTACTACTGAGTCATTAAGAGAGCCACCGCAGGATCCATCTGACGATGGGGATGTTGAGTTGTTTTAGTTTGCTGAAGAAAGGGCTTAACGTGTTGTTAAGCCCTTTTTAATTACTGCTGTTTTAGCCGTATTTAACTTCGATCTGCTCAGCGCGATTAAACGCTTGGTGGGTTTTGAGCTGTTCACCGTAACGCTGAATGTTTGGATAGTGCTCAATAAGACCAAACTTAGCCACCACTTCGACGACGAACGACATCATAATGTCAGCACCAGTGAGTTTTTCATCAACTAAATAAGTTTTGCCTTCTAAGCTGCTATCGAAGTAGCTGATCACTTTCTTGATTTCAGCATCCGCATAATCGGCTAGAAAGTTGGTCTGCGCGCCGTCTTTTGAGACAAACATTTTCAGTAGTAGCGGTAGCATGGCTGAACTTTCGGCAAAATGTAACCACTGCAGGTACTCGGTATGTGCTTTTGTCCCCTGCTCTGGGGCAAACTTTCCGTTTCCATAAGTTTGGATCAAGTACTCCGTAATCGCGCCGGATTCAGTGATCACCAAATCGCTATCTTCGATGACAGGTGACTTACCCAGTGGGTGAATACTTTTTAGCTCTGGTGGCGCTAAGAACGTCACGCTATCACGGTTGTAAGCTTCGACTTGATAGGGCACCTCGAGCTCTTCTAGCAGCCAGATAATGCGCTTTGAACGTGACTGGTTAAGGTGGTGCAAAGTGATCATAGTGCTTCCTTACGATAATGGTTGGTTTGTTTGCACGACAAGCTTGCCGAAGTTCTTACCTTCGAGTAGGCCAATGAAGGCTTCTGGTGCGTTTTCAAGCCCATCGACTAAGTGTTCGCGGTAGTGAATTTTGCCCTCTGATAGCCATTGAGTCATATCTGCAGCAAACTCGTGATAACGGTGTGCGTAGTCATCAAAAATGATGAACCCTTGCATCTTGATGCGTTTGATTAACAGTTGCCCCATGAGCATCGACATGCGATCTGGGCCTTCTGGCAGGGCTGTAGCGTTGTATTGAGAAATCAAACCACACAACGGAATTCGAGCCCCGGTATTGAGTAGAGGCATGACCGAATCAAAGACTTTACCACCGACGTTCTCGAAGTAGACATCGATACCATCGGTACAAGCTTCAGCAAGTTGCTGTGAGAAGTTGTCCGCTTTGTGATCGATACAATCATCAAATCCTAATACCTCTTTGGCGTACTGACATTTTTCTTCTCCGCCGGCAACCCCGATAACACGGCACCCTTTTAGTTTGCCGATTTGTCCGACCATAGAACCAACAGCGCCTGTTGCGGCTGCAACGACAATGGTTTCTCCCGCTTTAGGCTGGCCAATATCCAATAACCCCATGTAAGCAGTAAACCCTGGCATACCCATCACACCCAGTGCGTATGACGGATGAGTCGGATTTTGGCCCAGCTTGATCAGGCCTTCCCCGTTTGAGATTCCGTAATCCTGCCAACCGGTAAAGGCGAGTACCCATTCCCCTTGCTCGAAATCAGCGTGACGAGATTCCACTACTTGGCACACAGTACCACCTACCATAGGCTCACCAATTTGAACCGGATCGGCATACGATTTGGCATCGCTCATGCGTCCACGCATATATGGGTCGAGTGATAAGTAAACGGAGCGAAGCAGCATTTCCCCTTCCGATGGCTGTGGAATTGAGCTTTGCTCTAAGCGGAAGTTATCGGTAATTGGAGCGCCGATTGGGCGTGAGGCGAGTACGATTTGGCGATTGTGATCTGTCATTGGAGAGTCCTTGGTTATTTATCTTTCTATAATTAGACCGGTCGTCTAGTGTTGATTTCAAAAAATCCCGCCATACTTTGGCGGGGCTTTGCGCTTTCATTGGCTACCTATAGTGGCTTACCAATGAGCAATTGTTTAGTGGTGTCCATTGTTTGCGACAACGCAGATAAATCATGCGTCAGCTTTTGTAGCAAGCTTGCGCCGATCCACATTTGGTAAAGCATTTGTGCGGTTACTTGGCTGTTAGTACTGCGGATAGAGCCGTCTTCAACGCCTGCTTCAATGCATGTTGCAATGATAGACACAATTTTAGCAGCACCTGTTTGTAATGCGCTGCGCATTGCGTCGGAAAGATCCGAGACTTCCGCACTTAGCTTAACAACCACACACTTGTTTGCATTACACACGCCATTTTCTACTTCCATCCAACGTGAAAAATAATCGGTGAGGCGCTCAAAGCCGTTGCCGTTTCCATCAATCAGTAGCGCGGTAATTCTAGCAAAGTACTGCTGGAAGTAGTCCTGAATCATAGCCTCACCAAATTGCTCTTTCGACTTAAAGTAGTGATAGAACGACCCCTTAGGGACATCAGCGGCTTTAAGCAGTTCTGATAACCCAACACTGGTAAAGCCTTTTGACACGACCAATTGGTAGCCGACATCAAGGATATGCTGTTTTGTGTCTTGTGTTTTTGTGTTCATAAGCGCGACTATAATTTAAATTAGACCAGTCGTCTAGTATTGGTGTGATTAAAATTTAGTGAGAGATGTCAGTGTCCTTGGGCGCACCCGTCTCGCACTTTTTGCATTCCAGCTCGAAGCCCAGCATTGAGCTACGGCCTTGCTGGCTCACGACCCATGGTTGGCAGATGAAAGGTGGCTGGTGGCGAACATGCTGAAAGTGGCCGCAGCGTAACTCTGCGACCCAGTCTTGCAGTTCATCGAGGTGATAACCGATGATCGGTTGCTTCATGTTTAAGCGGGCTTTTCGCTGCGAACGAACAGGAAGTTAGGTTCGGTCGATAGTCGTTGATAAGTTTGCTCGCATTTTTGTTTAAGCGTTTCAGACACCTTGCCTTCGCTTAGGTGACTGATTACTAAACCGTTTTCAGTCAATGCATTGGTGATATCGACTAAAGGGCGGCGGTAGAATACGACTTCAACGGGTTCTCCGAGGGTATTCCATGTGTCGACCACTTTTTCTGTATCGAAATAGTTACCTGATTTCGAATACTCAAAATCGGCAAACGGGTGGTGAGTTGAAAATACAAAACGGCCACCTTTTTTCATCACTCGTGCGATATCCGCGAACAAGGCAGAAACGTCTTTTAGGTAGTGGAGCATTAATGGGCAGATCACTACATCGTATTGGTTATCCAACTCTTTCGGCAGTCCAAGAAGTAAGTCTTGCGCATAAGCATCGATTTTATTACCGAGCTTTTCCTTGGTAAGAGCGACCATCTCTTCAGATGCATCGATACAAGTCACGTGGTCGGCGCCATTATCCAGAAGAATTTGGGCATACACTCCAGAGCCACAACCTAGGTCCAGCACTTTCAAGCCGGCAATATCACCCACTAATTCAAGCGTATTTGGTCGTTCAAAGTGCGCGTTATAAAGGTTGTCTTGGATGGCTAAATCGTATTGCTTAGCGTGAGTTGAATACATGGAAGATGACATAGTTCGGCCTCTGGTTCGCTAAAGGGAGGCGGAGTTTATACTGTGTCGCTCCAATGGTAAACCTTATTTGAAATAGAACGCGATAGCGTGTGAGTAATTAAGGCTGTAATGGAAGTTGATGGTGTGAGGTGAATGTTTAGCCTGATACGGGCGGCGGTATCATGGCTGTTATTGTCGTTAGAATCGCTTGAGTTTGCAGTTGGTGGCGGTTAGCAAACTAGAATCGAACGGTGAAATCGCCGATCACTTGGTTGTTTAGGTTGGTAATAAGTCCGGTATGGGTACTTTCATCATACGCGAACTGCAAATTTAGGTCTGCAACGTGACCATGGGTGAGTACATTGCGCAGCAGAAAATCACTGTTGAGTTGGTGGGCGCGTGCACTCCACTGAGTGTTGGATTTAAAGATAGTAAAATCTATATTCATTTATGTCCTCTGTGAGTTTTTACTTTGTTATCACGGCTTTTATAAAACCAAAAACGATGTCGTCCTGTAGTACGAGACATGAGAGTTCCTCTAAGTTAAAAATAGCGCTACGAAAAAGTCGTAACATCTAGGGTCTGTTGATCTTTCGCGGTTAAATTTTGTTCGAGATAAAATCGTTTTAGGCGAGGCGAAGACTGTGTAGCCTAGTCATTCTAAGCAAATAGTCTTCAACGAAGTATAAAACGATTTTAACCGAACCCTCTGGGCAGCCTTTGTGATTCATTTCTACTGTGTTATCGGCTTCTCATGTAGGCTAGCTACACATCAAAGCCTCTGCCTTGTAGAAATCTTCCACAAAGTGCTGCAAAAATCAGCTCGAAAGGTCAACAGACCCTACGTATGTAATAAAATTTAGGGTCGTTTAATGACGTATTTATTACGCTTATAAGAAAAATTAATGGCAGTAATGCAACAATACTATTGCAGATAAGCGATATAGGTTATGTCGCGGTAATGCGGTAATTGAAGGTAACGGGTTTCTGAAGAAAAGCGAGAGAGTCGAGCGAAGAGAGGTTGCGAACAGGCAGGGCCTGCTCGCGAAAATAAGCTGAGAGCTTATAGAGCTACAACGTTTGCAGCTTGAGGACCTTTTTGGCCTTGCTCTACTTCGAAAGACACTTTTTGGCCTTCAGAAAGAGTTTTGAAACCTTCAGAAGCGATAGCACGGAAGTGTACGAATACGTCTGCGCCGCCGTTCTCTTGAGAAATGAAACCGAAGCCTTTCTCTTCGTTAAACCATTTTACAGTACCAGTTGTTTTGTTTGACATGTTGATGTCCCTTATAAGATTAAATTCATAAAACTTCGCTTAATGCGAATACACTGAATGCTGAATTATTTATTAGACGATGAAGCTAAGGGAGTTACAGAGGTTTACAACTTTAACGAAGGAATTCTGAAGTTTTGCTTTTACTTAATGTTTCTTAAATAACTCTGCTTACAGAGCGAGGGTGATAGTACAGCAGTCCGAACCATTGTAAAGGATTATTTTCATAAACAACCACAAAGCAGTCCAAATGGGCTGCTTTGTGGGCTTAAGCCCAGGGCGTGTTGCTCTTTCGTGGTTAAATTTTGTTTGGGATAAAATCGTTTTAGGCGAGGCGAAGACTGTGTGGCCTAGTATTCTAAGCAAATAGTCTTCAACAAAGTATAAAACGATTTTAACCGAACCCTTCGGGCAGCCTTTGTGGTTCATTTCTACTGCGTTATCGGCTTCTCATGTAGGCTAGCTACACATCAAAGCCTCGGCCTTGTATAAATCTCCCACAAAGTGCTGCAAAAATCAGCTCGAAAGGTCAACACGCCCTACTATAGTCACTAGTTAAACTTGGTATTGCTTGGTGATTTTCTCGCAGATGGCTTCAGCGAGTTTATGGCTGGCAATGTTGCGGTCAATGATATGCTCCGCTACTTTCCCGCTTTCGACAACAGAGAACCAATCCAATAGCATGGCGTGAAAGCCTTTACTCGCCAGCATGGGCGTCCAGTCTTTGAGTGACAGCTTTTGCTCGGTGCTGTTATGCCAATGAGCACCTTCCATGAATGACCCAAATTGGAACGCTTGGTTTTCATAGCAGGCTGAAACTGTTTCGTTGGTCACGCCATACTGACGATTCATCGAAGCGTGTAATAGCGTGTTTCCCGCCTGCCATTGCACATCCAGTCTAGCCAGTTGATCACCATGCATTTGATGGGTGATGTACACGTCGTCGATGTTTGTCTGCGCATTGAGGTTCACGCTATCTAAGGGGTGAATAAAGTCGTCGAAGATAAACGTGCGAATGTCCCCCGGCAGAGCGTGGCGGTGTTTCTCCCAGCGCAAAGAGAGCAACTGACCAATACTACCTTTAGCCAACTCGGGAATGTGTTGGTTGTATAGCGGAATATGGCGACGATTGAAACCGACGTAAAGCGGTTGCTGGTGTAATGAGGCTAGCGCGTACAGATGTTCGACTTCGGTCGCGGAATCCGCTAAAGGCTTATCAACGAAGGTCGGAATTCCATTTTTAAGGAAAAATGAGGCGATGCTGAAGTGTACCTTGGTGGCTGCATGAATCATGACGGCATCTACACCCAGTTTGAGCAACTGACGGTAATCGTCGCAAACTTGGGGTACTCGGTACTGGCTGGCTAATTGTGACAGCGTCTGCTGATTGCGAGTACAGAATATAAGCTCAATACCAGGCTGTTGTGTGATGAACGGAAGGTAGGCTTTCTGAGCAATATCGCCTAATCCGATAATACCTATTTTCATTCTGACTCCTAGGATAGCTGACGATCGATTTCTTGTTGCAGTGTGTCGAGTTGGTCGAGGATAGCGAGAAACTTTTCTCCGAACTCGGTCACTTCGTATTCCACCCGAGGAGGGAGCTCGTTAAACACGTTTTTTTGCAATATCCCAAACTCGACGTTCTTTTTTAAGCATTGGTTGAGCACTTTAGTACTCAAACCTTCAACACTGCGCACCATTTCACCCGGCCGATTGACTCCGTTTGCAAGCAATTGGTATACCGTTAACGACCATTTACAGCCATAGATGGTTTCGACCATACGAGCACTATTCTGTGGTGCCAGTTTTCTTGAAAAAAGTTTTTCTTTGTTATTCATAAAGATGTACCTAAAAGTACCTACCCTACTTATTTGTACTTACTATTCATAAGGTTAGCCTGGCTCTAAGGTTATCACGTAGACACTAACCGAGAGAACAAAAAATGACTTTTACTCAATCAGGTATCGCACTCATTATTGGTGGAACAAGTGGTATGGGCTTTGAAACGGCAATGCAGTTAGTTTCAAACAATGTCCCAGTGATCATAGTAGGAAACAACGCTGACAAACTAGAGAATGCGCTAGAGGCACTAAATCGTGTGGGACAAGCCAGCGGTGTTCAGCTCAATCTATACAACTCTGAAGACGTCGACCGCTTTGTTAAGCAAGTCGCAACGTTAGCCCAAGAGGTTGGCTACTTGGTCAATGCAGCAGGGTACTTTAACCCTAAATCTTTTATCGATCATACTGAAGAAGACTACGAGCGTTACCATGCTCTGAATAAAGCGACATTTAAAATCACTCAGGCGGTGGCGCGTAGAATGATCGAAAACAAGGGTGGGCGGGTAGTGAACATCGGTTCTATGTGGGCGAAGCAAGCCATTAAAGCCACACCATCTTCTGCTTATTCGATGGCAAAAGCTGGGCTCCATGCGCTAACCCAACATATGGCGATGGAGCTGGCCGAATATGGTATTCGAGTGAACGCAGTTTCTCCAGCAGTTGTGAAAACCCCTATCTACGAATCTTTTATTGACCCGAAAGATTTGGATGAGGCTCTTGCGGGCTTTAATGACTTTCACCCGATTGGTAGAGTAGGGACACCAACGGATATCGCAAACAGTGTCAGCTTCTTATTGTCCGATCAAGCAAGCTGGGTTACCGGTGCGATATGGGATGTTGATGGTGGTGTGATCGCTGGAAGAAACTAGCGTTTATATCATGTTGTAATACACCACTAATTTCGAGGAGCAGAGCAATGCTTAACATGGATTTTTCACAGCGCATCGTGATTGAAACCGAGTCGATGGATTGGGTCGCCAGCCCGGCCTCTGGCGTGTGGCGCAAACCACTTGAGCGAGAGCAAAAAGAATCTGGGCACACCACTAGTGTGGTGAAATATGAAGCGGGATCGAGCTTTTCTTCCCACCCTCATCCTCATGGTGAAGAAATCTTTGTATTGGATGGCGTTTTTTCTGATGAAACTGGCGACTTTCCAGCGGGGACTTACTTACGAAATCCACCCGGTAGTGCTCATGCTCCTTTCAGTAGTAAGGGGTGTACGATACTGGTTAAGCTCAACCAGTTTGATTCGCGAGATTTGGAACAGGTGCGCGTCGATACAAAGAATGCCGAATGGCTACCGGGAATAGGTGGGTTAATGGTGATGCCATTGCATGAGTTCGAGCACGAACATGTTGCCTTGGTTAAGTGGCCTAAGGGAGAGCGATTTCAACCTCACCGACACTTTGGTGGCGAAGAGATTTTTGTCCTCTCAGGAACATTTAAAGACGAGCATGGCGATTACCCAGCAGGGAGCTGGATTCGCAGTCCACATATGAGTGAACATTTTCCATACGTTGAGGAAGAAACGATTATCTTGGTCAAAACGGGTCACTTACCCATATCGTGACCGGAGTAGTAAAACGGTGAATCGGTTTCACCAGCGAGCGATGCTTTTTTGCGGCAAAGCCATAATCTTCGTAAAATCGAACAACGCTATTCGGTTTAGAGTAGCGTTACCTCTAGATGCGTTTCTTTCAAACAAAGGCTCGCATCTAAATGGACGATCAAGGCAAGGATTCAGCTGTTTTCAATTTCTACCGTGGACAATACCGAAGTAACTACTATGACAACTGAAAAACAAAAGATGCTGGCTGGCGAACCTTATAACGCTTGGGATGAACAGCTTGTCGCCGAACGGGTAGCCTGCCGTGAAGTAATGCAAAAACTCAACAATAGTTTGCCTAATACACCTGAGTGGCGCAGTGCCATTGACGCTCTGATTCCTAACGCGCCCGATGCCTATTTAGAGCCACCTTTTCGCTGTGACTATGGCTCGAATATCAAGCTAGGAAAAAACTTTTACGCTAACTTCAACTGCGTTGTGCTAGATGTGGGCGAAGTGACCATTGGCGACAATGTAATGTTTGCTCCGAACGTTCAAATCTATGCAGCAGGCCATCCTCTAGATGTGAAAGGGCGAGTCGTTGATAATGTTGAATTTGGCAAATCCATCTCGATTGGCGACAACGTATGGCTAGGCGGTGGTGTGATTGTATGCCCGGGTGTTTCCATTGGAGAAAACACCGTGATTGGTGCTGGTAGCGTTGTGACCAAGGACATTCCGGCTAATGTGCTAGCTGCAGGTAATCCGTGCAAGGTGATCAAACCGATCGAGCAAGAATAATTGCGAATGAATAACGAAGAAAGGCGCCATGACGGCGCCTTTTTTGTTTGCGTTATACCTAGTTATCAAGTTGGGAAAATCTACACCAATGTAGTTTGAACGTCAGACGCAGGCGTGCTAATTATTGTTTGTATTCACCTCGAATCGAGGCTTCACGATATTTATCTAACTTGCCTTGTTCTTTCAACTTCATCAGTCCACGATTAAAGGCGTCGACTAGCTCTTGGGCTCTTGGCGACTTCTTGGAAATTATGACAAAGTAGTTCCTTGCTGTGAGTGTTTTATCGTTCGGCTCTAACTTACCGGTGAGGTTTAGCTTATTAATGGTTTCAAGCCCGACATCAGTATCTTCAAGCACGATATCTAACCGTCCTGCTGCCAGCTTTTTATAGTTGTTTTCTGCACTGCTGATCCGTTGGATTTTGATGGTGCCGTCCTTTTCGAGATCTTCTATGCCGTAAGCATAACCGGTGACTCCCCCAACTTTAAAAGCGGAAAGATCTTCGCGAGCCCTCCAAGTAACGGGTTTGTCCTTACGTTGGAACAATGAAGTGCTAAGCGTAATTACCGGGTCGGAATAATGGAAAAACTGTTCTCGCTCAGGGTTTTTACTCCAAATCAGTGAGCCATCTAGTTTCCCCGCTTTAGACTCTTCGAAGCCGCGTTTCCAAGGCATATAGGTGTACTCGACTTGATAACCTTCCGCTTCAAATGCTTCCTGCACTAACTGAGAGATAAACCCACCATTTTTTAAGCTCTTCGATTGATATGGAGCCCACTCTCCATTCGCAAGTTTTACGGTGTTGGCTGAACTGACTCCAACGAACATCAAGCTAGCGAGAAGCAAGCAGTATCTTAATGTGAACATGTCATCTCATCCTTTTTAATGAGCAATTAATAAAAATGTTATTAGTGTTATAGCGAGAGGACAACTTTTGCTCTGAGAAATTAAAGTGTGGAAGTTATAATACTTTAAGTTGTGTAATTAATATTGAATACTTAGAAGGCTTTGTTTCAACTTTTGTGTTAATTATTTGTTTTGAAAAATAGATAGCAAGAGTTTTATAATACTTATATTGCGCTTTTTATTCTTAATATAAACGCTGTTGAGTTATTAATGTTAACTTGTTTTTTTATAAAGAGAGAGCATAAGCTACGCTCTCTGAAAAATAACGATAGAATGGTATTTATTGCAACATGCCAGAGTGAACTTGCAGGCCTGTTTCTGTCAGCGAGTAGACTCGGCCTTCTTCTTTTTCGACCAGCCCACTGTTCACGAGTTGCTTCAAGTGAAAGTTAAATTTTGTGTGGTCTTCAACCCCGACTACCCGGCATAGGTCCATAAATTTCATTTTGCGGTGAATTTTAAGCTGCTTAATCACTGTGCGTCGAATTGGGTTCGACAAAGCGGAAAAGATGAGATCGTTGTTTCGTTCTTGTTTTGGTGTTTTGGGGGAACGTTCCGCATGGACTCTTTTCAAGGTTACGGACAAGGTCGCGAGGTTGAAAGGTTTGGTGAGAAATTCATCCGCACCTTTTTTCATGGCATCGACTGCAACATCAACCGTTGCAAACGCAGTAGTAATGACAATACCGATATTAGGGTGAAGCCTTCTAAGACTTCTCAATGCTTCAATGCCTGTTATGCCTGGCATTACGACATCGAACAATGCGAGGTCGAAGTGCTCATCCATCGCTGTATCTAGGGCGTCTTCGGCATTATCAAATGCCGATACAGAAAAAGACTCGAGTTCAAGTGCTTCAATGAGTACTTCGCGAAGCGCTTTATCATCTTCTGCAAGAAGAAGTTTTAATGTCATTCGATGTTCCTTGGTAAGCGAATTTCCACTGTTAGCCCGGTGATGTCATCGCTTTTCTTTGTGTTACGTAAACTGAGTGTACCACCATGCTGCATGATAATTTGGTTGCTGATAGCGAGCCCCATTCCGGTTCCTTCACCACGAGCCTTGGTGGTGTAAAACGGTGTTTTCACCTGCTCCAATTTGTCCTCATCAATGCCGATTCCCCAGTCCGATATTGAGATTATCGCCATAAGCTTGTTTTGATGAGTTTCGATATACAGTTGCTTGTGCTGTGTGCTGGCGTCGATCGCATTGCTGATCACATTAGTGAGCACTTCTTCAAGCTGCCCTGAATCGCCAATAACACTTAAACGGTCATCTAGGCTCAGCCCTACCTGAAAAGGCTCTAAGCGGAACTGATTGAGTGATAATGCAGATTCGATCAATGTGGTGAGTGGGACTACGTCACGCTTGATGGCTCTATGGTGCGCGTAATTGAGTACTTCATGGCTGATTTCTGCTGAACGTTCTAACCCCTGTCTAATGCGGCTCAAATGGCGTTGACTGCTTTCATCGAGTGGAAGTCGCTGTTCAAGTAGATCGCAGCTCATCATTGCACTACTCAGCGGCGTTTTAATCTCGTGGGCGACGGCGGAAGTCAGCTCTCCCAGTTCTTTGAGTTTGGCGTCTTGAAGGTTCTGTTGAATGCTCGATTCAAGCTGATTGTTTCTTTCGTGATCGAAGATTCGCAGTGCGAACATGAGTGCAATTAAGATGGCCGCGGCACATGCTGTGCGCAGCAGCAATACCCACATACCGTAATCCGTTAATAGCAAGCCAGCACTGAACCCATAACTGATAAGTGCAAGGCCGGTAAGTTTGAATGGCATTGAGGCGCCATGGCCTTCTTTTTCCAAAATATTGGCGAAACTGATCATCGCAAATCCCGATAGTGCCCCAGCCCCTAAACCAAAAATCCAACGGATGTGATTGGCGGTATTGTTGAGGTAAACCAAATAGGCGCTAGTGTCGAACCGATAGAACAAGCTCAGAGTAAATAAGGTTACTACGCTAACGCTGAGCCACTTAATCTGTTTGGTAAAGCGCCATTGTGTGAGATCCAGCATCTTCCAAGCAAACGCACCTAACGCTATGAAAGAGAACCAAAGTTTGAACACTTTGAAGGTTTGCATTTGCGTCGACAGTGGAAAGTCTTCTTCATAGAGCACCAAATACAGTTCTGACCATTCGTGAAAGCCATGGATGAGGCCAAATACTGCTAGGGTGGGCAGAGCTGAGGCAATGGCTATTCGGCTTTTCCTGAGATCTCGAAACAGGATCGCAAAGAAGATGGCAAAAAATGCCAACCCATATAGTAGGTAAACTTTAAAGATTAATAGCATGTCCATTCTGTGAGTGTAATTGACCAGATTTACTTCATCAATACTTAACATCAAAGGAATAGCTTGGGTTGGAATAGTTTTTCATACTTAGATATTTATTATTAAAATACATCTGTGAAGTTTTCTTATCAAAATGGAAATCACTTATATAATTGTTATTCACTAGTGGTGATTTTAAGCATAGGTTTAATAAATCTGTCATATTGAATTTCTAATCTCCGAACCGTTGATTGGTCGCACCGATCGGCAGTTGAATTTATTTCAATACCTTTAGTTTTACTTGAACACTAAAACTATCCGGGTCAATTAAATATTGTATTTAATTGACCCAAACTTTTGCTTAATTATATCGGAGATATATTGTGAAATTCTTCAAATCAGCTCTAGTGACTTCCGTTCTTGCAGTAGCTTCATTTGGCGCTGCTGCCAACACGACGATTAACGGTGCTGGTGCGACATTCCCACACCCTATTTACGCAAAGTGGGCTGAGCAATACCAAAAGGAAACGGGCGTTCAGATTAACTACCAAGCGATCGGTTCTGGCGGTGGTATCCGTCAAATCACAGCGAAAACAGTCGATTTCGGTGCTACTGATGCGCCTTTAACGATTGAAGAGCTAAACAAAGAGGGAATGATTCAGTTTCCTATGGTAATGGGCTCAATTGTCCCTGTAGTGAATATTCCGGGCGTTTCGGCTGGCGATCTAAAACTGACAGGTAAAGTGCTAGCAGATATCTACCTAGGCAACATCAAAAACTGGAACGATCCGGCAATTGCTGAGCTTAACCAAGGTGTTGAGCTGCCAAGCCAACCAATTTACGTTGTTCACCGCTCTGATGGTTCAGGCACAACGTACAACTTCACCGATTACCTAGATCAAGTGAGCACGGAGTGGAGCGAGAACATTGGCGTTGGTAAAGATATTACTTGGCCACGTAAAGCGACCACTATTGGCGGCAATGGTAACGCAGGCGTAGCAAACTTTGTGACTCGCACACGCGGTGCAATCGGCTACGTAGAGTATGCGTTCGCTAAGCAGAATGATTTGGCTTATACCCAACTGCAAAGCCGTGATGGAGAGTTCCTAATGCCAACGATGGCGAGTTTCCAAGCTGCCGCTGCAAATGCGGATTGGGACAATGCGCCTGGCTACCACTTATTGTTAAACAACCAACCTGGTGCAAACTCTTGGCCGATGACTGCAGCAACGTTCATCTTAATGCACAAAGATCAAACGAATGCTGACAAGGCAAAGGAGATCATCAAGTTCTTCGAGTGGAGCTACACCCAAGGTGAGCTAGCAGAAGAATTAGATTACATTCCAATGCCAAGCAAAGTCGTGAATATGGTGAACGGCACGTGGAAGCAAGGTCTTCAAGCTAACGGCCAGTCGGTGATTAACTAACTTGACGCACCCCACGCCTCTGCTCGTAGGCAGAGGCGTAGGATTCACTGCATATGATTCAACGCTTATGACAACACTAACTATTCAAAACAAGGTGAATGGCGACTCGGTTTTTAACAAGCTGAGCTTTACCAGCGCCTTGCTTATTTTCGTTACTTTAATCGGTATCGTTTTTTCTCTTATCGAAGGCGGTTGGCCTGCGTTTAAAGAGTTTGGCCCGGGATTTGTGTTCCAAAATGTTTGGGATCCAATTGGTGGGCAATTCGGAGCTGCCTCGGCCATTTATGGCACCTTGGTTACTTCATTCATCGCTATTGTTATTGCAACACCTATTGCATTGGGTACTGCCATTTTTCTGGCTGAACTGACACCGAAATGGATCAGTATTCCAGTGAGTAAAGCCATCGAGTTACTGGCGGCTGTGCCAAGCATTATTTATGGCATGTGGGGCCTGTTTGTTTTTTCACCTTGGTTCTCTGAAGGCTTTCAGATGTGGGCGAGTGCTAACCTAGTCGGCATCCCTGTTATTGGCCCTTGGTTTGATGGGCCACCAATAGGCATTGGGCTACTTACGGCCGGTATCATTTTATCTTTCATGATCTTACCAATTATGACGTCACTAACGCGAGACGCTCTGAAATCCGTTCCGAACGTATTGCGTGAAGCCGCTTATGGTACGGGGGCAACTCCATTTGAGGTCATTACTAAAGTACTGCTACCTAAAGTGAAAAACGCCACAGTGAGTGCTGGCATTTTAGGGCTAGGTCGAGCATTAGGAGAAACCATGGCAGTCGCTTTTGTAATTGGCGGTGCGAACCGAATTGAAACCTCGTTCTTCATGCCTGCAAGCTCTATTTCTTCAACCATTGCTCAGCAATTTAACGAAGCTACCGACCCAATTCATATTGCGTCTTTGATTGGACTAGGTGTGGTGCTGTTTATTATCACTTTCTTTGTCATGGGCTTCGCTCGTCGTTTACTAAGGAAGTCGTCATGAAACTTCGTAAACTAAAAAATCAGCTGTTTTTATCTTTTTGCACCTTATCGGCGGGATTCGGTGTGTTTGTCCTAGCATGCATTCTTTACACGCTGGTGGGCGAAGGGGTGAAAGGCCTTAGCTGGTCGATTTTTACTGAAATGACACCAGGCCCAGGTAGTGAAGGGGGGCTGAAAAACGCTATTTATGGCAGCTTTAAACTCACTGCGCTTGGGATTTTGATCGCATCGCCGATTGGTATTTTGGCAGGTACTTGGCTGGCTGAAGCAGACAAAGACAACAAGATTGCAGAATCACTTCGATTCCTAAACGGCATGCTGATGAGTGCACCGTCGATTCTGGTTGGTTTGTTCGTTTACGCGATCATTGTTGTGCCAACTGGTGGTTACTCGGGTTGGGCCGGCGCGATTGCACTATCTGTACTTGCTCTGCCAGTTATTGTGGCTTCAACTGAAGAGATGCTGCGACTAGTTCCTTCTACGTTGAAAGAAGCGGGGAGTGGTGTTGGTGCACCCAAATGGCGCGTCATTACTCAGCTCAGTTACCGCGCTGCCGCGCCTGGGATAGTGACCGCGATATTGCTCTCTATGGCACGTATTTCCGGAGAAACTGCTCCGCTGTTATTTACAGCGCTTAACAGCAGTTTCATGACAACAGACATGAGTAAGCCAATGGCGAACTTACCTGTGACAATTTATCAGTTTGCGATGAGTCCATACACTTCTTGGCAAGAGTTGGCTTGGGCTGGTGCATTGATTATTACCACCTTTATTTTATTCGTGAACGTTTTGGCGACGGCGTTGCCGCAGATTTTAAAAGCGAGAAAAGCATGAATACGGCAGTCATCAACGACTTAAATGGACAAGCTATGAATACACTAGCAAATGATGCGCTTTCAACACAGGATGTTGTCGCAGACCCGAAACTACGAATGGACATTCAAGGGCTTAACTTTTACTACCAAAAAGGTGGTGAAGCGGCGCTTAAACAGGTGTCGATGCCAATTTACAAAAACCGTGTAACGGCGCTGATTGGACCTTCAGGGTGCGGTAAATCGACGTTGCTTCGTACCATGAATCGCATCTACAACTTATACGGCAGTCAGTTCGCAGAAGGAGAGATCTTGCTCGATGGAGAAAGTATTTTCTCAGACACCGATGTCAATGAGCTGCGTTCTAAAGTAGGCATGGTATTCCAAAAGCCAACGCCATTTCCAATGTCGATCTACGACAACATGGCATTTGGGCTGAAAATCCAAGGTGAGTTGTCGAAGAAAGATATCGAGCAACGCATTGAGTCAGCGTTGAAGCGTGCGCACCTATGGGAAGAAGTGAAAGATAAACTACACGCCGATGCGAATGGGTTGTCTGGTGGACAACAGCAACGTTTGTGTATTGCTCGTACTATCGCATTAGAGCCTGAAGTGATATTGATGGACGAACCGACATCTGCACTAGACCCAATTGCAACGGCCGCAATCGAAACGTTAATTACTGAGTTGCGTGAGAAATTCACCATTGTTATCGTTACCCACAACATGCAGCAAGCAATGCGAATCTCCGATTACACAGGGTTTATGTATTTAGGCAAACTGGAAGAGTTTGGCACGACTGACCAAATTTTCCATGCCCCTGCGAATGACAGAACTCAGCATTACATCAGTGGCGACTTCGGCTAATTGCTAGTTTCCGATAACGTAAATCAAACTGAAATCCCCATGATAAAAATCATGGGGATTTTTTTCGTTTATAGAAACCGGAGGGAGTTAACACAATACTATGCTAATCAATTGAAAATCTGTGAGTTTTTAAAATTCGACTATGCTTACTAATGAATTACTCATGTTTGATGAAACAGAAAAACGCAGCAAGTACCGCTTAAGCTTTTGGCGGGTAGTATGGAAGTTAGATGATTAGATATTTTGCGAATCGCTGGGTGTCAGTGACGAGCCTAGTTGTTATGGCTATGAGCAGCTTGGTAGTGTCGCCTGTTAGCGCAGAAGATAGACCAGTGCATATAGCGATAGAAACAGGTAACACACTTCATTCAGGTATTTTGGAAAAAGTGGGAGATGAGCTAGGCATTGAGTTCCGTTATCGAGAGTTCACTGATTACAGCCAAGTTTTTGAAGCCCTAGACTCAGGTCAAATTGATATCGTGCCAGGTATCACTTATACCCGTCAGCGCGCGAGAGAATATGCGTTCTCTGAGCCGGTTATGAGTGAACAACTGTATTTTACCTATCCCACTCAAGCGTCTGGTGAGCCAATTGACCCAGCCTCAGTGACTAAAGTAGGGGTGGATCTCGCCAGTGTTTACGGACGCTACTTACGAAACATCGATGTTGAAGTAGTTCCTTATCAAACTCTTCAAGAGGCCACTCATCTTCTTAATAGTGGTGAAATCGATGCAGTGATATCGAATATTTCTCAGGCCAAGCTGTTCGCATCGGAAAACTTTGAGTCGATCAATACCGGTAACTATCTACCTATACGGCCGGCCTCTTATATTACCCGTAAGTCTGATCAAGATATGGTCGAACTCATGAAGTTGATTGTGGGTGAGGTGATCGCGAGCGAGCAATATGTGAAATTAGTGGAAAAAGATACCGCCGATTACATTGAATTCAGAAAGGAAGCGATTCTGAATGCCTATAAACGTAGTGGTATTTCTGTTGAGCAGCCATTACGGGCTGGCATTGAGGATTACTACCCTTACGGATATTGGCCTGAAACAGGAGGTCAGCAAACAGGGTTGTCCGTTGAGTTGTTTTTTGCTGCTTGTGAGATTTTGCAAATACGTTGCGAGAACCAAACGACTCAAGAGGATACATGGGAGAAGCTGATTGAAGGCTTCAAAGAAGGAGAATATGACGTTATCGCACCGGTCTCGATTACAGAAGAGCGTCGTAGCTTTATGCACTTTAGTCATCCGTTTTTGACTGCGCCATCTCAGTTGATGCGCCGAGCGAAATATAAACGAGGTGCGTATACCAATGTGTCTGAACTAGTGCACGAAAGAGTTGGGGTTGTGATTGGTGATGTGAACCATGAGTTGTTGTCAAACCTATTGCCAATGAAAGAACTGCAGCTCTACAGTAGCTGGGAAGAAATGACCGATGCTTTGCTGGCTGAGCAAGTCGACTACATTGCAGTCGATGAGGTTTATCTAAACTCTTTGCTGCGAGATAGCCCGGCTTTACCTGTTGAAAAGGCAGGTGAAATCACCACCCACAATATTGAAACCGCTACTTTTGCTTTTCGAAAAACACCAGAGCTAGAAGCCTTTGAAGTGTTCTTTTCCCAAGCACTGGATTTGGTGACTGAAAACATCAACCCAAAATATATCTATGTGCCCGATTGGCAGACCCTACTTCGGGACAATATTAAAGAGAAAGAGCGTGTTGAGCGAGGTTCCACACTAGTTCTCATCTTTTTGGTGTTGTTCCTTATCGTGACGGCAGCCGCGGCAGTCTTGTACTGGAGAAGGGCGCACATTGATGCTCAAACAGGATTACGAAATAGAAGTTACTTGTACCAAAAATATTCGCAAAAACTTCATGATCGGAGAGCATTGGCGTTTGTCCATATTCAGAATAGCCGAGAAATAAGCCATTCGTATGGTCATTTGGTGTGTGATGAAGTGGCGAAATTTGTCGCCAAGAAGTTACTTAAAGGAGTACCTAAAACTCAGCCGAGTAGAGATAAACAAGTGTATCGATTTTCTGACTACGAGTTCGTGGTGGCGTGTGACCGAAGCCCTACGATATACGATAGGCTCTCCAACCGAGTGAGCGAATTGGTTTATCTATTTAACGATAATCCAATTAAAGTGAAAGTCGC
Source organism: Vibrio sp. SCSIO 43135 (assembly GCF_023716665.1). Classification (GTDB taxonomy): domain Bacteria; phylum Pseudomonadota; class Gammaproteobacteria; order Enterobacterales; family Vibrionaceae; genus Vibrio; species Vibrio paucivorans. The sequence continues at coordinate 317,380 of NZ_CP071860.1, forward strand.
GGTGGGTATTTATGAGGGTAGTGGCTTAAGCGTTAAGGAATCACTGAACTATGCTCGTGTTGCCATGCTTAAGAATAGGCAAGAAGCTTCGGCTTATCGCCTGTGTGACGATGAGATCCTTAAAGAATATGAGATTGAAACAGAGCTGAATCAGCTAATAAAAAGTGGCGAGATCTATCAGCACATACATTATGTTTATCAGCCTAAATTCAAAGACAATAAATGCGTAAGTGCAGAATCGTTAGTCCGCATCGCGCTGCCGAAAGCTGGGCCTATTTCTCCGTATTTCTTTATTCGTTACCTAGAAAAAAGTAACAAGATGCTTGAAGTCGGTATTAAGCTGATTGATATCAACTTGAGCAATTGTAAAGCCTTAACCGACAGAGGGATCAAGGTTGCGGTGAATATATCAGCGCAGCAATTCTCAACCGAAAACTTCTCGCAAGTTATCCATGATTTATGTGCCCAACATCAGCTCGACCCGCAAGATATCATTTTGGAAATGACCGAAACCGAACTGGCGGAATCGTATGAGAACATGGAAACCAACTTATTCGCCGTTAAAGAGATGGGCTTTAGGCTGTCACTCGATGACTTTGGTGTAGGGTATTCTTCTCTTTCCTACTTATGTCAGCTCCCGCTTGATGAAGTGAAAATTGACCGTGTCTTTGTTACTGATATTCACTCCAACCCACCTAATCAGCAGTTAGTGAAGAGTATGGTGACGGTTGCTCAGGAGCTTGGCTATACCCTTATCGCAGAAGGTGTTGAAACCGAGCAGGAATACCAATGGCTTAAAGATAACCAAGTTGAGTATTACCAAGGCTACTACTTCTCCAAGCCCAAACCACTGGAAGAATTGCTGCCTGAGCTTTAAAAAAGAGCCTCCGTCGGGGCTCTTTTTTTATCTTTTTAACGCTTATGCTGTGAAATCTTTCAAAGTTATGAAAAGTTTCAAATCTCTTTCTGTTTGCCCCGCCTTTTTGCTATGAAATTTCGTGACAAATCGCGCCTAATTCCATGAAATGAAACCGATTTCAAATTTATTCTCGATGATTTTGTAATCATATCTATTTGAATAATAAAAACTATTTTTCCAGTCGATGATTCGATTGGTTTCACAGTGACCTGATGAAAGAGTCGTTGTGAAGCACCCCGATATTTTCAGTTATTTCATTGCTTACTATTTATTCCGTTAGATAACAAACCTAAAAAAATAAATAGGGAAATAACATGAAAAACTTTAAGTTTTTACCAGTAACTTTAGCGGTGGCTACTTCGCTTGCTTCTGCCTCTGCACTTGCCGCTGACGCAGATATCTCTGAACTAGAGCAACGTATTCAAGAACTTGAATCTAAGATTGTTGAAATTGATTACGTTAATGACCAGCAGCAAGCGGTGTTAACACCAGATACACCTGTGCCAGAAGGTATCATCTTCTCGGGTTATGCTCGTTACGGAGCTCACTACTCCTCGGGTGATAACCGTTATGTTGAAGTTGGTAGTTCAGGGCGTTCATTGGGTCGCTTAGGTAACGAAGCGAATGGTGGTGAAGTTCAGTTCGCTAAGATCTTCCAAGCAGATAGCGGTGCAAAGTGGGACATCGTGTTCATGGTTGATGATTGGAACAACGACCAGTGGGGATCTTCAGGCGGGGTTAACCTGAAAAAAATGTACGCTGGTGTGACCAACATTTTTGAAAGCCAGCCTGAGCTTTACATGTGGGCTGGTCGCGATTTCCACCAACGTCCTCAACAAGGTTTGAATGATTACTTCTGGATGTCTCATGATGGTCAGGGTGCCGGTTTCAACAACCTGAACCTAGGTGGCGCTAAACTGGATATGGGCTTTGTTGGCGCAGTAGACAGCGCTGAAGGTGCTCTAGGTAACGACTCTGGCCGTTATGCGATTACCTCTAAACTGCATGGCATTGACCTAGGTATTGGTAACCTCGACCTGTACGCAAACTATGGTTTTGCCTCAGATGAAGCGAACTCGGCATCTGATCCGAACGTGAGCGATGAGACAGCATGGCAAGTTGGTGCTGTGATGGGCTTAGGCGATTCGAATAAGCTTGTTATGAAGTACGGTGACGGCGCAGATAACTCAGTATTTGAGCTTCAAGGTGATGACTACAAGGTCACTTATGTAAGTCTTGAAGGTGGCTACGGTGCTACCGACCAATTCATCATTGATTACTTAGTCTCATACAAAAACTTCTCAGGTACGGACACTGACGAGAAGAGCGAATACGCGGGTATCGTTCGTCCACAATATCAATGGGATGAAGTGCACTCGACTTGGTTAGAAGCGGGTTACGCAATGGAAGATTTCGACGACGGTAGCGAGAAAAATGGTTGGAAAGTCACGCTTTCTCAAAACGTGTCGCTGGGTGGTCTGCCGTGGAGCCGTCCAATGTTGCGCTTCTACACCACGGTTGGCGATGTAGAAACGAAAGGACCGAGCACAGATACAGTAACGGCGGATACCGTAACTGTGGGCGCAATGTTCGAGGCTTGGTGGTAAGCCGAGCAACCCCAATAGTTTAATTAACTGTCCATATTTGGCCCCTAAAGGCAGATTTTTGGGGCCACATTTACCTACCAGTATTAACTCCAAAGCCGCAAGGCTTATAGAAACAGTTTTGGGCACAGCTAGTGCCCATTTTTTTACCATTCAGAATGACAGAGAGGTATGCGTATGCTGCTTACTTCGTTAGTCTCCAGAGTCTATCTCGGTTTCTTTGTGTTGATTTCAATCATGTTGGGGTCAGCGTGGTTCTCCTTACAAAGCAGCCAAAATCTTACTGACCGCATGGAGTCCATGACACAAGAGTCGACGCCTCTAATGATGAAAACAGCGGGTCTCACGATCGACTTTTTGAACATCAACCGTAGCTTAACGCCATATTTATCCGCGATGTATATCGATGAACTCGAGCCGCTACAAACAAATATTGAACAAAATATCACGCGCTACAAGCAGCAGTTAACGTGGTTTGAAAGTGTTGCCAGCCGCGACGAGAATGTAAAGCAGCAACTGCCAGACTTACTTAATGAGGGGCAAGACGTACTGGTCAGGATTGAACGTGTTTTGGCACAGTATGTTGACTACCTCGATGCCAAAGATCTGGATTTGTATCAGCAGACTCAATTTCAGTCACTAGCCGCCCAGCTTAACAGCAACCTAGTGTCGGGTATTGCTCGAGCAGAAAGCAATGAGGAGCGAGAGGCGGTTGAGCATGCGTTGTCGCAAGTCGCTTTGTTAGTTGGCGAAGTTAACGAAGCTTTCACCCAGCAAGATATGATCGAACTCCGCTCAGCAGAGCGCCGATTTAACACCAGAAAAGAACGTTTTTCTGAGGCTATCAATAGGCTGAAAAAGGAAGCGGGCAAAACACACCAAAACAGCGAACACGCATTATCTTTGCTGGAGAAACACGCTTTTACAGACACAGGAGCGGTCGCTTTGCATATTGCTTCAGTATCACTTTATGAATCTCTTGGGTTACAGAGGCAAGAGTTAGAGCAGGCGATCGACAAGCAGCTCGGTCATATTGATGCATTGTCAAACTATGCGGCAGAGACGTCCAATAAACTGTATACGGAGTCATCAAGCTTGTCTGCGCAAACTCGTGTGGCGCTCATTTCTGTATCTGTGTTATCTGTCATCATTGCAGCGGGTATTGGCGTGAGTACTGCGAATCTTATTCGAAGGCCAAGCAAGCAGCTACAGCAAGCGCTGAGCAAGGTAGCCGATAAGGATCTGTCTTCAACGGTGGATTACAGCGCAAAAAATGAATTTGGTATGGTGGCGAGCAAGGTTAACTTAGTGATTGAACACCTTTCGCTGATGATTAAGCAGATGCGTCACTCAGCGAAAGAGCTTAATAGTGCTTCATTAGAGAATCAGAACACCAGTGACGCGCTAAGTGATGCTATTACCGAACAAACGTCGCAGACTATTTTGGTCGCGACAGCGATGGAAGAGATTGAATGTTCGGTAAGCGAAATTGCTAACTCAGCAAACGAAACCTTGTCGATTGTGACTGGAGCGGTCGAACGATCGAGCTGTGGGCAATCCTTTATGCAGGAGAACGTTGACATGTTGGGCCTGTTGTCTGCCCGTTTAAATGAGTCGACAGAGACGATTCATCTGTTGGAGAAAGAGAGCGCCAGTATAGAGTCGATATTAGAAGTCATTTCTGGCATATCCGAACAGACAAACTTACTTGCTCTCAATGCAGCGATCGAGGCTGCACGAGCTGGTGAGCAAGGGCGCGGTTTCTCGGTGGTTGCTGATGAAGTTCGCGTGTTAGCGGCCAAAACAACCGCGAGTACTCAAGAGATTCAAAACAAGATTGAGCAGTTGCAACAACGCTCTAAATTGGCGGTGAACCAAATTACTCAATGTGTGGGTGATATGGCTGGCTGTGTGACTCAGACCGATCAAGTAAGCCACTCTTTATCCGATGTACATTCCTTGTTGAATCAAGTTGAGGACCGCAGTCATCAAATAGCATCCGCGACGACTCAGCACCAATCGGTCGCGTCTGAAGTGACGAAAAATGTCAGCCAAATTCATGCACTGGCTGAACAGAATCGTGCTAGGGCAGAGCGTTTGGCGAAGCAAGGTGCGCAATTAGAACGGATGGCTGAAAAACAATCAGATCTTACTCAAGCATTTAAGCTCGTTTGATTGTGGTGGGTGTTTACCATGCTATGCGTGGTAGATGCTTACTTTTTAACAGTGCTTGGAGTGGGGAGAATTTTCCCACTTCTTAATTTTTTCTTCGAGGCCAAAGTGGCTAAGGAAGCCTTCATCGATTGGCTTACCATTGACGATACAACTGGCGATATACACCGCACCTCCCGGTCCAAAGGAGTGTTGTATGAGCTTTTCAGGATCGTCGTGAAGCAACACATTTTCGATGATGGGTAACGGGAATCCCCAAAAGTGCAGTAGGTACCCGCCAAGTTGAGCCGATTTAGTTTGGAATAAGTAGGTTTCTAGGTGGGTTTTATCGTCCCCTTTAGTTTTGGGATTTAAATAGGCGCTCATTAGGTCTGGAGCGATCTTCATGCGAACGTATTCGCCGATACGATGCAAAATACCAACTAAGAATGTTGTGTCCTTAATCTCTGGTTCTACCATTGAGGAGGCGAGTAAGGCAACACTCAAGCTGTGCTCTTGAATTTCTTCGAGTGGTTTGCTCGGCTCATTTAAAGATAGTGAGTAAATTTCTAGCATGGCGATGATGTTAGTAACGATTTGGCTGCCTAAGCGAGTAATGGCTTCGGTGATGCTTTTAATCTCTTTACGACCGCGAAACATCGCATTGTTGGATATATGAATGATTTTGGCACACATTGCCGGGTCTTGGCTGATGAGCTTTGCTACATCATGCATCGAAGAGTTCGGGGCTTCGAGCAGTCGTTTAACCTGAAAAAACAGTTTGGGTGTAATAGGCAAAGAGGTAATGGTACCAATCGCATTTTGGATCACTCGATCCGGAAACAGGGCTAGGATATCCGCGATGTGGTTGACTTCTTCTTTGATGACCGCAGGCTCACAAGGCTTCATGAAAGCCTGGTGCGCGAAGAACCCGCCTTTAATGGTAATTTCTGGGTCGGAATAACCAGACAGTGACGCGCGGATAATGCCAGGGTAAAGCTTACTGACCTTTTCAAGTAATTCGGCACCGTCCATTCCAGGCATCAGCATGTCGGAGATAATCAAATCGACATCGTTCTCTTCCAAGAATGCAAGTGCATCAGTGCCGCTTTCTGCGGTATGAATCTTCCAGCGAGTCCCGAACAATGCGCGCTTGAGCCCGTTTAGGATCATGCGCTCGTCATCAACTAATAGGATTCTCATCGACGACCTCCTGCTCCGACTGCGCACTTTGGTTATTGAGCGGCAATTTGATGGTAAATGTGGTGCCTTCTCCCGGTGTTGTGTCGGTTTGAATGAGGCCGCCGTGAAGTTCAACAATGCATGAATACGCGAGGTTCAAACCTTGACCAGTGCCTTTGCCAACGTCTTTGGTGGTAAAGAAAGGGTCGAAGATACGGTTGACGATTTTATCGGGGATCCCTGTCCCGTTGTCTTCAATTGTAATAATAGCGTATTCGCTATCAGAGGATGTGGTGACCTTAATCAACCCTAATGTATCACTGTCGGAGAATTTTTCTTCGATGGCGTGAGCCGCGTTAATAATGAAGTTAAGTATAACTTGGTTAAACTCGTCTCGATAACATGGGATGGCAGGTAGGCTCGAATCAAAATCTGTTTCTACTTTCGCCACATACCGCCACTCGCTTCGTGCAATTGTCACGGTTGATTCAATGGCTTCTGTAATATCCACTTGTTGCATTTCGTGATTGCTAGAGTGTGAGAATGACTTCATAGCACGAACAATCTTGCTGATGCGTTGCAGGCCTTCTAGGGATTGGTCAAGTGCGAGTGGTATTTCCTCGGCAACAAAATCTAGATCGTTTTCCTCTATGATGCCAATGACTTCAGTGGGGTAGTTGTCGTTCGGCTCTTTGGTTGACTGTTCGCTGAGTGTTTTGATTGCCGAAATAGCTGTTAAGCAGCTCTGGAACGCGTCTTTAAGAAACACCGTATTATCAGACACATACTGTGTTGGCGTGTTGATTTCATGAGCGATACCCGCCGCCAGTTGCCCCATTGATTCAAGTTTTTGAGCTTGTCTAAGTTGTTGTTCGAGCTCCAAGCGAGCTGAGATATCACGAACGACGCAGTTGAACAGTGTTTTACCGTCATGTTGGAGAGACATGGTAGAGAGGCTGACTTCAATGGGGAAAGAGTTCCCATTATGTTTTATGCCTTCCATGGTTAGATTGCTACGGTGTTCGTGTTCCGATTGGGCACTGTTGTTCAAAGATTGCTTATCGAAAGAGGGCATTAAATCTTCCAGGTTTTTTCCCTTGGTCTCAGATTCTTCAAAACCGAACATGTTAAGCCCAGTTAGATTAATGCTGTCGATAATGCCATTGCTATCAACGATGATAAGACCATCTGCCAAGTTGTTTACGATGTCTTTCTCACGGCTTAAGCTGGCCTCCAATGTAGATTCTGCCGCCTGCAGACGACTATCGACGATTGAACACAGTACGGTAGCAGCGAAAATGATCACAACGAAGAAAGCGACGACTAACGCAATCGATAGGGTGTTGCTCATGTGCTCACCCATCATGCCCATCTCATGACTCGCGTAGAAACTCACCGCGGTCATTGCAGTGTAGTGCATTCCCGCTACTGATATTCCCATAACGGTTGCAACCAGAATCCGTCTGAACAAGTTGTCGTTATGGTATTGGTGTTGCAGCTTTATCAAGTAAATGGCTATAGAAGCAAAAATAAAGGCCACGACGATAGACAGTAAAAACAAGCCAAAACTGTAAACCATCAGCACATCCATTTGCATCGCTTCCATGCCGATGTAGTGCATGCTGCCGATACCTAACGCTAGGCATAGAGCGCTAACTAGCATGTCGATCAAAGTGAACTGTTGTCTATAAAGTATTTGGAAGGCAAAGAAAGCGCCGATGATCGGTGGAAACAATGACAGGATTGTGAGTGTGGAATCGTAAGACATTGGCATTGGGATCATAAACGCCAGCATGCCTGTAAAGTGCATTGCCCACACCCCGAGACCGAATACAATACTGCCGAACACACGCCACAGCTGGACGGTTTTTGGGGTGTTGGAGTACCACATTCGCTCGATAACAATCAGGCTGGAATAGGCCGCCATGCTGGATACTAGTACGGAAAGGATCACTAACGAGATCGTAAATTCACCGTGGAGCAGAGTGTATTGTGTCTCATCGACAGTTTGGAATCGCCAAAATTCAAACATAGCCACTTTCTTCCTTGAAACATAAAGCGAGCCTACGGTTAATCGCAGGCTGACTGACGTTAATGATTCGGTTGATTATTTTTATCTTGTTCTATTTCAGGCTCAACGAGTGATACTTCGACCTCGCCTGATATCGCTCGGTTTTCTAAGCAGTGACGGATAATGTTCATCAGCGCACTGGTTACTTGCTGGCCTTGTCTAGCCACTAACTGTCCGCGTGCTGTTCGGATCTCGCCTTCAATGATCATGCTCGGATTAAGCCTTTCCAATTCAACCATTAATTTAGGCTGTTCTAGTTCAAGCGTACTTTTGAAAGCAGCAAGCAGAGTTGGGTCGTAGAAATCACGTTGCTCTTCCAACGTGTTGGTCGCTTCCAGACTAGAGAATCCACTGCGCTCCAAACGGGTGTAGTCACAAACGATTTTGAGCATCCTAGCGCCAAGCGGAATGTCCTGCCCTTTAACTTCGTCATAGGGGATACCTTCACCGTTAAAGCACTTTTGCTGATACAAAATCGTTTTGGCAACGCCTTCCATTCGAGGTATCTGACGCAACAAATCGGAGGCTAAACAGGGGTGCTGATCAAATAGCTGACGGTCTTCTTCAGTTTCAGCGTTCCCTTCACTCATGTTTTTTAGGCTACTTTCTGGGAAGATGATGTAACCCAGTTGCGACAGTTGGACCATAGGCTCAAAGCTCCAATGTTTTTTTAAATCAATGGCTTTGGCTAACTGGCGCATATGGTGGTGAATTCGATTGCTGTGGTCGTTGATTTCGGGGCTGGTGAGTGACATCACTTCCGACAACACGTTAATCACACCTTTTAGCGTTTTGTTGAGCAGCACTTTCTCGGCCACGATTAAGTCATATTGTCGGATGGCGGACTCAATGTAGACCAAGAGCTCAGGAGGAGAGCACGGTTTGTTGATAAAGCGAAATACGTCGCCTAGGTTCACGGCATCCACTGCGGTTTTCTGGTCGGCGTTTCCGGTAAACATCATTCGCACCGTATCGGGAGAAATCTCTTTCACCATTTGCAGCAATTCAAGGCCATTCATTTCCGGCATCTGCATGTCAGACACGATCACCGCGTATTGCTTCGAGCGTATTTTTTCTAGGGCTTCCTGCCCATTGTTGGCCAGTTCGATGTCAACTTGATTACGCAATGTTCGGCGAAATGAATTGAGAATGTTGATTTCGTCATCGACTAATAAAACTGGTTTTGTCATATCCCTATACTCAACTAGTTGTATTACTTATATGAGTGTAGTCCAGCCAGAAGGTGATGATTTTAAAAAGATTACTTTTACCGAATCTTCCTTGTGTAATGTTCTCTTGCCACACTCGTACTGAGTGCTATTTGAACTTCAACCCTCTGACTCGCGACATCAGTTGCTTATCAATTTCATGAAACAGTTTCATGGCATGAAATGAAACTGTCGCAGCTTTCAATCTTTGCTGATCTGCCAAATAAAGGCCGACCTTACTGTGACGATTCTCACGCAACCAGCGCCTAAATTTGGGAATACTCACCATGTAAGCGGTTTCAAGTTGAAGATGTATTGAGGTTCCTTTGGCAACAATTAAGCACGTATCAGAGCATGCAGGTGTGTCTCAAGCGACAGTATCCAGAGTAATAAATGGTACTAGCCGTGTGAGCCACGACAAAAAGCTTAAAGTCGAAAAAGCAATCAAAGAGTTAGGTTATCGTCCTAATTCAATTGCTCAGGCATTGGCTTCAAGCCGTACTGGTAGTGTTGGCATTGTCGTTCCGGAATTAGGCGGACCTTTCTTCTCGGGCATTTTGCACTGTATAGAAGAAAATCTGCGCCGCTTCGGGTATCACGCTGTGGTGACAGCTGGCTCAAATACGGAGCAGGGGCAGCGCGAGTCGGTGGAGTTTTTGTTAGGGCGTCGTGTTGATGCACTGATTCTTCACACTCAGCACCTTAGTGATGATTATTTAATTGCTTTGGAAGAGCAGGGGGTGCCAGTGGTTTTGGTGAACCGCTTTATTCCAGAGATGGCGTTAAGCTGCATTGATATTGATAACGAAGTTGGGGGCAAACTCGCGACTCAGTATCTACTGCAAATGGGGCATACCAAAATCGCGTGTATAACCGGACCACTCGACAAGTCAGATGCACGGGGGCGTTTGCAAGGGTATCGAAGGGCTCTGGAAGAAGCGGGATTAGAGTACGACGAAGCATTGGTTTCAGAGGCGGGCTTCACTGAAGAAACCGGTGTGAGTGCGATGAAGAAGCTACTCAAGCGTGAATGTGAATTCACTGCAGTGTTTGCTTCTAACGATCATATGGCGTTTGGAGCGTTTGAAGTGCTGAAAAGTGAGGGGATTTCGGTTCCGCAGGATATCTCACTGATTGGCTTTGACAACATTCTATTCGCTCGTTATCTCACCCCAGGCTTAACCACAATTAATTTCCCAATTGAGCTGATGAGCACAGAAGCGGTGCAGCTCACCATTCAAAAACTCAATAAAAATAAACGTGACGTGAATTTCAAACTCTCACCTTCACTTGTGGTGCGAAATTCGGTCAAGGACTTACTCAACACCCTATAAAAATGATTATTAAGGATAAAACATGAAATTTAAGACCTTAGCGCTATCTAGCGCGGTTGCATTAGGGCTTGCTGCAACAGCAACGGCTGCCGACAATCAAATCCGTTTCGACGGCTTTCCTGATTTCGATAGCAGTTTGAAAGTGCTGTTACCTGACTTTGAAAAGGAAACGGGCATCAAAGTCGACTACCTAATGAATAACCATGGTGACCATCACACTAAGTTGACAACGAACTTGGCAACCGGCTCTGGTGCGGGTGATGTGATTGTAGTGGATGTTGAGAAAATTGGTCCTTTTGTTGCGTCTGGTGGCCTAGTCAACCTGTCTGAAAACTACGGTGCCGATAAATATGAAGAGCGCTTCGCGCCATACGCTTGGGCACAAGGTAAAGGTGCAGACGGCGACATGTACGGCATTCCTGTCGACTTAGGTCCAGGCGTTATGTACTACCGCACTGACGTATTCGAAAAAGCCGGCATTGATATCGATGAAGCGATCAAAGATTGGGATTCTTACATTGCCGCAGGTGAAAAACTAAAAGAGAAGAACGTTCAATTGATTGCTTCGGCAGCAGACGTTGCACAGGCCATCATTTTTACTACGGTACCTGAAGGTGAAGGGTTGTACTTCGATAAAGACGGTAACCCAGTGGTGACTTCAGAACGTTTCGTTCACGCATTTGAAGTGGCGAAAGAGATCCGCGACAAAGGCTTAGATGGCCGAATCTTAGCGTGGTCTAACGAATGGTACGAAGGTTTCCGTAACGGCACGTTTGCAACTCAGCTTTCAGGTGCATGGCTACTTGGCCACCTAAATAACTGGATTGCGCCAGAAACCAAAGGTAAGTGGGCAGTTTCTCATCTTCCTGACGGCATCTACGGTAGCTGGGGTGGCTCTTTCCTATCTATCCCAACGCAGTCTGACAACCAAGATGATGCGTGGAAGCTGATTGAATACATGACAACTAAGCGTGATATTCAGCTTAAGCACTTCGAAACAATTGCTGCATTCCCAGCGAATACCACCACTTACGATGATGCTCTGTTTGAAGAAGAGATGGAGTTCCTAGGCGGCCAGAAAGCGCGCTTGCTATTTGCTGATGTGGCGAAAAACATCAAGCCAGTGGCACCAGCGAAAGGCGACCACGTGGCTCGCTCTATCATCCTAGAAAACGCACTGATGGAAGTGTTGGATGAAGGTAAAGACATCAAAACTGCGCTTAAAGAAGCTGAGCGTCTAATTAAACGTCGTACTCGTAATCTATAAGCAATAATTATTAAGTGTAGGGGGCGTGGCAACGCGCCCCTTGTGTAAGAGGTCGTTACTATGAATCAAGCAGCGAGCAACGTCATGGATACATCACAAGGTAACAGCATTTTTTCTCGCCTGAGTTTGAAAGCGCTTACACCGTACGGGTTCCTTCTGCCGTTTCTGATCATTTTTTCTGTTTTTGGGATTTTCCCGTTACTGTTTTCTGTTTTCTTATCATTTCAAATGTGGAACCCAGTTGAGGGTATGGATGCAATGGAGTTTGTGGGGTTTGAAAACTACCACATTGCATTGACCGACCCGTGGCTGTGGCGTTCACTGAAAAACACCTTATGGCTAGCGGTGACATCGGGTGTGGCGCAGCACTTAGTTGCGATTCCAGTCGCCTACATCCTCGTATCAATGGGTGACCGTATGCGTCACTGGTTAACGTCTGCCTACTTCCTTCCGTTTATCACGTCAACGGTGGCAGCGTCCCTTATCTTTTTCAATATGTACTCACCTAATTCAGGGATCATCAACCAAACATTAATGGCGCTGGCAGACAGCTCGCTATTTGGCTGGGCTTTTGCGTGGGTGAATGAATACCAACCTATCCGCTGGTTAGATGATGCAACCATGGTGAAACCGTCTATCGCGATTGTGATTTTCTGGAAGTACACCGGTTTTAACATCGTGCTATACACCACCGGCTTAATGACCATTCCTAAAGACATTCTTGAAGCCGCGCGTATGGATGGTGCAAACGCATTCCGTCGTTTTTGGAATATTTCGTTACCAATGATTCGTCCATTTATCTTCTTTGCAATCACGATGACTATCATCGGTAACCTACAGCTGTTCGAAGAACCGTTTGTTCTGACTCGTGGTAGCGGTGGTACTGGTCAATCAGGCCTAACGATTTCTATGTACCTCTACAAAGTGGGTTGGGAATGGCTAGAGATGGGCACAGCATCGGCGATTTCATGGTTACTGTTTGCATTAATCGCAACGTGTACCGCAATTCAATTCTTATTCTTTGGTAAGAAAGGCTTAGGGGAACAATAAAATGACGACTTCTATCAATACATCATCGTCGCATCCTAAGGGCTTGCTTAAGCTTATGCCAAGTGACCGTACCATCCATATTCTGACCAAAATTGCGATGGTGATGCTGGCAATCGTACTGATTGTGTCTGCCATCGTGACGGTATTTCCGTTTATCTGGTCGGCTCTGCTGTCTACACGTGACCGTTCAGAGATTTTTGGCACCGGTATCAGTTTAGCTATCGGTGATAGCCTCGCGTACAACTACGCGCAACTGCTTGAAATTATGCCGTTTTGGCAGGCAATGTTTAACTCTATCTACGTTGCTTTCTTAGGCACAACCATTTCACTGCTGTTCTGTAGCATGGGTGGGTATGCGTTTGCGGTATTCAAGTTCAAAGGTAAGAACGTGCTGTTCGCGATGTTGGTTGGTTCAATGGCGATTCCGCCAGTGCTGAGCTTGATCCCGTACTTCATGATCGTGAAGTTCTTAGGCTTGCTCGATAACCACATAGCGGTATGGCTGCCCTTCACCGCAACACCGTTTGGCATTTTCTTGATGCGCCAGCACGTGATTGCATCGATTCCGAAAGAGCTACTTGAAGCGGCCAAGCTCGATGGCGCAGGTGAATTTAGAACGTATTGGAGCGTGGTATTACCACTGATGAAGCCTGCATTGGCAACCCTTGCCATTGTTCAGTTTGTCTTCTTCTGGAACATGTTTATGCAGCCGCTGGTGGTACTGAATTCACCAGACAACTATGTCATTACTCAAGCACTGCGAAGTGTACAAGGTATTCCAAACACACCTTGGGGCGCAGTCATGCTAGGTACCACTATTTCAATTCTTCCGTTGGTGATCACTTATCTATTTGCTTCGAAGCAAATGATCAGTGGATTAACGTCTGGCGCGGTTAAAGGTTAGGTTTAAAGGTATAACAATGAACAAATATCAACTTCCAAGTGATTCTCAGTTACGCAGTAAGGAATTTGTATTCGGTGTCGCAACCTCGTCTTATCAAATCGAAGGTGGCGTCGAAGAGGGCGGTCGTACGCCTTCAATCTGGGATACGTTTTGTCGTACTCCAGGCAAAGTAGATAATGGCGACCACGGTGATGTGGCGTGTGATCACTACCACCTGTGGAAACAAGACATCGAAATGATCCACAGCTTGGGCGTGGACGCATATCGACTATCCATCGCGTGGCCACGAATCTTGCCACAAGACGGTGTGGTTAATCAGCAAGGGCTGGATTTCTATGAGCAAATCATCGATGAATGCCATGCTCGTGGTATGAAAGTGTATGTGACTTTGTATCACTGGGACTTGCCTCAGTACCTTGAAGATAAAGGTGGCTGGTTAAACCGTGAAACATCGTACAAATTTGCCGAGTATGCAGAGGTTGTTAGCCGCTACTTTGGCGACAAAATTGATGTCTATACGACGTTAAACGAACCGTTCGTTTCAGCGTTCCTTGGCTACCGTTGGGGCGAACATGCGCCGGGGATTAATGGCGAGCGAGAGGGCTTTTTAGCGTCACATCACCTGATGCTTGGTCATGGCTTGGCGATGCCAGTTCTACGCAAAAACGCACCGAACGCGAAACATGGTGTGGTGTTCAACGCGACGCCTGCTTACCCATTGACAGATAAAGACCAAGCGGCAGCAGATTACTGCGAAGCTGAAAACTTCCATTGGTTTATCGACCCTGTACTCAAGGGCGAATACCCACAAGCAGTGATTGAGCGTCAATCGACTAAGATGCCAATGATCTTAGAAGGCGATTTAGACATTATCTCGGCACCAGTGGATTACATTGGCATCAACTATTACACCCGCAGCGTTGCTCGTTTTAATGAAAATGGCGACATCGAAACGGTTAAACAAACAGAGTCAGAGCACACCTATATCGGTTGGGAAATCTACCCACAAGGTTTAACGGATTTGCTGGTGCGCTTAAACACACGTTACGACAACCTGCCACCAATTTACATCACTGAGAATGGTGCAGCTGGTGATGACTACTGCATTAACGGTGAAGTTAATGATGAGCAAAGAGTTCGCTACTTCCAAGGCCATTTAGAGGCAGTGGACAACGCGATTAAAGCTGGCGTTAAAGTCGATGGTTACTTTGCTTGGAGTTTGATGGATAACTTCGAATGGGCATTCGGTTACTGCCAAAGATTCGGCATGGTGCATGTCGATTACCAAACTCAAAAGAGAACATTAAAACAGAGCGCTATCGCTTACCAAAACATGCTGCTAGAGCGCGCTGAGGAGAACAAATAATGGCTAAAGTTGAATTCAAAAACATCAAGAAATCATTCGGTGATGTAGACGTAGTGAAGCATTTCGATTTCACTGTGAACGATGGCGAGTTTGTGGTTTTCCTTGGGCCTTCTGGCTGTGGTAAATCGACCACATTGCGCATGCTAGCTGGCCTTGAAAGCATTACTTCGGGCGACATTTTCGTTGGCGATAAGCTGATGAATAAGATCGATGCGAAAGATCGCGACCTTGCGATGGTTTTCCAAAGCTACGCGTTGTACCCGCACATGACTGTGTACGAAAACATTGCTTTTGCTCTAAAGCTGAAAGGAATGCCTAAGCCGGAAATTGATGTAGAAGTGCGAAAAGCCGCCAAGATGCTAGAGCTTGAGCCGCTACTGGATCGTAAACCTAAAGAGTTGTCTGGCGGTCAGCGCCAACGTGTCGCCATGGGGCGTGCGATGGTTCGTACACCTAAAGTGTTCCTGTTTGATGAGCCTTTGTCTAACTTGGATGCCAAACTACGTGGTGTGATGCGCGAAGAGATCAAACAGCTTCACCGTGAGCTGAAAACCACCACTATCTACGTCACGCACGACCAAATCGAAGCAATGACGTTGGCCGATCGCATCGTTATTTTGAAAGATGGCTACGTGGCTCAAGTCGGTACACCTACGGAAGTATTCCAACGTCCAGCAAACAAATTCGTTGCACAGTTCATTGGTAACCCTTCAATGAATATGCTCGATGCTCAACTGATTGAAAAAGAAGGTGAATTCTTCGTAGAGCTTGGTGATGTTCAAATTCCGTTACCAGAACGATTCAAAGCGCACGCGTCGAAGAACCTCGCCCTGCATTTCGGTGTTCGCCCGACGGATATTCACCTGCGAGCGGAGCAAGTGGATCATGACAGAGTGCTGCCTTTCCCTGTGAAAATCAAAGATAAAGAGCTACTTGGCGCGAGCATCCTGTTGAAAACAGAAATCGCTGGCCAATCTTTGATGGTTGAGACTCAAGCGGCAGAAGTCGATGTTGATGCACTGACGCTCTACTTAGATCTTGATGCTATTCACTTGTTTGATGCTCTGAGCGAAAACTCACTCGCGAGCTAAATCTGCCCAAGTAAAAACCAACTCAGGCAAACCTCATTCTAGAATAATTCAGCTTCTCCCCTATGGGGGGAGGCTAGGGATAGTGACGATGAAATTCGGATATTTTGACGATAAAAACAAAGAATACGTGGCAACAACACCATGTACACCCATCAAATGGTGTAACTATGTTGGCACGCTCAATTTTGGCGGCTTGGTCGATAGTAATGGTGGAGTGCTGCTATGTAAGGGGGACCCAGCACTCAATCGCATCACCAAATATATTGCCCAGCTGCCAAACTCTGACTTTAAAGGGTCGACTTTGTACCTGAAGGTACGTGATAGCGAAGGGAATACACAAGTGTTCTCTCCGTTCTATACCCCAACACTCAAACCTCTAGATAAGTTTGAAAACCACACGGGTTTGTCTTACACCACCATTATGGCGGAAGCATTTGGTGTGCGTTGTGAGAGTACGTTCTTTATTCCAAAGAATGACGAAGTGTTACTGCAAGACATTAAAGTGACCAACATTTCTGGCAACGAGCTGCATGTGGATGTTGTACCTGTGTTCGAGTTCACTCACTTCGCCGCGCTTAAACAACTGCTGAATGCGGACTGGGTACCACAAACGATGACCCTCAAGGCGCACCAGCAACAAACTGGTCACACTGTGTTAGAGCAGTATGCGTTTATGAAGCGCGATTACGCTGTAAACCTAATGACGGCAGACCGCCCTGCGACCTCATTTGATGGTGACCGACAGAAGTTCATTGGTAACCTAGGTTACGGCAGCTGGGCTGCGCCAGAAGCATTAAACAACAACGAATTAGGTAATAGTGAGTGCTTACGTGGTGACAACATCGGCGCTTTGAATCTACGTCTTGGTTGGTTAGCACCGCAGCAAACAGAACGTACTGTCGTGCAGTTGACCCAAATGGAAAGTTTAGACGCCGCTAAAGACATGTTAGCGAAATATCGCGACCATTCTGTGGTGGACGCAGCGTTTGCGGAGCTGACTGAACACTGGGATAGCTACCTAGATACGGTTCAAGTTGAGACGCCGGATCCAGCGATGAATTCCATGCTGAACATCCACAATCCTCGTCAGTGTCATACCACTAAAAACTGGTCACGTTACTTATCTCTATACCAACTGGGCTATGGGGCTCGCGGCATTGGTTTCCGTGATTCGTCACAAGATACTCTGGGTGTGATTACTCACATGCCAGAAGAAGCACGCGAATTCATCGAGCGCTTGTTGTCGGTACAAAATACCAATGGTTCGGCCATGCACCAGTTCTTCCCTTCAACAATGGAAGCGAATGCGGGTGACTCACGTGAAGAAGAAGACCGCCCAGACTACTACGGTGATGACCACTTATGGATCATTTACGCTGTCACACAGTACGTGAAAGAGACGGGTAATGGAGACTTCCTAAACAAAGAAATCCCATATTACCAGAAGGATAAGCAAGGCAATCCAGTCGAATCAGGCACGGTGTGGGATCACTTATGCCGTGCGATTGAGTTTACTTACAGCAATACAGGTCAACATGGATTGCCGTTGCTAGGGTTTGCTGACTGGAATGATACCGTTAACCTGCCTACCGGCGCAGAGTCGATGATGGTAGCCAACATGTACGGCAAAGCTCTATTGGATATGCTCGATTTGTGTGAACTTCGCGGTGAGTCATCGCTTGCGAAACAGTTCCAAGCTCAATATGAGCAGATGCAAAGCACCGTTAATGAATGTGGTTGGGATGGCGAGTGGTTTATTCGTTACTTCGATGAAACGGGTGCCCCTATTGGTTCTCATACCAACGAACAAGGGCAAATCTACACCAATGGTCAGAGCTGGCCTGTGATCTCTGGATTTGCTACTAAAGAGCGTGCTACACAAGCGCTAGAGTCTGTGTATAGCAAGCTCAACACCGCGAACGGTATTAAGTTATCTACACCCGGCTATAACGGTTTCGATCCTCAGTTAGGCGGTGTATCGACATATCCTCCTGGTGCGAAAGAGAACGGCGGCATCTTCCTGCACTCAAATCCTTGGGTGATGATTGCGGAAGCAAAAATGGGTAATGGTGACCGTGCTTATGAGTACTACCGTCAAATCAATCCAGCATCGAAAAATGACGATATTGATACCTTTGAATCAGAACCTTACTGCTACCCACAAAACATTCTGGGTGATGAACACCAGCAGTTTGGTTTAGGCCGAAACGCATGGCTGTCTGGTACGTCTTCTTGGACATACGTGGCCGGTACTCAGTGGATTCTTGGTGTTCGCCCTGAAATCGATGGATTGCTTATTGACCCATGTATTCCGCGCAGTTGGCCTGAGTTTAAGGTTCGCCGCCAATTCCGCGGAGCGACGTATCATATTCACGTCAGCAACCCGAATGGGGTGAGCAAGGGTGTGGTAGAAATGCGAGTAAATGGTGAGGCAATAGATGGGAACAAAGCACCTGTCTTTACTTCCGGTGAACATCGTATTGAAGTGGTACTAGGTTAATAATTAGGGCGCATTCTGAGGTTCAGAGTGCGCCCTTTCTCACGTAGTGCGTTTTCTCTTATTCACTTGGATTCGAATAGCGAGCGTGGCACTGCCAAGCGAGCGAAATAGTTTGATTAGGTAATAGCTCTATGAGTCCGATTCGATTGTTAAAAGCATCGGCAGGGCAAGTCATTGGTTCAATGGCGATTGAAGGTTCCGAGTCTGGTGTGTAGAGCTGAACAAACCGGTAGCCAGAACCTTGCTGGAAGGTGAGTTGAGCTAAACCGTCTTGTCGCTGTAACGTCAGTTCAACAGATTGGTTCGACCCAAACTCGAAGCAGTGATTAAAACACTGGCCTTCAAGTGATGACGGGGGAGAGAACGCATCGTAAGCGGTTTTTTGCCCTGTAGGGAGATCGTGTTGATGTTCCAGTTCAAGACAATCTGGCATATGAAGCGTGCAGTTATCGAGGGGGCAACCAAGGGTGAAATAAGGGTGCCAAGCATCGCCCATAGGCATTGTATCGTCACCAAGGTTGGTGATGTGCGTAGAGCAACTTAATTGCCCTGATGCCTCTACTCGGTACTGAATATCAAGCTGAAATCCAAATGGGTAGCCTGAGTGCAGTGACGATTGGTCGAGATCCTGCGTGCTAAAGCGAAGGGTGATTTCAGCGTGCTGCTCACTCGCTTGTGAGTCAATCAATTTAAATGGCTGATTGTAAACGAGCCCGTGAACAGCATGAGCGGACCAAGGGAAGTTCGCTGGAAGCTGATAGCTTTGCTGATTGTACTGATAGTGGCCTAGGTTGAGCCGGTTAGGGAAGGGGAAGAGCTTGGCACTACGAGAGAAAAAAGGGTGTTGATGCATTAAATCATCACAGTTTTGGTAACCAGAAATAAAGGAGAATGGACTATGATTAACAATGTATTTATTAACAATAGCCCCAAACTCTTCGATTATTTGAACTTCTATACCAAGGTTTGGATTTAATATTTTGACAGCGCTTAAATTATTAAAATTATCTTTCTTGATTTTGAACATTGTAATATCTCCATTTGATGATGATATTAACAAGCAAAATAAAATATTCAATATTGGATTTTAAATATGAAGAATAAAATTCCATATACAAGTTATTCAGGGCTAGCTAGTGAATTGTGCCGCAAAGGGGATGCAGTAGAGTTTATTCAACCATGGTATACGCCGATTTCAACGACGCCTGAAAATACAGGAATGGCGGTAGGTGGTATTGGCAATACGTTCACGCTAACTGCTAAGGGTGACACACCTAACTTTAGCTTCATTCCTGGTATCTTTATCGATTGTCAGGATCAAGATATTCATTTCAATGACTATTATCTTTCGGTGATGGATGTCCCGAGTTTGAATAATCTTGAAATATATTCATTAAGTCACTTAACAAGTTTTATAAATTACTATCCTGCTAAGTTTGGTCAAGGTGGTATCAATTTATCTTCAGATGAATTAGCACTATTAGATATTAAATCTGCATTGGAAAGTGGACAGTTTTATTTAGATAATAAAGACTCATTTGAACGTTGGAATATCGAATTTAATGATAAAACTAAGCGCCACATTGTACAAAATCCACGCGCAATTGAGACGCAAATTTTAGTCGCATTGGATTTTTTCAATGGTCTACTTGTTAATACTTCGGTGCGAAGCCAGTCTTTGACTGCTGATAGTCGTGCTGCTGTTGAATCTATATCGAGTGACGACGTAACGTATCAGGCATTGTACCCAATGGCTCATTATCGTTACTCAGAGTTTTCTGGGGTTACGGTCGAGCGTAAAGTCGTGTCGCCGGTAGTGAAAGATGACAAACGTTTATGTTCGTTACCTGCTCACTGGAATCATTTTGAGCTGACCAATAATAGTTCACAGGTCAAAGTCGTCACCTTAGTTCAGCCGTTCAACAACCTGTTAGGTTCTACTTACCGAAAGGGACGCGATGGTATCCAAGACTCGGCGTGCACTTTGACTCAAAACCCAATTGCACAAAGCCATAACCCGCTTCAAATTACCGGGGAAGAATCCAGTTTCAGCGGAGTGACGCTGGCGAGTGACTCTCCTTACGCTTCGGATATAGAAGGGGAAGTGGTATACGGCGTTCAAGCCAATAACAGCCAGCTTGAGAGCGGCAAAGTAACCGTATCGGTGAAATCGTCACTGTACAGCAGTAAAGTCGATCAGCAAGTGGTCGCTGCTTTGAGTACTGGGCGCACCAACAATCATTTCGACCACGGCATTTACAGTGGTCGCGAAGGTTTGTCGTCTCTGGTCACCGTTCAGGTTGAACTGCAGCCAAATGAGAGTGTTGAATTGCGTTTTGCTCAAGTCATGGATCACAGCAAAATTCTGCTTAATGGTTGGCAGTCTGACAAAGCCTACACGCAGTTTTTTGAGCAGCCATCTCGTGCTCAGCAGATCTTAGCCTTCCTATTGCCTCAACTCGATGCAATCGAGGCGCAAATTGTTGAGCAGCAAAATGCATTCTTGCTACAAACACAACAACAGATTCAAGATTCTGAACGAGCGCAACGGTTTGCCACTATGGCAATGAATACCTTGTCTTTCTTGGCTGAATCAACCGTGTGGGATAAGCAGGACAAATTTTTGGTGAAAGAGTGTGTCGATTACCCATTCTTTAACTCGTTAGATGTGTACTTCTACGGGTCGTTTTCTTTGTTGTATTTACTACCAGAGCTTGACGGCTGTGTGATGCAAGCATTCGCCGATGCGATTCTTGCCAGCGATGCAACCAAACGACGCTATTGGGAATATGAAGATAAGCCTTATGCGGAGCTTGTGGATAGTAAGTATGAAGGTGTGCGTGCAGTGCGTGGTGCTGTGATTCACGATTTAGGCAGCCCGTATGACATCCAGCCCGATGCATACAGCTGGCACAACGTCAAAGAGTGGAAAGACTTAGCACCGAAGTACATTTTAATGGTTTATCGCCATTACCAACACAGCGGTAACCTCTCTTTAGTCGCTGCATGCTGGCCGGCTATCCAAGAGAGCATCGAGTTTTTATCTTCTCTGATTGAAGAAGGGGACACGCTACCTCATACTCGTGGTACGGATGATACTTTTGATAACTTATCTTCCCACGGCATTTCAATTTACTGTGCCAGCTTGTGGGCTGCAGGGTTGAAAGCAGCAGCTGAGTTAGCCGTTTTATTGGAACAACCAGAGCTTGCACTGGAATACCGCCAGCGCTCTGATGCTGCACTGACAACGTTAGAAAGCGGGTTATGGGATGAGCGCCAAGGCTATTACCACTTCTTTGTCACTCCAGTTCAAACCAAGCATTTGACCGGTAAGGGATTAGAGGCACTAAAATCGATTGGGATTGAGCTGTGTGGCGATGCTATCCAAGATAAAAATACACTCAATGCGTATCTAGACGAGTGCGATTTGGATAGTCAGCAAAGCAAACTTGAGCAGCGTCTGTTTAAAAAACAGCAAATGTTGGAATTGGCCCCACAGGTCTTTACCGATGAATATCAAGCATTGCTGCTCGACTCGGACAACAGCTTTGGCGACGCCTTGCTAGCCGATAGCTACTTGCAACTTGTTGGGTTAGAGGGGCTATTCGATCACCAGCGAATCAGTCGCGCGTTGGATTATGTGTACAAACACAACTTTCAGATCAACAGCCCTAAACTGGGTGTGGCTAACATGACTTTGGCTAATGGCGCACCTCATAATGCGTTCCAAGCGCAAGATGTGTGGATTGGGGTTCAGTTTAGTGTCGCGACAGCATTAAGGCTAGCCGGTAAAAAACAGCAAGCCGAAGAGTTGATGGACACGGTGTACACCGCCTTGTATCACTATGCCAAAATACCTTTTGCGGCTCCGGAAGGCTTTAATTGCTCTGTGGCAGTGACGGCTGATGAGATGGCGAAAGTCTTGAACTGCGATGAGCAACAATCGAGGGAACTAATTGATTGGTTAACCCGTTCTGATTGCCTGTTGTCTGATGGTAGGGTTAACCCAGACCTCAGCCAGTCATTGGATCAATTTACACTGTTAATCGGTGACAAGTTAGCGAAAGATCGTCACTCTACTCTGCATAAATGGCTGCTCAGTACTGGGCTTAAGTACACCGCAGGACGTTACTTTAGGCCAGGGATGATCTTTGCCTATCTATATGGGAACAGATCCATTTAGTGGTGTTAAAGCGAGTATTAAACCCAAAGTGGTTAAAGAGAAACCAAGTGAACGCTTGGTTTCTCACTGAGATCTCACTCGCAGATTAAGGTGTTTGACCAAACAGGGACAGGCTCTTACATTTCTATCAATTAAACTGCAAGCAAGATACTGACTATGGCCAAAAAGAAAAAAGCACCCACGGTTTATGATGTCGCCCGACTCGCTGGCGTATCGCCTAGTACAGTATCTCGCTTTTTAAATCGCACGACCTATGTCTCCGACGAGAAAAGTCAGAATATAGAACAGGCGATCAACGAACTGGGTTACAAGCCCAACTTTCAAATGCAACAGAATACTAATCGTCGTTCTATGACCATTGGTGTACTGATCCAACACCCAGACAGCCCTTATACCAGCCGTATCTTGAATGATATGGAGAAGGTGCTGATCTCTCAGGGTTACTCACTTGTGATTGCAACGGGGCATTGGCAAAGTAAGCTGGAAGTGCATGCTCTTGAGTACCTAGTGAAAAGCAATGTCGATGGCATCATCGTCGTGACAGGCAACCTTCAAGAAGACTTAATCCTAAAAACCGCCGAAACTATACCTATGGTGACTGTTGGGTACGATGTTGTCGGTAATAATGTACGCTCACTCAATCTAGATAATGTCCTTGGTGGTTACATTGCGACACTGCACTTGTTGCAGCTGGGTCATGTGAACATTGCACATATTAAGGGTTTGAGTAGTCAGCCTGACTCTGGCGATCGTTTTGAAGGCTATAAGAAAGCGTTGCAGGAATCGGATATTAAAGTTAATCCTAAGCTAGTGAAACAAGGTGATTTCAGCTCAGAACTTGGCTACGAGAAAACCATTGAACTATTGGAATCGAAGGTGCATTTCTCGGCATTATTCGCCGCGAATGATCAAACTGCTTATGGCGCAATTAAAGCACTAACCGATCGAGGTTATCGCGTACCTGAAGATGTCTCGGTGATTGGTTTCGATGATCTGCCAACCTCGTACTATTTTACCCCAGCGCTCACCACGCTAAGGCAACCGATCGAAGAGATTGGTGCGGTATGTGCGCACTCGATTTTGAACCTACTGACTGGCGAGCGCCATGAAGCGAGACTGCCGCCGATAGACTTGATTGTTCGCCAGTCTACAAAATCTATTTACCGCTAGTACATTGACAATAAATAAAAAAGCCCAACTATCGGTTGGGCTTTTTTGTACTCGTATCGTTTTGAAACTAAGGGCAATAAGGAGCCAGCTTATTGGCTTCTTCTAGCGCTTTGTCCCACACAAATTCATTGTTGTCACTGACGTAGTAGTAGATGACGTCATTTGGCAACATAACAAATTGGATACCGCCATAGCCAGACATGTACGGCGCGTAAATCTCACAATTCCCAGCAACGGTTTTGAGCTTCGCCCATACACTATTGCTGTAGTACTTGCTGTCGCTGCGCACGTCCAACGGAGGAGTGTTTGGGTCTTGGAACATTGCGATGCGCAACTCTGCTGGGTCAAGCATAGCTTGGCCATTGATTACACCTTGATCAATCGAGGTGAATTTCACTAGTTTTACGATGTCGTCACGAAGATAAGTTAGCCCGTAACCACCAAAAGGCATGCCCTCTGAGTCGTAAGTTCTACGAGTATCTTTGGTCCCTTCGTCAACGTTCAGTGGTGTCCAGATATCGTCAACAATGATGTTGTCGAAGATATCAACTTGATTGCCACGTTCTCCTTTTATGAAGTTTTGCGCCGCGACAGTCGCGATGTAGGTATCGGTCGTGTGGTAGTTAAAGAACGTACCTGGCTGTGCTTTTCTCGGGTAACGGCTGACTGAGTAATCCAATTTGCCTTGGTGATCGAGCACTAAGAAGAAGCCAGTGTCATTGGCGGTAGAGTATTCATCGCTCAAGTAACCTGATGACAGGCGGTAATTACCGGTTGCCATATCAATCGCATTGTTTGGTGTAACGTCTACCCAGTCCCCTTCAGGATCAGCGGCCGCTTCAGGAATCAAGTCGGTTAATCGACTTTCCATATAGCCAGGGTACAGTGTTTCTAGGCGCATTGAGGCGGTGCCAGCAAGAGTCGTTTTAGCAGTTGAGTACGAAGGAACACGTAAGCGATCACAGTAGGGGTGCATGCCTTGTCGGGTTTCACATCCACCGGTGTAATGGATGCCTTCGAAGAACACACCGAATACCGACATATACTCTGGCGTCACTTCGCTTGCGTGGCCAAAATTATTGGTGTCGATATTCAACGTTGGGTAATCAGCGGCTAGTTGGCTGATTGGGCGCATCTCGATCTTACTGGATTCGTACGTCTGGTGGGCCTGCTTGATCGATAAGCTATTGGCAATGGATTTTGGCGTATATTCAGCATCGGTACTTCCCCACATATCAAATTGGTAGTAAAGACAAGTTTCAGAGGCTATTTGGTAAGCCACCTGACTGACTGATTGATCATTAAACGTGAATGTCATTAAGCCGTTATGAACACAGTTGGAATTTTTCTGCATAATAGAGAATGGGAACGCAGCACGGGAATCGCCGTTGTCGCCTGTTTCCTTCCACACTCGGCCTGGCTCTAAGATGTATTCCCAGTATGGATGAGCCCCCAGTTGAATCCCACGTTGTACTGGGATGAGGTGGGTGCCACTTTGTACAAATTCAAAGTTGAATTCTGGAATGTGCTTACGAGGGTCATCGGCATTCGAAGTATAGCGGTAGGTGTCTTTATGTTCGGTAAACTGACCGATACCCGCAGTAGCTGGGGAAGTGAGTTTTAAACTCCCTTCAAATTGGTGGCTTGGCTGAGCGGCGTCAGCAGGCAGACTGAACGCTTGAGTCGATACCAACTGGGTAATCGGGTTGTTACTGTTTAGCTGGGCATGGGTAAGTTCAGTACGTGTGACATTACCACTGCCATTCAACGGTTGATAATTTTCAACGTATCCATCGCCAGAATCGGCGCTGCCGTATCCGAGCAAAGAGACATCAGTATTTGCGTTGTTTGGATCGTTACTGGATATGGTGAGTAAGCTAGAGTAGCTGCCGACAGACACCGGAGAAAAGGTCACTGACATCTGACACGTTTCGCCGGCATTTAAACTGCTACCAGTACAACTATCATTTGATAAGCTGAAGTTGCTGCTTGGAGAGGAAATACTACCAATGTTAAGTAGTGCCGCGCCTGAGTTGCTTACTGTGAGGTTCTGCTGCACGGTTTCATTTACAGTGACACTGCCAAACTGAACTGTCTCGTTGACAGAGATTTGCGGTTCAGGGTTAACCGAGCTAGCATCGCCTGTCACGGCAACATCTTCTACGTAGCAGTGGTCAGCAGTGCCTGTTGCTGCACGAAATCGGAGCGTAAGGGTTGTAGCATTAGGTAATGACTGGCTATTAAAGTAAAAAGAACCGTTATCTTGGCCATTGCCTAAGGTAGATAGGTTAGTAAACGTGCCACCATCAAGCGAGTATTCCGCGTGACAGTAGTCAGGATCTTCTAGTAGCCGCGCAGCCATCGAATAGCTGACTTCTAGGTTTGAGTAATGAGCAGTATCAATTTGCTTAGTGATACTCCCTGTCACTTTCAGGTAGGCTGAAAGGCCATCTATAACATAACTGCTGTTAGTAGACGCGTCCCCACTAGTCTGCCACTGTGACAAGCCTGAGTTGAAATCATCTGCCAAGATAGTCTCTGCCGATGTTGCGTGTACCATGAATCCACTCAACAGGAATGGAACGGTGATAGGAAACTTCATCCTTTTATTCTCCATTTTGTAAGGTCCTGATACGGCAGTTAGGCTAGGTTGGCTAACTTTCAGGGTGCAACAAGCCGACCACACCTATTGCTAGATGTGGGGTGTATATAAACCAAAGTTAATTCATCATTTTATTAGGTAACCAAAGTACGATTTCTGGGAAACACATACAGAGGATCAGAACGCTGACTTGGACTAA
Source organism: Vibrio sp. SCSIO 43135 (assembly GCF_023716665.1). Lineage (GTDB taxonomy): Bacteria > Pseudomonadota > Gammaproteobacteria > Enterobacterales > Vibrionaceae > Vibrio > Vibrio paucivorans. Next base: position 344,181 of record NZ_CP071860.1, read on the forward strand.
AACAAAAGGGGTGATGGAACGGTAGATGTCCATCATTGTAATACCTTTAGGCGCAATGCCTTTGAGGTAGAAAAGAGCGAAACCATAAGGTGGTGTTTGGACGGCGATAACGATGTTAAGGATCATCAAGACACCGAACCAGATAGGGTCATAGCCGAGCATCACCGCAACCGGAGTGAAAATAGGGGCACACATCAACACAATAATGAACTCGTCGATGATAAAGCCCAGTAACAGCATGATGACTTGGAACATCAGTATGATCATAATTGGTGGCAGATCGATACTGGTAGCGAAACTCGCCACCATGTTCTGCACGCCCATCAGCAAGTGGAAGTTGCTGAAAATGGAGGCGCCTAGAATAATCCACATCGCCACGCTCACTAACAGTGCCGTTTGTACGCCGGCTTTGTGCATCATTTGTGGCTTAAAGCGCTTAAATAAGATTGAAAGGATGATCGCGCCGACAACTCCTATCGCGCCAGATTCGGTAGGGGTAGCGATACCCATAATGATGCTGCCTAATACCGCAACAATGAGGACTAAAGAAGACGCTCCATCGCGAATGGTTTTAAACATTTCAAGGCCTTTCGGTACTTGAATATCATTCTCTGCGTCTAGAGGCGCTTTGGTCGGGTTCATTTTGCAGGTAATCACTACATAGGTGATCAGCAAAATAATGGTGATCAATGCAGGGCCCATGGCGCCTAAGAACATTCGGCCAACCGAATTTTGCGTGGCGGATGCAAACATGATCATTGGAATACTTGGTGGAATAAGAATCCCTAGCGAGCCACCGGCCATGATGACACCCAGTGCGAGACGCTTGTCGTAACCCCGGTCTAGCATGGGTTTGAGAGCAATACTGCTTGAAGTCATGATGCCTGCCCCGATGATGCCAACCATGGCTCCAATCATCGAACACACGCCGATCACGCTGATAGCCAATGAGCCACGTACTCGCCCAATAATCAGTTGGCTAGCATTAAACATCGCATCCCCAATTCCTGAGCGAGTAAGAAGCTGGCCCATATAAATGTATAGAGGGATAGCCAGCAAGATGAAGCTGAAGAAGGTCGACTCAATGGTGGTCGGAATGATGTTAAATAGCGTATCTCCCCACGACAGATAGCCTACGCCCATTGCAATCCCAGCCAGTGCAAGCCCAACCTGAGCGCCTAGCGCGAACGTGACCAGAATACAGCCTAGAAGGACCAGTGTTAGTAACTCAATTCCCATGTTGGCCTCCTACTGGCACTTCAATCACTTCCTTTTGATTGGCTTTTTTCGTTTCAGCGTTGTCCGGTTGTTGTTGCGCTGTATGGACTTGTTCTTCATAAATACCTGGCATCAGGTCTCGCTTGGAGAGCAGCCAGAATACGTGGCAAATCAATTGGGCTGTGTATTCGGCGATGAATAAGACACCCGCCACACAAATCATGAACCAAAAGTGGTGAACGTTTGGCGCCCATTCAGATTGAAGCTTGTAACCGTACTCCACAGTTTCAAGGAATTTTTCAAAACTGACTTTAGTCATCACGACAAGGAACGCGACGGCCAGCAGTATCGTGATAATGCTGAAAATTCGACGAACCGTGATCGAGACGTGTAGGTACAGGATGTCGACATTGATGTGCGATTTCTTTTGTTGGGCATACGCACCACCCAGAGCAGAGATATAGCCGAATAGGAACAGTGATGTGTCGTAAGCCCAAATTGTTGGTGCATCGAGAAAATAACGCGCAAACACTTCGTAGGCTACGATAAACGCCAGCACTGGCATTAGGAACGAAACGCTCCGGCCAATGGCCCACACGACGAACCGTACACTTTTGCAATATTGGACTAATAGTTTTTCTAGCATCCTGCTCTCCATCCTGCTTGAAAAAGAAAAGGTGAGCACGAGGCTCACCTAGGTTGGGACGATTTATAACTTTTCTAGCTGTTCAACAAGCTGCTTCGAGTATTTGTCTTGATTAGAGTACTCTTTCGCCAGTGACTTACCGGCATTACGCCATGCTTCGATATCTGCTGTGCTCGGTTCCGGACTCCACTTCAGACCTTTCTCTTCCATTTGAGCAACGGCTTGAGATTCCCATAGGATAGACTTGGTCATTTGCTCTTGTGAGTGCACCGTCGTTGCTGCTCTTACAATGGCTTGTAGATCTTCTGGCAGCTTATTAAATTGCTTAGTGTTCACGACAATCGGAAGAACCTGAGCTCCTGCAAGTGGTAAACGGTACATGTACTTAGCCACTTCCACGTGGTTACCGTCTCTGTGGTCAATCATGTTTGAACCAATTGAACCATCGATAACACCAGTGGCTAGAGAAGTGTAGATTTCGCTCCAAGCCAATGATACTGGGGAAGCACCCAAGTTACGTAGGAACTTACCGTAAGCACCTGGAGCACGGATTTTCAGGCCTTTGAAGTCTTCAATCGATTTGATTTCTTTCTTAGTGATGATGTACACCGGTGGTTGGATGTAAGGTGATAGCCATGTCATGCCTTGAGAGCCGTACGCTTCAGTTAAAATCTCCGACCAGCCTTGCTCGTGGAATAGTGTTGAAAGTTCACCCACATCAGCAGTACCGCCAGGTAAACCAATCTCTACCACACCTGCAGGAAGTTCACCGGCGTGCATTGATTGGAAGGGAGCTCCCATAGTGACTAGGCCAGATTTAACAGCAGAAAGGATGCCACTCGTGCCAACGCCCTCTCCAGAATATAGTACTTGGACTTCGATACGTCCGTTCGACATTACTTCGATATTTTTCGCTAGGTTTTCATACACTTCGCCGTAAGCCGTTCCTCGGCCATACAAGTTTGCAAAGCGCCAGTTGTACTCAGCAGCGTAAGATAGAGCAGAAGCAGCAAGTGATGAAACACCAATGGCAGCAGCTAGTAGACCACTAAGCAGTTTTCTTCCTTTCGTAGTAGACATATCGTTGTCCTCGTCCTTTTTGTGTTTTGTGTTTATGCATCCGAGATGTTGCATAAATGTTTCATTACTCAATATAGGTGGAGAGGATTTTTGGCGTTAGAACCAGATAGGGACTTCAGATGGTACCAGTGAAAATTTGCTTGGTACCATCGTTACTAGCAATCTGGTTCTAATGCTGACGCTCACTCTGTCATATGCTTAACTCAACATCTTCTAGATTGGAGTGAAGGTAAATGGAACAAGTTGTTAACAAATCGTTGTTGAGCTTCATGTGTGAAGAAAGCGACAACGCGATTGCTGTCTATAACCCAGTGAATGAAAAGATCATTGGTTATGTCCCTTCTTTATCAAGTGCAGATATCTATGAGCGAATCGCTAAATCGAAAGCAGCTCAGGTACTTTGGCAGCAAAAAACAGCGGCAGAGCGCAGTGCGGTATTAAAGCGTTGGTACGACCTTATGATCGAAAATGCCGATGATCTTGCTTACATAATGACTGTTGAGCAGGGTAAGCCGCTTGCTGAAGCCAAGGGCGAAGTGACGTATGGGGCGGGTTTTGTGCAATGGTTCGCTGAAGAAGGTAAACGAACCTATGGTGACACAATTCCAACGCCTGCTGGCAATAAGCGCTTGATGACCATTAAACAACCAGTGGGTGTGACGGCGTCCATTACTCCGTGGAATTTTCCTATTGCCATGTTGACACGAAAAGCCGCACCAGCTTTGGCTGCTGGGTGTAGTTGCTTAGTTAAACCAGCTAATCAGACCCCATTGAGCGCGTATGCCGTTGCAGAATTAGCCTATCAAGCAGGGTTGCCAGAAGATTTGTTGATTGTCATCAACAGCCATTCTTCAGTCATGGTCGGAGAAATTTTCTGTAACCATGAAGACATCAAGAAGCTGTCTTTTACGGGCTCAACAGAAGTGGGACGCGCTCTAATAAAGCAGACAGCGGATACCGTTAAGAGAACCTCTATGGAACTCGGTGGTAACGCACCATTCATTGTTTTTGACGATGCGGATGTTGAAGCCGCAGTTACAGGCGCTGTGGCATCAAAATTTCGTAATGCCGGGCAAACCTGTGTATGTGCGAACCGCTTCTACGTACAAGATGACATCTACGATTCCTTCGTCGATAAGTTTGTTGCCGCGGTCAGCAAGCTGACCATAGGTAATGGGCTGGAGCCTGGCATTGTGGTGGGGCCAGTTATTGACCAGAAAGCAAAAGGCAGCGTAATGAAAATGGTCTCTACTGCGGTTGAGCAAGGGGCAACCATTCGTTTTGGCGGTGAAAGTTTACCCGGGAATTTTGTGCAACCAACGGTGTTAACCGGCGTAACTAAGCAGATGTCGATTGTTCAGCAAGAAATTTTTGGCCCAGTAGCGCCGATCATTCGTTTCAAAGATGAACAAGACCTGATTGAGCAAGCCAACGATACCATTTACGGCTTAGCAAGCTATTTCTACACCCAAAATATCAATCGAGCGTTCCGTATTGCTGAGCAGTTGGAATACGGCATGGTGGGGCTAAATGAAGGCATCATCTCTACTGAGGTTGCGCCATTTGGAGGCGTTAAGCAATCGGGCTTTGGTCGCGAAGGTGCGAAACAAGGGATTGAAGAGTACATGAACACCAAATACATCTGCCTAGGCGGCATGTGAGCATAGTGAGGGAATAAAATGACAAACTTGAATTGGCAGAGCCGCAAAGACAAAGTAATTGCGAAAGGGATGGGGAATCTTGCTCCTATCTATGCTGAGTCGGCAAGCAATGCTTTGGTTTTCGATGTGGAAGGGAATGAATACATCGACTTTGCCTCTGGTATTGCAGTGACCAATACGGGCCATAGCCACCCGAAAATCATCGAGGCCGTGAAAGCTCAGTTAGACAAATTCAGTCATACATGTGCCATGGTGACGCCATACCCAAGCTTTGTAGAATTGGCGGAAAAGCTGGTGGATAAGGCGCCAGGTGAGTTTGATAAGAAAGCGATATTCCTGACTACCGGCGCAGAAGCCGTTGAAAATGCAATTAAAGTGGCGCGTGCTCATACTGGGCGCAGTGGTGTGATTGCATTTAAAGGAGGGTTTCATGGCCGAACCAATATGTGTATGGGTTTAACAGGTAAAGTTGCCCCGTACAAAGCGGGCTTTGGACCGTTTCCCAATGAAATTTATCACGCGCCGTTTCCCAACGAGTATCACGGTGTCTCGATTGAAAGCAGCCTAAACGCTCTGAATGATTTGTTTAGCTGCGACATAGAACCTAACCGGGTAGCCGCCATCATCTTCGAGCCTATACAAGGTGAAGGCGGTTTTTACCCAGCTCCAGCTCAGTGGGCACAGGCGGTACGAGAAATCTGTGATAAACACGGTATCGTATTGATTTGTGACGAAATACAAACGGGCTTTGCTCGCACAGGAGCGATGTTTGCATCTGAACACCTAGATATGGTGCCAGATATCACAACCATGGCGAAAGGTATTGCTGGTGGATTCCCTATCTCTGCTGTGGTCGGTCGAGCGGACATCATGGACGCTGCAAACCCAGGTGGTCTAGGGGGTACATACGCAGGCTCTCCTCTCGCTTGTGTTGCTGCACTTCAAGTATTGGACATTATTGAGCAAGAATCGCTTTGTCATCAGGCAAATGAAGTAGGGGCAGAGTTTAAACGACACCTAAATGAAATGCAGGGTCGGATTGCTGCTATTGGTGATGTACGCCAAGTAGGCGCAATGATAGCAATGGAGCTCAATGATCCACAGACGGGTGAACCCTTGGTTGAGCAAACTAAGCAGCTAGTTCAAGCCAGTGCGAAGCGCGGACTCATTCTGTTGTCCTGCGGCGTTAAAGGTAACGTGATTCGTTTTTTACCCGCTTTGACGATTGAGAACACATTGATTGAACGAGGTTTAGTGATAGTTGAGGAAGAATTAACCAGTCTAATTAATTAATTCTACTCAGTTCAAAAAGTTAGCGGTCAAACGGCCGCTAACCGTACAACATCTCACCTTTGAGACTCTGCTCTCGGAATTTAACACTTCGTTTACCAATACTGTTTAAATCATCATTAAGCATCGAGGCCGTATGCTAGAGAAGTACATCCACGTCGATCCGAATCATCAGCTTTCACTTCAAGATCAGATTAAGACAGCTATTACGCAGGCGATTATGAATGGCTTTGTGGATCGTGATACACCAGTTACTTCTTCACGCAAACTCGCGATGAGTCTAAAGGTGTCTCGAAATACAGTACTTAGAGTATATGAGCAGCTTAATGAAGAAGGTTTTTTTGTGTCAAAGGAGCGCAAAGGTTATTATGTCAACCCTGAACTAGTGTTGCATTCAGCTAGGGTGACGGCCTCGGCAACCAATGAGCTCGATTGGCAGCAATACTTAGTCACTGAAGCAGACGAACATGCTCAGCCAACCAGAGAGCTTCAGGACTACCCGTACCGCTTTGTACATGGGATGGTTGATGAGTCGGTCTTTCCCGTTAACGAATGGCGAAAATGCAGTATTCAGTCGTCAAATAAAGCCAACAGCAAGCAGTGGACGTCCTCGAACAATGATTACGATGATCTCATAGAGCAGATTCGAACGCGTGTATTGCCTCGACGAGGTATTTTTGTTCAAGCGGATGAGATCTTGGTGACTCTGGGAACGCAGCAAAGCTTGTATCTTATCAGTCGAACGCTCACCTCCAAGCAAACCAATGTTGGTATCGAAAACCCAGGTTACCCAGAGGCATACACTCAACTCAGTGCCAAACAATCTAATGTGATTCCACTGGCTGTGGATGATAAAGGATTGGTGGTGAACGATGAACTTGCGAAATGCGACATCGTCTACACAACGCCAAGTAATCAATTTCCAACGTCGGTGAGGATGCCAACCGAAAGGCGTGAACAACTTATTGAATCGGCGAAAACCAATGATTTCTTGGTCGTTGAAGATGATTATGAGCATGAGGTTAACTTCATCGACCAAGATATACCCGCGTTAAAAGGCGAGTTCACTACTGAGCGAATCATCTATTTATCGAGCTTTTCTTCTACGATTGCCCCAGGACTTCGGATTGGCTTTGTGGTGGCGGCTGCACCGTTCATTAAACGTGCGAAAGAGTTACAGCGTAAAAGTCATAGCTATCCGCCTCAGAATAACTGCCAAACTTTAGCGCTGTTCTTAAGCCTTGGTTATTACGACGCTCTCATTCAGAAGTTGCTGAAAAGCCTGCGCAGTAAATGGTTGACCATGGAAAAGGCGTTGAACTATTACTTCCCTCAGTCTGGGGTTGTGCCGTCATTAGCGGGCACAGCGTTTTGGATTAACTACACTCAAGGGTTTGATGCCAATAAGCTGGCAATATTGGCGGAGAAGCAGGGGATATTAATCAACCCTGGCGAGCAGTATTACTTTACCAACGCCTGCAACAACGGCTTTCGCCTGAGTTTCAATTCAATTGAAGAAGTAAATATCCGGGAAGGCGTAAGACAATTGTCTCAACTCGCTAAGCAAATACTCCCTTTAGAGCGAATAGAAAACTCTGAAGGAGAGCATTTAAACGGTACGCAGATCAGAGAGGTTCTAAATAGTCATCAATTGCTGACAAGTGATTGTTTTAACATCCCTTATAGAATCACTTTCCAAGCTGATGGCCGTATGTACGGTATGTCCGATAGACCTAACGATGAGGATGAGGGGTACTGGTGGGTAGAAGAAAATAAGATGTGCTATCAGTGGAAAACTTGGCAGTTTGCCGATGTGAGGCAGTTGGAGTTGGTCAAAAATGGTAGCTTACTGAGTCGATTTGATACCGACGGATATTGCGTAAGCCGAGGCGAACTCATCGCACTGTCATAGTTTCAGCTTTGAGTGCTAATGATGAAAACATCATTAGCACTTTTCTATCTTTCGTTGGGACATATTTGTCATTCTTCGCTCTGAGTAAATACCTTTAGCCATAATTTAGGTTGGGTACGCTCGGTAGGGGAGAAATGGCTATGCGTATTGTAAAAGGGTTGGGTGCATTTGCACTTTCATTGCTAATGGTCTCCTGTGGTGGGGATGACAGTGGCGGCTCAAGTGGGTCGGCGTCTATCTCGTTTTCTGTCTCTGATGCTCCGGTCGACAGTGCTCAAGAGGTGGTGATCGCTTTTGATCAAGTTGAATTAGTTGTGTCTGATGAAGAATCTATCTTTCTTGATGTGGATAGCGGTGCGAACGATTACGTGCAAGTAGATTTGTTGGACTACCAAGGGACGGACTCTCTACTCATTGTCTCCAACCAAGTAGTGCCTGTCGGTAGCTATGAAAATCTGATTCTTCATATTAGTGACGAATCGGGCGTCAGCTATGTGGTAGACAACAATGGCCAACAGAACTTAAAGCAGCCAAGCAATAAGCTTAAGCTGGGTGAGTTTGAAGTCGGTACCGAGAGTGTCCAAGCGTTCACCATCGAGTTTGTATTGAGGATGTCCTTGGTTATGAGAGGGAACCAAGGGAATAACAACGGCTACATTTTAAAACCTCACGGTGTGACTATTGTTGATAACAGTGAAGCGGTATCGCTCTCTGGTACAGTAGACACCAATTTGTTTGATGAAGGCGATGCATGTTCGCTAGACAGCAGTAGCATGGTGTATTTGTACTCGGGTGGTGGTTTAGACAGCGGCTTACTGATTGATTTGGTTGACCCCGATGATGAAACCTTTACTGGAGAGCCTGCCATACCTGACGGTAGTATTGCGCCAGTCGCATCAGTCGAAGTCGCGGACAACGGTACCTATCAGTTTGGTTTCCTAACTGCGGGCGATTATATGGTTGCCTTTGCTTGCGATGGGGATGGCGATGATGCGATTGAGTACAATCCAGAAATCATTATTCCAATGGCACCTACGGCAAACTCGACCGGTGATAAGTTCTCGGAAGTGACATTAGTCAACGGACAGCAAGCTGTAGTGGATTTTAGTTACTAGGGCTTAGCTACCAAACAAATAGAAAGATGGCTACTCGTTAGCCATCTTCTTTCTCAAACTTCATCTTATACATATTCTTATCGGCAATCGACAATAAGTGGTTAATATCCGTTGAATCAATTGGGTAGCGGCTAAAGCCTAGGCTTGCACCGAGCTGGACACTTTCCCCTGATTTTAAAATTAGTTTCTCATTAAAACACGCCAAGATAAGCTCGTTAAACTGAGCAACATCTTCCAAGCTAGTCGATTCGAGCACCAGTGTGAACTCATCGCCACCCATGCGATAAACATGGTAATTACTGAGTGGGATAAATGTATTGAGTCGCCATGCGGTTTGCGCCAGTGCTTCGTCACCCGCTAGGTGACCATAAGTATCATTGATCTCTTTAAAGCCATTTAAATCGAGCAATACAACCGTAAACTCGGCGAATTTATGCTGCTTTTCAAGGGCTTCAAACAAGGAGAAACGGTTTTTAATCCCCGTTAATGTATCGGTGAAGGCAAGCTTTTTATGGTGAAGAGACTCTTGGTGGAGTATGTAAGTGACCAGTGCGGCGCAGCAAAATAGCAAAAACATCAGTAGGTATTGAATGTAGCTAAGCTCTTGTGCCAAAGCCATTTGTTGTTGGTAAAGTGGACTTTTTAATCGGAAGTTTTGATTCACGTAGCCGATCATATCGTAATAAATCTTATCTAGGCCATCAGTGAGAGTCAGCAGAGATTTTTGATCGTTGACCTGTTCCAGTATGGGCTCCATGTTTTGGTAATCGATAAATATTTCTTTGAAAAATGGGCGTGCACCTTCAAGGGACATGAATGTGTCGGATTCACGGCTGTTTAACAGTAGATCGAATCGGCTCCATGTGAGTTCGTACTTCAGCCAAACTTTCGATTGATTGGCTGGGTTTTCCAGCATATACGGCCCAATGGCAACTAACTCCGAAAACTCTTTGGTTAATTGGAATAAGAACCAAGTCGCTTGGTTTTGCTGAGCCGAGTAGGACTTCGCCAAATCTCGTGTCGCGGTCACGATATAGACATTCGCGAGGATGAGAGCAACGGTCAGCAATATAAGTAACGTCTTCGACTTAGATAAAAAGCTATGCATAACTTTGGGTTAACACCTCATTACTTCTTGGGGTGAAGAATAATCTCGTCGATTTGCCAAACCATCTGGGTGTAAAACACTTCATTGTTGGTTTCTGGATAGCCGTCGGTGTTGAACACCAACCAATATGGCCCCTTGTCTCTGACTTTCATCCGCTTGCCTTCCATCAAATACGCTACGATTGGCTCATATTTTTGAATGTCGGCAATGGTGGTCGTGGCAGCGTAATCATTCAACGCCACGAAAGAAACAGCGCCTATGTCTTTTACACCTAAATGAGCAATCAGGTCAGAGACGCGCATGCCTGTGAAACTTTTGGCGCCGTCATACCACGGCAGGTGCGTGGCAAACCCGCTACTTGGAATATCTTGAGTGATTTGCTCGAATGACAAGGTTGTCTTGGAACTGTCTGTGTGGTGAATAACAAGCGGGGCGGCGTGAATCGAAAAGCTAAGAAAAAGGAATACTGAAAAAATCCATTTCATACTGAAATTCCTATTTGGGAGATTCAATGACTCAAACTAAAGTCGTAATTAAGTATAAGGCGATATTCTAACCAATGAAATGATCGATTAATAGCTGACTTCCTTATGAAATATGTTGCAAGTCACTGTATAGCTGTATCAGCAAAGAGACTAAGCATCAGTCTGGTCAGGATTTTTTCGCGTTGTATACAAAAATCCCCCGACCAAGGTCGAGGGATTTAAATGGTATTTTGCGATTTCTATCAATTAGAAAATTAAGTGTGCGACACCTGCAATCACCGGGAGGGTAATTAAGGTACGCAAAATGAAGATGATGAACAGCTCCACAATGTTTACTGGAATTCGGCTGCCAAGAAGCAGTGCACCCACTTCAGACATATAAATCAGCTGAGTAACCGACATTGCTGCAATCACAAAACGAGTCATTTCGTTGTCGATTGAAGCAGCAAGGATCGCTGGAATAAACATATCTGCAAAACCAACAACAATCGTTTGTGATGCTTGAACGGCTTCAGGGATACCGAGTAGCTCCAAGAATGGGATAAATGGCTGACCTAGAATGCTGAATACAGAAGTATACTCGGCAATCACCAGCGCAATGGTACCTAAGCCCATAACAACAGGAAGTACACCAAATACCATGTCGATAGCGTTACGAACGCCTTCTCCAAATACACCTTTCGCTGATTTCACTTGGCCCGCTTTAGTTAGAGCAAGTTCAAGGCCCCATGAAAAAGAACTGTGGCCCGCAGGGATCGCATCGGCATCTTTTGCTGGCTCTGTGCCATCGATAAATGTGTCTTTCTTAAGGCTTAGCGGTGGAATACGTGGAATGATCACCGCCGCTACGATACCGGCCAAACAGATAGCGCCGTAGAACGGTAAGAATAGGTGCTCTAATTCAACTTGAGCCAAAACGACCAAGCTGAATGTGATAGAAACCGCTGAGAACGTGGTACCTACAACAGCCGCTTCACGTTGAGTGTAGAACTTGTTCTCATATTGTTTGCTGGTCAGAAGGATACCGACACTACCGTCGCCAAGCCATGAAGCCATACAGTCAATCGCACTGCGACCTGGTAGGTTGAACACCGGACGCATGATTTTGCTTAGTAGCGTACCGAATAGCTCCAGCAAGCCGAAGTTAAGCAGCAGTGGTAGGAGCAAACCAGCGAAAATAAATACAGAAAATAGCGTTGGAAGCAGACCTTCTAGTACCAATCCACCAGTGTTTTCCTCCCAGATTGCTTCAGGGCCGAACTGGAAGTATGTCATTACTACCGCTGCGCCACCAACTAGACGTACCGCTAGCCAAAGTGGAGATGGCGAGAAAAGGCCGTTTAGGAATTCATTGTTTGAAATGAACGTAGGCTTAAAGAATCGGTAAAGCAGGGACATTGACGCCATAAACGCAATGATGGCGGTAACAGTCCCGACGAGGTAGTCACCAAAGATAGCTTGAATCGATTTCGCGAGTACCGCGACAGGGATAGTGAGATCGCCGTTATAGCTCACTGGTGCCATGAAAAGGAACAGGCCAAGAAGTGAAGGGATGAAAAACATCCAAAAGTTGCCTTTTTTCGTTGGCTGTTCAATCGATGGATTCTGATTGTGCATGGGTTTGCTCATGTTACTAGTCAAATGATTGCCAAATTCCTTGGCATACTTATTCACTAAATATCCGTATCTAATCAGTGCGCGAGAGAATATCTGTATTCGCTAATTCTTGCAATACTATTCATTAACTAACGCTAAATATTCACTATTGAATTCTAATTATTTACCAAATTGTAGTGATTTGTTTTGTAAATGTTACATGAGTAATAAATTAGTTGCCAGTATTAACCCAAAACAAAGTGTAGTCTATGGATATTTATTAGCATTGAGCCGATACCAATAAAAAATGGCGAGGCCAAATGCAAGTAGAGCTGGGATGATTAAGGCATTGACTTGAAGGCGGATAAACAGTTTGCCACCGATAAGTCCGCCAAGGATAAAACCAGTGAGAATAAAGAGAAAAAGCTTGGCTTTTCGGTAGTCAAAATTTTCACCGCGCAGTTTAGCGCCGATCATCAGGCCTAAATCTGTAACGATCCCCGTCATGTGCGTTGTACGGACTACCGCACCGCTGAAGGTTGTGATCATGGCGTTCTGTAATCCACACGCAGCAGATGCGAAATACTGCCCATACAGTGAGTTAAGGTTGAGCAAGTAGCAGGCGGTGAGTAGCAGCCCCCCTTCTACGCAAAGGGCCACACCATATCTTCTGCCCATTTTTAGCGCGGTATTTTCGATCAAAACACCACTCAGAATGGCGCCGGATAGGAAACTCAATAGCACCAGAAGTAAATGAAATGACTGGCTATCAAACTCGCGAAGTTGGGTGCCAAGTAACGTGATGGTACCCGACACATGTGAAACGGCCTGATGCTGAAACCCGAGTAGGCCAACGGCGTTGACGATCCCTGCAAGAATAGCGAGTAGTAGTGCTCCATACTCTACCCAGCGAGGAAGCTTAGTGATCACAGCAGTAATCCTTAGTTGAAGTGCGGGATTATAACGCCTATTGTCACCGAATTAAACTGGGGGAGTCAGACCACTAGGCTGAAAGTAATGCCTGATGCGATGTTACTCGAGGTGCTCCATCTCTCCTTCAAATTTGACCCAGCCATGTTTGCGCTGTTCGTAAACGGATACGCTCGGCGCTGGAAAGTCGTGTTCGTTAAATACGCCGACAGGGACAACAATGGATTCAGGCACGGCGCTAAGTTTGAGCAGCATAGTCGTACTGCAACGAGGGCAGAACTGATAGCTGACTTCATTACCGGAATCTGCGATTCGGGTGTAGGAGGCTAACTCACCGTTCACGGAGACTTGCTCTACGTTGAAGCGTACTTGCACTCCAAAGACACTGCCAGTTCGTTTCTGGCATTCGAAACAGTGACAAACCGATGAACGGGTCGGTTCACCGCGGCAAACAAGGCTGACTTGGCCACAGCTGCAATCTGCCATGCGTATTTTCATATCTTGCTTCATAATATCGAACGCCTCACGCTAAATGATGTGTTAACCTACCTTTAGTTTAGATAGATATGCCTAAATAATCTCAATACGTCTCTTCAGTAAGATATACATGGCGACAAGTGCGACAATGATTCAAACCGGGAGCAGTTCTGAATCCAGTATCTTGAAGTCATTTTGGGGATATGTTTCTATCTCGCAGACATTTGTACGTTGAGCTCATTAATGAAAAAAAGAATTTTACCTATTCCACTGATTTTACTTATCCCGATTGTTTTGTTGGTTGTCGTCGTCGTTGCTGGTGTCTACCGATTTAGCCTGACCGATGAAGAGATTCTGAGCAAGTTTCCAAGCCATCAGCTATCTAGTAATTCGGTAATGAAAGAGGTATTTGATGTTCAGTCGCCAAACCCATGGACGGTAAAAGTCCCAGAAACGCACGCATTTGCATTTATTGAAACCGTTGATCATGAGAATCAGGTAGCAAGTGGCCGTTACGATGCAGGTTCGCAACGTGGCCAGCTGTTAGTGTTAACCGATACGCTTACACCTGTGAACGATGGCAAAGGATACGTGGCCGTAATGCGAGTAACCAGTCAAGGCACAGGCGTGTTTAACTATCTTTCAACATTCCAATATGACCAACAGCGTGAACGTATGGTGCTGGTGGATTCCATGCTGCTTGGCGATCGCATTACCATAGAGGCTATGGAGTACTTAGCGCCCCAAGTGCACGTAGTACTTAACCAACATGCAGAAGGTCAAGCAATGGCTGAAGCGCCAGCTGAGCAAGTTACGCTGCGTTTTAATGTGTCGAACAGAAACCAATTGTCGTTGGTGAAATCCATTTAGCAATAATATGCCCCCTTGTTGAGCAATTGATTAAAAATTCAACTTCTGATTGTGAATATGATTTAGGTTGCCTATGATTAGACGTTGTTATCAGTATATTGTTTGAAAGGGAGTTTGAGATGATCAATAAGCGGTTTTTCAAGACCAAAGACGAAGTAGAAGTCACCTTTGAATTAGATGCGTCACACGCCGATTCATCGGTAGCGTTGGTGGCGGATTTTTTGGATTGGCAGCCAACGGAAATGAAAAAAGTAGCCAAATCCAAATCATTTAAGTTTAAAACGCGTCTACCGAAAGATGCTCAGTTCGAATTTCGTTACTTGGTCGATAACCAGAAATGGGTCAATGATCCGAATGCAGACCAATACATTCCCAACGGTTATGGCGAAGACAACTGTCTAGTTAAGACTTACGCTAACTGATTGATAATAAGTAAGTGTGTACTTACGCCTCATCCATGAACTAAATATCAAGGCACTTCGGTGCCTTTTTTAACCTTTTCTTGATACGACAAAGGTGACATTTTCACCTTAAACCCTTACTCTTAGGCCTTTGTATTCATCATATATAGGTTCTGTTGTGCGTCCTAAATCAATTACAGCCCGACTGTCTGCGTTATCGAAACGCCATAAAATGTTGGTTGCATGCTTGCCATTGGCAGCGGCTGTCGCGATGTCTTCTTTAGGTGGCAACTCTCTACAAAGGACGGTAGAACTTTCGTTACCTGAATCTAAAATTGTCGAAGACATTCTAATGGATACCGAGGTCAAGCAAGTCGATGTACCTGATTATGAGTATGTCATTGCTTCTGGCGATAATCTAAGTACCATTTTTGACCAACTCGGTTTCGGTTATAAAGACATGATGAGTGTCATGGAAACCGATTTAAACTTCCTTGCTCTCGATACTCTGCGCCCTGGTAATACACTTCGTTTTTGGAAATCTGACACTGACAACTCTCTTGCGAAAATGGAGCTTGAGTTCAGCATTGTTGAACGAGCAGTTTATACTCGCTTGGAAGACGGTAGTTACAGCTTCGAGGATGTGAAGCTTCCGGGTGAGTGGAAAGAGTTTCCAATGGTTGGGGAAATAAATGGCAGTTTCTCACAATCGGTGAACCGCATGGGTTTGAACAGCGCAGAAATCGAACATGTGGTTTCTCTGCTTAAAGACAAAATCAACTTCGCACGTGACCTACGAGCAGGTGATAAGTTTGAAGTGGTTCAATCCCGTCAGTATGTGGGCGATAAACTGACAGGAAACCGAGAGATTCAGGCGATTAAGATCTTCAATCGTGGCCAAGAAGTCACGGCTTATCTGCATAAAGATGGTCAGTACTACGATAAAGACGGCAATAGCTTGCAACGTGCATTCCAGCGTAAGCCTATCGAGTCGAACTATCGTTTAAGTTCTAACTTCAATCCGAAACGTTTACACCCTGTTACAGGCCGTGTTTCTCCACATAACGGCACCGACTGGGCGACACCGATTGGTACCCCCATTGTGTCGACAGGTGATGGTGTTGTGATCATGACGCGTAAGCACCCGTACGCGGGTAATTATGTTGTGATTCAGCATGGCAGTACCTACAAAACGCGTTACTTACACCTGAGTAAAATCTTAGTGCGCAAAGGGCAGAAAGTGAGCCGTGGACAGCGCATCGGTTTGTCGGGTATGTCTGGCCGTGTAACCGGTCCGCATATTCACTATGAATTAATTGTGCGAGGTCGCCCTGTAAACGCGATGACCGCTAATATTCCTATGGCGAACTCTGTGCCGAAGAAGGAAATGGCTGGTTTTGTTGCAAGGCGCAATGAGCTAGATGCGATGCTCAAGCAGCAAGAGCTAAAGTTAGCGATTGAATCTGCGGGCAACGAAAGTTCAAAAGGCTAGGTCGCGGTCATCAATGCTTAATAAAAATCCCCCGAAGTTCGGGGGATTTTTGTATTTAGATTACACCTATTAGGGCTACGCAGTTCGCGTATTCTTGATGTTGAAGTAGTGGTTGATGATTGCCAATGGGGTCTCAGGTCGCGAAAAGTAATAGCCTTGGATCTGTTTGCACCCCATGCTGTAGAGTTTTTCGAGCGCTTCTTGATCTTCCACCCCTTCTGCGACTAGATCGACATTTAATTGCTGCGCCAGTTGAATGATCAACCATACAACGCGCTCTGAGGTTTCATTGTTTAGCATGTTGCGGATAAAGGTTGCATCTATCTTAATACAATCAATAGGATAACTATGGATGTAGTTGAGACTAGAGTAGCCAGTACCAAAATCATCCAGTGCCACAGTAAAGCCTAGGTTTCTCAGCTTATCGAGCACAAAACGAACCTCGTCTGTACGAGACAGAAGCACGGTTTCGGTGAGCTCAATGACAAACTCGTTGGCTTTAAATCCGTAGTTTTGAATGGTATTGGTCAGGTGTTCCAAGTAACGACCTGAGTCATTTAATTCGTGGGCAGAACAGTTTAAGCCGAGCTTAACCTTGTAACCCAATCCATTTTCCAGCTCTAACTTAGCAGCACAGGCGAGTTCAACGATACGTTCGCCAAGTTCGATGATTAAGCCAGATTGCTCTGCGGCCTCGATAAACTCAATCGGAGAAATGGTGCCAAGGTGAGGGTTGGTCCAGCGTGCCAATATTTCAAAATAGTCCCAGCGTTTATGTTCACGATGTACGATTGGCTGTGTGGCGACATAGATTTCGCTGATACTGCCTCGAGGTTTAGACAATTCATGCCTAAGAGCGTCAATGATCTGGGTTCGACGATAATACTTAGCGCTTAAATGGGTGTCGTAACACTGGATATTGGTTTGTCGTGACCGCTTACAATCTTTAAGTGCAAGGCTGGCATTGAGAATCAATTGGTCGGGGTTCATCGGCGCTTCGGACTTACGCGCAATCCCAATGCTGACGCTAACCTTAATGTCGTGTGACGAGTCGACGTAACCTTGTTCGAGTTTACTGACAAGCGAGCGACAGATCTGCAAAGGTTCTGGCGAATGGGTAATAAACGCGAATTCATCACCCGCAATTCGGAATGATAAGTTGTTTTCAGGTACCACACTTGTCAGTGCGTCGGCGACAAATTTGATCACTTGGTCACCAATGTAATTACCATATAGATCATTGATGGACTTGAAATTATCGATGTCTATGTAAGCGAGCGTAAAAGGAGTATTCGAGTTTTCCGTCATTACCTCTAATCGATCAGAAAGGTAAGAGCGGTTCATCAGGTTGGTTAAGTTATCGTGGGAGACTTCATAGCTCAATTGATTCACGAGGCTGTCAGAACGTTCCATTAACCACTTAGAGCGCAAGCTATGTACGATCACATTGGCAAACATCTGATGATAATAAACCACATCACTGGAGTCAGTAAGCGGTTCGGTGTAGGTAGAAAGTAGGATCCCCAGCACTTCACCGGATTGTGTTTTTAGCGGGATACCTAAGTAGCCGCGAATATTATTCTGGTAGATGTAGTTATCATTTGGAAAAGCCTCGGAGACATTATCGGAATACAGGCAATAGTCTTGATGTGACTTGCCTATCTGCTCACAAGGGGTGCTCTTTATCTGGTAATTGATGTCTTGTTGAATGCTGTTGTCACAAGCATAGGAAAGGGTTTGAGCACTATAGTGGAGTTTATCAATTTCGATCACACAGGTGCAGTGACTATCGAAGTGCTGATGCAGCACTAAAGTGACTCTGTCTAACAGTGTGGCGCCATCCAATAGCAGGGTATCTTTGAGAATATCTAAGCCGATTGGACTACTTGCCGTTGATCTCTTAGCCATAATGAGAACTCACGTTGTAGTGAAGCTATTCACTTTTTGTTATTAGAATATGCACTTAGTTACTATGGTAGAGAACACCCACTTTTTCAAACTCAGCTCACAGTTTTTTGTGAACCTTTTTTGACAATTTTCACCGATTCAGAGACTTAAACAAGAATATTTTAGATTTAGTCTAACGCACTATTTCTGTTCTTCACTGGCCAAGCGCTGCTTAAGATAATCCAGAAACAGTTGTGTGCGGGTGTGTTGGTAATCAAGCTTAGGATAATAGGCATAAACCGTCGTTTCATCGGCGGTAATGTCAGGCAGAATTCTCACCAACGCACCGGTTTTAAGCTCTTCTTTCAACATGACGTTGTTGGACAATAAGATCCCCATGCCTGCTTTACCTGCATAGAATAGGGCTTCTGGGTTAGTCGTCGCGAAGTTACCCGACAAGTGAATTCTTCGCCCGTGAGTCAGTTTTATCTCTCGGTGTGGTCGCTCCCCCCAGTTGAGCATATTGTGTTGCATCAACTCATCGACATCTTTAGGTTCGCCGTGTTTCTCAATGTAGCTGGGGGCGGCATAAAACCCTGCTTGGTGTTCAAATAGAGGGGTGGCTTTGAAGCTCAAAGAGTTGAGCTGTTCAATCTCACGACTGATAAACAGATCCAGGCTGAGCTCTGGCAGTTGCCCTGGGGTAGTCGTGGTGAGCTGGATTCGAATGTCTGGGTATTGTTGTAAGAAGTCGTCCAGATACTGAACTAGAAATTTAGCCCCGACCGCTAAGGTAGCGCCAATTCTCAACAAGCCAGCAGGGGGTTTGGTTTACGCTGCGTGTTTCATCGACCACTGACTGCCAACTATCGAGTTGGCTCTTGGCTCGTTCATAAAACAAAGCGCCGGCTTCGGTTTGCGTGACAGATCGAGTTGTCCGCTTAAGTAACTGAACGCCAATACGATCTTCAAGCCAGTGGATTCGTTTACTGATTGCAGAGCTGGTGGTATTGAGTTTACGTGCCGCGCCGTTAAAGCTGCCTTCTTCTACCACTCGGATGTAACTTTGTACGCTTTGTATCCAATCCATCGCTTGTCTGCCTCTTATTGTTTCTTTCTGGGAAGTAATTCATTTCCCATTTTCTGAATTATCAATTCACAGTTACCAAATATAAACTGATTTTCATGATGAAAGAACAGAAAAACACCTTCAATCGAACGCCGATGCTGTTGGCAATGATGATCATTGCGACTGGCCAAGTAGGCGTGAGTATCTATTTACCGTCACTACCTTTGATTAGTGATTCGCTCGCTGTCGACCAAACCCAAGTTCAAATGCTGGTTACGCTTTTTTTAGTGGGCTTTGGCGTCTCGCAACTATTCTACGGCCCTATGTCTGACGCGATAGGGCGTCGACCTATCTTTATTTTTGGGCAAGGCGTCTACTTAGTTGGTACTGTGATTTGCTTGCTCTTTTCCGATTCATTTGCAGCACTCGAATTTGGGCGCCTATTGCAAGGCTTAGGGGCGGGAAGTGCCTCTGTGCTGGGGAGAAGTGTACTCAGAGACAGCTATGATGGCGCACAGCTTACCAAAGCCTTATCTTATATGTCTGTAACAGCGTCCGTTATGCCAATCATTTCCCCAGTGTTTGGGGGCTGGATAGCATTCCATTTGAGTTGGGAAGCGGTGTTTGCTTTTGTACTCATATACTTATGTGGAATCTTTGTGCTGGGCTGGTTTATCCTGCCAGAGACCTTGCCATACTCAAAACAACGTTTTGATGCCAGTAAAGTTGTTTCTAACTATTGGCTGTTAGTTCGCAACCCTCAGGTCATTGGTAGTGCGAGTTACAACTGGTTTAGCTATTTGGCTGCATTGGTTTCTCTGTCGATATTCCCCTTTCTACTGCAAAAACAATTGGGACTAACCGCGGCTGACTACGGCACCGTCATGTTGATCCCCTCTGCAGGGTTAATGATGGGCAGCGTAAGTCTCAATATTCTGAATCGTTTCTTCAGTACGCATCAGTTACTTGCTATTGCCATAACGATCATGGCATTTGCGGGAGGTTGGCTATTGTTTACTGAGATGACAATTTTTAACCTGATTTGGGCTCTCACTTGGCTGACTATTGCCCAAGGTATCTCATTTCCGTTGTCGATCAGCCTGTTATTAGAGCCACACAAAACGCAGGCAGGATCTGTATCGGCGCTATCAGGATCGGTACAAATGTGTTTGTCGGGTTTGTTTGGTGGCTTCTTGGTAGAGAACTGGGTGACTAGCCAGACGAGTTTGGGCTACTTCTACCTGTGTATTTGTGCTGCGATGGGGGCTGTATTACTAAGTGGTCGAAAAAGCCGCCAATTGGTGACCGAAACCGCTTAATCCATTGCGTTAGATTTTTTTGAAGGGTAGGGCTGGTGGGTTTAATTGCGATTTGGGTATACAATGCGCCCAAACCAATTAAGGGCAATCAAAATGCAACATAACGAATTCGAAGCACTAGTTAAAACTTTGTGTGAAGCTGAAAATTTACCTCAGGCGCTAGAAGTACTCAAAAGCCAAGAAGACAATGAGATCTCTGAAGCGGCTAACTCATTAGTTGGTCAATTTGCACTTGCTGAAGTTGAAGGTGAGCAGCGTATCTTTCATGTCACGATCCAAGAAAATGAACAGGGTGAGCAAGAAGAATTTGTTGAGCATGTCATGAATGAAGGCGATGACGTGATCAAATTTGTTGCGTGGTTCTTCGATGCTATGTTCGAGGTAAAACAAAAAGACACTTACACTGCAGCAGGCAAGACATACAAGCAGCCAAAACGCAGCTAGTGTGCTCTATATACAGCTCGTACGAGCTGAGCTTTTTCGCGCTATCGTTCCTAAAACAAAATGGCACAAAAGCGTGATATAGATCTTGTTTTTGTCTCTTTTCCAGTTACAATCCTCCGCCGCATTTATGGCTTTTTGGAGAATTGTAATGGGTCATGATCTAGGAAATGTCTACGTTGGTCACTTAATGGCAAAACGTATGATGGAAGATTCGCTTTATGGAAAAGCAGCACCGAAGAAGGTGTCATTGTTCAAAAGACTGAAAAAGAAAATGAGCAAGTAAAATGGAATTAAAAAGCCCCAGTACTCCGGACCGTATATAGCGTCCAATACTGGGGCTTTTGCTTATACCCAAGTAACGTCAAGATGCGTGGTTCAGCGAGAATTGCCTAGTTTGCAAACGCGGCAACGATTCGACAATCTAGTGGTTCTAAATTGAGAATCGTTAACAACGTGTGCGAGCTAGGCAAACTCGCCCTTTGGGAGCGTATCATTGGCTCAATTTCTACGTTAAATGACTCGGAAAGAACCCGTTATTCCGCTGCGCCATTTGCCTTGAACTTGAACCAGTGATAACGTTCTGAATCCTTCATCTTGAAGTCACTTGGGTATATAGGGCTTTTATCCAACTGAAGATTGGTTATTTTCCATAGTCACGACATTATCTGGAATGCTGTCCAAACCCTTTTCTTTCATCCAAGCTTCGAGATTATCTGCGCCACCGATATATTGACCATCAAGCCAAATTTGTGGCACGGTCACTGGTGTTTTCTCACCAATGATTGCCTTTACTTCCGGGATCATTCGGTACAGGGCTGCGCTCTCTTTAACCACATCATGATATTGATACTCAACACCTGCTTCATCGAGCATTTGTTTGGCTTTAACACAATATGGGCAAGTTGCTTTGCCGTAGACAATATTGCCTTTTAGTGTGTCTCGAGTTGTCCACTCTTTGATGATCGATTGAACCAAGACGCCGCGGTTGAGTGCTTCCCCTTGACTCACAATTTGGCCTTCTACCATGAGTATCGGTGCATGCCATGCACCTTTTTTCAACGGTTCCCACCAGTGCGATAACCAATCTTTGACTTCCAGTTCAACGGGCACGTCAGCAAGTTCATTTGCAAACGTATCAGCCAAGATATCCTTGGTTAATGTGCATTCACCACACGGAATATTGACTTTGAATGGCCCCCAACTGCCTGCCCAACGATATAGCGTTACTTTGATTGGTTTAGTCATCGATATTCCCTCTTAAATGTTCTTAATCAATAAGAACCGATAGTTCGCCAAGAAATTTCAGCTATGACGATTTTTTTGCTTCCCACCGAGTAATAAACGCAACTGAAGCAATAATGATTGCCGCTCCAAGCCATAACCGACCAGGTGGAACCCAACTAAAAACCAGCCATCCTGCCAGCACGTTCAATGGCAGTTTCGCGTGATCGAAGGGTTGAACAAAGGAGGCGTCCGCAACTGAGTATGCTTTAACTATGGCCCATTGAGCCAAGGCTGTCATACTGCCAGCAAAGAGCAGGATGCCCCATAATGCAATGCTGTCTGGAGTTTGCCATTCTGGTACTGCCAATAACAGGTTAAATGGGGTGATTAATACCAGTAAGTATACAACCATGGTTGAAGGGGAATCATTGGAGGAGAGCTTTTTCACCATCAATGAGTAACACGCCCAAAAGAAAGCTGCACCAACGGGTAGCAATGCTGCCCAGCTAAATTCATCAGACCAAGGTTCCAGAATGATCATGGCACCCGCGAAGCCGGCTAATGTTGCTCCCCAACGGGCTATGCCTACTTTTTCTTTAAGGAATAACCCCGAGCCGACGGTGGCAAAAAGTGGAGACGTCATCAGCAGCGCAATCCCTTGCCAAATTGGAACTGGATAAGCTAATGCCCATAGCCACAGTTGTATGCCAATGACCGAGAGAAACACACGGAAAGCATGTAAGCCAAAATGCTGGGTACGTAGAGATTGTCGAATCCCTAGTGTTTTCAAATACGGCAGGATGACCAGTAATGCGACACCATATTGGATAAACGCGACTGTAGTCGAAGAAAGCCCGTAATTAATACTGGCGATTTGTGCCAGGCTGTTAACGATAGCAAACGCGAGGCCAGCAGTAAGCATCCAGCTGGCACCTTGGATCGGGTGGTGATGTTGTTGACTCATATTGATGACGATTTTGAAAGACTGTGCAAAATCATACGGTTTTATAGATAGTTAGCAAGAGAAGTCGTTTGAACAAGATGTTCAGGTAGTTGGTTGAAAAAATCCTCCCCGAAAGGGGAGGCAAAGGACATGAAGTTTTCGTCACCTTGCCCGTGACGAAAGATGGAGCATGTTATCAAGTAAGCAGATAACCATTTAGTAGTAGCAGACTCTATGCCAACTTAGACAACAATTAAAAATGGCTTGTACGTAGGGGAAAGCAAGGGATCAGAACATGTAGCGAAGTTGAACGTTTGATAAAAGCGCACCGAATTGGGGAGAACTGAGCCAAAATCGAACATAAAAAAGGCCGAGAATTAGCTCGGCCAAGGGTTAAAGGACAGTTCCTTTAGGAGTATATTCAGAGATTAGAAGTTGTAGCGTAGGCCTAGGCGAATAGAATCCTTCGCGTCGTAAGATTGGCCAATGTCTTCTTTGTCTAGGTTGTTCAGTTTGTAAGATACGTAGCCACGGATTGACTTGTTGAAATCGTAACGGCCAGTTAACTCGAAGAAATCAGACAAGTTTGTGGTTGTGCTTGAAGATTTGTCTTCCTCTTCTTGCTTTTGGTAAGCGGCAATAAGACGGAATTGGCTAGTAAACTTGTAGTGACCCGCGATCTCTAAACCGTTGAACTCAGTTTTCGCTTTGTCGTCTAGGTCACCCATTGTGTATGTTGCACCAAGGTATAGTGCATCTAGCTCGTAGCTCACACCACCAATGATTTGGTTTGCAGAACCCGCACCTTCGCCGTTGTCGTTAGTCGCGTAACCTAAACCTAGGCCTAGTCCCATAGGTAGGAAGTAAGTACCTGAAACACCAAAGCCATTTTCATCTTTTGCTTCAGCAGCAATGAAACTTGCTTGTAGGTTTAGCTGCTCAGTCGCGTATTGGTAGACGAACGCGTTGTTTGCTTGCTCGTCACCCGCATTGATGAAGGCTTTTTGGTCGCCAGAATAAGTAGAGATATCTGACATGTTTGAGATTTGAACGCCAGCAGTGTCTTGCTTACCAACTGAGAATGCACCGAAGTCACCTTTCAATCCTGCAAACATGTAGCGCTGTTTGAAGTTGTCGGTCTTTTCGTTATCGCCAGATGAAGTAACTGATTGCTCAGCTTCATATTTCGCGAAACCTTTTAGTGATTCAGAAATTTCTGTTGAGCCTTTTAGGTTTAAACGAACACGGCTCTTGTTTTTCATTGTGCCGTCGATTTCGTTACCGCTGTCGTCACCACCGAAGTCGCCACGAAATTCTGCACGACCGCCGATAGAAAGGTCTGTACCATCGTTGCTGTATACCGATGCTGCTAGAGATGAACCAGATACCAATGCTGAAAGAATTGCCGTAGCGATTGCTGCTTGTTTCATTTTACTTACCTTATTTATAGTTTGAGCTTCGATGCTCTGAATGTTTGTTGGCGATAAAGATAAGTGAGATAAATGAAGTTTTAATTTCTGATAGATTACGCTTAAGTGTCAGTTTTATTTATGTTTTATGACTAGTGACTTGAATAAATAGTCTATTTTGAGTTGCTGCTGTTGGTTTTAGTCTCAAGTAATAAAAAATGCCCCTATTAGTAGGGGCATTTTAAGAGGAGTCTCAGTTTCAAAATCTAGCCGTTAGATTCTATTTCCTTTGCGACTAGCTCCTTTAGTTGAGTATAAGGAATAAAGCCTGGGATGATTTGGTCGCCGATAAAGATAGCAGGAGTACCACCTAAGCCTAATTCATTGAACGCACGGTAGTTTTTCATCACCGTCTTTTGGATTTCGCTGTCTTCGACTAACAGCCTCTCAGTGTTGGTCTTTTTCGCAATCTTCTCTAATGAATCTTTGGTATGGCGGCCATTTTTCGCTACCAGAAGGTTATGTACCTCTTGGAATGATTCAGGTGCTTCTTGCCAAACCTTGAGTGAATAGACGGCTGAGTTTGTGTCTAGGCCTTTCACTTGTTGTTGCTGCAGAGGAACAATAATGTTGATGACTTTGACGTCGTCATATTCTTTCACAAGTTGCTCGATACCCGCTTCTAGTTTCTTACAGTACGGGCAGTTGTAGTCAGTAAAGTTGATGAGGACCGTCTTACCATCTGGGTTACCGGTGATACTGTGATCTTTGGTGTTGTATAGCCAATCGTGGTTCTCTGCTTTGGCTTTTTCCAGTAGTGCTTGGCCATCAACGTATTTCGCTAAGCTTTGATGCAGGTTAGCGATGACTTCAGGGTTCGACTCTAGAAGTTTGTTGATATCAGCAAGTTGCTGCTGCTGTTCTTTAGTTAGCTCTGCCAATGAAACAGAGCTAAATAGTAGAGCTGACGCTGTCGCAAGCGCGATAAATGATTTCTTCATAATATTTCCTTAGCTTGATACTGAGCAGAGCATCAAGCGAAAAGTGCTCTTAACCATATTCCTATCGGAGTGGTTACGCCTGTTGTAATGCTTTTAATTTCGCCATCGTTAATGATGACGATTGTTGGAGTTACCTGGATTCCCCATTCCCGACTAAACTGCCCGTTGTGATCGTTAATCACTTCAAACTGATGTTCCTTAGCCGTCATATATTGCTGAATACGCTCGTTACTACCGGACGACAGTGCCACGGAAACAACAGGGTAGTGCTTATCGAAGTAGTCAATGCTTGGGCTCACTAACTTACACGCACCACACCATGTCGCCCAGAAGTAAACGATCACAGGTCCGTCATTACTCATCTCGTTTACATCGATACGTTTGCCATCAATAGTAAACGCTTCTATGTTAGGAGCTTGGCCCTCGGGCATCGATGAGCTGTAATAGATGTTCATTACAAAAGAAACTACCGTGACGATGACAATGATGCCCAGCAGTTCTTTTGCCCATTTGAGCAATTTGCTCGGCTTTTTGGGCTGATCCCCTGTCTCTGTCATGGTGTTACTCCGCTAGTTTGATTGCATCCATTACAACATCGCTATTCAAAATAACCGGTAGCGGAATTCCGTTCGGGTATTTCGGCCCGTAGACGATGTTAAATGGCACGCCAAATCGATCGTTACTCTGCAAGTATTTGGTGACAGAGTCACTTGGCGTTGTCCAGTCACCGCGCATGAGTACGATGTCACCTGCGTTAAGTCGGTCGTATACTGGGTTTTGCAGTATCACGCCAATCTTGTTGGCCTTACAGGTGATACACCAATCAGCGGTTACATCGACAAATACTGTCTTGCCTTGCGCGATTAACTCTGGGATTTGCTCAGCATCGAGTTTTTGCCATGGTAAGTCATCCACGATTGGCGTAGACCATTTGTCTGCAGTAAGGCTCCCAATAATCAAACCGCCTCCGAATGCAAAAGTGACGACCGCTAAAATAGCGATAACGACTTTCTTACCGTGCTTCAATCCGATCCAAATCAGTACCGCTAGCAAGACGCTAATCACAGCCAATATACTGACCATTTGTCCAACGAAAGGTTTCATTAGACTTATTAGCCATAAACTGGTGATTAACATCATTACGCCAAATACCGTTTTCACGGTATTCATCCAGTTACCAGGTTTTGGCAAGAATTTGACCAATTGCGGCATAGCGGTAAACAACAACCATGGTGCGCTCATACCAACACCGAGTGCGATGAAAATTGCCCACATTTCGGCGTAACTAGCGCCAAGCGCATAGGCGACTGCGGTGCCTAAAAATGGAGCACTACACGGTGTTGCCAATAGAGTGGCAAACATACCTTGAATAAAATGACCGGAGTGAGAGTTATTTCCTTTCGTTGCCATCCAAGTATTCATGCCACTTGGCAACCTAAACTCAATCAAGCCTAGCAGATTGATGGCAAAGACTAAGGTTACCAGCACCATGAAGCCAATGAACCACATGTTTTGGAACTGGATACCCCAACCAATGGCGTTGCCACCAAGCTTAAGTAGTGTCAATCCGCCGGCAAGAATGGCAAATGAAGTGATGATTCCTAATGCAGATGCAAAGAATGACAATCTGATTTGCCTTGGTGCCATATCTTGGGAGTGCAGTAAGCTATTAAGCTTCATTCCGAGCACAGGTAAGACACAAGGCATAATGTTTAGAATCAATCCACCAAGCAGGGCAAAGCCGACCATCCAGATAAAGTTGGTTTGGCTAGGCATGTTGAGTGGTGTAGTGGAAATGTCAGTACTTACTTCGCTGAGAATAGACGCATCTGACACAGTAAGTGTGACCGATTTGCCGGCTAAATCCGCTTCGCCTAACCAGTTGGACACCTTGAATTTGGCGTACAGCTCGTTGTCATCGTAAGCGATCTTTGGCTCCGCAAAGTATTCATCGACGACATCGTCACCGTCGACCAATATCTGCGGTTTTTCCCACTTCTGGTTTGTGGTGAGTTTTACTGTAAGCGTCTGGTTTGCTTGATCCCAGTAGTTGGCTTGAGCTTCAACCATACCATTATGTTTAGGGGTCAGGCTCATTCCTTGGGTATATAAAAAAGCGGCATCTTCATCTAGGGTGAGGTCGGTAGGATCAAGTGTCAGTGACACATCATAATCCGTAATCACACAGATATTGGTACACGAAGGCAGACGGAGATTCGCGCGCAGGATTACCGGTTGATTGAAGTCCTCTACGCGTAAGGTGATAGGGAAGCTGACATTGTGCTTGTAGCCTAAAGTCATTACCCCCAGTTGTTCGTAGTAAGCGGGAACTGGCCAGTGCCATTCGATATCAGCGATGTTTTCAGACTGACTCCAATCTAACTCAGGAGCGACACCGCCTTCACCTGGGCTGCGCCAGTACGTTTTCCACTCTCCAGACAGTTTTACATCTAGAACGGCTTCTATTGTTTTAGCTTCCTTGTCTACCTGTCCCGTCGTCATGACTCGAAGCATAACTGGAGGATGATTTGGGTCCTGTAACCATCCGGTTGACTGAGCGTACGCAGTCGAGCTTACCCAGATACTTGAAAGTAGGGTAAGAATAAGCGCGACAAACCTAAAGGGTTTGAAGCCTAAAGTGGCAGACATATTTGTCACTTGTTTTCTCCAAAAAATTCAAACAGGTCGTCCATTTCTGCTTGTATCAACTAAGAACACGGCGCACAAAGAGTGCTGTGTGCATAGGACACTGTGCGGTCAATATTGCGTATATGCTTCTCATCAAAGAAACATGTCAGTGTAGCTGAACAGCAATCTTAACTGGAATGCACAAGCAGGCAATGGGTATCTAAATCCAAATGACGTCAAGGCGCAGCAATAAGAACACAAAGCGACTGCGTTTGGAAATGCCAAGCCAATGGGCATAGCGATCCCTTGATTCCATCTGGAAGTTCAGAGTGGATGAGTTTTTACTCTTGGAAAATACAGTGCTTGAGATGAATACGCCGCTTGGGCTGTATTGGAATGACTTCAGTTTTGGCAGCAACCAAAGTAAACCGAACCGATGTAGCTAATACAATAGTAAACAGAAGCAGTGCTGGTGCGAACTGCTCCCAACCGCTCTGAGCGTGATTGAGTAACTGAGTGATTAGCTTACAGGGTTCTTGTTCTAAAGAAAGAGTGGATACTCCGTTCGATTCACCAGCTGCGAAGTTTTGGCTATTTGTAGTCGAAGTGACTCCCATAGCACCGTTAGTAGAATCTAGAGTGCTACCAAAACAGGCTAACACGACAATCATGATCATAAATAATGACCAATAACCGCGAATGTGTTGGGAAAGTTTACGCAAGTGAATAAACCTAGCAGTGAACGAAGCGATAAGCATAAAGCTTTACTGAAAAATGAGCAATCTTAGCTGTGTCAATGATTTGTAAGAATTCGTTGATGCTAAAAACAGTGTTCAAAATTGACTAATTAGTACACGTTTAAAGTATAAGTCTTGGTGATATTAAGCTGTTGATCGTGTTAAAGAAAGAATGTGTTTTTTCTAAAAAGTGATAGGTGTCTCGAAAAATTACAAGGTGTTACCAGTCGTGACATAAGTAAAAGGTAAAAATAGATTTTTATGAGTTAATTAAGTTGTTGATTTTATTTTATTTATATTTGTTTTTGTCTGTTTTATATCATTTTATGCAACTTTTCTGAGTTCCATCGGTAGAGTCAGTGTCACTTGTTAACCAAGGTGTAACACCCTGGTTGCGGTGGACAACCAATCGTTATATATGGACTTTAAAATGAACAAAAAACTATTAGCTGTAGCAATCGCTGCATCTGCATTCGGCACTCAAGCTGTTGCTGTTGAACTATACAACAACGACGGTAGTACTTTCTCTATGGGCGGCCACGTTTCTGTAAACGTGAACGGTTCTGAAGCTGAAGATGCTAGCGTAGGTACTAACTCTCCACGTATCAACTTTGGTGCAACTCAAGACCTAGGCAACGGCTTCACAGCTGAAGCTAAAGGTGAGTGGGCTCTAAACCTTCTAGAAAACTCTGACGAGTCATTCACTACTCGTCTAGGTTACATCGGTGTTACTCACGCTGAATACGGTTCTACTTACGTTGGTACTCAATGGGCACCATTCTACGACGTAGCTGGCGTAACCGATTTACCAATCGCGTTTGCGAACGATTTCCTATACACAGGTGACGACTTCGCTAAGACTGGTCAAACTCGTGCGGACAACATGGTTTCTTACCGTAACGGCATCGACTTCGGCAACGCTGGTGCACTTAACGTAGGTATTGGTTGGCAAGGTACTGCTGACTCTAAGACTGCTACTGGCATCACTGAGTACAGCGACCGCGTTCAATTCGCTCTATCTTACGCAATCATGGGTGCTAACCTAGGTTACGCATACAGCACTGGTGATGTTAAAGGTCTAGGTGGCGCTTCTGGTGCTCTAGATTACCACGTATTCTCTGCTGCATACGGTTCTTACGGTAACGGTCTATACCTAGCGGGTGTTTACCAACTATCTGAAGACAAGTACGTAACTCGCGAAGAAAGCGATTCTTACGAATTGATCGCAGCTTACGCACTAGCAAACAGCCTAAACCTAAGCGTTAACTACGAAACTGTAGAAATTACAGAAAAAGTTGCTAACACTAAGTCTACTGACCGTGAAGAGCTAGCTCTACAAGCTGAATACAACTTCACTTCTAAGTTCGTAGGTTACACAGGTTACCAATTCGATCTTAAGAGCGAAGACGGTTACACATCTGATGACAAATGGGTTATCGGTGCACGTTACTACCTATAAGGTAAACGTCCCCCTTACTGTCTGATTTCACAGTAATTTGTGATAACGCCAACTGCATAGCGCAGTTGGCGTTTTTTTGTTATGTGATCTGATGCATTTGCATGTTTATGAAATCCTACTACGGTTTAAGTGTTTGATATGTATTGATGGCAATGCATAAAAAAACGAAATGTATAAACCTATATGGACATATAACATGAAAATTAAATTATTAGCCGCAGCAATCGCGGCAACAGCATGTGGTACTCAAGCTTTCGCTGCCGAAGTGTATAACAGCGAAGGTTCAACTCTGTCTATCGGTGGTTATGTCGACGTGGGCGTCGGCGAATATGGCGACGATGACGATATTCAAGTAAACCAAGTTTCGCCAAGGCTGAATGTAGGTGGTACGCAAGATATCGGTAATGGTGTCGTAGTTGACGCCAAAGGTGAATGGCAGCTCAATTACTTAAATGGAGGCGGAACAAGCTTCACTACTCGTTTAGGTTACATCGGTGCTACCCATGAGACTGGTGGCCGGTTAGCGGTTGGTACACAATGGGCACCATACTACGACGTTGCAGGTGTTGCCGATTTACCTATCGCATTTGCTAACGACTTCCTCTATGAAAACCAAGCGATCACTGGCTCTGGACGCGGTGACAAAATGGTAACCTACCGTAATTCATTCAATGTGGCTAAAGACAGCTCAGTGAGTCTTGGTCTTGGCTGGCAGGGTGAGAATACAGGTGTTGCAGATTCGCGCATGCAGATTGCACTAAGCGTTGATATTATCGGCATCGCACTTGGTTATACCTACTCCGGTGGTGACATCGGCACTGTTGATGCAACTTCACACGTTTTAAGTCTCGCATATGGTAACTACGGTAATGGTGTTTATGTAGCAACCGTATATGGGATGAATGAAAACTTTTATGATGGCCTAGAAGAGTCGATTCAAATGGAATCGCTATTCGCGTATGGTTTGGGAAATGGAGTGAATCTAAGTCTGAACTACGAAGCGGTACTTGATGACAAGAATGACCTTACTCAGTTTAGTCAAAGTGCGTTGCAAGCTGAATATACGGTTACGCCAAATTTAGTCACATTTGCGGGCTACCAGTTTGATTTAGGTGATGATTACGGAACGGAAGAAGACGACAAGTGGATTATCGGTGCTCGTTACTTCCTATAAGCGATAAATCATAAATCAGATTAAAAGAACACTGCCTAAACACACTTCTTGTGTTTGCACCTGTCCACTTTGGGCAGGTGTTTTTCTATCTAGAGCCCGAGCAAGTGTTACACACGTTATTGTGGTTTAATAACTTGCGGACATGATCTTACTTTGATCATCTCGCTGACTAAAGTTGTTCCCATATATCTTCGATCGTATAGAATTTATTCGCCATTAGTATGTCGTCAAGGAAGGGTTATGAAAACGGTTCGTGTGGGAGATGAGCAAGTTGTGCCAAGCAAGGTGTTGTGTGTAGGGCGTAACTATTTAGATCATATCAAAGAGCTTAATAACGCTATCCCAGACGAAATGGTAGTCTTCAACAAACCGAACAGCTCGATTACTTCACAATTAAAAGCGTTCCATCAAGAGCCATTGCACTATGAAGCTGAGATCTGCTTTTTGGTTCGCAATGGGCAGTACCATTCTGTGGGTTTGGGGTTAGATCTAACGAAGCGAGGTCTGCAAAGTAAGCTCAAAGAAAAAGGTTTGCCTTGGGAAAGAGCGAAAAGCTTCGACGGTTCTGCTGTCTTCAGCCGGTTTATTCCGCTCAACAACATCGATCTCTCGCACTTGCAAATTGAACTGTATATTAACTGTGTTCGAGTTCAGTGCGGCACTGTACCGCACATGATGTATTCTCCGCAGACCATTCTCGACCAGCTCTCGTCATACACTAGCCTGTGCGATAACGACATTGTCATGACAGGTACGCCCAAGGGAGTAGGAGAGGTTCACAGAGGTGATGTGTTTCTTGGTCGCCTTAAGTGTGGTGACACAACTCTAATTGAGATTGAATGGCTCGCCAGTTAATTCGATAATTAATGCCGCCGAAAGCTATGTTGGTGCGAACACAACCAGCTTTAATATCAGAAACACCACCATACTGCTAATTGTTGTCAGCAACACGTTTTTGGTTTTCCAGGCGATAAGCCCGGCGAGTAGTGCAGCCCATAAAAATGGGTTACTTGCTGAAAGATCTAACTGATTGTCTGGCATAAAGACGATTGGTGCCCAAATCGCAGTCAACACTGCTGGGCTAGAATAACTCAGTAACCTTTGAGCTTGAGGGTTCAGCCTTAACGGCAGTTTAGGTTCGAGGAACAAGTATCGGCTCATAAAAACCAATCCTGTCATCGCTAAAATAGAGATCATAACCATTATTTCTGCCCCTCTCTCTGCTGATTAGGTAAGAGTTTTTCTGCGTAATACCCAGATAACATTCCTGCTATGCTTGCAATCATTAGGCTTCCTTCAACTGCGAAGTAATTAAGTGCCACAGATAAGGCTAAGGCCACCAACACAGAGAGAAGCACAGGTTTGGTTTTGATGGTCGGAATGACAATGGCGATAAATGTTGCTGCAACTGCAAATTCAAGCCCTAGTTCATTAAGCCCGGGAATGAAGCTCCCAGCAACAATGCCGGCCAGGGTGGCGAAATTCCAAAACAGGTAGAAACTGAGACCTGCTCCTAAAGCGTACCAAGGCTCGAATCGTCTTGGTGCTTGATGACCACATATCGCAAACAGCTCGTCAGTGAGCAAAAAACCTAACCCGAGACGCCAACGCAGCGGTAAGCCACTAATCTTATCTCTCATCGATACACTATAGAGCAAGTGCCTTGAAGTGATAAAAAGCGTTGTCATGAGAAGGGTGGCCATTCCCGCGCCAGCTTTCAGCATACCTGTCGCGACAAGTTGAGCTGAACCCGCAAATAAGATTGCAGACAGCGCTTGGCTTTCAAATGGGTTTAGGCCTGATTCAATAGCAAATGAGCCTGCTAACAACCCCCATGGGAGCACGGCGATGCTCAATGGCATCATTGCGACGGTTCCTTGCCAAAATAGCTGTAGCTTGCTCAAGCCATGATTGGAATTGGTGTTCAAAATTGATGTATCCATACTAATAAACTTGGTATCGGTGCGTCTGATTGGTGCATCCACTTTATCGATGTGTACTTAAAACAAATTGTATGAAATTGCCATCTGGTATCTTTTCTTTGGTAAGGGAAGTTCAAAGCCTAGGGCGAACTCTTGGCGAACTGCTTTGGAGTCACTCCCATCGCTCTCTTGAAATGGCGATGAAAGTGGCTTTGGTCATGGAAACCAGATTCTTGTGCCGTATCGGAAATGGAATGCCCCTGACGCAGCAAATTCTTAGCGAAACGCAATCTTGCTTGAACTTGATAAGCGTGAGGCGGGAAACCAAAAGCTTTCTGAAACTGGCGTAGCAAATAATATGGGCTCAGACCGGCGAGTTTAGCCAGTTCTTCCAACGACACATCAGCTTGAGGAAAGTCGTCGAGAAACTCTTTGATCAGTAAGATTTGTTTTTGCGTCTGTGTTTTACTGTTTGGTTCGTGGTGAGATTTTCCATGACGTCCTGCAAGTTTTACCAATGTCCCGTATACCAAGGTTTCGCGCAATAGTCTATTGTCTGAATGTTCTAACGTATCGAAAACTAACCTAAGCTGGGTCGCCATTTCTGGGTCGTGGACCACAGGCTTCGGAAAGTAAGGTGCGCCAACATCTTGGCAAAGGGAAGTAAACTGTTCAGGAAGTGGGTACATCGCTTTGTATGCCCAGCCACCCTCAGCAGCAGAATGACCATCGTGCATTTCATCGGCATTAACCAAGATAATGCTATTTTCAGGGGCGATATGATTACCGCCAGTACGGTAAAATTTCTGTGCTCCCTTTTCGATAACGCCAATGGTGTAGCCTTCATGGCTATGGCGAGAAAAGTTCTGCTTTTTGTATCGAGCGCTAAGCAGCTCCAAGCCACCTAGCTCATCGGCAACTTTAAATTCTGCAGATTCTTTAAATGGCGCTTTCATCGAATGGAGTATTCCTGATTGGTGGTTGCCACTGGCGTTACGCTGGTATGAATACTTAAGAGTGTATATCAGACCACCTGAGTTATTTTGTACAAAATTGCTCTTTTGTGAGCAGTTAATTAGCTAACGACTCCACTTGGGTGTTGTTATGTATTGATTATTTGAATATTTATGGCGATAAATTATAGATAACTGTTTTTTGTTGCTATATCATCTCGCGCTTTCTGTATTTTATAATCAATAATAATGATCGATATATCTATTCTCCCTGTTTATCTAACAGCAGTGGTTGCTTTGTTACTTCTTCCTGGGCCAGACATGTTACTTATTGCCAGCTCAAGCATGAGCTACGGACGTAAAGTTGGTCTATTCGCTAGCCTTGGTAATGCGACTTCAGGGATTATTCTCACCTTTTTGGCTGCGATGGGGGTATCTGCGCTTATCGCTATGAGTCCTATCGCGCTTAATGTGCTCCACTTACTTGGAGGAGCCTATTTGCTGAAAATGGGTTGGGACTGTGTTCGGGTGAAGGCGTCAGATACTCCTGAGCTGGATGAAAGCAATAAAATAGCCAGCGCCTTCTATCAACGTGCCTTGGTGAGTAATTTACTCAATCCAAAAGCACTGGTTTTCTTTGTAATGTTTTTACCGCAGTTTGTTTCAAGCAACATTACAGCGAGCTCTGGAGAGCAGATGTTAGTCCTTGGGCTATTGCTGAATGTGCTGGGCTTAGCATTCAACCTAATATTGGTCGCGTTAGTGGGCTCTCTTGGAAAGTCGTTAGTGGAAAATGCCCAGTTCCGCTTGTACCAGCACAAGTTTATGGGGCTAATTTTTATCTTACTGGCTCTTTGGATGTTAAGTAGCTTTGCAGCATAGAGTGCTCTCAATCAAAAGGCAGCCATCAGGCTGCCTTTTTGCTTTCCATCGTCAACACGTTCTAGCTTAAGCTTGCTTGGTGTTGTTTGATCAATTGGTCCATGGAAGCTTGCGCTTTATCTTGCACCGTTTGATATTCAGCCGACTCGGGAAACGCTTCGACCACTTCGTAGTAGCATTTCAACTTCGGCTCAGTGCCTGAAGGGCGGACAATGACTCTTGCTCCACCTTCAAGATGGTAGATAAGAACATCACTGGCGGGCAAGTTTAATGCTTCTGTTCGGCCACCCGTAACGAACTTGAGTGAGGCTTTTAGATCTTCTGTGACCAGTACTTTTAGCCCTGCTATTTCTTCTGGCGGTGAGGCTCGCAGTTTGTCACCGATAGGCGGCGAGTCTGGGTTCAAAGCAATACTTCTTTGCGCGTTTACATATAGACCATGTTGTCTGTAGATAGACTCTAGCTGCTGCCACAGCGTTTTACCTTGGTTATAGATCTCTGCTGATAACTGAGCGAAGACGACCAAAGCAGATAAGCCATCTTTATCCCATACTTGGCTGCCGATGGTATAACCTAACGCTTCTTCATAAGCGAACAAGAAAGGGCTTTCATCACTTTGATTAAGCATTGCGACATTCGTTAGCCATTTAAACCCGGTGAGGGTTTGGTAATAGCGTGCGCCATGCGAGATCGCGATTTTTTCTAGCAAGCTAGACGACACAATGGTGTTGCCAACCAGCGGACGTTCTGCACTGGATTTATCCAGCAGGTATTGGCCGAACAGAGCACCCACTTGGTCCCCGGTAAGCATTTGGTATTCGCCATTATCTTTACGGGCTGCGACAGCAAAGCGGTCGGCATCTGGGTCATTGGCACACGCGATTTGCGCGCCAACGGAATCTGCCAAGTTGATGACCATATCCATAGCCCCAGCTTCTTCTGGATTCGGGAAGTTTACGGTCGGAAAGTTGCCGTCTGGTTGACGCTGCTCATCCACACTGAAGAAGGTTTTATAGCCCGCGTCGGCGAGAAGGGTTTCAGCCATATCTGCACCTACGCCATGCATCGCTGTGTAGGCGATGATCATTTTGCTTGGGTCTGCATCATTTTGTAGCAGCGGGTTTTGGTTATTTGCTTGGCGATATGCTTGGTAGTAGTCGTCTGTTAGCCATTCCAACAAGCCATTTGCTTCGGCGCTTTCTAATGGCATCAACGGTAGCGGCCTAGTTGCGGCTAACTCTATTTCAGCGGCAATACCGGAATCATGAGGAGGAATAATTTGAGCGCCATTTTCCCAGTACACTTTAAACCCATTGTACTCCGGAGGGTTATGGCTGGCGGTAACAACAACGGCAGCCGCTGCATTGAAGTGCTTAACCCCAAAAGCAACAATCGGTGTTGCTGCAACGGCATGAGTTAAGTACACCTTGATTCCGAGTGCAGTTAGCACTGATGCGGTGTCATGGGCAAACTGCTTAGAATCGAGCCTGCCATCATATCCAATTACGACGCCTCTCTTGGTGGCATTGTCGACCTTTTTCACTAGGTAGTGGCCAAGGCCTGTTGCTGTTTCTTGAATCACCAATCGATTCATTCGATTTGGACCGCTGCCAACCATGCCTCTTAAACCAGCCGTACCAAACTCAAGTCGTGATTTAAACCGATCTGCAAGCTCATCGACCATCTTTTCATCAATAAGGTATTGGAGTTCTTCACGTGTTCTAGGGTCGGGATCTCGCTCCAACCATGTTGTTACTTGTTCAATCATATCGATAACCTTTGTCCGTATATTGATCTGATACTAAC
Organism: Vibrio sp. SCSIO 43135; assembly: GCF_023716665.1. Classification (GTDB taxonomy): domain Bacteria; phylum Pseudomonadota; class Gammaproteobacteria; order Enterobacterales; family Vibrionaceae; genus Vibrio; species Vibrio paucivorans. Next base: position 381,319 of record NZ_CP071860.1, read on the forward strand.
TGATATTGATTATCATTTGCGAGAGCGCAATCGTTAAATTTACCCTTACTCCTGACTTTGTTATTGAGTTAATTATCAGAAATAGAGTGGCTTACATAAATAGTAGGACTTTCTTGCGCTATTGACATTCGTTAACTAACGTTAATTAACATAAATATAACAAATTGTGTCGAATTCGCTGTTTTTACGGAGTTTTTCCGTGACGTTACGCTGTTGGAAGCTCGGCGTACGCTTATACCCGCATGGTTCTTATCCAGTGGGGTATGCGCACCATGGTAGGTGCATGTGGGCAGAGGAGAGATCTTTTGAAAAGATTACAGGCGAGTCTTTGGCTGTTGACCGATTTGATGTTTGTTGGCTTTGCTGCGCCAGCGATTTCGGCAGAACAACCCTTGAATATGACTCAAGGTGTCACCGAGATAAGTGGTCAGGTATACGACCTGCATATGCTGATCTTTTATATTTGTTGTGCAATCGCTGTCGTGGTGTTCGGGGTGATGTTTTACTCCATTATTAATCACCGCAAATCTAAGGGTGCCGTTGCAGCCCACTTCCATGAAAGCACCAAAGTCGAAATTATTTGGACTGTTATCCCTATCTTAATCTTGATCGCAATGGCCATTCCGGCGACCAAAACTCTTATCGCTATGGAAGATACTTCCCAATCCGATCTCACGATAAAAATTACCGGCTCCCAGTGGAAGTGGCATTACAGCTACTTTGGCGAAGATGTCGAGTTTTTTAGTTTGCTAGCGACGAGTTCAAAGCAAATAGATGGTATCGAAGCAAAGGGGGCCCATTATTTGTTAGAAGTCGATAATCCCCTTGTTGTTCCTATTAATCGAAAAATCCGATTTTTGATGACTTCTGATGACGTTATTCACTCTTGGTGGGTGCCTGATTTTGCTGTGAAGAAAGACACCATCCCTGGATTTATCAATGAGGCATGGACAAAGATCGATATACCGGGTGTGTATCGTGGGCAATGTGCTGAGTTGTGTGGGCGCGCGCATGGATTTATGCCGATTGTGGTCCATGCGATGGAAGAAGACGAATACGACCAGTGGCTGGCTGATAAGAAGCGAGAGCTCGCAGAGGCGAAGAAACAAGCAGAGCAAGCGCTCACCAGTTCACTTTCAATGGAAGAGCTTATGGCGATTGGCGATAAAGTGTATGTCGACCGATGCGCTGTCTGTCATCAAGCTTCTGGTGAAGGTATTCCCGGCGCATTCCCTGCCATTAAAGGCAGCCAGATTGCCACTGGCGACGTCGATGCTCACATTGATATTGTGGTCAATGGCCGTTCGGGTACGGCTATGCAGGCGTTTGCCAATCAACTTACCGACCAAGAAATCGCGGCTGTTATTACGTACCAACGTAACGCTTGGGGTAATGACACTGGAGATGTGATTCAAGCGTCGGATATCAATCAGTTTAAGCAAGCAAGTGAAGAGTCTAAGGAGGGACAATGAAAACGTCCACGGATAGAAATGTAAAGTCTGCACCTGCAACGGAAGCTGAAGTTGGCGGTAGCGTTCACGACTCTCACGATGATCACCATGCTCCAAGCGGCATTGCGCGCTGGATATATTCAACTAACCATAAAGACATAGGGACACTTTATCTTTGGTTTAGCTTCATTATGTTCCTAACTGGTGGAGCAATGGCGATGATCATACGTGCCGAATTGTTCCAGCCCGGTTTACAGTTGGTTGAGCCAGATTTCTTTAACCAGATGACCACAGTACACGGGTTGATCATGGTGTTTGGGGCGGTAATGCCAGCCTTTACTGGGCTCGCAAACTGGATGATCCCAATGATGATCGGCGCTCCAGATATGGCACTGCCTCGAATGAACAACCTGAGCTTTTGGATTCTACCTTTTGCGTTCTTAATTTTGTTAGCATCGCTGTTTACTGAAGGCGGTGGCCCTGACTTTGGTTGGACTTTCTACGCGCCACTTTCCACGACATATGGCCCAGACAGTACCGCCTTATTCGTGTTCTCGGTTCATATCATGGGCATCAGTTCGATTATGGGGGCAATCAATGTGATTGTTACCATTTTCAATATGCGCGCTCCGGGTATGACGTGGTTCAAGATGCCGCTGTTTGTTTGGACTTGGCTCATCACCGCATTCCTGCTGATAGCTGTTATGCCCGTGCTCGCTGGTGCCGTCACCATGGTATTGACCGATAAGTACTTCGGAACCAGCTTCTTTGATGCGGCTGGTGGTGGTGATCCAGTTATGTTCCAGCATATTTTCTGGTTCTTTGGTCATCCAGAGGTTTACATCATGATCCTGCCATCATTTGGGATCATTTCGGCGATTGTGCCGGCCTTTAGCGGTAAAAAGCTGTTTGGTTATCATTCGATGGTGTACGCGACGTGCAGTATCGCGCTGTTGTCATTTTTAGTATGGGCACACCATATGTTCACTACGGGGATGCCGGTATTTGCAGAACTGTTCTTCATGTATTGCACCATGCTTATCGCTGTGCCAACTGGGGTAAAAGTATTTAACTGGGTCGCGACGATGTGGCGAGGCGCATTGACGTTTGAAACGCCAATGTTATTTGCGATTGCGTTTATCGTATTGTTTACCATTGGTGGGCTATCCGGACTGATGCTGGCGATAGTGCCAGCGGATTTCCAATATCATGATACTTACTTTGTTGTCGCTCACTTCCATTATGTGTTGGTATCTGGAGCGGTCTTTTCAATTATGGCAGCGGCGTATTACTGGCTGCCGAAGTGGACAGGACATATGTACGATGAGCGGCTTGGTTTGCTCCACTTTTGGTGTTCTGTTATTTCGGTCAACGTCCTCTTCTTCCCTATGCACTTCCTAGGATTAGCGGGTATGCCTCGGCGAATTCCTGACTACGCCATCCAGTTTGCAGATGTTAACCAAATTGTGTCTATAGGTGGCTTTGCATTCGGTGTTTCTCAGCTCATTTTCTTGTGGGTGGTGATCAAGTGTATTCGTGGTGGTGAAAAAGCTCCGGCCAAACCATGGGAGCGTGCAGAAGGTTTAGAATGGACCGTACCAAGCCCCGCACCGCACCATACATTCTCAACCCCGCCGAAAGTAGACTGAACTGAGTGAGGGGGATGATATGGAGCCGCGTAATCAATCCAATGCCGAAGCCCGTGATAGTCAAAGCAGCAAACAGAATGCCAAATTGACGGCTAAGTTGTTGGTTGCGGTAGTGGCGATGTTTGGATTTGGCTTTGCCCTTGTCCCTTTGTACGACATCATGTGTGAAGCTTTGGGTATCAATGGTAAAACCAATACGGTCTCAGCGATTCAACCACAAGGTATGGTGCCTGATACCAGTCGCACCGTAAGAGTTGAGTTTATGGCGCATATTAACCCTGATATGCCTTGGAAGTTTGTCCCTGAAACCAGAACAATGGATGTACACCCGGGGCAAGTGATTCAAACCACGTACCTCGCAACAAACCAGTCTGGAAGTTCACTTATTGGCCAGGCCGTGCCATCGGTATCACCGGGGCTGGGGGCGAATTATTTCAATAAAATTGAGTGCTTCTGCTTCAATCATCAACCATTGGAAGCAAAGGCACAGGCAGAAATGCCACTGATCTTTTACATAGAGCCAGATATTCCGGATTCAATCCATACGCTGACTCTGTCCTATACCCTGTACAACATCACGGATGCTGTCGAACCTGAGAGTACTCAGCAAGCTGATGATGGAGCGAATACCGCGCACATAGCCCCATTTATGGGCGATGACTATCTTGAACAGCAATATCCTGAAGATGGCAGTCAATTGGCTCGCGTTAGCTCGACACAAGGAGTGACCCCATGAGTTCAAAACATCAACCTTACTATGTGCCCGCGCAGAGTAGTTGGCCAATCATTGGTGCAGTGGCACTGTTTTTAGTTGCTGTCGGTGCGGGATTAACGGTTCAAGGCACACAAACTGGAGGAGCAGCCAGCGGTTTTGGTACTGTGATTCTGATTCTGGGTTTCGTGGTGCTGCTGTACATGTTAGCGGGTTGGTTTACCAATGTGGTGACAGAGTCTATGTCTGGGCTGTATTCCAATCAGATTGCTCGTTCATTTAGACAGGGTATGAGCTGGTTTATCTTCTCTGAGGTGATGTTCTTCGGAGCCTTTTTCGGTGCTCTATTTTATGCTCGTATGTTTTCAGTGCCTTGGTTAGGTGGTGCAGACAATAATGTAATGACTCACGAGGTGCTCTGGCCGACATTTGAAGCCATGTGGCCACTCACGACAACACCCAGTGGTGAAACCACTCAAGCGATGCCGTGGCAGGGCATTCCACTGACCAATACGATTATCCTGCTGTTGTCTTCCATTACGCTGCATATGGCGCATGTGAGTTTAGAGAAAAACAAGCGCATGGCGTTGATCGTTTGGTTAGAAATCACCATCGTGTTGGCCGGCTTTTTCCTTTACTACCAATTTGTAGAGTACGCTCACGCTTACCAAGATATGGGGCTTACATTACAGTCTGGGATATACGGCAACACCTTTTTCATGCTGACAGGGTTCCATGGCCTCCATGTATGTTTAGGGACTATCTTCCTATCCGTGCTCTTGTTCCGTGTCGCCAAAGACCACTTCACCCCTAAGGATCACTTTGCATTCCAGGCCGGTAGCTGGTACTGGCATTTTGTTGATGTGGTTTGGTTGGGGTTATTCGTGTTTGTGTACGTGCTTTAAAGAGAGCGGGCCTAGTAAGGACGGACCTAGTAAGGGCGAGCATTAGGCTCAATCCATCCACTAAGCAGAGCGACGATCAGCAGTACCACAACCACTGCGGAAAGCATGACCCGACGGCCCAAGTAGTGGCTCATTGGTTTACGGTTTTCATCTTCATCGCTGGGCTCTTTGACCATTTGAACCATGGCTCTTGCTAGGTTGAATACAATGAATAGCAGAAGTAAAACAAGTACCAATTTGAACAGTAGTGTCATCGCGACCTCGCTTGGCATTATGTTGAAAAGTAAACAGTTTTGGTTTGGTTTAATAGTAACTGTGGTCGTATTTAGCGTATTGGTCAAACTGGGCTTCTGGCAGTTGGCTAGAGGGGAAGATAAGCAAACAATGGAAGTTCAGCTCGCAAACTATCAATCTAAGCCGGCAATACCTTTGGCGGAGTTCTTACAAATACAGCAAGGATGGCAAAGCGGGGCAGTCAGTCTCGATTTAGTCGGGATGAAAATATGGGCGGAGCTTGAGCCTGTGCCAAACGCTTATGTGTATTTAGACAACCAAACCTACCGAGCAGAGCCAAGTGGCCCGAGTAAAGTAGGGTATTTGGCTCTGCAGGTAATGCGCAGTCGTAGCGGTCAATACTTGTTGGTCGAACGCGGGTTCATTGCTGCGATGCGTGATAGGCGCACTTTGCCTTCCATAAGTTGGCTAGATACGCCCCATAAGCTTGAGGGGCGAGTCTATACTCGCTCACACAACCCGTTGAGTTCGGATATCCAGAGTGAATTTATGCAGGGTATATATAGAATTCAAAACCTCAATATTGAGCAGTTATCTACCTTATTTGGTGTGCCTTTGGCGGCATATGTACTGCAACCTCAGCAAGATGATTGGCCCTATTCACAGCCTTGGAAGCCAGTACCAATGAAATCGACTAAGCACTATGGCTACGCTTTTCAATGGTTTTCGATGGCATTAGCACTGTGCATTTTGTCGAGTTGGGTGACTTATAAGTATCTGAAAAGGATCACTCGCGATCAGCAAGGAGAGCGACAATGAATCAGAAATTGAGAGGCCGCTTGTTACTACTGGGCCTTGTATTTACTTTCGCAATGCCGGCTTTGATTGCGAAGCTTGTACTCAGCAATCACTGGTACCAAGAGGGAGTAACGAACAAAGGAACCTTGCTTGAACCTTCCGTTTCTTATCAATCTTTGGGGGTGAATAACCCGCTTGATAAGAAGTCATGGCAACTTGCGTATTTAGTCCCGGACAATTGTGATGATTTTTGTGTGCAGCAGCTGTATTTGTTGGGGCAAAGCCACCTAGCATTAGGAAAATATCAAACAAGGGTCACACCTGTCATTTTACTCTCTGAGAAAAGTGATACTACAATAATAAAAGACTATGAATTTCAGGTGATTACCATTAATGAAAGTTTTAATGAGCAAGTAAAAGCGTCTGACTATGTCATCGTTGATCCGCTTGGTCAGCTTGTGATGCGGTATCCTAAAGTTGATGCCGAGCAGGCGTTGGTGCCACAAAGCAAAGGGTTGCTGGCTGACTTAAGGAAACTGCTAAAGCTATCTCGTGTTGGGTGATAGCGCTTGACACGAGTAGATTGACGATGTAGTGGATAGCTCGATCTTCCGGACTCATTTAGCCAAAGTGAACGTATAGCAAGGAGAGCATATGAATTTGGTGATGTTGGTTAGGTTCAGTCTCATTCTCACGTTTGTCGTCATCATTCTTGGTGCGTACACGAGGCTTGCCGATGCAGGTTTAGGCTGCCCTGACTGGCCTGGGTGTTATGGTCAATTGACTGTGCCAACGGATGCGAAAGAGTTGCTACAAGCCAATCAACGTTACCCAGATCTTACTGTAGAGCCTGACAAAGCATGGCTTGAAATGATTCACCGCTATTTTGCAGGCACACTTGGCTTGGCAATTTTCGCTATTCTAGCCGTGTGTGTAATGAACCGGGCTCAGCGCCCTCAAACTCCTCTCTATCTCCCCTTAGCTTTGTGCGCGATTGTGGTATTTCAAGCATTACTTGGTATGTGGACCGTCACCTTGAAACTGATGCCAATAGTCGTAATGGGGCACTTGCTGGGGGGCTTCACACTTTTGTGTGGCTTAGCTCTACTCTATTGGTGCCTGATTAAAGATGAGATGCCAATCGATCATTTAGCCATACCTCCCATGCTTCGACCGCTTGCTGTTGTCACCCTAATGGTTGTGATTGCTCAAATAGCGCTCGGGGGGTGGACGTCATCGAATTATGCAGCCCTTATGTGTACAGCGTTACCTATTTGTGAAGGTAACTGGATGACTTATCTCGATTTCGGTACCGCATTTAAGCTGATTCAGCCAGGGCATGACTCCTATGAGTTTGGGGTCTTGGATTACGGTGCTCGAATGACGATTCATGTCAGCCATCGAATAGGTGCGATGGTCACGACCATGGTGGCTCTGATATTGGTGCGCCAATGTTTCGCTCAACCCATCCCTGAGCTCAATCGTATGGGGTGGCGGATTTTGGTGGTATTAACGTTGCAAATATTACTCGGCATTAGCAACGTGGCGTTTAGCTTACCGTTAGCGGTTGCAGTCGCACATAACTTGGTCGCGGCATTGCTGCTACTTTCGGTGTTGCACGTTAATTTCTTGCTTTGGCACCCCAATGAAGCGATCGAATTGAACAAGGAGAGAATCTCATGAGTAAATCAGCGACACTTCCTCAAGCGATGAATCGTGAGCAGACCCGTTCAAAAATCGTGACTGACGCACCATGGCGAACTTATCTCACACTAACCAAACCTAAAGTGGTCGCATTGATGCTACTCACGGCACTTGTCGGTATGTGTTTGGCTGTCCCGGGTGCACTGCCTGTGCAAGCAACGATATTAGGGCTGTCTGGGATAGGCTTAATGGCAGGCTCAGCGGCGGCGTTTAATCATTTAATCGACCGACGAATAGACGCAATTATGGCAAGAACTCACAAGCGTCCGTTGCCGTCTGGGGATATTAAAGCGTCTAGAGTATTTATATTTGCGTTGTCCATTGGGGTTGTGGGCTTTGGCATATTAATGGTGGGAGTGAATGCACTCACTGCATGGCTGACTTTCGCTAGTCTACTTGGTTACGCTGTGGTGTATACCCTGTACCTCAAACGCGCCACACCACAGAATATTGTTATTGCTGGTATTGCAGGAGCAATGCCTCCTTTACTCGGTTGGACAGCGGTCACTGGGGAGCTACATGCCCACGCCTGGTTACTGGTTATGATCATTTTTATTTGGACACCGCCGCATTTCTGGGCGCTGGCTATCCATCGTAGGGAAGATTACGCCAAAGCGGATATTCCAATGCTACCTGTGACTCACGGCGTCGAATACACCAAAACATCCATACTGCTTTATACCGTCTTGCTTGCATTGATTGTGCTGTTTCCTGTTTTAGTCGGTATGAGCGGCGGCTTGTATTTAGCTATTTCTAGTGTATTGAGTGCTGGTTTCATCTATTCAGCGTGGGAGCTCAAATACCATGCACATGATAAGTCTGCGATTGGTACGTTCAAATTCTCCATCTATCACTTAATGCTGTTGTTTATTGCGTTACTGCTGGATCACTACTTGATGTAGTGTTGGATGTGCACTATTGGTTTAGTTTGGTACTTATTGCTCAAGAACAATGCGAGTGAGACTACTAAACTTCAGTCTTTTCTGAGGCTGTTGATGTTAATGTCAGTAACTTTGACCGGCGTGCAGTAACAGCTGTGTACAACGGAATATGTGCAATCGAAGGAGGAAGCACTTGCGATTATCAGGTTTGAAATATCTGTATTTCTTGGTGCTTTGGCTGCCATTTTATGTGTTTGCCGAGTCAAATAAAGACAGATATTCAGTTGTCGCAATAGATTACCCGCCTTTTACTTCGCCAGACCTAGAAGATGGAGGCATTGCTTTTCGTCTGCTGAAGGAAAAATTGTCTCATGTAGACTCCAGCATGCTTATTCCCATTTTCCTGCCACCTAAACGTGCTCTACAAACCCTGGAAAATCCGGGGTGGTGTATGAGCTTCTACCCACCACCTAAATCACAACGTTCGCAGTTCGTAAGTTTGTCTAGCCAAGTGGTTCAACTGGGGTTATTCAGGATCAAGCAAACTGGTGCGTTTTATTGGCAATCTTTGTCTGAATTGTCTGGTCAATCTGTCGCGTTAATACGAACCGACCTTGAAGGCCCATTTGCGAAACAGTTTATTCAAGCTGGCATGGAGGTAATGCTGGTGGACAACTTAGAGGTTGGTTTAGAGCTTCTTTTAAAACAGCGGGTCGATTATACCTTCGGGGATAAGCAGTTTCTTAATGAGGTACAACAAAGCAATCCTACAAAAGATCTAAGTAGTGTCGAGTTTTCATCGACTTATATACTTGAAACGCAGATCGGTGTGTATGTTGAGCCTCGATGTCAGATGCTGTTTACCCGATAACTAGCGTTGGGGTGACTGGTGGCTAGATGTAACGGCTTCTAATCGCTTAAACAGAAGAGAGAGTGTAAGGCACAGCACCAAATAACACGCGCCCACCAATAACCAAATCTCAAAGATCAGCCCTGATGAGTTGGCGATCTCTGTTCCGACGAAGGTCATCTCTTGAATCGAAATTAGCGAGACGATTGAAGTATCTTTGATAAGTGAAATCGCTTGTCCAGCTATGGCTGGAGTGATTGCCGAGAGGACTTGAGGTGCGATAACGTAGCGATACTTTGACCACGTTGACAACCCAAGCGAGTGTGATGCTTCCCATTGTCCTTTTTCAATGCCAGCAAGACCAGAGCGTACGATTTCTGCGATATAGGCTGAAGAAAGTAACCCAATGCAGAGCACGCCAGAGAGTAGGTTTTCCCACAAATTCGCTGAGCCGAACAGAGCTAGTTGCCACCACGCAATTTCTCCAGTGTAGCCACGTAGTACAGATTCAAGCCCTAACAATGGAATGACTTGGTTGGAAATGAAAAAGTAGAAAATAAATACGAACACCAGTGGGGGAATGTTGCGAACCAACTGGATGAAGATGTTTGCTGGTGCTGAAAATAATGCAATCTTGCTGTGTCGAGCTAGACCAAGCAATGTTCCAAGCCCGATGGCAAGCAATATACCCCATAGGCTCAGCCTCAATGTCGCGAGAACACCTTGAAAGAAGTAAGGCAAGCTACCATCGGAACGAGAAGTGAAAACCAGATCTAAAGCATCAGCCCAACGCCAATGGTAATTCACTCCAATCGTCGAACGTTGATATAACCAGTAAGTAAAAATTGCGACGATCACAAGCAGCGTGACATCGAGCTTATTAAGTCGAAAATCACGCTTCTTTGCTAAGAGTGTTGGTTGGGCTGATGCCTTTACTACAGACACTTAGTCTCCAATATATTCGAGTTTGTTATTGACCAGAAGCGATCTGATCTTGCCAGTCTAGGGTAGAGAACCAATATTCATAGCGTTCTTGTAACCAACCGTCATCGGTGCGGGCTTGAATCCAGTTGTTGAAGAAGGCTTTCTTGTCTTCTTCGCCCAGTCGAACAGCAAACGCTTCATTGCCTTTTGACAGGCGATCCGTGAATGGAATAAATAGTTTATCGCTATGTTTAACCGCTTCATGTTCTGGTTTCGGGCTAGAGGCAATTACAGCATGTGCGTTGCCATTTAACACTTCTTGGAATGCCTGAGCATCGTCATCGAATTGAAGGATTTTCGCCTTAGGGAATGTTTCACGAGCTACTTGTACAGTGAATGCACCACGGCGGGCTGCTATTTTAACCCGTCTAGAGTTGAAGTCACTGAACTGTGAGAAACCCTCTGCGAGTTCCTTACTTGCCGCAACCTGTACTCCTGAGTGAGAGTAAGGTGCTGAGAAGAGCACGCTTTTTGAACGTTCAGGTGTCACCGACATACCGCCGATAATTACATCGAATTTTTTAGCAAGGAGCGCAGGGATAATGCCATCCCAAGCCGTTGGTACAAACTCAACTTTCCAACCGGAGTCTTGCGCCAGTCGTTTAGCAACATCAATTTCGAAGCCGATAAGGTCCCCTTGTTTATCACGCATAGCCCATGGAACAAAGGTCGACATACCGACTCTTAGCGTGCCACGGTCGTTGATAGCATCAAGGTTTGGGGTCTCCACATCTGCTAGCGCTGAAACGCTTGGCAAGAACAACGCGAGCCCAAGTAGAGTGGTGATTGTTTTGCTAAAACTTCTGCGCGAAAAGCGTTTTCCTATATTATTCATTTTATTCTCCATGTTTTTTGCACCTTACTGAGTGCGCCACTGAGCGCCCAGCCTGTGCTCTAGCCATGCTGACAACCCAGACAAAGCTAAGGTTAAAAGCAAATACATTGCAGCTACCGTAAACCAGATTTCAAACGGCATTGCGGTTTCTGACACGATGTTACGTCCCTCCGTCGTTAAGTCGAATATCGCCATGACACTGACAATGGAGGAGTTCTTAATCAGCGATACGACCTCGTTCGTCATTGGAGGCAAGGTTCTTTGTAGGAGCTGAGGGAATATAATGTCTTTAAAGGTGAAAAACGGCGATAGCCCTAATGTTTTTGCTGCTTCAGTTTGCCCTGTTGGAATGCTTTTTAGCCCACCTCGGATAATTTCTGCGGTATACGCGCCTTGAAACAAAGATAAAGCGAGTACGGCAGTGGAAAAGCGGTCCAAGCCGATGACAGGGCCAAATATGAAGTACAGCAGGTAGATTTGAACCAGCAACGGAGTATTACGAATCAGTTCGATATAACCGTTGGCAAGAGCTCTGCCAACCAAAGAATCCGAAAGTTTGAGTAGCGCAGTCGCCAAGCTGATGACAAGGGTGAAAAACAAGCTGATCGCGGAAATCTTGAGGGTAACTAATAGGCCTTCAACTAGCTCTGCAGGCCACCACTGTCCGTCTTCGTAAAACGCGAGATAATCGGGGACTCGTTCCCACTGCCATTGATAGCCCATTGATTGCGCACCCGAGTCCAATAGCCATACCATTGCCATTATCACTAAGGCAATTTGAGCTATCGCTGAAACTATGGGTTTAAATAACTTTATCAACATCAGTGGCTTAAAATCTGATCAAGAAATTGCTGAGTACGAGCGTGCTTAGGGTGGCTAAATATCTGCTCTGGAGTAGCCACTTCCAATATTTCACCGTGATCCATGAAAATGACGCGATCAGCCACTTTCCGAGCAAACCCCATTTCGTGAGTCACGCACATCATGGTGATGCCATCTTTCGCAAGGTCGACCATCACATCGAGTACTTCGTGGATCGTCTCTGGGTCGAGCGCAGACGTAGGTTCATCAAACAGCAGTATTTCCGGCTGCATACAAAGAGAGCGAGCAATAGCGACACGTTGCTGCTGTCCACCGGAAAGTTGTACAGGATACTTACTGGCTTGTTCGACGATATTAACCCGCTCGAGAAAATGTAAGGCCCGTTCTTTTGCTTTTTGCTTGTTCATTTTGAGCGTACGAATCGGGGCAAGGGTTAAATTGTCTAATACGGTTAAATGGGGGAATAGGTTAAAGTGCTGAAACACCATCCCCACTTTGCCTGCTGGTGGTGTGCTGTAATCAGGAAGCACGGAGATTTCACCATTTGAAATCGACTCCAACCCATTAACTGTGCGGATCAGTGTCGATTTGCCAGATCCAGATGGTCCACAAACAACGACAATCTCTCCCTTCATCACGGACAGATTGATTTGTTTTAAGGCATGGAATTTTCCATACCATTTGTCGACATTAGTAAACTCAATGACGCTCATACTGACGATTAGGTTGTTTTAGTTATGCTACTACCTTAGCAATATCAAGGTGATAATGCACTTTGAACCTAACGCTATTCGGCTAGTTTACAGTCAATATCATCGGTTAATTTGGTTGTAAATCAAAATTTACACTCTAGTGTAAGTGTAAAATTACAAGAAATATTGCCTTTTGATTAAATTAATGATTGAACTTCTCGTTTTTAGTAGATAAGTTACAGGGAAGAGAGATTAGAAGCCTTGAACAAATATGCATCAATGTTGATGGCAACACGTTCAAAGCGAGATAAATAGGAAGAAGTAAGCAATGTTTCAAACAGATGATGTACGAATTAACAAAGTAAAAGAATTATTACCACCAGTGGCAGTTTTAGAGAAGTTTCCTGCTACTGAAGTTGCTTCTTCTACAACGTTTCAATCGCGTGAAGCGATTCACAATATTTTAGAAGACAAGGACGACCGTCTATTGGTTATCGTTGGTCCTTGTTCAATTCATGATCCAGAAGCTGCGTTAGAATACGGTAAACGCTTAAAAGTACTTCGTGATGAACTGGGTGACCGCCTAGAAGTGGTAATGCGCGTTTACTTTGAAAAGCCACGTACAACGGTTGGTTGGAAAGGCCTAATTAACGACCCTTATATGAACGATACGTTCAAACTCAATGATGGCCTTCGCATGGGCCGTAAGTTGCTACTTGATCTGACTGATATGGGTATGCCAACTGCAAGTGAATTCCTAGATATGATCACGCCACAATACGTGGGTGACCTTATTAGTTGGGGTGCTATCGGTGCTCGTACTACTGAATCTCAGGTACACCGTGAATTAGCATCTGGTCTATCTTGTCCAGTGGGCTTCAAAAACGGTACGGATGGCAACATCAAAATTGCGTCAGACGCTATTCGCTCTGCGAGTGCATCTCACCACTTCTTGTCAGTAACTAAGTACGGTCATTCTGCGATTATCGAAACAGCCGGTAACCCAGACTGTCACATCATTCTTCGCGGCGGTAAAGAGCCTAACTACAGCGCTGACCATGTGGCCTCTATTAAAGAAGAGCTTAAAGCATCGGGCTTGCCGGAAAAAGTGATGATCGACTTCAGCCACGCAAACAGCTCCAAGCAGTTCCAACGTCAGATGCTTGTAGCTGAAGACGTAGCCGGTCAGATGGCAAATGGTGAGAAATCTATCTTCGGCGTTATGATTGAATCGCACCTAGTTGAAGGTCGCCAAGATCTTGTTGATGGCAAAGCGGCAACTTACGGACAATCAATCACTGATGCTTGTATTGGTTGGGAAGATACTGAAAAAGTGCTTCGCCAATTAGCTGATGCGGTAGAGGCACGTCGTAAGGCATAACTTAGCGTAAGACATAGTCCGCTGGGCGATTAAATACAAAAAAGGCTCCTAATAGGGGCCTTTTCTAGTTTAGGTTTTGCGATGTGTGTTTACTGAGCTACAGAAGCGCCAACGTATACAGCATCGTGAGAGAAGCCAACAATATCGGGTAAACCATTTCCTGTAACGTCGGCAAATACCCTGACAGAGTTTGCTGCGTTCCAGCCACTATTGGTAGTGAACTGGTTCCAACCTTGAGTGTTCTCGTCATTGTGACGGTTTTCGGTGGTGTAGAACCAAACCCCATTGAGGTGTTCGAAGCGCTCTCCTGTTGAGTGCGCGACAGTGATGTCCTTATTGCCCACGGTGATGATATCCATTTTGCCGTTATTGTTCATATCGGCTAAACCGCGGTAATGATCTTGGTTATCCCAGCCTTCGATAAAGCTAGCGTGGTTACCTTCTTCATCTGTTTCAGGGCCAAGCCAAGCTTTCGCTTCGAGGAATTTGTCACCAGTATTTTCTGCCACGTAAATGGCATCAACACCAAAAATTACGATGTCAGCATAGCCATTTCCGGTAACATCCCCAGCTAAACGTAGATATTTGGTTAAGCTGTCCTGGTATGTTTCTCCACTGGTTGCACCCAGTACCGTATGAGTGGAACCATAGTTGCTAAGTACTTTAGATGCAGCAGAGAAGCTACCTTCTTCAGCATAAGCTACATATACGCCATCTTCGCCAAAGGCAACAATGTCTGCTTTACCATCATTGTTGAGATCAACCATTTGGTAGACATGTCGTTGTTTAGTCCAACCATTTTCGCTACCGAAATCCGAGCTCCACAGAACCGGCTCATAGCCCGATGCCTCACCAGCGACATAAACACCATCGTTACCAAACCCAATTAGTTCGTCTTTGCCATCTCCATTGATATCGGCTGCGGTTCGATAATGAGCTTCTTCCCAGTTCCCTGAGCTTGGAAGGAAATTAGATGTTAATGTCTGTTGATAGCCAAAACTGTTGGTCCCATTACTGTAGCCAACTAAGACCTCATTGGATTGGAAACCTACTGCATCTGCTCTACCATCACCATCTATATCTGCGGCAATTCGTTTGTCGGTAGTGGTGTCCCACCCTGCATTATTGGTGAATTCCACGCTCCAAATTGATTCATTATCTATGATCGAGGATTCAAATGTGTTCTCTCCTTCAACAAACGTCCCCTCTCCAAACTCTTCGTTAAAATAAAATGGTGCTGAGGAGTCATTGCCTGCGCCTCCACGATGCATGTGGTAGTTACTGGTAACTAGCGTGTAAGAACGGATATTAAATGCATTGCTGTATACCTTCTCATCCAGCAGCTCTTTCACGTAGGTAGCGTTGGTTATAGTGTCGGTAGATTCTTCTTCTAACAAAATTTTGTCAGACGGTACTTGATATTTGGACATCAAGATATTGCGCATTGCCTTGGCTTCTGTTTTACCTCTGGCAACTTCACCTTCTACACACAGAGGGACGGACGTTGGGTTGCCTTTACCGGACACAACATAAATTGGGTTGTCTTTTTTGCTGCCTTCCTTGTAAAGCCGATCAACTCGGCTCTCCAACAAAATTCTAGGGGAGCAGCTTGCATAATTGACCTGTAGGCCAAGTCCTATGACCACATCGACTTCTGGAGTAGATGAATCATCATTACAGCCTACTAATACGGAAGCTGCGATTAGCGATAGGCCAATAGTTCTTACAGATTGATACTTTTTCATCATGATTTCTTATTATTTGATTGAGGGTACGATAGTGATTATCGAGAACTTATTTTTCGATGAAAAAGTACTGCTTTACTATTGGGTTAAACAACGCCATCCGGTAATTAGTGTGATATTAATCAGGTACATACCGCGAACTTGTAATGGGTATATTATTCTTTCCTTCATTTTCTATTTATTTACCATTACTTGACATCTTTACAGGAAGTAATTAACCGCAGGGGCTCAAGTTGGATTATTTTGTGTAGTAATAACCTGAAGTTATATGTCCATAACAAATATCGCCTTGATCACATATATTGATCTGGTCTATATATTTAATTAAGGATTGTGTTATTAATTGTACTTCTATCCACTTTATTGGTTTTCAGAAGAGGAACATAACATGGACATGTACCTTAAATGGCAATCAACTGCATGGCTTACACAGCAAGCCTGGTATAACCTCGATCACCAGCTCTCATTCCACCTATCCTCAGAATAACCATCGCTGCATCTGATGGCGTAGCAACCCTAGTGTTCTTAACTGCAATGAGCGTTGTTTTTCTAATTATAGCTTCGCTTAGTTCTTAGCACATATAACGGACTTAACTGCTACCGCCTTTTTACTAATACGTATTTTTTTTTACTCGCTGTTTATTGGTGAGGGGATATTTACACCCTAAATAAACGGTGATTGGCAGCATTATTTAGGCGCTTTAGGCAAATACTCTTTTACATCGTTCAGAGAGACATTCTTTAAGCGTGACAAGGTTATTTTATGGAAAACTTTAAACATCTACCTGAGCCGTTTCGTATTCGCGTTGTTGAGCCAGTGAAACGCACGACAAGAGAGTATCGTGAGCGTGCTATTTTGGACGCAGGCATGAATCCATTTTTATTGGACAGTGAAGATGTCTTTATCGACTTGCTGACCGACAGTGGTACTGGGTCAATTACCCAAGATATGCAAGCGGCAATGCTTCGAGGAGATGAAGCGTATAGCGGTAGTCGCAGTTACCATGCGTTAAAAAATGCAGTTGAAGATATTTTTGGATATTCGCTTACTATTCCGACTCACCAAGGCCGTGGTGCAGAACAAATCTATATTCCTGTATTGATTAAAAAGCGAGAAATGGAGAAGGGGTTAGACCGTTCGAAGATGGTTGCGCTATCCAATTACTTTTTCGACACCACTCAAGGCCATACTCAGGTGAACTGCTGCGTGGCGAAAAATGTATATACCGAAGAAGCGTTCGATACTGCAGTTAACGCAGATTTTAAAGGCAACTTCGATCTTGTGAAATTGGAGCAAGCGATACTCGATGCAGGCGCAGAGAACGTGCCGTATATCGTTAGCACCATCACCTGTAACTCCGCAGGGGGGCAACCTGTTTCGATTGCAAATCTTAAAGCGGTGTATCAGATCGCACAAAAATACGATATTCCAGTCATCATGGATTCTGCTCGATACGCAGAGAACGCTTATTTCATTCAGCAACGTGAGCCGGGATACCAAGATTGGAGCATCGAGCAGATCACGAAGGAATCCTACAAATACGCCGATGGTTTAGCGATGTCGGCTAAAAAGGACGCTATGGTTCAAATGGGTGGCTTATTGTGCTTCAAAGATGACGCGTTTATGGATGTCTACACTGAGTGTCGGACCTTGTGTGTAGTCCAGGAAGGGTTCCCAACCTATGGGGGTTTGGAAGGTGGTGCAATGGAGCGCCTTGCTGTAGGACTGTACGATGGGATGAGGCAAGATTGGTTAGCCTATCGTATAGGTCAGGTGCAGTACTTAGTGGATGGCCTTGAAGCAATAGGTGTCGTTTGTCAGCAAGCAGGTGGCCATGCCGCGTTTGTCGATGCTGGTAAGATGCTTCCCCATATTCCGGCCGAGCAATTTCCAGCACACGCTCTCGCATGCGAACTGTACAAAGTGGCTGGTATTCGGGCAGTGGAAATAGGCTCATTGCTATTAGGCCGGGATCCTGCAACGGGTGAGCAACATGAATGCCCTGCAGAGCTACTGCGCCTAACCATACCACGAGCCACTTACACCCAAACTCATATGGATTTCATCATTGAAGCGTTTGAGAAAGTGAAAGCGAATGCCGCTAATGTGAAAGGATTAGAGTTTACTTATGAGCCGCCTGTTTTACGCCATTTTACAGCGCAACTTAAAGAGGTTGAGGTTAGTGAGGTAAAACAGACATCCCCAAAGAAGCAACTCGTTGAAGTCTAGGCTTTTCAGCTAAACATCAAGCGCGGCCTAGGTCGCGCTTTTTATTGCGAGTGATTTCTCCAATTTTTGTAAGTGAGTAGTTTGATAGAACTCTAATACATTAGCCAAAAGGCAAGTTTCAACACTCCTAATATTTTCTCCTCTGTCAGTCATATAGATTGGCGGTAAATGAATATAGGAGTGGGTAGAGAATGAAAAGGAATTGGATGACTAGCCAGCGATCGCAGCTTGCCTCAGTAGTGAAACGAAGCATTGTGTTGATGATTGTGTTTCTTACTGGTTGTGTCAATCAGGCGATGTTGGATGCTCAGCCGTTGCTAGTTGAGCAAAACACTAACCAACTACAGCCGCAGAAGCCGGAAGTGGCGGAGGTATACTATGTTGGCTTTGCAGCGGATTCGAGCTTGAAGGTATTCAGTAACGAAGTGAACCTTGCTAAAAGTTTGCTCGAACAGCAGTTTGGACTTAAAGGTCGAAGTGCAGTACTCCTCAACAACAGCAGTACGTCGGAAACGATTCCGATGGCGACTTCTGAGAACCTAAACAAGACACTATCAAATGTAGCGAACATTATGGATACCGATAACGATGTCCTATTTTTGTTTTTGAGCGGCCATGGCACTTTCGAAGGCAATCAATATGGGCTCTATACCTATTACGGTGCCAATCATAAAGGGTTAATTACACCGGAAGAATTAAAGCGGGAACTCGATACCGCAGGGTTCAAATGGCGCGTCGTGGTGGTTTCTGCTTGCTTCTCTGGTCGGTTTGCCAATGAGTTGAAAGGGCCGAATACTATGGTGATTACCGCAAGCGATCCCCATCAGCCGTCCTTTGGGTGCAGCTCTGCTGATCAATACACTTACTTTGGTGAAGCCTTTTTCAAGAATGGCCTGTCGAATAATTCTTCTTTAACAGAGGCATTTAACGATGCAATAGAAGAGATTGCAAAGAAAGAACGTGACAAAGGTTTCGAACATTCAAATCCAATGTTGGTGGCCGAGTCTCCAATCCGAAACAAACTCGCTTCTGTGAACTTGGAATAATATCAAAGAAATAAGGGTGTAGTTTAACGCGACACCCTTATTTTAGCTCTCCGTTGCTAGGCTGATTGGCTCACCATATACAAAGCCACAGCTGCAAGCATTCCACCTAACCCCCGGTTCACCCAGAGCATCCTTTTCTCTGTGCTGAGAAACTTCTTAAGGACGGCGCCGAAATAAGCCCAAAGAAGCATTCCCAGTACACCAAAAAATACCATGACTGTAATAATAATAGACACTTGAATGACGTAGCTTTGGTCTGCGGTAATGAATTGAGAAAACACCGTAAGTGAAGCAACCCAACTTTTCGGATTGACGATTTGTACAATGACGCCAGGAATAAAACCTGCTTTTTGTACATCGGCATCGGTTTGAATATCTGATGTCGCTATCATCCATGCGAGATACAACAGGTAGGCCGCGCCAACGGCTTTTAGAATGGTGTAAAGCTCAGGGTAGACAGTGAATAGGCTGACTAAGCCGATGCTACTCCCTGCAAGTACGATGGTTGCGCCAAGCGCATTACCCAATACAAACGGTAGCGTCGCCCCAAAACCGTATCTGCTTGATATTCCAAGTAATGCAATATTGCCCGCGCCTGGGGTCAATGAAATCGATATGGAAAACAGTAAGAATGCCGTCATTAACTGAGCGCTCATTTACTTACTCCTAGTTGTGTGAAATTGATAGGTTCAGTCTATACAAATCGCTAGGAATAAAATTGCTATATCAGCTACAATTTCCTTCATATAGGGAAGACTATTTCAAAATTGGCCATGAAAAAGAAAGAATCCATTCAATTCTCGTTAGATGATACCGACCTCGCTATTTTAGAGCTTATTCAGAAAGAAGGCAGAATGAGCAACAGTAAGCTCGCAGAACGATTGCATTTAAGCGAGACACCTTGTTGGAGGCGCTGGAAACGGCTTGAAGAAGAAGGATTTATTGATGGCTACAGTGCCACTTTGAATCGAAAAAGAATGGGTTATCAAGTGGTTGGGTTTACCTTTGTGACTTTGGGAAGTCATGAGGTAGAGAACACGGAGCCTTTTGAAGAGTTTGCGCAAAACCATGCTTGGGTACAGATGTGCCACTGTATTGCGGGTAGCGCGGACTACATTGTGCAGATAGTCGCGAAAGATTTGGATGACTACTTTGAACACATCAGTGCAATGCGACGAGTTAAAGGGGTGAGCTCTATTCAATCTAACGTCTCAGTAAAAGAAGTGAAAACTCACCTACAGCTTCCATTAGGCTAAATTAAAAAAGGCTCTCGAATGAGAGCCTTTTGCTTGCTATTCCAAGACGCTGCTGGAGTTATCAATAGCATCGAGGCTGTTATCACCTAAGAAGTCGATGACCTCAGTCATTATCTCACTGTGCAGTGGCGCGTCCGCCAACCCTGAATCTTGCGGGAAGATAAAGGTACTGTGTTGCCCTACATCAGAGAAGCGTACAAAACCTTGTGCGCCAGGCGCCGTGGTGTCGCTTGAGTCGACAGTCGCTAGCGATAGTTTAGTCGCTAAAGGTATTGTACCTGCAAACGTGTTCGTAACACTGTTTGGTACTGTGTCGTCATCTTTCACCTGCAACAAGTACGTCGGTAAGCTAGCGCTTAAATGACTTGCATTGGTATATGGGTCAATGGTGTCGAGCAGCGTTTGTGTCGCATAGGCGAATTGGTTTATTGCTGAATCAACTTCGCTTTGCTGGGATGAGCTCGCATTATCTTCAAACTCTACATAGCAAGCTGAGTCACTTAATGAACTGCAATTTTCGCTGACGAAAGTTTGGTATGCAGCGCTCGAAGAAGCGGCGACACTGTGTTTGATGAGTGGTCCGTAAGAATCTGAATTCAGCAATAGGTTCGAAATTTGTCCACCTGTGTTTGCAGCAGCGAACGAAGAAAACGCATACATAGCATCGCCAGTAGCATTGTTAATGGTTCGGTTAGTCGCGGCTACAGCTGGAAGACCCGTTACCCCACCTAATGAATGGCCTAAAAAGCGTGGCGCTGACGTGACCATATCAACAGATGAAAGTACGCTTGACGCTAACAAACCTGCCGCTTGTGAGTAACTTAAAGAAGCACGTAGCCCCATGATATCTAGTGCACTTTGTCTAACGTTATCACGAGCAACTGCCAAATTATTCAGGTTCAAGTATGCAGTGATATCACTGTTGGCTGAGCGATCAGAATCTAAGCTACGTGAGCCGTGTAGCGGTTGGTCTATCGCGATCACCGCATAGCCTGCAGCCGCAAGGTTCGCTGCGAAGAAGTAGGTATTCTCTTTAACCGAAGTAATCCCGTGTTGGTAAATCACTACAGGCCAGTTAGCGGCTGTGTTACTAGGTGTGAACAAAATGAAATCAACAGATTGTAACGATTTGATCTTTGGTACTGGGTTATAGCGAGTGATGTAGCGGTTGCTATCTAGTGCCGAACCATCAGATTTCGTTAAGTCTACGCCAATGAGTTTTAACTGTTCGCTCGCGTCAGTTGCCAAAATGGAAGAGTCGATTCCAGCATCGACCAGTTGAGCGCTAATTGTGGCTTGTTCTGTCGAATCGCTAAGCGCTTCTGAGATAAGGGCCAAGCTTGGCATAGCCGATTCGAAAGGTTGGCTATTCCAGTCATCGCCAGTTTCTAGGTAGTATGGCAGCTGAACTACACCTTTACTCACGTAAACGCCAGAAGCGCCAAACTGAGAAATAAGGGCCGTTTTTATCGAGCCATCATTATCAAAGTAGGTAGTGAAGTTAGTATCGGTATTCAAGGCATCAGTGTAAGTGTCTGTGCTGCTAAAGCTCATGGTATAGGCTGCGCTTAAATTAACGTTATTTGGGTTAGCGCTGTCTTTCCACACGGTTGAAATATCTGTAGCAGCTAACCCTGTTGCTGTTGCGCCTTTAACCGAGTATAGCGTGTCGCCCACAGATTGAGTGCTGAACCAAGTTGAGTAAACAATAGTTGTGCTATCTACGCCTGTGGCCTGAAATAACGCCTCGATACCTTGAGTGACTTGTTGAGCGGTTGCAAGGCTTCCGGTTGTGTATGTTTTAGCTGATGATTTTAAAGCAGCGTAACTGCCTGAAGTGCCCACCGGATCCCCATTCTCATCGGTAATTTCGCTTGTAAGCGCCAAAATGTACTCAGAGCTAGGATTAAGGTCGCTGTGTAGAACAATCGTCAAAGAATCAGTTTCTGAGCTGGAATAAACGGTAAAGTCTGTTGTGTTCGATAATATAGTCGAAGGGGTAGGTGAGCCCGTCATACTGTCGCTCAGTTCGACCAGATACACACCATTCGCAATGACGCCATCAGCGAGCCCCGTACCTTCAAATGCCATAGTGATAGGCATTGAGGTTGACCAGCCATCCATTGTCCCCATTGCTGCGATAGGGTTAGTCAGTGCATCGTCACCACCGGTTGGTAGTTCCAGTGTTGCGTCACTGGTGTTCATTAACGCAAATGATGGAAGCGGTACGTTGGCATTGGTGCCCTGCAATGTGAAATCAATCGATGTACTGCGTGAAAGTGCATCTTGAATATAGGATTCGTACTGCGGCTCGTTGGTTGTACTTGAGGTATCGTCACCACAGCCTGCAAGCAATATCGCGCTAGACAGCAACGAAAGTGTAAGTCCTTTTTTCATGGTAATCCTGCCTTTAGAAGCTGTAGTTCATTTGAATAGAGCTGATGTAAGCACTGCCTTCAGAATCAAATTCTAAAGTTTCATCGAGTGCATTGGTCTCGGTGAATGAGCCATCTTTACTCGCGACGTATGCAAAGCCTGCATCGAAAGAAAGGTCGTCACTGTAGATATAAGTGACACCCGCGGAATACCAAGTACGGTCGCTGTCAGGAATACTCAAAGTAGCTTCGCCGGCTTGTTCGTCGAAGGCAAAACCAATACGGCCTATCCAGCTTGGAGAGAATTGGTAGGTACCACCGATAGACCAACGGCCGTTGTCTTCATAGTGCTCTTCTTTGTAGAAACATTGGTTCGCTGTGCCGTCGTTACAGTCCGGAGAGGTTGCTTTAAGCTCAGTAAACGTACTCCAGTCGGTGCGTTGGTAGCTGTAGTGTAGAGAGAACTCTTCGGTTAGTTGGTGGAAGCCTGAGATTTCCCAAATTGCAGGTAGGGCGATTTCTAGGCGACCTGTGACCGTAGGGCTAGTGGCAATACCGCTATCGTAACTGGTAAATTCACCATCATCGAAGTCTAGGTCGACCTGAGAGCGGTAACCGAACCCAAAGCGGTGATCTTTATTGATTTCATACGTTGCACCGACATTCCAACCAAAACCAAAGGTATCACCTTCTAGGCCAATGAGGTTATCTGAAGGTTCGGCACTAAAGGCTGGGGCAAGGGCACCTTTGTGACGGGTTAGCTCTGCATGTGCGTAGACTAAGTTTAAGCCTCCGCCAATACTGAAGTATTCATTGATTCGATACGCAACCGCTGGGTTTAAATTAACTGAAATCAGGGCTGTATCCCCAGCCATGTCACCCGCTTGGATATCGTTAGGGTAGTCGGTTGCTACACCATAGGTGGTGAACATACCAATACCCCAAGACCACTTGTCGTTAATTGGGCTGACATAGTATGCGGCAGGTACGATTTGCATTGGTGCAACATCTTTGGATGATTCACCATTAGTCTTATCCCAGATATTCACTTCTGGGTCGACAACAGAAATTGCTCCAGAAAATTGCGCACGTTCAAACAGTGTCATCGCAGAGGGGTTGCGCGCAAGAACGGAAGCATTGTCAGCGACAACAGCTTCACCTGAAAAAGCACGGCCTAGTCCTGAGGCCGAGTGCTCTGCAACCTGAAACCCAGCAGCATTTGCATGGGCTGCGACAAGCGACGCAAGGGAGAGCATAGAGTATTGCTTTATTTTCATTATTAGGATCTCCAAGAACCATATTTGATTGCGTAATCAACTTGATGTTATTTATTTGTTAAATAAATGTCAAAGTAAACTGTGTGTTTTAACATGTTTAAATCAGGTGTTTGAATCTATAAGGTTATTAATATCAACGTCTTATGATGTTATTTTTGACAGGTTAGAGGTGTGACCTGTGTATTTATGGTGGAAAATGGAGTAAGTGGGAATAAAAGCCGCATAACTACTCATTAGATTAATAAATATTCAATTTATCAGAGGAATAGGTTAGCCAAGTTCCAGTATGGGTAAAGTGAGCCAAACCCCACGCGTGCATAGGGGTTTGGAGTGGATTATTTCACTGCGATCCCGACATCTAAGGTGTCGAGCCAGTCGAGGAAACGGCGGATATCATCACCTTTGAATATTCCTCCGTGTTGTGGGCACATCATATCGATATCAAGACGACTCACCCGCTCGATCCAGTCGTGTTTTGCTTTGTTAGATGGCATCCATCGCCTATGGAAGTATTCCATTTTAGGGATGTGTTGATTGAAATCTCGGACAAAAAACGGCGCATCTTGTGTGTCCATAGCCGCGCCGATGTCTCCAGACATCAGTACTTTTGCCTCAGGATCGTAAACAGAAAAGTTGCCTGATGAATGCATGTAATGGGCTGGAATGAATTGTATTTCGAGGCCAGATAATAGGATTTTTCCGCCTTCGTCTTTGATCGGAGAGAACTGAATAGACTCCATACCAAAATGTCGTATGAAAGATTCCCACAGCCAAGGCGAGTGTAGAGTGCTCGAAGGTAAAGCTTTGTCCCATAATCCGAGTGAAGAGATGATGTCGGGGTCCTGATGCGAAGCGAATAGATGAGTAATGTGCTCAATAGGGACTTCTTTGACCACACAGCCAAGCATTGCAGAGAATAACTCAATGCCACCAGGATCCAGCAGCATCGCTTGGTCGCGGTTAACGATCATATATTGATTGGTGTCGATAATCTTTTCAGGTTTTTCTGGATCGCGTGCAAACATCACCCAGCGGTGTGCACCGTGTTCAAATAGTACTTTTGATTGCATAGTTCACCTTGGCAAAAATGGAAAACAGTTTAAGGGATTGGAGTACGTGGGCTTGGATGGTCTCGGCCAGTTGAGTCACGCTGTCTGCAATTGTGTTGAGTTGAGCCTGATACTTTTCATCTGCTTGAGAAGCTTCGACACTTAACATGGTTGAGATGATTTGCGCGATCCTCAGTTCGTCGTAAAGGGTTTTGAGTCCTTCATGCAGCCCTTTAGCTTCATGAGAAAAACGTTGGCTGATATCTCGATATTCTTTGAGGTTATTCGCTCTCGCTTCATTGAGTGAATCAAGGTGATTAGCACCTTTTGCACGTTGGTATACGTGCTCGAATCGCTCGACAGCAGTGCCTGAACGAGTACCAGCGGTTGCAATTTTACTGAGTTGTTGCGCTTGAATGTTAATCCGGTTTGAGGCTTCTAGTGTTACGCGAACTAGGTCGTCTATGGAGTCAGTGATTGGCCTAAATCCGGCGGCGCTTTCCCCTGCGCGAAGCGCCAATGCTCTCGCATTACTGGCAACCAGCAACAGTCTTTTAGCGACTTCCATGCCGCGATTTAGCTCGGCTGCGACTTCCGCAGCAATAACAAATACGGGTTTGTTTGACATGTCCTAGCCCTACATTTGCCGAATCAGTTCGACTTATCATATTGGTAACTATAGACAATATTGAATAAACCACACGCTTAGTGTGGAAAGATATTAAGCCCAACAACGGCTATTCAATGGAGAGGTAACAGTAGGGAGTGCGATTGCACTCCCTCGGCTGACTGTACGAATGAGTTATGTACTCAAGCCAGAGTTAAACTAGGTAACTCGTTGGTCAACACGCTCTATTTCCCCACGTAGATGACAACCACTTTGTCGTCATTCAGTGTGCGAGAAAAGACATAAGCTTGTGTGTTAGCAAGCTCAGTATGAATGCCTGCTCCTATAGCGGGATGCCTCTGGCGGAATTGACCTAGCGTTTGCCAATGGTTGAGCAATGCTTTTCTCTCATCGTCTAGTTGCCACAGCATGTCTGAACGAGTGCCCTGATGGAAATCATCGGCATATGGGCCAACGTTACGGGCTATTTCATCGCCGTAGTAGACTTGAATTGCTCCTGGGCTGAGCAGCAAAGCATTGGCGGCATTGCGTTGCATCTCCATAGAGTTGAATCGGCCAAAGAACAGCTCGGTATCGTGCGATGACATGTAGCTGACAGGGGTGTATCCTGGAGACTCCTGAATAGAATCTGCGTAACTTTGGTAGGTATCAGCCATTTGACTAAAGCAGGCAGCACCTTTGTCGAGCTTCTTCTGCATGTCAAAGTTGATTAGCGCATCAAACCCGTCGTCGGCATATCGGCTGCGATAGGCTGAATGCCCCCATACTTCACCCATCATCCAGAAAGGTAGGCCATTTTGGTCGTTTTGCTGACGCCATTTATCGAGGTTTTCTGAAGCTTGCTGTTTTAAACGCTGCCATACTTCACCTTCAACGTGCTTGACGGTATCCACTCTAAAACCATCGATACCGAATCGTTTTACCCAATCGGTTTGCCATTCAATCAAGTAGTCTGCAACCGTATAGTCTTCTTTGATGGTGACGCGTGTTCCCGGGTTATTTAACAACCATTTGGGCGGTGTCACGGTTTGGTTAGACTCTGTTTGAAAATCAGGCAATCCAGCAAGTGTCATTGTGATATCACTAGAGCCTGGTTTCGGGTAGTTAGGCAGCCCTGCACGTACCCAATCTGGCCCCCACCAATGTGCCCATTGGGTACTTTGATAATTAATAGCGTCGTTGTAACTATGCCAGTTTTGCCCAGCTTTTGGCGTCCAGTCTGCCCATTTTTTTGGCATTGCTTGGCTATCGACGACATCGATGCTGTCGAACTGTAAGTCTGCAAGAGTAGCGTAGCCAGAATGATTGATTACAGCATCGAGCAGCACCTTGATGCCTCGTTTATGCGCTTCGGTTACCAGAGTTTTTAGGTCTTCATCGTTACCAAAGTTTTGGTCGATTTTGGTGAAGTCTCTTGTCCAGTATCCGTGATAAGCATAGAACGGGAAGCTGCCGCTGTCGCCGCCGCCAACGAAGCCATGGACTTGTTCAACAATTGGGGACAACCAAATGGCATCGGTACCCAAGCTCTGGATGTAGTCGAGTTTTTCGATGACGCCTTTCAAGTCGCCGCCATGGAATGTACCAATCTCTTCTTTTCCATCTTTTTTACGACCATAACTTTGATCGTTGGTTTTGTCTGCGTTGTGAAACCTATCAACCATAACAAAGTAGATGTTCGCGCTCTGGTAACTGAATGGTTGAGGAGTCGATTTGAGCGGCTCAAGTAAGACTAACCCGCCACTGTTTGTAGCCGGTTGAATGGTGACTTCTCCGTTGGTGACAATGGCAGTTTGTTTGCTAAAAGCGTCGATCAATTCTGTTCCATCTGGAAATTGCCCGTGAAGGTCCACAGTGACAGGGCCACCTTGGTAAGTTTCACATTGTACTGTCGGGATTGGGCGCTTAAATGGCTTATTAGTGCTCTTTTTAGGCTGACGCTTGAAGGTAATGGTTTGATCTTGCTCGTTATATGCAAAAGAGTAATCACCAGTGAAACGAATTTTGACTGGCAGCTCGGTCGGGCTACCACAGTTAAGCGAGAGGGGTTTACTGAATTTCACTTTTTGCCCAGATGGTGCTGAACATTTACCTTCTACGCCAGAGATACTTAACGTGTATTGGTCCTTAGTTAACGTAACCACCAATGTTTGGTTGGGGTCTAAAGGAAAATCGCGACTGTTCGTGGTGGTTGAGATAGTGAGGTTTGGGGCGGCATGAACAGCCGTGCTAGCGCAGGCCATTGCAAGCAAGAGTCGGGTCAGCTTCATATCA
Source organism: Vibrio sp. SCSIO 43135 (assembly GCF_023716665.1). Lineage (GTDB taxonomy): Bacteria > Pseudomonadota > Gammaproteobacteria > Enterobacterales > Vibrionaceae > Vibrio > Vibrio paucivorans. The sequence goes on from NZ_CP071860.1 coordinate 409,097, forward strand.
GTCCTTCGAATTATGTTTATAGTTCTTCGTATCGATCATAAGCAGCTTCTATGGGTTCAACATCATTCCTAAAGTCTACGCCCCAAAGTTTGCGTTCTTTCACAAAAGCTCACGTAGGGGGAGGAGACACTGACAAAAAAGAAAGTGTGTTAGGCGTTTGGCGAGGAGACTCATATAAGTAACAATGCATTGAATAGAGGCTAGAACGGATGAGGTTAGTGTGAGTACACAACTTGGACGCGTAAGGAATAGAAGTCGATGGTTTCGTAAGGCGCGGTTTTTGGGGGCTTTATTCTTATTGTTTTCAGGTTTGGGTGTTGCTGAAGATTTGACGCCGATGTCATCGCAACAGTTGATGAGCTTGCCAGTAAACTTTGAACATTCTGACTGGTTCGATTGCGGTGAAAATGAAGGTCAACGTTTTTGCAGTGATCGTATCAGTTACTACAAAGTTCCGGTTTTTGGTGAAGTCGTTTTATCTGAACGTCATGATCTCAACACCATTTTGCTGAGTGCAGCGTTTTCTCTCACTAATTACAACGATATCCAATTGAACCTCCGCCGAGATGGCTTTTCATTGCAAAAAGTTGTGAGAGGCCAAGAAGTGTTTGATGTGCAAGTAGCAATCCAACATCAAGGTGTCGAAGAAACTGATAAAGCATTGGTGCTATTTCTCAACAAAGGAGGAATAGCACAACCCGTTGAGATGGAATGGCAACGTATTGAGTCATTGAAGCCACTGCAGGTGCAGAGCGCTAAATTCTATAGCGATGGTGAACAAGTCACCCTTAGTTTTACTGCTGAACTTCTCGAGGATGACGATTTAAAAACGCAGCCATAGCCGCTTCATCTAAATAGCCATCGGATTTTTTGTGGGCGCGTAAATATTGGTAGCCAGACACAATCAAACGGTGTTGTTCTTCGTCTTCGAGTTCTTGCTGAGTGACGAAACGAAACGCAGCCTTATACGCATCCATATCAACCACTTCAGCCCTACGATATAAATACCCGCAGCCGGTCGCTAACCATTCTAAAGAGCAATTCGCGCGCAGGGCAATTTGATTGGCTTTCGCTAAACTTGGCTCACTTCCTTTTAGGTATTTTCGGATCAATGCTTCAGAAAGATCCACTCGGCGAGCAAATCCGCTGATGCTTTCTTCACCAATTAATTCTTTTAAACGTGCAGCAAAACTCATTTTTCGTACTCCAGTTCGAGTTACTGGCTAGTATACGTTGAGAGGCAGGGTAAACAAGCATACTCTGTGGGCAGATTAATTGACGGAGAGAAATCCATGGTAGCAAAAGTGACAATGGCTCAACAGGGGCCAGAGTTTTCCGAGCTAGTGCAAGGGTATTGGCGTTTAGCTGAGTGGGGCATGACCCCTCAACAGCGACTGACTTTTTTGAAACAGCATATTGAACTAGGAGTCACAACCGTCGACCATGCCGATATTTATGGTGGTTATGAGTGTGAAAAGCTGTTCGGTGAAGGTTTAGCGTTAGATAAAAGTGTCCGTGACCAAATTGAAATCGTGACCAAGTGCGATATTAACTTGTGTGGTGACAAAACGCCTGAGCGTAAGATCAACCATTACGATACGAGCGCGGCGCACATTTATCAATCGGTGAACAACTCTCTTGAGCGTTTGGGGGTTGATGAGATTGATGTGCTGCTGATTCATCGTCCAGATGCACTTATGGATGCAGACGAAGTAGCTGAGGCTTTCTCTGAGTTGCACAAAGTCGGCAAAGTGAAGCATTTTGGTGTGTCTAACTTTACTCCGCGTCAGTTTGAATTGCTTCAATCTCGCCTAGGTAAACCGCTTGTGACCAACCAAGTGGAAATCAACCCACTGAACTTCGATGTTGTTCATGATGGCACACTCGATCAGTTACAAATGCAACGTACTCGTCCTATGGCTTGGTCATGCCTAGGTGGTGGCAGCATTTTCTCTGGCGACACTGAGCAGGCGAAGAGTGTTCGTGATCAACTGGAAGCTATCCGCCAAGAAGTAGGTGCAGCAAGCATTGACCAAGTGATATACGCGTGGGTACGTCGCTTGCCTTCTAAGCCGTTACCTATCATTGGGTCGGGCAAAATCGAGCGTGTGCAGACCGCTGTCGACGCGTTGAATATCGAGTTGACTCGCGAGCAATGGTACCGAGTTTGGGTGGCGTCTAAAGGCCATGGTGTGCCATAGGAATTAGCAAGTAATATCTCTAAAGAGCCAACGTAAACACGTTGGCTCTTTTTGTTTCCTCGGTCTCGTCTTAAATAAGGTTGACCACCTTCTATCTTCAACTTTTCACCGTCAGGTAACGGCTGAATCACCCCATTGCCATTCACGACGCAATATAACCATTCACTCCACGGAAATACCGTTTGTCGCATAGTCCTGCAGGCTAGGATAAAGCACCGTAACCTTTCAACATCAGCCAAATGAAAGGGACGACATCATGAAAGTATTTAAGCTAGCGACACTATTCTCTTTAACTGTTCTAGCCAGTGCACAAGTACTGGCAGTGCCATCGGAAGCCACCATTAGTCAATATAACCTCGCCGCAGAAGGTGATGAAGATAAGGTAGAAGTTGTTTACGAGCAGCTTCAACAGCAGGTTGCTGAGCAGGGAGCCGATGCGCTTAGCCTAGTGTATTTGGGAAGTACGCAGACTCTTATGGGCCGTGATGCATTTATGCCTTGGACCAAGATGAAGCACACTGAGCAGGGCCTAGCTACTATTTCCAAAGGATTGGCACTCATGGCTGACTCAAATATCCCACTTCAAGAGCAGCTAATACGTCAGGGGCTGCCGGAAACCTTGTTAGCTAAAGCTATCGCCGCGACCACGTTTACCTCATTACCGGACATGTTTAATCACTTTGAACGAGGTTACGACTTATATCTAGAATTGCTGAGCGATGAGACGTTTACATCGCAAGACTACGACGTGATTTCTTGGATCTATGTTTATGCCATTAAAGCTTCGTTGAGGGCGGAGGACACATCTCAAGCCAAAGCATGGCTGAAAGATATGCAGGCTAGAAACTCCCAGCATCCAATGACGCTTCAAGCTCAAGCCCTTATTGATAAAGCGGCTTAAGGAGGCGTTATGTTGAAATTCAAAGACATTTCCAAGTGCTACTTACTCGGTGTTCAACAAGTTATGGCACTGCAGGGCGTCAGTGGTGATATTAAGCAAGGTGAAATGGTGGCGCTATGTGGCCCATCTGGTTCTGGAAAAAGTACGTTGCTCAATGTTCTTGGCTTACTGGATATGGATTATCAAGGCGAAGTGCGTACATCAAGCGGAGAAAACTATCCCAAAGATGCGTATCTGGCTGCATTGTGGCGTCGTTCAAGGCTGGGCTTTGTATTTCAGAAGTTCAATCTTGTTCCAGTGATGAGTGCTTGGGAAAACGTTGCTTATCCACTCATGCTGAACGGCTACAGTAGGCAAGATCAAAAACGGTTGGCGACAGAGATTCTAGTAAAAGTTGGATTAGAAGCGTTCGTTGACCACAGACCGGACAATTTATCTGGTGGGCAGCAACAGCGTGTTGCGATTGCGAGAGCATTAGTACATCAACCAGAAATGGTGATTGCCGATGAACCGACTGCGAGCCTAGACAGCAAAACGGCAGAATTAGTTATAGAGCTAATGAAAACATTGGGCCATGAAATGGGGACCACCTTCATTGTGGCAACGCATGACTCAAGAATGGCAGCTCACTGTGACAGGGTAATTGAGTTAGTCGATGGACAGCTAGCCAAAGACAATACGGAGGTAGTCAAATGGGCAAGTTAACTTTTCTCGCAAGCTGGGCATTGTCGTTACGAATTGCATTTTTGAACTTGAAGCGTAACGGGCGCCGCAGTGTGTTATCGATATTAATCATAGCGATCGCAGTATTTGCACTGACTGCTGCAGGTGGCTTTGGCCTGTATACCTATGATTCATTGAAAGAGTCGACCGCACGAGACACAGGCCATTTAACGCTAAGCCAACCGGGGTTTTTTGAACAGGACGAAGAAATGCCATTGGCCAATGGGTTAGCAAAAACAGAAGAGCTAACCAAGTTTCTATTAGGTAGTGATGCAGTTCGTGGTGTACAGCCAAGAATTGAATTCACGGGGTTGGTCTCTAATGGAAACAAATCGACCATTTTTGTCGGAACTGGTGTCAACGAACGTGAGTTTGACATGAAAGGCCCGTTTTTGGATGTTCGTTCGGGACGAACACTGTCTAATATCCATTCATCTCGCTATGACCCAGCTGAGCCTGAAGTGATGCTGGGTGTTGACCTTGCGCGCAATCTCAATGTTGGCATTGGTGACTGGGTGACGCTACTGGCTACAACCAGTGATGGTGCTTTGAATGCGTTTGATTTCCAAGTACGCGGTATCTATTCCACAGGTGTACCTGAGTTGGATAAACGTCAGCTATACATTCATATTCAATCGGCACAAGATTTACTCGCAACCAACAAAGTGAGCACTTTGTCGATCTTCTTATTTGATACACCACAGACAGAAGCGGTGCAGGCATGGGTAGAGCAACTGCTGTCTGGAATGACACTGCCTCAACCTATCGAGGTAACACCTTGGCAAGATAGGGCATTTTTCTATACCAAGGTTAAAGATCTTTATGACCGTATCTTTGGCATCATGGGAGCTGTCATGGCGTTGGTGGTCTTTGTCGCTTTGTTTAATACCATGACAATGTCGGTGACGGAGCGAACTCGAGAGATAGGTACATTGTCAGCGTTAGGGACTTACCCGAATGAAATCGTACTTGGTTTTATGCGTGAAGCGGGATTGCTTGCTCTGATTGGTGCGGCTTTCGGCGGCATATTGACTGCACTAACTTCGGTTTTACTACTTGTTATGGATGTTCAGATGCCACCTCCTCCAGGCAGAACGGATGGCTACCCACTGAATATCTATTTTTCCTTCGAACTCCTGGCATACAGCTTTGTTGGTGTTGTCGCGATTTGTGTTGTGGCCGCGTGGTTATCTGCTCGCAAAGGCGTGAACAAGCCGATTACCGAAGCGCTGATTTATGTTTAACCGACAAGAGGACAAAGCAATGCGACAAATGATTAACACGTGGTTAGCGATGGGATTGATGGCGTTGTCTGGCATGTCTTATGGTCAGAGTAATGCTCAGCAAATGGTGATCAACGCAGACAACTACCGACTTGATTCAGCTTCTTCAAAAGTAGTGTCTCTGGTTAAACTTTATGAGCACGATGAGTTGGATAAAACCAGAGCATACAACGTTTATACACGGCCCAATAGAGAATCCTTAGTGGTGTTTAAATCCCAAGTTGAAGCGGGTCAAAAGATGCTCATGCTGGGTGATAACTATTGGTTGCTAATGCCTAAAAGTCGCCGTCCGATTCGTATTACCCCGATGCAGAAGCTGCTCGGTGAGGCATCGGTTGGAGACATTTCAACCTTAACGTGGAGCGACGACTATCAACCCAAATTGATAACACAGCAAGACGTAGAGTTAGAAAACGAGCAGAAGGTTGTGACAAATAAACTTGAGCTTACCGCAAAAACCAATGGGGCGAGTTATCAGCGAATCGAGTTATGGCTTGATGCCAGCGACGACTTCCCAGTTAAAGCAAACTTGTACTTAAGGTCAGGTAAGCTCGCGAAACAAGCTTGGTTTCAACTAGGCGAAAGAGAAGGCAAGCAACGTGTAGTGGCTATGACGTTACTCGATCGTATTCAACCAGCGAAGAAAACGGTGATTGAATATCAATCCATCACACCAGAAGAGTTATCGGAAAAATATTACAACCCAGCCTATCTAACACGAAACTCGGTGTCGGGACTGTAGGTTGATTGGTAGGTAAAGGACTGCAGTAATGACAAAAATCGATAGTGATTCGAGGGAAGTAATGAGTGGTAAATCGATCAGCCGAATCACACAAGGTCCAAGGGTTTTTCTGCTGGGGCTACTGGTCACACAAAACGCTGTTGCTAGCGAACTTTCGTTTGATTGGGATTGGATGGTAAGCAGTGGCATAGCCGCTCATAGAAGCTCGGTTTGGTTTGAAGAGCCGCAGCAAAACCAGACAAACTCAGTAGATGTCCTTTTGGATGTTCAAGTAGGTTGGCAGGGTTGGACTGGCTTGTTTGCAGCGAAAGGAACAGATGTTTATAGCTCAGACGCCGCTCGCTCCTTTGATGGGGAACTGATAGTGCAAGAGCTGTTTTGGCAAGGTAGCCCTGCTTGGTTTGATAATGCGGTTGATTTGACGGTAGGTAAGGTCCGCTTAGATTGGGGTGTTGGTTATGGCTATCGCCCACTAGACATATTCAAACCGTATCGACGTAATCCTGTTGGTATTCAAGTAGAAGAAGGGGCTGGGACCCTAATGACATCATACTTTGACGAGTACGGAGAGTGGAGCTTAGTGTACACCGATTCTTCTTGGAACTCGCAACAGGGGAGTGAGCTAGAAGAACGATCCGAACAACAAGGGATTGGCATCCGGCGTTATCTTTTAGCGGGTGATACAGAATGGCAAGGCTTAGCTTACTATGATGATGTACGCGATGGAGTGCTTGGTGGATCAGTAGTGACCGTGTTGAGCCATGCTTGGGAAATTCATGCATCAATGTTGTGGCAAAACAAATATTTGAGCTATGAGCAAGGTTACGACTTTGAACCCGTGGAGCTAAGTGATGAGCGCTTAGATCATGGGTATCAAGCATTGGTTGGCCTTAACTGGGCGGACACCATTGGCCAGAACATCATTGTCGAATACTGGTATGACAGTCGAAGTTGGGACAAATCGGACTGGAGTAACGCTTATCAGAGAGCGCTTAATCTATCGTCTTATCCGACGAGCTCCGAGTTAGCGTTGTCGTATGCACAAGGTTTGAATCATGCCAATTTGGTTGCGCACAACATTATGATGCATTGGTCCTTAGATTCGAGTAGCTGGAGTCATTGGGAATGGAGCAAAGAATGGTTGTGGCTAGGTAATTTAGAACCGACATTCGACTTTTTGTATTCACCACAAGATGGCGGGCTTATCGCAACGCAGTGGCTGAATTACACTGCCTACGACTCTGGTCAATCTTCTTTTAATGTGGAGCTTGCTGCGCGATTTATGACCGGGAGCAAAGATTCTGTGTATGCAAATTTGTCGGATAAGCATATGATTCTACTAAATCTGAAAGGGAAGTTCTGATGTCTGATTTAAAGCGACATGCTGCGAATAGCTTAAAAAGCTTAGCGTGGACATCGCTGTTTTGTACTGTTATTGCATTCACCACGCAAACCATCTGGCCTAGTTCGCTGTGGGAGCACTTGGCGATCAGTTTTGGTTATGGTTATAGTGCGGTGATCAGTGCTCATTTGATTGCTTGGCTTAAACCTAACTTTTCGCTAAGAGAAATCAACATCTACTCGTTACTGGTTGCTATGGTACTCGGTAGCGGAAACGCGTACTTTTGGTTAAATAAGTATGAGAAATTCAGTCATATCGGTTCAATGAAGCCAGTGGTGTTTCTTGGCTTTGTGTTTACCGTTGCCTGTTTTTTTTACTTCTATGCTCATGAACAGAAGCTGCAAGCTCAGAAAGCTCTTGAAGTGGCTAAACGCAAGCAATCCGAACAGGAAAAAGCACTTATCCTTAGCCAATTGAAGCAATTGCAAAGCCAAATAGAACCTCACTTCCTATTTAATACTCTTGCCAACATCAATGCACTGATTTCCAGTGAACCCAAAAGTGCTCAAATGATGCTGGAGCGCCTCACTGATTTATTGCGCGGAACCTTGCAAAGTAGTCGTCAAAAGCACACCAATTTGCAAGGTGAGCTTGATCTTGTTGATGCCTACCTGTCGATTCAGAAAATTCGCTTGGGTAACAGGCTGAATTTTACGATAGATAACCAAGTGGAGCATGGAGTGACGTTTCCTCCATTGATTCTTCAACCATTGGTGGAAAATGCTCTGCAGCACGGTATTGAGCCTAAAGAGCAGGGCGGACAAATCACGATTCGAGCATTTGTCGAAGAAGATGACACGGTGATCGAAGTGTTGGATACAGGGGTTGGGTTAACGGCGGGAGCACAACATACTGGCCACGGTATTGGCTTGGACAATATTAGGCAGCGGCTGCTTGGACTATTTGGTGAATTCGCCTCTCTGACCATCGCTGAACATGTAGAAGGTGGCGTTAAGGCAACGCTTAGGTTTGCAACCCGCTCACTGGATGGGCTTGAGGAAGTACTGGATGAACGATAATGCGTTAAGCGCAGTTATAGCTGATGATGAGCCGTTGTTGCGCCACCACTTGAATAAAATGTTAGCGGATTATTGGCCGGAACTAGAAGTCGTTGGAGCCGCTGAAAACGGGCGTCAGGCTCTAGAATTGATTCAGGAACACCAACCAGATATCGCATTTCTGGATATAAAAATGCCCAACATTGATGGTATGAGTCTCGCAAAGCAACTGCTAGCATTCGGTGAAACAGCACCTTGCGTGGTGTTCGTTACGGCTTATGACGAGTTTGCAGTACAAGCGTTCGAAAACAATGCAGTCGATTATCTTTTAAAGCCTTTATCTGAACAAAGGCTGGAGCAATGTATCTCTAAGCTTAAACAACGTTTCAAAACTGCTCATGCAGCCAGTCCGGACATGGTGAGCTTACTTAACCAGATTCAACAACTGACCCATCAAGCGAAGCCGAGTTATCTTAAGTGGATCAAGGCTTCCAAGGGCGAAGAAATTCACCTCATTTCTATTTCAGAAGTTTTGTTTTTCAAAGCGGAAGATAAATATGTGTCTTTGTTTAAAAGCGAGCAGGGTGCAGTGGTAGAGTACTTATTGCGCACTTCGTTGAAGGAACTTCTTTCCCAGTTAGACCCAGAACTGTTTTGGCAGATCCATCGCTCTATAGTTGTGAATGTATCGGCGATAGAAAAGGTGAAAAAGGACTTTACTGGGAAAATGTCGGTGTTTATTGGCGATGAGAAATTGCCAGTTAGTCGTGCCATGCAAGGGCAATTTACTAAGTAGTCATTTACTAAGTAAGAAAGTGCCCTTGCCCAGCTGCTCTTAGTATGGAAATAAGCGCTGCATCGTGTGCTGGCCAAAGTTTATGAACTCTCTTGGCGGTAGGGGGGCTGAATAGTAAAAACCTTGTATGTAGCGCACTCCAAGTTTTCTTAGCTGATCAATCTGAGCTTGTGTTTCTACCCCCTCGGCAATCACCTTCATGTTGAGTTCTTCACCTAAGCCAATCATGGACATCAGTACTGGTGTAATTGAGGAGTCAGAGTGCAGGCTCTTGATGAAAACTTTATCAATCTTCAGCACGTCAAAGTTATGTTGGCGAATAAAGTTGAGCCCTGAGTAGCCAGTCCCAAAATCATCGACGGCAATGCGAAATCCCAGTTGGTTGAGTGTTTTCATCGCTTCAATTGCTTTATCCATTTCAGAGCTCGAATAATCATTGTTTTCTGTAATCTCAAGCAGCAGTAATGGGGTAATCGTTGGGTGTCTCTTCGCATATCTCTGTATGTAATGCATAAACTGGTCGTTGATCACTAACTGGCGGCTGATATTCAGGCTGATATATTGGCCATCTAGAGATTTTCGATTCTGGTAGAGAAACGCGGTTACCGCTTTAAGCATTTTCTTAGTGACTTCATCGATGACGCCAATTCGTTCCGCCAGGGGAATAAAGATATCTGGCGGGATATTTCCTTGTTCAGGGTGCACCCAGCGTATCAATGCTTCTGAGCCCGCGATTCGCTGCTTGTGAATATCCACAATTGGCTGCAAATACAACTCGAACTCTTTATGGTGCAACGCGCTTTTTAGTGAGTGTTCTATGGAATTTCTCGAGATCAGGTAATTGCTGAAAAAGAGATAACCAACAGACAAGAGTGCTGCCATCAGCAGCGTTTTCCATAACTGTTGCTGGTAATGATATTGATAGGAGTCGGCATTCAAATGCAATGTGACGGAAAGTGGGTATAGGTGAGAAGAGAAACTAAATAGCTTATGCGCTGATTCTATAGAGCCGTGCTCGCTTTGAATGGTTTGGTTGAGCACAGAAATCTGATAGCCGTATTCATACTTTTCAAAGGTTGGCGCCACGATTCTCAGAAACTGTTCCGGTGGTAGCAATGCATTGACGCCACTCTTTTTATCGTTTGAGGCAAACACGAAAAAGGTTTGGAGCCGACTTTTAGAGCGTGTAAGAGAAATAGTTATGTGGTTAGGAGACTCGCTAATTCTCTGCAGGATAGAGCTAAACAACGGAATGTCACTAACGCCTTCATTGCTGGTGCAAAAAACACGTCCATCTTTGTAGATTCCGGTTTCTTTCAAGATTGGGGAATAGAATACGTATTTTCGTAATGCCAGTACGTCTGTACGATCGCATCTGTCTGATACCTGCTCCGATAACTGGAGTAAGTCGCTGGCTGTGTTGGTAATGAAGCTTTCCAACTCTGCGATAGCAAGCTTGCCTTGTTGCTGAGCATAGCGGTTTGCACTGTAGAAGTTGAGGACTGTCGATACAAGAAAAACGCCAAACAGGATCAGAGCGATCGGTAGAGCGGAGTTGATGTTGTGTCTTACTAGCAGTTTAAGCCTGTTGTAACTGCCCACTGAACTGGTTGATTGATTCATAGTGAACGTTAGCCATTTTGTTTTTTGTTTGGCTTTAACTATATGTTGCAACGTACGGTTACTTCTCACTTATTGGCTGGGATTCAAACGATAACCATACGATTGTTTTGCTAACTAGTTCTTTTCTCGTTCTTTTTAGGTGAGGTGAAATCCATAACTTATTGTTATTCTTATTATTAGCTAGTCACCCTAGGCGATAACTTGCTTCTTTATCTAAACTTTTGAGTGAATCTTGATTACAAACCCTAGGTTATAATTGATATAGAGATTATTGATGTATTACGGTATGTTCTACATAATATTTTACAAATTATAAGATTTAATAAGTAGTACAAAGGTTTATTGCAGAATATATGCATGTTTTGTATGTGAATCGTGGTCCATTTATTCAAATCAATAAGATAGCTGCCATTGAAGAGTAGTTACGCACATCTCGTTGATTGAGAGGTTGAGATGAGTCTAGAAGTTGTTAGCCAGCGCGCTGTTGTTGAAGAAGTAATTGGGGAAGTCATTGCTGTGAGCCCGAAAGGGAGTGCAAGGATTTTGGCTGAAGGTAATGAAGTCGATAAAAACGATATCATTATCACGATTAATGGTGCATCTGCCGTTGTCATTGCGAATCAACAAGCGTTTCCGGTTGCTGAAAACTGTGTTGCTTGTATTGATGAAAGCGATGCGGAGAACCCTTGGTTGGCGACTGCTGAAGTGTCTGGGGCCATTAATGCGGACCTTGATAATATTGCCAATGCTGAGTTTGGTGAGGAAGATATCGCAGCTATTCAGCAAGCGATTCTAGACGGTGTCGATCCGACGGAAGTACTGGAAGCTACCGCTGCTGGTGGTGGTAATGGTTCGGCGAATGCAGGCTTTGTCACTATTGATTATAACTTTACTGAAGTGCTGGCGAGCACGTTTTTTGAAACCTCAATTCCAGAGAGTGACTCTGAAGATGCCGTCAATGATGACATCAGACCTACGGTGTTTGCTGCTGGTGGTGAAACCCTAAGTGAAACATTAACCGAAGGTTCGCTCTCTCTAAACTCATACCCTCAATCAGTTACCGAAACCGTGACCGTTGTTGCGGGTGATTCTGCTTTAGTAGCGTCAACATTTACCTTCTCGCAAGAGGGGCTAGACGCGCTAATTGAAGAGCTTGACTCTGACATTACGTCGGGGGGGCAAACCGTTTCTTTTGCTTTCGATGAAGCGACTAATGCCATTGTCGGCCAGCTTGCTTCTGGTGACGAAGTTCTACGAATTGAGCTAAACCCTATCAATGCTGGCAAAGACGTTGAACTGGAAGTTGTAACTATAGTCAGCCAACCAATCGATCATGTACCTAGTGTTGGTGATGGCTTGGTTTCTATCGATAATGACCAGATAGCAATTAACCTTGAGGTTTTGGGGCAAGACAGCGGTGGCAACGACATCAAGTCTCCAGTAGCCATTGATGTTGGTATTGTGGATGGCGCTGATGCGACAGCGGCAGAGGTTAGCATCGAAAATGTGGAATCTTCGAGTGAAGCCTTAATAGGTACACTATTTGATATCGGTGCCGATAATTTAGAGTCTGTGACTTTCGACGCAAGTGTTTTAGATCAGTTTAATGGTTTCACTAGTAATGGAGAAGCGACTACAGCGACTCTTTCAGATGATGGTACGACGATCACTCTGGCCCTAACAGGGAGCAGTGACTCGGTTCTAGTGATCAGTATTGATACTCAGGGGCAGTACAACTTTCAGCAATCAGCTCCTCTGGACCACTCTTCAGACGACGATAGCATATCACTTCAACTCCCTGTTACGGCTAATGACTTCGATGGTGATACGACCAATAACGTTATGGACATCAAAATTACCGATGGCTCCATTCCTGTTATTGATAGTATTGATCCTTTGTCGCTGGATGAAGCGGGTCTCGGCGATGGCTCTTCACCGGATAATGACCACATCACAGGCACCGGCACCATCACGACCACCGTAGGCAGTGATGACATTGCCCGCTATGAGCTAGAGCCAAGCGAGTTCAATACCGACGACTCACTGACAGCCCAAGGTGAGCCGGTTCGCTTAGAAGAGTTGCCCGACGGCAGTTACCAAGGTTACATCGAGGTGGGCGGCACGAAAACGCCAGTCTTTAGCATCACGCTCGATACACCCGCTCTTGGCCAATACCAATTCACGCTGTTGGAAGCGCTGGACCATACCGGAGCGAACGACGACAGCCTGACCTTTACGCTGCCGGTTTACGCGGTAGACAGTGACGGCGACCGCTCAACGATTACTGGTGAAACGGACCCAACTGCGGCGGACTTATCGATTACCGTGGCGGACGATGTGCTGTCATTGGTGGATAACGATTTTGCACTGACGGAGCCGACGACGGATGGCGCGGTGGAAGTGACGCACAGCCTGTTTGACCAAGAAGGGGCGGACGGCGCCGTGATAGAGTCGTTCACCTACAACGGCACCAAGTATACGCTCGATGACACCGACGCCACAGAGCAAGACTTTGCGGTCAGTGACGGTACCGTGTACATCACGTTAGACGGTGAATTCCGTTTTGTGCCGGACCGCGATTTAGACCACAGCACCGTCGATCCGATAGAAAGCACCGTGGTCTTCACCGCTGTGGACGGGGATGGTGACACTCAAACGGCGACCATTGACCTGAGCATTGCCGATGGTGAGTTACCTATCATCACTAACGTGACGGGCTTGAGTCTGGATGAAGCGGGCCTCGGCGATGGCTCTTCACCGGATAATGACCACATCACAGGCACCGGCACCATCACAACCACCGTAGGCAGTGATGACATTGCTCGCTATGAGCTAGAGCCAAGCGAGTTCAATACCGATGACTCACTGACGGCCCAAGGTGAGCCGGTTCGCTTAGAAGAGCTGCCCGACGGCAGTTACCAAGGTTACATCGAGGTGGGCGGCACTAAGATGCCAGTCTTTAGCATCACGCTCGATACACCCGCTCTTGGCCAATACCAATTCAAGCTGTTGGAAGCGCTGGACCATACCGGAGCGAACGACGACAGCCTGACCTTTACGCTGCCGGTTTATGCGGTAGACAGTGACGGCGACCGTTCGACCATTACTGGTGAAACAGCCGCAACCGCGGCGGACTTATCGATTACCGTGGCGGACGATGTGCTGTCATTGGTGGATAACGATTTTGCACTGACGGAGCCGACGACGGATGGTGCGGTGGAAGTGACGCACAGCCTGTTTGACCAAGAAGGGGCGGACGGCGCCGTGATAGAGTCGTTCACCTACAACGGCACCAAGTATACGCTCGATGACACCGACGCCACAGAGCAAGACTTTGCGGTCAGTGACGGTACCGTGTACATCACGTTAGACGGTGAATTCCGTTTTGTGCCGGACCGCGATTTAGACCACAGCACCGTCGATCCGATAGAAAGCACCGTGGTCTTCACCGCTGTGGACGGGGATGGTGACACTCAAACCGCGACCATTGACCTGAGCATTGCCGATGGTGAGTTACCTATCATCACTAACGTGACGGGCTTGAGTCTGGATGAAGCAGGCCTCGGCGATGGCTCTTCACCGGATAATGACCACATCACAGGCACCGGCACCATCACAACCACCGTAGGCAGTGATGACATTGCCCGCTATGAGCTGGAGCCAAGCGAGTTCAATACCGATGACTCACTGACAGCCCAAGGTGAGCCGGTTCGCTTAGAAGAGCTGCCCGACGGCAGTTACCAAGGTTACATCGAGGTGGGCGGCACTAAGACGCCAGTCTTTAGCATCACGCTCGATACACCCGCTCTTGGCCAATACCAATTCACGCTGTTGGAAGCGCTGGACCATACCGGAGCGAACGACGACAGCCTGACCTTTACGCTGCCGGTTTACGCGGTAGACAGTGACGGCGACCGTTCGACCATTACTGGTGAAACAGCTGCAACCGCGGCGGACTTATCGATTACCGTGGCGGACGATGTGCTGTCATTGGTGGATAACGATTTTGCACTGACGGAGCCGACGACGGATGGCGCGGTGGAAGTGACGCACAGCCTGTTTGACCAAGAAGGGGCGGACGGCGCCGTGATAGAGTCGTTCACCTACAACGGCACCAAGTATACGCTCGATGACACCGACGCCACAGAGCAAGACTTTGCGGTCAGTGACGGTACCGTGTACATCACGTTAGACGGTGAATTCCGTTTTGTGCCGGACCGCGATTTAGACCACAGCACCGTCGATCCGATAGAAAGCACCGTGGTCTTCACCGCTGTGGACGGGGATGGTGACACTCAAACCGCGACCATTGACCTGAGCATTGCCGATGGTGAGTTACCTATCATCACTAACGTGACGGGCTTGAGTCTGGATGAAGCAGGCCTCGGCGATGGCTCTTCACCGGATAATGACCACATCACAGGCACCGGCACCATCACAACCACCGTAGGCAGTGATGACATTGCCCGCTATGAGCTAGAGCCAAGCGAGTTCAATACCGATGACTCACTGACAGCCCAAGGTGAGCCGGTTCGCTTAGAAGAGCTGCCCGACGGCAGTTACCAAGGTTACATCGAGGTGGGCGGCACTAAGACGCCAGTCTTTAGCATCACGCTCGATACACCCGCTCTTGGCCAATACCAATTCACGCTGTTGGAGGCGCTGGACCATACCGGAGCGAACGACGATAGCCTGACCTTCACGCTGCCGGTTTACGCGGTAGACAGTGACGGCGACCGTTCGACCATTACTGGTGAAACAGCTGCAACCGCGGCGGACTTATCGATTACCGTGGCGGACGATGTGCTGTCATTGGTGGATAACGATTTTGCACTGACGGAGCCGACGACGGATGGCGCGGTGGAAGTGACGCACAGCCTGTTTGACCAAGAAGGGGCGGACGGCGCCGTGATAGAGTCGTTCACCTACAACGGCACCAAGTATACGCTCGATGACACCGACGCCACAGAGCAAGACTTTGCGGTCAGTGACGGTACCGTGTACATCACGTTAGACGGTGAATTCCGTTTTGTGCCGGACCGCGATTTAGACCACAGCACCGTCGATCCGATAGAAAGCACCGTGGTCTTCACCTCTGTGGACGGGGATGGTGACACTCAAACCGCGACCATTGACCTGAGCATTGCCGATGGTGAGTTACCTATCATCACTAACGTGACGGGCTTGAGTCTGGATGAAGCAGGCCTCGGCGATGGCTCTTCACCGGATAATGACCACATCACAGGCACCGGCACCATCACAACCACCGTAGGCAGTGATGACATTGCCCGCTATGAGCTGGAGCCAAGCGAGTTCAATACCGATGACTCACTGACGGCCCAAGGTGAGCCGGTTCGCTTAGAAGAGCTGCCCGACGGCAGTTACCAAGGTTACATCGAGGTGGGCGGCACTAAGACGCCAGTCTTTAGCATCACGCTCGATACACCCGCTCTTGGCCAATACCAATTCACGCTGTTGGAAGCGCTGGACCATACCGGAGCGAACGACGACAGCCTGACCTTTACGCTGCCGGTTTATGCGGTAGACAGTGACGGCGACCGTTCGACCATTACTGGTGAAACAGCCGCAACCGCGGCGGACTTATCGATTACCGTGGCGGACGATGTGCTGTCATTGGTGGATAACGATTTTGCACTGACGGAGCCGACGACGGATGGCGCGGTGGAAGTGACGCACAGCCTGTTTGACCAAGAAGGGGCGGACGGCGCCGTGATAGAGTCGTTCACCTACAACGGCACCAAGTATACGCTCGATGACACCGACGCCACAGAGCAAGACTTTGCGGTCAGTGACGGTACCGTGTACATCACGTTAGACGGTGAGTTCCGTTTTGTGCCGGACCGCGACTTAGACCACAGCACCGTCGATCCGATAGAAAGCACCGTGGTCTTCACCGCTGTGGACGGGGATGGTGACACTCAAACGGCGACCATTGACCTGAGCATTGCCGATGGTGAGTTACCTATCATCACTAACGTGACGGGCTTGAGTCTGGATGAAGCGGGCCTCGGCGATGGCTCTTCACCGGATAATGACCACATCACAGGCACCGGCACCATCACAACCACCGTAGGCAGTGATGACATTGCTCGCTATGAGCTAGAGCCAAGCGAGTTCAATACCGATGACTCACTGACGGCCCAAGGTGAGCCGGTTCGCTTAGAAGAGCTGCCCGACGGCAGTTACCAAGGTTACATCGAGGTGGGCGGCACTAAGACGCCAGTCTTTAGCATCACGCTCGATACACCCGCTCTTGGCCAATACCAATTCACGCTGTTGGAAGCGCTGGACCATACCGGAGCGAACGACGACAGCCTGACCTTTACGCTGCCGGTTTATGCGGTAGACAGTGACGGCGACCGTTCGACCATTACTGGTGAAACAGCCGCAACCGCGGCGGACTTATCGATTACCGTGGCGGACGATGTGCTGTCATTGGTGGATAACGATTTTGCACTGACGGAGCCGACGACGGATGGCGCGGTGGAAGTGACGCACAGCCTGTTTGACCAAGAAGGGGCGGACGGCGCCGTGATAGAGTCGTTCACCTACAACGGCACCAAGTATACGCTCGATGACACCGACGCCACAGAGCAAGACTTTGCGGTCAGTGACGGTACCGTGTACATCACGTTAGACGGTGAATTCCGTTTTGTGCCGGACCGCGATTTAGACCACAGCACCGTCGATCCGATAGAAAGCACCGTGGTCTTCACCGCTGTGGACGGGGATGGTGACACTCAAACGGCGACCATTGACCTGAGCATTGCCGATGGTGAGTTACCTATCATCACTAACGTGACGGGCTTGAGTCTGGATGAAGCGGGCCTCGGCGATGGCTCTTCACCGGATAATGACCACATCACAGGCACCGGCACCATCACAACCACCGTAGGCAGTGATGACATTGCTCGCTATGAGCTAGAGCCAAGCGAGTTCAATACCGATGACTCACTGACGGCCCAAGGTGAGCCGGTTCGCTTAGAAGAGCTGCCCGACGGCAGTTACCAAGGTTACATCGAGGTGGGCGGCACTAAGATGCCAGTCTTTAGCATCACGCTCGATACACCCGCTCTTGGCCAATACCAATTCAAGCTGTTGGAAGCGCTGGACCATACCGGAGCGAACGACGACAGCCTGACCTTTACGCTGCCGGTTTATGCGGTAGACAGTGACGGCGACCGTTCGACCATTACTGGTGAAACAGCCGCAACCGCGGCGGACTTATCGATTACCGTGGCGGACGATGTGCTGTCATTGGTGGATAACGATTTTGCACTGACGGAGCCGACGACGGATGGTGCGGTGGAAGTGACGCACAGCCTGTTTGACCAAGAAGGGGCGGACGGCGCCGTGATAGAGTCGTTCACCTACAACGGCACCAAGTATACGCTCGATGACACCGACGCCACAGAGCAAGACTTTGCGGTCAGTGACGGTACCGTGTACATCACGTTAGACGGTGAATTCCGTTTTGTGCCGGACCGCGATTTAGACCACAGCACCGTCGATCCGATAGAAAGCACCGTGGTCTTCACCGCTGTGGACGGGGATGGTGACACTCAAACCGCGACCATTGACCTGAGCATTGCCGATGGTGAGTTACCTATCATCACTAACGTGACGGGCTTGAGTCTGGATGAAGCAGGCCTCGGCGATGGCTCTTCACCGGATAATGACCACATCACAGGCACCGGCACCATCACAACCACCGTAGGCAGTGATGACATTGCCCGCTATGAGCTGGAGCCAAGCGAGTTCAATACCGATGACTCACTGACAGCCCAAGGTGAGCCGGTTCGCTTAGAAGAGCTGCCCGACGGCAGTTACCAAGGTTACATCGAGGTGGGCGGCACTAAGACGCCAGTCTTTAGCATCACGCTCGATACACCCGCTCTTGGCCAATACCAATTCACGCTGTTGGAAGCGCTGGACCATACCGGAGCGAACGACGACAGCCTGACCTTTACGCTGCCGGTTTACGCGGTAGACAGTGACGGCGACCGTTCGACCATTACTGGTGAAACAGCCGCAACCGCGGCGGACTTATCGATTACCGTGGCGGACGATGTGCTGTCATTGGTGGATAACGATTTTGCACTGACGGAGCCGACGACGGATGGCGCGGTGGAAGTGACGCACAGCCTGTTTGACCAAGAAGGGGCGGACGGCGCCGTGATAGAGTCGTTCACCTACAACGGCACCAAGTATACGCTCGATGACACCGACGCCACAGAGCAAGACTTTGCGGTCAGTGACGGTACCGTGTACATCACGTTAGACGGTGAATTCCGTTTTGTGCCGGACCGCGATTTAGACCACAGCACCGTCGATCCGATAGAAAGCACCGTGGTCTTCACCGCTGTGGACGGGGATGGTGACACTCAAACGGCGACCATTGACCTGAGCATTGCCGATGGTGAGTTACCTATCATCACTAACGTGACGGGCTTGAGTCTGGATGAAGCGGGCCTCGGCGATGGCTCTTCACCGGATAATGACCACATCACAGGCACCGGCACCATCACAACCACCGTAGGCAGTGATGACATTGCTCGCTATGAGCTAGAGCCAAGCGAGTTCAATACCGATGACTCACTGACGGCCCAAGGTGAGCCGGTTCGCTTAGAAGAGCTGCCCGACGGCAGTTACCAAGGTTACATCGAGGTGGGCGGCACTAAGACGCCAGTCTTTAGCATCACGCTCGATACACCCGCTCTTGGCCAATACCAATTCACGCTGTTGGAAGCGCTGGACCATACCGGAGCGAACGACGACAGCCTGACCTTTACGCTGCCGGTTTATGCGGTAGACAGTGACGGCGACCGTTCGACCATTACTGGTGAAACAGCCGCAACCGCGGCGGACTTATCGATTACCGTGGCGGACGACGAACCGACTCTGCATGATAAGACGATTGTTCGCCAAGAAGGACAAGGATGGCGAGCGGTTAATATGTTCGACCAAGACGGTGATCGAGCAGCAGACACGCAAGGAGCTGACGAAGGTAAGCTAACCAAGTTTGAAATTGTTGATGAACCTGGGCGAGACATTCAATTCAAGCAAGGCAACGATCCACTGACCGATGAAATTGAAATTACAGGCAGAGGAGAAACCGTATCGGTTGTTGAAACTATTAACGGTGTAGAAGTTGTTTTGGGGACACTGAATGTTCGTGCCGATGGACGAGTGAGCTTTAAGCCAGCTGAGAGCCTAGAACATACTGATGGTGAAGATATTCCGTTTAGCGTAGACATTACTGCCACAGACAGTGATGGGGATACTTCTACTGAACAACTTGATGTCGTAATCGAAGACAAAAATGCCAAAATCATTCTTTCTAAAGTAGAAGGAACCGAAGATGCTGGTAGAGACGGTTCGATTGCAAGTACTGATGACGCGAATGCTGAGGACAACTTAGGAGGCTTAGACAATGCGCCGATTCAAGTGCAGCTGCAAGCCGATCTGTTTGATATTGATAGTGGAGAGGAAATTGGCAACATCATTATTAAGAATGCCAATAACCACCACGGTACTTTCTATTATCAAGACTCAAGTGGCGACTACCACGCTTTGACTAAGGTTGGAAACACCTATGTGCTAGACGCGAGCCTCGTTGATCAAACCATCAATGGTACAGTTTCGACAATTGATAACCTGTTCTTTGTACCTGACAGAAACTACTCAACAAATGATGGTGGTTTCAAAGTTAATATTGAGATGGAAGTGCTCAATAGTGGTGTCGTTGATCACAGTATTCGCGGTAAATTGGTCATTGATGTAGAGAGCGTAGCGGATATCGCTACTTGGACTGCATCAAGTACGTTCGATTATCAAACGGACGAAGATGGAAGTAACGTTGAGCTGGATATACTTGCAGAAACGCAAGATGACAGCACGCCAGAAACGATTGTTTATCGCTTAGAGTTTACTCTCGGTGGTGATAGCGCTGAACTAGTGTATTCTGATGGTACGCCGATTACAGACACGCCAGCGGGCTCTGGTGTGTATTTGGTTCCCGCTGACCGCATTGGCGATGTCGAAGTCGACCCGAATGATGAGTTTTCCGGTCAGATCAAACTTGAGGTTACTGCAGTAACTTCTGAAACTAACAATATTCACGCAGGAAAAGATACGGCAGAATCAACGACACAAGAGATCGTTATCGATGTCGCACCAGTCGCCGATAAAGGCAGTTTTAGCGTAAGTCGTATCAATATTTTCGAAGACAATGCTGCTGCACAGGATACCGTTGATCCTGAAACCGATCATGACCCACTTCTACTCAGTGAAGTGATTACCATGTCAGCTTCCGTTGATATCGACGGTTCTGAGTCCTTGCATGTTCGCATTTCGAGCTTCTCTGAGGGTGGTGTTTCCGTAATTTGGCTTGGAGACCCTGCTGATAATCCGATTGTTGAAGTTTCGGACGGTGCCGGTGGTGTCGCTTACTATGAAATTCCAGAACAGTACTTGGATCAAGTTGAGGTATTGCCGCCTAAGCACAGTAATGAAGACTTTAACTTCAAAGTCGAAGGTATTGTGAAGGACACTGCTGTCACGACATCAGGGACAGTGATCAATGAAACTTCATTGGGTGAGAAAACAGTTAACGTTGCGGTGAAAGGTGTTGCCGATGTACCAGACGCAATCATTTTTGCAGGGCAGACGTCATGGCATGAGTTTGACGATGGAACAGTTTCGGGTGTTGAAGCTCTAATTCAAGAGAACGGTGAAGCGAACTTAAGTTTCTCGGTAGTGTCCGGTGAACGAGCTGATGCTCCACTTGATGACTCAGAATCTGTAACCGTGCTGCTGTCGAATATTCCTCATGGTGTCGAAGTTTTTGACAGTGATGGTAGCTCAGTGGATCTAACCTTCGTTGGCTACGACACCAATGGTGAGCCTGTCTACGAAGCGAACATTACCGGCATGCATTTTGATTCTGGTATCACTATTCGTCCTGTTGAGTCTTCAACTGAAAACATCCATATCAAAACCACGATTATTGTGACTGAGGATGATGGTCATAGCCGAGCGTTTGAGCGAGAGATCCGTTTGAATGTTGAACCAGTGATTGATGCGAAGGACGGGTATACCGCTACTTCTCAAGGTGATGAAGACACGATTATCAATATTAACTGGGAACCGAAAGGTGGGCAAAACCCAGATAATGACGAATATTATGCGCGATTAGAAATATCTAACTTCCCTGACGGAGCGATCGTATATGTCGATGGTGTTGCACAAGACCTTACCGCTACAGGTGGTGTCTTAATTCTAGAACCAACTGGTGGTCAGAGCGACCAAGACTTTTCGGCGGTGATCTCCCAATCCGGTTACATCCAAGTTGAGCTACCTGAAGACTCAAGTAAAGATTTCACCTTGGATACATTAGTCACGGTTCGTGAAACAGACCATGAATACGTGAATGCTGGGGAGCCAGGTGAGGGCATTGCTTCTAAGGATATTTCTGGAACGGTAGCTGTGACCGTCAACCCAGTGGTTGAGGAAGAGAATACAACCGATCCTGATTCTGCTAAACATGAAAAACTGTTGGTGACAGAATCAGATGGAGCGGTACTCTCTGTTGTTCAAGCGGATAGTGACGGCACCATCAACTTTACCATCAATGATAAGAGCACCGATGAACCAGATGCCAATATCATTAAATATCAAGAGTTTGATGACTCTTCTCAAGAAGTAGTGACTCAGCTTGTTGTCGAGCTTAAGAACCTATCTGAAGATGTTCTCGACCAGTTGTTCATCACTGGCGCAACGAACGAGGGTGGCGGCAAGTGGGTTATTACTGATGAAGAAAACTTCTCAATCAAAGCCCCAGCAGGTTTGGATTTAACGCCAGGGAATCCGAACGACAATAATGGTACGAGCCAAATCGATATGGTGATCTATGCTGAAGTCGTCGATTTGGGCGAAGATGTGGGCAACGAGAAAGACTCAACTGTACTCAGACAAACAGAAGTTACGTTAGAGTTTCCGATTGAAGTTGTCGAGAAAACGTCTACTGCCGCCAATATTGTTTATGACGGCGTGAGCATTGTGGCTGGCGAAGAAGACAATGTGATCGATTTAGGTACACAAACTCAATCGATGTTTTCTATTGTCGGGCATGATGGTGTCGCTGACCAGATTACTGTGGTACTTGATCCGAATTCGCCACAGATCCCGTCAGGTACCTCTATCACAGCAACAGATTACGACTTTGTTGATGGTAAGTATGTTTTCCAAGCAACATTGAATGCAGATGGTTCAGTGAGCGGGATCGGGTCTTTGTTCCTGTCTATGCCGAAAGATTATTCTGGCGATTTTAAGTTGCCGCTTGTGATCATTACCACTGACACGGAATCGGGTGATGAGAATGTGATTCCGGTAGAGCTACCGGTTCAGGTGACTCCAATTGCCGATGTCCCAGACTCCGCGGTCGATCAGCCATTTGACAACAATGTCACTCCTTCTATGTCTGTAAACATCAAAGGAACATTGGGCTTGGATGCGGATCATCAGCCAATAGTTGACGGAAGCGGTAACGTCGATCTTTCCAACGATGTACCGACCAATGACAACATAGGCTATGAAGATGGTCTGATTCAGTTAGATTTCTCTATTGGTTTAGCGGATAAGCTGAATGGCACTGAAGGCGGTCAGGAAGTTGTGTCGGAAGTTACTCTGACTATACCTGATTCAGCGATGGGTGACTTTGTTGACGCTTCTGGCAATGTGTTAGGTGACACAATTACATTCACCCAAGCTGAAATTGCGGCGGGTGCATTGGATGAGGTGCTATTCAAACCGGCAGAAAACTATCCAACAGATAATGGTCAGAACACAGTCACCATTGATATTAGCGGAAAGATTACTGATACAGCAGTCTTCAATGACACCGGTGGCGGTACAGTGACAGACGAGCGTGAATTTGATGGTAGCGTCTCCTTTGAAGTGACACCCGTGGTTGATGACATTACGATCACTGGAATGGATCCAGCGGACCCGTTTGTTGCTGAAGGAGATGAAGATACATGGATTTCATTATCGGATGGTAGCTCTGGGCTAACGGTGAGCTTAAATGATAACGATGGCTCTGAAGAGTTCGTTTCAATGAAGCTTACGGATGTGCCTGAAGACTTTATTCTTCACTCAACGTCGTCGGACTTCACCATTAAGAACAATGGTGGAGGAGAGTGGAGTATTCAGCTAAAAGATCCAAGCCAAACCTCGATTGACCTGAGTGCGATCCAGATTAAACCGCCTAAACACTTTAGCGGCAGCGCGGAGATTGGTATTACTGTCTTTACTCAGGAAGAGTTGCTAGGTGTGCCAACAGAGCACAACAGCACCTTTACCATTGATGTCACGCCAGTGGCGGACGAAGTCGATATCGAGCCAACGACTGATGCTCTCGGGGTTGAAGGTCAAGATGTAGAGATTGATATTAAAGCGTCTGTTGTCGATAAGGCTGACTCGATCGGAGCCGGTGCTAACCACACTGAAAATACGCCAGAGACATTGCGGGTTGAGATTACCGGAGCACCAGACGGTGCGAGCGTTTCTTTGCCATCGGGTGTGACTGGTACGGCTACCTTAGTCGCAGGTGTTTGGATTGTTGAAGTCGATGCTCAAAGCTTAGATAAGATCATCTTTAACTCCGGTGATGCGAACAGCAATAACTGGGATGGCAACTTGCACTTTAAGGTTCAAGCGGTTGATGCTGGAGCGGCTGACTTTGGTCCTGCGCAAGAGTTTGATGTGTCTGTTGATGTCGAAGCTGTCAATGATAGGCCTACATTTGCCAATGTTGTTGACGTGGATACTCAAGAAGATACGCCAGTTGCACTAAATAGCTTCACCATTGGTGATGTAGATAGCGAGTTGGATGACCCAAATGCAGAATACGCTGTGACCTTGACCGTCGACTCAGGCAGCTTACAGTTTGACAGTCAAATTGCCTCGGACTTTGGTTTAACTGTGACCCTAGACCCAGGTACTCAGTCTATTGTGATTTTAGGCACTGTGAGCAATGTGAATGCAGCAATAGCCGATGATTTGATCACATTTACTCCAGCTCCTGACAGCAACGATCTGACGGATGCTGATGGCGTCCAGGTTAACGTTATTGTGGATGACCAAGGCAATGTAGGTAGTGTCGATCCGGGAGATATATCCACATCTAACACTAACAGCGATAGCTTTGTGATCCATGTTTCCGAGGTCAATGATAAGCCGACTACGGCACCAGTAACCCTTAGCGATATCGAAGAAGACAGTACTGCTGGCCTAGTTATTACGAGTGCGCAGCTTTTGTCTAGCGCCAACGACCCTGAATCTCATGCAATGACGGTTAGTAATGTGGCACTTACTGACCCGGCCTCTGGTGTACTAACGGACAACGGTGATGGAACTTGGACATTTAAACCTGCGGAAAACTTTTATGGTGACGTCAACTTTACCTATGACATCACTGATGATGGTACGACAGATGGTGTCAATGACTTCCAAACGATTTCTGGAAGTGCTTCAGCGACGGTATTAGCGGTAAACGATGCCCCTGAAATCGATGGCTCATTAGTGACATCGGGTATTGAGGAAGCGGCAGCCCAGAAAATCACAGGCATTAGTGTGAGCGATGTAGACTACAGCGGTGCTCATGCGAATGCAGACATGACGGTAACGCTTGATACAGACTTTGGTATCTTGAGTGTGGTGCTTCCGCCTTCAAGCGGTGTGACACAAAGCGTAGGTATGTCGGGTGAAGTTATTTTGATCGGCGCCATTGATGACATCAATGCGGTGCTATCAAGTAGCGATCCATCCACAGGTGTGTTTGTCGATGCTAGCCTGATCCCGAACGAAACGATCGAACTCACGGTGAAAGCACAAGATAATGGTGTCTACTTCGAAAATGCTTCTGGCATGGCGTTAGAAGATGAGGAGAAGTTCCAAATAGCGGTTGCGCCTGTAGCAAATCAGCCAACACTGCAAGTTGACCCGAATTTCAACTACATCAAACATATTCACGCAAGCCAAAGTATCAGCATGCAGGGGATCAGTTTGGTTGGCTTGGTCGCGATTCTGACCGATAGCAACGAAGTACTGTCACTTGAATTATCAGGTATTCCAAACGGTGCGGTCTTAAGCAGTAGTGTTGGTAGTGTTGTACAAGATGGCAATGTCTGGACAGTATCGGCTGATGCAATCGACAGTCTTCAATTATCAGGAGCGACGGTGGGTTCTCACACCATCTCTGTTTCAGCGGTATCAACAGAAACGGACGGAAGCTTTGCGACATCATCGCCAATTGAGATAGACCTAGATGTCACTCCAGACAGCTCTGCGATTGATCAATCTTCTGCAAGCGATGATAGCTTCATACTGGGGGATGATACTGGTATAGAACTCAGAGCGGGAGATGGTGACGATCGCATTGAAGGTGGCGATGGCGACGACCAGCTATTTGGTGGTGCTGGAGATGACACTCTTATTGGCGGCGCTGGTAACGATATTCTGATTGGTGGATTAGGCTCCGATATTCTTACTGGTGGTTCTGGGCACGATACATTCAAGTGGACGACCGACTCTGTGGATGAAGGAACAACAGATACCATCACTGATTTCAGTGTGAATGATGGTGATGCTATTGATTTGAGGGACGTAATCACCGACTTGAAAGACACCCCAATGGAAGACTTATTGTCGGCAATTGGCGATAAAATTGAGGCGAAAGTGGTTGATGGTACCGATGATGTCGAACTAGATATCACCACTGATGATAGTGTTCATCAAACGATAATAGTAGAAGATCTAGGCTCTCAAATCGATTTTACAGGGATGGATTCGTCTCAGATCGTGGATTCACTATTACAAAATAATGTCATTCAGCATGACTTGTAATTAGCGAAGAAAAACGCCCAATGGTTTCAATTCATTGGGCGTTTTTAATTCTACTTTTTCTGGTATTGCGGTTGCCTAAGCTTAAGGTTAGTTATTCCTTCTCCTGAAGCTTAGGGTAAATCATATGAACATATTGGCTATCTTGTTCCGTTATAGTGAAGCCGAATCGTTCATATAAACCGCGCACTTTATTTCCCTGCAAATAGCACAATTTACAAGGTTTTTCTGAAAGTGAAACTTGTTCGATTACCTGTTGTAAAATAGCGCTGCCAATTCCATGGTTCTGATATTTAGGAAAAATGAAGAACCTAGAGAAAAACCAGCAATCGCCTTTTTCTTCTAACATAAACGTGCCGATAGAGCAGTCATTATGGGTGATGATGGTTGGCTTGCCGGTATTCCACTCTTGTCGATGCAGCTCGACCTGAAGCTCCTCGTCCCAACCGAATACTGCGGTTATCGCGTCTACTTCAGCCGCGATTTTTACTTCATATGCGAACTGGTAGTCATTGTTGTTTGCGAGACGAGTGCCAAATTGCATGGTTAGAAACTCGAACCTGGCTGGGTTAGGAACTCGACTTCTTCCGGGGTACTTTCTCTTCCTAGTATTTCATTTCGGTGTGGGTAACGGCCAAAGCGATCGATGATCACTTTATGCTTTATCTCAAATTCGTAGTTAGATTCACGGCCTAAAGACTTAAACAATTTCTCGGCTTCAACATGGACTTTTTGTGATTCACTGTGCATGAAGGGCATGTAGAGAAAGCTGCGTTCCACATCGTTAAGCGCTTTATCGTCGCCTACGGAAATAGCTTCTTGGGCCAATGCCAAAGCAAGTGGGTCTTGAGCGAAAGCCTGAGGTGTATTGCGATAAACGTTGCGAGAGAACTGGTCGAGTACGATGATTTCCGCTAGTCGGCCACGCGGTGTTGAACGCCAATCGAATAACTCGGATGCTGACGCTTGTTGTAGAGTCGCTAGGAAGCGCTGTTCTATTTGTTTGTCTACTTGCTCACTGCTGACAAACCAATCTTTTGGCTCAAGCTCTTCAAACCAAAACTTCAATACTTCATCGACCATTGTGTTCACTCCAATATTGATACAGGCCCTTGATGTCAGAAGATGTCATCAATGCCATTGCAGGTTGTAGCATTTCACTATCCCAGTGCCACCATTGCATTTCAAGCAGTAAAGTGATGTCACTTTGGCTAAATCGGTAACGAATATGCTTCGCTGGGTTAGAACCGACTATTGCATAGGGCTCTACATCTTTAGTCACGACAGAGCGGCTAGCGATAACTGCGCCGTCACCAATGGTGACGCCTGGCATGATCATCGCTTCCGATCCAATCCATACATCGTGGCCAATCACAGTGTCCCCAGCTGTTTGGAACCCGTCTTGTGCGCCTGAGAAGGCTGAGTCTTGTTGGTAAAAGAATGGATAGGTCGCTATCCAATCAGTGCGGTGGCCTTGATTTCCAGCCATCATAAACACCGCTCCACTGCCAATTGAGCAGTAGCGACCGATAATCAGCTTGTCGACATCGTCTCTATCTGGAGAGAGGTAGCGTGCACAGTCGTCGAAACTGTGCTGATGGTAGTACCCAGAATAATAGCTGTGGTCTCCGGCAATAATATTTGGATTGGTGATTTGGTCTTTGATCAATTTGCCAGTAAATGGGTTGTCGAAATAGTTACTCATATGATTGTTTTTATTCGTTATTAATTGTTGATTGTAGGTGCTTCAACGCCGTATCGACAAACTTTTCTCTCAATGGGTTTTGTTTGCTCGCGTTATAAAGAATACCGATGTCCCACTGACTGTGTTCTCCTTCGAGCGCGAAAAAACGTACGTTAGGTGGACTGATCGCTTTAGCGCTTTCTGGCACTATGGTGTAGCCCAAGCGAGCGGATACTAAGGCGAGTAAGGTCAAAATATCATCGGACTGCTGCGATGGCTGTAGGGAAACCGACTGGCTTACTAAGTAACTCTGTATTTGATGGTGAAGCCCTAATCCGCGTTCAGCGGAAAGAGCCAAGTAGGGCTGCGTTGCGACTGAAGCGAACGGGGAGTCGATGTCTATCGTATGCTCGTTATGAACGGCTAGTACCAGTCTGTCTGAATAGATTTTCTCTCCTTTTAAAGGATTTTCAGCGGGCAAACGATTAAAGCTGATGTGCATTTCACCAGACAGCAGCGCACTATGCTGATGTTGTGAAGGAGTGTCATTGAGCGTGATGTGCACATTGGGGAAATGCTTTTTAAACAGCGCAATAATTTCAGGAGCAACTGAGTAACTGGAGATTCCAAACCCGATGTTCAGATGGCCGAGGGTTCCATCTACCACTGAATGGGTGAGTTGTGTGAAGTTATCGAATTGCTCGACGACTCGTTGAGCGTCGGGAAGCAGCGTTTCACCTACTAAGGTTAATTGGGCGCCCTGACGACCACGTTCAAACAGCTTAGAGCCAAGTTTATCCTCTAGCCTTTGTATCTTCTTGGTCAGTGCTGATTGAGTAATGAAGAGCTTTTCTGACGCTTCTCGATAGGTATTGGTAGTTGCTAAGGCGATAAACGCTTTCAGTAAATCTATATCCATTCCAATTACTCATTAAATGTGTCATTTATTTCATTATATGGAATGAATTTGCGTCGCTATAGTAGTTTTTGAATCGCCGACAGACTAAGAGGAATCCTGATGTTTAATACCAAGGTTGCATCCGTGCAGTTCAATCACCACGCTGGAGATAAAGCGTATAACCTTACTGTTATTGAGCAGTTTGTGTTGGAAGCCAAACAGCAAGATACCAACATCATCGTCTTCCCCGAAGCTTGTATCTCAGGGTATTGGCACCTTTCTGCCTTGTCGGAGACTGAAATTCGGAAGTTGGCGGAGCCTGTGCCGCAAGGTAATTCGAGCCAAAAACTACTCGAGATGGCTGTCTCATTTGATATCAGTATCGGCGCTGGCCTAGTGGAGCTTGGGGAAGATGGCCAACTTTACAATACTTACGTATTCGCGATGCCAAATGGTGAAGTTAAGAAGCATCGTAAGTTGCATACCTTTGTCAGTCCTCATATGAGTAGTGGCAGTGACTACACTGTGTTCGATACGCCACATGGTTGTAAGGTTGGGATCTTGATTTGTTGGGACAACAACTTAGTCGAAAATGTTCGCATTACCGCGTTAATGGGAGCGGACGTTTTGATAGCTCCCCATCAAACGGGTGGCACTCAATCTCGAAGTCCGAATGCGCTAGGTCGCATTGACCCAGAGTTATGGCATAACCGAGCACAAAATCCTGAATTGATACGCAGTGAAATGCAAGGCCGAAAAGGGCGAGAATGGCTGATGCGTTGGCTGCCTGCGCGCGCGCATGATAACGGTATGTTCTTGGTATTTAGTAATGGTGTCGGTGTCGATATGGATGAAGTTAGAACAGGTAATGCGATGATTTTGAATCCGTATGGAGAGATCATGGTGGAAACGGATTCGGTTGAAGACGTTATGGTTATCGCATCACTCAACGGGCAAGAGCTTGAAATGTGTACTGGCCGACGTTGGATTCGTGGAAGAAAGCCACATTTGTATCAGCCATTAACGACTTCGCAGGGTAACGAGCTGGATCCTCATCAAGCTCGATTCTCAGAAGTATAACGACGTTCAATTCAATCGCCCTCTAAGTGACTTATTTGCTCGTAGAGGGCGCGTTAGGCGACGAGCCTGCGACGTTTAATAGTCGTAAGTGGCTAGGTGCTCGGCGATCAAGTTTGTCAGCTTGTCTATTCCTGAAAGCCAATCTGAGTTGTCTTCAAAGTTGGCAAAATTAAGCCTTATGCAGTGCTTAAATTGGTTGTGAGTCCCAAACAGCATTCCGGGGTAAATACTGATTCTATGCTTTAGGCAACGCTGGTAGAGATCGAAAGTATCAACATGGTTGGGAAGCGTTAACCAACATAGAAAAGAGCCTTGAGGATGAGTGAGGTGGTAGCGGCCTTGTAATACCGAGTGTGTGTTGAGTGATTTAGTCAGGTAGGAAAGAAAGCGTTTACCATTAGCCTGATACGTTCGAGTCATTTTTCTAGTATGAGAGCGGTATTTTCCTGTAGTTAGAAACTCACCAACCGCCGATTGCATTAGGTTCAAGCTGCCCATGTTGTCACAAATTAGGTATTTCTCAATCTGGGCCTGATATTTCCCCGAGAGTATCCACCCGATACGAAGTCTAGAATCCAGCGTTTTAGAAAGCGAATTGACGTAGATAACCCTATCTTTGGTATCGAGCGCTTTCAAGCTAGGCAAGGGTACGTCATAGAACAGCTCTCCAAACACGTCGTCTTCAATGATTGGTATGTCCCCGGAAACGTCGAGCAAGGCTTGCCTACCTTCTAACGACATACGAGATCCGGTCGGATTATTGAAATTGGGTGTGACTAATATGGCTTTCACTGGCCACTTTTGTAGCGTGTCTTTCAGTGATCGAGCATCTATTCCTGTCGTTACACTTCCTTGTACTTCAATCACTTGCAATCCTAGTGATTCCATCAACAGCAAATTGCCAAAGTAACAAGGTGATTCTACGGCAACGATGTCGCCAGGTTGTGTAAGGGCCCGAAGCGCTAAGCTGATCCCTTGTTGAGCGCCATGCGTAACGGCGATATCGCTGGTTTGACAGGGAACGCCTAAGTCTTGGCTGATCTTCAACAGCTGCTTGATGAGTACGTCGTTGCCCGGAGGGATTTGGTAATGGCTGGGCATCTGGCTTTGTAATCTGCTGTGTCGTCCAATTTCGGCATACAAACTTTTTATTGCGGGAGAATCTATGTTTGGGTGGGCAGAACCGGTTGCAAGTTGTTGTTTTTCTTTCGGGTAACTGAGCAATGCTTTGCTGACTGACAACAGGTTAACCTCGGTAGGTTTTGCTATTGGTGAGTGATGTGATGCTTTTTCTTTGACTCGATACCCTGATTTAGGGACGGCGTAAATAACGCCTTGCGCTTCCAGTTCTTGGTAGGCTCGGATCACTGTATTTTTGCTCAATTGAAGCTCTTCACTGAGCTTGCGAATAGAGGGGAGCTTATCGTGGCACTGGAACAAGCCGTCTTGTAGTGCTTGAAGTAGATACGTTTCGACCTGACGATATTTGTTATCTGCACTCATTCTGTACCCACCAAAATAAACCTTTCTGTGTCTTTTTAGAAGAACTGTACCCAGATAAGGTAACAGTATTCGCAGTTAATTTTCTAGAGGCAATCATGCTAATTCGAATGATCCCTTTTGCATTTGTGGTGTTATGGGCATCAGGTTTTGTTGGTGCACGCTACGGGCTTCAGTATGCCGAACCAGCCACCTTACTGCTGATCCGAATGACAGCCAATGTTGCTTTGTTCGCGTTACTGGTGGTGTTTTTACGTCGTCGTATGCCAACGGGGAAAGGGCTGTTTCATAGTGCGGTCGTGGGCATCTTGATACACGGTTTTTATTTAGGTGGCACTTACGTGGCGATTGATTTAGGTATGCCTGCTGGGCTAAGTTCATTATTGGTAGGGACTCAGCCAATTCTAACTGCAGTGGTGCTAGTTTCCTTTGCCAGCACCCGTTTTCGAGTCGCTCAATGGTGGGGGCTAGGGTTAGGTTTTCTAGGCATATGTTTGGTATTGATGGGTAACATCGAGTGGCAATCAGAACAGCATAAAGTATCCGCCGTCGCGTTCTGTGTTCTAGCGCTAGTTGGAATTACGTTTGGTACCTTATATCAAAAGCGTTACTGCCAAAATGTCGATATGGTCGGCGGCGCAATGGTTCAGTATTTTGCAGCCGGTTTAGTGATGTTGCCCTATGCTTTGGCGTTTGAAACGATGGAGGTGACATGGACGTATCAGCTGGTTCTGACCTTGTTCTGGCTAGTGGTGGTGCTGTCTTGTGTCGCGATACTGTTACTGCTTTATATGGTTAAAAACGGTGCGTCTGCGAGCGTTGCGTCGGTGTTTTACCTCGTTCCACCCACAACCGCTATTCAAGCATGGCTAATGTTCGGTGAGTCGTTCGATGCTATCGGGATGGTGGGGTTTGTGATGGCAGCCGCGGGTGTTTACCTAGTGGTGAAAAAGCCAAGTCAATCGCTAGAAGCGGGGGTTAAGCCGTTAGTGAGGGAGACGGTCAAAAGTCAGTAGCACTAAAAACTGCTAATCAGGCTTTCAGTTCAAGAAACACACGGTTACGGCCACGCCTTTTCGCAGTGTAAAGTGCGTGGTCAGCACGGCTCATTAAATCACGGAAACACACGTCGCTTGGATGAGGAATGGCGATACCAAAGCTTGCGGTACAGTGCACTTGGTGGTTGTCTATGTGTGTAGGAGTACACTCTATGGCTGCACGTAGTTTTTCTGCTAAGACAACGGCTGCTTCTTCACTGGTATTTCTCAATAGTAGGGCAAACTCTTCACCACCGATTCGGGCAAACAAGTCATCATGGCGTATCTGCGCGCGAATGATTTGAGCAATAGACACTAATACTTCGTCGCCAACTAGGTGGCCATATTGGTCATTGATTGATTTGAACCTGTCTAGATCCAACATGAGTAGCGCGTGCTCACCATCGTGATAGCGAGAATGCTGTCCAAATTGTTGCGTTGCTTCTGAAAATGCTCGTCGGTTGAGTATCGCAGTGAGCGGGTCGATGTCAGCCAAGGTTCTCATCGCATCAACTTCTCTCTGGACTCGGATTTGAGAGGCGATCCAATGTGCAATAGTGGTTAACGTTTGTACGTCCGATTGGTTGTAACGGTGTTTGTTTTCATGAGCGATATTCACCGTACCATAGCAAGTCCCATCGCTGACAAGAGGAGCATCGATACAGGAATGTAGCCCGCCAGACGAGAGCCATTGGCAGTCGAGTAGATCGACCGAAGACATATCGTCGCATTTGAGAGTCGTATGCTGCGTAAAAGCTTGTCCAACTAAAGTGTGTTGGATCGGCACTGGTTGATCAGCAGGAATGGCGTCATTCCCCTTTAAACTGTAGATATGAAGGAACTCGTCCTGTTGAGCTAAGGCGATGCTGCAACGATGCGCCTGAAACAGCTTACACATCCATAGCGACGTGCAGTTGAGGATTTGATCAAGCGATTTAGACTGCGCCAGCGCCTCAAGAAACGCTAGTGGTACTTTTCCCTCTGAAGTCGACGTGAATGAAGTCAGAGGTGAATGCGAATCAACTTTACCGTCCATCGTAGCCTCTCACTATTGTTGATTGATATATTAATAAACCTAGACCTAGTTTACCAATTTCTGAAATGTCACTTGTGAGATTTGTAATTTGGATAACAATATTCCCCACAAGGGGTAGGGCTAATGCATCAAACTGCTTATATAATCACCCGCCTTTTTTCACTATCAACTATGTTATGAACCCAAAACTAGATAGAACCAGTGCGATGCGCCTGATCATAGAACAGGTTAAAACGGAGCTTCCTTTATATGAGGAAGATACGTTTGTGTGCGGGCCTGAAGGGAGCTGTATTGGTTGCCCTAAAAAGCTGTTAGAACTGGTTGATTCAGAGTTGTCTTACTGGGAAGCAGCAATGAATCGAGGAGTCATTCCAAACTTTGATGAAATACGTCGATTTGGCAAGTTGTGCACCAATGTTAGGCGTGGTTTAGTAAGAAACAATATTATTGCACGTTGATTCGCCACATCGCCTAGACGCTGATAATTTCATCAACTAGTTTAATAGTAGTGAGTGAAGTGTTGATTGAGGTGCGTATGGTTTGCTTTCGGTTTATCCAATTAGCCTTGCTCTTCGCCGCGCTAAATCTTTCAATCATGCCACTAACGGCTCAAGCTCAATCGTTGAGCTCTTTAGACTTCTATACCGAAAATTACCCACCGGCCAACTTTGAAGTCGAAGGCAAAGTTACAGGATACGCGGTAGATATCCTCGTCGCCGCTTCAAAAGCGGTAGGACAAGAAGTCCAACTCAATCAAATCAAGCCTTTACCTTGGGCGAGATCGTACCGTGCAACGCTAACCAAGCCCAACGCAGTGTTGTTCTCGACAACTCGCACAGAGCATCGTGAGGAACTATTTCGTTGGGTTGGTCCAATTGCTGATATCAAGGTTGTGGTGCTAGCACGTAAAGATGCTGCTGTTCAAATCGAAACCCCACTTGATATGGCGAATTACAAAATTGGTGTGATTCGTGATGATATCGGCGAACAGTCTTTGCTGGCACTAGGTCTACCAAGAGATTCGATGCAAGAGGCATCATACGTTACTACGCTCGCAGAGCAGTTAATGAAGGAGCGGATCGATTTGCTGGCGTATGCGGAAAGAGCGGCTTATTGGTGGGCTAAACAGGCCGGAATTGACTCTCAGGAGTTTGAACCTGTTTATGTACTGAAAGAAGGCTACATCTATTACGCGTTCAACAAAAACATTCCTCAAGAAACTCTAGATGACCTGCAGCGCGGCATTGATATCATCAAAGCACGCCAAAACGCTGATGGCATTACTGAATACCAAGCCATTCTTAACAAGTATCGCTAGATATCGCCTTAGCTAGGGTCTGTTGATCTTTCGCGGTTAAATTTTGTTCGAGATAAAATCGTTTTAGGCGAGGCGAAGACTGTGTAGTCTAGCATTCTAAGCAAATAGTCTTCAACGAAGTATAAAACGATTTTAACGGGGGCGCCTAGCTCGAACCCTTTGGGCAGCCTTTGTGGTTCATTTCTACTGCGTTATTGGCTTCTCATGTAGGCTAGCTACACGTCAAAGCCTCTGCCTTGTATCAATTTCCCACAAAGTGCTGCAAAAATCAGCTCGAAAGATCAACAGACCCTAATTACCTCATCTAAGGCGTAGTGGTTATTTCCTGTTTATATCGGCTCGTTTTACGTAAAACGGGTCGCTGAACTTCTTCTGCGAACCTAGCTCCGATACCACCAATCGATTCCATAGCGCTTTATCGAACTGAGGCTTAGGAATAGAAGGGTAGAGAGTTTCTAGCTCTTCGGTTGCGTAGCGAAGAAATTCTTTCAGCTTGATTTGGTTATACTTTTTTGCCACACGATTATGTTTTTGGATCCATTCCTTCTTGAATGCGATCAGGGCCGGCTCTGCTTGTTCAAGTGGGGTCGTAGATAGATAAAGTCTCTTGTATGCGACTTTGCGGTCTAACATCGTACGTAATGCCGTTTGAATATAGCGGCCGTGGTGCGTAACAGAAATATCTTCATAGCGGAATGGTGTGATGAACCATCCCGTAGGCTTAAGAGCTTTGGTTTTGTATTGCTTGTTTCTTGATTGCAGCGCTTGGTGAAGAACAAGATCAGACGTTCCACGCAGAGTTTGCTGCCATTTGCCAATACGAATTTGTATTGACCCGGGTAAGCGATAAATATTTGTAAACTTGTCTTGGTCCATTTGCTTATTACACAGTGCTATCAATACCTAGATGAACGGGTGGTGTTCAACTGGGTAAGTTTATTAAGTAATGGCAACCACCTAGCTATGCGCAGGTGATGTTGGCTGAGTTTTAATTATTTGTCTTAGTGCCATCAGGTTTAGCATCCACCTATATGGCAGGCTGCAAGCAACGGATAAGACACCATCGCCCATAAGCAGCGGCACATTCTACTCTCATACTAAGTCTGCATTCCAGTGTATTCAGTGAAGTGGCTATCAAAATACTAATAAACTCATCAACAGAGCTAGAGCTAAATGAAAGCGGCTCTCTGTACTGTTTAATATAGCATTATCACTAAATAGTCATGGAAGCTCGGGGTTACTCTAGCACCTTAAGCGTAAGATAACTGCTACCTAATTGTAAGAACACTGCAATATCTCACTCGAATACTGAAACAAATCATGGTTTAAGAGCTAAGTGGAGAAGAAGCGACGAATGTCGCCGCTTCCTCGCCGTCTTGAATTATTTGGAACGATTGATTTGATAGACGGAAAACACCACTAGCGCCATTCCTATCAAGTGGAACCAAGTGAACGCTTCGCCAAGTATGGTCACGGCGGCTACTGCGGTAATTGAGGGCCCGATGTTGCTTGATAAACTAAGCTCTGTCGGGCTGATTCGTGCCATGGCCGCTGCTATCAAATACGAAGGGATCACGGTACAGAACAAGCCAAGTAACGCACCAATGGCGATCAGTTCGATACTCCATGAAGCGATATCGGCATTGGAAAAAGCCAAGTGGATTAGAATGGCTACTCCAGCGCTACCCATGCCAATACTGGTAAATAGCGGACTGCCTAGTTTGGCGATTAAAGGCTTACTCCATACCAAGTAGAACGCGAAAGCAATGGCCGATAGAATCGCTAATCCGCTGCCGTATAAGACATCTTCACCAAGGCTCGTTAAATCGTGAGCTACAACAAACGCAATGCCGACATAACCGATGATCGTTGCCGACACGACTTTCCGATTTGGCTTTTGTTTGCACAACATCCAACTGATGAGTACCACAAACGTAGGGAATAGAAAGATTAGCAATCGCTCCAACTGCGCCGAGATGTACTCTAGCGCCACGATGTCGAGGTATGTCGCGAAGAAGTAACCTAAGATACCCACCGCGACTGCCAGCAATCCATGCTGCCGGACATTCTGACGGTTTTCGCTTGAGCGACACATGTGCACCAGAATATACAAGTAAAAAGGCAGGGAGGTTAGAGCTCTTAACGCCATAATAGACGTAACATCACCACCATATTGATAGGCAACTTTTACCAGTACGGGTTTGATGGAAAACAGTAAAGTGCCGGCTAGAGCCAGTAAAACGCCAATACGATAGGCGCTGGATTTGGATTGAGAAGAGTTTTCTATACTGGGGTTTTCATTCATCGTTTCGCATCCTTAGAAAGAGTGAGCTACGAAGTGATGAAGATTGAAACATTGCTGGCTACATCACTCGTAGCCAGGCACAGGGTCACCTACCGGACTACAGGCATAGTTAGGAGGAGCCAGAGGTAAGTAACAGTGAAGTTCATATCATTTCCTTGTGGTGAATTTTCAACCTACGCGAAATTATCAGCCCTTGCAAGAGGTTAAAATGATCCTATGGATTTAGGTGGCTCAATTTCTAAGCTAGATATAAGCGGCATTGAGCCGCCGATATGTCTTTATTACTTAGCGACCGTTTCGATTCGTAACTCTAACTTAGACAGCGTTTGACGGTAGAGCATCCAAGCGGTAAAGCCTGCGAGTATATTTCCGATTAACGAACCAATAAACAGCCCATTGATGCCCCCTAGTTGAGCTCCAATCCATAGACAAGGAAGGAAAAACGCGAAAAGTCTCAATGCTGAGATAGTCAGGGCGGTGTATGCCTTACCGAGGGCATTAGAAACCGAAACCATCAACATACAAATACCTAGTGGGCCTAAGCTAATAGGGACAATCAGTAAATGCCAATGCAGAATCGTTTCTACGGATTCTTCGCTCGTCATTAACGAGGCTAATGGTGAAGCTGCCACGAACGTAATTAGCGCGACAACCACTTGGAAACCCAGAATGAATCGACAAGCAATGCTGACCAATTGACGAATGTCTGCGTAGTTTTTTGATCCAAGTAGCCTGCCAACCATGGGTGGCATAGACATAGTGAGTGCCAGTACCGACACAATTGCAAAAAACTCGAAGCGGGAGCCTAGCGCCCATGCCGCGACTGCTGCAGTCCCAAACCCTGCTAAAAGTTTGGTCGCCAGCATAGATGAAATAGGGGGGAGTAGCTGACTAATCATTGCTGGGCCCATGATGTTGCCAATTTCTTTTAAGCTTTTGGCAATATTCAAGTCATTCCAGTCAAACGACATCCAGTGTTTTTTGAGGATTTTGGGTGCTACAACTAAAGAACCGATAGAGAAGGCAAGTATGGTTGCAACTGCCGCGCCCTCAATGCCCATATCAAAATAGAAGATGAAGATAGGATCGAAAATCAAATTGAGTAGGCTAGTCACCATCATCATAGTGCCAGGAAGCATGGTGTTACCGTTAGCTCGACATACGCTGTAGAAGAAGTACAGCAAAGCCCCGACCCATGCACTGATTAGCCAGACAATCCAGTAGCTGTCGATAATCGGGTAAACACTCTCTGGGGCGCTGAGCAGTTGAAGAATGGGTACTCGAATGAGATACAGCAGGACGGAAAACGCAGCAATACCCACACTGCCAATAAACACGACCAACCCGCCAAGCTGCTTAGCATAGCGAACTTGCTGAGCGCCCAGTGCTCTAGAAATAATTGCTGTCGTCGCAATACCAAGACCGACTTGCAGACCGATAATGATCATTTGTAGGGGCAGGGTGAAACCTTGAGCCGCGAGAGGAAGCACGCCAAGTTGACCTATGAATGCACTATCGACGAGCTGAAAGCTCATCAGGGATAAAACGCCAAACAGCATCGGCCATGTCATGGTAAAGAGCTGACGGCCTAAAGAAGGTGCTTCACGGTGTGTATCAGACTTGTGTGTATTGGGCATAGGTAGCTTCATTGCTGATGATGAAAAAAAACAGCTAAGGAATTATCCTTAGCTGCTCAAGTATTGTAGGCCTTTATTGTAGACCATCGTTCTTACGCTGCAAACTCTTGTTCGAGGTAAGCGACGATGTCTGAGGATTCGTACATCCACTCGACTTGGCCGTCTTTCTCGATTCGCAAGCACGGCACTTTTACTCGGCCGCCACCTGCTTCAAGCTCGCTACGGTGAGTCGTGTCGTTTTTCGCATCTCTAAGCTCAATCTTCACTGATTGACGCTTCATTGCGCGACGTACCTTTACACAAAAGGGACATGCTTCAAATTGGTATAGCGCCATAGTGGCAGCCTTTTGGTCAACGTCCTTTTGAGCTTCTTGTGAACGTTTAACCCCTTTAGGCGAAAACACAAAATTTAGTAGCAAAATAATGCGGCCTAAAAACCAGCGGACAAACTTCATAATCATCCTTTAATAAGTAATTTAACAATTTAACCGCCGCATTGTATCAGCGATGTTAACAGGACTAAACCTTGTAAAAAGTAGGTGTAATTTGAGCTCTATTAAAGTGAAATTTTATGTTCTTTGGTGACAGTGATCCCTAGGCGCTTGGCAAGGCGCGTGAGGTTAGCGCGGTCGGTTTTCAATAGTCGCCCGGCTTTCGCCCAATTAAAATCCGCATTGGTTAGAGCATGTGTGATCAACTGACGCTGATAGTCTTCGGTTGCTTGCCTTAATCCTTGAGAAAGGTCGAGCGTCGCTTCTGGTTGTGAAGCCTGAACTTGAGCTGACGACTCTAACGGAGCGTTATCGAGCAGGCCAATATCATCTACCGATACGGTAATGACAGAACGGTTGTGAATACGTGCACGCGCTTTCAACGCTGCACGGTTAATTACATGCTCTAGCTCCCGAACGTTACCCGGCCAGTTGTAACGGGTGACATGAACTAATGCTTCGCGGCCAAGCTTTAGTTGAACGATACCTAGCTTTCTTCTCGCCACTTCTAAGAAATAGCCAGACAGCAGCGCAATGTCACCTTCACGGTCACGCAGTGGTGGAACGGAAACCGGGTAGACGCTGAGGCGATGATACAAGTCAGCTCGGAATCGCCCTTCGGCGACTTCGTGTTTCAAGTCACGGTTAGTCGCAGCTAAAACACGCACATTAATTGTTTCGACCTTATCTTGCCCGACAGGTTGAATCTCGTTGTTTTGCAATGCGCGAAGGATCTTACTCTGTGCGGCAAGTGGAAGTTCACCTATCTCATCCAAGAACAGTGTACCGCCATCGGCTAGGGCAAACTTACCTAAACGGTTTTTATCTGCACCGGTGAAGGCGCCTTTGATGTGACCGAACAGCTCACTCTCGACTAAGTTTTCTGGGATAGCGGCACAGTTCACGTAAACAAGAGGTTGCTTCTTACGTGAAGACTTGTGGTGCAGAGTACGAGCAACCAGTTCTTTACCCACACCAGTTTCACCGTGAATCAGAATGTTGAAATCCGATGGAGCGACGACGTCGATATCCGCTTTCATCAATGTCATTGCTGGGCTGGAGCCGATAATTTCACCGCCATCTCTTTCCCATGCTTCTTCATTTAGCTCTTCAAGGCGTTGCTGGCTCTGTTTCGCTTGTTGTTCGAGCTGTGAAAAGGTCAGAGCCATTTTCAGCGTCGATGCTGCAATCGCAGATAGCACATCGAGGTTACGGTGGGGAATAGAGTCAAAAACTTGCGGTGTTAGGCTATCTAACGTGAGTATGCCAAGCAGGGTGTCACCAAATATGAGTGGTAAGCCCATGCAAGCATGCATTGGCAGGTCGCCATCGTGATCGAGTAGCAACCCATCGAATGGATCAGGCAAATCGCTATCGGCATCAAAAATCACTGGGGTTTTAGAGTCACAGATCTGTGAAAACCTAGGATGCTCTTGAATGATGAAGCGCCTTCCTAATGTGTCTCGGGTTAACCCTTGCATCGCGAGAGGCGTTAACGTATCACCTTGCTTAGACATCAATGCCACACAGTCACATTGGATGGTTTTTCTTATCGCATCGAGAAGTTTATGAAAGCGATCTTGGTCGTTAAGACCACTGGCGAGCCCGATGGTCATTTCAACTAGAGTAGAAGCAGAGATGTCTTGCATGCTATTTCCAAAGAAAAGGGATGATTGGATAGTATAGTGTCAAAGTGACTCAAAATAAAGGAGTCATTACGACACGAAATGTGCCGTAAACTTGTTTAAAATCAAGGAAACACGATGTTTTCTATGTTGGCACGCAATCTGCTCTATAGGAATTGAATAAGAGCAAGCCTTAGCTTGCCTATGAGCCAGTCTATTGCCAAATAAATCCTGATGGGGAGAGTTTATACATGCTCAACAATCAACATATTGAAGTCGTAAAAAGTACTATTCCACTATTAGAAAGCGCAGGTCCAGCGTTAACTAAGCATTTCTATCAACGTATGTTCAGCCACAACCCAGAGCTGAAAGACATCTTCAATATGACTCACCAGCACACCGGTCGACAAGGTGTTGCACTATTTGAAGCCATTGCAGCTTATGCAAAGCACATTGAAAATCTAGCAGCACTTACCAGTGCTGTAGAACGTATTGCTCATAAACATACCAGTTTCAACATTCAGCCAGAACATTATCAAATTGTAGGCTTGCACCTGATTGAAACACTTCGCGAGCTAGCGGGAGAAGCTTTTACTCCAGAAGTAGAAGAGGCATGGACCGCAGCTTACTTGTTCCTAGCTCAAGTCTTTATTGATCGTGAGGGCGAACTTTACCTGCAAAGAAAGCAAGCAATTGGTGGCTGGGAAAACAGCCGCGAGTTTGTGGTTTCTGAGAAGAAACAAGAATCTGAGTTGGTATGTAGCTTTGTACTTACGCCTAAAGATGGCGGAAACGTTCTTAGCTACCAAGCTGGCCAGTACATTGGTATTGAAGTGAAGCCATCAAAAGCTGAATACAATGAGATTCGCCAGTACTCTTTATCGCAAAAATCAAACGGACAGAACTACCGTATCTCAGTAAAACGAGAAGGTTACGGCAGCGATTACGAAGGCATTGTGTCGAACCACTTGCATGACAACGTTCAAGAAGGTGATACGGTTCAGCTTTACGCACCGGCCGGTGATTTTTACTACACAGAAAAGCATCAGCCAGTTGTGCTGATTTCAGCGGGTGTCGGCGCAACACCAATGCAAGCGATGCTGCAAACACTGTCTGAATCGAAAAAGTCAGACGTGACTTACCTTCATGCTTGCAACAGCAAGCTGCAGCACTCATTCATCGATGAAACAAGTACTCTTGTTGCGGGTAACGATTGGAAACAGCACACTTGGTACTTAGAGGGGGATGCGGATCATCAGGGACAAATGGATCTGTCGAAAGTTAACGAACAGCTACCATTGACAGAGGGCGATTTCTATATCTGTGGTCCAGTCGGTTTCATGGATGCTATTGTTAAGCAGCTTGATTCGTTAAACGTAAGCCGAGATCGCATCCACTACGAGGTGTTTGGTCCTCACGCGAATCTATAACTCGTCCTTAAATGAAAAACAGAGAAGCATCGCTTCTCTGTTTTTGTATTGCTTAGCCGATTGAGGACTAACCTCTAGTCCTGACCGTTTATCCAATACGAAAGTTTTTGCCAAAAAGATGGCTTACTCGGTTCACCGAATACGTCTTTGCCTGCATAAAAGCTTTCCATGTACGCTACTCGTGTAGCTTGTACATCGGTAGCAGGTGTGAAGTACAGCCTGTTAAGCAATTCGGCGGTGTTCTGGGCGTGATCATTAGCCAAGCTGTAATCCATATTCATACAACCCTGAACGTACAACCAAGCATGGGTGATAACATCAAGCTGGATACAGTCGGGTAACCCAAACTTATTGCTGTGTTCTTCACCTACCGATTGGGCAATCGCTTCACGCATAGCCACCACGGAGTCTGCGTGTTGGCTGAGTTTGGCGGTGATTTCAATATGG
This sequence comes from Vibrio sp. SCSIO 43135, assembly GCF_023716665.1. Classification (GTDB taxonomy): domain Bacteria; phylum Pseudomonadota; class Gammaproteobacteria; order Enterobacterales; family Vibrionaceae; genus Vibrio; species Vibrio paucivorans. Next base: position 452,178 of record NZ_CP071860.1, read on the forward strand.
CTTTTGGTCAACAAACCTAACAAGTGGTGGTTTGTGCTGCTCTCTGGTTTCGCTTTGAGTACATGCTGAAACAGCGCATCATGCTCAACGCACCATTGCTGCCACTCTTGATCGCGTTCAGCTAGGCGTCCCACGGTCGGCAGGCCTAATTGCTCGCAGTACTTGGCAAGTGTACCAACCATATCGGTTTGCTCACTAGAGGTGGGTGCTGTCATGCGCTTTGTAGCTCTTCCCAAACTACTTCGACAGAACCTTGAGCTGCATCGACGAACAATGACGTACCAGTAACCATGACAGACAACTCCATACTACGTTCAACCATATCACCTAACTGTTCAACCGCTTCAGCATCGAATCGAACCACATCAGCTTTGTACTGACCAATCTTGCCTTGGTTTTGAGACCACCAAACGTTCGACTTGGTATTGAAACTGTACACTTTTACTTGCTTAGCAAGGCGAGACGATTTCTTGATGCGCTCGGGATCCGGCTCACCCACATCAATCCATAATTGGATTTGATCATCGAGAGATTTTAACCAGATATCCGGTTCTTCAATGGTCGATAAACCTTTCGTAAACTGGAGTGACTCTTGTGCATTAAGGCAGAAGGCAAGAATACGAGCCATCATGCGTTGGTTGTTCTCTGAAGGGTGCTGAGCAATGGTCAGATTCAGTGAATCGTAGTAGTCACGATTCATGTCCGTTAATGCGATGCGGAACTTAAAAATGGTGGGTTTTAATGCCATGGAAACTTCTTATGATTTTGACAAAAAAATAGCCAGCGTTTGCTGGCTATTTTTTAGAAACTGTAAGTACAAATTATAGTACTTTGATGCTCTCAGCTTGAGGGCCTTTTTGACCTTGAGATACTACGAACTCAACTTTTTGGCCTTCAACTAGAGTACGGAAACCGTCACCAGTGATTGCAGAGAAGTGTGCGAATACGTCTGGGCCGTTTTCTTGTTGAATGAAACCGAAACCTTTAGTTTCGTTGAACCATTTTACTGTACCAGTAACTGTGTTAGACATAATAAATATCCTAGTTAATTTGTTGTGCCGAATTCGGCGCGGATAGCGTGGAAAAGTAGATTGCTATTGCGTACGGACACAACGTGGAAGTTACGAGTAATTCAACGAAATGTATTGTATACATAGAACTGCTTTCTTGCTGAAGATGAGTGTAGAGTAATTCGCTCCTAAGTCAACGAATACTCGACTCAAACCTCGGAACTTTCTACATTTTCAGTCAGTTTTATGCGCAAGGTTTCATTTTTACCGTCTGCTAACAGAGATTAATATTAATGAAACAGATTGCACTTAGGCGCAATGGGGTTGATCCGCCTGATATTTCACATATTATTGGGCTCGGAATCACATCATCAACGAAAATGAGGCAATGATGAATTACAAAAAGCACGCCCCGATAGAAGAGGGGGGCTGCCCGGTATCGAGTGAGCTAGAACTCGGTCGAGGGCAGATTAAAGACAACGCGTTAAAGGCGCTGGTTACCAGCAAAGTATTCAAAAGTAGAGTTGAGAAAGCGAAGAAAGGAAAAGGGAGTTACAGTAGAAAAGAGAAACATAGAGGCAAAGAGCCCTATTCAAAAGCCGCATAGCTATCACTTAGCAGATTGCACGCTACTTTCGAATAGGGCTTTTCTTTTATCTTTCTATCTTCGGCGAGTAGATTGAATAGGCGGTGATTTGCCCTGCGACGATGGCTGAGAACATAAACAACGCCGAAAGGCCGATACTCGGGATCGGTAAAATAGACTGCTCAAACACTGACTGACTTGCACTCACCAGCACTCGGCTACCAGGAACAAGAATGATGATGCCTTGCAGGATGTAGATGGCACCGGTGAGCTCCATTTTCTTCGCCACCCAAGTGCCATATAACGTAATCAATACCGTGGTGATCCAAGTACCGACTATCCAGCCACTTTCAAAGCCTAGATAAAACGGCCCCCACATACCCAACACCGCAACCGGCAGCCCCAATAAAATATCGGTCGGGCGCGCGTTAAAGATGATACCGATGGAAATAGACAGCAAAAATAGGCCGAAAATATGCAGCCAAGTCGGTACGGCATTCATATAGGTGGTATCGGGCGCTGCGCCCCAAAATGCTTCACCTATATTGAGGCCAATCACAATCCCTACAAACAGCTTAATCAAGGTTAAAGCACTTTGCCCTAGTAAGCTGGTTCCGGAAACCAGATCATTAAAGGCCAGACATTCCAGCGAGTTTGCTATCGAAAGGCCGGGCACAAACAAAATGATGGCTGCAATACAGAGTGTCCAAACCGGAACTGGCAACCCCGTGCTGGCGATAAATGCGACTAAAATCCCCGTTACTAGTGCAGAAAGAAATTCCACAGCAATACTTCTACGCGCTTTGCACACCAATTGACACAACCACACCATAAAGCCTAATAGCGCGGCAAACGCGACGGCTTCTAGCGTGCTGCCAACTAGCATTAAGTACGCTGGTGGAATGCCCATATTTGCCAGCGCAACCACCCATTTGGGGTAACCCACAGGTTCGGGTACCGGCTCGCTGCTTGGTTGATTGATGCGAATAATAGTGTTCGCCAACAAACTTAGGTTGATAGAAGCAGGTTTGAGACGCTTCATGACAACGGCATTGTTGTCGTCTGGGAACTGGTAGTTGATGGTGGTCGGTGTGGCTTGAATCATCACATCGACGCCGTGTTTTTGCGCGTAGTGCTGAGTGTATTTTTCGACTTTATATGGAGCACATCCACTTCGGTGAAGGGTGTCTCCGATCTCCACGATTTTATTGATTCTGTATTGTGAAGGCATGGTGTTAGCAGCGTGAATTTGAAAGTGGCGTAAAGGTATCAGAGCACTATCAAATTAAACAGAAGAACATGTTGGTAAAGTGCCAGTGCTCACGCAATCGATTTAATCTGTTTAAAGCATGCTCACCCCCACTCGGAAAACGAGGCCAACCCTTTTAGAAGTTGTGATCCAAATGTATCAGATAATTCCTACGACGAATGAATTGGCTCACATTTTCACCAAAATCATAAAATATTTTTCAGGTTAATAGTTTGTTACAAAAGTTTGTGTTTTGACATATATAACTCAGAAGTACTCCGGCTGGCCTAAATGTATTCGATTTCAATTGTTAACCTTTATGTTACATAGTTTCCCTGGGTAGGATATGAACAAAAATTGTTTAATTTTTGAGCTTGAAATTATGCCAAAAATAGCGAAAATAAGTGGAAAATGAGTTTGCAAAAATGAAAGGAAGCTTTTCTTAGTTTAAAGCGAGGCATACAAATGAAATTATTTCTAATTTTTATGGCATCTATCTCGGCTGGCGTAGCATCAGGTGAGCACCTCCATTCTTTCATGCTAGGCCTTTCTATTTCAGCATTAGCAGTGGGTAGCTGTTACTGGTTTGCATTCCGTAGCACTCGTTTCCCTCAGTTAGCAGTATTCCTACTATTGTGTGGCATGCTGTCTAAACTAACCGTAACGGTAGTAGGCGTGATGTGGGGCGTATCGGCAGACCTAATGACATCGCCACTCACATTTGCACTCTCTTACTTGTTCTTCTCGATTGCGCTGACTTATCTATGGTTCAGCTATAAAGATGCAATCACCGCAAGACCAAAGTGGTTAGCTGCTAAGTAATTCCAAGAGGCCAGTATCAAATACTGGCCTTTTTTGTATCCATTCCTCATTCGAATATCTCTTCTCAAATACTTTTTAACGCCAATAATGTAACGAATTTCGAATTATCGTAAAGGTTGGTAAAGTCCTGATTTACAAGTGGCGTATTTGGCTATACTCACAACACATCTATTTATTTGGCTTTGTTATGAGAAAAATGGCTATTCGTTTCTTTAGTTCTGTACTTGTTAGTTCTCTTATTGCTCCTCTTGCTTTGGCCGCGCCAACTATCGTTCCAGATCCACCGGTTCTAGGTGCTAAAGGTTATATCCTTATCGACTACAACACGGGGCAAGTGTTGGTCGAGAAGAACGCTCATCAAAAGCTTAATCCAGCCAGCTTAACTAAGTTAATGACCGCTTATGTCGCAGGGCAGGAAATCCGTAGTGGGAATATCTCGATCGACGATCAAGTGGTCATCAGTGAAAACGCTTGGGCTAAGAAATTCCCAGATTCTTCAAAGATGTTTATCGAAGTGGGCACCAGCGTTAGCATGAGCGACCTGTACCGAGGGCTCATTGTGCAGTCGGGCAACGACGCCAGTGTGGCGATTGCTGAGCACGTAGCAGGCTCTCAAGACTCATTCGTGGCATTGATGAACTCATGGGCACAAAGACTAGGGTTAGACAATACTGCTTTTACTAACCCACATGGTTTGGATAGCGATGGTCTTTATTCAACGCCTTACGATATCGCTAAACTAGGGCAAGCCATTATCCGTGATTTACCTGATATCTACCCGCTGTATAGCGAGCGTTCATTCAAATACAACGGCATTACACAGTACAACCGCAATGGTTTATTGCGTGACCGCAGCATGAATGTTGATGGAATGAAAACAGGCTTCACTAGTGGAGCAGGCTACAGCTTAGCAAGCTCTGCGACCAACGGTGACATGCGTTTAATCTCGGTAGTAATGGGCTCTAACAGCACTAAGAGTCGCGAGAGCGAAAGCAAACAGCTACTAAGTTATGGCTTTAGATTCTTCGATACCGTGTCACCAAATGACGCTAATGAAGAAATCGCGACACCACGCGTATGGATGGGTAAAGAGGACCAAGTGTCAGTGGGTTTAGCGGAAGACATTTTCATTACGTTGCCGAAAGGGCAAATCCGCAATCTTAGTGCAAACATCGAAGTACCTGCAGAGTTAACAGCACCTATTGCTCAAAATGAAGTGATCGGCACGGTAGTCTACTCACTAAATGGAAAAACAGTGGCTGAAGCCGAACTGGTTGCGCTGGAAGACGTTGAAGAAGGTAGCTTATTTAAAAAGGCGTTGGATTGGTTTAAGCGCTTAATTGCGAGCTTCTTTTAAGGTCAACACGCACTAGTAACAAGAATTGAAACAAGGCCGCTCAACAGAGCGGCTTTTTTGATTTATCGATACGACAAAAAAGCTGAGTTGCGAGTGAGTTGGCTTAGGTCTAAAACGCCTGTTTTTGATCTAGGTAGATAACCATGCAACAAATGATTCAGGCTTTATCCAAGGACGGTTACTACATTTGGGATGATTTCCTCACCGCGCAACAGGTCGCAGCGTTACGCGATTGCATTCCAGAAAACTGGAAGAAAGCGCGCATAGGGCGAAGCGATGAAGCCGTGCGTGAAGCCACTCGTCGTAGTGATAAAATACAGTGGCTAAGCCCGACAATGGGGGAGCCAGTACAAACCTTTCTCAGTAAGATGGAAGCGATCCGTTTGGAAGCCAACAGGCATTTCTTTCTCGGCTTGTTCGAGTATGAAGCGCACTTTGCCAAATACGAGCAAGGCGATTTCTACGAGAAACACTTAGATTGCTTTCAAGGTAATGAGAACCGACGCTTAACCACCGTTTTTTATATGAATGAAAGCTGGCAACAAGAAGACGCCGGTGAGCTAGTGGTTTACGATCTCGATGACAACGAAGTTGCGCGTATTCCTCCTGAGTCAGGCCGCTTGTTTGTCTTCTTCTCTGAGCAGTTCCCGCATGAGGTTTTACCGACCAACGCTGAGCGCTTCAGCATTGCAGGCTGGTTCCGCATTAATGGCGTGAAAGATAACCTATTGGACATCGCCAACTGAGTGAGTCGCTTGGGCGAAAATGAAAGGGGCGGCCGCACAGGTCGGCCCTAATGCAGTGTTTATGTTCAGGCATAAACAGACACACTTTCTTACCTCGATAGCTTTCTTGTAACTCCTGATAATTGAGATTTCTCTCATCGATTAGTGGGGGAAACCTTGAAGTAAAATTCACCTAAGACTGACAAGGAAGGTCAGGATCTTGCCAAAATTTACCACAATCCAATTATATAAAAGAGTAATAGCAGTGGAATTCAATCAGCAGGATCGCGATGCACTATACGACATATGGATGTCTCAAAAAGCGAAGATGCGTTTAACGCAGATGGAAGTCGCCAAGCGACTAGGTTTAACCCAGCTCGACTTCTCCAATCTCCTACGTGGCGACGCCGCCCTTTCAATGACGTTTATCAGTCAGTTTTGCCGTCAGCTTCATGTTGATCCAAAATTGGTCATCCCATCACTCAAGCAAGATGCTCAGGACGTACCTAAAGTGGTGTACCTTGAAAGCCGTATGAGTGTCGATGGCGATATCCAACGTGCGTACATTGAAGGTAACCAAGTCGTTGTAGAGTACGCTCATACTGTTTCCCACTAGCCTTACAATGAGCCAGAGCTGAAGAATGACTCGCAGCTTTGGCTTATCATTTTCCTCGCCCCATTTCTTCTACCCATCGCGCTTCAGTGATAACCTAGCGACCAAACGTAATGATGGACGCTGAAATGCTCGAAAAAGAAAACCTAATAAAGCTGGCAAGAATGCAGATGCCATTTGGCAAATACGCAGGTCGCGTATTGATCGATTTACCTGAAGAGTATTTGTTGTGGTTTGATAAGAAAGGGTTCCCAAGCGGCGAACTAGGTGACTTACTGAAACTCTGCCTTGCTCTAAAAATCGAAGGGCTTGATAGTGTGGTTAAGCCGTTAAAACGCATGTAAGCTGCCATAAAAACCTATCCCATTATTAATAAAAAGACTCACTATGAATTTTGATATCAATGCACTCAAGCACCACCAATTAGTCGAAGATGGTCAGTTAGAGGGCTGTTACATTCATCAGCCAGCACAAGGCAGCCAACAAGATGACAAAGCGGTTTTGGCAGAACGCCAAGCGCTGGAAAAGATGGGCTTTAAGGTCGTACAGGTTAAAGCGAAAGGTGGGACCACAACGTTTGCCGAGGCGATGCAAAAGTTTGCGAAGAAGACGGGGCACCAGCCGAAGTAATCAAAGACGGCAACCGACCGTTTAGATTAACCGAAATAGCGAATTTCGCTAAGTACGGATGAATATCGGTGCTGACAAATTTAGAGAGTTTGTGCTTCCAAAAACGTTGTTGCTATCGGAAGAGCTAGGGGGTAATCCGATAATATGTCCGTTAAGTGACAGGTTGGGTCCCTTAAAAGTATCGGTTGTAATAAATTCCTACCAACTCGTCATAGCTTTTCTCGATACTTATACGGATATCAGCTTTGTTGCTAATGTGAAAGCGGGAGTCCCCATAGACGGTGTAGTTCCAGCCACTCCCATTCAAACTTAGTGAAGGCACTACTCTAAGGTGTGTTTTCCAGCGAGCTGGCCAGTTATAAAAGACCCCAATTGGGAGCTGAAGCGTTGAGTCATCAAGGTAGGCGAAATCGGCCTGACCACCGATCATAGAGTAGGCTGAAAGGCTATTGGAACGGCGTGTAGCCAAGCCCAAATAGCCTTTGAAATATGGGCGGTAACACTCATCCTCATCGCACTTGCTATGTTCAATTGAGAGATTCAATTGCCATGCAAAGCGATCATTCTCAAACAAGGCCACATCATTGGTGTTGAGTGAAGCAACATTAAGGAAATCGAGTGTTTTGAGACGCAGTTTGTCATCGGTGATATGTAGCTCAGTATCCATAACCGTAAGAGCTGAATCTTTTAGTCGTGCTGTATCGATTGACAAAAAGTCATAATAAGCGCCATAACCCCTTATGCTGATGTACCCGCCATAATCGTTGCTATAACCGGTACCGATACCAAGGTTAATGGGTAGTTGAGCCAAATGTGGAGGGTCGGCTTTACGCTTCGGCCAGTCCACACTAAAGCTGCCTAACTGTAGTCTCGCCAGTAGCAATTTCCGCTTTTGTTCTTTGTAGTTGTTCTCGGGTTCGTTGTTTGTGACTAATAATAATTCTGTGTATTCGGTTAACACATCTAGAACTTTCGCCTTTTCATATTCAGAAAAGTCACCGGACCGCATAAACGGCTCCAGTTTTGAAAGCTCTTCGGCTATTGAGAGTGCTTGCTGTTTCTCTGCATCACTGAGGGCAAGGTACTTATTTTGAATGCGGCTATATTTCGATTGACGTTGATTGACCTTTTTAACCAAAGGTTGACCATGATGCTGAACGTCTGGGATTGCATGGAATATATCAATGGGCATGTCCCATGGCTGAAGCCCGGTATCGAGGGGTTGTTCCAAAACAATATTCAAAATGTCTTTAAACGCAGTAGAGCAGTTATCGCTTAGGAAGTAATAGCTGAAATCGACATTCTGTAACTCAAACAGATGCGCCTGTATCAACGCCACTTCTTGTTTGGTTAGGCTAAGTTCATATTCCCATAGTTCCCGCTGCTCATTCTCTGCATAATTCCCAGTATGAAGATAGTAAGTGGCAGTGGTGTAAGTGGCGGTGTAGCCACCAAAGATACCATACAGAACATATTTAACCGGATTGTCGTCAGGATGTGCGTTCGCTCCGAAGTTAATACCCGTATCAAGTAATTCGATATCTGTTTCGTTGTCTCCCAGGCGGTTAAATTTCATCATCAGGTGACCAAAAAAAGAGGCTGGGTTTCCAAGATATCCGGTGACATAAACAAGACTGACCGACTCAGTTTTGCTGTGCTGAATCCATTGCTGATAGTCTTCGCAATCCTGTAAAGACAGCGCTAAATCAGAGCCAAAGTTGTCTTTAACCCAGATGTATCGAGCAGGGTAGCGGCAATGCGCCATTGAAGATGGCAAAGTAAATGCGCTAAGAGTAGCAATCAACTCTGCTTCTGCATTAAAGCTGCCGTTTTCGGAAAGGAAAAATTCAGGGCTGGAAATGGTGCTGCTGCCGTTTTTAAAATGCAGCAGTTTGGACCATTGATTAATCTGTTTTTCACTAAGTGAGGATGACCCAGAAGCAGGCCAAGAAGACAAAAGCGCTACAAAGAGCGATATGCCCAAACAGGACGATACGACACATCGTATCAATTGGTTGTTAATGCGGACTAAGACACCGAGCACTGCTGTGAAGCATGTTTTGCTACAATACGGTAATAACGGTCAGCCTTCTCATGATGAGGCATTTCAGCGTAATTATCATTTGCCAGCACTTTTGCAAAATCACTTCGAATTCCTTGACGTACTATCTGCTGCTGTTCTTGCCCGCATTCAAGGATGTTCAGCATCGCAAGCATATGTTCACCTTCTCCCTGTACCGTCTCTTGTTCCAGCTCTGGGTAAGTTCTGTCGATAAATTGTGCGGCCGCATAAAATGGGCCGGAGCATGCTCCAGGGGTGGAGTAATAAGAGATTGACGCGGTAGTACCCAAGTCCCATGTTACGTTGGTGGTCACGGCGAGCCAGCCGTTCGCATAGCCGTTGGCAACCCAGTGCCCTAAACCACATCCCTTATAGATACCATCTAGAGAAGCGTTGGCGTTTGGTAGATAAGCAAAAGTCATTAAAAGCAAAGCAAAGATTTTGTTTTTCAAAATAAAGCCCCTTATTCAAACTTTTGGAGCGGAGCAAATTAATAGTCCACCGCGCTCTTTAAACTTTAGAACTAAATGAGGAAAAGTAAAAAGAAACGGATGTTTGGCGAGTTACAAGAATGCGGCAGCCTGTCACTTGTACTACTGCTTCTGTAACTCCTCAAATCCATTAATTCGTTGATGCCATTTCGTTCCGATGGTCAGCGAGACCAATAGGCTTGTTAACGCAATCAAGGATCCTGTCAAAAATACCCACTGATACCCAGACATCCAGATGATCCCCAGCAAAAATGGTAGGAACACAGCGGCAACATGGTTGATTGTGAATGACAAACTTGCCGTTGAAGCCACTTCATCTTCCCTGATGGTTTTCTTAAAGTAGGTATTTAAGGCTATCGCAAAGCTAAAAATGATACTGTCGATAACGTATAGCGCGGCGGCCGCGTAATGATCATCTACAAATGCGTAAGATAGGAACACCAACACTAGTGCAGTGTACTCAATGATCAAAGCCCGCCGCTCTCCAATGCGATCGATAAAGCGCCCAACATAAGGTAGAGCCACCGTGGTCGCTAAGCTGGATATCATAAACAAAGCGGCCATCATGGGGATCGTGTAGCCAAACTTAGTGACCATCAGCAAACCAGCGAATGCGACAAATATTTGTCTTCTTGCTCCGCTCAAAAATGTCAGAATGTAGTATGTCGTGTACTCGCGTCGCACAATCAGTTTGGTGTGTTGCTTAACCTCTGTGTGAGTATCTCTAAAGGTAATCAAATAGACTGCCAGCGCGAAACATATCGCTCCACAGGTAAAGAATATGGCTCTATCGGAAACATCAAAAAGATAGCTCGCGACCATTATGCCAAGAAAAGTCACCATCGAGAAAAATGAGGCAGCAGAACGAATCTTCCCCATTGATTCACTGAAATCTTCAGTCGCTAGCAACTGTGTTGAAAGTGATTTGTTTACCGCTTCTAGGTAATGGAAACCAATCGACATAATCGTGGTGCTGAAATAGAAACCATAAATCGAAGGTAGGTATCCCGTGACCGCAACGCCCAGTCCTAATGTTGCAACCGACAATACCGCAACTCTTTGCTCTGAGGCGATGAACAACAAAAACAATACGGTGAATGAGAGTAAACCAGGGATTTCCCTAACACTCTGCAAGATACCCACGTCAGCGCCCGTCATGCCGACCGTATCGACGGCAAAGTTGTTCATAACAACGCGCCACCCAGTATTCGCTATCACCGATGCAATAGCGATAATCACCAACATTGCGAATGAACTCCGCGATGTTAAAGTTCGAAGCCAGTGCATCATTTAAGCCGCCGATTCCAATAGAAAATCTTGAATACGATCACGCATAAATAGAGCCATCGAAGAAAGATCGTCCCAAGTTTCCTTATTCGTGTGGGTGATACACTCTATGAACACTTTGCTTAGATGTGGCTCAACATGTAGCCAGCGGCTGACATATTGCGCGGTGTAACATACATGCTGCATTTCATCTTCTAAGATTTTTTGAATCGTTGGACGCATTTGTTTCATGTAATCATCGTTAGACTCGTCAATGATCGCCAAATGCAGCACCAGTAACCGCCATGATCGTATTTCAATCGAGTGAACCCGAAACAGGAATGTCTTTAGCTCATCATCAAAGTTCATGACTTTGTCTAGCTCAATCTGAACTTCATGTTCATGCGTTTCTGTCTCGTAACCAGTTAAAGGGATAAGGCTGGCAAACAGCGTAGAATGATTCATTTCATCGTTATAATGACGCAACATACGTTGCCTCAACTCATCATCGGCATATCGCTCAGCAATCATTCGTAATCTTGCTGCACCTTTAGCTTCATCTATCGCATTGTGCAAAAGGTAGTAAGCCATCATCTTCTTGTTTTGAAAAATAGTCCTAGCTAAACCATTCATCATCTCGGAAGTGAATGACAAATCAGAGACTAAGTACTTCTCGATGCAATCTTTGTACTCTTTAGAAAGACTCACACCTTTAGTATCAAATAAGTCATAGAGGCTGCTTTGTATATTGTTCATAGACTATTCCTTTACTCAGCTGATATTTTCAACAAGACACCCGATTGAGTGTCTTATTGAACGGGGGAGCAGCGTGTTAGCGAGATGCCTTTTTGTGCTGTTCAGACGGGACAGGGTTCGATTCAAATGCGGCATTTGAACGTACTAATCTTGGAGGTTGGTCAGAGATATTTTGCTTCTTAAGCTTTAGTGACAAAGCTGTGCGTAGTTTTCCGTTCATGTTCAGATCCTCTTTAAATAAAATTGTGCTCAGTGCTTGGTTGCGATATGCAACTCAAATCAAGAACACGAAGATAATACGCACGGTTAATAGTTTGTTACATGATCGTTTTTGGAATGTTATTTCTTGAGGTTGGTGAGTATTCAGGGCGATTTTCATTGCGTGGATTTCTCATCCGAAATACATATGTTTTGTTCGTGGTGTTATATGGGAAGTGAGCTAGTGGGCTTCACTATTGGGAAATTGAGAGGGTTGTTTAAGCGTTGCTGTGGGCTACAAATATGATAGGTCGAAATAGCATCGTGAAGCTTCTGGCAAGGTGAGGGGGCCGAGATGCTTTGCTTACAATCAGATGAGTTGGCCCACCGATACACTAGTCTTTTTGTTGTTTAACGAATTGGCCCGGCGTCATACCAAATTGGTTTACGAGTTTGGTTTAGAGCGAACAGAAGACAACTGGCAAATTACATCAGTGAAGCTGAACAGAGAGAGAAGCAGAGCAAGGAAGCCGTGACGTGTTGGCAGAAGCGCCCAAGCACGCCGGGCAGAATTTCAAAGCTCGTGAAACGCTCAAAGTAAGCTATTGATAGGGTGTTAAAGCATAAATAGAAACTCCCAACGGGAGTTTCTATTTACTAGTAGGAAGAAAGTTATCACAAACTACACTCAATACCGTCGCTTCCATCGACTTGCTTAAAATGCATCAAGTGCCTCTTCTTTTGTTCCACTTGCGGCTTGGGTGGTTGTTTGCTCTATAACTGGTGGGGTGGGGGCATTACAAGCCATGCCGTGCAGAACTTGGGGAAACGGTTTAAAACGGATGAGATTCTAAGCTAACTGGTTTAACTCGTTTTTGCCCCATTACAAGCTACATAACTTTCGTGTGATGCTTTGCAGATAGGTATTTGGCTTATTAATTCTAATCTGAATGATGTCTACAGAACTGTCACTCGCAGGTGGAGTGACATCAAAAGATTAGAGCACGCTTTAATAGACTAGGTGCCACAATCTAGTATTCCGGTTACAGTATTATTTGCTATTAATGAGTAGAGGTCACCGCTTGAGTATCTCTTGTAACGTCTCTTTTAATTCAGTCGAGTTTTTTGCCTCTTTAACATAGTCAAAAGTTGCTTTGTATCCAATCTTAGACTTAACCTGTACGACGAGTGGCACTAAGGCAGACTCATTACGAGATTGTGTCTCTGAGTTGACTTCTATCCCGAGAATACACTTCTCAGTTAGTACTGAAATACCTTTCTCTAGGTGATCTATCGCATCCAATAGATTGATAATCAGTAGCATTCCCCACGGGTTATAATCTAACTCTCCATGGATATGTGCTTGTTTAGATGAATAACAATGCCCTTGTGCTTGCATAGCAGACTGAATGGCAAACTCGGGAACCGTAGGGTTTACTTTCCCAGGCATAGCACTTGAACCAGCCTGTACTGCTGGAAGCGTAATTTCCGATAAACCTCCCTCGGGACCGGAAGACATCAGACGCAGGTCTTTCGCTATCTTGATAATAAAGCCCGCTAAGTTCTCCAACTGGCTCACACAATGAGTTTGAGCATCGAATGATTGGCTGGATTGAAACAAGTTATCGTTCTTGCGAAGCTCTATACCGGTCACGTCTGAAAGTACTGAGATACAACGCTCGGCATAAGCCGTTGAGCAGTCACCACTTCGACCAATAATATTACCGCTTAAATTAACAGCCTGAAGGTCGTTGCGACACGCTTTAAGGTGCATTTGATAGGTGCGTAGTGATGCTAAATAACCACTCCAGAATTGTTTAAACTCAATCGTGACTGCATCCTGCATACAGGTTCTAGCGAGTTTAGAGCTGTCGCTGTGGCTCGCCATTAAATACTCAAACGCGTACATCAAGCGTTCAATGGTTATATCTAAGCGGTCAAGGGCTTCAATCGCAGCCAAGTGGCTTGCGGTTTGCAAGCAATCGCTCGTTGAATGATTCATGTTAATGGCATCATTCGGATGAACGGGAGAATAAGAGCCGTAGGGCTGGGCATAATAGCTATGATTGACAATGTTAGCGACGACTTCATTGACATTCATATTAACTGAAATGCCACCACCACCATGAAAGGCGTGAACGGGGAATAGCTCCTTTTGGTAGTTTTCTAGTACGGACTGACAGGTGTTTTCAACGTTCAATGAAAGCACAGGATCCATTTCTCCGATTTCCCTGTTTACACGAGCAGAAGCTAATTTGATGCGTAAAACAGCAGTGACAAGTGAAGCGTAGTCACCAAGTGTTTTTTGATTATCTACAGGATACAGATTTAGAGCTCGTTGTGTTTGAGCCCCATAAGGGAGTACCGCTGGAATTTTCACTTCACCAATATTATCGACTTCGATTCTGTATTGCATATTTTTCCTTAATTGGGCGGATAGGACCGCCCAACATATTTGACTAGCTTTCGCCGTAGTAGACCCAAATACTCTTAGTCTTTGTGTAAGAAGATAGCGAATGAATGGCCATTTCTTTACCCCAACCACTTTGTTTAAAGCCTCCAAATGGGCTGGCAAGTCCATAGCAACCATATTTGTTTACAAACACCATACCAGCATCAATCTGCTCAACCATTCGATGTGCGCGAGTCACATTAGATGTGTATATACCTGCTGCAAGCCCATATTCCGTGTTGTTAGCTATTCTAACGGCGTCTTCTTCAGTTCTGAATTTGATACAGGAAAGCACCGGGCCAAAGATCTCTTCGCGAGCTATACGTGCATCTTCAGGTACTTCTGAGAAAATTGTTGGGCGCACAAAGTAGCCGTTGTTATTCCCATTTGATGTATCTCGCGTACCACCAGCAACCAGTTTTGCTTCGGTTTTACCTATCTCAATGTAAGACATGATTTTATTGAACTGCGCTTCATTACATTGAGGCCCTTGTTCACTTTCAGGATCTAACGGATCACCACACTTAACAGCCTCTGCTTTAGCAATCAGTTTCTCAAGAACGTAATCGTAAATTCCTTCTTGAATTAAGAATCGTGTTGGTTCGGAGCACTTTTCACCTTTATGAGAGAACATAACAGTAAAGGCGCGATCAATAGCTGCATCTAGGTTTTCAGTATCCTCAAAGAAAATACAAGGAGACTTACCGCCAAGCTCAAGCGTGACTGATTTCATGTTTGATTGGCCGCTATTCTCAATAATTTTGCGTCCAATCGGTGTACTACCCGTAAAGGAAACTTTTTGCACATTATTGCTGACTGTTAGCTGATTTGAAGCCGCTCCATCAGCGATTACTAGGTTTAAAACACCGTCTGGAATATCAACGTTTTCAACAATTTTTTCTATCAAATATAAGGAGGTCAAAGGTGTAAACTCGGATGGTTTTAGAATAACCGTATTCCCCATAGCTAAAGCCGGAGCGATTTTCAACGCGGCCTGATAAAGAGGAAAGTTCCAAGGTGCGATAAGAGCACACACACCAACCGGTTCTTTATTCGTGAAGTTAAGGTATTCAGGATCGACAGGTGACGTTTCGCCATAAAATTTATCAGTCCAGCCTGCATAGTACTCAAAGATATCAGCACAAGTTGGAATATCATCTGCCAACGACTCTGTTAAAAGTTTCCCGTTTGGTAGCGTCTCTAGCACCGCTAAGACTTCAGTATGATCACGAATAACCTGAGCAATATCGCGAAGAACTTTAGCTCGTCCAGTCCTACTAACTTTACTCCAAACACCAGATTGGTGAGCTTGTGAGGCAACAACAGTCGCTTCTTCAACTAGCTGCTCATCAGCTAAAGGGATGTTACATAACACATCTCTATTACTAGGGTTGGTAACCATCCAGTTATTCTCCAAGTTCCCAAGAACCCATTGGCCGCCAATAAACTGTTTTTTATCTTTGCTTAGCCATCCTTTAGCTGTAGCGATCGCTAAGTTGTATTGAGTATCCATATTTTCTCCAAACTGCGCATTTGTCATTGTGGTCAGTCCTTAAAAATTTACAGATCTCACAATTTTACAACAACTGAATAAAAGTAATTAACATATGAGATTTAATCGTTAGAATTCAAAAAAACCTATAAAAGCGCGCTATTTCGGAAATTAATGTGAAACGCAGCGACCGAGTTTGAGTTCTAAGCCGCTGTATTTGTGACTAGGAGCAAGATAATGAGACAACTACCCTCGCTTAATGCAGTTCGAGTATTTGAAGTTGCAGGTACGCAC
Organism: Vibrio sp. SCSIO 43135; assembly: GCF_023716665.1. Taxonomy (GTDB): domain Bacteria; phylum Pseudomonadota; class Gammaproteobacteria; order Enterobacterales; family Vibrionaceae; genus Vibrio; species Vibrio paucivorans. The sequence goes on from NZ_CP071860.1 coordinate 468,181, forward strand.
TTAAGTTTCACCGCTGCGGCAAACATTTTAAATGTTACGCAGGGGGCGGTTAGCAAACAGATAAAACAACTCGAGGAGTATTTGGGTGTACCGCTTTTTAAACGCACATCTACTCGAGGGCTCCTTGAGTTAACTCCGATTGGCGAGCAAGTTCTCGACACGATTTCTCGTTCTCTTTCTGAAGTTGAGAAAGGGTTAGAGGTCATACGGAACCCCAATCTTCAACAGCGATTAGTTGTCCTTGCTCCTCCAACATTTACCAGCCGTTGGTTGAGTGTTCACCTCGTTAACTTTGCTAAAGCATTTCCTCAGTATGACTTACAGATCTATAGCAAACGAGAGCAAAGTACCCTATACGATATTGAAATCCTCTTTGATGAAGTCAGTGAGTTCTATGCAAAAGACAACTTGTTGTTTAAAGAAAAATACGTAGCAGTCTGCAATCAAGACCTCGTTACCGAGAGCATGAATATTGAGGCTCATACACATAAGATGCTCCATATTCGCCACCATGGTCATAACCTCCCGGCATGGAAAGATTGGCTTGAATCAGCCAATATCCAATTGACAGAGGGACATCGAAAAGGGATTTCGATGAGTACTCAAGAACAGGTGATAAATACAGCTATCGCTGGAGGCGGATTCGCGGTAGTCGATCTCAATATGGTTTATCACTCACTTAAAAAGCAGGAGCTAATCCAATTTCACCCTCTGCAATGTCGCAGTCGCTATGGGTATTTTATTCATGTCCCGACTCCTAAAGTCGGTACGAGTAAAGTTGAAGCATTTGTATCCTGGTTGAAAGAAGAGTGCCTTAGCGTGTCTTAGCTTCAATTTTTCAAACAACCACGATTACCAATCAGAATGTAACTGATTGTTTTTTATTAAATTAAATTCACCATACATGCAATGATGAACTAAACTCATGCATACCTAACTTATATTCACTCGTGTTTTGTTGGCTTTTGAATCTAAATACTCAGGTCAACAAACAAAAATTAAACATTTCGTTTACATAACGCGAGGGGTGAATATGGAATACGTACAACTAGGTAACTCTGGCCTCAAGGTGTCTCGTTTGTGCCTTGGAACGATGAACATGGGCTCTAAGGAATGGAAGCCTTGGATCTTTAATGAGAAAGAGAGCGAGCCAATCATTCGTCATGCTATCGACCATGGTGTTAACTTTATCGACCTAGCAGACTTTTACTCATATGGAGCAGGTGAAGAAGTCGTTTGTAATGTACTCAATCGCATTGGACAACGTGACAAACTGATTGTCACAACTAAAGTTGGCTACCAAATGAATGATGACATCAACGCACAAGGCCACTCTCGCCAGCATATAATGAACTCCATTGATGCATCGCTAAAGCGCATGAAGATGGACTATGTAGATATTTACATGCTTCATTTCTTTGATGTAAACACCCCTATCGAAGAAACAATGTGCGCTCTGAATGATATCGTTCGATCAGGCAAAGCTCGCTATATTGGTGTTTCAACCATGTATACATGGCAGCTCGCTAAGATCATCCAGGTATGTGATCAAAACGGTTGGGTAAAACCTATCAACATGCAATTACAATATAATTGTGCCTACCGAGAAGAAGAGAGAGAGATGATTCCATATTGCCAAGACCAAGGCATCGGAGTGTCGGTATTTAGTCCTCTTGCTCGGGGTATCCTCACTAATGATATGCAGTCTAACCGAAACAAAACCGATTTCTTTACTGCCGAAATGTATAACGACAAGGCTTCATTTGATATTTCTACTTCTGTTGCCCGCGTAGCCCAGAGGCACAATGTAGCTCCCGCTCAGGTAGCACAAGCTTGGGTACTATCTAAACAATACGTTTCCTCGATGTTAGTTGGTGCTGATACTCCGGAACAATTCAATAGCGCTCTAGCTGCTTTGGAAATGAATCTAGATCAAGATGATATATTTGAGTTAGAACGCAATTATACGCCTTGCGATATAATCAACGATTACACAGCAGGAAATCGTATCCCTCGAGAAGCTCGCCTCCCCAAAGGTATTTACGCTAAATAAATAGCATATAACTCAAACTGTATTTAAATGGCACTTAATGTGCCATTTTTTGTATTTTTAATACGGAAACCCCATCTATAACAGTCAGCTTCCTGAATGACGCTAATCGTACTCGACACTTCCTAACCCCTTCTGGATGAAGTCCAGAATTAGCTCGGCTACCTCCATCAACTTCCGCTTCTAACCCAAGGGTTTTACAAGCCACTGGTTTTACAAAATCAGCTTAACTTACTGATACCTATGACGATATAGGCGTTTTTGCACGTCTGGCAATTAAACTTAGCTCACAGAACTAAAAGTAAACCCCTCAAAATGCAACACTCGATTAACAACGTGTTATTGATGACTATCACTATTGGAATATAGACATTCAAGGTCAATTCAATCTAACTGGTTGTTTAATTGGAGGATTCATTATCGAGTGAATTTTGTTCTTAGGTATGGGACTTTATTTCCATTATTCACCGATAACATTGCTGTAACATTGAACCCAATTAATAAGGTGGTTTATTAAGGGAAATAAAATGACAAACCAATTTGTACTTGGCTCCAATCGAAAAATAGATCCGTCACGTCGACGTGCCGCACAATTAAAACCAGATGGAAGCGTGAACGACAATGATCGAGTCGAAATTGGGCCTACTGCTCTTGCATTCCAAGAATGGGCTGACCTAGGTCTCACTCCCCCAAATCTACAGAAAATGCGAGAGTATCGATTAAAACGCATTGTAGACCAGTTGCAAGCCCGTGACTTAGCAGGGGTGTTGTTATTTGATCCTTTGAACATTCGATATGCAACAGATTCTACCAACATGCAGCTTTGGATTGCACACAACCACGCTCGTGCTTGTTTTGTATCTGCAGAGGGCTACATGATTCTTTGGGATTTCCATAACTGTGAACATTTATCCGCACACCTACCGCTTGTGAAAGAAGTACGTAATGGAGCGTCATTCTTCTACTTCGAAACTGGAAATCGAACCAATGAACACGCCCATCATTTTGCAAAAGAGATTGCAGACATCGTTAAGCGTCACGGTGGTGGGAGCAATCGTATCGCTGTAGACAAGATAGAGATTGTTGGTTTGCGTGAGCTCGATAAGCAAGGCCTTGATATCTTTGATGGCCAAGAAGTGATGGAGCTAGCTAGAGCAGTCAAAAACATTGATGAGATCAACGCAATGCGCTGTTCGATTGCTTCGACAGAGATTGCAATGAAAAAAATGCAAGAGGCAACTGTTCCTGGCGTCACTGAAAACGATATTTGGTCGGTGTTACATGCTGAAAACATTAAGCGCGGTGGTGAATGGATAGAGTGTCGAATCCTGTCTTCAGGACCTCGTACAAACCCATGGTTCCAAGAGTGCGGCCCTCGCGTAGTTAAAGAAGGAGAGCTGTTAGCTTTTGATACCGATCTCATTGGTCCTTATGGATTCTGTGCAGACCTATCACGCACGTGGCTAATCGGTGATGTAGAAGCTACCGAAGAACAGAGACATTTATACCGCGTGGCCTATGAACATATCCAACACAATATGGAAATACTAAAACCAGGTATGACATTCGAAGAAGTAACACGCTCTGGCCTTTTACTTCCTGAAAAATACCGACCACAACGCTATGGAGTAATGATGCACGGTGTCGGTTTATGCGATGAGTACCCTTCAATACGATATCCAGAAGATCTAGAAGGTCATGGGTATGACGGTGTATTGGAGCCAGGCATGGCACTTTGTGTTGAGGCATATGTTGGCGCTGTTGACGGCAAAGAAGGGGTCAAATTGGAAGACCAAGTCATTATCACAGAGGATGGGTTTGAAAACCTAACGAACTACCCATTTGAAAAAGAGTTATTAAAGTAGGAGCAGCACATGACATCCGTACCTAAAAACACTCATAAATTACTTGTAAGCGCAGGAGCTGGGATAATTTTAACTCTGTGCTTTGTCTATGTATTACTTGCTCCAGAAGCAAGCACTGACATGTTCTCAAATTTGAAAAACTACATCGCGCATAAGTTTGCCTGGTTTTATATGGGCAGTGTCGCATTGTTTATCTCTATCTTAATTTTTAGTGCATGTAGCCGTGTTGGAGATTTAAGGCTCGGTAAAGATAATGAGAGACCTGAATTTTCAGGGTTTGCATGGGGTTCGATGCTCTTTAGCACAGGAATGGGCATTGGGCTTGTTTTTTTCGGCGTCGCTGAGCCTGTTATGCACTACATGAACCCTCCGATCGTGGAGGCTCAAACCGATGTCGCAGTTAGAGAAGCAATGAATATCACCTTCTTTCACTGGGGAATCAATGCATGGGCTATTTACACCATTGTAGCGCTTGTTATTTCTTACGCAGCCTATCGCAAAGGCCGTCCACTAGAAATGCGAAGTGCATTTTACCCAATCTTTGGCGAGCGAATCAACGGACCATTGGGCGTAGCCATTGATGTCTTTGCTGTGCTCGCCACAGTGGTTGGTATCGTTACCCCTTTAGGATTTGGTGTTCAGCAAATAAACACTGGCTTAAATTACGTACTTGGCGTTGAGATCAGCACAGGCAATCAAATTGTCCTGATTACAATCATTGGTGTAATGACATGTATTTCGTTAGTACTTGGTCTAAAGAAAGGGATTAAAGCGCTATCACTCATCAATATTTGTGTCGCCATTGGACTAATGACATACGTCTTCTTAGCCTCTAATACCACCTTCATCCTCAACTCAACCGTTGAAAATATTGGCAACTATTTAGCGAGCTTTGTACCACTGTCGTTTGATACTTATACCTTTACCAACCCTGATTGGTTTTATGGTTGGACTCTCTTTTACTGGGCGTGGTGGATTGCCTTTGCTGCGCCAACTGGATTGTTCATCGCTCGAATTTCACGTGGTAGAACAATACGAGAGTTCGTAGTTGGAGTACTAGTTATTCCTGTAGGTTTTTCTTTCGCATGGCTGACAATATTTGGTAATAGTGCGTTGGATCTTATTCATAACCAAGGTATTGAGGAGCTAAGCACTGCTGTAATGACAAACTCTTCATCAGCACTGTTTAAGTTTTTTGAGTTGGTATCTGATTGGAGTCTGCCTAGTTACCTAGCACTATTCAGCATTTTCGTATTCTTTATCACGACCTCTGATTCGGGCACGCTTGTAATCAATACACTGACATCAAAGGACGAAGACAATGCTCCGATTTCACAACGCATTGGCTGGGTAATTGCTATTTCTGGCATCACTAGCTTGTTGTTAATGAGTGGAGGTATGACAGCTATTCAATCACTACTCGTTATTATGGGATGTCCTTTTGCCATTATGGTAACGATGATGAGTTATGGGTTTATGAAATCTGTGTATCTTGAAGTATATGCTCCAGCTACCAAAACGAGAGGAGCGGAATTGGATGAAGTGATTAGAAAAGCAGAGCAAACGGAGATTGAATATAGAAAAGCTCAAGTCATCCATGGTGGTAAGTAATAATATTGAGTTAGATTACGTAAGATCAATAATATAGACGATTCACTGACTATACAGCTCTCCTCACTTTCAAGTTCCTCCTTAGAGCTACTTTTGAGTAGGAGAGCACTCAAAAGTCCACACTTCTCATATACATCTGCATAAAAGGTTGGACACCAGTTTAAGTGTCTTTCCATACACAAAGTTGTCAATGATTTGCTAAATTAAAATAGTCACTGACTCACTTTTGTCCAACGATGTTTCAGCCCGACTGGTTTGGGACTAACTTCAGTCGGCATCTACGAATCTAAGTACCTAAACTCTAATTTGCCCCAAAGTTACTTAGCGCAACAATATTGACTTGTTTCTTGCATCACTAGTGACCTACTTTTACTAATGATTAATTATACAATCAGTTTTGCCCATTTCCTTCCAACTACAATCGTGATGACCAAATAAGAAGGAGGTCATTATGGTGGTTTTCAACAAAACAAAACGAAGTGGCGTCAAAAAGTCTTTTCGGCTTGAGGAAATTTGGCGGATCAGAACCAGACTAGAGATTGAAAATAGTTTGATGCAGCTTGCGCTACTTAACTTAGCTATTGATAGCAAACTTAGAGAAAGTGACTTGCTCTCGCTCAGGGTTTGCGATGTATCTTCTCAAGGTAGGATATTCAGTTGTGTTAAGCATACTCAACGAGAAACAGACATTGAAGTTCAATTTGAAATAACGACAAGAACTCAACAAAGTCTAATGAAATGGATTTTGATTTCTGCTTTAGACGCCAGCGATTTTCTTTTTCCAAGCCAAAGACGAGAGCAACAACCAATTAGTTATTCGTACTATAGGTCCCTAGTCAGAAAGTGGGCATCAGATCTTGGGTTGGATTCTCATCTTTATGGTACTCACTCAATGAGGCGAACCAAAGCTACATTAGTCTATGCAAAAACGAAAAACATTCGAGTGGTGCAGCTTTTACTGGGACATACAAAGGTAGATAACACGATTCGCTATCTTGGTGTTGAACTAGAAGATGCATTATTACTTTCAGAAGACACTGATTGTTAGTTGAAAGGAGCCCTATTTCTTAGGGTTCCAATTAGCTAGTCTCTGACAGTCTGTGACCCTATATGAGTCATTCCATATACTCTTAAGAGTAGGTTACTAAAAGTATACTAATTGTAATCCAATATCAGGTAACTAATATATACCGCAAGACACAAGAGACGAGGGTTTCATTTGTGTATCCAATCTATTTTTTTGCGGAGTAATTAGCTATGAGTAACGTTCTTATCATCAATGCCCACGAACCATCACCATTCTCAGAAGGTAAACTTAACGCTTCTTTGGTAGATAAAGCGGCGACATTATTAGAACAGAAAGGTCATTCAGTTCGTATCGTAACCATGCAAGAGGAATGGGTCGTTGATGAACAGTTAGCGCATTTTGAGTGGGCTGATCGTGTTATTCTGCAATCCCCAGTAAACTGGATGACGATCCCTTGGTCTTTCAAAAAATATATGGATGAAGTATTCACTGCTGGTATGGGCGGCGCATTGTGTGCTTTTGATGGTCGTAGCGCAGAAGAGCCAACTAAGAACTATGGTACAGGTGGCACGCGTACTAACACCAAATATATGCTTTCACTGACATTTAACGCACCAAAAGAATCTTTTGATGATCAAGATGAATTCTTATTCCAAGGTAAAGGTGTGGATGATTTAATGTTCCACATGCACGCTAACTTTCGTTTCTTTGGTATGTCAGCATTGCCGACTTTCGCTTGTTATGACGTGATGAAGAATGGCGATATTGAAAATGACTTTGCACGCTTTGAATCGCACCTTAATGAGCTATTTTAATTAACAAGACCAGTAGGGTTCGTTAATTACCTCTACTGAGAACTTAATTCAATTGGCGCGTAGTGCTACTATGGCGCAAGACTTAAACCAGATATTTGTGGCTTCTTTCAATGAATGAACCCCTGCTATCTGGTTTCTTGATTAGTGAGGTTGTATGAAAGCAAGAGTAGAAATAGGCCCCAAAGGACGTAAGAATGTTACCAATGCCTGCTCTGAGCCTTGTGCGATAGAAAAAGGCATGCGGATCTTGGGTTCTAAGTGGAAAGGTTCCATCATCTACCACCTGAAAGACGGCCCAGTCAGATTTAATGATCTTACAAGAATGTTGGGCGGAGCCAGTAAGAAGATGGTTGACCAACGCCTAAAAGAGCTAGAAAGTGAAAATATGGTGGTACGTCGCGTGATCAATGACAAGCCACTAGCGGTGAGTTATGAGCTGACTGAGTTTGGCACAAGCGCTCTGACGATTCTTGATGAATTGAGGAAGTGGTCTGAAAGTAACAATGTTCAGATTAAATAATGTGCCGTTCAACAGTGTTGGCTAAAACAATCACTGACAACCGAATTAAAAAAGGCAACCTGTTACGAGGTTGCCTTTTTTCATTCTTGCCTTGTGAGGTTTGAGACTTAGTAGTCTAGCGTTCCTCGGATTGGGTAATGGTTGTTTGGATCGCGAATCCAGGCCAAACCGCGAGTTAATGCGCCAAGCTCTGGTCTTACAAATGGGTTGTTTGATAAGTCAACGACATGGACATTGCCGTGCTCATTGACGACAAATAGCCCTGGCTCTGCAAAGTTATGGTCCGTTTCTGCTTCAGAACGCGGTAGAGAAATATAAAGTCCTAACGTCTTCATTTGTTGCTCACTTAGGCCATAAGCAATTGGGAAGCTGATATCGAGCTTTTCTAGATGTTGCTCTAATTGTTGCTTTGAATCGCCAGAGACAGCCAAAATATCAACGCCTGCATCGCTGAAGGCCTGTTTGTAGGTCTCAATTTCATTAAGGTATTTGGTGCAAAGTGGACAATGCTTACCACGATAGATAAACACCGCTTGCCATGTTGCATCACCTTGAGGTTGACCTAGCGTAACTTTGGTCCCATCCAAGGTTGTTGCTTCTAATGTAGGGAAAGTGTCACCGGCTTTGAGCTTCTGTGAGTATGTCATCTCGACTCCTTGAATTGGGTTTACAACTAAGTAGATAAAAAGATAAGCCACTAGGAAACCAGTTGCAACTGGTATACTTTTAGTAACCTAGTTATGGGCGTGAGAATGTCTACCTCGTCTGGATGAAAACGGCAAAGCATTATTCTGCATCCGCCTTAGCCATCAGTTCAGATAGGATTTGTTTATAACCTTCAACTGGGTGCGCCCCAGAAACGCCAGACTCACGGTTGAAGACGACCGTTGGCACACTTGAAACACCCATTTGCTGCCATTGTTTCTCTGCGTTACGTATCGCACTACGTTGCTCCGCATCATTTAGCCAGCGCATTCCTTCTTCAGGGTCAAGGCCTACAAAGATTAGCTCTTGCTTGAGAATCTCGCGGTCAGAGACGTCTTTCTGCTCACTGAAAAATGCGGTAAATAAACGCATTTTTAGTTCAGTCTGCTTGCCCAAACTCTTGGCGTAATCAAGCAGAAGGTGTGCGTCAAATGTGTTCACCATCTTCATGTCATCAAAGTAGTTAAACTTGAAGCCATGCTCCGCGCCAATGCTGGCGATACGAATACGCGCGTTTTTACTTTCCTCTACGCTACTGCCATATTTACGTGCAACGTGCTGACGAAGGTTTTCTCCCTCAGCAGGCATATCCGGATTGAGCTCAAAAGGTTGCCATTCAATCTCGATGCGGTCTTCAATGCCAAGCTCTTTAATAGCGGCTTGTAAGTGGTTGTAACCAATAATGCACCAAGGGCAAACGACATCACTAATAATGTCGAGTTTAATCATATTACTCATGATGATTCCTTATTAGAAAGTACTGTAGGCGTTACGCAAACAGTACTTGAGTGGTGTTATTGCTGTTGATTTAGATTAACGCTCGTTAGGATGCGTCCACGCATATTTTTGGAATGGCGCATCAGGTTCAGTATGTGCCAGTGCGTTAGTGAAGTTCGAGATAAGCTTTGCAGACAAACCCGTCAATACTTCAAGTGCTTGACGCTTGGTGAAACCTGCATCTAGGAAGGCTTGCAGTCTTTTATCACCAATATGACCACGGTTATCAAGCAGCTCTTTGGTAAAATCATGCAACGCTTGTAACTTCACATCAGGAATTGGAGTACCTTCGCGCAGCGCTTCAATCACTTCATCTGGCATTTTGCCTGCTTTCATCATCCATGTATGACCCGGAACGCAGTAGTGACAGTTGTTCTCAAAGTTCGCTGTCATGAAGACCACCTGCTGCTCTAGCGGGCTGAATGTTGTGTTCTTGATAAACAGTTCGAAAACCGTGTTGTATGCTTCGTACGTCGCTGGTGCTTCAGCAAGAACTGCGTGCAGATTGGGTAGCATGCCAAAGCCTTTAAGAGACTGTTCCACCAGAGCTTTAGACTCTTCAGGCGCAGTTTCGGCGTTGTAATAAGTAAATTCAGTGCTCATGGGTATCTCCTTAGAAGTTAGCGTCTAGGTGCGCTTCAAAACGAGCGAAATCATTTTCGATGTCACCATTTTTCATTACGTCATAACACGCAAACGTTGGTAGTGCAGACATACCAAAGAAACGGAAGTTTGCGTGCATATGGAACATCAAATCATCAACGCTACGACCTTGGAATAGGTATTCATTTTCATCATTAAATGACTCTTCAGGTGCATTGAATGTGAAAGACAGCATGTATTTTGTGTTAGTGCGAGTGCCGCCCGTACCGTAGTTCTTCTTCGGTTCTTCTGCGCTGCGACCATCAAATGCACATAGCGCCCCCCCCATACCAGCGGTGAATACCTCATCCATGTATTTTTTAAATGACCATGGAATCGTCATCCAGTTAACAGGAGACTGAAGGATTACGCGGTCTGCCCATTCAAAGTGCGCCAGTTGCTCATCAACGACAATTTCATCTTGCATGGTAACCACACGAACCTCATGACCTTTTGACTCTAGCTTGGTGCGAGCTTTCTCGACTAGAGCAGCATTTAGCTTACCTTCAGAAAATGGCGATGGCTCGTGTGCGTTAATGATTAGAACGTTACTCATGATAATTAACCCTTTAATAAATTGACTGCTTTACATAGCGAAGAAGATATCGCTGTCTTGTGGTTTATTATGGTTACCTAGAATTAGACTACAACTGGTTAACTTTTAGTAACCACCGTAAATCCCAGCGAAATTAACAATAAGTTATTGTTTAATATGTTTTTTATTTTTTAAGGTTACCGGGGGGAGAGCGTAGGTAAGCAGAAATAGGTTACCAAAAGGATACTACTTGAAATATCGCAGGAGGTTACAATAATAAACCACATAAACAGAATAGAGTACTAACCTATAGGACATAACTGTATGGATTTATCCCAAAAACACCCATTGTGGCGTAAACCAAAACATCATCTTGATGCAGATAGCAGCAATGATCATGTGCATTGGATTGAGCTTTTTTACGATTTAGCCCATGTGGTATCGATTTTTGTTCTTGGGAACTTCTTAAGTCATCATCTTGGCTTTGGTGGTTTTGCCATTTTTGCTGCACTGTTTACCGTGATCTGGGTTGCCTGGTTTGACTTAAGCCTTTTTAACTCCATTTATGTCAGCACCGATGTCCAGCACCGTTACATTATGGCGGCGCAGATTATCACCATTATGATCATGTCATCAGCGATAGTGCATATTGATGGTGCTGGTTGGGCTTACTTTGCTATAGGTTACGCGATAAACCGAGCGATTATGTCACTGCTCTATTTCAGGGCTAAAACGGTCGAAGATAGTGAGACTTGTCTACCAAGTCGCATGTCACGAAACTTTGCTATTGGCTCAGTCATCTTCTTTATTAGTGCGTTTCTCCCTGCGCCATATAGCTACATGGTCTTTGCTGCCGGGATGGTGGTTTTAGCTGCGTTGTATGTCGCGCCAAAAGTTGGCGTACTTTACAGCAAGCGATTCTTACCGCGCTTTGGACATATGGCGGAACGTTTTGTACTGCTACTACTTATCGTTGCTGGCGAGGGCTTTTTTAAGCTTGTCATTACTCTTGCAGAAAAGGGCATCGATGATGTGGTTGGCGATGTGTTTGTTAATTACGCATTTGGTGGTCTCTCTATTTTCGTTTTATGTTGGATCTATTTTGATTTTGTTGGTAATGGCAAGCCGCGTGATAATGAGCCGAAAACATTCATCAAGTGGACGGTCGCTCACCTGTTCTTGATGCTTTCTGCTGTCATGATAGGTGTTGCACTGTCAGCGGAAGTGAAGATTAGCTTTATGGACCAATACCCATTCAAATATGCGTTGATTGGTTGTTTAGGCTTGGCGACATACCTGTATTGCTTGCTTCAGATTCAAAACGTGATTGAACTTCGCACGGCCCATCGTTTTGCTACTGCTAAAGTTCGTTATATTGGTATTGCGCTGTGCTTTGTGACGCTTGCTACTGTGTCGTTTGTTCCTTCAATTGTAGCCAATGTCGTATGGGGAGCAGCATTGTTCTCTCAGATCCTCATTCCTGTGAGAACTGCATTTAAAACCCTGACTGAAGAAGCTGAGCAATAGCTCGATTAAGCCCTTTTGTTTGAACCGCAGGGCAGTCTACTTTGCGGTTTACTGGATTGCCATTATGTATCGACCAAAAGTACCGGAACAAATCACAAGCTTTCAATTGGCAGTCTTAATACTGTCTTTGTTTGTTGTGGTCTCATTAACCGTTGAACTTATCTTTAAGTTACCGCCTGAAATTCTTCAGATATTGATTTACGTAGATACCTTTATCTGCATGATCTTCTTTATCGATTTTGTGCAGCAGTATCGTGCTGCGCCATCAAAGCTTGAATACATGAAATGGGGCTGGCTTGACCTTATCTCTTGTATTCCGTTAATGGAGATGAACCAGTTTGCTCGTTTGATTCGTGTGTTTCGCCTAATCCGTGCAATCAAATCTATCTCTATGATTTCTCATGCAATCAATGAGAACAAAGCGTCGACGTCACTGCATTTTATGGTGGTCACTTCATTGATGATGATGGTGTTTGGTTCGATTTATATTCTCTATCTTGAGAAGGACATGCCGGGTGCCAATATTCATACCGCTGGTGATGCGTTTTGGTGGACATTCGTCACCATCACAACGGTTGGATACGGTGACTTTTTCCCTGTGACTCTAGAAGGGCGCATTGTTGCCATTGTTTTAATCACGACTGGCGTTGGTATGTTTGGTAGCTTTACCGCGGTTCTCGCCTCGTGGATCATGGACACTTCTAACGAGCGTAAGATGGAGGTTCAGATCTTAGAAGAGGTGCATGAGCTCAAAGCAGAGGTTCGGGAATTGAAATCAATACTAAAAAAGCAAACTGAAAGAAATGAGTAGTCTGCTATCCCGCGGCTAGACTTGCCATACTTGTAGTTATTCATGAGTTGTTAGTATTCAATTTTTCGTAACTCATTTTTGTCCAATTACGAGTTTTAGCAGCAGACACAAAAAAGCCACGCATTGCGTGGCTTTTGTCGTTTGGTGAGTTCGCTTATTGCTTGGTTGGGCCGTTGCGAACTAGGTCTTGGCCTGTTTGGAACACTTCTTCTGTTACCCAACGGCCTAAGATAAGTTGGTGCTTGTCGTCGAGTACAGCAACAAAACGGCGGCCATCGCTGTTGTTGGTTGCTAGCACGACGCCTGCTGCGTTGGCTAAACCTAGGCTGCCACTTTCCACAGTGATTAGAAATGCTTCCAGTTCTGCTAGGTCGGCAATAATTCGATCGTCATCAATCATTCTTTGTTCTCGCTGTTCTTACGCGTGCCTTGGCTCATGCGCCTATTTCGACACGCCAAATTGATTGCGTGTACTTTAACGATCATAGCGGCTAATTGCCATAGTCGACAACCAATTCACCCCGTTTGCATAAAGGTACAAGCTGCTTATTTGTTCGTTCGCAGCGCTTTAGGCAACAAAGCGCGTTGACCCGTCTACAAGTGTAGGGTTTAGGCTAAGCGTTCGGCTTATGATAAGAGGTAAAAATGGCACCGTTACAGCAGAAAGTTTCTCATCCTAATCGCTTTGCATTGCAAGCATTCGAGCAGTTATCGTCAACCACCAAAGGCGTGGCGCTAGCGTTGGTCTCGACGGCACTTTTTACCATCGTCGGGGTCCTGGTACGTGTATTAAGTGGCAGCATTGATCTGTTCCAGATTTTATTGTCTCGCCAAGTGGTGTTTATTGCATTACTGTTGCCTGCAATCGTTAAGAACATGGATGTACTACTTAAGCCTAAGCACCTCAAATTGCATACATTTCGTATTTTAGGGGCGTTTGTGGCTTTGTATTTCGGCTTTGTTACCGTGAGCAATATTCCATTGGCAGATGCCACTGCACTGGGTTTTACGCAGGTATTGTTCGTTGCGGCTATCTCACGCATGTTCTTGGCAGAACAAGTGTCGACATCGCGCCTGTTTACCATCATCGTTGGCTTTATCGGTGTGATGCTGGTGGTTCAACCAAGCTTCGAGCAATCGTCGTTAACCTACACGCTGCTTGGGTTGTTGTCGGCGTTAGGTGCGGCGGTAGCGGTGATCTGTGTGCGTAAGGTGGCTCAAACCGAACCAAGGATCACCTTGCTGGCCTACCAAGCGATATTTGTGGGTTTAATTGCCTTAGTGCCAAGCTTGCTTAATTGGACATGGCCAACCCTAGAACAGATGGTATTGTTAGTATGTGTCGGCGCGATTTCATCTGTCGCTCAGTGGATTGGTATCACGGCTTACAAATATGGTGAAGCGAATGTGGTTGCCAACGTAGAGTATGCCAAGATTATCTATTCTGTGTTGTTTGGCTATTGGTTGTTTGCAGAGATCCCAAATATCGTCGCATTGACTGGAATCGTGGTGCTGATATTGAGTGCTGTTCTACCCATTCTGTTTAAAGCGCGTTAACCGCTGGAGGTTGTATTGTTCACTGTTACTCAACTCGCGAAAGCCTGCGAGGTTTCGCGTACCACAGTATTGTATTACGAACGTGTGGGGTTACTGTTTCCCGCAAGTCGAACGGATAGTGGTTATCGACTCTATGGTGAGAAAGAACACGCCCGTTTGAAAAGTATTTTGTCGTATCGCTCGTTTGGTTTACCCGTCCAAGACATTGCGCCACTGCTCGACAGTGTCGGTGATGACAAACAAGAGCATGCGTTACGCGGACACTTCAATGCGCTAGAGCAGGAGATCCAATCTCTGCGCCAACAGCAAAAAGCCATATTGATGATGTTGGAAGAGCCAAGCCTGCCCGAACAAGCGGCACTGACCAAAGAACGCTGGGTTGAAATCATGCGTGGAGCAGGGATGAACGATGACGATATGATGAACTGGCATAAGCAGTTCGAAAAAAGGGAGCCACAGGCTCATCAAGATTTCTTGGAATCGCTGAACATTGAACGCGAGGAAATCGAGGCGATACGTAAAGCCTCTAAGTCATGAGCGAGAAACGCAAAAGTATGTGGTAACGAGTCGTTAAACAGCCCATTTCAGTCATTAAAAAGAGCCAACACATGAGTGTTGGCTCTTTCGATTTTGAACAGGGTGTCTATGGGGTTATTGAGCGTCTACCAACCATTGTTGAGACAACCAAAAGAATGGCGAGCCATTTCTATGAGGGGCGGTACAGTTGAGCCTATGGCGACCATTGCTCAGTGGCTCTGGCGGCGTGACGCTGAATTCCAAATCGGATTTCCAGCTTACGTCTATTGGTTGGCCATTGATGAAACACTGCAAGTGTGGGTAGTACGCTTCGTTTGATTCCAGCAGGGTGATGTTTAGCTCTGGTTGGCTTGATGTCGTTTGAGGATCAGGCAGCGTTGCGTAATCGAGAGGCAGGGCAGAGGCGTTGATCTTAAAACGCAAAGAGCTGATGCTGGCATAGTTACCAGCAGCGTTAAACCTTGGTAGCGCTTGCCAGTCGCTTGTTGTTCCCACAGAACCCGATTGCTGACCAAAAGCAATGTAGCCTTGTTCTTTTAGCCACAGTTTGAGCTCGTTATTGTACTCGCCGTATGGGTAGGCAAAAATCATCGGTGCGTGGCCGATTTTCTGCTCTAACTTGGCTTGCGCATCGTTGATGTTGGATTTAACCGCTTCTAACCAATTGTCGTCCTTTAGCGCTTTACTCACCAAATGTCCGTGGTCGAGAGTGTGGTTGGCAATGGTAACGCCATTATCAGCCATTTCTTTCAGCTCATCCCAGCTGCAGTAACCTTGGTAGTTGTCGTCTATTGGGTTGGTAGTAACAAATACCGTAAAAGGTAAACCACGTTTTTTGAGTTCAGGGTAGGCGGTATCGCAAACCGATTTAAACCCATCATCGAACGTGAGCGCGATGCTTCGTTTCTCAAGTGGTTTTCCAGCCTGTACTTGCTTCACTGCTTGTTCTAAATCGACAATCTCATAACCTTGCTGTTCAAAGTTATCGAGCTGGGCAATAAAGTCGGCGACTTTGGTTGAGGTGACCGCAGGGGTGTCATCAGCAACATGGTGGTAAAGCAAAATGTTTAGGGTTTGCGCCGAAGCGGGGGCTGAAAGAGCTAGCAATGGAAGTAGACATTTCTTAAGCAAAGGAAGGTAACCTCTCACGATGATGAATTTGGCACTGCCAAATCATAGGGTTAAACATAAACCTTATTGTAGCCGCTATTGGGCAGGGTGATTGTTATTTGTGTGTAATCAATCACTTTAGTTACTCGCTGAGTGTGAGGCGTGTTGAATAAGCTGCTGTTCAATCGCTTGTTGTGCCAGAGTCACCCCAATAGGCACAGAAGCCGAATACGGGTGGAGTGCATAGATGTTGGCGTTTGAAATCGCTTCGATTGCTTGCAGTGAAGGATGTTGAGTGAGCATTAAATCAGGGACGACGCCAATGCCAAGCCCTTGCTCAATCATGGCGATGGTTTGGTGAATCGTATTGGTGCGGTGAACCGCGTGAAACTCGATATTTTCGCCTTTAATTTGGTGCTGCATGTGTGTGCCTTGCCAGTGATTGGCAATGTAGCAAGCTTGGTTGAGTGGCACTGTTGAGCCAACGTTTTGGCAAAGTACATCAGAGAACTGACCGAGCTTTCTTTGTTTGTAATTGCTGTCTGGAGATTCACCAACACGAATGGCGAGGTCGATGTCATGCTGCATGAGGTCGAGGTGATGATCTTCGCAGATAAGATTAAACGAGAGCTTTTGGTACTGTGACAATTGGCTAGATAACGCAGGGATCACGATTGTGTTCATTAGCGCGTGGGGCGCTGTAATGGTTAGTGTTCCTATAGGTTGTTCTTGCTGTTCCAACACTTCACTCCACGCCTGCTCTGCGATGGTGTGCATTTTCAGGCAATGTTGGTAGAACTTCTCGCCGGCAGGAGTAAGGGTTTGACGACGTGTCGTGCGTTTTAATAGCGTGAACGATAAGTCCGACTCTAACTGTTTAAGGTGTTGGCTGAGCACCGATTTAGAGAGATTTAATTTATCGGCCGCTTTGGTTATCGATCCTGCTTCGACAATATTTAAAAACAGCGACATCTGTCTGAGCTTATTCATCTCGTAATCTCTTATTTGTTTGAATGTTACTGTTCGATTTGATTAAACAGTGATTTTATTTTAGCGTGTTTTTCTTGGTCAATTCCATCGCTAATATTGGATTCAACAGCAATGGAGAACAAACATGAACAATTCAGTTTTAGACGCATGTAAAGCGGGTATTTCGGCTTGGCAATCAGCTTTCAATCAGGGCAACGCTAAAGGGTGTGCGCAGCAGTACGCAGAAGGCACGACAATGGTTGCTAAACCTTTTGGTACGTTTGTTGGACGCGAAGCAATCGAAAACTTTTGGCAAGGCATCATCGACCAAGGTTTTTCGAACGTAGAGTATCAAGACGTGGAATGGACAGCAGAAGGCGAAGACGGATTTATCCTAACCTCTAGCTGGACGATGAACAAAGCTTACGGTGTGGTACACAAAGAGCATTGGAAGCTGCAAGCCGATGGCAAAGCAAGGCTAGAATACGATGAGTTTGAAGTGCTCGGTGAGCGCTAGAATTAGACTTAAAATTAAGAAATGCCCGTGATTGTTCACGGGCATTTTTGTTTATTCAGCCACCGTAACATCTTCAATAGTAATGGCGCTGATTGGCACGTCTTCATGCCCTTGCTTGGCGGTGGTTTCAATCGCAGCAATGGCGTTTACCACATCCATCCCTGCAACTACGTTACCAAACACAGCGTAGCCCCAGCCTTTATTGGTGGTTGCTGTATGGTCGAGAAAATCGTTGTCGGCCAAGTTAATGAAAAATTCCGACGTTGCAGAATGCGGCGCATCGGTACGGGCCATCGCAATGGTGCCCAATTTGTTCTTTAGGCCACGATTGGCTTCGTTGACGATGGCTGGTCGGGTTGGCTTTTCTAGTAAGTTGTTATCGTAACCGCCGCCTTGAATCATAAAGCCCGGAATCACTCGATGGAAAATGGTGCCAGTGTAAAAGCCTTCTTTGCAATAGCGCAGGAAGTTTTTAGCACTGACTGGAGCTGTGGAAAGGTCGAGTTCAATGACGATATCGCCAAGGTTGGTATGTAAGGTAATCATGACTTGCATTCCGAAAGGTAAACTGCGGCAAGTATATACCGAAAACCGTGTAAGTAACGGGTTATTCCCCAGCGATATTTAACTTACGTTTGGAACCGACCATGTACTAGGGTCTGTTTATCTTTCGTGGTTAAATTTTGTTCGAGATAAAATCGTTTTAGGCGAGGCGAAGACTGTGTTGCCTAGTCATTCTAAGCAAATGGTCTTCAACAAAGCATAAAACGATTTTAGCCGAACCCTTTGGGCAGCCTTTGTGGTTCATTTCTACTGCGTTATCGGCTTCTCATGTAGGCTAGCTACACATCAAAGCCTCTGCCTTGTATCAATTTCCCACAAAGGGCTGCAAAAATCAGCTCGAAAGGTTAACAGACCCTATCCATTCTTCACTATAATTACAGTGAACAAGTCAGTAAGGAGAAACATTATGGAACTCCGCAACAGCCGAGGTGAAATTGCCAGAATGGCAGATAACCTCACTCTCAAAGAAATATCTGAAATGGGTTTTAGCATCGACCTCTGTGATGAAAACTTCGATCCGACTGAGTTTTGGCACGTAGAAGCTCAAAGCCAAAAGGACGATATGCCCGAATAGGGGAGAAAAACTCCGAAGCTAAAAGTAGAAAGGAAAAAGCCGAGCTGGACTAGGGCTCGGCTTTTTATTGGTACCTATAGGGGGAGGTACCGCATTACGTAGTTATGGACTGAGTGATTACCACTCGTAACGCAGGCTGGTGGTGAACACTGCGCCTTTCTGGCCAGAAACACTTGCGCCAGAAGAGGTAATGTCTGAGTTGCCACCTTTGTTGTCGGTGTAGTTCAAGAAGATTGACGATTGACGCGTCAGGCGGTACTGCACTTCAGTTTGAATTGCATCTTCAATCACATCTTCGCCGTTGGTTGACTCATCTAGGGCTAAGTAACGGTAACCCGCGCGAACAACCCAGTCTCCGAAATCGTATGCAGCACGGAAGTCGTAGCCTGTTGTGTCGGCATTGTCGCTGCTGTTTCTAAGCCCCATTGATTCTTGGGTGTATGCCGCACCTAGGTATAGGCCGCCAAGGAAGTATTGCGAACCCAAGCCCCAAGTTTGGTAATCTTGTACGTCGGCGTTTGCATCGTCAGACTTGTTGTACTGGAACATTGCAGCTGGCTTTAGGATACCCGCATCACCCATGTCGATGGTGTAACGCGCTGCTGCGTTGTAACCGTAATCAACGTTGCTGTTGGTGATAAGTGCTGTACCGAATGCCAAGTTGCCGATTTCGTTACGGTATTGGAACGTACCGTTTTGACGGAAGATAAGCGCAGCACTGGAGTCAACAGTGCCTACGTGGTAACCCGCTACTGGGTCGCCACCAGTAGAGAAGATATCACCAATGTCAGAGAACAGAGTCACTACCGACAGCACACGGCCTGTTTCGATGCGGCCATTTTCGTTCATGTCGATACCTGCCCACACGTAACGAGCTTGCCAATCGATGCTTGCGTCTTCATCGTTTGAAACCAATTGGTACTGCATCTGACCAATGAGTGAGTAATCGTCGTTGATTACTTGGTGGCCGTTGAAGCCAACACGAGCACTGACAGAACCGTTCAGTTTCTCGTCGCCATCTGCGGCTGGGTTGCTGTGCTCATCGTGATATTTGAAATCACCTTGAACACGACCATACATGTTCAACACTGAGCCATCTTCTGCTTTATAAATTTGTGCTGCTTGAGAGGTAATAGGCAGTAGAGCAACCGGAGCCAGCGCCAGAGCAAGTAAAGTTTTTTTCATTTTAAGTACCACTTTTGTAGAGATATATCCCTAATGTTTCACTCGCAAATATCCATATTTGCTTGTTTTTGGCACGACAAAGCCCCCGCCATTAGAAATGGCGTATTAGGAGGGCGATAACGTGTATTTAGTAAAAGTTGTTAGTTAGCGAGCAAACGCTTGTGGAGTTTCACTACCACTTTCTTGAGCTTTTCAGGCTGAGCGATTTCGCAGCCGGGTTTGTGGGGCTCTCCCGGGAAGAACACCGCAAACATGCCTGGTTGTAGAACCACTTCGCTGGTGTCGGTCATGTTGCCGACTAAGAAGAAGTCGTTCTCGGCATCGTAGTCGGTCGCCGGAAGGTTCTTTGGTGATTCGTTGCAAAATTGAATGCGTTCTTCACCATAGATAAGGCATTGAATATCTAAATAGTCTTGGTGGACTTCAGCTTGTTTGCTTTCGGCAGGAGCCGTGTTGAATTCCATGACGTTAGCGAAGATATCGTCGCCATCTATGATGTGTTGACCCACTTCCAATTCCATCAAGTCGACGGTTTGTAAGTAGTCCAAGCAACGTAAGATTGGCTTTGGCAAATATTGGTTAACGTTATGGTGTTGAATATGACCGTAAATCACAGTGGGTATCTCCAAATTCTAGGGTAGGTTGCAAGGGCTCTCTGCCGAGCCCTTGCACGGTTGGTTACGCCTTAGCGAGCTTTCCCACAGTCAATTGCTCTTTGTCTGCATCGCTTAACGTGTTTTTAAACAGTGGCGCAGTTAGGTAACCCACAATGACTACCATTAACGTGCCAACCACACCGTAGAAGAAGAAGTTTAGGTCAGTGAAGTAACGTACACACACAACCGTCGCGATACTTGAAACCACACCAACTAGTGCGCTAGAAGCATTCGCTTTGCGTACGAAGATACCCAGCATGAATAGACCTGTCATTGGGCCACCCATTAGGCCAAGTAGGCTGTTGAACGCATCCCAAATTTCGCTTTCGTTTGAAAGGATAAGGTACGTAGACGCACACACACCAAGAATACCTGCTGTAACAGTTAGGATTCGGCCTACTTTCAGCTTTTGTTCTGCCGATGGCTGGTCACTGATTTTTTCGTAGATGTCTGAAGTGAAACATGCTGCAATGCTGTTCAAGCTACTTGAAATACTCGATTGAGACGCTGCAAAGATAGCGGCAATAATCAGGCCTGCAACACCCGCTGGCATTTGTGAAATCACGTAGAACGGTAAGATACCACCTGTGTTGAAGCCTTCTGGTAGAAGTGCAGGGTTTTGTGAGTAGTAAGCAAACAAGCCTGAACCTACTGCGAAGAAGAAGATTGGCACACACGCAACCAGTTTTGCGTTAGTAATAAGTGCGCGCTTAGTTTCTTCGATGTTGTCGGTCACGATGTAACGTTGTACAACGTCTTGGCTTGCGGTGAATTGCTGCAGAGACGCAAAGAAGAAGCCAATCATAAGAACAGGAATCGTGCTTTCACTCCAACTCCAACGGAACTGTTCTGCTGGGAAGTATTTACCTTCGCGAGCCGACATGCTGAAGATTTCAGTGACGCCGCCATCAACGTTGAAACAGATCACTAGGAAGATAAGGATAGCCGCACCAGACAGCATAATGCCTTGGATTACGTCGGTCCAAATTACGCCTTCAATACCACCCAAGAAGGTGTAGATGATACACAGAACACCAATTAAGAATACGATGGTGAGTGGGCTCATGTCGATGAATGGCATCAGCGCTAGAGCGGTTAGGTAAGTCACGATAGCGATACGACCAATGTGGAACAGCATGAATGAAATACTGCCGAATAGGCGCATTTTCACATCGAAGCGACGCTCTAGGTATTCGTAAACGGAAGTGAGGTTCAACTTACGGAAGAAAGGGATGTAGAACCAAAACACGATCGGCAAGATCGCAATTGCGATGTACTGACCGATGAGGAATGTCCAGTCGTCGGTGTATGCTTTCGCAGGGATCGACATGAAGGTGATAGAGCTAAGGGTAGTGGCGAATACACTGAAGCCAGCTGCCCAGCCCGGAATTCGTCCGCCTGCTTTAAAGTAATCATCCGCTGATTTCTGGCGCTTCGCGAAGTAAACGCCGACTCCCATAATTGCACCTAAATAAACTATCAAAGCGATATAGTTTAGTGTGCCAAATGAACTTGCTTCCATTAGGGTAAACCTTTTGTTGTAGGATTTAATTGTAGGCAAAGCAGTGCCAGTAATACTGTGATTCGCAGCGTTTTCCCGCTACTGCTTGGCCGATTTATTCAAAGTTTTATTAATATTTTCGGTGACGGAGCGTCGTGGCTAAGCGATTTCTTGTTTTAGCTGTTTCGCGTCAGACACGGCCTTATCAAACCAACCACATATGTGTTCGATTCGGGTTATCGCAGAGCCGACAGTGACACAAGACGCTCCGGCAGAAATTGCTTGAGACGCGAGATCCGGTGAGTTGAATCGGCCTTCCGCCATTACGAAGCAGCCTCTTTTCGCCAGTTCAGTAATGAACTGGAAATCAGGCTCGGTAGGTGTTGGCCCACCCACATAGCCTGATAAAGTTGTCCCGATCACTTCGCAGCCTAATTCTTGGCTGTGTAAGCCTTCTTCTAGGTTGGAGCAATCTGCCATCGCTAAGCAGCCTAGGCTGTGAATGGTGTCGACTAACTGAGCGACAGGAGTTGGCCTAGCGCGATCGGTTGCGTCGATCGCTATGATGTCAGCGCCTGCTTCTTTAAGTGCGATTACGTCTTCAACGAAAGGCGTGATGCGTACGTCTGTGCCTTCAAGGTCACGTTTAACAATTCCAATGATTGGCACTGAAACCAGTGGGCGAACGGCTTTTAGGTTGTCTACGCCTTCAATTCTTAAAGCGACTTGCACCACCAAGTACGCTCGCGTGAGCCATGGCGGCGACGATTTCAGGCTTATCCATTGGTCCGTCATCAACAGGCTGGCAAGAAGAAACAAAGCCCTTTGAGAGAGTTGCAAGAATAGGATGTGATAAGTGTTGCATGTAAGCTAAACTCCAAATGAGATAATGCCATGTAAGTTTCACTCCATTTTGTTGTTTTGGAGTGAAACTTCAACGATCATTGTTCGAAATGGAGATTAACCTCTCAAAATTATTTTCTCGCCTCACTATCTATTGTTTACGTTTAGTTGTTAAGTTATTGAATATTTGAAATAAACTAATATCCAGGGTTTCGTAAATAATTTTATTTTGGAGTATTACTTCGGTGAATGGTTATTAATGGAGTAAAAAAAGCCCCAACTGAATGCTGGGGCTCTTAGTAAGGTGATTGGAGTGGAGAAGTTACTACTGCTGTGAAATGGCTTCTGTGGTCTTCAGCTTGATATCGAATGTGCCAGAAATATCGCGCTGAACGAGTAGGGTATACATCAAATCCAGTACGAATAGCTGAGAGATTTTGGTACCAATGGAGTCGCCTTGAAGTTGGCCTTGTCGGTTACCGTTAACCAGAACTTTGTCTGCGTATTTGGTGATCGCGGAGCGTGGATTATGAGTAATAGCGATGGTTGTCGCGCCGTTATCTTTGGCAAGCTTCAATGCTTTAGTGGTTTCTGTAGAGTCACCAGAATGGCTGATACCAATAGCGATGTCGCCAGGTTTCAATAGAGAAGCCTTGATATACATGAAGTGGTTGTTGGTGTAAGCATCAACATTTAGACCAATACGCATAAACTTATATTTGGCGCTTTCAGCCGTAATACCGGATGAACCTACGCCGAAGAAATAGATGGCGTTAGCGTTTTTGGCTAACTCTGCCGCGGCGTCTAGCTCTGCGAAGTTCAGTAGATTCAATGTTTCCGATAGTACGTGGTCTATGGACGACTGTAGCTTTTTGCCAATCATCTCTGGGCTGTCTTCCGGTGTGACGTCGGTATCGAGAATGGAAGGTTCTACGGTTTTGGCGTTAGACACCTCTACCGCCAGCATTAGTTTGAAATCCTGATAGCCATTAAACCCAAGTGTACGACAGAAACGAATGATGGTTGCGTCGCCAGCATTCACTTCTTGTGAAAGTTCAGCAATAGAAAATGTGCTGATTTGCTCTGGGTTGGCTGTCACGTAATCGGCGATGCGTTTAGAAGAGGGCGTCAAGCTGTTATACAGGCTACCAATGGTATCCAAAATGTTTCCAGCTCTGATCTGCGGTTTGGTCATACTTTCGCTCTTATTCACTCGGTAATTAAAGCCATAATGACATATATTAATGACATTATGAAGTTATACTCCATGAAGGCATGATAACCCATTTTCATAGCAACGCTGAGTTTTAAAGGGGTTTAGTGAAGAAAAAAATTGTGCCGAGGTCACATTTTGGCTTTTACGCCATTATTTTTGTTGAATCATGAAATTTAGCTCCATAATATAAGTGCAGCTCCACTTTTTGAATTAATTATGAAGTATTGCTTCATATCATTCCGCTACTTCGGTATGCCGAGAGGAAAACATGAAAAAACTAACTGGCCTAATTGCTGCTCCACACACTCCGTTCGATAGTAACAACCAAGTGAACTTCAGCGAGATCGACAAGATCGCTGCACACTTAATCGCGGATGGCGTAAGCGGCGTATACATTTGTGGTACTACAGGCGAAGGCATTCACTGTAGCGTCGAAGAGCGCAAAGCGATTGCTGAGCGTTGGGTATCGGCGAGTGCTGGGAAGCTAGACATTATTGTCCACACTGGTGCGCTTAGCATTGTAGACACGTTAGAACTGACTAAGCACGCTGAGACTATCGATATTCTTGCGACTTCGGCGATTGGCCCTTGTTTCTTCAAACCGGGCAGCGTTGAAGCATTAGTTGAGTACTGTGCAACCGTTGCGGCAGCGGCACCTTCAAAAGGTTTCTACTACTACCACTCTGGCATGTCTGGCGTAAATCTAGATATGGAGCAGTTCCTTATCCAAGCAGACAAGAAGATTCCAAACCTTTCTGGCTTGAAATTCAACAGCGGTGACTTATACGAATACCAACGCTGCTTGCGTGCATGTGATGGTAAGTTCGATATTCCATGGGGTGTAGATGAGCATCTACCTGGCGCGCTAGCGGTTGGTGCTAAAAGTGCGGTAGGTAGTACCTATAACTACGCAGCGAAACACTTCAATTCGATCATCGAAGCGTTTGAGCAAGGCAAACACGCTCAAGTTATCGAAAAAATGGATACAGTTATTGCTCTTATTCGAGTGCTGGTGGAGTTCGGTGGTGTTTCTGCGGGTAAAGCTGCAATGGCACTGCACGATATCGACGCGGGCGATGCTCGTCTGCCACTACTTCCTCTTTCTGCAGAGCAAAAGGAAGTGGTAGTAAGCAAAATGCGCGCAGCTGGTTTCCTATAAAATTAACTTACTAACTGCCTGTTTAGGGTCTGTTAATCTTTCGAGCTGATTTTTGCAGCACTTTGTGGGAAATTTATACAAGGCAGAGGTTTTGATGTGTAGCTAGTCTACATGAGAAGCCGATAACGCAGTAGAAATGAACCACAAAGGCTGCCCAGAGGGTTCGGTTAAAATCGTTTTATGCTTTGTTGAAGACTATTTGCTTAGAATACTAGGCTACACAGTCTTCGCCTCGCCTAAAACGATTTTATCTCGAACAAAATTTAATCACGAAAGGTCAACAGACCCTAGAGAGTCGATAGCCCGAACTAAGGATTAGTTCGGGCTATTTTTTTGCCTAAAACTACACTTATTGACAACTCTCTCAGTGATCCCGTTCACCGTTTCCCGCCTGTTTCAAAACATTTCAAAGATCAAAATCACACATTGATTCGGTGAGTCGTGCAAAACAAAATTTGTGCATTATTCTTTCATCGAAACGTTTCGATGGGTGTTTTCTCAAAGCAAAATGACAACAGTTTCACAAGAACAAGCACTCATATGAAGTCTTAACGTAGCCCAAAATTAAGGTCGAGAAATGAAAAAAAGTACTCTCATCAATGCCGAATTATCGTATTTAGTTGCGACGCTAGGCCACACCGATGAAATCACTATTTGTGATGCAGGCTTGCCTATCCCTGATGATGTGCAGCGCATCGATTTAGCCTTGACCCATGGCGTACCAAGTTTCCTTGAGACAGTGCGAGTGATTCTGTCGGAGTCTCAAATTGAAGGTGTTGTGATTGCTGAAGAGTTTGCTGCTGTTAGCCCAGAGCACCACAGTGCACTCATTAAAGAACTAAAATCAGAAGAAGAATGCACGGGTAAATCCATCGAGATTCACTACGTGTCTCACGAAGAATTCAAAGTAAGAACGCAGTCGAGCCGTGCAGTAGTGCGAACGGGCGAATGCACGCCTTACGCCAACGTTATTTTCCAAGCTGGCGTTGTATTTTAACGCTTTCGATATCGAATTGAGGACATGACATGACTCAAGCCATTTTACAACTCAGCGAAATTGAAAAAGCTTTTCCAGGGGTGAAAGCCCTAGACAAAGCAAGCCTCAATGTTTATCCAGGCCGCGTTATGGCGCTGATGGGTGAAAACGGTGCTGGTAAGTCGACGCTGATGAAAGTGCTAACAGGCATTTACTCACTGGACGCCGGTAGTATTCATTACCAAGGTGCATCGGCAGCATTTAAAGGCCCACGCGATTCTCAACAAGCCGGGATCAGCATCATTCACCAAGAGCTGAACTTGATCCCTGAACTGACTATCGCAGAAAACATCTTTCTGGGGAGAGAGTTCACTGGCGCGATGGGGCGCATTCAGTGGGGCAAAATGTATCAAGAAGCGGACAAGCTGCTTGCGCGTTTGAACGTCAAACACAGTTCTAAAACCTTGCTTGGTGATTTAAGCCTAGGTGAGCAACAGATGGTTGAGATTGCAAAAGCACTGTCTTTTGAATCTAAGGTGATCATCATGGATGAGCCGACCGATGCGCTAACCGATACGGAAACTGAATCTCTATTTAAGGTAATCAATGAACTTCGCGACCAAGGTTGCGGCATTGTTTACATCTCTCACCGTTTGAAAGAGATCTTCGAAATCTGTGATGACATCACTGTGCTGCGCGATGGCAAATTCATTGGTGAATGCCAAGTGTCGGATACTGATGAAGACGGCCTGATCGAAATGATGGTAGGGCGTAAATTAGAAGAGCAGTACCCACGTATTGATGTATGCCACGGTGATACTTGCCTTGAAGTGATTGGCCTGACCGGCTCTGGCGTTCACGATGTGAGTTTTACGCTTAAGCGCGGCGAAATTCTTGGTGTGTCTGGCCTTATGGGGGCAGGGCGTACCGAACTGATGAAGGTGATTTACGGAGCTCTACCAAGTGAGCGCGGCGTGATTAACCTTGATAACAAAACTATTAACCCAGTAAGCCCACAAGATGGCTTGGCGAATGGCATTGCTTATATTTCTGAAGACCGTAAAGGCGATGGCTTGGTTTTGGGCTTATCGGTTAAAGAGAACATGTCCTTATGTGCACTCGATAAGCTGACCAAAGGCGGCCAAATTCAACACAATGAAGAAGTGATTGCGGTTGAAGACTTCATTCGCTTATTCAACATCAAAACACCAACTCGCGATCAAATCATTGGCAACTTGTCTGGTGGTAACCAGCAGAAAGTAGCGATTGCAAAAGGGCTGATGACTAAGCCTAAGGTGTTGATTCTAGATGAGCCGACGCGTGGTGTAGACGTTGGGGCTAAAAAAGAAATTTACCAGCTGATCAACAAGTTTAAATCGGAAGGCATGAGCATCATTTTGGTGTCGTCTGAAATGCCGGAAGTGCTTGGGATGAGTGACCGCATCATGGTGATGCACGAAGGGCGTATCAGCGGCGAGTTTGATGCCAAAGATGCCGACCAAGAGAAACTACTCGCGTGTGCGGTAGGTAAAAAGATTAACGAGGAAGCAGCATGAGTGTGAATGCTACAAACAAAGCGACCAATGCTATGAATAATACAGCCGAACAAAACAGCAAAAAGCTATTTAGCAAAGAGTGGTTAATTGAACAAAAGTCACTGATTGCCTTACTGTTTTTGATTGTTGTGGTGTCTTTCTTAAACCCGAACTTTTTTACCGTAGACAACATTCTTAATATTCTGCGTCAAACATCGGTGAACGCAATCATCGCAGTGGGTATGACCTTGGTTATCTTAACTGCTGGCATCGATTTGAGCGTGGGTTCGGTACTCGCACTCTGTGGCGCTTTCGCTGCCACCATGATTGGCATGGAAGTGCCTGTAATGATAGCAGTACCAACGTCTCTTGTTGCCGGTGCTGCGCTTGGTGCGATCAGCGGGATCATTATCGCTAAAGGCAAGGTTCAGGCGTTTATCGCGACCTTGGTGACGATGACATTGCTACGTGGCGTGACCATGGTTTACACCGACGGTCGCCCAATCTCGACTGGCTTTACCGACACCGCTGATGCGTTTGCATGGTTTGGTACAGGTTACGCATTAGGTATCCCAGTTCCGGTATGGATGATGGTGATTGTATTTGCTGCTGCATGGTACTTACTCAACCATACACGTTTTGGCCGCTACGTATACGCTCTGGGTGGTAACGAATCTGCGGCGCGCCTATCGGGTATTAATGTGGACCGCGTGAAGATGGGTGTTTACGCCATCTGCGGTATGTTGGCAGCGCTTGCGGGCATCATCATTACTTCTCGCTTGTCTTCTGCTCAGCCAACTGCGGGTATGGGTTACGAACTGGATGCAATCGCAGCGGTTGTTCTCGGTGGTACCAGCTTAATGGGGGGGAAAGGCCGAATCATGGGTACTTTGATTGGTGCACTGATCATCGGTTTCCTGAACAACGCCCTAAACCTACTCGACGTATCTTCTTACTACCAAATGATTGCCAAAGCAGTGGTTATTCTCTTGGCAGTATTGGTTGATAACAAAAACAAGTAAATCTTAACGATTTCCAATAATTACGTACGAAATTAGACAGTACGGATAAAACTGAGCCAACGAACTTTTTACTAACAGGGTAACTTGGCTCTCCCCTACGAAAAGGACTATAACGATGAAAAAACTAGCAACATTTATTTCTGCTGCACTTCTGTCTTCCACTGTTTCTGTGTCTGCACATGCGCAAGATACGATGGCAATTGTACTATCGACACTGAACAACCCATTCTTTGTGACGATGAAAGACGGCGCTGAAGCAAAAGCAAAAGAGCTAGGTTACGACCTAATCGTTCTAGATTCGCAAAATGACCCAAGCAAAGAGCTTTCAAACGTGGAAGATCTTACGGTTCGTGGTGTCAAAGCGATTCTAATCAACCCAACGGATTCAGATGCGGTATCGAATGCAATTCGCATGGCAAACCGTTCTAACATTCCAGTACTAACGCTAGACCGTGGTGCAAGCCGTGGTGACGTTGTTAGCCACATTGCGTCAGATAACGTAGTGGGTGGTGAAATGGCGGGTCACTTCATCATGGAAAAAGTAGGCGAGAAAGCTAAGGTTATCCAACTTGAAGGTATTGCAGGTACGTCTGCTGCACGTGAACGTGGTGAAGGTTTCATGAACGCAGTGAAAGGCAGCGACATGGAACTACTAGCAAGCCAACCAGCTGACTTCGACCGTACTAAAGGTTTGAACGTAATGGAAAACCTGCTTGCCGCTAACCCAGACGTACAAGCAGTATTTGCTCAGAACGATGAGATGGCACTAGGTGCGCTACGTGCAGTTCAAGCATCAGGCAAAGACGTAATGATTGTCGGCTTTGATGGTACTGACGACGGTATCGCAGCGGTTAACCGTGGCAAGCTAGCTGCAACAGTGGCACAGCAACCAGACCTTATTGGTGCGCTTGGCATCGAAACTGCGGCAAAAGTACTAGAAGGCGACAAAGTTGAAGAGTACATCCCAGTACCGCTAAAAGTCGTTACTAAGTAATTCACTTACCCCAAGTGGGTTAGCAGTGTGCTTGCTAACGTAGTTTGGTAAGCCACTGACTTTGTTCTCCTCTTTCCCCCTATAGTCAAACCGTTAGGGGAGAACAAAGCTGATGTTTATGGGTTCTTGCTGTTTTAACAGAGAGCCCACAACCATCAGCCAATATGGAATCACTTCCAGTGAATTTCATGAATTCGTATCTCAATTAAGTAAGGTTCACAGAGAACCGAGGATAACCGTATGAATCAGTTAGTGGTATTAGGTAGTGTTAACGCTGACCATGTTCTTCAAGTGCCTTCATTTCCTCGCCCAGGCGAGACGCTTCACGGTCGCAACTATCAAGTTATCCCAGGTGGTAAAGGGGCAAACCAAGCGGTAGCCGCCGCACGCTTAAATGCTGACACTGGCTTTATCGCTTGTGTGGGTGACGACGCATTTGGTATCAATATTCGCGAAGCATTCAAGTTAGATGGCATAAATATCGCGGGTGTGAAGATGCAGCCAAACTGCCCAACGGGCATTGCGATGATCCAAGTATCTGATAGCGGTGAGAACAGTATTTGTATTTCTGCTGAAGCAAACGCGAAGTTGAATGCCGATGCAATTGAACCCGATTTAGAACGTATTCGCCAAGCGAACTACCTGCTCATGCAATTGGAAACGCCATTAGACGGTATTGAAAAAGCGGCACTTGTTGCGAAAGAAAACCGTACTAATGTCATCTTAAATCCAGCGCCAGCACGCGAACTGCCAGACAATTTACTAAAATGTGTAGATGTCATTACACCAAATGAAACAGAAGCTGAAGTGCTAACGGGTATCACGGTTAATGACGACGAATCGGCGCAGGAAGCTGCCAATGCACTGCACCGTAAAGGTATAGAGATCGTTCTTATTACCCTAGGAGCGAAAGGTGTTTGGTTAAGTCAAAATGGCCGTGGTGAGCTTATTGCAGGTTTCAAAGTGGAAGCCACTGATACCACGGCGGCAGGCGATACCTTTAATGGGGCATTGGTCACTGGTTTATTGGAAGATATGCCTTTAGAATCAGCGATTAAGTTTGCTCACGCTGCTGCGGCGATTTCTGTGACTCGCTTTGGTGCACAGACATCCATTCCAACTCGTGCCGAGGTGGATGAGTTTCTCAGCGAGAGAGCGTAAACGCCAATTATAAGGAAGTAACATGGCAACGATGAAAGACATAGCAAGGCTTGCAGGAGTTTCCACTTCAACCGTTAGCCATGTTATTAACAAATCTCGCTATGTTAGTGAAGAGATCTCCGAGCGGGTCAACCGAGCCGCTCAAGAGCTAAACTACGCGCCTTCTGCTCTGGCGCGTAGCCTCAAAGTCAACCGCACTAAAACCATTGGAATGCTAGTGACAACCTCGACCAACCCCTTCTTCGGTGAAGTGGTAAAAGGGGTCGAGCGCAGCTGTTATCACCAAGGTTATAACCTCATTTTGTGTAATACCGAAGGTGATAACGAGCGCATGAAAGCTTCTATCAATACGTTGCTACAAAAGCGCGTGGATGGTTTGTTGCTGATGTGTTCTACGCTGGAAGGGGAGCGCATTGATGTATTCGAGCGCTACCCAGATATTCCTGTTGTGGTGATGGATTGGGGCCCAATGCTGTTTACCAGCGATAAGATTCAAGATAACTCTTTACGCGGCGGCTATATGGCCACTAAATACTTGATAGATTCAGGGCATAAAGAGGTAGGTTGTATCACAGGTCCTCTGATCCGCCATCAAGCGCAAATGCGTTATGAAGGGTATAAGCGTGCAATCAACGAAGCCGGTTTGGACTTTAACCCTAACTGGATTGTTGAAGCAGACTTTGAGTGTGAAGGGGGCTATGAAGCTTTCAACAAGATCTTATCCAAAGGCGACTTGCCAAGCTCCATTTTCGTTTGTAACGACATGATGGCGATGGGCGTCATCAATGCAGCAAATGAAAAAGGGATCAAAATTCCCGAAGACGTTTCGTTGATTGGCTACGATGATATCCACATCGCTAAGTTTATGTCTCCGTCGCTTACAACCATTCACCAGCCAAAGTATCGTTTAGGCAAAGCGGCGGTGGAAACCTTACTCAAAAAGCTAGAAAAAGAGACGGAAGAAGCGCAAGTGGTTCAGTTAGAGCCAACGCTAGTTGAGCGCGCAAGTGTGAAAGTGCTGAACCAGTAGGTGTTTCGCCACTGACCCATAAGATAAATTAAAGCCGCAGCATTACGCTGCGGCTTTGTTATTTATACTGAGTTTTAGCTATTTAGGTGACAGATTAAGGCGTCGTGGTGGTAGACGTTGAAGTGGAGGTTGTGCTGGACACTGACACTTCCATTCCATCTAAGATGCCTTTACCGTCTTTCAACTCATTCAATCGCGCGTTAATCACACCGTTACGGCTAGAAAAGTCGACGGAGTAGCCTTCTACATATTCTTGGACATAATCACTTGAGAGCGACTTAAGTTTTTCTATGTAGATTACCCCTTTGTCGAATTCAGCTTGAGAGACGACCGCTAAATTAGGGGCAAGTAACTGGATGAACTTATAGGGGTGCCCGACAAAGCCACTGCCCATTACCAGAGCGGCAATGATTGGCGTGGTGATCACTGCACTTTGGAACCACTCTGAAAAACGTTTGTGGTCTTTCAACATGCTAGAGCCAGAATCTTTATTTACCCATTCTTTCTTCGCACGTTTTAGCACTTTTCCGACCAAGGTGCGTTGCACCATGTAGTCGACTAGGCCAACAATGCGTTCGAACAAACCAGTAATAAAGCTCACCAGCATACCAGCGCCGGCAAATGCATCGCCCGCTGCTTCTAAACCTATTTTAGTGATGCCGACAGCAGCATTTTTCAAACCGCCTAAAGCACCAGCAGCTGAATGACGTGCTAACGCGTTAGCGATAATGCTTGGGTGTCCACCAAGGAGCTCAACACCGCGACCAGCATAAAACTGTGTGACTAAATCGCGTGATTTGCAGACCGCTTGTTTTACACCAGAGTAGATGTCTGCTGCGCTCTGAACATAACCCCAACCAGGTATAAAGCTTGAGAAGTTACCAGCAAATTCGCCTGCTAGCCATGTACCAAACTCTGCAAACCATTCTGCGGTATAGAGAGCTTCGCCATACACAGCCTTCACTTTGTTGACCAGCATTCGGAAGAAATCAGAAATAATCTGTTTTACTTTTTGAATCACAACCGATGTCGCTTCGCCGACAATCGTAACTGCCTTAGTGATGTTTTGACCGGCTTTGGTTTGCTGGAACTTCGCCATCGCATCGGTTTTTTCAAGCAATCCCATTGATACGGTTTTTAAGTCGCTTAACGGTTCTGCACCAATCACAAAGTTTTCAAAAAAGTGGCCATTAGAAAAGGAGGAAACTTTGCTGATTTCCGTGTTGGCTAACATGAACATGGCACCCATTCGAGCATCGGCCATTTCCAGTTGCTGCACACCGAGAGCAGTGTTAGTGGTTTTGCCAAACAGCTTATCTTTGATCTTTCTCTTAAATATTTTTATCTGCATAAACTCTCCCTAAATCACAGTACTATTTGGGCTTTTAAATGTTAAAAATAACGCCAAAAGAAGATGCGGTTTATATAGTTTGTATGCATTTATAGTTTGTGTAAATAAATTGTTGATGTTTTTAATAATATACTTGTATGAAGTGGCGGCGCTTTTTAGGTTTTGCGGCACGTACCGCGGTACGTGCTATGTGTAATTGGTCGAGATTTAGGATTTATTCGCGAGCTTAAGCGTGAAGGTTGTGACGCCATCGCTGGATTCAACACACACATCGCCATGGTGCATTTTGGCTATCGAACAGGTAATGGGTAACCCCAATCCGGCGCCTGAGCTTGAGTTATGTTGCCTAGATTTGTCGGCTCGGTAGAAGCGCTCAAACAGCATAGGGATTGATTCTGCTGCAATGGTGTCACCATGGTTAGTGATGGCAATTTCACTACTGGTTTGAGTTTGAGTGATTGCGACATCGATGTTGCTGTTCGACCGGCTATGACGAACAGCATTAGAGAGCAAGTTACTGAGTGCGCGCTTTACCATGGATTTGTCGGCAACGATCTCGGCATCACCCGACTGTGAGAATGTGAGTGCTTTGTCGTCGCCAGCCATTTCGTAAAACTCGATTAACTCTTCTACCATGTTCGAGAGTGCAATAGGCTCATTAGTTTTCAGCAGCAGATTGTGCTCCGACTTCGCCAGATAAAGCATGTCGGTGATGGTTTTAGTGATCCGGTTGAGCTCTTCTACATTCGACACCAGTATGTCTTGATACTCTTCATTAGAGCGCGGTTTAGAGAGTGCAACTTGAGTCTGGGTCATCATGTTGCCAACTGGTGTTCGCAACTCATGCGCGATATCGGATGAGAACTCTGAAAGCCTTTCAAAGTCACCTTCCAGTCGATCAAGCATATCGTTGAAGCCAATCACTAGGGGTATCAGCTCTTGTGGAAAATGTTGATTCGGAATTCGCAAATCCAGTTTTTGTGGAGTGATGGCTTTAATATGTTGCTCTAAGCGGCGTAAAGGGGAAAGCTCTCGACGTACAATTAACCAGCCGAGCACACCGCTGATGATACTGGCAATGATGGTAGTGAGCAGTAATACGTTAGCAAAGTTACGAATGAATACGTGGTGTGCGTTGGTACTGACGCCAAGAACAGCGTACACACCAGGCCGATCATCAAGGGTAAATTTGAGCGCCCGATAGTGCGTTCCTTCTATACTCCACTCAATGAAAGTATCAGAATTGTTTACTTCCAATTGCATCGGCAGAGGAATTTTTTGGGAGCTGTAGATCAACCGCTCATCAGCAAGCAACCATAATTTGATTTCACTCGCTTCAAAGAATTCGCCAAATTTGAGTATGAAATTGTCTTCCGACTGCAGCTTGTTAATGGTGCTAAAGCTGGCCTGTAAAATAGAGTAGTCTTGCTGAGCAAAGTGGTAGCGCACAGCATAAAGAGTGGTGGCGCTTAAAACGCATAATACCAGCAGTGATGCTGAGAAGTAGGACAGGATCAGCCGAGTTGCGATGGAGTGCATTGAGCTGGTTTTATTCTTTGTTGTCATCAAATAGGTAACCCATGCCTCGAATCGTGTGGATCAATTTCGGTTCAAACTCTTTATCTATTTTGGCGCGTAGGCGTTTAACCGCTACGTCTATGACGTTGGTATCACTATCAAAGTTCATGTCCCATACGGCGGAAGCAATTTGCGAACGTGACATGACTTCGCCATGGCGTCGCATAAATAACTCTAATAAAGAAAACTCTTTCGCGGTGAGGGTAATAGCCGTGTTGTCTCGAGTTACACGTCTGCGCAATAAATCAATGGTCAAGTTAGCGACGGTGAGGCTGGATTCACTCGCTGTTGTAGTGCTCTTGCGCTTCAGCGCATTTCGGATTCGGGCAAGTAATTCAACAAACGCGAAGGGTTTGACGAGGTAGTCATCGGCGCCAAGCTCTAATCCTTTGACGCGATCTTCTACTTGGTCTTTGGCGGTGAGCATAATGATAGGGGTATCGATATTGCTGCTTCTTAAAGTTTGCAGCACTTGCCAGCCACTGAGCATGGGCAGCATAACGTCAAGAACGATTAAATCGAACGACTCGCTGGTGGCTTTATAAAGACCATCCACTCCGTTAGGAACATGTTCACAGTTAAACCCTGCTTCAGATAACCCTTTAACCAGGTATTCTCCGGCTTTTATTTCGTCTTCAACGATCAGTATTCTCATGCGCACCTTTTAGTTAAACCCACTTAACCACGGCCAAGGGTACCCTGTGGCCGTGTTGCAGTGTGACAGAATTCTTCCGTCAATTATATCTTAGCTGTTACCTGTGCGTTCTAGGTATTGGTACCCAACATTTACAATGCCTTTGTACTGCACTTGGCCATCAGCATTCATGAATTCTTGAGTAGTAACGTAAGCCCCATCTTTAAGCTGGATTTGCGAGCTAGCAGCGCCTACCGTAAATACGTTGAGCTCTCTTTTCAGTTCTTTAGGTGAGCTTTCTTGCAGCTGGGTCAGGATGGTAAGACCTTGCTGGTAGGCTGCATCTTTACTTGTCATGCTTTCTGTATGAATAGTTTTGTTTCGTTCAACAACGGTGTACATGCCATTCGAGTTTAATGTGTTAGCGAAGGCATTGCTGCTCATCAGCGCGATTGTTGATGTAAGTAGAAGGGCTGTCTTCGTTTTCATTGTTTGTTCCTTTCGGTTTATTTGTTGGAAGTAAGATTAACAATGTGTTGATGACATGAACCGCTCAGAAAAATGACATTTGTGTCATATTCTCTATTTCGTTTGATAACAGTTGCTTCAGGTTTATTTTGAGTCTGCGGCGAGGTTTTGTAGAATGCGTGCTTTCGAATTCGCCAGGCCTGTGTAGAGCCTCGCTACTTAGCCAAGAGTTATCATGAATCAATCTCATGTCATCATCGGACTGACTAACCCTAAAAGCCCAACCAATGTAGGTGGTGTAATGAGGGCCGCAGGCTGCTACCAAGCCGACAGCGTTCGATACACAGGAGAGCGCTACGACCGCGCTGCCAAATTCCAAACCGACACCAAATCGGTCACCCAATCTATCCCCTTGGTTGCCGTTGATTCGCTGCTCAATGAACTCGATGAAGACACAGCTATCGTATGCGTGGAATTAGCCGTAGGTGCCACTCCGCTACCAGAATTCACCCACCCTGAAAAAGCGATTTATATCTTTGGTCCCGAAGATGGCAGTATCGCTCAAGAAGTAGCGGACAAGGCACACCATGTGGTGTATGTGCCGACAATTGGGTGCATGAACTTGGCAGCGTCAGTGAATGTTCTGCTGTATGACCGTTTAGCGAAGTCTCAAACAGTCGACGTGAGCGAAGAACTTATTGTCAGCAGCCGAGATTGCCGCAATAAACTGGAAGTGAATCGCGGATAAGCGCTTGCTCTCGGAGTGGCTTTCTATGAAGTGACTCGAATCGTATTTATCTCATTACATTCTTTTTCTATTGCGCTGGAAAGCAGCCGACAATTTTGTCGATTAAGCGGCGTAAAAGTGGTGCTAACAGCGGCGAAATTACTATTACTTGCTAGCTTCATAAGGCAAATGGTGTGCTACATAGCAGGCCAGATGGGCTCCTTATGGAGAATATTTAACAAGGAATTTAGTAATGAAAAAGAAAATCATAACAATGGCGATGGGCTCACTTGCAGCACTGTCGTCAATCAACGTGCAGGCACATGGCTGGGTAGAATTTCCAAGCGCGAGGCAGAATACCTGCTATCTCGATGGGGGATTCTGGGACAATACGATTCCGAATGCGGCTTGTCAGGCTGCGTTCGATGAATCCGGTGCTTACCCATTTGTTCAACGCAACGAAGTTGCCGCTAATGTACCGAATTATCGGGACATGGCACATGTTCGAGCGATCGTGCGTGATGGTGAACTATGTTCAGCAAGTGATGCCGCCAAATCGGGGCTCAATGTTCCTTCTCCTCACTGGCAAAAAACCAACATCAGCCTAGATGCCAATAATCAAATTGATTTGGTGTTCAACGCTACCGCTCCTCATAATCCATCTTACTGGCAGTTTTACCTGTCAAAGCCGAGCTACGATCCTAGCGTTGCGTTGACTTGGGATGACCTAGAACTTGTCGATACCTCTGGAAATGTCGCGGTCGGCGAAGATAAGCGATACCGCATTAAGGTGACATTGCCAGCCGACAGAAGTGGTGATGCGATTCTTTATACTCGCTGGCAACGTGAGGACGCCGCAGGAGAAGGGTTCTACAACTGTAGTGATATCTCATTCAGTGGTACCGGCACGGATCCAACCGATCCGACGGACCCAACGGAACCCGTCGATAATCTACAATCACTGGGCTACTTTGTGGCTCAAGGTTTTGGCCCGGTGGAATCGGGTGACACAGTTAGATTTAGAACCTTCGATGCGAGTGGTGCCGAGCTTACGGACATTCAGTTGGCAATCTCTGCCAATAATACGTCCACCTGGGCAGCGGAACTTGCTGGGCGGTTTAACGACGCGCAGCAAGGCAGTTGGTTTGTGGGATTCTGGCATGCAGAAATGAACCACTACATGTTTGATACCAACAATGTGTATGCGAATAAGGTGTTAGCTCCAGATACCAGTTACAGCTATCAGGTGTCTTTGATTAAAGGAGACACGCCACCGCCGGTAGAGCCGGATAATGCGTGGAACAGTGCCAGCATTTACAACGCTGGAGACGTGGTGACCCATAACGGTCAATCTTGGACCGCTCAATGGTGGACGAAAGGCGATGAACCGGGCACAACCGGTGAATGGGGTGTTTGGCGCTAATCGTGATTGAAGGGTAAAAGAGGAGGGGGGACCTCCTCTTTTTGTATGCGCTAATCTATGCGTCTGAATTGGCTAACCAATTTACCTTGTGAGGCTAAGTTGGTGACCAGTCCTTCACATTCGTCGCGGGTATCACTGGCAAGGATATTGGTTGCGGAGCAAACTTCGCTAATAGATTGCACGCTGGAGTTCATATCTTCTGAGACGCGAGCCATCTCTTCGACTGCAGTCGCAATTTGCCCGTTTCTATCCGAAATATCAGAAACTTGGTGAGAGAGAGTATCTAAGCGCTGTCCTGATGTTTCAGCGCTTTCTACACACATTTTTGATAGCTGCCCACCTTCTTGCATTGCGGATACGGCGCGTTGAGTACTGGTCTGAATCTGGCTAATGACGGCTTGAATTTCTTCCGTTGATTCGTGGCTTCGTTGCGCTAACGTACGCACTTCATCGGCCACTACGGCAAAGCCTCTACCTTGTTCGCCCGCTCGAGCCGCCTCAATCGCCGCATTTAGAGCAAGCAAGTTGGTTTGCTCGGCGATACCTTGAATCACGATGAGCACATCACCGATGGTTTTACCGTGAGCTTCGAGTTGGGAAACCACATCAGATGCTTCGTCCAATTGAGTAGCAAGTTCTTGTATCGCTTCAACGGTTTGTCTGACGGATTCTTTACCCTCATTAGCGGCAATATGAGCACTTTCGGTTGCGTCAGAGGCGCTTTGGGCATTTTGAGCAATTTCGTTGGCAGTAGAGTGCATTTCGTTAATTGCGGCTGCCACTTGTTCGGTTTCGTGGGTTTGTCCTTCAAGGTTCTGAGCAGTGGTATCACAATTTTGGGACGATGATTTTGCTGCATCGCCAATCTGGTCGTTGGAGTCTTGTATCCGACCAACCACCGCATTGAGTTCTGACTGACGCATTTTTAGTGCTAACTGAATCTCTGAGATATCGTCCACATGCTTGGTATAA
Source organism: Vibrio sp. SCSIO 43135 (assembly GCF_023716665.1). GTDB lineage: Bacteria > Pseudomonadota > Gammaproteobacteria > Enterobacterales > Vibrionaceae > Vibrio > Vibrio paucivorans. Next base: position 507,325 of record NZ_CP071860.1, read on the forward strand.
ACCAGCTCCATTAAAGGGTTATCAAACACTTTACGAGCTTGCTCAGATAACGCTTCTAACCTTCGGGTAAGGTGGTAGACAGAGCCTATAGATAAAAGCAATAGGATCCAAACGCCGGCTCCCGGTAGTGCTGAATCAGCGAACATCGAAACGATGGCAGAAACGAACATGAAAAGCGCTGCTCTTTGCCACAGCCGAGTCCTAGGAAGTTTGAGTTTGGTCGGTGTTTTGCCTTCTCGAATTTGCGCATAGAGCTTTTCAGCGTTTTCTACATTTTCTCGGCTGGGGCATAAACGGACTGATTGATACTCAACAATCTGGTTACCTTCTTTGATCGGTGAGGCGAATGCATCCACCCAATAATGGTCCCCATTTTTGCAGCGATTTTTTACCATCCCCATCCATGACTTGCCCTCTTTGATGTGTTTCCACATATCGGCAAATGCTTCAGGTGGCATGTCAGGGTGGCGAACAATATTGTGCGGCTCTCCGACTAACTCGTCCAACTCATACCCAGCGACTTCACAGAATTCTTTGCTGGCATAAGTGATGTGACTAGATGGGGAGGTAACAGACAGCAAGTTGTAACTTGCTGGGTATAGGATCTCTTTTTGAGTGACAGGCTGATTTACACGCATGTTGGCTCCATTGCTTCTAATTATTTTCGATCAGAGCGCCAACGGACAGACACAACTTATAAGTGAGGATTTAATTATCGATATTTGTGCTGTCTATATTCTATAGTCCGAAAGTTTAAGAAACTCAACTCACATTCAACAAGATTTCATTCGCAAAGAGTATGTATATTGGGTAAGGCAATTAAGTCTGTTACTGGAAAGTGGGAAAGCGTTAAAGGCTAGGCTAGCTAGCCTCACATACGAGAGGCTAACCAATGTTATTGACAAAAACGCCCTTGAGTCGCGACCTGTGTCATTTGGTATTTACCTTCTATGCTTCGATATACAATTGTGTGCCAAACTTCACCGCTCTCGAGCTTGAATTCAATCGCGTAATTTATGCCGTTAACGACCTGTGTTCTCACTGAAATGATTTCTTCCAATTTGGCGCTGGTGTTCATTTGGGCGAGAACGGTATCGAGGGCCAATTCGGCCTCTGGTGTCACTACCGATTGTGCCCAGCCACCCGCTAGCGTCTCTTGGCTGATACACATTGGGTTTTCACTTGGCTTCTTTTCAACTTGTTGGGGCGAGTCTGGGCTACATCCTGACAAGCTGACAATCATGAACGTTGCTGTGATGAGTAGTGTCTTGTTCATAAGGTATGACTCTGTTATCTGGTGAGACCATCTATTCTACGCTCTTTAATTGCCGAGCATGTGTCGAAAAATGAGAAGTTAGTATTCATTGCAATCGGGAAGACCGGTTGAGATTGGTTTGAGTATAAATAATAAAGCCCTAGCTTGTAGGCTAGGGCTTTGAACACAGTCTTAGCTAAGAATTAGCTTTCACGGTACTTGTATTGGTAATCAACTTCAACGACTGCGCGATACTGAATTTCGCCGCGTGCTGGAGAAAACTCTTCGACTGTCACTTTGCCGTCGGTTACTTCAACACTTGAGGTTTGTACGCTGTTTTCATTGATTGGTAACTTGGCACGTAACTGGTGCGATGGCATTGCCTTGTACTCGTCCATGAGGTCATATCCAGCGTTGTAAGCTTGCTCTTGAGTCGCGAATGCGTCGGTCTTTACAGTGGTTTCACTGCTTTTTGAGTTTACACCAGCAAATGCTGTTGAGCTGATCACAAGTGCTGACGCTAGTAGGATTGCTTTTTTCATAATAATTCTCCTAGTTATGGGAATGACCATTGAGTTGGTGATTCCCATAATACGGATTGCCGTGTAAGGAGTCCGTCAGGCTATGTAAGTTTTACCCTAGTTAATGTAAAGGTTTTACTAACAAAAATTGACACTTTGTGAGTTAGAGGTCAGGGAAGTCGATTTTGTCAGGCTTTGGTATAAGTAAGGTCAATGGCAAACGAAGAGGTGGTTAATTTAGAGGGATTTGTCAGTAAATTGTCTCAAACTTGCTTAGTCTGATGAGTTTTTTCTATTTAAGCGTGGGGAGAAATTGAGTTTGTCGCCATATGAACTAGCTTTAGTAATGTCAGTTGGAAAACAAGGAGTTATCCATGAACTATTGCACAGTTCCTCTTATTGCTGCAGTGCTCTCAACTTCGGTTTGGGCCGCAGAACCAAAACCAGCCACACCATCGACCATTAAAGCGAATCAACAGGTGCTTGCTACGCTTCCCTTTAAAGACAAGCAGGATTTTGAGAATGCTCAGCGAGGATTTATCGCTGCTCAAGATACTGTCACGATCACCAATGATAAGGGAGGTGTGGTTTGGGACCTAGAAGAATACAAGAAGTACATCACGCTAGATAATCCAGCACCAGACAGCGTTAACCCGAGTTTATGGCGCAATGCTCAGCTCAATATGATCAATGGTTTGTTTGAAGTGACCGATGGTATTTACCAAATTAGAGGCTATGACCTGACCAATATCACCTTTGTAGAGGGCGACACGGGCTGGATTGTGTTCGATCCACTGATCTCTCAAGAAACGGCTAAAGTAGCACTAGAGTTTATCAACTCAGAATTGGGAGAAAGGCCGGTGGTTGCTGTGATTTACAGCCATAGCCATATTGACCATTTCGGTGGTGTTCGTGGGATTGTCGATGAGGCAGATGTGAAGTCAGGTAAAGTACAAATTATTGCTTCACATGGGTTTACAGAGCATGCGGTGTCGGAGAACGTTATTGCCGGTAACGCGATGGGACGACGCGCCATCTATATGTACGGAGCACTACTGCCAAGAAATGAGTTTGGTGGTGTGAACGGAGGGCTAGGACAAACCACTTCAACAGGTCTTGCGACTTTGATTGAGCCAACCGATATCATTGAAAAAACAGGTGATGAGAGAACGGTCGATGGTGTGAAAATGGTATTCCAATACACGCCGGGCTCGGAAGCGCCAACTGAGATCAATACCTGGTTCCCAGAGAAAAAAGCACTTTGGATGGCAGAGAATACCACCAATACCATGCACAATATTTTGACCTTGCGTGGCGCACAAGTACGTGATGCGCTGAAATGGTCTGGTTACCTTCAAGAAACGATTGAAACTTGGGGCGATGAGGTTGAGGTGAAATTCCAAAGTCACCACTGGCCAATGTGGGGGCAGAAAGAGATCGTTGATTACTTTAAAAAGCAACGTGATATGTACAAATACACCCACGACCAAACAGTCCGCCTGATGAACCAAGGCTACATAGGCTCTGAAATCTCAGAAATCATCCAATTCCCTGATGAACTAGAAAATAACTGGAGTACTCGAGGCTACTACGGCACGTTAAGACACAATAGCCGAGCGGTGTATCAAAGATACATGGGGTGGTACTCAGGTAACCCATCCGATCTTAACAACTTGCCGCCAACTAATGCTGCCGTGAAATACGTCGAGTACATGGGCGGTGAGCGAGCGGTAATTGAAAAAGCAAAAGCGGATTTTGATGAGGGTAAATACCGCTGGGTAGCGGAAGTGCTTAAGCATGTTGTGTTTGCCAACCCACAAAGTAAAAACGGTAAAGCTCTACTGGCAGATACTTACGAACAGTTAGGTTACCAAGCGGAGTCAGGCCCTTGGCGTTCTGTCTATCTACAAGGGGCTTATGAGCTTAGGAATGGAACACCAAGTGCAGGCGGGACAAACACAGCCTCTCCAGACATCATCAAGAATATGCCACCAGAGATGTTGTTCGACTATTTGGCGGTAAGAATCTTGCCAGACAAAGCTGCAGGCAAAGACTTTGCGATGAACATTAACTTCACCGATCTCGATGAACAATACACTTTATATGTAGAGAACTCCGTTCTAAACCATACAAGAATGCAAACAGATAAGCCTGATGTAACGCTAACTTTAACCAAAGCCGCGTTGGATGATGTTCAACTAGGTAATGTGACACTGGAAAAAGCAATCGCTAGTGGCGATATTCAAATTAAAGGCGATAAGCAAGTCTTCAAGGATTTTGTTGGCATGCTTGATAGCTTTAATTTCTGGTTCAACATCGTGACACCTTAATCGGAGTAGTGTATGGCAATATCGAAATACGCATTGACCGTTATACTTACTTGCTGTGCCGCACCAGCGAGTTTGGCCTGTTCTTATGACGGCCAGTTTAGTAATCCGTTTGCTGAGAGCTATGAGGGAGCGCTGGATGTGGCTATAGCCACACAACAAGCGATTAACTCGCAAAGCCTGCATCCAACGACAATTGCCGCTGGGAAACAAGGGCTGAGACAAGTGAGCTGGTGGTTAACGGTGTGGACAAAGCAGGGGCCAATACAACCTGATACCTTCGTTTATTTGGTCGATAGCCAGTTATGGAGTCACTTTACATCTGATAGCCAAATGCAGATTCACTCAGATGCGCCTACAGCCAAAGATAGCCGTGTAGTGATGTTATCCGAAGCTGCACTCGACAACTTAGTGAAAGATAACGTGAGCTTTGATAGGGCGTTGAGTCTAGGGATAGTATCCGTTAGATAGTGAACGAAAAGAATAAAAGCGGAGGAAATAATCCTCCGCTTTTTTATGCTTGTTTACTTGCCAAATAACGAGAATATCATGGCATCGATTGTTATTTAATTTGATTCAGTTACAATGCCCGTTCGCATTTTTTTAGGTACATCCGTATTTGTATCGACATAAATGTAGAGTCTTATAATGCGATGTTTTAAAAGCTAAAACATTAACTGAACACGTGTTGCTTGGTATGCAACACCACTGTAAAGGATATCTAATGCCTATTATTACACTTCCTGACGGCAGTCAGCGTCAATTTGACAACCCAGTTTCAACTCTAGAAGTCGCTCAATCGATCGGTCCTGGTCTTGCTAAAGCAACCATCGCTGGCCGTGTTGATGGCAACCGTGTTGATGCATGTGACCTTATCGAAAACGATGCAAGCCTTGAGATCATCACTGTAAAAGATGAGGTCGATGGCCTTGAAATTGTTCGTCACTCTTGTGCTCACCTACTGGGTCACGCGATCAAGCAACTTTACCCTGAAGCTAAAATGGCGATTGGTCCAACGATCGATAACGGTTTCTACTACGATATCGACATGGAGCACTCTTTAACGCAAGAAGACTTAGAAAAAGTCGAAAAGCGCATGAAAGAGCTAGCGAAGACCAAGTACCAAGTTATCAAGAAAAAAGTTAGCTGGCAGGAAGCACGCGATGCATTTGAAGCTCGCGGTGAAACATACAAGATGGAAATCTTGGACGAGAACGTTGCTCGCGACGACCGTCCAGGCCTTTACCATCATGAAGAATACATCGATATGTGTCGTGGCCCTCACGTACCACATATGGGTTTTTGTCAGCACTTCACGTTGCTTAACGTAGCAGGTGCATACTGGCGTGGTAACAGCGATAACAAGATGCTTCAACGTATCTATGGTACCGCTTTCCACGACAAGAAAGCGCTTAAAGCGCATCTAACTCGCCTAGAAGAAGCGGCGAAGCGTGACCACCGTAAAATCGGTAAGCACCTAGACCTGTTCCACATGCAGCAAGAAGCACCGGGTATGGTGTTCTGGCATCACAATGGTTGGTCTATTTTCCGTGATCTTGAAGTATTCGTTCGTGAAAAACTGACTGAATACGGTTACCAAGAAGTAAAAGGTCCACTTATCATGGACCGCGTTCTTTGGGAACGTTCTGGTCACTGGGACAAATACGCAGAAGCGATGTTTACGACTTCTTCAGAGAACCGTGAGTACGCATTGAAACCAATGAACTGCCCTGGTCACGTTCAGATCTTTAACCAAGGCCTGAAATCATACCGTGATCTACCGTTGCGTATGGCTGAGTTCGGCTCATGTCACCGTAACGAACCATCTGGTGCACTGCACGGTATTATGCGTGTACGTGGCTTTACTCAAGATGATGCGCACATTTTCTGTACTGAGAGTCAAATTCAGGAAGAAGTCACTAGCTGCATCAAGATGGTTTACGATACGTACCAGACATTTGGCTTCGACAACATCGTTGTTAAACTATCGACTCGCCCTGAAAAGCGTGTAGGTTCAGATGAAATCTGGGATCAATCAGAAGAAGCGCTTAAGCAGTCTCTTGAAGCGATGGAAATTCCATACGAAATTCAAGAAGGTGAGGGGGCATTCTACGGTCCTAAGATTGAATTTACTCTTTACGACTGTCTAGACCGCGCATGGCAATGTGGTACGGTCCAGTTAGACTTCAACCTACCTGGTCGCCTTGGTGCAACTTACGTAGGTGAAAACAATGAGCGTTTAGTTCCGGTGATGATTCACCGTGCAATTCTAGGTTCTCTAGAGCGTTTCATTGGTATTCTTATCGAAGAATACGCTGGTTTCTTCCCTACATGGTTGGCGCCAGAACAAGCAGTTATCATGAACATCACCGACAAACAGTCAGATTATGTTCAAGAAGTTGCACAAAAACTACAAAAAAGTGGAATTAGAGCCAAAGCAGACTTGAGAAATGAGAAGATTGGCTTTAAAATCCGCGAACATACTTTGAAGCGTGTCCCGTATATGCTGGTTTGTGGCGACCAAGAGATGGAAGCTGGAGAAATCGCAGTACGTACTCGTAAAGGTAAAGACTTAGGTAAGTTTAAAGTGGATGACTTTATCTCATACATCCAAGCCGAAGTTTCTACCCGTAAGCTCAATCTGGAGGAATAAGCTATTAAAGGCGGAAGACGTGGCCAACAACCGGCCAAACAAAACCAGCACCGTTTAAACGGTGAAATTCGCGGCGTTCGTGAAGTTCGTCTAACAGGCGCTGACGGTGAAGCCGTTGGTATCGTTTCTATCAATGAAGCGCTAGAAGCAGCTGTTGAAGCTGGTATGGATCTCGTAGAGATCAGCCCTAACGCCGAGCCACCAGTTTGTCGTGTGATGGACTATGGCAAGTTCCTCTTCGAAAAGAGCAAAGCTGCTAAAGAGCAGAAGAAGAAGCAAAAGCAGATTCAGATTAAGGAAGTAAAATTCCGTCCTGGAACTGATATTGGAGACTATCAGGTAAAACTACGCAACCTGACGCGTTTCCTAGAAGACGGCAACAAAGTGAAGGTAACAATTCGCTTCCGTGGCCGTGAAATGGCTCACCAAGACATCGGTGTCGACGTTTTGAATCGTTTGAAAGAAGATACAGTAGATTTAGCTGTTGTTGAATCTTTCCCGACTCGAATCGAAGGCCGCCAGATGATCATGGTATTGGCCCCTAAGAAGAAGTAATTAACGGCTTTACAAGTAAGAAAACCTAGCCGTTCTTGAATGGCTGGGTTTTGTTCGCCCTAATTACTATTGTTTAAAACAACTCAACAATGCGGAGTTATTCATCATGCCTAAGATGAAAACCAACAAAGGTGCTGCTAAGCGTTTCAAGAAAACTGCTGGTGGTATTAAGTTTAAGCACGCTACTAAACGTCACATCCTGACTAAGCGTACTACTAAGAACAAGCGTCAGCTTCGTCCAAATGCAATCCTTCCTAAGTGTGAAGTGGCTGCAGTTGTTCGTATGATGCCATACGCTTAATTCTTTTTAGTTTAATAATCGTTTAGTTTAGGAGAAGCATAATGCCTCGCGTAAAACGTGGTGTACAAGCTCGTGCACGTCATAAGAAAGTTCTAAAACAAGCTAAAGGTTACTAAGGAGCACGTTCACGTGTTTACCGCGTAGCTTTCCAAGCAGTTACTAAAGCTGGTCAATACGCTTACCGTGACCGTCGCAACAAGAAACGTCAATTCCGTCAACTATGGATTGCACGTATCAACGCTGCATCTCGTCAAAATGGTCTATCTTACAGCCGTTTCATCAACGGTCTTAAGAAAGCATCTATCGAGATCGATCGTAAGATTCTTGCTGATATCGCGGTATTCGACAAAGCTGCATTCGCAGTTCTAGTTGAAAAAGCGAAAGCTGCTCTTTAATTAGCAGTTTGAAGGTTAAGAGAAAGGAGAGCTTCGGCTCTCCTTTTTTATTGCCTGCTTCCTATACCCAAATGATTTCAGGTTACGATTTAACACACCAAGTTACTCTTGGTTGAGCGAAGTTATTTGGGTATGGCTGGTGACAATCTCAATTGATGCGCATAAACAAAAAAAGCCCGCTGACTATCAGCGGGCTTAATTATTTGGAGTTATTGCAGCTCTAGCAGTTACAAGCTTTGGGTTTCAACATTGTCTGTTCGAGAGCGGAGCTTATTACCAAACAGAGAGTAAACAGCGTACCCGGCAATGCTTAACGCGACAAGAATAGAGCAACCACGCACAAAATTAATCAGCATTGGAGCGTTGTCGGTGAATGCATTGATTCCCCACAGGAATATAAGAGAGAACACAAACATCACTAATAGGCCGTAGCAAGGTGCATCAATCTTACCAGGGATAACGTACCAGCCATCTTGTTTCACTGGCTTGTTTAATCGAGCGTACTCAGCTTGTTGACCTTTGATGGTATATAAGTGCATTTCTTCCTGTTTACCTGTCAGCAGTAGGCTCGCTGCATAAGCAACAACAGCATTGACCACCACACCAATAACACAGTACCAAGGCCAAGCGATGTCTGTTGCGACTGCGACGTACCAGATAGCGACAAAGCTCGCTGCGACACCAATTAATAGCCCTTTCTCTGTAATGTGCTTGGAGTAGAAGCCCAGCACAAACATACAGAAACTTGCACCAACAAAGTAAGAACCTGCTTTACTTAGTACTTCAAGTACCGAGCCTGTACTCGTCGCGAACATCAATGCAGGAATGATAACCAAAATAGCCCAGCCAACTGTGAAGAAGCGTGAAGCTTTCAAGTAATGTTCTTCAGATTCGTTCTTCTTGTAGAAGCGTTTGTAGAAGTCGGCAACCGATACTGTAGCCATAGAGTTAAATGCTGAATCTAAGCTCGACATACTTGCTGCCAGAATTGCCGCAGCGATGATTCCCATGAGGCCTGGCATGCCATATTCACTGGCGTAGTGAAGAATAATAGTGTTGCCGTTTTCGAATTCTTGACCATCGTAGTAAGCGTTGAATAACACGCCCAATAGAATGAATACGAAGTAGATGAAGAAAGCGACGTAACCCATCATCAGCATTGCTTTTTTCGCGTCGCCCATGCTTTTTGCAGCCATACAACGTTGCACCATCATCTGGCTACCACCGTATACTGTCGTGTGGAACATCGTCATAGCAATAACACCAGCCCAAACGGTTGTTACTTGGCTCAAGTCCATGCTGGTTTGCAGTGAGTCCGTCATTCCCTTAGCTTTAAGTTCGGCCATCACTTCAGTCATTGGTGCAGGCATGCCATTCCATACCGCTTCAATGATGATGAATGCACCGATGAACAAGATGACCGCTTGGATGACGTCTGTCCAGATAACCGCTGCAATCCCACCCATAACGGTATAAACCAGCGCAATGGCGGTCACGATCATGATGCAGTACACCACGTCTATCCCTGTAATGAACTCAAGTATCATAGCGGTCGCGTACAGCACTGCAGCTGAGCTCAAAGCTTGTTTGATGAGGAAGATAAAAGATAGAGTAACGCGAGATGCTTTACCAAATCGTCTCTCTTGATATTCGTATATTGAGGTGAGGCCATTGTTGTAGAAAAACGGCATGAACACAGCAACAATGAAAAAGATCACAAGAGGGTAGTTCAGGTGAATGGCGATCACCGATAGCCCTTCTTTGTATGACCAAGCAGGCCCGCCTAAGAAAGACATTGCGCTTACGTATGTACATACCACAGAGATACCGATTGCCCACCATGGAATGTTTTTGTCACCTAAAGCGAACTGATTCGCCGAGGTGACTTTTTTACCCACTACGGCACCGAGTACCAAAGTGAGAACGATGTAGACACCGAGTATCGTCCAGTTAAGCGTTCCAAACTCATGCATAATTAGGTCCTTCTAATTGTTCTTTCATTTGGCCGAATACGTCATAACCGAGTTGAAGCAGAATATGTACGATATCTATCGCTACCCAGTTTTCTTTCAGCAAGTTACCTTCACGTCGCCAGATATCCATAACGCGAAGCTCAATATTCTTTCCTGTTGGAGCAAGCCCTAACCAACCACTGTGGCCTGTGTGAGTGCCGTGCATGTGTGGCCAACCACCAGTGGATACGTAGTCATTTTGAGCCAAAAAATTGAGCTCAATATCGACACCTCGATCTGGGAATGCGAACACGAATGGCGCCTGGTGATGATTACGGAAACCTTTGATACCACGAGTGGTTCCGATGCCAGCTGGGCCGTACCACATAAAGTCGCGGTGCCAGTAATTCTCAAGATCCATAGAGTAAAGATCTTTACCATCGAAGCGGCCTAAACAGGACAGCATGTCATGGACAAGTTGGCCACTTTGTTCACTGTGTTGAGCACATATCTCTCCGTTTTGAATGCCATCGAATGTCGCTGGTGCTGGTACCAACCCGTCGTGTCCTAGACTACGGCGAAGTGGATTAGAACCGGCTTGGTTCATAGCATCGATGAAATCAGGAATCATATACGATTCAGTGATTTGGTTGCTCTCTACACAAACCATTTCGGTGTATCGCAAGTAAAGGGTTTTTCCTGTCGCTGGGATACCGAACAGAGGCTTTTCAAATGTCCCTACAAAATAACCTGTCGAGTTGTACCAAGTGCGGCCTTCAAACTCGCCATTCATTACAATCATTGGGCGACGTTCTACATCAGGCAAAGCAGCAGCTAATGGTGCTAGGAATTCAGAGTTTGTTGATTCTGGCCCATTCAAGTCGTTGATTGGATGGGCAACACACCATTTCACATCTGGATTGAGGGCTTCATTCGCGATGTTCGCTTGCTCGCTAGCTGGGGCTTGGAAATAGGATTGGTAAAACTGCTCGATGATGTTAAGTGACATTGTGTTTCCTTACTGTTCGTTAAATTGTAGAGCGGGTGGTGTGGCTTGTTGTTAGCCTTTCTGTAGTAGGATTTGTTTCCAGATTGCTGTCTCGTCGATAAGCGTAAACTCGCGGCGCAGCCCCCACGGGCCAAACTCAGCGTGGCTTATTCCCATAATGTGGACTTCTTTACCTGTTGGTTGGCCAAATGCGCCGTAACCTTCGTGCTTACCTTGCAGTGACCAGCGGATTGCAGCGCGCGGAGACATCATTGGGTCGTCGCGACCTATGCGATGATGCACAGTGAATTTTGCATTAGGGAATGAGGAGCGCAGCGATATCCAGAAATGATCGATCTCATGATGTGAAAGCGCGGTGCGTCCTCCAGCATATTCGCCAATACATGCACGATCGTATTCTTTTGGAATAACGGAAAACTCTGCGTTCATGATGCTGTTCAAGATTGATTCATAACGCTGACCATATTCGTCATCGTTACCAACTCCTAGGTAAGGGCCTTGAACATCGCACTCAGGAGTAAATGGAAACTTACTGTTTTCTACACCACCTTCAAATTCGATCTGGTTACGTGCAAATTGTTCCGAGGTCATGCCCAGTTGCTTGGCGATATCGGCTTGGTCGCGGATGAGCCACTCATCGTTAATTTGATTATTGATTGCATGGCAGTCGGCAATGATGCGAAAACGCAGCTTCGTGTTGGTTGCTTTGCCATAGAAACCATCAATGCTGTGTGTTGCAGTTGAAATGATTCGGTGTGAAGACAGCATACCTTGCTCTGGTGAGCCAGACCAAATGACATCCTCGCCAAACAAAGTGCGATCTGGAAACTCTGCAAGTGTTGCCATGGTCGCGCTGATCACCCCTTCGTTACCCTGAGCGATGGATAGAGGTGTGCGAACAACAATATCCGGCGAGTAGTAGTGCTCTAGCGTATGTAAACCACGGTCTTCCCAAATTTCTTTGGTGATACCGATAATGTAGTCTGGGAAATCACGCCATTTTTCATCAAAGCCAGCCATGGCCATAACCTACCTCCTGATCAGATTGTTCAATTCTTGTTTGTTTTGATTACGTATCCAAAATGAAGTTATGTTGCAATATTGTCAACAGTAAGTTTTCTTGATGTTTTAATATCGTGCTTAAGATCAGATTTTTAACATCTGTTTGAAAAACACCCAGAGTAATTACGCTAATCGATTTGAACGCGAGTAGATCAGAGAGGTTATTCCCCTTTAAGTACTTGTTTGTATGAGTGATATAGATAAGGGAAACAAAGGGCTTGGTGAATGGGTTTCGACGCAAGATATGCGTTTGAATGGCATGGACTCAGACCAAATAGACCGCTAGTGGACGTTTAGTTTCCTAAACGGTGATCTTGTTTCAATCCCTATTGCATACGAATTCAATGGTTTTCAGCGGTCGTTTGTGGCGGTGAAATTGAGAAAAGCCTCGCGTTGGATGCGAGGCTTTATTGAGTCAGTACGGTGATTGTGAGCTTAGACTTATGCCTTTAATGGAACGAGTTCTCTTAGCTAACGTTAATTTCGAGCGGTGCTGCCACGTTCGATTAGCGTTCCTTTCTCAAGGAGATACTCTCCAGAAGCATCGACGTTGTCGTTAATCCGCCTCATCAAGTCTTCCACGGTGCGACGAACAATATCGTCTATAGGTTGTGCAACTGTGGTTAGGTCGTAGCTTGGCCAACTCGACATCGGGATGTTATCGACGCCCATGATCGCATAGTCGCTAGGAATGGAAGCGCCGCTTAGGCGTAATCCATCCATAAGCCCGAGTGCGATAATGTCATTAGCGCAAAATATCGCTTCAGGTCTCACTGAGTGGGCGAGCACTTCCTTTGCCGCTTCCATACCAGCATCGAAGCTGTATTTAGACTGAATAAAGACAGGTGTGGGTACATCAAGCGCTTTTAGCTTGGATGAAAAACCTAGCCAACGTTCTTCACTGGTCATCGAACCGGAATCACCACTAATATACGCCAACTGTTGATATCCCTTACTAACCAAGTATTCAGCTGCTTCTTCGCCTGCTAAACGGTTATCAATTCCGGTCGCATTTGCATTGATTCCTTTGGTGTAACGGTTGATGACGCTTAAGTGCACACCAAACTTTTCACATTGGGCAAACGCGCGCGAAGTCAATCGACTGGTTGCGATGACCAAGCCGTCCACTTGATACTCAATTGCGCGGGAAATAGCTAAATCAAGGTCGCCTTTGTCAATAGGGCAAAGCACCACTTGACCACCGCGGCGTTGGATCTCCATTGCCAATGCTCGCGATTGAAGATCGTACATCGGGTTAGACTCACTATCGAGTGCAATAGCTATTAGGCCGGAGCGATTAGAGATTAAGCTACGGGCGATGGCATTGGGCGTGTAGCCGAGCTTTGCTGCAGCATCCATGACCATTTTTCGTTTTTTCTCGCTAATGCTAGCGGTTGGGCTAAAAGCTCTTGATACGGTCGACTGAGAGACGCCGAGCATCTTGGCGACGTCTATCGAAGTTACTTTCGCTTTAATAGTCATACTCCTTGTGTGGGGTATTTGCCCCTTTAGTTAGCCTGAGTGTATGGGCTAGGGGAATTCTCTGTCTAGAGTTGACGATTGATAGCGTTTAACTATCGGAGAAAACTCAGGAATTCATCACATTTCTTTCTTGTCGGAAACCATCAATGATCATTTTGTGTTCAGAGCCTACACAAAAAAAGCTTACTCCGATCTCGCCCCAGTCTTTGGCTTGTTGCGCTGTTGCGACAAACATTCCGACCGGCTTATCGTGTTTTTGGGCCGCCTCGATGATTTTGATGCTCGCTTGACGAACTTTTTCATCGTTCACACTCGTTGCGCCATAAGCAACCGTAAGATCTACTTGCCCGATGAATAGGGCATCAATTCCTTCTACACCCGCTATAGCGTCTACATTTTCGACCCCTTCTGGGTCTTCAATTTGTGCAATCACTACTGTACTCGAAGCGCTATCTGCGAGGTGCTGAGCCATTGGTTTTGTGGCGTAGTTTGCCGCTCTACTTGAGCCAGCATAACCGCGCCCGCCTTCTCCGTAGTGGCACATTCTAGCGATGGTTTGAGCTTGTTGCTTTGTACAAACATGTGGAATCTGAACACCGGTAGCTCCACAGTCTAGCGCATTCAAAATGGTGGATGGTGCACTGTCTTGAACCCTAACTAAGCAAGGTAGTTGGTTGGCGCGCGCAGCGAGTATGCAGGCATCCAAAGAGGTTCTGTCGAACGGGGCATGCTCGGCATCCAAAATGATAAAAGGAAGCTCTGCAAGCGACAGCACCTCAACGATATGTGGATGCGGTGTTTTGACAAAGGTGCCTAGAAGCGAAGTTTGAGAGAGCGTAGATTTGAAGTTGTGCATAAGAATATCTCCGTTGCAAAGGTATGCAAAAATTAACATGGATAAATGTAAATATTCAGTAAAAATAGTGTGATCAAAATATCATAATTGACCATTAAACCACCTTGTCTAGGATGGTTATCGCCTTTCAATTGAATTTTTATCAAATTAAAACAAGTAGTTAGGTGGCTTGGTGGTCGATGGCACTTCTATCTTGAAAGATGTTGATTTTATGTTTAGTCTGGTTTTGCATTCGTATCCAAAAGTAAAAACTAACAACCGTCAGACTCAACCCTCAAGGAGAAAATCGTATGGCACGTATTCTGAAGAATGGAATCACCGAAGAAGTTTCAGCATCAAATGACGCCAAAGTTCGTCAAATCGTTGAAGACATTCTTTCTAACATTGAATCGAAAGGTGATAGCGCTGTCCGCGAGCTTTCAGAAAAATTCGATAACTGGTCTCCAGAGCAGTTTCGACTCACTCAAGACCAGATTCAGGCATGTGTTGATGCGCTAGATGAATCTACTCGTCACGATATCGAATTCGCTCAAGAGCAAGTACGCAACTTTGCTCAGATCCAGCGTGACTCAATGAAAGACGTAGAAGTAGAAACCATGCCGGGTGTGGTATTGGGCCATAAGAATATTCCGGTAAACAGCGTGGGCTGTTACATTCCTGGCGGGAAGTATCCATTGGTTGCTTCTGCACATATGAGTGTGCTGACTGCAAAAGTGGCGGGTGTTAAACGTGTCATTGCGTGTGCACCTCCTTTCAACGGTCAACCAAACGTTGCGATTGTGGCTGCAATGGCTTTGGCCGGTGCGGACGAAATCTATTGTTTCGGCGGAGTTCAGGCGGTAGGTGCAATGGCTCTTGGTACTGAAACAATCGCGCCTGTCGATATGATTGTTGGCCCAGGTAACGCGTTTGTGGCTGAAGCTAAACGTCAGTTATTTGGCCGCGTAGGTATTGACCTATTTGCGGGCCCAACTGAAACACTCGTTATCGCAGACGAGCAAGGCTGCGATCCTGAACTGGCAGCAGCCGACTTGCTTGGTCAAGCCGAGCATGGTTACAACTCCCCAGCAGTCCTTCTAACCAACAGCGAAAAGTTCGCCCAAGAAACAATCAAAGAAGTGGAACGTCAACTAACGATTTTGCCGACTGCTGAGGTTGCAGGTAAGGCATGGGCTGACTACGGGCAAGTGATCGTGTGTGATAGCTATGAAGAAATGGTAGAAGTTGCGGACGACATTGCGTCTGAGCACGTGCAGGTCATGACTGAAGATCCAAAGTACTTCCTAGATAACATGACGAATTACGGTGCGCTATTCCTAGGGCGTGAAACGAACGTTTCTTACGGCGACAAATGTATTGGTACTAACCATACCCTTCCGACAAAGAAAGCAGCTCGCTACACCGGTGGCCTTTGGGTTGGAAAATTCATTAAGACTTGTACCTACCAACGTGTGACTGAATCGGCTTCGCTGAAAGTCGGCGAGTACTGTTCACGTCTATGTGCACTTGAAGGTTTTGCTGGGCATAAGGAGCAAGCCGATATTCGAGTTCGTCGTTACAAAGGCAAAGTAGAAGAGGCGTAATATGCAAAAAACTGCCTTAGTTACAGGCGGCAGTGGCGGTCTTGGGGCCGCCATATGTCATAAGTTGGCCGATTCAGGCTATCAAGTAATCCTGACTTACAACAGCAACCAGAGTTCTGCTGACCAAGTCGTTTCTGCTCTCAGTGGAGAAGGGCATGTCGCGTTCCAGCTCAATGTAGCTCACTCGCAAGCGATAGAAGAGCTCGCTAAGCAAGTTGCGGAGATTAGCCCGCAACTGGATTTGCTGGTGAACTGCGCTGGAATGACAAAATTTGTTGCTCATTCGGATCTACAAGGTCTTAGTGATGAGCTATTTGATCAGATTTTTCAGGTTAACGTGCGCGCGCCATTTGCCATGGTAAGGGCGTGTGAGTCTTTGCTTCGTGAAGCGAAAGGCTGCGTCGTTAACATTACTTCAATTGCAGCGCAAACCGCGATGGGAAGCAACATCGCATATTGTGCGAGTAAATCGGCGGCTGAAAACATGACCCGTTCATTGGCTCGCGCGCTGTCACCAGATATTCGTGTCTTAGCGGTCGCGCCAGGTTTAGTTGATACCGAGTTTGTTAAAGGGCTGGACGATAGCTGGCGCAATCAGCAAGAACAGTCGACACCACTTAAGCGTTTAGCGAATGACGATGAAGTTGCCAACGCGGTATTCGCTGCCGCCGAGTTACTGACTTTCTCGACAGGTACAACCTTAGCCGTTGATGGTGGCCGACCATTAGGCAACTGACCTATAGAAACACCAAGTAAACGCCTTTCGTATCCACTAGTCGAAAGCAACGTCAGGGCTAGACCCAAGAATAAGAATGAATAAATAGGATTTTATCTATGACACTACAAAGCCAAATTAACGACAATCTTGTTCGTTATATGGAGCTGATCCCAGGCACCAGTGCTTTTATTGATGCACGTACTCCAGGCAGCGACCTGAAAGATAACTTTTGCATTATTGGCGCCGGAGTTGCAGAAAGCAGCCGTCAGCATGTACATATTCGCGACACTGCGGGTTTCAATATTGGTGCTGCTGGTCAGCCGCCGGGCATCAAAAACTCGCTTCATTCACACCGAACTGCAGAGCTGTTTGTCGTTTTCAAAGGTCAGTTCCGCTTCTACTGGGGGAATGATGGTGAGCATGAAGCTGTGCTGTCTCACGGTGATGTCATCTCTATTCCAACCAATCTATTTCGTGGCTTTGAAGTAGTGGGGCGAGACTACGGATTTATGTTCTCTGTACTTGGTGGGGATGATTCTGGCGGTGGCGTGATTTGGCACCCAAATGTCATCAAAGATAGCCAAGGTTACGGCCTATACCTTAAAGCCGATGGAACATTAATCGACACAGTCGACGGCGATGCGGTACCAAGTGAAACTGAGTTAATGCCTCTACTTACAGAAGAGCAGCTAGCGACATTTGATACTTACACCGCCGAGCAAATGATGCCTTTCGTTGCGCTTAAGAATGAATATCGCCCGATACAAGGTGAATTTACGGGCTCTAACGTCAATCAATACGCGTTAACGGGCCATCCTTTGGCTGACTACGATTTCCACGTGAAAAGTGAAGATGAAGTGAGCATCATGGCGTATGAGCTAACAGAAGGTGGATCAATACCCCTGCATCGTCGTGACGATAAGCAAGTGCTGATTAACTTTGACGGTGATACCGAAGTGGTAGTCACGCACCAAGGAGAGCAAGCAAGTGTCATCATGACTCGTGGAGACGTATTCAGTGTCCCGGAAGGTGCTTCGTATTCTCTAACTAACTTGCGCGGGAATAGCTTCACATACTGCGTTCTTGGGTCAGACAAGCCTGCAAAATTATAAGGAGTAGGGCATGACACAACCAATGCCTTTGGTTTGGCTGCCGGGTTTATTGTGTGACGGTGCTTTGTTTGAACAAGTTAATCAGGAGCTGCCCGATTGGGTCGCTCCTGAATGCGTTCAAATGCCCGCATTGGCTAGCATGGAACAACTTGCGTCATTCGTATTGGAAAATGCACCGAGTGAGTTTGTTCTCGGTGGTCTTTCCATGGGGGGAATATTGGCGTTTGAGGTTTATCGCCAGGCTCCTCATCGAGTGAAAGGTTTGATTTTGATGGACACCAATTCCGCTGATGAGAAACCGGAAGTATCGGAAAAACGCTATGCACTGGTTAAAAGGGCATTAAAAGGCGAATTCAGGCAGATTACTCCAGAAGTGTTGATACCTGTTTTGATTCACCCTAGTAGCGCAGCAGATACGGCGCTAACGAAACAAATTGAGCAAATGGCACTCAATGTTGGTGTTGACGCATTTCAAGCTCATGCCGACGCCTTAGCCACTCGCCCAGATGCAAGGCCATTACTTGCCGATATCTCTGTACCAACAATAGTGATTACGGGAAAAGAAGACTTGCTTTGCCCAATTGACAATCACTTGCTGATGGCAAGGCATATTCCTGATGTGACCCTACATGTGCTGCCTAATTGTGGTCACTTATCGACAATGGAAAAGCCACGTCAAGTCGCTCGCCACCTCTCTAACTGGCTGGAATTACTGGCTGCATAGATCAGATTACTAGGTGAGTTTCATCGCCTAGCTTTATCTCGATTGTCTTGGTTGCTTGTTGGAACTCAACTCCCTCTTATCTTATCGACATTTGGGTATCATATACTCACCATAGTCTTGCAATTCATCGACTTAGCATCGCTTTCCTACCTAGTTGATGGTTCGCACTTTCTAGCTTGCCAGTTGCTGTAAAGACAATAAAAACCCAGAGTGTGACACTCTCCCAAAAGTGGTTTGGCTAACGGAGTGGAGCGACCCAGTTTTTACGCCTGTCGTCATAGACGTATCAATGCATTAATCTTCTAGCACGTAAAAATAGAACTTTAGTTTTCATTTTTGTTTGATGAATTTTCTCCTCTCTCTCCTCATAATCCGCAAAATGTAACAATGTATTTCAAAGTGTAACAATACACTCACGTTGAATGTGTGGTTTTTACCGCCCTGCAACCTGACAGTACGCTCTGAAATCTATTGCTACATACGCTCAACATAAAAATATTCTAATGACAAAAAGAACCAGCCATAGAGCTTGCTCTGCTGCTGGCAAAACCATCGAGAAAGTTAATGGAAGCTTCAAGATACAAACGCGTCTTGGCGAGAGTAAGTTTGGTGGGAACCATACTTATGCTTGCTGGGTGTAACTCCGCGTTACTAGATCCAAAAGGAAGCATAGGCGTACAGGAAAGAGAGTTGATCATTACGGCTCTGTTGCTGATGCTGATTGTCGTTATCCCCGTGATTCTAATGACAATCTATTTCGCTTATCGCTACCGCGAGTCTAATACCAATGAGGAATACGCACCAGAGTGGTCACACTCAACCAAAATTGAAGTGGTGGTGTGGACGATTCCAATCATCATCATTGCCATCCTAGCGGCCATCACTTGGCGTTCGACTCATGAGTTAGAACCATCCAAACCAATTGCAAGTGATGTTAAACCAATCACGATTGAAGTGGTGTCACTCGACTGGAAGTGGCTATTCATTTATCCAGAAGAGCACATTGCGACGGTCAATTATGTGGCGTTCCCGAAAGATGTACCGGTTCAGTTCAAGCTGACGTCGGACAACATCATGAACGCATTCTTCATTCCGCGTTTAGGTACACAGATTTATGCGATGCCAGGCATGGTGACCAAGCTTAACTTAATTGCCAATCACTCCGGTGATTACAAAGGCTTTGCGTCTAACTACAGCGGTAAGGGCTTCTCACAAATGAAGTTCACCGCAGCAGCACTGGAAGATCGCACTGCATTCCTTAACTGGGTGCAGAAGGTGAAAGCCAGCCCAGATCGAATTGAAGATTGGGAACAGTTCCGCTCACTTGCTTCACCAAGTGTTGCCGAGCCAGTAACACTGTTTTCTAGTGTTCCACCATTTTTGTTCACCGACGTCGTGACCCAACATCCGGGTTCAATGAACTGTTTGCCGGAAAACCTAGGATAATCGCATGTTTGGAAGATTAACGCTTGATTCAATCCCTTATCACGAGCCGATTATCGTTGTCACACTAGCGGTGATTGCGATGGTTGGTTTGGCTGTCGTTGCTTTGATAACCAAAGCGGGTAAGTGGCAATACTTATGGTACGAATGGTTTACCTCTGTAGACCACAAAAAACTGGGCTTTATGTACATTGCTGTGGCAATGGTGATGTTGATTCGTGGTTTCGCTGATGCGGTCATGATGCGTAGCCAACAACTGCTATCTGCCGCTGGTGAGACAGGTTACTTACCACCGCACCACTACGACCAGATCTTTACTGCTCATGGCGTGATTATGATTTTCTTCGTCGCGATGCCACTGGTAATTGGTTTGATGAATATTATCGTACCGCTACAAATTGGTGCGCGCGATGTCGCTTTCCCATACCTCAATAACTTGAGTTTTTGGCTGTTTATTGTTGGGGTAATTCTCACCAATATGTCACTTGGCTTGGGTGAATTTGGTCGTACAGGTTGGCTGGCTTATCCGCCGCTGTCTGGTATTGAGGCGAGCCCCGGGGTTGGGGTGGACTATTGGATATGGGCACTGCAAATATCCGGTGTCGGTACCACGCTGACCGGCGTAAACTTCTTCGCAACTATTTTGCGCATGCGTACGCCGTCTATGCCAATGATGAAGATGCCAGTGTTCACGTGGGCGTCCCTGTGTGCCAACATCCTAATCATCATTTCGTTCCCAATTCTGACCGTAACCATTGCGTTACTGACGTTAGATCGCTACATCGGTACGCACTTTTTCACTAATGATCTTGGTGGAAACGTAATGATGTACGTCAACCTGATCTGGGCATGGGGACACCCAGAAGTATACATCCTGATCTTGCCTATCTTTGGTGTGTTCTCTGAAGTAACGGCAACTTTCTCCCGCAAGAAGCTGTTTGGTTATACCTCGCTAGTATGGGCGACCATTGTCATTACTATCTTGGCGTTCGTCGTTTGGTTGCACCACTTCTTTACCATGGGCTCTGGAGCAAATGTAAATGCGTTCTTTGGCATCGCCACTATGATTATCTCGATCCCAACTGGGGTGAAGATCTTCAACTGGCTGTTCACCATGTACAAAGGCCGCATTCGCTTTACCACTCCTATGATGTGGACTGTTGGCTTCCTGATCACTTTCTCGGTAGGTGGTATGACAGGCGTACTGATGGCCGTTCCGGGTGCCGACTTTGTTCTGCATAACTCCGTGTTCCTGATTGCGCATTTCCATAACGTAATCATTGGTGGTGTGGTATTCGGCTGTTTTGCGGCAATCACTTACTGGTTCCCGAAAGCAACGGGTTTCACCATGAATGAAGCATGGGGCAAACGCGCTTTTTACTGCTGGATCATCGGCTTCTTAATGGCGTTTTTACCATTGTATGCGCTGGGCTTTATGGGGATGACACGACGTCTTAGCCAAGATCTTAACCCTGAATACTTCCCATTGTTGGCTGTTGCAGCGGCAGGTACCGCAGTCATTGCGTTGGGTGTAGCTTGCCAGTTCATCCAAATTTACGTGAGTATTCGTGACCGCGAGCAAAATCGCGATCTCACTGGTGATCCGTGGGGCGGTCGTACGTTTGAATGGGCGACGTCGTCACCACCTCCATTCTACAACTTCGCGCACCTGCCAAAGGGTGATGAGCTAGATGCATTCTGGTACCAAAAGCAAAGCGGTGAGTTCGATCCAACTAAGGAAGTGGAATACGAACGCATCCATATGCCGAAGAACACGCCGACAGGTATCTATGTTTCAGCATGGGCATTGGTGTTTGGTTTCGCGATGATTTGGTACATCTGGTGGCTTGCAGCTGCAAGCTTTGTCGGCATCATTGTCACCTGTATCCAGCACAGCTACAACGACGACGTGGATTACTACGTTGAAGTAGAAGAAATTAAAGCGATTGAAGCGGAGCGACGTGCTCAACTTGAAGAAGCGAAGAAGAACGAAGTGAAAGACAACGATAAGAAAGACGATCTGGAGGTGACCTATGCAAGCTAATGTAGCGGTTCACGACCACGATCATCACCACGATGCTGCTGGCAATAAGCTGTTTGGCTTCTGGGTGTATTTAATGAGTGACTGTGTGTTGTTCGCGACGCTGTTCGCAACCTACGCAGTGCTTGAAAGTGGCTCTATTTCTGGGCCAACCGGTAAAGACATATTCGAATTACCGTTTGTGTTTGTCGAAACAATGTTGCTTCTGTTTAGCAGTATCACCTTTGGTTTCGGCATGATCGCGATGAAACGCCAAGATGTTACGGGGCTAAAGCGTTGGCTAAAGATCACGTTCCTGTTAGGGCTTGGCTTCATTGGCATGGAAGTGTACGAGTTCCATCACCTGATTGCAGAAGGTTATGGGCCTCAAGAAAGCGCGTTCTTATCGGCGTTCTTTACCTTAGTTGGAACACACGGCCTGCACGTGACTTTCGGTCTGATCTGGCTGGTAGTGTGCTACCACCAACTATCAACCAAAGGCTTGAACGACAATATGTCGATGCGATTCCAGTGTCTTAGTTTGTTTTGGCACTTTCTCGATATCGTCTGGATTTGCGTGTTTACCATCGTGTATTTAATGGGGGTTATGTAATGAAACAAGATCTAGACTCCGGTGCTTCAGATTACGTAAAAGGCTTTGTTGCATCACTGATCCTAACGGTGATTCCGTTCTACGTTGTATCGGCGAAAGTCCTACCAATAACCTCAACTTATGTGGTGGCACTGGGTTGTGCGATTGTGCAGATCTTTGTCCACTTTAAATACTTCCTGCACATGGAAGCAAAAACCTCCGATGGTAAGTGGAACTTAGTGTCACTCATGTTTACCGCCATTGTAGTGCTTATCCTGATTGCTGGCTCGATTTGGATTATCTACAACATGAACGTCAACATGAAATTGTAGGTTTCGGTATGCTGAAAAGTTACGTGTCTATCACTAAGCCTGGCATTATTTTCGGCAACCTGATTTCTGTAGCGGCGGGGTTCTTCCTCGCCGCGAAAACAGAATCAGCAGACTTTCTGTTGCTCTTAACAACGTTAGTCGGAGTGGGGCTAGTGATAGCGTCCGGTTGTGTCGTCAATAATATTTTCGACCGAGATATCGACCAAAAAATGAAGCGTACCCAGTACCGAGAGCTGGTGATGGGGGACATCAATATCGATGTTGCATTTGTCTATGCGTTAGCGTTATTACTGGGTGGAACAGCGTTACTGTTTCAAAGAGTGAATCCTCTTTCGGCTGTGGTGGTGCTGCTGGGTTATGTGTTCTATGTGTTCTTCTACACCATGTGGTACAAGCGTAACTCTGTGTATGGCACATTAGTGGGCAGCATTTCTGGAGCAGTCCCTCCACTTGTTGGTTATCTTGCAGTAGCAAACTACATCAGTCTAGAAGCTATGCTGTTGTTTATTATGTTCTGCTTATGGCAAATGCCGCACTCTTACGCAATTGCTATGTTCCGCATGCAAGACTATCGTGAAGCAGGCATTCCGGTACTGCCAGTGAAAGAGGGCATCAACAAAGCACACCAGCATATGAAAGCGTATGTGATTGCATTTGCTGTTGTAGCAGCAGGCTTGTTTATGTTGGGAGAGGCTGGTTATGAATACCTCGCGGTATCAGCCGCTGTGTGCTTTTTCTGGACACGAGTCACTTTCCGGAAAGTCACGGACGACAACTATGTTCAGTGGTCGAAGGCCGTGTTCAAAATGTCGCTGCTGGTGGTAATGAGCATAAGTGGCGTTCTGGGACTAGAGTTAATACCACTGCCGTTCATTTAGAGAGATTCTAAATAGTCTAAGCCTTGATTATGAACTGGCGTCGTACTCAAGGCTTAGTAGCGACAATTACCCGCTAAATACAACCAAGGTTTCGTATCCTTTTCCGGTTGACCACTCTTCTGTATAAACCTTCACTTCAATGCCATTGATAGTTTCAGAATAAGCGCTTTTTGAATAGATAGCTTCGGCTATAGCTAAAGAGAGCTCCTGGCCTGCAAGTATTTCTAACACTTTTTCTGAGTCTTCAGCTAGCACTTCTTGTGCTTGTTTTTCCTGAGCTCTTTGATTGATGTTAAGCATTAACTTTACTTCTTTCACCTGAGTCTTGGAGCCCTTGGCATAGAGCGCAATGTTATTTGCTAAAGGTGTCCCATTGCCAATATCGGCGTATGAAGTTGAGCAACCAAAGTTATTACCTGAGTAGTGTGTCCAGCCTTTGGATTCATACCCCGAAGAGTTTAAAGCTGAGCAAACATATGCAGGTTTAGTTTTGATCATAGTTTCGATCGGAGCTGATGCTATCTTGAAACTGTCACAAAGTTGAACAACTCTTTCGTCGGCATTTGGACTTACTTTGCTACAAGTATTCGGGCCAATGATTCCGTCCGCAGTTAAACCATGCTCTTTTTGAAAATTCATTACGAGCTCGTGATCTAGTTCTGTTTGTGTCATCTTCTTAGTGACTTTTTCATTACCAATAAAGTCATTGCTATTAAGGAAAGTTAATAATATGAAAGCGAGTATTACCGTTTTAATAGGGTTGGTTATGCCCCAAATGACAATTTTAAAAGATACATAAATCGTTTTCAGAAAAGGGGGGAGGTTGTCGAACTCTTCGCGTTTCTGTTTAAGGATTTCTGCAACGTGACAACCGCACTTAGGGCATTGCGTAGCGTTTTGAGAGACTTTTTTATTACATTCGGGGCACTTGATAATGGTCATACTAAACTCGACTTTAATGATGATATCCATATCTGAGGTCGCTGGATAATAGCGACTAAGGGCTAATCCATGTAATGACAATTTTAAATACCTGATATTTATTTGTGGTATTCAGCTTTATCGTTCAAATCTTGCTAGCTTTAACAATGTTTGCACGCGAGTAGGTTTTGTTAATTTGGTGAGGAAATGAAACTACAGAGCCAATAGTGTTTGCCCGATAGGGAGAAATAAAGGTTGGTTGCACCCACCTCTATTGATTTCCAATTTAGAATACTCTGAAATAGGCATTGTCGTTAGAGCTAAGGAAACAAGAAGCAACGCTCTAAAGAATGCCGATTATGCACTGGAGTCTTCGCCGGAAATGAAAAAATGGAAAGTTATTACGCTAGGTTTCACTATCGTAATTGGAAGCGCTTTTGCGTACTATCAATCTGCTGTAAGCGCCTCGAAAAGTGGAGAGGTTCAAGCTGTACTAGAGGATCTAGATACGGTTTTAGAAGCCGCGAGACAATACTATCTTGATAACGGTACTCTCCCTCCAATAACCTCAGATACCGATCCAGAGTTTGGTTATTTGAACATCAATAACCTGATTGATGACCCTAGTTTAACGACTTGGCGTGGGCCTTACTTGCCATATGATGATACGTGGATTGGTGGTGAACAATATATCGGACACCCAGAATACGTCGCTACGCAGTTGCTGCTTAAAGAAACCGGCAGTGAATGGGTACGAGGAAGCATCCCAACCGGCTGTAAACAAAACTCAGCATCTTGTTCTATTGCCGCTTGTATTTGGTTTGTCCCATTAGAAGTTGCACAAGAAATCAACCAAATTGTGGATGGTGAGCAGAGTTTAGAGTCCTACAGTGCTGACGGAACAATACGCTATGACAAAGCTCTATTGGGAAGTCTTGTCTGTAAGATTGGTGAGACTTACCCGATGCCATCGTCACGTTCTTGACTCCTATAGCTAGTAGGGACAAGGCCACCAACTACTATAACTCTGTCGTTCGTTTGGCACAGAACCCGTACTATAGATACTTTGAAAGCTTCCAAACGAAAAAAAGCCGTCCCAAAGGACGGCTTTTTTTCTGAATGTGGCGGAGAGATAGGGATTTGAACCCTAGATACGCTATTAACGTATGCCGGTTTTCAAGACCGGTGCTTTCAACCACTCAGCCATCTCTCCGTTGCGGGACGTATAATAGGTATTGGCATAAATGTTGTAAAGGATAAATTGAGTGGTTTTGGTTTAAGTGGCCAACTAATGTGCAGATGTTAAGAGCTGGTTTAGGAGATGTTGTTCACATTTTTGATTAAAATCTAGTCTTTTAACTCTAAATGATCCTGTTCTAATAAAATAATGTTTTATTTATAAGTTGTTGAAAAGTTGAAATAAAACACAGTTCAGTTAACGGGTGTACGCAATAAAGTATTTGCACATATTTGTGAACTGCTTCAAAATTAATGGGTTATTAACTCCTTAAGTATTTTCTGAGGTTATTTATGAAAGTCGCGAATCTTTTTAAGCATCGTGGTGAATCGTTATCAAAACACCACAACGAGTTTGTGCAGTGGATGTCTCCTACTCTTCGTGAGTACTGGGGAGAGTTTTTGAATAAGACGAACAGCAGCCACCTGTTTTCTTGGGTACGTGATTTCCAGCAACCTGCAGTGAATGAAGACGCGCCAATTCCAGAACCAATTGTTCTAAAGCCAGAAGCACAAGCACTTTATGCTGAACTGCAAGAGCAGATCGGTGAAGTGATCCATGTAGGTGATTGGATTTCTGTTGATCAGGAACGTATCAACCAGTTTGGTCAGGTGACTGAAGACATGCAGTGGATTCATACGGATCCAAGCCGTGCGGAATCTGAGTCTCCATTTAAAACGACCATTGCTCATGGTTTCTTGACGTTATCTTTGTTGCCGCGCCTAACAGACAGTGTCGATCCTGAACAGGCTCAGTTCCCAACGGCAAAAATGGTGGTAAACATTGGCTTGAACAAAGTGCGTTTCCCGTACCCAGTGAAGTCTGGTAATAATGTACGAGCAAAAAGCACGCTGCTAAAAGTAACGCCTATCAAAAAAGGCTTAGAGATTGAGCGTGAAATCAAAGTTGAAATTGAAGGTATCCGTCGCCCAGGTGCGGTGGTGGTATCTGTGATTCAGTTGCATTTCTAAAGTGAATTGAAAAGAAAAAGGAGAGCTTTCGCTCTCCTTTTTTTGTGCTATTTTTTCACTGGCGTATAGCCGTATTCAGCAATAAGAGATTTGGCATGCTCTGAATTTAGGTAATTTAGGAAACTATCAGCTTGCTCATCTAGGTCTTCTGGCTGATAAACCATTAGGAATGGGCGAGAAAGCTCATACTTACCATTGGCAATGTTGGCGTTGGTAGCTTCTGTACCTTCAAATTTCAATGCTTTGATTGAGCGGTCTACTGAGCCTGTTGAGATAAACCCAATCGCTTGTTTGTTGTGGTTGACGATGGTTTTCACCATGCTGTTGCTGTTGACCACTAGGTTGTCTGGGTTGATGTCGGAAACCAGTCTGTCGTTCACGATCTTTGTTAGGCCAAGCAGGCTTTCAAAGCTGTAACGAGTGCCTGAAGAGGCTTCACGTGTTACTACTGCGATCTTTTGGTCTGCGCCACCTACTTGTTTCCAGTTAGTGATTTTCCCTTTGTAGATATCAAACAGTTGCTCGCGCGAGAGATCGGCAACGGTATTGGATTGATTCACGACAACGGCTAAACCATCGAAGGCAATGGGTGTGACTTTTAGGTCTGTACTTTGCTCACGCTCAGTAAGGTAACGAGAGCTCATGCCGATGTCCGCGACACCTTTTTTCACTAGAGTAATGCCTGCAGTCGAGCCAATACCTTGTACAGCAATGTACGTATCTTTGTGGTTGGCATTGTAGTCTTCAGCAAGAACATCCATTACACGCGCTACAGAGGTTGAGCCGGAAACGTTGATTTCACTTGCCCCAACAGCACTGGTAAAGAATGTAGTAGATAAGAGGGCAGCAAGTGCGACTCGAAACATAATGAACTCCGTAGATTGTAAATAAGCCCGAGTATCTTATGTCGATTAGATGACAGTTTTGTGAAAACGAGCCAAGTTGTGAATTTGACTTATGCCTATGATGAGACTGAACTAATATTAAGGCAAAGTCACTCGATGGGAGGCGCTGAGATGAGCCTAGTGAATCTACTGCAACGGCAAGTTGAAAGCCGCGCTCGGGTAGTCTGTCAAAATCGAAACAAAGGTTTGCCAGTGGAACTGGGGAAATCGAGTTTTGAGCCACTAGAAAATGGTGTCCAATTTATCAAGCAGCACTACTTGCTGGATTCGAGCCATTGCGATTATTCCAGTTTGGTGGCACGTATTACATGGGATGTGCAATCTGAGAAGTGGGAGTTGAAAATCCCATCGGAAGAAGAGCCTGAAGAGGCTTGGGTACCATACCCATATTTGGCGCGTAGTTCTGATCTTACCGCATTAACCCGCGAAGTTGAAAAAGACCCCAAATCGTATTTTTGGTAAACCAAAACATGTAGAACACCGAATGCAGAACAATAAAAAAGGCGCTATTTCATAGCGCCTTTTTCGATGGGTGTGCGGTGCTGATTACTCAGGCGCAGATTCAGTTTCCGCGGGTTTATTGTCTGCAAATACTTGAGTTGGCTTAGCGACTAAACTACGGTTTTCTTGGTTTACTTCCGTCAATACAACCTCAAGCGTGTCACCTAAGCGGTAAACAACTTCATTGTCGATGGAAGTAGAACCCTCTTCGGAGTTACATACCAAACGCTCTTTGTTATCTAGGATAAGTGAGCCAGGAATGAACGCTGCCGCGCCGTTTTCGATTAAGCGAATACGCATACCCGCTCGGTTTATATCAAAAATCTCACCGGTGAATGTTGTGGCTTTGCTTGGCTCTTCAGCTAGCGTACGAGCGTATAACCAGTCACCAACGTTGCGCTCGGCAATTTTGTGGTGCTTACGATGCAGGGCCAGTTCTTCACCGACCATCTCATCCGGAGTTTGAACGGGTTCTTTACCTAAGATGTGCGCTTTTAGCATGCGATGGTTGATCATATCGCCGTATTTACGAATTGGTGATGTCCACGTTGCGTAGATATCTAAGCCCATTGCGTAGTGTGGAAGTGGCTGGTTGCCGATTTCACTGTATGCCTGAGACTTACGAATACGGTTATCTAGGTAGCTGGTTTCTTGTTTGCCTAACCAACGGCGTAGAGCAGAGAAACCTTCAAGTGTTGCAATGCTTTCTGCGCTATATGGAAGCTCACCTTGCGGGTTAACCAGCTCGACAACGTCTGCAATCTTTTCTGGTTTGAAGCCTGCGTGGGTGTTGAATACACCACTATTGAACGTCGCTTGTAACGTTTTACCAGCACAGATGTTAGCTGTGATCATTGATTCTTCAACTAGACGATTAGCTGAGCGGCGCATGTCTGCATGAATCGCCACAACGTCGTTATCTTCACTCAGTTCAAAGCGGTAATCAGGGCGATCCGGGAAGACGACTGCATTTTCTTCACGCCAATTTGCACGAGCAAGAGAGAATTCGTATAGGTCACGAACAATAGTGCTGATTTGTTCGTTTGGTTGCCACTCATCGCTTGAACCGTTTTCTAGCCAGTCGGAGACTTGGTCGTAAACAAGGCGAGCGTGTGATTTGATGTTCGCAGCGAAGAACTTGATGTCGTCGTTGATTACGCCATCTTTCGACACTGTAACGCTACAGCAAAGAGCTGGGCGCACTTCGTCTTCAATCAGTGAACATAGGTCGTCTGCAAGGTCACGAGGAAGCATTGGAATGTTGCGACCTGGTAGGTAAATAGTGAAGCCGCGCTCGCGCGCCACTTTGTCCATTTCATCTTCCGGCGTAATGTACGCAGTAGGGTCGGCAATTGCGATAGTCAGTTCAAAGTCACCCGATTCGGTTTTCTTTGCGTAAAGCGCATCGTCCATGTCTTTAGTAGACGCCCCATCAATAGTAACGAACGGTAGGTGCGTCATGTCGATTCTTTCTAGTGCTTCATCGTCTTTTAGTGACCAGTTATCAATACCTGCTGGTTCACTGTTTGGTAGATCGTTTTGCGCTAGCGTTACCCACCATGGCGCGATTTTATCGTTCGCGTCAGTGATCTTTTCGGAGATTTCTACGAAGAAGCCGTTATCGCCTTTTAACGGGTGGCGGATAAGATGTGCAACAACCCAATCTCCTTCAGCAAAGTGCTCTGGGTTTAAACCCTTTTTGACTTTGGCTTTCAAAGATTGTTTTTTCAGTTGTGGATGATCTGGCGTTACGTTCAATTTACCTTTGAACATTTTCACGCGACCGATAAAACGGTTCAAACCTTGTTCTACTAGCTCTTCCGGCTCAGCGACTTCTTTTTCTTTTTCAGTGCGGATGATCGCCACAACTTTGTCGCCATGCATGCACTTTTTCATGTATGGAGGCGGGATGAAAAAGCTTGTTTTGCTGTCTACTTCTAGGAAGCCAAAACCTTTGTCTGTGGCTTTGATGGTTCCTTCTTTCTTAGGCAGGGTTTCTTGGATCTGTTGCTTAAGCTGAGCGAGTAGTGGGTTATCTTGAAACATCTTATCTTTTCTAACGTGATTAATTGCGCTCACTATAATCATTGAGGGGCGGTAATACTAGGGTCTGTTGATCTTTCGAGATGTTTTTTGCAGCACTTTGTGGGAAATTTCTACAAGGCAGAGGCTTTGATGTGTAGCTAGCCTACATGAGAAGCCGATAACGCAGTAGAAATGAACCACAAAGGCTGCCCGAAGGGTTTGAGCTAGGCGCCCCCGTTAAAATCGTTTTATGCTTTGTTGAAGGCTATTTGCTTAGAATGACTAGGCTACACAGTCTTCGCCTCGCCTAAAACGATTTTATCTCGAACAAAACTTAACCACGAAAGTTCAACAGACCCTCGAAAAAGGGTGTTTTTTAAGCATGAATTTTTTGCTTCGCTATAGGGTGAAAAAGGCTCGAAAAATGGGCGCTATGATGTATATATGACCATTTTTATCGGTTTAGAGAAAAAATTGTGATGTATTTCAATTTTTTCTGGCTTTTTTTATGCGTTTAAGGAATAATCCGCCTCCCTAAGTTGTCGTCCCTAGCGGCTTGATGCGTTTTAACACTACTCCGCATCTGAATGGAATCAGCTCAAAACTGGATTGGTATTGGAATTGGTAGAGCACGTGGGACCTTTTGTTAATTAATATAGTGGGATCCCAATGCAAGATTCTGTAATTCAGTTCAGCGAACTTGACCTGAACGATTCAATCCTTTCTGCTCTAGACGGAATGGGTTTCGTATCTCCAACTCCAATTCAAGCTGCGGCTATTCCGCACCTTCTTGAAGGTAAAGATGCGCTAGGTAAAGCTCAAACTGGTACTGGTAAAACAGCTGCTTTCTCTCTTCCTCTGCTTAACAAGCTAGACCTTGATCAACGTAAACCACAAGCTGTGGTACTTGCTCCTACTCGTGAGCTTGCGATTCAGGTTGCTGCAGAGATGAAAAACCTTGGTCAAAACATCAAGGGTCTTAAAGTTTTAGAAATCTACGGTGGTGCATCTATCGTAGATCAAATGCGCGCTCTTAAATCTGGTGCACACGTTGTTGTTGGTACTCCTGGCCGTGTTCAAGACTTGATCAACCGTGACCGTCTACACCTAGACGAAGTACACACGTTTGTTCTAGATGAAGCAGATGAAATGCTGAACATGGGCTTTGTTGACGACGTAACAGAGATCATGGAGCACGCTCCAGAAACTGCACAACGTGTATTGTTCTCCGCAACTATGCCTCCAATGCTTAAGAAGATCGTTGATCGTTTCTTGCGTGAACCAGAGTACGTAGACGTTGCTGGTAAGAACCACACAGTAGACAAAGTAGAGCAGCAGTTCTGGGTTGTTAAAGGTGTAGAGAAAGACGAAGCAATGACTCGTCTTCTAGAAACTGAAGAAACTGACGCGTCAATCGTATTCGTACGTACTCGTCAAGACACTGAGCGTCTAGCGGATTGGCTACAAGCTCGTGGCTTCAAAGCAGCAGCACTACACGGTGATATTCCTCAGTCTCTTCGTGAGCGTACTGTAGACCACATCAAGCAAGGTGTGATTGATATCCTAGTTGCAACTGACGTTGTGGCACGTGGCCTAGATGTTCCACGTATCACTCACGTATTCAACTACGACATTCCATTCGATGTTGAGTCATACATCCACCGTATCGGTCGTACTGGCCGTGCTGGACGTAAAGGTAAAGCGATCCTTCTTGTTCGCACTAACCAAATCCGCATGCTTCGCACTATCGAGCGCGTAACTAAGTCATCAATGGAAGAAATCCAACTTCCTCTACGTGACGTAGTAGCACAAGCTCGTCTAGTTAAACTAGGTGCTGAGCTAGAAGCTGAGAAAGAACACAAATCACTAGAGAAATTCACTGAGCTAGTTGAACAGCTACAAGAATCTCTAGAGCTTGATGCAGCAACTCTAGCTGCAATCCTGCTTAAGCGTCAGCAAGGTAAGCGTCCATTGTTCTACGTTGGTGCTGATCCAATGATTGAAGCAATTGAACGTGACAAGCAACGTCGTAAAGAACGCCGTGAAGGTGGCCGTGATGGTCGTCGTGACGGTGGTCGTAGCTTCAACAACCAAGACTGGGATACTTACCAGCTTCAAGTTGGCCGCGAGCAAGGCGTTCAAGTTAAAGATATCGTTGGTGCACTAGCAAACGAACTTGGCCTAACTAAAGGTTCTATCGGTGCTATCAAGCTGGCTCAAGGCCAAACTTACGTACAGCTTCCAAAAGCAATGAACTCTGAAACGGCAGGTAAACTACGCAAGCTACGTATTCGTCAAAAAGAAGTAGGCGCAGTAGTGTGTGACTTCGATGACTTCCGTGAGCCTCGTGGTCGTCGTGACGGCGGACGTCGTGATGGCGGTGGCTACCGTGGTAACCGTGAAGGTGGCCGTGGTGGCGAGCGTCGTGGCAACCGTGACGGCGGTGGTTACCGTGGTAACCGCGATGGTAACCGTGAAGGCGGATACCGTGGCAACCGCGAAGGCGGCCGTGATGGTGAGCGTCGTTTCGACCGTAACCGTGGTGGCGACCACCGTGGTAACTACCGTGGTGAACGTGGCCATGGTCGTGGACGCGGTAACGAAGCATAATAGATTGCTGAGTATTTAGAAAAAGCCCTCGCTTGATGCGAGGGCTTTTTTGTTTTTAGCTATAACTGTTTCAGAATCACTATTTAAGGTGGCTTTGAATAATCTTATCCAGCTCTCCAGATTCTTTCAGTTCGCCAATCTCGATATTGAGTAGCGTTTTAATGCTTTCTGCTTGTGGATTCTTTTTTGACACCATCATATAGAACTTGTGTGGAGCAAGATCGGCTATTTCGGCAACTTGAAACTCATTAGTGGTGTAATCCACATCCCAGATTCTCTCAAATCCATCTAGGATTTCATGCCACATCAAAAACACGTCGCAATGGTCGTATTTGATCTCTTGTAAGGTTTCAAACACTGAATGGGTGTTCTGTTCAATCGCACTTGCATCTAACTTAAAGTCCGCATAGTTATAACTGAATATGCCGCACACGCGGTAGTTGTACAGATCGCTTTGTTGCTTCACGGGAGGGGCATCAGGAAAAACAAGCTCGGAGTAGATGTAAAGAGGGCGGATAGAGTAGTAAGAATCGGTGTAGAGGTAGTATTGACTGCGCTCTTCGCTGTAACTGGCGCTGAGTGCTATGTCATATTGTCCCATTGCCGCGCCTTTAAGGCAGCGCGCCCATGAGGTCATAATGATTTCGTAGCTGATATCGTGTTTTGGCAGGATCAACTTTAGTACTTCAACGTCTACCCCTTTCACCATATCTTCATGAACGTAAGTGTATGGAGGCCAGTCGATAGCATCACCACAAATAGTTAGATGTTTTCCGGATAATGAATTCGCTTGAGCAGAGAATGAGAAGCCAATAAGTAACATCAACAAAAGCGTATTCAGCATCGCTGATTGCATTTTTCTAGCTCTTTCGTTTATGGGCTTAACTCTAGTATAGACGCATGGTTGCAGTTCGATTGGTTAAATAAAAAAGCACCCGAGGGTGCTTTCTGAGATTTAAACCTAAACGTTCAGGCTTCTTTTGAGCGCTACTTGGAGTGCTTAGAAGAAGCCAAGTGGGTTAACGTCGTAGCTAATCAGCAGGTTCTTGGTATTTTGGTAGTGGTCGAGCATCATTTTGTGTGTTTCACGTCCGATACCAGACTTTTTGTATCCACCGAATGCTGCGTGTGCTGGGTATGCGTGGTAGCAATTAACCCAGATACGCCCAGCTTCGATTTTACGACCTATTCTGTAGGCAAGGTTTGCATCACGTGTCCAAACACCTGCGCCTAAGCCGTACTCGGTGTCGTTAGCAATCGCCAGTGCTTCTGCTTCATCTTTAAACGTTGTGATGGCAATAACAGGTCCAAAGATCTCTTCTTGGAATACGCGCATTTTGTTGTCGCCTTTGAGCATCGTCGGCTGGATATAGTAACCATTGCCCAAGTCATCGTCTTGTGTGGCAATTTCGCCGCCAACTAAAACTTGTGCGCCTTCTTGGCGGCCAATTTCTAGGTAGCTGAGGATCTTATCAAATTGCTCCTGAGAAGCTTGAGCACCAACCTGAGTGTCAGTATCCAGTGGGTTTCCTTGCTTAATGGTCTTCGCGCGTTCAACAACTTTAGCAATGAACTGGTCGTAGATAGACTCATGGATTAATACACGAGATGGGCAGGTACACACTTCACCTTGGTTGAAGAAAGCCAACAGCATCCCTTCTACGCACTTATCTAGGTATTCATCTTCATAGTTGAAGACATCTGGGAAGTAGATATTCGGTGACTTACCGCCTAGCTCGACTGTTGATGGGATCAAGCTATCGGCAGCACATTTCAGAATATGGTTACCGACTTCTGTCGAACCGGTGAAAGCAAGTTTCGCGATTCGCTGGCTAGTTGCCAGTGCTTGACCAGCTTCACTACCAAAACCATTCACCACGTTCACGACGCCAGCTGGGATAAGGTCGCCGATCTTCTCCATCAGCACCAGAATAGATGTTGGCGTTTGCTCGGCTGGTTTAAGTACGACACAACAACCCGCAGCGAGAGCTGGAGCAAGTTTCCATGCCGCCATTAGCATAGGGAAGTTCCAAGGGATGATTTGCCCAACGACACCGATTGGTTCCGGGAAGTGGTAGCTCGCGGTATTCGCGTCTAGCTCAGCCGCGCTGCCTTCCTGCGCGCGAATACAGCCCGCAAAATAACGGAAATGGTCTACAACCAACGGTAAGTCTGCGGCCAGCGTTTCTCGTACTGGTTTGCCATTTTCCCAAGTTTCAGCCACCGCTAATTCTTCAAGGTGCTGTTCAATTCGGTCGGCGATCTTAAGTAGGATATTTGAGCGTTCTGTTACGCTTGTCGCTGCCCAACTAGCCTTTACCGCGTGTGCGGCATCAAGAGCCAATTCAATATCTTCCGCCGATGAACGCGCTACTTTACAGTAATTACTTCCGTTGACAGGGGAACTGTTATCGAAGTATTCGCCATTAACCGGTTTTACCCATTCGCCACCGATGTAGTTATCGTAGTGGCTCTTGAAATTAACGACTGAGTTTTCGCTGCCCGGCTGTGCATAAATCATATTGAGATCCTTCTAGTGAACGTATTGATGTTCATCGTTTTTGTTTAAAACACGCACTTGGCGAGTTTCCTTTTCAAATTGATAAACGCAAATCACACGCCAAGAAGGAAAAGTTTGTTGTTAAATAATTGTAAAACTATGATTGCAAAACGTTAATGGTTTTAATGTGCGCAAAATTGGGCAAGCCGTAGCACACCCGTGCATTGTTCAAGTGTTCCATAATGGAACACCCGTACTGTGGCGAAATGGAACAGTTATGCAGCTTCAAGTTAATGACACACCATCTTGGTTATCTTCTTCATGGGTGAGAAGTAGTGATGCGGGTTTAAAACAGCGCAAATTACCGGAAGATACCCGGATTTCAGAACCGCTTCTTAAACAGCGCAAACAGCAAGCCCGCACTTTGATTGAGGTAGTCGAACGTTTTGCTTTACCGTTGTTTAATCAAATGTTCGCTCGTACAGATAGCCGTTTGATTCTGACCGATAACGAAGGGGTCGTTATAGCAAGTTGGGGGCAGGAACGCTTTCAAGAGAAGCTGACGAGTATTGCACTTGGTACGGGGAGTTGTTGGTTGGAAAGGCTGAAAGGCACCAATGCAATAGGCA
This sequence comes from Vibrio sp. SCSIO 43135, assembly GCF_023716665.1. Taxonomy (GTDB): domain Bacteria; phylum Pseudomonadota; class Gammaproteobacteria; order Enterobacterales; family Vibrionaceae; genus Vibrio; species Vibrio paucivorans. The sequence goes on from NZ_CP071860.1 coordinate 543,394, forward strand.
CCGCGTTGGTAGAAGCCAAGCCAATTTCTGTGATTGGTGAACAACATTTTATTAAGCAGCATCAGTTCATCAGTTGTTCTGCTAGTCCAGTGCTCGACCACATGGGAAATTTGCGTGGGGTGTTAGACATCACAAGTGAGCAGCAACAACATGATGTAACCACACAAGTCCTAGTCCAGAATATGGTTCAGTTGGTCGAGAATCACCTTTTGAGTCACATTCCAGAAGGTTCGATCCGAGTCGATCTAGCCTGTGAAAAAGCTTTGCTCAATAGTGGCTGGCAGGGGATTGTGATTGCTGATCAATCAGGCTTAGTTGTCGCACACAATCAGGTAGCATCGCAGTTGTTGTCATTAAATTCAGCAATAGGCTCTAGTTTGGATGCGATACTCGAGGAAACCAAATATTCCTCGTCTTTAGTGTTTGAAAAGCAATATCTGGATAGCAAAGTCGCGGTACGTAAAACGGTGTCTGCATCCAGTGATTTGCATTATGGCGACAGCACGATTGAGCATGCATGGCAGCAAGCGAACAAAGTGATCGACAAAGACGTTAGCGTATTGATCCTAGGAGAGACGGGCGTAGGTAAGGGTGAGTTCGTTAAGGCATTACACAAGAACAGTGCGAAGAAAAATGCGCCGCTTGTGACGGTGAACTGTGGTGCATTGCCGAAGGACCTGGTTGAATCAGAGTTGTTTGGACACGTCCCGGGTGCGTTTACCGGGGCGAGTAGCAAAGGTTATATCGGTAAGGTACGTCAAGCGGACAAAGGGATCTTGTTCCTAGATGAGATTGCTGACATGCCGCTTGAAGCGCAGTGCCGCTTGCTGCATGTCTTACAAGAAAAAGTGGTAGTACCGGTGGGCTCAACTCAGAGCCATCAAGTTGATATTCAAGTTATCGCTGCGACACACAAGAACCTAGAGCAGTTAGTGGAGAGGGGGGAATTTAGGCTGGATTTGTATTATCGATTGAATGGTCTGGTATTGAACTTACCTGCATTGCGCAATAGGGCAGATAAGCAGGCGCTGTATCAAGCCATACACGCCAAATATGCGGAAGTCGGGCAGAAGCTTTCTGTTAGCTTAATAGAAGCGTTTGATCAGCATACATGGCCTGGGAATCTAAGGGAGTTGGATAACGTTCTGAAAGTCTCGAGCTTGTTAGCAAGTGATGAAGCGGAGCTAGCGCTTCACCATTTACCGAGTTCATTACTCAATAAAACTCTAGGTGTACCTATAGCACAGGGGAGCGGACAGCTAGTGGACGCTTTCGAAAAAACAGATTTAAAGTCCACTATTGACTCCACGTTGCTTCAAACGTTTGAAGCCACTCAAGGTAACGTAAGTAAAACATCACGCTTATTGGGCGTAAGCCGCAATACCATTTATCGAAAGCTAAAAGCGATGGGTATTATCTCTAACTAACGTTACCCGAGGTAGAGAGCTAGCTTAGCGTTTGGTGTGATACTGCCGGGTGGTAGAGTGGCTGAATCACGTGGCCTTCTGGATCCTTGCAATGAAAGCTGCGCGCGCCATCACTGTGGTCGTGCGGCTCATCAAGCAGCGTAACGCCCTTAGCCTGCATAAACTCATACCAATCTTGCAGCTCTTGCTTACTGTTCACAACAAAGCCGAAGTGGTCGACACTGATTGGCGAGCAGACTCGTTGGCTGCGAGCTCGTCCGAGAGAGAGGTTATCATTGCCACAGGTTAAATAGACAAGGTTGTCATTGGCTCGCCTTAAAATCTCCATTCCCATGATGTCAGTATAAAACGCTTCACACTCTTCAAACTTTTGTACCACTAACGCGATGTGTCTCATTCCATTAAACGGGGCTGGCCTTTTCATTATTTACATCCTTTGTATTTTATTTTGATTTAAATTGTATACAATAATTGGGTGTAATTTCAAATAAGTGCCATGGAGAGGGTAGGATGTATTGCATTATTGTTCGTAACCGAGTGAAACCGGGCAGTGAAGAACGCTATAAATCGATAATTACAGAAAACGCTCAAGCATCAGTGACAAATGAGCCTGAGTGCTATCGATTTGATGTTGTGCAGGCTCAAGAGTCACCACAAGACTTCTATTTGTACGAAATCTATCAAGATCAGCAAGCACTGCAGGTACACAAACAAACGCAACACTATTTAGATAGCCGCAAGTTACTGGCAGACTTAGTGGTAGAAACTTCGGTTATCCGAGCGGATGTCATTGCAACAAACCCAAATAATAAGGAATAACAATGAGTTGGAAAGTATATTTGAGCGGTGAGATCCACACCGACTGGCGTGAGCAAATCATTGCAGGAGCGGCTCGTTTAGAATTGGATGTTGAGTTTTACTCAGCGAATACGGACCACGACTCTAGCGATGCCGCGGGTGATCACCTACGAGAAAACGATGTGCAGTTTTGGCGCGATCATCAGTCATCAAAGGTGAACGCGATTCGTACTAAGAATCTTATTAAGCAGTGTGATATTGGTGTCGTTAGGTTTGGTGACAAATACCGTCAGTGGAATGCAGCGTTCGATGCAGGAATGCTTGCCGCACTCGATAAGCCATTTATTACGCTTCATGATGAAGGCATCATCCACCCTCTTAAAGAGGTCGATGCGGCAGCAATGGCGTGGGCAGAGACGCCACAGCAAGTGGTTGAAATTCTAAGATACGTCACCAGTAACTAAACAAAAAAACGCACACCGCTTTTTCGGGCGGTGTGCGTTCAATTTACAGCCTGGTGAATATTAGCCTGACAAGCCACCATCTTGTTGGACTTGTTTTAATAAAGCCTGACGTTGAGTTTCCGCTTCTGAGATAGCTTTGTTGGTTTGTTCTGGCTCATCTTGTTGTGCGCTCGGTACAAAAACAAAGTATTTATTTATCGTCATTTCAAGAACCTCAATTAAGTAACATTACACCTTCCTGGAAAAATGAATCTCATCAGTCTGTGATGGATTCATACACGTTAAGAACAATTTTAAAGGTTGAGGCATATTCAACCTCATCCTTATCAATTTAATTATAGGCTGAGTAAAAGGGCTTACCCAATTTGGTTTTATCCACCCCATGATTACTGTCGATTCTGTTAATAGAACGGTGACCTTTAAAGTTTGATGTTGGTCATTAAATAACCTTTTTTGAGGTTTATTTAGCTGCTTTTCTGCTCACAAATGAGACAATATTTATGCAAGAAAAGACGGTCATTAAGGGGGCGTTATGAACAAGAAACTCGGTCATGTTATGTCATCAAGTCGGTTCATCTGCTTTATCGCATTTCTTACCGCAACCTTTGCTTGGGTACTAGGAATGCCGGCGCTGTTATTCGCGTCTGTCACCTGCTTGGTTGTGAGCGCAGTGATCTACTTAGCCGACATTTTCAAAGGCAAGAACAAACCAAAAGAAAGAGACGCATAGTGTTTCAATGTTTTTGAATTCGTCGTTATCACATCGGTAGCACTATGAATTGTGACCGTCTGAGTCACTGCTTACTGAAGTGGTAGGCGTTGCAAACACACTACCGAAAAGGATGCTGTTCTAGCATCCTTTTTTCTTATATACGCTCCCTAAATCCTTTCGGTATTGGCTCGGGGTCACGCCCTTATACTCTTTAAAAAGGCGGTTAAAATTGGCTTGGTTACGGTAGCCGACTTTTTCTGCAATAACGGTGATTGAAAGGCGTGAGTGGATCAGCAAGTCTGATGCGCGATTTAACCTTAGCTTCTTTAAGTATTGGCTGAAGCTCTCCTGAAAATGCGATTCGAATAATCGGTGCACCGAGCTTTCGCTCATATATAGTTCAGAGGCAACATCATGCATTGAGAGCGGGGAGGCGTAGTTAGCGTCGATGAACTGAATTAGTTTGTTTACTCTGTCCACCCCCTCAATATGCTCCCCGTTAGACGGTCTGTGTGTGAAAGAGAGAAGCGATTTAGTCTGGTTATCCGATGCAATCACAGAAAAAATTTCGAGTAACATAGATAAGTACTCTATGGCAGTGCGGCCCTCAGACATGGATTCAGCCCTATTGCACACTTGCTCTGCGGTATGACTTGAAAAGCCAAGGCCCATCTCGGCTTTGCGCAGCAACTCTTCAAGTTTTCTTAACTCTACGCAGTGGTACATCATGTTAGACAGCCACTCTTTTTTGAACCAAATCAGGTGGCGTGTGATTTTGCCTTCTTTCCCAGAGCTTTCATGGTTAAAGCGATGCGGAGTATTAGGCGGGATTAGCCATAAGGTATTGTGTTCGATTTCTCCTTGATAGTGCCCGACGTTTCCCACTCCTTGATAATGACGATGCAAAACTAGTTCATATTCAGTGTGATAGTGCCACTCTGATTGGGAGCTACAATTCTCATCGAGCATGTAGCGCCATGATGCCCCTAGGCGCTGAGGGACTTTTTCATACTTAGCATTAAGCATCGGCATACCCTATGGCGGATTGATATTGTCTATTGACAGGATAGTACTATAAAAATCGTATAAATCTTTTCAGTGATGGAAAAGTATTGAAATTTGCTGAATCGGTACTCTTCGGGGAGTGGTTTGCTTTTAAAGTCAAATCATCAGCAACAAAGAGAGGGTTTTGCATGTATAAATTATTCCAGCATATCAAGCTAGCTATAAGCGACAACAGAACACAATGGGTTGCGCTGTTAGTTGAGGGGTACAGTGCGAACTACGCCCAGTTATGGAAGACGTTAGGCTATGAATCTGAGCAGCAATTTGAGCTGGATATGCGTCAAAGTAGAAAGGTACTTCCAACAGCCAGCCCCTCAAAAATGAGTCGTTAACATGTTTTCGTGTAGCTAAATGCGCTCCCTAGTCAGTAGGGGACTATGTTTCAGCTCAGTGCTCAGAACAGGACAAAGATTAGAAATAAAAAAGCCGATTTGAAATTCAAATCGGCTTTTATTCTATTTGGCGCTAATTAAACGTCGTAAGTAGTAGACGCTGTGTCGCCGCCAGTACCAGTCCAGTTCGTGTGGAAGAACTCACCACGTGGACGGTCAGTACGCTCATAAGTGTGAGCACCGAAGTAGTCACGTTGAGCTTGAAGTAGGTTAGCAGGAAGGCGAGCTGTAGTGTAACCATCTAGGAACGAAAGTGCAGAGATAGTACAAGGCATTGGGATACCAGCTTCTAGCGACTTAGCCGCTACTTTGCGCCATGCGCTCAGGCTGTTTTGTAGGATGCCTTTGAAGTAATCGTCTGAACCTAGGAATGCGATATCTGGGTTCGCTTCGTACGCATCACGGATGTTACCTAGGAATGCAGAGCGGATGATACAACCACCACGCCACATTAGCGCTACGTTACCGTAGTTTAGGTCCCAACCATTCTCGTTAGACGCTTCGCGCATTAGCATAAAGCCTTGAGCGTAAGAGATGATCTTAGAAGCAAGTAGAGCTTGACGAAGTGCGTCAACCCACTCTTGCTTATCGCCTTCAACTGGTGTGATTGTCTTACCGAATAGAGATTCAGCTTCAACACGCTGATCTTTCAGTGCAGATAGGCAACGAGAGAATACAGACTCAGAGATAAGCGTTAGAGGAATACCTAGGTCTAGTGCGTTGATACCAGTCCACTTACCAGTACCTTTTTGGCCAGCAGTGTCTAGGATCTTCTCAACTAGCGCTTCACCGTCTTCATCTTTGTAGCCAAGGATGTCAGCAGTGATTTCAACAAGGTAGCTGTCTAGCTCAGTCTTGTTCCAGTCAGCAAATACTGCCTGCATTTCGTCAGCAGACATACCTAGGCCATCTTTCATAAACTGGTACGCTTCAGTGATAAGCTGCATGTCGCCGTATTCGATGCCGTTGTGTACCATCTTAACGAAGTGACCAGCACCGTCGTTACCAACCCAGTCACAACAAGGTTCACCAGCGTCAGTTTTTGCAGAGATACCTTGGAAGATTGGCTTAACCGCTTCCCAAGCTTCAGCAGCGCCGCCAGGCATGATTGAAGGACCAAAACGCGCGCCTTCTTCACCACCAGATACACCAGTACCGATGAAGTGAATGCCTTTCTCACGACAATGCGCTACGCGACGGTTTGTGTCAGGGTAGTTAGTGTTACCGCCGTCGATGATGATGTCGCCTTCGTCTAGAAGTGGAATTAGGTTGTCGATGAACGCATCGACAACAGCACCCGCACGAACCATTAGCATCACTTTACGTGGTGCTTCTAGCTTCTCTACTAGCTCTTCTAGAGAGTAAGCACCAACGATGTTAGTGCCTTTTGCTGGACCTTCAAGGAATTCATCTACCTTCGCAGCAGTACGGTTGTGAGCCACTACTTTGAAGCCGTGGTCGTTCATGTTTAGGATAAGGTTTTGACCCATTACTGCTAGGCCAATTACACCGATATCACCTTTCATTGTTTGTCTCCAATTTTCCTATTTGGACGCTCGCATTACGCGATTTTTGCTGCTGCGTCAGAATCTAAGTACCACTCCGTTTCACCAGCTTTAGACTGGATTTTCGCTGCCGGGTAAGGCAGTTCACTTGCTGGAGTAGTATGAATTTCGTTAACGATCTCAACTTTACCTGCGCCAAGCACTAGGTAGCTGATACGTTTAGCGGCTTCTAGAACTTTTGCTGTTTTAGAAACACGAATCTGGCCTGATTCAGGGTGAGAAGCCAATACCGATAGGTTCTCATCTTGATAGTTAGTTTGACCTGGGAATAGCGAAGCTGTGTGGCCGTCGGCTCCCACGCCTAGCAGAATCCAATCGAAAACAGGCGTTCCGTTCTCTGTTGGAATCACGTCTGCCATTTCTTTCGCGAAGCGCTCTGCTTCTGCTTTTGGCTCTTCTTCACCACGGATGCGGTGAATGTTGTCTGTTGGCAGTTTGACTTTGCTGAAAAGCAAAGTATTTGCTTCACCGTAGTTACTTTCAGCGTCATTTGGTGCTACACAGCGCTCGTCACCCCACCAGAAGTGTAGGTTGTTCCACTGGATTGAGGTTGCGTATGTTTCTGTCGCTAGTAGCTTGAACAGCATCTTAGGTGTGCTGCCGCCAGACAGTGAAATATGAACAGGGCGACCTAGTTCGCTGAACGTTTTCATGTCGTTCGCTAGGCTTTCAACAACCTGTTCCGCGGTTTGAAAGATCTTATGGTTGATCATAATTCGCAGTAGTCCGTATCTGTTAGGTTCTTACATGGGAAACGCCAAGCGCGGTTAGCACGTTGAAGTAGATCATCTGCTTCTTTTGGTCCCCATGTACCACAGGCATAACCAAATAGTGCTTGTGGGTCTTGTTTGAAATCGAGAATAGGCTGAACGTACTTCCAACATGCTTCTACCGCATCAGTACGCGCAAATAGAGTAGCATCGCCGTTCAAAGCATCAAGCAATAAGCGCTCGTAAGCGGTTAGCATTTGAGTCTCTTCCAAATCGTTGTAAGAGAAGTTCATCTTCACTTCTTTGGCTTTAAAGCCCGCGCCTGGTTCTTTCAAGCCGAAGCTCATTTGAATGCCTTCATCCGGCTGAATACGGATGATCAGTTTGTTCTCAGGTGCGTTTTGACCAAATACTGGGTGCGGTGTGTTCTTAAAGTGGATAACCACTTCAGTAACGCGAGTAGGTAGGCGCTTACCCGTACGTACGTAGAATGGCACGCCATTCCAACGCCAGTTGTTGATGTACGCTTTTAGGCCGATGTAGGTTTCAGTACGTGAATCGTCAGCGACGCCGTTTTCTTCACGGTAGCCCAGTAGGTGTTCGCCACGAACGTCAGACGCTGTGTATTGGCCAAGAACAAGGTCTTTACGCAGTGACTCTTCGTCTAGAGGTTTCAAACACTGCAGAACTTTTACTACTTCGTCACGCATAGAATCTGCGTTGATTTGTGCTGGTGGTTCCATACCAACCATCGCAAGAACTTGAAGCAGGTGGTTCTGGAACATGTCACGTACCGCACCAGAGCCATCGTAGTAACCACCACGTTCTTCAACGCCAAGAAACTCGGCACCGGTAATTTCAACGTATTCGATAAAGTTACGGTTCCAAAGTGGCTCAAACATCGCATTTGAGAAACGCAGAACCAGTAGGTTCTGTACCGTTTCCTTACCAAGGTAGTGGTCGATACGGTAGATTTGATGCTCTTGGAAATGCTCGTGAATTTCTTTATCGAGCTTTTGTGCTGACTCTAGGTCGTAGCCAAATGGCTTTTCGATGATGAGGCGTTTCCAACCATCGTCTTCGTTACTTAGGCCGTGCTGGGCAAGGCTTGCAGGAATAACGCTGTATAGGCTTGGTGGGGTCGCCAAGTAGAATAGAGTGTTACGTTGCTCGAAGCCGTATTCAGTAGACAGTGAGTCAAGACGAGTTACTAGTTTAGCGTAGTCTTGAGAGTCTGAAGTGTTAATGGCTTGGTAGTGAAGATGGTTGATGAAAGCGTCGAGCACTGCTGGCTCGGTTTGTTCCATTTCTTGAAGCGATTTCTTGAGTTTTTCGCGGTATGAATCGTCGCTGTACTCAGTTCGGCTCACGCCCAAAATAGCAAAAGACTTTGGAAGCTGATCGCTTGCATATAGGTGATAGAGAGCTGGGATCAACTTACGATAAGTTAAATCTCCCGAGGCACCAAAAATAACGATGCTGCTGTTTTCAGGTATTACCATCATCTTCCCTTTAAAAACACGGTATTAGGTGAGCGCTAACGTTAACAGCGTCACACAAATTTTGATAATTGACTCTGCCTATCGTACCGATAGCCAAAATCGATAACTTTTGCTGCTCTTGAAAGTGATGCAGATCACTTTCGACACGGGTGCGTATTGTCCATGACTATTTGATGCACATCAATAGTCGAAAGCGCAATCGTTTAAATAATGACTCATTTTGTTGCTAAGTCATTAAAAAACATAGAGTAATAATCTAAGTGATATTTTGGTTAAAAATGAAGTTATTACTCTATATTTGAGTGCGGCAAAGGCTAGGGGCTATTCGGTGGCGTTAGAAAAGAGTTTTTAGATACTCTCTGACCTTTTGAAGATGGAACTCGCGGTCGATAGAGTTGATTTGTTCTGGCGCTAAAAACTCGTCGGCATAGATCTGGTCGATTCCATTTTCAAGAAACAGCAGGTACAACTTAGGGTCGATGTGCCCGGTGGTCGCCATGTCGGTCATGATGTGAATCGATTCATCGAGGCTCTTCGCTTTCTTATATGGTCTATCTGAAGATGTGAGTGCTTCGAATACATCAGCAATGGCCATAACACGTGCAGGTACAGATAACTCTTCGTCACTCAAGCCTTTAGGGTAACCTTTTCCATCGACTCGTTCATGGTGACCCCCTGCAATTTCGGGAATGTTTTTGAGGTGTTCGGGATAAGGAAGTCGATTCAGCATCGAGATACTTTGAATGATGTGATCGTTGATAATAAATCGTTCTTCAGAGGTCAGGGTGCCCCTTTGAATAGAAAGATTATACAACTCTCCACGGTCGTATTTGACGCTACCTGGTTCCAAAATATAAGGTTCATTCCAATGTTGTTTTGGGTTTTCCCCACGAGGCCATTCAACGCGATGAACCGCTTTATCAGCCAATAACTTCTCTTGCGTCGGAAGGGTATATTTGGAGTCGCTACGCTGTTTTTCGATCCAGGATATGCCCTGATGGTCATCCAGTGTTCGCGTCCATTCACGAGCGCCAATCTGGGCCAGCCTGGCGATATCTTCTTCACTCATCGATTCGCCACCAATATTGCACTTGGCAACGAAGGCGAATTCCTCATCTAAGGTTCGGTGCTGCTCATGAAGCGCGAGCTTGAGTTCTGACTCGTTACCGCCTTTGTGTAACGCTTGCCAGTAGTCCGTTTCAGCCTGTTTCTTAAGTAGTTCAAATCGCATGCGTATTTCATGAATACGGTCATAGATGGTTTCCAGTTTTGTCGCTTTATCGATGACGTATTCCGGAGTAGTGACTTTACCGCAATCGTGCAACCAAGACGCTAGATGCAATTCTTCCCATTGTTGGTTTGTCATCCCAAATCGAGGGAAGTACTGTTCATCTTTGGCCGCGACCTCGGTGAGCATTTTGGTTAGCGCTGGCACACGCTGGCAATGGCTGCCAGTGTAAGGTGATTTCGTATCAATGGAGGAAGCCATTAGTTCGATGAAAGCATTAAGCATGTCTTTCTGTTGTTGCATCTGATCGATGTTGTCTTTGGCGATCTCGGCAAAGCTGAGCAATTCACTCAGGAAGGCATGTTTATCGCTTTGTTCTTTGGTAATTGCTCGCTCGTAGCCCAAGGTAAGCACGCCAACGAGATGTTTTTCTCGGTTAAGTAACGGGAAGAAATACACATCAGAGTTATAGAAGTGGTCGCGGTGCGGGCCAATAGCGTTATCGTCTCGATTTAGGTGGATGGTTTCTCCCTTTTTAAGTTCCGTCATTAGCCAAGGCGTGTCAGAGAGAAACTCATTAATTTCGATTTTGAACGGAATTATCGCGTGGTTGGCTGCGGTAGTGAATTTGTTTTCTTTCTCAGAGTGGACAAACAAAATAATCGTTTCGGCGCGAGTCACCAAATAACTTTGGTGAGTGATGGTCTTGGCCAGTAGGTTAAAATCTTGGTTGCTTGCGGTTTCTCGGAGCAAGCGAAGTAAGTCATGCAGTGTGTGCTCCATCAGTTCGATTGATTCAGTGAGGTTAGAGACCTCTTTAATCATACTCTTTGGATAACGAGTTTTCTTGAAGTCGAATCGCGCAATGTTATCAGTGAGCAGAACCAAGTTTTGTAACGGGTTAGCTAAGCGTTTGGCGATGATCCAAACCACCACAAAACTGACTAACAGCATGGTTAGGGCCACGGTGATTTGTTTGTCTCGCATCGACATCAGGTTTGCGAGTAAGTCATCTTGCGGTGTCGCTTCGGCCAAAAGCAGCCTGACATGCTTGTTCAGAGAGACTGGTGTCAGCGTGACCGACCAGTTCTGTTCATCGAAAAATACATTCTCATAAAGGGTTTGGCTGCTATTACGGTCGAGCATATTGACGAACACGCCGTTGTTGAGTGTCGCTCTGGCTTTTTGCTCTTCTTCTCCTAATTCAACCCCAGATTGATGATGGGCCAACACTTTGAACTGATTGTCGAATAGAACAAGCTTTGAGTTGCTTGAATAGCCTATGGAGCTTATTTGTTGGGACAGAGAATCCAGAGTGAAGTCGGCGCCGACTACCGCACTGCCATTGATCGATCTTCGAGACAAGGTAACGCCAGTGGTTTGCAGAAAATAGAAAAAGTAAGGTTCAGTGAGACGAATTTCACCATCCAAATCGGCATTAATGAACCAAGGCCTAGCTCGTGGATCAAATTCGTTATCGTTGGTTTTGGTGTAGCCGACTTGGTTGTGGTTACCGTCGAGATAATAGAACTCATTCAGGCCATTAGCCTGAGTATGATTGATGAATATGCTGGCTTTTTCTGGTGCGTTAAATCGTTCTCGAGCTTTGTTGTCGCGCAGTGGACGCATGAGAATAAACTGACCGCTTTCATTGCCATAATAGAGCGCAACTAGTCCTTCGTTACGCTGAAAAATGAGATCAATTGAGGCAAGCCATCGTTTTTGCTTAAGTGGAACTTTCTTATCTTCCGTGCTGGCGCTCAGCGCCATAAAGTCCAGAGTGGTGAGAATAGGGCCCGCGCTTTGCTTAAACGCTGATTCAAGCTTACGGCTGTTTTCATTGCTGAGCTCTTTCGCGCTGCCGGAGAGCAACTGCTGAGAGTGTTGGTAGCTGATTGAAATAAGGACGACACCCACGAGTGTAGTCAGCACCAAAAACAGGCTAGTAATATGAATACTCAGCGAGTAGCGCTGCTTTCTCATGTTGCTCTTCCTTGGGCAATTGACTGATCTAATTATTGTCTAATCTATCGATGATGCAAAAAAAGACGGAAAATTTAACCACTTGAAATTACGTGAGTCAGTTCAAAAAAGAATAAAAAGCCACCGTTCTATAAAGGAATTCCCTTCGTTTTCCGATGTTTTGTCATTTTTATCTTCTATACCTAATATACCCAAATGACTTAAAGACGCGGGATTCAGAACGATGTCACTGGTTTTCTTGGAAAATGATCCAGTGAAGTAACCTGTTCGCTCCAAGGCATTCGGGCATAAACAACGCTTTTTAGGGATGTGATATGCAATCGCTTAATTATCAAATAGAAATCGAAACGAACGCTGAAAATTTGTGGGCTATCTTGACTGAGCTTGAAAGTTATCAGAAGTGGGCCGCGGCCTTTTCTCCCCAATCTCAATTCAAAGGTGAATGGCGAGAAGGGGCAGACATGACTTTCTTTGACCCTGCGTTAGGTGGGACTCGCGCTGTGATTGATACTGTTGAAGAGGGTAAGCTGCTTTCCTATCATCACGTGGCGATTTTCACGCCCGATCATATCCAAGACATCAATAGCGACGTGGCAAGAAAGTGGATTGGTTCGAGTGAATCGTTTGAAATAGTCTCGCTTGAGTCGAGCGTGTTGCTCAAAGTGAAAATCAACACACACCAAGAGTTTACCGCAATGTTCAACAACGGTTGGGAGCGAGCGTTACCCATGATTAAGCTACTTTGTGAGCAAGATTGAAGCTGCTAAACTAGGCGGTAAATCGAATAGAGATAGTTAAGCCGTTCATGAAGTTACTTGTCGACACGCACACCCATACTTATGCCAGTGGGCATGCTTATAGCACCTTAATTGAAAATGCGAAATTGGCCAAAGAAAATGGTCTAGCAATGTTTTGTACCACTGACCACTCCGAAACCATGCCCGGCGCTCCACACTATTGGTTTTTCTCTAATCAACGTGTTCTCCCTCGTTTTCTTGAAGGCGTTGCTGTCATTCGTGGTGTTGAGTCAAACATCATGAACACCTCCGGTGACATCGACATCCCTCTTTCTGTCGACCGCAACCTAGACTGGGTTATCGCGAGTTTCCATGAACCTGTATTTAAACCTGCGGATAAAGCGGCTCACACTCAAGCGCTCATTAATGTTATACGTGGTGGTCGTGTCGATGCGCTGGGCCACCTTGGGAATCCCAATTTCGACTTTGATTTTGACGCAGTGATTCAATGTGCTTCGGAGCACAATGTGGCAATAGAGATCAATAACACTACATTGAAAGGTAATAGCCGAGTAGGCAGCGTTGAGCGCTGTTACGAGATTGCCGAGTTAGCGAAATTGCATGGCGCTTTTGTCACTACAGGGAGTGATGCACATTTTTGCCATGATGTTGGCAACCTAGGCTTGGTGAGTGAATTACTGGATAAAGTTGGGATTTCCGGTGACAAGGTGATTACTCATTCTCCACGGCAGTTTCTCGATTTTCTTGAGCTGAGAGGCCGAGAGCCGATTGAGGAGTATCATACTCTTTAAGGCGCGTCGGAAAGTCAGAAGGAACAGAGTAAGCCATTATCGAAATAAGCAATTGTGGTGTGTAGCCATTTCGCAAATTGAAACAATTTCTTACTCTCCCTTTATTGTTATGTTCGGTATAGTGACAAAAAAGTAATATTCGAACTCAACGATAAAAAGTAATTATTCCAATATGAAAAACAATATTCCTGCTATCGCTGGCCTAGTGGCGAGCCTAGCATTTGCTTCAAGTGCGTTTGCTCAGCCTTTCGACCTTACTCAAACCATGAAAAAAATGCGCTTCGAGTTTAAACAAGCTGCAGAAGCAGAGAGTATCGAGCAGATGCAGCAACCGATTGTTAATCTAGCAGAGCTAGTTGAGCAGTCTAAGCAAGCTGAATACCCTGTAGAAAAGCAAGAGTTATACATGGAAGGCTTTAAAAAACTCGCGATAGCTATCGACGGCGTTGAAGCGCAAATCGAAGCGGGTGATTTAGAGCAAGCGCAAGAGCTGTTGCGAGAAGTGGATGATCTTCGAATTGAATATCATGATAGACGTAACCCAAGTATCTGGAGCCGTTTGTTCGGTTAAATCACATTGGTGATGACTTCCTAAATGTTAGAAAGCAGCGCATAAGCGCTGCTTTTTTGTTTGTGACTCTGTAGTGAAAATGTAAATATCGATAATATTTTGTAGCGTTTTGAGAGGTTTAAAGCGGAAATATCTATCTGCTAAAGTTATAGTATCGGCTCAATTCTTTCGGGTCGCCCAATGTTTAAGTCAGCCTCGTTTCATCGCTCAATGCTATTAGCAAGTGCCCTCAGCTGGGTGCTTGTGACCTTGATGCCGGTGATCAACGCGCACGGCAGTAGTGCTGGGGTATGGGCGACGTTATGTACCGTAAATGGCTTTGAGCTGGTTCAAATAGAAGAAGGCACAGCAGAAACCCATAATGGCAAGCCTTGTCCGTTTAGTCACTTCTCCAGCTTTCATCACGACAACCTTCCAACACCTCCTTTACTTTCATCGCAAAGTATTGCTCTTCTAGACCGCTACACTTTTTTGGCTCTAAGTGTCCGGTTTGAAAAGCATGTTCCTCGTGCACCTCCTCGTTTCCTAGCGACTTAAATAACCAAAATTAAAATAATCACTTAAGTAAAGTCATCACGCTCAGCACTTCCGCTTTTTATATTAGCGGTGGTGTTTTTTCGCGTGTAATAAGGAAAAATAATGTTGAATCAATCAACGCAAAAGGAAGCAGACTCTGCGAAAAACGCTGCTCAGTCAGCAAAAACACTCTATTTTCTCACTTGGCGCTGGCACTTCTATGCGGGTTTATTTGTCGTCCCGTTCATGCTGATGCTTTCTCTCACTGGCCTTGTCATGTTATTCGATGATGAAATCGAATTTGCCCGATATGGCGATGTCATTGAAGTGACTCCTCAGATCGCGCAAGTGACCCCCTCGGTGCAGTTAGACGCAGTTCAAAGTGCGTACCCTGACGCTAGTGTTACTCAGTTCATTACCGCTCCTAGTTCCACCACTGCGAATCGGTTTTCTGTCACTAAGAGCAACGGTGAAACAGTATTGGTGACCGTCGATCCATACACTGGCAGAGTGCTAGGTGAAATTGACCGCAGCGAAAGTTGGTATCAATTGGCGAACGACATTCACGGGACGTTGCTGGTGGGTGAAACCGGTGATTTTCTCATTGAGATGGCCGCAAGTTTGACCATTTTATTGTTGGTGTCTGGCATTTATATGTGGTTGCCAACCGACAGAGCAAGCGCTGCTGGGTTTCTTAAGGTTAGACTGCAAAACGGCAGTCGCACGCTGCTGAGAGATCTGCATACTAACATAGGTGGTGTGCTCTCACTCGTGCTGTTGTTCTTTGTTCTGTCTGGGTTGGCTTGGGCCGGCATCTGGGGTGCCAAATTCGTGCAGCCTTGGAACACGTTTCCGGCGCAAAAGTGGGATGATGTGCCATTATCTTCGCTGACACATAAAGACCTAAACCATGGCAGTGAAGAAGAAATGCCTTGGAATCTAGAGCAAACGCCAGTGCCTGAATCGCATGATCACTCCGCTATGATGGAAAGTGGCGAAGTGTTTATGGATAACATTGGCATCAATGCCGTCGTCGCCAAAGCAGAAGCGATGGGTTTCACTCACTATAGAATCAACTTCCCTCGTTCAGAAACCGGTGTATTTACTGTTTCTGCAAACACGATGAGTGGCGACATTAGTGATCCCACTCAGGATAGAACCTCGCATGTGGATCAGTATTCTGGCGAACTATTGGCCGATGTGACTTGGCAAGATTACAGTTTGATAGCCAAAGCCATGGCGGCGGGTATTGCGCTTCACCAAGGTGACATCTCAGTCGCTAACAAGGCGGCGAATGCTCTGATATGTGTCTTATTCATTGTGATATCGGTAACGGGTGTCTTGATGTGGTGGATGAGACGACCAAGTGGGGTAGGAAAAGTGGGTGTTCCGCCACGCTTTGAGCGAGATGCGATTTGGAAAACAGGCGCGGTGACTCTGGTTGTTATTGCGATTGCATTTCCACTGGCAGGTATCAGTATCATTGTAGCAATGTTAATCGATTGGCTACTGATTAGGCGTGTAGCGAAGCTCCGTTTAGCGCTAAGCTAATGTAAAAGCCCCGCTAAGTCGCGGGGCTTTTTGTTGCTCAGTTAAGATTGGTAGATCTCGAGTGGTAAGCCATCTGGGTCGGCAAAAAAGGTAAATGTTTTGCCAGTCAATTCATCAGTACGAATTGGCTCAACATCGATGCCTTTTCCAACCAAGTAATCCACTACGCGTTCGATATTATCGACATGGAAAGCTAGGTGCCTTAAGCCTTGAGCTTCTGGATAGCTCGGGCGTTCAGGGGTATCTGGAAAACTAAATAGCTCGATTTGCGAACCGTCAGGAAGCTCAAGGTCGAGTTTGTATGAGTCGCGCGCCTCGCGGTAGGTTTCCGCTAAAACTTTAAACCCTAATACCTCGCAATAAAATCGCTTTGAAACGAGATAATCCGAACAAATTATCGCAACATGATGAATACGTTTGAACATTGACTCTTCCTTCATATCACTCACTCCGTTAACTCCTAGGCTCCGTTGAGCCTGTCGTAGTGAGGTTCTCCATAACAAAATCGATGAACACTCTTAGCCTAGCAGGCATATATTTGGTTTGCGGGTATTGCATAGCAATAGCGCCGTGATAAGCACTTTTAATCGTCCAATCTTGCAGTATTGGAATGACCCTTTTCTTGCGTAGCGCATCGCTGATCACGAAGTCATGGAATATGCCGATGCCTAGCCCATCTTTCACCCCACGTAGGCGCATTTGTGAATGGTTGACCGCGTAGCGCCCTGTAACCGAAACCGTATGGTAATCATCCCCTTTAAAAAACTCCCAGCGGTTATCGCGCTCGGTTTCTGCTAAGTACAGACAGTCGTGCTGTTCTAAATCCGTAGGGTGTTGTGGTTCCCCACGCTGAGCGATGTATTCAGGGCTTGCACACAACACTAAGTTGGTTGAAGCGATTTCTTTTAATACTAAATTTTCGTCAGGCTTGTCGGTGAGTTTAAATGCGATATCAATTCGGTCACGCAGTAAATCGATTTCACCGTCAGCAACACGAAGCTTGAGCTGAATGTCTGGGTACTTTTGCAAAAATGGTACGACAAAAGGTTGCAGTACCGAGTTAAGAAACGCCTCTGGTGCGGCTACGGTGAGAGAGCCCGTCGGAGCGGTATGGTCCGATGTTGAAAGTTCTACAGCTTGTTGGGCAGCATTGACCATTAAAATCGCTTGGTCGTAAATCTGACGGCCAGTAGGGGTGATAACCAGTTTACGTGTGGTTCTTTCGAACAGCTTAACAGACAGCGAGCTCTCCAAGCGGGTGACGAGCTTACTCAATGCTGAAGGTGTGACATCGAGCTTTTTTGCTGCTGCGGTAAAGCTTCCCTCATCGACGACGAGGATAAATGAAGCAAGATCGGGTAGCAGAGAAATGAGTTTCGGATTGAGCATAGTAACAGAAGACTCTGATGATTAGGGTGGAGCACTCAGTGAATAGCCGAAGTAAAGCGTATTCGAGAGGAGAGTTCAACTTGTAGCACCAGAAACTGAGTCGTGTATAGGATTGTGATACCAATTTTACAGCCGAGTGTTCTACACTAAGGAGATAAGGTAACTATGTGATCCATAAAGAGAAGTGTGAGCGAAGCATAATGAACAAAGATAATTTCTCTCATCGGCTTAAAGAATTACGTGAGCAAAAGCAGCTTTCTCAAGAAGAGTTGGTAGAAGTGCTGTCTCAATCTCATCGCGCATTTTTAGGGGTCAATCAAGTGACGGTGAGTCAATGGGAGCGAGGGAAAACCATACCCAGCTTTGTTCGTCGTTTAGGGTTAGCCAGCTTTTTTAAGGTAGATTACGATTTTTCTATTGAAGAAATGGGGCGGGTGAAATCGGCGAGCAAGTTGATGGATCAAGTCTTTAATCAAGATGCGGTGTACGACTACCAAATTTCTCATGTTGAACACGCGACTTATGCCGATGCAGATCCACAGCGATTAGCGCTGATGTGTGCACTACACAAGAAGCTTTACGGACAGGATATCGGCCAGATCATAGAGAGAATGTCGTTTCGCCCGGCGTCGGTGGTGGTTCTGTCTTTTATGCGTGAGAGCGTGATTCTCGGCCATGTAATATACGATGGGGTGACCCATACGCTGCTCAGCGTGGGCGCTGTGAGCATAGTGATCCGCCGGCGTATTTTCGATTATTTAGCGAAGCATACCAATGATATGGAGTTCAACTTTCCAACAATTGACCCAGCGATGGCACAGTTCCTCTACGACCTCTATTTGGAGCCAGTAGGCACTCAACATGGTTTGACGTGTTTCCGTTCAAGTATCAAAAAAGTGGTGGAGAATCCTTTCTCGCAAACCATTCAAACTCGCAATGACGTGTACTTTAAGTACATTCGCTATCACGATCTAAAAATGAAGAAAAAGAGCATCGAATTTATCTTAGGTGAAACCTAATTTGATCGTATTCCGCTTTTAACCTCACTAAATTGTTGTGCTGCCCAAGATCTTTGTATGAGTCTTTGAGGAAGCTAATGCTGGTCTCAATATTAGATAGAAATCCCTTGGTTTTTTTCACTGGTTTGTTCGCGAGTGTACGTGCAATCAGCGATACAAAACTTTCGTGATAGTGTTGGTTGAGTGGAGATTGAGCTGTCATTGACTCTAACGCAGATAGATCTGAGTCTCGTTTCAAATCGAAGTGCAGCTCTTTATCGGCACTGTGCTGAACTAAGCTTTCAAACACTTTGTTTGTCACAATAGACAAGTAATCATTTTCCACGAACATAAGATGTTTGTTGTGCAACATTTTCACATTAGCGTTTAGCCCAAGGTGGTAACACGCTAAAGCGAGCAGAATAAGTACTAAGTTATCATTGCAATACAGTGCTCGAGCTTTAAAGGCTTCGATATGCTGACGGGTTTTGAACAGTGACTTCTTATCGTAGTTTTTCAGGATATACATAAACAGAAAGTACAGATTGTCCTGTTTATCTTGCTCTGAAACTAACTTGTCGAAAATATGTGGCTCTACATATTTAGGTTTGCCTACAAATACTTGTTCCAATGCACGCAAACATTGAAGAAACAACATTGCGCGCTTTTCAAGTAGTGGGTTGCTTCGGTTATGCCTGATATAACGAGTGAGAGTGTCCGAAGCCGAGCTATAGTCGAGGTTGTACATGTGAAGAACCGCGGCTTTGATGATCTTTTCATGGTCTTCATTGGATTTCATATACTCTTTTATTACCGACTGACATGTGTCGGTTTCAACGTTGTTTTCACGTAAGATCCAGCTCACTTTAGGGTGCGATTTGATTGACGGTTCGCTGTCGAGCAAATCGGTGACTAACGTATGTTTCCCCAACAAACTGTATAGCTCGACGAGTTGTACAAGGGGCCATTCGGCACTTGTTTGCAGTTCTGACTTGCAGCATTGAATCGCTTCTTCAAAGCGCTTCAGTTTCGTTAGTGCTAGGCACTTTAAGCGCATAATCTCACTGGCATACTGAGGGCTTTCGAACAGTAGTTGTTCTGACTTTTCAATGACCTGATCGTATGCGCGGCCAAAATATGCGTTCTTAAGTGGCTTTAGTTTGATACTTTTCTGGACGATCTTAGTGAGCTTAGCCACGAACTGATTGTGATTAAATGGCTTAGCAATAAAGCCGTCTGGGATATTGGTATCGATTTCACGAGCAGTATCGAGATCAAGGGTGTTGTCTGTCACGATCAATGACGTCAGTTTTGTTCGGAACTGCTCTTTTTCTAAATAGCGTAGAAAATCCCTCCCAAGCGGACGATTTTTGAATCGATACGAACAAATAATGATGTCATACCCCTCGTCTTCGATTTTATCTTTGAGGTACCACGACGCCAGTTTGGTATCAGATGCATGTTGAATGTTTTTGTCATCGATTTTCAGCTTGGACAGGATTTTTCTGATGCTTTGTATGAACAGAGTGCTGTCGTCAACGATCAATACTTTCAGTTTGCCAAAGTTGTTGTATTGAGCTGAGTTGAGAAGTTGGCTGTCTTTTAAGATTTTCATTGTGCTGAGCCTTATGCCGCAACCAAAGTTTTAAGCTCTTGAAAGCAAACTGGCTTAGAAAAGTGGAAACCTTGGTACTGGTCGAAGCCTAAATTACGCACGTAAATGCGAGTATCAGCGTTTTCTACCCCTTCAGCGACTGTGGCGATTCCCATCTCTTTGCAAAACAATAGAATGCTTTTCAGCAGTGCATAACCGTTCTGATGGTTTGTATTGATAAGGTTTTTATCGAACTTCACTTCATCGACATTGAGTGCCAGTAGCTTGTTGATGTTTGAATAACCAGCGCCAAAATCGTCAATAGAGATCTTGATCCCCAGTGCTTTGTACTTATCTATCAATGCTTGTGAGCATTCAGTTACGTCGTCTGACTCGCTTAGTTCGAATGTCAGCATATGTGCCGGATAGGAGTGATCCCAAAGCAGAGCTCGAACGGATTCATAGGTTTTTTCGTTATCTAGTACGTTATAACTTACATTGATCGCAACAGGGCATGGGTAAGACAGCGAGGTAACTTCGGTCAATGCTGTGCTTAGCACGATTTGGAAAATGTCTTGTTCGAAACCCAATTCGAATGCGCGTTCGATAAATGAGGCAGGGGAAACAATGCCGTGGCTTGGTGTCTTAAGGCGAAACAGGACTTCAACACCCTTCACAGTATCAAGGCTTGGCTCGACTAGAGGTTGGTAAAAGCAGGTATGCCAACCCTTGGCAAAAGCGTCCTTGATTAACTGATCAGAGATATTCATGAGTACGACCTTAAGTGGTGAAAAAGGACGCATATTCTCTTCAGTCTGCAGCTGGAGGACTATATTGAATTGAGCAAAGATTTTTCTGTTTGATATATCAGCATCAAAATTCGGAATTGTTACCCAAGTCACTAAATAAGATTATTTGTGCCTGTGGTTCACTAATGTTTTTCCGGTTGACGCTCTAATGCATTACAGCGGGTTGGATTACACTTTACCGCAACAGAATTGCTTTGCGATTTAGCAGAGCACCCTACAAGCCCATTCGAGCAACCATACTTTGGTTTAAGTCGATTGGGCGATACAAAGATAATAACTAGGAAGGAATTTGAAATGTCATCTGCATTTTACCAACAGATCAAAACTCAAATTGAAGAAGTAAAGGAAGAAGGCCTTTACAAGTCAGAGCGTGTTATTACTTCACAGCAGCAAGCTGCGGTAAAGATTTCGACAGGTGAAGAAGTTCTGAACTTCTGTGCAAACAACTACCTAGGCCTAGCAAACCACCCAGCTCTTATCGAAGCTGGTAAAGCAGGTATGGATGACCACGGTTTCGGTATGGCGTCAGTGCGTTTCATCTGTGGTACTCAAGACATCCACAAAGAGCTAGAGCAAAAGCTATCTAAATTCTTGGGTAAAGAAGATACGATTCTTTACACTTCTTGTTTCGATGCGAACGCTGGCCTATTCGAAACGATTCTTGGCAAAGAAGATGCGATCATCTCTGACGCACTAAACCACGCATCAATCATCGATGGTGTTCGTCTATGTAAAGCGATGCGCTTCCGTTACTCAAACAACAATATGGAAGAGCTAGAGCAACAATTGATCGCTGCGAAAGAAGCGGGTGCTCGCCACATTCTGATTGTTACTGACGGCGTATTCTCAATGGACGGTGTGGTTGCAAACCTACCAGCTATCTGCGACCTAGCAGACAAGTACGGTGCATTAACTATGGTCGACGATTCTCACGCTGTTGGCTTCATGGGTAAAACAGGTGCAGGTACACACGAATATCACGATGTTGTAGACCGTATCGATATCATCACAGGTACGCTAGGTAAAGCGATGGGTGGTGCTTCAGGTGGTTACACGTCTGGTAAAGCAGAAGTGATCGACTGGCTACGTCAACGTTCGCGCCCATACCTATTCTCTAACTCAGTTGCTCCTGCAATTGTATCGGCTTCAATCCGAGTTCTAGACTTACTAGAAGAGTCGGGTGACCTACGCGACCGTCTATGGGAAAACGCAGCTCACTTCCGTGCACGTATGGAAGGCGCTGGCTTCACTATGGGTGGTGCAGACCACGCAATCATTCCAATCATGTTGGGTGATGCAAAAGTGGCAGCAGAGTTTGCTGAACGCGCGCTAGAGAAAGGCATCTATGTAATTGGCTTCTCTTTCCCTGTCGTACCAAAAGGCCAAGCTCGTATCCGTACTCAAATGTCAGCAGCACACTCTCGTGAGCAGCTAGACCGTGCAATCGACGCGTTCATCGCTGTCGGTAAAGATATGGGCATCATCTAATTCGCTCAAACGTCGAATTTAGATAACCAGAATTTTTGATTCTCGCCCGAACGGTGGGCGAGATGAATTAGGTAACATTATGAAAATTAAAGCTCTTTCTAAACTGAAGCCTGAAGAAGGCATTTGGATGACTGAAGTGGACAAGCCAGAGCTTGGTCACAACGACATTCTGATCAAAATTAAGAAAACGGCAATCTGTGGTACTGATGTCCACATCTACAACTGGGACGAATGGTCTCAAAACACGATTCCAGTACCTATGGTCGTTGGCCATGAGTACGTGGGTGAAGTGGTAGGAATCGGCCAAGAAGTTCGTGGCTTCGAAATTGGCGATCGTGTATCAGGCGAAGGCCACATCACTTGTGGTCACTGTCGTAACTGTCGTGGCGGCCGTACTCACTTGTGTCGTAACACAACGGGTGTTGGTGTAAACCGCACTGGTGCATTCTCTGAGTACTTAGTGATCCCAGCATTTAATGCATTTAAGATCCCTGAAGGCATTTCAGATGACCTAGCGTCTATCTTCGACCCGTTTGGCAACGCTGTGCACACGGCACTGTCGTTCGACCTAGTTGGTGAAGACGTGCTGATTACTGGCGCAGGCCCAATTGGCATCATGGCGGCGGCTGTGGCGAAGCACGTTGGTGCTCGTCATGTTGTAATCACTGACGTAAACGAATACCGCTTGGATCTAGCACGTAAAATGGGCGTAACCCGCGCAGTTAACGTGGCAGAAGAGAAGCTGGAAGACGTGATGGAAGAGCTGGGCATGACAGAAGGCTTCGATGTTGGCCTTGAAATGTCAGGTGTTCAAGCGGCATTCAGCACAATGCTGAAGACAATGAACCACGGTGGTCGTATCGCTCTACTAGGTATTCCGCCATCAGACATGGGTATCGACTGGAACCAAGTTATCTTCAAAGGCTTGGTTATCAAAGGTATCTACGGTCGTGAAATGTTCGAAACTTGGTACAAGATGGCTTCATTGATTCAATCTGGCCTAGATCTGACACCAATCATCACGCACCATTACAAGATCGATGACTTCCAACAAGGCTTCGATGTGATGCGTAGCGGCATGTCTGGTAAAGTGATTCTTGACTGGGAATAAGTCTTAACTGTCTGATTCCAAAAATATTAAAAGCCGAGCTTGTGAAAGTTCGGCTTTTTTATTGTCTTCACCAATATTTTTTAACACTATTTTCGCATCGACGAACATCACGTTTTGTTATAGTCTCACCTCAAAAATATAGGCGTATCAACGTCACAAAGTCAGCTCAATATAAACTCATTAGGAATCACGACAACCCATGACTGAAATGGAAAAATCCGTCGATAGTCAGCTTATGACACCCGGGCACAGAACGCTGCAAGAGCGCTTCTATCGTTTAAGAAATAACAAGATCTTTGAGTGGTTTGTTATTTCTATTATTGTATTTTCGGCATTGATGATAGGCGCCAACACCTATGATATGCCGCCTAGTTTGGTCAGTTTACTGAAGGTTTTAGACTTCGGTATCACGCTCATCTTCTTAGTTGAGATTACGATCCGATTTATCGGGGAGCCGAACAAAAAGCGCTTCTTTAATAACTTCTGGAACGTATTCGACACACTTATCGTGGTAGTAAGTTTGATTCCGATCCAAGACAGCGAGATGGCGGTACTGGGTCGTTTAGTACGTATTTTCCGCGTGTTAAGAATGGTGTCTATTATCCCGGAACTTAGGTTGTTGATTAACTCGTTGGTTAAAGCGTTGCCGCAGTTAAGTTACGTGATGTTGCTGATGTTTATCATCTTCTACATCTACGCGGCAGTGGGTTCTACGTTTTTTGCTTCGATCAACCCTGTGCTATGGGGTGATATTTCAATAAGTATGCTCACCTTGTTTAGGGTAATGACCTTTGAGAGTTGGACAAGTGTCATGTACGAAACGATGGCGCATTATCCGCTGTCGTGGATTTACTTCTTGTCGTTCATCTTCTTTACTGCATTTGCTTTCTTGAACATGGTTATCGGTATTGTGGTTAATGTACTAGAGCAAGAGCGTCAGAAAATTGCTCTTGAAGAAAGTGAAGAGCTTAATGAACCGACGATGGCAGAATTGAAGCAAGAGCTTGACGAGATCAAGCAGTTACTTAAGCAGCAAAACCAACAAGGATAGGATAGTTGCTAGTAAGTAATAATTAGAACGTTAAAGCCCGCTGATTGCGGGCTTTTTTGTGCCTGATTCTCTCATCTATTTTGCTTGCTTATGGGGGTAACACAGTGTTGTGGAGTTTTGCTTCCTATTTCATTGAGTTACCAAAGGTATTTGATAATTAAGACAATTACATAATTACTAGGGACTGATTCCAATGATGAACAGCAAACAAAGTTTGCATGTTGCTCACCCCGATAAGGTTGTGATTAAACTGAGATCACTAATTAAAACCAAAACCCAAAATGGAGAAATGATGAAGAAGTTACTGTTGGCATTATCGGTTTCTGTAATGGCTGCTGGAGCAGCAAATGCGGCAGAGTGGGGCTACGAAGGTGATCATGGCCCAGAGCATTGGGGAAAGGTAGCCAAAGAGTGTGAAACGGGAAAAAACCAAAGCCCAATAGACATCAATAATATCGTTGAAGCAGACCTTAAAGACATCAAACCAAATTACCAAGGTAATGTAGTTAGCCTTGCGAACAACGGCCATACATTGCAGGCCGCTCTAGATGGTGAAAATACATTGATGATCAATGGTGTGGAATTTGAATTAAAGCAGTTCCACTTTCATACCCCATCAGAGAACTTAATCAGAGGAAAGCAGTACCCGCTTGAGGCACACTTCGTTCATGCTGACGAGAGCGGTAACTTAGCCGTGATTGCCGTGATGTTCAAGCCTGGCTCTGAAAACCAAGCGTTGAAAAAGCTCAGCCAGTCACTACCAAGCAGTGGTAATTCCGTGGACTTAAGCCAATCGTTCAAAGTGGCTGATCTGCTGCCTAAAGAAGGTGATTACTACCGCTTTAATGGTTCGTTAACGACACCTCCTTGTAGTGAAGGTGTTCGCTGGTACGTAATGAAAGATCCAGTAGAAATGTCACAGGCTCAAGGTGAGTTACTAAAAGAAAATATGGGTGAAAACAACCGTCCAATTCAAGCGCATAATGCACGCGTGATTTTGGAAAACTAGTCCCTCTAACTCTCCGATAACTATCAAAGTCGCCCTAGCTCAGTAGGGCGGCTTTTTTAGTTGTTCGTTTAGATATTGTGGAATGTAATTTCTAAGCGCAGCGTGAACTTTGCCTCTTCGTAACGCTCAATGTCTTCTTCTTTGTTCCAGTTATATTCTGGCTTTAGCTCGTAGAATAGCCAGTCTCGCCAGATGTTCTGCCGATAAGTGACCGATAGGTGGGTATTGGTGATGTAATGATAAGGACGGTTGGTTCCTGAAGTGCTTGCCTGATAGCTCATTGCTTGGGTGTCGGACAAGTGTTGGTAGAGTGTGACTCCTGAGCCCAGCTCCCAACCTTTAATATCGTCTTCGTAGGTACCGAAACTCGTCCAACGCAATAAATACTCAGGGCTAAAAGAGTGGTCAATATCTAGCTGTGTGGATTCACCTGTTACTCGCTTTCTTTGATAAACCTTCTGGGTGAAGCGGGCGAGGGTATCAATGGTAAATGGGTATGTATATTGATAGCGAGCTTCAATACTCGGCCTTGCAGTTACTCTGAAGTTGAAACTGCTTCTGCCTTTACTTAGCCAGTCGTATCGCAAACCTAACGTACTTTCTGCGTCTTCCGACGATTGTGGGAATAGATCAAATACATCGCTTTCTTCATCCGATTCGAACACAACCTTGAGCCTACGAGTTACTTTCGGTAAATGGAATCGTGCTTTAAGTTTGGTTTTGAATTTATACCCTTCGTTTTCAACCCAAGAGAAATCGTTGTACCAGCGTACGAGGGTGCCAGCCCTGGCATCTTCATCGGCTCGTTCATCTATAAAGAAGTTATCGAACCAAACAGCAGGTTGACAGAAGCGGGTATTGAGGCGAGCGTAGGCGCTATCTAAAAATCCTGCGTCGTCGTCCACAGTGTTACATTCGTCGATGGTTTCAGTATCAGATTCGCTAGCGACGGAAGATACTGGGAATAGTAAGCCAGCGAAAACGAGAAATAAGATGGGATTTGGATACAGCAACAACACAACCCTGTGAACAAAAAAACACTCCAATCAATAGTATATGTTTATTCTATCAATTGGAGTGCTTTTATTTATTGGTTGTGCGAGCTGAGCGATGTGGCATCAACTGACGCTCGGTGACGACTTAGTTCTGGCTATCGCTTTTTTCCGCATAGTAGTGCAGTAACTCTGTTAGAGTTTTCACCCACCCAAACGCATCTGAAGGCATGGTTTTAATGATGGTTTCTACTTTGTCACAGTGTATTTCTAGCGGAATCGCTTTTTCTAAATGAAATGAAACCGCGTAGAAGTGCCATAGTAGCAGCCGAGTCATGCGCTCGATGTTCTGTTTAGCATTATCTGATTCACTAAACGCCAAATTAAGTTCGCTGAGCGCGATAGCGTTCATTCTGAGCATCGCGTCGAACTTGGCAGACTGAAGGCGTTCTTCATTTTCTGTTTCTTCTTGTTCAAAGGTAAACAGCTCGGTCATCGCTTCTTCCGGTACTAATCGGTGGATCATTCGCAAACTGAATTCTTCCAATTCTTCTCTCGGCATAGATTGCAGGCTATTTAAAGTGTAGTCGCGTTGCATTGTTGTCTCGCTGGCCTTTTATTTGGGGGCGTATTGTATCGCCTAGGGCTGAAATTGCTACCAATCTGATGCCACAGCGACCTTTATAGTGGTGGCGGGGTTTGTGTAACCTTTTGTTTAATTGGGTTTTTTATATCATTTTAGATTTATTCCACGCAATTCTTTACTGCTCAATACAGTTTACTAGGGGTTTAGCTTAGCTGTTCTTAATATTCACCACATCGATGAGAGGTCACTTGGCCAATCATTTGAGGATTTAAGGTTATCAACACATAGGAACATGCAATGAAATTAAAATATGCGGTATTGGGCTTGGCAGTGGTATCTGGATGCGTTTCATCGATGGCGCTAGCGGGAGGAGTCGAGCCATTCTTTGGGGTGGAGGCAAGCTACAACTTAACTAATCCCGGAATTGAAAGAGTTGGGTCAGGCACGATATCTGGCGTTGAAGATACAGAGTTTGACAAAGAAATAAGCCCCGGCTTCTATACGGGTGTTGTACTTTCTCAGCATCATAGATTGAAGTTAGGGTATATGGACAAGGACTTCGCTGGCATCAGCGTAGCGCGCTATTACACTGCATACGATTATATATTTGGCCTATCTGATAGATTTAATCTAACCGCGGGGCTAATGGTTGGATACGATGACTCTGGAGTAGAAGATGAATACAGCTCTATCGTTGCTGGTGGGCAAGTTGGTGCTGAGTATCGCATGAGAGATTTTAGCGTTGAACTTGGATACCAGGTATCTGCGAACTATTGGGAGTCAGAGGATCGCTATGTGTCTAATCCTGATTTCAATGGAAGTGGGTTAGCTGGCGTTTCTGGCTCTGATCAATTTGCAGACGACAATATGTTGTATCTGAGATTAAA
Source organism: Vibrio sp. SCSIO 43135 (assembly GCF_023716665.1). Taxonomy (GTDB): domain Bacteria; phylum Pseudomonadota; class Gammaproteobacteria; order Enterobacterales; family Vibrionaceae; genus Vibrio; species Vibrio paucivorans. The sequence goes on from NZ_CP071860.1 coordinate 571,341, forward strand.
CTACTACTTTGGTGGGGCAAGATAAGCCGAGACATATATTCACTTTACTCACCAGATTAACCTTTCAAAAACTGACCAAGGTGATTATTGAGACCGCGTTGAGTGGAGGCTTCATGAGCACCTTGGTTATAAAGATATAGCACCGACGTAAACTTTATCTCCAAAGGCTATTTTATGCGTACATAAAGAGAGATATGCCTTTTCTGTCCTCTGCTAACAATAGCTATATGCTTGTCTAAATAGAGTAACTCAAGAATATCTTTCTCTTCTGTGATGCTACGCAGCAACATGTCTCCGTATTCTTCTGAGGCCTCTAAGTTACTTATATCTGCTTTCTGTTCTGCAGTAATTTGCGCAGAATAACGATACGTTCCGTGTTTGAAACGTAGAAACTTACCTTTAGAGTGGAAAACAGAAACTGAATCAATACCTTCCTCTTTCAAGTACACATCTGTCGTGAACTTATCTTCCGTGATACTCGCCTTGATGACTTCGTATAGTTTGTTGCCTTCTTTCCTCAAATCACTGAAGTGCGCGCGATATTCGCCCCCAATCGAGATGTGGCTACGGTAATAGCTTTCGCTAAACAAATATAACCCGGCAGATAGCGTCAGTAATATCAGGAGGGCTCTCATGGGTGTATCTCTTTTCTAATTACTTGCGCTGCCTGTTCGATACCGTCAAGTGGTAAAGCATAGGTCTTGCCAAACTTCTTGTCGGGCTGATAGACACTTAGGATGAGGGCTGTATCGTTCTTTTCTATGTAATAAGTACAGTCACAGCCAATGCTTTGAATCAGGTGTCGTTGAGCTTTGGTCAAAACGTGTCCCCTAGGTGCTATGATTTTGAATTCACGATTCGCAATTTGTGTACTGTGAATGATGTTGTTTGGATTGAGGTAATAGGCTGAATTATCAAACCGAACTTGGTAAAAGTTTTGCACCGAGAGCCCGATAAGAACTAACGAGCAACTGATTAACGTCGGGAAGAACAGCCACTGCTTATTATTACGAATTTTGGTAATCAGAGACGGACTTGGAGCGGATTCGGGTTGAACCCCCTCGATGGAGTCAAGTCGCTGCTTGACGAGCAATTGCGATGGGTTATCTAGCTTGAGGCGGTAACCTATGCGAGGGACCGATACGATGACATCATCAGAAAGTTGAAAAGGGGCTAACGCTTCTCTAAGTTTGGCGATTGATTTGGCGAGCGATGAGTCGGTGACTTCTGTATGTTCCCAAGCGTACTGCTTAAGCGTTTCTTTTTTAACGACATCACTTTGGTGTTGAACGAGATAGTCCAACACTCTTGAGTCTGTATAGGAAAGGTGCGTGGTTAATTCACCCTGACGCAGTTCACCGGTCTGAACAATAAAAATAGTTTCCCTGCTACCCACACTGATTCCTTTTATCAATAACGCCCAAAGTAGAACACTTCACCTGATTTATGTAAAGCCAGTATACGAACGAAAAGTGTATATGCTGAAGTATCCACCATTAGATTTGGCTAGGTTATTCATTGATTTAAAAACACTAATGTTTATATATTAAACGTGTTTAATTGTGAGCTTTACGGAAAAACCAACAAAGTTATTACAAATTAATATATGGCATCCTGCTATCTTATTGATTGTCGTGTACATTTATATGGTATCTATATTCGACAAGGATGTTAATTATGAAGTGGATTCTACTCACTTTCTCCCACCTTGCTATTGGTGGACTAGGCTTTGCTCTAGGTATCTATGCGCTTCCTATTCTAATCCAACCACCTTCTTCGCAGCTCAACGAAATTACTCTCCAACCAGACGAAGTGATACTTAGCGGCACTTTTGAAAGAGAACGTGCGGATAGCGACTTCTTGCACTGGGGAGAAGGAACGGTTTCTATCACCAACAGTGAACTTATCTTTGTTGGTGAACTAGCACCAGGGCCTGATTACAAAGCGTACCTTTCTCCTGTTTACGTCGAAACGGAAGTAGACTTCATGGCTAATAAAGATCAAATGTTAAACGTTGGCAACGTAAATCGCTTCGATAGATTCTCTCTCTCTATATCAAATGTGTCAGATATTTCTGAATTTAATACTGTAATCATATGGTGTGAGACCTTTGGGGAGTATATTACTTCCGCCAAATTACAGTGACTTAATGAGTTAATCAGAACTTAGTCTGAAAATTTCCCTGAAATTACAAGATATTAGTTTGTTTATCGACTTTGGGCGCTCAAATTTCAAGCCGTCAATACTATGACGGTTTGATGTTGGGCTGCTTCTTGTTTGTGTGAACTGTCTGCTGTTGGGCATAGCTTACTAAATCTAACAGTGGGAAAGTGTCGTGTCGTTTTATAAGTGTCTTGCTCGTGTGAGCCATCTACTGGTGTGTGTTTGTACTTTGGCTTCTTTCCAAGCTCTAGCGGCGGGAGAAATTGAGGTTACCGTATCCCCAAGTAGTGCAGTTTACGAAAACAGTGAGTACATCAGTTACCAAATTGAGATTAAGAACACGACAGCTAAACCTTTAAAAAATGTTCGAATCGAAGATCTTTTTTGGGATACAACTTCCACCGGAGGGCGAGCATTTGATTCTGCCTCTGTGACGGCCACACATTCGTGGGGCTCTAGTGAAGGCACTTTCACGGGCACTGACGCCAATCTCGAAGTAGCTGATGCGACGTTGTTTGCATTCGGAAAAGTTACCTATTCAATTTCAGCTTTGGTGAGCGATAGCGTAGTCGGCGATATTCAGTTGGGTTCCACAACAGTGGAAGCTGATATCAACGGCGACGGAAGTTCGGAATCATTTACTCCATCTTCGGGCAGTGTATTCAAACCTGTAGCGTATCAATACGAAATGGAATTGACGGCCGATAAATCCGAATACGCCGTAGGGGGAAGGTTAACTTACACACTCCAAGTCACGAACACGGGTCGGTATGATGTTAGAGGGCTAGATATTAGTTTGCCTCTGGACAGCCTTAACGTCGCTTCTAATGGCGGAAGCACAATATCGCCATTTCAAGCCATCAACATATCAGGAAAGAAATCTGGCTCGTCGAGCGATTTGGGGAGTTACAACTCTTCTGGTGACCTCAATGTTACCGATGCAAGGATAGCTTCTGGGGGCTCCCTTACGTATACCATCGACACAACTATCGCTGATACTTTGGTTGGTGATATTGAAGTGATGGCCGACTCTTCAACTAAAGATGGAAACGTCACAACAACACCTGTTGTTACCCCACCGAGCGAGCCCAAGGTTGAAATTGAACATTCTCTGGATAAAACCAACCCTTACCTCGTTTCTACCAAGCGTAATTATACGGTTGAAGTTTCCAACCAAGGGGGAGGGATTGCCCACGACTACCACGTCAAACAAAATATTGCCGATCTGGTTTCAAAACTTGGCCTTGCGAATAACCTGTCTTCGGAACATAACCATTCTGATATTGATGGAAACCCGTACCGTTCTTGGACCGTTGAAGTCAGTGATATCGGCGATAACTCATTATCGAACTATCGCTCTTCTGGTATCCAATCCAATATTCCGATTGATGACACCGTATCCATCTACCCAGGTGAGTCGATCACATATCTGATCAAGGCTGAATTGTCTCCTGTCGCCATTGGGCCTGTTTTGGGGGCCAATGCTGCTGTCTACGATGCGAGCGGGAACTTGGTGAAAGATAGCCAAATCGGTTCAGTGATAGAGGCTGAACGGGTTTTGGATGTCAACGATTCTGAAATCAATATCCAGAAAACCACCAAAGCATCTGAATACCTGCCTAGTGGCCAAGTAGAGTACGAAATCAAAGTGACCAACTCTTCGTCTAAGTATTTTGCTAATGACTTAGCGGTCGTGGATGACTTAACGTGTGTCCAGACTGAGCAGGCTGGTGGAGCCGGTACAGGTTCAGCATTCAAACGTTGGAAAATTGAGCCGAGCAGTTCAGAAGATGACAAAGGTACGGACCCGGGCAGTTATTCCTATGGAAATTGGATAACCTCACCAGTTACGCTGTCACCTGATGTCGCGCCGGGTGAGACAGTTACCTATACGCTCACGGCGGAAGTTAATGACTCTAGTGTCGGGTTGATCATTGATGATAATCCCGCGTGTTCAGACAATGTCTCTGAAGAGGGCTCTGGTATTCAAATGCCAGAAGATAACCTGCGCGCAAGCAAAGATGTCGACTCTCGCTACTATTCTGCCGGAGACATACTCACTTACACCATTCGTGTTGATAATGATGGCGACGGCTTTGCAGACCAAATCCCAGTTATTGACGACCTAACCGCCGTTCAAACAGTCAACGTGTACGGAGAAGTGAAACCAGCATTTGATAGCTGGACGATTACCGCTGAGGCTTTCCATTCTGATGGCAGCGCAGCAAGCGCTACCGATACAGGCATTTCTGGCTCGATAGACGGTTCAATGGCTGACGGAAAGATCCTTGACGTTAAAGCAACCATTGAGCCTCATAGTTATGTGATTTATACCATTGCTGCCAAGACGAATCCTTTAGCCAATGGACATATCCAAAACAGTGTAACGGTTGATAATTTCGTTTATGCAGATCGTGGCTCCGATCCTCATGATTTTGAAATTACACTCAACAAAACAGTTAAAACCAACACCAGTGGTGGTTTTAACAGTGAACGTGTGAGCTATTCAAAGAACGACAATGAAGTCACCTATCAGCTACACGTGAAGAACAAGAAAGGCAACGGATTTGCAACCAATGTTTCGATTATCGATGAAATTTCTAAGATTGAAGCGGGTGTACTGGAGCCAGATAATGAATCTAAGAAAGTCTTTACCTCGTGGACTATCTCGGCCGCAATTGTATCGGATAATGCCCTGTTAAACGGCAATGACACCTATACCAAAGTGGGTGACTTTGAAGACAATAAAGATCTCAATGTAACCGCTCAAATTCCGCCAGATGTCGAGATTATCTACACCATAGTCGGCCAAATGGACCGTAGCGATGGAGATAGAATTCTCTACAAGCGTTTTGATAATACGGTCACGGTGAAAACACCAGACTCAGACTCTCAAGAATCAACTTCTGATACAGCAGTGGTATACCCGAAAGAGCCGGATGTGGTTGTTGTGAAAACCACTCAAGAAAGTGAATTTTTTCCAGGGCAATGGGTAACGTTTGATGTGACGGTCTATAACCGAGGTGCTGGCTACGCCAATGAAGTGTCGGTGAAAGACGACATTAAAGTGATGAACGCCTTTTCAAAGTGGGAAATAAGCTCATCTACTGATCGAAATAATAGCCCTTATAAAACAGGGAGCTATGCGGGTAGTCCTGCGAATTATGCCGACAATAACAATATTGATACCAAGGTGGATATCGACCCGAAAACGAAACAAGGTATGGGGTTTGTTCGTTATACAATCCGTGGTTTAGTGCGAAGTGACTATGAAAAATATGAAATTTCAAATACGGCGGAGATACATGACCCAATCAACAACCTAGATCAGTCTGCATCTGCAGAGATAGGGGACAGTGGTGATGAAAAACTCAACGTCTCGATAGTCAAATCAGCAGATAAACGACGTTTTATCCCGGGAGAAGACGTTACCTACCTGATCACTTTGGCTAACCTCAGCGAAAACAAAGCCGACAGACTTAAGTTGGTTGACCCTCTCACTCAAATCAAATCGTTATTGGCGAACCAAAAAGATGATCATTTCGCCAACTATCGTGATCAGTCGCCGTTTGAATATTGGCAGTTCGACTACGCTGATGGCGCTGGTTGGCGCGGTAAGGTGACTGACGACTTGATTTACCCTGAAGGGGATGAAAACACCACATTTTCTTTGGCTGCTGGTGAAACCCGAACATTTAAGATAAAAGCGCGCATCAAAGACAACGTTATCGGCTCGGATAACGAGGGCTTTCTTGAGCCAATAATAGCGAACGATGCGTACATCTTCAGAGATTACAAGCAAGTGACGGAAGCCTCGCATGTTTCTCACCATGAAATGGAGCGAGTCGCATCTGGCGGCGATGTGACACGCGAACTCCTTGTTAATGGCTCACCAAGTCGATACTACGCACCAGGCGATACGCTGACCTATAAAGTGACGCTATCTTCTCAAAATGGCTACATGAACGACCATGTGGTGGACGAGAACATTAAGGGCGTGAGTGTTCAGTTACTCGACGGAACATCAGCAAACCCGTTTAACGACACGTTCAGCGTAGATGTAGGTAAAGAGGACAGTGATGGTGGTAATGGCACGACGACTGGGGAGCAGGATGGCGTAGTTGCCGACAATGAAAACATTGATACAACAATTGATGTGGCTGGTGGCGATTCTGTTTGGTACACGGTTGAGGGCGTTGTTCGTGATGACGCGGTCGGAGATATCACTATTGGCGGTATTACCGTTGAGCCATACGAGTACCATTTAACGTTCACCAAAACAGTCGACCAAAAGAACTACCAGCCGGGTGAAAACCTGACCTACCGATTGACGGTTAAAAATGACGGTAAGGGCAGTGCTTACTACATCCCAATTGAGGATGAGCTCTCCACGATAGAGGTGGAACTGATCGATACCACTCAAGGCAAAGCATTCCCTAACGGCTGGAAAATCGAACCCAAGGTACTTGGCGGAAGTAAAGTCGCGGAAGTAGATCTTGATGGCACGCTGGCAGACAACCGTGATATCAATACTCATATCTCAGTCCCTGCTGGTGAAACGATTCAATACGTCGTGACAGCGCCGGTCAACCAGAATGCCGTCGGCGATATTTTGAATTTGCTTCGAGTCGACAATGATACGGTCAGTGCCGAATCTAAAACGGATACGGAAAAATATGTCTTTGAGAAGCGGGTGCTGAAGTACTACGACAAAGATGGCAAAACAGAACTCGTCGGTGGCTATACGCCGGGTGGTTACATCGAGTATCAAATCCTATTAGAGAACAAGAACAATGTTCACTTACAGGATGTCAGAATAGTGGATAAGATCCAGGAAATATCCACTCGCTACTACAATGATACAACGGGGCAAGCATTTGATTCTTGGACCATAAAAACCGAAGTTGACGATAGTGGTCTCTCGCACGCAGGGGTTACTGCAGATAACGATGATATTGATACAGAGTTTGACATTGCAGGTAGCAAATTTGCTAAAGGCGGTACGTTTGTTCGCTACGTAATCAAAGCGAAAGTGTCTGAAAAAGCGGTGGGCTCTATTCAAAATATCGCTCGAGTAGATGATAGCCATAACTTGCCGTCAGAACGCTCTGATATGTTGGCTGCTGACCTTAAGAAAACACATAAAGCCTACACAGACACCAGCTTTAATACTCAGAAAACCAACTATAACTTTGACTCAAGTGACAATGGGCAAGACGTTGCTTATCACCTTCGTATAGAAAACAAAGGTAAGGGTACGGAGTTTTTAGCTTCGCTTAAAGAAGAGTTTTCTAAGGTTAAATCTCGCTTGGCGCAAAATGCCGCAGGAGAGCCGAATGACCAGAAAGGTTTTGTGTTTGAACAATATGGTTGGACAGTAACAGCCACTACCTCGGGTGAGTTAGTGACAGATATTGGTGGTTACGCGGGTGGTTCAAATGTCGATATCAATATTCCAAAGCTATCCATTGCGCCTGGTGGTTGGATTGATTTTGTTATTGAGGGCAAGATTCGAGACGATGCGTTAGAAAATGTCATCGTGAAGCCAAACTACAACGGTAGCAGCTTTCAAAAATCAACGATTAAGCCAGACGCACAAAATTTATTAGTGAGTAAACAGATCCTCTCGATTGGTGGTAGAGCTTACCGTGATGGTGATACCTATAAACCAGGCGAGGAAGTCATCTATTTGCTTGATGTCGATAACGCAGCCAAAGTTTGGACAGACCAAACCCGTATTCGTGACATTGTGTCTGACATTCAAGTAGAAGTGATTGGCGGTGCAACAGAGCAAGCGTTTGATAGCTTTGCTATTACCCACACGATTTCACAAGGCCTAGAGCTTCGCGTCGATACTTACTTACCAGACTATGATGCGAATAGTGACATTGACCTAATCACCGATATTGGCCCAGCTGAAGACATTCAGTTCACTATTAAGGGGACGATTCGTGAAGATGCGCTGGGTGAAATTGATGCGAACAAAGCCGTAGGCGGAAGCACTACGGTCGTGACACCTACGATTCCACCTATCGCACCTAAAATCGATTTTGAAAAGCTAGTCGTCAATACCACTGCCGATAGCAGTTCTTGTACTTTCCCGTCGAATTCTGGCAGCGGTTGTGAATATAACCCAAGTGGACAGGTGAACTACACGATCACTGTAGAGAATAACGGTGAAGGCATTGCAAATGACGTGTCTATCGTCGATGAGCTCAACAAGATTTCAACCTCTACTGGGACAAAAGCGTTCAGTAACTTATCGAGCACCATTTTAGAGAAACCAAGCTCTGACCGCTTTGCTATTTCGGGCAGCTATGAAGGCAATAAGCCTTTAAACGCGACATTCGACCTTATGCCGGGTGATAAGGTTGTATTTGGACTGTCAGGAGTCGTCGATGCGGACGCGACAGGGACTATCACTAATATCGCGAAAATAGATGGAACCGATTCTAACGACATCGTTTTAGGGCAGGGGCAGGCGGAAATTTTGGCGTCAAAATCAACGGATACACCAACCTACGTACCGGGCGGTGAAGTCCGTTACACCATGTACGTGGCAAACAAATCCGACTCTAACGTTGACGTACGAGTTCAAGACCAAATCTCAAAATTTACCGTAGAAACGGCAGACGGCACTCAGAAAACGGCACTGAAAGATTGGACAACATCGGTCAAGTTTGTCGGCAATGCTGGTGCGGCTCATAACGATGCGAGTGCTATTCAAACTAAAGGTGATATCGACGCTATTGTTAAGCTAGGGGCTGCGGGCACCGAGCCAACTGTTCTGCAAATTAACGTCGTTGGTCATGTGCGTGATGATGCGATTGGCAAGTTTGGAAACACTCTATACGTCGATACAAAGCAATACGATTTGCAGCAACACTTTATTTACCCAGAGCAAGGTACTTTGCAAGTAAGCAAGGTGGCTTCATTGTCCCCGGCTCTCTATGCACCGGGTGATTCGATTGGTTTTGATATCGAAGTAGAAAACACTGGCGGTGGTTACGTCCAAAATGTGGTGATTGAAGACCTCGCCAAACAGATCAAAGCGGATGTGGTAGATAGCTTATTGCCTCAGCAGGCTTTCGACTCTTGGGATGTTTCGAAGAGCAGTGTTTCAGTGGTTGACTCATCGGCGAGTAAAACACAGGTGATTTCGGAAACGGCCTTTGACAGCAGTGATGGATTCAAAGGTAACTACAACATCGCTCCTAACTCTAAGGTGGTTTTGCATTTAGAGGGCACAGTTCGTTCGAATGTCATCGGAGAGATTGAAAACCAAGTGGAGGTAACAGCAGATAACCAAGATGCATTAACTGCTCGCGCAACTTATCAACCAATTGATGCTGAAGTCACAGTGTCAAAAACGGTCGATAAAGACGTGTATCTCGCGGGTGATACGCTGATTTACACTATCGTACTGACCAACACCCAGCGCGTATGGGCGGCAGATGTGAATGTTGTCGACCTGATTGACAGAGTAAGCTCAACGTCCATTTCCGGTGCTACGGTTACCGCGTTTGATGCTGGTAGCTATCAAATTACAGGGGTATCGTCACTAGGAACCACTTCGTTACCAGCTCTTTCGGGTGACTACATTGATAATACGGTCGACATTGCCCCGAATGACACCATTACCGTAACCATTAAAGCGACGCTCAAAGAAGACATCGTTGGTGAAGTTAAGAATACTGTGACGGTGGATTACGATGGCAAAACCGTTGGTGATGAAGCAGTTAGCGAACCGTTGGTACCTAAACTCAGTGTGACCAAGCAAGCGGTTCATCCGACCTATGAACCCGGAAAACAAAATGGGTTCACTATCACGATAGAAAACCAAGACGCCGCCTTCGCTAACGATATTACCTTGCAAGATGTGATTTCCAGCATTTTGGTAGAAACGACAGATGGCACAGAGCAGTTGGCTTTCAGTCGCTGGTTGGTTGACTGGAAAGCAGATGATCCTAGAACTCAAGTTCAGTCTTCAACCTACAGTTGGGACACCGACATCAATAATGTCATTGATTTAGCACCAAACGACACCATTGTGTTCACGATTGAAGGGCCGGTCGAAAGCAAGGCTATTGGGCAGATCGAAAATACGGCATTGGTGAAGTTTGATGGTAAAGAGTACTCACCTACAGCGGTGATTGAGCCTGAGAAATCCACTATTAAGGTAGAAAAGGTCGCTGATAGAGAGTATTACCAAGCGGGTCAGTTGGCTCAATTTACCATCACGGTAAACAACGATGGCAATGGGTTTGCCAATGATGTTGAACTAACAGATTTGATGTCTGATGTGATGGTTACCCTGGTCGATGGCAGCAAAGGCAAAGCATTTGAACAGTGGGCCATTGAAACCAAATACAGTGACCCAAGGTCGTCACTGGTAACGGAGCCAACGGGCAACAACCCAGATATCGATACCTTGGCGGATATTGCGCCTAACAGTAATATTACCTTTGTCATCAAAGGTAAAGTAAACAGCTACGCTACTTCTGATATCTATAACCAAGTCTCGGTAACCGCTCCGACTGAAGCACCGATAACGGCGGACGCTTTGATAAAACATCGACCTGTGTCGTTGAAATTAGAGAAGTTTGTGGGTGAAGCGGGTAGTGATACCCAAATGGCCTATGAACCGGGCAAAGAGGCAACATTCCGAGTGGTTCTGAGTAACCAGAACGAAGCATTTGTTGCTGGTATTCAGCTAAAAGATCTCTTGAAGTCGATGCAGGTGACTACAGTCAAAGGTAGCACTGAGAAAGCATTTGAAACATGGACGATAGATGTTTCTAAAGGCAGCAAGCTAACCTCTATTTCACCAGACCCAAGTGGTGCGAATAAAGAGGTTGATGCGACAGTAAACCTAGCCCCAAATGATACCTTGGAATTGACTATCAAAGGCAAAGTGAACGAGTTTGCCAATGGTCAGATTGACAACAAGGCCAGCATGACCAGGTTGTCGGGGCGCGCTCAACGTTACACCGCAGTCGCTAGCCTATTGCCTGAGCCAGATAACGTACTCATCACGGAAGTAGCCGATAACCCGATTTATATCGCAGGGGAGCAATCAACGTTTAGGGTAACCCTATTTAATGACAGTAAAGGGTTTGCTAACGATATCGTACTGAGCAATATGGTTTCACGTATGTTGGTACCGACTCGACCAGACATTAGCACTGGCCAGCGTCAGGTGGTGAGAGCGTTTACTGATTGGACAGTTGATATCAGTAGTAGTGATCCGAGAACGAAAGTGATTCCAGGTTCTATCGTTGCCAACGCGGACATTGAAGCGGTGATGGATATTGCGCCGGGAGACAGTGTGGAGTTCGCAATTACAGGTACAGTCGATGCCCGAGCCATGGGTGAGATTGTTAACGTAGCGAACAAGATTGCAGAAGCAAAAGATAACGCTCAGAACGGTGGTAGCAATGCTGGTGGGAACACATCCAACCGCAGTGCTACCTCACTTTCAAACCACGCTACGATAGAAACGGTCAGCGCGATGATTACGCCTGAAGCCGTACGTTTTGCTATTGATAAAACCACATCCAAAGGCGACAACGCGCAATATACCAACGAAGATGACGAGTTGGTGTACTTGCTTAAAGTGAGTAACGAGGGTGCTGCGACGATTTCGGGTGTCGAGATGGTTGATGAAATCAGTAAGCTTGTTGGAGCGAATGGCAACGCATTATTTACTTCTTGGAAAGTGCGAATCGAAGAGTGGCCAACAGGGCAATTGAAAGGGGAGTTTACGGACAAAGATCTGATGTTACCTGACGGTAGCCTATCGCTTGATCTTTTGCCTTACATGGGTAATGGCTATGAAATTACCATCACCGGCCAACTTAACAAAGGCTTAGATGACAATGTCACTAACACCTTTAGCGTTAAAGATCCGGCCACAGGTCAAACGGCTTCTGATTCAGTAACCATTCACGTTAAAAAGTTTGCTGATAATGAAGGGCAGCTTTCCGTCACCAAAGAGGCCTTGCAAAACGATGTTTCTGTCGGCGATGTGGTTGAATATGAAGTCATTATTCAGAACAACAATGATTCTGAATTCAAGAATGTCAAATTGGTCGACCACTATCCAGCAGGGTTCGAGTATGTTGAAGGCTCGACTGAAATGACCAATAGCGGGCCTGATGGCGCATTCGATACGGGGGATGATGTGCTGTCCACCGCTGACCCATCTGTTACCAATGAAATGGTGTTCAATGTAGGCGATATGCTGGCTTATGGTAACGATGACGGGACGACCACTGAACAAGTCCGTATCCGTTACTTACTCAGAGTCAGTGTTGGGGCGACGTTTGGCAAATACGTCAATACTGCTGTTGCGATGACCCCTCCTGAAGGCCAGACTTCGGGGGCTCTTGTGGTGAACTCAAATAAAGCCAGTGCGATCGTCGAAGTGGTGCCAGATAAGGTTTTCGATACCGCCTCTATTATCGGTAAAGTCTTTGAAGATCATAACCAAGATGGCTTCCAAGCAGATGCCACAGCTTACGATGTACACATTAAAGTAAATATGGATGAACAGGATTATATTTCTGGAACCACTTTAATCACCAAAGAAGGGGCAGAAATCCAGTTAGAGGATGTGCCATTCAAATCGGATTACCACCCAAGCACAACTTATGGTGTAGAGCTGAACACTAAAGGCCAGTATGAACACGGTTATGGTGAGGCTAACGCTCGTCTGGAAAATCAACACGACTCTGTGTTGGCGAAAGGCCACACGTTGGACAAGTTGTTCGGTATTTCTTCAAATCGAACCTTACCGCACAGCAACAAAATCGCGTACCAGCTAAAAACTCGCTCCCGTGCAGGTTTCTCTTTCCGTATTGAAACCAATGCAGGTAGCTATTTGGAATTCGATCGTGACGGCAAGATCAAGACCAATCATTCGTCGGATAAGGCTGAGGGTCTATCGGCTGAGAACTTGGATATAACGCGCAACCTTTACAAAGACGGAAATGATTACCTGTGGGAAATCGTTATCGAGAACAAGGGGATCTATGAAGATGGTATTCCAGGCGTTCGATTACTTACTACAGAGGGGATAGTGATTGAAACCGATCAATACGGTCGATTCCACGTGCCTGATCAGTGGGTGTTGGATAAGAAGGGCAAAAACTTCTTAGTGAAAGTCGATACCGATTCGCTGCCAACTGGCATGAAGGTCATCAGTGAAAACCCGAAAGTACAGAGGATCTCTCCGAATAAACTGACTAAGTTCAACTTCAGTATTCATACCGGGGAGGAAGATTAACCGTACACAGAACAATAAGAGCAGATGGATGTCGCTCAATACGGTTTTCTGGATAACGATATGAAGATATTTAAAAAGACTCAACTTGCAGTGTGCGTATTAACCGCAATACCTTTGATGGTTGCGGCAAAAGACACGAGCCAATTAGAAAAACTCGATTCTGATTCGACGGGCATTGAAGTCAGCCCCCATAAACAAGAAGACAGCTCCCGAATCTACTTAGAAGAGGGGGCAATATGGGCAAGTCGGGACATCATGCGTTTCGACCCTGTCCTAGATGTCAGTGTGGGTGATGAACTGGAAGTTGAAGACGGCAAGCTCAAAGATGAGGTGAGCTTTACCATTACCACTAACTACAGCTACTACATCACCAAGTATCAAGTAGAGGTTTTTCGTGGTGAGGACCGAAGCTTATCTCAACCTCTTGCGGTGATTGAAGGTGGAGAGCTTGCCAATGATTTTGATATTAGCTGGGATGGTAGCAGCGACGTCGATTACACATTTGCTCCGGGTAAGCAGCTACTGTTCCGACTAAAAGTTTGGGATAAAGACGGCAACTTTGATGTGACCACGGTTGGTGTCATGGATATGGTTAAGCCCGACTCAGAAGTTGAACTGGATCGAAATGAAAACGAAGAAGATAAAGGACGACGTTTCGGTAGCGCCGAACTGATGCGTCATAACATTCCGACGTCTTCTGGTCTCGCCAAATTTATTGGTACCGGGCTAAGAGGAGTCGATAAAGTCATTATTGGTGAAGACGAGTTTGATATCGAAGATGGTGAACTGTACGCCGAGCAGTTTCTTCCAACCGATGCTTATGTATTTCCAACCAAAGTGGTGTTCGATAATGGTGATGAACGTCGCTATCAGTTATATGTTCGCATTCCAGATACATACTATGCCCAAGCTGGTTTAGCGGACTTCTACATTGGCAACAACCGTGTAACAGGCAATACCGGCGCGCTAGGGGTTAACGAGCAATATCAGGACGATATCTACAATCAAGGGCGTATTGCGTATTTCGGGCAAGGTAAGTTTGGTGACAAATTAAGGCTTACCACTCATTTTGACTCCAAAGACGGAGAGATCAGCGATATTTTCAAGCACCCGTTCGCTTCAGATTCGTCGAGCGTGTTCGATATTTTAGAAGACGATGACGAGCTTTATTATGGTGACTACGGAGACAGCGCGAATATTCGTCAGGAAGTAAACACCAAGGGTAAGGTTTACTTTGATTTAGAATATGACAAATCGCAAGTGATGTGGGGCAACTACAATACTGGTCTCACGGGCACGGACAACAACGACTACAACCGTAGTATGTATGGCTTTAAAGGGGACTACCGAACCCTTTCCACCACCAAGTTTGGTGAAGATAGGCTGAATATCGTTGGTTTTACTTCTGAAGCCGATTCGCTTTACTCCCATGAAGAATTCCTAGGGACAGGCGGCTCTTTATACTTCTTACGTCATGGTGAAGTAGTCCCAGGGAGCGACAAGGTTTACATCAAAGTCGTTAATAAAAACAGCGGGATATCAGAAAGCGAAGTCCCGCTTGTGTCTGGTCGTGACTATGAAATCGACCCTTATCAAGGGCGGATTATCCTAACTCGCCCTCTGAACAATATTATTTCAGATAACTTCAGTAGTGTGTTGGACGACTTTCCAAGTGACGGGTACGACAACTATCTTGCAGTGGATTATGAATACGTACCGCAAGGGAGTGATGCTTTGGATTCACTCGCTTACGGTGGCCGTGTCAAAGGTTGGGTGAACGATTATGTCGGCCTAGGTGCTTCTTACACCACGGAAGAAAAAGATAACCAAGACTACGAAGCTTACGGCACTGATGTGACGTTGAGAGCGACCGAAGGGACTTACATCAAGGCCGAGTTTGCTCACAGTAAAGGTCGCCAAACGGATTCTAACTTTGTTTCCTACGATGGTGGTCTAACTTTTACCCCAGTGGGGGAGTCCTTAGAAGAACGTGAAGGTGATTCGGTACAGGTAAAAGCCGTTGCGAACTTATACGATCTAGCTCCAAACATCTTTGGTGCAGTGGGTAATGATGTGAAAGCTTGGTACAAATCCAAAGATGCGGGCTACAGCTACGCCAGCCAGAGTGATGACTTAGAACAAGAATCTTATGGCACGGAATTAAGGTTTCAAGCAACCGATAGAATCAGCATCGCGACTCGTTATACCTCGATGCTGGAAACAGAAATCGACGGCGACGTTAGAACCGACAGTGAACAAATTGAAGTCGAAGGCCAGTTAAAAGTGACTGAGCACATTAAGCTGTCGGCTGCGGGTAAACAAGTTGAGGAGCTCAACAACGATGGCCTGAAAGGTAAAGGTTCTCTTGCTGGTGTTCGGGCTGATTATATCTGGGATTCAGATACCAGCGTCTACATTAAAGGCCAAACAACGGTCGACAAAACCGCGGAATACGATGATAACGACAGCGTCAGTGTTGGTGCTGAAGCAAGAGTCTTCGACGACTTAAAACTTGGCGCCGAATACACCTCAGGCGATCGCGGTACGGCAACGGAAGCAACTGCAACTTACGACGTTACCAGTGACTATTCCACATATGTGACGTATGTGGATGATAACTACGAAGGTCAAAACAACGTAATTGTCGGGCAACGAGCAGACCTAACATCGAGTGTGGATTTCTACCAAGAAAATCAGTTCGTTGACGAAAACAATGGTAAAGGCCAAATCGACTCTTATGGTTTTGGCTATGACATGAATGATGATGTCGACTTCGGTATCGGTTATCAGCAGGGCGAAATAGAGAAACCGATTGGCGAGGGGAGAAAAGAAATCACGGAACGCAGAGCCGTTTCTTTCAATACCTCAATTGATCTCGATGATATTAGTTTTAAGCACAAGTTCGAGTACCGTGTTGATAAGGGGAACGACAACGTCGACGCAGAAAAGAAACGTATCGATCAAATCGTTACGACAAACCGTTACACGCACCATCTCACCGAAGAATACACGCTGTTTGGTAAGTACAACTATTCGAAATCGGTGAGTAAAGAAACAGATGAAACACTGGTACGTTTTATCGAAGCAACGGGTGGATTAGCTTATCGTCCGATTTACAACGATAGGCTCAACTTACTGACGCGATATACTTATTTGGTCGATTTTGACCAGTTAGACCGCGACATTGATTATACCGA
This sequence comes from Vibrio sp. SCSIO 43135, assembly GCF_023716665.1. GTDB lineage: Bacteria > Pseudomonadota > Gammaproteobacteria > Enterobacterales > Vibrionaceae > Vibrio > Vibrio paucivorans. The sequence continues at coordinate 587,988 of NZ_CP071860.1, forward strand.
TGAAGAAAGCCACATTATCGAACTCGAGGGAATCTACTCCTTAGATGCCCACTGGGACTTAGGGGCAAAATACGCTCATAAAGACAAGCGTGAAGCTTTTGAACGGGCTTCAGGCACGTTTGAAATCGTGGAAAGCAATATCAACTTATATGGTGTGAATGCTTCGTATCACATTATGAAAAACTGGGATGTGACCGGCGAATATCATTGGAAAACCGATACGCTCAATGAAGAGTTAGAACATGGTGCATTGCTCTCTTTCAACAAGCACCTCTCTGATAACTTTAAGGTGGGTGTGGGCTATAACTTCTCTGGCTTTGACAGCAATTTAGCCAATGACGATGACTACGATGCAACTGGCTTCTTCTTGAACTTGGTTGGTAAAATTTAAGGAAAGACGATGAAATCTGCATTAGTTCTGACAGCAATAATGTCCGTTTTACTGGTGAGTGTTTCTGGTTGCTCGACAGATACTTACGTAAGCAAAGAAAACATAGATAAGTTTGGTGAACCCAATGTGGAGAAGTTTCTCATTCGGGAATGTATTGTTCCCGAACGGGATATTCGAATCGCAGTGGCAGAACATTTTGATTTCGATAAATCAGAGCTCAAACAGCAAGACCATGCAGCTATCGACCAGCTCATTGATAGTATTAAGAAGCTACATGGCCAAATTGCGATAGTCGGCCACACTGATTATCAAGGCGCTTCTGATTATAACCAGAAGCTTTCTCTGCGTCGGGCACAAGCCGTTCAAGCTTATATGCAGTCGAAATTGGATGCGTCTCGATATGACTGGGAATTAAAGCACTATGGCGAATCGAAGCCGATTGCCGAAGGCACCACGCTTGCCGCAAACGCTGAAAACCGCCGAGCCTACATTGTGTTTGAGCAAACTCAGACAGAAGAAGAGAACCCATTTTGTGCACCGCCCGAGCCAAAACGAAAGGTGTTTGTTGCTATGACGCCTCACTTTGGCTTTGATAAGTCGCAAGTGACGGATCTAGATAAATCATCATTAGATGAGTTTGCCGATAATTTGGTTGGCTTAAATGGCCGTATTTTAATTGCTGGTCATACCGATTACCAAGGTTCAATAAGTTACAATGAAAAACTTGCAAAGCAGAGAGCGCAATCTGTGTTGCAATATTTGCAAACCAAACTAGACCCAGCTCAGTTTGTGTGGGAAGTTAAATCATTCGGTGAATTGAATCCCATCACTCAAGAGCAAACCTTGGATGCAAACGCACTCAATAGGCGGGCGGTGGTGATATTCAAAGAAGGAGAGTTACCAGAACTCCCTTCTCCACAGTAACAAGTTGGAAACTAAGGGGCTTAATGCCCCTTTTTGTATAAAGGGAGTAGAGCATGGAGAAAGTGTATTTAGCTGTTGATTTTCTTCTCACTCACAAATTGATTTTTACCTTGCTGATCATCATGTTGATCTCTTTGGTTAAGCGGATTGTGCTATCTAAAATTCGTGGAGAAGAGGCCTTCTTATCAGAAGACCAGCGTAAATGGATGTCACGAACTAAGAACGGAACCTTTACGATTATTGTCGTATTGCTGTTTATGTTGTGGCAATCCGAGATCAACGAGTTTGCGCTTTCTGTGACGGCGATTGCGGTTGCGATAGTCGTGGCATCGAAAGAAATCATCCTGTGTTTCACAGGCTCTATTCAGCGCGCGAGTTCACGCTCATTCCGTATTGGTGATTGGATTGAAGTCGGTAAGTTGAGTGGTGAAGTGATTGAACACAACCTAATGGCAACGGTGATCCAAGAAATCGACTTGTCACATGGTCAGTATCACTACACTGGTAAAACCGCGACACTGCCGAATAGTATGTTTTTCACGTATCCGGTGAAGAATCTCAACTTCATGAAACGTTATGTCTACCATAACTTCTCTATTGTCGTGAAAGACTTCGTTAACCTGTACCCATTGCTTCCTGAGCTCACAGAAAAAATTGAGCATCATTGTGAAGACTTTATTGAAGTCGCAAGGCGTTACAATAGTGTGATTGAAAAGCATGCAGGGGTCGATTTACCGGGTTCTGAGCCGCATATTGAAATAGGCAGTGCACCAACCGGAGAGCAAATCGTCCATTACATGATTTTCTGTCCGACTGAAAAAGCCTCACATTTGGAACAAGAGATCCGAAAAGATTTCATGGAAAAATACCACGAGGTATTTCCCGAACAAACTCAATAGATTAAAGGAGCATTCGCTCCTTTTTTTGTGTCGGAATAGTCTTGTTTTTCACTATCAATATTCATCTTAACGACAAATTTAATTTGATAGACGCAAAGTGAATTCGCGGCTAATGTGCGCCCAATTGCTTAGCTTGATTAAATGCCACTCAATAAGGCTTAAATTACATGTGGTGCAAGTGAAGCAACTTACGGTGGATAGGGAGAGCAAACACCAAAGAGCACGGATGCGACACGTCATCGGGCATTTAATGAAAACAATGAACCCTCCAACCAGCTATAAATCTCGTTTAGTTTTTACAGGTAACGCGTACCTAAGTGGCATCATTAACGCAACTGTGATGCTGTTACCTATCTTTGTTTTGTCTCTAGGGAGCATTCTAGTCAGTTTGCTTCTACAACTTGTTGGTACGCCCAAAAGTGCGGAAACTTTACTGTCTGTTAGCGTGCTGATATGGCAATTGTTCCCAGTGTTGCTGGTGATCTATTTCTCGCTTTATCTTGCATCGGTCGACCGTAGCGCTCGCGTGATTATTATTCTGGCTTCATTTGTGATTTCAGAGCTGATGGGGTGGGTAACTTTGTCGGTACTGAGCGGCGAAGTGTACATGCAATATTCGTATATCGACTTCGCATTCGAGATCGCCATTATTCTATTGGTAACGCCTTTGTATTATCCGTTATGTCGTTTGGTCAATCGCACATCAAACCGATTGAAGATAACGTCTAAGCCGGTGTTTGAAGAGTGCATGTCACTGCCTGTATTAGGTACTTCGCTCGATAAAAAAGGCTTCTTTCCTGCGTTAAATGGCAGCTTTGCAGCTAAAAAAGAGATCAGCGATTTGATGCGAGAAGGGGACTTTGAGCTTTACTACCAACCTCAGTTCGATACTAGCCACGGCTGTGTGAATGGAATGGAAGTGCTACTGAGACACCGCTCTAAAACAGGCGTCATCTCTCCACCGTATTTCTTGCGCAGCTTTGCCAAACTCGGGTTGATGAGCGATCTGGATTTATGGGTAATTGAAACTGCACTTAATGAAGTTTCAATTTTCTCGGACAACCCGAATTTTAGGGTGTCGATAAATATATCGCCGGAAACCTTTTTGGTATCAGAGTTTACCGAGCGAGTGGTAGATTTGATCAAGCGAAGTGAACTGAACTTTAATCAGGTCGAGTTTGAAATTACTGAAGACTTACTGATCCAAGATGAACAAACGACATGGGAAGTGTTAAAAGAACTAAGAACACTTGGCATTTCGATCGCGTTGGATGACTTTGGGGCAGGCTACTCTTCAATTGGTTACCTGACTAAATTCGAATTCGATAAGGTGAAAATTGACCGCCTATTGGTGCAGAACCTAAAGAATCGTAACGGTAGAGAGATGTTCCGGCTGACGAGTAAGCTTGTTCGACTCACTGGCGCACAAGTGGTGGTTGAGGGTGTAGAGAGTGAAGAAGAAGTGGACTTCATGGCGCAGCAAGGCATTCATTGTTTGCAAGGTTTCTATTTCTTCAAACCTATGCCACTGGCGGAAATTATTGAATCGGTGACATTCTGCCAACACTCAACGAAAGATGAAAACTACGAGTTTTACTCCCTATAAATTGGTCTCTTATAGCCTTTATCTCCTAAAACAGTAGAGCCTCCGCATAGGAGGCTCTTCACTTAGCTAGTTTGTTGCTGGAACAAAATACTTCTGTTTCATTTTGAGTGCCACGTTAACTAAGGCAATGAGAACAGGCACTTCGATTAGCGGGCCAATAACCCCGGCAAAGGCTTGGTCCGAATTGATGCCAAATACAGCAATCGAAACAGCAATCGCTAGTTCGAAGTTATTGCCTGTCGCGGTGTAGGCGATGGAGGCGTTTTTGTCGTAAGGAATCCCCATTTTCTTACCAACAAAGAAGCTGACGAAGAACATCAACACGAAGTAAATAGCCAGTGGAATCGCTACGCGAACCACATCCATTGGCAACTCAAGGATCATTTCACCTTTCAAGCTGAACATCAAAACGATGGTGGCGAGTAGGGCGATCAAAGTAATTGGCGATACGCGTGGAATAAAGACTTCGTTGTACCACTGTTCACCTTTCTTAGCGACGAGGATTTTACGGCTCAGGAAGCCCGCTAAGAATGGAATACCTAAGTAGATGAATACACTCTCTGCAATATCGGCGATTGAAATATCAACTGCGAAGCCTTGGTAACCAAACAGTGGGGGCAATACCGTGATGAACAGCCAAGCCATGAAGCTGTAGGTGACAATCTGAAATGCACTATTGAGTGCAACCAACGCTGCACCATACTCTTTATTACCGCCACCGATGTCATTCCACACTAGAACCATCGCAATACAACGTGCTAATCCAATTAAGATAATGCCTGCCATGTAACCTGGGTGATCGCCAAGAAATGTCAGTGCTAAAACAAACATTAGGATAGGACCGACAATCCAGTTCATCACAAGTGATAGCGCGATAGCTTGCTTGTCTTGAGTGACCTTACCCAAAAGGCTGTAGTCTACTTTAGCCAATGGCGGGTACATCATTAGGATCAAGCCAATAGCTAGTGGGATGTTAGTGCTGCCCACAGACATCGCCTCATTGAGCTCTGCGACTTGTGGGTAAACAGCGCCAATACCTACGCCGATCGCCATTGCGACAAAAATCCAAAGTGTTAAGTATCGATCAAGAAAGCTCATTTTTTCTGAGGTGCTAGTGGACACATCAGGCTTGCTGGACGAATGTTGATTTGAAGACGGTTGAGCATTGTCTGACGGGTGGTTACGAGTCGCCATAATGTTTTCTCTTCGTTTATCGTCGAAAGACGATTGGTTTAAGTTTAAAAAAGCTGGATAGTTGTCATTCATCCAGCTAGAAAATTTGTTTAAAGCTGAGTTAGTCGAGAATCGATACAAACAAACTTTGAAATTGTTCTATCTTGTCGCGAGCAACTCGATAACAGACTTTTGGCGGATTAGGCTCTGCAATAATAAAGCCCGCTTGTTTCAAAATTCTTAAATGTTCAGAAACAGTCGACTGAGCTAATCCTAATTCAGACACTAAATCACTGTTTAAGCAGCCACCTAAGTTGTCCAAAGTGATCAGTATTTTAAGAATTCTGACTCGAGCCGGATGCGATAGCGCCTTGGCTAATTGCGCGAACTCTTGTTCATTCGCTATGTCTTGCTCACTGGACGCAAATGCCTGCTGATTGGCGATACTACATTGAGATGTCATGCTGTACTCATAGTTAATCGTCGAATTGCGATTAACTATACTCCTGACTTTATTGAGTTGCAAGTGTGAAGAGAGCGAAACTGCCTAAGAGATCTTCAGCAGGTGAGAGGCGCTCATTAGACGGTGGTGGTTTGGCGGTGCTTAAACAGCCCAAAGCGAATAAAATGATCAATCTGATTTGGCACGTAGTTGGTGTAAATCATGGCAGTGTGGCTACCACGAATTTCAATGTGATCGGTCATGCCTTCGATTTTCGTTTCTTCCACAGTGACGGTACCGTCTGACATATGGCCATTACCCATCAATAGTGGACGCAAGCCGACAGGTGTGGTGCCGGCAATGCTACCGAGTTTTTGAGGAAACAGCCAAACGTCGTCGTGTTCATCTAGCCCGTAGTGAGGGGAGTTACCCAGCAGAGCACCAAAGCCCATGTCTTGAATTTTCATTGCAATAGAAGCTCCTCTAAGCGGTGAGCCTATCGCGACAACGTGGGAAATGCGGTTTGAATTGTTTGGTCTGGCAGCGAGGTAGTGTTTGATCATCAAACCACCGAGGCTGTGTCCCACAAGGATGTTTGGCGTATTAGGGGCAAGTGCGTGGTCGATTTGATTGAAAACCGTTTCTTCGTTGATAGAGAGTGTGTTGTAGCTGATCACGGCGCTGTCATAACCGAGCTTTTGCAGCTTTTGGCTAAGGGGCTGCATGACCATGCCATGCATATACAGACCATGCAAAATTATTACTTTCATTCACACCTCTAACGACCAGAATTACTCAATCTATAATGACATAAACGCTAGGCGGGGAAAGTTAATTGATCACAAATAGTGGTTAACTTTCAGCAAATTATCGAATCGAAATGTAAGCAAATCTTGATAGGGTATTTTGTCACGCTTTAGGCGCACAAACATGGAATTGCTTTCGTCTTGATACAAAAAAAGCCAGCGTGTAGCTGGCTTTCGATATCAGAGTTACGAAGGTTAACCTGCGCGGTTGAAGCGGAAAGTCTGTAGCTTCTTCTCTGCGCCATCGATGTACGCGTAAGTGTCGATGATCCAAACATTGCTGCCCGCAAAGCCCAGTTCTACACGGATATCCGCGCTTGGGATATCTTGGTAAATCACATCATTGATGTTGGTTGGGTAGAACTGGTAACGATTAGCTTGCGGCTGAAATTCACCTGCAAAGTTAACTTTTACGTCTTTTGCGTTGTTAACCAGATCTAGCTGGTAGCCTTGGTCTTGTGAGTAAGAGAACTGCGCCGAAATGTTCACGCCTTGGTCATTAGACAGGTCAACATTCGCTTGGCTAGTTGTTGCCAGTTTACCTTCACCCGAAATAGGGTGCGCGTCTTTCAAGTCACCAGAATGGCTGCGAATAGATACATTCCATTCACCCACAAAGTTGTTTAGTTCGTCCCAAGTTTGTTTTTGGTTCGTAGCGGCATTTTGGTTGTTGTTACCAATGTTCGCAATGGCTTCGTCACGGCTAGAACCACGCATGTTTTCGCGGTTGTTTTGAATGTCGGCACCAGCGCCAGCAACACCACCAGCAACACCACCAGCAACAGCGCCTTTCATTGCTAGCTCTGCATCGCCAGTTAATGCACCAAGTGTTAGGCCTAGTAGTGCGCCACCAGCAGCTCCTTGCTTAGTTAGGGCATTCGGATCGTCTTCACCTGGAGTTACACACCCTGCAAGTAGCGGTAGAGACAGAGCAGCAACGAGAGAAGATTTAGTAAAAAGTTTCATAGTGAACTCCGAAATGGTTAGTAGTAAGCAAAGAAGCCTTGCTAATTCAACGGAGCTATTATTGAACGACGTTTTTTTGAGTTCCACTTATCTCGGTTATAACTGCTGGTTATCACCAAGGAAAACTGTAACAAATCGGTTCGCTTGGTAACAAAAACATGTTGCTGACAAGCGGCATTTAGCACTTGGATGAGTTTTAAATTTGCTCTAACAAAAGTGCAATAACTGAGCAGATAAAAATAGCTAGCGAAAGAGTCCAACTCTCACAGCGTAGGTTCCTGAATCAGTTCCATCGAATTCCACAACAAAGCCTATATTGGTAGCTGCACTCTACGACTAATGTCTAACTGTCTGAGGCTATTAGTGTTTTTTCGTTTGATATAAGGTACTAGCAACTGAATTTCAACGCTTGATAAAAACAGTCTTCGAGTTCTTTGTAGAAGAAAACATACCGACAACGACTCGCTTAGTCTTCGTTTCGTGAGTAGATAACGTTGGTTGGAAAACGCACCTTAGAGTGTGAATGAAAGGAATCAATATGAGCAGTACTTTAGACTCCGCACAAATACAAACAGATAAGCCTCAAGCCCATGAGGATGAACTCACCTACGAGCAACAACATAAACCAAGCTCAGAATTTGACTCACGGGAACAGTACCTAGAGCACGAATTACAAATCATGGCGCCTAAACGTTGGCGTCCTAATTTGCCGTTCAAAGATTATCGATTTGAGGTAGAAGATACCATTCCAGCGATGGCGGCGACCATTGGTAAGGTTGTTATGGTAGGGGCCATTGCAGCCACTTTTGCCGGCGCTCTCGGGTTAGGCGAAGGCTTCATCTTAGAAAACGTCCGTTATGAGCTACTCATCGCCTCTGTTTTTATTATTCTTTTCTCTGGTTTTTTATTGCCGACTGCTAACCTCGCAGGTACACACGGCCCACTTATCCCATTAATTCCTATCGTGGTTGCCGCAGGCGGTCATCCTATGGCCTTTGGTTTGCTAATTGGCGCTTTTGGATTGCTTTTAGCCATCAGTAAAGGGGGCAGTATGTTGGCCAACCTCACCAGTAAAGGCGTGTGTGGCGGTTTGTTGCTTTACCTTGGTTTTGTTGGAACTGTTTCTCAAGTTAAAAAGCTATTCGCTTGGGCCGAGGGAATCGGAATGAGCCATATAGCGTTCGTTGTGATCTTCTGCACCATTATTTTGTATGCCTTATTGGAACATTTTCGTAAGCGTTGGCTAGCCGTGCCTCTTAGTTGCTTGCTGGGTGGTACGTTAGCTTTCGCTATGGGAGCTCCTTTCTCTTTCCAAACCGAGCCTGGTTTACCCAATATGAACCCTATGTATTGGTGGGGCGAAAATACAGGCTGGATGCTAGGCCTACCAACAATTGAACACTTCATGGTGGTATTGCCATTTGCTATTTTAGCCGTAGCGATGTGGTCGCCAGATTTCTTAGGGCATCAAGTATTTCAGAAAATCAGCTATCCAGAGCGCACTGAAAAAGTGCACATGAACATAGACGACACCATGACTACAGCGTCTATTCGTCAAACGTTCGGCTCTCTGCTTGGCGGTACTAACTTCACGTCTTCGTGGGGGACTTATATCGTGCCAGCCGCAATCGCTAAACGTCCGATTCCTGCCGGCGCTTTGTTAACGGCACTGTTCTGCATTATCGCCGCAGTGTGGGGCTACCCAATGGATCTAGCTATTTGGCAACCTGTACTTTGTGTTGCGCTCATTGTTGGTGTGTTTGTGCCATTACTAGAAGCTGGAATGGAAATGACACGTGAAGGGAAAACCACCCAATCGGCTGCGATCGTTGTGTTTTCTTCCGCGCTAGTTAACCCAGCATTTGGTTGGTCGCTCACCATGCTGTTAGATAACTTGGGTTTAGTGGGTTGTAAAGAACGTAGCGGTGAACTGAGTAAAATGAGCCGTTGGGTGCTGCCGGGGATAATGTTTATTGTGCTAACAGGCGTAATGGCCTTGGTTGGCTTACTACCTGGGCTACCGGCGATTATCCCAAGCTTTCGTTAATCTTTAAATAAGGGCCACTGAATGTTTGGCCCTTTTTCTTATCTGCTTGTATCAAGTGTCACTACGTTAGAAGAGGCTTATGTGAATAATAAAACCTAATATTTATCTCACTCGTGTCATGGCGTAGATTCTGGTTGAAGCCGCTACACTATTTGATATAAGAATCCAGAACTTTTAGTACTATTTCCATATCTGCTTCACGTTGCTCTTTGTCTTCCTCAAGTACAACGTGCTCAAGCAAATGACCTTTGATCACTTCTCGCATCAAGCCATTTACAGCACCACGAATCGCGGCAATTTGCTGCAATACATCTTGGCATTCATGATCTTCTTCCAGCATTTTTTTAAGTCCGTTCACCTGACCCTGTATTTTACTGACTCGGGTGTTGAGCTTCTTCTGATCTCTGGTTGTATGCGACATGACTAATCTTCTTTATGTTACGGACTGAGCGATTCTAACCGATAATGTAGCACTCAATTTATACTGGGGGGTAGTATTTGATACTAGGGGGGAGTATAGTTTGCGTCAAATAAAAAACAGTAACAGAGAATTACAATGGATTTTGTCGCACTACTCCAACAAGGTAACGGGTGGTTCTTTATTCCCAGTGCCATCTTACTTGGTGCTTTGCATGGTCTTGAGCCCGGACACTCCAAAACAATGATGGCGGCTTTCATTGTCGCGGTTAAAGGAACGGTCAAGCAAGCAGTGATGTTGGGATTAGCAGCCACACTTTCTCACACCGCCATTGTGTGGTTAATCGCTGTTGGTGGGATGTATATCAGCCAGAAATTCACGGCTGAAGCTGCAGAGCCGTGGATGCAACTCTTCTCAGGAATCATTATTGTATCGACAGGTTTGTGGATGTTCTGGCGGACGTGGAGCGATGAACGTGCTTGGCATAAAGCTCATAGCCATGCTAATGAATGGACTACTCAGGTTGTCGATACTGGACATGGGCATGTTTCGCTCTCGATCACAGAGGAAGGGCATTATCACCGTTTCCAGTTGCGAACACTCCACGGTAAGCCTTTAGCGGTTGAGGGTGTCAAGATTTCAGTACCGAGTAACAACTCTCAATCTACTGATACCTATCATTTTATTGAGCGTGATGGATATTTAGAGTCGGCGTCCTGTATAGAGTTTTGTGATGATCTTTCTGTCACATTGATTATAGGGCACCACGATCATACTCATGATTTTGAAGTGCATTTTATTTCGGGGTCTCATTCAGAAAGTGAGAATAAAGAATACCAAGATGCTCATGAGCGTGCTCACGCTCTAGATATACAAAAGCGTTTTGAGAATCGAGACGTCACCAATGGGCAGATACTGCTGTTTGGTTTAACGGGTGGCCTGATTCCATGTCCTGCTGCGGTAACGGTTTTGCTTATCTGTTTGCAGCTTAAGGCCATGACACTTGGCGCTACTTTAGTTGTGTCATTCAGTATTGGCTTAGCTCTGACTCTGGTAGCTGTTGGCGTTGTGGCAGCCGTGGGTGTGCAAAAAGCAACATCAAAATGGAGTGGCTTAAACGATGTTGCGCGTCGAGCACCTTACTTATCGGGCGCTTTAATTAGTGCTGTAGGCCTGTACATGGGTATACATGGGTATACGTCACTGATGAGCTGAGATTAGTTTTGAATCGACATAAATAAGCAAGTGGCTGTTGATATCTCAACCTTGTTATAATATAACAATTATTATTCTTCTCATTAACAACTATTTATCTCAATGCTGGCGATGGCGTATGGCTTCTAAAGCAATCACACAATGTATTAGCTTATTAATGCTACTTATTGTCGCATTAGGTACGACTACGTCTGCGATAGGTGAGTTTCGTTCTCATGGTCTGTCGCTAACGTCTGTTATAGATGGTAACCACGCACATTCCCATTCATCCAACCATTCTCATAATGTCGATGATAAGTATTTATTTCAACATGATGCGAGCAATCATAACCACACGTATGACAGTGCAACACTAAAAGTGTTGAATCATTCTGTCCTTACTAGCGTGGTTGTACCCACTTATGGCAGGCAAGCCAGCGGAACTCCTATTCACAAACCCTTTAAAATAGAACGTCCTCCAAGGCCTTTGTTGATTAGCTAATAACGCCGCATTAAGCGGCTACAAATAATTCAACAAACAACGGAGTTATTATGAACTTACTCTCTTTACGCGAAGTGAGTGCGTTGCCTATCGGTACGGCGACGTCGCTTCGTAAGGGGATGCTCTATCTCACTCTCGCCTTAACCATGGTGATGAGTACGGATGTTTTTGCTCATGCTGTGGCACAGGGTGACAAAGGTTATATCCAAGAAATCACAGGCACCAATCTCATTTCGTTTATGTATCTAGGTGCGAAGCACATGGTAACAGGATACGATCATATCCTGTTTCTGTTCGGTGTGATTTTCTTCCTCTACAAAATGAAACACATCGCATTGTATGTGAGTCTTTTTGCTTTCGGACACTCGTCTACCATGCTGCTTGGCGTGTACTTCAATATTGGTATTAACAGCTACATCATTGATGCCATCATTGGGTTATCTGTTGTCTACAAGGCAATGGATAACTTAGGTGCGTTTAAGCGGTGGTTTGGTGTGCAGCCCAATACCAAACTCGCTACTTTGTTATTCGGGTTCTGTCATGGTTTTGGGCTGTCGTCCAAAATCATTGAATATGATATTTCTCCTGACGGATTAATTCCTAATCTGCTGGCGTTCAACATCGGTGTAGAAATTGGGCAGCTGATAGCCCTTGGCACCATTTTGATTGTGATGGGCTTTTGGAGGCGACATAGCAGCTTTTATCGTCAAGCCTATTCAGTCAATGTCGTTATGATGAGCTTAGGCTTCATGCTTATCGGTTATCAATTAACGGGCTATGTTGTTGCTCAGTAAACAGAAAAAAGGAATCAATCATGTACAATACAGATATGCCAAACCGTGCTGAGCTACCAACAACGAAACAGCTTGTTCGCTCAACCTTTATTGCGCTAGGGAGCGCCATGGTACTGCTCATCACTGTTATTTTGCCTGCGGAGTACGCTATTGACCCAACAGGAGTGGGTAGAGCACTGGGCTTAACTGAGATGGGTGAGATTAAAGCTCAGCTAGCCCAAGAGGCAGCAGAAGACCAAGCTAACAGCGCAGTCGTAGCCGCCACAAAAACGGTTCAAAGTGAGTCTGTTAACACTGAACCTGAAGTGGTGCTTCAACAACTGGAGGTAAGCTCTCCAAAAAATGAAGTTACTGCCGAAGCTGAGCCTGTTTGGAAAGACAAAATTATGCTTTCACTTAAACCAGGGCAGGGCGCTGAAGTTAAATTGGTAATGGAAAAAGACCAAGTTGCTCAATTTGAATGGATCTCGAAAGGTGGTCCCGTCAACTACGACACTCATGGAGATGGTAACGGAAAATCGATGAGCTATAAAAAAGGTCGTGGAGTTCCCAATGACGAAGGGGAGTTGGTAGCCGCGTTTACTGGAAACCACGGTTGGTTTTTCCGTAATCGAAATGACAACGTTGTTATGGTTATTTTGAGAACGGGTGGCGACTATGCGGAAATGAAGCGAGTTCTGTAACTAAGCTAAGTTTAGCCTCTACGAAGGTGAGTTTCGTAGGGGCTATTTTATATGATTTTTTTGTAAGCAAGCCGCTTGAACATTGCCATTTGAGGTTAAAGGTATGAAAAAACATAAAAGTCCTTGCGTCGATCTGTGTGACTTCTCTAATCCTAAAGGTTGGTGCTTGGGGTGCGGCAGAACTCGTGATGAATGTCAGAAATGGAAAACACTTAAGCCTTATGCTCTGAACATCCTAAAGAAAGAACTCCAAAAAAGGATGTCACAAATGAGAAGTGAACTTAGCAAGTCCAATACAAAGTAATACCTGAGGATATCCGCAGCATTCTTTATTATTAGGGACACGGATTTAATTCTGTTCACTGGGCGTTTCAGCGAACTCTGCCCCTATAAAAAGGCCATTTAAGCTTGAAGAAATCTGGAGAATCAGAACTAGAATTGAGATTGAAAACAATGTGATGCAGCTTACATTGCTGAACCGAGTCATTGATGACAAGTTAAGATAGCGCTTGGCTAAAATCCTCTAATTTCTCTTTCACAAACTCGATAAATAACTGAGACTTCAAGGGTAGATGTTGTTTACTTTGATAAACCAGTAACATGCTTCGCTGCTGTGGGATCCATTCCGGCAGGATAAATTCAACGCTGTCTCTTTCTTGCTGATGTCTAAACAACGAAGCAGGCAAATAAGCAATACCAGCATGATTGAGAACGAATTGTTGAGTGATATTAAAGTCATCACAGATAACGCCATTCGTCTCGCCGATATCCACTACTTCACCCTCGTGTTCAAATCGCCAAGGTAGGAAATAACCATCAACATGATTTCTTAGCAATTGATGCTGAAAAAGATCGTTTGGATGATTAATTGCCCCCTTCTGAGCCATATACTCTCTGCTTGCTACCAGAACATAACGAACAGGAGAGAGTGTGAGAGCAATCATCGATGAGTCATGCAAAGGGCCAAGGCGAAAAGCAAAATCGATGTTCTGTTTAGTGAGATCTTGAAAGCGGTTCGATGAGGAAAGGTTAATCATAATGCTTGGGTATCGTCGCTGAAACTCAGCAAGCATTGGGGCTAGAATGTCCTGGCTAAATGCATGTGGAGCAGTGATGATCAAGGTTCCTTTGGGCTGTGATGAGAACTCTTCCGCTTCACTGTATAGTTCAAAAACCGTATCGGCTATCAGCTGTGCTTTAGGTAAAACTTGTTGGCCGAGCTCAGTCAATGATAACGCCCGAGTCGAACGGTTTAGCAGCTTACCACCTAGCTCTGATTCCAGTTGTTGTATCTTACGGCTGACCGTTGTTGTAGGAACGTTGAGTTCACGTGCCGCCTGAGCAAAACTTCCCAACTCTACAACTTTTGCTAATAGCAGTAACGACGATATCTCTCTCATCCGCTCTTCTTTAGTTTGCCCCGTATATGGGATATTGAAATTCAATTTAACCATCTAATCAACATAAATGGGATTATTTATAGTTAGCTCATACCAACAACAGTGCTAAACAATAAAATGGCACAGCACGCAAACAAGAGGTTTGAGATGGATATTTTAATTCTAGGCGCAACAGGTAACACTGGCTCAGAGGTTGTACGTCAACTTAAAGAAGCAAAGCAAGAGTTTGCCATTATGGCTCGAAACAACGGTGCAGCTGAAAAATTAGGCTTAAAAGAGTCGCAACTGCGTATCGCAACCTTTGATGATGTTGCCGCAATGACTAAAGCAATGTCTGGTGTGAAAAAGATCTACGTTGCGATGCCAGCAAGCCCAAGCAATAAGCAGTGGACTGAAAATGTAGTCGTAGCAGCAAAAGCCTCGGGTGTTGAGCACATTGTGAAACTATCTGGCATGGGTGCAAAAGCAGATGCCGGTTCAGAGATCATTCGTACTCACGTAATAACCGATGACATCGTTAAAGGGTCTGGTATTGCCTATACTATTGTTCAGCCAAACTCGTTCTTCCAAAACTTATATGGCAGCCTAGCCACCATTAACAGCATGGGCCAGTTCTTCTTGCCACTTGCAGATGCAAAACAGAGTGTGATCGATATTCGTGATGTCGCGGCAGTTGTCATTGCTGCACTGACTAAATCAGGTCATGAGAATCAGACCTACCTAATTTCAGGCCCAGAAACACTAACCTTTGCACAACAAGCAGAGATTTTAGGCGAAGCAGCAGGTAAAACCATTGAATATGTAGCCGTTCCGCAACAAGCAGCAGAATCAGCAATGAAAGAAGCTGGAATGGATGATTGGACAGCAGAAAAACTGGCAGAGATCCTCGCGTGGTTTGGTGAAGGCCACTACGCAGAAGTCACCAATACAGTTGAGCAAGTAACCGGTAACAAACCACGTAACTTCGCAGACTTCGCGGCGGAGTTTGCCCATGCCGTAAAGTAGCATTTCTCTGAAAAAGGCTTCGAAACTAAATAACGCCACACTTAAATAGTACAGTGTGGCGTTTTCTATATTAGATTGACTAGATGTAAGGGCTGAACCAGAACACTAGATGGTGTAACTGGAGGTTGCAGCTTAGCTTAGCGGCTAGAACAATATAAATCAGCCCTCATTCTTCTTGAGCTGAAAAAGAAGATTTTGAACACTTCACTAAGAATTTCACCGATACCAAAAGTTATCTACACTTCCTAATTTAAGTGATTAGTATAATAAGGTTTTGACCCTAAATGAGTAGTAATAAGCATCAGAGCGAATGAAGGGCAAAAGGCCAAACTTGATAGAGCTATTTAGTAATTGTTTCTGAGGATGTTTCCTCAATGGCTGAGGCTCCTAGATGTGATATTGATGAACGCATTTAATGAAATAAATCGTGATTTAAATCAACAATATATTGGGCTCATAAAAAATAACAAATGCTACTATACACATAACAGGTACTCTTGAATGATTGTAGTTTTAATTTTGAAGCAATCTTTCATATAGATTGGTTAGGTGATGCATTTGGACAAAATTGATAATGAATGGGGATGTACCCATTCACGTTACCACGATAGTAGCAACGTCAAAGCATGTATTGTGGCTGTTTCCGATTTAGACAAGATCTCTGAAAAACTAACGTCGGCGGTGCTTGATTCTTCATGGATGCTTGCTCTAGATAAAGGTACCAGAAGGACTTATGAGTATACAGCTAGAGAAACCGCTAATGCTTTAGTGGAGATCTTTAAGAAGTTTTCCGATGACCATCAATTAGGTGTTGAGTTTGGCGAAGTTATGGTTTCTATCAGTTCAGCTCGTTCACTATCAGTTGTCTTTGATCATATAGCATTACCTATCGCCGAGATATGGAAACCTCAGCTCAAACAAAATGAAGGTTTTGATTTCCACACCGAGTGTACTGAACAGTTAATTAACTTTGGTGAAGCAAAATTTTCAGGGAGTGTAAACCCTCATGGTAGAGCAATACCACAAGCAGAAGGCTTCATTAATGATGAAAAGCATTTTCGGGATAGGGCACATTTAGTCAATTTAGCGTCCAAAAAATCTATAGAGAATTTGGATGATGATAAATTTGGTGCCATAGCTGCATTTTCTATAAATTCAAAAGATCACGATTCAATAATGGATAATGCTATAGAAAGCATTCGGGAGTCTGGACTGTTTGAAAAAGTCCAATGTGCTTATGTTATCGGAGTTGTTGTATGTTAGATATTACATGTATTGAGGCAGATACTCGCCCGCAAGCTAGTGTTGGCGAGTTAATAGAAACACTTCATAAAGATGGCCCAGTAGATCGTGAAGTCATACAGGCGTTAACTTACTACAAACTTTTTCATTCTGATGTTTTTAAAAGCTTTGAACCTAAGGTGCTGTCAGTTCTTGGGTTGTTTTATAAAGATGAGAACCCAACAGACTTATATTCATTTTTATTGGCAGGAATTGGAAGAGAAAACAAAAAAAGATTTGGTGAATGGCTTACGCCAGTGCAAGCGAGTGTGCGATTAGCGGTAGAAGAAAATCGATACACTTCAATATCTGCACCAACCAGTGCAGGTAAATCTTTTTCTTTAAGAGATTACATTTTTGAGCAAGAGGAAGATAGTGTAATAGTTGTCCCATCTCGAGCACTTATTGCTGAGTATATGGCGACCTTGAGGGAGCGATTTAAGGACAATAAGCAGGTTATGATCTCTTCTTTTGTTGATTGTGTGTTTACAAGCAGAAAGTTGAGAAGAATTTTCGTTCTTACCCCTGAGCGCGCTAGAGAAATATTCTCACATAAAGAAAGATTGAATATCTCGTTATTCTTTTTTGATGAGGCTCAAGTATCAGAAGAAGCAGAAAGAGGGGTTATTTTTGATGTTTTAGTTAGGCGAGTTAAGGCTGCCTACCCAGAAGCAAAACTAGTATTTGCTCATCCTTTTGTTGATAACCCTGACGCCCAAATGAAAAAGCACGCGTTAGACGAGAGTCAGGCGTATTCTCGGTCATACCCTCATAATACTGTTGGCAAAGCATTTGTATTTGGTCACAGTAACAAGAAAGACTACTATTTCTCACCGTATAAAGAGCAAGGTCATCATGTAAAGAATAGTATCCAGCTGAATGAAAAATTTGAGAAAATTGCTTTCAATGGTGTTCATACAGTTCTGGTTTTTGTGTCTAAAGCGTCATTATATCGTGGGGACTTTATCGATGATTTTCAGAAGTATGTCGACAGATTTCGCTTAATTGAAGATGAATCTGCAATCTCTATAATCCAAGAAGTTGAATTGTTGATTGGAGCAAATGAGCAAGACCATCGTTCTAACCTTGTTAGTTTGTTAAGAAAAGGTGTGGTCATTCACCATGGTTCTGTACCACTTGAAGTGAGATTCTTGATTGAAGAATTTATTAGGCAGGGGCATGCAAAGATTTGCTTTGCTACTAGTACATTAGCGCAAGGTATCAACATGCCATTCGATGTTGTTTGGTTGGACAATATGAGAATGCAGGGTGGTGATGAAGAAGACAAAGCACTAGCATTCAAAAATTTGATAGGGCGTAGTGGACGACTGTCTAAGGGGGCAGTGTTTGATTTTGGATATGTATATACAAAGAATCCTATTTTACTTTCATCGCGTTTAAATACACCATTTACTTTATCTGAAGAGTCACTGCTCGAACAAGATATAGAAGGCTTGGATGATGAAAGAGAGCTTATTTCTTCAATAATCGAAGGTACATTTGATGAGGAGATGAATCTGCCTTTAACTAAAGTGGATAGACTCTCAACGACAAAAGCGCTAGAGCTAATGGAGTCCGTTTTATATTTTATGTATAAAGATGGATTTGGAGCAAAGCTGTTTGGCAGGGACAATAAAGAAAATCGGCTAGCTACAAAAAACTGTCTAAGGGCTATTTATGAAATATCGCTAGGCAGACCTTTGCTTCCTGGAGAGAAGAATGTCTTTGATACTGCAATCGAAATATTCTTTCATTTGATTCAGGGCCGAAGCTTTAAGGAAATTGTAGGAATAAGGTATAGCTATATTTCAAATAGAGGAAAAAACCAAAACTTATATGCAAACTTCACTCAGCCTGCGAATAAACTACCAGATAGTGGGTTATTTAATGAATATCCACTGTTTAACAATATAAAATCTAAGGATGTGAGTTACGATGCGGTCGTATTTGATACCTACGATTATTTGGATACGGTAATCTCGTTCTCTCTATCAGACGTGCTTATCGGAGCTTTTAGTATTTATCATAATCGGACTAAAGATACCAATGCGTTAAAGATGGTAGAGCTTTTAAAATACGGTACTAACGACACTGTTCATACATTGTTGCTACGGTATGGATTTCCTCCAGAAGAGATTAAAGAGATATCAACGTACGTAGAAACTATCTCTGAAGAAAATATCCTGTTTAAGCCTGATATTATTAGTTCCCCAGATAACGTGAGAGAACTCGTAGACTGGTATCTGCCATAAGGCTGCGGGGATCTGCTGATACATTCTACACGTAATTATCAATCTTATTTCGGGTGGTCTATCTATAATGTATGGCTCACTTTTTTCTAACTCCAAGTTAGACCCCAGAGCCGCTTGGTGTGTCCACCAAGCGGCTCTATCGTATCGTAACCCCCTAGCAATTTGCTCTTCGCTAGATAGGAGAGGAAACCTCATCGACCAAGTAGAGGATGGATTGATACGGAATACCGCTGTGGTGAGATAAGCCAATTTCACAGGTTCGGCTGTTACTGAATCCTATTAAGTATTTAGTCTGATAACTAAGAAGAAAAAGAAGGTTAAGTAACTTACGAATATTAGGCTGGTAGGTAGATATTTCATGTTCAATCCTCGCGTTGATGATTTGATCATGATTGGTTTCGTTAATATGAAATAGGAATTAGAGAAATTCATTATTGCCATATATCGGCAATCAAAATTGAATTTCTCTAATTCATAGTGTCATTGAATTTGGATGTGAATAATAGCCTCAGTTCGCCAATCACGGCTTTTAGATTCATAACCGGAGTTACTATGAAAACCAAATCACTACGCACTGTTATCCCTGCATTGCTACTCGGCTTATCGAGCACTGCGGTGTTTGCCGGAATGGAGCTGCAAGAACGAAAGGTTCCTACTCCAGCAGGTATATCGATCGAGTTTGCTCAGTTATTTGAGGACAGAGTTATCCCACCGGCACTTCCTGTTCCGAACAACACAGCAGAGTGGTTGGCGTTACAAACCCAATTTGATGCTCCGGGTATAAAAATGGCTCAACAAGGCCTAGAGCGCTTAGGTGTTACTTATGAAGCTAAGCAGTTTGCTGGAGTTGATACATTCTTTGTTACGCCGAAAAATATCGCCCCTGAATATAAAGATAAGTGGTTAGTACATATCCATGGTGGTGCGTTTGTTTTCGGTGGGGGCGAATCAGCGCTACGAGAGGCTATTTGGGTCGCCAATGGGCTTGGTGCTCAGGTGATCTCTGTTGATTATCGTCAACCGCCATTGCACCCATTTCCGGCTGCAATTGATGATGCTGTTGCAGTATGGAAAGAGTTAATCAAAACACAGTCACCGGAATCGACAGCGATTTTTGGTACATCTGCAGGCGGTAACTTAACGTTGGCAACGACACTCAAACTTCAAGAACTCGACCTTCCAGCACCTGGTGCACTGTTTGTTGGGACACCAGCCGTTGATCTTAAAGAAACATCAGATTCATGGTTAACGTTGCAAGGTTTAGATCCTTTAGGTCAGCGAGAAGGGCTTATTGAGGGGGCTTTCGATGTATATGCTGATGGAGAGGCACTTGATAACCCTCTGATCTCACCAATATACGCTGACATTGATGAATTCCCACCAACGATGTTCATTTCAGGAACTCGAGATCTCTTGTTAAGTGATACGGTTCGTATGCATCGATTATTACGTAGTGTAGGTGTAGAAACTGACCTGCATATATATGATGGTCAATCTCATGGTGATTATCTGAGTGGTATTTTGGTCGATATGCCAGAGTCTGAAGATGCTATTAGTGAATTAGGACAGTTCTTTAATAAACATATCAACTAGTTTTTCAACAAGCTAATCGTGAATCACATGGATGTGGGTGTTTATTTGGAGGATATAATGACAACGTTATTCACTTCACTTTTTAAATGTATATCTACGTTACTACAAGCTAATTATCATTATGCTCAGCATCAATCTGTCGTGGATCATTCTTATTCGCTAGCCCCTATGTTTTCCACGAAACAAAGTCATGATCGGAGCTCGTTGTGATAAGCCGCTTTTATTCGATGTTCGTAGCCGTCTTTCTAACCATACCCTTATGTCTAGCCATACCTAATGCGCTAGCCATTCCAAGTATTGGTTTAGAGCTCGCTGACACGTCCAGCCCCAAACATACTCTTTCGAGTTTCATCAGAGATTCGAGTGTGGTTATTGAGCATTGGCAAAATGAAACATTGGATGTCAAAGAAGCGCAGCATGCATATTCGCAAGTGATCAGAACCATGGACTTATCTATGGTCCCCAATCGCAGTCGAACGGTTGTTGTGATGGAGAAAATAATTCTTCTTCGTGAGTTGTTGGATCGAATTGATCAAGGTACTCATCAGTTAGTACCAAATGTCGAGCAAATAAAGGGAGAGGATATTGACCACTGGCGCTTAGGTAACACTGAGATCGTATTGTCTCGCCAAACTCTAGGCGATAGAACCGATCAGTTCCTATTTAGTTCTAACACCATTCAAAGCCTTTCTCGTTGGTATAGAACCATGTCAGTCCTTCCGTACTATGCCGAAGTACGTCCAGATTATTATCAGGAATTTCTGATTAGCCCCGGACCAATGTTCTCTAAGCAATTTGTTCTTTCTTTACCTTCATCTTTTAATCAACTTTATGGACCACTTCCCTTATGGCAATGGCTTGCACTTACTGGTGTTCTGGCACTATGTAAGGTGATGATAAAAATCAGCTTTTTGCTTGGTGAGCGTTGGAATAGCCGTTGGGAAGGTAAAGGCTTGAAATGGCGGGCAGGTCGACTGTTTTCGCTGGTGGGCGTAGTGAATTTGCTGTTTTTAGCAAGGTGGGTGATTGATGATGGTATATGGGTTACGGGTGGCGTTTATCAGTTGTTCACTACATTCTTCTTACTCACTCAGTTCTTCTTCGTCTCATGGCTTATTATGGCCATTTTCAACTATTTCGCTGATATTTATGTATTCAAGAAGCACAATGGAAAGCACGTAGATTCGTCACTGATAACTGTGTTAGCTCGTATTTTTGGCGGGTTGACGATCGCTATTCTTGGTATTTATGTCATCGAATTTATGGGTTTTTCAATCTCCCCGATATTGGCTGGTTTGGGTGTGGGTGGTTTAGCGGTTGCCCTGGCTATTCGCCCCATACTTGAGAACGTAATTAACGGACTAACGCTCTATGCTGACGGGGGAGTAAAGATTGGTGAGTTTTGCCGTTATGGGGATAAACTCGGAACCATTGAAAGTATTGGTTTGCGTTCGACTCGAGTCAGGACGCTAGAACGCTCCTTAATTACCATCCCTAACTCGGAATTTGCCAATATGGAAATTGATAATTTGGAACGGCGTGATAAACGACGCATGGAGCATGTGTTGAGACTACGTTCTGAAACCACCCTTGAGCAATTACGAGTACTGATCGTTAACCTGCGCCGGTTGTTGCTACAACATCCAATTATCGAAGAAGAACCTGTTCGAGTGAGGCTTATGGGTGTTGGGGAGTACTCTATTAATATTAGTCTGATGGCTTACATCAGTTGCCGTGACCATGAAGAGTTCATGGCTGTCCAAGAGGACATTCTGTTTTCGGTATTGACCCAAGTTGAGAGCGTTGGTGCGAAGATAGCTCATTCTACGCAATATCAACTTGTGGATGTAAATGCCAATGACAATGAGGAACAGAAACGAAAAGCCGAGCAGGTTGTGGCGCAGTGGCATGAAGAGCAAGCATTCCCTTTCCCTGATTTCAGTTTTGAATATAAGTACGAAATCAAAAACACCATTATGTATCCAGCGGTAACCTCTGCTGTGCGCTCTCCTTCCGTTTAAAACGACTCTAGCCACTATATTCTCTCTCAGCAATACTTCCCTAAAGCGACTAATGGAGCGCTTTAGGGACTGGAGTCTGTCATTGATGGATTTTAACTAAAACAAGGTTAGCAACTTTGCTCGCTATTGAGCGTCAGGTTGAACAACGCTATCAAAGTAGCTCTGCATGGTCTGATGTAATAGTTGATGAAGTGGAAAGCCTCTCTTCGATTGTAGGTAGCCTCCCTCTACGCCAATTTGGCGCATTTCTTTTGGTAGGTTAGGTAATGGGTAACAGCTTAGCTCTGGTTCATTTTCAGTCATATAACTGCTGCCAAAAGAGAAAGCGTCTGAATTTTTAAGCTTACTTCGCAACACCGTTAAACTATGTGTCGCTAACACAACATTCGCGGTGTAGCCTTTTGATAAATAAAGATCTTCGATTTTCGCTCGTTTGGTGTTGATACCATCAATCAAGATTCTTGTGATTGGTAGGTGATGAATATCTTCCCATTCACTGCTCTTGCTCAGCACTGGATGCTCTTTGCGCGCAATGAGGCTCAACTTTACTTCGGTGAGCTTATGCTGATAGATATCTTGGGGCAATGGGATACCTGAAAGTTGCAATAAGTAATCAACTTGTCCATTTAGCACTTCAGCCAAGCTTTTGTCTTGCCAGTAGACTAATTTAAAGCTCGCTTGCGGAAGTGCCTCATGTAGAACCTTAAAAATCCCTTCACCGTATTGCTCAATTAGAAATATGTTCAAAGCGATGGTGACTTCACCGCTAAACGTTTTTGGGTCAAAGTTGTGGTATGACTCAACCACCTTTATCAAAGGGGAGTACATTTCTTCGGCCGCTTCGGCGAGTTTCTCTGCCAATTCTGAAGGCTCTACGCCATGTGCTTTACGAAGAAAAAGCTGGTCGCCAAAAGTTTCTCTTAACTTCGCCATCCCTCTGCTGACACTGGTTTGCGATATACCCAGCTTGTCTGCTGCTGCATGGGTATTACGGGTTTCGACAACCGCTTTAAGTAACTTGAGCAGATTTAGGTCTAAGTCTTGAAGTTCTTTCATGGGTTCCCTTTTCGTAACGAAGTTCTAAAGCATCATTTAAGAATAAGGGAAATTGACGTTTGTTCAATAGCTTAGGAGAGATATGTGTTAAAGAATGTTTGATACAATTCGCAGGAGTGGCAACGTCCGTGTTGCTACATACTTATTAGTGTTTCCATCAGGGGGTTAATAGGTACTGACTATATGGCTCAGCAATAATAGTTTAGTTTTCAAAGTAACCAACATTTTTAAAAATTTAAACAAGGTGATGAAAATAGAGCTGCCTTTTTGTCGGCAGCTCTAGTAATTTAGAATGAATGTTTAAAAGAGAATAATGAGAGGTTATTACCATCATCATATTGGTAACTATATACGAACGCGCTTGTGCTATTTAATTGATAACCAAGTTCTGCCGTGTAATCCCAATCTCTAAGTTTCGATTGATTACCATTCTTTTCTTTTACTTTACCTAAGCTGTATGTGTATTCTGGTGCGAATCCTACCCACATGCTAGGGTTTAGGTTGTAAGTCATATCAAGTGATGCACTCGTGTAGTAAACACTGCTGCTCATCTGTTGATGCTTAAAGTTGCCAATTGTTACTTGAGGTACAACAGAAAACTGTTCGTTAACCATATTGGTCTTGTAGAGGCTGAAACTATAGTCATTCGCGCGCAAATTATCTGATTGGAAGTTGGCATCATGTTCATACTCAAAAACAAGCCCTAAGCCATCGCTTCGTTGAAAGTCAAATCCCAATTCGTGGTTATCAAAATTGTCGTCACTGCTATATGAGCTCAGCAAACTCCAATCGTTGTTTAGTGATTTGGCGTATTGAAGGCCAATATCAAAATCGTTGCTGCCGTAACCGATGTCAAATCCTGAATAATGTTGTTTAGAATCAGAGAAATTAACATTGGTATTTGCAAGTACTAAAGGTGAAGCAACAAGTGATGCAATTAATAGAGATGTTTTAGTCAGTTTCATAAATATAAATCCAAGTCATGTTTGTTTATGCCGCTATTTTATTTACAGACTGGGGAGTAGACTATGAATTACAGCGATTCATATTTGCTAAACGTGTAGACATAAAAAAGCCTCAACCCAAATGGGTGAGGCTAAAAATTGGGGAGCTTGCTTACTTATAAGAGCTCGTGGATTTCAAGAACGATTTCTTGAATCCCGAGAGTGAAAAACGGCACTCCATAGATAATTAATAGAAACTCCTACGTTGTGGTGGCATAGACCGTCGAATCACAGTAAAAAAGCGTGCGCTAAAGACAGAACACTGAAGAACGAAACAGCGTCGGTTAAGGTGGTCAGCATTGGGCTTGATAGCATGGCAGGGTCGAAGTTGAGCCGCTTTAGAAGCAGGGGTAATGTCCCGCCGAAAACGACGGCAAGAGTGGAAGACAGTGTGTAAGCGATGGCGATAAGCAATGGCAATCCTGAGTGTTCTCCGCCAAGTGTGAACAGCGTAAGCAGAGCCAAAACACCACCAATTAGTATTCCATTTATCGCGCCGATTGGAATCTCTTTCACGACGACATACAGCAGATCTCTGACTGAGATCTGCCCAATGGATAATTCACGTATCGACACCGCAACGGATTGATTCCCTGCCGCTCCAGAAAGATTGGCGACAAGCGGCAGTACTGCCGCTAATACTGCAATTTTTTCTATAATGGGTTCGTAGATGGCAATGATCGAAATCGCGGCATAACTTAAAGCAACAGAAGGCAGTAAAAAGGCAAGTCGGCGTAGGTTACGTTTAAGTACTGGCATGGTGCGAGACTCATCGCCCCCAAATACGCCGGATTGTTCAAGCATTTGCTGCTTAGAGCGTTGGTATAAAGCTTCATTGAGATGCTTAAAACCAATGATGCCTATTTGAAAGCCTTGTTCATCAACGATGGGAATGACGGGGTGTAAAGTGGTATCCAGTGTGCTTTTAATCGTATTGAGATCGGCCTCAGGGCTGATGACGGGCACCGTTTTATCTATATGTTCTTTCAGAAGTGCCCCGCGTGGTAATAGCAGTACATCACGGATTTTCAGCCCGCCCAAATAGCCACCTTCACTGTTATGCAAGTAAACGTAGCGCCACTCTAGTCGATCTAACCTGTGCTCTTCTGCGTTTAATATTGCACTCAAACTGTCGGTGGTAGCGTCTGCTGCCAATTTGAGAACTTCACTTTTACAAATCCCTCCAGCAGAATCTTGCGGGTAGAGCAGAGCTGCATGCTCTTCGTCTTTCCATGCAGAGGGTAGGGCTTGTTTGAGTTTTTTTTGTAGGCCGGCTGGCAGTTCATTGAGGAGCAGCCGGCGGTCTGCGGAATGCAAATATTGAAATAGCACTATGGTGTTGCTTTCAGATAGTTGGCTGAACAGCCATAAAAGCTCGGGATCAGATAAGTGATCAAGTAAGTTGGCAGCAAGACTCGGGTTTACTTCGCTTAGTAGAGTCCAGGTGGCGATACGTTGCTGGTCAGAGAGCTTCCTTAATACTGATGGCAATTCGACGGGCTTAGCCTCTAAAAGCGTTTGATTCAGTCGCCTAGCCTTTCTTAGAGTTATACACTCCAGTATTCTTAGGTGCAGATTTTCCGCTTCTTCCGATGAAAAAGATAATGTAATTAATGTCATACGTTAAACCTTTGACAATAAGTGAGAATACGATTGAAGCGATTTTATTCGGACGTTTGTAGTTGTCGCCTTTTGGTCGCAAGCCGAACAAATAGGGCGATAAATGCGGTGACCATCAGGAAGAAACTGCCCATTAAGAACCACTTTGTAATCAACTCTTGATATTGAGAGACGAACGGGTGTCGCATGACCCACTTTCCTACCAACAGCAAACTGAAGACCCAGGTAATTGAGCTAGTGAAGCTAACAATAATCGTCCTTATTGTGCTGAGTTGTGCAATGCCCATCAACATAGGGGTCAGTACGCGAACAAATGGGACAAACCGCGAAACGAATAGGGACAAAAATCCGAACCGGTTTAATAGTTTTTTGGCCTTGGGTAACGATTCATCTGGCAGTGTTTGTTCTGCTTTACGCATGAACGGAGTATTGTGCAGCCAGCGTCCTTGAAGATACGCAATGATACTGCCCAAAAACGAGGCACAGGTTAGAAGCATTAGAGCGCTTGAAAAGTCAATCGCGCCCAAACCGACCATGCCGCCGACAAACAGAACTAGACCGTCACCGGGTAATGGCAAGAAAACAAAACTCGACTCGAGAAAAAGCACGACACCAAGCAAAAGTAATAAAACGTGCAGTGAGTTCAGTTGAAGTAAGGCATCAAAGTCTTGCAGCCAGATCGCGGAAATAATCTCTTGCATGGTAACTCCAGGTTAACGTGGGCTCTGGCTGTTGATAGCCAGAGCCCACAATGGGTTTTAATCAAACATCAAGATGATGTAGGCAAAGAACAGAATGAGATGGGTTGCACCGTTGAGCGAGTTGGTTCTCCCGCTACTAAAGCTCACGCTTGTCATCAATAGCGTTGCGCCTAATAACACCATTTCTGCAGGGGCGAGGCCGAGTTGGATGGGCTCGTTCATTACTCCTGAAATCAACAGAACAGCGGGAACGGTTAGGGCAATAGTGGCGAGAACTGATCCAAAGAACAGATTCATCGCGCGCTGCAATTGATTGGTCACGGCGGCTTTAACAGCACCAACCGCTTCGGGTGCGAGAATAATCAAGGCAACAATCAAACCACCTAGAGCGGCAGGCGCCCCCATTTCCGTGATGCCATCGTTAATTGGAATCGCGAGGCTTTTCGCTAACAAAATCACCACCATCAAATAGCTCACCAGCATAATCGTGTGGAATACATTGCTATGCAGAGGGCCATGATGTTCGTGGTGATCTTCATTATCGCCATCAATGAAGTAGTCGGTATGGCTGCGTGTTTGAATGAACAAGAAAACCGCATACAAGGCGATCGAAGCCAGCACTAATGTCCAAGTTAGGCTGGTCGACATGTTACCGAGCGAGTCCATACTGGTGAAGTTAGGCAGTACTAGGCACAGTAACGAAAGTGGAATAATGGCGACCAGATAAGCTTTTATTCCATCGAGGTTGTAGCTTTGGGTATGGTACTTCATACCACCGATTAATAAGGTGATACCGACAAAGCCATTGAGCACTGCCATCACGACAGCAAACATGGTGTCACGTGCTAGGAAAGGGTTTGATTCTCCTGTCAGCATTACGGACGAGACCATGATGACTTCCAGTAAGACTACGGAGAGCGTCAATATGAGCGTTCCGTATGGGTCGCCAAGTTTTATCGCCAAGGCATCTGAGTGACGAACAACGGAAAAAATGGCGCTCATTACCGCATAAAACAGTATCGCAGTGATCATAATATAGGCGAATTGAGATAATTCTCCTGTGAGTAAGTTGTCGCCGATCAGTTTAAAAAATAGAACGGCAACAATGCCAAGAGGCAGTTTGTATTCTTGTTTGAGAGCGTTGAGCATGTTGAGCCTTTATTGAGTAACCGAAGGCTCGCTAATGTCCTTTAACGAGAGTAAATCGGGTGAATACTGCAATTTCCTGTGCAGTAGACGGTTCGTTTAAGTCATGTGTCTAACTATGTTGCTAACTTAAGGTGAACCGATGATTCAGACTATGAATTAGAGAAATTCTTTGTTGCTATTAGACGACCGATAGTCGACTAATAGCATTCTAAGTACACCGTCAGCGCAGCCAGAAAAAGCTACGGCATGCTTTCAAGGGATTCAGTTTCTTCTGCTTTATAGTGGATTGGTTTCAAGCCCACACACGTTGGTAGGAGTGTGCCAATCGAGATAGAGGACCACGTCCCACTTAAAATTCCGACACACAGTGCAATGGCGAAACCTTCTAGGGCACTTCCTCCTAACAACCACAACGCTGAG
The DNA here is from genome assembly GCF_023716665.1 of Vibrio sp. SCSIO 43135. GTDB lineage: Bacteria > Pseudomonadota > Gammaproteobacteria > Enterobacterales > Vibrionaceae > Vibrio > Vibrio paucivorans. Next base: position 616,335 of record NZ_CP071860.1, read on the forward strand.
ACTGTGACCAAGGTTGTACCTGATGTGACAAGTGTTCGTGACAACGTTGATACGATGGACTGATCGAGAAGGGCATCGGTCTCACCATCTGGCTTCGCACGAAATACCTCACGGATTCGATCTGAAATGATGATCGAGTCATTCAGGGAGTAGCCCATCACTGCCAGCAAAGCGGCCAACACGGTTAGGTTGAATTCAATTTGGGTTACCGCAAAGACCCCTAACACAATGACAATGTCGTAAACCAATGCTGCAATTGAACCGAGCGCCAATCGCCATTCAAATCGATAGCTCAAGTACAGTAAGGTAAGGACAAAACAAGCCAAAATCGCCAAGCCGCCTTGTTCGATCATTTCCAATCCAACCTGAGGACCAATTACGCTGCTGTTGGCAATGTGAAAATGGCTGTCCATGGGCAACAATGCTTTGCTTAGGGCTTCTCGTAAATCGAGGTCTGTATTGTTGAAACGCAATTGCCAATGTCCTTCATCGCCCACTGCCGTTACTTGAACATCTTGACTCAGTGCCATATCGAGGTGAGATTTGAACAGAACTTGTGTGACGTCTGGTTTTGTTTGAATGTCGGCGACGACACCTCCCGTAAAGTCGAGCCCCCAATTGAAACCTCTTATCGCGATTGATGTAATAGAAAGTGTCAGTAGAATCAGAGATATCATCGTCATCAATCGACGTATTTTGGTGACGTTAATTGATTTGGTCATTACAGTTTCACCTCATGTGAGGTGTTTCTTCCCCACAAATAATTGATAAGAATTCGAGACGCAAATACGCCAGTAAATAAGCTAGTCAGTAGGCCTAATCCGAGTGTGATAGCAAAGCCTTGAATTGGACCGTTACCTATCGCATACAGAGCGATGGCGACGATCATAGTGGTGAGGTTGGCATCGAAAATTGAAGAGAATGCACTATCGAAGCCTCGATCTATGGCTTGAGAAAAGTTTCTGCCTTCTCGCATTTTGTCTTTGATGCGTTCGAAGATCAGTACGTTGGTATCGACAGCCATTCCCACGGTTAGTACTAGCCCAGCGATGCCGGGAAGCGTTAGCACTGCACCCGGAATGAGCGCTAATAGGCCAAACAGACACACTAAATTGATAGTCAGTGCTGCATTTGCAACCCAGCCAAGGCGTCGATACCAGCAAGCAATAAACACCAGTGTAAAACCAAGCCCCAAGGCGAGTGCAGCAAAGCCATTTTTGACGTTTTCCGCCCCCAGAGTTGGCCCTATTGTGCGCTCTTCAACAATAGTGACAGGAGCGGTGAGAGAGCCTGCTCTTAATAGCAGGGCAAGGTTTTGAGCGTCAGCCATTGAGCCCACACCAGTGATGCGAAAACGGTTCCCCAGCGTTGACTGAATTGTCGCCACACTGATAACTTCGCTTTGCTCAATGGATTGCCCGGTCTCTGATTGACTGTATTCACTGTAGACTGTCGCCATCAGGTTTCCGATATTGCTGCGCGAGTGATTGGACATTAGCCGGCCACCCGTACGATCAAGAGTGATGTTAACTTCAGGAGTCCCCATTTCTCCTAGGCTGGCGCGTGCATCGATAATATGTTCGCCCCCTAAGATACTGTTTCGATGAAGAATGACAGGTCTACCATCTTGGTCATTGATGGATTTTGTTCGTGCAGTGGGATTAGGTTCCACATGGAAAAACGCTAATGATGCAGTGGCGCCGATAATGTTTTTCGCGGATGTCGGATCTTGCACGCCTGGCAGTTCTATGCGAATTCGATTCTCACCTTGTCGCTGGACTGCGGCTTCCGTGATTCCTAGTTCTTCGATGCGGCCTCGCATCGTTTGAAGGTTTTGTGTCACGGTCAGAGTGCGAATGGCGCGTTTTTCTTCCTCATCCATTGAGATCATTAAGTGCTGACCAGATTGGCGCAGAGTCCAATTTGGATATTGTGTTCTCAAGTGAGTTCGAATATCGCCAAGTATTACTTCGTCATATCGAGCAACCACCACCTCTCCGTCTTCTACACGACCGCGTACACGAAACTCCTGACGCAAGTCGTCGATCACTGATGTCGCGTGAGCATTAAAAACAGGCGCTAGATCGACGTCTAAGAGAAATTGCACACCACCGCGCAGATCTAATCCAAACTTAATAGGTTGAAAGCCTAGCGAGGTTAGCCAAGAAGGAGCAGAAGGTTCTAGTGTGAGGGCAATGGTCTCCGATGGGTGGATGAAATCCGACATCAAAGCTTGTGCGGGGGCTTGTTGTCCGCTTGAAGCAAATGTCACAACCAACCTATTGTTGTTTTCGCTAACACTGTGAACATCAATGCTACTGTCTACAAGATAACGATATACATCATCAGCCTGTGTCGAATGAGTCTGGTTTGAAATGTGCAAAGCTTCACGTTCTCCAAATGCAGAAGGCAGGGCGCTGAGAAGCATCAGTACCACAGACAACACGAGAACGATGATCTTCCATTTCGCCGAATAATTTATGGGTGCGATCGAGCGCTTTAACTTCATATTGATTGCATCTTATTGATTAACGCATACGTAAATAGCATCAAGCTTATTTATTAGATGAGCACCGGTATTCATCATGTATGAGTTGAAACTAAAGGGTTGAAAGGCTTCCGATGGTGATTTCGGTTTTATCGATAAACCTAACTATTGGTTACCGAGCTATCTTAGTTTCTTGGCTCAATAGAGCTATGGGTTAGAGAAATTCATATTTGCTTTGCTCAACTTTTCATATATGAATTTCTCTAATTCCTCGCAGAGATTCGGTTTGTTTAAAACAATCGATTCTGAGTTAATTATTGAGGATAAACCTACGTGGATTGCACAATATATTTAAACGACCGCAAATATAGAATTTGCGATATTGGTGATGGGAGATGCACTCTAGTGCTCAGTTATGCAGAAGGTATAGATTCATTGCATGAGCACTTTAGCCATCAGTTTCTTGAGATAGAAAGAATGATAGTTATCGATATATCAATATGTTGGAGTGGGGAAATTGACACACTGTATGAAAAGGAACGCTGTGAATTGATCGGGGATGTTCGATTATTAACTAACATCTATTGGCTTGATGACTTTGAAATTAAAACCGATAAAGGACAAGCAATATATCTGGGCGATTTTGCTTAGCACCTTCGAACGAATCGCATGACGTAAATTATTTATTCGAATTAATACTATGACTGATTAGCCAAAAATGACTTTCTCTAATTCATCGAACTAATAGTTGAGGTTGGGTGTAATAGTGGCATCGAACGGGTTACCCCCCGAAAGTGTTCCCTTATTTAGAAGAATGACATCATGCGAAAAAAAAACCTAAGTAGTATTCTATTACTTTCTGCTTCATTTGTTGCGGTTGCCGACCAATACAATCTATCTCTTAAGTATGACCCTATTGTTATGGACAATGGAGCTATCACCACAAAACCTGCAGCAATGGTCGATCAACTATGGGATGTAGACACGCAATCAGTCACTAAAATAACAGATGGTGTATACCGTATTGCCGGTTGGGGTATAGGTAACGTTATCGCAGTAGAGGCTCCTGAAGGTTGGATTATTGTCGATACGGGAGACGATTTAAAAGTAGCTCAAGAGCAACGCAAGCAGTTAGAGAAAAAGCTGAATCAAGTAATTGATGTTCGCGCTGTTCTTTATACCCATTCGCATTATGTGTGGGGTACACAGGCGTGGAGCAATGATAAAACCACGGTTTATGCACATGAGTGGATGGAGAAACACCTTTTTGCTGATAATGGCGTTAGTCCTTTAGCTGGAAACTTTTCTACTCGAGCCGCAATTCAATTTGGTCTATTACACCCAGAAAGTGGTCCTGATACTTTTCCAAACAAGCTTGGCTTTACAATTGACAAACTAGTGGGGGAAAAAGGCTACCAATCTCCGACCGTTACTTTTGAGCACAACCAAGTTGAAACCCACACAATTGCTGGGATGGAGGTGATTGTTTTACCTAGCCCTACAGATGTGACAGACAGCGTTGCCTACTACTTCCCAGCGAAAGGCCTTATGGTGACCAATGCCATGAATGCAGGGTCAATTTTTAACCTCTATACTTTGCGCGGAGATCGGTATCGTGACCCTATTCGACTTGTAGATGCTGCAGATTTGGTCCTTTCCTATGACTTTAACTATCACGTTGACATACACGGTGCTGCCAATGTGACGAAAGAAACTGCGGAAAATGCAATTTATGAGTTTCGTGACTCGATGCAACTGATACACGATCAAACAATACGAGCGATAAAGCTTGGAAATGATGCTCAAGGCGCTGCCGAGTTTGTTTATATGCCAGCTAACTTGCGAGTGGATAAAGAAACCTATGGACAAGTTGAAAGTCATGTTAAGCAAGTCTATCACGGTGTTATGGGCTGGAACGGTTGGGATGTGTACGACATCAATCCATTGCCGACACAAGCTTTTGCTCATCAATTCATTGGCAGCTTAGGTGGGATCGAGTTAGCCAATAAAATGGCCAGGCAATCAAATCAGAAACAAACATTGGAAGGGTGGCAGTGGTCGCTATATTTGACTTCACAAATACTTGAAATTGAACCAAATAGCGAAGAGGCCAAACAGTCTCGTGCGGATGCGGCTCGAGCATTAGGGCAACGTACCAGCTCAGCCAACGCTCGCGGATTCTATATTTCTGAAGCATTACTTCATGAAGGGAAGCTTTCATTTGGTGAGCATCAATTGGATAACTATCAAACTCTAACTCAGTTACTTGGAGCCATAACTACTGAAAAGCTAGAGAATTCTCCGATAGAAAGTAATGTCGAGTACATCCGTTATTTGGTGGATCCACGCAAAGCGGAAGGCTTGTCTTCTGAGTTCAACCTAAATATGAGTGATAGTGAACATGCGTTCGGTATTCAGCTTCGAAATGGCATTGTTCAAATTAGTTCTCAATTAAATTCAGGGGTTACCGTTAATCTATCCCACTCTGAGTGGAGTGAAGTGTTATTAGGCGAGACAGAGTTTAAGCAACTAGACGACTCGTTGGCAGACTTTGATACCGCACTGACTATAACCACTCACTAACATAACGCTTTCGTGTTTTTAGATCATTCAATGGTGGCGAATGTTTGAGCCACCATTTTATGTTTACTAATTTTTGGTAAGTCGTTTGAGGATCCGCTTGGAGTGTCCACCAAGCGGATCTGTCGTATCGTAAATTACGCTTGTCACTAGATAGGAGAGGAAACCTCATCGACCAAGTAGAGGATGGATTGATACGGAATACCGCTGTGGTGAGACAAGCCTATTTCACAGGTGCGGCTGTTACTGAATCCGCGTTTGCACTCTGCTGGCACTTGCTCTTTGAGTGGGTGTACGGCTGCTTCATTGAGCTCTGGGGTAGTGAAGCCTTTATCTCCCGCCCAGCCACAACAAGAGATGTGCTCAGGAACAATCACATCAGAAGCACAAGCTTTCGCTAGCGCAAGCATGTCGCTCTCTAATCCCATTCTGCGCGAACTACAAGTAACGTGCAGCATGATGGTTTCTTGTGCAGGTGTGATGGCAAGGCTATCCATTAAGTATTTTGATACAAATCCAGTGGGCTCCAGCACTTCAAGAGGTTTGGTGAATTGCTCAATACTGCGTTTGGCACAAGGGCTGGTGTCCATTAAGATTGGGTATTCTCCCTCGTAGCTTGCTTTCCACAGCGCTGCTTCTAGCTGCGTCGCCTTATCGTGCGCAATGTCATTCATCCCTTTGCTGTCGTAAGGCATCCCACAGCATTGGTCGTTGATCCTTTCAGGGATAATCACTTCAAACCCTGCTTTCTTAATCAAAGATAGCGTGACCTCGGTTAGGCTACGCTGATCGGGAGCATCGGATTGCTGACCCATGGTACGTGAAGCACAAGAAGGGACGTAAACCACTTTCTTGTCTGAGCGCACCAACAGCTCCATCGCTTTTTCAACACTATGTTTGTTTGCTTTTGGCATCTCAGGAAGCCAAGCTGGCGTTTTGTTGTTGCTGAGTTTACGGATCCCATTTGTGATGCCGGATACGCCCGATTCACCAATCACTTTGGTTGCAATGCGGTTGGCCTTCAGTGAAGCACGTGTAAGCGCTGTTGTGGTAGAAAAGTGATCTGCGGTCCACTTGGCTATTGGCGTAAACTTCTGGTACTTCGCGGTTCTTAGCTGTTTGACGAGATCGCCTGTATTGATCCCTACTGGGCACCTTTCAGCGCATAGCCCTGTTGCCGCGCACGTATCTATGCCTTGGTATTCGAAGACCTTTTCAAGCTCGCTTGCCGACGTATCTTCACCCGCAACGCGTCTGCGTTGTAACTCTCGATACAATACAATTCTCTGTCGTGGTGACAGGGTAAGCGTGCGTGATGGACAAACTGGTTCGCAGAAACCACATTCGATACATCGATCTACAATAGAATCTGCAGCCGGCATTGGCTTTAGGTTTTCAATGTGTGAATGAGGGTTGTCATTGATGATAACGCCCGGATTCAAAAGCCCTTGTGGATCAAACAGTGCTTTGATCTTTTGCATCAATTGATAGCCATCTTGGCCCCATTCAAGCTCGACATACGGCGCCATGTTACGCCCTGTGCCATGCTCAGCTTTCAATGAACCTTGATATTTGACTGCAACCAAGTCGGCCACGTCATCCATAAAGTTGCCATAACGATTGATCTCTACTTGCGAATCAAACCCCTGAGTGAAGACAAAGTGCAGGTTGCCTTCCAGAGCATGGCCGAAAATGATGGCTTCGTTATAGTGGTATTTGTCGAATAAGGCTTGCAGGTCGCGTACGCCATTGGCGAGGTTTTCGACCGGAAACGCCACGTCTTCAATGATGACTGTTGTTCCGACTTCGCGAACGGCGCCAACAGCAGGGAACATACCTTTACGGATGCCCCATAAGGTCGCCACTGTTTTAGGGTCGAGTGTAAACGGCACTGATTCTATGATGGTGTAGTCAGAAAGAGACGCCATGATAGACACACATTGAGCATCGATTTCGGTTTGCTCGCTAGCATGGGTTTCGACCAACAGGGCTGCGGCTTCTAAATCGAGTTGTTGAATAAACTCGGGCATGCCTGGCTTATCGGCAACTGATCGAAGCGCGCGGCCATCCATAAGCTCTACAGCAGCGACAGGGGTGCTCGATAGCGTGGTTACTGCACGGCTGGCTTCTTCAATATCGGCAAATACCAGCAGAGAAGAGGCTTTAAAATTATGCTCGATGACGGTGTTGTAAGTGACTTCGGCAATGAAGCCCAATGTGCCTTCAGAACCAATCATTAAGTGCTCTAGTACTGCGATCGGATCGTCGAAATCAACTAACGCGTTGAGTGCATAACCTGTCGTGTTCTTGAGTCGGTACTTATGTCGAATACGTTCGCTCAGTGCTGTATTTGCTTTGGTTTCATTCACCAATTCTGTGAGCCCATCAATGATATCTGGGCGAGTAGAATGAAAAGCTGCAATGCTGTCTTTGCTTGAAGTATCGAGAAATGTCCCATCGCTGAAGACTAACTTCATACTGTCGACGGTTCGATAGGAGTTTTGCGCGGTGCCACAGCACATGCCGCTGGCATTGTTCGCCGCAATACCACCGATTTTACAGGTATTAATAGAAGCGGGGTCAGGGCCGATTTTACGTTTAAATGGCGCTAAGTATTTATTGGCGTCAGCGCCAATTACGCCAGGCTGTAGGACAATTTTCTCACCATCATCAAGAATTTTGTGACCACGCCAATCGTCGGTGAGAGTAATGAGAACCGAATCAGAGACGGCTTGGCCAGATAAACTCGTCCCCGCTGCACGAAACGTAAAGTGTACGTTCATTTCTCGGCAGCACTGAATGGCATAAATCACTTCGTTGAGACTTTTTAAACGCAACACAATACGAGGAACCAAGCGGTAAAAGCTCGCATCGGTGCCATAAGCTAACCGTTTCGCCTGTTGCGTGATGATTCTGCTTGGCTCGATTTCGACCGCAAAGAGTGACTCGAGCTGTTGATAGGTTTGGTCTGTATTTGGAGTGTCTGAGTTGAGTGTCGACATTGAGGCTTCCTACCTGTTTTTCACTGTGTACTAGGGTCTGTTGATCTTTCGAGATGTTTTTTGCAGCACTTTGTGGGAAATTTCTACAAGGCAGAGGCTTTGATGTGTAGCTAGCCTACATGAGAAGCCGATAACGCAGTAGAAATGAACCACAAAGGCTGCCCGAAGGGTTCGGTTAAAATCGTTTTATGCTTTGTTGAAGACTATTTGCTTAGAATGACTAGGCTACACAGTCTTCGCCTCGCCTAAAACGATTTTATCTCGAACAAAACTTAACCACGAAAGATCAACAGACCCTAATGACTGGTTTGTATTTTTTATTTGGTCCAGTACTGCACAAGGTGTCACAGCTAAAGTTAAATTGTTGTGACACCTTTATAAAATACTTAAAAATTGGCGAGTGAGTTTCTATCTAAGTCTTTGATACTTTTAGCACCTGTCAGCGTCATGGCGACTCGCATTTCTTTCTCATACAGGTCGAGAAGGTTTTCAACGCCAGACTGGCCTTGCGCTGCTAACGCGTAGACAAATGAACGTCCGAGTAACGTACAGTCGGCGCCAAGAGCCAGCATTCTGACCACGTCTAAACCGGTACGAATACCTGAATCGACAAAGATTTTTAAATCACCGGTTACTGCATCTGCAATAGTGGGTAGGGCTTTTGCTGTCGAAAGAACCCCGTCCAACTGGCGGCCACCATGATTTGAGACCACGATGCCGTCAGCACCAAAAGTGACCGCATCTTTGGCATCTTGCTCATCTAAAATGCCTTTGATTACCATAGGGCCATCCCAAAAATCCCGAATCCACTCTAAGTCCTTCCAACAAATTGAAGGGTCAAAGTTAGCGCCGAGCCATCCGATGTAGTCTTCTAATTTGGTCGGCTCTCCTCGGTAGGTTGAGATGTTGCCCAAATCGTGTGGTTTACCAAATAAACCCACATCAAAGGCCCAACTTGGGTGGAGCATCGCCTGAAAAACGCGTCTCGCTGCGGCATTTGGCCCACTCATGCCAGAACGCATGTCTCGGTAGCGTGCACCAGGCACAGGCATATCAACGGTAAATACAAGTGTCGTTACGCCAGCCGCTTTGGCACGCTCAAGTACATTCTTCATAAAACCACGGTCTTTAAGGACGTAGAGCTGAAACCACATCGGGCGCTCAATCGCGGGAGCAACTTCTTCTATTGGGCAAACGGAAACGGTCGACATAGTAAATGGCAGCCCTTTATTCGCTGCGGCTTTAGCGGCTTGTACTTCACCTCTTCGTGCATACATGCCCGTTAAACCGACAGGGGCTAAGGCGATTGGCATAGAGAACTGTTCACCAAAAATCTCTGTTTCTAGGCTGAGATCTTCCATGTTGTTGAGCACTCGCTGCTTTAGGGCAATGTCTGCCAGATCTTCAGTGTTCTTTCTCAGCGTATGCTCTCCATATGAACCGCCATCGATGTAGTGAAATAAAAACGGTGGAAGCTTGGCCTTGGCAGCCGCTCGATAATCCGTGGAAGCAGAGATGATCATAATTCAGTCCTAATTGTGTTAGTGGCCTTTCTACGAAGGCTTGTTAAAAATAGGTGCGAATATCTCGGTTAGCTAATGTCGGGTATCTACTGATGTTGAACATCTATTAATGTTCAGAGTAAGTACAGAGCACGATTTGACCAATATGTAGTGCCGATATTGGTCATATCTTCAAGAAGTTCGCACCTAAAGGGGAAAGCTTATTTCATTAACGCGTCGGTGATCTGAAGGCCATAAATGGCGATTAAGCCGATTGCTCCCGTGACGAGTAGGTAATACATCGTAGGGATGATGGTTTTACGCAATGTGGCACCTTCTCGGCCGAGTAGGCCTACCGTTGCTGATGCAGCTACAACGTTGTGAATCGCAATCATATTGCCGGCCGCTGCGCCTACCGCTTGCAGAGCAACAACGACAGCGCTGGAGATAGTCAATGTTTGTGCCACTTCAAATTGGAACTGGCTAAACATCATGTTCGATACCGTGTTTGAACCCGCGATAAACGCACCCAATGCACCCACAGTTGCACTTAGGGCAGGGAAAGCATCACCGACAAGACCTGCAGCGAAGTTGGCGGTAGTCACTGGCATGCTGGCTAGATCGGCTCCGTTTACGCCAGAGTTAATAAAGATGCGAACCATTGGAATCGTAAAGATAAGTACAAAGCCAGCGCCGATTAGCGTTTTGCTCGACTCGCCGAACGCTTTTGCTAGCGGCGCAACACTGCGTGCTTGCAGTGCTACTGCAACAAGGGCCACGAACACTAAGATACCACCAGGTAAGTAGAGAGGTTGAATAGCAGCGCTAATCCCCACTTCACCTAGGATATTGCTAAATGACACGCTGACGCTTGTGAGCATCGCTTTAAAGTCAGCGCTGACGCGACTCGCAACTAATACCACGGCAAGCAATACGTATGGGAACCAAGCTAAGACTAAGTTCATTGGTTTACCGCTAGAATCTTTTAGATCGATTTTTAGTGAACCCAGCCATTCAGCAGGCCATTTTTTCTCGTCTTCAAAATCCCATGTACTTTTCGGTACTAAGAAACCACGTTTAGCCGCAGATACAACGATAGATAGGCCAACTAAACCACCAATTAGAGATGGGAACTCAGCGCCTAGGAAAACACCCGTTAACGCATATGGAATGGTGAACGCAAGGCCAGCAAAGATAGCAAAAGGAAGAATGTCTAGGCCTTCTGTCCAGCTCTTATTTCTGCCAAAGAAACGGGTGAGCATCATTGCCATTAAGACTGGCATTAAAGTCCCCACGCTGGCATGAATTAACGCAACACTTGAAGTGATTTGCTGTAAGTAGGCTTCCCAGGTTGAGCCGTTCGCTAACAGGGCTTCACCAATATTGTGGGTATCGAGGCCTTTGTTCACACCCACAATGATAGGCGTTCCGACTGCACCAAAAGATACCGGGGTTGATTGGATCATCATACCCATAAGAACAGCAGCTAAAGCAGGGAAACCAATAGCAACCAATAGTGGTGCAGCAATGGCAGCTGGTGTACCGAAACCGGATGCACCTTCAATGAATGAACCAAAACACCAAGCGATGATGATGGCTTGCACGCGTCGATCCGGGGAGATATTGGTGAATCCATTGCGGATAGTGGAAATAGCACCGGTATGTTTTAGCGTGTTAAGCAGGAAGATAGCGCCAAACACGATCCATAGTACCGAGACGGTAATGCCTAGGCCTTGGAATACGGAAGCCAAAACTCGTGTGGTACTCATGTCCCATGCAAACAGTGCAATCACTACAGTGAGACCGAATGCGACAGGCATCGCGCGTTTCGCCGGCCAATTAAGGCCCACGAGTAGAATGGCAGCCACCACTATCGGTGAGAAGGCCACGAGGGCAAGTAATGTTTCACTCATTGGTATGTCCTTTACTTTCATTAATCAGGGCTCTTCAAAGCCTCTTGGAGTTTGTAATTCTGTTAGCAATGTTAATGCGAGGTGAATTTAACCCTTTATTTTTTGCTGATATAGGGAAATAATGAAAATGATTAATTCCAAAAGTGACATAATAAGATGCGAGCAGACGATTTAATCCTGTTTTCACAGGTCATAGAACTCGGTAGTTTTAGCAAGGCCGCAGAGCAAAATAACCTTACAAATTCGGTAGTTAGTAAACGCATTGCGCGTTTAGAAGAACAAATTGGCGTTCAACTATTATATCGAACAACGCGTAAATTAACGCTAACTGAAGCGGGCAAGGCTCTACTGCACGGCGCGAAAACTGTGAAGTTAGCCGCTCAGGAGGCTATGGACTCAGTTGCAGGCTTTGGTGAAAACGTGAGTGGTCATATCAAAATGTCGGTGCCTACCATATCGGGTGATTTGATATTGGCTGATGCTGTGGCCGAGTTTTGCGATATGCATCCAGGCCTGAGTGTCGATATGTCACTAGATAATAAGTTTGTCGATTTGGTGGACGGTGGGTTTGATCTCGTGATTCGTACCGGGTATTTAGAAGATTCAAGTCTAATCGCTCGTCATATCCTTGATTCTCAATGGGTGGTTTGTGCTTCTCCGTCGTACATAGCTAAACATGGTAAACCTATTGAGCCGCAGAATTTGGTGAATCATAACTGCCTCCAATACGCCTACCAAACCACGGGTGCAAGTGAATGGGAGTTTAAAGGCTCACAAGGGAACTACATAGTGCGTGTGTCAGGTTCGTTCTCGACCGATAATGCGACAGCGCTAAGGAAGGCGGCGCTTGGTGGGTACGGAGTGGCTTATGTACCTAGGTGTTTGGTGTATCACGATATACGAAATGGCCAGCTCATTGATATTTTTCCCGAACTCGTCGGCAAAAAGTTAGGCATCTATGCGGTGTACCCGTTTACAAGGCAACCACCCAACAAAGTTAAATTGCTCATCGAGCATATCCGCACTCGGTATCTGGCAATTTCTCATTATTTTTAGTTTGGGGTGCGTAGCCAGACTCTTGGGGCAGGTTTTTGTGGTCCATTTCTACTGCGTAATCGGCTTCTCATGCAGGCTAACTACACATCAAAGCCTCTGCCTTGTATAAATTTCCCACAAGAGCGGCGAAAATCAGTGCGAAAGATCAACAGGCCCTAACAAAAAGAAAAAGCGCCGCATCCATGCAGCGCTCTTTTGGTCGGCGGCCAAACCGATTTTTAGGTGCTATATCCGCTTTTAGGCGGAACATACCAAACGCAGGTTATGCATCTGATTTGGTATTCTTTTATAAGAGTAGACTAGATATTGAATTTAGGTACTACTCTTAGACGTTTGTATTTATTGCCACTGTTTAGGCGGCTTCTTCACTATCGAGTTCGAATGATGCCTCAATCAACTTACGTGTATAGTCGCTCTTAGGGTTATGGAAGATTTCATCTGCCGTTCCTTCCTCCATTACGACACCTTTTTGCATCACTAACACTCTATCGGATAGCGCTTTTACCACGCTCAAATCGTGGCTGATGAAAAGGAAGCCGATATTATGTTTGGCCTGTATTTCCTTCAAAAGTTCAATCACAGTGAGCTGAACCGAACGATCCAACGCAGATGTGGGCTCATCCAGTAGGATAAAAGAGGGCTCAAGAATCAGTGCTCTAGCGATTGCAATGCGTTGACGCTGACCACCAGAAAACTCATGAGGGTAGCGGTTGATTGAACTTGGCTCTAAGCGCACTTCCTCAAGTGCTATACGAGCACGCTGCAGTCGCTCCGTTTTACTTAGCTGAGGCTGATGGACAGTTAAGCCTTCAGTGATGATTTCTCCAACGGTCATACGTGGGGACAAAGAGCCATAGGGATCTTGAAAAACCATTTGAATGTCTTTCTTCAAAGCAAAACGTTGCTTGTCGTCTAATTGGCTTACATCTTGGCCTTTAAACGCGACTTTGCCTGTCGATGGCAACAATCCAATCAGTGCACGGCCAAGCGTGGATTTACCAGATCCTGATTCGCCAACAATCCCCAGTGTTTCACCTTGTTTGAGTTGTAAGGAAATGCCTTTAACCGCTTCAAAGTATTCGCATTTACTTGCTATGAAGTGGGATTTAATCATGAACTTAACACGAATATCTTCAGCGCTAAGTAAAGCAGGTGCGGAGGCTTCAACAGGATCTTTTTGCCCCTTAGGAACGGAGTTAATCAGCATTTTTGTGTAGGCGTGGTTTGGATTTTGGAACAGCTGCTGAGTAATGCCTTCTTCGACAACATCGCCTTTACACATCACCAATACGCGATCTGCCAGATGCTTCACCACCCCTAGGTCATGAGTAATGAACAAAATAGCCATGCCCATTTTGGCCTGAATTTCTTTGATAAGGTTGAGCACTTCGGCTTGCACAGTAACATCAAGCGCCGTTGTTGGCTCATCAGCAATCAAGATGTCAGGTTCGTTAATCAGGGCCATTGCGATCATGATGCGCTGTAGCTGACCACCAGAGAACTCGTGGGGGAATTTGCTGTAGGCTTGCTCAGGATTAGGCAGGTGAACTAAATTAAATAGTTCCAAAACGCGTGCTTTAGCCGCTTGAACTGAGACTGAACGATGGCAAGTCATCGCTTCCGCAACTTGAATCCCAACGCGAAGATATGGGTTGAGAGAGGTCATCGGCTCTTGGAAGATCATACCAATGCGATCGCCTCGAACAGCACACATTTCTTGTTCTGTTTTAGTCAGTAAGTCTTGGTTTTCAAATTGAATACGCGACTGCTCGTGAACAAGGGCATTTTTAGGCAGCAGTTGCATTACGGCGCTGCTTGAGACCGATTTTCCGCTGCCAGACTCACCAACGATAGCCAAGGTTTCACCTTTGCTAAGCTCGAAGTTAACGTTCTTGACGGCGTCCACGATGCCGTCGTTGGTGGTAAAGCTAACCGAAAGGTTACTTACGGTAAGAATAGGGGGCTGTGTCATTGTACATCCTTATCAATTGAGCACGGGCGCGTGAGTCATAAAGTCATTATGGTGTTTTAGGGTAGTGAAATAGTGATGGGCTTTTTGAACATGTTCGAGCTCTAGCATCCACTGAGCATTGCGCTGAGCTGAACAGAAAGCAGCCATGTGGTTGAGTAGGTCTTCACTGTGTTTATGCAAAATGCTGGTGGTTGTTTGAACCAGTTGGGATTGCTCAATAGAGACAAACTGAAGCAAGCCATAACTCTGATTGAGAGTGTCGAAAGCTTGCTGTTGTTGGCCCATCTTGTTAAGGATTTCCGACTGAGACACGGCAGCATCTCGTAAGCCAGACACTAAGCACACAAATTGACACGGTTTGGTTTCTTCATCTTCCATCGCTTGCTGGATATACGTGGGCATGTGTTGAAGCACCTCCTCAAACAAGCGGTGCGCTTCTGGCCAGTGGCCTTGTTCGAGCAATTGTTCAGCTTTTAAATAACTCGCCCAGCAATGTTGTAAGTCCATCTCATTAACCTCACCGTTGATTCGCTAAATATTTAAATCGAAATAAATCTCAATTGCAAATAATTATCATTAATAATGGTTGTGCAAGGCGATATGCGAAGTTTTTTTTGTGAATTGATTGTTATTTGCGCACTTAACCATGATTTCGGTGTAAGTCACTAAATTGTATGAATAAACCATCTACACTTGATAAAACAAAAAGGAAGAACAAACGTTTAGGAGGTAGTGATGGCGATTCAAAGATTGAATTCAGAGCAACTCTACAATACTGCAGAATTAGAGAAGTTGCCGTGCAAGTCGACCAAAGAACTGGCTCCAATCGATGAGATAGTCGGCCAAGAGCGCGCTCAAAAAGCGGTCGAGTTTGCTATGTCCATCAAGGAAAAGGGCTACAACATTTATGCTATTGGTCAAAATGGCCTAGGCAAACGAACCATGATACTGCGCTACTTAAACCGCCATCAGCATGAAGTCGATTCATTGTTTGACTGGTGTTATGTGGCGAACTTTGAAGACATTCGAACACCAAAAGTGCTGAAGCTACCATTCGGTGTGGGCGCAAAACTTAAGCAAGATATCGATAAACTGATCACCAAGTTAGTTAATGCGATCCCACTCGCCTTCGATAACGAAATGTACATTTCGCGCGCGGAAAGGCTTAAAAACCAATTGGCCGCCAAGCAGCAGGTCGAGTTAGAAAAGATCAGTAAAGACGCGAAAGAGCGCGGTATTAGTTTAACGTTGACCACGCAAGGCGATTACCAATTTGTCGCAATGGATGGCGAAGAGCTACATACCGAAGAATCGTTTGAGGCGTTAAGTAAAAAAGAGCAGGACTATTTCGGCTCTACTATCGATGCGCTTGAAGTGGATCTGCGTGAGATGGTTCGCCAGCTTACTGAGTGGGAAGAGTCGTACAGCGAAAAAATCAAAAAGCTAAACGACGATGTGACCCTAGATGTGATCACCCATTTTATTAAGCAGCTCAAGCTTGATTACACTAACTATCCAGATATTAAGTCTTACCTTACTGAGCTTCAAAAAGACATCGTTGAAAACGCTGACATCTTCCTAGAGGAAACGGGAGAGCAAGGCGAGATTGCAACGGCATCATTGGATAAAAAACTGCCTCGCCGATACAAAGTCAATGTACTGGTGAGCCGAAAGAGTGATGACTTCCCAATTGTGGTGGAAGAGAATCCAAACTATCACTCATTGTTTGGTTACATTGAAACGGCAACATTCAAAGGTACGGTATTTACCGATTTCTCTTTAATTCGCCCAGGTAGCTTACATAAAGCTAACGGTGGTGTACTGCTGATGGATGCGCAAAAGGTACTAGAGCAACCTTATGTGTGGGATGGCTTAAAGCGAGCGTTGCGAGCGCGTCAGCTAAGTTTCACTTCTTTGGAAAAAGAAGTCACGTTAACGGGTGCCGTGTCTCTTGATCCTGAGCCAATTCCACTGGACGTAAAAATCATCTTGTTTGGTGATTACCGCACCTACCAACTTCTCCAACATTACGATCCGGAATTTAGCGAGCTGTTCCGTGTGACTGCCGACTTCGAAGACGAAATGAAGCGCACGCCGGATTCAGAGCTGCATTATGCACGCTTTATTTCCAGCATTGTTCACGATAACAACATGCTGCATTGTGACCGCAAAGCCATTGCAAGGATCATCGAGCACAGCTCTAGGCTGGCAGGCGACCAAAGTAAGCTTTCGCTTCATTCTGCACACATTGCGAATCTGTTGCGTGAATCGAACTATGTAGCTCGCCAAGCGAACTCTAATATGATTCGTACCGGCCATGTTGAAGAGGCGTTAAGTAACCAACAATTGCGTGTTAGCCGGCTGCAAGATAGCGTGATGGAAAGTTTCATAAATGGCACTACGCTGATCCATACCGATGGGGTGGCAGTAGGGCAAGTAAACGCCTTATCGGTACTGAGTACCAGCGATCACATGTTCGGTGCGCCAAACCGTATTACAGCCACAACGTCGTATGGTGATGGTGACGTGATTGATATCGAACGTAGCGTCGATCTGGGGGGCAGCATTCACTCTAAAGGGGTGATGATACTTACCGCTTATTTATCTTCTGTATTTGGTAAAACAGCGAGAGTACCTTTAACCACCAATATCACCTTCGAGCAATCGTATGGTGGTGTCGATGGTGACAGTGCCAGCATGGCGGAGTTCTGTGCGGTTGTGTCGGCATTCTCTAGGAAAGCCAACCGTCAAGATATCGCTATTACTGGCTCGATGAACCAGTTTGGTGAATCTCAGCCAATTGGCGGCGTCAACGAGAAGATCGAAGGTTTCTTCGATGTGTGTGGAATCAAAGGACGCACTAGCGAACAAGGTGTGATCATTCCTCGCTCCAACATGCATAATCTAATGCTAAGGCCTGATGTGGTGAAAGCGGTCGAAAAAGGTGAGTTCCATATTTGGGCCATTGACCATGTCACTGAGGCGATTGAGATCTTTACCGGTAAGCCAGCGGGTGAACCAAGTGAAGAGGGCAGTTACCCAATTGATACCATTTATGGCATCGCGCAAGCTAAGTTGAACGCATTGCGAAAGTAGCACGATAGGAAAAGACTAAAAGCGCCCAAGATATCTTGGGCGTTTTTTTGTCTGAATTTGTGGTCACGCGACTCGATGCCCAGTGCCATTTCATTCCCGATACTCCACGCTAGAAATCCAAAAGCATGTCTAAATAAAGTTGTCTGGACTCGGAACTACTGTCTCGATGCACTGCGTATTCGACGTGTGTACCCATAGTTGCCGATGGAGAGAGTTCAATGCTCCATAAAGGGTTGATTTGGTTTGGCACCATAGAATATCGCACATCGATAATGCGCAGCTCATTGGTGGGGTCTTGCGCTAAATACCCATTTGAAAATCGGCGAAAACGTTCAATGTCTTTCGCTTGTTGAGAGCCCGGTACAAGCCATGGGAAGTCTCTGCTGAGGCTTAGCTTAGTGATGGACTCGCCTGGATATGTTTTGACGGATGACCCGACTCGAACGGCGTCAACGACATAGGTGTTGTGTGTTTCGTAAACGACTTTCCACACCAAGATGTTAGCAAAGCTCGGTTTAGCTTCTAGCTGAATTGGGTTGTGTTGCCTTTCTTTCGCCAATTCCCAGCCAGCGGCTTCAGCTCTATCTCTTTGAACGACTCCTAGCATCAAGTAGGTTACAGCCCAAAGATACGCAATACGCGAAAATAACACTGACCGCTTCATTATTGCCAGCCCTAGCAGTATCAATATGGGGAGCGTGAATAGTGGATCGATGACAGACACGGCGTTCCACGCATATCGATGATTGGATAGCGGCCAAAACAGTTGCGTACCGTATGAAGTGAATGAGTCTAGCAGGGCATGAGTGCTAAACCCTATGGCGGCATACAGCCAACTCTGTTTAAAAGAAAACCCTCGCTTTTTTGCCAGCAGATAGTGCAATACCAACGCACAAAGGAAACTACCGATAGGGATAAAAAAGAGTGAATGAGTAAACTGCCGATGTGCTTCGAGAAATAGCAACGGGTCGGTTTGCGAACGGATCAATACATCCAGATCTGGCGTCATTGCAGCAAGTAGTCCAATAGAGCCCGCAGTCATCAAATGTTGTTTGTTGCTAAACGACTGTGACAAGGAGGCGCCCAGTAAACCTTGTGTTATTGGATCCATAATTAACTCATTGATAGCACATGACTTAATAGTAGAACATAGGACAGGTTTCAGCTGAAAATTGAACTAAGTGGTCAGCGGGCTTTGAGCTATAGTAGATATCGAGGGTTGATATCATTTACCACTCATGTTTCATACTGGTTCATTATTAGATTTTCTGCACCACATTACGTCATACATGATTAACTCATAATGCACCAAAATTGTTCAGATAAATAAATACACTTTAATAACAGTTACTTATTTCCACTTTTCACGGTACGTTTATTTGGCATTCTTCTTGTAACTCTGTAATTGGATAACAAAAATACAATTATGGAGTAACAACATGAACAAGGTGTTCAATTTATCGCTAACTGCACTATGTACAACTCTTTCACTTTCTTCTGCAACGGTGTTTGCGGCAGAGGAAACAATTAAGGTGGGCGTTCTACATTCACTGTCCGGCACAATGGCGATAAGCGAAACAACGCTAAAAGATACCGTGCTAATGCTCATTGAAGAGCAGAATAAGAAGGGTGGTTTGCTTGGCAAAAAACTCGAGCCAGTAGTGGTTGATCCTGCATCAAACTGGCCTTTGTTTGCTGAAAAAGCCCGCGAGCTTATCGAGAAAGAGAAGGTTGATGTCGTTTTTGGTGGTTGGACGTCGGTGTCACGTAAGTCGATGCTGCCAGTCTTTGAAGAGCTGAACAGTATTCTTTTCTACCCAGTACAATATGAAGGTGAAGAATCGTCTAAGAACGTTTTCTATACAGGCGCTGCGCCCAATCAACAGGCGATTCCTGCCGTCGAATACCTAATGGATGAGTTGGAAGTGGAACGTTGGGTACTAGCTGGTACCGATTACGTTTACCCTCGTACAACCAATAAAATCCTAGAAGCCTACCTAAAAGATAAAGGTGTCGCAGAAGAAGACATCATGATCAGCTACACGCCATTTGGTCATTCTGACTGGCAATCAATCGTGTCTGACATCAAAAAGTTCGGTGCTGCGGGCAAGAAAACAGCTGTGGTGTCTACTGTAAATGGCGATGCGAATGTCCCTTTCTATAAAGAGCTCGGCGCTCAAGGCATTTCATCTGAAGATATCCCAGTTATTGCATTCTCTGTCGGTGAAGAAGAGTTGTCAGGTATGGATACTGAACCATTGGTTGGCCACTTAGCAGCGTGGAACTACTTCATGAGTGTCGATACCGAAGCTAATGCAGAGTTCGTGGAAACATGGCAATCATTTATCCAGAGTGAAAAACGCGTAACCAACGATCCAATGGAAGCGCATTATGTTGGTTTCAATATGTGGGCTCAAGCGGTTACCAACGCGGGCACGACAGATGCGGAAGCGGTACAAGATGCTTTGATCGGCGTATCAGTGCCTAACCTTTCTGGTGGCTACTCAACCATGCTACCTAACCACCACATAACTAAACCTGTTCTTATCGGTGAGATCCAAGACGATGGTCAATTCGATATCGTTTGGGAAACCACAGGCCTTGTCGCGGGTGATGCATGGTCTAGCTATCTACCTGAGTCTGCGAAGCTATTCTCAAGCTGGTCGAAGCCTTTCTCATGTGGTGCTTTCAACGTTGAAACCAAGAAATGTTCCGGTAGTAACTAGAACGATTGGTTAGCACATTGAGCCTTCTGTATAGGAGGAAGTGCCAGTGAAGGAGTTCCACTAATGGAAGGCTCATTGCTTCAAGTAACAATAATTCTACACGTGTCCATCAAGCAAAAATAACAATATCTAGCTGGATGTACTAAGGAAGCAGGGATGAAGAACGTATTGAACGTGTTTAAGGCACTGTTGATTTTAGCAGCGAGTGCCCAGTTGGCTTTTGCTGGTATAACGGATGAGGCTAGCTTTACCAAGGCGCTAGTTGGTAAGAAGACATCGGATAAAGAACTGGCCATCGACTGGGTGGTTGAGACGCAATCAGAAGAAGTAGCTAAAGCCATCTTGGATGGATGGTTAAATGGATACCTCTACTATTTTAATGACAGGCAAAGCGAACAGTATCAGCAGCTCTATCTTATTCAAAGCTTTAAAACATCGACCTCGACTCAGTCTGTTTGGGGAGGTTCTACCCTCAACATTGAAGATGCCAAGCTATTTAAAAAGGTTCGTGTAAACAACAAACTACGCGGGATCTTACGTGGTGAGATCGCTTCTATCGGGTTAAGCAGTAGCAACTCAGGTGTGCGTTATAAGGCGGTGTCCGATCTGTTGGGGACGAAAGATGCAGACATTATCGCTCGAATTTCGGAACTGAGGAAAAACGAGTCGGAAGGCTCGGTATCAGAGCTTATGGATCTGTCGTTGGCTATCTATAGCGCGCTCGATACTAGCGCAAGTACTGAAGAGCGCTTGGCTTCGATTGAACGAGTAGGGGATTTTAAACAATCAGTGGTACTAAAAACGCTGAACCAACTGCTTAATCGTGAGCAGGACCCGAGGATCTTGGCTGCGGCGGAACGCGCCTTAGACAGTTATCAGCAAAGCCAAGCGCTGTACTCGGGCGTTGAAACCGTATTCTTCGGTTTGAGCTTGGGATCTGTGTTGGTATTGGCGGGCATTGGCTTGGCTATTACCTTCGGCGTAATGGGCGTTATCAACATGGCGCATGGTGAACTGATTATGATTGGCGCTTACACCACATATGTGCTGCAACTTTTGATGCCCAATCATATCGGACTGGCACTGATTCTCTCTATTCCAGCCGCGTTTATTGTATCTGGTCTGGTTGGTATAGCGATTGAGCGAAGCGTGATTCGCCATCTTTATGGTCGCCCACTTGAAACCTTGCTTGCGACCTTTGGTGTGAGCTTGATTTTGCAGCAAGCCGTTCGTTCAATCTTTTCTCCATTGAACCGTTCAGTGAGTACACCTGAATGGATGTCGGGCGCACTCCAATTAAACCCAATGTTGTCACTGACCTACAACCGTTTATACATCATTCTTTTCTGTGGTTTGGTGTTTATCGGCTTATTAATGGTGCTCAAGAAGACACCGCTAGGGTTACAGGTTCGTGCAGTGTCTCAAAATCGTGGTATGGCTCGTGCGATGGGGATTCGATCTGAACGTGTTGATGCAATGACGTTTGGGCTTGGTTCTGGTGTCGCTGGTGTCGCGGGTGTCGCGCTTTCTCAATTAACCAATGTTGGTCCCAATATGGGGCAGGCGTACATCATTGATTCTTTTATGGTGGTGGTGTTTGGTGGCGTCGGTAACTTGTGGGGCACACTAGTAGCGGGATTAAGCCTTGGATTATTCAATAAGATCCTAGAACCATGGGCTGGTGCGGTACTCGCCAAAATCTTAGTACTGGTTTTCATCATTCTGTTTATTCAAAAACGCCCACGTGGATTGTTCCCACAACGTGGCCGTGCGGCTGAAGGTTAAGGACAACATCATGCAGTCAAAATCATTTGTACTTTCGGCGATGCGTGGTGACAAAGGGGGTCAACTGACCATCTTTGTGATACTTGCAGCCGTGATTTTAGTTCCACTGGCAAATACCATGCTGCCAAGTGGACATCCGCTTCATGTTGAGACTTTTACCATCTCACTGATGGGCAAATATTTGAGCTACGCCATGTTGGCACTTGCTCTCGATCTTGTGTGGGGTTACCTCGGCATATTGAGCCTTGGCCATGGTGCTTTCTTTGCTCTTGGTGGCTATGCCATGGGGATGTACCTGATGCGCCAAATTGGTGACCGTGGGGTCTATGGCGATCCTGTCTTACCTGATTTCATGGTGTTTCTTGATTGGTCGGCTTTGCCATGGTTTTGGAACGGTTTCGATCAGTTCTGGTTCGCTTGCATTATGGTGGTATTAATTCCAGGAGCGCTGGCTTACCTGTTTGGTTACCTTGCTTTCCGATCTCGAGTCTCTGGGGTGTACCTCTCAATCATGACTCAAGCGCTAACTTACGCCTTGATGTTGGCGTTTTTCCGCAACGAGATGGGCTTTGGTGGCAATAACGGGCTCACGGATTTCAAAGATATCATCGGTCTCAGTCTACAAAGTGATGTAGTCAAAATTGGCCTGTTCGTTTGTACTGGCATCGCTTTGATTTTCAGTTATGTAGTGTGTCGAATAGTGGTAACCAGTCGTTTGGGTCGAGTGGCACTGGCGATTCGTGACACAGAATCTCGCACTCGCTTTATGGGCTATGACGTTGATGGCATTAAGTTGTGGGTTTTTGTTCTCTCAGCAGTTATCGCAGGCATTGCGGGGGCGTTATATGTTCCTCAAGTCGGCATCATCAATCCTGGAGAGTTTGCACCACTTAATTCGATTGAAATTGTTGTTTGGGTTGCCTTAGGAGGTCGCGCCACTTTATTTGGTGCCATTGTTGGAGCATTGCTCATCAACTATGCCAAGAGCTGGTTTACGGTTGAGTTTCCAGAGGTGTGGTTATTCGCACTAGGTGGCCTATTTGTACTTTCAACCATGTACTTCCCACAAGGGGTCATTGGTTTTGTTAGCGAAAAGTGGCAGCAGCTACGAAAAGTATCGGACTCGAACAGTGGGAAGTCAGGCAAAGGTGGGCAGGCTAAATCCAAGGAGGTGATCGCATGACCCAATTTAATCGCATCAAGGATTCGGTTCAGGCGTTGACTCGTCGAGATGAAGTCTTCGACTACCTCAAACCGGATATTCACCCTGCTATTGATACCCGCCATAACGTGTTGTTGTACGTGGAAGGTGTCAATAAGAGTTTTGATGGCTTTCAAGCGATCAACGATCTTAATTTGTATATCGAAGAGGGCGAGCTGCGCTGCATCATTGGTCCAAATGGCGCAGGTAAAACCACCATGATGGATATCATTACTGGAAAAACTAAGCCGGATACCGGTGAAGTGTGGCTAGGCTCAAACATCAACCTACTAAAGATGAACGAAGCAGAAATTGCCAATGCAGGTGTCGGGAGAAAGTTTCAGAAACCGACGGTGATCGAATGTTTAACTGTGTGGCAGAACCTTGAGTTAGCTATGGCTGGCAATCGCTCTGTATGGGCGACCTTCACTGCAGCTATGTCTGGTGAGCAAAAGGACAAGCTCACATCGGTACTTGAATTGATACATCTAAAAGATAATGCCACGAATATGGCAGGCAACCTCTCTCACGGGCAAAAGCAGTGGCTAGAGATTGGCATGTTGCTGATGCAAAACCCTAAGTTACTACTGGTGGATGAACCTGTTGCGGGTATGACTCACCAAGAAATGGATCGTACTTCTGAATTACTCAACTCGCTAGTCGGCAACCACTCGGTTGTAGTAGTTGAGCATGATATGGACTTTGTTCGCTCAATTGCTAACCACGTAACCGTGCTCCATCAAGGCCACGTCTTGGCAGAAGGTACAATGGACCAAGTGCAGGCTCACCCTGAAGTTAAACAAGTTTATCTCGGAGAATAGGATGTTAGAGGTTAAATCAGTTAATCAGTATTACGGTGAGAGCCATACTTTGTGGGATTTGAATATGCAGATCCCACAAGGGAAATGTACGGTGTTAATGGGACGAAATGGTGTAGGAAAAACGACGTTACTTCAATGCATCATGGGGCTCGTTAAGGTTGAAAGTGGTGATATCTCTTTATTTGGTGAATCGCTGCTGAAATCTGATGCCGAGGAGCGTCCACGACAAGGGATAGGCTATGTTCCTCAAGGGCGTCAGATTTTCCCGATGCTTACTGTTCAAGAAAACTTGGAAGTTGGGTTGCCAATTAGAGACAAAGGCGACCGTAAAATCCCAGAGTTTATATTCGAGATATTCCCTGTGTTAAAAGAGATGCTGCATCGCCGTGGAGGTGACTTATCTGGTGGTCAGCAACAACAGCTAGCCATTGGTCGTGCCTTGGTGGTCAATCCAAAACTATTGATTTTGGACGAACCCACAGAAGGGATTCAGCCCAATATCGTACAGGAAATTGGCGATATCATTCGTATGCTCAACGAAAAGATGGGGCTTACGGTGTTGCTTGTCGAGCAGAAGTTGCCCTTTGCGAGAAAGGTTGGTGATCGGTTTTGTATTCTCGACCGAGGTCGTCAGGTCGCGGAAGGTGAAATGAAAAGGCTCGATGAGTCTCTGATTAAGGAGTACTTAACCGTATGAACACTATTTATTCTTTGAGTAAAGCAGGTGATACGACCCAAGCTGAATCATTGCCTCTGAATGAGATCATTGAACAAGATATTCGGGACGGTTGGCAAGCCGAATTAAATCTCACCTTTGCAGACCGTGGTGATAGAACAGTATTAAAGCATCGTCAGCAATCGGGCCCACTGGCGGTGCAACGTCCGTTATACCCTGATGGGAAGACGTGTCATACCTACTTGCTCCATCCTCCTGGGGGAGTCGTAGGTGGTGACACTCTGAATATTGAAGCGACCGTTGAGAATAGTGCTCATGCGTTGATCACCACTCCAGGGGCAACTAAGTTCTATCGTTCAAATAACAAGTACGCCAAGCAGAAGCAAACGCTTCGAGTGAAGAAAGGGGCTCGTTTAGAGTGGATGCCCCAAGAGAACATTTTTTTCCCGAATGCTCACGTTCGCTTAGACACTGAAATCCATCTAGAAAAAGGTGCACAGTTTTGGGGGTGGGAGATGCACTGTTTTGGAAGGCCTGCACAGAATGAGGGATTTGAGCATGGTCATTTAGTGGGGAAAACGGAAATCTACCTAGATAACCAAAGGCTACTCACGGAAGGGTTTGATTTTCATGGTGGCGATAACTTACTGATAGATATGGGGTTACTTGGCTTTTCAATGATGGGCACCTTTTATATTACCTCAGATCATCAGCAAGATTTAGAGTTGGTACAGAGCTTGCTCTTATCTATTAAACAGCAAGCAGTTACATCAAAAAATTCGAGTGAGCCCGCATTAATATTGGGCGCTACACAAATAGAAGGATTGATTGTAATAAGAGCATTGGGCAATTGGAGTGAAGATATCCTTCAAGCCTTTGGACAAGTGTGGCAAGCTACGCGTTCTCACTTGTGTGGTACCACTCCTGATTTACCGAGGATCTGGGCGACTTAGCTTTGTTTTCAAGAAGCGCCGCTCTCCTTTCTAGTCAGATGCGTTCAAGCTTGCTGTGTTTGAATCCCACTTAGTGCTCCTTTTTTTTGAGCACTAAGAGAACAACACTAACAGCGGGCGGCTAAATGGAATTAACACCAAGAGAAAAAGATAAACTCCTTATCTTTTGCGCAGGAATGCTGGCGCAACAGCGCAAACTAAAAGGCTTAAAACTGAACTACCCAGAATCAATAGCGCTGATCAGCTGTGCTATTTTAGAAGGTGCTCGAGAAGGTAAAACCGTTTCGGAACTGATGGATTTTGGGCGTACACTTCTTACCATCGATGACGTCATGGAGGGAGTCCCTTCCATGATCCCAGATGTGCAAGTTGAAGCCACTTTCCCTGATGGCACCAAGTTGGTGACCGTTCATGAACCTATCGTGTAAGGGGGAGTAGTATGGCTGGTTCCCCAAAACATTATTCAGGCTTAGTTCCCGGGCAGGTTGAAACCGCTGCGGGTAACATCACTCTAAATGAAGGGCGAGACACGACATCTGTCAAGGTCGAGAACATTGGCGATCGTCCGGTACAAATTGGCTCTCATTATCATTTCTATGAAGCAAACCCTTCGCTTATCTTCGACCGAGAGGCGACCAAAGGCTTTCGACTTAATATCCCTGCTGGGACAGCAACCCGCTTTGAGCCGGGTCAGTCGCGTAGCGTTGAATTGGTGCGTTATGCCGGAAAATTAGAGATCTACGGCTTCCAAGGGAAAGTGATGGGCAAGCTCTAAGCCCATTCACAGAAATAACTAAAACGACAAAGGATTGATCATGGCGACGATATCCAAGCAGGCGTATGCCGAAATGTTTGGGCCAACGATCGGTGACCGCGTGCGCCTCGCTGACACCGATTTATGGCTAGAAGTTGAAAAGGATTACACCGTCTATGGAGACGAAGTAAAGTTTGGTGGCGGTAAGGTAATCCGTGATGGGCAAGGGCAAAGTCAGCGTCCAAGTGCCGAAACTCCAGACTTGGTGATCACCAATGCTATCGTGCTGGACTACTGGGGCATCGTAAAAGCTGACGTCGCTATCAAAGATGGCCGCGTTCACGCATTGGGTAAAGCAGGCAACCCTGATGTTCAGCCCGGTGTCGATATTGTCATTGGCCCTGGCACCGAAATTTTGGCTGGCGAAGGTTCGATACTCACTGCTGGTGGCATTGATTCACATATCCACTTTATTTGCCCACAGCAGATTGAAGAAGCTTTGGCATCTGGCGTAACCACTATGATAGGTGGGGGCACTGGGCCAAATACGGGTACTAACGCGACGACATGCACACCGGGGCCTTGGAACATGCACCGTATGCTGGAATCTCTCGACCAGTTTCCAATGAACTTTGGTTTATTAGGAAAAGGCAACGCTAGCCAACCTGAGGCTCTGCGAGAACAAGTAGCCGCAGGTGCAGTGGGCCTAAAGCTGCATGAAGACTGGGGAACCACGCCTGCTTCTATCGATACTTGTTTGGCTGTTGCAGATGAAATGGACGTACAGGTTGCGATTCACACCGATACCTTGAACGAGTCGGGCTTTGTTGAATCGACCCTTGGCGCTATCGGAGAGCGCGTGATTCACACCTATCACACTGAAGGTGCGGGCGGGGGACATGCTCCCGATATTATCCGCGCCGCAGGCGAGCCGAATGTATTGCCGTCCTCAACTAACCCAACACGACCTTACACCGTCAATACGGTCGATGAGCATTTAGATATGCTGATGGTGTGTCATCACCTTTCACCATCGATTGCTGAGGATGTTGCCTTTGCGGAGTCTCGTATTCGCCGTGAGACCATTGCCGCAGAAGACATTCTTCATGACTTAGGTGCGTTTTCGATGATCGCTTCGGACTCTCAGGCAATGGGGCGGATTGGTGAGGTGGTCACTCGTACTTGGCAAACTGCACACAAGATGAAAGTGCAGCGTGGGAGCCTAAAAGAGGATTCAGACTACAGCGATAATTTCCGCTTAAGGCGTTATGTCGCCAAATACACCATTAATCCAGCAATTACGCACGGTATGGCGCATGAAATCGGCTCTATTGAAGAAGGCAAGTTGGCAGACTTGGTATTGTGGAAACCAGCATTCTTTGGTGTGAAACCGAGTGTGATCTTGAAAGGAGGCATGATCGCTATGGCGCCAATGGGTGACCCAAACGCTTCTATTCCGACCCCTCAGCCTGTTCATTACCGGTCTATGTTTGGTAGCTATGGTAAAGCATGTCAGAACACATCGATGCTGTTTGTTTCTAAGGAAGCCAAAGCACAGAACATTGATAAGCAATTGGGGTTAAAAAGTCTGATTGGTGTGGTGAGCAATTGTAGAAACATCAGCAAAGCTGACATGAAGCTCAATGACTGGATGCCAAAGATAGAGGTGGACTCGCAGACTTATCAAGTGCGTGCTGATGGTGAGTTGTTGACGTGCGAACCAGCTGAAGAGTTGCCAATGGCGCAGCGTTACTTTTTGTTTTAGCACTCGCTGAGGGCATATTTTTGCCAATGGCTGAGGGCTCTTATTTTAGCGAATCTACTTTGAACGTTATAAATCTCATAAGGAGATTGAGGTAATAGCATGATTGAACTTACTCAAATTCAAGCGGAGTTGAACACGGCTCCCGATGGCTTTCTAAGCCTACCGATCGATAGTCGAATCAAGAGTCGCCTTAAAGTGACTCTTGATGATGGCCGAGATGCAGGGCTGTTCCTACCACGAGGGCATATTTTGCGTGGAGGTGAACAACTCTCTAGTGAATGCGGCTTAGTCGTAGAAGTGAAAGCCGCTCCCGAAACCGTTTCCACAGTGTACTGCGAAGATTCCCACTTGCTTACTCGAGTGGCGTACCACCTTGGTAACCGTCACGTTCCGCTACAAGTCGAAGCTGGCTGGATTCGCTACCAACACGACCATGTTTTAGATGAAATGGTTGAAGGCTTGGGAGCGAAAGTGACGACAGAAAAGCAACCCTTTGAGCCAGAAGGCGGTGCCTATGGTGGTCGCTCTGGTGGTCATCATCACCATCATTAAATAATGAGTACGGCTGAATCTGGTCACGCACTGTACTGAGTACGCATTAGAAACATTTTCCAATAACAACACTTTCTCATAGAAAAGAGACACAAATTAACGCAAGGAATTCGCGATGAAATTGAAAACTGCTACAGGCTTACGCACGTTAACAACAGCGTCACTAACTATCGCTTCTCTAACAACATCAACATTGGCGTTCGCTCACCCTGGGCATGGCTCCCATTCTGTGAGCGACCCTCATTCATTCATGTCTGGCTTAACTCACCCTGTGACAGGGATGGATCATCTGATCATGCTGATCGCTTTCGGCTTATTAATTGGCGCATTATCGTTTTCAGCCAAGATAAAAGCTACCTTGATTGGAGCGGGATTGGCGTCGTTGGTAGTGGGGCTTTTTGCAGGCCAAGCACTCGGTTTCTCGGTGATTGTTGAACCAGCTATTGTCGCTTCTCTATTCGTGATAAGCCTTTGTTTATGGTACGTGTTCTCTCCATCAACCAAGCGTGTCACCAGCGTATTGGTCGCTTCCATTGCTATGTTGTTTTTCCATGGCTATGCGCACGGTGTTGAAGCCGCAAGCAACCTAACTCAATTCACAATCGGTATGAGCATCAGCGCGATGGCATTAATGGCTATGGGGACTTTTATCGGTCGTGCAGTTTACTCTAAATGGTTGTCAGTCGCTGTGGCGTCAGCAAGCGCTGCATTGCTGTTAGGCGTATAGGCTCTCGGACTTTTCGATTCAAAAGAAAGAGAGCACTAACATGACCACAACGGAAAATGTCGCTATTTATCGTTTGTTTCAACTAATCAGCCCATCATTGCCGATTGGAAGTTTCACCTATTCACAGGGCTTGGAATTCGCGGTTGAAGCTGGGTGGGTAAAGGACCGAAACAGCATGGAGCAGTGGCTCAATACTGTTGTTAGTTCGAGTGTTGCGACATTGGAACTACCTATCTTAGAGCGCCTTTATCATGCTTTAGAAGCAGGCGAACTCGATGAGCTCGAGCATTGGTGTAACTACTTGTACTCAAGCCGTGAAACCAGTGAATTGCGAGCAGAAGAAAAGCAGCGAGGCCAGGCATTGAATACCTTACTAAAAAAGTTAGAGATCGATATATCAATGGCTGAGTCTATTGATAGTCATCCAAACCAACTGTTGGGAATGTGCATCGCGGCTCAATACTGGGGGATCGATCTTGAAAGCCTCAAGCGAGGCTACTTATGGAGTTGGGTTGAAAACATGGTGACCGCAGGGGTTAAGTTGGTCCCTTTAGGGCAAACCGATGGCCAGCTGGCCTTAATCAATATCACCAACACGTTTCCAAAAATGATTGAAAAAGCGCATTCGATAGAAGATTGGATGATAGGGAGTTTCTCACCTTCAATGGCCCTCGCCAGTTCATTGCACGAAACACAATACACACGACTATTTCGTTCGTAGCAGGTGGCGCGAACGAAGTGTAGGGAAAATTTAAGGAAGTAGACAATGGAAAGTTATAAACAACCACTTCGAATTGGTATTGGCGGCCCGGTAGGGTCTGGTAAAACAGCATTATTAGAAGTGTTATGTAAGGAGATTCGCGACAAGCTAAACATTGCCGTGGTTACTAATGACATCTACACACAAGAAGATGCCAAAATACTCACTCGAGCGGAAGCTCTGGAGCCTGACCGCATTATCGGTGTAGAAACGGGTGGCTGTCCGCATACGGCGATACGAGAAGATGCATCGATGAACCTTGCTGCTGTAGAAGAGCTTGCTAAGCTACATAAGAATCTCGATGTGGTGTTCGTTGAGAGTGGTGGCGATAACCTGAGTGCGACATTCAGCCCTGAACTCGCCGATCTCACCATCTATGTGATTGATGTGGCGGAAGGGGAGAAGATCCCACGTAAAGGCGGGCCGGGTATCACACGATCTGATCTTTTGGTTATCAATAAGATCGATTTAGCACCATATGTTGGAGCGTCACTTGAGGTAATGGAACAAGACACACAGCGTATGCGTCCTACCAAACCCTATGTGTTCACCAACTTAAAAGAGAGTAAAGGCTTAGATACCATCATTGACTTCATCGTAACGGAAGGGATGTTGACTCTTAAAGAATCTACCGCCGTTTAATTGCAATGAACGATTGACGGTGCACCTTTATTAAATCGGTGTAATTACTATTGCAGCTCAGTTCGCATCCTGTCATGTGGCTGAGCCGTAATGTTTAGAGAAACAACGAAATGGGCTTATTTACCACTCAATTTCAATCGGTGTTCCCATTTCAACCAACTCCAAAAACTCATCCATTTCTTCGTTAGTAATTGCAATGCAACCGTTGGTCCAGTCAAAGCTTTGAATAAACTCTGGTTGTCGAGTGTCATCGTTTTTAATGCCATGTATTTTGATGTCCCCACCAGGGGCGACGCCTAATGCTTCGGCCTTAATGATGTCGTTTTGGTTTGGGTAGTCGATATGGATAGAGCGGTAAAATGCGGAGTCTTCGATAACAAAGTCGAGTTTGTATCGACCTTCTGGGGTTTTGTTATCGCCTTCCTGTACTTTGTGTCCTTTGGGATTTGCGCCCAAAGCGATACGAAATTCGCGAATGACTTGCTCGTCTTTTACTAAATACATTCTTCGTTTTGACTTGTCGATTTGAACAAGGTCGACAGCCGCAAAGCTGTTGATAGAAAATAGACATAAAATGGTGACAATTATAGCTTTCATAACACGCGATAGGTTTGTACTGCTTTCCTTACTATTTTACGTCACGCCGCTTCTAATGGGCAAAGGTAAGACTCAAAACGGTGAGCTTTAGCGAATTTATAGAAGTATAAAGATTGTGCAAATTGATGAAAATTATGGAAACAAGGTCAAATAAATGTCGTTTGTCTCAAGAATGTAGGAACTAAAAGCAGTGTTTTGCGGCAAGGTTAACAGTGGCTAGGATGCTGTGTTGATTGCATATTAAATGTTGACTAATTTTTTATTAAAAATTATACCAACAGCTAGGTCAGCACCATGTACTCTCGCGTTCTTTTAAAGCAGATCTCTTCAGCTAGAAACCTTCGTTATCTCGCTAATTTGATGTTCGCTTCTATTGATGATCTGCTTTCTCCACGAGCCGCGAGTGTGATTGTCAGCCCTAGCATGCACTCTTCTGGGCAACTACTTTTCACTCATGGTGAATGCACATCTATTGCCAAATACCCAGACACGTTTTGGAACTGGGCTGCTCAGTTTGATACCTCCGATAGCGTACTGCCACTTGCCATTAATACTTGTAAGTGGGATTACTTATCTTTAATGGGTGGTGAATCCTTTATCTTCATGCTGGATAACCATCCCGATATGCGCACTTTCTTAGTCATAGAGGCTGCAGACAGAGACACCTTTACTCGGCTTGAGCAATCAGGTCGTTTAGATTTCTTAATGCTCATTGCTTCGCGTTGGCAGTGCGTACGTGCTGAGCGAGAGGCCTCACGCGAATTTAAAAATCGTGATATTCGTGAAGCGAAATACTTAGATGAAATCAAACAGCGCGAGCACTTCATTGATAACATGAAACTGGTGCAAGAGATCGCGACAGATATGGCTAATCCAGAAACTCTTGATCAGCTATATAAAAAAGCGGTTGAAGCGGTGCGAGAACAGCTCAAGTTTGACCGAGCCGTATTCATGTTACTTGATATGAAAAAGCGCTGTTTCAGCGGTACTTACGGCACCGATGAGCAAGGCCGAACCATTAGCGAACATCATACTCAGTACGATTTACACCAATTAGAAGAGGAATATATAGAAGCCATTTTTGATGACTCTAGGAGTGTGGTTATCGCAGAAGACGCTCCCTTGTACACCGCAGGCAATGTTGTCGGTCAGGGGTGGAACGGTATGCTAATTCTTCGTGACGGTAATGAAACCATAGGTTGGATCAGCGTCGATAACTTTATCAACCGTCACCCAATTACGCCTTATCAAAAACAAGCGCTAGAAGCGTTTGGTCTGCAACTCTCCCAAATTTATATCCGTAAACGTCAAGAACAAAACGTTCGTATGCTACACGCTAGTATGGTGGAACTGTCTCGCTGTATGACCACCAAAGAGGTGTGTCGTTCGGCGGTGATGTTTGCAATTAACCGGCTAGGTATCGACCGTTTAGCGGTCTTCCTAACCAACCCCGAATGTACTTATATGAAAGGAACTTGGGGTACGGATATCCAAGGTAATATTGTTGATGAGTCCTATTACAGCTCAGAAACTCATGACCGCTCTATCGTGACGATGGCACGCGCCAACCCCAATGAAGTGGTATTTGAAGAGTCAGTGCCGATTTACCATGATTTTAATATTGTGGGTTTTGGCTGGACAGCCATGACCATGCTCACCAGTGCAACCGGTGAACCCATTGCTTTTATTGCCGCTGATAACTTGTTAAAGAGAACACCACTGACTTCTCAGCTACGCGAAGTGATTCGTATGTTTGCCTCTAATGTAACCGAAGTTTTATTGAAAACTAGAGCTCAAGAGGCCATTCATGAGTTGAACGACAATCTAGAAAGAGAAGTAAAAAGCCGTACCAAGCAGCTTCAAGAGGCCAATGAAAAGCTGGAACTACTCGCCAAAATGGACCCACTGACGCGTTTGGGTAACCGCAGAATGTTGGAACATTTGTTAGAATCGCAATGCATGGGGGGAAGGCAGCAACAGGGGACTTATGGACTGATCTTGCTGGATCTCGACCACTTTGGTTTGTTCAACAATCACTATGGGCATTTAGAAGGTGATATTGCTTTAATGCGAGTTGGTAATATCTTGAAGCACCATACCTCTCTGGAGCATGAAGTATTTTGTCGTATCGGTGGTGAAGAGTTTGTGCTGTTGGTTGCGAATAAATCGGAACAAGAAGTATCCGATCTCGCTGAGTGCATTCGTCAGTGTATTGAAGTAGAACGAATTAACCATGAAACAAGCCCGGTAGGTCAATATTTAACGGTGTCTATCGGTTATACCTATATGGAGTTGTCGCCAGACAAGTTTAACTTCGATTTACTGTATGGTTACGCCGACAAAGCGCTGTATAAAGCCAAAGATCAGGGAAGAAACCAGTGCGTAGGTTTAGTAAAAGATGAGGCGCTACAAATCTAATACCTCAGCCGTTAGGAAAGTAAAAAGGAGACAGTTGGTCTCCTTTTTACTTGGTTGCTGTGTTGGAATCATCTGGAATGTGGATAGACTCAGCCAATGCATCGTGAAATCAGCTAGCGGTCCGTTTCGCGTTGAGCGGTACATCGCTCCACTCTGAGTAGGGGACTGGTTTTCCAAATAAGAACCCTTGACCAAGCGGGCAATTAAGACGGGTAAGCGCTTGGGATTGTTGCTCTGTTTCTATCCCTTCTGCAATGATTTCAAACCCGAGCGTGGTAGACATATCAATGATGGTTTTCACCAAAGAGTGTTTCGCGTTATCTGCGTTCATTCTCTCGATAAAGACTCTATCGATCTTTAAACAATTGAATGGCAAGGTATGAATGTACGACAGTGAGCTGTAGCCCGTGCCGAAATCGTCAATTGCAATGCCAATTCCAAGTTTACGAATTGCATGCATGTTTCGAATGGTAACGTGGTCACTGTCAATCAACTTTGACTCGGTGATCTCTAGCGACAATTGCACTGGATTCATTCGAGTTTTTCGTATGATACTTTCGAGCGTTGGGACAAAGTCGGGCATCGCGAGTTGCTTAACAGATAAGTTAACATGAAGCTGAAAATTAGAAGGAAACTTGCCTTCATCGATACCTTTAACGGTGTCAGAACATGCCTTTTCGAGGATACACAAGCCAATATCGTTTATTAGGTCGTATTCTTCAGCCACTGAAATAAACTCTAGCGGTGAAATCAACCCGTGCTCAGGGCTTATCCAGCGAGCGAGCGCTTCGGCACCAGTAAACTGATGGGTGTTAAGGTCAATAAGTGGCTGATAGAAAGGGACGAACTCATTATTGTCCAATGCATCTTTAATGCGTGGAACCAGTTGCATCTTTTGTCTCGAGGCTTGATCCATTTGCAACTCGTATTGGCTTATTTTGGTGGGGCTTGACTTAGCGTGACTTAGAGCAATACTCCCTTTTCTTAACCACATCGACATGCTTTCTTGATCATTGACGTTTACCATGCCGATCGACGCATGAACTAGAGTTTGTTCTCCCTCAGTAGAAATGGGGGAAGCGAACAACTGAAGAATACGGTTTGCATTCAATCTATTGACGTCTTCACTGCACTCGCAATGGAGAAACAACGCAAACTCATCTCCTCCCACTCTTGCCATGTAGTGGTTTGAACCGTCGAACAAAGATTTAAGGCGTGCTGCGACGATCTTCAGTATTTGGTCACCATGATAGTGTCCCAAATTGTCATTGACCTCGCGGAACTTATCTAAGCCAATTATCATTAGGCAGCCAAGAGCGGGTTCAAGTGAGTCACACTTCTCTGCAAAACCCTGTCGACTGTAAATCTTAGTCAGACTGTCATATACAATTTGTTCTCTGAGGGCTTTAAACGAAGCTTGTAAATGTGTCGCCATTTCTTGGAATGAATACAGTAAAACGTTCGTTTCTCGAATGATTCCGCGTTTAGGTAGGGGACAATCCCAGTCGCCTTTTGCAAGATTATTGGCCGCTTTAGCCGTCCAGATAATGGGTAGCACCACTTGATGTAAAAGGTAGAATCCTAACAGTAGGCCGATAACGCCTGCTGCGAGTGCCGCAAACAAGCTATTTTCCTGTGTTTCAGCAAGAGCTCCTAATAGATTACTTTCGGAAATTGATACTCCAATGTACCAACTTAGCCCGTTTTCGTCGTTAAAGGGTGTTATGTGGTTAAAGTAACGTTCGTTGTTCAATACCATATCAAATGATAAAGGAGCGTTTTCGAGCATGCTGTTAGGTGAATTTATCTTATTGCTCACACCTTGAATTACCGCGTTTGGGCTTTCACTTAGCTTGGCGCGGTTGCTTTCAGAGAATATTGACGACTGAATAGAGTGCGCGACGAGTTGTTGATTGCTGTCGAAAATATAGATGAATGCATCGGTGAGATTTTGCTGCTCAGCGAGAAAAGAGTTGAATGTGTCGATTTTGATATCGAGAACGACCACGCCGCTGAATTTTCGTTGTGTGTATACTGGCGACAACGCAGAGAGCGTCACGTCTTTGCGTTCATCGACATTCGCGTAGATAGAAGACCACTTTGGAGATTTTGATTTTGCGACAGGTTCATACCAAGGCCTTGTTCGGGGATCATATCCTTCGATTGTTGAACGTATGTCCTGACTGATCGATTTACCACGGTATATAACTAAGTTTTGGTTAGTACGACTGTCTTGTAGCATCAACGTTTGACCACTGTTTGCCTCTTTCCGAAAGCCGACAAAGTCACCGACCTCGCTACCAAAAGCGATGACGTCGAGGTGTTCTATTTTGTTATATATGGCTTCGGCACTTTCTAACATATATTGCTCGATTCGCTGCATATCATTAGGTTGATACAAAGAGTTAAAGCTGATTGCATGGCTTAGTGCATAGCCGGCGTTGAACGGCTCTTTGAGGAAATGATCTAATTCTAAATCGACGGCGTGAGTGAGAGCATTAAGGCGCTTTTCACTGATATTGCTAAGCATGGACTCATAACTGGTTTGTTGGAACCAGAGTATTATGCTCATCGTTACAAAGAAGACACAGACAAACGGTAGGATGAGTGCAGTTTTGAGCTGGATCTGAAAGTTATCCGCCATAGTGAAACCACCTTTAAATTAAGGCCTCTGACGTTAGTTTCAAGAGTTTTGTTATTTGCTTTTATGCTGATTATCGCGCATTGAGTAATCTATGTTACCGATAGAAGTATAGACAAGATTTGTGCTCAAAATTGTGTAGAGCAGAGAGTCCTATATTAGAACCTGATGGTAGTAACTTTTATGTAGATTAGAGCCAAGGTAAACAGTATTACCTTGGCTCTGAAGTATGGTTATAGTTTGGCGAGATGTTCTTTTGAGGCTTTGCTGAATCGAGTTTGTTTTTCTAGTGCTTCGAGCATTTTTAACAACGTCTGAGTGTCGTTTTCAGATGGTGTTGTAGAAAACGCACGAGCTAGGCGACTTAAAGCGCTCTCGAATTCAGCTTTATCTTCCGACCTTAAATTTTGCTGCGACTGTAACCAACGTTGGCCGTAAAGCTGAGCTTGAATAACATCTTTGCGCTGTAACGCTTCTTTTAGTGCCGTGAGGTTATTGTCTGCAGGGTAAGGAGCACGCTGTTCTTCCTGCTTTGGCGTTTTACGTTGTTTTAAAAAGTACACTAATGTGGCTAGCCAAAGCGCGGCAAACAAGGCTGTGAGATAAGGCCAAACACCACTGTCTTTTAACGTCACCGTTTCAATTTTGACTGGTTGCTGGGGGGGCGGCGTAGAGGTTGGGGCAATGGTATTGAAAGCTTCACCTGGTTCTACGTTTAATACCAGCCCAGTTATACTGGCTGTTTTCGGTGTTTTAGTTTGGCTGTGCCACCAATTAACGCTGAGGTTATCCAGTTGAACTTCACCAGCTTGCTGCGGGATCAGCACCTGCTTGATGGTCATTGTCACTAGGCCATCATCATTGGTAGAGAAGTGTGGCTTCTCTGCGTACAAGCGAATGCTGTCTGGATAGTGAGTGACTAGATTCGGGAATTGTTCGGAAGTTAGCCCTTCGATAGACAGTGAGACCTCTCGTGTCAGTGATTCACCAACGCTGGTGTTAAATGGAGTGCTAGGGTCGATTTGATTGCCATCTTGATCTTTCCAAACCTGAGATAGCGTTAGCTTAGAGCTCGGTAACCAGAAACCTTGATACTGACTTGGTTTGGGTTCAACTGTGATTGCAAACTGCTCTGGCTTGGTATCGACAGAAATCAGCTTAGTAGTGCCCGTACGGTTGTTTCCATACACAACAGCGCCATTGAAGGCTGGTGCATTTAAAGTGTAGGTTCCTGACTCTAGCGCCGTAACTCGGTACGTTTGGTCAAGCACGGTCACTTCAACACCATCTAACACGCTTTGGTACTGGTTTGGCTCACCTTGCGCGGTTAGTGTCATCCCTTTTATTAAAGGTGGCACGACCTTAGGGTTTTGTAATCGACGAGGGTCGGCCTTAATGATCAGGCGAGATTTCAAAATCGCACTTTCGCTTGGGTAAAGCTGCGTTTTATCGAGGTGATTTTGTAGCTCGATCAACTCAGACACATCCGGCGTATCTTGATCCATGACGACGGTAATGTTGATCGGCTGAGACTCAGTTCCAGAAACCGAAAAGCTTGGAATGGTGTGCGTCCCTAACTTGAGAGCGGCAAGTGAAATGTTCCATTCGCTTCGTACATTACGTTCACCGTTAATGATGTTGACGGATGTTCCGAAGCTTGGCCTGCTGATGAAAAAATCGTCTTCTAACTGGCTGAAATCGATGTCACCAGATGATGCTTTTTCATCAACCACGACTCTTAGCTGAAACACTTCATTTTTAGCGACTTTGTTTTTGCTCACCGTTGCCCAAGCGGTTGCTGCCTGGCTGGATACACTAAATAACGCCATCGCGCATAATAAAGCCGCCATTAGGCTTTTGTGTAATTTCATCGTTACCATTTTTTACCTGTATCCTGCGGTGGTTGTTTCTGTTTAGCCTGCAGTAGCATCTGTGCTTGCAATAACCGGCTTGGATCACGAGCACTTTCTACTTGTTCTAAGCGTCTAATTTCAGGTGCGACGGATTCTTGATCTCCCATCGCTGATGACGCGGCCTGGCCATCTTGTGTTTCGCTACCATTTTGCGGTGATGTTTGAGCGAGCTCTGGCGATCCATTATTTTGCTCGTTGGATTCATCCGTTTGCGACTGGTTGCTCTGAGAGCTTTGCTCGGACAAGTCTTGTTGTGCTGGCCCTTTAGAAGGATCGCTAGGCTGTGGGCTTGTTTGAGCGGAGTCTTTGTCTGCCGAGTTAGGCTGAGAACTCTCTTGTGAGGAGCGATCAGCTTCGTCACTGTTTTGTGTTTGTTTGCTGTCTCCGGATTGACTATCTTCACCAGATTGGTCCTGAGCGCTATTGCCTTGTTGCTCTTTTTTTTCAGACGTCTGCTGAGAATCTTGTTGTTCTTCGGAATTCTCGCCATCAGAATGTTGCTGTTGCTGTTGCTGTTGCTGTTGCTGTTGCTGTTGCTGTTGCTGTTGCTGTTGCTGTTGCTGTAGCTGTTGCTGTTGCTGTTGCTGTTGCTGTTGCTGTTGAGCTTGTCGAACTACCTCTAAGTTACTCTTGGCATCTTGATTATCTGGGTTAGTTAACAGCAGTTGTTCATACAACTCAATGGCTTTGTCGTATTGACCATCCTGTGCGTATGCATTTGCAAGGTTATATTGAACGTCACTTCCTTCGAGCTCTGAGAGGGTTTGGATCGCACCTTTAAAGTCTCCTGCTTGATACTGAGCTGCGCCTTTCCATGCGGGGTCGGTAAACTTGTCACTGGCACTTTGGTAATCTTGCTGGTCAAAGTTCTTCATTGCGCTTTGATTGCTATTGAGAAAAGGGTTCGCTTCTGCTGAAGGTGTTGTAAGCAGTGGTACCGACACGAGCATAAGGCTGAGAATAACGCCCTTGCGGAACATTAACGCGGCTGGGATTAGCAGAAGAGGAAGTAGCCAGTAGCCGTTGTTAACTCGCTCTGAACTCGAGCTTTGGCCTTTAATTGCGGAGTCATCGAGTGCAGAGATTTGTGTGCGATTCAAAATACTGCTCACATCGTCATTGGTGCGGCGAATTGGTGTAAAGAAGCCATCAACACGGTTTGCTAAATCTTTCATGTTAGAAAAGTTGGTTTTTGCGACCACAGTGTTTCCTGATTCACTTTTGAGTAGTGAGCCGTCTTCCAGTGCAATCGGTGCACCCGCACGAGTGCCCACGCCCAAAATGGAAAGTTTCCAATCTGTACCTTGTAATAGCGATGTAATTTCAGTTGTTTCGTTGTCATCTAAGTCGTCGGCGAGCAAGACAATATGGCCGGACGAAAGCCCAGCATTAGTCATCATCTCTATCGCGAGCGCAACACCACTTGCCGCATTTGCACCCGGGTAGGGCATAAGTTCGGGCTTGAGGTTAGGAACTAATGTTTCGATAGTGTGGCTATCAGAGGTCATTGGGCTGATTGTGTATGCGTCCC
This sequence comes from Vibrio sp. SCSIO 43135, assembly GCF_023716665.1. GTDB lineage: Bacteria > Pseudomonadota > Gammaproteobacteria > Enterobacterales > Vibrionaceae > Vibrio > Vibrio paucivorans. Next base: position 656,406 of record NZ_CP071860.1, read on the forward strand.
CTGCGTAGGCGATGAGCCCAGTGACACCTTCATTCCAGCCACGAAGTAGATCGAGAGCTTTGTACCGAGTTTGAGTTAATCGATTTGGCTTAATATCTTTGGCATACATCGACATTGACATATCAACCACCAACACTCGTCCATTGGCCGCAGCAAAATTCGGTCGTTCAGACTTTTCAAAACTTGGCCCCGCGAGAGCGATAACCGCTAAGACAAGTGAACCTGTGGTTAGAGATACAAACCATTTAGAGCGTGTTGTGTTATCAATCCCCATCGCTTTGGCTAAATGGGGCGCAACAAGCTGCTGTGATTTGTCGCTGAAAAACACCCAGGCTAACAGTAATGCTAAGGGTATCAATGCAATCAGCCATTGTGGGTTTAGGAATAGTTCACCAAGAGAAGTTGGCATGACGAAAGTGGAGTCAGACATGATTTCTCCTTAACACGATCAGCACCAGTGATAGTACCAATGCCGCTCCTAATGGATATGGGAACCATTCGGTCTGCGGACGCCAGGTTTGTGTTGCTTGGCTAACCGGTTCAAGCTGATTAATTGTGTCGTAGATCTGGGCTAGGTCCTGGCTGTCGCGAGCTCGAAAATACTGCCCGCCAGTGATGTCGGCGATTTTAGTCAATGCTTGTTCATCTAAATCTTCGGCCGTATTCACTTTTCGCGTCATAAAGAAATCTTTTACCATCATTTCGCCAGCTCCAACGCCAACGGTATAAATGGTTGTACCGTATTTCTTGGCGATGTTGGCTGCTTCGATTGGATCAAGTACACCAGCGTTATTGCTACCGTCACTCAATAAAATCATGACTCGTTGTGGAGCATCACCGTCAATAAAGGTTTTGGTGGCCAGTCCGATGCCATCACCAATGGCGGTTTGGGTTCCTATTAAGCGCAATACCGTTTGGTTGAGTTGATCGGCAACGGTGTTCCTATCGAGGGTGAGTGGTGTTTGCAGATAGGCATGATCGGCAAACAAGACCAGCCCTAAGCGGTCGCCTTCTCGTTTGGCGATAAACTCTGACAGCACTTGTTTTACTGCTGTCAGGCGATCGATGTATTTATCACCCTGTTTCATGTCGGCTTGTTTCATCGAGTAAGATAAATCCACTACCAACATGACATCGCGGTGCTTAGGTTGGGCGGTAATGGGGTCTCCATACCAAACTGGCCTTGCTGAGGCAACAACTAGGCATATCCAAATTAGGGCAGCTAATAGTCGGGCTGCCCAGTTTTTAGGGGCGGTTTTTCCTTCGCTTTGGGGCAAATAGGGCAAGTGAATGGGCGTGGTTTGGCGCGTTGCCGGCGCTCGCCAATAGATGAGTATTGGCAGCGGAAGTACAGCTAGCATCCACCACCATTCAAGTGCAAAATTAGCCAAGCTTGGCTCTCCCTTTCTTCGGCGGCAAAGCGTCATTTACCCACTGATAGCAGTGCTCTACCAGTTCTTCAGGGTTTTCGACTGCGTCTTTTTGGTAAAGCGCTGCTTGCCATTGGTGTTCATTTGGTTGGAAAAGAGGATCTGTGAGTTGAGAGTCCAAAAATGCATACCATTCTTTTCCAGTAAGTTGTGCTACTTGCTCCCTAGGGAAGTAGCACAGAGCAGCTTGACGTACGAGCTCGATAGCTGCAGACGGTTTTACCGCAGTATGTGAAGGTTTCAGCAAGCGAAGTGCGGTCTTTTTCGGAGCCTGCTTCTTTTTGTTCCAGCGTATAAGCAATACGACAGCGAGTATCGCTACAAGGATTGCCGCAAAAGATGCCCACCATCCCCATGCAAGGGGGAACCAAGAAGGTGCGTCTGGAAGATGCAATGCCTTCAATGGTAATTCGAGAGTAGGTAGCGTTGAGTCTGATGATTCCTTCATTAATGTTGTCCAGATAATTGTTGTAATAATGGTTGGTCACTTACCAATGAGGTAAAGGTGATGCCGTGTGATTGGCAGATCTCCTGAACGGCGTTCACTTTACTCATATAGGCATTAGCGAGCTGTTTTCTTGTTGCGCGAGAAGAAAAATCAAACCACTGCGTTTTCTCTTTATCCGCGACTTGTTGTATTCCTCGGTAGTTTGTTACTCCCTGTTCCAAAGGGTCTGAAAAATGTACGACTCGAACGAGGTTGTGTTGTCGTAGGCGAGCCAATAGAGCTTGGTTGCTTTCACTAAAGCGAACAAAATCACTCAGCAAAATCACTTCGCTTCCTTTTGGGCATAGCCGATTAAGTGCTTCAAAAGCGGGCGCCATTGAGGTTGCTTCGGTTACCGCGGTTCGACCAAGAAGGTTATTGTGCTCAGTGATGAGCTGTTGAATGATTTGTAACGGACCGCTGTTGCGAGCACTTGGCTTAATGTCCAGTAACTGGCTGCCAGTGTCTATGACTGCACCGACTCGGTCTTGATTAGCGACAGATAGCCAACTAATCAGACTTGCCATATGGGCCATTTGAACTGATTTCAAAAGTAGCTTTGACCCAAAGTACATGCTGGAAGACAAATCGATATAGAGAACGACTGGCTTTTCTCGCTCTTCGGTAAACAATTTAGTATGAGGTTTACCCGTGCGCGCGGTGACTCGCCAGTCAATGCTTCGGATATCATCTCCTGCTTGGTACTGGCGTACTTCAGCGAAATCCATGCCTCTACCCAGCCTGCGACTTTGGTGCTGTCCGAGCATTTGAGACCATAAACTTTTGGCTGGCGGTAACCAATGAACAGTTTGTTGTTTGTAAAACAACAGTTCATCGAGTGACAATGTCACGCCATCAGTGCTTGGTGGAAGTTTTGAATCCATGTTGTTACTCAATTCATGCACTGCCCACGAGTGACAGAAGTTGATTGATCACTTGATTCGGGTGAACACCTTCTGCTTGCGCTTGATAGCTGAGTAGGAGGCGGTGACGAAGCACAGGAAACGCCATGGCCTGAACATCTTCAGGGGAGACAAAGTCACGGCCTGCAAGCCAAGCGTGAGCGCGCGCACAGCGGTCTAGAGCAATAGTCGCACGTGGGCTTACACCAAGTTCAATCCATTGCGCTAGGGTACTGTCGTATTCACTAGGTTGGCGAGTCGCTATCACTAAGCGAATAATGTATTGCTCAATACTTTCAGCCATGTGGATGTTGAGCACTTCTTGGCGGGCAGCAAAAATATCGGTCTGAGTCAGCTTTGGTGGTGTTGTACTTGTTTCACCTTTCGCTTCACCGCGGTTGAGACGAAGGATTTCCAACTCGCTTTGAGCGTCTGGGTAATTCACGTCAAGGTGTAGTAAGAAACGGTCGAGCTGCGCTTCTGGAAGGGGGTACGTGCCTTCCTGCTCAATGGGGTTTTGAGTAGCCATTACCAGAAATAGCTCTGGTAATTTGTAAGTCTTGCGACCTGCTGTGATCTGCTTTTCAGCCATGGCTTCGAGCATCGCAGCTTGAACTTTCGCCGGAGCACGGTTGATTTCATCTGCCAAAAGCAGTGAATTGAAAATTGGACCAGACTGGAACACAAACTCACCGGTTTCCGGCCTGAATATATCGGTACCAGTTAAATCAGCTGGAAGTAGGTCAGGAGTAAACTGAATGCGGTGGAAATCCCCTTCAATACAATTGGCCAAAGATTTCACAGCACGAGTTTTAGCAAGCCCAGGAGGGCCTTCAACTAAGATGTGGCCATCAGCGAGTAGAGCGACAAGCAGTTGTTTTACTAGGTCTGCTTGACCGATCACTTGGCCTTGTAGGTAGTGCTGTAGTTGTTGTAATGCTGAAGAATTCATGAGTATTTATCTCCTAATTTTTCAATTAGTGAGTCAGTAAGGTAAAAAGTTCCGTAAGAAATGCTGTAAACCTAATCGTTTGGTTAGGTTTTATTCAATCATATTGCCTTATCTATCAGTTAATTAGGATATGGGGATTATGAGCTTTGTTCCAAGGGTTTTAGTTTAGAAAAGTTAGTTTTTGTAAATGAGGCATTCTGGGGACTTTTTACAAGTTGAATGGATGGGTGGCAACGAGCTGGAATGTAGATCCGAACGGTGAAAATAGGTAAACTTTGCCGTAGTTATTATTTGAAGGTAAGTACAATGAGTGATTTCGAAAAAGAACTAGAAGCGATGTCTCAGCAAATGACTGAAGAGCCTGAAGTTAAGCTTCCATCACTTGAAGAGCAAAAAGCTGTGGTTGCAGAGCTTAAGAAGCTTGAAGCAGAAGGTAAACTGACTCCAGAAGTGATGGAACAGTACTTCGGCAAGTTCTACGCAAAGACGGATACTCCAATCCACTAAGGCTTCTGGACACTCATAAAGAAATGATATGAGTGCATAGTATTTTGAAAGGCCGCGCATGCGGCTTTTTTATCAAGGAACCCACGATGTTTATTGTTTATCGCTTATTAAAGCTTGCGATTATCTGCGCGGTTTTTTTCTCCATCTACGATTTTATTGCTTTCGGAGAACTGACTTGGGTAGATAGATTGCTCGATAAAATCTAATGCTATCCGGTGATAGAGCTCTTAAGTAAATGCATAAAAAAAAGCCGCTGATTCAGCGGCTTTTTTTATTATTGGTTAACTCGAAGAAAGGTTACTTAACCGTCCACTCAATTGCCTCGCCACCACGGATAGGTACCACGATGTCGCTACCAAAAGGCATTGATTCAGGGACTGCCCAGCTTTCTTTCGTTAGCGTCACTGTGTCTTGGTTGCGAGGGATACCATAGAAGTCAGGGCCATTGTGACTTGCGAACGCTTCTAGGTTTTCTAGCTTACCTTCTTGCTCAAATACTTCGGCGTATAGCTCCAATGCTGCGTGTGCAGTGTACGAACCTGCGCAGCCACATGCCGCTTCTTTCATGCCTTTCGCGTGAGGGGCTGAGTCAGTACCTAAGAAGAATTTGCCGCTGCCACTTGTTGCCGCTTCAATCAGCGCTTGTTGGTGCGTGTTACGCTTCAAAATCGGTAGGCAGTAGAAGTGAGGTTTAATGCCACCAACCAACATGTGGTTGCGGTTATAGAGTAAGTGGTGAGCGGTGATAGTAGCAGCAACGTTCTCGTTCGCATTTTTCACGAAGTTTGCTGCATCGGCTGTCGTAATGTGCTCAAGAACGATTTTTAACTCAGGGAAGTCGTTCACAATTGGAGCCAGAACAGTATCTAAGAACTCCTTCTCACGGTCAAAGATATCAACATCGTGTGTGGTTACTTCACCGTGAACAAGGAGCAGCATGCCAACTTCTTGCATTGCTTCAAGAACTGGGTAGATGTTCTTGGCAGACGTTACGCCTGAATCTGAGTTTGTAGTCGCGCCAGCTGGGTATAGCTTAGCTGCGACAACAGCGCCAGAAGCTTTAGCTTTGCGAATTTCGTCAGGTGATGTGTTATCGGTGAGGTAAAGCGCCATCAAAGGTTGGAATTGCTCACTTGGTTTTTGAGCCATGATGCGATCACGGTAAGCAATAGCCATTTCAGTATCGGTAACTGGTGGGACGGTGTTTGGCATGATTAGCGCTCGGCCGTTGTAACGGCTGATGTCGCGTACGGTATCAACAAGAACTTCGCCATCGCGAAGGTGAACGTGCCAGTCGTCAGGACGAGTGATCGTAAGTGTTGTCATTAAGGGCTCCCACCATTGAATAGTTTTCTGATTGGAGCCTAAACTGAAGCGAAATCTGTGAAAGCAAACGCTTCCGTTTAGGCGACAGGATGATAGAGGAAAACCCCTTTGATTTCATCCTATTTTTGAAACAGCGGGAAATTAGCGTTTAGTTTACGGGTTATTTAAGTGTTAACCAAAGTGCGTGGATCATCCCTGGAACAAAGAAAATAAGCGTTAGGATAAGGTTGATAATGAAGTCTTTACCAAACCCTTTTGAGACAAATACAGCGAAAGGTGGAATCACTACACACAAGATGATCATCAGTAGGCGGTTAGTATCATTCATAACAAGTCTCTTTAGTTTTTGATTGGAGAGGGCCGTGTTCGAAAGAAAAAACAACCAATTGTTATTCAACTGTTTCCCCTTTGAGTCGGATTATGCATTATCATGGCGCATCAATAAAAAAATACAATAGGATCAGCAATGTCGACAGCTAAGCTCACACAAATTAATGTCTACCCAGTTAAGTCTGTTGGAGGAATTTCACTTTCTACCTCTTGGGTTGAGAAGCAAGGATTGGCTTTTGATAGACGATTCATGGTCGCGTTGGCTGATGGCAGTATGGTCACCGCTCGTAAGTTCCCTCAGATGGTTAAAGTGACATCGACCTTGCTAGCGGATGGATTGATCTTTACCGCTCCTAATTTATCACCTCTGAAACTGAGTTACTCATCTTTCAAAATGCAGCCTGCGCCAGCCACGGTGTGGAAAGACACTTTTGAAGCGTTTACAACGACCGATGAAGCGGATGATTGGTTCAGCGAAGTGCTCGGTCAACGTGTTGAGTTACTTTACACTGGTGAGCAATCTCAGCGTGTTCGTGACAAGCTTGGACACAATGTGAGCTTCGCAGACGGCTATCCAGTATTGGTAATCAGTGAGGCTTCGTTAGATGAGTTGAACCGTCGTAGTCCAGAACAGCACAGTATGGACCAATTTCGTACTAACCTTGTTGTGAGTGGAAGTGAGCCGTTTATTGAAGACAGCTGGAAGCGAATTCGCATAGGTGAAGTCGAGTTCGAAAGTGTAAAGCCGTGTGAACGTTGCATTCTAACAACAGTTGATGTCGAGAAAGGTGCATTCAGAGAAAGCAAAGAGCCACTCAATACTTTAAGCCAATTTAGAGCAAATGAACGTGGTGGGGTGTTCTTTGGGCAAAACCTTGTTGCGAAGAACGAGGGCCTAATTCAAGCGGGTGACGAGATTGAAGTCCTCGAATATAAAGACAAAGAAGTTTACCAAGATACCTCGCCAACTAAGCTGACAATGACATGTGTAGAACGTGAAGAAATTGCCAAAGATTTTGTGACTTTCTGGCTAGAACCTCAGCACTCCTCAACACCTAGCTATCAGCCAGGTCAACACTTGCCAATCGAAGTAACGATTGATGGTGAGCATGTTGGACGCCGTTACACGCTATCATCAAGCCCATCTCGCCCGGGACGACTGGCAATATCGGTGAAGCGTATTGATGGTGGCCGCGTGTCAAACTGGCTGGCCGATCATCTTAAAGTGGGCGACTCGCTCACCACAGAAATGCCAGATGGCAGTTTTCATTTGAGTGAAGACATGAATCAACCACTGTTGTTGCTTTCGGCGGGCAGTGGTGTTACTCCGATGCTTTCAATGCTTAGATACTTAGCAGACCACAATCAAATAGATGATGTTGTCTTTTACCACCAATGCCGAAGTGCAGAAGATATTCCTTGTAAGGAGGAACTTGACCAGTTGAAGCGTGAGCACCCTGGACTGAAAGTGTTGATTTCATTATCTCAAGCTCCAATCGATTGGTTTGGGTTGAAAGGTCGCATCAGCTTATCTCACATCAAACAGATCAAAGATGCTGAGAAACGACAAGTATTTGTGTGTGGCCCAGATGGATTTATGCAAAAAGCCAAAAGCTTGCTGCTAAAGAAAGGGTTGCCAGAAGATCACTACCATCAGGAAGCGTTTGGTGTTGCTCAAATTTCAACGGCACCGCTTAAGTCGGTGCAATTGAGTGTGAACGGCACTGTCTTTGAAGGAAATAACCAAGAAACGTTGTTAGAACAAGCCGAGAAAGCAGGGATTGCCATCACTCATACTTGTCGCGCAGGCTTGTGTGGTGCATGTAAAGTGACGGTTGAGTCAGGTAAGGTGCATCAGCCAGATGTTCCAGCCCTACAAGACGATGAAAAGCACATGGGGGTTGCGTTAGCGTGTTGCTGCGTTCCTCAAACGGATATTGAAGTGGTTAGTTAACGGCTTTTTCTACTAAGTTCAATACAAGAAAAGCCCTTAGTTCGATGAGCTAAGGGCTTTTTAATACACGCCGAATACTGAATAAATTTTATGTAGTGTTTTCGTGGTATCGGCCAACTGACTGCTAGTAATAAGCTCCTAGATAATAAATAAATCCAACCGTATGCATAACTGTTCGATCGGACAGGTTTTCTAAGTAAATCTATCTACTACGTTGACATCTCCATCAATAAAAAGGAGATGTAACATGTCTATTTCAATTTTGTCCCACACATTTAGCGAAATTCCTACCGGTGATTACGACGACTTATTGTCGTTACGTTACAAGGTTTTCGCTAAGCGTTTGAATTGGGAGCTCAATGTTGAGCAACAGAAAGAAACAGATGAGTACGATGTCGATAGAGCGCATTATTTGTATGCTAAACAAGAGCACGGGCCAGTGATTGGGTGCTGGCGTGTTCTTCCGACAACACAAGACTACATGCTAAAGGACACTTTTCCGATTTTGCTTGGCGAGCAAGAAGCGCCACAGGAAGAAAGGGTGTTTGAGCTCAGCCGATTTGCAGTTGATAAGGAGTTTTCAGCTCAAGCGGGTGGTGTGAGTAATGTGACGATGAAGATGTTTCAGGCCTTGTACCAACACGCAAAATCGCATGAGATTGACTCATATGTGACAGTGACTTCGGTAGCGATAGAGAAATTAATCAGCCGTATGGGGATCCCAAACTCTAGGATAGGAGACCAGCAAGTCCATCTGCTGGGAGATACGCGTTCCGTGGTACTTCACATTCCGATGAATGAGCAATACAGGCAAAGTGTTGGCGCTTAGTGATTCGCAACATTAGATATGAGGGTGAATATGTCCCCCGAGTATCGCTTTAGTAATAGCTTGGTAGCGATTCGTCGCGCCAAGCTTATTGCAAGCATTCGAAATGTGAAACTTTGCCGTGCGTTCTGAGCAACCGATTATTGCGGCAATTTCCCATGCACTTTTGCCTTCCGCAGCCCAAGTTAAGCATTGAACTTCTCTATTGGTTAAAGACACCAAATGTTCGTTGTCCTCAGAGTCAGACACAATGTTGTGAATGTTCTGGGTGAGCAAAGGGACAATCAATTGAGATGTGGCGATTCTAGCGCTGTCGACGTTGTAAGCTTTCTCATCAGACGTGGCGAAACTTAGCATACCAAACTCGCCCCTTAAACCGTGTATTGGGATGCTAAAGCCAGCGTTGAGGCCATTACAGCGAGCTTCTTCAAAAATGACGTTAGAACTGGATGTGTCTTGCTTGAACAGATCCCATCGTACTGGCAGAAAATGGGACATGCTGTACTTCACCACTGGGTCCACATGCATGAAGCCAGATTCATCATACTGTTCTCGCCAGGTAGCGGGGTAGTTATCGATAATGAGTGTCTTACCGTCAACCAAAGTGGGTTGGAACGAGAGTCCGAGCAAAAAGTATTCGTGGTCGATGATGTTATTTAACTTCAGTAAGATCTGTTTGAGCTGCTCTGGAGACGAAATGACTTGGTTCTCTTCGATCAGCTGCAAAATGGGTTGCATCATAGGCGACAAATTATTTGTTGTTATGTACTGACAGTTATATCAGATGAAATCCCTAGAGGCATGTTTTTAAATAAAAAAACAGTATGCCTATCCTAAATAATTTTTTATATCTAAGCTCAAGAGCTGGTGGAGTGGGGTATTCACACCACCAGCTCATTTTGCGTTACCCGTTAAGCTTTATCCGCATCAACGGCCGTTACTACGGCTCTACGAAGTTTGAATTGAGACAAAATAACCCCAGAAATAACCATTAAACCACCTAACACATGGTAGCTGTGGATAGTTTCGCCAAGCAATATGGCTGCTAGAGTCACTGCGAAAACCGGTAGCAGGTTCATAAACATTGCACTTGAGTCTGCGCCGATGAGGTCAATGGCTTTTACCCACATCCAAGGCGCTGCAATCGACCCTAAAATAGAGGCATAAGCGATGAGAGGCAAAGATGCTTGAGTGGGTAGTAACGTTTCGCTAGAAAGCCACAGCGGGATAAGCATGGCGACAGCAAAAAGCCCTTGGCTGTAGATAAGCGTCCAGTTACTCAAAGGCATTTTCCAGCGTTTAAGCAATACACAGTAAAGCGCGTATACCGAAGCTGAAAGAATGGTGAGGAAGTCACCTTGAGTCATATCTTTATCTAGGAAGAAACCAATGTCCCCTTTACCAAGCATAAATGCTAAGCCTGAAAGGGAAATAACACCTCCAGCGATACTCAGAGGTGATAAGCGTTTACCCAATAACGGTACACTAAGGAAGACGCTCAGTAGAGGAACTAAAGACGTGATCAGTGCCATGTTGGATGCTGTTGTTGTCAACCCGGCGTAGTACCCAAGAGACTGGTTAAGCACCATACCAAGCATTGCCAAGAAGGCGAGCTTAGAAAGGTAAGGCTTAATGACTTGCCACTGCTTAATGAACGTTGGCAAGCAGAATGGTGTAAGGATGAGCATGGCAACGAACCAACGATAAAAGCTCATAGAGCTCGGTTCGATTGCTGAAGCAGCCAGTTTATTTACGATGGAGTTCCCGCCCCAGATCATGACAGTGAAAAGCGGTAGTAGGTAGACCATGTGAGCTCCGTCGCAGTATAAGTGATAGTAACAAGTCTGACAGGTCTGTATGATTGTATGTATCTTCAAAAAGACATTCTGCGCGTTAGGAAGACAACTTTGAAAAGAGCAGCTCGTAACCTTCACCCTTCGTTATCAATTGACACTGCGCCATCAGATGTATTTATGAATTTTGAAGCGTTTTTGTCTAACACAGAGACGCGGGTTCATAGTCATCCTTGGGGGCAAATTCAGTTAATCAGTGGTGGCATTTTAGAAATGGAAGCAGAAGACACGCGTTTTCTAGCACCGCCTCATTTGGCTATTTGGGTGCCCGCGGGTATCAGCCACTGTAGCTTCAATCGTAAACCACTGGATTACTGTTCTTTGAATATTGCGTTGGACTTAACCAAACATTTCCCCAGCCAAACCAGCCTGATAAAAGTAACCCCAATTGTTTCTGCGATTGTTGATGACTTCAGGTCGAGGGACATTAACGTAGCGGAATCAGTGCAGGACAAGCGGTTGATTCAAGTGTTGCTCGACCAGCTGGCTACTGGTGAAGTTGAACACCACTTTCTACCTACAACAAACAACAAATACCTAGAGCCGATATTGGCAGCGGTAGAGGAGTCGCCGACCGACAACACCAGCTTAGGAGATTGGGCTGCAAAGGTGCATACCACGGAGCGAACGTTAGCGCGTCATTGCCAAACGGAATTGGGCATGAGTTTCACAGAGTGGCGTTTGCGAGTTCGATATCTCTATTCCATGGAGTTATTGCGAAAGGGGCACTCTGTTAAGGAAGTAGCATTTACACTGGGCTACAACCAAGCGAGCCCTTATATATCGATGTTCAAGAAGTACTCTGGCTTAACTCCAGAACAATATAAAAACCGGCTGCTATAGCCAGTTTTTTATCTTTCGTTTTATCAGCCGACAGTGCGTGTTAGCGCTGAGACAATACGTAGTCTAAACCACCAATGATGGCTGCCACTTGTGCATGATTACACTCGTCGTCAGTGACTTTTGGGCTGTCTGGGTAAACTTCGGTAGTCGTACCGTACTGACAATTCGTTACGCCGCCACAAAGGCCAAGCTTTTTCATGGAGTAGTTAATTACGCCATCTTGTACGACTTCAGAGCCGATGATTTTGCCATCCTCGTCAGCAGGAGCAATATGAGTCACTTTTCTAACCGACTCAATGACCGCTGCTTGGAAGTCTGGCACTGGGTTCTCTGTGTCACCAACAGTGTAAAAACCGTCTGGGATCATGCCTTCAATGTATTCAATTCCGTCACGAGCTGCCAGAGCTGGGCGGAACTCGGTTTCGTCGGTATCGGTTGTCTCATGAAGATCGATGTGAATGAGTACATCACCTAGCGTTGAGACTAACTTCATTAAGTTGGCAGATTCTTCTGCTGGCGAATCTTGATAGAACGAGCGATTTGGATCCACTGCATTTGGGTTCCAACGGTTAATCGTCTCGTATCCCCAAGGGCTGACACAAGGAGCAACGACAATGTTGAAGTATTGGCTGTAGTGCTGAGCTTGAGTCTCTACAAACTTTAACGCACCGTGCACACCACTGGTTTCATAACCGTGCACGCCACCAGTGACTAGCACAGTGGGCTTGTTGTCATCCCAATTAGGGCTCTTGATGCAAAATAATGGATAGCGCTGTTCATCGTAGGAAAGAGCGCCATATTGTTCGACGAGAAACTTAGAGGCGAGCGCCTTAATTTTGGGTACGACTTCTTGTTGATATTCTCGCTTAATGGTGGTTTGAGCGCGCCAAGCTTTACGTTCCTCTTGTCCCCACTTTTCTCCGCTTGTTCCAATCGGGTAGGAGTATGAGCTGTGCATCGTTTTACCTCTTCTTCTTTTTGTTGTTTTTGTTATACATCAGTCGGTTGAACAGGTTTGTTAGCAAAGGCTGCCCTCTAACATAAACCCTGATACTGAATTCCCTACCTGTAAGTAGAAATACGTATTGCCAACGAATAGGGATGGCATATCAACGACCAGTGTGTATCTTTGCAGCTTAAAACGGCAGCGCAACTAGAGCAACGATTATTGATATTGATAATGTTAGCTGGTGAGTTATTCGTCAGGATTGGTGTTTTAGTCGGCAAATCCTCAGTGGATAAAGGGTTGGCGAGATGTAAGGAGAGGTCAATGAGTCTAGTCAGCGAGCTCTTTTGTAACCACTTCAGTAATTACATCGACCAGTATTTGGCTTGACTGTGCGCCAGCGATAAGGTGTTTTTGATTCAAAATGATTGCAGGGACGGCATTGATACCCGCTTCGATCCACTGCTGTTCAGTAGACGCGACGGTTTCAGCCCAAGAAGGATCGTCTATCACTTTCTGAGCTAGATCAGCATCTAAACCGATGGAAGTGGCAATTTCAATCAACACTGATGGTTGACTGATATCCATCCGTTTAGAGAAATAGGCTTTGAAAAGGGCGAGTTCCAGCGCTTGTTGTTTGGCATCACTTTGCGCCCACATTAGCAGTTGATGCGCTTTTCGAGTGTTGTATATGCGCATTTCGTCGTAAAAGTCGAACTGAAAGCCCAAGTCTGCGCCGAGTTGAGTCAGAGTTTCTCTTGCAGACGCACTTGCTTCATCCGATGTCCCGTACTTGGCGGCCAAATGTTCTTTGAGGTTTTGACCTTCAATCGGCATAGCTGGGTTAAGCTCAAAAGGGTGCCAGTGGATGTCAGCTACAACAAGGTCAGACAACTGCTCAAGTGCAACTTCAAGGCGCTTGTAACCGATGATGCACCATGGGCAAACGACATCAGAAACAATATCAATTCGCAGTGTTGACATAGGCCCTCCTGTGAATACCTCGATTGGTGGTTAGTACTCGTTATAGTATAGCGCGCCCTCTACGCCCCCTAACTCATACGCCAATTTTCCCCAGTAGGGGGAATCAAAGCTCGTGAGATTGAATATAATCTCAGTTTGCCAGTACCACTACAAATTTATCATACAGACTGACAAAATTGGATCGCGAGTACAAAAAATGACCATGTCAGTCGGTATAACAAAGGAAAGTAACAACATGAAAACTGTGCATCATACCGACGTAATTCTTCACGCCTTTGATTGGCCATATCTTTCGGTTGCAGAGCAAGCTCATGAAATAGCGAAAGCAGGGTACAAATCTGTTTTGGTTTCTCCTCCAATGAAGTCCCTATGTACTAAAAGCGGCACCAAATGGTGGCAACGCTATCAGCCTCAAGATTATCGCGTAATTGATAACCAGTTGGGAAACACGGTCGATTTCAAAGCAATGATTACCGCCTTAAAGGAGCATGACATTCGCACTTATGTGGATGTGGTGTTCAACCATATGGCGAACGAGTCTTCGATTCGAAATGATCTCCAGTATCCTAGCCAAGCAGAGTTAGACAGCTATCAGTCAAACAGCCAATATTTTGAATCAGTGAAGCTATTCGGTGATCTCTCTGAGCCTATTTTTACGGAAGAAGACTTTGTAGAAGCATTTGGGATTGAAGATTGGCAAGACAAGTGGGAAGTACAAAATGGCCGGATAACGGGGGGCCCAACCGATCCAGGTTTGCCTACACTTCGAGACAGTGATTACGTGGTCGAGCAGCAAAAACTCTACTTAAAAGCGATGAAATCGCTTGGTGTTAAAGGGTTTCGAATTGACGCGGCAAAGCACATTACCCTAGAACAACTCAAAAAAGTTTGGAGTGATGATATTACTGAAGGTATCCATATCTTTGGGGAGATCATTACCGATGGTGGAGCGACGAAGGCCGAATATGAGTTGTTCTTACAACCTTACTTAGAGCAAACACGGCTTGGTGCCTACGACTTCCCGTTGTTTCAAACGGTGTTTGACTCGCTGCAGCCAAAAGGGTCATTGAAATCACTCATCGACCCATATTGTTTTGGCCAAGCACTGTCTAAACCAAGAGCGATCACCTTTGCCATCACACACGATATTCCAAACAACGATGTGTTTGCCGATATGGTGATGGACGAGTCATTAGAAGGGTTAGCCTATAGCTATATATTGGGGCGAGATGGCGGAGTGCCGTTGATTTACACCGATCTTGATACTAGCGGGATAGTAAATTCTTGCAAGAAACCGCGTTGGGTAGATTCTTGGAATGATCCTCAAATGGTTGCAAGAATAGAGTTCCACAACCGAATGCATGGGCTTCGCATGTCTGTAATTGAAGCATGTGATGATCTCCTAGCGTTTAAACGTGGAGATAAAGGTATTGTTGTGCTGAACAAGTCACGTAAGCCGAAGAGAATGTCTCTTCCTGTGTCTGGTGAGTGGTTTGAATTACTCAGTGCTCAGAAATACTCTACTGTTAAAAGAGAGCTTTCTGTGGTTGTCCCGCCACAACAGAGTATGATGCTAGTTAAACAAGGCGCACTATCTAAGAGCTAGTACGCCACGCTTATCCGTATAGGTCTCTTGCCTAAAAATCTTCACCTAGAACCAAGAGTGCGATTTGTTCGCACTCTTCTTCATTACCCGCAAATAATTGTTCAATAACGACAGCTTTTTTCTGGCCAGATTGAATGCGCTTTTTAGCTTCACGTACCGTCAAGACCATAAGCACATCACGAGCTAACGAAGAATCGCTATCAGGTTGCCAAGATGAAATTGCTTGGCTCAACAGGTTGAGAGACAGAAGTGGCTTCAGCGTGCCGATTTCATTTCGCACAACGGTCAGCATATCTTGGCTATGCTCCACAGACGATGTTTTGGTTGCTAGTCGGTCGAGCAGGGCAAGCGTTAGGTCGTTAAGTTCTACGTATCCTGCCTGGCTTGGGAAAGAGTCAGTTAAGCGAGCAGAAAAGTGTACTTGTTGTACTTTCGAACCTGGAAAAAAGGACAGTGAGCATAAGCAATCAAATGGAATCCACATTGCTTCACCTGCTTCGACCGTGTACTCATGTTTTCCTAATCGAACCAAGACGAGGCCATGAATCACTCGTACCAAACTGTATTTAATTACTTTTTTACGCGGTGTCGTAATTAGGTAGTTAAACTGCTCGTATTGATGTTCAATGGCGTAATTCATTAATTCGTCTCCAAAAATGGGGCGCTAAGGTTACCTTTTCTTCCCAAAAATGCCAATAGCGTGGTAGTTTATTGACCATCTTCTGGTCTGACCTTGAGTATTCTCAGACGTCTGTTGCTGATAACCATAAAAACTATGCGTAGAATAGGCCAGCTTTTTATTTGATGTAGTGAAAAATGAGTTCTAATACTGACCCTTATGTAGACATTCGTCCGTATAACGACGAAGAAATTCCATCCGCTATCGATCGGCTTATTAACGATGAAGAGTTTATCAGTGCGATTTTACAGCATCGATTCTCTAATCATGCCCCTTGGTTCAAAGCGGTTATGAGCCCATTTGTGAAAGCTTACCTGAAGTTTAAGTGGGCCAAATTAACTTCTGTTGAAGCGATTCAAATGGAAGTGAAGAAGTACCTCACTAAGACATTAGAAACCACTACAAATGGTGTGACGTACACAGGTCTAGATAAGCTGGATAAGAGCACGGCGTATTTGTTTGTGTCTAACCACCGCGACATCGCGATGGATCCAGCGCTCGTGAACTATGGCTTACACCAAGAGAACCACAGAACGGTTCGTATTGCTATTGGTGATAACTTGCTTAAAAAGCCATGTGCGACAGAACTAATGCGATTGAACAAGAGTTTCATTGTGAAACGTTCGGCAAAAGGCCCTCGTGAAATGATGAAAGCTCTAGGTACACTGTCTAGCTACATCAAACACTCTTTAGACACTGGGAATTCTATCTGGATCGCTCAGAAAGAAGGTCGTGCCAAAGATGGCAACGATTTTACCGATCCAGCGATTTTGAAGATGTTCCACGTAGAAGGTCGCAAACAAAAAGTAGCCTTCCCGGACTACATTAAGTCTCTGAAAATCGTCCCAGTATCGATTGCTTACGAAAATGACCCGTGTGATATCGCTAAAGCACGTGAGTTGTATGAGAAAGCGACCAATGGCAGCTATGAAAAAGGTGAATTTGAAGATATCGAAAGCATCATTCAGGGCATTGTGGGTAATAAAGGCCGCATTCACGTCGCGTTTGGTGACGTTATTTCCGATACCTTTGAAACGCCTGAAGAGCTCGCTGCAGAAATTGATCGTCAGATCCACGCAAACTACAACCTGTACCCAATTAACCATTTGGCTGCAGGCAATGAACAGAGCGTTGAATCTGCGGTGCGCAGCCATTTAGACGAGAAGCTTCAAGCGCTTCCGGAAGATGCGCATCAGTACTTGTTAGACAGCTACGCTAACCCAGTACGTAACCAAGCGTAAATTTGCTGAGTTACAAAACAAAAAAGAGAGGCTGATGCCTCTCTTTTTTGTTTGCTCAGTCTACACGTTAACGAGCTACCGCTCCGCCCAGTGTTAAATTGCTTGGCCATTTAGTCACGACGTTGCCTCCAAGGAATATATTGCCATTGACTGTCATAGTGTCTGGGAAAGTCGTTATTTTTGAACCGCCAATAAACAAATTGCCTTCGACAGTCAGGCCCTCAGGTAGCTGCTCAAGGGGGGTTCTAATGACACTCAAGTCGCCTTTGACATAAAAACGCGGAGGGAGTGAGGTAACTTTGGTGTCGGTTAGGTTGATAAAACCGCCGACTTGGATTCCGCCAGGCCATCGAGTGAGTTCGCTGCCTAACAAGTTTGCAAACCCCTTAATTTTAGTGCCTTTTTCAATGCGCTTTAGTTTGCTATTTGAGGCATCCAAGCTCCCTTGAATATCCAAGCCCTTAGGTAGGCGCTCAATCGATGTTTTTGCAATATTGAGGTTTCCTTTGACCTGTAGACCATCGGGTAGCGCTGTATAGGGTTTATTGCGTAGATCTAAGTTACCGTAGTTGTCTAAATGATTGAGCATACGGTAGTAATCAAGCGGCTCGGCAGCGGCGTGAGTAGAAAGTAGGCTTAGGGTCAAGAAGAGTAGTGCTGCCTTCATAAATGGCCAAGAAGTCGATGATACAAACATAGTGGTAGTATCGGTGGCTTTGTTTGGCAGTGCAATGGCAAGCCGACAATTTGTGATTTTATGTCAGCGGCTTAGCTGTTTTTTTTGTGTGTGGATGGAAAGGGCAGTATTGGATGTGTGTGAGGAATAAAAAACGAGCCCAAGGGCTCGTTTTTAGTAATTAGACTCATCGTGAGATAGAGCGAGATTTCAATTCAAAAATCAGTTTTTCAGCGCTAACTTCGAACTTGAAGCGGGCAGTCAGTTCTTTAGACTCGTCAGACACAGGGCTAAGTTCGTGCTCGACGTTTGCGCAGACTTGTTGTGCCAATGTCAGGTATTTTTGGAATTCGCCATCTAGCTGTTCTTTGTTATTGGCAAAAATCGTGACTTCTGCGACGTCGTCACCTTCTTTGATAATAAAGCCCATTTCGCCAGCACAGCCACATGCTTCACATACTTCAGCTTCGGTTTGTTCGATGCTCATTAGGTACTCCTTAAAGAAATTAGGGCTATTCTACAATTGAATTTGATCTTCATCTACAAAAACGGAGTCAAATTAAAGCCGCAAGAAACGGTATGTTATGTTGATATCGGGTATGTAACTGTCTTCCTATATACCTCCAGCCTGCTTTGTTACATGTGATGTAGATCATATAAATGCGTAACAGTGTGTCAGAATTCTGTGGGGTATCGTTTCCCTGAGTTGTGTATTGGCTGGTTTTATAACATCATCCCGATGGATAAAATATTTATATAACCAATGCAGCAAGCTATCACATTTGTTAGCTAGATATGTTGCACAAACAAAAGTGAAAAATTAGTTTCGCTTTGGTGAGTCGGATTGTTTTAGGCTATGCTGTTCGGAATAAACAGCTTGGTTTAAGCCAACCGATGAAAAGTCTTCATGGCGTACAAAACTATATATAAATCGCTGTGAATCATTGTGGACAAACCGTAGAGATTTTCATTCAAGACTCAATTTGAGTCAGATGGATTTACAGAGAGAAGAGCCTCACCATGCCTAAACGTAGTAAAGAAGATACTGAGATCACTATCCAGAAAATTATGGATGCAGTGGTCGACCAACTGTTAAGACTGGGCTACGACAAGATGTCGTACACCACTCTGAGTCAACAGACGGGCGTATCACGTACTGGTATTAGCCACCACTTTCCGAAAAAGACCGATTTTACCGCTGCTTTAGATGGTCGTATTTTCAGATTGTTTATCGAACACTTAGACTTTGAAAACGGCCTAGAAGCGTTTTCACAGAGTTGGATTGAATCACTAGAGAACGAAGAGTTCTTAGCGATTCTTCGTTTGCTGTTCCACCATATTGTAACAACCGAAAACGCGCATGAGTTTGCTGCGCAAGGTGTAGACCGCTTGTACAAGCTGTTAGAAACCCAATTTGGTGAGGCTAGTGCACGTGAGCTGGAGTGGCTCATGGGTTGCTCGTTGATTCGAATGACCAAATAAAAACAGTTCATTATCAAGCCCTCATTCGAGGGCTTTTTACTTTCTCCCTTTCTCTTGAGCAACGCTTGCCATTAAACGTTGAATAACAGTGACATACTCTTTTATCTAACGGCATTTTCTTTTCCCAACTTCGCTTCTTATAATCTTGGCAATATAAATGTGAAAATATCATTACGTTTGGGATCTTGTCCGGTAACTATCTGTTACACTGTATTTATTCGACAGTAAAATAGTAGTAGGTGATCGCATGTCTTATCCCGTACTCATCTGTGATGACTCTGCGCTTGCGCGCAAGCAGATGGCACGTTCTCTTCCTGCATCACTCAACGCAGATATCACTTTTGCAGTGCACGGTTTAGATGCACTGGACCAACTAGCCCAAAATGAATTCAAATTGATGTTTTTGGATCTGACGATGCCCGAGCTGGATGGCTTTGGTACGTTAGAAGAAATCCAAAAGCGAGGCTATTCGATCCCTGTAGTTGTTGTGTCTGGGGATATTCAGCCTAAAGCCAAAGAACGCGTGACCGCACTTGGCGCAAAAGCCTTTATTCAAAAGCCCATCGATAAACAAATTCTCAACGATGTATTAAAAGAACTTGTAGAGCCAGTTACCCAGCCGCGTATAGTGACTCCAGTATCGGTTGAGCTGCCAATACTTCGTCGCCGAGATGTGTATATGGAAGTGGCAAACGTTTCGATTGGACGCGCAGCTGATGCGTTAGCGCGACATTTTGATGTGTTTGTGCACTTGCCATTGCCTAACGTAAATATATTGGAGTTGAGTGAACTCCATATGGCCCTTCGTGACCTTGCTGAAAATGACCAAGTTTCTGGCGTGTGTCAGGGCTTCAGTGGTGAAGGTATTGCGGGCGAAGCTTTGGTGCTGCTTAGTGATTCCAGTGTTTCGGATCTGAAGAAGCTTATGAAGATCCCAGCAGACAGCGAAGAGCTAGAAGAATTAGAACTTTTGATGGACGTATCCAACATCCTTGTGGGGTCTTTTCTTAACGGCTTGGGAGAACAATCTGAAGTGCGTTTCTTCCAGAGTTCACCTGTGTTGTTAGGCCAGCATATTTCTATCGATTCGGTAATTTCTTCGACGACGGGGTCATTTAAAAAGACCATGACCTTCGAGGTAAGTTATAACATCGATGGCACTTCGATTCGCTGTGATTTACTGTTTATGTTCGTTGACGAGTCACTCCCTCTGCTCGATAACAAGCTAGCCTATTTGATGGAGGACTTTTGATGTTGAATCTTCCTGCTGAATTTGAGCAATTCCACTGGATGGTGGACATGGTGCAAAATGTCGATATGGGATTGATCGTTATCGACAGGGACTACAATGTGCAAGTGTGGAATGGCTTTATGACTCATCACAGTGGTAAGCAATCTCATGATGCGATTGGAAAGTCACTGTTTGAACTGTTTCCTGAGATCCCTCAAGAGTGGTTTAAGTTTAAGACAAAGCCTGTTTATGACCTTGGTTGTCGAAGCTTTATCACTTGGCAGCAACGGCCATATTTATTCCGTTGTCGTAACGTGAGGCCAGTTACCCAGCAAGCGGATTTCATGTACCAAAATGTCACACTGAATCCGATGCGTACCCCAACGGGAGAAATTAAATCTCTATTTCTTTCGATCCAAGATGCGACTGCGGAAGCCTTGATTTCTGGTAAAGCTTGAAGCCTTACCGCTGCTGAACTTCGGTATCTATAATAATCACTATGTCAACTAAGCCAAGGTTTTCCTTGGCTTTTTTGTCTATGCTTATAACGAATAATAATTGCCTCTAGAGACCTCTACTGATGGATGAACAAGCTCGTTTTTACACGGCGCAGCAAGTTAAATCGGGTGAGCAGAAAGCCGCCAAAGATTGCCAAGTCGAAATGTATGCCTTGATGGAACGTGCGGGCTTAGCCGTGTTTCAAACTATTAAGCGGCAGTTTCCAAGTGTACGGCGAGTGCTTGTGTGTTGCGGTGGAGGCAATAATGGTGGTGATGGTTATGTCGTAGCAAGATTGCTACTTGAAGCAGGAGTCAACGTTGAGCTTTGGTCAGCGGTAGATATAGAAAAGCTTACTGGCGACGCTAAGTCAGCGTATCAAGCCTATATCGGTGCTGGTGGCCGCGTTGAAAAGCCAGCTCTCGCGATAGTGAGCGACGTTGAACTGATCGTCGACGCGATACTCGGTACGGGGTTAACAGGAGAAGTTCGCGTTGCGCAGCGATCGATAATCGAACTGATCAATGCTCACTCGGCTAAAGTAATCTCGGTAGATATACCTTCGGGGCTTTGTGCTGATACAGGGAGTGTATTGGGTGTGGCCATCGAAGCGTTCTATACAGTCACGTTTATTGGAATGAAACAGGGGTTAGTGACAGGGCAAGCACGAAATCATACCGGTAAGTTTGTTTATGATGGGTTAGGGGTATCTGAAACCTTCCATAGGCAGAATGTGCCGGCTACCTTGGCTATCGATTCACGTTGTTGGCAATCATCTTTACCGAAACGTAAACCCGCTTCTCACAAATCAACGCATGGCAAGGTAGCGTTAATAGGCGGCGAGCAAGGTTTCTCCGGTGCCATTATTCTTTCTGGGAACGCATCTGCTCGATCAGGCGCAGGCCTTACTGCAGTGCTGACTAACGAAGTGAGCATAGCGCCAATGTTAAATCACTGCCCTGAAGTTATGGTTTCAAACTGGCAAAGTATGGCTTTTGTCGCCAAACGGGTTGATTGGTCTGATGCCATTGCTCTTGGTCCCGGGCTATCCACGTCAAATCATGCTCGTTCACTGTTTGAATTAGTACGCCGTTATGACAAAGCAAAAGTGTTGGATGCAGATGCTTTGACGTTATTGGCTGAAAATCCCTTCAAAGACGATAACCGAATACTAACGCCTCACCCTGGTGAAGCAGCACGCTTGTTGGCATGTTCAATTAAAGAAGTCGAATCGAATCGTTTCCAAGCAGTGACTCAGCTACAGCAAATCTATGGAGGGGTTATTGTTCTCAAAGGTGCTGGTACGCTAGTACATGATGGACAAACCATCTATGTTTGCACCGCCGGTAACGCTGGAATGGGTTCTGGTGGAATGGGGGATGTATTAACGGGCGTTATTGTCAGCTTATTGGCGCAGGGCATGTCGTTGAGTGATGCTGCGCTGACAGGGGTTCAGCTACATAGTGTCGCAGCAGACGAACTTGCAACTGAATTTGGCTCAAGAGGGCTACTCGCAAGCGACCTAATTCCAGCTATTCGCCGCCTGATGAATCAATGATGACTTAAACTGAACAATAACCATTTAAAGTCGATAGTGTGCACCGAATAAAATCGCCGAGTTTTTGTAATCTCCCTCTAAGTCTTGGTAGTTGTACTCGATACTAAACTCGAGATTCGGCTGCATGCGTGAAGGAATTGTGGCACCAATGCCGAAGTAAGGATTAGTGCCAGAGGTGTCAATGGTGGTGTTAGGAGCACTAGTCACATTCACTTCTTCTAGGGTTGTATGGCTCAGCCCACCTTTCGCATACAGCATACCGATATTGCGTATCGGGTGTTCAATTCTAGCCCCGCCATAAAAGCCTTTATAACCGGCCTCAATTGTTTCATCTAGCGAGTTCACATATTCAGCGGTGCTGATCACCGTGTCTGTGTAGCCCACGTCGAAGCCGATGAATGGTGTAAAAAAGTAGCTGTAACCTACATTGGTCACCCAAGTGTCATCTTTACCAAATGGCCCTTTGAGCTCAGCGTAACCGGTATCGATATAGATTTGGTGTGGTGATGAAGCCGCCAGAGATACAGCGGGCTTAATAAGTAGTAGTGCGATAATAAATAAGCTTGAGTAGGTTACTTTCATCACTTCACTCCATGTTAATGATGACTTGGTATTCATGTTGTTGTTCTTTTGACGTTATGAATAAATTAAAGCAATAACCAAACCAGATAAGTAATGCTATAGATCATTTCTATGTTCTTTGTGATGTGAAAAATAATCGGAAAGAACAGTATGAAAATTAACCGCCGTTCTAGGGTTTTGGGTGTGACTTGAATCACGTTGTGTGGCTTTTGTAATAAGAGGTAACGATTTCGGTAAACGTTTGCGAAACGATGGTTGCAAAATTAAAGAATATAAAATTCTAGCTAAGTGTTTGTAATTTAAGGAGGTGTTAGGGTGTTCTTAGGAAAAGAGAACGGTTTGCTCGTTTTGGGGTATGATTTCTGACGTAAGGTAACACAAAAAAAATAATTTTATCAGTCTTGCGGGAAATAAATCACAACCTATAATGCTGAAAACCGGAGCGTCTGCCAACGCTCCGGTTTTTTTGTGTCCGAAGAAAGGTAAAGCGTCTGCCAACGCAATGCCAACGCACTATGCTTAGTTATGACTGTGTTTAGTTATGACTGTGCTCTTTCGAGTAAGCCATATGCCCACTGGAACATGTACTAATAAATCAAGGAATTTACACAATGCGTATCGAACAAGAACTTAAGTTAGGCTTTAAAGATGTACTGTTTCGCCCGAAGCGTTCAACTCTTAAAAGTCGTTCTCAAGTAAATTTAACCCGCGATTTTACATTTAAGCACAGTGGTCGTCAATGGTCTGGAGTTCCAGTTATTGCAGCAAACATGGATTCAGTAGGTAGCTTTGAAATGGCGACTGAACTAGCTAAGCATGGCGCAATGACGGCAATGCACAAGCATTACACTGTTGAGCAATGGGCTGAGTTCGTAAAAAATTCAGACAAAGAAACGCTAAATAAAGTATTTGTATCTACAGGTACGTCTGATCGTGACTTTGATAAAACTTCTGAAATCTTAGCGCTAAGCGAAGATCTAGAGTTCATCTGTATCGATATCGCAAATGGCTATTCAGAGCACCTAGTTGAGTTTGTTCAGCGCGTTCGTGAAGCATTCCCAACGAAAACTATCTCAGCAGGTAACGTTGTAACTGGCGATATGTGTGAAGAGCTTATCTTAGCGGGCGCAGACATCGTAAAAGTAGGTATTGGCCCAGGTTCCGTATGTACTACGCGTGTTAAAACTGGTGTTGGTTACCCTCAGCTTTCAGCAATCATTGAGTGTGCAGACGCAGCACACGGCCTAGGCGGTATGATTATCGGTGACGGTGGCTGTTCATGTGCTGGTGACGTTGCTAAAGCATTTGGTGGCGGTGCAGATTTCGTAATGCTTGGCGGTATGCTAGCCGGCCACGAGCAATCTGGCGGTGAAGTTATTGAGAAAGATGGCGAGAAATTCATGAAGTTCTACGGCATGTCTTCTCAATCTGCAATGGATAAGCACTCTGGTGGTGTTGCTCAGTACCGTGCAGCTGAAGGTAAAACCGTACTACTTCCTTTCCGTGGTGATGTAAACAACACGATTTCAGACATCCTTGGTGGTGTTCGCTCAACGTGTACATACGTAGGTGCAGCAAAGCTTAAAGAGCTAACTAAGCGTACTACCTTTATCCGCGTACAAGAGCAAGAGAACAACGTTTTCGGTAAAGAGAAGTAATTTTCCATTACCAATGAGTTATTTAAAAAGAGCCGCCTGATGCGGCTCTTTTTTTGTTTTCTAACCTTAAACCACCTTCTTTAGAAGGTGGTGATCGTTCCTTTGGGCTATACCCGAAGAATGCTTATGTTCAGATGTCCTCGTTTGTAACCAGCAAATGAAGGAAATAAAGAACATGAGCAGATATAAATCCGCCTCAGACGTATATCATAGGTGTCAGTACCACATCGTCTGGACACCCAAATACTGCCTGAAAATCTTGAAAGGTAATTTAGGAAAGTAGCTTTAGAGGCTTTCATAGCTATTGTAAGGCTTGGGTCTTTGCAAGAACATAGAGGCTATCTTTCACTTGATTAGTGACAGTCATCGCTGATATGTTCGAGCACTTGATCGAAATGCTAATAGTTTTTGTGATTCAGTTTGCAGTCGATTTACAAAAATAGAGACTTCAGGAACGCCACTTAAAGCCGGTGAATCTTCAAGTTTCGACAAAGCTTGCAATACAGCTTTTCATCTTGAGATTGGCGCCCACCCACAAAGCAAGCACCCTAAGATTATTGGGCTTGATTATAAAGTGATTCAAGAGAAAATAAATATTGAAGTTTGCTCTGCTCTGGTGGGATACCTACTCACGCAGTGGAATGTGGACTGCTCCGAAGAGAGCTCCCTGAACGCTTTGCGACATCAGCTGCACTTAAAAAGTCATCGGGCTTAGAAAGCCACTGGCTTTACTTGGTTTCCATCAATAAGACTAGTACCGCCCAGCCGGTCAGTGTTGGTAACAAAGGTATAGGGTCCTAAGTGGACCATTCAGTACAAGCTGTTTGCCCAAACCTCTGTGTTTAAAACGATTTGCACGTCAAGCATGTAGAGAATCGTTGGAATGTAGTTTGATTTATGCTTGGCGTGAGTTGGTAAGTAATTTTCACTCTTATATGTAACCTATGCTTTAGATCGAGAGGTGCGTTGATGTTTACAAATTTCAAAATCATGACTAGAGCTTTGCAAGACTTTCTTAGTTCCAATTTGCCCACCTTATCAGATGATTGGTGGGAGAATAATGTTATTGAAAGACTATCATTCCAACAGCAAAAGGTAGCTCTGGAGAAGGGTTTTACATCAATTTACGAACTCGACCTAGCAGCATTGCTCAGGGTTTTAGACCAAAACTGGTTTGAGTTAGTGGGCGTATGTAAATTACCTCGCGAGGCGAGAAACTGGGTTAAAGAGCTTCAAACTATCAGGAATAAATGGGCTCATGCATCAACCGACTTGCCTATCAGTGAAGAATATCGTGATCTTGATACACTGATTAGATTAATTGAAGTTATTAGCTGTGATGAAAAAAGTCTGCCAGCCTTGTATGGTGCAAGGGACAATTTGCTCGACGCTTTAGCCCATAAGAACAATGGGACGAATGGTCCTGAGAATACTGTTCAAACTTATCAAAGCGGGGATGTTCCCCATTTTCAGCCAGGACAGTTAGTTACTTTGAGGTCTGACTCTAATGTAGTCTTACCGATCATGAAAGTGAAGCTTGACGGAGTCGAGCCAGCTTATGAGGTATTTGAGTCAGGTAAAGTATCTACATACTTCCAAAGCCAGTTGCAAGAGATGGGTTCTGATAGTGAACAAGGTTTTGAAAGGTGCTCGAAAGAGGAACTTTGGGCTTCGTTGAGTGCAACAAGCCTTAGTTTACCGTCTAATAGTAGCCTCTATTCTCTAAATTCAGCTGACATTGACTTCGTCCCATATCAATACCGACCAGCGATTAAAATCATTCAAGCGGAACAGCCTAGACTTTTGGTAGCGGATGAAGTGGGTGTTGGTAAAACGATAGAAGCTGGGCTTATATTGAAGGAACTTTCCGCTAGGACAACGATCAAGTCTGTACTCATTATCTGTCCAAAAGCACTTGTTGCAGAGAGAAAATGGGAACTAGAAATGAAGCGCTTTGGGGAAAATTTTGTTCCCTTGGATGGAAAAACGTTAAGGTACTGCCTCAAAGAGACAGAGATTGAGGGTCATTGGCCAGAAAGCCATACAAAGGCAATATTGCCTTTTTCTTTGTTCGATTCAGCTCTTTTGCATGGGGAGGATACAAAGACAAAGCGTAATAATGGTCTTCTCGAGCTAAGCACACCACCAAAATTTGATCTAATAATCGTAGACGAAGCACACAATATCAGGAACAGAAACACTAACCTTCACCAAGGGGTTAAGTTTCTGTGTGATAACGCTAATGCGGTAGTTTTCCTGTCGGCTACACCAGTCCAGTTAGGCAGCAGTGACTTGTATACATTGTTGAATGTACTACGGCCAGAGCTCATCATAGATGAGAATAGTTTTCACTCTATGGCTGTCCCTAACAAGTATTCCAATGAAGCAATTCATATACTCCGCGAAGCAAATGAAGGTTGGCAAGAAAATGCGATTGTTAAGCTAAAAGCGCTGTCTGAAACTGAATGGGGAAGAATGTTTATACGCGAGACTCCACGGTTTCAAGAGATCTACGACACATTATCTGAACCAAGAGTTCCTGATGAGGTAAGAGTTTCAGCCATCGGCAAACTAGAAGAACTAAACACCTTTAGTCCTCTTATCAATAGGACAAGAAGGCGAGATATCGGGGAGTTTACTGTTCGTAAGCCTGAAACTGTGTCTGTAGAATTTACGCAGGAGCAGAGGGCTGTTCATGACACTCTTCTAGACGTCGTCGCCGATATTTTGAAAGTGACACATGGACATCAAAACATTCGCTTTATGATGACCATGATTAGACGCCAAGCTGCGAGTTGTATACATGGGTTAGCCCCTCTACTTAACGATCTTCTGAGTAATAAGCTTGCTCAGTTAGAAATAGATGAGTCGTATGATGAGCTCCCAATTAGTAGAGTCTCAGAGTCTGAGGTTTCACTGATCAAGGATAGAGTTGTTGAATTGCTGGCTTTGTGTAAGAACTTACCCACATCAGACCCAAAAGCAGACGTTTTTATTCAACTCATTAGGGAAAAGCTCGCCTTAGCAAATAGAAAGGTTCTTATCTTCACTACTTTTCGGCATACCATTAAGTACCTAGAGGCGAAGTTGGGAGCCTCTGGACTACGGTTTGGGGTAATACATGGTGGCATTTCAGATCAGGAAAGAAGGGATATCAGGAACAGGTTTTCCATGGAATCAACAGACTCAGAGAGCATCGATATTCTTTTATCCTCTGAAGTTGGTTGTGAAGGGTTAGATTTTCAGTTTTGTGACTGTTTGTTTAACTACGATCTTCCCTGGAATCCGATGAAGGTTGAACAACGAATTGGACGAATTGATAGGTATGGTCAGCAAAGTGAAGCGGTGGCTATAGTCAATTTTGTAACCCCCGGGACTGTAGACGCTGATATATATGAAAGGTGTCTAGTTAGGATTGGCGTGTTTAAAAATGCGATAGGGGGCTGTGAGGAGATATTGGGAGAGATAAGTAGTGGTATTCGGAGTTTAGCAGAAAATTTATCCCTAACGCGTACAGAGGTGCAGAAGCAACTGAGTCAATTAGCTGACAATAAGATTCGATTAATTGCTGAGAATGAACGATTAGCTGCACAGCAATCAGAGTTGTTTGGTTTAACAATCCCTGGTGAAAGTGACGACTTTGGAGAGCTTAGCCAGTTTAAGCAGGCGTTACTTTCTCCGCCTGCTCTGAAGAATCTGATTAACATCTACTTATCAAATGTTCTTTCAGATAATAGAACTTATATTAGTTCCGACAATGAAGCGATATTGAACTTAAACGCTGAACAGAGGAAAACTCTGTTGAAGGAGCATCATGTAGATTCCTCAAAGCTCTCTGTTGGTCAAAGAGAGTGGTTATCATGGCTATCTGGATCTAGCGCAAGACTGTCAGTGGTCTTTGAGCCTAAGTATAAAAACGAAAGCAATATTCTTGTGACATTGGAGCACCCACTAATTCAGTATGCGACTCAGGCCTTGGCACCAAATGAAAAAATTGAAGCGTACATTAGTTTACCTTGCGAAAAGCTACCAACAGGTCGTTACCCATTTTCCATTTACCAGTGGAATAAAAAAGGTATTCGTTCAGACGATACGTTAGTGGTAGTTAGTGAGAGCAAAGTGCTGGCTGATAACTTGCTAGATTTAATCTCTGAAGCTTTGACGCAAGAGCAAGTCAAAAAAAGACTGAGTGAATCTGAAGCTAAAGCTTTAGCTGACCTTCATTATGAACAGTGGAGTCGTGCTCAAGTAAAACATATTGCCGATAATAGGCAGTTAGCTGAGGTGAAAGTGCAGAGTTTAACGAGTAGTCATAAAGCTCGTTGCAAGACCATTTTTGAACAAATGGAGAATGCTAATAACCCCAAGATTGCCAAGATGAAGCAAAGCGAATTGATACATGCTAATACTGATTTTCAGTTGCGGTTAAATGAACTGCAAAGATTGGGAGATAGTGGTGATGTTCATTTTTCAGAGTTGTGTGCAGGTGTAGTGGTTGTAGAAGACAATGAATAAATTTATTGAAGAGTTAATCAAAGATAGAGAAGAGTATGCGTATTGGTTGGAGAGGAAACCAGCATTACGAAGAATTGTTGAAGATCTATATCCTGACAAGGCTCACTTCATTTATGAACTGCTTCAAAATGCTGAAGATGCTAACGCTACAGCGGTATCGTTTTCTTTATCTAAAGAGCAATTGACCTGTTCTCACGACGGTAGACCTTTTAATGACCAGGACATCAGTGCTATCACAGACATTGGGGAAAGTAGCAAAAAGGATGACGATAACTCTATAGGGCGGTTTGGTATTGGGTTTAAAGCCGTTTTCGTATATACCGAATCTCCAAGAGTAAAGTCAGGCAACCTCGATTTCACGATCGAGAGATTCGTCGTACCCACATTCCGTAACCCTAGTAATCATGATGCTGTAACAGTTTTTGAGTTCCCGTTTAATAGTAAGAAAAAAACACCTCAAGAGTCGTATAAAGAAATAGGTCACGCACTGAAGCAGCTGTCTGGAAGTGCTTTGCTGTTTCTCAGAAATATTAAAAAAGTCGAATGGTTTGTCGATGGCGAGTTTTTAGGCAGTATTGAACGAGAGGAATTAGCTGACAATCATATTTCGATCGCTCAAAAGAGTGATTCTGACAGTAAGCCTGTCGTCGTTAATTGGTTGCGTTATATTACTTTGTTCGGGGAGAAAGAAACTCTATTTTCCTCAATAGCATTTAAGCTAAGAGAAAAGCCGCAAAAGACAAATAATACTGATTCAGAAAAAGCGAAGCTCGCTGAACGATTTGTTGTTGAGGGGATCAAAAGAGGTACTGTGTCGGCTTTCTTCCCTGCTGAAAAAGAAACTTCTGGTTTAAGGTTTCATGTTCACGCCCCTTTTGTAACTGAGTTGAGCCGAGCTAGCGTTAAAGATACCCCAGAAAATGACAGATTATATGACTACCTAGCTGATACCATAGAGAAGGCTTTGCATGAAGTTAAGTCAATCGGATTGTTAGATAGGAATTTCCTGGAGGCTATGCCGAACTCATCCGATCCGGTACCCAAGAAATATCAAGTAATACGGGATCGAGTCAAGAAATCTCTGATGAGCGAGGAGCTTGTTCCGACTCTAGAGGGTTCATTCAAAAAAGGGAAACTGCTTTATCTAACCAAAAGCAGGATTGCTCGTGTTATCAACACCTTAGACTTCGCAAATCTCACACGAAACAGCATAGCCTCGGTAGGCTGGTCAATTATAAGCAATCAGAAAAATGATCGCTTATACAAATTATTGATAGACGCTGGAGTTTCAGAATGGACTAAGGATGACTTAATAGAGTGTTTCGAGTACTACAAACCCAAAAGTTACTCATTTGAAGAGAAAGCAACCAAGCAGGAGTTGGCTAATTTCGATGAGTGGATACTGAGAAAAAGTTCACAATGGCTGCGAGACCTGTATTCGTTATTTGCGTCAGAGTTGAGAGACGAGCTTAGTTATCCGGTAAGTTCTTTAAGGGTCATTCCAACCAATAATAGCCAGGTAAAAGCGCCTAGTGAGTGCTATTTCCCTTTAGAGGACTCCATTACTGACGATAGTATTTCCTGTTTACGTTCAGATCTGTTGGCGCCACTCGAAGGTGAGTCGAAGAAGGTCCATGATGGTGTTATTTCATTTTTCAGTGGTACAGGTGTTAAGACGTATGGTGAAAAAGAAAGCATTCTTGCTATTTTAAAAACACACTATTCATCTGACAGGATATCGTTGGATTTTGGAACGCATGCATTGCATATGAAAAAGTTTTTTTCATGGTATAAGCAAGCAAAATTTGCAGCCAATGAACTCAAAAAACATTCAATAATCCTTGACGGTAATTTTGATTACGTTAAACCGAATCGTACCTATCTTGATGACCCATATAGGTCAACCGGAATGGCCATAGCTTTAGGTGCTAAAGGCGTCTCTACTGTACATGCTATTAATAACATGTACCTACAGTTGGGAATTGAAATCAACGAGCTTAACGGTTTTTTCGAGTTTCTTGGTGTAATCAAGTCTTTAGACATCATTGAAACGTCATGCCTTAGTAATCCTAAGTGGAGCTACTTGAGAACGGCTCCTGGGAATGCAACTCACACCGGCGTCAATAGAGACTACACAATAGATGGGCTTGAGCGTTTGCTAAAAGCACATGATAAAGCTGTGTCAGAACTCATTTTGAAGACGGTAAGTAATCAAGCGCGCAATAAGCAGATTGCAGTTTACAGTCAAAACCAAAGTAACCCAAGTCGTACTGCTGATTCTCAATGGATATGTTTACTTCGTGATAGAGCTTGGGTTCCTACTAAAAGTGGCACATTTGTCAAACCATGTGATGCTCAGAAGAAAGACTTATCAGGTAATTTTCTTCGCGCGTTGGGAACTGACTGGGCGGATAAGATAAGATTCTGTCAGAAGGAAGAAGAAAGCTCTAAAGAAAGTCTTGTTAAGAAGGAAGCAGCAAAACGGTTGGGAATCACTAGTCAGACTGATTTTCAGCTTTTAGACCTTATCTCAAGTGGTTCAATCTCTGAAGCACAAAAGCAACAACTAATTGCTTCTGTTACTTCAAGTGCTCACAACTTCTCCCAGCAGCTACCGCAACAGAGCTCAAGTAATTCAGCAGCTCGTGCCTTGGCAGTTTCTAAAGCTGCAGAGCAAGCTCCAGAAAAGCGTAAGGAAGTAAGAGAACGATCAGTCGCTGTAGGGAAGCCGTCTGTCAGGCAGGAAGCGGAAGCTTATTTAAAAAGCCAGTATTCAATTAATGAAACGATGATCTGTCAGTTATGTCAAGAAGAGTTGCCGTTTAGGAAGCTGAATGGGGATTATTATTTTGAAATCGTTGACTTCATTGAAAGTGACTCTATGCACTTTCAAAACCATCTCTGTCTCTGTCCAAATCATGCAGCAATGTTTAAGCATAGTAACTCTGATAAGACTATTTTGTTTGATAAGCTGTCTACAACTGAGAATAGAAGCATTTCATTACAGCTAAATGGAATTGAAACAGAACTGTATTTTACTGATAACCACATGAATGATGTTAAGGCCATTTTCGGAGTAACATCTGTCGCAGTTGAGACCTCGATTGAGTCTCAATCATCAACGGTTGAAGAAGTAAGTTGCGTTATTGATGGGGTTGCTGTTCCTAAACACCTTTCGCTCTGGAGAAATGCATTCATCACTACATCAAACAATTCGGGCTCGGTTAAAATTGGTACAAATAAAGAGGTTGTGGCTAGTTTTGAGTCTGTAATTGCTGCTGAGAACTGGTGGACTAGCTACCTGAAGACACGTGGTTTTGAGGGTAAACTAACAGTCAGGAGTGAATATGATGCGCTACTTGCAAAGCAGCCAATTAAGCCCGTATTGAAAACAAAGTCGCCAAAGTTGACACGACTTACGCGGAAATCTCCCTTAGTTCCAAAACCTGCGACTAGCAGCACCACTAAAACTAAAGTGAGTATTCCAGATGGCAAACAGTATTGCCCTAAATGTAAAGGTGTAATTAAACCAAATCCTTGTAGAGAGTGTTACGGCACAGGCTGGGTTTGACCAAGATTAAACCCAGCCTTTTAGGTTCCCAATAATTAAAAATGTTCGGAATGTGACCCCGGTTTGTGTGGTAGTCTTGTCAACGATTGACTCAAAGCTGAAAGTAGTTTTCGTTCATCGATGGTCCGTGCGAAGTTACACTTTCACAAAAATATCAACTTATAGTTGTTTTAAGTGATATCAATATATGGTTGCTTTTTGAGTAAGTTGTTGAAATAAAGGAAATCATCAATATCAATATATGGTTTTTTCAACAAATGAGTTATTTAAAAAGAGCCGCTTGATGCGGCTCTTTTTTTGTTTTCAGTGTTAGTCGAACGGGCTTTGTGTTTGATTAATAACTTAATTATCAAAGAGATTATGTCGTGGCGTAAATTGGTAAGTCGTATCGAGCAAAAGACTGCATAATTCGCCTCGGTTTGTTCCACCACTTAGGAGAGAGCCCCATGCCCTGGGGGAACCTGTATTGGCTGTAGTGGTAGCGGTACCTGAACATACGCAGTTTCGAATTAAGAGTTTGTTCGATTCTGTATTTTACAGCCGGATTTTGCCCCATGATGCTTGCATCATGGGGCTTTTTTTATTCGCATACTTTGTCTTCTTTCTGGTCTTCTAATGCAAAGTAGATTCGAGATACTGTTATTTCCGAGATTAGAATGACAAACACCACCGCAAAAAACGCCACAACACCGTTGAGTGGGCCGGTAAACTGGACCTTATCACCAAACATAAGGTTGATGGCTTCGAGCATCACAAATTTGGAGCCAACCAAGATGATGTACGTAGAGATCCCTCTCATCACTTTTGCACCAGTTCCCGGTTTCGTTTTGAAGTAGTTGGCAAGTTTGTGTTCTAACCCTATTGAGAGTTTGAGAAGTAACTGAAGCAACATTGCTGCAGCAAACGAGATGGTAAAAGAGTCGATCGTTACGTATTCCCAGTACTCATCAAAAAAATTGAGAACGGTTAAATCGACTAGAATAGCCAATGTATATCCAACAAATAACCTTTGAGGTGTGTTGAATCCATATACCTTTTCTACGTTGCTCATGTAAATTCCTTTTTACTAACATGATCTTACCCTAGTAGATCGCGAACACTATTTCTAATTTGCTTTTATACTCCTGGGCGCAATTCAAATATCAATTCAAACAACTTAGTGGCGCTATTTGGTAAGCAGGGTGGGGAGCTGCTGTTTATCATACGCTTCTATTCCCAAACTAAGAGCTTATTATGATTATTTATTTTAGAGTTCAGGATGTAGAAGAGCTATGGATGGCCATAGATTTGGCAACATTTATGCAAGACAAATTGCCTAAAACGCCTGTGAAATCGATAACTTAAGTTTCTAACGAAGTTGCTCTTTTAGCCACTGTTTGGGAGGAGATCTGGTGACTCTTTTGAATGCTCGTATAAACTGCGCTGAATCAGAGTAGCCAAGGTGGATAGCGACATCGGCGATACTAACGTTTCTGTCTACCAAAACCCGCTTGGCAAATTCAATATTAAGCTGTTCTTTAATTCCCCTAAATGTGGAACCGTCTGACTGTAAATACCTTTGAATTGTGCGGCGGGACATTCCGGAAATCTCAGCTAAGTTCTCCAGCGATATATCTTGTCTTCCAATGTAGGGCGCGAGTGACTGCCGTACAGATTCAGTGAACGACTGTTCTGATTCCGTTATTGGCGGTAATTCAGTATCTGCATACACTGAGTACTCGATTGTTGTCGCCTTTGCTCCCATATATTGTGGGATGTCGTTTCTAATCTTGAGTTGGTCTAGCTCTTGTGAGCTTGTTGATTGCAAATGATAGCTAATCGGTTCCAACGTAGTTCCTACATGAGCGTTGAAACTAGCATGAAGTAAAGTGATCAGGCTAAGTTCGGATTCTACGCTTAATTCAACAGATTCAATAAGCTGTGCTTGCAGTGACATACTGCTTTCCGTTTTGCTTAACTGTAAGTGGCTTAGCGGAAGGCGCCCATAGAGGTCACCAAGGTTTATGGCTTCACGAGGTACAGCATTCACAGAGTGTATTAAGTATTGGGTAAAGTCTGCCCCCTGCATCTCTAACTTGGCTAAGTGAAGTAGCTTACTGAAAGGTAAAAAGGGAACATGTAGGGCGGGCGTGGTTTCGAGCGAAAACGGCATGCCTGCCTTGTCAACTAACTGATCGTAAGAGCCGCAACACAATTTCAGCTGTTTTAGATAAGACAGCACAATACGTTTGTCTATAGTGGGTAATCGCATACATTCCTCACGTTGTTCCCTGTAAATATCTACATTAAATCAAAAGCTTAACTATTTGCTATTTGAGTTTTATTCGATGTTAGCGTAGTGAAACCAAACCATTCATGCTTGATAGGTTAGCAGGGATGTGTTGACTGGCGCAAAATGTATATTTCAGCATGCTCGAGCCTCTAGAATGCCCATCACAGTCAAGAGTGGAGGTAAGTGACACGTTGTTTATCGCGATTGTTCCTCACGCGATTCAGCTCGTTCCCTTTAATGCCTTTATCCCTACTCTTATAGGTTTCTATCAAAAGGGTCATCATGAAATTTACTGCTGCAATCGCAAGTGTCTGTTGTTTGCTGTTAACACCTTCTGTTTTTGCTGAAGCTAATTTTGGTAGTCCAGATTCAGTCGACAACGCCATTAGAGAAAACGAACGTAAAAAGAAAAGTTGGCGAGAACACTTAGCAGCTAAGCATCACTTAACGTTTGGTTTCGACTACCAAGCGCTTGCTTTGTCAGCTTCAGCTCCAACGTCTGGGGGCGATAATGTTGCCTCTAGCGGTGTAGCGCGGTTCTATGGCTCTTGGGAACTTGTCGGGCTTAATGGAGCGAATCGTGGTGGGTTGGTTTGGAAAGTCGAGCATCGCCATTCGTATACGGAACTCGCTCCTAAAGATCTTGCATTTATCGGCAATGGTTTAGGATATGCGGGTATGATAGCTCCAGTTTATAGCAACCAAGGCAGTCGGCTAACAAATCTATATTGGAAACAAAAAATCAGTGATGGTAGAGGCACCATCATGGTGGGTTACTTGGATACCACCGATTATGTAGATGTCTATGCTTTGGCTAGCCCTTGGACAGGATTTACTAACCTAGCGTTTAGCACAGGGGCTGGGGCAGTTGGCTTACCTGATGATGGTATTTTGGGCGTAGCGGCAGGACACATGCTCAATCAAAACTTCTATGTTGTTGCCGGTGTGGCTGATGGGAAAGGAAACTCCGATAAACCACTTGATGGCTTCGAGACGCTTTTTAATGACCATAAACTGTTTACTACCTTTGAGCTCGGCTGGACGGCATCTCAAGATCAGATCTACACGGACAATATCCATATTACAGCATGGCACCTAGATGGAGGTACACAGCACAACCTAACTAGTGAAGAAAGTGGGCGGGGTATCAATTTTTCAGCCAGTTACTTTGCAACACCCCATCTAATGCCGTTCGTTCGTGGTGGGATATCGGAAGGGGATGTTGCCTTATATGACCGCTCGCTTACGCTTGGTTTTGGGTACTTTGGATTAGCTGGTGAGAAGAACAATCTAGGATTTGCTGTGAACTGGAGTAACGTGAATGACAATATAGAATCTGCGTATGCAGTGGGAGAGTCGAAGCAATTTACGGCTGAACTTTACTACAACATTGAGCTTAATGACTTGGTTCAATTGACGCCCGATTTACAGTATATCTCCGATCCCGCATTTTCTAGTGAAGACAGCACTTGGGTTGTAGGCCTAAGAGCGAGAATCATTATCTAGAAAAACAGTTAGGCACTCTAGGCAAAGAGCTAATTTCACTAGAAAGCAGAGCAATAAGCTCTGCTTTTTTAGGTGATGGACTTCTGATAAAGCCGTGGCGTTAAACCTGACACTCGTTTAAAGGCACGCGAAAAATGTGAAATGTTATTGTAGCCAAGTTGGCTGGAAATATAAGTCAGCGAATGGCCCTCTTCCATTAGTTCGCAAGCCACTGAGAACATCAGATTTTCTTTGATTTTTCTGAATGAACTTTGCTCATTTTTGAGTTTTCGTTGCAGTGTACGCACTGAAAAATTCAGCAGCTCGGCAGCATCTTCAATGGTTAGGTTTCGTTCTTTTACATACGGTTTAAGCACTTCAAACACACTGTCAGTAAAACTGGTGTGCCATTCAACAATGGCGGGTTTTGGGCTCAAAGCGCTTTTAGGTAGATGGATCTCTTTGTCTAGTAACGATTGTGGGATCAGTACCGCAGTATATTCGTGGCCGACAAACACTTGGCAGCTTTTTGGTAACGCAGATTGAATAATATCAATATCCGTATTTTGTAGTTTTACACTTTCGAATTGCCAGTCTGAATTGGTAAGCAACTTCATGAGCTCTTGGATGTAGACTATCGGGAAAAGCTCAGTCCATTCAGGGTAGAGGCCTTCTTTATGCGGTGAGTCAACGCAAAACCAACTCATTCCATGCTCTTGCCTAAAATGAACTCTACTACTGGGGGTGTCATTGACGAAGATGCGATTGACATCTTTCAGTGCTGCTCCAATTGTGTCGTATTCAGCAAACTGATGAAGTATGTGCGGAATAATACGTTGTTGTAGCGCTAGCCTCAGTAACTCGACGAAGTTTGAAATTTTGAGTTGAGAAGATGTTAAGTAAATGAGTCGTTTGATCGAGTCAGAGGGCACAAAATCGCTGTTGGACTGAAACAGATCAGCAGGAAGCCCAGATTCATTCAATAACTTATGTACGTCAAATCCGTATTCAGAAAAGATCTCAACCAATATCTTTGCGTAATTAGTTTGTATAACAGGGACTTGGAAAGAGTCTGAGCTCATGTGTTCGCACGCTCCAAAGGCTTGATTTTCGGCAATAAAAGTGCAGTCGCAAAATTATAACATGACGTACAAAAAAGTAGTCAATTTTCTTGTGTTTTAAGTCGATGGGTATATTCTTAACGTATTAATTTTATTAAGTTTAATCTAGAAGAAGGGAGCTGTATGTCTGAAGTTAAGGACGACGTTCAACTAAATGAGCCGCAGCCAAAAGAAGAAACCAACAAGAAAGACAAAGTAAGGAAAGTGACCAACTATCTGTTGTCTTTTGTTGCTTTTATGTTGCTTTTTAGTGTGGTGGCTGACCGAATTATTCCTATCACCGATAGTGCTCGTGTTCAGGGTTACATTGTCCCGATTAAGCCTCAGGTTTCGGGTAAGGTACTGGATATCAAAGTCAAACCAAATCAATTGGTTGAGGAAGGTGACGAGCTCGCTATTCTCGACCAATCTGATTACATCATTGCTGTTCAACAAGCCGAGCAAAACTTAGAAATAGCGGGGCAAAATGTCGGTGCTCAAACTGCCAATATTGCATCGGCTCAAGCGCGTTTAACGTCTGCTTTGGTTGAAAAGCAAAATGCAGAACTGCAAACCAATCGTATTTTAGCCTTGGTAGAAAAGGGTGTGGTATCTAAATCGGATGCTGACGAAGCGAGAGCGTCTTTAGCGACTGCGCGAGCAGCGGTTGTGAATGCTGAAGCTGATTTAGAACGCGCGAAACAGCAACTGGGTAAAGATGGTGAAGAGAACAGCCAAGTGAAAGCGGCGTTACTCGCATTGGAGCAAGCTCAGCTAAATCTTGAACGCACAGTTGTTAAAGCTCCAACTCAGGGCGGGGTATCGAACTTTAGTCTATCGGAAGGCTTTTATGCGTCAGCTGGCCAGCCTTTGATGACGTTCGTGTCTACCGA
Organism: Vibrio sp. SCSIO 43135; assembly: GCF_023716665.1. Lineage (GTDB taxonomy): Bacteria > Pseudomonadota > Gammaproteobacteria > Enterobacterales > Vibrionaceae > Vibrio > Vibrio paucivorans. The sequence goes on from NZ_CP071860.1 coordinate 694,793, forward strand.
AGATATTTGGGTTGAAGCGTATTTTCGAGAAAACAGCCTAGGTAATATTAAGGTGGGTGACAAAGTAGAAATTGCGCTTGATTTTGTTCCTGGAAAAGTGGTGCAAGGTAGAGTAACAAGCATCGACTGGGGGGTTGATTGGGGCCAGAATGATCAAGCTGGTAAACTGGCTCAAGCAAGCCAACAGACAGGTTGGCTACGTCAAACTCAAATGCTACCGATTTCTATTGATTTTGATAGAGAAGAGGTGAGAGGCATGCTGAGAGTGGGCGGCCAAGCGGATGTGATTGTCTATAGTGGTGACAACTTTATCTTTAACGCAATTGGTAAAGTTTGGATTCGCTTCATTAGTCTGCTTTCTTATGTCCGATAAGCTCATACCAGACCAGCAAACACAGACTCGCATCATTCGCTTTATGGTGGGAGTAACGCTCTCGGTTTTCCTAGCTGCTTGGATCAATTGGCCGCTTGCTTTTGTCGCTCCAGTATTTACGGCAAAATTTTTGATAGATAAGCCGAGGCTGCATAAGGAAACCATTTACGAGTTGTTACTTGCATTACTGGCAACCATGGCGCTCGGGTTACTGCTATCTAGAGGGATCACTCAGTATCCGCTGCCGTTATTAACAGTCGTAGGGCTGATGATGCTTTGGGGATACTACTTGTTTACCGATCCTAAGTGGAACTTGTTCGCTACGATACTATTGATTTCTGTTTTGATGCTGCCATTCATGGCAATTGCTACACCGGGTGTGTCGGTGTTGCTGGCAAGCGGGCTATCGGCTTCAGGGGTGGTAGCGGTAGGTATTTTTGCGTTAGTTCATATTTATTTTCCTGAACCAAAAGGTGAATTTGCTGGCTTTGCTAAGCCACCTATCAACAGACAGCAGCGCTGGCACGCTGCATTTCGAGCCATGATTATTTCCTTCCCAGTCGTGTGCTTTTTCTTTATTTTCCAAATATCAGAAGCGCTGCTCACAATGATGTTTATTGCATTGTTGTCTTTGATGATAACCGCCGAAAAGTCGGTCAAGTTGAGCGCATTCCTTATTATTAGTAATGGTATTGGTGGTTTATTAGCAATTATTTCCTTTTCAATTTTAGCAATTGTGCCGAGCATTGTGTTCTATTCGTGCTTTATCGGACTCATTGCAATCATCATGGCAAGGAAAATTTATACCATTCCAGAGAAAGCGCCGATATTTGCTACTGCCTTTAGTACGTTGTTGGTATTAGTGGGTAGTACGTTAATGAGTTCAGGTGATATAGATAGCAGTACGTTTATTCGTATATTCCAGTTAGTCATGATTGGGGTGTATATGATTTTAGCTAGTTTGTTTTTGGAGACGAGAAATTGGAAGTTCTTACAGAACTAGCGTTAATTAAAAAGGGTGTCTTATGAAGATAGATCACGAGTTTTCTCGTAATGCTATAGATGCAGCAATTAAAATTGCTGTTGTGGCGATTTTGGTTTATTGGTGTTTTTCAATACTTCGACCATTTCTAATGCTGGTGGTGTGGGGGGCAATCATTGCTACTGCACTTTATCCAGTGGCGCTGTCCATTCACAAAAGAACTGGACTCTCGAAAGGTAAAGCGAGTGCATTGTTAAGCTTTATCGGGGTGTTGCTGCTGTTGATTCCTTTGGTCGCATTGTCTTCTGGTATCTATACCAGTGCATCGGAGCTAGTAACCGGAGTACAAGAGGGCACTCTGACGTTACCTAAGCCAAAAGCTTCTATTCAAGATCTACCATTAATTGGTGAGAAACTGTATAGCTTCATGCTATTTGCTTCTTCGAATATTGAAGGGGCTTTTGTGAAATACGCTGAAGAAATCAAACAGTTTGCAGGTAAAGCGGCTTCTATAATTGGCTCTGTTGGCGGTGGCTTTCTTCAATTCATTATTTCTACCATCATTGCGGGTGCATTCATGAGCAATGCAGATAAATGCCAAGCTGGCATGACGATGCTTGTGACGCGTTTAACGGATGGGCGAGGTGAAGAACTTGTTGAGTTATCTAAGTCGACAGTGCGAAGCGTTGTTCAAGGCGTAATCGGCGTTGCTGTGATTCAGTCGACTTTGTCGGCAATTGGCCTTGTGGTTGCTGGCGTACCTATGGCTGCGGTATGGGCGCTTGCTGTTTTACTTGTTGCTATCATTCAACTGCCACCAATCGTTGCGCTTCTTCCTGCAATTATTTACATGTTCAGCGTTGAATCGACACTGGCTGCAGGCCTTTTCCTTGTATGGTGTATCATCGTAAGCGGCAGTGACGCTATCCTTAAGCCAATTTTGTTAAGTCGTGGTTCAGACATCCCAATGCTTGTGATTCTGCTTGGGGCACTAGGTGGTATGGCGATGTCGGGTATTGTAGGCTTATTCGTAGGTGCGGTTGTGCTTAGTTTAACTTATCAGCTAATGGTTGCTTGGCTAGAAAGTCACCCGCAAGAGGCTAAATAATGAAGCCTATTTCGAAGGACGATAATTTCTATTTTTTGTTTTTCGCACTTCTTATCTTGTTTTTTGGCTGTGCGGTAATGCAGCAGTTTTTTCCGGAAGGCCAAAAAACAGTGTTGGGGCTGATCATTGTTACGCTTGCGGCTTCCATTGCGGGTATCAATCGAGGAAAAGCGATTTATCGTTCTTGGTATGGAGTACTGCTCGTGACGGCTTCCGTCTCGGGCATTTTCTCATTCTTTGAAGACTATGATCTTTCTATAGTGACCTTGTCGGCGCTGTTAGCCTTCTTGTTGTCGCATATCTATTCTGCGCTTAAGCAAGTGATGCAAACCAAAACGGTTACCACCAACCATATCATTGGCTCGTTGTGTATCTACCTCTTATTAGGGTTAGCTTGGGCAACACTGTATTTGTTGATATTAGAAGTATTCCCTGTTGCATTTACTGGTTTAGAAGCGAAGCCTTGGTTAACTAACTTATTTAATGCACTTTATTTTAGTTTTATCACCTTAACGACGGTGGGCTATGGTGATATTTCTCCTACGGTTCCTGTTGCGCAATTTTTTGTTTTCTTGGAGTCCATTATTGGTAGCTTTTATTTAGCGATAATGGTGGCCAGTTTAGTCAGTATTAGACTGACACAGATGCAAGAGAAAGTATAAAAAAAGCCCCACTCACTGAGTGGGGCTTTTTAGTTTTGTCTGTCAATCTTAGCTGTTTTGAAGTGCTTCTAGCTCAGCGATTGTTGTTTGGGATACAAGCTCACCGTCGATGTAGTAGCTAACGTTCTCGCCATCTTTGATGCCTGTTAGTGTTGCTTTGTCACCGTTGTTGTAAACAATGTCCATTTGAACAGTGTTGTCATCAACTTTGATCATTTCACCGCTTTCGATAGTACGATTGTTTGACAAAGGATCAATCGGAGCGTCTTTTAAGCTTGGATCCAGCTCATCGTTTACTTTGAATTGGGTATCAACTTTACTATCAAAGATGTGTGGAGCACCTGAAATTGGGTTTTTACCTGTCCAGAATTCTAGAGAGTTAAACACCACGTAATCAGCCGCAGTTGTGATACCGTAAACAGGTGCCAAAAGGAAGTTTACTCCAGCACGAGCATAGCGGTTATCAACAACTTCAACGTTAAATTTCATTACTTTCCCTGTTACGGCATTGCTACCGATACAACCAGTTAGTGCTGACGCTAAAACTGTTAGTCCTACTACTTTAAGTGCTAATTTTTTCATTTCGATACCTGTGTTTAATATGTTGTTGTGTTAAAACGAGCGTAGTATCCCGTTTTTAAATTCGATTGTTTTACCACTTTACGCCAATAACTAATTCTGTCGTTTACGTAGAAATGGTGAATTCAAGGAGCTTTAGATGCTGCTATTACTTCATTACGTAGTAGTACGCTTTGGCTGCTAACCAAAATATGAACTTCGTAATACCAGCAAAAATCTTCAGCGTATATTTGCCTACCATGAACAGAAGTTCACCTGCGGTACTTAGGCATTTATGCAGATCACTGTGTTTAAAATCGGAATAAGTCATTGCTATCTTCTTATAACTGAATGAAGAATCCGTTCCAGACGCTCTGCCTTGATGGGGGGAACTATATCCGAGCGATAATTCTCGTACTTACCATTTAGCGCCAGTTTGTTTTTCACTTGATGTCGGTAGGAAAAATTAAGTGAAAATAAAAACAGGTTGATATGAAGCTTGGTCATCATAACGTCAGCTAAAGTGGATCCGGCGTAAAGTGGTAAGTCTGTGTTTGAACCATGAAATAAACTATGTGTATCTTTTAAACAGGGGTGTCATCGGTGTCGGGTGTTAACTAAACAATCCGAGGAATAACCGAGATACTGATCTCAATCCTATCGACATAATCCAAACGTGACCTCAAGTCGGTTTAAATTGATGGAAGTGATAAGTCACTGAGAACATGTTTATAAATGCTCGACTACTATTAGCTGAGCGGCTTAATTCTTTATATTCAGCGAACCGTTCGGTGTCGCCCAATGAACAGTAATGTTGTTAGTGATAACAACCTAATGTTGCAATGAATCAACCTAAGGTGAACTCATGAATCGTGTAATGATGGTATTTAAAATACTGTTTCTTAGCATATTGGTGTCCGTAGCCAATATCGCGTATGCACAACCAATCTTGGATACTCAATCCGCACTTAGTGCGGATCTAGAGACACTAAAACAAGCTCACGAAAGTGAGCAGGCTTTTCTTGAGGATGTACTTAGGCGTAAAAACGAGCGCCTAAGAGATAGAATCACAGAACAGTTAAGTAGTGGCGCGTCAGACGAGAAAGCAAAGCCAGTACTGCTCGCCCAAATTGATTTGCTGCAGGGTTTATTGGATTTAAGTGAATCGGCAATTTCGAAGCTAGCAAAGGCCTCACGAGCGGCTGCTGACGAAGACAAAGCGAAGATTGAGTTTAGGATCCAGCGCAGAATTGCAGTGATGGACACATACTATGACCAGCTTGAAATCACGCTCAAAATGGCTGAGCAGCGCTCAATCGATGTTTCTAGTGTCCGAGATGAATTTAAGCAAAAGCTGAAGCGTAGGGTGGAGTACTTAGCCAATGCGACTTTGTACCTAGACACCCAAAAGAAAGAAACTGAATCGCGTCTTACTTATGTTAGTGAAGCGGAAAAAGCGAATCTGACAGAAGATATTGTTCGATACAACGAGCGTATCGCTATGATGGTCGTGAGTTTCGAATCAGGTATCGCACTCATGGAGGCGATGGGGCAAGACGTTACTGAATACAAGCAGTTACTACTGACCTTAACCGGTGATATCAATGCGGACGTGTTAGACATTGGTGTCGCTTATGGCCTACTCGAAGGTTGGCTGATGTCATTTAAAGAATGGGCATTCGAAAACACACCGTCAATGGTGGTTAAGCTAACGCTATTCTTAGCTATTTTGTACTTAACTCGTAAATTGTCCAAAGTAGTATCTAGTGCCGTTGGTCGTAGCGTGAAGCACTCGAAAATGGACTTTAGCGTCCTAATGCAAGAGTTCTTTGTATCGATCGCATCAAAAGCAGTTGTCTTTGTAGGCTTACTGGTAGCTTTATCGCAAGTCGGCATTGAGCTCGGTCCACTATTGACAGGTTTCGGTGTCGCGGGTGTGATCATCGGTTTTGCATTGCAAGATACTCTTTCGAACTTTGCGTCTGGACTTATGATTCTAATTTATCGCCCGTATGATGTTGGTGATATGGTCAAAGTAGCGGGAATTCAAGGTACCGTTAAGAACATGAGCCTAGTATCGACCACGGTACAAACAATTGATAACCAACGCTTAGTTATTCCAAACAATAAGATTTGGGGTGATGTGATCAACAACATCACAGCCGAGACTATCCGCCGCGTCGATATGGTGTTTGGCATTGGTTACGCTGATGATATCGATAAAGCTAAAGCCATCTTCATGGAGATCTTGCATGCTGACCCTCGAGTACTAAAAGACCCAGAGCCTATGGTGAAACTGCATACATTAAATGAATCTTCGGTAGATTTTGTTGTAAGGCCTTGGGTACAAACTGATGACTACTGGGATGTGTATTGGGATGTCACAGAGAAAGTGAAGAAACGCCTAGATTCCGAAGGGATCACTATTCCGTTCCCACAACGCGATGTTCATTTGTATACCCACAACGTTGAATCCAAATAAGAGTTCACACCTTCATACTGAGAACCAAGCTCAGTAACACGGCGGCCTATAAGGTCGCCGTTTTTGCACGTGACGAACTCTCTTGTGCTAGAATCGCGACAAATTAATCAATTTGCTTTTGGTATGAGACATTTAAAAACCACGGTTCACCCTGATATTGAACACCTCGATAACCAAACGGTTTATAAACGAAATGCAGCTCGCGCTATCGTTGTCGATGGAGAAGATATCTTGATGTTGTACACCGAACGTTATCACGACTATTCAATCCCAGGTGGTGGCCTTGATGACGGTGAAGACGTAATAGCAGGAATGGTTAGAGAGCTGGAAGAAGAAACGGGCGCGCAAAACATCCACAGCATAAAGCCATTTGGCATTTTTGAAGAGTTTCGTCCGTGGTATAAAGATGACGCAGATGTCATCCACATGATTTCGTATTGCTACACCTGCAAAATCAATCGAGAACTTGGCGAGACCAACTACGAAGATTACGAGATCAAAAACGGAATGAAACCGGTTTGGATTAATATCCACGACGCGATTGCCCACAATGAAAAAACCATTGCTGAGAGCGACAAGAAAGGTATGAGCATCGAGCGAGAAACATTCCTGCTTCAGCTTGTCGCAAAAGAGATGCTATGAAATAGCTTCTTTGACATAGCACAATAACAAAAAAGCCCGAAACTCAATGAGTTCGGGCTTTTTTCATTCAAGTGGTAAGGTGCTATAAGACCAGTCTTACCGCATCACAAACACAAAGGGTTACTTCTTACCTTGAGTCTGTTTGTCTTCTTCTGTTAGCTCGCGAATGCGACGGCTGATGTCGCGACGTGCTTTAGAGATTTCAGCACTCTTGATGATGTGGTCATCGACACGGTCTTCGTAATCCGCTTTCATGTTTTTGATGATAGCAACGATCTCGTCGTGGCTCATATCAGACTTGATGTAGTCTAGTAGGTTCTCAAGTAGATCAACACGCTTGCGGTTGTCACGAACTTTCTTTTCGTTATCTAGAAGTTCACGCTTCAGTTTGTTTTTACGACGTGCTTGGTTCACGATTTCAAATACACTACTCATAGGTTCCTTTTCCCTAGATTTATTAACTGTCAACGATTAAAGCATAACAATAGAGTCCAGAACAGTCTTAAGATCAATCCAAACGGTATCTTGACGATTTAATCATCAACTGGGCTAAATCCGTTTGTCATCTTCTCTTTTATCAATATATTATGCTTGCAGTTAGAGAAGTTTGTACCACGTACTATGCAAGAATCAGAGATCATTCTTCCACCAATAGAGAATGAGAAAGTTGCCCCTTTGGTTAATGAGCGCCTACGGTTAGCTTACCAAAGTGAGAGCAAGCAATTGGAAGTCGTTGAAGTGGAATTAAGCCGTGCGAAAGTCTTCATGATTGATGAACACGGTAACATGAAAAAGGTATCACTCTTGGCAGAGCATTGAGCCCTGTGAGAGAAGCGGAATAGAAAAGGATATGAACATGACTATTGAGTTGACAGCGATTGAAGCACGTATCATTGGCTGCTTAATCGAAAAAGAAGTAACCACACCTGATTACTATCCCTTGACGTTAAATGGCCTCACAACAGCCTGCAATCAAAAAAGTAATCGAGAGCCTGTTATGGCGCTTTCGGATGCAGAAGTACAGGATGCACTGGAAGGTTTGATTGCTAAGCGTTTGGTGAGCGATGAAAGTGGCTTCAATAGTCGTGCAAGTAAATACCAACACCGTTTCTGCAACACTGAGTTCGGTGACTTAAAACTGACTGAGCAAGAGAAAGGCATTGTTTGTTGCATGCTGTTACGAGGTCCTCAAACGCCAGGAGAGCTTCGCACTCGAACTAACCGCTTGTGCCAGTTTGGTGATGTAAAAGAAGTGGAATCGGTGCTCGACGCGATGGCCTCACGTGAGTCTGGAGCGCTGGTGGTTAAACTCCCAAGGGAAGCAGGAAAACGAGAGTCGAGATACCAGCACTTGTTCAGTGGTGAAGTAGACATTGAAGCATTGGCACAATATGCCGCACCTGCTGCACCAGTAGCCGCTTCGAATACGAGACTTGATGAACTGGAGAGTGAAGTCGCTGCTCTTAAACAAGAACTGGCTGAACTTCGCAGCCTAGTCAATGACCTCACCAGCTAATATGTCCTCCAATACAGGCATTTGTGAGTGGTATGCTTATTTCGTGCGAATGCCGAACAACGCGCTCTACTGCGGTATTACAACCGACGTAGAGCGTCGTTTTTCTCAGCACTGCCAAGGTAAAGGCGCAAAAGCGTTAAAAGGAAAATCACCACTCACTCTAGTTTGGAGTGAAAGCGCTGGAACGACCCGAAGTGATGCGACAAAGTTAGAGCTGTATTTAAAGCGATTACCAAAACAGACTAAAGAAGCATTGGTCAGTGGTGAGCTGTCCTTGACGCAGGTCGTTGAAGCTAATTGATTAATTTTTATGTGGTGATTCAAAGTATGTATTAACCTTGTTTATGGGAACATAAAAAAGGTTGGTAAGGAAATGAAACAACTAACAAAATTATCAGTGGTGGTAGGGGCTTCTTTGGTGACGATGGCTGCACAGGGTGCGACTGCTGTCTCCGATGCGCGTGGTAATGGTATGGGTAATACCGGTGTCACAACAGCAGATTACCTGTTAGCTCCTTTCTACAATCCTGCACTTGTCGCGGTGTACCGGGATAGGGACAATATAGGGATACTGTTTCCAGCACTTGGTATCAATGCTCGCGATACCGATGAATCTCTAGATACTATTGACTCCCTTCAAGATTCGATAAACGAATTCGAAAACACTAATACGCCGTCTCCGGAACTCATTTCGCGGATGAACGGTTATCTGGACGATCTTGAAAATGACAAGCCTCTGGCTATTTCTGGTGGTGCAGCGGCAGCTGTGGCGATTCCATTCGATGTTGTTTCAAGTAACTTCTTTGTTCGTGGTTATGCAGAAGTTATCGCTAGCCCAGAAATATCCGAGAATACGGGAGATACCCCTTCCGCGGTAGAAACACGCTATGAGACATCTTCAGTAGATCTTATTGCATTCGGATATACCGAACTCGGCCTAGCCCTCGCAAAAAGAATGAAGCTTGGAGGTCAGGATGTGTCGTTTGGTATTACGCCCAAATTCCAACAGATGCGGACTTATAAGCAAGACATCTCTATCGAAGATTTTGACATCAGCGATTATGACCAAAGTGAAACATCTAAGAATGCGTTTAACATGGACCTCGGGGCCGTGTGGTTATACAACAACTACCGGGCGGGGGTAGTGGTAAGAGATTTGTTCTCACAGGAAATCGACACATTGGATGTCAGTGGCGTAAGTACATACCACTTAGATACACAAGTTACCTTGTCAGGCGCCTATGTACATAACCTATTTGTACTGACTACTGACTGGGACCTGACCAAACAAAAACGATTTAGTGGCGTTAATGATGATACGCAGTTCTTACGTTTTGGCGGAGAAGTCAACGCATGGGGCTGGGCACAAGCACGTATTGGTTATGAAATTGAAATGGAAGATACATTAGACGATTCCGTCACTTTTGGTGTTGGGATCAGTCCCGGAGATCTCGTAAGCTTTGATCTTGCAGGGAGTTATGCGGGAGATAATCAATTCGGTGCATCGGCTAATTTGGCCTTTACATTTTAATGACAATTGTTCATTAACTGAGCGTAAGTGATTGGAATAAAATAATTTTGTTCCAATCACTATGACCTACGGTATTAAGCGGATAAGATAGGCTCACAACGTATAATTGGCTATTTTTCAAGAAGGCAGGAATGAATAATTTTATAAAAATATCACTGCTCACATGTTGCACACTCGCTAACTCGGCACAATCGGCTCAGGCTTTAACCGACTACTGGAGCTATCAAGATTTCCTTGATGCTTATCCACAGCAGGCTGAATTGACTCAGTCTTTAGCATCGACGGTGCGCGAGCGCCCTATCATGCTCAGCCAAGAGCAGTCAGAGCCTGTTCATATTTCAGTGGTTTATCCGGGTCAGCAAATTTCCGATTATTGGGTTCGGAATATCCAGGCATTTGAGACTCGGCTGGAAAAGCTTGGTGTTCAATATCAAATTAACCAAGTGTTTACTCGCCCAAATGTAGATGTTCGTCAACAGAGCTTGTCGTTAATGGAGGCGGTGAAAAACAAGTCTGATTACTTAATCTTCACGCTTGATACGACTCGTCACCGTAAGTTCGTAGAACATGTTCTTGCTGCGAATAACACAAAATTGATTTTGCAGAATATCACCACGCCACTCAGAGCTTGGGAAGACCGCCAACCTTTTATGTATGTTGGTTTTGACCACGCAACGGGTACGCGAGTGCTGGAAGATTACTACAGAGAAAAGTTCCCAGAAGGTGGGGATTACTCCGTTTTATACTTCTCGGAAGGTTACGTGAGTGACGCGCGTGGCAATACCTTTATTGAAGAAATGACTCATCATGATAAATACCAACTGAAGTCGTCGTTTTACACCAAGGCGACTCGAGAAAGTGGCTATCAGGCAGCATTGAATGCGATTGAAAAGCAGCCTGATGTATCGTTCATTTATGCGTGTTCAACTGATGTGGCTTTGGGCGCAGCAGATGCTCTAAAAGAACTCAACCGTACTGATATCGTATTGAATGGTTGGGGCGGCGGCAGTGCCGAGCTTGAAGCAATTAAGAACAACGAACTTAATGTGACTGTAATGCGCATGAACGATGACACTGGCATTGCGATGGCTGAAGCCATCAAATGGGATTTGGAAGGCAAGCCTGTACCGCAGGTATATTCGGGTGACTTTGAACTTGTGACTGCAGAAGACAGTCAGGAGAAAATAGACGGATTGAAAAAGAGAGCATTTAGGTATTCAGACCAGTGAGATTTTTGAGCGAAAAGTTAAGGCCTAAAACGAGAAACCTAGCGACACTGATTTCAAGATCGGTGTTTGTGGTGATCGCGGCATTAACACTGATAGTGTTGTTTCAAAACTATCAGGTTAGCTCACAGCTTATTTCAGAAGAAATCAAACGGACAACCAAACAAACCTCCAGCTTAGTTCAAGGGATCGTCAACTTTAAGCTCACGTCTTTACAGATTCAGCAAGACAGTTACAGCAGAAATGACACCTTGGTCAAAGCAATACGCGCCAGTCTTCAGGGGGAAATCAGTCAGTTCTTCGATAGTGTTGATGAAACGGAACCGGATTACACACCGGACTTTCGTTACATCACCATCAATAATCAGTTAATTTGGGATGACTCTAGTTACCAGTTCTATGGGATGGAAACGTCGGCTTTAGCGCAGCTGAGCCAAGATATGACATTGAGCAGTAACTGGCACATAACTCAGGTACCGTCTTCTCTAGGAGCTCGCTATATTTTGGCGCGCAAGACGCCGATAGTGGATAGTGCGAGTGGTGAAGTGATGGCTACACTACACATCGGTGTTGTACTTAACAACAACTTTGGTTTGATTGAAGCATTAAAAAGGGGCAGTAACTCCGAAAATGTATTGATGCTAGTGGGTTCTCAAGTCATTGCATCAACGCTATCGAAGAAAGATGATTATACACAGCTCGATGTCATCAATCAGTTTGCAGAGCACGACAATACGTCTGCATACTTAGTCGGAGAAACTGAAATCCGTATTAATGGTGTGCCGACGTATCTGTCTGTATACACTGTCCAAAATAACGACTCTATTCTACAGTTCAAGCGACACCACTATTTTGGGATATTGACGCTTTTGGCTCTCATGAGTGTTGTTGCTGTGACCACCCGATATTGGATTCAACGTAGAGTCACCCAAGAGTTAGGCTCGTTAATGCAGTACACTTCAGATACGGTTGAAAGGCGTTATATTGAGCCGTTTAATGGCAGCAAGATCGAAGAGTTCGACCAAATTGGTCAAGCATTAGAGTTGTCCTTTAAGCGCTTGACTGAACAAGAAAAGCAATTTGAAGATCTGTTTAATTTCTCTCTTTCACCAATTCTTGTGTGGAATCGTGAAGGGCGAGTGATCAAAATGAACCCTGCGGCTCAAAAATACTTCAACGCAAGTAAAGTTGAGGACCCAACTTTCCATCAATTGGTTGAAAAGCTACTTCCTCAAGTCATGATGGCTGCACGTGGTGCGACGCTGACTGGCCTCAATATTCCTTTAAATGACAAAGTCTTTCGATGGAATTTGTCGCCAATTAGAGTTGAACATCAAACACAGCACATTCTGGCTCAGGGACAAGACATCACGTCACTTATCCTCGCTGAACAGCAAAGTGAGACTGCTCGATTAGAAGCGGAAGAATCGGCTCGCGTTAGGGCTGATTTCTTGGCTAAGATGAGCCATGAACTTCGCACACCGCTTAATGGTATTTTAGGTGTCTCCCAGTTACTTAAACGTGGGTTGAATGAGCCTGAACAGAAAGAACACGTGGACATACTTTGCAATAGTGGCGAGCACCTATTGGCGGTACTGAACGATATTCTCGATTTTTCTAAAATAGAGCAAGGTAAGTTCAATATTCAACACACTGAATTTCGTTTAATTGAAACGAACCAAGCGGTCGAAAAAATATTCTCTCCACTTTGTGACGAAAAGGGGATCTCCTTGTCGGTTCAAACAGACTTTGAGCCAGACATTATCCTCAACAGCGATCAGGTTCGTCTCAACCAAATCTTGTTCAATTTGGTAAGTAACGCGGTGAAGTTCACTCACCAAGGCTTTGTTAATGTGTTGGTTTCTTTAAAGACCACCGATAAACAGAGCCAGTTAAGCGTAGTAGTAGAAGATAGTGGTATCGGAATATCAAAGAATAAAACGGACACGATCTTTGAGCCATTTGTTCAGGCTGAATCAACAACCACGCGCGAATATGGAGGAAGCGGCCTAGGATTGACGATAGTGAATAGTTTGGTTGACTTGCTTGGTGGTACGATCGACGTTCACAGTGAGCTGGGCCGTGGCTCTCGCTTTGAGGTGGTGATACCAGTAGATGTCGTCGATTGTCACGGTTCTAAACCCAATACCGCCAATGATGTTAACCCTGATGAACTGTTCGACAGGCAGCTTAGCGTTTTGCTGGTGGAAGACAATCACACCAATGCATTTATTGCCAAAGCATTCTGTGAGAAATATGGCATGGAGGTGACTTGGGTCCAAGATGGAATCCAGTCGATTGAAAGCGTCCAAAAACACCAATATGACCTCGTACTGATGGACAATCAGTTGCCAAATCTTGGTGGCGTTGAAGCAACACGAATTATAAAAGAAGAGCTGCAATCAGAAGTGCCAGTATTTGCCTGTACCGCCGATGGTATGCTCGACACTAAGCGAGAATTTCTTGCAGCGGGTGCCGATTATGTGTTGGTTAAACCGCTTAAAGAAAAAGCGCTATTTGACGCGTTTATGTATTTAAAATCTCATTACTTAAGCGACGATTTAGTCGAATAGCATTCTCTTACCTGTCACACCGTTCTTTTATAGCACTGACGCATTAACCGATAGCTCCAAGATTCGTCCTTTCAGCTCATCGGTCATCTCAATTGAATGATTAAACTTGATACCAATCTTATGGCCTGATTTGGTTTTAGTAATGTTGACGATTTGATATTTAATTTCGTTACTGAAAAACGTGGTGAGGTCATTTTCAATTTCAATAACGCTCGACTTCGTCAGCTCATTTTCCCCTAAAATGAAAAGTGCACACCCGGTGAGTGAAATATCTCTTAAATACGCTTGGTACGTCTTGGTTCCCTCGGTAATGGTCGTTTCTAAATCTAAACTGTAGCGCTCGTGTGCTCTTGTTGGTTTTGAAGCAAAGCGTTGAGGTGGACGAAGGAACATTAAGTTCGCAGGTTTAGTTGTTGAAGTAAGTATGGTCGTTTTGAAGGCAATAATGTGGCCGAGTTTTGAATTGGAGATGCCACGCACGACAATAGAGACGTTATCTATAGTACGCATAACTAACGACGAGCGTACTTTCATTGGGACATCTAGGATAATGAACGAACCGTGCTTGAACCCGATCAAATGGGTGGCAAATGTAAATTGATCATTGGGGCCAAATTCAATCACCACCGAGAGTTTTAGGCCAGGAGTGAGCAATGTGTAGAGCTCGTCAATAGACTGATGAGTAGAAGGCATAGCGTGTGCTGATAGGCATATTTGTCATAATTTTAGATGGTTAAATTACCATTCGCCTACAGGGACATAAAGATGAAAGTCGGTGAAGTGTGATTCATCGCTAGACTGTTGACTTGAATTGGTTGGAGCTAGCGATGAACAGCAGAGTTAGAAAGCTATTTACGGGCGAGTTTATGGTGGGCTCTAGAAAAGTGGCCCGCACAAAACGCGCCGACAATCGACAGTTCACCCGCGAGGCAAAGCGCAGCGGCAACTTCAGCTAATGCTTGGGATTTGCCATTACCGTGTAAACCAAGAATATCCAAACAGGCTTTTTGGCTTGGGAGCCCAGTACCACCGCCAACTGTACCGACCATAATGTTTGGTAGTGTTACGCTAGCGTATAAACCACCGGATTTATTGATTTCCATCCGAGTCATACCTACTGCAGACTCAGCAACACAAGCAGCATCTTGGCCACATGCAATATAGAGCGCTGCGAGAGCATTGGCATAGTGGGCATTGATACCAATTGTACCACTTAGTGCACCACCAACCGTGGTCATTTGTCCAAATTGAACCATCTTCTCAGGCGTTGTATGTAGGTATTTTTCCACCAACTCTTTGGTTAGATGTACTTCGGCAGTGACTTTCTTACCTCGAACGCTACGAAGCGAGTGTGCGTTTGGCTTTTTGTCGCCAGACAGGTTGCCATCTAGAAATGCATAATCAGGATCTACTGGGGTGTGCTCCATAATGAACTCGAATACTGCATTGGTAGCTATTGTCACCATATTCTGTCCGGATGCGTCGCCAGTCAGGTACTCAAAAACGAGGTAGACATGGTTGCCTTCGATATTGACGTTAATATCGGTGAGTTTACCGTGTGATGTGGTTGACTCTGCAATTTGTTTGAAGGTGTCGTATTGAGTCACAACCCAAGCGACGAATTGGCCGGCTTCTTTTAAACTATGAAAAGCGAATCCGGGTGTACGTGTCACGCCTTCGTTAAGCAGCATGGCACTCGCGCCACCCGCTGCAGTGATGAGCTGAGAGCCTCGATTGTACGACGCCACTAATGCCGCTTCAGTCGTCGCTAGGGGAATCAGGTAATCTTCATTGGCGAAAAGGCCATTGACTCGAAGAGGGCCTGCCACACCAACAGGTAGCTTGACCGTACCGATAAAGTGCTCGATGTTTTTTGCGTACACTTCTTTTTGTTGCTCTGTCGTGGCATCAAGAAGTTGGCTTTTATCGGTTAAGGATTCCAAGACACTCCAGCGTTTGTCGACGTTCTTATCTGTTAGGTAGGGGCTGGGAGTGAGTCTTAGGGAAGACCTGCCTAGATTCGGGCGTAGGGTTTGTTCTAACTGGTCAGCGCTCAGTTCACCTCCAAGAAAGGAAACGTAATCGCGTTGGTGCAGGTTTAGTTTTGGCATAGTGAACCGATATTGTAACTTTGAGTTGGGATTCTACTGACTGAGTATAGAAACACAATGCTGGTGGAACGTTTTGCAACGAAATCGTCGCTAGATTTCATCTAAACATGTATATCGAGCAACGAGCCAATCATATCTTGTTCACGCTGAAGCATATTAGTGCCTATACGATTGTAGTGTTGAGCATTTCCAAGCTTGATGAGTGGTTCATGAGAGCTAGGTAGAGGAGGAGGAGGGGAGTCGTCATCGATCTTGTTGAACTCGAGTGATTTGTCATGCAATTCTACCGGGGCAATGGACTGCTGTTGGGCAATTTCAAGAGCGGCTTCTTCTGCCATCTTGTTTGATTGCTCAATTACTTGATAACCAGATTGGACTCCTGATACTGGCATAACGTACCTCCGCTAATAAAAGCGTAAGACGCATTTGCAATTTTCGCAAGCTGTGCTATCAGTGACTGTAGGGCAAAGGCGCTAGTCAAATAGGCTTGTTATAAGGTTCAGCTCTTCCTCGGTTAGTACCGTTTCTTTCTCAATATCTAGAGAAGAACGAATCTCACCTTGCAGAGATCTCAACTGTTGAGGAGTTAGCAGCTTTAACTGTGCTTTCAACTGTTCAAATTGAATCGATGTCATTTGCTTGTTTCCCAAAATATGCGTAGTCACGCTATCTTGAAAGTAAGAGACAGATCCATTCATCTCGTTACCCTCGTAAGAATAAACTGAGATCATTGTATTTGCTGTAGTGCAATATTTGTCCGAGTTTTGTCAATCCATGTAAGACAAACGTAAACCAAAGGCAAGATATTACCATTTTAGGCAGCTAGTTGCTTACTCGTACTGCAAACTTGCTGGCTAAAGAATGCAGCTCGGGAAGCATTCGGTATATTAGGTGAAGCTGCTGCAATACCATTCTCGCCGAAGTGTCATCATCATCACGCCATTCTGATAGGCGTTGCTCCAATGCAGGATCAGAAAAATCAGATGTGTCGCAGTCACCGCAATGATCATGGAGTTGAGTATGGAGCACCTCCAGATGTTTGTGGATCACACGGTGAGTATCCAGAACGAGTTGATGGGTCGATTCGTCTTCTATGCGCGTACGGTGGGCTCCCAGTGCTGAGATATAACTCAACAGTGCGTGATTTAGAGTGAGGAAACGGAAGCTTTCATCTACTGCGGTTCGGTAGCGCCCAGGCTCTGCTAGCATACTACTAATTGCCGCTGTTAGGTTGGCATCATTGTTGTGAGCATGTCTACGAGAAATACGGTAGGTCAGGCTATCTTTCTTGCCAATGCGGTACTGCCCAATAATCTGGCCTAAGTATGTTTTATTAGCGTCGATGGCTTCTGCCATAACCTTATGAAGTCGTTTAGACTGCCAATCTGGCATGATGAAAACGACCGCCGCAACCGCTAGAGCGCAGCCTACTAGTGTATCGGCCAAACGTGGTAAGACAACGGCGTAACCTTCACCGAGTTGGTTAAAACAGAATAGAACCAACAAAGTAATGAACGCAGTCGCAAAGCCATAGTTATTGATACGGAAGGCAAAGAACATGACTCCAGAGAACACGATTAAGAACAGTTGGCTTTCTTGAGATGGAAAAAAGGTCAGTAGAGGTACACCGATAAGCAGACCCGCTATGGTGCCCAAAACACGAGCCGTAAGCTTCTGTCTTGTCGCGCTATAGTTAGGTTGGCAGACAAATAAGGTGGTCAGTAGAATCCAGTATCCCCTTTCAATATCAAATCCTTGTATGATTCCGTAACCGGCCGTGAGCGCAATCGACATTCTAACGGCGTGCCTAAAGAGCATAGAGTCTTTGCTGAAGTTAGCTCTAATCCGCTGCCACATTGCTTTTAGGGTATGCGCATCAGTGTCATCGAGTACGTCTTCTTCAAGTCTGTGTACGTCTGGGTTGTTCACATTGTTGAGGAGTTTTTCTACCGTCGCTAAATTGTTAAACAGATAATCAAGCTGAGCCAGAGAACCTCGTATTTCACTGGAACGGTGATGCTGCAAATGCTCTAGAGAAAGTTGCAGCTCGTCCAAAGCCATGATTGAGTCTTCAGTATGCTGATACTCTTTTCCGAGGCGAATGGAATAAGCAATCTCTCGACATGCCTTGGCTTGTGTCTCGAGTAGATACTTGAACCTAAACATCACATCTGAACGTTGGAAGTTTTGAGCGAGCTCTTGATAGCGATAGTGGCTTGAACTGACACGCTCGTGGATATCCTGCGCAAGAAAGTAAATATTCAAGAAACGGTCACTGGCACCGTCGATGTGCCCACGCTTTGAGCGAGTGAGTAGCGTCGCTTTACATAGGTTCAGGGCTGTTACGGTCGCGGCATTTAATTTGGCTTCAGCAATTCGGTGAGGTTGAGGTACAAGGTCTGAAACAGGGTGGAACAGATTGCTTTTCGATTCGAGGTAATTGGCTAGCTGCAAAAATACATTCGCTAAGCTCTGCTGAACGGGCTGCATAGGCCAAAACATATGCCAAATCATGGACATGAAGTAGTACCAGCTTGCCCCTGTGAGCAGCATCAAGGGCTGGAACCATAAATTGGTGCTTTCGTGTGCACCGAGCATGGCATAAATCGCGATTAGCAAAGAGCCAAATGCAATGCTTGCGTAGCGTGGGCCAATAGCACCGAGCATGATGAAACCAAAAGTAGAGGCAAATAAGCCTAAAGCAAACAATATTGGTGTGCTAAATAAAAACTCGATCGAAAAAGAGGCGATGCCAAAACAGATTAAAGTGATTATGAGAGATTTTAATCGCCCAGTAAAACTATCGTCACTCTCGGCAAGTGCTGCGGCGATGACGCCAAGAATCAATGGAATAATGAGAGTATTGAGTTGGTAGTACCAAGCCGGAACCACAACCCCCAGAAGAGTGATTACAATCAGGATGCTATAGTTTATCGTTTTGTTTGCCCAGTATAGGCGTAACTGATTCGAAAGTGGCACGCGGATTCAACTCATAACAAAAAAATGAGTGTAGCAGACTTTGCTTCTAACTTTCTGACACAGATACAGAAAAGGTGCTGAATGCTTACTAATTGGTCACTCACTTTCTTGACAAAAACTTATCATAATGAGAAACCATTCATATATACTGCTATCCAGCTACCCACATAGAAAAACAACAGGCTAAATTCCAATGCAGCTGAGTGCTAATAAGACTGCACAGTATCTTATTCAAAACGAGTATCACCAAGTTAACCTTGAACCGGCTCTTCTTATTCTCTCATCAGGTATAAGTGAAGAGCATATTCCTTTCCATGTCTGGAACGGGCATGTCACGCTTAAACGTGGGCTATTTTGGGGGAGTATTCAGTTCTTCGCACATGAAGAGGAGGGGGTTCAAAAGTCTTGGATGGTTCAAGGCCTGCCATGGGAACGCTGCAGAGAATTTGCGCGAATTGCTGTCGCGAGTTATCAAAAGTGGCACAACCATCAGTGTGAACAGCTTCATCAGTATTTGCCTAACTGGGAGCAAGAGCTCGATCGCCTCATTAAATTACCGACTTTTTTGTCGCATTCTCAGATCAATAACTGGTACAGCTCTATTTCAAATGACTTTGAAACCATGGGGATGAGCCTACTTGAAGCAAGCCAACGGATGCCGGCTCGAATTCAAGCTCTTGAACCTTGGCTTATTGAAAGCGATAAGGTTTTAGCTGAACGCAATAAAGCTTGGATCGCCAATGAGCTTGGAAATTGGGAAGTGTTATTCAACCAAGTAGAGTCATCGCCACTGAATGCGTCTCAGCAGCACGCGGTACTTCTTAATGATGACAATAACCTAATCCTCGCTGGGGCTGGCTCTGGCAAAACTAGCGTGCTTACAGCCCGTGTTGCTTATTTGCTTCAGAGCCACCTTGCGCAAGCAGAAGACATTCTGATGTTGGCATTTGGCCGAGAGGCCGCTGGAGAAATGTCTCAACGCTTGAACGATAAAGTCGGTCTGGCGGCAGAGAGTATTCAGGTGAACACCTTTCACCAGCTTGGCCTAAAGATACTTAATGATGTAGAAAAGGAGCCTGTCACCATTTCGCCAGTGGCGTTGGACGATAAGTTAAGACAAGCTTGGTGTATTGATTGGCTTAAGAAGCACTGGATGACGCCAACAAGTTTTAAGCGTTGGCAGAAGCATTTATCGCAATGGCCTATTGCGTATTTGGCCGGTGATGATGAGCTTGGAAGTCACGTAGAAAACCCTAAGCTGATCGCTTGGTTGGAAAAGCAGATGATGCAGTTGGCGGCGGTTGGCTTAAACAAAAAACAACTGCAAGAGCGCTTAGTGTCCCACCCTGAATATACGCGTTTGAATAGTGAACTCGCATTAGTATGGCCATGTTATCAAGCTTGGCAGCAGATGCTTAAAGAAGAAAAACACATTGATTTCAATATAATGATCAATCGTGCGACCCAACACGTGAAGAAAGGTAAGTTTAAATCGCGTTGGCGATACATCATGATTGACGAATATCAGGATATTTCACCGGATCGTTTGGCACTAGTGGAAGCGCTATGTGAGCAAAACCGAGAAACGGATCCTTGCGTATTATTTGCGGTAGGGGATGATTGGCAGTCTATTTATCAATTTGCCGGTTCGGATGTCGACCTTACCACTGGTTTTGAGCAGCGTTTTCCACACTCTACGGTGCATTACTTGGATACGACATACCGATTTAATGACAAAATTGGTGAAGTGGCGAATCGTTTCATTCAAGAAAACCCTGCACAGCTAGAAAAGCAGCTAAACAGCTACAAACAAAAGAAGCAGAAGTCTGTATCTCTAGCTCCTACAAGCCGTATTGAAAAAATCCTCGATCAGCTCAATCGCAGTGCGAAGTCATCGAAATCCGTATTGCTATTAGGCCGCAATCATTATCACTGCCCGGAGTTATTGGGTGAGTGGCAAAAGAGCTTCTCGATGTTGTCGCTCGAGTTTATGACCTGTCATGCGAGCAAAGGTAAAGAAGCTGACTTTGTTATTATTCTTTCCGTTGATGAAGGGCAGTTCCCTTCAAGGGTGAAAACATTGCATCTAGATGGAGCATTGACTAAGTCGGATGATGACTACCCTTATGCTGAAGAAAGACGCCTATTCTACGTGGCGATGACTCGTGCCAAGGAGAAGGTGTGGATCCTACATAACGGTAGTGGTTCTAGCTTTGTGAAAGAGCTTGCCGATAATGATTATCCGGTCGCTAAGCTCAAATAACTTGCATCAAAAGAAAACACCCCGCTTTTGCGGGGTGTTTTGCTTTTCAACCTAGCGACTCGATACTTATGTACGCTCAGCGAGGTAAGCTTCGTAATCAGGGATTTCGATATCCACCTCTTGTTCAACCAGCGGGGACTCAAACAAAAACTTCGCTGTAGCACGGTTAGTTGCGACAGGGATGTTCCATACACTGGCGATACGAAGCAAGGCTTTAACATCAGGGTCGTGCGGCACAGCATTAAGCGGGTCCCAAAAGAAGATCATCATATCAATCTTGCCTTCAGAGATCAGTGCGCCTAATTGCTGATCACCGCCCATTGGGCCACTGATCATGCTCTTGATTGCTAAGCCTGTCTCTTTACTAAGCATATTACCCGTCGTTCCGGTAGCGTATAAAAAGTGACTCTGTAACTTCTCTTTATTCTCTTTCACCCAGCGTAGCAGTTCAGGCTTACAATTATCGTGAGCGACCAAAGCCACATGTTTATGTGCTGGCATGGTGCGTGTTGTTTTTTGCATGTACGTTCCTAATGTTTCAATCAATTTTAATTCTTTGTTTATCAATAACGAAAAATGCGGCACTAATCAATCAGGTTAACCTCAAAAGTTGGCCTGTACTCGGAAGGAGAGAGGGAATCTGCAATGACACTCGGTTTTAATTTATTCGAAGTAAGGGGTTCAATGATTGGTGCTTGTGCGAACTCATAGGGTTGGTTGTTCAAGTATTGGTATGCTTGACGAACTGAAAGGCGCCCTTGTTTGACCATTTTATCCGTTGGAGCAAACTCGACTCGTTTACGCAGCAGGCCGCGGTATACACCGTGACTGAGGTAAGTCGATATCAATGAGATTTGCTGAGATTTTCCAGCAGTGCGAAGTTCGCTAATCGCTGCTTCGATAGCAACTGCACTGCCAACAATATACTTCACTTCGTGACCATCAATGACCTTTTGAACTAGGTTACGCTGCAATTCTTTATCGTTGTCCGCCCAAAAGGTTTCAACGACATTAATGTCACTGCCTTTTATCGCTCGATGAAAACCTTGAATAACCGGTTTGGTCCCCCCCCGAGATACGGGGCCAGGCAACAAAGCAATGTTGGTTATCCCTGAGCCTTTAGGGTGCTTTTCTGCCATGTATTGGCCAACTAGGTAGCCCATCCAGTACCAATCAACACCCACTTCACCTTTGAGTGAAGCCTGGTTAGCTTTCCCCACTTCTAGATGGTTCACACTTGCAAAAAGCGGGGTGTTACCAATCAGTTCAGGAAGATCATTTTGATAGATATTCGGAGCGACGGTACCCAATACTATGGCATCTGCTCCCCACTGAGTGCAGCGCTTCAGCTGTTCCCGTTGCTTGTCGTGGTTAGGGTAGCCGCCGGACTCGAATACTTGGAGCTGCATACCAAGCTTACGAGCTTCATCGACCATGCCGTAGTTCACTGACAACCAATATGAGTCTTTTAAATGAGGGTAGATAGCACACAGCTTGTTATCGGCTGCATGTGCAACGCCGGTTAACCCAGTTATTAAGCCAAGTAGTGTTATACGTTTGAACTTAGAAAGCATATTAGATGTGCCCATGGGTAATTCAGTGGCATATTGACGGTAAACACTGCAGAATATATCGGATTCTGTTTCAGTAAAGAAGTGAAGTTTTCATATGTTGTTGGCGAAGGCCAGTATAGGTCGAAAGTTACTGTTCGCTTTTTTGGCGATGGCATTGCTTGTCTTGTCATCGGCATTGATCGGTGTATTTGGTTTTTCTTCGGTTGCAAAAACGGAGCGCAACGTGGTGAACTTTGCCATCCCTTCAATGATTGAAGCGCGCCAAGTATCTGAACTCAGTGCAC
Organism: Vibrio sp. SCSIO 43135; assembly: GCF_023716665.1. Lineage (GTDB taxonomy): Bacteria > Pseudomonadota > Gammaproteobacteria > Enterobacterales > Vibrionaceae > Vibrio > Vibrio paucivorans. The sequence goes on from NZ_CP071860.1 coordinate 717,657, forward strand.
GAATTATTGCCTCTGTTCAGGTACTGTCTAATGCTCGAACCGAAGATGAAAGGCAAGAGTCGGGAAAGTTGCTATTTGCCCAGCTTGAATCACTACTCACCCATATCAAACAACTCGGAGCGTACTCTTTCGACTCTGACCTGCTGGCCAAACTCGAGCGAGACGTTCAAACCATTATCGATACGTTGGCTGAGCTTGGCTTGACCGTTGAGCAAAGGCTGAACTTAGACGATGAACTCGCGACTCGGGTAGCGCAGATGCGTGCCCTTGCAACGGAGCTTGAACAACTTACCCGTACCCAAGTACTCAATACCAGTACTGTTGCAGTCGCTAACGTGACCCATATTTATGACTTACTCGAAGACAAGCAGCTAGACAGTGCTTATCAAGCTTTGGATACTTTAGTCGAGGTCGATCTCGACCTTTCTGAACGTCTACACGAGCTGCACTTACTCGCATTCACTATGCTAAACCAAATCGAAGAAACTCAAACGGTGACGGATGCGAATCGTATTGAGGCAATTCGGAAAGAGTTTAAATCCAACTTGAGCATTATGCAGCGTAGGGTGACCGCTGTTGAAGACCCAACGCGATCTCAGCAAATGACCGTATTGTTAAATGAGCTGGCTGAACGGGCGAGCGTGTTTAATGTTCTTGAAGAACGGTATAACAACGAACAAAACTCCCAAACGTTAATGCAAAACACGCTTGTTCAATTTGCAGACTTAAACAACACCGTAAATCAATTGGTTGATGACTCTAATTCGACCACGACAGCCGCAGTTGAAGAACTGAAAACGACTCTCGATTACGCTCAAGTTACACTCGTTGTACTGAGTATGTTTGGTCTCATTATCGTGGCTGTGATCGTGTGGCGAGTGGTTTACGTGCAAGTGGTAAGCAGATTGGCTGAGTACTCAGCGGCTTTGTTATCTGTGGCTCGTGGTCAGCTAGATGTGGATATCTCAGTAAAAGGCAGCGATGAGCTTGCTCATATGGGGCAGGCGATAGTAACAGCTAGAGATACAGCCAGTGCGTTGAAAGTGACTGCTGAAAGTGAAGCAAAAGCAAAGAAAGAGCTTCAAGAGCACAAGGAGCACTTAGAAGAATTAGTAGCGGAACGCACTCAACAACTTGAGCAGAGTAATACCAAGCTTAACCAAGAAGTGCTGAATCACGCGAAAGCTAGAAGCCAAGCGGAGCAAGCTAACCGCGCAAAATCGGCTTTCTTGGCCACTATGAGTCACGAGATTCGTACACCGATGAATGGTGTGTTGGGTACCGCGCATTTGTTACAAGACTCAGGCCTGAACCATCTGCAAAGTCACTATGTCAACGTGATCAACAGAAGCGGAAATACCTTGCTCGCTATCCTCAACGATGTACTCGATTACTCAAAGATTGAAGCAGGGCATTTAGCCATTCGTCCGGTTAACTTTAACCTCCATTCCATGGCCGATGATACCTACCAATTGTTACTAGGCAGAGCAACCGAGAAAGGGATAGACCTTAATCTGCAAATTGAAAGTGATGTGTCCAAGTTCTGGCTGGGCGATGTGACTCGAATAAGCCAAGTGCTCAATAACTTAGTGGGAAATGCCATTAAGTTTACAGACGAAGGCTATGTCGATATCTACATTAGCCTTGATCCAGATAATGAAGACATTGTGGTTTTTGAAATTTCAGATTCGGGGATCGGTATTGCAGAATCCGAGCAGGCGGCATTATTTGATGCCTTTACACAAGCATCGGGCGGTGTCGGAGCAAAAGGTGGGACTGGGCTGGGCTTGGCTATCAGCAAGCGACTTGTTGAAGCTATGGAAGGTGAGCTAAGTTTTCGCTCCGTAGAAGGAGAGGGGAGCCAATTCATTGTATCAGTACCACTTACTATAGGTGAGGAGTTACAAGAGGCCACTGAAGCTTTAGCGACTGATTTACTTACCGCTAACGTACTGCTGGTGGAGGATAATCCGGTCAATAGTATGGTCGCTGAGGGCTTTTTACATAGCCTTGGCCATAGTGTGACAACAGCGGAGAGTGGCGAATCTGCTTTAAAAGTAGCGAAAAGTGGTGTCTTTGATATTGCGCTTCTTGATATCAATCTACCTGACTGCAGTGGCGTTGAGCTTTTGAATCAGTTGAGGGAACTTCATCCATCTTTGCCTATGTATGCGGTATCTGCGCATGTCTTTAACGAGGAAGTTGAAAGCTACTTGGCGTCTGGCTTTGATGGCTTTCTACCAAAACCGTTAGATAAGCGAGCGCTTTCAAAAGCGATTCAAAGCGAGCTAACTGGGGGAACACCAATTGAGATGGCGCCGTTTGCGAGTGAAGACAAAACCTTGTTGAGTCTCGACCCGAGCAATGAGTTGTCAGATGAAGTGTGTTCACTAGAGGATAACGAGCTACTTGATGAAAAAGTGCTGAACAGGGATATTGAAGTCCTTGGAGTGGATAAAGTACGCCAAATCGTAGAATTGTTCGAGGTTGGCGCTAAAGAGAGTGTGACAGCGCTAGAGCAGGCTGCAGCAGAGCAAGATAATCAATCTGCTAAAGCACACGCCCACAAACTAAAAGGTTCGGCATCCAGCCTGGGTTTAACTCAGTTATATATGGTATGTAAATCCATCGAGGCCAGTACTAACCCGGTTACTGAATACATCAATAATCAAGCGCTCCTAACAGAACTAGTCACGTCATCGCATGTTGCTTTGATTAGGTTGGTATCGAGTTATCAATCCTGATAAAACCAACAACGAATGGATAGCTAGATTACAAAATAGAAAAGGCTGCCATTGGCCGCCTTTTCAGTTCAATAACAAGATAGCTTAACGATCCCAATATGCTTCTTCTAAGCTGTCTTCTCGTTCTGGTAGTGCGCGAGAAAGGCGAGGAGAGTGCTGAGTTAACACTTCATAGCTTACGCGGTTAGCGTACTTACACACTTGTGAAAGTGAAGAATACGTCAAGTATGGTTGGTCATGCTTAGACGAGTTCGGCACGTTCGTTTCATGGTAGCTATTTGCTGCCATATCATGCAGTAATGCAGATAGCGCGCCATCACCAGCACCATTTGTATTCTTGATTTCTAATGGACCGCCTAGGTAAGGGCCTATATGTGAGTACACCTTGGTCGGGGTCTTACATTCAGACTTACGCATTGCTCGGCTAAATTCATATTTATTGAATTCAGGAATGTTACCTGGCAACAGAGGTAATTCAGTTTCGCGTTTTGCAGAGTCCTCAACGTAACCAGCCATGTATAGGCCAATTGGTCCGGCAGTACACAACACCAGATCAACCCACTCAAGTGCCTTGTCTGCAGCTAATAGAGGATCTTTCTCACCAGTCAGTGATTCACCTTCTTCTTCGTTCATTGCGACAACGGTAATGTTTTCTTTGATGTAGTCTTGCCACCATTTTTCGTTGCCCTCAATGACCCACTTGGTCCCTAGAGTCAGTACAACAGGAACATTTTTAGATTTGGCAATCTCAATCGCACGAGCGACGGCTTGAGGCATAGGGTCTTCAGGCTTACCACGCATTAGGTAAGATGAAACCACTAGCGCTGATGCTTTATCGAACACCTCTTCAGGCACACTGTCTGGGCGAAGTTTATTCATGTGGCCTTCATTGATAGCAAATGTACGTTCACCATCTTCTGAAATCAGGGTGTAGCAACGGCCGATAGGACCATCCACCATTTGTAGGTGGTTTAGGTTCATCCGTGAAGAAGTTCGACATAGATAACGATAAGCGTAAGAGCCTACTTCTACATTCTTCGACATTACGCCAAGTAGCACTGATTTGCTGTCTGCAAGCACCGAATAGTTGTGCAGTGTGTTACCGATTGTGTCACCTGGATGCTGGTGAGTAATCAGTCCACGCTCGACGAGTTCTTCGTAAAGAGCGTTCGCTTTACTTTCTTCTAGGACTAATGAATGTCCTTTGCTGAGTTCGTACTTTTCTAGGAACTCATTGTCTACACGAGCTTCAATATCAACAATTGTTTGCCCAACGCCAACAATAATAGGGCGATGTAACTTGGGTGTTTGCTGGATTTGATTGACCAATGGGTCACGAGCATGAGTAGGGAAGTAGTGCTTAGATTTACGCTGTCCAGGGAACTTCATGTGAAAACGGGTAGTTGAGAATTTTCCTGCATAATATCACATAAATGTTATATAGCTTTCATTTAAATTACATAAAAACGTGTTTTATAACGCGAGATGACAGTGCGCTTGTTTGAGTTTTAAGCAGAATCAAAAGAGGAGCCTAACTCAGCTCCTACCTTTTAATTTATTTTACCGATTCAGGTTGATCCACGTAGGCTTTAGTGCCCCACAGCGGGACGGTTGATAGACTGTGCTTAAAACTACCTTCAGTTTCTTTTGTTGTGTAAGACAAGTACAGCAAGGCTTGGTTCTCAGCATCGTAGATACGACGTACTTTCATTGTCTTAAAGAAAATACTCTTAGATTGCTTGAAGACCACTTCACCGGATTTGCTTTTGTCAATTGAGGCAATCATCTCTGGTGTAATATCGCCAGTTTGTCGGCAAGAGATAGAGCTGTCACTTGGATCGGAGAGACTCAGGTTTGCTTCAACAGAAGCAATATGACAAGTAACCCCCGGTATTTTCTCATCGTCTAGGTTGGAAATCTTTATGTCTTTCAACGTAAAAAATCCAAGGCTTACGTCGCCTACTTCTTTGTTGTCACAACCGACCAAAGCGAGTGTTAAAGCAGATAGTACAGCGATTTTCTTCATCATATTATTAACCTAAATCCTTAATGTTCAGACTAGTGTATACCTATCTGTTATTGATGTACCAGATTCATAACAACAAATTGCAAAATCTGAAATAGCGCTTGTGGGGGTGACAGCGCATCGCTATGCTTGTGCTAACTTCTACAACGGACGTATTTATGTCTACTCCTGAGATTGCACGACTAAAGAACAACTGGCTCTTCGATCACGTCAACGTGAAATTCCCCACTAAAGAAAGCTTACAAGGTAAGGCGCTCTATCAAGCGCGAATGGATACCGCGACCTATGAGCATTACTTAGAAGTAGGCGAACAACCAAATGGATTTTCTTTAGACGATATATACCTCGTTGATTTTCATCGTTTAACAGTAATGTTTGCGTTACTGCAAGGGCAACAATGGGGCAGTGAAGAGGAAAAATCTGCAATTTTGGAGTTTTTTACTCAAATCATTTTCTCTCCTCCTTGCGACTTATTTGTTGGTTTTAAAGATGGGCAACCTTTCTCGACTGCGATCGTAACCAAACATCATTCAACAGCTTTAGTGTCGGATGTTTTCTGCGTGGGAAAAGCCACTGATAAGCACTTTGTTAGCGCTGTTTTGGAGAAAGCAAAAGTGAGCGCAAGCGAGTACGATGAAATATTGATAGAAGTGGTTGAGTGATCTCTCTATATCATTTGAACAAATAGTGATTTAGCGTCGATTTTCGTCGATTTATTCGAGTAAGTTCTTAGTACTGTTAACCAGATCGTATTCAAACGGATCTTATTTAATATGATGAAGTAAGTCATATGGATGAGGCGAGCTATGAATAATCCGATTAAATGCGTTATTTTTGATTGCGATGGAACGCTTGTCGACAGTGAAATACTGTGCTGTCAGGCGCTGGTGAATATTTTTAATCGACTCGGTGTTCGTTACTCTTTGTCAGAGGCGACTAACCGTTTCGAGGGAGGAAAACTGGCCGATATTCTTGCTTCTGCCAGTCAAGATGCTGGGGTGAGTATTCCTCTTGACACTCTTGAACCGCTTTACCGTGAGGAAGTAACTCGCCTATTTGAGTTGGATTTGAAACCCATGCTTGGTGCGCGTGATTTACTTGAGTTTTTGATGGCCAATCGAATAGACTTTTGCGTGGCATCGAATGGCCCGCGAAGCAAAATAATTCATTCACTCAAGCTTACCCATTTAGAACAGTATTTTACCGGCAATATCTTTTCTGCATTTGATACCAATAGCTGGAAACCTGAGCCCGATCTCATCCGATATTCAGCAATGAATATGGGGTATACGCTTTCCGAATGTGTTTACGTTGATGACACGTTAAAAGGTGTAGAAGCGGGCATTCGTGCTGGAGTGAAAACGTTTCAACTGGTCAACTCTAGTACAAGCTCTATCTATGATGATGTTGAAACGCTTCCTGATTTACCTTCACTTCAACACTGGCTTAGTGCACAGCACAACTTATTGAATGTATCGCTGGGGTAGTGACAGTAGGTAAGGGGTGAATGGCTTGTTGGATGTGTGGTACTTGTTCAAGAAAGGAACCGCAGTGGGCACACAGCAGCGTGTTGTTATCTTCAGAGATTAAAAACTCATCGGATGTACATAATGGACAGCACGATGGGATGTCTTTTACAGAATTATTATATTTCATATTTTTGTCTCAGCAGCTAAAAGCACTACAGTTGTAGTGCGTTCTTTCATCTTAGCCTAAGGGGCAAATGGATGAATCATAACCGCAGTTTTCATGCTAACTTTGAGAAGCATTTCATAGTATTTTGACGTTTTTGACGGAAAGAAGGTAATCAATGAGCAGCGATTGTTTGTATAGCATGGTATTAACCACAACCAATTCTGTCGAAAGTGCGGCTGACATTACCGCTTACGTCCTAGAGAATAAACTCGCAGCCTGCATTCAGCAGTTGGAAATCAAAAGTAGCTACATTTGGAACGGTGAAGTGTGCTGTGATGCTGAATTCTTATTGGTGATAAAAACGCAACACTTTCTTTATCAACAGTTAGAGTCGGCGTTGCTAAGCCGACACCCTTATGAGGTACCTCAAATCGTCGAGGTACCATTTATCGATGGTTTTAACCCTTACTTAAGCTGGATTCAGAGCAATACCAGTCAGTAGAACGTTGTACCCGCATGATCAATAGCGCGACCAATGCGCCTGTTGTGTCGCACAGCATGTCTTTTTGCGCATCCCAAATATCGCCTTGGGAGCCAAGGAAAGCGATTCCTTCATCACCACCGGCAATGGCCGCATACCACCACTCAATTATCTCGTATGCTGCAGCAACGCTCATTATGGCAAACAGGCCGAATAAACTTGCAAATACTGGCTTTGCGACTTTTTTCTTGATTAATACTTCGGCGATTGGGTAGGCATATAGCCCGATAGAGAAGTGGGCGACTCTATCAAAGTTATTACGCTCAGAACCAATAACATGATTGAACCAATCGAATGGCACTTCCGCAAAGGTATACTTTGCACCGATGGTGTGTAAGCACAACCAGATAAACATCATCACTAAAGCCGTTTTACTGAATTCGACTTTAGTGGATACCCATGCAATGACACCTAGGATGGCTACAGCAGGAATGATTTCCGCGATCCATACTGCGCGAGAAGCAGGCGAGATTGCAGAGAATAGAAATACAGCAGTATAGAAAAGTAGCAATACATTGAAGGTCAATCTATTTGAGTTGGATGACATGGTCTTCACCTTAAATTTGCGTTTACTTTAGGGTCTGTTGTTCTTTCGTGGTTAAGTTTTGTTCGGATGGGGACGCCTAGTCAAAATCGTTTTAGGCGAGGCGAAGACTGTGTAGCCTAGTTATTCTAAGCAAATAGTCTTCAACAAAGCATAAAACGATTTTAACGGGGGCGCCTAGCTCGAACCCTTCGGGCAGCCTTTGTGGTCCATTTCTACTGCGTTATCGGCTTCTCATGTAGGCTAGCTACACATCAAACCCTCTGCCTTGTAGAAATTTCCCACAAAGTGCTGCAAAAACCATCTCGAAAGATCAACAGATCCTAGTCATGTTACTTGATAATGAACACTGTTCAATACTTTATTTGTCGCGGTTAGACAGTTTCGCCTTAAAGTAACCGAATATGTTGAAAGATGAATATTTGGCACAATAATGTCCAAACGGCGAGTAAGCATTTCATTAAAGTTTGATTTACATATGACTCACTTTTAAAATTATGCGTTCAATTAAATAACTATAAAAGTAAAGCCATGAAACTGGAAACCGTCGATTATCTTGCTGAGAACGCAGCGGAAGAATTTGTAAAGTCACTGAGAGAAACAGGGTTCGGTGTCTTGAAAAATCACCCAATTCCAAAAGAGTTGGTCGAATCAATTTACGAGAATTGGTACAAGTTTTTTTCTTCTGAGCGTAAGAATGAATTTCACTTCAATGTAGAAACCCAAGACGGTTACTTCCCACCGTCGGTGTCTGAAGTGGCAAAAGGGCACAGCGTTAAAGACATTAAAGAGTATTTCCATGTGTACCCATGGGGACAAATCCCTGAAGAGCTCAAAGAGCAGATCTTAGATTACTATCAACGTGCAAATGCGTTTGCTGAAGAACTCTTAAGCTGGGTAGAAGCTCACGCACCAAAAGAAGTACAAGAGCGTTTCTCTATTGCACTTTCTGACATGATTAACGGCAGTGAAAAAACATTGCTACGTGTACTTCATTACCCACCAATGACGGGCGAAGAAGAACCGGGAGCAATTCGTGCAGCAGCGCATGAAGACATCAACCTATTAACAGTATTGCCAGCTGCTAACGAGCCTGGCTTACAAGTAAAAGGTCAAGACGGAAGTTGGATTGATGTGCCGTGTGATTTTGGTAACTTGATCATCAATATTGGTGACATGCTGCAAGAAGCATCGGGTGGATATTTCCCAAGCACGACTCACCGAGTTATTAACCCAACGGGTGGTCGTCAGGAACACTCTCGTATCTCACTTCCTTTGTTCTTACATCCGAAGCCGGATGTGGTTCTTTCTGAGCGCTACACAGCGGACAGCTACCTAATGGAACGCCTGAGAGAGCTCGGTGTGATCTAGGATTAATTGATAATAAAGTCAGAGCCAGCATCGCTGGCTCTTTTTGTAGCAGGGATCATGTCGTTGCCATCTCAGCGCAGTAATAATTCGACAAACGGAGCACAGTAGCTTTGAATTAAGTTATTGGCTTACGACGTTTAGAACAATTATGACCGAACAGCACGACCTTACTGCCACCTTTCAGAGCTATATGGAAAATCCGTTGCTCTGGCCAATTCTAGAAGTTCTAAAAAAACAGCCAAGTGGCTGGAAAGTCCACACTTTAGCCTCTCACATCACTGAACTTGGCTTGATGCCGGTTTTGGATGGCTCTCCAGAAAAAGATTTATTCAAGCGCAACTTCCTCATTATGAATGCGTTGTATCAATTGCAAGAAACCTTGTACCCAGAAAAATGGTTGCAGGTGGAAGCGATGGACATTGCGCTGATGCCCGCGTATCGAGTGTCTGAGACGGAAATGGGGCATCAGGATGCACTGAGAGAGTATTATACTCAATGGGTGAACTATGAAGCTGAAGAGGGAGAGGTGAAACGATTGCTCAATGAATTCTGGACACGGTATCGTGAATTTGTTGGTAGCACCAATGGCAAAGATATGGACAGAGCTAAAGCCCTAAGCCTATTCAAGCTTCCTTACGATGCAAGTAACTCTGAAATTCGCAAGACATGGCGTAAGCTCGCGTTGAAGTGGCACCCTGATAGAGACAACGGTGACGCAGACCAATTTAGAGTGTTGTGTGAAGCGTGGCACGTACTTCGTCACTAGTTCGCAAATGATGTTTCATTTTCGAATAAAAAAGACGCATTAAAGCGTCTTTTTTATTTTTATGTCGTGGAGTATAGCTACTTGGACGGTTTGAAATGTGACTTTCTCATTCGGTTTAGGGTTGCCATTACATCGACCACTCTAGGCTTAGCTAAGTCGCCATGGTTGGGCATATTTACATGCCAATTTTCGTTAAGCAGCTCGTTGAACTCTTTTGCTGGGTTGCCAGACCAGCCTGGGAGTTGTGCAAATTGGAACCATGCCCAACCAATCGCATTCACTTCAGATGCAGATTCAAGTTGTTCTAGCGCAGAGATATCAGTGAACTCCTTGCCAAACCTTAGTGAATCTTTGCCTTTAGCTGAGACTCGGAACTTTCCGTCGACCAAAATGCTTTGCAACGACGCTCGGTTTAACGCACGTGGCCTAAATGAATTCAGCGGTGACTCACATTCATTTGAGCGCTGAGTCGGGTGTTGCTCAATCACTTCTTTCGCCTTTTCACTCACATCGATTGGCTGGTAATCATGCATTTGAATAACAGTGTCAGCGACATCTAAATAATCGCCTGAGCCACCCATAACAATGATGGTTGAGATATTCATCTCATCGCGTAGTTGACCGATACGGTCTACAAGTGGGGTAATTGGTTCTGCGCCTTTACTAACCAGCGCCTGCATGCGCTCATCGCGAATCATGAAGTTGGTAGCGGAGGTGTCTTCATCAATGAGCATCGATGTCGCACCAGCTTCAATTGATTCTTGCAACCAAGCGGCTTGAGAAGTTGAGCCTGACGCATCCTGAGTAGAAAAGTCACCTGTATCCTTACCCATAGGTAAATGATTGATGTAGTTAGATAAGTTTAAATGATGAACACATCGGCCATCTTCCGCTCGAATCTTCACGGTATCTAGGCTAGTGACCACACCTTCTCGGCCATCGCCTGGAATATGGTTGTAAATAGAACGTTCAATTGCCGTCAGCAGAGTTGATTTACCATGGAAGCCACCACCAACGATCAAAGTAATGCCGTTTGCGATACCGGTACCTACAACTTTGCCTTGGTTAGGTGTTTCTAGCTCAACCCTTAGAGATTCCGGAGCCTGAAAAGCAACCGCTTCCTTCATTGGCAAATCGCAGTTACCTGCAACCCTAGGTAGCACACTACCATCGGCGATAAATGCGACTAAGCCTTTATCACTTAGTTGGGCACGCATTGCTTCTTGATCTTCGATCACCTCACAATGGTGAATGAGAGCATCTTTATCGAGTTCACGCTCAAGTGTAGCGCGTCGAATGAACTTAGGTAGGTGGAAGGTAAGGGTGTTCGTTGCTTTCTTAGCCAGGATCTGGCGTCCTTCTGCAGGAAGGTGTACGCGAAAGCGTAGTTCAATGCCTTCTTCAGTGAAAAGAACTGCTGTGCTGTCGAGTACAGTTTGGCCAGTTAAGGCAATGCTGATGCTATTTTCTTGCTTAGCAAATTCCGCGAACTTACGGGCGATGTAATCTCTGGCCGCGATTTGATATGCCTCGGATTTGTCTTTTAGCCACTCTAATCCAGTTAGTGACCAAGCTCTTGTGGCACGGAATCGAGAAGCAGAGGCGTATGGGTCGGCTTGGATGTGATCAATATAAAGCGTGTAATCAGTAAAATCGTAGTTGCCTTTGATTTGCTGATACGCACGGTAGTTTTGTTTTTCTAGTTTCTTAAGGACTGCGATGAGTCGATCCATATCCAAGCGCTCATTTAAATAATGATAAAGGCGGCGATTATAGAAATCACCGCCCGTTGAGTAAAGGGTTTTCCCGAGCCTGCGTATGAGGCGTATCAGTGATGATAGCTAGGCCAAGGTAGCTCGACGTTGTTTTGGCCAATGAGGCTTACCTCAAACTCATCACAAGGCATCGGTTTACCATAGAAATAACCTTGTCCATACTCGCAGCCTTCACTGATGATAAAATCTTCTTGCCTCTTAGTTTCTACACCTTCCATTATCACCTCGAGGTCGAGTTTTTTTGCAACATTGATAATTGAGCGAATGATGGCTTTGTCTTGCTCACTGTTCTCAAGCTGATGGAGGAAGCTTTTATCGATCTTTATGCTGTCAAACGGGTACTTCTTCAAGTATTGGAAAGACGCGTAACCTGTACCAAAGTCATCCAGAGAAAGGGTTACGCCAAGATCGTGCAGTGCTTTTAATGTGTTGCTGGCTACCTTTTCATCACCGATTAAACCGCTTTCTGTCACTTCTAGCTCTAAGTAATGAGCGGGTAGGTTGTAAGTCTGCAATAAATCCTTCACTTGTTGAGCAAAGTTAGCATTTTTTAGCTGTACCGCCGAGACGTTAATTGCAATCTTGAAGTCGTTTACATAGCGAGCCCACTGAGAAGCCTTTTCGATTGCAGAGCGCAATACGAAATTACCTAGCTCAAAAATCAATCCATTTTGTTCGGCGATATGGATCAATCTTTCATTGGACATATCACCCAGCACAGGGTGTCGCCAACGGAGTAAGGCTTCAGCACCCGTCCAACGGTGAGTGGTTGGAGAAACCTTAGGCTGGAAGTAGAGTAACAAATCATCGCTTCGAACTGCTTGAAGTAAGTAGCTTTCAAGTTGGTTCAAGTGACTTTGAGTATCTGAAAATGCTTGAGAATAAAAACTAAACTTATGACCCGAATCTTTGCAAGAAATCATCGCTTCAGCGGCGTATTTTAAAAGGTCGCTACCATTGTTAGCATCCTCTGAAGTAGACACACCAATATAGGCATGCAAATGTACCATATCATCTTCGACTTTGAATTCAGAATGGCCGATTTCCACCAAAGTGTGGCATAGCGCTTCGAGTTGTCCGCGAATTTGATCGGCTTTTACGATAAGCACCAAATCAGTGGAGGTTGGTCTTGCAGTAATGAGCTCTAAGCTGTGAAAAGGTGCACTCAAGCGGTTTCGGTAGTGGGTGAGGATATTATCCCACTCGGTGTAGCCGTATTTCGATTGCAAGCGTCGACCGTTACTGAATCCGATATGAATCACGGCTAGCTTTTGGTTTTGTTCAATAGCCTTTCTATACCAACCGTCGAGTTCGCTTTCAATCGCAGTACGGTTAAGAAAACCTGTGCCAATGTCGTGCCTTTGCTGATATTGAATCTTTTGTTCTGCCGCGCGACGTTTATCTATTTCTTGGCTTAACGAGAAATTTAACGTGGCAAGATCTTTTGTACGAGTCTCGACTCGATTTTGTAGTTCAAAGTTAAGTTGATTGAGACGCTCGTGTTGGTAAATGGTCTTCAGTTGAGATTCAATCGACTCCTTGAAACTGTCGAGCAGGTTACGGTAGGTATCGCAAAACGGGTTTTCTTTGGTATCCAGAATACAGATGGTGCCAAAAGGTTCGCCTGACGGCCAATTAATCGGAAGACCACAGTAGGCGATCATGCCTAGCTTGATGTCTGGGTTCTTGTCCCACTCAGGATCGGACAGCGCATTTGGGATGAGTAATTCTTGCTGAGATTGGATGACGGTTTCACAATATAAACCTTGCCCTAATGATTCTGAGTCGCCGATTGAATAGGGAGTAGGGGCGTTATTATTTGAGCTACAGACTTCAATGGTGTCTGTGCGTACACGCATGATAAGTGCGGAAGGTACGGAGATTATTTCAGCAAGCAAGTTCACAATATTTTGCCACCCCGACAATGTGCTAGCCGGAATAGTCAACTCTTGTGTGTTGATTTTTGACATACGTAATTATCCTTGGGAACTTCGCAATGAGTGAGCGTCCTTTGCTCTTATTACCCGTCAAATACTCTATCTGTGGACGAGACTTATTCTTAATTATAAGAACGCATTGGCAATGTAACAAAAAAAAGTCCTATTTAGACAATAGGACTTTATCGTTTGTAATAAGTCTTAAAAATAAGACATTTATAATTAAGGAGTTATATTTATAAACTCATCAATATTAATGGGTGTTTTGTAATCAATGCCATCAAAGTCGAATCCATTTAGTTTCATAAACTCAGTTTTGAATCCGCGGTAATCAGCAAGTTCTTTAAAGTTATCGCGGTTAAGTTTAGTGAGCAACTGTTGTACTTTTTGCTGGGTTTCCGAGTCGAGTTCTAAGTCGTCTATGCGAATCAGCCGCTCACCGTCTACATGTACTGGCTCATTGATGTAGAGCTTTTGGGTGAACAAACGGTGCATTTGCTCTATGCAGCCTTCATGGGTGCCTTGTTCTTTCATCACCTCATATAATGCCATCATGTAAGGGGTTAGACCTGGGATGAATACACTGGCTTTAGTGACAAGCGCTTTACACACTGTCGCGTAGGCAGCACCACCAAAGTTTGCGAGTTTTAAGTTCAGCGCGTGGCTGGTCTGGTGTAAATCAACTTTCGCTCGCCCGAGAGTGCCGTCTAGATAAATCGGGTGGGTAACTTCAGGGCCGATGTATGAAAACGCGATGGTTTGGCAACCATCGGCAATTGATTCAGCGTTAATCAGTGCATCGATCCAGCTTTCCCAATCTTCGCCGCCCATCACTTTCATTGTCGATTCGATTTCCTGCTCGCTGGCAGGTTGTAAAGTGAGATCTTGCCATGTGTCGGTTTCTAACATCACACTGGCGCCGGTGACGGCTTCCCCGATAGGCTTTATTGACGAGCGCCACAACTCACCTGTTTCTGGATTTGGACGTGCACCGGTAGCTAGGCTGTAAATAACGAGATCAACTTCCCCTTCGAAATAGGTCTCGATCGCTTCAATCACTTGGGTGCGCGTTTCTTGACCGAAAGCGTCACCATCGATATTAACGGCTATTCGACCTTCTTGTTCTGCATGCTTTTTAAAATAGTAATTGTTGTACCAACCCGCGGTGCCTACACCCTTTTCAGAAGGGCCTCTTTCGAACGAGACACTGATGGTATCAGATTCACTAGCGCCGAATGCAAGAGCGATTCTGGCAGCAAGGCCAAAGCCGGAAGAGCCACCAAGAATTAATACTCTTGCTGGCCCATGATTGGTGTTCTTGTCAGAGGTAGTCGTTTGTTGGATATAACGAATTTGTTCTAAGACCGCTTGTTCACAACCGTATGGGTGAGCAGTGCGGGCAACCACGCCGTTGATTACGGGTTCAATAATCATAGTCCTATCCTGATTTACGCAACGTTCAAATAACGTAACGTAAAGCAAGGTAAATTTTATTGAGCTAGGGCAGTAAAATCAGAGATGCTTAACTAGGTGACCTGCCACATACTCTGCAATGAACGGCTGAGCTTCTGGTTTTGGATGCAGACCATCAGACATCATCCATTCTGGTTTGATTATCACTTGTTCGAGAAAGAAAGGGATTAGGCTCACACCGTCTTTTTGGGCGACTGTCGGATAGATGTCGAAAAACGCATCGCTATAACGGTTACCGTAGTTAGGTGGCACTCTGATTTGCATCAGAATTGGTGTCGCGCCAGAGGCTTTCGCTTGTGCAATCATTGCTGATAAGTTCTTCTCAACAATGTTGGGCGGAAAACCACGTAAGCCGTCGTTAGCACCGAGCTCGATAAGTACGTAAGACGGTCGATGTTCTTGCAATAACGAGGGTAAGCGAGATAACCCATTACCCGTTGTGTCACCTGATATACTGGCATTAACGACATCAACGGTTTTATTTTGTTTTGCCAGTTCTTCAGGCAGCAATGAAGGCCACGCTTGAGCGATCGGCATTTGATATCCCGCACTCAGGCTATCACCCAAAATTAATAATGTGGTACTACTGGCGTAGCTAGACACAAACAAAGCGAATACGAAGGAAAGTAATCGAATCATGCAAACATCCGTTATTAAAGCTGAATCATTATCGAAAGTAGTCTCTACTAAACAAGAGCAATTAACAATCCTTAACGATGTAAGCCTAGATATCAAGCAAGGCGAAAGCGTTGCGATAGTGGGTACATCAGGCGCTGGGAAATCAACGCTGATGACTTTATTGGCAGGGCTCGATGTACCGAGCCATGGTAGCGTAGAGCTACTTGGTCATTCGCTTGCAACCATGTCTGATGAGCAACGTGCTCAGATCCGAAGCGAGTCAGTAGGGTTTGTATTTCAAAGCTTTCTTTTGATCCCAAGTTTATCCGCATTAGAAAACGTGACGTTACCATGTTTGCTTAAAGGCGAAGAAGAGAATCGAGAGCGCGCACTTAAACTTTTAGCGGATGTGGGCTTGGCTGACAGGGTCGATCATTCGCCCGCACAACTGTCTGGTGGTGAGCAGCAGCGTGTCGCGTTGGCGCGTGCGTTTATGATTGAACCTAGCGTGTTGTTTGCTGATGAGCCGACAGGCAATCTTGATCAACAGACAGCCGCGAGAGTCGTTGAACTGTTGTTTGAGCTGAACAAGAATCACGGAACAACATTAGTGTTGGTTACACACGACTTGTCGCTGGCGCAGCGTTGTGACCGAACCGTTCATTTGAAATCTGGTGGTGTGGAGGAGTCCTAATGAAAGGCCAACAAACACACAACCTGAAGATGCTCCAATGGAGCTTCCGAGAAATTAAAGAAGGGCAGTTATGGCCCGTTGCGTTAGCACTTGTTCTTATTATTGCTTCAGTGTTTGCACTTAGTGCTCTAGCCAATCGATTGGAGCAAGTTGTTGTTACTCAGGGAAAGCAAGCTCTCACCGCTGATAGCGTCTTTGTTTCTTCAAATCCGTTGCCACAGGATCTAACGACACTGACTCAGCAGAGAAGTCTCGATACCTCGAACTATACTCGCTTTTCAACCATGGCATTCAGTGACCAAGGTATGCAGCTTGTTATGGTTAAAGCGATCGAAAGCAATTATCCACTGCAAGGCGAGATGGTGTTAGTGGGCGATGAGGGGGCTCAATCCAACATAAAGCCCGGGGAGCTCTGGCTGGATGAGCGCTTGTTTGCGCAGTTAAATACCGAAGTGGGACAAACGCTGTCCATTGGTAATGCTGACTTCACTGTTTCTGGTCGTATTGCAGAAGAGCCAGGGATGAGCTTCAACCCATTCCAACAAATGCCTACCGTTTTTATTCATCAGCAAGATGTGGATAAAACAGGGGCTATTCAGATGGGAAGCCGTGTCCAATACCGCTTGTTCATAAATGGCGATGCTGCGGCTATTGACGCATTAAAGTCAGAGATAGAACTTCAACCGAGCGATCGCTGGCGTGATGAAAATAGTGGTAGCCGCACTAACGAAGTCTTTACGCAGACTCAACAGTATTTGTCTTTAAGTGTCGCTATTGTCGTGCTCATGGCAGCAACCACACTAGTTCTTACTTGTCAGCATTATGTTTCTACCCGTCGTACGACTATCGCGATGTTAAAAAGTCTTGGTGCGACAAAACGTTGGCTGCAGCGCTGGCTTGTTACTCAGGTTGCCTTACTGTTTGTGACTTCAGCGGTAGTCGGCTCACTAATAGGAGTCGGTTTAGAGTTTTTGTTGAGGATCCCGTTAGTTGACCTCCTTCCTGATCCGCTTCCGAGTTACGGCATTTATCCTTTTGTTCTTGCGATTGGTACCAGTGTTGTGATTGCTTTGCCAGCGCTGAGTATTCCATTGATGGGATTACTTAATGTCAGTGCTGCCAATGTGATGCAAGCTCAGCAGGTAACAGGTAGCAGCAAAAAGTCACTATGGCTTATTGCCTTACCCATCGCTGCTTTAGGATTTGCGTATGGCGACAATCAAATGGTTTGGATGGTGCTGTTTGGTGTTGTCACTTTGTTCGCTGTATTGGCTGTATGTGGTGTATTAATCAATCGATTGTTAGCCAAGGCACCGGTTGGCGTATCCATGAAACTGGCGTTGAGCCGTATCAACCGTTCACCCGTTGCGACAGGGTTTCAATTCGGGGCGCTAGGGCTTTCGTTGATGCTTATCGCGACGATTTGGTTAATTCGTACCGATCTTCTTTCAGACTGGCAGCAGACATTGCCAGAAAACGCGCCTAACGCTTTTGCGTTGAATATTGCGGACTATGAGCAGCAGCAATATTTGAACGTATTAGATGAAAACAATATCGAACGCTCTGAAGCCTTCCCAATTATTCGCGGACGCTTGACTAAGGTGAACGATGAGCCTGCAAAGCAAGTTGATGGCGCTGAGGAAAAAACAGACGCGCTAAGGCGCGAGTTGAACTTTACTTGGGCGGATACGCTACCTAAGTACAATGAAACACTAGAAGGTAATTGGACACAGACCAACGGTGTATCAGTTGAAAGCGAAGTTGCACAAGCGCTTGGCTTGAAAATTGGGGATAAATTAGAGTTTTCCATCGCCTCTCAAACCTATACCGCGGAAGTCAACACCATCCGAGCGGTGGAATGGCGAGAGATGAAACCAAACTTCTACTTTATTTTTACTCCTGATGTTTTGGCGAATTTCCCAGCTTCTTATCTGGTGAGTTTCCGATTAGATGATACCCATAATGACTTGATTTCTAAGCTTTCGCGAGATTTTCCAACAGTGAGTTTGATGGACATTAGAAGGATGGGGGACAAGATCAGAGACTTGCTCGCCAATATTGTATTGTCTATTACGGTGCTTGCTGGGCTATCGGGTGTTGCTGGATTGCTTTTGATCTTCACATTATTGCGGTTGAACTTGAGTCAGCGTCAACAGGAAGTCAGGTTGTATCGTACTCTTGGAGCAAGTAGAAAGCGGATAAGTACAACCATCTGGGCTGAATATGGAATCATGGCTCTAACGGCGAGTTTAGTTGCGAGTTTAGGGGCGGAAATCGTTGTGGCAAGTATCATGAAATTCGGTTTTGAGCTCGATCCACAGATACATATTTGGTTATGGTTATTGCTCCCTGTGGTTGCTTTTTGCACACTTTTCTTGGTTGTTAATAGTTTGATAAATAAGCTGCTAACCCCTATCAATAAAGCGTTTAGCTAAAACTGGGAGTGCCTCGATATTCAGTTATCCACAAAAACAGTGGATAAAGTTTTGGATAACTTACCCTGTAGATAACTTGGTATCGAGGCGCAGCCCACATGCTGCTTTGGCTGCAGCAATTTTTGTTATTCACACAGAGTAAAAATTCAGATTCGGGGATTAATGAGTCAAGAGTTTTTTCAATCTTTTTTAGCTAATTTTCATTAAAACGGCATAAAGATTCTGTATGCCTTGCTACGTGTTAATAACTTGTATGAAAACCTTGATTCTAGCACGCAGATCACCACTAAAATCCCACTCAAAAAATGTGATTTTCATACGAGGTGTTTGGCTTTAAAATGCTGGCAGAATAAAAGCATAGCGTTTGAAATGAAAACACACGAATCTGCGTCACAATCTGTAAAAATTGCCATCATTGGTGGTGGTGTTTCGGGAGCAACAGCTGCAGTTCACTTAGGTGAATTGGGAATTGATGTTGCTCTGTTGGAAAAAGGCCCTGGGCTAGTCAATGGCCCACCAATCTGCCATCTTCACGCTGGTGGCAATCTGTATCGCGAGATATCAGAACAGCAATGCATCGAGTTACTAGAGCAGTCCATCGCTTCCGTTCGTTTGTTTCCCCATACTATTAATAAGAGGCCTACCGTCATTGCGGTGCCTCATACTGACACGGGTTGCCCGAAAGAGTTAGTTCCGCGCCTAAAACGCATTACAAGTAGCTATCAAACGCTAGTAGACCAAGACCCCAAAAATCAAGTGCTGGGTGACCCTAAGCAGTATTATCGATTATTCGAGCGTGAAGAGCTTGAGTTGCTCGCAGGTCAGTCTCAACCTGATACGCCAACATCTTTTGAGCAATGGCTTATACCTTTTGCTAAATCGGTAGACTTAGACTCTATTAAATATCCCGTTGTTGCCGTTAATGAATATGGCTGGAGTGTCTTTCGCTTGGCGGCCAGTGCAACGCTTACGATTCAGCAGTCAAAATGCAGTCGACTGATGCTCAATAGCACCTTATTGCGGGCGCAGCGAAAAGATGAATGCTGGGTGCTCACGTACAAAGACTCCCAAGGTGATGTGAAAGAGCTTCATGCGGAATATTTGATTAACGCTTGTGGTTATCAAACAGGCCAGGTCGACGATAGCGCGGAGCTACCTCGCTCTCGCTTGGTTGAATTCAAGGCCGCTTATGTGACTCAATGGGGAAATGGACAAGCCCAGTGGCCAGAAGTGATCTTCCATGGTGAAAGAGGGACACCAAATGGGATGGCCCAGTTAACTCCCTATGCTGATGGTGTGTTCCAACTCCATGGCATGACCGAAGATATTACCCTTTTTGAAGGCGGACTCGTGTCGTCTTGTTACCAATCTTCTCATCCTAAGTTACCTGAAGTTCTGACCAACAAGTTAGAAAAAGGTTGGCAGCCAGATGTTGTTCAATTACGCACAGAACGGGCGATAGAGCATGTGGCTCGATATGTCCCAAGCTTTGATTCAGCAAAAGTGGCGGGCAAGCCGTTATACGGTGCACAACAAATCCCAGGTCGAGATGAAACGCTGCGGGCTGCGGATGTGACATTTGAAAACGAAAATTATGCTCGAATGGAAGTGGTTAAAGGGTCGTCGGCATTAGAAGCAGCTTCTAAGATCATTGAACATTGGAGTTTGGTTGAAGATTATCAACCTGAGAATATTGAGCAGCTACACCCTCTAAGTATGTCGCTGACCGAAGAGCAAGTTGAAACCTTAGCTTGTGAGTTAGCTATAAGTCGCGGATATCCAAAGCAGTTGGCTATTGTGATAGGTGAGAGATAGAACCGAATTGATTTGCTTGAATAAACAAAGGGGGAGCAAATGCTTCCCCTTTGTATTATCTGTATGCTCAACAGACTCTAATAGCCAAAAAATCGGGCCCATTTAGCCCAAACGGTTTGCAATCCAAGTAAATCACCTTTTACAAATTGCACTTCTTGTCCAGGTTTTGCTTGAGCGAGTCTAGGCAGGTCGATACGCGCGACGCAGCCAAATTTAGGATATCCGCCAATAGTCTGCCTGTCATTGAGCAATATAATTGGCTCTCCATTTGGCGGTATTTGGATTGAGCCAAGTGCAATCCCTTCGCTAATCACACCATTACTAGGCGGAGTAATGCTCCCGCCCGTTAAACGATAACCCATCCGATCGATATGCTGACTGACTTGGAACGTCTGTTGATAAATCGACTGCTGAGCTGATTCTGAAAATAACTCGTTTTGGTAGCTTTCTATCACTCTCAGTTGCAGCGGTAAATTGTAGTTGGGCTGATAACGAAAGGTTGTTTGTACGCTTTGCTTGCTTAAATTGTGTGAGTTAAATGAGAGCTGGTCTCCCGCTTGTAATCTTAACCCCTGTTGCTCTAAGCCTCCCAAGTTCTCACGCACTACGGTTGCCGTGCTTCCAAGCTGAGGAAGCACGTTAAAGCCTCCCTTTACGGCCAAATAGGCTCGAAGGCCATTGGATGGTAAGCCGAAGGTAAGGGTTTGTCCTTTACGCACACAGAAGTTACTCCAGTTAGGGATCGTTCGACCGTCTAATTTAGCGTTTAAGTTTCCTCCAGCTATAGCAAGTTCACAGTCGCCTTGGGCCTTAAACTCGGCTTGCCCCAAGGTGATTTCCAGCGTCGAGCTATTGATAGGGTTAGAAAGCAGATGATTGGCCCAGCTATAGGCGTAATCATCTACAGGACCACCTTGTGTCACACCTGATTGGCTATGCCCATAGCGGCCGAAATCTTGAATTAAGCTAAGTTGTCCGGGTTTGATGACGTTAAGATAGCTCATTGAACACCTCCGATGAAATCACGCCACCCAAAGAAGTGAATTCTTGTTTGCTGATCGAGCGAAACTGGACTTGAGCCCCAATTTCGAAAGGTGTCATAGGGGAATTATTGGGATCATATAAGTCGATAGGGCAGTTACCAATGATATTCCATCCACCTGGAGATAGATTTGGGTAAACAGCCGTTTGATTATCGGCGATCGCAACGCTGCCTTTCGGAACCCGTAATCTAGGGCTGCTTTTACGTGGAAGCTGTAACGACTCAGCAACGCTGGTTAGAAACGCAAACCCTGGCGCGAATCCAACAGCAGAAACGGTGTAGCTAACGGAGGTATGAGCCTCTATGAGATCTTCTATTGCAATTCCCTTAGCTTGATACAACGGGATATCGGGTCCGACGTCAATATCGTAGTAGACAGGTAACTCAATGATGGGAGCGAGACTCGCATCTAAATTAACCTGAGTATGTTTGATGACGCTTTCTAGACGTGCATGAAATTCGAAAACGTTGACACGGTGAGGTAAGTAATCCACCAAAATGGTGTGGTAAGAAGGCGTAACGTTCATGACGAGCGTGTCAAGCTCGTCATGTATGGCTTTGCTGACTTGAGCGATATGCAATGAAAGGGCAGGTGACGGAGTACTGTTAAAGCACACCAGAGTTGAACATTCGGCGATTGGTTCGAGAGTGAATTCAAAATCCATTTGATACTCCAACGTTCATTTGATTCTATAACGTTTATGTGGTTTTAAAGCACCGTTGTTATTGAGAGCGCAGTACTGACTGCAAAGTAATAACTATCTGTAAAGTAAGATCTATCGGTAAAACAACGAGCTAGCGTTGGCTTAGGTTGTCGATAGTCTGCGCGATATTTTCAATTAGGGCGATAGCTTCTTGGTTATCACCGTGAACACATATTGTGTCTGCCTCTATAGGGATAACAAAGCCATCTAAGGTGGTGACCTTGCCATAGCTGACTAGCTGTTTTATTTGATTAAGAATATCCTCTTCATTGCCAAGAACCGCTCCTTTTTCTGAACGCGGAGCAAGCATGCCATTAGCGAGATAGGCTCTGTCGGCAAATGCTTCAAAGATCAGTGGGAGATCGTACCTTTCTGCAATGTCGAGAAATGCTTGGTTGTCTTGAGTTGCAAGCATCATTAATGGCACATTAAAGCAGGACACTGCATCGGCGACAGCGGCAAAAATCTCTTGGTCTCTCATCATATCGTTATACAAAGCACCATGAGGTTTTACGTAGCTAAGCTCG
Source organism: Vibrio sp. SCSIO 43135 (assembly GCF_023716665.1). Classification (GTDB taxonomy): domain Bacteria; phylum Pseudomonadota; class Gammaproteobacteria; order Enterobacterales; family Vibrionaceae; genus Vibrio; species Vibrio paucivorans. The sequence goes on from NZ_CP071860.1 coordinate 740,304, forward strand.
GTGTTTTTGCTCTCACATAACGCTTTGAGCGCACCAATCTGATAAATCAAAATCTCTCCCAATTCACTGGCCGAAAACGCCATAGAACGACGACCAAAACCATGTAGGTCTGGGTAGCTCGGGTGAGCACCAATCATGACATTGTGCTTGATGGCTAAATCGATGGTATGGCTCATGATGTGGGGGTCTGAGGCGTGGAAACCACAAGCGATGTTGCTCATGTCTATAAATGGGATAACGTCTTCATCTAAACCCATTTTCCAAGAGCCGTAGCTCTCGCCCATATCGCAGTTTAATGTGATTGTTCGTTTCTTCATCAGTGTATCCACGTGTTCCATGTGTAATCAGTGTAATATTTATCATTGTTAAATATAAACAGTGATCGAATTCATCATTTAGCGGGTTTTGGTATATAGACCTATCATGCTGTATGTATATTTCTATCAATAAATGGAATAATAGTACTCACTAATATTACGAGAGTGCTGTATGAAATACACGTTGTTAACGTCTCTTTTTCTTTCTCTAGTTTCCCGCCCAGTTCTGGCTGAAGAGAGTGCCTTAGAGCATCTCATGTCAATGAGCTTAGAAGAACTTTCTTTACTTCAAATTGAGATGCAGACAGCGTCAAAATACTCTCAGCAGCTGACCGATATTCCATCGTCCGTTTATGTACTCGAAAGCGACCGTATTCAACGTAGCGGTGCCACAACGATAGCTCAAGCACTGGCGTTAGTCCCTGGCCTCAATGTTTCTATGTTTTCTCAAACAGAGCCCATGGTTTCGTCCCGTGGGTTTCATGACGGCTTGTACAATAAAATGCTAGTCATGATAGATGGACGTAGCTTATTCAGCCCAGTTTATGGCGGGGTCTATTGGTCCGATGTTGACTATATATTGCCGGATATAGACCGCATTGAAGTACTGCGTGGCCCAGGTGGGGCGATGTGGGGAGGAAATGCAGTTAATGGCGTCATTAATATCATCACCAAGTCGACGCAAGATACGTTAGGAACGTTCGTAAAAGGGGCATTTGCAGACAATGGTGATTATATTACGAGCGTTCGACATGGTTTACAGCTTAATGAATCAGTGACGGGCAGAGCGTTTTATAAGCGAAGAGATGAGAAACGTGATTTTTCAAGTGACGCACAACATTGGTTAAGAGAGTCGGCTGGTGTAGTGCTAGAAAATGAGGAACAGTGGACACTACGATTTGGTGGAGAGCAATCTAAATACGACCGAACCTTTTATCAGGTTCAATATGAAAATGGCCAGTCGCAAGGGCTAACAAGCTCGGAGGGTGACGTTGCCAGTCACTCGGCTTATGTTCAGCTCAATACTGAGCACGAACTATCAGAGTCTGTTCATGCCAACAGTATGATTGCGCTTGAAACCAATAAAGATGAGGCATTGGACGCGCCGGGCACATACACAACATTCGATATAGAAGCCAATTTTGTCCAAGATCTGGAACCAACCCAAATTGTGTCGTACGGATTTGCTTATCGATACGTGGCGATTGATTTTGGTTCTGAGATTTCCGATGTGGACTTCAATAATATTGATTATTTTATTCGAGCGTTCAGCGGTGATTCGACTCGTGACAGTATAGCTAGCGCGTACATTCAATCGGACAAATTCTGGACCGAATCATTCAAAACTGTTTTTGGTATAAAAGGTGAGTACTTCGAACATACCAGCGCATTTGAACTCTCGCCTCAAGCTCGTGCTTTGTATCAAGTATCGGACAACCAATCATTCTGGGCTGGAATTGGTCGCAGTGCCACGGCACCGTCCTATATTGAAACGAATTCGTACTATTTTAATAACTACCCTCAAGGGGACGCCTATTGGATTGCGGGATATTATCCTCAACCTGATATGTCACCAGAAATTGTGACGACCTATGAACTAGGTTATCGCTACTTGTCAGCGGGATTGGAGCTCGATGCTACCGTATTTTACAGTCAACATGACAATGTAAGAGGCCAGGATTTCATTGGTTACCACCCAGACTACTATCAGGTAGATGTGAATGTGACAACAGATGACTATTCGCTAGACAGTCATGGACTAGAGCTAGCGGCTCAGTGGCCAGTAAGAGATTGGTTTAAGGTATTTGGTACATACACCTACTTCTCTGCTCAGGGAGAATGGGACGGTGGTCAATATTCGACGGGAGAATCTAAAAACTTATATACCGTTGAACATCAACATCTGGCTACAGTGCAGGGGCTGTTCGACATTAATCCACAATGGCAATTCGACTTCTTAATTCGAGCTCAAGAAATTGAGTATGCGCAGCAGTATGAACAAGTACCTAATTTTATCGCCGTTGATCTAAGGCTAGCGTGGCAAAAACATTCGCATGCCCCCTTGTTTGAAGCGATCGTCAAAAATCTAGGAGAAAAGGAAGGATATACTCAAGATTGGATGAGGTATACACAAGAGCAACTGGCTTACCTGAGAGTATCCTATGAATTTTAAGCGCATTTATATCGCAATGATTCTAATGGTGTGCGTAGCGGTTCCAGGGCATCTCCATGCCGCCTATAAACCAGAAGAAGTATTGGCAGTTTATGTATTTAGAATTGCTAATTTCATTAATTGGCCCGATGAGGCGTCGATGACATCACTGAATTTTTGTGTTGAAGGAGATCAGCAAATCGCCCGATTACTTGACGTCATTATTCAAGGGAAGACCATTCGCTCGATGCCGCTCGCTTTATATCCCGGCATTAGTGAAAAGTGTAATGTGTTGTTCGTTTCAAAAAAGAGCCTTTTGTCTCAAGACATCACTCATAGTGATTCGATGGTGACGATAAGTGATTCAAAACGCTTTACGGAGCGAGGAGGCGTTATCGCACTTGTGCCGAGTGAAGGCCGAATCAAACCTAAGATTAATATAGATAATATCGGCAGCTACTCGATTTCATCCAGCCTGTTACGAATTTCAATTATCGAAGGGGGCAGCCAAGATGATTAGTACTTTCTCCTTACGAAGTAAACTGCTCACTCCGATAATTCTATTTAGTGTCGTAATTTTCTTTGTGTCACAGCTTTATAGTTTTGTATCGAGCCACTCAGAGCAAAAAGATGTACTCGTCGAGCGAACTAAAGTACTAGCGAACGGTGTTGCCTATAACTTGCAAGCTGCAATTTTGTTTAACGATAGTTTGGGTGCTAAAGAAGTTCTTTCAGCATTTTCTGCCGATGAACAGATCTTACGAGTGAAGCTGTACACTGCTGATGGCCAGCTTTTCTCTATGTATGAACGCAGAGACGCAAGTGCGCCCATTCCGAATGCAACTCAGCGTGCCGAGATTGTTAAACAAGGTTACTCAATGGGCGATAAGCATCTATTTTTGCTGGTCCCTATCTTAGTCGAAGGTGAGGTGATTGCTAAATTAAGGGTTGTTGTCTCTAAGTCGTCGTTTTCAAAAATTTACGATCGCACTGTCAATAACGCTATGTTGTTTTTAGGCTTATTGGTGATCTCCTCAGCAACGCTCTATTTAATGGCGCAAAAGTTTATACTCGATCCGGTTTATGCGTTGAACCAAGCCATCCAGTCATTTAATGAGCGTAAGACTCAAAGCACGAGACTGTCCGCTTCTTCAAGCGACGAGATAGGCGATCTAGTGAACGCGTTTAATCACATGCTAGATAAAATTGGTCAACGTGATCAGCAAGTTGCGTATACCTTAGATAAGCTAGAGCAAGAAAAATTCTTTGTTAACGAAGTGGTCGAAGCGGTTCGCCATGCATTAGTTGTTGTTGATAGCAGTGGAAATATCCTGCACAGCAATGCTGCGAGTAATGAAGTGTTTAAGTGCACACCTGCCTACCTGAAAGGCGCCAACTTCCTAGAAATACTCAATACGGACAAGTATCACTTACTATTAGATGCGGTCAAAACGGGTAAAGAGTTTGACGATGAATTGTTGGTATTCACCAATGTATTCAGTGATAAACAGCTTCTTAAAGTGAGCTGTAGGAAGCTGTCACGCCAAGACCAATTCTTGTTTGCAATCAGAGATGTGACTGTAGTTGAAGCGGCGCTTAAACGTCAAAAACTCGCGGCCGGAGTATTTGAAAACAGCCAAGATGGATTAGTTGTACTTAATCAAGATGGTGTGATCACCATGACTAACCCAGCGGTAGCAAAGTTACTTGGATATTCACAAGAGCAGTTGATGAATAAGCGACCGTCTGATGTATTGGAGTGGCGCCAATTTGGTACTTTGATGCCGACGATTATTGAGTCAGTAGACAACTTTGGCCAATGGCAAGGAGAAATTTGGGAAAAGCACTCCTCAGGCCAAGCGATTCCGATGTTTGTCAAAGTAAACCGAATCGCGACTGAAGAAGGTGATAGCGTCTACGATTACGTACTTATTTTGTCTGATCTTTCTAATATGAAAGAGATGGAACGCCTCGAATATTTGGCTCATCACGATTTACTAACAGGTCTAGCCAATAGAGCGCAGTTGAACCGTGTTATGGATGAGATACTTTCGCCACAATACTGCATCGAAGAGGGTGTTGGCCTTCTATACTTAGATCTCGATGGCTTTAAGCAAGTCAATGATACCTATGGCCACGATGCCGGCGATGAAGTCTTGAAGCAAGTAGCCGAACGTTTGCTTTCCCAAGTTCAAAGCCAAGATTTAGTTGCAAGACTGTCTGGGGATGAGTTTGTTTTGGTGTTGCGCTCGTGTGATGTCGATAGCTTAGAGGACTGCGCGGTAAGGCTGCTAAGCTTAATGGAAAAAGAGATAATTTATAAAGGCCGTGTACTGCGTGTTGGTGCGAGTATTGGTGGCTACCATATTACGGGTGGCAGTGAATCTCAAGATGAAATTATGAAAGCGGCAGACACAGCGATGTACCAAGCGAAGTCATCTGGGAAAGGTCGCTATGTTGTGCACAGTAAATTGCGTACTGGTTAATAGATTTAATAAATTGACATTCTGCGCAAAGAAATTGACGAACAATCTCATTTTGTGGATTGAGGTTTATCTATAGTTAGGTACAATTTCCAAAATTTATCAGAAGGTTAGAAACAATGAATGTTTTAGTTACCGGTGGTATGGGATATATCGGAAGCCACACTTGTATTCAAATGATCCAAGCAGGAATGACGCCTATTATCTTGGACAACCTCTATAACAGTAAGAATACGGTTCTGGATAGAATTGAAAAAGTAGCAGGTGTGCGTCCAAAGTTTATTGAAGGCGATATCCGTGACAAAGGCTTACTGACATCAGCTTTGAAAGATAACGCTATTGAGAGCGTCATTCATTTTGCTGGCCTTAAAGCGGTAGGCGAGTCGGTAGAAAAGCCTCTAGAGTATTACGATAACAACGTCAATGGTACGCTTGTGCTAGTTGACGCTATGCGTGAAGCCGGGGTAAAAACATTGGTATTCAGTTCATCTGCAACGGTATACGGTGACCCTGCGTCAGTGCCTATTACTGAAGACTTTCCTACCAGTGCGACTAACCCATATGGACGCAGTAAACTTATGGTTGAAGAGTGCTTGACGGATTTTCAAAAGGCTAACTCAGACTGGAGCATTACGCTACTGCGTTATTTCAACCCAGTAGGTTCTCATCCTAGTGGTGAACTTGGGGAGGATCCTCAAGGAATCCCAAACAACTTGATGCCATTTGTATCTCAAGTCGCTGTTGGCAGACGTGAGTTCTTATCTGTGTTTGGCAGCGATTACCCAACTAAAGACGGTACTGGCGTACGTGACTATATCCACGTTATGGACTTATCCGATGGTCATGTTGCTGCGTTGGAGAAAGTAGGTAATAAATCTGGGCTGCATATCTACAACTTAGGCACTGGTAACGGCTATAGCGTACTGGAAATGGTCAAAGCATTTGAAGCCGCTTCTGGTAAGCCTGTGCCTTATAAGCTGGTGGAGCGAAGAGCAGGGGATATCGCTGAATGTTGGGCTGATCCTTCTAAGGCAATTAACGATCTAGGATGGAAAGCGGAGCGTACGCTTAACGAGATGACAGAAGATACGTGGCGCTGGCAATCTAACAATCCAGACGGATACCCAGGCTAAATTTAAATCTTGATAAAAGAAAAGCCACCGAATCGGTGGCTTTTTTGCATCGTACAAAATAGGCAAAATTGTGATGCTTTATTTATTCAACTTCTTTGTCTTTACCTAGTGACAGCAGCCAAAGTGACACAACTGCGACACCGGCAAAGCCACCGAGTATTATGACTGGCATTGCGCTGTAGCCAAGGATATGCCAGATAACGGATTCTAATGTACTCATTGTCTGTTCTCCTTATTGCCAGCCTTCAACGCCGTGCATGTCTGGTAGTTTATGCGCGATACCTTTGTGACAGTCTACACATGTTTTCTCACCAGATGCTAGCGCTGTAGAGTGTTGCTTAGAGCTACGTGTGCTTTGCTCTGAGAAGTCCATAAACTCAAACTCATGACAGTTACGACATTCTAAGGAATCGTTGTTCTTCAAACGAGCCCATTCTCGCTCGGCCAAGTGAGCGCGACGCTCTTGGAATTTCTCCGGAGTGTCGATTGTCTTCGTTATAAAGTGTGCAAATAGCTCTTTTGATGCTTGTACCTTACGAACAATTTTGTCTGTCCACTCATGTGGTACGTGACAGTCAGAACAGATAGCACGAACACCTGAACGGTTAGAGTAGTGGATGGTCTCTTGGATTTCAGCAACAATAGGTGCGTGACAACCAGAACAGAATTCTTCTGTGTTAGTTGCTTCCATACCCGTGTTGAATGCCCCCCAGAATAGAAGACCACCAGCGAAACCCATAAATAAAACTACACCTACGGCAGCTTTACTTGGGCTTGTTAGCCTTTTCCAAAACGCTTTCAATAATTTCATAGATCGCCTCTTATTTACTCGCTAGTCACTTATTTAAGTGAATCTACACTCTTGAATTCATTTTCAACAAGCGGTTGAGCATTAGCTTGAGGAACGTGACATTGTAGACAGAAGTAACGGCGCGGCGACATATCAGCTAGTACGGCGTCTTCGCGGTTTACGTAGTGGGTAACGCTGATCTTAGTTGCACCCATTTCTTTCGCGTTTTTCCAGCTATGACAAGCTAGACATTTGTTCGCGTTTAGAGATACCTCGTAGCCACGGATGTTGTGTGGAATAAGAGGTGGCTGGTAAACGTAGCTGCTATCTAGTGCTTGTTCACGTGGGAACTTTTTAAAATCATCAGCTGGACGAGTGGTTTCAAGCTCACTTGCACCACGCAGTGATTCAAGCCCACCGATACCACCAGGGTTGTCCAATTCAGCTTGGGCTACACCTGTTAGTAGAACACCAACTGACAAAAGCGCTGTAATCAGTTTTTTCATGTTAAATTCTCCGCCTTATGGCTAATTCTTTGATTTGGCAGCCTGAAAAACAGGCTGCCAGCTTGATTCCGTAAGTAATTAAGAAACTTTAGTGATCTTCACCGGACACTTCTTGAAGTCTGTCTGTTTAGACAGAGGATCGGTATCTAAGATCAGTTTGTTAATCAGGATTCGTGCATCAAAGAATGGTACGAATACCAACCCTTGAGGTGGACGGTTTCGACCGCGTGTTTCAACACGTACGCGAACTTCACCACGCTTGTTCTCTATAAGAACTTCGTCACCACGGCGTAGGCCTTTCGCTTTCGCATCAGCAGGGTGGATGTAACACAATGCATCAGGAACCGCTTTGTACAGTTCTGGCACACGGCGAGTCATAGTACCTGTATGCCAGTGCTCCAGAACACGGCCGGTACATAGCCACATGTCAAACTCTTCATCCGGAGACTCTGGTGGCGCTTCATATGGAGCAGAAATAATGAATGCTTTGCCGTCTGGTTTACCGTAGAAATCCCAGCCTGAGCCTTTCTTAGCATATGGATCAGAACCTTCTTTGTAGCGCCAAAGTGTTTCTTTACCATCAACAACAGGCCAGCGTAGACCGCGTACTTGGTGGTATACATCATAAGGTGCCAAATCGTGTGCTTTACCACGTCCGAAGGTCGCGTATTCTTCGAATAGACCTTTTTGTACATAGTAGCCAAAGTGGTGAGCATCATCGTTAAGCTCACGAGCTTCTTCGATAGGGAACTTATCAACCTGACCGTTTTTGAACAGCATGTCATACATAGTTTTACCGCGGTACTGAGGTGCTTTTGCTAGCATCTCTTCAGTCCAAACTTCTTCCATCTTGAAGCGCTTAGAGAACTCCATGATTTGCCATAAGTCTGACTTCGCTTCACCAACGGTGCCAACTTGTTGGTACCAAGCTTGAGTACGACGTTCTGCGTTACCGTAAGCACCTTCTTTTTCAATCCACATTGCAGTTGGAAGAACAAGGTCAGCAGCTTGCGCTGTTGCTGTTGGGTATGGGTCAGAACAAACGATGAAGTTTTCAGGGTTACGATAACCTGGCAGACGCTCTTCGTTAATGTTTGGACCAGCTTGCATGTTGTTGTTACACATTACCCAATAAGCGTTTAGCTTACCGTCTTTTAGCATGCGGTCTTGAAGTACAGCGTGGTAACCTGGTTTCGGTGGGATAACGCCATCTGGAATGTTCCAAATTTTCTCTGCTACTTTACGGTGTTTAGGGTTTGCAACAACCATATCTGCAGGCAGACGGTGAGCAAACGTACCAACTTCACGTGCTGTACCACATGCTGAAGGTTGACCGGTTAGTGAGAATGGGCTGTTACCCGGAGTAGAAATCTTACCAGTTAGAAGGTGTAGGTTGTAAATCAGGCTGTTAACCCAAACACCACGAGTGTGCTGGTTAGTACCCATAGTCCATAGTGACATTACCTTAGTGTTAGGATCTGCGTACTGCTTAGCTAACTCTAAAAGTTTATCTTCAGAAACACCTGAAAGCTCAGATGTCATCTTAGCGTCGTATGGTGCAACTGATTTTTTGTATTCTTCAAATGAAATGCTGCTCATGTCACCCGAGTTAGGGTTTTTCGCTTTCATCTGAATAGGATTGTCATCACGCAGGCCGTAACCGATATCGGTTGTTGCTTGCTTGAATGTCGTGTGCTTGTTCACGAAGTCCCAGTTTACCGCATCATTTTGGATGATGTAGTTTGCGATGTAGTTCGCAATCGCTAGGTCTGTTTGTGGTTCGAAGATGTAACCTTCGTCCGCCAATTCGAAAGAACGATGATAGAACGTAGACAGTACGTTTACTTTAACATGAGGGTGGCTTAGACGACGGTCAGTGATGCGAGTCCATAATACTGGGTGCATTTCTGCCATGTTTGAACCCCATAGCACGAATGAATCAGCGTGCTCGAAGTCATCGTAACAGCCCATTGGTTCATCAATACCAAACGAACGCATAAAACCAACTACCGCTGATGCCATACAGTGGCGAGCGTTAGGGTCAATGTTGTTTGAGCGCAGACCGGCTTTCATCATTTTAGCGGCTGCGTAGCCTTCCATAACGGTCCATTGACCTGAACCGAACATACCTACGCCAGAAGGACCTTGCTTTTTAAGTGCTTCTTTCCACTTTTCAGCCATGGTGTCGAATGCTACGTCCCAAGATACAGGAGTGAAGTCGCCGTTTTTGTCGTACTTGCCATCTTTCATACGAAGCATTGGCGTTTCAAGACGGTCTTTACCGTACATGATTTTCGACAAGAAGTAGCCCTTGATACAGTTTAGGCCTTTGTTCACTGGCGCTTCTGGATCACCTTGAGTTGCTACTACTTTACCGTTTTGAGTACCAACTAATACTGAACAGCCAGTACCACAAAAACGACAAGGTGCTTTGTCCCACGTGATTTTTGTTTGGTCGGAGCTAGCAATCAGATTGGTTGCAGATGCTGGCAGTGTAACGCCCGCGACTGCAGCTGCTGATGCTGCTGCGTTTGCTTTCACAAACGCACGTCTTGTCATTTTCATACTTCACCCTCAATTTGGGAATGGTTAGTTCCAGTGTCTATATCCGTATCGTCTAAGTCAGTTTCGATTTGGTGGTAAACCAATACTGTGCTCAGAACATTTGGAAGATTGTTGATAGCATCGATGGTATCCGTTACAAAACCTTGGTTTTCTGTCTCAAGAACAACCACGATCTTGCCTTCAGGGCTATCACCGTAAATCTCAGTACAATCGAATGTTTCTATTTGAGTTTTGATTTCAGTTAAGTGCTCTGGCGAAACATGCACCACTAAACTCGAAATGTGCACTTCATTTAGTGCCATAGTTATCTCTCGTTATTATTAAAATTGCTCACATCGATGGATGAAGTAGGGCAGACTGCTACACAGGCGCCACAACCATTACACTCATCTAGATTTATATGGGGTTGGGCAACTTTACCCACCTCCAACTTAAACTGTATTGCCATTGAATCGCACATATCACCACAGCTACGGCATTCAATATTCTGCTGTGATAAGCACTTGTTATTAATAGTAGCTACTGATTGCCAAGGTGCCGTATCTTCTTGTTTAAAAAGTGACTCCGGGCATGCAATCGCACATTGGTAACAAAATGTACACTCACCAATTGAAAAATCGATGGTAGGAAAGCCGCCATCGCCATTAACAATTATGTTGGTTTCGCAATTCTCAACGCACTTGCCACAGCGAGTGCAATCGTTAGTAAAGTGGCTTGGGTCTTTAACCCAGGGTAGGCAGAGCTGGTCGCTGTTAACAACTTTTCTTTTAAACAGGCGTCTTCTTGAAAGGTCTACCACTACTTCACCTAACTATTGAGAATTACTACTTAAGAGTAGCTTATTATTATTAATAATCTTTCATTTATGCTTACATAAATTTTAGTTTTTGACACATTTCAATAAATACCCCCAAGGGGGTAATGAGGGGGTATTTTTGTTTTAGATCAATAAATTCCGTCGAGAGTGATCACATATTGATATAGTTGACAGATAATGGACTCGCTCACGAAGAAAATAAGTTAACAATAATCACTGGGAGAGAGTTTTGTTGAAGAGTGTTAAACGGTCGGTAACACGCACCATCGCGAAAGCAATGTCTTTGATTGTACTGCTGTCGATCGCTACTACTAGCTTTGCAATCATTACCTTAGCATCGAGCCTTAACGATGCCGAAGCAGTGAATATTGCTGGTTCAATGCGAATGCAGAGCTATCGCCTCGCACATGACATTCAGATTAGCTCTGTTGATTATTCGGAGCACATCGAGCTATTTGAGCGTTCTATTTATTCTCCGTCGATGAAAGCGTTGCAGAACTGGACGGTTCCTGACGACATCACTAACGATTACTATCTTCTCATCATACGATGGCATGAACTCAAAGACGTGTTACAGAGCCCCAACAACGACCACTATCTAGAGTTGGTTGCTGGGTTTGTTTCCCAAATTGATGCGTTTGTATACAAGCTACAGGAGTTCTCCGAACTTAAACTGATTAAATTAGCTTGGGTTGGTGGCATTGGTCTAGGTGCGATTTTGCTATTGGCTGTTTACGTTGTCCACTTTGTGCGAAGAGAAGTGGTCAAGCCGCTCCAAGCGTTGGTGATTGCCAGTGAACAGATTACCTCTCGTTCATTTGATGTTGAGCTCGATACCAGCAGTAACAGCGAAATGGGTATTTTAGCGCGTACTTTTAATCATATGGCGTCTGATCTCGGCAAACTATATCGTGGGCTAGAAAAAGCGGTCAACGAGAAAACGCATAAACTTCAGCATGCGAATCACTCATTAGAAGTGCTGTATAAATCGTCTCAAGAGCTTACCGCGGCGAGAATTACCCAAGACAATTTTGAGGCGATATTGAAGCAGGTTGTCAGCTTAGAAGGCGTGATAGCAGCTAAGCTTGAAATTGATGAATTCGGTGAACCAAACTCGATGCTAGTTTGGGGCGAACCCAAAGGTGACGAGTTTACATCGCGAGCCCTGACGCTCGACAATCAACATTTGGGATACCTGCATCTGCAGTGTGGGCTGCCGTGTCCGGATCAAGCGCTTCTCGATAACTTTGTGCACATTCTGTCGCGTGCAATCTACTATAACCAAGCACAGCGTCAGGCAGAGCAGTTAATTCTAATGGAAGAGCGTGCGACGATAGCGCGTGAACTGCATGATTCGCTTGCTCAGTCTCTTTCTTATTTGAAGATTCAAGTATCGCTGCTTAAGAAAGCGATGAAGAAGCTGCCTGAAAGTGATAACACACCGAAAGCAGAGCGGGTGATTTCTGAAATTGATACCGGGCTGTCCTCGGCTTATACCCAATTACGTGAGTTGCTCACCACTTTCCGATTGGCGATTAAAGAAGGAAGCTTTGGTCAAGCGCTGCATGAAATGTTGGATCAACTGGATGACCAAACTACTGCGGAAATTACACTTAACAATGAATTATCGACCACGGATTTGGACGCGCATCAGCAAGTCCACTTATTGCAACTAATCCGTGAAGCGACAATAAATGCAATTAAACACGCACAAGCAACCAAGATTGAAGTGTCTTGTGCTGAAAGTAACGGCATCGTCACAGTACAAATTTCTGATGATGGAATTGGATTTGAGCGATCTGGCGAGAAGATTAATCACTACGGAATGAGTATAATGCAGGAGAGAGCCGCTAGGCTGAAAGGAGAGCTGCGTATTGATTCTTCTCACGACGAAGGCTGTAAAGTTACGTTAGAATACCGACGAGATTAATAAAGGGCGTAAATTTTGACAGAATGTAAAGTAATGCTTGTGGATGATCATCCTCTGATGAGAAGAGGGATCAGCCAATTACTCGACTTTGAAGATGAATTTGAAGTTATAGCTGAAGCAAGTAATGGTGCAGATGCGATTGCAAAGGCTCACGAAGTAGAGCCAGATCTAATACTGCTTGATTTGAACATGAAGGGTATGTCTGGTCTGGATACATTGAAAGCGTTGCGCGCAGACGGCGCGACAGCTGCAATCGTGATTCTTACCGTTTCGGACAACAGCGCCGATATTGAAGCAATCGTGCGCGCTGGTGCGGATGGTTACCTTCTGAAAGATACCGAGCCAGACGAGTTGGTTGAGCTGTTAAAGCAAGCAACCACTGGTGCAAAAGCGTATAGCCAGGAAGTAGCGAAGTACTTAACTGAACGTCAAGATCATGAAGATGTATTCGAAACACTGACGGAACGTGAAACCCAGATCCTTCAAGAAGTAGCAAAAGGCTTCAGGAATAAACAAATCGCAGACCGTTTATTTATCTCTGAATCCACAGTGAAAGTGCACATGAAGAGTTTACTTAAAAAGCTTCAAGTCCCTTCAAGAACCGCTGCGACAGTTTTATATCTTGAAAGGTATGGCGACATTAAATAAACCGCTATTTATGAACACAGGTATTGGCATATAAAAAAGCTCCTTAAAAAGGAGCTTTTTCTTTTACTTGTATGCAGTTCTAGCTTGGCATCAAACTAGGCAGCCATTGGGACAAGTACCAGTGTACCAAGGATAACAGTCGCCAATCCGCAAATAACAGGCACCGAAGTTCGTTTAACCACTTCAAATGGGCTGATCTTAGCCATACCAGAGGTTGCTACTATTACACCGGATACTGGAGAAATAGTACGACCTAGATTCGATGCTTGTAGCATAGGAATGATTAAAAACGCTGGATTCAAACCCATCTTAGCGGCAAGAGAAGGTGCAAGCTCCACAAAAGCATAGAATGGTGCGTTACCCGAACCAGTAGCAATTGCAGCGGCAACGGTAAGACCAGTCAAAATAAGCATTAGTGCAATACCACCTGCGCCTGCTGTTTCGGCAAGGTGAAGTAAGTTATCAATCGCTCCAACGGACATCAAACCTTGGGCAAATACACCAGCCGCTACTAACAGCATAACAACGCCTTTAAATGCGTCAGCCATTCCTTGGTAACATGCTTCGAGATCTTCGATGGTTTTCTGTCCATCAAATCGCTTAGTAATGAAATCTACCAGTGCACCAATGAAGATTGAAAGTACCACAATGGTATAAATGTCTAGATAAAGGCCTTCAATCGTTTCACCATTGAATACAAACACGCCGATGATAGGTAAGAAAGGCAGGATTGCGTAGTAAGCCGGCGCGTTAACTTCAATCTCTGAAACATCGACGCGTTCCATAGGTGAATTGTCTTTCTTATCTAGATACTTGTTCCAGAAAAATGCTGCGGCAGCCATGACAATGATAGCGCTAATCGAAACAGGTAGAACCGTTTCGACCGCAAAAACATGCAGCGCTAAACCAGATTTCTCCGCTGCAATTACAACATCACCTGAGGTAGGTGAAAGGATAATGGCTGCTGGTGAGGCACATACTGCGACTGCTGCCGGACGCGAAATACCCATCGCTGTCATCATAGGGAATAGGGTTGCCATTAGTAGCACGCCAAGGCCAGTTGCAGAGCTGACAGCTAATGACATCAAGCACGCAACAATATAAGCCGCAACCAGTAACACATATGGAGATTTGATAACCGACAACGGCTTAGAAAACTGTTTTACAACAACGTTATTCGCGCCGATGTGAGTCATGTAAGAGGCAAAACCACACAACAACATGATTTGCATACCCAAGCCACCGCCACGGTATTGCAGCATGTATTTCACGTATTCCAGCGAATCGGTGAGCATATTGCCAGTAGATGCAACATTGTCTGGTAGAACGGTGTGCCCAATCAGTCCGGTTATGATAAGTAACAATACACCTGCGGTCAGTAGGACCCCGGCAGGCTTATAGCCTTTGACGATAAAATAGCCCACTGAAATAGTGACCACTAAGCCAATTAAGAGCTCTAACATAGAAATCTCCGTGAAATTATAAAAGTTATAAAGAAACTGTTTCAAACTATGTCAATGAATGTACATAAATCTATTTTGTAGCACGAGCCATAATCGAATGAGTCATGATCTAAAACAATAAATTACTTATATGTAAAATATTGGTTATAAATTATGTAAATAAGGGTGTGTTTAGATGTTGATTTTGATTATGTGGAATTAAACGGGTAAGAATATTGGTAAGAGTTAGAAAGAATTGCAGGCGAAATAATGCAAGATTGAAAGTTATGGGAGTTTGAGGAGATATTAGAGCAAAGTGGTTACCCAGTGCACTTTAATGTCGGTGTGATTGGTGACGGCATGGCAAGATAATAGCCCTGATACATATCAATATTGAGGGATTTCATTGCATGGAATTGTTCTTCGGTTTCAATGCCTTCGACGACAACCTTTGCGTTAATGTCATTGGCGATTTTTACGCCATTGAGTAATGGGGAGGTATCACCGGAAACGTATTTAACAAGTAAAGAACGGTCGATCTTTATAATATTAGGTTGTAGAAGTTTAACCCTTTGTTCCGTAGAGGCACTCACACCAAAATCATCAATAGCAATCTGATACCCCGCGTCGGACAGTTTTTGAATGGCGGTTTTGAATTGAAACGTATTGTTTTCTTCTATTTCTAATAGTTCCATGACTAACTGAGAACGATCTATCTGAAGCTCTTTGAGCCTTGAAGAAAGCAAGCACGTTTCCACGTCACTCAACGCAAAAGATTCTCCTGCAGCAGGGAGAATATTAAGAAATAGTGATGTGTTAGCAAAACTAGAAATGGCGAAGTTGCGGATATGAATGACGCGGCTCAAACGTTCGACGTTGATTTTATCGTCCAGCGGAGTGAGTGATGAATGAAAAAACTGGTCGGGGCGAATGGACGTTTTGCTTCGGTTATTAAATATGCGTATTAATGCTTCAACGCCGACTACATCGTTGAACTTATTATAGATTGGCTGAAAAACACTACTTAACAATAGGTCTTTAAATTGAGCAACGAACTCGCCATTTTCGCTAGTTGAAAGGCACTGCTGAAACTGATTTTTTGTCGATAGGATCATACTGCTTCAAATATCCTGATTAAAAACACATCTAACATTTCGTCACTCAAGTTAATGCATTTAAAAACGATTAAATCACGCTATCGCATTGGCTTGGCAGAACAGGGTAAATTATACATCGTAAAAATTTCTAGCAATATTTATCGAATGTAATTGCTAAATTGATTTTTGTGAAACAAGGCTTCATCACCGGCCAAAATTAAAACACATTTAACTACCTAAACTATGCATTGTCCGATTTATGATTTGTTGATCTGATACATGAAGACCTAAAAATTGTACTGTGTGTATTGTCAGTAATCGACGTAACTCACAGAACAGGCTTTATCGCTCATCAAAGTAGTCTTTATTTCGAATGTATTTGCTCATCAAATGATAGGAAAAAGGGCGGATAACCCATGAAAAGAGTGAGCGAAATAGCCTAATGTAGGTTGGAGTATTCTCGTGAATTTTTCCATTATAGAGCCAGAGTTGCTTCCCACAGTGGCAATACAAAAATGGGAGAGGGGGAAGAAAGGTAACAATATCAAGATCGCAGCATATTAAGTAAGTACGGTTCTTAATTGCGTAGTGATGTTTAAATGAATGCCCACCAAGTGCAGGCTGGCCAAACGTTACGACCCGCTTAATACTCTTCGGATTCCGGTATTCTATTGCATCTGCCAGTACGCACCCAATGGCACCTCCTGATGAGTGTCCTGTGAATGTGATTCGCTTGCCGTGAGATATCAAGGGTTCAATCACTTTGATAACACGCTCGAATACAGTCAGTCCGAGCTTGTCCGAGTTGTAATGCGGTAAGCTTTCTTGAGCAAGCAAATAGTGGAAGCCAAAATGAATAGAGTAGTTCAGACCAAATGGCTTACAACTTCGTTTCCACATGGCTAAATTCAGTAGCCAATCCCAAATGTTATGAGACCCTTTGATAACCACAATGACTTCATCGTTGTGCTCATTCCATAGAATACGAATAAAAGTCTGTCCAAGACGATTACGAATGATTCGCTGACCGGTAGGTGAAAAGCCGTAGCGCGTTTGTTTTAAGGTGCGTTGATAAGCCAAATTACACAGAACCGCATACTTTTCATATTGGTAGCGTTTAAGAGTCTTCAAATCGATTCAAGCATATTGAGGCATGGTAATAACCAGCATGCCTCCAATGCATGACCGAAGTATGACAGTCAATAGTGTGGCTGGCGAAGAATTAGTTCCATTGAATGACAGCGTAGAGCTGAATGTACTTTCGGACTAGCTGTTGGTTGGTAGAGCGCTTGAGTGGGTGAGAAAACTTGATAAAGTAAGGGCTCAAAGAATACTGTTCCTCGAGAAGTTGACTCAGCTGAGATTCACTCTCATACAGATTGATGCCTTGCGCACTGTACTCATCGATTTCGTCTGGCAGTTGCCCTGTCCACCAGTGAAGCAGTTCTCGACTCTGTTTGCTGCGGCTTATCCAATGGTCGGTGAGAAGTAGCAGTAGATCATTAGGCTGAATCGCATACCCATATTCCGATTTCCACTGGCCAATGTCTTTCATCAACTTGTGTCGACAGGTTTTACCGGCGCTAATCATGTGGGATGTTAACACCCACACCGTTCCGACGTCAGAACTCACACGATAGTGATGGGGGAAGTCAGTTTGCTTGGTGGACTCCAGTGAGTTGTAATCGCAGGTGTGACCAAATTCATTCAGTGTTCTAGCTAGCCTTCTTGCAAAAGCGAGTCCGAGGTGGTGCTCACTCATACCTTGGTTGTGAATCGTCGGATAGTGCTTTTCACATAGCTTCATACAATCAGCTTGAAACTCATTCACACTTTGAATTAGAACATCCAATAACAACTGTTTCTCTCCATATAATTGAGCGCTCTGCTCAATAAGACTTACAGATTAGCACGTTTCTATTTTTTACAAATTGGCAAACGCTAACTTCATGATCTTTCGCACCAAATCAATACCGGTATAAACAACTGGGTTATCAAGGAGGGCTATAAAGAAATTGAATGGCTCTGGTTCAATTTTCCGAATGAACTCAGGAAGGATTCCCGCTTAAGTGTATATAATAGTATGCATCTATTTCCCTAATAAGTAACAAAATATGTCAGAAATTGAATTCTCTCGTCAACAAAAACAAGCCATTGTGGACGAACTGCAAAAGTACTTCGAAAACGAACTGGATGCCGAACTAGGCCAGTTTGATGGCGAGTTTTTGCTTGATTTTATTTGCAAGGAGATAGGTCCAGCCTTTTACAATAAAGGCGTTGCCGATGCTCAATTAGTTATAGAAAAGAAAATGTTAGATGTGTCTGATGAGCTATATGACATTGCCAAAGAGAGCAAATACTGAAGCAAAATCGACTTTCGAATTTGCGTTGTTCAAGTTTTTCGAATGACTTAATCAATAACCATGGATTTTATCTGTGTAAAGATTAGTAAATACTGTGTTACGTGAATGCAACAGAGGATAACCTCTATGAGAGCTATTCGCATTCCTTAGATAATAATTTGGGTCAGATACGAACATGAATAATGAAGTAAAAAACTACAATTTGCTGGTCAGGCTCATTCACTGGGTTTCAGCTTTGGTCGTGATTGGTATGTTCGCGGTTGGATTATGGATGGTTGATTTGTCCTACTACAGTGAATGGTATCGAACCGCACCGCACTGGCATAAGTCTGTTGGCATTATTTTGGTTGCAGTGACCGTGTTTCGATTTGTATGGAAAACTGTTACGCCGTCACCAAAGGTTGAAGGTAAGTCTTACGAAATCGCAGCAGCGAAACTGACTCACCTCGCAATGTATGTATTACTCATTCTCCTTCTAGTATCAGGTTATCTGATTTCTACTGAAGATGGCCGAGGAATTGAAGTGTTTAACTGGTTCACCGTCCCCGGTCTTGGTGCTCTATTTGAAGGGCAAGCAGATCTCGCGGGTGAACTCCACTTTTACTTCGCTTGGGCACTAATTTTACTCGCTGCGGTACATGCACTTGCAGCAGTCAAACACCACGTAATTGATAAAGACAATACACTACGTAAGATGATAGGAACTTCAAAATGAAAAAATCGTTATTTGCTACAGGATTAGCCTTCGCTATGGCACTGCCTTTTACCGCAAACGCAGCAGACTATGTGATTGATACGAAGGGTGCGCACGCTTCTATTAACTTTAAAGTGAGTCACTTGGGTTACAGCTTTATCAAAGGCCGCTTTAACACATTTGATGGTGAGTTCTCTTACGACCCAGCTAACGTTGCCGACTCAAGTGTTACCGTTAATGTTGATACACGAAGCCTAGACTCAAACCACGCAGAACGTGATAAGCATATTCGTAGCTCTGACTTTATCGATGCATCGAAATTCTCTACAGCAACATTTACCAGTACTAAAGTGGTTGATAAAGGTGACGGTCAGCTAGATGTAATGGGGGATTTAACTCTGCATGGTCAAACTAAGCCAATCACAATTGCCGCTGAGTTTATCGGTGCAGGCCAAGACCCGTGGGGTGGTGAGCGTGCAGGTTTTATCGGTACAACTCGTCTAGAGCTTAAAGACTTCGATATTCAAGTTATGGGCTCATCAAGCTATGTAGATATGGAACTTCATGTAGAAGGCATCAAGAAGTAATATATAGACTGCCGAGCAAAGCTCAATAACGAGCTATAAATCGATTAAAAAACCCAACGAATAACGTTGGGTTTTTTATTGCCTGCTATTTGCGATTTTTCATCATGCGATGAGCTTCGCGCTTGATACATTCTAGAAGAGGGTGATCGCCCATTTCCGCACGCCAAATGAATGAGATGGCACGATCCATTTTCAGCTCTGGAACATTTAACGCTGCGAGTTCACCTCGTTCAATATGAGGAGCGACATCTAGAAACGGTAAGCAAGAAAGGTATTTGCCGTTCGCAACTAAGCTTCTAATGACTGGAACGTGAGAGTATTCACGCCATACATCGAGATCAGGAATTAAAGGCACCATCGCACTCTCAAAAATAGAACGAGTACCAGCTCCGCCTTCTCTAAGCACCCACTGTGCTTGCTCTAGCTGAGACAAACTCACTCGTTCATGCTTTGCAAATGGGTGGTGTGAGGCGCTGATAACAACCAGGTGATCGCGGAACCATTCTTCTTGATGAGTTCGAGTATCATCACAACGACCTTCAATAATGCCCAAGTCATATTTGTAATCGAGCACACCTTGAATGATGCGGTTGGTACTTCTCACTTCTAGTGCGGTACGGATTTCTGGAAAGTCGTTATCAATTCTACTGATAAGCTCTGGAACCCAGTGCTCAGCAGGGGTTTGACTAGAGCCAATATTGATGTTGCCACTGAAGAGATGCTGGTCATAAAACCCGATCTCAATTTGCTCTGCATCTTGTAGTAAACGCTTTGCTCTAGGGCGTAACCAGTTACCCCAGTGACTCAGCCGCATAAACTTACCCTGACGGATAAATAGTTCTCGGCCGAGTAGCTTTTCAAGTTGGCTCAGAGACATGCTTGCCGCCGATTGGGTAACAGCAAGCTTTTCTGCCGCCTGACTAACACTTCCCAATTCGGCAACGGCATCAAATACCGCAAGTTGTTTCAACGAATAGCGCAATTTTCTTCCTTTCATTACGGGTGGGAGGTGATCTAGATACGATTCTATATCAGAAAAGCTGATTAAGATATTAAAACATATCAATTAATACGTTATGAAATGCTTCCACCCTTTGTCTCTTAATTTGGGCCATAAACCCTTGCCAGTATTACATTTATGCTCCTTTTAAGTTGTTGTCTTTCATTATTGTTCTGAATGCGCTGAAAAGAATCGAATCACTATTTCTGATAGATGGAGGTTGGATGCAGAAAACTGAGTCTCTTTGGATTTGTATCAATAAAATTGAATCTAAAAATAAATAAAATCAAATTTACTAATACATTGGTGGTAAGTAACATGCATTCCAGCAGAGCAGCTTAGCCTGCGAATTTATGAGTTTTAACGAACCAATTTTTAATGAATTGACCGTATTTAAGGTTCAAATTAGGAGAACGTTATGAGTGCATTGTTAACTGTTAGCGACATTGTCAATCCACAAGCGCCGGTATTAACCGCAGATGCTAGCTTACCTGTTGCAATCGATATGCTGTTGAAGAATCAAATCAATGGGGCAGCGGTGTGTGACAGTGAAGGTAATCTGCAGGGTTTCTTCTCTGCTCACGATGTGATGGTAGAAATGTGGTGCCAAGATTACATCCCAGATCAGGATGTTACCGTTGGCAGCTTGATGAAGACTGATGTGGTGTCCATCAAAGCGAACGATCGACTCACCGATGTTATGGAGTTTTTGGCTCTGGACAAAGAACAACTTTATCCAACAACCAGTATGGGTTATGCCACGCGCTTGACAACCCTATCTGTAGAAGAGCGTGCTAAGTCAATCAAAGTGAATCGACCTCAGATTCTTCCAGTAGTTGATGCGGGAAAATATGTGGGAACCGTTTCGAGAAAAGAAGTATTGGCAGGCTTGCGTACTTTGTTTACAGATTCGGTAAGCCCTCCTGTTGAGCAGACTACAGCGTCAAGTATTGCATCGCCTGTAGCCTAATCGCATTTCACTTATTCAACAGTTTTTGCCGACTCGAAGTGCCCAAAAGATACCGAGTCTTGTGCATTTTAAACTAACTGTCTGGCAAAACGTTTACTGGAGTTCTAATGGAACAGTTTTCTCATCTCGCTGCGTTCAACCATTTCGTTTTGGCGTTTGTAGCGTTATCTATCATGGTATTGGTGGCTCGCACGATCGTCGCGGGCACTAAGTACTCATCACTTTTAGTGATTGTTGTGTTTGGCTTGGCGTTAGGTGCATTGTTAGTACAAACAGACATGGCTCAACCTGGGTTGGTAGATTTCCCGGTTATTGTCATGATGAGTCAAACCACGGTTATCGCGCTTATCGCTTCGTTTTTTGTCGGGGGCCAAGAAATTAAACGCTTGCTGTCAAAGCAGGAGTTCAGTGAAGAGGGCTTCTTTACGCCTTCAAATAAAGAAGTGATATTAGGTACGAACACCACGCAGCTGACATTCATTATTCGCGCATTCTTGTTGTTACTGGGTATTGAAATGGCAGATGTTCTGATGTCAGGTCGCACAGCCGATTTCCAGCTGGGTGACTCGTATCTGCTGTTGGCGTACATCAGTTTAGCGATTGCATTTGTGCTCGTGGACAGCAAGGCGATTTTTGCTTGTAAACAATCGTATATTCGTAAAGGGTTCGTTGAAGCGGTGACCATTATCATCGTATTGAAAATTTCGCTTTGGTTATCAACGGTTGTGCAAGACATCATTGGTTTACCGCAAATCTTCTTTGCAATGATCCTTTCATCGGGGCTCGGTGTGATGCTGCCGAAATGGAAACTCGGCCCGACCATGAACTCATTATTGTTTGCGGGTATTCCATTAGTGTTGGCAGGCAGCTTCCTAGTCGGTGGCTCGCATATGCTTGAAGCATTCTCTATTCCAGGTTTGCAGAGCGTAATTGTGTACGGTTTTGCAGGGCAAGTGTTCTGGATGTTTGGCGGTTTAGCGTTATTGATCTTTGTGGGTAAAGCAAATCAGCTTCGTAACCTTGCTCCAGGCATGGCTGGTGGATTGTCTCACTCAGGGCTAACAGGGGCGTGTACTGCGGGCGACTTCGGTAAAACTGCTGCCTCACGCGCGCCGATTATGATCAATATCCCGTTCGCTGGTCATATCTTTGTTTTCACGATACTGGCTGCTAGCGCGGAGAAAGGGACGCTAATGGTCGAATGGACGTTGCCGCTCATTCTGATTGGTGCCGCGTTTGTTGTACTTTCACTAAGAACATTGCGTCGTGCAAATGGCGATACCGCGGCAGAAGTAAAAGGCTTAATGCAGTTTTCTCTTGGCTGGCAAATCGTTGCGGTATTCGGTAGCTTCACGCTACTTAGCGTAGCGGGCATGTCACTTGAGCACGCTTCAATGTCAGCTTCATCTGGCTTATCGCACTTCGGCCTCTTTGCTGCGGTACAGGAGGGCATGTTTGGAGACACAGCAGCGAGTCTCATCACCTTTACTTTTGCAATGACTTTCTTAGTTCATCCATTGGTATTTGGGATGTTTGGTAAAGCGGCGGAACGTCAGGGTAAGATGACCGAGAAAGTCGTGGGGATACTCGCAAGCCTAGGCTTAGCTGGTGTGCTTTACTCAACTGTACTCATTTAATTTTACCTCAGTTAAACGGTCAGCGAATGCTGGCCGTTTGCTATTTGACCTTTCTATTCGTTACTGCATCTTATTATCGAATTCTGTTGAAAATTCGATTGCATCACACAAATAATGAAACAAATGTTATTTTCTGTATTTTAAGTGTGATCATGATCGAGTGAATATTACGACGGGTAGTTTAGTATTTCATCTTGATTCACTGATGCCGCTTAACCATTAGATTGCTGGGCGGTAATGCGAGGAAAAAGATGAGTACTTTAGTCGCTATTTCACTGACCACTGGGATTTTGTCTGGACTATGGGGATGGATCGCCATTTCATTGGGATTATTGTCATGGGCTGGTTTTTTAGGGTGTACGAGTTACTTTGCTTCACCTAATAGTGGGCTGAAAGGGCTGGCTGAAAGCCTTGTCACCAACATGACAGGCGTATTTTGGGCAATGGTGATTATTCATGCTTCACAATACGCTAGCTTAGATATTCTAGGTTATGTCATCACTGCTATTGTCGCATTTATGATGTGCATTCAAGCGAAGCAATCGTGGCTGGGCTACATCCCCGGTACATTTATTGGTTCGTGTGCCACATTTGCGGCGAGTGGTGATTGGAAGCTTGTAGTGCCTTCATTGATTTTGGGTGGACTCTTTGGTTACCTAATGAAAGCGTCCGGGTTGTGGCTGCATCAGAAATCATCTCAACCAAAGTTAAGTACCGAGCAAGCGATGGAAACCCGCTAGTAGGGGGAGGCGTTAGCTGCAGGCTTAGTTTGGAACCCCCGATTGATTAGTATCGACTATTTCCTGATAATATTTTTAGATACAGGCACTCTATTTACAAAATAGAGTGCCTTTTTTATTACTCCGGTATGATCAGGTATTACCGTTTGCCGTCACGTATTACCATTGGCCATAGTGACCACACGTTTTAATGTCCATCGAAGCAGTAGTGGGATGCATTCAACTCCACGCTCTTCGCAATAGGAGACAATAGATAACGCGAGATCTGGCTTTGCATGTTTTTTAAGAACCCGAGTCACGACCTTCTTGGCTGGAATAGGGTGGTCGTGAGGGATTTTTATCATGTCTTTGAAGAAGTACTCAAACCCATTGGCGTATAAGTAATGTTCAATATCACGGTCTGGTAGTTCAGTAAGACGATGACGCTCTTGATCGTTGTCTAGTTGCCCACGTACCGCAGCAGCATATTTCTTACCTGCCGCATCACCATCAGTGACCACGTGCCAATCGATCCCAAATGCCTTAGCTACCTTAATTAGAGACTTTAAGCCAGACTGAGCAAACTCAATGATTTGCACGCCTTCTGCGGCGAGGTTATATCCACATTGGTTGGCTAGTTCATTAAATAGCCAAACTTCGGTTTCACCCTCAACCAATAGCCAACATCGTGCAAATAAAGCACCAGAGCGATGAAAACGAATATGAAACCCAATGCGCCTTAATTCGTCGTTATTGAATCCTTTCGAGGGGAGTGACGTTGCAATTGTTTTATCTGATTGACGAACTAACCGACGAATTGTCCCAAGCGGTACTTGCCCTAACAATTCACCACTATTGGTTGTGAGAATCTTCTGCATTGGTAAGAGCTGCAATAAGCTCCATGCGCGTGCTAAATGAGTAGGATGGAGCCTACCTTCAGGATCTTCCAAAATCAGAAGAGGGCGCGCGCAGCGGCGAAGATCTGTTGGGCCCTTTGCTTGTAAATACGCATTAAGAAGCCCCATCATAAGCAATCGGGTTTGCTTATTTTTAGTTTCTTCAACGACCTGAGACAGGCTTTTTTCGGGGTTAGCATTGCTAAAAAATAGCCCGTCTCGCTGCTTCCTTGGATTCTTCCTATTGTTACTTTTAAAGGAGAAGTAGTGCTCGACAAGACTGTTCATCGAATTGAGGCTGCTTCGCATCTCGCCTTTGTTAACGTGGCCAGGGATCGCCATCAGTCGTCGGCAGGTATTATTGATTCGTTTCTCTATGCGGACGTTATCGTTGTTGCCGGCAGAAAACGGGCGCTCAAAGCGTCGCGAATCTTTCAAGCGAATAACAGGGTGAAGGGACATCAATTCTTGGGCTAGCTTTTCAGAGTGATGGAGTGGTAATGGGTTACCGTTTATGTCTAGAAACGCATATTTAGTCGTAATGTCGTATTCATCGCGCGTCGCACTGATTCGATAGTAAATTCGGTTAAGGTTGTTTTCGTCCGTCACCCAAATTGGCTTTATTTTTCTATATCGACCAGCTCGGATCTCTTTTTTATCCGTTGAAATGAGAGCGAGTACAATTTGCAGGTGCTGGGTTTGTGGATGGGCAACTGAGTAATCGACATGGAAATCTTGCATTTCGAATTGATAGGGTTCACCTTCAGCGGGAAGAGCGACAGACAAGGCATCCAGTAGTGACGATTTGCCCCATGTATTCTCACCAATCAATGTAGTGAGCTCTCCAAATGACAACGATAAACGTTTAATGCCTCTGAACCCTGAAATTTCAATTCGGTCTAACTGCATAGGCGGCTCCTGCCTTAGATTTACCCTGTGAGAGTGTCGGTTCTGCACACTTTGTTCTTAAAGCATAATGTAAAAACTCAATATAAGCAGACTCTTAGCTCACAATTTCAGTGTTAACGATAAGTACCTACAAAAAGTATTACTCTTTACTAAATTAGACCTGTGAAACATCACGGAAATTTCTTTTCATAGTCGTTTCATAAAAGTCACGATTCTGTCATGATTTACACGCTAGGATGAAAGTGAAGAGAAGAGAGAAAAGAATGACGAAGACAGAAAATAAACCAGCAAGAATCATCCTGGCACACATCAATGATACTCACTCATATTTCGAGCCCACCTCTTTACAACTCACGTTACAAGCGGGACAAGAAACGCTAACGCCTTATGTGAGTGCGGGTGGTTTCGCTAGAATATCCACTCGCGTTAATCAGCTTCGAGATGATGCTGCCCGAATGAATCGAGGCTTTTTGTTTCTTCATGCTGGTGACTGTTTCCAAGGCACATTGTATTTCTCTTTGTTTAAAGGTCGTGCCAATGCTGATTTACTGAACGCACTTAATATTGATGCTATGGCACTAGGGAACCATGAATTGGATATGGGTAACGAACCTGTTGCACAATTTGTGACTAAAACTCAGTTCCCGCTGCTCTGTGGCAATTGGGACTTATCGAACGAACGCGAAGAAAAAGCGCACGGCCTGAATGGTCATCATCGTGTTGTTAGTTACGACCCAAACAAACGCATCGCGAATTGGATAACAAAAGATGTGGGTGGGGAACCTATCGCTATATTCGGCTTGTCGCTGGATAAGATGACAGATATTGCCAACCCAGATCCTGATACGCCTTTTATCGACGCTTTATCAACCGCCAAAGCAACCATTGAAGAGATTCATCAAAGTGGCATCAATAAAATTGTATTACTCAGTCACCTTGGTTACGACGCAGACATCGCATTAGCCGGTCAGGTTGATGGACTGAGCGTTATTGTTGGCGGGCACAGCCATCGCTTACAAGGTGACTTTAGTGCTCTTGGGCTAAACAAAGACGATGAATACGGGGTAAGGGTGAACAACACCTACATAGTTCAGGCGGGTTATCACGCGTTGAGTATGGGGCACAGCGTGATCGACTTCGATGCGTCGGGCAAGGTTGTTTCGTTTAATGGCAAGAACGAACTGCTACTGGGAAGGCGGTTGTTTTTGGATGCTAGCTTAAGTGAAGCTGGCACAGGCGAAGCCCATCAAGTTGCTTGCGATTTTCTAGGCAATCACCCTAACGTCGTTGTCTGTAAGAAAGATCCTCAAGTACAAAGTTTATTGACCCATAAATACATGCCACGAGTGAAAGCATTACAGGAGCAAGTCATTGCAAATGCAGAACATACACTAAGGCATGTTCGATTACCCGACGAGAAAGGGCCAAGCCAGTTAGCCCCATTGGTCGCAAAATCGTTCTGTCACGCTATGCGAAAGCGCGGCCATGACGTTGAGTTTGCTATCCATAATGCTGGAGGCGTTCGTAATTCACTTAATGCCGGTGACGTCTCCGTTGCCGATATTGCCGGAAAGTTGCTGCCATTTGCCGTACCGATTGGCACTTACCAGCTCAATGGGGAAGCATTACGAGATACCCTAGAGGGAGCAATTAACAATGCGCTAAACAACGGTGTCGAAGGGACGGGTTCTGGGTCATTCCCGTACACCAACAACCTCAAGTTTGATTACGTTGCGAGCAATGAAAAAGGTGAACGTATAGTGAACCTTAAGATACATGATGAGAGTCTAGGCTGGGTAAATGTTGAACAATCAAAGCTTTATACTGGTAGTTCATCGGCCTATACCATGAAAGGAAAAGAGGGTTACGACGCTATCCTACGTATGAGAGGTGAAGGGTGGGTAAGTACGGTGTCCATGGCCGACTGTTTTATCGAGTTGCTCAAAGATGCACCTGAAACATTGAATCTTGAGCTAAGAGCAGCGTGCTCTTTGAATTGCTAAAGCCTCTGAACAGCCTTATCTAAGACATATTACGGTTTGGCATAAAGCTTGCTCAGCTTGTTTGAGTCTAACTGCCTTTTCTATGCGAAGAGGCGCAGATGAAAAGGGGAAGCTTATGTGGAGTAAGGATTGGGTAGATATTGCAGTCGTATTCGCCTGGGTAGGCGTTTGGTCTGCGCTAGTCTATTTCGTGCCACTTGGTGGAGTGTAATCTTTTCCAAGTAGCAGCCTTAATGGAACCGCCGCTGATTGGCTTTTTACGTGTGATTCTACGGTCTTGAGGCTGGTAGATACATCGTTAATTAGGTGAATCAGAGGCGGTTTCTTGCTATATTGAGCGCCATTTAGTATCAGCTTCTACGGGACTTGAATGAAGTTCATTCACACCTCTGATTGGCACCTTGGACGCCAGTTTCATAACGTTTCTCTTCTCGATGATCAAAAAGCCGTACTCGATGATCTCGTAGCCTACATGGCAGAAAACCCCGTCGATGCGCTTGTTATTGCCGGTGATGTGTATGATCGCTCGGTGCCCCCGACGGCTGCAATCGAGCTGATGAGTCAACTTGTCGAAAAGGTGTGTAACGAACTTTCGACGCCAATCATTCTTATCCCAGGAAATCATGATGGTGCTCAACGGTTAGGTTTTGCAGCAAAGCAGATGACCGATTCAGGCTTACACATTCTTAGTAACTTTGATGACATGTTGACTCCTGTCGTCATCAAAACAGAACAAGCGGGTGAAGTCGCATTCTTTGGTATGCCGTACAGCGATCCTGAGCTTGTTCGACATCACTTTAAGCAGCCTGTTAAGGACCATGATGACGCTCATCGAATACTTGCTGAAGAAATCGTGGCTCGTTTCAGTAACAAACAACGTAACATTCTGATCTCACATTGCTTTGTTGACGGCGCTATTGAATCAGAGTCCGAGCGTCCGCTTTCTATTGGTGGCTCGGATAGAGTCAGCCATAGCCACTTCTTGCCTTTTGATTATGTTGCTCTCGGCCATTTGCATCAGCCCCAATACAAAGGAGAAGAGTACATCCGCTATTCGGGCTCTCTCATGAAATACAGCTTTTCCGAGCAGCACCAGAAGAAAGGCTTCACTTTGGTTGAATTGGACGCAAACGGATTTAAAAGTGCTCAGCATTTTGAGCTTGTTGCCCCTCATGAAATGAGAATTGTAGAGGGAGAGTTGGATGAGATTATCGTCAAAGGGAAAACAGATCCGAAAAGTCATGATTACTTGTTGGTGCGTTTGCTAGACAAGCATGCGATCTTAAATCCGATGGACAAGTTACGTTCGGTATACCCAAATGTTCTGCATATCGAAAAGCCTGGAATGTTAGTTGGTGTAGAACAACAGATGGCCAAAGCAAAGCTCGCCAGAAGCGAAGTTGACATGTTTAGGGATTTCTTCCTAGAAGCGCAGGATGCGTCACTTAGCGCGGAACAAGACGAAGCGATCAGCGGGATTATCAAGCAGCTTAACACTCATTAAGGCCAATACAATGAAACCTATTTCGTTATCCATTCAGGCCTTTGGCCCATTTGCTTCTAAAGAACATATAGACTTCACCAAGCTCGGTAGCAATCCACTCTTTTTGATTAATGGCCCTACAGGGTCGGGTAAAACGTCAATCCTTGATGCGATTTGTTTTGCGCTGTACGGAGAAACGACAGGCAATGAGCGCCAAGGTATGCAAATGCGCAGCGACCAAGCTGATATCGCGACCCCGACAGAAGTCACGCTTGAATTTTCGCTAAGCAACAAACGTTATCGAGTGACACGTTCACCCGAGCAGCAGGCCCCCAAAGCACGTGGAGAGGGGACAACGACCCGTAAACACACCGCCTCTTTGTATGACGTTACCGATTATGAACTAACGGCTGAAGACAAACTCATTACTAGCAAAACGGCGCAGGTCAAAACTGAAGTGACTGAGCTTATCGGCTTGAATGAAACTCAGTTTAGGCAGGTGATGGTTCTCCCTCAAGGC
Source organism: Vibrio sp. SCSIO 43135 (assembly GCF_023716665.1). Taxonomy (GTDB): domain Bacteria; phylum Pseudomonadota; class Gammaproteobacteria; order Enterobacterales; family Vibrionaceae; genus Vibrio; species Vibrio paucivorans. The sequence goes on from NZ_CP071860.1 coordinate 769,965, forward strand.
AAGTTTAGAGAGCTTTTACTCGCGAGTTCAAAAGAGCGTGAAGCCATCTTTGGGCAGCTGTTTCAAACAGATATCTACAAAAAAATCGAGTTTGCACTAAAAGATAAGGCAGGTGAGATAGTTAAGGCTAAAGATGAGTTTGATAATCAGCTCCGCGGCGCTCTAACGGTTGCTGAAGTAAGCAGTGAAGATGAGCTTCAAGAGTTAGCCAGCCAGTTAGCCGCTCGCGTTGAAACACTTCAGCTAGATGAACAAACAGCACAAAGTGAACGAAGCAGACTCAATGCAGAGTTACAGAAAGCTCAAGCGTTAAATCAAGAGTTTGCTAAGTATTCTAATGCTCAAGCTTCGTTAAAGCAGCACCTCACTGAGCAAGAGCAGGTTCAGGTTTGGCAGAGTCGCTTAGCTTTGGCAAATCAAGCCAATAAGTTAGAGCTAGCTTACGTGACGCGTCAAAATGCGGAGAAGCAGTTTACTGAGCTTGGCCAACAAGATCAGCAGCTCAAAGCGCGTGTCGTCAATGCAAAAGCTGAGCTAACTGAAGCCGAGAAACAGCAAGAGAAGGCCAGCGAAGAATCTAACCAGCTTCCTCATCTAAGTGAGCAGTTATTTAGAATCGAACAAGTGAAAACCAAGTGGTCTGAAAAGCTCACTGCAGAAAAACAGCTATCCAGCTACGTAGCTGCGAAAGGAGAGCTTAATAAGACGTTAAGCCAATACATTAGCTTTAGAGACAAACTGAGTGAAGAAGCTCAGCAGTTAAAGCAAGCCTTGGACAAGGCAAGGCTAGACCTTAATGAAAAAGTAAAGCTTGAAGCTGAATTGGTGGCGCATCAAAGGCTACATTCCGACTTCACCAAGCTACAAGCGACGATCTTAGAGATTGGTCAACTTGAACAGCAGAGCCAAACTTTTGAGGCAAATGTAGTCAGTGCACGGAACCTGTGGCATAGCGAGCAGAAAATAGCAGACAGCCTAGAACTTAAATGGCATACGTCTCAGGCTTCAATTCTAGCGCAGAAGCTTAAGCAAGGAGAAGCATGCCCGGTGTGTGGTAGTGAAAATCACCCGGCGCCGGCTCAATTTGTTGGTGAAGCTGTATCCAAAGAACAAGTTCAGGCGGCAAGATCCAATGAGCGCGATGCACTGAATAACTTTAATCACCATAACAACCTATTTGAACAGCATAAATCTCAGCTGCTTGAAAAAGGAAAGCTAAGGGGTGAGCAGCAAGCAAATCTAGGTGAAACGACATTCCAAAGTATTGAATCAATTAACCAAGCGCTTGCCGACTTGGTGGCTCGGCTTGAGCAATTAAACAGCATTGATTTGGCGCAAATGGAAAAGGGGGTTGAGGAACTCAACCAGCGATGCGTAACAGGCGATAACAAGATCAATGAAGTGCGAGAACAAATCTCGGCTAACGACAGTAAGGTTGAACTTCAGAAAGCCCAAGTTACTTCTCTGGTTAATTCGATTGATCCACAATATCAATCTCTAGAAGATGTTGAGAAGGATTACTTGAACACTCAACAAACGGTCTCGCGAATCAATGCGAATGCAGAGCATACTCAAAAAGCTTATCAGTCTGCGATGGTTGCCCACAATGAGTTGGACACGCAGTTTAAAACGAATCTTGAATACCTTGCTCAGGCGCAAAACGGTTTATCGGCAGCGTCCTCCCAGTGGCTGGATAAACTTGAGCTAAGTGACTTCGAGAATGAAGAACACTATTTGGCAAACCGACATTCAGAGCAAACCATTGAGCAGTGGCAACTTGGGGTTCAACAATTCACAGAAACAAAAGCTCGTTTGGAGCAGACGATTTCTGATCTGGAGTCTCAGCTGAAAGATGTCGAGCAACCACAATTAGAGCAACTGACAGTGCAACTTTCACAACAAGAGTTGGTCTATAAGCAGGCTCGAGAGGCTTTGGATACTGCGAAATCGCAATATCAGCGAGTTGTTAAAGTCGGCCAAGATATTGCGATACTTCATCAGAAAAATGAGAAGCTGGAAGCCGACTATAAGGTGTATGGCACTTTATATGACGTCGCTAGTGGTAAAACAGGTAGCCGAATAAGCCTGCACCGTTTTGTACTCGGAGTGCTGCTTGATGATGTATTGATTCAGGCTTCTGGGCGTTTGAATATTATGAGCAAGGGTCGCTATCGATTAGTTCGTAAGACGGAAGGCTTTAAAGGTGCCGCGGGTCGAGGACTAGACCTCTCTGTCGAAGATGGCTATACCGGAAAAAATCGCGATGTGGCGACTCTTTCCGGTGGGGAGTCCTTCATGGCTGCTCTTGCACTCGCGTTGGGTTTATCGGATGTCGTGCAATCATATAGTGGTGGTATCCGTTTAGACACGCTTTTCATCGATGAAGGCTTTGGTAGCTTAGATCCCGAGTCGCTTGAGTTGGCTTTGCAAACGTTGATCGATTTACAGCAGGGGGGGCGAACAATCGGCATCATTTCCCACGTGAGTGAGCTCAAAGAGCAAATGGCACTTCGGATTGACGTGAATTCGAGCCGTTCTGGCAGTCAGATTAGAGTGACGAATGCCTAATAACGCTGAGCCTCACTGCTTTAAATAGCGATCTGCTTAAAATTATTTGCGGTGTTATTCATTGTGCATATTAAATTAAGTGCACCAATGCAGATTTGGCTATACAGTTAATAACAAAGGACTATTGAGTAGTTGCCGGTGTACAACAGATGGATGTAGTAAAGAAAATCTATCATTATGCGGAGCCTAACCTTACGTTAGTAGGGTGGATGGGCTTTGTAGGCTTCCCTGTATACTACTACATCTGGGCGTTCATGTTTCCACAGCCCTATGAGTCTATGTTGCTTCGTGGCTTTTGCGCGGTTGTTCTTCTCGTACTAGCGCTGCGTGACTATATTCCCAGTTACCTACAAAAATACCTACCGTATTATTACGTTGCTACCATAACGTTCTGCTTGCCATTTTTCTTCATGTTTATGCTTCTGATGAATGATTGGTCAACAGTGTGGGTTATGTCCTTGATGGCGTGTATCTTTCTACATGTGCTGTTAGTGCATGAAAGTAAAGTGCTGTTTTTACAGACGATCCTTTCCATTATTGCTGCTGCACTGACTACATGGACGATAAAAGGTGAAATTACCTACAACATGGTCATGTGGCCATATATTCCAATCTTCTTGTTTACCTATGTATTTGGTAATTTGTTCTATTTCCGTAATCAAGCGGAACACGAATCGAAGGTATCGATAGCCAAAGCCTTTGGTGCTGGTATCGCGCACGAAATGCGTAACCCTCTCAGTGCATTAAAAACGTCTGTCGATGTAATCCAAAGTACGTTGCCGAATGGGCATGACAGAAGCTCGGATAGCTATACGATTTCAGCAAAAGATCTCGAAGTCGTGACGGAGTTGCTAGAGGGTGCTGATGAAGTGATTAGAAACGGCAACGAAGCGATCGATTTATTGTTGACGTCTATCGACAAAAATCGAGTGTCCAACTCTACGTTTACACGTCATTCAATTCAGCAAGTGATTGAAGACACTCTAAACAGTTACCCGTATAAAAGTAAATCCGCTAAAAATGTCGTGTCGTTAAAGGTTGTTGATAACTTTGAATATTTTGGTAGTGATTTATTGTTGAAGTATTCTTTATACAACTTAATGAAGAACGCATTTTATTATCAAAATGACAGTGACTTTCAAATCACCATTACATTGTATGAAGATGAATGGCACAACAGGTTAGTATTCAAAGATAATGGTATCGGCATCGACGAAGACAGCCTAGACCAAATATTCAATGATTTTTATACTCATGGTAAGAATGGTAGTTACGGCCTTGGCCTACCGTTTTGTAAAAAGGTGATGAACTCTTTTGGCGGTAACATTGAATGTCGTTCGGAGCTCGAACAGTGGACGGAGTTTACGTTGACCTTTCCTAAGTACCAATCACGTGAAGTGCAATCAATTAAGTTGGATCTAATGAGTGCGCGTAGCGTCCTGTATATGGGAGAGTCGAAACCAATTATCCGCAAGTTTAATGAGCATGCTTTCTATCAAGGCTTCACGTTTAAAGCGATTTCGCCCGAGCAAGCGTTAGGGTTGGAAGAGTACGAGTTTGAGTATGACTTGTTGTTACTAGATTTGGATAGCTTCAATGACAACGCTTTTTCAGTGATGGAATCTAAACTTGGCTTTACCGTTGGTAAACTTGCCTACCTGTATGATGAAAACAAGCATTACTCTGGAAATTGGAACCGATTCCTGGAGATCTATCCTACCTCAAAACAGAATGTGCTTGAGGACGTAGGTAAAGTCCTAGACGGTTTGATTTTCGATGCCCACCATGCCCATCGTGGAGATATCCCTTCCCGAGAAGTGAGCTACAACAAAACCATCTTACTTGCAGACGACAACGTTTCTCTGCGCAGTTTGACTTCCATCTTGCTATCTAAACAAGGCTATCACGTTGTGGAAGTGTCTGATGGGGCAGAGGCGATTGATACGCTCGAGAACAGCGATATCGACTTAGTGATCTTAGATATTGATATGCCAGTAAAGGATGGTTATACCGCAGCCACTGATATTCGTAATTCAAGTAAAAGTTTTGCCTCGATTCCAATCATTGGTCACACCGGGGACAGTTCACCGGAAAGCATTGAAAAGATGCACCTTGTTGGAATGAACGACTACCTGATCAAGCCAGTCAGTAAAGATAATTTGCTGGAAACGTTAGAGAATTATTTATAGTCGATAAAAACTGGCTCGACATCCTTGTCGAGCCATGAACAACGCGGTTTAAGAGTTGAACGTCTTAATGAGGTTAGAACTTGTGTTGGTACTGAAGACCAAATAGTACAGCGCCAGTTGAAATGTCGGACGTAATGTTGGTGTACGTATCAGGGATGGTCGTTAAACTTTCATCGACCTGAGTTTGCTCTCCAAACAAGAAACTTACCCCCAAATCAACTGAACTAGCTTTCGAGAAGTGATAAGTGCCTCCAAATGCTAACCAGTGTCTATCTGAATCAGGGATAGACAGTGAGGTAAGTTCATCTACCGGGCTCATGTCGTACATGTAGCCAGCTCTCAACTCGACTTTTTCAGAAACGGTGTAGGTTGCGCCAACAGATAAGTGTCCAGCGTCTTTCCATTGGTATTCCTTGATTGCATCACTGTATGAATCTGAAGTAAGAGAATCAAATTCTGACCAGTTTACCCATTGCAGACTGTAGTGGACTGCCCATGTACTGCTGAGTTTGTGCCAGCCGGAGAACTCTGCCATATCAGGTAGAGGGACATTCATTTTGTCGGCAGGCACGCCAGCTTTAGTGATTGTGCCTTCTACTTCAATGTCTGGGCTATAACGGTAGGCGAAACCAAATCGATTATTGTCGTCAACTTGATAAGTTGCCCCAACGTTTGCACCAATGCCAATACCATCGGCATCAATATCGACCAATCCTTTACGATAAATTTCGCCAGCACCGTAGATCACGTCAATACCTGCACCGATGTTGAATTGCTCATTGACTTCATAGGCGAGCGCAACGCCTGTGTTTACACTTGTCAGTGCTGTGGTACCTGAGAACTCATCCGCGGAGAACGAATCATCAAACTCGATGTTAGTGCCGAAGTTAGAATGAACCGTAAATCCTAAGGTGAACTTAGAGTTTTCTAGCGGGTGAACATAGTGCAGGTTAGGCACTAATGTACCTGAATCAAGAGTTGTGTCCGCGAGTTGAGTTGTATCCCCAACCAGAGGAGTGTAACTGATATTAGACGCTTCAACGGAACTGTCGATATAGACAGCGCCGACAGAAATGGTCGGTTGCTCGATATATGCCATGGCTGCTGCGTTTTTAGACACAATGGCCGCACTATCAGCGATAACTGCATCTCCCGCGAAAGCGCGACCTAAGCCAGTTGCAGATTGAGCATTAAGCTGAAAACCAGCCGCCTGAGAAATACAAGGAACGAGTAGGGCACATGAGCCTAAAATCTGAATAGGTTTATTCTTCATCACTTGGTACCTCTGTCTCGATGTGTTCTATATTTTTGATTCGAACAGCGTGAGAATCACTTCGAACCATAGATCTTACGGCGATCTTTTGGGTGACATTGGCGTCCATAACAAACTTCATTGTTTCGCCTTCAGGGAAGCTTGGCAGGCCTGTTTCATCCATAGGTCCCTCGTAAGGAAACAAGTAAGTTCCATGTCCACCAGTAGTTGCTCTAATTACGCCACGGGTATGTGGTTGAATGTTGTAGGTGTCTACTAATGGCTCGAGGTCGAGTGCTTTAATTAACGGATCTGTACCTGTACGGATGTTGTTCGGTGCTGAGTTTGGAACTACAGTATCCGGCATGTATTCGCCCACTTCACATGTCTCACCACAGTTGCCAACGGCTTCAATAAGCAAAGTTGGTTGTTTGTACCAACGTTGATCGCGAGTAAAGCTAGCAGGGTCTGAACTATCAATCGTTGACTGTACACCTTGAAGAAGTCCAGGTTCGATGAGCGTATAAATGTCGTTTTCTAACTGCGTGACCGTGATTGCGTTTTCTTCAGATACGTCTACAAAGTCGCGTAGTGCTTCAATACACTCTTGGTTGCTAGCACTAGCTGTACAAGTATTTGGTATCACGGTTTCTGCAATACTACGCTGAACATCAGGTGATTTTTTCACTGCTTCAGACATTTCTGGACCGAGGGTTTTCGAGCTTAACGTTAGATTGGTTAGGCCTTGCCCTGGAACTACAAAGTTCGCTGTCTTTAGCGAAAAAGCTGGGTTGTTCTGGGTGAATTCAGTAATCATTACCGACATGATTCCACCAAGCGAAAGACCTACTAGATGTACATCATCATTCTTTACCCAAGGTAAAGAGTTGAGTGCATATCTAAGTCCTAAAAAGTCGGATACCGATTGCTGAAGGTTAGAACGCAGAGCCAGTGGCGAATCGATATTGATGAAAAACGATTTATTGGCTCTTGCACTGATTTCTACCCCGTTGTCATCGTGGCGTATACGAGAGCCGTGGTAAGGCATATCGATGGATACAACAGCGATACCTTCGGATGTATAGTCTGCAGCCATCAAAGACGCATCGTCTTTTTGGCCAGTTACGCCATGAACAAAGATAACGACAGGCATTGGGGTGTTCATGTCGTTTTCTTTAGGTGCATAGACATTCACTTCAATATCTTGCATTTCAACGACTTGCGGCAGTGGGTCGTTAAAGGTAGGGAATCCATCCTGATCGGTTGTCATCCATTCATAAAGAGGAGGGCATGCTGGCTTAGGGTCGAACTCATCAATCAGACATTCTTCTTCTCGGGCTTCCGTAAAGGGCAAATAAAACGGAGCATTGAGTGTGTAGGTGAACAAATTGTACTTACGATTCTTGCTGTCTTTAAGCGGAACGGCGTTAAAGATCGTAGTATTCGCAATATGATTATCTCGCATTGCATCAAGTGCTGAATATGAACTTTGCGTTGTAAACTGAGCCGCATAGACAAATCCAGCGCTGCTACCGTGATGATTCATTGCTGCAAAGACTTGTTGCTGTAGCTCTTTTTGCTCGTCATCTAAGTCCCCTTCTGATGCGCTAATCAGATTGAGAAAAGAAGCGTCCGCTTGTAGGGGTTGATTGAAATCTGTTCTCACACCGTCTGTGACCACTACGCTGTAGGTTGTAGCCGGTTGCAAGCTCTGCTCACACTGAATTTTAATTGTTGAGCCATCCGCAGATATTTGTGTTGGGACGATGTCGCCGTCTTCATCGTATAGAGCGACATTCCCATCAAGTGAATCTGGATCCAAAGGAAAGCGCTTCTCAGAATCTGCACTTTGCAATGGAATCAAAATAGGCTCAGCACAAAGGCCCCAACCATCCAAAGCGGCGTAGGAGTTGTTGTAGTCTTGATAGTAGGGGTGTTGATCTGATGCTGAATACCCAGATGGTTCATTTACACCTCGGATAGTGTTGTCATCATCGTATCCATAACCATCATTTGGTTTAGGTAGTTCTCTAATGTCGTAGGGTACATAAACAGACACTGGTTCTTGAACTGAACCATCGTCTGAATTACATCCAAATAGTGATAAGCCTACGAGAGCGTATATATATTGTCGTTTTAAATAGAGCAAAATGACTCCTTATTTTTATCGCGCGTACAAATATATGTGGAGGAGAAACGGGCGGAGAGCAGCCCGCGTTTGTTGTATGTCTGCTTGTTACGGCTCAGCTATCAAGCAATACTGGAGTATGCCTATGCGAATCGGAGATGCTGCCTCAAATATGCTTATTGAGGATAAAGAGGCTTCTGCTTTGAGGGTTTTAGGTTGTTTTATATGACTTTAGAAAGTTTGGTAAGCGCATAAATTGCTTCAGTTTATACCGCTGAAGTTATTTGTTATATTCCTGTTTCATCGCATTAACATCAAGAAGAGCTCATGTCGGAACACTTCATCATCAATAGTGATATCCAAGTGAATCTGGATAAGTCGGAAGTTCAACACCGTATCTCTGGGCGCACCTATCGTTTAGGCTCAAATGAAGTAGCTTTGTTGATGTATTTCTTTCAGCGTCCAAATGTCGTGCTGGCTAGGCAAGAATTAATAGAACAGGTTTGGCTATCCAAAGGCATTCACGTTGAAGACGGAAGTTTGATGCAGACTATTTCTGTGTGCCGAAAAGCGCTTGAAGATAGCGAAGGCAAGATAATTGTGACTGAGCGTGGCAAGGGGTATATTTTCTCGGCTCAACTTGAACGAGAAGAGGCCTCTGTCAACTCGGAGCAATCTGATACCCGTGCGAGCTTTGTGCTTACACATCACTTTGTGGCGCTATTGGTTTTAGTGACGGGACTGACGGTATTCTTGTCATACAGCTACTTTTCAAAAAGCAGCCTCAAACCAGACGCGGTATTAGAGATAGAGCAATACAGCTCATGCAAAATCGAGACAGACAGCCTGTCATTTAGTTCGCTAGATGATGTCACGCTGTACCGATACAACGACAAGCAAATTTTGGTGGACCGCGAAGGGCGTTCATTTAGTTTCCCTCCAGGTAGTGAGGAGGTGAATTGTGATTAAAAAAGGGCTCCTTCTAACGCTTGCGGTGGCTATCGGTGTTGTAGTTGGCTGGGGTATTTCACAGTGTTCAAACTCCCATATTCAAGGTCACTACTTTGCGCGTTCGGCATCTATGTATAAGTCGGAGCAAGGAAATACCTTCAATGAGTCCTCAGTCAATGTCGAGTTCAAGACCAATGGCCACTACGATTTGTTGTACTTAACTAACAAGCAAGTCGGTTTCACTTCTTCCGGTCAATATATTGTGTCACCAGTAAGCATTTCTTTGCAGGAAGACAATCACGATAAGATCGTCCCGAGCAGAGAACTGGCATTTTATGAGCAGGTCATGGTCAGTCAAGGTGCGATTTTATCTAGCGATATGATGGAATACGTTAAGCTCAATGAATTTGAAATTTTGCTGATGACTCAATATGGCATTACCCATTTTTGCAAAGGTAGGCCATGCTCTGAACTAGAACGATATTCCCACTAGATGGTAAATCGTCAATTCGAACAGAAATAACAGTATGACAAAGCAGCCAAATAGGCTGCTTTATTGTTTCACTCACACAGTGTAATAAGAACCAATAAAGTTAACTGGCTTGTTTGGGTTTGGCGGCGAAGGAAACCTGATGCGAGAAATATTTATCGTACGCATCACTACAAACATTAATTAAATGATCAATTTGTCCGTCGGTTAATTGGCTATCAATCGATAATCTAATTACGTTCTTATTATTAGGTGTTGCTGGTGGACAAAATACCGAACCAAACACCCCATGGCTTTCTAAATAATCCCTCACTATCCGAGTTTCTGTATTTCCACCAGTCTCTAACGCTATGATTTGTGTTTCACTGCGAATACCGAATCCGATGTCTCTGAGAGCGTTCCGAATTCGTTTCGAGTTCTGATGAAGCTTATTTCTCGCAAGATCACTGCCACGTATCACTTTTAACGTTGCTTCAATTCGCTCTAACTCATGTGTCATGACTGCTGAGCTAAATATAGATGGGAACGCGACATAGGGTAAGCAATCGCCAAATCGATTATTACACCAAATGGCACCAGCTCGGTAGGCAAAGGTTTTGGCCAAGCTTGCGGTTAGAAAGTCCACTTGTTTTGTTAATCCATGTTCTTGCAACAAGCCAGCCCCAGAAGGACCGTGGGTGCCGAGCGAGTGGGATTCGTCTACAACAATTGCGCAGTTGAGTTCGTTACAAGTCGCAATAATCTCTTCTAAGCGAGCGATGGTACCGAGGGTGCTGTAGACCGAATCTATCAGCACAATGCCCGGACCGTTACGGCTTATCAACTTTTTCAAGTGGCGAACGTTGTTGTGCATAAACGGGTGGATGTTGGCACCAGCGATTCGAGCGCCTTCCCACAATGACATGTGAGCGAAGAAGTCGATATAAACGTTGGTGCTGCTGTCGCAGATAGTTTGGAGCAATCCTACGTTGGCAGTCCAACCGGATGCACTGACGATACAAGAATCGAAACCAACAAATCGAGCTAATTGTTGTTCAACTTGCTTGTCGAGCCCATCGGCTTGAAGAAACACATTAGACATAAAAGGTGTACCTTTTTTAGACGCTAATGATCGGATCTGAGCGTTTATTATGTCTGGGTGGTACGACAAATTAAGATAGTCGTTGCTTTGAAGGTTAATATCCGTTTCTTGGGGTGCTAAGCCTAGGACTAAGTTACGACCTGTGTCTTTAGTGTCTAGCAGAGAATCAATAAAGAAATTAAGGCGCGTATCAACAAATTCCGGTAAGCGGATAGGAGTATGCAAAGTATTCATAGTTATACCTTTAATATTTTTGAATCAGTGCCAGCTGACAAGGTATTTATGAACCGGAATTTTATGTACGTCGATGCACAATATTTAATTTATTGCGTATGATTACAAATAAAAATATTGATACTTTCGTTTTTAATACAGTTGATTAGGGTTTTGGGCCTATAATTTGATTTAAATCATTGAAATATAATTAAATATATCAGATGTGAAATATACACGAATGATCGTGCTTTGCTAAATTAAGAGTGTGATCTTAGTTCTAATAGCAACAGGAAACGGACTATATTTTTGTTAAGCCTTACTCAATTCAGGCCAATACATTTTTACATAGCCCACTGATACCCAAATTACCAATCCTGTCGCGATCGAAAGTTCCAGCAAACCGAAATTATGAAGCCAATGCCATTGTGGGTGGTATTGCTCGAAGAATGAGGTAAGGCGGTGCATGGCGACGGCGCTGATCACCGATGGAAAAGTCACTGCGGCAATCGATGGTTGGAATTTCAAACGTATTAAACGGATGTAGCACAGGTAAATCAGCAGTGTCATAGTAATCGCGATGCCCGCTAACGCGCCTGTTAAGATAGGGTCTGGCTCATGGAAGTTAACGAGATAACTGGCGAGCGTTAAATTGATCGGCGCAGCCATAATAGCCAGGGTTGGACGAGCTCTACGAGGTAAGCTGCCTTCAAACACTAAGCGATAAAGCACTAGTGGTAACATGAAGAAGTAAATCGTGATGCAGATATTAACCAAAGTGGAAGAAAACACATCATGGCCAAATTGAGTGCCAGCTAACGAACTGCTGATGAAACCAACTGGATACAAAAACCAGCTTGGGACTATATTAGACATCTTGAAGTTAGTGAGTTGGAACCCAAAAAACATAATCATCATTGTGCAATGAAGTAATATCGCGGCAAACCACATCGGGTAAGCAATAATCGGCGATATCTCGGCCAAGTAATCACAAAGCATCAGTAACGACATACTCATTGGCGCCATTAAACTACCACTTAAAGGATGGCGAATATCGTTAATAAATGTGGAGTAGCTGGTGAAGTATTTGAGCAGAACGGGCAATAGCAGCAATGCGCCCATCGCTGCCAAATAAGGGCGTATTGGAATGCCTACTTCTGGAATGTACAACGCCCACGCATGTCCAAGACCGATCATCCCCAAAGCCAATGCAGCTTGGGAAGGGGGAACATTTTGAAATTTAGTGAGACGTTTCCAGTTCAACTCTTACTCCATGAGTCTTAATAGGTTAGAAAGGTAGTACTAGGGTCTGTTGATCTTTCGTGGTTAAATTTTGTTCGGATGGGGATGCCTAGTCAAAATCGTTTTAGGCGAGGCGAAGACTGTGCAGCCTAGCATTCTAAGCAAATAGTCTTCAACGAAGCATAAAACGATTTTAACGGGGGCGCCTAGCTCGAACCCTTCGGGCAGCCTTTGTGGTTCATTTCTACTGCGTTATCGGCTTCTCATGTAGGCTAGCTACACATTAAAGCCTCTGCCTTGTAGAAATTTCCCACAAAGTGCTGCAAAAATCATCTCGAAAGATCAACAGACCCTAATAGGCCTCTATGATAAAGGCGAGAAATAGTAACAATTTCACTGCTGATGAAGCAATCAACTCTTAGGCTCGCTAGGCAGATCTTCCTGCCTCAACTTCTCATTTTTCAAAGTTCTACGAAGCAATTGACTATATATTGGTTGGCCGCCAAGTAATTGAGCAAAAATAACAGCCCCTAAACTGGTAATAATCAAGGGCAAAATCAGGTAGTAATTGTTGGTCATTTCAATAACCAGCAATATTCCTGTAATAGGGGCTCGAACTGTAGCGGCGAATAATGCGCCCATACCTGCAATAGCAAACATGCCAGGTACGATATCGAGTTCTGGAAAACAACCCTTAGCAATAACGCCAAATGCATAGCCAAACAGGGTACCTAAAGCTAACATCGGCGCAAAAATGCCACCTGGTGCCCCAGAGCCAAAGCAGATCATGGTGGTGAGTATTCTTCCTAAAAATAAGAGTAAAAGGAAGCTAGCGCCATACCCACCATTAGTAATGGTGGGAATCAGCCCGATACCGCCACCGGTAAGTTCAGGTACGTAAATAAGTAGTAGGCCAAAACAACCACCAATTAATGAGCCGGTGATCAGATAGCGTTTACGGTCATTTTGATGGATGCGAGTAAAAATATCTTGTGACAATGTCACTAATCGATTGAATAAGACGCCAAATACACCGAATAGTGCACCGAGCAATAAAAACAGCCATAGGGCTGGTATTTCGGGAGCTTGATACTGCGGCATCGTTATAACGGCGTCTTGGCCATTGATGTAACGGAATACAATGTTCGCGGATACAGCCGATATGATCACTGCTCGAATAGAAATCAGCGAATAGCGAAATTGCGGACGCATTTCTTCAACCACAAACATGATGCCAGCAAGTGGTGCATTGAATGCGGCGGCCAAGCCGCCAGCAGCGCCCGACGCTAGTAGGGAATGTTTGGTGTCGTCGTTGCTAACCTTGAATATATCGGTAACCATTCGGCCAATAGCACCGCCCATTTGAACTGTTGGCCCTTCACGGCCTAGTACCATCCCTGAGCCCAAAGCACCCATACCACCAAAAAATTTTACTGGAATGACCCGCCACCAGCGTACGGGTCTCATTCCATCCATTGCGCCTTCAATCTCAGGAATTCCAGATCCCGCAGCTTCTGGTGCAAACTTGTGTACTAGGTAGTATCCAATAAATGCAAGTAGGGCGCTGATAATGAAAGCGGTAAGCCATAGTGGAATTGCGCTGCCGATTTCACTCTTTAACCACTCTGTCCGGGTCTCTGACACAAAATGAACGGCAATTTCGAAATAGGTTCCAACTAGTCCAGCTAAGATACCGACAATGAGAGACATTGCTAATACTGAAAGTGGGGTTTTATCTGAAGAAAGAAATTGGTTAATCGCATCTTTAGGCATGTGTGCGAGTAGTGAAAGCTTCAATTTCTCTCTTTTGGTCATTTAAGGAAGGCCTCTGGCATTTAATAAGACTAGAAAATCATACCTTTGAATTATACGCTTGAGTTGGTCTAACTATAGCGACATATTTGCAATATTGATTTTCAATTATCGTGATTTGACCTATGCCACATTCTTGAAAATGAAACATGCGGTCGCTTGTAATTTACCTATCTTGAGCCATAGTTAAGTTGTAAGGCAATCTGAACCGACTCGCAGGGAGGACACAAATTGGCCTTACCTACAATTTGGATGGATTCAAACTAATCAAATCTAGATCCTCGTAACAGTTCAAGTCGCATCAATAGACGTCTTGATTCGCAAACTCACGATTGAGTAACGAGGGATAAGGCGCGCTCATAGTAGTGCGCCTTTTGTCGTTTTAAATGGTCAAAAAACAAATTGTTGTTTGCCGCACTCAAACACACTTTCTTGAGCTAATTGGGTATACTTACCAGATGCTTAGCCTTTACAGATAGGAGCGTATTTAATGGCAAATAAAGTGCCTACCAATATCATCACCGGCTTTTTAGGTGTTGGTAAAACTACCGCAATTTTAGAGTTACTTAAAAATAAGCCCGAAGGCGAAAACTGGGCGGTATTGGTTAATGAGTTTGGTGAGATTGGCATTGATGGCGCCATGATGACTGATCAAGGCGCTTTAATAAAAGAAGTGCCAGGCGGGTGTATGTGTTGTACTGCTGGTGTTCCAATGTCTGTCGGAATCAATGCGTTGCTCAGACAAAAGCCAGACCGCTTATTGATTGAGCCAACCGGACTTGGACACCCTAAACAGGTGATAGCTACATTAACCTCTAGTCAGTATCAACCTTATGTGGATTTGAAAGCGACAATCGGGCTACTAGACCCAAGAAATCTGAGCATTGAAAAGTACACGCAAAATCAGAATTTTAATGACCAACTGGCAAGTGCCGATGTGATTATAGGTAACAAAGTTGACCAATGTACTGTACATGATGTCGATGAGTTTAATGACTGGGTAACGAACCAAACACCATCGAAGGTATTTAGCAAGCTAGTTCAAAATGGCAGTATTCCGATTGAAGTACTCGATATTGAACGTATGTACGACGGAGCTTCAAGCCAAATTGAACCACACCATCACGCGCACGCAGAACAAGAGCCGCAGTTTGAATTACCGCCAGGCGAAAAATACATTCGCAAAGAAAACAAAGGGCAAGGTTACTTTGGTTGTGGGTGGCTGTTTGGTGCTGAATATAGTTTTGATTTCGATGAGTTATTTTCAATGCTCAGTGCGCTTACT
The DNA here is from genome assembly GCF_023716665.1 of Vibrio sp. SCSIO 43135. GTDB lineage: Bacteria > Pseudomonadota > Gammaproteobacteria > Enterobacterales > Vibrionaceae > Vibrio > Vibrio paucivorans. Next base: position 785,176 of record NZ_CP071860.1, read on the forward strand.
GCGGAACGAGTCAAAGCGGTCGTGAACACTAACAAAGGTTGCTACGCATTCAATGTAGCCAATGGTGTCGTGTCGGTTAATGAGCTGAGCTTAGAAGGGTTTGAGTCTCGATTGGAGGTGATTGACTCGCAATTGATGCCTTGGAGCGACCTTGAATCAATATTGCTGAAATTAGCAGGCATTGAACTTTAAGTTAATGGCGACAATAAAGGGCGAACATTCAGTTCGCCCTTTTTCGTTGATGGTATCGAAATAATCAACGCTTGTTTTTTAGGTAACGCTTTCTGCGTTCTTCTTTTTTCTTAGCTTTTTCTTCAGCCTTACGAGCGGCTTCTTCTTCAACTTCGATCAGCTCTTGAGTGATCATCTCTGGAAGCTCTAAGGTAACTTGACCCAGAATACCACCGCGAAGCTCGTGAAGTAGGATTTCAGAACACTTGTGGATGTCGATATGTCCACCCGCGCGAAGTGCGCCACGTTTACGGCCAATCGCTTCCATCAACTCAATGTCTGACTCCGGAAGCTCTTCGATTTGGTAGCGCTCTTTCAATAGCTCTGGGTATTGCTGAGCAAGGTATTCGACGGTATAGAATGCAACTTCATCGTATTCCATTGCGGTGTCTTTTACTGCCCCTGTAGCCGCTAAACGAAAACCACTATGCGGGTTTTCTACTTTAGGCCAAAGGATTCCTGGGGTATCAGACAACACAATACCGTTTTGCAGGTTAATTCGCTGCTGACGGCGTGTTACCGCCGGTTGGTTACCGGTGACAGCTATAGTACGACCAGCCAACGAGTTGATGATTGTAGACTTGCCCACATTCGGGATACCCATAATCATGGTGCGAATGTTTTTACCGATCTCTTCACGGTGAGGAGCAAGTTTACGAACTAACTCCATGACTTTTTGAACTTCGTGCGACTGAGATGTGGTAATTGCAATCGCTTTTACATTGTGCTCTTTCTCAAAATGGTCAATCCAAAGTTGAGTCAATTCAGGATCGGCAAGATCACGTTTATTAAGCACTTTTACAACTGGCTTATCCCCCTTTAATTTTGCAATCATAGGGTTTTCGCTACTAAAAGGGATACGAGCGTCAAGCACCTCAATAATTACATCAATCTGAGGGATTGCTTCAGCAATCTCTTTTTGAGCCTTGTGCATATGGCCCGGAAACCATTGGATAGACATGGTGACAACCTTGAGCTTTTTAAGTTTGCGCTAATTGTAAGGGGAATTCGTTGAGAGTAAAGCCTTTGATTGACCTTAACCTAAGGTGAGGCTTTACCGTAAATGAATTCTTGGAGGAAATATTATGGTTTGTTGCAACAAATCACCGATTGGTGGTACGCGTAGTTTGAGTATGTTGTTGAAGGTCTTTGGCGGGTTTGCCCTAGGTATACTGGTGTTGATTTTCGTGTTCGGATAGCGGTTTTTCGCGTTTCAGGGCCTCTGACACGCGAAATCGTTGGTAAGCTAATTAGAACAAACGGTGTTAATTGGAATAAACGAGTGCGTAAGCTAGCGACTAACATTTTCGTATTGACTAGCCTTTTTATATTGTCTGGTTGTGATAGCCCAGCTCAAAAGATAGAAGCCAGCTTTGAAGATTACCTGCAAAGGCTATCAAATGTCTTAGAGGTTGATGCCCCAGAACCGCCGGCTACGACGTCCATTTCATTACCCGCTAAACGAGAACTAATACATGATATTCCAGCCATCACTATGAGGTTATTGGACAGTTATCAGCTCAAAGCGTGTGGGTTGTTTCATCTTATAGCGGAGAAAAACTCGTCGCTCGGCAAAGTTCAAGACAAGTTTCGTAACTTCGACTATCAGCTCAATTTTATTGATACTGCATATCAATGTTTAAGTGATGAATCTATTAGTTCTGAAGTCGCTTCTGAGCTCAATAGAGTTGCAGCGCTCAAGCAAAGTCAATTGATGCTCCATTTTGAAAACATGGTGTTTGGAGATGATGCAATGCGCAACCAACTACAAAGTAGTCGATGGTTGATTGAGGAGGATACTTGGAACTTAGGGACGTTATTGCCTGCCTTAGCTGCAATCAACAAAACTCATATCTTGATTGCTAAAACAGCTCCTGTTGATCCAATCAATGTGACCCAATATCAAGAGTCACTCGACAAAATAAGGCTAATTGGAGAGTTGAACTTCTCGTTGCTGCGTTCGTCACAATGGCTAGAGCGTATCACGATCTTGCTAAATGCTAATGATGCTCAGGTGATATGCCGCCAAAACCGCGACTCTACAAAATTTCGATACCTTCGCAATGTGTTTAACAACAATTACATTGAGCAGATACAACCATACAGCGCTTTGTTAGATGGAGCTTATCTACAAGCGAGCCCACAGCTTACTTTTCTAACGCACCAATCGGGCTATGAATACTCATTACAGAGCAATCATGAAAGATTTAGATTAGCGGTAAAGGCGCATGTGGATTATTGGCAACGGCTATTCAAGAGGTGCGGGGTTCCAATAGGTGCGCCAAACGAATAGCTACTGTATTGATTCGTAAAAAAAGCCTAGCGAAATCGCTAGGCTTTGAATTTTTACATTAAATGGATTGAATTAGATTTCGCCTAATTTCAGCCAAGTATCGATAACGGTATCTGGGTTCAATGACACAGAGCTGATGCCTTGCTCCATTAACCACTTAGCCAGATCATCGTGGTCCGATGGTCCTTGGCCACAAATACCAACATATTTACCCGCTTTGGTTGCCGCGTCGATCGCCATTTTCAGCATCGCTTTAACTGCTGGGTTGCGTTCGTCAAACAAGTGAGCAACATCGCCGGAATCTCGATCTAGTCCTAGAGTCAGCTGAGTCATATCGTTAGAGCCGATAGAGAAACCATCGAAGTACTTCAGGAACTCTTCTGCCAGTACCGCATTTGATGGTAGTTCACACATCATAATAACTTTCAGGCCTTGGTCGCCACGGCGCAGGTCAAACTTAGCGAGTAGGTCGATAACAGAAGCGGCTTCGCTTGGAGTTCGAACGAATGGAATCATGATTTCAACGTTCTTCAATCCCATTTCATTACGAACACGTTTGATAGCTTGAGTTTCTAGTTCAAAACAGTCTTCGAAAACAGGAGAAATGTAGCGAGATGCACCGCGGAAGCCCAGCATTGGGTTTTCTTCATGCGGTTCGTAACCTTGGCCACCAATTAGATTGCTATATTCGTTTGACTTAAAGTCAGACATACGAACAATCACACGTTTTGGCCAGAATGCAGCTGCAATGGTCGCGATACCTTCAGTTAGCTTGCTAACATAGAAGTCGATAGGGTTGTCGTAACCTCGGATGCAGTGACGGATCTTTTCTTGCAGCTCTTCGCTTTGTTGGTCAAAGTTAAGCAGGGCTTTAGGGTGGATGCCAATCATCTTGTTGATGATGAACTCTAAACGCGCCAGACCAACCCCTTCGTTTGGAATCTGAGCAAAGTCGAAAGCACGATCTGGGTTACCAACGTTCATCATTACTTTCGTTGGTAGCAGCGGCAGTTCATCAACCGCAGAACGACGGATTTCAAAATCCAGTTCGCCTTGATAAACATAACCCGTTTCACCTTCCGAACAAGAAGCGGTAACAACACTGCCATCGGTTAGAGCTGTGGTTGCATTACCACAGCCTACAATGGCTGGGATACCAAGCTCACGTGCAATGATCGCTGCGTGACAAGTACGACCGCCGCGGTTAGTGATGATCGCTGCTGCTTTCTTCATGACAGGTTCCCAATCAGGGTCAGTCATGTCTGTAACCAGTACATCGCCTTCTTGTACCAGTGACATTTGATCCAATGAGTCAACCAGTCGAACTGTACCTGAACCAATACGCTGGCCGATAGCACGGCCTTCAATAAGAACTTCAGCTTTGTTATTGAGCTCATAACGCTCGATGACATTTTGCTCACTTTGAGAACATACCGTTTCTGGGCGAGCTTGAACGATGTAGAGCTTGCCGTCGATGCCATCTTTTGCCCATTCGATGTCCATAGGACGCTCGTAGTGCTTTTCAATGATCATCGCTTGTTTAGCCAGCTCTTTGATCTCGTCGTCGTTCAGCGAGAATGCATTTTGCTCTTCAGACGTGGTGTCGATGATGTCCACCTGCTTACCAATCTCTTGGTTGGTTGAATAGATCATCTTAGTCAGTTTAGAACCAAAGGTTTTCTTAACGATTGGCGCTTGGCCTGCTTCTAGTAATGGCTTGTGTACGTAGAATTCGTCTGGGTTAACAGCACCCTGAACAACCATCTCGCCTAGACCCCAAGAAGAGGTGATAAATACCACTTGGTCGAAACCAGATTCAGTGTCCAGAGTGAACATCACACCAGAGGACGCTTTATCTGAACGCACCATACGCTGGATGCCCGCAGAAAGAGCGATGCCTTCGTGGTCGAAACCTTGGTGAACACGGTATGAAATTGCGCGATCGTTAAATAATGAAGCATAAACGTGCTTAGTTGCCTCAAGCACGGCATCAATACCTTTCACGTTTAGGAATGTTTCTTGTTGCCCTGCAAAAGAGGCATCAGGTAAGTCTTCAGCAGTAGCTGAAGAACGCACCGCTACAGACAATTCTTCGTTGTCTTCAATAAGCGTTGCGTAGTGAGTACGGATATTTTCTTCTAGTAGGGCAGGGAAGGGTGCGTCTAGAATCCAATTACGAATAGTTGCGCCAGTTTCGCGTAGTGCATCTACGTCTTCTACATCTAGCTTGTTCAACAGTTCGTAAATTCGAGAGTTTAGTCCTTCATACTCTAAGAATTCATGGAAGGCAAAGGAGGTAGTCGCGAAACCATTAGGGACGGAAACGCCCGCATTAGATAGGTTTGAAACCATTTCTCCAAGTGAGGCATTTTTACCGCCGACTTGGTTCACGTCATTCATGGACAGGGTGTTGAACCAAAGGGTGTACTTTTGCATGTATTTCTCCAGAAACATTCAGCAAGTTTGTAGGGGGGGAGCAAACGTTTACGTACATACCTAAAAAAATGTAATTATTTTGTAAGGCTGTGGGCTACGTAATAGAACACTCTAGTAAGTTATCGTTATTATTTTGTTATCTTACTCAAAAAAATTTTATGGTTTAAACAGAAAATGCAAACAGAAGTTCAAAGTCGTGATGTATTCTACGTTTCTGACGGTACAGCCATCACATGTCAAACGATAGGGCACACCGTTCTAGGCCAATTTCCCTTCTCTGTGAACCAGCAAACGTTTCCTTTCATCGAAAATGAAGACAAAGTTGAAGATGTTGTTAAAGAAATTGAGCGTTCCTATAACCAGAGCGGAGAAAAACCATTGGTTTTCTTTTCCATGGTTATACCTGAAGCAAAGCAGCGTTTATTGACCGCAAACGCACTGTTTTATGATGTCCTCGATACCATGGTGAACTTGGTTGAAAAAGACTTAAATCTAGAAGCGAAACCGAAACTGCAACGTTCGCATAGTGTTGGAAAAGATCACGAAGGCTATTTCGACCGTATAGCAGCGATTGAGTACACGTTAGCTCACGATGATGGCGTGTCTCTAAAAGGGTTAGAAGAAGCGGATCTCATTCTACTTGGCGTATCCAGAAGTGGTAAAACGCCAACCAGTTTATATATGGCCATGCAGTTTGGCCTGCGAGTCGTTAACTATCCGTTTATCGATGAAGATATTGCTAAGCTTAGATTGCTGCCTCAGTTTGAAATCCATCGGCACAAGTTGTTTGGCCTTACCATTGATGCATCGCGTTTAACTGAGATTCGCAGTAATCGCCTAGCAGGCAGTGATTATGCGAGTGCGGCTCAATGTAAGACTGAGCTCAATAGTGTAGAGAGTTTATTTAGAAGGGAAGCGATACCGTATATCAATACGTCGAATATGTCGGTAGAGGAAATTTCCACCAGAATCCTAGAAAGAACGGGCTTGAAGCGTAGAATTTTCTAACGTTCAAACCCGTTTGATTTAGGCTAAATTACGATTTGTTGGTCGTGAACTCTGCAACAGCAACGTCCATGTCTTTGGCTTGACCAGACACTACATCCACTTCGGTTAAACATTGCTGAGCCGACTGCATATTGTTGTCTGATATGCTGTTGAGCTCAGTAATTGACTCACTTACCTGATTCATTACGATACCTTGCTCTTCAATCGCTGAAGCAATTCGTTCTGAGTTGGCTTGAATATTGTCCATATCTGAAATGATTTGGCTTAAGCTCTCATCCAGAGTTTGAGATGCCGACAACGTTTGTTGCCCTTGGTCGTTACATTTATCAATGTTCACCACAACCGCGGACATTTGGCTCTGGATCGCAGATACCACTTTGGTAATTTCTTCAGTCGATTGGTGTGTACGGCTAGCTAGAGCGCGAACTTCATCGGCAACGACCGCAAAGCCTCGGCCTTGCTCGCCCGCACGAGCGGCCTCAATCGCAGCGTTAAGAGCCAGTAGGTTGGTTTGTTCTGCAATCTCTTGAATAATGTTGACTGCACCGCCGATTTTGTCGACATGTTCGTTCAATGATGAAATTGAGTGCTGACTTTCACCAAGAATATTAGAAAGCTCGTCAATATTTTGTACCGTTGATTCAACCACTTGTCGGCCATTTTGCGCATTCACAGAAGCCTGTTGTACACCTTCAACTGCTACGGCGGTGCTTTCAGAAATTTCGTTAATGGTAGCAACCATTTCCTGTACCGACGTCGCCATAGTAGTGGTGTGGTCTGCTTGAACATGGAACTGCTCAATCACACCTTGTAGCTCGTTGTGCATGCTATTAGTACTGCTAGAAAGCTGCCCCGATTTCTCTTGAGTGCTAGAGATTAAGGTTTCGAGTTTATCCAACAAGCGGTTGAAGTAATTACCGATAGAGACTAATTCATTTTTACCGGTTAGATCAGCGCGCATACTGACATTATTCGTTCTCGCGATATCTTGGATAACGGATAGCAACTGAGCAACTTGCGTGTTGATTGAACGTGAGATCTGATAAACCAACGCAATGATCAACAGGATGACACCTACGGTAACCGCTTGCTTAATCTTGAAGAGTCGTTCGCTCGATGCCGCTGTTTCAGATATTAACGCTGAAGAAAAGCTCTTGAACTGCTCTTCTACCGTGTGGGACAAGGCGCGTGTTTGCCCCAACGCACCTTCGTTATATTTAAGCCCAATTACAACTTTCTGATTGACCAATGAACGTGCCGCCGAGATAAACGAACTCGCCCCAGGTGCAGTTACCAAAGATTCATTCAACTCGCCTTTGCGTATTAGGCGATCAAACTCAATCATCTTAACCAACTGGGTATCACTCAATGACGACTCGTAGGCTGCCATGGCAGAGTTATACGTTCCTAGTAAGTTTTGATCGGGTTTTAGGCCATGTGCAGCGTAGGCAGCGACCAAAGCTTGAAAGCCTTTTTGGTAACTAAGGATATCGGAACGTAACTGCTGGCTAGATGGAAGATCGTGGCTGGTGAGAATGGTTGATAACTCAGATTCTAGAGATAAGAAGGTATCCATGTTTTTATCAAACTTGTCTAGATACTTCATATCTTTGCGCAGTAGGAAATCTTTCTCGTTCCTGCGCAAGTTTAAAAGCCGAATCTCTAACTGTTGTACTAAGCTAGTGGCTTTGTGAAGTTGTTCTGTAGTATGGGCAAATTGAGTCGTCGCTGTAACAAGTGCTATAACTCCGACAATGGCAATAACCCCTAATGAATACAGTTTTTGTTTGATATTCATAAGATTACCTAAGTTAATAATATTTAATGCATTATTTTAATTATGAAATAAGCGTAGGCATTAATTATATGAATATCAATAGATGGGATGGCTAGGAGAACGTTTGTTAGACGCTTTTCTCATATCTTTTTGTAACAAAACAAGTTTTTTGTTCAGAGTGCTGAACGAGTAACCGAAATTTAATATTAAAACTTATATTTTCCTCTCAGCTCTTTGGTTGTCGAGCGTGTTTTCTTCGCTTTTAATCGGCGTTCTTTAGAACCTTTTGTTGGTTTCGTTTCTCTACGTTTCTTTTGTACCACCGTTGCTCCCCGTATTAGTTCGGCTAGCCGATTTAATGCGTCCTCCTTATTTTGTTCTTGGGTACGAAACTGCTGGGCTTTAATGGTGATAACGCCTTCTTTTGAGATTCGGCTATCCCTTAATGCGAGAAGCCTTTCTTTATAGAAAGGGGGTAATGTTGAGTGAGCGACATCAAACTGTAGATGTATTGCGGAGGAAACTTTATTTACATTTTGTCCGCCCGCACCTTGAGCTCGAATTGCAGTGAGTTGAATTTCCCATGCTTGTATGGTGACAGTGTTTGATATTTTCAGCATACTGCTCGTACATCCAGAAGTTATTAGAGTACGAGAATGTACATTGATTTAGAGAAGTATCAAGGCCTCATTTTTGATATGGATGGTACCCTTATTGATACCATGCCAGCCCACCTCGAAGCTTGGTCTCAAACGGCAGAGCATTTCAAATTCCCTTTCACCAAAGAATGGCTTCACAGCTTGGGTGGAATGCCAAGTGTTAAAATTGTAGGCGAGATAAATCGTAAGCACGGTATGGCATTAAATCCGAGAGAGGTGTCTGAGTTTAAGATGTCGACATTCGCATCATTCGAAGATTTCGGTGCCATCATTCCTTGCACAAATCACGTACTAAATGAATTTTACGGTAAAAAGAAAATGGCGGTTGGAACGGGAAGCCAGCGCGACAGTGCAAATAGGTTGTTGGACACAACAGGTATCATTAATAAGTTAGACGCAGTTGTGACGGCGACCGATGTCGACAAGCACAAACCAGAGCCAGACACCTTTTTGTTGGCGGCTGAAAAACTCGGTTTAGAGCCACAGCAGTGCGTTGTGTTTGAAGACACCGCATTGGGGAAGCAAGCAGCGCATGCTGCTGGAATGGACTGTGTTATGGTCGAAGGTGATAAACTGGTTTTCTATCCGTTGCCTTAGTAAACCCTTATTCAGTCAATATAAAAAGCCCCGCTCATCAAGCGGGGCTTTTATTGTCTTACTCATTAATGAGGCTCTGTTACTGGATTTCTAGTAACTCAATATCAAAAATCAGTGTCGCTGAAGGTGGGATAGGGCCAGTGCCGCTTTTGCCGTAGCCAAGTGTACTTGGTACGAACAGGCGAATTTTTTGGCCTTCTACCATGTACTGAACACCTTCTTGCCAGCCTTTAATCACTTGGTTAAGACCAAATGCTATTGGTTCATTACGCTCTACTGAGCTGTCGAACACAGTGCCATCGATTAGCGTACCGTGGTAGTGAACTTTTACGCGGCTGTTCGCGGTTGGGTGAACCGTGCCGGTACCTTCTTGAAGCACTTGATACTGCAATCCAGACTCAGTGGTGATGACACCTTCCTTTTGACCATTTTCAGCAAGAAATGCTTGGCCTTCTTGGAAGTTTACATCGGCAGCTTTGTGGTTAGTCCATGTGCGGTAAATGAAAAAGCCCGCTAGTAGGAAAATGATAATAGGAAAAGCAAACTTGCCCATGTTGTTGTGTCCTTAGTAGTTCTGAATTAAGTAGTTAATCGTTGCAGCAATGTCTTGCTCGTCTTTGTGGCCTGTTGTAATGACCTGATATTTACCATTAACAATGAAAGTTGGAACCGAGTTGATCTGCGCTTTCACTGAGATATCGTCAGCGACTTGCATGGCTGCAAACAGTTGTTTTTGTTGCTCTTCATCGAAATCGTATGGGCTGATCAAACCGCGACTGGTGAATACAGTGTCAATTGCTGTTTTTTTCTCTTGCAGTGTCGCGCCGTCACCCATTTGCACAGCAGCAAACAATTCTTCCATCATTTTATGGTCTGGTGCTTTACCCAGTTGCATTTCTGCAGAGTAGTAGATCATTGCACCAATTTGAGCACTTTCGTTAAAGGTAACGTGTACCTTGCCAAATTTTTGGTTGGTTAGCTTTTCGAGCTCAGGGATGACAGCTTCCATTTTACGACAGTGACCACAGTTTAGTGAGAATACCTCTGTCACTGGCGGGAGGCGGTAAGTAGACAGGTTTGCTGGCAACTGCTCGAACTGTTTACCTTCGATTGGCAGAGAAGATTCAGAGCATCCAATCAGTGCAGTAACACTTAGGACTACCGTTGCAAACATCAGAGAAAGTTTTTTCATATAAATATACAAAGTAAAAGAAAGTGCCTAGATTCTAGCGGTTAAGGCTGTAATCGAAAACCGATATCTTTTAGAAAAGTGATTCGAATTATTTTTTGCTAAAGTTTCTATATCGGTGCCGATAAAGTCTATGTAAGTTGGAATACGAGACGGTGTGACGATGAAGTATTTATCTCTTTCAATGTTGTTACTATTAACTGGATGTGGAACGCTCCCGCCAGATGCGATGCTATTTGGTGATAGTATGCTTGATACTGCGCCAAAGGGTGATATGGATGTGCGTCAACCAAGCTGGGGTGATGCTCCGAAAACATCGGTAGCTGGCGTGAAAGGCCCTATGGGGCAAGAGCGCACCACTAGCTATGACTCATTGCAGAGTTTCCTTCTTAAAAACGGTGTCGACTACGAAGTATTACCGGGCAACCATGTCATGGTGAAGCTGAAAGATACAGTAAAGTTCGAAACCGGATCCAGCGTCGTTTCTCCTGACTCTTCATACTGGTTAGGTATGATGGGACGCTACTTGGCGACAGAGCCGGGCATTGATGTTGTCATTGATGGCCACGCTGACAGCACGGGCACACCAAACTTTAACGATGGGTTGTCACTGCGTCGAGCTAAGCAGGTGAAACAGACACTGGTAAGAAACAATGTGGCAATGGACTCAATATTCACTCGTGGCTATGGGGAATACGTTCCGGCGTGTTCAAACAAAACCAAGGCGGGTAAAGCCTGTAATCGCCGCGTAGAAGTGCTATTTATTGTTTCAAACAACTGATGCGTATTTTCCAAGCATTGTTTGAAATGTTTAGGAATAACCCAAATTCCAATACTCGTTAACAAAGCTGCTATAAATTGCCTACTTAATTAAGTAAATAGGTCATTTATGCAGCTTTTTCGTTTTTGTCTTCTTGCTTCTGTACTTGCTAGCCCAAGCGTTGCTCTCGCGTCTAAAACGTCCGACTACGTGTATGTTGGGTATCAAAACGCTCGCGTCAGTGACAACGGCTTCCAAGACTATTTCGAAGGCGCATACAATAACCAGGGGAGCAAAGATCTCTACGGTGTGTTTCTTGGCGGAAACCACGCGTTAAATAACGGTTGGTTTGTGACTGCGGATTTAGAAGCGACTACTCGAAGTTCGACATCTGTATCTGATTTTAGCTTCGGTGCTGGGTACAGTTTTTCAACATCGGAAAGCCTTGAGCTTTACATTCATACTGGCGTAAATTGGGTGTCGGCCGAACGTCGTTCATCTTGTCGCAATGATGATTTTCTTGGCGCATGTGATCGTGAAGTGACAAACAATAAAGACACAGCCATGTATGGTGAAGTAGGTGGCGTATATTACTTGAATGACCGTTGGTCGATGCATCCTTCTTATAGTTACAGTGATGTCTACAGTAACGGGATCAACAAGCTACAGGTTGGCAACGTATTTCGCCTAAGCTCATGGTTTTCATTAGAAGCGAACTACGGTTACACCTATAGCAAGCACCTAAAACAAAACAATATCCAACTCGGAGGGCGTTTTAGTTTCGATTAATTTGTAAACGCCCATTAGTTGGTTGCAGTGATATTAGTTTTCAGAGACTTTTTGGTAGAGATATCGCTGGCAGGTACGTTCGTCTAGTCGTTTGATTCCTTGAGCAACAATGGCGATCAGTATGACGGAGAAAATCAAGCGTCCCCAGAATATCGTGAAGAAGTCTGCTCCTATCAGTAGTATGAGCAAGGTATCTTCAATCAAGCTGTGGAGTAGATTCAATAGCATAATGGCCGTGAACACGTCTCTCGCGGGTATATGACCACGCTTGGCTTCGTTGATTAATAGCCCACCACCAAATGACAAACCTAAAGTGATTCCGATGATCGTTAGGTTCGTCGCTTCTTTACTGATCCCCAATAATCGTAGAAATGGGCGAAGCAGGATAGCCATCGCTTTTTCTATTCCGATAAGTTTTAAAACCTTCAATACAAACAACAGTACAGAGACAACTGCAAAAATCATCACGAAGCTTTTTAATTGCTCTAATGCCCAAACCAAATAGCTAGGATCTTCAGCAAGGTCGGGTTGCCAAATAGTAACGGCCGTTTGGTTCAAAAGATCACCTGTCTCATAGGTGAAGTGCAGAATCGATGCGAGCAACAAGCTTCCGCCGACTCGAATAAGCAAAGTAACACTGAGATTTACTCCTGCTTTTTTCGCTATCGCTGCCTCGATTGGCAGTGAGTGCGCAAGTAACATCATGCTACCTAATATGGAGACTTGGGCGACGCTCAATGTTGCATCCATATTAATAAATACAACTAGGCCAGCGTAGATATTGGTGAGAATAGTTGTTGCCCAAACTAGCCCCATTTCCTTTGGTAGGCCAACCATTTCCATCACGGGTCCTAATGCGTTGCTTAGTAGGACAATGCCTCCAAACTCCTCGATGATCTTAATTGCGATAATAATCGGGATCATTATTTTGAACAGAGTGGTGGTGACATCAATGATTTCTTTAAATAGCTCGATAAAAAAGGTTCGGATGTGTGGCATGGATACGTCCTTGATATTTAACTTAGGGGCTATTTTAAGTGATTTGACTGTTGTTAAATTTTCTATTCATATACTTGAAGTGGACAATATTTCTTATTTGAATCACTATGTGATTCAAAAGTTTCTTTAGAGTGCTTATTGGGAAATTATGGAAATTGACAGAATTGATCGCAGAATATTGGTCGAACTACAAAAGTGTAACCGTATCCCTAACATTGAATTGGCGGAGTCTGTAGGGTTGTCCGCACCAGCGTGCCTTAAGCGCGTGAAGCGTTTGAGGGAAGGAGGGGTGATAGTGAACGATGTGTCGATCATCAACCCTGAATTGGCGGGCAACAAAATGACTTTGCTGGTATCGGTAGAAATGGAGCGTGACCGAGCCGATATCTATCAAATTTTCAGGCAATCGATAATGAAAGCACCAGAGGTGAGCCAGTGCTATCAGATCTCTGGGAGTTATGACTTTATGCTGGTGGTGTGTGTTAAAGACATTCAAGCCTATGAAGGTTTTGTTGAAAGGGTATTACACACCGATTTAAACATTCGTAAATTTCATACGTCGGTATCGCTGAGAACAGTGAAGTTCTCAACGGAGATAGATTTGAGTGCTCATGAATAGCCGAGCAGCCAAATAAAAAAGCCCCGCTATGCTAGCGGGGCTTTTACTTAGGTAACTTGATAAATCAAAGTTATGCTAGAAGTTCTTTCGCTGTGTTTACTACGTTTTCAGTAGTGAAACCGAACATCTTGAATAGCTCGCCTGCTGGTGCAGATTCGCCGAATGTTGTCATACCGATGATCTTGCCACCGAAGCCAACGTACTTGTACCAGAAGTCAGCGATGCCAGCTTCTACAGCGATACGAGCTGTTACGTCAGATGGAAGTACAGATTCACGGTACTCAGCGTCTTGCTTGTCGAATGCGTCAGTTGCAGGCATAGAGACTACACGTACCTTCTTACCTTCAGCAGTTAGTTCAGCCGCAGCGTTAACCGCTAGCTCAACTTCAGAACCTGTTGCGATAAGGATAAGCTCTGGCTTGCCTTCGCAATCTTTCAGGATGTAACCACCACGTGCGATGTTAGCGACTTGCTCTTCGTTACGCTCTTGCTGTGCAAGGTTTTGACGAGAGAAGATGAGAGACGTTGGACCGTCTTTACGCTCGATAGCCAGTTTCCAAGCTACTGCAGACTCAACTTGGTCACATGGACGCCATGTGCTCATGTTTGGAGTCAACGTAGTGACGCCATTTGCTCAACAGGTTGGTGAGTTGGACCATCTTCGCCAAGACCGATAGAGTCGTGCGTGTAAACTTGGATGTTCTGAACTTTCATCAGAGCAGCCATACGCATTGCGTTACGAGCGTATTCCATGAACATTAGGAAAGTAGCGCCGTATGGTACGAAACCACCGGTGTAGAGCGATACCGTTCATGATCGCAGTCATACCGAATTCACGTACACCGTAGTGGATGTAGTTACCTGCTGGATCTTCAGCAGAAACAGACTTAGAACCAGACCACATAGTTAGGTTTGAAGGTGCTAGGTCAGCAGAGCCGCCTAGGAATTCAGGTAGCATAGCACCGAACGCTTCTAGTGCGTTTTGAGATGCTTTACGTGATGCGATGTTTGCTGGGTTAGCTTGAAGATCAGCAATGATTGCGTTTGCTTTCTCTTCCCACTGCGCAGGTAGCTCGCCGTTTACTCGTCTCTTAAACTCAGCCGCCAGCTCGGGGTGTGCTGCTTCATAAGCAGAAAGTTTCTCGTTCCACGCTGCTTCCTTAGCTGCGCCTGCTTCTTTCGCATCCCACTCTGCGTAGACTTCCGACGGAATTTCAAAAGGACCGTGCTCCCAACCAAGTTCTTTACGTGTAGCTGCAATTTCTTCAGCGCCTAGTGGTGCACCGTGACAGTCGTGTGAACCAGATTTGTTTGGAGAACCAAAACCGATGATAGTCTTAGTACAGATTAGAGTAGGGCGTGGATCTGCTTTTGCTGCAATGATTGCTGCGTTGATTGCTTCAGCATCGTGGCCATCTACTGCTGGGATTACGTGCCAGCCGTATGCTTCAAAACGCTTAGGTGTATCATCAGAGAACCAGCCTTCAACGTGACCATCGATAGAGATACCGTTGTCATCCCAGAAAGCGATCAGCTTACCAAGACCTAGCGTACCTGCTAGAGAACATGCTTCGTGAGAAATACCTTCCATCAGACAGCCATCACCCATGAATGCATAAGTGAAGTGGTCAACGATGTCGTGGCCTTCTTTGTTGAATTGTGCTGCTAGAGTTTTCTCAGCCAGCGCCATACCCCACAGCGTTCGTGATACCTTGACCTAGTGGGCCAGTTGTTGTTTCGATACCTGGTGCGTAACCGTACTCTGGGTGACCTGGAGTCTTCGAGTGCAGTTGACGGAAGTTCTTAAGATCTTCGATTGATAGCTCGTAGCCTGCTAGGTGAAGCAGAGAGTAAATCAGCATTGAGCCGTGGCCGTTTGAAAGAACGAAACGGTCGCGATCTGCCCACTCTGGGTTTGATGGGTTGTGGTTTAGGTGATCACGCCAAAGAACTTCAGCGATGTCAGCCATGCCCATAGGTGCGCCTGGGTGACCAGAGTTTGCTTGTTGTACGCCGTCCATGCTTAGAGCACGAATTGCATTAGCTAGATTTTTACGATCCATAATGAATACCGATTTCAAATTTAAATATTGGATTGGAAATTGAAAGGGGAACGCAAACGTTCCCCTTTTTTAATACTGTGTGATTACAGCTTAGCTGCGATCATGTCTTCTAGTTTGCCTTGGTCAACGGCGAAGTTACGGATACCTTCTGCAACTTTCTCTACTGCCATAGCGTCAAGGTTGTGCTCCCATAGGAACTCAGCGTGAGTCATTGGAGCAGGGCGCTCTTTAGAGCCTTTAGAGTCAACTAGCTTCTCTACAACTTCACCTTCAGCAGCTTCTAGTTCAGCTAAAAGAGCAGGAGCGATAGTTAGACGGTCACAACCAGCAAGTTCTAGGATCTCGCCGATGTTACGGAAGCTTGCGCCCATAACAACAGTGTTGTAGCCGTAGTCTTTGTAGTAGTTGTAGATGTCAGTTACTGAGATTACACCTGGATCTTCTGAAGGTTCAAAGTCACGACCTTCTTTCGCTTTGTACCAGTCCATGATACGACCAACGAATGGCGAGATTAGGAATACACCTGCTTCAGCACAAGCACGAGCCTGGGCGAATGAGAATAGAAGAGTAAGGTTACAGTTGATGCCTTCTTTTTCTAGGATTTCAGCAGCGCGGATACCTTCCCAAGTAGAAGCCAGTTTGATTAGGATGCGATCGTTAGTGATACCAGCATCGTTGTACATTTTTACTAGCTGACGAGCTTTAGCAACGCTGCCTTCAGTGTCGTAAGAAAGACGAGCATCTACTTCTGTAGAGATACGGCCTGGGATTGTTTTCAGGATTTCTTTACCGATGTTTACTGCAAGCATGTCACAAGTGTCTTGTACTTGTTGTGCTTTATCAGCGCTTTGTGCTTTAGCGTATTCGATTGAAGCATCGATAAGTGGTGCATACTCTTCGATTTGAGCTGCTTTAAGAATCAGAGAAGGGTTAGTTGTTGCATCTTCTGGCTGGTACTTTTTGATTGCATCAATTTCACCAGTGTCTGCTACTACTGTCGTTAGTTTACGAAGTTGCTCTAATTTGTTGCTCATTTCGATCATCCTATTTAATGGGCTCCCACGTAATTTGATTAACGTGAGTAATGCATTTGCAAGCAAGGCAGCCAACTATCCAAAGCGACAAATCAGCTTGGAAAATCAACTGACCAGAAATTTTTTCAGCGTATGAGCAGATGTCGTGAACATTTGCTCTGTCGTTGAGTAAATGATGGGTTCATATTTATCTTATCTAGCGAGAAAGTCAATCTGGGAATGGAAGTTATGGTGACATTCATCAAGTAATTTTATCCTCATAAGGAATAAGCGCTGAAGTGTAACGTTTGCCCAGTGTAAATAGGGCTGAAGAACACAAGTTAATGTATAGAACCAAGAGTGAGAAAATGTAATGGTAGTGAGCAAATGTTGGTGTTATTTGGCGATATAGCATATGCTATAGCTATGAACATATGTTCCAACTAAACAAGCAGGAGCGGGTGGCTTTATGAGTAAGACGCAAAATGAGATGTCAGATGATAGCGCAGATCTTCTAACCGAGATTTCGGTGGCGTATTACCAAGATGGTGCAACACAAGAAGAGATCTCAAAAAAGTTTGCTGTTTCACGTGCAAAAGTTGGGCGGATGCTAAAGCAAGCGCGCGATGAAGGTATCGTAGAAATCACAGTTAAGTACCACCCAGTGTTTAGTGCCAAAATCGAACAACGACTGGTAGAGCGTTTTGGAGTTAAACGTGCTTTGGTAGCGCTAGATCAACCGAGTGAGGAGCAGCAGCGCTTACAGGTGGCGGGTTTAGTGTCCAAGTATATGGCAAAGACTCTCCAAAATGGCACGGTGGTGACTGTTGGTCAGGGGCGAAATGTATCTGCGGTTGCCCACCACATCGGCGTTATTCCGCAGCGTGATGTTAAGTTTGTTTGTGGTATAGGCGGTATTCACCCAAGGGGCGGTATGTTTAATGCCGACCATATTTGTCGTCAGTTTGCGAAAACCTATGGGGGCAGTTCAGAAACGCTCTATGCTCCGGCTTATGCAGAAAACCGTGAACAGAAGCTGGCCTTTATGCAGAATGCCACCGTGAAACAAACTCTCGACCTTGCACGTAAAGCAGACGTAGCGCTAGTGGGGATCGGCGATATGAGTGAAAACAGTTATATGGTTGACCTAGGGTGGTTTACCGCAGACGAAGTTGTGCAGTCACGTATGTTGCAGGGGGTTGTCGGTGACTTTGCCGGGTATGATTTCTTTGATATCAACGGTGAGTCAGCGGTGACAGTGATGAGCGATCGCGTTATCGGTTTGAGCCTCGACGAGTTTCGACCAATTTCAGAAGTTATCGCCATTGCCGCTGAGAACAGTAAGCCCCTAGCATTATTGGGAGCGTTGAGAACTGGAGCAATCGATGTAATCGCGACGACGGTAAGCAATGCGCTGACAGTTCTTAACCTTGACGAGCAAATGGCAAGTGTTGTTGCTGAGTGAAAAACATTAACTAAATCAAATTGCTATGAAAATGATGTAATAGTCACTGCGCGAAATTGATGATCACTCGCAGTGTTAATAACTTTAGCGGTGAAAATAAAAATCTCTGCTTAGTTTGTATACAGACTAAGGGAGAAGAACATGAACAAATCACTGATAACTATTGCTATTGCGGCAACAACTGCTTTTGGTGCTCAGGCTAACACTAACATCGTCGCAGGTTACTTTGCCGATTGGCAATACGCTAATCCAGATAACGGATATACGGTTAAGGATATTCCGGCCGAAAACTTAACTCACATTATCTATGCATTTTTGAGTATGTGTGGCCCACATACAGGTGCAAGTGAGCTTGTTCAGAAACAAGTTGCAAAAGCATGTGAAGGGAAAGCGCCTTATACCGCAATTATTGTCGATCGCGAGGCGGCGTTAGAGCATGACTTTGGCAACGTTGATGTAAAAGTGGATTACAAAGGTCATTTCGCTCAGCTTACTCAGCTCAAGCAAGATAACCCTTCAATTAAGATCTTGCCGTCATTTGGTGGCTGGACAATGTCTGAACCTTTCCATGCAATGGTGCAAGATCCAAAAGCGATGGAACACTTTTCTAAAACAGCGGTTGAACTTATCGCACAATACCCATTCTTTGACGGAATCGACCTCGATTGGGAATACCCAGGTGGCGGCGGTTTGACGACATCGCCTTGGAATCCTGATACCAAGCTTTCCGACGAGCAAAAGGAGAAAGAGCGTGACGCCTTTACCTATTTAGTCAAAACCATGCGTGCTGATTTGGATAAGCTGGAAGAGAGCACTAAACGTGAATACGAACTTTCAACGGCTGTGGGCGTAGGTGCAAAGGCTGCACAAATCGACTGGTCAGAAGCTCAGCAATATTTAACCAACATGTTTGCCATGACCTATGACTTCCTTGGTGGTTGGGGGCCTCAAACCGGGCACTTGACCAATCTACACGCGACGGAAAGAAGTTGGTGGGGAATGGGAGCTGACGTGTTTATTAACCAGATGATTGAACTGGGTATCCCGAGTGAGAAACTGGTATTAGGCTCTGCATTCTATGGCCGAGGCTGGCAAGGCACCAAGGACTTCGATGGTACTTTACCGAAAGGTGATTTAGTGTCTGAGAAAGGCGCTGAGTTTGGGACGGGCGAGCATGGATACTTCATGTTCTGGGATCTGCTGAAAAACTATGGTGCAGACCAAGGCTATGCCTATAAGTATGATGAGCAAGCGCAAGCGCCATTTTTATGGAATGATAAAGAAAAAGTGTTTATCTCTTTTGAAGATCAGCGTTCAATCAAAGCAAAAGTTGAATGGGCTAAATCGACTAAACTAGGTGGCATCTTCACTTGGGAGCTGTCGGGCGACCCATCAGGTGAACTGGTCGAGATAATGCACCAAGAAATGAACAAGTAAGTTAAATGCTTAAAAACAAACCCTCGCACTGCGAGGGTTTTTTCTATTAAGGATGGTTTAGTGTTATCAAACTATTGGGTTTGAATCGGTAAATCTTGTCTTTGGCCCCATTCGGTCCAAGAGCCGTCGTATACAGCTAAGTTTTCATAGCCACACAACTGGCTCGCAAGTAGAACGATACAGGCGGTTACGCCAGAGCCACAGCTGAAGATGTAGCTCGTTTTATCTTGGGCGATTGAAGAAGATAGAATCGGCTTTAATTGTTCCACTGGTTTAATTTTGTGACCGTCCATTAACTCAGCAAATGGTTGGCAAACCGAGTTCGGAATGTGGCCGCTTCTGATCCCAGCTCTTGGCTCGGGAACTTCTGCGAAAAATCGCGCTTTTGAGCGAGCATCTACGGTTAAATTATTATCATTGCTGGTTTGCTCGAGTACCTGTTGTGCAGATAAAAACAGGCTGTGGCTCAGCTGGCCGGAAAAATTGCCGTTAGCTAAAGGTACCGCGTATGAGGTGTCTAGAGGTTGCCCTGAGTTTTTCCATTCGGTTAAGCCGCCATCTAGCACATAGACTTCTTTGTGTCCCATCGCTTTAAACATCCACCATGCTCGTGGGGAAGCGAATGTACCGCTATTGTCATAAACAACGATGGTTGAGTCGTTGTTTAAGCCGAGTTGTTGCGCCAATTGATTAAATCGCTCCTCGCTCGGCATCATATGCGGAAGTGAAGCCTCTGGGTCGCAAAATTGATTGTCGTAATCAAACCGCATGGCTCCCGGAATCATGTGCTCTTTGTCTTTTTCAGTTTCACTTGGGATCTGAAAATCGATGCTGGCATCCAGAATAAATAGGTTTTGATTGGAAATTTTTTGTTCGGCTAGCCATTGCGGAGTAACGAGTGGATACATCACAGCTCCTTGTGCTTGTTGTTATTGTGATTCGTTGACTACTCAAGATAATCAATTATTTACAAGAAATAAATTGAAAGCTGGTCGATGTTTCCAAATTGGAAGTATTACCACGTAATTTTACGCTGTCTCCTCTAGTACACTCATTAGTGATAGGGACACTGACGCGGTACAATTTCGCCTGCTGTGTTTCTACGGTTAGATAACGGCGATGACCATCAAGCGATTGAGTTAGCGTTGACTCCAATACTGTTGCTTCAGTTTCTACATTTATCGAGGTATCTGGTTGCAATTTTAATACGGCGAACAGTATGCCGAATGCTACAAGCAGACACAGAACGTAAACTTTTGGGTTGTTCATAGTCAGCGGATTCTAATGGTTGAATAGGGCACTAAAATATACGTAACTTCAGTGTACTAGTTGTATTAGACATTCCAAAGAAAGAGCCCTTAATAAGGGCTCTTTGAGATGTGATTCTATGAGTGAGGCCAACCACTTACTGAATGATGCTCATCGAAGAGGTATCTAGGATCTCTTGAATTGGCGCTGAACCGTCATAAAACCACACTTCCGCAAGAACATATTGCTGGGCCTCTGACACGCAGAAATCCAAGCTTACGGTACCATTATCTAATGAGGATGAGCTGATTCGACTGTTGTAGTTAGGCGAATAACTACCGTCACCATTCTCGACGTATTCGCCATAGACTGAAACGTAAGCTCTTTCTGTGCTGTAAGCACTGATATCAACATCTAAGCTATGTCCCATTACTGGATTGAAGCTGAATCCATCCGCGATACTCAAATCCGACATCGATCTTAATGTCACGTCATCTTCTGTTGTGCTCGCATCAGCCGGAGTTGTGCTAGGCGAGCCCGAATCAGCAGAGCCTGCCGATGAACCACCGCCATCTCCACCACCGCCACCACAGGCAGTAAGTAAACCAATCAGCGCAAAGTAGGGTAATTTAGTTTTCATGGTGATTACTCCTGTGGTTGGTAATATTTGTTGTTCGTTGCTTTTTCTTCCAAGTACCAATCTTGTTTCTTGCTACCGGAAGACTCGGCATATTCTGCAAACTCTGGATAGGCGTTGACCAAGTCCACTTTTTCGCGCGGCCATTTCCAATCGTGTGGAATTAGCAGTGCCCAAGGCAGATTATCGGATGTTTTAAAGTAACGCCCTTGTGCTGCATCACTGCTATCTACTCCCAAACCATAAAGGTTTTGGTCGTCGAACTTCTCGGTTGGTGATTGATCGGCTAAGTGAATTTCCAATGTTCTGCCTGGGTGAAGTGGGAGTGATTCGCCATGGTAATATCCTGGTGTTGCGAAGATAAATGGGTCATACGGCATCGCCATTAATCCACTCGTGTCGGCATCATCGTTAGTGGTGATATCAATTTCGAAAGACAGTGTTAGCCCATCTTGGCAGTGTTGCTGGGTACGGTAAAACTCACAACTTGAGCCAGTAAACTGCGATAAGTCTTCAGAGATAATGAAGATGGCTTCATTCGAATCAGACTCTAATCCGCTATCAGCCAGCACAACCCCATTTTGAGACTGAGTCGTTAGGGTGGTGTCGATATCTGTACGATTCAAACCCGCGAGCCTTATCGCAAATCCATTACGATAATCTGCACCATAGGCTGACAAATATCCTTCAATGACACTTCTTGCTACACGACCATCTTGGATTGTTTCTGTGACGCGGTAACGAATGACAACGTCATTCATATCGTAGTCGGCGGTGTGCGGCCAGTTATCTTCGAATGCAACTGTCGCGTATCCAGACTCACTTGGATAATGCCTAACAGCAGCACCGTCCTTGGTGATCAATAACTGGTGGTCTTCCACTTCACCTGTTTGAGCACCACCGAAGTAGTCGATACCTGTTTGGTCACTGAAACGGAAACGGCTCCAAGTTGAACCTTGAGTGGCATCATTCGGTACAGAGAGCGTTAAAGTGTTGGTTCCTGCTGTTAGTTGTTGGTCGGAGAATACTTTTTCGCCAGCATCTGCAAAGTCACCGTCTTTGTTCCAGTCAATCCAAGCAGAAAGGTAACCAGTTGTAGAGGCTTGTACCGCAACGAGCGCGTTCATGCCTGCTTCGATAGCCGTGACAAAACCCACACCATCTTCATCTTGTGAGCCAGCTTTGTTGTCATCTAACGGTGGCAACAGGCCATCACCTTCGCCATCAGGGCTGACTAAACCAAGGTAAAACCCAGACCCGATACCGTGACGAGGGCCATTTGAACTTAGGCGTGTTAAGTAAGAGTCGGGCGCATCACCAAAGTCGATAGTTGAATCTTCATCGATTACAGGTGCATTCGCGCAGCGAGCTCCATCATTTTGACCAGATGCCGGGCCGTAGGCGAATATCTGTGCGGCTATCGCTTCGTCGGTGATATTGTCCGGGTCGGATAGGTCAATACGGAAAATATGACCATCGGAATTACGGGAAATATAGTAATAGCCGTCTACATCAAAATAGCCAGCGCCAAATGTACCCGTCACACCGACGTTTCCAAGCAACGTCTCACCACCCACGTCGGTGTTAAACTCGTACAAATTACCTGAACCGTTGTCGACGCCATACAGTTTTCCATTTGACGGATGGAACGCAAAGTCAGTTAGGGATACAGATGAAGTCGCGGTAATCTGTTCAAGAGCGAGTGTAGCGGTCGGATCGGTATCTAGGGGGGCGAGGTCAATTTTAAATAGACCTTTCCCTTTTCTGTAGAAGTACATCACGTGCTCGTACACATCGCCCACATAAAAGGTATGAGAAGGTAAGCCAGTTACATTTAGTGTTTGTACTTGGAAATCTTGACCCAAACGTACCACTTGCATGTTGGTCGTGTCGTATCCATAGATGTAGCGGTCTTCGTAATCAAACCCTACAGCGTTCACGTTACCGTTGGTACCTGTATCGTCTTGTAGCAGAGTGGTTGTACCGGTTACTAGATTGACACCATAGACCTGAACCGGGCGAGATTGGAATAAATACGCTTTGCTTGGACAGGTGTCAAACGGCGTACTTAAAGCGTGTGATGAAAACAAAATAGCTGTTAGAGATAAGATGAACCTCGTCATAATGAACTCCTTCCAATAGACGTTTATCTAGCTATTACAAGGACTATGCCATTACTTAAGTTATTGATGTGTAAGGGTTAAGTGCCTTTTAATTCAATGGCTTCTTAATCTGATTGTCAAAATAAAAAAGCCAGCGAATGCTGGCTTTCAACTTGAGAAATGTTTGAATTAACTGCAAACAGGACAGCTTGGCATCTTCATTAGATTCATTTCACGCCATGACATCGTAAGTGCGTCGAGCATTAGAATTTTACCTTGCTTTGGTTCACCATAGTTGGCGATGACCTTGATTGCTTCCATGGCTTGAACCGCACCTATAATCCCGACCAATGGAGCCATCACCCCAGCTTCAACGCAGGTAAGTGCTGTATTCCCAAACAGGGCGCTTAAGCATTGATAGCAAGGCGCATCAGAGTCTTTATAGGTGAAAACGCTGACTTGACCTTCCATCCGAATTGCAGCACCAGAGATGAGTGGTGTTTTGGCTTCGAAACACAACCTGTTGAGCTGATTACGGGTTTCAACATTATCTGAAGCATCTAGCACAATCGAATGTGACTGAACTAACTCAGAAAGTTTATCGTCGCTTAATCGCGCTGAAACGGTGTCAACTCTTAGGTGTGGATTAAGCTGCTTTAGTGAGTCTGAAGCGGAATCCACTTTGTGACGCCCGATATCTCCGTCGGTGTGGAGAACTTGGCGCTGAAGATTAGACAACTCGACGACATCATCATCAATCAAAGTGATGTGGCCTACACCGGCAGTAGCAAGGTATTGGCTAGAAGCACAGCCTAAACCACCAGCACCTAATACGAGAATAGAAGCCTGTTTCAACGCTTCTTGCCCATCAAAATCAAACTGCTTGAGAATGATTTGCCGGTTGTAGCGAAGCATTTCTTGATCTGAAAGGATCTCCAACATTAGCTCCTGTTAGTAGAGTGTTGAGTTAAACAATTGGATTTGAACAGTTTCACCAACTTCAACTCTGCCACGTTCACGCTCAAGCACAACAAAACAGTTAGCAAGACTCATTGAGCGGAATGCACCTGAACTTTGGTTGCCGGTTGTTTCCACAACGAATTGGCCGTTTTCCAGCGTGTAAATACCACGTTGATAATCGGTACGCCCCGGCGCCTTCTTAAACGCTGTCTTGGTGATAGCTGGAATCGATTCAGGTGCTGACCATTGGGTGTTACCACCTAATTTAGCCAGCATAGGTTGAACCAGCACATACATGGTTAACACTGCAGAGACTGGGTTGCCGGGCAAGCCACAGAACCAAGCATTGCTTAGCGCGCCAAAAGCGAATGGTTTACCCGGTTTGATGGCGAGTTTCCAAAAACCGATTTCCCCAAGTTCTTCAAGAATATCTTTGGTGTAATCTGCTTCCCCAACACTTACTCCACCGGAAGTAACGACAACATCAGCTAGCGACTGAGCTTTTTCAAACGTTTCTTTTAGCTTGGTAGGGCAATCAGGAATGATCCCGAGGTCGATTGCTTCGCAGCCGAAGTTTTCAATCAACGGCTTAATTCCGTATCGGTTACTGTCGTATATTTGCCCGTCTGCTAAAGGTTCACCCAGCGGTTTCAGCTCATCACCAGTTGAAAAGAACGCTACTTTAGGCTTACGAACAACCGTTAAGTGGCTAATTCCAAGTGACGCAATCATAGGAATATCACGCGGTGACAAGCGTGAACCTTTCGCCAGAACAAGGTCGCCTTGCTTAATGTCATCACCGCAAGGACGAATGTTGTTCTGTGGTTTGACATCAGTTTGAGTGAAAAGAATACCGTCATCAGTGACTTGCGTGTTTTCTTGCATGATTACCGCGTCGCAGCCTTCAGGAATCTTAGCGCCGGTCATAATACGAATACAGGAACCTAGAGGCCATTCACCTTCAAATGGTTGCCCTGCAAAAGATTTTCCTGCCAGTGGTAACGTAGAAGACTGAGCTAAGTCTTGCCGTCTGATGGCGTAACCATCCATCGCTGAATTGTCAAAAGGTGGAACAAAAATGGGTGAAAGAACGTCTTCAGCAAGGACATAGCCTAGTGCTTCTGCAAGAGGCAGGCGCAAAGTCGTTTGGATTGGTTTGATGCGAGAAAGCATTTTGTCCATGGCATCTTCAAGAGGCATCAAGCCTGGAGCATCACAGCAGCCCATGTTTAAATCCTATGTTTTATTGTAAATTCTGTTAGCAAGGGACTTTAGCATAGATTTATCAACGGCAATAATGACCTCCCTTAAATTATGGGTGTAATTATTGATAAATCCGAGTATCCTTGTCAGCCATCTAAAAGGGTTAAACTCCTTGAGCTGTGGGCATGCCAAGCTGCCTAACTCTTCAATCGTATTAAAGACTTAACGATAAGAGTAAGCAGTCGATGAAAGCGGCGGAGTAGAGCACTTTCATCAAGCAAGATTAGTTTAAATAGAGGAAGTGGAATGTCAGGTCTTAGCGAATCCGCGAAGTTGGTAAAAGATGCGCTAGAAAGCCGTGGATTAGAAACGCCGATGCGTCCTAATCAGGTAAGCCGAGAAGAGAAAAAGGAAAAGATCGAGCATCATATGCGAGAGATCTTATCTCTGCTGGAATTAGACTTAACAGATGATAGCCTCGAAGAAACGCCGCATCGCATCGCGAAAATGTATGTTGATGAAGTGTTTTCTGGCCTTGACTATCAAAACTTCCCTAAGATTACTGTCATCGAAAACAAGATGAACGTAAGCGAGATGGTTCGAGTAAAAGACATTACCGTAACCAGTACTTGTGAACACCACTTAGTGACGATAGACGGCCGCGCCGCTGTCGCTTACATTCCGCGTGGAAAAATCATCGGCTTGTCTAAAATTAATCGTATCGTTCGATTCTTCGCCCAGCGCCCTCAAGTGCAAGAGCGTATGACGCAGCAAATCTTAGTTGCGCTGCAAACATTACTCGAATCAGATGATGTTGCTGTAACAATTGATGCAACACATTACTGCGTGAAATCACGTGGCGTAATGGATGCAACGAGCGAAACCACGACAACAGCACTAGGCGGGATCTTCAAATCGAACCCTGCAACGCGACACGAATTTCTACACGGGATTCGATAGTACTATCGGTACGTACTAAGATTTTTCAAAACCGCTTCGTTTAAGAAGCGGTTTTTACTTTTATACTGCTAGGTGAAATGTTCATTTAGCTAATCCTTACAAGGATAATATTGTGACGACTTCATTTAAGACGCTGAATTTAAGACCGGAGCTTACCGAAACGCTAGACAGTTTGGGATACACCGAGATGACTGCGATTCAGCAACAGGCACTTCCGATGGTACTGGAAGGTAAAGATGTCATTGGACAGGGTAAAACGGGCTCTGGTAAAACGGCGACGTTCTCACTGGGTTTACTTAGCAATTTAAACGTGAAGCGTTTTCGGGTGCAAACTTTGGTGCTTTGTCCGACTCGAGAGTTGGCAGACCAAGTAGCAAAAGAGATCCGAACTCTTGCGCGTGGCATTCACAATATCAAAGTGCTGACTTTGTGTGGTGGAATGCCAATGGGGCCTCAAATCGGCTCATTAGAGCATGGGGCTCACATTTTGGTGGGCACGCCAGGTCGTATTCTTGATCACATGTCGAAAGGGCGCATTAGCTTAGATGAGCTAAACACGCTCGTGCTGGACGAAGCAGACAGAATGTTAGAGATGGGTTTTGAAGAAGCCATTGATACCATCATTGAAGCGGCGCCTTCAAAGCGCCAAACGCTTTTATTTAGTGCAACTTTCCCTGATAACATCGAGTCTTTGGCTGCGAAAGTGATGGTTGATCCAGAGATGATCAAAGTGGAATCAACGCATCAAACCACGACTATCGAGCAACGTTTTTACAAAGTAGAAAGCACGGAAGACCGAGATAACGCCCTTGAAACTCTGCTACTTACACACAAGCCTGAATCTTCAGTAGTGTTTTGCAATACCAAAAGAGAAGTGCAAAACGTGACTGATGAGTTGAGCCATCGCGGGTTTAGCGTTGTGGAGCTGCACGGTGATATGGAACAGCGAGAGCGAGAGCAAGCGTTAACCATGTTCGCCAACAAGAGCATTTCTATTTTAGTTGCTACCGATGTAGCGGCTCGAGGCCTAGATGTTGACAACCTTGATGCCGTTTTCAACTTTGAGTTGTCACGTGACCCTGAAGTCCACGTGCACCGTATTGGCCGTACTGGTCGCGCAGGCTCGAAAGGTATTGCATTCAGTTTCTACAACGAAAAAGAAGAGTATCGTGTTGCGCGTATTGATGAGTATATGGATATTGCGATCAACCCATCAGCATTGCCTGAGAAGCCAGTTGAGCGCCCGTACTATCCTAAGATGCAGACCATCCAAATCTTAGGTGGTAAGAAACAGAAAGTACGTGCAGGTGACATTCTGGGTGCACTGACTAAACAAGCGGGCTTAGACGGCAATAAGATCGGTAAGATTAATATTTTGCCAATGGTGTCTTACGTCGCGCTAGAGCACGATATCGTCAAGCCAGCGCTAAAACAGCTACAAACTGGAAAGATGAAAGGTCGCAACTTTAAAGCGCGAGTCATGAAGTAACCGACTCATATTGCAGCAAGTAGGAAGGGTAGCCTTGTAATAAGGCTACCCTTTTTTATTTCGGTTGAATTCCAAGTTGGCGTGAAATGGCAATTATTGGCGTGTGTTTACCCATAATATTGATTTCGTAAATAAGAACGAGCCGAAATTATAGGCAATTAAAAAGGTAGAGATATGAGCGCATCACAGAAAGAATATGGTTTTAACACTCCTCAACGTTTGTTCGTCGGATATACACTTGCAGTATTGGTCGATCTTACTGTGCTGAATTTGTACAACGAGTTTTGGGGTTACGTAACGATCAGTTCATTTTCTATCTCTTTAGCTGCCGCAGTATTACTTCAATTGCTCCTAAAACTATCGATTAAAGCAGAGCATCAATTGGCCAACTATTTCAAATCTAAGCAAGGATTAGCGCCGAAAATTATGCGCGGATTATCTTCATACATAATTTTAGTGGGTTCAAAGTTTGTTATGTTGGAAGCGATTAACTTAGCGTTTGGCAGCGAAGTAGAATTTACCGGCCCTTGGAATGGCGTTGTTGCTTTCTTCGCTGTGGTTTTCACGATTTTAATAGCTGAAATTGCGGTCTCGAAGATTTACTTCAAGTTGGGTGACAAAGTGGAGCATACCCAGGCTCAAAGCGCATAACGACTAGCAGGTATTACTTTGCTGAAATGTGAAATAGCGACCCAGTGAGGTCGCTATTTTCGTATCTGCGTACTCGTATTCAATACAGAACCTAGTATCAGTCATGTCATCAAATGGCAATTTAATTCTAATCCGAGTGTTTATGATCGCTTCATCAACCAAGTGGTTTCCTACCGATGAGGCAACAAGATGAAAAAACTGATTATTAATGCGAACGTATTTAATGGCACCGATGACAAGCTAATCGAGGGCGTATCGGTACTGATAGAAAACAACCTCATTACTCGTATTGGTGATATTGATGTATCTGTCGCTGATGAAGTTATCGATGCAAAGGGCGGTACTGTGATGCCGGGACTCATCGACGCCCACGTGCATATCACCATGTCTGCAGGGTTCAATGAGTTGGATGCTATGACGCGAGAAGAAATCGCGATTCGTTCTGCGAGGATTTCAGAGCAAATGCTAATGCGCGGGTTTACGACAATTCGTGATGTCGCGGGCAACACATTGGGTCTAAAAAATAGCATCGATAAAGGGTATGCGACAGGGCCGAGAATTCTTCCTTCAATGGCTGCGATTTCACAAACGAGTGGGCATTCAGACTATCGTCAGAACCGTGCACAAGAGCGTTTGGCTAACGGCCACGAAGATTCACCGCTTATGAAGACCGGCGCATTCAAAGTGGCTGATGGTCGGGCTGAAGTATTGAAAGCGGTACGCGAACAGTTATTTATGGGCGCATCACAAATCAAGATCATGGCGGGTGGTGGCGCATCTTCGACTTTTGACCCACTCGATACACTGCAATATACCATGGATGAGATGAAAGCAGCGGTTGAGGCTGCTTCGGATTACGGTACATACGTTGCAGCCCATATTCACACTGCACCGGCAATGAAGCGAGCTGCAGAAGCTGGAGTAATGTCTTTTGAACATGCAACGATTATGGACGACGAAATTGCTCAGATCATCAAAGAGAAAGGTATCTGGGTAGTGCCTTCGTACTTTACGTCGGAACTTATTGCTAACCGAAAAATTCCAATGCCAAATGAAGAAACCTACAAGAAGACCGAGCGTGTGGGTAAGGCGATGATGAAGTCGGCAGAGCTAATTAAGAAATACAATATTGAGAATATTGTTTACGGGACGGATTGCGTCGGTAAATCGGATGTCCATAAAGCCCAAATGCAGGAACTCGCAGCGATAGAAGAAGTATTCGACACCATTACTGCGTTAAGAATGGCAACTTCTAATTGTGGTCGACTGTTCGAGCTATCGACCTACCAGCACCCTTATCAAGAAGGTAAATTGGGTCAAGTTTGCGAAGGGGCATATGCGGACTTATTGATCATTGATGGCAATCCACTAGAGGGGGTAGCCTGCGTGATGAGCGACGAGTCGAAGAAGCTGATTATGAAAGACGGGCTGGTTTATAAAAACACACTGTAGTAAGACCTAATTCGCTTACATAGAAAGGGCAACCCAAACAGGTTGCCCTTTTTCGTTGTCGACGTTTGGATGGATTAACTGTCGAATAGAGATAGATATTCACCATAGCCTTCTTTTTCAAGTTGCTCGACAGGGATGAAACGCATCGCTGCTGAATTCATGCAGTAGCGCAAACCTGTTGGTGCTGGGCCATCTTTAAACACATGACCTAGGTGTGAGTCAGCAAATCGACTTCTTACTTCTGTTCTTGGATAGAGTAAGTGATAATCGGTTTTAGTGACAATGTAACCTTCGTTGATAGGTTTGGTGAAGCTAGGCCAGCCAGTACCTGACTTGTATTTGTCAGTCGATGAAAACAGTGGTTCACCAGAGACGATATCAACATAAATACCTTCTTGCTTGTTATCCCAGTACTCATTTTTAAACGCGCGCTCAGTTCCTTCTTCCTGTGTTACGTAGTATTGAAGGTCTGTTAACTTAGCCTTGATCTGTTTTTCAGAAGGCTTACTGTAGGCTTTAATATTGGCCACTTTGTTTTTGTCATCAATGAGCTGGCGCAGCGTAACTGGGTTTTCTTCTCGATCGTCACCGAAGATTTTATCTAGATACTTATCTCGGCCTGAAGCGTATCGGTAATAGTTATAACGAACTTTATTACGTTTGTAGTAATCTTGGTGATAGGCTTCCGCTGGCCAAAACTTAGTGAATTCAATCAGCTCTGTTTTAAGTGGCTTCTTAAACACACCTAGATCATCAATCTCAGCCATAAATTGTTCTGCAATCTGCTTTTGTAGTTCATTGTGATAAAACACAGCAGGGCGATAGTGTCGTCCTCTGTCAACAAAAGAGCCTTGATCGTCTGTCGGATCGATATGGCGGAAAAATTGGTCTAAGACTTGTTCGTATGAAACAACAACTGGATCGAAAGTCACTTTAATGACTTCGATATGCCCAGTCTTACCAGATGAGACTTGTTTATAGGTTGGATTTTCGACATCACCGCCAGCATAACCTGAAACGACATCAATCACGCCTTCAAGTTTCTCTAAATCTGATTCGGTACACCAAAAGCACCCACCAGCCAGTGTTGCGATTTCGATGTCGCTAGAGACAATACGTTCGGAGCCTTTGTCGTCAGCTTGGCTGAAAAGTGAAAGAGCGACAGCAAATAGGGCTACGGGAAATAGAATGGCTTTGAATTTCATACCAACCTCGTTAGTTGTGATAACAGCTACTAATAAGAACGAGTTAGATATGAATAAATTTCAAAAAAAGATCACTTTATAATATGAATCACCGCTTATAGGGCTAGCGAGGTTGATTTGCTCGCTAGCCCTATTGGTTTAGTTGAGACCGAGGGTTTAACTGAGACCGATGATATTTCCTTCATCGTCTAAATCGAGGTTCATAAAAGCAGGCTTCTCAGGCAAACCTGGCATCGTCATGACGTTGCCACACAGCGCATAGACGAATCCAGCCCCAGCACATAATTTGAGTTCTCGAATAGGCACATCAAACCCTTGCGGCGCACCTTTTATTGAACCGTCGGTAGAAATCGAAAGGGGAGTTTTGGCTAAACAAACGGCGAGGTTATCAAATCCATTTTGTTTGAATTGCTCGAGTTGTTTGGTTGCTTTATAGCTAAGAGTAATGCCTCTAGCACCGTAACCACCCTCAGCAACGCTCATGAGCTTTTCTTCAAGTGTTTGGGAGAGTTGGTACAATGGCTTGAACTCGACCTCTTGTTGGCATTGCTCTACCACCTTACGAGCTAGTGCAATTGTACCTTCTCCACCTTGTGCAAAGCCTTCGCTGATTTCAACTTCAACGTTACTCGGAAGTGCTTCAATCATTGATTTCAGCTGCTCGAGTTCATTTTGATCATCTTGAGGGAATCGGTTTATCGCCACAACAGCAGGCACGCCGTACTTATTGACGTTATTGATATGCCACTTTAAGTTTTCGAAGCCTTGCGTAAGCGCATCCAAATCTGGCTCAAAAATAGAATCTGGGATCGGTTGGCCAGGTTTAAGATCATAACAGCCTGAGTTCGCCTTAAGGCCACGTAAAGTAGCAACAATCACGGCGCAGTCTGGCGCTTTGCCAGAAGCTTGAGCTTTGATATTGCATGCTTTTTCAAAGCCCATATCAGAGCCAAAGCCGCCTTCAGTCACGGTGAAGTCACACAACTTGGTCGCAATGTCATCAGCAATGATGGAAGAGTTGCCATGCGCAATGTTTGCAAATGGGCCCGCGTGAATGAGTGTTGGGACGCCTTCAAGAGTCTGCATTAACGTAGGCTCAATGGCGTTTTTCATGCTTACAGCCATTGCTCCAGCAACTTGCAAATCTTCGGTCGTCACTGGGTTACCGTGAATATTGTAAGCGACCACGATACGGCCAATTCGAGCGCGTAAATCTTTCAAATCGGTTGCGAGAGCTAAAATAGCCATTAACTCTGATGCTGCAGATATATCGAAACCGTCTTCACGTTCAAAGCCATTAACGGTTTTGTTTACTTCGTTTTTGCCAATGGTCACCATGCGTAACGCACGGTCGTTGTGGTCGAGTACGCGTTTCCAAACCACATTGTTCGAATCGATCTTGAGGGCTTTCATCCCAGTACGCTTTTCGAAATCGGCGTAACCCAGCCTTTGTTCGTGGTAAATACGCGCATCAATGGCTGCTGAGGCCAAATTGTGACCCGCTGTTACAGCATGAATATCGCCTGTTAGGTGTAGGTTTAGTTCATCCATAGGGGCGACTTGTGAGTAGCCACCGCCTGCAGCACCGCCTTTAACACCAAATACAGGCCCCATAGAGGGTTGCCTAATACATGCCGCAACAGAGTGGTTAAGCTTTTTGAGCCCTTGAGCAAGGCCGATAGTGGTGACAGTCTTACCTTCACCAAGCGGCGTCGGAGTAATGGCTGTGATGACAATTAACTTGCCTGAAGCTGAATCTTGTAGGCGCTTTAGGCTTGATAGCGATAGCTTGGCTTTATACTTGCCTTGGGAATGAAACTCTTCCGGTTGAAGACCTAACTCAGAGGCAACTTGGGTGATTGGTTTTAAATCTGCCTGACGACAAATTTCTATATCTTGTAGCATAAAACCCTCGCGAATAACCGTAAATATAGTGAGGAAAACGTTTGCGTCAGGATGATAGCGTTATTTTATCTGTTGTAAAGGGCTATTTGACGTAGTGTTTGTATGGTTATGTTATCAGGTTACAAGTAGTGTGGAGTTGATGTGCTTCAATCTTGATGAAATTGATGCTGGTGGATTGATCAAAAACCATAGGATCGTTCGATGAGGGCGTATGCGGACATTGTGATAAGTAATTGTGCCGTATAGTAGGTCACCATAATTACATGTTGCGAAAAACGGGATGAGGAACGGAATCTGTCGATGGCTAACACTAGATCAGAAAGCATGAATAAACATGCACCGACGAGAGCGGTCGCTGATGAAGGAGTACTGCCTGTCAGACGATACTCAATTGCGGCCCATGTCATAGCTAGGATAACGGTGACATAAGCGGCGACTGGAAGTTTCATTTCACCTAGATCGGGCAATAGCAGCAAGTACACGATCACGCCAAGGCTAATTAGTAGTCCTAGTACCCAAATTGTTACCGCCCCATCTAATTGCTGATGGAAGGCGACGAAATAGGCAATGTGAGCGAGAAGAAATGAGCTAAGGCCTTGAATAAACTTATCTTTAGGATGCATGAGAAAGACATCACCAAGTGCAGATAAAGTCAGCCCTGATATAACAAAATAGACGTATGTAGGCAGCTCTGGGCCTTTAAAGACCAGCGAACCAATCATCAGTAAGATAGGCAGTGGTTTAGAAAGATAGAATAGCCAACGCGGCCCATTGTTGATTGAGACGATATGAATAGCAGCGATAAGCGTAATCAACAACCACATGTAAGCGAATAATCCTACAGAATAGATACAAAAACAGCGCTTGGAGTAAGCGCTGTTTTATTCTAACTAAATGTAAACTTTATGCGACTGTTATTCTCATCTATGAGAGAAAACTGTTAAGCGATCGCTTCAGTTAAAATCTCACGGCTCTTTTCTAACGTAATAGATTGGTTTTCACCGAGTACTACCATGCCGTGTTGAGTCAGTTGATCAATGACTGCATCAATTGCTGCTGCCTTATCATTGCCGTGCTCGGTCAGTTTAGTCGGAACATTTAACTGTAGGTAGAACTGTTCGATAGCATCAATAGTGCGCTCTGCTAGGTCTTCAGACTTGTCTAATCCAAATACGTTAACGCCCATTTGTTCAAGTTTAGCGCGTTTGTATTGAAGTTGATTACGCAGGAGTGACGGTTGAACGATCGCTAGAGAGCGAGCGTGATCAACGTGCCATAGCGCAGTGAGCTCGTGACCGATCATATGCGTAGCCCAGTCTTGTGGAACGCCGCTGCCGATTAAACCGTTTAGAGCTTGGTTCGCTGACCACATGAGATTCGCGCGCCATTCGTCGTTGTCGCGTTGCTCAAACTGCTCACCGAGTGATTTTAAGCTACGAAGGAGAGTCTCAGCATAGCCATCTTGTACCATCGCATTGGTTGGTAGCGTTAGGTATTGTTCACATACGTGTACCCAAGCGTCGACAATACCGTTGATAAGCTGCTTTTCAGGTAGAGACTTCATTACATCTGGATCAAGCACAGCAAATTTAGGTTGTACCGCTGGTGCTAGAAATGCAAGTTTGTCTTGCGTTTCAGCTTTGGTGATCACTGCGCCCATGTTGGACTCAGAACCTGTTGCGGGTAGCGTTAGAATTGCACCGATCGGTGTCGCATCTGTTACCTGATGATCGCCCGTTAGAATATCCCAACCTTCGCCATCATATTTCGCTGCTGCTGCAACGTATTTAGAGCCGTCAATGACTGAACCACCGCCAACAGCAAGGATGTAGTCGATACCATCTTGTTTCACGATAGCCACGGCTTTGTCGAGCGTTTCTTTGGTTGGGTTAGGTTCTACACCTGAAAACTCTTGCCACGTGTGAGATTCTAGCGCCTTAGCGACTTGGTCATAAACACCGTTGGATTTGATTGAACCGCCACCATAGATAACTAAGACTTTTTCAGTCGTTGGAATAGACGATGCGACAGTCTCAATTTGACCTTGACCGAAGTGAATTTGAGTTGGGTTAACGTACGAGAATTTCATTATTTGAACCTCTTGCTTCCAGTGGATGGGCTTTGTTGTTATGCCTTATTTACGCGCCGTGCTGTAAATCTGAGCGGTAAATAAATTCTATGTTGTGCATATTAGTATTGAAAACTGAGTCATTAAAGGCTGATTTGTGGAATTTACTTGCCTATTTCTACATGCTTGGTATTTTGAATACTTCGTTCCAACCAGAAAAGATCACCAATGAAATTACAGCAGGCAATGCAACGATACGCCGATACCGCAGGGTTAAATGAACTGGAGGGGGTGTGTGAAACCCAGCTTCCGGGTGTGTGGTTTTATCGCAGCAGCCAAGGTAATAAGCGCCAGCCATTTGTCTATCAATCTGGGATCATCATTCTTGGCCAAGGTAAAAAACACATTCA
Source organism: Vibrio sp. SCSIO 43135 (assembly GCF_023716665.1). Taxonomy (GTDB): domain Bacteria; phylum Pseudomonadota; class Gammaproteobacteria; order Enterobacterales; family Vibrionaceae; genus Vibrio; species Vibrio paucivorans. The sequence continues at coordinate 820,801 of NZ_CP071860.1, forward strand.
CATGGGCGACAATGCGGTGAAATACGGGGAAGGTGACTACCTTGTCGTTGGTGTCCCTATGCCATTGGAGTGTGAAGCGTTTCCAGAAGAAGACAAACCTCTGCTCGGTATTTCGATTGATATTCCGGCGACTCTGCTACACAAATTAGTTAATTCACTGGAAAAGATGTCAGTGGAATGTACACCAGTTAAAGAGCACAAGGCTTGCGGGTTAGAGTCGGTATCTATGGATGAAGCCATGCTTGATTGCTGTACTCGATTGGTGAATGCGCTGTGTGATCGCGCAGAAACAGAAATTTTAGGGCACTCAATCATTGAAGAGCTCGTCTATCGTGCATTGAGAAGTCCAAAAGGGCACATCTTATTTGAGTTAGCGCACCAAGAAGGTCAGTATGCTCGAATTGCCAAAGCACTGAGTAAAGTACACAGTAACTATGATGAAGTGTTGACGGTTCAGTCTTTGGCCGAAGAAGCCAGCATGAGTGTGTCTGCGTTCCATTCCGCTTTTCGCGCAGTAACACTTGAATCACCTTTGCAATACATCAAAAAAGTCAGGCTCACACGAGCTAAAGAGCTTATCCATGGCGAGGGAAGACGAGTCAGCGATGCCGCTAGGATGGTTGGTTACAGCAGCTCTTCTCAGTTCAGCCGTGAATACAAAAGGCACTTTAATGAGACTCCGAAAGGGATGAAAGCGAGTTGATTGAAAAGGGGAAAGAAATTCCTACAAGATTACTGTTTTATAACAATCAGCATTTCTGCATACTATGTTTAACCCCTATAGAGATCTAGTCAGTCTCTGGTAACTGAGCCCATATTTTATTTTGAAATATGGGCTTTTTTACGTTCGTTTCTTTCTCAAAATTTGGTTATTGATGCAAAATAAGTAGCCTTATGTTGCATTCATGTAGCAGAGAATTGCGAGTGATTGTATAAAATATACAAATGAAATCACGCAATTTAAAGATCTTTCCTATGGTTTCTTCGGGCTGGATTTTAAGTCTAATGACACTTCGAGCTCACTAGATTTTATTTCACTAACAACGTCGAAACTACAAAGGAACGAGCAATTATGCTTATAACCAAAGGAAAGGTCGGGCAAGGGGTCTTTACCCTCAGCACTCTGACCGCATCGTGCCTAATCGCTTTCAATAGCTACGCAGCAGTTGACTGTAGTAACTTGCCTATTTGGGATTCAGGAACGGTTTATACAGGAGGTGATCAAGTACAACACCTAGATACAGCGTATAAAGCGAATTATTGGACACAGAACAACAACCCTATAGATTTTTCTGGGGATTATGCGCATTGGTCAGTGGTTGATAGCTGTTCAACTACGGGTGGTGGTACCAACGAACTACCTGTCGCTACGTTAACTTCGCCCCAGATGTCAGATTCCATTGTTGAGGGTGACACTGTCACTATATCCGCGTCAGCTTCAGACAGTGATGGCACCGTAAGCCGAGTTGAATTCCTAGTTAATGGCGTATTAGTCGGTCAGTCAACTTCGTCGCCATATTCTACCAGTTGGACTGCTGTCGCTGGTACACAGCTGTTTAGTGTCGTAGCGTACGACGATCAAAATGCAGCCAGCAACGAGAGTTCTCTTTCTCTGAATGTTGAAACAAGCGGGCCAGTCAATGTGCCACCGGTCGTAGATGTGTCGGTTTCTACTACAAGTGTCGAAGTAGGCGAAGTGGTTTCGTTAACCGCAAATGCTTCCGACAGTGATGGGAGCATAGAAAAAGTCGACTTTTTTGTTGCTGGATCATTAGTCGGTACGGTGGCTACAGCGCCTTACACCTTTAACTATACAACGTCTAAAGTGGGGGCCTTGGCTGTTTACGCTAAAGCAACGGATGATCGTGGTGCGACTACTGATTCATCGGCGACAACGCTTACTGTAAACGGATTGCCAACGACTGCTAATTGTCGACCAGATGGCCTTTATCAAACTGAGGGGGTCAATGTACCTTACTGTACCGTCTATGATGAAGAAGGTCGCGAGCTCATGGGAGCCGATCATCCACGACGTGTTATTGGTTACTTCACGAGTTGGCGCGCAGGTGACGACCCACAAGCAGCATACTTAGTAAAAGACATTCCATGGGAACAGCTAACACACATTAACTATGCGTTCGTAAGTATTGGGGCTGACGGTAAAGCCAACATCGGTGATGTGAATGATCCAGAGAATGCGGCAATAGGAAAAGAGTGGGCTGGAGTGGAAGTCGATCCGGCACTTGGCTTCAAAGGGCATTTTGGTGCATTGGCGACTGCGAAACAAAAGCATGGTGTAAAAACGCTTATTTCGATCGGTGGCTGGGCTGAAACTGGCGGTCATTTTGCCAGTGATGGTACTAGAGTTGCAGATGGTGGCTTTTATACGATGACCACTAATGCAGACGGTTCTATCAACCACCAAGGCATCGAAACATTCGCCACTTCAGCGGTTGAAATGATGCGCCAATACAAATTTGATGGATTAGACATCGACTACGAATACCCAACTTCAATGGCGGGTGCGGGTAACCCTTACGATAAAGACTTTATGGAACCACGCCGTAAATATCTATGGGCGTCTTACCAAGAGCTAATGAAAGTTCTACGCGAAAAAGTGGATCGAGCTTCTGAGCAAGATGGGATTCACTACATGCTGACGATAGCGGCGCCTTCTTCAGGTTACTTGCTCCGTGGTATGGAAACGTTCGATGTGACCAAGTATCTCGATTACGTGAACATCATGTCTTATGACTTACATGGCGCTTGGAACGACCATGTGGGACATAACGCTGCGTTGTTTGATACTGGTAAGGACTCCGAGTTAGCCCAGTGGAACGTATATGGCACAGCGGCTTACGGAGGAATCGGTTATCTGAATACGGATTGGGCGTATCACTATTTCCGTGGCTCGATGCCAGCTGGGCGTATCAACATTGGTGTGCCGTACTACACACGCGGCTGGCAAAACGTGACGGGTGGTGAGAATGGTTTGTGGGGGCGTGCACCTTTACCAAATCAGAACGAATGTGCAGCCGGTACCGGTGAAGGGGAAAAGAATAACTGTGGTTACGGTGCCATGGGTATTGACAACATGTGGCACGACAAGGATCCAGATGGCAGGGAAATGGGGGCTGGCTCTAACCCAATGTGGCATGCGAAAAACCTTGAGAAAGGCATTTGGGGCTCTTATGCAGCCGCTTACAATTTAGATCCTATAACCAATCCAATTGTGGGTACCTATACGCGCAACTACGATAGTGTGGCTGTGGCGCCTTGGCTATGGAATGCAGAGAAAAGTGTATTCTTGTCAACAGAAGATAAAGCGTCTATTAACGTGAAGGCCGACTATGTCATCGATAAAGAAATTGGTGGCATCATGTTCTGGGAACTCGCGGGTGACTACAACTGTTATACGCTCGATTCAGCGGGCAACCGAACTGGAGTCGATGAATCTGAGCAGGCATGTAATTCGGGCAATGGTGAATATCACATGGGTAACACTATGACCAAAGCCATTTACGAGAAGTTTAAGTCGGCAACGCCATATGGTAACAAAGTGGCGACCGGTGCTATTCCTGCTGAAGCGTTAGATATCACCGTCACCGTTGGTGGATTCAAAGTGGGCGATCAGAACTACCCAATTAATCCAAAAGTGACCTTTACCAATAATACGGGTCAAGCGCTGCCTGGCGGAACTGAATTCCAGTTCGATATTCCTGTATCAGCGCCGGACAACGCAAAAGATCAATCTGGTGGCGGCCTTTCCGTAATCGCGTCAGGGCACTCACGCTCAGATAACATTGGTGGCTTGGAAGGACCAATGCACAGAGTCGCTTTCTCATTGCCATCATGGAAAGATCTTCCGAATGGTGGGAGTTATGAGCTTGATATGGTGTATTACTTGCCGATTTCTGGCCCTGCTAACTACACCGTTAACATAAATGGTGTTGACTACGCATTTAAGTTTGAGCAACCCGATCTGCCAATCGGCGATATTTCATCTGGGAATACGGGTGGAGGAGATAATGGCGGAAATACAGGTGGAGGTGATAACGGGGGTTCTTCTGGCACCGTCACAGCATTTGAGCCTGGTGTAACTCAGCCAAAGAATGGTGAAACGTACTCGTACAACGACAAATGTTTTACGGCGAAAAACAACCCTGGTAGCTGGGAAACACCAACGCAGTCGAATTGGTTCTGGGATGAAGTGACTTGTCCATAACCTTTACGGTGGTGTGTAATATAGATTGTTAACGCAATTAAGAACAGGCCTTAGTCGTCCGACTAAGGCCTGTTTTTTTCATCCATTGAGAATCCAAAACTTTGTTAAGCTTTTGTATTTAAATAAAATCATCCATGGTTACGGTGTAACTATTTGGCCGGGGTTAACTTTAAAACTGATAGCTCTCTGGTATAACAACTATGCCTTTTTCTGAAATATGAAAACGCTTTTGGTCTTCCAGCTTATCAATCCCAATTGTTGTGTTCGGTGGAATACTAACGTGTTTATCGACGATGCAATTGGCAATGATGCAACCTTCACCAATTTCGACTTCATCAAACAAAATACTGTCGGTGACCGTGGCACTGTCGTGAATTCTAACGTTAGATGAGATGATCGAATGTTGAACAGAACCGCCTGAGTTAACTACGCCGTTAGCAATAATAGAATTGATAAATATGCCTTCATTTCCGGTAGCGGAAGAGACAGTGCGTGCCGGAGGGAACTGAGCCTCATAGGTTCGTATTGGCCAATTGGGTTGATACAGGTTCATAGGTGGGACTGGTTCGAGCAGGTCCATGTTTGTTTGATAGAATGAATCGATAGTCCCCACGTCTCGCCAATAACAGTCTTTAGCTACACGTCCTTTATCATTGCCAAATTCGTATGCGTAGACAGACTGTTGGTCGATCAATTTAGGAATAATGTCCTTTCCGAAGTCGTGGCTCGAATAAGAGTTCTCAGAATCTTCGATAAGTGCTTGTGTCAGCGTAGACATGTTGAAGATATAGATACCCATTGAGACTAAACTGCGCTCTGGGTTATGTGGCATTGCGGGTGGGCTTTCTGGTTTTTCGACGAACGAAATGACGCGTTTTTGCTCGTCGGTTGCCATTACGCCAAACTCAGAAGCGTCTTGCTTTGGAACGTCCATACAGGCAACCGTCAATGAAGCGCCGTTTTGTTTGTGCTCTTCTAACATCGACGCATAATCCATTCGGTAGATATGATCGCCAGAGAGTACAACAACGTATTCGGCATTACTGCGTGATAGGAGCCACAAGTTGTGGTAAATCGCATCGGCAGTTCCTTCGTACCACTTTCCACCTTTACGCATTTGAGGAGGTATAACGGAAATGTATTCACCAAGCTCTGGGTTGAAAATAGACCAACCATCACGCAAGTGCTTCTGCAGTGAATGAGATTTATATTGGGTCAATACTAGAATTTGTCTTAACCCTGAGTGCAAACAATTGGTTAAGGTAAAATCGATGATTCGATACTTACCTCCAAATGGAACGGCAGGCTTAGCGCGGTTATCTGTCAACGGACTGAGACGAGAGCCCATTCCTCCAGCCAAAACGACGGTTAGTGTATCTTGCATCGACATTCTCCCTGTCTTTGTGCATTTTATTGATCACTTAAGGTGCTCATTGCAGCGTTATAAAAATTTTCACTAAATGAAACTTCAAAAAATAGGCCAGAACCATTTTCGTTGAGTTTACTGGGGTGGGAGAGAACTAGTGGGTTGAATTGCACCAAAGGAGAGAATGGGATGGCTCGATTTGGTGCATTAAGGATTCAGGCAATCTCGTTGATTTGAGCACTCGAAAAAGTCGATATGCAATTTCGACCAGATGTTTTAGATTGGTATAGCGCGACGTCAGCACGCTTATAAGATTCTTGTACTGAGGACTTAATATCGGTAACACCGCCGCTAATTGATACTTGCTCACTGTGGGCAAGATAGACAGAGGTTCTTAAACGATTAAGAACGATCTCCGCTTCGTCTAAGTGGGTATGGGGCATAATTAGCGCATATTCTTCACCACCAATACGGGCTAAGAAATCGGTATCACGGATTTCACCCAGCAGCGATTTCGCTACAGATTGAATAACACGGTCTCCCTCATCATGACCCAACGCATCGTTTATCCGTTTGAAGTGGTCAATGTCCAATACGGCGAGGCAGGAGTGATTAGTATCAGGGTAACGCTCAACCAATCGACACTCATTTTTTAGCTCGATGTCGAACTTACGACGGTTCCACAACTTACTTAATGCATCGCGCTCGCTTAGTTCACGTAACCGATTCTCGAGCTCTTTACGGTGAGTGATATCTACAAAGGAAGCCACGTAAAACTGAATGTCGCCATTTCGATCTGTGACGGTTTGAATTCTTAGGATTTCTGTGATGTACGAGCCGTCTTTGCGCTTATTGGTGACTTCACCTTCCCACATCCCTTCGCTAGTTAGTGTTTTCCACATGTTCATGTAAAACTCTTGCCTATGCTTGCCAGACGCAAATAGAGAGGGCAGTTTGCCTTTTACTTGTTCCAATGTATAACCGCTCAAGCGAGTGAACTCTTGGTTAACTTGTACAATGCGGTTGTTTTTATCGGTGATCACAACCGCAGACATGCCATTCATCGCAGCGCGAGCGATTTGGCTCTCAATGCTGTTTTTTTCGTGGTTGATGTGCCAAGCCATAAACACCACCGACAAAAAGAAAATCAGTAAGTAGGTGGTGCTGGCGAGGATAGCGAGGTCGGTGATTTCGTCTGACTTTAATGCGTCAATGTAGGACTCGGGGACAACAATTAATAGGATTAGCTTTTCAGTGATGGTGTTCACTGGCAGTTTTAGCTTTTGAAATGCCCACCAGTTCCCTGCATTGTAAACAGCCCCTGAGTCGGCGCTTTGTACGTGTTTCCATACCGCTGGGTTGATGTCACTGAGATGAACATCTGTATCACTTGAGTTCTGTATGTCTGGGTTATTGCTGCGAATATAATAGCCGCTGGCATCTAACATATCAGGACGATTGGTTGCAGTACCGGCGTAGGTGAGTGCCTTGAAGATAGCATCAACATTAATGTCGGCTACAAAGTAGCCCAAACGTTTACCACCGATATCAATGGGCGAGGTGACGCGTTCAGCAAGGCTTGTGAAGCCTGAATTTTCATTGCGATCATTACTGCTGCTGTAGGCCTCGACGGTTTTCGGGGCAAGAAGTTGAGCTTTCTGAAAGTAGTCCTGTTGCGAGTCGTTGTTCAGATGATCTTTAGCAACAATTTCGATACTCGAACCACGTTGATTGATGCGAACGATTTCATTGCCTTGCGCATCTACTAATTTGAGCAGTGAATAATAGCCTTGGGTTTTTGCCGTTAGAATCCAAAGGTCTTGTAGCGCTTCAATATTGTAATTATTCGGCTTCGTTATTGTGTTATAGAGTAAGCCGTTACGTGCCAATATTCCGATTGAACGTCGAATATTGTTAGTGGTCGATTTCAGCGCATTCAATGTGAACTCTATTTGTGCTTGAGTTTGGCTGCTTACTTTATCTTTGGCGATGGAGTCAACTTTGTTCAGCTCTGTGGTGAAATAGATAGTAGGGACGACAGAAAGCGCGATGAATACCAAAGCAAATTGAGCAATAAAGCGAGGGATTCGACGGTTCATAGGATGATTGGCAAAGTTAACAAGTCGTTTATTGTACCAATCTCACACTTTTGTATCTGTGATTTAAGTGGAATATCAGTAGATTAAGATCGTTCACGATCGTTATAAGAAAAGGGCTTCCAAATGGAAGCCCTTTGAGTACAAGTTACTACAGGTTATGGGGGATTATGCTGTAGCCGTACTGCGAGATTGAGTATCTTGCTTAGATTTCAGGAATGCGTAACTAAAGCCAGTTACCGCTGTACCTGCTGCAATAGCCACTAGATACATCAATACAGGGCTGATTGCATTTGGAATCAGTAGAACAAATAGGCCACCGTGAGGTGCCATCAATTGCGCACCAAACAACATTGATAGCGCACCAGTTAATGCACCGCCAATCATACAAGTAGGGATCACGCGCATCGGATCCTTCGCTGCAAATGGGATAGCACCTTCTGAAATAAAACATAGACCTAGTACGAAAGAGGCTTTACCTGCTTCGCGTTCGCCCGCTTCAAACTTGTCCTTTGCCAGGAATGTTGCTAGGCCCATACCAAGTGCTGGAACCATGCCCGCAGCCATGATTGCGGCCATTGGTGCGTATGTTTGCGACGCTAATAGGCCAACACCGAACGTGTATGCGGCTTTGTTTACTGGACCACCCAAATCGAAACACATCATAGCGCCCAGAATAATGCCTAATAACACAGCATTTGATGTGCCCATGTTGTTAAGGAAATCTGTCATTGCTGACATGATGCCAGATACAGGTCCACCAACAATGTAGATCATCACTAGGCCAGTAATAAGGCTGGCAATAAATGGAATGATCAAGATTGGTTTCAATGCTTCCATGGATTGAGGAAGTTGTACTTTGTCGGCGATAAGTTTTGCCGAGTAACCTGCGATAAAGCCTGCTGCAATACCACCAAGGAAGCCAGCACCAGTTGAGCTTGCTAGCATACCGCCAATGAGGCCAGGTGCTAGGCCTGGACGATCAGCGATAGAAAACGCTATAAAACCGGCCAGTACCGGAATCATCAAAGCAAATGCAGAGCCACCGCCGATGGTCATTAACGCTGCTGCTAGAGTGCCTTCTTCTTTAAACGCTTCGATACCGAACACGAAGGATAAGGCGATAATCAAGCCACCAGCTACCACGACTGGTAGCATATGCGATACACCGGTCATAAGGTGTTTGTAGACACCTTTCTTCTCTTCTGATGCAGGCTTTGATTCCGCTGAACTCGTAAAGACAGTAGCAGAGTCGAATGCTGCATTGATCTCTTGCTCAGTTTTCTTTAGGGCTAGACCTGTGCTGGTCTTGTAAAGTTTTTTGCCGTTAAAGCGATCTAGTGGCACTTCAATGTCGGCAGCAATGATAACCAGATCGGCTTGCGCAATATCTTGTTCAGTCAGTTGGTTTTTGGCGCCAACAGAACCGCGCGTTTCAACTTTAATCTGATGGCCAAGACGTTTTGCCTCTTCTTCTAACGCTTCAGCAGCCATGAATGTATGCGCGACGCCTGTCGGGCAAGCGGTGATAGCGACAATGTTAGAGGTTTTCTCTAATGTTGGTTCTGTGGAGTTCGACTCTATGGATTCTGATAGTACTTGTGCGCTTTCAACCGCGTTCTCTAGGTACGACTTAGGGTTGTCAATACAGGTATTGATCTCAGAGCGGTACACTTTTTTACCAATGAAGCGACTGTCGTTAATGTTAGCGTTTGCAGCTATAACGATCACGTCCGCTTCATCAATTTGTTCCTGAGTCAGTGGTGGGGAGTCAATAACACTAGATTGACGCTCTACAGAAGCATTCCATTGAAGAGATTGTGCAGCCTGTTCAAGCAAACCTGCTGCGATGATGCTGTTTGCAACGCCGCTCGGGCATGCAGTAATAATCGCAATTTTCATAGTCTATACCTTTAGTCCTGATTTGTTTCTTCTGTAGATAGCGATATAAGCTCTACTTGTTGTTGTATTTGTTTGATACGTGCTGTTGATTTTGCACCAACGCCGATTTGTTCAACTGCATGAGCAGACAAGGCTGTAGCGAAGCTAAGTAGTTCCTTAGCTGGCATTGATTGCATTTGACCCCAGCAAAAACCCGCTACCAGCGTGTCACCGGCACCGACGGTGCTTACAACTTCCATTCTTGGCGGTTTAGCACTGAGGTGAATGTTGTCAGCAAGCCAAGTCACACCATGCTCGCCCATAGAAACGACAATATTATCTATGCCACTTTGGGTTAGTGTGTTTGCGGCATTCAGGCAGTCCTGCTGGCTATGGAGTGGGGAACCCACTAAATCAGAGAGTTCATGTTCATTGGGTTTTATCATCCAAGGTTTCGCTTTCACTCCTTCAACAAGTGCATTACGGCTACTGTCGAAGATGACTTTCTTTCCAGCGGACCTTAGTGTGTGAATCCATCCATTGATATGCTCAGTCGTGACACCTTTTGGAGCGCTGCCAGCTAACACAAAGAAGTCGTGGTCTTGCATCAACGCTTCAAGCTGTTTATCGAAATCTTCGATGGCTTGCGCACCTACGTTCACTCCCGGGAAGTTGATGTCGCTTACTGAACCATTTTGCTCAACCAGTTTGACATTGATACGCGTCGATCCTTCAACTCGAACGAATGCGTCAATCGCATTCATTTCATTGAACAGTTTGGTAAACAGTTCTTGGTTATCTTGGCCTAGAAAACCAGTAACGGTGACTTCGGCACCTAGGTCGGAAAGTACTTGCGCTACGTTGACCCCTTTTCCTGCTGCGTGAAAGTCACTAGATTCTACGAGGCTTACTTCTCCGACATTCAGCCTTGATAGACTTCCTGTAAGGTCGAGTGCTGGATTTAGGGTGATAGTAACAACTTTATTCGTCATTGAATTAACCCTCACCAAGGCCTGATTCGATTGCTTTACCAATTGCTACCAAGGCTTGTTCAGCATCTGAACCCGTCGCGGAAAACTGAAGTTTATGACCGTGCTTTACACCAAGAGCGATAACTTTCATTAGGCTTTTGGCATTAACAGGGCTACTTTCGGAGTCCAAGTTAGATACACGAATATCACTTTCAAACTTCTTAGCTTCTGCTACCAGCATTGCACCTGGGCGGGCGTGCAGTCCGTGGGCGTTTTTGATCGCAAATACGGCAGTATTTCCAGCACTATTTGCTTGGCCTGAAAGGTTAACATCCACGTGTAACTGCTCAGACTTAAACAGAGAGATAAGCTGTTCTGGAGTTGATTCCAGTAAGACGTTTTGTTTACCTTGCGCAATGAGAGTGGTTAATTTATTCAGGGCCGGTAAGTGGCTGTCATTACAGGCAGAAAATGCAATAAGTCCTTTCACTGGTTGTCCTTCGTATTGACAGTCGTTGGCTGTAGTAACTACGGACATCCCCGTGCGTGAAACCGAACTGTTTGAACTAACAAGCCATAACCCTTTACCTAAACTGGTTGGTGATTTAGTGATGATATCTGCGACAAACTCCGCACCGGCATTGCCACTATTTTTAAGCAATCCACCGGCTACCGCGCACATCTGAAGCATGTCGCTTGCAGGGAAAAGCGTTTGGATTAGAGAAGCATCAAAATCGAATTCAAGCTGAACTTTCCCGGTTAATACGGCGATGATGTCTTGTTTAGTTTTTGCGCTTTTAAGCTTTGATTCGACGCCATCTGATGCGAGGACTTTAGTTAGCTGTTTCAAAATCGACAAATGCTCATCGGATTTAGCGGCAATACCAATCGCTACATAAACGGTGTTTCCATCTCCCCATTCAACACCTTTAGGGTAGTGGTGGATCGCTACACCGGTCTTATTGACTAAATCGCGAGTGTCGGTGGTGCCATGTGGAATCGCGATGCCATTACCTAAGTAGGTTGAGTTTTGCTGTTCGCGTTGCAGCATTCCTTGTACATAACCACTCGCCACAAGTTCAGATGAGCTTAACTGTTGGGCAATGCTCTCAATCGCTTTCGTCTTGTTATCAAAAGCTTGGTTCAATGTAATGTCTGATTCTTTTAGTGTAAGCATGCTTACCTCTTTTTATTCGGAAACGCCAATTGATATTTTGCTGAATCGTTTCAGCAAAAGGGCAAAAAAAATTCAAAAATCATTATTCATAAAACAAAACACAACTATGAGTGATATCTCTTGTTTCAGTTCACAAATAACGCTTGCTGAATCCTTTCAGCTTTTATGCTGAATGGATTCAGCATATAATGCAAATATTAGAATGATCACGAGTGGCTAATTATGATCCACTGCACAGATTAAGGCTGTTGATATGACACTAGATGAAATAGCGAAACTTGCTGGAGTATCCAAAACTACGGCAAGCTATGTCATTAATGGTAAAGCTCAGAAATATAGAATCAGCGAGAAAACTCAGCAAAAAGTAATGGCCGTGGTCGAAGCGCATGACTACAAACCTGACCATGCTGCAAGTGCTTTGAGAGCAGGGCAAAGTCGCTCTTTTGGCTTAATCATTCCCGATCTGGAAAACACCAGTTACGCGCGTTTAGCAAAGTTGTTAGAGCAGAACTCACGTTCAGCAGGTTACCAAATTTTAATTGCTTGCTCGGATGATGACCCGGAAACAGAAAAGACGGTTGCTCATGCGTTGGTTAGCCGAAGAATAGATGCATTATTTGTTGCTAGTGCGATCCCGGAAGGGAGCGAATTTTACCTAACGATGCAAAAATCAGGTACACCTGTTATTGCCATTGACCGCCCTTTAGATGATGAACATTTTTCCTGTGTGATTAGCGAAGACTTTGGTGCTGCGAACGATTTGACTCAGTCGCTGATGCGTGACGGCGTCACTAGCGTCGGACTAATTGGTGCGCTTCCTGAGCTGACGATTTCAAAGGAACGAGAGCTCGGGTTTGAATCTGCGGTACAGCAGGCAGGAAAACTACATAAAGTGGCGTATGGCAATCATTTTAACCGTGAAGAAGGAAAAGCACTGTTTTCTCGTTGGGTAGAAGACGGCGAAATTCCAGATGCGCTCATCACCACATCATATACTTTGCTTGAAGGTGTATTGGACGTATTGTCGGAGAAACCCGAACTTATGGGGCGAGTAAAACTGGCTACGTTTGGTGATAACCGTTTGTTGGACTTTCTGCCTATAAAGATCAACTCTTTACCGCAGCAATTTGAAGTTATCGCTGATAGCGCGTTAGCGCTTGCGCTTAATGCGGCATCTAAACGCTATGTGCCAGGAGTCGAGCTGGTTCCTAGGCGACTAATCGTAAGAGCCTAACAAAAAAAGCCACCAGCTATACTGGTGGCTTTTTTGGGGTAGATACCAACTATGTTAGTACTGGAAGCGTACAGACAGCGCCATTTGTGGCCCGTGGATACCGTTGTTACGCGACTCTAACGATAGCGAAAGCTGCTGCGTAGAGTGGAAGCGTGCCCCTGCATGAAATACTGAGCGATCGCCAAGTTTTCCTAGACGTGCGGTTAATTCGAGTTGCTCGGCTAACCAAAGTCGTCCACCGATGTTGAACTCAGCTTCTATGTCGCTGTCACTTGCTGATTTGTCAGTGTAGTTGATGTGGTGCACTAACAGCTGACCATATACATCGGCGAACTGTCCAACAGGTCCGTTAAAACCAACGCCTGCTGCTGCATCCCAGTCTCCATCGAGCTCAGAATCAATACGGCCTACAATATGCGAGTTTTCGGTTAAAAATGTACTGAACTCCGCTCCGATTATTTCAGGGTCAAACGCAGTACGAACTTCAAAGTAATTGTAATTGAAGTTGTTAGCTTGTGCGGAAAGCGGTAACAAAGCCGACAAGCCTAAAAGTCCTAAGACTGACGTTTTGCGAAACATGGACACTCCAAAGTCTATGTGTATCGATAGTATTTTGACGTATAGCAAAAAGGCCTGCAAAATGCAGGCCATTAATACTATCAATTGTTGCTGTTATTTATCAGTCTTTCAACTATTTACATGACTTGAATGTGGTCGACTTCGATTTCTGGCGTATTTCCACCCTCATATTCGCCAAATAATCGCAACTTTGTCGTAGTGTCTAGCGCAGTATCTAAGTGGATATCATCGTCTAACTCGACTTGGATCTCTGCTTGGCCATCGCTGAAGATGAACGTATCTTTGCGCACCTGTCTTACTAACGTTCCTTCTACTACTACATCACGTTCCGTAAACATACTGGTATCTTCAAGTAACGACTGCACAGTGACAACATCTACCGGGCCGTTAAACTTAATAACAGATTCTTGTTTGTGGTTGTCGTTGCCGGCTAGTGCAAGTGTAGGAAGAAGAACTAGTGCCGCGGCTGTAGCAATGATTGTTTTTTTCATGGTGTTTGTCCTTATGACTGTGTTCGTTTCGATGGTTGTATTAAAGCACTGCCAAATTGAACTAATACTGATTAAGACATTCATTTTCCGTTCACTTATTGTCGTGACGAAGAGACAAAAAACTCGAGTAAGACCAATGATTACAACGTGCGACGCTATGAATAAGCTCAACAATTCGTTTTTGGGCTTGATATAATTCTCGTTATTAAAGCGCTTCTATTAGCATAAATCTGCAAAACACGAGATTGGTAAACTCTAATGATTAAAAAAATTTCACCCTTGATGGTACAAGGCACCACTTCAGATGCTGGAAAGAGCGTTTTGGTGGCAGGGTTATGCCGCGTGTTGTACAGAAAAGGGATAAAGGTCGCCCCTTTTAAACCGCAGAATATGGCGTTGAATAGTGCGGTCACAAAAGACGGCGGCGAGATTGGACGTGCACAGGCAGTGCAGGCGCAGGCTTGTTGTGTTGAACCAACTGTTCACATGAATCCAGTGCTGCTCAAGCCATGCTCTGACACCGGGGCGCAAGTCATACTGCAAGGTAAAGCCATTACTGATATGGAAGCGCAGAGTTACCATGACTACAAAAAAGTGGCGTTAAACACAGTGATGGACTCATATACAAGGCTCGACGAAGAATATCAAAGCGTGGTGATAGAGGGAGCAGGGAGCCCAGCGGAAATAAACCTGAGAGCAAACGACATTGCGAACATGGGGTTTGCCGAAGAAGCAGATGTACCCGTTATCATCGTTGCGGATATTGATCGTGGTGGTGTGTTTGCTCACCTGTATGGCACCTTAGAATTACTCTCAGAGTCTGAACAAAACAGAGTGAAAGGCTTTGTGATTAATCGCTTTCGTGGAGATATCGGACTGTTGCAATCGGGCTTGGATTGGTTGGAGGCTAAAACGGGTAAGCCTGTGATTGGCGTACTTCCATATTTGCATGGGTTTAATTTAGATGCTGAAGACGCTATTTCTGCTGTTCAAAATGTAGATGAGCAAGCAAAACTTAATGTAGTCGTGCCTGTGTTTACGAGAATCAGCAATCATACAGATTTTGATGCACTTCGTTTGCATCCTCAAATCAACTTTCGCTATGTCGGTAAAGGTGAGCGATTAGACAATGCGGATATCATCATCTTGCCAGGGACGAAGTCTGTCCGCTCTGATCTAGAGTATCTACGCCAGCAAGGTTGGGATAATGATATCTTAAAGCACTTACGCTATGGCGGTAAGGTGATCGGTATATGCGGTGGATACCAAATGCTTGGAGAGTCTATTTCTGACCCTGATGGTGTTGAGGGTGTTGCAGGGGCTTCGGATGGTTTAGGTTTGCTGCCGGTAACAACCGTGCTTACTGGGGAAAAACGTTTATCCAATGTTGAAGGTATATTTACGTTCAACAGTGAAAGCATTTTAGTTTCTGGTTACGAAATTCATGTAGGCCGCACTAAAACGAATAATACATCTCCAATTCAACTGACCAATGGCACACCAGACGGAGCCGTGTCAGATTGTAAACAAATCCTAGGCACCTATTTACATGGGTTCTTCGACAATCAAAACGTTGTTAGGTTGGTTAGTGAGTGGGCTGGTGTTAAAGATATCGAGACATTCGATCACCAACAGCGCAATGAACAAGCCATTGAGCGTATTGCTGACGCGATTGAAGAGCATTTAGAGTTATCTAAGCTTTGGCCCGATGTGTTTTAAGGGCCAGAATAAAAAAGTCGCACCAAACGGTGCGACTTTATACATTATCACATAATGTATAGGCACATTATTTTAAGAAAACTTCTTTGAAATCTTTCTTTAAAATTGCGTCTCGGCGAGCTTTCTTGATCTGCTTGACCATATCTTTCACACAGTTGTGTAGTACTTGGTCAAGTAATGTAGAGCGGTAAGCTTCTTTATCTTCGTCCGTCATACCTTCAGGCAACTGTAGGGTAGGAAACTCTTCCATTACGTTCACACCTGCAAAAGCTTGGCTTACTGAAATGAGTGCGTGAAACTGTTCAAAGTTATCTAACACATTTTGAGCACTTGCTGGCAATGAATCCCATGCTTCACGAACCGCTTCTTCTGATACTTCGTGAATAGAAGTCACCATAAAGTGCATCGCTTCTGGTACTTGGTCAAACTCGATAACCTGGCGTAGCTCAGGTGAAACAGTTGCTAAGTCGACTTTCTGTTGTTCAACTTGTTGTTCGTCAGACATGACTTTATCTCTTTATATAAAAACGTAATGCTAGTTGGATATGGTATCAAGTCCACATAACTCTATCAATTAACTCGTGAAATATAGTGAATGAAGTGCTATAAGTCATATGAGAGCAATTTAATAGGAGCAAATATGTCGGTTAATGGTTCCTCTATGAGGATATTACTTGTCGATGATGTTCAAATGGATCGGATGCAACTTGCTATCAGGCTGAAACAATTGGGCCATATGGTTGAGTCCGTAGGAAGTGGTCGTGAAGCGTTAGACATCTACAGCCAGTTTGATCCAGAACTGGTTCTGCTTGATATTACAATGCCGGATATGAACGGCTTTGAAGTTTCTCAAGAAATCCGCCGCCTTTATCCAGATTGGATTCCTATTATTTTTCTTAGTAGCCATGAAGAACCAAGCATGATTGCGAAAGCGATTGATGCTGGTGGAGATGACTATCTTACTAAACCTGTCGATAAGCTCGTACTCAACTCAAAGCTTATTGCAATGCAGCGTATTGCCCACATGAGGCGAGAACTCAAACGCGCTTCGGCAAAACTCGAAGAGCTTAATGATGCACTGCAGCAACAAGTCAATGAAGATGGGTTAACGAAACTCTTCAATCGTCGATTTATGGATGAGAAGTTAGCCGAAATGCTCAGCTGGCATGGTCGGCACAAATTGCCTATGTCGTTAATCTTGCTCGATGTCGACAACTTCAAACCTTTTAATGATAACTACGGTCATATTGAAGGCGATAAATGTTTGATTGCATTGGCTGAAGTTACGAAAAATTTATTTGGGCGAAGTGGTGAGTATGTTGGACGGTACGGTGGTGAAGAGTTTGTAGTTATCCTCAGTCATACCGACCGAGAGGCAGCAGAAATGGCGGCAGACCGTATACTAGTAGCTATGAAGGATATGCATTATCCACATGACTACAACCAAGGGTTGGGTTACGTGACGGTGTCACAGGGTGTGTGTGGTTTTGTCCCTACCGGAAAAGAGAGCATAAGTGACGTTTACAACTATGCAGATGAAGCGCTGTACAAAGCGAAACACCAAGGGCGCAACTGTTTTGTGATAAGTGATTCAGTCTAATCAGTAGTGATGATTAGGTAAACAAATCTCTTATTTCAGAATTGAATTTGGGTTAGAATCCAAGGCGTTAGTTGTTTCAATTGCATATTAATGAGGGATAAATGCGCTTCAAGGGTAGCACCACCGCTATAGTGTTGACGTCTAACCTAATTGTTCACCCTGCTTGGGCGCAGGGCTCTCCTGCTTTTGAAAAACATCTTGAAAAAACCTTCTCGGCAGCTGTCATCTTAATGGATAGTGACGTTGTAACATTCGGTATTCATGATTTTGACCCTAATGAATGGTTTAACCTAGAAAATGAACAAATAGGCTCTGATGAATCGCTAAGTTTACGTAAGCAAATTACGGTCAGTACGCTACCAATAACGTTTGAGTTGAGTGAAGAAGGTGCAACTCATAAACACTTTTTAGTTACTCGACTTGCCGCATTTGTCTCAGAGCAAAATGTTGAAGTTCTTGGAACAGAATTCTCCGATCAGCAAAAAGACACGGTGCTTTCCGGTTACGTCGCCTATCGATACCAATACCAAATTACTGAGAACTGGTCGCTAACGCCTTCATTAGGTACACACCTGATGTACTACAAGAATGACTTCGATTATAAGAGTGATTTCTTTAACTCAATTAAACCTGCAATTGATGGTGTCTTGGTCAATACGAATGCTTGGGCCAATATTTACGAACCGTCCATAAAGCTTAAATATCATAAAGACAAAGACTGGGGTTCTTGGAACGTCAACTCTACTTGGCACTATTTTTATGGCTATGGTTGGGGAGAAGCCAACCATGGTGATGTCGGCAATCCTGAGGGGTGGTACATCGCAAATGAGGTGACCGCTAAGTACAATTTTGACCGCTGGGGAAGGGCTGTACAGTCTGTTTACAGTAGTTTAAGGCGGATCGATCTTGGGGCTGATACTGCAGATCCATTTGGTACTCATTACTATTATGAAGCCGCAGTGGGTTGGCTCATGACGCCGCCGTTTGAATCCGAATGGATAGAAAACATAGGTATCGGCCTCAACTTCAATTATGGTAGCGCCCTAAAAGGCGGAAGTATCGTTCTATTCTTCAATCAGGACTGAGCTAGTACAACTAATCCTAATACGCTACCTTATTTCGTCCGGTTTGCTTCGCTTTATAGAGCGCTTTATCTGCGGCTTTGATCACTGACTCCGGTTTGTTGTCAGTTGTGGAATCAGCCACACCGATACTGATGGTAATGTTGACGGTATCTGTTTTCTTAGCTTTACCGCGTTTTTTAGTCCCATCAACATCACTTTTTGGTCTAGAAGCGATGTTACGCAGCGACATTTCATACTCTTCAATATCAACTCGAAGTAGTTCTAAATGATCTAATACTTCATCAACATACTTACCTTTAAATATCGCGGTAAACTCTTCGCCCCCATAACGGTACACTTTGGCTCGCCCAGTAATAAGTGCTAAGCGACTTGCGACTAATTTCAACACATCGTCTCCTGTGTCGTGTCCGTACGTGTCGTTAAACGATTTAAAATGGTCTACGTCTAGCATTGCGATACTGTATTTACGTCCCAAGTGTTTGAGATCCATTTCAAGTGCATGGCGACCAGGAATGCCAGTTAGACTGTCGTTAAACGCAAGTTCGTGGCTCGCCGAAACAAGGTAAACCAGCAGTAATACACCGGAAAGGCTGAACATGGTGCTTGAAACATAAGGAACGTGGAAGAAGATAAATGTACAACTAGCCGTGACAATCGCTGAATAAACAACCACGTCGGCGATACGATTATTTTTGAGTACGAGAATCGCGGTGATACCAGATAATGCGATCAGATAGAGTACCAACACAAAAGGAAGCTTAGAGACCTGAGGTACCGAGAACAGTAAATCATCGATAAAGTTATCAAACCCGCCAGAGGCAAAGTGTTGGAGAATAAGATACGACCACGCGATGAACATCAATAGTACTGCACAATAGTAGATAAAAGTGCGTGTTAGAATGTTTGAATCTTTGAATGCGTATGTAAGTAAGCAGGCAATGGGGAGTAGCACACTCATTAAGGACAGCTCTAGCAATGTTGTGCCCGTTGATAATGAAGTTTGCAATCGATACTGAATCAAGCTGTAGGTGATGAGCATTGCTAGAGCGACCATTGAGCATCGACTCTGGTTGAACGTATGTCCTAATATGATCGCAGTAAGGAAAAGAACCGTAGGCAGGTTCATTGCGATACCAAGGTTTGCTTGAGTTACTGAAATCACGTTATTCATTCCAAACCCAAGTACTGCAGCTAGCAACAATGGGAATGAAAATCTAAACCAATTTGACGTGATAATTGATGGAGACATTGATGAAATTTTTTTCCATGTCGTAGTAGACGACTTTTTTTATACTATACAAGTAATAGGATACTTTGATTTACTGAATTGCCAAGCTTTTTGCTAAACTAATGAATGAATAATAGAGTCATATTGTAACTAGCCCCAAATTTGACCAAGTGAACTTGTTGTCATTGACTTGGCAGGGTAAGTTAACCATGAAATTAGTTGTTGATGTGTTGACAAGGAGTCTTTGAATGCAGATTAGCGTAGATGTCCATAACTATATGGAAACCCTAGTAGGTCATGAGCTCGCCAAAGACCAATATGTTAATAAATACGATCATGGCCAATTGGCGGATTTAGCTTGCTTGGCGCTTAGCCAATTAAGGCCAATTTATATTCGCCACGATATCGATTTTTTATCCGCTTTGCCTGAGACTCGTCTTGTTATTCTCAAGCAATATACCAAAACAGCGGTAGAAACAGCGGAGATCATGATCATCGATGATCGCAGAAAAGACCGTAGTGACGATATACCAATCGTTTTCAGTCAACCGCGTTTTGACGATGACGTTGAACTTGAGTGGTTTGAAAAGCCGTTAATACAAAAGAAAAACGAAGTATAGAGGAAAGTGTAAGTGGGACTTTTTTCACGCCTTTTTGGCAAATCCGAACCGAAGCCTGAACCTGTCATAGAACCAGTAGAATATAAAGGGTGTCTTATTTACCAAAATTCTATTTCTGAAAGTGGTCAGTACCGGATAGCTGGTCAAATTACGAAAGAGATTGACGGTGAACTGAAAACTCATCGATTTATTCGATCTGATGTATTGTCTAGCAAAGATGACGCTGACGAACTTATGCTTAAAAAATCACAAATGTTGATTGACCAAATGGGTGACAGCATTTTCAATTAGTTGCCCCTCAACTTGATTAACATCATAAATACCAGAGCCATTAGCCTTTATGCTGATGGCTCTTTTTTTATAAAAAGCTTTAGTAAGTGTCTGTTATCAAACGCTATATTTTAATCTGGTAAGACCAGTAAGGCTGGCGACATATGTTGTTTTTTTACGGCCTGAAATTACTAATTCAATCATTACTTACGGTTATATGTAATGATTTTTAGTATTTTTATTACAAAGTGCTTGAAGTTAAAACATCCGTTCGATAAAAACAGAGTAGTCATTGTGCCAATAGTCAAGGAATAGCTATGCAAATTGGTGTACCTAGAGAAGTACTCGCTGGAGAAACGCGAGTGGCTGCCTCACCAAAATCGGTGGAGCAGTTAATAAAGTTGGGATTTGAAGTCTCAATAGAATCGCAAGCCGGTGAGCTTGCAAGTTTTGAAAACGCAGCCTATGAAACTGCGGGTGCAAAAATAGCCACTAAAGAAGAAGTTTGGAACTCGGAACTAATTCTTAAAGTGAATGCGCCTGTCGTGGATGGTGAAACAGATGAGATTGCATTGCTAAAAGAGGGTGCAAGTCTTATTAGTTTTATCTGGCCAGCGCAAAACCCTGAATTGATGGAACAACTTTCTAGCAAAAACATCAATGTAATGGCTATGGACGCGGTACCACGAATTTCTCGTGCGCAAGCGTTAGATGCCTTGTCTTCCATGGCAAACATTGCAGGTTATCGTGCGGTTGTAGAAGCAGCTCACGAGTTTGGCCGTTTCTTCACGGGGCAAATCACCGCTGCTGGTAAGGTTCCACCAGCCAAAGTACTTGTTGCTGGAGCTGGCGTCGCAGGGCTTGCAGCCATCGGTGCAGCAGGTAGCTTGGGTGCGATCGTTAGGGCTTTTGATGTCCGTCCAGAAGTAAAAGAACAAGTTCAATCTATGGGCGCAGAATTCTTAGAAGTTGATTTCGAAGAAGACACGGGCGCCGGCGATGGCTATGCAAAAGAAATGTCAGATGCTTTCAATAAGAAAGCGGAAGAGTTGTACGCCGCGCAAGCTAAAGACGTAGATATCATTATCACTACAGCTTTGATCCCAGGTCGTCCGGCACCAAAGCTAATTACCAAAGAAATGGTAGACAGCATGAAAGCCGGTTCGGTCATCGTTGACTTAGCGGCTGCAAACGGTGGTAACTGTGAGTACACCGTTGCCGATAAAGTTATTACCACTGATAACGGCGTTAAAATTGTCGGTTACACCGATATGGTCGGTCGTTTACCTACCCAATCTTCCCAGCTGTATGCCACCAATATCGTCAACCTACTGAAACTGCTGTGTAAAGAAAAAGACGGCAATATTAATATCGATTTTGAAGATGTTGTATTGCGCGGTGTCACGGTCGTTAAAGAAGGGGAAGTTACTTGGCCAGCTCCGCCGATACAAGTTTCTGCTCAACCACAGGCAAAAGCAGAGCCTCCAAAGCAAGCAGAGACTAAGGTAGAAGAGCCTAAATCTCCGATCAAAAAGTTAGCAGCGGTAGCTGTGGGTATCAGCGCTTTTGCTTGGGTAGCTTCTGTGGCACCGGCTGCGTTTTTAAGCCACTTTACGGTTTTCGTATTAGCGTGTGTGGTTGGTTACTACGTAGTTTGGAATGTAACCCATGCACTGCATACGCCGCTGATGTCTGTTACTAACGCAATCTCAGGAATTATTATTGTCGGCGCACTATTGCAGATAGGGCAAGGAAGTGGCGTTGTCACTTTTCTTTCGTTTATCGCTGTTTTAATTGCGAGTATTAATATCTTTGGTGGCTTTACAGTAACCAAACGAATGCTCGAAATGTTCCGTAAAGATTAAAGGAGTAACATATGTCTGCAGGATTAGTACAAGCAGCTTACATCGTTGCTGCTGTATTCTTCATCATGAGCTTAGCGGGCCTTTCAAAGCAAGAGTCAGCACGTTCAGGTAACTATTATGGCATCGCGGGTATGGCCATTGCGCTATTAGCGACTATTTTTGGCCCAGATTCACAAGGTGTGGTTTGGATCATTATTGCGATGGTTATCGGTGGCGGTATCGGCATCCATTACGCGAAAAAAGTTGAAATGACTGAAATGCCAGAGCTAGTAGCGATACTACATAGCTTTGTTGGTATGGCCGCAGTGCTTGTTGGTTATAACAGCTATATCGATCCACCTGCTGCGGTTTCAGTAAACCCAGCGGATATCCACGCAGAACACGTAATCCATTTGGTGGAAGTGTTCTTAGGTGTGTTCATTGGTGCGGTTACGTTCACCGGCTCTGTTGTAGCGTTTGGTAAGCTTCGTGGAATCATCTCTTCTTCGGCGCTAAACATTCCACATAAACACAAATGGAACTTAGCGGCGATTTTAGTCTCGGCTTATTTACTGTCTTATTTTGTTAAAGCTGATGGCAGTATGTTTGCGTTGATTGTCATGACGCTTATTGCATTCGTGTTCGGTTATCACCTAGTGGCTTCAATTGGTGGCGCTGACATGCCGGTAGTTGTGTCTATGCTTAACTCATACTCTGGTTGGGCAGCAGCTGCGGCCGGGTTTATGCTTGCAAACGATCTACTCATCGTAACTGGGGCATTAGTGGGTTCATCTGGCGCAATTCTGTCTTACATTATGTGTAAAGCGATGAATCGCTCCTTCATTAGCGTGATAGCGGGTGGCTTTGGCCAAGACGTTAGTGTTTCAAGCGGTGACGAAGAGCAGGGTGAACACAGAGAAGCATCAGCGGAAGAAGTCGCTGAGATGCTAAAGGGTTCGAAGTCTGTAATTATTACTCCTGGATATGGAATGGCGGTTGCTCAAGCTCAATACCCAGTACATGAAATTACGGAGAAGCTACGAGCTCAGGGGGTAGAGGTCCGCTTTGGTATTCACCCTGTTGCCGGTCGGTTACCGGGTCACATGAACGTTCTGTTGGCCGAAGCAAAAGTGCCATACGACATTGTTCTAGAGATGGATGAAATCAATGATGATTTCCCTGAGACAGATACAGTACTTGTTATCGGTGCAAACGACACGGTTAACCCAGCGGCACTAGAAGATCCTAATAGCCCAATCGCGGGCATGCCAGTGCTAGAAGTGTGGAATGCTCAGAATGTTATTGTGTTCAAACGTTCAATGAATACTGGTTATGCTGGTGTTCAAAACCCATTATTCTTTAAAGAGAATACTCAAATGCTGTTTGGAGATGCGAAAGAAAGTGTAGATGCAATTTCTAAAGCGCTGTAATTAAACGCATTATTTATATAGGCTCGCTTAATGCGAGCCTTTTTTATATCTATACAACTAATATTGACCTAGATATCACATAATCCATGTATATTTGTGGGAGAATGATTTATAGTTTTGTAACGTACTGATTTAACGATTATTCACTTTGTTCGCTAAAGCACTCAAACATCTTTTGAGCGGTTTCGTCCTCTTCTCGGCGAGCGCTCAAGCCGACTCACTACCAGAAAGGATCGATAACTTTGTCGGGCTTTTTGACTATAGTGCTGCGGTAGTGTCGTACGACATTCGAATTATCCAATCAGAATACCCAACACGTCTCATCACACCAGACACAATGCTGCCACAAACGTCGGCATATCCACTCAGAGATATTCAGAAACTCTATAAACTTTCGCAAACATGTACGGGAAAGTTGCCTTTGAGCCCACTTATTACTGAACCTTTAGTGTTTACTCGTTCAGTCTGTAAAGGCACCAAGCTTTCAACCCGTTGGTTTGCACGTAGTGGGTTAATTCATCCTGGTGGTGGTACATATGCATTCCGTTATGCGACGAAATTCCCAGAGAAGTTTGAGTCGCTTCAGAAGTACATGCACATCAATGAGCGCCCGCCTGCAGCTTCGGACACATTACTTGGCCGAATTCAGCAAATGAACACAGAAAGTGTTACCGCTTTGCTATCGGGAGCAAACATGTTCATTGAGCAAAGTGAACTTTGGCTAAAGAAAGGGGATGCATACTACGTTTTTGATTCAAAAACGTGGCGCCCGAACATCGGTAAAGCAGGGTTGAGCTATGCGCTTTCAAGTGAAAGCAATACCTGTTTTGTACAGCGTGGCAATATTTGTTGGGACATAGAAGATCATTCCGACATTCTACGTATCAGCATGGTAGTGCTGGTAATCGCAAACATTCTACTGGTGTTAGGCTGGTCGATATACCGCTGGAACACTAAGCGTCAGGAAATGAAAAGCCGGATGCTCGTTCTACAGATTTTGACTCATGAATTGCGTACACCGATTGCAAGTTTGTCGCTAACTGTTGAAGGCTTTAGGCGAGAATTTGAGCGTTTACCTGAAAGTGTTTATGATGAGTTCAGAAGATTGTGTGAAGATTCACGTAGATTAAGGCAATTAGCCGAGGCAAGTAAGGATTACTTGCAATCTGATAACAAACCTCTGTCAACCAGCTGGGTACCATCAGTAAAAGATTGGTTAGAATTTAAAGTAGAGGAAGAATTTTCTGCAGATATTGAATTGAGGATCAATCAAGATGTCGCTGCAAAGCTCAATGTGTATTGGCTCGGCACTTGTATTGATAACTTGATTCGAAACGCGGTCAAATATGGTGTAGCGCCAGTCTTGATCGACGTAACAACTGCAAGTAATGGAATTACATTTAAAGTCATTGACCAAGGGTCACTCACGCATAAAGACTGGAGACAGTTAAGAAAACCGTTTGTGAGTAAAGCCGGATTAGGACTTGGACTGACTATTGTAGAATCTATGGTAGGCCGAATGGGCGGGAGTATGACTCTTGCGGGCCCACCAACAACGTTTATATTGGAGATACCCTGTGAAACAGACACTGCTACTTGTTGAAGACGATAAAAACCTAGCAGATGGCTTATTAGTCAGCTTAGAACAAGCAGGATATGAATGTTTGCACGCAGAAACCATTGCGGAAGTAAGTCAACACTGGGAGTCTGCGGATTTGGTCATTCTGGATCGACAGTTACCAGACGGTGATTCTGTTAGCCACTTAGTAGAGTGGAAAAAACTGAAAGACGTGCCTGTAATCTTACTTACGGCACTTGTCACCGTGAAAGACAAAGTGACAGGGCTAGATGCTGGTGCGAACGATTACTTAACGAAACCTTTCGCAGAAGCTGAGCTATTCGCTCGTATTCGCGCGCAATTAAGATTACCAGAATCAGGTGAAATGGATGACTCTAAAGTCGTAACCGAACACCTAGTAATTGATAAAGCTACACGTGAAGTATTTTACCAAGATCAATCTGTAACTTTGACTCGTACCGAGTTTGATCTTCTTTTGTTTTTGGCAAGTAATTTAGGTCGTGTATTTACTCGAGACGAACTGTTAGATCATGTTTGGGGTTACAACCATTTCCCAACAACTCGTACAGTCGACACTCACGTACTGCAGCTGCGCCAAAAACTACCAGGTTTAGAGATTGAAACGCTACGTGGCGTTGGCTATAAGATGAAAGCGTAATGCGAAAAGCGTTTGTCTTGTTAGGTGTGCTTGCTTGCACACCTTTCACAGCTAACAGTGTAGAGTGGTTTGAAGCGAACACACCACTCACTCAAGCTCATCAACACCTCTTAAATGATAACCTTCCCGGGATGTTTAACTCTTTGGTTGAAGTTTTTCAAAGAGATCAAAGTCCTGCCATAAGAAACCATCTAAACGATCTGCTCATCCAAGCGTTAGAAGCCGACTGTGGTCAGTCATTAGACAATAAGCAGTTGCCCGACTGGGTGTCTTCTGTAATCGTTCGCCGTAGTAATATCCAAAGCCCTGGTCGAGATGCTTACAGAGCGAATGTCTTGGTGTCAGCAAAAAAAGAAATTCAGGATATCAGCCTCAAACGTTGGGTGGATAAACCACTTTCAACGGATGCTTCGTTCTTTACCAAGCCATCTGATATCGACCTTGAGCAACCAGAGCTGGTCTATCAAAAGCGTTATAACTTGAATAGTCGGGTTCAAATGGGACTGTATCGACTCGATATCACAGCAAAAGATCAAGAGACATGGAGTTCCTGGATCGTTCTTGGTGACGCTAAAGCGAAGCAAGTTGTTCGTTGGGCGTCTAAAGATCAATGGGTGATCGAAAAACGTCAACTACTTAACGATTATTGCCCCTTACCTAAGCTGACTGTTGCGCTCTACGATTATGTTGACGGAAAGTACGACGAAGTATGGAGTAATACTTATGAATCTGATTACCCTATGTCTTTGGATTCTATAAATATTGACCCAGACCGTTACGTATTAGCCGTATCGATGAGTCACCAAAGGTGGCAAGGGCAGATAATTATTGAGCAGTCACAAATTATTAGCAAAACTTATGATGTTTCTGTAGAGGAGTAGCTAAAGTTAATAGACAATAGGTCGTTATAAACATAAAGGACTCCACGTTTATAATATTATGAAAAATTCCATTAGAATCTTATCGTTGTCTATTGCTCTAGCGTCTAGCGGCTCATTAGCTGCAAATTATGCTATCGAAGCTCGAGGTGACGCAATGGGTGGCGTCGGTGTAGTTTCAGCCAACTTTCTTACCGCTCCCTTTTATAACCCTGCATTAGTTGCAATATACCGCCGTAATGACGATGTTGGTATGATCATTCCAAGTATTGGCTTAAGTTATAACGACGAAGATAATATGGTCGATGACTTAGACACTGCTGCTGGTTTAATTGAGAGTTTAGACCCAGCCAACATCCCAGCGCTGCAAGAGTCTTTGGATGCTCTAGAAGGCGATCAAGTGAAGCTAGAGGCGGGTGGTGTCGTAGCGTTTGCTATACCTAACCGATATATTGCTGCTAACGTGTTCGGCAAGATCTATACCGAATCTTATGCTACCCCACAGATTGCTACAGATAGTACATTGCCGACTGAAGATGCAAGAACTGTCGAAAATGCGGCTAACAGTACGGTCAATGCCGTGTCAATCGGCGTTGCCGAAGTGGGCATGTCCCTTGCGAAATACCAAACATTTCTAGGTCAGCACATTTCTTTTGGTGTGTCCCCAAAGCTACAAAGAATCTACACCTATGTTTATGAGGCGAGTTTAACAAATTACGATTTAGGTGATATCCGTGATAATGGTACCGGTGAGACTATGTTTAACCTAGATGCAGGGGCATTGTGGTTTTATGGTCCACTAAGAGTGGGGTTCTCTGCCTCAAACCTGATCAGTCGTGATATTGATACTGCTTCAATTCCTTCAGCAACGGGTGGACCTAACGTTAGTTATGCTTATCAAATGCGCCCTCTATACACAGTGGGTGTAGGTTTGGTAGCAGACTACGCGACGATCAGTGTGGATTATGACCTGAATGAGGAAGAGCGTTTTACGAGTTTTGATGACAACACTCAAATGCTGAGAGTAGGGGGGGAGATCGATATCATGCGCCAACTCAAATTGCGAGCAGGTTACAAACAAAACTTAGCTTATGATGATCTCGACGGTACGATTACTGCTGGTATCGGCATCACGCCATTGAACTTGTTTAATTTAGACATCGGTGCCAGTTACACCAACGAAAATTCGATGGGTGTGTACGTCAACTTCCTTGGAAGCTACTAAAGCAATAGTCTCAAGCGTTTGTTCGGTATATAGTAAGCTCCTTTTTCGAAAGGAGCTTTTTTATGTTTGACGATTTAGTCCTAAGTCATGCTGAACAGCAAGAGGCGGTAGAAAAAATTCAGAAGCTAATGGCTGAAGGGATAAGTACTGCAGAAGCGATAAAGATAGTCGCACAACAAATACGAGAAGAAAACCAAGACAAAGGGAGCGAGTAATCGCTCCTTTTTTTGTGCCCTCTATTCGTAAGAGCAGCGATATATAGAGGCTCACATAGCTGGTGACAAAAATAGTGACACCCAAACTTTGTCGGGTGTTTGGCTGCTAATTTATTGCCTTTTAATTAAAATACCCAAAATAACAAAGACTTACGTTAGTGTATTATGTTGCCTTAGGCTCTGGGATTGTCCGGGTTGTAATTAAGTTACAGGTGGTTGTTTAGAGGTAAGTTTGCACTCACTTTCGCTAGAGGATTCTTCTTTACTGTGATCACGTAACAGATTTACGACACTGGCCTTAAGAGTGAACGTGGGATAGCTATGAAGGTTCTTGACTAGGGAATGCCATGTTCTAGATTTAGTAGACTAGCCAATAAAACGGTACACCGCAGATGTCATTAGTACGATTAACTTATGTGAGTAGAGTGGTAGACGGGTCACTTAGTGCTACAGAAAACATCCTAGAAAAGTCCAATAACAATAATCAGGCTAATGGCGTCACTGGCGTACTGTATTTCAATCAAGATTTCTTTATTCAATGTTTGGAGGGTTCAGCTGAACGGGTCAATGGTACGCTCGCTCATATTGTGAAGGATCACCGTCATACTGATTTAAAGGTCCTCGCAACTTATCCAGTTTCAAATCGTATGTTTGAAGCATGGACAATGGCGTATGTGAGCGGCAGGTTACCTGGATACGAGCGCTTTGATCCATATGCATTAGGAGCGTCCGAAGCCAACGACTTACTTAAAACACTTCAGAAACAGATCTTTGCTACGCATGTCCAGAACCTTAGAGGGTTGAAGTTTTAAGTGACCGTGTAACCTATGTCGTTCGAATTCAATGTGACAAATATCACACATCGTCGACCATGCTCTACAATTACTGATAAAGGTATCAAATAGGGGGCCTTTATCATGAAAAGAGTCAGATCGATTTGTCTGTTTATACTCGTTACTTTGCCACTTGGTGTAATTGCTTCAGAATTTCCTTATCGCTCTGAATATCCTGATGTAAAAACAATAGAGCTGTCCGAGCTTCGTGCGATGATGACAGAAGTAGATATTGTTGATGTGCGTTCTAAGCTTGAATTTGACGTATTGCACGTTAAAGGCGCAAAACACATAACTTTGTCGAATAAAGGGTTTGAAAACAAAGTTAAAAAGTTAATCTCGAACTCTAAGGCCATCGTTTTCTACTGTAACGGGATTACTTGCAGAAAGTCGTATGTTGCCGCTCAAAGAGCTATGGCAGTCGGCGTTAACAACGTCGTTGCTTTTGATGGTGGTGTGTTTTCTTGGGCTGAAGTGTATCCTCAAGACAGTATTTTGTTGGGAGCGACTCTTGATGATAAAAACAAGATCATTAGCAACGATAAGTTCGATGAGCACTTATTAGAGCCGAGTGATTTTAAGGAGCAAGCCTCGAATTCTGAAACATTGGTTGTCGATGTAAGAGATCCAATTCAGAGAGACATCCTTATTTTCACAAACGTTGGATCACGAAACATTCCAATTGAACGTTTTGAGTCATTTCTTAAAACACAGAGCAAAGATCAGAAGATCATGATTTATGATGCTGTGGGTAAACAGGTACAGTGGCTTCAATATATTCTAGAAGGCCAAGGCTACAGTAACTATTACTTTATGAAAGATGGCGTCGAAGGTTTTGTAGAAGCCGGGTTGCAATAATGAATGATAAAAACAGTTTGTCGCTACAGACAACCTTACAAACCAAAAGTTTGTTCATACTATTGTTAACATTAGTACGTATTATCTGTTGTGTTTATGTTGAATGTTTAGCGGTCAGTACAGTAGCGTCAGCACTGGCCGCCGTCCTGAAAGGGCGCATTTACACATAAACTGGATAATGCGCCACTTGGATAATTTACCCAATCGTTACGTCTCAAGAATACCAATTGTTGAGAAAACAATGATAAGTGCGGCGCTCGTAGCTAGCACTCCAAAGAGTACAACTTCAAAAATATCTTCCTTATCTCCTGATTTTTTATTTGTATAGTATTTTGCTGTTGTCGCAACGCTAAACGCAACAGCAATTACTATTGTTATACGGGCTGTCATTACGTGGGTTAGCAAAGCCAAAGAAATAACTAGTAGAACGATCTTCCAATTTCTTTTTGCCCAGTCCCTGAAACCTAATAGCATGACCCCAATAATGAAAACAAAGGGAATTAGCATGTATGCTTCCATAGTTCTCCTCTCTATAATCCCGTAGGGAAAAGGGCGCTTGTTACCGTTCTTGGGTATGACTCATCCAAACGCCCGAAAACCAGCTCCCTTTGAATATCCCACAAAACACCCTTGCTTCTTGCCAGAACAATCCCTCGCAGAGCCTTTCAACATCAAAGGGGCGTTTTCCTACTGGAACCCATTTTACCATTCAATATATAAAGCCTGTTTTTAAAGTGGAGGGGCCCCGTTTCGTCGGGGAGGAACCACTTTAAAAAATAGGATAATTGTTATTCGGTTGTTAAAAAAGAAAGTTGGGGTTTCTGTTACACCCCAACTAACTGCGGAATTCCGCACTAATTACTTCCTTTGTACACTTTCAATCTGATGCTTTATTAGCACAGCTTCTACTATTTGGTTTAAACATTCCTTTTCATGATCATTTAGGATTTCAACTCTTTTCATGTTGTAAGCCAGTGAATCGTCTAGTGATGTTTCCAGGTTACCAAATATGTCTTTTATACCTCCGCCTAGCTCTATCAGTGCTTTCATCATCTGGCTAAATTTTGGCTCAGTTTCTCCGTTCTCATATTTCATGTAGGTGATATTGCTTACCCCCATAATCTGAGCAACCTGTTTTTGAGTTAAATTTTTCTTTAGCCTTAGCTCTTTTAATATTTCGTTACACATTGTGATGCATACGCCGTTTTATAAGATTGCTTATATAGTAACTCATGTTTTTTTATACAGTTAGCTTGAAAGTATATTTTTCTTATGCTTCCATATAAGAAAAATTAGTATTGACAGAATTTCGTATGTTTTTCATTGACCAACTATTCGTTCAACAAGATCACCCCGAAGGGAATCTTCCTTTGGTTGGTACTCATGTTATTGAGCGTCTGGACATGGAAACAGGCGAGAAGCTACCACCTAGCGTAAATCAAAAGCGTTTAGAGGGTTCATTTAGCACAAAGTTAACCATTCGTTGTAACGGTACTCGCGTTCGAGTTGAGGGAAATCCCTCACGCTGGCAAAGAATGGATAACCTTTTTGGGTTACAGACTTTGGATGAGTGCATAGAAGTCTATAACCATGTTTTAGCAAAGTATGACTTACCACCACTGACTAAAAACACACGCTTATTTCATCGCCAAACACCTGATGGAAAAAGTTCTTCTCTAGTCGGTGATGGTGCAGAAATTACATCAATAGACTTCACTCAAAATCATGAAATCGGGCAGGGCAAAGAGGCTTCTTTTATCCGTGGAATGTCTTCAATGCAAATTGGTCGAGCTCGAAAGCCAAAGCTCTATCCAAATGGCATGACATGTAACTGGGGCGAAGCATCGACTTGGATCATGACCAAGCTTTATTGTAAAGCGTTCGAGCTGAAAGAGCACTTAAAGAAAGACAAACGCAAGAAAGACGGTGTTTCACCTGAGCAACTGGATTACATAGAAAAATTAATAGACTACTGCGAAAAGCAGGGCGTAGTTCGAGAAGAACACAGCTTAAGACAAACATTATTAAAACGTCACAATCTGCATCTGTATGGCTTGGTAACAGAACAGGACTTTTACAAACACTTAAACGACATCGAGAACGCCATGAACACATTACAAGTTAACCATGACGAACATCAGTCAATTGCGCATCAGCTACTAAATGCAGGTGCAGTAAATACTTTACGACAAGCTAATACCACCATGAGCTATTTCGCCATGTGGCAACACGGTGCAGATTTGCGTGATGTTCTAAGTCAAAGACAATTCTATGAGCACAAAGCTCGCCTAAAACAAATCGGTATTGATATCGGCCAACAGTTCGATGTGAGCCGTATGTGTCCAACTCTGAAACGTTCAGAGGTAATTGAAGTTAAACCGCTAAGAGTGCCTGACTGGTATCAACTGCCAGTGGTAGCTCAATCAAATATTTTGCCATTCAGGGCAATCGCTTAGGAGATAAACAAATGCTAGTAATTGAAGTCGCGCCAGAAGATGTAAAGGTAACAACTCGAATCATTCCCGCTCGTGGTGATAACCCTGCACGAACCGTTTACGACCAAACGGTACTTTTCCGCATGGGTGGCCGCTCTATCATCGAATCACGCTTGAGCCATGATTCTGAAAATGACCGTTTGGAAGCTGGGCTTTATACGCTCGACGGTTCTTCATACCAAATCAACAACTTTGGCGGCGCTGAGCTTAAAAAGGGTTATCAGCAAACAATCATTCCTCTTAAGCAGGCCATTGCGCCGTTTATGAACTCTCTTAAGTAAGGAAACGGATTATGACTAGTTGCGTGGCTACTGACCAAGACGGCTTTCTCTATCTCTCTATGGAGTCGATTGAAACGTGCTCGCAATTGGTCGTACTAAGTGCCGATGAATACAACTACCTTACGTCTCATACATCAATAACAGGGGCAGAGGTTGTCGAGTTTTATTCATTCGGTTTTGCATTGGTCTTTTTCGGTTGGATTATTTCCTTTCCGATTAAGGCCGTACTCAAAGCTGTAAAATTGATATAAGGAAATTCATTATGAAAAAGTATCTAGTTGCCGCTGTGGCTCTTGGAACATCTTCAGCTTCTCATGCTGCACTTGATCTGACATCTCTATGGGCTGAAGTAGATTTGTCTGGCATTGCAACAAGTGTGTTGGGTGTTGGTGTTACAGCTGTTGGTATTGCTGTCGCATTTAAATCCATCCGTCTTGCTAAACGCGCTGTTGGTTTAGCGTAAGTTTTGCTTCTAGCTCTATATGATTTGCAGCTGCTCATATTCACACTTTTAGGTGGTCTTTCAGCAAGTATATGTGCAGCTAACATGCGAATCTAATCACAGACAAGGGGCTTTCGAGTCCCTTTTTTTATAGGAGTAAAGCACGTGAAAAGGATATTCGCTCTTCTCATTTTATCTCTCATATCACAAAGTGTTTTCGCTGTTGTTCAACTGACTGAAAAAAATTCAACCTATCGAAGTTCATGCGGCTCCGTTGGTATGGTGGTTCATATAAATTACTTTGTTGGTTGTACGGTTGAGAAACGCAGTATTTCTGGCACTTGGTCTAATAAAGGTGCAGCGACCAAAGCTTACACCAGTAACGGGTATGTAGCCGTTGATACTCCCTCTCAAAACCGCTTAATGCTGTTCAAATACACATGGTCTAGCTGTCCTGAGGGAACAGTACTTGTTGACAATGAATGTCAGAACCAATGCGAATCACTCGCTGGCAATGAAAATCAACACACATGGGATTACTTCAAATTTGGCTCCAGTCCTACTTTTTGTTCCAGTGGATGCGCACTCAAAGTAACCGGTTCTGTATGTTCTCTTGCAACTGGCGGATGTGGGGGAACGGTAGTCATTACGGGTTCAACTTGTACGGGCGAGGGAACGGGAGGCGGTAACATGCCTGACCAAGTACCTAGTGGTTGCGAAGAATACAACGGACAATATTTGTGTCCAGAAGATACTAACGGTGATGGCGTTCCTGACGATGGCCAACCGTTCGACACTGCGGCCAAGTGTGGCTACGACGCATCAGATAAATTCAGTTGCTCCGGTGGTACATATGCCGAAGAAGAATACGCCATGACTGACCCGACCAAACCACTAGAGGGTGTCGAGTCTTCACCAATTCAAGGAAGTGATACCGAAGCGATTAGTGTAGAGGGTGTGAGCGAACCTACATTGGAAAACGACCAGCAAGAACAAGTGTTGCTACTCAACAAGCAAATCAATGCGCTTCTAGCTGGCCTTAATGAAGACAATAACCAGAACTTTAAACAAGTCATCGATGAACTCAAGAACTCCAACGAGTTCAACCAGAAGCAACTTGACCAAATCGTAGCGGGTACAAATAAGCAACTTGAGATATGGGAAGAACTTAAAGCCTTGCAGACAACAGCTACTCAAGACACGGTTAACGCCATTAGAGAACTTGGCGAATACGATGAGTTTTATCACAACGCGGCGATGGCTAAACAGAATGAATTACTAGCAGCACTTCAAGCGCTTCAAGGTTCTGGTGAAGGTGAGGGCAATACCTCTGGTGAACAAATATTAGATGCCATTCAAGGCGTTGAGTATAACGGATGTTCTGGAGACCCATGTAACGAACCTTACACCTCTGAACACACAACCAATTCGCTCAAGACTGAGATGGTGACCCGCCTTACCTCTACCAAGGACGCTATCTATAACGGGATGCTTTCAGCTTTTGTAGACATTGATTTGTCTGGCGCATCTCGCCCGTCTTTTTCTTTGGATATGTCGGGTTTTGGCTTTGGTACATATAGCTTCGATGACTACGTAAATCTTGATTACATATTCAGCTTTATACGCGTTTGTATCTTGTTCACTGCTGCAATGCTTTGCCGCAGAATCATCTTTGGAGGGTAAGAAATGGATTGGCTAAGAGACATAATTCAAGACCTGATAGATACCATTTACACGCTGTTTCACTCACTGGTCGAGATAGCAAAAGACATTGTTTACTTCCTTTTTGATCTCATTATGAGTGTTGTCGATGCTATCGTATTGACGGCTATTGAACTGTTTGAACCCATTGATATTGGTCAATACATGACAGGCTTCCCACCCGAATCCGCTTGGGTACTTGGTCAGGTCGGAGTGCCTCAAGCTTTGGGTATGATTGTTTCCTCAATTGGTATTAGGCTCATGCTTCAACTCGTACCGTTTACGAGGTTAGGCTCATGATATACGCAATAGTCGGTCGCCCTCGGTCGGGCAAAAGTTATGAAGCTGTGGCTTACCATGTGATTCCGGCAATCAAGAAAGGTCGCAAGGTAATTACTAATCTGGCTCTTAATATTGACTTCTTCGTCAAGGTCTATGGTGAATCCGTTCGTGACCTAATCGTCATGGTTGATGGTGAACTTAACCACTACGGCAAGTTGGATAGGCCGTTTTCCAAGCATGAACACTATCAGGATGAATGGAGAAATGACGATGGTGTAGGGCCTTTGTATATCGTCGATGAAGCGCATATGGTGCTCCCCAATAGGCAGCTAGATTCCAAAATACTGGAGTTCTATTCGCTTCATGGTCATTACGGTATCGATATCATTTTGCTTACTCAGAACTTACGCAAGATTCACCGTGACATTAAGGACATGATTGAGTTGACTTACTACTGCGCTAAAAACACCGCGCTAGGCTCTGACAAGACTTACACAAAAAAGGTAAGGGTAGGTGCTACCACTGAAACTGTTAACCAAGAACAGCGTAAATACCGTAAGGAAATATTCCCGTTCTATAAGAGTCACACCCAAAGTTCAAAGGATGTTGTCGAAGCTGCGGCAAAAGATATCAAACCGATTTGGAAGCACTGGACGGTATGGTTATCAGCCATTTTTCTATGTGGTGGTGCTGTAATTGTTTACTTAAATGGTGGCTTATTTGGCTTTTTTGCATCTGAGCCAGAAGCGTCCCTAGAGGAACCAATCAATGTTCAAACCGAAGATGAACCCAAAGAAGAAACTAAAACGGAAGCTAAAAAGAGTCGTAAAAAAGATCCTTTATCGGGTTTTAAACTTTACGTATCCGGTGAGGCTTTGCAGGCTGCTTTTGATGAGAATAAGAAACCAATCAGGAAGCTAACGTTTAAGAACTATTATATTGATGTCTATGAGAAAGACTTCAAGATGTTCACGTTCACACATCATGATTTGATAAACATTGGTTACGAATTCGAGGTGTTAAGTGATTGTTTGTTTAGTGCCACGTTCGGCGGTCATACACGACTCATTACTTGCGGAAACTATGAAGAACAAGAGAAGCAGAGTGATTTGTTTGCAGCCGCGCCAATTGGACTTTGATAACTAGATAGTGCGCATTATCTGTTGTGTTTATGTTGAATGTTTAGCGGTCAGTACAGTAGCGTCAGCACTGGCCGCCGTCCTGAAAGGGCGCATTTACACATAAACTGGATAATGCGCCACTTGGATAATTTACCCAATCGTTACGTCTCAAGAATACCAATTGTTGAGAAAACAATGATAAGTGCGGCGCTCGTAGCTAGCACTCCAAAGAGTACAACTTCAAAAATATCTTCCTTATCTCCTGATTTTTTATTTGTATAGTATTTTGTTGTTGTCGCAACGCTAAACGCAACAGCAATTACTATTGTTATACGGGCTGTCATTACGTGGGTTAGCAAAGCCAAAGAAATAACTAGTAGAACGATCTTCCAATTTCTTTTTGCCCAGTCCCTGAAACCTAATAGCATGACCCCAATAATGAAAACAAAGGGAATTAGCATGTATGCTTCCATAGTTCTCCTCTCTATAATCCCGTAGGGAAAAGGGCGCTTGTTACCGTTCTTGGGTATGACTCATCCAAACGCCCGAAAACCAGCTCCCTTTGAATATCCCACAAAACACCCTTGCTTCTTGCCAGAACAATCCCTCGCAGAGCCTTTCAACATCAAAGGGGCGTTTTCCTACTGGAACCCATTTTACCATTCAATATATAAAGCCTGTTTTTAAAGTGGAGGGGCCCCGTTTCGTCGGGGAGGAACCACTTTAAAAAATAGGATAATTGTTATTCGGTTGTTAAAAAAGAAAGTTGGGGTTTCTGTTACACCCCAACTAACTGCGGAATTCCGCACTAATTACTTCCTTTGTACACTTTCAATCTGATGCTTTATTAGCACAGCTTCTACTATTTGGTTTAAACATTCCTTTTCATGATCATTTAGGATTTCAACTCTTTTCATGTTGTAAGCCAGTGAATCGTCTAGTGATGTTTCCAGGTTACCAAATATGTCTTTTATACCTCCGCCTAGCTCTATCAGTGCTTTCATCATCTGGCTAAATTTTGGCTCAGTTTCTCCGTTCTCATATTTCATGTAGGTGATATTGCTTACCCCCATAATCTGAGCAACCTGTTTTTGAGTTAAATTTTTCTTTAGCCTTAGCTCTTTTAATATTTCGTTACACATTGTGATGCATACGCCGTTTTATAAGATTGCTTATATAGTAACTCATGTTTTTTTATACAGTTAGCTTGAAAGTATATTTTTCTTATGCTTCCATATAAGAAAAATTAGTATTGACAGAATTTCGTATGTTTTTCATTGACCAACTATTCGTTCAACAAGATCACCCCGAAGGGAATCTTCCTTTGGTTGGTACTCATGTTATTGAGCGTCTGGACATGGAAACAGGCGAGAAGCTACCACCTAGCGTAAATCAAAAGCGTTTAGAGGGTTCATTTAGCACAAAGTTAACCATTCGTTGTAACGGTACTCGCGTTCGAGTTGAGGGAAATCCCTCACGCTGGCAAAGAATGGATAACCTTTTTGGGTTACAGACTTTGGATGAGTGCATAGAAGTCTATAACCATGTTTTAGCAAAGTATGACTTACCACCACTGACTAAAAACACACGCTTATTTCATCGCCAAACACCTGATGGAAAAAGTTCTTCTCTAGTCGGTGATGGTGCAGAAATTACATCAATAGACTTCACTCAAAATCATGAAATCGGGCAGGGCAAAGAGGCTTCTTTTATCCGTGGAATGTCTTCAATGCAAATTGGTCGAGCTCGAAAGCCAAAGCTCTATCCAAATGGCATGACATGTAACTGGGGCGAAGCATCGACTTGGATCATGACCAAGCTTTATTGTAAAGCGTTCGAGCTGAAAGAGCACTTAAAGAAAGACAAACGCAAGAAAGACGGTGTTTCACCTGAGCAACTGGATTACATAGAAAAATTAATAGACTACTGCGAAAAGCAGGGCGTAGTTCGAGAAGAACACAGCTTAAGACAAACATTATTAAAACGTCACAATCTGCATCTGTATGGCTTGGTAACAGAACAGGACTTTTACAAACACTTAAACGACATCGAGAACGCCATGAACACATTACAAGTTAACCATGACGAACATCAGTCAATTGCGCATCAGCTACTAAATGCAGGTGCAGTAAATACTTTACGACAAGCTAATACCACCATGAGCTATTTCGCCATGTGGCAACACGGTGCAGATTTGCGTGATGTTCTAAGTCAAAGACAATTCTATGAGCACAAAGCTCGCCTAAAACAAATCGGTATTGATATCGGCCAACAGTTCGATGTGAGCCGTATGTGTCCAACTCTGAAACGTTCAGAGGTAATTGAAGTTAAACCGCTAAGAGTGCCTGACTGGTATCAACTGCCAGTGGTAGCTCAATCAAATATTTTGCCATTCAGGGCAATCGCTTAGGAGATAAACAAATGCTAGTAATTGAAGTCGCGCCAGAAGATGTAAAGGTAACAACTCGAATCATTCCCGCTCGTGGTGATAACCCTGCACGAACCGTTTACGACCAAACGGTACTTTTCCGCATGGGTGGCCGCTCTATCATCGAATCACGCTTGAGCCATGATTCTGAAAATGACCGTTTGGAAGCTGGGCTTTATACGCTCGACGGTTTCTTCATACCAAATCAACAACTTTGGCGGCGCTGAGCTTAAAAAGGGTTATCAGCAAACAATCATTCCTCTTAAGCAGGCCATTGCGCCGTTTATGAACTCTCTTAAGTAAGGAAACGGATTATGACTAGTTGCGTGGCTACTGACCAAGACGGCTTTCTCTATCTCTCTATGGAGTCGATTGAAACGTGCTCGCAATTGGTCGTACTAAGTGCCGATGAATACAACTACCTTACGTCTCATACATCAATAACAGGGGCAGAGGTTGTCGAGTTTTATTCATTCGGTTTTGCATTGGTCTTTTTCGGTTGGATTATTTCCTTTCCGATTAAGGCCGTACTCAAAGCTGTAAAATTGATATAAGGAAATTCATTATGAAAAAGTATCTAGTTGCCGCTGTGGCTCTTGGAACATCTTCAGCTTCTCATGCTGCACTTGATCTGACATCTCTATGGGCTGAAGTAGATTTGTCTGGCATTGCAACAAGTGTGTTGGGTGTTGGTGTTACAGCTGTTGGTATTGCTGTCGCATTTAAATCCATCCGTCTTGCTAAACGCGCTGTTGGTTTAGCGTAAGTTTTGCTTCTAGCTCTATATGATTTGCAGCTGCTCATATTCACAGTTTTAGGTGGTCTTTCAGCAAGTATATGTGCAGCTAACATGCGAATCTAATCACAGACAAGGGGCTTTCGAGTCCCTTTTTTTATAGGAGTAAAGCACGTGAAAAGGATATTCGCTCTTCTCATTTTATCTCTCATATCACAAAGTGTTTTCGCTGTTGTTCAACTGACTGAAAAAATTCAACCTATCGAAGTTCATGCGGCTCCGTTGGTATGGTGGTTCATATAAATTACTTTGTTGGTTGTACGGTTGAGAAACGCAGTATTTCTGGCACTTGGTCTAATAAAGGTGCAGCGACCAAAGCTTACACCAGTAACGGGTATGTAGCCGTTGATACTCCCTCTCAAAACCGCTTAATGCTGTTCAAATACACATGGTCTAGCTGTCCTGAGGGAACAGTACTTGTTGACAATGAATGTCAGAACCAATGCGAATCACTCGCTGGCAATGAAAATCAACACACATGGGATTACTTCAAATTTGGCTCCAGTCCTACTTTTTGTTCCAGTGGATGCGCACTCAAAGTAACCGGTTCTGTATGTTCTCTTGCAACTGGCGGATGTGGGGGAACGGTAGTCATTACGGGTTCAACTTGTACGGGCGAGGGAACGGGAGGCGGTAACATGCCTGACCAAGTACCTAGTGGTTGCGAAGAATACAACGGACAATATTTGTGTCCAGAAGATACTAACGGTGATGGCGTTCCTGACGATGGCCAACCGTTCGACACTGCGGCCAAGTGTGGCTACGACGCATCAGATAAATTCAGTTGCTCCGGTGGTACATATGCCGAAGAAGAATACGCCATGACTGACCCGACCAAACCACTAGAGGGTGTCGAGTCTTCACCAATTCAAGGAAGTGATACCGAAGCGATTAGTGTAGAGGGTGTGAGCGAACCTACATTGGAAAACGACCAGCAAGAACAAGTGTTGCTACTCAACAAGCAAATCAATGCGCTTCTAGCTGGCCTTAATGAAGACAATAACCAGAACTTTAAACAAGTCATCGATGAACTCAAGAACTCCAACGAGTTCAACCAGAAGCAACTTGACCAAATCGTAGCGGGTACAAATAAGCAACTTGAGATATGGGAAGAACTTAAAGCCTTGCAGACAACAGCTACTCAAGACACGGTTAACGCCATTAGAGAACTTGGCGAATACGATGAGTTTTATCACAACGCGGCGATGGCTAAACAGAATGAATTACTAGCAGCACTTCAAGCGCTTCAAGGTTCTGGTGAAGGTGAGGGCAATACCTCTGGTGAACAAATATTAGATGCCATTCAAGGCGTTGAGTATAACGGATGTTCTGGAGACCCATGTAACGAACCTTACACCTCTGAACACACAACCAATTCGCTCAAGACTGAGATGGTGACCCGCCTTACCTCTACCAAGGACGCTATCTATAACGGGATGCTTTCAGCTTTTGTAGACATTGATTTGTCTGGCGCATCTCGCCCGTCTTTTTCTTTGGATATGTCGGGTTTTGGCTTTGGTACATATAGCTTCGATGACTACGTAAATCTTGATTACATATTCAGCTTTATACGCGTTTGTATCTTGTTCACTGCTGCAATGCTTTGCCGCAGAATCATCTTTGGAGGGTAAGAAATGGATTGGCTAAGAGACATAATTCAAGACCTGATAGATACCATTTACACGCTGTTTCACTCACTGGTCGAGATAGCAAAAGACATTGTTTACTTCCTTTTTGATCTCATTATGAGTGTTGTCGATGCTATCGTATTGACGGCTATTGAACTGTTTGAACCCATTGATATTGGTCAATACATGACAGGCTTCCCACCCGAATCCGCTTGG
This sequence comes from Vibrio sp. SCSIO 43135, assembly GCF_023716665.1. Taxonomy (GTDB): domain Bacteria; phylum Pseudomonadota; class Gammaproteobacteria; order Enterobacterales; family Vibrionaceae; genus Vibrio; species Vibrio paucivorans. The sequence goes on from NZ_CP071860.1 coordinate 862,253, forward strand.
GTACTTGGTCAGGTCGGAGTGCCTCAAGCTTTGGGTATGATTGTTTCCTCAATTGGTATTAGGCTCATGCTTCAACTCGTACCGTTTACGAGGTTAGGCTCATGATATACGCAATAGTCGGTCGCCCTCGGTCGGGCAAAAGTTATGAAGCTGTGGCTTACCATGTGATTCCGGCAATCAAGAAAGGTCGCAAGGTAATTACTAATCTGGCTCTTAATATTGACTTCTTCGTCAAGGTCTATGGTGAATCCGTTCGTGACCTAATCGTCATGGTTGATGGTGAACTTAACCACTACGGCAAGTTGGATAGGCCGTTTTCCAAGCATGAACACTATCAGGATGAATGGAGAAATGACGATGGTGTAGGGCCTTTGTATATCGTCGATGAAGCGCATATGGTGCTCCCCAATAGGCAGCTAGATTCCAAAATACTGGAGTTCTATTCGCTTCATGGTCATTACGGTATCGATATCATTTTGCTTACTCAGAACTTACGCAAGATTCACCGTGACATTAAGGACATGATTGAGTTGACTTACTACTGCGCTAAAAACACCGCGCTAGGCTCTGACAAGACTTACACAAAAAAGGTAAGGGTAGGTGCTACCACTGAAACTGTTAACCAAGAACAGCGTAAATACCGTAAGGAAATATTCCCGTTCTATAAGAGTCACACCCAAAGTTCAAAGGATGTTGTCGAAGCTGCGGCAAAAGATATCAAACCGATTTGGAAGCACTGGACGGTATGGTTATCAGCCATTTTTCTATGTGGTGGTGCTGTAATTGTTTACTTAAATGGTGGCTTATTTGGCTTTTTTGCATCTGAGCCAGAAGCGTCCCTAGAGGAACCAATCAATGTTCAAACCGAAGATGAACCCAAAGAAGAAACTAAAACGGAAGCTAAAAAGAGTCGTAAAAAAGATCCTTTATCGGGTTTTAAACTTTACGTATCCGGTGAGGCTTTGCAGGCTGCTTTTGATGAGAATAAGAAACCAATCAGGAAGCTAACGTTTAAGAACTATTATATTGATGTCTATGAGAAAGACTTCAAGATGTTCACGTTCACACATCATGATTTGATAAACATTGGTTACGAATTCGAGGTGTTAAGTGATTGTTTGTTTAGTGCCACGTTCGGCGGTCATACACGACTCATTACTTGCGGAAACTATGAAGAACAAGAGAAGCAGAGTGATTTGTTTGCAGCCGCGCCAATTGGACTTTGATAACTAGATAGTGCGCATTATCTGTTGTGTTTATGTTGAATGTTTAGCGGTCAGTACAGTAGCGTCAGCACTGGCCGCCGTCCTGAAAGGGCGCATTTACACATAAACTGGATAATGCGCCACTTGGATAATTTACCCAATCGTTACGTCTCAAGAATACCAATTGTTGAGAAAACAATGATAAGTGCGGCGCTCGTAGCTAGCACTCCAAAGAGTACAACTTCAAAAATATCTTCCTTATCTCCTGATTTTTTATTTGTATAGTATTTTGTTGTTGTCGCAACGCTAAACGCAACAGCAATTACTATTGTTATACGGGCTGTCATTACGTGGGTTAGCAAAGCCAAAGAAATAACTAGTAGAACGATCTTCCAATTTCTTTTTGCCCAGTCCCTGAAACCTAATAGCATGACCCCAATAATGAAAACAAAGGGAATTAGCATGTATGCTTCCATAGTTCTCCTCTCTATAATCCCGTAGGGAAAAGGGCGCTTGTTACCGTTCTTGGGTATGACTCATCCAAACGCCCGAAAACCAGCTCCCTTTGAATATCCCACAAAACACCCTTGCTTCTTGCCAGAACAATCCCTCGCAGAGCCTTTCAACATCAAAGGGGCGTTTTCCTACTGGAACCCATTTTACCATTCAATATATAAAGCCTGTTTTTAAAGTGGAGGGGCCCCGTTTCGTCGGGGAGGAACCACTTTAAAAAATAGGATAATTGTTATTCGGTTGTTAAAAAAGAAAGTTGGGGTTTCTGTTACACCCCAACTAACTGCGGAATTCCGCACTAATTACTTCCTTTGTACACTTTCAATCTGATGCTTTATTAGCACAGCTTCTACTATTTGGTTTAAACATTCCTTTTCATGATCATTTAGGATTTCAACTCTTTTCATGTTGTAAGCCAGTGAATCGTCTAGTGATGTTTCCAGGTTACCAAATATGTCTTTTATACCTCCGCCTAGCTCTATCAGTGCTTTCATCATCTGGCTAAATTTTGGCTCAGTTTCTCCGTTCTCATATTTCATGTAGGTGATATTGCTTACCCCCATAATCTGAGCAACCTGTTTTTGAGTTAAATTTTTCTTTAGCCTTAGCTCTTTTAATATTTCGTTACACATTGTGATGCATACGCCGTTTTATAAGATTGCTTATATAGTAACTCATGTTTTTTTATACAGTTAGCTTGAAAGTATATTTTTCTTATGCTTCCATATAAGAAAAATTAGTATTGACAGAATTTCGTATGTTTTTCATTGACCAACTATTCGTTCAACAAGATCACCCCGAAGGGAATCTTCCTTTGGTTGGTACTCATGTTATTGAGCGTCTGGACATGGAAACAGGCGAGAAGCTACCACCTAGCGTAAATCAAAAGCGTTTAGAGGGTTCATTTAGCACAAAGTTAACCATTCGTTGTAACGGTACTCGCGTTCGAGTTGAGGGAAATCCCTCACGCTGGCAAAGAATGGATAACCTTTTTGGGTTACAGACTTTGGATGAGTGCATAGAAGTCTATAACCATGTTTTAGCAAAGTATGACTTACCACCACTGACTAAAAACACACGCTTATTTCATCGCCAAACACCTGATGGAAAAAGTTCTTCTCTAGTCGGTGATGGTGCAGAAATTACATCAATAGACTTCACTCAAAATCATGAAATCGGGCAGGGCAAAGAGGCTTCTTTTATCCGTGGAATGTCTTCAATGCAAATTGGTCGAGCTCGAAAGCCAAAGCTCTATCCAAATGGCATGACATGTAACTGGGGCGAAGCATCGACTTGGATCATGACCAAGCTTTATTGTAAAGCGTTCGAGCTGAAAGAGCACTTAAAGAAAGACAAACGCAAGAAAGACGGTGTTTCACCTGAGCAACTGGATTACATAGAAAAATTAATAGACTACTGCGAAAAGCAGGGCGTAGTTCGAGAAGAACACAGCTTAAGACAAACATTATTAAAACGTCACAATCTGCATCTGTATGGCTTGGTAACAGAACAGGACTTTTACAAACACTTAAACGACATCGAGAACGCCATGAACACATTACAAGTTAACCATGACGAACATCAGTCAATTGCGCATCAGCTACTAAATGCAGGTGCAGTAAATACTTTACGACAAGCTAATACCACCATGAGCTATTTCGCCATGTGGCAACACGGTGCAGATTTGCGTGATGTTCTAAGTCAAAGACAATTCTATGAGCACAAAGCTCGCCTAAAACAAATCGGTATTGATATCGGCCAACAGTTCGATGTGAGCCGTATGTGTCCAACTCTGAAACGTTCAGAGGTAATTGAAGTTAAACCGCTAAGAGTGCCTGACTGGTATCAACTGCCAGTGGTAGCTCAATCAAATATTTTGCCATTCAGGGCAATCGCTTAGGAGATAAACAAATGCTAGTAATTGAAGTCGCGCCAGAAGATGTAAAGGTAACAACTCGAATCATTCCCGCTCGTGGTGATAACCCTGCACGAACCGTTTACGACCAAACGGTACTTTTCCGCATGGGTGGCCGCTCTATCATCGAATCACGCTTGAGCCATGATTCTGAAAATGACCGTTTGGAAGCTGGGCTTTATACGCTCGACGGTTCTTCATACCAAATCAACAACTTTGGCGGCGCTGAGCTTAAAAAGGGTTATCAGCAAACAATCATTCCTCTTAAGCAGGCCATTGCGCCGTTTATGAACTCTCTTAAGTAAGGAAACGGATTATGACTAGTTGCGTGGCTACTGACCAAGACGGCTTTCTCTATCTCTCTATGGAGTCGATTGAAACGTGCTCGCAATTGGTCGTACTAAGTGCCGATGAATACAACTACCTTACGTCTCATACATCAATAACAGGGGCAGAGGTTGTCGAGTTTTATTCATTCGGTTTTGCATTGGTCTTTTTCGGTTGGATTATTTCCTTTCCGATTAAGGCCGTACTCAAAGCTGTAAAATTGATATAAGGAAATTCATTATGAAAAAGTATCTAGTTGCCGCTGTGGCTCTTGGAACATCTTCAGCTTCTCATGCTGCACTTGATCTGACATCTCTATGGGCTGAAGTAGATTTGTCTGGCATTGCAACAAGTGTGTTGGGTGTTGGTGTTACAGCTGTTGGTATTGCTGTCGCATTTAAATCCATCCGTCTTGCTAAACGCGCTGTTGGTTTAGCGTAAGTTTTGCTTCTAGCTCTATATGATTTGCAGCTGCTCATATTCACACTTTTAGGTGGTCTTTCAGCAAGTATATGTGCAGCTAACATGCGAATCTAATCACAGACAAGGGGCTTTCGAGTCCCTTTTTTTATAGGAGTAAAGCACGTGAAAAGGATATTCGCTCTTCTCATTTTATCTCTCATATCACAAAGTGTTTTCGCTGTTGTTCAACTGACTGAAAAAAATTCAACCTATCGAAGTTCATGCGGCTCCGTTGGTATGGTGGTTCATATAAATTACTTTGTTGGTTGTACGGTTGAGAAACGCAGTATTTCTGGCACTTGGTCTAATAAAGGTGCAGCGACCAAAGCTTACACCAGTAACGGGTATGTAGCCGTTGATACTCCCTCTCAAAACCGCTTAATGCTGTTCAAATACACATGGTCTAGCTGTCCTGAGGGAACAGTACTTGTTGACAATGAATGTCAGAACCAATGCGAATCACTCGCTGGCAATGAAAATCAACACACATGGGATTACTTCAAATTTGGCTCCAGTCCTACTTTTTGTTCCAGTGGATGCGCACTCAAAGTAACCGGTTCTGTATGTTCTCTTGCAACTGGCGGATGTGGGGGAACGGTAGTCATTACGGGTTCAACTTGTACGGGCGAGGGAACGGGAGGCGGTAACATGCCTGACCAAGTACCTAGTGGTTGCGAAGAATACAACGGACAATATTTGTGTCCAGAAGATACTAACGGTGATGGCGTTCCTGACGATGGCCAACCGTTCGACACTGCGGCCAAGTGTGGCTACGACGCATCAGATAAATTCAGTTGCTCCGGTGGTACATATGCCGAAGAAGAATACGCCATGACTGACCCGACCAAACCACTAGAGGGTGTCGAGTCTTCACCAATTCAAGGAAGTGATACCGAAGCGATTAGTGTAGAGGGTGTGAGCGAACCTACATTGGAAAACGACCAGCAAGAACAAGTGTTGCTACTCAACAAGCAAATCAATGCGCTTCTAGCTGGCCTTAATGAAGACAATAACCAGAACTTTAAACAAGTCATCGATGAACTCAAGAACTCCAACGAGTTCAACCAGAAGCAACTTGACCAAATCGTAGCGGGTACAAATAAGCAACTTGAGATATGGGAAGAACTTAAAGCCTTGCAGACAACAGCTACTCAAGACACGGTTAACGCCATTAGAGAACTTGGCGAATACGATGAGTTTTATCACAACGCGGCGATGGCTAAACAGAATGAATTACTAGCAGCACTTCAAGCGCTTCAAGGTTCTGGTGAAGGTGAGGGCAATACCTCTGGTGAACAAATATTAGATGCCATTCAAGGCGTTGAGTATAACGGATGTTCTGGAGACCCATGTAACGAACCTTACACCTCTGAACACACAACCAATTCGCTCAAGACTGAGATGGTGACCCGCCTTACCTCTACCAAGGACGCTATCTATAACGGGATGCTTTCAGCTTTTGTAGACATTGATTTGTCTGGCGCATCTCGCCCGTCTTTTTCTTTGGATATGTCGGGTTTTGGCTTTGGTACATATAGCTTCGATGACTACGTAAATCTTGATTACATATTCAGCTTTATACGCGTTTGTATCTTGTTCACTGCTGCAATGCTTTGCCGCAGAATCATCTTTGGAGGGTAAGAAATGGATTGGCTAAGAGACATAATTCAAGACCTGATAGATACCATTTACACGCTGTTTCACTCACTGGTCGAGATAGCAAAAGACATTGTTTACTTCCTTTTTGATCTCATTATGAGTGTTGTCGATGCTATCGTATTGACGGCTATTGAACTGTTTGAACCCATTGATATTGGTCAATACATGACAGGCTTCCCACCCGAATCCGCTTGGGTACTTGGTCAGGTCGGAGTGCCTCAAGCTTTGGGTATGATTGTTTCCTCAATTGGTATTAGGCTCATGCTTCAACTCGTACCGTTTACGAGGTTAGGCTCATGATATACGCAATAGTCGGTCGCCCTCGGTCGGGCAAAAGTTATGAAGCTGTGGCTTACCATGTGATTCCGGCAATCAAGAAAGGTCGCAAGGTAATTACTAATCTGGCTCTTAATATTGACTTCTTCGTCAAGGTCTATGGTGAATCCGTTCGTGACCTAATCGTCATGGTTGATGGTGAACTTAACCACTACGGCAAGTTGGATAGGCCGTTTTCCAAGCATGAACACTATCAGGATGAATGGAGAAATGACGATGGTGTAGGGCCTTTGTATATCGTCGATGAAGCGCATATGGTGCTCCCCAATAGGCAGCTAGATTCCAAAATACTGGAGTTCTATTCGCTTCATGGTCATTACGGTATCGATATCATTTTGCTTACTCAGAACTTACGCAAGATTCACCGTGACATTAAGGACATGATTGAGTTGACTTACTACTGCGCTAAAAACACCGCGCTAGGCTCTGACAAGACTTACACAAAAAAGGTAAGGGTAGGTGCTACCACTGAAACTGTTAACCAAGAACAGCGTAAATACCGTAAGGAAATATTCCCGTTCTATAAGAGTCACACCCAAAGTTCAAAGGATGTTGTCGAAGCTGCGGCAAAAGATATCAAACCGATTTGGAAGCACTGGACGGTATGGTTATCAGCCATTTTTCTATGTGGTGGTGCTGTAATTGTTTACTTAAATGGTGGCTTATTTGGCTTTTTTGCATCTGAGCCAGAAGCGTCCCTAGAGGAACCAATCAATGTTCAAACCGAAGATGAACCCAAAGAAGAAACTAAAACGGAAGCTAAAAAGAGTCGTAAAAAAGATCCTTTATCGGGTTTTAAACTTTACGTATCCGGTGAGGCTTTGCAGGCTGCTTTTGATGAGAATAAGAAACCAATCAGGAAGCTAACGTTTAAGAACTATTATATTGATGTCTATGAGAAAGACTTCAAGATGTTCACGTTCACACATCATGATTTGATAAACATTGGTTACGAATTCGAGGTGTTAAGTGATTGTTTGTTTAGTGCCACGTTCGGCGGTCATACACGACTCATTACTTGCGGAAACTATGAAGAACAAGAGAAGCAGAGTGATTTGTTTGCAGCCGCGCCAATTGGACTTTGATAACTAGATAGTGCGCATTATCTATCTTATGTTAAATGACATTAAGTAAGAACTAATAATGTCGCTATTCCTATTCCCTACACCTTTAAATCTACAATATTAAACATAATAGTGATTTACCATAAAATACCTAATAATCAGTTAGTTAATCTTCGATTCTCTAACTGATTATTTTGTTTGATGAAACGACTATATTGCCTTCTAGCCATTATCACGTCGGTGTTCTTACAACTAAAGGCCGAGAGAAAACCTTAACGAGTTAAGAGTTTGTTTTTACTAAAAAGCCCGCTATAAAGCGGGCTTTCCAATGTTGTTCGAGTTAGCCACCAGCAAGTTTTACTGTATGACCTTTCTTTTCGAGGTGTGCTTTTATTTTATCTCGAGCATCACCTTGGATCTCAATATTACCGTCTTTCACAGAGCCACCACAGCCACAGACCTTTTTAAGTTCCGCAGCTAGCAGTTTTAATGGTGCATCATCAAGGTCTAAACCGGTAACGATGCAAACTCCTTTGCCTTTACGGCCTTTCGTTTGACGCTGAACACGCACTATACCATCGCCTTTTGGGCGCTCTACTTTTTCTTCTTCTGGCTTAATTCGACCCACTTCAGTGGAATAAACGAGACTCATAGTTAAATTACTTCTTTTGTTGATCAGCTTTCTGCTTAGCGAGCAGATAGGCTTCTATATGTTTCTGAATGGCGATCTTCGATCCTTTGATTAGACGGCCGTTGAAAAAACAATACCACGCGTTAGGCTCGCCAGTATCGTTTTTAAGTGCGTAGCCACCAAAATTTTCCGCAGCAGGAGAACCAGACTCTTCTCGCTTTCTACCTACCGATGAAAACTCCTTAGGGTCGATGATTGTTGCTGTATCGCAAAACCAATCAATACTCTTTTTAACAGCAGCCATGCTACCAGATAAAACATGGTTTTTGATCTTAACTTGCCACACATCGGTGGTACTTCCAGCAGATTGGAGGTTAAAGCCTCTATAAGTCGCGACAGCCATATTGATAACATTTCTTATTGATATAGTTACTTAAATAATAATTGTATCTGCGATGTTATCAAGTATATTGTGTTGAAAAACAACGTTATAGTGCGTCAGGATGCGAAAAAATATACCTATAACCACCGATCAAACAGTTTTGAAACAATTGCTTGGGGAGTTTTGCCAGTTGGTGACATTAGAGAAATTCGATGAATTAACGCACTCCGAATATTCTCGCAACACATTGTTAGCAATGACTAAAGACTGGAATCTATTCGTTGAATTCTGCCAAACTCGAAACGTTCGTCCCCTACCTTCGTCTATCGCGGCAATTCGCCAGTTTATAGAGAAAGAAGCTCGCACCCGTAAGTACTCGACGATTAGGCGCTATCTGGTGACTATTGGTGTTGTGCACCGACTGCTGTCACTTCCTGATCCCACTAACAATGCCTTACTACGTAATTCCGTAACAAAACTTAGACTAGCCAAAAAAGGAGATGCAAAACAAGCAGCCGAGTTTACTGCGTCCCATTTAAACATCCTTAATGAAAAACTGTCCAGCTCTCCCTCAGCGAAGGATGTACGCGATCTTGCTATTTATTACGTTATGTTTGAATGCGCACTCAAACGTCGTGAGTTGAAGTCACTTTCCCGAACTCAGTTAGAGCTGATGGATAACAAATACCTGGTTGTTTTAAATGAACACAAATATGCACTAAGCCTTGAAGGCACTGTTGCGGTCGCTAAGTGGATTAATATGAGCCAAAACGATTCACAGTATGTGTTCAGAGGGATTGATCGTCACGGGAATATTGGTAAAAACCAATTGGATGATTCATCAATATATCGAATAGTCCGACATGCGGGGGATTTGATCGGTGGTGATTTGTCGTTTTCTGGCCAATCGACGCGTGTCGGAGCAGCTAGAGAGTTAGCAAAGCAAGGTGTTAGAGTGAAAGATATTCAGAGCTTTGGACGCTGGCAAAGTATTGCTATGCCCTACCAGTATCTCGGTAATGTCGAAAGCTCTGAGTCTGAAATGGTAAAATTTAAATCAATCAAGAATTGGGATTAATTCTTTAACGACGTTTTTACGCAATTTGCTAAAAACTGTGAGAACGGCAGTCCGGCGTTTTCAACCATTTTAGGGAACATAGATATTGGAGTCATACCTGGGAATGTATTTACTTCGTTCAGGTAGATCTCCCCTTCTTCCGTTAAAAAGAAGTCGATTCGAGATAAATGTCTCAGGCGCATTTGCGTGAAAACAGTTTCTGCGCTGTGAGCGATAACATCACGTTGGGCTTCTGTCAGATCAGTGGCTTCAATAACGGTAGTTGAATGGCTATCGGCACTGTACTTTTCTTCATAAGAATAGAATGCATCGCTTGGCGCAATAACTTCACCAGGTTTGCTGATATATAGCTTGCCATCTTGCTCATAGGCAGCCACTTCCAATTCACGCGGTTTCACCGCTTTTTCAACCAAAACCTGGTCGGAATAGGTGAAAGCAGCATCGATAGATTCTTTTAATTGCGCCTTATCTGTTACCTTGTAACAACCGACAGAAGAGCCTTGACGTGCAGCTTTCACAAATAAAGAGCCCCACTTATCAAAAGCTTGTTCACTGCGTTGATACGATTCTTCGTCGTTTTGAGATAGGAACAGGTATGGTGTGTTCGGGATACCTAACGCGTCATACCAAAGCTTAGATGTGATCTTATTGAAACTATTGGTACTTGCTTCTGGGCCACACCCTAAGTAAGGAATTCCGGCAAGCTCAAGCATTGATTGAATGTCTCCTGTTTCACCAGGATATCCGTGAATACAAGGTACGACGAAATCAATAGAGGTTGAGCTATTTTCGCTGTTTAAGGAGGCGGTGTTTGTATCTAGGTAAACTAAGCGACCATGACAGTCGTACCAACCCTCTTGCTTCATTTCAACGCGGATGACATTGAAGTCTTCAGTTTGACCTAATTGGTCTTGCAAGTAGTTAGCAGAAACAAGTGACACTTCATGCTCGGCTGAGCCACCGCCACAAAGAAGAAGAATGGTAGTTTTAGTCATTAAGGTTCTTTCCATGACACAACGTTAGAATCATGGCAGATATCATAATCAATCTACTGAGAAGTTACACTCGTAAAGAGTCAATACTCACGCTGTGGTGTTTGTTTGGGTGAATTTTAGACACGAAAAAGGGGCAAAAGCCCCTTTTAAATTTGAATTAGTTCAGTTTGTTAAGCGTTGGGAACTCAGAGTTTTTAATTGAGTCGATACTCTTAACAAATGGTTTCAGTGATTGGAACTCTTCTGAAAGTGACTTCACTGCTTTCTGTGCTTCTTTACGCGTAGCGTAGTCGCCGTAAAGCACTGTGTACCACTTCGTTCCATTCACTACTTTGTAGTTTTCCCAGATCGGTTGCTGTTCATCCATTGGCAGCTTACGTGCAAATTGGTCAACTTTTGCTTGAGATCCCAAAGCAACGACTTGAATCGTGAAACCGTAGCGTGGGTTCATTGCAACTTGTTTAGCCGTTGGTGGTGTGATTGCGACAGCAGGCTTGGTTTGCGGCTTCATTTTCACCACTTCTTTCTCAGCTGTCTCTGGTGACATCTTCACCACTTTAGACTCGACATTACTTTCTGTAACGCCTGTTGCTGTACCTTCCTTAGTGACTACTGGCTGCTCTACTTCAGCGACTTTGTAGTCTTCGCGATAGCTTTCCGAGGTGACATCAGTAGTGTATGTACCAGATGAACACGCAGCTAAAAGAGCAGACAAGCCAACAATTGAAATCTTTTTCATGAAATGTTTTACGCCTTAAGTGGAAATTACTGTAAATCATGCCGATTGAAAGGCTTAGAATCAAGCCAACATTTTAATTATATATCAATACTCTGTGACTTACGGCACAAACTGTTCGACATACTGTGTGTAAATGATCACAGTGGCGATATTTGCTCGCTTTCCCACCTATAAATTTGGTTAACCTATACACAGTATTTACGTTGTTGAGAGATGCGCATGAACACTTTACATCATCTATTGAAGCCAAAATCAGTCGCTGTCGTCGGCGCTTCGATTAAAGACATGCGAGCCGGTAACATCGTAATGAAGAATTTACTACAAGGCGGCTTTGAAGGTGCCATTATGCCGGTCACACCAAAATACCCATCGGTTTGTGGTGTGCTCGCCTACCCGTCTATTGGTCAATTACCGATTGTTCCTGATCTCGCTATTTTATGTACTCACGCGTCTAGAAACATCGAACTTATTTCGCAACTTGCAGAGGCCGGTGTCTCTTCCGTTATCATCTTGTCCTCAGATATGCACAACTTAACTTTGGACGGCGATACGATCCAAACCCGTTGCATAGAAATCGCGAAAGAAAACGGTATGAGGCTTCTGGGGCCCAATAGCCTTGGAATGATTCTCCCTTGGCTAAACTTTAACGCTTCGTTTTCTCCGATTACCGCGCTAAAAGGAAACATTGCGTTCATTTCTCAATCTGCAGCTGTCTGCACCACTATTTTGGATTGGGCCAACGACAAAGAAATTGGTTTCTCTGCTTTCATTTCACTCGGAAATGCAGTTGATGTCGATTTTGCAGACTTATTGGATTATTTGAGTACGGATTCCCATACCGACGCAATTTTGCTGTACGTCGATACCATTAAAGACGCGCGTCGTTTTATGTCTGCTGCCCGTGCAGCATCGCGCAACCGGCGCATCTTGGTGTTAAAAGGTGGCCGAACATCTGCTGGTCGAAAAGCAGCGCAGTTACATACTGGCGGCGATGACACGCTCGATATCATTTATGACTCCGCGATTCGTCGTACGGGTATGCTGCGAGTTAAAAATACCCATGAGCTATTTGCTGCCGTTGAAACGCTAACTCACTCAGTTCCGCTTCGTGGTGAGCGTTTGGCTGTCATTACCAACGGCGGCGGCCCTGCAATCATGGCGGTAGACACACTCCTTGAGCGTGGCGGAAAACTCGCAGAACTTGATGATCAAGTGACTGAGAAACTGGATGGATTGTTACCCTCTAGTTGGTCTCGCAGTAATCCTATCGATATGGTTGGTGATGCCGGCCATCAAAGGTATGTCGATACGCTCAATACACTACTTGATAGTGATATCGCAGACGCAATCCTAATCATGCATAGCCCTTCAGCGGTGGCTCACTCTGAACAAACCGCGCAAAAAATCGTAGAGACGATTAAAAAGCATCCGCGTCATAAGCGCTTTAACATCCTAACTAATTGGTCTGGAGAGCAAACGGCAAAGCCAGCCAGACAAGTATTTACTCAAGCTGGCATACCGACCTATCGAACCCCAGAAAGTGCCGTGGTCGCCTTCATGCACTTAGTTGAGTATCGAAGAAACCAAAAGCAGTTGATGGAAACACCAACTACGGCTAAACAAGTGGATATCGAGAGCTTATCGAAAGCTCAAAAGTGGATACAAGACAAGTTACTGGATAAAAATACAGTATCCATGGATACACATCAAATCGGTACTTTTTTGAAGCATTTTGGTTTCAAAGTGCTGCCGACTTGGATTGCTTCCGACTCCAGTGAAGCAGTCCATGTTGCCGAACAAATTGGCTACCCTGTTGCCGTTAAACTTCGCTCACCCGACATCGCGCATAAGTCTGATGTACAGGGAGTCATGCTTAACTTACGTAATAGTCATGAAGTCGCCAGCGCTTCGGAAGCGATTCTAGATCGTACTAAGTTGAGTTATCCATCTGCTCATATTCATGGTTTGTTAGTACAAGGTATGGCCAAATTAGCGGGTGGAGAAGAAATTCGAATCAAGGTAAAAACGGACAAAACGTTTGGTCCGGTCATACTTGTTGGTCAAGGCGGTTCTGAATGGAACGAAGGACTAGACGCCGCTTCCGCATTGCCTCCGCTTAACATGACACTAGCGCGTTACTTAATCGTTAGAGCGATTAAAGGCGGCAAGATACGCCCTCAAAAACTGCCAGAGCCGATGAACATTACTGGTTTATCTGAGTTCTTGGTGCGTATCTCTCAGATGGTGGTCGATTGCCCACAAATACATGAACTGGATATCCATCCAGTGCTCGCAAATGGGAACGATTTTACCATCATTGATGCAGACTTGATTTTGAAGCCTTACGTTGGCGATGCTCAGCAGAGATTGGCTATCCGCCCTTACCCTGTTGAGTTTGAAGAGTCAGTCGTGCTTAGAGACGGAAATCAAATACTGCTGCGTCCAATATTGCCTGAAGATGAGCCTCTGCACGCAGAGTTTATACATAACGTCTCAAAAGAGGATTTGTACAAGCGATTCTTTACTGACGTAGGCGAATTCAATCATGAAGCATTAGCCAATTTGACCCAAATCGATTATGACCGAGAAATGGCCTTTGTGGCGGTATCAAACGCTGATGGGTTTCCTTCCATTATCGGGGTGTCACGTGCATTGATTAACCCAGATAACACGGACGCAGAGTTTGCTATTTTGATTCGCTCCGACCTGAAAGGAAATGGCCTCGGTAAGATATTGATGAACAAAGTCATCGATTATTGCCGCTCCAAGGGAACGAAACAGATGTCTGGGATGACGATGCCGACAAACCGAGGCATGCTCACATTAGCGCAAAAGCTTGGTTTTGAACTCGATATTCAGTTTGAAGACGGAACTGCTGATATGGTTCTGTCGCTTCAGTAAGGTTTCATTAAAATAAAAGGAGCGCTCATCGCGCTCCTTTACGTTGTTTTCTACACTAACTTCCAATTCTTTTTCAGAAATTGAATACACCAAGATTTAGCCTCGCCAATCTTATTACGTCGCCATGCGAGTATGATGTCTATGCTTTGTTCCTCTGTTCCCTCGATCACTTTCAACTGACCGGATTCGATTAGAGGCTTGGCAACTTGAGTTGGTAACGTACCAATCCCAAGGCCTTGGATTAGCGCATCTATCTTGCTGTTAAAGTTAGTCACAGTAAGTCTTGGTTGCTTTTGCAGTACATTGACACTTATTGCAGGCTGGCCCCTAGCAGTATCAGCAATGGCAATAACGCGATAACGTTCGCGGGCGGCGTCGTCGAATGGACCTGAACGCTTGTGTACATGATGATCTTCAGCCGCCACCCACGACATTGACATTTCACCTAACGTTTCAGCTTTGACATCATGAGGCAGTGTTTCAAGCTTAGGGCAGATCAGTAAATCGGCTCTTCCTTCTGCTAGCGACTCCCAGCAACCGGCCAGAATTTCCTCTTGAAGACGAACTCTGGTTTTACTGACATTTCCGAGGGCATCGACCATAGGGAAAAAGTTTGCGGTCGGAATGATTCCATCATAAGCAACGGTTAAGTCGAGTTCCCAACCATTAGCAAGCAAGTTAGCGTCATTCACCAATTTTTCTGTTGCAGATAAAATTGCGCGACCACGCTCTAGGATCAACTGGCCAGCATCAGTAAAGTTTGCTTTGTGACCTGAACGATCAAAGATCGTAATATCTAGATCCTGCTCAAGTTTTTGAATTTGGTAGCTTAAAGAAGAAGGCGCCCTATTCAATTCGTTGGCTGCAGCGGCAAAACTTCCTCGCCTTTCTATTGCATCCAGAATATGAAGAGCTTCAAGCGTAATTGGGCTTTGCAACTCATTTCTCCCCAAAAGTTCAATATGTATTAGTGATCCATATCACAATGATGAATATTATCGTCATTACGTACGGTTATTATCTTATTGAAAAATATAGCAATTTAAATTTACAAGCAAATTAATTATATTTATCAATAACGAGAATGATAGCAATTATCATTTAGGTTTAATAAAATGCGTCTCGCTAAACAACCTAAGGATTTAAGGTAATAACAAGATGTACAAGAAAACTCTATTGTCAGCTTCAATTATAATAGCCCTGTCACCTTCGGCAATGGCTGAATCGGTAGCGACGTTTGATGAAGTGGTAGTATCGGCGACAAGAACGGAACAAAGCAAACAGGATGTATCGGCAAGTATTGAATCAGTTTCTTCTGATGAACTTGAATCTTCGATTGCTAATGATTTGGAAGATGCACTTAAGTACACCCCTGGTGTTGATGCGACAACTGCAGGCCGATTCGGTATCTCTGGTTTTAACATTCGTGGCATGGACGGCGATCGAGTAAAAGTGATCGTCGACGGGGTGACACAAACAACACCATTCAACCCAGGCGGCGGCGCTACTCAGGCTATCTACCCTAACGCAATAGAGTTAGATACGTTAAAAAGTATCGAAATTAACAAAGGCCCATCTTCTTCACTATACGGTTCTGACGCGCTTGGTGGTGCTGTTGTAATGCAAACCAAAGATCCGGAAGAT
Source organism: Vibrio sp. SCSIO 43135 (assembly GCF_023716665.1). Taxonomy (GTDB): domain Bacteria; phylum Pseudomonadota; class Gammaproteobacteria; order Enterobacterales; family Vibrionaceae; genus Vibrio; species Vibrio paucivorans. The sequence goes on from NZ_CP071860.1 coordinate 878,104, forward strand.
ATTCTAAGAACTGAGGGCAATGAGCACCGCTTTGGTATCAAGTCCAGTTACCGTTCTGTCGATGAACAGTTCAAGAACACACTTACGTGGGCTATGCGTCAAGGTAAGTTAGAGACACTTCTAATTGGTACCTACTCTGAAGGCAAAGAAACTCAAACATACGGTGATGGTGCAGACATTTCTGGCGAAGATCGAGGCTTGGAGAATCCAGCAGAAAAAGATCTTAACAACATTTTGGCAAAAGCCTATTACCAACTGAATGAAACTAACCGCCTTGGTCTTGTGTTTGAACGCTACAACTATAACTACGACGAGCGTAGTTTAGATGGTGACTACACAATGTACTTTGGCCCGATGCCAGGATTAACTTACGACAATTCTCGTGCTCAAGATGAAAATACGCGTACTCGAATTGGCTTCAATCATGAATACACGGCACCAAATGCAGCGTTCGATAGCTTGCTTTGGTCTGTTGACTATCAAGTAACTGAATCATCAAATGCAAACTTTGCCACTTTAACTGACCACATGGGCTACGTTGGTTACAACGGCGATCGTACGCGTTTACGTGAGGCAGAAGATAAGTCTATCCAGCTAGATGCTCAGCTCGACAAGCTTGTGGAGTTTGATAGCTCTGTGCACGAGTTCACTTACGGATTTAACTATAAAGGCACGGACTTCTCGTTAAACAACACAGACATCTTCCACGATAACGGTACAACTTCACCAGGTACTACAACTATCCCAGATGCAAAAGTTACTGAATGGGGTATTTTCCTTCAAGACAACGCGTTTTTCTTAAATGAAACCTTGGTACTTAATGCTGGTATCCGCTACGACTCATTTGAAGCAGACCCGTCTACTGATGATGGTTTTACTACGCCGAAAGACAAAAACAGCAACGATGCGTTCACAGGTAAACTTGGTGCGGTCTATCACTTCAACCAGTCGCTAAGTACTTTCGCGCAAGTAAGCCAAGGCTTCAAAGCGCCAACTGTTGAACAGCTTTACTACGAATACGAAACTGGCTCGATTTTTGTACCAAATCCAGACCTAGAAGCTGAAAAGAGTACTTCTTACGAAATTGGTTTCCGTGGTCAAAACAACAACGCACAGTTCGAGTTGGTTGGTTTCTTCAACGATTACGATGATTTCATTGATTCAGAAGATCTAGGCACTGTAAATGGCAAAGAAAGCTACACAGTCGTTAACCGTGACGCAGTTGAAATCAAAGGTGCAGAGTTTAGCTCTACTATCCTACTGGACGGCGCTTTCGACGCTCCAACTGGTACGTACACTAAACTTTCTATTGCGTACGCAGAAGGCAAAGACAAAACAACAGGTAAATCACTGGATTCAGTAGCGCCGCTTACTGGTATCTTCGGCCTTGGTTACGACAACGTTGAATACAAGTTTGGTGCGTTGGCTAACCTAACTATGGTAGCCGGTAAAGATGATTGGGCAGATGAAGATAACGTAGGTTTAAGTGGCTACGGTATCCTAGATCTAACGGCATACTACCGCCCTGTTACTGACTTGACGCTACGTGCTGGCTTATTCAATGCGTTCGATAAGAAGTACTGGACGTACAATGATCTGCGCGACAAAGATTCTGAAGACAACCTAGACTTTTACAGCCAACCAGGCCGTAACTGGGGCGTGAGCTTAGATTACGAATTCTAACCTAGCCTAAAACGATAAAAGCCAGCAGTAATGCTGGCTTTTCTATTTCATTCTATAAAGGTATTCAAAAGTGAGTCGAATGAAAACTATTTGTTTGAGGCCATCTCTTTTTTAACCATTACAGCAGACGTAACGATGAAAGCGATGATCAGACCTAATTCCATTGATGACTCCTATTTAAAGAAAATTTATGTAACAAAATATGGACTGGGCGCGAGTCTAACACTGTTTAAAAATTAATATAACAATCGTGTCTGTTTTTTAGTCTTTTATCGATCTAGATCAAAAAATAATCTGCCGTGAGGATTTCAAGACGTTATTTGCGCAATATAACTTAGGATGTTTGTTAATTTATTGTGAATTTAGCCCCTACTTCATCGTGACCTTGCCGCCAATGATTTTATAAGCTGGAGTCCCTCTTACCAAGGTGTCTCGAGCGAATTCGCAATCACAACCAGGGCAATGGCAAGGTGTAACAGTCATATCTTTTACAATCCTTTCTTTAAAACATTTTACTAAGGCGCCTTTTCCACCCTTTCGATACTTAAAAAGTAAGGTTTTGCACTTGCTACAATAGATTTCAACCGTTTTTGTAGGCTGCTTTTTGTTTGGTTTCGACATGTTAATTACTCTGCAAATCCGGTTTCACCCACACTTGAGTGAAATCAAACCAGCCTAGGGCATTACACTTAGCGTTTTGTAGCGTTCCGCACTGATCTTTACTTACGCCAAGCCAACAATGGAAAGTCGGAATGATCTGCAGCCTTTCGATAAGTGATTTACCAATTTCACGAGCCGGGAATACCCCTTGTGACTGAGCACGCCAGTCATTGATAAGCCCTTTCCAATATTCGAAGTCATCAGTAGTGCTCAATTGCTCAATGTCACTGTAATTGAGTAGCCAACCGGCCAATGCATCGTCACGATGGTTCGCTATTCCCATCGGTTTCAACCAAATATCGACCTCTGACACATCTGGGACCGTGGAATCATATTTGATCAGTTCAACGTCTAACCCATCTTTTTTGAGCAGCATTTCGATGAGTTTTGCCTGTGTTGGAAACATGGGATGCAAAGCTTGATAAGCGACTTTGATACGTTTGTAGTGCGGTGGCTTTATCTCGGTGTCGGAATGCGTGTGATGATACCAGCCTGGTTTTAATCCGTGTGCTGGTAACAGGCCAAAATCGACAACTTTATCTTGTGGAATGTGTTTGAATAAATTCAGTGTGTTCAGCTTGTTAGAGAAATACAGAGCCCAATCTTGCGATTTGGCTACCCCATTTCTTCGATTAAGCAGTAGATAAGTACACCCAGGGTCAAGGGCAACTTCCTCAGAGAATTCACTGACATTTGGCTTTATTGGGTGGTTCAGGCTTGGAAACACAATTGGGGAATGAACTTCATCAATGACCCATACTTCAACACGGTCAATCAAAGGCCTAAATCCAAAGTATGTATCGTTAGCTTGCAACACTAGTCGCTTTTGATCGTTTTGAATGACTTTATAAGGGCCAGTACCCACTGGTGATAAATCAAAGTCTTCCGCCCGTTCAGACTCAGGAAGCAAAATTTTTGCACAAGCTTCTGATAGCAATAGAGGCAGATGCATGTCTGGCTGACTGAGTTTTATATCAACGACCCAATTGGATGGTGAAGCAACTTGATCGATATGAGTAAATAAGTTGATACTTTTCAGCGAATATAAACTTTCGATAATGCAGTCTGTGGTGAGAAGATGCCCATTGTGGAATCGAACCCCAGGTCGAATAAAGAAGCGCCAATGAGTATCAGACAGTTGCTCCCAAGAGTGAGCCAAATCAGGCTGCAGCGTTTCATTTTCATCCAGTTTGGTTAATCCGCTGAATATCTGACGAATAATATGGATCTCAGAGCGGCGCATCGGCTTAAGCGGGTTGAGCATTGATAACGAGCGATAGTAAGGCAAGCGCACAACTTGAAGCCCTTCTTGGTGTTGAACACCTAAGTAGCTTTCGATGACTTGTGCAAGCTTCGCTGTGTCTTGATCAAGTACATTGAGCGCCTGACCGATTTTACCTTCATCCAGATATCGCCTTGCGAGATTCTCACTGACGTCGGTACGGCTACGCTTGAATTTGAGCTGAGAAAGTTTGCCTCGTCCTGGAGCAGGATGCCATTCAATCCAGCCTTCTTCCTCCATCTTATTAAGAACTATTCGTGCATTACGCCTTGTACAAAAAAGCACTTCCGTAATTTCATCAAGTTGAACACCACAATCTTTCCCATTGTAGTGTTCAAACAAAGTTTCAAATTGGACGCGAAGACGAGGGCTACTCATATAGGGCTACTCACATGCAGAAAGTCACAAAGGAAGTCATTGTGGAAAGTCTTAAAGAGGAAATTCCATAAATGGACTATGAGTAGTAGTTTCCTCATTTTATGAGGTTTTTGCAAGGCTCGTATCGTTTATTGAATGGGAGCGCATATCTCAGTCGCTAACTGCTCAAGCTGTTGTAAGTTATCTAATTTTATTGACCATTTTACCTCCCCGCTGTTGGCTGAGATGACGTTAGCCCCCCTGCCGATTAACTGAACAGCATCTATTTGAGCTTGCAAAGTGATCATATGTTCGCCATTAACTTTCACAACGATTTCGTGCGCTGTAGTAATGATTTTTCCGCCTTTAAATTCGATGAGCATACTAAGCTTTGATTCCTTTTTTCTGCTTAACAGCAATGGTTAATCGGCTGGTACAAACGAGCCGTTCACGCTCATCGGTAATCGAAATTTGCCAAACTTGAGTTGATACGCCTAGATGAATCGGAGAAGCCGTACCAATAACATGCCCGCTTCTCATTGCTCTTACGTGGTTTGCGTTGATATCTAGTCCTACGCAGTATGAGCCTTCTTCAACACAAAAGTTCGCGGCTACAGAACCTAATGTTTCGGCAAGCACTACAGAAGCGCCGCCATGCAGCATACCTAACGGTTGATGAGTGAAGCTACAAACGGGCATGGTCGCGGAAATGGTGTTGTCGGTGACTTCGGTATATTGAATAGCTAGGTGTTCGATCAAAGTGTTTTTTGAAGTTGCATTCAATGCTTCTAGATCAATTGGGCGTTTCCAGATGCTCATAGGTAGGTTTCCTAGCGATGGTTGAATTGTTATCTATCGAGCTATTGTAGCTAGTTTTTTTCACGAAACTACTTCATTATTAATCAATTATTGCTTCCACTTATGATATGGAGATCTAAATGCAGGCTTGGAAATCATTTTCTGCAATAACTGTGCTTGCAGGTTTAGTCGCTTGTTCGTCCTCGCCGACTGGTCGAAACCAATTAATCCTCTTTTCAGACCAAGATATGAGTAGCCTGGGTGCTCAATCTTTTGAAGAGATGAAAAAGGAATTGAAGATCAGCAAAGACAAAAAGGTTAACGCTTACGTTCAGTGTGTAGCTAAGAGCATTACCGATAATGTCCCTAAACAATCCAGCTTTAAAGAGTGGGAAGTTGTGGTCTTTGATAGTGACCAAGTCAATGCTTTTGCCCTACCCGGAGGTAAAATTGGCGTTTATACCGGTTTATTGGACGTCGCGGTCAATCAAGACCAATTAGCGACGGTACTCGGCCACGAAGTGGCTCACGTGCTGGCTGATCACAGTAACGAGCGCCTATCTCAATCCCAACTTGCTAATGCAGGCTTACAAGTGACCAGCATTGCCTTAGGTGCGTCCGAATACTCTGAATACCGCAACGCAACCATGGCTGCATTAGGCGTTGGTGTCCAATATGGTGTAATTCTTCCTTATGGTCGAACACAAGAATCCGAGGCTGATATCGTGGGCTTAGAGCTGATGGCCAAATCAGGTTTTGACCCAAAGCAAAGTGTCGAGCTATGGAAGAACATGGCGAAGGCGTCTGGCGGAAATACTCCACCTGAGCTTCTCTCTACTCACCCATCACACGACACTCGTATTGGAGACTTGAGTGCCAAGATTAAAAGCTTACCTAAGTACGAAGGTAAAAAGCCGAACTGTAGCTAGGTATATATGTAAACGGGAAGCCATAGGCTTCCCGTTTTGTGTTTAGATGGAATCCGTAAAACGTAAACTTACGTTCCCAAGATCAACAATGGCAGTCTAAGCAGTTCATCGCCGGTGCTTGCGAAGTACCAAATAATCCCCACTAGCGCCGCGACTAAACCAACATACCAAACAGCAGAGACAACTTGTGCGTAGCGGTTCAACGGTAGCAAATGACTGTTATGTCTTGTGCGCCACTCAAGTACGATTTCAATGGTTCCCATTATTAAAAGGAAACCAAACAGAGTAAGCCCTAGTGAGTAGCTCAATACTACGCCACCAATGGCTGCAAGCGTACAAAGAACAATTCCAGTGACACTGTTCATCGAAAAGCTGATGCTTTTTAGAATATGACCACCATCTAATGGCAGGATCGGTAACAAGTTAAATAGATTCAAAAACGCATTGAATACCGCTAAGCCAGCGAAAAACATTTCACCTGTCACCCAGTACGCAACGACAAGAATCAACGACAAAATAAGCCCAAAGAAAGGCCCCATTATCGAGATCACAACGTCTTGCCATCGGGTGTTTATTTTCTCATCGCTTAACGCAAGCCCACCAAGGAACGGAACCAGGTAAATACCTTTAGTCTTCATGCCAAAGTACTTCATTGCGCGTACATGACCATATTCGTGAAAAACTAAGCACGCAATGAGTGCTAATGCAAATTGAAATGAAAATAGCCACGAATAAGCCGCTAAGCTTGCTGAAGCAAGGACAACTTTAATTAGCTTCGCACTTTTGAACGCTTTCATGCCTAACGACAGCAGCCCGATGACACTGAATCGTCTTTCGGCTTTAGGTTCATTCACCGGGACTTGTTGCTCGATATCTTTTTCGTTTCTAGAGCCTTCAGCGTGCAGCTCGCCGTTAACCGTTACAGAGTAATCAATTGAAAATGGTTGCCATTCTAACTGTGAGTCGATTTGGCATAACAAGCGTTCTTCGCCTCTTTGTAGCGTAAACTCATGGCGTGCATGGGGCCCGCGGTCGGAATCGGCATTGAGTTGCGAAACCAGCGTGTTGTCCCAATAAAGCTGTTGCCAACCTGCCATTGAACCTTCTAACCGTAAAGGCTTTCCTAATAATGATATGGAGAGTAATTCCAACTTGTTACCTAATCGTGTTTACGCGAAGAGCAAGATTATGCCTAGCAACCTCTTGGTGAGCAACTGCGACAAGGTAAGGCAATGTTTATTCCTGTGATACGGGCACTAATCCGTGTGTAAAAAGTCGTTGACGTCAGTTTTATCTTCTTATTGTTGTGTAAAGACAAATCCGCTTTATTTTCTAAACATAACGTGGATAATATGCGCCTTGATTAAACACCCTATTAAATGTGAGTTCATTATGTCTTCTGAAGCAACCATGCTAGAACGCTGTCAATCTAAATGTGAGTTATGTAGTGCTGATACATCATTAACGGCCTACGCAGTTCCACCGCACAGCCATGTAACAGTGGACCACGCGATCATGGTGTGTGATAAGTGCTTAAGCGAAATCGATGAGCCAAAGGACATCAACCACTGGCGTTGTCTAAATGACAGCATGTGGAGCCAAGAACCACCAGTACAAGTAACGGCATGGCGTCAATTGACTCGCTTAAACAGTGAAGGTTGGGCTCAAGACCTACTTGATATGATGTACATGGAAGAAGAACAAATGAACTGGGCGATGCAAGGGATGTCTGCTGACGATAAGCCACTTGATTGCAACGGCGTAGAACTTAAAAAAGGTGACGACGTAACGGTAATCAAAGATCTTCCAGTACGTGGCACTAACCAAGTAATTAAACAAGGTACAGTAATCCGCGGTATTAGTATTGGCGATGATCCTAAGCTTGTATCTGGTAAAGCGAATGGCGGCCAATCAATGTATGTGATTGCTGAGTTTTGTCGCAAGAAGTAATGTATTCGTGTGAATGAAAAGGCGCTCATATTGAGCGCCTTTTTTATTATCAGTGATAACTTTCTTTGCCAAATCGCATATGTTTTGCGCCGGACATGAGAGACTTAAACGCAGGCTTATCGAGTTGTAATAACGTTTGGTGATCGCCTGCTTCGATATAAACTTCATCAAGTATATCCAGTAGCTGATCGCAAATGACTCGAATGTTGTACGCGCCCCCTACTGGAGGTACTGCCCCTGCCTCACAATCGGAAAACATCCGATGTACGTCTGTTTCGCTGATCAGGTGATATTTGGCGTTAAACTTTTCGTTGATGACAGAAAAGCTGATTTTTTTATCTGCCGGTAACACCGCCATCATTTTGTGTCCATCGTGGTCTTCTAAGATCACGGCTTTAGCCATTTGTTTCGTTGAAATGTCAGCAGCTAATGCGCTGCTAATTGAGCCTGCACTGTGATAGTGCCTGATACTTCGATAGTGAATGTCATTCTTTTCTAAGAAATAATTAACTTTGGTTGCGATTGTCATCGTGCCCTCCTTGGTTTGTTTGTACACAACGTACCTAAACCCATAGATGACCATTTAGTTAATTATAGTTAATGGAGTGTTCTGAAGAGTAGAAAACAAAAAAGCCAGCTGAATAAGCTGGCTTTTCAAATCAGTATGCTGTTATTAGCGAGTTAGGCCAATATCTTTTTGCATGTGGTTTGACATATCAGTCGCGTAGTAAGCACGTGGCGCGCTGTTATCTACAAATAGAATGTCTAGTAAGTGTGCAATCAGTCCTTTGAAGTTAACCGAGTAGGTCTTCTTATCCATAGAGGTTGGTGCAGCGATTGTTTCGATGTGCATTGCTTGTGCCATGATTGCCTCTCTATAAATCGTTAATTCGTTTTGATGTGGTAAATATTAAGCAATTTTTTACTGGTCAAAAAATGACAAAAATTGCACTTTCGGATTAGATATTCTAATGAAACAATAGCTTAACATGCTAGGTGTAAATTTATGTGTCATTAGTGAATTAAACTGCGAAAATGCTGCATTTAAATGAATAAATAGATTTTAGGGTACTAAAAAGGCACTTGTGGATCACATAATATTTACAATGTATTTATGTTCTAAGTGCCTAATTAGTTAAGTGATATGTAATTATGGGATTAGATTATCTATCCATTTAGCCTATCATTTCGTTCGACTTATTACGTTGATTAACTATTGAAGCGACCACCGCTGTTGTCATAGTAGCGAGTAATACCAGTAAAGAAATTGGAGTTGGAATCTCCCAGTCACTGCCGACCAACATCATTTTGATACCGATAAACACCATAATGAACGACAACGCAGGTTTGAGGTAAACAAACTTATCCATCATCCCTTGCAGTACAAAGTAAAGCGACCGCAAACCTAACAACGCGAATACGTTAGCTGCGAGTACAAGGAATGGTTCTCTTGTTACCGCGAAAATCGCCGGAATTGAGTCTAGTGCAAACATCACGTCCATAAACGCAATCACCCCAATAACGACCATCATCGGTGTAACAAACCAGATCCCCTTCTCTTTTATGATCAAGGCATTACCACGATAATCATCAGTAACTTTTGCAACTTTGCGAATGAGCTTTTCAGGTAAAGGATTTAGCTCTTCATCACCTTTATCTCGGGCAAGCTGGATACCTGTCCAAATTAAGAACAGCGCAAAGACGTAAAGTAACCAGTGGTACTGCTCAAGCAATTGTGCCCCTACAGCAATCATAATCGCACGTAGAACGAGTGCGCCTATAACACCCCAAAGTAGTGCCCTCGGACGCAAGTATTGGGGAACCATGTACTGATGGAATATAATAGCGAAGACAAACAAGTTATCGACACTTAGCGATTTTTCCAGAAGGTAGCCTGTGATGAAAGAAACGGTTGCTTTCTCTGCGCTATAGTGGCTGGTGGGCGCGTAGAAGTCCCAAAACAGATAGATTGAACCTGCAAATACGAACGCAAGTACAAACCAAAATACGCTCCAGATCGCTGCTTTTTTGATAGTAATGTTGCCACCACGAGTCTGCCAGATATCGAGGGCAACTAAAGATAAGGTTAATAAACCAAAAATTAGGTAAGTGGTTGGGGTCATGTATCCTCCAAAAGCGGAAGGATGGTGTCGTAGCGTTAGCAAAAATGACGATACCTTCCGCATACAAAACGTGCCATACAGGAGGTGTTTGATACACCGCTGTTATGTGCTTCGAATGCGTTGGTCTCGTCGAAGTTTTATCACTGAACTCAGCGCTAAAACTTATACTTACCGGATAAGCGAATGCTTAACGAGATGACGATAAGTAAACTCAAGGCGACTACTCCCCAAACGAGCGAATTCTATTCCTGCTTTTTCCCCGCGTCTAGCAAAAAAATAAAAAAAGGAGCAAATTTATATGCTCCTTTTAAAGTTCAACTAGTTAGCCCTATTTTCTATTCAGTGCTTTCGGGTCTATTTTGGCAATGCTTGATAGCATCTGCCATTAGTTCAAGTGCGCTGGACTTACATTCAGGTAATACAGCATCTGAAGTCGATAGTGGTTCAACGCGAGTGCCCCACTTAATATGGCCAGCCCCCCATGTTAAACCTGCACCAAATGCAGCAACTAGCAAATTGTCATTTGGTTTGATCTTACCTTGCTCTACCGCTTCACATAATGCGATTGGCACTGTTGCAGCTGATGTGTTGCCATAATTCTGAATATTAACGAACGCTTTTTCTTGATCGATACCCGACAAATCACAAAGTGTTTGGATGATACGCACGTTCGCCTGGTGTGGTACAACTACGTCAATGTCGTCTTTCGTTAAACCAGAGCGACCTAACACAGTGTTAGCCGCTGAGCCCATGCCCTTAACCGCTCTTTTGAAGATCTCTTTACCGACAAAGTTAAAGTCCCAGTGACCGTTATCGGCAGCAAACCTGTCCATAGATGTGCCGAATTTAGGCACTGCTAGGATATCTCGCCCTGCTGCATCACACCCTAGTTGAGCTTGCTGCAAACCAGTTTGTTGTTCTGTGCGAGAAATTACAGCTGCTCCGGCTCCATCACCAAATAAAACGGCCGTGTCCCGTTTAGTCCAATCGATGAAAAACGAAAGCCTTTCAGCGCCGATGATCAATGCGTGCTCATAGTTACCCGCTTGAATTAGACGTGTCGCCATTTCTAAACCATAAACAAAACCTGTACATGCAGCGTTAAGATCAAATGCCGCTGCTGTTTTAATCCCAAGGTTTTGCGACACTTTTGAGGCTGTGTTAGGCAGTAATGAGTCAGGTGAACAGGTCGCTACGATAACGATATCAATATCTTTAGCTTCAAGGCCTGCACATGCAATGGCATGTTTTGCAGCGACAGTCGCAAGCTCTGAAGTGTTAACGTGGCTGATACGACGGTTTTCAATCCCTGTACGAGTTCTTATCCATTCATCCGAAGTGTCTAAAAAAGTACTGAGATCGTCATTAGAAAGGACGGCTGGCGGTAGGCATTTCCCCCACCCTGTAATTTCGGCGTAATAGTTTGTCATTAATAACCTATTTATTCTTTGTTGTTCTTCTCGTATGCTCGTTAGTATACGGCTAAATGACCGTTGCTGGTAAGGCCAGTAAGCTAAATTTCCATATAAACTTAATAATGGAATCATAGCGACAATAAAACAAAGAAAACGAAGAGAAATATATGTCAACTTTCAACACGCGTTGTCCATCGTGTAGTGGTGTCAACAGAGTGCCACTCAGCCGAATTTCAGAATCACCAACCTGCGGGAAATGCCAAGGACAATTATTAGATGGTTCTCCCGTCGAAGGCACCGAGCTTAATCTTGATGCCTTATTAACCAGCGAGCATCCAGTCGTTATCGATTTTTGGGCACCTTGGTGTAATCCTTGCGTCGGTTTTGCTCCCGTATTTTCTGACGTTGCGGCCGAACGTAAAGGGCAAGTCCGATTTGTAAAAGTCGATACTGAAGCGCAGCAGTCGATCTCGGCCAAGTATCAAATTCGTAGCATCCCTACCGTGATGGTGTTCAAGCACGGCAAGAGAGTTGATATGATCAATGGCGCGTTGCCTAAAGGTCAATTTGATCAGTGGCTTAATCAGGCGCTATCCAAATAATCATACTTATGTTTGCCGATTTAGGTCGGCAATTTAATGCGTAAACCCTCCCGATCAAACGATAAATATCTGTTGTCGTAATGGTCACAAATATTCGTTTTACCTTCCCCCCTATAAGCTGCATATTCGCCCCGAAATCTTTCTATCCTTACTACTAATTTCGAGGCTAAACACTGTGGAAAACACTCTGTCTCCAGCACCTACTCCACGTATTTTGGTGCCGGTAATCGCACTTACTCTATATGCCGTTGCGTCAGGCTACCTAATGAGCCTTATTCCGTTAATGCTGCCGCATTATGGTTTAGACAGCGACTTAGCCAGTTGGCTAGCGAGTGTGTTTTATGGGGGACTTTTGATTGGTGCTGCAGGTATCGAGCCTGTTGTCGTAAGGCTTGGGCATAGAAATGCATTTGTATGGTGCTTAGTCGTTCTTACTGCCACGATTTTAGTATTGCCTGTATTCCATAATGCTGCGGTTTGGTTGTTTGCTCGTTTAGTCGCAGGTATTGCGGTGGCAGGGGTATTCGTGATCGTTGAATCTTGGTTGCTTCATGGCGATGAAATGAGTCGAGCGAAACGTCTCGGCTTATACATGGGTGCGCTTTATGGCGGAAGCGCATTAGGTCAATTTGGTATCGGCTTACTCGGGACTGAAGGCGGTGTGCCTTTTATCGCAATCTTTACGTTAATGCTATTAGCGGTAACGGTGCTTATTTATGGTGAATCAGACCAACCTGAAACTGAACATTCATCATCATTGTCTTTAAAACAAATTGCAAAGCTCAACCATGCCGCGATTATTGGGTGTATTGTGTCAGGGCTGACTTTGGGCGCGATCTACGGGCTTATGCCATTAGAGTTAAGCCAACGCGGGATTAATCACACTGAAGTTGGCACACTAATGGCGCTTGTGATTATGGGAGGAATGGCGGTTCAGCCAATGGTACCGTGGATGTCAAAATATCTAGGTCGTACTCTATTAATGGCGATGTTTTGCTTGCTAGGAGTTGCTTCTATTGCCCTAACTGCAATGGATTCAAACCTTGGAGTGCTTGCGGTATGTTTATTCTTGCTGGGCATGGCGACTTTTGCACTGTATCCAATCGCGATTAACTTGGGTTGCGACAAATTAGAAACCAGTTATATTGTATCTGCGACTCAAGTAATGCTATTTAGCTACAGCATAGGATCTGTTTTGGGCCCTGTTATTGCCGACCTATTTATGAAGTCGCAACATGGCTTAATGGGGTACTTGTTTATCTCGCTGTTAGCGACATGTATTTATATGTTACTTGCTAGTGTTAAAAGTAAACGCCAAATTATGGCTGGAGAGTAACCTGACTAAAGGGGGCGCTTATTTCTGCGCCCTCTTGTGACGATTTGAAGCCTGTTTTCCGGGTTTGCTCGGTACAGGCTTACGCTCGTGTAACAAATGGCGAATCGATAAAATCGGATGCGGTAACAACATCCTTGGCCCAGAGTAACGCATTACCTGTCGCATTTGTTCTTTTGGTTCTGGCTTATAACAGTGTATTGGACACTTATTACAAGTAGGCTTAGCTTCACCGTAGGGGCATCGGTCCAACCTTACTTCCGCGTACTCCAACAACGCTTGGCATTCATTACATAAACCTTTCTCGCTACTGTGGTGATCGCGACAATAAATCCCAACCATTGCAGACACGGTTTTGAACTCAAGCGCTAACTCACCTAGTAGTATTTTACTCTGATACATCGTAAAACCATTCTGTTACATTGTCACCGAGATTTGAGGGGTTACTAATGTTTGCGATTGATAAACAAAAGCTATATCCTCCCCGCTCGAACTAATGAGGGGTTTCTGATGAACCGCAAAAAGAAGATAAACCAAATTCTAAAAAAGAAGCTGAAAAAACAAAATGCTAAGCTTCACAAAAGCAATAAGCCTAAATATATTTCTAAGGCTGAGCGCGAAAAGATGGAACTAGAACAAGAGGCCGAACAATCAGAGTCCGGTTCTGAGGCTTCTTCATCTCAAGAGTAGATCTTCATCGATTGCTATAAAGCGGTTCGAAGCATCAATTAGGTTCTGAGCGGTTAAGCCAGGAACGCCGTAGACTTCAACCGTTTTATTGAATCGAGACTGAATTCTGTCGACTAAGACCTCAAAGTCACCGTCTCCCGATACCAGCACAATTACATCCGCCTGCTCGGCAACTTCAATTGCATCCAATGCGATACCGACATCCCAATCGCCTTTTGCACTGCCGTCTTTACGTTGAATAAACGGTTTTAGTTTAACCTCAAACCCAACGCCTCTTAAAATGTGGTGGAATTGACGTTGTTTTGGATCTTGGCTGGAAATTGCGTAAGCATTGGCTTGTACAATCTCTCTGCCTTGAGTAGCGACATACCAAAATTGGTTGTAGTCAAAATTAGCACGGTATTTATCTCTAGTCGTGTAGTACACATTTTGTACATCGACGAATATGGCGACTTTTTCCAACTTGTTCTCTTAATCATTTTGATGTTGTTAAGCTTCTATTGTGCCACACAATGAGTAGCGCAAAAAGAAAGAGCCAAGGTGTTAACCTTGGCTCTGCGTTACACAATTCCTCTCGACGTCCCTACTCTACGCCCTTCTTCCATTTCCCATTGGACTCCATACTTATCAATCCAGTAGAAAAAAGTGATAGGAAATCCGGCTAACTTCTCTGGGTGATAGTCTGGCCTTGGATCTATCAGCTTGGCATCTGGCTGTGACTTCAAGTAGTTAAATACTTGGTTGCAGTTAGATACTTCTAACGCAATATGTCTAGGCCCCCCAAAGTCGTATGTTTTAGGTTGTTCCGGTAGAGTTTGCTTACCCACTGGCTGATGGTACGTCATGAGTTCGATATACAATTTGGCGTAAGGGTGCTTCACAAACTTCACGTCAACATTAACATCTTGACCGGAGAGTCCTGCATCTTGATTAAACTCAGCCATCGAAACACCTAAGTATTCCATTTTATTACCTTGTTCATCGACCGCTGCTTCAAAACCAAGAACTCTTTGGTAATAGTTAGCTGCTTCAACAACATCATCGACGATCACATTGATGTGTGATAGTCCGAGCACAAATGACCCGATGTCGTTTTCAGCAAGTCTCTGCAATAGAATGTCTTGAACCGTTGGTTGGACTTCTACCAAGTAGTTCACCGGACGATGATTGGTGACTTCTTCGTTGCAAATAAGGTAAGGCTTTTGCTCCCCTTTCGAAGTATCGCTCGCTGCTTCAACAACCTCTGCGTTCCATCGTTTTGCTGTAAACCACTCAGAGTTGATGGCAAATGCAGCTGCCACCATGTCGAAAGGGTTAAACCCATTCTTAGATCCAAACACAAGTTTCCATTCGCTGTACCAACCTAGAGAATGCTCAGCTAGGTAACGACTTAATCCACTGTGCAGTGCCAATTGTTCTAATGCTGAAAAGTCTACCCACATTTGCTTGCACACTTCGAACGGGACAAGTGTTAGCTCAATGTTAGTTTCCAATACTTGTTTAAACGCCGGTACGTCAAACTCGAAGTTTAAGTCTCTAAAAGGCTTTGGCTGATGGGAACCAGAAATGAAATGATCATTGGTATGCCTTCTTCCTGCAACACTAATTACCTGAGTGATGTTCTCGATAGTGTCTGGAAAGTGCTTAATCAGTAACGCAATATTGGTTAGCGCACCAATGGCTAATATAGTTAAAGGGCCATTTCGCAGCTCGTTGGCCAGATCTTCAACCGCTTTTGGGATGGTTTGGCATGTATTAAAATTTTCACTTGCACCCTCGCTGACTTGTAAACTTACAGGGCCAAACTTTTTAACGAAGGACTTTGCAATGTCGGTAGATAGGCTAATGTCTTCGGTGTTTCCCCTAGTAGAGCTTAAGCCTACAATATCGACTTCTTGGCTACGAAACAGTGCGCCTATCGCGTAACCGTCATCGACGTCGCGAAATGCCATTAATTTACCGCAGGTTCCTATAGTAATATCAGTATCGATCCATAGACGCACTTGTTCGTCACATGGACGAGAATCCATATCTACACTTTGCATAAGTCATCCTAACTTGCTTGTTGATTTTCGCTGTCGTAGCTTTCACAAATCACCGTATTTCGGCCATTTGCTTTGCATTGATACAAACTGATGTCAGCCTGTTTGAACGATTTAGATAAAATATCATCCAAAAATTCTGAATCAGAGCGGCACTGTGGGCCTATTGCCACAGCGCCAATGGAGATCGTAACTTTTTTGTACGGTGGGTTGTTAACGTGGAGAATGTTTAGATTTTCAACCGCAGAATTGATGCGTTGAGCAATGGCAAACACTTCGGCATTACAAGAAGCTCGAACCAACACTATGAACTCTTCTCCTCCTAAACGACATGCTAAATCGTTGCCTGACACTGCATCCGAAATTGCATTGGCAACCATAGTGAGCGTGTTGTCTCCTTCTATGTGGCCATAGCTATCGTTGTATGCTTTGAAGTTGTCGATATCACAGACTAGGTAACCTACGTGATCGCCCTGTGAAAACGAGAGAGCCAAGAATGACTCTGAATAGCGAGCATATTTATACCTTGAACCTAAACCGGTTAAGGGATCGGTGTCTGTTTGTAGCTGAAGAACTTTAAGCTGATTCTTAATCTTTTTGATCAGACTCATGTACGCTCTTGCGAGGTCACCAATTTCATCCTTTCGGACGATTTCAACAGGGCGATGCTGCTCGATATGTTCGATATCTTGCTTCATCGAATGGGAAAGGTGTTTAAGTGGGCTGACAATCCACAGCGTGACCCAATAAATGAGCACCATAGAAACGAATAATGCGATTAACGCTTCTTTAAGCAAACAAGAAATTAGCTCGGCACGAAATTCATTAAGTTTTGATGCGTCTAGTACTGCCCATATTTCTCCCCCATTTTTGTTTCGTAAAGGGAGCTTCAAATGCAGTTCATTGTGCTCTAATTTTAAGATTGAATCTGATGAACTAAAGTTAGGTTTCGTCCAGTGTAAGCGGCTCGAATCGTGGAGAATTTTGCTTTGTGTAGTTCCATACAAGTCGTTTTCAATCTTGTTAAGTACGTAAGTAAGCTTTTTGTTTTTTGAGCCCTCATCCTCACCGTCCATCATGCCTTTTATACGGTCATAACTTTTTTGTAGTGCTTCAATCTCTTCGTCAGTAACATCCGTGCGCCAAACTTGGTTACTCGAGACTAAATAACGGACACCGACAGGTTGAGATTGGTAATCGGATACACCTTTGACCTCTAAAAAGATGAGATCCGGAATATTGAGAATGTTTTCTTTGGTTGTCGGCATAACTAGGTTTGCATAGTTACGTCCAGCTATAGAACCTGAAAGAAATGTTAGTTGAGAAGATAAGTGGCTAACAGCCAGTGACGTTGCATTCGATACGCGAATCGACCACTCGCTGTTATAACGTGCATACGTCATCCCAACGATGATAGTCATCACCAAAACCAAATGCGAAATGAACAACATTTGATTTATTGTGAGGTTACGGAAGAATCGCGCTCGCAAGCTGAACGACCTATTTAGACCCGTATACTTCTAACACGGGCTCTGCGCAGGTGCCGTTGATACAGATATCTTTATAGGTTGTATGGCAGTTTTGGCAGAAACTTGGCTCAAGCGTTGGGTGCATTGAGGTTATATCTTTTCCTTGGCGATCGTAACTACCGTATATCGCAACGCCACCTATATGTTCCGTTACCCAAACAATCCCCTGCACTTCGGATACAGCAACCACTGTGGGACCATCCGAGTAAGGTCCGTGTGTTTTGTATTGCTCGAGTTTTTCTGGGTTAACCCTAATGGTAAGTGGCGAACCATTACCATTGTTAATCCAACTGTACGCCCTTACAGATTCTTGAATAAATAGCGATGTATCTGGCGGTAATACGGTATCTGCGGGCAAGTTCATCGACTCTTTTACTACAGGCCAAGTTTCCCAGCCTTCTGGATAACTTGCATTAGAGTCAGCGAATGAATATGAGGAAAATAGAAAAGCGGTTGCAACGATACTGCGCGCAAGTGCGCGAAAAGTAAACGACATAGATTTAACTTCCTTGTTAAATATAGGTGAATCAATTCATAACGATTGAATATTACAAATAATAAACTTATTTACCAAGTGAAAGCTTCTAAAATGAGGGGTTATAACAGGTTGTCGTGCTTTAGTGTTAGATTGAGTCGAGAAAAGTTAGTTTGAAATGGAGGCGCGTCCCGGAGTCGAACCGAGGTCCACGGATTTGCAATCCGCTGCATAGCCACTCTGCCAACACGCCATTTCATTGGAAGATAATGAGAGATGGTGCCCCGGGCCGGACTTGAACCGGCACAGCGCGAACGCCGAGGGATTTTAAATCCCTTGTGTCTACCAATTCCACCACCAGGGCACGCAATTCTTTATTGCGATGGGTAAGACACCATCTTTAGTATCGAACTTCTTAGAAGAAGCTCCACACTCCAAAATTTGGAGCGACACACTAGGTTCCCTTCTTCTAAACTAGAAGGTGTAACCTCAACCTTGGCAAGGTTGCGCTCTATCAACTGAGCTAGTGTCGCAAATGGAGGCGCGTCCCGGAGTCGAACCGAGGTCCACGGATTTGCAATCCGCTGCATAGCCACTCTGCCAACACGCCTTTTATAACAACGCTTTAGATGTCACCACCGTTGCGTTCGATGCGTACTTTACGGATTTACCGATAAGAGTCAAACAAAAAAAGTAGAAAAAAATTCGCTTGCTTGGTTTTGAATCAATTCGATGAAGTAATGATCGCCTTTTGGTGTAAATGCAACTGGCGCTACCACTTCTTCATGATTCGACCCATAAGGTTTGGATGGTATCCCCAGCAATGATCGAACATTTTCATTAGCTCCGGATTGCCATATTTGGACAAACTTACCGCATGGAAACGGTTTTTTGTTTCTTTGAGGGAGTTAATCTTATCGATCACCTCGTCGGTTTGGGTTGGCGCGATAAAATCAGAAAGCACAACTAAATCTGCGTTCTTGTACTTTCCACTGTGCATGAGGTCAACAGATTTGATAAGAACTGGCTCTAAATCAGTGCCACCGTGGAAGCTATATGTGAGAAAGTCGGCGGCTTCACGTAATCCATCCTGACGAGTGAGCTCGTAAGTGATTTGTTCGGTAGAAAACAGAATCACATAGCAATCCCTATCTTCAGCTAAGGCAATCTGCATTAGTGCATACGCCATCGCTTTTGCACTTTGCTCTGGAAAACCACTCATTGAGCCAGATGCATCCACACAAACGATAAAAGGCCCCTTCTCTACATCAACTTGTTTGTTGTCTGGTTTGTGGGCTTTTACCTTACGCAAAGTTCGAGATTTTCCCTGCATGCGGTAGTTCATTAAACGCTTATCAACTAAGTTTTTATAGAACACGACTTCAAGTTCTGGGTACGCCAAAAACATAGTTTCATTTGGAAGCAATTTATTGAGGTCATCACTTTCATGAATTCCCACGATGTCATCAGTAGCTTCGTCCGATTTTTCTTCCACCATTTGTGGCTCTTCAGTCGGCGCTTTGTTCAAATCCGGATCATCAACTTGGCCAGCCATACGACCTAATTGCTCGGCAATTTCTTGTAGACCTTTATTTTTCTTCAAAAAATCGGCGTGACGCTTCATAACCCCTAAGTCGGTTTTACTTAGCTTTGCAGATGCCATGTCCCAAAGGCGACCGATGCTGTTTCCATCCCCACTTTCAGCGACGTTATCCATGTTTTTCATGGTCTCCATACGCTGGTATAGGTCTTTGAGCATCTTTTCCTTGTTTGCTTCAAGCTCATTGATTTGTGCTTGTTTAACCGCTTCCGCTAGGCTTTGATACCATTGGTCACAAAAGTAATGCGGGAACATCGGGTTATGTACTGTATTGTTTTGTTCTAGCAATCGGCGAGCTTTGAGATAAAAAGCGGAATGCCATTCTAACTTTTTGATGACTTCTTCAATTTTGAGGAAAAATTGCACTTCATCCCAGTGGATAACTTCTTGATACAACTCTAGTTCTTTTTGAATACGTTCCGTCTCGCATACTTTTGTGATGCGTTTCTTAACACTACCGCGCCATTTCAAAAGATGATTTTTGACCGAGGATTTTACCCCACGATTTTCAGCCATCATCATTACTTGTGAACGAGCCATAAGATCATTAACAGCAGTGTCAATGATTCCCGATTCTGCAACCATGATGGCTAAGTTTAGGCCGTCAGCTCCAAGCATGAGAGTTCCTCAAGAAAAGTATTGATTAAGGCTTTTGAATCGGAAAGCAGCTTTCTCACTTTCTGTTTTCACTGATTCAAGTTGCTGTTGTAAATGCTGCAGGCTCACTTCCATCTGACGAGGATATTCTTCGTCGACGAAACTATGCGGTAATGCACCATGAAAATCGGATTTCGCTTTTCTCAATTGGTGCTCTGCAGACTCTAACTGCTTCAATGCAGACTCTGTGCGTTCAACCCAAGCTTGGTATAATTCTTCATCTAGCCCGAAGGAAGTCACAATAGAAACCAGAACTGCCCTGTTTGCGATGTCTTTAATCACAAGGTTACTGTCTGCGTCTAAGTCAAATCGCATGCGGCACATGTTGGTGTTTTGGTTAACGTAGCCATAAACATCACCGTGACCTTCCTTGATTACTCGCTCAAGTTCATTCTTTTGCACATACACCCAGCGACTGTCGCCTTTTTCTGATTCAGAAACAGACATATTGCTTTGTAGCAATACCAGTTTAACTAGCCCGGAAGTTGCCCCTACAGTGTAGGTTTTTGCGCCTGAGATATCGTAATGATGTACATGCTTCTTTAATAACCCAGTCGTAGACTCTTCAGTTAGGGCGACGCCAAATTTGGACTCTAATTCGTCTTGGATATCACTTAACTCTTCACGGCAATGAGCTATTTGCATCTCAACATCTTGTTGATCAAACGCATGCTGAAGCGCAAATTTACGGATTACGTCTTGAACCACTTCTCTAGATTCAGGGCTATTCCATAAACAGTCTTGTAATAGCAGTAGATCCATTGGGTTAATAGATTCACGGCCATTGAAGAATGCGCTGGCTTTTAAAAGCTTAACCGCTTTCTTCCAACGTCGATCCGACACATACATATCTGTTTGCGCGATATCTACGCCCTGAGACTCTACAGATTCTTCTAGTAGTGATTTTAGTGCATATAGCTTTTCAAATACTTGGTCGCTTAATTCGAGCTGGTCGAGCTCTTGCTGCCACTGGTGGTATTCAGCGTCTGTGATTGCTAGCCCTTCAGGAATGACGGCTTCTTGTGGAGTACCAACTGTTAGCATGGATTTGAAATTCTGCTTATTCTGAATTCGATTAACGAATACTCGAACTAACATTCGGTCGTAAAGGGCTTCTAACCCGCTGTCTTCATCAGGCAATTCGTTTGAAGCAGAAATCAATAGGCGCATCGGTACGCGATCAATATCGCTGCCATTTTTGAATGTTTTTTCATTAACAACGGTGAGTAACGTATTGAGTATTGCAGGGCCTGCTTTCCAAATCTCATCAAGGAAAACAACTTGCGCAGTAGGAAGGTAACCTTTTGTTAAACGAACGTAGCGTCCGTTATCTTTTAATTCTTGAATGCTTAGTGGACCGAAGACTTCTTCTGGTGTAGAAAAGCGAGTCATTAGGTATTCAAAGTAGCTCGAGTTATCAAATGCTTGAATGAGCCTTTTAGCGATCAGACTCTTCGCAATACCAGGAGGCCCTAATAGAAAAACACTCTCTCCGGAAAGAGCTGCAAGTAAACACAGTTTAATGGTTTCTTCTCGCTCATATACCCCATCGCACAACGCTTTGGTTAATTTGTTTATTCTTTCAGATAACAACGCTTTTTGGGTATGCGAAGTGTGAGAAGGTTGGATCATTGAGCACTTCCTTGGGGAGATAGGATATATATAAGTTTATACATTTGTTATCACTTTGTTACAAGTGGATTTTCAACTATAAGGGAGCTCTTATATCACAACATTTTATTAACGCGATCCATGTAATCATTGTTTGCAATTTTACGATTCAACACGTTGATTATACGAAAGTTTAACCTAGGGTAAGATTTATGGGTTTCTTTAGCGAACTAATCCCGTTATTGTGAGTCCTAATAATTATTTACTTTATAATAACGGCCCTTTTTGCATGAGCAAAACCATACACACATGGAAGCGTATTTCTTTAGTTGAAGAGCAAGTCACCTTACCAACTGGTCAATCTATTACCCACACCACTATTTCTCACCCCGGTGCAGCTGTCATTCTTCCGATAGACGAGCGAGGTGATATTGTTCTGATCAACCAATTTAGACCTTCATTAAACAAGTGGTTACTTGAATTACCTGCTGGTACGATCGAGCAGCAAGAAACCCCTTTGCAGTGTGCGCAACGTGAACTTACCGAAGAAACGGGGTTTCACGCAGATACCTTTGTCCCACTAGGGCAAGTTACGCCACTCGCAGGGTTTTGCGACGAAATACAATACTTGTACGTGGCCAAATCTCTTTCGCTAGTAGAAACACATCAATGCGATGAAGATGAAGTTATTGAAGTGGTGACACTGTCACTCAAAAAATTAGAAGAAATGATAATAGAAGGCACGATAACAGATGCCAAAACTATCGCTTGTTTAAGTAAAGCCAAGTTATGTGGCTACCTTTAGGAGACATTCATGGACTTTAGATCAGACACCGTAACACGCCCTACTCCCAAAATGCGCGAAGCTATCGCGAATGCGTTAGTTGGAGATGACGTGTATGGCGATGACCCTACCGTTAACGATTTAGAACAGTGGGCAGCTCAGCGTCATGGCTTTGAAGCTGCACTCTTCACCAGTTCGGGTACTCAGGCTAACTTATTGGGGCTAATGGCACATTGTGAGCGTGGAGACGAGTACTTGTGTGGTCAGCAAGCCCACAACTATAAATACGAAGCGGGAGGAGCAGCTGTTCTAGGTTCCATTCAGCCTCAACCAATCGAGAACAATCCAGATGGCACAATAGACCTATCCAAGCTGGCAGCTGCGATCAAACCTGATGATAGCCACTTTGCTAGAACGCGTTTGCTCAGCTTAGAAAATACTATCAATGGCAAAGTACTTCCAATGTCTTACTTAGCTGAGGCGCGTAAATTTGTTGACCAGCATGGTCTAAAAATGCACTTAGATGGCGCTCGTGTATACAACGCTTCGATAGCACTTGATATTGATGTCAAAGAAATCGCGAAACACTTCGACTCTATGACGATTTGCTTGTCTAAAGGATTGTGTGCGCCGATTGGTTCTCTATTACTTGGTAGTAAGGAGTACATAGCAAAAGCTCGCCGTCTAAGAAAAATGGTCGGTGGTGGTATGAGACAAGCAGGTATCCTTGCTGCCGCTGGTAAGCTCGCCTTAACTGAGCAAGTAGAGCAACTGAAAGTCGATCATGAGAATGCTAAGCATCTAGCGACACGCCTCAATGAACTCAGTGGTTTCAACGTGAATGCGGAGTTTGTTCAAACTAACATTGTGTTCGCTAAATTAGATGATAGTGTCGACATCTCAGGTATCGCTGAGCAGCTTTCGAAACAAGACATCATTATAAGCCCAGGAAACCCAATTCGCTTTGTTACTCACAACGATGTGAGCCGACAAGATATTGATACATTGATCGAAAAGATTGCGGCGTGTCTGTAAAAACGATTGAGCTTCCCCTAAGGGGAAGCTTTATCTTCAAGGCTTGATGACCAATTTCGCTTAATTTATGAAAAAATTTTGTTTTATCGCACTAATTGCTGTTGCGAACATCTTACCAGCTTATGCTCAAGGCGATGCGGCAGAGGGAAAGCTGAAAGCTCCTAGCTGTGTATTCTGCCACAATCCTAATGGCCCCAACTCTAATAAAAATTACCCATCATTAAACGGGCAAAGTGAAACGTATTTGTTTAACGCGATGAGAGCCTATCAGCTCAATCAGCGTCAAGGTGCTTTAGCTGAAATGATGACTGCGCAGTTACAGCATCTAAATGAGCTGGACTTAAAAGATGTCGCAGCTTTTTATTCTCAAGCACAAGGTGCGGACTAACTACCTCTCGTCATGCTTTAGCGGTTTTTCCATTCGAAAGTAAGGGATGCTTCCTTTGTAGAAGCGTTTCCCCTTCGATTTAAAGCCAAATCTAAGGTAGAACGGTAATGCGCTTTCACGTGCATCAAACCAAAAATGGGTCGCCCTTTTTGAAACGGCCAAATCCAACGCATAGTTCAGTACTTCTGTCCCTATTCCCTTCCCTTGGTGAGCTTCTATCGTGGCAAATTTTCTTAGTCGAATTGCCGAATTATCGCTAATAAATAGAGATGCCACACACACCAAGCTATCAGAAATGAAAGCGCCTATGTGCATCGCTTTGTCATCACCTGGCACTCTAACCTCTTCCAGCGATTTGTCTGGCCATAGAACTTGTTGCCTGATCGCTAACGTATCGAGAATCGAGATACGTTTGATTTCTGCCTTCAAGACAGTGCCTCTTGAACTGCCAGTTCCGCGTGAATCGACGTTGTATCGTACAATGGCATGTTTGTGTCGCTCTGCCCAATCAGAAGTGAAATTTCAGTACAGCCAAGAATTATCGCTTCGGCTCCCATTTCATGTAAGTCAGAGACAACCGTAAGAAAGTCATTTCTTGAGCGATTAGATATCACTCCTTGGCATAGTTCATTGTATATAATTTCATGAACTAGCTTACGTTGAACCCCATTTGGAACTAAGACTTCAATACCATATTTGTCGGCAATTCGGCTTTTGTAGAACGATTGTTCCATTGTAAAGGCCGTACCAAGTAACCCTACTTTTTTTACTCCATCAAATTTCAATTTTTCACCCGTAGCGTCGGCAATATGGAGCAAAGGAATATTTATTGAGTTTGAAACTTGCTCTGCCACCTTATGCATGGTGTTGGTACAGATCAGCAGAAAATCTGCTCCAGCTTTCTCTACGCTAAGTGCAGCATTGGCTAGCAGCTCTCCTGCCGCATCCCACTCACCCGATGATTGAAGTTTTTCGATTTCATCAAAATTGACGCTAACCAGCGTAACTTTTGCTGAATTAAGGCCACCAAGACGTTGTTTGGTGTATTGATTAACCAGTCGATAGTAGGTCTGCGTTGATTCCCAGCTCATTCCACCAATCATTCCAATAGTTTTCATTTAATTCCCTTGTTTTCAGCAAAGTAGAAATACCACTACAGCAAAGATAGCTTTCTTTATCAAATTAAGTTTTGAGGTCGAGTGCAATATTCCCAATATCAATACTGACCTAATTTGGCAAAAAATAAGTCACAAATATTTTATAGAATCACTTTTTCTTTTTAGTACATCCGCTTACATCCCTTAATGGAGTGTATTGATATATGCACTTGGTTATTTTGCTCACCGAAACGTGATCTGTGCCTATAATTTACCGAGACATCGAGCTAAATTATTGAATTCTCAGAAATAAGACAGTTTGCATGTTGACTTTGTTAATTTATTAGATATTCGCATGATTGCATACGCATTTCAGCGATAAGAGAGTTATTATGATCAGAACTAATTACCTTAGTGGTTGGTTGCTGACATGTTGTATTTTTGTCAGTTGGTGGACTGTGCAGCCTACCAATGCGAGCGAAACAGAATTATCCGATGAACAAACTTACCGGTTTCTCGAACAGGCAACCTTTGGCCCAAGCGCAAGCTCCATTGAGCAGCTAAAACACATTGGGCTAGACGAGTGGCTTAGCGACCAATTCGAATTACCGCCAACTTCCCATTTAGCGCTTTATTCCACCTCTTTTCCCGGTCACGCTCAGCGTAATAGGCAAAATGCCTGGTATCAGATAGCGATATCTTCACCCGATCAGTTACGCCAAAAATACGCTTATGCTCTAAGCCAAGTCTTAGTTGTGTCGAGGCATGGCGGAAAGCTGAACTCACGAGCTAAAGCCTTAACGCATTATTACGACATGCTGGTCAACAACGCGTTCGGAAACTATCGCGATATACTTGAACAAGCAACGTTGCATGCAGCAATGGGGAACTACCTCTCGATGCTAGGTAGCAAAGTCGCTAATCCCAACACCAACAGTTACCCCGATGAAAACTATGCTCGCGAAGTAATGCAGTTGTTTACTATAGGGCTCTACGAGCTAAATCTTGATGGTTCACATAAATTGCAAAGTGGCCAACCCATTCCCACCTATAGCCAAACCGATATAGAAGAAGTCGCAAGAGCATTCACAGGGTGGAAGAACAGCGATTGGGCGTACATGAAACCAATGAAAAGTTTGGACAAATATCATGATTTTGGTGAGAAAACCGTGCTTGGTCATACGCTTCCTGCCAATCAAACTCCCTACCAAGATGTGACGGCAGTGCTCGATATCCTGTTCGAGCACCCTAATCTTGCTCCACACGTTTCTCGTTTACTCATTCAACGACTGGTAACTTCAAACCCCTCTCCAAATTATATTAAACGCGTATCTTCTGTTTTTAATGACAACGGCGAAGGCGTAAAAGGTGACATGAAAGCTGTGCTGGTCGCTATCCTCACTGATCAAGAAGCTTTGGGTGAAGGCGTTCATAAGCCGATTAAACTTAAAGAACCGCTTTTAGTCGCGACTCACTATCATAGAGCGATGGGCCTTATGTATGACGGTTCGAGAATGACGGTAGCCAATCGCGTTATGAATAATGCAGAGCAAGAGCCACAAGCATCACCCTCTGTATTTAATTATTACTCTCCAGACTACCAGCCCCCCGGCATTCTTGACGACCAAGACCTTTATGCTCCTGAATTTGAGTTACTTGGTTGGTCTACTTATGCCTCGTTGGTGAACCATTTAGGGCATTACCTGAAAAAAGGGGCTGTCGCTGATATGTACCTCGACTTAGATGAGCTTTACGACGTCGTTGATAACAACCCTGAACTGGTAGAAGTTGTAAACAATCGCTTGTTTGGCGGAACAATGAGCCAGCAACTCGAAATGACGTTAGTTGATGGATTAGACGAATACGGAGACAACGTAAATCCGTACAAGAAGCTTTATCACGCTGTGATTATTGCGTTATCAAGTGACGAATTCTTTATACAAAATTAGAGGGCACGCTAATGAAAATCTCAAGACGCAATTTTGTTGCAAGTTTAGGTGGCCTCTCACTTGCTTCTATCGCAACTTCAGTGCCCGCTATCGCTATAGCTGGCGAAACAGACTATCGAGCTCTTGTTTGTATCAACTTAGCGGGGGGGAACGATGCGGTAAATACCATAGTGCCAACCGATGACAATCATTACAACGAGTACAAAGCGGTTCGGCCGAGTATTGCTGTTTCCAAATCGACGATTGTTGAAATCCCTCAAACAGTTCTAGATAACCATGGACAGCCCGTAACACTGGGTTTGCACCCTAAACTCGCGCCTCTCAAGCCACTATTTGAGGATGGTAATGCCACAGTGATCATCAATAGCGGCATACTTAAAGAGCCGTTATCCAAATCGGACATTGAGTCTCAAGTGAAACCACTTCCACCTCAGCTTTTCTCACACAATTCACAAACCAGTGAATGGGAGCGCGGTGCAGCAGGAAGCACGCTTCAGCTGGGTTGGGCCGGAAGAATGTTTGATGTACTTGAAAGCAACACCTCTATTGCACCCTTGTTCAGTATTTCGGGAAATACACTGTTGTTACGCTCAGCTGATCACAGCCAAAATGTATTAAAGCAGAATGGCAGTATCAAACTAAGTGGGCTAAGCAATGAGCATATGGAATCGAACTATCAAAAGATATCAGAGGCTGACTCCGACAATCCATTCGTCACTCAAATGCGCAGTGTTATGGGTGATGCCATGCATGTGAGCCAAGCGTTAGCAGCCCAAATTGACAAGATAAGTGATTGGCCGGAGTTTTCTAGTTCCAATCTAGGTAAGCAATTTCAAATCGCCTACAAACTTATTGTAAGTCAATCTCAACTCGGTCAAAGTCGGCAAGTTTTTTACCTAAAACAGACTGGCTATGATGTTCATGACGATCAACTGAAGAAGCATCCCCTATTACTGGCTGACTTAGCGAAAAACGTCGCAGCTTTTAATAATGCACTTTCCCATCACGGGCTTTCGGATGCCGTAACTTCGTTTACTACATCTGAATTTGGCAGACGTTTAGCATCAAACGGCAACGGGACTGATCACGGCTGGGGTGGTCACCAGTTTGTGTTCGGTGGAGCGGTCAATGGAAATCAAGGTATTGGGGTTTGGCCTCAGTTACAGGTAGATGGGGACGATGACATATCTAAAGGCAGATTGATTCCTACACTGGCTAGCGACCAAGTTCACGCTACGTTAGCTCAATGGATGGGGGTCCAGCACCCTGAAGAACTTCGGTATGTGTTCCCTCATATCGATAACTTTGCGAGTAATAACCTCGGATTTATGACGTAACGCTCAGCGATTAAAGTAAAAATACCATTCACGACGCAACTGAAAACAGCTAAGCGCCAGCAACAGAAAGAGTAATTACTTTTTCTGTAGTTGGCGTTAAACGTTTGCGTAATCGCTAACCTTCACCGATGTCCTTTTTGGGGCTTTCATCACATATTTAGCCCTGTTATATTAGCGCCCAGTTATTCAAATTAGACCATTCGAGGCATGGAGCTTCCTCACTAATCTCAGGAGAGAAGAATTGGTACCGATAGGATCGGCAAAAATTAGAGGGTCAAATTATGGACATGAATATGGTTGAAATATTGGGTTACGCAGCATCGATTATGGTTGCTATCTCACTCACCATGAAAGATATCGTTAAACTACGTGTACTAAATTTCATCGGTTGTGCACTGTTTACAGCTTACGGTTTGATGATCGACGCATGGCCAGTTGTTGTCACCAACGGCTTCATCGCATGTGTTAATGTTTACTTCTTAGCAAAAATGCAAAACGAAAAGAAAGCGAATCGTGTAGAAACAACTGCTTAAGTAGTCGTTTAAAGCAATACAGAATATCTAGCCTCAGCAATTGCTGGGGCTTTTTTGTACATACCGAATTACCTAAGTAATAACTCATGCTTTTCTCAGTCTTATGGTCTATTACCCCAATCCTCTTTCTTAGTCCTTTCGGCTTTTCAACGCTGCTATTTCACTGAATTTGCATTAAATGAGGCTAGTACGGTGTATTTGATGTGAGATTAGTCCCAAAATCTGCGCAACTGAATCGTTAATCGATTACGCAGTGAACTTGTCTATTCCACGAATAATAGTTCTTAAGTAAGGGACAACAATGAAAACTAAAATCGCAGTAAGCATAGCTTTAGCTGGGTTGTGTATGAACGCGACTGCTGAAGAAGCTGCCTCTCAGCCGTATGTTTATGGTTACCAAGGTAGTAATCAAGACGCCAATTGGGGAGTCATTGAAGGCTTAGAGTTTGATGAACAGGTCGAACTGTATCCAGATATGCTACCTGATTATGTAAAAGACCTCTTTACCACTAATAATGAGATCAAGTTTGATATCCGTTGGACCTTCTCTTCACTGTCATCAATGTACCCGGACGAATGGGCAGCCTACCCTAACAAAGAGACAGAAAAAGGCAGACAAGAAGCGTTATACGATTTAAGAAACAATGTTGCATGTAAACCTATTTTTGCTCAATCTGCCGCAACTGATTTTCCACCTTCAGAAGCAGATGGTGAGGTTGCCAACTTAGAGCTTGAATCGTGCAATCAAGATGGAAGTAACAAAAACTACCGCATGAGGAGTTACATTCCTACAGTACCCGGTGCCATCTATGCGTTTGAAGTTAAATACCGTCAGGTAGAACCGATTGTCGATGATTCAACAGACAACAACATGTGTCACTACCACCCATACGGTCCATATCGTAATTATCACCACGGCGGCTACAGTTACTACTCTAACCTACTCAACTATTTTTATGGTTTGAATCGTCATTGGGGCTCAGGTAACTGGCATCATCCTTGGTGTCGTAATCAGAGTGATGCAAATACGACATCGGCTGATGGCGTATTAACTGGCCGTATCGACTTTGCTGGCTACGGACGTAATTTTTACCATTTACATAAAGATGGTATTACCGTTACTGCTAAAGGCTTTGTATGGCCAGGCTCTGCACACCTTGGCTGGGCGTTCGTCAATCGTTCATACTCTGGCCTTGGAGTAAGAAGCCACGTAAGTAATGGTTTCGCTCTTTCAAACGAAGTTGATTACCGCTTTGCGTATCGCCAAGGTGTCTCGGAAGCACTCACATTCGATCTGAAAGACAACATCTCGTACAGCGCTGAAATTGAATTTAAGCACTTCTATGCCTATGAGAAAGAAGCCGGTGTTGCTGAGTTTTACAAAAATGGCATCAAGGTTTCTACACAGACCTTTGCTTCCGACAGCGCAAACGGCAGTTACACCAAACGTTTTGAAACCATTGACTCCGGCTTTGACAAGATTGTTCTTAAAGCAGCAGGTAATGGAAACTCGTATCGCCAAGCAGATAACAGTGACTTCACCGTAAAAGCGATTACCTTTGCTGATACTTCGGAAGAATCACCAAGTTTGTTCGTTAATATTGGCGGAGAGTTAAATTATTTATCTACTGAAGTTGAGCCGAATGAAGAACTCGATCAAGGCTTTAAAACGGAGACTTTGTTTATTGCCGCCAGTAAATTCCATACAACTTTGACGATTCAAAAAGAAGGCCCAGATGGAAGTAGCCCTGTTCTTCTTCGTTCAGTGAATGTATCCGAATTTGCGAATAACCCACGTCAAGCGCAATGTGAAGAAATCTATCCGCATAAAGGCGATGCACAAGCGATGTGCTTACTAGGCGATAAAGAACCTGAACAACTTGGCTGTGATTTAACTCAGTCGGTCATGGTTTGGAAACAAGGTGAAAGTGATACTGGCCATGCGGATCCAAATACCAGTATTGAATCAAACATTCTTTCTGAGTCTTTACACCTTTCACTCGGCCAAAGCGGAAATATTGTATTGAGACTACGTGAGCAAGGCTTCATTTCCACTTGTCCAGTATTTGGTAAGACGCTATCGCTTAACGAGGTTGCACCTACCGCCTACAACGAGGTAGGTATGGTTAAGGTTAAGCTACAGCACTGTACTAATCAGGAGTTGAACTCTGGATTTACTCTACTCACGAATGATCTAGACAATGGTTCTAAGACCTTCAAGTCTGCCCAATCGTTCTCGTTTAGCTTCGGTGAAGGATTCGAAAACTGTGCGGTCTCAGTAATTAAAGTAGAAGATGCGTTAGGTATCTATGGGAGCGGAGCGGTAAATCCATACGATGGTGATGGCGTTGACATTAACAGCCTAAAACTTCAGTAAAAAAAGAGGGCCAATTGGCCCTCTTTTCATTTTCTTGTTAATTAATCATCATCTAGTGGCACAAGTTTGGTACTGCCACCATGGATTTTCTCGCGGCGTCTTTGTACGAATGCGTAGAAACCTGGGATGAGGAACGTACCCGCAAGTAGTACACACAACAAACCACCAATTAGGGAAATACCCAGTGAGTTTTGACTCACGTGACCTGCACCGGCTGCGAAGATCAATGGGAAAATACCAAGGATAAATGACCAGGATGTCATGTTAACCGCACGGAAACGTAACTTACCACCCTGCACTGCTGCTTCATCAATTGGTACATCTTTTTCTTCACGCTCTACCTTCGCGAATTCCACAATCAAAATTGCGTTCTTCGCGGCGAGCGCTATGAGTAAGACAAGACCTATTTGAGCGTACAAGTTCAGCGGTGTACCCGTTAAATTCAATGCGAGGAAAGATCCAAGCGTTGCTACCGGAACCACCAGAATGATTGCCAGCGGTATTGTCCAACTTTCGTACTGAGCAACCATGAACAGGTAGATAAAGATCAATGCCAATGCGAAAGCAAATATAGCTTGGTTACCCGCTAAAACTTCCTGGTATGCCATACCAGTCCACTCGTATTGATAACCCTGCGGTAGAACTTCTGCAGCGACACGTTCCATAGCCGCAATCGCATCACCACTTGAGTAACCTGGCGCTGGCTGACCTTGAATGATTGCACTACGGTACATGTTATAACGCCACGCTACGTCCGGTTCAAACACCTGCTCATAGCTTACCAATGTGCTAAGTGGGATCATCGCTCCAGATGAAGAACGAACGTGGAAACGCTCCAGATCTTCCATACTGCTTCGGTGTTCACTGTCCGCCTGCATTGTTACGCGGAAGTTCTTACCAAACATCGTAAAGTCGTTAACGTACAACGAGCCTAAGTTGCCCTGCAACGTTTGGAAAACAGACGATAGCGGTATGCCTAGCTGCTGCGCTTTTTCACGGTCAATGTCCACATAATAGTGTGGTACATTCGCGCGGAACGTACTAAAGGTGTAAGCAATTTCAGGTTGCTTGTTCGCTTCTTGAATCATGTCAGACATGACCAATGAAAGATCAGTACGGCTGCGCCCTAGCGTATCTTCAAGTACAAACTCAAAACCAGATGCTGCACCCATTCCCGGTACCGCTGGCGGCCCCATCGCAAATACAACCGCTTGTGGAAGCTCCATTGCAGCTCTACCGTTAATACGCTGAGCAATTGCGTTCGCAGCATGATCACCTTCGAATCCGTTACGCGTACTCCAGTCATGCAACTTGATAAACATTGAAGCACCGTTCGAAGCAGCAGCACCAGTCATAAACGAGTATCCATTGGCAACGGTTACACCATCTACTCCAGGTTCCTGCTCTACCATTTCCATTAGCTGATTCGTTACTTCTTCAGTACGAGACAATGACGCAGAATCTGGTAATTGGACGTTAACTAGCAAGATGCCTTTATCTTCCTGAGGAACAAACGCGGTAGACGTCGTCTTCGAGAAGTAAGTCACTGCCGCAAGCGCTACTAAGAAGAAAGCGATCAGCAGTACTGATTTTTTCACCAAGAAACCGGCTACCTTGCCGTATCCAGCGGTTACACGTTCTAGACCACGGTTGAATGCCTTAAACCAGCTAGCAGTATTACCACCACCTTGTTTTAGTACCAAAGAACATAGAGCTGGTGACAATGTTAGAGCGTTGATCGATGAGATAACAACTGCAATACAGATAGTCAGCGCGAACTGGCGATACATAATCCCGGTTATCCCCGGTAGCATCGCTACAGGTATGAATACCGCAAGCAGAACTAGCGTAGAAGTGATAATCGGCCCGGTTACTTCCTTCATCGCAAGCAATGTTGCTTTACGAGGAGAAATGGTTGGGTCTTTCGCCATTGTAGTATCAACGTTTTCAATCACCAGTATTGCATCATCCACCACGATACCGATGGCAAGAATCAAACCAAATAGCGTTACCGTGTTAATGGTAAAGCCGGTCACCTGCATAATGGCAAACGTACCTATCAATGATACTGGAATTGCAACCACAGGAATCAACGTTGCACGTGCGCTACCTAAGAATAAGTATGTAACGGCAATAACCAATAGAATGGCTTCAACTAAGGTTTTGACTACCCCTTTAATTGACTCAGCGACGAAAACGGTTGTGTCATAGCTTGTTTCGTACGCCATGCCTTCAGGGAAGTTTTTACTCATCCCATCAAGCAAATCCATCACTGCCTTACCACTTTCTAATGCGTTAGCATCCGACTGAAGTGACAACGCAACAATTGAGGCATCCTGACCACGGAACATGCCGTTACCGTCGTAGAACTTCTTACCAAGCTCTACTCTTGCAACATCTTTTAGATAAACCGTCGATCCATCTGAATTTGCACGTAATACAACATCTTCAAATTCGCTTACCGACTCCAATCGCCCTTTTGTGACAAGGTTAAATTGGACCTCTTGTGGGTTGTTGTAAGGCGCAGCACCAACTCGACCAGCAGCAACTTGAACGTTTTGCTCAGCAAGGGCAGCATAAACATCTGTCGTAGTCAGGTTTAAGTTGGCCATTTTCTCTGGGTCCAGCCAAACACGCATCGCGTATTCACCGCCACCAATTACGTTAACTTCACTGATACCTTTGATACGTGCCAATTGGTCTTTCACGTTGAGGTTAATGTAGTTAATCAGGAACTTATCGTCATACTTTCCGTCTGGAGAGTAGAAGTTAAGAACCATGAGAAGGTCTGGAGAACGTTTTTTAACCGTCACACCCACCATTCGAACTTCCTGAGGAAGTTTCGATTCGATTTGGGATACGCGGTTTTGAACGTTAACCTGTGCCATGTCTGGGTCGGTGCCAACATCGAAAGTAACGTTTAGGTTATAAGAACCATCATTCGCACTTTTCGACGACATGTAGATCATGTTTTCCACACCGTTGACCGAGGTTTCTATCGGGTCAGCAATGGCTTGCTCTACCACTTCCGCACTCGCGCCAGTGTAGTAAGCAGTAACGCTTACAGACGGTGGACTAATTTTTGGGTATTCCGCAACTGGCAGAATAGCAAGAGAGATGGCACCTGCTAACGTCAGTATTATGGAAATTACCAGCGCAAATTTAGGGCGCTGTATAAAGAAACGACTTAACATCTAAGAACCTTATTCTGCTTTTTCTGCTTCGACGGATTCAGGTTGCTCTACACGTACTGGCATACCATTACGAATACGTTGTAGGCCCTGAGTAATCACCACGTCTTTGCTATCAATGCCGCTTAGAATAATAATCCCTTCATCAAGCTGCTTACCAAGTGCTACGTTTCGGCGCTCTGCTACATTGCCCTCTGTCAGCACCATAACGAAATCGCCTTCCAAATCAGTTTGCACTGCACGGCGAGGAACAACAGAAACTGACGTTGTTTCTTTTTCACGTAGTTCGACTTTTACGTGTTGACCAGGTAAAAGCTGCTGTTCTGGATTTGGTACTACCGCGCGCATTGCGATAGTGCCGGTATTGATGTCGATACGGTTTCCTAAGAAATCCAACTGCCCCATGTGAGCAAACTCTTCACCGTTTTCAAGCACAACTTGAACTTCTACGCCTTGCGCTTCTGAAGTACCATCGCCCTGAATACGATCCATCCCTAGAGCTAAGCGCTCGCGCTCACTGACGCTAAACGCGGTATGAACAGGGTCTAAGCTTACCAAAGTCGTCAAAATACCAGACGACGGAGAAACTAGGTCGCCTTTACTTGCTTTACTATCACTGATACGACCGCTGAATGGCGCTCGGATTTGAGTGTAAGAAAGGTTAACTTCAGCAAGTTTGATTTGCGCTTTCGCAGCTTCTAATTCTGCTTCAGCGCCCAAAAGTGCTGCGGTTAACGCATCGAATTCCGATTGTGAAATACTGCCGCGAGGTAATAGGTTTTTACCACGATTGAAGTCCAGCTCTGCTTTCTTAAGGGCTGCACTAGCCTGAGCGAGAGCAGCTTTGGCACTTGCTAATTGGGCTTCAAATGAAGACGGCTCAATGGAGTAAAGGAGATCGCCTTTCTCAACCATTTGCCCCTCTTCGAAGTGACGCTCTTGAAGATATCCAGATACTTGCGCGGTAATGTTCGTATCTTCAACAGCTTCAATTCGGCCAATGTAAGATTTGCTTTGATTATGTTCGACTGGCGTTACTTGCTGGGTAACGACTAACGGTAGAGGCGGTGTGTTTTTATTTTGTTCGTCACTACAGCCAGCGAGTATAACTGCACTGGCTAGCGTCGATAGGAGAAGAGTTTTTTTCATGAATAGACCGTTAAATTAAATAGGAATAACCTATATTCCAATTTAATCAATGCCTATTGCTACAATGTCCGAGAAATATCAGGACAACTTGCTCAACTGTTTCAATCTGTTACGAAGTGATTCGAGTGATGTTCAATTATCGATTTCTTCAAATCTGCCGCTGAATCCCACGTGTAAACTAACTCCGGTACTTGATTTCCGCATGGCGCATTCCAAAGCCTTTGTAGGGAATTCTTACCACCCATTCGGTCATAAAACTCAACAGCTTGCTTGTTTTCTGCCATAACTTCTAAGTACACGCCCGATTGACCAAAGTGCTGGTCAATCCAATTCGCTATTTCAATTAAAAGTTTTTGCCCCAGCCCTCTACCACGGTAGTTCTCGTCGATGTGTAAAGCATCGATAATCGTACCTTTTTCGAAGTCGTGGTTACCAAATGCGCATACAAAACCGCAAAGCAGGCCGCCTTCTTCGATAAGTAGCACATGTTGATTGAATGGTGGATTGATCAAACGCGTTTGCCAGATTACCGAACGGTCGTCTTGGACGTCGTTTTTAAGAAAAGAATCGCCTAGGATTCCATTGTAGTATGTGCGCCAACTCTGCGCATGAAGCTGCGCGATACGTTCGTAATCGCTATATTCAGCTACTTTAAGTTCCATTCTTAGTTCCTTATTACTTCCTGTAAGAGGAATTACAACATTCATACTATTCATTTACAGTTAGAAAGCCAAACATTCTATTCACATTTTTTAAAATCGCAATTTGACTTACACGTGTTCGCTGATATTCTAGCGAACAGTTGTTAGCTCAAAGGAAAATTCAACAATGAACACCCAAGATAAGCCACCGTTGATTTGGCTGAATATCTTTATCTTTTCTTCAAGCATGCTGCTCGCTACCGTGGCAGCGCCGATTTACGGTTACTTCAATGGATACGGACTAGAGCACTTAGTCTGGCTGATCTTAACGTTTTCTTTCTGCAACTTATCGATTACCGCCGGATACCACCGCCTATGGTCTCACAAAGCCTACGAAGCTCATTGGAGCCTTCGAATCCTATTCGCATTGGGCGGTGCATTCGCCTTGCAAAATAGCGCACTGCACTGGAGTTCCGATCACCGTGTCCACCACAAGCACGTAGACGATAACGATAAAGACCCTTACTCAGCTAAACGTGGTTTTTGGTTTTCGCATATTGGCTGGATGCTTCGCCACTACAACAAAGCCAAGTACTCTGATTACAGTAATTGCCGCGATTTACAAAAAGATGAAATCGTTATGTGGCAACATAAATACTACGTGCCTTTGGCGCTATTAATGAATTTTGGTGTTCCGATCGGGCTAGGTTTTATCTATAGCGATGTCATCGGGATGTTCCTAATTGTTGGTGCAGTACGACTTGTGCTAAACCATCACACTACTTTCTTTATTAACTCTCTTGCGCACATCTGGGGCAGCCAGCCTTATACCGATAAGAACACCGCGCGTGACAACGGTATTCTGGCGTTCTTTACCTTTGGCGAGGGCTACCACAACTACCACCATATTTTTGAAAATGACTATCGCAATGGCATTCTTTGGTATCAATACGATCCAACTAAATGGCTAATTAAATGTGCCTCTTGGTTGGGTTTAGCGAAGAAACTGCGTAAGGCACCCCAGCTTAAGATTGATAAGACACGTGCACAAATGACGTTGAAATCGGCTCAAAGTAAAATCCAGCACTTGCCTAACTATCACCTACTGAACAGCAATATTCAGAATGAGTTCGAAGCACTTATGTCTTGCATGAACGAATACTATGAAGTGAAAAAGCAATTGCTAGAAAGCAAGAAAGCGGATTTGGTTAAAAAGTATGAGCACTCAATCTTGAGTGTGCGCTATAAGCAAATTAAAAAGAATTTAGAGAACCAAAGGCAGTCTTGGGAATCACTGGTTGCACAGTACGCATAACTACATAGTTGCATGGTGATATGGTTACAGCGTAACTCTAGATTTCCCATCGATACAAAAAATCCCGCGTCTTATCGCGGGATTTTTTATTGAACCCGTTTATTACTGCTGACAGTAGGTATTCCAAATATCTGTTGCTTTACGGTGAGCTTGCTCTCGATCTTTCAAATCGGTAAACAATATTGACGCCATCGTAGAAATGACAGTGTTTGCCATGTTCACAGCCTCCTCTTCTGGCGTACCAAGTGGGCAAGTTGCAGGTAAACAAGGCTCTTCGTCGAAAATTGAATCCCAATAGTAAGACTCAACGCCGTCAGGTTGACTCAACCAAACTGTTTGACTCACTTTAGGATTGTATTCCGATTCACCCGATTGGCCTTTAAAAGAGATAACAGAATGAGCAACCTCTCCTATTTCATGTTCAATTTCAGCGTGTAGTTGTTGAAAGCCTGGGTGGAAACTCCCACGTAACCCTAGTCGGCCACCGCCAGGGTTGAGCGCTCGAACAACAGTATTGATAGGAGTTCGCAGGCCATAGCGACTTTTCCAACTGATCATCGTTTCTGCTTGAGGAGCAAAATGACCAAGCGGCAAATAAGCGATACCATGCTCAGAAATGAGCGCTTTAGCATGGTCAGCATTGTCGGCAAGTGGGATATTTAACGCATCAAGATAGTGCTCTGCGTGTTCTCTGCTTGCGGGTTTGTCGTCGTATCCATGAAGAAGAACAGTATAGCCATTGTCAGCCAACAAGCGCGCAGCGATTACATGCCATGGCTTACCTGCTGCCGGTCGTTTTCCCGCATAACATGGCCAATCAATATCAACGCCGATATTTGGGACTAAAGATTGGAAAGCGGTAACAAATCCTGCGATTTCTTGCTTGGTTTCATTCTGTACACGAATCAACATCAGCAACATGGCCATTTGGTCATCATGCATTTCGCCGGCTAGATATTCCTTCATTACACGATAAGCTTGTTCAAATGTTAAAGGTTTACGCCCCCTTTCACCTCGTCCAACTGTGCGTATACACTCTAAAATACTACTCATCTCATTCCTTTACTGTTCAAACTTGTAACCAAGCCAGTATACCTCACCGAATGCGCTATGTATTCCTATGTAATGTCTATTAGCGAGTTGAATTAAAGTGCTTTTATATAGCGCAGTTCACCTTCAAGGTCTTGATCAATTTCGAATCCAACTTTGAGTAAGTATTCGCGGTGCTCTTCAGTTTTCGCTACCGCACGTAACTGAGAAATACCTCTTTCTTTCATCACATCAGGGTGTGACTCATAGTAGTAATGTGCGATTTTCATGTCTC
The DNA here is from genome assembly GCF_023716665.1 of Vibrio sp. SCSIO 43135. GTDB lineage: Bacteria > Pseudomonadota > Gammaproteobacteria > Enterobacterales > Vibrionaceae > Vibrio > Vibrio paucivorans. The sequence continues at coordinate 916,960 of NZ_CP071860.1, forward strand.
GAAACTCGGGTGTCACAAAATCGAGCTGTATGTCTAGGGTTTCTGAATCGTTACAATTACCGACTAATACACCCGCTATGCTGTTATTTCTCAGCATATAAAAGGCAGTGTCAGCAGTCTTTAAAGTGCCAACATCGGTTTGGCGCTCAATGTCCGCTTGATTGGTTTGGACGAAGTGTTGGAAGTATTCAGAGTCAACAGAAGCGCCAATCAGTTTAAAACGCTCTTTTGCCGTGTATAGCCCATAAAGGTAATACACGTTAATACCTGCAATACCTAGATTCATTAGCATTGTGGGATAGGAATCAATGAAATACGCAAATGCAGCAAAGAGCAAACAACCGATAAAGTTAATTACCCTTAGTTTGACGATAGAAGTCATTGTAAGTGAGACTAGCACTACCAATGACGCTAAGTATCCAAACCATTCGACCCAATCAAATTCCATTTCGAGCTCCTTTCATTGACTAAATAAGTCACTAAGACATGATCAATAAGTCCTTAATATAATGATAAAATTAGCATTTAATTAGACTTCTAGCAGAACACTTATACAAGATTAAGATCTCGGTCATACTCGATTGAACTCCCTCACTTCCGAGTAAGAAAAAATGTCCGCTCGTTTATTGCGAATTTTTCGTCGCTTCTAGTGAAAGTTTTCAAATTTTGCTCTTCACCATAAGAAAAACTGAAATATTCATCTAAAAACAAGCACTGTAAGCCCCTCTTTACTGTTTGCTTGCTTTCGATTTTTAGCAGGATTTAACATTTTAGTTACACTTAACTTATACAGTGACTCCAAGATTCATCACTAAATAGTTCGGAGTTAATAGCGAAATAAAGCGGTGTTGTTGGTTTCTACAGCACACTCATCCGAAACAGAAAATGAATGTTGGTTTCGATTTGCCTGTTAGTCGCGAGCTCATATGAAGCTAGCCCGCGGGCATACTCAAAAGGAGCTTGAGATGAACGTTCAGGCATTACCAATGAAACGCTATATCGACAATCAAGGTAATCTTGTCGATTCACTTCCCGATTGGGCTAATGTTGCAAAGTTAAAAAGTTTCTACTGCGACATGGTGCTGACTCGTACTTATGACAACAAAGCTGTTGCTCTACAAAGGACGGGGAAGCTAGGCACATACCCTTCTCATTTAGGAGCCGAGGCCGTCGGTATCGCAGTAGGTAGAGCACTGCATAAAGACGATGTTTTCATTCCTTACTATCGTGATCTACCCGCTATGTGGGCTCGTGGAATTCCGATGGAGAAAAACCTCCAATATTGGGGCGGCGATGAACGTGGTAGTGACTTCTGGCCAATGGACATACAAGATGGAAATAACGATAGCCATCAATGTAGAGACCTGCCTTTCTGTGTTCCTATCGCGACACAATGTACACATGCGGTAGGTGTTGCATCAGCGCTAAAAATTCAAGGTCAGCATCAAGCTGCACTGGTTACTTGCGGAGATGGCGCAACTTCCAAAGGAGATTTCCTCGAATCGATTAACTGCGCTGGCGCGTGGAACATTCCGTTGGTTTTCGTCGTGAACAACAATCAATGGGCAATTTCCGTCCCCCGAGCACTTCAATGTGCCGCTGAATTTTTATCAGAAAAAGCCAAAGGCGCTGGAATTCACGGGATAACAGTAGATGGCAACGATGTTGTTGCTATGTATGACACCGTGTCGGAAGCATTAGATAGAGCACGAAAAGGCAAAGGCCCAACCCTCATCGAAGCAATAAGTTACCGACTCAGCGACCACACTACAGCAGATGACGCCAGCCGATATCGCTGCGAAGATGAATTACAGCAAGCATGGCAGTATGAACCCATCGCTCGCTTGAAAAAGTACCTCATCGCACAAGGTGAGTGGTCGGAAGAACAAGACGTCGAGTGGACTGAACACAGCAAAGAACTTGTCCAGCAAGCCGTAGAACGGTATTTAACCATGCCACCCCAAGCGCCAGAGTCGGCGTTCGATTTCATTTACGAATCCATGCCTACTGAGCTTCACCGTCAACGAGACGAGTTGATTAACAAAGCGATGCGCATGCAGGGAGGTAAACATGAGTGAAATCACCTTAGTCGAAGCCGTAAACCTAGCATTGCATCATGAAATGGAACACGACAATAATGTCGTCGTTTTAGGAGAAGATGTCGGTGATAACGGCGGTGTGTTTCGTGCCACTGTTGGGCTCAAAGAAAAATATGGGCTACGGCGCGTCATCGATACCCCTCTAGCCGAAGCTCTGATAGGCGGCGTAACTGTTGGGATGGCGACGCAAGGTTTACGCCCTATCGCTGAGTTCCAGTTCCAAGGTTTTGTATTTCCCGCTATGGAACACTTGATGTGTCATGCAGCTAGAATGCGAAACCGAACCCGGGGGCGGTTAACCTGCCCAGCTGTGTTTCGAGCGCCGTTCGGCGGTGGAATTCATGCCCCAGAGCACCACTCAGAAAGTATAGAAGCCTTATTTGCTCACATTCCTGGCTTTAAAGTTGTCATTCCATCGTCTCCGCAGCGTGCATATGGACTATTGCTCGCGTCGATTCGCAGTAACGATCCGGTTATGTTCTTCGAACCCAAGCGCATTTATAGAACCGTAAAATCCGATGTTGTCGATAACGGTCAAGCACTTCCCTTAGATACCTGTTTTACCTTACGCAAAGGCCGAGATCTGACTTTAGTGACCTGGGGGGCATGTGTAGTCGAAGCGCTGCAAGCCACTGCAGCTCTTTCAAAACAAGGCATAGAAGTTGAAGTGATTGATCTCGCGAGTATCAAACCCATTGATATGGCGACCATTCTTAAATCCGTCGAAAAAACAGGACGCTTACTTGTGGTTCACGAAGCGAGTAAAACATGTGGTGTTGGCGCTGAAATCATTACCCGTACCGCCGAAGAAGCCATGTGCCTACTTAAAGCACCACCAAAACGGGTTACGGGCATGGACACCGTGATGCCGTACTACCGTAACGAAGATTATTTCTTAGTCACAGAGCAAGACATAGTGAACGCAGCGCGAGAGCTTGTGGAGGGATGGAAATGAAAACATTTACTTTGCCCGATCTAGGAGAAGGCTTAGCAGATTCAGAGATTATCCAATGGCACGTGAACGTCGGTGACGAAGTAGAGATCGATCAAGTCATTCTAACGGTTGAGACTGCAAAAGCAGTCGTTGAGGTTCCCGCTCCTTATAGTGGGAAAATAGTTAGAAGACACGGCAACGAAGGAGATGTGATTAATATCGGAGCCCTGCTGCTTGAAATAGAAGAAGTAGAAGGCGAAGCGCAAGCTGAATCCACCGCCTCGGCAACGAAACAAGATGCTGCGACTGTTGTAGGAAATGTTTCGCAGCAAAATCATCAAGTTGAAGTCGATGATTTCTGGATTGGGAGCCAACACAACACGCCACCAGCCGATGTGATTAGCGCAATGCCCTCTGCACGACTACTCGCACAAAAACTCGGTGTGGATCTTAAGTTGATCAGCGGAAGCGGACCTGATGGCTTGATTGTAGACGCTGATATTTACTCGCAGTGCGACAAACAAAAGCCTGGTACAGAGGTATTAAAAGGAGCAAGGAGAACCATGGTGAACACCATGGCGGAGTCGCATCACGATGTCGCTAACGTAACGATTACCGAAGAAGCGCTTTTGGACAAATGGCGTGATGGTGAAGACATCTCTATCCGTTTGATCCAAGCTGTGATCCACGCGTGCCATCAAGAATCAGCGTTAAACGCTTGGTTTGATGCTGAAACCATGACTCGTTGTGTACACGAAGCCGTTAATATTGGTATCGCCGTAGACAGTAGTCATGGTCTGTATGTACCAGTGCTACGTCACGCCGATGATTACAGTGCAAAAGGCATCAGGCAGTGGTTAGACGACACGGTAGATGGCATTCGCCAACGCAAAATTGGTAGAGAACAGTTGCAGCATGCAACCATAACGCTTTCTAACTTTGGGGCTATTGCTGGTATTTATGCGACGCCAGTAGTTTCACCACCACAGGTCGCGATTGTGGGAGCAGGACGAATCATAGAGAAAGTCATCATGAAAAATGACAAGCCAATCGCTGTAAAAGCGATGCCATTATCCATGACCTTTGACCATCGTGCTTGTACGGGCGGAGAAGCTGCTCGATTCATAAAAGCGCTGGTTAAGCACTTACAGAAATCCAGTAGCTAAAATCAAATCGTGAAATAGCCAATGGCCTAATAAGATAAACGCCCCATTCCCTAAGTAGTGAATGGGGCGTTTTAATTTAACCCCTTAATAAGAGATAAGAGAAGAGATAAGAGACAATAGATAAGACGGAAAAAGGAAAACAGCTTCTTCCAACTGTTTTCCTCACTCACTTCTTGCTGATTAATCTAACGCTTCAATAAGCTGCGGGAGTACTTCAAATAAGTCGCCGACTAATCCGTAGTCTGCAATTTCAAAAATAGGCGCTTCAGCATCGCTATTAATCGCAACAATTACCTTTGAATCTTTCATTCCAGCCAAGTGTTGAATCGCACCGGATATACCGACTGCAATATACAAGTCAGGCGCAACGATCTTACCTGTTTGACCAACTTGTAAATCATTCGACACAAATCCAGCGTCTACAGCCGCTCTCGACGCCCCTATTGCACCACCTAGTTTGTCGGCCAGAGTTTCAACTAACTGGAAGTTCTCTTTACTTCCCAGCCCTCGCCCGCCTGAGACGACTACTTTTGCAGCAGGTAGTTCTGGGCGTTCTGACTTCACTTTTTGCTCACTAATGTACTTTGATACTTCATTAGTGATTTCTGCATCGAAGCTCTCTACAGTCGCTTCGCCACTGGGAATGTCTTCTGGTAAATCAAACGCGGAGGCTCGGACAGTAATGACTTTAACGGAATCATTAGATTTAATCTTCGCAAGTGCGTTGCCAGCATAGATTGGCCTTAGCACTGTATCGCTGGATTCAAAGTCAATCACATCGGAAAGCATCCCTACATCAAGCAGAGCCGCCACTCTAGGCAAAAGATTTTTTCCGAACGTTGTTGCTGCGGCGAGAATATGAGTAAACTTCTTTTCCTGCTGCAGTAAGTTCACTAGCTCGGAAACAGGTTCTGCCAGTAAATGCTCAAACTGTGGCTGGTTTGCGCTTATCACGCAACTCACCTCGGGAAGAGTTTTGGCTTGCTCGGTAACTTGATCATTGCCACCGAAAACCAAAACTGAAACGCTTCTACTGTCAGTATCAGACAACGCTTTCGATGCCGTAACTGTTCTAAAGGTTTCGGGTGATAAAGATTGCCCGTCGTGCTCTGCGATAATCAAGACATTTGTGTTGGATTCACTCATCGCTGTCTCCCTTACACGAAATAATTAAAGTCGCTGTGCTCCAAACGTTTTCGTAACAAGCAACTTAGTAATAAGTATTTTATATCAGCCAATTTGGCCTCAAATCACCTTAGCTTCGTTCTTAAGCTTATCAACCAATTGCTCTACGCTATCCACTTTAATCCCAGCGCTTCTGCTCGGTGGTGCCATCACCTCGAGGACTTCTTGGCTGCTAGTTAGCTCAATACCTAAACTCTCTGGCGTAATAACCTCTAACGGCTTTCTCTTAGCTTTCATGATATTAGGGAGCGATGCATACCTCGGCTCGTTTAGCCTTAAATCCGTACTGATAATTGCGGGTATGGCGAGTTGGACGGTCTCTAAACCACCATCGACTTCCCTAACCACCGTGACAGCGTCACCGGAAATATCCACGTTAGAGGCAAATGTAGCCTGCCCACGCCGACTTAGCGCCGAAAGCATCTGAGCAACCTGATTGTTGTCGGAATCTATAGATTGTTTGCCTAAAAGCACAATACCCGGTTGTTCATTATCCATTATGGATTTAAGCACTTTAGCGACCGTAAGGGGCTCAATAGTTAACGGAGAACTCTGCTCTGGAACTTGGACATGAATTGCCCTATCAGCGCCCAGTGCTAGGGCATTTCGTAGTTGCTCTTGGCTCGCATTATCGCCAACGGAAACTACGATCACTTCTTCAGCTTTGCCAGCTTCTTTAAGCCGTACGGCTTCTTCGACAGCGATTTCGCAAAATGGATTCATCGACATTTTAACGTTGTTAGACTCAACCCCAGAGTGATCGGGCTTAACTCTAATTTTTACGTAAGGATCAATAACTCGTTTAATCGCAACTAATATTTTCACAGTGCCTCCTTTCGAATAGCTCTACAGATTTCATTGCTTCACCAGCTATTTTCCTCCCAGACTTAAGGGAGTTTCGCTATTACCAATGAGCTTAGTTGAGTTTACGTTTACGTCAACTGGACTATATTTATTGTTGTGGCTTAACTGTTTTTGCAGCTTTACAACACCAACAGAGCGAGTGTAGAAATGGAAAGAGAATGCATGGAGTTTGACGTTGTTATCGTTGGCGCAGGCCCTGCCGGTCTATCTTGTGCTTGTAAACTCGCACAGCTAACTCAAGGTAACACTAGTATCTGCGTAGTTGATAAAGCGGCCGAAGTTGGCGGGCATATCTTGTCTGGCGCCGTGTTTGAAACTCACGCCTTAGAAGAACTGTTTCCAGATTGGCGCTCTCTAGGCGCGCCAGTTTCTACACCTGTAAGCAGTGACTCTTTTGTCTTCCTGACGACTGAAAACAACCACGTTTCTGTCCCTCACTTTCTAACCCCGAAACTCATGACTAACACTAGCGACAACCATGTCATTAGTCTTGCTAACTTATGTCGCTGGCTTGGACAACAGGCAGAGCAACTTGGTGTTGAAGTCTTTCCTGGCTTTCCTGCAGCCGATTTTAATCTCGACCCAAAAGGTGCAGTCACAGGTGTTAACACGGGCGATATGGGCTTGGATAAGAAAGGAAACCAAAAGCAAAATTACGAATCGGGTATTGAGCTACGAGGAAAATACACTGTGTTTGCCGAGGGCGCTCGGGGGCACTTGGGCAAAGCACTGATCAAACAGTTTGACCTAGACGCTAACTGTGCACCACAGCACTATGCGTTAGGCATTAAGGAGATCTGGCAACTTGATACAGAGAGTGCGCTACACCAAGCCGGACAAGTCATTCACACAACTGGGTGGCCCTTAAGTGAAACAAGCACCACCGGTGGTGGTTTCCTTTATTATATGGAAGATAATCAAATCGCCGTCGGCCTTATTACCGACCTCAATTACTCGAATGCCCATCTGAGTCCATTCGACGAGTTCCAACGTTTCAAACATCATCCAGCAATATCAACGCATCTGTCTTCCGCCCAAAGGATTGCCTATGGCGCGCGGGCGATTGCCAAAGGCGGACTACCATCACTTCCTAAACAGCAGTTCCCTGGTGGGTTACTCATTGGTTGCGATGCTGGCACGCTTAACGTTGCCAAAATCAAAGGAAGCCACACAGCAATGAAGTCCGGTATTCTCGCCGCTGAAGCGATTGCCGAAGAACTGAATGCAGGTAATGCTTATACAGAGCCTAATTACGCGGGACATTTCGAATCGTCTTGGCTGTTTGAAGAGCTCAATGAATCAAGAAACTTTGGCCCTTATATTCACCAGTTTGGTAGTGTACTAGGCGGTGCGCTTAACGTTGTGGATCAAAATGTTTGGCAACCGATATTTTCGCGCCCTTTCCCTCTTTCAGCCTCAGACACGAAAAGCGATCATCAATGCCTCAATTCCATTTCAGAATCTAAGCCGATTTCTTATCCTAAGCCAGATGGGAAACTGAGCTTTGATAAACCGTCGTCTGTTTACTTATCAGGCGCTCAACACGAAGAAAATCAGCCTTGTCATCTCGTATTAGCAGACCATTTAATTCCGATTAGTCAGCATCTAGCGACATTCGATGAACCGAGTCAGCGTTACTGCCCTGCTGGGGTTTATGAAATCGTAGAAACTGAAGGACAAAAAGCATTACAGATTAACGCAGCTAACTGTGTTCATTGTAAAACTTGCGACATCAAGGATCCTTCGCAAAACATCACTTGGCGCCCGCCAGAAGGTGGCGGCGGGCCTAACTATCAAAATATGTAGTCAGAGCTATCGTTAAAATTGCTGGTAGCAAACAGCGGCACATATCTAATACACGAATGTAACGTTAACAAACAAACCGTGAATAGCGCCGAATCAATCTGGTTTACTCGTGTTTGAAATCTTCCGCTCGTGTGAAGATGACTTAGTTATCCGTTACTTTATCTCGACAGCAAGGAATATTTTCAATGGTCAGAGCCTCATTAGTTGTCACTGCTGCCCTATTATCTGGCTGTGCAACGACCGAAGTTTGGTTTCCCGAGCAGCAAAAAATCTTAATCACAGGGAATACTCTAGTCTACGACGGCGCAATTACCGGCGGAGCTGTACTGGAAGCGATAAGAATCGTTCGAGAGTCAGACCAAAAAATTGATACGCTTCGAATCACCAGCCCTGGTGGAGACATGGAAGCAGGGATTGAATTTGGATATTTTGTGAAAGAGAACAATTGGGACGTTGTAGTCAGTAAACTCTGTTTTTCGGCCTGCGCAAACTATGTATTAACGGCGGGAAAAAACGTCGAAGTCAAAAAAGATAGCCTCATAGGTTGGCATGGCGGCGCGAAGCAAGATGATGAATTGTGGAAACATTCAGTACCTATCGACGCACAAGAGCAGTTCTTTGCTTACTTAAACCACTTGCGAATAAAAGAAACCAAATTCTTTGAAACCATACAAGTTGATCAGCACATTACCAACTACGGTCAAACAAAAAACACCTCTTGTCAGAACAATCAAACTATCGATGGTTGGCATTACACAATCGACGATCTTCACCATATGGGCGTAAAGAACATTACCGTTCAAGGTGACAAGCTTCTTACAGAATTGGATTACAACAACGAACCCGTTCACTCCTGCTTAATGCCAAGCCTATTTAACTAAAAAAGAACCCACATTCATGTGGGTTCTTTCGTTATCTCTGGTGACGTTGAATGAGATTATTTCGGCGCTTTCGCGAGCACTGCATCGATATCTGCAGCGCTGTGACGCTCGGCCAATTGTTCCCACTCTTCACCAAACGCGCGGTTGACAATACGACCACGCTGAACGCCCTCACGCTCAGCCATCATTTGAGCCCAACGAACCACGTTCTTATACTCATGAACCTGTAAAAACTCTGCTGCATCGTACAGCTTTCCAAGCGCTAAGTTACCGTACCAAGGCCAAATCGCCATGTCCGCAATGGTGTATTCTTCACCCGCAACAAACGTGTTGTTCGCAAGCTGCTTGTCCAACACATCTAATTGACGTTTCGCTTCCATCGCAAAGCGATTAATTGGGTATTCTTGCTTCTCATCGGCATACGCATAGAAGTGACCAAAGCCACCACCTAAGAATGGCGCTGAACCTTGTGCCCAGAACAACCAGTTAAATGCTTGGGTTCTAGCTGGTCCGGATTTAGGTAAAAACTTATCGAATTTCTCCGCTAAGTGGACAAGGATCGAAGCCGACTCAAAAACGTTAACAGGCTCTGCAGCTGATTTATCAACGAGGGCTGGGATTTTTGAATTTGGGTTAACACCCACGAAGCCCGAAGAAAACTGATCTGCCTCGCCAATGTTGATCAAATACGCATCGTATTCAGCTTCTTTGATACCTTGAGCCAAAAGCTCTTCAAGCATAATAGTCACTTTTTGACCGTTCGGTGTGCCAAGCGAATAAAGTTGTAAAGCATGCTCGCCAACTGGAAGTTCTTTATCGAAACGTGCACCTGATACCGGGCTATTGATGTTAGCCCATTTGTTTCCACCATTTGTTTCATTGACCCAAACTTTTGGTGGTGTGTATTGGTTTGTCATGGTGTGTCCTTCTTATTATTTCGCACCCGATGTGCTTTGCTGTCTAAACTCATGTCGCTTTTACAAACATTAGCAAAGAGCGAGATTGGTAAGACGTTAATTACGTTGAACGTATTTGAATATATTGGGTTACTTCACTAAGTTAAAACCCCTTTCACCTAAATCGCTTATGACGTTTCGTTATTGATAGTTTGCATTAGGTATAAAGGCTAGTGTCGGACTGTCCGTTACCGATAAGAATTCTGCTCACTCTGCTTATGATATTTTGGCGTTAAGTCAATGCCCATGACTTTGTGGTTTGGCTCGGAGCTAGCCTCGATTTCGCTCCAGCCCAAATGTTCATACAAATTAGGCACATCGGTATAAGCCAGCAATTGGCTATATCCTGAACCCGCAGCATCAGCCATAGCCTGTTCAATCAGCTTACTGGCGATACCTTTTCCACGCATATTAAGATTTACGTACAACGCGTTAACCCAAAGCGCTTGTTGATCTTTTAGTGGGTGTTTATAGAACGTATAAGCAAGGGCTGCGACTAAGGCATCTTGATTGAAAAAAGCGATCGGATTAGGCAATTGCTTAGAGTAATCATCAAATAAAAAATCGGGCCATTCTCGTTGGAACATTCGTTCAATTTCAGCCCAGTAAACACAGTCGTGGTCACATCGAACAATTGAAGAGTTCAGCATATGGATCACTTTAATTCTGGTGGCCATTTACGTTCATTACTACTCAGACGCTGCTAAGACTGCCCCTTTCGGGGCAATCTCCATTTACATCATCTATTGCGCCAAATCTATCCATGTCCCATCGGTCAATTCACCTAAATGTTGAGGGTTGAGCTTAAATACCGAATTAGGTGTGCCCGCCGCCGCCCATATCTCTGAATATTGCTGTAGATCTTTATCTAAAATGGTGTGTACTTTTTCATTGTGCGCGACAGGTGGAACCCCACCAATTGCATAACCAACTTTGTCTCGTACAAATGCTGCGTCTGCCTTTTTCAAAACGATGCCCGTTGCGTCTTTTACCTTATTGGAACACACCATGTTAGTGCCCGAAGCCACAACTAAAACAGGCTCGCCAGTTTCCGAGTGTTTAAAAATCAGCGATTTTGCGATTTGGGACACCGTGCACCCTATCGCATCAGCGGCTTCCTTAGCCGTTCTTGTCGAACTAGGCATTTGTTGGACAACAAAGTCTTGTCCTCGGTCAGACAAAAACGTTTGTACCTTTAAAGAAGATGCTTTTAATTCCTTAGACATAACTATTCCTTGTTTGAGCGCTCAAACACTCCGCGCGTAATTTCAAAGGTTGCTGAAACTGGCATTAACGATTCCAGTTGCAAACCAGATCCGGCAAGCCCTCTTCATTATTCGAATCGCCGCTTCTGATGGCAAAACCGTGGGACTGATAAAATGTTTGTGCGCGAAGATTGACTTCAAATGTACGCAACATAAGCGAGCCGTTTGAACGCATCTTGGCTAAATTCAATAAATGCCGGCCAATACCAAGGTTTTGGTACTGCGGAGCTACGTACAACTGGTTTACTTCAAGATCAGAACTTGCCATAAAGGCCGCAGGTAATGCAGTAAGCGAGTCAACAACTACTACAACCTGATAATCGGTGGGAAGAACGTATTCGAGAAAATAGGCTTGAGACTGAAAAGAATGAACAGGCTCGATGCCAAGCGCTTCACTCATTGAATCGCGCCACAGCTGAGTGACGTGTTTCACGTGCTCACTGGTTAACACTTCAACTTTAAAGATATCCGTATCCATTCGCTCTCCTTAGCTATGGTCTTTTATTGCTGGTTTAATTTCCTGCCTATAGCTCTTTACACATGTAGTGGAATCGTTCTTCTTCTCTATCCATGAAAAAGCCAGATCTTAAGTACAAGTTTCGTGCAGGGCTGATTTTAAATACTCTTAACCACAACCGGCGCGAGCCCTTGTTGTGCGCCAGGCGTTCAATTTCAGACAACGTTGCTGCACCGATCCCTTTATTTTGATACTCGCCACTCACTTGTAAATCACGTAACCAACAATCATCGCCATCGTAAGCTAAGCGAATAGCACCAACCACTTCACCGTTGTACAGCACATCCCAGTTTTCAAGAGACACAATTTGCTCGTGTATTTTCGAGCATTCCCAATCAACGCCATAGTGGGCGTAATAAGGGGCCATATTTTCGAAAGTTAGTTTGGCAGAAACCTCTAAGTCGGCGGTAAGCTGAAATGAAATCAATATAAAACGTCCTCTCACGAAATCATTGGCAACGTGTTGATACACAACACTGTTTTATGAGGTTCTAACCCTTTTGTTGTTACTAATCTAGCGAGTTTGGTAAAGAATGGAATCATTTTGTTGTAGATATGCGCCAGTCACACATAAGTCGTACTCAATAAAAGGAGAACGACTTATGTGAACATGCGAATGGGAAGTTTGAAAGGAAAGGAACATTAAAGCCAAACAAGGCCGTTATAAGGCTTAGTTTTTAGCGACTCTAATCGGCTTTGGAGCGAGCCAGAATGTATTTCTAGTTTATGCCCATCAGGATCAAGCAGATAAATTGATTGCCCTTCACTCTTATTCTTTTTCCAGATTTCGACACCCGATGAAATCACACGCCCTGTAAAAGCTTCAAAATCTTTCGATTCGATATCGAACGCAATATGTGTGTAGTCGTGTTTAGGGCAAGGTTCGTCGAGTGAAAGACAAAACCAAAGTTCACCAACGGAGAGATAGGCTCCACTATCCCACTTTACGTGAGCGGCGAAGCCCAAGGTTTCGGTGTAGAACTTTAAAGAACGCTCTAAATCTCTAACAGCAATAGTTATATGGTTAAGTCCTATGATCATGTTCTTCCTTTAACGCCCTCGTATGGGTACAAGGCTACCACGACAATATACCAAACCCTATAAGTCCAATTTAGAATGAGCTCATAGTTACAGTGTAACTACAAAGGTATTATTTATTCACCACTTTCAAAGTGAGCAAAAACTTCCGCCCCTGTCATATCGTGAGTTTCATTTTTAAATTCGTAATACTCGGGCTTTTCGTCAATGAAGATTTGGTGAGTGAGTTTGTAGTCATCGCCAGACACCAATAGCCCAACAGGAAGGTGGTATTGATTGTTCGGTACTAAAAAGTAGAACAAGTGAGTACCGCACTTACCGCAAAAACCTCTTTCCGCCCAATCGGATGATTGATATCTAACTACATTAGATTCACCCGTTATCTTAACTGCATCGGCACAATCAATCGCTAACATCGGGCCACCCGACCAATTTCTACACATACTACAATGGCAAGCTGCCACTTCTTTACTGGCGTACTCTACTTCCAGCTCTACCAAGCCACATAGACATTTCCCTTTTGCTTTCATAGGTCCTCCAACCTTAGTATTGCGTGAGACTTAATAGTAGCTTAAGTCACAAACAGAAATTGGCGGCACTAGTACCGAACCAAGCCACCGTCATTAGAGAGCATAGAGCCAACTGGACTGTTATGTGGCTCTTGGTGCAAACATTATGATTGCCATTCCCAACATAGATACAGAAACACCAACTATGTCCCATAAACTGGGACGAAATCCATCAACAATCCACAACCACAGAATCGCCACAAAAATATAAACGCCACCGTAGGCTGCGTAAACCCGGCCTGCGGCAGTTGGATGGAGAGAAAGCAACCACGCAAACAAAGCTAAGAAGAACGCCGCAGGAACTAATAACCAGACCGACTTATCTTCCTTTAGCCAGAGGTAAGGTAAATAACAGCCCAGTATTTCTGCTATTGCCGTTACAAAAAACAAGCCGACTGTTTTAAGTTCTATCAATTGATTTCCTCCGTTTTATTTCAAACACATGATGTGACATTAAGGTTGTGAATATTGAACTGCTGGTTATCTCGAAGGAGCGCGAATATGAACAGAGCATTTATGTAAGTATTGATGATCTATAAACTCAACTGCAAAAGGAGCGTATTCGAAGAGTGGAAAAAGCTTGGCTCAACTCTACAATGACAAATTAACAAGAAGCTAATAGAACAATTATTAAACAAACCTAAAATGCCTAACGTTGCGAATCTGCTTAAATTTATTGTTATGTGCGTGGTTGAAGTCTTACTACAAACTTGGTTCTGGTAAAACTGGTGGCGTGCTGTCCATATAAGTTAAGAAACTTTCCCACAATTCATGCGTTCTTTGCTTCGTTAGCTTAGTTTTGCAAGATATCCCCATGACACCACGAATAGTTCCATCACGCCATTGTGTATATACCGAATCACAATGTGAGGACATATATGTTTGCCAGTCCGTTTGAGCTAGCTTCATCGCTTCGACTAACTTTGGGTCAAACGAGTTATGGTCAAAGCTAGCCTTTAGGTATTTCTCTAGCTCAGTTTTCGCTGCATCAAGCTCAATAGCGGCACACTGATTTACCTCGATTGTTGTAAACGCGGTATCGCAATCAATAACTTCCTCATCAGCAAGGGCGCCAAACGAAAGACTAGCTAAGGCTAAGATTAGGCTCTTTTTCATTGTTTTCTCCGAAAGCACATAACGCCAAATTAAGGTGTGAACAACGCTGACACCTTAGCCAAACCATTGTGCCATAAACACTAAACCCGCTTGGAGTGAAATCGCCAAGCGTTGTGAATCACTCTTAAATTTATTGTTAGGCAACTATGTCCAGTGTGTTAGTCCCAAATTTTTGGGAGCTGCTATATCGAATCTCTTAGTCACCCCATCACCAACATAGCCTACTTGATCTTGTAATATTACGAGGTCACTTGAGTTAGACCACTTGCACCCAAGAGAGCCATAGAATTTAGAGTGCAATTCCTCCGGTTTCTCTGTTCGCAAAATCAGCCGAGTTTCTGCAAATGGGTGTTGGTCATCGAAAGTATATAAGGGCAACTTCACTGCAGCCCTTACAACTTTGTTTAATAATGGAAATTCTTGCACATCTTTTGATGCTGCCACGTCAAGAATTTCTGATAAGTATTTCGCAAGGCTTCGCGAACTATTGAGCACAAAACAAATTACTTCCCAAATGAGGCTAGTTATAGAAAAAATTTTGTTGTTCTGCCCATGTAGAATACTACAGGGTCCTACTACACCATTGGTTACACCTTCAATGAAATAACCGTGTAAACAAAACACTCGATGTTCATGCCTAATATCAACTGAATAGAACCTCACCCTTGACTGTTGGTGCTTAATCGCATTAACAGCAGATGATATGAATTTCTTTAACGCTTTAACTTCAGCGTTTAGCTTTTTAACGTGAGGTGATTTCTTACACTCTTTAGTGGAAGAGAAAAAGCCAGAAGCAATACTTTCAATATCGTCTACGTGCTCTGCTGCAGAGTACAAAGATAATTCTATGTAATCTAGGAGTTCAGCTTGAAGTTCTGATGCAGTTGCAAGTCCATTGATTGTATTGGAATGCTCAAAATACGTTTGTAGCTTAACGCAACATTTATCTAATTTAGAGAAGATACGTTGTAAAGACGTATTATATATTCCTAGGGGTTTTCGAAGTCTCTGTGATTCGTGGAAACCGATGCAGCTAGGCACTACAGATAACCACGACAAGGCTTCTAGTGGGGAACTAGCACCTTCGCTTAAATCAAAAATATATTCTGGTTTATTGCTATGACCCATTTATTCCTCGATATTTAAAAAGTGCCTACTGTTGCCTAACGCTGCATTAAGGTGTGAGCGGCGCTTGGCTATACTGAGCGAAGCGAAACTGCCAAGCGTTGCGAATCACTCTTAAATGCTTTGTTAGGCGATGGGTTAAGATTGCACTCCAAACCTCAATACAGTTTTGTATTTTTCTGGACTCACTCGCCTTGCATCAGATAGATAGATTTCCCGATGCACTTTCGAAATACGAGTCAGTCCGTTGGCTTGTGCGAACTCTTCCATTAACGAAAAACTCTCTGGCTCATCCTCAAAACGTCCCAAGTGAAGCATTTGAACACAACTACCTTCTGATATTTTTTTGAATGATATCGAAGGTAAGTGCTTAGATGGCTTCGCTACTTTAACTTGAGCTATAACTTTTTCAAAAAGGGCATTATCAACAAAATCTGGCTGCCTAATCATTAACGTATAGACTAGGTCATCCTTGTTGATAGTCCCATCGAAGGTTGCTTTCGCTTCAGTGGTAATGTCCCACACACCCTCTAAGGGGTAAACTGTGAAATCACAATACCCTTCAGGTTTGTGCTCACTTTTCTTAAGTCCCATTTTGAGACTGTAAGCCACAGAATATAGAGCACCTACACGCTCAGAGAAATCATCATCATTCGGATTTCCTTGTCCAGAAATCGCAATAAAATTAAAAGTAGGCACGTTGATCAATTCTGGCTTGTTCTTCGGCATATAGACCGATTTCTCGTGCTTACGCCACTCATGTTTCACTGCCATTTTTTCACCTAATTATAAGTAATGTGTGTATTCGTCTAACGCCGCATTAAGGTGTGAGCAACGCAATACCGAAGCTTCCACATACCACCTTAAACACTAAACGCAACGCATAGCAAAAATTCCACGCGTTGCGAATCACTCTTAAACAGTTTGTTAGCACACAGATCTATTCTCTAGCTCTAATCTGTAAACATTAGATTCTTCCTGAGAACGATATTCTTTTGCTTTAACTACTGGACTACCATCATGTAAAAGGGAAGATGCAATCTTATTGGACGGTTCATTTTCTATACTGACGACTGATTCGAGTACATAATTAAAGCTATCATCTGCGCCAATATCGTAGTTAGGACCATTGTTACTCAAAAAAGACTCTAATTCTTCAATACTGATGTTAACAAGTTCTTTGCACTTACCAGACCCTCTTGAACTTTCCTGTACGTAGTACCCAACACTATATGTGAATGTCCGATTCTCACCATTAATATCATTTTTGGTTACAACAAATACTGAATGGATTTTTTCGCTTTCATCTAACTTGAAGAAAATCATCGCGTCGAAGTCTTGGTTAAACTCATTCAGCATAACGATGCTTGATATATCAGGATTCTTATCCGACCTCTCATATGACAAATTTCCCGAAGCGATCAACGTTTCTAATCTGTAAGCGAAATCGCTCATGTTGGCTAGATCATTAAAGAATGGTTCAGAACCCCTGTCGTCATATAAGTTTATGCGCTTATCTTTCTCGTAATCCAACAAATTATATACCTCATATCTAACGACATTCGCCTGTGTGCTAACAGTTCTTAGACAGAAAAATTCTGTATTTAAATCTAGACTTTTTCTATCTAACAACTACGTTGGAATTCACCATACCTCCCTTTTGTGAAAATTAACAGTCACTTAGGTACTAGGTTGTATTCTCTGTGAGACAAAATACAGAATATTTCTGTATAACATGACGCTATGTTCCAAACTAGAAAGACTGTATATATAACCAGCGGTAATTTAAAATGAGTAACTCTACTTTTTTAGCCTTTATTAAAGAACACATGCTAAGCCGACATTACGCGTTACGTACTGCTGAAGCCTATATCTACTGGATTCACCAATACATTCTTTTTCATGGGAAGGAACACCCAAAAAAACTCAACTCTCATCACGTTGAGGACTTCCTCACCCATCTAGTCGTTAGCAAAAAATCCGCAAAGAAAACGCAGAGCCTCGCTCTGAATGCTTTAGTATTTTTATACAAAGACACTCTATTAGAACCCATAGAATTGGATATGCAGTTTCGACGCTCTGATAAGTCGAGAAAGCCGCCAACATCAACAAAATTATCTCATGCCACACCTTAAGGCATTCGTTCGCCACACACCTACTCCAAAGCGGTGCAGACATAAGAACTGTACAGGAACAACTAGGCCATACCGACATCAAAACAACTCAGATATACACTCACATTATTGATAGAGGTGCGAATGGTGTTGTCAGCCCACTCTCCAAAATATTTGTTAAATAAGTACCAAACCAGGACCAATCGACGCAAATTTTGGTATCCTACGGCTTCTTTTTTGCTGCACGCGCGCTAAGCGACAACATACCAATGACATCACACACTATTCGCTTTATTGCGTCCGATATGGACGGCACCCTACTTAACGAACAAGGCAAGCTCGATCAAGAGTTTTATGAAATCTTTCCTAAGTTAGAAGAGCAAAACATTATCTTTGCGGCGGCTTCTGGCAGACAGTATTACAGCTTGCTGGAAACGTTCGAACCTATTAAAGATCGCATGATGTTTATCGCTGAGAACGGCACCATAGTGATGCACCAAGGGAAAGAGCTTTACAGCTGTACGATTGATACCAAAGAAATTCACAAGATCATTATCGAAGCACGTAAAGTTAACGGCGCGCATATCGTGTTATGCGGTAAAAAGTCGGCTTATATTGAAACTCAAGACCCACAAGCGCTAGAAGAGATTCAGAAGTATTACCACAGGCGTGAAGTAGTCAGTGATCTACTCGATGTTGATGACGAGTTTGTAAAGGTAGCTATCTGTCACTTCGATGGTGCTGAAAAACATGTTCACCCGTCGATCAATACCGAATTCGGCCAGCAACATCAGGTAGTGATTAGTGCAAAGATTTGGTTGGATGTGATGAATAGTCAGGCGTCTAAAGGTGCTGCTATCCGCTTCTTACAACAACACCTCGGATTTACCTATGAGCAAACAATGAGCTTTGGTGATTACTTTAACGATGCCGAAATGCTCAAAGAAAGTTACCACTCTTACGCGATGGAAAATGCTCACGAAGGCGTAAAGAAGATTGCTCGTTTCTCAGCGCCAAGCAACAAGGACTCTGGTGTACTGCAAATTCTAAAGCAAACACTGCTTTCAGACGCTATCGCATAACCTGTTAAATAGGCTTACTCAATAAGAGCTAGTACATGTAAAAAGGGAGCTACTCAGTTTTGATTCGCTGAGTAGCTCCCATTTTTTTCGCAACATTACATTCTCATTCCGCCATCGACTTCCAGAATTCGCCCTGTGAAGTAGTCGTTTTCGAAGATGTATTTCACAGCATGGGCTATCTCTGCGGGGTCGCCTATTCTGCCCACTGGCACCATTTTGTTAAGCCTGTCGATTGCTTCTGGTTTTAAAGAGTCCGCCATCGCGGTTTTAATGATCCCAGGGGCAATAGCTGCAGCACGTATCCCATACCGAGCGAGTTCCTTTGCCCAGCACGTTGCCATCGCGGCAACTGCAGCTTTCGAGGCCGAATAGTTGCTTTGCCCGATGTTACCAGCCCTAGCAACACTCGAAATGTTGATGATGACGCCTTTGCGGTTGGTTTCTATCATTTTGGCTGCCGCTTCTCGGCCACACAAAAATGTCCCATTCAAGTTAACATTGATAACCGAATTGAACTGATCGAGGGACATTTTACTCATTTCACCGTCTTTGGATTTCACGAGCAACCCATCACGAAGGATGCCGGCATTATTGATGAGCCCATCTAACTGCCCAAAGTCGGAAACCACTCGGTCAAAAGTGTGCTCAACTTCCTGCTCGTTAGTAACATCCACCGTATAGATCATCGCTTTGGTGCTTAGCATATTACATTGCTCTTGGGTCTCGCGTAAGGCTTGTTCGTTAACGTCGAGTAGCGCGAGTTCGGCACCAGAATGCGCCAACGTCACCGCCATCATTTGCCCTAGCCCTTGGCCAGCGCCAGTAATTGCAATCACACTCTCTTTTAGGTTCATCCTATATAATCCTTTGCTGTAATCGTTGTTCAACTAAGCTGTTTCCACGTCGAAACGCTTAACTTGATTTCCCGCTTTGGTAGTATCCAAACAAACTCGAAAAGTCGAGCTCTTCGTTGCCTTGGGCGTTATGAAATGCGTATAGATTTCTAGCGAGTGAGCCCATAGGTACAGGCGATTGGCTATTCGATGCCGCATCTAGCCCCAAGCCAAGATCTTTGAGCATCAACTTAGACATAAATCCAGGTTGGTATTGATTACTTGCGGGCGCATTTTCCATCACACCGGGGCAAGGGTTATACAGCTCTAACGCCCAGTTCCGACCCGAGCTTTGCAGCATGATGTTAGAGAGCACTTTTGGATCGAGCCCATTTTCGATACCTAGATTGAGCGCCTCACACGTGCCCGACATTAAAATACCCAACATCAGGTTATTACAGATTTTACTCATCTGCCCGTCGCCAGCCTGCCCTGCATGGAAGATGTTCTTACCCATATGTTTCAGCACAGCTTCTGCTTTGCTGAAAGCCGCATCTGAGCCGCCCACAATAAAAGTAAGCGTACCTGCGACTGCTCCTGCTACGCCGCCAGAAACCGGTGCATCGACGAATTCTAAGTTGTTTTTGTGCGCTTCATTGGCTACCAATCTTGCGCTATCGGGATCGATAGTTGAAGAATCAATAAGGAAAGTTCCCGCGTTCACCAACGATATCAAACCCTTATTGCCATTATGATCGCCTAAATACACCGCTCGAACATGAACCCCAGCAGGTAACATGGTCACAACGGTTGCAGCTTCAGATACTGCTTGTTCCATACTAGACGCGACGACCGCACCGAGATCACCTAATGGTTTCGTCACTTCTTCGTTTAAGTCGAAGACCGTTACGGCCATTCCTGCTTTGAGTAAGTTGGTCGCCATCGGGCCACCCATGTTGCCAAGCCCGATAAACGCAATACTATTGCTAGCCATGTTATTGCTCCTCTTGGATTTGTCCTAGTGCCCTTAATGGATGCTGAGATTCTGTCCAGAGCGGTGCAAAAAGTTCATCCATTGTGGTGTTCGGTACTTCATCAACGCCTTTGTAAAGCCAATTTGGGTTGCCATCTTTATCTATCAACCTTGCGCGAACCCCTTCTTGAAACTCGCCAAGTAATCCGCATCGCACCGACAAACCTAGCTCAAAGCGGAAACAGTCCGCCAAAGATAACGAGCGGTATTGGTGGGTTTGCGCGAAACAAATGTGCGCAGTAATAGGACTACCTGAACGCAGTGCGGACTTAGCAGATTCAAACCACTTATACGAAGGGCTTGTGATCGGGACATCAAGTGATAAAATTTCGCCGACCACAGTGACGGTGTCACCTTTCATGCAAGCGAACTTCACGGCGTCTAGATAAGGTATTAAGAGTGGGTCTGGTTTATCTGCCGACGCCATTTTAGATAGACTATAAATGAGCTCTTTTACTGCTTGAGATTCATCGTCGAGCGCCTCCCAACCAATGTGCTGCAGTTGCTCAAATAAGTTCTGTTTGTGTTCTGGCAATATCACCGCGTCGGCGAATCCTATTGCTTCAGCATCCGTCGCATTAACCATACTGCCCGTCAAACCTAAGAACAGCCCGACACCTTGGTCCAATTGGTTGAGGAACCATGTCCCGCCAACATCTGGGTAAAGCCCAATATTAATTTCTGGCATCGCCAGTCGGGATTTTGGTGTAACGACTTTGAATTCAGCGCCCATGTATAGCCCCATCCCGCCGCCCATGACGATACCTTCACCCCAAGCAATCAAAGGCTTGCTATAAGTATGTATAAGGTAGTCGCACTGGTATTCGACGGTGAAATAGGCCTCGAAGAACTCTTGTGCCTCGGCTTTGCTTTTTGTGTACATCACGTCATACATTGCTCGTACATCACCGCCTGCGCAAAACGCTTTTTCACCCGAGCCCTCTAGCACCACACAAGCGATGCTTGGATCTCGCTGCCATTGTTCCAATTGCTGCTTTAGCTCTACCAACATATGGAATGAGAGCGCGTTCAACGAGCTAGGGTTATCGAGTGTCGCGATGGCAATTTTTGAGTAGCCGTTTTCACACGGCAATTCACGAAATGCCACTTGACCCGCACCTTTGGGTATCTCCGTTTTTCTTTTTAGATCTGAGCTTCTTTGAACCTTTTTACCGTTAATTGCCATACGCTATTCCTTGCGGTTTAACCGTTTTTCCATTCTGGTTTACGTTTTTGCAAAAACGCTTGTACGCCTTCTTTCTGGTCTTGGGTATCAAACAGGTCGAGAAACAAATCTCGCTCTTTGACCAAACCATGTTGCTGGGTTGCACCACGCGTAATCTGAATCAATGTTTTACATGCGGTCACCGATGATGGAGATTGATTAGCTACCGATTCCGCTAGCTTCATTGCACTTTCAAGAGATTGCCCCTGCTCCACCACTTCTTCGACAAGCCTTATGTTTAATGCTTGCTCAGCTTTGATCTGTTCCCCGCAGAGAATAATGCGTTTTGCCCAACCTTCACCGACTAACGCTGTAAGGTTTTGTGTACCACCGGCACATGGCAGCAATCCAACTTTCGCTTCCGGCAACGCTAACACGGCTTGTCGTTCTGCAATTCGAATATCACAAGCTAACGCAACTTCAAGTCCGCCTCCCATGGCATAACCATTGATTGCAGCAATAGAGACTCCTCTGAAAGAAGACAGTGCTTCAAACGCTTCGCCAAATACCCTCGCCATAGTCGAAGCCATCGCTTTGTCGCCATCGGCAAACAGATTAAGGTCGGCACCTGCGGAGAAGAATTTTTCACCTTGGCCAGTTAGCACCAACGCATAAATGTTCTTATCATGGTTTAACGACTCTACTAAGGCTTTAAGTTGAGTCAGGCTCTCCTCCGTCCATGTATTTGCTGGCGGGTTATACATTGTTAGCTGCGCAACGTGCCCGATGACTTTCATTTCTATCGCTGCAACGCTGTCATTGGCTTTTTGGCTCATTGGCATTCTCCTAGCATTTTGCGTCTGTTATCTACTGCTTCATTCTTTGAATACACTCTACATTCCAACATAAGTTAGGCACTAAACTCGTGAACGAAAACTTACAGCCGGTTAAGTAAGTTCATCCCCCGACAGTATTCGTCTGGCGATGATCAATCGCATGATCTCATTGGTCCCTTCTAAAATTTGATGGACACGAACATCGCGGAAGAAGCGCTCCATTGGGTATTCTTTGATGTATCCGTAGCCGCCATAGAGCTGTAAGGCGTGATCACAGACTTTAAAGCCCACATCGGTGGCAAAGCGTTTGGCCATCGCACAATACGTTGTGGCATCTGGATTTTGATTATCGAGTTTGGATGCTGCTAACCTTACTAATTGACGCGCCGCAACTAGCTCTGTAGCCATATCAGCCAACTTAAATTGAAGCCCTTGGAATTGAGAGATGCTTTGACCAAATTGCTTTCGCTCTTGAAGGTACTGGGTTGCATTATTTAGCGCTTGCTGCGCAGTGCCGATGGAGCAAGTAGCAATATTGATCCGGCCACCATCGAGCCCTTTCATCGCGAACTTAAAACCTTCACCTTCTTCACCTAGTAAGTAGTCGTTTGGAACTTCTACGTTTTCGAACGTAACGGCTCTCGTTGGCTGACTGTTCCAACCCATTTTAGGTTCTGGCCGGCCGTAACTGATTCCCGGTGTATCCGCGGGAATCACAAATGCCGATACACCTTTTGCTCCGGGTTGATTAACGTCTGTTCGAGCCATCACAACCAATACATCGGTTTCACCCGCTCCGGATATAAAAGCTTTACCGCCATTGAGTACGTATTTGTTCCCTTGCTTTTGTGCTGTTGTAGCAAGCGACGCGGCATCTGAGCCAGCGTTAGGCTCTGTTAAGCAATACGAACCTAACCATTCACCAGTAATGAGTTTAGGGCAAAAGTGTTGCTTGGCTTGCTCACTTGCGAAACTTGCTACCATCCACGACACCATGTTGTGAATCGTCATGTAGGCAGTGGTAGAAGTACAACCTTTGGACAGTTGCTCAAATACGATTGACGCATCTAATCGGCTGAGCCCAAGGCCACCCGCCTCCTCCGGCGTATAAAGGCTCAAGAACCCTAACTCGCCAGCCTCACGAATCACATCCTTCGGAAAGATATGTTCTTCATCCCAAGTAGCAGCCATCGGCGCGAGCTTATCCATGGCGAACTGATACGCCGTGTCACTAAATGCTCTTTGGTCTTCACTAAGTTCGAAATCCATAGGAACTCCTTACCTTGCTTGTTTATCGCCATCTTTGTTTAGGGCATTACCTTAACTGGATTGTCATGTTCGGGCCTGTTGGAATGTCATCATCAAACCAACGCTGAGTGACGGTTTTGGTTTCGGTATAGAAACGCACGGCTTGCTTTCCATAGGCGTGGAGATCGCCATAAAAACTGCCGCGCCATCCCGTAAATGAAAAGAACGGTAGAGGTACTGGAATTGGCACATTTACACCGACTTGGCCAACTTGAATCTCATGTTGATACTTGCGCGCAGCGCCGCCATTCGCAGTAAAGATAGATGTCCCATTGCCATAAGGATTACGATTCACTAGGTCGATGGCGTCTTGTAGTGTGTCGACTTCAATACAGACCAGCACAGGTCCAAATATTTCTTCAGTATAAATCGACATATCAGTGGACACATTACTAAACAGTGTCGGTCCCACCCAGTTACCGTCAGGGTAACCTTCTACCGAACATTCACTGCCGTCTAGTTCGCACGTTGCCCCCTGCGCTTTTCCTTCTGCAATTAACCTAAGCACGCGTTCTTTCGCAGGTTTACTAATTAACGGGCCGTAACCTGCGTCGTCATCATCCCAAGCCCCGGGACCGACTTTCGACATGGCTTGTCTTAGGTCTGGAATCCACGTTTTGCTGTCGCCGACAAATACAGCCACTGAAATCGCCATACAACGCTGGCCAGCAGCGCCAACAGAAGCGCCGACTAAGTTACTTACCACCTGCTCTTTGTTTGCATCGGGCATGACAACCATATGATTTTTCGCCCCAGCGAATGCCTGTACTCGCTTGAAGTGTTGAGTACCTTGCTGGTAGATGTACTGTGCCACTGAAACAGAGCCAACAAATGAGATGGTTTGAATATCTTTATGTTCTAGGAGGAAGTCGACCTCAGATTTGCGGCCGTGCACTATTTGAAGCACGCCTGCTGGTGCGCCAGCTTCCATAAACAGTTCAGCCAGTCGGATCGAAGTGAGAGGTACTTGTTCAGACGGCTTCAAGATAAAGGTGTTACCACTGGCAATAGCGATTGGGAACATCCAAAGGGGGATCATAGCCGGGAAGTTAAACGGTGTAATGCCGCAACACACTCCAAGAGGCTGAATTACCGAAAAGGTATCAATGTCCGTTGCGACGTTTTCTACCACTTCCCCCATCATATTGCTGGCAATATTGGCGGCTTGTTCGACTACTTCTATCCCACGCCAAACATCGCCTTTTGCATCTAATATGATCTTGCCTGTTTCCTGTGACAGTAACGTAGCGAGTTCATCGTGGTGCTCTTTGAGTAGATGTTGATAGCGAAGCATTAACCTAGCTCGCTCAGGAACAGCCACTTCTTTCCAGGTTTTGAACGCACTTAATGCCCCATCGACAGCTTGTTGCATTTCATCTGGCGTCGAACATGGCAACCGTGCAATAACTTTATTAGTTGCTGGGTTGGTGACATCTACCCATTCTGAGGTTTTTGATTCTCTAAATTCACCGTTGATAAATAGTGGTACTGACTTAGCCATCATTCCGTCCTTATCTGCTCACATGCGTTTTCTACTTACCTTCGCTATCGACTTATATGACTAGCCCGCTACATTTGTAGTTGCATGGTAGGGGCTGTTGATCTTTCACGGGTCAGCTCTAGACTCCGATTTTTACCGCGTAGCTCAATGAGAACGCGGTACTTCAATTCCTATAGCGACAGCTTCACCGCCGCCAATACACAAAGAGGCTACACCTCGTAATGGTTTTACGTTCGCTATATCCAGCTGCTTTAGCGCATGAATTAACGTTACCAAGATTCTTGCACCGCTTGCGCCTATTGGGTGGCCTAACGCACACGCACCACCATGAATGTTGACCTTCTCAGCCGCGATACCAAGTTGCTCGACAGCTACTTGTGTCACAACAGCGAACGCCTCGTTGATCTCCCAAAGATCAACGTCATCGACTTTCCAGTCCAACTTGTCGAGCAAGGCCTGCATGGCATAAACAGGCGCGGTGGTAAATTCACTTGGCTGCCTAGCGTGTGTTGCATGGCCAGCGATAACGGCCAATGGCGTTAGCCCCTGCTTTTTGGCGGCCGATTCACTCATTAACACTAACGCAGCCGCTCCGTCAGAAATTGCACTGGAATTGGCCGCGGTTACAGTGCCTTCTTTGGCAAACGCAGGACGTAACTTAGGGATTTTGGCAGGATCTATTGATTGAGGGTGTTGATCGTCACTAATGATGATTTCATTGCCGTGTCTGTCTGAAATGATGACCGGAGCAATTTCAGTAGAAAATTTACCGCTGTTCTGCGCAGCTAATGCTCGCTCGACAGACAACGTAGCCCATTCATCCATCTTTTCACGACTTAAACCAAATCTATCGGCGGTCTGCTGAGCGTAAACCCCCATCAACTCACCTTCGTAAGCATCTTGTAACCCGTCGAGAAACATATGGTCGTAGGTAGATTTGTGCCCCATTCGCATGCCCTGACGTGACTCGGTAAGTAAATAAGGAGCGTTGGTCATACTTTCCATGCCACCAGCAACAGCGCAAGAGATACTGCCAGCGCGTATTAGATCGTGCGCAAGCATGACCGTTTTAAGACCAGAACCGCATACTTTGTTGAGAGTGGTACAGCCAACGGATTCTGGTAACCCAGCGCCCAACGCAGCTTGCCTTGCGGGCGCTTGCCCTACACCGGCGGGCAGCACACATCCCATATAGACTTCATCAACGAGTTCGGTTGGAAGATGAGCGTCTGCAAGCGCGCCTTTGATCGCTATTGAACCAAGTTTAGGCCCAGACACGTTGGTAAGAGCGCCTTGAAAGCTACCCATTGGTGTTCGTTTCGCTGAAACAACCCAAATGTTCTCGTCCATCATGCCCTCTAACATTCCGTTTTCTATTTACCGGTGATTTATTGGGTTACAGATAGCTTGTTGGTGCGTGTTAGCTATCGCATTAATTCACCACTGTTCTTTCCCCAATAACGCTATCGTCGTCGCCAAACTCAATGCAGCTAACCTGTTTATTTTCTGTACTGCAATTTCTTGACGTTTTCGTAAGCATAGCACTAACATTTACGTAAACGTAAAGAAACAAGTTGATTACATGTCAAGATTTTTAAACACCTAATATCAGATGTGTTTTGCCCAGTGATTGCGTCAACATTCGCAATCTACTTTGGGTTTTATAGTGAGTAATCAAGTCCGCTTAATTAGCGACACCGCCCTTGATTAAGCCTTATATGCCAAGCCTTTTGGGGAGATCATCAAGTGGAAACATTTAAGATCAGTGAGCTCGCGAAAGAGTTTGAAATAACAACCAGAAGTATCCGATTCTATGAGGATATGGATCTGATTCACCCCGAACGAAATGGGAGTATTCGCGTATATCAACACCGCGACAAAATTCGGCTAAAGCTCATTTTGCGTGGCAAGCGTCTGGGGTTTTCCCTTGCGGAAATTCGAGAATTGTTTGATTTATACGATACCAATCAAACCGATACTCAGCTGACCAAAATGCTCGACATCATTGCCCAAAAGCAGGCGTCTCTACAAACACAACTCGACGACATCAGCGCAGTTATGTCAGAGCTTGATACTGCCAAAGCACGTTGTCTTGACGCTCTCAATCGAACCAATCCAAATTAAAACGTCGGAGGCAATATGATTTCCAATTATCACTCTCTGAATTTTGGACTCGATGACACTATAAACATGCTTCGAGACCACGTGTCTGGATTCGCCCAAGAGCACATCGCCCCTATCGCAAGCCAAATTGATCACGACAATGAGTTCCCTAACCACCTTTGGCCGCTACTTGGTGACATGGGGCTATTAGGCGTAACGGTATCAGAACAATATGGTGGCTCAGGAATGGGGTATCTTGCGCATGTCGTCGCTATGGAAGAAATCAGCCGAGCTTCCGCTTCTGTCGCGCTCAGTTATGGGGCGCACTCTAACTTGTGCGTGAATCAAATATTTCGCAACGGCACTGACGCACAGAAGCAAAAATATCTACCCAAATTAATCGATGGTTCCCACGTTGGAGCTCTTGCCATGAGTGAGCCAAATGCAGGTTCAGACGTGGTAAGCATGCAACTTAACGCCAAGCTAAATGGCGATCATTATCTACTTAACGGTACAAAAATGTGGATTACCAATGGGCCCGATGCTGACACGCTAATTGTTTACGCAAAAACAGATCCCGACGCAAAGTCGCACGGTATTACGGCGTTTATTATCGAAAAGCAGTTTGCAGGATTTAGCCATGCCCAAAAGCTCGATAAGTTAGGCATGCGCGGTTCAAATACATGTGAACTGGTGTTCGAAAATTGTGTAGTCCCTACTCAAAACGTGCTTGGCAAAGTGAACCACGGCGTTGAAGTGCTAATGAGTGGGCTCGACTATGAGCGCGTCGTACTCGCAGCAGGTCCATTGGGCATTATGCAAGCTTGCCTCGACCTTGTTGTTCCCTATATCCACGACCGTAAACAATTTGGCCGCTCCATTGGTGAATTTCAACTGGTACAAGCCAAAGTCGCCGACATGTACACCCGAATGAATGCTGCGAAAGCCTATGTTTACACCGTCGCAGCCGCATGTGACCGAGGCGAGTCGACCCGCAAAGATGCAGCTGGCGTTATTCTTTATTCGGCGGAACTCGCTACTCAAATGGCACTTGATGCGATTCAACTGCTTGGCGGCAATGGATACATCAACGAGTTTCCAGCTGGCCGGCTACTGCGTGATGCCAAGCTTTATGAAATTGGTGCTGGTACTTCTGAGATCCGACGAATGCTTATTGGTCGTGAGTTATTCGAAGAATCGAACTAAGGAAGGTTTCATGGCCGTACTATCTACTAAAATCAAAACCTCCACGCCTCTGTTTACTGGTAATCAGGAAAACATGGAGCGTTTAGTCGGACAGTTAAAAGACGATATCGCCTGCATCAAACAGGGTGGTGGCGAAAAAGCCATTGCGCGTCAACGAGCTAAGGGCAAACTGCCAGTTCGAGAACGAATCGAAACCCTTATCGACGACCACTCTACGTTTTTGGAAATTGGGCAGTTCGCCGCATGGAAAGTGTACGATGAACCGATTCCTTGCGCGGGCGTCGTTGCCGGTATCGCTAGCGTCAATGGGATCACCTGCATGATCATTGCTAACGATCCTTCGGTCAAAGGTGGCACTTACTACCCTTTAACGGTTAAGAAGCATTTACGCGCACAAGAAATCGCAGAGCGTTGCCAAATCCCTTGTATCTATTTGGTAGACTCTGGCGGAGCTAACCTGCCTCATCAAGCTGAAGTTTTCCCCGATAAGGACCATTTTGGGCGAATTTTTTTCAATCAGGCTCGAATGTCAGCGAAAGGTATACCACAAATAGCGGTTGTTCTTGGCCTATGTACTGCTGGTGGCGCCTACATTCCAGCGATGGCAGATGTGTCAATCATAGTGAAGAATCAAGGGACAATTTTTCTCGCTGGCCCACCACTTGTTAAGGCCGCGACAGGCGAAGTGGTTACGGGCGAGGAGCTTGGCGGCGCGGATGTACATTGCAAAAAGTCGGGTGTTGCAGATTATTATGCTCAAAGTGAAGTCGAAGCATTAACCCTTGCCAAGCAAGCTGTTACAAGTGCTATGCCCTATTGTAAGCATTCGTTTTCAAAAGCTCATTTGCCTTCAAAAACTCATTCGTCTTCAAACATTGAATCATCACCCAACACAACCAGTGCATCTCCTCCTAGATACGATGCCGGTGAAGTTTACGGCATAGTGAACGCAGATCTACGCTTGTCATTCGATGTACGAGAAATCATTGCTCGGATTGTCGACAACTCCGAGTTCGACGAATTTAAAGCGCTGTACGGAAAAACATTAGTGTGCGGGTTTGCCCACATTGACGGCCATCCAATTGGGATCGTAGCGAACAACGGCATCTTATTTTCAGAATCTTCACAAAAAGGCGCGCACTTTATCGAGCTTTGCTGCAAAAGAAAGATTCCGTTGTTGTTCTTGCAAAACATCACTGGATTTATGGTTGGTAAGAAGTATGAAGAAGAAGGCATTGCCAAGCACGGTGCGAAGTTAGTCATGGCGGTTGCGTGTGCAGATGTACCTAAGTTTACCATTGTTATTGGCGGCTCATTTGGAGCGGGCAACTATGGAATGTGCGGCCGCGCCTACGATCCAACCCTAATGTGGATGTGGCCAAA
Organism: Vibrio sp. SCSIO 43135; assembly: GCF_023716665.1. Classification (GTDB taxonomy): domain Bacteria; phylum Pseudomonadota; class Gammaproteobacteria; order Enterobacterales; family Vibrionaceae; genus Vibrio; species Vibrio paucivorans. The sequence continues at coordinate 947,045 of NZ_CP071860.1, forward strand.
CGCCCGAATCTCAGTCATGGGGGGTGAGCAAGCCGCGGGTGTCATGTCACAAGTAACCCGAGAAATAAAACAGCGTAAAGGTGAAGAATGGACCGCTGAACAAGAGAATGCTTTCAAGCAACCGATTATTGATATGTATGACGAACAAGGCAGCCCTTACTACGCCAGTGCAAGGCTTTGGGACGATGGCATTATCGACCCAAAAGATACTCGCGCGGTACTTTCGCAAGCGTTAGCAGCCGTCGCACATGCGCCCATTCCAGATAGCCAGTTTGGTATCTTCCGCATGTAAACACGACATGCTAACCAAGGTAAAAGGTTTATTCGAAGCGCTGATTAGGGAATCACTCAAATGGCAGAATCAACAAACAACACTGTTCTTACAGACATAACAGATAACGGCGTTGCGACGATTACCCTCAACCGCGTCGATAAAAGTAATGCTTTCGATGCCTCGATAATTCAATCACTTACACACGAAATTGACACTCTCAGTTCGGATATAGGCATACGCTGCCTGGTGTTACGTGGTAACGGAAAACACTTTTCAGCGGGTGCCGATTTGCATTGGATGAAGTCAATGGCCAACAAATCAAAGCAAGAAAACCAAGATGATGCGGTTCAACTCGCTAAATTGATGCAGGCGTTAGATAACTTTCCCCATCCTACTATTGCTGTTGTTCATGGGAGTGCTTTTGGCGGTGCACTTGGCCTTATTTGTTGTTGCGATATCGCGCTCGGAACAGAGTCTTCAATCTTTTGTTTGAGTGAAGTAAAAATCGGTTTAATTCCAGCAACGATTGGGCCATATGTTTGCCGAGCGATTGGCCAACGTCATGCTCGCCGATATATGCTCACCGGAGAACGAATCGAAGCCAAAACCGCGGTAGATATCGGCCTACTTCACTATTTATGTTCACACAATACACTGCAGGAATCGCTTAACCATATCCTTAAGCAGATCCTTTCCAATAGCCCAGCAGCGGTGTCCAAAGCCAAAACCTTATGCCAACTTTGTGATTCTACGCCGATAGATACCGCGCTTATCAATGAAACCAGTCAAATGATCGCTGATATTCGAGTATCGAAGCAAGGGCAAGAAGGACTCAATGCGTATTTTGAAAAGCGCTTACCTAACTGGGTGAAGTGATGATATGAAAACTATGAGTAACTCTACTTCCCTTCCCCAATCAGTCACCATTAAAGAGATGGGTCCCAGAGACGGCTTACAAAATGAAGTACAAATCTCAACAGAGGATAAAGTGCTTCTCGTTGATCAACTGTCCCAAACCGGTTTGTCGTATATCGAAGTGGGTTCGTTTGTTTCGCCTAAATGGGTTCCACAGATGGCGGACTCTAAGCAAGTATTTGAACGCATCCAACGCCAATCTGGCATCTGCTATTCGGCGCTAACGCCCAACCTTCAAGGGTTAGAAGCGGCGATAGAAGCAAAAGCTAATGAAGTCGCTATCTTTACCTCGGCGTCCGAAACCTTCTGCCAAAGGAATATCAACTGCTCCATTGACGAAAGTATTCAGCGTTTTATCCCTGTCGTAGAAAAAGCTTTGCAATTCGGAATTCCTGTAAGAGCTTATTTATCCTGCATCGTTGACTGCCCATATGACGGTAGTACCGACCCACAGCAAGTTCGAAGCGTCGCAAAACAATTGCAAGATCTCGGCTGCTATGAAATCTCTTTGGGCGATACTATCGGCACTGGCACTCCACTTCGTGTAACTCACATGTTAGAAGCCGTCATGAAGGATGTTGATAAAGGAAAGCTAGCCGTTCATTTCCATGATACCTATGGGCAAGCACTCGCCAATATCTACCAAGCGCTGCAAATGGGAATTGCGACAATAGATAGCAGCGTTGGTGGCCTAGGCGGCTGCCCTTACGCCAAAGGCGCAAGTGGCAATGTCGCCACAGAGGAAGTGCTCTACCTTTGCAAGGGGCTGGGAATTGAAACCGGAGTCGATCTAGAGAAAATGATTGAAATCAGTTGGTTTATCAATCTGGTGTTGGGGCGTAAGCCAACATCTAAAGTCGCATTGGCTTACGGACAAAAGTAGCAAAAGCTAGGCGTCAGTCGTTTAGGTCACTCGACTCTTTGGGTGCAGTTTTAGCCTCAGAACCGCGTGTACCTGATTCCATCACTTCAAACACTCTTGCCATTGTCTCATCAAAATATGGGTTCCAACTGAGGCGAGCGCCTACTGCATCTTCGCGATATAAGAGCCCCCATGCGGAGTGCCAAACGTTATTCATCTCTGGGCAAACAATCGGGCTGAACTCATCTTCTTCATTCACTTTACCGCAGCGACGCATTTCTCCGTCTTTGCCATACAAAGGGTTCCCTTCTCTGTATAGCGGGGAGATATGAGAGCCAGTATGAATGTATAAATCCGGACGGTTCATTGGGAATAGTACAAAGCGCTCGTCGGCATACTGCTTCTCACCGTACCAAATCAGCTGACTATCCGGGTGAGTAAACGAAGAATGAAATAAATCGTAGACGGCTTTTGATGAGATGAGTTCATCAGCCTCACTCATCATTAAGATTGCAGGTACATCGATGGTTTCAGTTTCTAACGTTTCAGCAAGTTCTTGAGTTGATTGGTAATACAAGCCCGCGCCATGCATGGCTAGCGAGTCGTAACGGCTGTAATTTAACTCGGTATCTCTGTCGGCCCAATCTATGAATTTACTTGCAAACGTCGCGTATTTAACCAATGGATCTTTCGACACAAATGCAGGAGAAAACAGAATGAGCCCGGAAATAGATGGGTTCTGAGCTGCGTGGGTCGTCACCAAGTTTGTCCCAGTCGAGAATCCACCCAACCACAATTTATCAACCTTTGTCTCAAAAAGTGCGACGTGATGGTCAACAATACCATTCCAATCACTAAGCTCAGGCAACATTAGATCAGCTGGCCTCGTTCCGTGACCAGGTAGCAGTAGCACTCTTACTCGATAGCCTTGATTGTAAAAAGACTGAGCAATATCTGAAAACGAATATGGGGAATCGCCTAGCCCATGAACCAACAAGACCCCTTCACCGTTTGGATTATCTGGGATAAGTTCATAAGGCATTACGGCTGCGAGCTCTTTTTCCTTATCGTCGCCATGAAAAACTCGATTCTCTTTCAACCATTCGCGGGTTTCAGAGACATAAAGGCCAAAACTTGGTTGCTGGTATTCTGCGATGGATGGAGAAGATTGGTACATTGGTGAATCCGGCGCGCTACTACAAGCCACCAACAACGTACTTAGAGACAACAACAGATATTGGCGCACACATTGCGAAGCGACATCAAGCATCTTCATAATGAAACGCTCCTAGAAAGAATAGGCATAACCAAGCTGCGGCCCTTTCTCAACAAGATCGATTTCCAAAACGGTATCTCCACTTCTGGTTTCATTGGCGATATTTAAGTAACGATAGCCAAACCAAAGATTGTGAGATTCGTTAAAGCGATAGATCCCAGAAAGATTAAAACTGCGGTTTACATCGTTATCGCCAGCCAGATTAAAATCAGCACTGACACTGATTCCCCAGTCATCATTAAAGTATGTGTTGTACTTGAGCCCAACTAACCAATCGAAAAGATGTTCATCGGCAAGGATAGGTGAAGTGTTTATATTGATTAACCCCTCATCAGATCGCGCACTAATATCAAGTTGCACTTGGCTAAACGTATGCCTTACACCGGTCAGTATCTCGAGTTTCGGGTAAACTTCATAACCAAAGAACAAGTCGTTAACCGATAAATGCATACGCGTGGTGACATTGTGGCCAGGAGAAATAACTGTACCGAATATTGGCCCTGTCATCCCTTGAGTTGTCGCCTCATCTTTCATGTAGAGGTAGTTAGCACGTGCGCCTACCAACCACTTTCCTTTTTGGGCGTAGAAGTCCCCCATTAATCCAAAAGCTAAGCCATCCAATATGTTTTCAAATGGCACATCGACACGCACTACATCGCCACCGGAATTAACGTCACCTTGAATACTAGGTGCCCAAATCATGGGAAAAACCAGCAAGAACTCCCATTCGTCATCAGATTGAATGTCATTGGCAAAGACAGGGCTTGAAAGCGCTAGGACGCTCAAGAGTGCAGCATTTTTCATATACGTTTGTTCCTTCTACGTACATTTTTGAATTGTTCAAGATATGGTGAAACTATGTGGCTTTTCCGTGTGCATTAATTTATCCACAACCTACATATTCACTCGAGCAATGATACTATAAAAACCATAGTAAACATTAACTTATTCGCGAACATTCGTTGCCAATTCTTAGGCAGGCATCTCGAACTTAAGTGTGCTGTCCTCCGATACTCGTACTTGGTTAGGATTCCGTCACCCAGAGGAACTGGTCGAGATCGTTACAATCATCATCTAATTCAATTCTGTTTCGACCTTGTCTTTTGGCTCGATACAATAAATCATCTGCACGTTTGAATAGCTGGTGACTCGGCTCCATATAGCGCAGTGTTGCCACTCCCCCAGACACAGTAACCATATGATGACGGCTTGCTTGGAGTTCAATGTCATTTCTGATTTGTTCAGCGATTCGCAATGCTTCGGCACGATTTAGGCTATGAAGCAAGATAGCGAACTCTTCTCCGCCGTAACGATACAGCGCTTCGACGTTGTAGTTTTGTCGAATCGTGCCAGCAACTGCTTTTAGTACTTCGTCTCCTACTTGGTGGCCAAATCGGTCATTGACGTATTTAAAATGATCGATATCTAATAGCAGCAAATAACATTGACGCTCATTTTTGGCGTTTATTTGGCAGAATTCGCCAAAATCGGTGTCAAATCGCGCTCTATTATAAGCACCCGTTAACGGGTCGATATTCACTAACCATCTGATTTTTAAATGTGAATATAATAGCCAGTACAAGGCAATAACTAAAAATGCAAACAAAGTCCCTTTCACAATCGCATTACGTTTTAAGCTTCTGATTTGGTCCAATGCATTCTTCGCGCTTCTTACCGCGATAATTTCACCACCATTTGGAAGTGGCATAGACTGGGCCAAAAATAGTTCATTGGGAAATATATTGGCTTTAAAGATAGTGAGGCCTTCGATTTCAGTACGTGTAATCACGTCAGGAAGTAAATCGAGGCTTTCTTTTGTCGGTTTGTAATTCCAACTTGGCCCATCTCCCACTAACCTAAATACGCGTAATTGATCCATCCTAAGATTAGAGATACCTACACCGCGTTCATCGACAAATAAAACGGCACTGTCATTTACATGTATGTATTTGATTAAAGAGAGGATATTAATCTTTCTTATTAATAGCCCCTGAACTTTACCCGACTTCTCAATGCGATCGGCTATTACGATATCAGCCGTCTGCTTCGCTTGATCAAGCTGGAGTTGATATGAACGCCCAGTTTCGAATGCTCTTATCGCATAACGCCTGTCAGAGACATTTCTGCCAAACATTTGCTCTGCTCTATGCCCAGAAGCATCGATTACCACACCTTTGAGGTTCACTCTCATTAGCAAGTCACTGTCGGGACTTTGAAGTACCTGTAATCGCGGCTTCATGATGATATCGAGATAAGACGCCTCCTCCATTCTTATTAATAATTGGGAGTATTGGCGAAGATGGTCGTATTCCGACTTTATAAATTGCTTGAATTGAGTGTTGGATATATTTATCCGTTCGGTTAACTCATTGATTTGGTTATTTTTAAGTTCTTCCTTATCACGGACAAAATCATGATAGAGAAAGTGAGTCACTAAAAAAACTAAAATCACCGCACACACCGCACTACCTATAAGGAGTAGGATATTTTTCTTAGTGACTTCCATGTATAATTTTATTTGATGATGATCGAGTAATTAGTTTATTTAATCGATAATATTGAAAATACAGTAAATTTACTGCACTCATATACCGTATTGTTCAAGTACGATCACCGTCATAAACTCGTTTTCTCTATTGCAACTTTTTCATATCGCTAAGCCTGAATCTTGATGTATAAAATTAATAGTTTTGAAGATTTACTCTTTGTTCAAACCGACATATTGACCAACCGCCCTGCTAAAGACTACGTTCAAACGCTGAACTACGTTGCACGGCTCGCTCTCGACTGGTTTAAGCTAGATAGGCTAACGCTTTTCCCAAACTCTATGATTTTGCTTGATGCCGACAAACGCATCTCTGTTTCACGTGATGGTGTCCCTCCGCTGAACAAGCAAAACTTGATGGTGGGTAACTACCGTGATTACTTACAGATTTTGCGTACCGACAAGCAATGGCAGCTGTTTCATGATGAGCAGTTAAAAAGCCACCCTCTCGACCCACTTAAAGAACTCTATAAAGAAGGCATCCGCTACCATGGTGTAGTCACGCTCAAGCAGTTTGGCCAACAGTGGGGAGGCATTGCTTTTTCTCGCTTTAACAATGATGCAGGTGAACACCAACAGCGTGATATTTTGCGTTTAAAGTTGATATCAGACACTTGGCTTCATTACTGGCATCACGCGACTTTGAGTTTGAGTTTGAATGCAGATAAGCAAGCAGGAAAAAGTGACAATAAAAAGCTACTGCTATTAAGCCAGAAGCAATGTGATATTTTGCGTTTGCTCGCTCAAGGGTACACAGCTAAACAGATAGCAGAAAAGCTCTATGTTAGCCCACGCACTGTAGAATCTCATAAGTACCGTATGTTGGATTTACTTGACTTAAACACACATACAGAATTGGTCCAGTTCGCGCTACGTAACGGCCTAGGAATTGAGACAAGTTAGTTAGCTCTCCCTTCTGTTGAGCAAAATGATTAGATAATAAAAACGCCGTCAGTGACGGCGTTTTTGTTTTACGGTTAGTTGTTTTCTATCAACATTGTTCCTGCCCCAGTATTGGAAACAGGTGCATGATAGCTGCTGAGGAGTACGTTTAAGTCACCCTGTAACGCACCTCTCATACCCAACCACATAATGAACTCAGGCCCTTGCGCACCAGCGTTTTCAATTAAGTCGAGAATCGAAAACTTAGTTAGGCATTCTGGGTCGTCGATCAGTTTGTCCATACAATACAAATCAAACTTCTTGTTGATAAACCCTGCTCGCTCGCCATCAAGTTGATGTGAAAGCCCACCCGTACCGAGAACGACAACTTTTAGGTCTTTGTCGTAACTTTCTACCGCTTTTCCAATTGCTTTACCTAATTCGTAGCAACGCTTAGGCGACGGCATAGGATGTTGTTCAACGTTGATGCAAACTGGAATAACTTTCATGTGTCCGTAGGATTGATTTGGCCACATAAGCTGCATTGGCACAGTCAATCCATGGTCCACTTTCATCTCTTGGCAGATAGTAATATCGAACTCGTTCTCGACTAACTCGTTACAGATGTGCCAAGACAAATCTGGGTCGCCTTGAATATCGGGAATAGTTTGAATGCCCCAACCTTCATCGGCGTTTTTGTATTGTTGCGCAGCACCGATCGCAAATGTTGGTTTCTTATCCAAGAAAAATTCGAGGCCATGGTCATTGTAAAAAACGATCGCGACATCTGGTTGCACTTCGTCAAGCCATTGGTGAATAGGCGGATACGCGTCAAACAGAGGTTTCCAATAAGGGTCCTGTTGAAGGTTATTTTCTATCGCTTTACCGATAGAAGGAATATGTGAAGTTGTGATACCACCAATAATATTCGCCATAATTACTTCCCTGCGTCCAATAGCATTTGTTTAAATTCTTCGACCGACATTCCCGTTTGCAGTGCACCTATGTCTTGCATGTTCAAACCAAGCATTCCAACAAACTTCGCTAAGTAGTAGATACTGCCACCCTCTTGAAGTAGGCCCAGTACGTCACGCTCTTTGATTGCTGTTTTTTGTGCTTCTGTTAACCCATACTTGTCACAGTAGGCCATTTCATCCGCAAGAAAGGCTTCTCGGCCTTCAGCGCCGTTTAGTGAATGGCACATTTTATTTAGTCCGTATCCCTTCTGTGCCATTTCACCGTCGAACATGGTCGTGCCAGGAATGGATGATTTATTTTTTAAGTAAGACATAGCTATACGCTCTCCGACCAGTACAGTTTCATTGGATTAGTGATTAACAGGGTTTGCTGCAGTTCTTCTGTCACTGCAATCTTTGGAATTACATCAACCAAATGACCATCATTCGGTGTGTGTGACTTCATATTCGGGTGTGGCCAGTCCGTCCCCCACAACACACGAGTTGGGAATTTTTCAACCAACGTTTTCGCGAATGGAACTACATCAGAATAATCTGGCGGTGTCAGTGTTAAACGCTCTGGGCAGCTCACTTTCGTCCAGATGTTAGGGTTACGTTCCATCATATTGATGAACTTTGCGAACTCTAGACTATCTACCCCTTTAGCCACGTCTGGACGGCCCATGTGGTCAACAACAACAGTCATATCCAGCTCGTCTAAGAAAGGTGCGACTTCATCAATGTCTTGCGACTCAAAATAGACCACGACATGCCAGCCTAATGGGCGAATCTTATCTGCGATTCGTTTAAGTTTGTCTTTGGGTACTGTATCGACTAGGCGCTTAACAAAGTTAAAACGCACTCCACGTACACCCGCTGCGTCCATAGCTTCTAGCTCTTGTTGAGTAACATGTTCGTCAACAAATGCGATACCACGAGCCAGTTCACCTGCAGACTCTAGTGCGTCTACTAAGGCGGAATTGTCTGTACCATGACATGAAGCCTGTACTATTACGTTGCGGCTAAAACCAAGGTGGTCGCGCAACTCAAATAGTTGTTGTTTCGACGCATCACAAGGTGTGTACTTACGTTGTGGCGAATAAGGGAATTGGTTTGCAGGGCCAAAAACGTGGCAATGTGCATCTACCGCCCCTTTTGGCACGACAAACGTTGGTTTACTTGGGTTTGGATGGAAAGGTAAGTAATCAGCGTCCATGTTTCTTCCTTAATTATTCTTTGCCGAACACACAACCATCAAACAGCTTACGTGCCGTTCTTAAGATCGCTGCAGATTGGACTTGGTTATTTTCAACATCCAACACCACAGTCATTTTACCTATTGGGTGCTCGACGTCTAAAGTCATTGTGTTACTCATTTTTACTGAGCTAAACTCATTCGCTGGTGATTGTTCAAGAATACAAGCACTTGCAACGCTAACTGCACCCAAAACTCCAATCGACGCATGGCAACGATGTGGAATAAACGTTCGGGTGGATATCGCGCCCCCATATTGAGGAGCGCTCACCAGTGACATTTTTGGTACCGATAACTCTGTTACATCACCTAAGTTCATCAGTGGTCCCGCTTGCAGGCGAATCGACTCTAACTTTTGTTTTAGCTCGTCGTTTGCATCCAGTTGTTCACGGGATTCATCACCGCTTAGCCCAAAATCTTGCGCTTTGAGCACTACAACCGGCATTCCGTTGTCAATAAGTGTCACGCTAACACCATCTATAACATCGACTTGAGAACCGCTTGGCAGCAATGAGCCACAAGTAGAGCCAGCGATATCTTCAAACGTTACGGCTATTGGTGCCGCCGTACCCGGCACGCCGTCGATACAGCAATTGCCTTGATAAGTGACCTTCTTTCCTGGTGTTTTTACGGTAACCGTTGCAATTTGTTGAGTGTTTTCCATAAACACACGTACTGGTGTTTCACCATCTCTTGCTTCAACTAATCCGCGTTCGATTGCAAATGGAGCGACTCCGGCGAGAATGTTGCCACAATTTTGCTTACCACTGACGAGGGCCTGATCAACGAATACCTGTAAGAAAAGATAATCAACGTCTACACCATCTCTGCTTGATGGTTCTACGATGGCTACTTTCGAAGTAAGAGGATCCGCGCCGCCAATGCCATCGATTTGCCTTTCGTCAGGTGTTCCCATTACCGACATCAGAAATACATTCCTTGCTGAGCTGTCAGCAGGTAGATCGGATTTTAGGAAGAACGCCCCTTTAGACGTTCCAGCCCTCATCCACATGCACGGAGTGCCGCTAGACATATTTCAGCCCTTTTTCAGCTAAACGACCGCGCATATCGTAGATGTCTAAACCAAGCTCACCATTAGCAAGTCGTACACGTTTCGCCTCTTCGCGCTCCATACGATCAAGTGATGCTAACAACACCTGTTGCGCTTCTTTACGGCGCACTACCACTACACCATCGTCATCAGCGACCATGATGTCACCAGGGTAAATCAACTCATTCGCACACGTCATCGGGACATTTACTGAGCCAAGCGTTTCTTTGATAGTGCCTTCACTAAATACCGCTTTTGACCACACAGGGAAATTCATCTCTCGTAAGTCACGCGTATCTCTGACACCACCTTCGATAATAAGACCCACCACGCCACGAGCTTGAGCAGAAGTCGCCAGTAAGTCTCCGAAGTAACCATGATTTGACGGCGATGTTGGCGCAAACACTAAAAAGTCACCTTTTTGTGCTTGTTCAATCGCAACGTGCATCATCCAGTTATCACCCGCCGCGCCGGAAATTGTTAACGCCGATCCCGCTACCGCTTCGCCTTCGAAAATTGGTCGCATGTAATGAGCGAGCAACCCACGACGACCTTGTGCTTCATGGATAGTGGCAACACCACACTTACGCAAACCCTCAATCACTTCTTGATCTGCACGCTCGATGTTCTGTACTACTACGTTTTGCATAACCGACTCCTACACTTTCAAACGGCTGAACACACGACGAGCATTGCCCTCGAAGATAAGTGCTTTTTCAGCATCAGTGACTTTGTCACTTGCATCGATATAACGTTTGGTATCATCAAAGTAATGACCCGTTTCCGGATCAACACCGCGAACGGCACCAATCATTTCTGAAGCAAACAGGATGTTTTCCGCCGGGAGAATGTCGAGCAACAGATCAATCCCTTTTTGGTGATAGACACACGTATCAAAGTAGATGTTCTTAAGTACGGTTTCTTCTAAGGGAGGTAGCCCCATATCTTGTGCGATACCACGGAAGCGTCCCCAGTGATAAGGCACTGCACCACCACCATGAGGAATAATGATTTTCAGTTCAGGGAAATCTTTAAACACGTCTGAAGTCATTAGTTGTTGAAATGCTGTCGTGTCCGCACCCAAGTAGTATGAAGTGGTCGTATGTAGACAAGAATTGCACGAGCCGCTTACATGAATCATTGCTGGAACATCAAGCTCAACCATTTTTTCATACAGAGGATAGAAAGAGCGGTCGCCCAAAGAAGCGTCTTTCCAGAAACCACCTGTCGTATCAGGATTGAGGTTACAGCCGATAAAGTCCATTTCTTCAACACAACGAACCAACTCTGGAATAGATTTTTCAGGGCTAATACCCGGAGACTGTGGAAGCTGAGCAACTGGAGCAAAGTTGTTAGGAAATAGATCGCACACGCGGCGGATCAAGTCGTTCTGATGCTCAGTCCAAAAACGGCTAGTGTGTTCGTTGCCAATATGATGCCCCATCCAGCTTGCTCTTGGAGAGAAAATCGTCAAGTCTGTGCCGCGCTCTTTTTGTAAACGCAGTTGGTTGTTGACAATACTTTCACGAATTTCGTCATCGCTAATATGGATTGTGCCTTTTGAACCAACGTAGTTTGGATCATTTGCCAACGCTGCCTTTTGGCTTTCTCGGTAATCACCTACTTGAGGAGGCGTTGTTGTGTAGTGTCCATGGCAATCGATAATCATCTATCCATTCCTTTTTTGTTTTGATTTACGATTACTATATCGAGCAATATTATGGTTCGACTATTTCAATTTATTTCGTTGCTATAAGTTTTTGAGATAACCAAGACAAATTACAGCGACTTAAATATCCCCTAACCCTTTAATCTACCGAGTTTGTTCAAAATTGAATGGGTGTTAAGAAAAAACAATTATGTGAAGTAAATTAGCTCTGTTAACGTAACATTAAATATCACGGAGAGATGTATTATGATTCGTTGCTGCTTATTTGGAAAAAACATCACAAAATCACAGTCGCCTAATTTCCATAACTCTTTATCTAAACAATTAAATATTGATTTAAATTATCATTTGGAATCGATAGACAGTGGTTGTTCAACAGAGTTTAAGCAACGAGCCAGTCAATTACTGACTTCTCATATTGACTCTGCCAATATCACTTACCCATACAAAGAAACGGCTATCGAAGTAGCCGATATCCTCGATCGTTCCGCGCAGCGAGTCGGCGCCGCAAATACTCTGGTTAGTAAAAATGGCATGATTGTCGCGTACAACACCGATTACTCAGGTTTTATAGCAGCCTATAAAGCCTTTCGCGTTGCGAAGCCAGGTAATGTGGTGTTGATTGGCTGTGGTGGCGTAGGTAAGGCGATTGCGAAAGGCTTGTCGGATCTTGGCGCTAAGCACATTAGTCTTTACGATCACGACCTATCGAAAGCAAAACAACTGGCCGAAACGCTCGAACATGATAATGTGTCTGTTGATATACCAACAAGCCAAGAGCAACTAAAAGTACGAGCGTTGGATGCAGACGGATTAGTTAACTGTACTCCAGTTGGCCATTACAGTCTTCCTGGTACACCAATCCCATCTGAGTGGATTAACCAACAACAATGGCTGTTTGACGCTGTATACACGCCCATCGACACTGAGTTTGTAGTTGCCGCCAAGCACAAAGAAATTGCAACCTTAAGCGGCTTTGAGTTGTTCTTCAATCAAGCCACAGATGCATTTGAACTCTTTACCGGCCTTGATCTGGCCGCTGACCAATTGAGTCAGTTTCGAAAAGATCAGTTTTCAGATTTACGTTAAGGACAAAAACAATGACAAAGCTACTTGTACTAAATGGACCAAACCTCAACCTATTAGGCACGCGTGAGCCCGGCCAATACGGTCATGAAACACTCAAAGATGTCGAAGAAAAATGTCGCCAAGTCGCGGCACAATTTGATTGTGAAGTAGAATGCTTTCAAAGTAACACTGAGGGCCACCTAATCGATGCTATTCACAAAGCAGGTGTCGAATTTAAAAATGGCGAATGTGTCGGTGTGGTATTCAACCCTGGAGCTTATACGCATACTTCAATCGCGTTACATGACGCAATTAAAGGTGTCGACGTACCGGTTATCGAAGTTCATATTTCTAACGTCCATGCGCGTGAAACTTTCCGCCATCACTCTTATATTTCACCTGTCGCAGCAGGGACAATCATTGGCATGGGTACTAAAGGCTACCCACTAGCAATTAAATATTTGCTAGAAGATTAATCAAACCTCAAATAAATAGGTGCTGTAATGCACCTATTTTCATTTATTGAATACCCTTCCTGCTTATTTTAGTTCTTCTCTTTGCTAACTAACGTCCACTTTTTTCAACGTATCTTTACGTCTTTTGGCGCCACAATCTCTCAATTCCTTATATTCGCCATTAATTTTGAATTTCATATTAGGACAAATTTTACTCAACATAGTTTTGTTAACACCTCGTTAACAGATCCAATAACGAACCGTGAATATAATAAGGAAATTAGAATGAAACTCGCTAAAACTGCCGTAGCGCTGCTAGCTGCTTGCGCATTCAGCCAGTCGGCACTTGCCGCTGAAACTAAAATCAGTATCGGCCATGTCGATTCACAAAACTGGCAAGTCTCCAAAAAAGGGGCTGCAACACAAGTGTTCAAAAACCTAGTGGAAGCTGAGTCTGCCGGTCGCATCTCCGTTGATATTTTCCCCTCCGGACAACTCGGAAGCGAAACGGATTTACTTCAATCTGTTCAAGAAGGCATGGTAGGCATGACGATCGTATCAGGTTCGTTTTCCAAAATCTGCCCAGAAGCGGCCGTACTTGAAATACCATACTTATTCCCGTCATCACCAGTGGCGTGGGAAGTGTTAGACGGTCCGTTCGGGCAAAAACTCGCACAGCACTGTTTAGAAAAAACAGGTATTCGTACCCTCGCCTATGGAGAAACAGGGTTTCGTCACTTCACCAACTCTAAAAAAGTCATCAAAAAGCCAGAAGATCTTGCAGGTATGAAAATCCGTGTCATGCCAAACCAATCGTTTATTGAGTTCATGAAAATACTCAAAGCAACAGCAACGCCTATCTCGGCGCCTGAGTTACCTGCAGCTCTAACCACCAAAGTGGTGGATGGTCAGGAAAACCCGGTCAGCGTGATAGTAGAAATGAAGCTTTATGAGTTACAAGACCACATCACACTAGATGGCCACGTGTACAGCGCAGATTTCCTCGTGATCAACGACGATCTTTACAAAGGATTATCTGATGAAGACCGAGCCATCATTAATCGTGCCGCTAAAGTTGCCGGTACCGTAGGCCGCGCTATTCAACAAATCAACTCTGCTCAAGGCCTCGAAACGCTTACGAAGAACGGCATGCAAGTCACCACCTTGACCGAAAAAGAGTTGGAAGCGTTCCGAACTGCCTCACAACCGAAAATGATCAGCTGGCTATCAAGCCGTATCGACAAGGAGTGGATGACATCGGCTCAAAGCTCAGTCGAGCAAGCTCAAAACAATCTCTAATCACCATTCATACAGTCAAAGGAAGAACAAATGAAACCATTAAGAGTTGGACTCATTGGGTGTGGTGTAATAAGTGACATCTACCTTAAAACCAGTCAGAGGTTTGATGTGCTTGATATCGTAGCTTGTGCCAGCCTCAACATAGAAGAATCTCGTGCAAAAGCACAGCAATACAACATTGCAAAAGTCTGCACTCCGGAAGAAATCATTAACGATGAGTCTATTGATGCAGTGCTCAATCTCACTATCCCAGCGGTACACGGCGAGATCTCTTTGGCAGCAGTCAAAGCCGGAAAACATGTGTACTCAGAGAAACCATTTGTGACTGATTTAGAGCAAGGAAAAGAAATCCTAGCGTTAGCCAAGCAAAACAATGTGCTTGTGGGCAATGCACCGGACACATTTTTAGGCAGCCGAGTTCAAACATGTCAACGCCTAATCCAAGAAGGTTTAATTGGCCAACCTATTGGAGTGAATGCGTTTGTCGGTACGCATGGTGTTGAGCGCCATCACCCGAACCCAGATTTTTATTACAAGCCCGGTGGCGGCCCTCTATTTGACTTAGGCCCATACTACCTAACAGCGATGATCGCGTTACTCGGCCCTGTTAAACGCTGCGCGGGTATGGCGAAACGATCGTTCAATCAACGTTTAATTGAATCAAAACCACGGGCTGGTGAGTATATCGATGTCGAAGTCGATACACACATCAACAGTCTATTGGAGTTTGAGAACGGTGTGACTGGCATGATGATGACCAGTTTCGATGTTTGGGACTCGCAATTGCCTAGACTAGAGATTTACGGCACCGAAGGAACGCTGTGTATTAACGACCCAGATCCGACAGACGGCACCAATATCTTTGGTGGTGAGGTGCTCTATAAGACCAAAGAGACCGCCCGCTGGAACTATCGACCTCGAGTACAAGGCCTAGAAGCGTGGTCAGTTGCAGATGACCAGCATCGATTCAGCGAAGACAGCCGAGGTTTAGGCCTTGTTGATCTCGCGTATGCCGCAATTAAAGGACGCGCTCCGAGAGCGAGCGGTGAAATGGCCCTTCACGTTTGTGACATTATGGAGTCGATCGTCCGTTCAAATCAATCTGGTCAGTTTGAACACATCTCAACCGACTGCAGTACGCCTACCCTGCTACCGACAGATTTTCCTCACTCAGAAGACATCACGATTGAAATCTCTACGGTTGAATCACACACATTAGCCACAAGCGCTTAAGGATACATTATGGCCATTACACAACTCGATTTTTGTAAACCATTTTTTAGTGCCACATTGATTGAAGGTGAAGCTAACTTCCAGCTTACCGGTCAAGCCATTCTACTAAACTTGGCGACTGAACCCTTTAATGTTAACACTCAAGCCCTTGAATTCTATGAGTCAAAAATAGTAGGCAACGTGACACTAAAAGATTTGAAGCGAGTTCTTCTGATTGAAGGCTTTGATGCCTATCCCGACGAACAAGCGCTGTTGGCCGAGGTAAAAACGACTTGGCCCCTAGCCTACGATGTTCGTGGTGAAGATCGTCTTAAAGGTATCGATTTTTGGATGTCACCTAAACAAAAAATCGGCAACCTTGCGTTTTCTATGTATCACGCAGGCAGTGTGCCTTTGAAAGTGGGCTTACATCAAACTCACGTCGGCTTTAAACACCTTCGAGAAATTCATACTCAAATTGTTGGATTCGGAAAAATGCAGCAGTGCTTCGAAAAAGATATTTCGACATTGTATTTGGAAGATCCACTCGCGCCGGGTGCCAGTCATAAACCAATGTATGACGCCAATGGTAACTACCCATGGCACCAGTATGAAACCATTACACCAGGGATTTTCATGGCAATTGAGCTAGAAATGGAGCCTGAAAATGCAGTAAATCCAAACAAACAACTAGAAACAGCATAGGAGTCACCCCAATGACCGAAAAGTTGCTACCAAGCGATTTAACTTTTTCCGGCCCATTTCCACGTTTGTCTAGGCGTTTACGTCTTGGCATTGTTGGTGGGGGGCGAATTTCAGTCACACAATCAACCGCGGCCCGTTTAAGCGATTATTGGGAAATCAAAGCCGGTGCTCTGTCATCGGACCCAGTTAAAGCGAAAGCCAAAGGCCAACAATGGTACTTAGACGATGACCGCTGCTATTCATCATTTGAAGAGATGGCCAACAAAGAATCGCAACGTGATGATGGTATTGATGCAGTAATGATCACCACGCCGAACCACCTCCACTTTGATGCTGCAAAAGTATTTCTAGAAGCAGGCATTGACGTTCTTTGCGATAAACCGTTAACCAATGAAATCGACCAAGCCGCTGAGTTGATTCGTCTGACTCAACAAACAGGAATGGTATTTGGCGTATCGTTCGTCAACACGGCTTTTCCAATGATCCGCCAAGCCAAAGCTATGGTTGAACGTGGTGATATAGGCAAAATCAACCAAGTCCATGTTGAATTTATGCAAGATTGGATGATGAATGAGGATATTTCTCAAGCCGAGCACGTTAAATGGCGTTTAGATCCAAAGAAAAGTGGCTCCACCAGCTGTACGGGTGACATAGGAACTCATGCTCAGAACCTTGCGACGTTTGTAACAGGCTTACCTATGACCGACATTCTTGCGCAAATGCACGTTTGTGGCGCGCCTAAGGCGTTGGAAGATACCGTGATTATGATGACTAAATACGACAACGCTATCCCTGGCACACTCATGGCTACCCGCCTAGCTTCTGGTAACCGTGGTGGGCTTCGTTTACGCGTTTATGGCGACAAAGGCGGAATTGAGTGGGATATGGAATACCCTGAACGTCTCAAGTACAGCAAGTTTGGTGAGGCTGATCGAGTATTGACTCGTGGACAAGGCGGAGAGCTGTTCCCACAAGTAGAACGCAGTACACGCCTTGCTCGCGGTTTTTCCGAAGGTGTTCTTGAAGCGTGGGCAAACTTATACACCGAATTTGCCCTCGCTGTGGCGGCACGCAAAGATGGCTTAGAAACACCACACGATTGGCTACAATTTCCTCGTGTCGAAAGTGGCGCTGCAGGAGTTCGCTTCTCGGATGCAACCGTCGAGTCTCACCAGCAAGGTGGACAATGGGTAAATTGTGAGCTTAAACTCTAGCAAAATCCATTAAACGTTAAGGCCAGCGTAGTGCTGGCCTTTTTTATTACTATCACTAGTCTACTCCCTATTTCTACAGTCAGTTTTAGCTACGTAAAGACAAAAAAAGCTGCACTATAGAAGAGCCCTATAAGTGCAGCAAAAGGATTAAAACCCATTTGTTTAGCGGTTAGTTAGCCTTGGTATGATTGCGCCGCTAAGCGAATAAAGGCATTGGTTTCACCGTATTTTGCATAATCACCTAAACGCTGAACCACCTCAAAGAACAGGCCATTCACTTCTTTGGTATAAAAATGTAAAAAGCTACCAGTATCGTCTTCCGCATAAAGAATGTTGTTCTCTTTTAGCTGAGCAATAAACTCATCCGACAAATCAAACTGAGCCTGAATATCTAAGTAGTAGTTATTCGGGATCTTTAACTGATAGATAGGCGATAATGAACGTCCAGCCGCAAAGATGTCACTACATTCAATTGCAATCTGGTTGATACTTGCTCCGTTTGAGTCGTTCAGGAAGCGCTGTGCTGACGTACGTTTCGCACTGGTACTGTTTAATGCGATTTTAATCTTCCCGTTCGGGCTTTTGATCGTACGACTCGTTATCAAGCCGTTAATGTCTGGTAAATCAAAGCTTTCTTCAGGTACAAAGCCAAAGATTGACTTGTAGAAAAACAAGTTCGATAACAGAGTTTCTGGTGACACAACCTGCCCCATATGGTCGATGCGTTTAAAGTTGCTGCTCTCTTCTACCTGAGGTGCAACACGCTCAAAATCGACGTCGTAGAACTTCTCTGCTTGATTTTCATCTAATAAGTGAATCAGAAGTTGGCTCGAACTTTTTAGTGTCGGCATATCCAATTCATTTTCTTGCTTAGCTTGGTAAATGGTTGGACTGTTGTATCGCTTCGCTAGCTCAACCAGACGGTTTGAATCCTCGGCCAATACGCCAAGAGCGCACACGCTTTCTCCGTGTCCGTCTAAATAGTTTTGCGCGTTACTGTTCTTCTCATAGTTGAAGATGAAGTTGATATCACCCGCTTGATACAAGTCGACATTCTTACTCTTATGACAATGAGTTTTACTAAAACCTAGCGACTCGATTACATCAGTAAACGGGTTGTTCTCGCGATCTTTCACCGCGAATTCAATAAAGCTGACATCGCTGACTTTCGGAGCATCAAACGCTTCGTCAGTTTGGTCTTCAAGCCACTTCAATGAACGTACGCCATCAATCGCCTTTTCAATTGGTGAGGATGCTCGGAATTCATCATTGAACACTTCATGAGAAAGGTAATCGTTGTAGCCTTTGTCTTTTAGCGTCTGAACGAAATCAATCACTGGGAAATCACCTTGCCCAGGGAAACAGCGATAGTGTCGACTGTATTGCAAGATGTCCATTTGCATTTTAGGAGCATCAGCAACCTGAACGAGTGCGATTTTTTCTACGGGAATGTCGTTCTTGAGCGTATCTAAGGTATTACCACGTGCAAACATGTGGAAAGTATCAAGTACAACGCCGAGGTTTGGATGATCAACCATTTTGACTAGGTTCCATGCATCGTCGTAATCAGCAATGTGTCGGCCCCATGCCAATGCTTCGTAGCCTAACTGCATACCTTCGCGTTTCGCAAGTTCAGCCAATGTATGTAGGTCATCGGCACATTGATGTACGTTCGGCGATGAAAGTGGATGAACATTACTGCACATCATCAAACGGTTTGTTCCCAACTGATGCGCGAGATCCATCTTGCGCTCCATCATCTTGAACTTTTTATCCCGTAGCGCAGGTGGTAACCCTTCCATATCACGGAAGGGTTGTAACACTAGGATCTCTAACCCTAGGCTGTCGGCGATACGTTTGACATCTGACGCCGATCCTCGGTACTGGGTTAAGTCATTTTCGAAGATTTCGATCGCATGAAAGCCCGCTTTTGCAGCAGCATGCATTTTTTGCTCTAACGTGCCAGAAAGGCACACAGTCGCGATTGAATATTTCATACCTACCTCCTAACCAATTAAAGGCGTGACATCGCGTACCGGTACGTACTGCCCCGACTCACACGCTTCGATGATGGCGTCTATAACGAGAAGGTTCTGTAGCCCATCCCAAATACTGACATTAGGTGTCGTTTCGTCGCCGCGAATCAATGCGCAGAAATGTTCGAGCTGTCGTTTTAGTGGGTCTTCACGGTTAATTGGTTCTTGGCGAGACTCCATGGCGTTCCACCAGGATGGCGTAACATCCGAGCCAAAGGATTTCACTTGCATCGTTGGAATAGACAAACAGCCGTTCGTGCCAGCAACGTGATAGCAGTCTTCGGTTTCATACGTAGCGTACGATTTGTTTTCCTGAGAGGTTTGCTCCCAGCTACGAGGGCTTGCAGAGGCATCTGAAAGTAAGAATGACCCGAGGGTTCCATTTGCAAAGCGGAACGACATTACCGTTGTATCTTCCACTTCAAATTCTCGGGTGCTATTGGAGCTTAATGCCTGTACCCCTACGATATCACCAACCAAGTGACGAAGATTACCTATTTCATGAATCATGTTGATGAAGATTGGGCCGCCGCCCTTCACTTTTCTCCATTCACCTTCATCAAAGTAATAATCTGGCTTATAGAAAGCAGCACTGCCCATAATGGATACGATGTTACCTAGTTCACCGCTATCGATGACTTTTTTAGCCGTTTCGAGCAAAGGGCTGTACGCACGGTGATGTCCGACCAACATGATGCTCTGCTCTTGCTTAGCGTGTTTCAGCAATTCGATGGCATCTTCGATACTGTCCGTTACTGGTTTTTCTACGATTGCAGGTACACCAGCGGCAATACATTCATGAGATTGGATAGCGTGAAGCTTGTTTGGAGTAGCTAAGATCACACCATCAGGCTTATCTTGCTCGAAGGCTTCAGCCAAGCTTGCATAGACTTTAACTCCATATTGCTGCGCGACTTCTTGCGCCGCTGGGAATGGGTCAATAATTGAGGCAAGCTCGCAGTGTGGGTTTTCGTCAACAAGCTTAATATGAGTTTTACCGATGAGTCCCGCACCAGCGACAGAGATTCTCACTTTTTCCATGTTTCTCGACCTTATTTTTCACTTATTGTTATAGATTGATCATCGATACCACGACCGACAGCGTCAGTGCTGATGCAATCGTCGTCGCAACGAGAGTGTTTAGACAGAACTGCTGTTGTTTATAGAGCGCACCTAGCATTGGGTAGATGGTTAACATAGGTGCAGCACTAAAGATCAACAGCGCATACTTAATCTCGCCTTGAACAGGCCATATGTTCATAAATGCCAACGCCACGAGTGGGAAAAACACCAATTTGACTGTACTGACTAACGCCATTCGGCGTTTTTGTTCAAATTTAAGTGATTGACCCAATGCCCCTCCAATCACAAACAAAGCCAATGCGATTGAAGTGTTGGCGATGGAGCCCACACTGTTCATCAATACGTCGGGGAGCGGTAAACCCACAATATTGACGACAAGGGATACACATATCGCGAGCACAATAGGATTCTTTCCTACCCTAGCCGCGACAGATATTAGTTGCCGCTTGAGTGACGTATTGTTGCTTTGTGTAAACTCAAGCAATACAAGGCACAAAGGAATAAAGATTAAGTTCTCTACCAATACGCACATGAGGAACGCTTCAACGTAGCGCCCTTCGAAAAGCGACAATACGACAGGAAAACCAACGAATGCGCTATTTGGCATTCCACTTCCCAGTGCATTTACAAACGAATCTTGCCAAGACCGTTTCATCCAACCTCGAGTAATCAAGATTACGATTGCCATAGACGACAACCCTGCCATCGCGTAAACCAACATGAAGTTGGGTTGGATGATGTCGCTCATTTCCATTTGCGTAAGGCCGGAAAAGATGACTGATGGCAGTGCGAAATACAGAACAAACTTGCTAATGTCACCGATGAATTTGTCGGAGAAAAAGCGTAATTTAGTCGTCACAAAGCCTGCCGCAACGATTATCACGAGCGGCAGGAAGATTTCTATTACAGACATGTTGGCTCGCTAATACCCGAATAATTTAGGTAAGAAGAGCACGCTTTGTGGAACGAAAGTGATGAAGAACAGTACCGCAACCTCCAGCAGGAACAGCGGAATAACTTGTTTCGAGATGGCTGCGATTCCAACTTTTGAAATAGTGTTCGATACGAATAAGCAGATGCCCATTGGCGGTGTTATCAAACCAATCATTAGGTTGAAGATCACCACTATTCCGAAGTGTACTGGGTCGATACCAAAGCTCATCGCGATTGGGTGGAAAATTGGAATTAGGATAAGCATCGCTGCTATGCCTTCCAAAAATAACCCTACCCCTAGCAAAATCAAGTTCACCATAATCAGGAACATGATTGGATCGCTGATTGTCGCTAAGATTTGCTCACTGATGTATTGAGGCACACGTGAGAACGTCAGCAACCAGTTAGCAACGGATACTACTGCAATTAAAATCAATACTATCGACGAGTCACGCATCGAGCGCATAAACACTTCAGGTAAATCACGAATCGTCAGTGACTTATATACAAACATACCGACGCTTAATGCATAGAAGGCAGCAAAAGCAGCAGCTTCGGTTGGAGTAACAATCCCCAACAGAATCGAACCAAGGATAAAGATTGGCATAGTGAGCGGGATAAACGCTTTCACCAATGCTTTGCGGCGGCTTTGTCTTACAACAGAGCTACGAATGTTGTGTCGAGTTGCGTAGATGAACACAAAAATGGATAAAGCAATTGCCGACATGATGCCTGGCACAATACCTGCCAAGAATAGTGCAGGAACAGAGACACCACTTGCGATTAGCGCGTAAATGATGACTGGAATACTAGGCGGGATCATTGGCCCAATAACAGATGATGCTGCAGTCAACGCCGACGAAAACTCTTTGCTGTAACCCTCTTTTTCCATTTGAGGAATAAACACTCGCCCTAGCGCTGATGTATCTGCAACAGCAGAACCAGAGATGCCAGCAAACATAACCGAAGACCATACGTTTACTTGTGCAAGCCCACCTCTAAAGTGGCCAACCAGCGCGTTAGCAAAATCGATAATGCGGTTAGTGATACCGCTTTTGTTCATTAATTCGCCCGCTAACACGAACAGTGGCACCGCAAGAATTGAGTAAGAGTCAAGCCCACTAAAGATACGCTGAGCCACTAAGCTAATCGAAATAGGCGTGCTAGTGACATAAAATGACATGGCAAGGATGATACTAAAGACAAGCGGCACCCCGAAAACCAACATGGTTCCCATTAAAGCAATAGATGGCATAGTAAATCCTTATACGTCGCTTTGAGTTAACGTTGGCTCACGCTCTGAACGTGGCACTTTTACATGAGAAATCAGGCGTAAAGTCGCTGCGATAAACAAGCACACACCACCAACAATCAGAGCAGACTGGAAGTAGTACATATTCACGCCAATACCCGGTGATTCAATCCCACCACGTTTAGAAACAAACAGGTAGGCCGACCAGGTTAAGATTACTGAAGATGCCAAGACACATAGGTCAACAACAACTTCTAATGTCTTTTGAAACTTGGCTGATTTAATTGTATCTAGCACCGCAAACTTGATGTGTAGCCCTTCTAGGTAACAAAGTGAAGTTGCGAACATGACCCCATAAATCATTGAATACTTACTGAGTTCTTCACCCCAAAGAATTGAGATGTTGAAGAAGTATCGGCAGATTGTCGTCACAAGCATGACAACAAAGAGAGTGAACAGTGATGTACCGGCAAGCACAGCAAGTAGCTTTTTGTATTGTTCAATCATAATTCCCTTTCTCCATGGGAAAGTACCGCAGCGCCCTGCACTGCGGCACGATCTTTACTGATTCGCTTGTTCTACTGCTTGTAGCGCACCATCAATCCACTTAGCATCTACTGTGCCTTCCAACCATTTGATCACAGCTGGTTGAGTTTGATCGCGGAATTGTTTTTGTTGCTCAGGGGTTAGCGAAGTAATCTTCATCCCCTTCTTAGCTAATGTTTCTAGGCCTTCAGCAGAGTTTACTTGCTGAATAGCGCGACCAACTGTACCGGCGACTTTTGCTGCTCGGTCGATAATTGCACGATCCTCTGCATTCAAAGAGGTGTAAAAGTCGTCATTCATTAATAGGAAATCGGTACTGTATACGTGGCCATCAAGCGTGATGTATTTTTGTAGCTCGTAGAACTTGTTCGCACTAATCACACTCACTGGGTTTTCTTGTCCGTCGATAACACCTGTAGTAAGTGCAGCTGGAACCTCAGGAAATGCGATTGGCGTAGGCTCTGCCTTCAATGACTTCAACATCTCGACATAGAGTGGCGTCGTCATTACGCGGATTTTTAGACCTTGTAGATCTTCAGGAGTGTTAATTTCACGCTTAGAGTTTGTGAAGTGGCGGAAACCAGTTTCACCATAGGCAAGGTTTCTCAAGCCGGTTTGCTTCAAGCAGTGTTCATTAAGTGCTTGGCCGAATTCACCATCTAGCACTTCCCATGCTACTGGAGAAGACGGGAATAGATATGGGATTTCTAGTACGTTCGCTTCTTTACATAGTTTTGAGTACGCACCAGACACCATCGTCATCGTCAGCATACCCTCTTGAGTAGACTGAAGTAACTCTGTCTCACCGCCTAACTGGCCAGATGGGTAAATGTTTACCTTAATTTTTCCGCCAGATTCCGCTTCTACGATATTTTTAAATACTTGAGTAGCGGCACCTTTCTTAGAAATAGTCCAGTCTTGAGAATCGACATGGCCAATAGTGATATCTAAAGCTGCAGCTGAACCTGCGTAAGCTAGCGATAAGGCAAGTGAAAGTTTCGTTATAGTTTTCATTCGTGAACCTCCTGTTTCATCAGCAAACAAAGCTATCACCAAGAATTAACAATTGATAATTCATATAGTGAAAGTGTTATTCAATTTTTAGATAACCAACGCTTACTGGGAAACCAATAACTTTCAAATTATCAATTTTCATTGTTATTTTTCAATTACTTATTTAAATATAAATATCAGTGATGTATTAATTAGTTGTTAATACATTAAACTTTTGTTTAATTCAATTTTGGGGATAATTGTCACATCTTTGCTACAAAAGCTTATATTTCTTATTCATTTCCACTTGTCAGTTATGTATTAATAAATAGGAAAGGTCATAACTTTTATATTTAATCCAATGCCGTAAATTTACTGTTGAAAATACTAAATTAGTATATTTACTCAAATTCAGAGTCAGCCAATATAATTACAACCATAAAGGTATAAAGATGTTTAATATCCCTAACCTAAGGCATTTAAGAGCCATTTCAGAAGTAGTACAAACTGGCAGTATCAGCAAAGCTTCTGAAACGGTTTTTCTCTCTCAACCCGCCATTACACAAGCCATTTCAAAGCTCGAAAAGAATATAAATAGTGAGCTTTTTGAACGAACAACAGATGGTATGTCCCCGACTAAACAGGGCTCCGCCTTTGCTTTTCGTATTGACCGAGCGCTTGAGTACATCAGTGACGGAATCACTGAATCACTAAAAATTGCCAAAGGACAAAGAAAGACCAGTGTTCAACGCTATCTATACAACATCACCACCACGCAATTAAAAGCGCTGGTCGCAGTCGCTAACGGGCAAAGCTTCACTGAAGCAAGTCGCCTTCTGTCTGTATCACAATCTTCTGTTTACCGAGCATCAAAAGACTTGGAAGAAATCCTTGGGTTTACCTTGTTTGAAAAAAACAGTAATGGCGTTGTTGTAAGCAAAGCCGGCAGTGCATTGGTCAAAGCCAGCAAACTCGCTTTTGTTGAAATAAAGCAAGGAATTGAAGAAGTAAACGTTCTTA
Organism: Vibrio sp. SCSIO 43135; assembly: GCF_023716665.1. GTDB lineage: Bacteria > Pseudomonadota > Gammaproteobacteria > Enterobacterales > Vibrionaceae > Vibrio > Vibrio paucivorans. The sequence continues at coordinate 972,546 of NZ_CP071860.1, forward strand.
GTAACAGACACAGCGGTGTGATTACTGTCGGCTGCTTACCTCTTGCGCGAACCTGTTTATTACCTAGCACCATTAATGAGTTCACAGCGGAATATCCAGACTGCCAAATCCAAGTTGTTGATGGCCCTTATAGCGACTTACTCAATCACTTAAAGTATGGTGAAATTGATATTCTTATTGGTGCACTTCGTTTCCCTTCCCCAAGCACTGACATTAGGCAAGAAACGCTATTTGAATCGCAGAACCGTATACTTGCCCGCGCAGAACATCCATTGACCAAAGCTCAGTCCCTCACCCTAAAAGATTTGCACGAAGCAAGTTGGGTAGTCTCAGGCGCAAACACTCCTGGGCGCAAAATGTTTGAGGATATGTTCAGTAACGAAGGGGTTGAAGCACCAACTCGGTTGGTCGAGGCAAGCTCACAGATGTTAGTTAAAGAACTACTTTTGGGCAGTGACCGATTGACTCTACTTTCCCAACATCAAATCCATAGAGAGTTAAATGAAGGTCATTTCAAAATACTGCCTTTTGATTGTAGCCAACAGTCCAGACCCATTGGTTTAACAGTCCGCAAGAATTGGTATGCCACTTCAACGCAGTCTCATTTTGTCAGCCTACTGCGTAAAAATGGCTTAGCGATCGAGTCATAATTAGCGTTACTTTCACCAAAACTGAATACCCTTACTCTTATTTTGATTATTCGCCAAACAACGCGAATGTTAGAGTCTTTTTACCAAGCAAAATACAGTTAAAACTAAGGAAGGTTATGGCGAAAGTAACACGAACTGCATTTATAGGGTTTGGTGAAGCCGCGAAATCTTTCATAGATAGATGGCAAAATAACCTGCCTGAAGTGATCAGCGCTTACGACATTAAAACTCGTTCCACTCTTGAACGGGAGGCTAAGTTACTTGAATACATCGAACATCAAGTACAAGGAACGTTTAATGCGTCCGAAGCCATTATTGGCGCACAGTGCATTTTCTCGTTAGTGACGCCGTCTCAAGCACAAGTTGCAGTCGATTCACTCGTAAGTGAACTCAAACCAAAACAATGGCTATTTGACTGCAATTCTTGTGCTCCAGAGGTAAAAAAGCGTAATGCATCAACTGTTGAATCGTATGGTGCAAACTATGTCGATGTGGCGATTATGGCGCCTGTAAAAGCTCAACAAGCCATACCGCTTAATATTTCAGGTCGAAACGCCACTGAAGCAGTGCCAATTTTGGAATCGCTCGGCTTCGACGTTAATGTAATTTCTGACCAAGTTGGCGACGCTACAACGGTCAAAATGGTTCGCTCAGTATTCGTAAAAGGCCTTGAGGCGCTAACAGCCGAATGCGCATTGGCCGCTCATAAATCGGGCTTGGAACAACATATTTTTTCTTCTTTGGCCAAAAGCTACCCTGGTTTGAACATCAATAGCAAAGTCGCCTATAACCTAGAGCGAATGGCGTCGCATGGAATACGAAGAAGTGAAGAATTATCCGCTGTTGCCAATACGCTGGAGTCGTTAGAAATTGACCCAAAGATGACAAAATCAGCACTCGAATGGCACGACAAAATTGGCAAGCAATCGCTAATACTCACTAACGAACCTAAGGGTGGACAAGCTCAAAGCATTTTGGCAGCGCTCTACCCTCAGAAACCAAACAAGAAAGAGCTGACGACTCACGGTTCGATCAGCTCCTCTATTTAACATCCAATACAGGTAAAGGAATATTTATGAACGTATGTGTTGTCGGTGCAACTGGCGCCTTTGGAAGAAAGCACTTAGATGCGCTTAAACAAATCAATGATGTTGTCGTAACAGCGATGGTATCTCCAGAGCAAGATAAGCTTGATGAACTGATCACCCAATATGGGTCAAATGCAGTTGGTTTTACTCAACTGGAAGATGCTCTAGCAGTTGAAAGTATTGATGCCGTTATTCTTGCGACACCAACGCAGATGCACGCTTCACAAGCCATTGCATGTATGGAAGCGGGGAAGCATGTATTGGTTGAGATCCCGATGGCCGACAACATTGAAGACAGCTACAAAGTAGTTGAGACACAAAAACGTACCGGCAAAATTGCCATGGCGGGACACACTCGTCGCTTCAACCCTAGTCACCAATGGATTCACAACAAAATCCAAGCAGGTGAACTACACATCCAACAAATGGACGTGCAAACCTACTTCTTCCGAAGAACCAATACTAATGCTAAGGGCGAACCTCGCTGCTGGACTGATCACCTACTATGGCACCATGCTTGCCACACAGTCGATCTCTTCCAGTATCAAACTGGCGAGCAGGCAACTAAGCTACAAGCTCTGCAAGGTCCAACGCACCCAGAACTTGGGATTGCTATGGATATGAGCATTGGCATGAAAGTACCATCTGGTGCGCTATGTACCCTTTCACTGTCGTTCAATAACGACGGGCCATTCGGTACTTTCTTCCGTTATATCTGTGAAGAAGGCACTTACATTGCTCGTTATGATGATCTTTATGATGGTAACGACAACCCAATCTCTCTCGAAGGTGTTGCGGTATCAAATAACGGTATTGAGCTTATTGACCGAGAGTTTTTCGATGCGATTCGTACTGGCAGAGAGCCAAATTCAAGCGTTCAGAGTTGCTTACCAGCAATGGAAACCTTGGACAAACTTGAACAGCTATTAGAAGAATAATTAAAGGAAAACGACGATGGCAACAATTGGCAATCAAACATTAGCACCGATCGCTCTGGGCTGTATGAACCTATCTCATGCATATGGCACTCCCCCGTCAGAGCAACACGGTATTAATGTACTTAACACCGCACTAGACATGGGCTACAACATGCTCGATACCGCTGCCCTGTATGGGTTTGGTGCTAACGAGAAACTGCTCGCTAAAGCGGTTAGCCATCGTCGTGATGATTATTTCTTAGCCAGCAAATGCGGCATGGCTAAAGGGCCAGATGGTAAACGCACAATAGACGGAAACCCTACGGTGCTAAGACGCACCTGTGAAGAAGCTCTTCGCAGACTTAACACCGATATAATCGACTTATACTACTTACACCGTTGGGACAAAAATGTGCCAATCGAAGAAAGTATTGGAGAGCTGTCGAGGCTTGTTGACGAAGGCAAGGTAAAGCACATTGGTTTGTCTGAAGTATCTGCAACGACCATTCGAAAAGCGCATCAGGTTCATCCTATTGCTGCGGTTCAGTCTGAATATTCACTGTGGTCTCGTAATCCAGAGATCGCCGTACTCGATACTTGTAACGAGTTGGGCATTACATTCGTTTCGTTTAGCCCCGTTGGCCGAGGTATGCTCAGTGGTGAAGTTCGCAGTAACGAATTTGTCCAAGGTGACATTCGCTTAGCAATGCCGCGTTTCTCTGACCAAAACTTCCCTCTGAACTTGGATAAAGTCGAACAGCTCAACCGACTGCTTCCTATGTTCAAGGAAGAGAATCACAGTTTACCTTACCCAACGCTCGCCCAGCTCTCTATTGCTTGGACATTAGCGAAAGCACCAAATTCAATTGCTTTGCCTGGCACAACAGATATCAAGCACCTAAAAGATAACTGGAATTCGCAACAATACACGCTTTCAGCAGAATTAATGACACTGGTTGAAAGCACAATGAAAACCAGTGACGTAGCTGGTGCGCGTTATAACATGCCAACGCAGCTTGAAATTGACACCGAAGAATTCTAGCCACTTAATCCGTAAGCCTCATCTCGATGAGGCTTATTTCCAGTCCTGCTCTTTCAATAACCAATCAATAGCCACGCAAATACTCCACACTCGTTTAATAATTCTTTGTTATTCATAACGTTAAAATTCTGCTAATTCACGTTCTAACGCTTCTTCATTCAGTAATCTGTGTTAATTTCGTGCCCATACCTCCTAACTAGAATTAACAATAATGAAAATCACTCAGCTCGACACTCCAGCGCTCATCGTTGATCTTGATATCCTTGAGCAAAATCTATCGGGTATGCAAAAGCGCATCAATCAACTTGGTTTAGCCCTACGCCCGCACACAAAGGCACACAAGATCCCAGCATTAGCTCACATGCAAATAGCAGCTGGAGCGATCGGAGTCTGTACATCTAAGTTAGGTGAAGCAGAAGTCATGGTCGAAGGCGGCGTTAACGACGTACTTATCACTACGCCAATTGCTGGTGAGACAAAAACTAAAAGACTTGTCGACCTATGTTTAAACCATCCAAATATGACAATTCGCCAAGTCATCGACCACGCTTACCATGTCGACATTATTGGTAAGTGTGCTAGCCAGAATGGTATCGAGATAGGCCTTCTAGTTGAAGTAGAGAGTGGTCAAGAACGTTGTGGTGTGAACGCTGACCAAGCTCTCATCGAGCTGATTAATCATATTAAAACCACCGAAGGCGTTCGATACGATGGGATTCAAGCATATAGCGGCCATCTTCAGCTGATAAAAGGCTATGAGAAGCGACAGCGGGCTGCTCATGATGCGGTAGATTCTCTGTTCACTTTCATTGAAACCGCACTTAAACCCCAAGGTTTAGCGCCAAAGATCATTTCCGGCGCAGGTACAGGAACCTATCAAGCCCATTCAGCGCATGCTTATACCGAAGTTCAAGCCGGCTCTTACTTGTTTATGGACAGCACTTATACAGCAATAGGCGACGAGAACAATGAAGATACCAATCGCCAATTTAGCTCAGCCCTTTCTGTGTTAAGCACTGTCATCAGCCACCCAAGCTCTGGGCGTGCCGTTGTCGACGCAGGCATGAAATCACTTTCAATTGATTTAGGTATGCCGAAAGTACGCAAGCATAGTGACACTGTCACATACAAATGCGGCGGAGACGAACACGGAATCCTGTTGATCGAGCAAGGTAAATCGCCATATGAAATTGGTCAGGTTATCTCACTAATCCCTAGCCATTGCGACACTACATTGCACAACTTTGATGTGCTAAATGCAGTGCGTGACGGTGAAGTAATCCACCAATGGAGAATTCAAGGACGAGGTCGTTCAGACTAGTTAACTTTGTAACTGGGCACTATTTTGCTAAGTGCCCAGTTACTGGATCGATTACGCCTCTGATGAGTAAGGTTGATATTGCGGTATCCACTTTTTGCTTAATCCGTTGGTACTGGGGCGACGCCAATGATAAACCAAACGTCTGGTTAAGCGACTTAAACTCCTTGTAATGCAAGCCGTCCTGTTCAGTAATATAGACGTCCATTTTCTGCTTATTCGCGTATAGGAACTTAGAGCGGTTTAACTTCAACATGCGAACTGCCGCATCAATAGTACTCGGTTTGAATATCGTTACCTGTTCTAACTTCTCAGCTTCCCAAATACCAGGTAGTACAGATAAACTCCACCCCAGTACACATATAATGCTTTCGCCATAATAAGCTTCTAAATCTTCTGGTATCTCGCCAGAGGGCAACGTTGAATAAATACCCAAACTTGCTGGAGCGTTGAACTCAGTGAAGTACACCATCTCTTTGAGCAAGGCTGCCTGAGAAGCACTATTGATAACTGTCCCAAAATGAATCGAGCCCTCAATCAATTCTGTCTCAATGCGCTTTTTGGGAAGTGCGCGGAAAATACAATTAAAGTTAGCTTCACGGCAGATGGCTTCAAAAGACTCGATCATCGGGCCCTTAAATACTTGTTCTTGTTTATCGAAGTAATAAACCGGAAACCCATCGCTCACGCCAACGATCACGTCAATGCGTTTGCTATCGGCATGAACGTAACCAGAGACAATGAAAAGAACCAGAGCGATAAGCTTCATATCTGCCCTTGTTGTTAGAAGTTCCTTATAGTCTAGCCTCGTTCGGCCTGTTTTGTTTAATTAGTAGATTCCAGCAAAACATGAACTCATTTTATATTAGCTATACAGGTTGAGATTGCATTACATCAGCTAAAATCCATTCGGGTTATCTATAACATAGCCCCAACCGCCATTTTCATAAGTCATTACTTCGAGAGCCATTCCTTTCTGACCTCCGGTGATTTCCCAGTCAGATCTTACTAACGCCGTGTCACCGTTAACATGGATTGATACGCTGTGAGTCGTCATTGAGCTCTCTCCTTCCATGTAAGTTTCAAGCTGAGATATAATCGCTTCCCGACCCTCCGCTTGTGAGCCAGACTCATCGGTTATCAGAACCGCACTTGGGTGGAATAGGCTCGCTAGACCTTCCATGTCCTTTTTTGCAAAGTAGTACCCAAATAGCTCATGTAATTCACTAGGTGTTTGAGGCTTTTTATATTCATTAGCCCCGAAAGCCAGGAATGACAGTGAACTTAATAATAATGCCAATATAACTTTCATACTCTTTCCTCTGATTGTTGTTTCTGAAGTACAGAGATATGATATTTGCAAAAGAGCACAAGCGAAATTAGCTACTAAAAGGTAACTAGTTACCTAGCAGTAACCAGAACAGAGTAATCATATAGGGTCGATACAGAATGGAACTACAAGGCATTCAACCAGACGGGTATTGTAACGTTGATAAATACCTTACACTTCTTTCAACAAAATGGACTGCTCATATTGTTTGGCTAATCGCGCAGAACGAAGAAATGCGATTTGGCCAACTGCGTAAGCAACTCGCATTAGTGTCTAGCAAAGTTCTAACTGAACGACTTAAAGCATTAAGTCAGGAAGGATTCGTGTGGAGACGTCAAGAAGATACCCTACCCGTTACCGTCTATTATGGCCTTACTAAGAAAGGACGAGAACTGTCTGAGGTCGTAGACATTATTGTCAGAAAATCTGACCACTGGTCGAGTGATACTTAGATAATTCAACACCTTACCAAGTTTTTGACTAAAAACGAAATGACTAATTCTTATTTTCAGCGATGTAAAATGCACTGCATTTCTATTAACTGATGCTCTCCGACCATTTCCACTTCTTTAATAAACTCAAACCCGAACTTCTCATAATAGTTTTTGAGATAACTATGTGCGTGTATTTCGATAGAAGTGACGTTTAAATTTTTTGCATGTTGAATCGCTGCATTAACAATGTCTGATGCAAGACCCAGCCCGCGATGTGATTTAATCACTGCGACTCTGGCAAGTACGGCTGATCCATCTGACTGGCAGGTAAGCCTAGCCGTGGCGATTGGCTCATCATTTTTTTTAACTAAGATGTGGTCCGAAACCTCATCTAACCCATCAAGATCAAGTGCCTGCGGAATAAGCTGCTCTTTCGTGAACACCTGATTTCTAATGAGTTGCGCTTGAACGATTAGATAATTGCTGTTGCCAATACTGACTTCCAATTTCTTTCCTTGTTTTGTTGTACTCAAAATATTTAACTCATGACCTGCTGCGCTAATCTAGCACTTGCTGCAATGGACGCCACCATTTCAACGCCAGTCCAATGCCTGCCACATACTTCCTGCTCTCCCGTTTTCACCGAAGTAACGGAGAAACCCAAAGAGGTATAGAGCGATATCGCAACAGCATTGTGTTCAAAAACGCATAGTGTGAGAGCAGTGCATTGGTGATCAGATTTGGCTTTCAGGATAGCCAGTGAAAGCATACTTTTCGATAAACCCAGCCCTTGATGGCTATCCAATATCAGTACTCGACATAGTCGGCATGTCGTAGAGTTTATTTTCCTAAGTTCTATATAGCCCGCTATAACACCGCGCACTTTGAATAGGTACGGAAAGATCGTGTCATCATCACAATGCCGAGTGATTTGTTCTATTGTCAGAGGATATTGATAAGCGGGTCCTCCCCACTGATAGTTAAATTCAGCCGAGGGAATCCAATCTATCAGTAGAGGATAATCCTTTGGCTCAAAAGGAATGAGTTCCATTCATTCTCCTAGTGGTGCTTATAGGGTCTGGCTAGGGTGATTGACGTTAAAATGATTTAAGGATATCCGACTGGTAATTCGAAACATCAAGTTCAACGCTGTATTGCTCTACCCAATTATCGAGTTGGGCTTGAGCAGTATTCAAGCTATCCATCGTAATGGTGTTGTCGTCTAGTTTCCATAACTGACGCGAGCCATCATAGCTAAACTGCAGTGCTAACATTGCGTCTGAATTACCTTGTTCAGCGGCTGCCAGAAGCTTTTTGTTCTTTCTGTAGATTAGGTTTAACGCCTGCTTTAACTCCCACACGTAAACGACTTCATACATTTTCGGGTGCGCTTTAAGTTTTAGCAGAGCCGTCACTAATGCAATGGCACTGACAATCACGCCAAGTAAGTTCCAGTGGAAGTGAGAGCCAGTTTCTGATGGGAACAGCAGTATCAAGGTTTGAGATATGGCGAGGCTCAATACTGCTAAGCTAGCAATGCAGGCTACAATCACGATATTGAGACGCGAGCGGTATAATTGCTTGTCGATCTGTTTAAGTTTCATGTTTCTTCCATAAATAGAGAGATAAAAAGCGTAATTTCGCTCACTTACTAGTTACGGATTATACATGGCGAAGACGTACAATTGAGAGGTACTTTGTTGCAAACGGTGAGCAAAGCAAGAATAGCAGACATAAAAAAAACGCCATCGGCGTTTCAGTTTTTATACTGGATAGTATGAGAAGTTTTGGAGCGTACTGCGGGAATCGAACCCGCATCATCAGCTTGGAAGGCTGAGGTAATAGCCATTATACGAAGTACGCTTTGCGTCGAAGACCTAGTTAATATGCCACATCTGACTGAAAAGAAAAGTGTTTTCTATGCCTCTTTTGTTCAAGTGCGCAATGATTGGACAAATCGTCGAGATTACATCCAATTTTATTCAATTAACTCTACCACCGCCCTGTTCTTTCCTTGTTGTTTGGCTTTGTACATCAGCTTGTCTGCAGCGACCAAATCGACTTCATCACTGCCATGGGGGTAAAATGCACAACCTACACTCACTGAAATGTGGGTATTACACTCCACCTGCATTCTCGCGGCGGAAACTTTTAGGCATACACTTTGCGCTAAGTCTATCGCCGATTCCTTACTGAGCTCTCTAACCACCAGCGCAAACTCCTCACCGCCAATTCTGCCAAACAACATTGAAGGCGTTAATATCGATTCCACACTCTGTGCGACTTCTCTAATCACTTCGTCTCCTATCGCATGGCCCCAATTGTCGTTCACGGACTTAAAGTTATCGATATCAAACACCATTACCGTCAGCGACTCACTTTGCGTGTCCAACTGATGTATCGCATCCATAAAACAACGTCGGTTTTTTATGCCAGTGAGTTCATCAGTGGTAGACAACACGGTAAGCTGCTCATTAACGAGCTCTAACTCACGTGTTCTCGCTCTGACCGTACGCTTCAACATAATGATATAAAGCATGGCGACTAAGCCACTCACACCAACCACGGTTGGAAAAAAGTGCTGAGGATAGACAGTTTCGATGTGCATCCATTTATGCAAGATTGTTTCACGTGTGGCTGTACCTACTTTTTTAAACCCTAGGTTCACAGCATCAAGCATTGGCCTATTACCTTCTGCCACTGCAGGGTATAAATCACCTGAGTACAAGTATTTCACAGGCACAAAGCTCATAGGATCGTCTGAGGAATAGAGATAGAAATTCGCGACTTGAAGATCGGCAACAAAAGCAGAGATTTCGCCCTTAAACGCGGCATTAATCAACAGCTCGTTGTTTGGATATACTTTCAAATTTGCTTTGGGAAACTCCTTGCGAGCGAAGTATTCCTCATAGCCGCCTTTCACCACGCCGACATATTGTTCTACTTTCCCCTTAAGTAACTCATCAACATCAAATCCAATCAGTGCTTGGCTGTAGTAGAGTTGAGTTTCAATATTAATCAGAGCATCACCAAAGTCGAAAAACTCATCGCGAGGTTCGGACCATAACAACCCGGCATGAACATCAGCCCGGTTGTTTTTTACTGCTTCTAAAGACTCATTCCAGTCCAGCAGCACAAACTCTATTTCGACCTTATTACGCTTTCCATACTCGCGCCAAAGATCGATCAATATTCCATCTGGCTGACCGTCACTATTAATGTAAGAAAAGGGTTTCCATGCTTTAGAGTTAGCAACCCGAAGAACCTCTTCATCAGTTTCCGCCAGAGCTGACATACTCATGAAGCAGGTTGCTAGAGAAAGGGCAAAAGCAAAAAGACGCCACTTTACATTTGGCGTCTTTTTAAGTGCAGTCCCTTGGTTTATCATCGCGTCCATCGCTTACTTGTAAACTACTTAATATAAGTAATAGACCAAAAACGATTAAAAGTAATGAGAGCGACGCTTCTATCGCATTTTCGCGATGTCCTGATTATTCAAGATTGAAACAATATCAGTAATACACCCTCACTCCATGCGAAGAAAACAAGTAGCGATTAACCTTTAAATTGCTCCATTTCTTTATTGAGCTCAACAACGCGGTCCCGAACATCCAGCGAAGTGCTATGAGATGATTCACTGATACGTGACACGTCATTTACAGAGTCTGTAACTCCTTCCATAAGCGCATTAATGGCTTGTGTAGAGTCTGACTGCTGCTCTGCGGCGGCGGCAAGATCTTGCATTTGGTTATTGAGTGTTGCAATTTGCTCGGTTGCAGAGAGAAGCTTAACTACAGCTTGTTCGGTATGCTCTGAGCCTTCTTTTGCAAGCAATTTACTTGCTTCAATTTCGTCTACAACTGAAGAAGTTGACGATTGAATCGCATTTACAATATTGTTGATCTCGGTGGTCGACTCCGTAGTGCGCGTTGCCAGCAAGCGTACTTCATCCGCAACCACAGCAAAGCCGCGACCATATTCACCCGCTCGCGCGGCTTCAATTGCGGCATTCAATGCCAACAGGTTAGTTTGTTCTGCCAACCCTTCAATCACTTCGGTCACACGCCCTATCGCTTCACTCTCGCGACTCAGTTCGGTAACTTCATCGCTCGCTTTCTCGATGGTTTCGTATAGGCGCTCAACGGTTGCCTTGTTTAAATCCAGAGTGTTAGATCCCTGAGTAATTTGATTGTTCGATTCGTTCAGAGTGATCACCGACTCTTTAGCTTGCTGAGTAGTGCTTGCCGCTGAATGTGCCACATCGTTAAGCTGCTGACCGATCTGTTCGATGTTGTTTCGCTGCTTAGTAATTTCATCTAGCGTTTGTTGGTTCGCGGCAAGTAGGCCCGCCATACTTTCGTCAACTTGCTGCGCTTTGTTGGTCACACCGTGAACGATGTCTGCCAAAGATTGGTTCATACGATTGATGGAATCGGTAAGGCTTGCCAATTCATCGCTTCCTTCAATCACGAGAGGCTGCTGAGAGATGTCGCCACTGGCGATAAGCTGTGCTCGTTTAGAAATTAAGCTGACACGACGACCAATGTTTCGCCCCATGTACGTAGAAATTGCGAAAGCAGCAACAACCGCTACGACAACAGCCACAATCAACAAGGTTACCACTTGGGCGATAGAACCAAAGATCCCCTGCCCGCTACGATCCGCTTGCTGCTGTTGCTTGATGACGATGTTTTCTAAACTTTGCTCCAAGGCTTGAGCATTTGGCACTAAGTCTGTTGCCATTTTTTGGTTAGCTAGGTTCCAGCCTGATGACTGTCTTAGTTCAACCACCTGTTGGGCCAAAGGAAAATACAGTTGCTGCATTTCATTGAACAGAGACCAAAGGCTAGCATCACTTCCAGAAAGTAACTCAACTTTCGATTCAATTTCAGCCACAGACTTTTCATGCGCTTTGATGAAGTCTGCGTACTTATCAAGGTTTTCTTGTTTTCCGTAAATCAGGAAATCACGCATAGAAGCCAATGCATTTGCCAGAGAAGTGTAACTATCGGCATATAACTTAAATAAACGCTTTCTTTCCCCGCCTTCGCGGTTCGAAGACTCATCGTTAATCAGCCCTTGCAACTGATCTAGAGCAACTTCGGCAATCGGCGCGGCTTCGTTGATAAACAGGCTATGGGCTGGCAAGTTCTCATCGCTATGGCTAAGTTCAGTAATTTCAGCGACCGACAGTTTTAACGCACCCCATTGTTGGTTGATTACCCCAAATTCATCGGCATTCAACAATTGCTCTAAAGTAGGCAATGCTTCGTCGGTTTGGGTAATGATGGTGTTAAGCGCTTCAAGCTGACTTGCCCCAACGGCTTCATCGCCGCCAAGTAACATGTAGGCACGGACGTTGGAAATCGTCGCTTGAATGGACTGCTGAATGGACCGGCTGGTATCGACCGTTGGTAGGTCTGACTGTAATAGTGATTCAGTGTGTTTTTCTACAACTTCAACACTGCGGTAAGCGAAAAACGCGGACACGATAAAAAGTACTGCAAGCAACAGAAAACTTAACTGTAACTTCCCTGATATCGAGAGCTTCATCCTTTAACTCCTTTTAATTTGTTACCTCATAATATAGCGCTGTTACAAACATTGTTAAATGGATGTAACTACGTTTTCTAAAACTAAAGTGTTACAAGCTTGATTCGCCCCACAAATACGCACAAAAAGCTCATGGCTACAAACCCACTGTCTATCAGACGAGTTCCTGAAGCGCGTTGGTAGTTAAGTAAAATCTTGCTGCACTTTCTCGTGGAACAATCCGATACGGCTCATGACGTTCCTTAAATTTTGCTGCTCCAATATCGTTAGATCGCCTACCGCCAACATGTCGTTAACCTTTCTTAGGTCGCTGTATTCAATGATTTGGTTCATAAAGCGCAAATGCCAAATATGGTCAAAAATACACACCATTTCTCGATAAGTTTTTGCCTCAATCTCTTGAGCTGCTTGTAAACCTTTTAGCCGTTCAACCGTATTACTCTCACGTATGTCGTGTTTGAGTGCGTAAAGTCGACAAAAAATCTCCATTGGACGTAAACACGCTTTGAGGTTGATGACTTCTCTGCCTTCAAATGACTCTGTAATGAACGCTCCCTCATCGTCTAAAGGTATGGTGTGAGCCAAACAGTTCTGTGCATACACCTCCAGAAAGCGTGTTTCTTTGTTTAATAACTGCTGAATATGCGCTTGAATTCCACCCGCCAATTTCGCATCGCCAAATGTAGAACGGATATCAAAGAACACATTCAGCTCTAATATACTCTCCGGCGTGGCTTTTTCTATCCAATTGGTAAAGTTGTCATGCCACTCCTTTTCACTCAAACACCATTGGTGGTTTGACGCCATAATCAAGCCATCACAGTAGCTATATCCTGCTTGATTTAGCATCGCGCAGACCTTTTCTGCTAGGTGTAGGAAATATCGACGAGTTGCTTTTAGATCTTGGTCATCAGGAGTTTCAAACACAATGGCATTATCTTGATCGGAGAATAGCGTCATATCATGGCGTGCATTACTACCAAACGACAAAAACGAAAATGGGACTGGTGGTTCACCGATCTCGTGAATGGTCAATTCGATAAACCGACAAATTGCCGCATCATAAGTGCTTCCAATTAGCCTCCGCAAATTGTCCGAGCGAGCGCCAGCTGCAATCATTTCACGAATTAAATCGGTGAGTCGGTTAAGTGACTCAATTACATGACTGTGGCTTTCACCTTTTTGTATATCCTCGACGATACTTGAACTGGTATTGCTGTAGGCCGAACTTGGAGTTATGGAACCGAAACTCGCGCCATAGATCTTCCTAACAATTGGCCTAAATGAGATGACATGGCCCAGCTTCTCAGATAGAAAAATACGCGATGTGCTTAGAATGATATCTATCTCGCGCCCGCTTTTGGTTAAAATTTGAGCTTCAAATTCCGAGGGTTCAACTTCATGTTTAAAGAGGTGCATTAGATGAGATTGTACGCGAGCGTTACGGGCAGATGCCGAGAATAGCTGCTTCCACATCCCTTGTGACTTTAACTCAGTGTCGGTGTATCCGAGTAGTTGGTGAAGTCTTGAATTAGAGAATACTATCTTTCCATCGGCTTCCAATATATAGCCTTCATTTGAGGACTCAACTAACGCTTTATAGCGATTTTTGGCTTCGTGTAATGCAAGCTCTGCACGCATCTTTCTTTTCTCGATCACTTTCGACTGAGCGATGACGTAGAACAAAACAACTGCCAAGCCTAGTGTTATGGCGATAAATACTCGATAAAGCGTGCTCTCTAACTTATCAATTTCCTGCTGAACATCTTCTAGATAAACACCCGTGCCGACAATCCACTGCCATTCTTCTACGCCTTCAACATAGGTCATTTTAGGCGCTGTAATTGATGCGTCATCCTTCCATTGCCATAAGTACTCTAAATAACCTTCATGAGACGTTTCGACTAGTTTGGCCAGCTCTACGAAAATCGGAAAACCTGACTTACTGTCGGTTTCGTAAAAGTGGGTTAGATCTTGGTTGGTCAAATCACTACGGTAAGGGTGCATGATCATTCGAGGATGCATATCGGTAATAAAGAAGTAGTCTTTATTTTCCGCGCCATATCGCATCGACTTAATATCCATCGCTGCTTTGGATTTCGCTTCCACTAAACTAACCGCCCCAATTCGTTCTAACTCAACATAACGATCAACAACACTGACTGCTGTAGAAGTTAACTCCTTAAGCATTTGCTGTTTTTGCCCAACCATTGATTCTTGTACCAACGGTAAAATTACGAAGATAATTGCCGTTACAAACAAAACAATGGCACTAACCGTTGGCAACACAATACGTAAACCAAATCGGCTCAGTGTCGACCGCCGTTCGCTTTGAGCCACCATTGCGCCATCAAAATAGTCAGCGAGTTCATTGTCATCAAGTACGTCGGCCAATTCATTTTCATGGCTTACATCATGATATTTGGCTGTGAACGAACCGTTTTCAAAGTCGGCTTTCATAGGCAAATAACCATGGTAGTCGTCGCGAATATGAGTTTCGAAAACATCTTTAATTTGTTGGTTGGTGTATTTATCACCAAAGGTCTTAATGGCCTCGGGCAGCGCTTCTTTACAGTGACGGAATCGACGATGAGAATATGGATCGTATTCGAGCGCTTTCGCCATCGTTTCATCATGGTCTTTACCGTTGTAATCAAAGAAGCCGTCGATCCATCGATGGATGTCTTCTGCTCTCACCCCATAAAGTCGCTCTGTTCGATTAGCGTGCTCCGAAATTTTCATTCGATCCTTTTCATTCCTTTGCATATTGATAGTTAAATCAAAAGTGTGAGTTGCGTTGTGTTTCTGATAACAGATAATCACTCAACTTATATGATCGAGATTTAAATTAATCGAAATCAATAATTCAATAATTCACTTTCCTAGTATGAGGCCAATGTTTTGACTCGATTTTTTGACGAAGCGCCTGCTTAGCGCTTTGTCGTAATTAACGAAGCAAGCCAGGTTTTCTCCCGCCTTTTCATATAGATAAGGCTATTGGTAGCGTCTGGGATGTCGTCACGTACTGATCGAAGGTCAGTATACCAACAGTAAGTGGAGTGCTAATTGACATGGTTCAACTTCGTCTCATAACAAAGGAAGACGAAATGTCTAACACAAGTAAAACCTTTTACAGGGATATGCGCCGAAAAGCGCAGGAATTTGAAAGCCGAGAAGAGTTCCTAAATCACGATCTTAAAATCATGAGCTTTCGTCGTTGGGGTATTCACCTACCCTCACGCGACTACAGTATAGAAATTGAAGACTGGGTGCCTGCGCTAGCTGCAACCATAGGTAAGGTAGTGATGGTGACCGCAATGGTCGCTGCATTTGCCGCTCAGTTTGGCCTTTCACCAGAGTTTGTCGCAGAAAACGTACGTTACGAGCTGCTTATTGCAGGTGCACTGTTCGTTATCCTTTTCTCTGCAATCCTTAACCCCAACGCTAACCTCGCCGGTACACACGGACCGATGATTCCGTTGATCCCTCTAATCGCTGCAGCTGGGGGACACCCTTTGGCACTGGGGCTCATGGTGTGCGCATTCGGCTTAATTCTCGCCTTCACTAAAGGTGGCTCTAAGCTCATGACCTTAACAGGCGTTGGCGTACGGGGCGGCCTGCTTATCTACCTTGGAGCAGTTGGGTTAATCGGCCAAATCAACAAGACAGAGGCTTGGGCATCAAGTACCGATCAAGGCTATATATCCTTTGCGGTCATTGGCGTAACGGTGATGGTTTATGCTTATCTCGCTAAGATTAATAAACGTTGGCTAGCTATCCCACTTTGCTCTGCGCTTGCTGGTATCGTGGCCTACATAATGGGAGCCGATTTCTCATTCACGACAGAGCCTGGCCTCCCTCACTTCAGCCCATTCTACTGGTGGGGTGAAAATACGGGTTGGCAACTCGGTTGGCCAAACCTAGAACACTTCATCGCAGTTACACCATTTGCCTTGCTTGCTGTCGCTATGTGGTCGCCAGACTATTTGGGCCATAGAGTGTTCCAAGAACTCAACTACCCAAAAGAAGCCAAAGGCGTATTGATGGACGTTGACGACACCATGGTTGGTGCTTCAGTTCGTCAAGGTGTGGGTGCATTACTAGGTGGTGGTAACTTAGCATCTTCTTGGGGCACTTACATGATCCCTGCCGCTATTGCTAAACGTCCTATTCCGGGCGGCGCTTTACTTACTGGACTTATGTGTATCGCGGCTTCTGTGATTGGTTACCCAATGGACCTTGCAATGTGGGAACCAGTATTACGTGTTGCATTGATTGTTGGTGTGTTCTTACCACTCCTTGAAGCTGGTATGCAAATGATTCACAAACACAAAGATTCGCTGAGTGCAGGTATCTGTATCTTTGCCTGTGCGTTTGTAAACCCTGTTTTTGGCTGGGCGACAACTATGCTTCTCGATAACATGGGGCTCATCGGTGATCATGAGCGTGCTAAATCTCTTTCAGCTAAAGACAAGTATTTAATTCCGGGGCTTGCCTTTGTTATCTGTGTTGGCTCGCTAGCACTCGTTGGTCAATTACCAGGTATTCCAGCGCTAATCAGTAATTAGGCGGCTACCCTGGTCCAATAAATAAAAAAACCTTCGCTAAGGCGAAGGTTTTTTCGTAACCGAACAGTTTCATTGGACTTGGATGAAAACTTGTTTGATCGATATGAACATCAATTAGATTTGTGCAGAAGCAACATAGTTATCTAGTTCAGCGTTCGAAACGGTAGTGATGTATTCGTCGTCTAGGTAGAACGCAACGCTATCTTCACCTTTTTCACCACGTAGTACTTGTTGCGTACCATCGATGTATGAAATATCCATTTGCATGGTGTTTTCGTCGATTTGCTTCAGTGTCGCTTTTTCAACGTTTTCGTTGTTAGTCTGTAGCGGTACTTCAGTTAGGCTGCTATCTAGATCTTTGTTTACTTTGATGATTGCATCCATTGGCGTATCTACAACTGCAGGAGACTTACCAGAGATTGGGTTAGTACCAGTCCAGAATTCTACTGCGTTGAAAATGAATAAGTCAGCCACACTCGCAATACCGTAAACAGGAGAAAGAAGAATGAACATACCTTCACGTCCGTAACGGTTATCTACAACTTGTAGGTTGAACTTAGATACCATGCCTGTAGTCGCCATTTGTCCCATACAACCTGTTAGAGATGTAGCGCCGACTGCTGCAATGAGTGCGATTTTTAGAGTTTTGAATTTCATGTGTTTTTTACCACTTATTTTTGAATGCGGCGCATCATAATGACGAAATTCATACTTTGAAATGCTTCTACACTTCATTTTACACAACTATGACTTAGTCAATTTTCTATAAGTAATTGTAATGTAGGAAATTTCTTACAAGTCTCATCCCTTGATAATTCGGGCAATTGCCACTATTGACGTGTCAATAACTTTTCAGTCCTACAAATCAAAAGTTAAAAAATCGCACTTTTTAATTAACACCAAAAACACGCCATTAACATTCTGAAATTAAATGCCTAATCGGTTGAAAAAGAGATTCCAATCACATTTATATTGGTTATAATCCGCGCTCATTGCGTTTTGTGTTGATAAACGCAAACTAATTTTTAATAAATCGACTGTAACCATCCCCCTCTTTTTAGGGCCAAACCGAGAAATAAAATGAGCAAGATTGATAAAGCAATGCGCATCCTGTTAGCAGGATTCTGTATCAACCTTTGTCTTGGCATCCTGTATGCTTGGAGTGTATTCAACAAAGCACTTGTTACTGACTTTGGCTGGAGCGCAGCTGACGCATCATCACCTTACGCAATCGCAACCATTACTTTCTCTGTTTGTCTTTTAGTTGCGGGTATCCTTCAAGACCGTATGGGCCCACGTAAGATTCTGATCCTTGGTACTGTACTGACTGGCTTGGGCATGATCGCATCTGGCTTCGTTAACTCTGTACTAATGCTAAACATCACGTTCGGTGTGATTACTGGTGCGGGTATCGGTTTTGGTTACGCTTGTCTTTCTCCTTCTGCGATGAAGTGGTTCCACCCATCGAAGAAAGGCCTAGTAAACGGTTTGATTGCTGCTGGCTTCGGTCTTGCTGCTATTTACCTAGCACCACTAACGTCAATGCTAATCACTGATCTGGGCATCAACACTGCATTTATGATTCTAGGTGTTGGTGTATTGGTTGTTGCTGTACCACTTGCTTGTACTATCAACAACCCACCTTCAGACTATGTACCTGCAGAACCAAAAGTAAAAGCGGGTAAAGCGCCTGTAGCGGTTAAGAAATCTGCGGACATGAGCTGGAAAGCGATGTTGAAAACACCTCAGTTCTACTCTCTTTGGGTAATGTACGCATTCGCAGCATCTGTTGGCCTGATGATCATTGGTAACATCACTAACATTGCAAGTGTTCAGGCGAACCTACCTAACGCGGTTTACCTAGCTTCTATCCTAGCGGTATTTAACTCAGGCGGCCGTGTTGCGGCAGGTATCCTTTCTGACAAGATTGGCTGCGTACGTACTCTACTTCTTGCGTTCATTCTGCAAGGCATCAACATGGTACTGTTCTCAACGTTTAGCTCTGAGTTCACGCTAATCATCGGTACTGCAATTGCTGCTGTTGGTTACGGCACACTTCTGGCTGTATTCCCATCTATCACTGCGGAATACTACGGCCTGAAAAACTACGGTACGAACTACGGTGTGCTCTACACAGCTTGGGGTATCGGCGGCGCTATTGGTGCAGCAGTGGTTGGTTACTCAATGACACAAGGTGCTGGCAGCTACGGCTTGGCTTACACTATCTCTGCAGTAATGATGGGTGTGTGTGTGGTATTAGCATTTGTTACCAAGCCAATCTCTGAAGCAAAAGCAGCAGAACTTCAAAACGCGAGCGCTTAATCGCTAGTCGTTGAACAATATTGATTTATTGCGTAAAGAGCTTAACCTATGGTTAAGCTCTTTTTGTATCTATAGACACTATGCTCCCTACCCCGCAACTTGCCGCTGATTACTATCTCGATAATTTCAAAAAGCTCACAGAACATGCGCTAACCTGGTACGCAGATATACTCACACCAAATGAGCTTAGCTGGATAGAACGTTTTTCTGTTCTGCCGAAGCAGAGCCAATGTTTATTAGTTCGTTTGTATTCACGCCGTGGCAGTTGGTTTCGTAGTGATAAACTTGAATATACCGAGATCCCCCAGCTTAAGGATGCGTTAACCAAGCTACAGCAACAGAATTTTATCGACTTAAATGGACTCATCAGCGAACAAGACCTCGCAGCATCGCTGCTCACTAAGCAGGAAGTACTGGAGTGTTTCCCCCAATTAGATCGTAAAGCGCCTAAACATCAGCTCGTTGCAAGCCTGACAGACACGCCTTTTACCCGATTCGAATCACTAAACTTTGACTGTATTGAGCTACTTAATTCAGAGCTCATTTCGGTATTACTCACGCTATTTTTCGCCAATACTCACCAAGATCTTAGCCAGTTTGTTCTCGACGATCTCGGTCTGCATCAGTTTGAACAATATCCGTTAAGTAAGGAGCGCCGCTTCTTTACGTCGCGAGATGAAATCGACCAACTATTAACATTAAGCCAACTGAGCAACGCCTATTGGCTATGCAACCAAAAAGACAAAGCAAATATCGATGCTTTATTAGAGGCGCTGTCTCAAGTATTACCTGCGGTATCGGAACATTCCTATATCGCACGCAAGCAATTCAAGTTAATTAACGATCTCGCGCGCGATCTTGAACGATTCAACGATTTCCCACTCGCTATTGAGTGGTTTGAGAAAAGCCCACTTCCACCTTCACGTGAACGCCAAGCCCGTATCTACGACAAATTAGACGATAACGATGGTTTTAGCCGCATAGTTCACAATATGCTGGCCTCTCCCGAAAACGAGTCAGAACTAGAAGTCGCCATCAAGCTAGAGCAAAGGTTGCATCGTAAACAGGGGCAAAAAGTACCTAGGGCGAAAAAGCCTAAGACTAAAGAGCACCATTTGTCGTTGGATCTCACCCAACAACGTGTCGAACTCGCGGCTATGGAGCATTTTATAAAAGCGGGATACCAAGCTTTCTACTGTGAAAACGTTCTGCTGAATGGACTATTTGGTTTAGCGTTTTGGGATGTGGTTTTTGCAGACGTCGAAGGAGCTTTTATTAATGCCTATCAGCATAGGCCACTGGATTTGTATCACTCCGATTTTTCCCAAAAGCGCAAAGTGATGTTCGAGAAAGCATTTAAGCGACTTAAACAAAACGGGTTTGAACACATGATGCAAACCTATCGAGATAAGTTTGGTCTTGCCAATCCGTTTGTGCATTGGAATGGATTATCACAAGAGCTGCTAGACCAAGCATGCAAACATATCCCAATCGATACTTTGTTAGCGCTATTTAAGATAATGATGAGCGACCTAAAGCTTTACCGAAATGGCATGCCAGATCTCATCGTATTCAAGGATGGTGGCTTTGAGTGGATAGAAGTAAAAGGCCCAGGCGATAAACTGCAAGATAACCAATGGCGTTGGATAAAGCAGTTTGAACGCTTGGGCATTCCATTTTCGGCTTGCTGGGTGAATCAGTAGATTAACTTCCCTTAACCTGTTTCGACTTTAGGTCTTTGATGACATAGTCAGGTGCGACTTTGCCAAGCTCTTTTAGACACTCGTCTGTTTTCTCATTGCCGTATCTCACGTAGATGTCGCATACGGCATAAAGCTGCTCAGGTGCACCTGAAATTAGATAGGCTTTCTCGAATGATTTTGTCGACTTATCGATGTTTAAATCTTCTTGTAAAACACCGTTTAAATACCAATAGTAACTATTGTCTTTAGCCAGTTTTGCCGCGGTTTCAATCTCCTCAGCTGCTGTTGTTCTGTCTTCCAAACGCACTAACGCAAGCGACTTCGAGTAATGCAATGATGCGGTTCCCGGTAATTTGCGTATAGCAGTATCCAGTGTATCAATCGCTTCTTTATCTTTGCTTTGCGCTCGGTAGTTGTCGGCTAGGTTTAGCCACAACTGTGGGTTGTCTGAATCTTTTACAAGCAATGTTTGGTAGCGCTTGTCCGCTTCTTCCCATTGGTTGTGCCAGCGAAGTACATCGGCAAGAAGCAATTTAGAACCGTCATCTTGTTGCTGCTCTAGAAAAGCGACCAGCTCGGCAATCGGCGCTTCTAATTGAGCACGCTGCTCTTCACTTACGTTGTTGTAGTCACGTGCTAAGTTAGCCGCCGCTGCAGCGCGTACTGAGTGATGTTCATCAGTTAAAAGTGGAGCCACCATACGCCAACGGTGCTCTAATTGGTATGGATCTGAGCCTATGATCGCTGCTTCACGTACCACAAAGCTTGGGTCTTTAAGCCCTCGTGCTACAGCGACTAAAGCATTTTGGCTCGGGTACTGCGCAAGCTGTCTTAGTGCATCGGCGCGAACTTCCGGTTGTTCATTTTGGTTCTGCGCGGTGTAAGAAAGTTTTGTTAATCTCGCTTGTACATCATCCGCCGCTTGCGTAACCGCAGTGTCTCCCTGGATTTGATCCGGTTGTAACAACGCTTCATCTTGTGCCAGTGCAGAGCCAGCAATTACAGAACAGGCTAGCAGGGTCATGAATTTATTTACTTTTGAATGAGTTGAATTAATCACAGTTAAAGCCCTCAGAATTTAGTTTCAAAGCGAGATGGATTTGAATGAAGTGTGCGACTTGCCACCACAGATTGACCATTTAACTCACGCAGTTTTTGGTCATTAAATTTGCCATGAGTAACCGGGTTGCCCGTCATTCTCAAAATGTAAGCAAGAGATTTGTCCGCATGAGCGAAAAACTTATGCCAACCTGCACAAAGATAATTAAGCCCTGGCTCTCCTGCTTTGGTGCGGGTGAATCGGTTTTTTGGACATTCACCATGACAAGCAAACTTGTAGTCACACCCTTGGCACTGGCTAGTCAGCGTTCTTGATTTCGCAAACCCGAAAGTTTGTTGTTCCTTGCTGTAAGCCATGTCATCAAGTTTCTGGTGATGAATATTTCCCACCTTGTATTCCGGATACACATAGTGGTCACATGCGAATACGTCGCCATTAGGTTCCATCGCTAAACCTTTACCACATAGCTCATTCAACGTGCACAAAGGGTTTGGTCGCCCCATCCACGTTTCTACGCTCGCTTCAAAGTACTGAACAAACACTTTGCCTAAGTCTTTTTGAATCCACTCATCGAAGATCGCAATAAGGAAGTTCCCCCAAGCATGATCCGACACGCACCATGGCTCCATGATGGAATCTTTGTGGCCAGGGATAAGTCTTTTATCACCTTGTTTTAGTTGCTCGGTCGCTTCCCAAGTTTGTGGGGCTGTTGTACGGAACGTTTTCTGCTCCACAATCGGAATAAATTGCATTTGTGGCGACTTAACCACATCACGCAGAAAACGATACACCTCGAGCGGGTTTTGACTGGTGAGGTTATTTACACATGTCAGGGTGGCGAAATTAACTTGATGTTTGTGCAGCAGTTCTACCGCCGCCATCACTTGTTTAAAGGTGCCTCTACCGGCGCGGTTAGTTCGGTAAGTATTATGGAGTAATTCAGGGCCATCGATACTCAAACCAACCAGAAAGTTGTTTTTGCCCAAAAACGCACACCACTCATCATTAAGCAGAGTGCCGTTAGTTTGAAGGTCGTTTGATATTTTCACGCCCGACGGACGGTACTTCTCTTGCAGCGAAACGATTTTCTCAAAGTATTCCAAACCAAGCATGGTCGGCTCACCGCCCTGCCAAGAAAAGATAATCTCCGGCGTATTTTGCCCTTCAATATACTGGCGAATGTAATGCTCTAACGTTTCGTCATCCATTTTTGGTGAGCAGCCTTTTTTATATTCCAGCAAGTCCTGTTTGCTTAGGTAGTAGCAGTACGTGCAATCAATGTTGCATGCTGCTCCGATTGGCTTTGCCATCACGTGCAGTCTTTTTGATGCTTTACCATTAAATTGCGGGCCTTGAGTAATATGCATGCGTTCCACCTTAGAGTCTTGCGATGGAATAATCATAATTCCCAATGATGTCTATGGCTTGTTATACCCTTTATAACCATTAGGAATGACCATTTTCGGTAGTCTGTTGCCAACTCTTTTGACCGTGAGGCGAAGCATGAACGTTTTAAGCAACAAGTATTTAAGCTCAATCAGCGCCATAACATTGACCCTGGTTATATCAGGCTGTGCGACGGCACCAAGCCACCCGATAGCACAACAAATTAATACCGACATGGTTTTAGTTGAGGGGGGAACGTTTGAAATGGGCTCAAACGCCAGTAATGCATCTAAAGCCGAACAACCCGCAAGAAACGTCAGAGTCGACAGTTTCTACATATCTAAGTTTGAAGTGACTCAGGAATTGTTTGAGTCCGTGATGGGATCATCAATGAGTTATTTTGCCGGCGATGACATCCCAGTCAACAATATCAGTTGGCAACAAGCTAATTACTTTATCGAACGTCTCAACGAACTGACGGGCGAAGAATACCGATTGCCGACAGAAGCAGAATGGGAATTTGCAGCAAAAGGCGGGAATGAAAGCCAAGGCTTTACTTATAGCGGTTCAGACAACATTGATGACGTTGCATGGTACGACGGTAACTCTAACAACCGCGCACACCCTGTTGGCCTAAAACAACCGAACGAACTTGGTCTGTATGACATGACAGGTAATGTCGGAGAATTTGTTATCGATGCATTCGATGACACCTACTATCGCTTTGGCCCAACCGACAACCCAAATAACGCTCAAGATAGCGATGTTAATCTCGCCCATAAATCTCTTCGTGGTGGAAGTTTCTCTTACGGCAAGCACGACTCCGAAAACTTCCGTCGCGATTTCGCCAGTCAGTCTATCATCATGTCTGACATGGGCCTGCGTTTAGCTAAAGATGCACATTAAGGAAAACCTATGCGTTCAATTCAACTTTCGGCATTGTCTCTCGCCCTGCTCTGCAGCCTGCCAACATTCGCAAACGATTCGAAGCCAAACCTAGTACTACAAATCACAGTCGACGGTTTACGTGGCGATCTACTCGATCGATATAAACACAACTTCGGTGACGACGGTTTTCGCTACCTTATGGATACCGGTACACACTACACCAATGCTCATTATGAACATGGGAATACCGAAACCATTGTTGGCCACGTCTCTCTAGCGACAGGCGCACCACCAAGTGTTCACGGGATGGTTGGCAATGTATGGTACGACAGAAACGAACAGCGCATAGTATATAACGTTGAAGATGCTGACTACTCAATGCTCAGTAGCGGTGCTGATGTCGACAAATCGACGGAAATCGATCCAACTCAGAAAGCCGCGCAGCAAGATGGTCGCTCACCAGAGCCTATACTTTCGACCACGTTCAGTGACGAGTTAATTGTCTCCACCAGCGGAAAATCAAAGGCGTTTGCTGTCTCAGTTAAAGATCGCGGCGCGATCTCTCTTGCCGGTCACACAGGTAAAGCATTTTGGTTCTCTAAAGCGAAGTCTGAATTTGTCACTTCTGACTATTACTATGACGCCTATCCTGCGTGGGTGAACCGATGGAACGAAAAGGAATTTGCTAATCAATATTCCGGCAAACGTTGGGAGCTTACCCTACCAAAAGAGAATTACACCTTAGTTGAACACGACCAAAGCCACAAAGTCGATTTAGCGGGATTCAAGCGTACATTCCCTCATCCATACGGACCGGCCAGCTATAAATATTTCAGCACAATGCTAACGTTAAGCCCAGCTGGCGATGAGCTGACTGAAGACTTCGCAAGCACGCTGTTAAAACAAGAAAACCTAGGTAAAGGTGATGTGACCGATTATCTTTCAGTGAGTTTCTCTTCAAATGACTACGTGATTCACATGTACGGTCCAGAGAGCCTTGAAACTGAAGATAATTTGGTCCGCCTCGACCGAACCATCGCTAAATTACTGAATACCGTTGATAACCAAGTAGGGTTAGAGAACACACTCATTGTACTCTCTGCTGACCACGGAGTGCCTGAAGCCTCACCGGCAGCCAATGCTCTTGGCTTTACTCAAGCAAACTACTTCAATCAAGATACACTGTTAAGTGAAGCGCTCTATGCAAGGCTGAACAAAGAGTTCAAGTTAGGCAAAGAAGCAATTCGTATCTACGCTCAACCCTACGTCTACCTCGACCACGAACTCATCAAACGTAAAGGCTTAGATCTAGCTAAGGTTCAGGCCGCCGTTGCCGACGAGATATCACAGGTACCGGGAGTCGCCTATGCCGTGACGAGCACAGACATCGCGAAAAACCAAGTTCCTAACACTCATGTCATGGAGCTGATTAAAAACAACTACCACCCTGCACGCTCAGGCGATGTGTATGTTGTATTCCAGCAGCGCAGCTACATCACAGATATGGAAGGGCTAACCATTGCATCAACGCATGGTTCTCCTTGGCGTTACGATACACACGTACCAGTGATTTTTGCCGGATTCGATATTCCTAAGCAAAAGATTAGCCGAGCCATCACGCC
The DNA here is from genome assembly GCF_023716665.1 of Vibrio sp. SCSIO 43135. GTDB lineage: Bacteria > Pseudomonadota > Gammaproteobacteria > Enterobacterales > Vibrionaceae > Vibrio > Vibrio paucivorans. The sequence goes on from NZ_CP071860.1 coordinate 998,427, forward strand.
ATACGATGTCGCACCAACCCTATCGAATAAACTTGGTATCACCTTACCAAGCGGCGCGACAGGCGAAGTGTTAGAAGAAGTCACACGGTAACGCGTTATGTTTAACCGAAAACACCCACCAATTGGTGGGTGTTTTATTATCTAGTTTAACGCTAGCTCTAACGATTAAGCTTGTTCACTAACGAAGCCACTCGTTCGCCCAAATATTCCGCAGTTACAATATCAGATGGGTGGGCTTCTCCATCAATCCCTTGAGACACAATACCAACTTGTGTCCCTAATCGATTAATCCCGTGCTCCCCAGTATTGGTTATCTTGTCCAATCCTACCCACACCATTCCATGCTGGTTAGCTAGAGTCTGAATATATTGAAGCGTCGATGATTGGTCACCATTCAACGCTCCACCACTGGTAAACCCGGCGGCAACTTTGCTCGCCCATTTTTGGTAAAACCATGTTTCGCTGCTGGCATCAGCGAACGCTTTAAACTGTGCGGCCACGCCCCCCATGTATGTCGGTGACCCAAAAATTATCGCGTCACACTCTGTGAGCGCTTCCAGTATTTCTGTGTTTGTGAAGCGCCCTTCGACAATCTCCTTACCATCGATACGATGAGAGAAAACCTCGGTGCCCCCCTGCTTTTCTATACCAGCGGCAATAGCCCTTGCAATCTGACCGGTGATATCTGTTTGCGTAAAATAGACAATAGCAATCTTAGCCAAAATACTTTCCTTCCTATGCGTGAGTTGTACGAAACGACGCACAGACTAAGACCTCAACCTAAGTTGAGGTCAAGAGGTATTTGAAACTAATCATTTTTGAAGCTTTTAAAGCTATCGAGTTTGTTAGCGTATTAGTAAGTGAATATAGGGTTCAGTTTAAGCGTCATAATGACGTCACCATCCATGTATCAAGCGTCTATTTCTCTTGAGAATGCAGTTAGCTAATCTATACTTCGTTAACTTTCCATTATTTAAGTAAAGGATTACTTGTGAAGACGTCTCTTATAACCGCGTTATCGCTTTTTGCTTTAGTTGGGTGTGAAACCACTGCTTATAAAGACTTTGGGCAATTCAAACGTTCGCTCAACACCAGAAGCTACGGATACCAGCAAGTGGCCGACCCTATTGATCCTAGCAACAAAGAATTAGTCGAATATTTTGAGGTTCGAGATGGAGATTGTTCATCTAATGCGGGTTGGAGTGACTGCGCCAATGATAGAGAGCGAAGCGAGTTATCTCAGAAAACAAACCGGCAAGTTAATGGCAGTGAATATTGGTACGCGTGGGAGATATACTTTCCGGAGGATTACCCTAGTGTTTACCCAACAAAAGTAGCTTTAGGCCAGTTCCACCAGGTCAATGCAGCACCTGTGTTTATGTTCCAGAATCAATCACCACCTCTCAACGACACTTGGATTCCAGCTAAAAAAGGCGGTTATCACCTTGATAGACAAGTGGATGGCCAGACTGAAACTGTATGGGAATTAATACCAGAAGAAGAACTAAGGGGTAAATGGCACCGAGTAGAACTGCACGTTCGTTGGTCAAAAGACACCGATGGTTTCTTTAAGGCATGGATCAACGGCAAAGAAAAAGTGCGTTTTAATGGGCAGACCCTTTTTGCATCGAAAGCCTACTTCAAGTACGGCCTTTATCGGACATATGTATCGAGATACAAAGAGCTTAAAAAGAAAGACAAAATACCAACACAAAGTGTTTATTATCGCTATGTGACTCGTGGTTTAACAAAAGAATCAGTGCAACCTGGTTATCAAGAAGTCGCTGTAAACGAGTAGCCGACCAGAAAACATGCGGGACTATCTAGTCGCTTGATAGTCCTGCATCTCATGTCCCAAATTAAGTTCCCTATTGCAGCTTTCTGCACTACTCCTCAGCAATTCATTTGATTCAGTCAAAATTATTAGCTAATCCGCGGACAAACTCTCTCATCAAGCAACATTTGTTATGTTATAACATTTCGTGTAATTTATTGTTCTCTGTAACAGTCAGTGCAGAGAATTTTGGTTTTTGAATATGACACGGAGGTATGACATGAATTCCGCTTTATCCGAATCACCTTCCCGAATAGCTATAGAAAAAGGAAGTGCCCTGCAATCGTGTAGTACCGGTAAAAAAGCCAAAGTGCTTGGCGACATCTACCAAGAGCACCTCAATATAGCGATTTGGCAACGCTCTTTTGGTAGCGAATTCAAACGATCTCTACAGGAATTCGTGGACTCCCACCCTCAGTTCAACAAATCACTTTCTGTTTCACCTAGCAATGCGCTCGCCGCGCTGGAGAAAGCGACAGATGGAAGTGCACCAGCAGTTTTGCTAGAAGACCTTGCAGAACTTGTCGATATGTTTTGCTGTCTGTTTGATCTAGAAGACGTCGGGCTTCGCATCGCGGTATTAAGTAATGCGATGTGTCCGCGTTTTCATGTAGATAAAGTACCTTGCCGCTTAGTGACAACGTACCACGGAGTCGCGACTGATTGGTTACCAAACTACACACTCGATCGAACCAAACTGGGTAGGGGCAGTAACGGCCAAACAGATGCGGAATCCGGCTTATATGCTGATGAATCAGACATACAGTGTATGTCTACTGGAGACGTCGCTCTTTTGAAGGGGGAAACTTGGATAGGCAATGAAGATAATGCACTTGTCCACCGTTCTCCTATCAACTTCTCTGGAGAAGCGCGTTTGTTAGTTACGATTGATTTCGGCTAACCAAAAATAAACCGATACGACGCTCATCTGTTTATCTGGGCTCTCGTATCGGTTTTGTTTTATAGATCGTTTGGCACGACTGCGGCTTGCTTACCTACCTGTACAATCTTTCCACCATGTGTATCGGCATAGTACTTGGCTTCAGGCTGGGTTGAAAACCACAACACGGGATAACCCGCTTCTCGCAGCTCTGCGCTGTATGGCCGTAATGAGCCCTTCGGAGCCTGAGTAATCTGATGTTTGAAATCCGCCCAACAGTTTGAACCATTTTCTGCAGCCAAAAGGTTTAAAAGATGTTTACGCTGAATCATCGACGCGTTCTTTTTAAGCTCTGGAAGTGAAATATTGGTGAGTACTCGGGCATCGAGCAAACGTCTTAGTACAGGTAATGAATCTGCCAGTGACGTAGATTGGGCAGCTTTTTGCAGCACCTTCGCTTCACGAAGCCACAGTTGCAGATCAGGGTTGCCTTGATGACATAGATTGTCTTGATGACGCATATCGTCCTCCTCGTATTCAACCTACTCGCTATTGGTTGTGGGATGATATGCAAGTGAAAGCTTGCGATGTTTTAATATAACGTTGGTACTATCGTTTTTGCGAGGTAGGCATCCAACCAGCCTGCAATTAGGTTACTACCCCTCTATGGATTTATCAACCTTGGATAAATCAACCAAAGAAACTACCTTTTCTTACCTTGCTTAAGCAGTATTTCCTGCCATGCTTCGCTACCGTCACGTTTGCTCACATCATACTCTGAACAAAACTGGGAAATGGTCATATTGTTGTCGCCGGTCGCCAGCTTTAACGCGAGCTCCACGCGTTGAAGTTTACTTTGCAGGCGTAAGATCTGGCCTGCGTTAGGGCTTTTTTCTTTGGCATACTTTAAAGCAGCGTGTTTACGTTCTGCAGCACCAGCTCTTCGATCCGCTACACCAAGCATGTGCCTTAACTGCGCGACACTTTTCCCTTTTTTAAAAGCAGGTTCCAAAAGCTCGACGCACTCATCGAATGTACGCTCTTCGGCATAAGGATCAATTTTATGAGCTTGTTGGCGCATCCATTCCAGCGCGAGTTTTTCATCTGACATCATGAAATCTTTACGAATAAAAGGCCCTTTATACTATCGCTTATTAGCAAACGGCTGCAATAACAGTTTCCAACCAGTGACCTTTGATCAACCTTAGCCCGCGTAATTGATTAGTTAGTGAACCAATCAACCAAAAATAATCTTTATTGCATCCTGCAATTCTCTTCGCGTGGTAACATCTGCCCGCCCTATCCGTAACGTATAGAAGTTGAAAAACGATGACCGAATTTGAAAAAATGCTCGCAGGCGAAAACTTTGACGGTGGCGATCAAGATATCAATCGCATACGTGATGAAGCCTCTCAGCTATTGAACTCTATTAACCAAAGCGTCACTCAGTCTGAACAATACCCTCTGTTTGAGCGGTTAATGGGAAAGATTGATGATTCAAGTATCATTCGACCGCCATTTCACTGTGAATTCGGCAAAACAATCTTTGTTGGAAAGCACACTTTTATAAACATGAATGTAACCATGTTAGATGGCGCAAAAATCACCATCGGCAACAACGTGTTAATTGGGCCTAGCACTCAATTTTATTGTGCCAGTCATTCGCTCGACTATCGCGATCGCCGCAGCTGGGAAACGCACTGCGCGCCAATTACCGTCGAAGATGATGTTTGGATTGGTGGAAATGTCGTGATCAATCAAGGAGTCACAATCGGAGCTCGCTCCGTTATCGCCGCAAATTCCGTCGTCAACTCTGATGTGTCACCTGACTCACTATACGGAGGCACTCCTGCGAAACTAATACGCCACATTCACGAAAACGAACGTGATGAGATCAGCGATAAGTAACTGGCGTAGATTTGGTTAGAAGAACTCTTTCGCTCTTTCAGTAAAAAGCCCATCGTTTGATGGGCTTTTTACTATTACGTAATGCGCTGCTTGGCGGCTTGTTTAATCTTATCTCTTAACCAGCGGTGTCCCGATTCAGAGGTACGGCTGGGGTGCCAAATCATACACAAATCAATATTGGGTAAGTCAAAAGGCAGTGGTACCGCTTTTACGCCATAACGCTCAGAAAAGTCGTTAACCGTTGATTCAGGCAACATTCCGATGCGTTCCGAGCCTTGTATTACTGGGAACATCTCAATAACACCTGCCGCTCGGTACACAATCTTCCTTTGGTCTAAATCACCGAAATCATCTGATGATAATAGGCTTCGACGAGTATGCCAGCGTGACACAACCACATGTTCTTCTTCCAGAAATTGTTCCATGGTGATGCTGTCGTCTACCCTTGGGTGATCTTGATTACAAACCACAACTAAGTTTTCGTTAGAAATCACATCGTATTTTAAGGAAGTTCGTCCTCTTGGCGTCATATCGATGATCAAATCGTGTCGCTGTAATCTAAGGTCGGACTCATAATCTTCAGTAAATAGCGGGTGGACTTCGAGTGAAATATTGGGTGCGACTTCGCTGATAAGGTTCATAACCTTAGGCATCAAGTCATAATTTGCAGGTGACACACAAGCTATCGAGAAAATCCGATTCGTCACTTTTGGGTCAAAGTCACGGGAGGCATTGAGTGTTGAAGTATAGTTTTTTAACGCGGCTGACATTGCAGGGTAAATATCACCTGCAAACGTAGTAGGCTCTACACCAGACGTATTGCGATGAAACAGAGGGTCGTCGTATATGTCTCGCATTCGAGCGAGCGCTTTACTTACTGCTGGCTGGCTGATATCCAACCGATTTGCAGCCTTAGAAAGATTCAGTTCTTCGTAAATGGCGACAAAAATCGGAATAAGATTGAGTTCTGTGTTTTTCATATAATCCTATAAAGAAACAGTAAGCCAGAACCCTAATGATAGTGAACTAACTTACTGTTTTCGAGGATTATTCATAAACTATGATGGTGAATTCATACTTTCCGTGCCGTTTGAACTCACTCGTTGAGCTTTTTTAGCGCTTTAGGAATAAGCGTTCTCTTTATCACTGATTTACGCTTTATATTTCGCCACAATGAAACAAAGATCTTCGACTCTGTACTACCAGATTGAAGTGCCTGAGATTCTGCCTGCCACAATTCGTTGTCTTGGTGTTTCGCTAGCTCTACCTCTTGGTGTTGTAAGCGCAACTTGCGATAAATGGTCACACGCGCTTCTGACCAACGATGTGATTTAATCGCCACTCTAAGTGTCCACCATTCCGGCGCGCCATGGGTTTTGATATGGTTGCGAGCAACAAAAAAACCAACAATCAAGCCGAAAGTTAATACACCCAAACAGACCAACCAAAGCCAGTAAGCAGACAACCATGAACTTAAGGTATGACTCACCTCAACGGTTTTCCCTTCAATGGTCACCAACTCCAATTGTTGCTTGTCGCTGTTCCACCATTTCAGCTCAATTGCAGGGAACTCAATCTCACCTCCCTGCTGCAACACGTAAGTTTGCTGCTCTATGCGCTCCGAACGATAGTTACCCCGCTCTTGGCGATCATCAAACTGGGTTGGCTGAACATAGGTTTGATAACTATCTTGAGAATCGAGTGACAACATCTGTGGAATAAGAATAGACAATGTGTCGTCCGCTTTTAAGGTCACGGTTCGAGTGATCGCCTGACCAACTTTGAGATCATCGGTAGACGTTTGCCATTGCTGCGACACTTCTACACTGCTTGCATTGAGCCAAGCTTCGTCTTTCGCAATCATGCCACTTGGTGTCGTAACCTCAAACGTCATAGGCTTGGTATAGAGCGTAACATTTTTCGACTGACCACTTGGTAGTGACACCGTCACCTCAACCGCAATTGGTGCAATCGTGTATTGCCCTGCTTTCTGAGGGTACAACGTCAGCTCCCAACGTTGTTTCGACCATGTATTGCCTTGCCTACGCTCCGTATAGTTAGTTGCCATAGGATTGCGTTGTTTAACAATCACATCTGCCATTTCTAACCCACCAATACGAGTACCGCTGGTAAACCAGCGTGGTGTACCCACATCAATAGACAAGATAATTTGTTCTTTTACAGTAAAAGTTTGCGGCGACGTTGCAGCTTTATCACCCACCCAGGCTGATAATTCAACCGAAGTTTTACTGTCTTTGACCGTGTCATTCTTAAAGCTGCTTGCAGCATGAACTGCACCTGAAAACAGCAAACCGAAGCCCACAAGAACAGGTAAGAAATAACTTCGACATATTCTATTGAGCATCCGTTTCACCTTGTTTCGTTGTTGATTGGTTTTTCTGATCACGGTATTGAATATGAAATTTGGCTTGAAGGAATAACTTCGGATCCGATTCAACCCTAGTCAGCCATTTATTCGCTAACTCCTCACTGCCTAATATTTCGTTAGCATTTAAGGTTTCACGCTTCATTAGCTCGGCAGCTGCTTGCTCTTCTGCCCCTTCACTGGTTCTCGGGTTGTCACCAAGCTCTATGGATTCCTCCATGCTCTCTGTGGTGTTAGTTTGACTTTCACTGACGCGGTCAATTTCTTCTATCAACGCATTAATCACTTGGTAGTTATGTGCCACTTTTTCACGTAATGCAGGTTCTAAGTCTTCTTTATCTAGCAGGGCCTTAAGTACTCCACGTGCGGCCATGTACTCACGTTGCCTCGCTAATGCACTGGCCGCATAGTAATAACCCAAGTTGCTATCAGCGGAGATAAACTCACTATGAGCCAACTCAAATTCTCGCGCGTAATAAAAGCTCACCCCTTTACGTATCGGATCTGAGAAATGCTTTGCTGCTTCGAGGTATTGCTGATCATTAAGCAACAGTTGCCCTTGCTGATCCGCTGTAAACCATAAGTCCATCCACCATTGGTAAATTTGACTGCTAAAGCTTCTCTTTTCTTGGCTTTCCAGTTCGCCTTTATTAGCTTTTTCTGCGCTCGATAGTTCAACTGTTTGCTCATATCTTGAAGTATCATCCGCCGCCTGAGAGGCATAAGCTTGGCTTGGTGATAACATAGGCAATGACACAATAAGCAACACACTCCACTGTACAAGCCAGCCTTTTCTAAACCAAAGCATCAATAGTAACGCGGCTGGGAAAAGCAGCAGGTACCCCATGTCTTCCCAAGGCATTGCAGAATCTCCGTTCATTTGCATGTGCCTTTCTACAAACCGACCAAGCGCGTCGATATCTGTACTATCGATAGTCACTTCAACCAAACGCCCGTTGGTAACATCAGCGAGTTTATCTAACGACGCCATATCCAATGGTCGCTGCGTATCAATGGTTGGATTCCCCATTGCCAAAATGAGTAATTGGCTTTCATGCTCAGAGAAGTAGCGTTTAAAATGTTCGATAGTGCTTGGCGTTACGCCATCGGTAATGAGCAAAACCGTACTGCCCGGAAGATCAACCAATTGATCTTTGATAATCGGAAGTGCTTTTTCCGCAGATTTACCTCCAACAGGCATAACGTCCGAATCGATAGCAGCTAAAAACGGTGCAAACACGCGCTTATCCTGAGTCGGTGGCATTACGGTGTGAGCTGATCCCGAATAAACGATCAACCCAGTTCGGCCACCCTCACGCGTTTCAAGCAAATCATGAACCTTGTGCTTAGCGCGCTCTAGTCGGCTAGGTGCGACGTCTTGTTGCTTCATGCTTTCGCTGACATCAAGCACGATAGAAAGTGTCGCTTTATCTTCTCCAAATGGCGAAGCCGTGCGCTGCCAAGTGGGTCCAGCGCAAACAACGACTAGAAAAAGTAAACCAACAAATAATACTTTGAGCGGCAATTGCCTTTTCCATCCCTGATCATTGACGGTTAATGCAGCTTTAAGATGCGCAGGCAACAACTCTGCGAGTTGATTGTCGTTACCTTCATGCAAACGTAAGTAAAACACTATGCACAGCGGTATCAGGGTTATCAGCCATAACGGTCGAATAAAGTGAAATTGGCTGATAACTTCACTTACAAAAGAGATATCAAACATGATTTTGCTCCTTTCTCGATTCCATATTAATGGCTCGACTGCGCAGCTTTTTCGTCAAAGTAACCGCCCCAAAGGCGATAAGATTGAGCAAAACAATCGCAATAACAAAATAGTGATGAATACTCTGTTTTGGGCGGTAAGTAGTACTTTCATAAAGCTGCGGCTCGATGTCTGAAATCACGGAATACGCCTCGCCAAGTGCCTGTCTGTCGAGTGCTTCAAAAGACTGCCCACCGGTTTCTTTCGCCACCCGGTTTATGGTATCCATATCTAAAGCTTGCTCGCCCACCGTTGTTGGATCGCCCATTGCAATCATATGAATGCGTACGCCTTTCACCGCTGCAACTTTTGCTGCATCAATTGGCTCAACAAAGCTTCCTGTATCGTTACCATCGGTAAGCACGACAACGACTTTTTCTTTCTCTGGTTCATTCGGCGCTTCCGCCTGTTGTTGATCATCGAAAACCTTTATCGCTAGCCCTATCGCGTCGCCAAGGTTGGTGCTTGGGCCTGCCATAGCCACTTCCGTTTGTCTCAATAGTTCTAGCCATGCTTGATGATCCGCTGTAAAAGGCGCTTGCACGAACGCTTCGTCACCAAACAAAATCATTCCTAGCCTGTCCCCTTCGCGTTGCTTGGCAAACTCTTCTAACACTTGTTTAGCCGCGTCGAGACGATCAACTTTCTTACCTGAGTCAGACACAAAATCTCGCTCAGACATTGAACCCGATAAATCGAGTATCACCATCAAGTCGCGACCAATACTCTCTTTAACAATGGGTGTACCCAGCGTCATCGGTTTAGCCAATGCCGTTACAATAAAAACCCAAGAAAGAATCAGCACAATACGTTGCCACCACCTCGGCCGAAGCTGTTGCGCCCCCATACTGGGTGATTCACCTAACGCTTCGACAAGCTGAGCGAAGAAAGGCACCTTAGTAGCCGATTGTTTCGTTTTATATGCAGGGAGCAGCCAGTAGACGACCAATGGCAGCGGCAGGATGACAAACCATAATGGATGAGCCAATTCAATGTTCATAGCAGCCCTCCTTTTCGTTGACTGGCGGTTGAGCCCTGCTCTAAAGCCTCGTTTGACTCTAAAACGTCAGTGGAAAACGCCGCTTGGTGTGATTTCACCCAATAGGACAAATCTCTCGCTAACAACTGTCGTTCTTCAGGGCTTAGTGAACAATCAGGCTGCACAAGCGACTGCATCCACTTTCTGCCAACCTCTGTCGTGAATCGAAAACTGTCAGTTTGGTTTGGCAGCCTTTGCCCCTTACTCAGTAAGTAACTATCCAGACAAACAAGAAAAGGTTCACCATACAAAGAAGCGTGCTGTGGGTTTAGGTAAACCATTACCGACTTAGTCAGGTTAAATAGCGCTTGTTCAGATGAAGGACTTTCGAGATTAATGAGCTTAAGTTGCTCTATCGCTTCAGTACGATACCGGTTGTGCCACCAATGCTTAACGCCAAGATAAGTGGCATAGGTAAGCAAAGCTACAAGGAGCACCGCAATGATCTTCCAGCCTAGAGTTTGCGGAAGCCAACTGACTGATTCCGGCACTTCTACATCGATTAAGTTACGTAATATGTAAGTACTTGGAGGCGTATGTTCAGACATCATCGTCCCCCAACCATTTTCTTAAACTGTGTTAGGTGTTCGCCTGACGTATCAAGCTCCACCAGCGGAATGTGGTGTGCTCGCATCATCTTACTTAGCTGTTGTTGGATGTGACCGTGTTTATGCCTAAAGTGCTGATTCACTTGATTAAGTGCAGCAGCTTCATTCACGCTCAACTGATAAGTACCATCCCCCATTACCCAACCTCTATCAGCGGCTTCGTCAGGCAGTTTCTGTTCAAAAGGGTCACTAATTTTCACGGCGAGCAGGTCATTGTGTTGCTGAAGCTGCTTGAGCAAATCCACGTCAGATTGCTCTGCGTCAGACCAGTCACTAATAAAAACGAGGGTACACGCCCTTAGTTTGAGGCGATTCAGTAAAGACACGATCTGAGAAAACGTTGGGGTACTGTCGGAAACAGAATGAACGTTTAGTTCTTGGTTGATATTGGACAGTAACTTAAGCCTTGCCAATAAATCGTTTTGTGAGCGTTTGGCCTTACTCCAATTTAATCCGTTATTTCCAGCGATAAGAAAACCGACTCTATCGCTGTCTTTCAAAACTCGCCATCCACACAAAGCTGCCACTTCAGCTGCGACCACAGATTTCATGACTTCAACAGAGGAAAAAAACATTGAGCTACGTTGATCAACGACAATCACCACATTGCGATCTTTTTCTTCGGTATAGCTGCGCACGTGAGGTTTCCCAGTACGCAGTGTGACCTTCCAATCAAGATTTCGAATATCATCGCCAAGTTGATAATGACGTAGTTCTTCGAAGTTTAATCCTCTGCCACGAAATGTAGATTGGTGTCGACCAGAAAGCGCACTTCCCGCTTTCAGTTGCGGCAATAAAGTGAAAGACTGCGATTGTGCTTGAAGCTTAACTAACCTCGCATAGTCACAATACAGCCGAGGATCTAACGACTGACTTTGTGGGGGTGTAACCGGTTTAACCATGGCCTTTGCCCCTTAGCCGATGGCAACATGATCAAGCAGTAAATCGACCACCATTTTCTGGCTAATGCCATCTGCCAATGCATCGTAAGACAGACTAAATCTATGGCCGAGTACATTATGGGCGATAGCTCTCACGTCATCAGGCAATACATGATCGCGACCGTGCAACCATGCTTGTGCACGAGCACACTTGTCGAGTGCAATGGAAGCACGAGGACTTGCACCCACATCAATCCATTTTTCTAGGTCAGTGTTAGGGTAACGTTTTGGCTTACGCGTCGCCATGACCAAGGCAACAATATAGTTTTCAACCATTTCCGAGACATTCACCGTTGCTAGCTCATTGCGAGCTTCTAAGATGGTGTTTGGGTCAAGAACACTTTGAGTACTCGAGCCTGCTTTACCAGTTTTCTCCGCTAGCTCTTCACCGCGAACCAAACGAATAATGTCTCGCTCTGCATCATCTTCTGGATAATCGACGGTAACCTTCATAATGAAGCGGTCCATCTGCGCTTCAGGTAGTGGGTAAGTCCCCTCTTGTTCTACAGGGTTTTGCGTCGCAAGCACCATAAACAAATCAGGCAAGACATGACTTTTCTCGCCCACTGTCACGGTCGATTCCGCCATCGCCTCTAATAATGCAGCTTGTACTTTAGCAGGAGCACGGTTGATTTCGTCCGCTAGCACAATGTTGTTAAAGATTGGGCCTGGCTGAAACTTTAGCTGCGGCTTGCCATCAATTTCTTGATAGCTTTCCGTGCCCGTAACGTCAGAAGGAAGAAGGTCTGGGGTAAATTGAACACGTCCGAATTGGCTGTTTAGGCTACTGGCAAGTGATTTTACCGAGCGTGTCTTTGCGGTTCCCGGTAAGCCTTCTAATAGAACATGTCCATTGGTGAGAAGCCCAATAACTAAGGCACGAACAACATGTTCTTGGCCGATGACGTCACTTTCTACACGAGTGATGAGCTCACTCACTTTGCTCTGCAGCTGATTCATTGAAACCTCTTAGATCCAATCTAACGCGAATAAAATTGTCAGCTTCAATTTTAAAAAATTCAGAGATAACTATTGGTTATAGTGATTATGGGAATCGGTAGTCTGCGCTGAAACTCGAGTAGTGATAGGCCCCTCATTGTAGGCACTTCGTCGTGGTAGTACTTATTAATCTGCGCCTGTAGCTTCTATAGTTAATTCATGACATTCACTTTCCATGTATTTTGGGTATGCAAGCTAAGTCGTTATTTTTCCTGCTAGTTATGTTGTCATTTAATGCGATGTCACAAGACATTAAAAACGTTTCGCTGGTATGTGCGGAGTGGCCAGATTACACCAACAGCGACGGTACTGGGGTGTATTGGGATATTGTCAGGGAAGTCTATGAACCGTTAGGGATTCAGCTTACGCTGAGAACAGTTCCATGGAAGCGAGCGCAACATATGGTCAAAGCCAAGACCGCTGATGCGTACGTCGGTGATTACTATGACTTTGTGAAACATAAAATCGACTATATCTACCCTAAAGAACACCTCAGCATTGAAGAGCATGTCAGTATCATATTCAAAAGCGGATTGAAAAAGGAATGGGACACTTTAGGCATCGAGATGTTAAGTGGCAAAACCGTTGCTTGGGTAAGAGGTTATAGTTATGACACCAACTTTCTAAGCGATATCAGTTTAAAACCGCTAGAGACCAACGATTACTCTCAAGCGCTTAAACTACTCGAGCACAACAGAGTCGATGCCGTGTTGGACTACCAATCTAATTTTAAAAAATCTTTTGCCTACAATAATCCGGATTATTCGATTGAACCCGCTAAGCAAGGTGAGAAACTGTTCGTTGTATTCTCCAACTCGGAAAAGTCTGTGTCATTGGCTAAGATGTTTGATGACCGTATCAAGCTGCTAAGGGAGCAAGGCAAAATTTCTAAAATATACGCTCATTACGGTTTGGAGCCACCGCTCGAGTTTTCGAACTAGCACTCCCCCAGCAATTCACCTCCACATCGCTCAAACCGCCTACGACAAATGTCCCGAGTATGACCCAGTTAACACTAACCTTTAGCACTCTTACGACCAGAAGAACCTTAATACCACATAAATTCAACCACTTACATTTTAGATATAACAAATAGTTATAGTCACTATAAAGCGACAGTTACCGCCTAAGGGATTAATTTAGCAGCCAGCAAAACCTTACTTTTCGAAAGGTTTGTCTTTCCAACCACAAAAACACATTGGAGTCCCTATGGCTACCCAAATAAACAAAGTGGCAGTCGGTGTTGGTTTACTAGCAGCCTCTGGTGCGGCTGCAGCAGCTGACCAACCTAACATTCTCGCAATCTGGGGCGATGATATTGGTATCTACAATATCAGCGCATACAACAACGGCATGATGGGTTACCAAACCCCAAACATCGACCGTATTGCAAATGAAGGCGCACTATTTACCGATCACTACGGCCAACAATCCTGTACCGCTGGTCGTGCAGCATTCCTAACAGGCCAAGAACCATTCCGTACTGGCTTGCTTACCATTGGTATGCCAGGTTCTGACCACGGTATTCCTGATTGGGCTCCAACTATCGCCGATCTTCTTAAAGAACAAGGCTACATGACAGCTCAGTTCGGTAAGAACCACATGGGTGACCAAGACAAGCACTTACCAACTAACCATGGCTTCGATGAGTTCTTCGGTAACCTATACCACCTAAACGCGGAAGAAGAGCCAGAGACATACTACTACCCGAAAGATCCAGAGTTCCGTAAGAACTATGGCCCACGCGGTGTAATCAAGTCGACAGCCGATGGTAAGATTGAAGACACCGGCCCAATGACTCGTAAACGTATGGAACACGCAGATGAAGAGTTCCTAGAAGAGTCACTAGCCTTTATGGAAAAAGCGGTCAAAGCTGACAAGCCTTTCTTCATCTGGCACAACACTACTCGCATGCACGTTTGGACACGCCTACAAGAAAAATACCAAGGTAAATCTGGTATCAGCATCTACGCAGACGGCATGTTAGAGCACGACGACCACGTTGGTGTTCTACTAGACAAACTAGACGAGCTTGGCATCGCTGATAACACCATTGTTATCTACTCTACCGATAACGGCGCAGAGACAGTATCTTGGCCTGATGGCGGTGCAACACCATTCCACGGTGAGAAAGGTACTACCTTTGAAGGTGGTATGCGTGTACCTCAGCTTGTTCGCTGGCCTGGCGTAATTGAACCAGGTACAAAGATCAACGACATCATGGCGCACCAAGACTGGATCCCAACCCTACTTGCTGCAGCAGGCGACGACAAAGTGGTTGAGAAGCTAGCATCAGACAAAGGTGCTCGTTACAACGGCAAGAACTGGCGCGTACACTTAGATGGCTACAACTTCCTACCTTACTTCGAAGGTAAAGAAGAACAAGGCCCTCGTGATTCACTACTGTACTTCTCTGCTAACGCTGAGCTAAACGCAGTACGTTGGAACGACTTCAAGATTTCGTTTGCTCTACTTGAAGGTAACATTACCGACGCCGTTCGCTTCCAAACTAACTGGCCACAAGTTGTTCACCTACGTGCCGACCCGTTTGAAAAAGCACCGCACGAATCTGGTATGTACCTACGCTGGATGGCAGACAACATGTGGTTATTCGTACCTGTGGGTAACAAAGTTCAGGAGTTCCTAGCGACGCTACCGGACTACCCAATGCAGAACAGCCAAGTGCTTAACCCGGGTAACTTCAACCAGAATACTTACATGCTTCAAGGTAAACTTAAGCAACTTGAACAAGTGAGCCAACAGGTTCTTAAATAAACGTCACTCTTGTTCCACTTTGGCCGCTTCTCTGTAGCGGCCTTTTTTGTATGCGCTTCATTCAGCTATTTCCCTCCCAAATTCATGTAAATTATCAATATCACTGTTTGGTATTTGCCTGACGTTCTGCTTTAATTACAAAAAATTCTCTTTGAACGTTAACTTTATGAATTTACGTAACCTTTTCGTCATTGGTTTAGTCACGATTTTTGCCGGCTGTGCAACCTACGCGGGTTTGAATTATGACGAACTATTTGGCGAGCCAGAAGTACAGCAACGTCAAGCACCCATAGATTCCGCTCAGGCTGATTTCTTTATGGATGAAGTCAAACCGATCATCGATAACCGCTGCGTGGTCTGCCATGCCTGTTACGATGCCCCTTGCCAATTGAAAATGTCTTCTGTTGAAGGGATTGATCGTGGAGCAAACCCAGAACTCGTCTACCAAGGAACTCGTCTAACCGCAGCGAACCCTACCCGACTGTTTGAAGATGCGGAAACCACAGAGCAGTGGCGTGAGCTGGGCTTCCACCCAATTCTTAACGAGCGTATTCAAACACCTACTGCAAACATGGAAGCCGGCCTTGTCGCTCGTATGCTGATGCAAAAAGAGAATCACCCACTTCCACAGCAAGACCAGTTGGAAGGCTTTGATTTCTCTATAGACCGCCAACAAGAATGTCCGACTATCGAAACCTATGCTCAATACGAACAGGACTACCCGACATGGGGAATGCCTTTCGGTATGCCTAACCTAGAGAAAGGCGAATACAACACGCTCATGACGTGGTTGCGAAATGGCGGCATCATGAATGAACACGTTCCACTGACTGCGGAGCAAGAAAAACTGGTCGCACAATATGAGCAAGTGTTAAACAAGAGTTCACGCAAGAATCAGTTGGCTGCACGCTATATCTACGAGCACCTGTTCCTTTCTCACCTCTACTTCTCAGACTTAAACGAACAGCCTCGCTTCTTCACCTTGGTTCGTTCAAAAACACCACCAGGCCAACCGGTAGAGCGTATAAGCACACGCCGTCCATACGACGAGCCGGGCGTAAATCGTGTCTACTACCGTTTAGTCCCAGAACAAGGCACCATCGTTGATAAAACTCACATGCCCTACGCTCTGAACGAAGAGCGGATGCTCAAGTGGAAAGAGTGGTTTATTGATGCAGATTACACCGTAGAACGCCTGCCGAGCTATGACGTAAAAGTGGCGGCAAACCCAATGACAGCGTTCATCGACCTACCCGTTAAAGCGCGCTTTAGCTTTATGTTAGACAATGCCCAAAACACCATTATGGCATTCATTAAAGGCCCTGTGTGTCGTGGTCAGTTAGCTCTGAACGTTATTAACGACCGATTCTGGGTATTCTTTGTCGACCCTGAAAAATCGGATATCCCAGAGATCAATGAGTTTTACCGCAGCCAAGCGGACAACCTTAAACTACCAGGTGAACTCGAAAGCAATACAGTGCCAGTTTCAAACTGGGTAAAATACTCACGTCAACAGGCGCGTTTCCTCGAAGCGAAAGCGGAATTCACTAACAATTGGT
Source organism: Vibrio sp. SCSIO 43135 (assembly GCF_023716665.1). Classification (GTDB taxonomy): domain Bacteria; phylum Pseudomonadota; class Gammaproteobacteria; order Enterobacterales; family Vibrionaceae; genus Vibrio; species Vibrio paucivorans. The sequence continues at coordinate 1,015,118 of NZ_CP071860.1, forward strand.
TTAAGAACGGTGAACACCTCACAACTGATGTAATTTGGACAGGCAACGGGACTAACCCTAACGCTGCCCTTACGGTTTTCCGCCATTTCGACAGTGCATCGGTTGTGCAAGGCCTAGTAGGCCAACCACCTAAAACAGCTTGGATTTTGGATTACGCATTGCTAGAGCGAATTCACTACTTATTAGTGGCAGGATTCGATGTGTATGGCAACTTTGGCCACCAGCTGATTACCCGCATGTTCATGGACTTCTTACGTTTAGAAGGTGAAAGCAACTTTATCTCATTGCTACCAAAAGACATGCGTCATGAGGAACACTCTAGCTGGTATAAAGACCAAAGCCCTCAGTTTAGTAAATTCCTGCAACGTAACGTTAAGCCGTTTGATCAACCCTCTAATGTGCCGTATCAAACCGACGACCCGAAAGCAGAACTGTACGATATTCTTAGAACTCAGCTAAGCCCTGTTCTTTCTAATCGATATGCGATTGAACAGACTGGATTTAGCGACAAGAACGAGGCAGCACTGCAAACCATCGACAACATCAAAGGTGCAGGGTTAGTTTATGTTCCTCAAATCTTGATGCTCATGATTGAGTCGAACAGTGGTGAAGACCAACTCTTTACCCTGCTGCATAACAACGCTCACACTAATATTTCTAGCTTGTTTGATGAAGACAGCAATCGCGATATTGCCAACGATGATCTCACGCTTGTTCGCGGTGTAATCGGCAGTTACCCAGCCGCGTATCTGAACTTAAAGGAAGATGAAATTCCGGAATTAGTGAAGACACTGCAAACACTCGAGTCAGAAGAAGACTACGTGAAACTGTTAGACCGTTTCGCTATTCGCCGAAGCTCGCCTGAGTTCTGGCCGTTCAGCGACCGTGTTCATGCTTGGTATCAGAAAGATCAACCTATCGAGTTCGGTTTGCTGGACTATAACCGCTTCGAAAACAGATAGTGATTGGAGCGGAAACGCCATTGTTTTCGCTTGGATATTAGAAACAAAACCAAAAGCCTCACTGCTTTTATGTAGTGAGGCTTTTTTATGTCCAACGTAGCTGATCCACTTTTGAACAAATAAGAAACCAGCAGCATAACAATACCTTAATAGGCCACTTTACAACTCTCCAATTAAAGTCCCCCTACTCCAAACGCAGCGCTTTAAGCTCAAAAACCGCTGCTATACTAGAAAAAAGCCAGCGTATTAACCGAGCCAATGAAGACTCAAATAATTCTGTTTCTTTGTTTATCGTTACCATTGCAGGTTTTGGCTACAGAAATTGCACTGTTTGTACCACGAAGTGAAACTGCGGCTTGGCAATCACAAATACAATTTGCACAAGCGGCTGCTGAAGATCTCGGTATTGAGTTGCGAGTCTATGACGCCAATAACCAATCTCAGGCCATGTTAAAGCAGGTCGAACAGGCGTGCGAACAAGGTATTGATGGCATATTGTTCATGAATTATGAGCAGGTTGGCGAACAGATCCTCTCTATTGCTGAGCGCTACAAAGTCCCAAGCATCCTCTACAATACCGGATTTGTTTCCGATGACTTCCTTCCTCGCACCAAATATCAATATTGGATCGGCAGTATCACGCCTAATGACCAAAAGGCCGGTTCTCTGCTTGCAGAGCAGTTGCTAATTAAAGCTAAAGCGCAAAAACTTGAATCCATTAACATGCTGGTCATCAACGGGAACATGCAAGAAGTGTCGGCTCAGCAGCGAAATTATGGGCTCTACCAATATGTGATCCACCAGCCGCACATTTCAGTGGTAGGCGAAGTCGACTCTGGCCCGAACTGGAGCCGAGAAGAAGCAAAGTCACACTTTTTAGAGCAGTTCCAACTTAACCCAAAGATCAATATGGTCTGGGCAGCCTCAGATTCATTAGCACTTGGGGCGCTTGAAGCAATGAAAGAGCTTTCGATACCAGAGAGTTCAATCATACTTGGCGGTATAGACTGGTTACCAGAGGCGCTAGAGGTTGTGAAGAGTGACGTTCCGTATGTTTCTGTCGGGGGCCACTTCACTGAAGCCGCGTGGGGGCTGGTTTTACTCGAAGACTATTTAAAAGGTAATGACTTCGCGGCGGAGTCTACCCAATTTAGCTCATCCATGTATGCCATTAATAATCAAAGTATTGGCATGTTCCAAAGCTTTATAGGTGACAACTGGCAACGCATCGATTTTCGGGCGCTTTCTAAAGCTAACGAAAGTGGCAAACTTTACCACTTCAGCATCACCTACCTACTCGATACTTATTATCAAAACAGTAATATCCTCAAACTCACCGACAGAGAAGTCGCATGGCTCAAACAGCACCCTTACCTTCGACTTGCGATTGATAACGACTGGCCACCTTTTGAATACGTTGATGAAGACATGATATATCAAGGCATGGCGGCCGATTACATCAAAATCATAGCCAAACGACTGGGAATAGAACTGCTGCCAAGTATCGACATGAGTTGGTCGGAAGTGGTTGAAGCATCGAAACGAAGAGAGCTCGATATTTACCCCGCTTTGGCGATTACACCGAACCGTAAAGAATACCTCAACTTCACGCGGCCATACCTTAGCTTTCCGATGTTAATCATCACTAATCAACAGCGCCACTACATCGCCGATCTCAACTCACTCAATGGTAAAGAAGTTGCCGTGGTCAAAGGGTATGCCTCAAACGAACTGCTACGAGAAAATCACCCCGAAATCATCCTCTATGAAGCACGTAACGTTGCCGATGCACTCGAGGCGGTGTCTACTGGCCGAGTTGCCGCTTACGTCGGTAACATCGCAACCGCCAACTATGTGATGACACGTGAGGGCTACACCAACCTGAAAGTTGCAGGAGCCACCCCGTATCGCTTTGACCTCAGCATGGCGGCACGAAATGATTGGCCGATACTCCATAGCATTCTTCAAAAGGCATTGGATTCACTTTCAGAAGAGGAAAAAAAAGCCATTTATTCACGCTGGATAACGGTTCGATATGAGCACGGCGTCGACTATAACTTAGTATGGAAAATTGTATTGGCCGCCCTACTGGTGCTGGCACTCCTGAGCTATTGGACGCATAAACTATCTAACCTTAACCTCAAGCTCAACAACGAAGTCACTGAACGCAAGCAGATTGAGCAGCAACTTCGCCATGAAAAGAGCAAAATTGAAAAGCTCTCAATTACCGATCCTTTAACAGGGCTTTTTAACCGACGCCATTACAATCAAATACTGCCCGATGAAATCAGGCGTGCTCAACGGGCGGAAGAGTGGCTCAGTTTCGTCATTCTAGATGTGGATTACTTCAAACAATACAACGACAACTACGGCCACCATAACGGCGATAGTCAGCTTATTTCTATTGCGAATACTCTCAAAACCCATTGTCATAGAGCCTCTGATTTCAGCTTCCGTTTAGGTGGGGAAGAGTTCGGACTTATTTTCTCAGGTTTATCACCATCGCAAGCTGAAAAGTTTGTTGAGCAGATCAGAAAGGCAATTGAAGATTTACAACTGGAGCATAAGTACAGCAAGGCCTCTACTGTGCTCACAGCCTCTTTCGGTCTAGTCACCACCAATATGCGCGCTTACTCTATGGAACAACTCTATGAAGCCGCCGATGACGCGTTATACAGCGCAAAAGAAAATGGGCGGAATCAAGTCGTGTCCAAAGTAATGGAATAGCTTTCTATGCCGCACTAGGGATATTACTTCCTTGAGCAACTTTCTTCTCACTATTAACAACGCTACTGCACCTATTACGAATCCAACTTGGTTAACGAGCATTTGTACCATTTAATGTTTACAGATTGTTAACAAATGGAGCAGTAATGAATATTGTTAATCAACTTGAAGCGTGGCTACCTGAGATGATCGAAATCAGGCACAGACTTCACAAACACCCAGAGATCGGTTTCGAAGAACACCAAACTCAACAGCTCGTTGCGACCACACTCGAATCATACGGAATATCCGACATCAGTACCGGATATGGCAAAACCGGCGTGGTTGCGAACATTCAGGGCAATGCCGGAGATGGTAAAACCATTGGCCTACGAGCCGATATGGATGCGCTTCCTATTCACGAAGAAAACCAGTTTGAACACCGTTCTTGCCATGACGGAAAAATGCACGCCTGTGGCCACGATGGACACACCACAATGCTACTTTACGCAGCAAAGTACTTATCCCAGAACCGCGATTTCAGAGGAAAAGTTGTGCTGATCTTCCAACCTGCCGAAGAAGGTGTGGGCGGCGCGAAGAAAATGATTGAAGACGGCGTTATCGAAGATTACCAAATCGATGAATGCTATGCCCTTCATAACATGCCGGGTATCCCTGCCGGTCACTTTGCCTTTAAATCTGGGCCGATTATGGCAAGCTCCGATCGCCTTTTTATCAAAGTAAAAGGCAAAAGCGGACATGCAGGTATTCCCCAAAATACTCAAGATCCACTGCTTGTGGCTACCCATATTTATCAAGGCATCCAAGCATTGGTCAGCCGAACTACCAGCCCGTTTGAACCAGTGGTTGTCTCTGTCACGCAGTTGCATTGCGGCGAAACAACCAACGCCATTGCAGATGTGGCCGAAATGAGCGGCACGTTTAGAACCTTGTCGGTACAGGTTCGCGATCGACTGGTTGAGCAGCTAAACACTCTGGTAGTGCACACGGCCAAAGCCTATGGGATGGAAGCAGAATTTCATTTAGGTCCGGTTTCTCACCCGCCAACGGTTAACACTGAAACTCAAACAGAGCTTGCCGTACAAGCAGCGCGAGCGATTTCGCATACAAGCCAAGAGGTCGACAGCCAATGCGAAGCCCTGCTTGCCAGTGAAGATTTTTCCATGTTCCTGCAACACGTACCGGGGTGCTATGGGTTTATCGGTAACGGCGTAAGTAAGGATGGCAAACAGATCGGCCTTCACCATAAAAATTACGATTTTAACAACACCATTCTTCCTATTGGTGCCGCCTACTTCATATCACTGGTCAATCAACAGTAATCAGCGAGCTAAATTAGGAAACTATTGTCAAAGGATGCCAATATGACTCAGGTTATTAAGGACAACTACACAAAGAGCAGCACTCCAATCATCGATAAGATCGAGAAATTTGGAGACAAAATTCCCCACCCATTCTATATGTTCATCTTTCTCTGTTTGGCGATTATGGCTCTGTCATGGATTGTCGCTAAGTTTGGAGGAAGCGTAATCCACCCTCTCACTCAAGACGAGGTCGCAGTTAAAAACCTATTAAGTGGAGATGGATTGGTATACATGCTCAATTCCGCAATAGGCAACTTCATCGCATTTAAGCCATTAGGTCTGGTGCTATCGATGATGCTTGCGGTAGGTTTGGTGCAGGAAGTGGGATTGGCTGATTCAGCAATCAAACAATCTCTGTTAAACGCTCCGAAAAAGTTTGTCACGGCATCCATTTTCATCACAGGTATTATCGGCAACCTAGCGTCCGATGCGGCATTCATTTTGGTGCCGCCCCTCGCTGGGATCATTTTCTCGGCTACCAACCGCAACCCTGTTGTGGGCATTGCTGCGGGGTTTGTTGCCGTCGCGGCTGGATTCACCGCAAACGTATTTATCGCAGGTACCGACGTTCTGCTTTCCGGTATTTCAACTGAAGCGGCGAGCATTATTGCGCCGACAGAAGTCAGCCCTGCTGCAAACTGGTACTTCATGCTGATCAGTGTGCCGCTCTTGGTGATTACCGGAACCATTATTACCGACAAATACATAGAGCCTAAGTTCGACAAGCAAATCTCAGAATCGAACCAAAACACCGAAGAGTCTGAGAAGTATCAGGTGAGTGAAGAGCAAAAGTCAGCGTTGAAGTGGTCTGGCATTGCGTCCATGTTGTTCATTGGCGTGTGTGTTGCACTCATCGCACCAGAAAGCTCGCCTCTGCGTAACGAAGATGGAGGTTTAGTGCCTTCTCCATTCTTGTCTGGAATCATTCCTATCATCATGGCGTTCTTTATTCTTAACGCTATCGTCTATGGGATTAAAGCCAAAGTGATCACCAAACCAAGCGACGTTCCCGAGCTAATGGCACGTTCACTCAATGGTATTGGGGGTTACATTGTATTGGTGTTTGTTATCGCACAGTTTATCGCTTGGTTTAACTGGTCTAACTTAGCGGTTTACGTGGCGGTGAATGGTGCCGAAACGCTGTCTCATATTCAAATGCCAAAGCTGTTGATGCTTGCAACGTTTATGCTGCTAGCAGGGGTAATGAACCTTATTGTCTTTAGTGGTTCTGCTCAGTGGGCCATCATGGCGCCGGTGTTTATTCCGCTGTTTATGTTGCTGGACATCTCTCCAGAATACACACAAATGGCCTATCGTATTGCGGATTCGACTACCAACATCATTTCACCGACAAACCCTTATATTCCAATGGTTTTGGCCTTAATCGCTAAATACAATTCGAACGTTAAGTTTGGCACCTTCTTAGCCATGATGATTCCTTACGCCGCTATCTTGTTCACGGTATGGGGCGGAATGTTCTTGCTCTTTACGTTAACGGGTTTGCCTGTAGGGCCAATCTAATTCGCCAGCGAAACAACTTTCTTCTTCAACCCTGAAATGAACTCATCGGTAATCTGCCGATGAGTTTCTTTTTTGGTGATGATGCCAATCGAGCGGTACTGAACCGGCCTGACGATCGGGATGAATTTAAGTTGCTCATTGGCATGCAACTGCGCGATGGTGGAAGAGAGAATCGAAGACCCTAACCCACTTTCAATCATTCCAAGCAGAGTTGAGGTATGAGACACGCACACTTCCGGATCATACGCTAAGCCTGCATTCATAAAAGCTTGGTCCGCCAGCATTCGTAGGCTGTTCCCCGGGCTAATACCGATGGACGCGTACATATGAGCCTGCTGCCAACTCACCTCTTTTAACTTGGTAAGCGGATGCCCAGCCTTACATGCAAAACACAGGTGGTCCCTAAACAGAGGCTCGAAATTCAACTGTGGATTGTTAGGTGGTGTGCCTAGGCCGATGTCTGCTCGTCCGTCTAGAACAGAGCTGTTGATGTCGTCTACCCGCTCCTCAATCAACCGGAAAGAGAACAGCGGGTTTTGCTCTTTTAAACTATGAATAGTTTGCGGGACCAAAGAAGCGCACATCGAATAAAGCGATGAAATCACTAACGTCTCGTGCTTACCTTGCATGCGCGCTTTGTTGTCTTGTTCCCATTTGTCTAATCGATTCACGATCATGCTGGCTTCAAGATAAAACGAAGCTCCTGCTTCGGTTAATACCACTTGTCGGTTTCTTTGCTCCACCAGCTCGCAAGAAACTTGAGTCGATAGCTTTCTTACCATCTGGCTTAATGCCGATTGGGTAACATGGACTTTTTCTGCAGCCAACGTATAACTTTGCGTATCCGCCAGCGCGACAAACGCTTTCAATTGACGATAGGTAATGTTCATCCTGAACCACACATTCCATTTGTTGATTTTTCTGGATGGTAAAGCCCCACCCTTTGGATTTGTCACGCTATCGTAAAATATTGATAAACTGCGATATCTATCAATAGGCGATATTTTTATTTATATTCACTGAAATTATCAGAACAAAATAACAAATAATTCGTTATGAATAATCTTCAGACATGCACTATCCTAGTTCTAGAATAAGTAGAACCGTGCAACTAGCTAATACCAGCGATTCGTACCACTGGTATGCAACTAGGAGGTGGTTTATGGGTATAAGAGATAGCATTGAAGCATTGGAGCAACAGATATACATCGCATGCTCTGAAGGCGACTACGATACTGTCAATATGCTTGAAAATCAGCTTGAGATGCTAAGAGATCGGGCTGAACACCCGTTTGACGACGACCCAAACGCGCCAGACATCGGTATTCAGTTTGATCAGAAGTGGTAGTGTCCAATTCGTTTAATTTAAACGACCGCCAGAAACAAAAAAGCGCCGAACTTCGGCGCTTTTTCTTATTAATAAATCACAATTACTTAGTGATTTTAGGCTGAACAAACTTCTTGCTGACATCGACAACCGCGACATCGTTGAAGAAGCTACGGCCCATTAGAAGTGGGTAAGTAAGATGCGTGCGATCGGCCAGTGTGAACTCTGTTTTCTCTTTTAGGTCACCTACTTGAACCCAAGCGATAATCACAGGGCGCTTATCCGATTCGTCGCTGTTTGCTTGCTTGATCTTCACCCAACGTTGAACTGGTAGAGCGATTTCTTTGCTCTGCTTACCGTCGTGATCAATCTTGAACTTAACCCAATCTTTGCCATCACGCTCAAACGGAACGATTTCTGTCGCACTGATCGAAGATGTTGTCGCACCGGTATCAATACGCGCTTTGAAGCTTTGTTTTAAACCCGGAATGAAAACCCACTCTTCCTCACCCAGAATCAGCTTACCGTCTTCAGTTTTGGTCGGCTGGGGCTTTGGTTTTGGCTTCGGCTCAGGTTTAGGCTCTGGCTTAACTTCCGGCTTCTCTTCTGGTTTGACTTCAGGCTTAGTTTCCGGCGTTTCTACCTGTGGTTCTTCAATCTGTGGCTTGTCTTGAGGCTCTGTTGGCGCTTGCCCGGTTGTCGAACAGGCTACCAAACCACCACTTAACATTAACCCAAGCAATACTTTCCATGGTTTATTCATATAATCACCCAGTCAAACTTATTATTTCGCTACTTTTACGATGGCTTCTGCAACGTAAGGAATGTGCTGTTCAGACAGGCCAGCGATGTTGATTCGGCCATCGCCAACGCCATAAATTCCATATTCTTCACGTAGTTGCGCCATTTGTTCTTGTGTAAAGCCTAGCACAGTAAACATGCCTTTGTGACTTTCGATAAAGTCGAACTGTGACGTTTTGTGCGTATTTCTCAGATCGTTACACAATGTTTGACGCAGGTTAAGTAAACGCTGCTGCATTTCACTCAATTCTTGTTTCCAAACGCGCGTGAGCTCTTGGTCTTGCAGAATAGTTTTCACCAAAGCCGCACCGTGATCCGGTGGCATAGTGTAAGTCGCACGAGCAAGGGTAAGCAGCTTACCTTTCGCGTTAGTCACATCTTGAACATTCTTGCCTACTACAATCGCTGCGCCAGTACGTTCGCGGTACAAACCAAAGTTCTTTGAACATGACGTAGTAATCAGCATTTCTTCAACGTTATCAGCCATAAACTTCAGGCCTTTCGCGTCTTCTTCTAGCCCATCACCGAAGCCTTGGTAAGCAATATCGACAAATGGCGTGAAACCATTCTTCTGCGCCAGCTTAGTGATTTCTTGCCACGCAGCGAAATCGATGTCTGCCCCTGTTGGGTTATGACAACAGCCGTGCAGCAACACAACATCGTTAGGGCCAGCTAGTGACAGTTCTTCTAGCATTCTTGCGGTATCGACCTGTTTTGTTGCTGGGCTAAAGTAAGTGTACTTTTTCACTTTTAGGCCAGCCGCTTCCATCACAGGCTGATGGTTAACGTAGCTTGGGTTTGAAATCCAAACCGTGGTATCTGGTTGTGCGACTTTCATTAAATCGCCCAGCATGCGCAGTGCACCACTCGCACCTGGTGTTTGAATAGCTGCAACACGGTCGGTTGCTGAAGTGCCATCTAGAAGCAAATCAACCATGCCTTGGTTGAATTCTTCACAGCCAGCTAGGCCTACGTACGCTTTTGTTTTTTGCGTTTCAACGACAACATCTTGCGCCATTTGAACCGCTTTCATAACCGGCGTTTGGCCTTGGCTATCTTTGTATACGCCAATCCCTAAATCGACTTTGTTTTCGCGAGAATCGTTACGGTAAGCAACAGAAAGAGAAAGAATAGGATCCAGTGTTGGTGTTGGTAAGTGTGAGAACATGAAAGTCACAACCCTTTGAAATTCAAGTAATGGCGTTCAAGTTAACACTAGATGTGAAAAAATCGAAGATAAATTTGGTAATCGATGGTCAAAATTAGAATTGAGTAAAGTGGTGAATGGTTTGGGTGTTGGCGCAATGAGCGAATTGCATTCAATTTGAGTTATGGCGCCATAGTCGTTTGTTAGATGCCCGACCGATGAACCTAATTTAGTAGTGGTAGCGACATGAAATTATTGTTATTGCTTGGTCATCGACTGCGTAAACAAGCCTATTAGTATCGTCAATGCGGCGAGACCAAAAACCAGATAAGTTCTCTTTTAACGGCTCGGGTTTACCAATACCCTCAAAAGGAGAACGCTTAACATCGTTGATGAGTTTGTTGATACGCTTAAGCGCTTTCTTATCTTGGGTTTGCCAATACAGATAATCACCCCAAGCGTCATCCGTCCACGATAGTAAACGTTGACTACTACTCATCAATTAACTCTCGTGCGGTTGTTTTACCGGCACGGTACTGTGCTATTGACCGGTTTAGGTGTTCAGCATTTTGAGGAGAGCGTAGTAAGTGCACTGTCTCCATAAGACTGTTGTAGTAGTCCAAAGACATTACCACAGCATCTTCAGAGTCACGACGTGTAATAACTGTCGTGTCTGCATCATTAACTACACCGTCTAAAACAGCTTTAAGACCATTTCTAGCTTCAGTAAAAGATACGATTCTCATAAGAACCTCCACATGTACATTTAATGGAACAAGTATAGTCTTCACCAACATACTTGTACAGTAAATTGAACATGCGATATTGATAAGGCAACTAACGCCCAATTAAGGGGTGAACAACGCCTTCCCCCAAACCTAAAGCATTGTGCCATAAACACTAAACTGGCTTGAAGTGAAAGTGCCAAGCGTTGTGAATCCCTCTTAAATTGCTTGTTAGTTGCCGTTTTCAAGTAGCCTAATGAAGCTACTTACTTTGCCATAAAGTTCGTCAAACGTAACAATTTGGACGTCTTTCAAGTTGTTTCGGTACAACTCGAAAGCTTTACGCTTTTCAGGAGAGTCTAATTCACTAGTATTCCCGATAATGACCACACAAGTCGGTTTATATGCTCCAAATATACTAGTTTCATGCCCTACAACTGAGTAGTAGTCCTGAATAATAGAGTTAGCATAGTTTAGAACCTGACTAGTAGAGCCCGTTAGCTCTTTAGACATATTGTACGTTTGGCGGTAAGGGCTGGATATCAGTTGAGTTGAAGGTGTCTTGATTTCAATCAATGCTGGGTTGCTCGTCATTTGATTTTTATAAAGAAAATCAACGATATTCCCTCCCTGATTAGTAAAGGTTTTACCACCGATATATGCCTTTTCTTTAACTACTACCACTGGGAACGAAAATATCTGAGACAACACAAAAGAATTACTAGTTAGCTCTCTTTGCCAAAACTCTTCATCAGTTGAAAACTGATTACTGTTCCAAACTTCTAAAGCTTTCTTTAAAACCGTAAGCCCAGCTACAACATTCAGTTGCTTTACATTATCAGCGGACAATGACTCTAAACTTTCGACTACTTTATCTGAATGCTCTACTGAGGATAACCACTTTGCAATACGTTTGAATGTACCAATCGCATTATCAGAGCTTAACTCAATGAACTGCCTTAAATCTTCATCGGTTGCATTGCTGAGCCCCTCCAGTGCGCCACTCAATTTAATATATTGATTGGAGCCTCGTTGAATACCGTCTTTACGGTGAATTCGATATAGATCAGCTAGTTTCCTAAGAAGAAGTAACAACTCCGCAGATTTAAGCTCAAGTTTTACACCCTCAGCAGGTTTTAATTGAGAAAGATTAATTTCTCGAACATCTTCCCAACCATCCTGTTTCTTTTTCTTTTGATATACAAAGTGCCCCTTAACGCAAGCATCTTTATCTTTTTGATTATCAACAACAGTTGGAACGAACACTAGCCTAACAGTGTCTTTTAGGCGAATCTCTATTGGATCTGCAACTGCTGTTTTCCAAGACGTTGATGTTAAACTAACTTGTTCCATTTACTACCTCATAAATAATGGATATCGGGAAGGCAACTAACGCCCTGTTAAGGTGTGAGCAACGCAATACCGATGCCGCCGCATACCACCTTAAACACTAAAACCAACGCATAGTAAAAATGCCACGCGTTGCGAATCACTCTTAAACAGATTGTTATATGTTTACTTCATCGATAGAGGTTCCAGATAACGTGCTATACATTGTTTCCAAATCCATGATTAAGTTCTCTAGCTTAGTTTGGGTCTCCATCACTAAAAGCGGATCTATCTCAAACGTTTCATGTGTAATTTTGTTCCTAACTCGACGAGCAGTGTTAATGATATTGAGTTGCTCTTCTGTGAATAAACCGATAGAACTAATTTGCCTTTGTAGCTCCAATAGAGTTGACCCTTTATGTGCCTGAGCTTTAACTTCCACTCCTACAAAATGGAGATATACAGTCAAAACTCTCTCTAGACGCTGAATCCGAGCCATATATTTACCAAACTGAACATCATAGAAGGTAAGTACATTTTCAAAAACATTGTCTTTTTCCTCCTCTGTAATTGTTATGGATTCTAGTGAGGACAAAGCTTTTTCCAATATCGGTTTCAATTCTTGAGTTAGCTTGCCTACGTCATCTAAATTGGCTTTGTTAAAGTCTTTGTTATGTGCAACTTTACATCTCAACTCATATAGTTGATCCCAGCGTTTTTTCAGAAAATCAGCCTCACAACCTACCAACGGTTGAAAAAACTTTTCCCAATTTGATTCAGGAACCAATGATTTAATATCATTTAGTTCAATTTCAGTAAAATCCTTTGCTGATTTGAGTTTTTTAATCAAACTTTCTTTGTGATTTGGATAGTTTTCACTGAACAAAAAATTCTTCAATTGTATAAAATCAACATTATGAAGGTAATTAGCATCTGTATTGTTCGAATTAATCGATTGCTGAACGTCTGTTGGCACCCTTTCTTTCGTCCACCCCAACCCTACCTTGGTTAACATGAATTTAGTGATTAAAAGACGCATCAAATTCTCTATTTCAAACAGCTTTGGATAAGCCTGATTCGAGTAGTACAAACTTAAATCATCCCACACTACATACGTTGTCTTCGCAACAAAAGCTAACGACTTTCGTATAGACTTAAGCATTAGTGAAAACTCACTCAGTTCGCTTTCAAGCTTGCACACCAAACGTATATTGAAATAAAGGTGCGACTTATCATCATTTTTTCCAGCTTTGATTTTAATCTCAGCTGTATGCTTTTTATACGTAATCTGATTTCTATCAATAGATACATTTGAGTCAGCTTGCAACAAGCTTTTTAACGCAGAAATAGTTTTACACTGAGTCTTGTTTACATCAGCTAAAACTAAGTATTCAATCTGGTACAAATCTTATTCCTTCCAGAGTTCGATTAAAACATATAACGCCTTGCCAAGCTGTGAGTGAACGAGTGCCATGTCTGAGCGAAGCGAGTTCGGCACGCGTTTACGAATCAGACTTAAGCAATTTGTTATGTACGTCTTACGCTGTTCTCGATATTATTTTCTTTTCCTTGAACGGGAAACCAGATCATTTCATTACGTACCAATCTGTGACCTGAAATTACCGATAACAGATTGTGAATAAAATATCCAAAAGACATATCGCAGAGTCTATACTGGTGCCAATGATTGTAATCGTCAGTCCTTGTTCGTGGGCATTGCTCCCAAAACTTAACGAACTTATTTTGACCAAGGCAAATATGGTCAATGGTTTTATGGTGATGCTGATCTGTAAGCTCTTTGAGTACATCTAATACTACTCGGGGCTCTGTACCTTGCATTTCATATATGAAAACCCCAACAAAAATATCTATTCCTGGTTGAGAGTCTCGGACTATCTTTGCTGTTTCAGAAATGCTTTTACAAGCATCACGGTAAACTTCTGAACTATAGGTTGATTTTACCTCGATAATTCCACGACAAGATGATGGTTGAATAAAGACCAAGTCTCCATCGCTGTAAATTACAGGCTGTGTGTTATCGTATAGCAGTATGTCTATTTGTCTCGAATTACCAGCATCAGTAAGGACAAAGCCACGTCCCACTGATATGTTCTGGGGGCAACTTCGTTGGATGACTTGCCTCAATATAGATTCTTTCCACTCTCCATCGGTTAGCCAGTGGGTTTCATGTATCAAATATCGAATACGATTTTCCAGAGCCTTCAGCTCCATCGATATTGATTTAAAATATTGTTCTGTATTCATCGGTTCAACCCTAAGTACATAACGCCCTGTTAAGGTGTGAGCAACGTAATACCAATGCCGCCGCATACCACCTTAATCACTAACATCAACGCATGGTAAAAATGCCACGCGTTGCGAATCGTTCTTAAACAGTTTGTTAGCTGATGAAACTCACCATGAGCACTTCATTGATACTACTCATCGGCACAAAGTCTGGGTAACCAATTTCAATTCTTGGTACCACTTTTAGTGAGTATGCTTTTTCCTGCTCCCAAGCCGTCCAAGACTGTAGACTTGAGTATGCATCCTCTGAAAGAACTAACACAGCCATTTCTGCATGCTTTTGAGCAATGTTAGTTGGAATACACTTGTACAAGTGCTGATACACTTTTTTATCGCCTAAATTGCGATAATCGAAAAACGAAACGCAAGATCGTAAACGAAAGAAACCGTTTGAATTTCCAAACACCGAACTTCGTGAGCCATCTAAATTGGTGAGCAGCCCACCAGAAGACAATATAGATTTATAATTCTCTAGAGTAGTAGCATGAAAAACTGACCCGCTCATTTTACTAACGAAGTCTTCAAAATCATCGACTTTCAAATTACGAACTAACATATTACTCTCATCAGCTAACAGTTATTAGACAGAAAAATTCTGCATTTAAATACAGACTTATTCTATCTAGTATCCATATACCGTTTATCGTACTCCGTTTTAATTCATCTTTACAGTGACTTATGCAACATTGCTTTTAGTGTGCTTCACAAAATGCAGAAATTTTCTGTATAGCATGACGCGCCCTACTCTGGCGCTATGAGTGTACGTTTAGCCAGCAGTTTTCAGGTCAGTTTTGGCGTGTTTGGATTGCGTTGTGAAGTGATATTGAATGCTTTTGAAAAGCTAGAGAATGACTCACCACTAGTTGATGAGCGCGGTGTTTAAATGCGGTGCTTAGCTTAGTGTAAACGTATGAATGATTTGGTTGTCGCTGCCGCGCCATTTTAGGCTCGGATCGGCTCTTTCTTGGATGAATTTGCCGTCGATTAGGGTATCAACGTAGCTCAGAAGTTCGCGCTGTGCATCGTCCAGTTCTGCCAATGTGTAACCAGTCCACATCCAAATGTCTTTGCCTGGGCACTCTTCTTTTACTCGCTTAGCAAGTTTGAGCACATCGGCAACATTGGCTGGGTGCATTGGGTCGCCACCAGACAGCGACAACCCTCTGCGTTTAATACGTGTGTCGTTAAGATCCGCGATGATGTGGTCTTCCAGTTCTTGAGTGAACAAGTGACCAGAATCCAAGCGCTGCGTCGATTGGTTGTAACAGCCTCGGCATTGATGCACGCAGCCAGACACAAACAGTGTGCAGCGCGTTCCTGGGCCGTTAACCACATCTACGGGATGGTACTGGTGGTAGTTCATCTTAAACCTTACTTACAATCACAACCAATCAACTAACAACGAGCGAGCACGTTAAAGGTGCTTAACGCGGCGCTTCACTTCTTCTTGTTTACCGAAGTTAAACGGACGTGCGTCTGGGCTGCCTAGGTAGCCACACACGCGGCGTGTTACCGACACTTTAGTTGAGTCGTGGTTGCCACACTTAGGGCAAGTAAAACCCTTACTGGTACAGTCGAACTCGCCGTTGTAGCCACACTCGTAACACTCATCGATTGGTGTATTTGTGCCGTAGTATGGCACTCGTGTATAGCTGTAATCCCATACGTTTTCTAGCGCTTCAATGTTCTGCTGCATGTTCGGGAACTCACCATAACAGATGAAGCCACCGCTAGAGATCGGCGGGTACGGCATTTCAAAGTCGATCTTGTCGTACGGGTTTACTTTCTTCTGCACATCTAGGTGGAAACTATTGGTGTAGTAACCACGATCCGTTACGCCTTCAATCACACCAAACTCTTTAGTGTCGATTCGGCAGAAACGGCTACACAAGTTTTCACTTGGCGTACCGTATAGGCTAAACGCGTAACCTGTTTCTTCCGCCCATTGGTTCACTTTGTCTTTTAAGTGCTTAACAATATCCAGCGCTTTTTGGCGCAATTCTTCAATGTCGTACACATGGTCTTCATGGCCAAACAGTGCAGTTATGGTTTCGTGAATGCCAATGTAGCCCAAGGAGATCGATGCGCGGCCGTTCTTGAAAATATCGGCGATAGAATCATTCGCTTTCAAACGAACGCCACACGCCCCTTCCATGTATAGGATTGGCGCAACACGAGCTTTCACATTCTCTAAACGGCTAATGCGTGTTTCTAGTGCGCGGCGTGCCACAACCAGTTTTTCATCTAGCAGTTGGTAGAATGCTTTCTCGTCGCCACCCGCTTTTAGCGCAATACGTGGTAGGTTTAAGCTCACTACGCCTAAGTTGTTACGGCCTTCGTGGATCAGTTCGCCGTTTTCTTCATAAGTGTTTAGGAAGCTACGGCAACCCATCGGTGTTTTGAATGAACCGGTTACTTCAACCACTTTGTCGTAGTTCAAGATATCTGGGTACATACGCTTAGATGCACATTCAAGTGCCAACTGTTTGATGTCGTAGTTTGGATCTTCTTGCTTATGGTTCAAGCCATCTTTGATTGCGAACACCAGTTTAGGGAATACCGCTGTTTTACGGTTTTTACCTAAGCCCGCAATGCGGTTTTTCAAAATAGATTGCTGAATCAGTTTCGATGCCCAGCTCGTACCTAAACCAAAACCAAAGGTGACAAATGGCGTTTGACCATTCGCGGTATGCAGTGTGTTTACTTCATATTCAAGCGATTGGAATGCGTCGTAACACTCTTTCTCGGTGCGCGACGTTGCAAACGCTTGTGGATCTGGAATGTCCCACTCTTTTGCAATCGCTAAGTGTTTTTCATAGCTCGCATCTACATACGGCTCTAATACTTCATCGATACGGTTAATGGTGGTACCGCCGTAAATGTGGCTCGCCACTTGCGCGATGATCTGCGCAGTAACGGCTGTCGCCGTAGAGATAGATTTCGGCGTATCGATTTCTGCGTTACCCATTTTAAAACCATGCGTTAACATGCCTTTAAGATCGATAAGCATACAGTTAAACATTGGGAAGAACGGTGCGTAGTCTAAATCGTGGTAGTGAATGTCGCCTTCTTCATGTGCCTGTACTACGTCACGAGGAAGAATGTGCGTTTTAGCGTAGTGCTTAGCGACAATGCCCGCCAATAAGTCACGCTGCGTTGGGATCACTTTGCCATCTTTGTTTGCGTTCTCGTTGATTAGGTCAACGTTGCTTTCTTCGATTAGGCCTTCGATTTCACGTGTTAACGCGCTTTGTTTTTCACGCGCGATATCGCGGTCGTGGCGGTATTCGATGTACGAGCGTGCCAGTGCCTTGTATGGGCCTTGCATTAGCTCATTTTCGACTAGGGTTTGGATTTCTGAAATGTGGACTTCATCGTAGTCTTTTAGCTGTAACTCGACTGCTAATGCAACGTTCAACGCATGAATTGCGACTTCGCTTGTCACATTGTCCGCTGCGCTTTCCACTGCTGCTTGAATACGATCCCTGCTGAACGGAGCTCTTGAGCCGTCACGTTTGATTACGATTGGTTTCACCATTTCTCCTTACCCTTAGTATACTCACAGAGTTATCCACAAACAC
Source organism: Vibrio sp. SCSIO 43135 (assembly GCF_023716665.1). Lineage (GTDB taxonomy): Bacteria > Pseudomonadota > Gammaproteobacteria > Enterobacterales > Vibrionaceae > Vibrio > Vibrio paucivorans. The sequence continues at coordinate 1,032,909 of NZ_CP071860.1, forward strand.
ACTATATAGGGCGATTTTTTATTAGACTGACACTATATGTTGTGGCGGTATTTAACGGGAAGCACTATCAAAAAGTATTGATTTGGATCAACAAAAACTGGAAGCTGACTAAGAAGGATCCGATCTTTTGGCGATTGATCGAAATTCAAAAGAAACGATGAAATTTTAATAAATTGCGAGAATTCCGCTTGCTTTTTTTTGACGTCTGATGAGATAAAGGGTCAGCCGATTTCTTCCATTTATCAGACATAATGAAAAAGCATTTTCGTAAATTTCTCGCCTTTTTTCTTGCAACCGCAGCGCCATCCATTTTTGCTGCGCAACCTATCACTTTATCCACATGGAACATCGAATGGCTGACTTTATCGCCAAGCCAACAGTTTCCACAAAGTGAGCGTAGCAACCAAGATTTTCGCCAATTGCAGCATTACTTTTCAAAGCAAAATGCCGACATATTGGCTTTTCAAGAAGTCGACAGCCCAGAAGCAATCAAGCAAGTCGTTGGTGATAGATACAAGGTGTTTATTTCCGACCGCTCAAACTCAAGTAATAAAGCGCTGCAGTTTGACGACATCAACCAATACACTGGCTTTGCAATCAGTAAAAGGATAGAAGTCGACAACCAGCCAGATATGAACCTGTTGGCCGATGAAAGAAGAAAGCTAAGGTTTGCCAGCTATGTTGTGCTTTCACCAAACAGTGAGCAGCCAATTCATATGCTGTCGGTACATTTGAAAGCGCGCTGTAGCGGGCGTTACAACAATAATCAGCACTGCCAAACATTGAAAGAGCAAGGCGAAAGCCTGAATCAGTGGGTACGAGAGCGAGAAAGGAATCAACACGCTTATGTGATTCTTGGCGACTTCAACCACAACATGGGGTATTCCGGTGACTGGCTTTGGGCAACGATTGCAAAAGGCACTGATGCTGTTCTGGCAACCAAGTCAACACCCGCCGAATGTAAAGTGCGCTCACGTAAGAGCCCACAACGCGTGCACCAGTTTCGATCGCTCATCGACCACATTATCGTCAGTGACGGCCTTTCATTCTCCGAACCATCACAGCAAGTCTTCAACAGCCAAGATGTGCTTAACTACCAACTCAGCGATCACTGCCCTGTGTTAACCACAGTGAATTAATCAAAACTTGCGCTTAACCCCAAACTAAAACGGCCTGTTACTTGTTGAGTAACAGGCCGTTTCATTTATAGCGTTCGACTGCTTAGTAGCAAATCGCGATTACGCCGCACACCATTAAAGCGATAGTGGCGTACCAGAAATATTGCGTTGTGTTGTCGGCAACGTAGGCTTTGATGTAGCTGATCTCTTCATTCGCCATTGTCACGAACTCATTGCGGTTTAAGCTTAAGTCACTCCCCGCCTCTTTCAGCTTTTGCTGAAGCGTGCTGAATGACACGTCGACAAACTTAGCCACGTCATTAACAGAACTGGCAGCGGTCGAAATTCCATCCCAAATCGCCATTCTCGATTCGTATTCACTTTCACTCACTTGGTTGAGAATACGTAAGTCATATTCACGCTTGATGCGTTCCTTAATCACTTTCGCCGAAGACAGATTTTTTAAGTCGTTCAAGACATATACTCCAATGGATTTTTATAGATGTAGTATCGCGCTTAACTGCGCGCAAACTGTTGATGAGCCTAGAGCTCGAAAAGTCGATCTATCAATCCAAACTGGTATGAACAAAGTTAAAGAGTGAATCGGATGGTAATGTGGCAAGCAAGCACCAGCAACACAGACATTTTGTCTAGACGATAAAGAAAGGTAGTTGTAACGCAGATTCAATTCAGCGGTTTATCGAAAGCAGGTTAATTATCCATTGGGACATCATCTAACTGCCACATTTCAAGTACATGAGCGATGGTTGGGCAGCGCCCCATAAGAATTTGATATTTAGGCGTGTACGAATCGCCAAGGTAAGTGGTGCGAATCAACTCGTTGGTTTTGACATCAACTTGCGTGACCACGCGGCCTTTGAAATTATGAAAAATCGCAAACTGTTCGCTTTGGTAAACCATCTGCTCTCGGTAAAACCAAAACTGATCTGGCGTTTCTAACAGCTCGCATTTCAGCGGCAGAGACTCTCCCGCCTTGACAGGTAATGCCAGCATCAATGCTGAAAACAATAGAGCGATTAGCCTCATCTTCGATCCCACACAATTTCACAATCCTTATTGAAACTATAGAAGAGATACCGTGGTGGCTTGGAAAAAATGGTCTAATAGCACCTGTAGCAAATTCATTAGTGAAATAAAACGCATAACCATATACACATCAAATATAAAACTTATGCACTAAAATCCGCAAAATCACATAGATTCACCACTCCGATAACGTTTGCATTATTTTTACAGTTCTTATAGGATGCCGTTCCCCATTTGTTGGGACTTACTATCAGGTATTTTATATAAGCTTCAAATATGGTGAAGCGTATCTACGGCGCACCCCAAATGCCCTACTATAAGATCCCCCAGCTGTATCCTGCCTTATATCGAATAAGTCTGATAAGTGAGTGTAATTTGTACACAGGTGCCTAAGTTCGGTACCACCACTTAATTCTTTACCTTTTAATATGGATGTTGCTAGGTAGAACATGAAAGAGCAGTATCATGTCTATACTAATGAGCATTGTTGGTATCTTTACCTTACTAACAATCGGTTTCCTATTCTCCGAAAATCGTAAATCCATCAATAAACGAACCGTTATCCTCGCCTTAATTGCACAAATTGGTTTTGGTGCATTTGTTATGTTCGTACCTATTGGTGAGCAAATTTTGCAAGGCATGGCAAACGGCGTAAACCATGTAATCTCTTACGCTAACGAAGGTTTAGGTTTCGCATTCGGTGATATTGCTAAGTTCAAAATGGGCTTCATTTTTGTCATCAATGTGCTGTGTGTGATTATCTTTATCTCGGCACTCATCTCTGTTCTGTATTACCTGAACATCATGCAAGCATTGATCAACGTAATTGGTGGCGTGTTAACTAAGCTGCTAGGCACGTCTCGCGCAGAATCACTCAGCGCAACAGCGAACATTTTTGTTGGCCCAATCGAAGCGCCTTCTATGATTCGCCCACTGGTTAAAAACATGACGCGTTCAGAGCTGTTCGCGGTAATGACAGGCGGCCTAGCGAGTGTTGCAGGCGGCACAATGGTGGGTTACATCAGCTTAGGTGTGGATCCTAAGTACATCATCACAGCTTGTTTCATGACGGCCCCAGCTGGCCTGCTGTTTGCAAAACTGCTTTGCCCACAAACAGAAGAAGTTGTAACCGATGAAGCGATTAAGGTAGACAGTAAAGACGCCCCTAAATCGCTCCTAGATGCCATCACAGAAGGTTCACTCGTTGGCATGCAGCAAGTTGCTACCGTTACCGCGTTGGTGATTTCGTTCGTTGCACTGATTGCTTTGCTCAACGGTATTGTTTCAGGTGTGGGCGGTTTATTCGGTTTTGAAAATGTAAGCCTTGAGCTGATCATTGGTTATGCTCTGTCGCCATTGGCGTTCTTGATGGGTGTGCCATGGGACGAAGCGGTAACCGCCGCTGCCCTTATCGGTAAAAAGATTGCGGTAAATGAATTCGTTGCTTACATGAGCTACGTAGAAATCAGTGAAACGCTGTCTGAAAAGACTCGAGCAATCATCGTATTCAGCCTGTGTGGTTTCGCTAACATTGGCTCACTCGCTATGGTTATTGGCGGTATTGGTGCAATGAGCCCAGATCGTCGCCCACTACTTGTAGAAATTGGCCCTCGCGTTCTTTTAGGCGCTATTCTAGCTAACTTAATGTCAGGCACTATCGCTGGCCTGCTTATTACTCTGTCTTAAGGAAATTATTATGCCTACTCCACATATCAATGCTAACAAAGGTGACTTCGCAGAGACTATTTTGATGCCAGGTGACCCACTGCGCGCAAAACTTATCGCAGAAACGTACTTGGAAGATCCAAAGCTGATCTCTGACGTTCGCGGTATCTACGCTTACACAGGCACTTACCAAGGTAAGCGTTTGTCAGTCATGGCGCACGGAATGGGTGGCCCATCTGCTAGCATCTACTTCCACGAGTTAATGACAGAGTTTGAAGTAAAGAACTTTATCCGTATCGGCAGCTGTGGCGCGATCCACGACGACGTTAAACTGAAAGACGTCATCGTTGCGATGGGCGCGTCTACTGATTCTAAAATGAACCGTATTCGTTTCCGCGATCACGATTTCGCAGCTCTGGCTGATTACAACATGCTACAGAAGTGTGTATCTGTGCTTGAAACAACCGACATGAAATACCGTGTTGGCCAAGTATTTTCATCAGACCTGTTCTACCGCCCAGATTTTGATATGTATGACCTCATGGCAAAATACGGCGTACTGGGTGTTGAAATGGAAGTAAATGCACTTTACGCATGTGCAGCCGAGAACAACTGTAAAGCACTCGCAATGTGTACGGTGACGGACCACATCACTAAGGGCGAACACCTTACTGCCGATGAGCGTCGCACTGAGCTGCACGAAATGATTAACGTAGCGCTGAAAACAGCGTTGTCGCTATAAGCCGTTTCGATTAGACGACTTTATCATTACCGACTTAAGCCCAGTTCAGTTTTGCGGCTGGGCTTTTTCTAGGAATCCATCATGTCGAAAAAAGCCATTTTAGGACACGTTTTTCATGCTCCCGTGAAAGGCGAATTTGAGCACCTTGTTAACGCTTGTATCGAGTTCGATGAACTGGGGAAAATCAGCCAAGTTGTAACTCCAGACCAGCACGATTACCAAAGCATTGTACAAAAGCACCAAGAGCAGAACACCTTAACTACTCTGAGTGACAGCCAGTATCTGTTTCCTGGCCTTGTGGATCTACACACTCACGCGCCTCAATGGCCTCAATCGGGTAAAGGGTTAGATTTGCCTTTGTTTGATTGGCTTAACCAATACACCTTCCCACTGGAAAGTAAGTACAAAGATGCGGATTTCCGCGAGCGCTTCTACCCAGAACTAGTCGATACGCTGATCGCCCACGGCACAACAACGGCGATGTACTTTGCAACGATTGACAATGCAGCCTCAGAATACCTAGCCAAAGTGTGTAAGCAAAAAGGCCAGCGAGCATTAATCGGCAAGGTATCGATGGACGAAAAATCGATGTGTCCAGACTACTATGTCGAACAAAGCACAGAAATCGCCCTAAGCGATGCTGAAGCATTCATCCAAAACATTATCGCCATTGATGACAAGAGTGGCCTTGTTCATCCTGTTGTGACGCCTCGTTTTGTACCGACTTGCTCGACAGATCTTCTAGCAGGGCTTGGTAAGCTTGTGCAACATTATCAATGTCATGTACAAACTCACGCTTCAGAAAGCGACTGGGCGCGTGATTTCTCGCAAGAGAAGTACCAAAAAACAGACGTCGAGATTTACCATGAAACTCAGCTTCTGACACGCAGAACCGTTCTGGCGCACTCGATTTTCCTATCAGAATGCGACAAGCAAACCATTAAAGAAGTGGGCGCTGGTATTGCTCACTGCCCACTTTCTAACATGTATTTTGCCGATGCGACGTTCCCTCTGAGAGAAGCAATTGACCAAGATCTGCATGTGGGCTTAGGCTCGGATCTGTCTGGTGGCCCGATTCCATCAATCTTCCATGCGTGTTTAGATGCTGTCAGCCATTCGCGAGTACGTGAAGCGGGAACCAATACCCACTTAATGCAAAACCGTGGCGAGCCGAATACCCGTGTTTCTTTCGTTGAAGCATTTTGGATGGCAACGCACGGCGGTGGTCTAACACTGGATTTGCCTATCGGCGTATTCAAACCAGGGTACTTACTCGATGCCATTGTGGTCGATACGAACGCAAAACACAGCCAAGTCCGCGTTTACTCAGATTTGGACTCACCGCGAGACATCCTAGAAAAAATCATTGTACACACCACGGAGCCTGCGATTTCTTCCGTATGGGTGAACGGCAACAAAGTAAAATAGACAGCAGTCTTCATTAAAAAACAAAGGCCCAGCTATCGCTGGGCCTTTTCATTTCATCATTGACTAGTTTTGAGGAATTGATGGTGAGGGTTGTTTGGGTTCCAATACCTGCTGCCCAATCAAAGAACCGACAATCAAGGATAAAAGAAACAACACTATGCCTTTATCACCCAACGCCAAACTGGCGACTGCCGGCCCAGGGCAAATGCCTGCAACACCCCATCCAAGGCCAAAAATCGCGGCCCCTGAAAGCAACCTTGAATCTAACGTCTTTTTGGTTGGCAAACAGATTGCTTCGCCAGTGACCGATGCTTTTCTTGGTTTAATGAGTAGGAAATAGCTCGGCATAAACACCAGTAACGCGCCTCCCATCACAAACGCTAGGCTCGGATCCCACGCGCCTGCAACATCGAGAAAGCCAATCACCTTTTCTGGTTGAATCATGCCTGAAATTGCCATTCCAGCACCAAACAATAACCCACTCAGTAATGCTGTAATTCTAAATAACCACATTGTCTTATCCCTATCGTTAAAGCACATGTAGGCGAATGAAAACGGTAAGCGCTGCCACAGCCATAAAGACACAGGTCGCCACGATTGAGCGCTTCGATAAACGGCCAATCCCGCAGATACCGTGTCCACTTGTACAGCCATTACCCATGCGAGTACCGAACCCCACGAGTAAACCCGCTAACGACAGAGCCAATAAAGAACTGCTTTGTGTACTTGGCGCGTCAATTCCTAGCATCATAACGCTAAGCACTCCACCGGATACCATGCCCAGCACAAACAATAGTCGCCAAGCATAATCACCGGACTTAGGCGCTAACAAGCCATTAATAACGCCGCTGATGCCAGCCACTTTACCGTTCACTAATAAGAGCAATACCGCCGATACGCCAAGCAAAATGCCGCCAAATAGTGATTCCCAAGGTAATGCTTGCATCATGATGATGTTTCCTCTTTGCAGAACACGCTGTGTAGGCTGCCAATAAGTGTTTCCACTCTTGGATCCGCCAATGAATAGAACACTTGCTGTGACTCTTTTCGTGCTGATATCAGCTTATGGTTACGCAGTACTGTGAGATGCTGAGAGAACGCTGATTGGCTCAACGTTGACGCTTGCTGTAGCGCACCAGCCCCTACTTCCCCTTGCGTTAATTGGCAAAGCACGAGCAACCGTTCTGGATGCGCCATTACTTTCAGTAAATCGGCAGCCTCGGTGACTTTTTCCTGCATGCTTTTTATGTCTAGCTGTTCTTCAACCACAACAGACTCCTCAATAAAAACCTTAATTAGATATTACTTATATAAGTATATTCAGTCAACACTAAATTAGAGTTTGTGAATTTAGCAAAATTAACATTAGACTTTTCTAATTTATAGGTTTAACGTAATAGAAAATTTGCCTAGCAAGCCATGAGTAATCACGTAAAGAATGCAGCTAGGTTTCGATATAGCCTGAGAACGCTGATGTCAGGGCGTTGGTAAGTTGGAGTTCTAAATGACTAAAATTGTTATTGTTGGTGGGGTCGCTGGTGGTGCATCAGCCGCCGCACGTGCACGTAGATTAAGTGAAGATGCAGAGATCATCATGTTCGAGCGCGGGCCCTTTGTCTCGTTTGCCAACTGTGGCTTGCCCTACCATATTGGTGGCGACATTCAGGAACGAAGCAAGCTATTACTACAAACCCCTGAGAGCTTTCTAGCCCGTTTTAACGTCGATGTTCGTGTGATGAACGAAGTGGTAGCGATTAATCGCCACGAGAAAACAGTCACCATTAAGAACCTACTCGACGGCTCTGAATACACAGAAAATTATGACTTTTTGCTGCTAAGTCCAGGTGCGGGCCCAGTGGTTCCACCGATTCCGGGCGTTGATAATCCGTTAACGCACTCACTGCGTAACATCCCTGATATGGATCGAATCATCCAAACCATTCAAATGAACAAGCTAGAGCACGCCACTGTCGTGGGTGGCGGATTCATCGGCTTGGAAATGATGGAAGCCTTCCACCAACTTGGCATCAAATCCACGCTGATCGAAATGGCCGATCAGGTCATGACTCCAGTAGATAGAGAAATGGCGGGGTTTGCTCATCAAGAAATTCGTTCAAAAGGCATCGACCTAAAGCTTGGTGTCGCCCTTGAAAGCATCGATTTTGTACCAAATCAGCAAGTAGCGAATGCAGACAGCGGAGAAAGCACTGCACATCAACATATCAATGGCGAGCTAAACCTGACTTTAAATAGCGGTGAGACACTACGTACCGATATCGTCATCATGGCGGTTGGTGTTCGACCAGAAACCAAGCTTGCCCGAGAGGCTGGGCTTCAGATTGGGCAGCTAGGTGGTATTTACACCAACGAAATGATGCAGACCAGCGATCCAAGTATCTACGCTGTTGGTGATGCTATTGAAGAGAAAGACTTTGTCACTGGCGCGCAAACTTTGGTTCCTCTTGCGGGCCCTGCTAATCGTCAGGGGCGCATGGCGGCAGACAATATGTTAGGCCGCAGCGAAACCTATCAAGGTACACAAGGCACTGCGATTTGTAAGATCTTTGATTTGGCGGTTGCATCTACTGGCAAAAACGAAAAGCAACTGAAGCGCGAAGGCATTGAATACGAAAAGGTGTATGTCCACACAGCCAGTCACGCGAGCTACTACCCTGGCGCAGAGATCGTCTCATTCAAAATGTTGTTCGATCCTAAAACGGGCAAAATCCTAGGTGCGCAAGCAGCTGGTAAAGACGGCGTCGATAAGCGTATCGATGTCATGGCAGTCGCGCAGCGTGCGGGTATGACAGTGGAACAGCTTCAACACCTCGAGCTTACTTATGCGCCGCCATATGGCTCAGCAAAAGATGTGATAAATCAAGCTGCGTTTGTTGCAAGCAACATTATGGCGGGAGATGCCACTCCGATTCATTACGACCAGATCGATTCACTGACAAACGACCAAGTGCTGCTTGATGTTCGTAATCCGGGAGAGCTTGAGAATGTCGGCTTCATTGAAGGTGCGATTAACATTCCTGTCGATCAGTTACGCCATCGTATGGACGAACTACCAAAAGACAAAGAGATTGTGATTTATTGCCAAGTTGGGTTACGCGGTAACGTAGCGTATCGCCAATTGGTCAACAACGGCTTTAAAGCGCGCAATCTGATTGGTGGTTACAGAACCTATAAAATGGCACAGGCGTAACCTGCCACATTTAACTTCTTAACGATAGAGCCTTAGCCAGTCGCTAAGGCTCTCAATCACCTAATTTAACCAAGACGCCAACTGATTTTCGACCACCGGAGTGATGTTGAATCCAATCATAAAATCTGGTCTGGTTTTATCGTCTTTCTCGATGTAGTAATTCGCCTCTAAACCGAATTTCCAAGGCCGACCACCAATAACGGTTGTTTTGGTGACACTTATGTTCAGCGGTATCTCGGCTTGATTGGTATTCCAATCGTAGGAAATGGTTGGCGCTGTGCCGAACGTCCAACCGCCTCCTAACATTTCTACCCAAAATAGCTGCGAAGACGTTTTGTTAATGCGTTTGCCTTCATCAATGCCTGATCCCGCTACGCCATACAAGTGGTTAGGAAACAAGCCTACTACTCGCTCTGAACTTAGCTTACCAAACAATACTTCTGGCCCCACAGCGAACTGATCCGAAGATAATTCATCACTGCCTGTCGGAAACGATGCTATTACACCAAACGCGACAATCGTATCTGGCGCAATGTTTGGCGCATACGCCAAGTCGAATGAAATGTCGGATACACCTGATTGATTCATGTGCACATTGCCGACATTGAAGTCGTTATCTATGGCCGACACCGCTGGCCTAAAAATGATCTTGTCACCACCATCCAAAGGAAACGGCAATGTTGGTTGAAACACCGTGGTGAAGTTGCTTCCGCCGTCTTTGTATCCACCGTTGTACTGAAACTTAAAATTTAAACTTGCATAGGCAGTGTTTGGGTTAGCTAACTCTTTCGCTGCTTTCTCAGCTAACGATTTATCACTTATCACCTCTGATTCAGCCCACGCAGGTGATGCGAGTAGCGTTAATATTAGGGTCGAAACCAGTGTCTTTTTCACTTTGATTGCCTCATTAAAAAAGGAGCTAACCCTTGTGGGTTCAGCTCCTTGCATGTCATTGGGGCAATCATAAATAATGTGAATCAATATCAATAGCCATTTGATGACATCGCATAAGGCTTACTTGGTGGCAACTGCCAGAGCCTGCCTGCGAAACCAGTACCAGCCAAGCCACAAGATCCCTGTCATTAACGCCGCAGCGATCAATGCTGGCTTCGGGTTATTCATGCTACTGATGGAACCAGCGTAAGCAGCAATCAAGCAATACGGGACTGTGCTAATAGTCCATGCAAGCATGAACTTAGACAATTTCATGCCCGATGCGCCCGCTAAACAGGCCGTGACTTCCGGCAAAATTGGGGTAGCCCGAGATAGCAGTATCATGGTGAAACCATGCTGGTTAAATGCCTGTTTTGCTTCTGCAATGTTTGTCTTTTCCTTCAGTAATTTGAGTAGCAGTTTTTCGCCGTATCGAAACGATATTCCATACCCGACTAACCCAGCGAGCGTCATCCCACTTGTTGCCGCCAGTGCACCAAACCATTGCCCTAAGAAGAACCCAGCCAACAAAGTGATGGTGAGTGTGGGCATTGCGACGAACAAGTCTGCGGTCAGCAGTAATACTGCAATTGCAAAAATGTATAACGGTGAAATCGACTGAGCCAATTCAAACCAGCGTTCAATTTTTTCAACGTTCAATACCCCAATCGCGTTGAGTAGGATGAACGTAGAGGCGAATGCGAGCGCCAATACCAGTAGCACTTTAATCATTGAAGACATAGCCAGCTCCTTACGGGTAAAGAATGGCAATCTGAAGCCGAGCACTTTGCTCATTCAGGTTCACCACGCTATTTCGATAAGTAGGAGCACCAAGAAGCGTCACTTTCTGATCATTGGAAAATCCAAGCCCTTCCGATGGGTAAACGCCAGTCCAGTTTTTGCTAACCTTGCCTGTGCCATCTTCGTCGTGTAGCACTTTTATCGCTAGGTTCGATTGCTGAACATTAAATTCAAAGTGTTGCGTGTCTCCATTAACCGGCATTACTTTAGATTGCAGCGCTTTATCATGCTGCTTGGGAAAGCCTTCTTCGGCGAAAACAAACACGATCACATCTCCTCCCCGTGCCACATCAATCCCAGTCACTTCAACTTCGACGGTCAGGCTGTCCGTTGCTGCAGCGACAGCGTCTTCAGATGCAGCGGCCTGAGTAACAAATGCCGATAAAACCATAAACCATTTATGCAGCTTCATTACGCATTCCTCATGATTCGGTATGCCATTGCAGGGAAAAAACGCAGAAGCCATCGAAGCAGCTTAACTTTGCCTATGTCGTTTGCTTTTTGCTCTGCTTTTATTCCGTGTATGATTTTTTGTGCAGCGCGCTCAGCTGACATCTTGCTTTTACCTCTGCCATACGTCATGGGCGTGTCGACCACAGGAAGAAAGGCTTGTAGCACCTTGATATTGAGCTCGGCTAATTGATAACTGAGTGAGGTAGAGAAAGTACTCAATGCACTCTTGGTGGCACAGTAAACCGCAGAGCCTTTTTTAGGCGTTAACGCTAGCCCTGAGTTCACATTGAGTACGGTAGCTGAATCAGACTTTCTTAGCAGAGGCAGCAGTAGATAAGTTAAACAGCACACCGACGTGAAATTAGTCGTAATTTCCCGAACAATGGTTTGGTAGTGGAAGTCGTCACTGTCGAACGTCGGCGTGTATTGAACCGCAGCGTTATTAATGAGCACATCGATGTGGGAATGTTGGTTTTCGATGGTTTGGGCAAGCTTTTCTACCGATTCAATCACCGCTAAATCTACCCAACAAGTTTCGACGCCATAATTGAGCTCAAGCTGTCGAAGCTTTTCGAGATCGCGCCCAGCGATAACAACTCGATTACCAGTACAAAGCTGCTCTACCAAGTGCAAACCTATCCCAGACGTCCCACCGGTGATGAGTATTGTCTTATTTGTTAACTCCATTCTTCACCATTCCTTTTGCTTGTATTAGGCTGATTGGTAATCAATCTAAGCAACAGAGCTGGTGTTGGCGTTAACCTGGGTTAAAAGTGATGGAATTTTCTGAATACGTAAAGAAATACGGAAAGCGAGTATGCACAAAGCAAGGTGAGTATATTTTCCATCAAGGAGAAAGTAGCCCCCACCTATACTCGATTCAACGCGGGATTCTAAAAGCGGTGTATGTCACCGAAGACGGCAAAGAGCTTATAAAATCGTTTTTGCAGGAAGGAGACGTGATCGGCAGCATGACTGCAGCCTATGCACAGAAAAAAACGACTTTTGGCTTAGTTGCACTCAGTGACACAGAGTTACTTCAGATTGATTTTCAGGATTTGTATCAAACCACACAACAAGATGAACAGCTCGCTCAGCAAATGATCCAGCTGTTGCTCAGTTTTGCAATGAAAAAAGAACAGCGTGAACGCGACCTATTATGCTTATCCGCCGAGCAACGATTTACGCAGCTAGTCGATACCGCTCCGGAATTATTAGAACGTGTTACTCAGAACGACATTGCACGCTATCTGGGCATCACTCCTGTTGGATTAAGCCGAATAAAACACAGAGTAATGCCTTAGCCTACTCGGTCAATTCATTGGGCTAAGTGCGGCTGAATAACCCCTTTAGATCACTCCAGTAGTCTTCAATCGGTGACTGTTGGTCAAGCTGTGATTCCGATTGTTTCACCCAGCTATCGAGCAATTTCTTGGCGTACATCATTCCCAACACATTCGCTATTGCAATCCCGCCCCAGATAAACTCAATGTCCAGTTGCGCTCCAATAAAAACTAATGGAATAGTCAGCATTAGTGATTTCACTAAGGTCAGTTTGAGAGATGAACTGGCTTGTTGCACGCCATTCAGAAATGCACTCGTGAGTAAAACTAGCCCATAAGCAGGAAAGGTGATCCCCACTACGTAAAAGTAGAGCGCGCCGTGCTCAACGACCTGTGGTTCATGTGTAAACAACCCCATGATTTCTCGGCTGAAAAGCGCAATCAATCCAAACGTCGCTAGCCCCCAATACACCGTCATTCTCCCTGAATACGCTACGATAGCATCTAAGCGATGCGTCGCTCTCGCACCAAAATTTTGCGCGACTAAAGGAGTGACAATCACACTAAGCGATAGAATACCGGTCAATAATAACGACTCTAATCGCGTTGCAATTCCGAATGCAGCGATTGCCGACTCCCCATGACTTGAAACCATGCGAGTAACAAATGCGATGGCTATTGGCCCGAGTATTTGCGCGGCGATCGCAGGCGTAGAGATTCGTAAGATTTCTTCGACTTGCGCTTTAACGTCATGGACAGCTTGAAACGACAATATGTCTTGTTCGAACAGTAGCACCAACATCAACACGGCGATCACAGCCCATGAAATCAACGTCGCAATCGCAGCACCTTGGAGTCCGAGCTCGGGGAAAATTCCGAAGCCAAAGATCAAGAAATAGTCGAACACTACATTAGTGACACCACCAATCGCCATGATGATGGTTGTTTTCACCATTACGCCTTTTGCCATCAAGGCAGCGTTGGCGATTAACCCAATCACCAATAGTGCCATACCTAAGTACAAAGGCCCCATATACTCGCCAACTAACGCGGCCGTCTGAGCATCTGCCCCTAGCAAGCTAAATGTCACATCTATGGTGCTATACCCTAACCCGCCAAGCAGCAGCGTAAAGAGAGCAAACAGGACGATAGAAATGGTGCCGAGCGATTGCGCTTTGCGTTTGTTATTTTCTCCAAGTGCTTTACCAACTGTGGCAGAAACACCGGCGGCGATACCCATAAAAAGGCCTACCACAAGAATATACACTGGGTAGGCAAAGCTTATTGCGGCTAGTGGTTGAGTGCCCAGCTTGCCGACAAAATAGCTGTCGACAAGTTGAAACAAGAAAGTCATTAGCATGCCAAACGCTGCTGGCGCTGCCATTGAAAGCAGCGCGGACTTTACAGGCTTGGTTAGGAGTGGCTGTTCCATAGCGCTACCTTTTGGTGATTATAGTGTTTCGATCGCGTCCAACAGCTGCTGGTTGAACTCTCCGCTGGTGACCGTGCCCGATTCAAAGTCGAAGTTGTCGTAGAAGCTGGCAAGTGAAATAGCAGCTTTTACATCAGCCGCAAAATACGGTGCAGATCCTTTCGCGGCTGCTAATACGGTACTAGCACCGCCTGGACCCGGCGACGTTGCGAGCATCAGAACAGGTTTACTTTGGAACACTTGCATGTTGATACGCGACGTCCAATCAAACAAATTCTTGTACGCAGCGGTATAAGAACCGTTGTGCTCTGCAAAAGAGATAACAAGCACATCCGCTTCACCAATAGCTTTGAAGAAGCGCTGCGCTTGTTCAGGAGAGCCTAATTCTTTTTCACGATCTTCACTAAAAATCGGCATTTCGAAATCGTTAATGTCGATCAGGTTGATATCGGCGTCTTTAATCTGTTTCGCTGCGTAGTGTGCCAGTTGCTGGTTGATTGAGTTTTTACTGCTGCTTGCGCCAAATGCTAATACTTTCATTGTCTCTTCCTTAAAAATCGGTGGATGAAATTAATATAATTCAAATCCAACCAGCGATTAATAGACCAATAGTTAAAGGTTTATTTCCATATGACTAGTAATTAAATTAGCTTCTACTCTCGTAGATTTAAGACGTTTGAAATGAGTGCGATATCGGCGAGTTATTGTTCTGTAGATGATGCTGAGCTGTACTCAAGCCGAAAGCATGAATCGGCTTAAGTACATAGGAGTATTGGTTTGTGGAGGGTGAACAGGCTTGCTGCACCCTATTTGAATCAGATAAGCGCTAACAACGCTTTCACTTCATCGATGGTGGAGTCGGCATTTTGGTAGTCGATTCGAAGCTCAGTAATACGACCTTCTCGCTCGACAAATAGCGACGGGAAGCTATTACCACCAATCGAACGCGCGAGCGCAAGTTCGTTCTGTAGCTCGGTTTCAATCTCGCTCGATTCAAGGTCTGCCTTAAACTGCGCTTGATCTAAACCGGCCTCTTTAGCAACCTCAATCAATACCGAATTATCACTGGGGTTACGCGCTTGAAGGTAATAGGCATGTTGAATGGCAGTGAGCATGGTTTGCTCTTTACCTTGCTTACGGGCAGCCAATGTTGCCCGACACGATGGGTACGTTGAACGACGAGGTGTATTCTTTTCCCAAAAATCGTAATTAAATTGAGTGCCTAAATAGTCTTCAATACGTTTCCAGTATGACGCTATCTGAGTTTGCATCTCTAGCGGCATAGGCACATCTGAGTCGGGTGCGAGTCCACCAACAACGTAGACAACGTCTAGGTCCTTTGAGATTGCTTGTTCAATTTTGCTCCAAGTTGGTTTGTAGCCCCAGCACCAAGAGCACATTGGGTCGTATACGTAGTAGAGTTTGTTGGCTGTCATATCCATAGTCACTGAGCTGTAGTCCGTTTTATTACTCTACTACAACTCTGTAACCCTCTAACTTACAGACTTCTCAATTTGAGCGATTAGCTGTTTGGAAGCGGATTCAGGATCATCGGCATGACAGATTGCAGAAACCAGAGCGATACCCTCAACTTGAGTCGCTACTATGTCATCTAGGTTTGAGCTGTTAATACCACCGATTGCTACGATTGGCAGCTGGCTTTGAGCAACCGCTGCTCTTAATCCTTCGATGCCCCACTCTTTCTTGATGTTGGTTTTGGTTAGTGTCGCAAAGATTGCGCTCAACCCAAGGTAGTCCACATTAAGCTTTAACGCCTCGCTAAGTTGCCGCTCGTTTTCTACCGATAAGCCCAAGATTTTATCTGGACCAATTAGAGATCTTGCCATTTCCGCTGGCATATCCGACTGCCCTAAGTGAACACCATCGGCATCAACAGCTAATGCTACATCGACTCTATCATTGATGATAAGAGGTACACCTGAGCCTTTCAATACGGCTTTCACCGCTAACGCACGTTCTATAAAAGCACGAACATCACCATGTTTCTCTCGTACCTGAACCATGGTCACGCCACCAGCAACGGCCTGTTTTACGACATTAACCAGTGTTGATAGATCTTGTTGATCATCTGTGACTAGATACAAACGGTAAGGGTTCATAGGACTTCCTATTTTATGCAGAGCCTGCATACTGGAGACTCTGCATAGGTTTTACAAAATGGACTACGATAGCTTCAAACGCGCTGCGAGTGTGTCCGCATCAAGTTGGTACAGAGCATCCAGCAAGTTAACTTGCAAGCTGCCCGGCCCTTTTGATTGCTGAGCGGCAATTTCACCAGCTACCCCTAAAACAGCGGCAGCAGCTAAACCTGTCGTATCCCCTACTGCCGCAAATGCGCCAGTTAGAGCCGTCAGTGTACAGCCCATTCCCGTCACGTAAGGCATCATTTCGTGACCATTATTTAGCGTGTACACGTCATGTTCAGTCACTACGTAATCGGTCGCACCTGAAATTACGACGCTACACTTGTAGTGTTCGACAAGATAACGCGCGGCACCCAGTGCGGCTTCGCTGCTATCCAGTGCGTCTACGCCCTTAGATTGCCCTTGTTCACCGGCTAAACTAATGATTTCAGACGCATTACCGCGAATGATCAGTTTTTCCGCCAAAGACGCAATTTTTCTCGACGTCTCAGTTCGCAGTGAACTTGCACCGCAACCAACAGGGTCTAGAACCACCACTTTGCCGTTTGAATTCGCCTGCTCGACAGCAAACGCCATTCTAGGTGTCCAAACGCTATCAAGCGTGCCAATGTTAATCACCAACGCGCCAGAGAAAGACATCATCTCCGCCATTTCTTGCTGAGAGTGCGCCATGATTGGCGACGCGCCAATCGCTAACAGAGCATTTGCAGTGTTATTCATCACCACGTAATTGGTGATATTCACAACCAATGGTTTTTGATCACGTACTGCATTAAGCGCGTTATTAATTGTTTCAATGTTCATGTACGCCTCCGGTTACTTAGCCGCTTGCAGGGCGTCTAAGCCTTGCTGCCAAAAAGCAATTTCCATACGAGTCGCCGTTTTGAACACTTGAATCAAGTGTTGGCCACGCTGGCTATTGACATCAATCTCGGCCAATAATTGGTCTATACGTTCAATACTGTGACCAACGCCGTTTTGGAACTCTTCACCGCTGTATAGATCAATCCAGCTCGCATATGGGTTCCCGTCACGAACGGTGTTCTCATCACTGCCAAGGTTACGGCCAATTTCTGCATAACCGATTGAACAAGGTGCTAACGCTGCGTATAGGTCAACCAAATCGCCTGTCATGCCTGCATCCAGCACGTAACGTGTATATGCGACAGTACCAAAATCCTCTGGCTCCGCTTCCATATCGCGCTCGGTTAAACCCCATTCCTCGCAGTACGTCACGTGGTGTTTGATCTCGGAGTCTAGCAATGCATGAACACTTGGTAGTGCAAAGCGCATTTCTTCCAGAGTGCGCGCCTTGTAGATCGCTAGTGCATAAGCACGTGCATACTGCTTAAGGAACAAGAAATCTTGTTTCAAGTAATGCAAGTAACAAGGCTGAGCAAGTTCGCCCTTCGCCAATTGGGTAACAAAATCATGCTTGGTATACGCTTCCCAATCTTCACGGCAAGCGTTGATTAAATCTTGATGGTTCATTGTGATAACTCTAAGTCGTTATTATTGAAAACTGCGTACGTAATCTTTTGCTTCAGGTAGCGATTCGATGATGTCTTGCGCGTACATGAACTGCGCGTAATCGTCGTAGCGCTTAAGGTCAACAGCAGAAGGACGCAGCGCAAATCGAGTTAGCGTATCGTTCCATGCACGCTCATTCAGTTCGTTGTTTAATGTATCCGGTGCATAGGCAACAAACTCTTTCCACGATTCTTGTGGGTGGTTGACAATATAAGTTGTCGCCTGCTCTAGCGCCTTGTTAAACGCTACAATAGCTTGCTCGTCGTATTTGTTAGCGTTAGCAACAAAAATAAGCTCGTCGTAGGCAGGAACACCATTCTCTTCTGGGAAGAACGCTTTCGCTTTATAACCTTCCAGTTCAAGTTGGTTGGTTTCGAAGTTACGCAGTCCGCCCCAAATTGCGTCCACTTTACCAGATGCAAGTGAAGACGATAGCGCCCAGCCAACATTGATGATTTGTACGTCTTCGTAGTTCACGCCGCCTTTATCTAACATAGTACCGATGGTCGCTTCTTCGTTACCTGCAATAGCGATACCGATTTTCTTACCTTTAAGGTCACTCAGGCTTTGAATCTTTTTATTGTCTAGCACCATTAAAGTGTTCAATGGCGTCGCGATAAGGGTTGCTGAGCGAACAAGCGGCAGACCGGCAGCAACGTCAATGGTTAAGCTCGGTTGGTAAGACACCGCCAAATCGACTTTATTTGCAGCCACTAATTTAGCTGGCGTGCTTGGGTCGGCAGGCTCTTGAATGTCGACTTCGATGCCTTGTTCTTTAAAGTACCCACGCTCTTTAGCGATAACAATCGGGCCGTGGTTTGGGTTTACAAACCAATCCAACATAAGTGTCAGCTTCTTCGTTTCAGCTGCTACGCTGGTAGATAGGCTCAGAGCAGCAAGCGCAACTGCGCTTAAAATTGTTTTGTTTTTCACTAGATAGTCCTTTTGTTTTCTTTATATGCTTGAGGGAGATTCAAGCTTCCCATGGAATGAGTTTCTTAAGCCCTTTGTCTGCGATGAAGTACAGCGCAACGGAAAGTGCAGAAAGAATAAATAGAGCGGCGAACATTTCATCGATCATCATGCGAGCATTGGCTTGAAGCATTAAATACCCAAGGCCTTCACTCGAGCCAACCCACTCACCTGCAACAGCACCAATTGGCGCGATAACAACCGCGACACGTATACCAGACGCCAGTGTTGGTAGTGCGGCTGGAAGTTGGACACGCCTTAGCAATTGCCAACGAGTCGCACCCATCGTTTTGGCAAGATCGATATAGCCAACGGGGGTATTTCTAAGGCCGTCGTAGCAACAAGTTGTGACAGGGAAGAAGATAATCAGCGCAGCCATGACGACTTTCGAGGTGATGCCATAACCAAACCAAAGCATCAGCACAGGTGCAATCGCAAAGACTGGTATCGCTTGGCTGGCAATCAGCATAGGCAATAGCCAACGTTTTACCGGTTTGAACAGCAGCATCTGCAGAGCAAATGTCATCCCCATGGTTAAGCCAAGAAATAGCCCTAGAACGATTTCTTGCCCAGTCACCCAGGTATGCTTCAGCAATACGTCGTGGCGCTGTATCAGGCGTTCAAACACATCCAAAGGCGCAGGCAAAATGAAAGACGGCATATCAAACACCACCACAACCAACTGCCAAATTGCGACAATCACAGAACATGAAATCGCTACGCGCAGCGCTGGGTGAGAAACTCGTTCTTTCTTTTCCAATTTGTTTGAAATGGCGGTTACACGGGTCATGCTACTCATAATCACGCTCCAAACTGTCTAGGATGCTTTGCTGAATCTGAGCACATTCGGCATCGAGCTTTCTTGGTGTCGGAGATTTAGGGACATCCAAACATACCGCCCGCGCTGGAGAGCCACTCATAATGTATAACTGCCCAGCCAGCCTGATCGCTTCTTGCGGATCGTGAGTGATTAACACAACCGTTTTCTCTTTTAACAGTTCACACGCCAAATTCTGTAAGCGGTGGCGCGTGACAGCATCAAGCGCAGAAAATGGTTCATCCATTAATACAATCGGTTTGTCTTGCATTAAGGTTCGTGCAAGCGCGGCTCGTTGACGCATACCGCCCGATAACTGTTGAGGCAAGCTCTGAGCGTGGTCTCGCAAACCGACTTGCTCTAGCAGTTCTAATGCTTTGGAGGTTAGCTGCCCCTTCGATAATGAACTCGCTTCACCAAATTGGCTGCTAAGTAGTACGTTATCTAGCACCGACAGCCATGGCATTAACAAATCCTGTTGTGCCATGTAAGCGATATACGAGTGCACTTCTGCTGATAGCGTTTGCTGATTTTGAATTGAAACTGCACCACGCCATTCGACTTTATCGCCGAGCAAACCGGCTAAATACCGCAGTAACGAGCTTTTACCACAGCCACTCTTACCCAGTATGCAGGTCCAGTTTTTCGCTGGGATCTGCATAGTCAGTTTTTCAATCGTTGGTTGCGCGTTATCTAGATAGCGCAAGTAACCACCACGAATGTCGATGCATTCATCGGGGCTTTCTATCGCCTCATTATGACTCTGCTGACTGGCAGGCTGCTTTGTTGAATCAAGCTTCGTTGAATCCAACATAGTATTAGCGATTGCCTGCTTGGATTGCATAAAAGTGGTTAACCGGCCCATGGCCAGAACCGATATCCAGCTCATCAGCATGGGCAATAGCTTCAGAGATGTACTTCTTGCCCAAAGCCGTCGCTGAGCTAAGGTCGTTACCCTGCGCAAGATACGATGCAATCGCTGAAGATAAAGTACAACCCGTACCGTGAGTATTACGTGTTTTCACACGTTTTGCCGATAGCTGCTCGACCTCGTTCGCGGTAATCAATAGGTCATTACTGTTTTGATCTTTTTCTAGGTGACCACCTTTTAGCAATACAGCTTTAGCACCAAGATTACGCAGCTCCGTAATCATCTCGGTCATTGCTTGCTCAGTTTCAGGTACGTCACAACCAATTAACGCTGCACCTTCCGGTAGGTTTGGCGTAATAACATCAGCCAAAGGAAGTAACTCACTTTTTAGTGTCGTGATGGCCGATTGCTCTAAAAGAAGATCTCCGCTCGTCGCAACCATAACCGGGTCTACCACTAAGAATTTCGGTGAGTATTGCTTAATCTTTTCTGCCACCACTTTAATGATGGAAGAGTCTGCAAGCATGCCAACTTTTACAGCGATTACGTTGAGGTCGGTAAACACCGCGTCGAGCTGCTTCTCTACGTGCTCTAGTGGAATTGGAAAGATAGCAGATACGCCAAGGGTGTTTTGTGCTGTAATCGCAGTGATCGCGGAGCACGCATAGCTGCCTGTTGCTGAGATAGCTTTAATGTCAGCTTGAATACCGGCACCACCACCACTGTCTGAACCCGCAATGGTTAAAACAATCGGTGTGTTTACAGTATCGTTAGATGAAGAGTGCGGCATATAAGCTCCTAAGCAAGCGTGCAGGAACTTCTAGCCCTAGATCACGTGGCTATCGCCACAAGTGAGACAAGAGTGATAGTTCCCTACGCCAGTGTTAACTGAATCAGGTTCAACGGGTCTCGCTTTTGCGATCTCAGCCATTTGGCCCCCCGACTATGTTTCGCGATAATATCAATTTTGCGGCAAAGGGCAATGATTTAACCCAAATAAAAGAGCAGTTAATCATTAAATATTGCCTTAAGCGTGCTAAGTCCAACTTACATCGACTTACTGTGCTCGAATGTCGTGGCTCCATTGCTCGGCGATAAAGTCGATGAACTGCCTAACCACAGGTAATTGATAGCTACGGGATAGATACACGGCCCAGATCGCACTGCTCTGTAACGTGTATTCCGGTAGAATCCTGACGAGTTTTCCTTGCGCGATTAGCGGATTTGCTAAATCACAAGGTAGACGAGCAATACCCTTTCCACGCAGGGCTGCCAACGAAATCATCATGGTATCGTTGGCAAACAAATTACCCTGTACTTTTACGCTGACTGGTTGGTTGTCTTTTACGAAGTCCCAATGTGTTGCACCTAAATGACCAAAACAGTTATGAACTTCGAGATCTTGGAGCTGAGTTGGTTCACCCTGAATTTGCAGGTATTGTGGTGATGCACATACGATGGAGTCGACATGCATAAGCCGACGTGCAATAAGAGTGTCATCAGGTTCAGCGGTATAGCGCAGAGCAATATCTAGCCTTTCTTCAACAAGCTGAGAAAACTGATCGCTGGCAACCACTTCAATAATCACGTCAGGGTGTCGTTCAGTGAATTCGGAAATCACATCCAGCAACATGGTTTGCGCGAGACCGATTGGCGCTGAAATGCGGATCCTCCCCTCTAAACGGTCGGAATGACTCAGCGCTTTTACTTCAAGTTCTGCAACTTCGTTCAATATGCTCTCGCAGTGTCGCAGAGCTTGCTCGCCAACCGAGGTTAAGCTGACCTTTCTTGTGGTCCTATGCAGCAGGCGCTGTTTTAACCAAGTTTCAATCTCTTGGACATGACGAGACACCTGTAATCGACTTAGATCGAGGTTCTCTGCTGCTTTGGTAAAACTGGCGCAGTTTGCTACCTCAACAAAGCTACGCATGGCGATCAACCTATCCATTTCTCACCCTAATTAGATATCTATTGAGATACAATATACATCTATTTTTGATATTTATTGCAAATACCTTAACTAATAAACTTTCTCCATCGTCAAAACACAACAACACACGGAGAACGACGTTATGAATATTGCAGTATTAGGCGCAACTGGATGGATTGGTGGTGAGATCGTAAAAGAAGCGGCTTCACGTGGTCACAATGTCATCTCACTAGTTAGAGATAAGAGCAAGGTTGACGGCTTATCAAACGTAGTTCGCACACTTGATATTGAATCCAAAGATTTTGATCTTGAGCAGGCTCTCACTGATGTAGACACACTAGTCGTATCCATTGGCGGACGTGCAGCGAACAACCATGGAATCGTGGCTAAATCGGCAAACCGACTGCTTGCCTCACTTGCAGAAACAAAGACACAGCGCATAGTCTGGGTTGGCGGTGCCGGTTCACTGGAAGTCGCTCCAAGCACACCATTAGTGACGATTCCAGAGTTTCCTGAAGAGTACAAACCAGAAGCCATCGCTCAAGGCGAAGCACTGAAAGTATTCCGCCAATATCAGGGACCAACAACGTGGACTTACATTAGTCCAGCGGCTGAGATTTTCCCTGGTGACAAACAAGGAAACTATAGAGTTGGTGGGGAACAATTACTTACGGACGAGCAAGGTAACAGCCGTATTTCGGTGACCGATTATGCTCATGCTTTGGTCGATGAATTGGAATCGGCTAAACATCTAAACCAAAGAATTGGTATTGCCTACTAAGCACTAGCCTGACACTAAAGCCACTCCCTTACACTAGTTAGAGTGGCTTTATTATTGTGGCGCGACGTTATTGCGCAGCCATACGAGAACGGTACACGTTAACACTAAATATCACCATTACAGCGATGACAAACGGTAATACGTAAACGTTAAGCTTTTCCCATCCTACTGTCGCTTCCAACCAGCCAGAAAGTAGCGCGGTGATGGTCACACAACCAAACACCACAAATTCATTAAAGGCCTGCGCTTTAGGTTTATTGTGTGCCGCGTATGATTGACTAAACAAACTGGTTGCCGCGATAAACATGAAGTTCCACCCAACACCTAATAGCACAAGTGCCGAACGGAAATGCCAAATGCTTTGTCCATTAATGTTAATCATCACACACAGCACAAACAGCAACCCACCGGTCAATATCATCTTACGTGCACCCAATAACTCAATCAGCTTTCCGGTGAAAAATGCTGGGACAAACATCCCCAGTACATGCCATTCAATGACACCAGCTGCTTTATGAAAATCGAAGCCGCATCCGATCATCGCTAACGGTGTCGCTGTCATCAGTATATTCATTACCGCGTACGCAACCATTGCAGCAAATACGGCGATGAGAAAGTTAGGCTGCTTAGCGATCATCATTAGCGAGTCGGAGCTTGGCTGGGTGTGCTTTTTAGGTGCAGGAGGAAATTGGATGAATTGCAAAATCGCCAACGCGATAACATTGAGCACCACCAATGCAAGAAATGCCGTGGTATATAGGCCATCCGACGACCACTCAACAGATAAAATAGCCAAGTTAGGCCCTAGAAAAGCCGCAAAAACACCACCAGCCATAGAAATTGAAATCGCACGATGACGCACTTCTTCACTGCACACTTCAATCGCTGCAAAACGATATAAAGTACCAAAACCGATTCCTATACCCAATAAAAAAGCGCCTGAACAAAATAGGTAGAATTGCTGATTGGATAAGGCATAAGCTACCGTGCTCGCGCCAGTTATCCCAATGATGTTTCCGATACTAAAGCCTTTCTTGCGCCCTAGCTTCCCCATAATCAGCGAAGCCGGTATGGTCGCACACATTAGGCCCAGGAACTGCAACGCTACCGGCAAGGTGATCATATTGTCTGACGGAGCAAGCTGTTTCCCGACCAATCCAATTACGGAAATTAGCAATATATTTCCCGTCATCAGCAGTGCCTGACACACTGACAGCATCCATACGTTTCTGTTCATATATTCCTTGATTCCGCTTTAGAGCTCAGGACCTCTAGCCCCTCCTTTCTATCACTATCATTTTCGATATTTATTCTCAATACAAGTGTACCGGTAAGATTTAGTAAATTGCCTATAGGGTTGTCTCCCTTTTAACTCAAGCGCCCCCTTTTAGTTGGGGTAACAGAAACAAAAAGCCCAACCATTTGGTTGGGCTTTGGCAAAAATACCTAATGTTCATTAGGACTCTTCAACTTTCTCTTGGTTGTCTACTTTCGATTTAACCGGCAACACCTGCTTAACGTAACTACCTGGTGCAGGGCCAATAACTGGGAACTGCTCAGAGCCTTGAGTAAACGGCTCTACTTGTTCCTCAGCATTGAAGCTCAATAGCCATTGATGCCAATGTGTCCACCAAGATCCTTCTTTGTGACTTGCATTCGCTAGCCATTCTTCAGCAGAATCATCGAGGTTATCATTCAACCAGTAGCCATATTTGTTTTTGGCTGGATGATTCACAATGCCTGCGATGTGGCCAGACTCGCCAAGTACAAACGTCTTGTTTCCACCTGACTTTAACGCTCCGCGATAAGTACCTTGCCAAAGAGCGATGTGGTCTTCTTTGGTCGACACAAAATAGCTTGGGATTTTAATCTTGTTTAGATCAATCCATACACCACCGATTTTAACGCCTTTGTCTTGCACAAGCTTGTTCTCTAAGTAAAGCTCTCGAAGCAAGAAGTTGTGGCACTTAGCGGCGACATTGGTGCTATCGCTATTCCAGTACAGTAAATCAAAATCAACTGGGCTGTTGCCTTTGAGGTAGTTGTCGACGTAGTAGTTCCAGTACAGGCTGTTCTCACGTAACAAACTGAATGTCACACTCAATGAGCGTCCATCCATATAACCTTTGGCATTGTTCTGCATTTCAATAGCACTGACGATCGTGTCATTTACATAAGCCCCAACTTCTCCTGGCTGGGAGAAATCAAGTAACGTAGTAAAGAAGGTCGCAGACTTAATGCGCTTCTTCATACGTTTAGCAGCGTAATAAGCCACCGTTGATGCCAATACCGTACCACCGATACAATAACCAGCGGCATTGATTTGCTCTTGGCCAGTAATGTCTTCGATAGCTGACACAGCTTTAACAACGCCCTCTGTGACATAGTCGCCAAACTCAACCTGCGCCTGTTCTTTACCCGGATTGCGCCAAGACATCATGAAAACACTATGCCCTTGCTCAAGCAGCCAGCGCACCATCGAATTCTTTTCACGCAAGTCCAATATGTAGTACTTGTTAATGAAAGGAGGAACAATCAAAAGTGGCGTTGAATTGACTTTTTCTGTGAGTGGCTTGTATTGAATCAGCTCAAAAAGTTCGTTCTTAAAAACAACGTCACCGCCTGTGTTAGCAACATCTTCGCCTACACGAAAAGCATTATTGTTCGTCATGCGAATTTTAAGAATGTCCGCGCTTGACTCTACGTCTTCTTTTAGCTGTTCCAAACCCGATAACAGGTTCTCGCCATTTTGCTCTAACGTCAGCTTAAGCAGCTCTGGATTAGTCGCAATAAAGTTGCTTGGCGACATAGCGTTGATCGCTTGACGTGAGAAAAACGAAAGGCGTTCCTTCGTTTTTTCGTCTAGCCCTTCAATGCTATTGATGGTGTCTAGGTAAGTTTTGCTGAATAAAAGGTAAGATTGTTTAATAAAGTTATAAAACGCATCGGATTTCCATGCGTCGTCACTGAAACGCTTATCGCCTTTTTCAGCTTCAATTAAACTCTCGGTATTCCCTGCTAATGCGACGTTTTGCCAGATTTGAAGCTGTTGTTCCCACCACTGTGTTTGCAGCTTTAAAAGCGCAGCGGGCTGATTGGCAGCTTGTTCGAAGAGCTTTGCTGTATCTTCAAAGTTCACTTCTTGCATCGCTTTATTTAGAGGAGAGTTAACGGCTGCCTTGCTGAGTTCAAGATCGTGCCACCACTGTTGATTGGTTTCTTGGAGCTTTACAAGGTAGTCCGAAAAGAAGTGCTGAAACATAATTTATACTCCTGTATTCGGAAAAAAGCCGCCTTAGAAAGGCGGCAAGCGGATACTGTGCTTATGCAGGAGTCACAGTCTTAAGGTTTTCCGAAGTAAGAGAATCTACGTCTTCTTTAAACTCTTTTGCGATAGCTTGTAGCTTGTTGCTGTCGTCCATCATTTGCTGAGAAAGCTTCGTAAGAACAGATAGTTGCTGGCTGTTAAACGCAGTTAAAGACGTCACATCTTTAATTTCGCTCGCCGCTTTCATCTGAGTTAAACCCATTTCGCTGTAAGTGCGAATTGCGTTAAGTTGCAGCTCAGTTAGGACTTCAACATTCTTGGTCACAAGCTTGTTGAATTTTAGGTAAGGCTGTAGGTTCTGTTCAGTTTGGTCTGTGAAAGTTTTGAAGAAATCAGTGTACATAGTGTTGCTCCTAATAAATTTCTGGAAATTCCATTGATGATTAAACTAGTTTGACGACAACTGCCGTACCCATACCGCCACCTACACACAGTGAAGCGACGCCATATTGGCCGTTACGTCGGGTTAATTCATGAATAAGAGTGACTAAGATGCGATTTCCTGAAGCACCTAGAGGATGCCCAAGTGCAATTGCACCACCATTAACATTGGCTTTATCCAAAATGGATGAAACCGATACTTCGTGCTCTTCCGCGAGCTTATGAATCACGCCGAGTGCCTGAGCAGCAAAAGCTTCATTAAGCTCGTAAAGATCCATATCCGCTGTAGTTAACTCAGCCTTAGCTAGCGCTTTTGTTACCGCTTCTACCGGGCCTAACCCCATCACTTTTGGATCTAACCCCGATTGAGCGTAACTCTCGATTTCAGCGATAGGCGTTAACCCATGTAGCTTCACTGCGCTTTCAGATGCTAGAATTATTGCGCTCGCTCCATCGTTAATGCCTGAAGCATTCCCCGCCGTTACAGAGCCTTCGCGGTCAAAGGCTGGACGCAGTTTTTCTAGACCACTTAATGTTGCAGAAGACTTTGGATACTCATCCGTATCAAACACGATTGTTTCACGACGCTGTTTGACATCAACGGCAACAATTTCATCCTGAAACTTGCCTGCTTCAATCGCGGCAACCGCTTTCATTTGGCTACCCAGTGCGTATTCGTCTTGCTGCTGACGTGAAATATTCACCTCTTTGGCGACGTTTTCGGCCGTTACACCCATGTGGTATTGGTTGTAAACATCCGTTAGACCATCTGACACGAGTAAGTCAGTCAGCCCCATGTTGCCCATTTTGTGGCCGTCGCGAATGCTAGCTGGTACCGTGAATGGAATTTGCGACATCACTTCAACACCCGCTGCGACAACGATGTCTGCATCGCCGCTTTTAATATGGGAAGCCGCATCCATTACGGTTTTCATTCCGCTGCCACAGACCATGTTTAAGCTGTATGCTGGTACTGATTCTGGAATACCCGCGTACAATGAAGCCTGACGACCTACTCCCATTCCTTGGCCTGCACTTACAACATGGCCAACAATGACTTCATCCACAATCTCTGGATTTACATTTCCAGACGCCAAGGCCCCTTTAATGGCAACAGACGCTAAATTACCTGCCGACATATCTTTCAGTGTTCCACCGAAAGCACCAATAGGCGTTCGTTTTGCTGCAACAATAAATACTTTTTCCATAGCTCTCACCCTCTTAATGCATGTATAGGCCGCCGTTCACCGACAGTGTTTCGCCAGTGATGTACGCGCCGTCTTCGCTAGCCAAGAAACTCACCGCTTTGGCAATTTCTTCAGGTGTCGCTAAGCGTTTCATAGGGATTTGAGCTTTGATGGATTCAAGCACTTCAGGCTTCATTTGCTCAACCATTGGAGTCGCTGTGTAGCCAGGAGCAACTACATTAACGGTGACACCTGCGCGTGCCCCTTCTGCAGCCAAAGCCTTGGAGAAACCAATCATGCCAGCTTTCGCCGCTGAGTAGTTTGCTTGACCAAATTGGCCTTTCAGTCCATTTACCGATGAGATGTTGATAACGCGACCATCACCTTTTTCACACATTGCTGCGAATAAAGGTTGAGTCACATTAAACACACTATTGAGGTTAGTCTCGATGACATCTTTCCATGCACTAGCGGTCATCTTTTTAAATAGACCGTCGCGAGTGATACCCGCATTGTTAACGATCGTATCCACCGTGCCTTCTTCTTCAAGAAGTTGGGCTAAACGTTGTGCACATTCTTCTGTATTGGTTACATCCAACTCGAACAAGCGTACTTGGTCTTGAGTAAACTGCTTTTCATTAAACCAATCCAGCGCACACTGATAATTACCGGTAAAATAAGTAGCAATCACACGATAACCATCGTTGACGAGTTGAGTTGAAATAGCAGAACCAATTCCGCCTTTTGATCCAGTGATCAAAGCGACTTTTTTCATTAAGAGACTCCATTCTTAACAGCAATAAAATAAGTGCATCTGAGTGGTGCCGCTAAATAAGCACCAACTGACATTATTAGTATTATTCTCAGTATAAAAACTAAGAACTTGTTGTTATTTAAATTAAAGCCTAAATGTTACATTTCAAATACTATTTCGTTTTATATTCGTAAAGTTGAGGATGATCCCATAAGGGATGAAATGTTATATAGGTGTTAAATCCATTATAACCCTCTGTTTTAACTAAATTATTCCTTATTATTGAACATTATCAATAATTCGTAAGTTACTGTATATTAAGAAAATAGAGCCAATCAAACACTTGTTACATAGAGTATTCACCCATTCATTATAATTGCACCAAAATGTATCACTCTTGTAATTATTGTTAGATATAACAGCCCTATTTTGGTGCTCCTAATGATGAATGGTTATTATTAACCTAGTGATATTCAATATATATCACTAGGTTAATAATTTATGTTTAAAACAGCGAATAGTTAGACTTTAACAAAGACCATTAATGACAAATATATAAAAAAGCCCTAACCGAAGTTAGGGCTGGCAAACGAATCGTTAATCTTTCCGTGATTTATCCGGCAGTGGATGGTTTGATTCGATAGAAAATGACGAACAATACAGGTACGACAATTAGCGTCAGTACCGTAGCAAAGCCTAAGCCTGCCATTATTGTTATTGCCATTGAGCCAAAGAAAGCATCAAATACGAGCGGAATCATGCCTAATATCGTGGTTAACGCCGCCATACTTACCGGTCTAACACGGCTGATTGCACTATCTAGTACTGCTAAATACGGGTCTTTACCTGATTCCAATTCAATATTGATTTGGTCGAGTAGTACAATGCCATTTTTTAAGATCATCCCACTTAAACTTAATAAACCAAGGAAAGCGGTAAAACTAAATGGCATGTTGCTACTTAATAAGCCAATTGAAACACCGATGATGCTTAGAGGGACGGTAAACCAGATAACCAGTGGTTTTCTCACTGAGTTAAACAGCAACATCGTGATGATGAACATCAACAAGTACCCCATTGGTAATGAACCAAATAACGACTCCTGTGCATCTTTCGATGATTCGTATTCTCCCCCCCAAGAAATCGAGTAACCAGCGGGAAGGTGCAGAGCTTCAACTTTAGGCTGAACACGTGCAAACAAACTTGCTGGTGTTTCATCACCTAGAACATCATGGTCTGCCAGTACTGTTAATGTACGTTTTCTATCTCGACGCTGAATCAGCGGTTCTTGCCACTCCAATGTCACTCCATCGATTACTTGTTCGACAGGAATATACGTCTGAAGTGATGGGCTCCAAATCTTAACGTTAGCTAACGATTCAAAATCAACACGTTCGCTCTCCGGCAAGCGCGCAATAATCGGCAGCATATGAGTTCCATCACGCAGCAGACCAATCGCACTGCCGCCAAACGCCATTTGTAGGGTTTCAGACAACTCTTGCTTTGAGATCCCTAAACGTCTTGCTTTAGATTCATTAAATAGCGGGACGAGCTCTTTGGTTCGCTCACGCCAGTCATGGCGAACATTGCGAGCACCTGGGTCTGCAAGGAAGACATCTTCCACTTGCTGAGCGATGTTACGCAAAACTTGTGGATCAGGCCCCGAAATACGCGCTTCTATTTTGGAGGCGGGTGACGGACCAAATTCGATCAACTTGAACTGGAACGTTGGTTGATTGAACTTAACTGGAAGTTGCTCGTCCAACTTTGCCAACAATTCAAACATCGCATCACGATCAGTCGCGCGAACTTGCAGCTGCGTGTACGCTTCGTAGCTTTTCTCTGGCTGATACGTTAACGCAAAACGTTGCAGGCCCTGCCCCGTGGTTGTGGTAACAAACTCAACGTTATCTTTGCTACGAATATAGCTTTCTACTTCGTTAGCTTGCTTAGCTGTTTCGCGTATATCAGTACCTTCCGGCATCCACATGTCTACGTAGAACATTGGTGTATTAGACGCAGGGAAGAATGACTGCTTAACGGAACCAAACCCAATAACAGCAGCGACAAGTAACGCGACCATACTCGCGACCGTTAACCACCTGAAGCGCATTGCAAAGCGAAGTAGCGTACCGAACACAGTAAACAAAACACCTTTGTAAGGGTCAACATCTTCCTGTGCACTATCCGATTTTTCTTCTTTTAACAGTAAGTTAGCTAAGAATGGCGTTAAAGTGAGTGCCGTAATCCAGCTCAAGAACAGCGAGTAACAAAGAACCCAGAACAAGGACTCCATAAACTCGCCTGTTGCGTCCTGCGATAAACCAATCGGAGCAAACGCCGTGATCGCAATGATTGTCGCACCAAGCAACGGCCACTGAGTCTGTTTAACAATATCAACCGAGGCTTGTAGTTTACTCTTACCCTGCTTTAAGCCGACAAGAATACCTTCTACCACCACGATGGCGTTGTCGACCAACATACCTAGCGCGATAATCAATGCCCCTAGAGAAATACGATGTAATTCCACATCGTTGTAACTCATTAGAATAAAGGTACCAAATACCGTTAACAGAAGTACTGCACCAATGATGATGCCGCTTCGTAACCCCATCGCAAACAGCAGAACAATAATTACGATTGCCACCGCTTGGCCTAAGCTGACAACGAAGTCTTGTACTGATTTATCCACTTCCGCTGACTGGTTATAGAAGTAGTTAAGCTCCACACCCGCCGGTTTGATACTTTCAAGTGCAGCTAACTCTTGTTCAAGCGCTTTACCCACCTCAACAACGTTAACACCAGCATTAAATGAGATTGCAAGGTTGATTGCCGGTTTGCCGTTGTAAGTGATTAGGTTAGAAGGCTTTTCTTGAATACCACGCGTTACGTCCGCCACATCTTTCAAGCGAATTAAATTGCCCGTGTCTCGGCCATGAATGACGAGATCTTCAAGCTCTTCTACCGACGTTAATGTGCCGTTAGGTCTAATCGTGAGGGCTTGGCCATTCACCATCACTTCGCCAGCCGCTTGAACACTGTTCTGCTGACTCAACAATCCAACGACAGTATTCATATCGAGGTTAAATGCAGCAAGTCTTTCCAGCGAGATTTCAACAAATAACTGCTCTTGTTGGTCTCCCGCAATCGCAACTTTGCCTACACCGTCGACCAGCTCCAACTCTCGAGTAAGATGATCGGCATAGCGTTTTAGCTCGATGTAATCAAAGCCATCGCCGGTGAGCATAATCATGATGCCGTACACATCACCGAAGTCATCGATGATTTGGACCGAATTCACCCCACTAGGCAGTGTTGGTGATAAATCGTTGATCTTACGACGCATTTCGTCCCAAATTTGCGGTAGCTCATCCGGGCCATATTCCATCTGCATGCTGACCATAATCTGAGACATGCCGTTGGAAGACGTCGAGGTGATTTTATCGATATATGGGAGTTTCCGAATTTCCTTTTCCAACGGATAGGTAAGCTCTTCTTCTACTTCCTGGGACGTCGCACCTGGATAGGTGGATATGATCATTGCATCTTTAATAGTAAACGCTGGGTCTTCGAGGCGACCTAAATCCATAAAGGACGTAACACCACCAACCGCAAGGATCACAAGGAAAAGCCAACTAATGACCTTGTTCTTTATTGAGTATTCAGCAATGCTCATTGTTGTGCTCCTTGAACAGCCATACCTTCACGTAACTTACGCAAGTTTGAGTTAATCAGTACATCTCCGCTCTGAACGCCAGATGCGACAACTGCACCTTCACTATTAATCTGTTCAACCTCAACCGGCGCGCGCGTTGCAACGCCTTCTTGTAGCTTCCACACGAAAAACTCTTTTCTTTCAAGACCACTGTCGATCGCCGTCATTGGCACCTCAAACCCTTGCACCGTGCTCAAACCCGCTGCCACCATATCCACTGTGACGTTCACACTGGTGCCCGGCAGTATCTCTGGTTCTACTTGTGGCATTGAAAGCCAGAATTCATAAGTTTGGCTCTGAGGGTGTAACTCACTAGTGTGTTCCAGGTAGTTCAATGTGTAACTCCCCTCATGACCAGAAAACGTCGCACTTGGCTGGTATTTCTTTGCGTTACGATTTGGGTTAAGCATCGCGATCACCGAATCCGACAAGCTGATGCGGACATACACTTGGTCATCTTGATAAATACTCAATACACTTTCACCTGGAGAGGTGTTCTCAAACCGCTTCTTATCGACACCAGCTACCGTGCCAGCAGCTGGAGAACGCAAGCGAGTGTATTCGATTTGAGATTTGGCCAGGCCAAGATTAGCCTGTGCCAGCTTAAAGTTAGCGGTTAACTCGTCATGCTCCGCTTTGGAAATCATCTTGTTGCTGAACAAATCTTTGCCGCGCTGGAACTGCTTTAACGCCAATTCCATTTTCGCCTGTGCATCAAACAAGGTTTGTTTTTGCTTAGAGTCATCAAGAATGGCAACCACTTCACCTTTCTTTACTCGATCCCCTTCTTGTACCAAGATACCTGAGATCTCACCGTCCAAACGGAATGACAGCGGCGTAAGTTCTGCTGGCACAACTTGACCGTTAAAGCTTCGGTACTGGCTAACAATAGGCTGTGCCAGTGTGACGGTGTTTACTTGCAACTCAGGGCGCGGACGATGTTCAGTCTGTTGCTCACAGCCTTGAATTGAAGTCAGTGTAACCGCGGCCAGTCCAGCCAAAGCTAGCTTAGAAATTACGTTACGTTTCATTTAGATACCCGCTTCTCTCGTCCATGCTTTCACTTGTTGACCATCCATTAGATTGGCCACACCGGCTTCCACTAACAAATCACCTTTCTCAATGCCTGAAACCACATTGCCATGCTCGTCTATCGCTACCTCTACGCGGTTAACTAACTGAGTTTGTGGGTCAAAGCGCATCACTACACCTGATTGCACCTGTTTTTCTACCCAGGCACTGTCAGCCAAACGGTAGTGATTCGGTTTTTGGGTATTAACGAGTTTTACCTGTCCACTCATTCCTGAGAGTAAGTTCAGTTCTTCAGGCCTTTGAATCGTGACGCTCGCGGTATAGCTGTTGGTGTCCATATCAGGTTGGGTCGACACTTCTTTAAACTGAGCGGGTATGACATATTGGCGATGGCTGTCCATAGATACAGAAAGCTGACCATTGCGAATCATATCCAGACCATAAATCTCGGTGTAGCTCACTGGAATGGTAAAAGTCACATCCATTACTGAATTATCAATTACGTTTAGAACAGGCTGATTAGCTGCAACCACTTCATGAGCTTTTGCAAATGACAAAGACACCACTCCATCAAACGGTGCGGTAATTACCGTGTACTGAAGATCCGTTTTAGCTTGGTGCAACGCCACTTTTGCAGCTTTGTAGCTGGTTTCCGCTTGGTCGAAACTGTCGCGACTGATCAGTTTTTTCTTCATCAACTGTTGTGCACGCTTCAACTGCGTTTCCGCCAAATCGTATTCCGCTTGTCTCGCATCAACAGCTAATTGGTAATCTGTTGGGTCAAGTTTCGCGAGAACCATGCCCTTGCTGACAGGCTCTCCCATTTGAACTTCTACCGTTTCGATTTCACCTGGTACCTGAAATGACAACGCCGCTCTTTCGGTCGCATCTATCTTGGCGATAAAGCTATCTAATTGCTGCGCCTGAAGATCCGGTACTTCGACCAGTTTGACTGGCTTGATAACCGGGTTTGTCATTTCTGAATTCGCTTTATTACACCCAGCCAAAACAAGGCTGAAAGCAGCCACTGTGAGCAATCGTCCGGGTATTGATTTTGAGTTTAAGCTGAGCATAATTGTTCTCGATTATTGTTATTGCACACCTGTGCAGTATAATTACCGTATTCACAAGATCAATATATATTTTCCACTTGGACAATATTTTTTACCGTGAAAAATCGGACGAGATCTGGTAAAAATAGAGCGTTCGAACAGGGGCAATAGAAATGACTGAAAGAAAACAAGGGCGTAGAAGCGCACAGGATGCTGAAAAAACCAAATGCGATATCATGTGCGTGGCAGCCGAGTTATTTTGCGAACTGGGCTACGAACGCGTCTCTTTACGAAATATCAGTGAAAAGGCGGGAGTATCACACAGCTTGATTCGCCACCATTTTGGCAGCAAAGACAAGATTTGGTATGCCATCAGTGACGGCCTCCATGAGTACATGGAGAAATATATGGGTACCATCATTGAGCACATGCCGAAGTCAGCGAATGCCAATGAGAAGCTCTACTTCTTCGTCGTTCATTTGCTGGCACACATGCTGATTGCTAAGCAACCGATCCAGCTCATTGCCGATGCTGTAAGGCAAGAAGACGCACTGTTCGATTACTTTATCGACCGCTCAGGAGAGCTGCAGAAAATCGTTTTTGCCATCGCTGATGAGTACAATGAAAAGCACCCAGAGACGCCCGTTAAAATTTGGGAAATCAAATGGCAGATGATCATGTTCGCTCATGGCGCTGCAAGCATGAGTCCGTTCTTGAAACAGACATGGTCGGACGAAACAACCGATTACGACCAATGCCTGCTCAAACACTGGGATATGTTCAATCAGATGATGATTTGCCGATTTGGCATTACCGAATCTCAGCAGGTGAAGCCCGCTTCTGTTGCAGACTTAATTTACGATGTACCATGTGAATTCAAATCAGAATAATAAAAACGCCTCCTAATTGGAGGCGTTTTTATTTATGTCGTTAAAGCCATACAAGATTAATGGATGAATGCAACGGCTACCTACGTTTACCACGCCCTGCGTGAATTTTTAGTTTGGCTTTCATTTTACGTTTTTCCGCAGAACGACTCTTTTTACGTGGCGATCTATCGGGTTCAATCTCTTCAATCAAACTAGGTTCAAAACCTTGCAACCACTCTTGAGGTAAACGCTTGTCCAGTAGGGTTTCTATGGCCTCAAGTAAGTACTCTTCATCGCGACTCATTAAAGATATCGCAAAACCTTCCTGCCCCGCTCTACCCGTACGACCAATACGGTGCACATAGTCTTCAGCTTTGTATGGCATATCGTAGTTAACCACTTGCTCTAGCTGCTGAATATCGATGCCTCGAGCAGCCACATCCGTTGCAATCAAGGCTCTTACTTTGCCCTCTTTGAAGTCATCAAGCGCCTTTTGGCGAGCACCTTGGCTCTTATCTCCATTGATTGAAGCCGCTTTAATACCATCAAGTTTTAATTCTTTGACTAATGCATCTGTGCCTTGCTTAGTTTTAGTGAAGACTAACACTTGCTGCCAATTGCGAGAGCCAATTAGGTATGCGAGCAGCTCGCTCTTTCGCTTCTTATCCACTGGGTAAACAATTTGTTTAACCGTCTCAGCGGTACTATTTGAAGGCGTGACCTGGATTTCGACCGGATCATTCATCATCTTATGCGCGATGGCTTTGATTTTCTTATCGAAAGTCGCAGAGAAGAACAGGGTCTGACGGACTTCATTCATTCGCTTCAGAATGCGCTGAATATCCGGCATAAAGCCCATATCCAACATGCGATCTGCTTCATCTAAAACCAGTACTTCTGTTTGAGTCAGAATGATGTTTTTGCAGAACAAATGGTCCAGTAATCGCCCTGGCGTGGCGATAAGCACGTCAGCCCCACCTTTCAAATTTGCGGTTTGCACATTCATACTCGTGCCACCATACGCCGTGACAATTTTAAGCTCAGTGCCGCTTGCATAGCTGACTAAGCTATCGTAAACCTGTTGCGCCAGTTCACGAGTCGGCACCAATACCAAAGCTCGTATCACTCGGCT
Source organism: Vibrio sp. SCSIO 43135 (assembly GCF_023716665.1). Lineage (GTDB taxonomy): Bacteria > Pseudomonadota > Gammaproteobacteria > Enterobacterales > Vibrionaceae > Vibrio > Vibrio paucivorans. The sequence continues at coordinate 1,069,535 of NZ_CP071860.1, forward strand.
ATTTTCTTCACGTTGCTGTGGCTCATCTAGGAAACGTTGCAATATAGGTAAGCCGAACGCCGCTGTTTTTCCTGTACCGGTCTGAGCGCCCGCCAACACGTCATTTTTCTCTAAAACTTTTGGAATTGCCTGCTGCTGAACTTCTGTTGGCTGCGAGAAACCAAGCTCTTTTACAACCTCAACCAACTGAGGGTTTAGACCTAATTCTAGAAATGGATGTGACATGTGATTTACCAATAAAGAAAGCAGGCGCGGATTCTATCAGAATGACGCTCGTTTTGCTGCGTTTAATACATCTGGGTAAAGCGTATCAAATAACAACTGCAGCTCAGCGTAATTTGCCTCTATATGCTGAAAGCAAGACGCAAGCCCCGCCATTCTCGGGCTACGTTTCGACATACGCTGCAGAGCATATTCAATATTGTCTAATTCTTGGTACGACTCTAGCCACTTCCCCTTCCACATATGGCCTGTGGTAACTTTAAACCTTTCTGGCAATGGGAAATCGGCCTCGCTTTGAGTAGCCACTTCACTGTGTTTACAAAACTGGGCCAGAGATTCGGAGTGATAAGTTTGCCATTTTGAGGCCAAACAATGATCCCAAAAGACATCTAAAGCAATAGGAGCAAATCGGCGTGATGTTCCTGAAAACATCTGCTTTGCCGGTTTCATCACTTCATGATGGTCAGTATAGGAGTCCACCAGCCGATGCAGCTTTATACCGTCGACAATATGAGGTTGGAACTTTCCTGCTGGATCCCCTTTAACAAAATCACCCAGCAAGTTCCCTAGCAGGCTCGAATCACAATGATCAGCAATATGAAGATGAGCTAGAAAGTTCATAACAACTCGTTCAGTATCCTTAATGATTTGGGGCGTTCGATTTACTTCAAACAGTGATTTCAGTGTAGCGAAAAATGTGCGTAGCGCTTGGATCTAACCAATTCGACCAAACAATACGGTTAGAGCGTGGTTTAGAAACCGCAAACCTTAAACCTTAGCCCCTAGAAACAGAGTGCCTAAAAGCACAAAGCCAGTGCAAAGGCACTGGCTTAACTGGTTTCGCGGGCAGATTATTTGAATGTCTCTTCCGCAAGTTCTTCGATCGACTGTTCGTAGTCTGATAAGTCGATACCGATTTCCATCGCATCTAGTAGTTCTAGACACTCATCGTTCGCATATTGGTCACTCATTTGGGACCTCCTTAAATACAAGACTTGTACTACACACTCCTATATGGAGTCTGTTGTTCCTTTTTAAAGCATTTATATGACACTTTTTTGAAAGCGGGAAGAGAAAACGTACCCCGATTTGATTCTGCGCACAAGTAATCGTTTGCCACTGCATTGAAGCGTCACGATCGGCTTACTGTAAACTTACCATTACGCTCGCGGACAAAAAACATTACATTTAGCTTGATCTTTAGTGTGTAATTCCACAAAATCCCCAACAAAGCAGTTGTATCGTGCGAAATAAACATATCTACCGCTACATATGACAACCACCAACACATGTACCGAATATTTTACAGATGACAAAATCACGAATCTTTGGAAGCACACTCATTATTGCTGGAACCACAATTGGAGCAGGCATGCTTGCGTTACCCCTTGCGTCTGCAGGGATTGGTTTTTCGACTTCGCTTGCGATCATGCTGGGCTTGTGGGCATTAATGGCCTTCACTGCTCTACTCATGTTGGAGCTACACCAGTACGCAGACAGCAGTGCAACACTGCACACTCTTGCCAAACAAATCCTAGGCCAAAAGGGTAAATGGCTCGCGAGCTTTGCGATGCTGTTTTTGTTCTATGCACTATGTGCTGCATACATTGCTGGAGGCGGCGCTCAGTTTGGTGAGCGCATCAGCCAGTGGTCTGGATTTGAAATATCAGGCTCATCGGCCACTGTCCTATTTACGGTAATCGTTGCTACAATTGTTGCTGTGGGTACAGGTGCGGTAGACAAAGTAAACCGAGTTTTGTTTATCAGTAAGCTGGTAGCGATGGTTTTGGTACTCGCCTTCCTAGCACCAAATGTCACAGAGTCGTACTTACTCAGCATGCCACTGCAACAAGGGTTAGTGGTGGCTGCCATTCCGGTGATTTTTACCTCATTTGGCTTTCACGGCAGTATACCTGCCATTGTTAACTACCTAGATGGCGATACCCGCTCTCTGCGCAAAGCCATCTTAATTGGTTCTTCAATTCCACTGGTTATTTACATTTTCTGGCAAGTAGTGACGCTTGGTGTTGTTAGCCAAAGCCAGTTAGTCGATAATTCTGGGCTATCTGGGTTGATTTCAACACTCTCGCAAACTGTTCACCGTTCAGACCTTGGTCAAATTGTCGGTGTATTCGCTGACTTGGCTCTACTGACTTCATTCCTCGGAGTCAGCTTGGGCTTGTTCGAGTTCCTTGGCGACACAATGAAAAAAGAGGGCCAAGGCTTTAATCGAGTCGTCGCTGCAGTCGTCACGTTTACTCCGCCACTGGGTTTCGCTCTGTTCTACCCACAAGGCTTTATTATGGCATTGGGCTATGCGGCTATTGCGTTGGTTATTTTGGCGATTTTCTTGCCGGTCATTATGGTACATAAAGTACGTAAATCTGAAGACTACCAAGGCCAGTACCAAGTGTTGGGTGGACATGCTGCTCTTTATCTAACTGGAGGCATCGGTGTGTTGATAATCTCAGCTCAGATCCTGATTACGTTAGGCGTACTACCTGCTCTAGGTTAATGAGCCTTGAAGTATTTGAGGGGACAGGCACTGCCTGTCCCCTTTTTCGTCATAAGAATAATGTGATACACATCTCTTATATGTAACTTTCATATCATTACATTTCACAATAAGTCGATCTAAATCTCATACGATTCTCTCCAAGATTAATACACTAATCGCTTACAAATTGCTGTTATGGAGTAACCATGAAAGAAGTTGATTTCAGGACGATAGATCGATTGTTTATCAAGATGTCGGTCAATGACAAAATGTGGGCCATTTTTGTTCTCTTTTTAGCTGCCTTAACATTCGTCGCTGGTGCACGATACTTTTCTACAATCGAACAAGCACAACAACAAGCAACAATAGCGGTGGAATACAAGCTGCAAGGTATTCTTACCGGCAGTGATAGCCCTGCAGATAACGTCAACAATCTCAGTCAGCGTAGCGTTCTTGCGGCGACCACATTTGAGAATGGCTCTGTGACTGCAACAGCGAAAGGTCGTGATGGTCAGGTTTATGCGCTAACTGAAGACATGTCTCAACAGTATAGTGCTGCGCGTCAAGACGCACTGACTTCGATGCTGCTTAGTTACTTATGGGCGCTTCCATTCGGTTTGTTGCTTTACTGGATTGCGACATTCTTAGGTGGTGCACTTTGGGTGCTTTACACCACGACTCAAAAGATTGCTGAAGGTGATTTAACGTCACGCCTTGGATTTCATCCGGGTCGTGATGAATTCGGTACTATTGGCTGTGCCCTCGACAATGCGATGGACACACTGACTGAATTGGTTGTTTCAGTAAAAGACAACGCAACAACGCTAAGCACCACTTCGTCTTCATTCGAACAAAACATGAAGCACAGTGAATCACAGATCGTAAGCCAGTATTCTTCTTTAGATTCAGTTGCGACCGCTATGGAGCAGATGACCGCATCGGCTCAGGAAGTCTCTAATATCGCGCATCAAGCAACAGAACAGAGTGAACAAGATTCTGCACAAGTTGAAGAAAGTCGCCAGCGTGTTGAGCAGGCTATTCAGGAAATTGCCCACCTATCTTCCTATATTGAAGATGCGTCCAGCTCGGTCGCTACCCTGAACGAGAATACCACTCAAATTAGTGACGTCATCACGACTATCAACGGTATCTCGGAACAAACGAACCTACTGGCATTAAATGCCGCAATTGAAGCAGCGCGAGCGGGTGAACAAGGCCGCGGCTTTGCCGTCGTTGCGGATGAAGTGCGTACATTAGCAAGCCGTACACAGCAGGCTACGGTAGAAATTCAAGCTATGATTGAAAAGCTTCAATCTGAAAGCCAAAACATCTCTAAGATTACCAACCAGACGGTAAGCCAAGCGCAAACCAGCAGCGAGCTTGTCAGTGATATTGGCGACGATGTGGCAAGAATTTCTCAGTCAGCTCGCACTATCAACGATATGAGCATTCAGATCTCTACATCAGCTCAAGAACAAAGTGCTGTCGCAAACGATATTGCTTCCGAACTGTCTGACATTCGAACTCAATCGAATGCGATTCGCGAAGTCGCTGAGCAATCTTCAGTTGGTGTGGGTAATCTAGCGAACGCATCACATAACTTGGGTGAGATTCTGTCTAGATATCGAACCAATTAACATTAAAAAGCCTGCCATTTGGCAGGCTTTTTTATTGAAAGCAGGAGTGACCTTTTAGCTATGACGCTGAATTAGCAACTGCAATGCCATGCTTGTAGAAACGCGTCGTATCTCTTCCCGCCCCTTTTGCTTCGTACATTGCCGTGTCAGCATGTTCTAACAACAACTCAAAACTAGGTTCGTTGCTAAGTATCGCGATCCCAATACTCACTGTCATTTTGAGCCGGTGTTTATTGATGAGTAAGTCGCTGTCACGTAGGTTATCTTGAACACGCTGAGCCACTTCTAACGCTGCATCGATATCCGCTTCAGGTAGCACCACAGCAAATTCTTCACCACCAATACGGCCGATAATGTCTGACTTTCTTAGGTTCTGCTTACACAGAGTAACGAAATGTACTAAGGCTTGATCGCCGGCTCGATGGCCGTATTGATCGTTAATGGATTTGAAGTGATCAATGTCCATCACCAGTAAACACATACCTTTTTGCCGATAGTGATGCACGCGCAGCTCGTTTCTCCCTAGCTCCATGAAATAGCGTCGATTTTTTACTTTAGTCAGGGAATCCGTCGTCGCTTCTCGGTACAGTCGTTCTTCATACGCTTTTCTGTCTTGCTGCTCTTTTTTGAGTAAATGGCGAACAATACATATCGAGATAACAAGTAAGCTTAAGAACACCAGAGCAATTTTGGGTAGGATGGCTTTGCTGGGGACAAATGGAGTCCAAGTTAGTGCCCCTAGTTCCTCGCCTTTCGGTGAGTACAATAACAAGCTGTTCTTCAGAGAAGTACCCTCAGTAACAAGCGCTAAGTCATCTAATTGATAATTCAGCGATAGTTTATCAAGGTATTCTTGATCCACCTTTATCCCTAGAACCAAATAGTGCCCTGGCCTCGGCTGCTCTGTGAATTCTTCAACGAAATGCCCAGATAAAAAGTAGTACACGTCTTCATTTAGCTTCAAATACCCATTGAGTGATTCTTCTTGTTCACGCCCTTCAGCAGTAGCTGTTAACAACTGTGACAGCCCCGCATCCATGATTTGCTCGTAAGTTAAGTTAGCTTCCTGCTCATCCACCGACATCGCCCTCATCTGATTTCCCGGCGCGATAGCGATACTGATATCAAATTCGTAGTGGTCTAATAGATATTGGCCAATGTTGCGTTCAACCCACTCAGGGTCGAAGTCGACATACACTTTTTGATATGCAAAGTTCCAAAAAGCGTATTCAGATAAGATATCTTCGTGATGCTCGTTTTCGATGTATAGAGCGAGTTCTGCCCTTTGCTTAAGTTCCGACTCAGCCAGATTATCCAGTGTAGATAAAAAATAATAAACACACGCCAGCAGGGCTATCGCCATCAGTGATAGCAACCAAGATATGATAGATATTACCGACTTTGACGATACGAATTGCTGGACAATCAAACGCGTCATGACATTAACTCAAATTCACTGACTTATAAAATTATAGACACGGAATACCAAACACACTGAAATGAAACCGCTCTTATTACAAAGCGGCTTTAACACAGAACATGAAAGTAAACCTTTGGGCGTTTAGCTACCGGCCATACCTAGTGGCTTTTTGCCATCGCAGGCCCCTTTCTCAAGGTCATACACCGGGCTGCTACCATGGGCGCTCCAACGATGGTCTTCCCGAGACGCTTTTCGGTATTGAGTGGGGGTTAAGCCGATATAAGTTTGGAATGTCTCGTAAAAGCGGCTGCTGGAGTTAAAACCAACCGTTAGAGAGATATCCAATATCGAACGGTCTGTATCACTCAGTAAAGCGCGGGCGTGATTAATACGCATTGCGGTGATGTACTGCTTAATCGTCATCTGCATCGTGCGCTTAAAAATGTTCATCGCATAGTTGGTGTGCAGCCCAACATGCTCCGCAATCGACTGTGACGTCAAGGGTTGATTATGGTGAGTCGCAATGAACTCTAAGATTTGACTTACGTAGAACTGAGCATGCTTAGATACCCCTTTCTGCGTTGATTTTTCCTGAGTATTAACCAGCAGTTGCTCCCAGCCGTCTAAGCATAAGCGTTTTAGCATCAAGCCAATTTCATCAATAGCAAGTTGCTGGCGGCTTTCCGAAGGATGATTGACATCCTGCGCCCAGCGCGCCAATTCAAACTCACTGACTAAACGGCCCGATAGCGACTGGAGAACACTGCCGTGGGTGATTTGGTTGATAAGATCGCGATTAAGTGGCCAAGACATAAAATGATGGATTGGAATATTGATGATACCCATATTGTGGCTATCACCCGGATTGGTCAGCCGGTGAGGTACGGAGGCCCAAAATAAGCCTATTGAGCCATTTTTAATCACTACCGGGCTACCATTGATGATGTATTCAATATCTCCACCGAAAGGAATATTCACTTCCACTTGGCCATGCCAATGGTAGCCGGGCATAGCATGGGGTGCTCTGAGTTCCACATCGATTTTTTCATACGACGAATACAAAGACAGCGGGCTGACCGACACCGTCTCTGGTGAGTATTCATCTTGAGTGACTACACTCATCGTATCCAAATCCTGCGACATGATTATTCCTTAGGAATCCGTATAACAACCTTGGCATAAGAAAACAAAGAATCTTCACCAAACCGTACCACACTTCCAGGTTGCCGAACTTAATTCTGTAAGTATATGTGAGTTAAGCCTTTGAAGGCTCTATCTTTACTGACCGAATAGACAGCATACCTCCGCTTATTCAATAAAGTTATCCCATTTCCTAAGATTTTAATTTGCGGAATCGCGAATATTAGAAATCAGGACACTGATTGGGTTATCTGAGAGGAATTCTGGCTTGGCAAACGTGTAATTTGATTGCATTGCAACAAGCACAAAACAGAAGGACTCCTAACATGAACAGCCCAAAAATCACTTTCATTGGTGCCGGCTCAACGATTTTCGTCAAAAACATTCTTGGGGACGTATTCCACAAACCAGATCTGAAAAATGCTCATATCGCATTAATGGACATCGATGACCTTCGATTAGAAGAGTCTCACATCGTAGTTCGAAAACTCATGGAATCATCAGGGGCGACCGGCACTATTTCCTGCCATACCAATCAGAAGGAAGCCCTACAAGGAGCGGATTTTGTTGTTATTGCTTTCCAAATTGGTGGCTATGAACCTTGCACTGTTACCGATTTTGAGGTGTGTAAACGTCATGGGTTAGAACAAACCATTGCCGATACCTTAGGTCCTGGAGGCATCATGCGTTCTTTGAGAACTATCCCGCGCCTATGGAAAGTTTGCGAGGATATGACAGAAGTCTGCCCGAATGCGACCATGCTTAACTACGTGAACCCTATGGCAATGAATACTTGGGCAATGTACGAAAAGTTCCCTCATATCAAACAAGTAGGTTTATGCCATTCGGTACAAGGCACCGCAGAAGAACTCGCACGCGACTTAGATCTGAACTACTCAGATTTACGCTATACCTGTGCGGGCATCAACCACATGGCTTACTACTTAACGCTAGAGAAGAAAAATGAGCACGGTGAATACGTCGATATCTATCCTGATCTTCTAGGAGCATTTGAAAGTGGTAAGGCTCCAAAACCCGGCTTGCACCATAGTGGCCGTTGTACCAACTTAGTGCGTTATGAGATGTTCAAAAAGCTAGGCTATTTCGTGACAGAATCTTCTGAGCATTTCGCTGAGTACACCCCTTACTTTATCAAACCAAATCGCCCTGATTTGATTGAACGCTACAAGGTTCCACTCGACGAATACCCTAAGCGTTGTGTTGAGCAGATTGCAGACTGGAAAAAGGATTTAGAAGAGTTTAAAAACGCTGAGCAAATTACTGTGGAAGAATCGCATGAGTACGCAAGTACCATTATGAACTCCATATGGACTGGCACGCCAAGCGTTATCTACGGCAACGTCAAGAATGAATCCCTCATCGATAACCTACCACATGGGTGCTGCGTTGAGGTCGCTTGCTTGGTCGACGCTAATGGTGTTCAGCCAATCAAAGCCGGCACTCTACCAAGCCACCTTGCCGCCCTAATGCAGACCAATATCAATGTTCAAACTTTATTAACCGAAGCGATTTTAACGGAGAATCGAGAGCGAATTTATCACGCAGCCCTACTCGATCCACATACTGCCGCCGTTCTAGGGCTCGATGAAATTTATGCCTTGGTGGATGACCTTATCGAAGCGCATGAGGGTTGGCTACCGGCTTGGGTACATCAAAAGTAATTAGAAAAAATAACGACAAAAACAACCACTATAACGTGACCTACATAGCGCCCCCTAAACAGGGGGCGTAAGGAGTAACAATGAGTATCTCTATGAATACCAAGCTATCTTATGGCTTTGGTGCGTTTGGCAAGGATTTCGCCATCACGATTGTTTACATGTATTTGATGTTCTACTACACCGACGTCGTCGGTATTTCGGCGGCAGCGGTAGGAACGATCTTCCTCGTTGCTCGAATTTGGGACGCCGTCAATGACCCCATCATGGGCTGGATAGTCAACAATACTCGCAGTCGTTGGGGCAAATTTAAACCTTGGATTCTTATCGGTACCATTGCCAACTCCGTTGTGCTTCTTATGCTGTTTAGCGCGCACCACATCGATGGCCCTTGGCTCATTGCTTATGCGTTTGTCACTTACATTCTTTGGGGTATGACCTACACCCTGATGGACATTCCTTTTTGGTCACTGGTACCAACGTTAACGCTGGATAAACGCGAACGTGAAGAGCTAGTCCCTTACCCTAGATTCTTTGCCAGCCTTGCTTGGATTGTTACCGCTGCTATTGCGATGCCGTTTATTAACTTTGTAGGCGGCGATGACAAAGGTTTCGGATTTCAAGTTTTCTCTGCGCTGCTGATTGTGTGCTTCTTAATTTCAACATTTATCACTCTAAAGAATGTTAATGAGCGCTATTCAACCGACACTAGAGACTCGGCGCAACCAGAAGAAAAAGTATCACTAAAAAAACTGCTCTCTCTTATCTACAAAAATGACCAACTCACTAGCGTGCTGTGCATGGCACTCTCGTACAACTTAGCAACCAACATCATTACCGCGTTTGCCGTTTACTACTTTACTTATGTCGTCGGTAATGAAGACCTCTTCCCTTACTACATGGCTTACGCTGGCGTTGCCAACCTCATTACTCTGGTACTGTTTCCTAAGCTTGCGCAGATGTTTTCGCGTCGCACTCTGTGGGCCTGCGCATCGAGCTTCCCAATCTTAGGCAGCGCAGTCCTCATATACGTTGGGTTATACGATAAACAAAGCATTTTGCTCATCTCAGCTGCCGGTGTCCTCCTGCAAATCGGTACGGCTCTGTTCTGGGTGTTAAATGTCATTATGGTTGCGGATACCGTGGACTACGGGGAATACAAGCTAGGCACACGCTGTGAAAGTATCGCCTACTCTGTACAAACCTTAGTGGTAAAAGCCGGCTCTGCATTTGCGGCATTCTTTATCGGTATTGCGCTTACCGCCGTCGATTACGTACCGAACGTAGAACAAAGCGCAGAGACGGTGTTTGGGATGCAATGCATCATGGTCGGCTTACCTGCCTTTTTCTTTGCTATTGCTTTAGTGGTGTACTTTCGATTTTACAAACTTAACGGCGCCTACCAACAAAGTATTCAAGACCATCTCACTGCTAAATACGACCACGTAGATGCTCAGCCAGACAGCGCTCCAATGTCCGCTGAGCCTGCACGCGCGAACTAATCCTACCAACCCAATTTGAATTAAATTCAGCCATGAGAGTCATTGCTCTCATGGTTTCTCAACACAACTATAAAACTCTAATACTAATAGAGAGACGACGATGAAACACACAACACTTGCCTCTGCTATGGCTGTCGCACTGACAATATCAAGCGCTGCCTACGCGCACCAAAACGACAATATTCTGGTCAACCCTAGCTTTGAAGATCAAGGCTTAGGTTGGAGTTACTGGTTTGCCAACATTAAAGATGATCACGCATACGAAGGTGAGTTTCGTGGCCGTGTTGCACAAGGTGTAAACCATCACATCAGCCAGATCATTACCGTACCTGAGACTGGTTACTATGACTTGTCTGCCCACATAATGAGTCCAGATAACGACGCTATCTATGGCTTTGCTAACCTTGCCGACGAAATACTGTTGAGTGAAAACGTTAAGCGTAATAACCAAGATAAACGCTACAAAAAACACAAGTTCAAACGCGTGGCGCTTGAGCAAGGCGAACAATTGAAGGTGTGGTTTTCAGGCTCCGACCAAGGCGGTGTGAGTGTCGACAAAGTAGCACTAGTGAAAACGCGAAGTGACCATCGCCACCTTAAGTTCAATCAAATCATTCAGTTCACTGCTGAGCAGCAGACTGGTGTGACAAATCTCAACAAGAACAACCGTACAATCGAATTTCATGTTCCTTACGGAACCGACTTGTCTGCTATCACAGTCGATAACATTCAGATCTCAAGTACCAGCACTTCAACCATTGCAAATGGAGACATTCTTGATCTCACTCAGCCCGTCACTGTTATAGTGTTTGATGAGAAAGGTAAAGAAGCTCAATGGACGATCAAAGCCATCGAGAAAAAAAAGCAGGTTGTCGTAACATCTTCAAACCAGAAGCTACAAGACTCTTTCGCTTGGGCCATCGACAAAACTCGCCGTTTCGTAATGACGGGACAGCACGATTTAGTAAACCGAGATGAAAACAACAACGATGGCAGTGGGACGGCTGATTACATTCCGTCTTACTGGGCTGGCTATTTCGATCGGACGGCCTTTTACTCGCGCGACTTTTTACACCAAGCCAGTGGCGCGAAGATCGCAGGGCTCGATCTTGAAAACTTCTCGATGTTCAAAACCTTTGCCAGACACTCTACCGAATCCAGAAAGTGGTACACCATTTGGGCGGTTAACTTCGACGGTACCCCACATACTATCGACTATACCGATGATTCTTGGTTTGTGCGTGAAGTGCCTGCGCAGTTCGAGTTTGTCGAAAAAGCATGGGAACAGTATCAATGGACTGGCGACAGCCGCTACATCGAAGATGAAGACTTGTGGCGCTTTTACACCAAGGTCCTAACAGACTATATCGAATTGCATGACGACCAAGACCCAAATGGCATCGCTGAAGGGTATGGTGGCATCTTTGAAGGTTCCGCAACGTATAATGAACGAGGCGAATTCCCGATTGAAGCGGGAGATGGCATTGGCTCACATTACCAAGCTACCGTTGCTTATACCGGAATGCTAGAAGCGAGAGGCGAACACGGCGAAGCGGCAATTTGGCGAGAAAAAGCCGCAAGGCTCAAAGCGTTCTTCAACGAAGAATGGAGCATCGCTGACCCAGCACAGCCACTTGATAACTACGTTAACATCGTTCAAAAAGATGGGTTACGTCTCAACGATTTCGGCAAAGAGAACAGCTGGTTTATGCCAATGAAGCTCATCACGGAGCCCGGCGTTCGTAACGATAGATACCTAGATTTCATTGCTGACAATCTAGGTGATGGCATCGGCTCTACTCCAGAAGCGCCAAGCAACATCGAAGCATACACCTATATTCCTGAAACTTACTTTCCATACAACCGTAATGAAGAAGCATGGAAATGGATGCAATACATTATGGACGTAAAAGACGAACCACATGAGCGTCCGACACAAGGTACCAACGGCGATTACCCTGAAATTTCCTTTACGTTTATCTCCAATACCATCGAAGGCTTAATGGGAATTAAACCCGACGCGGCTAACCACCGTGTCACAACTGCATCACACCTCACCTCTGATATCGACTGGTTGGAAGTTGAGCAGCTATTTATTGGCCAGCAAGAAGTGGCTATTCGACATGATGGATTGACCCAGTCGACTCTCACTAACCACTCTTCCCTTTCAATCGAATGGGACGCTTGGTTCTATGGAGATTACTCAGCTTTAATCGTCGATGGTCAGAGGGTCACTGCCAAGCAGAAACAAGTCAATGGCCAAAGTGTCAGCTACGTGACGGTTCGTGTCCCCGCGGGACAAACTTCCAACGTTCGGAGGTAACCAGTACAAAAAGCCTAGCGTCATCGCTAGGCTTTCTTATTTATCATGCACATAAAACAAGCCCCTAGATGAACGCCGTTACCATAGCTTCTAGCACATAATTACCAGCCCACACTTTTCACACATAAACTTTGCGCAATACCACCTATAGGAGTATGGTTTTTAGACTATAAGAAAAATCTGTATGCGTTGGCTAGCGAGCTTAGAGGTCGTTTATGGATATGAAGCCAAAATCCTTTAGTGAAGTCAGCAACGGAATACTGGATCTTAGCCAGCACTACACGGTGCTCAAATTCTTAAGTGTCATTAGCTTTCTCGTTTTTATCCCCTTAAGTATCAAAAACTTCCTCATCAATGAGAATGCGCTCGGTACAGTGTTGCTGCTGTTTGAAATCAGTTTGCTGTTTGAAGTGTATGCCAATACAACACGCAAAACGTTTTCTCTTGGTCACCTTATTCCGGTTACTTTGCTCATTATGTCGCTGATTTTAGCGATCTACATTTTTGGGGCGCTCGCAACCTACTGGGTGTTTCCCATTATTCTATCGGTAGTGTTTTTACTGCCTCAAACCCAAGCTTTGGTGGTGAACACTGCGATCATTTTGGGTAGCTCAGCGGCCGCAATACCTAATCTAGAGGTCAGTGTTATTGGCAGGTTTGTCACTGCAATGTTCATTACGGCGGTTGTGGCGCATATTCTTGTTCGTGGCATAAGGCTACTGCAAAGTGAGCTGCGATATTTGTCTACACGAGATCCACTCACAGGAGCGTTGAATCGTCACCAACTCGATACTCTGTTAGAGAGTGCTAGGCTCGCCTCTAAGCCAAGCAAGCAAGCCTGTATCGCCATTATTGATATCGACTTCTTTAAACAGATCAATGACCAACATGGACATGACGTTGGGGATGAAGTGATCAGCGCAGTGGTTCAAACCATCACTCACAACACCGAAGACACAGATACGCTATTTCGCTTAGGAGGTGATGAGTTTTTGCTGCTATGTAGAAACACCACTGAGCTGGATGTACAGAAAAAACTTCATTACTTGTCGCGGAAGGTTAAGCAGCATCAATACCCTCAAGACGCCACAGTGACCTTAAGTATTGGCTTAGCTAAGTGCATGCCCGATGACAGTGTAGAAGCCTGGTTTAAAAAAGCAGACCTTGCATTGTATGAATCCAAGCTTGCTGGTCGAGATACCGTGACGATTCACAACGCTATTGACCCCAACGTACAAGCCATCAGTTCAATATCGGGGTAATACCGGTTTTAACTTGGCGAATAGCCAAGTGCGTGTGGATGTCTTTAACGGTTTCTAAGCACTGAAGCTTTCGAATAAAGGCTTCGTAACCCGTAAGGTCTTTACTCACGACTTCTAGCAAGTAGTCATACGCCCCAGACACTACATGGCAACGGGTGACTTCATCAAGGTCATTCACTTCCCTTTCGAAGTTATCAATGGAATTTGCTTGATGGTTGTTGAGGCTAACTTCGACAAACACCGTCATCCCTACTCCTACCTTAGATTTGTCTAAGTTCGCGCTATAGCCGGTTATAAACCCCTCTTCTTCCAAACGTTTTAACCGTCTGGCACAAGGCGATGCGGATAATCCTACTCGGTCAGCCAGTTCTGCGGTTGGCAGTCTACCCTGCTTTTGAATCAGCTCTAGTATGTGTCTATCAATTCTATCCATCTTGTTCACTGCGCCTCTTAAAGCTGAAAACCACCAACAAATTCACTTTTATTAGTTTATACATGCGCATTATTAGCCAATCAAAGTGAAACTTGCCAGATAAATGCGTCTAGCAACCTCCATAATTACTGTGTTGTTCACAAATAATTAACACACTACAAAGGACACGGAATGTTTTCAGGCTACCTCGCGATTATCGCGACTTTGTTACTTTGGTCGGGCTTTTTTCTATCGCTGCGTGGCGGCGCGATTTCAGACTTAACCCCTGCCGACATCGCACTGACTCGTTTTCTGTTGCCTGCGTTAGTGTTACTGCCTTTCGCGTACAGAGCTCGAACAAGCATCTTTGCTGTCCCAAAACGTTACTTGGCAGGAATGTTAATTGGCTGCGGATTACCTTATTTGCTTGTCGCTGCAACCGCTATGCAATACGCTCCCGTCGCTGATGGCAGCGCGTTAATACCAGGCACACTGCCTTTGTTTGTTTCAGGGCTGGCGGTGTTTTTCTTCGCGCAACCATTAAGTAGTCACCGTATCGTTGGGCTATCACTGGTGATAGCAGGGATCGGTATGTTCTTTGTGTCTAGTCTTAGCAGCGCAGAGGCGACCTCTGGAAGCAACTCCCCTATCACGGGGCATTTGCTGTTCTTACTGGGCAGTTTAATGTGGGCGGTGTTTACCATTTGCGCTAGGGTCGCAAACCTCTCACCTTTAGTCAGCGCAGGCTTCATTTCACTCATTTCCTCAGCAGCCCTGATATTACTGATCGCTACCGGCACGTTGGACAGTCATTTAGCTACGACTACTGTTTCTTCTTGGCCATGGAATGAGTTATTTGGTCATGTGATGCTTCAAGGTATTGGCGCAGGCCTAGTAGCATCATTCACGTATCTACATGCCATTTCCATACTCGGTGCTGAACGCTCTGCAGCCTTTGGTAGTGCGACGCCAGCCATTGCGACTTTACTTGCGATTCCAGTTTTTGGTGAAGTCCCAAGTTACTTTACAACCATAGCGTTGGTCACCGTCTGTGTAGGCAGCCTTATCGCCAGCAATGTATTTATGAGAAGCGATGCGTCTCTCTCCTATCGCCCCCCAACGCATAAATAGCAAAAAGCTCAGCGGCCAAGCTGAGCTTTTTAATTTTGAACGTAAGCGTGCTAATCCTGCACTCGCTACTTAAAGCAAATCTCAGCCCAACGAGCTAACCCAGCGGTAACTGATCCAAAGTAGTTTCCACTCACGACAGGGATGTTCGGTAATTGCTGCTCTACGGCATGGCGCAAAATGGGTGAACGAGCAGAACCTCCCGTCATGAAGATGGCATCTGGCTTCGTTCCACCTTGCTCTACCGCTTCTTTAACCAACTCCGACATCTTACTTTTCGGCGATTCAATGGCCTCGATCATTTGCTGTCGTTCAATATCGATCTGAAGCGTTTCTTGTAACAGACGAATGTTGGCGGTATGAGACACAACGTCAGAAAGCGCAATCTTCGCCTCTTCAGCCTGACGGATAATGCTGTAGCCCAACGTTTCATGGAATACCTCAATGAGACGAGCCAATCGCTCAGGGTGCTGCGCTTCTTTTTGCAGCAGTTTTAGCTCTGCCAAGTTTTGTCTTGAGTAGAAGGCACGCTGCGCCTCAACATTGTTGATTGCGATTGGGTTCCAAAACTGAGTAAGCGGCATCTCTATCCCAGCATTCATTTGACTACCCATGCCAAATGGCGTCATCATCTGCTTGAACGCCAAGTAGATGTCTAGGTCATTTCCGCCAACCCGCTGGCCACTATGGGCAAGTAAACTTGCACTGCGGTCACTTTGTCCTTTCCAGCTTGGTCCCATTTGAATTAACGAGCAGTCGGTGGTACCACCACCAATATCGACCACCAGCACGGTTTGGTCTTTATCGAGTGTCGCTTCGTACTCAAGCCCGGCAGCTACTGGCTCAAATTGAAATTCAATGTTCTTAAATCCAGCTCGTGACGCAGCCTTGCGAAGAATGCTTTCAGCCTGTTGGTTGGCGACGTCACCACCTCGACCATGGAAGTTAATCGGGCGACCAATAACGGTATCGGTGACGTCTACATTCAAACTCGCTTGAGCGTTCGACTTAATGTTAGCCATCATCGCGCATACAAGGTCTTCAAAGAAGCTAACTTGAACCTCATGTAAGCCAGAGGCACCTAAAAAAGACTTTGGTGATTTTACGTAATACACATCGCGCGGATCTTCTAAGTAGAGATCAAGGGCAGCTTTACCAAACGCTAGGTCATCAGGCTCAAGTTCTATTCCTTCGTCACGATTAAATCGAATCGCACTACGAAGCACTTGTTCACCAATCTTGTCGGATGGCGAGATATCTAAATGTCGGTATAGATATTCAGATACCGACTCTCTTGTCGGCGCGCAGAGCGTCGATGGAATATAAAAGCTCGTGTTCTCAAGTGGTAACAATCGTGGGGAGCCTTGCTCCATCACAGCTACTGAACAATTTGCTGTACCATAGTCAAAACCTATATACACCTGCACCACCCGCTATCTGCACGTAAAAAAGGGCGGCGATCCTACCTTAACTCAGCGGCAAAAACTATATCCAAAGCCATTTTGTGCAACCAAGCCAAGCTTTCAGATGTATATCAGCCCAATTAGAGTTGGCAATACAACACTGGCAGCGAAATATGCGTGAAGATGGGAGGAGCGTTTAAGGCGGATCAATACTGGCGCAGCAACAAATACGAAAGCCAGGACAGGCAGCACGTTCAAGCCTAGTGCTAAGTGGGCAAAAGTCACTAAAGTCAGAAGAGGAATAAGCAAGGTAATCGGGATTGAGAGCTTTGCGCCCAGCCCCATCATAAACAGCAGCGCCACAAGTAAAGTGATCATTAATTTTACACATGAGAGTAATTATCATTTTCATTAAATGATAATCATTCCCTTTTTCAAATACAATCGCTTTATCTAAACGTGTTGAGATAAGGTATAGTGACGCAAAATTGAAGAAGTATTAGGGCTCGGTTTGAAAACTCCATGTATCGCAGCATGCAAAAATAATGGTGGTATTTGCCAGGGGTGTCATCGCACTATCGATGAGATCGTTCAATGGCAGCACGTAACTGAACAAGAACGCGACGAAGTAATGGCAGAACTCACTAAACAGAAGCAAACTCACCTCTGTCAAAGTTGTGGCGAACCCGCTTGGTGTGACATTAGTGCGGGTAAGTCTACCTGCTGGTGTTTCAACGTCGAGCAACGTGATACCTCTTCGCTCGTAAACAGCGACCAATGTATTTGCCGCAAGTGTTTAAACGCCCTGCCTATCGCTTAATTCTTCAATTCAAATCGCCCTTCATTGTGGATTAGTTTTTCTAATTCAAATCATAGATTTTTATCTTGCGTGAGATCACACTTTTTGATTGCTAATCATCCCGAGCAGCAATAATATCTCGCGCCTAGGATTTCCCCTTTAAATATTCGTTATTAGCTGGTCGATAGCCCAGCTAATGGTTTCGTTCGCCTTCTTGATGGAGATTTATCATGTCTGCATCGTTTCCTTTAGTGAAACTGACATTCTTGATCGCAATTTTGACTGCGGTTGGCCAAATGACCCAAACCATGTACGTACCATCTATTGGTCATATGGCTGGCGAGTTTTCAGTCTCACCCGCTTCTTTGCAAGCCGTGATGGCGTGCTACTTAATCCCCTATGGTTTTTCGCAGTTTATTTACGGCCCACTGTCGGACAGACTCGGTCGTAAACCGATCATTGTTGCGGGGCTTGCGATTTACATTGTTGGCACTTTGGTTGCCCTATTTGCTCACGAATACCAATGGTTCCTTGTTGGCAGCTTTATCCAAGGTTTGGGCATTGGCAGTGGCGGTGCGATGTCACGTACCCTAACGCGTGACTGCTTCAACGGTGCTGAACTTCACCGCGCCAACAGCTTGATCAGCATGTGTGTGATCTTCTCACCACTGATAGCACCTGTGCTCGGGGGTTACCTAACCGAAACTTTAGGCTGGCGCTCAAGCTATATGTTTTTGGCTCTATTTGGTATCGCTGTTGTGATCACTATGATGACCAGCATGATGGAAACCTTGCCGAAAGCATCGCGTAAGTACGAACGAGTAACCGTCAGCTACAAGTACGTATTGTCTGACAAACGCTTTCAAGGGTATTTGATCTGTTTGGTGGCCACGTTCTCTGGCGTTGCAGTATTCGAAGCCGCAGCCGGTGTGTTACTGGGAGGTGTATTACAACTACCAGCAACAACGGTCAGCCTGCTGTTTGTACTACCAATCCCGGGTTACCTCATTGGTGCAGGTTTATCGAGCATCATTGCGCAAAAACGCAGTGAAAAGGCCGCACTAAATGTTGGTTTAGCGGCGATCATCCTTGGATCTTTGGTTGTGTTAATTCCAGGCTTAATGGGCATGACCACCGCAATTACTCTCATTGGTGGGGCAACAATCTATTTTCTTGGCGCAGGCATTCTGTTCCCTGCTGCGACTACAGGCGCACTTCAGCCTTTCCCTTATCATGCAGGTACTGGTGGTGCTATTTTAGGTGGAATGCAGAATTTAGGAGCGGGTTTCGCGACCCTAGGAGCATCGCTTATCCCAGCGAGCAACCAAATGCCATTGGGTGGGCTGATGTTAATCATGTCTATTTTAGCCATGATTGGGCTACGTTTAGTTAATGGCAAACAAGACCCATCAAATGAGATGCCACTCGCCGCTTAACGCCGGACCATCATCATACAAACAACAAGGGAGGCTGTTGCCTCCCTTGTTCGTACATTGAGTTTAGTATTTCGGGGCTAATGCCGCTGAATCAAACTTCACTCCACCCCAGCCGGTTTTCATGAAGTTGCGGATGTTTTGGTGGTCTGTGTTATCTGGATGCTGTAACACATCTTCGCGATAAAAATGACCAAAACACGCTAATGCTTGTTGCTCCGATAGGCCTTGTAATTCTGCAAATGCGAAAATCTTGCATGAACCATTGTTCTGGTTCGCTTCGTTCACCGTCTCACCGTTTTCAAAGCGAGTTGGTGTGAATTCAAAATTTTGCTCAATCACTGCCATTGAGTCTTCAAATTGCACTGTTTCCGGCGCTGCGTTGAGCTTTTCGATAAAGGCTTTCAATTCCATATGAGATTTTCTTGAGTAAATTAAAAGCTAAAACAATAGCATAAATTTTCACTTCGCTTCGAACTTCTCAGGTAAGTGAGCAAATTTTTATTAAACTTAAAGGATGACTGGCAAGCTAGGTGCGCGGATATGAAGGATTCTCAGCAATGCTTATCGATGATAAGTGAAGGCCATTTCGATATTAGCAAGTGGCAAGAGTTAGTCGATTTAGTTGCGGAACTTTTTGGCTCAGACAGTGGCACCATCGTCCAGCTCAACCAAGATGAATTTCGCGTCCTTGTCACCAGCGGCAACAAAGATAACTTTTTAAAGCAAGGTGATGCTTGGCCCAGAGAAGTACAGAGCTTTTGTAAACATGCCGTAGAGACAAAACAAGGGCTCTACGTGGAAAATGCATTGGTCGACGATGTTTGGAAAAACGCGCCTGTCGTTGTGCAGGAGTCGGTTCGTTCTTACTGTGGATTACCCATTTTTTGGCCGAACGGTGACGTATTCGGCACCATTTGCATGATTGATAAACATGTGACTGACTACGATGAAAAACTTCACCGGCTGCTCAATCAGATGTGTCGTTTAGTCGCGGCTGATCTTAAGCATTTGTGTAATCTCGACGAGATTCGAAGCTTAGCTCTAGTTGATGAACTGACAGAATTGCTAAATCGCCGTGGCTTCAAGCTACTCGGCGAACAAAAAATCAAAGATGCTCCCCGATACCAGCAAGCAATGGGGATGCTCTACATCGACGTTAACCGAATGAAAATGGTCAACGATCAATACGGCCACCAAGCTGGCGACGAATGCCTAAAAACACTGGCTGATGTTCTGCAAAAAGAGTGTCGTGACAACGATGTAGTCGCCCGTTTGGGAGGCGATGAGTTTGTTGTTCTGTCTCTGCTTAGCAATCGACGAGAGCTGGGCTTGCTGGCTCAACGAATTACCGACTTCTATGCCCATCAAACTCAAGGCGTAGACCACCTTTCCCTTACCAGCTTAAGTATTGGCCAAACCATTAATGATTGCTTTAGCAATATCACTCTAGACCAGCTGATAGCCGAATCCGATGAAAGCATGTATGAAGTGAAACGAAAGTCGCGTCAGTAACTCCGCAACCTTTATTCTATTGCTTGCCAACTGTCCGGCGGAGTTAAGCCCCAGCGGGCCATTTCCTGCGGGTGATAAATAGCTTGGCCTTTTTGACCAACACGGATTGGGATTTCACTCGCCGATTTACCGGCTACGATCGCCGTCACCGCTTTCCCAGCCGACTCTCCCTGACTTTCCCCAAACAGCACCACTCCACCCGCTGCTTTGCCTTTCCCAACAGAGAAATCCCAAAAACCAAATAAAGGAACTTGAGAATGTTTGTTGGTCCAACTGACTATCGTGTCGGCCGTCACATTGTCGCCGTTACGATCTACGATCGTATGGTACAACCCGATGACAATCGCCCCAACTCCGTCCTGGTTTGCGGATAGCACTTTGTCGTGCCATTGAGCTTGAGTTTCAATCGTTAGGATTTCAGCCTCCATTCCGATTGATTGGCTGAGCGTTTGATATTGACCTTCCATGTATCGCTGAGCAATGGTTGACGTCACTCCCGAATCGAACATCACGCGGATTTTTTTCCTGCCTTCAGGCAGCATAGTTTCAATTTCCCCCATAGTTTTTACAAACAAAGGCTGCTCCAAAATGCCAGTGACTTTGGCTTGCCCTTGATATTTCGCAAGCAATTTTCTTGGATTGGAATTAATGCCTAGAAACACGATGGAAATGGGCTCATCGTACAATTTAGGCAGCATATAACTCAGGGCGTTGTCGTCACCTAAGATGACGACTTGCGGGGCAATGTCTTGGTAGGTTTGGTAAGCTCTATTCGCCGACAGCTGATATTCCGACTTCGGTATCCGCTTGGTGTCCATCTGAAACTTCACTAGTTCAATGTCGTCGGTTAACTGACTCTCTATGCCTCGAACGTAACTTTTGTCCCACGCGTACTCACTGTGATAGCTTTCAATCAGCAAAACCGTCGCAGCAAACGAGTTAACGCTCCAAATACATAGAAACAGCAATACCTTCATAGGCGCCTCCTACCTTGAGTGTAGCCCAGCGCAAGTTAAGCATGTATGTATATTAGTCCTATACTAAACCTATGGTTTAACGGGTTGGCCTTGGTATGGGTAGATATCACAAGTTCGAAGAAGGCGTCGAGCACCCTTTATTCAGCCGAATTGGCCGAAGAATCATTTTGATCATGATTCTACTCAGCGGAGCCATCACTCTTGTTACCACACTCATGCAACTCTACTGGGACTATAACCAAGAATTCGATGATGTTGAGCAACGGCACTACGAGGTCGAGAATGTTCATGCCAGCCTACTGGCTTCATCGTTGTGGAATTTCGATTTAATTCTTCTCCAACAACGTTTAGACGGCTTGGTCAACTTACCTAAAATCGACTACCTAGAAATACGTTCCGGACGTTACACATTCAGTGCTGGAGAAAAGGTTCAAGACAATGCAGTATCAAACCTCTATCCGTTGTTTCATCAAGCGACAGATGCAAGCGAACCAGAAGAGATTGGGGAAATTTACGTAGAGTCCAACGCCCAAGCTATCTATAGCTACCTTTTGAAGCAGTTTTTCATCACCTTATTGTTGAACGCTTTAAAAACCGCGCTGGTGTGCTATCTGATCTTAATGGTATTCCACCAAAGCGTGAATCGACGCATATTCGAAGTTGCCAAGTACTTACGTTTTTTCAACCCTCGACACCCCAAAGGCCCGCTCCAATTGCCATACAACAAGTGGATAATGGAACAAGACGACGAACTTAACTGGCTCGCGGACGAAACCAATAAAATCACTCAAAACGTCACCACACTTTACGACAACATCAAACAAGAACAGGAGCGCTTAGCCGACTTTGCTCATACTGCCTCTGATTGGCTCTGGGAAACCGACGCTCAAGGGCGACTCATCTATTGCTCAGACCCCATGCAAGAGGCATTCAGTATCGATACTCAAACTAAGCCGAACGTCAAAGACATACCAGAATTCTCTCAACTGAATAATCTTCCAGTCCAACTTGCATTGAAACAAGACTTCTCGATGTGCGAAGAAAGCTTCACTATGGCAGGCACACACTACCACGTGATGTTTCAGGCTAAAGCGCGCTACGAGAAACAGGACTTTGTCGGTTATCGTGGTAGCGCAATAAATATTACAGCACTAAAAAATGCCCAGCATGAACTCGAATTTCTCAACCGAAACCTCGAACAGACAGTCGCTAATCGAACTCACGATTTAGAACAAAGCATGAAGCAACTTCAGGCTGCGCAAGACCAGTTGATTCAATCTGAAAAATTAGCAGCCCTTGGTGGACTAGTTGCGGGAGTTGCCCATGAAGTCAATACTCCTTTGGGCATCTCAGTGACAGCTGCCTCTGTGATTAAAGACGTTACCCAAGAACTGAACTCATTGTTTGAAAATGGAACACTAACGAGCAACCAATTCTCCGATTTGATGGAACAAATCAGTGAAGGTACAAGTATGCTGGAAAGCAACCTTAGCCGTGCAGCCCAGCTCATCAAGGATTTTAAACAAACTGCTGTCGACCAAGTCTCTGAGAGCCGCAGCCAGTTTAATGTTAAACAGGTGCTTGAAGCCTTAATCGCCTCACTTCATCCTGAAACTCGCAAGGTGCCCGTAGTCCCTGCTCTAGACGGCAGTAGTAGCATCCACATGAATAGCTTACCCGGCGTGCTGACTCAAATCGTCTCAAACCTCATCATGAACAGCATCAATCATGCATTTTCAAATCAAGAACAGCCAGAAATTGCAATTGCGTTTGAAGACGATGATGACTGGGTCATATTCCACTATCAAGACAATGGCTCTGGCGTAGATAAAGCCTTGCATCAGAAGATATTTGAGCCCTTTTTTACCAGCAAACGAGGCAAAGGTGGTTCAGGGCTCGGTTTGAACCTCGTTTACAATCTTGTGAATCAGAAACTAAAAGGAGAATTGGAGTTTGAATCCAAACTGAATCAAGGCGTCCACTTTACCTTACGCATTCCAAAAGACTTACCCTTGTCCGATGCAGAGCAAGGCGATACTGACTATCATATTTAACCCGTCAGCTTGATTGAACTAGATAGTTTCAATCTGGCAGAGAATCACGTATCGCAATGAAGTCGTCCCAGTTGTCGACCATAAGGTCCACCAGTTCAGGCTCAAAGTGTTTGCCACGCTGCGCGACAATCTCTTGCATAATTTCGTCATCAGGCCAAGGCTCTTTGTAGCAGCGCTTCGCGCCAAGTGCATCAAACACATCGGCCAAAGCGGTAATGCGCCCACTAATCGGAATATCTCTACCAGATAGCTGCTCTGGATACCCCGAGCCATCCCATTTCTCATGGTGAGAGCCTGCAATTTCTCTGGCGACGGTAATGAGTTTACGATTAGAGCGACTCAGTATGTCCACGCCATATTCCACATGCTTTTGCATCACTTCCCATTCATCAGCATCCAATTTACCCGGTTTGTGTAGAATGCTGTCCGGGATGGCAACTTTGCCCACATCATGCAAAGGAGAGGCAGATTTGATCAACTCAACATCATATTCAGGTAGCCCATAGAGCTGAGCCAACCGCTCAGAAATCAACGCAACCCGTTCCACATGTGCCCCTGTTTCTTTACTTCGCGCTTCTACCGCATTCGCCAGATTGTGAACCAGTTCTTTCGAGGTCTCTTTTAGATCTTCAAGCAAGTGAAGGTTTTCAAACGTAAGCCCGATATTTTGCATGTAGATTTCAAGCAGCTGCTTATCGAGTTCGGAGAGTTCTCGATTCAAGTTGATGTACAGAAGATTATCTAAGCCACGATCGTCATTCATAAACAGTACAAACGCATCATCGAAACTTTGAGTTTTACGCTCTTCTAGTGCTTGCTTGCACCGCTGTGAAACGCTTGCGGGTAAGACATCAAAGGAACACTCTGAATAGAAGTTAACGTAGCCGCCCGTCGCAGCGAGTGTCAGCGCACAGCTTTCTTCTCCTTCTGGCCTAGGCTGAACAATGCAATAAAATGCCGATGCGTTAAGTTGAAGTAAGGAGGTTAACTGACTGAGTACAGACGAAGCGTAGGCCTGCAATGAGGAGGTATTTTGCACATTAGCCGATGCGCTAATTACACGACTAAGCCCTTTTTTCTGCTCTTCAATCAGGCATAAGTCGCGATAGGAACGCAACATGGAATACAACAAAGTTTTCAGCTTTTGGGTAGTTAACTCGGTCTTTTCTTTGTAATCATCAATCTCATAATCTTTGATGATCACATCTTCAGGGGCTTGTCCTGCCTGCCCTGTTCTCAATACCAATCGAATAGAGTGATTATTCAGCTCATCACGAATGTACTTAATGAGCTCTAGCCCGGCATGTTCGGTTTCCATGACAACATCAACCAATGCGAGTGCTATATCATCCGTTTGCGCTAAGAGCTCTTTCGCTTCGGCCGCTGAAAGCGCCGAAATCAGTTCTAACTTTCGGTGTTGAAACTCAAAGCCGCTCAGTGCCAGTTTGGTGACTTTGTGCATTTGCTCATCATCGTCCACTAGCAATACTTTCCACGCCTTTTCCAGCTTCTCGACTGCTGCTGTAGGAGGCTTTTCTTCCCCTTCATGTCGATAGTCTGCAAATAGTTCCATAGTCTCTCCCCCGTCGGGTCGGCTGCTCTTTTAGGTTTAGCACAAAACGACCGCTTTTTATCCTCCCAGAGATCGCAACAAGGTTAGGCGGTTGCCTCTCTCGCGCTCGCTGCAGGCATAGAAATAATAAAGCGCGCCCCGGCAGCAGGCTCACTCTCGACGCTTATCGAGCCATTAAACTTTTTGGTACAGATGTTGTAGACCATATAAAGCCCCAGCCCAACACCGCCATTAGCGCGAAGCGTCGTAAAGAATGGTTGAAAGATTTGCTCAATGTGCTCACCGTTAATACCGCGCCCGTTGTCTTCAACAGTCAGTTGGATAAGTTCGCCTAACGACACGACAGACACGGTTATGTGCTTGTTGCCAGCGGGCTCACCGGAAAATGCATGCTTTACGCTATTGTTGACCAGCTCTTCTAACGCACAACGCAATGACAGTGGTGGCACATGCGCCAGCACTTCTTTGTCGCAATCAATCGTGAATTCGACACCATTAGCAGTAAGTTTTTCGTTAAGGTGAATGTAGATGTCGTTGAGTATTTCATTTAACACCACGACTTTAGGCTCTTCCGGCGACATCTCTTGATCCACCGCTTTGAACTGACTTACCAAATCGGAAGAACGATATAGATTGTCGTTGATCATCTCTAAACATTGAGTCGACACGCTAAAAAACTCAGCCATATCTTCAACTGAGATCGTATGGTCATTAAAGCGCTCTTTTAACACTTGGGAACGCTCATGGAGTAAAGAGGCTGCCGTCACTGTGATGCCAAGTGGCGTATTTAGTTCGTGCGCCATACCAACCAACATGCCCGATAGCGCTGCCATTTTCTTGGTTTCCATGAGCTGAGTTTGGGTATGTTTGAATTTTTCTATCAGCTCCATCAACGAACTTTGATTACTTTCAAGCTGGAGCGTTTTACTGCTGATTTGATCTTCTACTTCATCCAGAATAGAACGTAAACTATCAACCATAGTCACCAGAGAATTGGCCAGTACGTCTTTATCACTGTGTGGCGTGATCTCTACTTCTCGTAAGTTGCCCTGACTAATATCGTGCAAGACTTCAATGTTCTTTTCTAATTCATCAAGTAGGTGGTTAAAAGAAGTCGCCACATCTCCAGCTTCCGTACCGATTTCGACGGGAACACGGCGGGTGTAGTCTCCTTGTGCGCTAATTTTCTCGATGGTTTTGACAGCTTCAAACCAACTCATGGTCACACCATGTTCACTGATGTTCAGGCCGACTTTCTCATCATTTTCCGTCACCCGGTGCAACCCTTTGCGCTTAAGCAATGTGAATATCAAAAACCCCGTCAGGCCTGCCCACGCAAGCACCAATAACACGCCAAGCAATTGAATCAACAGCATGTAGAATAATGGCTCCCCTGTCGTTCGGCTGGCCACAAAACCTGCATAGATTGTCCCGAGCACACCACAGAAAAGATGCACGGGTACTGCGCCGACGGGATCGTCAATTTCCTTTTTAATTAACCACTTATCTCCTAGCAGTACGGTGAATGCCCCTAGTGCCCCTAACACCAGCACATCATATATCGACACCAAATGAACACTGGCTGTCACCGCGACCAAACCACCCAAAATGCTGTTCATGACATAAGTGATAGGAATGTGCTTCTTATTCAGCACCAACAGCAAAGCAACCACTCCGGCGGTGGCCCCTGCAAGCAAGGTATAGAGCAAAATTGAGGAAATGCTGGAGTTAAACTGATACAAGCTCCCGCCGTTAAATCCCATCCAAGCAAACAGGAGAAAGAACACGCCCAGCGTCACTAAGGTTAGGTTATACGAAGGGAATGCCAACGCATTCTTACCCTGATGGAAACGCAGATACCTTGGGCCGATTATACAAGTGCCAATTAAGCCAATTATCCCACCAGTTACGTGGACAATGGTGCTACCCGCAAAGTCAGTAAAATGGTTTAACACAAACCATGAGTGCGGATTCCAACCATAGTAGGCAATCACAGGGTAAGACAGCGCACCGACAAAAAATGCGACAATTACATAGCCTTTAAAGCTCATTCGCTCGGCAACACATCCGGACACAATCGTCGCAGCGGTTGTCACAAACATAATATTGAAAAGTAACACTGGCGCGCTATCTGGGTTAATTGGCCAATGCTCAAACGAAAAAAGGCTTTCACCTCCCGTGAGGTGAAAGCCCCAAAACACAAATACAAAACTGACGACGACAAAGTCAGCAAGATTCTTCATTGCGACATTAACGGAGTTTTTCGCGCGAATACTCCCTGTCTCAATGAGGGTAAAACCTGCTTGCATCAGGAACGCTAGCGCAGAACACAGCAGTAACCAAAGCAAGGTTATCGGATCCATTTCCGACATGAGTAACCCCTTCTGCATACCTTAACTTTGCGCCTTACTTAGTACTTAAACTGAGCCATTTCGTGGTTCAAGTCATTCGCTTGATCAGACAAGCCCTTAAGCACATCATCCACATCATTCACCTGAGATGACACTTCAGCTGACGCGTCTGCTATCGAAGTCACACTACTACTTATGTCTTCTGTCACTGCACGCTGCTCTTCTGTAGCAGCGGCGATCTGTACATTCATTTCATTCAACTCAGTTAACATTGAGACAATTTGAGTCAACATTTCTGTGTTTTCTGAACAAGTCTCTACCCCTTTAATCACCGTTGCATTAGCGCTTTCAATGCCTTTCGCTACGGCATTAGTCTCGCTCTGCAAAGACTCAATTTTGGCGCGAATTTCTTCCGTCGACGACTGAGTTCTGCCCGCCAATGAACGCACTTCGTCCGCTACCACAGCAAAGCCGCGACCTTGCTCGCCCGCCCTTGCTGCCTCAATCGCTGCGTTCAATGCCAGTAGATTAGTTTGCTCTGCGATTCCTTGAATCACATCCAGCACTTCACCAATCGAATTACTTTCTGCGTGAAGTCGTGTAATCGCATCAACAGCGGTACGCATTTCGTCGCTCAGTTGAGAGATCTCGTCACCTAAAGATTGCCCAACCGCTACGCCTTGCGTACCCGTGTCATTAGCATTTTTCACATAGTCTGCAGCTCGATTAGCAAATTGAGCCACTTCAGAAATAGACACACTCATTTCGTTCACCGCAGTGGCTACCGACTCGGTACGATGATTTTGCTCACCTACCGCGCTGCGAGTACTGTCCATGTTACTGGCCATGGTCTGTGTATTTACATTCAGCGTGTCCGTCGCGGTTGCAAACTGTTTTATCATGTTCTGTAAGTGCTCAAACAAAGCGTTTAACGATACTGCCAGTTCCGTCATCTCATCTTTGCCATGTTCTTCGAGCCTTGCTGTCAGGTCGTTATCTCGGCTAATGGCCTGAATTTTCTCTGAAGCTAAGCGAATCGGTTTGGAAATGCTGCCCCCAACAAAGTAAGACAGCACCACGGAGACAACTACAATAATGAGAATTGCGACGATAACGCTGCTCATTACGGACTTATTGAGTGTTTGAACGTCCGCTAACGCCTCCGCTTCATCAATCTCGGTGAGGATTCCCCATTTCAGGCCGGCTGCATCAATTGGCGCATAAGCAGAAAATACCCTTACTCCTCGATAGTCGGGCACGACACTGATACCACTTTGCCCACCAAGCGCCTGAGTGGCTGTTTGCGTAGCCACTTCCTGACGCCCAATGGCAGAGCCTTTACCTTTTATTTGGCCGATAATTTGTTGGCTTACTCCTGATGAGCTCAGCGCACTGAAATAGCCTTCAGGATCCTCAATTAGGAAGCGTGATTGGCTGCGTAACAATTTGTCTGGGCCAATTAAGTAAGTTTCTCCACTTGCCCCTAAACCTGCGTAGCTCCAATTACCGCTGAATGTCATGATTTCATTGATTTCATCCACTGGCATTTGGAAGATCAGCACCCCTAACTTAGTAGAGCCATCATAAATAGGTGTCGCGATAAACGATGCTGCCGCTTCGTAAGATGGATAATAAGGGGCGAAGTCTTCTAGATGAAACTGCTCGACCTGCATTCCAACCGCGGCACTAAAGGCTTTAGAAATCCCGCTCCCCTGATAAGGGCCACTGTTTAAGTTAGTCGCGAAGTCGAGTTCTTTAAACACCGAATACACTACGTTGCCATCGTTGTCGACTAAGAAGATATCGTAGTAACCGAATGCCTCTAAAAAGTGTTTAATTGGTGGGTGATAGATCTCGTGAGCCTTATCATAGCTATTACCTAATGTATCAGCCTTAAGCTGGTGCTTATCTCCTAACCCATTTGGATTCACCCCGATATAACGGGCTTGCAAGGCAATTCCCGTGTCCGATATACGGCTTAACCGTTGCAGTTCGTTAGCAGATTGACCGTTGTTTGCGTCGCGATAGGTCGCACCAAACTGGGACGAATAATAGTTTTTGAGTTTCTGCTTATCGTCTTGCGATACTTGGAAAGTAGGATACTGCGCAAACGCGTCTTTGAACGCCCGCATTGCCTGCTTGGTTGACACGTCATCAGCGAGCGTCTCTAACTGATAGTGAATCTGGTCGAAGTAGCGTTCGATTTCACTTTTCTTGATTTCTCTTACAGAGATGAGCTGACTAGACGCTCTTTGGTATAGCGCGTTTTCCGATAGGCCTGATGTTTTCCACCCAACAAACCCACCACTCACAACTACGCCAATGGCACATAAAACAGTACATGCAACAATGATTTTGGTAGCAATCTTCATAATATAACCCTTAGCCCACAAGCTAGTGCATTCCTTGCCAAAGGGGCAAAGCTAAACAAGTAAGCCAACTGGTTTATATGAAATTTGTCTTATTATTTTTTATGAGTGTAGGTGCAAATGGTGGTGTTTTCACACACCATACGGCTTCCATTTTAGGCACGAGCAATAAAATCGTCATAAATCCACAACTTATCGTTCATATTCATTATGTATTTTCCTCAACGCTTCAAAGCACTATTAAATAGAATAATCAGTAAGGGAAAATTTTGTCTTTCAACTACCGCATTTTACCTGTGACAGGGCTGTCACTCTTTGCTGCTGCATGTAGCCAAACCTCAAGCACACCAACCGCTGCGACATCAGCACTCAATATCCAATGCCAAACGCCTCAAGTTGCCGAGCAAGGCGAGTCCTCCATTAGTGGTTTGACTCTCGTTGGTCGTTCAATTGCAGACGCAGAGTTCGGAACCTCGGCTGCTGAAATCGTGAGTTACGATAGTTGTACCGATAAGCTATACGTCGTGAACGCCCAAGCTAAGCAAGTCGACATTCATTCAATGAGCAGTGATTCGGTTCCAACCCGTATCGCAAACATTGATTTGCAGTCCGCTGCTGTAGCGTCTGGCGTTGAAATTGGCGCAGCGAATAGCGTCTCTACGCACAATGGACTGGTAGCGGTTGCAATTGAAAACAAAGACAAACAGCAAAACGGTATTATCGCGCTGTACCGTTCAGATACATTAGCGCTTATAACAACATTCCCTACTGGCGCATTGCCAGATATGGTGAGTTTTTCAAAAGATGGCCGTTACATTGCTACGGCTAACGAAGGCGAACCGTCTGGAGACTATAGTGTCGATCCAGAAGGCAGCATTACGCTGGTTGATCTGGCTGAAGGCATAGAGAATGCTAACGTCAAACAAATCCGTTTCACTGAATTCAATCAGGGTGAGAAGCGCCATTCAGAGCTAGGCCAACAGGTACGCATCTCCGCTCCTAACGCTACCGTTGCACAAGATTTAGAGCCGGAATACTTAACTTTTGATGACAAAGGCAAGTTGTTTGTAGCACTACAAGAAAACAACGCTATGGCGAAAATCGATGTCGAAACGGCTCAAATCGACGCTATTTACGGGTTTGGTGGAAAATCTTGGCAAAGCCACCAACTCGATGCATCTAACAAAGATAAAGTCACTGGCAACCTAGTTTCCTATCCAATGCTTGAGGGGTTATACATGCCAGACTCAATCGCTAATTACGAGGTTGATGGAGTAAGTTACATTGTCACCGCAAATGAAGGCGATGGTCGTGAGTACGGATTGAAGACGACTCAAAAGCAATGTGATGAGATGGGTTACGATTGGGACGGTGATGACTACAAAGAAAGCGAACAATATGACTCTGAAGTCGATTTCTGTATCACTTACACTGATGAGGTTCGAGGCAAGAAATTGAACGTAGCGCAAGATCACCCACTCGCAGCCGCTTTGAAAGACAAAAAACAACTTGGCCGTCTCAAAGTGATTGCAAGCGAGACACCTATTGCGGCTGATAAACCTGTGCAAGCATTCGGCACTCGTTCTTTTTCTATCTGGCGTGAAGACGGAGAACTCATGTTTGATAGCGGCGATCAATTTGCACACATTGCACTACTGTCAGAGAAAGAGAACTTTAACAGCACCAATGACAACAACAGCAGTGGCGACGATCGCAGTGATGATAAAGGCGTAGAGCCTGAAGCCATTGAAGTCGCTCATATTAACGGCCGCCACTACGCGTTTATAGGATTAGAGCGCCAGGGAGGTATTATGATTTACGACGTGACTAACCCTGTTGATGCTATGTTTATCCGCTATGTGAATAATCGTGATTACAGCCAGCCAGTTTGTACTAAAGTGGACGACGGCGATTGTGACAACGGCCAATACAACCCGAAAGCAGGCGATTTAGGGCCAGAATCCATCAAGTACTTCCAACGTAACGGACAGCACTTACTTGCCGTTGGCAATGAAGTGAGTGGTACAACTTCCGTTTACCGTATCGACTTGTAATATCTATAACGATTCTCGCTTGAGTCACTAGGGTTCTGACTAGATTCAGCCGAGATCGTTCTCCTCATAAATCGCCTCTGCTAGAGGCGATTTGCGTTTTCCAACCGAACTCGAAATTCCCTTGGTGTCATTCCACCCCAACGCTTAAAGCGAGTGCTGAAGTTAGCCGCATTCGGATATCCGACAATTTCTCCAATATGTTGAATCGACCAAACTGTTGAGCCCAGCAATCGAGCTGCGTATTCCATTCGCATGCGGGTGAGGTGCACCTTAGGGCTGTGACCATAGATTTGTTGGCATAACCGGTGGAAGTGAGGTTCAGAACAGGGCAGCATGCTCGCAAGCTGAGCCACCGTCCAGTCTTTATGTAACTGACGTTGCACTTGGTAAAACACGTGTCTCATCCGGCTGGTGTTACGCGATTCTTCCGTTTCCATTGGGGTATTGATCATCAGCTCAATCTGCTCCACTACTTTGATTGCCACCCCGCCTCCAAGGTCAATCGGTAGTGCGATAGAACGAAGCAGCGCTAGAATAGATGCATAAATCACTTCAGCAACAGGCGTGAGCGTATACTTGATATCACTATCACAGAAGTGTTCCCAATCATGCTCAGGGGAAAGAAAAATCCAAGCGATTTGCCAATCCTCTTCACTGAGACCAAACCCATTCTCAACGCCAGCAGGAACAGTAATGAGAGACCCAGGTTCGAGATGAAACTTTTGACCGTGACTCTCTAACCAGCCTTTGCCTTTTACAGTGTAAAGCAGCATGTGTTTTTGTTGATGCTTACGAAACACTGAGAAATCGTCTCGACAGGTAGCAATACCGCACTGAACAATGCCTAACTCCTCTAGCCTCAACACGTGGCTATGGTCGATAAATTCATGTTTGGTTTTATCTGAAATGGTAAATCGTTCTTGCCTGTCGAGCATAATGATAGTTTTGCAAAGGTTTTTGATAAGTTTAAACAATACATAATCACCGTAACTATTTAAACTTCTTTGCATATGCTTTAAGGAGTTTTGCGATGCTAACCACCTACCGTTCCCTAGATAAACAATTTTGGCGCAAGCTCATCGATATTGGATTACCAGTCTCGATGCAGGGAATGCTGTTTTCATTGTTGGGGGTGGTAGACATTTTTATGGTCAGCCAATTAGGCGAGTCTGCCACCGCAGCAGTCGGCGTAGGCAACCGCATTTTCTTCTTTAACCTGATCATGATTGTAGGGGCTAGTGGCGCAGTTAGTGTGCTAGCTTCACAATACTTTGGTGCAAATAACTTTGATGGCATTCGACGTACATTGGCACAAACTTGGGCGATAGCTGTCGCGTTCAGTGTCCCTTTCATTTTGCTGTATACGTTCGCGCCAACGGCCGTTGTCTCTATCGTTGCTGATGACCCTGAATATGTCGCGTTAGCAACCGATTATTTGATGGTGACTGGTGTAAGCTTGCTGGCTACAGCATTGGTAGTGCCGCTTGAAAACGCCCTTCGGTCAGTAGGTGAAGCTAAACTCCCAACCACTGTCAGCCTTGTTGCGATAATCGTTAACGCAGCATTAAACGCTCTCTTGATCTTCGGTTTATTTGGTTTCCCTGAACTTGGGGTAATCGGTGCCGCAATTGGTACGACTATCTCCCGAGCCGTTCATACCGTGGTGCTGTTTTATATGGCTAAGCGTCATTATGGGCATCTTTTCCCACAAGCACATAACTGGGCAGAAGCACGCACAGCCGAGCACCGTAAACGCTATATTAATGTCGCGAGACCCATGATCATTCACGACACTGCTTGGGCTGGCGGCATCTTGGTCTACAACATTATCGTGGGCCAGCTTGGTGTGGGTGCCCTTGCGATTATCTCCCTACTTGCTCCGATAGAGTCGGTACTCATTTCTGCCTTTCTTGGCTTTGCCGTGGCAGCCTCGATCATACTCGGCAATGAAATTGGCGCGAAGGAGTATCAGCGTGTTTCCGACACTTCTTGGTGGTACGTTCTCACCGCTTGTGCGTTAGCCTTAGTTCTCGCCCTAATTTGTTTGGCCGCTGAGCCGTTGATTCGAGAATTGCTGGTACGTAGCCCAATCCAAGATGCAGATAGCGCCGTTAAAGTGTGCTTGGTAATGGCCTTTGGCATGGTGCTCAGAGTGTTTAATATGGTTGGCATTGGTGGCGTGCTAAAAAGCGGTGGCGACATCAATTACAGCATCTTTATCGATTTGTTCGGCCAGTGGGCAATTGGTATTCCCCTCGCCTACTACACTGGCGTGGTGTTAGGCTGGCCACTGCATATTGTTATGGCCATCATACTGGCAGAAGAAGTGGTGAAAATATTACTCACTTCTCACCGAATTCAGTCGAAAAAGTGGATCAACAATCTGGTCGACGATACCAATACTCAACCACAAACCAGTTCGTAGCCGTCACTCAATTACAGAACTCACACCAAGGGCCTCTACTTGTTTAATTTGAGTAAAGGCCCTTTTTTCGGTCTCATTAAGGAGCCTGATTGCGCTCAGCATTGATAAATACATCAATATATTATTCCTGTGTCTAGAATAATGGCTGTCCTATTGAGGTACTTCTAATGAGATTCCACTCCCTGCTCACTCTTTCACTTGCGAGTGCATGTATCGCAGTTCCCGCTGTTGCTGAGGAACAAGCCAAAAAAGGTGTAGATATGAGCGATCCTACCGCGGTATATTCATCAGTTGGGACCAGTTTTACTTCGGAAGGGAATGTAGATTTAAGCGCAGGATTTGCTTGGGGTAAAAACCTTTTATCTATCGAGACGAAAAATGGTGCTGATGCAATCAACGCACGTTACGCTTGGATGACCGACGGCCGAGGTGTGTACGGTGAAGCCTACTTTAACCATGAAACCGATACTGTTTCTGGTAGCGTGGGTTACATTCACACATTCAAAGTGCACGAGAAAGTTAAACTCTACCCATTAGCGATGGTTGGTTTCAATGACAACGACATCACAGACACCATGCTGACAGGCACAATTGGTATGTATACACGTGTAGATATTGGCAGCGGTTTTCACCTAGGCTTAGACCCATTCTATACCGTGGGTGAAGGCGACTACGATTCGCACTCCGTCGACACATTCGTTGGCAAACAAGTCGACAACCACCGAGTTCGTGTTGGTATCAATTCTGCGGATGAAGAGCTGTACTTCAAATGGCAGATGGCGTTCTAAATTTTGATTTGATTGTGTCTATATAATGAAAAAGCTCACTGTGAAGTGAGCTTTTCGCGTTTTGACCGGCTTAGCGCTGATACTGTTTTAGTTTCATCGATTAAACTTAGTTTATGCGGACAACTTCTCTTCAAAGACACCTAACTCACGCCCTAGCCACACGGCACGTTCCGTGTGATCCAGTAAATGTTCGTCACTGACAGGATGAATCAGTACCGACATCCCATCTCTCGCTTCATCCAACCATTCAATGAAATTGCGGCTATTATCGGCAAAATGCAGCTCCATCATCGGCATTTTATGGGGGCCCACAAGCCTGTTGACGGGCTCGAACACCTGTAACACGTCGTTCCGTTCACTTTGAATTCGGTTTCTAAGCTGCTTGATAGAATCTAAGTTTTTTAATGCAAAATATATATGGGCATGAAACATTCATAAATACCAAAAATAGCAAAACAGCGCCCATGATAGCACTGTTCTTTTGAAATTGAGCGAAATCAAACAAACTTCGAATTCACTTTGAAGAACGGTTCCCTAGCAAACTCAGAGACCTATACTTGGGACAAAACTAAGATCACAGTTTTATTGGAATTTGTAATAAATATCTCGCATCAAGGCATAATCCAGCAGCTATACTCCTTTAGGGTTATTGATGTTGTAGCACATAATAACTACTTTCATGCCCGATAATAATAACCATAAATAATATGTGACCTTTGTTAGCGCAACAGCAACATTTACTTATATTCGCATCGTCAACATGTCGCTAGGAACAAACTATGAATCTATCCGACTTTTCATTCAAACATAAAATCATCTCTTTGGTCGCTTTGCCACTGCTCGCTTTTCTATGGCTTAGTGTGTCGTCTATTTCAACCAACATCTCGACAGTAAAAGAGATGTCTACACTCAGCCAACTAACAAAACTCTCTGTGGTATACAGTGAGTTAGTGCATGAGATTCAAAAAGAACGCGGTATGACAGCGGGTTTTTTAGGTTCAAAAGGAACACAGTTTAAAGATGAACTCAGAAAGCAGCGCCAAGCAGCGGATTCAAAAAGACAGCAGCGCCTCGATTACTGGCAAGACAATCAGTTTGATTCCGAACAGATCAATCAGCTGAACAACCAAATCAGCCAACACCTAAACCGCATTCAACAAATCCGCGGACAAGTAGATGCTCAAACCATCGCACTTGGTGATGCTCTAGCCTATTACACTCAGTTGAACAAAATGTTGCTGAGCGTATCAGGCATTATTACGCACATCAGTAACGACGCACACATTAGCGAAGAAGTAGTTGCGTACTATAACTTCCTACAGGGTAAAGAGCGTGCGGGAATTGAACGTGCTGTATTAAGTAACACCTTTGCTAAAGATGAGTTCGGTCCTGGCATGCTAGTGAGGTTTATCTCGCTGGTTACTCAGCAGGATACCTACTTTGCGAACTTCAAAGTCTTTGCTAACGACGACAACAATCAGTTTTTTGCCCAGCAGATGAAAGCCCCTTCTGTAATTGCTGTGAATGAGCTGCGTGAACTTGCTGAATCCAAAGCGAGTGGTTTCAATGTGGATCCTACTCACTGGTTCAGTCAAGCAACGGGGCGAATTGGCCAACTGAAAAAGACCGAAAACCACGTAGCAAATAGCTTAATCGCGTTAACAGAGCAACGATACCAATCCGCGCAGACAGCCTTAATCACCAGCGTTTCATTCGGTATCGCAATTCTATTAGTGGTATGTATCGTGAGCGCTATGACGATTCGCGATTTGTCTTCACGAGTGAAAGATCTCACCTCAGTAATGTCAAAAGTACGCGACGACAACGACTTAACTGCACGTACCCAATACGCGGGTAAGAGTGAGTTGGGCATCATTGCAATCTCACTTAACTCCACACTCGAAAAGTTCTCAGGTGTGATTGATAATCTATCGAACTCAAGTATGACCCTTGCTTCCGCCGCAGAAGAAACCTCGCAAACTTGCCAATACAACTCTGAGTCTATGGTAGAACAGCAAGATCAAATTGGCTTGATAGCGACTGCGATTGAAGAGCTTTCCACAACCGTTAATGAAGTGGCAACCAAAACTCAAGAAACAGCGGAATCTGCGAAACTGGCCGATGACCAAGCGCAGAGTGGTGTGACAACAGTGCGTAGTTCATATCAGTCGATTGAAAGCCTAGCCACAGAAATCGATAGCCTCGCA
Source organism: Vibrio sp. SCSIO 43135 (assembly GCF_023716665.1). Lineage (GTDB taxonomy): Bacteria > Pseudomonadota > Gammaproteobacteria > Enterobacterales > Vibrionaceae > Vibrio > Vibrio paucivorans. The sequence goes on from NZ_CP071860.1 coordinate 1,106,705, forward strand.
CAGAAAATTACTCACCTACATGAGAGCAGCAATAACATTAACAGCGTAATTGATGTGATTAAGTCGGTGGCAGAACAGACTAACTTGCTAGCACTAAACGCAGCGATTGAAGCCGCTCGAGCAGGCGAACAAGGACGAGGCTTTGCCGTCGTTGCCGATGAAGTTAGAACGCTGGCTCAGCGCACTCAAAACTCGACCATGGAAATCGAGGGCTTTATCAATTCACTTCAATCCGATGTCGAATCTGCATTCAATGTCATCGACAATAGCCAGAAGAAAGCGTCTGCCGCAGTGGAAGACTCTCGCTCAGTGGAAGAAGCGCTATCTGGAATTTCAGAATCTATCAGCCACATTTTCGGTATGACTGAACAAATCGCTACGGCAACAGAAGAGCAAGCCGTGGTTACTCAAGACATCGCACAAAACGTCATGAGTGTTGAAGAAAAGTCGACAGAGTCTACAACAGGAGCAAGCCAAATTGCAGCCACGGCCAGCGAGCAAGCTCAATTGGCAACCTCACTGAAAAACCTAGCGAACACTTTCAGAATTTAGCAACGCTCCCCTACCTATAAATAGTTAAGGTCTAATACTTGTACAAAGTGTTAGGCCTATATTTTTGACAGAAACATCAGTTAAACCTAACCATTTTTGGATGCAGAGCCTATTTGAAGCACAAAAAAAGCAAAAAGATCTAAATCCCTCTCATTCCCAACGCTCATATGTGTGATGTAAACCCCAAATAAAATGCAACGTTCAACATTATTTTTCAAAAAATCCAAACAACTATAAGAAAATCATAAGAAGCAAAAGCATTCATTTAGCTTATTTATTAGTGCCGTCAATTACAAAGTTGGTAATATTCATTTACATAACTATTATCAAATTTGCACTATTAACAACTTTGTAAGTCTGCACTTTTGCTTGCTCGAGGCTCTAAAATGATTAAAAAGATCATATCTATGTTCATATTGATGTCTGCGATAGTCATCTCTATAGTCGGTGCTGGTACCTATCATTACCTGTCACAATGGAAAGAAGGAAACATTAAAAGAGCAGATAATGTTGTTGTTGAATCCGTGACTGTTTCCTATGAAAACATGCGTGACCAACTGGTCGAGACAACGACAGGCATATCTGCATCTATATTGTTCAACCCGAACAAGTCTTTCGATGAAAACGACGTAAAAACGAGTATTCAAAAGATTTTAAACAGCGATAGTGCTTATATAGAAGTTTTCTTCTCAGACTTATCAGGGAGAGTTTTCGCCGCAGAGACTAACGGCGGCGGCTGGATACCCGACTTTAACGCTAAGACGATGAATAGAGAGTGGTACACTGAAGTAGTCATAAATGGTAAGCAATCCCACATTACTAGGCCTTATATTTCCCATACCGGTGATTTGACAGCTACCGTGAGCGTTCCTTTGATTTCAAACTCTAAAACGTCTGGTGTTCTCGGTATTGATGTAAATCTATCAGAGCTTATGCCCGATTTGGGCGTTAACTTTGTCATCACAGACCCTTCGGGTAAGGTGATGTTAGTGGGGGGCGTTCCAGAAAGTTGGGTAGATAAAAACATTTATGATGTTCGCCCAAGCTACAAAGGATCTACGCTTGAACCCACTTTGTATCAAACGCCAAGTGGCCGCTGGTTTAGTGTATCTCGTCATATTCTAGAAGACGGAAATGTACTCTACGCTGTATCGAGCCAAAGTGAATCGGTTGACACTGGTAACACGTTTATTGTGTCAACAATACTTGTCCTTCTTGGGATGGGCGTCTTAGGTGTGCTGATTACCTATATCGCACTGAAAAGAGAGCTCAAACACCTACCTACCCTTGTGGACTCTATTTCATCCATGGGTAACGGGCGATTTACTGAATGGTCGTTCCCGAAAGCCAACAATGAACTTGATATCATTTCTGATTCTTTACAATCTCTGCAAGGTTCAGTTTCCAAGGTAATGACAAACGCCGATAACATCATGGCCGAGCTTGCCCATGCCCAACAGCAGATTTCGAACTCAATCAGAATGAACGCAGACAATGCGCAGAAAGAGTTTGGCGAGATTGAGCAAGTGGCCTCCGCATCAACCGAGCTTTCCGCTACCGCAGCAGAAGTCGCCAGCAACGCGGAGCGAGCAGAAACGTCAACAACATCAACAATGGCGTCGATTGAACAAAGCAGTATCACACTAGAGCAGTCACAAGCAATTTCTGGCCAGATTATGCTCTCCATGGATGAGTCTGCAAAAATCGTAAATGTACTACGCACCTATTCCGACAACATTAGTTCTGTCGTTGAGGTGATTAACGGCCTATCGGAACAAACCAACTTGCTGGCATTAAACGCTGCAATCGAAGCGGCTCGCGCGGGAGAGCAAGGCCGAGGATTTGCAGTGGTAGCAGATGAGGTTCGAGCACTCGCAGAGAAGACACAAAAGTCGACAGTCTCAATTCAAGAAATCATCACCCAGTTACAAGAGCAGTCAAAGCTTGCCGATGAAATCATGGTCCAGAACAGTAATCTTGTGAGTGAATCTCAGGAATTGAGTGAACAAATTGCGGTGGTGTTTAACAGTATCAAGCAAGAGATCAGCGATATTACCGACATCAACTCTATGGTAGCAACAACATCGGAAGAGCAATCTCGAGTGACTATCGATTGTTCAGAAAGATTAGAGGAAATCAATAACCTCGTTGCACATAGCTTGGAGAACACCAACGAGACGCTTTCTATCAATGAGGGCATCTCTACCGCTACCGAAAAGCTAAAACATGAACTGAGCTTCTTTAAGACCAAATAAGCCGCTTATAGAAAAGTACCGCTAGGCATTCTAGCGGTACTGCAAAATAGCCCGATTTAGATTCTTCATAAAATTAGGGTGATGCTCCAAGTACTCCTTGGATACATAAATCCCAAACTCTTTCGCTTCTTGAAGCACTATCTGATAGCGGTCTGGCTCTTCAATTTCACTTAACAACACCACCTCTGCGACCATAATCGCATCCACTTCCTTGTTGTTCAGCTTTTGTACTAGCTTTCTGATATCGTTCGCTGGCGGTGCAACGTTATAGCCCTCTCGCATCAACCAATAATGAGTATTAGTGTTAAGCAAACTAGTCACCGAGCCTGTCGCACGAAATGATGGAGAACTGGGCTGAAACCCTTTGGCGTCTTGTCTTCGTACTACCCATACCCAACGGTTGGTCATTACAGATTCAGAAAAGACGGCGTAGCGGTCGCGTTCATCATTTTGCGAAGCCATAAACATGCCATCGGAGCGGCCAAGCTTCAGCTCAGAGAGCGCCCTACCATGGTTAGACCCCACTTCAAGCGTATAATTGACCTCAATGGCTTCAAGTATTGGCAATACTTTGTCAATACCAATTCCGACGATATCGCCGTTCGAGTCAACGGTAGTGTAAGGGGGAAAATCAGGTAGGAAAAAATGCATTTCATGATCGGCAAAGCTTCTGGGGCTCAGACAAGTCATAAATAGCAATGTAATTAAGCATAACAGCTTTCTGGTCATACTAATGTTGAAGGTTGCCGTTCCAAATACAATAAGTATAGGAACCATTTAGACTTTTAGCAGAATAACTACCCTTTAGTGGTAGCTTAGCTCCACTATTTCGCAATCTCCCACTTTGACTAGTGGCAGCACAAAAATAATTGAAATTAGCACTTTACCTCAAGTTAACTTTAGGTATTAGAGTATCTCCAGACCTAGAGAATGAAGGCTCTGATTTCGTCATTAATACAAATACTTAAAGGACAAATTATGAAAAGCTACGTAGAACACGCCAACATCGGTGTTATTAACCCAGAAAAAACCATCCGCTTTTTGACTTCTGCATTGCCTGAGTGGTCTGTTCGAGGCGGCGGCAGATACACCAATGATGCAGGCAAAGAGATCGAGTGGTGCCACGTCGGGGACGAGAGCTCATACATCGCACTTTCATCCACAGGCAAAGGTGACGCGGAAGACTGGACAGCAGAGTTTACCGGTGTGAAGCACATAGGTATCGTTGTGCCAAACTTATCGGAGCTTGAGGAGCGTCTTAGTCAGGCGGGATACGAAGTTGATCACCGTGGCAACCCCCACCCTCATCGCAAAAATGCCTATTACATGGAAGATCACAACATCCAATTCGAGTTTATTGAATACCTTTCGACAGCACCCGAATTAAAGAACGACTATCTACTATAGGTGGGATTCCCCCCTCAGCGGCACTGACACGGTGTCGCTGTTCCCGCTTTAATCTTCGCTTTAAAATTCTTAATCGATTGCTTTCTGACTTCATCTAAATCTTTTCGGCGCACCACCACATTCATATTACTTTTTGGTTTTGTCGAGCATGCAAACGCTTCTGTACCATCTACTTCAACGAGACAAGCCTTGCAACATCCCTGTTTGCGCTGATTCTTCAAACATGGTGCCGGAATATTCACTTTTGCACGGCGCGCCGACTCCACTAAATTAGAGTCTTCAGGTCTTAGCAATACCGGTTTACCATCGACGTTTAACACTGACGGCTTGAAACTGAACATAACGTAACTCTCTTAAACAGGGAGATTTCCCCAAACAGTGCAGAGTGTAACTCTGAGCGACGCTAACGAACATGCATTGAGATCAACAACTCGCTTTATTTATCGCACGTCGCCTAACTAACAACCACCTGATCTTAATCATAATTTAACGTACCTAGTGCGAATATACTGACGTGATACTGGGAAAACCACTTCATTATAAAACACTAATTACAAGAACGATTATGAACAGCAATGCCGGATTCACTCTCACCATCGAGATGATCAATGACGCTATCTACAAGGTAGAAAACGCTAATAAGGTACAGCTCAAAGGGCTGAGAGAATTTCTTTCACACAACCAAACTAAAGCGATCGCTACATTTACAGCTATCGCTGTTGCCGACTCGTTAGACGAACGATACCACCATATCTCGAGCGAGTTTCCTCAGTTTATGGACCACGCTCATCATCTCATCGAGACGTCCATTCTACTTGGGTAGTAGGCTTGGCGTAGTGTAACGCAATCAAAAAAGGCGAGCCTAACGCTCGCCTTTTTATTTTCTTGTAGAATAGTTGGTTGCAGTTACTCAAACGCTATTTCAGGCCATTGACCACTAAAGCCAATGATAAAGTTGTCGCAACATAAACCGAATTCCCAGACTTCGTCTGCGACTGGCTGTGAGTCCAATCGAATAATATCCCAAGGCATTTCATAATCGAGAGATTCTCCTGGAACCTTTCCTTCCGCCTCTATATACAAAATCTTGATGCGTTCGAATACCGCTGTGGCTTCTTTATCGAGCTCTTCCCATGGAGCAACCACCAAGGTAATTTTATCGATTTCAATCGATATTTTTTTTAGTGCATGAGTGCCATACGAGCGAAAAAGCTCAATCGAAATCTGCGATGCCATTATTGCCTCTCCTTGATTCTTCTCTACTTCACCAACACCAACTTAGCGAATAGCGTTACGCCCCTTCCTCCACCATGGCTATGATTTTATGGGCCTTTTCAAAATGGTCTAATTGGTGAGTCTGAATCCACCATGTCGCGGCTTCCATCAACAATTCTGGATCATCGTTCTTATTGGCAAAGAAAGCATAAAACGACACGCCGACGTTATCGCCCTTTTGCTCGATTTTCTTGTTGCAGATCTGCAGTATTTTTTCCCGTAACGACTCTCGCACGACTTCAATTCCCTATGATTGGTTATTGAATAACGCTACACATACGCTCAAACATGCGCAAGCGTAGTGACAAGCTCACATCACAGTCCGACACCTTTTTATCGCTTTATCTCTTGGCCTACATGGGTATAATCCACCGCTCGCTCTCCTACTCACCCACAATCAGAGAACTTAGCATGTCGAAAATGTTTTTTAAGGGCCGAATCGAAACACGCCAGAACCACGTAATGTCGGGCTATAACGTTAACCGAGATGTAAAGCCAGGCTCTGAAGAAGCGCCATTAGCAATCCAAGTAGCGACTGAAGAAAGAAAAGTAGAGATTGAGCAAACGTTACAAGCTCACAGCCTGTTTGCCAATATCGTCGTTGACGCAAGTGCAGAAGAAAATATCATCGAACTTGAAACCGTATTAAATAGACCTAAAACAACGGTTTTCGAAAAGACACCTAACCGCAACGACCCATGTAGCTGCGGAAGCGGTAAGAAATTTAAGAAGTGCTGCGGATAGGTTAACGCTATGAGCTCACCGTAATTACTGTGAGCTCGAGTCACTCTATTAGCACTCTTGTTGGCTCATCAGCGTATAGTCATTCAGTGACTTCTTCGTAAAAGAGAAGGTTACATCTTTGCACACAGACTGTACATCAGAGTAAAAGTGCACTCGCCCCTCAGCAAAGACAGTGTTCCCCTCACTGGCCGTAACTTCAGCTCTTCGATGGCTAATACCATGACCACTATTTAGGTCATTCAACGCTTCCATTAAGTTAAGCCATCCTTCTTTATGGGCAATTTGAAACAGCATTCCGGTTGCTTCGATTTGATTTTGCTGTGGCTGATGGTAGAGCTTGTCGTATGCAACGTAGCCCGATACGAGAAGAGCCAGAGAGGTAACAGCGAGTATTTTCATGACATTCGTGCCTTGAGCATCTTGTAAGAAGCTCGCATCATATCTTTGGCTTTACACACACAATAGTGACATTTTGTAAGCGTGTTTTACATAGAATAACCAATCACTAGCCCTGCGAAATACACTCAATAAGATATTGATTAATATGTATTTATTTTATCTTAACACCCTCATCCCATTCGTAAGCAAAGCCTAAAATATTGTAACAATCCGTGAGCTTTGGAAAAGAGATGACGACTAAAGCACTTCCGACGAATCCACAGCATTGAAACACCGGCTCTCACAAGCAAACTTTATAGCTTCTTGCGAAAACATATCGAGCGGTCTACCCCAACATAACGTCCATAGGGCTCGCACTCGCAATATTGCTTACGTAGATAAAAGGCTATGGCTCTTGTGTTTACTCTTCTCGTAGACAAAATGGCTTCTTGGTATCCTTTCTTTTTAGCTATTCGCTCTAGTTCAGCCAGAAGATAGCCACCAGCTCCTACCTGTTTTGAATACATTCTTTTTAACTCACAGATTTGCTCCGATACCAGACGAAACACACCGCAAGCAACGGGATGGCTTGAGCTGTAGACAACAATCGCAGCATCAGAATTAGAGTCGAACGCATCTTGATTAAATGAGCTATTACCAGAATCATTAGTGAGCACACTGAGCACTCCACTCAGCTCATAGGTTAGCTGTTGAAAGTCACTATCATTAATATCGACAATCCGATGGCAAAAATCGTGCATATGTTTATAACGCCCCTTTAAGCCCTATCATTCAGCAGAGTTTTTCATTTCGAGTAGATCCCATTTATTACCATACAAATCCTCGAATACCACAACTATCCCGTACTCCTCTTCACGAGGTTGCTCATTGAACGTGATGCCTTTCGCTGTCATTCGCTCATAATCACGCCAGAAGTCGTTAGTTTGAAGACATAAGAACACTCGCCCTCCTGTTTGGTTTCCAACCGCTTCCAATTGCTGGGGATTGCTCGCCTGAGCCAAGAGCAAGTTCGTTCCATTGGAGTTGGGTGGTGACACTTGCACCCAGCGCTTTCCGCTACCTAAATCAGTATCTTCAACCAAAGTAAATTCGAGTTTGTTCGTGTAAAAATCGATCGCGTCATCGTAGTTCTCAACCACTAGTGCAATATTACCGATTTGCTGTTGTATAGAATTAGGCATCAAGGTTTCTCAAGTCGTAAAACATTCATTCTATATCAGTCTCGGCGCAGAGATACGCCTATCTGACAATTGGTATCAATAACCTTTCTACTCACCGTTTTGTAAGCAGGTATTTCGCGTTACTAACAAGGTAGACGGTAATAAATAGCTAGCCTTTTAACGCTGTCACACAAAGTCATTCAATGCATAAAATGTCAGTCTATATACTGCGAAAGCTATTGCTATCAACAATGCAATTTGGAACCACCACATTTATGCTCAACCAACCTGAATGGATAAGCATACAAGTTCATACTAAAATTGAACCACACTTACTTGATTGAGAGAGGAATACCACATGGATAAACTGCTTTCATCCGCATTAGAAATTAGACAACGTACTCAAATAACAACGCTGTTTGCAAGTAAGGGCTACAAGATTGCAATGACCGATTTTGATGAAGTGGTATTCGAAAAGGCGGGAGTACAAGTCAACGTGCACTTTGACCGCGCATCTAATGCGCAGTCCATTTCTGTCTTAGATGGTATAGCCAAACAAAGCTTCAAATAACAGCATGATATTAGATCACGGGCAAGCCCAACTAGGCTTGCCCGTGATTTTCTCAATAACTTGTTGCCATTGCTGGCTATTTGCAGAACGTATCAATATACAAGGCTTCAACTTTGTCGCGAGCCCACTGAGTGCGGCGTAAAAACTTCAGCGACGACTTTATTGATGGGTTGTTGTAGAAGCAATTAATCTGAATTTCCGCATCCAAGCCTTCCCAACCATAGTGTTCTTGCAAACGAACTAAGATCTTCTCGAGTGTTAATCCGTGTAATGGGTTGTTAGGTTGTTCTTGGCTCATTCTTTATCCAGCATCTAAATGTATTCAGTTTGGGCGGCAGTGTAACAGATTCACCGCAGTAGAGGGCTCTTAATTGTGAAGCCATCACATTGCACCTAGATAAAAGGTCACCGAATATGAAAAGACAGTGACCCATTTTTATTAATTAACTAGATTTCTCTAGGGATGCCCTCTGGAAAAGTAGAAAAGCTTACTTAGCCACCCCATGCTCATTAGCAAACTTCAAAAGCTGTGGAACATCTCCTTTCACAAGTATCGGCATCGCTTGTTCTACGAGTTCAATGTCCCAGTCCCACCAAGCTAATTTTTTAAGCGTAGCTTGCTGCTCTTCGTCGAAACGAAATTTGACTACTTTTGCAGGGTTGCCCACTGCGATACTGTACGGAGGAATGTCACCCGATACCACCGACTTAGCGCCAATGATCGCACCATCACCAATAGTGACACCAGGCATGATAGTCACGTCATAACCCACCCAAACGTCATTGCCAATGACCGTATCTTGGTAAGATTTGAATGGGTATTCCGATAATGGCAAGGCTTCTGACCAACGGTCACCAAACACGGCAAATGGAAATGTAGTCACACCAGAGGTCACGTGATTGGCATCAGGCATGATGATCTGAATCCCGTTGGCCAATGCACAAAATTTACCAATATGTAATGCATTGCCCGATATCCCAAAGTTATACAGCACGTTCTTGGTTAAGAACTGAGTGGGATCTTCGAAGTCACTGTAATAGCTGTATTCTCCGACATGAACGTTAGTCACCTCACTCTTGTCGACTAAAGGCTTTAAGAAAACAGTGTTGGTAAAATCTTTTATAGGGAAAATGTTATTCGCATTCATTTAACGCCACTCACTCTGCTTCCATATTTAGCTGCCACGACACACCAAACTGGTCGGTGAACCAAACGAATTTATCGCTAAATCCATAGTTGTCGAGTGGCATCATCACATTGCCGTGGGCAGACAAAATGTTGTATACCTCGACTAGGGTAGACTCTTCCGAGAAAGTAACGAATATCGACATCGCCGGAGTAAAGGTAAACTCATGCTTCACAGGACTATCAATAACCATATAGTCATTACCGTTAAGCGTGATATGAGCTTGCTCTATTGTCCCATCGGAATAATGTTTGATGCTTTTCACGTCGGAGTTAGGAATTGCGGACGTATACAAGTCAATTGCCTTTTGCGCTAACCCTTCGAACATCAAGTGAGTCTTAATATTTATCGACACAGTCTATTTTCTCCGTAATGTCTACTTGTCACGATAATAGCAAGCTTCGCCACAACCAATGTAAAAACTAAGTTAGAGGCGTTCCCACTCCGATTCAAGCACCGCCAATACAACCGTATCCCACCACCTTCCTTTGAAGAAACGATGCTCTTTAAATCGTGCTTCTTGCCTCATACCCAAAGCTCGGCATAGCTTTATCGCCGCTAGGTTGTCACCTATCGTTTCGGCATAGATCCGGTGTAATCCTAACTTACGAAAGCCAAAGTTTGCCAACTCAGAGGCGGCTTCAATGCTCAGTCCAGAACCTTGTGCTGTCCTTTCGAAAGCGCACCCCATAGAAGCCTGTCCATTTTGCTCTAACCGTAAACAAACTGTACCAATAAATTGCCCGCTAACCTTGCTTTCTACCGCAAGTTGGTAAGAAGTACGTGGTTTTTCTATGGCCTGAGAAACAAACAATTTGGTTAGCTCTCGGTATTTAGTTGGCGCACAGTCATTCTCGTCATAAAAGCGCTGGTACTTGGCATCCTGAGACATAGCGACAAATGCCTCTTCATCACTTAGCTTCATGTCGCGCAATATTAATCGACTAGTTTCCAGCTTGAACATACGGACTCCTCGCTGTATCAACGCCTTTTTATCGACATAGTGATGAGATCGTTACTATCGTACAAACAAGCGTTAGACGCTGTCATACCCAGTTTTTTGAGCAGATTCAAGGAGGCTTGGTTGTCTGTCACCGCAACACCATATACCTCATCCACCAGCTTATTTTCGAACACATAATCTAACGTAGCTTTAGCCGCTTCATAAGCATAACCATGTCCCTGATACTTAGGAAGAAGGCCATATCTGATATCGCAGAGGCTTACTTGTTCGAGTATCTCTACCCCTGAATATCCGATTTTTATTTCCGGCTGCTCTACCAGCGACACAATAAATGTTCCAAAGCCATTCTCAGCCCAATGCGAAACTTTTTTAGGTACGTAGTCTTCGATGTATTTGAGGCTAAAGGGCTCACCTCCAGGTAGATAGCGAGTCGTCTCTGCACAAGTCAACAGCTCAACATAAATATCAAGGTCATCGGCAGTAACAGGAGTAAGAAGCAACCTTTCTGTTCGAATCATTAAAAATGTCCTTTCTAGGGAGTTGTTTCAATGCAAAAAATCAGTGCCTTTAGCCTGCTCTAGCACCATTAGGAATTTCATTCTCTGGGCACGCTAAGCAAGGCTGTAGTTTGTCTTCATAACCGATGTCAAACAGCATTCCCTGTGAGATTTCACCCGCCATTTTCCTTTCTGGTAGATTGACAACAAACAGTGCTTGCTTACCTTCGATCTCATTTGGATTTTCCCGTTCCTGCTTAATCCCAGCCAGAATAGAGCGAGTATGGTCCCCAAAGTTTACCGTCAGCTTCATTAATTTGTCGGATTTCGCCACTTCACTCACCGCGACAATAGTCCCTACACGGATATCAACCTTAGCAAATTCATCGAAGGTGATTTGCTCTTTAATCGGTGCACACTTCATATACCACTCCCCAATCCATTGATAATAGTTAATTTTTTCAGGTAACCGTTGATACCACTCATGCCATTGTGCCGTAGTTAACCTGAACGGTTCAAACACATTACGGCGACACTGAGACTTAGGTGAGATCTGCTCCCTGATTAGACTGCTGACAGGTTTTGACACAGGCACTCTATATAGTGCTTGTACACTTTACGTTCATTAGAGAAGGAACATGTTCAAAATTGATTCGATTGTACTTTACGTTACTGAAGTTAAAGCCAGTTCAGCTTTTTATGCACAGCTCTTTGATTGCACCGCAGAAATGCTCTCACCAAGTTTTGCCGTGATTGAATTTGCCTCTAATGTGAAAGTTACACTCAAGCAGATTGATTCACTGACACCAACCAGTGTCGTCACGGGAGGAGGCACCGAGCTTTCAATACCAGTGGAAAGCAAAGCCGTGCTAGAAAAGATTTATCGCTCTTGGTTGCTAAAAGGTATCAAGTTCGCTCAGCTTCCAGAGGAATCTGTATTTGGGTTCAACTTCGTTGCACTAGATCCGGATGGCCACCGTATCCGAGTGTTCGCAGGTTAGTGGAAATAGAAAATGCCAAGTGTGACTCATGTTCATCACGCTTGGCATTGTCTAAGACATCACAGAAAGCACCTGAACGCTCTATTTCTCATGCGATGCTTCGCATTCAGCTGTTAGTCCTTCATCAATAACAGTAATACCCGTTAATAGGATCCTTACTAGCTTATCGCCATATTCCCAGCCATTGCCAACAAAATGGCTGCAAAGATTTTCTTGATCGTCGGTACTGGTAAAGATTGGGTCGCTTTCGCTCCCATAGGTGCAGTAAACCAAGACGTGCTCACGATACCAATGAGTGCAGGCAAATATACAAAGCCTGCGAAACCATCTTCTAATGCAAAGTGACTGCTGCCTGAAGTGATGTATCCAATAGAGCCAAACAGGGCGATAACTATTCCACAGGCCGACGCGCAGCCAATGGCTTTTTTCATATCAATAGAGAAAAACGTAAGCAATGGGACTAGCAATGCACCGCCACCGATTCCAATCATCGCCGATAACCCGCCGGTGATGGTGGTAAGTATTGTAAGTAGCCCTTTGTTAGGCATGTTGCGCTCTTTTGGTGAGTCATTTTTGCTACCTATCATCATCTTCAACGCGATGAGCACCACACTTACAGCAAAAACAATGCGTACGATGTGCTCTGGTAACAATGCAGCCAGAAAGCCGCTAACCAACGCGCCCAACGCGACTCCTGTCATTATCCAAGGTGCAAGTTCCCAAGGAACATTGCCATTTTTATGGTGAGCGATTGCCGATGAAGTCGACGTGAATAAGATTGAAGCCAATGAAGTTGCAATTGCAGAAACCACAACTTGATCGGAGGGCAAAACATCAAAATGAAGCAAAATGATGCTAAGGATAGGAACAATGACTAGCCCACCACCGATACCTAACAGCCCTGCTAGAAACCCAACGCCACTACCTAGCATCGCGCAGTATGCAATTAAAACTAGTAATTCACTCACTCATTTCACCTTAGTTTTTTAAGGGCTAATCAGCCCAATTAAATAATCAACTTCAAATCGGTTAATTAATATAACTGTTTAAATGAGAATGAAACATGAATATTCCTCATGTTGATTGTGAAGTAATACCATTGTTATTTACGTGTAGAACGACGCTATAAATGTGTTTCAAGCGTTCAGTAACGCTGCTTGTATTGAGGCTTTTTTAAATACACTGCAGCAAGAATCCGACTAGAAAATAAAGAAATAAAAATACAGTCCGTAAGTAATAAATTCAGCATTCACCGTAGGAACCAACACCATGAGCCAAGACTTTACCTTTACTATTAAAAGCCTCAGCCTTGATGAGAATTATCAACCAGCAGACAGCACTCGTATTACCACCAATTTTGCGAACTTGGCAAGAGGCGAAAGTCGCCAGCAAAACCTGCGTAATGCCTTGAACATGATTGACAATAGCTTCAATGCGTTAGCGCACTGGGACAACCCTAAAGGTGATCGCTACTCAGTTGAACTAGACATCATTTCAGTAGACATGGATATTGAAGGCAGCGGCGAAGCATTTCCATCTATCGAGGTATTGAAAACCAATATTGTTGACCACAAAACGGGTGAACGTATTGAAGGTATTGTCGGTAATAACTTTTCGTCTTACGTTAGAGATTATGATTTTAGCGTGCTATTACTCGACCATAATAAAGACCAACCTCAATTTAGTATTCCCGATAATTTTGGCGTTCTTCACGGCAAGCTATTTCAGTATTTCGTCAACTCAAGCGCATATCAGCAACACTTTAAAAAGCTTCCCGTTATTTGTTTAAGTGTTTCTGATAACAAAACCTACCACAGAACCGAAAATCAACACCCTGTACTAGGCTTCGAATATGAGCCGAACGAATCATCGCTAACCGAGCAATATTTCAAAAAAATGGGCTTACAAGTGCGCTATTTCATGCCGCCAAACAGCGTTGCTCCCCTAGCCTTTTATTTCTTTGGCGATCTGCTTAATGATTACACCAACCTTGAACTGATCAGTACTATTAGCACAATGGAAACGTTCCAAAAAATCTACCGCCCAGAGATATACAATGCCAACGCCGTCGCTGGAAACTGCTACCAGCCGAACTTAAAGAACCAAGACCACTCGATCACGCATATTGTTTATGACCGAGAAGAGCGCAGTAAATTAGCCATTAAACAAGGCAAGTTCGCCGAAGAGCACTTTATTAAGCCTTACCAGAATGTTCTCGAGCAATGGTCTTCGAACTACGTGTAATCGCTATTACAACGCTATCGGCTTACTCACCGTATCAGTCTATTTACTATATCGGTCCACTAACGAAATTGAAGAAAATTAAGCGGCATTGACTATGAGAACTCTACTCCCTACTTCGACAGCCGGCAGTTTACCTAAACCGTCTTGGTTAGCGCAGCCAGAAACACTTTGGTCTCCTTGGAAACTACAAGGCGATGAACTCATCGATGGTAAACACGATGCCTTGCGGGTGTCATTACATGAGCAGCAGCAGGCTGGCGTCGACATCGTCAGCGATGGCGAGCAAACGCGCCAGCACTTTGTGACAACATTTATCGAGCACCTGAACGGTGTTGATTTCGAGAACCGAAAAACAGTCAAGATTCGCGACCGATACGACGCAAGTGTTCCTACGGTTATTGGCCCTGTCAGTCGTCAAAAGCCAGTATTCGTAGACGACGCAAAGTTCCTACGCCAACAAACGGACCAACCTATTAAATGGGCGCTTCCCGGTCCGATGACGATGATCGACACACTCTATGACGGCCATTACCAAAGCCGAGAAAAGTTAGCCTGGGAGTTTGCAAAAATCCTTAACGAAGAAGCCAAAGAACTGGAGGCGGCTGGAGTCGACATAATCCAGTTTGATGAACCCGCATTTAACGTATTCTTTGACGATGTTAACGACTGGGGCATCGCCTGTCTTGAACGTGCAATTGAGGGGTTGAAATGCGAAACAGCGGTTCACATTTGTTATGGCTACGGCATTAAAGCGAATACCGACTGGAAGAAAACCCTTGGGTCCGAATGGCGCCAGTACGAAGCGGTATTTCCTAAGCTGCAGAAATCTAACATCGATATCATCTCGCTAGAGTGCCACAATTCTCGAGTACCTATCGAGCTTTTAGAGCTTATTCGAGGCAAGAAGGTCATGGTTGGTGCCATTGATGTTGCAACTGAGAACATCGAAACCCCAGAGGAAGTTGCATCCACACTGCGTGAAGCGCTCAAATATGTCGATGCCGATAAGCTGTACCCTTGCACTAACTGTGGAATGGCACCTCTACCACGACAAATTGCTACTGCCAAACTTAACGCTTTAAGCGCAGGTGCAGAGCTAGTCCGAGCTGAGCTGACTACTTAGAAGCGCGTAAAGATAAATAGGCGCTGTTAGCGCCCAATTTTCCTGATGTCTAAGCTACACTTCCGTTGCAAGTTGGCTCAAATACCCTTTCATAAAATCCGTTCTTCTTGCTGCTTCTTGCATAGCAGAAACGGTATTCATTTTGTCGGCCAATTTAAGCAGCTTGGTATAGAAGTGATCGATTGTGTTTTCACGATCATCGGGCTCACGTTCATTACAGAATGGGTCGGCTACATCATACAAACCTACGCCGAGGTTGGTGCTCACCTGAAGACATCTAGCGATGCCAATCGCCCCCAGTGCATCAAGTCTATCGGCATCTTGGACAATTTTAGCTTCTAGAGTCTCTGGCTTAACATTAGCGCTGAAACTATGAGCGACAATAGCATGTGCGATTGCTTGATGGTACTGCGCAGGAAAACCAATCTTTACGAGAAATCCGAGTGCTTTCTCCGCCGCCATCAAAGAGCTTTTAGCCCTATCTGGGTGGTTCTTTGAAAAGGCAAAACAATCATGGAGGTACGCGGCAGGCAACACGACTTCTAGCTTTGCGCCTTCAGCTGCGGACAGTATCTTGGCGGTTTTCACCACTCGAAAGACATGATTCATGTCATGAGCCAAGTCCTGTTTCATTTCTGCTTGAATAAAGTCGATAAACTGACTTTCAAATTCTTCTACCACGCCTTTTCCTATCTATGTATTTGTTTCTGTGATTGTATGCCCAACCAACATCGAGATTACCAACAACCCACCTATATTAAATTGCTTCAGCAGCGGTAAAGTTGGTTTTAAAAGTAAAAGCATACGGTGTGTCGCCGCTGCTTCTAAGGTGTTCTAGACGCTCAAGTGCTTCTTCCAATGTCGGAATATGTCCGTCCTCAACCCACCACAGTACATATGTATCTTCAGGAAGGCGGTGGAACCACTCTCCTTTTCTACGCATAAAGTCGCGGTGATGGGTACGAAACATGAAATTTTTCAGTGAATCCACACTTTCCCAAACAGACATGTTGACTATCATGTTCGGGTCATCAAAAGCTTTGATATTAGTGGCGTCGCCAGACTCATCTTTAAGGCGCCAAATGAAACCTTCACTACTCTCAGCGATTCCATTCACTAACTCTAGATTGTCGACAAACTCTTGGATTTCTGGTGCATCTAAGGGATATTTTGCCAATGCTATATTTAATTGAGCCAACCTCATAACTGTTCTTCCTTGAATCAATGTGTTCTATGCGGATCTCTTTCGCCTACGAGATGTGTTTTCTTAGGACTAAAGCCAAAATGCCAAACACCACTTCTGCTACCAAATACACATACATTAAGGTGTTGGCTTGTCCATCAACGACTATTCCAATCGAGCGACCTAAAGCCATAAGCAACAAAACAAATGAGACCAGTACTAGAGCCAAATCTAAGTCGTTCTTCTGCCTGACTATCCAAAGCAATATGACTCCAATAGCAAGCTGCGCTCCCCCATAGGTTGCGCGAAAATCGATAGTTGCGCTGGTAGGTTCCGGGCTCGAATCTGTTATCAAATAAGCGATCTCGGCGGGAATGACGATGAAGAGCGCACCATAAACCAGAAAGAAGAGCGCAGTGGCGTAAACCAGTAACTTGGGCATATCTACTCCTTTAGAAAGCCTTATACTTTTGAGCTTGGTAGTTATTAGGTTTTAGGCTTTACAGCTTTGCAATTTGATTTAGCAAAGCCATGAACTTAAAAACACAAGCATGAGTGAAACAGGCTTGTTCCACAAGCCTCTGCTACGATTTAGTATCGCCACAACTCACTACTGAGATTACTGCTGGATCATCTCCGAGACTTAAAGACTCGGTATAAATGGTCACCTTAGATCCGGCATCTGCTCTCTCAATGTCAGCTAAGTGCGTTAGTACCCCATCCAAATACTGCGTGATTTCATACCCTGATGAAGACTCGTGAATATTGACTACCGGGCTGTAGAGTAAGTAATCCAAATTTTCCCATTTTTCTACCACGCAATTAGCGAAAGTAGACGCTTCAATCCGCTGCGACGACTCAAACACAGGGTCAGAGTCGCGAAGCTTATTTGGCGTTGTAGTACAAGCAGATAACAAAACCGTTAAAAATATGAATGTCAGAAATCTCATCAGGGTCCCATCCAAAGCAGTGATTGGACAGAGGTATCAATAACCTCTGCAACATACAAACAATATACACCTCTGAAACTCTGATAGCAGCTGAACGACAACATTCTGGTATATACGTACTGAAACCTTAGATTCCAACAACAGAATTGTGCATCCTAAAAATAAAGCGAGCCGAGAGGCTCGCTTATAAATTGGTCGGTTTAAATGGGTTACCTATTGAGCCCGCTATTAGTCACTTAACGCTTCCCACTCGGTTAGTAGCTGCATGATATTGTAGGAGTCTTGCCAAGTAGCACATGGGCTTGGTAGCTCTTTATGGCCAGTTTCGATGGCCTGGCGTACCTGCCTAACTTGATAAAAGAACGCATCGCCGCTCCCCGTTACTGAAACTTCTCTTTTTGATGTTTCATATATCTCGACACTGAATTGATTACTCTCCGTTGGAAGCCATGGGTTGGTATCTAAAGCAATGCAGCCTTTACTTCCAAGAATCGAAAATTGATGCTTCAAACCATGGTCTTCCGCAGTATGTACATGCGCTGTACTTTGTTCTCCGAAGCTCATCATTAAGCTTGATTCGCAAATATTGCCGTCGAGACCACGTCTGCCCATTGCATTCATGGTTCTATTACCCAACGCCTGCTCTCCTAGCATTGTTTTAATGACTAAATACATCAACGAGATTGGGTAGCAGCCTAAGTTGTACAGCGCACCTTTGCTTGCCGGATTCACAAACTGGGCAATGGAGGCGATGTAAGAGGTATGGATAGAGCGTAATTCTCCGATCTCACCAGATTCAAGTATCGATACCAACTCGCGAATAAGTGGATGATGCAAGTACATCAAACCTTCAGCAAAAAAGACTTGGTGCTCTTTCACGGCTTGCAATGCTTGCTCTGTTTTTTGCATGTCTACCGATAGCGATTTTTCACACAGAATCGCTTTTCCTTTTTGAGCAGCCTTGATGATGAATTCATGGTGTAAGTGATTTGGTAATGCAATGTATACGATATCAATCTGATCATCGTTTAGTAGGTCATCGTAGTCTAAAAATGTGTGCTCTATTTGATACTGCTTGGCAAATGCTTCTAACGTATCCTGCGAACGTCCTGCAACGGCGTAAAGCTCGCTTCCTACATCGCCTTGGATCGCCTCCGCCATAACGCCAGAAATAAAGCTCGTTCCTAGTACTGCCCATTTCATAACACTGCCTCTCCTTTCTGCTTAGTTTCAAACGCCTGCACTAACTCAGCCACTTGTGAATCGATAAATACCTGGGTATGTGGCATGGTAAAGTGCGCTTCAATTGCCGCTCTATCTTGATAGCTCTCTAACAAAACAACGCGCTGAGGATCTTTATCATCATAGGTCGCAAGGCACTCAAGCACCCTTGTTCACTTCTCATATCGCAGCAAAACTGCTCAATCAATTCGACAACTTCGTCTCTTGGTCTATCCAAACTCATTTTTAGCTCGGCAGTGACAAAAATTACTTGGCTCATTCTCAATCTCTAGTTCTTTATGTTATGGATCATAGCCAACTTTAATTAACACCATTTGATTGATAAACTCATTAAAAGTTAATTCTTTATCAACCTACAGTGTTCAATGGACAAACTAACAAGCATGAAGGTATTCGCCTACGTGGTAGAACAAGGAAGCTTTCGCAGTGCAGCACACCATTTCGATATTTCTCCGACGATGGTTGGTAAACACATACGCTCACTGGAAGAAAATCTCGGTACGCAGCTTATCCACCGTACCACTCGAAAACAGTCTCTGACCGAAGCGGGAAAGCTTTATTACCGAGAGTGCCACTCAATAATCGAAGATATAGCTAATGCAGATAACCTAATCCATACGCTCATCAATCGCCCACGGGGCACGGTTAAAGTGAACTGCCCTATCACTTATGGTAAAAAAGTGATCACCCCAATAGTGGCAAGCTTTCTAGCACAATATCCAGAAATCAATGTCGACTTAGTGCTAGACAACGGCCTTATCGATCCATTTCACTCCGATGCGGATGTCATCATTCGAATTGGTAAATTAGTAGACTCAGCAATGGTGGCGAGAAAATTGGGCAATTACCATATGACTTATTGCGCCGCTCCAAACTATCTGAAAAGCCACAGCAAACTTAGCTCAATCGACGATCTTAACCAACATGACTGCTTGGGTTTCCAGTATCACCAAGGAGAAAGCCAGCAAGTCGCCAATCTGCCTTCGAATATGTTTAGCCAAAGCAATACCCGCCTAACGTCCAATAATGGTGATGTCTTAAAATATGCTGCGCTACAAGGCTGCGGAGTACTGCTTCAGCCAAGAATTCAGGTCGCGCAGGAAATCGAGGATGGGTCTCTGGTTGAGGTACTGCAAAGCTTTGTACCGACCGCCAAACCAATCAATATGCTCTACCGCTCGAAACATTTATCGCTTAAAAATCGCACCTTCGTTGATTTCGTGCTTAATGCCGTAAGCCACTCAGAACAGTAATGAGAGGTTGGTAAAAGCTAAACGACAGTTTTTCAAATCACCACATCGCTTTAGATATTTCTACACTGTATACTTCACCAAAACCCGCACTGTATTGAGTGAAGCCACTAAAATGATGACTGACGAAGAAAGAATCGAGCTGCAACAAAACAACCCATTGCATGGACTAAAACTAGAGACGATGTTGCAAGAGTTGGTGGATTTCTATGGATGGGAGATTCTAGATACTGCAATGCGCTTTAACTGCTTTAATACCAACCCTTCAGTTGCCAGTAGCGTTAAATATCTAAAGAAAACGGATTGGGCGAGAGAGAAGTTGGAAAACTTTTATTTGTATCGATTCAAGCGCATGCCTCGAGCTAGCGCAGAAGAGTATGACTTGCCACCGAGAGCACGCACTTTCCCTCATGGTCTTAAGCCTAAAGAGCCGATGGTACTAACCGTAGATTCTATTCTTAAATCACAGGCGAAAGCCGCTTCTGCCTTTAAGAAACGAGCACCTCGTGGACGTTCGACGCGCAGATAATTCACAATCGCACAAATAAAAAAGAGCCCTACCTGACAATTCAAGTAGGGCTCTATAAAATGTGTAAAAAGCGATTTTCAGAGCATCGTTTACAAGGGAAAGCTCCTTCTTAAGCCTTCCCTCTCATAAACTAAACTCTACTGATTGCGCTTTTTCTTCTTTTTACCCGTACCAGCAGGCTTTGCACGTGGTTTCATTGGTGCAAAATAGGCTTCACTTTGGTCGTCTTCCACCTCAAAACCCTCGACCTGTTCGCGCTCAAGCTGAAACTTGTTTTTCTTCTCGATCACTTTAAAGTGGTGATAGTCATCATAGTCGATAAGCGAAAGCCCCAAGCCAACCTCTCCTGCACGACCACTACGCCCTATTCGGTGCATATAATCAGCGGGACTACGCGGAAGGTCAAAGTTGATAACCACCGGAAGCTTTTCTATATCAAGGCCACGGGCAGCAATGTCGGTCGCAATAAGCACTTGAATCTCTCCAGACTTAAAGCCATCAAGCACTCGAGTTCGTGCTCCTTGCCCTTTATCACCGTGGAAAACCTCAGCGGAGATGCCTCGTTTAGACAGTTTTTGAGCTAAGTGGTTACAGGCATTCTTGGCATTAACAAAAATCAAAGTCTGTCGCCACTGGTGCTGTTTGATTAAGTGCGCAAGCACTGCGGTCTTTTGACCTTTGTTTACACTAAACACTCGCTGCACCAAAGTACTGGCTTCTGCGCTTTGTAATTGGACTTCAACCGGGTCATTGAGTAACCCCTGAGCCAAACTCGTTACCTTTTCAGGGAAGGTAGCAGAAAACAGCAATGTTTGTTTCTTGTTTGGTAGCAGCGCAAGAATCTTATTAAGTTCGTCAGTAAAGCCAAGACTTAACATACGGTCAGCTTCATCAAGGACCAGTGTTTTTACTTGGTCCAATTTGATAGCGTTGCTAGATACTAGATCTAGCAGACGCCCCGGCGTCGCGACAACAATATCACTACCACCACGAAGAGCTTGCATTTGAGGGTTCACCGAAACGCCACCGAACACTGCAACCGTTTTGATCTTATCTCTAAGATGGTACGAGTACGATTTGATGTTGTAAGCCACCTGAGATGCCAATTCACGAGTTGGAACAAGAATCAGGTGAGAAACAAAATTACCACGGCGACTCAGTGATGATTCCTGCTGAACAACTGTTTGCAGAATGGGCAATGCAAAAGCCGCAGTTTTACCCGACCCAGTATTGGCACCACCAACCATGTCACGCCCGCTAAGAACATGAGGAATAGTATGGGATTGAATTGGAGTTGGCTGGCTATACTCTAACTCTTGTAGTCTCTCGACTAGAGTTGGAATCAGACCAAGATCGGCAAAGGTCGCTTGCTGTTTTTTATCTGTCATTACGATGAGTGGCTCAATACTAGCTAAAGGCCGTGTATCTTATGCTATTTGCCACTCGGATGTTAGCGATAATGCTCCAAACAGAATGTTAGCGAGAAGATAGCGACAAAAGTCAGGTTGTTCCTTTTAAGGAACGCTGGGTAATGGCCCTAAGATCAGAGCGCACATTGATTTCAGCCTCCAACTACTGTGGCCGCAAATACTGTCAGCGATAACAGAGAACAGCTTGAACTGCCCTCCCGCCGTTCTTTGGTAAAAGTATTGCTACTGGAAGAGTGTTCAAGCTGATGCAATAGTTGTCCCCTCACTACTAATAAAAACGCCCACAAATAGAGGTTTGTGGGCGTGACTTTTTTTACCGATAGTGCTGAGACCGCGGGTAGCTATTTCCAAGTCTGGGTATAAACCCGCATTAAGTTGCCACCAAATATTTTAGCTAGGTCTTCATCTGAGTACCCCATTTCCCAAAGGCTGTCAACGACCCCAGCCATGTGTTTAGAAAGCTCAGCACAACCGGTAGCACCTTGATTAAAGGCATTCACCATATAGCCGTTATCTGCGTACTTTGTTGGGTTTGCTTGGACAAAAGGCACTACTTTAGAAACTGTCATCATATCGTCTGTTGCAATACCAACATGATCTACGCCACCGATCTTAACCGCACCGTCAATCATCTCTGCAAATTGTTTAGGGGTAATATCTTCTGGCCAAATGCCATCTAACATCCATTCTGCAGCAACAACCGATACCACGCCTCCCATACTCGCGACCGTTTTTACTTGTTCGTCTGAAAGTAGTCGATAACATGCAGCTAGGCGATATTCAGGGTCACCTTTTTTGAGGTTGTTCTTAGCCATACGTTGCTGCGTTTCTTCGATCGTTTCATGTGGTTCACAGTTATACGTAGACGCTACTGGTGAGTGAGAATAAATCACCGGCACACCCTTATGGTGTTTTTGCATGTAATCAGTGATGTCTTTAGTTGTGTACGGTGATGTGTGGGACAAATCGACCGTGATGCCGTGTTTGACCATCTCATCGATCACTTCTTTACCAAAGTCAGTAAGCCCTGTGGTATCTCCGTTCAACATTGAAATAACGCCAGAACCAGTAAGCTCTGTTTCGTTATAAGTTAGCTGCATCGTTTTGACACCATACTCAGCCATGACCGCGACATTTTTAGCATCGCCCTCTAACGGCATAGTGGTTTGAGCCGACCACATAACGGCATACTCGCCATTGTCATGAGCGAGTTGAAAATCTTCGACTGTTTCTACATAACGGATAGGAGTCTTAGCAGTAGAAGTCGCTTTAGTCCATTTCCCATGTTCTGATTTGAAGGCAAGTAAGTTAGGTGTATTTGGAGCCGCTATTGTTGCAGAAGCGCCGGTAATTCCGCGTTCATGCGCCAAGTCGATGTAATCAGCGACTTGTGAATCCTTAATGAACCCAGTGCCGCTTGGAGAAGCGTAAAAATCTAAAACAATATTATCTTGAACAAACTGTTTGGCTTTAGGGGAAGCTTCGTCATACCAGTCTTTAGTCTCTATTGATGCGAATGTGCTGGTAGACGCTAATCCAATCGCTGTAGCAAGTAAGAGTTTTTTCATGACGTGTCCTTGTTTATATGTCACCTATCTAGATATAGGTGCTTATCAATCCATTGTTCTAAACAGTTAGTACTGTGTTGAAGCACTCAATGCTTGGGTAATTCAAAGCTTGATAGCAACCAAACTCAAAAAGTGCTCCTCTAACAAAGGTTATTAATCAATAACTTTCATAAATTTAACCGATAAAAACAACTTAAACAATATGCTGTATGAAGGAAAACGTTTTATCGCTTCAACTCAACATTTTTACGCCTTATTGGATCACTAAGGCCCACATTCAGTGGGCCATATTCATTAAGCTTTTGGCGTCCATGTTTGTTCGTAAACTCTCATCAAGTTACCACCGAACAGTTTTGCAAGGTCTTCATTTGAATACCCCATTTCCCACAAAGAATCGACGACCCCTGCTATGTGTTTAGACAGTTCAGCACACCCTGTTGCTCCTCTATTGAAGGCAGCCACCATGTATCCGTTATCCGCATACTTATCGGCATTGGCAACGGCAAAAGGCACAACTTTAGCTGTTGTCATCATGTCATCGGTTGCAATACCAACGTGGTCAATACCAGCCACCTTTACTGCCCCATCAATCATCTCAGCGAACTGCTTTGGGGTAATATCTTCTGGCCAAATACCATCCATCATAAACTCTGTACCGGTAACGGCGATAACGCCCCCCATCTCTGCAACTGTCTTAGCTTGCTCATCAGAAATGAGTCGGTAACAGGCAGATAAACGGTAGTCGGGGTGATCTTTTTGTAGATTTTCCTCCGCCATACGTTGTTTGGTTTCGCTCAACGTTTCGTGAGGCTCACAACCATAGGTCGACGCAATTGGCGAGTGTGAGTAGATGACAGGCACACCTTTGTGATGCTTCTGCATATAATCTGTAATGTCTTGTGTCGTGTAGTGAGAAGTATGTGACAAATCAACGGTAATACCATGCGCCACCATTTCATCAATGACTTCCTTACCAAACTCAGTTAAGCCTGACTTATCGCCATTAATCATCGAGATAACGCCAGAACCGGTAAGCTCTGTTTCGTTGTAAGTAAGCTGCATGGTTTTAATACCGTGCTCAGCCATTACCGCGACATTTGATGCATCCCCTTCTAAAGGCATGGTTGTCTGGCTTGCCCACATAATCGCGTATTCACCGTTTTCATGTGCTAGTCGAAAGTCTTCAACGCTGTCAACGTATCGAATAGGTGTTTTCGCGACAGATGAAGCTTTGGTCCACTTAGCGTGTTCAGACTTAAAAGCCAGCATGTTTGGTGTGTGTGGAGCGGCAATAGTGACGGAAGCACCGGTCACACCACGCTGATGTGCGAGATCAATATATTGAGCAACGTCAGAATCTTCTGTAAAGCCAACCGCGCTCGGTGATGCATAGAAGTCCAGTACAATGGTTTCTTTAGCGAATGCCTTTGCTTCAGGGGAAGCAAATTCATGCCAGTCTTTTGTCTCTATTGATGCATTTACCGTGGCAGATAGGGATGCAATTGTTGCTGCAAGAAGTAATTTTTTCATGACGTAGCCTCTACACTGTTTAGCGCTAAAGTGCGCTGTTGATGCAGAAGATAATAAGGGAGTACCTTACTAAAAATATGCATTTTACGCCAAAGGTGCTTCGTACTTAGGACTATAAAGCTAATTACCTTTCCCACTTGTCTCGCTACTGACGGCTGGTGGACAGGTTGTAATACTGAGTAGCGATAGAATTGAAGAGTATGAGACTTATAGACAACAAGATATAAGAACGCGTTTCACGCTTGCTTCATGCATCCTCAAAGTGGAGTATGATAACCACGCTCGGCTACCAATTCTCTACTGCGTTCTTGCCTGATAGTGCTACAATCTCCGCATCAGAATTACCGAAACCCTAGGTATTTATAATTAATGTTTATCCACCATGTTAACGGCATCGACTGGCTGGTAATTACCGCTTTTGAAGAGCTGAAACCTATGTTCATCGAAGACGCAGGGTCCATCCCATCCTGCTTTTCTACCACCAGCGAGTTGAGCCTAATCGATCAAGCGAAACGCACTTACGGGTATTTACCTAAGCTCAAAGGTGTAATCACCGATACCGGCACTTATCAAAGTCAGGATATCGAAGAAGATCTGAACCCACAGCTTGCTTGTATTGTTGAGGGGCGTGGACGGGTGTTTATCTACCACGGCGGCTATGTCGCTTTTATGGATGACGAGCAAACCTTTATTACTCGAATCGACTGAATATTATTCAGCACGTCGAAATCGGCCAGTGGGCACTGTTAGCTAGAGTGGTGCACTGTTAGCTAGAGTGGGACATTTTGAGTTAGGGTTTCTATAAAGTAGAGAAAGTACCGACTCTCAAAGTATCTCTGTAAATGTACTGGCCGCCGTTTTATTTTTAAGAATTCTTAATCGAAACATACCGCAAATCAAATCCGTGAGATGACGGAGTTTGTCACTAAGAAGGATGTTTCTTGTTTTTTTGGTAATCACTGTATTTTTTTGCGATCCATTGATGCAAGTGCAACCCGCTATTACGCTTTAGCAGTACATCGATTACAGCCAAAATCAATAACCCAATTATTGTTCCCATAATCATCTCCAAGCTTATCTGCAGTTCATATATCTATTCGAATTAACACCAGTTTAAGTTCTAGCATTAGTCCATTTATTTCATTAACTTATCTAAATTCAGCCCGCCAAGTTGCTCTAGGTTATCTTTAATCTCTTCATCTATGGATAACTGGCGTTCCACTTTCTTTACTTCCTTCTCAAGGAATTTTTCGACTTCTTGAGATACGTTGAACATCAAACCCTGGTCACGTGCTGCTTTTCTAGCTCGTTTAAGACGAAAATCTAAGTCCGATGAAATTTTAATGTTTAGTGATACTTTGGATTGTTTTTTCTTTAATGACATATCGACTCTCAACCTCAGCCAGACAATACTACATATTTTTCTACCTTTTTAGCAAGAAAAATACACATTAAGTACAGTGGATTGTGATCTGTACTAGTTAGGGTGACTGGATACGAATAAAATATGAGGATTACTCTTTGGGGCGAAGGTGAGTGAGTTCGCGAAGGACGACACGACTTTTGATTAGGGCTTAGAGCGTATTGGCCCCAGGCTTTAACAATGAAACTCGGAATATAAGTCCTTAGCCTTAGATGCTAACTACAACCCTAGCTCACTTTCCTTGATGACATCACACGCGATTTTGCTGTGTTTCGTAACTAATTTGCTTACCTGCGTTCTTTAGTTGCACCCCAACCTTATCAAACGCCTTTTGGATGGTTGTTGCGACATGCTGCTGACCTTCTCCCGCTAGAAACTGTGCTCTATCCTGGTTCGTTTCGAATACGCAGACAATTTCTAGGCTTTGTGGAAAAGAAGAGTATTTCACCTTATGAGTCACCCAAAGAAAACCATCGTAGCTTTTTAACGTACCTTCACAAACATCGGTCAACACGTCTCTAATTAGATTCTCGACTTTCTTATCTGATTTGCGCATGAAGCTAGTTTCCTGTTTAACAACTGTAAAAACGCTTCAGTCTACACCGCCTTAAACGATATTGGGTAACGCAATTTGTTCTGCTGCCTGTTGAGCAAAAGGGCCAGAAGGTGAATGTTCGGGTTCAAGCACACACAAAAACAAAAAAGCGAGCACTAGGCTCGCTTTTTAAATGAGGTTTCGTTCGCTTAAAGCAGTTCAACCGACTGCTGTGCGATAACGAACTCTTCGTTGGTTGGGATAACCATCGCGACGGCGTCTAGAAGTTCCGACTTAGCGATGATACCTGCTGCACCAAATCTCGCATCTTCGTTGCCTTGTTTGTCTTCAACAAAGCCTAGTAGGTTTAGGTTGTTTAGGATCTCGCGGCGAATGTCTAATGAGTTCTCGCCAATACCACCCGTGAAGATTACCGCATCCAACTTGTTAAGTGGAATTAGGTACGAACCTATGTACTTAGCAACGCGGTAAGTGAAGACTTCAAACGCTAGCTTAGCGCCTTCATGGCCATTTTCCATCGCTTCTAGAATGCCACGAGCATCAGAAGTTAAGCCTGATACACCAAGGAAACCAGATTTCTTGTTTAGCGTTTCAAAAACTTTCTCTTGGCTCCAGCCTTTCTTCATTAGGAACTCGATGATACCTGGATCTAGGTCACCAGAACGCGTACCCATCATAAGGCCCGCAAGCGGAGTGAAGCCCATTGAAGTATCAACAGATTGGCCGTTTTCAATAGCACAAACAGAGGCACCGTTACCTAGGTGAACTGAAATGAAGCTCGCCTCTTCAACTGGCTTATCCAGCATTTTTGCCGCTTCACGGCTAACGAAATAATGACTAGTGCCGTGGAAACCGTATCGGCGGATACCATATTCTTTGTACAGCTCGTTCGAGATCGCACCTGTAAATGCCTTTTGCGGCATCGTTTGGTGGAAAGCAGTATCAAAAACAGCAAACTGCGGAAGGCTAGGGAAAGCTTTCATTGCCGCTTCAATACCGATTGCACCTGCCGGGTTGTGGAGCGGAGCAAGGTCAGACAGGCTTTCAATTTCAGCAAGAACTTCGTTGTCGATACGAACCGTTGACGTGAATTTCTCACCACCGTGAACGATACGGTGTCCCACGGCAACTAAATCTTGTGTAAAGCCTAATGATTCCATTAAGCCAACAATACGATCGATTGCATGCTGGTGATGATTATCGGCTGCAGTAATTGCTTCTTCTGTTTTTTCTCCGTTGTACTTCCAGCTAATCACGGCTTCAGGTAAGCCAAAGCATTCGCCTAGGCCACTAACAACTGCATCGCCAGTGATTGAATCGATAACTGCAAACTTAAGAGATGAGCTACCAGAGTTGATGACTAGAACAAACGAGTTCGACATGAGATATGTATCCTGTTTCAGAATGATTTGTGAAGCAAAAACTTCTTTGTTTGTATGCTCACATTATTCAATAATTTTTGAATCTTTCAACTTTGTTTTAATAATTGAAGCAAAACAAACGGATTTTTCTTGATCCAACGCAAAAGCGGAATTATTTTTCGCCTTGAATTATTAAGAAATAATTCTTACCAACGCGAATGTTGTAAACCTAGCCAGCAAAATTCATATGAACCTCTAAACTTAATTTGATAACTGGTATCGCAGCATGGGTGAGTTGACTCTTGGCAACCTTTTCTATCGCTTTCATTATGATTGGCATCGCTTTCTTGGTGGCGGCCTACATCCCAGCCCGGAAAATTTGTCGCGCGTCAATACAAATTGGCTGGAAAGCATTATTGGTTCTCATCTGCGGCTTTATCGCGGGTTATACATTTGTACTGATTTCCCTGCTACACAGCCCACAAACCAGTAGCCCTGTCTTGTTCGGGCTCTCGTTGATATTGCTCAGCGGTAGCATTTTTGTATATATGGTGATTACTTTTAGTTTGGCGACCATCTTGCAGCTAAACAGCCTAGCAGGAGAGGAAAAGCACAACGCATTGCATGACTCCTTAACTGCCCTACCCAACCGAAAACACTGCATTGACGTCATTACCAGCACCTGTGAAGTTGGTGGGGATTTTTCGGTGTTGATGATCGATGTGGTCAACTTCAAGCAAATTAACGATGGTATGGGCCACTTTTGTGGTGACCAAATGCTAGTTCAAATTGGTCAACGAATTAACAGTTTGCTTGAACCTACAGACTTCCTTGCCCGTGTCGGCGGCGATGAATTTGTATTGGTCCACCAAACAACCAACCATCAGGAGATCAAAAAACTCTGTAAGCAAATTGATACTGTGCTTCGTAAGCCATTTTCTATTGATGGTTTTGAGTTAACCACTAGCGTCGTCATTGGTGTCTGCGGTTCAGATAGCGACGCCACCACTTCAGAGCTGTTTATCAATCACGCCGATTTAGCCATGTACTATGCGAAAAAATCTGGCAGGCTCAGTGCTTTCTACAATCAAGATATGTCGCTTGGTGCAAAACAGAAACTGGAAATCTCACGTCAGATCGACACAGCACTCGAGAAGTGTTCGTTCCGAATGTTCTATCAACCCATTATGTGTGGCAAAAACGACATTGTGGAGGGATATGAAGCCTTAATTCGCTGGGTCGATGATCACGGGCGCTTTATTAGCCCCGTCGACTTTATTCCAATTGCGGAACAAAGTAACAAGATATCATCCATAACAGCTTGGATATTGGAGCAAGTAGCTGAAGACTTAGTCAAATTCCAAGTCCACGATATTGAATGTGATATTCACATTAACTTGTCAGCCAAAGACTTGCTTGGCAAAAGTCTGTTCCATCATTTAGAAACCTTAGTAGAGCGAAACCCTCAGTTTGCGGAACATGTTGTATTGGAAATCACCGAAACCACCGCAATTAACCGCTTACGCAGCCCGATAGAAATGCTCAACGACATTAAGAAGTTGGGCTTTCGAATCAGCCTAGACGACTTCGGCACAGGCTATTCTTCTTTGTCGCTATTACGAGACTTACCTGTCGATCAAATCAAAATTGACCGGTCTTTCCTATTTCAATTGAAATCCAACCATCGCAATGAGTCGATTGTAGCTAATGCTATTTCTCTCGCTCATGGTCTGGGTTACACGGTGGTAGCAGAGGGCGTGGAAGACAGAGATGTACTCGACCTACTCAAGAAATACGATTGTGACTACATCCAGGGCTATTATTATTGCTCAGCAAAACCTCTAGAAGAAGCGATCAGTTGGACGCTTAATCACAACCCTCCAAGAATTCCAGCACTAAGCCAAAAAGCAGGAGGGATGTCGACGTAATATTCTCTTCCGAGATAGAATCGTTATAGTAACTCAACCCTACTCGAATGACTTTACACTGCGCCTAATTAAACAAAACTGTCGTTAGTCAAACACCTTTGTGCCACATCCGTTTTGTCTTTCTCGGCCACTTTAATTCGCTTTCTAAATTGAATAACAAGCTACACCTAGCGTACACTCCAAATATTCCATACAGATACTGGGGATAAACATGAACATCGGCGCTGTTGCGAAATTAACTGGGCTATCAAATAAGTCGATACGCCTATACGAGGACAAAGGCATCATCACTCCTCCTAATCGCAGTGAATCTGGGTACAGAGAATATTCTGACAAACATGTCCAAGAGCTTAACCTAGTCTCGCGTGCAAAAAATGCTGGTTTTTCGCTAGTAGAATGCAAAGAGTTTGTGCAACTTGCACACAACCCAAACAGAAAAAGTAGTGAAGTAAAGGCTCGTACAGAAGAGAAGCTGCGAGAGATCGAGATTAAGATTCACGAACTCACTGAAATGAAAAAGCAGTTGCAGAGCTGGGTGACAGCTTGCCCTGGAGATTCTGAAAGCCGCTGTCCAATCATTGAGGATCTTACCAAGTAGCAGCAGCTAACAACGAAATGACAAATACAAAAACGCCAGACTAAAGCCTGGCGTTTTTCAGCTAGAGAAGCTGAGTTAGAAGAAATCGATAGAGTTACGACCGCTATCTTTGTCTCGTGTCGGTTTACTGGCCGACTCTTTTTTCTTGTTAGTCTTTTTAGTCGAACCTTGCCCCGACTTTTTGGAAGAAGATTTAGCTGAAGGCTTGTTGCCTTTCCCTTTAGGCGCTTTTTTCTTAGGTTCAGGTAATGGCTGGTTAAGTTCCGGCTCTTCTGTCACTGGAGCATCGCACACAACAACATAGTACTCTTGGTTGAACTCAAAGAAATCGCCATCGTACATCTTACGTCGTTTGCGTGTTTCCAACTCTCCATTAACCGCTACATACCCTTCTGAGATAATGTGCTTTGCTTCGCCACCACCGCCAACCAAGTTTGCAATTTTAAACACTTTGTATAATTCAATGGGCTGAGATGAGACTTCGATGCCAATCGCTTCAATCTCAATTTCTTCGCCATCGTATTGCTGTTCTTCGTATTCTTCTTGGTTCATAAGGGTTCTATCAATCAACTTGGGAGGTGGAGTGTATACCCTACCCACTCTTAAATAAACTCATCTTCAGTGCTAAATATAGACACCAGCCCATATTTAAAAGATATGTTGCTTGATCTTCTTAATCAATAATCGGTGCAATGGGTTATCACGATTAGCCAGTTTGTAATTCGCCACCACGACTGGTAACTCATCAAAATCCAGCTCCGCAGGTAACTCGACACAACGGTAACCATCAAATGGTTTATCGATTTGCGGTAGTAGCGTCGCTCCATTGATTTCGCGAATAACTTTCAACAAGCAAGTGATGTTATCCACCACCGCACGTTTGTTGATTTTCAATCCTTTCGATTCAAGAAGCCTTTTGGCTATTGGTTTGTTATCGACCCAGCCTTTCATTTCCATCAGTACAAACGGCATCTTAAGCAGCTCGTCAAATGACGTTTCTTCACACTGGTCGGAAACAACAATCGCAGGCCTAAACTTGCCAATATGATGTTGATACACAGCTTTTGTTTGTTCATCATTGAAATATTGCACGCCCACATCAACATCGTTGGCTAGGATATCCCCTACAGAACTGTGAGACCACGTGGTGATTTTGACAACTGCGTTTGGAAAAGTTTCCATGAGATCCATTAGCAAGGTATCCCCTACTAAATATTGCCCCAAGCTAGGCAAAGCGATCACGATGTCTTTTTTGTAAGTTTTCGGGTCGAACTCATCTTGAACAACAGCAGTATTGATCATTTCCAACCCAGAGGAGATTTTTGGTAGCAGCTCAAGCGTAAAATCGGTCGGTTCAAACTCGTGGGCTCCCCGAACAAACAGAGGGTCGCCGAGTTGTTCGCGCAACTTAGACAAATGCTTACTAACAGCACTTTCTGTTTTACCGAGCACCTTCGCGACCGGTTTCAGTTGGCGGTGCTTATCGAGTAGGATAAGTACGATCAGTAAGTTTAAGTCCAGCTGAGATTTCATGCGTAATCCTTCCTGAATGGAACAACAATCATCGAATGTAGACCTATGTGGCGCAGCTAAGCTCGGTATTGAACCTGTGCTTGGCACGCTTCGCAGCTTCTAAACCAATTTGTCTCTCTTGAGCAGTCAAACTGGCCGAATAAGCGATCAAACCTTCACAATTAAAGATTAAATCTCGAACCTGCTCTGCTTCCAAGTTTCTCGGTAACGCTCTACCAATCAAATCTATCAGTGCTACGGCAGCGTGTGCCGATAGTGGCCTTGCCTTGAAAAAGTTCATTGCGACGTTCAGCGCCCGCTCTATATCGGACTCTTTCGCCTCGTCGATAGACAACAAAACCTTCTGTTGCTGACAATGTTTCTTTCGTTGCCACTGTGCAATGAAGTCAAACTTAGCGCGACAACACAAGCTCATCAGATTACTGTCCGTCGATTCAGGTAAATGCATTTTTACATGCTGAAAAATGCGATTAAACCATTGATGATTATGAGTTATATACAGAAGATATAGTAAATACCAACTGCTGTCCAAATCCAGTTCAGTATAGTTCTTTAGCAGGTTGTTGAGTTTAATTCGAGCCACTTTGGGATTGTTGTCGACGATTTCCAAATGACAATCGACGATGCTCAATGCCAACAGCTTGTTGTCATCATTGATGCGTTTCGACATTTGGTATAGATCGTTACGAATCTCTTGAGCTTTCAAACTATGATTCGACGTTGACATCTGTATCTTCATGCGGAACACGTCCAACTGGACGGCCAGCACGTCGCGGAAAGTGTATCGCACCAGCTTAGCGTGAAGTAAGCGATCAACAAATGCCCGTTCAAAAAGCCCAAGCGCTTCATTTAAAATCGCCCGACCAGCAATACGGTCCGCATTGTTATGAGTGAGCGCCAGCGATTTAGATAGCTGTAAATGCGCATCATCGATTCGTTTTTGCTTTAAGTAGATGCGTGCGTAGGCTTCCATGACTCTCGGCGTTGTGCCATCGCGTTTCTCAACCCATTGATTAAGATAATGCTCTGCCTTTTTCGGTTGCCCAAGCGCTAACAACGCATCTACCGCTCCGAGTATTGCCCAGTGGCTAGCATTACGGCGCAAACATTTTTTATACAGATCTAAAGCAAATTCAAAATGCTGATACTTGAGGTAGTAATCGCCACGAAGGCGCAAGATGCTTTTCTCGTACTCCGGTGTTTGTTTTAGCGCACTTTCGAAGACGTGTTCTACGTCTTCGATCGGCATTTCGCTATCTAACTCTGACAAGTACGCTAGGTCTTGTTTGCGAGCACATACGTTCGCAAGGCGACGCTTTAACTCAAACCCGGAATATGGCTTTAACACATATTCATCAGGTTCTGATTCTAATATTGTCCTAACTGCACTCGGCTGCGTTTCACCTGAAAGCATTACAAACGCGCCATGCGGAGGAAGTAACTTTTCCGCTCGAAACTCGTCGAGTATTTGCTTACCGTTTATCTGGGAGCAGAAGTTATAGTCGCAGATGACAACATCAACTTGTTGAGTTCTCGCCATCGTCAGCATCGTACGCACGTCTTTAGCGGACACAATAAGGCGAGCACTGAAACCCATTTCTCTCAACACGAGCTTAAGGTTGGAGAGAACCAATGGGGAATTATCAGCAATCAGCACTCTAGACTTGCTAAAGTTTCTAACAACACCGGACATACGACTTAGGGATTTGGGCAAAAATTGCCGCTAGAGTATAGAAAAGAAACAAGGATCAAAATGGTGCTTTTTTAAGAGTTTTGTCAGGATTTATGTACCCATTCATTCAGTAAATCATTAAATCAAAAGGCATTTACACAGCATCTATAAAACTCGCATCAGAACACTCCTAAAGAGGTAGTTTGACAATTTATAAGTCAAGTCTATCGATATTCACTTATTGTTCTGGAGCGGCTTAAGATATTATCCATAACAATCAAGCACACTAAGCTCAAGAAGAACTATGATTTCTCCCATTGCTATTCGGCTAGAAAGAGGAACCGACCTCAAACAAGCGATTCAAAAACTGGTTCACGATCGTAAAGTTACGGCTGGAACCGTTGCTTCTTGTGTCGGTTGCTTGTCGCAGCTTCAGGTGAGACTAGCTGGAGCGCAACAATCGCTAACACTTAAAGAACCGCTCGAAATTGTCTCGCTAATGGGAACGTTAACGCCTGCGCATCAGCACATACACATTTCCGTTTCTAAACAGAATGGTGAGGTTATTGGCGGGCATCTGCTGAACGGTAGCATCATCGACACCACCGCCGAGTTAGTCATACACAGTTACACTGATTTACAGTTTGATCGCGCGTTTGATCCGGCCACGGGGTACACTGAGCTCACGGTTTCATCAATTGATGACACAAATCCCACCAGAAAGTGATCTAACCTCAAACCTGATGAGATGAACTGTTGATTCATCTATCGGTTATGATATTACTGGTAATAATAGTTTCATCGAATGTTGATATTCTGCATTAATAATCTGCAGCTTACCTAACCATTCACTAACAGGCCTGCCAAAGGATTGGCCGATAAACCAAAGGAGCTTGCCTATAAACTGGCAAGATAGAATGACAATACATGCCTATTTACCTAACACCTTTACTCGTATTGTCTCTCCTCAACGCCCACTGTTAGTTTCTTGATGCTGCCTCTTTCTAAAGTCGACACATTATCGCAAGCACCTTTAACAGGTGCGGACTTCGATGCGTTCATGGATAACCACTTTATTCATATGTTCGACGTGTTCGTTGAAGGTGTTTTTTACTTATCTCATAAGGGTGATGTGTTCTTTTACAACCCGTCGTTTTATGCCCAATTTGGTATCACTTCCGGCCATATTCACTTTGATGATTGGCTAGAGCTAGTGCACCCGCTCGATAAGGCGATTTTCCAACAAAAAGTCGATGACCACATGCAGACTGATGAGTGTAAAGTAACAACTCAGTATCGTGTCCGCATGTTAAACGGGCAGTATCTTTGGATTGAAGGCTCTTCGATCACGAAAGTCAAAGACGGCAAAACCTTTATGATCGGGTGCCATCGCGATGTATCCGATCAAAAACTCATGGAGTCTTACATTCAGCAGGCCGCTTTTCGAGATAGCGCCTCTGGTTTATCCAATAGAAGTAAGCTGCTGATCGATATCGAGGAAATTGTTCACACCAACGACAGTGAGTATTCGCTGGTTTATATCCAAGTCGATGATATTAAGTCTTACATCAACCAGTACGGCCCCGAAATATTAAAGGAGCTGCTTGATCACCTTATTGCAGCGTTGCAAGATCTACCCGATGACTTTGCCGATTACTATCGGATACGTTCTGATGATTTTGCAGTACTAGTCAAAGGCCATTACGAAGGTGACGAACTGAGACATCTTGGAGAGCGAATTATGGAGCAGTACCATAACTCGTTGTCTGACAATGAACATCTGTATGGCAAAGATATTAGCTTAGGTATCTACCCTAGTATCGATAAGAACCTTCCTGCTGAAGAAATTGTAAAAATCGCTTGTCGCACCTGCCAATTTACTGGTTCAACAACTGGACCTAAGCTAGCGATATACAGTGGCGACACGCAACGCAAAGTAGAACGCCACTTTTTTATTGAGCAGAGCCTGAAGAAAGCCATTAAAAACGACATTATCAGTGTTAAGTTTCAGCCAATCATTTGTGCGCAAACAGACCGCATTGCAAGCTTTGAAGCGTTAGTACGTTGGCGAAGCAAAGAATTTGGCGAAATTTATCCAGACGAGTTCATTCCGGTAGCAGAAAAGAAGCGCTTGATTGTCGACCTAGGGTACTTAGTTTTTGAAAAGGCCTGCCAGTTTATTCATCAGTACCACCAAAAGCACTCTCGAGAGGTTAGAGTCAACGTGAATGTGTCAGTGCTACAACTGCTTAACAGCCACTTTCCTGAAAGGGTAAAAACCATTGCTGAACTGGCGCACGTCCCTGCTAAGAATGTTGTACTAGAGCTCACTGAAACCTTTATTCTGGACGGCAATAAACACGCTTTAGAGCAACTGAACAAGTTAAGTGGTTACGGCTTTAAGCTATCACTTGATGACTTTGGTGCAGGCTACAGCTCACTGAATAGCTTCTTCGATTTACCACTCGATCAAATCAAAATTGATAAGTCGATGGCATGGCGTTCATTAGATAATGTCGCTTCACGCGAATACCTCCGTTTTGTCACCCAGCTTTGCCGTTCGAACAACGTTGATATCGTTGTTGAAGGTATAGAAAATGCTGAAATGCAGCGTAGTTTCATAGAGATGGGAGTTTCCTACTTGCAAGGCTACTGGCTATCAAAGCCCCTCTCACTGGCAAGTGCGAGCCGCTACACACTTAATCAATATAAGTAGCTACAATCGCTTTCGAACGACACTTTGTCACAAAACCGTCACCGTCAAACTCTAGAATAGAAATGCTTACCCAGCTATGAACAACGGATTGTTTAGCAAGTGCGGTTTTGAGGTTTGGTTTTCTAACTATGGTTTTGTATTACACGCGAGCACTCAGCAGCTCTTCTGGTATCGAACTCCGCTGTTTTCTCATCATGCTACTCGCGATCTTTGTCATTAATACTCCTGTCAGTTATCTCAAACGGGATAAACAAAATGACATCGCGTTTCAGCTTCAGACCATCAACGATACTCTTATCCAAAGAAAGCATCATATCGAAAGCTTAAACTCATTGCGTAGCACCCAACTTGCCAAACAATACTTCGAGTCGCCTCTGGCATTCGATGACCTAATTGACAATTTGCTGGCCGGCCAAAACCTGATATCTGATATTCATATCGTGTCTACTAACCCAAGTTCAAGCTATCGTCACCAAGGTCTGATCCACTCCTTTAACCCGTTTTTCGCATCACCTCAAAACAGCCACAGCTCACAGGCTTTTATCGAGCCGAGCAAGCTCAGTTATACTCAGTTTTCCCCTCTCTATGCCAACACTCAACACATTGGCTACTTGGTGGTTGAAGTCGCGCTCGATGAGTTTGCCAAGTCGACTAGGAATAACATTCTTTTAGTTGGCCCTAGTGGCTTTGTCTATGCAAGTAGTGCCCCGTCTCATCGTAGCTCTTCTTCCATCAACAATACCGAAGTGGCTTTATGGGAACAACTTAGCCGCAGCAGGCGCTACACGGGGATGCTTGAAAACAGCGATGACTACTTTATTTATCGTAAAGTAGAAATGCTCAACGATAGTACTGCGTATCTGATTAAAGTGGTCGATAAGACAGAATTCATTCCCAAGTACTTTTACCTGATTCTAGG
Source organism: Vibrio sp. SCSIO 43135 (assembly GCF_023716665.1). Classification (GTDB taxonomy): domain Bacteria; phylum Pseudomonadota; class Gammaproteobacteria; order Enterobacterales; family Vibrionaceae; genus Vibrio; species Vibrio paucivorans. The sequence continues at coordinate 1,144,472 of NZ_CP071860.1, forward strand.
CTTGATTACCTTAGCGTCAGGCTGTGGCTACTACTTGTATAAATTCCGCCGTGAGCATCAAGCATTGAGTAAGATCAGCTACCAAGATGAACTTTCTGGGTTGTATAACCGACATTATCTACGTAAGTTGGAGCAACGCTCAACTTTGCGCCATCAAAGTTACGTCGGGATTTTTGATATCGACCACTTTAAGCAAGTGAACGACAAATATGGACACGACATTGGCGATCAAGTGATTAAGCGCGTCGCCCAAGCGATAAAAGTAAGAATTCGCGACAGCGACTACGCATTTCGATTTGGCGGAGAGGAATTTGTTGTCATCATACATACCGATTCCAAGTCAATCGCAGCGCAAATTTTCGAGCGTATACGAACTGATATCGCTTCAATGAATCAGGCACCGAATGTCACCATCTCTGGAGGGTTTAGCCCAGTGGTTAGTTCTTTGCCTCAATCTTTAAAACAAGCCGATCAAATGCTGTATAAAGCCAAGCAAGGTGGGCGCAATAAACTTGAGGCCTATTGCGACAAAGCAGCGTAATATTCAGCGCCATATCTTTCAAAACACAACGGCCCCGAAAAACTCGGGGCCGTTGCAGATAGACGAGTTACTTTAAGAACGCTAGAACGATGACAGCGAAACTAGCTCCCTAGTGTATTCGTGATTGGGTTGTGTAAATAGCGACTGAGTTTCTCCTTGCTCGATTATTTCTCCTTGCCTCATCACAATTGTGTAGTGACACAGAGATTTCACGACATTTAAATCATGACTAATGAACAAGTAAGTCAGACCATATTTGCTTTGTAATGACTTGAGAAGATCCAAAACCTGAGCTTGAACGGTTCGATCAAGAGAAGACGTAGGCTCATCCAATAAGATAAACTCCGGTTTCAAAATAAGCGCTCTAGCAATCGCAATACGTTGCCTCTGCCCGCCGGAAAACTCATTGGGATAACGGTGACGAGCACTTGGGTCTAGGTCCACCTCTTTCATTACATCGCAGATGAGCGCATCCAGCTGTTCTTCGTCATATTCGGCATGAACACGTAGCCCTTCTCCTATCACCTGTGCAACCGACATTCTAGGGTTAAGCGCTGAAAACGGGTCCTGGAGTACCACCTGCATCTTACTGCGATACGGCAGCATACCTTTACGATCTAAATTTTGTAGTTCCTGCCCTAAGTACGCAATAGAACCTTCAGAACTCACCAGTTTTAAGATCGCCATTCCTGTGGTCGATTTGCCCGAACCACTTTCTCCCACTAAACCAATCGAATGCCCTTTCTTCAACTCAAAAGCCATATTGGTTACCGCTTTCACATGGGATACCACACGCTTAAATATCCCGCCTGTAATAGGAAACCAGACTTTCAGATCTTGAACATTCAGTAAGGTTTCAGAGCCAGTTTTAACCTCAACAGGCAAGCCACGCGGGTCGGAATCGATTAGTTTTTGCGTGTAAGGGTGGCTAGGTGAACTAAAGAGCTTCTTACATTCATCCACTTCCACCAGCTCACCGTTTTGCATCACAGCGACTCGATCGGCGATACGACGGACAATACTCAAATCATGTGTAATAAACAGCATCGCCATGCCAAGTTCTTTCTGTAAGTCCTTCAATAGGTCAAGAATTTGCGCTTGAACAGACACATCTAGCGCCGTAGTAGGTTCATCGGCAATAAGCAGTTCAGGTTCATTAATCAGCGCCATCGCGATCATAACGCGCTGCCTCTCCCCGCCAGACAGTTCATGAGGGTAAGCGTTGATCTTTATTTCCGGATGGCGGATACCCACTTTCTCTAACCAGCTGATCGCTAATTGTTCTGCTTTTTTAGTTCTCATCCCGCGATGAATTGCGAGGGTTTCAACCAACTGCTTACCAACTTTGTGTAGCGGATTGAGCGACACCATTGGCTCTTGGAAAATCATGCCAATCCGCCCACCACGAATACCGCGTAACTGGCGCTCCGAGCAAGAGAGCATGTCGGTACCATCAAACTTGATGTTGCCTTCAAGATAATGAGCTGAGCCTGTAGGAAGCAGTTTGAGTACTGAATTAGCCGTAACAGACTTTCCTGAACCACTCTCTCCTACTAATGCTAACGTCTCGCCTTTTTTGATCGACAGCGACACTTTGTTGGTCACCTGCTCCACTTTTCCGCCACGGCCAAAACCAACAGACAAGTTTTCAATACTCAGTACAGTGTCATTCGACGGAATGTTATCCAATACGGTTTGTCCCATGATTATCTTCCTTGTTGGTGCGGATCGAAGGCGTCACGTACCGCTTCACCAATAAACACCAGCAAAGTCAGCATCAGTGAAAGTACCATGAAAGCGGAGATCCCGAGCCAAGGGGCTTGCAAGTTCGCTTTACCTTGCGCCAAGAGTTCACCTAAAGACGGAGAACCTGCAGGTAAACCAAAACCAAGGAAGTCTAGTGAAGTGAGTGTGGTAACAGAACCAGACAGAATGAATGGCATCATGGTCAACGACGCGACCATCGCATTTGGCAGCATATGGCGCAACATAATACGTTTATCATCGACACCCATCGCTTGAGCTGCACGCACATAGTCGAAGTTACGACAGCGCAAGAATTCAGCCCGAACAACCCCAACTAAGCTCATCCAACTAAACAGCACCATTATGCCGAGTAGCCACCAAAAATTAGGCTCTACAAAGCTCGATAGAATAATCAGTAGGAACAAAGTTGGCATCCCAGACCACACCTCTATGAAGCGCTGCCCCAGCAGATCTAGCCAGCCACCGTAGTAGCCTTGAGTCGCACCGACCACCACGCCAATCACGCTTGATACTATGGTCAGAACAAAACCAAACAGTACCGAGATTCGAAATCCATAGATGATCCGAGCTAACACATCTCGGCCTTTGTCATCGGTACCTAGCCAGTTAACGGCGTCGGGAGCAGAGGGAACCGAGCCTACAATATTGAAATTAATCGTGTCGTAGCTAAATCGAATCAGAGGCCAGATGATGAAACCTTTCTCTTCAATTAAATCGGTCACATAGGGATCGGTGTAATCCGCTTCGGTTTCAAACTCCCCGCCAAATTCCGTTTCCGCATATGGCTTAAGAACCGGAAAATACCAAGCTTGGTCATACTCGACCAACAGGGGTTTATCATTCGCAATCAGCTCAGCAAACAAGCTAAGCACGAACAAAACCCCAAAAATCCACAGCGACCAAAGCCCTCGTTTGTTGGCACGAAAACGCTGCCAGCGGGCTTCGTTAATTGGGTTTTTATGTTTCTTTTTTAACACCATTAACGCGCCTCAAAATCAATACGAGGATCAACCCATGTATAGGTTAAATCGGAAATAATACTCAAAATCAATCCTAGTAACGTCATGATATATAGGGAACTAAATACAACGGGATAATCACGTTGTATGGTTGACTCGAATCCAAGCAAGCCAATGCCTTCAAGTGAGAACATCACTTCAATAAGCATTGAGCCAGTAAAGAAAATACTAATGAATGCACTTGGGAAGCCGGCAATGATAATCAGCATTGCGTTACGAAATACGTGTTTGTACAAGATGCTACTTTCATCCAAACCTTTGGCACGCGCAGTAACAACATATTGCTTGTTAATCTCATCAAGGAAGGAGTTTTTGGTTAGCATGCTCAGCGTCGCAAAGCCACCAATCACCATCGCCAGTGTTGGCAACGCTAAGTGCCAGAAATAGTCGATAACTTGCTGATACCACGTCATCTGGTCGAAGTTCGCTGAAACTAGTCCGCGCAATGGGAACCAACTGAAATAGTTTCCACTCGCAAAAAGAATGATCAGAATAATCGCAAATAGGAATCCCGGAATTGCGTAACCAACAATGACAACAGCACTGGACCAAATATCAAAACGTGAGCCATGGTGAATCGCTTTCATGATCCCCAAAGGAATGGAGATCAGGTAGATAATCAACGTGCTCCACAAACCCAGCGATATTGAAACGGGTAAACGCTCTACAATCAGATCGATTACGTTACCACCTTTAAACAAGCTTTCACCGAAATTGAAGGTAGCGTAATTTTTCAGCATTTCGAAGTAACGTTCATGGATAGGTTTATCGAAACCAAACTGCTTTTTGATTTCCTCCACTACTTCGGGATCAAGTCCTCTAGAGCCCTTGTAGCCCGAACCAGAAACATCTTCAAATGCCGCTGTATCAGCAGAGCTTCCTCCACCAGTGATTCGGCTCATTAAACCAGACTCAAGCCCCTGCATTTGAGCAATCGCTTGTTCAACTGGCCCTCCTGGGGCCACTTGAATAATAAAGAAGTTAATAGTGATGATTGCCCATAAGGTGGGCACGACCAGTAACAGTCGTCTAAAAATATACGCGGCCATTACTACCTCGGTTAGCGTCTTTTCTTAGGTAGCTTGGCTGCTTTCTCTTTAGAAACCCACCAAGTATCAAGACCTAACTGGTAATCAGGGCGAATTTCGGGACGTTCAAACTTATCCCACATTGCCACACGGTATTTACTAAAGTGCCACTGAGGCACCATGTAAAAGTTCCATTGCAACACACGGTCAAAGGCACGCCCTAGTGCAAGTAGCTTTTCTGGGTCTTGCTGATTTTTCGCAATCTGCTCGGTCAAATAGTCCACCGCAGGATCGATCACCCCAGCCGTGTTATAAGTTGAATCGATAAACTTGGAGTTCCATACAATCATCAAGTCAGAGCTAGGGTATGGGTTGGCAAAGTAGCCCGATGAAACCATATCGAAGTCACGATCACGCAAACGCTTAATGTACTGAGTGCGATCGACTGTTCGAATTTTCATGTCGATTCCCATTAGTCTTAGGTTCTTTTGAAATGGGATTGCGTAAGTTTCAACATTTGGGTTGTAGATAAGCAGTTCAAAGCTCATCGCCTCCCCTGTTTTGGTGTTAGTCATCACCTTATTTTTGAGCTCCCACCCTGCCTCTTTAAACAGCTTGAACGCTGTGCGCATTTGGCTGCGAATGCGGCCTGAGCCATCCGTTTTTGGCGGCTGATATTCTTGGGTATACACACGTGGTGGGATTTTGTCTTTAATTGGTTCTAGTACCGCTTTTTCTTCCTCAGACGGCAAACCAACAGACGCATAGTCCGTGTTTTGGAAGTAACTGCGAGTACGGCTGTTTTCGCCGTAGAACAGGTTTTTGTTCATCCACTCAAAATCGAGCGCATAATTAATTGCTTCCCGAACCTTAGGATCTTTGAACACTTCAGTTTGAATGTTGAATACAAAGCCTTGAGCTGATTGCGGTTGCTGGTGTGGAATTTCTTCTTTCTTGATGTAGCCTTTATCAAAGTTTACTCCCGTATAGGAGTTCTCCCAGAACTTAGGCTCACTTTCGGTTCGAATATCAAACTCACCCGCTTTGAACGCTTCCAGCATCACCGTATCGTCGCGGTAGTAATCGTACTGCACGGTCTCAAAGTTGTTGCGTCCGACATTCACTGGTAAATCTTTTGCCCAGTAATCTTTCACAAGCCCATAAGTCACACTTTGCCCAGGCTTGTAATCAATCACTTTGTACGCGCTGCTTCCTACTGGTGGCTCGTTCAAAGGCTCAGAGAATTTTTTATCCTGCCAAAAGTGTTTTGGCAACACACGGGTAGACTGCGCAAAGCTAAACAGCTTCTCGCGATCTGGCTCCGACATTTCAATACGAACAACAAGATCAGACTTTGCGGTCACAGACTTAATCGAACTGTAATAAGCGCGATACTGCGGTACCCCCTCGGTCATAAACTTATCGAAAGTAAAGGCTACATCATGGGCTGTAATTGGCTTGCCATCGTGGAAACGAGCGTTAGGGTTAATATCTAGCTCAAGCCACATGTAATCGTCTGAGTAACGAACATTGCTGGCAATCAGTGGATAATAAGCGTCTATTTCATCACTTGGTGAGAACATCAACATGTCATAAATATTGCCACTACCTGCCGCAGCAACACCGCGAGACGCATAACGGTTGAAGTTGTCGTATGTCCCCATTTGGCCATAAACGACTTTGCCATATTTAGGTGCATCAGGGTTAACGTAATCAAAATGGGTAAAATCCGCGGGATACTTCGCCTCGCCAAATCCAACCAGTGTGGTGGTCTCTATTACCTTAGCGTGCAGGCTTGCACTTAACATCAGTAAGGTAAAACCCAAAATATTGCGCTGCTTTCGCTTCATGCACCTCTCCCTTTAACCCTTTGTGCCCACCCCTAAGTGGCTTCAGCCATTGGCACTGAAATGACACAGTAAATATCAATTAATTACTATTAATAATTCAAATACTTGGATAAGTATATACCCAAACAACACCATGATGCTCAGTTCAACGTGAGTTACCCTATCTAAATCCAAAAATTTTGCTCTAGTCCAGCGTAATGGGTATAGACATTAAAAGCGGCTTCAAATTCCGATTAATCCCACACGAGTGGATAGGATTCGAACAACTCGAATTCCACGCGTAACATGTTGGAATTGAGATCACATGTTGAAGTGAAACTAATTTCATTTCACTCAATAAATTTGAGCAATTTTAATACAGCGACTAAATTTGATGAGTCGTCGAACAAAACTCGTTTGCCTACAACGTCAGCTTTCATAAAAACTATTGGCATAAAAATATTGGCTCTAAATGCTTCCATCCGCCTCATCACTTTGATGAGGCGTTTTTCATTCCATCAATTGACCGCGAGGTCAGTAAATCCCATGGCTCGCACATATTGAGCGCATTCGCCAAAATTCTGGCTATTGAGTCACACTTCTCAGTTTGTATAGCCACATGTATACAAAGTGAAGTAATATTGTTTTATGAAATGTCAGATATTTTTGAGGATTATCGACACCAATGGGAAACCTGAAAAACTCGGTAAGTAAGAACATCAAAACTAAGGTCGCAGGGCAAACACAAGATGACGTTGTGTATTGTCATATCTTCGACGCGATCCTTGAGCAACGCTTACCACCTGCCACAAAACTGAGTGAAGAAGCATTAGCAGAAATTTTCAGCGTCAGCCGAACGATTATTCGCCGTGCATTATTACGCCTTTCGCTAGAGCAAGTTGTCGTTATTCGTCCTAATCGCGGAGCAATGGTGGCAGCTCCTACCGTGGAAGAAGCGAAACAGATCTTTAAAGCACGTGAAGTGATGGAGCTCGCGATCACTGAATTAGCGGTTCAGAATGCGACTAAAGCACAAATTGATGAATGCCGAAAGTTAGTTGTTAAAGAAAACGAAGCGTTTGACCAAGGTGACTACGGTAGTGGATTACGTTTATCTGGTGAGTTTCACATCAAGCTAGCCGAGATGGCAGAAAACGCGCCTTTACTGGCATTCCAGCGCAGCTTGGTATCGCAAACGTCTCTATTGATTGCACAATACGAGACTGGCAGTCACTCTAACTGTTCTTTAGATGAACACACCGTACTACTTGATGCGATTGAGGCTGGTGATGAGGAGCGCGCACTTGATCTTATGCAAGAGCACTTAGGGCATATTCGCTCTAAACTGAACCTTGATAGTACCTCTGCGTCCAACGATCTCCACGTTGTGTTCTCAAACGTATTAAAAAGCAACAAAGCTTAAAACCATAATAACTGAAGAGCCCCCGAACGTTCGGGGGCTTTTTTGTTCTAGGCTGCGCTAAGAAGATAACTAACTGCGCGGTAGATAAAGTGGCTTTTTAACTGTCTTTTCAGAGCTTAGCAGCTCCTTAAAATTCCATTCACTTTGATTCCAGTCTTCACCCGTATACTTGAACACCACGTCGCCGGACTCTAAGTTGTAGGTAATCGTGTATTCCGTAGCGTAAGTATCCATGCCATCTTGAGGGCGATAAGCCGCTTGCTGAGGCACCTTAAATGCAGTGCCTTCTACCGCCATCATTGCTTGCAATGGTGAATTGGCACTACGAAGCTGTGATACAAAATACTTTGCGAATACAAACCGTTGTTCAGAGTCGGTATTGCCCGCATTGAGCTGAAACTGACTACCGTAGCCACCAAAACCTTCCAACTGTTCTGATTTCTTCTCCCATGCCGCCAGCAGCTCGTTCTGACTTGAGTTAGTCACTACCTGAGCATCTTCGCCGCGATACACCTTAACGCCGTTTTCATCATACTGAATCACCGCACGATCGCCTGACTCGTCAGAAACAATATAATGCCAACGCGGCGGCTCTTGCATACCCGGAATGGAAGTTAAACCAATTCGAATGTCCTTAATGTTGTCGACGACTTGCTGTACGTCATCGTAATTTGCAAGCAGGTACCCTGCGAGTTCATTCTGGCTTAAAGTCGTTTCATTTCCTTCTGCCAATTGCATTCCACGATAATATTGCACGCTGGCCTGCAGTCCATGTTCATTCACCCCTTCTCCTATCAAGTTTCCATACGCAGCAATGGCAACAAAAGCATTTTTCACTACATATTCGCGGTCAGCGGTATCGTAGCCGTGATAGTTACGTTTTTCTCCTGCCGCTACTTTAAGCAACAATGGGTGAGTCGACTCCATCCAATCCATTGTTCGTGTGACCACCACACCCTGCGGGCTATCCCAAAATACATTTGAACATGCACTGGCGATAGTAGAAGCGCCTAACGCCGATAAAATGCAACTGGCAATGGCTGCGTTCTTCATCAAACTTTTCATCACTTTCCCCTATTTAGGTTTTGGTCAATTAATCTTGATGAATTCAACATAGACCACGATTTGGGACTTTTTCTTGAGCTGTTCTAGCTGTAACGCACGTTGACGCATCGAGTTAAACACTTGGCGTGTTGAGTCAAGCAGATTGATAACTAACTCCAGTAGCCAACCCCAGAAGTTTGATCTAACTTTTATTCGACACGTATCCATTGCTGACAACATTTGGCATAAATTCAAAACATTAGTGGTTTAAAAACTAGCTAAATCGACAAAACCTCTCCTAAAACCGCTGTACTTAATGTGTTGATGTTTTTATATTTATGACAAACACAACAGCAATCATGGCTTAATTAGACAATAAAAAAGCTGCAAAGAGGCCACAATGCGCGCTACCTCAGAGTACAACGATCATCGTTATTATCTGCATTCGGGTTGGGTAGATCTGTTGATACAAGCAGGTCGGAACTATCAAGTCGAGTTAGAGTCATTGAATAGCTACCAAGAGTTGCTGGAGTCGAGCCTAAAGCACCCCGATATTCGAGTAGTACAAAAGTTTCATCAAGAGTTGATCGAAAACAGCCAGTTTGACTTAAGTATTGAAGCGGCAAAGTGTGCAACGCCATTAACGTTTGATAGTTTCTCCGTTGCTCTGTGGTCTTCACAAACATTGCATCAATGCTTACAAAACCTATGTGAGTACTTCATTGTACTCGCTCCACAAGCGCACCTTTCACTTGTTGAAGATGGAGATAACACTGAGCTGTGGATCATCAACAATCGAACCCCTGACTCATACACCGTCACTCAGACAGGTATTTCATTAGTCGTGTGCCTAATCTTGGAAATGCTACGGACTCTCAACCATAGCCAATCGGTTCCTTGCCGACTGTATGCCCCCTTCCATCACTATCCCCAAGCCCTAGTTGATAAGTTTTGCCAACGTTATCGAGTGCCGGATATAGAGAAAGGTCCGATCCGGAAAATTGTTTTTCACCGCGAAGCGCTCAAGGCGGTTTCTCCATTCGCTCATGAACAGCTTATGGAGCACAACTTACTTAGAGTAAAGGAACAAGCGGCCAAGCTAAGTAAAAATGACGTTAGACTGCAAGTTTGTCGTGTGCTGGACGAGTTAGACACTCTGAGAGGCATCAATGTGGACTTGGTGGCAAAAAGGCTATTAACCAGTTCGAGAACTCTAAACCGTCGCTTGGCTGATGCTCAGACAACATTCAAAACGTTATTGAACAACTACCGCCTTGAGAAAGCACTCACGCTGCTAAAAAACCCAAATAACAACATGACAGAAATAGCCTTTCAGCTTGGTTTTTCTGAACTCAGTTCTTTCACTCGCGCATTCAAGCGTTGGACGGGAGAATCACCAAGTGAAGTGTCACCTTAGATATATAGGTGACACCGTCACTTTAACTGTGACAATTCAAATACCAACTCACTTCCTAAAAAGTGAGTTGGTTATTTATAGTAGGCCGTTACGCTTCAACCAGTTCTTCAATAGTTGCAGGGCTAATCCACTCAATCATACCTTTGCCCGAATCAATATCATAAAGTGGCTTACCCGCTAATCGGTTGATGATTCTAGCGCTGCGCCATGCCATCAAGCTTAACTGTGGCTCAGCAATCCCGTGACTATGCATACCAGCGTTGACGGCGAAGATCTTATTGCTACTTGCGCCCTGCCATTTCAATTCGAAATCTGGCGTCATTTGGTAACGGTTATGCTCATCCAAATCGAGTAGTGGCAGAATTGAGTCTAGACAAACAGGATAAGGCGCTTTGAAACCGGTCGCGAGTATCACAATATCGGCTTGATGCAGCTCGTTTTGGCGACTTAACGCGTTACCAATTGTCATGTGATATTGACCGCCCACATCTTTCATTCCCTCTAACGTACGGTGTGGTAATAGGCGAACCCATTTATCTTCCTTAAGCACATCAAATCGATGGTAAAGCTCTTGATAAATCTCTAGCAACGCCTTTTGCGTCACGCCGTCAGAGGTAAGTTTTTGCGCCGTGACTTCAGCACTTTTCACTGAAGCTGGCAGTCCAACAAATGCGTTCACGTAATCAGGTGTAAAGAACTCGTTGGTAAACGATGCTTCATCTAGCGGTTGGAAGTTTGAACGGCGTGAAATCCAATCAAGAGACGCCACTTTACCCCATTTGCTTCGAAGTACATTGAGAAAGATGTCCGCCCCACTTTGACCACCACCAATAATTGCAACTCGCTTGCCAGTAAAGTCGCGCTCTCGCAAACCAACCTCTGCCGCATGAAAGACTCGGTCGCCGATAAAAGGTGTTGCACAATCTGGCATCGACGGAACTTTCCCCGTACCAATGCAAAGGTTTTTTGCATGGTAAACACCTTGATTGGTCTCCAGCTCAAAGTGGTCACCTTTATATTCTACGTGCTCGACTCTGGTAGAAAATTGAACGTTATTCAACTGATGCGCAGCCCATGCCAAGTAGTCCGAAAATTCATGTCGACTGATACAGTTCAGCTCCGCCGATAAGAATCGGTAGAATTTTTTGTTCTTTACCAAGTAAGACAAAAACGAATATGGGTTTTCAGGGCAGACAGCGCTGACGAGATCTTTTAAAAACATCGTCTGCATGTTGGTATTGTCGAGCAAAAGGCCTGGGTGCCAAGCAAAGCTGTCTCGGCTTTCAAAAAACGTTGCATTCATTTGCTGCTTTGGCGCTAATAAAGCTGCGATGCTGAGGTTAAATGGGCCAACTCCGATACCCGCCAAATCTAATTTAACGTTGTTAGTGCGTTCCATGGGAAACGATCCTTATTAGTTGATTTAAGCGCTTAACACCCCGTTAAGCGCCATTTCAGCTCTTCGGCTGTTTAGTTTGAATTGATTGATAAATACAGTGGGTTGTCGAGCATGTCGTCCATGTCAGGTAACATGCGCGAAGCGCTAGAATCAGTACCGTGTCGAAACTTTGCTAGATTCAATCCAATACGTAGAATCCTCGGTTTGAACAAATCAAATGCTTGATAACGACTTTGGTAGTCGGGATGAGCATCGATATAAGCCTTCACTCTTTCGCCCAATAAGGCATAGAACTCGGGTTCGCTGAAACCCAGTTTTTCTACCAATGGTGAAATGAAGCGCAGCACGGTAACAAAGTGACCCGTTTGCAGATCATGGATAATGAGATCTTCTGGAAGCCTTGTCGTCACTTGCTTAACTGAGTCACAAAGAGTGGATTGTTCAGGATAATCCGACTCAACCAACCGCATATCGCCTTGAAAATCTTTAAGCAATATTCTCTTAGGCTGGCTGTTTTCCAGCACTAGAGTGACATTTTGACCATGGGCAATCAGCGATACGCCATATTTACAGAGCAAGTGATAGTAAGGAACAACAACGGCATCAAACAGTCGCGTTAACCAACCATGCATCGAGAGGCCAGAGGCTTTAACATATTGCTCTATCAGTGGATTACCGTCATTATCGCTTTCCATCAAGGCGGCCATGAGAATGGCACTTTCACCCTGCTTCAGCTTCGATTGAGCCGACTCACGCCAAATGACACCAAGCAGCTCATGGTAGCGATAAGGCGCACCCTCAAGATCTGCATAATCTTGCTGTGCAGCAAATGCCGCTGCTGGCTCTTGCAACACTTCCGCTTGTTTAGAGCGAAGTAGTTCATCTTGCTCAAATACGGAGTGAATCCAATCCGATGCCGTTGGCCCCGCCAAAATATATCGGCCCGGAATACCTCGGTAGCAAGAGGTGTTCATCACAGTAAGCGGCAGTTTAATATCAAAGTTATTTGGCCTTGTTTGATTGCTTAACGTGCGAAGCGATAGCTGCGGTAAGAAATCATCACCGTGAGCCCCGAGATAAATCAATTGCTTTTCCGCTAGCTCTTTTACAAATAAAAGGGATAGCTTTTTCTTCCACTGCCACGGATGCATTGGGATGAAACAATATTCCGAAGGCGAGACATCTAGAGCGGCCAACTGAGAGTTCATCATATCAAGATCGGCTGGGCTTACAGCACTGCTGACTAACTGCTGCCAGTTCACATTTTCATTCGTCGCGCGTTGGACAATCTCGTTCTGGACCGCTACCCAATCGAGTTTAAAGGCTCGCTGAGACTCTGGAGCATAGAGATGTAAATCATCGCTTCCCCACCCTCTTCGGCCTTTGTTGAACGCAAACTTTGGATGGCCATCAAAGTAGGTTTGCTGCACTTCGCAAGAGAGAAAAGCGAAAGCCTCAGCAGTTAAGCCTTCCTTGCGACGCATTAGCTTACAATCACCAAGTAGTGTTGCATTCAGGTCTTCCAAATGTTCTGCCATAGCCTCATCAGGCATGTTCAACATTGGTTGAATGTCCCTCATGAAGTGTGCGGAAGAAAGAGACGTCGGTGTTCCATCTGCGTCGGACCGAATCAGTGATTGAGGCTCAATGACAACTTGCCCCCAAATATTAGGTTTGCCCATGAACTGATAAACCACACCTGAATCGAGTGTGAGAGAGTAACCCTTCCCAAGAGGCACAAGCTTAAATGCTTGCTCATAAGCAAACTCACTGATCATTTTTGCCACCAGCTTGTGATTGGCAATCGACCAGTATTGATGAAGCGCAGTTTGATCCATTACCACTGCTCCTCGAAGAATGCCCCACGCTCAAGCATCAATAACGCAGAACGCTTATGCGGAAAGTTAAACTCAAAGCACTTGTTGTAGCCCATTGGCACGATTCGGTTGAATAGGCGTTGGTTGTCATGGCGCGGCTCCAACACAATTCTCTGTGTTCTGGCGTCGTCAATAAACAAATAATGGCTAATTGCTCGCATCCAACAGTTAAAGAACTTAGGGCCTCGAAAAGCATCTTCACCCACCAACAAGTGAATTCCGCGATCGAATGCCGCCACATCGTAATATGGGCCCAATCTGTCTTCCGTTACCCAATAGGCTTCAATGTAGCCAAATGGTTGCCCATTAAACTCGCCAATTAATGGCACAATATGTGAATCGGCTAATCGCTCTTGGGCAAATTCCAATAACTTTTCTTGGCTCCATGCCTGCTCCCAGAAGTGGGCAACACGTGGATCGTTCATCCATTTGGTGAAGCGTTCCATGTCTTTATTGACATCAAATACGCGAAACGAAACGTTCAGTTCTGCTTGCCCGTCATATCGCTGATAAACCGTACCTTCAGGCATTGGTGGACGCAGAGGATGATGGCGATACCGAGCATCAGATTGTACCTCTACAAGCGGATATAAATCAGAGCGCTTATGTTTGATCCAGTTGAAACCACTTTGATAGAACGCAGACTTATGAAGTTCTTGACCAGAAAAAATTGGTAGCTCCACTTTCAATTTCTGGCTTACGTTGGGCGCATCACACTCTACTGCTACCGATCGCAATTCTGGGTTATGGGTAAATAGCCGATCGATATCTTCAACCAAACCTTCAAGTATCCCATCAAGGTTGATGTCTCCATCCTGAAGAGTGACGACAATACGAGGCTGTGGTGTTTGCTCAAAAACAAAGGTACTGAAATCATGCATGACTCAACTCCTTAACTGTAGCGAGAGGGTTATCTAAATCGAAATAGATCACCGATGGATCTGGGATGGAGTTTTCGTTGAAGTTTTGCAGATAACAGAAAAAATTCCCCTTACAGCACAGGGCGTCACTATTCAGTACATAACGCAAGCACTTGTCGTCTTTCACACCTGAATCCAGCAATTGCGCTAAATGGCTGTGCAGAATTTCGATCAGTTTCGCCTCTGATATGTCACATCCCGCAGACAAGCTACTAATCACATTAAATGTCGAGTTGATGATCAGGTAGTAAGCGAAATAGCGCCTTACTTTGTCTTCATTCCAGTAGTTTTCTACATCCTGCTTAGCATCTGACAATTGCTCACTAAACAACTCAAACGCTAGGTCTGTGTAGCCCGTACCTTGGCAATCACGGTAATACATCCCAACTGGCAAGCCCTGTTCCAGTTGCATCACTATATTCTGCTGATGAGCAAGAAAAACGACACCATAGTTTGCTTGCAGGTTAAACAATGGCACGACAGTGTGTTGGCAGTAAGCACTGAACCAATGCTCAGCACAATCCAGTATCGAGGTCGATGTTTGCGCTGCAAGATGAGCAACTCTCGAAGCCAGAAGACTGGAACCTCCGTAAGGGTTTTGCTGGGTTAAAGTAGCAAGCACCACCGCTTCTTGCTCTGGTGATTGCTTTAATGGGTTATCACGAAATGCCACAAGACTTTCGTCAATAGCGTTACCTTGTAGATCAACTAACCCCAGATAGGCAGGTTCTTGCATAAGCTGGAACCCTTCACCATTGCCCAGATTTTCGCTTAGCGAAGTACTCTCAAACAAGTCATTGAGCCGAGTACCACGGATCACCTCTTTCAGCGAAAGGTTGCGAATAGAGTTAGTCAGTTTGACACTTAAAGAGAACTTCAGCATGTACGGAAGGTTTGGTGCGTAAAGGGACCGTGTCGACGAAGTAGGATACCACTCAGCGCCAAACTCACCCAAAACACGAAGCTTGCCTCGTTCTAGGTACGTTTGTATCGATTCTAGCTCAGACATCACATGCCACTGCCATGGGTGTGCTGGCAGTAATACTTCATCACGTTCAAGCGCATTCGCGACAGAGTGCTGCAAGGCATGGTCGTGGAATAGTAGCTCTTCAATTCGGCTATCTACCGAGACGCCAGCTGAGCTTCCAGCCAAAGTAATATCGCGAGACGCGGCCAACCAAATGAGTGGAAAACGCGCACCAAACTCAGGCGTGTACTTCTGAGCGTCTTGCTGACTGAATTGCTCTCGGCTTTTCGGTGCAGGGTGAAAAGAGTGGCCAATCAGCAATCCTTGTTCGGCGGTTGAAAAGTTGAGCGCCCCCTGAAACAGAGCTTCACCGTAGGGGCTACCCTCGGCCGCAAGGCAAGTGTTGGTATAACTTTCTCTCACTCGGTCGATGAATATTTGTTTTTGCTGATCGGAAATAACACCGACTAACGCAGGCTCTTCAAGAATGAGTTCAATCAGCTGATGAAATGTAATCAGTTCAGAATCTTCTCCTTGAGCAGTCGTTACCTGCGCTGGAAACTCATATTCGTGCCCTCCTAGCAAGGAATAATGAGCAAGTGGAATATTAATCGTACGTCCTTGGGACAAAGGTATTTGATACTGAGTACCAGTCGTTCCATGCTGATAACTGATATGGTTGCATTCCCTCGCTAACGCGTTGAGAAAACAGGCCGCAGGGGCATCGTTGCTAGCCAACATCCGATTGAGCTGATCGTTATGACGATTCATTATCTTTCTCCGTTTTAATTTACGCAAAAGATAATCATTCTCATTATTATAAGCAATCAGTTTATGTGCTACATATGTGACATTCTACCCATTTTTGTTACTTTACTCGTCCATCAATTGTCCAACAGTCAATATTGCCTCCCGACACATTCACCATCAAAAACAGTACGTTAAGTAATCATTTAAAGAAGCTATCGATGAGTGATGAGCCCAATCTTTACCTACAGCGTCAAATGATACAGGCCGCCAATCTGCCTAAAACGTCAATGTTCAAAAACTCCACCTAACATGCTTCGAAGGTTTTCATTCACCTATTTTTTAAATTTTCCTTCCTAAATTCAGGGTTGTTTTAAGTCCAGCAAACCGTTAGTTTGTCGACGCAAGCAAATGAGAATCATTTTCATAGAGATCATTAATAGCAAGTTGCTTTGCTCATTCACCCTGTTAATCAATATACAACCACTCGGTTTCAGTTATGTCTGACATAAAAAGCTCATCCACTCAACTTAGTATCATCGGGCTCATTGCCGCATTAATGGGGATCGGACAAAATGGTTTATTGGTTTCGTTACCTTTCTTGGTAGAGCATTCGGCTTTTTCTCTTCCTACTTGGTCGATTCTGATTGCGATCGGCAGCCTATTGTTTTTACCTGCCGCTCCTTATTGGGGAAGACAGAGCGACCAGTCCGGCCCCAAACGAGTCGTGATACAAGCGCTATTTGGTATGACAATCAGTTTCTTAATGCTGGTAAGCTTTACCATGTTGAGCCACCTAGAGTCGCAGTGGGTAGCGCTATGTCTTGCAGGCCTTGTCATAGCTAGGGTTATATACGGTTGTACGGTAGCTGGCATGGTGCCAGCCAGTCAGCACTGGGCCATTTTGCTTTGTGGTGAAGGGAATCGAGTTCAAGCCATTACCAGCGTCAGCATAGGCTTAAGTACTGGTCGATTAGTTGGACCGATTTTGTCGATATTTCTATTGAAGGTCTCCCCTTTCGCACCACTAATGATGATGGTGATTCTTCCTGCTATCGCGCTGTTGGCGGCATTCTGGTTGCCTTCTCCCACCTTCGAGAAAAAGAAGCCAACAGACCCACACACTAAACCCTCATGGCTATCGATGCCCGAACGTTCTCTGCTGCCTTACCTCACATCAGGACTGCTACTGTGTACGGTGGTTGCGCTCCTTCAGTATAACTTCTCACCTTTGATTGGTAGCGTAACCGAATGGCCAACCAGCAAAATCAGTGACTGGATTGGGGTACTCTTAACCGTTGGGGCGGCATTCACACTTGGTACTCAAGTTTTGGTGATCAAGAAAAAGCGTGTTTCGTTAAAAACCATGTATCAGTTCGGTGCTGGCGCTATGGTGTTGGGGCTAACCCTGTTTTTATCGGCTAACGTCTGGGTATTTGTTGCGGCGATGGCTATCGCGTTTAGTGGAGCGGCGTTACTTGTACCCGCCTATACTGCTGGAGCGACCGAACAAAACCCCGATGCCCCGGGGGCAACGTCTGGATTCATTTCTATGTCTCACACCCTTGGTTACGGGTTAGCGTCGCTCCTTGCGGTCACATCCACTTATTCTCCAAACTACCCTATCTTTATTGGTATCTCGCTTTCTACCATTGTGTTGGTAATCTCACTCGTGGTTTACCGTTCAAAAAGCACGTAGCCCTATCGACAATACTCTTAATTCTTACGCTTAAATTTGAGTTTTTACTCAAGTTTGAGCATCTGCAAACCCTCCGAAAATTGCATACAATTATGTAAACATGGTTAAATTTTTTGCAATTATTTAAACATGGAAGATTTAACAAAAAGTTAATATATTACATAAAGTTACATAGACACTAGAGCAAAACAAAAAAGTAATACAATCTTCGTTGTTGCATTTTTGTAAATAAATAGTTGACCTTCAGGTCAAATTATCCAATTATTGACCCAAAGGTCAGAAAAATAATATTGGAATCATAGTGTCAATGTACAAGGAGGTCTCTTGATTACTTTCCTACTCAATCAAGAAATCAGACAAGAAGAGAACTTGTCGCCCAATATGACGGTGTTGAACTACCTTCGCACCAAGATAAATAAAACAGGTACCAAGGAAGGCTGTGGTTCAGGCGACTGTGGTGCATGTACCGTAGTATTGGGTGAACTGGTTGACGGTCAATTAGAGTACCGCTCAGTGAACTCTTGTCTTACATTTGTTTCAGCCCTTCACGGTAAACAATTAATCACCGTAGAAGATCTACAAAACAAAGACAAATCACTGCACCCAGTTCAGCAAGCCGTTGTCGACTTCCACGGCTCTCAGTGTGGTTACTGTACTCCGGGCTTCATCATGTCGATGTTTGCGCTTGGCAAGAATAAGCCAAACGCGGACAAAGAAGATGTAATGGAATCTCTGGCAGGTAACTTATGTCGCTGTACCGGCTACCGCCCTATCGTAGATGCGGCGCTGTCTCTTTCGACTGAAAAACCACTGCTAGACCAATTTGCAGAACTTGAACGCCGCACCATTGAAAAGCTGGAAAGCATTCAAGATAAAGAGGCAAGCCTTCGCTACGGCCACCTAACCGCATTCTCACCGAAATCTACTGATGAGTTAGCGAAACTATTCAAAGCGCACCCAAGTGCGAAATTGGTTGCCGGTGGTACAGACTTGGCACTAGAAGTGACTCAATTCCATCGTGAGATTGAAACGCTGATCAGCGTCAACCTTGTAGAAGATATGAAGATCTGTGAGGAAACAGAAGACAGCCTAGTGATCGGTGCAAACCTACCAATCAGTGATGCTTACTCGCTATTGAAAAAGCACTACCCAGATTTTGGTGAGCTGTTGCACCGCTTTGCGTCTTTGCAAGTACGTAACCAAGGCACAATTGGTGGGAACGTTGCGAACGCATCACCAATCGGGGATACCCCACCGCTACTGATTGCGCTTGATGCACAGATCAAACTGCGCTGTGGTGACGAGTCGCGCACAATGCCAATCGAAGATTACTTCATTAGCTACAAAGTGACCGCACAACAAGAGAGCGAATTCATCGAGCAAATCATCATTCCGAAACCTACGCAGGATACGTTCAAAGCGTACAAGCTGTCTAAGCGTCTGGATGATGACATTTCAGCAGTATGTGGTGCTTTCGACATCCAAATTGATAATGGCGTGGTAACACAAGCGCGCATCGCCTTTGGCGGTATGGCGGCTACACCGAAACGCGCCAATGGCTGTGAAGCTGCACTGGTAGGCCAAGCTTGGAACGACGAAACGATTCAAAAAGCCATGGCTGAATTGTACAACGACTTCGAGCCGCTTTCTGATTTCCGTGCGAGCCAAGAGTACCGTTCACTTACGGCTGCGAACATGCTGCGTCGCTACTACATCGAAACGCAGAACAAGAACAACCAAATCGAAACAAGGGTAACGTCTTATGTCTAATGCACACCACAACTCGATGAGCCACGAGGAAATGGTGGCTATCGCTAAACAAGACTTGAAAACCGGCGTAGGTAAAAGCGTTAAGCACGACAGTGCACCTAAGCAGGTAACAGGTGAAGCGGTTTACATTGACGACCGCCTAGAGTTTCCAAACCAATTACACGTATACGCTCGCCTATCAACACAAGCGCACGCGAAGATCACCAAGATCGACCTAGAGCCTTGTTACGAGTTTGAAGGCGTTGCGATTGCGATTACCGCTGAAGACGTACCTGGCCAACTAGACATTGGTGCAATCTTGCCGGGCGACCCTCTACTGGCTGATGGCAAAGTAGAATACTACGGCCAACCTGTCATTGCGGTAGCCGCAAACGATTTAGAAACGGCTCGAAAAGCCGCACACGCAGCAATCATCGAATATGAAGCACTACCAGCGATTCTTGATGTTAAAGAAGCTCTGGCTAAAAAGCACTTCGTGACCGAAAGCCACCAGCAAAAGCGCGGCGATTCAGCCAAAGCACTGGCGAATGCAAAACACGTCATCGAAGGTGACCTAGAGGTTGGTGGTCAAGAACACTTCTACTTAGAGACACAAACCAGTAGCGTGATGCCAACAGAAGACGGCGGCATGATTGTTTACACCTCAACTCAGAACCCAACGGAAGTTCAAAAGCTGGTGTCTGAAGTTCTAGGTGTACCAATGCACAAAGTCGTGATTGATATGCGCCGTATGGGTGGTGGTTTCGGTGGTAAAGAGACCCAAGCAGCCTCTCCAGCTTGTATGGCTGCCGTGATTGCTCGCTTAACCGGTCGACCAACCAAAATGCGCCTACTTCGTAACGAAGACATGCAGCAAACAGGTAAACGTCACCCGTTCTACAATCAATACAAAGTAGGTTTTGATGACAATGGTGTGATTCAAGGTGCCGACATTGTGGTGTCAGGTAACTGTGGTTACTCACCAGACTTATCGAGCTCAATTGTAGACCGTGCAATGTTCCACTCTGACAATGCCTACTACCTTGGTGATGCAACAGTAACTGGTCACCGTTGTAAGACAAACACTGCGTCTAACACCGCTTACCGTGGTTTTGGTGGCCCACAAGGCATGATGACTATTGAACACATCATGGACGAAATTGCTCGCTACCTGAAAAAAGATCCGTTGGAAGTACGTAAAGCGAACTATTATGGAGAAGAAGGCCGTAATGTCACGCACTACTACCAAACCGTTGAAGACAACTTTCTTCCTGAGATCACCGAAAAACTTGAACAAAGCAGTGACTACCACGCTCGCCGTAAAGAAATTGCAGAGTTCAACAAGCAAAGCCCTATTCTGAAGAAAGGCCTTGCAATCACACCTGTGAAATTCGGTATCTCGTTTACTGCGACTTTCTTGAACCAGGCAGGTGCTCTAATCCATATCTACACCGATGGCAGTATTCATTTGAATCACGGCGGTACGGAAATGGGCCAAGGCTTGAACATCAAAGTGGCACAAATTGTTGCAGAGGAGTTCCAAGTCGATGTCGAACGTATCCAGATCACCGCTACAAACACAGACAAAGTTCCGAACACATCACCGACCGCAGCCTCATCGGGCGCCGACCTCAACGGTAAGGCCGCGCAAAACGCAGCCCTAACCATTAAGCAGCGCTTGATTGACTTCGCGTCTGCGCACTTCAAAGTGTCGCCAGAAGAAGTTGTGTTCAAGAACGGTATGATTCAAATTCGCGATGAAATCATGACATTCGAAGCGTTTGTTCAACTCGCTTGGTTTAACCAGATTTCACTGTCGAGTACCGGTTTCTACCGTACACCTAAGATTTACTACGATCACGAAAAAGCACGTGGACGCCCATTCTACTACTACGCGTATGGAGCATCTTGTTCTGAAGTGATCATCGACACCCTAACTGGTGAGTACAAAATCTTGCGCGTTGACATCCTGCACGATGTAGGTGCATCACTAAACCCAGCGATCGATATCGGTCAGGTTGAAGGTGGCTTTGTGCAAGGTGCAGGTTGGCTAACGACCGAAGAGCTAGTTTGGAACGAGCAAGGCCGCTTAATGACGAACGGCCCTGCAAGTTACAAGATTCCAGCCATTGCGGATATGCCTATCGACTTTAGAACGCATCTACTAGAAAACCGCAGCAACCCTGAAGACACCGTCTTCAACTCGAAAGCGGTTGGTGAGCCTCCGTTCATGCTTGGCATGTCGGTTTGGAGCGCACTGAAAGATGCAGTGGCCTCTGTGGCCGTTGATGGCGCAATCCCTAAATTGAACACCCCTGCGACTCCTGAGCGTGTGCTTATGGCAGTACAGGAAGTGAGCCAAGGTGCTAAAAACACCACTGGCGCACAATCAGAAACAGCGTAGAAACTCGAAATCCCGCGCCAGAGCTTTCTGGCGCATAACGTCAAAGCAGAGACAAGAATAACAAGGGATGAGAAGTCGGAATCTCAAGGAGACAATGATGTTTAAGGACAACTGGATTCATGAACTTGCCAAACTAGAAGAGAACTATGAACCGTGTGTAATGGTCACAGTGTTGGAAGACCGCGGTTCAGTTCCTAGAGACGCTGGAACCAAAATGCTGGTCACTCGCGACCGACTTATCGCCACGATTGGCGGTGGTCATTTAGAGCATATCGCCACCAAAATGGCGCGCGAGATGCTAATCGCAGGTGAGAAAGCATTAAAAGTTGAACGTTTTAATCTCGGTGCACGTCTTGGTCAGTGTTGCGGCGGAATGGCAACGTTAAGCTTCGAGCCAATTGGTACCCAGCAAAATCATCTCGTTCTATTTGGTGCAGGTCATGTCGCTAAAGCCCTTTTGCACATTGTCTCTACCCTTCCTTTCCGAGTCACTTGGATTGACGAACGCGACGAAGTGTTCCCAGAAGAATTGCCACAGGGAGTAAAGAAGTTGGTCAGCGACGACCCTGTAGGCGAAGTCAAACACATGCCACCGAATAGCTACTATCTGGTGATGACCCACAATCATCAGCTCGATTTTGATTTAGCCAAAGCCATTATCGACCGTGAAGATAGCTGCTATTTCGGCATGATTGGCTCACTCACTAAGCGTAAGAAATTCGACATGCGTTTAGAGCAGCGCGGTTATTCCCAACAGCAAATCGACACTATGATTTGCCCAATTGGAATCAGTTCTGTGAATGGTAAGCACCCAGCAGAAATTGCGGTATCGGTTGCGGGTGAACTAATCGCACACTATCAAGGCCACGCGCTTGAACAAAAGCGCCCTACGCCGCACAGTAAAACAGCTTAAGCGACATCAAAACTACAACAGTCGCTTCACTCCCACGCCATACTGTGTTGGGAGTAGGAAAAAGGAAGTAAAGCATGACAACGCAACGCAAAGCTTATCGAGCAAGCATTCTACATAGCGTAGCTGACCCGAAGGATGTCGGAATTGAAGACTCTTACCAATATTTCGAAGACGGAATTTTGGTGGTCGAAAATGGTCACGTCGTTGACCTTGGTGAAGCCGATGATGTTCTAGCTCGCCAACCTAAAACTCTCGAAGTGAAAGAATACAAAGATAAACTGATTACGTCTGGTTTTATCGATACTCACATCCACTACCCACAAACCGGTATGATCGCTTCTTACGGCGAACAGCTACTGGATTGGTTAGAAAACTACACCTTCCCAGAAGAACGTCGCTTCAAGAATCCAGTCTACGCGCATAAAGTGGCGAAACTGTTCCTAGACGAACTGGCGAGCAACGGTACGACTACAGCACTAGTGTTCGGTACGGTTCATAAAGAGTCGGTAGATGTGTTCTTCGAAGAAGCAGAAAAGCGCAACGTTCGTATGATCGCAGGTAAGGTCCTGATGGATCGTAACGCGCCAGACTACCTGACAGACACGCCTGAGTCTGGCTACCAGGAATCAAAAGAGCTGATAGAAAAGTGGCACAACAAAGGTCGTCTGCTGTATGCGGTTACGCCACGTTTCGCTCCAACCAGCACACCTGAACAGTTGGCGAAAGTCGGCCAACTGTTAGAAGAATACCCAGATGTGTATATGCACACTCACCTTTCTGAAAACAAGAAAGAGATCGAATGGGTACTTGACCTATTCCCAGAGCGCGACAGCTACCTAGATGCGTATGACCACTACGGCCTACTGCACAAACGTTCGGTGTTCGCTCACGGTATCCACCTTTCAGATTGTGAATGTAAGCGCTTAGCGGAAACAGAATCTGCCATCGCATTCTGCCCTACTTCGAACCTATTCCTAGGTTCTGGCCTATTCAAACTGCCAAAGCTGGAAGAGCATGGCGTTCGAGTCGGTATGGGGACAGATGTAGGTGCAGGTACCAGCTTCTCAATCTTGCAAACTATGAGTGAAGCGTACAAAGTTATGCAGCTTCAACAAGAAAAACTGCACCCAGCGAAGTCATTGTTCTTAGCAACGCTTGGCGGCGCACGCTCTCTTCACCTTGAAGATAAAATTGGTAACTTAGAAGTCGGCAAAGAAGCAGATTTCGTGGTACTCGACCTGCATGCCACTCAGCTTATGCGCTTTAGAATGATGCAAGCGAAAACGCTTGAAGAAAAACTCTTCGTGCTAATGAGCCTTGGTGACGACCGCACCGTAAGCGAAACTTACGTGTTCGGCGAAAAAGCCTACGACGTCCACGTTGAAGACCAAAAGAAGTTAGTAAGCTAAATGATAAAGCGCCCTCTGATTGAGGGCGTTTTCTTTGAAACCAGCACATAATTCCCCCCTACCATATCGCAATTCTCATTTTTGAGAAAACACCCAACTCGACACTACTCAGACTTTACCCTAACACTGCACTGACACGAATTTTTACTGTCTCCCAGCTGGTAAGAACAATTCTCGTCACTTTGTCAGCGCTTTCTGATTCATATTAGAACCAGAAAATTCCTATATAAAACATTTCACCACTCAATATTATCTGCATTTTTCAACGTCAGTAATATATGAGGTGCAGCCAATGTTTAGGCTCTTACTATTAGCGAGTTTGTTTATTGCAGGATGCGCAAATGGATTGCCTACTCCAGATTTCAACGGAAACATCGCCCACGAACTGGAAGTTGGGAATGAGAAGATTTTTGTTGGTATTCCGTTGCTACTCGCACTGGAAGGATCCTCAGCAAGATTAGACGACGACTGGGTAGTCACCGCTGCACACAACAAGCCTATTCTGGCGTTAACGAGAGCCGAAGTGTACTACCACCCTGTCTGTGATATTGCGCTAGTGTACAACAAGCACGATGTCGACGATCCTCATGTTGGCGTTGTCCATAGCGGAGAAAAAGTCACGCATGTCGGGTACCCAATCGGCTTCCCTCTTTCCTCGAGCCAAGGGAAATACATTGGCGACATTTACGTTAATGGTTGGGAGAAATGCCAAATGTCTGGCACAACCGGCATCATTATGTCGGGCATGTCTGGCGGTGGTGTATACAACGGGAAGGGTG
Organism: Vibrio sp. SCSIO 43135; assembly: GCF_023716665.1. Lineage (GTDB taxonomy): Bacteria > Pseudomonadota > Gammaproteobacteria > Enterobacterales > Vibrionaceae > Vibrio > Vibrio paucivorans. The sequence goes on from NZ_CP071860.1 coordinate 1,169,403, forward strand.
AGTTGATTGGCGTGAATCACGGCTTTACCAACTCAGATGTCACATGGGCGGATAAAAGCTATGAAAGCCCGGCAGTGTTTGTATCCCTTTTCTTCGTTCGTGATTGGTTGGAAGCAGTAACTGGGCATCAATACTTTCCAGCAAACAACCAGCCTTTAACATCTTAATCCAATATCTAGTGTTGTACGTCACTCAAGTTAGGCGCGCATTAAAAAGCCCCTATAAAAGGGGCTTTTCACTAAAGCTATCAACCATTGATATCGCTGTTTTTCAACGTCAGTAATGGGTTCCACTGGCCTGATTTCACTTTGTAGCTCGAACCATAAGTGCGCCATGTTACAGACCACTCATCAACGCCATCAGTCGTGATGTTATTAATAGCATCTTTACCACAGTTAATGCTCAGCGTGTAACTACCATCCTCATTCGCAACAGCATCGCGGCTATTCAACACATTGTCGCCTAGTGGCAGCAGCCAACCTTCCGCATCGTACAACGTGAATGACCAGAACTCGTCGACACGTGGGTCTTCAAATGTCGTCTGCATACACTGAGTACCTTTAATGTTATTCGACATTTGATAGTTGTTTACGCTAAATGCCATTCCTCCCCAGCCAGCAGCATTCGACAGCGAACGCGTGAGCGGATCGATGGTGTCTTCATCAAACGCGTATTCTAAAAATATGCCAGAACCAATAGCTTGCTTGTTCAGCTTAGACCAAAGCTCATCGCGGCCTTGTTTGTCGTACTTTGGAGTGACGTAGTGGTTAGGGCCAAAGTTAGTTACAGAAAGTGTCTTCTGTGCTTCACGGGCCGTTTCAATACCCTCTTCAAGTCCGATTCGGAAAATAGTCAGTACAAAGCCGTCTGTCGGTTTGACATCAATCCCGCCAGGAGTCCAAACGTAATCCAACGCGAACCCGTTTTCATCCAAAATCAAAGCCGACTGGAAAATATCGTTATCAGGCTGTTCTATGTGGATGCCCTTTGAGTTGTCGTACAATCCAACCGTATAAAGAGTGTCTCGGTTAGCACGAATAGTTGGAGCAGGCCCCGCAGGGTAATAGTCTGTCAGGTGAACGAAGCTATTGTTGATCCCTTTGCTCGCCCATTTATTGAAGTTAACTGCTGCCTCTACCCGATCAAAGTTTTCCATTGTTACTGGGATTGTCGATTCGTATTCCTTGCCATCAATCGCGACAGCTGCCTGTGCAGAATGGAGGGTCATTGCCGAAAGAAGGAGTGTTGGAATTAGATGCTTCATTAGAATTTCCTAAGTCGATGAGTAACAACTACGTAGCCAGCAAAGTCCCATTTTCATACAGGAAGATTCCGCTTTGATGGTCAGATTTTAGCGTTGTTAACTATGTTTATACCTATCATTTATAACTGCTCACGTACCTATCTCAAGCAGCACGAAAATAGTAAATTTATTTGCATTTCTCGTCTAATCACCAATAATTACATACCATTATAACCACAGAGAATAATGGTATGAGCAGCAAGCAGAAAACATCCTTGGCACGAGTGGACCTCAACTTACTTATTGTGTTGGATTTGCTGCTTAAGGAGAGGCATGTATCTAGAGTTGCCGATAAGATGTTTGTTTCTCAGCCTGCTATAAGCCGTTCACTGAAAAAACTAAGGGAGATATTCGACGACCCGCTTTTTACCCGCAGCGCCACAGGCCTTAGCCCTACGAGTAAGGCATTACAGCTAGAAAAAGAGTTAGACGGTGTACTTCCTTTGTTATCTCGTATGCTAAACAGAGAAGAATTTATAGAAAGCAAATGTGAGGATACGTTTAGCTTATCTGTGCCTCCTTTTATCGGCGCCGTACTCATTCCTGATCTTTATCAGTACTTACAAACCCGTGCACCGAATGTCAGTATTAAAGAGATCACCACTCGTAGCAATGCACTCCAGTTACTCGATAACAATCAACTGGATTTCGCATTCCATTATGAAAAGTTAAAGTCTGCAAAATACGAATCTTGCTACATTGGTGATCTTTACCCAATGCTGTTTGTACGCAAAGGTCACCCTCTACTTTCTGTTGATTCACCACAACTAAGCCAAATCCTTAGCTACCCCGTTATCGGCAACTTAATTGAAGATGATTCCAACCAATCAATTCGAATGCCTATTTTGGAGGTGCTTCAAGATTTGATTCATCAGCACCAAAAACCTCGTTTAAGAACAGTGCAAACAGGGAATATTTTTAGGGCGCTTAGAGATTCCGACAGCGTGTTGTTTGGCTCGAATGGCCTGCACTTGCTGCCAGAGTTCGAAGAAGATTTTGTAGAGATATATTCGCTTCGTGATGAACCCAAATACATACTGCCGATATACTTGGTTCTTCACTCACGCAATAAAGACAATGAAGCGCACAAATGGTTGTTTGAGATTATCAAAGATAAATCAACGAGCATTCTTGCTACCAGTTCAACCTAGATGTGCGCACAAAGAGAAAGTGAGTGGATTAGTGGTCAACGTAGATAAGCTGTTCAACGTCAAAGCCGTTGGCTTTAGACATGGCTTCAAACTTATCCAGTACCTCTTGGCTTACTTCAGGCGTTCGAGATAATAGCCACAAGTAATCGTTGCTCGGGCCTGATACAAACGCATAGTCGTAGCTATTTTTCTCGAGTTCAAACACTACATAAGAGCCATAAAAGGGCCCAAAGAACGACACTTTTAGGTAGCCTTTCGTTTCTTCATCAACGAAATACGCTTTTCCTTCCGCCTCTTTCCACTCTTGATTTTCTTCATCGAAGCCACGATTAATGACCATGACACCGCCATCTTCTCGTAGTGAGTATTCAGCGGATACTTGCGTCAACCCGCGCTCAAAAGAATGATTTAATCGAGCGACCTCATACCATTTACCAAGATAGCGATTCAACTCAAAGTCACTTACCGGCTGAACAGATTGAGGCATCCCCAAACAACCTGTTAACGCTAACACCAACATTGCAATGAACAGTTTTTTCATACTACACCTCACTTAGCGATTAACAGAAACACCACTTTGTTATGATAATGGCTTAGAATTCAATAAACTGCGAATCTCATCAATCTCTTGATTTAAGCTAATTCCGTTATATTGGGGGGCGATACTCAAGTCATTGATCACGACGGTCTCACACGCCGCACTCTCTCCTAGCGTAAGCGTGTTTTCTCCCTGAGCGTTGTATGCTCGACTGCTGCCACAATAGTGCGCGGTAAACTCACTCGTCACATCCTCACCAACTCGATTGCACGTGAGAATATGCTGCCCATTTTCTAACGCTCTAGAGTGAGCAATGGCAAAACTTTGCTGGCCGCCAAAGTTTGCAGGGTGAAGTATCACATCTGCGTTTTGATAGCCGCGCATGATTTCTGGAAACCATATATCAAAGCAAATCGCGACGCCAAAGTTCAAACCTTTATGGCTGAACGTCAACAGTTCGCTGCCACGGTCGAAGTATCGCTTGTCGATACGGTTTTGGCTGATCTTTCGATAGGTATGCTTCAAGCCCGTACCATCCACTACCACAACGCTGTTGTAGTAGTTGTCGCCATCCTTCTCGGCCACTCCCGCAACAAATAGCGTTGAGTATTGCTGAGCTAGTTCGGTTAAAGCATCGATGGTTGGGCTGTAGGTGAACTCTTCACTCAAGCACTGAATTTCTTCCGGTGAGTCGAATATGTAGCCAGTGGAGAACATTTCTGGCAGCAGAGTAATGTCGCCAACGGAATCACACTGCTTTAGCTGCTGCGCCAGTGACGCAAGATTTCGTTGTTTATTCTTATACTCTACGCAAAGCTGAACGAGAGTGACGCTGACACCTTCCATGTCGAACCCTTACTAATCGATATGTAACAAGGCCGTGAATATAAGGTGATGTGGAAATGATTACAAACGTTAGTCAACCCATGCCCAGCGTTTTAAGATCTCGCTCCAGACACCAAAGAGAAAGCAATCACCAACATAATTACACCAACCAGCACTTCCAGAACTTTCCATGCTTTGGGACTTTTGAAAAAGGGAGCGAGGAATCGAGCGCCGTACCCAAGTGAGAAGAAGAACACAAACGATGCCGTTATCGCCCCTACGGCAAACTCGACTTGATTAGGTTGGTATTGAGTAGAAATTGAACCAAGCAGAACCACGGTATCAAGGTACACATGTGGGTTTAGCCAAGTGAAAGCCAAACACATCAATACCGACTTGAGCCACGAACTCGGCGCATCCGTTCCATTTTCAAGCGCATGATCGGTGGTGAGAGCAGACTTAAAGCTTAGAACGGCATAAACGGATAGAAATATCGCCCCACCATACCGAGCAAGGGTTTCTATCTGTGGGAACTGGTTAACAATCACACCGAACCCGGCTACGCCCAAGCTAATAAGTATCGCATCAGAAATGGCGCAAACAGCACAAATGACGAATACATTCTGGTTTTTTAAGCCTTGCTTTAGGACAAATGCATTTTGAGAACCTATCGCTAAGATCAGCGATAACCCCAATGAAAACCCAGCAAAATAACTCACCATAACGCTATCTTCTATTTCCTTATTGGGCTTCCACTAATCCATTAGTAAAGTCGAGAACCACCTTTCAACGACCAAGAAAATCAAGATGAAGAAGCGCTTCTAACTAAGCTCATCGGTACAAAGCGAATCCCGTTAAAATCGCTTTCTTCGGACGTTGCCACAAAACCGTGGTGCTGATAAAAGCCGACTGCGTTCACCGAGGAGCGAAGACTAATCTCGCTTTCTTCTGTTGATTCAAGAATGCGTTTTAGTAGCTTAGTACCCAGTCCCGAGCCTTGGAGCTTATTGGACACAAACAAATGAGTCAGGTAATCACCATTTCGAAGCGCTGCATAACCCACCATTTGCCCATCTAATACAGCCTTTAGGCTCACAAAATTGTCGCCCTCTAGCGTCGTCTTTAGATCTGGTAACACGCGCTGCTGATACTCTTGTTGACCTTGCTCATTAAGCAATGGCAATACATCGTGTTTTGATACTTCAGCAACCAGTGCCGTTATTGCGTCTACATCCGTTTTTTGGGCTTTCAGAATATCCATACTCTTTCCAAGTGTCCTATTCGTTTTTCACGTTGGTTAATCACCAGCGTTGATATCTTCTTTTACTATTCTTGCCGGATTCCCGACGACAACCGTATCGGCAGGAACATCTTTTGTGACCACACTTCCCGCTCCAACCACAGCACGCTCACCGATGGTCACACCGGGCAAGACAATCACGTTAGCGCCAATCCAAACTTTGTCCGAAATATGAATCGGCTTGGCGAATTCTTCATAGGTATAACGTGTTTTTGCATCAAGCGGGTGCCCAGCAGTACAAAGTGTCACATTTGGCCCTATCATCACGAAATCGCCAATCGTTACCTTACCGCAATCCAGAATAACGCCGTTGGTATTCATGTAGAAGTTTTTGCCAACTTTAATGTTATAGCCGTAATCGCAAAAGAACTGCCCATTTAAACTGGTCGTTTCGTCCGACTTGCCAAACAAGTCTTGTATTAGAAGGTTCTTTTCCTTGGGCTCAAAGCAAGTACTGATTTGGTGACAAAGTTTAGCGGCTTTTATTCGATCTTCTGGTAAACCTTCAGTATCTGGGTTGTATAACATTCCACTTATGTGGCTTTTTTCTCGATTGCTTTTTTGTAAACAGCTTTCTTCTTGGCTAACGGGTTCACTCATCTTCTAACACTCAATGCATTGGGTACAACGTTAAAGTCATGGCTCTAACATACAAGATTTAGCTATTGGCAGGGAACCACTCTAACCATTATTTTCTGAGACTTTTATCCGATAGAGTCCATTGATAGGTGTTTCTACAAAATATTGCCACACATGCTTGAATGCAGCGAATTGATTAAGGGGAAGGCACGCTTAAACTGCTAAGAACAAACTCGGCTCTTTCCTCTACCGATACTTTGGGTACTTCAATCAGGTCATAGCCATACTCTTCGTATGCTCTCGTAATGTGATCGTAGGTTTCTACAGCCTCTCTAAAACTCTGTTTGCGTTCTAAATCATTTCGATAAATAGCTTCCCAAGGAGGGAATACGAATACCTCGTTGTGATATTTCAAATCATTGCAATACATCAACAAGCTTTCTGACAATGATATATTTTCAAGCCGGCTATAACCGTAGCAATCAATAATACTTCTATCGAAAAAAGTAAGCTCCGAACAACCGTATTGGAGGTAGTTGTTGTGCTCCTCTGCAACCATTTCATCTCGAAATTCAGCTTTATTTTTCCATGGTAATGCTCTGCCGTCAGTGGCCACTTGAGTTTGGATGACCTTGCGCCCAACTTCCGGAGCACTGGGAAAGCCCAATTGCTTTAAGTATTCGATCACCGACGTCTTTCCAGCACCTGGGCCACCGGTAAAAACAACTTTATTATTCAACCTTGTTTCCTTCGTCTTTTAGAAAATCCACGCTAATTAAACCTTCGGCGAAACTGAGTCGGGGTCATCGCTTTTAACCCTTTAAACTGGCGATTAAAGTTAGACAAATTATTGAAACCCGTTTTCTCTGCCACCAGCGCGATTGGGTATTCCGTGCTTGCCAACAACTCACAGGCTTTGCCCACGCGGTACTGCTTCAAGTGATCGGAAAAACTCATTCCGTAGTGCTTTTCAAACAAACGGTAAGCCGAGCTTTCGCTAATGTGTAATAGCTTACACACATCAACAATCTTAATGGGTTCACCATAATGCTTTTCGATGTAGCGCGAAGCTCGTTCTATACGCTGGTTGTATTCGGAATCTTCCGATAGTGGCTTAAGGTAGTATGGTGAAGAGGAAAGCTTTTTAGCTTCGTGATCATTAGATAACGCAATCAACACTTCAATCACTTTCGCCGCTTGATACTGCCTATCCATGTACCGCATTTCTTGCATCGTCGTCGCCACTGCGTTCGCTGCCTCTGGGCTAAACGATAAACCATAGGCAGATCGGTCCAACAACCTTTTCAACTGCCTTGCTTCAGGGATCAATGCTTGTAGCCGCACTAACCATTGATGAGAAAACCAGATGATGATGGTGTGATGATCTTTCACAACTTCAGAATCTTTGGAGCCAAAACTGCCAGCCAACATATGAGGCAAACCAGGGCCATAAAGAAGTAGAGATTTGTGGTTGATTGGCCCTATTGCATCTCCCGCATAGAAGTTACCTTTGAACTCTTGGTTGGGATCTAGATACAGAACCAATTCATACTCGGCGTGATAGTGCCAAGAACACGCAAACTCGTCTTTTCGAACCGTGCAGGTAAATTCTCGATACAACCAATCGAAGCTAGGTTCAGCAACAACATTCTCTTTAAATGGCTTCATATCGGCTCCAAGGGTGACTTAAACAATACTTTACAGGCTCTCTACTTAACTGGCTTTCCACTTAGCTGTCAAAAACCAATATCGACATTGACTGAATAGTACCAGAAGTATGCGGAATATCATTAATGTACGCTGAGTAGATTCTTTAAGATACCCGCTATCAAACAGATCTATGTAAATTCTGGAGGCGTCGCTTGTTTAAAGATAAAACTGCACTGCTATTTGTGTGCATTTCGTTTATTTGTGGTCTGTGTGGCGCGTTCTTTTATCCGTTGTCGAGCCTGTTCATCGTGCAAGAGCTAGGCGCCAGCCCAATGATGCTGAGCGTCTATATGGTCGCTGCAGTAGGGAGTTCTGTCGCCGTTTCTCACTATATCGCGAAACGTTCCGACAAGAACTGGAACAGAAAAAGTATCCTAGTAGTGTCTTTATCGAGTTATTTCATCACCGTCACTAGCTTTGTGTTTATCCGTGATTATTGGACAGCCGTTGCCGTCGTCATTCTGTTTGGCAGTGTCAGCGGCGCTTCGTTTGGCCAATTGTTCGCTTTAGGAAGAGAATACGGCGATCGCTATGTCAGCAACAGTACCAACTTTTTGGCTGTAATGCGCGCAGGGCTCGCCATTGCTTGGGTATTTGGCCCACCTATTGCGTTTATGCTTAACGCTAAGTTTGGCTTCAGCGCTGCATTCGCAGTATCTTCTGTGACCGTGCTTATCGGTATCATACTGGCCGCTAAGTTTGTTCCGGGGCAAGTTGTATCCAAACAAGAGAAATCCGAGTCGCCTGAAATCAATAAACCGTTAGGCGGTATGGTAGTGCTGTACTGCTTGATATTGGTCTGTGCGTTTGGCGCAAATAACCTCTACATCACAAGTATGCCGCTGTATTTGTCGCAAGAGTTGATGGTGAACCCAAGTTGGCTAGGGCTACTTTTTGGTATGGCTGCAGCGTGTGAGATTCCTGTGATGCTCACTGCTGGTTCTCTGGCCAATCGATTAGGCGCAGTTCGATTGATGATTATTGCAGCATTAAGTGGGGTTGGGTTCTACCTAGTGATGCTTTCGCAGACCAGCTTCATCGCGATGTTAATCGCGCAAGTGTTTAATGGCTTCTTCATCGGCGTATGGGCAACCATCGGCATGGTTGCACTGCAAGACATGATGAAAGACAGACTTGGTACTGCATCCACGCTGTTCTCGAATATGCTAAGCGTAAGCACCTTAGTGTCGAGCTTAGCGGTCGGTGTGATTGGTGAACTGTACGACTACTACAGTGCCCTTTATGTCAGCCTTGCAGGGTTAGTTGTTGCAGTAGGCTTATTGGCGTTGTTCGAGGTAAAAAGCAAACCGGTATGCGAAGCGATGCAATATCAAGCTTCTGAAGGCTAGCAAAGCCAACACTTAAACGAAAAGGGAATGCCATGCCTAACGCAGTAGCATTCTCTTTGAGTTTTTCCAGCTATCTTCAGATGCTGGTCATGGCTCTGGTACCCGCACTATTACTATAGAACACCTTCTACACTATCTAACCACTTCGGTATATTGGCCTTGTACCAGTTGATGTAAGTGGGTAAATCTGGCTTTTCTCTATCAGAGAGAATGTTGACGACTTCAACGATTATCCAGCACTTTGCAATGACCAAGTGCTTTAGGAGCTCTGCTCCTGGGTACTGAGAATTATGCTGCGTGTATTGATCAATGATCCTTTTATACTCAGGAATGTGCCCGAGCCCCTGAACTAATGGAGCTAAATCAATAGCAGGGCTGCCATACCCAAATCGCTCCCAGTCAAATAGCACTAACTCACCACTGTTTTTTCTTCCCCAGTTACCATCATTGCTATCTCCAGATATCAAGGAATCACAATCGAATATCACGCTAGACAAAGACTGGATTCGTTTGACGGAAGACTCCAAGCCTGATGGAAGGTTAAGCTTTTGCAGCGCTAGTTCTGTCTCGGCAACACTCCATTGATGGTTCTTTAAAGTGAACGTCGGAACATAATCAGAACGATGTAGACTTGCCAATTGAGCATATAGTGCACGCTCCATACGAAGCTCACTAAGCGGTATCTGATGTGGAATGTATTCTATGTAAAGGCAGTTACCATCTGCTTTCAACAATTCAGGAGAGTTCACCCCTACTAAGTTTGGTGCAGCGTATTGATAAAAGCCTACCTCCACTGGCGAAGCTCCTTGCTTGAGAACACAATCTACGCCGTCAATTGACTCAATAGAAACTCTAGCAGCGCCCATTTTTGATAAGTCTTGGGTACCCATTAACGCTCCATGTCTCGCACATTTACCAACAGTGGCATAGTGTTGCTTAGGGATATCAGGTTAGCACTTTACCTAACCGTGTACCTCGAGGCTGTCTTTAGGGGCTTCAGCACGCTCCGACATGCCGTAATCTCTAATTACCCCCGCTACTCTCAATCGATAAGTTTCAAAAACACCGTTTCGGCCTTTAGCTTGAGCAAGCCTGTGCCCCTCTAAACGACGCCACTCTTGAATCGACTCTTCATCACGCCAGAAAGACAGAGACAATACTTTGCTTTCATTCGTCAGGCTCTGGAAGCGCTCAATAGAAATAAAGCCGTCTATTTCTGCAAGTAATGGCCTAATTTCATTGGCAATATCAAGGTATTCAGATGTTTTACCGTCTGCGACTTGAACTTCAAAAATTACAGCAATCATGAGTTACCCAATTATTCATTAACATTCAGTGCAGTTTAGCGAATGCAAGACTGATTGATATGACTCACAGCAGGAAAACGACATTCTAATTGTTTGTTTGAACCGCAGTCACGATTGCGCCGTATATACCTCTCTTACTAGTAACGAAAGGAGTGGTGAGATTTATGAAAAAAGCGCATTTACCCACTAAGTGTTGCCCAGTATGCCAACGGCCATTTACATGGCGTAAAAAATGGGAAAAACACTGGGATGAAGTGAAATACTGTTCAGAGCGATGCCGTCGAAATCGTCACCATGGAATTTCACTACCATCATAAGCAATAAATTTTCCATTCAACGTTTCCTCTCCCGGCTTACAACTCTGGTTAAGCACGCTAATCAAGGCCTGAGCAACGTATTCGGCAGTAAACAACTTTCCACTTGGTACGTTAGCTTGGAAAGGCTTGGACAGATCCGTATCAGTGGTCCCCGGATGAAAAGCAAATATCGACGCATGCTTAAGCGTTCTCCCCCACTCAATACTAAGGGTTTTAATGATCATATTTAGCGCCGCCTTCGACGCTCGGTAGCTGTACCAACCACCCAACCGGTTGTCTTCGATGCTTCCAACTCGCGCTGAGATGGTCACTAACCTAGGCGATGCGCTACGTTTTAGGTTTGCTTCAAAATACTTGGCAATCAGAAGTGTCGGCAACGCATTGGTTTGTATCGACTCCATCAGTTGCTCAGTGCTTGTTTGCTTGAGGCGCTTTTCTGGGCTGAAGTTGTCCCAGTGAAGCACGCCAACGGTGTTGATAATCCAATCTACCTCCCCAACCTGTGAGGCTAGCTGTTCCACTTGCACCTCGCAGCAGATATCAACTTGGTGCCAACTAACCGACGTATTGCTAGCAAAGCAAGAGTCATTCCGGCAGGTGGCGTGCACCACCCAATTGCCATTGCGACTAGTGAGCTCACGAACAATTGCACCACCAATCCCCCCACTTGCTCCCACTATCAAAACTCGCATAAGACCTCCTAACACCACCGGTAGAAATCAAAACGAACTCAGTGAATGAATCGATCACTTATCTTCATGTTTCAGTTCCCTATTTCTCGCCTATGTGACCCAAAACGACAGCGGCGCCGTATAGCTATGTGATATACAAAATAGGAAGAGAATAAATGGTTAGAGGGTTATTTCTATTTAGTAACGATTCAAGGTTGCATGACAACCCGGCACTTCACTCAGCAGTTCAGCAATGTGGTACGCTGCTTTGCGTAGCAGGCAAGTGGCTCAGCCCGCAATACCTCACCCCTTATGATCGCCCGGTCGTTTTTGGTAAAAACAGAGAATATTTCTTTCGCCAAGCGCTTAAAGCACTTTACGATTCGTTGGCTGAGGTTGAACATCCGTTGCTTTGCCTTGAGTCGATTAATATGCAATCGGTAAGCGAGCTAATCCATCGTTTTGGCATAACTCACGTTTTTCGCAGCGAGCACGCCGGGTTCAATGAAAATGCCGTTTGGCAATCTATTGCAGCGAACCACCCAAATCTTGAGTTCCAAACTGTAGCGAGCCATACATTGTTCGACCGAAGTAACCTTCCGTTTGAAATAGACGATCTGCCTGCTTCTTTTTCCAAGTTTCGAAGCAAGGTCGAAGGTTTACCAATTCCGAATCCGATGCCTGATATTGAGGAACTGCCAGATTCACCACTTCATTCACAAGAGATTCGGGCCCCCAACGCCTGCGGTCAAGCTACGATGTTTAAAGGTGGCGAATATGAAGCGTTATTACATTTAAATCACTATTTTTCCGGCTCTTTTCCACTTAGCTATAAACAGACGCGAAATGACTTAGACGGCTGGGATTACTCCACCAAGTTTTCACCTTGGCTTGCTAGTGGATGTTTATCGGCAAGAACGATTGTGGAGCGACTTAAACAGTTTGAGATCAAGTTTGGTCGTAATGAATCAACCGAGTGGATCTTATTTGAGCTTCTGTGGCGAGAATATTTTCAATGGTATGCGCATCACCATGGTGACGCCCTGTTCACCTTTGAGGGCATTAAACAGCAGCGCCCTAATACTCTCTACAACCCGAGTTCATTGACTAGCTGGAAAAACGGAGAAACGCCATACCCAATCATCAATGCCTGTATGAACCAACTCAAAGAAACAGGGTTCTTGTCTAATCGAGGCCGCCAGTTAGTCGCAAGCTGCTTGGTCAATGAGCTGGGTTTGGACTGGCGCTATGGTGCGCTTCATTTTGAGAGCCTGTTGGTCGACTACGATGTCGCCAGTAATTGGGGTAACTGGCAGTACTTAGCAGGCGTAGGTGCAGACCCGAGACCGAAAAGACATTTCAATATAGAAAAGCAAACCCAAATGTACGACCCAGACAACCTCTATACCAACCGCTGGCTGGGGGATTCACAATGAACCTAGCAACATCACATGGCCATCAATTTGATAGAATTCGTTTAGTGTTAGGAGATCAACTGAACATATCCCATTCTTGGTTTACGTCACCCGAGAACGACACATTGTACGTCATCGCTGAGCTTCAGCAGGAAACCGACTATGCCAAGCACCATATCCAAAAGGTTTGTGCCTTTTTTGCGGCCATGGAAAACTTCTCTTCTGCACTACAACAAATGGGGCATCACGTTCTACACCTGACTTTAGATGACACCGCGCCATATGCAACGCTACCCGATCTTATCGTGGAGCTCTGCGAACGCTTTCAAGCTACGACCTTTCAGTATCAGCGCCCCGATGAGTACCGCCTTCTAAACCAACTAAGACAAGTTCATAGCAGCTCATTTAGAGTATTCGAATTCGACACCGAGCATTTTTTACTGCCATTTGAAGAAATCGATCGTGAGTTTACGGCGAACAAACATACCTTGATGGAGTCGTTCTACCGGAAGATGCGTAAGCGCTTCGATGTACTCATGGAAGATGACAAACCTCTGGGTGGAAAATGGAACTACGACCATCAGAATCGCAGTAAGCTCAAAGCTGAAGATATCAGTCGCATTCCGATGCCTCTTTTGTTCTCAACACCTATCGGAGAGGTCAAACAGCGCATAGAAAGACACGGTGTATATACCATCGGGACGTGCGGTGATGAACTGATTTGGCCGGTAAGTCGAAGGCAGTCCATCGACCTTCTCACGCACTTTTGTACCATTTGCCTACCTAACTTTGGCCTATTTCAAGATGCAATGACGCATCAGGTTGACCAAAAGTGGAGCTTATACCACTCGCGTCTATCGTTTGCTCTGAACAGTAAAATGCTACATCCATTGCAAGTGATCCGTTGTGCCATAACGGCTTACGAAGAATCACCATGCACCATTAGTCTTGCTCAAGTCGAAGGCTTTGTGAGGCAGATTCTTGGCTGGCGCGAATATGTCCGTGGCGTTTACTGGAGCAACATGCCACGCTATCTCACCCTTAACGCTCTTGAAGCGGATAACAATCTGCCTGAGTTCTTCTGGACAGGGAAAACCAAAATGACCTGCATGCAGCAGGCCATATCACAATCGCTAGAATATGCGTATGCGCATCATATACAACGCTTAATGGTAACAGGCAACTTTTCACTGCTTACGGGAATTGCACCTCAACAAGTAGACGATTGGTATCTGGGCATCTATATCGATGCCATAGAGTGGGTAGAAGCACCGAATACACGAGGTATGGCTTTGTACGCCGATGGCGGGCTAATCGCCACCAAACCCTATGCTGCGAGCGGTAACTACATCAACAAAATGAGTGACTACTGCAAAGACTGCCATTACAACGTTAAAGAAAAATCATCCGATGATGCTTGCCCATTCAACAGCCTTTATTGGCGATTCATCGACACTCATACCGACAAGTTTTCCAGAAACCCGAGAATGAGTATGATGTATAGACAATGGGAAAAAGTCGCACCTAGCGATAAAACCGCGATACTTGCGCGTGCGGAATCTTTGCTTAAACATCTAAACGACATTTAGCGCTGAGCTAACGCTTCATGACACGGTGACACTAACGCTACAGCCAACACAGGCTGACTCCCTTACTTCCAAAAATTTAGGGTTCGCAATAACAACGATTGCGAACCCCAAAACTAACTTACTGATTTCGGCTTAGAGATAACAAGCTGTCAATTGAGCTAGCAGGTTAGTCATTTCACTAGTTTGGACACGTATGGCACATTCCTAAGCTTGTCTTGCCAAGGTAACCCATAGCCAACCAGTAAATCATCCGTGGTCATTTCATAAGCGTAAAATTGCGTGACAGGAATATCGACTCGGTTCGGTTTCACAAACAACGTAGCAATTGAAAGTGATTTGACGTCGTAGTGCTCTTGAATGTGAGCCACTAACCTTTTCATCGTGCCGCCAGATTCAATCGCATCGTCTATCATGATGACGTCTTTACCTTGCAGCGCGATGTTTTCATGAAACACAATCTCAGATTGGTTATTGCTGTCTCCGGGTGTATGCGGGCAAGAAATATAGTCCATTTTGATGTCGAAATTTAACTTACGCACTAAGTCCGCTGTAAACAAAATACCGCCCGGCACTACGCTAATGATCACCGCGTCACTGAACCGGTCGTTGAGTTTTTCAGCGACTATTTCAACACCCTGCTGGATTTGTTGCTCGCTCAAAACTAGCTCGCCAATATGTTGAGATTTCATATCTTGCTCCTAAATTGGATTGGGTCACAACGCCTCGTTTGCATCTGGCTACCGCTGCTTCATAAATGCTACCGCGAGCCCAGAAGACACAAACGTTACGCCTGCCCCAATATTTAACCCTGTTACTAGCTGAGGTTTGTTTCTAAACCATTCAGACAGCTGAGATGAGAACACGCCCATCAAACTAAAACCTATTGCGGTTAACACTGCGAACCAGACACCATAGCCTATCATTTGCGTGGTGACAGAACCTAAATTTGGATTAACAAATTGAGGAACAAAAGCGAGAACAAACATACCTGGTTTAGGGTTGAGTGCCGCAGAAAGAAAACCGGTAGAAAAAATGACTTTAAGTGACTGCTTTTTCGCTGGCTCTAATGAGAATAGATTTCGAGAACGGAGCACTTTCACCCCCAACCAAATCAGGTAAGCCGCACCCACCAATTTGACTACGTAAAACGCAAACTCAGAAGTTTGAATAAGTAAAGTTAGGCCAAAAGTGGCGGCGACAACATGAAACAAAATCCCAGCCCCAGATGACATTCCAGACATAACAGCGGCTAGCTTCCCTTGACTCAGCCCTCGCCCAATAGCGAGTAGATTGTCTGGGCCCGGCGAGATGACCAATAGCAAACACGCCAATGTGTACGTGGCGAATACCTCGAGTGGAAACATAAAACCTCCTTGTTAATTGGGTAAGGGTAACCGCCAAACATTGAGGGTTCTCTTAACTAGACTGCACGCTGTACGTTACGGTACTTTCGTTTCGATGTTTAGCTGCCCTGCTAATCCGGCTTCACGGTGGACACTTAACGCTGTGCTAAGTGGTCAGAAATGCGGTGGCCTAGTATGGATATAGTGCCTTAAAAGCAGAACCCAACCTTTAATCTAAATGCCATAAGTGAAAAGTCACATTGAGCTTGTTATTTATCGCACATTTCCCAGCGGAAGTAAGGCCGCTGGCCATCCATGCGTTCAACATCTGCGCCCAGCTTTTTGTAGAATTCGTGCACACGCGTATTATGCGGGCTCGCTGTCCATGAAATATGGGAAGCCAGCGATTGCTTAGCCTGCGCTTTCAATGCTTGCATTAACTCTCTGCCGTATCCCTTGGAACGACGTTCACCCACGACGAGCAGATCATCAAGCCAAATAGACGGATCGCCGCTAAAAGAAGAATAGCGATAGTGGAACAGAGCAAAACCCAGCACCTCGCCAGCAACCTCCAATAACAACGCATGAGCAAATGGATGATCTCCAAATAAGGTGCGTTCTATTTTCTCAATTGAGGTAGAGATTTCGCCGTCGAACCCTTTCATGCTGCGGTCGAACTCGGCTTTTAGCTTAATCAATTCTAGCAACTGACTAGAATCTTGTTTGGACGCTTTCCTTACGTGCACGGTGTTCTCCATGAATCTTTATTTTGGCGGTATTCAGAATCGTTTAAACCATATCTAATAGCAAAAACTCTAACGAATTAGACTGAGCACCTGCTTGAATTCAGGCTCTCGACAATCTTTTACAAGCTCATAAAGGCACATTTCTAGGCCGGTGATTTGAACGCCGTTGCCCCTCATTCGATTGATACCCAATTGGACATTTGATAACGTTCGGGAGGAAACACAATCGCTGACTAGCTCCACATTGAAACCTCGTTCAGCTAAGCCCGTAGCTGTTTGGTAGACACATATATGCGCTTCAATGCCACACACCAGCCACGAATCCACATCCGTATCTTTGATGATTGCTAGAAACTCGGAAGACTCACAGGCATTGAAAGTAAACTTTGTGATTGGATTGATGTCACCAAGCCCAGCCCTTAGTTCGTCGACGGTACTACCCAACTTTTCAGGGTTTTGTTCAAGCAGCACAATAGGCAAACCAAGGGCTTTAGCACCGGCGATCATTTTCGCGCAATTAGCAATAAGTGTGTCGCTATCATGAACCAAGCGAGCCAACTTGCCCTGCACATCGACTACAACAAGCCCAGTTTTATCTCGTGATAACATGTTTACCATCCTTAGTTTGGTGTGGGATTAGAACATCGTGTTAGTGTGAGATATACACTAAGACTTAACCTAAATCCTAGTTATTAACGCCATAGTCGTTTGTTATGTTTCTAGTTGTCGAGTCTGCTCGTTTTCCATAGAGAAAGCACGAGCATGAGGGTGAATAGCAGCATAAATGGTAGATTAATGAGCGCCCCTGGAGCATTACCTACCGTTTCTATTGGTTTGTAGGCACCTATGTAAAATGCTCTCATTCCGTATTCAATAACACCAAGGAAATACATCAGAGGTATTAACGCTTTGTATCGTAAACAAACTACTAGATATATAAAGCCTATGACTAATTGTGATAAGCCCCAAAGCGAAAATATACCGATTATTGTAGATGATGCTTCAAAAGAGTATGTATCTAGAGGTATGGTGGCAATCGATTGTGCCCCACCATCTGCTGCAAACAAGTGATGCTGACTACGCCACAACGTAATAGCGGTCAATAAATAGAAAAACCAAAGGGCTATTTTATTGCCAGTATAGGTATTATCGATTTGCTTGGGTAAAAACGAATTAAAACTCAACATGTTACATCCTATGACTGAAAAACTGATTGAAACATAACAGTTATTAGACAGAAAAATTCTGCAATTAAATGTAGAAACTTTCTTTCTAATTCTTTGTCAGTGCCTATTGTATGCATCAATACCCTTTTTTAACAATCACTTAGCGTGAGGAAAACTGTGCGATCGGGCGAAATGCAGAATATTTCTATCTAACATACTTCATCCTTAAAACTATCCGCTATGGGTAAATGAGCAGTAGAGCTTCATTCGTGATGAACGGTCAAAACCACCAGTTGTAGCCAAGTCCACATCAGCCCTAACTCAATCTCATCACAACTTGTAATCTGCTTTGTTCGGCACTTAACTTTAATTAGTTGTTACCAACGTCTGTTAGAGCCATGAATGTAAAGCTTCCTCTTCTACTTTATTGCGCTGTTAACCTTGCTCCACCTGTTCTGGGTGCCGAGCCCGTGAAGCTGTTGTCATTAGATTGGTCGAGCCAGCAGGTTCTAACTAAAGTGCTTGGGAACCTATTAACCGAGGTCGAAGTGCCGGTTGAGTATGTATATACCGATGCCGATTCACAGTGGTACAAGTTGGCTCAGTCTCAGGGGGATGTTCAGGTAGAGGTATGGGAAGGTTCGATGGCGGCCAAGTTCCAACAGTTGCTCGCGTCAGACAGTATTCGAGAAGGTGGCACCCACCTAGCGAAAACACGCGAAGATTGGTGGTATCCCGATTATGTTGAGCCACTTTGCCCGGGTCTGCCTAACTGGCGAGCGCTGAAGCATTGCTCTAAGATTTTTGCCGAACAAGGCGAGCTTGGCGTGTATTACAGTGGCCCTTGGGAAAAGCCCGATGCGGCTCGAATTCGGGCACTTGAAATCCCTTATGAGATTCGCGTTCTGAAAGACGGCGACGAGATTAACCAAAAAATCGAAGAGCACTTATCCACTCAAAAGCCGCTGCTGATATTTAATTGGTCGCCCAACTGGGTGGAAGCAAAGTACCAAGGGAAGTTTGTCGAGTTTCCCAAATACGATCCGGCTTGTGAAAATGATGCGACATGGGGGGTGAACCCTAAATACAATTGGGATTGCGGTAACCCTGTTGGAGGTTGGTTGAAAATCGCCACATCCAAACGGCTTAATCTACTTTCACCTTGCGCGTGGGATGTAGTTCATTCTTTCTCGCTTAATAATCACCAAATCGCTCTCGCCGCTGCTTTAGTCGACGACCAAAAGCTATCTGTTGATGATGCCGCTGCGCAGTGGCTCGAGCGAAACCAACTCCACATCGCACATTGGATCAGCCACGATTCGTGTATGTAACTTCGCCCGCTTCATTTGGGTATATGGAATTATTGGGTATACTCAAAGCAACCCATGTTTTTAAGGTATATGAATGACTTACTTATCGCGAGTTACAGCACTTACCTGTTGCCTTGCTAGCCCAGTTTTTGCCGTCCAACCTCTTTTTGAAACTACGCCTTCTGAGACGACAAAAAAACTGGATGACATCCTAGCGATTTTCGGCGCGGAAGAAGAATACGATCCAAGTAAAGGCATCGATTCTAGCTACATTCCGGCTTTGTTCTACACACCAGAACAAGGCTTTGGTGTTGGCCTGCTGTACGTCGGCCTTTATGGTGACACGCACGGCGGTACGACCCAGCCATCTTCCATGGTAATTAACCCTTACATTTCGACTAATGGGTCTAAAGGGATCACGTTCGAGAATCGTCATTTCTTTGCTGGCGACCAAAACCGCTTTTACGTCGATTTCGAGTTATTCGATGATGCTGGCGTGTACTACGGTGTCGGACACGATGCAGGCAGCGTTGATGAGAACAAGATCAACTACTCTGAAAAAATCGCCTTGCTTGAGCCAACCTTGCTAACCAAAGTCGCCGATGATTTCTACTTAGGCCTAGGGGCAAACATCACCTACGCCAAAGCCAGCGATTTTGAATTGGATGACGGCCAAGGCTCGTTAGATAAATCCGCCGATTTAGAAGAGAACACCAGTTACGGCGCAAAAGTAAGTGCGGTTTACGACTCACGTGACAACGTATTGAACGCCTCTGAAGGTGTGTTATTTGATGTCACCGCTGGTTATTACCACTCTTCCCTCACCAACGATTGGTTCGGAAAATACAACTTTGAGCTCGCCAACTACATCGATTTAGGCGAGTTCCCCGGTTTAATTGCGTGGCAGGTTCAGGGGGATTTCACCAGTGGTGATGTACCTTGGAACCGCTTGCCAGATATTGGCGGCTCTCACGGCCTACGCGGGCATGTGGAAGGCCGCTATCGCGATAACCATATGGCAATGGGCCAAGTGGAATATCGCTTACCGATTTTCTGGCGTGTGGGCGCGGTGTTCTGGGGCGGTGTCGGCTCTGTCGCACCAGAAGTGAATCAACTGAATGAAGATTTACTCACCAGCGTAGGCGCGGGCCTGCGATTCAAGATCAAGGACAAAGTGAATGTGCGCGCCGATATCGGGATTGGTAACGATGAAACGGCATTCTACTTTCACGTAAACGAAGTCTTCTAGACTACATTTGCGGTTAGGAACGAATCAAAAAAGCGCAGACCCATTGGCTCTGCGCTTTTTGTTTTTCATCATAGCGGCCGCAATTAAACCGCTGTAAAATAGGACTTCAATTTGCTTCTTAGCCACTTGTTTGAGGGGCTATTTTTCTCGCGGTTGTGCACTAACAAACGGTGCTTCACCGGAATTACAGTGTATGGATGTGGGAACACTTGGATCCCTAATTTGTCTGCAAACAAATTCGCCATACTCCCCGTCATGGTGGCGATGCAATCTGTGGTTGCAATCATCGACATCTGAGAAAGTAACGAAGTACATTCGGCTGCGACAATACGCTGTGGCAAGCGTTCTTCAGTAAAGTAATCAGCCAAATACGCGTCTTCACGGCGCAACTTCAGCGTGACATGTTTTTCTTGGTAAAACTCGGCTTGAGTGATGCTGCCAGACAATCGCGGGTGATCTTTTCTGGCGATAACACACACGCTGTCTTCAAACAGTTCTTCGGTAAAGAACGACACAGTCGAGTGATTGGAAAACTCAATCGCCAAGTCGGCTTGGTTTTGGGTCAGATCATCGATTAACTTCTCTTCGTTAGAATGCGTAGGCTGCAGCTCTATCGAGACATTGCCTAACGTGTCGTCGGCCTCAATCATAGGCAGCAGCATGAGCATGACTGGCTCAGAGGCATACACCACGAATTTACGAGCCTGCGAGGTGTTAAAGCCTTCTAAGCTCTCTAAAGCATTGTTGATTTGTATAAGCGCAGGTTCAACGTGCCGCACGAGTTCTTGGGCATGGTGTGTAGGCGCAATACCCCGACCAGAGCGCACAAACAGCGGGCAGCCGACTTGCTGCTGCAAGCGCTTCAATAACCCGCTGACTCCAGGCTGGGTCATGCCCATTTCTTCTGCTGCCAACGTAATAGAACGGTGGCGATACACAGTGACAAATACTTTGAGTAAGTTTAAGTCCAGATTTTCTAACACACGGCCTCACTAGGTAGTAGCCAATTTCGACGCTCTAATCATAAAGCTAGAGCCATTCAAACATCACAATCTGTAATTGATACATCTCATAATAACACATAACAAACTGCTATGTGTAAAATACAATCTCATGCATGTATTGCTATGTATTCACCAGCTAAATTAACGCCATACCTAGTTCCCATACCAAGAGGTTCGTTATGAAAGCTCGTTTTACCCCTACTCTATTATCTATTGCTGTGGCTGTTTCGTTCGGTGCATCCGCTAATGATTATGCGTCTATAGACACTTACCAAGGTAAGCCAGCATCGGAGCACACCGTTAGCGCCAATGCCGCTGTAGCAAAAATACTTCCGTGGGAAGACACCACAGCCTTTGACCGCACAAAGCGCGGCCTAATCGCGGAGTTTGGCACTCACGAGGCGGGAGAGCTCAAGAATCGCTTTGAATACATGGCAGATATGTCGGTTCAAGACTTACCGTCTACCGTCAACCCATCGATTTGGCGTCAAGGCATGCTGAACTACGCAGCTGGCGGTTTGTATGAAGTGACAGACGGCATCTATCAAATCCGTGGCGCAGACTTGTCGAACATGACCATTTACCGCACCGACAATGGCTATGTGATCCACGATCCACTGCTTTCAAAAGAAGCAGCAGCAGCTTCGTGGGATTTCGCTAAGAAGCACCTTCCAGCGATCAACGGTGAACACAAAATCACTGGCATGATTTACTCACACATGCACGCCGACCACTTTGGTGGTTCACGCGGTATCTTTGAATCTGGCGACTTCGACAGCAACGCAAAGATCTACGCACCAAAAGACTTCATTAAAGAACTGGCGGATGAAAATGTCATCGCGGGTACCGCTATGGGCCGCCGCGCAAACTACCAATACGGCACAACGCTGGATAACAATGCCAAAGGCATCGTAGACAACGCCCTTGGCCTTGGCGCTTCAAGAGGTGAAGTGACGTTGGTTGCGCCAACCACTGAAATTCAAGAACGTGAAAAAGTCATCACTATCGATGGGTTAGACTTCCACGCGATCAATATGCCGGGCGCAGAAGCACCAGCGGAAATCGTGCTCTATGTGCCTCAGTACCGCTCACTAAACACGGCAGAGCTGACCTACGATGGTATGCACAACATCTACACTTTCCGCGGTGCGAAAGTACGTGATTCACTGGTTTGGACCAAATACCTCACTGAGCTGAAATTGCGTTATGTCGATAGCGGCCTAGTAGACAACATTCACGCAGCGCACTCTGCACCTGTGTGGAACGAAGCCGATACCGACATCAACGAGATCTCTGAGTACATGACGCTTCAACGCGACAACTACGGTTTCATTCACAACCAAGCGATGCGTTTGGCTAACCACGGTGTCACGATTCATGATGTGGGTAGAGAGATTGAATCCATCATTCCTCAGTCTCAAATCGACACTTGGCACACCAATGGCTATCACGGCTCATACAGCCACAACGCCCGTGCGGTCGTAAACTTGTACTTGGGTTATCACGATATGAACCCAGTCAACACGAATCCATTGCAAACCACCGAAAAGTCCTGTGTTTATGTGAACGCTGCGGGCGCAGATACCCTTTACAAAGCGGGTATGGAACACTTCAACAAAGGCGAATATCAGGAAGCATCTCAACTGTTTAACGATTTAGTACAGTGTGACCCAAGCAATATCGACTACCGCTTTGCACTAGCAGACAGCTTTGAGCAGCAAGGCTACCAATCAGAAACCATGGCGTGGCGTAACTCTTACCTGCAAGGTGCTGTTGAGCTACGTACCGGCGAGATTCAAGAGTCTATCAAGCTGGCCTCTTCTGATGTAATTGCCAACACTCCGACAGGTATGTTCTTAGACTTTGTCGCGGTGAGCCTAAATGCACCAAAAGCTGAAGCGGCAGAGCTAAACTTCAACTTCGGTGTGTACCACCCAGACATTGAAGAGCGTTACTACGGTGAAGTGTCGAACGCGAACATGTCTAACATTCAAGTTGATGAGCTACCAAAAGTGGACTTCGAGTTGATTATTCATAAGTCTGACTTCACTAAAGTGGTACTCGGTGAAACAACGCTAGAGGCCTTGTTCGAATCTGGCCAAGCTGGAATCAAAGGTGATGCGGCTCTGCTTGGACAACTGGCTGGCACGCTAGATAAGTTCGACGGCATGTTCGAAATCCTGCCAATGCCAACTAAATAAAGGCTGTAGCCCTCATTAGTTAAATTGAAAAAGAAAAGCGCAGAACGGAAACGTTCTGCGCCTTGTTCTGTTTATTAGCGGAAACTCTATTGTGTTACGCCTGCTATCACGGCTGGGTCATCGGTCACTTCTGGCATATCACCAATGTCAGCGTCACCTTGTACTGATGTCGGAACATCGACCGCTGGGTCTTGCAACACAAGTGCACTGCATTCACCGGTTGCAGACTGCATGGTCTGTTCTATCTCAATTGCTTTCACCACATATTGATTGGAAGAACCGAGTAACACACCATCTGCCAACGAGAACGCTGGGCGGTAGCGAGTCGAGTTTTCATCCATCGGAATACCCCATAAATCACCATTACCGCCGTAGTTGATTAGAAAGGTTTGACCGTCATAATCGCCAGCATCACCGCTTCTATCATTGGCTGAAGAGTGCTGGTAACTCACTTGGAGTGGCCTTTCAAAACTGACCACGTCGCCATTGCCATCGGCAACCGTTGATAGTTGGTTCCAAGATTGAATACCGGTTTCCCACACGTAGAATTCGGTTACCACACTTGGGTCGTAAATATCGTAAGAGTTACTGACCGAACCAATAATCATCGGCCCACTACGTACCCCCCAATTATGTGGTGTGTTATCGATATCGCTTTGAGTGAGTGATGACTGGTATTGCACTGCTTCACTGCTCGACACGCTCACCAGAGTCAGCGAATTACTTCCACTTGTGGCAAAGGTGTAAGTGTAAGGCCCGCTGCCTGTTTCGAATGGACTGTTGGCGCCTGAAAACTCACTCAAATCGCTCAGCTCGAAAGTACCAATCGGACAGTTGTCGTGACAGGTTAACGTAACCGAGCCTGATTCAAGTAATTCACCGCTGCCCGTTTCACTGCCATTAATAAAGGTTTGTTCATAGTAAGTCAGTGCGCTTTGCCCTTCTAAATACTTCACTTCACCACCGAGTTGATCCGAGAACATGTAAAGTGAATCGTAAGAAGCAAGGCTGATTAGACTGGGCGTTTGGGAAGTAATTTCAGGGCCGTTGTTGCCCCATTTAAGCTTACCAGTTTTGTAGAATCCATCGGCACCCACCGAGTCATCGGCAACCGTTAAGTAGTTCACCACCCATTGGTCATAGTCGTTGTCATTAAAGATATCGTCGTCCCAATAAGAGAAATCGACACCGCGAGCATTGGCTAGAGTGAGTGTTTTGACACTGTTTTTAATCAGTCGCCCTGGCGCATTCACGTAGGTGTAAGAGGTTTCAGTACCACCATTATCCGACACAAGGGTATCGCCGTCGGAAATCGCGCCGTCTTGTTCGGTCCATAGCCCCCAATAGCCTATGAAGCCATAGCTGTCATAGTTACCATCGCTGTCACTGTCGTACTTAATCGGAAAGCCGCTGTTTAGCTCGATTTGAGCACCTGTCGATGCGTTAAACAAATCATAGCGATGCACATAGCTGTCGAACTCGGTTCGGCTCAGGCACGTACCACTGTTCACGCCATTTTTGTATGGCAAACTGCTGAATCCACCATTTACACTTTGCATGAGTACATGAGTCGTATTGAACGCGAGTGCAAAAGACTGCTGACCATTCGAACCTTGGTCGAAGCCTGTCAGGGCAATACCACTCGAACGGTCGCTGGCCATCACTACGCTGGCGCTTTGTTCGTAGGTTTCACTGCCACGCGTACTCGATTCATACAAGGTAAAGCCTATTGAGCCGTCAACGGTATCGACAGTGATCACTTCGCCACCACCCGCTTGATTACCAGCGCTGAATGAGTCGTAGAAATCGAAATTGAACGTAAAGCTGCCGAACGGATTAGAGTCACTGGCCCCTTCTGAAATCTCAGCTTTAAATTTGATTGCTTGGTCGTCGTCACCTGCTTCCATTTCAGGTAACCAAACATTCACTATGAGCGGTGAGCTGTCATCCGCGCGGGTAACGTTGCTGATCGCTTTCATATAGCTAACGGCATTGCTCGCCCCAGACGATTGACCCGACGAGCCATCGTCTTCGTCGTCAAAACAGGCTGCTTCATCCGCTAACACAGCATAAGGGCCAGCATTGGCAAACTCGACGCTATTAAACTGAGCGGTAAAACAGAGAATACTATTGACCAATTCAATTGGCTCGAGCGCTTCGTTCCATACATGAGAGCGTACCTCTGCATTGGAGTAATCGGTGCCAGCATCATTAAAAGCGGCATAGCCTGTCACAGGGAAAAGGAGGCTGATTGCAAGGGTGAGTTTATTCATTTTCATTGGTCACTACCTCCAGTTGTTCGGGTAATTGCAATGAAGAAGTCGACACCGAGGAGCTCGAAGCTCCTTCACTATCACTACATGCGACCATGCCCATTAGGCACAACGCGGCAAGCATCGGTTTGAGTATTCGTACAGTCATAAATCCTCCTAGCCCTGAGTTCTATATCCATTGACGTCACTGACATCCAATAAAACTGTTGATATCAATTAACCACACTTATTGTGGCTTTATTTAACAGTAGGAAACTCATAACCAAATGGTTTATATGTAAATCGAATAAAAGCCTCACCAAACAACATAAGCAACCACACACCTATGCATAAAATTCAATTTATCAATAAATTAGTTTTATGCACCACAGTATCTGGTCCCGCTTATTTTTTGGATAAAAAAAGAGCCGCTTATTAGCGACTCTTTTATGTCCTATACTTAGGGTTTGAGCTCCCCTAAATTAACGGCTCATTTGCCACAACCTAGCAACGTTTTCTGCTAAGTCAGCCATGTTAAAATCCGCTTCCTTAAATGCGTCTTCCACCGCCATAGGCCTTGGTACAGCTGAGAAAACGCTGTCGATACCGTGTTCGTACACCGCCTGATACCCAGCGCCAGTACAACCTGCCAATGCAATGACTGGAAGATTGTAATTCTTTGCCACTTTTGCGACTCCGACAGGAGTTTTACCAAAAATGGTTTGGCTATCGATTCGGCCTTCACCTGTGATAACCAAATCGGCATCCGCGACTATGTTGGACAAGTTAACCGTATCGAGAACAATCTCGATGCCCGGCTTAAGTTGAGCATTCACAAAACCAAGCAGTGCAGCTCCCATGCCACCAGCAGCTCCAGCTCCAGGAATATTGAGTACCTCAACGCCTGTCGCTTGTTCGGTCTGTTCACCAAACACATGCAGTGCTTGATCAAGTAGCTCGATATCATCTTGAGTTGCACCTTTTTGAGGGCCAAACACCGCCGTTGCACCGCGCTCTCCGCACATCGGGTTGTCAACATCGCACGCCACCAAGATCTCGCAGTCTTTCAATCGAGCATCCAGCTTGCTGGTATCGATAGCCGCAAGCTTGGTTAGGCCGCCCCCGTTAAGCGTGATCGATTCACCATTTTGTTGAGTGAATGTTGCGCCCAACGCCGCTAGCATGCCGACACCTGCATCGTTAGTCGCACTGCCCCCCAAACCGATGATGAGTCGACTCATCCCTTGGTCTAGAGCATGGCGGATCAACTCGCCCGTACCGTAGCTAGTAGTCATTTTAGGGTCACGGTGGTGAGCGGGCACATGGTGTAAACCACTCGCTGCAGCCATTTCAATCACCGCGGTTTTGTTATCACCCAAGATACCGTAAAACGCTTCTACTGGTTTGTTCTCTGGGCCTTTTACCTGCACATGCACTAGTCGACCTTTGGTTGCATCGATAAGTGATTGAACAGTGCCTTCGCCACCATCCGCAACAGGGACTCTTACAAACTCAGCTGTTGGCCAAACACGTTGCATACCACTTTGGATGGCATCGCTAACTTGCTTGGCGGTTAAACTTTCTTTAAATGAATCAGGGGCGATAACAACTTTCATATCTATTTCCTATTAATTCTATTTACAGCAATACAAGGCTTAAGATGTAAACCAGCGCCATTGCTGTTACACCCTGAACAAGTGTCGCCATCGTTTGTGCACGATATGCTAAGCCTACCGACATGCGGCTGAACTGAGACACAACCCAGAAGAAGCTGTCGTTTGCGTGTGACACTGTCATCGCACCTGCACCAATCGCCATTACTGTTAGAACGCGGCCCATTTCAGAGTCTAGACCTAATTGACCCAACATTGGCGCAACTAGTGCAGAAGTCGTTACCAATGCTACCGTCGAAGAACCCTGAGCAGATTTCAGTGCTGCCGCTACGATGAATGGCATGAAGATACCGACACCCAGTGCTGATAACGTTGTACCTAAGTAATCACCCAGTGGTGTTGCTTTTAGAACCGCACCGAAAGCACCACCAGCACCAGTGATCAGCAGAATTGGGGCTGCAGCAGTAATGCCTTGGCTGATTCGCTCACCAAACTCTTCAACTTTGTTGTCGCCTTTAAGCAAGCGAACAGACAGGAACAAACCAATGATCAATGCAGTAAGTGGCTGACCTAGGAAAGACAGAATCTCGAATAGTGTTCCATCGCCAAGCGGAAGGCTTGGGAATTTTGCAATTGAGCCGAAACAGATCAGTAAGATTGGCACGAAGATAGGCGCAAATGCTTGGCTTGCCGTTGGTAGCTCACCATAAGACGCTTTCAGCTCTTTCCAGTCTTGCTTCGCTTCTTGCATTTTGCCGTCTTTCTGCTCTTCGCCGTCTGGTTCAACGTCTTTAAAGCGGTTCGCCCACAACATACCTGCAATCGCTGCTGTAGCGGCAACGAACACACCCACGCCAATGACAAGGCCAAGGTTAGATTCCAAGCCTAAGTTACCTGCTGCCGCAATTGGGCCCGGTGTTGGTGGAACGAAGGTATGAGTCGCGTATAGGCCAGTCGCTAATGCCACACTCATTGCAACGCTTGACGTTTTCAAACGGTTCGCCAGAGATTCTTTTAACGAGTTTAGGATTACGAAGCCAGAGTCACAGAACACCGGTACAGAAACGATGTAACCAATGATGCTCATTGTTAGAGTTGGGAATCGCTCACCCAGTACCTTGATGACGGTGTCCGCCATGGTGATAGCAGCGCCGCTCTTTTCTATGATCACACCAATGATAGTACCTAGTACAATCACAAGGCCGATGTAACCGAGAATGCCACCAAAGCCTGATGCGATGGTTTTAGCAATGCTGTCTGCAGGTAGGCCATACGCAAATGCCGCTAGGAAAGCAGC
Source organism: Vibrio sp. SCSIO 43135 (assembly GCF_023716665.1). Classification (GTDB taxonomy): domain Bacteria; phylum Pseudomonadota; class Gammaproteobacteria; order Enterobacterales; family Vibrionaceae; genus Vibrio; species Vibrio paucivorans. The sequence continues at coordinate 1,197,638 of NZ_CP071860.1, forward strand.
GACGATCAAGGCCAAGAAAGGATGTAACTTAAATTTGGTGGTTGCGAGGACGATAAAAGCTATCACCCCCAGCAGTATTAGAATAAGACTCATGATAACTCCGTTTATTATACTGTTCGCTCTTAGCCTGCCTGTTCATGGCAAATGTTAAGAGGTCTGTAGGGACGGCGTTATTATTCAGTGAACGTGGTGTTATTCCTTTAGGCAAGTTGACAAATATTGGTGCTGAGACGGCCTTAAATTTGTCAACTTGCACAATTTTATGGTTTTAGTTAGATACATTTAAGCGCCAAATAGAGTTGCATTTTATGGTCTAACTTATTGATTTCCAAACCAGTAAACTCATTTATTTTATCCAACCGATAACGTAGGGTGTTACGGTGAATATGTATTGCCGCACAAGTTTGAGCAAGGTCGCAATCTTGTTCAAAAAATGCTTCTAACGTTTTCAATAGCACTCCTTTCGGGTCGTGTTCGATCAATTTCACCAGTGGCTGCTTAATTTGGTCAGTTCGCCACACATCTTGTTTGAGTGAGCTTAGCAACAAAGAAAGCTTCTGCTCTTGGTAAAAGAGAATGGACTCACCACTTCCTTGGCAGCACGCGAGCGTTGCCTGTGCGGTTTCGTAAGAGCGCGCTAAGCCCGACAGCCCTTCAAAGTAATCACCCAACGCTATCTGAATCGAGAACTCACCTGCTTGTTTTACCCTTTGCAAAAGCTTAGTAACTCGCCTTTTTTCTTCCGACTTACACCAAGATTGCTCGTTCAGCGTCACTGGCTTGAGTACCACAATTTCGTTCATTGATACTGATACTATGCCGACGATGTTGTCTCGCTCTGGGTACTCCAGCAAGTGAACCATCTTCTGCAAGTGTTCTAGCGTTAGGGTTTGCCCTGTTTTTGGGATCACCTTAATCACTGCCGCGATGCGTGGTTGAGCCAAATCGAGGTTGAGCCGCTCCGCGATAGAAAGCAGCTGATTGTCACTCAGCGTCGAACCTTGAATTAGCTGTAGAAGAAGTTCTTCACGGTGGCGCTTGTCCCACTGAATTTGAGCCATCAACGCGGCTTGCTCAACGATCAGCTCGGCAGTCATCTTCATTAACTCACCGAATCGGCGCACCTCTTCTGGTTCACCAGAAATCCCCACCACACCAATCACTGATTCCTGATAGACAATAGGCAGATTAACGCCCTCTTTTACTCCAATCAGAGTGCTGGCGACGGTCTTATTGATTTCAATAATGCGGTTATCGTGAATCGCCAATAACGCACCTTCATGGGTTCGATGTAAGCGAGAAGAATCACTGGACCCGATGATCTGGCCATTTTCATCCATCACGTTCACTGGGTATTGAATGATCTTAGTGGCGCGTTCAACGATTTGCTTCGCGATGAGGTTGTTGAGCTGCATTAGCTAGTCCTTTACTACTCACTGAGGTGTTGGAACTCGGGTAAGTTCCCAATCCGGCAATTAGCAGCAGAATATACACCTAACCACCATCAATTGCGTAGACCGAGTCGATGCATTTTAACTTGCAAGCTCATTCTCAAACTGACATTTCCTCGTTATCAAATGAGCGCCCCCTTCTAACTCTATGATACTTAAGGGATGGATTTCGCTCTCTACTGTGGTTCAAATGTTGCTTTAGTGGTTCTAATTAACCCTTCGCCCCAATATGCACTTAGGTATTGGAGCACTAGGTATAGGAGTATTCCATGTTTGCATCACTGCGATTGTTAGAGCCTAGCCAAATTGAACGAGACAACATCGACTATATCGACAGCGACATGTTTAAACTGGTGGCCAACACCATTGAAAAGCACTTCGTAACCGACGAAACGTTACGCATGCTCGATGTAGGTGGCGGAAGCGGCTACTTTGCCGACAAACTACTTCATCGCTTTGCTAAGTCACAGGTTACGGTACTCGACCCTGCACTTTCAGTACTCAAACAAAATCGTCCAAACCCGAGAAAACACTTACTGCACAAAACCTTCCAAAGCCTCGATACCTTTCCTGAACAAGATCTGATTCACTTTAACTGGACACTGCAACATTTGGTCAGTAACAGTTATGAAGAATCGTGCGAACTGCAGCTAGACAGTTTACGCAGAGCGTACCGATTGCTCAGGCCTGGAGGTGTTGTCGCTATATTTGAGAACTGCTATGAGGGACAACCTGTCAGTAATCTACCGGGCCAAATCATCTACGAGTTTACCGCTTCCAAAACACTCGCTCCCCTTGCCAAAATGCTGGGCGCGAATACCGCTGGAGTGGGTGTCGGCTTTCACTCTGAAATGGCTTGGCGACAAATGCTCACTTTGGCAGGCTTTCCACGTATCGTTTCCAGTGATTGCTACTACTATGGCGAAATGCCTAGGTGGATGAAGTTCGCGCTACGGCTTAAGCAGCAAAAAGTCACCTTTATCGTCGCTCAGAAGCCACTTACCTGTTAAGCAACGCGGTAACATGAGTCTGCGCCTAAACGCAAAAAACCCCGGAACAGGGGCCGGGGGAGCATTACGCTAGTTTTGCATTGGATTCACTGCATTCAGCAATGCTTAAAATCGAGAGATTGTTGCAGCGATAGCGCGATTTGAGGACTCGTGAAATCGCTGCAACTTGCTTACCTTGAAATTGGAGTCAGGCAAGCAAGCCGTGTTGCAAGGGCCTACTGGATAACGGCGCCTTGCTCGACCCAAGTACCGATAAGCGTGCGCTCTTCATCGGTCATTTGAGTTAGGTTACCTAAAGGCATCACTTTAGTTGTTACTGTTTGAGCAACAATCCTAGGCACATTGGCCTTGATTTCTTCAGGTGTATCCAGAATCACGCCAGCTGGTGCTGCAGCAAAGGCCGCGTGCGTTGGCGTTGCTGAGTGACATACCGAGCAGCGCTCTTGAATCACATCATTGATCTTCTGGAATGGAATCATGCTCGTGTCAGCGTGTGCTTCTTGAGCTGGTGCCGATGCAACTTCAGACGTCGCCGAATCGGCTGCAGGTTGTACTTGCTCTACCACTGGCTTCGCTGCAACCGGTGCCATTGATTTCTTCGCATACGGTGATGTTACGAATGCCAAGGTGATCATACCAAGTGCTGCAACAGGAATAGTCCACGCAAACTTGTTGCTGCCGTGGCGAGTATTGAAGTAGTGGCGAACCAAAATACTGAATACTGCTAGGCCAGCAAGAATCAACCAGTTGTACTCCGACCCGTAAGTGCTTGGGAAGTGGTTACTGATCATAATGAACAGCACTGGCAACGTTAGGTAGTTGTTGTGACGTGAACGCAGCAGACCTTTCGCTGGTAACGCTGGATCAGGTTCGCGGTTTTCTTCAATTGCACTCACAAGGTTACGCTGTGCTGGCATGATAACGCGGAATACGTTACCCACCATGATAGTACCGATGATCGCACCAACGTGAATGTATGCGCCGCGGCCACTGAATACTTGAGCCAAACCGTAAGCTGCGCCTACTAGGCCAACGAATAGCACGATACCAAGTAGCAGAGGCGTTTTACCCAACGGTGAATCACATAGGAAATCGTAGATAAACCAACCTGCAACAAGCGAACCGATACCGATAGCAATAGCGGTTGACGCATCTAGGCCAGAACCTGGTGCAATTAGGTAGATTTCAGCATTTAGGTAGTACACCACACCTAGTAGCAGCACACCCGTGATCCACGTAAAGTACGCTTCCCACTTGAACCAGTGCAGGTGCTCTGGCATTTCTGGCGGTGCCAGTTTGTACTTCTCTAGGTGGTAGATACCACCACCGTGAATTGCCCATAAATCACCGGACAAGCCAGTTTTAGGGTTAACTCGATTAAGGTTGTTTTCCAACCATACAAAATAGAAGGATGCGCCAATCCATGCGATACCTACTATCATGTGAACCCAGCGAATTGCTAAGTTCAGCCATTCAGTCATATGTGGATCCATAATATACTCCTGTATCACAACGCCGCTTCAGCGCGTTGCTCTTCATCCTTGTTTGTTGCTGCATCAACATGGCTGCTTGGGATGTCTTCCAAGTGCAGCGATACTCGATCAGTGTCGAAATAGACTTCATCACAGTTATGTCCCTCGCCTGCGCGGTCTACAATCAAGAACTTATCTTGATCGGTCAGCGCAAGAACCGGGTGGTGCCACACCCCTTTGTGGTAGTTCACACCTTGCTTACCGTTGCTTAAAAAAGCACGGCAGTCAGCCAGTGATGGGTTGTCTCCTTTTGGTGCAACAACAATCAAATAAGGTTGTCCAAGCAATGGAACGAACGCTTGTGAACCCAGTGGATGCCTTTCCAGCATCTTGATCGTCAGTGGGTATTCCAGCGGTGTGGCTTGGAAAATACTGATGATCGCGTTTCCACCTTGCTCTTCCACATCGGCCTCAGCCAGTTTGTGGTAGCGTCTTGTCGAACCATTGTTGATCATAAAGTAGTCACTGTTTTCTACTTCAATCACATCACCAAACTCAGCGAAAGCTTGCTTGGTAAGTGGTTCTATTACTAATTTGCGAATTCCATTGCTCATCGTCGTTCCCTCTTCGTATTAATCAGCTTTTGTGCCGAATAAACGTAAGCGGCTGATACCACCATCTGGGAAGATATTCAGACGAACGTGCGTGATTGCACCTAGGTCTTCCACTTCAGAGATGAACTCATGAATGTCGTGCGCTTTCAGCTTCTGTGCTGGAAGCAGTTCACGCCAGAACAAGCTTTGTGTTGCGACTTGGTCATCAGTACCGCCCTTAACGTAAGCCGCTTGAATTGAGCAACTGTCTGGGAAGTTACCTTTAAAGTGAGCCGTATCGACAACAACGCGATCCACTTTACCCGCGTGACCTAGCGCCACGATAACCCAGTCGTTACCTGGAGTACGACGACGTGCTGTTTCCCAACCGTCACCCATGTTCTCACCGCGGCCAGGGCCAAGGATGTTTGATTTGTTACCGTAGTGCTCATCACTACATGCTAGTGCGCGACCACCGTTCTCAACTGCCGCAAGATCGACTTGTTGCAATGCGTCCATGCTGTCCCAATCAACACTTGGGCGACCATAAACACGTAGACGAGCAACACCGCCATCTGGGTAAATGTTGAGGCGAACGTGTGTGTACACTTTGTCGCTGTCGATTTCACTTAGGTGATGCTTGTCGCCTTCTAGGCTCGTCGATGGAATGATTTCTTCCCATTCTGTTGAGTCTGTTGGCGCGCCTTCTGGGCTGTAACATGCATCTAGAGAAGCAGATGGCGGGAAGTTACCAGTAAAGAATGAAGTATCGATATCTACACCAGCAATTACGCCAGCTAAGCCTAGTTTAACGATACAGTAGTCGTAACCTTCACCACGCTTACGGCGGCTTTCCCAACCGTCCATCCACTTACCGTTATCATCGTATAGATCATCTTTCCATACTGGCGCTTCACGGCGAAGTAGACGGCTTTTATCAGCGAAGAAGTCATCTGTTGCGAATAGCGCTTCAGCGCCTAGTTTTTCATCAGCGAGGTTTACGTATTGTTCAAAATCTAAGGACATTGCTGTCATCCTATCCAATTAATCAATTAATAATAAAATGAGTACCGACGTGCTGTTCTTTTGCTGTTTACTGTGTTTCAACGCTCTTGTTTTCGTATCAGTAGCGTTGGCAGTAAACCGAGGCTTGTGCACGCGCTCGACATACTTTTCCGAAATAGTTGCCGTTTCTCGACTTACATATCTCGGAGACGGAATAAAGCGATCTTGTTGATCTCTTTAATCGCTGTAGCAAACTCAGTTTCACTATCATTGCCTAATCGCATCTCGAACGATTCAAGAATTTGGTAACGATTGGCCCCTTTAACAGCCATGATAAAGGGAAAGTTGAAGCGACTTTTGTAGCTGTTGTTATAAGTGGTAAATTTCGCGAACTCTTCTTCACTACATTGATCAATGCCCGCGCCCGCTTGCTCGGAAGTTGATGCTGCAGTCAGTTCACCGTTAATGGCTGCTCGGCCGGCTAAATCCGGGTGAGCATTGATAAGTGCTAACTGTTTTTCTTGGTTAGCATTAAGCAGAGTCGACGCCATTTTTAGATGTAGATTTTCAATGTGGTCATCTTCTGCGTTTAAGCCTTCTTCGAACACAGCTTCTGCTACCCATGGGCTGTGTTCATACACGTCTGCAAAGTGAGCAACGAATTCGCCACGACTCATCTCGGTTGGTTTACAAAATCTAAATTGAGTCATGCTTATGCTCCCTGCTTCGTGTTAGTTGATTCTTCTTTATAAGGATGGTTTTCGTGCCAGTGCTTGGCAATGTCGATGCGGCGACACAGCCACACATCATCATGCTGTTTTACGTAATCTAGGAATCGGCGTAGTGATGCGATTCGGCCTGGCTTACCAATAAGGCGACAGTGCAATCCGACCGACATCATTTTCGGTGCGGTTTCACCCTCTGCGTATAAGGTATCGAACGTGTCTTTCAGGTATTGGAAGAACTGTTCACCTGAGTTGAAACCTTGAGCGGTTGCAAAGCGCATGTCGTTAACATCTAGCGTGTACGGAATCACCAACTGAGGTTTACCCGTTTCAGTGTGCCAGTATGGTAGGTCATCGTCGTACGCATCTGAGTCGTAAAGGAAACCACCTTCTTCTGCCACAATGCGGCGAGTATTTGGACCAGTACGGCCTGTATACCAACCTAATGGGCGCTCACCTGTTACCTGTTTGATGATTTCGATCGCTTTGTACATGTGATCGCGCTCTTGCGATTCGTCCATGTATTGATAATCGATCCAACGGTAACCGTGGCTACAAATTTCGTGGCCCGCTTCCGCCATCGCTTGCGCAACTTCAGGGTAACGCTCTACCGCCATTGCTACTGCAAAGATGGTAAGAGGAATATCGTACTCCTCGAACAAACGCAGAATTCGCCATACACCAGCTCGGCTGCCGTATTCGTAGATGGATTCCATGCTGATATGGCGTTCGCCTTTGATTGGCTGCGCAGCTGGGATCTCTGATAGGAATGCTTCTGACTCATCATCGCCATGTAACAAGCAACGCTCTCCACCTTCTTCATAGTTCAATACGAAAGAGACGGCGACCTTTGCATTGTTCGGCCACTTCGGATGAGGAGGATTTGGCCCATACCCGACAAGATTTCTTGAATAATCCTTATTCATCCAAGTGCTCCTTACTTTCTTCACTTCTATGCACTTTGAATGTGCATACTTAATATCGCTGTTACATTCATTGTATACAATTTTTTATTTTAATGTAAAGATTTTGTTTATTAAACTACATTTTTTCAACATATCGCTATTTTTCAATAACTTAATCACAAGCGCACTTCTTAACCCTATCAATTACAGTTCACAATTCCGCAATATTGCACTATTTACAAGTAACATTTTTATAACAATAGGCTTTACTAATTGTATCCAATGTGTACATATTAGTATCAGACAACACGAAATAGAGGCGTCTTTGTATACAAGATTTTCTGTTTCGCTGGTGATGATTTACCAGATTTTGAAATACCAGAGTAACTAGTAAGGAGAGCGCTAAGCGCTGCAATAGTATGGGAAAACTCACAACACACGTTTTGGATACCATGGCCGGTCTTCCAGGTTCAGAGATTAAAGTGGAACTCTTTCGCTATGACGGCGAGCAGTATCAGCCTGTCACCACTGTTGTGACCAATTTTGATGGTAGGACTGATGCCCCTTTACTCGAAGGCAACGATTTTAAAGCAGGCAAATACCAATTGGTGTTTCACGTCGCTGACTACTTTAAAGGCAAAGGTGTAAAGCTTGATGACGTCGCGTTCTTAGATGACGTGGTTATCCGCTTTGGCCTTAACGACGAAGATTCACACTACCACGTACCACTACTGGTATCGCCTTACAGTTTTTCAACTTACCGCGGGAGCTAATACGTATTGCCAAGCGCTAATTAATCGTTAGCAATCGAGCAATACCACGGCATACAAGATGTATCGCCAAGAAATAGGAAATACAAATTGAGCTGTATCTAAGTGACCTTAAGGCGCTGGAGTCAATTTAAGGAAATCATAATTAAAAGGACTTGCTGAAATGAATGAAAGCAAAGCAGAAGTGCTCAACGAATCGAACTCTGGTGGTTTACTAGAGCGCTTCTTTAAACTCAAAGCACATGGAACCAGTGTAAAGAATGAATTGCTAGGTGGTGTAACAACCTTCGCTACTATGGCATACATCATTTTTGTTAACCCACAAATTATGGCGGCTTCAGGCATGGACATGGGCGCGGTGTTCGTCGCGACCTGTATTGGTGCTGCAATCGGCTGTTTGTTGATGGGTTTATTTGCTAACTGGCCAGTCGGCTTGGCACCAGGCATGGGCCTCAACGCGTTTTTCTCGTTCACTGTTGTAAGTGAAATGGGTTACAGCTGGGAGGTTGCACTCGGTGCAGTATTCCTTTCTGGTATCCTCTTTGTAGGGATGAGCTTCTACAAGATCCGTCAATGGATCATCGAGAGTATTCCAGAAAGTTTACGTTTTTCAATGACTGCAGGTGTTGGTCTGTTCCTAGGTCTTATCGGCCTTAAAACAGCAGGCATCGTTGTTGAAAACCCTGCCACTTTGGTCTCTTTAGGTGACTTTACTCGTCCAGAAGCACTTCTGGCAGCAGTTGCGTTCTTAATCATCGCAGTGCTGAGTGAGCGTAAAGTCTTTGGTGCGGTTCTGATCGGTATCCTAAGTGTTACTCTGATCGGTATGGGCCTTGGCTTAGTTGAATACAATGGTTTCTTCTCTGCGCCACCAAGCATCGCACCAACTTTCATGGCAATGGACATTTCAGGTGCACTAAACATCTCGATGGTGAGCGTTATCCTTGCCTTCCTATTTGTGAACATGTTCGATACAGCAGGCACACTAATGGGTGTCGCTGAGCGTGCGAACCTGATCAACAAAGAGACAGGTAAAATTGAAGGTCTTAGCAAGGCGTTAAAAGCCGACAGTATCTCAAGTGTTGCTGGTGCGTGTGTGGGTTGTCCTCCAGTAACAAGTTACGTTGAGAGTGCGGCAGGTGTTGCTGCAGGTGCTCGTACTGGTCTATCTGCTATCGTGGTTGCGGCTCTATTCCTTGCTGCTATTTTCCTATCGCCATTGGCAGGTATGATTCCAGCGTACGCGACATCTGGCGCTCTAATTTACGTAGCATTCGTAATGATGAGCAGCATGCAGCACGTTGATTGGAAAGACTTCACTAACGGTGCTCCAGCGGCAATTACTGCTCTGATGATGCCACTAACGTTCTCAATCGCGAACGGTATCGCGCTTGGCTTTATCACTTACACGGTGCTTAAAGTCGCGACAGGCAAAACAAAAGATGTATCAATCTCTATGTACCTTCTAACGGCTATCTTCATTGCCAAACTGATTTACATCTAATTCAACACCGTATTTACGTAACACAAATCAACACTTAATGAAGTCGGCGGGGGCTTGCCCCCTGCCACTTTATCCCTACAACTAACTTGAATCTATCTGGTCAGCAACTTTTCAAGTTAGCAACGTTGACCCTACGCAGTTTGTAGAAGTCACTGTTTTTCAACCAAACGAGAGCCAAAAAGGACAGCTCTTAGAGGAACAGCACATGAAACTTCTGTACACCTTGAACCAACGACCGCCTCACGGTCTTACCCTTTTACTTGCACTTCAACACATGCTGGCCTCAATTGGCGGTATTGTCGCCGTTCCACTGATTGTGGGTGCATCCATCGGCTTGCCTAGCGAAGAGATTGTCTCACTGATCAACGCAGCGCTTCTTGCGTCAGGTATTGTCACCATTGCTCAATGTATCGGTATTGGCCCTGTCGGGATCCGCTTACCTGTTGTAATGGGGTCGAGTTTTGCTTTCTTAGGCGTAGCCATTGCCATCGGTAAAGATGGCGGCGTATCCAGCATCATGGGCTCAGCTTTAGTCGGCTCGTTCGTTGTGATTGCAGCCAGTTTCTACATGGACAAAGTTCGTAAGCTCTTCCCTACCGTAGTCAGTGGCGTAGTCGTGACCTTAATCGGACTCACTATTTTACCGGTTGCGATGAACTGGGTCGGTGATGCTCCAGCTGTCAGTGAAGAGTTCGCAACACTGCCAAAACTGTTTCTAGCTATTGTTTCACTGGGTATCGTGATTGGTGTATCGGTTTACTGTAAAGGCGCGGTGGCGGCTTCAGCTATCGTGATTGGCCTTGCTGGCGGTTACATTGTTGCCTTATCTCTTGGCATGGTGGACTTAGAACAAATCAGCTCTGCAGCATGGGTAGGCGGTCCTGAACCTTTGAAATACGGCCTAACCTTTGAAGCCTCTGCCATTGTGAGCATGAGCTTGGTTTACATTGTCGTAATTGCCGAAGCCACTGGCGACTTCATGGCGCTAGCCAACAACTGTCACACCAAAGTGGACGGTAAAGACCTTAAACGTGGCCTACTCGGCGACGGTATCGGCAGTACTCTATCTTCAATCCTAACAGCAATGCCACTGGCGTCATTCAGCCAAAACGTTGGTATTGTGGGTATTACAGGCGTTGCAAGCCGTTACGTTGTGGCAGCAACAGGTGGCCTACTGATTCTAGGTGGCCTATTTCCAAAACTGGCGGCACTGGCTGTAACCATTCCTAAACCGGTACTCGGCGGCGTTGGTTTTGTTATGTTCGGTATGATTGCGTACGCAGGTATTCGCATGCTGATCAAAGCCGCAGACACCAAACGTAACGCACTGGTTATCTGTGTAGGTTTGGCATCGGGATTAGCCGTGACATTTGAGCCACGCCTATTGCAGCACTTACCACACGACATTGCTAACTTCCTTCACTCGGGCATTACCACAGGTACGATTGTGACCGTGCTACTTCACCAACTATTGCCAAAATCGAGCAGTAAAGAAGAGCAAGAAGCACTGGCAGAAAGCCAAGCTCAGGTTGAACAAGAGCTGGTTGAAAAAAATGAGAGTGCAGAAGCGGAAGACACTGTTGCACCCGCTACACTTAAAGCACAGCAAGATTAATCGAATTCCTGTCCGTGCATAATGCACGGACGTTAACTCACTAAAAAACGACAAAGACCCTCTTCCCTGAAAAGGCTGAGATGGCTAAGGATACTTATGAATGGAAACCATTTGGATTAAACATCCTCTTGCAATCTACACTGGCACACAGCAAGACGCCCGCGGTGGCATTGTTATTCAAGGCAATACCATCGTAGAACTTGTCGCGCTTAATCAAGAACCGAGTGTCACCGTCGACTACAGTGTCGATGCATCACGTCACGTGGTCACACCGGGGCTGATTAACGCTCACCACCACTTCTACCAAACTCTCACTCGCGCCTATCCAGACGCCCTCAACAAAGAGCTGTTCCATTGGCTACAAAGCCTGTACCCAGTTTGGGCAAACCTCGACGAAGAAATGATGAGTGTGGCAACCGAGCTTGCACTGGTTGAGTTGATGATGTCTGGGTGTACTACCGCTTCCGACCACCACTATTTGCTGCCCACAGGCCTAGAGCATGCTATCGACTTACAAGTTGAAGCGGCGCAGAAATTGGGAGTCCGAGCGATATTTACTCGTGGTTCAATGAGCCTAGGTGTCGATGATGGCGGTTTACCACCGCAACATACCATTCAATCTGAACAAGTGATCGTCGATGATAGCCAACGGTTAATTCGTGATTACCATCAGCATCATGAGGGTGCGATGATTCAAATCGCCCTTGCGCCTTGCTCTCCATTTTCTGTCACCACAGAACTCATGAAAGAAACAGCGCGTATCGCCAAGCAAGAACAAGTGATGATGCACACTCACTTATGTGAAACTCTCGACGAAGAAGATTTCTGTGTGGAACGCTTTGGCATGCGCCCAGTGGACTACCTAGAAGACGTAGGCTGGCTTAACGACCGAACATGGCTAGCACACGGCATTCACTTCAATGTTGAAGAGATCAAACGCCTCGGAAAAGCGGGGGTGGGTATCAGCCACTGCCCAACGTCTAACATGATGTTGGCATCGGGCATTTGTAAAAACAACGACCTAGAAGCCGCTGGCGTGAAAGTCGGTTTAGGCGTTGATGGCTCAGCCTCTAACGACGGCTCAAATATGATTGCAGAAGTGCGTATGGCAATGTATTTGCAGCGCCTCCAATACGGCTCTGCCAATGTCACCCATACCGACGCTCTACGCTGGGCAACAGCAGGTTCTGCAGCCGCGATGGGGCGCAGCGATATTGGTGTGCTCGATATTGGTAAACAAGCCGACGTTGCAATGTTCAAGCTCGACGATATTCGCTTCTCTGGTAGCCACGATCCACTTGCAGCGCTCCTACTGTGCGGAGCACAACAAGCCGACCGAGTGATGGTCGCAGGTAAATGGCGTGTCCTTGATGGACAAGTCGTTGGCGTGGATATGCAAGATCTTCTTCATCGCCATAGAGCCGCAGCAGCAAAGCTGGGTAAGAAAGCACTTTCTGCTTAAACGTGTTTGAATCGGCACGTAAAATAAAAAGGGCGACTGATTGTCGCCCTTTTATTTTTCGCCTTGTTTATTACTCACGAAGACTAGCAGTTGGTATCTGTATCGTTTGGTACCAGCCCTAAACTTTCGCTGGGAATAGTCGTCTCAAAGCTTGGCAGTGCCATTAATCCGTTCTCGCCCAAGAACGTAAGTAAAGCGACAAATTGGTAATCAAGGTTCACCGCTCTGGCTCTCACAAACCGTACATCCTCTGGGCTAGGCCCTACGAGTACATTGCTACTGCCATCGAGGTATTCAATCTCGATATTGTCACTACCGATAGACGAAATATAGCTATAGCTGGCAACATAATTCTTCACAGCCACATCGCCTACTTGGCAAACTGCCGCCATTCTAGCTGCGGCACGGACCGCTTCATTTACGGCCTGCATGGAGTACATGAAATGGCCAATGGAAACCACGGCGAGTAGCACTAACATTAAGAAAGTGGAAGTCATTGCAAACTCAACTACGGTGACACCATTCATTTTCTTCATTGGCTGATTCTCATGACAGTTGACGCATTCATAGGTATGGCTAACGAGATCTCAGTGCTAGGTATCGTATCGGCAAAAATCGGGGAAAAAGTATAATCAGCAGAGACGGTAACAAAGAGGTTATTCTCACATGAGACAGACACATCGGTCGTTTCCCAATCAGACAGTATCGCGTCTGTACTGTCGCTGAGCGTACCGTAGACCACTAACTGCTTAATGTTGCCCTCCTCACCAATGATTGGGCCACAGCCTGAAGCATCCGATACGGTAGAAGCGTATCGCGCTCCAACCCTTACCGCTTTATTGAGGGTATTCATTTCAACAAAAATTCGGGCAATCTCAACCACACCAACCAATAGCAACATCAGCGCCGGTAATCCAATTACCAGCTCCACTGCCGCGAGGCCTTGCTGCTTTTTCCTGATCACGACCCACCTCCGACAGAGGTTGGATCTTTAAACAGTACGATGCGGCTCACCCCTGTATCCGTGTCTGACGCACCACCATCCACAACCGAACAAGTTTCAATAAACTCACCAAAAATACTTTGTTGCCCTTTCTTTCCTTTCGACGTAGAGGATTCATAGCGTTGACTCATAAAGAAGCATCCGATGCTGGTTACGGTAAATTCTATTTTACCGCCCGATTTAGAGGCTGAGTCACAATCCAATATAGGTACTGGTAACACTCTTCTCCACGCGGAGCCATTTTCCGAAATACAGTCCGGGTCATTCAAACAGGTATTGGTATCTATTACGTACTCGTCATAAGTCCATTTATCGAGCGCAGTAGAGTCGTTGTGATCTTCAATGTTATCCGTGGTGATTTCTGGGCTTGGCTCCGTCGTGATGAGATCTGGCGGGTAGTAGACTCCATCGACGGTTGCACCATCAAAACGACTATCGATACTGCTCGTTGCTCCAACAGCATTACCCGTTTCAGAATCGATCTCTTCACCAATCGACACCACAACCGTATTTTTCCCAACCAACGCATCACTTACAGCCGATTTACCACTACCCACATCGAGCAAGTGGAAATTACCTGCCCCCAATCCATCTGGGTCGTCCGATTGGCTGCCTGTTTTGATCTCATACACTTTACCGACCTCATAACCTGATGGCCCTAGGTCATCACCCTCACACATGCCTATCGGCAGAATGTTGGTTGTTCCGTCAACAAAGACAGGCCCCGCGACTGCACTGGCAGAGACGTTTTTCGACAAACCGAAAGCCTGTATGAAAAACTCATTGAGATCGACTCCGCTAACTTGTACGCGCACATACACTCTATCTGCAGTTGAAGGGAACGTGGTTGAAAAACCACTGTTTGGAGTGTCAGAATATTCAATATCGAGAAGATTAAAACCGCTGCCATCTTCCGACGCTTCGAGTTTGATTTCATCGTTGCCCGGTGAGGCAAGAATCTTGTTATAAGCATCAACGATAACGGTTTCTGTGTCCGATGCTTCAAACGTTCTATTGGCAATAGTGGCACCTGCCAGAGCAATGGTATCCACTGCATTTTGCAAGCGTGTTTTGTTCACGACCATGTGTGACACATCGATCGACAACGCAGAAATACCAACGAGCAACATCATGCTCATTGTCATTAGCACTAATGTTAATCCACGCTGGCTCTTCTTCCTTGTGTAGGAATTACATCGCTTCATGCTATGCATCCTAATTTCAATTGCGCCACTGTATTGCTACAGCTCGCAGTTTGTATCTAGATCAGCGAAGTCGTTGACTATTTCGCTTCTCCCCGCCTCATTACACTATAGACCAAATTATCAGTATCAACCGAGTATTGACGGGGGCTACGAGCGAATCCATGCGAACTGTTTGAAAAGAAAGAATTAACTGATTTACACAATTGTGAAGTCAGTCACCTCGTAGCTTCAGAAAGATAATTGCTCCAAGAAAGTTTAACTTTGACTGCCCTCGTTAATACAAAAAGCACCGTTCCTTAAAATAGAAAAAAACACGGCCTATCGAAATGTCGATAGGCCGTGTTTTTATGCTAATAGCTCTGAGTCGTTAACTCTTGACGCCACACCCTTTGATCACCAATTGAACTAAGAACCTCGCTGCTTGTTCGTAGTCTTGTTCATCAAGTTTTTCTTTGTTCATCACGCTACAGATCTGCCAGCTAAAGTCAGCGTAGGTTTGGGTCGCCGCCCAAATCGTAAACATCAAATGATGTGGTGGAACACTGTCCATCAAGCCTTGCTCAGACCAGGTTGCGAACTTGTCGATAATCATCTGAGACTGCTGTTTCAGCTCTCGACCAATATCATCCGGCAGGGCTTTACAGCCCGACATCACTTCGTTGGCAAACACTTTCGATGCGTGTGGGTGATCACGCGAAATGGTCAGTTTGGTTTGAATATATTGAGTCAACGCTTCAACTGGGTCGTCTAGCTGCTCAATTGGCTTTGACGCTTCCAATAACGGCTCTGTGACCGTTTCCAGCACCGCATAGTACAGTTTGTCTTTGGTGCTGAAATAGTAAAACACGTTTGGTTTGGGAATATCTGCTGCTTTGGCGATATCGACCATTTTAGTGGCCGCATAACCGTGAGTAGCAAATTGTTCACAAGCCACTTCAATAATTAAGTCCTGATTCTTTTGTCTGATCCTAGACATACCGCTTTCCCTAAAGACTTATTCCATTATCCATAACCCTTAAAATAACATTTAAATACAGATATATAAAAAGCAGATAGCTGTAAATTCAGCCTAGGCCTCATTTATGTGCCACAAGCACCTTAAATGCTTTACATGGCAGAGGTGACCAATAGAGAAATACACGCCAGTTAAACCGGTTTAATTGAAGTAGACATAGAAATACACGCCAGCTTCACCATAAATCATGTCGCAATACAGCGCAAAGGCTTTTTTATTTTCAAGCGTGACGACATCCATTGTGCTTCGCTGGATACCTTCTCGCTCACTGTTCAGCAGACCAAAAAAGTTAGCATCGGTTTGAGACACGCTACCATCCGGGTTAAGCCTGCCGTAGTGAAACGCACCCGTTGCTTCTATGAGGAAAGCAATGCCTTGTGCTCTAGCCGGAGTAATGCTGGCAACAAATTGATCTCTAGTTAGGGCGAATGTTCGTTGGAACGCTCTTGGTGACACGCAGTTTAATGGTGAAACACTGTTATCGAGCGCGACCGTTCCCACAAAGTAAGCGCCGCCATTGCTTCCTGATGCGTGCTGACCACAGTCGGCAAGCCCTCTTCCCATAGGCAGTGTTGGTAGACTGCTACTGTCTTGAGAATAACTTGCGGCGGTATTCGGAGCTGAAGGAAAGTATTTATTTCTGTGCGCAATCATGTCCGCTTCAGAAAACGACAGCACATTGACGACCTCTTCGACGACCTCTACATCAGGTGATATGGCCGCTAGCAGCTCATCAGCTACATTCGCCAGCACTTCCATATCCGCTTCGCTAAACATAAAGTCGGCGTCTTCTGGCACAGGGGCGGCAGCTACATTGTTTTCAGTGGTATCCATATCGTCAACAAGGCTGTCTAAGAAGTTCAGTTCATCTTCAGTTAGATTGACGAATGGATCATAACTTGGCGCTTGGGAAAAACTTTGGGGGACCAATCGCGGTAAAGACTCCTCAGCAGGAACAGCACTTGGCCCCGCAACAGGCTCCGTGACCTCCATATCTGTTGTCGCCTGATAGTATCTAACATTTTCCTGCGCAGATTGCTCGGTAGCACTTCTTTGCCACCATTCAGCCGGATTTTCTTTAGGCATGAGTTCACCCTAACTACGTTTAAGCACACGTAGCAATATGCAATTTAATTGTTATTAATTTTTAACATCCAGCGCGAAAAAGACCGCCTAAAAAGATCCAAAGTTTTATCAGTAAACAGCAAACCCCAGATGGATAAAGCCACAGAGGGATATAATCTTTCTACTGGCACCAACCTGCCCTAGCATACTTAACTTCACGTTTGTTGGTCGCTTCCTATTGAAGACACCCAATAAAAAACCAGCCGATAAAGGCTGGTTTTTTTATTGGTTAAGTGATGACTACAGTGAGTCGATTAGTCTTCACTTACTAACAATACACTGGCTTCAAGGGCGCTTACCCCATACGAGCCCACCTCTGCATTTCGTACATCAAACACCAAAATCTCCGATGCTTCAGCCACTAGCGTGTTACTCCACACATAGGCGCGAACATCGCCATCAGTCGTTTGATACGGGAATGCCTCGTTGAACGCTTTGCCATTCAGCGCTGGTTTACGGCAGCTATGTTCAGCCAGCGACACGAGCTCTTTGATATTCGGCAGTCGCCACGTTGATTTACCTGCAAATTGGTACAGATTATGGCTGGTGCTTTGGTTAATAGACTGCACTTCGTTTAGAGCCGATTGCCAAAACATGCCCGTACCGTCTCCTTCACAGGTTTGGTTGGTGCTGCTCCACGTTTTACCAATTGGGCAGCGCATCCAAGTTAAACCTGTTTTACGGTCTGTAATGGTGCCATTGTCATTAAAATCGTAACGCACATTTGGCGCTGTTTTTGCCATGTCGATGGAGCACTCTTGAACAGCAGCCATCGCTACAGTCGGCAATAGTAGAAGTAGGCAGCTTACAAATAACGTTTTCATTAGTTTGACTCCATGTTAGCGACTAAACGAATTGGCAGTTGGTAGGAGGTTCCCCAATCGGCTTCGACTTGGTCGCTGTATATCTCAACAGCGTAAGTCGTGCCCCTTGTCGTACCTCTGGTTTGAATCACTTCGACGTACATCGCCCCATCAGTTTTGTACTCTTCGTACTCAGTAAAGAACTCTGTCGATGTCCACACTTCGCCTTCCGCGAAATCGCTCACGACGGTTTGTCGTGGGAAGTAAGTACGATTTAAGCCATAGACTCGATCGTCTTCATCTTTCTCCGTTTCACCGAAATCGATAAGGTTGTAGAACTCACTAAATGTCGGCAATCTCCACGAGGTAACACCACACACTTGCTGTGTATTCACGTATTCAACGTATTCCTCAGTGCTACAGATACCATCCCCTGATTTGCAATTAAGCGCATCGATATCTTCGCTATAAGGTTCGAATTTGCCAGAAACTTGATACACGAATAAACGATCTTTGTACTGAGGTGAGTCGGCGTCATCGACTTTGGTTTCCCAAACCAACCCTGAACGCTCATCTTTCACACATGACCATTCTGTTGCATCATCCGCTAACGCTTCTCCTTGGCTATCAAGTTTTACAAACTTAAAGCCCCCATCAGTATTATCGAAACCAAACTCGGCATCTTGGCCAGGATAATCCGCTGGCGAGTCATTACTGTCTCCGCTATCTGAGAAGTATTGAGTCACACCGGTATCATTTAGAGGCGCAACTTTACTCACAAGGTTAATGTCCGAGACCATTAGACTGACCATTTCATCGGTTAACGTATCGCTAAGCAGTGTTGCTTGATACTCGGAAAGGTTGCTAGCGATAGTGACCAATGACAAATCAGTGTTGGCTTTGTCCATTGCGCCAATAATTGTCAGCAGGTTTTTTTCTAGCGTTAGGTAGTCGTTGTCACCACCTTCAGACATTAGATCGTCAGTGGCCGGAAGCCCTATTGCTTGCAGCTGGGTTTTGACCGCTTCAATCGCACTACTGATGCTCGCGCCACCCGCAACTTGGCTCGCAACCAACGTAGTGATTACATTGATGTCGTTACCCGTTTCTTGGTTCTGAGCAGGTGCAACTAGGAGTGAATCCGAAACGCTGCTGTAGCTACTTACATTGCGTGAAGCCGTTGCTGAGCCCGACGCTAACTCAGCAACAATCGGTGACTGCAGTATCGACTTATTGGTACTGGTGATGGTGTATTCGCCATTGTTTGCCGTAGTCGAAGGCTCGTCCGATGAACAAGCAAAGTCGCCGTTCAAATCAGCACAGACTTTTTCATCACCTTGTGCAGAGAGAGCCGTTATCGTGCCGGACACAGAGTACGTTGGTGCACTGGTATCTGCAGAACTGTCAGACCCGGAGCCATTACACCCAGCCAGCAAAAGCGCTGCTGCGATTATGGATAGTTGGTATTTCATGATCTTCACTTTTAATGATTATGTTTTGCGTTGCGCTCACGACGCCAGAAAAGTAGCCCAGCTAAACACAGGCTAAGCAAAGATATCGCTCCACCACCTGTTCCTGAGTCATTGTTATTAGTGTTGTTGTCTTTGCTTTGAGTACAGCTGTAGCTTTCCACTCGGCCGATCGTCCACTCTTGCAGTGTCCCAGTATCGTCTGGTGTATAGTCTGTTACCTCTAGTCTCCATGTCCCTTGCATCGTTTCGCCATTAAAAGGTTCAATAACCTCGTCGTGAGATGAAACCCACGTAAGCTCGCGATGAGTTTGCGAGTATGTTTCGTTGGCAAGCAAAGTGACACGTGTGCCTGTTGGGCTCACCAGTACCACCTGAAGATCAGATAGCTCGGAATGTTCGAAGCTCACCACCACACCAAGGTCACCATCGATGACTGCACTGTCATCATTGATAATGAAATTGAAGCTTTTGAAGCCATAGTTCACGCCACCTGAATTCGAGACTTGCGCATCAGGAATCAACGAGTTTTGCTCGATAGGTGATTGGTTAAGCTGCGGCACCCCATAAACAAACTGTGATTCATTCACCCAGTTCAAAGTCTGTAGATCGTCTTCGTACTGATAATTTAAGTCCGTGTTAACTGAAAACGACTCTCCACACGTAGCTGATGTGGGAATAGATACACTGCGGCTAATGGCATCAAACTTCTCAGAAGTCACGCTGCTTCTGCTACCACTCATGGCAGTCACTGCGCCATCTATTTTAGCTTGTCGACCATTAGCCAAAATACGAATCTGTGGCTCTGTATCTTGGTCTACAAATCGTGAGTCCAATTCAACTTTAAATGGTTCTTTAACTAGCCCATGAACAGCAAAATTCTGTTTGAGTAAAGCTTGATAGTCTCTGCTTGGGTAAAGCGCATTCGCGGTATACAACATGCTTTCAACTAAGTCGTGCATTTTCATACCACGGCCAAGGCCATACATCGATTCAAGCACTAGGGTATCGATTTCAGCGAATGCAGGTTCACCGTATAGTTCCACGGCTTGCTTTAGGGTTTGGAACAGGGGAGTAGACCAAAGCTCATCGCCAAGTTCTCCGGCCACGCTGACATGGGCGCGATACTCACTGCCTTCGAAATACCTTGCTCTTTGATTCCACAAACTTCGTGTTGAGATGCGTGTGCCGAAATAGCCATCCCAGTTAAAGACGGTATCTATTTCAAACTCACTGCCCTCTTCATAGAGTTTTCGGTAGCTATACGATCCAGCCCAATAGTCGGCAAACCCTTCTCCCATGGCACCCGTGTGTCCGTAGCCCCAGTCAGGTACGATTTGGTAATGGATACCATGTGCCAACTCATGGATAACAATATCGGCATCGATAGCATCGGGAGAGCCTCCAATACCAAACATGGCTGCACTTGGGCCATAAAAGTAACTGGAGTTATCGTTCGCTAGCCCTCTCGCATCGAATACCACGGGTTCAAAGAACAAGTTGTATCCTAACGACTCAAGATACCTAATCGATTGGTCTAGATGGTAAAAGGCCATGACTTGGGTGAAATCTTCGCTTGCAAAGGTCAAGTTGTTTAGGTCTGACAGTTGGTCAAACTCCGCTATCCCCTCTTGAGCAAGAAAAGAAGCACTGCCACTTTGCGACCATAAACCTGTATCTGGATCCTGTTCTTCCAAATATTCAGCATCAACTTGAGTGACTCGACTATTGGACAGATAGAACTTCCCTCCACTGCTTAGCACCTCTACTTCAGCATCATTAAATTGCGCGGCATTGGGGTAGTCAGATACGTCTGTCCATGGCGAATCAGGCGCATCCATCTTATCCATGGTGCGCAAGTCTGGGTCTACGATATTTACGGTCGCAGTCACCAAAGTTCCAGAAGACAGCTCTGGTGGTTCTTCTGCTTTTAACCTTCTCGGCGCTTCCAGCTCAGCGGATGTGGAAGGCTCGCCATTAATGAGAATTGTGTCGGCGAAACTTTTATAAACTCGCTGTACCAGCCCCGATTTATCGGTATGTACGACAATGGTGCGTTGGTGTTTGTACTCTCCATCGTCTGTAATATCGAAGTTATACTGAAAGCCTAAGTGACTATCAGTCGTGTAACGATGAGACACTCCCTCTAGCTCTGGATAATGGCTCTCAACGTAGTTTTCTGCTGCTGCGCTATCAGAAACGGTTTCATTGCCTGCTGGATAATCCCACTCACCGCTAAGAGCAGAAAGAGAGAAAATACTAAGCGCTATTGCAGAGCATAGTTTACTCATACTCATGACCTTAGAATGCATAATGTGCATTCACTGTGAAATAGCGACCAGGCTCGGTCGAGAAGCGAGTTTGCGAATCAATGAGACCAGCAACATCCTGATAACGCACATATTCTTTGTCGAACACATTGATTAGATTCGCGTTAACATAGAAGTCCTTACTGAAGTCGTAACCGATGCCGAGATCAACCGTCGCCCAACCCGCAGTTTGCGCACAATCCGTTTGAATTCCTAAGGTATCGGCACAGCTTGGCGTACGGTCCATCGCATCAGCCCAGTTCAGGCGCAGGTAGCCATTGAACTTACTGTCGTCGTAATCCAAACCCACGTTCCCTTCTAGTGGTGTGATGGAGCGGATATACTCATCATTTGCATCTTTACCATCTACCCAGCCAACTTTGCTCGACACGGTCCAATCACGAGCAATTAGGTATTCAATGGTCGCCTCTGCACCATACGATTCCACATCACTTAGGTTTTCGTAACGTTTTTCAAATAGCCCAGTTGATTGGTTAAACCCAGTATCGACGACATCGATGAAGTTCTCGAACATGTTGTAGAACACAGCGCCATACACCCGCAATGAGCCATCGTCGTATTTCGCGCCAAGTTCAAAGCTGTCGCTGGTTTCCGCTTCTAACTGATAGTTAGGCAAAACAACGAACGGAGTAATTGGCACAAAGTCGTGATTCGCATAGCCATACACTTTGTCGTATTCAGGCGCACGGTAACCGTGCTTGTAGCTCAGGTAGCTATTGAAATTAGGTGTGAACTGATACGCAATTGATGCACTTGGAGACAGTTCAGTGCTGCTGTTGTCTTCTAGCCCATCAACGCCAATTGCGTCTTCTTTATCCGCAGTCAGTTGGTGAGCATCAAACCGAAGCCCTAGCATCACCGTCCAGTTTTGAATGGTCATGGCATCTTGAACAAACATACCCATTGAGTACGTACGCGCTGGTGCAAATGGATAGGAGTTCGCTTCAGATGTACCATTCCAATCCGACACGGTCTTATTAACGGGTCTTTCATGAAAAGCGGTTTCAATCACCGCTCCGTAAACCAAGGTGTGGTAGATATCACCAGCATCGATCTCTTTATCAAAATCGGCAGACCAACCAATCAGTTCATCTCGGAATGAACGATTTTGCTGTTCTCGTCGTTGCTCCGTGATACCTAGGTTCTCTCGTGACATGAGGCGATTGTTGTATTCTTCAAACTCAGTGCTGCGGTAATAGATTTTGCTATCAAGCTTGTCCATCCATGCGTGTTCCGCTTGATACTCAGCACCTAGCCAAAACAGGTAAGACTCTGTGGTATTTTCTTGATAGAAGTCCTGGATGCTCCAAATACCGTCTGGTTGAATAGAAGCCGTTCCCTCTACTCTTTCCATCGCTTCTGAGTACATCTCTGCCTTGGCTTTCATCAACCACTGATCAGTTACTTGGTGATGAATCGCGTATTCTGCGCTAACACCGTCTACTTCTCGGTTGTACAAATCTTGCTGATAATTGCGGGTTTCTTCCCCAATCCAGTATGCCGCGCTCAGTAGGCTACTAGTGTTGCCGGAACGGAATGCAAGATTAGAACTGCCACGGTATTTGTTGCTAATCCCCGTATAGGTACCGTTCACGTCTGCATAGAAGTTTTCTCCATCAAGTAAATCTTCAGGTGTATTGGATTGTAAAATCACTACCCCACCGATTGCGCCTGAACCGTAGCTGGTTGAGCTTGCTCCCTTGACGACCTGAATTTGCTTCAAAGATGACACATCGAAAGAATTTCTTCCGGCGCTGTCATTGAGATCGCTTGCTCCGAAACCATCTGACAACGAGATACCATCTTTTACGATGACAATTCGGTTGCCCGTCATACCACGAATAGTAATGTTCTGTGGCCTACCTGCTCCTCCCGTTACACTCACGCCTGGTTCTTTGTCTAATGAATCATAAAGCTCCGTCGCACCTTCTTTTTGCAAGGTTTTACCTTCAATCACAGCCACAGACCCTGCCGTTTCAGATAGCGATTCTTCATATTTGTTGGCTGTAACGACCACTTCTTCAAAAGTAATTACGTCAGATTCAGCATGCACTTGGCCTGCCGCCAGTGCAGTCAGCACAGCAGCATTCACGAGAGAGAGTTTCATTAATGACTCCGATTAGTCAGCTTGTTGTATTTGTTTGATTAAGAAGGCGTAATCCATAGCCTGTTGCTCTAGAGCGTGCCGAGAATCCGTTCTATGACCACTGTTAAAATTGGTAACCAGCAATTGAGTACGACTGGTCGTCGTTGCGTCTTTGACTAACGAAAGGTACTTAGCGCCTTCCCAGTAAGGGACTCGCTTATCGTTCCAGCCAATACGAACCAAAAGAGACGGGTAAGCTTGTGGCTTTACGTTGTGGATTGGATCGTAAGCTAACATTGCTTGGCGCTGACTAGGTTCATTTGGGTTTCCCCATTCCCGGTATTGCTGCGCCGTCAGTGGCAATGATGCGTCAGACATACTGGCAACCACATCAACGAACGGAACATTGAGTACCGCCGTAGTAAACACTTCTGGAGATTGGTTAATCGCCGCCGCAATCATGGTTCCACCCGCACTCGACCCCACCGCAGCGATTGGGCGCATCCCACCTTTAAATTGTGTCAGCGCTCTAGCCACAGCAAGATAATCTGAGATTCCATTTTGCTTATGAATCCCCACTCCCGATTCATGCCATTGAGAGCCCAAATAGCCGCCACCACGAACGTGGGCTACGGCATAGATTACCCCTTTATCCAACAGTGAAATTGTCTGGCGCATAAAATAAGGTTTCATCGTGAAACCGTACGCCCCATAACCGTAGATAAGTACCCCAGATTTTTTGCTAAGCGCTGATGGCTTATAAGCTAATGTAACTGGAATATCTACCTCTCCGGAGCGAACCGTGATCTGTTGAGTGCGATAATCGAGCTGGCTGTAGTTTGGGTAAAGGTCTTGGCTTGTCAAAGAAACAACCCCAGTTACAACGTCAAGCTTGCGCCATGTAGGTGGCTCTATCATTGACATACTGCGAATGTAAAGAGTATTGCTGCTAAAGTCTCCGACTTGCCCTACCCAACCAACGCGTCCTGACTCCACAAGTTCAACATGATTTTTCACCTTCCCGTCAAACCCAGAAATGACAAGTGTTTCACGTCCTAGATTTTGGATAACCTGTACTACGCCGCCATCAAACAAGTAAAAGTTTCTCAACGCCCCTTGCACGCCTAAATTAGAAAACGGTCGCCATTCAGCAGTCAAATCCAACTGATTTGGCTGCGCATTCCCATATAATCTGGTGCGATAGAGTGCAAATGTCCCTTGATGATTGCTGTTCACAAACAGGGTGTCTTGAGTCACGTCTAGGTAGTACTCTGTACCTTCTGTACGCGCCCGAACTGGTGAAGAAAGTTCACCAGTGCTCAAGTTTAGTAGTCGCTGCTCACTGGTATTCTCATTGTTGGCTTGAACCACCGCATAGCTTTGATTGCTGGCTTGATACGCAGACAATAACCAACCGGGATCTTTTTCAATTAGTCGCTCACTGTGCTTACCGCTCGGCAAGTGATATTGGACTAGTCGTGATGGCCGTGCATCAGTTCCAGTTAACGCCACGCTATATAGACTTGCGCTATCCGAGCCCCAAATCAGCGTTGCATCATGGCCTGTCGCCACTGTGGTTTCCGAGCCGTCCTGAAGATTAATGAGCGAGATTCGGTAAGATTCACTGCCTGTGATGTCTTCCGCCACAGCAAGTAGACGTTTATCAGGTGATAGGCTCCATGCCCCAAGTTGATAGTAACTGTGCAACGTAGCTCTAGCTTCGATGTCGAGTAATGAACGTTCGGCGCCCGTCGATAACTCGCGTTGTAACAAGGTTCGTGGACCATTTACTTTTTGAATTGCGAATTCGAATTGACCTTTGATAATCCAAGGGCGACGAGCTTTTGTGATGCTGCCAATTCTCCACTCTTTTAGCAGCTGTTCAGAGAGCCCTCGAACAGGTTCAAGGTTTTGTTTTGCATAAGCATTTTGCTCAACTAGAAATTGCTTTACGCGAGCATCACTGCGGGTATCATCCCTAAGCCAATCGTAATCACCCAGTGCGAACACAGGCAATACGATCATGGAAAGCGACAGACAAACACCATTCATCAATTTCATAAAACGCGCCAAAATATGCAAAATCCCAATAAGGCGCGCATGTTGCACTTAAATACGAATGAGATCAATTATCAATTACATCCATACGTGACCGCAATCACATTACGTACTCAAATTTATTTAGAAACACCTCACTATATAATGCTGAAAGTGGATTATTCAGGACAATAATCCATAAAAAAAGGCGCTCGCACAACATTGTGCAAGTGCCTTTAAAATCTATGTAACGGGACTTTAGTTAAAGCACCAAAATTGCCCTAAAGTCATTGACGTTAGTAAGCGTTGGGCCAGTAAAAATTAATGAGTTTGTCTGGCCAAAAAAATCATAGCTATTGTTGTCGGC
The DNA here is from genome assembly GCF_023716665.1 of Vibrio sp. SCSIO 43135. Taxonomy (GTDB): domain Bacteria; phylum Pseudomonadota; class Gammaproteobacteria; order Enterobacterales; family Vibrionaceae; genus Vibrio; species Vibrio paucivorans. The sequence continues at coordinate 1,223,590 of NZ_CP071860.1, forward strand.
TAAGTAGTCTTCCGCCTTCAAGTTTTTGCTTTGTGCATCTTGCCAGGTTTGCGGCGTAATCCACGCTCCAGCGTTGTCTTCGACGCCATCAATGCCATCCGTGTCGGCCGCCAGTGCGTAGATGTTTTCGACGCCTTTTAACTCATTGTATAGGCTAAGCAAGAACTCACAGTTACGCCCCCCTCGACCATTGCCTTTAACCGTTACCGTAGTTTCACCGCCAGAGATAATGACACATGGCTTTTCGAAGGGCTGCCCTTGTTGCGCGACTTGCTTAGCCAAGGCAGAGTGCACTTTCGCTACTTCACGAGCTTCACCTTCAATGCAATCACTCAGTACATAGGCGCGAACACCAAGCCCTTCTGATTCTGCAGCCGCCGCATCGAGCGACATTTGTGGTGTTGCGATTAAGTGATTGACGCAGCGAGACCAACATTCATCTTGTGGTTTCACCGTTTCCGACTCTTCGCTATTAAGCCAGTTAAATGCCGATGTAGGTATATCAATGTCGTAACGCTCTAGAATCGCTAAAGCATCAAAGCGTGTCGTGCTATCTGGTACCGTTGGTCCAGACGCAATCACACTAAAATCATCGCCCGGTACATCGGAGATGGCAAGCGTAATTACTTGCGCTGGATACGCGAGTTTTGCTAATTGACCGCCTTTAATCGCAGAAAGATGCTTACGTACACAGTTCATTTCATCGATCGCAGCACCCGACTTCAACAGGGCTTTGTTAATCGCTTGCTTCTCAGCTAATGAAATTCCCGGTGCAGGTAGGCTCAGTAGCGCGGAACCCCCGCCAGAAATCAGACAAATAACCGTATCTTCTTCATTCAAGCTTTTTGCCAACTCAACCACGCGTTGGCCCACTTCTAGCCCCATGGCATCAGGAACTGGGTGCGCCGCTTCAATGACTTCAATTTGTTCACAGGGTGCTGTATGGCCGTAACGAGTCACTACTAACCCTTCCAGTTCGCCCATGGCTAAGTCTTGCTGTTTGCGGCGCTGCCATACCTGTTCTAGCTCCAGAGCCATGGAAGCCGCAGCTTTGCCTGCACCAATCACTACGGTTCTGCCACCATGATTGGCTGAGTTGTAAAACAGAGATTCAGGAAGGTACTGCTCGATATGACCAGTAGGTAATGCTTGGTTGACTGCGCTTTGAAAAAGGGTGTGTAGAAACTGTTTAGCGTCGATGTCCATCAGCCACTCCTTAGTTGATAGATTCCGAATAGAGAAAGAAAAAATCCCGATGTGAAAACAAAAGCGCCTGCTAAGAATGAAGTGGAGGAAGGCCCGACTTCAACTTTTGTCTTTACAACGGGAACGCGCATAAAAGGAGACGAAACTACGCGATTTATGAGGAAAAAATGATACTTAAACCGCCCGGTGAGGCTGCTCAAAACCTAGTTAAGCGGTTTAAGTACCGGCAAAGAAACGGAATAACTTCTCTGCCTTACCCTACCTTTGTAACACTTGCTTTGTGTAGGCGAACCTACTTGCGAATAGAGTGACCAGAACGTTTCTCAATCGCTTTAATTAGCGCAGAGTGGTCCCAGTTCTCACCGCCCATTGCTGCACAATCTTCAAACAGTTCTTGTGCATTGGCTGTATTTGGTAATGCCACTTCTAGTTGCTCTGCACCAGTCAGTGCTAAGTTAAGATCTTTCTGGTGTAGTGCAATCTTAAAGCCTGGGTCGAACGTACCTTCAACCATGCGCTCACCGTGCACTTCAAGAATTTTAGAACTAGCAAAACCACCTAGTAGTGCTTGACGAACACGTGCTGGATCAGCACCTGCTTTAGAAGCAAATACTAGCGCTTCCGATACCGCTTCAATGTTCAGTGCAACGATAATTTGGTTAGCCACTTTACACGTTTGGCCTGCACCGCTTTCACCAACCAGTGTGATGTTTTTACCCATCACTTCGAATAGTGGACGAGCTTGGTCGAATGCGGCTTGGTCGCCACCTACCATAATGCTTAATGTCGCGTTAACTGCGCCCACTTCACCGCCTGATACTGGTGCATCTAGGTATTGAGCGCCGCTTTCTTTCACACGTGCCGCAATCGCTTTTGTCGCGATAGGCGAGATTGAGCTCATATCGATGATGAGTTTGCTTGCTGGGTTTGAACCTAGACCTTGCTCAACACCGTTTTCACCAAATAGTACGTCTTCAACTTGCGGTGTGTTCGGTACCATTAGAATGGTCACATCTGCCAGTTCTGTCGCTTCTTTAGGTGAGTGAGTCACGATTGCGCCTGCAGCAACAAGATCTGCTGGTGGCGGGTTAAAGTGGTCTGTGAATACTAGTTGGTGACCCGCTTTTTGTAGGTTCGCCGCCATAGGCTTACCCATGATACCTGTACCGATAAATGCAATTTTCATTTTAAGTTCTCCATAACATGATGTTTAGCTGTATTGATGCAGCTAATGCCACCGCAATTAGCGGTACTGAGTAAGCCAGCCAAGGCCTTCTGACGTTGTTGTCTTTGGTTTGTACTCACACCCCACCCAACCTTGGTAACCAAGATCGTCTAGGTGCTTAAGCACAAACGGGTAGTTAATTTCACCGGTACCCGGCTCGTGGCGTCCTGGGTTATCCGCTAACTGAACGTGTGCGATTTGACCAATGTTTGCGCTCATAGTTGGGGCTAAATCGCCTTCCATGATCTGCATGTGGTAGATATCGTACTGAACAGAAATGTTGTCGCTGCCTACTTCCTTGATAACCGCTTTCGCTTGCTCGGTTGTGTTAAGGAAGAAGCCTGGAATATCGCGTGTGTTGATTGCTTCAATCACAAGTGCAATGCCTTCCGCTTTTAGGGCTTGAGCCGCAAAGCGCAGGTTAATCACAAACGCGTTGTGCGCATCTTGTTCTGTCACACCATCTGGCACGATACCCGCCAAACAGTTCACTTGAGAGCAACCTAGCGCTTTTGCGTATTCAATCGCTTTAGGCACGCCTGCTTGAAACTCTTCAATACGGTTTGGGTCGACAGCGATTCCGCGATCACCAGCATCCCAATCACCAGCTGGTAGGTTAAACAACACTTGCTCTAAGTTGTTTTGTTCCAGCTTTTGTTTAATCTCTTGTGCGCTAAACGCGTATGGGAAAAGGTACTCTACCCCTTGGAACCCAGCATCAGCGGCAGCATCAAAGCGGTCTAAGAAGTCCACTTCGGTAAATAACATCGACAAATTTGCAGCAAATTTCGGCATGTTTTTGTCCTTTCTTTTGAGGCTCTTTAATAGAGTCTTGTTGGTTCTTTTTGGCTGTTCTTCATGTTGCTTAGTAGAGTCAGCCTGTTCCGTGCAGTGAATTGCTGAGAATTGGTGGCTCACGCTGGGTGAGCCACGAAATCCAGCAACACTAGGATTGGTTCGACAAGGCTGTCGGTGCATCATCGCCACTCTCGGCAAGCGGCTCGAATTCGTTGATCGCATTAATCTCCACACCCATTGCTATGTTGGTTACTCGCTCTAGGATCACCTCTACAACAACTGGAACCTTGTGCTTGTTCATTAGCTCACGCGCTTGGGCGAAAGCTTCTTGCATCTGCTCTGGGTCGGTTACACGAATCGCTTTACAACCAAGGCCTTCAACAACTGTTACGTGGTCAACACCGTAGCCATTTAGCTCTGGCGCGTTTTGGTTTTCAAACGCAAGTTGTACACAGTAATCAATATCGAACTGGCGCTGCGCTTGACGGATTAGGCCTAGGTAAAGAGTTGTTCACCAATACGTGGATGTATGGCAGGTTAAACTGCGCACCTACCGCCAATTCTTCGATCATGAATTGGAAGTCGTAGTCACCCGAGATTGCAAACGTCACGGCTTGGATCAGCAGCTTTCACACCTAGAGCAGCTGGCGTTGTCCAACCTAATGGGCCCGCCTGACCACAGTTAATCCAGTGACGTGGCTTGTACACATGTAGGAACTGAGCCGCAGCAATTTGCGATAGACCAATCGTACTTACGTAACACGTCTCTCGGCCAAAGGCTTTGTTCATTTCTTCATAAACACGCATTGGCTTAATTGGTGCTTCCGTGAAGTGCGTCTTACGTAGCATGGTTGCCTTGCGTTGCTGACACTCACCTACCCACTCGCTGCGATTAGGAAGCTTGCCTGCATCGCGCCACTCACGCGCAACTTCAACCATAAGTTCAAGGGCCGCTTTAGCATCCGACACTATGCCTAAATCTGGACAGAACACTCGACCAATCTGTGTTGGCTCGATGTCTACATGAACAAACTTGCGGCCCTTGGTATATACATCTAGCGAACCTGTGTGGCGGTTTGCAAATCGGTTACCAACACCGAATACGAAATCCGAATTCAATAGGGTTTCGTTACCGTAACGGTGTGCAGTTTGCAGACCAACCATACCTGCCATTAGCTCGTGGTCGTCTGGGATAGAACCCCAGCCCATAAGCGTTGGAATAACAGGTACTCCGGTAATTTCAGCAAATTGCTGCAGTAACTCTGGCGCACCTGCGTTGATGACACCACCACCAGCAACGATGACTGGGTTTGCAGACTCACACATCATTTGCATTGCTTTTTCTACTTGCTCACGGCTCGCCGTTGGCTTGTATGGTTCAAGCGGTTGATACGTATCGATGTCGAATTCGATTTCAGTTAACTGAACATCCAATGGCAAATCAATTAGCACAGGACCAGGGCGACCAGAACGCATTAGGTGGAATGCTTTTTGGAAAGCACGTGGCACCTGAGCTGGCTCTAGTACAGTGGTTGCCCACTTAGTCACTGGTTTTGCAATAGACTCAATATCTACGGCTTGGAAATCTTCTTTATGTAGTCGAGCACGCGGCGCCTGACCTGTGATACAAAGGATTGGAATCGAGTCCGCCGACGCAGAGTAAAGACCAGTAATCATATCTGTACCCGCTGGGCCCGAAGTACCTATACATACGCCGATGTTTCCATCATTAGTACGTGTATAGCCTTCCGCCATATGCGATGCACCTTCTACGTGACGCGCAAGGACGTGGTCGATGCCACCCAGTTTTTTCATTGCTGCGTACATAGGGTTAATTGCTGCACCTGGAACACCAAAAGCGATATCTACTCCTTCACGCTTTAGTACTTCAACCGCTGCTTCGATTGCTTTCATTCTTGCCATTCGAACCTCCAGTTTCGATTGTATACAATTCAAACTTGTTTTGTGTACTATGAAAGCATATCGGCAATTACGCAACCCCAAAATCAACATTTTTACAACATAGAGCATTAACCCTAAGTGCTTACTAACCCCATAAAACCTAGCCACATTGGCTTTACATAAAATATCTTTACGTAAAAATAATTTTGAAATTTTACGAATGAAAAATAAATGTTAAATACCCTTTGATTGTTTACACAATTTCCAATATAAGTATTCCTGTAACTTATTTTTTGTATACAAAATCGAAAGGTATTGTTTAAAGGAGACGAGCAATGATTTTGAACGATGTTACGGACAGAGAAGCAGACGCTGGCCAAAATGCCTGTATGCAGGTACTCGGTGACACTGCGAATGCCGAGTACGATCAAATCCTTTCCAAAGAGGCATTAGCCTTCTTAGAAACCCTAGTAAATAAGTTTGGTGCACGCCGTGATGCGTTGCTTCAAACGCGCGATGAAAAGCAAGCTCAATTTGATGCGGGAGCCCTACCGGATTTCCGCGCGGATACAAAAGCGATCCGTGATGATAAGTCATGGAAAGTCGCAACGCCGCCAAAAGAGCTGCTTGACCGTCGTGTTGAAATCACAGGTCCAGTCGACCGTAAAATGGTGATTAACGCTCTTAACTCTGGCGCAAAAGTATTCATGTGCTGTTTTGAAGATGCGTCGTCACCAACGTGGGAAAATATGGTGGAGGGCCAGATTAACCTACGTGACGCAAACCTTGGAACCATCAGCTACTACGATGATAAAAAAGATAAGCACTACAAGCTGAATTCCGATCCTGCACTTTTGATTGCTCGACCACGAGGCCTGCACCTGCCAGAGCAATCTATCCAATTCAATGGCCAACCTATTGCAGGTTGTCTGATGGACTTCGCACTGTATTTCTTCCACAACTACCAAGCCCGCGCTAAGCAAGGATTAGGTGTGTACTACTACATCCCTAAACTAGAAAGCATGGAAGAAGCACAATGGTGGGACGATATCTTTAGTTTCACTGAAGATCATTTTGGCGTAGAGCGCGGCACAATCCGTGCGACAGTGCTGATTGAAACCCTGCCAGCTGTATTCCAGATGGAAGAAATGTTGTATGCAATGCGTGACCACATCGTTGCAATGAACTGTGGACGCTGGGACTACATCTTTAGCTACATTAAAACACTCAAAAATCACAAAGATCGCATTCTGCCAGATCGCCATGGCATCGGCATGGATAAAGAGTTCCTTAACGCTTACAGCCAACTATTAGTGCGCACTTGCCATGAGCGCGGCGCGTTAGCGATGGGTGGTATGTCGGCATTCATTCCTGCCAAAGACCCAGCAGAGATGGAGCGCGTGACAGCGAAAGTAATTGAAGATAAAGAACGTGAGTCACGCAATGGTCACGACGGTACTTGGGTAGCGCACCCGGCACTGGTTGATCTGGCGATGTCTATCTTCGACAAGAACCTTGGCGGTAAGCCAAACCAAATGGACTTTGAAAGCCCGACTCACACCATCGACGCTTCTTTGCTACTAAAACCATGTAGCGGAACACGAGATGAAGCGGGTGTGCGTAAAAATATTCGTATTGCTCTGTACTACATCGAAGCTTGGATTCGTGGTTATGGCTGTGTGCCAATCTACGGCCTAATGGAAGACGCGGCGACAGCGGAAATCTCACGAGCCAACATTTGGCAGTGGATTCACCATGGCGTATCGCTCGATGATGGTCAGAACTTTACCGCAGAACTATTTCATAAATGGCTCTATCAAGAGCTAGACACTATCCAACAGGAAGTTGGCGATACTCGTTATGCCGCAGGTCGCTTTAAAGAAACTGCTGACCTTTTTTATGAGCTATCTACGGCAGACACCTTTGCCAACTTCCTGACCTTACCAAGCTATGAGTTGCTAAAGGGAGCAGCCAAAGCATAGGTCAACTCAAAGATTAGGAGATAACATGGGAAGTTTGACACTACAACAGGCGTTAACCATCATCGATGGTACTTTTCAGGCGGGACAGAAAACCAACAGTGCTCCACTCACAGTGGCCGTGCTCGACAGTGGAGGGAAACTCATCTCTCTACAGAGACAAGATGGCTCCAGCATGATGCGACCAGACATCGCGGTCGCAAAAGCTTGGGGTGCATTGGCACTAGGGTGTTCATCACGCAAACTCGCACAGGATGCAGACAATCGACCTGCGTTTATCTCCGCAGTGAACGTACTCGCTCACGGTAATATGGTTCCAGTTCCAGGAGGGCTACTGATACGAGATTCGGAAAACACAGTGCTAGGTGCCGTTGGCGTCAGCGGTGATGTCTCGGATGTCGACGAAAGCTGCGCTCTTAATGGCATTGGCCATGCCCAATTGTTCAGCGATGAAATGGTCGCCTAACCGCTCACCATTAAATATGTTCACATACTCTTTCTAAGCCCTCATTCGAGGGCTTTTTCGTTCCTGCAAGTTAAGCAACATCGGCATTAGTATTTGTGAGCAGCCTCTCGAGCCGATTATTGATAGTCTTATGCCAAGTTTGTAGCACATAAAAATATCAAGTATTCATAAGGTTATGATTTTGAAATCAATAAATATCGACATAAAAATCAGTAACAAATCGAACTGATTTTTACTGTCATTCTCAGTTGCCATTCAGTAAAAATTAATTTCACATCTCATTTGCGAGACGAATAAAACCCACCCATGGTATTCAAGCTATAACGAGAGGTTGGCACGCTAAATCGCCCCATTCTCCCCAGTTAGCAAAGGAAATTACAAATAACACCATTGGGATAGAACAATGAAAATAAGACAACGTCAGACTTACACCCTACTCGCACTTGCAGTAGCAGCTTCTTTACCAGTCACCGCTGCAGAGATGGTTCCTGTCACCGATGCATCACTGATTCAAAACGCTCTTACCATGCAAAGATTCAGCGTCGCACCCGTAGAAAATGGCTTTGAAGCAGTGAAAGAAGTACGTTTGCCAAACGGTAAGATCAAAGTCCGCTACCAACAAACGTACCAAGGGCTCCCGGTATTCGACACCGCGGTGGTTGCCACTCAAGTACAGCAGACCGTCTCCGAGGTTCAGGGCTTTATGGCACAAGGGATCAGTGATGATATACCGACAATCACTCCGCGCTTAGCTGACAAGCAGGCAATTGACATCGCAAAGCAAACCTTTCAGTCTCAATCCTTTGCTGGGCAAGCGTTTAAATCCGAGAACATTAGCGCGAAGCTGATGGTGAGGCTGGATGAAAACAGCCAAGCGCAAGTCGTCTACTTAGTGAGCTTTTTCGTAGCAGAATCCGACCCAGCTCGTCCGTTCTTTTTCATCGATGCCAACACAGGTGAAGTTCTATCAAGTTGGGATGGACTAAACCACGCCAGCGCTTCGGGTACAGGCCCTGGCGGCAACATAAAAACCGGTCAGTATCACTATGGATCTGACTACCCGTCGTTTTCCGTCGAGAAAGTGGGCAATACCTGTACGATGAACAATGCAGCGGTAAAAACCGTTAACCTTAATCACGGCACGACGGGAACCACCGCATTCAGTTACACCTGTAACGACAGCAGCAATTACAATGACCATAAAACGGTCAACGGCGCATACTCCCCTCTTAACGACGCGCACTATTTTGGCGGTGTCGTATTCGACATGTTCCAAGACTGGATGAACACAGCTCCTTTGACTTTCCAGTTGACGATGCGCGTGCACTACAGCAGTAATTACGAAAACGCTTTTTGGGATGGCTCAGCCATGACATTTGGTGATGGCCAAAACACGTTCTACCCACTGGTAGACATCAATGTCAGTGCGCACGAAGTCAGCCACGGCTTCACTGAGCAAAACTCTGGCTTGGTATACAAAAACATGTCTGGCGGTATGAACGAGGCCTATTCAGATATTGCGGGCGAAGCGGCTGAATACTACATGAAAGGCAGCGTAGACTGGATTGTCGGTGCTGACATCTTCAAAGGAAATGGAGGTTTGCGCTACTTCGACCAACCTTCGAAAGATGGCAAGTCAATCGACCATGCGTCCCAGTACTACGACGGTCTTAACGTCCATTACTCAAGTGGCGTATTTAATCGAGCCTACTATCTATTGGCGAACAAATCGGGTTGGGATGTACGTAAAGGGTTCGAAGTATTCACTCTAGCAAACCAACTTTACTGGACGGCAAACAGTACCTTTGATGCGGGCGCCTGTGGTGTAGCCAAAGCCGCGCAAGATATGAACTACTCAGTCGCAGACGTTGTGGATGCCTTTAGCCAAGTGGGAGTCAACGCAGACTGTGTCACTCAACCGCCTACGGATGGTGAACTGCAAAACAACACTCCGATTACTCAGCTAACAGGCAATCGCTTAGCAGAAGACTTCTATACCTTTACGGTTGATCGCGCTGCTACCGCGAACGTCTCTATCTCAGGCGGAACGGGTGATGTCGACCTTTATCTAAAAGCGGGAAGCAAACCAACCACGAGCTCTTGGGATTGTCGCCCATATCGCTATGGCAATAACGAGCAGTGCACAGTTTCAGCCGTGCCGGGCACGACCTATCACGTCATGCTCAAAGGTTACAGCGCTTACTCGGGTGTTTCGCTCGAACTAAGCTACTAAGTGTATGTTCTGCAAAGTGATCAGTTCGAAAAGTAATAAGCGACTAATTAATGAGTTACTGAGCTAATCATGCCACTTCCACATTGAAGTATCTTCATACTAAAAAAGCCCTCATCTAGAGGGCTTTATTCTTCACGACGGTTTAATCGGTGATGGCATCAACAATGAGATCGAAGCCAGTACCATCATCTATCGCGATAGCTTGATAAACCACACCGTCATCAAGCGTTACCATCGCAGGTCCAATTGCAGCAGTTGTGGTACCAGTAGGCGTTACCGTGACGTAGTAGTCACCTGCTGCGACATAAATCCCCTGAACATCCGCTTTGTATTCAAACCCTTCAATCGCTGGAGAACTTGAGGCGAAATCCGTGCTAGCAGTCAGATATACATCCACAGTAGAAGCGCTCGGAGCTGCATGAATCAAACTCAACTTAGCACTAGTCGCCACACTTCGTCTGTCGGTTTCAACCACTAGAGCTTCAATAGTTGCCAACTCATCAATAGCGAAAATACCGTAATCCATACCCGCATTCAGCTCCACATCTTGAGCGTCGATGACCAAACTTCCCGGAGTGTTGTCAGGGTAAACCCCAATATCATATGTCCCTGCATCAACCGCGGTGTAATCTTCAACTTCCTTGAAATCAAGATCCGAGATAGCCTCACTACCATTTAAAGACACGTCTACACGCGGTGCATCATCCACTAAGTGGCCGACTTGTATTTCTGCTTTTTCAGATGAATTGTAAAGAGTGGAGTAAGAAGAGCCATCCATCACTAAAAGCTTAACGAGTGAACTCCCGTCGCTGTCTTGATTGGGAATCGCTGCAATGGTTAGTTCTGAGTTTGCATTGAGCGTCACGCTACCTGAATCGAATGCAACGGTTTTGGTACCCGCCAACGCTAAGCGTATCTGGTATGTCGCTGCTGCAAGATTTAGCACTCCGGTGTCGTCTTTATAAGCGAGTGTATCGACAGCACTTGCACTGTTAATATCGGCTCCTGGCTCGGTCACATACAGGTCAACATCAGGCACGCCGGCCGCTGCATGCACAACTTGAACATCAAAAGTGCTGGCGTTGGCACTACCGTTCGCAGGACGGCTTAGAACCAATGCTTCTACACTGTTTGAGCTGCTAGAGTCAGCCTCCCCGACTACCATAACGGTATACTTAAGTGCCTCTGCTAAAAATAAGGTCGTCTCTGGAATCACTGTCGTTGTCGCGCCACCTGGTAGCTGTACTTCAACCTCAACCGTATTGTTGCCAGTCGGGACACTGAGATACCCAGAAGCCACGCCAAAATCGACGCCAGTCAGCGTTGCGTCACCGTTTATCCAAACATTAGCTAGAGGTGCGTCCACTGAAGAGTGAACAGCTTGTAGAGAGGAGTTAGAGTCGTCACTTCCACAAGCCGTAATTGCAAGAGCCAGCGTTGCGACGGAAAGAGTTTTCTTCATACACATAATGATATTCCTAAACCTTAGGATCAATTTCCATTAAACCCACCAAGACAACGTCTTGAAGTTTTCAAAATAAATCTGCGTACGTACGGATTTCTCATAATGCTTTAGTAGTAAAAGCAATAATCACTTGTGTTTTACGCGTCACCGACACAATGGATCACACTCTCTACAAAATTATCATTTTGAGAATCACCTTTTCCTCTAACTATTTGTTATTTATGAATTTAATTTTTTCAATTTAGCACAGAGTAAAACAAGCTGGAAATATGGCGCAAAATGGTAATTAAATTGACACATATTACGGTACAAAACGAACGAGAAAATTCACCTAAAAGACACTAACCGCCAATGCCAGAACAGCTGTTAAAAGAACAACTTATCTTGGAGTCTCTGCTCCACCGGTCGAAAGCCTATGTCATCGAAGTGTTTCAAGAGGGGCACTACAATTTGGGGTTAGTTGTAGATGCTTCGTTAGGCTGGGAAGCGCTCAGAGTAGCGAGCCTACCAGGTGTAAATTTGTCTGAGGTGAACCCATGCTCAAAGTCGGACGAAGAGTGCTTTCAAGATTACCATTATCATCAAAACGATCTATTTTGTGTGTTTAAGTTCGAGCACCATTCATTCAGCAGTGGGCGTAAAACACTAGAACAATTGATAAAAGACTTGAACTTAGAGGTCGTTAATACATAAAAATACACATGCACAATTTGGCCTCGCAAAGCATACATTCACACTCGGTGTAGAGAGTTATGTTCCGCACAAACTGTTTGCATCCACTCAATTTTATAAAATCCACCCCAACAGAAAGTGATCTCGAGATGAACTAGAAATATTTCAAAACAAAATCAACGAAGCCCTACATATAATCCACAAAAATAAATAATAGTAGGGGCACCTCATGAACATCAAACCAATAACACCTGTACTCATTTCCATAGCTGCTGCATGCACACTAAGTACTACAGCTAATGCCGACACCATTTTGCACGCCTTTAATTGGAAGTATGCCGATGTCACAACCCACGCAAACGACATTGCTCAAGCTGGCTATAAAAAGGTACTCATCTCACCGGCAATGAAGTCGAGCGGTACCCAATGGTGGGCACGTTACCAGCCACAAGACTTGCGTGTGATTGATTCACCCTTAGGAAACAAGCAAGACTTAGCGAGTATGATCGCCGCTCTAAGCAACGTAGGTATCGATGTTTATGCTGATGTCGTGTTGAATCACATGGCAAATGAGAGTTGGAAACGCAGTGACCTTAATTACCCTGGTGATGAGGTTCTGGCCGATTACGCCGAGCGTTCTTCTTATTACGCCAACCAAACCTTATTTGGCAGCCTTCAACAAGGTCTTTTCTCCGCTAACGACTTCCACCCTGCTGGATGTATTTACGACTGGAACAACCCAGGCCACGTACAATATTGGCGTTTATGTGGCGGTAACGGTGACTCTGGTTTACCAGATCTTGATCCAAACAACTGGGTGGTATCGCAGCAGCGGTCGTATTTGCAAGCATTGAAAGACATGGGAGTAAAAGGCTTTCGTATCGATGCAGTTAAGCACATGAGTCAGTATCAAATCGAGCAAATATTTACTGCCGAAATTACCAGAAATATGCATATCTTCGGTGAAGTCATCACCAGCGGTGGCGCCGGAGACAGCGGTTACGAAGCATTTTTAGCGCCTTACTTAAATAACACTAACCATGCAGCCTATGACTTCCCGTTATTTGCTTCGATTCGTTCTGCATTTTCAATGAGCGGTAGCCTAAGTCAACTACACGACCCTAAAGCATATGGGCAGGCCCTTGATGATTCGCGTTCAATAACCTTTACCATCACCCATGATATTCCGACCAATGAAGGCTTCCGCTATCAAATCATGGACCCAAAAGACGAGCAGCTAGCATATGCTTATATCCTTGGGAAAGACGGTGGAACCCCTCTCATATACAGCGACGAATTGCCTGATGATGAAGATAAGGATAATGGTCGCTGGGCAAACGTTTGGAATAGTACGTTGATGAAGAATATGCTGGCTTTCCACAATGCAATGCAAGGCAAACCAATGACGATACTGGCCAGCAACCAATGTACGCTGCTCTTTAAGCGGGCAAAAGATGGTATTGTGGGCATTAACAAGTGTGGTGAAGCACGCAGTATTACTGTCGACACCTATCAACATGAATTTAATTGGTACGTGGAGTACAAAGATGTGTTAAGCGATACAAAGCAGGTGATCACTTCTCGTTACCACACCTTTAATTTACCCGCTCGCAGCGCGCAAATGCTCAAACTATAACTAAATAAGAAACTCACCAAAAACTTGGTGAGTCTTCCTTTCCCACAGTACATCGCGGTTCATAGTAGTGGGCATTTATAGGTTCCTAGTCTTTACCGTATTGAGTAATCTTATTGGAACTCTAAGTCGCCACGTAGCAACGCTAAAAGCCGTTACTCACACCCCAATCCCGCTAAATTGAGCTTTATCATCCCCTTCATTTTTTCGATTTCTTGAGCTTTATGATCCAGCTCTTCTAGCTTTTGAATCAAGAACGGCCGTAACTCTGCGATAGATAGCTCGTCCGAAGCCGCGCTATCAAAAATCGTTTTAATCTCTTTCAAGGTGAACCCACACGACTTACCACACTGAATCATATCGATACGCAACAATGAACTATCCGCGTAATCTTGGTAGTAACGAGAGCCTGCCGGTTTACGTTCTGAGTAAATTAAACCAAGCTGTTCATAGTGACGAATTCCATCCTTACTTAGCCCTGTTTGCTTACAAAGTTCGCTAATTTTCATCTTATTAAAAATCTCTCTTGACTGTAGGGTATACCCAACAGTTTATCATCAGTTCGTAACTTGTCATATCTAGGGAGAAACACATGACCAATAAAGAACTGACCATCATCGGAGCCACTGGTTTTCTATCAACTACAATCACCCAACAGCTATCGAGCAACGGAGTTTCGATACGAGTCATCGCTCGAAATCCAGAAAATGCGAGGAAAACCCTTCCAAGTAATGTAGAGATCGTCAAAGGAGATGTGAGTGATCCACAGAGTTTAACTAAGGCATTAAAGGGAACAGAAACGTTATATATTCACCTAAACACAGAAACAACTGACCTGAGCTTACCTTTCTACACCGAGCGAGAAGGTATTCAAAATATTGTTGAAGCAGCAAAACTCAATAACGTAAAGCACATTCTCCAAATAGCAGGCTTAGAATCACTCCATGAAGAACTGTTTCATAACGGCACTATTGAAACACGCAGAATTCGGGAAGCAGGAATGAAGTTCATTGAGGATTCCGGCATCCCTTATACATTCTTTTACTGCTCTTTTTTTTGCTGACTCGTTTGTACGGTTTGTCGACAACAATGCTGTCTACTTATTTGGTGAACTACCTAACCCTGTGTATTTCACCAATAGTCACCAGCTAGCTGAGTATGTTTTTCAGGCAATCAGCAACCCCGTAGCCTATAACCAAAAATATTCAGTACAAGGCAGCAAGGGGTTAACCTTTCAAGAAGCAGCGGAACAGTTCTTTGAACACTATAATCCAGACGTAACAGTAAACCAGATGCCATTAGATGCTGTACAGCAACTCGGCTTACCTTCAGAAGAAGCAATGTTTATTGAGCGTATATGGGACGTTTGCGCGGGTTTAAATGAGCATTTTGTTTCGGACAAAACCTACAAGCATTTAGGAAACCCTAAGGCTGGGCTAGAACATTTTGCACAACAGTTAAGAGACGCAATGTAAGTCTATAGAGAGTAAAACTGACTAAATTAGGCAAGTACGAAGTGATTCAGCACACTTCGTACTTGCCATCAATTCAGGTATTGGAGCAATTAAGTGCGGTACAGCACTTTCACAACATGCCAGCCAAACTTAGTTTTCACTAAGTGAGGGACAAGTGTTTCTCCGCTAAAGCACACTTTGTCGAATTGAGGAACCATTTGGCCTCGGCGGAATTCACCTAAATCGCCACCTTTTTTACCTGATGGACAAGTCGAGTATTTTTTTGCAAGCGTTTGAAACTTAGCGCCTTTCTTAAGCTGTTTAATGATGTCTTCTGCTTGTTCTTTGTGCTTAACAAGAATGTGAAGCGCTGCTGCGGTATTCGCCATGGTCTGTCTCTGCTGATACGGTTCTTAAAATCCGCGCTATTCTACCGTAACGAAATACGATATTCATCAAACCTTCGCTTCAGTTTATGGCTAATAATGAAGTAAGTATTTATAAATTTTTACCGTACCCATTGTTGTTATATTTAGATGGGGTACTATACGCGCAGATGTTCCAAGTTTGAGACAAGTTATGGCAAAGACAATCAGTAAAGCGAATCAATCGCAAGGCATGTTGATGTTCACCCTCAATACGCAGCAACAACTTTTTGCGATCGGTACGCTTAAAGTAAGGGAAATCGTTCCTTACATGCCAACGACTCAGATCCCATACTCTCACCACCATGTGGTGGGCACGGTGACTATTCGTGACCTCACTGTTCCTGTGATTGATATGGCGGCCGCAATTGGCTTTAGGCCGATTCAGCCAGAAGAATACGAGAGCTGCTACCTTATTGTGACTGACTGTTTACGCACGATTGTGGCGTTTATGGTGCGTTCGATTGAGAAGATCATTGAATGTGATTGGCGCTCGATTGAGCCGTCTCCTGAAACGGCAGGTAAGAATGTATTCGTTACGGGTATTACCCACTTCGACGATCAAATCGTTCAAATGCTAGATGTTGAGCTATTGCTATCCAAAATATACCCGCAGTACGAGTCAGCCAATATTCCAATTCTGACTGATGTTGAGCGTGAACGTTTGAAAGTAATGAATATTCTATTAGTTGATGACTCATCAATTGCCCGTAAGCAACTTTCTGATGCGCTAGATCGCATCAATATTCCATACCAAATCTGCAAAAACGGAATGGATGCATTGGAACTGATGAAATCAGAAGCCGCAGAAGGCCGGGCGATCGATTTGTTAGTCAGTGACATTGAGATGCCAGGCTTAGATGGGTACGAGCTTGCATTTGAAGTTCAAAATACCCCAGAACTCAGCAAAGCCTACACGATTTTGCATACCTCCCTATCGAGTGAAATTTCAGTCGACCGTGCTCATCAAGTTGGCGCGCAAGATGCCCTTGAAAAGTTCAACGCAGGGGAATTGGTTGAGGCAATGTTGAAAGGTGCCAAGTCAGTAGAGAAAGCAAAAGAAGCGGCTTAATACACTCGCAGCCCCCCCCTCTCCCAAAAAATAAAAACAAAAACGCTGAGCGATAAGCTCAGCGTTTTTCTATCTAGACTTCAGCGGATTATTTTTCAGCAGGTACGTAAATAAGTCGGCCATCATCAAGCATATAAGTTTGACCAGCTAAACTTCCTGTGCCCTCTCCAATCTCATCAGAAGTTTCGTAACGCGTCATCTTCTCGCCATCTTTAATAGTAATCTTCATGTTTTCTTGTCCCGGATTTTCGATGAGGACCGAATCTTTTGGCAATTGACTTCCCGTCACATTCAGAATCATCAAGAAAGCCATCACCACCGCAAACAAGTCCACCATATTGACGACCGATAGAATTGGATCATCAAGTTCATCAGATTCTAGAAAGCGCATTATTGAGGCTCCTTAACTTCAATTACGCACATGTCTTCAAGCATCCAGCGACGACGTACTGTCATTATACTGAAAGTAATACTAGCGGCGATAAGAGCGAGAATGGAGGCAGAAAAAGCAACGATCATCTCTTGAGCGACTTTATCAATCTCACCTTCTCCCATTGCTACTAAAGCAGGGCCGATAGCGATCATTGTCGTGACCAAGCCAAGCATTGGACCTGAACGACTCACAATGCGTAGCGGCTCCAACTGCTTAATGATCCACAGCTCCAACTGATCACTCTGATACACATTTTTTTCCTTGGCGTAACGGTGCAGTACAGGAACATGACTTTTCCCTTGCCTTTGCACGAGTTCCATCCCGAATCGGCCTAGCGCATAAAGTGAATAAACAACGGTGATTACTACCAATGCCATGACTGGTTGCATAAACAATGTCGCAAATTGATAAATTAAAGTTTCTAGTTGATTCATGGGGTTACTTCTCGATAGATAAGGTGTTGTCGTATCGCACCTACGGCGATACAAATCAAAATTAAAACAATGAGGAACATCATTTGTTTATCGCTAACAGATGGCTCTTCATAAGCGGGAATTTCTTGCATCACATTGCCAGAAATTGTCGGGGGATTTGCTGCTTGGCCTGCATTACCTGCTAAACCAAAGCCAGCAGCGGTGTGTTCGATAAATTGCTCTGTAACGTCATGTGTTTGGTGATACTCCACCATCGGCTTCAGCTCTTCATGACGCTCCAACAGTGCCTGAAGCCTTACTTCATCGGCTTCCCAGTACCCTTTGCGCACCGCTTCCAGCATACGCTCGATGATCTGCATTTGTGCCGCTGGCTGATGGCGTTCGAACCATTCATTAATGCCTAAGTCATGCTTATCATCAATGTAGACTTCACTCAATGCCTCCCATTGATAGTCACTCACCGTCTCTGGTGCAGTCACTTGCCAGCCAAATAGGTTGTTAGTAATGTCGAGCATATTGAGTGCCCCTGCGTACCCTTCATCTTGCATCGCAGTGATCCAAACAGGGTTCATATAGCGGGAGTTCAGTTCCTCCGCGATAAATTTACCAGCAGAAACCGTTCGACTCTTCGACTCTCTTAAGTCATTCACATACAAAGAAGGATCACTGCCAGATGCCCTTCTAACCGCCGCCGCAAGACCACCTAGATACTCAAATGGATGATCAGTGGATAGAAGCCCATGCAGTCGACTAGTGCGAGTCATCACAGCGGCATCGACCGAGGAAAGCTGAGATTCGAACAAGTTGGTATCACCTAGTTTCTCTCCCCAAACTTGCGTGCCATAGGCATACTGAAGTCGGTTGGTAAACTGAGCACCTAACGCGCCGTCGTCTTCCCAGTCTTGGGACTGAACGGCAAGATCATTAACACCACTTCCGTAGTCACCCGGTTCGTTACTAAAAATACGCAAAACGGCTAACATACTTGCTCGTTCGCTGCTGTAGCCTAGCTCTCTTAGCTCATCGCTAAGACTCTGGCTATTTTCCGCAATAACGTTACCATCATCGAGCTGGCTCAAAGCTTCGATTGCCGCGCTAAGTTTTAGCATAAAGCCATCAAACTGGTCTCGGTACACCGATGTTGCTTGAATCACTACATCGATGCGCGGACGGCCTAACTCTATCTCAGGAATAATTTCTAGAGACACTAAGTTACCGCCTCTATCCCAAACAGGTTGTAACCCCAAAGCACGGAGCACTTGCGCTTCCAACATCCCAAAATGACGCTGGGTTTCACCGGCCCACAGTGAAAAAGCTATTTTCTCTGGGTATTCCCCGTGTTCTGAAAAGTGCGCATCCAAAAGGTTTTGTAACTCTTGCTCGGCAGCGTTGTAAGCCGCAGCACTTGGAACTTTAGCAGGGTCAAAACCATATAAATTAGTGCCACTCGTGGTTGAAGGGCTGCGTAAAGGATCTCCCCCACTCCCCGCTTGAATAAAACCGCCGTTCATTCCATTGATGAGCGCTTCGATCTCATTCGGTTGCGACAGCGATTTGTATGCCAACTTTACTGCTTCCGCGATAGATTCCAGTTCAGGTTCTACCTTCGATGAGCCTTCCAATACAGACGCAACCCATTGATACGGCTCTGTGCTTTCGAGTGACTCTATGTTGCCTTCAAACTGTTTCCAAAAACTGGTTGGATTTGAAACAAAATGCTCAATGAGTTCATCACCCTGTTGCTGCAAAATGGTGTAGATAATCTCGTTTTGAGATTTTGCTTTACCGAATACGTGTAAGCCCAAAGGCACGGATGAAGCAGCAAGACGATCGATATGCTCTTCGAGCGCTTCTAGCACCCCATCAAAATCGACTTCTAACTGAGATGCCTGAAGCCCCATGTCTTCGAGTACATTGAGTGCTTGTATTTTCTGGATTAAAGCAGCCTTGAGTTCATCTTTTACTGAACCGGGTAAAGCAGACTGGTAATCACCTAACAATCCATTCAACTCCACATATTCACCATAAAGCCCCGCTGGGCCAAAAGTCGGCGTTTGATGACTGATGATCGTAGCGCGACCACGACGTTTCGCTTGAATAGCTTCGGCGATATTGTCCTGAATGTATGGATAATAAACTGGCATATCACCTAATGTTAGATATGGGAAGTCAGGGCTCGAAAGCCCACGCGCTTTGCCTGGCGTCCACTCTTGAGAGCCGTGTGTACCAAGATGAACGAGTGCATCAAGTTGATTGCTCTGGTGTTGATTTTGTAGCCATAGGTATGCTGCCAAATAAAGGTGATTTGGTGGCTCTTTCACGGCATGGATGGCATCCCCGACTTTGCCAGATCTTGGCGGCTGTGGGAGAAGCCATAGGTTCCCTTTTTTCAATAAAGGAAACACAAAAGCAGGCTCACCATTCACTTGCAACAAACCGTTATAACGCAATGGGTGGCCCCACCAGCGATTGATAAAATGGCGCGTTTCCATCGGTACATGACGGTACCAACGCATATAGTCACGTAAAGATAGAGAAACGGCGTAACCATTATCCAACAACGTTTGTAGCGTTTGAGGTTGATAGTATCCAGAGAGAAGCTCTTTTGCATCAGTGATCATGTTGTCTTCGTCCACCTCAGGAATGTCGTAACCTTGGTTACGCAGCCCATCAGCGATGCTGGCGATACTTCGTGGCACATTGAGGTTAGATGCAGAAATATTTTCCGCCCCTGCAGGGGCATTCCAAAACATGACAGCCAGCGTCTTCTCATCCGTCGGCTTAGTTTTTAAACGATGATATGAATGTGCTCGACCAAACAGCAGTTCAAGTTGCTCTGGAATATAGGTTTTCTGCTCATCGACATCAGCAGAGATGATTAGCGGATCGGTTAGTCCCCAAGTTTCTGTCGTCGCCAATGTGACAGACGCGCTGCGCTGTTCAATGCCAACTTCACTTGCTCGCCAGTGATCAATATCCCCTTCACGATAGTGGATAGCTTGTATCATTGGCACATTCAAACGCTTCAATTCACTTTTACGTTTTTCACCTTGCTGGAGGTGAGTCATGTTAACAAGAGCGGTCGGTTGTATATCACCCCATGGCCAATCCAAACCATGTTCATCATCCAAATAATAAACCACTGGCGTAACACCAGCCGATTTAGAAGCGGCTATCAGATGTTCTAATGGTTCAAACTCTTGATTAATGATCTGGTTGCGAGCAATTACAAACCCCAAAACGGGTTCGTTCTGGTTATGCTCAATAGCGCTTAAGTATGCATTAAGGCCGATACCAGCCTCTTCATTATAATAAATGCCGTGACTGGGTACCTTTTCCGGACGAGGCAATTCACTTAATGAACGCCCCTTGTTTTTCAGGTCAATGGCTTTAAAAAAGGCATGGTAGTTATTCACCGTTCCATTGAGAAAGTAACCCATGAGCAAACGGTGAAAGTGAGGTTCAACCTGATTACTTGCGCTTGGTGGGCCTCCTCCTAACATAACCCAATCGAGTTCTTCAGGAATCGTTTCGATAATATCAGCCAGTCTCTGGCGATCGGGCATTCGTGGCGTATCCGCTACGACAAAGTCTACGCCTTTTAGTATCGAAGGGCTAAACTGTGAGGGCGTATAACTAAGCAATTCTACGTGCTGCTTTTTCGCATATCCTTTAAGTCGCTCAATCTTGGTTTGAGGAACAAAATCAGTATGAATAATGGCGACTGTCGTCGCCATTACCTGCAATGGTAATATCAATAAAAAGCAGCCACAGATTTTGGCTGCTCTTCTCATTAGTCGACGCATCAATTAAAACCTATATGTGCCATTTAGGTATACTTGACGCGGCAATATCGCATAACTGAAGTTCTCTGACTCATCTTCTAGGTAGAGGTCAAATAGGTTCGATACGCCCATTGAAATATCGAAGCTTTTCATCTTGTAGTTAGCCGCTAAGTCATAGGTTTGGTAAGACGGTAAATCGTAAGATGTCCCTCTTGATTCGTAGCTCTGTTCACCTACATGACGCATACTCACTTTGGTAATCAAAGCGTCTGTTGCCTGCCAGTTCAATGCAACATAAGCCTGAGACTCAGGTTTATTCTCTAGTGCCTTACCTGTCGATTTGTCTTCAGTATCAAGTAGTGTCAGATTCATGTTCACGAACCAAGCTGGAGACAGTGTCACATTACCCGACCACTCTAGGCCTTTAATCCGCGCTTCATCAACGTTGACATACTCTCGAACTTCTCTGCCATCCACTGTATCTGCATAGGCTAGGTCAATAAGGTTTTCGACATTGTTGTCAAATAAAGTAATCGTTGTGTCCCAACGGTCAGACATATACTGAGCAGACAGCTCATAAGATTTATTCACTTCCGGTTTTAGATCCGCATTACCGCGAATATCAAAACTTCTGCCCGGTACTGTATTGTAGTAATCAGGAGCGAGCTCTTTTATGGTTGGGGCTTTAAAACCTTCACCGTAGCCCCCTTTAAGCGTCCAGTTTTTAGTCGGCGTATACACTAAGTACGCACGTGGAGACGTATGGCCACCGAACTCGGAATGGTCGTCATGACGGAGGCCCAGCAATAACGAAAGGTCGTTACGCAGTTCAATATCGTCCTGGATAAACAACGCCGTTTGATCGATGGAATCACCGCCCGATGTTAGATCTGTACTCTTCAAGCGCTGCTCGCTCCACTGACCCCCGATCGTCATATGGTGCGCATCATGAGCGTAGAATTGCAGATAACCATCGACAATATCTTCATCAACATCATTACCGGAATTTGGTTCACCGATGTTCTTTTCGTTACTCTGAGTGACACGAGTGCCATACACTCGAATTTGACTGTCACCAAAATCCCAAAAGCCATTGTGAGCCAACGAGTAGTCTAAAGTGTCGTAAGTTGTTGTGCTTCGTACAACGTTTGAACTTCTATCCACACTGTCGTACCAAGTTTCACTCTGACCAACTTTCACGCCGAGATCGACTTCTTGTCTATCATCGATGATTCCTTTGAGCTCGACGTCAACAAACTTGTTTTTACTACCGGCAATGTCGGTTTCACCTGCTTGATAACGATTTTCGATCAAATCTTGTTGAGTTTGTCCCGCGGCAATTTTCATCAGTAGTTTGTCATCGATTAACGCGCCTGAGGCACGCGCTTCAATGTTCGTTGCATTGCCATCTTCGTCAACGGTCATAGCACCGCCGCCACGTACACTGCCAGACCACTCATTAGCCGTTGGTTTAGTGATCACATTGACTACACCACCTAACGCATCTGAACCATAAAGGGCAGACATTGGGCCTTTGATTATTTCAATACGCTCAATGTCGGAAACTGGGATATTTTGTAGTTCAAAGTTAGAGTGACCCATCATGTCTGATGCACCGCTTAATCTGCGACCATTCACTAGAATTAAGCTTTGTGATACATCCATACCCCGGATTTCTATCCCCTTTTTGCCCTGACCTAAGTCGGCGATATTCACACCTGAAGTAGTAACCAATGCATCTGCTAGGTTGTTATAGGGCAACAATGCAAGCTCTTCTTCCGTTATAACAGAGACACTTGCCGGAGCTTCAGATACACGCTTTTGATACGAAGTGGCCGTAACCACCATAACCTCATCGGTTTCATCATTGGCTGAAACCGATGCAGCTCCGAAACTAAGAAAAAAAACGCCCAAAGGCGCTAAGCGAAAGCAATTCATAAACCACCGAAATAGTTTTATAGAAAACAATACATACAGAGACTAGCGTTCTGTAAAACAAGAAGGCGCGTATGTTATAACATAACAATTTAATTTCAACTCTTCGGATAGATTATTTTTCGTACTACCAAATCAACTTTAATCGACCATTGAATGTATATAGATTACATATGAAACAAGCCCGTCTAATTGGGAGTTTTCATTGCGTTCGGAGTTTAAAGAACAAATTGGCACTGGATGGAACATCTAGCCAAACCGTCTTCAATACACTGATGGCAGACATTTGAAAGCGACACTCCTTGTTGCTTTATTGGTATCATAGGAACAACAGATTTATCGTTTTCAAGTGAGACAGTATCAATGATGTTTTTTCGCTGTTTAGTGCTGCTTTGCGTGGTACTAATAAGTGCCTGTTCCACACCACCCACTTGGTATTCAAACGATGACGACGCAGAGCTTGTCGTCGTCATTCATGGATTAACCAAAAGTGGGCGCTCAATGAGTGCACTCAACCAAGGTCTGCTCGATGCAGGCTATCGTACCTGTGTCCTCGATTATTCTTCTGTCAGAGTCAGCATTGACGCTATGCTCGACGAAACGAGCAACCAACTGAACCAATGCACTGAGAATGCCCAAGTGGTGCACCTTGTAGGGCACTCTCTGGGTGGCTTACTGATCCGTTATCACCTTCAAGCCAACGATAGCCTCCAAGTGCAAAATCGATTAGGCAAAGTGGTAATGCTCGGTACACCAAATCATGGCAGTGAAGTGGCAGACCACTACTCAACAAGGTTTTGGGCGAACTGGTTTGGCGAAGTGCCAATCTCTCTCGTAACAAGCAAGAAAGGGTTTGCACAGTCATTGAACGAGCCAAATTACGAATTTGCAATCATCGCAGGAATCAAGCCTTTTAAGACTACTGATTCACTGTTCCAAAAACCTAATGATGGGCTTGTCAGTGTCGAGTCAGCCAAATTAAGTAATATGCAAGATTTCATCGAATTGCCGATCAATCACATGAGGTTACGTGACGACCCTGAGGCCATCCACCAAGTCGTTTACTATCTACAAAAAGGAAGGTTTGATCATTCAGCTTCAATCACATCGGCCGATGATTGAGGTTGATTTGAAGACTATTGCCGAGAATAAAAAAACGCTGAGCTATAAGCTCAGCGTTTCTCTATCTGCTTTTCGCAGCGTTTTGACCACCAGCCGATACGATTGTTCGCATAGATCGTCCAACATGCCTTTCTCTACATCGCCATCTAAATACACGGTGACCCAGTGGCGCTTGTTCATGTGATAGCCAGGTGTAATGGCATCAAACTGCGCAGTGAGCACTTCCCCATCTTCTGGCTGGCATTTAAGGTTAATGTACTGTCTGCCTTCGCGCTCAGACAGTAAAGCAAACATCTTACCTTTAACTTTGTAGACCAACACTTCAGGGCCGAATGGAAAATCGGTTTCAGCCGCAACAAACTCGTTTAGGCGACGCTCCAAACTTTGATGGGTATGGTTGTTCTCAGGGTTCATTCCTTTCACACCAATTCAGTTAGCTTCAACATTGCTTGGCTACCACCCTATGAATGCACTCAGTGTTTATTCAAATTGATTTAGCCAAGTTTTCAGTAGTTGATTCACTTGTTTTTGCTGGGCTGTCGAAAGAGAGCGAACTAAGTGCTTTTGAATATCGACGTGCTTGGTGATCAACTCTTCAATCAATACTAACCCAACTTGGGTGAGTTGGACTGTCACACTTCTGCGATCTTCCTTACTGTGCGCACGCACGATAAGGCCTTTTGACTCAAGCTTGTCTAATCGGTTAGTCATCGCACCCGATGTAAGCATCATCGATTCAATCAATTCCGACGGCGTGAGTTTATGAGGCTTACCGCTACGTCTTAACGTCGCCAATACATCAAACTCACCCATTTTAAGGTCATACTGTTTATGAAGGTCTGCTACTTGAGCCTCCATATATTTGGCGATACGAAGAATTCTTCCCATCATTGCCATTGGTTGTGTTTCTAGCTCGGGCTTCTCCTTAGCCCATTGATCTACAACACGATCTACCGCATCCATTGTCTGCCTATCTCCATTAGAATAGTTAACTGCCTAAATATCTTAACATAAAGATACTTTACAAATAGTGATTTTACACGTACATTTACCAAAAATTATCTCGACGTAAAGATATTTTAAATGAACATATTACTGGCAATGGTCCCAGCCTTCTTTTGGGGCACTACATACGCGGTCACGCAATTCACACTAGCAGAGTGGCCACCACTACTGCTTGGTGCAATGCGTGCACTGCCTGCAGGCTTACTTCTGCTGCTTGTTCGACCAAGCTTGCCAAAGAAAGGCGAATGGCAAATTCTGTTCAGCTTAGGCCTGATTAACATTGCGACCTTCTTTGGTTTGATCTTCGTTATGGCATTAACACTGCCATCAGCGATTTCGGGCGTAGGGATGGTGTCGGTCCCGGTATTCGCGATGCTATACCACTGGTTGGTGAGTAAACGTGTACCTAACGTGATTCAAGCCAGCTGCGGCGCCGTGTTGGTTGTATTAGCGTGGTTCCTGTTCGATCCTGGTTCTATCAACCTTAATCCTATTGGCCTTGGCGCTATGCTTGCCGCAATCATGTGTATTGTAGTAGGCAGTAGTTTAACTAAATCTTTGGGTAGCAAAATGCACTGGTGGACGGTGCTTACTTGGCAGCTGATCTTAGGCGGTGTGATCTTGTCTATTGCAGCCACCGTGCATGCAGTTTCCGATCCGGCACCTTACTTAAATGTGTACAACAACTTTGATGCACGCAACTTCGCTGGCCTTGCTTGGGTAATCGGCTTAAATACAGCATTGGGTTATGGCATGTACGTATGGTTGCTACAACGTATGTCGGTCGTCGATTTCACATTCGGTGGCATTGCTAACCCTGTTGCTGGCATCGTGAGTGGTTTGCTATTGATGGGCGAGAGCTTCACCGTATTCCAGTACTCGCTCATGATTGGCATGATTGTTATGTCGCTGCTACCACAAGCAATACTGGCATTAAGACAAAATAAGCCAGCCCAGCCTGCAACAACCAGCTAAGCTGCGCAAATTGATTTAAAACACGAACGTTTTAAACATGAGCCCAAGCAAACTCCCCCGGTTTCTTGGGCTTTTTCTTTGTGTGTGACTTAACCTGTCAATCTAGCCAACTGATCTCGCTAGCCTATTTACGCGCAGTAGTGGTGAGAGTTTAACCATTTACTGAAGGAATTTATCAGTAATAAATAGAAGTTGAGCGAATCATTGGTATTCGATGATTTTATTGAGGAAAACTCAAACAAAATCCGCTAATCTTATCGGTATATGTACAGATTAAGCTTTTGGCAGCGCACATAATAATGACAAGTGACGACTTTAAAAAATCGACTCTCAATCTAAAGAAAGCTGTACCACTCATGATGAAAAATCATGTTGCCGCGACGCCCGCGAATTACGCTTTGTGGTACACCTACGTCGATAACGCCATCCCTCAGCTCAACCAAGAAATGGATATGGTGCTGGAAAACTTTGGTCTATGCCCACCCGCTTCTGCAGAGCAGCTGTATAACAGCTACGTCGCCTCGAAAGCGGAGACCAATGTCAATGAGCTAAGAACCAGCATGGAAGTGTTGGTGACTGAGGTTGCCAGCTCAATGACTGACACCCTTTCTGATACCAGTGACTTTTCCAAGTTAATCGATAAAAGTTTTAGTGACTTAGCTCGCGTTGAAGATGAAGGCCTGTCGATTGAAGAAGTCATGGGAGTGATTCGCCAACTCGTCACAGAATCACGTGAAATCCGTCATTCGACTCAGTTTCTAAATAGTCAGCTCAGCACCGCAAGTGAAGAAATCTCTCGCCTAAAAAGCCAGTTGGCAGAAGTGCAACAAGACGCTCTATTTGACAGCTTATCAAGCCTGTATAACCGCAAGTCGTTCGACAGAGATTTACAAGCGCTGTGCGCCGCTTCTCAACCAATGTCGCTTATCCTGCTGGATATCGACCATTTCAAATCATTTAACGATAACTATGGCCACTTATTTGGCGATACCGTCATCCGTGGCCTAGCGAAAAGGCTACAAACGAGCTGCCGTGAAGGCATTACGGCCTATCGTTTCGGTGGTGAAGAGTTCGCTTTGATTGTACCTAATAAGCAGCTCCGTATTGCCCGTCAGTTTGCGGAAACGGTACGCAGAGCGATTGAAAAGCTGTCCATTAAAGACCGACGCTCTGGCAAGCAAGTGGGCAACATTACCGCCTCATTCGGTGTAGCAGAGTTTATAGAAGGTGATACACCCGAAGCTCTGATAGAGAAAGCCGACAAGTTGCTATACGAAGCCAAACAATTAGGCCGTAACCGTGTGATGCCTATTTAAGCGAATGCAGTAGCGATACACGAAACTCAAATTGCATACTAAACAGAAAAGGCCAATACATTTGTACTGGCCTTTTCTTTGAATACGATTCTAGGGTCTGATTTAACCTCGGTTATCTGCCTAACCATCAGCGACAATTTCATTGATCAGCTCTTGCTGCACCGCATCCGCTTTTTCTATTGCTATCTGGCAAGTACCTGCGGCTTTGTGCCCGCCACCGCCATGCTTTAGCATCAACTCACCGACATTGGTTTTTGAGCTTCGGTCAAAAATAGACTTCCCGGTAGCAAACACGATGTTTTGCTTTTGAAAGCCCCACATTTTGTGGATCGAGATATTGCACTGCGGAAACAAGGCATAAATAATGAAGCGATTACCTGCATAGATGACGTCTTCACCGGTAAGATCTAACAGCACAAGGTTGTCATGAATGCTCGCACAGCGCTGGATCTGCTCTTTGAACATATTCTCATGCTCTCGGTATAGTGCAACACGTTCTTGCACGTCAGGCAATGCCAAAATTTCTTCGATGGTGTGATTTTCACAGTAATCAATCAAATCCATCATCAAGTTGTAGTTGGAAATTCGAAACTCTCTAAAGCGCCCTAGCCCAGTCCTTGCATCCATTAAGAAATTGAGCAAGTTCCAACCAGTAGAATCCAATACCTCATCACGATTAAATTGCGCTGAGTCGCCTTTGTCTACGGCGTCCATCATATCGGTCCAAGACGCTGGGAATTTGTCTAGCCCTCCATAATAGTCCCATACTACGCGCGCAGCAGAAGGGGTATCAGGCTCGATAATGTGATTCGGGTGATGGCCAGGATTTCGCAGCTTTTCAGATAAATGATGGTCGAATACCAAATGCGCTTCGGCAACATAAGGTAAGTTGGTGACAATATCGTTCTCGGTAATCGTCACAATGCCATCTTGCATATCTTTAGGGTGAACGAACTTTATTTCATCGATTAAATCTAGGTGCTTCAACAATACCGCACAAACAAGTCCATCAAAATCGCTGCGGGTAACAAGGCGGTATTTACTGTGTGACATATCCAATTCCTTATGATTTTAAGCATCTTGTTCGGTATGTGTTGTTATTATCGATACTATCAATAAATTAACTTTTGTTATAATTTTAGACATCATCGATCTTTTAACAAACTTAAGACAATGTTTTTTCGAACATCTTCTATAATCGCTTTTATGCTACTCATTGAGTTTATTGGAGAAAGTAATGAAAAAGTCCTATCTATTTGCAAGCGTAGCCGCGGTAACGGTACTAGCTGGCTGTGCAAGTGAGCCGGATGAATACGAAGTAAAAGAATACACTTCAGTGGCTAACCCAGCGGCTGTTTACTGTGTGCAGCAAGACGGTGAGCTAGAAACTGTCACTGAAAACAACAAGCGTGTTACCTACTGTGTACTTTCTGAAGAAGAACGCGTTGAGCAGTGGGAGTATTACCGTAACTCTCAAGAGAAAAACAAAGAGAGCTAATTGCGAAGATTCAACTTTGAATCAGTGATATCGAAAAAGGAGCGAATACCGCTCCTTTTTTAGTTTCTGTTTCTCGCCACTACAATGGTTTAGGAGATAAGGATTCAGGGTCGAGATGGCGATTAAGCGCAGTTAAATGACGGTGAAACTCTTCCAACCCGCTTTCAATATTCGCGACGCTTGAGAGATCCTTTGTTTCTCTGACTACTTTCTCGAGTTGAGGTAATCGCTCATCAAGCATGGTGAAAACCTGTCCACTAACCAGTGCCTTTTCTGACAACAACTTCGCATCGTGAATGGCCTGCTCTGCCAAACGCAGTGGCAAACATTGGACAGATTCTATGTCCCGCTTGAAAGCCCCGCTCACCACTCCTTCCAAGAATACGCGATACGTGGTGAGAACATCCATCAATAGGAACAACTGGCTCCGCAACGAAGTATGCGGATATGGCACAGCTATGTGGTCATCGATCTGATAGCTAATCGCAAGCTTGATACCTTGCTGCACCGTTTTGTCACGCAGCACTTTGAGTAGCCCCTGCTCATCCATTAACTGCTGGATTTCGAAAATGCGCTGTAGGTGGTAGTCGTTAGATACAAACGCCACCTCAAGTTCATCTCCTTTGCTAATCAAGCCACTATTAAGCAGCTCTTGCGAAGCGTTTTGAATGTTCTCGACTGTGCTTACCGAGCGGTTTTCCAGCAATATTTGATCTGTAGGAAAGGTAAGATTGCTCTGCTTCATCATGGAGATAAACGCTTGGAACATCGCCTCCGCTTCCGAGCATGTATTCCCAGCAGTAACCCCACCGCAAAACAGTAGCACAGTTTCTCGTTGCTTCAGGTTTGGCAGCGCCTTCACCAACCCAACGACCCGAGAGTGCCCTTCCTCAGTCAATCGGTCACCGACCAATCTTTTGCCTAGTAAGATAACTACCTTACGAATGCTCATCTTTTGCTCATGTCTCATTTTATTCGCCTATGAGGACGAAGATCTGTACAACTCTGTGCTAAGCCGTTACTTTGCAGTTGTTAACATTAAGTTAATGCCCTTTAAGCAGCCTAGGGCAACTCAACTATATTTATATAAGAGTTTGTTTTATCAAACCTCAAGTATCACAGGAAGTACTTATGCTATCTATCTTTGATATCTACAAAATCGGGGTCGGGCCTTCTAGCTCACATACCAATGGCCCAATGATCGCTGGCCACCATTTTACTCGCTTAGTTGCGTCGCATATTAGTAAAGTCAGCCGCGTTCAAGTCGATTTATACGGCTCACTATCGCTAACAGGTAAAGGCCACCATACCGACAGAGCCGTAATTCTGGGGTTGCTCGGTAACAAGCCCGACACGATTAAAGTAAGCAGCGCCAATCAAGCAATGAAAACCGCTATTGATGAAGGCAAGCTGCAATTAGCCGACGCTCACACGGTTAGCTTTAGTTACGAATCAGACATTCTTTTCCATAGCGATAATCTGCCATTGCATGAAAATGGCATGACCATCACTGCGTACGATTCTCTAGGGTCTCAACTGGCTTTTGAAACCTATTATTCAATCGGTGGTGGCTTTATTGCGACAGCCAAAGAGCTAGAAAATGGCAGTGATGAAGCGGAAACCCAAGTTGAGTACCCATTCACTTCAGCCGACGAAATGCTGCTACAAGCAGAGAAACATGGCTACAGCCTAGGTGGCATGATTCTTCGTAATGAACTGGCTTTCCAATCAAGTGACGCTATCGACCAAAAGGCTGAACAGATTTGGAAAGTGATGTCTTTGTGCATGGAGCGCGGCTTCGAAACAGAAGGCATCTTAGAGGGTGGCTTAAATGTTACCCGCCGTGCACCCAACCTTTTAAAGAAACTGGAAGCGAATGCAGCCGTTGAAAACGATCCAATGGAAATCATGGATTGGATCAACTTGTTCGCCTTTGCTGTCAGTGAAGAAAATGCGGCAGGTGGCCAAGTTGTTACCTCTCCGACAAACGGCGCTGCTGGGGTCATTCCTGCTGTGTTGATGTATTACCACAAATTCATCAAAGAGCTCGATACTCGCCAGTTAAAAGACTTTTTGGCTGTCTCCGGTGCCATTGGCATTTTGTACAAGACTAACGCCTCGATAAGCGGCGCAGAAGTGGGTTGCCAAGGCGAAGTCGGTGTATCGTCTTCTATGGCTGCGGCTGGGTTAACAGCGCTTCGTGGTGGTAGCAACGAACAAATTTGTATGGCCGCTGAAATTGCAATGGAGCACTCTCTTGGAATGACCTGTGACCCAATCGGCGGATTGGTTCAAGTTCCTTGTATCGAGCGAAATGCAATGGGCGCAATGAAAGCCATTAACGCCTCTCGTATGGCACTAAAACGTACCAGTAAGTGTTTGATCTCGTTAGATAAGGTTATCGAAACCATGTACCAAACGGGTAAAGACATGAACAAGAAATACCGTGAGACGTCACTCGGTGGCCTAGCAACCATTCACCTTGCTCCGCCTTGCGAATAGTCACAAATCAAGTAACACCCAACACACTGGCTAACGGAGCGACTCCTTTAGCCAGTGAGTAAAATGTTTCGAGTACAGATTGCTTTGGTTGTTTGAAATCAAGTAGTGCCCACTTTGGCTCGGCATTTCATGATCGGAGACTTTTACTAACGTCCCTTGTGTTAATTGCTCCTCCACCAGCAAATCCCTGACCAGCAACACCCCTAACCCATTCTCGGCCGCTTCAATCGATAGGAGTGAATGTTCAAATTGCCATTCTGCTTGCGCATTAACGTGTCCATCGCAATTAGGCGCAGCCGACTTGAACCAGTCGCCCCATCCTTCTCGATAACCAAACGTCGCAATTTTCGGAGCTGATGAAATCCCTTCAATCTCGTGTAGTGAGTAGCTTTTCGTCAACTCAGGGCTGGCGACTACTATCCAATTTTCTTGAGTGAGTGGCACTGCCGATTTGTCTAGCCAGTTTCCATAGCCATTAATAATCTCAAGGTCGGCTACCTTACTGCCATTCGGATAGGCATTCGACGTCGTCGACACCTTGATTTTCACCTTTGGGAAACGACGCTTAAAGTCGGCTAAACGAGGCATTAACCATTGATAACAAAAACTTTGTGCGACGTGTAACGTAAGTTGATGGGACTTTTTACGTTCGAACAGGTGATGTGTCGACACCGACAGTGATTCAAACATTTCGCTGAGTACCGGTAAGTAATACTCAGCATCTTCGGTTAGGGTTAATTTGGCACCATGACGCTCAAATAGCTGTGCATCTAAATAAAGCTCTAGCTGCTTAACTTGTTGGCTCACAGCCGCTCGTGTGACATTCAGCTCTTCCGCCGCCTTAGTGAGGCTTTGATGGCGCGCGGCTGCTTCAAATGCTCTTAGCCCATTCAGCGGCGGCAAATAACGCATAACAATCGATCATCAATAGCAAAACTGTCATTTTGACCAGCTAAAATGACAGTTCGATGACGTTAGACTTTATCTGTTTTACCCGCAGCCCCCGCCAGCTTGGATAGCCAGACATCCCAAGGCTTTGGTTTCAACTCATTGTCTTCCGCGTCTTCCTTGCGCCTCACCGCATTGCGAACCATCATCGCACCAAGCCAGCGCACTGGTTCCGGTGGAAACTGACCGAGAGGCCCCTTTGCCAAACCACATCGACTCCAATCATTGTCTAGTCCTAGCACCAAAGACGATAAGATTTTACCGCCAAGATGAGTTTGCACCACACCACTGCCGGAGTAGCCAAAGCCATAATAAATATTGCTTTGTCCCTCTAAGCTGCCGAAAAACGGTAACCCTGTCACTGAGCGATCTGATCCGCCAGTCCAACTATACGCAAAATCCGACTGCTCTAATTGAGGAAACAAATTCTGGAATGAGCGTTTCAACAGCGGTTGATACTTGGTCGGGCGGTTAAACATTTCATCGACTCTATTTGCAAAGGAGAATTGGTTGCCTCCTTTACCCAGCATTAACCTGCCGTCCTTGGTATCTCGGTAGTAGTGGACGAAGATTCTTGAGTCGACCACTGTGGCTCCTTGTTCTGGGCCATGCTGGCGCAACTTGTCGCTAATCGGGTGGGTCACCACCATATCCGACGACACCACGACGATGCTGCGCTTAAACTGGCGAAAGTGCTTCACCATCCATGCATTAAGAGCCAACACCACTTTATTCGCAGTCACGCTGCCATTAGGCGTGTTGACACGTGCAGGCTGACCAAAATCGAGCGTATTCATTGGGCTGTTTTCATAAATCTCGATGCCCAGCTCTAACGCTACTCGGCGTAGCCCTCTCACCAATAACGCAGGTTGAACACTGGCCGCAGCAGGAGAGTAGAATCCATCAATATGTCGATGGGAGCCTGCTTTTTTGGCCAATTGGTCGTCACATTTTTGCCAACTGTTGATCCCCAGCGAATCCAGCGCATCCACCACTGGCTCCATGCTTCCTTGCTGGGCGCTATTCGTCGCGGTGTAGTAAGTCCCCTTTCGGTATAACTCTGCATCAATATTGTGCTGATTACAGAACGCTTCGATGTCATAAACCGCTTGCTCAGACTGAGCAACCAACCATTTTGCTTGTTCTTGTCCAAACAAACGTTGTAGTGTAGGGAACTTGGTCGACCACGTCAGCATACAACCGCCGTTAGCACCTGAAGCGCCACTTCCACACAACCCTTTCTCGATAATGACGACTTTGTGGTTCGGTTGCTGCTGTTTGAGCATAATTCCAGTCCAAAGCCCAGTATAGCCCCCACCAACAATGACCACATCAGCGTCGATGTGCTGTTCGAGTGTTTGGGGCTGTGTATCTTGTTCGCGTTCTAACGCTTGTTTAAACCAAAATGAAGGATGGTTCATAGCTGACCTTTTTAATGATTTCCGTTGTCATTACTCTATGTGGTCAAAGCAAAGTGCACGAGCTAGATTATCTAACGTCAACCGTTAGGAATGGTGACGCCAGCAGTACGTTGTCGCCCATCATTTACTCTCTCTTAAAAAGAAAAGCCCCGCATAACGCGGGGCTCATTGTTATTTTAAGTTTTAGTGCTAGCAAAAACTTAATAATCACACTTTAGATTAATGCTTAACCTAATTAATCACGATCACGTGCACGATACTCGTAGCTGACATTCACAATAGGTTGATACGCCATACCTTGCTCGGTGATCAACTCATGCACAGTAACGTTTGAGTTGGTGACCGAAAATGATTTCACGTCGACTAACTCATTACCTGAGTGGCGAAGAGTTTGGTGCAACTCTGTTGATGACATGTTGCTGAGATCCATAAGCATTGTTTTGCCTTGCTCAATCGCCGCTTCTTTAGACGCGACGGCATCACCGTTGATGCGCTCTGAACTCACTTTAGAATTGTAAGCACCACTCAAACCCGCCATAGCACTTACGCTGAACATTAGAATTGTTGTTAAACCGATTACCTTGATCATAACTGACTCCTTTTCTTACCTAAAAGTGAACTCGATGTTTGCTCTCGAGTTCTTGTTAAGTACCGATAAAGACCCACAGCAGATCAGATATATTTCATTAAAAATTTCACCCATTCATAATTATTTTCCACGAAAGCTCGCAGTTAATAATTGGCGCTAAAAATGCTAATTCAATTAGTTTCAATGAATACAGGCAGTTATTGCTTCAACACTTAAAATAAGGCTCAAATTAACACGCCATTTTTTAGAATGTTTGGCAATATGCCGCACGAAAAGGTCATAAAGGCGCTCTAGCTAAGGGATAAAACCAGCCCGATTAAAATCAGCAGAACCCCTACTCCACGGGTGAGGTACCATTTTTCTTTCAAGAAAATTACCCCCATGATAAGTCCGAATACAATGCTGATTTGACGCAACGCGACCACAAAGCTGACGTTTTCTGTCATTGTCATCGCAAACAGAACCAGTCCGTACGTTGCTGCCATCATACTCCCCGCAACAAGCGCTGAACTGCGAATTTTCCATGCTACACCGAATTGCTCTCTTTGCTTGGTCGCCAGCAAATACACACTGATTGGCATTGCAATCGCCCAGAACTGAATACCGAGGTAAAACACAGAGGAGTATTGATCGGCAATAAGCTCACCCACCGATTGATTAATCAAAAGCAACGCTTCTTTGTCAATGATGGAATACCCAGTTGTACCCACCGCAGCAACCAATGCCCAAAGTACCCCGAGGTTGAGGTAAGAGGAAAAGTTGAGCTGCTTAAAACTGTCGAGAGGAACAACTAAACAACCCAATGTAATGAGAGCAAAACCAAACCAGTGCAGTGGCTCCAGTTGATGCCCAAGCACCACAGTGCCCACACCAACCATGAGCACAGGTAAGGCTCTTGCCATTGGGTAAACTACGCCTATATCCGCATGCTTATAGGCTAGGCCTAAACCCAGCAGATATACCATTTGGCTTATTCCGCTCACTAACAAAAGTTTCCAGAAAACTGGCGGTAACGACTCAAGGCCGATGGTGTTCAAATACCAAATCAAATAGGGGGTGAGCAAAGTAGCTGCGGCGCTACTGGTTGCTAAAAAAAACGCAGCACCAGAGACCTGATTACTTTTCCCTAGAATATTCCAACCGGCATGAAGAAGCGCAGAAAAGACGACTAACGCAACCGCGAAAAGAGTCATACTAGTTCCTTGAATAAAGCCATTTAAAGAAAAGCTCCTGCAGCGGATGCCGTAGGAGCTAATTATAGGATGAGTTAACGTTCGAGCTGAGCCAATGACTCTATGCTGATCGCATCGTGGCGCCAATACTCAATATCGCAATCAATCAACTCACCGCTTTGGTTGTAATTGATTCGCTCAACCACCATCGCTGGAGTGCCCGACGTCGCTCTTAAAGCCTGAGCGGTTTCTCCAAGTAAAGAGCTGGTGCTGATACGGTAGCGTATTTTTTGATATACAACGCCAAAGTGCTCACGGTAGATATCCGTCAGCGAGTTAGACAAGTCGAAGTCCAGCAAGTTAGGGAATAGCTCCGGGCGAATATAGTTAGTGACATACACCACCGGTCGGTCTTCTAAATAACGAACTCTATCGACTCGGTACACATCCGAGAAAGGCTGAAGATCGAGTAAGCTGGCCGCTTGTTTATTAGCAAGAATGCCTTTTGCCGCCACCAACTCTGTTCTTGGCTGTCTGTTTTGCCCTAGCGCCATGTTGGTGAAGTTCAACGTTTGAGTAGGATCGTAGCGCAGCGGTGCAGGTGAAATAAACCAACCTCGACGGTCTTCTCGGTAGATTTTCCCCTCAGCTTCTAGCAGCGAAAGCGCTTCGCGCAGTGTGACTCTCGTGGTATCAAACGATTCGGCTAGCTTACGCTCTGCTGGGAGCTTTTGACGAGGTGCTAACATGCCCGAATCGATCTGCTCTACGATGGCATCCTTAATTTTTACGTACTGCACAAATTGTCCTTATCTCTTACGCCAAGCTTGGGTTTTATTTTCTAACGCTTTACCAACTGTCATGTGAACGAGTTTGGCGAGTGCGGCTGAAATCATTATCATCACAGCCATCGCGGCGGCTGCACCAGTTTGTCCTGCATCATCCATATTCAATACAGATACAGAAGCTGGAATAGTGTCGGTCGAATATAAGAATACTACCGCAGAAGTGGTGGTTAATGCATTAATAAACAGATAGGTAGCAATATCCAAAATAGCCGGCAAACAAACTGGCAAGGTTACTTTAAAGAACAATTTGTACTGCGGTAGCTTAACCGATGCCGCCGTGGCTTCGATTTCATCGGGTAGTTGCTTTAAAGCAGTTAACGCTGTCATATGACCAACAGTGTAGTAATGCACTACGGTATTAATGACCAGAAATGCCATCGTTCCGTAGAGGATGCTTAGCGGGTTATTGGCATCATTAAAGTAGAATATATACCCCAAGCCCAGCACCATACCAGGAACCGCCATTGGTACCACACTCAGCATTTGCATCACTTGGCGAATCGGGGCAAATGAGCGACCTTTCTCAATACAGTAGGCACCCACAAAGATCACCGCTGTACCAATTACCGCTGTCCAACCTGCAAGAGTGAGTGAGTTAAAATACGGGCTCCAGCCATAGGTGCTC
This sequence comes from Vibrio sp. SCSIO 43135, assembly GCF_023716665.1. Taxonomy (GTDB): domain Bacteria; phylum Pseudomonadota; class Gammaproteobacteria; order Enterobacterales; family Vibrionaceae; genus Vibrio; species Vibrio paucivorans. Next base: position 1,260,728 of record NZ_CP071860.1, read on the forward strand.
ATTTCAGCAAAATTATAGTTGTTCAGCGTTAGTGCTTTATTCCAAGGCCAGAATGTCACCAAAGACCCATACACAGCCATGCCCAATACAACCAGTACGGCAATCGAAATAAGCGAACAGTAAACCAAACACAATCCATCTCTAAGCCTATTAGGTTCTGGCTGATACGGTACCGAACGAGTGTCGAACATACTTTTCTGTTTTTTCTGCACCCATCTGTCAGCAACGAACGCAAGTAAAGCAGGCAATAACAGAATCAAACTGGTTACTGCACCCATCGAAAAATTCTGTTGCCCTACAACTTGCTTAAAGATATCGGTTGCCAGAACGTTATAACTCCCCCCGATGACTTTTGGTACACCGAAGTCGGTAATCACTAGGGTAAACACCACTATCAATGTACTTATCAAGCCGAACTTCGCCGCAGGTAAAGTAACGACAAAAAAGGTTTTGATTGGAGACGTTTTTAGGGCTCGCGCAGCTTCATACAAGCGCGCATCGGAAGTACGTAAAGAAGTCGTCAGTATCATTAAAGCATGAGGAAACGTCCAAAAAATCAGGCCCAAAGAAATACCAATCAGGCCGTAAACGGAATTTCCGGCTAATACTTCTTTCGCGATTCCTTGATTACCAAACAAGAAGATCAAACTGATCGCAGGTAGCAAAGAAGGAGCAAGAATGGGTGCCGTACCTAATATTTGGAACAGCCCTTTCATTGGCATACATGAGCGTGTTAAAGCATAAGCGTAACCAAAAGCGAGAACCCCAACCACTGAAGTCACAATGAGGCCAACAGTGAACGTATTGCCCAGAGAGTGCCAAAGACTTGATGAAGCGAAATAGGTCGCAAAGTTCTCAAAGCCAACATATTCCCCATCACTGTTTTGCACGCTTTTGGTCAACATCGCCCACAGCGGCATCACGATGAACAATACCATCAAGGTTGATAGAGTCAGTAAAATGGCGAACAGCACGATGTTATCTTTGCTCACACGAGCAGCCATCGAGTCCAACATCGACGGCTTACGGCTGTTCGAAGAGTTGGTCGTCATGGTATCAAAATCCATTTATTTACCCTTAAGCAGCCAGTGACTTGTGAGAAGTGACTGAGCGCTTTGAATACGCTCTTAACCCACTTTGTGCAAACGTAATGTAGCGAATGTCGCCTCGGCGTAGCTTGTTTTCTGTTACCCACTCTACTGGGATGTCCACCAAAATTGGCTTAGCTTGGCTGTCATGCTGCAACTGGCACTCCGCTCGATAGAAAGCCCCTAGGAACTCAACATCCGTCACTCGTACAGGTAAGCCATCATTAAAGCTCGACGTAAACTTGATACTTTCAGGGCGCACCGCAAGCTCGAAGCTGTCACCACGGGCAATCGGCATATTTTCTATCACAGGGAGTGGGATCAGCGATTCTGCAATGCGCAGTTTGGTGTCTGTCGCCACCGAGGATTGAATGAAGTTCATACTGCCAACAAATTCCGCCACAAATCGAGTTGCCGGCTGTTGGTAAATCTCTTGAGGCGTCCCTACCTGTTCAATCACCCCGTGGTTCATAACCACGATACGATCGGCCATTGTCAACGCTTCATCTTGGTCGTGCGTGACCATAATGGTGGTAATGCCTAACTTTCGCTGTAACTGACAAATCTCGTCACGCAGGTGAGTACGAACTTTCGCGTCCAGTGCCGATAAAGGTTCGTCCAGCAACAGTAACCCCGGCGACAGCGCCAGAGCACGAGCAAGCGCGACACGCTGCTGCTGACCTCCGGAAAGTTGGTTCGGGTATTTTTGAGCCGATGTCGGCAGTCCGATGGTCTCTAGCCAACCATCGACTTTTTCCAATGCATCTTTGGTCGACATACCTTGGTTTTTAAGGCCAATGGCAATGTTCTCTTGCACAGTAAGGTTTGGGAATAAAGCGTAAGATTGAAACACAATGCCGAAGTCGCGTTTCTCTGGAGGAAGAAAAGTGGTGTCTTGACCGTTTTGATAAATAGATCCAGAAGTCGGCAAATCTAGGCCTGCAATCGCGCGCAATAATGTCGTTTTACCGCAGCCTGATGGTCCAAGAAAGCACACAAACTCACCCTGCTCTATCGCAAGTGAAATCTGTTTTAATGCTGTGAACTGACCGAATTGCTTCACAACATTTTCAATGGTTAAGTAAGGTTGGTTGGTCATCATCAGATACTCTCCAATTGGTATACACCAACCTTAGTTCTGGTTTATTTCAATTCAATGACGAATTTATAGAGAGAAGATGACACTTGTATTGCAGTTTCAATATAGATTGAAGCTAGCTCGAAAAACGCATTTTAGAAACAACAAAGGAGAGCCGAAGCTCTCCCAATACCGCCTTAGTTTTAGGCTAAGATTTTGGCTCTGACTTTCCGTCGAATTTCTCAGACCACTTTGCTAGCACTTTCGAGCGGTCACTACCCATTTTCGCGAAGTCCATTTTCGCCATTGATGCTTCAACATCAGGGAAGTTAGAAACCGTTGCCGTCACTTCTTTATGAGCAACGACTGGGTACATTTCAACGTACAATTCGTTAGCGGCTTTTGAAATCGACCAATCCACAACGCGTTTCGCTGCTTCTGACTCTTTGACTAAGCCAACCGCTTCTGATTCCCAGCCAATCCCTTTTGGTGTAATCACAGCAAGTGGAGCGCCTTGAGTTTTCAGCTTCGCACCACGGCTTGCCATGGAAATACCGATAGCAACTTCACCCATGCCAGCCTGAACACAAGGCTTGGAACCAGAGTGTGTGTAGTGAGCAATGTTGTTATCAAGTTTCTTCATGTAGTTCCAGGCTTGATCTTCGCCCATGTTTTGCAACCAAGCCGATACTTGCATATAACCTGTACCAGAAGACGCAGGGTTAGGCATCGCAATGTGGCCTTTATAGACAGGTTTCGTTAAGTCTTCCCACGACGTTGGTTTTGGTAAATCTAGCTGTTTCGCAACCGCTTCGTTGAAACAAACCGCGTTGAAGAAAGCATCGTTACCAAACCAAGCTTGAGCTGATTGAGGATCGTTTAGGTCACTCTTCAGCATATCTAGACCTTGCGGTGTGTATGGTTGCAAAATGCCTTCTTCTTTTAGCAACGCCATTGACGATCCCGCTAGACCCCATACGACTTCAGCACGAGGGTTATTTTTCTCTGCCAGCAATTTAGCCGTCATGATTCCCGTTGAATCACGCACCCATTTGATCTTAACGTCTGGGTTTTCTTTTTCGAATGCCGATTTATATTTCGCAAGAATATCGGTTTCAAAAGCAGTGTAAACCGTCACTTCCTGCGCTGCATATGCATTTGTGGCCAACAGTGATACAAGTGCAGCCAGTGATCCTTTCATCAAACGGTTTTTCATCATTTTCTCCAATTATGGCGTTGTTTGGGTATAAAACAGTCTGTTCAAATTCAATCTAATTCGCTTTTGCGCTATCAATTGGTCTGTACCAGTTGACGATATACACCCTAATTTTTGTTTATGACGTTTAAATGAACAAAAAATGGCAGTTTTGAGAAATATAAACCGCAAAATGTTCGGTTAAGATCGATTCATCAGAGCCATATTAAAGTTTTATGAAATTGGTAATCTTGCTATTTACGGGCTCTAAATCCGCTTGCTAAGGTAACCTCAACTTTTGGTATAGTCCAATTATCGAGAACTGAGATGAAAAACGAATATCTACTACTGACACCTGGCCCACTATCTACCACTGAAACTGTACGTGAAGCTATGTTGAAAGACTGGTGTACTTGGGACGATGACTACAACAAAGAGATTGTTGAAGTCATAAGAGCTAAGCTGGTTGCTTTAGCGACAACTTCGTCACAATACTCTTGTGTGCTAATGCAAGGCAGTGGCACCGCATCTGTTGAAGCGACGATTGGCAGCGCTATCGGTCAAGAAGGTAAGTTGCTGGTAGTAGATAATGGCGCTTACGGGGCACGCATCGCCCAAACAGCACAATACCTCAACATTCCGTGCCATGTGGTTTCACCAGGAGAAACATCACAGCCTAACTTGAACGAAGTTGAAGCCGCATTGGCATCGGATCCTGCGATAAGCCATGTCGCCATTGTGCACTGCGAGACAACGACGGGTATGCTAAACCCAATCGAACCGGTTGCTACTCTTGCCAAGCAATACAATAAGACCGTAATCCTAGATGCTATGTCGAGCTTTGGTGGCATCCCAATGGATATCGCGGACTTAGGGATCGACTTCATGATCAGCTCTGCGAACAAATGTATTCAAGGTGTACCAGGCTTTGGTTTTGTTATCGCGAAACGAAGTGAGCTGGAAAAATGCCAAGGACAGGCTCGCTCTCTTAGCCTAGACCTCTACGACCAATGGCACTGCATGGAAGTCAATCAGGGCAAATGGCGCTTCACCTCACCAACCCATACTGTGCGCGCTTTTTACCAAGCCTTAATTGAACTGGAGCAGGAAGGAGGCATCGAAGCGCGACACCAACGCTATCGCACCAATCAAACGACCCTTGTACAGGGAATGCGCTCACTTGGGTTTGAACCACTGTTAAGCGATGAATTGCACTCCCCAATCATCACTTCGTTTTATTCTCCTACTCACAGCGACTACCAGTTTAAAGAGTTCTATGAGCGCCTGAAGCAACAAGGTTTTGTGATTTATCCGGGTAAAGTCTCTAATGCTGATTGCTTCCGTATTGGTAACATCGGCGACGTTTATCCTGAAGATATCGCGTTGTTAATCGTAGCGGTCGAAAAGGCCATGTACTGGAACGTTCAATAAGGCCGGAATCATGACTGATACTTTAAATCCGACCCATTTCCGCAGCGAAGGCGACATTAACACTACGCCCGCACGCCAGAAATGGAATGAATCACTGCAAGACCAACGAACTCAGGCTCTACTTAAGCGCGACAGCGACGTGTTCTTGCATCAAGCCATGTCGACACCTTGTTTGGATACGCTGGAGCATGCTGAAGGGATTTTCATTCAAGACAGCACCGGTAAACGCTACATGGACTTTCATGGTAATAACGTCCATCAGCTCGGTTATGGGCATCCAGATGTTGTGGCAAAAGTCGCGGAGCAGATGGCATCTTTACCCTTCTCCCCTCGCCGATTCACCAATGAAACCGCGGTGAAATGTGCTGAGAAACTGACTGATATCTGCGGCGGTGAGTTAAACCGAGTGTTGTTTGCTCCCGGCGGCACGTCCGTCGTTGGTATGGCACTGAAACTGGCTCGTCACGTCACTGGCAACTTTAAGGTCGTCTCTTTATGGGACTCTTTCCATGGGGCATCCCTTGATGCTATTTCGGTTGGCGGAGAAGCCTGTTTCCGTGAAGGGATGGGGCCTTTGATGGCTGGCGTTGAACGTATTCCACCCGCGGTCAGCTATCGCGGTGCTTTCCCATTACATAACCAAGCGTCTGAAGGTGCCAGCGATGTTCATTACGCCGATTACCTAGAGTATGTGATTGAGAAAGAAGGTGGGGTCGGAGCCTTTATCGCTGAAGCCGTACGCAACACCGATGTTCAAGTACCAAGTAAGGCGTACTGGAAACGAATCCGAGAAATCTGCGACAAACACAATGTCATGCTGATTATTGATGACATTCCAAATGGAATGGGCCGCAGCGGCGAATGGTTCACTCATCAAGCTTACGACATTGAGCCAGATATTCTTTGTATCGGCAAAGGCTTTGGTGGTGGCTTAGTACCACTGGCTGCCATGGTCACAAAAGATAAGTACAACACGGCGGCCAACGTATCTCTGGGACACTACACCCATGAAAAAAGCCCGATTGGCTGCGCTGCAGCACTGGCAACTATGGAAGTAATCGAACGCGATAACTTGCTCGATAAAGTGCGGCAAGACAGCGAGTTTGTACGCACAAGTTTGCTCGCTATGAAGGAAAAGTACCCGTTAATTGGGGATGTACGTGGCATCGGTTTGCTATGGGGAGTAGAACTCGTCACCGACCCGATTAGCAAGACTCGCGCATTTGAAGAAGCGGAAGCCGTGCTCTACCAATGTCTAAACAACGGATTGAGCTTTAAAGTTTCTCAAGGAAACGTCATTCAGCTTAGCCCACCACTGATCATTACACGCGAAGAATTGACTCGCGCGCTCACGATTTTTGAGCAAGCAATCGCCCACGTATCTCAAGCATTTAATTACTAGGACAACATCATGACTCAAACGACTACTACACCTATTCAAGCTGTTATCTTTGATTGGGCCGGCACTATTGTCGACTTTGGTTCATTTGCGCCAACCAGCATCTTCGTTGAAGCGTTTAAGCAGGGTTTTGACTTCAGCATCACGCTAGATGAAGCGCGTGAACCAATGGGGCTGGGTAAATGGGATCACATTCAGGCGGTTGGCCGTCTACCTAGCGTCGATGCGCGATGGAACAACCAATTTGGCCGTTCGATGACCAGTGAAGACATCGACACCATTTACGCGGCATTCATGCCGTTACAAAAAGCTAAGGTTGCCGACCACGCAGAACCAATCCTAAATGCCATTGAAGTTGTTAACGACCTTAAGCAGCAAGGCATTAAGATCGGTTCGTGCTCAGGTTATCCACGTGAAGTGATGGATGTTTTAATGCCGGTTGCAGCAGATTACGGCTATCGCCCAGATTGTGTGGTCGCTACAGACGACCTACCTCAAGGCGGTCGCCCAGCTCCTTATATGGCGCTGAAAAATGTTATCGACTTAGCCGTCACCGATGTTAATGCTTGTATTAAGGTCGACGATGCTGCTCCTGGTATCGACGAAGGACACAACGCAGGAATGTGGACAGTTGGTCTACTGCTTTCAGGCAATGAAGCAGGTCTTACTTTTGAACAGTACCAAGCAGCAGACAAAGCCACTCTCGACGCTGCTCGTGAAAAAGCGCACGCTAAGTTGTCGAAGTCGACACCACATTACCTTATCGACACCATTGCCGATTTACCGCAAGTTCTTAAGGACATCGAAAAACGCCTACTCGCTGGTGAGCGCCCATAGCTAAGAGCCTCAGCAAGCACCTACCAACAAAAAGCCGAGACTATGTCTCGGCTTTTTGTTGGCTATGACGCGAATGGCTACTTAATTAGTCTCACGATCAAAGAGCCCGGCGCTCGAAGCGCTTCAACATTGTGGCTAAGGACCGTGGCATCACAAGGCGCAAAGTACTCTTCTACCCTATCGCCGAAACTGTCTAACTGAGTTGCTAAGAGATCGCCCTGACGAACGGTTTGCAGCAACTCGACATGCGCTTCCACAAACCCACCTTGAGTCGCTTTAACACTGACAATATCTCGACCTTCTACACAAGGTTTTAAATTGCTCGGTTCTCCGCTAATGACATGGTGCGCGGTGAGAATATTCATCACACCATCAACTGTACGAGCTATCAAAGCGGCATCTGTGTAACGACCGGCCCCCACTTCAACAGTAATACTCGGCACACCATGTTCGTTCCAAGTGGTTTCTAACACCCCAGTTTCACCTGGATCGTCTAAAATTGCATCCGGGTTAAGTAAGCGAGCCATCTCTTTCGCCTCACTGACTCGGTAATCAGCGAAGACATACAGCGGGTAAGTGGTGCCTGTAGTTTGAGTGTGAAGGTCTATGGCTAAATCCGCATTCGGCAGCAGCAGTTTCGACCAGAGAGTATGAATGTATCGCTCTACTTCGTTCCCTTCAGCTTTACCAGGGAAAAAACGGTTCATGTTTGATGGTGATGTATCTGGATCAACAGGGTAAAAGTTTCGGCTATGATGCAAAATTCCTGTTGGGTTCAGAGTCGGCACTATGGTCACACACCCAGCCAACTCTTGGTCCACCAATCGATTGGCTATTTTCAATGCCGAAACCACACCGCTCTGTTCGTCACCGTGTACTCCAGCAGTAATCACGACTCTTTTTCCAGGCTTTTCCCCCTTAAATACGCGTACGGGTAACATTTGCCATTGGCCAAGCGCGTTAGTCGCGACGGCAAAATTAAATTTATGTTCGCCACTGGTTAAGGTATTCACATCCAGAGAATCAATTAGGGGCAGTGTTGAGTTTGTATGCGTCAGTCTATTCATTGTTCTTCTTTCTCAATCAATACAGGCCAAAATCGAATAGTGGCCTGATTGGCAAACAAAAACGAGCCCAAAATTGGGCTCGTACTTGGCTTTTCGATGAGAGTATACCCAACGAAAGCAATCTTTCTCAGACATTCATCGGGTTATGCAAAACCAGTTACATGTGCGCCGATCACTACCGCACTCGACAGCACGAACAGCAATCCGATGAATCGACCACAGAACTTAATCCATACCCCCCAATCAATGCGACACACGCCTAATGTTGCCATCAAAGACGCAGAGGTTGGGACCACAATGTTGGTAAAGCCATCACCCAATTGGAAAGCAAGAACAGCAACCTGACGGCTAACACCTGCGATATCTGCAAGTGGTGCTAACAGAGGCATAGTTAGTGCAGCTTGGCCAGATCCTGAAGTAACAAAGAAATTGAATACCGATTGGAAAACGTACATCAGCCATGCAGCCATCACATCTGGCAAGCCGCTAATAAAGCCACCAGCGCTGTTGAGGATGCTGTTAAGTACGCTTGCTTCACCGCTAGCACCGCCGCCGAGGATCAAAAGTACCCCCTTCGCACAACCCACAAGTAGAGCTGGCGCTAACATCATGCCAGCTCCTTCTTTAAACGCATCTGCCGCATCGTTTAAAGTCATGCCGTTAAGACGGAAAACTGCACCGATAATCGCAACGATAAAGCCCATAGTGAAGAACTGTGAAGCAATTTCCGGGATGTACCACGCATGCGCAACTACCCCGTAGATAACCCAAATGGTGGTTGCAAACACCGTCAGCATGACGAGTGTGTCACCTAGTGTCCATTGCTTAACTTGCTCATCGGCAGTGTCTTCTTGTGCTCTAAAGTGTGCATCGGTGTTGTAAGTTAGAGATGAGTGTGGATTCGCTTTGATTCTCGCCGCATACGTCATCGTAAAAATAATGCCGACAAGAGTGAAACCTACCCACATAACAATACGAAAACTCATGCCAGAAAGCACTGGGATACCCGCGATGCCTTGGGCAATCGCAACAGAGAATGGATTCATCCATGATGCAGCAAAACCGATCTGGGTGGCAACGTAGGTCACCATGACCGTAGTAATACTGTCGTAGCCTAACCGTACCATTAGCGGAGCAATGATGATGGCAAACGCCACCGCCTCTTCACCCATACCAAACACGGCACCACCAAGAGAGAACAGAGCAAAAAGAACTGGTACAAAGAGAGCTTCACTGCCCTTGGTTCGATTGATCAAGTGCAAGATACCGCTGTCGATACTGCCCGTACGAATTACCACACCAAATGAGCCGCCAATAAGAAGCATGAACATGATAACACCAATTGCACTGCCCCATTTAGAACCAGAAACTAGCCCTTCAAACGGAAAGTTCATTAGGCCAATGCCGCCACCTGATGAGAAGAATCCAACAGTGTTGTACACCAATTCACCCGCCTCATCGGTTGCATACGCAAACGAAGCAGGGTCGATAACAGTACGTGTTTTTTCCACCCCATCGGCTAGATAAGTGACATCTTGGCTATCAAAGGTACCGGCAGGAATAAAATAGGTAAGAATAGTGGCAAGGATACCAATAAAGAAAATAAGAATTAGGGTATCGGGCATTTGCCAATTTTTGGCTTTCTCTACCCCTGAGATTGGTTGAGTTTGTTCCATGATTTTTATTTATATTCACTGAAAGTGAATAAATTATCACAATCATTTTTGGTTAATTCAACCAAAAATCCACACCAGAACGAACTTTAACTCCTACAAAATAAATAATTAAAGTATTAATTACCAACTTTATACATTTTTGTAGCATTGAAATTCACTAAAACTAATAGTTCAGCCCATCCAATGCGCCATACATATGAATCACTAATTAATAAAAGTGGCTAAAAGCGATCGCCTTTTGAATAAACACCTGTAATTCCAATTCGCCTTGCGGTGTTAGCGTCCAACAAAACAGTAAAAAATTAATTAGCAGCGTAAGCCAGAAAATAAACATAAAAACCGGTACTCGGCTTTTATGCTGCAAGATAGATTGAGCAAGAATAGCACCCGGCCATCCTCCCATTACGGAAATCACGTGTAGTAGCGTCTCAGGGACTCGCCATCCCCCAGTCGCTTCTGCGGTTTTATCATAACCATACAGTGAATAAGTTACTGCACTCGCCATGAGATAATAAAGAAGTATGATCACTGGGTAGTCGAACAACCAAACGCTAGAGACCATGATGGTGCTAAACCAAATCACAATCGCCATAGAAAAATTAAATACAATTGGTCGCTCAACCTTAACCGCTCTCAGTCCACCGGAAGAATCTTTGGCGAGGGAAAATTGGACTCGCTCATTTATTCTCGGCCGCTGAGCACGACCCGAAACATCGGTGATGTGGAAGAAAATACGTGTTGCTTGGTTCTCAACAGTAATAAAGCCGTACCCTTTCAGGTCATTCCATTCAGCGACTTTTCCTACGATTGCCATGGTGTCGTCCTTTATTCAGCCAATTAAGTAGCTGAATCTTCTAGCCAAATTTGTCGTCGTCTTCGTAATACACTCGTTATTCGATTCGAGTGCGATCACTTCTCGCCTTAAAAGTGTAGTTGCATATAAAACGAAAGGCATGCAATTGGTCACATTTTAATCAATGCAATTGCATATGAAGAGATAATAAATCCTGCACTACTGACAAGAACTGACAGTCCTTTTGGTTAGTCTTATTTCGAACTCAACAACACAGAAAGGAGAACGTCATGAGTCAAATCGTTGAAATGGTAAAGTTTTCACTACTCGATACAGCGAATGAGCAAGAATTTATTACTGCGGCAGAGCGCAGCCAACAGTTTGTGAAAAGTCTGCCGGGCTTTTTGTATCGCTCACTTAGCCATAATGAAGAAACCAACGTTTGGACTGACACTGTATATTGGCAATCAATGGAAGAAGCAAAATCGGCTGGCGAGCAGTTTATGGCGTGCGAAGACTGCCAACCACTGATGTCACTAATCAACCCAGAGTCGGTAGATATGACACACCAAGTCATTAAAATGAATTCATGTGAAGGCTAGGAATAGGCTGCTAGTCGCGTAGAGGGATTGATATGAGCAAATCAGAGCGGTTGTTTGAACTTCTGACATTACTACGAGCCAAGCGCTACGCTGTCACAGCAGCAGAGTTGGCTAGCGTGTTGGAAGTCAGTGAACGAACCATCTATCGTGATATTCAATCCCTGCTCAACTCCGGTGTCCCTATTCAAGGGGAAGCCGGAGTTGGCTATATGCTCCAAGCGGGCTCTCACCTGCCGCCACTTATGTTTACCGAGAAAGAGATGATGGCTCTTGAACTTGGCATGCGTATGGTTCGAGCTTGGTCAGATGAAGAACTTGCAAAAGCATCACAAAGCGCGTCGACAAAAATACAATCCGTATTGCCAGACAAACTGAAACAGCAAATCGAATCGTTTCCTATTATTGTGCCCGACTACCACATTCAGTCCGACACCGCGAAGCGAGGCCAGCTTTTACGGCGTGCAACGGACATGCAGCACAAGGTGTCGGTTCATTATATTGCAGAGAATGGCTCGATGACCGAACGCATCTTGCAGCCATTAGGGCAAATTTTCTGGGGGAAAAACTGGACGCTGGTTGCGTGGTGCGAGCTAAGAGATGAATACCGCCATTTCCGTCTCGATCGAATTCAGAAATTAGCGGTATTAGAAGAAGCATTTAGCCTATCGGAAACAAAGTCGTTACCACACTACATTTCGTTGTATAAACCGCCAGAATAGCGACCTAGACGGCTCTAGAACGTGCAATAACGACATATGTTTATGCCGTTAAGATGTTTTGTAGCTCAGTCAGTGAGTTCACCGTGTAATGAGGTTCAATACCCTCAACTTCGCTAGCTCCGGTAGTGTTAAGCCAACACGTCTCGATACCAAAGTTTAGGCCGCCGAGAATATCAGAATGCGGGTTATCACCAACCATCAGAACTTTCGATTTACACGGGTTACCCATTCTTTCCAGCGCGTGAGCGAAGATACCGAGATCCGGCTTCGCAATGCCAACTTCTTCTGAAATCACAACGTGATCAAAATAATCTGTCATACCGGTGCGCTCTAAGCGAATCGCCTGTAGCTCAGTAAATCCATTAGTGATGATGCCCATCTTCGCTTTTCCAGAAAGCGATTCCATTAACTCTTTGGCTCCAGGCAATAAAGTACAGATGTCCGCCATGGCTTCTAGAAACGCAGAGTTAAGCTCAGCGGTTGTTGTATCGAGCTTCTTAGCCCAAGCGTCGAAACGCGTGTGCTTTAATTGCTCTGCAGTGATCACACCATCTTGATAATCGACCCAAAGCGGTTTGTTTACTTCTTGGTAAACAGCAAAATCTTGCTCGGTGAAATCTACCCCTTTGCGTGAGAACATCAGCTGCATACCTTTGAAAGCATCAAAATGAAACAAGGTTTCGTCAGCATCAAATAGAATCCAATCGTACTTCATGATTACTCCTTTTAAGACCGAGCTAGTGTACTCCTTTTCCCTCATCAAGAAAGCACAATTTTGCTTTATAACTTGGCTTAGATTCATCATTCTCACGGGTAGGTTATTGTCTGTGAACCGTGACCTTCAGCTCAACTTGAGAATATGAAATCAATTTAGTTTCGTTCAATGAGCAAGCTCAACTTTTCTACAGCAACAACTGGTTATAAAGAGGAGGAATCCGTCCGAGCAGTGGTGATGTTATGAAACGATTTTTCCCATCCAGCGTGATGCTCACGCCTTTCCTCGTCAAATACTATGACGAGACAAACGACGACCAACCAACAGCCCAAAAAGAACAAACACAACAAGAATCGCTGGTTGATTCCGAACAAAAGGACGCTACGCTAGAACAAGAATTGTCCTAAAATCAGCAATAACTCAATAAATACAATAACGTCAGAAAAAAGGAAGAAATAATGAAGAAAATTGCGGTGATCCTCAGTGGCTCAGGGGTATTTGATGGTGCTGAAATTCACGAGTCTGTGCTGGCATTGCATGCGGTAGAAAAAAATGGTGCGAGCTGGCACTGTTTTGCGCCAGACATTGACCAAATGCACGTGATTAACCATAAGACAGGCGAAGAGATGGCCGAAAGCCGTAATGTACTGGTTGAAGCGGCGCGAATCGCGCGTGGCAACATTGAAGACGTCGCGACGCTTAACGCAGACGACTTTGATGCGCTACTCGTTCCTGGAGGGTTTGGGGCGGCGAAAAACTTAACTGACTTTGCGGTCAATGGCGCCGAATGCAGTATCAATACTCACGTCGCATCAGCTTGCCGAGCATTCGCTCAAGCTCGCAAGCCAGTGGGTTATTTATGCATTGCTCCTGCTATCATCCCTATGATTTACGGTGACAATGTACAAGGCACTATTGGCAACGATCAAGCCACCGCTGCAGCCTTTAATCAGTTAGGGGGAAGTCATATTGATTGCCCTGTGGATGATTACATTTTCGATGAAAACCATCTGGTTCTTTCTACTCCTGCTTACATGCTAGCGGGGAATATTTCTGAAGCGGCGGCTGGAATAGAGAAACTCGTCAACAAGTTGATTTCGCTGTCGTAACCTTGCGATACAATCCAAGTCACTCCCAAAGCGCGATACTCAATCGCGCTTTTTTACGTTATCTGTTGAGCAAACGATACCGTTAACTTATTAAATTTATTGATAATTTTTACAGTTATGTAGCAAGAAGATCCAATTCACATTTATCTATAGAAAGCTCCGACCAGTGCTCCTGTGATTGTTTTAGATCAAATAATACCTACTAAGGGTTATGCCAACCTGTTTGCAGTTTAAAATAATCAACTTACAACGGAATAGATCTATGACAACTGCATTTTTCATCCCAACCGTAAACTTCATGGGTGCTGGCTGTTTAAAGGACGCCGCAGACAGTATTCAGTCTCAAGGTTTCAAGAAAGGCCTAATCGTTACCGACTCTGTGTTGAATCAGATCGGCGTAGTAAAGCAAGTTCAAGCGCTTCTTAGTGAGCGTGATGTTGAAACAGTAGTGTTTGATGGCACCCAACCTAACCCAACTATCGGCAACGTAAACGCGGGCTTGGAACTATTAGCAGACAACGATTGTGACTTCGTTATCTCTCTTGGTGGTGGCTCTCCGCACGATTGTGCAAAAGGTATTGCTCTTGTTGCAGCTAACGGTGGAAAAATCGCTGATTACGAAGGTGTCGACCAATCAGCAAAACCAATGCTGCCTCTTATTGCTATCAATACGACAGCAGGCACGGCTTCAGAAATGACACGTTTCTGCATCATTACTGACGAAGAGCGCCACATTAAAATGGCCATTGTAGATAAACACACTACTCCACTGATTTCAGTGAATGACCCAGAGTTAATGCTGGCAAAACCTGCGTCATTAACCGCTGCAACAGGTATGGACGCATTGACTCACGCGGTAGAAGCCTACGTTTCTATCGCAGCGACGCCGATTACCGACGCTGTTGCGATTAAAGCAATAGAGCTTATCCAAGCCCATCTACGTACTGCAGTTGATAACGGCGAAGACATCGAAGCACGCGAGCAGATGGCTTACGCTCAGTTCATGGCAGGCATGGCATTTAACAACGCTTCCCTAGGTTACGTACACGCAATGGCTCACCAGTTAGGCGGTTTCTACGACCTTCCTCACGGTGTGTGCAATGCTGTTCTACTACCACACGTTCAGCGTTACAACGCACAAGTATGCCCTGAGCGTCTACGTGACGTTGCAAAAGCCATGGGTGTCGATGTAGAGAACATGAACGCAGAGCAAGGGGCAGAAGCGGCGCTAGAAGCCATCATGCAACTGTCGAAAGATGTAGGCATTCCTGCTGGCCTTAAAGAGCTGGGAGCAAAATCGGAAGACATTTCAATCTTGGCTGACAATGCTCTAAAAGACGCATGTGGATTTACTAACCCTAAACAGGCGACGCACGAAGAAATCTCTGCAATTTTCTCTGCTGCAATGTAATTTCTGACTCACCACTGGCCCCACTTGAATTCGTGGGGCTTTTTTGATCTTCAAACCTCCTAAAACCGTACTAGACTTTCAATGTCTAAAAAGGAGGTTCTATGAAATTCTTGTTAACGTTATCTTTTTCCCTGTTTGCTGGCTTAGCCATCGCCGGGCAAGACACCACCTACTCCGTTGGCGATCTAGAGTATGAAGGTTACTGGTCAAAAGTCAGTGATGATGCACCATTAGTCGTTCTTGTTCATGACTGGGATGGCCTCACCGACTACGAGAAAAAGCGAGCTCAAATGCTCAATGACCTAGGCTACAACGTATTCGCCGCCGACCTGTTTGGGAAAGGAATTCGCCCTACTGAAGTAAAAGACAAAAAGCAGCACACTGGCGAACTGTACAAAGACAGAGACAAGCTACGAACGTTGATGCAAGCAAGTGTTGACCATGCTGCAAGCCTCGGAGGCAACAAGAGCAATCTTGTTGTTATGGGTTACTGTTTTGGCGGAGCGGCTGTGCTGGAATCGGCGAGAGCAGGAATGGATGCAAAAGGTTTCGTGACCTTCCATGGTGGGCTAAAAACACCAGAAGGACAGTCGTACTCAGACACACAAACTCCTATTTTGGTACTGCATGGCACAGCAGACACCGCCATCCCAATGGAGCAGTTCGCTCAGTTAGCGGTTGAGTTGGAAGCTGCCAATGTCCCACATGAAATGATCACTTATAGCGGTGCACCGCATGCGTTCACCGTGTTTGGTTCATCACGCTACCAAGAGGAAGCTGACCGTAAGTCATGGAATGCATTTACTGATTTCTTAACCCAATACACACAGTAACCCCACTTTCTAGGCCGAAATTGCACGAAAAGGCAGGGAATCCCCCTGCCTTTTGTTCGGTTCCTGTCATATCTATACTCTCACGTGTAAAAACACTTGCTAGTTCGCCTGCTCCCAAGGTAAAACAATACTTTCTGAGTATGAATGCACTTAGCGTTCATCACTGCCAATGAGTTTAGGGAGCCGAACATGCAAACACTTATCGATCAAGAAGTCGCATTACATCATTACGACGTTCGTCAAGATCGCTCTATGGTTTCGCGTTTGCTGCACCCTGATTTCAAAGAAGTCGGTGAATCTGGCAATAGCTATGATTTCACCAGCATCAATGAGTTAATGAAAACTGAGAAACCATCTCGCGGTTTTCTGCACTCTCAAGACTATGAATGTGTAGTACTGGGCACCAATACACAAATGCTTCTGTACAAGACGGCTTGGAACGACGGACTAGGACACGTTCGTCACTATGCTAAGCGCTCTTCAATCTGGGTCTTCAACGGCTCACACTGGCAAATGCAATATCATCAAGGCACGGCTTGTTCACCATTCAAACTTGCAGAGAACATCTCCGCTCGCCGAAACGAACTATCGCCTGCGTAATGACTTCTTAAATACCGTGACTTTTTAAACATAACGACCTCTCAAACACGGTAACATCGCCACCAACCATTTGATGGGCTCGTCAAAGCCCATCCGTTAGAATCTCACCCTTAAGACTTGAATCTCTGCCTGTGCGCCCAAACTCCTTATGAAAGGACACAAGGAGCACATATGGAATATCTCTACGCCGTCGTACTATTCGCCGTTTCTTCCTCCGTTACACCGGGGCCAAACAACATTATGGTGATGACCTCCGGAGTCAACTTTGGTGTAAGGCGCACATTGCCGCTGCTGGCGGGTATTTGTGTTGGTTTCACAGTGATGCTTTTGGTGGTGGGCTTTGGGTTCGGACAACTGTTTCAAGTGTTCCCCGCCTTACATTTCATCATTAAATGTTTAGGGACGGGTTACTTGCTGTATCTTGCATGGTTGATTGCCAAAGCAGGCAGCATTTCAAACAGTAAACAACAGGCAAAACCGTTAACCTTTATGAAAGGCGCTTTATTTCAATGGGTGAATGGTAAGGCATGGGTTGTGGCAACAGGAGCGATTGCGGCGTTTACCACAACTGGTGCAGGCTTCTACACGCAGAATCTAATTATTGCCGTGACGTTTTTTATTGCATCTTTTCCAGCTGTCGGGCTGTGGCTATTTTTCGGCACGCTGCTAAAGAGATGGCTCACCAAAGACAGCCATCGCCGATGGTTTAATTACTCAATGTCGGCTTTATTAATCGTATCCGTTTTACCCGTTATCAAAGAGATCTTTATCCAGTACCCAACTTTCCTGTCGATTTAATTTACAATGTAAACACATTTACTATCAAGTAGTTAAAGGAACGCCCGAGAATCTATTTACAAGGAACTGTTGCGTTAGTAGTTTACTCGGGCGTTATTTTATTGCTGGTTTGAATGTTTTATGGCGCGGTATCGACCTCTACAGGTAAATAATGTTTAGGCTCTAGCTTTAACCATTCAGGTAATACCGTACCAATCGAAATCGAAGACCACGTACCCGACAAAATACCTATGAACATCGCTGTCGCGAAGCCTTGCAGAGCGCTGCCTCCCATAATCCAAAGTGCCGCTACCGTGATCAAGGTGGTACCGGATGTCACCATGGTACGAGAGAAAGTCGCTATCACCGCCTGATCGTTGATGTCTGGTGTTGGTGTGGTTTGCTTGGCTACCAACAGTTCACGAATACGGTCCGCAATGATAATCGAGTCATTGAGTGAGTAGCCCAGAATCGCTAGTATCGCGGCGAATACCGTTAAGTTGAACTCCATTTGAGTGGCTGCGAAAAAGCCAAGAACCAGCACTACATCGTGTAGTAGAGCCAACAATGAGCCACTTGCTAAACGCCATTCAAAACGGAAACAAAGATAACCAAGAATAGTCAGCATAGAGATAAGCAGCGCCAAACCACCTTGATCAACAAGATCGTCCCCCACTTGTGAGCCCACCATGCTATTACTCACGATATCTACGTTATGTGAAATCGTTTCTAACGACGCTTTGATGTCTGGTGTCTCTTGGCCTTGCTCTGGAATTGAGTAGCGAATCACCCAACGCCCTTCTTCTCCAGAATGCGTGACGCCAGCTGACTCACCAAGCTCTGGCGACAATACTTTCAATAGATCTTTGTTGGTTAAACTTGAATCCACTTTCACTTCGGTCACCATACCGCCAGTGAAGTCTAAGCCCATGTTCAAGCCTTTGAAGCCCAGCGCCACCAGTGAAATTACCATCAATGCAACAGACACGTAGCTGGTTAGGTAACGGATCTTACGAATGTTTTTCTTTAATGTATTAACCATGATTTAAACCCTTACATCGCGACGACTATCTCGTCCCCAAACCGCATTGATGATGGCACGTGAAGCAAACACACCGGTAAACATACTGGTCAACAGACCAAGTCCCAGAGTGAGTGCAAAGCCTTGAATTGGACCGTTACCGATCGAATACAGGATCACGGCGGTTATCATGGTAGTAATGTTGGCATCTAGAATCGTGCTGATCGCACTGCTAAAGCCAAGATCAATTGACTGAGCAAACGTGCGGCCCTCAGCCAGTTTGTCGCGAATACGTTCAAATATCAGCACGTTGGTATCAACAGCCATACCGACAGTCAGAACTAAGCCCGCGATACCAGGCAAGGTTAAAACAGCGCCTGGAAGCAGCGCAATCAAGCCAAGTAAACAGGTCATATTTGCCAGCAAAGCCACATTAGCAACCCAGCCTAAACGGCGATACCACAGGGCCATAAAGGTAAGCGTTAGCCCCATACCCAATGCCAGCGCAGCGAAGCCATTTTGAATGTTTTCAGCTCCTAGAGAAGCGCCAATCGTGCGTTCCTCTACAATGGTGACTGGTGCGGTCAGTGAGCCAGCACGCAGCAATAACGCAAGCTGCTGAGCTTCATCCATAGAGCCTGCTCCAGTGATACGGAACTGGCTACCAAGTTGAGATTGAATAGTCGCAACGGAGATAACTTTTTCGCTACGTTCCGTTTCGCCTCTCGCATTGGTTGTGTACTCACGATATACAGTCGCCATCGGCTTACCGATATGCTTTCCAGAGAAGTCACTCATTAGCTTGCCACCTGCGTGGTCAAGAGAGATGTTTACTTCCGAAAAACCCATCTTGTCTACACCAGCACGAGCATTGACGATGTGCTCACCAGTTAGCACCGGACGACGTGTCAACACAACGTTTTGACCGTTGTTATCCTTTAGCACCATATCGGCACCAGACATGCCCTCAGATTCCATTTTCGCTTCGTGGAACGCAAGACTTGCCGTTGCACCAATCACGTTCTTTGCTTGCGATGGGTCTTGCACCCCAGGCAACTCAATGCGGATACTGTGTTCACCCTGACGCTGCACGAGTGCCTCAGTGATACCAAGTTCTTCAATACGTCCACGCATAATCTTCAAGTTTTGCTGAAGCGTGATTGACTGAAACTCGGCTTTATTTTGTGGTGAAGGCTGAATCGTTAGACTATCGGAATGACGCTTTACGTCCCAACCAGCGTAATTGGATTTAATAAACGTAGACGCTGCAGATAGAGCTTCTGGGCTTTTACTTGATAGCTCAAAGCCATCCACGCCTACTTTATTGAATTTCACACCGCGAATACGATCTTGGCGAAGCGCATCACGTACTTCATCGACGATGGTATTACGCTGCTCTTCAAACGCTTTGTCTACATCAACGTTAAGCAAGAACTGTACGCCGCCACGTAAATCTAGGCCAAGTTTAATCGGGTTGAAGCCAAAATCAGTAAACCATTTAGGTGCTACAGAAACGTAGGAGAACGTAATGCTGTCACCTTCACGAATTAGCTCATCCAGCGCTTCACGAGCTTTGGTTTGTGACGACTCACTGTCGAACACCAATGTCATTTTGTCACCCGTTTGAGTGATTTCTTCAACATCAATATTTTGGTGTTCCAAGTATCGATTAAGCTCTACAACTGAGTTTAAAGATGGGTTGCTGGCAGTCGTCAATTGGATAGATGGCTGCTCACCATACCATGTTGGAATGGCGCTCAATGCCAAAATGATCAGCGTAGTAACAAGCACCACGTACTTCCACGCAGGGTAATGGTTCATAAGGCGCTTCGACTTCGCTTTACGAGTAGAATGATTCTTCATATGTGTGTCTTCCCTCGATCACGAGACCGAGTTACAAAATTAATTTAATTGTGTTGTGTATTATGGGAAGAACGACTAAAACTGGCTGTTGAGCGCCACGTAGAGAGCATTGCTCTCTTTCCAACCGGAGATTCGGTGATCGGAAGAAAAGACATCACCTGCCCAGAAGTCAATTTCATACTGAGCAAGTTGGTAGAGCTTATGTGGGGGTAGATGAGCGTTAAACTGCTCGAAGTCCGCTCCTGACTGCGTATCGTTGCTCTCTGAATTACGCGAAGAGTATGACCAACGATTGGCGTTAATAATGCCAACAGCTCCAACATCAATATTCGATTCTGATACAGGAACCGAGCCTGTGCTGACTTCATCTTGCCCTTCTAGCTCAATGAATATCTGCTCTACATTTAATGAGGAGTAAGCGGGTAAATACTTGTAGCTAGACAGTCTGTTACCGGCATCTGCTTCACTTTGTGCTAAATACGCGAACGCTTGCGACGGTAAGAGTGTCGCAAGTAGGGTAAACCATACGTATTTAAAAAAGCGAAGATGCATGAGCCGTAATAATAGAGTGACTGTTCTATTCTGGATAGTATGCCTGTTCACTGCGAGCAGCAACTAAAAAAAACTAAAACCGATTTTAAGCAAGCGTAATCTAACATTGCACTTTTACGCTTGGGTTATTTCTGCGGAAAATACGCTAATCAGGCCTGACTGGGGCCAATTTGAGGTAAGAATGCAGTTCGCCATTCTTATATTCTATGGCGGAGTAGATTCGCGGCGCTTTTCGGCCTACGACGTGGAACTCGTAGCGGTTTTCTCCTTTGGTGATCGACACTTTCAACATGCCATCCACCAAGCTCCATGTCCCTTGAGTATGAAGGCGGTCAAACAGCTTATGTTCATTCAGCGACCCATCCTGATTAAACACAAGTTCAGTAATGTAGCCTTCGGTACAGGTCTTTATCCAATGTGATTCTAGAACTTGCTGTTTGGTTATCTCTGCTTTTTCAGCTAACCACTGTTGGTATTCGGTGGTATTAGCGGCTTCTGGGTCGATTCCATCCACCTCAACGGCTGGCGCACCATATTGCTCACGAAAAAAGAGTTGTAAGAACACTTGTTGTTTGGTCGTTGGCTGCATGTTGTACCAATTCCTTCAGCGATATAAATTATGGTTTGATTAACAGAACCCCAATGCGACCTTTATCTCGCATTCCGTCAGGTTCGTTTACCCATACCCACTCTACCACTCGAAAGCCTATTTGCTGGCATATCTCAATGAACTGTGGAATCGGGTACGCATCGTAATAAAACTCTACTTCAAACATATAGTCGGTAAAAGGCGGAATATCGACCTCGCTCCCCCCGCTAGACAAAATACATGCCCCACCACTGCGCAAAGATTGGTAAGCTGATTCCAGTAAGCGCTTTTGCTCCACTCTTGGCAGATGGAAAAGTGAATCCCACAGCACGACACCATCATAAGTTTGATCAATTTCGTACTCTTCTAGCTCGCTTAGCACCCATTGTTGATTAGGTAAACGTTCTTTAGCCATAGCCAACAGCTTCTTGGAGCGATCGACACCCACCAACGAGTGACCCAATCCAGCCAAAAACTCGCCAATGGGTGTGGCATGACCACAGCCCAAATCTAGAATTTTGCTGGGTTCATCAAACAGCCCAACGAACTGTTTAAACAGCTCCATATCTTTAGCAGGAAGCTGAGTACGAACCTCCAACCATTGTTGAGAGATACGATCATATTCCGCCTTCAATGGCTCAGTCATATTCCTTTCCTATTCTTCACGTATAGTACCTAAAGCTCCAAAGGCACCAGTGGGTCAGCTGTTATTTTAGTAGTATCGGTAGTTGGTTCATCGAGCTCGGAACGATAATTTTGTGCATTGGAGCAACAAAGAGCATGTACACCTTACCAAGCATGTTGTGAACATGAACCACCGTACTGGCATGGACTTTCGCGCGATCGCCATCGGGTTCGAGATAGAAAGACACCTTAACATCCAAATGCTTATCTCTGTCTTCCAGAACTATTTCCTTTTCCGAGATAGAGTAGATCGTGAAAATCCCCAGCCTATCGCCTACTCGGTAATCTTGATGTGGCTTGTTAAAGTCGATGTCGGCCATTTTGCCAAGATTTTTAAGGCCAAAGTAGCCCACGATGTGGTTTCTCAACGCCATCAATCGATTTACCCAGCTGGGCGTTTGCTGAACCAGCATAAAGTACACATCCAGTGCCGACTCATTTGAATAGCGAACATCACGAGAAAAGCTATCAAAAAAATAAGCATCGTGGGTATATGTCGCTAGCACAGATTGGGGTGGAAAGTTCATCTCTATCTCCTTGAGTGACTTCCTAAAGCGGGGGATATAAACGCAGCCTACTCAGGCCAAATAATTTCCGTAGTAACTCGTGTTTTCACCGAGTTAGCAATGAAGCAATTCTGATGAGCAACGTGGTGTAATTTCTCTAATTGAGAACGCGTTGGCTGCTTGTCACCAGAGAATTTAATTTTCGGTCGTAAAGTCACTTCGGTTATTGAGGAGTAGCCGTTTTTATCTTCCTCCAATAAGCCTACGGCTTCATCGATATACTCTTCAATGACATACTTTCGTTTAGCAGCAACCGACAAAAAGACCAACATATGGCAACTGGACAACGCGGCGATAAACGCCTCTTCCGGATCAACGTTTTCTTCTATTGAGTATGGCAGTGGAACCACATGAGGAGACGGCGAAGCCTGAACAGTTGCCCCTCCATCAAACTCCCACTGATGGGCGCGACTATAATCGCCATCACTAAATACTTCATTTGGGTGCTTGAACCACTTAATCACTGCTGAGTGTTGAGACATGTTTTTCCCTCAATTCAAAACCTTATTTATTGCACACTTAGGCGATGGACTCAAAGTGTTCAAGTCTGAGTTTTCACTTAAAATTCATCAACTCACCAGAAAATCCACTTACGTTTTTTCCCTGCGTAATGGTGTGAAGCCTCTCGAAAAACATTTTGAAACTCAGTGCGAATAGGATTCGAATGAAAAATAATAACTCGCCTTTGCATTTTCAAGAGCAATACTTTTAGCCCTTACTATCGGACTAAGTCCCAATTGAGACTTCACTCCTATCAAACAAGAATGCTCTGCATTAGGCCTTTGTTATTACTCTACTCTTTGGATGGAACCATCATGTTAAGAAGCCTTATTACTCTCAGTACTGCATTCGTCCTCGCAGGTTGTGCTACCGAGCCCTTTGGACAACTTTCCCAACAATATACTCCGACCAATATGCCGACAGTAGCGATGAAAGTGTTCCCGAATAACTTTCAGCTTGGGGTTTATAGTGGATATGAAAAGGACGGTCATTTTGTCCCAGAAAAATTGATTTACGATGACCAACCAAATGGTGATTTTGGCGTGTTTGAAGCACAACCTGGGCAGCTCGTCGCAATCCTTGATGTAAAACCAGCCACCAGTAAAGGCGAACGTGAAAAGTTCTCAATATGTTATCAAGGCGGGAATGTGTTGGCATTTACGATTCCAGAACAGAGTGAAGCGAACACTTACTATACCGCTAATTTCCACTACCGATATGGGTCTGGAAAACTATCGTCTAAGGTATATGACGACTATCAAATGTCTAAACCAGAGCTAGAAACTCAGTACCCAACGCTTGGAGAACTGGTTAAGCTTGAACCTAAAACTCTCGCGGTTGAAGAAGGTTGTTAGATCAAACCTTCAAAATCAAGTACTGGGTTCTATAGTTGAATCCAGTACCTTGCCAAAGGTCCGGCAAACACTTTACCCGTGACAACATTCTCAAATACGCCGCCATTGGCTTCAATGACTCTTCTGCTCGCCACATTGCCTTCATCAGCAGTAATCAGCACTCGCTCTAGCCCTAGTGCTTTTGCTTGTGCTAACACTAAGCCCAACATGGTTTTTCCATACCCTTTGCGACGATAAGAAGGCGCAACATCGTAACCAATATGCCCTGCTTCTAGCGCGAGAAACTCATTATCAATGTTATGGCGAATACGGATAGCACCAAGGATTTGCTGCTCTTGGGTCAGCCAAAAATGACTGCAAGGCACGTAGCCGTGGCGTAAGTTGACACCATTCGCTTCGTCACATAACCGCTGAACATACTGTTGGAAGTCCTCCAGGCCTTGCCGATAATAATCTGCGTTATCAGGGTCTAAGCGAGCGAAATCAAGGTAGAAACGGCTAAACGCTTGTTGCCAATTCTTATTCGGTACAACAAGCTCCATTAACGACCACCAGCAATATCAATGAAAGACCCCGTTACGTAGGAGGCTTGTTCTGACAACAGCCACGCGATAGATTCTGCAACTTCTTCCGGAGTTCCACCTCTCTTTAAAGGAATATTATCAGCCAAGCGCTCAACACGGTTGGGTTCTCCTCCATCGGCGTGCATGTCGGTATGGATAAAGCCTGGCCTTACTCCATTAACACGAATATTGTCCGCTGCTAGCTCGAGAGACAGCCCTTTGGTCAATGAATCCATCGCGCCTTTTGAGGCCGCATAGTCCACGTATTCAAACGGCGCACCAGTACGACTTGCGGCCGACGAAACATTTACTATGGCACGCTTGGTGCCCGTTTGATTGATAAAAGCTTTACAGCAAAGGAAGCAACTCAATACATTGGTTTGCATGATTTGGTTAAAGCGTTCAGCGCTGATGTCAGCTAGACGAGACTGAGTAAACAACCGCCCTGCATTATTCACTAGGTGCGAGACTACGCCGTAACGTCGATTCACTTCCTCGAACATCGCCTGCACTTGTTGTTCATTAGAAACATCCGCTTGGAAGGCAAATGCTTCACCACCTGAGCGTTTGATTTCATCAACCAGCGCCAAAGCAGGCTGTTGGCTTCGACGATAGTTGATGCACACCGCATAACCCTGACGGGCAAGGAGCTTAGATGTCGCCGCACCTATGCCGCGGCTCCCACCTGTTACTATGACAACTTTATCCACTATGATTCCTTCTACTTTCGATCCGCTGGATGGTTTACACCATCATTGGTGACGACGTCACCGAGTTCAAAAGGGTTAACGCCTTCCAAACAGCCAACATTAAAGCCATATTCATTTGGCTGAGAGCGGCGTTGATGATGAGTATAAATACCACAGTTTGAACAGAAATAGTGCTTCGCTGTATTGGTGTTAAATTGATATAGCTTTAAGGCATCGCTACCTTTTAGGATTTTAATACCGTCTAGATCTACCGACGCCACGATGGCACCCTTTCTTCTGCAAATCGAGCAGTCACATCGACGTGGTTTCTCTATCCCATTAGGTAAAGTAAGCTCTAACTCCACTGAACCACAGTGACACGTCGCTTTATGTTTCAATCGTATTTCTGTGTTACCGACTTGCTTAATCATGCTCTACTCCTTTGCTCTCGATGCTCGCGAATCACTTGTTAGGCCAGCGTAATTTCTACTCGCTCTTTGCCTTTCCCTACGTTTTTACGCTTCAGTTTTATTGCCCCAACTTCCCCAGTGCGCTTTAAGTGAGTACCACCACAAGGGACTTTGGCGAAGCCATTGACTTGCCAGTAGCGACGCTCACTGCTGACATCAGAAAATGCGCTTTCGATATTGGCATTGCCGTCAATTATCGCCTGCGCTTGTTCCTGAAT
Organism: Vibrio sp. SCSIO 43135; assembly: GCF_023716665.1. Taxonomy (GTDB): domain Bacteria; phylum Pseudomonadota; class Gammaproteobacteria; order Enterobacterales; family Vibrionaceae; genus Vibrio; species Vibrio paucivorans. The sequence goes on from NZ_CP071860.1 coordinate 1,286,628, forward strand.
ATTCGGTAAAAGTGTGTTGATGTTTTCCGGCCAGACAAAATCAATCCTGCTTTTATCCGCTGAAATATGCGCTCCCACTTTGTCTATTTGTGGGTAGTTCTGGGTAAAGATCTCGAGAACAACCTCAGCAGCAAAATGAAGCTTCATTAATGCATAGCGCCTAGGCCAATCAATGTTGGTTTCTACTTGATCACCGACGTCAAAACGAGGACGCTCTGCCAAGGTATAAACGATTTGTTTGCCTTGCTTCGTCGCTTTCACCACTGAAATACCACCAATTGTCCCGGCATCACTTTCCTGCCCTCCAGATTCAGCGTAGAAAATGGTTTCTTGCAAGGTGATATCGCAGCCTTCGACCGATGAGACAATCGAGGATAATTCGGTTTGATAAGGGTTAACCCAAAAAACTTTGCTGGTCATTATGGCTCCCTGCCAACAGAAAAATAGTGCGCCTCTATTAGGCAAAGACGCACCTTAAATATGACTAGATTGAATGGTTAGGCTATGGCTGTTTAGGAAAGGTTTTTACCCCTTCAGGAATATCTACCCAGCTTAACTTTTCACTGACCCATACGTGAGCTTGTGGTTCAAACAGGCTGGCATCTTCCAAATGAACGGGCTTGAGCTTTAGTTTGAGGGTAGACATATCATCTGGGTTGTAATGATAGACTCTATTTCCACACTCAGGACAGAATGCTGCGCAGTTCTTGTTACCGCTTTCAGCCATTCTCTGCCACTCTTTCAGCTCCCCAGTGAACTCAATGCTGTCTGTAGCCACAATCGCCGTCACACTGTATGGGCTGGTTGCCAGCTTTTGACACTCCGTACAATGACAAGCGATGACCATTTTCGGTTCAGCTTTTAGCTGGTAGCTCACCTGCCCACATTGGCAAGCACCTTGAATTGGGTATTCCATAGTGTTCTTTCCTTGTAAACAATAGTCAGTGGCGTCCGTAGAGCTTCATGGCTCTATAAACTGCCAAGCAATACTCAATGTACCAGCGAATAATAGAATGCCAACTTTCTAAATTGATTGCTGAATCTTGGTCACTTTTCTGTCTAGAGGCTAAAGCCGGATATTAAGCGCCTAACATCGGCAGATGTTTACGCTTGTGATACGTCAGGGCAAGCTCAATACAGTGGCTGAGTTCAGCGCCAGGAAGTGGATCAGAAGAGTGGAACTCAAGAGCTCTATTGCCGTGATAAGCACACAAGTTGGGGTACAGCTCTCGGAATGTGTCCACAAGCTTAGTCTGACAATGAAAATAAACAAAAAAACTTTCTGGTGAAGACACTTTGCAATCCATACGTATCGGACTACCTCCCGCGACTGAAAAGCTAATCTCACCCCATTTAAGAGACTCTTCTATCGGCCCCAATTGGTTTTGCTCAGCAATAGAGCTAATAAGACGTCGTAACTCTTTTGCCCTACTTCGCCCTTGTGGTGGTAGCTGGTCGAATCTATCTTGAACATCCTTATTCATGATTGTTTCTCCTTTGATTGAAATTCACGGATAGATCCGTCATATTGTAATGCTGCGTTAATTTTACCGCACTAACTGCACCATGCAGTTTTCATCATCGAATTCGATATAAAGGTAAAATATGATTTATCCCGCTATCCAATACCCAGCAACTCTTCCAGAAGCTCATAAAGCGCTTCTCACTCAAATTATCGACACATTGTCGCGTGACACTCGCATTGTCGGTATCGGGGCGAGTGGCTCTTATGCTTCCGACGCCATGGACAAATACAGTGACCTCGACTTAGTCATTGCCGTTGAGCCAAGCCACTTTGAAGCCATTATGGGCGAACGCTTTGAAATCATCGACCAAATCGACGGGAAAGTCGCTTCATTTACTGGTGAACACGTTGGTGAGCCAAGGCTAGTCATCGCGCTTTACGCTCCACACTCAATCCACGTGGACTACAAGTTCGTTGCCTTACCCGATGCTGCTACACGAGTCGACGATACTCAAGTGCTATGGGAAAGAGAACGTAAGTTGTCGCAAGTATTTGAAAGCTCAACCCACCAGTACCCACAACCCGATCCACAATGGATTGAAGACCGATTCTGGATTTGGCTACATTACGGTGCCACTAAAATCGCTCGTGGTGAATACTTTGAAGCGATGGAGTTTCTCTCGTTTTTGCGCAGCGTTGTTTTGTCACCACTAGCGTTAAAGCAACAACAACTTACGCCGTCTGGGGTCAGAAAAATTGAAACGCGCCTACCAGAGTTTTCCGAGCAGCTTAAGCTCACCGTTGCTCAACCGGAAAAACAATCACTCATCGACGCTTTTGAGAAAAGCATTGAGCTTTACCTATCACTGCGCGAAAAAGAGAGCGTAGTAATCAATCCAGCAGCTCAATCACTGTGTATTGATTACTTCAAAGCAGAGCTCAAGCAACAATAGATGCTCCAGTCAGGGGAGAATTGGCTCCCCTGAACTTTCAGGGCTCTCTACTGAGGGAAGCCCGGCAGTTTCTCTACGCTTAAACCCGCTTTGTGCCAATCCGCTTGCTCAGCACAGAAAATTTGAGCATCTGGCGTTTTCGACGGCTCTTGATCTAAGCTCCCAGCAGGTACAATCAAAAACTTACCGCTTTTATTCACATACGGCATCCCAGAACCACATTGAGAACAAAACGCTCGAGCAAATGCCCTTTCTGGGTGCTCATATCTCTGCAACAAACTTTGCCCAGTTTTCCACGTAATGTTGTCTGGCAAGGTAAACAAATTCGATGCGTGAGCCGACCCTGTGAGCTTCCGACATTGATCGCAATGGCAGAAGAAGAATCGTTTAAAATCATCTTCCACTTCAAAACTCACCGCTCCACAACAGCAGCTTCCAGATAGTTTACTCATCACTCCTCCCTGTTTTGTGTTTATGCCACCGGCGATTGTTCGCTGATCTCGGCCTTTCGTTAACAAACCCACTATCACTGCTTATTTGATGGCACCGCAAGGTGAAATCCTACAAACGTGAACTCCACACCATTAATCCCTGAAAATAGCGTACTTTTGAAAGAGAGCCCTAATTTAGACTGTCAAATAGAAAATTAGGAAACTTGTTTTATATTTAATTAAAGAGTTTTGAATTGGAGAGCACAATGAGCTTAGTCCGACTTATCTATGTGAGTAAGATTACCAATCAATTTGCTATGTCGAGCTTAGAAGATATTCTGCAAGTGGCGCGAAAAAACAATGAGAAAAATAACATCACCGGAATGTTGTGCTTCAATCGGAATTTCTTTTTACAAAGTATTGAAGGAACGAGAGATAGCGTAAATGCTACGTACAACAAGATCCTCAATGACGAACGGCATCACAATGCCATTATCTTGGAGTACAGCGAGATTAGTGCCCGCGACTTCGCTGATTGGTCGATGGGTTACGTTCCGAGCTCAAGCCTTACCGCACCATTAAATCTACAGTTTTCCGGAACCACAGAATTTGACCCATATTCACTATCAGGACAAAGTGCGTACCAGTTTTTGCTGAAGCTAAAAGGGACACTACCAAATATATAAGAGGATTTAACGACGCTTGATTGCCATCACCGAAAACGTATGCCAGCGTTTTTGCTTGCCAATAGCGGTGGTGCCAATCTCGTTGCGTTGGTTAAACGAGGCAATTTCAAAACGGTCAAAAAGGCTCAATACTTGTTGCTCCGTCAAAGGGGTAGTAGGTGTTCGATAATGGGATGCCCAGCTATCCTCGCCCCCCATAAAATCACCAGAAAACACGCCTCCAACTTCAAGGCTTGCTACTAATTTCTGCCACGTTTTTTCAAATCGACTTGGGTCTGCAAAATACAAACTCGAGTGCGCTAAGATAACCCCAGCATTCGGGTAGTCATAGTCTTCAAAAGTAGCTTGGGTGATGTCGACTAACGCACTTTGATTGAATCGCTCTCGACAAAGCGCAACTGCATCTTGGTTACAATCAAAACCATGGACTTGTAAGCCTTGCTCGTCCAAATAAGCAATATCACTTCCTGTTCCACAACCACAATCTAGCGCTACATTAGAAACTGTTTCACGTAACGAAATTGCTTTCTCGGTTCTCGGAGAATGTTTACGAGTTAATGCCTTTTGATAGTATTGGCGCCATATCTCCGAGTGTACATTGATGTCCATTTAACCTTTTACCTCAGAGCATCCTCGCTTTTCCATAACGAAGTTGGTCAGGCGCTGCCCTCTTACTTCAATTATTTGCTCTCGGACTACAGAGAACCCTAACCGCAAATAAAAGGGCTTGGCAGTGAGGCTAACTTCAGAGTACAGCCGTTCTATTCCTCGAATTTCAGCCTGTTCAAAAACATGATTCATCAACGCTTTACCAATACCGATACCTTGGTACTGGTGATGGCAAAAGAAGTGGTCGATCAAACCGCAGTCTTGCAGGTCAGTGTATCCGACAATGACATCATCTAACTCTGCAACAAACGGCTGCAGCGCATCCATTTTCTTTTGCCAAACTGCAGGTTCAAACCCATCAGGAGCCCAAGCCTCCACCTGCTGATCGGTGTAATCTTGTCTATTAACTTCTCGAACAGTCTGATAGAAAAGCTGCCACAAAGCTGGAGCATCGTAGGGCTGGTAAGGTCTAATGGTGATCATGACTTAGCCTCATTGAGGACTGGAAGCAATTCCATCAAATGATGAACCTGACAAGCGCCTTTGCTTTCAAGGTTGTGGGTCTCTGCATAGTGAGGTAGTGAAGAGTCACTTGAGCCAGGGTTAAACCAAATCGCAGAAATACCCGCTTCAATAGCAGGCGTAATATCTTTTTCCAAGGTATCCCCAACCATTATCACTTGGTTAGCTTCTACGTTTAGTCTCTCGACAATCGCTCGATAAAATTCAGCTGAACCCTTCAAGATGCCAAGGTTCTGCTTACAAAAATAACCAGAAATATACTCAGACAATCCAACACGTTCAAAAGCACGTTGAATATCTTGTTCGCTCGATTCCACTGCGCTGGTCGCGATAAACACCTGATTGGTTTTCGATAACTCAGACAACATTTGGTCAGCGCCATCTACCGCTTCTACCTTGGGCCAATCGCACATTTTCCCTGGGAGCGGAAAATCCACCATTAGAGTGTTGCCCCAATCGAACAAGTATACTTTTGCCATCGTTCCTCCTTGCCTGGCAATTGTGCTAGTACGGTAACTCGTCAGCTGAAACACCAACATAATCTGGCTCAACTGGCTGAGTGAAGCGAACGGCTTTAATCGTCTCACTCCCTAGCATCACAGCTTTACATACACGGTGCATTCCATCCATCACTCTTCCCTGATGGCATAGGATTATCGGATACGACAAATCCGCGTTTTGGATCAGCGCAGCATGTTCTGCAATGTTTCTACACGTTGGTTTAGCGCCACCCAGTTCATACCAGAACTCATGATCCAATTCGGTTATTTCATCAAGGGCTATTTCTGTTACTGGTAAGCTTTTGGACAGCTCAATAAGACGGAAGACATCCCAAGACTGAAGCCCCAACTCTGATGGGCGAAAATGATATTGCTGACGCATAGTTTCTCTCTACTCTTTTAGTCGTCCGATACCAACCAAACCATAATATGAGTCTCGACTCCGTTATGTATTGCATTGTGGAGTATCGTGAAGCCGTATTTTGTGTATAAATCAATGTTGTGCTGCTCGCATTGAAGATACAAACGCTCAATGCCGAGTTGGCGGACATGCTGCTTGGCTTTTTCAATCAATGCCGGGGCATACCCCTTACCTCTACCTTGCTCGGCAACATAGACACCTCCCAGCCAATGTTCATACTCTGGGTAATCGACATGTTCACGAATTTTGAGTTCAGCAACCGCAACTAGCTGCTGATCATCATGCGCGACCAGTGCTAAGGGAAAGGCCTCTACGTTTTGTGCTTTTTGAGTGACTTTTTCCAACACTCTATCAATAGTAATATTCGGAACGGTATAGCCCCACTCATCGAAATACCATTGCGCAATTTTTTCACATTCATGGGGGTGTTGTGCTAAATAGGTTATGTCCATTTTTTCACTTTAATCGCAGATGAGTAAATGACGCTACTTGAGCCTTACCGCCGTTCCATAGGCCATGACTTCAGAGGCACCATCGGTGATCGCACTCGTCGTGAACCGAACTCCAACCACCGCATTAGCGCCAAGTTGCCTAGCCTCATCAAGCAACCTTTCCACAGCTTTGCTACGGGCTTCTGTTAACATTTCTGTGTAACCTTTGAGCTCTCCGCCGACAATGCCTTTCAGGTTCGCCATAATATCCCGACCTACATGCTTTGATTGCACAACGTTGCCCGTAACAACGCCAAGCACAATATCAATTTCGGCGCCCGCTATCGTTTCAGTGGTAGTGTAAATCATCCTGATCTCCTAAAAGTTGGCATTATCATTACCGTAAGCACTCACCTCGAAAGTTTCACGCAGATAAGTACATAGGCTATGGGTTATAGAACATACTGCCATAGCCTGAGTTTGAAACAACAACCAACTGTAGGTTATTGTTTGAGTAAGTGTTTCTTTAACCCATTTGTACTAAATTTTATGTATTAAAGAGTTATGTTTTATGTGTTGAAGACCTATGTTTTATGTATTGAACAAAGAGTTTTTTAAAGCCAGAAACGGAAATGCCCAAGGTTATTGGCCTTGGGCATTTCTTCTAACTGTTTGGGTAACGACTAACCGAGCTTATAAAGCCATATGCAGAATTGGGAATGGTTTTCCCATATCATCAACGGGTGAACGTGAAACAACGTGAAAGCCCATATGCTGATAGAAACCAACCGCTTGAGGGTTTTGCTCATTTACATCAACTTTCGTTGCATTCAATGACTCTAACGCATATTGCAATAACGTTTTTCCCACTCCTTGACCGCGAATTTCATCAAGCACAAACAGCATTTCAATTTTAGCTTCGTGGACTCCCACAAAACCTACAATGCTTCCGCTTTCAGCTTTGACACACTTCAACGTTACAACAGGGAACGCCTGTTCAATAATGATAGGTTTAAAAAACTCAATATCTTCATCAGTGATAAAGTCATGAGTGGCTCGGACCGAGTTTTCCCAAACATTCAACATTTCTGCGTAATCCTTGGGAAGCACATTTTCAACAATCATAGTAAAGACTCTCTAAAAAGACTGGGAGATATGTGCAGCCGCGACGCAAGCTTAGCAAACCATTCAAACTAGGTAAATGTGGATTAATCTTATTAAATTGGCGTTACAGGTACTTCTCTCCTGCCGCTGCCACAAACGCCATTTCCACTAATAAGTCTGGGTTAGCAAGCTCGGCTTTTACGCATGCTCGACTTGGTGCGCAGCCTTTAGGAAACCATTTGTCCCACACACGATTCAAGGCATCAAAATTCGCAAAGTCGGTTAAGTAAATGGTGACCGAAAGGATACGAGATTTATCGCTATCGACTAATTCAAGCATAGACTCAGCTTGCTCAAAAATTTGTTCAATTTGGCTCTCAATACCTGCTGAGGTATCGGATTCCGCCACTTCTACAAAATGAGCGATGCCATTAAAAACGGTGACATCGCACCAACGTTCACAAGGGTTAATTCTATGAATTTTCACGGTTTACTTCGCCAACTAAAGGAAAAGCTCAGTGTACCAAGCCACCTAGATCGTGCAAAACAGTAAATTGTGTTCGGGCATATCTAAACACAGCAAGCAAAATTCCGCATGTGTCTTGTGCAGGTTATTTGTAAAACACCGCTAGCCACACTGTAATTTCGTCTTTCGCTGTCCCAGCGACTTTATGCTTTTCCCGAGCCTTAATATTGATATGGTCGCCAGAATTAAGCGTCACTGTTCGACCATCTTCAAACTCAATGATGCCCTGCCCCTTCAAAACGATAACCCATTCATTTTCATCTTGATCGTACCAACCCGACTCTGGAGAACTTTGACCGTGAGATAATATGCGCTCGATTCTCACGTTATCTGTCGCGACAAGATCCTCAAATATTTCTTCAGGTAAGTTGCTGGGTAAATTGGAGAATACATTGCTCATAGTGTTCCTAGCTTTTTGATTCCATTATTGATTGTTGTTTAGCCACTTTCAGGCATCTAGCCCTGCGTTCCAAACACCACCTGACTGAAATGTGGGTTATCGGTTAAAACATCCAGTTTCACAATATCATCCAGTACAACCAATCGAACTGAGCCAGACTCATTAACTTCGATGCATTCTTGCTTCTCTTGATTACGTTTTGTATCCAGCGCAACACACTCGATTTTCGCACCGGATTTACATGTTAAGAGAATTGGATAGCGGTAAAGACAGATAATCTCAATGTAGTCATAATCACTGCAACTAATCATGCCTTCCTCCTACAGTTCAAGGTTCAAGATGTAAATACAGCCTCAACATGTCTTTATGTTGGATACCATTTTCGTAAATAGGGTCTGGGTAGTTATCCAAGAAATGATCTTTTACTACCGATCCAACTCGAAAACCTAATCGTTGATAATAAGTCAACTGATAGCCAAACGTGCCAGTACCAAGCTCTACTGTCTGCACTCCCTTCTTAGCAAGGTGACTCAAGGTAAATTGCATCAACACACTGCCAATGCCTTGCTTTTGAAACTCAGGAGAAACAGAAACATTAAATACTTCAGCGGTGTTTTTCCTGGTCATCTTCACAATGCAAGCCGCAATAACCTGCTGCTTGGACTTCGCTACAAAACACCAACCACCGTCAAGGTAACTTAATATTGATTGCTCTGAAGGGTCTGCTTCTAGTAGCAACGACATTGGAACTTGGCTGGAGTCGGTTTCTAAATATTCCATTGTTTATCCCCCATATTAGCAACGCACCAAACGCTATAACTCAATGCGGCGATCTTTATAGTAATACTCTTTATCGTGTTCGCTGATCTCACGGAGCACTCGACACGGGTTGCCAACCGCTACCACATTAGCTGGAATATCTTTGGTCACAATACTGCCAGCTCCAATCACAGTGTTTTCACCAATTGTAATGCCTGGTAGCACTACCGAATTTGCCCCAATCCAAACATTGTTACCAATCGTCACAGGGATGTTGAACTGTGCCACCTTTCGGCGTAACTCAGGGTCAATTGGGTGACCCGCTGTTGCTATGGTTACATTTGGCCCAATCATGACTGAGTCGCCGATATAAATATCGGTATCGTCCACCAACGTTAGGTTAAAATTGGCATAAACGTTGTTACCGAGATGCGTATTGATCCCCCAGTTCGCCTGAAGAGGAGGCTCGATATAGCAGTTTTCTCCAACCTCGGCGAATAGCTTTTGCATGATCTCGTTGCGCTTGTCTCCCTCACTAGGCCGAGTATGGTTAAAGTCATAGAGGACTTCCAAACATTGGGTTTGTTGGTTGATTAACTCTTCATCATCGCAGAAATAGACTTTCTGACTATGTACTTTGGTTTTAATATCCATACTGGTTTACCTAAAAAGAAAAATAACGAACAGACTACGAAAGATGATCGGGGCGAATTCTCGACATTAAATGCATATCGACATATCGCCCCGCTTTAAATGTGCTTAAACGTTTAGTCCCTTCAACTTCAAAGCCAGTCGCTAAATACAGAGCTTTAGCCACCTCGTTGTCAGCATGCACTTCTAATTCTATACGGACTAGATTAAGCCAATTATCAGCTTGATTGATGATTTCTTTTATCAGCGCTTTGCCAATACCTTTACCGTGAGAGTCAGGATGAATAGCGATTGCCAAGCCTGCGCTATGCTTATCGCGCACCTTGTGAGACATAAAAAGCGTCACGTGGCCTACCACTTTATCGCCACATTGAGCCACTAAAGTGTAGTTATTCGGGTTGTCGAATAACCCCGCAACGTAGTCGGAGCTTAAGAAAGGTTTTTGCGATGTGTTCGCGGTGACAGATGTAAAGCTGTATAACTCAGCTAAATCGTGATTATCTGACAGTTCTAAGTGTCTAATTTTCAAATCCAAAACATGCCTCAGAGAATTCCATTTTTCTTTACTATGCATGTTTTAAGCGTGAATCTCTATGACGTTTTACTTAAGCCGTTAATCATGCTCCAATTGCTCGACTGTTGGATGACGCTGTGTTGCCATTTCATGATAAATATCATCGAGATAACGACCTAATTCATCACTAGATAATTCCGCAGGGATCGCGACGTCATAAACTCTCGTTCGCATCCCAACATCTGATTCTAGGTACAACTCCCACGCCTCATCTTTACGAACAACGACCATTGGTTTACCAAACACGTTAAATCGATATTTCATACATCCCCTACCACTCGACTACTTTGCCACTTTCCACCACTAACCCGGATTCAATGACAGACGTAACAACAATGATGTGGTCCACGCTTACACCAAGAGTCTCAGATAATGTATTGGACAAGGCAAGTTGGATAGCCTTCACCGATGATGTTGACCAGAGCGAAGGCAAAATTAACTGTGCAACGACCGCGTAGGGCTTGCCGGATTGAGCTTCGGCTTGAACAAAGTTGATTGTCATTTCGTCTGCATTCGTTCCCGCAAGCTCCGCCCAGCGTCGAGTAAAACCGCTCAGGTTACAATCAAATAACTCCACACTTGGTGAAACCGTACAATGGGCTATTGGCATTACAGCCTCCTCGGTCTATATCATCAAACGATTTGCTTCGCGTAACTGGCTCTGTCGATATCGACCACTTCAACCGTTAGCGAAGCATCCGCTAAACCCAACTCAAGCAGCTGCTTAAGGATACATTGAGAGAGCAAACACTTATCCGCTTCGCTTCGCCCAGAGAGTATCTTAGCCGAGACATGAACAAACTCTTGTTTACGCCCACCCGATTGATAGCTCTGATAAACCAAGCTGCGAACCTTAATATCACTGCCGTCGGGCGCGAATAGTTTTGAAGCCATAGCCCCCTCAAACACCAATTGGTTCAAAGCGTTGCTATCAATAGAAGGAGAATGTTCAATAATACAGTGTGGCAATGTCGATCCTTTGGTTTTGTCGTTGTTGATCAATCGATGACAAGGCTGCCATCGTCATTAAACTCCCAACAGTCACCATATGCGATTTCCCACAGGTGGCCATCGGGATCAGAGAAGTAACCACTGTAACCGCCCCAAAATACATCTTGTGCTGGTTTTACAATCGTTCCACCAGCGCGTTCCGCCATTGCTAAGGTTTCATCTACCTCAGCTTTACTGCGAGTATTGTGGGCAAGCGTTACACCAGAGAACTGGCTTCGATTAGGAGAGAGGTGTGGCGAAACATCGTCCGCCAACGCTTGATTTGGGTAAAGAGCTAAACAAACGCCACCTGTTTTAAAGAAAATGATGCCATCTTCAGGGGTTTTGGAACTTTCAAACCCTAGCGTTGAATAGAACTTAAATGCAACTTCGAGGCTTTCTACCCCTAATGTGATGATACTGACTCTGGGTTCCATGGAGATATCCTTTCTGGCGAGACTATTTATAGAATATCTCACCCGAGTGAACATCCAAGTATATTTTGTTCGCTTGCTTCATTCCGCCGCAATAAACGAAATACACGTCACGTTCACTGTAGCGCACTGAACGTACCCAGCCACCTAGCTCTTCAAAATCTAATGGCGAGCAGGTCCCTTCATCAATTAGCTGGCCTGTTGTCTCAATAAACTTATCTTGAAACATTTTGAAGTCGTCTGAATTTTCAACGTACCCCATAAGGGTTTTAGTCCGTTCTGCTTTAGTGATAACTGGCTTTTCTTCAACCAATGCATCCATTGGAATCCACTCTGCCACCTCAGCCCCACCTTCTTCGTAGACGTAGTACACCGAGATTCGTCCCCATCCTTCTTTCTTTTCCAGAATGGTTAGCTTATCTCCACGGTATAAAACACTTTCGACAAACGCATCGTAGTCTGGGTATTCTCGCACACCCAACTTGGGCGGGCTGACATAGTATTCAGTCACTTCCGGTTTAGGGGCTTCCTCTTCCTCAACCACTACCGGGGCTTCTTCTTCCTCTTCAGGCATTGGCTCAGGTGCCATAACTTCGTTTTCTGGTTTCCACACAAACAAGTAGTAACCTGCTCCTGCTCCGGCAAGCCCTAAAACGAGTAATAAAACCATCAGCACTTTCTTCATGCTTGTCGGGGTTCCTATATTGGGTAGTTGCATCAATGCGACCTATACTCAAGTCAGGTCACACTTTTAGTTGTTCTTATGCGATGGCGCACAGTTTCTTTAACTATAACGGCAATTATACTCATCACTTTATCGAGTTTGGTAAAAAGTGCCCATTGCCAAGAAGAACAATGGAATAAAGCTCTAATCAAACAGCAGGCGCTCGACTCTTGGTATAACCAGCAAGCCCGTTGGTTTAACAGTGCCTTACTGGTCTTTCATCAGCAAGTATTCCTGCATAAAGAGTTTAGCAAGACCGAATTAACGTCCCTTTGGCACCCGAGCAAACAAGGTTTTCACGACAAAATGGATCAGCAGATTGTTGCTTCCTCTCAGGCTAGCCTGTTGCTGGATGAACAGATAGAAAAGCTGGGCCAAGGCCAACTTCAGATTGAGGAAATGCAGTCGATGTGGAGTGCGATGAGTGTGCACTGCGATATTGCCGACCTGAAAGTGAATGCACTTTCCAGTGCGAGGTATGTGATAACCAACCAAGAACTGCAACAGGAGCTCACTTTACTTATAAGAAAAGTGAGCTTCTTGAAAAACACCTATTCGGCAGAAGCTCAGGTGTTGCGGGACACTAAAGCACGAGCCGAGTCAGCGCCTTAGTGCGTTGTGTGTTGCTCCACCGCCACCGCTAACGCTACCGTGGCCCCGACCATTGGATTGTTACCCATGCCAATAAAGCCCATCATCGCTACATGAGCAGGAACCGAAGAGCTGCCAGCAAACTGAGCGTCGGCATGCATTCTACCCATTGTATCTGTCAGTCCGTAAGAAGCTGGGCCTGCCGCAACGTTGTCTGGGTGTAATGTACGCCCAGTACCACCACCTGAAGCCACAGAGAAATACGGTTTCTGTTGCTGAGTTCGCTCAAGCTTATAAGTACCAGCTACCGGATGTTGGAAACGAGTTGGGTTGGTTGAGTTACCCGTGATACTCACATCGACTTGCTCGCGATGCATGATCGCGACACCTTCACGAACATCATCTGCGCCGTAACAGAGAATCTCTCCGCGCTCCCCTTGTGAGAAGCGTTTACGACTCACTTCATGTAACTCCCCTGTTTGGTAATCGAACTCTGTGCGCACATAGCTAAACCCGTTAATACGCGAGATAAGATAGGCAGCATCTTTACCTAACCCATTGAGGATCACTTTGAGTGGTGAACGGCGAGACTTATTGGCGTTCAATGCAATTTTGATTGCACCTTCAGCGGCGGCAAAAGATTCATGCCCAGCCAAGAAAGCAAAACACTGAGTGTCTTCATTCAATAAGCGAGCGGCCAACGCACCATGGCCTAAGCCGACTTTACGCTGCTCTGCCACACTGCCTGGTTTGCAAAATGCCTGTAACCCTTCACCAATCGCTAGCGCCGCACTCTCTGCACTGTCAGTGTGGCGATACAAAGCCATCGCAGTGCCCAGTGTGTATGCATCGCAAGCATTATCGAACGCGATAGGCTGGGTTTCTATCACCATTTGTTTCGCATCTATACCGTGGGATAAGCAGTACTGATGCGCTTCTTGGATAGATGATAGGTTCATGTCTTTAAGTAATTGAATAACGTGATTGTTCATGGCGAAACCTCGGCTTATGCGTGACGTGGATTGATAGTAGAGACTGCTTCATCGAAACGGCCATAAGTACCTGTAGCTTCTAGCATGGCTTGTTCAGCTGCTATGCCTTGTTCGATAGAAGCCATCATCTTGCCTAAGTTAAGGTATTGGTAGCCAATGATTTCCTTGTCTTCATCGAGCGCGAGTTTGGTGACGTAACCTTCTGCCAATTCCATATAACGAGCACCTTTTGCGCGTGTTGAGTAACTGGTCCCCACTTGACTGCGCTGAGTTTTGCCTAAGTCCTCCATTGCCGCTCCAATCTCCAATCCGCCTTCAGAAAACGCCGATTGAGTGCGACCATATACAAACTGCAAAAATATCTCGCGCATCGCTACATTGATCGCATCGCACACCAAGTCGGTGTTTAAGGCTTCTAGAATGGTTTTCCCCGTTAAGATTTCTGCGGCCATTGCAGCTGAGTGGGTCATACCAGAGCAGCCTACCGTTTCAATAAGCGCTTCCTCGATGACGCCATCTTTAACGTTTAATGTGAGTTTTGCTGCGCCTTGCTGTGGCGCACATGAACCAACGCCATGGCTTAAACCAGATAGCGCGATGACCTCGGTTGGACGGATCATTCGGCCTTCAACAGGAATCGGTGCAGAAGGATGCAAATCGCCACGTTGAATCGGGCACATGGATTGAATATCAGAAGAATATTGCATGTTGTTTTCCTTGGTTAAGGAAAACAAGTGTGAAGTGGCACGATACCTACAGAAGCTCATGGAGACACGTAGAACGCGCCCCTCATACCAACAGTTACACCTGTTTTCGATTCTGTAGGAGTCATCAGCCAATATGGCGGTTAAGTAGGTGGAACCCCATCACCTGTGGCAACAATTGTAGATCTACATCACATTTAGATGCAATGAGCGAGTTAGAGCGTTTTTACATAAAACCACACGCCGTAATGCTCAATTGAATATATAAGATCAAATTACTATTGATAACAATTACCATTTGCATTCATATGAAAAATCATTAACATCCCGATATCGTTCTTTAAGTGATATACGGTCTAGTGAAATTACCTCTGCGCTCTAGAAACTCTATTTTCATTTGGTTGATTGGTATCATCGTCGCGTTAGGAAGCTTTCAAACCGTACAGTATTATGAATCTAGGAGACACAGCGATCAGCTACAAGCCCAGTTTGATTCTAAGTTTCGCTCCCTTGAGCAATCATTAGGCTCGATAGAAAACCTGCTTTATTCGACACGCTCGTTTCTCCTAAACGCCAACTCACCCAGCCAACAACAATTTGAGCAGTACTTAACGCAGCGCACGGGAATCGGTTCCATTGTTCATTCGGTTCTTTGGCTTCCGACCATTCCTGCATCACAAGTTGAACAGTTGAGAAAGTCAGCAAAAGACAACGGTTTTCTTGCCTACAGCCTCTCTCCAAGCCTAGAGGAACAACCACAATGCGACCAAGTCATGCCCGATACCACATTTCCGGTTCTGTATGTGTCGTCTATCTTTGAGGCCAGCGATTATTTGGGAATACGTTTTGATACGCATCCTAGCGATGCTAAAGCGATGAATTTGGCTTACCAAAATAACGCAGCGACGGTCTCGACAATCAGCATGGATGGCCAAGATGCAGCAAGAGTCTTCCTACCCGTGATTCAACACGATCGTCTACAGGGCTTTGTCGCGGCCAATATCATTTTGCACGAATTACTAGGCGTCACTTGGAGTGAACAAATTAACTCCAACAAGTTAAATATCACGGTTCGCGCTAAAGAGACTCAACACACTCTGTTTCAATCCCACCTTCAATATTAAACTGAGTGATTCCGAGCTTTTTGAGCAGATATTTTCTATGTCAAAACTCGCACCGATTCCACTACTCAATCAACAATGGTGGTTCGAGATTTCCATGGTAGACCGTTCTGGATCCATTGTTCTTTACGGTGGCTCAGCGGTGTTTTTAGTACTGTTACTCACCGTTGTTGCCTCACTGGCAGAAAATTTTTACCGAACCCGCTTACAAGTTTCAGATCAAGTCATTCAAGAAAAAACCCACACGCTAGCGCTTCAAGCACTGCAAGATAACCTGACGGGTATGTACAACCGACAAGCTCTCAATAACGAAGTCGATCAACGCCTGACTCAGCTGCGCACAGACCCAAATCAGAGGCTTTTCGATTCTATTTATCGACCTTGATCGTTTTAAACTCATCAACGATTCAATGGGACACCTGCTTGGTGATGAAGTGCTGATTCAAGTAGCTCAGCGTCTTAGCAATAACTGCCGCAATGGCGATCTGTGCTTTCGATTTGGCGGCGATGAATTTGTGATTTGTTTACCAGAACAAATCGATTCCCAAGCACTTAGCCAAATTAGCCACCGCTATGCTTCAGTATTATCCCAGCCATACTTGGTTCAAGATCAGCGTTGCCATATCGGAGCGAGTATTGGTATCTCTGTGGTGACAGACCACCAGCAGAATCTAGCAAGCATATTGCGTGAAGCCGATACCGCGATGTACCACGCCAAGAACTCGACTCAAGACAAGGTGATGTTTTTCCACGATGGGATGTTTAAACGAGCAAAACAAAGATTCGAACTAGAGCAAGACCTAGCCGTTGCCATCGACCTCAACCAACTCAGTATTGTCTATCAGCCCATTTACGCTACCGATACGGATCGGGTCACTGGCTTTGAAGCCTTACTTAGATGGAATCATCCAGAAAAGGGCATGATCTCTCCAGACGAGTTCATTCCTATGGCTGAAGAAACCGGACTTATCATTAAAGTGGGCGACTGGGTGTTAAAAAAGACCTGCCAAACCTTAAATAAGCTTTGGAAAAGCAATCAGCTAGAGCTGCTACCACGCTTTAATATTAACGTGTCGGCCAAGCAGTTTGAATCAGAGCATATCTACCACAGCTTACTCACCATGTTAGATCAGTATGACTTCCCGGCTCGTTTCATTGGTATTGAAATCACCGAATCTTTACTGCTCAGCCACGCAGAATCCAGTCGGCAAGTACTCGACAAGATTAAAGCGCTAGGCTGCGTAATCTACTTAGATGATTTTGGAACCGGTTACTCTTCACTTTCAGTACTCAACGATTATCCTGTTGACGTGGTCAAAGTTGATCGAAGCTTTGTTCAAGGGATCGCGAGAGGCCACAGCACCGCCGATAACTTATGTAAAGCCATCATCGATATGTCTCACACCATCGACATGGCGGTCGTCGCAGAAGGGGTTGAAAGCCATGAACAACTTGCTCAGTTAGCAGAGTATGGCTGTAACTATGTGCAAGGGTATTTAAAGTCTAAGCCGGTCTCCGCTTGTCAGTTGCTGCCTGTTATTCACGGCGCTCATAGCCGCCAGCCCGTTCAGTGTAAGCAGCAGCCGAAAGCCAAAAAACAAATAGCCTGAGCATCGTGCTCAGGCTATTGGCTGTTATACGCTATAGGCTACTCAATCACTCGACAACGGAGTCACATTTGGCTGCGCAGATAAAATCATTCTTGTGCAGCCCCTTGATGGAATGGCTCCACCACGTAACCGTCACTTTCCCCCACTCCAATAGAATCGAAGGGTGATGAAACTCTTCCTCGGCAATCTCGGAAACTTTATTGGCAAACGACCAAGCCTGTAGGTAGTTCTTGAATTTATACTCTTTTTCCAATTGAGGAATACCCTCTCTGTCTAGCAACTGCCAACCATCCAGTTCTAGCAACAAGCGTTGGCGCTCTTCAAGAGTTAAAGCTACTGCATCAATACTGCAAGCTTCGCAGCGTAGTTCATCAAGCATGTGTCATTTCCTTTGGTTCAAATAGAGGGGGAAGAAGTTCCAGTTCCATGGCTTGTGCCACCTGTTCCATTAAATCTAGCTCACTGAGCTGATAGAGAGACTTAATATCGTGAATTTTGTAGTAAACCGGCTGCATGATATCAATCCGATAAGGCGTCCTTAATACCGTTTGAATATCAAAGCGGTGACGAAGAGGATCTTGGCTGTCTAAGGCATACAGCGTCTCTCCTGGAGAAGAAAGAATACCGCCACCATAGATTTTAGTGCTGCCAGACTCTTCGACTAAACCAAACTCCACCGTAAACCAGTACAATCGAGCGAGGTACACGCGTTGCTTGGCGTCGGCTTGCATGCCTAACTTACCATACACGTGGGTGAAATGAGCGAAGTCTGGGTTGGTCAGCATTGCACAGTGACCAAACACCTCGTGAAAAAAATCCGGTTCTTGTAAGTATTCAAATTCCTCTCGGCTGCGTAAAAACGTTGCTACAGGAAAGCGCTTATTCGCCAGCAGTTCAAAGAACTTGTCGAAGCTTATCAATGCCGCAACGGGTTCTACCTGCCAACCTGTTTTCTCCACTAAAACCTGATTAATTTCCGGTAACTGTGGAACACGATCTGTGGGCAAATTCAGCATGGCTAACCCGTCAGAATACGCTTTGCATGCGCGCTCTTTTACCAGCGGCAATTGACGAGTGATCAGGTCATGCCAGATACTGTCTTCTTCGCTGCTCCACTCGACAAATCCTTTGTCATTCACGGGCTTGGACTTATAGTGTGTCACCGCCTTTCTCCTTTCTTGCGTTCACATATTAAGCCTATCGCCTGCCAATATCGCTGCCAATTCCCTGCGCTACATTTAAAGATACAAACCCGTAACAAATAATTTACATTTGACAGTTTTTTGCTTATTTTTCAGGGATATGATTATTGGCGAATGTTTGACACCTACCGGAAAACCAACAAGACTTAATATCGAGCACATTGGACGTACAGTAACGAGGAAACCATGCCAAACTCATCCCCTCTTTGGACCCCATGCACGGAACGCATTGAGGGTTCAAACTTGTATCAATTCATGCAGCACATCAACATGCAAGGTGAAGCACTCGACAACTACCAAGACCTGCACGCGTGGTCGGTCGTTGAGAAAAAACGCTTCTGGATGGAAATCTGGCAATATTGCGATGTGATTGGCTATCGCGGGGATTGTATCCATGGCGAAGGCGTTGCTAAGTGGGGAGAATTCCAGCCAAGCCGCGACACGATCTGGTTTCCTCAAGCGCAACTCAACTACGCTGAAAACCTACTCTCATATGCCTTTCAACAACCTGAAGGTATCGCGGTATGGTTTAAGAATGAACGTGGTCAGAGCCGAAAACTAACCTGGCAAGAATTGTGTGACCAAGTTTCTGTCGTCCAGCAATGGCTAAAACAAAACGGTGTAGAAAAAGGTGATGTCGTCGCTGGTTATCTACCTTACCTACCGGAAACCTTGGTTGCGATGCTCGCCACCACCAGCTTAGGTGCAATCTGGACTTCCACCTCACCAGACTTTGGTGTGGAAAGTGTGATTGAGCGCTTTGGGCAAGTACAGCCAAAGATCTTGTTCTGCTGCAACGGCTATACGTTTAATGGCAAAACGTTCTCAATGATTGAGAAGAACACCGCCATTGTCGATGCAATCGACAGCATCACCAATACCTGCCAAATCGAATACCTTCATACCGCCGAAAATAATTCCACTTCCAATGAGTACTTCTCCGACTGGAAAGCGGTTTTAGCCAGTTACTTACCAAGAGGCCTGCGTTATGAACGCGTAGCGTTTAACGATCCACTGTTTGTCTTGTATTCGTCTGGCACGACCGGTAAGCCGAAATGCATTGTGCACTCCGTGGGAGGCACCACACTCAACCATATTAAAGAGCATCAACTACACTGCGATATTCAGCCCGAAGATCGCGTGTTCTATTACACCACCTGCGGTTGGATGATGTGGAACTGGCATGTCTCTGCGCTTGCTAGTGGCGCAACCTTAGTGATTTATGATGGTAACCCAATGCACCCAATGCCAAGTACATTGTGGGAACTGGCTGAAGAAGCCAAAGTGACTTTGTTCGGCACTTCGGCCAAATACTTAGAAGCATTGCAAAAACAAGAATTTAACCCTAGCTATTACTATCCGCTCAGCCATTTAAAAACGCTTTGCTCAACGGGCTCGGTACTTTATCCAGAACAATTTGATTACGTCTACGCCAATATCAACGCCGATGTCCACTTAGCCTCAATTTCCGGAGGTACCGACATCTGTGGGTGCTTTGTATTGGGCAACCCAATTTCACCCGTGTACCGTGGTGAGTGCCAAGCCGCCGCTTTAGGAATGGACGTTGCAGTGCTTAATGAGCAGGGAGAAGCTATTACCGAGCAACGTGGTGAACTGGTTTGCAGAAACAGTTTCCCCAACCAACCCATTGGTTTTTGGCACGACAACGGCGAGCGTTACCACAATGCGTATTGGTCAAAGTACGCCAATATTTGGCACCACGGTGATGATGTGGAGCTATCAAAGTGGCAGGGAATGCGCTTCTTTGGTCGCAGTGATACCACACTTAACCCTGGTGGGATTCGTATTGGTACAGGAGAGATTTATCAGCAGGTCAATAAGATAAGTGGCATTCTCGATTCAATTGCCGTCGGCCAACGTTGGGAGAATGACGAACGCATTGTGCTACTTGTGCAGCTTGAACCCAATCAACAACTCGACGAAACACTAGTCAGCGCCATTCGTAGCCAATTACGCAGCCAATGTTCACCGCGGCACGTGCCGGCTTTAGTCCACGCAATCAGTGACATCCCTAGAACGAAATCAGGGAAGTTAGTTGAGTTAGCGGTTAAGCAAGTCATTCATGGAGAAGAGGTCAAAAACAAAGGGGCAATTGCAAACCCACAGGTGCTAGACGAAATTGCCGCCTTGTTCCGTTAATCTCTCAGTTAAATAGGCTGAAAGCGACAACGAAGCAATGTAAGAAACAGATGATACAAAAACAAAAAAGCCGCTGAATACAGCGGCTTTTCAAATTCTTTTAAATCACGAGTTACTTGCGTCCAACACCCATGACAACTTTTTTAGTACCGGAGTTGGTCGCGATTTCAAACGGTACGCTAATTGATACTTCTGAGAACCCTACACTCGATAGCACTTGGTTGACTCGTGCTTCAGTAAAACCGACCTGATCGCCCTCACCTTCTGCTAACCAATCCCAATGAACAAACACACCGCCGTCATCAAGAATCGAGTAGATAACATCTACCGTGTCGGAAAAGTTTGGTAGAAAACCGCAGACAGAAGAAGCAACAACGACATCAAATTGGCCCCTGAAAGCCGGGTGCTGTGCCACTAAACCGCGGGAAAGCATATCCACAACAGGTTCTACGTTATCGAGCTCTTTTTTGTCGAGCTGTTCAATCATGGCTTCCGAACCATCAAGAGCAACGATATCCTTCGCCAGTGGTGAAAGCTTCTGACACAACAAGCCTGTGCCACAACCAAAATCCAAAACATGCTTGCCTTTTAGGTCCACAAGCTCTGAAAGACAATCAAATACATGCTGCGCATAAATAGAGGTCGCTTGGTCTTGTTCCCAATTTTCCGCGTACTCATCCCATTCGTTCGCCATCATGATCTCCCTATAACATCTTCATTCGGCATCTGCCCACAAGAGTAAACCAAAACAGGGGCTTGTGGGTAGTCTTATATCCCTTTCTCACGATACCAGACAAATAAAGAAAAATTGGTTATGATTCAACGAGTCAACTTTTTAGAGCACCTTATGAACCTGTCCCAAATCGAAGCTTTTTGCACTGTCGCTGACACTGGCTCCGTTTCAGAAGCCGCAAGGCAACTTGAATGTAACCGCACAAAGCTCAGTATGGCGATTAAGGCGCTAGAAAAAGAACTCGATACGCAACTCTTTGTTCGCAGTGGAAATAACGTTACGCTGTCTGAAGCAGGTAAAGCCATTTACAAAGATTGCGAGAACCTTTTGGTCACCTCTTCGCGCATTAAGCAGACCTGTGCTCAAGTCTCCGGTGAATTTAACGCCGAGATCTGGATTGCACGCGATGATTCTCTTCCTGATGACATGTGGCAAGACTTGGCTCATACCATGAACAATCAGTTCCCTGCAACCTCGTTCAACATTGTCCTCGCTTCCAGTGGCGATCTTGCCAATTTAGTCGAAACCCATCAGGTCGACTTCGCGTTTGGTGTCGATTACGAGCGCATCGACGACCCACGTATTACCTACCAGCCGTTGGGTAAAATACGTATGATGTCTGTATGTAAAAGCGATCATGCTTTGAGCAAACTGCGCCGGGTAAATGACGAGGAACTGCGGAACTCGATGCAAGCGGTCATGGTTTATCTCAATGAAAAAGATAACCCCGAACTTCAGCCTTTCTCGCTTCGCTACATTGGCTTTTCCAGCTTCGATTACATGCTCAGCACCATTCTGACTGAAAATGCTTGGGGTGTATTGCCTGAGCCTTTGATTCGTCACCACCTGAGAAAACAGGAGCTTGCCGTCATCAAGCACACCTATGGGCTAACCCAAGAAGACTATTGTATGTTCACCTCTGCAGGTATGGCTGAGCACCCTGGCATGAGCTGGCTTGCCGACAAACTCAGTGACTACCTGTTCGATTTCTAGCCAGCTGTAAGTATATTTTTTCATTGACACTTTGATTAACAATCAGCCACTGTCAATATTAATGACACCAAAAGAATCCATAAGTGATTGTTATTTAATAAATTATCAAAACTCACTTCTATACCCACCGTTTACCGAACAGATAAACATTGTAAATTCTCACCCTGTGGCAAAGAATGAAATTGTGTTTTTACTCGGTATGATTTTATGTGTGACAGGACAAGCTTAAACGAAAAACGAATTCTTACTTTCTCAGCCCTTTTAGCATCAGGGTTTGCGGGAGGTGGTCTCGTTCTAGGCTGGCTTGTTGGCTCACTGGTAATCATGTTCGATGGCGTTTACTCGCTGGTTAGCTTACTGCTAACTTTATTGTCACTGGGTGTTTCACGCTACATTCAGACGCCTTCTCAATCCCAATTCCCTATGGGCAAAGCCGTACTCGAGCCGGTGGTTATCGCCATCAAAGGTAGTGTAATTTTGGCTGTGGTCAGCTTCTCTCTCTACTCTGCACTAATTGCGATGTTTAACGGAGGCCGCGAAGTCGACGCTTCTATCGCAACCCTATTCGGTGTGGTTAATGTACTCGGCTGTGGCTACGCATGGTGGTTCATTGCACGGAAAAGTAAACGCTTCAGCTCTGGTTTGATCGTTGCGGAATCAAAGCAGTGGCAAATGGATACTTTATTGAGTGTCGCTGTAACGGCTGGTTTTGTGGTCGCATGGTTGATTACATTCTCACCATGGGCAGCTTACGCGGTGTACGCCGATCCTATGATGATGTTGCTAATGTCTTTCTACTTCATCAAAGTACCATTCGAAATGCTACGTGACGCTGTGAAAGAACTTCTCATGATGGCACCAAGCAAAGAGATCTGTAAAACCGTCGATCAAGGTGTTGCTGCGGTAGACAAAGAAACCGATTTGGATATCGACATTGAATTAGCAGGTGTCACCAAAGTCGGTAATGAGCTAAGAGTGAATATCGATGTGTATGCAAATAGCTCCAATGTACAAGTAGCAGAGCTCGAAACTACTCGCTCGGCGTTGAAGAACAAACTGTCTAAACTGCCACTCGATTTACAGCTTACAATGAACATCGCGAGGTAGTGTTCGCCTGATAAAATAAAAAAGCCCGAGTTTATTCGGGCTTTTTTATTTAACGTGTGCTCTATTAAAACTGCGCTCGCGACTTATCGCGGCGTGACATCCGCTCTACGTTTTCGGCTCAGTAATACTGATTCCGCTAGCGTTACCGCAAGGCCAATCCATATTAAACCAAAGCTGACCGCTTTCACTTCATCGAATATTTCACCGAATAGTGCAACTGCCAAAATAAACTGTAGGCTTGGCTCTATATACTGCATTAAGCCAACCATTGTCATAGACGTGTAACGCACGGCATAGGAATAGAACACCAGTGGTAACAAAGTCACTGGAGCAGCGCCTAAGTACAGAAGTAACTCCGCTGTGCCAACACTCAACGCTTCACTGCCTACAGTGACATGCTTGCAGGCAATATAAGCAATTGCGAACGGAGCAACGAGGAGCGATTCCATCAGCAAGCTGGTATATGAATCAAACTTGATGTGCTTTTTACACAGGCCGTACAGGGCGAAAAAAGTCGCCATAACCAGAGCCACAATAGGCAGCTCCCCATATTGCCAGACCTGATAACTAAGTCCAACCACAGCAAGCGCTACCCCTATTCGCTTGCCAATACTGAGTGTCTCCTTCATGAACACCACACCCAGTGCGATCATCACTAACGGCCCAATGAAGAAGCCTAAGCTCGCTTCCATTACTCGCCCGTTGGTGAGTGCCCAGGTAAATGCATACCAAGAAATACTCATTAAACAAGAACCCACAAAGGCATAACCGAGCGAAGCTTTATCTGCCCATATCGCTTGCCAGTCGGGCCATTTTCTACGTATACAAAGAATAATCAGCAGGCATACCGGCACCGACGCGATAATGCGCAGCGCTAGCAGCTCATCCATCGCAGCGTTAGGAAGAAATTGGTAATACAGCGGCATAATGCCCCATAGCGCAAACGCAATGGCTGCCATGATATTGCCGAAAGCAATCGGGCTGACTGACATCTTAGATTCTCAAATGTGGGATTTTTCGCGATTGTACGCAAAAACCTTGTTATGTAAATAGTTTTATAACGCGTAAAAGCTCACCGCTATTTTTCGGCGGTAACTTGTTCTAACACTTTGCTGTTGCGGGATTTTTCTCGGGTACACCACCAGCAAATAAGAGAACCAATTGTCACCATAGCGACCCCTTGCCAAAACGGTAGACTCAACGAAATCCCTAAAATGATGGAAGAAAAGACGGTAGAAAAAACGGGGGTAAAATATGAAAGTGTTGCTAGAAGAACCATATTGCCGCGCAAAATAGCCACGTTCCACAAGGCGTAACCACTGCCCATTACGATGCCTGTTAATAACAGCGTCAATGTGCTTTCTAGGGTAAACGTCATCTCTCGTTCGCTGCTTAGCGCATACTGAATCCAAAGCGTGGAAGCCGTGGCAATAAAAAACAGCACAATGGCATTCTGGCCTTTGGCTAAAACCTTAGTGACATTGCAATATATCGCCCAAATGAACGCACCGATAAACGCCATGCTGTAGACCGCTGGATTGGTCGCAACATTATTCATCAGTTGCTCAAGCGATAAGCCCGAATCGCCTGTAATGGTCCAAGCAACGCCCACCAGCGCTAACAATATGCTCGGGTACACCAACCAATGTGTTGGTTTTTTGCTAGCGATAACAGCAATCAGTACGGTAAGCGCCGGCCAGAGGTAATTGATCACGGCCATTTCTAAGGCTTGATGTCGATCATTCGCCATTCCAAGCGCCAGCGCCAAGCAGATCTCGTAGCTCACAAACAAAGCCCCGCCGACAAGCAAATAGCGTGGAGTAAACTCGCTTAACTTCGGCTTGCCCATGACAAGCACAAGGAATAGTGACGCGACGGTGTACACCAGCGCAGCACCTCCAATCGCTCCAAAGCTTTCAGCGACACTACGAGCTAAACCGATAAGACAGCTCCAAAGGAAAATCGCGGCGATACCGCAGAGTGTATTTTTATTGACCACGCTGACCTTCTAAATTGTTCTTATTGGTGTACCGATATCTTTACTACAAAAATCCTCAATATAAAACGAGTTTCGATAGTTTATCTATAATCAATTCATAACATTCACATCTCTATCTCGCTAGAGCAACGCTTAATGAGCATAAAAGGAACGATCACCGAAAAATACTTAGATAAAGGCTACGGGTACATTACCCCAGCCAAAGGCTCTCTGCGGATTCGATTTGAGTTTTCAGATATAAAAGGCAGCAAAGAACAACTCGAACTCAATGAAGAAGTGATTTTCGTTATCGCCAAGGACGACAAAGGCCATAGTCAAGCGGTTGAGATAGAACGCCTAAGGCATTTTCATATTTCGTTGATTGTCGCTATTTGGTTCGCTTTCGCGTTGGCAGGCTGCGTATGGTATTTCAACTACCCCTCTCAGGTACTCGTTTATTATTCAGTGCTCAACAGCCTAGTATTGTTAGTATGCTGGCTAGATAAACGGGCGATTCAGAAAGAAAAACCTACCACCAGCGACAGCAGCTACCTATTTCTTTCCTTTCTTGGTGGTTGGGTGAGTGCGATCTTGTTCCATCACATATGGCGCTTGAAGAAAAAAAGTGTCGTCTACAAATTGTTGTTTTTTATCGTTGTTTCAATTCAGATCATCATCGTTGGCTGGACCCTCACTCCCAGAGGCGAAGCGTGGCTAGTCGCATTTATCGAAACACTTCCACCTCTGTCATTATGATCAAAAAAGGCGAGCTTTCACTCACCTTCTCGATATAACTTATTGAGCAAATCGCCTTAGCAGTGGCAATAGGATTAACGTTAGCCAACCTATCGAACCGCCGCCAGAAGAGCTGGTACTTGTTCCACTTGTCCCTAAATAACTGTTGCGCTTCGCATCTGTTGCAACGTAATTGGCGGTTTCATTGCCAGCCAACACACTATCAATCCAACTTTGGTAGTCATAAATCTCAGTGAAAACTGAAGTCACGTCTGCGTTCGTCGTACCGTTGCCACACGTTGTTGGGCCAAAACTGGTAATACCAACTTGTACCCATTCGCCGCTGTTGTTCCAGTAGACAGGGCCGCCTGAATCCCCTTGGCAGGTACTGTTGTCTAGGCCACTAAAGATACTAAAGTCACCAGAAAAACACAGCTGGTTATCTGTCACATTGTAATCACTTTGGCAGCTCGCTGTGGAGACATAAGTCAGCGTGGTATATAAAAGTTCAGTGCTGGTATCAACATTCGTTCGAGTATTACCATGACCTACCGCGTGAAAGGTATTAGCCGCATTTTGGTACGTCTCGTTGGATGGGCGGTTCACGACGTCATTCACTGTATCGATATTCATTGCCGATGACAGCTTAATGATCGCAATATCGTTTGCCCATAGATCATTACTAGAGTCTGAATAACTCGGGTGGTAGTAAAACTCACTCGCCATAATGCGTTGAATATTGCCATCTGGATAATCAGATTCATCTTGAAGCTGAGGGACTATGGCAGTAAACAGCACCGTTTCTTCACTCAAATTACCCTCACCATCAAAAATACAGTGAGCGGCGGTTAATACATGCTGAGCATCGAGAATCGTCGCGCCACAATAAGGAGCAACAGAATACACACCATCGTAGTCGATGCGATCATAAACCAAGCTAGCAAAAGAAGGGTAAGTCGATACAGAGGCACTTGAGCCATTGACGATATAAGGGCTAATATCTGCGGCAATAGAGGGAGCGCTGACGGAGCAGGCCGCAATAAGTAAGGCTTTTTTGTTCATAATGGATTCCTTTCTCTAGAACGCCTATCGTACCGTTTGAAAGAATGATAGGAAACAATAATACATTGTCTCCTATCATTGATCACATTATGTAATTATAACTTAACCGCGGTAGTAACGCTGAGGAACAAACGGCATTTTTTCTACTGTCATTGGTAGCTGTTTACCACGCACTTCAGCGAATAGCTCAGTACCAATAGCAGCCAAGTCAGCACGTACATACGCCATCGAAACTGGCTTACCTGCGTTCGGGCCTGCTGTACCACTCGTAACAACACCTACTTTGTTACCTTCCGCATCGAATAGCTCTGCACCTTCACGTACTGGCGCTTTAGTTTGACCAACTAAACCAACACGCTTACGAGACACATCTTTTGTTTCAATCTGGGTAAGGATGATATCTGCACCAGGGAAACCTCCCGCACGCTCACCACCATTACGACGAATTTTTTGAATGCCCCATAGTAAGCTTGCTTCTACTGGCGTTGTTGTCGTGTCTAGATCGTGACCATATAAACACAGACCACACTCTAAGCGCAGTGAATCACGAGCACCCAGACCAATCCACTCTACTTCTTCTTCAGCGGTTAGTTTACGCGCTAACGCTTCTGCGTGAGTTGCTGGTACTGAGATTTCGTAGCCATCTTCACCTGTGTAACCACTACGGCTTACGATGCACTCTACACCGTCAACTTCTAGTGTTTTCACATCCATGAAGATCATATCAGCAACTGCTGGCTGAAGGCGTGCAAGTACTTGTGATGCTTTAGGGCCTTGAAGCGCTAGCAACGCACGATCTTCAATGATTTCTAACTCTACGCCTTCTGGAAGATGTGCTTGTAGGTGAGTAATGTCCTGATCTTTACAAGCTGCGTTTACAACAACAAATAGGTGGTCACCTAGATTCGCCACCATTAGGTCATCCATAATGCCGCCTTGCTCGTTAGTAAAGAAAGCATAGCGTTGGTTACCTGATGGAAGATCGATAATATCGACAGGAACAAGCGTTTCTAGGAATGCAGCTGCGCCTTCACCGTGTAAACGAAGTTGGCCCATGTGTGACACATCAAAAAGACCAGCAGCATCACGAGTGTGTAGATGCTCTTTCTTAACACCCAAAGGGTATTGCACTGGCATATCATAACCTGCGAACGGTACCATTTTTGCGCCTACTTCTACGTGTAGTGCGTGTAATGGGGTTTTCAGTAGTTCTTGGCTCACGTTTTCTTGAGTCATTTTCTTCTCCATTGGGCCGACTCATAGATTCGGCTGGCAGCTTACTTATGGGTAAGTCGTTTTAAAGCGCACGTGAATATTGTTCATTCAATACACAACCGTACTAAAGACCTACCTGTGAATTTTCCATACTGGAAACTGTGTTTCCTATAATAAACAAGCTTGCGCTTCTTTTTCACTATTAACAAGATTCAAACAGCTCAAAATGTGACATTTAACAAGCCGATTACAATCTAAAAGCTAAAAGAAAAGCGCCGACTTGATGTATTTAGCATCAAATCGGCGCTCGTTTATTCATGTTAGCAACAAAAGCAAACGTTTGCTTTCACTATAAGAAATTTCAAAAATTTGTTTCTATTTCGCTGTTACCCATAAAATGTGCGCATCTTCTTCGCTGGTCGACACCAACATATGCCCCATATTGGCATCGTAATACACACTATCACCCTCGCTCATCGCAACCGGTTCATAGAATTCTGAGTAGAACAAAACATCGCCAGAAAGAATCAGCAAAAACTCTTCACCATCATGGCGAACCCAGTCGTTGTACTCTTCAAAATTGCGCGCGTGAACACGACTTTTAAACGGCATCATTTTCTTATTGGAAAGTTGAGTCGCCAATAATTCGTGCTCGTAAGTTGGCGTAGGGTGCGGTTTTCCTTGCCCTGATCTAGAAATATCGCGGCGGCCTGTCGCCACTTTTTTTCTAGGCGGCTCAAAGAGTTGCGGCATATCTATCTGCAAACCAACCGCTAATTTCTGCATCGCTTGGAAAGTTGGAGAGATCTGTTCGTTCTCTATTTTACTTAGAGTAGAACGCGCTAATCCTGTGCGTTGGCTCGCCTCTTCTAGAGTCAGCCCCATCTTGGCTCGCAGGTCTTTAATTCGTTGGCCAAGCTTTAGCGGTTCGATGTTCTGATCCGTTGACTCTTTCGCCAACGTTAAGGATGGGTACTCGTCGTAGATGTCTTCAGACATACATGTCCCTCTTTTAATTTTCTACTTCCTGTTTATGAATTTCATTGTTGCATGAAGCGACTTGTTGATTAAAGACCACACACCAAAATAAAGCGTGCTCTCGGTAACAGAAATGGAAACTAGGTTTCCTATAGGAAATTTTTGATTGATTGTTCGTTACTCAGGGGGTATGTTATCGACTTGTTAGATGAAGAGATGCTATTGCTGGTTTGACTAACTGCTTAAATTAACCTTTGGTCAGGCCTGTTTTTACCAATGTCGTTCATTATGTGTTCCAAGGTTGAACAGATAATTGATGGAATTGGTATTACCCATATTTAGGGACATATTCGCCCTGCTTTGAAAGAACTTTTGAAGCAGTAATAAACGAAAGACCTAGCGAGCAACAACAAGAAAGCCAGCTTGCTACGAAATTGGAAGGTCATCTACCATGAACAAAGCATATCAAAACCATAGCTTAGATAGTTTTTTCACCACCAACCTTGCTGCTACAGATGACGCTGTATTCGCTGGAATCCAAGCGGAAAACGCACGTCAAAACGAACAAATCGAATTAATCGCTTCTGAGAACATCGTTTCTAAAGCGGTTATGCAAGCCCAAGGCACTTGCCTAACGAACAAATACGCAGAAGGCTACCCAGGCCGTCGCTACTACGGTGGTTGTGAACACGTAGATACCGTTGAAGCAATTGCTATCGAGCGTGCTAAAAAGCTATTTGACTGCGAATTTGCTAACGTACAGCCTCACTCTGGCGCTCAGGCAAACGGCGCAGTAAAACTGGCACTTCTTCAGCCAGGTGACACAATTCTTGGTATGTCTTTGGACGCAGGTGGCCACCTAACGCACGGTGCTCGCCCAGCGCTTTCTGGCAAATGGTTTAATGCCGTTCAATATGGTGTAGACCGCGATACTCTCGAAATCGACTACGATGCAGTTCTAGAGCTTGCTAAAGAGCACCAACCTAAAATGATCATTGCAGGTGGTAGTGCAATTCCTCGTACTATCGATTTTGCTAAGTTCCGTGCGATTGCAGATGAAGTTGGTGCAATCCTAATGGTTGATATGGCGCACATTGCTGGCCTTATCGCGACAGGTGCTCACCCTAGCCCACTTCCACACGCACACGTTGTTACTACAACAACACACAAAACACTTCGTGGCCCTCGCGGCGGTATGATTCTGACTAACCATGAAGACATCATCAAAAAGATCAACTCAGCAGTATTCCCAGGCCTACAAGGTGGCCCACTGATGCACGTTATCGCAGCAAAAGCCGTGGCTTTTGGTGAAGCATTGGGACCTGAGTTTAAGACTTATATTGATTCAGTGATCAATAACGCAAAAGTTCTGGCTGAAGTGTTGCAAACTCGCGGTTGTGACATTGTGACTGGCGGAACTGACACGCACCTAATGCTAGTTGACCTTCGCCCTAAAGGCCTGAAAGGTAACAAGGCAGAAGAAGCGCTAGAGCGTGCAGGGATCACATGTAACAAAAATGGCATCCCATTTGACACAGAGAAACCTATGATTACATCGGGTATCCGTTTGGGTACGCCAGCAGGAACCAGCCGTGGTTTCGGCAGTGAAGAATTCAAACTCATCGGTGAGTGGATTGGCGATGTACTAGACGGGCTAGTTGAAAGCCCAGAAGGTAATCCAGAAGTAGAGCAACGCGTTCGCAAACAAGTGAAAGAGCTTTGCAACCGCTTCCCACTTTACCAATAAACAATTTATTGAAAGTTAAAACCTTAAAGTTATTTTTGGAGATTAAGCAATGGATAACACACTGAAGTTTGCAGACAGCCACGAGTGGGTAAAAGACAACGGTGACGGTACTGTAACTATCGGTATTTCTGAGCATGCGCAAGAAATGCTAGGCGACGTAGTGTTCGTTGACCTACCAGAAGTTGAAGACGAAGTTGAAGCAGGCGAAAGCTTTTCTTTAGTAGAGTCTGTAAAAGCAGCGTCTGACATCTACGCTCCTGTAACTGGTGAAATCGTTGAAATCAACGAAGAACTAGAAGACAGCCCAGAGCTAATCAACGAAGAGCCATACGAAGGTGGTTGGATCGTTAAAGTGAAACTTTCTGACGCTGATGAGCTAAACAACTTAAAAGACGCAGAAGAATACCTAAACTCAATCGAAGACGAGTAATTAGGACGTAAATTAAGCTGCTCAGCTATTCTTAATAGTGAGCAGCTTTTTTTTAAGGTTCACTTCAGGATGTCCTCAACGCACTACCTGAAACCGTTTCAAACCATAACCACACTATGGCTGATACGAGAATCTTAGCGAGAAGGTAAAAGAAATGACTGAATTACTTCACAGCCCTCTACTAGCTGAGCTGGGCACCAAAAACGAATTCGTTGCACGCCACAACGGTCCAAACAAAGCCGATCAACAGAAAATGCTTGAAGCGATCAACGCAACAAGCTTAGAAGCACTGATCGACGAAACCGTTCCATCACAAATTCGCCTAGAGCAGCCAATGACATTGGCCGAGCCAAAAAGCGAAGTCGACATGCTTGCTGCAATGCGCGAGTTTGCCGATCAAAACCAAGTAAAACGCACATTCATCGGCCAAGGTTACTACAATACCTACACGCCACACGTGATCCTGCGTAACGTATTAGAAAACCCAGGTTGGTACACAGCATACACGCCATACCAGCCTGAGATTTCACAAGGCCGCCTAGAAGCGCTACTGAACTACCAGCAAATGGTTATGGACCTAACTGGTATGGAAATCGCGAACGCTTCTCTACTTGACGAAGCAACAGCAGCAGCTGAAGCGATGACGCTATGTAAACGCGCAGGTAAGAGCAAGAGCAAAGTCTTCTTCGTTGCCGACGATGTACACCCGCAGACGCTAGAAGTTGTAAAAACTCGCGCTGAGTACATCGGCTTTGAAGTGATGGTTGGTGCTTTAGAAACGCTACCAGAGCAAGACGTGTTCGGCGCACTGGTTCAGTACCCAGGCACAACAGGTGAAGTTCGTGACCTAACCGACATCATCGTAAAAGCTCAAGCTAACAAAACACTTGTTGCTGTAGCGGCAGACCTACTTTCTTGCGCACTGCTTAAGCCAGCTGGCGAAATGGGCGCAGACGTAGTAATCGGTAGTGCTCAGCGTTTCGGCGTACCTATGGGTTACGGCGGTCCGCACGCAGCATTCATGGCAACAAGCGACAAACACAAGCGTACTATGCCAGGTCGTGTGATCGGTGTATCTATCGATACTCACGGTAACCAAGCACTTCGTATGGCTATGCAAACTCGTGAGCAGCACATCCGCCGCGAGAAAGCGACATCAAACATCTGTACAGCTCAGGCTCTACTGGCCAACATGGCTTCTTTCTTCGCCGTTTACCACGGTGCAGAAGGCCTACGTACTATTGCACGTCGCACGCACCACATGACAGCAATTCTAGCCGCTGGCCTAACTAAATCTGGCTACGAGCTAGCGCACAACAGCTTCTTCGACACCATCACCATCAATACTGGTGACAAAACAGAAGAACTTTACGCAAAAGCACAAGCTGCTGATATCAACCTACGTAAACTACCAAGCCAAATTGGTATCAGTTTCGATGAAACAACGACAACAGGTGATGTAGAAGCGCTATTTGCCATCTTCAACGTAGAAGAGAGCGTTGCACAGCTTTCAACCGAAATTGCAGGCAACGAGTTTGCAGCGATTCCAGAAAACTGTCGTCGTGAGTCTAAGTACCTAACTCACCCTGTTTTCAATACGCACCACAGCGAAACGCAAATGATGCGTTACCTGAAGCAGCTAGAAAATAAAGACTTCTCTCTAACGCACGGCATGATCCCACTGGGCAGTTGTACGATGAAGCTAAACGCTGCAGCAGAAATGATCCCAGTAACATGGCCAGAATTCGGTTCAATTCACCCATTCGCGCCATTAGAGCAAGCAGCCGGCTATACAGCACTTGCTAAAGATCTTAAAGAGAAGCTTTGTGAAATCACAGGCTACGACGACTTCTCACTACAGCCAAACTCTGGCGCATCGGGTGAGTATGCTGGTCTAATCGCGATTCAGCGTTACCACGCAAGCCGTGGCGAAGGCCATCGTAACGTATGTTTGATCCCAAGCTCTGCTCACGGTACTAACCCTGCTACAGCATCAATGGTTTCAATGAAAGTTGTTGTGGTGAAATGTGATGACGATGGCAACATCGACATGGCGGATCTAGAAGCGAAGATCGAGAAGCACAAAGACAACCTATCAAGCATCATGATCACTTACCCATCGACGCACGGCGTTTACGAAGAGCAAGTGAAAGAAGTATGTGAAATGGTTCATGCGGCTGGCGGTCAGGTTTACCTAGACGGTGCAAACATGAACGCACAGGTTGGTCTAACGTCTCCAGGCTTCATCGGTTCAGACGTTTCTCACCTAAACCTACACAAAACATTCTGTATTCCACACGGTGGTGGCGGTCCTGGTATGGGCCCTATTGGTGTGAAATCACACCTAGCACCATTCCTACCTGGTCACATCGAAAACGGTGTTCAAGGTAGCGATTACGCAGTATCTGCGGCAGATCTTGGTAGCGCATCAATCCTACCAATTTCTTGGGCTTACATTGCAATGATGGGCGAACCTGGCCTAACTGAAGCAACGAAAGTAGCAATCCTAAACGCGAACTACGTAATGGAAATGCTTCGCCCTCACTACCCTGTTCTATACCGTGGTAACAACGGTCGTGTGGCACACGAATGTATTATCGACATTCGCCCACTGAAAGAAGAAACAGGCATCAGCGAAGAAGACATTGCGAAGCGTCTAATGGACTATGGTTTCCACGCGCCAACTATGTCGTTCCCTGTTGCTGGCACACTAATGGTAGAGCCAACTGAGTCAGAAGACTTAGAAGAGCTAGACCGTTTCTGTGAAGCAATGATCGCGATCCGCCACGAAATGACAGCAGTGAAAGAAGGCGCTTGGCCACTAGACAACAACCCTCTTGTGAATGCGCCACACACGCAAGTAGACCTGTCTAGCGAAGAATGGGATCGCCCGTACCCACGTGAGCTAGGTTGTTTCCCAACAGCAGCAACTAAGCTTTCTAAGTACTGGCCAACAGTCAACCGTGTAGACAACGTATACGGTGACCGTAACCTAATCTGCTCGTGCCCAAGCATCGATAACTACGAAGATTAATATGTAGTATCCGCTTAAATAAAAAGGCGAACCGTATGGTTCGCCTTTTTTAATCACTTCCTCAACACAATTGTAAAATCGTCGTCGGCGTAGCCATCGATCAATTCCACGTTTTCACACAGCGTTTTACAGTACAAATAAACCCCCTGCTTATTGTAGCCAGTGACAAGGTTTTGTTTAGGGAAAGTAGCTGAGTCTAGTAGGTTGAAGATAACAGCCTCACCTGCCATGTTATACATGTGGGCTATCATGCTTGTGAGGTATTCAGAGTCGCGGCTTTTGTAGTTTAGTGATCCACACGCAACCACAATATCCACGTTGTCATGAAAAAACTTACTAAGATCGGCACAGGCAAAACGACAAATATCCAGCTTGTCGCTTAACCTTTGTTTTGCTGATTTCAAAAACTGCCTTTGCTGATCCACACCGGTATATTTGGCTAACTGATCCCGCTCGGATAGGAAATCGAAAAGCTCGCCGTAGCCGCACCCAAGATCAACAACATGCTTGCCATTAAAATCAGCGGCACCTCGAATGACATCAAATCGCACCTGCTGGGCGTGTTCACTAGACCAGCCTTGAATCTTAGTTAAGTTACCAGACCACGTTTTAATGCGGTTACGGTGGTATAGATAGACTTTAAACCGATCAAATAGATGCACGGTTACACCCTAACGAATTATTGAGAAACACAAGCTAAGGGGGAGTATTGCGAAGCGCTTCCACCCCAAGCCTCCAGCCCTACTTAAAGCCGTGAAGCAGCTCAGTGAAAAACGACCTCAGCTCATCGTCCTCAATGTCCAACAAATTGTCTCCCACATACCACTCAATCACTGATTGATTCGGATGCGCAGTTACTTGTGGGTTGCCCAGCCAAATACCTTTTTCCGTCGCAAAGGTGCGCTGCAGTTCCACCGCTTCTTCATAGCTAAACGGAAGAATCAGGTGCAGCATATTGGATTGGGGCTTGGTTGGATTAGCCGCCAGTTCTGGAAACTCGCTAATGAGGTCGTAAATCTGTTTTGTGCGCTCAAAGAGCTTAGGCAGTTTCGCGAGCTTTTCATCAAACTGCATCGCAGCAGATACGATGTAAGGCGTACGATGATAAAGGTTTCCACCTTGACGTTTCATCCAAATCGAGGCGAGCTCAATAAACGCTTTCGAGCCCAACAGCATGGAGCCACCAAGGCCATTAACCCCCTTATAAAGCGAAACGTAAGTGGTATCAAAACCTTTTGCGATTTGGCTGTAATCTTTCTGATAATAAGCCGCAGCTTCCCATAAACGGGCGCCATCCATATGGAGATGGATACCCTTTTCAGAGCAGTAATTCTTTATTTTTTCCAGTTCATCCCATGAAGGCAATTGCCCGCCGATTTCACGCATCGGCAACTCGTAGAGAACGGCTGCGATTTCATCAGGCCATGCTTTTAGATCATTGAGTTTCCAAGTTTGGAATGCGTTCCCGATTGGCAAAATATTGAAGCGGTTTTGAAGTTGATAGCCTTGCCTTTCGTGAACATAGATGTGGCTCGATGGGTGCATGGCAACAACGGGATTACGCTTTTGTTTAGTCACTAACTCCAGCACCGTAGGCTGCGTCATCGTTCCTGAAACAACAAAAAGGCCGGCTTCATATCCCAGTAAGTCGGCCACTTTTTGCTCGAAAGCTTGGATGGTTTCGCCCTCACCATAAACATCATGGCTAACGTCATTGTCTTCACACCACTGCGCCATTTTTTTGAAGTGCTCCGCTGGAGAATCTTCTTTGTTGCCAGGTAGATGTGTGTGACATAGCTGTTTTAGATG
Source organism: Vibrio sp. SCSIO 43135 (assembly GCF_023716665.1). Taxonomy (GTDB): domain Bacteria; phylum Pseudomonadota; class Gammaproteobacteria; order Enterobacterales; family Vibrionaceae; genus Vibrio; species Vibrio paucivorans. The sequence continues at coordinate 1,323,009 of NZ_CP071860.1, forward strand.
AGCGCTCATAATTCCGTCCTTAGATTCAAAGTCTCCACAATGTAGCGTGTTAGAAAAGATGCGTAAACCGTGATATTACCGCTAATTGGTGACCTTGGTGCGAAGAGTAAGAGCTATGTTCTCGAACCCGCAAAAATACCGAAGCTAAGTACATTGAGCGTATCGGTCACGCTTTCTATCGCTCCCAATACTTGCCTAGTCGGTTCGTTTTCTAGCAGTACTCGCCCATCGATACTTTTTGGTTTTGGTTCTTGCTCAACCAGCTTCTGCTCAACGACTTCTTGTTGATCCGCGTCTTGCTCTGTCATTTCTTGCTCAGTCACTTGTTCTTCAACAACTTCTTCTTCAACCGTTTGAGGCGCTTGGATAATCACTTCTTCGGGCTCAGACACTGCGCTCGTTGAAGAACAACCAATTAAAGAAGCCGCTAGACCAAATAAAGCAAAAGAATATCTGTACATCATTAGAAACCAGAAAAATATAAAACACTGTTCGATTTTATACTACATTCCATCCAGCGGCTACTACTCACTTCCTTATCATAGTGATTGATTTCAAAACGACTGACTTCTGTTCATCTTTATTTCTCGATCCCCTTACGCGCTTTTGCATAAGGAAATATTGGAAACTCTGTTTCCTATGCTGCACTAGTGGGCAATAAATGCTTTAATAACTTCAATTATAAGGTGACAAGCAATCTAAGGCCATCATATGCAAAACGATGTCTCTTCTACGCTCAGCGCTCAACAGCAAGGTTCCGGCGACTCAAACGCCAAGCCCGAGAAAAAAAGCCTCGGCATTCTGTTAGAGCTTTTCAAATTCATTAAGCCATATAAAGGCCGCGTAGTGGCTGCTCTGTTTGCATTGGTCTTTACCGCCAGCTTAACCTTATCGGTTGGCCACGGTATTCGTCTGCTTATCGACGAAGGCTTTAGCCAGCAATCCCTATCAGATCTAGGCAGCGCGATTCAATTTATCATGCTGGTCACTGTGCTGATTTCAATAGGTACTTTCTTTCGCTTCTACTTGGTTTCTTCTGTTGGCGAACGCGTCAGCGCCGATATTCGCTTATCGGTGTTCAACCATATCGTCACGCTGCACCCAAGCTACTTTGAAACCAATGGTAGTGGCGACATCATGTCTCGCATCACCACCGATACCACCTTGCTTCAAAGCATCATTGGTTCATCATTTTCTATGGCGATGCGCAGCGCACTTATGTGTGCGGGTGCAATCATTATGCTTTTTGCGACCAATATTAAGCTCACTTTAATTGTGCTCGCCTCCGTGCCGTTTATCTTAATTCCAATCTTGGTATTTGGACGCCGCGTTAGAGCGTTATCTCGCCAAAGCCAAGATTCCATGTCGGACGTCGGTTCTTATGCTGGCGAAGCCATTGAGCACATCAAAACGGTACAAAGTTATAGCCGAGAACCCCAAGAAAAAGCATCATTCGCCCTTGAAGTAGAAAAGGCGTATGAAATTGGCCGCCAGCGAGTAAAACAACGTGCGATTCTTATCTCCGGAGTAATTATCATCGTATTCAGTGCCATTGCTGGCATGCTCTGGGTGGGTGGCAGCGATGTGATCAACGGCACTATGTCTGCTGGTGACTTGGGGGCGTTTGTTTTCTACGCGATTATGGTTGCTTCCTCACTCGGTACAATTTCTGAAGTCATGGGCGAGCTACAACGTGCAGCAGGCGCAACCGAACGCTTGGTCGAGATCCTCCAAGTGGAAAGCCATATCATTGCCCCAGTAGAAAACCCAACGTCTTTAGAAAACCTAACGCCAGAAGTCGCGTTCAATGAAGTGACTTTCTGCTACCCATCGCGGCCAGATCAACCAGCAACGCGCAACCTGACACTCACCGCACATGAAGGAAAAGTGTTAGCGCTAGTTGGCCCTTCTGGCGCAGGTAAAACCACCCTATTCGAACTGCTGCAACGTTTCTATGACCCACAAGAAGGGAAAGTAACGTTAGGTGGTATCGAGCTTAATCAGTTCGATCCGAATGAACTAAGAAAACAGATGGCCCTTGTTCCCCAGCAGCCAGCGTTGTTCAGTAACGATGTGTTTCATAACATTCGCTACGGGAACCCAGATGCAACGGATGAACAAGTTATCGAGGCCGCAAAAAAGGCGCACGCTCATGAGTTCATTCAAAGCCTACCAGATGGGTATAACAGCTTTCTTGGTGAACGCGGCGTAAGACTTTCTGGTGGCCAACGCCAACGCATCGCCATAGCACGTGCCATATTAAAAGACCCTAATATCCTACTCTTAGACGAAGCCACCAGCGCGTTAGACAGTGAAAGCGAACACCACGTGCAGCAAGCACTGGAAGAGCTGATGCGCGGCAGAACAACGATTATCATTGCCCACCGCTTATCAACCATCAAGCACGCCGACCAAATCGCCGTGCTCGACCAAGGCCAATTGGTCGACGTCGGCGACCACCAATCGCTAATCAATAGCTGCGAACTTTACCAACGCTTGGTTGAGCTTCAGTTTAAACATCTAAGAGATTAGTACTGCGTTATCAGAAAAGGCGAACCATGAGGTTCGCCTTTTGTTTTATGTCTTCTCTTTGGTGTAGCCATCCATATAGCTCGGGATACGGGCCATGTGTAATTGCGCCAACTGGGCTCCATACCGATATATCTCCCGTGGCTTATCGCACATGATTTCATTACAATAAGATCTTCAGCGCTCTGTTTTTAGAGCACTTTTCGCTAGGGAGCGATTGCTTACACACCATTATGACTGAGCTATTCGACCAAAAAAATCTCCAGCCCTTGTATGTACAAGTTGCCGAAAAAATTAAGCAAGAGATAGACAAAGGCACCTACCCTGCAGGGAGTAAGCTGCCTTCTGAAAATCAATTGGTGGAAGTGCTTGAAGTTAGCCGTGTCACGGTGCGCAAAGCGCTGCAGCAACTGACTGAACTTGGCTACATCTTCTCCGAAAAAGGCAAAGGCAGCTTTGTAAAACCCAACAAACTGAGGCACGACTTTCTATCTATGTCTGGCTTTGCCAAAGAAGCGGCAGGGTCTGGTTTAGAGGCGCAAAACATTGTGGATGACTTTCAGGTTATGCCAGCGTCGGATCTTGTGGCGGAAAAGCTGAACATTCAACAAGGTGAACCTGTGAATTTCGCGCGCCGATTGCGCTTAATCGAAGATCAGGTGGTGTCCTATGAAGAATTTTACATTCCTCGTGTTCTACTACCGAATCTGACTAAAGAAGACCTAGAAGGCTCTAAATTTGAGTACTTAAACCGCCATGGAATTGAGATGGTTAAAACCCAACAAAAGCTCATTCCTTCCCTGCCCGATACCGATGCTCAACGCCTGTTAGCGGCCGATAAGCTAGAGCCCATATTAATTAACCAATCGCAGAACTTCTGTGAAGAACGGCAGGTCTACGAATACTCCATCGTGTATTACAAATCGAGCTTGTATGACTTTGAAATCACCGCTCGAATCTAATTGAACACTTAATAGCCCACAAATGTGGGCTATTTTTTTATTTATCGACAGTGATATATCCAGCGATTTCAAAAAGCAGGATTCGTAGCATAGTGACGGGTGTTCGGGGTGAATGACGCAACGGAACAACCAGCTCTTTCCAAAAAAGTAAGCAACCTTATGCATTTTTGAACAATAACAAGTGTGACGAATGACAAAAAATGGAAAGGAAAAATACAACCTGTATCTAACTTGTATTATCGTAAATACAAGTTAAATACAGGTTGATATTTCTTTGCACTCTTAGGAGACGAAATTTATGGCGCGAGATGCGAACGTTGTAGCGAATACCGTTATGGCCTTACTCGGTGGAGAGGCGAACATCGCTCAGCTTAATCATTGTGCAACACGGCTGCGTGTTGTCGCCAAGGACGATACGAAAGTAGACGCTGAAGGACTCAGTGCAACAGAAGGAGTGCACGGTTACTTCTTTCAAAACGGCCAGCACCAAGTGATCTTGGGTACAGGCTTCGTCGGCAAAGTGTTCGCTATCATGAAAGGCAATAACCCAACCGAAGAAACGGCTCAGCCTGAAGAGAAAAAAGACAAAGTCAGCACGTTCCAAGCAGTCACTCGCACATTCTCTGATATTTTCGTCGCAATCATCCCAGCGTTAGTCGCAACTGGTTTGCTAATGGGCTTACGTGGCCTGCTAGTTAATGGGTTTGGTGTTGAGCTTTCACCTCAACTAAACATCTTGTCTCAGGTTCTGACCGACACCGCCTTTATCTTCATTCCAGTATTGGTCACATGGTCGGCCATGCGTGTGTTTGGCGGTAATCCTGTTCTCGGTATCGTGCTTGGTTTGATGCTCGTAGCACCGCAACTCGCCAGCAAATGGGACGTCGCATTTGGTAACGCTGAAGCGTTGATGATTCCGTTTATGGGCTTTGATATTGCCGTCACTGGCTTGCAAAGCTCAATTCTTCCAGCGGTGTTTATGGGTTGGTTTGCCGCGATGGTTGAGCGCACCTCTCGCAAATACGTTCCAGAGGTATTGGATCTTATCCTTACCCCATTCATCACTCTGTTGGTGTCGCTAATTGCAGGTTTAGTGTTCGTTGGCCCGATTCTTCTTGGCGTAGAAAAACTGATCACTGAAGCCGTCCTATACTTCTTGCAGATTCCATACGGCATTGGCGGCCTAATTTACGGTGGCGCAATCCAATTTATGGCCGTAACCGGTATGCACCACACCATCGTGCCAATCACTATAGCGATGGTGACAGACACAGGTTTCGACTTCATCAACCCACTAGGCACGGCAGCAATCGCTGGTCAGTTTGGTGCAGCGATGGCTGTAGTGACTATGCAAACCAATAAAGTCAAACGTTCAGGCATGTTTGGAGCCACGCTTCCCGCGCTATTTGGTATCACAGAGCCAGCCATGTTTGCGGTGACGCTACCACGCGTTAAACCATTCCTATACGGCTGCGTGGGCGGTGCGATTGGTGGCTGTATCGGCGCTATTGCGGGCATTGGCTCAGCAGGTACAGGCGCAACTATGCTGCCGGGCATCCTACTTTATCTTGGTGGTGGCTTAGGTATGTACATTGTTGTCATGCTGATTGGCGCAATTACCGCGTTTGCTCTTACCAAGCTGTTCTACAAAGAACCAGAAACGCTAGCTAGCAAGTAATCAGAACCTAACTCATTCCTTTTTATACTGTTTTTTGATGGGAGAGCCCTGCTCTCCTAGGAGTCTCTATGGATTTTTCTAACCGTCAGAATCGTTTTGTACGAATCGATGAAGTCAGTTCTGAGTACCTAGCGGAAATCGAACGCACGACACAAACCGACCCATTTTATCCAACATACCACGTTGCCCCTAAACACGGTTTGTTGAACGACCCAAATGGCCTGAGCTATTTCAACGGTGAACACCACCTGTTTTATCAATGGTTCCCCTTGGGCCCAGTACATGGTTTAAAACACTGGTACCACGTATCCACTAAAGACTTTGTGAACTTTACCGATCGCGGCATCGCAATGTATCCAGATAAAACATACGACCACCATGGCTGCTACACAGGTGTTGCGGTGCCACAAGGTGACGAGCTTTACTTGTTCTACACCGCGAATCTACTGGACGACGAGCAGAACCGCTTCCCAACACAAGTGATGGCAGTGATGGACAAAGACGGCAAGATAGACAAAAAAGGCATTGTGGTTGATGTGAATTTCGAGTCTTACACGTCTGAGTTCCGCGACCCTATCTTGGTTGACCGCGATGGCGAATACCACATGCTGATTGGCGCTCAAGGCCATGACGAAAAAGGCAAATTGGCTTACTACCGTGGCAATGCGATTAATGACTACGAATACGTGGGCAACATTGATGTAGGTTTGAATGACTTTGGCTTCATGTGGGAGTGCCCGAACTACTACGAGCAAGATGACAAAGGCGTTTACATCTTCTCACCACAAGGCGTGAGCTCAGATAACAAATACGATCTCAAGAACGTTTTCTCTGTGGTGTACATGGTGGGTGATCGCATCAACTTCGATACTCAAGAGTTCAACAACCAAGGTTATCGCGAGCTAGATAAAGGCTTCGACTTCTACGCGCCGCAAACCTATCTAGACAACCAACAGCGCAGAATCCTAATTGGCTGGCTAGGTAACTCTAAGAGTGACTACCCAACCGACAAAAACAACTGGGCGCACATGTTCACCCTACCTCGTGAGCTGACCATCGAAGGCGACTACCTGATCCAAGCTCCGCTAAAAGAGCTAGAAGCTCTGCGCAGCAGCACGGAAACGGTAAACGAATCTGTAGAGCTAACCTCACGCGCATTTGAACTGGAGCTGGATGTTAACGAAACATTCTCTGTCGCGTTTGCTAACGCAGCGGGCGAGCGCATGGTGTTTAGCGGTAACAGTGAAGAGTTTACTTTAGACAGGACCCATGTCTCTCACGTTCACGCAGAAGCTTATGGCACCGTTCGTTACGCCCAGCGCGTAGAACAGGCGCAACGCATTCGTATCTTCGTAGATAACTCAGCGATTGAGATCTTCGCAGACAGCGGCAAAACCGTGTTCACCTCTCGCATCTTTATTGACGATTTAAACACGCTAGAAATTGAAGACGCCAGCGCAACCTTGCACTACTTGTCTCCAATTCAATGCTTCTAATTCGGTCGCTTAGCCGAATACCACAACAATAAGTGGCATTAGAACCACTTCAACAGCCAAACCAAGGCCCTGAATAAGGGCCAACGATTAAACATAGGTATCCTCATGAAAAACACCTTTAAGCTTTCAGCAGCAGCTATTTTCGTTTCAACCGCAATGACGGCAAATGCAGGGATCAGCATCGTAGATAACGAAGAAGGGAATTTTTCAGTCGGCGGTAACGTAGAGCTAAACTTCAACTACCAAGACCGCGAATCAAACGCCGCAGACAACAGTGAATTTAACCAAGACGGCCGTGTACTGATTGAATTTGCCGGAGAGAAGTACTCGAGCAACGGTCACTTCGTTGGGGTTAAAGCCCAGCCGCTATTTGAAAGTACAGGCAATATCGCACTCGATGACGCGTACTTTGAATTTGGTAAGAAAGAGTCTTGGGCAATCAAAGCAGGTCGCTTTGAAGCTTACGACATGTTCCCTGTCGGCTTGGATGTATTCCTAGAGTACTCTGGCGACACTGCAAACGACTTGTACAGCGATGGCTCGGCTTACACTTACCAAGCGAAAGAAGCACGTGGCCGCGGCTCTGATGGCCAAATCATGTACTACCAAGATTTCGGCAACTTGTATGTAGAAGTGGGTGCTATGCTGGGCGACCGCTCTAACCTATTCGATGGCGGTGTTGGCGGCTCTTACCACGGCCAAACCATCGATTCAGCGAAAGATTCATTCCTAGTCCGCCCAGTGGTTGCGTACCAGATGAACGATTTCCGTATTGCAGCATCTGTTGAAACTAACCTAGTGTCAGACGCTATTGTTGCCAAATGGTGTGGATATTTCAGACCGTACAGGTTATGGCCTAACAGGTAACTGGACCAGCGGTGACTGGGTAGTTAACGCGAACGTGGCTTACTTAGATGCGGTAGATGAGAACAACCTGTCGTTCGGTGCGAATGCTCTTTGGAACAATATTGGCCTTGGCTACATCCACTCAATGAACGAATACGAGAACAAAGAGTTCGCAGGTTGGGCTGAAGGTGATGTGAACGTTTCGACTTGGTATGCGTCGTATGCGTTCAATGACGTGCTAGAGATACAAGATTTCTCAATCTTATTGGGGCACTTACTATACTACGGTCGACAATAAGCTCACCCAACAAGCCAGTGTAGACAACTTCGCAGAAGAAGATGACTTTGGTGCTCGAATTCGCCTATTCTACGAATTCTAAGTCTTTACCTCGCTCATCGATAAGCATTCTAACTTCAAGACACTCAAGGTTAAGGGTCACACTATGAAAATGAACAAGGTTTGGGTTACGGGCGATGCAGTCGTCGATCTTATCCCATTAGACGACAGCAGTTACTTAAAATGCCCTGGCGGTGCACCAGCCAATGTTGCTGTCGCGATCGCTCGCTTAAAAGGTGATGCTGCCTTCTTCGGCCGTGTTGGGCAAGATCCGCTTGGACGCTTCATGAAAGAAACCCTAAAAACCGAGGGAGTCTGCACAGACAAGATGCTACTCGACGACGAACAACGCACCTCGACAGTCATCGTGGATTTGGACGACACTGGCGAGCGCAGTTTTACCTTTATGGTCAAACCCAGTGCCGACCAGTTCTTTGCCGAGCAAGATATCCCTGAGTTTTCAGCAAATCAATGGATGCACAGCTGCTCCATTGCATTGGCTAACGAGCCTTCTCGCGGTGCAACCTTTGAAGCCATGAACCGTATCAAGGCGGCGGGCGGTTACGTCAGCTTCGACCCGAACTTACGTGACGAAGTATGGCCTAACCAAGCTGAAATTAAGCCAGCAGTAATGAAAGCCGTAGAGCTTGCCGACGTGGTGAAATTCTCTGAAGAAGAGCTCTTGTTTCTTACAGATACGAGCGAGCTTGAACAGGCATTAGCCATGTTTGAAAAGCAAACCAACAAATTAGTGCTGATCACTTTAGGCCCTGAAGGTGCATTAGCCTTGTTTGGTGGCGAACGTAGGCTGATTTCAGGTTCGAAAATCGACAAGGTGATTGATACTACTGGTGCCGGCGATGCATTTGTCGGTGGCTTACTGGCAAAGCTGTCTCAAACTCAGCAATGGCGCTCGTGGGATGATATTGAAGCTGCGATATGTTGGGGCAATGGTTGCGGCGCGCTCGCTACCACTCAAAAAGGTGCCATGACAGCATTACCCTCTGTTGATGAACTATTGGCATTACTGGGCAAGTAATCATCACAGCTGAGTACTAACCAGCAAAAGGCGAACCATACGGTTCGCCTTTTCATTGTTCGAGAGTGGTTGCTGTAGTCTTTTGTTATACACCAAATGCTAAACGAGGAACCCTAATCTTTCTGACGCTTTGGTTGGCACCATTTCTGTTACCTCATAACTTGCTAAGCCTTCCCTGTGAAAAGGGTCTTGAGCGAGTACCTCATTCAATTTATTTCGGTCGCGAACTGTGGAAATGATAATACCACCTGTTCTTGGTTCTTTGCGGCCAGATAGAATGAAGTGGCCTTTTGCATATTGCTCATCGAGGTATTCCACATGCTCAGCAATAAAAGCATCGACTTGTTCTAGAGGCACCTGATAGGTCAAAGAGACGATAAACATAGATAATCCTTGTATTCTTGCCCGACGGCAAAATAACACATTAAGCGACATCATGAGATGAGCAACACAATATCAAAGGTTCTTCATACCGTCTTAAACACGCGACACATAGCAAAAAACACCAAATGTTGGGGATCACTCTAAAATCTTTTGTTGGCAGATTTCTCAACGTGTAAACGACTTAACCATATCGTACTGATGCAACCCTAAACCAAAGCCATTTTTGATAACTGAAACTGTTTTAAAACCATAACGATTAAACAACTTTTCCATCAGCTGAGTGGTGGATATGTGGATGTCATACAAGTTGCCCTCTGCTCGTATGCGACTGTCAATTTCTCGATAAAATGCGTCTACTGTTGGTAACAACTGACGATACCCAAGAGATCCATGACGAAACATAACCCAAGCGATTCCATGGATATTGCCTTTGGTGTAATGACCACCGCATCCAATGATTTGATCTTGAGCTTCAACGACTAAATAGTTGTCGTCAGCATAATTGTCTAAGAAGTCGATTAAATCCGATTGATCACTTTCTATGAAGTATTTAGGACAATTTGATAGCAAAATATCGACTAATGCTTGCTTGTCTTTCGGATTGTACTTTCTAAACTTCATTGCTGATTTCTCTCCATTTAGATAACGTCCTGTTAAGGTGTGAGCCGCGTTTGGCTATACTTGAGCGAAGCGAAATTGCCAAGCGTTGCGAATTACTCTTAAATGCTTTGTTGAGCGATTTTTTCTTCAATGCTAAGGGCTATTCTTGACAACTGATCGTTGAATTCTTTGTTGTCGATTGAATAATGCGCTCTCCTATGACATGTAGGACATAGAGCAATAACATTTTCCGGGCAGTCAGCACCACCGTCAGCAAGCCTAGTTAAATGATGGACTTCCAGATAAGGTCCAGCCTTAGTTTCAAAGGGTGACTTGCTTCTGCAACCTTCACAAACCCCATTTGCGCGCTTTTTAACATATAACTTTATAGCCTCACTGCGATAACGGACATGAGCAATTTGTTCTTTTACGTCCACATCGTTCGGGGTCACAGCTGTAGCAATATCGCGCAATTGTTTAAGTGATTTGCTTTTAGTCGGTTTGGTTAAATAAAGAGCCTTTCCATTTACTACTCCCGGAAGCCTTGATTGCGGAAGTACATCCAAGTGAAAAATTAAAGCATCTCGAAGTTGACCGTTTTTGTCAGGTCGCTGCTCGATATGATGTTCAATGTAGCTACATACTCCCACAAAACGCACAAAGCCTTTTGTCGTCGACTCAAACAACAAGATTTCTTTTTTGTTTTCCTGGTGCTCGAAGATTGCCAAATTACCTTTTGCCATCTGCATATCACCTTCTTGGCCTTCTCCTGTATACCTAAACGTACCATCAGGGCCAAAACCATCGGAATAGCCGAACTCTTCACCAGCATCACTGGTAAATATAAATACATAAGGATGATTAGCTGGCGTAGCGATCCCCCCATACTGTTGACCTTTGTATACACCGTGAATATCAGAGCGACGGTTATAGATTTTACCAACTTCGAACAATGAACTCTCCCAATAGCCTAACAGTTATTAGACAGAATATTTCTGCGTTTAAATGCAGAATTATTCTGTCTAGTTCCCTAGGCACTTAAACCACACTTCGTACCATACCAATATTAACAGTAACTTAGGCTGGCTCACACTGCCCCAAAATGCCCAATGTATAGATTCTCTATCTCGCACCCATTTCTATTTGAGCGAGTGTTACGAAAGTCGATTTTCGTCAATATTACTGTTTACTCATAATCAAAACATTGTTGCTTTAGCCAGTGACCTAACGTTTTAATTTCGAACTGTTTGGCTCTCGATTTCTTGTAAACAAAGTACATATTGTCGCCGGTCGGTAAATCGTGCATTGGGATGCGAACTAGGTTTTGTTGGAGGTCTTGGTCGTTAAGGAAGTAGTCGTTCAAAAACGCAATGCCTTGGTGATATTTGACTGCTTCGGCGGCCAACACCATATGGCTGAATTGGCTGATTTTCACATCGCTCGGTAGGCTGAAACCACCACGTTCACACCATTGAAGCCAGTCTTTCGCTTCACCGCTTTCCTTGAATATCGAGCTTACTGAAAGTAGCGGCTGATCCCATAGCGCCTCTGGCAAAGGTTTATCTTCAATTCTCTGCCACACCTTTTGGCTGCAGAACGGGTACAACTGCTCTTTATAGAGAAAATCGCTCACATAGTTTTTCTTTGGCGGATAGGCTGTGATAAAGCAGTCGGCCACTTGATCCGAAAACTCAGGTTCATCAGCCACCATGGTGAGAGTCAAGTCGATTTCTGGATGCTGCTGGCGCAAATTTTCCAGCCTTGGCACCAACCATTTCACCGCCAAAGAACTGTACATGGCCAAGCGGATTTTTCCGCTCTCTCCTTCGCGAATCTGGTGGCTCGCTTGCGCGATGTTCTGCAAAGAATGGGATACCTCTTCGTAGTAACGCTCGCCTATTGGGGTTAGCGACAAGTTTCTTCCTTGGCGAACAAACAAGGTTTCACCTAGGTATTCTTCCAACAAACGAACCTGATGACTCACCGCACTTTGCGTTACGTGAAGCGCTATCGCGGCCTGAGAAAAACTGTTTAAACGAGCAACCGATTCGAAACATTGTATTGCTCTCAGAGGAGGTAATTTCATTATTAGTTGAGCTCATACTAAGTAAATTTTTATCATTATATATGAAGCGATTTTATGCATTAAGCTTACGCCATCATAGTTCTTTACTTTCTTTTTCACTCACACTGAACACGCGTCAGTCAATGATAGGAGCTTCGTCATGCCTACAATGTCTGTTGGAATGGCAATGGGTTTACTCATTGTCGGTAACCTTATTGCGGTTTTCTCTGATGCCTTAATTAAAACCTTGGGCGAAGACACCGCTGTGTTTCAATTTGTCTTTTTTAGACAGTTAACGGCTGTGCTGATTCTGCTGCCTTTTTGTTATGGCGTGAGTAAAAAGAGTTTCACTGATGGACTGAAATGGCACGCCCTGCGCGCGCACATATGGTTGCTGGGCGCGATCTTTATGGTGTTTGCCATCAATGCAATGCCATTGGCGACGGCCAACGCCATTTTCTATGCTGCACCTTTGATGATGCTGCCGTTAGCATTGGTATTTTTCAAAGAACAGCTTAACCGTTACTCCATCGCGGCGGGTATATTTGGCTTTCTGGGCGTTCTTGTCATCATTCGTCCAACCGAGTTCGATTGGGCTGCCATTGCAGCGCTTATCGTAGCGTTAACCATTGCCAGCAATAACTTATTGATCCGTAAACTGCCTAAGCACCAAACCGTGGCGCAAACATTATTGCTCACCAATTTAGCAGGAATTCCGGCCTCACTTGGGCTTGCTATTTGGGAGGGCCGTGAATGGGATTGGTCACCGCTGATCACCGCCGCGGGTTCAAGCAGTTTTATTCTTATTTACGCGGCAATATGCGTGGTGACGTACCGCTCGGCAGAAAGCAATAAAATCGCCAGTGCCGAATACAGCGGTTTGCTTGGAGCAGTTGGCGTAGGTTTGATCTGGTTTGGTGAAATGCCCGATTTAGCCATGGTGATTGGCACAGCAATGATCGTGGTGCCGCTTATCTGGTTAGCTCGAAACGAAAAGAAGCAAAACAATACTTCAACAGCCAACGCCGAATAATGGCGTTGAGATAGAAAACTCAATCCGCTTCGCCTGATTGGTAATCCATGAACATTCAAGGCGTGTTAAAGCTAACCCTTTCAACACGCCTTTTTTATTGCTACGTTTGAGACTTCAGCCATTCGATAAACAGCGTCACTTTCTCACTGCGCCTTGTCGGTAGTGTTGCAGCATAATAGCTTTGTTTGCATGGTACTTCCGTACCGGTAAATGGCGTAATGAGTTCACCCGATAAAAGCTGGTTTTGCACCAAGCTGCAACGCCCCATGGCAATACCAGCATGGTTAGTCGCAGCCACCACGGCTAAGTCTGAACGGTCGAAACCAATACTCGATTGGCTCAACAAGCTTTTAATCCCGTTAGCCTTTGCCCACCCTTGCCATTCATCATCGTTCGAGTCGTAATCCCACGCCTGATTGTCATGCAGTAACGTGGTGTTCGCTAGGTTATGAATTGATCCATGCAAATCAAACCTTGCGGCGTACTCACTGGAACAAACAGGAATTATCGTTTCCTGAAATAGAGTTTCGCAATGCAGTTTCTTTGGCCTGTGTTCGTCGAAGTAAATCGCCACATCGATGCCATAACCTTGAAAATCAACGTTCTCGTTCCCGGTTAATAGTCTGAGCTCTATATCTGGATAACGCTGGTTAAAGTCGTGTATCCGCGGTACTAACCAACACTGAGCAAAGGACGGCCGTGAATAAACCGTTAGTGGGCCAGATACATCGCCACTCTTAACATCAAAGATTTCTTGGTTCAATTCATTGAGCGCTTTTTGCAGCGATTGATAAATGCGAACGCCCTCTTCTGTCAGGGTTATCTTCCTGTGAGTACGTTTAAACAGTTGAATACCTATATCTACTTCCAACTTATTGATTCGATGCGAAATCGCACTGGGTGTAAGCGATAACTCTTCCGCCGCCAACGAAAACGAGCCGTGTCTCGCCGCCACTTCAAAGGTATGAAGTTTGGAAAGTTGAAAGCTGTTAACACGGCTTTGCCCAGAAAATAGGTTCTCTTTTGTGTACATGGTTTGAATTCAGCTTTGATCAATAAGTAGCGTGTGATTGTAAATCAATGAACGGCTCAAAGGCGTTATACCGGACACAAATTCACACAAGAAGAATTATAGGTATATTTTGATTCAATATAATTCACACTAAAGTGAAAAATCATCAGTTGTCATCGTTTACTCGCATAGGTCTAATAGGACTAAGCCACCAGCGATTTATGGGCGGCTTTAGCAATTCACTTAGCTCACCATAGTGCTCACCAACAGGGATTTACGATGACGATTGATGTCCACACACTGACCAAGCAATACCCTTTGCTAAATCAGCTTATCGCGCTAGAGGAAACCGCTTGGTTTAATCCATCTATCACGAGCCTAGAACAAGGTTTGCCCTACGTGGGACTCGATGCCAATGATGTTAAAGACGCCAGTGATCGACTAAAGCGATTCGCGCCTTATCTCGAACAAGTGTTTCCAGAAACCGCTAAAACCAACGGCATTATCGAGTCTGAAGTCGTTGAAATCTCTGCGATGAAACGCTTGCTGGAGCAAGAATACCAAAAGCCAATCTGCGGGCGTTTGCTGCTGAAAAAAGACAGCCACCTGCCGATTTCCGGCTCGATCAAAGCGCGTGGTGGGATCTATGAAATTTTGGTGCTGGCAGAAACACTTGCGATCGAGGCTGGGTTACTGAGTAAGAGTGACGACTACAGTAAATTGGACAGCGATACATTTCGTGATTTCTTCTCACAATACAGTGTTGCAGTAGGCTCTACTGGCAACCTTGGTATGTCGATTGGTATCATCAGCGCCAAGTTGGGCTTTTCAGTCAGTGTTCATATGTCTGCCGACGCCAAGGAATGGAAGAAAAACAAACTACGCTCCAATGGGGTTAACGTTGTCGAGTACGAGCAAGACTATGGCGTCGCAGTCGCACAAGGGCGAAAAGAAGCCGGGAAAGATCCCAACTGTTTTTTCATTGATGACGAAAACTCTCGCTCGCTGTTTTTGGGCTACTCCGTCGCGGGCGAACGGCTTAAGAAACAGTTTGAAGACAGTGGAGTCCAAGTCGATGCCGAACATCCATTATTCGTTTATCTACCCTGTGGTGTTGGCGGTGGCCCTGGTGGGGTGGCATTCGGGCTCAAATTAGCGTTTGGCGATCATGTGCATTGTATCTTCGCCGAACCAACCCACTCCCCATGCATGCTTCTTGGCGTGCACACTCAGCTTCACGATGAAATCAGCGTTCAAGATATCGGTATTGATAACATAACTGCCGCGGATGGCCTAGCTGTGGGCCGCGCTTCTGGTTTTGTAGGCCGCGCTATGGAGAGGTTATTGGATGGCTACTTCACCATTTCCGACCAGAGAATGTATCGCTTGTTAGGGCAACTCAATCAATCGGAAAGCATTCAATTAGAACCCTCAGCGTTAGCAGGTATGATTGGCCCTGTAATACTGGCAAGCGAGAGTGACTACATGGAGCGCATGCAGTTCAGCCCAGACAAGATGAACAATGCCACCCACTTAGTTTGGGCGACAGGCGGAGGCATGGTGCCAGAAGAAGAAATGGCGTCGTATCTCGCGAAATCTGGCATTTAATAGAACAAAAAAAGCGAACCGAACGGTTCGCTTTTTTGTGTCTATTTTAGAGGATCATCATCTGGTAATGCTTTATGAATCCACAGCGCCAATCGGTGTTTGATGTTCGCGCCATCGAGCTTACTTTCCGGTAACGGGGAGATTTGCTTTGCATCAACTAAAAACAGATACACCGCTTTGACTCTAACTGGCTGAGGTGACTGAGGTAAGTCGAAGCCCTGCATTTTGGCCATCTTACCGCCAATTTCTAACGCCTTTTTTACTAGTTTGTCTTCGTTATTGAGTTTCGCGGTTTTAGACATATTTCGGCATCCTCCTTAGTGACTATCAACCTGAGTATACCCAAGTTGAAAATTAACGGTTTTATGTGCGTCTCAAACTGACAAATCCCGTAATATTTATCCCGTCTCATAGTTTATCCCGCCTCTTAGCGCCCAACACTATCGTCCACACATCCGTCATTCCCTCATATCAAAGGTCAATTTATCTGTTGACCTGTCTACAGCTTTATAGTTTAGAGTTCATCACATAGGTTAGAAACTTAAGAAGACAATTTATGAAAATCAGAACTGAAATCGAATCCGACATTAAAACCATCGAAAGCCTCACTTATGCTGCATTCGAAAATCACCCTCATCATGAAGTGGGAGCAAAACCGACAGAACACCTAATCATCAATAGGTTACGCCAAGACAACGCATTGTCCTTATCGCTCGTTGCAGAAGAGAACGAACAGATTCTAGGGCACGTTGCATTTTCGCCAGTACAAATTGGTGAGGAAACATCAGGTTGGTACGGCCTAGCGCCGTTGTCTGTGGCACCTAACCAACAAGGCAAAGGGATCGGTAGTTTGCTTGTGCGCGAAGGTTTAGCACAACTGAAATCACAAGGCGCGAAAGGCATCGTTCTACTTGGTGAGCCAGAATATTATGGCCGCTTTGGTTTCAAACAGCGCACTAACCTAACCCTACCGGGAGTCCCGGCGGAATATGTGCTTGCACTACTTCTTGAAGAAGATGAAGCGGCGCCAGAGGGTGACATCACTTTCCATGCTGCGTTTACAGGTTAAGCCAACGATTAACCGAAGCGTTTTTGTCAGAACCTTATGCAAAAAAGAGGAGCCACAATGCTCCTCTGTTTTGTTTCATTGCCGAAACTCTTTAAAACACGCCATTCTCGTTTTGGATATCACCACCGCTTATCAGAGAGTAGACACGCATGGAGAAGTCCAGCGCTTGAATTGAGTCCCAATGCTCAACAATTCGTCCGTCTTCAATTCGCCAAGTATCAATGATGTTCATGCCTTTTTGGTCATTACCTCTATCTTCTTTATTCAGCGTCGCGTGGGAATGGAAAATCACGTAATCACC
The DNA here is from genome assembly GCF_023716665.1 of Vibrio sp. SCSIO 43135. Taxonomy (GTDB): domain Bacteria; phylum Pseudomonadota; class Gammaproteobacteria; order Enterobacterales; family Vibrionaceae; genus Vibrio; species Vibrio paucivorans. The sequence continues at coordinate 1,339,968 of NZ_CP071860.1, forward strand.
ATCAACGAAGATGTGCTTCACATCGTAGGTGTAATCTGGGTATTCCTCTACAAACTCTTGCAAAAAGCCCACTAGCCCAGTCACCTTGTCGGGTAAGTTTCGGTTGTGTTGAACATAAGCACTGTCGTTGTAGTGTTTCAGTACATAGTCAAAATCGTGGTCGTTCATCAAATGTTGAACAAAGTCAGTAATGAGCTCTGCATTTTTTAATTCTTGCTCAGACCAACTTGGCTTTTTCAGTCCATCTAAATCAACGACGAGCTTATCTGCGGCTTGCGCATAAACGGTTGTAGTCATTAGTAATAAAATGAATGCAGTGATCGCTTTAAACATAATTGGCTCCTAGTGTTCTACTCTTCCTTAGGTATACATTGATCACTATAGTATTTAATAGTAACCTACATAACAAGAAGGCACCGAAATGTTCGCTAGTCACATTTTGGTTACCTATGAAGCCTATTGAGTTAAAAAAGGAGCCGCGAATGGCAGCACAATCTCAGCCAGAAAGAAGGGTTTTCTACAACAACGAAGAATGCCCTGTTCGTAATGTCGTTGCACAAATTGGCGATAAATGGTCACTACTCATACTGTTCGCACTGGTCGATGGAACCGACCGTTTTAACTCACTAAAATCAAGAGTAGAAGGGATTTCACAGCGAATGCTGACCCAAACACTGAGGGATTTAGAGCGAGAAGGTTACGTCAATCGAACTGTCTATCCTGAAGTTCCCGTTCGTGTGGAGTACTGTTTAACAGAAATGGGGCGAGATCTGGTTAAGCCGTTGTATCAGTTGGTAACTTGGGCGGGCGATCATAAGGAAGATATTGAGCGGGCTCGCAAAGCTTACGATGATAGAAACTAAGCTAACCACTTGTTAAATCGAGACTAAATTTAAAGCCCTTCGAAAACATCGAAGGGCTTAGATTTCAGAGCAAGAATATAATATTCAGATCTCGCTGCTTTGTGTTTTACAAATCCAATGCTTGAGTAAGATCAGACACCATGGTGTCGTACCATGGATTGAACGTAAGCCTTGCGTGAATATGTTCATTAGCTCGGCCGTCCCAAGCGCTATACCAAACTTCTTCCCCCGCATTACAACGGCTAATTTCATCTGCCGTCATGTCGGAGCCATTTCGGCAAATACGTTCACTCCCATTCACACCGTAATAAGGGTTGCTCGGTGAATAGAGTATGCCCATATGAGACATATTACTGATCCGCAGCTCTTCGTTGCGGCTGTAGATGTAGCGGGTGTCTCCGTCCACTTCGCTTGGCTTAGAACCAAACCAAACTAACTTATTGTTTGGGTTGGTAAACTGAGTATCAAATACTTGTTTAATTGCCACGGTATCGAGCACACTGTCGTGCTCAGTCAGCACCATAAACACTGGTCGGTCGAAAGTTTGGTCGTGCAACAAGTTCGTCGCCTGTTTACTTGAGTTGTAGTATTGAGCAAAACCGTTGGTTGGCACCATGAGATAGCGAGTGTAATTGGTGAAATTGTCAGGATTCATATCTCTTAACCAAGGCTTGATACCTGAAATCCATGGCGTCATGAAGGCAAGTGGCTCATTAGAAATAAACCCCGGCGAAAACAGCATTAAGCCATCGATGGCCTCATCTTGCGCCGCATAGGAATAAGCGAGGTTACCACCAGTAGAGAAACCACCAAGGTAAACCTCATCCACGTCTTGTTTAAGCAATTCTACTTGCTTCTCTACGAGAGCATTCCACTGTTCATAATCCACATCTAACATGTCTGCTGGGCGGGTGCCGTGACCGGGTAGCAATACCGTACGCACCAACAAACCTTGTTCACTGAGTGATTGAGCAATATCGACAAACGAGTATGGCGAGTCCCCTAGCCCATGAATCAATAACACTCCTTTGGTCGGTTCAGTATTACTTTTAGGCTTGATTTCTGACGGCATATTGGCCGCAAGTTCCTCAGTATGATCACTGGTAAGGAAATAGCGGTTTTCTTTTAGCTGTTGCTCAGTCTCCTGCACATATTGTTCAAAAGAGTCGTAGTCAGTGAGCACCTTGACAGAAGAGGGCGTATACAAAGGGTGAGTATCACTTGAGGCACACGCAGTAAGCAGTAACGGCAGAAACAGGGCGAATTTTTTTATCATGGTTAACCATCTAACAGATCGAACTGAGTTCATTATAAATTCAGAACCTGAATGTAATCTGAACCAAACAATTCGACATTGAGATAGCATCTCTGTTTGGTTAATTCACATCCTTCACAAGGTATAGCTGACAACAAAAATAACAATTGGCACAATCGGATGACATGCTGTCGTGTTTGGATGTCACGAATTGCTGCTGACTTTGTAATATACAACTGAGACCGCAGCAAACCAAAAGGAAAACAAGATGAAAAACGTAGCATTAGTGACTGGCGCTTCTAACGGTATTGGATTGGAACTCGCAAAAATCCATGCAGAGCAAGGTAAAGACCTTGTGATTGTTGCTCGCTCTGAAGACAAGTTGGTTGCACTTAAACAAGAGCTAGAAGCAAAACACTCTGTGAGCGTCGAAGTCATTGCCGCAGACTTGGCAAAACCTAATGCCGCAAAAACCATTTTTGAGCAAACAGAAGCAATGGGCATAAAGGTACACACGCTGATTAACAATGCAGGCTTTGGTGGCCACGGCGAATTCGCCAAACGCGAACTGCACGATGAGCAAGCGATGATTCAAGTGAACATTGCGGCGCTCACCGATCTTACCCACTTGTACGTTAAAGGCATGATTGAGCGTAGAGAGGGACAGATCCTTAATGTTTCATCAACGGCTTCCTTTATGCCTGGCCCACTGCAAGCAGTGTATTACGCAACCAAAGCATACGTGACTTCGTTTAGTCAGGCATTGGCCGAAGAAGTCCAGCAGCACAACGTCACTGTAACCGCTCTTTGCCCTGGAGCTGTCGATACAGGGTTTGTTGCGGCTGGCAATTTAGAGGGCGTAGACGTGTGGAAAAACGCCAAGTCTGCGCGCTCGGTTGCCGAATGCGGTTATCAAGCTATGCAGAGAGGGCAACTGGTGGCATTTAACGAAGCTCCGCTAAAATTCTTATTAAATTGGGTCATTCCACTCTTGCCACGTAAAACAGTTCTTAAAATTTCTCGTCGATTTATGGAAAAGTAGCCGAGAGAAAACGGAGTCACGCACGAATATGAGAAGAGCAAGCCGATTTACTATTCCCCCAAACTGGAAGGTCTTTTTTAACGACCTCGGTATCGAGGTCCATCAGGTGCTCGCTCATGCGGGGCTGCCTAGCGGACTATTCGATCATGACAAGGTGCAGCTCACAACAGAGCAGTACTTTCAGTTTTGGCTTGGCATTGAATCCGCCTATGGTGATAAAATGCCGCTCAAGTTTGCCGATGCCTTTAGTTTGGAATCGTGCGACGTGCCAATTTACGCTGCGGTTTGCAGCCCAAATTTGAACGCGGCTTTGGAGCGGCTAAGAGAATACAAGCCTTTGATTGGCCCTATGATACTGGATATAGATGCGAACCAATCGACAACGCACCTTACTTTGGGGTGCTATGGCTACAACGGTAAGCTACCGAAAATTCTGAGCTTAGTTGAAATAGTGTTCTTTACTCAACTGGCTAGAATCGCGACTCGTCAACGCATTGAGCCACTTCGCGTTACGCTTCCCGAACCACCAAATAATCTCAAAGGTTATGAAGAATATTTGGGATGCAAAATCACGCAAGGCGACCTAGCGACGATAGAATTTCGCACTTCAGATGCCAACGCGCCGTTTCTAACCGACAATCAAGCGATGCTGGCACTGTTCGATAAAGAGCTGAATCAAAAGTTGGAAGCACTACAACAAGATGACTCTGTGACCAATCGAGTATCGCGAATCCTAACCAGCTCACTGCCACAAGGCGAAAGCAGTATTGAAGGCGTAGCGGCGCAAATGGCGGTTAGCAAACGAACGCTGCAGCGCAAGCTCGCCGCAGAGGAACAAAGTTTTCAAACCGTGTTGCAGCAAGTACGTTATAACTTGGCCGAGCACTACCTAAAGCAAACCCAACTACCTATTCTGGAAGTCTCTTTCTTGCTGGGATTTCAAGAATCTAATTCCTTTATCCGCGCTTACAGCAGTTGGACAGGTAACTCGCCAACCCAAGCTCGAAACGCCTGTCACCACTGACTATAATGGCGGATATAAGACACTTAAAAGCCCAATTGCCAGATGGTGCTGCAATTGGGCTTCATTTTTTGGCCGAAGACTTAAATGTTAAGTTGGTTTGCCAATAGCCAGTTAACTCGCTGATACTTTTTCGAGTACAAACATGTGGTAACCAAACTCGTTAGCGTGCTGAGTACACAGTTCCACTTCATGCTTAATGTCTTTGAACGCTGCTGAGCCCGACATTTCTTGCTCAAGCTCGGTAATGCGCTGCTGAAGCGGTGCATAGTAGTTTAGCCACGCTTGTTCGCTTTGAGCAAAGTGCTCTACCACTCGATAACCCGCTTTTTCCATCTGCTTCAATCTCGCAGGTACCGTTTGAATATCTGGGTACTCTTTGTTCCAGAATTCAACTGAGTCAGCACTTGGCGAGTCGACTTTCCATACCATATCACTAAGCACGATATAGCCTTGTTCCTTAAGTAGTGGCTTCCATTGCTGCAATGCTTTCTGCACGCCCATGATGTACGCACTACCCTCAGCCCAGATGACATTAAAGCTAGATTTAGCAAACGGTAGATCCGTCATGCTTGCACACTCGGTGTTAAGTTGTGATTGGATCCCCTGTTGTTCAAAACGTTCAGTTAACCGATCCAGTGCCGACTGCTCGTTATCAATGGCGGTGATTTTGGCTCCCTTGTTTGGTACCAATAGGTTGTCGGCTAATACTTGAGTGGCCAAACCTTTGCCGCAGCCAATTTCTAACAGGTGTAAATCGGATTCGATGCCTAATGCTTCTAGTGCATTGAGTGTGTCAGTTTCGCTGCCTGGCCCCCAGCGTTCTAAGGTTTCGAAGACTTTCATAAAGTCGGCCATGTATAGTTCGTGTTCGTTCATGTCTTTTGATAACCATTTCACTCGCAAAGCTTCTTTTTCGCTAAAGCCTTGCTTCATTAACCAATCGAGATGAGCCCCTGGTGCGACTTTGTCTAACCCTTCATGCCAAGCGGTGAGATCGCCCTGCCCGAGTAAAGCGGCTAGGACGTGACGCGACTTTTGTTTCTGCTCAATCTCTTCATCCAGCGCAGTTAAACGATTCTGTAGAATCTGCTTATCGATTTTGGCTTCTAGGCACTGTTTACACTCTTTCAGTGTCAGCCCCCCAGCCAAAAGCTGCTGGATCAGATACACATGTTGAACGTCATCATCATTGTAGACCCGGTAACCGTTATCTAGCCGCTTGCCAGAGATAAGTCCTTGCTTCTCATAATAAAGCAGCGCGGTTCGTGACAACCCGACTTTCGCCGCGAGTTCGGATATTCGATACATGATGAGTAACCTGTGTGCTCTGATGGTGAAGAAATTTAAACTATAAAGCCGTAGACAGGTCAAATACTATTTGATGGTTTTGCTCAAATTAAAATACGTTTTTTACTCGCGGAGCCAGTAAGTGTGAATACAAAAAAGGACAGCCATTGGCTATCCTTTTTGTTTGACGGCTTGTCGAACCTTAAGGTCAAGCCCTATGATGGATTGCTCGTGATGTAAGCCGATTCCGACTGATTCAAGATAGCGCCCGCTTCTTTTTCATCGCCCCAGCCAATCACTTCCATGCCGCCGTCTTTACCTTTGTAGCTCTCGAACCAGATTTTCACAATATCTTTCACACCGATAAAGCGCTCATCCAGTTCAGTCAATGATTCAACCCCAGAGAAAGGAGAATCATTAGTGAGCACCGCAATCAATTTATCGTCTTGTTCGTCACCATCGAGCATCTTAAGCACACCGATTAAACGAGCAGAGACGACCTCTCCTCTTGGGACTGCTTGCCCTAGAACAAGAACGTCCAATGGGTCGCCGTCTCCACCAAGCTCTTTAGGTAATGCGGTTTGTGGAATGGTGCCATAGTTGCCCGGGTAACCTAAGTATTCAACAACCCTAGGCGCACCGTTTTTGTATTCCCAAATCAGCTGATTTTCGTTCTCCTTACTCAGTTCCCATTTCGCAGATGTGCCAGTAGGTATTTCAACAATCGCGTTAACGGTATTGCCATCGGTTGAAGGCGGGAAATCGGTAAAACTGCGCTTCATCTCGAGAGTGAAATCATCCACTTTCTTTAGATATGTTGGCGAGATCACCGCTGAGTCGTAAGCAATGCCGTTGCCTGTCGAAGAGGTTTTGTAACGCAGCATATAATCCAGTTTGCCATTCTCGCGACTGACTTTGTCTAAGCCTTTTTGTTTGAATGACGGATAGATGCCCATTTGTTCGGCGCTGAGCTTTGAACCGCCCACGTTATCTGAATCGATGGATAGCAGATGTTTACCTACATCCTCTAGGGCTTGTTTGTATCCCTGCATCGAGTTCAAATCGTATTGTTGAGCATCTGTGAGCTGGCGTAATTCCTTAGACCAATAGAACTCCAAAAACGGTACTGGCTGTTTCGGCTTGTTCCATGCAATATCTCTCGAAAAGTACATGAGTGAACGGTATACGTCGTTATTGAAGTTGTACATGCCCAAATGACTAGGTAAATCGTTGTAGCGAATCGCGACATTGTTATGGTCGTACAACCAAGTATTGCCATCTTTTTCCATCGCTTGCCAGAATTCATCCATGGATTCTAGCTGACGATAATCACCATCTACGCGAACTTGAACATTGAATCCAGCGCCACCACCGTTCATGTGATAGAAGGTGTTAAAAGTATGGTGGCCATCGGTTAGGTACAACGCATCATCAGGCCCAATCACTACCGTTTTTAGGTCTTTGGCGCGTGAAGCGACAGGTTCTTCACAGCTGAAAGAAGCGGCCAAGCTCGGTACAGAATGCTCGGAAAAATGTTTAACACCTTTTTGGCCTTGAGCTTCACAGATTTCATCAAACTGCTTTTCGACATCGAATTGGTAACGACCCAGTTTGTAGAATACTTGGTCATAGCCAATCGAAGGCTGAGTTGGTTTTAAATCCGCCAGCGGAACCTTGAGTACATCACCGACGGTGATAGTGCTGTCCTGCGCGTGCAACGGCATTGACGCTGCAATCGATAGAGATAATAAGAGGAGTTTTTTCATAACGTTATTTGCTTAGAACTTAAGTGATATCGTGAGTTAAAGTCAGAACGGCAATATACGATCTGGCACATGACGGCTCGGTCGCACTTCTATGACAGTTTTAATTATGGGTGTAACAAGGTGTTTCTCGCTGTGTTCGCCGCACAAGTAGCGCATTGCATCTTCTAAAAACCTGACACCAATAAGATGCCTCCAAAGCTTCCACAATGACACGTAAAGTTCTGAAACTTGTGACTATACTATTCTTATCAATACGTTCTGTTGTCTGTTTCATTACTTACATGGGGGCTCCTATGCCGACTCGATTCTTCGCCCTAGCAACACTGGTTTTCTCTACCCTTGCGCTCGCTCTGCCTGCTCCTGAAGGCGACACTGTGTTGTGGGTGAATGGCAATATTGGCGTCACCAACATAGACAGCAGTGCCGAATTTGATCTGGCGATGATTGATGACCTCGAGCAAAACGAAGTCAAAACCAACAACCACGTCGTCGAAGAAGTGACTAGCTATCGCGGGCCAAAAATTTCTTCGATTTTGGAGGCAGTAGGCGCTAAAGGTGAACACATTAAAGTGATCGCTTGGGATGACTATGTCGTTACCATACCGATTGCGGATATCGACAAATACGGTGTATTGCTGGCAACCCATGAAAACGACAAACGCATGACTATAGACGGCAAAGGCCCTCTGTTTGTGGTCTTCCCATTTACTGACTACCCCGAACTTCAAAACGACCTTTATTACAATTGGTCTGTCTGGCAGGTGATGGAAATTGTAGTCGAGTAAGTTCACGTGATGATTAAAGCAAACTCTGGCAGCAAATATTTTCGATGGCTGGTGTCGGCGCTGTGTCTCAGCCTGATTTGTATGGTCGCGTACGTGTTCTATACGCTGACCGTGTTTCGCGATATACCACCGCAACCCTATGTAGCAATTGTGAATAACAATATTGGCGCGAAAACAAAAATTCTACTTACGCTCAATGAGCTCCAAACCTACCTTACCGCTCCAACCCCCAAGGCATTAACCAAACTCAAGTTTAAAGCTAGGGTACAGAAATCGAGTATATTACAGGACTTACGTAGCCCACGTACTAAAGCCGTTCATGAGCAATTTGGCGATTTAAAGCAGCTTGATGGCCTCATTAATCAATTGTCCATCGCTTACGATGGGATTAAATCGATCAAACCTAATGAACCCGAACATCAGCAAATTCAAGCCGCCATCAAGCAACTCGATAAATCCTATCGAGAGATGAACAATTACTTATCGCTGTTTATCTCTCGAGTACAGCAACAACAGATGGTCTATTCGAATCAAAAAGACGAGTTTTACACAACTCAGTACCTCTATTTAGGCATCATCATTGCGATTACGTTCGCAATAACCTTGGTTGTATCGTATCTCTATTTAACTCAGATAAAGCTGACTCGAAACCTAGAGATGCAAAAAGTCCAAATCGAAGAATCGCGGAACAAAGCGAACGAAAGTGCCAAAGCAAAATCCCAGTTCTTAGCTAATATTTCTCATGAAATGAGAACACCACTCAATGCCATCATTGGCCTTAGCCACACCAATCTACATGACGGAGCTAACCAGCAAACTAAAAACTATATTTCGATGATTCATGACGCCGGCAATCATCTGTTAAACCTGATCAACAACGTACTGGATCTGAGCAAAATCGAGCGTAACGCTTTGCAAATCGATAACCACGAATTTGAGTTGAAGCAGTTGGTCGAATCGACGCGAAGTGTATTTCTAAATATTGATGAAAAAGAAAATGTCGATATCCTAATTACGGTGCCTAAAACTCACTATTTCACAATCGAGTCGGACCTCACTAAGCTTAGCCAAATCATCAACAACATTGGCTATAACGCCTTCAAGTTTACTTCTCACGGTAAAGTCGAAGTCACCATCGAGATCCAAGAAACACCAAACGAGTCATTAACGATTACGGTCGCAGATACCGGAATTGGCATGACCAAAGAACAACTAGAGATCGTGTTCAACGAATTTACCCAAGCCGATAACTCAACCACACGCAAATTTGGCGGTACAGGGTTAGGCTTATCGATTACGCAGTCTTTAGTTGACTTGCTTTCGGGTGAAATCTCTATCTCGAGCGAGCATGGTGTTGGCACACAAATCTCAATAACAGTCCCGATTCGTATTCTCGACAGACACCCTCTGATTGCAACTAACCACACGATTAAACCGGTTAATGTCATTTCGGATAATGCCTCGATGCGCCAAGCAATTATCGATGATTTAGTCCGTCTCGACCTCTACGACCAAGAGGCCTTTTCAGCCATCTACTACCACGACTACAGCAGTGATATTGAACGTAAAACCGAACAGCTGAAACACAAATATGGCGATGCATTTATCGCGCTTTGCAACATTAAACAACAAGCGTTGATCCCCGATGTTGCAACACTGCCTAAACCTTATGACCTCTACTCTTTACTAGACGGCTTACAGGTAGATTCCTCTTCTGAATCTACTCATTCCGACTCAGATTTGAATACTATTCGAGAGCTCAAAGTTCTTCTGGTTGAGGACATTAAACTCAATCAAATCGTGGCCGAGAAAACACTCGAACAGATGCAACTGACGGCAACAACTGTTGAAAACGGACAAGAATGCCTCGATGAACTAAAGCTTAATCACTACGACTTAATCCTAATGGATATCCAAATGCCAGTGATGGATGGCGTTGAAGCACTAAAACACATTCAGCAAGGCAGCTTAGCGGAGCGCTCGGTAATTATTGCCCTCACCGCCAATGTGTTCCAAAGCGATGTGAATCATTACCTGCAGCTTGGGTTTCACGATGTCATCCCCAAGCCATTCCAGCTCGAGTCGATGCGAGAAACTTTAATCAAGCACCTTGGTAATAAAATGCTGCATTCATAGTGTTGCGCTTGAGCCACTGATATACTGCCGCCCGAACAGCTTTCCAACCTAAGACAAGATTATGCTAACCAGCCCTGCTCATTCCGTTATTGTGCTCGACTTCGAGACCACAGGCCTATCTCCAAACATGGGCGATCGTGCGATTGAAATAGGTGCGGTAAAACTTGAAGACGGCGTCGTCGTCGATACTTATCAGCAACTCATGAACCCTGGCTTTCGAGTCTCTGGCTTTATCGAAGGTTACACGGGCATCACCAACAATATGTTGCGTGGTGCGCCAAGCTGCGAAGAAGTAATGGCCGATTTTGCCCACTTCATCGGTGACAGCCATCTAGTTGCGCATAATGCCTCATTCGATAAGCGATTCTTGGACGCTGAATTAGAACAAGTTAATGCTCGTTATTCCGGACAATTCGCATGTTCAATGCTGATTGCTCGCCGCCTTATTCAAGATTCACCGACCCACAAATTGGGCGACTTGGTTCGATTCAAAGGTATTCCAAACGATGGTGTATTTCACCGTGCGTTAGCGGATGCAGAAATGACGGCCAAGTTATGGATGGTGATGCTCGACGATCTGCGCGCGCAGCAAATCATTAATCCAAGTTTTGCGTTAATGCAGAAAATAAGTAAAACCAGTAAATCAGCTATTGGTAAACTTTTACAAAGTTCAGCGACATAGCGTTCGCCGTTTGTACAAGGCCGCGCATTATTCTCACCTTTCATACCAAGGCGTGCTAGAATATCGCTAATGAAATGAAGCCGACGATTGTCGGCTTTTCTAATGATTCCACCCGAGATAAAACATGTCATTTTCTACACTTGGATTAAGCGATTCGATCGTCAAAGCCGTTACACAGCAAGGCTACGAGAAGCCTACCACTATCCAAGAAAAAGCTATTCCAATTGTACTTTCTGGTAAAAACCTAATCGCTGCAGCCCAAACGGGTACAGGTAAAACCGCGAGTTTTGTATTACCGATATTGGAAAAACTACGCCATAGTGAAACTCAACGTAAGAAGCGTATTCGCGCCCTAATCTTGGCTCCTACTCGAGAGCTAGCCATTCAGGTTAACCAGAATATTGAACGCTACAGCGAGCACCTGAACCTGACGTCGATGGCGATGTTTGGTGGCGTCGACGATAAAGCGCAAAAGCAAAAGCTAATCGAAGGTGTAGACATTCTTGTTGCCACTCCGGGTCGACTCATCGACTTATATGGCCAGCGTGCTGTGTATTTCGAAGAAGTCGAAGTATTGGTGTTGGATGAAGCCGATAGAATGCTCGATATGGGTTTTATCGAAGACATCAACAAAATCATCGCCCGCTTACCGCAAGACATTCAGAACCTATTGTTCTCAGCGACACTGTCAAACCCAGTGAGAGATCTAGCGAAAAGCGCTATCGACAACCCAGTCGAGATAAGCATTGCTAAGCATAGCGCATCAAAATCCAATATCGAACAATGGCTAGTCACTGTCGACAAAGACAAAAAGTCTGCGCTGCTAAGCCATATGATCAATGAAAACCAGTGGGATCAAGCGCTGATTTTCATCGAAACTAAACACGGTGCAGCCAAGCTTGTTAGCCAGCTAGAAAAGCGCGGAATTGCTGCAGAAGCGTTCCATAGTGGCCGAAGCCAAGATATTCGCGCTAAGCTGCTAGAACGATTTAAATCGGGTGATATTAAGTATTTGGTTGCGACCGGTGTCGCGGCACGTGGTATCGACATTCAGGAACTGTCACGAGTGGTGAACTACGACCTTCCTTACCCTGCCGACGAATATGTTCACCGTATTGGCCGTACCGGACGAGCGGGCGCACAAGGCGAAGCCATTTCGTTTGTGTCGAAAGATAACTTCAAGAACCTGTGCATGATCGAAAGCCGTTTAGGTCACCTCATCGAGCGCAGAGAAATCGAAGGGTTCAAACCACGTAAAGAAGTTCCGATTTCAATTCTTAACTACGTACCGAAACACAAACGTAAACAAGAAGATTAGTTCTCAATACATTTATAGCTTGAAACTCTAGTTCACTAGACGAGAGCCTAAAAGCAAATAGACAAAAGGGATGACACATTCACCTGTGGTTTACGGTGAAAGTGTCATCCCTTTTTAGTAGGAGTTTCTATTGTGTTCTGCGATTCGTAACGGCAGGAACCCACTCTTGTAGACTAGATGCTCACACAAACCGGTGCATTCAATGCGACGCTGGAACCTGTTGCCGCCAACGCACCACTACTCGCATCGCGCTTAAACGTCACTACGTTATTGGAATGTTGATTAGCAACGATAACCCATTCACCATCGGGTGTAATGGCAAAGTCCCTTGGAAACGCGCCTTGTGTCTCTGTGCTATTTACCGCCGTCATTTCTCCACTGACTTCATCTAGAGAAAAGCACGCCAGTTTAGATTGGTGACGGCAAGACACATATAAGAAGTCCTCATTGGGCGATAATCGAATCGCAGATGCCGCCTCACCTTTTTCTTCATCAGGTAATAGCTGTAGCGACTGACAGACTTGCCACTCATTTTCTTTTGCTCGCAGCAAGTGAACCGTTTCAGAAAGCTCACATACCACATAGATTCGGCTTCTATCTCGGCTCAACACCATGTGCCTAGGCCCGCTTCCCGCTGGAAGAGCAATACGCTGAGAAGGCTGCACATGACACTCTTCACCCTGTACGTTGACATTAAACATGTGGATAGAATCTGATCCTAAGTCAACAACGGCCAACTCAGTTGTTGCCAAAAAACAGACTTGGTGCGCGTGCGGACCTGTTTGCCTATCTTTGTTAGGGCCACTGCCAGAAAGGGCCAAGGTTGCAATTTTGGACTCAATCTCTCCCGTCTCGGTTAACCGGAACACTTCAACATTGCCAGATGAGTACTGGGCCGTCGCCAGAAACTTGTTTTGTGGGTCTATCGCAAGGTGGCATGGATGCGCCCCTTTAATAGCCTCTTCAGAGGTAACTTCTCCGTGCTGGTCCATGCGTACCACATGAGGCTGTTCGCTTTGCGACTGCTCACTTACTGCGTAAGCACCAATGCCTGTGCGAATGACATAAGACATATTTGGTCGCGCAATCAATGGTTCAGGCTGTGATAGCTGACCATCAGAGAGGTTCAGACGTACTTTAAATATTCCATGTTGCTGGGTGCTATCGGTGTAGCATCCGATCAGCAGATCCATATCCTGCATTTGTGATCCTGTAGCGGGCTTAACCCGTAAAACTGTGGCTTGTTGAGTGCCTACCATTAGGCAACGAGATACAGCGCTTATTGTCGAATAAATCTAACCACCTGAGTAGTGCCCAAAAGTGATGTTGCTCTAAAGTGTGAACTGATATACCCAAATGACTTCAAGCTGCAGAGTTCAGTGCTTTGAATAATGCGATACGAGAGATACGGATACGTGGGATAGCCTAAAAAGAGAAAACCCCACTAAGCTCTCGCCTAGTGGGGTTTCAGTTCTTACTCGCAGCAATCCGGCTACTAATAGGTGCTCCCTGCATCTAATCCATGATAGTACGCTGATTCCTTCAGCACTTTCCTTATCATCGCCTTCCTAGCGGTGTCCTCGGCAATCCAGCCCGTTAGCAATCCTCGCCAACTCACATCACTTTTTCCTTAAGCGGTGTCCTGAATCTATCATCCTGATAGAATTTGCCTTAGTCCTTTAAGCGTCCATTAACTTTCCATAGCGTAACCATCCTAGTTACAAGCGTCCAGCCAATGTCCTTTGCTATCCATGCCGACTGCTAATCCTTAACAATCGAATCTTCGTCCTGAAGATGACCTATCCTTGGGTCTTTCCTGTTCCGTGTCTGCATCCTGCTGACACCATTAAGATTACGCGAATATGGGCTTGTCACAATAGCGAAATTGCCCTTTTTCTCAGCTTCAAAAGCGAACACAAAGTAGACATACACTTACTATTCAATACCTTACAATCAAAACTCTCCAATTACCGCAACAGTAAACTGCTAGTGTCTCACGGCTTTGTGCGAGATCTCGCACAAGCCAAATAGCAAATCGGAAATTACCGCTACTCACCTACACGCTCTTCAATGTGATTAACAACACATACCATTCGATGATGACCTCTAAATAACCTTGCTAAAACCCTGCGAAGCCCTAATTTCACTGGACTCAGCTCAAAAAAATTAGCATGATTATGAATAGGGTCAGAAACCCTAGGCAATTAACTGAGGAACCTCAAATGATTTCAAAATGGGCGCAACGCTTTTACCAAATGGCTGAACTTGTTGGCTCTTGGAGTAAAGACCCTTCGACTCAAGTCGGTGCGGTGATTACCAAACAAAATCGAATTGTTTCGGTCGGCTTCAATGGCTACCCACATGGTATTTCCGATAGCGCCGATACAGATGATCGCGATATGAAGTATTTGAAAACACTTCATGCAGAAGAGAATGCCATTCTTTTCGCCAAACGAGACCTCGATGGTTGTGAAATTTGGGTAACTCATTTCCCATGCCCGAACTGCGCAGCGAAAATCATCCAAACTGGTATTTCTGCCGTGCACTGTCCAGAACAAACCGCAGACTTTCTCTCTCGCTGGGGTGAAAAGATCAAAGTAAGCCAAGATATGTTCCTGCAAGCTGGCGTCAAAGTGAATTGGCTCCCTTTGGAAGACATCAAACAAGTTTAATCGTTGGCTGCTTCGTTAAGCGGCCAATTTTTTAAGCCAGTTTGAGTTCATTAAACACATCAAATAATTGCTGAGATTTATAGGGTTTGGGTAAGTAAGCATCCATTCCGGCAGCGAAGCAGCTTTCTATCTCTTCATCTAATACACTGGCGGTCAGCGCAATGATCGGCAGTTTCTCTTTACCGTTCGAGGCTTCCCACTCACGGATCTTCTTGGTTGCGGTTAAGCCATCCATTATCGGCATCATGCAATCCATCAACACTGCAATGTATTCTCCACCACTGGTCACTGCATCTAACGCCTCTTGGCCGTTACTCGCAATGCTGTACTCAATACCAATTTTATCAAGGAAGAAACTCGCAATCTTTTGATTCATTAAGTTGTCTTCCACAATCAATATTCGTTTGCACGGTGGCGCTGGTAGCTCAGTACTGACCTCGATTGGGGTATCTACATACTCTGTTCGGCGAGTAATCTTAGTAAGGGTTTTAAGTAGCCGTTGGCCTAGCACCGGCAGAATGATGGTGGCCGAAACCAGCGATGCAACCTCTGGAGAGATAAATAAGTGGTGTTGGCAGGCTATGATTTCAGCGCTACCGTAACGCCCTCTTAAGGTGTGTATATCCCTGCGCGAGCTTTTCTCGTGGACTTGGCAATAAAGCACCACATCAAACGCTCCATCGTACAGTTCATCGACACTGGACACGAGCGCTACGTCTACGCCAAAACGTCGACACTCAGCAGCAAGCGAATCGCTGTATACCGAGTCATGAGTCACAATCAAGGCAGACAAGTCGAGGCTTGTTTGCGGCGATTGATCCAACGGTATTTTAACTGGCACGGTAAAAGAGAAACAGCTTCCGAGCCCTTTGGTCGACTCAACCTGTATTTCCCCTTCCATTAAATCAATCAGCTGACGACAAATCGTAAGCCCTAGCCCGGTGCCACCGTAGCGTCGGGTGATACTGCCATCTTCTTGAGTAAAGGGTTTAAAGATTGTGGCCAATTTGTCACTGTCTATCCCTACCCCAGAGTCAATAACACTAAAGATTATTGCAGGCGACAGAGGCGATTCTTTGTACTCTACCTTGGTGGTAATGAATCCATTTGTTGTAAATTTCACCGCATTAGACAGCAAATTCATCAGTACTTGCTTGACCCTAAATTCATCGGCTTTTACGCGAGCAGGCATCGACTCGTCGATATCGACCGTCAACTCGATATGTTTGGTTAACGCTTTGGCACTCACCATATTCACCGAATCGTAAACAACTTCTCTTAGGTCGATTTCATTCGGAGCAAGCACAAGATTGCCCGATTCGATTTTGGATAAATCGAGAATGTCATTGAGCAAAACCAACAGAGACTGTGAAGAAGTATCGATATCTTGCAGGACATCTTTCTGGCTTGAATTTAAATGGCTCTCAGACAGAATTTCTGTCATACCAATGATTCCGTTTAACGGAGTTCGAATCTCGTGTGACATATTCGCCAAAAAGGCACTTTTGGCTTTATTAGCGGCAATGGCGGACTCTTTGGCATCAATTAGGTCTTGCTCATAGCGTTTCTGCTCGGAGATGATTCTGTTTAGCCCTCGGGCAAATCGACTGAACTCATCTCGGCCATCGATATCGATTTTCTTAGCGTTGTTGCTACTAATTCGCCCCATGGTAGCGAGGATTTTATGCAGTTTAGAGTTGATTCGATACAGCGTACTCGCGCCCCAGATCACCAAGAACAAAGTCACCGCAATCGCTGCACCAGATATATAGAATACATCCTTCCGGTTTTGAGAAATGGTCGTCGCCAGTTGGTCAGACATATGCTGGGTAAATAAGCCTATTTGATTGCTGACCATTACGTAACGTTGCTCAAGATTGACAATGTATTGGCCAATCTCCGCTGGCGATATTTTGTTAACCAACATGCGTTCTTTTACCACGCTACCTTGCCTAAACTCTTTTTGAGCAAACAGAGACACGAGCGCTTTTAGTTGCTCGTTATCAGCTCCAACAATGAACTTGTCGAGGTAATACTGTTGGCGTTCGGTGGCCTGATAATAGTCCGGTGCATAGCGCTGAAAGGCGATATTTTTGCGCGCCACACTCTGTGCGACCCACGCTTCTTTCTTCATCCAAAACAAAAACCAGCTCAAATCGGAATACACCAAATCTAGCTGGTGAATCGTTGGCTCAACGGTGTGGCTGGAGATTTTGTGGATCTCGTCTGATAGCTCGACCAATACATCGAAAACTAAATTTCCAAGGTCCACAATTTCGCTACTTTCTGCATTTTGGATGTCATCAACTAAATAGCGAAGATCATCAATCTGCAGTAGAACAATGTTGGTGGCCACTACGCCATGGTGAGTATGAAGTTCAGTGTGGGCTTGTTGAGCTAACCGATTCAATTCTGCCTGCAATAACTCCACTTGTTGGGAAAGATCCGCAGATTGTTCACGAGTTAGACGTTTGACCAGCAGATCATAGAAGCTTTGTGAAATGGTATTGAAAGTATTCAACGAGTGTACTTTTTCAGTGATTACGGTGTAAGTGTGCAATCGCTCTTGGATGGAAAGAATGGCATGAACAGCAAACCCGCAAATTACCGCCATAGGGATAATACACAGGACAATCAGCCTAAACTTTATTGATATTTTAGTCAGTAGCATGTTGTTTTACATTCCTTGTAACTACCGCTTCCTAGCCTATGTTTAATAGTAGCCGAGAATTGTTCTATTGCTATCCATAAGCCATAGACATCAGTGAAAAGGAATGACTTGAATCGAGCCGTTTTCTTCTTTGTTCTGTTAATCCAGAGCGCCTTATGCCAAGCCGCTCAGTTTTCTGTCGTCTCCTTAAACCCTACGCTTACAGAGCTCAAATCTAGCGAAATCAAAATGTTGTACCGGGGGAGGCTAACGTCCATTCAGGGGGTTCCACCTAAATTGGCCGACTTACCTTCTAACTCCCCAGATCGCGAAGCGTTTTACTACCAAATTCTAAGAAAGTCTCCATCGCAAATGAATGCTATCTGGGCTCGCCTGAGCTTTTCAGGCAAAGCCTCAGCTCCTTTTGAGCTTGATTCCAGCAGTAACGAGGCCGTGCTGATTTGGCTAAGAGAGAACGAAAATGGAATCGCATACCTTCCTTCCGAGGAGGTGACGAAAGAAATGAATATCCTATATAAAACAAACAGTAAGGCTAGGTATGACTAAATGGATAAGTTTGGTGGTGCTCTTATATACGCCACTGGTAAGCAGCCAAATCAATATTACGGATTCAGTTCGTATTAGCGGGTTTGGCACGTTCTCGGCAGCAAAGAGCAATAGCTCTGTTCCAGTTATTTCTACGCGCGATATTACCGATGACTGGTGTTTTGATTGCGATAGCACCTTTGGGCTCCAAGCGGACTGGGAAATGACCCCGCAATGGCGCACAGGATTGCAGTTAGTGAAACGACCGCAAGACCACTTCTCCAGCCCAAAAGTAGAGCGAGCGTTTGTTGAATACTCGAATAACAGCGTGTCGATACAAGCAGGACGACTACGCATTCCAATGTTTATTATGTCGGAATACTATTACGTGTCCTCGGCGTACCCTTGGCTACGCTTACCGGTCGATGTTTACAGTCAGCTACTTGGTATCACCCACTATGAAGGAGCCACTATCGACTACCGAATTGATTTGGCGGATGAGTCGGTATTGGTGCTATCCCCTTATGTGTCAACGCCCACCGAAAACGACCTAACCGTCTATGGCCAAGCATTTAATATCGAAGCTGATTTCAGTGTCGGGCTTACCAGTAAAATCTTGTTTGAAGATAATGAGCTTAGATTTGCCTACCTCTATTCAGATATATCAAAACTTGGATTTGTTGGTGCAGAATCTAGCTATCGACTCAAACTGTATTCCATCGGTCTTAGCTACTACTGGGACAATTTGCACTTTCAAGGAGAAACGCTTCTTTCACAAGAATTCAATGCCAATTGGTATGCAGGGTTAGATTATTTAATAGGTGACTGGCAGCCTTATTTACAATATGGACAAAGCCGAAAAAATGTTGAAAGTGAGAGCTATTTACTCGGCGTAAAATATCATCTGCTGAGCAATTTCAACTTCAATTTGGAGTGGCAGAGAATCGATGGACGCGAAAGTGTGATCAATGGTCACTTTACCCAGCCTCAGAATCCTCTACTACCAATAGAGAATAGTGTTGAGGTCGTATCATTCGGTTTATCGTTTACTTTTTAAGTTGAAGAATAGCTAAAGATCTCATTTTTTATGCAATAGGAATTCAACACAATCGGTTATTTGCCATAAAAACACATATCGTCGCGAATTAAGTTAGCTACCTTTCAAAAGTCAATACTCATTTGTAACACGAAAAGTTCCTATAAACTCTTGTAAAGATAAAAATAGCAGGCTTTTATCTCGCCATTATTTTTTCTAGCAGAATAACACTTCAGCCATTACAATCTCGCCACATAAAAAACACAATAAAAATACACTGCTGAATTTCTTCCCCCTACAAGAGAAATATCAGCTCAGCCCCCAAAACGTGAAAGGTCCAAAGCAACAATGAGTCCAGAGAAACATCTCCTAGACTGGCAAACTAGCCAAACGATTGCCGAATCCATCTCCCCTCTTCTTGGTCAGCTATATCGTCAAAAAGGCGTTGAAGTTATCCTGTTCGGAAAAACACTGGTTAACGCTGCAACTATCGATATCATCAAGACTCACCGCATCGCTCGCCGCTACACAGGTGACGCACTATCTCCAGAACAAACACTACCAATCATCAAATGTTTAACCGAAATGGAACTGTCTCCATGTCGCGTTGATGTTGGTCAGCTAGCTCACGAATTCTGGAAAGACCGCGATGATGAGCACGGTTTAAAAGACTTTTTACACACAAAACTCATGGGTGCAATGAACGGTCAGACCGTTAAAGAACCTCGTGATGTTGTTTTATACGGTTTCGGCCGTATCGGTCGACTACTTACTCGCTTAATGATTGAGAAAAGCGGCCCAGGCTACCCACTTCGCTTACGTGCGATTGTCGTACGTGGTGGTAAAAAAGGTGATTTGGAGAAACGTGCAAGCTTGCTTCGTCGCGACTCTGTTCACGGCCAATTCAACGGTAGTATCATTGTTGATGAAGAGCGTAAAGCACTGATTGCAAACGGTAACTATATTCAAATTATCTACGCAAACAAACCTGAAGAAATAGACTACACCACTTATGGCATTAACGACGCACTCGTCGTGGACAACACTGGTGTATGGCGTGACGCTGAAGGTCTAAGCCAACATGTTGCATGTAATGGCGCACAGAAAGTACTGCTGACAGCACCTGGTAAGGGCGACATTAAGAACGTGGTATTTGGTGTTAACGAAGACGTTATCCAAGCAGAAGACACCATCATTTCTGCAGCAAGTTGTACAACTAATGCGATCACACCAGTACTGAAAGCGATTAACGATAAGTACGGTGTAACATCAGGTCACATTGAAACAGTTCACTCGTTCACTAACGATCAAAACCTAATCGATAACTTCCACTCTGGTGAACGTCGTGGTCGCAGTGCATCACTGAACATGGTTCTGACTGAAACTGGCGCGGCAAAAGCGGTAGCAAAAGCACTGCCAGAACTAGCTGGCAAGCTAACCGGTAACGCGATTCGCGTGCCAACTCCAAACGTATCTATGGCGGTAGCGAACCTAAACCTTGAAAAGGGCACCGACAAAGAAGAGCTGAACGAATACCTTCGTGAAATGGCACTTAAGTCAAACATGGCTGCGCAAATTGACTACACAGACTCAACTGAAATCGTATCAAGCGATCTCGTTGGATCTCGCCATGCTGGCGTAGTTGATGGTGCGGCAACGATTGCTCAAGATAGCCGCTGTGTATTGTACATTTGGTACGATAACGAGTTCGGCTACAGCTGTCAGGTTGTTCACTGTATGGAACAAATGATGGGCGTTCGTTACACCACTTACCCTGCATAATGGCGCTACAGCGCTATTGATGTAGAGAACAAAATTAGACTCCACAACACCCGAGTCTTCGGACTCTTATAATCATAATATCTACACCCCCGTGCTTGCCGCTTAGCTCTGAGTTAAGCGGCTTTTTTGTCGCCAATAAAAAACCGCCCAGGAGCAGGCGGTTTTCTTAGAGTCAACGTTTGGGGGTATTTATTGGCTCATATGCTTAAGCAGCATTTCGGTAGGACGAACAATCGCGATGATGGCTTCGTCGTAGATAATTGCTGCATCATCTAAGATAGATTGATACGCAGCAACATCGGCTTTACGAATAGTTTCACCTGCTTGCGCTTTAGCTATCAGAGACAAGCCTAGATTTGCGATTTGCTCGGTTTTCTCTGCCACTACGACAGTGTCTACCGACGCAACATGACTAGCAAAGATTGGCTTGGACGCAACTGCTCCAGCCTTAGCTTGCTGGTAATGCTCTGCTAAGCTTTCAAGAGCTTGCTTGTTACCAGTACTGATTTCACGTACCAAATCTTCCATTTCATACACTGCGTAGCTTTCTACCGTCAGTGCATCTACAAAACGGTTTAGACGTTCGTACTGACTGTAAAGCGTGCCTTTTGGTTCAGTAGAAATATACTTCTCCCAGTTACGCGCATAGTACTGCGCTGGCTCAGTGTACTTCGCAAGCAAGCGTAGGTCGTTAATGTCTTGCCCTTTCGCTAAGCGCTTCAGCAACATATCTGCGTTTGCGTGGTGACGCAAACCGACCGATACTTCAGACCAAGTGTCCATTACTTTCATACGCTTATACATGCTGCGCTCATCGGTAAGCTCAGCATCCGACCAAAAACGCTCAGCAATTGCATAACTGCGAGGCCACAAGTACTGCTCAACAGTATGGCTGTCTTTCATTTCAAGCCAGATGGTGATTTCACCACCTAAAATTAGCTCTTTTTCTTTCTCGGTCAGCTCTGCTGGATAGCCACCATTTGGCTCAGGAATGACGCTGCCTTCAATGTCGCTGCTGGCAATGATTTCCCCCGTTGTAGGCCAGCGTACGTTACCAATCAACTGGTAGCTGCCATCTGCCAAACCGTTTTGATCAAGCTTTAGGTTGAACTCAGTGTACGACATGAAGTTGTCGAAGTGGCCAACAAACTTCTTGCCTGGTACGTAATCTAGAATGAAGATTTCTTCACGTGATTTACCGTTGTAGTCGCTAAACGCGCGGAATGTACCGTCTGTTGCTTCAATAATGGTCAATGTACCAGTACGCGGGCCACCTTTGGTACGTGGTTTCACCCAATCGTAGGTAACGAACTTCTCACCTGCATGCAGCTTGTCGTCAACAGTGATACCAGTTGGCATTGGGTCGTTACGGTAATGGTAACTGGTTGGCTGCGGCTGATCGAGGTAGTAACCCGTTGAAAGAATCCCTTGGTAGCCCTCTTTTGCTGCTCGGCCAATACTGTCATGCCCACGCCAGCTTTGAATAACGATCGAAGTAGGAAGATCTTTATGCCAAATCTCATCCCAGCCCGTCATCTTCTTACCGCGCTCAGAAAGCATCTTTTCTACTTTTGTGTTGAGGTAAGACTGCAAGCCTCGCTCGCCATCAATATTATTGTCTTTGATAAACTTCTGATGCTTCTCGCTGTTTATCCACTGTTCGTAGTCTGGCTCATCGCCACCGATATGGAAGTACTCATCAGGGAAGAGCTCGACCATTTCATCAAAGATATCGCCCAGCATGACGTATAACTCTGGGTTTAATGGATCCATAAGCGGTTTGAACACGCCCCAGCCACGCTCTTGCTCGTAGCTTTGGCCTTCTCCACCAGACATCAGGTGTGGGTACGCGTAAGCCACAGCTGATGAGTGACCCGGTAGCGATACTTCTGGGATCACTCGAATACCTAAGTTACGCGCGTACTCAACCAAATAGCGGACTTGGTCTTTGGTGTAGTAGTTGCCATCAGACGTTTCTGACCATAGACGCGTCCAGCTGTCTGTTTGAATGCGAATGCCTTGATCGTCCCAGAAGTGCCAGTGGAAGACGTTCATTTTTGCTGATGCCATCGCATCAAGTTGGCGTAACAACACGTCAAACTCGATGAAGTGACGAGATGTATCATAAGAAACACCACGCCAACGGAAACGTGGCTCATCAACAATAGTCACTGCTGGAATATGGTAGCCTTGCGCCGTGGTTTCTACCAATTGCAGAATGGTTTCAATACCATGGATTGCACCGTAAGGGCTTGGTGAGCTAAGAGTTATTTGATCCCCGCGAGTGGTGATCTTGTACGACTCTTCAGAATCAATGTTCTGCACTTCAGACTTCGCAGCACGCTTGATATCAATGATTAAGTTAGCGTCTTTAGCGTTGTCCACTTGCCAGTTTAAGATTGGTACACCAGTTTGGCGCTCTAGACGTTCAATAAATCGTTTGGCGGTGAATTCAACACGATCGGAATTAAAGCCTTTAATATAAACTTTGAAATTACCATCTACATTCACTTGCCCTTGTTTTAATTCCACCGATTGTGGGTAAGGCATTAAATTTAGATCAGTATTTGGAGCCATTGCAAAAGCCATTGGTGTCACTACGGAGCCTGAAATCAATAGTGATAATATAGTTTTTTTCATTATTAATATTCCTATATAAATTTGATTGAATTTTGTTTATCCGAGCGTACTCACACTCTGGAATACGCCCAGTTGAATTAAAATGAGAAGTTAATACCTACACGGAAACGCCAGTCTGTTTTGTAGTCGTGACTTGCCACTTTGTCGGCGTCCACCACTTCCGCATACGGTCTTACTGTAGGCTTCCATTTATATACTGCTTTTACCGTGTGCTCTCTGGCATTGAGATCGCCTGTCGCTAGCTCTGTTGTATGGTGCGTGATCTGATCAAAGTACGTGAATGCATAAGAAATCATATACTTGTCTGTGTTGTAGCCTGTCCAGATATCATATCGATTACGCTTCGCCGTTTCCTCATTGCCGTAGTCGTTCACCAAAGCTTCGGTTGAGAAGTCGTAACGGTAACGGCCATGAACGAACAGCCCATTATCGAAGTTATAATTCAGCTTTAAATAAGGCATTAAGAACGTGTTTGAACCTTGGAAGTTCATTACGATGCCTGGGTTAAGCGTGAAATTGTCGTTTATCGCGTGAGTGTAGTAATGCGTAAACTCGGTATTGATCACTTTCGTTTCGTCGTAAGCACCAGCGGCATGTCGAACGTTTGTCAGTGTTTCCAGACCATAACCGTTGTCAAAGTGATGACCAACAATGAAGCGACTTCGGTATTGATCGGTTGTATCGCGATACTCAGCCCTTAAATCAACATAACCACCAGCAATTGAGGTCATAGGTAATAAAGTCAAAAGGCCTAGGGGGATTATTTTTTTCATAGTTCACCGATATTAAGATTATAAAAAACCCTCCGCACAATATTTATTGCGCAGATTGTTACCACTTAGATAATTAAAAAACGGAGACTACCTTTTGTTCTGACTTATTATTGTTATTTTTATATAGCCACTAATGAATATTAGTGGCTATTTTATTAGAGTTAACACCCACTGTTTTGGGAATATATTGGGTATTAATTAACTAATGCTACAGCTTCTTTCACTAATTGGCCGATTTCATCCCACTGCTCGTTCTCGATCAAAGATGGAGACACCATCCAAGTACCGCCACAGCAGATAACACGATCAATCGCTAGATAATCGTTCACGTTGTGCTTACCGATACCACCAGTTGGCATGAATGAGACATCAACATAAGGTGCAAGCAGAGATTTCACCATGCTGATACCACCCGACGCCTCTGCAGGGAAGAACTTCAAGAAAGTAAGGCCGAGCTCTAATGCTTGTTCCACTTGGCCTGGGTTGTTCACACCAGGAACAACCGGCATACCAATTTCTTGGCAGCGGCGAACCGTATTTGGGTTTAGACCTGGCGCTACAACAAACTCGCTGCCCGCTTCTTTCGCTAGGTCAATTTGCTTGGCCGTCAATACCGTACCTGCACCGATACACATTTCAGGATACGCGTCGCGCATGGCACGAATTGCAGCCGCTGCTGCGTCGGTACGGAAAGTTACTTCAGCAACAGGTAGGCCGTTTTCCACTAGCACTTTTGCCAGTGGAACTGCGTGTTCAACCTTGTTAATTTGAATCACAGGGACGACTTTGAACTGCTTAAGTTTATTGATAATTTCTTGAGACATAATTTTTCCGGTATTTCTTATTCTTTAATCACTGACAATCACGGAGATCGTCTATTTAGATTCGTTCACTAGGTGACTCATCGCACTAGCAGGGATGATAGCCCCCGAATATTGAATAACGATTGACGCTAACTTGTGGCCTAGTTCAGCCGATGCGGGTGCACTTTGACCAGTAAGTCGGGCCGCTAGATAACCCGCTGCGAATGAGTCTCCCGCCGCGCAAGTATCCACCACATTGGTGACTTTGGTAGCCGATACATAGTGCTCTTTTTCACCATCAGCGGTACGTTCAATCACTTTGCATGGCTCACAGCCGCGCTTAATGACAACTTCCTTACAACCTAAGCGTAAACAGCGTTCCTGAACGCTTTCGTCTGAGCCCCACACCAGTTGGTCGTCATCTTCGGTAATTAATGCGATGTCGACTAACGGCAGTAAACGCCCATACCAAAGCTGAGCTTGAGCTGTGGTCCATAACTGAGGGCGGTAGTTGTTATCGAAAATAACTTTGCCACCTTGATGCGAAAATTCGGTAATCGCTACCATTAAACGCTCACGCGATTTTTCATCAAGAATCGCAAGGCTGATACCACTGATGTAAACCGCTGACACCTGTTTCTCTGCCAAAGCGACTTCCAATTTGGTTAATTCATCGCGTTGAAAGTAAAACTTCGCTGCCGCGTCATTTCTCCAGTAAAGGAAGTGACGTTCACCCGTCTCATCCGTTTCCACCATGTATAAACCTGGTAGTTTGTTGTCGATGTACTCGACCAGTTCTGTAGCAATTCCTTCCTGCTGCCAATTGGCGATCATGCGTTGCGAAAGTTCATCGTGGCCAAGGCCCATCGCATAATGTACCGACACATTCTGATGTTGCGTCAGACGCGCTAGGTATAGTGCGGTATTGAGGGTGTCGCCACCGAATTTTTTGCTCAGCGGAGTGCCGCTGATCTCGACCATACATTCGCCAAAAAATGCAATATTGAGGTTAGAATCAGACATAGCTAGCCTTAACTTAATGTAGAGAATTCAAAAAAAGCGGCTCTGCTTGGCAGAGCCAAAGTTGTGGAGACAGTTAATCGTTAGTTAGATTGAGTTGCAGGCTTTTGAGAAGACGTGTCTTCGTCTAGTACGCCTGTTTCAGACATTTCCATTTCCATCAATGCGCGCTCATCGTCAAGGATGGCTTTGGCCATTTCAGGCGTCACGTCGTTTGCAGGAGTGCATAGACTCACTACGACACCAGCGGCAAGTGCAAACAGACATGAAGGAATCACAGGGTTACCCCAGAATGCTGTGTAGTCCGCATTTAGCATCACTGTGAAAGACGCTACCGATGCACCCACAAGTGTTGCAATCGCACCTTGCCAGTTGTAGCGGCTCCAGAAGCGACCCAACATACCGCACACGAACATGCCAGACATAACCGTTGAAATCATCTTAGTGATGTAGCCGATAATGTCGTTCGACGTCAGCGCGAACAGAAGTGCAAAACCAATCACCACAACAAGAGCTAGACGAGAATAGTTCAGCATTGACTCTTTGTTTGGCACGCGGCCAGTGAACATGACGTACACGTCGCGCAGTAGGATAGATACACCCGCAATCGCGTCTGAGCTCGCACTAGACATTGTCGCAGACAAGCCAGCAATCAAAACAATCATACCGATGCCTACAGGCAGTACCGTTGCCGCGATGTATGGGAACGAGAAGTTAGGGTTGTCCAACGTTGGGTCAATCGCATGCGCTGCCATACCAATGATTGCAGGAATGATTGAGAAGAATAGGTATAAAATACCTGAGCCAACAAATGAACGACGGATGGTTGATACATCTTTACCTGAGTAAATGCGTTGACGGAATGAAGGAGTCGCCAGAACACCAACACCAATTACCACAGCCAGAGAAACCGCTGGGATGATGCCAAGTTTTTCAATCGCTAAGAAGCTAGTCGCTGCTGGGTCCATCGCTGCGTACAGGTTATCCATGCCGCCGATGTGTTGAACTGACAGAACAGCCATTAGAATGAAACCAACAAATAGGATGATGGCTTGAATCGTATCCGTCCAAACTACAGCTGTGTAACCACCGATAACAACGTAGATAGTAAAGGCTGCGGCGATAATGATTTTCGCAAGGTTAAGGTCGATATCTGCTATCCAAGCTAGGTACATACCACCACCTAGAATGTGCGCGCCTAACCAGCCGATAGAAGCGATGAAGATCAATAAGCCAACGATGTTTTTCACGATGCGATTCGCACCCACGTAGTAAGCCAACTCTTCACTCATGGTCATAAAGTTCATTTTACGAACTGGAGCAAACCAAAGAGCCAGAAGTAAGATACCGATAGCACCACCGATTCCATACAGAGCACCAGCCCAGCCATTGGCATAGCCAAAGCCTACTGCGCCCATACTTGAACCTGTGCCCACCATAGTCGCAACAGTCGTACCAAGTACTAGGAATAATGGAAGGCCACGACCTCCCAATAAGAAATCTTCGCCAGATTTTTGGTTACGGGAAACAAACCACCCTAACCAAATTAAGAAACAGACATACAGACCAAAGCCTGTAAGAAATAGCGTGCTATTCATTGAACACCTCTCAGTGAAATATGAAATTCATTCCTGAATTTAATTATATTTATTTTATATTCCATATATATGCAGCGAGTTATTTCGGTATTAATTGAATTTGCTGCAATATTTATAATATGTAGGGTGAGAGTATTGGTGGATAATAACAGGGATATATATCCCCCAACACTCTCTTTATCGGTATTTGTGATTTAGATGATTATTAGCGACGGTCTTCGCGGTAGCAGGTTACGTCCACTTCTACTTTCACATCTACAACAAGGTCACACACCATACAAATGCGAGCCGGTGGGTTTGCGCCAAAGAACTCTTTGAACACTTTGTTGAATGATTGGAAGTAGCGTGAATCCGTTAGAACCACTTTAACGTGTACAACGTCTTCTAGTGTGTATCCCGCTTCAGTCATGATGTCGACACAGTTCTGAATCGCTAGGCGAGACTGATCGATGATGCCGCCTTCAACAACTTCACCGTCCGTCATTGGCGTTTGGCCAGAAACGTATAGGAAACCACCTGCTTCCGTTGCACGTGCAAATGGTAAATGTTGTCCACCTGTACCAGTACCGCCTTCAACACCGTAACGTTTAATAGTCATTTTTAACTCCACTTCTTTACAGATTATATTGGTCTTATTTCCAATATATTTATTTAAACTAATTTGTTGTTTTTATTTAATTCAATTATTTTCGATAAATAAAAACACCAGAGCGATTATTTTTAACTTTTCCTTTTTGGTAAGTTAACTCACCATTTACAAAGACACTTTCAATTCCATCGGCAACTGAAATAGGATTTTCAAACGTTGCTGTGTCTTTAATATTGTTTGGATCGAACAAGACTAAGTCTGCAAACGCACCTTGGCGGATTTCACCGCGCCCTGCTAGGTTGTAGCGTTTAGCTGACATGCCCGTCATTTTGTGAATGGCTTCAGCCATTGAGAACAACTGCTCTTCACGACAATAATGACCAAGCACTTTCGGGAACGTCCCCCATAAACGTGGGTGTGGATGAGGGTCATTTGGTAAACCGTCGGAACCCACCATGGTCAGTTTGTACTTAAGTACGCGCTTCACATCGTCTTCATCCATACAGTGATATACCGCACCTGCTGGTTGGATGGCTTTAGCTGCGTCCATCAGCGGTAGGTTCATTTCGTCCGCAATGACTTTTAACGTCTTGCCCGCATGCTCAGGTTTGGTTTCAGACCACGTAATAAAGATGTCGAAGTCATCGGTCACCTGTTTTAGGTCCAGCGTTGAAGAACTGGCTGAATACGGATAGCAATCACAAGACACATCTTGATGCTCAGAGACTTTATCCATTAGATCCAATACTTCGACAGTGCGTCCCCAGTTACCGGCACCCGCACACTTAAGGTGAGAAATCACCACAGGTACTTTTGCGTATTGGCCAGTCTCAAATGCTTCATCCATTGCACTTAAAATTTCTTCGAATTCTGTGCGCATGTGAGTGGTGTAGATACCGCCATGCTCAGACAGTACTGTTGCCAATTGCATCACTTCGTTTGCGTTTGCCTGCTTTGCGCTGGCATAGGCTAAACCAGAGCTCAAACCGAGCGCCCCTTGCTGCATCGCCAAATCTAGGTTGGTTTGCATCAGAGCAATTTCGTCTTCAGTCGCAGTGCGCTGTAAGTCATCCATCACTTGGTTGCGCAGTGTGGTATGGCCAACTAACGCCGCTACGTTAACTGCTGGCTGTGCTTGTTCGACCGCCTTTGCATAAGCTTCAAAGGTTGGGTATTTGAAATCGTCTTTCTTACCCAATAAGTTCATTGGATCTGGTGGATCGCCTGCCAATACCGTTGGTGACGCACTGATACCGCAGTTACCAACGATCACTGTTGTGACACCCTGACTAATTTTTGGAAGGCAGTCAGGGAAACGAATCACGTTTGTGTCATCGTGGGTATGAACATCGATGAAACCCGGTGCCAAAGCTAAGCCTGCACCTTCAATAAGTTGACCACAGTCTTCGTGATCGACTTCGCCGATCTCGACAATTTTTCCGTCTCGGATTGCTACATCTGCACAAAACGCTTGTTCGCCGGTGCCATCAAACACCTCTACGTTTTTAATTATGGTATCGAACAACATTTATCACTCTCTCAACCCGCTGTTTTGATGTGGCCATCTTAAAAAGATCCCCTACGGTTTTCAGTGACAATACACACAAAATATTTTAAATTGTGTGATAGTTTCTACCACAAACAAAGTTATAGATAGTTTTAACCATTAAAATACAACAACTTAAACCATGTTAGGAATCAACAATGAAACATAACCCTACCCAAGAAAATGTTAGAAACTATCAGAATGATAGTTTTGTATTAGTCGAAAAAGGCCAAAAAGGGCGAGCTGTATCACAGTCTAATCACGACAGTTACAGCCTTGTTGATGAAGAAATTTCGCTACCTGCCGCAGTAATCAAACAATCAGCACTCACCAACAACATCAGTTGGATGCAAACATTCGCCAACCATCATCAAGTGAAGCTGTGTCCACATGGCAAAACCACCATGACACCAAGTTTCTTTCACCAACAGCTCCAAGGTGGAGCGTGGGGAGTCACCGTGGCTACACCAGCTCAAGCGGAAGTTGCTGCTATGTCTGGTGCTAAACACATCATTATGGCCAACCAGTTAGTCGGTAAAACCAACATGGCCATCATTGAACAATTAATGAATGACTTTGATGTCGACCTCTATTGCTGTGTTGATTCGTTGGCAAACCTCGACCAACTGGACTCGTTCTTTTCTAAGCGAAACCAAACGCTTAACGTACTGATCGAGTTTGGGGTTGAAGGCGGTCGCTGTGGATGTCGTACCCCAGAAGAAGTGATGGAGCTAGCCGATGCCATTCAAGGTATGCCTTCCATTAGTTTGGCCGGTATCGAAGTGTATGAAGGCGTCATTCACGGTGATAATGCTGAACAAGACATCCGTGCATTCCTGAATCAGACGTTGAACCTGGTACAAAGCCTGTCTCTTGATGGCCTAGTGCATGAAAAACCAATCATTACTGGCGCAGGCTCAGCATGGTATGACGTTGTTGCTGAATGTTTGGCTAACCTAACTCACTGTGTCGCGATCATCCGCCCTGGGTGCTATGCGATTCACGACACAGGCATTTACCTAGATGCACAAAGTAAAGTCATGCAGCGTGCTCAGAATAACCAAGGTTACGCCTGCGAATTAGGCGGCGATCTCGAATCCGCGCTTGAGGTTTGGGCGTACGTTATTTCTAGGCCGGAGCCAACCAAGTTAGTGGTTGGGCTAGGCAAGCGAGATGTTGCGTTCGATGCTGGGCTACCTATCGCGGAACGCGGCTATCGCAATGGTGAAGCGATTTCTGTAAATGGGCTCACTTCAACCGCCGTAATGGATCAACACACATTTGTAGAAGTTGATGAAAGCAGCGACATTCAAGTTGGCGATGTTATTGCCTTTTCTACTTCGCATCCGTGCCTAACTTTCGATAAATGGCGTTACATCGCAGTCAGTGATGACCAGCACCGAGTAACACACTGGGTAGAGACGTGCTTTTAACCCACCATTAATACGATATACTGGGGCTAGTTTGATAGCCCCCTAAAAAGGATCTGGATTCTTGAGTTTAGAAGTAGACATCATTTCACAGATAACGGAACGATTTCCGGCTCTTCGTGATGCAGAAAAGAAAGTCGCCAAATTGATCATGGACGACATTAATTTCGCAGCCAATGCCAGCATTACTGAGCTCGCTGAGAGTGCAGAGGTCAGCGAAGCGACCATCACCCGCTTCGCCAAAGCAGTCGGATGTAGCAATGTTCGCGACATGAAAATTAAGTTGGCTCAAACCCTCACCGTTGGGCAACGATTCATCTTAGAGCCAGTCGATCAAACGGGCTATCAAGGTATTTATGAGTCGATTAAGCAAAGCTTAGATATTAATCGAACTCTGTTTAACGAACAGGATGTCGAGACAGCAGTCCACTGGTTACATAATGCTAGACAGATCATCGCTATTGGCATGGGTGGTGGCTCAACTATCGCTTCACAAGAACTTCAACACCGTTTGTTCCGCTTAGGTTATCCAGTTGTTGCCTATAACGATGGCTTAATGTCTCGCATGGTAGCAGCGACTGCGGACGCTAGTGACGTGATGGTGATGATATCGGCGACGGGTTTCACACCTGTGATTACCGAAACAGCAGAGCTTGCCAAACAGTACGGCTTGAAAGTCATCGCAATTACCCCTCAAGACACGCCGCTTGCCAAAACCGCTGATATTGTCCTACCCATTAAGCACATGGAAACGGATTTTATTTATAAGCCGTCTGCGTCTCGTTACGCCATGTTGGCACTTGTCGATGTGATTTCAATGGGCCTTGCGGTGAATCATAAGAACCGTTCAAGAGACAAACTCAGAAGGCTTAAGGTAGCGTTAGACTCGCACCGAGGCGGTGGTGACAGGCAGCCTTTGGGCGACTAACCCATTAAGATAATTTGCTAAAATCACATGAGCCATTGCTGATTCTAGAACAAGCAATGGCTCTTTTTTCACTTCTACTATGAGCTTCAAAGTGCATCAATAAACAAAGTGCACCAATAAACAAAGCTACCCGAGGCTCACCTCGACATCCGACTGCACTTGGCTCGAACAGGCGAGTACATACCCTTGAGCGATCTCTTCTTCGGTGAGAGTTTCAGTACTGCTGCTTACCACCTCACCTTTGTTCACCTTACACTTACACGATCCACAGATACCACTTCGGCAAGCCGCAATAACCGGTACTCCGGCTTGCTCTAACGAATCAATCAAAGCACTGCCTTTGTCAGCCGCGAATTCAACGCCAAAATCAGGCACCACCACTTTCACACTCGATGAACCAGTATCGGCTGTCGAATCCATAATTTCTGACGCTTTAGGGGTAAAGCTTTCCTGGTAGAAATTAGCCATGTCAAAATCGATTTCAGTGAGGTAACGCTCAACATCCTGCATGAACCCAACTGGGCCACATAGGTACACTGTACGCTCTTGAATATCTGGGCTCAGTTTCAACAACCAGTTTTTATCTAATCGACCTTGTGGGCATTGTGTGTTGCTCGCGTCTTTAAGCAGCAACCTAAGATGAAAATTCTCATGCTCTGCTTCCAGCGCAAGTAACTCATGATAGTAGATGGTTTCTTCTCTACTGCGCGCCATATGAATAAAATCGATATCAATATTTTCATTGGTCGCAAGCCATTGCTGAGTCATCGCCATAACAGGCGTGATTCCGCAACCAGCACTCACCAATGTGACTCTATTCGATTTAGAAGGCAGGCAATCTACGCTATTAAAAGCCCCAGCCGGCTTTAGCACGTCCACTTCATCACCTTCATCGAAATGGTCAACCATGTAGTTGGAGACGAGTCCTCCTTCTACACGTTTGATGGTCAGCTTCAGTTGTTTTTCCCCCGGACGAGAGCTTATCGAATAGGCTCGATAGTCTAGTTTCTCGGGCATATTGACGCCTAAGGTGATGAATTGTCCCGGCTTGAAATCAAACCTGACATCGGAATTTCTACTGCTCAGCTCTAGGCTGACCGTATCGGGTGTTTCATACCACTTTCGGACACAGACAAGTTCTAGCGCTTCGTTGTCTAGCCACGCTTGCATAGTGCAAACCTCTCAATGATTCATGGAGAAAAGAGCCTCATGGGAGGCTCTTTACTTTGGGGAGTTAAGCTACGGCTTCCAAAATAGTTGCTAAGTCTTGCTCTGGCGATGAAATCGCTCGCATATCGAACTGCTCTTGGATAATTTTCAGTAAGTTATCAGTCAAGAATGCTGGCGCAGTCGGACCGGTGTAAATACCTTTCACGCCTAGTGCGAATAGCGTCAGCAAGATTACGATCGCTTTTTGCTCAAACCAAGAAAGCACAAGAGTCAACGGCAGTTCGTTGATCCCGCAATCAAACTCCTTAGAGAGTGCCAACGCCAACTGAATCGCAGAATATGCATCGTTACATTGACCTACATCCAACAAGCGTGGAATGCCATTAATGTCGCCAAATTGGTTCTTGTTGAAGCGGAACTTACCACACGCAAGGGTGAGAATAAGCGTGTCCTCTGGTGCTTGAGCAGTAAAGTCGGTGTAGTAGCTGCGTTCTGACTTATCACCATCACAGCCTCCCACTAAGAAGAAGTGCTTGATATTGCCTTCCTTCACTTGGTCGATAACAGCCGGAGCCGCTTCCATCAGAGCATTACGACCAAACCCTACCGTGATCATCTGCTCGATTTCATCGTGCTGGAATCCCGGCTGCGCTAGCGCACACTCAATCACTTGGCTGAAATCATCACCTTCAACGTGAGCGACACCAGGCCAGCCAACGATACTGCGAGTGAACAGGCGATCAGCGTATTGGCCGACATTCGGGTTAAGCAAGCAGTTTGATGTCATCACAATCGCACCTGGGAAGTTAGCAAATTCCTTCTGCTGGTTTTGCCACGCACTGCCGTAGTTACCCACTAGATGCGGATACTTCTTCAGTTCTGGATAGCCATGTGCTGGCAGCATCTCACCATTGGTGTAAACGTTTATGCCCTTACCTTCAGTTTGTTGCAGAATCTTCTCTAGATCGTGTAGGTCATGCCCTGAAACAAGAATACAGTGCCCTTTTACCGTTTTTACATTCACTGCCGTCGGCTCTGGGTGGCCGAACGTGTCTGTTTCACCTTTATCCAGCATCTCCATCACTTTGTAGTTCATCAAGCCGATCTGCATTGAGGTATCGAGCAGTTGCTGTAGGTCTGTCGGGTCGGTCCCAAGCAATGCCATAATTTGGTGATATTCACCTTGAATCTGTTCGTCAGTTTGACCAAGAACACGAGCGTGTTCCATATAAGCTGCAGCACCTTTCAACCCATACAGGCAAAGTAAACGCAATCCGATGACATCTTCATGCTGCGACTCTTTACCACGGTTTACCGCCGCTTGAGGGGCAAGTGCAAGCAAAGCTTCTGGTTCAGTCGGCAGGTTAAACTGCGCAGCAGGTGATAACTCTGGAATTTCGAACCCAGTAACTAAAGCAGCTGCGCGTACTTTTTCTTCTAACTCAACCTTGTATTGATGTGACTTCTGAGCAAACTCGATAATGCGCTCAGGGTCGAAGTTAACGTTCGTCAGAGTGGCAAAGAAAGCTTGTGGTGCCCATTCATCTACTTCGCGTACAATCACACCACATGAACGGCCTAAATTGGCCCAGAAAGACACACCTTGTAAGGAGTGGACGAGAACGTCTTGTAGATCAGATACTTCTGACGTTTTACCGCACATACCTTGCGCAAAAGAACACCCCTTAACAGTCGGGGTTTGAATAGTTTGTTCACACTGAATACAGAACATATTTGGGCTCCAATTATTATAGTAAGTACTTGGCTTACAATGATTATTTCTGAACCCTCTATGGCATATTGCGTGCCAAAACATAACTCGCTGATTTTTAATGAAAAGACTATTTCCCACATTTTTACAAAGGTCAAATAGACCTACAAAAATCAGGGGATAAAGCACATCATTATGTCTTTATGACTCACAATGAGTTGTTCATGTTTCATTCATATTGACTTTGTTAGCCTATACATAACGAAATGAGGTAAAGATTATGAGTCGATTTTTTGTAGGTATCATTGCACTTGTCACTGGTATGTTTGCACTTATCTTCAGCTTGTTGATGGCTATTCCACTCGCAATTGCTGCGCTAATCACTGGCAAACGTATTCAAAAACAAATGAAGCAACAAGGTTACGCTTCTCCGTTCGAGCAACCTCAACAAGCCAACGTCATTGAAGGCGAATGTGAAGAAGTGCGTAAGTAACACCTTAGACTGCTCCTTAAGGTTCCCCCAAACCACTAAACGGCTGACGAGTTCAGCCGTTTTTTTCGTCTCTCGATACCACTGAAAAACTACGCTTGACCGATATTTAATCGGATATAGGCTACCTTTCTATATATATGTTGCAGTTATTTGACAACTTTGTTATCAAACAAGAATGATAACAAATAAGGATGTACACACTATGAGCAGTGGACAACGCGATATTACATTGCGATTTTTAGCGGAACCGGGAGACGTTAACTTCGGGGGTAAAGTACACGGCGGTGCCGTGATGAAGTGGATTGATTTAGCGGCCTACGCCTGTGCGGCGGGTTGGAGTGGTAAATACTGTATCACCGCCTATGCTGGCGGTATCCGATTTGTAGAACCTATTTTTGTCGGCAACTTGGTCGAAGTCACCGGTAAGGTTATCTACACTGGTAGCTCTTCTATGCACATTGCGATTGATGTTCAAGCGAGTGATCCCAAAGAACTCAACAACCGCTTAACTACGCACTGTATCGTGATCATGGTTGCTGTCGATGGCAATGGAAAACCGACCAAAGTGCCAGAATGGATTCCAGAAACAGACGAAGATATTCAACTTCGCGATTCAGCCGTACGCCTAATGAACATGCGTAAGGAAATCGGCGAAGAGATGGAAGCACATGTTAAGTATTTGAAGTAAGCCGCTGCATTACCTAATACCAAAACCATACTTTGTAGCTACTAAAACACCTTTTTGCCCGATGTCTCATGTTGAGAGAACATACTAATATTTGGCCCACCAACTTGGTGGGCCATTTTATTCAGACCGCAAGAGCCCGCTGATTAGATTTGAATTTCTTTTCGAAAGGACTCACAGATGACATTTAGAAACGATCTAAACAGCCTCCGCGCGATAGCCGTTATCGCTGTTGTACTGTTTCACTTCAATGCACCCGTTCTTTCAGGTGGGTTTGCTGGTGTTGATGTCTTTTTTGTTATCTCTGGCTACTTGATGACCAGCATTATCGTTACCGCATACCAATCAGAACGATTTTCATTGCTGGGATTTTATCACTCTCGAGCCCTAAGAATTATTCCAGCCCTAGCCGTACTTTGCATATTCCTGATGATTTATGGCTGGTTCATGTTGATTCCCGTTGAATACCGCGACCTAGGAAAAAACGCTTTTAATAGCCTTCTGTTTACCTCTAATTTTACTTACTGGCGTAACTCGGGGTATTTCGACCCTGGCTCACAATACAACGCATTACTTCATACTTGGTCTTTATCTGTCGAATGGCAATTCTACGTTATATACCCAATCATTGTTGTCTTGGCTCTGCGTTTCCTATCCATCAAAACCTTTAAATGGTTTCTAGTTTTTGCTGCTATTTCAAGCTTCGCCTTGAGTGTTGTCGCTTCTGCAAAGTGGCCAACACCTAGCTATTTTTTATTGCCCACTCGCGCATGGGAAATGCTAGCGGGGGGTATTGTTTTCCTCTTCCCAATTGCACTCTCAAAGTACAAGCAGCACAGCTTGTTTTATGTAGGTCTGTGTATGATAGCTGCCAGCTATCTGCTAGTAGGTAAAGAGACTCTATGGCCTTCCTACTTCACTCTACTTCCTGTAATCGGGACGGCACTGGTTATCGCGGCGAATATCCAAAACAACTGGTTTTCAAACAATCGATTGTTCCAAAACCTTGGGCTTTGCTCTTACTCTATTTACCTATGGCATTGGTCAATCGCAGTACTACTCAAAGAACATGTCTCTACAACTTGGTATATACCCGTCGGTATTGTTTTATCTGTGCTACTAGGGTTCATGAGCTATACCTTGGTAGAAAGTAGGTTTAGAAAACACCAAGATCTCAAATGGACGCGACAATTATTTTCCAAACCGACCTTCATATTTAGCACAGCCCTTGTTCTCTGCTTTGTTGTATGGGATCAAAAAGGCATAACAACAGATATCCGTGTCGTTTCTACTAGTGCTCAAAGCCAGTTCCTTAATCGCTATGCCTCGCATGATTATCGAGAGAAGATATATCTTTCCTACAGTCACGAATGCAATTTCTTCGACTACAAAAGCACTCCAAACAGAGTCAGAACATCATTGGCCAGCTACTGCACGGATTTTAGCGACCGAAAAGTCAACGTTCTACTTTGGGGAGATTCTCATGCTCAGGCTATATCATACGGTTTGAGACACATACCGAGTGACCTAAACCTATTGCAAATAGCCACTTCTTCTTGCCGACCGAGCCTAAATGCAGCTGCAAACTCTGCATTAAAAGGAACTAAATTCGCAGCGTGTAAAGCCTCGAATCAATTTGCTCTTAATTTCATAAAGCGATATCAACCAGAAGTCGTGGTATTAGCACAGGCCAACTTTCACGAACAAAGTGATTTCACTCAACTGGCAAAAGCGATTAAAGCTCTAGGGGTACAAGAGGTCGTGCTGGTTGGCCCTACGCCCCAATGGCGCCCTAGCCTGCCTAGAATACTTGCAAAAGGCGAGTATTTTGACCGTTCAACGGTACATATCCCTTACGAAACTTTGGCGAGTGATATCGAAGCAACAAATCTGGCTCTCAGTGTGCGTTACCAAACAGATAAGGAGTTGCACTATTTATCTCTGATCGACTCTCTGTGCGACAAACAGACCGGCTGCTTAGCCAAAATCGATACTGAGAATACACCTATCGTTTGGGATTACGGTCATTTGTCCCTTAAGGGCTCTCAGTATGTTTCATCTGAGCTCTTGTTACCGTTTATCTCTTCTCTTCCAACACGGGTAGATAATTCATCCTGACGCTACACGGCAGCGATTGTCATTTTTCTTTCATCTTCATTTGCTTTAATTCGGCACACCAACGTGGACTTGCCACGTTTAGCGGATAAGAGCCTTCAAAGAAAGAGAAAGGAGATCAGTTTGGGTCTGGAAAAAACCACCTTAAGTGAAGCCACGATTAACAATTTAAAAGCAGTAGAGTATCAGTGGGTGCGCACTATGTATGTTGAAGGTTATAACGATAGTGAGATCAATCACTATATCCGTACCTGTTTTGGTGGAGACGATACGTTCGCGGATCTATTCCGTAAGGTAGCCCTGCAGCAAGAAAGTATCTATGTATTACTTCAGTATCTTGGCGTTGCACCCTCTAGCCGAGAGTTCTAACCCGTTATTTCCCCTGCCAATTTTATATAAACCTCGCAGTTTTATGTAACAGAGATGTCGGTTGCATATTCCTTTCAACACCTCGTCGCACAGCCATTTTTACCCACTATGCTGTTTTACCGCACGGCTTATACTGAACAGCGTTACCTAACAGACATAAAAAAACCCAAGCTAAGCTCGGGTTTTGGTTACAAAAACTGTTAGTAGTGGAAATTAGTAAGGAATCTAGCTAACAGCCAGCTATGCGTAACGCCAGATCTGCACTCACGCTTAACGAGTCGGCGGCCAAACCAAAAGTGTTAAGCTGAGAACAAAATGGGGCGACCTTTACGGTCGCCCCTTATCGTTATTATCCTTTCACACCGCCGGCGGTAAGTCCTCCGACAAGCCAACGCTGCGCAAGTAAAAATACGATAGTGATAGGTAGTGCAGACAATACTGCTGCAGCTGCGAAATCACCCCATAGATAGTTCTGAGGGTAGAGGTACTGCTGCATACCAACCGCTAATGTATATGAGTTTACATCAGAAAGTAGTAAAGATGCTACAGGAACCTCGCCCACTACCATGATAAATGACAAGATAAACACTACTGCTAAAATAGGCACTGAAAGTGGTAGCAGTACTAATCTAAACGCCTGCCACGGTGTCGCACCATCCAGTGCAGCTGCTTCTTCTAGCGAATTATCAATCGTTTCAAAGTAACCTTTAATCGTCCATACGTGTAGAGCGATACCACCCAAGTACGAAAAGATTAGGCCGCCGTGAGTGTTCAAACCTAGGAACGGAATGTATTGGCCTAACTTGTCAAACAACGCATAAATCGCCACCAAAGCCAACACTGCAGGGAACATCTGGAAGATCATCATCGCTTTTAAGATGGTGTTCTTACCCTTGAAGCGCATACGTGCAAACGCGTAAGCCGATGTCGTAGAAAGCGCCACAATCAGAATCGATGAGATACCCGCAACTTTCACTGAGTTCCACAGCCAAGTCAGAACAGGGAACGGTGGTGGTGTTACCGAACCATCAGCATTAGTGACCGAAATGCCCAATGCCAGTTTCCAGTGATCCAATGATGGGTTCTCTGGGATGATGCTACCCGTAGCGAAGTTACCTTCACGAAACGAGATCGCAATGATCATCAATAGTGGGAAGATAATCAGCGCTAGGAACGCCCACATTGCGATGTGAGTAGCCCAAACACGGTATTTTAATGACTTACCTTGTACCATTGCCATGTTATGTCTCCTTAATCCTGAGCTACTTTAGTCACGCGTAAGTTGAGTAGTGCGAGAGCGCCAACCAATAGGAAGATAAGCGTTGCAACTGCACTTGCTAGACCGAAGTCTTGACCACCTGCACCTTCGAATGCAATACGGTAGGTGTAGTTAACCAGTAAGTCTGTGTAACCAGCAGGCTCAGACGTACCAATCATATTCGGACCACCTTGAGTCAATAGCTGAATAAGCACAAAGTTATTGAAGTTAAACGCGAAACTAGCAATCAATAGCGGTGTTAGCGGTTTTATCATCAATGGCATAGTGATCTTGCGGAAGTTATCAATGAAGTTTGCACCATCGATAGCCGACGCTTCGTATAAATCTTCTGGGATAGCTTTCAATAGGCCCATACATAAAATCATCATGTATGGGAAACCTAACCACGTATTAACGATGATGATCATTAACTTGGCAAGGAATGGGTCTGAGAACCACGCTGGGCTAATGCCAAACAGGCCTTCAAGTACCATGTTGACTTCACCAAAGCTTTGGTTGAACAAACCTTTGAAAATAAGAATCGAGATGAACGCTGGAACGGCGTAAGGCAGGATCAGCAGTACGCGATATACAGCACGGCCTTTCAGCTCCTCCCACTGAACCACACTCGCAAGGACTAGACCGATAATCACGGTTAATGCCACGCTGATTGCCGAGAACAGTAGTGTCCAGAAGAAGATACTGATGAATGGTTCTTTAATACCATCGTCTTTCCAAACTCGTTCAAAGTTGTGAGTACCGATACCCACGACGAAGCCTGGAGAAACAGTAGAGCCGACGAACTGTCCATTCTCATCTACAGGCTGGTAGAAACCTTTGTCTAGGTTTGGACGTAGCGTCTCGCCTGTTTCATTGTTCAGTAGCGATTCACCGTCTTCCTGAAGAGTGTACAGAGGAACGACCGCAGCAAACTTACGCAAACCACTCATACGAATTTCTTCGCCTGATGGCATGTTGAGATCAAGCGTATTCAGGTTAGAGCGATTTTGGATGATGGTTTTGATTTTTTCTTTATCGCCTGCAACAGAGTCTACTGGAGTGAGTTCCATTTCCGCCGACGCAATCGATGCCAAATTAAACGTGTCTGTTGCTAACAGTGTCTCGCCAGACTTAACGGCAATTCTGTGGCCATCTTCTGTTTTATAGAGTGTAAACGGGTAGCTATCACCACTTTGATAAGTGCGATCCATCAGTACCGACTGAGCGCGCTCAAAAGAAAGTTGGTTTTTAGCGCTGTAGTTAGTGAATGCAAGACCAATGGTGTACGCAAGTGGGAAAAGGATGAACAAAATCATGCCCGCAATACCTGGGTAGATATAGCGATGTGCGTAGGTCTTTTTACTGCCGAAAATATAGAGGGCCAGTGCCGTAAGAATAACGGTAAGCAGCGCAAACGCCATCTCACCGCGAGAATACATCAGAATGGTCGCATAACCATTAATGATTCCCACTGAACCTAAAAGAGCCCATTTAATGAATACACTCTTGCTTGCCGGTAAATTCGTTGTTGGTGATGTCATTGCATCGGTACCTTGAATTGACTGCATAGAGGAACCTGCTAGCGATAAATATAGAATAAAAAATGAAATGAAGGAGGGGTTACCCCCTCCTTAAAAGGGTACTACTTAAGATTATTTAGTCATTTGCTTCTCAGCATCCGCTAGTGCAGCGTCTACTGATTGGCGGCCATCAACGATGTTGATGATTGCGCTCTTCGCGCTACCCCAGAAAGCGTTCATTTGTGGGATATTTGGCATGATTTCGCCGTTCATCGCGTTGTCCATTGTCGCTGCGATGCGCTTGTCTGAATCTAGCTCACGTTGGAACGAGTTTAGAGCAACAGCGCCTAGTGGCTTGTCGTCGTTTACTTTACGTAGACCATCGTTTGTCAGTAGGTAGTTCTCGATAAACTCAACCGCTAGGTCTTTGTTTGGAGAAGCTGTGCTGATACCCGCTGTTAGTACACCAACGAATGGCTTAGAAGATTGACCATTGAACTTAGGAAGCGTTGTTACACCGTAGTTGATGCCCGATGTTTCGATGTTACCCCAAGCCCATGGGCCGTTGATAGTCATCGCAGTCTTACCTTGGTTGAAGGCAGACTCAGACACTGAGTAATCCATATCCGCAGAGATTACGCCTTGGTCTACTAGACCTTTAACGAAGTTCATTGCATCTTTTACGCCGTTGTTAGCGATACCCGCATCTTTCACGTCGTAACCTTCAGCACCGTACTTAAATGCGTAACCGCCGTCTGCAGCCATTAGTGGCCATGTGAAGTACGGTTCTTTTAGGTTCCACATAATT
Organism: Vibrio sp. SCSIO 43135; assembly: GCF_023716665.1. GTDB lineage: Bacteria > Pseudomonadota > Gammaproteobacteria > Enterobacterales > Vibrionaceae > Vibrio > Vibrio paucivorans. Next base: position 1,382,268 of record NZ_CP071860.1, read on the forward strand.
GCAGATTTACCGTCTTTCTTAAGTTTTGCATCGATAGCTGCAACTTCTTCCCAGCTCTTAGGCGGTGTAGGAACTAAGTCTTTGTTATAGATAAGAGATAGAGATTCTACAGCGATTGGGTAGCCGATTAGCTTACCATCGTATTTAACCGCGTCCCACGCGAAATCTACGATGCCTTCTTTAATTTCTTTAGATGGTTTAACTTCCGTTAGTAGACCCGCTTCTGCGTAGCCACCAAAACGGTCGTGTGCCCAAAACACAATATCAGGACCGTCACCAGTAGCCGCAACTTGTGGGAAGCGATCTTGTAGGCCATCTGGGTGAGCAACAGTTACCTTGATACCTGTTTCTTCTTCGAACTGTTTACCTACTTCAGCAAGTCCGTTGTAGCCTTTGTCACCGTTAATCCAAATGGTTAATTGACCTTCTTCGATAGCAGCATTCGCACCAAAAGAGCCAAGAGCAACTAGAGTACTTAGCGCTACTGTGCTTAGGGCATTTTTCATGTTCATATCCTTTTTATATTTGTGTTGTAGGGTAAACCAAATAGAGGTTTCGCCGTATTTCGCCATCTATATTCAGAGAAAAATCAATAAGACTCATCCTCCTACTCCCTACGCCCTTGCTATTATGGCTTATTTTCGTGATCCGACACGTTTCAGGTTGGCGACCAGAATCACAAAAACCGAGATTAATGTGATCGAATTCAATCTATATGAGCGAATTTATTTGAAGTCGATCTCTCTATGCCTTTTCATCCCTATACGCCCTCCTCCCCTCCTACTCCCCCTACAAAAAGTGAGATTAGGAGGATGCAGCTACTAGACGAAATCGCGAAACTACAGTCATCCAAGAGTGGATAGTAAGAACCCTTTCCAGTTGTTCTCTTTAGAAATGACTCTCTGAGAACTCACTGGCTTACAAGCCGCCTATGGGTTGCTGTTACAAATGATGTGTTCGTAGTAATTATTTTTGCACGGGGGAGGCACTGACTTTGTACGGGGGAGGTAACCCAGCTGTTGGCTTCGATGGGTGATGTAACATCAATATACTTCGTTGAGTTCATCACCCTTTTTTCTTACTCTAATGATAACAAGCCGCATATTAGACGGCACAATTACCGAATTCCTACTGTTATTGCTCAAACCCTAATTCATATAATGATGAGCAGTAAGTTATAAAAATCTTGATCGAGGACGAGCTAGATGGCGAGTGTCACGTTAAAAAATGTATGCAAAGCGTATGGCGATGTTTTAATTTCGAAAAATGTCGACCTAGATATCAAAGAAGGCGAATTTGTCGTTTTCGTCGGTCCATCAGGCTGTGGTAAATCCACACTACTTCGTTGTATTGCTGGCCTAGAAGACATTACTTCTGGCGACCTATACATTGGCGACGAACGTATGAACGACGTCGAACCATCTAAGCGTGGCGTGGGTATGGTATTCCAGTCTTACGCTCTTTACCCTCACCTTAACCTATACGACAACATGTCTTTCGGCCTTAAACTTGCCAAAGCCGACAAAGGCGAAATCGATAAGCGTGTTGAGCATGCGGCTGAAATTCTTCAGTTAAGCCACCTACTAGAGCGCCAACCTAAAGCGCTGTCAGGCGGGCAACGTCAACGTGTTGCAATTGGTCGTACTTTGGTTTCCCAACCTAATGTTTTCCTTCTGGATGAGCCACTATCTAACCTAGATGCTGCACTTCGTGTTCAGATGCGTTCAGAAATCACTAAGCTACAACGTAAACTCGGTTGTACCATGATTTACGTTACTCACGACCAAGTCGAAGCGATGACCATGGCTGACAAGATCGTCGTTCTTGATGCTGGTTTTGTCTCTCAAGTTGGTAAACCTCTAGAGCTTTACCATTACCCAGAAAACCGCTTCGTAGCTGGTTTCATTGGCTCACCAAAGATGAACTTCATGAGTGTTTTCATTGACGAAGTAGAATCTGAGCGCGTTAAGGTTCAAGTTTCAAACGGTACGTCTTTCTGGATCCCAGTTGATGGCACCACCGTAAACCGTGGCGATCGCATGTCGATGGGTGTACGCCCAGAGCACTTGCTGACAGCGGAAGATGGTGATGCAACCATCGAAGGCGAAGTAATGATTGTTGAGAAGCTAGGTAACGAAACTCAAGTCTACCTGAACTTAGAAGGCGCAGACGCAGACGTTATCTACCGTCAGCCAGACACATTGCCTGTTGAAGTCGGTGACAAACTGGCGATTGGTATCCCAGCGCATCGTTGCCACTTGTTCCACAGCGATGGTCGCGCATGCCGCCGTCTTTACCAAGAAGCTGGCGTGTAATCGCGAAAATGCATAGCTAAACACTAAAATTAAAAGCCCCTTTCAAGGGGCTTTTTGCTTTTCGTATTAATCTGATTTTCCTTTCGATGATCGGCCTTTAAATAGCCCTTCCATCAATTCCATTGGTAGTGGAAATGCTATCGTCGAACTTTTCTCTCCGGCGATTTCGGTTAACGTCTGTAAATAGCGAAGCAACATTGCGTTTGGCTCAGCCGCCATTTTGTTCGCCGCTTCCACGAGCTTCTCAGACGCTTCCATTTCACCAGAGGCATGAATCACTTTCGCGCGCCTTGCACGTTCAGCTTCAGCCTGTTTAGCAATCGCTCGAATCATGCTTTCGTTCAAATCCACATGCTTAATTTCCACATCGGAGACCTTAATTCCCCAACCATCGGAGCGTGCGTCCAAGATAGTTTGTATGTCGGTGTTGAGCATCTCTCGATTCGCCAACATTTCATCCAGCTCATGCTGGCCAAGCACTGAGCGGAGTGTGGTCTGCGCTAGCTGGGATGTCGCCGCCAGATAGTCTTCTACATTAATGATGGCTTTCTGTGCATCCACAACCCGAAAATAAATCACAGCATTCACTCGGACAGAGACGTTGTCACGACTGATCACATCTTGGCTCGGGACATCCATCACCACCGTTCGCATATCCACTTTAACGATCTGTTGAATGATGGGAATAACCACAATTAGCCCCGGACCTTTGACTAATTGAAAGCGCCCCAAAAAGAAAATCACCCCACGTTCATACTCTCTTAAGACACGAAACAAGCTGAACGCTATCAAGAGTATCAGCCCTACGATAATAACAGGGGTAAGCATACCGCTAGCAATCAACTGCTCAACCATATCAACCTCCTTCTTTTTTCCTTATTTGAAGCGTCAATCCTTCCACCGCTTCAACGATCACTTCTTCACCTTTGTGATAGGAACCCTCACCGTGCGCCGACCAACGCTCACCTTCGATATACACATAACCTTGAGTATCGAAGGTAAACTCAACCACAGCATGACAGCCAATCAAATTCTCGACACCACTTACCACTCTCGAGTGCCTCAACTGCCACAACCGCCGAAGGACGAATATCATGAACGCAGCTGATGTTACCGCTAGGGAGTAGATAAGAGGAAGTGAGACACGCAACTCTGGAATATCGCTGTCTATTAAGAAGATCGAGCCAAGCACAAATGCGATCACACCTCCGAAGCCTAAAATGCCAAAACTCGGTACCAAGGACTCAGCAACCAAAAGCCCAAGACCGAGCAGAATCAAACCGACACCGACGTAATTGACTGGCAGCATTTGAAACGCGTAGGTCGCGATCAGCAAACTGATTGCCCCTACTACCCCTGCAACACCAAAGCCTGGGCTATAAAATTCCAGCAACAGGCCATATACCCCAATAATCATCAACAAATACGCGATATTGGGGTCAGTTATTGTGGCGAGAAATTGATTCCGCCAATCAGGTTTACGTTGCTCTAGCAAAGCCGACGACAAATCCAAAACAACGTCCTCATCTTCGAGCCGAATAGTTAAACCATTGAGCTTTTCGAGTAATTGCTGAGGTGAATCGGCGATCATATTAATCACGTTGTTTTCTAATGCTTCTGGAGCAGATAACGTTGCGGCATCACGCACTGCGGCCTCTGCCCATTCTTCATTGCGCCCTCTTAGCTGAGCCAATGAGCGAATGTAGGCGATAGAATCGTTCAATACTTTCTTCTCCATTGCGCTAGGTTCGTTGGTTTGCTCCTCCGTTTGGTTTGGGGGAGACCCGCCAATACTAACTGGCGTCGCAGCCCCAAGCGTAGTCGCTGGGGACATAGCAGCAATGTGACAAGCATAAAGAATGAAAGTACCCGCACTGGCCGCTCGCGCGCCTTGTGGGTGCACCAAACACAGAATAGGAATGCTCGAGGACAAGATTGATTGGTTGATATCCCGAAGGCTGCTGACTAACCCACCGGGTGTATCAATCGTAATGACAACCGCAGGGACATGGCTTAGTTGGTTGGCACGAGTGATTTCTTTCGTCACATAATCGCCTAGAGCAGGACCAATCGCCCCACCGATGGTAATTACCGGCACCGTCTTTATTGCCTTACTTTGCTCTTCAGTAGCGATAGCAACAGACGGCCACGACATCATCAAGAAGCAATACAGTATTGCTCTCAGCGCCATTGGGATCATCAGACTATCCAATCACTACGTATATCTAGAGTTTAGACCATGCGGGAGAACCAGAATAATTATTAAAAATTAATAAGGAAATGGCTTTGCTTATTGAGGATAAATAGATGGGGCGCTTACGCGCCCTTATTTTGTTTTAGGCATAGCGTAGCTTTTACTCACAAATTCCACTTCTTGAGTGTCGGTGATGAAGTTGGTGTAAGAGGCTAACGTATACATGACATTGGCGACCAAGTTCGCGTACCTAAAGAGAATCGGTACAGGGCTTTTCTTGCCTGCATGTTCAATAGCAACCAGCGCACGCACGACTTTCTTGGCTTGCGTACGACACAAATGCAGCTCAGCAGCAATGCGATGGCCACCGGGTAAAACAAACCCCTTAAAACCACCGGACAACTTATCTCTGAGGCGATTGTAATCAGAATAAAGTTCGGTGAGCTCAGCCTCGGTGATTGCCAACTTACCGCGAACAGAACCGTTCAAATGGTAAATATTTGGCTGTAAGCGAGTAAGAACATCACGACTCAGTGGGTCTATTTCCATGGTCAACACTAAGCCAATTCGGCTACACAGCTCATCCGAGGCAATTTCAAAATCACAGATTGGACTGTCTTCATAGATAAATGGATAGCAGATTTCGCCGTGATCTTTGCTTACTGGTTTCACACACTTGTCCCTAAGAAAAACAAAGGGAGCAGTATAGCTCCCTTAGATTGCGATAACACTATGTGTTCATTGCTAATTAGCCGTTAGATATTTTCTTATGGCCTTCTTGTAGATGAACAAAGTCAACCAGATCATCACCAGACACCTGATAGGCTTGACCGAAGCCTTTCACAAACAAACCGCTGTCTGCTTTGAGGTTGAACAGCACAAAGTCTTCGAGCTGACTTAGCCCTTGAATGATCTCGCCAAAGCGACCTTCCATTTGAGCAACAACTTGTTGCCAAAGTTCAGTATTGCGCTCGACCACAGTCGCGACAGCATCAAAAGTTAAACGCTTACGTGCAAATAGCTGTTTCGATGAGTCTTCATCTTCAATCATCATTAGCGATACTTGTGGGTTAACTTCTAGGTTGCGAGCATGACGCGCAATCTGAGAAATCAACACGAAGTAGCCTTCTTGATTTTGTACAAAAGGGGCATAGCTGACATTTGGACGGCCTTCAGCATCAACAGTCGCCAATTGTATCGTTTTACGCTCTTGACGAAACTCTTTAATTTCCGGCCCTAGTCGTCCTTGAAGTCGCTCTTGTTTAACTTGCTGGTCCATTTACTTTCTCCAAATATCGTTATTTTTTTAGTTCTGCTTGCATCGATTTGAAACGTTCAACCTGCTGTGGAATCAGTTCGCGTTTTTCGTTTCGACCCAAATAAATTTTAAAGATGTTGTTGCCTTGCTCATCAAAGAAACCAAAGTAATGACTCTCTCGACCCATGAATGGTTTGCTGACCAAAGCGATGTTTTTCACATTGTCTAATAGCAGGTGACCGTGCAACTCACCTTCTTTTCCCATCAGGTTGTAGTAGCCGCGCGCCACTTTTCCTTTGGGAAACGGCGCTTTCACTTCAAAGATAGAGCCAAAAGAGTGGACGATGGTGGTCACCGTACCGAAACCAACCAAGCCCTCTAACGTCGCTTGTGCTTGCTCACCTGGTGCAAGCGCAACCATTTCATCAGGTAGCGCTGCCACAGCTTCAAACTCAGAAACGTTCAAACGTTCTGCAATGGCCGCAGGTAAAAGTTTTGGTTCTTGCTCCATCAATTGAGCAACTTGCTGTTTCAATGTATCCATAATTTTTGTTCCAGTACCCTATACAACCCTTTTAGTACTTATACTTACAAGGCTTTAGTTTCTATAAATTCAACTAGGCTAAACCGCCATCGAGTCAATATGCTTTGCTGCAACATCTGTTTGCTGCAGCACTTGAATACATGCCTGAGCCAAACTCACAGCCCAGAATTGTCCCGCTAGCGTAAGCACCAAATACTGGCTATCTAGCTCAGCGAGACCTTTTTGCTGCCACTGTTTAAATAATGGCATGAAAAACTCAAATGCGTCTTCGCCAGCTAACGCTGGCAGCAATGCTTTACGCACAACACCACTATCAAAACCAGATTTTAATGCAGCAAATAGCGGTTCAAGTGCGTGCTGTTTTGTCATCATAGCGATGACAGAATCACCGCTCTTAATCGCTTGCATATAGGTATCCAACGATCGGTGTTGCATCATTCCGTAGCCACCAATGTTACCGCCAGCGCCACACCCAATTGGCAGCACTTCTGCGTACGTTTTCGCCAAGCTATTGTATTGGCTGCGCTCACGGTTATCTCTTGCCCAGTGGTTAACACTCAACTGCTTAATATGATGTTTGGCCATGAAATTCGAACCAAGTTCATACATTGCTGCTTTGTCGGGCGTATTAGCCGGTGGTGGGATCTTGCCTTTCTCAACGAGGTTAAGCATAGGTGCAGAGCCACCCACTACCAGCTGATACAAATCTATCCCATGAGCCCCCGTTACCATGAAGTCGTTGAGATCTTGTTCGAACACATCAAGCGTTTGATAAGGCAATCCGTATAGCAGATCCAAAATAATCGGTGCTTGGTCCATACGGCTTAAATCTGCGACTCGATCAAGTACAACTTCTCTGTCGTCCAAGCGCTTAGCGCTGCGACGAACTTGGGTATTAAAACTTTGAATACCAAAAGAAAAGCGATTGAAGCCACCTTCAAGTGCTCGATAATACATTTCATCACTGAAGCGGTTGATTCGACCTTCAAGCGTAATCTCACAATCAGTTGAAAGTGGGAAATACTGACGAATCGCTTTACCTAACCTCTCTACCTGTTCCGGGCTAAGGTCAGTAGGCGTACCACCTCCGATATACACTGCATGAAACAGACCCGACTGAGTCCATGGCTGTTTAGCTTTATCTTTAAGCTCTGTCATCAGAGCTTCGAAATAGTCTTCCACCAACTTGCGGCTGGCAGCGTTTTGAAAGAAGTTGCAAAAAGTACAGCGCACTCGGCAAAACGGAACATGTACATACAAGCAACGTTTATCTGACTTGCTCTTTTCTGTGGTAAGCAACCGACTAAGCACTTCACCCTGTTGCTCCTTCATGACTGGCGTAGACATACCACCAGCGTGAGCCGAGTGTTTTTTTGCGAACGCGAAACGAAGAGGATCGGGTGTATCTACTGCCAAGATAGATTCATCAAATTGATTAATATCAAGATACATATAAATTCCTTCAACACCTGACTACAGCAAGGTTGGAATACTATTCTGAAAAACTGAGCAAGATCTTAAATCCACGCTAATGATAATGCAATTGATAATTGATCTTATTTTCATTTTGACTGATAATCGGTTTCGCGATCATGAGATTGCTCATTTTGTCATTGAGTTGTTGGAGTTGGGTGTGAACATCCTCAGGTATACCATCGCAGGAAGCGCGTCAGTGTTGCTTCATGCCGCGTTTCTCTTCGTAGTAGAAGAACAAAAAGTCTTTGCGATGCCCGCAGGTAATGAACCTAGTTCGGTGTCGATTAACTTTGTGTCGATGCCAGCCGCCGTTCCTCCGCCGGTTGCAGAGCCAGTGCCTGAACCAAAAGAAGTGACTAAACAAGTCGAGCAACCAAAACCAACACCTCCTAAAAAGGCCTCTAAACCTGTAGAAAAGAAAATAGTTAAGGCTAAGCCCGTAGAAAAGTCAAAAGCTAAAAAAGTAGTCAAGCGTGAGCCAGTAAAGCAAAACGTGACACCACCAAAACCGAAAAAAACTGAGCAAAAAACCGTAAAGCAAAAGCCGAAACCTAAGACAGAAAAGAAACCTGTTGAAAAAGAACCAGAGACTCAACAACCCAAAACGGCTGCTAGCAAAGGCGCGAGTAGCCAGCCAGTTTTGCTCGATAAACCTTCTTTTGTATCTCGACCAGTTCAACCTCGTTACCCAAGACTCGCTCGTAAACGTGGTATTGAAGGTGTCGCGATGTATGAAATTTGGCTGGATGCCGATGGAAATCAAATCAAACAAGTACTGATCTCATCATCCGGTACCACCATGCTGGATAAGTCAGCACTTGATGCAATTAAACAGTGGAAGTTCTCTCCACATATTTCGGGAGGCCAGAAGTTGGCGCACCGAGTTCAAATCCCTGTTCGTTTTAAGTTGGATTGATAATGGAACACATACAAGAATTACAGCAGCAACTTGGCCTAATGACTTGGCCTCTTCTCATCTGTTCGGGACTCACGGTCATGATCATCGCCGAACGCTTGCTGCAGGTCATCATTAGCCTCGGTGTAGGTAAAAGCGCGATTCGCAAAGAGCTAACAAAAATATCGCCAACTAACAGTAACGATATTGAGCAACTGGCCAGCGAGTTGTCCAATAAGCGTCCCCTATTGTACAAAGGTGTGGCTATGTTGCTTGCTCACCATTTTTTTGCCAAAACTCTACGAGAAGATGCAGCGGGCATCTGGCTACAGGAAAAGCGTCATCAATTGCATTCGGGTTTAAGGCTATTAACCCTTATTGGTGTGATTAGCCCGCTTATTGGACTATTAGGTACCGTGCTTGGTCTGATTGAAATGTTTAAAGGAGTAGCAGCATCAACGGGCAGCATTACGCCCAACGATCTTGCCGATGGTTTAGGGTTAGCAATGCGCACAACCGCGGCAGGCTTACTTATCGCATTACCAGCGATCGCTGGTGCTCAATTACTTGGCTTATGGGCAGACAGAGTCATGGCCAAGCTTGAGCACACCTTGAACTACGTTAACTTATGGCTAGAAGGTATAACGCTTAACCACGATAACCAAGTGAGCGTAGAAGAAACAGCTACCAGCGAAGCCACACCACAACAGCCACAGTCGGTGGCCTTATGATCAAAACCAAACAAGATCCGCAATCATTCAGTGTGATGCCCGATCTTACTCCTCTGCTCGACATCATCTTTATCGTCATGGTGTTTCTATTACTCACAGCCGCAGTGAAACTTGATGCTTTAGAAGTCAATCTGCCTACAACTGACTCGCAGTCAGTTGCTGAGGTCGACAACAAGTCTCTTACCATCAATATATTGGCTGAGGAGCCATACTGGGCAATCGACAGCAAAGAATATATCGATTGGGAAAACTTCACGATTGCGCTCTTGGAACAACACAAGTCTCAACCAAGGCCCATCGTAATTGGGGCAGAAAAAACGACCGATGTACAACACTTGGTCAAACTTCTCGCCTTCCTACAGGATAACGGCATTCAAGCGACACAACTGCTCACGGAAGAACCGACGCAATAAACGGGAAGCTTTCCACCAATTAATAAAATCTAGATACAGAACAAGGTTAAAAAAGCATAGCTCGTCAGCGATTGCGAACTAGATAGGGATAACTCAACAATGAAAACTCAAGTTAACGTTCAAGTAAAAGCAAAGACATCGATGGTAAAAAACATCCTTACCTCAAGCCTATTGTCTTTGTTGGCGGTGAGCACGGTTAATGCTTCAGAGCAAGAAAGCCAACGTATCATCAGTGCAGGAAGCGCCGTTACCGAACTCGTCATCGCACTAGGCCAAGAAAGCAAACTGGTGGCGACCGATGTCACTAGCATCGTACCAAGCAACCCGGATTTGCCTAAAATCGGCTATCACCGTCGACTCTCCGCAGAAGGCTTATTAGCGTTGGCACCTACTAAGATCATCGGTTCTGATGAAATGGGGCCAGCAAGCGCACTCAGCCAACTTAAGTCAGCTGGAGTCGATGTAGAAATCGTTAACACAAAAACCAATGTGCCTGGATTACTTGAGCGCATCGACCAAATTGCAGAACTGACTGACAGCCAAAGCTCTGCCGGCGCAATCAAACAGACGGTCAATGAACAAGTGGCTGCACTTAAGGGCAACCAACCAGCACCAAACACAGCTAAAAAAGTACTGTTTCTACTAATTCATGAAGGCCGCGCAGCAAACGTTGCTGGCAGCAACACTACACCGAATGCCATTATCGAGCTTGCTGGCGCAACCAACCCAGCCGCTGCTCAACTCGATTCATACAAACCTCTTTCAATGGAATCAATGGTAGAGATGCAACCAGACGTGATTTTAGTAAGTGGTCGTAGCTACAAGAAACTCGGTGGTGCGGACGCAATTTTGAAGTCTATGCCAATGCTTGCGGCGACTCCTGCCGGCCAGAATAAACAGTTTGTCACCGTCGACGGGCACGCTTTAGTCGGTGGTCTTGGTTTGAAAAGCCTAGCCGAAGCCAAGCGCATTAACGCGCTTCTTTACCCTTAAAGGTCTCTGCTCGTAAACCTAAATAAGGCCTAATGCCTAAAACATAAAGAAAGTACCACTTACTATGTTGTTCAGACGTCTCCCACTTTCCATTACGCTAGCGCTATTTGCAGGCCTACTGTCGGTTATGACAGTGGCCTCTATTACTGTTGGCCCTATGAATATTGGCTTTTTCGATAGTTTGTCGAGCTTGGTCAACCGTTCCAATCAGCTCGCGCCACATATTAACTTGGTGATCCATGAGATCCGCCTGCCTCGCACTCTGCTTTGCGCCATCGTCGGAGCAATTTTGGCTATGTGTGGCACAGTAATGCAGGGATTGTTTAGAAACCCTTTAGCAGAACCAGGCATCATTGGTGTTTCGGCAGGTGCTGCGCTCGGAGCAGCTATTGCTATCGTGCTTTTTTCTAGCATCAGTGAGCAGTTTCCAGCATTTATGAATTTGGCTGCGGTGCCTATATTCGCGTTTTTGGGCGGCGCAATCACAACTGTCTTGGTCTACAAACTAGGAACCAGTAAGTTCGGTACTTCCGTTACCATTATGCTGTTAGCAGGGGTTGCGATCAGTGCGTTATCTGGAGCTGGAATCGGCTATTTGAATTTCAAAGCTGACGACCAAATGCTAAGAGACCTTACCCTATGGTCGATGGGCTCATTTGCAGGTGCAAATTGGTCGAGCATCGCGTTGACTGGGACCAGCATGGTACTGCTATATTGGATTTTTTCCCGCAAAGCGATGGCACTCAATGCACTTTTGCTTGGCGAGTCAGAAGCCAACCACCTAGGTATTCCTGTCCAAAAACTTAAGCGACAACTCATTCTCCTCACTGCTATTGGCGTAGGCGTAACAGTAAGCGTTGCAGGAATGATCGGCTTCATTGGCCTTGTCATCCCACATTTAGGTCGCCTGCTTGCTGGGCCAGATCACCGAAAATTATTACCAATTTCAGCACTAATGGGCGCAATTCTGCTGACCAGTGCCGACATGTTTGCACGCGTAGCTGTCGCGCCAGCTGAGCTACCGGTCGGGATTGTGACTGCAATCATTGGCGCACCGTTTTTCCTCTACTTACTGTTCCAACAAAAAGGGAAAATCCTATAATGAGTCGTGATGACAATCTCCACCACAATGCTGCCCATGACCATACGGCTTATAGCAACAGTTCCACTGATAATAGGCAGCCGGCGATCATCGGAAAAGGTCTTTCGATTCAATACGGTAAGCGCACGATTCTGGACGATATCTCAATTGAACTTTACCCCGGTGAAGTCACAACATTACTCGGCCCAAACGGAGCAGGAAAAAGTACCCTGCTTAAACTGCTGTGCGGCGAGATAGAATCCCATTGTGATATCCGATACTTCGGCAAAACTAAACATGAGTGGCCTGCCGCTCAAATCGCCAAGCATATGGGAATGCTCTCCCAGCACAGCAGCTTGAGCTTTCCTTTCTTAGCCAGCGAAGTTGTGGAACTCGGAGCTATTCCACTCAACCTATCCAATGCCGATACCGCAAAGTTAGCGCAAAAATACATGCAGATTACCGACGTCGCGCATTTATCGGATAGGCTTTACCCGTCACTTTCCGGTGGTGAAAAACAGCGCTTGCACATGGCGAGAGTACTTACCCAGTTAGATCAGTCCGGCGACCAAAAAATTCTGATGCTCGATGAACCCACTTCAGCTCTAGACTTGGCCCACCAGCACAATACATTACAAATCGCTCGGGAAATGGCTGACAAGCACAATACTGCTGTAGTCGTCGTACTGCATGACTTAAACCTTGCAGCTCAGTATTCAGATAGAATGGTGATCCTTCACCAAGGCAAACTTGTTTGTGACGCTCCGCCGAAACAGGCGCTAGTTCCAGAGATAATCAAGCAAGTCTATGGCTACCAATCAATAGTTTCTGAGCACCCTAGCCTTGGTTTTCCTATGGTGTTACCGGCCGCATAATCTGTATCCCACCAATACAAATTACATAAAAAAAGCCCACTCGATTAAGAGTGGGCAAGCTTCAGACAAGCCTTATTGTTATTCGTTGAACTGTATCTACACGTTGTAGCAGTAATCTAGGTTGTAATCTTCACCGCTTTTCGCTGTGTACTCTTTATCTTCACTACACGCTTTAGGTTTCCCTTTTTCATCCCCTTTCACCAAGCTGATCCAGTGACGCATAGCTGCCATTTCGGTTTGTTCCAGTTGGCTAAACATAGTGCATGTTTCTAATTGAATGTCGGCAATTTCGATCAGCTCAACGCACCCTGTTCCTTTGTGGTTACCAAAAGTCACCTCTAAGTGACTGCCACTTGCATCTCGGAAAAGAATCGAAGCCGGATCTTCTTTCTCCCCTGTATAAGCGACAAAGTGTTTGTTGTTTTTCAGGCCACTGTGCGAACCATCTTTGAAGTAAGCGACAACATGGCGGTAATCAATCATGTAAGCCGTTACATCTTTGTGAGAGCCATTTTCTAGAGGGAACAGGCGGTCGAGCAGTTGCTTAGACTTAACTTGTTTCTCGTTTTGCTGGTTAGCACTGATTGTCTCTACGGCAAAGACAGCTTCAGCGATAAATGGCTTGTTTTGTTTTTGGATGTCTGTTTTATCGAATGTAAGCATATTCATAGTCTTTCCCTCTTTTAATGTGTCCGTGCGATGAAGAGCTGAGTTAAATTTTTTCTCGTTCGCTTTGGTACCACTCACTTAAAAACTTGTCCTAGAGCAAATATTCCAAACTTACTTTCTTTCGCTGGTAAATTTGTGACTTTGCTTACTTTGTAGACTAGCGAATTTTTGACTACAATTTCACAACAAAAATTTTACAATGTGAATTTTACAAAATGTCTCTGTCAAAAAGCTTAGTTCGCCAATCACATTTCCTTGGGACAAAGATAAGAAACCTGAGGAAACGCAATCACTTAACCATGGAAGATCTCTCTGCGAGATGCATCAGGGTCAACCCTGAGTACGCCCCTTCCGTTTCTTACCTCTCTATGATTGAACGTGGAAAACGCGTTCCCAGTGTCGATATGCTGGAAGTCATCGCCGAAGTGTTCCAAAAAGATCCTGCTTGGTTCCTAGACGATGAACCGGAACAAACCGCTATTACTCCGGACAAGGGAAACCGTGGGGGAATTAGCGGGATGGCGCTCGAGCCTAGCTTCTTATTCTCTAATGACATCTTGCAGATAGCGATTCCTGAAATGCTATCGCAAACGGGTATCACTGGTCGCCAATTTGCTCACCTTCTTATACGGGCACACCAGGAAAGTAATCAAAACCACTTTCCAGATCTTGAGCGAGCGGCTGAAGAAGTAGGATTAAAGAGACTTAACCTAGCAGTCGAAGACTTGATTGATATCGCCAAAAGCTTAGGCATATCGATTCGCTGGGTTAATCGCACTCCACAAGATGTCGTTGATGAGTTGGGCGTAAGCGCCAAACAGCTCGTTACTTCATTCTTCGAGCCGCCTGGAACTATCTACCTCAATGAGATGCTGCGTGATTACCCAACCCGGCTCAAATACGACTTGGCCGTGTATATTGGCCATTGCGTGCTGCATAGCAAGGAAGGCTTAAAAAGCGTTCTCTCTGTTGGACACGCCAATAGCTGGGAAGATAGCGTCGATATCCAACCAACATCCGAGCTAAATTCACAAGATATTCTGCAAGCATGGCGAGACTTTGAGTCAAGTTTCTTTGCCGGCGCACTGTTATGTCCAAAAGTCCCGTTCAGACAACTGCTAGACCGAAGCGGATATGAAATCAGCGTACATGAGAAAGCTGGCGTATCCCCTTCGGTTGCTATGCGCCGTATGACTGTCGTTTCCCCTTACCCCCACTGGCATTACTTCGATGCCTATGGCCAAAACAAACTGAAAGCCGTTTACCGAGGCAATGGCATCCCACTACCTTGGGGAAACATGCGTAAGGTTAATGACCCTTGTCAGCACTGGGCGGTATTTCGTCGGTTATCGGAGCCACAAGCAAATAGCTCTGCACAAATTTCTATTCTAAATGTTGGTGACGAACCGCGAATCTACTGTTGCGAGTCAGTCAATATGACCGATCCTGCTGGTAATAATCGCGTGCTGTGTGCCGGAATTGATTTGAACCCAGCGATCGATGCGCAAGGTGGAGACTCACGATCCATTGCTGAAGACCTTAAATCGCTGTGTGTTTCTCAGGGGGGAACGGCCACTATTCCTAACTACATTAAAAAGGAATTTCGTACCATTGCCAAAATCCTCAACATTAACTGGATTGAACGAGGTATTGAGTCGGATGCGCGCGTGATTTGCTCTAGGGGCGCCGTTTGTCCGCGTAAACCAAGCTGCTATAACAAATGTGGAGAATAAATTAGGGCTTGTTGACCGTTCGAACCGTTTTTGGCAATCGTTGAATAGAAAAAAAGCCAATCACAATATTCGTGATTGGCTATATATATTTGTGAACAAATTGTAAGTTCACTAACAACGTCAGTTGGCTAGGTGACCCTCGGCTTAATAAGGGTCAATCTACATAATGCACAGTACATGCCAACTTTTTATGATAGAGAAAACAACGTATTTGCTGCTTTAATACACAGTTTCAGCAAAACTCAGTGCATAAGACTTTTGCAAAATGCAAAATTACTGCATTTTGCGCATTTACATCAGTTGCATTTCGCAAAGTCAATATACACAAAACGTTAAGCCTGCCTCTTAGACTATTGCTTTCTAAATACCCAGATTGGGCCAATAAGAAGAAACTGAACGTCTTCAAAGAATGATGGCTTTTTCCCTTCAATCTTATGACCAATAAATTGGAATACCCACAAAACAACAAACATCACAACGGAGATCGATAATACCGGGAGCTTCATTAGTGTCATCGACCAGATAAGGCCTATACACGCAAGTGTGAAGCCTAGCATCATTAGAAATACGCTTAAGCTCAGTCGAAAATAAAACGCCAACACAGGAATCGAAACAACCCATATCCAGTTAATTGTCACACCAAGTAGCGTTAGTGAGGGAATAGACCAAATCAAGCCAACTATCGATAGAAAGATCCCTGGCACCGCAACCTTATGAATCTTCTGATTAATTGAATTTTGATGGCTTTCGCCATAGGCAGAGAGCCATTCAGAAAGAGAGCGCATAATTTTTCCTTGCTGTTATTATTAATTTTTATGGATTTACCCTATTTTTTTGAACTAAGCACTTTGAAGTCATTCAAGGTATTAGCCTTGCATTTTCTATAGCAGCAAAGTCTCTGATTTGCTTAAAAATGATGAGCCGAGCCGTAAAAATTATGAGCGCTCCCACAGACAGGACATTGAATCACTCATGGACGACATTCATATCACTCAACTTAGCTATCACGATGCGGGAGAACTCTTGCGGTTCGAACAACAAAACCGCCAATGGTTCGAAACCTTCATTCCTAGTCGAGGCGGCGAATTTTACACCTCTTCTGGTGTTATTCAGCACATAGAAGAGTGCCTGACCCTCCACGACAAAGATGCCATGCTGCCGTTGCTGATTAAAAAGGGATCGGGTCAGATCATTGGCCGCGCAAACTTACACAGCGTTGATATAGAAGAAGGTAGCGCTCACATTGGCTACCGAATTGATAAACAGTGGATAGGGCAAGGGATAGCCAAATTGGCTGCCACGCATACCCTTGAGCAAGGAGAACGTCTATATCAACTTAGGCGCTATATTGCGATCGCCTCAGTCGATAATATTGCTTCGCAGAAAGTCTTAATCGGTAATGGTTTCAAGAAAAAGAGAATACGGCCAAGCTACACTCGCTTGGCAGGCACTTTGATTGACTGCATAGAATACTGGCGTGATAGCAATAGCTAGGGCTTACTGCCCTAGGTACGGTGACGTCGCTTCTCTTCATACATGTTTTCGTCCGCTTTTTTCAGCATCCCCTCAATATCCAAAATATCCTTGTTATAGAAGGCATAACCAACACTGACATGAACACTAATTAAGTGTTGTTCATAAATCACTGGGGTCAGGCAAATCGCTTTTTGCAGCTCAATATTGATGACATCCACATCATTTTTGTTTGAGATACGGGGTAACAATACTAAGAACTCATCACCACCAACGCGGGCAACGACATCAGAAGTTCGCAACACACTTTTGATCCGCTCGGCACAGGCTATTAAGACTTTATCTCCCGCGGCATGGCCATATAAATCGTTAATCGCTTTGAATTTATCAAGATCGATATTGAGCAGCGCAAAGGTCTCTTTTTGCCCATTATGCTGCACCAGATCAAAGTGATGCTCTAAGGTGTACATAAAATAGCGCCTGTTCGGCAATTTAGTAAGCTCATCGTGCAGTGAGCGTTTATTCGCAACCGCATACAAACGGTAAATAGCAACAAACGAGAAAATCAAAAGCGCCATGATGGGATAACCAAATAGGCGAACGATATTGGTTCGGTACCAAGGCAACTGCTTCAACAAGTCGTTCTTTTCAGATGCGGCGATAATCCAACTGCCATGAGGAAAATGGACCACTTCACGTGAAAACGCATTATCGAAAATAGTCTGATCGCCGAAAAATATAGCACCTGAGTCACCTTCACTATCAACACCCTTCATCGCTAAATGGTATTTGTGTTCAAAGGCTTTTATACCAACGGACTGAAACAACGATTCTAAGTCAATAACAACGCTACACACGCCCCAATATTGGGTATTTTGCGGAGGATCGGTAAAGATAGGTACACGGGCTATAAGAGCTCGACTTCCCTGAACAAGGTTAACAGGGCCAGCTATGAATATTTCTTGGATTTCTCTGGCTTTTTCAACCGAACGCCATTGGGCGGGAACGGTTCGGTAGTCGAGATTGAGTGCTTTCTCATTCCCTTTTAGCGGATAGATATGGCGAATGATGTCCCCAGGAGCCAAACCAATCACTTTGATGTGCTTACCTTCGCGAATGATATTAGAGGCCATTTTGTCCCAGTTATCAAAATCACCTGACGGGTTCACCGTGACAAACGCCGCTAGGCTATTTGCAACATAAATGTCTGACACCACGGCGGCTTCAAGCTCAGATCGTATAATGGATAACTCTTCTTTTGCTCGGATCAACAAGCTTTCGCGAATAAAAGTCGTTTGGTTGCGGTTGGTCAGTTCAATAATACCGATAGACAGCACTATGACAGTCAGAAATACAACGCTGACAGCCCACTGCTTGCCTGAGCGATACGCCATGCAAATCCCCTTGAATCACTAAATCGTGCGTAAAACCTCGACCAACCAGGTAATTGTTAGAACCCAATTACATCAGCTTAGAGGCAATGTTCTTATCTTTATAACTATAATGTATTTTGTGAATAGTAACTGACAATATAATTATTAGCATCAATTTATCATTCAACTCAGTTATTTAAGGTAAGGCTAATAGAAACGCCAAGAAAATAATGACTGACTGATTATGGATTTACTTTTATTCACTTACGAAATAGGCTGTCACAAAAACCTGACATCAATCTCACATATGTAATAGGTGTGATTGCTATCTTTTGTAGCCAAATAACCTCAAGTTTAATGGTTCAGTAAAAGCATGTTGCCAGCTACGCGCGCTGAATAACTACAGGTATGTTTTCGTTTTCAGGGATATCAACTTTCTAAGGCTTATTTATTATGTCCATCAAATACGCTTGTCTCGCTCTTGCTTTTAGTACTTCTCTTACCCTTCCTACGTCATTACTTGCTGCGCAGGCAGATACTTATAAACAGTCTGCGGAGCTGATCAAGCAAACCTACGAGAGCCAACTGTATACTTTGCCCGCCTTTAAAGAAGGTCATTACGGGTTGAGGATGTACCGCCAAACCTTAGACAAAAAGTATTCAGCTGCCGTGTGGAGCGATCTGGCGCGTGTGGCCAGTCGGCTGAATCAGTTCGCAGCGGAAGTAAACACCCCAGAGCAGATCGCGGAATATTCGCAAAAACGCTTAAAAGGGTATGCTAAAGCAGCGGATGAAAGGAGCGTAAGACGCTACTCTGTGACACAAAAAATGCCTGAATACATTTATCTCGGTGTCGATTTGCTGGGTTCAATGGCAAGAGCAAATGAATATGGTCTTGAGCACATCAACGATGACAAGTTGCGTAAAGTGATTCGACGCTACAATTTTGAACAATACGCAACAGACCAAGAGATGATAAAAGCTTGGGCAGCACAGTTGGCGAACCAAGTATATTGGCTAAGACAAATTGGCGAGCAAGACGTGGTCGATGAATTCACCACAGCATTTCAACTGGCCTACCCAGACTCTCAAGACGAGCAGTTATCGAAGCAGCAGTTTGGCAACAAAATCTATGGTATGACCCACATTATCTTCGCTGATTCCGAGTACTACCAACACCAAGTAAGCGAAAAACAGCATCAATGGATTTATGACTATTTCCGCACTCATATCGATACGATTTTAATTCGAGCAAAGGAAGACGTAATTGCTGAAGTCGGTATTACGTTTTTGCTTGCGGGTTTGGAAAATGACCCTGTGGTTGAGAAAACTCGCAAGGCAATTCAAGGTTCAATCGTAAAAGAACAGGGCATGATCCCTTCAGTCACTGGCGATTTTGACCTGCCCTATGGCGAACATCGCAACGTACTAGCCGTTATGTTGCTCGACTGGCAGCAAGTCAACGAAGCACCCACATTCCAAAAACACCCAAAAGTCTTTTCTGGCTTACCTTACGGATTAGTTCCTCAATAAGAAAAAGAGCAACCGAATTGGTTGCTCTTTTTCTTAATAATCGCCATTAAACCCACTGAATATTTGAGCGCCGTTTTAATAACCTAATCAAGCGAGGAATCAGAATATTCAGCATACTGGCAAAAACGATCAAGCCGAGCCCAATAAGCTGATACACGCTAAAGCTCTCGTTAAAGAATGTTGCCTGCCAAATCGCAGTAAAGAGGAGATTAGTAAATATCAGTGGTGCTAGCTGCGAACCAGAAGATGCCAGTTTATACGCCTTTGAGCGGAAGATTTGCGTATTAATGATCAATAACGACACAGCAAGCAAAGACGCAATCGCCACGCCATTGAAGTTCGATAGTCTACCGACAATCGCCATTCCGTCTGCTCCCAAGAATAATACCGGCATCAACAAGACCGCGGCATAGGCAAACGTCCAAGCGTTAATGTCCATTGCCCTCATATTACCCTTACTCACTCGATATAAGCTCAACTGAGATCCCGCATTAAATAGCCCCGCCAATAACCCAATCAGTAACTCTGGTCGAAATTGTATTCCACTCGGGTCGCCCGCAAGAAATAACACGCCACAAAATGTCAGTGCCAATGATGCAATCGTTAGCCACTGGACTCGCACCGAAAAGATTAATTTTTCTAACACTGGGATAAACAGTGGACCAGTACTAAACAACACAACACTTTCAACGAGTGTGAGCACTTGAAGCGCGTAGATAAAACACACTTGGCAAGCCGCAATACACACGGCCCTTATCCATAACGGTTTCACCATATCACGTGGGGGTTTGCGAAAAGTCGTGACGCACATAATGAACAATAAAATGATGGCAGGTATTACAAACCTTAGAAAGCTTAGCTGTTCTGGACTAAAGTCTTGAGACAAAAATTTGGTTAGTAGCCCTGTCAGTGACAAGCTCAATGTAGACGACAACATGAATAATACTGGGGTAAAAAACTGCGGCATACCTCACTCCTCTGTTATCAACAATTATAATTGAGTGAGAAGTGATTAAATAACGAGTAATATTAACCAAACACTTAAGAAAAACTTACACATGAGAAAGCTTGCACCACTTAAATCCTTATACTCTTTTGTTGCTGTTGTAGAAACGGGCAGTATGAGCGACGCTGCAAATGTACTGAATGTAAGTCACTCCGCCGTAAGCCAAGCCATCAAATCGTTGGAGAACCAACTGGGTAAGCCCTTGTTTCAAAGGGTGGGCCGTCAAGTCGTGCCCAACGCATTAGGTAGAAAATATTACCGAAGTGTCGCTCCTGCATTGGAAAACATTGTCAGTGCCACTGCATCCATCATACAGCCAGCCCAATCCAGTCATTTAACACTAAACATGATCAACTCACTGGCTATGCATTGGTGGATCCCAAGGGTGAGTGATTTCCAGCAATATGCTCCAAGCGTCGATATCCGAGTTTCCAACATTGTCGGTCGCTTCGACCTCGTCGAACAGGGAGTAGACGTCGCACTGATACACGGGAAACCAGAAGACTGGCAGGATTACCACTGTGAGAAGCTGGGTGATGATGAATTGGTACTCGTGTGCAGCCCCGAGCTAATAGAGGACGTAAGTTCGCTAGCACTTGCAGACATAATTTCTGGCTACCCAACGATCACTGTGGCCAACGAAAGGCGAAAGAACGATTGGCAAACCTGGTGTGATGCTTTTGGACTCCCATTACCTAAACAGCAAAAAAACTTGTCTTTTAACATTTCGATTCAAGCTGTCCATGCCGCGATTCGTAAGCTCGGTGTCATCGTCACTCACCGCTTGTTTGTTAAAGATGACATTAGCCTTGGTTTGTTAACTGAGCTTTCACCACCAGTCATCAATCCTCATCAAGAATTCTATTTCGTGTGCCAGAAGTCTGAGCTACAAAATGAACATGTTCTGCAACTGCGTAGTTGGCTGAAATCAGAGTTCAATAACATCAAAGATGGTGCAACCAAAACCTCATAGGAACGGGTTTAGAAGGCTTAGAACGTTAAATCAGTCTCTACGCTATATAATATTTACGACTAGCGTAAGTCGTTTTTATTCCAGAACAGCATTCGTTAAAAGCGTCCTATTTTTGGCTCTTTTCATACTTCGACACCTTATGCTGGAAGAATACAAAGAGTTAAAAAAGCGTCAAAACTCAGATAAACAACTCTACACATATCATAAGTAGTGAAATCTGCTGTTAAATTGTTGACTTATATCACATTGATAATTTGTATACTCCATTCAGGTTCCATTTTTTAAACTAGACTTAAATCGAGTATTTCTGGGCCGCGCAGTCGCCTTAAGAGATAGTTTCTAACGATATACAAGTAGGTAAGTGATGACCAACCTAGTGGGACGACACTTAGAAGAAATGGCGGATATGCGTTCTACTCGCAAGCGTAGAGTTGTGTTGTTGACATCAGTTGTCGCTTCCTGCCTTTTTTTCTTCTATGCCGTTGTCCACTTCAACAATCAAAGCTATCAATTTGGTTTGCTCAATATTGCTTGTGTCGTAGCGATTACCATAAATGGGCTGTACTTAATTAAGTATCCAACGAATAATCACTGCGATTTAATTCTGTCCGGCGTTCTGCTTTTTCAAGGTGTGGTATTGCTGCTGTACGGCGAAACTGTCGCCAGCAGGTTGCTATGGATCTACCCCATCTTAGCGGCGGTTGTGTTTCTTAATGACTTTAAAATTGGCGTCATCTTCAGCACTTCATTCTGCCTAATTGTCGGTTTGGCCATGTTGCTACCGCACACTATTGCTCTCCCTCCTAGCTTCTCCGTTGATCGCTTTCTAATTAGCTTGTTCGCGCTGTGCTTGATTTGCAATACCTCTGCTTACTACTACTCAAAAGTCGTGAATTATATCCAGAGCTTGTACCAAGAAGGCATAGAAGATCTTGCCTATATGGATCAACTAACAGGGTTGGCCAACCGATGGAGTTTTGAGAACTGGGCGGCGGAAAAGCTCATAGAGAAAAGCAACAGTAGCCAAATCACGGCGCTGGTATTCCTTGATATTGATGATTTCAAATCCATTAATGATACCTACGGACACGATGTTGGCGATCGTGTCTTACAGCACTTCGCCAGCCGCTTGAAAAACAATATTCGTAATAAAGACCGCAAAACTGATAAGCACGACTATTCGATTGCCCGGTTCGCTGGAGATGAATTTGTGTTGTTACTTTACGATGTACGAACAAGAAAGGATCTGGATGCGATATTAGAGCGGATTTGTGGACTGTTTGAGCAAAGCTACCAAAGCTCTCAACGTATAAACCGTCTGACCGTCAGTGTCGGCGCTGCACTGTTTCCCAATGATGCCACCAATCTACCTGAGCTTACCCGCTGTGCAGACAAAGCCATGTATGCAGCCAAACACGCGGGAAAGAATCAGTATCAGTATTATCATGGAGAAGCACTTAACCCTCTCCATGAAGTCAATGAAAACTCAGATAGTAAAGTCACACCCTTTATTCGTAATTGAATGAATTACGGATTAGCTGGTCATGTACATTGCCCATAAGCTCACTAAGCCTAGGACAATCAACCAAATCGTATAACGGGCGTTATTAGGTTTGTCTTTTTTTGGAGTCACCACGGGTTTCATCGCCGCAGACTTAGCCGCAGCAACAATTGATGGTCGTTCTCGCATTTCGTCTTTACGCGCTTGCGCCTTGTTCGCTACCTGTGTAAAACGGTGCCTCTGCTCTGTTGTTAAGTCCAGGTTTGGATCGTAACGACCATGTTGATCTGTATGTTTAGGTACGACAGCCATATCAACCTCCTGAAGCAATTTCTCACTTTAAGTATAGTAAATAACCCTCTACTCCCTTCATCACCGCTCACAATACCACCAAAATCTTGTTCGAATATTTTGAATGACTAGCTCGAGCTGCCCCTCTGATATTACTCTCTGATTCCTCTTACACTGACTTCATAGCATTTAGGAGGCATCATCATGACAACCATTAGACACATTGCCCAAATTATTCCTTCTCATCCAACATCGGATGGTGACGGCGTTAAAATTCGTAGAGTCGCTGGATTCAACAATGCAAGTTTCTCTCCATTTTTGATGGTTGACGAACTTAAATCGGACAGTAAAGCCGATTATGTGGGAGGTTTTCCTCCCCATCCGCACCGAGGAATTGAAACTCTGACCTACATGCTGGATGGCCACTTTCAGCATCGTGACCATATGAACAATGTCGGTGAACTGAGGTCCGGTGGAGCACAATGGATGGCTGCAGGCCGTGGCGTAATCCACAGTGAAATGCCAATTATGGAAGATGGTCAGTTACATGGCTTTCAGATTTGGATTAACCAACCGGCGAAAGACAAAATGGCTCCAGCTCAATATCACGACTTCCAGCCAGACACCATTAACGAAGTACACAATGAAGAACAAGGCCTAGTACGAATGATCGCTGGAAGCCTTGGATTGCAAGGGGCTCAACAATCAGGTCCTTTGGATAAAACCGGTGTTCCATTATCTGTCGCAGACTGGCGAGGCAATGAAAACCAGCAGATATTCGCCAATACGCCATCACATCACAATGCAATGATGTATGTATATAAAGGCGAAATAGACATTGATGGGCAGAACATTGCTGCTGGAAACATGCTGCTGATGGGCAAAGGTGAAGCAATTGAGGCAATTGCAACTCAAGACAGTGGAGTGCTGATCTTTGTTGGTGAGCCTATCGATGAGCCTGTTGTTCACTACGGTCCATTTGTTATGAACACGACTCAAGAAATTGAACAAGCGATTCAAGACTACAACAACGGTGTCTTTGAAACGTACTAAAAGGGGGAGAATTTCTCTTTTTGATTCTCAATTTGAGAATCATTTTACACATAGCTAAAACAGGTACCCATGTGATGGCAATCCACTGCGCTTTCCGTACTACCTGAATATGGTAACGCTATTTGCCACGTCACCTTAAGTGACGTGGCTTTTTTAGGTATTTCTTACAAGTATTCACATAAGTAAGCGGTTGATACTGCTACTTTTAAGTCGAAAGACGAATCGCCTATCACTTCGAATGATTCACCAGAGTTGAATGTCGTCCAGTCTGAATCGCCGACACGCTTAATCGTTAATGCCCCTTTTACCACTGTCATGCGCTCAGGTGCAGCGGTACCAAATGTATATTCGCCCGGTGCCATCACACCTACGCTACTGTCGCCATCTTGCTGCTGGAAACCTAGAGACTTAACATTTCCTTCAAAATACGTGTTTTCTTTGATCATTTTTCTTCCTTGGGATAAACATCGACAAAATTCGATATCTGGTTGTATCGAATATTTCAATTAATCACAAGCATATTTGCAGGAATGAGCCAAACTTAGTTTATGCATCAATTACATTTTCTCAGAGTAGCTTTGAGTAAAAGATCAAATTTACATATGTACCGTTTGCGAGAATTCTCAAAATCAGTCAGGCTTAATGTTCTCCTCCTCAATAGGCATTCGAAAAACAGCGGTATTCGTCATGGCAGTAAGCAAAGGAGTCAGCAATGCTAGCAAAGCTCCTACAACCAGTAATAATCCGCTCATGACTCGTCAGCGAGCAATTAAAACTGCCCTCACCGTAATACTTTGTATTATGGGGTTTGGTTTTGCGTCTCTGATCTATGTCAGCTACCAAGAATACGTCAATCCGAAACATGTTTACGGCGATTGGATTGAAATTGGTGCGCCAAACTACAATACAGAAGTATTGACGTTGAATGAGGTGGGATTTTTTCGAAACCATCGACTCATCACCACTCACTTCGAGTTTGATGGCAAGCGTGTGCATATAAAGACAGGCGACGGAAAGGCTGTCTATCAAATTGCTGGGACATTCGAGTCTCCCCAGTTAAAGCGCTTAGTTCCAAACAGTCCCACACAGATTTTCATCAAAAAAGGCTATGAAAGCACCGTCGACATGGAAGGCGGTGGAGGTGTGGCGAAAAACCGTCGAGCCGCTTTAGCCGATCATTTCAGTGGAAAAAAATAAGCAGCGATACGCTGCTTATTTTTGTTTTGGCTTACCCTGTCAGCACACTATCTTCTGGATACTTCAATAGCGTCGGCTCTGGCCGAGCTAACATGTACGCCAGCGTCAGTGGACCTATTCGCCCAATAATCATCACCACAATCATAATGTACTTCCCTGGCTCAGATAATTCTGCCGTGAGCCCGGCCGTCAGCCCAACTGTTGCGAATGCAGATATTACTTCAAAGACCACTTTGTCAAAGCTAGATTGCTCGGTAATCATTAGTAAGAACATCGCAGTCGTCAACATTGCCCCACTGACCACAATAATCGCTAAAGACTTAGTCACCGCCTGCCAGTTGACCGTTCGTTTAAACATCACCACGTGTTTCTTCTGACGTAGAAAGGTCCAAGTCGCCACCAATGCGACTGCAAAGGTAGACACTTTGATCCCGCCCCCAGTCGATGTTGAACCAGCACCAATGAGCATTAGCACTATCATGACCAGCAAAGCTGGCTGAGTAAACTGGCCTATATCGACACTATTAAAGCCTGCCGTGCGCGCCGTAGCAGACTGGAAGAACGCAGTCAGCCACTGCCCTCCCACCGACAAGTCAGACATCGTGTTTGGGTTTGCTCGCTCGAGTGCCCACAACATCACGGTACCAAATAGAAGTAACATTGGTGTTGCTGTCAGCATGATTTTGGTGTGTAGGTGAAGATGGTTGAACCCTCTTTTCCAGTTAGCCGATACATCCCCGACAACAGTAAAACCAAGGCCACCGAAAATAAATAAACAGGCCAGAACAACTAGAACCAATGGGTCTTCGGCAAAACTCATCATACTGTCTGAAAACAGGGCGAATCCAGCATTATTGAATGCTGAGATGGCATGAAACAAAGCGTAAAACATGCCAGTCGACCAGCCCATTTCTGGTACCCATCGAATCGACAAAAACACAAAACCAATGAGCTCTGCAACCAATGCGAAAATGACGATTTTTTTCACTAGGTTGCGTAGGTTCACTTTTCTATCTTGCCCTAGTGCATCTTTTGCTAGTGCTTGCTGTTTCAGGCTCAATCGCACACCAAACATATACAAAAGCACGGCAGACAATGTCATTTGCCCTAGCCCGCCCACTTGCATCAAGAACATCAGCAAGATCTTTCCAGACAGCGTAAAGTGCTCTCCAGTATCGACAACACCTAGTCCAGTCACACTGATCGCCGATGTCGCTGTAAATAATGCATCAGCCATGCTCAAACCGGTGACAGAAAACACTGGCAGCGTTAACAAGATTGCAGAGGGGATCAGAACAGCCAGAAAGCTGATGAGGATAATCCTAGGTTCAGAGCCTTTCTTCTTGGTCTGCTCTTTTTCTAACGAATAGAAAACACCTAAACGGTTAAACGGGTTCATAACGAGCTCAATTTTTTCGCAAGAGTGGCTTTCGGGCCGACAAGAATTATCACATCACCAATCTCTAGCACCTTGCTCATCTCTGGCGCTTTAGTGACTTCAGGCCCACGTTTGAATCCAAGAACCTGAACACCTTGCTCTTTACATAACGACAGGTCTGAAAGCTTTTTACCGAGCAACCTCGCTCCAACCACAATCTCGGTCATCGCAATATCGCTACCCAATTCATGAAATTCCAATACGCGTTTGTCTAGCATCTTGCGCGCGACACGTATTCCCATATCTCGTTCTGGCAAGATAATATGGTCTGCGCCTATTTTCTGTAGGATCTTAGCGTGGAACTTGTCGTTTGCTTTTACCCAAACCGACTTTGCTCCAGCTTCTTTGACGACGAGTGTAGTAAGAATACTGGCATTGACGTCCGAACCAATCGAAACCATCACCATATCGTAGTCTTCCAACTTTAACTCGGACACCGTCTCTTCAATGGTGCAGTTTGCCACGATAGCTTGAGTAACAAAGCCAGCCGCTTCACGTACGCGATCTTCATTAATATCGATGGCTAGGACTTCAGCGCCCGAGTCTTGAAGCTCTTTACACACGGATAAACCAAATCGGCCAAGGCCAATCACTGCGAATTGCTTATCACCCATTTTCATAGCTATACCTTAATACATTCACAAAACCAACGAAGTGTGCGCCTAAAAAACAGGCTTATCAAACTCAGAATCCTAATCCTGACACGATTCTGACTTAAAGCAAAAACACTAATTTTGGACCTATTAATTAATTGATTTTTAAAAGAATAGATTAGGATTTATACTCTAGCTAATCCCCTATGAAAAAAGACCTGACTATGAATGAGTTACTTACTCAACTTCACACTTACAGCAGTGAGTTCACGCAAGATTGGAATAACAGCGTTCTATTTATCACCGCCGCTAGTTTCTTTGCTTGGATAGTCTGGCGATTGGTTTATGGCCGTTTAGAAGTGCTGGCAGAACGCACGTCATTTGAGTGGGATAACTTAACCCTACATGCATTAAAAACACCAGTAAGCACACTCATATGGTGTTGGCCCGGTACGGTTTCTTTAGGCTTCTTACTGCAAGACCAATTTGCTTCTAAGCTCAACTGGCTAAGTACACTCAAGCTGCTCTTAGTGATTGCGATATTCGTCTGGATCATCATGCGCTTGATTTCCAATATTGAGCAGTATGTTCTGGAGCAGCAAAATAGAGATGAAACCACCGTTCAGGCGGTTGCTAAAGTGGCGCGATTATTCTTCATCACTATCGGTACGCTTACCGTTATGCAGGCGTTCGGCCTTAGCCTATCTGGTCTATTAACCTTTGGTGGCGTGGGTGGCTTGGTCGTCGGTTTCGCTGCGAAGGACTTACTTTCTAACTTCTTTGGCGGCATGATGATCTACTTCGATCGTCCGTTTAAAGTCGGTGACTGGATTCGCTCACCAGATAGACAAATTGAAGGCACTGTAGAGCGTATTGGGTGGCGAATGACCATCATCCGTACCTTCGATAAAAGGCCGCTTTACGTTCCAAACTCAGTATTTAGCAGTATCGTGGTAGAAAACCCATCAAGGATGTTGAATCGCCGCATCAACGAAACGATAGGTATTCGATACGATGACGGAAGAATGGTTGAAAGAATTGTCTCTGAGATAAAAACAATGCTGGAAAACCACCCAGACATCGATACTCAGCAGACTCTGATCGTAAACTTCAATGCTTTTGGTCCATCATCTCTTCAGTTGATGGTGTACACCTTCACCAAAACCGTCAATTGGATTCGCTATCACGAAGTGAAGCAAGATGTGCTGCTAAAGATAATGGATATCATCCATCAACACGATGCTGATATCGCGTACCCAACGCAGACCATTAAACTCGAACCTCAAGTCGAGCCGTTAGGTGAACAGGCACAATAGAAAAAGCCCTCGTTTAGAGGGCTTTTCACTTCTAGCTGTTTAAGTTAAAGCGCATTTCTCGCCAAAGCAGGCTCTTGCTCGAGCTCGATTCCTTGCCACCAATACGTATTGTAGATGCCACTATTTGGCTCGATAGTTTGCCCAACCATCGGGGTAGTCAGAACGGCACCGACCTTATTGGCTTCTTCAATCAAATCAGTCATTGGTTGATCCCATTTATGAGCAAACAACTCAAATGTCGACCAGTGTACCGGGAACAGTTGTTCCGCTTGCAAATCCAAATGCGCTTGCATCGTATGCCTTGCTTGCATGTGCCCCCAGTTTTCAACCGGGAAACCCTTGCCATCTTTCACGTTAGCCGCTACTTCAATGAAAGCCATATCAAACGGCCCAAGTTCGTCACCAATTTGTTTGAAGTGAGTGTCATAAGCGGTATCGCCACTGTAAAAAACTCGTCCGTGGTTACCGCGAATGGCCCACGATGCCCATAACGTCTGATTCGAATCGAAACCAGTTCGACCAGAATTGTGGTTTGCTGGTGTCGCCGTAAATTCAACGCCATTGATGGTTTGCGACTCCCACCAGTCAAATTCCTGAATGCGACTTGGAGATACCCCCCACTTTTCTAAGTGTCGCCCCACGGCTAACGGAACAAAGAACTGTACTGGCTTATCGGCATAAAACCGGATTGTCGATTCTTCAAGATGATCATAGTGGTCATGCGAGATCACAATCACATCAGGAGTAGGCAAAGCATCACGAGTCACAGGGGCATTTACATTTCTATCGAATAGCTTCTTAGCGATCCGGGGAGAAGCATATTCGAACACAGGGTCGATTAGTACTCGCGTTTTATCGACTTCAACCAACAAACTGGAGTGCCCTAACCACGTCACTCTTAAGTCGTCACTCGCAGTAGCGAGCTTCTCGATATCCACCGTTTGGTGAGGGAGCTTTGCCTGGGGCTTAAGTTTGCTGCGTTCAAAGAAGAACGTCCACATAACGCTAGACATGCTTTCTGAACTAGGAACATTAGGCATACGAGTAATCACTTTGTCGCCGTCGAATTGAGGTGAGTTCGCGATCCTTTCTAGTCTATGCTGCTCGCTTAACTGTGTATCAAGGTTTTCATCCGCTTTTAGCCAATGACTGAAACCTACAACACCTAATGCTGATAACACTGACGCTTTCACTGCTTTACTCATTTTCATGACCTATTCGCTATTCAAGAAAGTAAACGATGGTGTATACTTTAGACACTACCCAATTAAAAGTAAACACCATCGTTTACTTTTAATTACCCAAAGGGACAAGAATGATTAAGAGAAGTGATATAAAACAAGAAGATATCATTAGATCTGCCATCGAAGTTTTTTCTCAAAAAGGCTTTGAACAGGCCAGCATGGAAGGGATTTCCAAGCAAGCCGGCGTATCTAAACGGACACTTTATAAGTACTACCCTAATAAAGATGCCTTGTTTGAAGTTATTGT
Organism: Vibrio sp. SCSIO 43135; assembly: GCF_023716665.1. Classification (GTDB taxonomy): domain Bacteria; phylum Pseudomonadota; class Gammaproteobacteria; order Enterobacterales; family Vibrionaceae; genus Vibrio; species Vibrio paucivorans. Next base: position 1,412,683 of record NZ_CP071860.1, read on the forward strand.
AGATAGGCTAATGTGTCGCTTTGATGACCAATGTGCTATTCAATTTGAACCTTCTGTGTCAGTGTCTTCTCAGCTCACTGAGATTACCTTGAAGCAAATGTGTTACATCAATTCAGAAGACTTTCAGATTACAGCTCGACTCGTGATGGCGGAATGTATCCGCAACCAAGAAACAGCTCAGGTGCTGATTAAGAAATTCACCGCCATAGAAGACTCTTACGGGCTACAGCAATGGGTACAGCAAGGTATCGAGCACGGACACTTGCAAGTTGATGATATTGGACTTGCGGTAGAACAGTTTATCGGCAGTATTAAAGCCATTGTTTTTTGGCCTCAGTTACTTACCCACCAGCCACCACCTAGCTGTGAAGAAGTAAAAATCGCTGTTGAAGCGGCATCTAGAAGTTTCGACAAGACATATAGCGTAACATCAGCGCCATAAAAAAAGCCGTATGGAAACATACGGCTTTTTTAATTCTTCTCTGATTACAGCTTAAAGAAAGCTAACTGAAGCTTCTGCTTTTCAGCTAATTGAGAAAGCTCACCACTTGCACTTGCACTCTGGCTGATGCCCGCGACATTTTGGTTAACTAGCTCTGACATGTTAACAACACTACGGTTGATGTCTTGAGTAACCTGAGATTGTTCCTCAGCAGCAGTGGCTACTTGAGCATTTGAGTCGTTAATACAAGTCACTGACTCTGTAATACCAACCAGCGCATCATTTGCACGTCGGGTTAGCTCGTTATTACGCTCCAGCATTTCTAAGCTTTGCTGCATGCTGTCATTTGCTGTACCAGACTGCTTCTGAAGCTCTTCGATAATCGTTTGGATCTCGCCCGTTGATTCTTGCGTGCGCGCAGCCAACATGCGTACTTCGTCCGCAACGACTGCAAAACCACGTCCAGACTCACCAGCACGCGCCGCTTCAATAGCCGCGTTCAATGCTAGTAAGTTTGTTTGCTCAGAAACGCTGCGAATCACTTCGATAACATCATTAATCTGCTCAGATTGCTGTTTTAGTGTGAGTACAACATGCGCAGCTTCATTTAGTGCCACAGACATTTGCTCGCTTGCTTCGGCACTTTCTTTGAAAATCGACAAGCCAGATTTGGCTAACTCATCGGCTTCACGCGCTGTTGAGTCTGCCGTTGTGGCATTATCACTTACGTTGTTTGCAGTGCTTGCCAACTCATTAACTGCTGAAGCAACTTGTTCGATTTCCGACAGTTCTTGCTGAGCATTTTGCTCTGATTGAGTCATTACCGCCGCTAGCTCAGTCGCAGCAGAAGCAACATCTTCAGAAATGCGAATAAGCTCATCTACCGTCTTGTGTAGCTGGGTTGCTGTGGTATTAACATCTTCACTCAACGCAGCGATTTCATTGGTACCGTCCGCATCGGCGCGAACAGCCAAGTCGCCCGAAGCAAGCTGACGCATTACAGATTGAAGCTTCTGAACCGGGCTGACAATCATGCCTGACAATAACCAAGCACCAATAAGGGAAACAACCAGAACAGCCAACACTTTGATCATTGCAGACAACTGGACGCTAGCGTTCTGTGCTGCGCTTTCTTCCATAAGTTTCGACGCCACGACATTGACACTTTGTGACAAGGTGTTGATGCTCTCCACCATATGGTTACCAGCATCGCGATATTCAGAAATAAACTGCTCGTATTCGCGGTCGCTTAGTAAGCCTTTATCACGTTGAGTAAAGTAGCCAACAGCACGAGTCGAAAAGGCCACGTACTGTTCAATAGCAGCTTGAACGTCACCCACTTCATTGCGGAACGTGTTGCGAGCAGCCATTTCATCCAATTCACGATTAATCACGGATAGCGTGCTATTTAACTCAGCCATAAACTGATCGCGACGGCTCGCATCATAAATTGCATAGACTGCACTGATTCGTAATGGGTATACCTGGTCATCGATCTGAGCCAGCATATCTTTGTAGTACATCAAAGATTCAGTGTTAGATTCCACCGCTTCTTGCTCACGCTGCAGATCGTTCTTAGTGATCCAAAGTGCAATGAACAAAGCGAAACAAGTGAATAACACGGGAAGTAATATTTGCGTTCGAATAGACACATTTTTGAGAGAGATTTGCATTGAAGCCTCTATTATATTTTTGTTATCAGCGTCCATGCGTTGGGAATAGTCCCAGATAATTTAAGGCACGAATATTAGACTTAGTTCACACTTTAGTCCAGATATAACGTGCCTATTATGAGAATAATTCGTTAAAGAGTTAGCAGGTGAATATCAAACCGCACAAAACAATAAACCTCATTTATCTTTGAGCAACAACTCGGTATCAAGCACTTTCCAAGTCAAATTTTCTAAGCGCTGCTTTAAGATATCAAGTTCACGCTGAGCTTCACTGATCTGCCCTTGCTCTATCAAATCATCAACATATACCGCCCTGCCATATATTGGAGATAGGCTGACTGCGAAGTCTTCCATTGATTTGGTTTTTGATTGCAGTTCTCTCAGTTTCCCTTTCTGCGCTAGAAGCGACAAATTAGCCATTTGAGTTCGAATTTGACTAAAACGCTCCATATAGCGCTGATTACTTTCAAGCGCCGACAACTTGGCATGTTGAACCTGGTCGTATAGTTCCTTAACTTCTTGGTCTTCCGGATAAAGAGACTTCAATGCGCTTGCGAATGCCTGTGCTTCAGCCTTGTATTCATAGAAAGGTTGCTGCAAGTTTTCAGTGACAGAAGAAGCATACAAAGGAACGACTTGCGGTCGAATGTCCTGACGCTGATTGTCATCAAATGCGCTCTTAAACACTTCAACTTGGCCCTGCTCTTTGAGAGTTGCTACCGTTTGGTCAACATAGTAATTGACCTCTGGAGCAGGCAAAAACTTAGGGATAATCATTGTGATGACAGCTAGAACCACACCAACTGCAGTACCAAAATAGAACGCCTTTTTCTTACTTTTCGTTTCTTCTGTACTTTGTTCAGTGTGGTGCTGAACATTTGAGTGAGACAGCGTTTCAAGCCGATCAATATGCTCAAAGATGACAAAGCCAAGAGCTTCTAGATTGGGAAGATGACTTGACTGCACAACTTGTAAAGTATCGTGCAACCTAGAGCAGCTTTGCTCACATCGGTACAGCTCCCTCAGTACCTCATAGTTGGGTTTCAACGTTTTGAGCTCGACTAATGCTTTTGAAACTACCCAATCAATCAGCTCTTTCTGAGCCTTAGCAGCTTTGCTATCAAATTGGCTTTCAACCGAAACCACCGTCGCCATGAGTTCCATACCGTTAGCAAAACCTGCAAGCCCCTGCACTTTCATTGATGCAATGGCGTAATAACCACACATCATCAGGTCGAGACCGTGGCTATGCGCTAAGTTCTCACACTCATCTTTGACGAGTTTCCAATCTGTTGAGCCCGTTAGTGGCGAGTTTAGGCGGTTGATCTGTGAACGGACTTTTTGGTAGCTGTCTTGCGAGCGTACCAGTTCTGAACTGACAACCAGATGAAAGGGTCTACCGTCGAGGTAAATAACATTGGACATATACTTCATTCCAAAAAATGTAGCAGGGAGGATCCCTGCTACGTTATAGGTTAATAAAGCGTTTTAGACAATTTGAAAGACTTAAATAGCCTCTGAGTAAACGGGTTAATGTCTGCTTCAGAGTTGAGGCGATAAATCATGTCTCCATTGTCGACCGAGAACTTGAAGTCCACAGAAGTTGGGCTCGCTGCAATAACATCACTAGAATCAAGCAACCTAAAGAATGCCCAAGGCCCTTGGATATTGATGCTGCGTGGCGACATATTGCTCTTAGTCGGAACCAGTGTCACTTTGGATACCGCAGACTCTCGCAACGTGTTTGGCCACACCAACTCAACACTCTCTCTCGGACCATGGCTATAAGCCAGATACTGACCGTCAATATTGAGCACACTACGGCGCTTATTCGTACTCAAGCGCAGAGGTTCCATAGAGAAGTTCACATCCAAAATACCTTTTCGGTTGAAGAATGCTTGTTGGATCTTTTTCGCTTGGCTGAGTTGGTCTAACACTTCTTGTCGGATAATCGATTGATTGCTGTCCGCATCGCCTACTGAAATATTCTCCTCGATGAACATTTGTAGTTGATTGGTATAAAAGCTGTCTAATGTACCGTTAGGCGCGAAGAAGGCTTCAAAGTCACGCAGTGCTGCATCCTTTCTTGAACCTGACTTAAACGGATAACGGTTAGAGAGTTTTTCTTCATATACGCTATACACATCCGAATACCAACGAACCTCTAGGTGTTTAATCGCCTCTTGCTTAACGACATACCAACTTTCGTCAGCCAACTTATTGATCATGCTGTCGAGTGGCTTAGGCAAACCAGAGGCAATGCGCTTCAAAGTGTAAATTGGGTCGGCATTTTGTAATTTCACTCTTGCTTTGGTCGCATCCAGAGCAGCTGTACCTACATCGGGAGCGTTTTGGATAGCACTTAGGTAATTTTGTAACTCTTCGACTGCTCCCAATACTTCATTGAAATACGCTGGCTTGTCTCCAACGGGCGTGAGCATTGAATTGAGTTCAGAGAATGGCGTATCAATCATCGAGGCCACTTTGTATTTCGGTGACTTTGCAATCTCTGACTTCGCTAGCTCTTCTTTAGGCAAGTTATCGAACAGTTCTGTGTTGGAGCGAAGTGTTCTTAGTAACCTCTGCATCGGCTCAACGTTACCGGTTAGGTTTTCTAATACCGCTACCGCTTCGTTGATATCCGCAAAGTATTTCACATCAATCTCATTCAGCGCTGCACGCCATGTTTTGGTGTAATCCGCCACGTATAGATCGCGAATCTTCCTGCGCAACGCTTGCTTGTCCGCTTCACTGAATTTCGCCGATTGAGATTGCCCCAATACCCAACTATCAATGAGTGCAAGCTCAGAGACGGATTCCGACTTTGGCATGAAATAGTTCTCAAAACCTTGCTTAGTCAGCATCTGAGGAATAAATAGTGCTTGGCTATCTGTTACGCGCTCCTGAAATACAACATCGAACACAGGGCCCACAAGGTTGCGAATGTTGATTGATGGTCCCAAGATTGTTTGCGCGTTGAGCTTCAGGTTACGATAAACACGCTGGTCATTTGGCATGAAACCAAGCTGTTGTTGAACATTGGCAATAATGGTGTCGTATGGCTTCATTACGTCTTCAGCCAGCGGATCGCCTTGTGCACGGTCTTTTGCCAAGTCAGTATGCTTCATCGCATAGTCTAAATGGCCAAGTAACTGCTCTTGAACGTATCGCTGACCAGAAAAATTACGTTGCCAATACTTGCCAAAGTAGTCGAGCACATAATCTTCATAGCGGCCGCTCTTATCTACCATCATTCGATAAACACGAAGTATCGACAATTTCTCTTCATCGGTTTTGGCATTGTTCAGATCAACGACAACGTCGGCCATCAGCAGGGGCAAGAAACGAGTCTGAAGCAAGTTCAAGTAAGTTTCTTCCACCATAGGCCCAATAGTGTGCCCTTGATACAGCCCAAAATCCGATATGTACTTTGGTTTATCACGGAAGAAGCCAAACTCCAGTGTCGCTTCACGGATTTTGTTTAACGGCTCTAACACTTCCTTCTGAGACATCGTGTTCGAACTGGATGCGAACTCCTGCTGGTATTCGTTTACCTTCGCTAACACGGCATCTGCTTGCTGACTGTTTGACAGGTAGTAACGATGCCAAGTCCCAAACAGCAGCACAGTCGCAATCGAGCCTACCAAGGCGGTTAAAGCCATAATTCTGCGTTTTTGCCTAGTCACACGAAAATTGTCTGACGCTAGCCCCGCTTCCGGATAGATGATTTGACCAAATAATTTTGACGTGAAGTAGACGGTAGAGTTCTTGGCGTTTTGTGCAGTATTAATCGCATGCGACAAGCCGTATCGACGAGAAGCCGCATCATCAAACGCGTTAGTGGGTACACCCTGCTGATAAACAGAGGTGAAGTAAGTACCACGTACCAGCGCTGAAGTAGAGAATTGATCGCTCGATAACGCATCTTCAAAGAAACGATGAAGAATATCTTTTAGCCCTGCCATCTGGCGTGTAAAGCTATACAAAGCATTACGTTCTTCTAGTGATACCGTATCGGCTAATGCATGCGGTAGAACATTATTAATGCGCTCGACGAACTGGCCATAGTCGGTGGTAAATTCCTTCAACCAGTTATCGAGGTCATCAACCGAATCAAGTGAGAACGTAAAGCCCAGCACTTCATCGCGCTGCGCTTTAGAGTAGTGTTTAAAGAAAGGCTCAAAACCATACATCAAATCCAGTTTGGTGAGAGCAATATAAACCGGTAAGCGTGTAGAAAGTGTTTCCATCAACTCGCGCAAGCGCGCACGCAACAAGCTTGCATAAGCCTTACGTTCTGATTCCGTACACGTTGCCAAATGTGATACGTCAACAGCCAATACAATACCATTCAGTGGACGGCGGCTGCGCGTTCTATCTAGCCAATCAACAAAATGTAGCCACAAGCGTCGCTCCATTTCACCATCGTTGTCTTCACTTTTATTACCTTGAGTCAGTAGTTCACCATCAGGATCAATCAGTACCGAATCATCCCCAACCCACCAATCGAATGAATATGGGTTCTCACTCTTTTTACCAGTCGCACGCATCACCGATGAAAACGCAAAGTTTTGACCCGAACGATTAATCAAACTGGTCTTTCCTGCATTCTCTAAGCCGAGAACTAAGTACCATGGCAATGCATACAGATAGTTACGCTTGTTGATACTTTCTTTCATACTGACCATTACTTGGTTCAGCTCTGATTCTTGTCGTTCTTCAAGTAATTTTATCGGGTCTTGCTTTAGACGCTCTTGATGCTGCTGCTCTTCGCGATAACCCACTAACGTACGCCATTGCAATAGGCCCCACAAAGCCAATGCAGCCAAAGAAAATAGTCCGCTCGCTATCGCTCTATGGAGAACGGAAGCCAAGGGTTGCTGCTCCTTAACAACCAGCCACGGCCCTGCCCACCAAATCGCGACATTGATGAGAATAACAAGGCTAAAAAGCAGTAGTGGCAATGCACTAATGAAGCCGGGTTTTAGCTGCTTAAATAGCCCAACAATATATTTCCACATGAACTTAGTCCTTTGATTTCACTGACGTTGTGAAGTTTTCTAATTGTTCTACTAATGAAGGTTCCCAATCGGTAACCGCCATTGCTTTGATTTGTTTATGCAGTGTTTGATAATGCTCTTGTGCCATCGCATCTAAGCTGTGGGCTTTGAGCAAATCTGCCGATAGTAAGCGCCAATAGAATCGGTCCCTTGGCTCCGTTGCTGCGACTAATCCGTCGTTAAGCATCGAAAGTGCCACCGCGATTCCGCCTTCTTTAGCAAGAGTGAACGCTTCTTCACGTTTTTCGTTCCAATCACCCGACACGGTTTGACTACTCGAGGAATTGCTAGCAGGCCCCGCTTGTAACCACTGTTTTACGTCTTCGCTAACAAACGGCTCACCATCTTTGAATTTCAAGTCAATGAGCGACGGTAATCGATCAATGAATTTATGTGTTTCACTCCATATCGCTTCACACCATGCTGGTTTTCCGAGGTATTCAGCGATGCGGTAGCTCATAAGTTGGCCTTCAAACCAAAAAGGCGATATCGCCAAACTGTTTTCTACTTTCCGCCATAACGCTAAATCAGGTGAGCGCATCTGGTCTTGATATTCCTTAATCCGCTCTTGAGACATAGAACGAAGAAGCGTCTCTCCAGACGGTGAGTGATCCGGAGCCGACGTCACAGACGACCAGACTGCGTAACGACGTACCCGCAGTGAAAGCTCTTGACCTGCATCTTGTTCAAACAAAAAATCGGCCACTTTGAGTAGCGTTTGTTTGCTGGACTTTTCACTGGAGTTATCAATGGCAACAGGGGCTGGCTCGATAGTATTGCTCGCAACTGATGACGATGAGTTCGGTATCACCGCCTTTTGTTCTTGTTGTTTGCGTTCTTGCGCCCGTTTAAGCTCACCTTTGATTTTTACTATAGTGATCTCCACTGCATCCGAGCCTAAGCCTAAGGAAGATACCGATTGATCGAGCTTATCTAATGCCTCCATCAACTCATCAACCGCTTGAGCATCAAACAGGTTAAAGTCCACCTTTTCGCTCACTGCCGAAAATCGTTGAATGATTTGGCTAAAGAACTTGCGACGTGGAAGCGCACCACGCTTGCCTGGCGCGGGGTAACACTCTTCCCAGTAGTGCGACATAAAATCCGCCAGCACCCACACTGAGGTGATGAAGCGCTCAGTTGATAATCGGTTATGCAGACATTGCAGCAAGTACACAACAAGCTTCAGGTCTTTGCTTTTTTCTTTCAGCAGTTTTAACGCGCTGTGCTCGACTTCATCCCATTGAACCGATGCATGGGATAGCGAACCCACTTTCATCATTTGATCTTCAATGAAGTCGAATAAGGAGTCATCTATCAGTCGATGTCCAATCGCGCTTTCCCCTTCGATAGGCACAACAATGCAATCACGGTATTGAGTTATTTCCATTTTAAACTCACCACCCACAGCGTTGTTTTAAAGCAGACAAAGACTGGTTAAGTTGTTGAGACTCGAATTCCAATCCATCGAGCTCCGCAGAGTTCGAACGAAGCACCAGTTTATCTAGCCGTGCCATTGCCCTCATCATTTCTATCGCTGGCAGCCCTCTTCCCGAGGAAAATACTAGCCCTGTTTCATCACTGCGCCAGTGCTGAACGGCACTTCCAACAACGGAGATAGTCACTCGGCCATCTTCTAGCTCGCTGGGTAAGATGACTTCCACCCGACTAATATTGTCGATACAGCTCATTTGAAGGGTTGGGTACTCAAGTTCGCTATCGCTTTTAGGTTGATTGATCGCAGGTAAAGTCAGCCATGCGTTACTGCCTTTACCTTCTCCCTTAGTATTAACCTGAGCTGTATGCGTATTCTTAGTACGCAAAGCTTCACTGTTCATCGCTCGAGTCCAAGAAACCGGCACACCACTAAAACTCGATGACTCAGCCATTGGAACCGGCGTATCAAACAACTCATCAAAGCAAGCTAATCGCTCTAAACGCTCATCTATCGCGGTGCACTGTTTCGCCTCGGCCACAAGTTCAATATCAGTGGCATAAGCCAAGCTGCTAGAGAAAGCCAGCAAGCCTATACCTAGCGTATTTCCAAGGCTTGTCTTCATGACGCTTCGATCTCCAGCTTCAAACATTTGTAAGCCAGAGTGCGCTTTGGCATACCCAGACTTTTTGCAGCTTTAGCCCTATCTCCTGAGTAATGACTTAAACGAGCATGAATAATTTGGTACTCATAATCCTTAACGGCTTGCTTCAAATCATTAATTTCGCTGAAGTCACGAACAGGCGTAGCCATGACTTCTCCACCTTGAACAACATCGCTGACATGGCTGATGGGTGAAACACTTGATGGAATACTGGCAGCACAATGCAATCGGTGAGTAAAGCAATCGGCTTCAACCTGAGTATTGTCTTGAGTCTGGGCACAGCCAAACTCAATTAAGTGTTTAAGCTCTCTCACATTGCCAGGGAAAGAGTGCTTGTTGAGGCAATCAATCGCTTTGTAGTGAACACCACGAATTTGGGTATTGTGGTGGACATTGTAATGTTTCACGAAGTGCTGACTCAGCAGTTCGATATCTTCTACCCGCTGCTTCAAAGTAGGCAGCGTGAGCGGGTACTGATATAACCGGTAGTAAAGATCTTGTCTAAAGGCTTTAGTACGTACTTGCTCAATCAGGTTCACGTGAGTTGCAGAAACGAGGCGAAAATCTGAGCTTTGTTCTTGCTTGCTACCTACAGGCCTAAATGATTTCGATTCCAGCACACGCAACAACTTTGCCTGCAATGAAAGTGGCATATCCCCAATTTCGTCTAAGAATAAAGTTCCGCCATCAGCTTGAGCAATAAGACCTTGCTTATCGCTATCTGCTCCCGAAAATGCACCTTTGCTATAACCAAACAGCTCACTTTCGAGTAGGTTGTCGGGGATGGCCGCACAGTTAATAGCAATAAATGGTGCATTTGCGCGGGTAGAGAAGTCATGTACAGCTTGAGCGACTAGCTCTTTCCCCGTGCCGGTTTCCCCTTGGATCATGACAGAAAGTTGTGATGACGCAGCGCTGACTACTTGCTCTCGCAGAGCAACCATTGCATTGCTTTCGCCCAGAAGGGTGCGGCTCAACTGGTTGCACTTATTTTGTCGCTCAGTATCGCGCGTGTAATTAGTCAAAGATTCAGATAAATCGATTTTGGCACGTTCTTCTTTGACCATTTCGTTTAGAAGTGACCACTGGTTGGAGAAAACGTCTACATACTTGATGAAAGTTGGATCAGCAAACAAGTTTTCTAGTTCAGAGGTATCGCCAATCGCTAGCAATATCGACTGTACTCGACTGACTCCCAATGGCAGTGGCTGGATCAGTACATGCCCAAACATACCCACACTAGAAGTCAGTTGTCCGAACGCGCGGTTCGAGCGCCAAAATACCAGTTCATCAGAGGTTAATAGCATTGATTGAGCCGATTGCAGCACATGAGCAAACGGCGCATCAAAATCAGATACTGACCAAGAATAGGATTTTTCACTACCACATGGCTCCAGCATGCGACCATCCTGATTAGGCACCAGCAGCATGCATTCATCGAGTCGTAAATTACGTTTTATTGTCTCGACGAAGCTTGCTGCTAAAACATCTGGTCGACGTTGGCTGACAAGCTCCGTGGCTGACATTAGCCAATCACTCATCGTTACACTACCTCTCCAATGAATTCACCTTCGCTCGCTTTGAGAGAGATACGTTGCACGTCCTCTTTCGACGCTAACTTGTTAAGCAGAGCAAGAGAAACTGGCGGAAGCAATTGGCCTTCAATAATCGCTTCCAGCATACGAGCACCATTTTCGGAACGTGTTGCGCGAGTTAAGATTTCTTCAATCAAGCTCGGCTCGATATCTACCTCAGCGCCATATCGCTGTTTGAACAGGCTTTCTAAGCGGCTTAGCTTACCTTTCACGATTTGCTCCAACACCTCTTTGTTCAGAGGTAGATAAGGCACAGTTTCCATACGCGCTAGCAGTGCAGGTTTAAAGAAAGCTGCAAGCTCTGGGTACAAAGCATCTTCAAGGCGCTCTGGGGTATCAGCGTGGTCAACAATCGTCTGGAAACCAAGGTTAGAAGTCAGGAAGAACACCACATTTTGGCAGTCAATCAAGCGTCCTTCACCGTCAGCAAGCTCCCCTTTATCAAATGCTTGGTAGAAAATATTCAACACTTCTGGGTGTGCTTTTTCTACTTCGTCGAGCAACACCACTGAATACGGCATTTTACGAATCGCTTCTGTTAACACGCCGCCTTCACCGTAGCCAACATAACCAGGAGGAGAACCAATTAAGCGAGAAACAGTATGCTTTTCTTGGTACTCGGACATATTGATAGTCGTGAGGAATTGCTTACCGCCATATAACTGCTGAGCGAGTTGAACAACGGTTTCTGTTTTACCGACACCACTCGGTCCAACGAGTAAAAATGCACCTTTTGGTCGTCCAGGACGACGAAGATCAGCTCGCGCAGTCAGTAGGTGGCGGTGAATGGTTGCAATTGCGGTGTCCTGCCCCTTAATCGCTTCACCTAGAATGCTGGTGAGATTAGTGATCTTTTCCAGCTCATCACTATTCATTTGGTCAACGGGCACGCCAGTCCAATCAGCGATGACTTCCGCGACTTGCATCGCATCAACTTGTGGATGAATAAGTAATTCGTTGTGCGGGATTTCATCAAGAAGTTGATACTGCTGTTTGATTTCTTGCGTCAACGCAGCTATTTGGTCGCGCTGTTCTGGCTCCAGATCTTCAAGGTCGCTTAATTCTGATAGCTGACGGCGAAGCTCAAGAATCTGTTCAACAGCCTCTTTTTGCATCCCCCAACTCGCCATTAAAGCGTCACGCTCAAGCTCGTCTTGCGCTTCTTTCTCCTGAAGTGAAGCTAGGCGCTCAATATCAATTTCTTGGCCGATGTATTTAGCGCGTTGAAGCATATCAATCTCAAGCTGACGCTGATGGCAGGCTGACTCCAAAAATGCTAAACGCTTCGGTGGCGTTGTCATATTTATCGCAATGCGCGCACATGCGGTATCCAGAACGTCAATGGCTTTGTCTGGTAGCTGTCGCCCTGAGATATAACGAGCGGAAAGTTCAGCCGCCGCTCTTAACGCATCATCGCTGATCAAAACATTATGAGATTGCTCATAAACACCATTCAGGCCACGTAAAATATCCACCGCTTGGTCAATACTCGGCTCATCGAGCTTAACCAGTTGAAAACGACGAGTCAGTGCTGGGTCTTTTTCAAAGTATTTTTTGTATTCCTTCCATGTTGTTGCAGCGACTGTGCTCAACTCACCACGGGCAAGCGCCGGTTTGAGCAAGTTAGCAGCGTCACTGCCACCTTCTTGGTTTCCAGAACCGATCAAGGTGTGTGCTTCGTCAATGAATAAAATGATTGGCTTCGCCGATTGCTTGATGGCGTCGATGATCCCTTTGAGGCGCTTTTCGAACTCTCCTTTCACCGAAGCTCCCGCTTGAAGCAAGCCAAGGTCAAGAGATAGTAGCTCAACATCTTTGAGCATCGTTGGTACGTTACCCGCAACCACGCGCAGGGCAAGCCCTTCAATCATCGCGCTTTTGCCCACGCCAGCATCGCCAACTACAATTGGGTTGTTCTTACGACGACGGCACAGAATGTCGATCATCAGGTTGATTTCATTTTCACGACATAAAACAGGGTCTAACGCGTTATTTCGAGCTTGTTCAGTTACATTAGTGCAGTACTTTCCAAGTACACTGCTGTCTTCAACCGCTAACCCTTTGTGAGCTGAAGCTTCGTGAACAACTGCCGTTTCCGCAGAATCTTTAACAATAAGATCAAATTCTTTGCGCAGAGTTTCAGTGTTGATCGAGTCAAGCTGACCAATAAGGGCGAAAGACAGATAGCGATCTTTACGAGCCAGTGCGGCTAGGAATATAGCGCCAGAGCGAAGCTCTGTTTGAGACAGTTCAGTGGTAGAAAGCAGCCACGCTTCCTGAAGCAACTCGACCAATAGAGGAGAAAATGCAGGGTAAGACTCCAATGCTTGTTCACGCGAGAAGCTTTCAACAATCGCTTGGTTAACCAATTCCACCTCAACATTGGCCGCTTTTAAAATCGCGCGCACGTCAGACAGTGGATTCTCTATCAAAATCGATAAGAAATGTTCAATGGTAACTTCACTGTGCTGTCTCTCGATGCATAGAGACGCAGCTTGCTCAAGGGCCAATTTACTTTGTTCGTTGAGCTTAGAAATAAGTGTTGGTAATTCAATACGGATCATTTTGATCACCTAGCCTTGTTGTTATTATTAGAGTATTTGATTGAGTTGGTTAATGACGTCTGACGATTTGTTGTGAAGTAGGTAGGAGTAGCCTAAAAACACACCTACCCAAACAACGACAAAGCCAACCAATATTGACCAAACGGGAATTTGTGTACTGAGTTTGTACTTAGACTTCACAACATGTTCCGTCGCTTTGGTAAGCTCTTGAGGCTGACGTTCCTCCAGGCCATTCAGCAGTTCGTATAATTTTTTAACGACTTTTTCTCGCTCACTGCTACCGTTTTCCATTACTCGATATTTGCCTTCAAAGCCAAGCGTTAAACAGCGATAGATGAATTCCAGCAGTACCCGGTAACGGGTCGGCTCATTTTCTAACCGTCCTAGGATGGTGAACACTTTCTCGCCTCCCCACGTTTCATCGTGGAAGCGAGACAACATTGAGTGCTCGGCCCAAACGCTAGACGCCCCCCAAGGCGTTCCCATCACCGACTCATCGAGAAATGCACAAAGTACATATCGGTAAGCCATTAGCACTGCGTGTTCATGGCCTTGCTCGGTGAGTTCTATTTCAATGGCTTTGATCTCTTCGACCGTCTGCTTGTAAATCGAGTCGATATTGTCACACTCAACTAAAGAGCGTACGCGTAAAGCCAAACCAAATAACGGCGTGGAAGCATCGATTAACGGGTTATCGTTAAAGCCTCTGAGCTGGAACCAGTAGTCTTGATCGTGATTGATCTGTTCAACGTTATCGAACAGTAGCTCGTTGAATTTATTGTTAGATTGTGTCACATCCATGATTAACTCCTTACAGCCCAGAACTGCAGTTCAAGATCTTCAAACACACCCGCGATGTGGAACGCAAAACCACTAGAGTTCTCGAGTGCATTCCACGCAGCGCTGGTTTTGTCTAACTGGTAATAGGTGTAACCCGCATGGTAAGGCAGCTGCCTCGGAGCCACAGGTAATGGCGTTAGTGGAATACCTGGGAGCTGAAGCGATATAAGGTCACGGATTTTCTCGACCGATGACACCTTAGTTTGCTGGCTAAACAGGCGCTTGATTTCTTCGAGAGGCATCTTCGCCTTAACCGCCACAATGAACTCGGCGCTACCTAGTAACTGCGGGTCTTGTAACGGAGCAACCATCAAGCCGTATTTACGTTTATCAAGCTGAATAGCCACTGCTCGAGGCTCGAGCACAATGCTTAAACTCTGACGCAAATAACGAATTAACGGCCAGAATGTTTCAGTTGGCATATCGTGGTTGTAGCTAGGAATGCTCGGAGGCAAACGACTTTCATCCGTAAAGGTGGCAAGCTCACCGCTTACGCCTGCTAAAGACTCAAATAAGCGCTCAGGGTGAAGAGAACGTAACTCAGCTAAATGATGCATTTGCGGCTGAAGTTTATTCAGTGCTTGAAGTAGCATGAAATCTGATACATCAGCGACTCCACCCTGATTCGGTGAACCAAGACGTTGAGCAATGTTCTTCGCTCTTTCACGCATTAGTCCAGATATTTCATTCACAAAGCGATGAAGCGGCGCATGACATGTGACATCTAGATTACAAGGGATAAAGTCCGGGTCTAACACCACGCTACCATCTGGTCGTTTTTCCAAAATACGCGCGATAGCAATGGAGGCATATGAACTGCGGTCTTCTCTCTCAAGCATTAATTGCATGCGGACAGGAGAGACATCAATGGTCGTCATATCCCCTTGCATAGTATGGACATCACGCACTTCCTGTCGACGAGACTGATAGCGCCCTGTCCCACGTTCCTCAGGCCAATCAACCTCAAGTAGGGACTCGCTGCGCAAAGGAATCGCTAGGTAGACCAACTGGTTAGCCAGTGAAGCATCATCAATTTCAATTGCCTCAGGCAGAGTATCTTCCTGAGGAATTCGAAAAACAGTGCCGTCTGGCATGATGCCGACAGCTCGCTCTATGGCAATACGACCAAATGACAAATATTCAGGGTTAAGTGATAGCTCTGAAACGCCATATAGGTATTTGTTGGCTGAACGAATGCGCTCATCCACGTGATATTCAAAATATCTCTGTTGCTGCTGGAAATGTTGCGGTTTGATAAACAAGCCTTCATTCCAAATAACACGATTTCGGGCAAACATTAAATTACTCCACTCGTTCGAGTTTCACGTCGTAGTCTTTAAAATACATAAGCAGGTGATACTCACGTCCTTTGTTCAGTACTTTGACTGCCTTTTTCCACTCACTCAGTTCTGGCTCGGAGAAATGGGCCATGACACCGATGTATCTGGTGTCTTCGTCAATCTCGAAAGCATTAACGAACTTGAACTGACCTGGAGTGATCACATAGTCATAGATTTCAACAAAGTTACTCTTGAGCGCTTTCCTGTAATCGGCTTTGATTTGGTCATAGTCCGCCGACATAAACATTGAGTCATCTTTCAACTCAAAGACTTGGACCTCAATAGGGGCTGCCTCCCCCCATAAATTAGGGTTGGTGCCTTCGTCACTCAAAATGCTAAAAGTGACTTTCGTCGGCTGTTCGCTAGGGTTGTATTGCTCTGAAGAACTGCTGCAGCCCACGAGGACCAATAACGTCGCCAGAAAAAGTCCATACCACTTCACAATTACAACTCCGCTTGAAGTTCTCGTATCTTCTTGTCGTAAGACTGCTCAAAAATCTCCCAGAACAGTTTTTCAAACCCTTGCTGACGATTCGAAGTCAGTTCTTGGTAGTAGTTGCAGTACATATTCCACGCCCAAGACTCGCCAGATTGCTCGACTTGGTTGGTTTTGCGCTTGTAATTATTGAATCGCTTCAAAAGCACTTCTGGTGAAAAGGCCTGCAAGATCTGGTTTAACGCTTCAGAAGTTGCATGCTGCATTGCATCATTATGGTTGCGAACATTTTCCAAACTTTCAGATATCGCCGCAGGTGCAGACAAGTGAACAAGACTTTTTTCCGAGTCGTACATAGTTCTTACCGTCTCTTCATACGACAAGCCTAGACGCAGAGGGTTATCTTCAATGGGTTGTAAGTTACGGTTAACTACCCCAAATCGGCCATTACCTACCTGTGCGTGTAAGTCCAACAAACCTTTAATGCATGACTGTAGCGATTCGCCAATCTCTTCTGATAAGAAGTGCAGTTTGGTCATATCATCAGAGTCACTTACTTCCACACCAAGCCCTGTTAGCATCGGGCCTGTTAGCAAATGGTTTGATGTGCCTGTTGATAGCGAACTCGCTGCAGGTGCAAGTGGCTCACCTTGATAGGATTTTGCTACTTCCTCTTCTAAAAGATCTAAAACCTTGTCGTCCATTCCTAAGCCCTCTGAAACGTTACTTTGATTATTTTGATTGATGGGTGTTTGAGGCTCAGTAGCTGGCTTTTTAGCCTTGCGCTTACCAAACCCTAATATGTTCTTGAGTCGTATCGACGATGTCATTTCGTACTCACTGTCCGCTTGCGGGGTAAAATCGAGCTTACTTTCATACTGAGTCGGCTCGGTATAAGTGGGGTCTTCTGGTTGCTCGGTATTGTGTAGCTCGTAGTCGTCAGACAATAAGTCGTCTTTTTTTACTGCTTGAGCCGTTATTGCATCTAATGCACTCAGAGGGTCGCTACTCTTAGCCATAGGGTTATCACCGGTAACCTTCGGGGCTTCACCATCTTCCAATAAGTCAATTCGCTCGTTTTCAAACAGCTGCTCTAACGCACCTTCAGTGAGAGCTAGATCTTGTGCTCCATCACCCAGATGTACTTTTATTTGATACGCTCCGATGGTCAGCACATCTTTATTTTGCAATTTAGCTAGGCGATCTTTGCCTATCGGCATGCTGGCACTATTGATGTACGTATGCCCACTGGTATCGCGGACACAAAAAGCACCATCAAACAACACAATTTCACAGTGGTTCGCTTTTACATCACCCCGTGCATCTTTTAAGTGCCACTGATTAGTTGCGGAGGAACCAATCACACCACCAGTCTTGTCAAACACGCATTGCGGCGACAAACCTGAATCCAGAAGGTGGACGTTAGATACAACCATCGATATAGATTGTTGAGCTGAGTTCATTTGTTACTGCCTCACTTGAATGGTGACTGACTGTTCATCCGGACCTTGGCCTAAAAAGCTGGTCCACCCGAGCGCAACTGCACTGTTTTTGTTAAAGCTCATTGTCGGTGTTTGTTCTTCCAGCATTTTTAGTTCTATGTCGTAGGCCATTTGCTCTCGTAGAATAAATTCGACTAATTTACACAGCGGCTGATATTCCTTGCCGGAAGGTAGGAAGTCCGAAAAACGCTCTTTGGTCAGGCCACTGATACACACAGTGAACTTACCGTTCACATCAGTAACACTATCTCCAATCACCGTGTCACAACCTAAACTGCCGTTTTGAAGCCCCAGCGCCATTTTTTGTTGTTCATCAATCAATACCTTTCTTTGCACCCATTGCTTTATTGTCACGTCAGGCAACTCGAAGCAGTGGGAGATAATCCCCGCGACCACTGATGGTGAGCGACTCCTTCCGGCTAAGACACCTGAGTAAGCCAGCATCTTGCACCAATTGATTGGCGTTTCGCCTCTTAGGTGAGGATCTGCTAACCCCACTAGGGCAAACAGCTGTGCTGAAAACTGGTCTTCTGCGCCTTCAGAAAAGCGGATGTAGTATCGATACTTACGCCAAATTCGGTACACAAGGTTGATCAATCGATTATTGAAGAAATCAAGGAATGGACGCTTCATTCCTCCTTCTTCTTCATTGACCAGTTGCTCCAAAATAAACCCTGGCAACGGAGATTGTGACCCCGTCAAACCAAAGAAATTAGTTTCGAGCAGCATGCGTTGTTCGCTGCTCGATAAAGAGTGAATGTCAGCCGGCGAGAAGCCTAAACTAGGATTGGCACTGAACACCAAATCGCAATCGCGCTCCCAAAGCTCAGCTTCTGGTTCTATTCCTTTTTGCTTAAGCAACAACTCCACTAGCGGGTAAAAGCTGTATTCACGAATGTCCGTTTGCTCAATCCGACCTTCTGCCTCATCACGGGCACTTAGATCAGCGGCTGCATTCCAATCTGAGTTCCCCATGTATAGGTCTCTTTATTCGTTGTGTTGACTACCACCAACTCATGGAATGAGTTGATACTGGCGTAAAGGGCAAAGAATCGGCTCAAAACAGTGCCAAATAGATATAGGTCGCCTTCTGAAGCGAAGCAGTTTTGGTCGATATGTATCGTCGATGCGAGACCTCTTACCGGCATTCCACGCAACAGTTTGTCGACTGGCTTGGATTCTATTTTTACTAGACCCTCTAGGCGCTTTCGTCCAACACGCTCTGCTTGACGATCAACCAATGCTTTAAAATCATAAGCACGTAAAATACTGCTCAAGGCATCTTTAGATAGTAACGACAAATAGTTAAGCGACAGATTCGAGATCAAAGTCCACAGTAAACTGCCATCAAGTACCGGACGTAAAGACTGTGTTGGAGGCGTGATGTTCGCAAACGATGCATAAGGCGGAGATGTATCTGTAGGCTCACAGATATCGCCGACACTTAGTTCAACTGGTAGTTGTCTGTTAGAGCACATCATCTTCAATGACACAGCTTCATCGACATCTATGCATTGGGTTTCGTCACCACGCACAAATGAAATGAAATGGTCAAATCCGTCGCCCCTTATGCTCTCTTTGACTCGAACACGGTAATACAAGGCTTCTCGATTCCTGACTCTTTCTATCTCATGCTGGAAACTTTCAAAAGAAGAATACTGGCGTTTAAGGCCACGGATTCGTTGGCCACTGCTCTGGCTGCTATCTTGCCAACCAAATACGTTATCTACGCTAAAAATCTCATAGTGAGCAGGGTAACGGCTCGACGGTGCGATACGATACTCTGTGCGCTTGCCTGTTAAATCTATTGGATCAGCGTCATGCTCAAACAGGTTTACCACAGGTACACAATACAATTGGAAGCTCTCTTTCCTAACCCGCACATCTGTAGGTAGGGTTTTAGAGAAACGAATTTTCAGTGAAAATTTACCCGACAAAGAAGCGGGTAATGCAGACTTAAGCCTTGAGACATCGACAAACTGGAACGCTTCCGGAAATGACAAATACTCCTGAAGAATACGATAGCCTTCATAGACATTCGAAGGGTAAGGCAGTAAGCCATCATTTGACTCGAATCCAACAGTAGAGAAAGCGTCTTGTGGTACTTTGAATTCGGTACCATTTGCTTCAACGACAATGCTATCAAGATAGTGATTCAGCCAGAGGTATAGCATTTGCGAGCTGTACTTATCTCCGCCAAGGTAAAAGCGAAGTGAATCCAAGCCAACCTCTCCGGCGGTCAAGTCTCCCGATACGTTCAGCGCAATTTCTACCACAGTACTTTCACGAGAGTGGTGAGCGGTAACGTCTTCGCATATCACCGGATAAAGCTGAACATCACGACAAGTGGTGAAGTGACATTTGGTTCCAAAAACAGGTTTGCTGTCTAACTGAGTGCCTTTTTCAATGCAATGCCTCGCACTCACACTTCTTTCTGGTGTGAACTGAACAATACTCATGCTCGGCACTGGCCTCAAGTAGTTCGGCCACAGCATATTGATGATGGAGTGAGTTAACTCGGGAAACTCATCTTCTACTTTTTCACGTAATCGACCAGTAAGGAACGCAAAGCCTTCTAGTAAGCGCTCGACATCCGGGTCGGTCGTTTTACAGTGTAAAAAACGAGTTAACTGGGGGTGCAGCTCAGTAAACTCTTTCCCTTGTTCTTTTAGGAACGAAAGTTCTTCTCTGAAATACTTGTCATGAGTCATGACTAATACACTCTGTACTTACGGTTCTGGTCCAACATCAGTTGCAGCTGCACACGCTGGTGCAAGGCATCACAATTGAGTTCAGCGAATATCTGAAATTTCAAATTCATACCCAATTCGGAGCTAGAACGCACTTCGATTTTAGCCAGCCTTGGCTCGTATACTTCCAAGCAAGATTGGATAGCAATTCTAATGCGTAGCGATAGATCCATGGTGTCGAGCGTTGCATCGTTGAAGTCAATCAGGCCTAACAACGGGGCACTTTGAGCTCCACCTATTCGGGTATTAAGAATGTTGGATACGTTTCGTTTTATTGAATCAAGTACATCACCTAGTTCCGGCCCACGGGTCAACGAAATAGGTTTAGCATCGGCTTCCAAGCGTTCTAGGAAGCCGACACCAAAAGCACTCTCTTCAGGTGCTAGGTATGTCATAAAGTTATGCCTGATCTAGACGACCAACTAATGACAACTCAAAGTTTGCACCCATGTACTTGAAGTGCGGACGCACTGCTAGAGACACTTGGTACCAACCTGGATCACCCTCAACATCCAATACTTCGATTTTCGCAGCACGAAGTGGACGACGGCTACGTACATCCGCTGGCGGGTTTTCTTGATCCGCAACGTATTGTTTGATCCAACCATTGAGCTCGCGCTCAAGGTCTTGGCGTTCTTTCCAAGAACCAATCTGCTCGCGCTGTAGTACTTTCACATAGTGCGCAAGGCGGTTGATGATCATCATGTACGGTAGTTGAGTACCTAACTTATAGTTAGTTTCCGCTTCTTTGCCTTCTTTGGTATTAGGGAATACTTTCGGCTTTTGAACCGAGTTTGCCGAGAAGAAAGAGGCGTTGTCACTTCCTTTACGCATTGTTAGCGCAATGAAGCCCTCTTCTGCAAGTTCGAACTCTTTACGGTCTGTCACTAGAACTTCTGTCGGGATCTTACTTTGGAGCGCGCCCATAGATTCGAATACATGAACCGGAAGATCTTCAACTGCACCACCACTTTGTGGGCCAATAATGTTTGGACACCAACGGTACTTAGCAAAACTGTCTGTTAAACGTGTTGCGAATGCGAATGCGGTGTTACCCCACAGGTAGTGCTCGTGAGAAGCGCTTACGTTTTCGGTGTAGTTAAATGATTTGATTGGATTTTCTGTTGGGTCGTAAGGAACACGCAGCAAGAAGCGAGGCGCTGTTAGACCAAGGTAACGTGCATCTTCAGACTCACGTAGAGAGCGCCACTTAGTGTACTTAGGACTTTCGAAAGTAGACTTTAGACTTTTAGGTTTGGTAATTCTTCGAAAGAATCGATACCAAAGAATTCGGGAGCAACGCTAGAAATAAATGGTGCATGTGCCATTGCACCTAATGCGCCCATGTACTGAAGCAGTTTCATGTCTGGAGTTGAAGGAGTGAAGGCATAGTTACCTATCATTGCACCAACAGGCTCACCACCAAACTGACCATAGCCTGAAGAGTAAACGTGTTTGTACAAACCCGACTGTGCAGTTTCAGGTGCAAATTCAAAGTCGTCTAACAACTCTTCTTTGGTCACATGAAGAAGTTCTAGCTTGTTGTTTTCACGAAAATCAGTACGGTCAACGAGCAATTTTAGACCACGCCACGAAGACTCCATTTGCTGGAATGATTCGTTGTGTAAGATTTCGTCCATCTGTGAACTGATCTTCTTATCCAACTCAACCAACATTTGGTCAACCAGAGATTTATTTACTGGCTCCGCTGATTTATTGTTACCAATCAGATTTTCAATAAACGCCGCGACACCTTTTTTAGCAATATCGTATCCCTCTTCATTTGGAGTAATACGAGTTTGCGCCATGATTTCTTCAAGTAAGCCGCCTTGCTCGAGAGGGGCTCTTTCGAGTACAGATTCCGTTGTGGACATGTGTGATTCCTAGTTCTAAAAATAACGAGTGTTACAAGTCAAGCAAGGTTAAGCTTGAGGCTCTTCTTCTGGGTTGCTAACGAGGTTTAGCTCTGATAGCAACTTCTCACGTGATTCTTCTGAGTTCAAAATGTCTTGTAGACGATCTCTGAACGCAGGAATGTTGCCTAACGGGCCTTTAAGCGCCACTAAGGCTTCACGCAATTCAATCAATTTTTTTAGTTCTGGAACTTGTTCCGCAACAGAATCAGGAGCGAAATCTGCTAAAGATTTAAAGTTCAATTCGATCGGTAGT
This sequence comes from Vibrio sp. SCSIO 43135, assembly GCF_023716665.1. Lineage (GTDB taxonomy): Bacteria > Pseudomonadota > Gammaproteobacteria > Enterobacterales > Vibrionaceae > Vibrio > Vibrio paucivorans. The sequence goes on from NZ_CP071860.1 coordinate 1,435,153, forward strand.
TCATCTTCAGGGTTATCTGATAGCTTGTTTCCGACCGTTGCCGAGATCTTTAATTCGCTTTCGCGCATTACAGACTCGAAATTGTTCTTGTCTACTGAAACGGTTTCCCTTTCCTCAACTGGCGTTTCTTCGGTATGACCTTTAAAGTCACCGACAATAAGCGTTTTGAGAGGCAGTTCTATTTCAGCTTGGGAATCCCCAGTAGCAGGAATATATTTAATGTTAATTCGCTCTTTAGGAGCGACACTTCCTTCTTTAGACATTTAACGTCTCCAATACCTATACTTAACGTTGCTGTAAATAACCAAGAAATTGATAGTTATCTCAGTTAGAAATAGTAAATTAGTTTTCTTTAATAATTGACTTAATTGTTATTATTAATATTTAAGCCGAGTCAATTATTGATAAATTTATATTTTATAATTTATTTATGATCAATTTAATGACAGAGCCGGAGTCTATATATTTAAATATATAAAACACACAGGCCACACCAAGAAGTTTGATCTTGATCCAATAAAAAAGCACTATTACAAACCTGAGGAAATACGTAATAAGAAAGCATTCATGAAGAAATTATACACCCCAGTGATAATCAAAATTATAATAGGTAGTGCTCTGCTTATATTCTTCAACTCTAATATTAGCCTGCTCGATCTGATCAGCCGTCATCACTTTAGATAAAGACGTAGATAGAGTTTGCGCATTAGCATATACATTGGCCAACTTATCCGAACCCGCATAAGATAAATACAGGTCTAAATAGCTTTTCGCTTTAATACTATCGCTAGCTACAAAAGAGTAATACTCAGACATCCCCGCATAAGCACGCCCCGCCACAGCCAACGAATTGAGATCACCGAGTTCAATAGCCTTTAACCGCCATTCAAAGGCTTCTTCGCGCTTATTCTTTTGTTCTAACAACAATATATAGTGCCTAATCGCTGGCAGAAAATTGCTTTCTGCAGCCGTTTTATACATCAGCCTTGATTCCGTTTCTCTTGAGCCAGGCATAAGAAACGTGCCTTGCCCATTCGCTATATTGGCTGCGGTGGCCATCACAGCCAAAGGGTAAAGATTGCTTGCTGATTGCTTTAAGTAGTAATTCGCCAGTTCCGGTTCACTAGTTTTGAAATAATTGTATAGTCGGTAGAAAGCTTGGTTTGGGTCTGACGCCCCGAGTTCAATCACCATTTCATAATAGCGAGAGCGCCAGTTACTTTTCTCGGTGGATTCAAGCCAATCTGCTTGGGTATAGAGATATAGAGCTGCATCTATATAACCTGCTTTCGCAGAGCGGAGCATATACACTTCGAAATCATCATTTCTACGCAACGTACTCGGGGTGTGTTGAAGCTCAATGGCATACAGATAAGCGGCTTTCGCATCACCCAAATCAGCCGCATACTTCAAGTACCGAAACGCTTCAGTAATTTTGTACTGTGCCCTTAGTAAGTTACCGACTTCCTGTGCTTGCTGCGGTGACAATTGCTGCTCATCGTACAGTTCGGTTTGAGCTGAGGCAGTGCACGCAAACAGTGCTATAAATGAAAACCTAGCCAATATTGACACTAGAGCCTCCAGTCAGCACACCACCACATGTAACTGGGTCTCCAGCTCTTGCGGCAGGCATCCCGTCAATTTTTACGCTTCCAGATCCTGCGGCGATCGCGCGGTCATGACAAGGGTTCTTTGGCTTATCGTGAGGCTCTAGTGGATCTCCAGCTCTTGCCGCTGCCACACCATCAAATTTGACGGTTCCAGATCCCGCTGTCACTGGAGTAGCAGGGAATCCATCATGATCCGTTCCTATATCACCAACAATTATACCATTGCCCATTTGGTCGAACTCCGTGAATCTTGAAAGAGCTCTAAGAAGCAAATTGCATTCCTGAAATTTCACCGTGCCGGAGCAAGGAAAACATCACGACTGAGCAAAATATTGCTCACACCAGGTAAGATTTGTGATGGGTGACTAAATATTGCCCGAAAATAAAGTTAAGCAAACGCTATCTTGTTACAGAATATTAATTGTTGCCGATTAAATATTAATTCAATCTAAATAACTAATTTATTATTTTCTAATTAATAAAACTATCCAAGGCAAGATAAATTAAAAACTGACTATTTAGTAATCTAAAAAATAATAATATTATTAAAAGCATCTGTTACTAAGGTGATAATCATTATCTTTGATCTTTTGGTGTATCCATTACCACCATTGTTGTAATCGATTTCACATGCACACATTCACCTAATACGTCCGCGTGAAATCGTTTATAACTCTGTAAATCCTTTGTTTCTACTCTCAATAAATACTCGTTTGCACCGGTTATGTTGTGACACTCGACGACTTCATCTTCAAATCGAACATGCTCTTCAAACTCTAACTGGGACTGTTTTCTGTGGCTCGACAAACCGATAGACACATAGGCAACAAATCCAACGCCTAACCGTTCATTTGAAAGCACAGCACGATAGCCAGTGATGACTTCCGTTCGCTCCAACTCCTGAACACGCCTTAATGTTGCTGATGGCGATAATCCCACTCGCTCCGAGAGTTCCACATTGGAGATTCTTCCATCCCCTTTCAGATGTTGCAATATTCTTTCGTCAAACTTATCCACCGACAAATTTCCTTGCTTAAATAGTCCAAAACAATCCAATAAAAGCACACAATTGCGTCCAAATCCACTTAACATTGTTTTAGCCGGCAATGATTATGAACATACTTTGGAGAATTTTTTGGATGGACTTTGAACAACTCGTCGCTTTAACCCTGTTTGCATTTGTCTCCACGTTTACGCCGGGCCCAAACAATATTATGTTGATGACCTCTGGTGCTAATGTTGGATTTGCACGCACGATTCCTCATATGTTGGGGATTGCTGTCGGCTTTTCGGTAATGCTGCTATTGGTTGGATTCGGCTTAATGGGCGTTTTCACTGCATACCCGGTTGTACACCAAATTCTTAAGTACCTGAGCTTAATCTATTTGGTGTATTTGGCGCTCAAAATTGCGACTAGTGGTAAAGCGGGCAAAGTGGACGATTTCAAACCACTGACGTTTCTTGGTGCTGCAAGCTTTCAGTGGGTAAACCCAAAAGGTTGGTCTATGGCATTAACAGCTATCACAGTCTACAGCTCTGGAAACAGTCTCGCTCAACTGCTGTTAATTTCTCTTGTGTTCATGTTGGTGAATTTGCCTTCCGTCAGCTTCTGGGCTGCGGCAGGTCGAGAGCTACAACGCTGGCTAACGACACCAATGCGTATTAAGGGCTTTAACATTTCAATGGCAGCATTACTGCTCGCCTCTACAATTCCTATGTTGTAGCAGCCTGTTCACTAAACTGTTGTGCTAAGAAATCAATCAACAGGCGAACTTTGGGCGACAAGTTCCGGTTTTGTGGATACATCGCCCAAATCCCTTCTCTGTCATCACGATAATCGCTCAGTACTTCAACCAATTCTCCATTGTCTAATGCGGTTTGTACATAGTAGTCAGGAAGCTGAACTAGGCCCAAATGTCGCTTAGCTGCATCCAAAAGCGCGAAACCACTATTGCATTTGATGCGACCCGATACTCGCACCGATTTTTCTCTGCCATTCTCCTTGAATCGCCAATGTTCTAATGAACCGACTAAACATTGGTGATGTGTCAGTTCAGACAGAGTATGAGGTTCACCAAACCGGCTTAAGTATTCTGGCGTCGCGCACACATAGAGTTGGCGCTGAGACAAGCGCTTAGCGATCAAGCTAGAGTCTTCTAATCGCCCTAAACGAATCGCAACATCAATCCCTTGTTCAATTAGGTCTAGTCGTTGATTAGTAAGGATGAGCTCTAAATCAACCTGCGGGTATTGTTCAAGAAATTGGTGAAGTAGCGGCGCCAAATGCATTTCGCCATAAGTGACTGCAGCAGTAACTTTCAACAGTCCTTTCGGTGACGCTTGCATCTGGGTAACAGCTAGCTCTGCCATTTCTAAACCATCCACCAGGTGCTTACATTGCTGGAAGTAGACTAGCCCAGCTTCCGTTACCGAGACTTTCCGGGTAGTACGAAGAAGCAACTTCACCGCTAGCCGTTCTTCAAGTGCCGAAACTCTTCGGCTCACTTGCGCCACAGAGGTATTCAGTTTCTTAGCTGCATCAGTAAAACTGTTCGTTTCCACTACAGCAACGAACTCACTGACCCCTTCCCAACTTGCCATTGGATCTACCTATCAACGATATACAAACTCCATCAAGCATATCATTTTTCGTCGTTCTTGATGGACATATTGCCAACTCGATAATAGAGCACACAGCTAGTTAGACACAGTAAACCCATGAGCATGTAACCAACGCCTAGCCCTAACACTTTCACGCTTATCCCAGCAGCTAAGTATGTAAACAGCCACCAGAAGTGAGTCAACGAAAAATGCGCAGCAAAGTATGGCGTGCTATCACCTTCGCCACATTCTTTGGTAATCAAAAGCCCAGCAGAAGTTTGAATACAAGACATGCCTACTCCCATCGCAACACACATTACCCCAAAGCCAATCCAACCAGGTGTTAGACTACCAAGAGCAAACGCCCCACAAATGGTGACCAACCCCATCCAGTGAAAGTGCTGTGGTGGATAATATTCCAGCCACCTAGGTAATCGAAACGCCATGACCATGGAGCCAAAACCTACCATCATCATGGCCAGTGCGGTTTGAGTTTCGTCTCCATGCAATACCTCATGGACATATATCACGGTATTAACCAATACCATCGCAGAAGCGCTAGCAACCGCTAGATAGGCAAACCATAGTGCTTTGAGTTTGGGCTTCGACAAATACAGCTTAATGTTTTCCCCTAAACGAGGTGCGTTCATTCGCTGCGCTTGGACATCCGCCGCTTTCCAATTAGGCAAAGCACAAAATAAGATCAGAATACCGGACAAAACAAAGGTCCCCGCATCGAGCATAAACAACTGGCGAAAACCAATTAAGCTCAATAACATTGCTGTCAACATAGGGCTAAAGATCTGCTCTAGATCATAAGCCATTCGGCTCAATGAAAGAGCTTTAGCATATTGAGTTTTATCGGGCAGAACTAAAGGTAGTGTCGACTGAAATAGAGGGGTAAACCCCGCGGAACATGCATTGATGACGAACATCAGTACATACACTTCCCACACTTCAGTGACGAACGGCAAACAAACAAACATCAATGCCCGAATCAAGTCGAGAGCAAACAGTGTTTTTCGTTTCGGTAACTTATGCGCTACTGTTCCAAACAGCGGCGCTAAAACAATATACGCCAGCATCTTGAGTGCAAAAGCGATACTGAGCACATACCCTGCCTCGTCTCCCGCGAGTTCATAGGCAAGCAAAGCAAGGCAAACAGAGCTCATGCCCGTCCCAACCAATGAGATGACCTGAGCCGACAGCAGTCGCAAGTAGTTTGAGTTTTTCCACATTGATTGGGGATGAGCGATCTCAGTCATTTCCTCCTCCCATTTGAGAAGATAGCCAGGCAAGCATCTTGCTGAACCTTAATTTGATTCCGTCCCATACTTGTCCTACCCAACCGGATAAGGTCACATCTTCAGCACTGACTATGGGATAAGTTGCTACGATGTTTCCACCATTTCGCCATTCAACCCTCCCCAGCAGATCACCTTTAGCAAGCGGAGCGGTAATCCATTTGTCCACGATCACCTTTTTACTTAAGCCGGAACTCACAGTACGAGGTAAAGTTAGATAGGCGTCTTGGTCAACAAGCGCACCAACGTTTTCGGGTTGCCCTTTCCAAACTCGTACTCGAGCCTCAATTTGGCCTTCGTCCATCACTTGCTGGGTATCAAAGAATCGAAAACCATAGTTGAGCAACGCTTTAGAGGCACTTGCTCTTGATTGTTCACTACTCGCTCCCATCACTACCGATATCAACCTCATACTGCCTTCTGTTGCAGAACTGACCAAGCTGTACCCTGCCGCTTCGGTATATCCTGTCTTACCGCCATCGACGTCAATTGAGCGATCCCACAATAATTTATTGCGGTTATATTGGGTTATGTCATTCCATTGAAATGTCTTTAAACCATAGAGTTGATAGACTTCTGGGAGTTCTTTTATCAAGGCCGTTAACAACCTTGCCATATCCAACGGAGAGGTTTTTATCCCATCACCATCCAGCCCATGTGCATTGATAAATCTAGTGTCTTCCAGTGACAGCGACTGGGCCCAACCATTCATCAGGCTAACAAAAGCACTTTCACTACCTGCAATGTGCTCAGCTAATGCAACTGCAGCGTCATTACCAGATTGGACAATTAACCCTGTCATCAGGTTACGCACTGTAATTTCATCTTTAGGCTTGATGAACATCAGTGATGACCCTTGAAAATTAGCCGACCAAGCATTTTTGCTGACGCTCACAACGTCGTCCCAAGCTAAGCGACCTGAACGAATCTCTTGCCCGACAACAAACGCCGTCATTAATTTAGTCAAGCTAGCTGGGGCCAATTCTGTTCTGGCATTTTGCTGTGCAATCACAGCCCCAGAATTGAAATCCATTAGAACGTATCCTTTAGCGCTCAATTCTGGTGGATTAGGTGTGATAACAGCCGTACTAGGCAAGCTAATCATAATCAGTAGCAAACATATTGACGCCGATAACCCTCGTTTCATTGTTTGCCCTCCATACTTACTGCCGCCCTATCTCCAATATAGCTTTGACGACCGATTTTGTTGGCGGTGACATGCTGATGAAGCTCATGCCCCTTGCCACACAACAACAATAAATCTTGAGAACGGCTTAATTGCTTGGCTAGCTGGATAGCTTCAAGCCTGTCACTCACTTCGTAGTAGGGTGTATCCCCAACTCGAGATGTCAAAGCACGAAAGATGTCTTCCTGCATTTCCCCCAGCGGATTATCCGACGTAAAAATAACGACATCAGAATGCTCCGCACATAACTGTCCAATTCGCGCGGCCTCACGGATTCTGTCTCCCGTTACACCAATAACAGTAATAACCTTTCCCCATTGGCGGACATCGATCCCTTGAAACAAAGCCAGCAGCCCATCGTAGTTGTGGGCGTAGTCAACAAGTGCAGTCGCTCGATTGTCGAGAGAGATGAACTGGCTTCGTCCATTGATTGGGGTGAGCCCGCTTAAAGCTGCTGCAACAGCGTTGAGTCGCCAACCTTGACTGAGTAACACGCTTGCCATCGCAAGCTGGTTTTCAACATTAAAACGAAACGGCATTTGAGAATCGACAACCGCATGTTCACCTTGGTAATACATAGTAAACTGATTGCCAAACTGAGTAGCCTGTACCTCATCGGCAACGACATCAGCTTCATGGTTCCCAATTGAAAACGTCATTACGTTGTTTCTCAATTTCGCTCGATCAATCGCGACTCCCGCGTGAGGATCGTCTAGGTTAACGACTAAGGTGCCACCAGGTTTAATGCGGTCAATCAGTTGCAATTTCGCTTGAACGTACCCATCGATAGTTCGGTGATAGTCCAAATGGTCACGACCAATGTTGCTAATGACACCCACCTCCAGAGGAACGAAACCAGCTCTGTCTTGCGCCAGTGCGTGACTACTCAGTTCCATAACATTGAGCAGTACCCCAGCGTTAACCATGTCGTCAAATAGATTAAGTAACGTCACCGCATCGGGCGTGGTATTGTCCAAGGGCTCATGCTTGTCGGCATATTTCACCCCCAATGTACCGATATAACTCGACTTACATTGACGCGTCAGAATTTGCTGAAGTCCGTAGGCGATTGTGGTTTTACCGTTAGTACCCGTAATACCGATATGCTTGAGTTGATGGTGCGGGAAACGGTAATACGCCTTTATAAGAGATACGCTTTGATAGTAGCTATCCGTAACAATAACTGGGACGGTCGCTTGTACTGGCTTTGTCGCAATGATAGCAATCGCTCCATTTTCGATCGCGTGCGTCACATAACCATGACTGTCATGTACCGCCCCTTCACGACACACAAATACATGATTTTTCGCCACCCACTCACTATTGGTGCTAAAGGTCTGGATCGGTAGCTCTAATAACAGATCCAGACACTGCTCAAGTTTTTTGTTCGACACCCGCTTCACATCCTTTCTTTCTAGGAAACTCTTATGAACTTGAGTATATTTCCCAATAGAACATCGATGAAATCGAACAAATCAATCTAATATATTAGTAACATTGATAACCTGAGATGGAATAAGAAGTAGAAATGAAAGAACTAAACTGGAAGGGAATTGATCTTAACCTGCTACTTACTTTTGATGCGTTATTTCAATTTGGCAGTGTGTCGGCGGCGTCCAAGTATCTACACCTAGGACAACCGGCCACCAGCTATAATTTAAAACGCTTAAGAGAGCTTCTTGACGATCCTCTATTTGAACGCCATGGCAACCGAATGCAGCCTACAAGCCGAGCGGTTGAGATTGCACCAAAGGTTCAAGAAATTTTGGCTATATTCACGCAAGACATTTTGCCTTCGGAGCAATTTAACCCTAGTGAATATGAAGGGAAATTTTCGATTGGCGTCAGCGATTACGCAGAACAAATCTTTGGCCCCAATATTTTCGATGCGCTACAGGCCCACGCACCAAATGCAAAAGTGTTGTTCAAACCCGCCGATAATGAAAACTGTGTCGACCTCCTCGAGAATCACAACACTGATATTTGTATCGGTGTATTCAATGCAATGCCTAGCAACGTTGAATCAACCTTCTTATACAGAGAAAAGCACCTGTGCACGTTTGATAATAGTGTGCTGAAAACAGAGCTTCCCATACCTTTAACGACCTATCTCGCTACCCCACAAATGATCATCACCGCCAATGATCAACTGACCAGCCAAGTAGACAATACATTAGCTTCCCTCGGGGTAGTTCGAAATGTGGTATTGGGGACCACCCGTTTCTTAACCATTCGACGCATGCTGTCAGGCAGAAAACACCTGGCCGTTATGGCTGAAATGGTTGGGCGCTCAGAGTTAATCCACGATCAATTGACTCTATGCCCCCCTCCCATTGATATTCCAGATTTCGATATTGAAATGGTGACTCTGAAACGCGATAGCAAACACCCTAAAGTTGTTTGGCTATCGACCCTCGTTCGACAGCTGATACAGCAGCAAGTCAATGAGTCACGCCAAATCAGCACCTATGACTAACAGCTAGCTGATAGGTGTTAAGTCTGAATAGGGTGAATCGAGCTCAATGGAGAAATAACGTTGCAGCGCATCAAGATAGCTTTGCCCCGAGGCCAATTCTATTTCCTGAGTTTCTCCACCACTAACGACTTTAATTCGATGATTAAGCAAGGTAATTAAACCATCTGGGGTCGGTAATGCAGCTATACGCGAGGTAACGAAATGGGATTCGGGGTACGTCGACACATAATAGTTTCCATAACGAATGTCAGCTTCACAAACATGTTCTAAATCGAAACTGTATAAATTCTTCCAAATCAATGAACCTGAATCGTCGGTATTCTGTTGCTGCAACATATAGCCAAAGTCATCATCTAGGGTAAAACGGAGGGTTTGCAAATCTGTATGAATCACCTCATCAATAGAAAGCTTTAACGGTGTACGAGGAGTCGCCGAGCCAAAGCCGTTATCAACCAACAATTGCTCACCATCTAGTTCCACCATGGTCACTTGGTGACTGCGCCCTGTGGGCTCACCAGATAAATGCACGCGTGCCAGCACTCGCTGAGCTTCGAATCCTATAAACCTCAGCACTTCAAACATCAATTCATTCAACTCAAAACAATAGCCGCCTCGCTTTTGACCAAGTAACTTTCGATATAGATCCTCCTTTCGTAACGAGACTCCTCTCCCTAGAGCAATATCGAAGTTTTCGAATGGGATAGTCAGTAGCTGAGCACGATGCAGATCGAGTAACCCTGTCATTGTCACACTCGGCTTATGTGTTAATCCTACCTTCTCTAAATAAGCTGAGAATTGTTGTTCGTTCATCTGTGCTCCTATGCGCCGTTACATCAACCGGCCTCACTATAAAACCTCAAGCTAAATTGAGGTCAATACAAATTTCATATTTGTTGCCTATTGTTTTGAAATTCAGTCTGTTAATCAGTCCAGCAACCCAACTATTACATATACGTAAAAATCATTTTCATTTTAATGGGATTATCACAAATAGAAAAAAACCTATACTAGCACCCAACAAAACGACAGGGCGAAATAAGCAAAGCTCAACTACGCTTTACTCGATTGCCCAACCTATAAATTAATAAGGAACATCCAATGGCACTTGAAATCAAACCAGGTCAAACCTCTATCAAATCAAAAGCAATGGTGGCATGGGCTGCTGGCGAACCACTTAAAATGGAAGAAGTTGATGTACAACTTCCAAAAGCTGGCGAAGTGCTAGTACGCATCGTCGCTACTGGTGTTTGTCACACTGACGCATTCACACTATCAGGTGACGATCCAGAAGGAATCTTCCCTTCAATCCTTGGTCACGAAGGTGGCGGTATCGTTGAAATGGTTGGCGAAGGCGTAACAAGTGTTGAAGTTGGTGACCACGTTATCCCACTTTACACAGCTGAATGTGGTGAGTGTAAGTTCTGTAAATCTGGCAAAACCAACCTGTGTCAGGCAGTTCGTGAAACTCAAGGTAAAGGTCTAATGCCAGATGGCACAAGCCGTTTCTCTATCAACGGTGAGACTATTTTCCACTACATGGGTTGTTCTACTTTCTCTGAGTACACAGTTCTTCCAGAAATCTCACTAGCGAAAGTCAACAAAGAAGCGCCACTTGAAGAAGTGTGTCTTCTAGGTTGTGGTGTAACCACTGGTATGGGTGCAGTACTCAACACAGCTAAAGTAGAAAAAGGCGACACGGTTGCTATCTTCGGTCTAGGCGGAATTGGCTTGTCTGCAATCATTGGTGCTCGCATGGCTGGAGCTAGCCGCATCATCGGTGTAGATATCAACGAGAGCAAGTTCGACCTAGCAAAACAACTTGGCGCGACAGACGTAATCAACCCTCAGAAATTCGACAAGCCAATCCAAGAAGTGATTGTTGAAATGACAGACGGTGGTGTTGACTACTCATTCGAATGTATCGGTAACGTCAACGTGATGCGTCAAGCTCTTGAGTGTTGTCACAAAGGCTGGGGTGAATCGGTCATCATTGGTGTTGCGGGTGCAGGTCAAGAGATCTCAACTCGCCCATTCCAACTCGTAACAGGTCGCGTATGGCGTGGTTCTGCTTTCGGTGGTGTTAAAGGCCGCTCTGAGCTTCCAGAAATCGTAAACCGTTACATGGCTGGCGAATTCGGTCTACAAGAGTTCATCACTCATACTATGGGCCTAGCTGACGTTAACGAAGCATTCGAACTGATGCACAAAGGTGAATCTATCCGTACTGTTTTACATATGGATAAGTAATCCCAGCTGAAGCCTCCTCCACGTTACATACCGTAACCTAAAGGGAGGCTTCTTTATGATTTCTCTTTATCCAAAATGTTCATACTCGGGGTATTCAATGACCATAGATAATATTAGCCAAGCCAAGGTATGTGGTGGATGGCATAAACAATATACGCATCAATCTCAAAGCTTAAACGGCGTTGCACGCTTCGCGATTTTTCTACCGCCAAATGCAAGCAAAGCAACCCCTGTTCCTGTGCTTTACTGGCTATCTGGCTTAACGTGTACCGACGAAAACTTCATGCAAAAAGCGGGAGCTTTTCGTAAAGCTGCAGAGCTTGGGATCGCTGTTGTCGCGCCAGACACAAGCCCTCGCGGTGAAGGCGTCGCGGATGACGATAACTACGACCTAGGCCAAGGTGCTGGTTTTTATTTAAATGCCACACAAAAGCCTTGGGCTCAGCATTACCAGATGTACGATTACATTACTGCTGAACTGCCAAAGATCATTGAGGAACATTTCCCTGTAACCAGCGTAAAATCTATCTCTGGCCACAGCATGGGTGGGCACGGTGCTATCACCATTGGCCTGAAAAATAGCAGTAATTACCGCTCTATTTCTGCTTTTTCACCAATCAGTAATCCAATGGGTTGCCCTTGGGGTCAGAAGGCGTTTAGCGCTTATCTGGGCTCAGATGTTGAAAGTTGGAAGCAATACGATTCCAGCGAACTCTTGAAGCAAGCCAAAAGTGAATTACCAATTTTGGTCGACCAAGGCGATGCCGATGGTTTCCTAACCGAGCAATTAAAGCCAGAAGCACTTATCGAAGCCGCTAAGGTCCACGCGTCTCCGGTAGAAGTAAGAATGCAGCCGGGTTACGACCACAGCTACTATTTCATCTCTAGCTTCATCGACGAGCACTTAGCGTTCCACGCGAAGCACCTTGCTTGATCGTGTTAGAATGCTTTACGTACAAAAAAGCCGCCTCTTCTGGCGGCTTTTTATTGCGTTACGTTTAGAAAAATACTCGACCACGCAAGCCAAATACAATTGCGCTACTTTCGTCGGAAAGTGCTGGGTCCTTGATAAACTGAATATCAGGGGTGATTTGGAAATGCTCTCCAATTGCGATGTTGTAGTAAAGCTCAGCGGTAAACTGATCGTCACTTGCTCCAACAAATGTTTGCAAGGTATCACTATTTGTTTCAGACCAGTTGACGGCAAAGCCTAAATTGTTTTTAGGTGCACCTAATCCAAAGTAACCAAAGCCGACGCTCAGAGATTTATCATAAAGTGCAACATCGCCTTCAGAAAAGCCACCACGTACAAACGGCATTAACTGAGGAGACAAGAACTGGCTCCATGAGAAATTAATACCTTTACCACTTTCACCACCAACAACTGTTCCATCGGGAAGCACGGTAGACGATAAGCTGTGTCTTGAGCCTTCATCAAAATGCCATAACGTTACGTGGAAATTATCGGTATAGATTTGCTCTTGCGATGCCGTCCAACCAAGCTCTAACGTCGTGAAGTAGGTACTGTCACCAAACGCGGTGTTAAAACCTTCAAAAATGTCGTCCGATTTACCTTTTGCATCAGCAATTCCACCAACGACATAAAAATTATCGTTTAGCATGTGGCCAGCAGATATGGCTAAAATGCCGTCATCGGGTAGGCCCATTGCTCCAGCACCGGTACTAAACGCTAGATTAGAGAATCCGGTCCACGGACTAGCCAGTGCATACGTATCAACATAATCCGTGACATCCTGCCAACCAACAATCAGTGATGTCTTGCCGCCATTGAACTTTTGCTTCCAATGGAGGTTGGTTACACGAAAGCCTTGGTCGCTGTAGGCTGGAGAAATCATGCCCACATAACCGATGTTATCAGGGCTTTTAAACGTAGTTCCTGAAAAGTCTTTCGGAGCGTAGTCGGTATATGCATGGCGATGTTCTACTTTCCATACGATACCGCCTGTATTTCCAGACTCTTGGCCTACCAAATTCCAAGAACCATAAAATCGCGCGATCCCAGAAGCATTAGAGACGTCACCACCATTAACTCCATCAGATGAATGCAGGCCTAGAGCAAAGTAGTCTGCTCCCATTGTGATTCCGTTGTCTGCTAAGTTTTCTCGCCACGTTTTCTTCGCAGCCGTTTGCGAAGCAATGGTATTTTCTACGGTATCTGGACTACCAAAATTGGCACCATCAGCCATCGCTCCTGCAGAACAAAGCGCCAGCCCTATCGTTAGACTTAATTTTGTTAATTTCATCGTTATACCCACTGCTTAATATTGAATACTGTTTTTATTTTATATATTGAGTGAAAGAATAATTGCCATTTGGTGACAGCGTATTCATTAGCTCACCTACCGGCGATACGTTTATAAGTACAATTCAACCGTCGACGCATCCATCTGGTAGACAGACTTAACATCGCTGGCTCCGTCGTAGTAATTAACGGTTTGTTCAGTCAGCTCACTGATTAATTCACCCTCAACCCAAAATGGTGTCTCCAACGAAGGCAACTCAACACCTTCTGGAAAGGTAACAAGCACTAGTTGGTTTGGTGGAGGAGGCGGTGTATGAATGCAGGCACCAGCAGTTGGTACCAAGAAGAATTGAGTGACTTTGCTACCATCGGTTTCAAGCGGCGTAATATAGCCAGGAATACGGCGTTTGCCATTCAGAGCTTGCGTATTAGGCTGAGTCGCCAAGGCCTTACGCTGCTGAGCGATCTTTTCACGCATCGAGAAGAGATAATCCACATCCACATTGCCTAGTTTTAGCTGTTCTCGAGCTTGCTTAACTTCAGTTAACTGAGCCTCGCTTGGCTCAAAATCTGGCTGTGTTTGCGCATGTTTGAATTCAGCAATCGTGCTGAGGTCATACATTTGATCTAAGGTCAGCGCTTCAAATGGATCCTCAATCGTGTCTATTTGAGGTAATAGATCTTCCCAAAATAACGTTTTGGACTCTTGAGCAAACACACCCAATGAAAGGAAAAATGCAGTAATGAAAACGAGAACTTTGTTGTATTGAGCCATACATCCTCACATTAACTTGATAGAGAAATAAAGAGCGCAGAAGCACGATTGGCCCTGCGCTCATACCTAACACATTAACGAGTTACAGCGTGTTCTTATACACCTTGCCATCTTTCATGATGTACTGGAACTTCTCTTGGTATTGGCTCAATATTTCGATGTCCTCCAGTGGGTTACCATCGATTAGAATTAAATCTGCATACGCGCCAGCCTCGATTTTACCCAATGAACCGTATTTGTATGGGTTCATACCACCACTCCAGCTCAATACTTCTGCTGCATTTGAAGTACCCATTTTCAAAATATCGTATGGGGTATAGCCTGCTTTCTGCATGTAAATCATGTTCTCGGCTTGAGCCATGTTATACGCAGGGCCAAACATATCGCCACCGGTTACCACTAGGACATCATGCTTCTTAGCCCACTTAAACATCTGCAGTGCACCTTCATACACCTTCGATGCTTTTGCTTTTTGGTCTGGGCTAAAGAAAGTAATCGACTCTGGATCAGCGAATGCTTTCAATGACATTACAGCTTGAGCAGAAAGTGCTACGCCTTCTTTCTTCATACGCTTCATTGTATCTTCAGAAACCAGGAAGTTGTGCTCAATGGTACGTACACCAGCATCAATCGCACGGTTTACCGAACGGTCATGGTAAGCATGCACAGTAACGTACGTGCCGTAATCTTTTGCCACTTCCACAGCCGCTTCCAGCTCTTCCACCGACATTTGCGTCATATGGATTGGGTCAAACTCACTGGCCACACCGCCGCCAGCCATGACTTTAATTTGAGTTGCACCAGCACGAAGGTTCTGACGTGCTGCTCGACGCACTTCAGTTTTGCCATCGACAATGTAGCCAAAGCCATGGCGCTCAAGGTCATCTACACGGCCAGGTTGATCGTTGAAGCTGCCCGTATCGGCATGGCCACCTGTTTGGCTTAGGAAGCCACCGGACGGATAAATACGCGGACCGTCGATCAAGCCATTGTTCACGGCTTTTGCAACACCAAGGATGTTACAGCCTGCATCGCGGGCAGTAGTGAAGCCTTGCTCTAGATATTGCTGCATTGAAACGTAAGTACGTGCGCCCATTGCCATTTGGTCGTAGTCATCTCGACCTACCAACATCCCTTCTTGAATACACAGGTGAGAGTGCATGTCGATCAGGCCTGGGATCATGGTTTTTCCACCTGCATCCACAACAGTTGCGTCATCAGCTTGAATAGGTTGAGTGGAGATTTTTTCGATCTTGTTATCGACAATCAGTACGTGGTGATTCTCGTACAATTTGTTGTCGACGCCGTTGAAGATATTAACGTTGCTAATAATGGTTGAAGCCGCTGAAGCAGAAAAGGCAATTGAGCAAGAGAGCGCAACAGCAGACAGTTTTATTGCTTTATTCATTATTTTTTCCTTGTAAAAAGAGAAGGACTCTTGGGAACTACTCTCCATCCGGGGGAATAGTTGTGTTGTTATGTGTTTTAGGGGCAACTCCCCCTAATGACTTGTTCGACTGATACAAAAAAGTTACTGGATATATCAGTGACTTATACAACAACTGGATACATTCAGTAACTTAGACGTAAAAGACTAATTTTTCAAGAACTTAGAATTGCCATTTGATGACAAAATCATAGGTGAGAAATCGCTTATGGCTGATAAAACTCTACATCTTCAGCATTCATGGAATAAACAGATTCCACATCAGCAGCACCATCTGAGTAATTAACGTTCTCTACCGAACCTTCTGCGACCAACGTTCCCTCAACCCACACAGGTGTCGCAAGGGTTACTAGCTCGATTCCTTGTGGGTAATCGATCATAACCAATTGGTTTGGCGGAGGTGGTGGTGTATGGATGCATGCGCCAGCAGTTGGCACTAGGAAAAACTTTGTGACTTTTGTTCCATCCATTTCAATCGGGGTAATAAAGCCCGGAATTTTTCGGTTTGTATCTAATACATCTTGGTTAGGCAAAGTGGCCAATTTTTCACGTTGCTGCATGGTTTCTTCGCGCTTTTTAAATAGGTGCTCAACGTCGATGCCATCATCTGCAAGCCTCGCTTTAATTAGCGCAATATCCTTAGTGGCTTGTTTACTCTCTACAAAACCTTCTTGCTGCTTCGCTTCCTGATACCTCGCCAGCGTCGCTACATCAAACATTTGGTTTTGATCTAGCGCTGCAAAAGGGTCTTCTACCGTTACCATACTTGGCGTGAGTTCATGCCAATATGTTACCGTAGCGTCGTCAGCCATCGCTGGCGTTACCATTGCCGCGCTTACAATGAAACTTAAAATGAACTTGGTGTAGCTACGCATTTGGATACCTCGAAACAGAACATTGAGATTAAGAAAAAAGGCAGGGCGAGCTGCCTTTTAATCGATAGTGAAACAAGTGGAATAAAGACGAATTACATCTCGTTGCGGTAAATCTCGCCGTCTTTCATCACCAGTTTGATCGTGTCGATCTTCTTGTACTCTGGGTCTGCATCGAACCATTTTGGAGTCGCACCAATTACCGACATGTCTTCTAGTGGGTTGCCTTCAACCAGTAGGATGTCAGCAATTGCGCCTTTCTCAATCACACCTAGCTTGCCTTTCGCAGGGTTACGAGGGCCAGACAGCGCTAACATTTCACCTGCTGTAGAAGTCATTTGTTTCAACACTTCAAAGTTGCTTCCGTATGCTTGAGTACGCCAGTAGATTTCGTAGCGGCGAGCACGCTCTGCATCTGAGTTAACACCCACGTAATCCGACGCAAATACTACTTTTACACCGTGTTTAAGCAGCCTTTGACCAAAGTCTCCATATTGCTCTTGCAGCTTCGCAACCATTGGCAGCTTTTCTGCTGGCATTAATGGGTTCTTTGCTAGGTCTGGTGATAGTCCCCACATTTGAGGAACGATGTACCCGCCCTCTTTCGCAATACGTTTCATCGTGTCGTCGTTAATGAAGAAGCCGTGCTCAAACGTCTTTACGCCACAATCAAGTAAGCGGTTAACCGAGCGGTCGTTGAACGTATGCGCCATGACGTACGTGCCCCAATCCGCTGCTGCCTCTACAATCGCACAGGTTTCTTCTTTCGAGTATTGAGTGGTATCGATTGGGTCAAAGCGCGATGAACCACCGCCACCAGCCATGATTTTAATTTGTGTTGCGCCTTGGCGAAGGTTCAAACGGGTAGCACGCAAAACTTCTGGAACACCATCAGCAACATTACCAATACCCATGCGTTCGAAGTTAGACACATCGCCTTCAACTTGCGCACTGAAGCCAGCGTCAGCACGGTCCCTAAAGTCACCGTGACCTGAAGTTTGTGAAATAAAACCACCCGATGGGTAGATACGTGGACCAGTAATGTTGCCAGCGTTGATTTCACGCGCTAAACCAAATGCTGGGCCACCCGCATCACGAACAGAGGTAAAACCATCATCGATGTAACGCTGTGCGACTGTCACAGCATTGATTGAAATGTCTGTGAGATCTTTGTTCTTCTCAATATCATCGAAGTTGTAGTTGATCATGATATGCGCGTGGCCATCAATCAGGCCAGGCATTAATGTTTTGCCTTGACCATCAATCACACTCGCATCACCAGCCAAGATTTCACTGGATGAAATCTTGGCAATCTTGCCATCCACAACCAATACATTGTGGTCTTCATACAGCTTGTCTTCTGTACCGTTAAAAATATCGACATTTGTAAACAAGGTTGAGCCAGCAGTGGCAGAAAATGCGACCGAACATGAAATTGCGAGTGCCGAAAGTTTCATCACTTTTTTCATCGAATTTACCCTTCAAAAGATAAGTGGTAAGTCCTTTCTTCTGTTCTTTTATCCCGTCGATAAAAGGAAGTATCCCTACTAAGTTTCTACTGAATAGACACAGTAAGACGCATAAACTCATTAAAACAACCAATGAGTGGCACTCACATTCATTCAGTAACTGAGGTGTACTTTAGAGGTAAAACGACACGAATCATTGCCATTTGATGACAATGATTTCGTTACTTGGTTAACAAGGGGAACTATTTACGGTGATGTTTACGAAAATGGGAAGGAGTCAAGCCCGTGACTCGCTTGAATGAACGGCTAAAGTGCGCGGCATCTGAGTAACCAAACTTATTGGCGATGGATGTAATGGAATCACTGCTAGAAGTAAGTCTATGTTTTATTTGATCAAACACCATCTCTTCAATCAGTGTTTTGTAGATAATGCCCTCGCTTTCAAGTTTACGCTGGAGGGTACGAACGTTCATTCGCAAGATTTCTGCCGCCAGTTTAATCGGCAGTTTCCCGACAGACACATACGGCGTAATCGCTTGTTTAAAGGTAGCGGCGAAGCTGTCGTCGGATTGCTCTGCGTAATGATTGGCTGCAAAAACTTGGCTAGCCGTGTGCGTAATCACCGCCTTTTCATCAAGTAACGCTTCCGGTATTTCCAAAGCCGTCACAGGGCGCTCAGCAAAAAACTGCGCCTGTTCTAGGGTCGGTAAGCTAGAAAAATCCTCGATATCTGAACTGCGCACACCGATACGAGTTGGGCGCCAAGCATTGTCAGTCAACGCACGTAGCACCTCTGCCATACACATCACTGAAAACAGTTCTGCGTATTTAAACCAAACTTCATCAGCCCCGGCTTTTTCTCTCACTAACCACCAGCTTCCCCCAGATTTCTGAAGGTAAACATTCGCACCGCTCGACTCACGTTTAAGCAAATCCGAGAACTCTTGTAACGCTTCACGTACTGTTGTTCCACTAGTGAGCAATGAGACAAATTTAGGGACATAAGTTTCTCGGCAACTACGCCAGAATAAAACCCCTAACTTATCGTTTGATAAGCTTTCCCCCAGCACTTCCATAAAGTTCTTTAAACAGGACTCCGGCAAATAGGCATAATCAGGGTTGTCATGAATATCGAGCGGAATAGTAGATTCGCGTAGCAATGCGTAGGTTTTCTTGTCTAGCTCCTCAAACAATGAGGCAAAAAACTCAACGTTTTCTCTCCTTACTAACGGTATGTTTTTATTGCGCTTTGACATGCTTCTTCTCTACTTTCCCTTTGGATATGACAAATATATACCTAAATAAGCTCAACATGCGAGGCTCGAAGTAAATTGCTGGGCTTGCCTGAAAGACTCATTTGATAAAAAAAGGCCCTACCTTTCGGTAGAGCCTTTTAAACAATGCAGTAATTGGGCTAAACGATTTCCCAGCTGTGCGTCATTTCCATGCCTTTGCCTAGCATTAAGCATACAGAGCAGTACTTTTCTAGCGAATCTGCTGCTACTTTAGCAACAACGTCTGAGTCTAGCGCCTCACCAGAAACTTCAAAATGAATGTTAATACCAGTGAAAATGCGTGGCGCAGTCTCACGGCGCTCTGTCGTGAGCTTGGCAACACAGCCTGTAACGTTCTGGCCGGCTTCTTTTAGGCCGTCTACAACATCAACTGAGCTACAGCCACCTGCAGCCATCAGAACCATCTCCATTGGGCTTGGTGCTGTAGCACCACCGTTACCATCCATCACAATAGAATGACCAGACTGTGATTGACCTAAAAACTTAAATTCTTCAACCCATTTAACTTCAGCTTGCATGACTTTTTCTCATTGTAATAGGAACATCTGTGTGGCACACGATAACAGTTATCCCGCTGCACTTACAGCGTCATCTGCGGGAAAAACCACGCCAGTTTGACGGCGGATTTCGGTCAGCACTTTAGCCACGATAAGTGAGCGTTCACTTTGCTGGCTGACCATCTTATTCTCAGAGATTTGACGGGCAGCTTCTGCTGCTTCATATGTCATTCGATTATCGTCTTGGGGTACGCTGATGTCGGTGCTCTCACCACCACGAACTTTCTTAGTCACCGAATTACAAATAGATATCATGTCCACCATTAGCGCCGCATCCTCACCCTGAAATTCGCTCGGTACATACGAATCACTAATTTTTGAATGGCCAATCACCACATCGAAGCCTGGGTAGCCAAATATCACGCTACCACAGCCATCCACACCGGAATTCAACATATGCGCTTGAGCTTGAATCGATTCTGGCTCGCCGAACAGTTCAATAGCCGCGCCCACGCAGTAGAAGCCAATGTCCATAACGGAACCGTTGGAGAACTCTGGGTTAAAGGTATTCGGATTCTCACCATTTAGGTATTTTTGATAACGAGACGAATATTGGCAGTAGCTGATCGTCGCTTTTCTTAGCGCACCAATCTCTTTTAACGCGTTTTTCAAGACAGAGAAATTCGGCAGGTGGGGGGTGATGAAAGCTTCAAACAACACAACGTTATTCTCTTTCGCCGCACGATACATTGCCTGTGCCTGAGTGTAATTTGACGCCACAGGCTTTTCACAAATGACATGTTTACCTGCCTTCATTAGCTCGATCGCTTGAGGCGCATGAAACGAATTTGGACTAGCAATGTACACAGCGTCAACATCAACAGAGCCACCTAATATTGCAAGGTCATCGAACAATTGAACGTTACCGTACTTTTCAGCGAATGATTTCGCGCTTTCTAATCGACGAGAATAGACGGTAGTAAGCTCATACAGCCCAGTTTTCAATGCCCCTTCGATAAATTGGTCTGTGATCCAGTTGGTTCCGATAACAGCGAGTTTAATCATTGGTATTGTCTTCATTTAGTTGTATTAAAAAATTCGGTAAGCACCGTATGGGTCATGATGTTTCGTAATTCGGGATAAGACTGCAGTTCATCACGAATCGCATTTAAACGCGCCATTGTCGGCACCTCTACATACAGCATCATGTCTGTCTCACCGCTGATGGCATGACACCATTTCACCCCATTGATTTTGTATATCTGTTCAGCGTAACTCTCACAGTGGTGAGTTGTACTGGACATATCAAACTTCAATGCCAAATAAGCTTGGATGGTTTGCTGTTGTTCTGGTTCGGCAAGTTGCGCGTGGTAGCCTAGAATGGTTTTATCTTGTTCAAGCTTTTGAATTCGAGCAGTAACGGCGGAACGTGACAAATTCACCTGCCGCGCAATGTCGCTTACTGAGCTACGCGCATTATGTCGCAAGATATCCAATATATGTTGATCAAACTTATCCATTACTTCCCTATAACGATCTTATTATTGTGTAAGCCAGTGAGGTCTCAGTAGCAAGATACCCTCGCGTTTTCCCCGAGAATACCCCTGCTTGCTTATAACGAGAAACTTTCTGAGGAATCAGCCTTAATGTGCAAAATACTTTGCGGAGCGATAGGTTTCCACTGTTTGTTGCTTTCTAACGGCTCCGACGCTAGATACACATTCGGCAGTCCCTGATTAGCCTGAGTTGATTTGATAAAGACGGTAGGTGGCTGATTGTCGCTACTGTAACGAACGACCCAAAACTGATATCCATCTGATACACATATTGATGCCTTAAATGGCTCTTCGACTCGTTTGGATTGCATCGCTTTTTCGATCGCTTCAATTGTAAGCTTAAGAGCAGATACAGGGTCACTATGTAAGCCAAAATGCAGCGCCAACAAAAAAATCAATTCGCTGTCCGTCGTGCCCAACCTTTTCAGGTACAGCTCTTCTGGAAGCAATCGTTCCAATTCAAACTTAACTTGCTCAAAACCACCTATTTGGCCATTGTGGAGAAACATCCAGTTATCCATGATAAATGGGTGGCAGTTGGAGCGAGACACTTGAGTCCCCGTTGATGAACGCACGTGAGCCATAAACCGATGAGAGCGAATGTGATGAGTCAACGAGCGTAGATTGGTATCTCCCCACGCAGGGAGCACTTCATGAAACTGTCCGGGCGTTGCTCGATCGGTATACCAGCCTAACCCAAAGCCATCGGCATTGACTCGAGTCACCGCTTTTCTCGCTTCCAAGCTTTGGTGAACCAAAGAATGTTCCGGTTCATAAACCAGCTCATCCAAATAAATCGGTTCTCCCTGATACGCTAACCATCGACACATTGCCCCACTCCCTACTCCTTACATGCGGATTTTCACTACACCACTTTTAAAGAATATCCGCAAGCTCAGCGATTTTTTCATCAATTCTATCTAACGCCACATTACCAAAACCCAGCACTGCGCCTTGCCAGCTTCGTGCTGAAGAGTCTTGCGTTTCATACATTGAAAGAGGACGCAAAATAATGCCTCTTTCTTTCGCGGCCTCGCACCATTGCTCCTCGCTGATATCGCCTTTCCAGCGTAATGTGACATGTAAACCTGCAGGCTGACTGATCACTTCAACTCGGTCACCAAAATGTGTCGAAATCGCCTCAAGCATGCGCTCATGTTTTTGCTTGTAGAGCCTGCGCATCTTTCTGATGTGGCGAAGAAAATCACCTTCAACAATAAAATCAGCCAACGCCGCCTGAACATGGGTAGGCGAATCACCCGATAACGCATCTTTAACCGCCAAGCATCGCTCCACTAATCCTTTGGGTGCAACGAGATACCCGAGCCGCAAACCATTGAACATCACTTTACTCAACGAACCGATATAGAGCACTTGC
This sequence comes from Vibrio sp. SCSIO 43135, assembly GCF_023716665.1. Lineage (GTDB taxonomy): Bacteria > Pseudomonadota > Gammaproteobacteria > Enterobacterales > Vibrionaceae > Vibrio > Vibrio paucivorans. The sequence continues at coordinate 1,458,129 of NZ_CP071860.1, forward strand.
TGCTCAGCGCCGACGTCGGCCGACAAACCTTGTAAACTAGGGTAAGGGCGATGCGCAAATTGAAATTCACTGTCGTAGTCATCTTCGATGATCCAGCGCTGATTTTTCTTTGCCCACTCTAGCAGTGATATGCGCTGCTCCACGTTGATGGTTGTCCCCATCGGATACTGGTTGCTTGGCGTTATATAGAGTGCACTAGCTTCACTTGAAAACACCGCCTTTAAGTCGATACCTGTATGAGGCGCGATATTGACCGATTGACTACGGTGCCCCAGCAACTGGATCACCTTACGCATCTGAATATAACCAGGGCTCTCCATCAACACCGAGTCGTTAGCCGACAAAGTCGCCATTAAGCTGATGGTTAACGCTTGTTGGGCACCTGATGTGATGATCACTTGCTCAGAATCGCACTTTACCGAGCGACTGCTCGATAGGTAATCTGCAAGCGCTTGCCTGAGTGCGCTGTCACCCTGAAGATCTTGATTGCCGAGTAGGGTCGTCCTAGAGACATGCCGCTGAAGTAACCTTCCCCATTTTTTAGCAGGAAAGGCTTGAAGATCGGGTACGCCCGGTGCGAAGCTCGTATTAACATCCAATGCCGGCCGAGTTACCATAGTACCGCTTGGCTCTACATCTTGGCTTAAGTATTGCTCCGGCAGCTCAACGGCAACATAGTAGCCAGAACCCGCTTTCGCTTGAAGATAGCCTTCTGCCGCAAGCTGTTCGTAAACACTGATCGCTGTATTTCTACTGATGTTTAGCTCTGCCGCAAGCTTTCTCGTTGAAGGAAGTTTGCCACCTTTAGGCCATAAGCTCGCAACGATCTTGCTGCGAATAGCATTGAAAAGTTGCTGCTGAAGCGATGTATTCTCTGCGGCTAAAGACAAATCACCAATATCAATCGGCTGCATAAGTGGATCCATTAATTAAACAAAAGTGGCTCTAATCAACCTACCAGTTAGTTTTTATATTGCAACTCAAAGGCACAACTTAGAGGAAGCGATATGTTATCGAATAGCCAGAGAACCCAAATAAAAAAAGGCGCTAGAAAAGCCGTCTTAGAACATCAGAAGTTGTATGACATCATTGATGAGAGCTTGATTGCCCACATCGCTATCGAGCAAGAATCTGGCCCAGTGGTCATTCCGATGCTGGCATGGCGAGTCGATAATATGGTCTATATCCATGGTGCCAAAAACAGCCGACTGCTCAGGAACTTAAAAAGTGGCGCCCAAACTTGCTTAACCTTTACTTTGTTTGATGGCTGGGTATTGGCTCGTTCAGCGTTTCACCACAGTGCACATTACCGCTCTGCCGTTGTATTTGGTCAGTTTACGTCGGTTGAGGATGACCAAGAGAAAGATCGTTTACTCAACCTATTTATCGAACAAATCGCTCCAGGGCGCTGCGAAGATGTTCGCTTGAGTAACGCAAAAGAACTTGCTGCAACCGAACTACTCGCATTGCCACTCACAGAGGCGTCGGTAAAAGTCAGTGCATTTGGCGTCAATGACGACGATGCCGACCTCGATGTTCCAGCTTGGGCTGGGATTCTCCCGTATCGCACAGTCGTTGGGCCTTTGCAAGCAACCGACGATTTGCACACCAGTATTAAGGAGCCGGATTATTCGCAAGCTTACGGTGAGCGCTGGTATTCATCCGAGTCAAATCGCAACTAAAAGGTGTGGGGTAAGGTTCGGTTTGCCGACACAGGGGCCACAAACCCGCAATTTAGCTGATTTCGGCAAATGAACCGCCACTTTGACGGCGAACTTAGACAAATTGCCAGATGTATAACGTTGAATTTATCGGTAGTCTAGAAATAGAAATTCAGGGAGTGAATATATGGCGCAACTCAAAAAAGACATCACGTTGTTATCTGGCATTGGACAACTCTCCACCACCCTACTGGGGACTGGTTTATTCATGATCCCAGCCATCGCGGCGGGAATTGCTGGCCAGCTATCACTTTGGGCCTGGCTGATTCTATTTATTGCTATTTGTCCAATTGCTCTTACATTCGCCCAGCTCGGGAAACACTTTCCTAATGCTGGTGGCACAGCCTATTTTGTTCGTAAAGCATTCAATAGTAAATTGGAGCGAAGTGTCGCTTGGTTGTTCGTTAGCGTGATTCCTGTTGGTGTGCCAGCAGCTGTCGCACTCTCTGCTGGCTTCTTACAACAAATTCTCCCAAGTCCTATTAACTCATCGTTAGCAGCACAATTGATCACGGTTGCTCTATTAATCGCGGTTAACCTAATGGGCACTAAGTCCTCCGGAAGACTGCAAACTGCCATCGCGCTCAGTATCTTCACGTTAGTTGCAGCCCTACTCTGGAAAGGTGGAGTATCGGCTCAAGATATTCAGATGCCTGTATTGAACACCGAGTCTATTTGGCCAATTTCGGCCGCTCTTGGGGTTATGTTCTGGTGCTTTGTTGGAATAGAAGCGTTTGCTCATATGGGAGAAGAGTTTAAGAATCCTAAGCGAGACTTCCCGATTGCGATAATCATTGGTTGTTTCGTTGCTGGTGCAACCTACTGGGCATGTTCCGTGGTCATTTTGAAATTCACCGCCTATGGTAGCCCAGCGTTTGACAGTGCTTCGATCCCTTGGCTCAGTGACTTACTGTTTGGGCCACAGTTTGCGACAGTGATTAGTGTACTCGGGTTTTCCGCTTGTTTTGCCAGCGTTAACCTCTACACCCAAAGCCTGTCTCGTATGGTGTGGGCGCAAGCAAGAGAATACCGACCAAACGGTGCTATCGCTCAGGTATCACAGCGTGGCGTGCCAGCAAATGCGACGCTAGCAGTTGGTGCAGTGTTGGTATTTTCTTGCGTAGTGGGTGAACTTTCGGGCCTCGATTTAGAGTTCTTCCTAAAGCTTGCCAATGGCATTTTTGTACTGGTTTATTTGCTGGCTATGTTGGCAGCCTACAAGCTACTTTCAGGGCTCAATAAAGCATTAGCGGCATTATCTCTGGTTCTATGTACCCTAGTATTTGTTTGCCTAGGTTGGTCGATGCTCTACGCAGTGAGTATTTTCGGCTTGTTGAGTCTACCTTGGGAGAAATGGCTCAAAAGGCGACAACAACCGGTCGCATAATTAACTAAACCATAACCCCCTTTTTCTGGCGATAAACTTCAACAGGGTGTGATATTTCTCATATTTATCACACCCTGATTCTTTTAATTCCCTTTGTAATCGTTCAGCGTCACATACACTGTGAATATCTGAAATAACTCGAGCTATCCATTGAATACCATTAAGCCTTTCTTTACCGGTTTGTTTCTCCTACTAGGGGCTGGTTGTGCATCTACCGACTTCAGCGATTTCCCAGATAAAACGGAAAGCTACCATGTTGAGTATCAACAAGGTTCTCAGTTAGATGACTTCTTCGCACAGCCTAGCACTTACCCTGATGACTACACTGGATTCTATCCGCTGGAAAAGGGCCACGATGCTCTGCTGACTCGTTTAGCGCTGATAGAATCTGCGCAAACCTCACTCGATGTGCAGTACTACATCTACCGCAGTGACGAGACCAGCCAGCTGATCAGTTGGCGTTTGTATGAGGCAGCAGAACGTGGAGTCAGGGTTCGTTTGTTACTCGACGACATGCAAAAGCGTAGCGATAAAGGTATGGCGTACATCAATGCTCACCCGAACATCGAAATACGCTTGTTCAATCCTCACCAGTATCGCACCACACGCGGCCTAGCGTTTTTGACCGACTTCGACCGGCTTAATCGCCGCATGCACAATAAGTCGCTGACCGCAGATAATATCGCTTCCATCGTAGGAGGACGGAACATTGGTAACGAATATTTTTCATTCGAATCGAGCGTCGAGTTTGGCGACTTTGATGTGCTGCTATACGGAAATACGGTAGACCAAGTCAGTGACCAGTTCGACCAATACTGGAACAGCGAGTTTGCTATCCCAATGGAATGGATAGTAGCCGAAAGCGAAGCGGTAAGCTCCCAAGATGTCGAACAGTGGCTGGCCGATACCAAGATTGATGAAAAGTTTTCCCAAGGTCGTTACAACTTCAAAGAGCTCCCACTCTACGAACAACTGAGAAACTCCGACCTCGAACTGTATTGGGGGCAAGCTGAACTCTTTTACGATCGTCCAGAAAAGATTGCAGGCAAAGGCAGCCAACTTATCGATGATCTATCCGAGCTTTTAGAACAAACTCAACATTCATTAGTACTCATATCGCCTTACTTTGTCCCTACCGAGTCAGGTACTCAGGCATTGGTTGAAGCCGCTAAATCTGGCAAAGACGTCACGATAATCACTAACAGCCTCGCATCCAACGATGTGTTTGCGGTACACGGGTGGTATGCCAAGTATCGACAAGATTTAGTCGAGGGCGGTGTTGACTTGTGGGAAGTGAAAGCAACAGCAGACGTCGACAACAAGTGGAGCATGACAGGAAGCAGCCGTTCAAGCTTGCATGCTAAAGCGATGATGCTTGATGAGCGCAAACTGTTTGTAGGTTCTATGAACTTAGATCCGCGTTCAGCCGACCTCAATACAGAGATGGCGGTAGTGATTGACCAACCTGAGTATGTAAAACGCTCACTGGAACAACTCCCTAAGCAACTTAAATTGAAGGCCTACCAGATTAAGGTTGAAGATGACGACATCGTTTGGATTGACCACGAGACAGGAGAGACACTAACTAGCGAACCCGATGCCAGCATTTGGCGTCGAATGGGCGCATGGTTCAGCGGAATTTTACCCATTGAGGACCAACTTTAATTGTTACTTCCAGGGAGCACGCTGTGCTCCCTTTTCACTTCCCTTCCACACCAATCCTAAACCTTGCACCCCGCCGCAAAGCCCACCTTTTTCATTCGCAACCTACTAACCCTGCAATCAAACTAAGACGCTTGTTGTGTCAATCAGGACGTAAGAATGAAAGAGTTATCTTCGGTTGAAGAGATAAGAGAAATCATTGGCGAGCCAAACCCACTCGCCGCAAAGAAAATATATGCTTCTTTAAATAACAGAATGCAGGAGTTTATTAAGACATCCCCACTTGTCATGCTGTCCACCCTCGATGAGCTTGGTTTTCCTACCATTTCCCCTAAAGGAGACCAAGCTGGCTTTGTCAAAGTACGCGACGATCAAACTCTCTTACTACCAGAGTTGCGTGGCAACAAACTCGCCTTTTCGCTGCAAAACATCGTGAGCTCAAATAACAAAGTGGGACTGATATTTCTAAGGCCAGGTACAATGGAAACCTTGCGTGTTCATGGTAATTGCACCTTGGTCGAAGGTGACATTTGCCATCAAGTATCAGGCACAACACACAACGCCTTGCTAGTGTGGGAGATCTCGGTTAAAAATGCGTATTTTCACTGTGGCAAACCATTTCTACGCAGCAAGGTTTGGGATCAATCGACCTACTTAGAGCCGATGAAAATCTCGTTTGGTCAAGAAATTGCTGGAAATACCGGTGCGGATGAGCAGTTTATTCGCGACACTGACTTTGCTGTTCGAGGACGCTATAAAACAGACCTTTAGAGTTTGAGCGAATGCTTCCAAAGCATTCGGGTATTTAAACTGGCTCTCGCGTTAATTTGTCCGCATACTAGCCCCCTTTATTTGGGAGGCCGACAATGCATATTAGTGAACAAGAAAGAGATGCGCTTTACAAAGTCATCCACTCTCGCAGGGACGTTCGTAAAGACTTTCTCTCAACCCCAATCCCAGATGACGTATTAGCTCGTATCCTAGGTGCAGCTCATCATGCACCCAGTGTAGGGTTTATGCAGCCTTGGGATTTCGTGCTAGTCACAGAGAACGAAACTAAACAACTGATCAAACAAGGTTACGACCAAGCACGATTAGAATCTGCGGCTCAATTCGATGAGAGCAAACGAGCACAGTACGAGAGCTTCAAACTAGAAGGCATTCTTGAGTCCCCCGTTGGTATCTGTGTCACCTGTGATAGAAAGCGCAATGGTCCAATCGTGATCGGGCGTACCATCAAGCCTGAAATGGATTTATACAGCACCGTTTGCGCGATTCAGAACATGTGGCTAGCCGCCAGAGCAGAGAACATCGGCCTCGGTTGGGTAAGCATTATTCACGACGACGTACTGAGAAAAGCGTTACACATTCCCGAAGACGTTGAAGTCGTTGCATACCTTTGTTTAGGCTATGTCTCTCAATTCAAAGACAAACCAGAACTTGAGCAAGCCGGTTGGCTACCACGCGAAAACCTTAGCGATTTGATCCACGATGGAAAGTGGGGCAAGTAGCCCCATAACTTCTATCAGTGGGATTCACATCTCTTTTTATGCCCTTGATTTCATTGTAAATCAGCTCGAATTCACACATATTGAGTACGCTTTGCCGCAGAAAGTGTAAGTCTCGCGGCCCCACGTTTAACTAGGAGCTATATATGGATATTGCTGTACTGACGTTTGACGGCTTCAATGAATTGGATTCCTTCATTGCATCAAGTATTCTCAACCGCATGAAAGACCATGGATGGAATGTACAAATCACGTCCCCTTCCGAGCGAGTAACATCGATGAATGGTGTAGAAATATCCGCTCAACAACCTCTGGAGTTTGCCAACCAAGCCGATGCGGTATTATTTGGTAGTGGGATAAAGACAACAGCCATCTCTAAAGATAAGTCGATATTATCGCGCTTATTACTCCACAAAGAAACTCAACTCATTGGCGCTCAGTGCTCTGGCACCCTACTCTTATCAGCGCTAGGATTACTTGAAAATATACCAGCATGTACTGACCTCACCACTAAACCATGGGTTAAGGAAGAAGGGATTTCTGTCCTCGATCAAGCCTTCTATGCTGAAAACTCTATTGCTACCGCAGGTGGATGTTTGGCATCGCAATATTTGGCGACCTGGGTGATCTGTAAATTAGCTGGGAAACACCATGCCGAGGAAGCCATCTATTATGTCGCCCCGGTTGGAGAAAAAGAAAAGACCGTGGAACACTGCCTTTCGACAGTAAACGCCTATCTTTAACCCCTTATTGCTTAATGCGAATGAGCGATATCGGTCTGCCCCATTGAAACCCCTTTTATTTGGGCATACACCATTTTCCCGGGATGCAGTTCAAGCTCATCACATGCCCACGGCGTCACGTTCGCCCATAGCTCGTCCGTTCCTAACGCTAGCTTAAGCTGCACTTGTTCTCCGCTCTCGCTAGTGTGTAACTCTCGAATTTCACCTTTAAGTAAATTTCGAATACTCGAACCTTGGGGAATTTGAGTACAAATGGAAACGTGGTTCGCTTCGATTCTGACCTTCAGTTTATCGTTGGCATCAATGGCTTCGATGTCGCCACTCACCCACAAATGGTTGCCATCATCCAGTTCCAACTTCGTCATGGCGTATTTTGGGTGTTTGCCCACCACCGAAGCGTAAATCAGCGAGCTCAGTTCTTGTGTGGCAAGCCAAGGGCGCATTTCCTCACTGTTCCATACTTGAGTAAGCGGGCCTTGCGCAATCAACTTACCTTGGTTCAGCACCAGCATATGATCGGCAAGTTGCAGAATCTCATCCAAGCTATGGCTGACATAAACCACTGGCAAGTTGAGCGCCTTTGATAATGTTTGCAAGTAAGGAATCAGTTCCTTTTTTCGAGGCAAGTCGAGCGAGGCCAGTGGCTCATCCATTAGCAGCATATCCGGTTTGGTAAGTAGTGCCCGACCAATTGCCACACGCTGCTTTTCCCCACCAGACAAAGTCGCGGGATAACGCTCTAGTAAATGTTCCAAACCAAGCAGCGCAACTATGCGCTCAAAATGCTCGGCATCTTTGTGCTTAACACCATAATTCAGATTGCCACGCACTTTGTAATGTGGGAACAACCGAGATTCTTGGAACACGTAACCTATTCGGCGATTTTCAGGCGGTAAGTTCACAGCACCGCTTTGGTACAACACTGTGTTCCCCAATCGGATCTCACCATTGTCGGGAGCAGACAAGCCCCCCAAAATATTCACCAACGACGTTTTTCCTGCTCCAGAGCGGCCAAATACGGCAGTAACGCCGCTCAGAGGCAACTGGGTATTCACTTCTAGTTTAAGATCCCCAAGCTGTTTCGAGATATTGATTGTTAACATGAACTGGCCACCCTAGCTTGTGCCTTCTTGGTTAACCACTGGGAGGCAACCAAAGACAGCAACGCAATCACCACCGAGATGATACATAAACGCATGGCTTCAAACTCCGCTCCCGGCGTTTCAATAAAGGAGTACATTGCTAACGGAATAGTACGGGTTTCATCGGGAATATTGGAAACAAAGGTAATCGTAGCGCCAAACTCACCTAAGCTACGCGCAAAGGCGATAATGATGCCTGAAATAATCCCAGGAACCGTAAGGGGAAGCGTTATCGTGTAAAACACTCGCCAGCGAGAGCTACCCAAAGTACGTGCCGCCTGCTCCAATCGAGTGTCGACAGCTTCTATCGATTGGCGAATTGCACGGACTAACAACGGGAATGACACCACCGCGGAAGCGAGTGCAGCACCACGCCAACTAAAACCAAAGCTAATTCCGAACCATTCGTATAGCCACTGCCCGATAAAGCCCTGCCTTCCCATCGACACCAGCAGTAAGTAACCGATGACGACCGGCGGAAGCACCAGAGGGAGGTGTATCAAACTGTCGAATAGCGATTTACCGACAAACTCCACTCGTGCCAGTAACCACGCACACAATATTCCCAGCGGCAGACTAAATATCACTGCCACTGTTGATACTTTTAGGCTTAGCACTAGCGCTGAAATTTCGTATTCACTGAGCACTAGTTCACCTCAAATCCGTAGCTTCTGAAAATCGCCGCCGCTTGCTCACTTTGTAAATAATCGTAGAAGCTCTGCGCTGCATCCGAACGTGGGTTTACTAACGCAAGTGGATACGCGATCGGCGAGTGGCTCTCTGTCGGGAACGTAGCAACCACTTTTACCCCCGTAGCGATTTGTGCATCTGTCGCATAAACCACACCTAGTGGCGCTTCTCCTCTCTCCACCAAGGCTAACGCTCCGCGGACATTATTGGTTTGGGCTAAATGAGATTTTGCTTTTGACCAAAGCTGTAAAGACTCGAGCGATTGTTTTGTATAAATACCGACCGGTACATGAGCTGGGTCTCCGATCGCGAGCCGACTACCTGCAAGCGCATCAGATACACCCCAGTTCGCATCGAGCAAAACCTCATCGATTGATGAGTCTTTCGGCGCAATAAGCACCAATTGGTTACCCAGTAGAGCAGTGGTATTACTCAATTCAACCACGCGATTATCAACTAAATAGTCCATCCACTTTTGGTTGGCAGACAAATAAATATCGGCAGGAGCTCCCTGTGAGATCTGTCTCGCTAGCGTGGATGATGACGCGAAAGACAGCACGACCTTCACATCATGTTGCAGTTGATAGCGTTTCACGACATCTTGCAGTGCATTAGTCATGGAAGAAGCGGCATACACCATCACCCTTTCTGCTGCAGATGCTGTAAAACTGCACAGCCCCGCAATCAAGAGTGCCATTGTCATCATTCGATTTAGCAAAATACGCCGTCTCTCTTTCACAAAAATTTCGATAAGTTAACTTACGTTATATACCAAAGTATATAACGAAGAAGCAAGGTCAAATGCAGATACAGTGAAGCAGAGTTGATTAATCACAATTTCTAGCGCTTACCTAGTGATAATGCTGGCTTGCGTTAGCCCCTAACCACTAGAATTTATAGCACTTAGCACTCGGGTTAACGGTAAACCATAGCTAACCCGAACAAATAGGATAAGTGAATGGACCTTCAAGCATTACTGACTCTCAATCTCGATAACAGGTTGTTTGCCAACCCAAGGCGAATCGCGCTACTGGAACAAATCGTTCAAACCGGCTCGATCAGTCAGGGAGCGAAGCTGTCTGGTATGAGCTACAAAGCAGCTTGGGATGCAGTCAACGACATGAACACAGCTTTTAACCAGCCGGTCGTGTTGCGAGAAAAAGGCGGTAAAGGTGGAGGCGGTGCTCAAGTCACTCAGTTTGGTCAGCGCTTGCTCAAGGTTTACTTCATCACATCACAAGTTCAGGAAATGGCATTAACCGCACTTCTTGATGATTCAATAGAGATGAACAGCCTACTAGATCTCATGGCGCATTTTTCGCTCCATACTAGTGCCAGAAACCAGCTCACTGGGCAAATCGAGTCTATTACGTTGGGCGGAATAAATGATCATGTATCGGTCCGACTGGCCGACAACCAAATCGTTAAAGTAGCCGTCACTCATACTAGTGTGAAGAAACTAGCACTAGAGGCTGGTTCAAGTGTATTACTGCTATTCAAAGCCCCAGCGGTTTCAATTAGCCCAGTCAAACTTGAAACCTGTTCGCACAACTGTCTCAACGCAGAATTAGTTGCCATGACCAAGCAAGGCAGCGATATAGAACTGGAACTTCAGTTGAGCTCACAAGATAAGATTTATTCTGTTATGGCGGGAGAGAATCTAGCCGAGCTGGAGATGCAAATCGGCCAAACTTACTTTGCGTGTTTTGATAGTGCTCAAACCATCGTTGCTAAGATGTCCCAATGATTGATTCAGCTTATCGTGACCATGAAGCCCAACTCTAGCCAACCAACAGGGGCTCTTGTTTCATGTGATTAGAAGTAACCTTGAAAACGCTGAATGTACTGAGAAGGAGTCACCCCCCGATGCTTTTTAAACATTCGATTAAAGCTTTCTACGTTGCTATAACCTAACCGCTGGGCCACTTCATTGATAGGTACTGATTCAGCCAACAAATTTACTGCCGCATTACTCATCACATAGCCACAAATCGTGGTGAAGTTAAGCCCTTGCTTGTGCAAACGGCGCTGAAATTGTTGCTCTGACAACCCTAATAAACTCGCAACTCGGTTAAGTGTCGGCAGACCATAGTGGCAGCTGTAGTTAATGACTTCATAGATGACTTTCATTTCGTCTTCCGATTGAGGCAAATTCAGAAATTCATCTAGGTCTTGAAAGCTCATCGCCAGTTTTTGTTTCGGCACCAGTTCGTGCTGTTTGGTTGCCAAGCGTAAGTCGGAATGAAACCACAATTCGGTACGATTATGGTTCCAGCCAATCTCACATCCAAAATACTCATTGTAAGCTTGCTTATTTTTGCGAGTGCCAGACAACATCACCCGCATAGGAGTGAATGCTTCACCTAAATGGATTCTCATTACATTTAGCATGAAAGCAGCCACACGAGCGCTGTCGTGAATCTTCACATCGCTCTCGACAAAAGGGTTACTGTAAGTCCACTTTACGATCGAGCCCACCTGTGAGCCTGCCATATAAGCACCTGACTGTAGACAGCTTGATCCATAGTTAATACGCCGAATCGTTGACGCTAAATCGTGGCCAGAAAACATCCAGCGACCAATCGCCCCTAACTCAAACATTTTGAGCTCTGTGATCATATTAATGATGTAATCAGGATCACCACTTAGCGTTTCCAATTCGCGAAACAACAAGTTCAATTCAGATACAGGAATCAAGGTCATTGGGCTACGGAATACCGAAGGAGCGAGGCTCAGTTGGTCAGGGTTGATTCGGTATTTTTTGCAAACTTGTTGATACATGTTCACGAAACCAATAGCTCGAATAAAATGTTTATTTCTCACCCATCACCCCAACGACACATCAAGTCAAAATCAGCCAAAGTTCGAAGTAATCTATCAAGTGTTACAAATCTTTTCAAACCGTACGCACAATAGACTCAACTAATTTCTTTAGGAGTGTTCAATGAGTCTTGTGAGTGTCCCGTTCGTAGGCACGGGAGTTGATACCGTTATCCATGTCTTTGCGACTGTTATCCTTGTCGCCACCGTTGGCGCTGCGGCGTATGGATTTTGGAAGTTTCACGAATTACCAATCGAAAAAGCCCATAGTAAAGATCATCATCAGATAGGACTGATAACCGCGCTCACCTGGATAGGTTTTATCTGGCACTGGGTGTGGGTGCTAGCGGTCATTGTTGCGTTCGTCGATATGGAAAAAGCGATCATTAGTCTTCGTGATATTTGGAAAAGTACCCCACAAAATAACCAAACGAAACAAGAGGAAGCCTAATGTTAGAAGGTTTAGCAGTCTGGGCACTATTCATTTATCTCCTACGCCTCATTGGTATGCCTTGGAATAAATTCACTAAAGGTTTTGCTTATCTTGGTGGTACTGGTTGGCTCATGTTCGTTTGGGTCGGTCTTATCAACTACACGCCAATGGATCTATCTGGTGGCTCAGTGGTGCAATCACCACATATTCAGCTTCGCCCAGATTCGGTTAATATCAACGGTAAAGTGGAGCATATTCACATCAAACCAAATCAGAAGGTGAAAGAAGGCCAGCTGATTTATGAAATCGAAGATGAACCGTATCAAATTGCCTTAGAGCAAGCGGAAGTCGCGGAAGAAGCAGCGCAAGTAGCGTTGGTCGCCGCACAAGAGGATGTAGAGATTTCTCACGCGACCTACCAATCCATGCTGCATGATCTTGAAACGTCGAAAAGCGAATTAGCGTCTGTCAAAGCGGACTACGAGCTACAGAAAAAAATGTTAGCTCGATTCCAAGAGCAGAACCGCGTGGTGAGCAACACCATCACCGACAGCGATATCGACAAGCAAGTCAGCCTAGTTGAAATCGCAAAGCAGAATGTCAGCACAGTCAAATCTGAGCTTGCGATGAAAAAAGTCGATGCCGATAAAGCCAAGCTTCAGATCGTTAAAGCGAAACTCGCTGTAGAAAGCCGTCAAGCGGACCTCGACGATGCAGAGCAAACCATCGCGAAAGCAGAGTGGGATCTGCAAAGCACCAAAGTTTATGCACCAGCCGATGGTTTCGTGACGAACTTTATTCTGCGTGAAGGTCAGCTTATTTCTCGTGTGCCTAGGCTGCAAATGTACACCGACGAGAAATATGTACTAATGCGAGTTAACCACCAAGCGATTCGCAACGTAAAACCAGGTCAGGTGGCAGAATTTGCATCCGCAGTGTTCCCCGCTAAGATTTTCGCGGCGGAAGTGGAAGGCATTGTCGAAGCGACTGGTGAAGCACAAAGCAACCTAGTCGGTGTCGACCAATCCGTTCGCGCCACGACAGGTAAAAACTTGCAAAACAAGCACCACTTTGTGCGCTTAAAGATACTTGAACCTGAAGGTTACGATATCCCAGTCGGTTCAGTTGGCTTGGCTTGGATCAGTGCGGAAAAGCCGATTGGATTCCTCGCATTCCTAGATGTGATTCGTGGCATCATCATCCGCATGAAATCGCAAATCTACTACTTCTACTCACTCTAATCTTGTTAGCCCTCAGTACCTTACTGGGGGCTTTTTACTTGTCGTCTCCTCCCACGGCTTCTGTTACCATTCATGCTCGCTATTCAATAACGTATGTCTAACCGTTTTTCCAACGGAGTATTTCAGTGAGCGAATTTCAAGATTTATCACACCAAATTGAACTGATCTCCCTTGAAGAGGATCAAGAGCAAAGCCGCTTGCTCAACAGCATGATTGAAGAAGGTTTAGAGTCCAGCTCTGTGGCTCTGATCCTTGAAGCTTTTCCTATCGAAGACCGTGTGCGCTTGTGGCGTGCGCTACCATTAGAGCTGCACATCGAAGTCCTTACCGAGATGCGTGCAGAAGTACGCTACTCAATTATCGATTCTTTATCGGATACCGAGCTTAAACTCACACTGGCTAAGCTGGATAACTTGTCCTTGATCGAATGGGCCGACTCGCTGCCAGAAGAGATCATCAGTGAAGCGATTCAACTCATCGAAAAGGACGAGCTTGAGCTATACGACCAAGCCAATGAGTTTGAAGAGGATGAATTAGGCCGCTGGGCTGAGCGTAAAGTCATTACCCTGCCATTTAACATTACGGTAGAGAAAGCGACCGTCCTGATGGAGCGCTATAGCTACGACACGCCGCAGCAAGTGTACCTTATCGACCGTCGTAAGAAATTTCGCGGTGCGGTGAATTACTATGAAATCTTACGCAGTGAAGACCACGTTCGCCTGAAAACACTCGCGTTAGATAACGTGACGACGTTAAATGGCAAGCTTACGTTGCCTGAAAGTGTCGAAGCCTTAGAGCATAGTTCCTTATCAGCACTGCCTGTTGTCGATGACGACCAAACCTTGATCGGTGAAGTCGACTGGCAATTTGCCCTCAGCACTCAGCGTGAAATTTACGAAGCGCGTTTGATGGCCGGTACCGGTATGGATGAAGGTGATGACCTTTTCGCTCCAATTATGAAAAGTTCGCAAAAGCGTGGCGTGTGGCTGGGTATTAACTTGCTGACTGCGATTCTAGCCTCAGTCACCATCGGGCTATTTGAAGACGTTATCGCTCAGGTAGTCGCTCTCGCAGTGCTAATGCCAATAGTGGCATCCATGGGCGGGATCGCCGGTAGCCAAACATTAACCTTAATGGTTCGCGCCATGGCACTAAACCAAATCGCACCAGGTAACCGTTTTGCACTGCTGAAAAATGAACTGGGAATTGGTTCTATCAACGGTTTGCTTTGGGCATTGATTATCGGCGGGTTAGCCGGGCTTTGGTTCCAGTCGACGCTACTCGGAGCTACCATTGCACTAGCGATTGTAGTTAACATTATCACCGCGGCACTATTTGGTGTTTTGATCCCGATTGTTCTCGATAAACTGAAACTTGACCCTGCATTGGCGGGGTCGGTGATCTTAACCACTGTGACGGACGTGGTGGGCTTCTTTGCTTTCCTAGGTACCGCAAGCCTCGTTTTACTATAGTCGCCTAAACCCTCACACTGAGTGGCTTATCATTAGCAATATCAACGTTCGTTGCAATATGCAGTTGCATATTGCAACGATTTCATATCATTTCACCAAAAAACAACGGTTTTATTAGTCACTCAGGTGATATAAAACTTGGCACACATACTGCAATAACTATATTGACCCTTCTTAAGCCGAGGGTCACCTAGCCAACTGACGTTGTTAGTGAATAGTTTTGTTCACACTATACATAAGCCAATCGCGGCCATTGCGGTTGGCTCTTTTTTATCTGCTCGATACCAATATTACTTTCCTCTATTGGCTCTACTCCGATAAACGTTTTTGTGAAACTCGCTAAGTTTAGCTCCCGTATATCTTTCTAATATGAGTCATGACGTTACTATTAAGACGTTCAATTCCATTTATATGGCTTGCTATGAAAACCGATTACCATCAACGCTTACTTCCCGTCATTCGTCACTTAGAAGAACAGTTTAACCAACCTTTAAACCTTGAAGCCGTTGCATCGCTCGCTTGTTTATCACCATACCACTTCCACCGCATTTTTAAGGCAGTGGTCGGTGAAACGCTGAATGAGTATTTGAGAAGGCTGCGCCTAGAAGCGGCTGCAAATGATCTGTTCTATAAAAAACCACCGATTACTGAGGTGGCTCTTGAGTACGGTTTTTCAAGCTCCCAGAGCCTAGCAAAAGCGTTCAAACAACACTTTGATTTAACACCAAGCCAAATTCGACAGTGTGAGAGCCTAGACGTTTTTGCTCAGCTACTGAAAAACAGCAAGATCGGACACGTGCTGCGCAAGAATGGACACGAATCCGACGCCAGCAATTTCTATACTCCACTTGAACCTAAACAATGGAGTGAAACCATGGAAATTCAAACTTTCGACCCTTGCCAACTGGCTTATGTTCGCGTGACAGGCCCATACGGAGAAAACTACGAGCCAGCCGTCAACAAATTGTATGGCTGGGCGGGACCACAAGGCTTAGCGGGTAACACCAATATTTTTATCTACCACGACAATCCGGAAATTACACCAGCCGACAAATGCCGTACCGATATCTGTTTGTTTATTGATGGCGATACCGTTCCAAATAATGGAATAGAAGCAAAGCCTTTCCCAGGCGGAAAATATGGCGTTATTCGTCAAACGATTACCGATAAGTCTCAATACGCTTCTGCATGGGACTCACTGATGTCTCAGGTGGTAGAGCAAGGCCTAGACAGCGACGACAGACCTTGTTTTGAGCTTTACCATAGCTACGACCAAGCGACAGGAGAGGCAGATGTGAGTTTCTGCACCGCGTTGGCCGACTAATACTCTAGCAGGCTTTTCCACGATAAGTTTCGACCAAAGAGAAATGCTTCAGTCCACTTTTGAAAAGCCTGCTTTATCATAACAAACCGATCGCTCCTGCAGAGAAAATACATCCTTAATAAAATCATCACCGAAACTAATGATTTTATAATTTCTAAATTTCTTCTCAAAAAATAAATACCAAAAAGCTAGAACATTAACTATTTAATATATAAGAACTATTCCGACCCACTCTTTCATACAAACGTTTACCTCAATAAAAACACATTGACTCTGTGATTTTTATCACCATAATACGCGCCGTTTGCCTAAAATATGGCACTAAATGTTAAAACTTGATTTAAGACGCGGAGGTAAAAATGGCTGCAGATAATAACTACAGTCTCGGGCCGGTTCCCACATCGGCTAGGAAAGGAGTCGCTTCTCTCACCATGGTAATGCTGGGACTCACTTTCTTCTCCGCTAGTATGTGGACAGGTGGTTCACTCGGTACAGGGCTCTCATTCAACGATTTCTTCCTCGCCGTTCTCATCGGTAACCTGATTCTTGGTATCTACACTTCTTTTCTTGGATACATCGGCGCTTCTACTGGCCTCTCTACTCACCTTCTCGCTCGTTTCTCTTTTGGCACTAAAGGCTCTTGGCTTCCTTCTGCATTACTTGGCGGTACACAGGTAGGTTGGTTTGGTGTCGGCGTAGCAATGTTTGCAATCCCAGTTCAAAAAGCAACAGGGATAGATACGAACACGCTTATCATTGTGTCGGGCTTATTAATGACAGCGACAGTGTACTTCGGGATTAAAGCACTGATGGTACTTTCAGCGATTGCTGTTCCAGCCATTGCAATCCTAGGAACCTATTCTGTTTCGATGGCCGTAGATAGCGTTGGTGGCCTAGAACAGTTGAAACTGATTCAACCAGAAACCCCTATGGACTTCTCAGTTGCATTAGCAATGGTAGTCGGTTCTTTTGTCAGCGCAGGGACCTTAACTGCTGATTTTGTGCGTTTCGGTAAAAAACCAGCGGGTGCAGTCCTTGTTACTATGATTGCCTTTTTTATCGGTAACTCATTGATGTTTATCTTTGGTGCAGCAGGTGCAGCTGCGACTGGTCAAGCCGATATTTCCGATGTGATGATTGCACAAGGTTTACTACTGCCAGCGATCATCGTATTAGGATTGAATATTTGGACCACCAACGAGAACGCACTTTACGCTTCGGGCTTAGGCTTCTCGAACATTACTGGCCGCTCAAGCACAGCAATGTCTATTATGAACGGCATTATTGGTACTATCTTCGCGCTATGGTTATACAACAACTTCGTAGGTTGGCTAACCTTCCTATCGACGGCAATTCCGCCAATTGGTGGGGTAATCATCGCTGACTTCCTACTAAACCGTAAACGTTACAAAGATTTTGCTAACGCGGAGTTCCAAACTGTTAACTGGGCTGGCATTATCGCTGTCGCTGTCGGCGTAGCCGCTGGTAAATTTGTTCCAGGCATCGTTCCTTTGAACGCTGTGCTAGGTGGAGCACTATGCTACGTTATTCTTAACCGTTTACTAAATAAAAACGCGCTTAACACACAAGCAGCGTAAGGAAGCACCATGACAACGCTATTGATCAAAAACGTAAAGCTTGCGGATCAAGACGAGTTAAAACAGATTCTGATCGAAAACGGTCAATTTAAACAAATTATCGATAACGAATCAGATATTGCATTTGATGGCGACACACTTGATGCAGAAGGCGGCCTTGCAGTTGCGCCTTTCTGTGAGCCACATATTCACTTAGATACGACTCAAACCGCCGGTGAACCTAGCTGGAACATTTCTGGTACTTTGTTTGAAGGTATCGAACGCTGGGCTGAGCGTAAAGAAATGCTGTCTATTGAAGATGTTAAGGCTCGCGCTAAGCAAACCCTAAAATGGCAGATTGCTAACGGTATTCAACACGTACGTACCCACGTCGACGTTTCTGACCCAACACTGATTGCACTTAAAGCGATGGTCGAAGTCCGCGAAGAAATGAAAGAGTGGGTCGATATTCAAATCGTCGCATTCCCACAAGAAGGCATTCTTTCCTACCCTAATGGCAAAGAACTCCTAGAAGAAGCTGTCAAGCTAGGCGCAGATGTCATTGGCGCAATTCCGCACTTCGAATTCACGCGTGAGTATGGCATTGAGTCACTGCACTACGCTTTTGAGTTGGCACGCAAATACGACCGTTTGATCGACGTTCACTGTGACGAAATCGACGACGAGCAATCGCGTTTCGTAGAAACCTTAGCGGCACTTGCGCACAAATACGAGATGGGCCATAAGGTAACAGCTAGCCACACTACTGCGATGGGTTCGTACAATGGCGCTTACGCTTCACGTTTGTTCCGTTTGCTACGTATGTCAGGCATTAATTTCGTTGCCAACCCACTGGTGAATATTCACCTACAAGGCCGTTTCGATGACTACCCAAAACGTCGTGGTGTGACTCGAGTAAAAGAAATGCTCAATGCCAACATTAACGTTTGTTTCGGTCACGATGACGTATTCGATCCTTGGTATCCACTTGGTACGGCGAATATGCTTCAAGTCCTGCATATGGGTCTGCATGTTTGCCAAGTTATGGGTTACGATCAAATCAATAACTCTTTGGATCTGATCAGCACTAACTCAGCACGAACGCTCAACATCCAAGATAAGCATGGTATTGAGGTAGGTAAACCAGGCAGCCTACTGATCTTGCCAGCAGAAAATGGATTTGATGCTGTTCGCAGACAAGTGCCTGTGCGTTACTCAGTACGTCACGGTAACGTCATCGCGCAAACTCAGCCGGCAACCACAACCATCAACTTAGATGGTACAGAAGCAGTGACGTTTAAGCGTTAAACTCTATTACGAGATACAAAAAAGGAAGCCCAATGGCTTCCTTTTTCTTTATTCGAATTGTGCGGAGATTAGAACGGTACTTCTACCTGCATCATGACATCTAAATCGTAGTCCTCATGCCAACGGTAGTCTAAACGCATTCTCGGCTCACCAACTTTCTTCTCGCCAAAGCCAACACTCAACTGCAAACCATGGCTCAACAACCATTCTTCAGTAGACATATCGCGCTCGTATTTCTTCAGTTCGGTTGGTCTCCAGACACCAATACCAAAGTAATTAGACGAAACAGATTGAGTAAGTATGGGATCACTTTTGGATTTGAGCACCCAATCGTCCCAATACGAGGAAGTAGGAGGCGTGTCATCTTCGTCTAGCAAGCTAGAGAGGTTTACCCACTGCTTAGAGGCAAAGTCCAACGTTTCTTCTACGGAAAAGCAAACACCTGAGTTGGCAAGAACAGGCGCATCCGCTGCGCGATTCGAGCTTGGGCTAGAAAAAAGATCACACGCGTTTGCCGCAAGTGGCATACACAAAACCATGCACCAAGTGATCTGACTTCTTAACATTAACCGGCTCTCACAACGCTCTCAGCTTACCCATTCAGTATGCCATTTTCTAATATAATGACAATTCCTTCAATAGTGCCGCGACTTTCGGTGTCGTCATCTGCCCAATATTGGAACCGTCAGCAAGTTTTTTTCGGATGTCCGTACTGCGGATCTGCACTTTTTCCGGACACGCCAATACATTCCAACGTTGCAAGATCTCTTCCGCTTTATAAAATTTAGCAAAATTAAATAGATT
This sequence comes from Vibrio sp. SCSIO 43135, assembly GCF_023716665.1. GTDB lineage: Bacteria > Pseudomonadota > Gammaproteobacteria > Enterobacterales > Vibrionaceae > Vibrio > Vibrio paucivorans. The sequence continues at coordinate 1,477,961 of NZ_CP071860.1, forward strand.
GTCAGGCCCCATCACAAAGGTTAACTCAGCCTCTGGGTGTTGAGAGGCTAGGTGTGACAAGACCGCATAGGTCGTCACTGATTGACCGGGTTCAACGAGCTGTTCTTCTACGATAGATCGTTCAACGTTGGGTTGGGCAATATCCTCAATAAATACGTCAACTAATTGGCATCTTAAAGAGTAGTCCAACATGTGTTTTCCCCAAGCATGAGCAATACTCGGAACCAGCAAAACTTTGTCGAAATGGCTCAAGGACTCAATCACGCTTTTATGCCCCAAGCTTGGTGGGTTAAATGCGCTCCCAAATACAGCAATTTTGCTCATTTTTGTTCCTATCAAAAACGAAAACTCTATTCACGGTTTTCTAATTTAGCGATTTAGGTATGATACCAAATACTAACTTGAATTATATGCTTGCAGGAAAAGGGAAACTAATGGAACAGATGATTCGTGATGAGATGCGCGTATTACCATCGATTGATCCGCATTTCGAAATTACTCGCCGTGTCGACTTCATCAAGAAGAAACTTCAAGAGTCGGGTTGTAAATCCTTGGTACTAGGTATCAGCGGTGGCGTTGATTCAACAACCTGTGGCCGTTTAGCGCAGCTAGCCGTTAACGAGTTGAACGAGCAGAGTGACACTCAGGACTACCAGTTTATCGCGGTCCGCTTGCCATACGGTGAACAGAAAGATGAAGACGAAGCTCAACTGGCTCTATCGTTTATCCAACCAACACACTCTGTATCCGTTAACATCAAATCTGGTGTAGATGGGCTGCATGCAGCAGCTGATATCGCACTAGAAGGGACGGGGTTACTACCGCAAGATGCTGCTAAAGTCGATTTCGTTAAAGGCAACGTCAAAGCTCGAGCGCGTATGGTCGCACAATATGAAATCGCAGGTTATGTGGGTGGACTCGTACTTGGTACTGATCACTCGGCAGAAAACATTACGGGTTTCTACACTAAATTTGGCGATGGTGCATGTGATTTAGCACCTTTATTTGGTCTAAGTAAGCGCCAAGTTCGTGAAGTTGCCGCAACTCTAGGGGCACCAGAACTGCTAGTGAAGAAGACGCCAACAGCAGATTTAGAAGAGCTTGACCCACAAAAAGCAGACGAAGATGCACTTAACCTATCTTACGACGAAATCGATGACTTCTTAGAAGGTAAATCGGTATCTCAAGAAGCGAGCGACCGCCTTGTAGCTATCTACAAAGCAACTCAGCACAAACGTCAGCCTATCCCGACTATCTACGATTAAATTCTTTTAGAAGGAAGGTGCACGCACCTTCCTTCATTCAAAAGTAAACTTATCATTTCACTCGAAGGTATGACTTTTAATACTAAAATCATACTGAATTCCCCTCTCTGTCTAAATTTGCCCGATTCAATCCCCAATACTGAAGTCGTATGCTATCGCCTGCACTCAGCTAAGCCGTTGATGCTGTCTAGGATCAAGAAATATCAAGGAATCGAGTTATGGGGAGTTTACTGCACAGCCAAGAAGGCCTAATTCATACAGACAAAGGGCCTCTCGTACTGCTGTTTTTTGATGGTTTCGATCTTAAGGCAAGGGACGGGGCATTAGGTAAGGTCAAGTCTCAGCTTCATCATCAACTCAGAAATCACAAAAGAGCTCTGTATAAACAACAACCTTTTACTGGTTTTTACACTGCTTTTCTTGGCCTAGTAAAAAGTCTTGAAGCCATCGGCTGTGATGTTCGAGTCAACGACTTTAAGACCGCCAAACTTTATCCAGACTACCCGATCGGTGTTGCGGGTTACCCTTCTGTTCTTGACCATATTTCTCTGCCAAACCCTAAGATCTTTGGTCCTGGTGATTTTGGTTTACCTGATGATTCTCAGCGTGTCGCGAATGATGACAGTTACAAGAAGCTCATTCAGCCGTGTGAATGGTTTACACAGGTATACAAGCCGTACTGCGGTGACAAGATGGTACCTTGGTTTGCCGGAATCGACTGTGACGGTCTTCAGGACCTTTCTCAAGAACAAAAGCAGTACGATTTTTTAATCTATGACAAGATTCGTTGGCACCGTGAAGAGCAAGTGCCTGCGGTATTGAATCGCATTAAGCAGCACTTGCGTGCTAGAGGATTAACATACACAGAAGTACGTTATGGGCAGCACCATATCAGTGAGTTCATTGACGGATTGAAGAAATCGAAGTCCATGCTGTTTGTATGCGAACACGAAACCCAAGGCTTAGCCTGCCAAGAAGCATTGGCTTCCAATATTCCGGTATTAACCTGGGAAGAAGAACGCATCATTGATCCTGAATTGGAACACTACAATGCACCTAATTTAAACGTTTCTTCGGTACCTTACTTCGACCAGCGCTGCGGCATGAAATTTAAAATAGAGCATTTTGAATACACGTGTGATGCCTTCGTTGAGCAACACGAACAATTTAAACCAAGACAGTTCGTACTCGACACGCTAGCGCTCGATATCGCAGGGCGTAACTATCTCCATGAATATCAAAGTATCTCAAATTCAGAATGTTAAAAGCGTAGCGTTAAGCGCTCATAGAAATGGAAGTAAATATGAACACCGCTAAATTGCCTGGCGCTATCGTGATTGGAGCGCCTAAAGCCGGGACGACAACATTGTGCGATTCCCTAGCTCGTCACCCTGATGTCTACATGTACCCAAAGAAGGAAACACACTTCTACAATACGTACTACCACTCACGTGGAATGGAATGGTACTTATCGCTGTTCAAAGATGCTCCCTCTCACCAGTTGATCATGGAAGGTACACCTGACTACGCCATGTCGAACTGTATCGAGCAGACCATCCCAAGAATCCACCAGCATAACCCAGATACCAAGCTGATTTTTATGGTGCGAGAACCTGTAGAACGGATTGAATCACACTATGTTCAAATGTTATCCAATCACAGGGAAATTGTTGACCAGCCAACCGCTTTCCAAAAATGGCCTGAAATCATCGACAGCAGCCGCTACCACCAATTAATGCAAGTCGTACTTAAATATTTTTCACCAAAGCAAGTCCACGTCATTTTTCTAGATCAGTACGCTCAGAACAAAAGAGTGATACACGCAGAAGTCGCTGAGTTTTTGGGGATCTCCAATGCTGATACGGCGTTAGATAGTATGGAGTTTGAAGAGCATTCCCATAAGCGTGAGAATCAAGGTATGGATGGTGTGCTTCTCGCCACACTAAGAAAAAGCCGTCACTATGACAAACTTAATATGCTTACACCTAAACCAATTATTCAGCTTGGTAAGAGGTTCCTCAGACGAAAAATCTCAGTGTCTTCTCGTTTAGAAGATTCAGTCAAACAATCTCTGACTAAGCAACTCTCCAATGATTGGGCTCAGTTCAAACAGCAACATCGCCAATCCAAGTAAGCAACCGCTGAATCGTGGGGTAAATTCTGCCCCACCCCACTAATCCTTATTAAAGCAAGGGGTTAAAGACTAGTTATGCAACTGCGCTATCTACCAAACATTTTTACTAAGTAATTGTTTTAGATATAACCCTTTAGTTGTTAATGACTCTCAGCTTTTTTCATACTTTTCCCATAAATCCGGCCAAAAGTACGACTTTATAACTAGCTCGAACTATTAGCCAAAAGTCGAAATTTCATTCTTTATTCCGCTACTGGAAAGCCATCAAATTAATAGACTGAGCGAACAATATCACTGGTGCTTTATCTTCACTCATCAGTGGAACAACTCGAATAAACACGGTAATTGGGAAACCACAACCTAAGGGCGGTAGCGTGTTTCAATCTAAACGGACTTAGTAATTATGAGACAGCAAGGACTGATACGTTCACACGAAACAGGATTCGCGTTTCTTTATCGCATTATCGATGTCTGCATCGTATTTTCACTGCTATTTATCGTTGGGCATTTTTATCTCGATACCTTCTCCAAAGATTACATTCTTATTGGAGGTTTGGGAGCACTTTCATTTTTGCTATTTGGCGAAAGCATCAATTTATACCGCTCATGGCGTACAACTTCACTGAGTGATCACCTCATTACCACATACTCATGTTGGCTTATCTGCTGCGTCACGATCGTAACAGTTATCTACTTCACCAAAACCAGCGAACAGTTTTCTCGTGTGGTACTTGGAACTTGGTTTATCATCGCTCCTATCGCCCTATCAACCTGGCGCAGTGCATTAAGAATTGGCCTTAACATCTTGAGGCACTATGGCTATAACGCTCGTAGAGCAATCATCATTGGACATACATCTCAAGGCCTAAGCCTAGCGAAAGAGTTGGTTAACCGACCTTACCACGGAGTGAAATTTGAAGGTTTCTACGACGAACGGAATACCTACCGCACTTCAGAAAACGACGAATACCCTATATTAGGCAATGTCGAAGATGCGCTAAAGAAAGCGAAACAAGGGGCAATTGATTACGTCTACATTGCGATGCCAATGCATGCAAATGAGCGTATTGCAAAATTCCTCAATCAGTTTTCAGACACTACAGCCAGTACATATCTAGTGCCAGATTTCTTCACATACAACCTACTTCATTCTCGCTGGGATGAAGTTGGACATGTTCAAACTCTCAGTGTATTCGACACTCCTTTCATTGGTATCGCCTCTTGGGTCAAACGCCTAGAAGATATCGTACTCTCATTGATTATCCTCACTCTCATTAGCCCGCTACTTGTTTGTATCGCAATCGGTGTAAAAGTCACGTCTCCAGGACCTGTCATTTTCAAACAGTTTCGTTACGGATTGGATGGCAGAAAGATTGAAGTCTGGAAGTTCCGTTCTATGAGCACAATGGAGCAAGGAAAAGACGTCAAGCAAGCAACTAAAAATGACCCTCGCATTACACCGTTTGGTGGTTTTTTACGTCGTACATCACTTGATGAATTACCACAATTTTTCAATGTATTAGGCGGTTCAATGTCTATTGTCGGGCCGAGGCCTCATGCCATTACCCACAATGAAGAGTACCGTCAAATCGTTGATCGCTACATGCTAAGACACAAAGTTAAACCTGGCATCACAGGCTGGGCGCAAGTCAATGGTTATCGCGGTGAAACAGATACCTTGGACAAAATGGAGAAGCGTGTTGAGTTCGATCTCGCCTACATCCACCACTGGTCTGTATGGATGGATATCAAGATCGTTTTCTTGACCATCTTTAAAGGCTTTACTGGCAAGAATGCCTACTGATTTTTCGAGGTTTCAAGGATGAAGCACAAGGCATCAATGGTTAGAAGTACTCGCTATCAACTGCTTGCCCTTATAGCGGTATTTGCTAGTGCGAACGTGTTAGCTAACCCGGTAGGGTTTAAGCTTTCTCAACCTAGAGATAGTAGTTTCACCCCATTCCTGTCAATAGAGACGGGCCACAACGACAACGTAACGAGAGAAAATCAAGAGCACGATGCCATCAGTTCTGGTTACGTAACTATCAAACCTGGTGCAGCTTATACCTTCAGACCGTCTGCCCATCGCTTGAACCTCCTCTATGTATTGGACTCGGGTCGCTATTTCGACAGCTCTGACGATAACTACACGGATCATTATTTTGAATCAAACAACGACATCAGTTTCAATGTCCGTAACAACCTTGAGTTGGACTATATCTACTACAACTCACACGAAGATCGTGGCACAGGCCTAACTGAAGGCTTACTGGCAAACGCAAACATAGACGAGCCAGTTAAATACACAGATAACACACTCAATGTGCGATATACCTATGGTGCAAAAGGCGCAATCGGCCAGCTTAGGTTTGGAGTTAAGTACGACGATCGCCACTACGACAATTTTCGGAGCCTAGTGCTTTCCGGCACAGAAACTGGTAGCCAATATAGTGACTATCAGCGCTTCGCTTACAGCGCTCAATTCCTTTACCGTTTGAAGGCAACCACCCATCTAACCCTTTCAGCAAAACGAGAGGATAAGGAATACCAGCATCAACGAGTTGGCGTAGCTAGCCGTGATAGCATCAGCGATTTTTACTCCGCTGGAGCCATTTGGGATATCAGTGGAAAAACTCAAGGCGAAGTCTCACTCGGCCTACAAGATAAAACCTTTGGTGATGGGCAACGCGAAGACTTCACAGGGTTTAGTTGGAAAGCTAAAGCAACTTGGACTCCGCTAAGTCACAGCCAATTTACCTTAGCCACTTCTCAATCAGCGGAAGACCCAAACCAGTTTGGTGATTATGTCAACGAAACCTTATTGAATCTTAAGTGGCGCCAACAATGGCTAGAGCGACTATCAACCAGTTTGCTGTTCAATTGGGAAAACGATGATTACACCGCGTCTAATCAATCGCTTGGTGACAGAGAAGACGACATCTTCCGCTATGAGTTCAATGTGGATTATCAGTTTAACCACCTACTTCGCTTCGGCTTCAATTGGTCTATCGAAGATAAAGATTCCACTTGGCAAGGCTATGACTTTAGTCAGCAACTAATTGGCCTCAACGCATATATCGAGCTGTAACCATGACAAAACCAACACGTTTATTCCGCTACCTTTTGGCGCTAATCAGTCTGTTTTCTGGGTTCTGCTTAGCTGCCAGTGACAACTATAAACTGGGGGCTGGAGACAAAATCCAAATTCATGTTTATGGAGAGCCAGAACTCTCGTTCTCCGAGTTGTTGCTCAATAGCAATGGCATGATCGATTACCCGTACCTTGGGCAACTGTCCGCTTTGCATAAGACCACTCAACAGCTCAAGCAAGAGATCACGCTAGGCCTTAAAGGTGACTACCTAATTGAGCCTAAAGTGATGGTCAGTATTTTGGCCTACCGTAAGATTTTTATTAACGGTGAAGTACAGCACCCTGGCGGCTATGAATATCAGCCAGGGCTTACCATAGATAAAGCGATCACATTAGCCGGCGGTTTTACCGATCGCGCTTCAAAGAGCAACATCACTATAACCAATAATGCCTCTGGCCTTAAATCAACGAAAGCCTCTCTCAGCAAGCAAGTTCTTCCAGGCGACATCATTACAATCGAGGAAAGCTTTTTCTAAGCGGTAATTAAAATGGATTCAAACACTAAAAAGTTTACGATTGAAGAAAGCGTCATCGATATTGGTCGCTATATTGGCGCACTGAAAAAGCGCGCACTCATCATCTTGACCATTGTCTTCATGATGGCTTGCGCAACTTACCTCGTCACTAAACAGATGTCTCCGGTATACCGCGCGACAGCTACTCTTCTCATCGAAGCAAAAGCCAGTAAAGCTGTCTCAATCGAAGAAATTGTCGGTATCGACTCCAGTAAGCAAGAATATTATCAAACGCAGTATGAAATCATGCGTTCAAACCACATTGCTGAGAAAGTCATCAAACAGTTTCAATTAGAAAAAAACCCAGAGTTTAACGGCCAAGAAACGCACTTCAGCATTCAAAGCTTTGTATTCAGATACGTATATCTGCTTAGAAATACCATCTTTGCACCGGAGCAGCCAGAAAACGCAAAAGAAGAGTTTGTTGCTTCGCTGAAAACCAAAAGGCGTGTCTTAGAAACATTCAAAAGCAAACTGACCATTACACCGATTCGTAAGACTCAGTTGGTTATGATCACCTTCGAATCGTATAACCCGATCACGGCAGCTACCCTAGCGAATGCTATTGGAACTGCATACATCGAAAGCAACATTGAAGCGCGCCTGTTAGTCAACCAAGAAGCGTCAAACTGGATTGCAACAAAACTAGAAGAGCTATCTGGCAACCTCAAAGCGTCTGAAGCACGTTTAACTGAGTTCCAAAAAGAACAAGGGTTGGTTGATGCAAAAGGTATCGACTCACTGCAAACGAATGAGCTGACTTACTTAACCACTCAAATTGCCAACGCAAGAGACAGACGCCTAGCAGCTGAGTCGCTCTATTCTGTATTGCGTCAAAACAAAAATGCCGATATTTCAAGCCTATACGCTATTTCGCAGATATCTAATCACCCGCAAATTCGTGATTTAAGGCTCAAGGAAGCAGAGCAACAAAAATACGTTTCCCAACTGGCAGAGCGTTACGGACCAAAGCATGACAAAATGATTCAAGCTAAAGCAGAGCTTGAGTCGATCCGTAGTCTATCGCTCAGAGTTCTAAAACAACTCGCCAAAGGGATTGAAAAGGAATACACAGCGGCGAAGCACCAAGAACAAGCATTGCTGCGCGAAATGGAAAATAAAAAGCATGCGTTCCAAGACTTGTCTTTAAAGCGTGCTGAATTTGAAAAGTTGGAGCGCTCGGTAATTAATGACCGCAAACTCTATGACCTATTCCTAAATCGCAAAAAAGAAACCTCTGTCACCAGTGACTATCAAGCCGCAGTTGCGCGTATTACCGACCGCGCTCTTATTCCTCTTAAACCAAGCAAACCAAGTAAGCTGAAGATCGTCATTCTGGTCTCGGGGCTCACGTTTGTCATGCTCGCAACGCTGGTCATTTTGCGTGAGTCTGTCAGAAATGACCTGGAATTGCCAAGCGATGTCGAAGAGAAGATCGGTCTAACACCAATCGGTTCGATTCCAAAATTAAAGCGCTCTTGGTTTGGCACGCGTAAGTCGGATGTCGAACTCTTTCTAAGCGGAGAAAATAGCCCATTTTCCGAGGCTATTCGCTCCTTGCGCACGCGCTTGTTGCTTAATACGGCTAACAGCGATCGAAAACGCTTTGCCGTCACTTCCCCATTACCAGCCGAAGGTAAAAGTACTATCGCAGCCAACCTGGCACTTTCGTTGGTCAAAATGGAGCGTGTTGTGCTAATCGATGCTGACTTAAGGCGCCCTTCTGTCGGTAAGCTGTTTGGTCTTTCAATGAGCCATGCAGGTCTATCGAACTACATGATGTTGGATGAAGTTCTCGAGCACTGCCTCTATCACGATAAAGAGTCTGGTTTGACCGTATTGCCAAGTGGCTTTATCCCACCAAATCCTCAAGAGCTTTTAGGCTCTAAGAAGTTTGCCAACCTACTCGACAAACTAGAAGAGCGATTCGACAAAATTATCATCGACTGCCCACCAGCAATGGTTGTCAGTGATGCCCTAATTATTGGTCACTTAACCGATGCACTAATGATGGTAATCAAAGCCAACTCCACCAAAACCAAGCATGTGCGTAAAACGTTGTCCGATATCTTGGAACACAACATCAAAATTGATGGTGTCATTCTTAATAAAAGCAAAGAAGCCACTTCTCGTAAATCCAATGCTTACTATGCGAGCTACGCATACAAGGCTCAAACAAAACAATCTTAAGGACGCTCTCGCATGGAACGCATGAACATATTAGTGACTGGCGCAAGTGGCTTCATTGGCACTCATCTAATTCGCACTTTGAGTCAACAAGGACACCACATCATTGCACTGGATATACTTGCCCCTCGCGAACAACACTCTAATGTGGAATACATCGCTGCGGATGTAAGAGACCTGTCGACTTTACAAGTTGATAAGCCTATCGATCGAATCTACAACTTTGCCGCTGTACACACAACGCCGGGCCATGAGGATATCGAGTACTTTGACACCAATATTTCTGGCGCAATAGAAGTCACTGAGCTCGCCAAACGCTTAGAGGTAAATGAAATAGTCTTTACCAGTTCAATTTCAGTTTATGGCCCTAATGAAGAAAGCCGAAGTGAGACCTCTCCACTCACTCCAAACTCCGCCTACGGATTTTCTAAAGCACAAGCAGAAATGATTCATAAAAGCTGGGCGAGTGACAAAGATAGCCGTAAGTTGACCATTGTGCGTCCAGCGGTCGTATTTGGCGAAGGCGAAGGCGGGAATTTCACTCGCTTAGCGAAAGTACTGAACAAAGGCGTTTTCCCATTTCCAGGGCGTAAAGACACTATCAAGGCCTGCATTTACGTCAAAGAGCTTCTGCTGGCCATTGATTTTGTCCACACCAACAATCAAAAAATAGCGACCTTTAATGGCGCTTTTCCTACTAAATATAATATTGAGCAAATCGTCGATACGTTTATGGACGTCTCTTATCCAAACGTACGCAAAGTCTGTATTCCGAAACAGTTTTTGCTTAGTAGCGCAAAGTGCATTTCTTACTTCAAGGGGTTTGGCCTAGGCATCAATCCAGAGCGAATCACTAAGCTTATCCGTTCGACCAATATCGATGCCGACTATCTAACACAGAATGGCTATGACTATCAGTATGATTTGAAATCATCGTTGGCAGATTGGTCAACTCATACTTCAGGGAAGTACTTGTAATACCATGCTGCTTCAGCAATTCCGAGTCCAACCATCACCACAGAGTTCGCCTTTACCGTCGACTCATTTCACCTATGAGCAATTCATAGCTTTTGTAGTGATTTTTTCTCTGATTATCGCTTCCCTCGTCAGTCAGGTTGCTGCACTGATATTTCTGCTATCCGGGTTGTTTCATGTCATAAAGCGGTTCGATTATGTGTTTGCAGCCTTCAAACAATGCTGGCCACTTTTCGCATTTTCCCTCGTTGGCATTCTATCTACACTTTGGTCGGATGATCCTGCTACCTCATTAAAGCGTGGTATCCAGATATTTCTCACAACGCTTATCTGTGTATCACTGCTCTACACCGTACGCAAAGAGATCATATTGTCTGTACTCACGATCAGCTTAACGATCATTACGCTTTACGCATTAAGCTCCAGCAATACGGTAACAATAGCTTATACGGGAGAGGTGATTCGAATCGGTCATTTTGGCAGTAAGAATGCGATGTCTAGCTTTGCAGCGTTTGGAGCCATGGTAGGGATGAGTACATGGCTACTACCAAGAATGAACCCAATCATCAAATTAGTCGGATTGGCGTGTATGCTGCTTTCGATGGTGACGTTCTATTATGCAAAATCACTGGGGACTAACCTGTCGTTCTTTTTAATCGTCACGATCGCGGCTGGCCTCTATTTCTATTCCAACAAAAACCTGTCCGTCATTAACCGACAAGTGGTTAATGCTCTCGCGCTAATCTACTTACTGGTTTTTATCGCAACCATCATCGTGCTATTTGACTATGGCTATTACGAAAACCTTATGTACTCCCTAGGTAAGGATCCATCAATAACCGGACGCACACTTATTTGGGAAGTCGGTTTTAGAAATATTGCAGAACACCCAATACTCGGTGTAGGCCTGCGTGCTTTCTGGCATGAAGACAACGCCGGCGCGCTTGAGATATGGCAGCTATTGCACAAGGAAGTCGGCGCGCCTTTTGGCTTCCACAACTTATATATTCACTATTACGTTGAGCTGGGGTTACTAGGTTTTTTAGCGATCTTATCCGTACTGGGTTCCTGCTTGTTTCAGGTTTACCGCAAATCAACCAATGGCATGGAGACTATCGATATCTTTCTGTTTTCTCTCCTGTTGTTCTTTGTTGCGAAAAGCTTTTTTGAAGTTGGAGGCTTCGCTCAATTCAATATCAGCCACTTCAATATTTGCCTGATTTGGATATACCTACACAACAAAACCTATTTTGATTGTGGGAAGAAATTGAAAGTTAAATTGGAGGGAAAGGCTTGAGAATTCTGTATATCGTCCACGATGTTAATGACGCAGCGGTAAAGCGCAGAGTATCAATGCTCTCTCAAGGTGGCGCAGAGGTCACTGTATTGGGTTTCTACCGTGGTAAGAAACCGTCCGATGATACGCTACCTTGTCCAATGCACTTGTTAGGTGAAACTTTCGACGCTTCTTTCATGCACCGCGTACTGAAGGTCGTAGTGACGACGACTCAGTTGAAACGACATTTAAGTAACACCTATGGAAAATTTGACTTAATTATCGCCAGAAACCTAGACATGCTTGCGATAGGTCGAAAAGCCCGACGACTTTTGAACCTTCCACTGGTATACGAGTGCTTGGATATCCATCGATTTCTCATTTCTCCAAACGTTATCGGTAAGCTGTTTCGCAAGTTGGAAGCATGGCTTTGCCAGCCAGTAGCACTTCTAATCACTAGCTCGCAAGGGTTTATAGACAATTACTTCAACCCATTGTCAAAAACAGATCTACCCAATCTAATATTGGAAAACAAAGTATTCAGCTCGCAGGAACTCCCTACTCCTTGTCACAAAGAGTTCGACAAGAACCGTATTGTTATTACTTGGAATGGCGCTATCCGGTGCCGACAGTCTTTAGAAATCTTGTCAGATGTCACAAGACGCTTGGATGGTCGAGTAAAAGTAACTATCTGGGGAAAACCTGCTTACACCGAATTTGATGATTTTGACGCTCTTGTCGCCAAAGAGCCGCATATTGATTTCCATGGCGCTTATCGTTTCCCTGAAGACCTAGCAAAGATCTATCAAGGCGCTGACTTTAACTGGGCACTCGACTTCTTTGAGCAAGGAGGTAACTCCGAATGGCTTTTGCCTAACCGCATATACGAAGGAGGATTATTCAATGTTCCAGCGCTATGCAGAGCATCTACCTTTACCGCACATACGCTGTCTGGTTTAGGTATCGGAACAGCACTAAATGGGCATTATGCTGACTGTTTAGAATCATTCTTGTCCCGTCTGACGCAGCATGATTACACGCAGCTTCGTGAACAAATGCAATCTATCCCACGTAGTCGCTGGGTATATGACCAACACCAAAGTCGAGAGCTAGTGAATATGCTAGCCGATGTAGCATTTCAACCTAAAGGTGTTCAGCTGGAGACGTATTCCCGTGTCTCTAAATAAGAAAAGTGTCACTGTCAATGCTATGTGGCACTCGCTGGCTGCTCTATTTTCTACAGGTGTACGCTTTCTCACTATTCCTATCTTGGTGAGGATACTCAACCCCGAAGACTTCGGTAATGTCGCTATTGCCATGGCAATTTTGATGTTTATTACCATGGTATTTGGCAATGGCGGCGCCGTTGACTCAATGGTGTACTTCGCCAAAAAAAGAGCAGATATGTTGTCGACTCTGTTTTGGTTTAATCAAGCCTTAGGAATAACGCTGGCTGCATCTGTTTACTTGTTATCACCTACAGTGATCATTTGGCTCAATGCGCCTAACGCACTTCCTTACATTCAAGCTCTATGTGCCCTGTTCCCGATATTAATGTTGCAGTCCGTTTTCCGAGGGCAGCTAATTGCTAAGCTCCGCTTTGCTTATATCGCAAAAATAAACGCATCAGCTTCAACAATATCGACTGCTATCGCAGTTGTACTCGCTTATCTAGGTGCTGGAGCATGGAGTCTTGTTATCCAACACATTCTCATGCATTCCGTTCTTGCACTGGCCTTTTTTAGGGCTAGCTGTGAAAAGCCTTCAATGAAAATAAGTGCGGCGACGTTAAAGGCATTTCTACCTTTTTACTATAAAACCGCCGCATACAATTCGATCATCTGGCTCGGCTCCCAAGCCCCACTCCTGTTTGCATCCAAATTTGCCGGAGCAACCGGTGCGGGGGTTTACAATATGATGCTAAGAACCTCTTCGCTTCCACGAGAAGTATTCGGGCAAGGCTTCCTAATGTCCTTTTTTTCTAACTTGGCAAATAGCCAAGCGGAAACGCAGTCTAAAGAATCTCAACAACAAAGCTTGTTTTGGGCCACCAAACTCAACCTGTGGATTCTAGGAACCATTTACGCTGCAGCTGCTGTTTTAGCAGAACCAATCGTCAGTTTGGTATTGGGGGCTAAGTTCGCACCTTACTGGCAGATGTTTCAATGGTTATGTGTAGGTATGGTGTTTGCCAGTGCTACAGGCGGCTTTATCGGTTTTCTTAAAGGCACTGGCCAAGTAGGTGCAATGACCATACTAAGCATAGTCAGAGCTGCTTTGATAATGACTTTGGTTTTCGTTTTTTGGCGACTTGATAATCAAGTACTCTCGATTGCCGTTGGATATGCACTGGCCAATACTCTAGTGACACTAATCTATTTCCTAGTGATGATTTTCTATCTTAAGTTCAACGCTAAAGATTTGATTAATAATACCTTTGCACCGCTAATGAACTTATCTCTTACCTCGCTGGGTTGTTTCGGTCTACTACAACTATTTTCTTTGCATTACACAGCCCACCCATTGCTGTTAATCACCGTAGGGCTCGCAATATTTGGCTCTCTATTCATCCTGTTTTGCCTACTTATTTCTCGGCATGACACTCTAAAACTTTCTCGAACAGTTCAATATCAATTGGCTCAAAAACTGGGACGTTAAATGAAACTTACTTCGCGCAATTTTTTTTGTAAAACGAGCTACCTTCTGGACCATGTCGTTGCTCGCACACAGCAAACCACACCAATTTTGATCAGTGGCTTTTGGCGCAGTGGCACAACTTGGGTACAAGAAGTCATGGCCCAAACTATTACAGCCAAAACCATGTTCGAACCGCTGGCCCCAAACACTTTCTTACCTTTGCATCACGGGTTGCCCGTAAAGTCATCAGCTTATCTCCCCCTTACAAGCAAAGTATTAACTGCGGAGGATCTCCGCCTACTCGACCTCTCTTTTTCCGGTGTTGCTCCAAGAAGATCTAATTTCAACTACTTGTGCCGTAAAACTCTACAGGAAACCTTAAACCGCCGTGTCGTTGTAAAACTAGTACGAGGTCAATTTCTCCTTCCTTTCCTTAGCGAAAGATACGATTTACCCATGGTACTCCATGTCAGTCGCCATCCGATGGCTGTTGCTTTTAGCATGCTGAGAACGAATTGGGCATGGAACATCAATGAGGTTGACTATTCAGAAACCTATTTCCGTGAGGCGAAAACCGAACTCACTGTTGAGCAACAAGACATACTTAATACGTTGATGGAATTTAGCCATGAAACACCAGAGAGAAAGGTTGCCGCACTATGGGCTCTGAGTGAGCAGTTTGCCTATCAGCAAGACTGCGTAAGAGGTTTTAAATACGAGGAGTTACTTCAGGATCCTCACACAGGTTTTACCGCAATGGCGAATGCAGTCAATCAGCCCGTTTCTGGTCCAATAGAAGCAGGAAAAGCGACCGCCGTGACTGAAGCAGACAGAAAAAATATCGACACTTCAGCAAGGCTGCATTCTTGGAAAGAGAAACTATCTGTCCGACAACAGAATGAAATCCGTTCGGTCCTGATTGACATCTGGCCTGAAGTCACCAACCAATGGGAGCTTTGAAGTCTATATGTCTCACAATCAATCCCAATCAACACAACATAATGATTCTACTCAGCAAGAATTAGCAACTCAAAACACCGCCGACAGCACATCTTGGGGAGTATTAGTTGTTATTCCTTGCCTGAATGAAGAAGCTTACATACAAGGTATCGTCGAATATTGCGTTGATGAATTAGCCGACACACCATCTACCATTGTGGTAGCAGATGGCGGCAGTAAAGACCGAACTTTATCAATTCTTGGAGATCTTACGGCAAAGTATTCAAACGTCACCATCCTAAACAACGTCAAGAAGATTCAAAGTGCAGGTGTCAACTTGGCTGTCAAAGAATATGGTGCGTCATTTGAATATTTTGTCCGCATCGATGTTCATGCCGATTACCCTCAGCGCTATATTCAAACACTGGTTGAACAGGCAGAAACCCAAAGTGCCGATTCAGTGGTTGTGTCTATGGACACTCGAGGAAAACGACCTATCCAATCACTGATTGCACTGGCTCAGAACTCTGCGCTTGGAAATGGGGGATCAGGGCACCGGAACGCTCAAGCTTCCGGTCAGTGGGTAGAGCATGGCCACCACGCATTAATGAAAGTCCAAGCCTTCTTAAACGTAGGGGGATACGATGAAAGTTTTTCTCATAATGAAGATGCGGAGCTAGATGCTCGTTTAACACATCAAGGCTTTCGCATTTGGTTAACCAACCAAACCAATCTGATTTATTACCCAAGAAGTAACTTTTCAGCACTGGCAAAACAGTACTTCGGTTACGGTTCCGGGCGTTGCAAAAACATCATCAAACACCGAACCAAGCCTAGGTTAAGGCAATTAGTACCCGTCTTTGTATTTCCAAGTGCCATTTTGGCCTTGCTAAGCCCAGTGCACTGGATTTTTGTTATCCCTTTCCTTACTTGGTTTAGCGCGAGTCTCGCAGCAGGATTACTGGTTGCCTCAAAAACTAACACATCACTTGGAGCCCTTAAATACGCGATTGCACTGCCAGCAATGACAATGCATCTCGCTTGGTCGGCAGGGTTTTGTATTCAAGTTATACGGCACTTGTCGGCTCATCGACGACACGAAAGAGAGATAGGCCATGAACATTGATATTTGCATTTGTACTTATCGAAGGGCTTCTCTGACACAAACTCTTGTGTCGCTAGAACAGCTAGTTCTAAAACCGGATTGGCAGCTCAACGTTATCATTGCAGATAATGATGCCGTCCCCAGTGCACAGCCTTTGGTCGACGACTTCGCTCGTCACTCCAAACTTGAAATCAATTACGTTCACGCACCTAAGCAGAATATCGCTATTGCCAGAAATGCCTGTTTAGCGCATAGCACTGCCGAGTGGACGGCATTTATCGATGACGATGAAACTGTAAGTCCCCAATGGTTGGTTGAGCTATTCAAAACTGCGCATGCGACCAACGCTGAAGTTGTGCTCGGCCCAGTTCAAGCGATTTATCCCAATCACCTGCAAAACTCTTGGATGTCTAAAGGTGACTTTCATGCCACACGGCCAACATTTAGTGGTGAAACCATTTGCTCAGGCTACACCTGCAATGTACTTATCCACCGTTCTAACGACCAAATTGCTCCTTTGCTGTTCGACGAACGCTTCGGAAGAACAGGGGGCGAAGATACTCTCTTTTTTGAACACATCAAAGACGCAGGAATCGAGCTTTACTTCTCTCCAAACGCTTGGGTATATGAGCCCGTCCCTAGTGCTCGTTCTAGCTTTAAGTGGCTAATGACTAGGCGCTTTCGCTTTGGTCAAACCCACGCTCGCTTACTTATCGACACTAATGGAAGCCTTCAGGCTAGAGCGAAACATACACTCGCAGCTACTGCCAAAGCCATCGCTTGCTTCTCTATGGCTGGTTTGAACTTATTCGATCAAATTAAATGGCGCCGATGGACAATCCGCGGTTGTTTACACATCGGCGTAATATCCCGACTGATCGCTCAAAAGGATGTGGAGCTATATGGACACTAATCTACAGTCAACTTCTCAGCATAGTGCTCCTATGGTGAGTGTCATCATTACATGCTTCAATTACGAACGTTTTATTCGCAGCAGTATAGAAAGCGTACTTAATCAAGATTATCCAAACCTTGAACTTATTGTCGTAGACGACTGCTCAAGTGATAGTTCAAGGGATATCATCATGGAATACCACCCGCAACTGATACCTGTTTTTCACGATAAAAATCAGGGACATGGCGGAGCGTTTAATAATGGGTATGCGGCGGCCAATGGAGACATCATCATGTTCCTAGATGCCGATGACTACCTGTTACCAAACGCATTACAACAAGCCGTTGAAGCATTTCCAGTTTCGAGTGGTATGTGCCAGTTTAGAATGCACTTAGTCGATGATCATGGCGAACAATACGATATCTTTCCGAAACCCGAGCTCGCTTTTGATCATGGGGCTCGAGCAAAACGTAAACTAATCCACAGTGGTCAATATCAATCAACCGTTACCTCAGGTCTACTATTTCGCCGCTCATTGTTGGAACAGGTGATGCCAATGCCACAAGAAAAGTTCCGCCAAGGTGGCGACGGATACTTGGTGACTTTGGCACCACTTTATACAGACATTTCCAGCAGTGACTATTGCATGTCTGCCTACCGCCAACACGGTGAAAATCATTCAGGTTTCGCAAGTCAGATGACAAAGCGAGCGAAATGGCGATTGGAACACAACCAAATGCGTTACGACGCGCTCAAACAAGCGAGCTATTCACTGGGTGTTAAGTTAGAAGATAAATTTTGGTACAACGATAGCTATCATCTTATTCAGATGATGTGCCTATCCCTATTTGAACCAGAACATACTCCTGCAACCTCGAGAGCCAATCTGGCGCAACAGGCGATAAAAAACGTCAACGCACAAAACCTCAGTGTTCTGAATAAAGCTATTTTAACTTTGTGGTGGCTGTCTATCAGTATCACCCCAAGGCCACTAGCCAAGTCTTTGTATTCATGGAAAGTCATGGCGTCAACGCGACCAAAAGCGGTTCAAAAAGTTTTCAGTATTCTACGTAGGGCCTAGAAACGATGTATACCTCGAAAATTGCGTCAATAAGCCTGCTATCACTGCTCTCTTTTCCCTTGCTGGCAGAAACTAATGAGTGCAGCGACTATCAACTAGTTTGGCAAGATGAATTCAATTACACAGGGTTACCGGACCCTTCCAAATGGACCTACGAGGAAGGTTACGTTCGCAACAAAGAAATGCAGTATTACGAGAGAGAATCTTTGGCCAATACTGAAGTTAAAGATGGTTACCTCTCAATCAATGCTTTGTTTGATCCAAGTGAAAACCCAGCCTATACATCAGCAAGTGTCACTACTCAAGGTAAAGCGTCATGGCGATACGGAAAGATTGAAGTCAGTGCAAGCATCCCTACTGAAAAAGGGATGTGGCCTGCAATCTGGATGCTTGGGGATAATATTCGCAAAGTAAATTGGCCACGCAGCGGCGAAATCGACATCATGGAACATGTCTCAAAACATCCTGGCCGCATCCATTTTAATACGGTTTATTATGACTATGAAAACAAGAAAAAACACAAGGCTAATGGAGGCAGAACAGAAATCGACAACCCAAATGAGTTCAACACCTTCGCTATTGACTGGGATAAAGATAAAATTGATTTTCTAGTTAACGGTAAGATATCTCACACTTTCAATACCAACGTAACTCAGCGTGACAAGAACCCGTTCCATAAGCCCCAGTTTCTTCTGCTTAATCTCGCGGTCGGAGGATGGGGTGGCATACCTGATTTAAACTCGTTTCCTGCTAGTTTCAAAATCGATTTCGTTCGCGTGTATCAAAAACAATGTGGTTCGAAAAAATAAGGGGCCTGAGCAATGCCTAAGCTAAACCTACACCTAGGTGTACATAAGACTGGTACCACTTTTATCCAAGATCAGGTTGCTCTGTACAGCGCCGAAAACCACACCCACTTTGAATATGCACCATTAAACGTGCTGCGCCGACACATAACATACAAACTCAAGAAGCCACTGTTCCCATTGAGATATAAGCTTAGTAAGGTGTTCAATTTTGATAAAAACTTACTGATCTCTGATGAAAACATGATCGGAGTATCCGAACAAATTCCAGAAACAGGAGAAATATACAAAGATACTTCGGCAGTCATTGAAAGATTCAAACAAGCGTTGCCTAACCATGAGCTTACGGTTTACCTGTCACTAAGAAGCCCACTACCATATTTAGTCTCGATGTACTCTGAATACCTTCGGCATTTTCCGTACATGTGCTTCAATACTTTCTCTCAGCATATCGATGGTAGCACTTTTCTCTGGTCGGACAGATTCAAATCGGCATTTACTACCCATAACGACATTCAGTTTGTGATATCTGATTTTGATAATTTTAAGGAAAACAAGCTCGATTGGGTAAGCGCTCTCACTTTTGGTGAGCAGAGCGTACTGTCTGAAAGAGTAGCTCGCAGTCGAAAGACCCTAACCAGTGAAACAATCCAAGTTTTATCACAACTTGGTGAGAACTCTTCTAAGGTACTACGTGTACTCGAAGATAACGCTTATACTCATGGAAACCGATTTGCTCCTTACGATGACAAACAGCTTGAAGTCGCAGATAAGCGCTACCAAGACGACCTAAATTATCTCGGCAAATTCCCCAATATCACCCTTATGCGTTAGGCTATTTAGCTCGCTACCTAGCCTTTACCTCATACTTTTCTCATCTCTTCACTGATGATTTTAATAATTATTTAACCAACGTTTTATTTATCGCAGTTAATAAGCCTAACACCTTGTTTTAACTATACTTTAATTTAATACCTATTTCGTCCCCAGTAATTTTTCGAGCTGGCTAGAATACTCTTGTCGTTTGAATATGAATGTCATTGGTTAGTACTTCTAAACATAAACTCCAAAGCATGCCGACATATTCGGACAGAAAACGGTTGTTTATCTATAAATTACAAGGAAATTCAGAGAGGACGAATTATGTTCAACAACGTATACGAAGATCTTAAAGCTGCTGTTGGAGATGTAGAAGCTGTTAGCGGTACACAAGGTGATGACGTAATCACTAGTGCCGAAGCTGGTGATGTTGTATTGGGCCTAAGTGGCGATGACACAATCGAAGGTAACAGCGACAATAACGTATTGATTGGTAACACTGGACATGACTACATTACAGGCGGTGCCGGTGATGACCTCATCCAAGGTGGTGTTGGTCAAGATAGCTTATTCGGCGCAAAAGGTAACGACCGCATTGTTGCCACGCTAGACGACAAAATGGTTGCAGGTGGTAAAGGGTTTGATGTGGTTTACGTCAAGAACGATACTGAAGATACAGACACCTTTGATTTCGTAAGCCAGGCGCGTGGCATTGAAGGCATCGTCGGTTACGGTGACGAGCCTGTGTACGCCAATGTAAGCCTATCAAGCATCATGGGACAATCTCAAGACGATGGCAACGAAGAAACACCAGATACCGACAATACCTTGCTTGCTGTTGGGCTTGAAGGCTTATCGTTAGAAGGGATTCGCAAGTTTTCTGATTCTGGAGAGCTGCAGTTTAGCTCAGAAGATATCACTGGCGATCTGGAAGATGCCTACATTGAAATGTTAGGCCTGTCATTTGTACCTGATGGCAAAATTGATCTGCACGCGTTCACATTTGGTGAAGGTGAAAACACCGTTACGATTATTACAGACCTATCTGAAAGTGAAATCACCGTTGGCGGTGAATCACTAGTAGATATGGCGCCAGTATAAGCGGTTGTAAGCCGAATATTTGAAATACAAGGTGAAGGGTTACCCTTCACCTTTTCTGCGTTTAACACTACCGGAAGTCGAGGGACAGACTTTGCGATCTACCCCCAGTTCAGAAGCTAAGACAAACACAAAGCTGAATTTTCAAGAAAATTTTGCTAAAGCCACCAGAATATTGCGTCAGCAGGTTATCTGGGTATTGGTGTTTTCTTTTTTCATTAATTTGTTTGTATTAGCACTGCCCTTTTACTCATTACAAGTCTTCGATCGAGTTCTGACGTCCCAAAGCCTCGATACACTATGGCTACTTACTGCAATCGCCATTGCTTTCGTTGTTCTACATACGTTGATCGACTGGATAAGAAATAGGATGTTACTTTCCATGAGTGCAAGTTGGAGCCATCAAATTGGCACCAGCGTTTTCAGCGCCTCAATCCAGCACAGCCATCAAGATAAAAACACAAATCGGCCTGAAGTCATTAAGTTGATGCAGGGAGTGCGCAGCGCTCTGTCCTCGTCATTAGGTCCTTTGTTTGATCTACCATGGACACCACTTCTACTATTGTTTCTTACAGGTTTGCACCCTATTTATGGTGTGATATGTCTTTCAGTTATCTCGCTGTTAGTTTTACTATCGCTAGTAAATTATCGATTTAAACAGGCAACCTCACACACCAATGTAGCATTCGATTCTATCCATGATACTGATTCCATTAGAGCTCATGGGTTAATAAATACCATTGCTGAAAAAAGCCGCCTGCAGGATGAACATGGATACCAAAAAGTCACCTCAGCGTTATCAAAAACCACCAATATCCTTAGTTATACCAAGTTTTTCCGAGCACTAGCGCAAATAGCGATTGTCGCAATTGGTGCTTCTCTGGTGGTTGAACGTGAACTTACTGCAGGTGCCATGATTGCTGCAACCATGCTGGCCAGCCGAGTGTTTGCACCATATGAGTCTATGGTGACAAGCCTTAATGCATGGTTAAGCGCTTTAAAATACTGGCGTCAATTGAGCAAAATTACCGACATCAGCAAAAGCTTACCTGCTGACGCTACGTTACCAGACGCAAACGGCCAACTCACCGCTGAAAATGTCATGCTTCTCTATCCAAATAGTAGCTCGCCTTTCCTGTCTCGGATCAATCTCAATATTGCCGCTGGTCAATGTATCGCTATTGTTGGTGAATCTGGATGCGGGAAAAGTACCTTACTCAAAGCACTGGCTGGACTAATACATCCGAACCTAGGGCAGGTAAGATTAGACGGAGCCTCATATCAGCAATGGTACTCGGAAAACCAATCTGATGTACTAGGCTATTACTCTAGCCAGTCCAAGTTTTTGTCAGGAACGGTAATGGAAAATCTCTCTGGATTTAAGATTAACCACGACCCCAATAAGGCATATATCGCTTGTCAAAAACTAGGGATACACGAAAGAATCCTAAAGTGGCCTAAAGGTTATGAAACAGATCTCAATAAAGATTTGGTTCCTTCAACGTCCGAATACCACAAATTGCTGTTAGCAAGAGCCATCTATGAGTCACCTAAACTATTGATATTGGATCAGCCAGACGCTTTTCTTGGCCCGAACGGTGAAAAGCTACTCCAAGCCTTGATTCTTCAGCGTAAACGAGATGGTCTCACAACACTGTTTGCCACAAGTCACTCTAGTCTTCTTGGGCTTTCAGACCACATCGTACTGCTAGAAGATGGCACCATCAAATCCAATACGCCCACCAAAAAACTGGCCCAAGCGCAGAGTATTCACATGAAAAAGGCCTCTAATCATGGCTAGTACGACACTAACAGTTCAACACTGGATTAAATTGGGCTTATTCACCTTGTGCATAGGCGGTGGAGTGGTATTTAGCTGGATCTACTTTGCGCCCCTTAGCAGCGCGGCCATCGCTCCTGGGCAAGTCATTGTAGAAGGTAACCGAAAAAAAGTGCAGCACCTCGACGGTGGCATAATCGAAGACATTTATATCAAAGAAGGCCAATTGGTTGCAGTGGGAGAACCTTTACTGTCTCTGAATCCGACTAAAGCTAAAACACGCTATCTTCAGATAAAATCCCGTTATTATAATGCACTAGCAAAATACAATCGGCTTCAATCCGAGATAAGTGAAACAAACGATATCGCTTTTAAAGCAAGCTTAGAGCAAGATGACCCTCTTATTACTCAAGCTATCGCCACCCAAACCAAACTAAAGCAGATTCGCCATGAAGCGTTAGAGGGTGCAATTCAGATCGCACAAAAGCAAGTTGAACAAGCCAAACAAAATCTCAACTCCTACGTAGCAAGAGCTAAAGTTGACAAAAAGGCTCTGGTCATTTTGGACGAGCAGGTCACCATGCTTTCTAAACTACTAAAGAAAGGCTATGCATCCAAAGATCAAATGCTGTTGTCTCAGCGTGAACGATTGGACATCCAGAGACGAATCGATGACTACGATGCCGTCATGGCTCGCGAAGAACTTGTCATTGCTGAAGCTCAGCAAAGTATTGCTAACCTTAGACTCGAATTTATAAAAGAAGCGTCTGAAGAGCTAGAGATTGCAGAGCGAGATATCATTGAGCTCAAAGAGCATCTACTGCAAGCACAGGAAGAGCTCGCTCGTTCTACGGTAGTCAGCCCAATTAATGGCAAAGTGGTTGAGCTCAACGTCAACACTCTGGGTGGCATAGTTTCAAGCGGCGAAGTGCTAATGGAGATCGTACCAGTAGACAGCCAATTGATCGTTGAAGCCAATGTGACCCCTTCTGATATCGATACCCTTAAGTTAGGGCAAACCGCTGAGGTCCGACTCACTTCTTATAACTACCGACGTTTATTACCTATATCGGGCAAGGTTGTCTACATATCAGCAGACAGTATTACCGACGACTCAACGGATACGGCGAGTTATACCATTAATGTCGAACTCGATATGGAAACCGTCCAGCAAAATAGCCACATCAAGCTCTACCCTGGTATGCCCGCTGAGGTACTCATTCTACTCGACGAACGTACTGTCGCCGATTATTTACTTAACCCATTACTGATTTCTCTGAATCGAGCATTCAGAGACTCCGACTATTAGCCAAGGATGACACGATGCACCAAGTTGCGCTACTGATCCCCTACTATGGGAAGCTACCAAACTACTTCCCTTTCTATCTCAATAGTTTAGCAGGCAACGAACAGCTGCAGGTCATATTTATCACTGATATAGAAATGCCTTCATCACTGCCGAGTAACTTTCAAGTACTGGCTATGTCGCAGCAAGCTCTGATTAATAAGATCGAGCAAACGCTGAGTATTCAAACTAACATCACCAAGCCAGGAAAACTCTGTGATTTTAGACCTGCATTTGGTGACATTTTTTCAGACGAACTTCAGGGATATTCCCATTGGGCTACCGGTGACATCGATGTCATCTATGGTGACGTATTTCATCAGTTACCCAACGACTGGGCGCAGTTCGATACTATTAGTATGTTGCCTCACTGGATGTCTGGCTCCCTATCCATTTTCAAAAACATCGCCAAAGTCAACGAGCTGTATAAGAAGAGTGTTGCGTGGCGTGAAATCCTTGAATCTTCCAAACACTTCGCATTTGATGAATGTCATGGCCTTTATAAACAACTAAGGTCAGGAGCCAATATCTTCGATTTGGATCAAAAGCACTCGCTCACCTACCTTGTGAAAGCCGCACACGAACAAGGTGAGATTAATGCCTATTTTAGTGAACGTGTTATCAAAGAAAAGATATTTGACGGGGAGCGAGTTCATGTCAGCCAGAAACGCATATCTCAGCAAGATGGGCGAGAGTTCGCATACTACCACCTAATCTCAGAAAAGGGCTTGGCATCTTTCACTATTCCAGAGTGGGGAGAGATACCTAACCAATATATTATCGATCGAAACGGCTTTCACTTCTCCGAGGATTATGGTTCGACGCTATACACATTAAAAAACAAATTCAGAGGAAACTATCAGAACTTTAAAGGGTTATCCTCTAAGGTGCTAAACAAGGCACTTAAACTGGCAAGCTAAAAAAAGGGTTGCATAGAGCGACCCTTTTTCCTTTATTTTCTATGAGCTTACTATAAGTGCTTCCTTGCCCAAGCCATTGCCTGAGTGCGGTTCTTCACTTCTAGCTTCTTAAAAATATTATACAAGTGTGACTTAATAGTATGCTCGCTCACGAACAGCGAATCAGCGATTTCTATATTCGAACCACCAGTCTTTAAAGATTCTAAGATCTCTAGTTCACGACGAGTCAAATCCGTTCCTAAATAGCCCAAGTCTTGTGAGCTATTGATATTTAGCTCGTAGTAACTGATGAGCTTATTAATGATCTTACGCGGCAACCAGTTGTCGCCGTTAGCGATCGCTTTTAGCCCTTGGCATACCTGTGGGAGCGAGTCTCTAGCACTAAAAGTACCGCGTAATGACTTCCAACTGAGAACGTCTTCTACACTCATGTCCTCTTCAGCATTAAACAATACCGTACCAACAACTTTATCTGACTCTTTAACTATCTTGACGATTTCTTCTAGCAGATTAGACACTGAGATATCGATTATCACGATACTATTTTCCGGAATCGATGCGACGTCCATTTTCCGAGTAGGATCAACGGAAGAGATAGAGAGTCCTGTAGCCTCCTGTAACATCTGACGAAAATTTTCGCTCTGAAGGCTATATTGCGTCATCATCAGAATGTTCACGCGAGTAGCAACGATATCCATGCTTAGTTCTTTCATATCTTCCCTAACCAATACCTAATACTTTCAATACTTTAAATAAGCTTCAGCTAAGTTGTTTCTCATACCATAAGCCAAAGCAAGCTCAAATATATACTAACATTCACACAACATATAACATTATCAGTGACAATAATTTAAATTCTCATTATTGATACTGACAATTTAGTTATTTACGACAAGTAAGAGGTCTGACAAGAAATAAAAAGGTGCTAATCATCAATTAGCACCTTTAAATGTTTGAATCTGATTGGTGGCACTCGTTAAAATGCTTAGGCTCGCTCTTCAATACCTATATTGTTGTTAGCCCAAAGTAGAGCTTGTAGTCTATTTTTAGCATTAATTTTCTTAAAAATATTGTGCAGGTGTGTTTTCACTGTATTTTCACTTACAAACAACTCTTGAGCGATTTGGATGTTGGAAGCACCATGCCCAAGCAGTTGAATTATCTGCTTTTCTCTTTTAGTTAGCTGCTTATAGGCTTGAGATGTAGATACCGTATTAGTCCCTCTAAAATGTTGTATGTAGTCTTGAGCAACCTTACGAGACAACCACATCTCATCTGATAGGATTTTTGTCATTCCTTTAGCAAAACAACGAATATCATCCTCGATATAAAATACACCGACTAAATCGCGCCATTTAAATAGTCTTGATGACTGTATATCACTAGGACAATTAATTAGCACTTCCTTAATCACACCTGAGGACTGACTGCGAAGCTGTGTGTATGTTAAAAAGTCCTCATCATTTATATGGGAAAAATCAATTAACACTATATTGCTGATCGGCCTAGTAATAACATTTTTATCAACTACAGAGGAGAAAGGTGTAATATTAACGGTCACATCCAAATTAGATTCTAGTGATTCCTTTAATAAATTGGATTGCATACTCAACTCTGACAACAGAGTAATATTGGTACGCATTGGCTCGTCCATGCTTATTCTCCTCATTTTATTTTCAAACTATATTTCTAAAACTATCGTTTAGAGCCAATATGTCAATGGAGCCCTCTCACACAAGTCAATATGCATTTCAATCGCGACCTATTACTTATTATTTATCAATACCTTAAATAACGTTCTCACTTTCAAGAATAGTCATATTTATTGACGTTCTACCGCTACGAGCGAACGGCACAGGTACAAAGCTTTGACGTATGACCAACCATCACACCAAACCAAGTAAGCCACTGTTTTTAATGCATAAAACAATAAAATAGCTTGTTCCATACTGAATCTGTAAGAAAAAAGTCACACTCAGTATAAAAGGTGAGTCACATTCGGTAGTACTTTCGACCTACTCTCCGAATCAAACAATGAAATGACTTAACGATTGGGAGTCATACTTAATTAGCTATTCCCTAGCGGAATACCCATTGAAATATGCTCATTTGTCAATTCATAAACTAACCCCGAATATATTGCGAGCGGACACAGGCTAGCGCTGTGCATTATTAGGTCAATACGGAAATCCAATTCATGAGCCATATTCTTCATCGTCACTGCAAATCTAAGCTGCCACAAATTTCTCATGGCCAAGGTAGTTACCTATACGACACAACGGGTAAACAGTACCTAGATGCATGCGGTGGCGCAGCCGTTTCCTGCTTAGGGCATAACGCTCCGCGAGTAAAGCAAGCCATCACTGAGCAGCTCGATTCTATCCCTTATGCGCATACTGGCTTTTTTTCGAATCAAAGCAGTGAGGAGCTTGCGCAACTGTTATGTGGCTTAGCGCCGGACAATTTAAACCACGCTTACTTTGTCAGTGGTGGTTCTGAAGCAGTGGAATCAGCGATAAAAATGGCACGCCAGTACTTTGTAGAACTAGGCCAAAACAGTAAACGCCACATCATTTCAAGAAAGCAAAGTTACCATGGCAATACACTGGGAGCTTTATCCGTTGGGGGGAATATGTGGCGCCGGGAGCCCTATGAGCCGCTATTGACCACCAGCCACCACATTTCACCTTGTTACCCTTATAGAGAACAGTACACCAATGAGTCAGTCGCTGAGTATTCAGAAAGGACCGCTAATGAGTTAGAGAAGCGCATTCTGGAACTCGGGCCAGATAGCGTCATGGCTTTTATCGCAGAGCCCGTAGTCGGGGCAACCTCGGGGGCATTAGTCCCCACTGAAGGCTACTTTGCTAGAATTCGTGAAATTTGCACCAAATACAATGTATTACTAATACTGGACGAAGTGATGTGCGGTGTTGGAAGAACAGGCTCATTCTACGCATTTGAGCAGGAGAACATCGTTCCAGACATTGTGACCATAGCTAAAGGCTTAGCTGCGGGTTATCAAGCAATTGGTGCTGTGCTGGTTAGCGACCAGATATACCAAGCTTTCCATGATGGCAGTGGCTACTTTCAACACGGTCACACCTTTATGGCTCATCCAATGGCGAGTGCAGCTGGTGTCGCAACAGTAAAAACAATATTGGAAGACCACTTGCTTGAACAGGTGAGAACCAAGGGTGTGTTACTGAAAAACACCTTACATGAACGTTTAGGCGAGCTCCCTTATCTTGGCGATATACGCGGTAGAGGGTTATTCATTGGTATTGAGCTGGTTGAGGATAGGCCATCCAAACGTCCGTATAACCCGCAACTTCAGCTCAATAAACGCATCAAGTCTCAAGCGATGGCCAATGGTCTTATGGTTTACCCAATGGGTGGCACAATTGATGGCAAACAAGGTGATCATATTTTGCTCGCACCGCCATATATCATCACTGAAGCTGAAATCGAGATACTCGTTGATAAACTAAGTTTAACGCTTGAACAAGTGTTCTCTGACTTGCCGGAACTTACCCATGACTAACAAAATTGGAATTATCGTCGCTCCTAATGGCGCACACAAAACCAAGGCAGATCATCAATGTTTACCAATGACGATCAGTGAAATCGTTAACGAAGTTGTCGCCTGCCGAGACGCGGGGGCGGCCATGGTCCATTTGCATGCAAGAGATCAGCAAGGCGCTCATAGTTTAGCCGTAGCTGACAATCAACGCTTGCTTGATGCAGTTCAAGCAGAGGTTGGCGATTCTATTCTCATCCAATTGACCACAGAAGCCATCGGTAAGTTCTCCCCAGAGCAACAGATGGATTTGATTAGACATACACGACCTCCGGCAGCCTCTTTTGCTTTAAAGGAACTCGTTCCCCATGAGCAGCACGTTCAGGTCGCGAGTGAATTTTTCCATTGGGTTACAAATGAAAACATCATCAGCCAGTACATTCTGTATTCTCCTGAAGATGTAAAACGATACTTGTCTTATGTCACAACTGGCGTCATTCCCAAGCAAAATCATCACCTTTTGCTAGTCTTAGGTAGATATCAACAAGGTTTGCAATCTTCGCCGAAGGATCTCCTACCCATGCTCGCACCATTAGAGCATGAGAGCTCTATTCGACGAGCCGTCTGTGCATTCGGGCGTTCAGAAGCCCAGTGCTTGGTGACATCAGCCCTATTGGGACAAGATATAAGAGTAGGATTTGAAAACAATCTTCATACCATTGATGGGAAACTAGCTCCAAACAATGCCCATCAGGTTGAATACCTAAAAGCAACACTTGCTCAGCTCGACATACAAACCTACCAGGCTAAGGAATTTAAACAGTCACTGTGTTCCGTTTAGGCCCGTACAGTTTAAGAGCTACAACATATGATAAGGATGGATCATGAAACAACTCAAGTCTCTGATAACCGCAGCCGCAGCATCGGTAGCCCTCGGCGCTTCGTTTTCAGCATCGGCACAGGATACTTTCGTCACGATAGGAACGGGTGGCGTTACGGGGGTGTATTATCCAACGGGAGGGGCAATTTGTCGTTTGGTCAATAAGTCTAGAAAAGAGCACCGCATTCGCTGCTCCGTTGAAAGTACCGGTGGTTCGATTTACAACATCAATACCATTCGTGCTGGTGAACTCGATCTCGGCATCGCTCAATCAGATTGGCAATATCACGCATACAATGGCACCAGCAAGTTTGCTGATAACGGCGCCTTCAAAGATCTTCGTGCCGTCTTTTCAGTCCACCCAGAACCTTTTACCGTCGTCGCTCGAGCGGACGCGGGTATTTCAACCTTTGAGGACTTGAAAGGTAAACGTGTAAACATTGGTAACCCAGGCTCTGGTCAGCGAGGCACTATGGAAGTGCTGATGAAGCAATATGGTTGGACCGAAAAAGACTTTAAGCTGGTTTCCGAGTTGAAAGCATCGGAGCAATCCAAAGCGCTGTGTGATAACAAAATCGATGCGATGGTTTATACCGTTGGGCACCCTAGTGGCGCAATCAAAGAAGCGACCACATCGTGTGAGAGTAAAGTTGTAACTGTTGCCGGGCCAAAAGTCGATAGCTTAGTGGCAGACAATAGCTTCTATCGTATCGCGACCGTACCTGGTGGTATGTACAAAGGCAATGATATGGACACCATGACCTTCGGTGTTGGTGCAACTTTCGTATCTTCTACTGCTGTACCAGAAAAAGTGGTGTACGAGATAGTAAAAGCGGTGTTTGAAAACTTCGATGACTTTAAGAAGCTTCACCCTGCCTTCGCCGTATTAAAGAAAGAACAAATGGTAAAAGATGGCCTTTCAGCACCGTTACATCCAGGCGCTGAAAAATACTATCGAGAAGTTGGGTTAATTAAATAACTCTCTTACAAACGACAAAAGCCTTAAGCAATGCTTAAGGCTTTTTTGTTTACCTGCTCTTCAGTCAAGAGAAGTCACGGCATGGAACTGCTAAGGAAAGCTCATTTCAGCTCAAACTCGCTTTTAAGCCATTCAACAAAATCATACACCGGGCGCGAAGCCATTCGATAGTTCGGCACAATTAAATAATAGCCGTAGCCACTCATAAAACTGACTCGCATCGGGTTACTCAACGTCTCTTCCTCCAGTGCGCTATTGACCATAAAGCGTGGTAAAAGCGCTAGTCCTCCCTCTTTTTTGAGCGTTTCTAGCGTCAAGTAGAAATGCTCAAAACCTACAGGATAGTAAGTAGGGTCTTGCTCTAGTCCCAACTCATATCGAAGCTGCTCCCATAACTGAGGGCGAGTAATTTGAGGAATAAACGACAGCTTTGCTAACTCATCGATACTTTCGATATTTTTGGTGTTTGCCTCCGCTGTTAAGACCAACTCTTCTTCGCAAAGCAAATGAGCATTGTCGTAATGTTTGGATAAAGGCAAGCATCGCACCATAATATCCGCATTCGAAAGAGACTCTTTGACCTGTCCATCTCCTGTTGTCACCGAGACTTGAAGCTTAGAATGCGTCTGATGAAAGCGACGAATGTTTGGGATGAGCCAAAGGTTAGCAAATGAAGGGGTGACGTTTACTCTAAGTAACCCCTGTGCCTGACCACTTTGTAACACACTTGCCGTGGCGTACTGTATTGCTTCTAACGCTTCCGTTACTTTAGGTAAGTAATGCTTCCCAGCTACAGTCAGCGTAATGCCATTAGCATGCCTCTCGAACAGTGCTTGTCCTAGTTGCAGCTCCAACGAAGCGATCTGCTTACTCACAGCACTCTGAGTGACACATAACTCCTGCGCAGCTTGAGAAAAGCTAAGTGAGTTAGCCACTGAAATAAACGTTCTCAGCGCTTTATGAGAAGGGTATTCACTGCCTTTGATCATTCAATCGACCCATCCGTTTATAGGTAAGTTTGGTAGAAAAAATAGCCTGTGATCGCAAGGCTAGAGCCAATAATTAGCCATCGGACATAGTGCTGAGGAACCCGTCGAGACACTCTTGCTGCAACATATCCCCCCACTAATGTACCGAATAACACCGCGATTCCTCTAGGCCAATCAATGACACCGTCATAAACAAAAATAGCAATCGCGACTAAAGAAACACAAGACGATACCAGTAATTTCAGTCCGTTCATTAGATTGATATTTTGATAACCCGCCAGCGCAAGATAGCTCAGCACAATGACTCCAAGGCCTGCATTAAAAAAGCCGCCGTAAGCCGAAACCAGAATGAGAAAGCACCCTAACGCTAAACCACCAGCCTTACTGGCATGCTGGTGAGATGAAACCAATTTTTTCGCTAAACCGTTAAGCTGCGCACCAAAGATAAATAAGACAGTGGCAAAAAGCAGTAACCAAGGAATCGCCTCTAAGAACAATTCTTCTGGTGTGTTAAGCAGTAAATAAGCGCCTATCGCACCGCCAATTAGACTCAGAACAGTAATCAGTATTAGCTGATTCTTTGAGTGCTTAATATCGTGACGAAAACCGTAAGTACCGCTCAAGTAACCCGCGCAAACAGCGAACGTATTGGTCGCATTCGCTGCGATCGGCGGAACGCCGACACCCATCAGCATAGGGAAAGTAATGAAACTTCCTCCACCTGCGATCGAGTTCATGATCCCGCCTAATACACCGGCCGCAAACAACAGCACCCACTCCAAAATCATAATCGTCCTGTTTCATGATTGTACACAATCACCAACATACACGGATATTGAGATAAGGTGAACCGAGACTTTACCTTAATAACGAATGTGTTAGTTTAGAAATCAAATGGATAGAGATTCGCCAATATCAGGAAGATACATGAAGTTTCCCTCAACAATTTTGCTCAGGCGTTTACTCTTTGCTGGCGGTGTTCTATCGCTCGTGGTCGGGTGTACGACACCCGATCCGACTTCGGATGAGACAATTACTGAGCCCGTTGCTGCCAACGTCGTGGTCATTGAAAATGAAGCATTCGATTGGCAAGTGGCGACAACAGGGCTATCAGCAAAAGACGTTTTTACCACTTATAACACCAACGCCGAACTGCTCGCACCACGAATAAAAGTCGATCACAGGCAGGTCATAGAAAAATCGGTACAAGAGTACCACTCTCAACTGTCAGCCGAGCAAGCAGACGACTTGCAGCGGTGGTTAGCCAGTGCGCCTCCTCGACCGGGTAGCCTAGAGGCCATTATGGATATCCATACTCCTTCGGATTATGCCTACGCCTACGATCAAATAGGTGCCAAATTCAATGTCTATCTGTATGACTACCCAGATCACTTTATGAACCTGATGATTGTTGCGATTGAAAATCCTAAAGCGCAAGAAGAAGTGTTTCGGATGGTATTGGAAATAGACCCACAACAATACCTCGAACACTATCAACAAGAATCAGACATTATAGAAAGCCTCTACTACGCCGAGTGCCTATGGCTTAATGCACTGTCGCCAGACAGTAACTTCGATGACATTCGTCAGTTAGTGGTAGAAAGCTCAGAAACACTCAAAAAGAGACAACCCTACGAAATGGAACTCAACGGTGTACGTGTCACGAAAACGCATACCTCAAGAGGTAAGGTTGTTTATTCCATCGATGCCATCCCCTTACAGGAGAGCCAAGAATGAATGCTGTATTAGATACTATCTTTGAACATCGCTCGATTCGTAAGTTCACCGAACAACCTATCAATGCGGAGCAACTGGATACCATTATCGCCGCGGGTATCGCTGCTTCTTCGTCGAGCCTATTACAAGTTAACTCCGTTATACGCATCACCGACCCAAATAAACGCAAAGCATTAGCAACATTAGCGGGCAATCAGCCTTATGTAGAAAGCGCTGCCGAATTTTTAGTTTTCTGTATCGATTTCCAACGCCACATACAGATGAATGACAAAGTGAAACCTGAATTCACTGAGCTCACTCTCATTGGTGCTGTCGATGCAGGAATCATGGCTCAGAACTGCTTGCTCGCAGCGGAGTCAATGGGGCTAGGTGGCGTCTATATCGGCGGGCTAAGGAATAGTGCACAGCAAGTTGATGAACTATTAGAGTTACCAAAATACACAGCGGTACTGTTTGGTATGTGTCTTGGTCACCCAGCGCAAGATCCTCAACGTAAACCACGTTTGTCTCCTCAGGTAATCATGCACGAAAACAGCTACCAACCGCTGGATATCAACAAGGTGGAGGAATACGACCAAACCATGATGGACTACTACGCTTCTCGTTCATCAAACCAAAAACAGTCAACTTGGTCAGAGCAAATCACCACTAAGTTATCGGGAGAATCTCGCCCCCACATGTTGGGTTATTTGAACGGTAAGGGGCTTGCGACAAAGTAGTTATTAGCTACCACTCAAGGTATCGCTCTTTGGCTTAGTTGTTCGCCAGTTTAAGAGTGATATCTCGCCAATCTTCTAACTCCTCCCTAAAGTGACGAGTTTGCTTTTCAGTCATATGATTAATAATGGCAACTAAGTACTTATCGGCAACGAGCTTGTTGAAATCTCGTTTGGTACGCAAAGTTTCTGAATAGGTGCCTTCTGGATCGAATAACAACTGATGAAACTGCGGCTGAAAGTAAGCAAGGTTATCACGTTGAACTAATAGGGCCTGAACCTGTTGGCGAATTCGAGTTTGCTGATCCATCCAATCAAATGTGGTTATCTGAACCTCTTCTACCCACAGAGAAACATACTCTCGCTGCTGCTCTGTAAGCTTTCCTAACCACTTATCCAAACTTTCGGTGATCCTCTCTTGGTAGCGCTGACGAATCTCTGAATCATCGAGTCCCTGATATTTGTCTCGAAATTTTTTATGCCGCTCCTCTAGGCTATCAATAAAGTCTTCTACTTGCTGGTCGGTAAGTTGTTGCGATAAGGCATAAATGTCCGGTGCGACACGTCTAACTAACCTGTCGGTATGAGCGCGAAACTTAGCTTCTTGCCGGAGTAAGGTTTGCTGCGTGACCTGCTTAGGATCCATCGCGATGAGCTCATTTAAATGTTGGGTATATAAAGGTAGCTCGTTGCTTTGATGCCATTGCATTAGCAACTCCAAGCGCTCGGTCAACACTTCCTTTTGCTCCGACTCCAAATCGATATAGTCTTCAACGTAGTCAACAATGAACCAATCCAAGTTGCTATACACAAACTTAGTGCCACACCCAGCCACAAACAGACTGATGACCAACAGCATCCACCTACGCATAACCCCTCACTTAAGTCATTGAAGACACTTCGCCTTTTCAATATAGCAGCCCAATATGAGTTTGCAGTACTCAGGCTCATTTTTGAGACCAAGCGTGCGCAAAAAGCAAACTGGAAACACTTTAGTATCAGTTTGTTTTCAACCCAAACAGTGATAAACCAATGAAGAAATCATTTCGCATCGTACCTCTTACACTCGCGCTAGTGACTGCATGTGCCTCTGGCTCTGCTTTTTCAGCTGAGCGTAACCGATCATTTGAAGCAGGCGCTACGCTAGTCGGAGATCAAACACTCGCGACTTTAGGCTACAGTCATGAAATTGGTAACAACATAGTGGCTGGCGGCGGTTTTTCATTCGGTACAGAAGCGGTTGAGTTTGAAGAACCTAACGACCAAGATGCTTGGGGGCTGTATGCCAACATCGGCTACAAATTTCAGATCGCTGAGTTCGATATCATTCCGAAAGTAGGCATTAATTATCTGAATGCGGATGTTGAGTTTGAAGATTCAAGCATGGCTGACTTTAATCTTGATAACGTTTACCCGTCGGTCGGCGGTACGGTCAATTGGCGTATGATTGGATTAACCGTTGACTACGGCAAGCTGTCCGAGACGTACAACGACCAAGACATCGAAGAAGACGTTGTACGAGTGACAGCAAGTGTGAACTTCTAATTGGAATCAGCGGCTTCCGATGAAGCCGCTACTTCTCTGCGATTTCACGCAACCTTTGAGTGATGATGTTTTCAATTTTATTTATTACCGGGTGCTGATAGCAGGCGCGATGGAATTGAATACCGATTTCATACTGCATCGGTTCCTTACCCAACGTAATTGGCTTTTTGACCACGCCTTTAGGAATAGACGATTCTGCGATGTGGGGACATACAAACGCGTATTGATTCTCCCTTACACAATCAAGTGCAGAATGTACTGACGCAACGGTTAACTTTTGCTTCAGTTCTAAACCGATTCGACGGCGAAGTCGCTCATAATATGCACTGTCATCCAATGATCCCATGGATACGCGCACCATATCAAAACGCTCTAAGTCTTCTAGACTTACACTCTCAAAGTGCGCTTCTGCCACCTCCTCAGAGAGATAGACGTACATCTGAAGTGAACCTAGTTTGCGTTCAACAACTCGCTCGTTGAGTTCATTTGGGTACCCAGAAATCCCAACCGCTAAACTGCCAGATCGGGGAAACTCAACCCCCTCCAAAGACCAATCCACAATAGATATGTTCGGCTGAACATTCTCTGACGTTAAGCCTTGAACCAGAGGAACGGTTAACAATGAACTAAGCGGGTTAGCCACATGGAATATGTAGTCAATATTGGCGTTGTCACCCTCAAAAGATTGAGAAATCTGCTGCGCCTGTTCTAACTGTTCGAGGGGCTCTTTCACAATGGCGATCAATTGAGTTGTAAACAATGTCGGTTGATAAATCCCTTTGGTCGCCAGAAACAGTTCATTCGCGAACAATTCACGGCAATCTGCCAAGTGACGGTTAAACGTCGCTCGGCTAATCCCTAGCGTATGGCAGACTTTAGCTTGCGATTTCTGCTCATAGAGTAAATCCAAGAATCGATATAAGTTTAAATCAATCGTATTTTTCACACTAACACTCCTCGCAGCGCGAGCCCCAGTTACAGCAATATTCCTGATAAGAGTATCAATGTAACCACCTCTACCCACTACCAAATAAGGCCACACTAGCACTATGGTCAAACGTGTCTGATAATTCACGCCAAGAGCTCAAAATTGAGCTTGAACAAAATCACTTATGAGTTTAACTATAATTGTCGAGTTAAAGTATTGAAAGAAAAAATAATTAATTGTTGCTGAGTGATTTATTTTTTGCAGTTAGTCCGCGTAGTAACGCAAATCTGCCCGAACCCTCTTAAGAATCACGAAGTAAATTTTTTATAGATCAATTTAATCGCCGTATAGTAGTGATACTATCCACCCGAAATGAACGTTCGGGATACGTATGAAATTACTTAAAATTAGCTTTTACTCTTTACTTGCTCTAACTGCCCTTTTCTCGGTTTGGTTGTTCA
This sequence comes from Vibrio sp. SCSIO 43135, assembly GCF_023716665.1. Lineage (GTDB taxonomy): Bacteria > Pseudomonadota > Gammaproteobacteria > Enterobacterales > Vibrionaceae > Vibrio > Vibrio paucivorans. The sequence continues at coordinate 1,514,644 of NZ_CP071860.1, forward strand.
TGCCAGCAAAAGTGACACTTGCACAGCAAGTATTGGACAAAAGTGTAGGCGAACCTTTCTCTGTGATTGGCTATCGAACTGTTTCTACAGATCCTGAAGCTGATACTCAGTATCACTATTTTTTGGCAGGCTCGGATGACAAGGTCGAAGATCTTGAACCGTTTTTAGTCACCACGGATCCTTTTGTGCGTGTCATTGAGTTTGGCGACAACAAACTCTCCATCACCAGTAGCGGACGTATCTACTCTTATCACAATGATCTTTGGGTAGAAAAAGATGATGGCACCATACATCACTGGTACGTCAGCTTACAGAGCCAGTATGTGCGCTAGTATTCGCGGTGTAATCGGGTACAATTCCGACCTTACACCGTGACTACTGATACCGCGCCATGCAAAACCCCACCTCGCTGTTTACTCGTTTCGACGCCGATATTTCGCAATACTCATTGCCCGAGCGTTTTACTTTTCCTTTCTATTATCAGCCGCACCCTTTATGCGAGCTTGCTAGTGAGCAACTACAGCGTCACTTAAGCACTCAGCAAAAGTGGAATCATGACTTTGGGTTGGAAAAAAACAGCCACGATGCGACTGGCAAAATGTTTGGTGTTTTGTTGGTGAAAAACGCTGCAGGTGAACTTGGCTTTCTTTCAGCTTTTTCCGGCAAAATTGCCGATCAAAACCACCTTCCCGGCTTTGTTCCACCAGTATTTGACATGTTATCTAGTGATAGCTTTTTTAAAGCCGAGCTACAAGAAATCACCGACATCAATACCGAGGTTAGCAACCTCTCTGCGTTACCTGAACTTGCTCAATTAGAAGCGCGAGTTAAAACCGAAACTGAACAGGCCGAACAAGCCATTGAAGCATTGCGTTTGTCTATGATTGATAGCCGAGCACAGCGTAAGCAGCAACGAAAAGAAGCGCAACACACCTTAACGGCTGAAGCATTGCAAAACCTTGTAGACGACTTAGGTAGGCAAAGTGTCGCGGAAAAAAACCAACTTAAGTACTTAAAGTTAGAGTGGGAGCAACGCTTAACACAAACCAAAACTGAGCTCGAGAAAATCACCAATAAGCTAGAAGCACTCAAAGAAAAACGTAAAGAACTTTCGAATGCTCTACAGCACAAACTGTTTGAACAATATCGTTTTCTCAACGGGAACGGGGTAGAAAAAAGCCTCATCGACATTTTCGAAGCAACCGATAACCCAATACCACCAGCAGGCTCCGGGGAGTGTGCTGCGCCTAAGTTACTGCATTTCGCTTTCTTACACGGCTACCAGCCAATTGCCATGGCAGAGTTTTGGTGGGGAATATCGCCAAAATCGGAGATTCGCCAACATAAGCATTACTACCCTTCATGCCAAAGCAAATGCCATCCAATTTTGAGCCATATGCTAGAGGGGTTAAAAGTCGACGATAACCCATTGCTCGATAACCCAGCCGAAGGCAAAGAGCTGGATATTCTCTATCAAGATGAAGCAATGGTGATCGTCAATAAGCCAGCCGGATTTTTGTCCGTACCAGGTAAGCATATTAAGGACTCTGCCTATACCCGAGTACAAGCGCTTTTCCCTGATGTGGAAGGCCCATATGTTATTCATCGATTGGATATGGCGACTTCTGGTTTACTGGTGTTTGCGTTGACCAAGCGAGCAAATAAAAGCCTACAAAAACAATTCATCACCCGAAGTGTCGAAAAACGATATGTCGCCTTAATCGAAGGTGAACTCAGCCAAAATGAAGGCAAAGTTGAGTTGCCTTTGCGAGGGGATTTGTATGATCGCCCAAGACAATTAGTCTGTTTTGAGCACGGTAAACATGCAGAAACCACTTGGCAGGTGATCGGCCAGTACGATGGTAAAACTAAACTCTACTTGCACCCCAAAACAGGCCGAACCCATCAGCTAAGAATGCACTGTGCCCATCACCTAGGCCTTGGCATGCCTATTGTGGGCGATGCCCTCTACGGTAAAAAATCTCAGCGACTACACCTACATGCTGAGTCTTTAGTATTGGATCATCCGTATACCAAAGAGCGCATGACCTTCCAAGCTGACCCAGAGTTTTAGAGTCGCTACTCGCTTGCCGACCCAATAAAAATCAACACTTATAAAAAAGCCCCTCTTAGTGAGGGGCAAAGTTACCATCGCTTATAGTTATAATTCTGAGTGCCAGATGAATTCTGAGCCTAAAGCTAATTAACCAAAGTCGCCATTCACATAACCACGAGTACGGTCATCTTGCGGCTGGCTGAAAATGACTTGGGTATCGTTGTGTTCAACCAACTCACCCATCAAAAAGAATGCAGTACGGTCTGAGATACGGCGCGCTTGCTGCATTGAGTGAGTCACGATTACGATGGTGTAGTTCTTCTTCAACTCTTCCATCAACTCTTCAATTTTGTGAGTCGCAATTGGATCGAGCGCCGATGTAGGTTCATCCATTAAGATGACATCGGGTTCCATCGCAATTGTGCGTGCAATACACAAACGCTGCTGCTGACCACCAGATAAACCAAACGCATGCGACTTCAAACGATCTTTTACCTCATCCCATAAGGCCGCGCCGCGCAAAGAACGTTCAACCACTTCATCGATGTGTTTTTTGTCTTTGATGCCTTGTGCACGTAAGCCGTAAGCCACGTTCTCGTAAATGCTCATTGGGAATGGGTTTGGCTTTTGGAAAACCATTCCGACTTTAATACGAAGGTCTGCGACGTCGATATTGCCATAGATGTCATCACCGTCCATCTCTAGGCGGCCAGTGATCTTCACCCCTTCAATCAAGTCATTCATTCGATTCAAACAACGCAATAGGGTCGATTTACCACAGCCAGACGGGCCGATTAGAGCAGTCACTTGACGCTCTGGCACTGGAAGGTTGATCGATTTTAATGCTTGGTTTTCACCGTAAAACAGGTCTAGGTTTTCAATGTTAAATTTGTTCATTTTCGTCTTCTCTTAATTCGTCAATTCTGTCGGTTTCAATATTGAATGCTCAGCGTTTACCTTCGAAAGGTTTAGTAAGTCGCTGTGTTGAAACGTCGTGCAATTAATTTCGTCACTGTGTTGATAAGCAGTACGACCACGATAAGTACTGTTGCTGTACCGTACGCTTGGTTCCACTCTTCAATAGTGAATAGCTCGGTAGTCAGCTTGTATAGGTGAACCGTTAGCGTACGACCAGAATCTAGTAAAGAGTCTGGAATACGTGCCACCATACCTGCTGTCAGGAATACAGGGGCAGACTCACCAATTACACGACCAATACTCAGAATGACCGAAGTTAAGATACCTGGCATCGCACTCGGTAGAATCAAACGCCAGATGGTGTAAATTTTCGAAGCGCCAAGGCCGTAAGAACCCTCGCGGTATGTTTGCGGCACTGCCATTAGCGCTTCTTCCGTAGTACGGATAATCACTGGCAGGATAAGGATACTTAGTGTCAGTGCACCCGATAGAATCGAGAAGCCAAGACCAAGAATCGCCACAAAGAATGTCATACCAAACAGACCGAAGATGATCGATGGAATACCCGCTAATGATTCCGTACAGAAGCGAATAACCTTAACCAATCGACTGCCCACTTTAGCGTATTCAGTTAGGTAGATTGCCGTCATGATACCGAGCGGCGCAGCAACAGCAATCGAAGCTACCACCATGTATACCGTAGACACAATCATAGGGAAGATACCATGCTCTTCACCGGTACGCGTGTAGTTATCAGTAATGAAGTTCCAATCTACATGCTGTAGTCCATTCGATAAGATGTACCAAATGATCCAGAATAGGAAACCAACCGTCATTGCAGCCGCCGCCCATACAAAGCCATTAAGAATATTGTCTTTGGTTTGACGAGCTTTTTTCAGCTTTTCTTTGTCCATGCGAGGAGCCTGAGAAATATTGTTCACTTGTGACATGATGATTACCTCGCTTTCTCACGGTTTAGGTATAGAAGTACCGCATTAAGCGACATGATGAACACCAACAGAACCACACCCGTAGCGTACAGTGCATTCGCGTGAACACCGCTTGCGTAAGACATTTCAATTGCAATGTTCGCCGTTAGTGTACGAGCTGAATCCAAGATACCTTCAGGCATTGCTGGTGCATTACCCATTACCATAATGATCGCCATTGTTTCACCTAAGGCACGACCGATACCAAGGATAACGCCGGTCATGATTCCGCTGCGAGCAGCAGGGACAAGAAGCTTGAATATGGTGAAAATTTTCGAAGCACCTAGTGCTAATGAACCTTCTTTATACGTTCTTGGTACAGCACGAATCGACGTTTCAGAGACGGTAATTACCGTTGGAAGAATCATCACACCCAAAACGATAATACCGGCGAGAATAGTGTTACCCGCTGGCACGTTGAATACGTTTTGAATCAGTGGAACGATAATCACCAATCCAAAGAATCCGTATACAACCGAAGGGATACCTGCAAGCAGTTCAACAGCTGGGCGGATGATGTCGGCGACACGCTTTGGTGCGATTTCCGCAATGTAGATGGCTGTAAGCACGCCGATTGGAACACCTACAATCACAGCACCTAGAGTCGATACCACAGACGCAACAATCATGGTTGCAACGCCGTACAGCGCAGGTGGTAGCCAATCCTGGCCTAATACAATTCCAGAAACTCCGGCTTCTCGGAATGCTGGAATACTTTCTTTAACAATGAAGTAAGCAATTACTGCTAAAGAGACAATACCGATAACGGCACTGGTTAAAAATAGGCCATGGAAGATACGCTCTTTCCAATCTACACGCTTCTTGGTGCGTAGACCTGACTTATTCAATTGAGTCGCTTCAGTATTCATAAGCTTTTCACTATTTGCGATGGTCATTTGAAAATCTCACAGTTCGAGCCGCACAGCAGCATCGAATTGGATTGAAAACGCTCAGCCCTAAAATGGTGGGCTGAGCAAACTTGGAATTTAATGTGTTAACTGAGATTAGTTAACTGAGATGTAGCCTTTGTTGTCTACAAGACCTTGAGCTTCGTCAGAAACCATCCAATCTAGGAACTTCTGAGCTTCAGCAGATGGTTGGCCATCTTTGTAAAGAACAAGGAAAGGACGAGCTACTTTGTAAGAACCGTTTTTCACGTTGTCTACAGAAGCTTCAGTGCCGTCGATAGCTAATGCGTTAACTGAAGAGTCAACAGTACCTAGTGAGATGTAGCCAATTGCGTATGGGTTTGAAGCAACCATTGTTTTCAGAGCACCGTTACCGTTAGCAACTTGAGCGCGTTGAGAAATCGCTGATACTTTCATACCAGATACTTTCTTCTTAAGCTTCATGATGTCTTCGAAAGCGCCACGAGTACCAGAAGCTGTGTCACGAGTGATAGCTACGATAGGCTTGTCTGCACCACCAACATCTTTCCAGTTAGTGATCTCGCCTTTGTAGATTGCTGTTACTTGCTCTGCAGTCAGTTGGTCAAGACCGTTCTTAGGGTTAACAACTACTGCGATACCGTCTAGAGCAACGGTTAACTCTTTAAGAGCTGGCTCTTTTTCAGAATCTTTTAGGTTACGTGAAGACATACCAAGGTCTGCACTGCCGTTTTTCGCTGCTTTTACGCCAGCAGAAGAACCTGGGCCTTGAACCTCAATGAATACGTTTGAGTTTGACTTCATGTATGTTTCAGAGAAAACTTCCATCAGTGGAGTAACGCTGCTAGAGCCCACTGCAGAGATAGTTTCTTTAGCAGAAACAGAAGTCACTGCCATTGCGCCTAGAAGTGCGATTGCACCGATTACTGTCTTTTTCATCACAATTTCCTTTAGTGGCTTTATTGCCGTTGTGTTTCACTTGAACGGTGCTCACTTTAGGATGTGAATATGACAGTTGTGTTTCAGTTAATTGAAGCCTGTATGACACATTACGTAATTGCTTATTAACTAATCACTCTCACCTATAAACCACCATTTCCACTGATACTGCCACTGAGCAAATACTTATATTTCTACTGTCATCATAACCAGGCAAATCTTAACCACATGAATAAAAAGGATTTTTTGTTGCATATAAGCGGATCGCAAAAGCGAATTTCTTAGAACAATACGTGATTGAATTATTTACATCCTCCCCTAAAATCACCCGTCACATTGATAAGAATAATAATTATGAGCAATCCCATTTTCGCCTAGGAGAGGACACACCATGCGTCAATCATTGAATCGTTTGTCGATTCGTTTTCAAGTATTAGTACCCGTCGTCGTGACTATGCTGATACTCATTGTTGGAATTACTTACAGCACCACTAACCTCAAAAACGCTTTTCAACAAGTTTCAACGTCGACAGAAAAGCTCATCGTCCACAAAGACGAACTCACTACCATGATCGACAATATGTACGGAATGCGCATTAGTGCTATCTACAGCTTGTTTAAAGAAGATGAAGTAAAAGTACTGCCCAGCGTTTTGAATCAAAAGCTACAGGACAATATGCGACTGCTCGACTCCCTAAACCAAGTTGAAGGTTTACAAGCAGAAGTCAGCAATATGCGTTCAGCGATGAAACACTACGTTGACTACTCCATTTCTGTCATGATTCCTCTACTGAACACCAAGCATTCTGGCAGTGGTAACAACAGTCAGTTTGAAGCGCAATACCAGCGCGCTGCAGACAAATACCGAGATGCGGGCAGACAGATGGTCCAAGCTATTACTGCGCTGTCTAAAAAGCTCAATACTCTTGCATTAACGGAAGTGGAAGAAAATGGGGCCAAACACAGCAGCGAACTGACTAATGGCGTTCTAGGACTCATCATCGTGTTACTCGCATCAGCCATCATTGGCTGGTTGCTGTCTGGTGTCATCGTCAAACCAATCAAACAGCTTCAGTCCGCCATGCAGGAAGTCGCCAATGGCAACCTATTAGTGAAAGTGGAAGAGCAAGGTAACAATGAAGTTACTGCGCTATCTCGTGATGTGAACCGGACAGTGAAACAGCTCCATTCTACCGTCGATGCATTGGTTCGTATTAGCGTTGATGTAGCTTCTGCCTCAACCGAGTTAGCCGCCGTTATGACTCAATCAAGCGCGAACTCTGACCAAGAGAAACACGAAGTCGAGCAAGTTGCTTCTGCTGTGAATCAATTAGAAGCCGCTGCAAATAATGTGACTGATAATGCAAGGCTGGCAGATACCGCCTCCCATCAAGCTCACGAATTGGCACGTAACAGCTTAAAGATGTTTGAGCAAAACAACCAAGCGAACAGTAAAATGGCCGATCAGTTAAGTGAGGCGGCGGAAGTGGTCAATTCACTGCAAGATCAGTCAGAACAAATTGGCAAGTTCATTGAAGTGATTGAGAGCATTTCAGAACAAACCAACTTATTGGCTTTAAACGCGGCTATTGAAGCGGCGCGAGCCGGTGAAAGTGGACGCGGATTTGCAGTGGTGGCAGACGAAGTACGTATGCTCGCAGCCCGAACACAAGATTCAACCAAAGAGATCCAAACCATTATAGAAGGACTGCAAGCACAATCGGGACAGGCTAATCAAAGCATGAGCTCAAGTTTAAGCATGCTGCAAGACAATCAGCTGCTCGCTTCTCAGGTCAGTGATGCTTTAAATGAGATTAACGATACTATCTCTCAACTGACTTCGATTAATACTCAGGTTGCTGACGCATCGCAAGAGCAAAGCCGCGTAACATCAGACATCAACAGTAACTTAAGTAACATGTACGAGCTGGTTAGCCAAAATGTGACTGGCATTACTCAGTCTGCTGCAGCAAGCCAAGAGCTTTCGGTATTGGCCGAGAAGCAAAGGCAGCAATTGGGCTACTTTACTATCTAGATTGCCCGCAAATAAAAAAACCGCCTTTCGGCGGTTTTTTTATTTAAGCAGTCACGCTATTTATTCGTCATCCACTTTTGGTGCAACTTTCTTTTTCGGGATGAACACCGTATCACCCACTGCCACATTTTGGTGGAAGCTCTTATCACGTTTAACAGGCTTTTTAGGCGTTTTCTTCGCTTGTGGGCGAGCTTTCTTCTTAACAGGGCCTTTGCCACGATAATCCTTCTTAGGTGGACGTAAGCCTTTAAACTTACCTTTCAATCCCTCAAGTACAGAGAACTCAAGATCTTGTTGTAAGTATGATTCAACACGCTTAAAACTGTCCCAATCTTTCGGGCCAACCAACGAGATCGCATCACCTTTATTACCCGCACGGCCGGTACGGCCAACACGGTGAACATACTCTTCTGTATGTTTAGGCATATCAAAGTTGATCACATGGGTAACATTTGCAATGTCCAAACCGCGAGAAGCAACATCTGTGGTTACCAATATCTTGAATACCGCTCGTTCGAACTGACTCATGATGGTGTTACGCTGAGTCTGGTTCAAGTTGCCACTCAATGCGACTGCTTTAAGCTTCTTCTCGTTTAGCTTTTCGGTTAAGCGGTCGGTATCGGCACGAGTCGCAGTAAAGATGATCACCTGACGATACTCTGCTTCTTCTAGCACACGCTCAAGAATAGCTTCTTTATGATCTAAGTGGTCACACAGGTAAAATTTCTGAGTGATATCTTTGTGCTCTTGGTTGGAAACACCAATAGAAATACGCTTCGGTGCATCAAGCATTTCCGACGCAATATCGTTCACCTCAGCATGATCCAACGTAGCAGAAAACATCAGAGTCTGACGGCGACGGTGTTTTGCGGCATTGTGGATACGGCGAAGTTCTGGAGCAAAACCCAAATCAAGCATGCGATCAGCTTCATCGAGAACCAGAGTCTCCAATCCTTCTAAGTACAGAGATCGGTGCTCTAGGTGATCCGCTAAACGCCCTGGTGTCGCAACAATAAACTTAGGGTGGCGACGTAGCGCTTTCACTTGGTCGTTAAAGTTCTCCCCACCAAGAATCAGTGCAGCCTCGTAAGATAAACCGCCCAGCATAGTGCGCAGTTCACCGTATACCTGTTTGGCAAGCTCACGAGTTGGAGCCAAAATAAGCCCACGCGGGTCTTTGGCTGAGAATGCTTTGTTCTTTAAAGACTTATGCAACATAGGAAGAACAAATGCTAGCGTTTTACCTGAACCAGTTTTCGACGACGCTAATAGATCTTTGCCCGCAATCGCAACAGGGATCGCTTGGCGTTGTATATCAGTCGCCTGTTTAAAATCATAGTGGTTAAGGTTCTTCAATAAACGATTGTCTAAACCTAATTCTTTAAAGTGCAAAGGACTCTCCAATTACTGATTACTACCCAGTACAAACACGCTTATTCCAGTGTAGTAAAAGGGGGAAATTTAAAAACGCGATATAATAGCGTGAAACCCATCTATATAGATAGAGATCACATAAAATTTATCCGGTTAAAAAAGTTTTCACGAATTAACTGCCCTCTATATTCAAGCGCTATTCAAACAAATAGTCGATAATCTGGTAAGCGCCAAAGCAACAAACGACAAAATGCTTTCCAATAAAGCTCAACTGATGGCAATGCTTTGGTCGGAAACAGCCAGCTAGCTTAGAACAGATAAAAACTCGTTAAGATTCATACACCTTCACAGAGCTAAATGACTTCGACAGGTGTTTAGAATGGCACACACCACCTAGTTCTCACCGCTATAACTTCCCCCTCGCCAGTGCGTACGAAGTACGATTAAACAGCCGAATTATTTGGCAAATCTATACATCGCAAATATGAGACAGCCCTCAATTAATCGACTAATTGTTCAAATCCTTGGGTTTTTCTGACTTTTGCCTACTATGTCTTCGGCTAGATTGTGACTACAATTTATTTCGTCACTATATGATAAAGAATGTATAGGGCGAATTTTTGATACTTACTCATATGCAAGGAGTTCATATATGAACAAGATGTTAATCGCAGCTGCAGCTTCTTCTGTACTTCTACTAGCTGGTTGTGCTTCTGGTCCGGACGAAGAAACAACGGCAAAAATGAACGATCTAAACGATCAAGTTAGCCAACTGAGCCAAGAAGTATCTGCACTTAAGAGCGAGCACGCGGCACTAACGTCTGAAGCACAGCAAGCTAAAGACGCAGCAGCAGCGGCACAAGAAGAAGCAGCTCGTGCAAACGAACGTATCGACAACATCGCTCAGTCTTACACTAAGTAATTCTCAGTCATGTAAAAAAGGTCTGCATTAGCAGACCTTTTTTAATTACCACTATAACACGATTTGTATACCCACATGACTTCAGTTTAAGCTAGGGGCAACCACTTCAACCGGCACCCCATTTTGCGCCAGTATCGCCGCTCTCGCCTTAGAGTCCGACAAATCAAATTCTTCCAGCCACCACGTCAGCTCCAGAGGCACATTTAAGTTTTTCTTGCTGCCATCACTTCGAGTCAAAGGTTCATGGGCCTCAACAAAGACACTGCGGTCCGGTTCGAGCGCAACTTTGATAGGCTCGTCGATAATCGTCACCTTTTCTCCACGTGTAACCTGAGCAAACAACCATTCGATATCCGCCGGATTCATCCGAATACAACCCGCACTCACCCGCATGCCAATACCAAAGTCCTTGTTGGTGCCATGAATCAGATACTCTCCATGACCATAAGCCAAACGTAGAGCGTACTCTCCAAGTGGATTATCAGGGCCAGCAGGTACAACCGCTGGCAGTTCAATACCTTTGTCTAAATACTCTTTACGAATCGATTTAGGTGGAGTCCAAGTTGGGTTTGGTCTTTTTTGACTGATCTTGGTTTCCATTTCAGGCGTGTCGCGTCCAATACGTCCAATTCCAACTGGGAAGACATGTACTTTGTTGATTTCAGGTTCAAAGTAATAAAGACGCAGTTCAGCGAGATTAATCACAATGCCTTCACGAGGCACTTGAGGCAGTATGATCTGAGTTGGGATGGTGAGCACATAATCTTCCTGAGGGAGAAAAGGGTCTACCCCTTTGTTAGCCGCCATCAAAGACAAAAAACCCACATCGTATTGTTTTGCAATATTGGCCAGCGTTTCACCCTTTTCAATCGCGTGGTATTGGGTTCTACCGACCAAGTTACTTCCTTCTGCGGGAAGTTCGTAAGTCGCAGCAAACACAGGCGCACTCAAACAGCACATCAATGAGAGAAACTTACGTATCATGGTGTTAATCCTTACATCCTATCGTCTGGCTAGGTTATCTCTGTTGTGGCAACAGAATCAACTCATTCAGCCAGTTATGACCAACAGCTTACTTTTCCTTCACTCTTCTTAGACTAACGTGGCGCGACAACAATTTTAGTAAACACCCAACCTAATGAGCATAGTTCGAATCGTTGTGAAACGTTTTCCCGAATCGATTGCCTTACCAGTTTCAACAGATTTGGTTATCAATAATAAGATTAGTGATCAAACCAAGCCAATTTGTGACACACTTCTCAAGGAAGCTTGCATTATCTAGCTAGTATTGCCTCAACAAATAAATACGCATTCAACAGAAATAGTAATTTGCATATCGCATCTACTATAAAACTTTGGAGTAACGACAATGGCAACCCCTCACATTAACGCACAACCAGGTGATTTCGCTGAAACAGTCCTAATGCCAGGCGACCCGCTACGTGCAAAATACATCGCGGAAACATTCCTAGATGATGTAAAACAAGTGTGTGATGTTCGCAACATGTTCGGCTACACAGGCACTTACAAAGGCAAAAAAGTGTCAGTAATGGGTCACGGTATGGGTATTCCTTCATGCTGTATCTATGTGCACGAACTTATCGCTGAGTACGGTGTAAAGAATGTTATCCGTGTAGGTAGCTGTGGCGCTGTTCGTGACGACGTTAAACTAATGGACGTTGTTATCGGTATGGGCGCGTCAACGGACTCTAAAGTGAACCGTATCCGCTTCAACAACCACGACTTCGCAGCGATTGCTGATTTCGGTCTACTTGAAGAAGCAGTAAACCAAGCTCGTGCTCAAGAAGTACCAGTAAAAGTAGGTAACGTTTTCTCTGCAGACCTATTCTACACACCAGAAGCTGATATCTTCGAGAAGATGGAAAAACTAGGCATCCTAGGTGTAGATATGGAAGCAGCGGGCATCTACGGTGTAGCGGCAGATCTTGGTGCAAAAGCGCTAACAATTCTAACGGTTTCTGACCACATCATCCGTGGCGAGAAACTGAGCTCTGAAGAGCGCCAAAAATCATTCAACGACATGATGAAAGTGGCTCTTGAGACTGCGATTAACATCTAATCCTTGGATAAGTAGTACTTCGCTGCCAGTTTACGCTGGCAGCCCAGATTATTCCCGAGGGGGCGATTGTGTCTAACGGCAAACTACCAAAGGAAGCTGAAGGGTTACAACTCAACTTTTGTAAAACATTGGCGTGTGACAACTTTGGACTGAGTGATGCAGAGCGTTATGTGCTGCAGCATGCTAACCCTAAACGACCAGCGATGGTATGCCGTGAGTGTGGAGCTTTCCCCCCCTTACTTAACAATCAGGAAGTGTTGAACGAGTTACATCGTTTAAGACACCTGCACAGCGATGGGCTCCCTGCCTGTCGTAATGATGAATGCGACAACTTCGGTTTGTCTGTTCACACCCATAAACACCTCTACCATGCCTTTGGTTATAGTGGCGACAGACAGCGTTACCGCTGCAAACATTGCCAATCAACCTTTGTCGATAAATGGTCCGGCTCAAACAAGAAACTCGCTTTCCAAGAGAATTTACTTGGTTTGCTGTTTATGAGCTACTCAGTGCGTGAAATCTGCCGCAAGCTTTCGATTAACCCAAAAACCTTCTACGACCATGTTGAGCATATCGCCAGCCGCTGTCGCAGAAAGTTGGCTATGATCGATGCTCGTTGGGTAAACCACGCTACCGATTACCAACTCGCGTCGCACTACGTATCACTTCAACCAAAGAGCAACAATGGTGTGCTTTGGATCGCCACCGGTGAAGCCGAAACTGGATACATTCTGTGTCAGCATGTGAACTACTCCGCTGGTGAAGAACCTTCTGGTTCTATTGATCATAACCCTTACGAAAACCCGTCTCGTTTCGTATCTCGTGATCACTCCTCTGAAGCGAACATGCCTGTACCGACTCCTTCTCCGGTTTTGCGTGAGCGAATTGACCAACAGTACCAAGCCATTTTGGCGCGCGGTAATGTAGAAGACCCAATGGGCAACCTAACGGTGTTCAATTACCCGTCAAAAGGGGCGTTGATTCGACCACCTTATACGTCATATGCCCATTTCTTACACGTGTTGGATATGTGTGGCGAAGAAAAGCGTGTCTCCATCTATATGCCACAAGATCCAGTTCTTCGCTCTGCAGCCTTGAGTGTCTGCCTGCCAAGAATACAGCGTCAAAATATCGACCTTATGTACGTGGAAGAAGATAGCCAATGGAATCGTGACTTCAGTGTCGACAAAGTAGATATTGTGCATATGGGATGGTGGCGTGACCGCTGGGCCATCGCAAACCAACCAAGCGCTTCCAAAGGAATTTGTTACCTTGCGGGTGACAAAACTGAGCCGGAGGCGTGGCTACAAAAGGCATCCATTAGAAAAACCGAATTTTATCAGCAACGTTTCCAACTGCTGTTTGGTCCATTTATCAACGAACCAAGACGTAAACTTCGCCCAGGTGGCCTACTGCCTATGCTGGATATTTTCCGTGCTTGGCACAATCTGTGCTACCAAGATAAGAACGGTAACACCGCAGCACAAAATCTTGGTTTGACCGATTCGCCACTGACGTTGAGAGATCTGCTTTCATAACTCAACGCTATGAAGTCGTGAAGCTAGCCCCACAATTGATTTTATAAGAGTGTTGCGCGCAAAATTTTGCGCAAATAGGTAGTGCTAATTCAGCAACTATTCTTATAATCAATAAGGTAACATTGTTTTACTGTGTTTTAAGGGACTGATTAGATTGGACAAAAATCAACACCTTCTTGAAGTTGAGATTGAACAACTCAAAGCTCGCATTGAAGCTGAGCCTGAGAAAGTGTTACTGATCGCGGAACAATGTGAAATTCGCGCTACACAGATATTCTTCCCAGAAGGTGCGATTCAAAGTCTCATCATTATGTCGCGCTGTGCTTGGTGCCTGATGGACTACCGTAAAGGCTTGAAGTACATCAAAGACGCCTTCACACGGCAAAATGCCCTCGACACCGATACTTATCTACCTGAGATTCTCCATATTCATGCGCTGCAATATTGGGGGCAAGCGAAATACTACACGGCTCAGCAATTTTGGATTAATGCGCTCGAACAATCAGCATTGGTCGATGAAGTAGAAATTCAAATTGAATCCTTAATCGGTTTAGGTAACGTCTGGCGTATCACCAACGAATATAAGCTGGCCAGTTCAACCCATGAGCTCGCCGTACAAGTCGCCAATAATATGCGTATTGATTGGCTTGAAGGTAAAGCACGTATTCTACTCGCTTGGGATCTCTACTTACTCAACAATTATGTTGAAATGCTCACCATTCTCGACGGCGCAGAAGAAGTGCTGCGTGACCACAGCGATAAAACTTGGCACGCCGAAGTGTGGGATTTTCGAGGCCTAGCATTACTCGGCTTAGAACGCGCTGAAGACGCAGAAATCGCGACGAAAAAAGCCCATGACCTTGCGGTAAAGCATGACTTGGTTTGGATGAAAGCTCATTCGTATATCAGCCGCGCGCGTCTCGAATTATTAAGAAAGAACCCTGAAGCCGCTGCCGAATTGCTGGTTGAAGCCGAAGCGTCAGCAGTGAAGTTTGATAACGGCGAGCTGCTATCGCAAATCTGTTTTCAACAATCCCGCGTTGCAGAAGAAGGCGGCGATTTCGAGAAAGCACTAAGCTCATTCAAAAAATACCGCAAGCACTCCATCGATATGCTGCGTGAACAAACCACACGCGTGGGTTTGGACAAAGCAAGAACCTCCAAGCGTCAACTCGAACAACGTGCCCGTAAACTGATTAACCGAATTCGGGGGCAACACGAGTTCGATCCTGAAAAGCACCTGACCAATATGGTGTCAGAAACCTATTGGTGGGAGCAGTTGGTTCTATTTAAAACGGAACTCAAGCGCTCCAACTACTCCGTGATTATGATCCAACACGATAAGCCAGCGTACTTAGATGTCTGTACCGAGATCGTCCATTCACTGTGTAGCCAACAAGACCTTCTTTCCAGAATAAGTTCTGAGCGCATTTGTCTTCTGCTTGCCGATAAAGATGATGCAGCGTTAGAAGTCTTCAAAGTCATTGCCAAAATGATTGAAATATACCCTTGGCAACGAAAAGGGCTCAATGCCCAACTGCCTAAAGTGATGCTGCAAGATATTCTCACTTTTCCATTCACTCTAGAGCAGCTCGAACAAAGCCAAGTAAAGGACGATTCAAATGGAACAGCTACTCAATAAAATCACTGACTCAGGGCTTGATCCTTCCTCTGTCGCTGGTGAAGAGGCTATCATTTTTTGGAATCATGTCCGCCTACATATCGCGACTACAGGTCTAGAACGCGCGCAATGCTTTATCATCAGTGCTGAGTACCGCAGTGAACTTCTTCAAGTCCAAGCCAGCATTGATGAGCTAAGGTTGGCACTCGAACAGCTTAGCTTGCCGCAAGACGCTGAAGTCATTCTATCGGTACGCAACAGCTTAAGCGAGCGCTTGGTTGATACGGGCGACTACAGCTCTGCTTTGGCCGAATACATTTCTTCATCCAGTATTGCGGTCGAACACGGCTTCATTGACGACTATGTACTTTCGGTACTTGGAATGGGTAACTTGTGTGATGCCTATGGCGACCACAATCGAGCACTACGTTATTATCAAAAGATAGATAGCCTCGATCATGCTATCTCGAGCCGTTCCCTTAGATTACGCTATAAACTGTACATGCTGTCGTGTTTCATCGAACTGGGCCGAATCGCTGCTGCGAACGATCTCATTCGTGAGTGTGAGGAGCTCAGTATATTGGTCAGCGATAAAATTCTGACTGGGCAAATCCACCTCTATCAAGCCAAATTATTCCGCTTACAGAAAAAGTATCAAGAAGCGCTGCAAACCGTAGCTAACGTCCAATATGCCGCTGGTAATGTTCATTCTAGCTGGTTGTCTAATATGGTCCGGCTTGAGCTAGCACACTGTTTAAGCAGTGTAGGGCGAGCCGATGTAGCGAGTCTAGTTCTGCATAGCGCGGCCAAACGTATCAAAGACCATTCAGCACCGATTCTTGCCAAACACCTCTACGATTCAACCAGTGCCATCGACGAGCACTGTGGCAACTTTCAAGATGCGCTGAAAAATCAGAAAAAAGCTTATCGAATTGAATCGGATTTAATGAAAAACATTCCGATCAGCGAACTAGGAGCCAGCCAGTTAAGACGTTTGTCTCGCTTCGAGTTACAACTGAAGCTGATCCTATCTGAAATCGAAAATCGTGAGCTTAAAGAAACGACCGAAAGTCAGAAAAACACCGTAGCGCAATTGCAGCAGGACGTGTTCACCGACCCTCTTACCAACTTGCACAATAGGCGCTGGTTAGACGTCAAACTTAAAGATCTGCTGCTACATGAAACACCGTTTGCTTTGATGGTCATTGATATCGACCACTTTAAATCAATCAACGATGAACTAAGCCATTTAGTGGGTGACAAAGCCATTGTGAATGTTTCCAACGAGCTCGCCACTTACTTCCGCTTTAGAGGCGCTTCGTGTGTTCGCTTCGGCGGAGAAGAGTTTTTGGTTATTTTAGAAAAAAGTACCTTAGAGCAAGCGCAGATGCATGCCGAGAACTATCGCGAACGTATATTCCAATTTGGCTGGCACGATATCCTAGGTGAGCGCGGCTTAACAGTTAGCCTAGGCATCACCCTCCATCGAGAAGGTGAGAACACCCAACGCACTTTCTACCGCGCCGACAAAGCATTGTACCGTGCTAAAGCAAACGGCCGTAATCAAGTCTGCACTGAATAGCTTTAAAGAAAAAACAGCGATATTCCACCAACCGCAAAGAGTGTCCCGATGACACTCTTTCGCCCTATTGGCTCACGCCTCACGGCATAAATGATCAAAATAAAAATTGGACTTGTCGCAATGAGCGTTTGAGCAACAGCAGGGTTGGCGTACTTTAGCGCCACTTGTTGTAGCCACAGCGCAAGGAAAGTCCCAACAAAGATCGCCAGTAATAGCCATAACTTCGACTTAGATTTCATTTCACTAAGATTCTGCCACATTTGTTTAAATGGTTTCAGCTCTAACCAACCAATCACCAAAGCGACTGCGCCAACGCCAACCGCTAAACGAATCAAAGCGCCTAGCAAAGGAGGTAAATCTCCGGCCACCAAGGCATAATGTGAAATTACGACCCCACTTGCTTGGCAGACACTGGCTAATAAACCGTAGCCAATCCCTGCTCGAGACGTCGTTCGGCTATCGGCTGAAGGCTGAAACACCACAAAGGTTACCGCAATCGTGGTCACTATCACCCCTAGCCATGCCTGAACACCCAGAACACTACCAAGTAGCATAATCGCCAACACGCCAGACAGTGGCGGCGCGAGTGACTCTAGCAAGAGGGTTTTATTTGGCCCTATTCGCTTCAATGCTGCAAAGTAAGCGCTATCACCAATCGCAATGCCAATCACTCCAGAAATTGCCAATATCGCAAAGTGGTTGGCTGACAACTCCAATTCAGGCATAGGCAGTAAAGGCATAATCATCAACATCATGAACGAAGCAACAACACCCTTGACAATATTGAGCTGTAACGCAGAAAACTGGTGGCTAAACTGACTATAAATCCACGTTGCCAACGCCCAAACAATAGCAGCCCCCAAACCGGCCACCTCTCCGTAAAACATAACTTCACCTTATTCCACTGCGTGCTTTTTAGGCATTTGAGTAATTATATTTTCAAAGTTGCTAACTCAAGCCTAATTAATTGTTTTTTCTCTATACTTTTAATGGGTTCTTACATATCTTTTACAAAACACCCTATCTAATTGCATAACTTAGCATGTCATAAACAAGGAAGTAGCTATGTTTCTTGATTATTTGGCCTTGGGACTTCTCATTTTTGTCGCCTTGGTTATTTTTTACGGCATTATCGTCATTCACGACATCCCTTACGAGATCGCGAAAGAACGCGAGCATCCACACCAAGATGCCATCCATTACGCAGGCTGGGTAAGCCTATTTACCCTTCATGCGATTTGGCCATTCCTCTGGATTTGGGCCACGTTGTGGCGCAAAGAACGTGGTTGGGGCTTTCAAAAAATCGAGCAAGAGCAACACGATATTCATCACCGAGTCGATCAACTCATCGATCAAGTTGAAGCTCTTAAACAAGAAGTCAGCCAATTGAAGTCACAACAACCCGCTTCAGAGCCGGTGGCAGCACGCAAAGAGGAGGAACAATAATGGATTTACTATTGATTCTGACTTACACCGCGCTGTGTATCACTATTTTCAAAGTGTTCAATATTCCGTTGAACAAATGGACCGTCCCTACAGCGGTATTAGGTGGTGTTGTTATCGTTGGTACTCTGGTTCTGTTAATGAACTATAACCACCCGTTCACCCAAATTGGTAATCAAGTATTCTCGACCACTCCTGTGGTTTCTGGAGTACGTGGACGTGTTATTGAAGTGCCTGTTGAACCAAATAAACCGCTTAAGCAAGGCGACGTCCTATTTAAAATCGACCCTGTTCCGTTTGAAGCCGAAGTCGCAAAAATTCGCGCACAAGTCAAAGAAGCGAGCCAAGGTGCACTTGGACTTGAATCTGACTTAGCCGAAGCGAAAGCCGGCGAAGTTAAAGCGATAGCCGAACGTGACAAAGCCCAGCGTGAGTTTTCCCGTTACCAACGCGGTTACGACAAAGGCGCATTTACCGAGCAACAACTCGATACCCGACGCCAAGCATACAAAGCGGCAGAAGCAGCGGTTGAAGTTGCAGAAGCACGCGTTGAACAGGCAGCGATTGCACTCGACTCAGAGATCGGTGGCGAGAATACCACTGTGGCACGCCTATTGGCCGAGCTACGCAAAGCCGAGTTTAACCTCGAGCAAACTGTCGTTACCGCACCAACCGATGGCTACACGACTCAGCTTGCTCTGCGTCCGGGCGTTATGGCAGTACCTCTTCCATTAGCTCCGGCAATGACATTTGTTCATACTGAAGAGAAGCTCTATACCGCAGCATTCAGACAAAACTCATTACAGCGTCTACAACCTGGTTTTGAGGCTGAGTTCCTTTTCCGCGCTTTACCAGGCCGAGTATTTAAAGGTGAAGTGGTTGAAGTACTTCCTGCGATTGGCGAAAGCCAATTCCAAGCTCGCGGCGCACTGCTCGGTACCGATGCTCTGCGTACTAACGGCCGTGTACTCGCCACGCTCAGGATCACCGACGACCTTACCGACTACCACCTACCTCTGGGTACGGCAGTTGAAGTTGCGGTCTATTCAGATAGCTTTACCCACGTGTCTATCATGCGAAAGATATTAATCCGAATGAAGAGTTGGCAAAACTATCTCTACCTTGATCACTAAGTCATTCATTAAAAGCCCTACCAACTTCGGTAGGGCTTTTTGTATTCTAGGCGGTAATCCTTAGAATAGAACAAAGTCTTATACCCACAAAGGCATCGTGATGGCAGACGAAAAATTATCAACATCAGCTCTGGCAAAAAAACGAGGCATCGAAGCAAAACAGCTTTTCCAAGAACTTAAGCTAGCAGGCTACATCAACCGCTTTGAAGACAAATGGATTCTGACTGAAATCGGTGAGAAATTCGGTGGTGAATACATCGAGCACAGCAAATTTGGTCGATTCATCGTGTGGCCAGAAAACCTGCTGATTGATACTGCGGCTTCTGCTGGGCAAACCCTTTCAGCCACCCAACTGGGCGAAAGGCTCAAACTTCCAGCTAAGAAAGTAAACCAATTACTCAGTGAATTAGGTTGGATCAGCAAACACTCCAAGGGTTGGCAAGCGACCGAATCAGGCCTTCGAGTCGGCGCTCAACCCAAAATAGATAGCAGCAGCGAAAATCAGTTTGTTGTCTGGCATGACTCCATCGCGCGTAATAAGCGCCTACGCCAATCGGTTATTGAGTTTTTAGGCCAAGATGCCGAAGCGCACGCCAGTGACCGTTCTATTTCCAGCTTCAGACAAAAATTTGAAGCTAAGCACCGCACATTAGATGGCCACTATGTGCGGTCTAAAGGCGAGCTTATTATCGACAATTGGCTCTATATGAATGGGATTGTTCACGCCTATGATCGTCACTTACCTATAGAGCAAGATGTATTAAGTGACTTTTATTTACCGAGCGGGAAAGTCTATTTACAGTATTGGGGAACCGACAATGGGCATCTTTCTCAATCGCATGTAGAGCAAACACGCTCGGTCTATGAACAACATGGCTTTGCACTGATCGAGATTCAGCCTGAAGAAATAGAGCATTTGGATGATGTTCTACCGAGTAAGCTCAGAGAATTCGGAATCAAAGCCTACTGAGTTGGACTTAAAATTCAGCACAATAACAACAAGGGTTCACCAAGCTGAAACAAACCGTCAATACATTGTTGATATTTATACAAAATGTGAAAACTATATCTGGATGGACAAGCATATTAGCGATTGCTCACCCTCTGCAATCCATTTAGTATTCCGTACACAATAAAATATAGTTTTACGTCAACATGGCTTTACCCAAAATTTTGTTACGGTTTACTCGGCCGTACATCGTCGTACTCATTTTTGGAGTGCTGTATTTAGCGTATCAGCAATTCAAACAGTCTGAGAAAGACGCCTATACACAATCCCAAGCAAACCTAAATACTGCTTCACAATTGATTACTTCCCAAATTGAAGCAGCGGCCAGCAAACTCTATCTACTGCAAGATGCAAGGCAGACGACATCCTTCGATACGTTAGCGACCAACATCCTTAAAGGCATTCCAGCCTATGCCGATATCTTACTGGTAGATACCAAAGACAACCGTGTGCACTCAGTAAATGGGTTGAACACCGCTGT
Source organism: Vibrio sp. SCSIO 43135 (assembly GCF_023716665.1). Taxonomy (GTDB): domain Bacteria; phylum Pseudomonadota; class Gammaproteobacteria; order Enterobacterales; family Vibrionaceae; genus Vibrio; species Vibrio paucivorans. The sequence goes on from NZ_CP071860.1 coordinate 1,535,651, forward strand.
CTTGTCTGCCGAACCTATTTCATGGCGGCCAATCCGCAACCTATCACCTCTGTTTTCCGTCTCTTCGATTTATCAAAAGCAGTCAAACCAGTGGGTATTTGCCGTTCGCTATCAGCCTAAAGAGCAGCATGAAATTTGGATTGAGTTCGATCTACTGCACACCACGCAGATGCTACGCGGTTTAAAGTCTCTCAGGCAGGGTTATGTATTCGTAGTCGACAACAGCAGTGGCCGCTTAATATTCCACCCCGACCCTTCAATCATCGGCGCGAAATCTGTAAGTTACCGTTCTGGTATCAGTGAGCTGGTTAATCAGGGGACTTTGTTTGGCAAGCATGAGTACTACTACAAGAATCAATACCGTGTTTCAGCATTCAATGCCGACAACCAGCTCAACTGGGTGTTCATCTCAACCACTGATCGCGCCGATATTTTGAGCTCATCAAACCAATACAGTTTAAGCGCAGTGATCATTGCCTCTTTGCTGCTGTTTGCCATCATCGTTAATTACCTACTCATACAGCTCAATAGCTCGCTTTCGATACTGGGCCATCAAAAAAACGAAGCCGACTTTAAACAGCACCTGCGCTCGATCTTCGACCGGTTCTGTTACCACTCAGGTGTTCAATTCTGCTTATACAATGATGTAGAAGGCCACTTCACGACTTTGGATTACCACGGCAATAGCTCTATTGTGCATGAAGATAGAGAGCTGATTAAGCACTACACAAAAGGTGATTTCAATTACCGAAGTCCAAGTAGCCGTGACTTACTGGCCAAAAAGCTTCATATCACTTCGCGGCACTACACCATACCGCTGTTTGATCAAGATCGCTTAATGGCGGTGGTGTATCTCAGCAGCGTACTACCGACCTCAAAAACCGTCATGCGTATGATTCGAAGTCAGGCGGAAGTCGCTCTGTGTAACCTGCAGCTTCGCAAACAAATGCGAAGCAAAGACGTGATGACCAACCTAGACAACAAACTGGTGATTCGAGAAGCCATCGATGAGTACATCAATCTAGAGCACACCTACTTCGCATTATTGGATATCGACCATTTTAAGAAGATCAATGATCAGTTTGGACATAAATTTGGTGACAGTGTCATTACGCATACCGCCAAACTGATGCAGAAGTGTTTCAAAAAACCAACAGCCATCAGCCTCGCTCGCTACGGTGGTGAAGAGTTCTGTATCTTGTTTCGTGCTAACGATGAAAACCATGCCTATGACTTGTGTGACATGCTCAGACACCAACTGGAACATTCGCAGCTAACTCATGAAGACCAAGCGGTTCAATTTACCGTTAGTATTGGCATAACCAGCGCTACCGAAAGCCAACATTCAACCATCGGTCGAGCAGATAAAGCGCTTTATCAAGCCAAAGGCCTTGGACGCAATCAAGTTGTGCTCAACACCTTTCAATCCTAATAAATAAGGGGAAGTGATTACTCACTTCCCCTTATTCTAAAACGAAATATCAGCTGCGCTATTTCATCAGCGGTAACACCACTTCTGCTGTTTCCATTACCGATTCACCGTATTGAGGGTAGGTTTCCAGTAAGGTATTCACCATCGCGTCAACCAGCAGTAATGCCCCAACTTTGGATGCAAATGCACCGCCCGTCAGTGGCCCCTCAGGCCGAGCCGCCACCAACAATTCATTGGATACAGCCGACAACGGGCTGTGGCTAATATTGGTCAGCGATACAACAGGCGTACCTCGCTTATAAGCCAAGTTAGCGGCATGAATCACTTCTTTAGTTGACCCCGAGCTAGACACCGAGAACCACATATCGCCCTCGCAGCTTTGGCCCGCACTCATCGCTGCCAAGTGCGTATCTTCATACATAATCGCCTTTTTGCCGATACGGACTAAACGATACGCTAAATAGCGCCCTACAATGCTAGATGCTCCCACTCCAACACAGCCAATAAAAGTGGCGTTATGTACCAACTCGCAAATGCGCTTCAGCGATTTTCGGTCGATTAGTTTAGCCGTGTCTTGCAAGCTATCGACGGCACTCTGCGCCGACACATCGCAAATATCACCCTCGATTTTGCTCTGAGTTTGACTGGCCGTTTGGCTCAGATCCACCGCCAAAGCCATACGAAAATCGGAGTAGCCTTTGTAACCCATGTCGCGGCACAAACGGACCACAGTCGCTTCACTGGTTTGCGTGTTACGAGCTAAATCTGTGATGGTTTGAAACTGAACATCGTGTGCATTTTCGAGAATATAGTCAGCAACTAACCTGAGTTTTTTACTGAGCGGCTCAATATTTGAACGTAGTCGAACCAAGAGATTTTTCGGCGAATTCACAAGGGCCTCATTAGGTTTGTTTGGCTTAGGCAAAAATACCAAAGCGCCGCGAATATTGACACCATACCATTGATATTAATTGTAAACACCTGCACCGTCGCTAAGAGTAAACAAGGGGAGTATGATGCTCCCCACGATAACTTGATGTTGGCTTCTGAGCTATTGCCCATAACCTAACATCATTTGAGGTAGTGCTAAGGTGAACTGTGGGAATACCGCGACCAAAATAAGCACGATAAACAGCGGCACCAGCAAGGGAAGTACGCCACGTGTTAACGTGTGAAACGGAATATTCCCGACTTTTGACACCACATACAACGCCATACCCATTGGCGGCGTTAAAATACCAATCATCAGATTAAGAATCGCCATTACCCCAAAGTGAACTGGATCGATTCCTACCGCTCCTGCAACAGGCACCAAGAACGGAACAAGCAGCAATAGCAGTGCAAGAGACTCTATAAACGTTCCTAGAAACAGCAGCAGCAGGTTAATTAGAAGCAGTAGAACCAATGGGTTTTCACTGATGGTTAAGAAATAATCCGCCAGCATTTGTGGCAGCTGCTCACGTGCTACGATCCAGCCAAATACCGTCACTCCCATTACCATCAACGCAACAACAGCAGTAGTGTTCACGGTTTCTTTAAGTACATGAACAAAACCAGACAACGTCAGCTGCTTATACACTACCGTACCCAAAAATAATGCGTACAACGAAGACACAACCGCCGCTTCAGTCGGTGTAAATTTACCGGAGAAGATACCACCAATGATGATCACTGGCGTCAGTAGCGACAAAAATGCCTCTTTAAATGATGTCGCCTGCTCTCTGCGCGTTGCTCTAGGTAAGGTCATGTAGCCACGCTTTTTACAGATGAAGTAACTCATCACCATCAACGCGATACAGCACATCAGCCCAGGGATTGCTCCCGCAAGAAATAGCGCACCAATTGACGTGTTCGACACAACGCCATAAATCACCAACGGCACAGAAGGTGGTACTAGTGGGCCAATAATACAGGAGGCCGCTGTCAAACCACCGGCAAAATCGTCGTCGTATTTAGCGTCACGCATCGATTTGATTTCTAGCTGCCCTAAGCCACCAGCATCAGCCAATGCGGAACCCGACATACCCGAAAACAGTAAGCTTGCCATGATGTTTACATGACCTAGGCTACCCGTTACGTGCCCCACCATCGACTTAGCAAAGTTAAAGATACGCTCCGTGATTCCAGCACTATTCATCAAGTGACCGGTCAGCACAAAAAACGGGACAGACAACAAGGTAAAGTTATTGATGCCGCCCAACATCTGCTGAGCGGCGAAGTTTATCCCGGTACTGTTGGTCATCACCAAAAAGACTAAAGCGACAAAGATAAGAGAGAAGCCAACGGGCATACCCGCAAATAATAGTCCCAGCCAGCCAAAAATTGTTCCAAACATGTCGATTCCCTACCTTTCCATCACTTCGCCAGATTGAGTGTGACCCGAGCGCGCACAGTGGCGAAATTTCCCCATAATCCCCACCATTTTTTGCAATTGACGAACAACCATGAAAGCGCCTCCCAGTGGCAGACTGTAGTTCATCCATTTACTAGAAATACCAAGAGTGATGAGCTCAAAAAAAGCAGTGCGCTGAACATGCTGATAGCCTAAATAGATAATTGCAAAAATAGATACCAACACAGCCAATTCCAAAGTCAGCACTAATAGCAGGCGTAGCTTTTCAGGCAGTTTGTCGGAAAAAAAAGTGATATTGACGTGCTCATTGCGCTTTATCGCCATGGCACAACCAATCAATGACATGTACATGAACAGCACACGAGCGAGCTCTTCACTCCATAAAGAGGGGGAATCGAGTAACCACCGGGTCACTATCTGCCAAGTTAGTACGGCGAGCAGCGCCGCCATCAATGGCACCGTGATGATCTCTTCAAGATTGCTTAAGATTTTACGTAACATTTAATGCTCCAAGGCTGGCCTTCACTGGCCAGCCAAGATTCTTACTTCGACACAAACATCTGTTGCCACTACATTGCAGCTAATTTCTTCACCACAGGTTGGCCTACTTTCGCTTCAAACTCAGCGTATAGAGGTTGCATCGCATCACGGAACGGCGCTAAATCGGGGTAAGTGACATTCACACCGTTTTCTTTGAAGAAAGAGATCAACTCAGCTTCTTGTTTTTTCACGCTTGCCGTGTGTTGCTCACCCACTTTTGCAATCGCTTGGTTCATGATTGCCTTGTCTGCTTCCGACAGTGACTGCCAAGTCGTCTCTGAAATGATCACCATCTGGTCATTCACGATGTGATTGGTCATCGCCAAGTTGCCTTGTACTTCATAAAACTTCATCGTTTTAATGGTTGGTAATGGGTTTTCTTGACCATCAACTGCGTTGGTTTGCAGGGCTAAATACACTTCAGAGAACGCCATTGGTGTCGGTGAAGCGCCCGACAATTTTGCATAGTTAAGATTTGGCTTTGCGTTAGGTACGCGCAACTTCAAACCTTTGAAGTCTTCAATCGAATTCAGTGGGCGGTTCGAGGTGGTTTCTCGGGTACCGTTGTACCAAGTGTCCAGAGCACGCCAGTTAAACTTGGTCAGCATTTCCTCACGAATACCTTTACCAAAGTCTGAATCAAACATGCGGCGAAGGTGCTCATAATCGCGTGCTACATAAGGTAGGGTCACTGCTTCGGCGCGAGGGATCCACAGCCCCATTCGACCAAACTCAGCATAAGTAATATCCAAATCACCCATACTCAGCTGCTGCAGCATGGCACGGTCATCACCGAGTTGTGCGCTTGGGTATAACGTCAATTTCAGCTCACCATCGCTCATCTCTTCTAAAGTATCCGCAAGTAACTTAGCAGAGGTGTATTCCACTGAACCGACCGAAGCTTGCATGCCCATTTTAAGAGTTGTTGCAGCATGAACTGAGGAAGCACATCCCAGTGCCAGCATCGCGAGAGTAATGTTGTTGATGACTTTCATAATCATTCCTTTGTCGTATTTATACTTTGTTTCACTGTTTTCAAAAAAAACTTTTATTTTGTTTGAAAAAAATCTTCGTTGTGAATTATTATGGTGGTGGAGATTATTTTCAAACCAACTTTTTACGAAATGTGATCGTGGGCAAAAATTCACCAGCCTGATTAATTTAACGGCTGATTCACACGAGCAACGTGTTGATAAGCGCAATTTGCAGCCACGAGTAAATCAAACGCTACGAGGCCAATCGTGAAAGCTAACAAACTAAATATCGACGAGTTAAGACAATCACTGCATGGCCAAACTGTGGTTTCCATTCAGCCAGTGACCGACAGCCCGTTAGAAAAAACTGACTTTATTGTGGCCATGGCGATAGCCGCAGAACAGGCGGGCGCCAAGGCGCTTCGAATCGAAGGCAAAGAGAACGTAGCCGCTGTGGCTACCGCAGTGTCGATCCCAATCATTGCGATCGTTAAGCGGGATTTAGACGACAGCCCAGTTCGGATTACACCATTTGCTGCCGATGTTGATGACCTAGCTGGAGCGGGTGCCACAATCATCGCTTTCGATGCGACAGAACGTGTTCGTCCTGAATCACGCGAGCACATTGCCCAAGCAATCCTAAACTCTGGATGTTTCGCTATGGCAGACTGCTCATGCTTTGAAGATGGTGAATGGGCAAACTCACAAGGCATAGAAATCATCGGTTCCACCTTGTCAGGTTATGTTGGCGACGTTGAGCCGATCGAGCCAGATTTGCAACTGGTCAAACAGTTTTCCCAAGCCGGCTTCTTTACAATGGCTGAAGGGCGTTACAACACCCCAGAGCTAGCCGCGCAAGCCATTGAAAATGGTGCAGTCGCCGTAACGGTTGGTTCAGCCATAACTCGGTTGGAAGTCGTGACTCAATGGTTTAATACAGCAACTCAAACAGCAGGAATGAAAACATGCACACCTTAGCGATTGACATTGGCGGTACTAAGATCGCACTTGGCGTTGTCAGCAATGGCAATATTATCGAACGTTGCCAGCTTCCGACTCCAAAAGCTCAGTCTGCAGAGCAATTTGCGCATGCGATTTTGGCCCATTGCCAAGAGTGGCTGGCCGGTGTCGACAAAATTGGTATTTCGACCACCGGGCTTGTAACAGAACAGGGGATCAGCGCGATCAACCCTGGCACCCTTGCATTCCCTGCGCCTTTTCCACTTCACCAAGAATTAGAACGCTTAACGGACAAACCGGTTGCTATATTAAACGACGCGCAAGCGGCAGCATGGTTTGAGTACCTGCAGTTAGATGGTCAGTATAAGAATATGGCCTATGTGACTGTGTCTACAGGTGTGGGTGGTGGCTTGGTCATTGATGGCAAGCTCCATACTGGCGCAAGCAATTTGGCTGGCCATATCGGCCATACTGTCATCGACTTAAATGGTCCAGAGTGTGGTTGCGGTTTGAAAGGCTGTGTCGAAGCCGTTGCCTCAGGCACCGCCATCAATAAGTTTGCTCGAGAGTCGATTCGTGAAGACATCAGCAACATCGAATTATTCGAACTCGCTAAAACCGATCCCAAAGCGCATGCTATCATTGAGCGCAGCGCCAAAGCCGTTGCGACTTTGTGCACTAACTTAAAAGCCAGCTGTGACCTCGATGCCATCGTATTAGGCGGCGGCATTGGCCTTGCGGGAAACTATATCGACCTAGTTCGTAACGAAGTGGCTAATGCTCCAGCGCCGTTTCAAGTGCCAGTATTCGCTGCAATAGGTGATTACGATGCATGTTTACTAGGCGCAGCCTTTCAGTTTTAGGCTATAGATTAAGGATTTTATCGTCATGACTTTACACGCTATCTCCGCTCATCGCATTTTCGATGGCGAAGTTTTTCACTACCAATCGGCGCTTGTATGGCAAGGCGATACTTTGATCGGTATTGAGAAAGCCGATCAACTTTCCGCCGATGTCACCGTCACTGATTACCCAGATAGCACTATTGTTCCTGGGTTCATTGATTTACAAGTCAATGGTGGTGGGGACATCATGTTCAACTCACAGACAGATGTAGAAGCTATCGATGTCATCTGTCAGGCGCACAGACAACACGGTACTGCCTATTTATTACCGACTCTGATCAGTGATACGCCAGCGAAAATTACCGCGGCGCTTAACGCTACCGATGCTGCACTTAACGACCGCATTGCTGGTGTATTAGGTGTTCACTTGGAAGGCCCGTGGCTTAACCCAGATAAGAAAGGCGCTCACAACGCAGACCTGTTTTACGACCCTAGCATCGATGAACTTGAACAGTTCCCATGGCTTAGCCACGGTGCAACTCTCATCACCCTTGCTCCGGAGAAGGTTAATCAAGGCTCAATAGAATGGTTGGCCAACAAAGGCATCATTTTGTCCTGTGGGCACAGCAATGCCACCAGCAAACAGCTCCCAGATGAAACGTTGCAACACATAGGCGGATTCACTCACCTATTCAATGCGATGTCTCCATTAGAGGGCCGTGAACCAGGAGTCGTGGGTACGGCACTGATGACGGATCACGCCTGGTGCTCCATCATTACTGATGATATCCATGTCGCGAGACAGAACGTATTACTGGCTAAACGAAGCAAACCGCAAGACAAGCTCCTGATCGTAACTGATGCCATGGCAACCGTGGGCAGCAAGACCAATCAGTTTGAGTTAAATGGCGAGACAATTCGTGTCGTTGACAACAAATTAGTGAATGCCAACGGTAGCCTTGCGGGTGCACACATCGGCATGGACCAATCCGTCGCCCAAGCCATAGAATGGGGAATTGATGAAGCAGAAGCCTACCGCATGGCTTCGACGTATCCCGCCCAAGCGCTCAAGCAGGATAACCTTGGCTACCTGAGAACCGGCTTTCGAGCCGCCGCAACAATTCTCAGCCACGACCATCAATCGCAAGCCGTGCTGGTCGATGGAAAACTGTTTTCCAATTAATCACGATGATTAACTAGAAAAAGCCGCTTTTTAGCGGCTTCTTTCATCTTTGTAGCTCTAATAAGGGCGAAACAAAAAGTAACCTTCTGACAACTTTTCTATTTGAAATCACTCCGTATTCTTACCTATTGCTCTAGCCATATCGTACAAATCTCCGTATGGTAAATGATTCTTTTTATTGAATATGGAGGGCTCATGGAGTTTATCGACAACGTTCTGAACATCGACTCATTTCTTGCCGTTACGCTTGGTATCATAGTGCTATTTATCGGGCGCCGCTTGACGCAAAAAACGTATTGGTTAAAAGAATTCAGTATCCCAGAGCCCGTATCGGGAGGCATTCTAGTCTCTATCTTGTTTGCTGCGCTGCACTACTTGACCAGTATAGAAGTGCAATTCAACTTAGCTGCGCGCGACATGCTATTGGTGTATTTCTTTACAACAATCGGTATCAACGCCAGTTTGTCTGATCTGTTCAAAGGTGGCCGACCACTCATCATTCTTCTCACCGCGACAATTGGCTACATGTTCATTCAAAACCTGACCGGTATTGGGGTAGCCAAAGCTCTAGGCCAACCTGAAATTGTCGGCCTGCTCAGTGGCACGGTTTCCCTTATTGGTGGTCACGGCACTGCGATTGCTTGGTCACCGCGAATTGGCGAAGCGTTTGATTTAGATACAGCGATGGAAATCGGCATAGCCAGCGCGACATTTGGCTTGATTCTGGCGAGTTTAATGGGTGGTCCAATTGCCAAATTCTTGATTAACCGCCACAACTTGAGCCCTGAAAAGTTTGAACGCATGGACGTAGGTACTAGCCAAGACCAGCCGCAGCCTTCAATCAATGCTTTTGATTTCCTCGATGCGGTACTTGCTATTCACCTATGTATTATCTTGGGTGCAGTACTTAACGAAGTCATCGCTGGATGGGGACTAGAACTACCGCTGTTTGTGAGCTGCCTATTCGCCGGTATCTTGATTTCTAACTTACGAACGAAGCACTATCGCCGCTTCACTGGCCGTTTCTGGCCAGCACGTAAACCGGCTATTGCGCTCATTGCAGATATCGCGCTTGGCGCATTCTTGGCTATGTCACTAATGAGCATGCAGCTTTGGGCTCTCGTCGATTTGGCAGGACCAATCTTTGCGATTCTCGGTGCCCAATTTATCGTAGCAATCTCGATGGCGATTTTCGTGGTTTTCCCGCTCATGGGTAAAAACTACGATGCCGCAGTGGTATGTTCCGGCTTCGGTGGTATTTCTCTGGGCTCGACGCCAACAGCAATGGCAAATATGTCAGCGGTTGCCCAAAAATATGGTAACTCTCACCAAGCCTTCATCATTGTTCCTCTGGTATGTGCGTTCTTTATTGATTTGGCAAACGCGCTGATCATCCCTTACTTTATCAGTATGCTCCAATAACCCATATTTTTGAGTCGCCTTAAACAAGAAAAGAGCCCGCATTAAATGATGCGGGCTCTTTTTAATGATTAACACCAGTAACAATCACAGTAAGAACTGGTGTTTCGCTTGATCGAACGACAAACGTTCAAGTAGTGAGTTAGCAGTCTCCTGCCCTTCCTCATCGAACTGCACGCCATACTTACAATACTGCTGAGAGCGTTTCTTGTTTTTGATGACACCCGTCAAAGTTGGGCTGTTATCGGGATCATCACGGTCATGGATCTGGAACTCAACCACATTTCCCACCTTGTAATCCGATAGGGTTCTGTCAGTCACTAACTGACAGCCGCCTCCAGATATATCGCGAATTTGACATAAGTGCTTTTTGTCTTCAGGGAACAAAATACCTTCTAAAGAAATATCCAGCCTTGCTTCATTTCTCAGGCCATGTGCCATTTGGGTTGCCGTAGGCATAGAAATCAAGAAAATACTGTGTGGTCCCGCTTGGACAACATACTCAATTTTACTCTTAAAGTAGATGCGAGCACCTTCCCCTTTCTGCGAAATCGCACACGCTTTTATTGGATACCCACGTTGAAAAAACACGGCGAAGTCTTGTGGAGACACATCCGGTTTTTCCAGTAACAAAAGGTGTTGGGAGTGAATACCAATAAACTTAGTACGGCACTTCAAAGACTTACCTGTAGGCGTTTCAATATGAAATGCCACATCACTGAGTGGGTTAACGGTTGAGAAAGCATCTTCTCCATAAGCGATACTACCCATATCTTTGGGTGGCGAAGCTTTTTGCGGCTGTTCTTCTTCCTGAGCTAACTGAATTGGCTCCTGGGGAGCGTTATTTTCATCTGATACTTGCGCTTCCATCGTCCTACCTAACCAATAGTGTTGGATCTATTACTTAGGTATAAAACATCTCTCAAAACGCAGCAAGTTTCTATTCATTAAATTGCACAAACGCGCACCTTTCTGTTTATCAAAGAGGCACTGAGTAAATGCCGTCTGTTACTCAGTGCCAAGTGGAAGCTCAATCTCTGCACGTTTTAAACAAATCGTAATTTGCATCGTACTCGTCGGTTTCAACGTCCATTAGGCCGAGCATTGAGTGAAACAGGTTGTCGTGTGAGTAAGTGTCACGTTTTGTCGTATGGCTTTCCAAGCACGATAGATTGATCTGTTTAGCTTGTTGGAAACCATCTGAAAACCACATCATCAATGGCACATGATTTTGGTAATCAGGCGCAAACGAATAAGGCAACCCATGCAGATATACACCATGTTCTCCAAGTGATTCTCCATGATCAGATACGTACACCAGTGCCGCATTGTATTTATCCTGCAGCGCTTGTAGTCGTTTGATCGTTTGGCTAACCACGTAGTCTGTGTACAAAATCGTGTTGTCGTAACTGTTAATGATTTCTTGCTGCGTACAGTTTTCTATATCCGCTCGGTCACACGCTGGTTGAAACTGTGCCATAGATTCTGGGTAGCGTTTGTAATAGGTCGGGCCATGGCTGCCGTTCAGGTGCATCACAACAAAACGGTTACCATCCATCGAATCCACATTACGTTCAAAGTCTTCTAACAGCGCCATGTCGTAACATCTGCTGCCATCACAGAACTCGTTGCTTTCGCTACGGTCTACCTCAATCTTCTTGATCCGTGCCGCCATCGACTTATCGCCACCATCGTTTTCTTTCCAAAGCACATCGACACCCGCGTGCTGCAAGATATCCAGCCAATTATCTTGGTGCGTAGCTTGTTCAGAATCGAAAGAATCGTGAGTTAGGTTGGTAAACAAACATGGTACCGAGACAGCCGTTGCCGTCCCACATGATCGGACGTCATGAAAAGTAATCATATTAAGCGGTTGGGTATACTGGTTGGTTGGTCTTGGATAGCCGTTCACCTGATAGTTTTGTGCGCGAGCCGTCTCGCCCATCACAAACACAACCAAATTAGGTTTACTGTTGGCTTGAGCAACCGCCCTATCCGATTGCTGCGCTTTAGCGCCTAACGTTTTGAACTCCATTGGCGATGACAAGTAAGTATCTTTAATGTAACCAGTGGTGCTATAGACAAACTGGGTAGGAATAATCATCTTCTTCAGGTAACTATTATTGCGACCAATCGAGGCATAATCTTGATAGTAAAATGCAGCAATAAACGCAATAACAGCAAGGGAAGCCGCCATTGAAAGGACTTTAGTCACCACCAACTTAGTGAAGTCAGAGCGCCAAACTAATTTAGATTTGGCAACCAAAATTGCTGGGATAATACCCATGACAGCCACCCAGATAATGGAGTATTGGCTGATATACGCCTGAGCTTCACCACTGTCGGTTTCAAAGATGTTCTGAACCATCCCATAGTCGAACATGGTGCCATAGTTGTAGCCGGCATAGCTCACTGCACTTGAAAACACCAACAACGCCACGAAAAATGGCTTGGTTATCCATGGCCAACTGAAAAGGTTAAACAGAAAGTTGAGTGCTGCAGCAAAAAACAGTGGGACGGAAATTAAAAAGCCTAACTTAACGTTATCAAGGTGCTGGGTTATCGAAGCCAACTCTTTATAGATAGGCAGATTTATGACTAATGCAAAATAAATGGCGACAAGCACGGTGAATGTCACGTAAGACAATTCCGTCTTAAGCAGTTTATTGAATTTATTCATGGGTATACAAACAAGCGAGAGGAGGAAAATAACACAGAGAGGCCACACCTATTCGCGTCACCTCTCTATGAGTCAATAATTTGAACTAGGACTCTAGGTCGTAAACGGTGTAACCCTTATGCGATAAACACTGCCTAAGCACGAGCGCCTGAGTTTTAGTCGCTTCTTCTGAGCCGCCAAGCGCTCCTGCTCCAGCGCCGACCGCACCACCTGCGGCTGCACCAACCACTGCGCCGCCGATACCACTGTCAATCGCGCCTAGCACTGCCCCCATTGCAGCGCCGCCAATTGCACTGTTTTCGGCTCCCACTTTTGCGGCTTCACCTTTATCAACGTTCTCGGCATAACCTTGGCAGTAGTTAAAGTCTTGCTCATATTGCACTGGGTCCACATTGGTCATATCAACCACGGGCTGTTGATTGTAAGCACACGCAGTCAGTGCCAATGAAGTAAAAGCGATAGGGATATATTTCAGCATGGGCTTGTCTCTGAATAATCTAGGATGAAACAAATGTACGCTGTTTTATTAAGAATTAATGTCGTGGGCTTGTATAGAAATGTCGGTGTTTGTAAGAATCCGATGACAAGTGATAGGCATAAAAAAGCCCAGCAGTATGCTGGGCTAGAAAGTCAGTTCTTCAAATTACGGCTGTTGCTTGGTTGGTGCTAGTGCAATTTCACGAATACAAACGTTTTGCGGCTGTTGGTAAGCGTATACCACTGCTCGAGCAATATCGTCCGCTGCTAGAACGCCACCCATGTCCTCTTTCCAAGAGTCGTAACCATCTTTTATATCTTGAGAAGTCGTATGAGACAGCAATTCAGTTTCAACCGCACCAGGTGCAATGGTTGTCACACGAACATTAGAAGCGGCCACTTCTTCACGTACGTTCTCAGAAATCGCGTGAACAGCAAACTTAGTACCACAGTAAGCCGCGTGATCAGGGAACGTTTTCTTACCTGCAATTGAGCTGATGTTAATAATCGTACCGCTGTTACGCGCTTTCATTGGTGCAAGTACCGATTGCATACCGTTCAGTAAGCCAAGTACGTTTACATCAAACATGCTCTTCCACTCTGAAGCATCTTGAGTATCAATTTGACCAAGAAGCATCACGCCAGCGTTGTTTACAAGTGCATCAGCTGGGCCGTAGATTTCTTCTGCTTTCGCGATAGCAGCTTCAAAGCTAGCTTTATCGGTAACATCGACTTTTTCACATAGAGTGTTTGGCAAGTTTAGCGCTTCCAAACGCTCAACACGACGAGCCAACAAAAGAAGTGGATGACCTTCATCACTTAGACGACGAGCAATCGCTTCACCAATACCAGAACTTGCACCTGTAATTACAATTAGTTTTTTCATCTTATGTTTCCTCATCTTGGCTAACCGCCACACTAATAAGTATTGTTTGGAGCAGCGACTCTTCAGTTGGTCTGCCTCGCTGCGATGGGGAGTATATTAAGCAAAACATTATTGTTGATATATACACCATTAGTTGAAACACTATTGCTATATAGCAACAATAAAGACTATTACTTGTAGGGCCATCATTATGATTAATCAGATCAACCTTGCCGATATTCGCTCTTTCGTCTTGATTGCCAAACTTGGGAACTTCACCAAAGCGGCAGAAGAACTAGAAGTTTCTCGCTCTCATGTCTCTCGCCAAATCAGTAATCTAGAAGCTCAGATGGGTGTCACCTTACTGATACGAACCACTCGGACTTTGAAACTGACCGACGCCGGAAACGCGTTCTACCAACAATGTGAGCAGTCGTTGCATGGTATTGATCAAGCCTTGCTCGCCGCTGTCGACGACGTGGAGTCGGTTCGAGGTGAAATCAAAATCAACTGTGTCGGTGGCTATTTAGGCGAAGAACTGATCGCTCAAGTTGCGAGTGACTTTATGTTTAAGCACCCAGATGTCAGCATCGACCTCGATTTCAGTAGCCATCGAGTCGACCTGATTGAAGAGGACTTTGATATCGCCTTTCGCATGGGCAAGCTAGATGATGCCGGGTTCGTCGCACGTAAGCTGCTGGATATTGAAATGGGCACATTGGCAAGCCCGAAATACTTACAGCGTTATGGCACACCTAGTCACCCAAAAGAGTTGGCTCAACACCATTGCTTAACCGGCTCGGTGAAAAAGTGGAGCTTTATCAGCAGCGACGACACCCAAAAAGTCGACACGCAAGTCCATGGCCACTTACAGTGCAAAAATGGTCGAGTGCTAGTTAAAGGTGCTTTAAATGGCAACGGTATTATTCGAGTCCCCACCATTTACTGCCAAGACGAAATAGCAGAAGGCGAGCTGCAAGAAGTATTTGAGCACTGGAAGATCCCGACCGTCGATTTCTCTGCCATCTACCCAAGAGATAAATACCAACCTAAACGGTTAAGAACCTTTATTTCATTCGTAAAAGACTATTTTGATCGACTATAATCGCGCCGGTTTTATTTAAAGCAATCGACACTATGAAGTTAAAGAAGCGACTCCTGCGTATTGAGTCCATGGTTGAAACCGGTTACGACCATATTTGGGACTGTTGCTGTGACCACGGTTTATTGGGGGCCGCGTTAATGAGTAGCGGCAAAGCGCCAAACATACACTTTGTCGATATTGTGCCGACACTGATGGACAAACTAGAACTGCGCCTCAAACAGCGTTTCCCTGCGAATCTTAACAGCCATTGGTATACACACTGTATTGATGTCGCCACCCTGCCCTTGAATGAGTTTGGTGGTCGCCACTTAGTCATCATAGCGGGTGTCGGCGGCGAGCTTACGGCTCAGCTATGCCAAGCGATTTCAGAAGCCAACCAAGATCTCGAGATTGATTTCCTGCTGTGCCCGGTCTATCAACAATTCACGCTGCGCAACACCTTGTCGAAACTCGGCTATGGGATGAAAAACGAATCACTGGTCGAGGATAACAAGCGCATTTATGAAGTGCTACTTGCCAGTAAGGGGAGCAGTCAGCCTATTTCAGCCGTCGGGTGTAAGCTCTGGCAGTCTGAATCCGACCAACAAGCATTGATCGCCGAAAAATATCTGAGCCTCACACTCAATCATTACCGCCGCTTACAACGCAGTAACGTTGAAGCAACGAAAGCGGTACAAGCGTATGCCAGTGTAACGTTAACTCAATAAACCAGATCCGGCGCCATGAGCTCACACCGTGGCGATCCTCTAGATAATCCACTCGTTTCCTACTGTTTTTGCATCCTAATCCATCGTGGTGCAGACTACCCTTACTGGCTATCGCTCAATTGGCAGAGGAATTATGAGCAACTTACATACGCTATTTATCATTGAAGACGACATGAAACTACGCGACATGTTGAGTGAATATTTCTGCCAACAGAACTTCACAGTTACTACGTTCGCAGATGGTGAAGGTGCCGTTGAGGCGATCATCACTCAACAGCCTGATATCGTATTGCTAGATTTAATGCTACCCGGTGACGATGGCCTGACAATTTGCCGACAGATTCGGACACAGTACTTAGGTAAAGTACTCATGCTCACTGCCAGCGATGACGACTTCGACCATGTCGCGGCATTGGAAATTGGCGCCGATGACTTTGTTAACAAGCCGATTAAACCACGTGTTTTGTTAGCAAGAATGCGAATGTTGCTACGGCGTTCGCCTGCCGAATCAGCAGCCAAAGAAGAACAAGTAAACACGCTGTCGTTTGGTCAGCTGGCTTTGAATAAGTCTCGAAAACATTGCCAGCTGCAAGGCGAAACCGTCGATATGTCCGACAGTGAGTTTGATTTGCTATGGATTCTCGCATCGTCACCTGATGAAGCTCTATCGCGAGACGTGCTCATGCAAGCGTTAAGAGGTATTGAGTATGATGGAATCGACCGTACGATTGATAACAAAGTGGTGGCGCTGCGCAAAAAGCTCGGCGACAACTCGGCCACACCACAACGTATCATTACCGTAAGAGGCAAAGGCTACTTGTTCGTCCCTGATGCTTGGTAATGTTTCTTCCTAACGCTCATTGAGGTCATTATGCGCCGTATCTACCTAGAATCCTTATTAGGGCTATTTATTCTATTTGGTTTAAGCCTGACCGCCTATGAAGTGATTATTTACAATGTATACACTGACTACGATGAAGTCCTCAAAGAACTTGAGGGAGAAGCGTTTCAGGAGTTAATCACCAATATCTACGTAAACCAAGGTGCAGAGCAAGGTGTTCAAGCCCTACAAAACGTTGTCGACAAAACTGATAAAATCCTCACCGCGTACGCGGTCAGCGACCTGCCTGATGATGTTCGTGCCTACTTCTCTCAACCCTCGCCAGATAAACCCATTTTTTACGACAGTGATTACCACTTTTGGCTGAAGCTCGCCGATAGCCCGACTGTCTATAGTGTGTTGCCAGATGAATCGACAGAACTTAGGCAAGCGATCTCATTCGATGACAATATTCTTTGGAGCTTCATTTTCGCCGGCTTTTTGTTGTATTCAGTGTGCTTGATATGGTTTCTTAACCGCCGAGTTCGGCAGCTGGAACAAGCAACTCTGCAGTTTGCTGAGGGCGACTTGTCTGCACGAGCTCCCACTCAGAGTAAATATGCCGTAGGCACCTTGAATAAAAGTTTTAACCTCATGGCAGACAAGATCAGCCATTTGATCACCAGTAACCGAGCGCTCACCAACGCTATCGCTCACGACCTTCGCACGCCTATTTTTCGTATGCAGTGGCAAGCAGAAATGCTTTTGGACGACGAACTCACACCTGCTCAATATAAAAAAGTGACCAGTATCGTCGAAGACACCGAAGAAATGGAATCCATGGTGGGGGAGCTGCTTTACTTTGCCAAAGTAGAGCGCCCCGATGCCGTGCTAGATGTTAAGCGAACAAACATCAACGATACGATTCAAATGGCAATGAACAAAGCCAACACACCCAATGGCATCGCTGTGAGCGTGAATCAATCAGAACCTTGTTATGCCGATATAGACACTTCTCTATGGGCCAGAGCACTTAGTAACCTGATTAACAACGCCAACCGCTATGCGAAAAGCCGTATCGAGGTCACTGTCATCAAGCAACCACATAAAGCGGTGATTCGTATTGAGGATGACGGCAACGGAATTGAGTCACAACATTGGCCGTTTATCTTCGATGCGTTTTATAGCGCAGATTCTTCTCGTAACAAGCAACACAATGGCTTCGGGCTTGGTCTCGCGATAGTAAAACAGATTGTTGAACGTCATAGAGGTCAGGTTTCAGTACAGCAAAGTCACTTAGGTGGGGCACAGTTTGATATCCACCTCCCTCGATCTGAAGACGAAACATAGAGTGGATACTACGAAGAAAAAAGGCCAGCGTCCTGCCGGCCCAAAAAACTTAAAAGTGTAAAGCGGGTTAACGCTCCCTAAAACAATTAAGAGTCCAAGGTAGGGGCTAAACTACCGCCCTTATCTCTTGCACCTGTATACCTTAAGCCAACTCCCCTGCCGCCACGAGGAAAACCAAGATTTCCGAACCGGAAATTGATTATTCCCCATAGCAAATTCAATTAGGCAGTGCCCAATTTGAGAACTTTCTCCCCTTCTCTGAAGATGACAAATAGAGCGGACACTTCGAACAAAAAAAAAGGCCAGCATCCTGCTGGCCAAAAAACCTAAAAATAT
This sequence comes from Vibrio sp. SCSIO 43135, assembly GCF_023716665.1. Classification (GTDB taxonomy): domain Bacteria; phylum Pseudomonadota; class Gammaproteobacteria; order Enterobacterales; family Vibrionaceae; genus Vibrio; species Vibrio paucivorans. Next base: position 1,553,697 of record NZ_CP071860.1, read on the forward strand.
AAAGCGGGGTTAACGCTTCCTAAAACAATTAAGAGTCCAAGGTAGGGGCTAAATCACCGCCCTTATCTCTTGCACGTGTCTACCTTAAGCCAACTCCCCTGCCACCACGAGGAAAACCAAGATTTCCGATCCGGAAATCCATTAGCACCCTTCGCAATATTGGGTATAAGTCATGGTGTCTCTGATGAGGCTTGCGCTACTATAATTGCCAGTAGATGACAGCGGAATCATTATGAATCTAGATATTCAAAACATTGTTGTACTCACAAAGATGTACCAGCTAAAAAATGTTGGGCTGGTTGCTGAAGCGATGGGCAAAACGAGCGGGGCTATTAGCAAAACATTGTCTAAGCTAAAAAGCCAACTTGATGATCCGCTGTTTGTCCAAACTAAGAGTGGCTTCGAGCCGACTAGCTTTATGGATGCCAATATCCATCACTTTGATGCCATTTTAAGAAGCGCCGACGCCATTCAGCACCAGCAGTTTTCACCGAGTACGCTGTCAGAACACATCACCATCTATGCCAACACATTGTTCTGGAGTCGTTTTGGCGACCGTCTATACCTAGCACTACAAGCACAAGCACCACATGCAAAATTTTCGTTCTTACGTTGGGGGGAGGAACCCAAAAGACAGTTATTAGAGGGAGAAAACTGCATTGCGATACATGCGTTGGACGACTCTATGCCCCAATCTCTGTACCAACGAACCATCACTACAGATAGGGCAGTATTCTTTGTTAGAAATGATCATCCCGCGCAAACTTTGGAACAACTAATAGCGTACCCAATGGTAGTGCTGCAAACGCCTGGCTGGAACGATCATAAATATCGAATGCTAGATAGGCTCAAACATATTGGTTACCACATCTCTCCAGCCGTGGAAGTAGAAAATCCGGTTATGAGCCACAATATTGTTTTGCAGTCAGACCATTTCGGGTTAACGCTTATGCACAATGTCCCGAAAGGCTGCCGCGTGGTTGATACTAGTCACTTAGAAGGGTTAGAAGTGACTTATGTCATGTCCTGTCGCCGCGCTAAAAGAGAGTCGCCACTCAACAGTTGGTTATTTTCAACCATAACGTCACTGCTAAAGCATTCTGAAAATTAAGGCAGCAATACTGACCCCGTGTCTTTCTCTCCTAGCACATCATCAGGGTTACGCAGGCTGCAGTTTTCCAGCGACAAACAACCACAGCCAATGCACCCACTGAGGTTACTTTGCAGTGATTGCAGGCGCTCAATTCGCTGTTCGAGCAAATCGTGCCAACTTGTCGCCATCTCTTCCCACTGCTGCTTATTGGGTGCTTGATTCAGTGGCAAGTGCGACATGGCATCAGAGATCTCTTCTAAGGTTAAGCCAACCTGCTGAGCAGCTTTGATCACCGCTACTCTTCTGAGCACGCTACTGTGATAACGCCTTTGATTGCCTTGATTACGCCAACTTGTGATCAAGCCTTTTTGCTCATAAAAATGCAACGCAGAAACCGCGACACCCGCGCGTTTAGCGACTTCCCCAACACTCATTTCCATTGTTACCCCCTCGAATCAGTATTCTTTCAAAAAAGTGAAAATAGCACTTTACCTCAAGTTAACTTTAGGTATTAGAGTAGCAGCCAGTCAGTTGGATTGCACGGAGAAAAGCAACGATGGTTAAACTACTAACAGGGCAGCAAGCCAAGAATCGCTGGGTGGTAAGTACTCAGCACAAATCAACTCCATATCTCATAGCACGCTTCTTTGATGGCATCAGCTCCGGCTTGTTTATGATGGCACTGCCTTGGCTAATGCTGCAGCAACCTAATATGGGAACGTTTGTCGCATTAGTGGCGCTTGCTTGTACCGCAATTTCGTTTATGACCACACCGTTTTTCTCAACACTCATCGATCGTCATTCACGTAAACAGGTTCTTATCGCCGTTCAGGCACTGCAATCAACAACCGCACTGATTGTTATGCTGAGTTACCTTTTTGGTAGTGGCTCGATATGGATACTGGCCGCATCCCAGTTGGTGTTTTGGGTATCCAGTAACGTGGCTTGGAATGCCAATAATGCGTTTACCCAAGAGAACTACCAGCAATCGGAATACGCGAAAATATCCGGCTATCAAGAAGTGGTGATGCAAGGAACTACACTGGGTGCCGGCGCATTGGGCATCGTATTACTCGAGATGTGGGGCATGTTTGAATTTGCACTGTTCGCCGCCATTGCTTCTGGTATTGCAACGATGAGCTATGTGGTCACTCCCTATGCACAAAAAATCCGTCGCTCTCAAAAAACACCATTTATGGCGCAAGTCACCGAAATAAAGACTATTTTCAGCCAACAACCTGCGTTTTACGCCGTGTTGCTTGTGTCATGCTTGTCTTATCCAGTTCTGACGTTTTTGGGCAAACTGGTCCCTATTTGGTTTGCCGAGCAACAGGTCTCCGGCTCTTGGGTCGCGTGGTATAACATTGCATTTGGACTCGGTTCGCTGATCACAGGTTTGATGGTATCTAAAATCCTCTCCACAGGCTCTCATCTACGCATAATGCAATATTCAATGTTAGTACTTGCAGGTTTGCTGCTGGCGATGGGAGGAATGGTAGAACCTTTGTATATCGTGTTACTGACGCTAGGTTTTGGCTTTTTCAATGCACTTAACCGCATTGCCCGCACCAACTGGATGCACCATACCATTGCTATGGAGCAGAGAGGTCGTGTCGATGGAGGGCTAGTGATGTTTTCTACTCTAGTCCAGAGTTTAAGCTACGTGCTGATCGCTTTTTTAGCGCACACCGACACCACACAGTATGGCTTTGTTATCGTTGGCATCATCGTTCTTGTTGCCGCCACATGGATGATGCGCCTTGGCCAGAGAGTCGACTCACCCTCATTAGCAACGGCACACTAGGGCCTTGATTCTAGTGCTCTTCATTCACTGCTTGGGTCACCTATTTATGGTGGCCCCTTTTTAAACCAATGAAACATTTCGCAACCTCGATTCACTCATCAAATTGAATCCAAGTCATTTAATGCCTTTTTCTTATATTTCATACCTTTTTTTCATTTCATACCAAACAACATAATTTGTACCTTTACAGAATAACAACCCATAAAACATTCACATAAATTATCAATTCAGAATAAATAACAAGGACAATCAATAATGCTTATTGCTGTTATCGCTTCGCTGGCGGTATTTTCATTTATCCTCGTCTTCCTCTATGGACAGCAGAAGAAAGGGAACACACTCTCACGCTTGGTACTACTTGGGCTAGTCACAGGTAGTGGCTTTGGCCTTGCGCTACAACTTCTATTTGGAGAAGGCAGTACCGTCGTCGCTCAAACTCTAGAATGGGTGAATATTGTCGGCCGAGGCTATGTCGGCTTACTGAAAATGATCATCATGCCGTTGGTATTGGTATCGATGATTGCAGCCGTAGTGAAGCTAGAAAAAGGCGGCTCACTTGGCAAGATTTCAGGGCTGACCATCTCGGTACTGTTAGCCACGACTGCAATTTCAGCCATTATCGGTATTGTGGTCACACAAGCATTTGGTCTTTCGGCTGAAGGGCTCACAGAAGGTGCGCGTGAAACAGCACGTATTGCAGTGCTCGAGAATCGCGCTGGCTCAGTCAGCGACCTGACCATTCCTCAAATGCTGGTATCATTTATTCCAACCAACCCATTTGCCGACCTAACGGGATCTCGCTCTACTTCGATTATCGCTGTGGTTATTTTTGGCGTGCTAACGGGCATTGCTGCACGTAAAGTCATGGCGGAAAAAGAAGAACTGGAATCTCCGATTCGCACCTTTGTTGAAGCAAGCCAATCTATCGTAATGCGTTTAGTAAAAATGATCATGGCGCTAACGCCTTATGGTATCGCTGCGCTGATGGCAAAAGTGGTTGCGACTTCAAGTGCGTCTGACATATTAAACTTGCTCGGCTTTATCGTTGCATCTTATGTCGCCATTGCGCTGATGTTTGTCGTACATGGCATTTTGGTCTCTTTTGTTGGCGTCAGCCCGAAAGAGTACTTTCAGAAAATCTGGCCAGTGCTCACTTTCGCCTTTACGTCACGCAGTTCAGCAGCAACTATTCCACTTAACGTAGAAGCGCAAATCACTAAGCTGAATGTACCGCCAGCGATCGCTAACTTGTCAGCTTCATTTGGTGCCACCATTGGTCAGAACGGCTGTGCGGGTATCTACCCAGCCATGCTGGCAGTGATGGTCGCGCCATCGGTAGGTATCGACCCGACTGACATCAATTTCATTTTGTCACTTATCGCAATCATTACCATTAGCTCATTCGGTATTGCTGGCGTTGGTGGCGGCGCAACCTTTGCTGCGCTTATCGTACTTCCAGCAATGGGGCTACCTGTGACCATCGCAGCGCTGCTTATCTCGATCGAACCTCTTATCGACATGGCGCGTACGGCACTGAACGTATCGGGTGCGATGACAGCCGGCACCATTACCAGCCGAATCCTAGGCAAGAAAGGGCAATCAGGCGAGACAAACGCCGAGCCTCAACAAGCCTAACCCCTTAACCTAAACAAAAAATGGCCAGCATATGCTGGCCATTTTTTATTAGTACGTATATCTGCGTGTCTTTATTTTCGCAGTAATGCAGAACGCTTAAGCGAGCTTAAGATCGAACTCTGTGCGGTACTGAACCATATCTTCAATCGTCAGCACTGGCATGTTGTGCAGCTTACCGAACGCCACAATTTCAGGCGCTTTTGCCATTGTGCCATCTGGATTAGTCACTTCACATAGAACGCCAGCAGGTTGTAAGCCAGCCATTTGCATCAGATCCACGGTTCCTTCGGTATGACCACGACGAGTCAATACACCACCAGCACGAGCACGTAGTGGGAATACGTGACCAGGTCTTGCCAAATCTTCAGGTTTAGCAGTCGGGTTAGCTGCCGTTTTAATCGTTGTCACACGATCTTGCGCTGAAACACCCGTTGTCACGCCAACTTTCGCTTCAATTGAAACGGTAAACGCGGTTTGGTTTGCGCTGTTGTTATTTACGACCATTGGTGGAAGGTCAAGCTTGGTCGCTTGCTCGTCCGTCAGACATAGACACACGATGCCGCTACATTCGCGGATCATCAGTGCCATTTGCGCATTAGTTAGATGCTCTACCGAGTAGATGATGTCGCCTTCATTTTCACGATCTTCATCGTCTAACAACAAAACACCACGGCCTTCTTTTAAAGCAGACAGTGCATTTTCAACACGAGTGATTGGATCGCCGAACTCGGCAAGTAGAGAAGACTGATTCATGGTTAAACTCCTAAATATCACCAGAATCAGGGCTGTATGAGGGATATAAAATCCAAAACGAAATGCACCCTCCTGACACGATGCAGGTGAGTGTGTTTCCATTCTCTCTCATCCGGACTATAACCGTCGGCTCTGGCTTCTCACCAGATCTGCTGACCTCGACGAATCGAGCGCTCGCGGGCTGATCCAATAAATGGATATACCGCCGGTGGGGAATTCCGCCCCGCCCTGAGAATAAAAATTAAAGTACCAACATAATTGTTGGCCTAGGTATTACTTTGCCCAAACAGGCAGGTGGATAGTAGCCCTTTCTCATCGGTGAAAAAAGGGCAGACCTCTAGAAACTAGCGAATAAACAACGTAGACAGGGCTTTTTGAGCAAGATTTCGCCAGCGTAAGATAATTCGACTACGTGGTAACCATTGTGGTGTGGTAAGCACCGTCTTAGCTTTGGAAAAAGTTCTGAACCCTTCAATACCATGGTATTGCCCCATTCCTGACTCTCCAATCCCACCAAACGGCGCATCGTCTGCGGCAAGGTGCAGAAGTGTATCGTTGAAGCACACGCCACCACTATGCGTTTGCTGCAAGATCTGTTGTTGCAGCGTCTTACTTCCACTCATCAAATAAAGTGCCAGTGGCCTTGGGCGGCTATTAATATAGCTGGTAACTTCGTTGATGTGGCGGTAGGTAACGACTGGAAGTATCGGGCCAAAGATCTCTTCCTGCATTAAGCGCATGTCGAAGGTAACGTTACTGACCAAGTGAGGCAGCATTTGTCTCCCTGTGCTGGGTTCTGCTTCAATGGTGTGAATTTTGGCCCCTTTACTTCGCGCATCCGATAAATAACTCTGTAAACGTTGATATTGGCCATTGTTCACAATATGGGTCACTTCTCGCTGCTGGTTGCGCTTAGCAAACGCTGAATCGAAGCGTTTCAAGTAAGTGTTGATGAAAGAATGCTCTTTGCCTTCGGGAACAAAAACATAGTCGGGAGCGACACAAATTTGCCCCGCATTAATGCTTTTCCCCAGCATAATCGCATCGACCGCTGAAGTGATATCGGCATCTTTAGCAACGATGGCCGGTGATTTCCCCCCGAGCTCTAAGGTAACTGGAGTAAGGTTTTTAGCCGCTTCCTGTGCTACCAAACGACCAACTGCGGTCGACCCGGTAAACAGGATATGATCGAACGGCAACTGGCTAAATAGCGCCGAGATTTCAGCCTCCCCTTCAACTGGCTGAATGTCGTCACTTAAACACGCAAACACATCACTTAATACTCGATTGGCTTTCGGCGTATGCTCACTTAACTTCACCATAACTCGGTTACCGGCTGCTATGGCTGTCACAATCGGAGCCAAGCTCAATACGATAGGAAAGTTCCAAGGCACGATGACACCAACCACACCAAGCGGTTGAAAATGAACTGTGGTCTGAGATGGAGCGAGCAGTAACCCAGAAGAACGGCGCTTTGGCCGCATCCATTTACGTAGGTGAGATAAGGTATAGTGAATATGGTTGACGGCCGGGAGAATATCGCAAATCAAACTATCGAACTCACTTCGATAGCCATAATCTTCGCTGATGGCTTGAATTAGCTCTGTTTGATGCGCCTTTAACGCTTGCTTGAGCTTTTGCAGCTTTTCCACACGATGAGCGTAATCTGGAAACGGATCCGTTTGATAACGCATCTGGATCTCGGTAAACACTTCTTGGAGATCTTGCGCGGTTTTCACGTGCTCTTTATGCCAACGATTTAAGTCCACAACCTTTTCCATAGCCAACCACCCTGATGTTGTTATATCTAGTTTTTCCGGGTTTCACTACTAATGTTAGCGAGAACTGCCTATTTCGCCACGAAAAGGCGACAGTTTGTCATGAACAAAATCGAGAAAAGAGCGCACTTTGGGTGTCGCCCCACGGTGGCTTGGGTAAATCGCGTATAAATCGACCGGAGAAAATTGCCATTCAGGCAGCACTTCCACCAAATCACCACATTCAACAGAGCCGTTAGCTAGGTATTGTGGAAGCTCGGTGATCCCCATTCCATCCAGTGCAAGCTGTTTGAGTACCGAAAAATCATCGCATTCCAGAACAGGAGCAAACGCCACAGAAACCGACGGGCTTGATTGATTAGAAACTAAGGAGGTTGTGTCGAGCGGTGAAAATAGCTGCCAAACCGGTTTGCGCTCTTTGGCACTCATAAGCAAACACTGGTGCTGAGTGAGATCGCCCGGCTGAACTGGCAGCCCAGCCTGCTCAACGTAAGACGGAGCACAGTACAACGCTAACTTTAACTGACATAGCTTTTTCGCAATCAAGTTCGAACTCGGCAGCTCCCCGACGCGAATCACCACATCGTAGCCTTCTTCAAGCACGTCAACACGTCGATTGGTCAGGTCCAAATCCACTTGTACATCTGGGTATTGTTGATAGTAATGAGCCAACAATGGGGCCAACATCCCCTGCCCGATTGCCACAGATGCGCACACTTTCAACCGACCTTGTGGCTTTTCGAGTAAGGTTTCCACCGCAAGTCGGGAAGCTTCTAGTTCCTCTTTGATTCTCTGACAGTATGCATAGTACCGCTCACCCACTTCAGTAAGATGTTGGCTACGCGTAGAGCGTTCAAGCAAGCGCACACCTAATTCCGACTCCAAACGCGACACTTTACGGCTGATGTTCGATTTAGGTAACCCCATCGATTCTGCCGCTGCAGTAAAGCTGCCAGTTTCAACGACAGTAGCGAATACCATCATGTCGTTAATATCGTATCTCTTCGCGTCCATTCTTTCCTCCACCTTACTGAGGCTTCCCACTTTATTGTTACCATTTTTAGAACAATGTTATATCAATGCACTTATATATCAATCTATAGCAACAAACTAATCTAACTCCATCGACAACGAATCAAAACACTGGAGCTTGATATGGAATTGCTTACTCTTTCTCAACTACCCCAAGGTGGCTTTGCTGGTCTTAAAGAAAAGCAGCTAGTGATGGACCAACGTGTGTTTGGCGCTCGTAAAAACGCCGCGTCCTTTAACGGTATTGGCCACTTTGTCTATCTGGCCGATGCAAACTTTCAGCCTTATGGCGAAACGGGTATGCACCCACACCATGAAATCGACGTGATCAGCGTGATGGCAAAAGGGCGAATCGAGCATGCCGGTTCGCTTGAACATGGGCAGGGGCTTAGCGCTGGCAATGTTCAAGTACAGCGCGCTGGCGGAGAAGGTTTTTCTCATAACGAAGTTAACCCCGACGACAAACCCAACCAAATGATTCAACTGTGGGTTCTACCAGAAACCAAAGGGCAACCAGCAGGTTACAAGGTGTATCAACCTACACCAGGAGAGCGCACTCGCGTCTACGGTGGCCACGATTCAGAGCAAGATACCTTTGCCAGCCACACCGTCATCGACGTGTTACTAGCGCAAGAAGGCCAAGCGACAACTCATGCAGGAGAAGTACTCGCCTATCTTAGCGTTGGAACAGCTCAAGTGAATGGACAAAACATAGAAGCAGGCACGTTGGTTCGTACCGATGACTTAACGTTCACGGCCACCAGCGAAAGCCAGCTCATTTTGATCTATACCGAATAACTTTATTTACCCATAAACCCTCTCTGCCCAATTGTTTATTTGGGTAGAGACAAACCGCAAAAATCAGTGAGGGATACACTATGACCAACTCAAAACCATTCTCAGAATTCTTAACGCCGGAAAACGCAGTACTTGCGATGATCGACCACCAAACAGGCTTAATGGTTGGATTAGGAGACGAACACCCAACCGTGCTGAAAAACAACATTGTGGCACTGAGCAAAATGGCCAAGGCGATTAACCTTCCGTCTGTTATCACCGCGAGCTTACCAGAGGGGCCAAACGGGCCAGTCATGCCTGAGATTCCAGAGATTTTGGGAACAGAAGTGATTGAGCGTGAAGGTCAGATCAACGCATGGGATAGCCTAGCATTCAAACAAGCTATTGAAAAAACAGGGCGCAAGAAAATCATCATGGCCGGTATTGTGACCGACGTTTGCCTGCTGTTTCCTGCTCTATCCGCCATCGAAGAAGGTTACGATGTGTATGCGGTGATCGATGCTTCAGGTACGTGGAACAAAACCGTTCAAGAAGTCACGATAGCTCGCTTAACTCAAGCTGGAGTAAAAGTCACCACATGGGCTTCCGTACTGGCAGAACTGATGAATGATTGGCGCAGTGATTACGGTGAAGTGCTAGGTAAAGTATTGGCCGACCACACCACCAAGTACGGCTATGTGATGAACAGTTACTTTGCGCGAGGCTAAGAATATGAGTGGCGAACAAAAAAGTTCGCCACCCAACAAACATTGGGTGGCGTTTTACACTTTTATCATTTTGTTACCCTTGGTGTATTGGATTCCACCCTGGGTTACTCAGTATATTTCCGCACATCCTCTCGCAGTGACGTTGGTATCAGTGGGAATCATTGTCCCTGTTGTGTCTTACCTTGCATTACCAAACTTGCTGCGAGTTCATACCAAACTCATGTCTAAAAGTTAGAGAGCTTCAAACTGCGCTTTGGTGATTCCGTAATGAACACGGTCATCAAAGCCGTGTTCCATCTTGTAGTAACCAGCCTGTCTTCCCTCTTGAACGAAACCACATGACTCCATCACTTTGTAAGAGCCAGTGTTACTTTGGTAACAGTCTGCGGTCACTTTATGGGCTTCGAGCTCATTAAAGGCGATTGAGGTCATAAATCGCCCGGCAGCGGATGCGATGCCTTGTCTCCACGCATGTTCAGGCAATTGATATCCAACCTCATAATTGCCCTGTAAAAACATCACCGCAGTTAACCCTGTCATGCCCATAAACTGCCCTTGTGCATCACGAATGACTGCGGTTGGATTGTCTGGCCACTCACCAGTTGCTATCGCTTGCTCTGTGTTAGCAATGATTGGATTGAAAAAGCCTTCGTACACTTCGCGTGGAGCAGGGGCGAAGAAAAGGTATTTACTAACATTTGGATTATCAAACATCTCTATGATGTCGATGAGATCATCCGCTTTGATCAAGCTAATGCTAAACGAGTTAATCAATGGAACAGACTGCCCTGATTTAAATTGTGCAATTGACACCGGCGTTACCTTCTAAATTATGAGTCTCTTGTTAGGATTATGATTAGGCTTGTTAGGTCACGTTCATTACGCGCCTGACTTGAAGCGAAATATACCTAAGCCAAAGCAATCAGAATTGAATAATTGCGACAATATTTGCAACGCGTGGAGATTCCCACTCACCCAACCGCTGATACGTGAAAGCGTAACTATTCGAAGTCCCCATAGACATCAATCACCAAGTCGCGAATGCTAAGGTATTTACCCGGCGTTACCCCCAACAGCTTCTTCACCTGTCGTATCAAGTGAGGTTGATCGCTGAAACCAAATTGCTGCGCCAATGTCGCCCAGTCCGTTTCATTTGGATGTTGATACAAATGCATAAACAGAGCCTCACACTTCACTATCGTTTGATACTGCTTAATGCTCATACCAATCACCTTGGAGAAAGCTCGTTCCAGCGTTCGCTTTGTGGTGTGGCACTTAAGCGCCAACTGCTCGCTCGTTTGCATTCCTTGGCTTAGCTCAATAGCCGTCACCGCTTTGTCCGCCAACTGGGCAGCGCTGTCGCTAGTTTCTTTATCAAGCAAAGGCGCTAAATCTTTGGCGACTTGCTGCAAAATATTGGACTCATCCCCTTTTATCAGCAAGGCTTGATAGTCCTTAAATCGGAACAGACCATCAAGCCAGGAGTCTTGCCGACATTGATTCAGTTGGCCGGCTTCATTAAGCCCAAGTCGATACAACGCCGTCGGTGTTAGCCGTAGCCCTAAGCGTGTCAAAGGGGCGCTATCATCGAGCGTGAGGGTATGTGTGTTTGGTGTGAGTAAATGAGTCCCTTTACCTTGGTATTGTAGAGAAGGGGTGTAGTAACAAAAGCGTTGCTCAGGTGGCGAGATAATGTAGTGAGCATTCACATTCGGTATCAACTGAGGGGGATGGTCAATCGGTTCATCTTGCTCGACTTTAAGATACCAAACCCAGTCCACCAAATGTTTGATCGGCTCTAGTTGTCGTTTCCACGTAATCACTTTATTGGTGTACCTTCTACTTAACCCTACACTCATGATAGTGCCAAGTTACCATAGCTGACACCTCACCAGATATAGCGTTGAACGCTCATTTTCTTTTCCCAGATAACAAAAAAGCACCGGACAGGTGCTTTTTCGATAGGAAAGTTTTGGAGCAAACTAAACGTAAGCGACTGAGCTAGGCTCTTGGTAGATACATTCCACACCAAGAATGTTGCCATCACCATCTTGGTACTGCGCGTACACTTTCCATAGATTGTTCACTCGAACCCCCATCACGGTGACACGAGAATTGTCATCGTAGGTGCTACCGTCATTTTGCGAGCCTCGACCAAACGACACTTGAAACTCTTTGCCGACGGCTTGCTGGACTTTTTTACCATCAAAGTCGCCATTAGGCTGGATATGTAAAAACTCTAACCCACCGCCCTTGCCCGGGCGTATAGCAAAAGTACAGCCTGTTAGTTGAGTCGTGACCAAGAATTTGGCCGTATCGTAGTGAGTGACCTTAGAAATAGATTCAGGCTTGAGTTGTTCGAACTGAGAAACAGGAATATGAATACATTGAATTGCTTTTGCAGTCGTCGAAAGCGCAGTAGTAGATAAACGTAATCGTCCTTCTTTCACTGGCATTCCTTGATGACGTCCCATTGCAGTGTCACCCAAACCATATAAGTAAAATCTGACTTCACCTTTTTGCTTCCCTGCACTACTGATGGACAGAGGACAACGCAGCAAAAATTGTTCTAAATCTTGATTCATTAGCTGAGCAGCTTGGTCTAACGTAAGTGGCATAAATCAATCCTTTTGTCGCCATTCATAAATATGATTAAGTTTGTTAATTTAAGCATACACACCAATAAGCACACGAACACATAACAAATTACTTGATATGCTCCTAAGAACTGAAACAAAAATTGGACAATGAGAATAGCTGGGCTAGCGATATTACAGAAAGGAAAGCAGCATCAGGCGGCGGAATTGTGGGGGTGCTTGGAGCATGTGCCACCCAATGCTACTAAGTTTATTTTGGTTGCCAATTACAAAGCTCGATAAGAGACAAAAGCATGGCTCGCTCCCACCAACTTTTTGCGTGTTGCAATCTTTGCTGATAGTAATCAACCATCGGTGAATCGGATTTAGGTAAGCTCATCACACACCTCCTTTCTCTTGAGTACCCTATTAGTATGCTCAAGTTATCAGGAGGGAAAAACAGTCGAACTTGCCGCGAATATGTTCCGTATTAACGAGAAATAATTTGAAATGAAAAGATTTTGGTCACTGTGATAAAGAAAACAGGAACACACAGTGTCCAAAATATCCTTACTTACTAGAGCCTGTTACTCGACCTCTTCGCGATCGACTGGTTCGATATAATCTTCAGCAGGGAAACACACCCATTCGAAATCCGTACAATCCGCTTGTGGCTCTTCACAAGCTTCTTCTAAATTGGTGCAGCCATTGAGTATCACTATGGCCGCTACGACAAGCAATTTCATTTTTCCTCCTTAAAGGTTTGACAAGATCCCAAGGACAGAGATTAAAAAGGCGAAGAGGCAGTTGTCCAAAAGGACTAGGGGTGGGTGGGAGAGTCTGCCCCTTCGCCAAATGGAGTCACTAAGGCGCGATGATCGGCTCTAGGTGCGCTAAGAAGTGTCTTAGTACCGGAGGTTCATACACAAAGCCGTAACCATGGACTTGTTGCGCGCGGTTTTTAATCGCGACCATACACTCAACCACATAGCGAAGTTGATCGTTGCTATACACTCGACGCGGTATCGCTAAACGAGTCAGTTCTACCGCTGAATCTTTTTGAATACCGGTATCCGGATCTCGGCCCAACAAGAAAGAACCAATTTCAGCGCAGCGTATGCCCCCTTCCAAATACAACTCATTAGCTAATGCTTGGCCTGGAAATTGGCTGCTAGGAATGTGTGGGAACAATTTACCCGCATCAATAAACACGGCGTGCCCACCAACCGGATACTGGATGGGAATTCCCTCATCAAGCAGCCATAGCCCCAGTTGAATAACTTGTTCGATTCGAGCGGTAAGATAGTCTTCATCCAGTGCTTCATATAGGCCTACCGCTAAACAATTAACATCCCGCCCAGCTAGGCCGCCATAACTAGGAAATCCTTCGCGAACCACACAACCTACTTGGACCTCTCGGTACAGAGCGGGGTCATCTTTGATGGCACAAAGACCACCAATATTAACCATGGCGTCTTTTTTGGCTGACATCACCATCATGTCGGCGTATTTGAACATCTCGAACACAATGTCTTTGATAGAGTGATTGGCATAATTCGGGTCACGCCTTTTTATAAACCAAGCATTTTCCGCAAAACGAGCCGCATCCATCACAACGGGAATTTCATGTCGATGAGCGACCTCATACGCTAACCTAAGGTTCTCCATCGAAACAGGTTGCCCACCCATACTGTTGCAGGTCACCGTCATAATAAGCGCAACAACGTTATGGGCGCCTCGCTGCTCAATTTCCAGCGTCAACTTTTCGATATCGATGTTACCTTTCCACGGGTGGGAAACATCAGTCTTATACGCATCCTCAATCACCAAATTAACGGCAGTTGAACCGGTCAACTCAACGTGAGCTGCTGTGGTATCGAAATGAAAATTAGATACAAACACTTTGTTATCAAGTGAGCTATTAGGCGACCCTTTACCCAAATTTCTCTCAAGTAGAAGCGGTAGCAATATCTGCTCTGCACCTCTTCCCTGATGAGTGGGTATGCACTGGCGGTAACCAAAAATATCTTCAACGCTATGACACAGCTTTTCGTAACTGCTGCTTCCTGCGTAAGATTCATCGCCCGTCATTAGAGCCGCCCATTGCTCTTGACTCAACGCGCTGGTGCCTGAGTCGGTGTGAAGGTCGATGTATACTTGACTGCTGGATAATGAAAACGGGTTGTAGCCTGAAAGTTTCAGCGCTTTTTCACGCTCTTTCCGTGTCAATTGGTGAATTTTTTCAACCGCTTTAATCTTATATGCAAACTTACTTGTAGGTAGATTTATCGTTGTCATTCTAACTTTCCTTATTGTTACGAGATAGGGACACTGCAGCTTTTAGAGTCCAAACTATTATTTCGCTACAGATATTCATTCTAATATTCACCCAACCTAACAATTAAGGTATTAAATTTTATTATCCGAACATTTAAAATTCTTATATGAACAAACACACAGAAAACAAAATAAAATCAAAAAAACCGAGATTTAATCAATTACAAACAAATCAACCTAAGACACTGATTTATAAACACCAACTTAGTTAAAGAAAAGAATTAATTATCAACCTCACAAAGCAATAGCTCTAATAATGTTATTGAACATAAATTAAAAAACATTTAAATATTTAATTACTCCCCCAGTAGTTAGGATTAATTTATGTTAACGAATAAAGACTGCCCTGAAATCCCTTGTTTCCTCTGCAATATATTGCAGAAAATACCACAATGGCTGGAACTAAATACCCCATATGAACGATTTGAAGTCATTGAAGGGAAAGTATACCTGCATACCCAATCCGGCAGCTTTTTATGCGGGAACAATATTGTTAGGGCACTTTGCTATTTGAGCCAAAATAAAGACATTGTTATCTCGAGGGATGAGCTAGAAACGCACATATGGCAAGGTATTACAGTCGGGCCAAGTAGCCTCCCGGTTCTGATCCACGAACTGCGCCGTGTACTGCAGGTAACCAGTTACGAGCTAGTTACAGTAAGAAATAAAGGCTTTATCTTAAGGAAAAAACCACAACGGATTCATTATGGTTCTTCCTGACAGGCGAAGTAAATGGCACTCGAAATGACTAGTAAAAGGATAAATAAGCAAAGGAAGAGCTCATGGCCACCCAATAACATGCCACCAAACTCCCCCTAATGCGACTAGGGCGACGGAAGATCTTGGAGTCTGTGTGGCACATCCAAGGAACCACTACACACCATACCGAACCGAACAAAATCGACACACTACTGATGGCAAAGACGTACCCCTTAGGGTCTATCGCGATAAACAATAGCGGCGGAAAAAAAATGATAAAACTGGCTCTTAACATCGCCGGAAAAGTTCGCGTTTGTTTGGCATATACAATATGGCTAAATAAATAGTCCAGTAGCCCTTTACTCACTCCATACAAAGGAGGCAACAGCAGCGAAAGTAAGAACAAGTAAGCAACTTGATGACCGATACCTGCATCTTGAAACAGTTGAGAAACAAAGCTTTCCGGAGATACGCTCTGGTTCATCAACTCGAGAAGACTGCTTTGACCTAAGGAGACAAAAACGAAAAAGATCCAGGCTAGATTGATGACGAAAATGAGCATAACGCCTATCTGAATTGATTTGAGTGTCGAATAGCAGCAGCACTTGTGCAATCGGGTGATATTGAATAGCACCTGTTGAAAGCCAAAGCCCACGGCAAAGAAAACAGGAACTAACTCAATCAAAGCCAACGGCTGAATATCGAGCGATGATCTCATCATTAACTCAATACTAGGGCGCTCATTAATCATTAAGTAAAGCATTGTGCCAAACAAAATCAGGTTAGCACTGCGCATCAACCAACTTATACACCTCTCGTCTACCCACAATAAACAGGCGAACCCCACACATAAAATGAATGCGAACCACCATTGCTGCCCACCGATATCCAATATGCCCACCACCGAACTGGAGATAATCGAAGTAAACGCGTAAATAAGCAGTATCAAAGAAAAAACAACTAAGCCATCCACCACCCTCAAAGCTTGGATACCTAGGTTAGATTTTATGATTGCACGTAAGTCTGATTTAGGGTTCGCTTCTATCAACAATAACTGGTGCCGACTAGCTTCATAGCTAATATACATAGTCATAATTAGCAATATTAGAACACCTGAAAACCAGACTTTGGCAGCCAGAATAGGAAGAATAATCAAGCCTATCCCCACACTGGAACCAAATATGACTGAAGATCCGGTAATTATTCTTGAATTATTGACCACATTACAATTTTTCATCATTCACACTTCCATTGTTATTAAATTCAGACAGAACCATAACAACAGAGAGAATATAAGTTCATTTAGTAAACTAGATTTTTAATTATTTGATAGTAAAAACCTAATTTAAGGTTTAATACATTAAATCTAGTAAAATATAGAAGGTAAGATTAGACATATAAGAGTGTCGAAAAACAAAATATAAGATTGAAGAAGGTAGAAGAAGGTGAGCAGTATTAATGGGGTATCACCTCCCCCATTAAGGAGGAGGTAGGTGCTTTATAGCAGATTGGAGCGACGCTTTTGTGCCCTAGAACGCATTGTAGAAGCCAAATAAAACCAGTCCCAAAGCACAAAACTTAAACGTCACGTAAAGTGGTTTGTTCCAAGCCTTAAACTTTCTCATGTTGGTGCGGTAACTCTTATGGACAGGGGTAATCTTATTGCCAAGCCCAGTCTTGGTTGAATCGATATTATCTACAAAAAACAAGCTGTTAAATGTTTTCGCGAAGTAGTAATACATTTTTTGGATTAGCTTACTTCTTAACGGGCGATCAATATCAGACATCAATATGATTCGAGGTTTGTCGCTGTCATTATGCGTATGGTGGGCATAAGTTTCATCGAACAAAATTGACTCACCGTCGTTCCAAGTGTGCCACTGCCCATCGACTGAAATAGCGCAATCTTCCGATTTCGGTGTACTTAAGCCAAGAGAGTAACGCAAGCTCAAAGCAAATGGGTCGTGGTGTTTACCTAGGCGTTTACCCGGGTTCAAACACGCAAATAATGCTAGGTTCATGCCTGGTACTTGCTCAATCAACTCCATCGTTTTTGGTGCAAGTTCTCGAGCGGATGGTATATCACAATCGTAGACTTTCAAATAAAAGCTAGTCCAACGGTTGTCTTTGTAGAAGCTACTGGCAGGTAGATCATTTTTAATCGCGATATGCCCATTTTCATACAGAGCAAGCGCTTCTTCTCTGATCACTTCCCAATTGTCTTGCAAAATATCCAGTTCCGGAAAGTGTTTACGATCGACAAAAGGGGTCAATGGAACTTTAGAGAGCAAGTAAAGAGGAACATTCATCGGCACCATAAAGGTGGAAAAGTCCGACATCTGACGTTTTAAACCAAAACGGTCCTTATTGCGGATACGGATAAAAACAATTGAGCCGATATAGATCGATATAACGACAAAAGCAAAAGTAAGCATAATACCTAGACCAAAATTATGAAGGAATTCAGTATAGGAAAGTGTTAGATAAACTTAAATGCTTTGTTACACAATTATTGGGAGCAAAATCTGAAATTGCGATCTGATTGCTTGGTGGTATCGATCACCTCACTGAGAACTCACATTCAACCATTAGGTAGTCCATGAGTTAATTGACAGTTTTAATTATAGAGATTCACTAAATTGAATTTAACATTTGGGGGAAAGTGACCAACATTAAATAAGGAACAAGCTTGAGACAAAGACATCAAAATACCTTCCTCAATATTACCAAACCCCTTTGTAAGCCCTTGATAACGACACCCCTAAGCTAAAAGAGGAACAATCCATATCCAATCACTTCTGCATTTATTGCTGCAAATTGAGGTAAAATAGCAATACTAGGCTGGTTGAGGCTCAATATATGTCTGATTTAAATTTACTGCGTTACTACACTCGACTTACCCCACTAGGGGTTGGCGAAGAGATCAAAACCTCTCTTACCGACATTTCAGAGCTTCTATTTACCAGCCTGCGTCATGCGCGCAACTTAATGAATCAAATGCATGATATGGAGTGGCTTGCGTGGTCTCCACAAGTCGGCCGTAATAAACGTTCAAGCTTAGTGCTTAACTACGATTTGGTTGAACTCAAGCACCACTTGGCCACAAAACGCATCACAGCAGGTAAATACGAGAAAGCGCTGGCAATACTCGACAACGATGAAACCGAATTTGGTCGACTGCTGCAAAATACATCGGGAACCTCGCTTCGCGAAGGTCGTTTGCACTTACAGCTCACCTATAAACGCTCTTTTGAACGTCTTGTTCCTCACCAGTTGCATCGCAGCAGTGAGCGCTACCTAATGAGGCAAATCTATTGCTGCTTAGTCCAAAGCAACAAACGTGGTCAATTGTGCCCTCAACTCGCTCATCACTGGCAGCATGATGAATCAGCAACCCAGTGGAGCTTTTATTTACGCCCAGGACTAACGTTTCACAATGGTGCAGCTATTGATGCAGATGCCATAGTCAGTCTATTTGCCAAGCTTTCTAGCCTGCCGGAGTACCAAGTTGAACTAGGACATTTAAGCAATGTATCAGCACCTAATCCTCTAAAGGTTGTGTTTTCACTATCAAAGCCAGATTTTGGTTTTGGTGGACTCATCTCCGGGGTTCGCTATTCGATTCAACCAACCAGCCAAGTAAATAACGCCCAAACGTTAAGTGTGATTGGCAGCGGGCCTTTTTCCGTCGCCGAGCACTCCGAATCGCGACTTAAATTACAAGCGTTCGACCGATACTACGAATGCCGAGCATTGACCGATGAAGTATCGATTTGGCTATTTAAGGAAAAAGACAAACAGCAGCTGATCACAACGAATCAGCCCGGCGCTGGCTTAGATACGGGGTGCAATCACTTTATCGCCAAAGAAGGTGAGCAACAGCACGACTCCGATATCAAACATAGCCATGTCGAAGATGGTTGTATGTTCGTGCTCTTCAACCAGCAAAGCAGCTCACCGACCAATTTAGAGCAGCGACGCTACCTAGCGAGTTTGCTTTCACCTGAGGCTATTCACCACCAGTTGCATCAACAAGGTCGACTGTTTGGGTGCGAGCTCGCCGGTAATCTACTACCAATTTGGCATAAGGTTTTGCGCCCCTTTAGCCAAGTCGCTCCCTTACCTAAGTCGCTTTCCATTGCGACCTACGATTACATTGCAGGCATCAACTGCGCCTTATGCGTTCAGACTCTTTTGGAAACACAAGGCGTCGAAGTTGAAGTCAATATCTACTCCTATCGCGATTTGGTAGGTAAAGCGCAGCGTAAAGAGTTAAGCGAAGATTTAATCATCACCAATATCAACCTAGACGACAACCGACATGCATCGGCGTTTGGGAGCCTGTTTAGTAACGATGTACTGCATTACGCGATTGGCGATCAAGCTCAACAGTGGTTATCCGAATCGTTAGAATCATTGCGGGCATCTACGCCACTAGAAGAGTATTTACACGCGCTGGAGCCTATTGCTTGTACCTTAATTTCTGAGCATCACCTCACACCACTGTTTCATCATAGGCAAACGCTACGTTTTCACGGTGTGCTCAAAGACGTTGCGTTAACCAACTGGGGCTGGCCAGACATTCGTAACGTATGGTCGACCAATTAAAAAGCCACAGCATAAATGCTGTGGCTTACAGGTAAACAAGAACGATAAGTTACTGCTGAGTTGGCACAGAGTTCATCATACGTTTAACCAAGTCAGTTGCGAGCGACTGGCGTGTCTCCTCATCAACATCACTGTCTAATGGACGCTGCGCAAGCGCTTTCCATATTGGGAGTTCCACACGATGTTGGTAAATAGCGATATATAACGACCCTTTTTCCACCGTATCACCATCGCTGTCTACCGCTTCAATGCCCGTCGAAAGTAGAGTCTGAGCAAAAATATCTTTATCGTTGAGCTGTGATTGTTGAGCAATGGCAATGCCGACAAGTAAATCAGCTTCAGCTGGTGTCGAAACTAATTGGTAACCTTTACTAAGAAGCTGCTGTTCGACCAAGGCATGATACAGCTGAGAGGCTTGTTGAGCGCGTTGTTTGTTCTTTACAGAAATCACGCCTGATTTCTCGTGCCAAGCAAATGTGCGACTACCCGCAAAGGAGGCTTCGTCACCACTGACGACAATACCAAAATCGATAGGTAACGGCGTTTGAGTCGAAGTGGTACATCCCGCCAAAAGAACGGCTAGAGCAACCCAGAATTTTGCAAATAACGTCATCTTAACTCCTTGTGGTTAACGCCCAATCAGTCTGAATGCGTTTACTAGAGAGTTCAATGACAAAATACCGAGATCGAGAGATCATTCCCGTTTGAGGATAAATGAAATGAGAAAAAGCGCGGGTGATAAGTTTATTATTCTCGTTAGAATCACATGCTTAGATTGATGGATATATAATTATAAAAGTACGCTATAGAAAATATATTCATTAAAATGGATAACGACATTAAATCGCTTCAATAATTTTAATACCCATCAATTTATTGTTTCGTTTGCTTAACCCCTAATTTTTATTCTGATGCATCCACCCCCGTACAGAGCAACTCTGCTGCGAAAACGCCTGTGCTAAAGGTAATCCCAGCAAACAGTAGGACAATGGTGTACTTACTCGCAATCACACCTAAACCGATGGTATTGATCACTCTCTCCATAATCGCTCCCTTTTTATCTCTAAGTGAATTTACTAAAGGTATTTTCTAAGAAATAAAGCGAATGGATTTTGACCTTGGACAATATATAAATAAGGCTTAAACAACCAATTGCAATAAAAGCCGTTTGAGCCGTATTTTTACAACTCATTACAAATAATAAAGCTCGCTAAAATAACAGAGTGTCACTCTATATATTTAAATCCGCT
The DNA here is from genome assembly GCF_023716665.1 of Vibrio sp. SCSIO 43135. GTDB lineage: Bacteria > Pseudomonadota > Gammaproteobacteria > Enterobacterales > Vibrionaceae > Vibrio > Vibrio paucivorans. The sequence continues at coordinate 1,574,767 of NZ_CP071860.1, forward strand.
TAGCACTGACGACACTTGCCGTCGTCTTTCCGTTCATAGTCGACGACGCTGCCATTTTTGTCCAAAGAGAAATGGCAACAATCCTCAAACAAGGCTTTCAGCTCACCACGGCTTTTCTGTACACGAGATTTAAGCGTGGAGTAGCTTATCCCCTCAGCTTCCGCTAACGCTTTCTGACTTTGCCCTTCTAAATCGACCGCTGACAGCAAACTCGCATTAGATTCCGGTAATGCCTGAATAAATGGAGCGATGCACGCAGACATCTCTTGTTCCAGTTCTCGTTCACCATTTTCAAACCACAAGTCATCGGTTTCTAATTCTTGATCACGCTGGTTGCGCGCTCGCTTACGGTAAAAGTCGATAATGGTTCGGTTAGCGACCTGAAATAGCCACGATTTGATACTGTCTGCATCTTTCAACGTAGACAGGTTTTGATAAGTCTTGATAAGTATCTCTTGCAGTAAATCCTCTACATCTTCATGGTGGTTCACTTTAGAGTACAGGAACGACTTCAACGACTGCTGATACTCGCCCCAAACTTGTTCTAATTGGATAGGATCAGCAGCTTTCATCAGCGCAGCACTCATCTTGTAGAAAACCAATCACACCCTCGAGACACTGATATTCCGCGACACAGTATAGGGTGCGTCCTTCTCGACGTTGACTGATCAGCCCAGCAGAAGCCAAGCTCGAAATATGATGGGAAAGCGTTGAGCCAGGAATTCCAAGCTGCTCTTGCAAGCGTCCTACTGCCGTGCCTTGATAGCCCGCTTTCACCACGCTTTTGTATATTGAAAGCCGGATTGGGTGACCCAGTTCTTTCAGCGCCTTCGCGACAGTTTCCAGTTCCATACATTACCTCTTGAATCAATAATTCGATAATAGTCGAAATATATAACTAAAACAAATTTTTCTCACCCTCCCTAACTAACACTTTGATTTATAATGAATGTACAAATTATTTCGAATTTTATCGAAATAATTTCTTGACCAACTCGTGAACATTTCTATAATTCGAGAAAAGTCGAAATGAAAAATCATTTCTTAGCCGCTGAGATGATCTAACACAAGAGCACTTTCAATCATCTCAGTGTATCGAATTGGAGTAACACTATGAGTAACGAACTAATGACCATGGCTACAGACGCGCTCGACATGTTTGCGTTCTTGGCCACAGAACTGATTATCCTATTCCTTGCGATCAGCTACATTGTGGGGATTTTGCAAGAATTCCTAACGCCGGAAAAAATCCAATCTATCTTGAGCTCTCGAAACGGTAAAGGATATGTGGTTGCGGCTTTACTGGGTGCAATAACACCGTTTTGTTCATGCTCTACTATCCCATTCCTAAAGGGCTTGCTAAGAGCGCGAGCTGGGTTTGGGCCTATGATGGTGTTTCTATTCGGTAGCCCATTGCTCAACCCAGTGATCATTGGTTTATTTGTGATCACCTTTGGCTGGAAGGTTGCGGTATTCTACTTTGCAATTGCTATGTTCGTATCGGTTGCAGCAGGCTATGTATTAGAGAAACTTGGCTTCGAACGCTACGTTAAACCAGAAGCATACCAAGCCGCTGAAGCATCAAGTTGTGGCACCAGCTGTGGCGACAGCAAACCTGTAGAGAAAGCAACCAGCAGTTGCGCGACGTCAAGCTGCGGAGAAGCAAAACCAGCAATGGCTAAAGAATCTAGCTGTGGCGAAAAATCGGAAACCGTAGAAGTCTCTTGCTGCTCATCAGACGGTAGCGCTACAGCGACAATCGTAGAGAAAAAAGAACCAAGCCGTTGGATGCGCATTTGGCTATCGACATGGAAAGACTTTAAACAAGTATTCCCATACTTGATGTTAGGTATCGCCATTGGTTCTTTCATCTACGGATTTATACCAACGGATCTGATTGCAGAGTATGCAGGCGCTGGCAAATGGTATGCAATCCCTGTCGCAGCTATTATTGGTATCCCTCTGTACATTCGTGCGGAAGCCGTGATTCCTCTAAGCGCCGCTTTAGTACAAAAAGGGATGGCACTTGGATCTGTCATGGCGCTGATCATCGGTAGTGCGGGCGCGAGTTTAACTGAGGTGATTTTACTTAAATCCATCTTTAAGAACCAAATGATTGCTGCGTTCCTCACTGTGATTCTCAGCATGGCGATCGGTGCAGGCTTCCTTTACAGCTTTATGTTTGGCTAAAAACGGCCACACACAAACAAAAAAGCCCAGCGATTTCGCTGGGCTTTTTACTGTTTTTTCACCACTCTTTTGCTTAACATCAAATCCACTAATTATTTTAGGCTTGAACATTATTCCTTGTTCTACACTCATTGCTGGCGGGAACTCAATCAGTAAGGGAGGCGTTATGTTAGCAAAGCAAAGGAACTACATCGTTCAAGGAAAAACCAATCTCCACGCGTTGGTTCAAGTGAACCCTATTGGAGAGCTTGACGTTGAAATTGTAGAAACACACAAGCACCACCACACCGACTTTGAAAATCTGTCGTTCAAACGCTCTGGGAGCAGGACTCTATTGGTGGGTCGAGATGCCAAACAAGCCAAACCTTGGCAGGTCACCCTAGCAAGCCAAGATGCCGACGAGCTCAACCACCTTATTCAAGAAGCAAATGAGGAATTCGAGACCCTTATGCGCGATCTCTAATAAGACGACGTTAAGGCCCGTTTCTGCGGGCCTTTATTGTATCGTTTCCTGTGCGACCCCAACTTCCAATTAGCTTTTGTCCACTTGCCTATCAAGAAATATCATCACCATAAGCTTAACCAACAACTGCCGAGCTTCGTTGTTAAGCATCCGACTCGCAGACGCAACATCTTCGGTACTGACCTGCTGCACGTCCATCATGTCGAGCGCGACATCAAGGTCTGTCATTTCCAACGCGCGCAGGATTGCTCGGTACTGGGACAACCGCATATCCGCTTCACCACGCTCAATTCGCTGATAAGTTTTTTCACTCATACCCGCAATTGATGCGATTTTTTCACGTGAAATGCCCGCTTGTTTACGCCGCTTAATCAATACGCCCACAATAGGTTCATGTGACATAGATCTCTCCTCTCAGGACAAGCTTGTCCTTTATCACGCAAAAAGCGGTCCATGTTTTCCTACAGGTATTTACGTTATATGAACTTTATATAAGATGTCGCCCGCTTAAAAAGAGCTTAAATTTCAAAGGGTTTTCAAATCATGAAAAAAGCGCAGGATTTGTCCGTTGCAGAATGCGAACGCCTCAATACCAATATGAGAATAATTCGCCGCCTAATTGCAGCCACACCTTGCGTTAACTCAGCACTTGCAACGTCCACGCCCAAAAGCCAGCTGATGATGAGTCAACGTCGATTGATGACTTATAAAGAAGTGCTGCTACATCAAGATAGCCTTGATCAAACTGAACTAGACAATGCCTTCCACCAACTCTCCGATGCCGAGAAACTTGTGGCCCAGCAAGGCCAAGACATTCTTACGATCGCAATTAAAGAAATCGATGGATTGTTGTCGGCGAGCTAAAACATTTATTGGCAGTAATCACTAATAAGCTGATTTGGCGCTGGCTCTAGCGTGAAGTGCTGAAGGACACCTTCAATCGGTGCATCAGTATAGGTGGCAACTACAAAATCGTAGTAAGGGGTTTCCACTGCCTCTTGCAGCCAAAATTCATCATAGCCACGTTTGGCCATAATCAAGGTGTAATCAGGCACGTTAAGCGTGTCTATCTCACTGCTCGATACAATGGTGATTTCAGGGTGGTTAGCCGCAAACTGATTCAGTTGATAAGACCAATCGGCATACCACTCGCCTTCTAATTGTGGGCTATGGCCTAGAACCGCAACAGGCTGATTTTTCGAATATTGTAGACAGATAGAGTGTTTAGGCTGGGCGTGTTCCACTTCAGGAGCACACCCTGAAATAAAAACCACACTGATAAATGATAAACCCGTAAGCCAACCCGCTGTCTTCATTGAGAAATGCTTATTCTAAGAGCAACTTATTATAGTTATAGACTATGTCTGACTCGTTCCGGAAGTTTTTCTAACAGTTTTGTACCCACCACACTAAAGCTAGGCAGCAACGCATATACAACAAAGATAAACAGAACCGATCCAATGAGGTCTATTGGTCGGTGCATACCAAGCCATAATCGGCTGTATGCGACCCCTAGCGCCCAAATCAACAGCCCAGCGGTCAAAACGTAACGTTTATGTTGTAGGAATAGCCCACCAAAAAATGCGATACAGATTGCGACAAAGATCGTGTGGCCAGAAGGGAACGAGTAGTCTTTCTCACCTTGCCAGTGTCTGGTGCGCCATTCACTGACATTGTCAGAAATGCGGTCAATGACTTGCTCTCTTTGCTTATCATCTAGACGATAGAAATGAGCGGGCTCAGGAATGATTAGCTGCTGTGCAATCAATTCTGTGTACGGTCTTGGGCTTTCCGTCATGTGCTTCAACCCAGTTTTGCTTGCAAAACCAATCACCAAAATCACGCCAAGCTGAAACAACTTCGTCAGCAATTGATCAGCCGGTAGCTTCAAGTGCAGCATAAACGCACAAAGCACAGCTAAAGTGATCAAAAAGCCTTTACTGCCAGCGGAATCAGTAAGCAGTGTAAAAAACAAACCTGTCGTGTCTGTCACAGGTGACAACAAATCTGAGCTTGGGGTAAAAATTACCATAGGTGCGATAAGCACAAGCAATACCACCAGCAAAGCCAAACCTTTGTTTTTATGTTTTAACACAGTCATTTAAAGAATTCGCAACACAGCAATTTAGGGATGATGCATCTTATCTGAGCACAACCCTAACAGTTTCAATTTGCTGTCAATTTGAGGAAAAATCACGGTATTGCCCGCGCTCCGCTGCTATGAAGTCAGCTCCGAGCCAGGCCATTACATTGTGTCATTTAGTTTCTGGCTACCCATCGCAATTTCAGCGTGACTTTGGGCTCAATGGCGATCATTGCCTATAGTTAAATATCACAACGAAAAGTTGGCGACGGCTAAAGCAAGCTCGTCACCAGAAAATATGAATATCACAGTGGGAAGTGAATTCACCAATAACAAGAGAGACAAAGGATGAGTCAATCTACACTTATTTCACGCTTAAATGAGCTGCCGCGAATTGAAAGCGTACTGCAAGAACTGCTGGATATGGTCAATCAGGAAGAAGTCAATTTTGTCGCTTTGGCAAACAAGATCTCAATGGACCAAGTGCTCAGCGCTCGACTACTTCGTATGGCGAACTCTGCTTACTTTGGGGGAGTGAGACAAGTATCTTCAGCCCACGATGCTATTTCAAGGGTAGGCATTGGGCCAGTTCGAACCTTAGTCGTGGTATCTGTACTCACAAGCACGTTCCCTAACGTGAAAACACTCAACCTTGATGAGTATTGGGCCAATACTTTTGAAGTGTCGGTACTTTCGAGCAAACTCGCCGGTATTTCAGGGCTGGATCCTAACGCGGTCTTTACCATTGGTATTTTGCACAATATTGGCGAGCTGATGATCCACACCCTAGTCCCCGATGAAGCGGTAAAGATCGAACAACTGATAGAACAAGGCGTAGACCCTATCGCGGCGCAAGAACAAGTTCTTGATATTTCAGCGCCATCGCTGGGTGCCTTGTTGGCTCGAAGCTGGCAGTTCCCCGAAGAAATGGTCGATGCCATCGAGCATTTCAATGAACCAAGAGAAGCAGAGCTGTCACCGCAAATTGCGGTTATTTTGCATTTCGCTCGCACCATCAATACCCATTGGGACGAGTTACCCAGCACCCAACAAAAAAGCCTGTATTTGGCTCAACACCCCGACGCAAGGCTACTCAATGTGCCACCTTCATTTGTCGACACCATCGAGCAATTTAAGGGGCATGGCCGTGATTTGGCGGCTCACATGATGGCCGCATAATCCTTTAAAGTCAGTGAGTTAGCATCAATTCAAACTCACTGACTTACCCCACCCGATTCATTGCTCTACGTTAATCGTCACGACAAATATTTTTCATTAGACTACACACCCATTTTATCCGTTAATGCGCCTGACTTTTGAGGCTGTCCTAGCCCAAAACAGGTGTGATTTCAGAACATTCTGAACTCAGATTTTTCTCTCTGTTCTTGCGAGATAAGCTGTGGAACAAGTATCCAAACTAGACCGCGTTCGCGCTGATTACAATGTTCAACACTGGAGCCAAGGCTTCTACGGTATTGATGACAACGGTGAAGTGTATGTATCACCGACCAGCGACAAAACGCACCAAGTGCCTTTTAGCAACATCGTCAATCAACTGGAAGAGCGTCAACTAAACCTACCAGTTCTGGTTCGCTTCCCGCAGATTCTGCACCAGCGAGTGCATAACGTTTGCCAAGCATTTAACCAAGCGATTGAAGAGTACCAGTACCAGAACAACTACTTGTTGGTTTACCCAATTAAAGTAAACCAGCAGAAAGAAGTCGTTGACGAGATCTTAGCTAGCCAAGCAAAGCTTGAAACCAAACAGCTTGGGCTAGAGGCCGGCAGCAAACCTGAACTACTCGCAGTACTAGCGTTAGCTCAGCAAGCCAGCTCCGTTATTGTATGTAACGGCTACAAAGACAGAGAGTACATTCGCCTAGCGTTAATCGGTGAAAAGCTAGGACACAAAGTATTCATCGTTTTAGAAAAGCTATCTGAGCTGGACTTAGTGCTAAAAGAAGCGAAAAACCTTGGTGTTAAACCACGCTTGGGTATTCGAATCCGACTTGCTTCTCAAGGCGCTGGTAAATGGCAAGCCAGTGGTGGCGAAAAATCGAAGTTCGGTTTATCGGCGTCTCAGGTTCTAACTGTCATTGAACGTTTAAAGCGTGAAGAACAATTGGATGCGATGCAATTGGTGCATTTCCACCTAGGTTCGCAAATGGCCAATATTCGCGATGTGCGCAATGGTGTGAATGAGTCAGCTCGCTTCTACTGTGAGCTGCGCGGTATGGGCGCCAATATTGATTTCTTCGACATTGGTGGCGGCTTGGCCGTCGATTACGACGGTACGCGCAGCCAGTCTTCGAACTCGATGAACTATGGGCTCGCCGAGTACGCCAGAAACATTGTTTCCACTGTGGGCGATGTGTGTCAGCAATATGAACAGCCAATGCCGGTCATTATCTCGGAATCGGGTCGCTCTATTACTGCTCATCATGCGGTGTTGATCACCAATGTGATTGGTAACGAAGCGTACCATCCAGAAGAAATGATTGCTCCAGAGCAAGCTGCTCCTACGCTGTTGCAAAACATGTGGCGCAATTGGGAAAACTTACAAGACGGGACTGACGCTCGTGCATTGATAGAGATTTACAACGATACACAAAGCGACTTAGCCGAAGTGCACTCGCAGTTTGCGATGGGGCTGCTAAACCTCCAGCAACGAGCGTGGGCAGAGCAATTGTCTCTGCGTATCTACTTCGAGCTCAGCCGCCAAATGAGCAACAAAAATCGTTTTCATCGACCGATTTTGGATGAGTTGAACGAGCGACTAGCCGATAAATTCTTTGTGAATTTTTCGCTATTCCAATCACTGCCAGATGCATGGGGTATCGATCAGGTATTCCCTGTATTGCCTCTGTCCGGTTTGGAAAACGTAGAAGACCGACGCGCTGTAATGCTCGACATTACGTGTGATTCAGATGGTGCGATTGAGCAGTACGTTGAAGGTCAAGGCATCGAAACCACATTGCCAGTACCCGCGTTTGATAAAGACAAACCGTATCTGATGGGCTTTTTCCTAGTGGGCGCATACCAAGAGATCTTGGGTGACATGCACAACCTATTTGGTGACACCCATAGCGCAGTAGTCAACGTCGATGAAAGCGGTAAAGCAGTGATCGAATCCATTAATGAAGGCGATTCGGTTGAAGATATGATGCGCTACGTTCACATTGACGTAGATAAAATTCGCACCAATTACCGTGAGCTCGTAAGCCAACGAGTTGCGATTGAAGAGCAACAAAACGTGCTCGATGAACTTGAGCAAGGCTTAAGTGGTTATACTTATTTAGAGGATTTCTAAATGAATGATTTGTTTAGCAAAACTGATTATTCACTGTACTCAAATGCAATGACATTTGTGCGCCGCCCTTACGTGAAAAATCCAGTAAGTGCCGACGCCGATGTAGTAGTGCTCGGTGTACCGCTTGATATGGCGACATCGGGACGCCCTGGCGCTCGTATGGGGCCAGATGCGATTCGCCGCGCTTCGGTTAACCTCGCTTGGGAAGGCAAAAAATTCCCTTGGGACTTTAACGTATTCGAACGCGCGAACGTGATTGATGCGGGCGATTTGGTATTCGACTGTGGCGATGCAGAAGATTTTACTTATCGATTAGAAGCAGCAACGTCTGAAATTCTAAAGAGCGGTAAAACCATGTTGGCGCTAGGTGGTGATCACTTCATTACCCTGCCAATATTGCGCGCTTATGCTAAGCACCATGGCGAGATGGCATTGATTCACTTCGATGCCCATACCGACACGTATGCTAATGGCAGTGCGTATGACCATGGCACTATGTTCTATCATGCGCCAAACGAAGGGCTAATTTCAGCGAAGCACTCGGTTCAAATTGGTATTCGTACTGAGTACGAGCAAGAAGACCATGGCTTTAATGTTATTAATGCGATGCAAGCCAATGACCTAAGCGCAGAAGAAATTGTCGCGCAAATAAAGGACATCATTGGTGATAAACCAGTGTATGTTACGTTCGACATCGACTGTCTGGATCCAGCATTCGCACCAGGAACCGGAACACCGGTTTGCGGTGGGTTGAACTCCGACAAAGTGCTGAAAATCCTACGCGGTTTAGCCGGCGTTAATATTGTTGGCATGGATGTGGTTGAAGTTGCCCCACCGTACGACCAAAGCGATGTTACCGCGTTAGCAGGGGCCACCATCGCACTTGAATTGCTGTACGCTTGGTCGGTGGGTAAAACCGCTGATAATGAGTAAAAACTAAAAGGGAGCCATCGGCTCCCTTTCAATTCACACTGTAAATCAGCTTAGCTTGTAGAATACCGTGCTCAAAGGAGGTAAGCGTAAGGAAATCGACTGCGATAACCCTTGGCTCTCTACTGATTGTGTCTTGGCTGCTGAATAGGCCTCATAGTCGCTGCCATTGTATTTCCCGTCATCGGTATTAAGCAGCAATTGATACTCGCCTTCAAATGGGACACCAAGGACAAATTCATCGTGAGGCACTGGAGTAAAGTTGGTCACCACCAGCACACGCTCACCGTTATCACTAATCCTTTCGTGGGCTAAGATACTCGCTTCAGAAGCGTCTTGTAGTCTCCACTCAAACCCACGCGGTTCACTATCAAGCTCATGCAACGCGCGCTCATTACGGTACAGTTGGTTCAAATCACGAGTAAGCGACTGAACACCTTGGTGACGTTCGAACTCAAGTAAGAACCACTGCAACTGATCGTCATGATTCCATTCTGCCGTCTGACCAATTTCCGCCCCCATAAAGTTGAGCTTTTTACCCGGCTGACCATACATGTAACCCATGTAAGCACGAAGGTTCGCCGTTTGCTGCCACTCATCGCCAGGCATTTTATTGTGGATGGAACCTTTACCGTAAACGACTTCATCATGCGATAGCGACAACACATAGTTTTCGCTGTGGGCATACACTAACGGGAATGTAATGGTGTCGTGATGGTACTTACGGTGGACAGGGTCTTCTTTAATGTAAGACAAGCTATCGTGCATCCAACCCATGTTCCATTTGAAGCCAAAACCTAAACCACCCATAAAGGTGGGAGCAGATACCCCTGGGAAAGCGGTTGATTCTTCTGCAATAGTCATCGCATTCGGGAAGTATTTGTACACTTCCTCATTCATCCACTTCAATGTCGCGATTGCATCGTAGTTCTCGTTACCACCGTCCACATTTGGAATCCATTGATCGTGGCTACGTGAGTAATCGAGATACAGCATCGACGCAACCGCATCAACACGAATGCCATCGATATGGAACTGTTCAAACCAATACAACGCATTGGAGACTAGGAAACGGCGTACATGCTCACGCCCTAAATCGTAAATGTACGAGTTCCAGTCTTGATGCCAACCACGACGAGGATCCGGGTCGTGGAACAGTGGTGTACCATCGAAATTCGCTAAACCGTGATCATCTGATGGGAAGTGTGCTGGTACCCAATCCAATACAACACCAATTCCAGCTAGGTGACACTGCTCAACGAAATATTTGAAATCATCTGGCGAACCAAATCGGCTAGTTGGTGCAAACAAACCAACAGGTTGATAACCCCATGAACCGTAGAATGGATGCTCTGAAACTGGCATCAGTTCAACGTGGGTGTAGCCAAGATCGACCAGGTAAGGTACTAACTGATCCGCTAAATCACGGTAATTTAGAAAATCGCCGTTAGCATCGCGTTTCCATGAGCCAGCATGAAGTTCATAGAACGACAACGCCTCTTTACGCTTTTCGGTAACTGGGCGGCCTTGCCACTCTTGGTCTTGCCACTGGTAACGACTGTGATCATAAGTCACAGAAGAGAAAGATGGATACTGTTCGCTGTAGAAGCCCCAAGGGTCAGCTTTATGCGGTAGCCCTTCACCATCAGGACCTTTCAACTCAAATTTATATTGCGCGCCTTCTTCAAGGTTTGGAATAAACAGTCCCCAAATACCATAGTCGAGACGCTGCATAGGATGACGACGACCATCCCAGCTATTGAAGTTACCCACAAGGCTACACGCCGATGCGTGTGGAGCATACACTAGGAAGCGAGTACCAGAAATTGCCTTACCATCGCGCTCAATCGTAACAAACTGCGATCCCATGTGATGGTACATGTCTTTAGGTGTATGAAGGTCATCATACTCTGCGTACAAACCGTGATACTGGTATGGGTCATCCAACAACTGCTCGGTACCATTCCAATCTACCGCCAGCTGATAATGAGTAAAACGAAGATCGCGTTCTTGCTTCAAGATAAACCCAGAGTCGAATTCACGCTCCAGTTCGATACGCGCTTCGCCATCAATCACTAACTCGACTTTGTCGGCTCCCGGCATCCATACTCGCAACGCTCCTTGTTCCGATGGAATAAATGGACCTATAAACGAGAATGGGTCGGAAAATGACGCATGTGACAGCTGACTATACGCCTGCGTTATTGTTTTAAGCCCTGTATTTTTCAACCTTATCTCTCCCTAGCCTACTTCTCTAAATTTATAATTTACAAGCAAAAAAGCCCGCTAAAAAGCGGGCCCAAAATTAGCTTGTTAAGTTTACCGGACTCCGGCCACACTTAGAGTGACCGAGTCTAAACTTTTTTATGCAACTGGAGTAATCCAGCTCGATAATTCCCCGCACCTTACTTGCTCGCTTTCAACCTCACTTCAGTTAAGCGTTTAGCAATTCGGTTTACGTATTCTTGAGCAAAGATTTCATCCAAGTTCATCGACAGTTTACGTCGCCAGTTCGGGTACTCATTAACCGTACCTGGAATATTGACCGGCTTGTCCATTTCTAGCCAGTCTTCCAACTGAACACTGAGCAAGGTAGAAGAGCCCGCCGCGACATGCAGTTGAAGTGCTTCACTCAGGTAAGAATCCATTGGCACTTGGCTCGCGTCTCGACCTACCCCTTCAGGTAAGTAACCATGCCATGCCACAGAATCTAGAATCCCTTGCTTACTCTTCAAACGGTCGTCAAACAGTGCTTCTAGCTGTTTTTCGTCTGGGTACAGACCAATTTCACGGCCCATTTTCAGGTCATCACAGTGCCAGAAACCGCGCAAAGTTGGCATATCGTGCGTACACAGTGCCGACATAGATTGCTCAGCGTAATGTGCAGGCGATATGTAACCACCATCGTCTTCAGATGTTTCAAAGAAGAACACCTTGTATGAGTGAACACCGGCATCACGCAAGATATCTACAATCTCATCAGGTACAGTTCCTAAATCTTCACCAATCACACTACACTGGTGACGATGCGATTCTAGAGCCAAGATCGCTAGCATGTCTTCAACTGGGTAGTAGATGTACGCCCCTTGCGTTGCATCTTCACCTTTTGGAATCCACCATAAGCGAAGTAGACCTAAAACGTGGTCGATACGCAGTGAACCACAATGCTTCATGTTCGCGCGTAATAGCTTGATGTAAGCATCGTAACCCGTCGCTTGCAGCACTTGTGGGTTGAGTGGTGGTAAGCCCCAGTTCTGACCTAGTGGGCCAAGAATATCTGGTGGAGCACCAATGCTTGCATCCAGAACCAAGCTGCCATCATCAGCCCATGTTTCTGCACCAGAGTCTGCTACACCAACGGCTAGGTCGCGGTATAAGCCTACCGACATTCCTTTCTCTTCAGCCAGCTCTTGCGCTTCATTGATCTGAGTATCGGCAACCCATTGCAAGTACATGTATAGGTGCACTTGGTCTTGGTGTTCTTCAATGTACTTTTGTACCGCCGCGTTATCGAAACGACGGTATTTTTCAGGGAATACAGGCCAGCCCCACACGTTAGAATCTTGTGAGTGCAAGTCGATGTGCAGTGCGTCAAAAGCGGCTTGATGAACTAAGCTATCACCGCCTTGTTCAACAAAGTTAAGGAACGCTTGAGCTCGATCGGTATTTTTGTCTAAGTGGCGTTTTTTGAATTCCGTAAACAGCATCGGCAATACGCTGTTTTTCAGCTCTGCCACTTCTGAGTAATTCACCCAGTGTGAATCACGCGCTTTTTGTAAACGCTGCTGGAACTCCGCACTGCCTACTTTTTGCTGCGCTTCTGCGCTTAATGCAAATTCAGGAACTGAACTTACATCAATGTATAAGATATTTAGCCAGCGACGAGAAGACGGGCTGTACGGGCTTGCACCTTCAGGGTTCGCTGGGAACAGTGAGTGAATCGGGTTTAGGCCAACAAAGTCACCACCACGTGATGCAACATCTGCTACCAACTGTTTCAGATCACCAAAATCTCCGATGCCCCAGTTATGTTGAGTACGCAGAGTGTAAAGCTGGACGCTCGGACCCCACATCTTTTTGCCCTGCTCCATTGCAGACTGCTTGAAACACGCTTTTGGCGTCACAATCAGTGTCATTTCGTATGGCGCTTTACGACGCTTACGCGAAATGATCAGCTTGTGATAACCCCATGCCAAGTCGTTTGGCAATGTAAACACTAAAGGGCCACCCTCGGCACGTTCATCACGAACGATTTGAGATTGAAGATAGCCTTCAAGTACCTCTCCTTGCTCTGTTTCTAAACGCCAGCTGAATTCACTCTCTCGAGCGCTCACACCAAGGTTTAGGGCGACTTCAGCGGGTTCACCTTCACGCAATACGAGAACCGGGTCTAGTACGTCTTTCTTATGCTTTTTCTCTGCGGATTTAAGTAAAGCCTGATCATTACTTGTGTCATAACCTAGTGACGCTAATAAGCGAAGCAATGTCTCATCTGAAACTTTTGCTTCATCTCCCCATGCGCTTACATAGCTGTCGGCCAACTTGGCCATTTCAGCGACTTGTTTTAATGCGTTATTGTCTTTCATCGCTCTCTCCGAAGGACTGCTTAAACCTTCAAAATGTAGGGTTAATATAGAGTTATAATCAAATCAGCCAAGGTACTAAGTACCTTGGCTTTTTATGGAATTAGCGTTTTACTGCTTCTAGTTTCCAGATGTTGTTCACGTAGTCGCGAATACTGCGGTCGGAGCTGAACTTGCCCACTAATGCGGTGTTCAGAATCGCTTTCTTCGCCCAACCCGCTTGGTCGCGGTACTGCTTGTCCATGTCTTCATGCGCTTTCACGTAAGAAGCGAAATCTGCAAGACATAGGTACGGGTCGCCGCCATCAAGTAGGCTGTCGAACGTCGCGCGAAGTTTACCGTGCTCACCCGGCGTGAACTCATCACCCAGTAGAAGATCTAGAGATGCTTTCAGTAGTGGGTCTGCATTGTAGTAATCGAATGGGTTGTAACCACGAGCGCGAGTTGCTTCAACGCCATCCACTTCTAAACCGAAGATGTAGATGTTTTCATCGCCCACTTCTTCACGAATTTCTACGTTCGCACCATCCATAGTACCGATAGTCAATGCACCGTTTAGTGCCATCTTCATGTTGCCGGTACCAGATGCTTCTTTACCTGCTGTTGAGATTTGCTCTGACACGTCAGCAGCAGGAATGATGATTTCTGCCATGCTCACGCGGTAGTCAGGGATAAAGACCACTTTCAGCTTGTTGCCGATGCGTGGATCGTTATTCACTTTCTCTGCGATCTTGTTGATTGCGTAGATGATTTCTTTCGCTAGGTGGTAGCCCGGTGCTGCTTTCGCTGCGAAGAACACAACGCGCGGCGCCATATCGAAATCAGGATCGTTCAGCAAACGGTGGTACAGAGACAGAATGTGCAGCATGTTTAGGTGCTGACGCTTGTACTCGTGTAGACGCTTGATTTGAACGTCGAAGATAGCGTTAGTGTCTAGCTCGATACCCATGTTCTCAGATACCCAGTCTGCTAGACGCTGTTTGTTCAGCTTCTTAACAGCCATGAATTCCTTTTGGAACTTAGCATCGTCAGCGTACTGTGCAATCGCTTCTAGCTGATCTAACTGAGCTGGCCACTCTGTACCAATCTTTTCAGAAATCAGAGCAGATAAAGCTGGGTTACAGAATTTCAACCAACGACGAGGCGTAATACCGTTTGTCACGTTGTGTAGACGCGTTGGGTATAGCTCATCGAACTCTGGGAATAGGTCGCGTTTTACTAGTTCTGAGTGCAACGCTGCTACGCCGTTCACCGCGTATGAACCAACCACACATAGGTTCGCCATGCGTACCATGCGGTGGAAACCTTCTTGGATGATAGAAAGCTTCTGCTGCTTAGCGACGTCTCCAGGCCACTTCTCACGAACTTCTTGCAAGAACAAATGGTTGATATGGTAAATAATTTCCATATGACGAGGCAGTAGACGCTGAATCAAAGACTCGCTCCACGTCTCTAATGCTTCTGGCAGTAGAGTGTGGTTAGTGTAAGCGAATGTCTTAGAACTGATGTCCCAAGCTTCATCCCAACCTAAGCCTTTTTCATCGATAAGAATACGCATCAGTTCAGGAATCGCGATCGTTGGGTGCGTATCGTTTAGCTGAATTGTTTCGTATTTTGGTAGTGAAGCTAGCGTGTGGCCTGCTTCTTCGTGACGACGAAGAATATCGCGAACCGATGCTGCACTGTGGAAGTACTGCTGCATCAGGCGCAGAGTCTTACCTTTTTCGTGGTTGTCGTTCGGGTATAGAACCTTAGTGATGTTACCCGCATCGATCAACGCGTGCTGCGCTTCAAAGTAATCACCGTTGTTAAAGCTTGCTAGCGAAAACGGTGCAATTGCTTGACACTCCCACAAACGAAGTGGGTAAACAGTGTCGCTCTCATAACCTACGATTGGTAAATCCCATGGCATTGCTTTTACTTGCATGCCCGGTACCCAGCGGCGTTTTTCTTTGCCTTCTTCGTGGTACACCTCAACGTGGCCGTAGAAACCAATTTCTTGCGCCAGTTCAGGGCGCGCAACTTCCCAAGGGTAACCCTCTACACCACGCCATGCGTCTGGTGCTTCTTGCTGGTGACCTTCTTGGAAAGACTGCTTGAACAAGCCATATTCGTAGTGCAGGCCGTAACCTACTGTTGGGAATTCTTGCGCAGCACATGAGTCCATGAAACACGCCGCTAGTCGGCCTAAACCACCGTTACCTAGTGATGGGTCACGCTCTTCTTCAAGAAGGTCGGTAAGGTTTTGGCCTAGTTCTTCCATCGCTTGGGTGATTTGCTCGTACAAACCAAGGCTGATCAGGTTGTTACCTGTTAGGCGACCAATCAAAAATTCTAGAGATAGGTAGTTAACGCTTTTCGCGTTTTTGATCTTTTCATCTTGCTCTGTTTCAAGCAGATCAAAAGTAGTAATTTCTGCCAGTGCACGCCCCATAGCTAGGTACCATGCTCGGCTATCTGCATTTTCTACTGTCGTAGCGTAAGTCGCCGACAAATGCTTTTTAACGCTTTCTTGGAATGAAGCTTTATCAAACTGTTTCTGTTGCGTAGGTTTCATTAGAGAAATCTCACTTATTGGTTTTAATCCATCTGTGACATATCGTGCATGCACAGGGTTTGCAAAACATCCTCCTACTTAAGGGGCTTATTAGGAGGAGGAGTGAGGGCGTAGAGGAGTAGCGACAGGACACTCAGTGATCAAACTCTCATATCTCATCCCATCGGGCATTTCCCTCGTGAGTCAGATCACACCACCCACCTCTACACGCTAATTCTGTTGTATGAAACTTATGTGGAAGCGCGAATTAACAAATGATGAATATGCACGTCAGATCACACAAGAATTTAACTTGTTGCATATATTTCAGTACATTTGGTGTAAAAAGCATTGATAGCAAAGTTTTAAGTACACCATAAGGTGACAAGAATCACAATTACAGGGCGTAGATACTGCCAAAATGTGAAACAAGCGAAAAACTGGCGGTTGATCAATAACTGCATATCCGCTCTTAAAGTAACATCTGCGACATAAGGTCATTTGGCCAATAAATGTACAAACGGGGAACAGGTTACTAAGATGTGGATTCCTTCGAAATTAACTCGTCCGGGTCGTTTGCATAACGCAATCGTACGTCCAAGAGTTTTAGATCTCTTACAACAAGCACCTTGCTACAAGTTAGTGCTATTTCGCTCACCTGCCGGTTACGGTAAAACCACCATGGCCGCGCAATGGCTGTCAGACAAACCCAATGTTGGTTGGTACAGCATAGATGAAAGCGACAACGACCCGTTTCGCTTCATGAACTATTTGCTGCAAGCACTTAACAAAGCTACGCATAATACTTGCCCAAATTCGCAGAAGTTGGCTGAAAAACGCCAGTTCTCTTCACTGCATTCTTTGTTTAGTGAAGTGTTTGCCGAAATGTCGAGCTTTCACCAAGAATGCTACTTGGTTCTGGATGATTACCACTTAATCTCGGATGACGAAATCCACGAGGCAATGCGTTTCTTCCTCAAGCACATGCCTGATAACCTCACTCTCGTGGTCACTAGCCGCGCTGCACCTCCTCTTGGAACCGCCAATTTACGCGTGCGCGATTTGATGATTGAAATCGGTAACGAATTACTCGCGTTTGATACGGAAGAGACCACTCGATTCTTTAATCAACGGGTCGCTGATGGTATTGATGACGATACAGCCAACAGCCTACGAACTTACGTTGAAGGCTGGCCGTCTGCGCTGCAATTGATCGCTCTGCAAGCCCAGCATCAAAAACGTACTTTGGCGCAATCAGCCGAATCGGTATCTCAGTTTAATCACGCTCACTTGTGGGATTATCTGGTCGAAGAGGTCTTTGATCTGCTCGATCAAGAGACACGCCAGTTCCTGCTGCAATGTTCGATTCTCGATCATTTCAACGACTCGCTGGTTGCCACTCTGACCAAGCGTGATGACGCGCTCAGTATGATTGAATCACTCAATCGCTTTGGCTTGTTTATTTACCCGCTAGAGGGCGAGCAAAACTGGTATCGCTTCCACAACCTGTTTGCCGAGTTCCTTGCGCATGAACGCATGGCGCGTATCCCACAAAAAGAGCAAGAGCTGCATTATTCAGCGGCGCTCGCTTGGTTGGATTTGAATACCCCGCATCAGGCTTTGAGACACGCTCAGCTTGCTCATGATACTCAGCTGATCGCGAACATTCTTACTGAGTTTGGCTGGAAGATGTTTAACCAAGGCGAACTCGACAGCCTAGAAACGGCGATCCATAAGCTCGAGCCAAAACAGCTCTACAGTGAGCCAAAACTTTGTATGCTGCAGGCATGGCTAGCGCAAAGCCAACACAGATATGACGACGTCGGCGATCTATTGGCGACCGCCGATGAGCAAATGAAGTTGCTCAATATCAAGCCGACCAGCCGCGAACAAGGTGAGTTTAATGCGTTAAGAGCTCAGGTAGCGATTAACCAGAACGAACCTGAAAAAGCACTGGAACTTGCAGAATTGGCGCTGAGCCAGCTCGACCACACCGTGTACCGCAGCCGAATTGTGGCTACTTCCGTCGTTGGTGAGGTCAATCACGTGCTTGGGCATCTAAGCCGCGCACTACCGATGATGCAGCAAACTGAGAAACTGGCTCGCCAGTATCAGGTTTACCATCAAGCACTGTGGGCAATGCTGCAACAGAGCGAAATCCTTATCGCTCAAGGTTACGTGCAAGCCGCCTTCGAAGTACAAGACAACGCATTTAAACTGATTGAAGAGCAGCAGCTACACCAAGTGCCAATGCACGAGTTTCTACTGCGTATCCGCGCACAGATCCTATGGTGCTGGAACCGCCTAGATGAAGCGGAAGAGTGTGCTTACAAAGGCCTTGATGTGTTGGGTAAAGACTATTCAAGCATGCACCTTCACAGCTACTCGATGCTGGCTCGTATTACCATTGGCCGTGGCGAACTGGATAAAGCGTCTAAGTTTATCGACCAAATCGTCCATTTGATGAAACAGTCAAGCTACCACGTAGATTGGACAGCGAATGCCTCGCTTTCTCTGATCCTATTCTGGCAAGCGCGTGGCGACATGGAGTCGATTCAGCAGTGGCTTGAAACCACTACCCGCCCAGAAAAGGCGTGTAACCACTTTACTCAACTTCAGTGGCGTAACATTGCTCGTGCCTACATTAATTTGGGTGAGTTCGATAAAGCGACGGAAACCCTCGACTTTATGCAGTCCGAGGCATATACCAATAACCTGATCACCGACCAAAATCGTAACTTGATCGTGCAGGCAGTATTGGCAGTAAGCAAAGGCGATGAAGAGTCAGCACGTACACTACTCAAGCAAGCTCTTGAAATGACCAACCAAACAGGCATTTTAGGGAACTTTTTGGTAGATGGCGGCAAGATTGGTCACTTATTAGAGAAGTTAACTAACAAGTCTGAACTTGGTGACTTAGAGCGCCACCGTGCGCAACAGTTGATGAAGGACATTTCAACGACTCAGCGTAGCCGCTCTGTACACTTCGACGAAGAGTTCGTAGAAAAGCTAGTGAATCACCCAAATATCCCAGAGTTGGTTCGTACCAGCCCGCTTACGCAACGTGAGTGGCAAGTACTTGGCCTCATCTATTCTGGCTTTAGTAACGAGCAAATCGCACAAGAACTGGATGTAGCAGGTACCACCATCAAAACGCACATCCGCAACTTGTACCAAAAACTCAATATTGCCAACCGCAAAGAGGCCATCCGCACCGCAGAAAACCTTCTGCAGCTGATGGGGTACTAAGTTACATTCCATTCAAATCGACAGTAAGCTAAACTTTGCGTTTAGTTTACTGTCATATTCATTGACTCCAATTACTACGCTGATGAACACGTCCTATGTAAGGCGGGCATCGTCAGCCACTCACGATAAAGATAACCATGGCCAACATCCGAGACGTAGCTAAAGAAGCCAATGTATCCGTTGCAACAGTATCCCGCGTAATCAATAAGTTACCTCATACCAGTGACGCTGCTATCGAAGCCGTTCACGCCGCCATGGAGAAACTGAATTATCGCCCAAATGCCAACGCTCGCGCTTTGGTGAATAAGTCTTCTCCATCCATCGGGGTGTTGGTTGCCGATGTATCCAACCCGTTTTACGGTGCTATGGTTCAAGCGATTGATGAGGTAGCACGTGAGTACAAAAAGCATATTTTGATCACCCACGGCTACCACAACGAGGTGTTCGAGCGGGAAGCGATTGAATTGCTGATCAATAACCGCTGTGAAGCGCTAGTCATTCACAGTAAAGGCCTAACCGATCAGGAACTGATCAAGTTTTCTAAAGAGATCCCCGGCCTAGTGGTTATCAACCGATTTATTCCTGACATCGCAGAGCGCTGTATCGCTCTCGACAACACGCGCGGCAGCAGCATTGCGCTGAACCATTTGCTGCGCTTTGGCCACCAGAAGATTGGCTACCTTGCGTCTTCACACAACATCGATGACTCAATAGACCGCAAGCTCGGCTACCGTGCAGAGCTTGAGAAGCACCAGCTAAGCTACTCGGAAAGCCTTGTGGTGTCTGGAGAGCCGAACGAACTTGGTGGCGCGGAAGCGATGCGAAATTTGCTGGCGAAAAACGTGCCCTTTACCGCCGTCGCGACCTACAACGATTTAATGGCTGCAGGCGCTATTTCGGTTCTAAAAGAGAACAATATCCGTGTGCCTGAAGAGGTGTCCGTCATCGGTTTTGATGATGCGGCCATCGCAAGCTATCTGCACCCAACGCTCACCACCGTGCGCTACCCAATACAGATTATGGCAAGCCAAGCGGCGCGTTTAGCCATTCACTTAGCCGAAGCCTCCCCTTACGAGCACAGTGGTAATTTGTACTTGCCTACTCTAGTCGCGCGCGACTCAGTGAAAGCGCCGAACCAGCAAAACTAACGCTCCCCAAACAAATAAAAAAAGCCCCATACCTGATGGCATGGGGCTTTTGCTTTGCTCTTTAGTGAGTTTACTCGTTACAGTGAACCAACAAACGTCACCGTAGAGCGTGGTGGAATCAGATAATCTTGCTCATCGCGCTCAAGCTCAATCACTTCAAGGTTGTGCTCTGCATTAGTGATGTGCGCGGTGTATTCCGCTGCGTTCGCACCTTCTAGATTGATTTCGACATTCTCAATCTCATCGCCAGTATTCACCGCAACAATCACGACTTTGTCTTGTTCCGGGCTAACATACGCCGATGCCATCAAGCCATCTAGATTGTCTACGCCATCAAGCTCAACACGCTGGTAACCAGGGCGAATAAAGCGGCTGTAGTTACCGACTGTCCACATCATCTTCGAATCTTGAACTGTGTCTGCGTCTAGCGATGGTGCGATCTTAATCATGCCATCCTTGTAGTCGTATGGTGTTAGACCTAACCACCAGTGCCATGCCGATGCATTCAGGCGCGTTAGGTCGCGGTGCATAATACGGCCAACATGCAGTGCATAATCCATATCGTTAACGTCAAACCCATGGCCGTCAAAGTCACGAGAATAGCCCGCACCACCAAGGATACTCATCTCACTCATCCAGATTTCAGCACCCGGAGAGACCGACTGCAGGTTGCCCCAAGTCATATCTCGCAGCTTACCTAAGCGATCTGGCCACGCATCAGAGAAGTAGCCGTGCACTGAGATTTGGTTGCCGATGATATCGCGCATTTCAGGGTCACCGAGAAGCTCATCAATGTAATTACGGTAAAGTCCAACCCCACGAGAGTTCATGCCGTTGGTTTGAGATGAGCCATCAAAATTACGCTTATACGAATCGCGTAGAGCGGCCGTAAACTCAACCACTTCACCGCCATCAATATGGATGTCTTCACGCATGCCCGCTTCAGTCAACTTCTTGTCCAAGCTGCGATAAACCGCTTTCACTTCCTGCATGTTGTAGCGGTTGCCTTCTTGAGTCTGGCCTTCCCACTCCCATGTTGGTTCGTTAATTGGACTGATGTAATTCACTGGCACACCCACTTCGTCACTACGTAGGTACGCAAGTACTTTGACGAGGAACTCCGAGAATGCATCAACATTATCAGGGTTTAAGTTGGTTGACCCTAAATCGTCGGCAGCGGTTGGATGCGTTAAACCATTTTTAGTTAAGTAGTGCGGAGGACTATTAGAAAACGCGACAAAGTTTTCTACACCACGCTGATGCGCTTCCTGCATAAAACGAATCTGACCCTGTTGCTTCGTTGGGTCGATGTCACCGCCACGTTCTGGGACAAGCAATTCAGCACGGCGCAACGGATCGCGGATGAAACTGCCATCCCCTTGTTCTGTACTACCTGCACCAATGTTAAAACGCCAAGCCGTTAAACCAATGCCGTTGTCAGTGGAAAACAGTAAGTCGGCCAGATTTTCAATCGCTTGTTGGTCGCCCTCTTTTTGCCATTTATTAATCGTTGGGTTAATCGACCATGCATCAGACGCACCAAAACTATGAATAGTTTGCTTGGTATTATTAATTTCAACATCTAATGTTTGGGCAAAACTTGGGGCTGACAGCACAGAGGCTACTGCCATAGATAATAATATTTTTTTCATTTTGTATCTCGATACTAATAGTTGAATTATCGAAAAGAACTCGAACTGTATTTAAATAAAATTAGAACGATAGGCGGTAGCCAAGCTTGACGAAGAAATAATCATCGGTCCAAGTTTGCTGGTTCCAGTCTTGCTCAAAGTTTTCTTTATCTTCGGTTTGATAATACGTTTCGAATACAATTTTAGATTTATCATCTAATTTATAATCGCCCCATAAACCAGCACGGATTCGTAACTCATCTTTTTCACCGTAACCCACACTGTCTGCGTTGCGGTAGAAGGTGTAACGCACAAATGGTGTTACCGTTAAGTCGTTGAAAGTTTGCGTATAGTTAACACGAACCTGCCACTCCACACGCTTCTCTTCTTCCCACGCACGGTTGTCACCATCGTAGCCATTTTGTTTACTCACTTCGCTGTATAGAGTGGTTTGCAACGTTTTATCGTAAGCAAGGCGAGTACGTAGGCCAAAATCAATCTCGTGGTAGTAATCGGTGTAGTTGGTTCTTAGATCGTTGTTTTCATCCGACTGACAACCATTGTCACCTACACAGTCTCCGCCACGTGGGCGATTACGCACACCAACGGGAGCAATGAAGCCGTCTAAGATCAGGTCGTGATCTTCCGTTAGGTAGTAGGCCATGTTGTTGTAGAAACGATATTCGGTACGGCGCGTGTCGTTAGCGTACATTTCGTTACGGATTTGGAATTTTGGTCCCCACCAAAAATCCTTGTACCCTTCCGACCAACCAATAGCAACATCTTGCCTCGCACGGTTGTTCCATGTGCGCTCGTCGCTTTCAATCATGTGGCGGTAACTGAAGTTCGCGTAAAGAAACATCGATGAATCTTCAATTGGGTTAAATTCAAACGCAACATACGGCATGGTATTAGAACGCTGCTCTTGATCACCCCAATCTTCGTATTCATTGGCAAACTCGATATATCCAGCAAGGGTAGATGACGAGAATGCTAACGCTGCACATGCCAAATAGGATGCCTTATTATTTAATTTCATTTTAGACCTTTATTATTGGATGTAATTATGTAGAAGAAATTTCTTTTAAAACCATATTTTGGTATTCACCGTTGAGGCGATACGTTTTCTTATAGATATATGCACTGAGTAGAACTAATAATGTTGGAATACCGATCATTAGCGCTCGCAGGCCTAATATGGTTTCTTCGCTTTGCTCGATATTTGGCACATAGCCCACTGCGGTTAATCCGATACCCACAAAGAAGCCAGACAATGCGCCAGCAAATTTCACCAGCATGGTTTGAATAGAGAAGATGATGCTTTCACTGCGATGACCCGTTTTGTATTCGCCGTAATCCACAACATCCGCCAACATAACGGTCGATAGACCATTCGATAAACCACCGCCAAACTTCAATGCCGCCCCTGCAATACCCACCAAAATGCCGTTTTCTGGCGCAAAGATGCCCGTTAGTGCCAAGATCAAGCTACACAGTAGTGGGAATGCACACGCCACCAGCCACATGAATTTGCGGTTGATTAAGTTACACAGTTTCGGGAATAGGAATACGCCGGCAATTTCCGCCATACCCGACACCAATGCGAACATTGGGAATAGGTCTTCGCGGCCAATGGCGTAGCTGAAGTAGTAAATCGCAAAGCCACCGACTAACTGAATAGCAATATTGAACGTTAATACCACACCAATCAGAGATTTAAGCTGGTCGTTCTTGCCGATGATTTCCATGACGTCTTTCAGCGAGAATTTCTCGGTAGACACGCGTTTGTTTTTGATGCGCTCTTTCACATTGAAGAACGTAATTAACGCACTAGCAATAAAGGCAACGATGATCGCTAAACTCAGGTAGATAAAGCCCGAACCTTTATCTTCACCACCGAAGAAGCCAACTAAATACAAGCCGTATGTCCCCATGATGGTCCACGCACAGCTAGCGAATAGTCGTGGCCAAACCACCAGTTTTTCACGCTCAACACGCTTAGAAGACATCGATGGAATCATCGACCAGTATGGGATATCCATGATGGTGTACGTCACGCCCCACAGGATGTACGTTACCGTCGCATAGACATACACCATATTGCCTTCAATGTTGTGCGTATTGAAAACAAGCAGCAGGAACACAGAGTTAATCAACGTACCAATCACAATCCATGGGCGGAACTTACCAAAGCGGCTGCGAGTGTTATCCACCACCATACCCATGATTGGGTCAGTCACCGCATCCACAAAGCGAGCAACAAGGAACAAAGTACCTACGAAAGCGGCCGAAATACCCACTACGTCGGTGTAATAGAACATGAGAAAGATGTAAATAATGGAGCACGCAAAGTCTTTACCTAAAGCGCCTAGGCCATAAGAAAACTTCGTTTTTATCGATATACTACCTTCAGACATATAAGGCTCCTTAGCCTTTAGTGTTCAACGAAATTGGGATACAGAAAGTGGCTCACCCCTCATTGGAGGTGAGCTCATTTTGTTATTTAAGTTTGAAATTCCATTGGTACTGATTGCGCACCAAACGGTATTCAGGTCGTACGCTTGGCGTCCATGAATCGTCGCCGCCCACTCCCATATGGAAGCCATCAAAGTAGACGAACAAGCCGTCCTGAAGCGTCAGTTCATGAGTATGTTTCGCCGCAGCAAGTTGCTGTTGACCGTACTGACTCACGCTGAAGTAGAAGTGACCCTCAAGCTCCATTTCTCCGACTTGAAGCTGTTGAGTATCGCAACGCAAACCATTATCCGATGGGAAAATGTACGGCGTGTGCATGGCCGATATCGTTTGAGCCCAGCGACCAAAATCAGCACTCAGTTTTCGATCTGGGTAGTTTTCGTGTGGACCACGGCCAAGCCAAGCAACACTATCTGGGCAATCCACTAACTGCAGCATCGCGCCAATTCTTGGCATTGGTGGCATTGCATCATCAACATCAACTTGAACGGAGACGCTTGCTTCACCGTTATTGTTAAAACGGTAATTCCAGATAGAAGTGAGCACTAACTTATCTTGAGAGAAATACGCGTGCTTCACGCTGACTTCGCCCATCGCCGCATTCACTTCAACGCCTTTACAACGGTGCTGTAAATCGAACAGTCCTGCATTTTGCCAACGAACCATCCAAGCATTTGGATCTTGACGGTCGACTTCACTCACACCGATATCATTGTCGAGTGGCGCTCGGAAGAAGTTGTCACGAATCGGTGAAAGCAGCAGTTCTTGGTTGGCTTTCTTCCAGCTTTCGATTTCACCAGTGGTCGCATTGATAAACCATTGGTTATCTCCGCCACGCACAACGAGCCCGCTATCAACTTGCTCAAATGTCGCTGGAACAAAAGTTTGGTTCTCGATATCACTCAATGTCAGTCGCTTGCCTAGTGTCATCTGTTGCTGCGCGACAACATGCCCCGCATCGGACCAAGCTGTTTGTTGCTGCAGACGAATTTCTACGTTCAGGAAGCTGTCGACATTAGCCAGTTCGAACTCGCCATCTAACTCAATCACTGCGCTCTGAGATGGTTGCAGATCGAGGTTAAGTTCACCGGTTTTGAGCGCTAGACCTTGGTCATCGATAACGGTCCAATCTAGGCTGTGACCTTGTGTGTCTGTAAACAGGTGCTCACTGGTGACTTTAATTGTCAGCGGCGTTGAAGAAATCAATTCGATACCGAATGGCTGCTGCGCACGTTTCGCTTCAAAGAGCGTTGGGTGCGGTGTTCTATCTGGGAATACCAATCCGTTAATACAGAACTGACGGTCATTAATTTCATCACCGAAGTCACCGCCGTACGCCCAGTAGTGAACGCCGTCGTCTGAGTATTTATCTAACCCTTGGTCTACCCAATCCCAAATAAAGCCGCCTTGTAAACGAGGGTGAGCGCGGAATGCATCCCAGTATTCAGCAAAGCCTCCTAGACTGTTACCCATGGCATGAGCGTATTCACATAGAATGATTGGACGATTTTCGTCGCCTTTACCTACCCACTTTTTCAGCGCAAGTTTAGGCTCATCAGTGTGGCCCTGCTCTTGGTCTGCATCAGTACGAGCATACATTGGGCAGATGATGTCGGTTGCGGCAGTATCTGAGCCGCCACCTTCATATTGCACTAAACGAGATGGGTCGACACGCTTAGTCCATTGATACATTGCATCGTGGTTGCTGCCATAACCCGATTCATTACCTAGCGACCAAATAATGATACTTGGGTGGTTAAAATCGCGGGCAACCATTCGAGTCATGCGCTCTAGAAATGCACTGCCCCACTGTGGGTCATCAGCGATACGCCCCATTGGCGTCATACCGTGCGTTTCGATGTTTGCTTCATCCACTACATATAACCCTAAGCGGTCACACAGTTTGTAAAAGCCTGGTTGGTTAGGGTAATGCGAGCAGCGGACTGCATTGAAGTTGTGCTGCTTCATCAGCTTAAGATCTTGCTCAACGCGCGCTAAGCTCTCTGCATGGCCTGTTGTTGGATCGTGTTCATGCTTATTCACACCACGGATCATCAACGCTTTGCCGTTAACGCATAACTGGCCTTTAAGCACTTCAATCTTTCTAAAGCCTACGTCATACGCTTCGCTTTCAAGAGCTTCATCCGCTTCTGTCATTAGAGTGACCACTAGGCGGTACAAATTCGGCGCTTCAGCGCTCCACTTGCTCGGGTTCGATACCTCAAGCGTGGTAAAGCAACGCTCACTGTAGCCACCTTTTTCATCAACAGGAGCTGTGCCAACTGCTTGTGTCTGGCTAGCGACTAGCGTGTCGCCTTCAAATAAAGCCGTTTTGATCTTTAGCCCTTCACCGTTAGCGGTATCGACATCAATACGCAGCTCACCGTTATGGTAATCAGCGTCCAGTTCTGGGGTAACTCTTACATCTTTAATGTGTTGAACAGGCTTATTCAGCAATTGAACTGAACGGAAAATACCGCTCATCCACCACATGTCTTGGCCTTCCATGTAACTGCCATCGCACCAGCGCAGCACTTTCACCGATAAAGTGTTTTCACCCGCTTTCAGGTAAGGGGAAAGATCGAACTCCGCGGCCAAACGGCTATCCTGTGAGTAACCAACTAATGCGCCGTTACACCACACGTAAAACGCACTATTCACGCCATCGAACACAATGCGGGTTTGAGATTCAGTTTGCCACTGCTCTGGCAGCTCAAATGTGGTTTGGTAGCAACCGGTTGGGTTATCTTGTGGCACAAACGGAGGGTTGCATGGGAATGGGTACTTTACGTTGGTGTAGATTGGGTAATCAAAACCCTGTAACTGCCAGTTGCCCGGTACCGTAATTGGCTTCGCATCCGACAACCCATCCACTACCCAGTTTTCCGGTACCGCTTCAGGCGATGCAAATAAAGAAAAATCCCACTCTCCATCTAAGCTCTTGACTGAAGAACTCGGCTGGTCTGCAAGTGCGCTCGCTTCGTCACGCCAGCTAGATAAAGGCGTGTGGGCATTTAGCCTATTAAAAGAAGTGATTTCTGGTGTTTCCCAGATACGGGTATTCGTTGTGTACATGGTATGACCTAACATTTAATCGTCTGGAAAGGATCTTAACGATTAGCGCTCTATCAGGCCGTGATCCAACTCACGACACTGTAAACGTTTACAGGCATAAAAATTACAATATCAATCAAACTAAAACATATAGAAGAGCAATATAAGAAATGACTAATCAGACCAAAAAATGTGCCACAAGCACTAGATATCAATAAGATAGCTAACAACCCCATGTGTGTAGTCACACCAAATTATCAATACCAAAGCCAAACACATTAAAACTACAAATGTAAGTCAGAAACAAAATCACACTGTTACAATAAGTGTTACATATATTAAAACAAAACAAACTCACAATAAGGAATGGTAACAAGTCAGATAGAAATGAACCAATTGATAGAAGTTTGAACAGGGTCACATGCGGTATCTCAGCGCAGAAAACAATTTATGTACGAGTTAGCTATCTAAGCCTTCACGTCGCTTTTCCATGAATAGTCGACAGAACCAAAGCAAACATGAATAAAGTTAGATTCATCATTCTTATCTATCGTATACAGCCCGCAATATTACCCAGCAACAAAAACATTCACCGTGGTAATTAACCCTTTATTTTCAGTTACTTAAGATTACAAGTTAATAAATCCTTCTTCATTCTGAAATATTACGAGCCTCTAACACTCTGCTTCGTTAATCCATATTTTAGGGAAGAGAAAACCAGTGAAAAAATTGTTGCTTACTGCAAGCATTGCTTTGACATTAATGGGCTGTGACGACGACACAGAAAATCCAAGCTTAGAAAGCGATGTACAAATTGCATTTATGCCAGACATTCACTTCCATGACGTCTACGGTGATTTTGAAGACTTTCCAGAGCACCCCGGCCTAACAGGCAGTACCGAACGTCCAGCTTACATTCGTTCAATGGCCGAACAGCTAGGATCCACTCGACTCTTTAATGAAAACTACTTTGCTTTGATCGCAGCGCTAGACGATGTTGTAGAGCGTGGTATCAAACACGTGGCTCTACCTGGTGACTTCAGCGACGATGGTCAACCTGTACATATGCGCGGCTTTGTAGAGATCATCAATCACTATAAAGAAAAGCACGGTCTTAGGTTTTATGCCGCGCCGGGCAACCACGACCCAATTAACCCAATCGAAGAAGCTGCTGGAGACGTCTACCTAGGCGAAAATGGGCAAGAGCAACAAATCAAAAGCTTAGCAAAAGACGAATGTGCCCAAAGCGATGGAAGCAAAGGCCAACCTCGTTACGTTGATCAACCCGACGGTCTACCAACAGTGTGTACCGATGACATTCGCGGCTACGGTTATGAAGGGATCATGGAAGTACTTGCTGACGATGGCTTCTATCCGCAACCGGATTACTTATATTACGAAACCCCTTTTTCCTCACAGGAAAGCCGCACTGATTACTCTTATGATCGCGCATTGATTGAATCGAGATTCAACAACAGGCAAATCGAGATTTGCAGTGAAGGCAGTGGAGGTATTTATAAAGAATCTTCTTATACCAACTGTACCGACATTGCCGACACGTCATACTTAGTTGAACCAATTAAGGGAATATGGGTATTGGCGATAGATGCCAACGTTTATATTCCTGAAGGTGAGCAAGATGGCCAAATGACCTTTGGATCGGCGAGCAGTGCTGGCTACAACAAAATGGTCACGCATAAAAAGCGCATCATTGACTGGATGACCAGCGTTGCAACGCGAGCCAAAGAAGAAGGCAAAATCCTTATCTCGTTTAGCCATTTCCCGATGACCGATTTTTATGAAGGTGCATCAGAGGATTTGGAAGATTTGTTCGGTGAAGGGTCTAACCAATTAGCACGCGTGCCCGAAGATGACGTAAGCCGAGCTCTTGCCGAAACTGGTGTGGCAGTGCACGTTGGCGGTCACATGCACTTTAACGACACAGGCAAAAAGAGCTACCAAATTGATGGCCAACAATACACCTTATTCAATATTCAAGCACCGTCGCTTGGGGCGTACATCCCAGCCTACAAGATCTTAACCATTTCACCGCAAAGCCAGATTGAAGTCGAAACGGTGGTCGTTGATGAGGTACCTCGCTTCGATGAGTTATTCGATTACTACACCATGGAACACGAATATCTGACTGACAATGCAAGCACGCCAGAAGAGCGCGACAGTATCTGGAACATCGATGTGCTTTCTTCAGCAAACTATCACGAGTTCACCGATTGGCACCTTAAAGAGCTAACTCGTTTGAACTTTGTACCCAATGAGTGGCCGCTCGACATGCAGCTGATGATCAAAATGATGTCGGGTGACGACATGCTGATCTTATCTCAGCTGCAAACCGACACAACCTTGTGTGAACTGGCGGACTACTTAGGTTACCCACTAGGGCAATGTAACCCAGCTAATTACTCATCGACATTTGAAGAAGATTGGGAAGCGGCTAAGGCGCAAGCTGAGCTTGTAGCACTAGAGGCAGGGCTAACCCTTGATGATTTCGCGAGCTGGACTGCTGAAGAACTGGCTGTGGATTTCTTCCGCCTACGCAATGCCGATGGCCTAGCACTACGCGATATCGATGAGGTGCGGTTAGAATCCTACTCGGTGCTTACCGAGCAGCTATCTCAAATTGAGGTGGAAGTCAGTGCGCAAGATGATCAGCTCAATGACATCAAAGTTTCAGAGCTGTTCAAAACTCGCTTTAGTGCTTTATTCAATATCATGAAGAAGTTCTCTACTGGTGAACCGAGCGACCGATTCCTTATCGACTTAGAGCAGCAAACTCTGTCCGACCTAAGTAACGACGCTGCTGAATCCACTCGCGAGCAATTGCAGTAATTCCGCTTCAATAGGCAGTAGTTCCTCTTCAATAAATAGAGAAAAGGCCTGAGCAATTCAGGCCTTTTATGTCGGGCAAATAGCTGTTGGAGAAAGGATTGATGGAGAACAAAACATTACGCTGCTATTTGTTTTCACCAATGCGCCATAACACCCCGCTTGGGTCGGTGATACAGAACTCGAGCATGCCCCATGGCTGCAGAGCGAGCTCAGTCACTTGAACACTAAACTCTTCAGCTAACTTAAGCTTACAAATATGCGCGTACCAACTTTGGGCATCCTCAACTAACAGATGCATCATGAAGTTGTTACTGTGCGCGGGTTCGTAAAAGTCTTGAAGTAGAAATGAGCAAGAGCCAGATTTAAAGTACGCTACGCCCTCAAATTCAGAGGCCATTTCAAAACCGAGGGACTGATAAAAACGCTTAGACACTTCAAAGTTCTTAGCAGGCACGAATGACTTTATTTCTACCGTGTTTAGGTTTTCCATTTCCCATTCCAATCTTTGATTACACTTGTCACTCAGCGCTCAGCCTCAACGAATACTGCGCCAGCAATATGCTGAGCTGGTTATTGAAATTCTTCTCCATGATTCTCTAAGGTTTCTTTGCCACAGACTGAGCAAATTACATATCGGTCTGTGACTTCTAAAGAAGCACCTCCGGGCAAAGCAGCGGCAGGCCCACTAAAAAAACCGTCTAGAAAAGCTTTAAACTGTTCCTTTTTACTCTTTCCGTATTTTGATGGCTTTTGCTTCATAGCCTCGCGATGCTCGGTTTCTTTTTCGCACCTTTCACAAAACCTTGTACTCATTTCAGCCCCCAGAAAAAAGGAATTAAGATTACTGGCATACTTACTAAAAACCTCAGTAGCATCAAACGCATCTGCAAAATTTGTACGTCAGATCAGGTTCCTAGTTCAACAAATGATTTGTCAGTCATCAGGTGTCATTTGCACAACTGAAAATGTGTTCTTACTTGGGTCGATAACATGTGTCATTAAACCGCCCCAAAACTGAGGCTCTGGTTCACCAGTAAATTCAACACCACACTCACTTAACCGAGCATAAAAGTCCGCTAGGTTTTCTACCTCAATACTGAAACCAAGGTAACGACCGCTCTCGAACTCACCACTTTCCTCTGGCTCTATAATCACTTGTACATTTTCAAGCTGATAGCCAATAAACCCATCAGCGACAGATCCAAAAACCTTTGTCAGCCCAAGCTTCTCCGTATAGAAAACTTCAGACTCATTCAAGTCTGCACACGGGATCCTTAATGTATTCAGTTTCATGATCATCCTCCTGATATCTGTTCTTCCTTATTGAATTTGAGACAAGGCGAAATCATTCAACTCCGACACAGTCTTAATTATGTGGACTTGTTTACTACTCGAGTATTCCCGCAATCGAGATGAAAAGTCATCATTCCAGAATTTAGGACACAACTTGAGCGTCTTATAACTGTTCAGTGTGCCTTTCAAGATTGAGCTTCCGTCTGGCCAGCCTTCTGGTTTCACAAACAGCCCCTTCAGAAAGCGTTTAGTGACAAACCAGTAACTCACCGAGTAAGGCAAATCGATATAAACAAGCGTGTCGGCAGCTTCTAAACGCTCGTTAAAGGAGCTGATAGGGCCACCAAAACCATCAACGATCCATGACTCGGATTGAAGAATCCCCTTGTGCGCAGCATCAAACTCTTCCCGTGAGACGAACTCACCATTGGGCTTATAAACGATGGAATCGAGTTGATGCAGTGGCAAACCACTTGCTTGAGCTAGTGCTTTGCTTACCGTCGATTTTCCACTGCCCGGCTTTCCAAAAACGGCTACCTTTTTCATTTAAATCCCTCCTAGAGATGAAATCCTAAAAGGTAGAAACAGAAAACCCACCTTTTAGGGTGGGTTCGATTTATCTAACGCATACAAAAAATCCCACCATTCCTATGGAATGATGATAATTCGGTTGTTTAGTTGCGATAGATTAAATTTCATACAGCCACTTTCATATAAATCGAAGTTGTTGTCAATTCCCTGCCTAGACGAAAGTAACCGCACACGCCTCTCGAATCCGTTCTGGTCTTAATCAAGATAATCTGGTGTATGCAGGTTCGTTCCACAAACGGTACATTTGTAATCACCCGTAGGCTCGCCTTCCATTAACGCACTTGCTATTCCGGCCAACAAACCAGAAAAGAAGCCCTTAACTTCAGTCTCATTAGATTCTTTAGGTTTAGAGAAGCTTTCATACTTGTGCAGCGTCACCTGCTTGCAATTACAGCAGAACGCCTTTGTCTTTTCAGAACCGTATGTTTGAACCAAGTTGATAGTCTCCAGTTAACAGATTCCCCCCCCCCTAACGACTCGGGCAGCATTAGGGGAAAGGGTTCTTTAATAGTTAGTTTAAAAAGGCGTTTCAAGTAAGCCGCTAGATGCTTAAGTTTTACGATATCGACTGTATAGCTTCTTGTATGGATGAGAACTGTATTTTGGTCAGACACATTTCCGCTTTTGCGAATTCATGCTCTTGAATCAACTGAGTGACAGCTTGCAAAGATAGCTGCACATCCGCAGGTTCAAACACGTAGCTGCCTCCTTCTTCACTCACCCTGTAACAGTGTCCATCGCTGTCGATAAGCCGATCTGAGCCATCCCAAATCAAGTCGTCCAATTCGATGCTGAGCTGATGTTCTGAACCTAAAAACATAAGCTCAGAATCACCGTCCAATTTAAAAATGCATGGCCAAATAATCATTACCTATCCCGTAGAAATAGTGATGCCCGTTTCCGGTATTGGTTAAACAATCTAATCTCTTAATCTACCAACACATCACTGGATGGGTTGTTAAAGTGTTTAAACATTAACTCAATGTCATCACGTAAAACACGACTTTTCGACAGCTCAGGTAGGTTACCGAGATCGAAAAAATCTATATCGGAGATTTCAATGTTGCTAGTAG
Organism: Vibrio sp. SCSIO 43135; assembly: GCF_023716665.1. Lineage (GTDB taxonomy): Bacteria > Pseudomonadota > Gammaproteobacteria > Enterobacterales > Vibrionaceae > Vibrio > Vibrio paucivorans. The sequence continues at coordinate 1,608,223 of NZ_CP071860.1, forward strand.
GAACGCCGGACTCGAAAGTACAAAGGAAAAACATCTTATAGATATGCTGAGGATACTTAGGAACATAGGGATGAGAATCCCTATCTTTAATCGCAACTAATTTCGGATTACTTACGTTAAAGCCAGATTCCTCATACGCCTCTCGAATAATACCTTGAGAAGGCGTTTCGCACACATCTGCCCAGCCACCAGGCAGCGTCCAACAATTGTCTTCTCGCTCACGAACGAGCAAGATTTTGTTGTCTTTAATTACACCCGCTCGCAAGTCCACTTTGGGCGTTGGGTAGCCAGATTCAGGAATGAACAAGTTCTCGACTTTAGACACCGGAGCATCGGCTAATGCCGCTAACATTTGATGAGATATACTCGCCAGTTCATCAAACCGCTCCAGGTCGAACTTATCTTTCGAGTATGCTTGACCCGTTTGACTGATAGCCTGAAGCCTTTTAACCCAACTAAACCATTGATTCATAAATCACTCCAACAGAACCTAACGCCTTATTTACTGGCGACAAGGTGATACGACAAAATCAGATAGTGTGCCTTAATCACGTAGATGAAACTGTGAGTTGAGTTCGGCAAGTGTAGCGAATTTGTCTAGGGAAATTTAGGTGTAAGCAACGATAACACCCTACCTAACCCATTGTGCGATAAACACTAATATGATGCCCTATTTTATGGACTTTCCTCCATATACCAGAACAGTGTTTAGACAGCATACAAACAGAAGCAATATTAAATAAAACGATTTATCTTCACCCCAATATAAACCTACACTTCCTACGGTTAGCAGCGAGTTTGAAGCAATACCTATTACACTACGCACTCCCCTAATGGAGTAGTCGACTAGCGAGTGGCTGGCAATATGGAAAATAAGGAAACAGAAAAACACACCAATCGATGGCATACAGAAGTAGAACAAGCGATGACAAGAAGACCATAACACTACAACAAGTATTGTAATGGGAATAAGAGACACTGCGACACCATTATACTTAACCAATAGCTGCCGGTTCATATTGGTGACTCCTTTAAACGCTATGCCTACCTTTTAATCATAGGAATTAATCTAGAGCCATACAAAGTGAGAGAAACCAAGCCATATAAACTGTGAAGAGGTCTCTTGCTATAACCTCAACCAAGATTGGTAAACTGGATTAAGATCCTTAACGTCTTGGTATACCCAAACCATCCTGTCTACAAACCACACCTTTGTGAACATCATCCAAAGCGTGCTTAAAATTATTGAGTCATAACTCAGGGTATACAAAGAGAAACACCAAAACGGTACACCTAACACCTGAAGTACCATTATATTGCGGCACATCCGTAAATGATGCGGAGGTATTAGGTCTTCTTTATGGCGATTTAGATAAATGCGTTCCCCAAACGTACCCATTGAAGCCCAGTTATTGGTTTTTCTAGGGGCAGGGAATATTCGTGGGTTTAGCCAAATCCAAAGTATTACCACAATTAATGCCGGTAGCGTCCACCAGCCGAGTGAATCTCTGAACGCGAGAGCCGCACTCAAAAGAGGAAGAATTGAAAAGCGAGAGTACACGCTCAACGGGCTTGAATGCCGTTGCCAAGCGCACTCATCCATAGACATTAATCGTTCTGCTGCTTTTAAAATATCCACCGTTCCTCCTAAGCCATCGCGCCCAGTTAGTACACTGCGCGGTTACTACACGAAACCGAAGCTTAATGAACAGAAAACCCAACAATGGAATGGAAACATACCAAGCGCTGGGCTTCAATCTTGAACAGTTATTAGAGCGCAAAGCTTATTGATATACGCTGACTTCGATTAAATTTTTATCGAGATCCAAAAAATAAACTGATTGAATCGGGCCAATGGCCCCCGACTTTTCGACAGGTCCCTCAATGATTTGCACATTTTCTTTACTCAAATGTTCTATTACAGATTCCAGCGGCCAGTTAGAGATCAGGCAAACATCACCCGAGCCAACATTGGCAATATTTCGCGGCTCTTGACCCAAAAGCTGGAAGTTAATCTTTTGATTTCCGAACCTCACCGCCTTACGGCCATTTGCAAAAGTGACCTCTTCCATGCACAGCACCCTTTTATAAAAATCCACTGATTTTTCTATGTCGGAGACCGTAAGAACAAGGTGATCGATATGACTAATCATTGTTTACCCCTTGGAGCCTAAGCTCTGTTAAATATTGAGTGACGCAACCACTTTACCTAAACCGTAAGACAATTCTGACAACTAAAGTTGTAAAAATACAACTTAATATGAACAGTGTTTTTTTATAGGCTAAATCCATTGTAAAGGGGCCACAAATATGAAAAAACTCACTCTACTTTCACTTGCGATAACCTGTCTGCTGCCAACTCTATCTTATGCTCAACCCGTATCAAGCACTGTTGGGCTAAGTTACGAATTCAGTAACGTAAAGGTTGGTAACACTACCGCGCATGTTAATGGACCACGGTTTCAAGCTTCTTCCGAATTACCTTGGGGAAATATCAAAGGTGCTGCTGCAACGTTGTCAGATAACTCGATCGACTATCGCTACTACACCCTAGCTATAGAAAAGCCAATACCGATCCAAGCGTCTAATTTCTACGTTTCCCCTGAAGCTGGAATGACTTACGCAGATTACTCCGACAACTCATATCACAAAGCAGATTTCGGCCCCGAGGTGGGCATGTCCATTGGATACAACATCAATGAACAGTTTCAAGTTCAGAGTAACTACAACCACTTGTTTGGAATGAAATCTGGCGAAATAAACTTGGAAGAAGATAGCGCTAGCCTAGGCGTTAAATACCGCTTTAACTAAAAGTACATAACCCACCAATTTATGGTGGGTTCAGTTCAAATATTTGCATTAAGGTGATGTGCACTTGGCTATAAAGTGCCAAGCGTTTGTTAGTGATCTTCACCCGATAAATTGATTGTAAGTTGCCCAACCACAAACCCAGAGCTAACATTTGTACACACACAATGTATGGAGCACATCATGGACACTAGAATTCAATTTCGTGTTGATGAAGAAACAAAACGCCTAGCTCAACAAATGGCTGAGAGCCAAGGTCGCACTCTTAGTGACGCATGCCGTGAGCTTACTGAGCAACTCGCTGAACAACAAAGAAAAACATTATCTCACGATGCGTGGCTAACTGAACAAGTAAACCTTGCATTCGAGCAGTTTGACTCAGGAAAATCCGTTTTCGTTGAGCACCAAACGGCTAAATCTCAAATGGAAGATCGCAAAGCCAGAATCCGTAATCGAGGTAAGCAATGAATTTATGGGAAGAGGAGTCACTTAATGATCGCGAAAAGATCTTTGAGTTTCTTTACGACTTCAACCCCCGAAGCAGCTGACAAAACCGACGAAATTATTGAAGAAAAAGTTGAGAACCTCCTGGATCAACCTCATATGGGAGTCCAACGAGACGGAATTAGAGGGCGGTTGCTCATTATTCCGGAGATTTCGATAATAGTTTCCTACTGGGCTGAAGGCGATATCATTCGCATCATGCGTGTACTGCACCAAAAACAAAAATTCCCAGCGGATTGATTATGTCTACAGGGAAACTAACGCCTTACCAAGTGGCTGACAACACACCTAAAACGTAAACGCTAGAGTAGATTCAAACCGAACATGCCGAGCGTTGCAAACCACTCTTAATCAGACTTTATGTGATAATCTCACGACCTCGTTCCAGCACCCAACAACGCTCATTTTTGGTGTAACCAATTTGGCCATAATAGTCATTAGCAGATGGGGCTGCGATTAGAAATAGTTTACAAGTAGGCTCTATTTGAGCTTGAGTCTGAACCTGTAACTGCTTGCCTATACCTAACCTTTGGTATTCTTCATCAACCGCTAGGTCGGACAGATAACAACAATAGTGGAAATCGGTAACTGAACGAGCGACACCCACAAGCTTAGTACCGTCCCAAGCTGTGACTATCAGATTGCTGTTGTTCAACATACCGTTGATACATTTGATATTTTCTATCGGCCTCCGCTCTCCCAAAGTAGAACGCTTAAGTAAATCAATGAACTCGTCAGCCGAAATCTGCTGATTAACTTTGTACTCAATATTCAATGTGACCTCCTTATCACCTATCACCTCACTGAGGTGCAGCTAACCAAAGCGGAAACGACAAAGGTTAACTATCTCTCTTCAACATTTTATTCAGCTGCCATTTCTCGTAGCTTTGCATTTGCTAGCAACACAATTGAATCATCTGAAATACGCTTTACGCCAAAATAGCCTCCTGACGACGAAAGCTGATGTACCTGAAGCGAATCTGAGTCGAGCTTATCGAACCAATATGGCGCTAAAGAACATTGAGCAGAGCCTGTCGCCAGATCTTCAGATATCCCAATTTTCGGGGCAAAGTATCTTAATACATACCCATTTTCACCATTCGCCGCTGTCACAATCACAGCATGGTAATTGTTGAGCTGTTTGAATCGCGCATCATCAGGTTGGAAACTCATAACAGAGTCGACAGAAGGTAAGACTAAAACCAAGTCTCGAGTTGAAAACGCCTCAATAGCATCAACAGCCAAGTCCGATATTTCAGTTGGAACGACACATGGTTTACCTTCCCAACTGGGAAGCGTAAGAGTATACACACCATTACTCTTAGCTATCGAGACGTCACCGTATTTGCTACTAAAAAGTACATTCTCGAGTTTGTACTTAGAGATAATGGCAGCACCAGCGCCTAAGCTGCCATGCCCGCACAGGTTAATTTCTCCATCTTTTGCAAACCAGCGAATGTGAAATTGCCCATTAGCTTTAATAACAAAAGAGGTAACTGGCAGTCCCGCACCACAGGTTATGTTCTGTAACTCTTGATCAGAAAGCCAACTATCAAGCTCTAATACGCCACAAGGATTACCGGATGCCGATTCTCCAACAAACACATCATATATATCTAATTTGATAATCCACCATCCTTGATTGCGGTTAACGCCTAGTCTAGGTGTGAGGCACGCAGTCACGAAACCCAACCATACCTCCGTAAACACTAAACCCAACGATGGAATGAAAAATGCCATGCGTTGGGAATCACTCTTGAACAGTTTGTGATGTGAAAGGTATTCCACTTGATGAATAACCACTTTATCACTATAGGTTTAGATAACGTAACTATTAATTTCAACGGAACTCAGAATGAAACCGATAAATCTACTTTTAGTAGCAGTGATAGCGGGAATTCTAATCGGCTGCGCCTCCACTGAAATAAAGAGCCAAGACTATAAGTCCTACCGTGTGGGCAGTACAGTAACCACTAATATTGGTTCCGCGTTTCTGGTAGATCAAACAGGCACGGTTAAGACTGTAAAAAAGTGGGTTGGCGTACTTTACTCAGAAGATGGTTGGTCGATCACGAATGAGTATTCGAGAGATTTTATTCGAAAAGAGTTAATCTATTCTGGGATTGCAGATAACACCATCGATGTTACATACCGCGAATATAGAAACCAGCTAGCCGCTCAGGCTTTCTATCAATCCGTAAAATATGACCTAGATGAATCACCAATAATCACTTTTCAGAACTTTACGTTCAAGGTCATAGAAGCAAACAATTCAAAACTTACAATTCAGATTCTGAGCGATTGACCCTTTGTTCACATAACGTCCTAAGAAGGTTTGAACAATAGAAAACTAAAGCGCTACCTTACTACCAACATAGGTATTATCGGTATACTTGGGTAAAAAAGAGCTATAATCCAACATGTTACACCCTATGACGAATGAATTAATCGAAGCATAACGCCGTATTAAGGTGTGAGCAGCGCTTGGCTATACTTGAGCGAAGCGAAACTGCCAAGCGTTGCGAATCACTCTTAAATGCTTTGTTAGTTTTTAAAGTTCAACTCAAATCTTTCATCACTTACTTCGGCGTGAAATACTTGAATATGTTGTAGCTCACTCTCGGTCTCAATTAAGTTAATAACATAGTCCTTATCTAAGCAATCTACTTTACAGCCAAAATACACTGATTTTATTGCTGAAGGATCGACCTCATACAGAAATATTGTTCTAGAATCTTCAGATAATTTCTGCAAATATTCGTTTATCGTATTATCTACGAGAGCTAAAACTAACTCGTCTCTTGAGAGCTCTCCGTCATCTTGTCGAATTAACCATTCTGCATCTACGATCAACGCTTCTCTTAGGTTAATCATAAACATATTATTTGGCAGTTCTTTCCGATCTAAATTATCTGGGTCCTGAACGAAAAACTCGATATCTAAAAGGTGAGATTCATGAACGATAATTCTATCCGCTGTGACTAATGGGAGAACGATGCGATGCTCTTTCTCGTAAATCCACTCATCACTTTTGACTAAAAAGTGTTCTAATATATTTTCAAAATCATTGTAACTAGGGCGCTTCGAATTATATCTGACTCTTTGGATTAAACCTGGGTTAACCGATAAGCGTTTGTTTGTCTCTATTTCATCCAGTACTTCAGTTTCGAGAACAGAATCATAGGTTGTCATTGGATGTGGTTTATAACTTTCAAAACCTAGTCTGTCTGCATCGAACTCAATAACAATGCCTTTATGCTGATCTGCATAATGAGACCACATTAAGAGGTTATTATTGGTTTCTGACAAAGAAACTATTGCAAATTCATAGTACGCATTATCAACAAGTTTTTTGAATACATCACCGCTACTCGGGCGAAGTTCAAAAGGGTCGTTCAACGCATACTTTTGACTTCCTCGAATCAAAAAATTTTCAAAAAACTCTTTTCGAAGAGGCATATATTTATAGATTTTATCTAACACCTTAGCTCCCTGATTAACTAAAGTTCGACTAGTCGTGATTAAAGCTAACGCCCTATTAAGGTGTGAGCAACGCAAACCAATGCTTCTGCATACCACCTTAGCCACTAAAACTAACACATAGTAAAAATGCCACGCGTTGCGAATCACTCTTAAACAGTTTGTTAGGCCTTAGCTTGAGAATAATCCCAAAACTTATAATTAAGTGAGCTCTCGGCTTTATTTATTGCGCTAATTATTCTATCAGCCTCTTCTTTCGAGATTTCTCCCGCTTTCATGCGTTTAATAGTACTCTTCTTCGTCTCAGCACGCTCTTTAAACCTTTGACGGTTTAGGTCGATACCTTGGATATACGATTTAGCTATAAACCTTAAAATATCGGCGTGGGCAACGCAAAATTCAATATATGGTTTAACACTATCGGTAACATCTTCCCAATGCTGACTTTCATCTGCAAGCTGATCAAAATCGCAAGGCTTAATAATTTTATTTTTAGGTATGCCAGATTTCTCCACACCTGATTCAACGTAGACTTTTCTGGCTAACTCAGAACAGTACGAATATTTTTTAGCTGGTTTTTTACTTGGAAAGATAAGGTAAGGCTGCTCGAGGTAATATGCACACGTCTTCATTATGGTTTGATGATATTTCTCACTCACTTCTTTACAACGAATAACCTGCCAATCAGCCTCTACATCATTCAACAAATCCGGAATAACTCGTGGTGATACTCCAATTTTAGGCACAGCATCAACACAAATAAAATCCATTTGAGAAACTATCACATGGCTAGATCTTGCTTTCGAATACACACGCTTCTGAGCTTTTAATAACGCCTTTGATGTTCCTGCAGTTCCTAAAACAAGGATGATATCACCGGGTTGCAAAGCATCGCTAAAGGTATTCAACCCATCAACAAATGCATTTTTCTCTCCCCTCACCATTGCTCTATAGATAGGTAAATGTTCTTTTGTAATACCTGCATATAATCCAACCACATCCAACTGGCTATCAGGCATTTGTTTAAACTGATTGATAACATCAAGTTGCTTACTTTCGCTGCCACCTATTGCTCTGAATACTTGTGCTGTAGCTGTTCTTGATATCGCTTTTTGAATACTACTCAATTATCCGTTTTCCTTATTCTATGTGGCCACAAAGGCCTAACGCCGCATTAAGGTGTGAGCGGCGCTTGGCTATACTTGAGCGAAGCGAATCACTCTTAAATGCTTTGTTAGCCCATTACTTTCAAGTAGTCGTATTCAATTTCTTTCCTTGTAAGTTGTTCTTTGTCCTTAATCTTTAGTTTAAACAGAACAAAATGGTCCAATCCATCTATATCCTTAACTTGCCCTTGCTCACCTGGCATACATATTTGAAACATAACTGGAACTCCCTCACGATATTTTTCACGAAACGTGGGGAAGTAAGACCCCTCACCAACTTGGCATCGCTTACCAATAATGGTGAGAGCAAAAGTCGGTATATGAATGTCAGTTAAGCTCTTCTCTTTGCGTTTACCCTCAACTTCTTTATGAAATTCTTCAACAGCGCGATGCTCAAGGTTTGGGTAACACAGAAATACATACTCTTTCGGGTTTAGAACAATTGCGCTTAAGCAAACACGCCCCTCTTCATCATGGACGTTGTTGTCCGTCCAGTATTTTAAAGTTTCATGCATTTGACGCCCATACTCTTCGTCCGCAACCACAAAACCGACAATTGGTATTTCAGGCCCACCATCAGGTGGAGTTGCAACCCCGAATGAAGTACCGAGCAGTCTTGCAGGATCGTGTTCATATGTTAACGGAGGCATAACGAAAAGGCTGTTATAGATGAAAACTGTTTTTTCGACAAAAGTGATTAGTAGCCATACTCCAACACCGAAGAGAAAAGCATAAATGGAATGGTCAAACACATAGAACGCCGCAAGCAAACTGATTGCTGTAAGAACTCTTTTCGTCCATGTAAAAAAAGGTTTAGCTTTTTCGTGTATGACGATACGAAAAAATTTAGGAGTTTTCTCTAATCGACAATTTAAACGTACCCTGTTTATTGACGAAATGACTTTAAGCTTTGTTTTTTGCCAATAATTCATCTTTCCTCCTGACATCAATACATCGATTGTGGGCTAACGCCCTGTTAAGGGGTGAGCAACGCAATACCGAAGCCGCCGCATACCACCTTAATCACTTAAACCTACGCATAGTGAAAATGCCACGCGTTGCGAATCCCTCTTGAACAGTTTGTTAGCTGTTGGTTTTTGGTATTACCTTAAGATTTGGGTTAGGTGAATCTGTAAGTTGTTTTACGATTTTATACTCACTTTGTCCTGAGCTACCAAGAGCGTCAACATAATGAATTGTAACAGTTGACTCCTCAGGTATAGCGCTAGCAAACCTAAACTGAAATTGAACTTCTTGACTCATTTCCCAAGCATGAACTTCCGTTGGATGCTGCTGTGCCATTGGCTCACTAAATACTATATTCAAGTTAGTAGATGTACTTCCTGTGTTTTTTACATTAACTCTAAATGTACTTTTACCAGCACTATGAGTAGCCCCAACAGCAAGGAATACAAAATTAGGCTTTGCCGCCTCAACACGCCGCTTGTTTTCCAACTCAACAACATTGCGCTCAGCTTCCAACTGGGCTCTAGTAACTTCAACCAACTCTTGCTGTTGCTTAACAGACTGATTAAGTTCTGCCGCTTGCAGCTCAAGTGCTTTGGTACTCTGTTGTAATTCTTTCCCTTGCTGCAAAAAACCGAGTACTAGCCACAAAAACGCTACAGGTCCAAAGATGCCGGCAAAGAAATCTCCAACTTCGTTTAAGTCCATGACAAGTATTTGCCCAATTCGATCACTTAATATTAAGAGCAAACCGACCATGTATATTGCCGTCAATACAAAACCAATCACAGTTAAATTTTTATTCATAATCTCCTCAGACAGCTAACGCCGCATTAAGGTGTGAGCAGCGCTTGGCTATACTTGAGCGAAGCGAAACTGCCAAGCGTTGCGAATCACTCTTAAATGCTTTGTTATAGCGAATTTTGATGCATTCGCTTACTTTTATGTAGTAAAGGGAAATCAAAAAGGGGGATTCCATAAGTAAAGCTAGGTTCAATTTTGTGATTTTTCTTTGTTGGATTTATATGCTGATGATCTGGTCCAAATGGGAGGTCAGGGTGATCTGGCGCAGAGTCAATTCTATGCAACTGTTTATTTGAGTCATCGAAAAGCATGTAAGCATAACTTTTCAGATTGTTTAATCGAAGTAACCAATACCAGCCGTCATCCATAACAAAGCGTGATTCCCAACCATTATTACCTTTTTTGGGAGGAGTGAACGTTGCTTCTAAGTTTGATGAAATGATCGAAAAAATGGGCTCTATAAGTTCATCAGGAATATGATCCAACATTATGAGGTCCGGAATTTCCAAATTTAAGAAAAATAGCGTACCGAAGAATGCTAGAACGCACGAATGCTCGTTCACATCGTATTCATGAGACTTGCACAATGAAATTTCAATCATTACAGCTGAATCATCGCCCATGGTAGTAGCAGCTCTATGTGTAGCTTTATCCCCACATATTGCGCAGCCATCTCCCTTGGAAGCAACAATTACTTGTTCAACACTAGTGTTGGCAAGTCTTCCTTCAGCAAGTTTAGTAGGTTGTTCTAGTACTTTTAGTTTGTGTTCTTTCCACGCATTGAATACATAATTTGCTTCTTGAGAATCAATAAGGTTAAAAAGCTCTCGCTCTGAGTTAAGCATTACCCAATTACCTCTCGTCCATGGTGAGTCCCTACGGTGATCCAACTTAGGAGAAGGCTTCAGCCTATATAGCCGAATATAACCACAGTCATCATTTTGCTTGTACATTGCCCAGCCATGACCTTTAGATTTGATCCAAAGAAGTGAATCTGCACCGTCAATTAACCTTTCCCAGTAGTCCATCCTATAGGTAATCAACTCTAAAACATGTTCTATTCTCTTCTCCACATCAAGCATGTTCATCGAGGTCATTTGAATATAGGAATCAATAACTTCTGATGTGACAGCCTCATTTTCTAAGACTTTGTAACTTGAATCTATAGCAATATGTGGTGGTTCCATAAGCTCTCCTTCGCTATAACAGTTATTAGACAGAAAAATTCTGTATTTAAATATGGATGTTTTCTGTCTAGTATCTAACCGTACTTTATAGTTCCTATTTTCCTTCTTTATAACAAGGACTTATTGAAAAATCCGCGTAGTTCATCGACAAAATGTAGAAAGTTTCTGTCTAACATCACTTCAATAAAGAAGTGATTCTAAGTTCCTATATAAAACGACAACCGCCCCCTTAAACTGAGCATATTCGTATTAGTAAATCGTGAGACAACCTCGCGAGCGAAACTTGTCCAACTTTCGTAACTTCATGGCGTAAACTCGCTAACTCCACTTATCTGCAAGCCGTATTCTGATGCCGACAGCGAATCAACATGGTTATTCGCTTAGCCAATCGAAACCAAAAGGAAGCATCAAATATGAACCAGTTAAACACTCTTGCAGATGAGAGAGCAGCCCATTTTCTACAGAAGTTATTTACCGATTTATTTAACCCTCGCGATGAACTTTCCATAGTAGTCGATGAGTATATGACCGACGACTACGTACAATTGGTCGATGGTAAAACACTGAATAACAGCCAGTTTAAACAACACTTAGAGGCACTGTTAGATTCGGTTGAATCTATTAGCGCGACGCTTGAAAGCGTGATTGCATCGGGAAATACCATCGCAGACATCCACATCATAGATGCGATAAAGAAAGATGGTTCAGCCGTCAAAGCCAAGGTTATAGCGTTCTTTTACCTTAGAGGAGGCAAAGTCGCTAAAGTCGATGAGCTCACTTACATCATTGAAGGGAACTCCGCGGATAAAGACATGGGCTCTCGATATTAGTGAAAAGGGCATACTATTTAGCCACTTCACACTTGTACTGGTTAAATGCAGCTGAAAAAGCCGATACGCTGCTATAGCCAAGGTCGAATGCGATATCTGTCGTTTTTTGGCCTTGTCTATATTGTTGTAGAGCTTTTTCCATCACAACACTTCGGCGCCACGCACTAAAAGGCATTCCAAATGCAGTATTGAAGAGCCTGTTTAACGTTCGCTCAGACGCTCCACATCGCGCGCTGTAGTGTGAAAGTGATGCCTTTATATTCGGCTCTGTGCTTACGTGCTCAATGATAGGTAATAAGCGTTTATCGATAGACCCAGATTGAGATTTGCCTTGGTTCACCGCTACCTGTTGGGCTAACTGATCAAAAAACACGCCGGAGTATGCGTTGGCAACCGAGTCTTCCACCACTTTTTCGCGATGAGAGAAGTTGTCCATCAGTTGGACCCACAGAGGCGTGACTGACAATAGAGATATTGAATCCGAATAGCTGGGAAGCAAGTTCGCATCACAATGCATTATGCTCATCTTACTTTTACGGACGATTCGTAGTTCATGTAAACACTGAGAGGGTATCCAGAGCAATTGGCCACTCACGATAGCTAAAGCAGCGTCAGGTGAGTGAACGACTCCACAACCGTGATGAACATAAACTAGCTGATCGACTTGATGTTTATGGAGACCAAAATCCTGCCCATTTGGGTAATCTTTGATGCTGTGTTTCAACATGAAATATCGCCTACTATCAAACCATTACATCGAAATCCGTTTATCGGAAAGCATCGTATCACCCAAACTATACCTTACGAAAGAAACTTAGTTGCTAGCCCACCTCCATAACAACAAACCCAGCCTTAAGCTGGGTTTGTTTGTATTAGCCAATAATAAGTCGATTTAGCGCTTACACCAGTGGGGTTTCCCCTGCTTTGATGCGGGCTTCTATGTGCTCGATTACCTTAGGTAGCTCTGCAATGGTTTCGATCACGTAGTGTGCGCCAGCGGCGTATAGCACTTTTTCTGCTGCTTGTTTTCTTAGTTCGATTTCACTGGCCGTCATTGCTTGGAACTCTTCTGGCGTTGCACCGAACTCATTTCCCGATACTGATAGGCCAATCGTCCACATGCCTGCGTTCAAGCCTTCGTGAATACCCGCTACGGCGTCATCTACTTTCACACAATTGCTGACGCGTGTTACGCCCAAATCAATAACGTTCTTTAGTGCCATCCACGGGCCTGGGCGAGAGCCTGCGGCAATTTCATCGCTCGCAACCACACAATCTGGCGCGTAGCCGTGCTCGCGAGCTGCCGGAACTAACGCATCCATTACTGGCTTAGGGTAACCAGAGCACGAGCCGATTTTGATCGACTTCTCACGTAAGAACGCCACCGACTCTAGTGCGCCGTCAATCGGCTCGGCAAACTTCACTACTTGCTTGATTTGCAGTGGCATAAAGGTGTGGTAAATCTCTTGAGCATGCTGCTCAGTTGGGCGCTCACCAAATTGAGCAACCCAGCGTGCGCTGATAGTTTCATCGTTTAGCAATGTGCGAATATGGTCGATTTTTCCCATCCCCATAGGGCCGCGCGCCTCTGCCAGCGAGATTTCAAAGTCGTAGGCCAATTGGAATGCATCAACAAAAATTTGCGTTGGAGCGAAAGAACCAAAGTCTACGACTGTTCCAGCCCAATCAAAGATTACCGCTTCAATCTGTTTGTTCATTGTTTTTACTCTTAATGTCTTTGTTATTTCAGTTTTTTGGGGCTTATCGAATCATTTGGCGTAACTTTGCCGACATAATGTCAGTCGAGAACACCAACGCTAGAATCACCAGTACACAAGCCGCTGTATCGCCGTATTCGAACATCTTCATTGAGGTCATCAGCTCAAAGCCTATTCCGCCAGCGCCAATCATTCCTAGTACCGCTGATATTCGGATGTTAGCTTCAAGGCGATACAAGATGACGCTGATCCAGTTCGGAAACACTTGTGGCAGCACAGCAAATAAAATAATTTGCAGCTTAGAACAGCCCGATGCTTTCATTGCTTCAATTGGGCCTTGGTCCATCTCTTCGATTGCTTCGGCAAAGAACTTACCCACCATGCCCGCGCCGTGCAGAGAGAGCGCTAGCACGCCTGCAAAAGGCCCTAGCCCTACCGCAGCTACAAAGATAAGCGCCAAAATCAGCTCATTAATACCACGCAGAACATTCAGAACTTGGCGCGAGAAATGGTATACCGCCATATTGGGTGTAACGTTTTTGGCCGCAAGAAAACTAGCAGGCAACGCCAGAACAACCGCAAGTACCGTTCCCCACAAAGCGATTTGCAAGGTTTGAATCGCTGGGCCAATTAAACTATCGCTGATGTAACCGAGGTTTGGCGGTAACATACGAGATAGGAAATCCCAAATCCAAGGTAAACCTTTCACCAGCGAAGACACATCCATGCGGGCACCGATGGCCGACCAATGCAGCAGCGCATAAGTAGCTACAACGATTGGGATCAGAATCCACCAGCCTTTCTTCGGTGGGTTGGCAATAAACTGTAAGTTGCTAGATTTCATTTCAAGCCACCTTTTCTGCTTGGATACGTTGCTGACGGCGCTTTTCAGCCATGCGCAATACAAGCTGACTGATGCTGTCGTCTTCTAAACCGGAGTAAATTTGGCTAACGATGTCTGGCGTTAGGTCTTCTGGTAGTCCATCAAAAATGACTTTACCTTCCGATAGGCCCACAATGCGCTCGCCAAACTCCATCGCATAATCGATTTGGTGCAAGTTACACAGCACAGCGATGTTACGCTGCTTACAGCTGTTTTGGATGTAAGTCAGCACCTTGCGTGACGATTTAGGGTCGAGACTCGCGACTGGCTCATCGGCTAACATTAGCTCTGGATTTTGCGCCAGTGCTCGCGCGATACCGACACGCTGCTGCTGGCCGCCACTTAGGCTATCGGCACGAGCGTTTTGCTTATCGGCAAGGCCGACTTGGTCTAAACACTCTTTGGCAATGTCGATGTCTTGTTTAGGAAACAGCTGCAATGCGCAGCTCCAAAACGGTAAGCTAGACATACGGCCAACTAACACATTTTTCAGTACCGACAAGCGCTTAGTGAGGTTGTGGTGCTGGAAAATCATTCCGACTGACTGGCGAATTTTGATCAGCTCTTTGCCTTTTACATGAGCGATATTGTGGCCGTTCAGTTCAATTTCGCCGTCTGTCGCTTCGGTGAGTCGGTTAATGCAACGTAGCAGTGTCGATTTACCCGCGCCCGATGGGCCCAAAATCACCACAAATTCGCCTTCGTTGATCGTTAGGTCGATGCCTCGTAGTACCTGATTGTCGCCGTAGGATTTGTGTAGGTTATTTATCTTTAACATGATGATTCCTTAGCTCCGCAGCTACTTGAATTTGGCCGCTTCGCGCACTGGGTCGTACGCTGCATCATTGGTTTCGACATAGCGATTCACTATGCCTTGGTCACCAAATTGCACTGATTTCATTGATAAGAACGCCTGTTTAATACGCGCTTTATCGGCTTCTGGAATATCGTTACGCCACACCATTGGCGACTCTGGAATCGATTCAGAACGCCAAATCACTTTGTACTCATCTTTGCCAATAATGCCTTTCTCTACCGCAGAGTTAAGAATACGGTCGGCAACCGTCGCGGCATCCACTCGGCCATGTTTCACAGCAAGAATGTTGGCATCGTGTGCGCCGGTGTACACCACGTTGGCGAAGAACTGGCGAGGCTCAATCCCCTCACTACGCAGCCCAACGTAAGGGAACACGTAGCCGGAAGTCGAGGTCGGTGAAACAAACGCAAAGTTCTTACCTTTTAGGTCCGACAGCTGATTGATGTCGTCGGCATTCGCAGGTGCAATGATTTGGCTGTGGTACGCCACATCACCCGCTTTGGCGGTTTCTGCCACGACAAACGCTTCAACATCGGCAACTTCCGCGGCTTTCACATACGAAAATGGACCAAGGTAAGCAATGTCGACGTGACCAGCTCGCAGTGCTTCAATCACACCGTTGTAATCGGTTGCAACAAAGCCTTCCACTTCAACGCCCAACTGCTCGCTCAAGCCATTAATTAGCACTTCACTTTGTTTGATCATCGCGCGTGAATCTTCTGAAGGAATCAGCGCTATTTTGAGATCATCTAACGCCTGTACCGACAAAGAAGCGAGTGCAGCACTGGCCGCAATAGACCATTTCAGCAGTGATTTTTTCGTGTTCATAATCCGTTACCTTTAAAAGAAAATATTCATCAGTTGGTTGGAACAACCAGAAAAGTTTTTACCGCGCTCACCTTGCAGGGCGTCTTCCACCACTTGCTTCCACTCAGAGCGGGTAAAACCATAATCTTCTGGTTGAGTTTGTACGTTTAATGCGTGAATCCATGTTTCGAGCTCTTGCGCCGCCGCGTTCAGATCTGCGCCAAACACCGTGCGCAGGTGAACCGAAGTTTCACAATCTGAATGAGAGAACGAAGCCAGAACCGCAGGCAAAGTAAATGAGCATGCAATGCCATGAGGTAGCCCTTTGCTTAGCGTGACCGCATAAGAAAGGTTGTGAGATATGGATGTCTTGGTATTCGAGAACGCTAAACCAGCATTGAGTGAGCCTTGCATCATCAAGCTACGTAGCTGCAGGTTGTTTGGTGCCTTAACCAGCTCAGGCAGCGTTGAAAGAATCGTAGTGATCGCTTGCTGTGCAAACATCAGTGACACTGGGTTACAGTTACGATTCCAGATACTCTCCATTGCATGGGAAAGGGCATCTAACCCAGTTTGCACCGTTAGCGAAACAGGCAGTTCTAGAGTTAATTTCGGGTCGCAAATCGCCGCTTCTGGATACAAACTTGGGTCACTCAGAGAAAACTTCTTGTTTGACGCCTTATCCCAAATAGTCGCCCAGCAGGTTACTTCGCTACCAGTACCCGTGGTTGTCGGCAATACGATCATAGGTAACGGGTTGGCAACAGGTTCACCTTCCACCAGAACATTGCGAATGACTCCAGCGTTCGACTTAGCGACCGCCAATGCCTTAGAGGTATCAATCACCGATCCGCCGCCAATGGCGACTAACACTTCCACATCGGATTGGTGCGCCGAAAAAGCATCGCAAATCACAGGTAAGTCGTCGATATCTGGATTTTCAGAGACTTGATTGAATACCGCTTGGCCACCCGCGACAGAGCTTAGAACCTTTCCCGCTAACTCATCAAAATAAGGATGTTCGTAAGTGACGATTGCGTACTTACGTCCATGTAACGCTGCTTCCAAAGCAGGTAGCGCGTCTTGTCCAAAGCTAATACTGACTGGGTTGTGAAATTGCCACATCGTTGTGTTTCTCGTGTCTTGTTCGTTTCGATGTGCAAACTTTAATTTATGAAAATGACACTAATGTTTAATGAAAATACTATTTAATCACTCCTAACATAGAAAAAATCGAAGCTCGTTTTTAAGGGTATACGGCATAGCGATAAGCCGCTAAATACCGAAATATGGACAGCAACGTCAGTTAGGAAACGCAATGAAACACACGCAATTACGCTCTTTTCACACCGTGGCAAAACTGGGCAGCTTCGCTAAAGCGGCAGAGGCGCTCAACATTTCTCAGCCTACGATTACAGCGCAAGTTCGTGACCTTGAAGAGCAATACAATGTGGTGCTGCTTCACAGGCAACGCAACAACAACCGCCTGACCGACACAGGCAAAGAACTGTATGAACAAACCCGGCTGCTCTTCTCACTGCAAGAGCGCGCTAAGAAACTACTGGAAGCCAGCGGCTCACTCAAAGTGGGGCAATTTAATGTTGGGGCAGTGAGCCCTGCGGCGGTACTGCCACTGATTGAACGATTCAAGCGCTATTACCCCGATATCGACGTAAAGATTCGAACCGGAGGCTCGGATCAAATTCGTAATGGCGTGTTACGTGGGGAGCTAGAAATCGGCATGCTGGCGTATCGCGATCCAAACCCCAAACTGGTTTCAACCAAAGTGGCAGAGCAGCCTGTCGTGCTGGTTGTACCTAATACTCACAAATTGGCTGAGCGTGATTCAATAACACTGGCCGAGCTAGAGGGAGTCAAGCTTATTCATCGAGAGTCCGGCTCTACCACCCGCAAGATCATTGAAGATGAATTAGTGCGAAAAAGCATTGTCACCCACAGTGAACTCGAAATAGACAGCCGAGAAGGGGTAAGAGAAGCCAGTATTTATGGGTTAGGCATTAGCTATGTCGGGCTGCATGAGTTTCAGCCTCACCCGAACATTGCCATGGTAAAAATTTCCGACCTAGAAACCATGTCGAAGTCGTATTTGATCCATCTTAAAGAGCTGGAGCAACTACCAGTGATCAAGATTATGCAGCAGTTGGTTGCAAGCTCGGTAGTCGGTGAACCACGCTAATTCGGTGAGCAAGTGTGCCCGTTAATCTGGGTCGAAGCCTTCTCTGCCAATATCATAATATTTCATTGCTACCACAGAGACTGACAAGGCAAAAAATATGGGAAGGAATTTGAAAATTAAAAAGACGTCAATGACTTGGTTAGGTACCGTACTGCTGTCTGCATTGAAACCAACGTGAGTTAATACTGCACCGGCAAAGAATACACCTAAGCCACTAAATATTTTAGAAAAAAATGTCACCAAACTCTGTGTCGCAGCGGCTGGTGATACGCCATATTTTCTTTTTCCATAATCAACGCAATCTGGCAGTAACATCCATATGAGATTGGCAGAAAATACCAAAAGAACTTTCAAGATTACTAAGAAGAATAAACCCACCGTCACAGGTGAGTACAAGATCGTATATAAGGCAATTAACAGTACGATAATGGCGGACTTACAACTATAAACATATACCGACTTTTTATCTTTATAGCGTATCAAACGCGGGGCAAACAGTATGACTAGTGATGATAATCCAACCACTAACCCTTGGTATATTGGGAATGCCGATTCCTGCTTCAAATAGTAAATGAAAAAGTAAATCGCTGTAGAACCTTCTAAGGTAATCGAGAACATAAAACAGCTTTGACATACCATAAGGGCAACGAGTGGCTTGTTCTCTTTCAAAATGGTCAAGTAACTTGCCATTGAGATTTTGTCTTTCTCATGTCCAGAATCACGTAAAGCACAATCTCTATGCTTGGAACCCAACCAAGAGGTATAAAACAAAAAGACGACCAATATGGCCATCAAAAGTGCCGTGACTCTCCATCCCTCTTGTCCGCCACCAAAATAGTTTGAGATGTATAGTGGCAAAAAACTCGCAAAGAAACCTACGCCAATACCTATGAACTGCTTGCATGTAATCAGTGAGGCTCTCTCATCATAGTGAGACGACATTTTTACCGTCAGCCCGTTGTAAGCCATGTTACAAAAGGATAAAGAGATCGAGAAAGCGATAACTGACAGGTAAGCCAAATAGGAAGAAAGTTCACTACTTCCGCGGTCAAGGGAGAATAGGCAATAGATACTAAACCCCAGTATTGGAGAAAACACCGCGATGTAAGGACGATATTTCCCTGACCCAAACTTCAAATCAAACTTATCAATGATGTAAGCAGCCACGATGTCGAAGATTGCATCGACTAGCTTCATGATAAGAATAAGCTTTGCTGCCTGAGAGGCGTCTATGCCGGAGATGTTAGTAAAGAAGAAGAGTAAATAGGTAGTCGTAAACTGAAATATGGCACTTGATGCTCCCCCACCGGCACCAAACTGCACAATTTCTGCTTTGGTTAAACTACCCATTTTTTCTAAAAGAAGTCCTTGTAAGCATTAATGAGTTGAGGCAAAGAGGAGTTAACGTTGAGATCTGTTTTTGGTGTCCAACACTCAGCTAAAGCAAGTACACCAACAAACTTGTTATCAACAAAGACAGATATGGCACTACGTCTGACACCATTTTCGTTGAAGTTGTTGTCAGCATATGATGCCTCTTCGCTCAGTTCATTGATCTCTTCGTCGAGCTTTTCTACAGGTATTGAGATCTTCTTACCTTTCTTTCCATACGTCCAAGCGACATCGTTCACAGGAGCTTTGTCTCCGTAGCAACGCTTACCGACTCGGTAAACCGCGTCCACTTCTCCACCCCAGTTTCGAACAAAACCTTCTTGAGCCCAAACTCGTCGCTCTTTCAAAGGGCTCATGGTTTTTTTCATGACCATGCCGCTAAGGGTAGGAACATACCACTCAGCGGTATAACCCAGCTGTTTACTGAGATAGTTCATCGCCTCAAACAACTTATCATCGAAGCTAGAACTTGAATCGGTCGCTAAAACGATCTGGTAATCTGTTTTGTATAATTTGGCTTCGTCTTTAACGACAAGGCCCAACATCTCTAAAGTCTCTAAAATTCTCGATAGCGTTGCCTTCGGTACTTCAGAAATCTTGTGTAATTGATCTAGGCTTGCACCTTCATTGTTTGTCGACAGACATTTCAATACCCATAATCCACGCGCACAAGCAGGCGTTGGGTAACTATCGTATTTGTTGTAATTCATATCAGTCATAGCCAAATTTTAATCGCTGAATTATACATCAATTCATGACTAAAGGTCTCCGACTCTCGTGCTCGTATTCAGGGCTTTGACGCTGATTTTTGTTGTGAATAAAACGCCAAATCAGCAGCTCTGATGATTAGAGCGAAAGTATTCATTAATCCTTTCGCTGTTAACCTTGTGCTCACCACCTAGAAATGAAATAGAATGCACGTCGACTTTCTCAATCAGTCGCTCACGTAGTTCCGCATCTTCAGAACTGAAGTCATACATTCGCTTCATAACTGACATCGTTTTTTTCATTATGTCTTGGCTCAGTTCAGGGCTAACATTAGGCGTATTGGTCGGTTTGTTTGATAGCAAAGACAAAATATCGTTATGATGTTGAACATAGCCCGAATTAAGTATTTCAAATGTCTCTACCGCTAGCTTATTGCCATCTAACACACCTATATATGGTGCAGATTTGAGAGTCCCAAAACTCACAGTAATAACTAAATTCTCATAATAGAGCTCTACCCTACGATCCCAAATTGCCCCACCTTTCCCCGCAACAAAACTCAGCGCGATACACCCCGAAATACCGTTTATGGTGGCCTCCATGAAAGCCTGAGTTTCAGCTCCTGCGTCGCGTTCCAAGCCCGAAACATCGAGCGCTTCTAATCTGACATTTTTAATCGTGATATCTTTAAAGGCGAAGTTATTCACCGACAATAGACGCATAAGCCCAGCCATTGCGTGCACGCCCATGTCTAGCCCTAGGCCCGCTCCTCCGCTATCTGCAAGACTAAGCAGTTTCCTTCGATTTATCGCTGGCAACTTTCTTTCAAAGCTATATGCACCCCAATCACCATATCTTTCCATTGGATTGTCCATTGCGAGAGCAACGATCTTTTCTGGTAATCCATGAGTTTCAAATACATTCTTTATTCGCTCACAATCAAATACTGGGGATACCATTGCGGTATCAATAAAATAAACCGTTACGTTTCTTTTGTTTAATTGTGGCACGAGGGTAGAAAATCCAAGGTCGACTTCATCAAGAGCAAAAGAAGGTTTTTCAAGCACAATAAGCGCGTTCTCAAGTTGAGTAAATGCGGCTAACTCTCGAAGTATCGAATAATGACTGCCTAAAGGCGTTAATATGAATATCGCAGCAATAGGTACTTTGCCTCGATGATGAGTGTAATCGTTTAGATCTCTAAAACATGAGCTGTAACCGACACCCAGCATCTCACTGTGAGATGTTAAATCGATAGACTCAAGCTTAGGGTCTATCACTACTAGGTTGTAATCACCTTGAAGTGTCTTTAGTAGATCAGAATACAACCCAATCACCGACGTCTTCGGTTCCCCTAAACCGCCAAAAATCAGAATATTACTTTTCACTCGTTTACCACTCACCCATCGAACCTTCATCTACACCCCGACTCCAAGCACTCATCGAGTACTTGGAGGAAGTTCTTACACTAAAACTGGTACTGCGCAGCAACAGTAAACTGATTGTAATCGTGATTTTGGATAGAGGAATTGAACTCTGACAATAGATCTAGATGTTTGTTAACACGATACTGTAAACCAAATGTAATCGTTTCAACGTCGCGCTCATCGATATCGGCATTTCTCTTCATGAAACGGGTTACAAATCGATAGCGTTCGACATCGTACATCACCGACGCCTCCAGCGCTTTATGATCGCCCAGCTGCGCTTTATCCGTAGTTTTATCTAACACTAATGCTGCACTGAAGCCCCCATTGTTGTACCTCGCAGCAGTAAGATAAGACTGACTGTCCCAAGCTTCACCAGCAGTGAAGTTGACTCTTTGCGCTAAATAACCAGCTCCGACACTGATATTGTCGGTGATGTGGTACGTTGCTGCTGCATTCGACCCTTTGCGCTTGTTGTACTCTTCACTGGAGTATTCAAAAATCTTGTCTCCACCAAGAGTAAGGCGATCACCGAGAAGCGATAGCTCAAACTTTAATACGTTTGAAACTCTCGATGGCGCCATAACCGCATCATTGTCCGACATGCGAGATACGCCAGTGTCAGTCCATGAGGTAAGTAAACGACTTGAAGTGTACTGCTTACCAAAGGTTAATGTTCCATAATCCTGAGACATTAACCCAACATAGCCCAAACGAGTATCAGCACCGTCTTCACTAGCAGTATCAGCGATATCGACTTCCAGTTCAGCCTCTCCTATCGCAATCACAGACTCAGTCACGTAAGAAGCACCTTGAAAGCCAAGACGGAAGTATGAATCAAGCTGATTCTGACTTACATCGTTATCTTTTTTGTACTCACTGGTTCGAAGGTAACCGCTGTATATGTCCCCATTCATATTTAACTTATTGTCATCGGTAATATAAATCGGAGCGGCCGTAGCAAATCCAGAGCATGTGCTAATTAAAGCGCATAGACCCATTGTTATTTTTTTCATGTTTGTTCACCGAGTGCTTATTAAAATGACCAGCTAAGACCTGCGCGCCCAAAGAGCACATCTTTATTGCCTTCCGACGTTTCTCGGCCATCGAATTCGTTGAAGTGCCTGTAGGCAACATTCGCGACTAAACGGATTGAGTCAGTTAATCGAGTGGTGGTTTGAATATTGGTATTAAACTGATTCCAACCGCTATTTTCACGGCGAGTGACCTGGAAAATATCTTGGCGTAGTGTCACCGTAAAATCTGGACTGACTCGGTATGTAATGAAGGGCTTTATACCCCACTTGCGGAATGTATTATCACCATGTTGGTTGAACTCAGATTCGTACAAACCACCAGCGCCGGTACTAAACGAATCATTGATGCGATAGTTGTAGTTCGGTTCACTTTCAAATTTGTCGATCCTTTCACCGCGAGCGTTCATTTCTCCATGTCGATAGATGTATAAGCCATTGACATTCAGCGCATGATCGCCATTTCTGTAGAAAAACGCAGGACGGAACTTAAACATGTTGCGCTCTCGATTTCCCTCTACATGTCGGTAGCCAACCATGACGTTATATCGAAGATTGCTGGTAATAGCGTTCTCGTACCTAGGTTTAAATTCGATGATGTCAGCATCATTGAGTCGGTTTCCATCTCGATAAAATTGAAGCCTTTCCGATACAAGGCCAAGCTGCCAGTTTTTATTGATTGTTCCCCAGCCATCGAAATGGACAGTTGTCATTTCTACTTCATCACTCGCGTTGCTTAATGCGATATCTTCATACTCAAGGCCTGAAAAAAATCGAAATCTAGGTGTATTTTCAGAGTCTGCTGCGACATCTTCCAATCGATCGCCGAAGATGTTCTCCATACCAAAATTCGAAGCTTGGCTAGGAATGGAGAAAAGCATAAAGGGCAACAGTGCACCTAACACTGCTCTATATTGATTAACCATGTGAAATCCTGAGATTAAAAGGTGGTGATTGCCACCACCTTTTCGTAGATTGAAAAACTACTCTTTGTTTTCGAAGCTGTGAGGGAACAGATCTTCTAAGCGCTCTTTTGGCTTACGTTTTAGATCCATTGATTCCCACTCTTCTTTTGGCGGTACCGAATACTGCTTCTTCAAAGACTCTAACTCTTCGTGCATACGTGCGATCTCTTGCTTGTAGGCGGGATCATCAATCGCGTTGTTCATCTCGTTGGGATCTTTGCTTAAGTCATAGAACTCCCAGTTATCATCAGGGAAGTAGAAGTGAATCAGCTTGTAGTCACCATCGCTCACACCGTAATGACGCGCGACGCGGTGGAAACCTGGCAGCTCGTAGAAGTGGTAGTAAAGGCTCGAACGCCACTCTTTTGCTTCACCCGTTGTCATTAACTCAACCAGTGACTCACCATCAATGTCTGGGTAAGCTTCGACACCCGCAAGCTCCATAAATGTTGGCGCGTAGTCGATGTTTTGGACCAACTCATCAACAACCGTGCCCGGTGCAATTCGGCCAGGAAGCTGCATAACAAGTGGCGTCGAGAAGGTTTCTTCGTACATAAATCGCTTATCGAAGAAGCCATGCTCACCTAGGAAGAAGCCTTGATCAGACGTGTACACAACCAAGGTGTTGTCGGTCAGGTTGTTCTCTTCTAAGTAATCAAGTACTTGACCGACACTTTCATCGACCGCTTTGATCGTCGCTAAGTAGTCCTGCATATAACGCTGGTACTTCCAAATTGCGATCTCTTCTTCTGTCATGTCCGCTTCGTTGGCGTTAAACCAATCGTTGCGCTCTTGGTAAGCAGCGTCCCACTCGGCGCGCTGCTCTGGCGTTAGCCTTTCTAGCAAGTGCGGCCAAATATCACGACGCCATTCCGTTTCGCCAACACCAGTGGTCATCTTCAAGTCATGGCCTTCTTGCGTATCGCGATAAATATTGAGCTTCTGATTTTGAGCAGCGACTCGTCCGTCGTAGTCGTCAAAGTAGGTCTCTGGTACCGGGAACTCTGTTTCTGCAAAGGTCTGAGTGTGGCGCGGCGCTGGCATCCAGTTGCGATGTGGCGCTTTATGGTGCATCAATAGAGCAAACGGCTTGTCTTTGTCACGTTGCTCATCGAGCCAAGTGATTACTTTGTCGGTAATTAAATCCGTGGTGTAGCCCATCTCCATCTCAACACCATCTGGCGTAATGAAGTCTGGGTTATAGTACTCACCTTGGTCATTCAAAATATCCCAATGGTCGAACTTAAAGCCATCTGGAATTCGGTTGATATGCCATTTGCCGATCATCGCTGTGGTATAGCCTGAATCTTGCAACTTGTTGGCCCAGTGGTCTTGCGTACCATCAAAGGTTTGACCGTTGTAGTTAAAGCCATTCTTGTGGCCAAACTTACCGGTAAACATGGCAGCGCGAGAAGGACCACAGAGGGAGTTAGTCACATAGGAACTGGTGAACTTAACACCGCTTTCTGCGATTCTATCGATGTTAGGTGTCGGGGCAATTTTTGAGATCTCATGACCGTAAGCACTGAGTGCTTGCACTGCGTGATCATCAGACATGATGAAAAGGATGTTTGGTCGTTCATTTTCTTGCTGAACAGCCAATGTCTCCTTGTTATCTGCATCCGTGGAGCAGCCAGTTTGCGCTAACGCACCGGCTACTACCAACGAGAGTATTTTCTTGTTCAAATGATATACCTTTTTTAAGAAGTACGTGTGTGTTGCTACGAGGGGTTCTTTTCACCACGTGTTCCATGGAACACGTGGTGCTTTGTTCTTAATTATTCGGTGACGACGAAGTTTGCTTCTTTAACGTCATCTGAAGCCGTGCCAATGAAGACTTTGAAATCACCTGGCTCTACGCCCCAGTCCATGCCTGCGCGATAGAAGGCAAGGTCTTCAGATTTCAAAGTAAAGCTAATTGTTTTGGTCTCACCTTTTTCAAAATGAACCTTCTCAAAACCTTTGAGCTCTTTAACTGGGCGAGTAATCGATCCAACCATTTGGCGCGTGTAGAGTTGGACAACTTCTTCACCTGCGTGCGATCCATTGTTGGTTACGTCAACCGATACCGTAATTTCACCGCCAATCGACATTGTTGCTGAAGAAAGCTTGATATCGCTGTACTCAAACGACGCGTAAGACAAGCCGTGACCGAACGCGTAGAGCGGTGTGTTGTCTGAATCGTCGTAACGTGATTTGTAGTGTTCAGCACGCTGATTTGGGTTGTCAGCGTCATATGGGCGACCTGTGTTTTTCTCGTTGTAGAACACTGGAACTTGACCAACTGAACGCGGGAAGCTCATAGGAAGTTTGCCCGATGGCGCGTAGTCACCGACCAACACATCAGAGACTGCGTGACCGCCAGAAGTACCTGGATACCATGCGTGTAAAATACTGTCTGCGTTGTCGTCTAGCCAAGACAGGTCATTTGGTCGGCCACTCATAACGACAACGTTCATTGGCTTATCAAGCTTCTTAAGCTCTTCCATTAGACGCTGCTGGTTACCTGGTAGCGTAATGTCCGTACGGCTTGCCGCTTCACCAGACATACGCCAGTCTTCGCCAACAACCAATACAATGACGTCTGACTTCTTCGCCACTTCAATCGCTTCTTGGATGTTTTGCTCCAGCGTTGGATCGTTCTCGTAGACAGAAGGAAGCATTCTTAGGTGCTTCTTCACTTCATAATCTTCAGCGTTGTAGATGTATGAGTGGGTCGCGCCTTGTGCATAGTTGATTTGAACATCATCACCCAAACGTGCTTCTAAGCCTTGGCGAATCGTAACTGGTACCGTCTGACGGTCACCCGTTGCTGACCAGTTACCAATCATGTCGTTGGTGCGGTCAGCCATTGGGCCAATCAGTGCAATCGAATCAATATTATCGATATCTAGAGGAAGTGCATTCTGCTCATTCTTCAGCAGAACAAATGACTTTCTCGCAACATCACGTGCTGCTTCTAGGTTTTCTGCTTTTAGCAGTTCATTTGCACGGCGCTCGCCGTCTGCGTAGCGGTATGGATCTTCGAATAGACCTAAGCGCCACTTCATTTCGAGAACAAGACGAACAGAGTTATCGATCTGTTCCATGCTCACTTTGCCTTCCTCTACCAACTCTTTCATGTAGTTGAGGTAAAGCAGACCCACCATGTCCATGTCTGCACCGGCATTAAATGCAATTTCTGCCGCGTGTTTATCGTCCTTGGCGTAACCGTGTGGAACAAGTTCATTGATTGCGGTGTAGTCGGTTACGACAAACCCTTCAAAGCCCCATTGATCGCGTAACACGTCAGTTAACAGCATTTTAGAGCCTGACGCTGGAATACCATTTAGGTCGTTGAACGACGTCATGAAGGTTGCAACACCTGCATCAACCATCGCTTTGAACGGAGGCATTTGAGTCGTCCACAGTTCGTGATCCGATACGTCTGTTGTGTGGTAGTCACGACCACCTTGAGAAAGGCCGTATCCAACAAAGTGTTTTGCGGTCGCCATTACAGTATCGACTTCAGAAAGGTCGTCACCTTGGAAACCTTTCACACGAGCCGCTGCGATTGCCGAACCCAAGAATGCATCTTCACCAGCACCTTCTGACACACGGCCCCAACGTGGGTCACGAGTAATGTCCGCCATTGGTGCGAACGTCCACATAATACCGTCGGCTGCCGCTTCACGAGCCGCAATACGCGCTCCGAGTTCAATCGCATCAAGATCCCAAGATGCTGCTTCACCAATAGATTGTGGGAAAATGGTTTTGTGTCCGTGGATAATGTCGTGGCCCACAATCAAAGGAATGCCCAAACGAGTTTCTTCAACCGCCATTTTTTGCAGCTCTTTCGTCCATTCGGCTCCGTATGAGTTGAAAATTGCGCCAACTTCACCACGACGAATTTGTGCTTCATACTCTTCGTTAACAGAAGGGCCCGTTACATTTCGCGTACCACTTTGTAGATCAAGCTGGCCGATTTTTTCTTCAATGGTCATTTTTGAAATCAGGTCAGAAATGAAAGCATCCATCTTTGCTTTGTCATCGTTCCAAACCGTGACAGAGGCAGGCTCTGTTGGCTCTACATTAATAACATCACTAAACATAGTTTGAGCCATGACAGGCAAGCTCACTGAAATACTAAGCGCCAAAAGGCTGCGCTTTAGAGTGGTTTTCATCAGTTTTAATCTCCGGCTAAATGAATAAAATTTATTTTAAAGACGTAGGAAACCCTGCAGATATATCACTGCATTAATTCTTACTTTATATAACTAATTACTTAATTAACTTTTCATGGCATACAGAGCCATTATATTTTGAGGTGAACCACCACTTTGAATCTGATTAACCATCATTTTCATTGCGTATGAAGTCTTAGAGAAAATTAATTTATAAGACTCACATAGGTAGTTTTCTTTATATTTTTCACCGCTACTTTTTATTATCCTATGTTTTGGACAACCAGAATTACAAAGTGAATAATATTCACATCGACGACAAGACTCTGAAACTTTTTTATATTTAGCTTTGCCAAATTGAGTCTGCTTTTTACTTGAAACCAGTTTTTCAATGCTTGTATCGTGAATATTTCCCAGCTTATGTGATGGATAAACGTAGTGGTCACACGAATAAAGATCGCCATTATGTTCAAGTACCAACGATGCGCCACACTCATTCAAATGGTGGCAAATGGTGGCGCCATGCCCAATCCAAGTAGACAGTATGCTCTCGAATGTTTGGACGTAGATCTTCCCAATATCCTCGCGAACCCATTGTTCAAACACATCTGATAGGAAGACTCCAAAACCATGCGGTGGAACAGAAAAAGACGCCATTTCATTGATATCGTGGATTGACTGATTGGCACCGTTACATCCAGTGCGATTTTGATCTACCTCGACAATTGGAATGAACTGCATATGTTCAACGCCCATCGACTTTAATGCCTGATAGGTTTCTTTTCCTCGATGCCAATTTTTATCGTTAACAACCGTTAATGTATTAAATTCAACGTTATGTTTAATCAATAGCTCAATTGAGCTTTTTACTTTTTCAAAAGTTGGATTGCCGTTAATAGATATACGATACCTATCGTGTACATCAGAAATACCATCGATGGAAACTCCAAGTAAAAAATTATTTTTGTGGAAAAATTCAGCCCACTTACTATTTATTGAAATTGCGTTTGTTTGGAAGCTATTGGTGATCTTCTTCCCGTTAGAGTATTTCTTTTGATAGTTAACCGCACGTTCAAAGAAATCTAAGCCAGCTAATGTTGGTTCACCACCTTGCCAAGCAAAATCAATAACATCTAGATCGCAGTCTCGAATGTAGTTTTTAATGTAGTTTCTCATACTACTATCCGACATTAGATAGTGATCATTACTTTCTTGAATAAAGTTTTCTTTCTCTAAATAGAAGCAGTAATCACACTTCAGATTGCACTTAAAGCTGGCAGGTTTAGCCATGATGTGGAACTTGGTTGAACTCATAGAATCTCATGCTCAAAAACAACGTAAATAACACTATTGGTCAACACGTCCCTGCGTTTCACATTTGAAATGTACCATTAATGAAAAATCATCCAACAAGATAAGACTTAAAATGTGACTCGGGTTAGGCTATTAATTACACGAACTGATCAAGATCAAAGGAGTGCTCGACTTTCATTAGGATTTAATGAGCAAAACTGCACAGGTACATAAAACCTACCAGGCAGACTCATTCACACTGTAAATGGCAATATCCAGAGGGTGGATTTAGTAGCAGCAAGTACTCACAAGTTGGCTGAAATTGAGTTAATAACACTGGCTGACGAGAAGGGGTAAGAGAAGCCAGTATTTAAGGGCTTGGCATTAGCTATGTCGGGCTGCATGAGTTTCAGCCCCACCCAAACATTGCCATGGTAAAAATTTCCGACCTAGAAACCATGTCGAAGTCGTATTTGCTCAATCTTAAAGGGCTGGAGCAACTACTGGTGATCAAGATTATGCAGCAGTTGGCAAACGAGCATCCTATTGTTTATTAAGATTTATTGGCATTACTTCTTGCTTTGAAGACGCTAAATTAAGAGAGTGATACCTCACTAAAGGGAATATATACTGTCTATTGGCGAATAGTAGAAGGAAAGGCGATGAGCTCTGAATCTTATGAAATCCCAGTAATTCGATCTACTTACCTCAAAGAATTTATTACGCTTTTTACTAAAGCGGGGCTCAATCCAGATAACCTTATTTTTAACAACGGCTTGCCTTTAGATCTTATGCAAAGTGACGGTGACTTTGTGCCTAACCTGTCGCTCAATCGCCTCATCAACGCAGCAGCAGACGAGCTTGGTGTAGAGAAAACACTGGATATACTTTTCACCCACTTTAAAACGCTCGCCGTCCCTCATGTTCTTCACCAATTTGAAGCCTATTCAACCATTGGCGAGGCATTGCAGCACGCAAAAGCAATATTCTCTCTCGACTCTCCAGGCAGCAGCGTGTTGGCAAAATCCATCAATGGTCAGTTTTGGCTATGCCGTTCAAACTATCAACAGCCAGAAAAGTCCATCACTTGGCACGAGCCCTTTTTTATAAGCTATGTAATCGCCTTGATTCAGCATCTGACGCATTCGGATTGGCTCCCAACGCAAGTCAAACTGCAGGTCACTGACGACTCAATTGTTAACCAAATTGTTGGGGCAAGTTGCCAACTGTATATCGGACACGAGGACACCGAAATACTGCTCCCTCAACACATACTTGATAAGAAAATTGAGATTCCTCCGAATACACTTGGATCGCAACAACCTCATGTGGAGTGGTATACCAGCTTTTCCGACTCAGTGTTCGAACTGCTAGAGCAATACTCAAGAGAGCAAAACCTTTCCGTACAAGAGGCCGCCGATATTCTGGGATACTCGCAGCGAACATTACAAAGAAAACTGCAAGCTGAAAATCTGAGTTTCGGCAAAATAAAAGACAGCGTCATGTATACCAACGCATGCAGATTGATGGGGAAAGGACACAGCCTAACCTATATTTCTACACAGCTGGGCTACCAAAATGTGTCGCACTTTTCCCGCTCTTTCAAGCGCATATCGGGGACGACACCAAAGGAGTATTTGAAAGCCTTGAGAGAGTAAAACGCCAAGAGGTCCGCTTTGGCACGATTAGGTAAAAACCGAATTTTCCCTTGAATACAATGCATCCAAATCCCGAAATAAATGGTGCCATGATGCAAACACGTAAAGTCACGACCCTAGCCTTAGCCACTGCTTTTTTTTCGTCTTACTCGTTCTCACATGATATAGGCCACGACCATATTCATGTGGAAGGCGGTTGGACAGCAAAAGCTGGTTTCGTCTCAGACACCGACTTCCAAGCGCCACTTTGGAATGCCCGTGGAAAATCGGAACAAGAAATCAAAGCACGAGCCGCTTACCTTGCAACCATCTACGATGCTCCACGCTCACCAAGCGAAACTCAAAAAGATGCGCTGTTTAGGGAGAAGTTTGGCGACGCTATTTTCATTAATTCGGTACTACCCGCTGCCGTCGGCGTTACTGGTTTCCCTAAACACTTGGTAAAACAGGGGTATAAAAGGAATCAAGAAGCAGGTGTTTCTGTCGCGAGCGTATCGCTTTACAACTACCCATCTTCACAAATAAAAGACATCGATTATTCGCTAGAACAAACAAAAATTGCGGTCCAAGAATCAGGGGCGCGACAGGCTCACACCACACTCGATATTCGCAATGCTAAAGCGGATGGAAAAATGTCTGTGATCTTCAATGTTCAGGGCTCTGATTTCCTTATTGACGACCTTAGCCAAATGCCTCAATACGCTCGCGAAGGAATCAAAGTCATGAACTTCACTTACAACGCAGATAATGCGCTCGCAGGTGGCGGTTCAGCAAACAATAAAGGACTCACGACGCAAGGCATTGAGTTCGTTAAGCTGGCGAATAAAAGTGGTGTCGTTATCGATGTCTCTCACTCATCAAGTCAGACCGCAGTTGAAGCGGCAAAATACTCTTCAAAACCTATTGTAGCGTCTCACTCAAATGCTGCGGGGCTACATAATATAGGTCGAAATTTGTCTGATGAAGCCATCATCGCGATTGGTAAAACCAATGGTGCAGTTTGTACAACTGGCGTAGGTATGTTCTTGAATGAGGAAGGAGATGCTTCTCCAGAAGCGTTTGCCAAACACGTGGTTTACACCGCAAATCTTATTGGCAGAGATAAAACCTGTTTCTCGACTGACTACTTACACAACTATCAAGACTTCGTCGCAGCAGCACTCAAAGACAGTAAGCGATTTCCGCCTGAGCTTGGATTTGGAGGCTTCACCTACAACACAACCATCGAACAAGGCTGGGCTGTGGCTCGAATTCTACAAGAGCAATACGATTGGAGCGACGAGGAAATTAGAGGTTTCTTAGGAGAGAATCTAATGCGAGTTTATGCGGAAAACTGGCATGAAGTGAGCGTTGCTTTAGGTTCATAGGCCGACTCAGGTCCAAATAGAAAGCTAACACTTAGCCACACCTATCTTGGTGTGGCTTTTTAGCTCGCTTTACAATGTAAATTTAAGCGGTTCTGTTAAGGCTTCTTTGGTGCAAAGCGCTTGGACTTCCCTTGAAACTGCTTGATGCTTTTTTTGCTGTTGGTTCGGCGGTTGGCTTTTTTATCGCGCGGGGCACGCTTACTCTCGCCCGTCGACGGTTTGTCGGTAACCGGAAAACCGTCCAACGCTTGTAGAGGCAGTTCACGCTGAGTGAGGCTGCGAATCGCTGTTAATGCCTCCATTTCACCATGACATACCAGCGACATAGCAACGCCCAGTTGGCCTGCTCGGGCAGTACGCCCCACGCGGTGAACGTATGTTTCTGCATGCATTGGCAGCTCAAAATTCACTACTACGGGCAACTGCTCAATATGAATACCACGAGCAAGAAGGTCGGTTGCAATCAATACCTGTGTCTTTCCAGATTTAAACTGAAGCAACGCTTCCTCTCGCTCTGTTTGGCTCTTATTACCGTGCAGCGCATTAGTCGTAACTCCGGCCTTATTGAGTTTCTTGGCCAAGCCATCCGCATTCTCTTTGGCACCAATAAATACCAGCACTTGAGCCCATTCATTTTGCTGGATTAGCTCAATCAGCGCCTTAGTTTTACTGCCTTTGTTCACAAGATACAGTGTCTCGGCAATATCCTGATTGGTGCTGTTTTCTTGGTGGGCAGCGAGTTGCTTTGGCGCATGCATCAATTGATTCGCTTTTTGCTTTAGCTCATCAGAAAACGTGGCCGAGAACATCGCAGTTTGACGCTTTGCAGAGGTTTGCAGCGCGATGCTTTGTACCTCTGGCCAAAAGCCCATATCGAGCAAACGGTCGGCTTCATCTAAAACAAGGTACTGCACCCGACTCAGACTCAGGCCGCTGTTTACCAAATCCACCAAGCGCCCTGTGGTTGCGACCAAAATACTCGGCTTTTCAGCAAGCGCTTGTTGTTGAAGCGCTTTGTCGACGCCTCCACACAAACACACTGCGTTGAGTTTAAGCGATTTACCAACGTGGTTAATCGCTTCCGTCACTTGAGTGGCGAGTTCACGCGTCGGCACCAACACCAGCCCTTGCTGCTCGACATTTACATTTAAATTGTCTAGTAAAGGCAATCCATACGCTAAGGTTTTTCCACTACCAGTATTGGCCAGCGCCAAGACGTCTGCCCCGCTTATTAGCTCTGGAATCGCCAAAGACTGAATGTCTGTCGGTGATTTGAACTCTTTTGGTAAAGCGTGGATAACATCAGAACTCAATGAGAGAGTGGAAAATGACATGGAGTTGGCCCTTAATGTGGAGGCAGGAGAACGTGTAAATATAGCCGCGGACTGTATCACAATCTAATCTTGGCCGCGCAAAAGAATCCAACTTGGCTTAGCGATACCTGCTGGCACACAAATTTGCACCGACACGCGTGAACCTCAGCGAGATTTAAGCCAAACTCAAGCTATGCCAAAGTGCGTGCAGCGCTGGCATATCAGAACTTTTTGGTTTCAAAGGCGCCCGATGGATTTAAACCTGATCATCCCTTTCATTCGTGTTTACGAACTCAATAGCATCACCCAAGCGGCAGAGCTGCTGGATGTGACTCAACCAGCCATGTCGGCCAGCATCAAACGGCTAGAGAAAAGCCTAAATACACAGCTGTTTGTTAGGCATGGTCGCCGCCTCGAACCAACCGCCAGTGCACACGCGCTTGCGACTCACTTTAAAGAGATCGAGCATCATCTAAAGCTGGCTTTAGACACACCACGAAATTTCACGGTGTATGCCCCAGAGCATATTGTGATTCAATTGCCGATTCTCGACGGCATCAAAGTTATCGAGAGCCCGATATCTGAATATCAGGTGCTGGAGCATTTAAGACACGACAAAATCGACATGGCCTTAGAGACACGCTTCAAACAAGAAAAAGAGCAGTCATTTATCTATGAACATGTGGTGGATGTTGAGATCGCTTATGTGTGCCGAGCTGATCACCCAACAATTGGTGATGCCATCACACTCGAGCAGTTTTACGAACTGGAGCATGTCACCCTGCCGTATGGCGATCATGAAATCTCTGGGTTTGAAAAACTGGTTGGATTAAACATCAGTAGAAAGATTGTTAAGCAAGTGACTAGCCCAAGTTCAATGCTGTTATGCGTGCAGCAATCTGATGCGATTTGTGTCGCTAATCGTCGTGATCCGCTGATAGAGAAACTTGGCTTGAGGGTGTTCGATGTACCTTTCACATTCGACACTATTCATATCGATTTGGTTTACCACAAAAAATACATCGATAACCTACACCACGCTAAAGTCCGTAACCAACTAGTATCGTTACTGAAAGACTAACTCGCTCCACCTACAACTCACTTTCCCCCACTTCCCATTGCGTGCTGCCGCCCTACATAAACACTGTTTATGTAGGGTATAGCTGCCATCATCTACTTCGCGCAGAGCTTTACTTGTACATTACCTTCATCGACACGCCCTCCCCTCTCCGGGTTTATCTAGGTGCTTGTTCTCAATTTCCAATAACAATAATTCGATAAGCCATAGCGCTTAATAGGATGTAAGATGAAGAAAACTCTCCTCGCAGCAACAATTGCCGCTGTCTCTTTCGGTGCAGTCGCATCAGATGCGGTCACCACCACATTACCGAATGGCACTGACATCACCGCCACGCCTGCAGAAATGCGCGCGTATGTGGTCACCCACCACGCCAACTATTTGCGTGACACCGCTGAAGATAACGGCGGAACTAACATCATTAAACATACCCGTGTATTACCGGGCTCGGGAACCGATTTTGTCGTGACCCCAGCGCTGGATCATTTGTACTCGAAAGCGGTCCTAGACCTTTCCGAAGGACCTGTATATATGGAAGTGCCAAAGGTCAGCGACCGCTACTTCTCGGTCCACATTACCGACCAAGAGCACTACACCATCTTTGATGAATACAACCCTACTCAAACGCACTATATGTTTGTTCGCCAAGGCAGCGAGTACAAAGCGAAAGACGGCGTAACGGTCATTGAGTCTCGCGGCGATCACCCACACGTATTCTTACGCACGCAAGTGTTTACCGAAGAAACCATCGCCGACACTCATGCGATTCAAGATAAGGTTTCTTTAAGTGCACCAACGACTGGCGGTAAATTAGACTTTACTGACCCTGTCGCTTTCACATTGAACACTAGCGATGTGTACCCAGACAATATTGAGCTGATGCAGTCACGTGTCGGCAAGCACAGCGACGCAGAGTTTAAGCGCATGCAAGGCTTCATGACTGGCGTGTATCTTGAGCGCTCAATCGCCGAAGGTGCTGACAACTGGGGACTATTTGGCCCAATTGACTCCAAAGAGCCTCGCGCTGACGATCATGTTACTCGTGTGATTGGCATTGTCGGCCACTTAGGTTTACCGGTGTACTCAGCGACAATGGATAACACCCATGCCTACTACACTGGTGTGCCAAGTAACTGCTCAGGCAAGCCTTTGAACGGTTCGAATACTGAAGTGTTTACTATCCCATATGAGCCAGCCGTGGATCTGTTCTGGTCTGTTACTCGCTATTCTGGCCTCACTTACAACACGCTACCAGGCGCCGAGCAGCAAGTATTTAATGCCTATAACACTCAGCCAGATGAGAACGGCAATATCACCATCACTTTCTCGGCCGAAAACCCAGAAGATGGGACTTACTGGATGCCGGTTAAGGAAAATGAACCTTACTACTTTGTAGAGCGTTATTACGGCCCAAGAATGAACGAACTTGAAACAGCGCTCGATCGCTGCTCGTAACCCACTCTCATTAGGGAAAGCCAGTGCTTACGGAGGAGCACTCATCCCTCAATCCATTAAGAATACCATCATGAAAATCAACACATTTTCCTCTCTGCCAAGCACATTAGCGCTAGGTTTACTCACTGCGGTTTCTGCTTCACAAGTCATCGCCTCCGAGCAAGACACTGTTCAAGACATGAGTGATCCGCTTGCGGTTTATACTCAAGCGGGTGCGGGTTACAGCGACAAAGGTTTGAACCTTAAATTTGGCCAAACCTACGATACGGGTTCCGACACTACGATGGGCATGAATGTTTTAGAAATCAAAGGTATTGCCGGTGATGCCGTTGGCTTTCGAGACAACAATAAAGCGCTCTATTCTGGTGTAGATGATTCCATCGATTCCCTGCGTTTTCGTAATTTCAGCGTCGATTTAACCAACGGCCGTGGCGCACAAATTGACCTGAACTATAACTTCGATACTAATCAGGGTTCGGCGTCCTATAGCTTCATTCAAGCGCTGCCAAAATTCGGCCCAGTTAACCTATACCCTTTAGCCGGATTGGGAGTCGCTGCGGGGGAGCCTTTAACGGACAAAGACCGCTCAGACGCTGATGAACTCCACCAGCGCTATGATATACACGGCACATTCTATGTGGCAGGTATGTACACTAAGGTCGAAATTACCGATGCCATCTGGCTTAACTACAACCCGATGTATCTGGGCACTATTAGTGGCTCAGAAGCCTATAAACACGGCGCGTTCTACGGTGATGACTCAGTTTTCACCCATGAGTTTGCTGTTTCGTACCAAGTTAATCCGCGTTTCAACCTACGCTACTTCGCCAACTGGGACGAAGAAGTTCGGTTTGAGAACGGCGACCATCGCATCGAATTCAACTATCAGTTCTAATTAATTTTGATTGTTCTAACGGAGCTCTTCGGTGCTCCGTTTTCCTTTTTAGAAACCTTTCTGCCCATAAGGGCTAACTTTTAAGCGCTTCTCACTTGGTGATGTCGTAAATGGAAATACCTGTTGTCATAATGGCAACACGCCTATTGCCGTGATTTCGCCTATTATCCTCACATTCAATTGATTTCAGTGAGGTGGGTATGTCCCGATTTCTTTTGTGCAGCTTTGCACTTGTATTGCTTTATCCAACGGCCATCGACCTCTACTTAGTGGGTTTGCCACAAATTGCGGCCGACCTATCGGCCACAGAGTCGCAACTACATATTGCTTTCTCAATTTATTTAGCAGGTATGGCAGCCACCATGTTAGTTGTTGGGCGCATCGCTGACCGGTTTGGACGTAAGCCGGTTGCCATGTTTGGTGCATTGGTATTTGCGGTTGCATCTTGGTTTGGAGGGGCTGCTACGTCGAGCGAAAGCTTCCTAATGATGCGCTTTTTCCAAGGTGTGGGAGCGGGCTGCTGTTATGTCGTAGCGTTCGCCATATTGCGCGACACGCTAGACGATCAAAAGCGCGCTAAGGTGCTGTCGATGCTCAACGGCATTACCTGTGTGATCCCTGTGATTGCACCAGTGATTGGCCACCTGATTATGCTTAAATTCCCTTGGCCAGTGTTGTTTACTGCCATGGCGTCGATGGGGGTTCTGGTTGGCCTCATTGCGACGTTCGTTCTTAAGGAAACGTTGCCAAGTAAAACCCACAAACCCTCTTTGCAAGCAGCCAAGGCAAACGGCTCGGAAACAGAGGTTGATTCGAAGAGCAATGAATCTCTTACGGATCCTATGTTCATGTCTCGCGTGCTTGTTACCTCGCTTGGCGTCACTGCGATTCTGACTTACGTGAACACCTCACCGATGATCTTGATGGAAATACTTGGATTTTCACGCGGTGAATACTCCGCCACGATGGCACTCACTGCACTTGTCAGCATGCTGACATCATTCTCAGCGCCGTTCGCATTGTCGTACTTCAAGCAACGCTCCATTCTGCTTGTGTCGCAAAGCCTAGTTATCGCGTCGGCTATCGTCATTCTCGCGGCTCACTTGAATGGCGATAGCTCGACCCTCTATTTAGCTGGTTTTGCGATCCTCTGCATGGGGTTCTCGATTGGCTTTGGGGTTGCAATGAGTCAAGCGCTGAGCCCATTTGCCCAGCGCGCTGGCTTGGCCAGCTCTACATTAGGCATCTCTCAGGTGTGCTTTTCAGCTGTGTATATTTGGTTGATGGGCATGTTAGGCGTGTCGGCTATTGCAATGTTAGTGATTGCACTGGCTGCCGGTGGCGCTATCGGCTTGACTCTAATAGTATTAGTGTCAAATCAACCACGTAGCGATGGCCATGAAACGATCTCTTGCACGCCTTGACCTAAATCTGTTGTTCACTCTGCAATTGCTGCTGCAAGAGCAGAGTGTCACCAAAGCCGCCAAAAAGCTCAGTGTGACGCCTTCTACAGTGAGCAAGTCTTTAGCGAAACTGCGTGACTGGTTTGATGACCCACTGTTTGTGAATACCCCGCAGGGGCTGCGTCCAACACCCCTGGCCAGCAGCATGGAAGCCAGCCTATCTGATTGGCTGCAAATCGGCAGCGAGATAGTGTCACGCCGAGGCGACGAAGCACCAAGCGGAGTGCGCTTTAACTTAGGGGTAGAGTCGCCCCTCTCGCTGATTATGGTTGATGAACTCACATCGCGAATTCACCACACCTACCCTGACTCTAAAGTGAAATTCCACAACTGGGACTACGACTCACTCGATGCCATCACTCGAGGCGAAGTCGATATCGGCTTCACTGGCCGAGAAAGCCACCCGCGCTCTAAAGAGTCACTCGATTTACTGCCCTACTTCATTGATTTTGAGGTGCTCTTTACCGACTTACCTTTGGTTTACGTGCGAAACGACCACCCTGTATTACAGCAAGAATGGAGCTTGGAAACCTTTCTGAGCTATCCGCATATCAACGTAACGTGGGAAAAAAGCGAAAGCTGGGCATTGGATGATATTTTGATAGAGCTTGGCCAGCACCGTAACGTGAACCTCACCATGGCGAGTTTCGAGCAAGCGCTGTTTGTCGCAGAAAAGCCGGGGCACAATATGATCACTACCGCACCAAAGTACTGCCAACGGTATTGTAACCAGCTGCACCCAAACCTCGTCGCTCTGCCTATTCCCGTTGATGAAGAACAACAGCAAAAGCTCAAAATTCCGTTTACGATGATTTGGCACAAACGCAATAATCAAAACCCCAAAATTCAGTGGCTCAGAGATACGATTAAAAGCTTGTATTGCAATGGGTAACGAAACCTAAAACGCTAATCTAGTTGAGGCTGGTTATTTAAAGCCTCGACTAGAAAATCTATGAATACTCTTACTTTTAACGGTGTCCTGTGAGTATTTTTGTAAACCGCATACATAGGAAGCGTCATCGGTTCTAAGTGAGTGAACAGAGCAATCAACTCTCCCTTCTCCAATTCCTTAGCCACCATCCAGTGTGGAAGTGCGGTAATCCCATGGCCAAGCATGGTCATCTTCAACATCATTTCGGCGCTGTCTGTACTTAACGTAGGTTCCAACGACACTTCCTCTCGTCCACCTCCGACACGGCCAATCGACCACTTGGATGGCATAAATGAGTAGCGAATGTAGCGATGTTTCTTAAGGTCTTGAAGTTGCTGTGGTGCTTGGTATTGGTCTAGGTATTCTCTTGAGGCAACAAATACAACGCGATTGTCCATCAAGTAACGCGCTTTGAGGGTTGAGTCCTGTAAATTCGCGACTCGTATCGCGACGTCGACATCATCTTGAATCAAATCACTTTGCTTATCGTTAAGTGACAGATCCAACTTTAACTTGGGGTTGGTGAGCATAAACTCACTGAGTGGGAGTGCAAGTAAACGTAAGCCGAGGGAAGTCGGCATAGATACTTTCAAACTCCCCTGAACCTGCACTGCCTCAGCTAATAACTGGGCTTCAACTTCTTGTTGCTCTTCCAGCATCCTTTTGCAATAGCTGTAGTATGCGTGCCCAGCCTCAGTCAAAGAAAGCTTCCGACTCGTTCGGTTAATTAGCGTTATTGCTAAATTTGCTTCCAGCCAAGCTACCTTCTTGCTGATTGAACTCTGTGTAACGTCTCTTTCCATGGCGACAGCCGTAAAGCTTCCCAACTCGCTCACTCTGACAAACGTTTGAATACACTCGATTTTATCCATAACCATTCCCACTTGGAATTTATACCAGTCTCCAACTGGTATTTATAATAGCAACTGGGAATAGATAATGGTGTGAAATATCCAAACAACATTAAGAACAACACATCGAGGCTCGAAATGAACACTCTTTACATCACAAACACCCTATTGGTCTTATTCTTCACCTTTGCCAGCTCTATTAAAATCTTTGGCTGGCAGAAATTAATATTCGATACTCAACTCCAGTTCTTTGTTAAGTACGGATTAAACCGAAGCATAATGCGACTAGTGGGGATGGTAGAAATGACAGCAAGTATCCTGCTTGCCACCGCATTTACTCCTATTGATTCCACTTATTTGGTTCCTGTAGGTGCTGCATTAATTGCGCTGACTTCTATTGGCGCAATTTTCTTCCACCTAAGATTCGATACTTTCAAGGATGCGATACCAGCAATTGTGACGTTATTGCTTTCAAGCTATGTATTGATAAGCCTTCAAATGCCGTGATACAGGCAATTGAAATATAGGGTCAGCTTTACTCTGTTGACCCCACCTCATCTAGCTGAGAGTGAATCCATTTAGAAAATACCTGAAACTTGGTTCGGTGCTGCATTCCTTGCGGGCACACTAGATCGTAGCCTTTGCCCGAATCAATTGAGTCAAATGGCGCAACCAGCTGCCCGCTATCGAGCATCGGTTGCACAAACTCCATTCTGCCAAGCGCAACCCCCATGGAGTAGCGGGCAGCATCAATGGCCTGCTCGTTAAAGCTGTACAGATCGCTTCCCGACACACTATCGATATCGAGCCCAACTTCTTGCAACCAATGTGGCCACGCATTACGCGATCCACTATGAATAAAATTCGCATTACGCAGATTGTCGATACTGTCTAACAGGCCGTGGTCTTTCGCATACTCAGGCGAACAAACGGGCGTACGAATGCCAACAAACAGCCGCTCGCTGTGATGGTTGGGATAACGGCCTTCGCTATAGAAAATGGCCACATCGTAGGGATCAAACTGAAAATCCGAACGGTTCTGTTTAGTCTGCAATTTCAGGCTCAAGTTTGGGTATAGCTTACGAAAGGAGCTTAACCTCGGCAGCAGCCAAGCAGAGGCAAAATAGCCAGACGTACCGATATAAAGCTCACCACTTAACTCACCGCTTTGAATATCTTCCAACTCTGAAAAAATCAGCTCGAACGACGTGTTTAGCATCGCCAGTACGCGCTCCCCTTCAGGAGTAAGTTCTAAACGACGGGTTTTGCGCACGAATAAGTGGAACTTCAGTTGTTGCTCGAGTTTTTTGATTCGGTGGCTCACGCCCCCTTGAGTCAAAAACAGCTCATTGGCTGCAAGGGTAAAGCTCAAATGCTTCGCGGCAACACTAAAAGTATGCAGCAATGACAAAAGCTGCTGTCGGTTGGAAAGAACACTCATGCATTAACTCAGCTAATTTATAAAAGGGATAACTCGTTTGTCGACTAGTATAACACCGATATAAATTAAGCCATGTAATCCAATATCAATAAGGTGAATAGCATGGCAAAACAAAAAAACTTAAAAGTTGTCGTTATCGGTGGTGGCTCTAGCTACACACCAGAATTAGTTGAAGGCTTGCTGACTCGTTCTCATGAACTACCAATTTCGGATCTTTGGTTAGTCGATATCGAAGAAGGAATGGAAAAGGCAACCATCATCGCCAACCTAACCGAGCGAATGATTGCCAAGGCGGGTTGCCAAATTCGCGTTCACCTTACAACCGATAGAAAAACCGCTCTCGAAGGTGCCGATTTTGTTTGTTCGCAGTTTCGTGCAGGGCGTTTGGAAGCCCGCATTCGTGATGAGCGAATCGCACTAAAATACAAAATGATTGGCCAAGAGACCAATGGCTTAGGCGGCTTTTCTAATGCCTGCCGTACCATTCCAATCGCACTTGAAATTGCCAAGGAAATGGAAGAACTTTGCCCGAATGCGTGGTTACTAAACTTCACCAATCCATCAGGCATGGTGACCGAAGCGCTCACTCGCTACTCAAACATTAAAACAGTCGGTTTGTGTAATGTCCCAGTCAATATGGAACGTGGCGCAGCGAAGATGCTCGATGTCGAACGAAAAGACATCACCATGCAAATCGCTGGATTAAACCATTTGGTTTGGGCAAGAAAAGTGCTGCATAAAGGTGAAGATAAACTTGAGCAAGTTCTTGAAGAACTGCTGCAAGGCAATGATCAAATGACGCCGAAAAACATCCCTCCATTCAATTGGGATGCTGACTTGCTACGCGATATGGGCATGGTGCCTTGTGCGTACCTGCGTTATTACTACCAATCGCGCGACATCATCAACAAAGAGTTTGAAGCCTCGGAGTCGAAATCAAACCGTGCAGATTTGGTTGCGAAAGTCGAAGCACAACTGCTGGAAATCTACCGCGATCCGAACTTAGACACTAAACCAAAAATCTTAGAAGAGCGTGGCGGTGCTTACTACTCTGAAGCAGCCTGTGAGCTAATGAGCAGTATTTACAACAACAAACGTACTATCATGCACGTCAACACTCGCAACAATGGTGCAATCCAAGGTCTACCAGACGATTGTGCGGTTGAAGTCAGCGCGGTTATTACCAGCAGTGAAATTCTGCCGCTCAACGTTGAACCGTTCCCAACGGATACCCTAAGGCTGATTCAATTGATGAAAGAGTTCGAGACCTTAACGGTTCAGGCGGCGATGACTGGCGACATTAATGCAGCCAAACGAGCATTGATTCTTAACCCAATTGTCGACGCTGGCACACACATCGACGATGCGCTGAGAGAAACCGTTCGAGAGAACATCGAATTTATGCCAGCATTCGCACATATATTGGAGCAATAAGCCGAGGAGTCTCCATGAAACTGATAATGAACGCCGATGACTTCGGTTTAACGGAAAGTGTTAATAATGCCATTGTTGATTGCTTCAAAGCTGGCATTGTTCAGTCGACCACAGTAATGATGAACCAACCCGGCACGCAGCATGCTGCCGAGCTATACCGAGCAGGTAAAGTCACCAACGTCGGGTTGCACTTTACTGTCACGGCAGGGAAACCGTTACTGCCAACAGAGCGAGTTGCAAGCTTGGTTGATGAAAATGGCGACTTCTTAGCCAAGTCCGTCTTGCTGAAAAAAACCGATGTATGCCCGAAAGAAGTCTACAATGAGCTCCAAGCTCAATACGACGCGGCATTGAAAGCTGGCTTTAAGCTGACTCATATCGACACTCATCACTTTGGTGGTATTTACCCAGCACTCAAACAGGCGTTCATTCAGTTTGCAAACACCGTACAAATTCCGGTAAGGCGCGTTGACTCCATTGTGGCAGGGCAAGATCCTCTTAACGTCAAAACACCTGACGTGTTTGAGCTCGGATTCTTCGACGATGGCGCAACCATGGAGCATCTGAAAGCCATTTTATCGGCTTACAGATCACAAATACCGAGCGGTAGCGTGGAGCTAATGTGTCACCCAGCAAATCAAGTAACCGAAGAGCTATGCTCACTCACAGGCTATACAGATAAAAGGCTAGAAGAGTTGCAAATACTCACTTCATCAGAACTAAAGCACTGGTTGGAAGTCGAGAAGATTCAATGCATCAGCTTTAATGATTTGTAATATAGCCACTTAAAGAACAAGCCCCGCACTGGTTGCGGGGCTTGTTCATTGATGGAAATCACAGTGGTACTCGTTACAGCGATTTAATCATCCACACATCACAACCGTTGTGAAGCGTGCCTTCCAAAGGCTGTTCTAGATGTTCAAAGCCAAGGTGTTCGTAGAGTCGAATGGCCGAATCCATGTTAGACAAAGTATCTAAGTAGCAACGTTCAAAACCTTGCTGTTTGGCATATTCTAAACACGCCAATGTGAGCTTTTTACCTAAGCCCAAGCCTCTGCTTTGCTCGAGCAAGAAGAGCTTTTTCAACTCACAGGTCGCCTCTACATCGCCAAATGGGGCCACTCCACAGCCCCCGACTACTTCACCGTTTACCAACGCGACTAAATATAAGCTGCGATGTTCTTCGGTATAGTACTGACTCATGCACTCCACTTCTGCATCCGATGGCCCAAAGCCTTCACCGACAGCGCCATACTCTCGGCCAACTTGTTTGATGATTTGGCAAACATCACTGTCGTGTTGTGGGGATATTTTGACGATTTCTACGCCCATCGAGGCTCTCCTTGGTTAGAGCGTGTTGTTCTACACACCCTCATAATACTCAGTGTTGGTGTATT
Source organism: Vibrio sp. SCSIO 43135 (assembly GCF_023716665.1). Classification (GTDB taxonomy): domain Bacteria; phylum Pseudomonadota; class Gammaproteobacteria; order Enterobacterales; family Vibrionaceae; genus Vibrio; species Vibrio paucivorans. Next base: position 1,652,655 of record NZ_CP071860.1, read on the forward strand.
CGTTATAAAGCAAAATATGAATAAGAAAAAGAGGAAGTGCTAATAACCTTGAAAACGTGATTCAAGCTGTAAAAAATTAGGGTCTGTGCCTCCGATTTTTGACTTTCTACCATAATAAATGAGTTTTATATCAACTCGATAATGCAAACCCAAATATTCCGTCTAAACTAAAGAATTAAATGTTTACATAAAAGCTTGTTTATAAAGAGAAACCACACAATAAGTAAGGCAAAAATAAACAAGTAAATGCTAGGTGATCTACGGGGCTGTTATGAAAAAAAAATCGTTCGCTAAATTTCAATATTTTCCGATCATCACCCTTGCACTTTCCATGCTGGCTGGCGGCTACTTTTATAATAAAACTTTAGACGACTGGTTAACCCAAATCGTGAGCGGCTACATGCTCAATTTAGTCGATGATGTTTCCCATCAGGTGCAAGAGAAGAACCTCGACTTATACGATATGAGCTCAGTAGAGATCGATCAATTTCTGGATACCCTTTCTCAAGCCGGAGTCGGGCGTAGATTCACCATCATTCACAGTAGTGGCAAAGTATTAGGGGATTCACAGCTCAACGGGCGCGAAATTGCCAATACTGACGACCACAGTTCTCGGCCAGAAGTGATGGCTGCATTGGCCGGCGACCATGGGATGTCTAAACATTACAGCTCTACCGTTAACCAAGAGATGTTATACGTCGCCAAGAGGCTAGAACTGCCACCGGATGAGCATGGTCACGACTCAACCTACGTGCTCAGGTTAGCCATGCCGATGACCACACTGACCTCGATGGCGAAAGACTTACAGCTGATCGTTTTTGCGCTTTTAGTTAGCTCACTGGTGATCTTAGTGTTCTCATCTTGGGTTTCTAACCGCCGCCTGCTGTTTCTGATCAATAATGAGCGCGACCAACAAGAAGAACGGATTCGCCGCAGCACCCAAGAAATCGAGCTACTCCATCGCCTAGCCAACATGCTAGCTGCATGTAACAACATCAAAGAAGCACAAACCGTTGTAGCCGATATCATTCCTCGCATCTTAGGTGACATTAATGGCTGTGTATCCATCATGCGTGAATCGCGTAACCAATTGGAAGTGAAGCTCGATTGGGGTGGTGATTGGCCAGCCAATAAGATCTACGCTCCCCATGATTGTTGGGCACTTCGCAAGGGTAAATACCATTTATCAGCGGATGAACATCATCACCTGCCTTGTAGCCACATGAGCCAATGCGAAGACCAAGGCCTCACCCTTTGTATCCCTTTAACTGCACACGGTAATACCGTAGGTATGTACCATCTTTATTTTGGTCAGGAAGTGAAAACCGTCTCCGAAGAAACTAAGCAGCTCGCATTTACCATTGCCGAGCACTTAGGCTTAGCACTGGCGAACTTAAGCCTGCAAGAGAAACTCCGCTCTCAAGCACTCAGCGATCCACTTACAGGTCTATTCAACCGTCGTTACTTTGAAGAAGTGTTCGACAACGAGTGGTCTAAATCGAGTGCAGACCAAACGCCTCTGTCACTGTTAATGCTTGATCTCGACCACTTCAAGCGATTTAACGACAACTTCGGTCACGATGCTGGCGATTACGTGCTAAAAGAAGTTTCTAACCTGCTTAAAAGAGTCATTGGAGAAGAACATGTGGCGTGCCGCCTAGGTGGGGAAGAACTGGCTGTCATCAGCCCAAATTGCACCATAGATGAATCCCTTGCCCTTGCAGACGAAATAGTCAGAGAGGTGCGAGAGCTGCATCTAGACATGAAAGGGTTATCGCTTGGTCAACTTGGTGTATCTATTGGTGTTACCACCTACCCTGATCTCAATGCATCCACTACCGAGCTAATCAAAGCGGCTGACACTGCACTTTACCAAGCTAAGAATAATGGCCGAAGCCAAGCCATTCACACCAACAAGTCCGACGCGGCACTGGTTGAGCTAAAACAGGCAAACAAACCTTCTGCAAAAAAGGCGAAAGGCACTGAGCTCGATCCTGTCGACTTCGCTAAGTAAGCAGGAAAGAGCCTCCTCTTTTAAACCACCAAATCAAACACTAAACTAAAACGCCCTCTAATTTTGAGGGCGTTTATCTTTAGCTTATCGGCCTGTTAGAACTCTTCACCATCGAATCGACCCGTATTTTCATTCCATAAGCCATTGATGATACCGAATGAGCAAGCGAGAAGAATGCCAAGAACCCAGCACAAATACCACATACCAATCTCCTTAATAGAGTGACGAACTGTTGTCGCGGATATAGTCGTTATCTAACCGACCGAACATTTTGTAATAACACCAAGCGGTGTAACCCAAGATCACCGGCACCACAATAATCGCGACGATAGAAATGATACCGAGCGTTTTCTCACTCGACGTCGCATCCCAAATGGTCAGGCTGTGCGACGGATTAATGCTGGATGGCATAATCATTGGGAACAGCGCCACACCTGCCGTTAATATGATGCACGCAATCGCTATGCTAGACATGGTAAAAGCTAAGCCAGCACGGCGGCTGACGGTCGCCCACAAGCAAAGCAATAAACTGAACACCGCAGTGAATGGAATCAGCCAGAGTGATGGCACATCGCTAAAGTTATGCAGCAGGTTCCCAGCCACGGCCACTACGTGCTTATTGAGCGGATTCGACACCGCATCCGCCGCGATAGAGCCATCAATCAGGTAACCCGCATGAGCGGCTGCAAACAATCCACCAAACATAAACAGCAACATGGTCGCACTTGCACCATACAGCGTCATGGTTTGAGCTCGGCTACGCAGTTCATCCTTGGTCTTCATTTGTAGGAAGGTGGCACCTTGTGTCATCACCATTGCTAAGCTCACTAACCCACAAAGAATTGGGAACGGAGTCAGTAAGTCAAAGAACCCACCTTGATAATCGAGCATCAGTAAGTTGTTGAGTTCAAACGGTACTCCCACCAGCAGGTTACCAAAGCCGACACCAAAGATAATTGGAGGCACGATACCACTGACAAACAGAGCAACATCACACGCTTTGCGCCACTGAGGGTCATCAATTTTGGCGCGATAATCCATGCCGATTGGGCGCAGCCACAATGAGGCAAGTACCAGAAGCATCGCAATGTAAAAGCTAGAAAATGCAGCCGCATACACCAGTGGCCAAATAGCGAAGATGGCTCCGCCAGCCGTTATCAGCCAAACTTGGTTGCCATCCCAGTGAGGTGCAATCGAATTGAGCATCACGCGACGATCTAGGTTATCTTTGCCCATCACAGGTAATAGTGCGGCGACACCCATATCAAAGCCATCAGTTATGGTAAAACCAATTAGCAGTACCCCGACGACCGCCCAGGTAAACAGACGTAAGGTTTCATAATCAAACATAGTCTTTCCTTAGTGCTGGTCGATCAGCGCAAGTGAGTCATTTCTTTTGTCATCGCTAGGCGTATTTTCGTAGTGATAACGGCCAGTTTTGAGTACGCTCGGGCCACGTTTGGCAAACTTAACCATCAAATACATTTCAACGATTAAGAACGCGGTATAGAACAGATATACAAACGCGAGTGACAACCAAATCTCACTTGGCGCTAGGTTAGAAGCCGCCATGTTCACTGGCAGAACTTCACCGATTGCCCACGGCTGACGCCCGTATTCAGCCACAAACCAACCCGCTTCACAGGCAATAAATGGTAATGGAATCGCCCACAACGATGCTTTCAGCAACCAACGATTTGAACCCAGCTTTCTGCGACAAACCTGAACGAATGACAGGCCGATGATGGTGAACATCAATACCCCACAGGCCACCATAATACGGAAACTCCAGAACAAAGGCGCCACTTGAGGAATGGTATCTTGTGCAGCTTGCTTGATTTGGCTTTCGCTCGCATCCGTCACCTTGTCGGTGTACTTCTTGAGTAGCAAGCCGTAACCAAGATCTTGCTTCACTGAATCGAATTTTGCGATGTTATCGGCACTATCGTTTCCTGAACGAAGCTCTTCCAGTAACCCATAGGCTTGCATTCCCGAGCGAATTCGCTGCTCGCTTTGCGCCATCAAATCACGAAGTCCGATAACAGGTTCATCGAGTGAACGGGTGGCAATGATGCCCATAACGTAAGGGATTTTTATCGCGTAATCCGTTTCCATGGTTTCTTGATTAGGGAAACCAAACAGCGTGAATGAAGCCGGTGCTTCTTCGGTGTGCCATTCCGACTCTATTGCCGCCAATTTCACTTGCTGCACATCACCCAGTTCATAACCTGACTCGTCTCCGAGCATTAGGGTTGAAACGATAGCAGCCATACCAAACGCTGAGGCAACGGCAAATGAACGACGCGCGAAGGCAATGTCTCGGCCCTTTAATAAGTAATACGCACTGATGCCCATAATAAACAGCGCGCCTGTGGTGTAGCCCGCCGCCACGGTATGCACGAACTTCACCTGTGTTACGGGGTTGAAGACCACCTCAATAAAGTTGGTCATTTCCATTCGCATGGTTTGATAATTGAACTCCGCCCCCACTGGGTTTTGCATCCAGCCATTGGCCATCAAGATCCACAAACCAGAGAAGTTAGATCCCAGAGCCGTGAGCCAAGTGACCGATAAGTGCTGGCGCTTAGACAAGCGGTCCCAACCAAAAAAGAACATCCCGACTAACGTTGACTCAAGGAAGAACGCAATCAAGGCTTCAATGGCTAACGGCGCACCAAAAATATCGCCCACGTAATGGGAGTAGTACGCCCAGTTAGTGCCAAATTGGAACTCCATGGTCAGGCCGGTGGCAACCCCAACGGCAAAGTTAATTCCGAACAGTTTGCCCCAAAACTTGGTCATATCTTTGTAGATGGTTTTCCCCGTCATGACGTACAAAGACTCCATCACGGCCAGCAAGAAAGACAAACCTATGGTCAGAGGAACGAATATAAAGTGATAAAGCGCGGTACTCGCGAACTGAAACCGCGACAGATCAACGACATCTGTAAGCATAAGAACTCCTTCCCGCTACTGATGTAGCGGGTTAGATAAGAGAAATGTATAACTGTTTAATAAAGCGTTAAGAGTGAATTTACGCTTTGTCTGTGGAGTTGGAGAATGGTTTTCTCAACCAGTAGTCTAGGCTCACGTAACGGCCACCACCGTAGAAGAACAGCACCAGTAGCATCACAAAGTAAGTTGCCGCGAACTCCATCCCGTTGTTGAGCATCACCGGGTCGCCCAGTTCTGTGATGTAGTTGTATCGGCCAGGGAAGTTCACCGCCAGCCACTCAATGAAGCCATTCAAACGTACTGTGGCTTCCATTCCGCTGGTTGCAATGGCATCCCAACCATGTTTCCAATGCACCATGGCACTTGCCACACTCATTAAAAAGATCATCGGAATCGACATCACTCGGGTAAACAAGCCCAAAGCGATACAAATGCACCCCAGCACTTCAGTTCCCGCCGCTAAAAACGCCAGTAGTTCAGGAAAAGGTAAGTTCAAGCCACCATCGGCTGTTGATGCGCCAAACCACGCGACCGTACCAGAAAAGCCCAGCACCTTAGATCGAGCACCGACAAAAATCACCGGAATCAAGTAGAGGCGAATTGAGAGTAACGCCAAGTAATCGTATTTTTTGCATTTTTCGACGACAGCGTCGAACCAGTTGAGAGCTGACTTAATCATAATTTTTCTCCTAAAGGTTGGACTGAAAGCAGCCCGATTTCATTGAAGTGTTGAGCCCACTCCATGAAACTGAATCTGGCGAGGTGCTGAGCAGCAATGTGTTGTAGTTGCGCCAGAGTCAGGTTTTGCTGTTGTAGTAATTGAATCAGCGCGACATCCACTTCTCGGAGTTTTTGCGATATCACGTGATGATGCGAGTTGCGAAACACGGCATAGAACACTGGGTGTCGCCGGCGAGTTAAGAACGTCACCGTGTCTTGGTGGAGCAAAAACGGCACTTCAACCAGCCTAAGCGTTGGGTTGAGCCACACGCTATCGTCTTGCTGGATTGCCTGTTTTTCCCCATCAAAAAATGCCGCATCCAATGTGTCTATTTCTGCATTAAATGCCACCCACTCGTATTCCAGCAAGGCCAGTTGATCTGCAAATACGGGCAGCTTGTCACCGTCGCGGCTGCACTGCAGAAATTGAACAAACTCAGTGGCGATATGGTGAAACTCCGGCAAGGATGAGCCATGCACAGCAACAAACTCTTCGGCCATCTGCATCAGTTGAGCATCGGTAAATTGCGACGAAAACAGAGGGAATGTATTCGCAACCACACCTAGAATGTTGTCGCGGATAAATTCGCTATATCGGCACCTTGCCAGTTGCTCATTTGGCAACCGGATCAACGCCGTCAACGATTCCGTTTGTTCAAGCATCTTGTTGGGAGGGTTAATCATTCAACACCTCCTCACACAAAGTGGTAATGGTTTGGCTAAAGTCGAGGATATCGTCATGGACACCTCGCAATTCTTCAGCCAACGCCAACAACGGTGGCACGTTATGGTCACGCTCTAGCAGTAGTGGCTTACTGCCATGCACGGAATAGGTATAACGAGCCAGGTCGACCACTTCACTGGGTACTGGTTTGCCATGAGTATCAAGCAAGAAGTTATCCTGCTCTTTCAAATGGCCTGCGATGTGGTAGTAGCGAATCGCATCACTAGGCAGAGTGTTGATCATGTCGTATGGGCAATAGCGGTGATTGCGGCTATTCACAAACACGTTATTGATGTCGATAAGCAGTTCACAGCCACTACGCTCACTGATCTCTGCGATAAACTCGCCTTCTGGCATTTCATCCCCGTAATTGTGGTAGTAAGAGATATTCTCCAATGCGATTGGGCGTTGGATGATGTCTTGCACCCTTTTAATACGCTCTACCAGATACGGGATGTTTTCTTTGTGTCGAGGGATCGGAAGCAGTTCATGCAAATAGCCTTGATGATCACGCGAGAAACTCAGGTGTTCGCTATAGATGTCGATATTCAATTCATCGAGAAAGCGTGCAACCTCTCTTACAAAGGACTCGTTCAGCGGTTGGCAATCGCCAATGGATAAGCTCAAACCGTGCGCCACGAGCGGGTAACGTTTAGCAATCTCTTGAAGCTGTTCGCGCTTGAGACCGCCCATGTTCATCCAGTTTTCCGGCGCTAACTCTAGAAAATCAATATCTGGGTGCTCTGGCAACTGACACAGCAAGTCGACATGTTCGCTGCGCAGTCCAATGCCTTTTGATGTATTGGTTATTGTCCGCATACTCCACCTGTTACTTTGCTTTTGGTGAGTCGAAGTGTTTCTTCTGACGGGTTGATGCCTTCGCCTGTCACGCCACATTTGCCGTCACGAGCACGAACTAAACGACCTTGTGGATCGCTCTTGAGTTCTTGTTTCTCAAAGCGTTTTTCTGTACCACATTTACCCGCGGCACATTTACCGCCATGTTGAGAGCTCGACTGAGCTTCCACTGGCGCTTCTGTTGGCGTATCGGCAAACGCCATACCTGAGTTAAGCGTGATGACCGATGTCATCGCGATAGAAAGAGCGAGCTTATTATTCATGGGAGATCTCCTTCGCTGCACTGATTGGGTAACTTGATAAGTCATGACCAGCGATCACTTGACCGTGGTAGTACTCTTTAACGATCTTGATCGATTCCGGCTTGAGCTTGAGTCCAAGCCCCATCCAGTGATTAAGCACTAAGATTTTTGGATTCACTTCTGCAGCGATCTTGCCGACAATGGATGGTTTAGCATGCATAAATGTCGAAACTTCACCCGCTTCTTCATGAATCGCTAAAGGCATCAATAAGATGTCAGCCCCTTTAGCAAAGTCGATAAAGTCTGGGTTGCTGCCGTTTTGATCCGCAGAAATCACTATCACGCCTTCGTCGCTTTCAACTCGATAAGCCAAAGCAGGCACATCACCATGGGGGATCCCCAACGCGGAGATGGTCAAGCCATCTTGTTGGTAGACGGTGATACCGTGTGAGCTGGTGTATGGCACATCAGTGATCGTGACAGGGAATAAGCCATCGCTGCCGTCGAACAGGCCATTCAAGTAGGCATACGCACCCTTGTCTCCATCGAATAAGGCTTTCATGTAACCCGTTAGACTTGGAAATGCAGAGCCTGCTTCTGGGCCAGCGATATCAAGTGGATCTTGACGGTCAAAGAAGTAGCCGCCTTTTAACAGAGCCGGTACGTCAGCCACATGGTCGGTATGGAAGTGAGTCAAACCAAGGAAGTCTAAATCTTCCAGTTTTCCGCCCGCTTGCCCAAATCGCAGATACACACCACCACCAGCATCAATCATCACGCGCGACTTTCCTTTCCACCAAATCAGCTCGCCAGACGACGATCGCAAATCATCTGAGATTGGCCCACCGGAGCCAAGAAGCTGTAAAGTGAAGTCTTTCTCTAGCGGTTCGAGAGACAGCGCATAACTGTTGGCCGCACCAAGGGATAACCCAAGAGCAAGCACTAGCGCTTTTAAAGGCTTTTTCATATTGAACACCTATTAGTTTGATTTTGTTATATTTTCCTTTGGGTGAGCGTCCAAAGAAGTGACGAGAGGGCAGGAAAAACGATCTGTTTTTGATGTCCGTCAAAGCACGGGGCTAAGATATCCAATAAGGGAAGTTAAATATATCCAGTAATTTTAAAGATTCGTTCAACCAAACTGAACAATGGAGAAAGAGAAGAATTTCGATTCCGCTATGAGTATGTTTCAGCGGTTAAAATGGTGATGTGATTAGATGATAATAGATACACGTACTGCCACTATCGCAGAGACATAAACAAAAACGGCCCTCATACTGAGGGCCGTTTTTATCAATAGAGCTAACGACTTATGAGTCTTCGCTGACGAATACATACATATCACCGCGACAGCGATTGATACTGTATTCGATAGGTTTGCCACTTTTATCAAACGCTGTTTGTTCGATGAGTAACACTGGTACACTTTCTTCAATATTCAGCTTTTGCAGAAACTCTTCCGTGGGCATTTTCGCTGATACTCGACTTTGAGTTCGGGTTGGCGAAATATCTTGGCTGCGGAAGTAGTCGTACAGTGATAACTGGATTTCATCCGGATCTTTAATCAGCTCAGCAGGGACATAAGATTCTTCAATCGACACCGCTTGTTCATCAATGTATCGCACGCGCTTAAGCAGGAACACTTGATCGTTTTCGGCAATATTGAGTGTTTTGGCGATCTCAGCCGAGCAAGGCACAACGTCTTTTTTAATCCAAAGAGTGTCGGGCTTTTTACCTTTCAACACCACTTGCTGGGAAAAGCCTGTCGCTTCCTTGCCAGAATACTCGACCGTTTCACTGATCATGGTTCCTAGACCGCGCGAGCGAACAATTACGCCTTCTTTATCAAGTACATCCAGCGCTTTTCGCACCGTAATGCGTGATACTTTCAGCACCTCGCTCAGCTCTCGCTCTGTGGGGATAAAATCCCCGCCTTTGAGAATTTGCTGCTCAGTCGCCAATTTTACTGAATCTGAAATCTTGAGATACAGCGGCGACTTATCCTTATTCTGGATACGAGTTTGAATCAGTTCTATCAGCGGCTGGTAGGTAGTCATAGCGTTCTTGTTATTGCCAAGTATTTGAGAAGTATACCTTATCGTATGTCGACCTCAAACAACGTAGCTTTCGCTTCTAGGCATTTGTTTTTGCCAATTCCGGCATGGGTTCCGTTGCTTGAGACGATATCGGTTTCACGGCCAGTGTTAACGCCGCTGCCACTGCAACTAATACAGCGCAAATTATATAAGCAAGCGCATAACTGCCACGGTTATCGACCGACCAAGCCGCCAGAATAGGTCCAATAAACCCACCAATGCCCCACGCGGTATACAAAATCCCATAGTTGGTGCCAAAGTGCTTCAAACCATATAAATCGGCCATAATGGAAGGGAAAACCGCCAGTAACGTACCGTAACCTATTCCAGCTAACGCTGCGCCGACCATTAAGCTTGATGAACTGACAAACTGACTAAACAGTCCCATGTTCAAGACCTGTAAAGTTAAAGCGATACCGAGCGTTTTCAGCGCACCAATGCGGTCGCTAAGTAACCCTGAAACCAAGCGCCCAGCCGAGTTAAAGATAGAGAGCGTTACTACCAAGTAAGCACCTTGCATGATATTGGCTTGCTCCACCGCGATAGAGGTAATGTTCGCAATGATCATCAGCCCTGCCGCCGCGCCAAACGCGTAAGTAATCCACAATAGGTAAAATTGCTTAGTCGCCAACATGTCACGCCACTCAAATTGACGCACGGCCACAAGATTAGCCGCTTGCTTAGCAGAGGAGTTAGCCTCAGTAGGAACATAGCCTTGAGGGGGATTTTTGATGGTACACGCCAATGGGAAAGCAATCGCAATTAGCCCTACCCCAAGCACTTGTAGGCTTATGGTTAAGCCAAACTCGACAATCAAATAGCTGGTTAATGGCGCGAGGTAAATCGCCGCTAAGCCAAATGCGGTAGCCAGCATGCCGTTTACCATGCCTTTACGTGAAGAGTGAAACCACTTCATCGCAGTCGGATTCAAACATGCATACGCAAATCCAATTCCGGCTCCGGTTAGCACTCCAAAGCTAAGGTTAAGATTCCAAGGTGTTAGCGAAAGGCTCGACAACAACATCCCTAATCCCGCAGTGAACGTACCCACCATTAATACTTTGTTTGGGCCAATCTTATCTTGAATGCGACCAGCGACCAGCAGTGCAATAGACAGCGTGATAATGGTAATAGTGTATGGCATTGACGCTTGGGTATTATCCCAGCCCAATTCCAGCAACGTGTTTTTAAACACGCTCCATGTATAGAGAACGCCAATACAGAGGTTAATCCCGCAGCCCGCTGCAAGGATAGATAATGCACGATTATTCATGGGGAGATCGTCGAGTTGAAAAAGCTAAAGAAAAGTAACCAAGCCTAAGAACTAGGCTTGGTAAATAGGGTTAGTACTGCTGAAGATAGTCCGTGATCTGCTCAACACTTGGCGCACAATCACCACCCACATGGCTGACCACATAAGAGGCAACCGCATTGCCAAGTAAAACAGCATCAGCCAGTTCCCAACCAGAACATAGGCCAGCCAACACACCACCAGCATGAGTATCACCGGCACCAATGGTATCGACCACATCAGCCTTAAATGGCGACACCGTACCGTGACCGTCTTGTACGCTAAATAGTGCACCGTCACTGTCGATACGCAGAATCAGCGGGCACTGGTAATGATCATACCAAGCTCTAACAAACTCTGAACTGTCTTCCATACCCAAGGTTTGCGCTTCTTGACGGTTGAGCGACACTATCGGTTGCAGCGCGATCAAACGTTTAAACGTGTTCGGCGTAATGTCCGCAATTCTAGGCCCAAAATCGACGAAGATATCCGTACTTTTCGGTAAAGTTTCCAGCCAAGATACCAGTACTTCACCACTTTGAGACGCTAACTGGTAGCCCGATAGATAAATCACAGCATCGTCAGCTAACGGCAACTGAGACAAGATCTCATGGCTCCAGTTGTTCTCTACGCCACTTACCGACAAAAACGTGCGCTCACCATCAGGCTCAACTAAGGCTAAACACCAGCCGTTATCCCCACTTGGATCGTCTAGACTGCTGGTTAAGCCTTTTTCTGCCATGGCTTCAGAAACAATATCAGCCCATTTTCCGCGGCCAATTGGCAACGCATTGACAGACTCAAGCCCCAGCTTTTTGATAGCAATCGCGATGTTCAATGCGCAGCCACCAACGTGAATGCCTTTTTCTTGCATCTCAATGTCGCCACCACGCTCTGGCAATGCTGGCGTTTCCGTCACGATATCAACCACTGCTGCGCCAATTAAGCACAGCTGACGTTGGTTGCTTAACGTAGGAATAAGCTTTACTAACGCGTTATGAGGCATAGGCTTGCTCCTTAATATCACGCAGTCTTAGGAACGTTTTGGCGTAACCGTCGAAATCGAGTTTGTTCTCATCATCCAACTGCTGCTTGAGTTGAGTGTCGATCGATTGAATGCCATTTAACGCACCGCAAATTGCCGTCGCCATTGCACCAATTGTATCCGTGTCACCTCCTAAGTTAGCACACAGAATCGCACAGCGATTTGGATCCGTTTGTGCCAGCTCTACCATCGCAATCGCAGCAGGGACAGACTCAATCGTGCTTACACCCGCACCAACTAAGTTATAAATTTTCTCCATACGCTCTTCCGTACCGCTGTTTTCAGAAGCCACACTCAGCGCCAGTTCAATACGCGCCCCCATAGACGCACTGAACGTTGTAATGTTCTTGTTCTGCGCCGCAATCGCAATCGCTGGGAGCTGGTCTTTGATCTCTTGCCAGCTATGACCTTCGACAGCTTTTGATACGGCCCAAGCGATCGCAACCGCACCTGAAATCGCCACATCGGATTTATGCGTCGGGCTAGACGCTAACGCGACTAAATCAATAAAGTCGTCTAGGTTGTTGGTTGGAACCAAGCACCCCATTGGAGACACACGCATTGCTGCACCATTGGTCACCCCATTGTTTTCAAGCTCACTGATTGCCACTCCTTCTTTGATAGCGCGCATCGCTGCTTTGGAGCTTGGACCAAAAATATTCTTGTTAAATGCGTCAAAGCCTTCCGCCCAGCTCAGTACATTACGAGCAATCACTTCAGGAACAATGTCACCATCACATTCAATGATTGCATCCGCTAAGGCGAGTGCCATTGAAGTGTCATCCGTGAACTGGCAAGCATCAAAATAGCAGGCTGCGTTATTCTCTTTTGGCCCAGGCAAAAAGCGATCGATCCAGCCAAAGTGGGCTTTTACGCGGCTTCTTGGCCATAGCTCCGAGGGCATGCCCATCGAGTCGCCAAGTGCTTGACCATAGAATGCACCGAGAATTTTATCTTGCTTACTTATATTCATCTTACTTCACCAAAAATACGTTTCGAAAACCCGCTCAGCCCCGTTACTCCAGATGCCGAGCAGGCAAATAGAGTTATGCTTGTGCTTTTTCTGAGTTAGACACGTCGTTTTGCTTATCGATATTGATCTCTTTGATTTCGCCATTCGGCTCACGGAAGAAGTACATAAAGATAACCAGAATCACTGCGATCATGATGCCGCCGAATCCCCACATACCAGCCCAGTCAAACGTTAGGCCATTTTGTGGTTCGTCATAAGCAAACATTCGTTCCATCAGCTCACCGCCGATGCGGTAACCCAACAAGCTACCAATACCCTGACAGCCAAGAGTGATAAGGCCTTGAGCAGCGGTTCTCATGTGCGCCGGTGCTTTCTTATCAACATAGATGTAAGCCGTTACGAAGTAGAAGTCGTAGCTCACACCGTGCAGCAAGATACCCGCGAACAACAATGAATATAGATACCAAGTTTCGACACTACCGTAGACAAAGAAACCATAACGAATTGCGGCAGTTGCAAGACCAAGCAATAGAACCTTCTTAATACCAAATCGTTTAGTAAAGAACGGCAGTGCTAACATAAAGAAGATTTCAGAGAACTGGCCGAGCGTCATCCAGCCTGTGGCATTGCTCATACCCACTTCGGTTAAGAAGCCATTGGCAAAGATGTAGTAGAACGCCAAAGGCATGCTGAACATGAAAGAACAAACGAAAAATGCTAGGAAGTTTTTATCTTTCAGAAGCACAATAGCATCAAGACCAAGCATGACTTTCAGATTCAGTTTGCCAGTACTTTTCGGTGGCGTATTTGGCAGCGTTAGAGCAAACAGACCCAATGCAGCCGAGCTTAGTGCCGTAATAATCAGTGGGATATTGCTTGAAGAGATATCACCATAACCTAACCAACCCGGAGCAAAGCCAATAGCAATACCAGAAGCGATCCAGCCAATAGTCCCCATCACTCGAATACGCGGGAAATCACGTTCTACGTCGTCGACATTAGAAAACGCAATGCTGTTGGTTAGCGCGATTGTTGGCATATAGGTTAACGAGTAGGCCAGCAATAGCGGGAAGAAGGTCGAAAACTCAGTGGCTTGCGCCGCCAAGTACATTAGGCCCGCCCCTGCTAACAACATGACAGATAAAACTTTTTGTGCAGGGAAGAAACGGTCGGTAATTGAACCTACCAAGATTGGCGACAAAATAGCGGCAATCGCCGTACACGCATACGACCATGCTATTTCCGTTGGCGTAAACCCATGAGTATTGAGTATTTGCCATAGAGGAACGAACCACGCTCCCCAGATAAACCATTCAATGAACATCATGAATGATAGTTTCATATTTGTTGATTTCATTTTTTAATCCTTTGGTACTGTAGGGTACGCAAAGAATGGTATTTTATTTGATAATACCAAAACAATACCATTGTGATTATTTTGTGATCTAACCTTCACTGTTTGATCTTTGCTTCTTAACTCAAAGTATAACCCTGTTTCAAGAATTCATAGCCATATCAAGCCCTTCCTTCCCACTCACTACCATCGACATAAACGCAGAAATAGTTTGTTTTTCACGGCCTGCAATATCACATTAATTACTCAAAGGACACGGTTGATATTTACAATAAAAATATCACCTATATTGCTCAGTGCATTTTTCATCCAATAAAGACAGGGCAAGATGGCAGCATGTTAAACAAACGCCTTAACAGGAATGACACATGAAAAAATCACTACTGACACTCGCTCTTTCTTCGATCGTACTTGTGACAGGCTGCTCATCAACGGACTCTGCCGACCAAGAACCACCGACACGTAAAGAAGAAATCATTGCTCAGATTCAAGAACACGTAGAAGAGTATGGTTTCGACCCTTTGTACGGTAAGCAAGCCCCTGGCGAGGTTCACCCAGACAATCCAATTCGCGACACCGAAACGATTGATGCCATTAAAGACTATGTAAAAAGCTTGGACCTCGATTATGGCTTCAGTGTCGATCCAGCAAACCCTGTAATGCCAGACAACCCAAGCCATAAGCTTGATTGGGAAGTGGAACATGAACGAACTGAACGTGAAGGCCTGAAGGATAAACCAACGGAGATCTATGGTATTTACGTCAATGGAGTACGAGTGGCCGAAATCGAGATGAAAGATGGCAGCGGCTTTATCACTACTTCTGAACATGGACCAGATGCACCACTAGCAACCATTGAACAAGTGGATGATTACAATGCGTACTACATCGATGGCATCAACGGCGACGAAGCCATCATTGCTCAAAAACCTGATGGTGAAGTCATTATCATTGACGGCGAGCGCATTCGAAATGCTTCTATCGATCGAAACCAAGTGAAGCATAAAGTGCAACAAACCAAACAAAAGATCAAAGCCAACCGCCTAAAAGGCTAATCCATATCAGCCGCTAAACATTACTTCATGGATAAAGTGACTCACTGAAATAGGACGTCATATCATGGGCTTTAACATCGCGTTAAAGCCCTATCTTTTGGTATCCACCGGAGATCTTGCTATGCGTATTCCTCGCGATTGGGCTAGTTTGTTTGCACTGACAGCACTGGCTTCGCCATTGGCTTTCGCCTCTTTCGACAACATCGATTTTGATGTCCAACTCTCACAGTATGAAGATCAGTACGTGGGGACGGTTGGCGTGAACTATGGGTTTACCAATAACCTGCAGGGCAGTGTGAGCCTAGATTCGGACCTGTATACCGAGCTAGGGCTGAGTTACGGTAAAGCCGTTGGTGATAAGTATTTCGAGGGCTACGGCCGTTTTGGTTTTGACGACACAATCGATATCTACGATTTAGGTGGACTTGCTGGCAAAGCGCTGTCTCATCAAACGTTTGTCTATTGGGATTCCTATTTACAACTGCGTTCACCTAAAGCGGACTTCAACATTCCACCGCTAAGTGGTGACAACCCCGAAGACACCGATCGACCAATCTCCCAACTTTACGACAATCAAATCGAATGGAAAAACAGCATAGCGGTGGATTACACTCCAGTAGATTGGCTGAGTTTAGGCATGAGCTATAACTTCGATGTGTTACTCACTGAGCACCACTATGAAGATAGCCTACGCGACAGCGTAGATGTTTCTGCATCATTCAACCTTCCTTATGTCACCCCTTACATTAAATACACACACGGTGAATATCGCGCAAGGCCGCAACAACCTGTCCCAAGCGAGAGCTATGCCGAGATCGGTATTTACTTTAATTTTTAGTGGGTTATTGCTTGTTCACGAGTAACTGATTCGCTCCGGTTCTCCATCAGATAAGGCTTGTCTCCTAGCCTTGATAACACCCATGATATTCACATAATAAATATCTGATTTACCCTTTGGATTAATGATAGAAATAACTTAAGCCTTTAAAGTTAACTACAGATGACTTGTGCAGACCGCACAGTCCACAAAAATAAATCTGTAGGAACTGTTATGAAAACTCAAATTCTTCCGATTTCCCTCGCTATCATGAGCAGCTTTGCAATGGCGTCCACCAGCACTGACTCTATCAACAGCGAGCTACCTACTTTTTCACCAGAATCTAAGCAGGCGACCGCAGTAACCAAAGACTTCAACGACTCACTGCGCACGTCGCTTAACTTCGCGAACTCAGTAGACTTCGAACTTGCTGACAAAGGATTCATCGCTCGCCAAGACAACTTAAAAATCATGAGCAAGGATGGTAAAAAAGTCGCGTGGGAACTCGGTAGCTACGATTTCCTACTACAAGGCAAAGACTTCGATAGCATTCACCCAAGCATGCAGCGTCAGGCAGTGCTAAACATGAAACACGGCCTTTACCAAGTACGTGACGGCATCTACCAAGTACGCGGCTATGACTTGGCCAACATCACCTTCATTCGCTCTGAAAACGGCTGGATTGTCTTTGACCCACTAACGATTCCAGAGACAGCAGAAGCGGCGTACGAGCTATTCAAGCAACACGCGCCAGAAGGCGACTTGCCCATCAAAGCAGTAGTATACTCACACTCTCATGCGGATCACTTTGGTGGCGTAAAAGGCATCGTATCTCAACAAGATGTCGATTCTGGCAAAGTGCAAATCATCGCACCTCGTGGATTCACTAAACACTCGATTTCTGAAAACGTACTTGCAGGTACTGCCATGTCTCGCCGCGTGTTGTTCCAATACGGCACATCGCTAGAGAAAGGTGCTCAAGGCCAAGTGGATGCTGCGATAGGTAAGTCGGTTGCTTCAGGTGAACTGTCTTTGATTGTTCCAACACTTGAAGTAGAAGAAGACATCCAAACTATCACCGTGGATGGCTTAGAAATGGTGATGCAAAACGCACCAGAAACCGAAGCACCTTCGGAAATGAACACCTACATCCCAGAGTACAAAACATACTGGGGTGCAGAGACAACCGTTGGCGGCCTGCACAACCTGTACACACTACGCGGTGCATTTGTACGTGACTCACTACAGTGGGCAGACGTTATCAACGAAGCGCTATACGAATTTGGTTTCAAAGCGGAAACCTTAATTGCCTCTCACTCATGGCCACGTTGGGGCAATGAAAATGTCGTCGATTTCCTTGAGAAACAGCGTGACATGTACGGCTACTTGCACGATGAGTCACTGCGCCTTGCTAACCACGGTGTAAGCATCAACGACATCCAAGATGAGTTCTACGTACCAGATGCGTTGTCAAAAGAGTGGTACCTACGCGGCTACCACGGCTCTTACCACCGCAACGCGAAAGCGGTACTAAATAAGTATCTTGGTTACTTCGACATGAACCCAGCGAACCTGATTCCACACAGCTCGAAAGAGTCGGCGAAGCGTTACGTGGAAGACTTTGGTACAGAAAGCATCATGAGCGCAGGCTTTAGAGCATTTGAGCGCGGCGACTACCGCTGGTGTGCAGAGATCGTAAACAAGGTGGTCTTCACCGATCCAGAGAACAAGCAAGCTCGATACCTACAAGCAGACTGTTTAGAGCAGCTAGGCTACCAAAGCGAATCGTCGGGTGAGCGTAATGTGTTCCTAGTCGGTGCAGATGAACTGCGTCGCGGAATCGTGAAAGGCGCTTCAACTAAAACGGCATCGGCAGACATGATTCAGAACATGCCTACTGAAGACTTCCTAAACTACATGGGCGTGCGTCTAAACGGTCCGAAAGCAGCAGAAGATGGATTTGAAATGCGTGCAAACCTAGTGATCACTGACGAGAAACAGAAGTTTGCGATTGAAGTGAAGAATGGCCGCATGAGCTCAATCGAAGGATACGATGTACGTAACCCGAACTTCTCGCTCACCATGGCACGCACAACATTCGACAAGATCTTAACTCAACAAGCAACACTGCAAGAGTTGATCAAGAGTGGCGACATCAAGGCAGATGGCAAGTTAGACAAACTAGCAGAGCTGACTCAGTACCTTGATAACTTCGAGATGTACTTCAACATCATCGAGCCACAAGACCACTCAGGCTATAGCTATGGACAATCTAAAACAGGTGAATCGCCAATCAACCGATAAGCCAATAATCCATAGACCCGCGATAGGGCCACGTTAGTGGCTCTATCCTCCAACGTTCGTATTCTGCTGATATTGAGGATCTAACATGAAACGCACTACCTTTGTTCTACTTTGCACTGCACTCACTACCACTTCAGTGGCTCAGGCTTGTGTCATGGATGGCATTGGTAGCGGCGCGTTAACCTCAGTTCCACCCCAAACATACAACGTCCAGTTAGCTATGTACCAAGCCTTGGATACTAATAAAATTACATCGATTCCAAGCAACAACTACGATCAAAAGTTCGCCGTCTTGATGTACCAGCTGCAACACCTTGTGGCTAAGAACCAAGATATGTTCACGCAAGATGGCGAATTTTTCTTTTTCGAATCCAGTAAGGGCCACTACTTCAAAATGGTGGTTAATCAAGGCAGCGCAAAAATCCTGCCTCACGAAGTACCTAAAGGCGAAAGCTTACAAGATGCGATTGTCACCGACATCGACGCATTAGGGGCTATCGTCAGCCAACAAATCACCCTACAAGACGCTATTGCATTAGGGGTATTCCATATCCCAGACACTATCCAGTTTGTATAACGTCTGCTGACTAAAAATTACTGAAAGCCGAGCCATGGAAAGCCTAAAAGAGAGATCACTCTTATGTTGAAAATACTGCGTAAATTCCTAGTTCTGCTGTTGTTCACTCCAGCCATATCGTGGGCAGATTCCTCCCAACTGCTTGAGTGGGTCGATTTAATCCCACAAGAAGTTAGAGCTGCTCAACAAGCGGCTATCGACATTGAAATCAACCACAACTCCGTCACCGCACAACCGCTTGCGGATGCAAAACTTAGAGACGATTTAAACAACCAACAAATTGCCATTTCTGGTTTTGTTATCCCATTAGAAGGCGACAGCGAAGTCGTGACTGAGTTTTTACTGGTGCCCTACTTCGGCGCTTGCATTCACGTACCACCGCCTCCTCAAAATCAGATTATCTACGTTAAAGACACAAAAGGCGTGTCGATCACTCAACTGTGGGATGTGGTGACTGTGAGCGGCACCATAACCACCAATTCTGTCAGTCACGATTTAGCCCAAGTGGGCTACTCAATGCAGGATATTCAAGTCGAACCCTACGGTGACCCGGATACCATTTAGGTTCGCCCCCGCATTTAGGACGCCTTGCGGGGATTTTTATTGCTGGCTGGATGCAAACTTTGGGTGCATCCAGCTTCTTCATAACCCAAATATTAATGGCAAGACGCTCACTCTAGATAAGGCGCTTGTACTAATCATTTTGTCTTTTCTGCCCGCACTACTGCTTCAGGGCTGTAATCATCAATGATATGCGTTGGGTTTATATCTGATAGCCCAATAAGTAATTTTTGACACATTTCACAATTTGGTATTTTGCTCTCGAATTTTTCAAGGTTTGTAGAGCAATACTGATATGACGAGCAATAAAGCATTACTAGCACTGATTCTCACTGGTCTAATTGTTGGGTGCAGTGACTCTGACGAAGCAACCGATAATCCAGAACCAACGCCTGAAAACCCGTTTGAAGGCCTAGAAGACATTGAGGCAACTCAAGTTCGTTTTATGGTGAAAGGTACGATATCTAACGCGTCGACGCAGTATTGTGAAGCTTTAGATGCTGAAGTGTATATCAATAACGCTGATGGAACCCTACTCGAAAGAGCAACGCTGTTAGATAACGCAGTATTGGAGCTAAAAGATGTGCCTGAATTCGGATTCATCACAACAAAAGAGCAATACTATTACAGTGAATACAACCAGCAAATAACCTTGGACATCGAGTATTCAAGCATTCAGAAGGAAGCCCTTTATTACAATGCGATTATAGTTGTAGACAGTGAGACCTATGAGGGAGACATTGGAGAGTGTTTTGATGTTCAAACCAAACCCGACGTATCTATCGACGAATCATACACGGGTTCTGCATATGTACCTGAATTTGAAGGCGCACCAGCAAATGCAATTGGCGATGATTACAATCGCTTCGCATTCACAGACTATGACCTCACACCACATACTATGTACGGCGTCAGCAACTCTAATGAAGTCACCATAGACACCACTATTACCAGCTATCTAATTAATGGTGACTTTAGCTTTATCGACGAAATTGAAAATCCAGTAATCAAACAACCTAATGGCGTTGTTTACAACTTATCGGAAAGCGACAACCCTGAGTTAGGTTACTTATATGCCCCATCTGAAGAAACCTTTGCGACAATGTCCGCCGAATTTTTAAGCGAGTTCTATAATGACAGTCTTCCGGGTGCATTTTCTGTAGAGCACCGTACAACACTTAATGATGGGCAATTTGACATCGACTTTCTCGACTCTTCGGCAATTTATGGTGTATATGTTGATGAAAACAATGCCATTGTTTTTGAGTCCGAACAGTTAGATCACTCTCTATTCGATTCACACTATGATTATTCGTTTGAAACTGATACTGAAGAAACCACATATGAGCACAACATCACTCAGGTGACCAAGGCAAACCAAAGCATAAAAGTCGCTCTCCCAGAACACTGGGATTTTGAGGCCAACTTTATTGCTTTCTCAGCTTCCGAGATAAGAGATGACCAACTGAGTCGTCCAACTATTATGTCTACCAGTGATGTAATGATCGACTGGACACATGCAACTGACACACAGATACAAAGCTACAATAACTCATTGTTAACAGAAATGATGACAGCACATGTGCTAGTAAAAGACCCTGATGCAGAAGCAAACTAGCTCACGTCTCTTCAGGGCAAACTCTGCTTGTTGTATCCGCCTACTACACCTGCGCCATAATTAACTCTCTAACCCAGCGATTGGCTGGGTTAGCGTTCATTTTCGACAAGTACACCAAATGAGAATCGAAGGTTTTGGTTTCAAACGGAAAGTCGAGAATAACGAGGTTGAACACCTCTTTATATTGATTGGCAATGGTATGTGGCACTACCCCAACCGCATCGCTGTATGACACCGCTGCCATCATGCCAAGCAGCGATTTGTGCTCGCTGTAAACCTTACGTTGCGGCAGTACGCCCTCGGTTATCCAGTCAACAAATTTCAGGTTAAATCGAGTCATATCAAACAGGGCATGACGTTCCGCCAGATACGCTTCTTTACTGATGGTATCGGCGTTAAGCCTTGGGTGATCTTTGTGAGTAATACAACATAGACTGTCGCGCATAATGATCTGCGACCGAAACACTCTGCTATTGGGTGCATTCACATCAACCACAACATCCACTTTTTCCGCTGTCAGATCTTCACTGATTTGCTCTTCGTTAGCCGGCAAATCAATCAACACAACCTCAATTGAACTGTCTTTTAAGACTTTATCGATTTTTTGCCGCAAGTCATGAATCAAGGCTTCATGGCAATAAATCACGAATCTCCGCCTAGCGGTCGCAGGATCGAACTCCTGAATACCTTCCATCACCCCTTCAATATCCAGAAGCGGGCCTTGCAAACTCAGATAAAAGTCTTGGGCGAATCGAGTCGGCTTTATGCCTCGGCCCGTACGAGCAAACAGTTCGTGCCCAACGCTGTCTTTGAGGCGATTGAGTGCATTACTGACAGCAGATTGAGTTAAATCCAATTGCTCGGCAGCACGTGTTACCGATTCCTGCTCATAGGCAGAAATAAACACACGCAATAGATTAAGATCGAACTTGTTAGGCTGGGACATCACACTCTCGTTGTGGAATCGCGGTAGTTTAAGTATCGAGAATTAATAGTAATTCTCAAGTAAATTTATGTCATTTCTTGGCCGTATCTATTTTCTTATCCTCCTCAATAAAAAAATGACAAGTTCACGCAATTTTTCCGCACGCCATTTGCATCAATCTATTTTCTACATACACTTTGAAAGCACCTGTTTAATTTCTCGGCGAACTTCCTCTCGCCCTAAACAAAAGAACCCACAATGAAGATACTGATTGTCGACGACAGCCACAGCGTTGCTGAAACCATTGCCGACTACCTCGAATTAATGGGCATGACGATAGACTGCGCTTACCACGGTGAGGCAGCCTTACGCTTGGTACAAGAAAATCACTACGATGTCATTATCATGGACGTCATGATGCCCAAGCTAGATGGCATTTCGGCGGTTAAAAAATTACGCGAAGAACTGTTCTGTAATACGCCAATCTTGTTTCTGACCGCCAAAGACACGCTAGAAGACAAAGTCGCGGCATTCGGCGCAGGTGGCGATGACTACTTACTCAAACCTTTTGCGATGGAAGAGCTGGTCATGCGCCTTAAAGCCTTAGCAGTACGTGGCCCAAGGCTCGATACAGGAAAGCTCACTTTTGCCGACATTACCTACGATACTCAAACCGAGAACGTGACCCGATCAGGCTCAGTGATCAAGCTCAGCCGCATTCAATTACAAATACTCAAGGTACTACTCAAGCAGGCACCTGCTATTGTCAGTCGCCAACAAGTGATTGAATCCGTTTGGGGAGAAGACGCACCGAACAGCGATGCACTGCGCAGCCACATCTACGGCCTACGCACCGCTTTGGACAAAGGGTTTGAAGAAACAAGGTTGGAGACCATACATGGCCAAGGCTATCGACTTAAACAGCAGTAAAAGCAGTAGCAAAAAGTACTACCCCAGTATTTACCGCACCATTCGCTGGAGTTTTGGCATTGTCACTCTCGCCATGTTTGGGCTGTTTTGGGGGGTGATCTACATGGCTGAAAATCAGTTGGAGGTCATCAGCTTACATCACTGGCTTGATACCGAAGCCTCCACCTACACCACCAATTACATCAAATATGGTGAAGACACCCCCCTGCCAAATCAAAGCGAATTTACCAGCTATTGGAGCAAACAAGCGTTGCCCGACTGGCTCAAGCAATACAACCAACCAGGGTTCTATGAGCACTTACTGGGAGAAGAAGACAAGCATTTTATCGTCATTCAACATCCTTCGGGAGAAGGGCTCATGTATCTACTGTTTGAAGATGACGCCGATGATTACCTAGATGCGTATGAAGACAATCTGCACAACTCTATTTTCATGATGGGAACCATTGTTTCACTATTAATCTTCGCTTATGGCGTCTACATGGTTCGCTCTATTTCAAAGCCCTTGTTACAGATCGAGCAAAAGATTTCGATGATGTCTCCCGATAAACAAGACTTCACCGTCGATACCCGCTTTGCTGAATCACGCAAAATTGAACAAGCGCTTCTCAATAGCAAACGGGATATTGCGGGTTACTTTCAGCGGGAAAAAGAGTTCAGCCGCTTTGCTTCACATGAGCTTCGCACTCCAATCATGGTAATTCAGGGCTCTTCAGAACTGCTAGAAAAAGTACCCGACATGCCGAGTGTCGCGAACAAAGCCGTAAAGCGTATTCAAGTAGCTGGTGAAGAAATGAAAGTGCTCACTGAAACCTTTCTGCTGCTCGGCAAAGAGAGCATCGACGCGAACTATTTTGATCATCACTACTTAGAAACCGTTCTTGAGCAGCAGGTGGTTCAGCTTGAGCCTTTGTTTGCCAAACAAGGAGCGAGTTACCAAATAAAGATCTCGGAATCAGCCACAATAAACGCACCAGAAAGCTTCATTACGGTAGTGATCAACAATTTGATAAAGAATGCCTTTAGCTACAGCATCGGCGATATCAACATTGAGTTAGAGGGCTCCCAGCTGCGCATCACCAATCGCCATGAAGGCCAAGATACCTACAACGCAGGGTACGGCTGTGGGCTGGCTATTGTAGAGCGAATTTGTCAGCGAATGGAGTGGAATTTCGACACACTAGACGATGGCACTCAATTTGTTGCCCGCGTCGATTTTCAATCTCTTTCAGAAAAATCCCTTTCAGAAAAAATCACCTAGCGATCAGTTCGCTACCTAACCTCCACACGTTGAATCACTTTTTAACGTGTGGGGCTTAATTTAGCTTCCGCTCCAGTTTTTAAAATTAATTCTAGGTTTTCACGTTTCTTCACGATCGCTTCACACTCGATACCGCATAGTAGCCTCATGACAATTAATGAGGCAGCATCACAATGAACAAAACACTGATTTCTTTCTTACTGGCAAGCGCATTCTCGAGTGCCGCCGTGGCTTCTCCATACTTAGGTTTGGAATACGGTTATGGCACAACAAACCATGATTACAACGCAAACTTTGCGTCTGATAACGTAGCGTTAGATCCAAGTAATGAAGAGGGTGTATTTGGTGCATTTGCGGGTTACTCATTCAATGAAAAGTGGGCAATAGAGTTTGGCTATAACCAATACGAGCTCGACGATGGTCACTCACAATACAACGGTACCGTCCCACTTCCGGACGGAGAATATCATCAAGAGACAGAGTGGGATGCATCAGTAAAAGCTAAACAATTCACCATCGCGCCTGTCTATACACACGCATTCAACGATAAATGGACCATGAAGGTCAAAGCGGGCCTCACTTACACCCAATACACCACCAGCCAAAGCAAGGAAGAAGAATTCGAGTTAGTCACCAACGATGATAACGAATTCACCAATACGCTGGTGCATGAGAAAAAAGATTTCAATGAGGTTGGAGGGGTAGTAGCAGTGGGTGCCGAGTATGCTATTTTGCCGCAGTTGACCTTGGGTGCAAACGCCAAATATCAGCTCGACAGATTTGCCAATACGGCGTCGCTCAACGTTTCAACCACTTACTACTTCTAATTTTTTAGTTTTAATAATAAGAGAATCCAAACATGAAAAAAGTATTGTTCGCTTCTGCACTAATTCTAATTTCAAACACTGCATTCGCTGCGTTTAACGGCCCACAAGCACAAGGCATCAACACAGTTTCTGCCGCACTTGAGGCAAAAGACGACAGCTACGTAGAACTTACAGGTAACATTGTAGAATCACTTGGCAATGAAACTTACCTATTCAAAGACCAAACTGGCGAGATCCAAATCGAAATCGACCACGAAGACTGGATGGGTCAAGACGTCGCGCCAGCAGATACCGTGGTTATTCGTGGTGAAGTCGATTCAGAGTGGACCACCAGCCAAATCGACGTTGACGCCATCAAAAAGCTGTAATCACAACATCACAAAGATAAAAGTCATAAGGACATGATTTTTATCGCCCTAATTTGCAGACTCCTACGACTCTTTCCAGTCTTTAAGCGCCTGAATATACTCAGGACCAATCCCGCAGCAACCACCTATGACCGTGGCACCCAATTGATGCCATTGACTGGCGTAATCGACAAACTCTTCGCAGCTCAACTCTCGCATTGATTGCATGGTATCGTTGGCTTCATGTTCCGATCCAATGGGAGTGAAATTGTTGGCATACACACCAATTTCTAGTGTCATACCTTTTTGCTTCATCACTACCTTAGTATCTTTGATCGCTTGCGCCATTACCTCTGGCACAGAACAGTTAAACATCACGCCAGCGGCATTAGCGCTGCACAGCGCCTCGATGGCTGAAGTCACCGCTTCACCCGAACGCAATAACGCCTGAGGAGAAACCGTATCTTCCAGTGAGAACGCGTAGTAACAATCTTTGCTCGATGCTTGGAGAACAGAATGGATCGCGTGAAGTTCTTCAAGAGAAGAAATAGTTTCAGCCAGCCAAATATCAACAAAAGGATCTTGCGCGGCAAAAAGGTCTGTAAAAATCTCTACGCCTTGTTGTGGCTGAAACAAGTCTGGGCGATAACTGCCAAACGCTGGGGGAATAGCGCCAGCTACTACAACCTTGTGATTGCTGTTATCTGCAACGTTTCGAGCAATCTGAGCCGCTTGTGCAGCTAGCTTCTTGCCGTCTGATTGATACAGATCGTCACCCAAGTGAAACGGTACACACGCGTAACTGTTGGCGATAATAATTTGCGCTCCCGCATCGACAAAATGCTGATGCGCCTGAGTCACAAAATGTGGCGACTCAATCAGAGCTTGCGCACTCCATAGGGGTTGCGAAAACGGCGCCCCCATTCGCTTGAGCTCACGGCCCATTCCACCGTCTAGGATAGTGACTGCTTTCATACTAACCTTCATTCCATGATTCAATTAGTAAGAATACTCAACCATCTCATGATTCGGGTCAAATGGTTATCTCGGCAAACATTTTGACAAAGGTAGAACGTTTATTCTACCATTGCAAAAGTAGAACAAACGTTCTACCCACTCTTCACCAAACAAATCGCCAACCATTTTATGTGGCAGAAAAGAGAGCCAATGTAATGAGCACCGAGCTAAAACAACAGATTGCACAGAAGCTGGAGATCGCGTTTAGCCAATATGGCTTCGCCGAACCCAGCGTGTCTAAACTGCAGAAATCGTGTGATGTGAGCCTTCGTACCTTGTACAAATACTATCCATCGAAAGAAGATATGATCGCGGCAGCTCTTGAATTTCGCCATCAAAGATACTTAGCGAGACTCGTTAGTGAACCTTCCATGAGTGGCTTAGCTGCAATTAATCACTGTATAGAACAGCTCGAAGACTGGATGAAAAATCATGCTCCTAATGGCTGTATGTCGAGTTTGGCTATCGCCTCTTTTCCGGAAAACGCCACCATTGCCAGTGTCGTCTCAGAGCACAAACAGGCAGTTCGTCGCCATTTAATCGAGTTGACGGGGAACACAGACACAGGAAATTCACTGTTTTTAATTCATGAGGGGATATCCGCGACTTGGCCAGTATTGGGTTCACAGTCCATCGATATCGCAAAAGCAATGATCACTGAATTAGTCGAGGTATAACGTGAGCAAACTACCCAACACAATGCACGCCGTACAAATGATAGGGCATGGTGGATATGAAATGTTGCAGTATTCAGAGACTGTCGCGATCCCAAGCCCGAAACCAGACCAAGTGCTTATTAGAGTAAAAGCGGCTGGAGTAAACAATACCGATATCAATACACGTATCGGTTGGTATTCGAAAGGCGACAATCAAGCCGAAGATGCCAGCTGGAGCGGTGAAGCACTTAAGTTACCTAGAGTTCAAGGAGCAGACATTTGCGGTGAGATCGTTGCTGTTGGCGGCAAAATTGATGCAAACCGTATCGGACAACGAGTGTTGGTGGAGCCTTGTCTATCCCAAGTCGAAGGTTCGCGACCTAAGATTCCTTGGTATATCGGTTCAGAATGTGACGGCGGATTTGCGCAGTATGCGGTGGTGGATTCGGTCCACGCTTATCACATCAACTCGTCTTTATCCGATGTTGAATTAGCGTCCTTCCCTTGCTCCTATTCCACAGCAGAAAACATGCTCACCCGAGCAAGAGTAAGCCAAGACGATCGAGTGCTTATCTCTGGTGCTTCAGGTGGAGTTGGTTCTGCGGCCATCCAACTAGCCAAAGCTCGCGGTGCGTATGTGATTGCAATAACCAGCCCAAGCAAAAGTGACCACGTAAAAGCGTTGGGCGCTGACCAAACCGTTAGCCGAACAGACTTACTCCCTGAAGTATTAGGTCACAATAGTATCGACGTCGTCATCGATTTAGTCGCAGGCGACGCTTGGCCTCAGTTTCTGGATGTTCTTAGGCACAAAGGTCGCTATGCCGTGTCTGGCGCGATAGGTGGCGCTATGGTCAACTTAGATGTGAGAACCTTGTACCTCAAGGACTTAAGCTTTTTCGGATGTACCGTTCTAGAACCCGAAGTATTCCAAAATCTTGTTAATCGCATTGAAAGCAATCATATCAAGCCGATCGTCGCACGTACTTTCGCGCTCAAAGAGATTCAAGCAGCTCAAGAGTTCTTCCTAGCTAAGAGCCACGTGGGTAAGGTGGTATTAACCGTCGAGTAAAGCACTGTAGGGCGGCTTTGTATTGAAGCAGCCCTACTTATTAACGACGGTAGTACAATGAAATTCGATTTCCTTCAATCTCTTGCACAATAAAAGGAATTTCGTAGATAGAACCAAGCACTTGGGCATCAATCACTTCACCAACCGTACCCGACTTAATCACTTCACCCAACTTCATTGCGACAATATGATCGGAATAGCATGACGCAAAATTAATGTCATGAATGACGATAA
Source organism: Vibrio sp. SCSIO 43135 (assembly GCF_023716665.1). Taxonomy (GTDB): domain Bacteria; phylum Pseudomonadota; class Gammaproteobacteria; order Enterobacterales; family Vibrionaceae; genus Vibrio; species Vibrio paucivorans. The sequence goes on from NZ_CP071860.1 coordinate 1,681,128, forward strand.
CAACCGCCTTATTCTTTTCTTCCGCCAATTTTTGCAGCGTCGCCATAATGTCGACTGAGTGTTTAATATCTAGATTATTCAGTGGTTCATCAAGAAAGATATAGTCGGTGTCTTGAGCGACAACCATCGCAATAAACGCCATTTGACGCTGACCACCAGACAGCTGATCAATAAAGCGGTCTTGCAAATGCCCGATCTCAAGGTGCTGCATTGATTCATCGATAATACGATGATCTTCCTCAGTCAATCTCCCTTGGGAATAGGGAAAACGGCCAAATGCTACTAGATCTCGCACAGTAAAACGCATATTGAGGTTGTTGGATTGCCTCAGTACAGACAAGCGCTTAGCGAGTGCTTCACTGCTCCACTTTTCAAGAGGTTGCTCACCAATCAATACCGTTCCTGCATCACTATCCGTTAGGCGACTTGCCATTGAAAGCAGTGTACTTTTTCCCGCTCCATTTGGGCCAATAATACTGGTCACTTTACCTAACGGGAACAGAGCATCCGCATTCTTTACAACGTATTTATCGTTGTATTTTTTACTTAAGCCTTGGATACGAATCATGGGAGTAAACCTTAATCGAATTTATTATTCATCAATAGCAGGAGGAAATATCCGCCACCAACGAAGTTGATTATTACGCTGATGGTGGTATCAAAGTCGAATAGATTTTCTACCACCCACTGCCCTCCAGACAGCAAAACCACAGCTAACAGAGAACTGGCAACAATTAACAGGCGATGCTGATAACCGGTAAAGATTTGGCGTGTTAAAGCCACGACGATCAAGCCAAAAAATAGAATAGGACCAACCAATGCAGTTGAAATGGACACCATTAAAGTAATCACAAACATCACTTGCATGATCAGCTTATGAGTATTTATTCCAAGACTTTTGGCATTATCGATTCCTAGCCACATAACATCTAATTTGGAAGACAACCTAATAAGAAAACTGCCACACAGGAGCAAAGGAATGACACACCAGTAGACTAACTCGTTGTTAATGTTATTAAAGCTGGCGAACATTGAACCCTGAATAAAAGTAAATTCATCTGGATCTGTCACCATGGTAAAGAAGCCAGTTACACTGCTAAACAGACTGCTCAATACAATGCCAATCAACAGTAAGGTAAAGATATTGCGTTGACGCCCCCGGAAGTAAAAACTGAACAATGTCATCGCACAGACAATCATGATTACGGTAGACAACACAAAATTCAATTGACTGTTGATCACCAGCGCACTGAACCCACCAAACGCCGCCACCAACAAAACTTGAATCATGACATACAGAGAATCAAACCCGAGAACCGAAGGCGTCAGTATTCGGTTGTTGGTGATGGTTTGAAAAACAAGCGAAGACGACGCAATAGCGATAGCTGCAAGCACAATGGCCAGTACTTTCGGAATACGACGAGACAAGAAGAACTGATAGTTATCGACGGTAAGGCCTTTACCAATAAACAATGCGCAGATACACAGTGCAGCCACCGCAAGCAGAACTATTTTGATGGAATCACGCATTGGCTTTGTCTCTCAACACAAGATAAATAAAGATTGAACCGCCTAAGATGCTAATGATCATTGAGATTGGGATCTCGTAAGGGAAGATAATCAAACGACCGATGATGTCGCAGCTCAGAACCAGAATCACCCCAGAATAAGCCGTCCAAGGTAAATTACGGCGCATATTGTCACCAATCGCGAGCGAAACTAAGTTGGGAACAATCAGGCCCAAGAAAGGAATCATACCGACGATCATCACCACCGAGGATGACAAAACAGCCACTAAAACGACGCCAATTAGCACGATACGCTGGTAGTTCAAACCAATGTTCTTGGCAAAGCTCTCCCCTACGCTCGCTGCACTAAACCGATTGGCATAAGCGTAAGCCAGTAAAGATACTGGCACAGCCAGATACAAAAATTCGTAATTACCACGTAGTACAGATGCAAAGTTAGCCACAGTCCACGAGCCCAGCGTTTGAACTAAATCGTACTTGTAAGCAATGAAAGTCGTCATCGACGAGACAACATTGCCGTACATAATGCCAATCAGTGGCACCAATACCGTATTTTTAAATTTTAAGCGTTGTAGGAATCGAACAAACAGAACCGTACCGATAACCGAAAAAGCAAAAATGGTGACGAGGTGAACCCAACTGCTCATATCTGCAAAAAGGATTAACGCAACGATATAACCAAGCATGGCCCAATCGACCGTACCTGTTGTCGATGGTGCTGCGAATCGGTTTTGAACGATTTGCTGCATAATCAAGCCTGCAACACTGAGCCCCGCTCCAGCTAGCACGATGGCCAATAATCGAGGCAGTCTGCTCACTAAAAGGATATTTAAGCTATGACTGTCGCCAGAGAGCACTTGAGAAAGAGATAGGTTGGCAACGCCAACTAAAAGGGAGGCCGAGGCTAGAACAAGCAGCAGTAGCAAAGCCAGCAGGTGGGATAATTTCATATCAGAAAACGACTTAGGAGGCCTTTCGAACCAAGTTGTCCAAAAGGCCTCAATTCAATATCAAATTGGAAAGTTTGTTTATTGGCTAATCAGCTGATCTAGCTCGTTAATCATGGTTTGTGTAGATTGATAACCACCCGCCATTAAGTACCAGGCCGCTGGATCCATGAATAACACTTTATTTTGCTTAGCCGCTGGCGTAGAGCTAACAAGGTCGTTATCAAACAGTTGCTTCGCTTTGCCACTACTTTGTCCAATCGCTTGCTCTCGGTCCAAAATCAACAACACTTCAGGTTGCGCATCCGCAATATACTCAAATGAAATCAAGTTACCGTGGGTACGCGGTGTAGAGGCAACATTATCTGAGTGGGAAGTCGCAAAGCCCGCTTCTTGGTACACGAATGAAAAGCGGCTATTTGGACCAAACATCGCTAAGCTGTTCCCGCTATTAGAGACAGTCAGTGCTTTAGGTGCTTCTTCACCAACCTTGTTCTTTAACGCATCAATACGTTGTTGTACATCGGAGATAAGTTGCTGAGCACGATCTTCCTTATCAAAAATTTCGCCCAACGCTCGCCAATGCTGCTGCGTTGTCTTCCAATAATCAGAGGTATCAACACGGAACATGTAAGTTGGTGCAATATCGCTTAAGTCTTTGTAAATGCTTGCCATACGACCTTCAGCAATAATTAAGTCAGGTTTTAGCGTGAACAAGGTTTCGTAGTTCACTTCTTTAACACTGCCAGTATTGATGAAAGTCTCAGCTTGGAACTTGTGTAGTGATGCTGGAAGCAGCGTCTTCGGCATACCAACTGGTGTTATACCCAATGCGTCAACGTAATCTAAACTGCCATAACCCAGCACGACTACGCGCTGAGGCACTTGGTTGATTTCAACACTGCCTAAACTGTGCTGATACGTTTTTGCCATTGCACCAATAGGCGCTAAAGCAAGTAGAGAAGCGCCCATAACAATACGGAGAAAGTGTTTATTAAGCATAGTGATTCCAAAGGTGCGTATCTAAACCGTATTGCTGATACAAGCTAAATACATAGGTTAAAAGTGAACACTCGCACTTGATCTAAATCAAATACGAATCATTCTTGATTGCATGCACATTATCAGACAGGCACTATACGTCAAAAGAATTAACTGAATAGTGAGTATTCAAAAAATGAATTTAGCTCAGTTCGACCTCAATTTGTTAATGGTGCTCAAACACCTGCTGGAAGAGAAGCATGTTTCGAATACAGCATTAGCTCTCAACATGAGCCAGCCATCGGTCAGCCGTAGCCTACAAAAAGTGCGTAAATTGTTTAAAGATGATCTACTTGTTCGAGCAGGACATGGGTACGAGCTAACCCCTAAAGCAGAAATCATTAAACAGGACTTAAATGCCGTTCTTGGGGGGCTGGAGAGGTTAATGTACGACCAATCCTTCCAGCCAGAAAATAGTACCGGTACGATTCGTTTTTTTGGTTTAGTTCCCCAGGTTGTCATGCTACTTCCATCTGTCATCTCTAGGATTCGTCAGGAAGCTCCAAACATGGTGGTCGACATCGACTCTGTGCCTAAACGTCACTTTGATGCGTTAATCGCTGGTGATGTTCACTTTGTGCTCTCAACCAAGGAGCCACCTAGCTCAGAGCAAAACCTGTATCGCATGATTGTCGCCAATAGAGACTACAGATTGCTGATGAGTGAAAATCATCCGCTAGCGCATTTAGATGAGCTTACCGTCGAAATGTTACTCGACTGCCAGTTTGGTCAGATTTCACTTCAGGGTGATAAACGCCTATCGATTGAGCACCGCTTCGTTGAGCTAGGAGTCGTTGATAAACACCGTCGACTCTCTATTCCAGTGCAACTTTCAAACTTCAATGCAGCCCCTGCTATTGCGGAAGAAACTGATGTGATTTTTCACTTACCAACACCTTTTGCAGAAGCCGCTTGCCAAGGAAGAAAACTGGTAATGAAAGAGATGCCTAAAGCCGTTCGGATTGATGCACAAAACGTCTATTTGTATTGGCATAAACGTTACAACAACGACCCAATGTGCCAATGGGTTAAATCTCTATTCAAAGAAATTTATGGCCCAATAGAGACTGAATTATAGAAAACTAAATTATTCACATTTTGAATAGTGATAATCTAATCCACAAATGTTGGATTACTTGAGTTGACTTATTTTTAGCTATTTAATGCGAACCATTATCATTATAAATCGTATTAAATAGGCTGTAACCATGTCAAAAACGACACCTTTTGCATTAAAGCCCTTAGCAGTGGCAACCAGTGCACTTTGTGCTTCTTTGTCTGTTTTCGCAGACACAACAGATTCGAGCATGACAACTGACGAACAAATGGTTGTCACCGCTACACGTACAGAAATGGAGCTAAAAAACGCTCCAGCTTCTATGTCGGTGATCAGCGCAGAGGAAATCGAAAACAACCCAGGTATCACCCTTGCTGACATAGTCGCTAATGCCACCAGCGTAGAATCAGACTACGATGCGACTCGAGCCGGTCGCCAGATGATATCAATACGTGGTATGGACTCGAAATACACTCTAATCATGGTGAATGGTCGTCGTATGAGCTCTGCAAGCGCAATAGTACGCGGCAATGATTTTGACCTTTCAGCTATCCCAATGAACTCCATTGAACGTGTAGAAATCATTCGCGGCCCTATGTCTGCTCTGTATGGCTCAGACGGTATGGGCGGTACCATCAACATCATTACTAAAGCACCAGAAAACGACTGGAGCTCTCAGCTTAGCCTCGATAACTCGACACCAAATGATGGGAATGGTGGTCAAGAGTACAACATTGGATTAACCACATCTGGTGCACTTATTGATGACACTTTATTTGCCCGTTTCTCTTTGTCTCAAACCAGTCGCAATGCTTGGCAGCCTTATACTGGGACAAAAGTTTCTGGTAGCAACGAGTTTGATCGTTCCGACATCACGGCTCTCGAAGAGAGAGACAGCATTGCGATGTTCGGTACTCTTTCATGGCATATGACCAGCGACCAAACCTTAGATCTGGATTTAGGTTACAGCGACGATCAACGTGATACAGCCGCAGAAAGTGGCACCACTGTTTTATATTCCGATGCGCGTGTAAAACGCAACAGCCAAGCACTCACTCACTCTGGGTTCTGGGGTTGGGGTGATACTCAAGTACGATACTCACGTGAAAATGTCGAGAATATCGAAGCTGCAAATGATGGATCTGATTCAATAGAAGAGCTCACACAAATCATTGAGGCTTCCGCAACAACGTACATAGGTGACAGCCATACCGTCACGTTCGGCTTAGACTACCAAACGAGTCAGTTAACCAATCCAGAGCATATTGTTGGTAACAAAGCAGAAGCCTATCAAGGCGCAGTTTTCGTTCAAGACCAATGGGAAATGACCGACACACTCACCGCAACCATTGGTGGTCGTCTTGATAAACATGAACACTACGGGGAAGAGTTCAGCCCTCGTGTTTATTTGGTCCACCAAACCACGGAACAATTAGTGCTGAAAGGCGGTGTTGGTAAAGCGTTCAAAGCTCCAACCATGACGCAAAACCACCCTGACTTTTCAATGAACAGCTGTAAAGGCAACTGTTACATTGTGGGCAATGAAGATTTAGAAGCGGAAACCAGCATTAACTACGAGTTATCCGCATTATACAGTGCTCGCAATTGGAGTTTCGAAGGCGCGCTATTTAGAAATGAAATTGAGAACCTTATCGAGCAAACCGATATTTACTGTGAGGAAGGCTCTTGGTCTAGCGGTGTCATGAGCTGTATCGACGAAGATGGCAATCTCATTGACCGCGACATTTCCGACCCTTATAAGTCTTACCAAAATGTTTCAAAAGCGGTGATTCAAGGCCTTGAGATGTCAGGTAATGTCCAGCTGTCAGACAACTGGGGCCTATCAGGCAACTACACCTACCTCGATACCGAAGACAAAAGTACCGGTGAAGAGTTAGATGGCCGATACAAGCACTCGGCATTCATGCGCTTGAACTGGTACCCAACTAGCAGCCTAAATACGTTTGTGAGCACGCGTTACCGAGGTGACCGTCGAATTGACTCCCAACTGGAACAAGATGCGTACACCACATTCGATTTCGGCACAGTTTACAATGTAAACGACTCACTTCGCTTACGTGCAGGCATCACCAACGTCACAGATGAACGAGTATCTCAAGAGCTCGAAAACCTAGGCTACGTAGAAGCACCTCGCACTTACTATGTAGGCATGACTGCCGATTTCTAAGCTTTCCATAAAGTCCTTATAACGATCAAAGGCGCTCTTGTCAGGGAGCGCCTTTTTACTGGTTCGACCTAGAGATTTTTTGAATATTAACCTCCTGACATTGATTGAACTGCGCAAACAACTGCAGTTCAGGCTCCAATGCGGTCATAAACTCATAATGGTTATGTACGCTTGGTTCGACAACTAAGTGCAGCACATTCAAGGTAGCGCTCTTCTTATCTACTTTACAGTCTGCTCTGGCGACTAATTTCCCGTCCCACACTATCGGCAAGCAGAAGTACCCATATTGGCGTTTTGCTTGTGGCACGTAACATTCCAGTAGATACTCAAAATTAAACAAGGCTTTTGCGCGCTTACGCTGAATGATTAAGTTATCAAAAGGTGAGAGGATTTTTGCGCGTTTACGATTCACTCGTTTATCAAGTAAAGCCAATGCATTCGGGCAAACATAAAACGGCTGTTTGTTCACTTCAACACTCTGAATTCGGCCTGATTCGAGCAATTCAGAAATAGATTGTTGTACTAACCCTTTAACACTTTTCAACTGATACACCATCTCGGGCAGAGTACCTAAACCGTGAGCTTGCAGGTAACTGAGTACCAGAAAATGCCCCTGCTCTTGCTGAGTTGGCATTCGAGTGTCCACGCTTTGCGGCAATACTCGTTCAGTGAGGTCATACACCTTATGAAACCCGCGCCGTTCAGAGATCATCAAATCCCCCTGCATAAACAAGTTTTCTAATGCGCGTTTGGTCGGTTTGGTGTGCCAGCCGTCAGTTTTGTGCTCGGCAGATTCAAAATCTTTGGCCATCAGCGGCCCTTCTGCTTCGATTCGCTTAAGCACACTTTCCATCAGTTGATGATCTTTGCGATACCAGTGAGTCTGTGCGCCAGATTTGATGGCGGCTTTACGAGGCAATGAAAAGCGGTAGTTTTCCATCGGTAAGTAGGCCGCTGCATGCGACCAGTATTCAAACACTTTACCGTCTGCGACCAACTGGTCGAGAAGCTGTGGTTGGTAGCTTGGATTACGGCTCCACAATGTGTGGTGATGAGCCCGCTGCACCACCGAAATAGTATCGATCTGGATGTAGCCCAGTTGCTCAATCGCAGATTGAGTCTTAGCGTAACTTGTCCCTTTCACACTGCCAGTGGGCAGCCCTTGTGACAAAAGCGCAAGTTTCTGCGCTTGAGCCAAAGATAATGATTCCATTCGAACAGAATATTCCTTGTTATTGGTTATTGGTTATCGGTTATTGCTTGCTTCCTTGCAATGTCATTGCCTGCTCGGTGTTAAAGCCACGAACAATATTCGCCAGTGTAATTGCGGTAAACACAACAATGACAAATGATAAGTGCCATGCTTGGCTGAGGCCCAATTGAACTAACCCCATACTCACAATGGACGACACCACCATTTGGCCGCCACCCGACATCGCTGCGGCTGCGCCTGCCTGTTTTTTGTATGGTTGCATCACCAAAGCTTGAGCACAAGGAAGTGCGATCCCGTTTCCGAGAATCATCAGCAATTGACCAATCATCAAGTACAGCGGCTCTAGCGGGCAAAAGAAAAACCACAACGCAGAAGCCACATGAAGCACTGGCGTGAACAGCAGCATATTTCGACTGCCAATCATCGGCCGAACACGATTACAAAGGCTGGTCCCCATGATCATGCCCAATGCAGGAATGATAGCCCACATCGCGTATTCATCGGATGTCATGCCAATTTGGTTTTGCATGATAAACGGCATCACCGATACCGTTGTGATCATCAGACTAAAATTCAACCAACCTATGCTGGCAAAGCTCATGAAATAGCGCGAATTCAGCAACGATTTATACTGCTTAAGCATGTTTTTCGCCGATGGTATCGCACTGGTTTGGCTAAGTGTTTCATCGAATTTCAACGCTATCATTGCCCACGCCAGCGCAACGTAACCAAGCAGCGACACAAACACCATGGTCCAGCCAAAATGGAAGTTAATGAATCCACCAATCACCGGAGCAACTAACGGCGTAATCGAAGCCGCCATCGCAATATAAGATAAGGCAACTGGCAACTGAGCACCGCTGTATCTGTCTCGAGTCGACGCTCGTGCCAGCACCGCACAGCAGCCCGTCCCTAGCCCTTGTAAAAATCGCCCAATAACCATACCCGAGAAAGAATCGCTAAACGCAATAATGGTACCCAAACCGGCTAATGCCAATAGCAAGCCGCTAAGCAATACCTTCTTGCGCCCCAAGGCATCGGATATTGGGCCATAAATAAATTGAGATGGGCCAAAACCAAGCAGGTAAACACTGACCAGCAATTGGGCTTGATCAAGTGAAATGGCAAAGTCTTTCGCTATCCAAGGTAAGGATGGGAACACCAGCCCCATGCTCAGCTGGCCAACGCTGATAATTAAGCAGGCCAATAATATGGTACGAAATTGAATCGGTTTACTCATTCAGGATCACCAGAGGATTCGGTTGCACGCCCCCTGCGTCTTAGGCAGCCTTCATCATCCATCTGATTTAGCTTAGCTTTTACTCGTTTCACGGTCGATACGCTGACCCCACATTGGTCTGCGACACTTTGAATTGTATTTCCTTCCAGCAGCATCGCTTTTACTTGTTGATGCTTCTGCTTATCGGCGGGGCGACCGCGAAACTTGGATTTCCATAGCTCAGGATCACCTTTCAGCTCTTCTCTGCCTAACTCAGCGGCAAACAACCGATGCTGAATTTGCACTTTGGCGTAACCAGATAAGAGCGTCATGATCAGTTTGGTCTGTGGGCAGTCGGCTTTGAGCGTCAGCGCTTCACATCCTGTCACAATGGTCACACCGCGATCTAACAAGGATTCTAATGTCTGCTTGGCCTGAGAAAAATCGCGCCCAAATGCCGTCAACCACCAAACAAATAGGCAATCACCGCTACTCAAATTATCAAACAACTCTTTAAACGCCGGCCTCTCAAATGGAGGGATGTTACCTCGCACTTGGTCCTCAATCACTTCACTGCCTGGCGACAGTTGCTTGAGTGCTGAAAGTTGTTCTGGGTGGGCTCTATTCTTAGGAGAAAATCGGGTATAGATGTATGAAGTCATCGCATCACCTTGGCTTAGATAGAGAACCAAATAGCATTAATAGCCCCATGGTTTATTTTTGGTGCCATTAGCTCATTTGGTGTATTAGCTCACAATATACTTTGGTTCATTATTTCGGTCAACACCAAATGAACCACTCTTTACTTTGCTCACCACTTCAGCGTCAATAAATACAGGCGCCCTAACGAAAAAAGGGTGCTGAACAGGCACCCTTTGATGGACAGGTTTTTCTTTTAACGATTAGAACTCATAGAACAATCGAACACGTGCACCGAAGTCATCTTCTTCAGCAAAGTGATCGGAAGAAACAGTTTGGCTCAAGTCATTTGCAATTGTGGTGTAGTAAGAGCCCAATAGTACAGAAAAGTTCTCCACTTCAAGCACATCAGTGAATTCGTAAGAAGCATATAGCGTAGACGATGACACCTCCCCCTCAGCCCAACCCGCAATTTCTTTGTTTTCGTATTCGTTATTAGCGTATACATAACCAACGCCAAATCCTTTCCAAAGAGCGTTAGCCCCAGCAGAGAAGTTGTTCTCGTCGACAGCATCAAGGTAAGCCACATTTGCGTTCACCGACCAATCACCACTGGTCCAGTTACCCGTTAGGCCATAGCCTGTGCGATCTGAAATGTCGACACCTTGATCAGTAACTACAGCATCAGAAATCAAGTTAGTTTCCATCGATGCTGCCACACTAAAATCACCCATTTGATAAGCAACAACAGGGCGAATTAAAAACGAGTCCTTGCTGCTTGCAATGGTTTGACCATGATAAGAACCACCATCAGTGCCGTTGTGGAATAAGTCAGAACGATCGCCAATCATTGAGCTGAGTTCAACGTACAGGTTGCCGAACGTTTGACTATACATCAGTTGACCATCTGAGCCGCGACCACGTGCTTCTTTCATCTGATAGGTGTATGCCGAACCGTCAGTGTAAAGTTCGTTAGAGGTATCACCGGAATACTCTAGGAACACGTCCAAACCAACAGGAAACATATCATAGGCTTCGAAACGGCCAGCTTTGATTGCCCAGCTGTCTTTTTTACCAAACTCGAAGTAAGCATCATCAAGGTTAACGTCACCAGTGCTTTCAAACAGTGGCTGCGCTTTTACGCCAACGTAGTGACCGTTGCTAGTGAATTTTTCACCCGCGAATTCGATCAGTACACGGCCATCTTGGTTAAACTCTTGTTCGCCAGAATCATTCGACTCACGATCTTGGTAGTTGAAGTTCAATTCGACATCACCGCCGATGGAAAAGTTACCCTCATCATTATCGACAATACTAATACCAGCATTGGCAGATAAGGCCGAAAACACGCCGATTGCGCCCAGAGATAGTGTCAGTGCTTTGTTCATAATTACCCTATATATTTTAGATTTATGGTTTTAAAAGTTCTGATTTTAGAAACAGCAAGCCCCGTCCCTTCTTATAAAAAGAAAGACTTACTAGAATTTATTGTTGTTATTTGGTTAGCCCCTAACCGCAGAAAAAGTCGCGATTAAGAGTGGATTTCAAGAGTTATGAAGAAGACTCAGCGACAAGCTCGACCGCTTCACGGGTCTGCTTTGCCAGTTCTTCCCAATCACCCGCTTCGATGAGCTTTTTGTCGACCATCCACGTACCACCGCATGCCAACACTCGCGGTACGGCTAGGTAGTCTCTGATATTGGTAGGATTGATACCGCCTGTTGGCATGATTTCAACGTCACCATAAGGTGCCAACAGCGCTTTCACCATATTGACGCCCCCCGATGCTTCTGCCGGGAAGAACTTGAGTGTCGTGAGCCCCATTTCTAACGCCGCTTCGACCGCACTTGGGTTGTTAACACCAGGCACGATATCAATGCCAATCTCTTGGCAAGCTTTAACGGTGTTAGGGTTAAATCCCGGAGAAACCACAAAGGTTGCCCCCGCTTCTTTCGCTGCGATAGCCTGCTCGCGATTAAGCACGGTGCCAGCACCAATCAGCATACCTGGCTGTGCTTCACGCAATAGACGGATGGCTTCAGCAGCAGCATCGGAACGAAAAGTAATTTCCGCCGCTGGTAATCCATTCTCCACCAGCACTTTACCCAATGGGATGATGTCTTCTGCGCGATCAATCGCAATCACTGGGATAACTCTGAGCGCTTTGAGTTGAGCTTTTAAATTCGACATGTTGTTTCCTATGAATCTATTTTTTGAACTGTGCGGTAACCGTATCAGTTGCCAGTTTTGGGATAATTGCGCCTTTGTGCTGAATAACGGTGCCAGCGAGGGTATTACCATTCATACACGCTTGTTGGATGTTGCCACCCGATAAGTAAGTCGCGAGAAAGCCGCCATTAAATGAATCACCTGCCGACGTGGTATCAATAACATTGTCTACCGGTGTCGTCGCCACAGAGTAAGGTTCAGATGCATTTGAATCAGCGACTAAACAACCTTCAGCACCGAGCTTAACCACCACATTTTTCACCCCTTGTGCTTGCAAGCGTGTGATTGTGTCGTATGCCGTTGTATCCCCCCAAATCAGCTGCTCATCATCGAAAGTAACCAAAGCCAAATCTGTGGTTTGATACATGGCTTGATAACATGCTCGAACAGTCTTCATCAGATCTTGCGGCCAAAGTGCTGGGCGAAAGTTGCTATCAAAAGCGATCTCAACACCCGTAGCTCGCAAGCGGCTCAAAAGCTCAAGCAGCTGGATACGATCTTGTTCAGACAAAATGGCTAAGCTAATACCGCTGATAAACACCATATCAGCCTGAGTCAGTGACTCCGCTACGCGAGCAAAGTCAGTATGTTGCAGTAAGTAGCGCGCGGCTGATTGATTACGCCAATAAAGGAAGGTGCGTTCACCTTGGTTATCCAGTTGGATCAGGTACAAACCCGGCGTGCGTGTTTCATCTCGCAAAACGAAATCCGTGCCGACACCTTCTTGCTGCCAACGCTCCACCATGCCATTGCTCAGAGGGTCGGTGCCCATTGCAGTGACATATTGCACTTGCGCCGGCGTTGATGCTCTTAGAGCTTGGCTACAACGGCTAAGGTAAACCGCAGCATTCAATGTGTCGCCACCAAACGTCTGCTGCATGCTGCCAAACGGCTTGCCGTTCAACTCGATCATGCATTCCCCAAGTATTGCGATTGTCTTCATGTCAGTTCTTTTTAAGCATGCTGAATAGACCTGTCGACATTAGATACAACAGGTCTACATAGAGAGAAGAGAGAATTATTTGTTATCGATACGTACGAACATCATGGTCATTGCGAATGACAACGCAAACACACCAATCACGCCCAGTACGGCTTGAACAAAGTTTTGTGTGCCACTTGCTAAGTAAGCTGGCAGACTGAACACAGAAGAAAGAATGTAGCTTGTTAAGTGGGTATCGATTGTGACCGAAATTGCACCAACAATACCTGTCGCCAAGCTCGCCATAAACAGTGCTTTGGTGTACTTAGTCAACACACCAAACAGAGCAGGCTCAGTGATACCAAGGATAGCGGTAATACCCGAACCGACTGTGATAGACGATTGCTCTTTGCTGGCGTGTTTACGTTGCTTGTACCAAATCGCCATGGTTGCGCCTGCAATAGCCAAGTTTCCTAGACACATAATTGGCATCAGTAGATCTTTTCCGTAAAGAGCAAAATTGTTCAAACTGATTGGTGTCATGCTGTGGTGAATACCAAATACAATGGTGATTGGACGGGTCAAACCGAACACAAAACCAGTCAGTGTTGGTGATACCTCCAGTAGCGAGCTTACAACCCAGCCAGCACCGTTACTTACCCACATCCCAGCAGGCGCAACGACAGAAAGTACGACCGTTGAAGTCACAGTGAAAGCAAGTAGCGGAGTGAATACTGGTTTGGCAGAAGCAGGAACTAACTTGTCTACCATAGGGGTGATTTTAGATAGCACCCAAACCGCTAAAATTGCAGGGACAATTGCGCCACCATAGTTCAGCAGCTCGATTGGAATCACACCGAATACGCTAAGTTCTGGAGCATTTCCAGCTTGGCTCAACAGTGTGGCTTTTTCCAACAACTTTGGCGACATCATCGCCGCAGCAACCGCTAACGCAATGTATTCATTGACTTTAAACACCTTTGCAGCAGAGAAAGACACTAGCATTGGTAGAAAGAAGAACACTGCTACAGAAATAGAGCGGAAGAAGAAAACAGTGTCGGAAGACTCAGAGATAACGTTAGTCGCAATCAGGCCAGATAGCAGCCCCATTAACATACCTGCTCCCGCAATAGCAGGAACAACAGGACCAAAGATTCCTGCCACGATGCGCATCGCGTTTTGGAATAGCTTACCTTTCTCTTGCTCGGTTTCTGCATCTTCTGGCGCGGCGCTTGCTCCAGACAGCGCTAGGTACCACTTTTCTACGTCGACACCAATAATCACCTGGGTCTGACCTTGCCCAAGAACCACACCTTTTACGCCTTGAATCGCTTCTAGCTTTTCTTTGTCGGCTTTCGACTCATCCACCAATTTAAAACGCAAGCGAGTCATGCAGTGGGTGATGTTTGCAATGTTTTCGTTGCCGCCAAGTGCCGCGACCAATTCTTGTAGTTTCATGCTAAAGCTGTCTGCCTTACCTGACGGTGTATCGCCAGCTGCCATGTTTGTTTGTGTCAATTGCATCATACTTTCCTATGTGCTTAGTCTGCTCATTTACTGCGCTCATCTTAGCTACTGGCAGTATTTATCCAATCGACAAATTAGTGATTAAACTCACAATAAGACGGCTAAAAATTAATTTTTGGGCTTTTTTTGCCAATTGGTTCGTTTTTCTTTCCAAATTCTAAACAAGAGCGAACCAGTTAAATTTAAGCACAATTTACCGCTTGTAATTTGTATTTTTTCACGCTTATATAAAATAAATCCTATTAGATTAGAGATAGTTTGAAGTGAATAAAAACACCATATCCAGCATTGAGTGCATCATTAGTAAACCGGATCGGCACAATCTGATCACTGTAATTGTAGAAACAGAATCAGGCATCACGGGTTACGGTTGTGCAACTTTTCAACAACGACCATTGGCAGTAAAAACCATGGTTGATGAATACCTTAAGCCATTATTAATTGGTAAAGACGCCAATAATATTGAAGATCTGTGGCAAATGATGATGGTCAATGCATATTGGCGAAATGGCCCAGTGATCAACAATGCTATTTCCGGTGTAGACATGGCACTTTGGGATATAAAGGCAAAACAGGCTAACATGCCGCTTCATCAATTATTTGGTGGTAAGTCTCGTGATGCTATTCAAGTATATACACATGCCACTAGCGATACGATGGAAGGCCTCTATGAGCAAGTCGATAAATATTTAGAGCAGGGCTATCAACATATTCGTTGTCAACTAGGCTTCTATGGAGGCGTGCCTGAAAATATTCAAACAGCAAAAAATCCAACGCAAGGCTCGTACTACGATCAAGACCAGTATATTGAAAACACAGTGGAAATGTTCAAAAACTTACGTGAGAAATACGGCAAGAAGTTCCATATTCTTCACGATGTACACGAACGTTTGTTCCCAAATCAAGCAATTCAATTTGCGAAAGAAGTTGAGAAGTACAACCCATTCTTTATCGAAGATATTTTGCCACCAAGCCAAACAGAATGGCTGGACAACATTCGTAACCAATCTAGTGTTTCTCTAGCGCTGGGTGAGCTATTCAACAACCCAGAAGAGTGGAAAGCACTGATCATCAATCGTCGTGTCGACTTCATTCGTTGCCACGTCTCGCAGCTCGGTGGAATTACTCCAGCACTTAAACTCGGTCACTTCTGTGAGAGCTTTGGCGTTCGTATTGCTTGGCACTGCCCACCAGATATGACACCGATTGGCGCCGCAGTGAACACTCACTTAAATGTGCATCTACACAACGCTGCGATTCAAGAGCATGTAGAATACAAAGCCAATACACAGCGCGTCTTCCCGAACGCAGCAGAGCCAGTCAACGGTTACCTATACGCATCTGAAATTGCAGGTATCGGTGTGGAGATGGATCGCGAAGCGGCGCAAGACTTCCCTGTTGAATACCGCCCACACGAATGGACGCAAAGCCGTTTACCAGACGGCAGTATTCACACGCCTTAATGCCTCGCTTGTCCTAGCGACGGCTTTGTATGCAAACCTAAAAAAACGACCGCTAATCGCGGTCGTTTTGGTCTCGATAATTGAGGCTTTCGGGGTTAAATTTGGTGTGATAGGTACATTGGTAATTAATATCAATAATATCGCTCACCACAAATACCTCTCCCGTTTTTAAGAAACCACGGTTCGTGATATTCATTGCAGAACTATTACGTTTACAATCTAATAATTCTGAATCTTCTTTTGAAACATTGATGGCTTGATAACTGGTTAAATAACTATCTATTTCTAGCCCTAAAGATAATACGTGCTTCTGTAGAGAGCTTTCAATAATCTCTTCTGTTATTTTTGGAAACATACTTACAGGTAATTTAGTTTCCTCAATTTGAGTCACCTTACCCTGAATTAGTCTTAGTCGCTTAATATTCCAAAGGTATTCATCTTCTTCGATAGAAAAAACTTGCATTTCATGCGTAGTTGGCAAACGTTTATTGAGTTTTATTTTCTTGTAAGAAATCTCACCGAATTTATTTTCAGTGACAGAGTTATATATAAGTGGTGACCCAATAATAGATGTATTAACAAAGTACCCAGACCCAACTTTTGACTTTACAATACCAATTGCTTCTAGTTTAGACAGTGCTTTACGTACAGAAAAACGAGAAAGATCATACTTTTCAGCCAGTTCTCGCTCTGATGGTAGTTTCACATCAATCATGTTTTGACAGATTTTGCTGATGATATCTTGGACTAATTCTTCGTATTTCTTCATAAGCACTCAGCTATTTTTGACCATAAGTAACTTATACCATTTTTCACCGTTAAATATAATCCAACTCAGTGCCTATCGCTGAAATTCATGCATTGCATTCAACTCTTTTAAGCTCGCGTCAACCCAAGAGCTTTTAGTCCTTATCGCTAAATTTTCTATACCGTCAATTAGACTGCACTTTCAAAGATTTTTTGAAATTCCTTCAAGTGGGCACTACTTGGTCTAGCTTCTACTCATAAGTAAACTTTAAACACGTTGAATTTCAGAGGTATTCTCATGCAAAAGCGAATTCTTATTACAGGTGCTACCGATGGTATCGGCTACGAAACCGCTAAAGCACTGGTCGAATTAGGCCACCATGTCATTGTTCATGGTCGCAGCCAATCCAAGCTAGATACGGTAACCAATCAACTCTCTGTGTTTGGGAAAGTGGAACCTGTATTGGCCGATCTCTCTAACTTAGACGCAGTCGCTAATATGGCTTATGAGGTTCAACAGCGTTTTGGTACTTTGGATGTGCTTATCAATAACGCTGGTGTGTTTAGTACGCCTTCACCAGTGACACTTGAAGGGCTAGATGTTCGCTTTGTGGTCAACACCATTGCGCCTTATCAGCTAACCAAAACCCTGCTGCCTTTGATAGAGAAAGACGGCCGAGTCGTTAACCTATCTTCCGCTGCGCAAGCGCCAGTTAGCATCCCAGCCTTAATGGGGGAAACACAACTTGGCGATGGTGAAGCTTACGCTCAGAGTAAGTTGGCACTAACGATGTGGTCGCGCTGGTTAGGGGAAATGAACAAAACTCAGGGGCCGATGATTGTCTCTGTGAACCCTAAATCTTTACTAGGCAGTAAAATGGTTAAAGATGCGTATGGCATTGCCGGAGGGGACATTAAACTTGGGGCGGAGATATTGATCCGTGCAGCCCTATCCGAGGAGTTTAGTCAGGCGCACGGGCTGTATTTTGATAACGACATCGAGCGCTTTAGTCAGCCTCACTCCGATGCCCTCGACGATGCTAAAGTGGAAGCCGTAATTGAAGCGCTGGAAACATTTAATACCGAGATGAAGAAAGGCTAGAGCTCAATCGAGGTTGAAAATCATCCATGCTCAGCGAGTAAGCAGAACCTTAGGTTCTGCTTATAACGCTAGCTTAAACCCTTCGTGGCTCGCCACAAAACCCAGCTTTTGATAGAAGCGAATGGCATCAGGGCGTTGTTTGTCGCTTGTTAACTGCACCATGCTGCAGCCTTTCTGCTTAGCCTGCTGAATCGCGTATTCAAACATCTGCTCCCCAATCCCTAAACCGCGAACATCCTGATGAATTCGGACACCCTCTATCAGAGCTCTCCAGCTGCCAATATGCGTCAAATAGGGAATATAGGTGAGCTGCAGCATTCCAATCACTTTATGCTCATGTTCAGCCACAATCAGTTGATTATTGGGATCAGAATCGATGGCTTGAAACGCAGATAAGTAACTTGTATTCAGGGGAGTGGTGGTGTCTTCTCGCTGCGCACCAAGCGGGTCACTGGCGAGCATGTTCACTAAACTGGCTAAGTCGTCACTGGTTGCAGTGCGAAAATGTATATCCAACGGGTACCTCCACTTATCCGTTTACTTTAAAGAAGCTCAGGGTATCATTCTGCATTAAACGAAAAAAGGCGGGAAACCCGCCTTTTTTGTATGCTTTGCGCTACTGGTGCGCTTGTAAAATCCGTTGATACAAGTCGTCTTTCTGCATCGCTCGGTCATGCTTCATCCGATGCATCTCCTCATCACTGATTGGAGAATCTCGCAATTCTAAAGTGCGAATATCTTTATCTAACGCATCGTAAGCTTTCATGTCTTTTAGAAACACTTCATCGGCTTTTGCCAACGCTTTAATCGTGTCTGTGTAGTCCGAAAATTCGTTCAGTAGAGAGTGGTTCTCACCCAACATAGCTGCTCCTTGGTTATCCGTTACTAACCACTACAACCTAGCGCAATTCGACGCTGAGTATTTGGAGTCCACTCACGTTTTTTGGCTGCTAAACAAAAACATCACTTAATTAGACTGCGTGGTTTTACGCTCAACAATTTTGGCGGGAACCATCATTTTCACCACACTGCTGTTCTTATCGTTGATTTGGTCGACGATTACTTTGACCGACTCGCGAGCTAAGCGCTTGAAATCCTGCCTAAAGGTCGTTAACTGATAACTTAACCATTCTGCCTGAGGAATATTATCAAACCCGAGCACTTTGAGATCTTCTGGGATTCGTAGGCCAAACTCTAATCGAGCCACATCCATCACCGCCATGGCAAGGTTGTCGGTCGCACAGAAAACAGATTCAGGACGCGAAGGATCGGCCATTAATTTGCGAATTTCCTCTAACGCTCCATCGTAGTCATAGCTTGCTTCGATCACTCGCGGTAGGTTGCCTGTCAGCTCTTCAAATTCAGAACAAAAACCGTTTTCACGCTCGCCATTAGTAAAGGTGGGTACTTCACCAGTTAAGTACACTGAGCTTTTGACGCCTTTTTCATGCAAGTGCTGCGCAGCCTGCTGGCCTGCTTCATAGTTATCACTGATCACATAGCTACTTTTGGTTCCTTCCACGACACGAGCATATTGCACGACAGGAATATTGAACTCGGCACACTCTTCATACAACGATTTATTAAACGTCGCCGACGCGGCAATCACACCATCAACACGATACTGGAAGATGTTCGGGATCGAATGCGAATCTTGGCCATCAAACTGCCAAGGAATCAGCACAGCCGAGTAACCTTGCTTTTGCAACTCACTAGAGATGAGCTGTAGCGTTTTCATATGAATAGGATAATCGGCATCTGGGAAGACCAATCCAATCAACTTAGATTCATTGGTAGTGAGACTGCGAGCAAAGGCATTTGGTCGGTAATTTAATGCTTTCGCGGCTTCAAAAACCTTTTGCTTGGTCTTTTCTGCAACTGAACTACCCGGCACAAATACGCGCGATACGGTCGACTGAGAAACCCCAGCAAGCTTTGCTACATCTTTAGAAGTAACCGTTTGTTTTTCAATATTCATCAGTATAAATGTCTAAGCCGATTGACTGTGCACAGAGTAACATATGTAGGTACGTATTCATAAGAAGATTATCTTCGAACCTTGTTATTATTAGGTCAAATCGCATCTTTAAATGAGTTTTGGGTTGTACCCACAAAAAAAGCCTTACTCACAAGTAAGGCTTTAGTAGGTTCCCAAACAATTAGAGAGGCTAAGTAACCCGGTCAGCCTCTCGTTTTGGATGACTAGAAGTAGTAACGGATACCCGCAGCAAACTGGTCATCATTATTTTCAAATGAGTTACCTACTGCTTTCTCGTTACCTAAGTCAAACTGGTACTCTGTCCAGACTAACAACTTGTTGGTTTGGAAGTGGTACTCTAAGCCAGGTACAACGTACTGGCGCTCGTAGCCATTTGCGTTGCCGTCTGTGTCCGTTAAGTAATTGTAGTTAAAGGTCGGACGGAAGCCGTTGTCAAAGTGGTAATGAGTGAAGAACTCAACACCGCGGTGATCATAGAATTCCGCAAGTGTGTTTGTTTCCCAGTTCGAACCTTGGCTGTAGGTTAAGCCGACAAATAGGCCATTATTGACGTAGTTAACGCCTAGTAATCCGATGCGTTGAGTATCGCCATCTTGGATGTTTTTAACGCCAGCATCAATGTCGTCAAATTCGTTCTGGTGGTACGCCAGACCTACCGTCAGGCCATCAGCAACCGTGTACAGAGTTGAAACACCCATACCATTCTTAAGTGTGGCTGTTTTGCCATCAGCCAAACCTACGTCTTCACGCGTCGTTTGGTAAGTGAAGCCGTACTTCCACTTTTCATTGATGCTGTTGCGGTAGGTGATTGAGTTTTCTGCACGGCCCGTACCCGATGCAATACCCCAGTCAGATAGGTTGTAGTAACCCGAGCCACGTGAACCGAACAGTCGGCCCATATCTGTAAACCAAGCGACATCGTAGAAGGTAGACCACTGCTTAGTACCTGCTGCAATCTTGCCGTATTTCTCGTGCTCAACACCCGCGTAAAGTAGGCGATCGTAGATGTTATCGCCATTGGCACCCGAGTTATAACCCCACTCTGCGTGGCCAAAACCTGTCCAGCCATCGTCTAGGCCCATTTGACCTTTTAGGCCAAAACGCGAACTGCCGCTATTCCACTCACCTTGATGGTCGCCGCCTTTATCGTGGTAACGAACATCGAAACGACCATCTAAGGTCAGGCTATCGCCCGCATCGTTTACAAAAGTATGTGCGGCAAAAGCAGAGCTGGTTGTCAGTGCAGCCAAAACCACTGCTGAAACTATCGACTTTTTCATTTTGTCTCTCGTTATTCAGGCCGAGAAAAGCCACCGTGCTTTTTAGGCCCGTTATGAATAATAATTAGGAAAGAGCGTGCCCCATCCTTGAGGCACTAGTTGGGAGCATGTGCCTAAGCCGAGAAGGAATGCTTGGGCAACACCGAGGCGGATGAACGAACCGCCTCTACAATCTCTTTATAGAGATGGATTTAGGATCTGCTGAGTACGCTCGAATACGTCTAGGCCTTGCTGTTTTAGCCAGTAAGGTAGGTCGATCAATACCCAGTTTTCAGATAGCTTGTCACCGTCACGGTAGTACACGTCAACCACTTGCATGTCTGCGCGGATTTCACCACCAGTCATACCTAGGAAACCACCAATTGGCGTGTTTGATAGGTTTGGCCAGCCGAAGAAACAAGAGAAGTTACCTTCTGCGAAGCGACATACGTGGCCGTTAAACTTCTTGTCTTTCAGGTTGTTACGGAACGGCAATTGGTGTTGCTGTTGGTAACGAGGAATTGTGTAAGACGCTCCGATACCACATGGGCCGTACCAGATCATGTCTTTAGACCAGCTCTTCTCTAGCACTTCTGGTGGGCAACCCATCGCGCCGCTGTCGTTGAGTGCAGAAAGGTCATCAACCATCTTGTTCACAAGTGCTAGTGTTGCCACACCTTCTTCTGGGGCAGCATCTTCGAATAGTAGACCGTCGTGGTTACGTGGGCCAGGGTAAGTGAAGTGACGACCCGTTGATGGTGGTAGTGGGTAGCAACCCGCTTGATCCATCATGCCTAGAAGGTCAACGAAAAGACCAGTCTTAGTGATCTTACCGTTTTCAACACAGTTGAACTCAGCGTAACGAAGGTTCATGATCTTGCCAGTTGGGCGCATGCCTAGGTATTCTGCGTCGAATAGACCCATGAAGTGACCCATGCTCATAACCCAGATTTCGCCAGAAGTGACTTCGTTTTCACCACCGATAAAGATGTCTTGACGACGCTGCATGCGAGTCATTGACTTCATTAGTGGAGACCAGAAAACGTCTGCTGCGGCTTGTGCACCTTGTTGCTCACGGAATGGGTAAACACCACGCCATAGGTAATCTTCTGAAGTATGTGCTTTTAGTACTTCAGCTACGTTCTCGTGAGTTGCATTTTCCATCGCATCGAAGTAGTCGCGAACCACACGTTTTGCTTCTTGATATTTAGACATAATCATCTCTCTTTTTGCTGCCGAGTCAGCATTGGAACAGGACTCGATAAAGTGTTTAGTTACCAGCTGAACCCATATGGTTCAGCTGGGTAATTCGTATTGATTAAGCGTTAGCGGTTTGCTTACCTTTGCTCTTGTCGAACAGGCCGCCTTTTAGTGTTTCAGGTAGGGTGAACCATAGTAGGCCAGCAACGATCCATACGATTGGTGAACCCCACATCGCAGTTTGAAGATCGGTACGCTCTTGAATGAAGATAAGAACCATTGGTGCCCACATACCCAAGATACGACCACCGTGGAACAGTGCCGCGCCGTAGCTACGAAGATGCGCAGGGAACAGTTCTGAGAAATACCCACCCCACACAGCTGAAGAAGACAAACCAAAGTTGTAGATAAGACCTAGAATAGCCAGCATGTTTAGGCTACCAATCATCACATCACCAGGAGCAACAAAGAATACCGATACCATGATGCCCGCTAGAATAAAAGCCCAGAGCATTGAATTTACGGCCGAATTTATCTGCCGCCCAACCCCAGAACCACGCACCAAATAGTGAGCCAAAGGCTGAAATTGAGAAAATAAGACCAATCGTGGCACCATCAAACATACGCACTTCACGTAAGTAAGTCGTAACAAAGCCACCGAAGAATTGGAAACCATAGAAGTTCAGGCCAGCCAGCAATAGACACGTGATGGTAATGGTACGGTGCTGCTTACTAAGCATTTCACCCCAAGAACCTTTTTTCACTGTTGCGTCGTTTTTCTCAGCTTCCGCTTGCTCTTCTTCACCGTAAGCAATGACTTTCTTGTCACTCGGTAGAACAAATAGCATCACAACCGCTGCTGCTAGAGGTGGCACACCACCAACCCACATTAGGCTTTCCCATGGAGCATCAATGCTTGAGATGAATGCTGCATACGCACCCATTACCATCAGCGCTACAGAGAACATAGATGAAGCAAATGCGGTCAGCTTGCCGCGTACCGTTGGAGTAAATAGGCCGATCATCAAGCTCACTGCTACGGTGAAGTAACCACCTAGCGAAAGACCAATGATGAAACGCATTGCGGCCCAAGTCGCGTAGTCAGTAAACATCATATTGATGATAGTGGCACCGCCGTTTAAGGCTGTAATCGCAATTAGCGTTGATTTTTTACCAAACTTTGTTGCGAACCATGCACAGCTGAGGGCACCAATAAGTGCGCCAACCGACTGCCATGTATAGAACTGAGCCGTATCCGATAGGCTGATCCCGTCGTACGCTTCAACAATATAAGGGCGTACGTAATCAATAATTACAAAGTTGTAACAATAGAAAAAGTAGCCAACCAGAATTGCCAAATAGGCCGCTACTCTTTGAATCATAGGAACTTCGCTCATGTGTTTCTTGGTGGTCATGACCGATAAACCTCTATTTCACTTAGGATTTTTTAGTATTGTCTCAAACAAGAAAGCATCACTTTAAGATCTTTCCTGCGTTGATGTCGGGGAGGATCATAGTTTTTTTTCTACCTAATGATCCGTGATCAAGGTCAATTTTAAAATGAATACGCACCCATTTTAGCATTTTTGGTGATCCAAGTCTCGCTGTGAGCCTGATTTGCGTATTTTGTGCAAGGATTCATCTATATTGGTGACAAAATTCGCATTTAGAGTGGATTTTGGATAGGAATCGCCAACCGTTGGCACTCATACGTAAGGAAAATAGTTTCTAAGCACCAAGGGGAAACGCCTAAATGGTTACGTACTCAAGCTTTATGGTAATTGCACTTTACGTGTCTATAACCATATTAATCAGCTACTTAGTAAATAAGCGCTATAAATCTGGTGGTGATTTTTCCACTGGTGGAAAGCAGTTTGGCTGGTTTACCGCTGGGATCTCCATTTTAGCTACCTACATTAGTGCCATGACTTTTGTTGGTATGCCTGGTTGGGTCTACAGCTCAGGTATGGAAGCGATGAGCGTACACCTCAACTATCCTATCGTGATCTTTTTTGCGGTGGTCTTCTTTGTTCCCGTCTTCTATAAACTGGGACTCACTTCGATTTACGAATACCTTGAGCTGCGCTTTGGTGTCGTCGCAAGAACCATCAACTCAGTGCTGTTTATTATCGTTCAGTGCATATCGGCGGGGGTAATTCTCTATGCTGTGGCTCTAATACTGGTTCAAGTTCTGCCCATTAGTATTTCCGAAGCGATCATCTATATCAGTCTATTCACCGCCTGCTACACTTATGCGGGTGGGATCTCGACCGTCATCTGGACAGATATGCTGCAGTCTGCTGTGCTCGTGATCGGTAGTATCGCTATCTTTGCCATTCTTCTTATCGACATTAATACCGGCGAGCACCTCTCTCGCGAGCATCTCGAAATCGTCAATTTCGACTTCGATCTTGGCGTGGACACCACGCTGTGGGCAGGTGTGGTAGCGGTGACTTTTCTTCACTTGAGTGTATACGCCACCAACCAACTGATCATTCAAAGAACGCTTGCAACCAAAGACGTGAAGACAGCACAAAAATCCATGCTGCTTTGTGGCTACGGAGCGTTCTTCATCTACCTATTCTTTGCGCTGATTGGTGTATTACTTAGCATCTTTTATCAGGATCAACATTTCGCAAACAGCAACGAAGTGATTTTAGATTTCGTCTTCAACCATACCAATCCAATTGTGGTGGGGTTGATTATCTCAGCATTGGCTGCAGCCGCAATGTCGACGCTCGACTCTACCTACAATTCAATGGCAACGGTGGCGACGTTCGATATCTATAAGCGCTTTATTCGCACTGGCGCCAAAGACAAACATTATGAGAAGGTCGCGCGTAAGCTGAGTTTATTGGCGGCGGGGTTTGTCGTTGTACCTGCGCTGTTCGCCGTTTCGAACGAATCAGTGCTTAAAACCATTGCCAGTTTGACCTCAATTTTTGTGGGTATCCGCTTGGGCTCGTTTGTACTTGGCCTAGCGTGGGCAAAGTCTAACGAACGTGGCGTCATCGCTGGCAGCATTACCAGCATTATCGCGGTATTTAGCGCTATGTCGGCAGGCATTGCCTGGCCGTGGTTTGCCCCACTCGGCACCTTTGTTTTTCTGCTGTTCGGTGTCATCGTGAGTCGACACACCGGCACGCTAACTCCACAACAGCAAGATTTTATTGCTAACCAAAAACACCTTTTTGCTAAGCCAACCACCAGCCATTATGGGCTACTGGTATTTGCGGTGCTGACTATCGTCGCAAGTATCGCGTTACCCGATTGGTTGTTCGCTGCCCTGTCTTAACGAGTTAACACTATGCTTTCTATTTTCGATATCTACAAAATTGGGGTGGGACCGTCTAGCTCCCATACCAATGGTCCAATGATCGCGGGTTTTCAGTTTACCCAAGCGATACAAACGCAGTTAAAGCAAGTCGCCCGTATCCAAATCGATTTATACGGTTCCCTATCGCTTACCGGTATTGGCCACCATACCGATCGCGCTACCTTACTTGGGTTACTGGGTAATACGCCCGACAACATCAAAATCACCAGCGCAAATCAGGCAATGCGTAACGCCATAGAACAAGGCCAATTGCTCGTTGCTGGCGAGCATAACATCGCGTTCAACTACCAAACCGATATGCTGTTCCACCAAGACAACTTACCCCTGCACGAAAATGGCATGACCATCACGGCCTTTGATGCGCAGGGCAATACCCTCGGTTTTGAGACTTACTATTCCATCGGCGGTGGTTTTATCGCCACAGCACAAGAGCTAGAGAGCGGTAAAACGGCAGCACCTACTTCGGTGACTTACCCATTTACCAGCGCAGACGAGATGCTCGCCCAAGCAGAGAAACATGGCCTTAGCCTTGGCGGTATGATCCTAGCTAACGAAACCGCATTCCAAGATAGCGAAGTCATCGACCGTAAAGCCGATCAAATCTGGCGAGTCATGACACGCTGTATGGAGCGAGGATTTGAGACAGAAGGTATTTTGGATGGTGGCCTGAATGTCACTCGCCGCGCGCCAAACCTACTGAAGAAACTGGAAGCCAATGCTGCGGTAGAAAATGATCCAATGGAAATCATGGATTGGATTAACTTGTTTGCCTTTGCCGTTAGCGAAGAAAACGCCGCTGGCGGCCAAGTGGTTACCTCGCCAACCAATGGCGCAGCTGGTGTGATACCTGCAGTGTTGATGTACTACCATCGCTTTATCAAACCGTTAGATACCAAACAGTTAAAGGATTTCCTTGCCGTCTCTGG
The DNA here is from genome assembly GCF_023716665.1 of Vibrio sp. SCSIO 43135. Classification (GTDB taxonomy): domain Bacteria; phylum Pseudomonadota; class Gammaproteobacteria; order Enterobacterales; family Vibrionaceae; genus Vibrio; species Vibrio paucivorans. The sequence goes on from NZ_CP071860.1 coordinate 1,707,672, forward strand.
CGCGATTGGCATCTTGTACAAAACCAATGCATCCATATCGGGTGCTGAAGTTGGCTGCCAAGGTGAAGTCGGCGTATCGTCTTCAATGGCCGCTGCAGGCCTTACCGCCCTTCGTGGTGGCAGTAACGAGCAAATCTGTATTGCCGCAGAAATAGCAATGGAGCACTCGCTAGGTATGACATGCGACCCAATCGGCGGATTGGTTCAAGTGCCATGTATCGAACGTAATGCAATGGGTGCGATGAAAGCCATCAATGCATCACGAATGGCACTTAAACGCACCAGTAAGTGTTTAATCTCACTCGACAAAGTGATTGAGACCATGTACCAAACGGGCAAGGACATGAATAAGAAGTACCGTGAAACATCTCAAGGTGGCTTAGCCCTTATTCATCTTGCACATCCTTGTGAGTAGAGCCAAACGCAAATTAAAAAGCCCAGTCGATGACTGGGCTTTTTCTTTCAAGTTAAGCGGTAAGTTAAAGCGTCACGACCACTCGAACCGCAAGGCCAATAAGTACTAGGCCAGATAACCTATCAATGAGTACCGCTTTAGAACGGATTTTATCGATGACTTTCGAGTTGGATAAGATCAGCGTGATGAAGGTATACCACAAGCCATCAGTAATCAGCGGCGTTGCCACAATGATCATTTGATTGCTCAGTTCATTTCCCAGCGCGACAAACTGGCTAAACAATGCGATGAAGAACAATGCGATCTTGGGGCTAAGAATCGAAATGAAGAACCCTTCTCGCGCCGATTGCCAAACACTGACTTTCTCGCCCGACTCCAATTTAGCAGCAACACCACCTTTTGAACGCAGTGCATTAAAGCCTAAGTAAGCCAAGTATCCAGCACCGGCAACGCTAATGGTTTTAAACAGCAGCGGGCTTTGCTGAAGCACCACGGCCAAACCAATCAATGTAATAAAGGCGTAAATACCAATACCTAACGCGTGCGCCCATGCTGTTGCCAGTCCGTTTAGCCTGCCGCCCGCAAGTGAGTGCTTAGCCACAACCGCTAAGCTCGGTCCCGGCGACATTGCGCCAAGAATACAAATGGTGAAAAGTGATAACCACACTGTGAACGTCATAATGCTCTCCTCTTTGTGGTCACTGTAACAAAGGCTAAGCTATAAATTGAAATCAAACATTCTCATAAAGGTCATGATTTCAGATCATTCCCCATTAAGAAAGTCGATTTACTTAGATTGAATAATCAGAGTCCTGCATTAACACTGCGATTTGCTCTCTCGCCCAACGATGTGCAGGGTCACTGTCATATTTCGGGTGCCACATCAGCCAGTACTGGTGAGCTTGCGTGGTAAATGGTAGTTCTTTGTGAGCGATGGGCCAATGACGAGCAAGGTTCACCGCAATATGCCTAGGCACCACCATCAAGTGTTCACTCGATACTAATGTGTTAATCGCGGCTGAGAAAAATGGGACTTTCAACGCAATTCGACGCTCAATGCCCTGCTGTTTCAGTACCACATCAGTACTGGAGTCTTTATCGCCCCCACCGGTCACTTTAATGTGTGAGTAAGCCGTCAGGTCTTCAACAGATAATGAGTTTTTGCTTGCAAGTGGATGGGTGTCTTTCATTAAGCACACCGAGTTGTCTTCACCAATCTTAATACTCGACACACCTTTTGGTTGCTCTGCAAACATAGAAGTCGCGAGATGAATGCCTAAATCGTGCATTTTCTCTAAAAAATCGGGTTGCCATAAACGATAGGCAACATCGATTTTCGGCGCTGCTTGGTTAAGATATTGAGTAATATTGGGCAGCAAGTACTGAGCAACATAGTCACTGGAAGCGAGCACTAACTCACCTTGCCAGTCTTTGGGTTCAAAGGGTTTGTCGCTCAACAAGTGCTCAAACTCGCCCAGCAACGCTTCCAATTTCTGTTTCAGTACCAGAGCCCGTGGAGTCGGAATTAAGCTGTTCCCTTCACGCACTAAAATGGGGTCACCGCACAGCTCCCGCAATTGGGCCAACTGCCTACTCACTGCCGACTGAGTAATATGCAAACGCTGAGCAGCGCGGCTAACATGGCACTCTTCTAACAGCACATGCAGCGAACGAAGTAAGTTCAGATTGATGTTATTTAGCACGGTGAACCTGAGATGATTGAAACACACGGTGTTCAAGTTACCGTAAAACAGAAAGGAGAGAAACTAGCTGTCGCCACCTAGCTTCTCATATTAGGCTGGAGTTATTGGTTTGGCAGCTGACGAAGAAAGTCTTGGAAGCCCGCTTCTTGCACTCGGCTAAGCACCTTACGCAAATCAGCAATTAAGTTATCGTCAGACCAATCGACACGAATATCAACCGGTGCTTGAGTCAGGCTCTCAATACGCAATGAAGCCGAATAAGTACCGCGCTTATCGCCCCCTGCCGCTAGAGCGCTTTCCAGCGCAGCAATTAAAGCCTCAGGCAGCTGCAGCTCATAATCAGGCTTATAAGCCGGCACTTCTCCCTGTAGCACTTGCTCAGAGTTAACGGTCACGGCTGCAACAAAGGCTTGAGCAAATGCGGTTATGACCGCGTCGCTCTCTAGCATATTGCCTGCAACCGCGATGTGAGGCAGCGACAACGAACCCACGTAAGAAATATTCTCCTCGCCGTTAATAAACGCACTGTTGCCTTCTTTATCCATCACCATACATTGGCGTTTGGCAAATTCGGCATCATTACGCTTCAATTGCTCGATCACTTGCTGGCAGTTCAAGCCTTGTTCCAGTGCCTTTTTTGCGTTATCAGCATACCAAGGGTTAGTGAATAACCCTTGAGTGGCACATGCGCCGACACCACGCCAGCTGTGATTAACGTAGCCACCAACGGCAACCCCTCCGGTTGCCGTAATGGAAGCAGATAACCCAGTTTCAGGGTTAACGTGAATAAGTGAAATCGTCATAGATTCTCAATACAACTACTTTAGCGAGTGGCTAGTAGCCCACCATTTGCCCAATAAATAGAGCAACCCAACACAGTGCGTACACAAACAGCATGAATGGCAAAATCGCTTTCAACCACTGCTCGTAAGACACACGACCAAGTGCTAGCATGGCCAGCGTACCGCCAGAAGTTGGAACAATCAGGTTAGTTAGGCCATCACCCACTTGGAATGCTGTGATCATTAGCTGACGGCTCATGCCAACTAAGTCTGCAACTGGGATAAGAATCGGCATCGTCACCATCGCTTGGCCAGAACCAGACGGTACGAATAGGTTGATTACCCCTTGCACCACACTCGCCACAATCGCAGATACTGCAATAGGCATATCTTGGATCAATGAACTTAACGCACTGACAATGGTGTCGATGATTTGCGCTTGGTCGAGAATGATCTGAATCGATGCCGCGACACCAATAACCAGAGCACCAGCTGTCACGCCAGATGCACCTTCCATCATCTGCTTTACAATGTTGTTCGCGTTAAGGCCGTTAACCGCACCAATCACAATCGCCATCAATAGGAAGAGACCAGCGATTTCGTTGATGTACCAACCATTAGAGAACACACCGTACAGCATGATACCTAGGCCAGCTAAGAAAACGCCTAACGTCAGTTTGTCTTTTTTCCCTAGCGTGTACTCAGATAGGTCTTTGCTTAGTCCTTCTGCTGAATCTGGCTCTTTAAAGTCCATTTTCGCAACGCGAGTACAGATGTAGTAAGAAAGCAGCGCAAGTGAAGACACTACCATTGCAGCACGCAGCCAAGCACCCGAGAAGGTTGGCAACTCAGCAATGCCCTGTGCAACGCCCACTGTGTATGGGTTGATCGGGGAAAGTGCGAAACCCACACCGATACCGCCCACCGCCATAACGGTGCCCACTAAACTAGAGTAACCAACAGCGGCAGAAATCAGAACCGCCACTGGGACTAAGGCAATGTTATTTTCAAAGCCGACAGCAACACCAAAGAAACCGTAAATAAACGTACCTACCGTGATGATCAGGTTACGGTTTTGCACGCCAGCTTTGTTGACTGCAACACCAATGGCATTTTCAAGCGCACCGGTGCGTTGCAGAATGTGGAACAAACCACCCGCAATAAATACGATGAACAAGTAAGGCGCAGCGCTAATAAGGCCTTTCGGGATCGCTACAAAAATATCGAAGAAATGCACAGATGGAACATCGCTTAAATAGGCGAATGAATCTGCCACTACGGTGGTTTTACCATCGACAACGACTCGTTCAAACTCACCTGCTGGAACAATGAAAGTTAGCAAGTAAGTGGCAACGAGAATCATGAAGATCAGCACCATTGGATCTGGCATGTTTTTATACCAAACCTTCTTTTCTGTCGTCTCCATTTTATTTGTCATATCCATAGCATAGTCTCTCCTTAGTATAGGAATGGATGCCCAATCGTTTGAACACCCAAATTCACAAGCGACCTCAAATAAGGTTTAAAGTGCTTAACGGGAGGCAGGTTTACCTACCTTATGTGTGTTGTTGTTTCATTCGCAAACAGAAGTGATTTAGGACTTCAACGCCCGCTCGCAGGTCTTGCTGCAAAATCGCTTCGTCTGGGTGATGGCTAATGCCATCGGTACAACGCATAAACAGCATCGCAATGTCGGTTAGCTTACTCACGGCTAGCCCATCATGGCCCGCCCCGCTGAATAAGTGTTTAGCTTCAATACCAGCTTGCCCAATCGCTTCAGCAAGCGTGGCAGACAGCGCATCAGAACAAGTCACAGCGGCTTGCTCATAAGTTTGCTCGTGGCGATATTGCAGGTTGTACTGAGCCATCAAAGAGTTGATGTCTGCCAACATTTCCTCGCGCGCAGCAATACGTGAAGCATCGTTTGGTGAACGAAGTTCGATGGTAAAATCCGTTTGCTGAGGGATCACATTCACGCCGTTCGGATAGTTGGCAATCTTACCCACCACGCCGACTAAATCGTCTTCACGCTTACACAGCTGATCGAACATATGAATGATTTGTGCCGCGCCCACTAGCGCATCTTGACGTAGGTTCATAGGCACTGTGCCAGCATGGCCGGCCTTACCAAGAATCGAAAGCGTGTGGCGCTCGATACCCGTCATGGCAGTCACTACACCTACTGGTAGGTTCGCTTGTTCAAGCTGAGGGCCTTGCTCGATATGCACTTCCAAAAAACCTAATACCGAGTCTCTATCGTAGGCATCTTGCGCAATCTTCTCTGGCTGGCAGCCAAACTGAATCAAGGCGTCTTTCATGCTCACGCCATGAGTGTCTACGGCCTCTAGCATACTTGGGTCAAACGTCCCTGAAATCGCTTTTGAGCCCAGCAATGTCGATTGAAAGCGCGTGCCCTCTTCATCACTGAATGCAATAACATCGATGTGGAACGGAAACGCGACTTGGTTTTGGTGGAAATGATGCACCAATGCGAGCGGTAAAATCACACCTAAAATGCCGTCGTATTTACCACCGTTTGGCACCGTATCTTGGTGTGAGCCAAAAATCAGCGTTTTCGCGTTTGGGTTTTCACTCTTGTAACGGCCAATCAAGTTTGCAGCGTTATCTAGGCGAACTTCCATCCCAGATTGTTGCATCCACTCACGGAGTTTCTGGTTTGCCGCCGCGTGCTCTTCACTGGCACACAAACGGGTTACCCCTTCACTGTCTGGATCTTTGGTTTGGCTACAAAACGCGATGCTTTCTAACCATTCCCACGCCAAGCTGGCTGTTTCTACGAATTTTTCCATGATGAATCGTTCTATTTTTGACCATATCTTATTTAATTTATCATGATAAATATCAAATGAAAGCCATTTATCATGATAAATAGCTTTTTTGTGAGTGTGATTCGATCGATAATCGGATGGTTTCATAGCCAAAAGATATGCGTGGCGTGATGAAGCAAAAGCAGAAAACAGGTGACATCTGGCAGAAATGCTTCAAAATTCAATCGGTAGCGCACGGAATAGAAGGTGATTGACGGTGGCAGGCAGCGCAAAGCAAAGAAGAACCCAACAATTGGCAGAATCCATCAAAGCATGGATTGTGGATCAAGCGCTTCAGCCCGGAGATCGTTTACCCAATGAACTGCAAGTCATGGAGCAGTTCGATGCGTCTAAAAGCACGGTTCGTGAAAGCATGCGCATCCTAGAAGCTCAAGGGATCTTAAAAACTAAGACAGGGCCCAAAGGTGGAGTGTTTGTCACCGAGATGAGTGAAAAGAAGGCTCAGGCGCTACTTAGTAACTATTTGTTCTTCAAAGATATTTCTATTTCAGACCTCTACCAAATTCGCCTCTCTCTTGAACCAGAGATCACCGCATCATTAGCCGGAAGGCTAAGCGACCTGCAACTCGCAGCGCTCGATCAACAGATCGACAAATACCAAACCCCACCCGAAGATGTGTACCAAGAGCGCGAGCACCATATTGCTTCTCTGGAATTCCATGGTTTATTAGCCAGTTATTCCGATAACGAACTGCTCAAATTTATGGTGCGCTTTACCGCCCAAATGCTGACAGAACTAACGATCTATAAAAAACTCTACGAACCGGGTAACCACAAACTTTGGAATACTGGGGTACAAAGCCAACGTGCGCTTGTAGAAGCCCTACGTAAAGGTGATGCAGTCAAAGCCAAGCAAGTCATGGAACAGCATATGCTGACGGCTCATCAACTGATGAAAAAACAAGAAGCCAAAGTCGCAAATCGCTTTATAACAGAGGGTTAAACCCCCTCTAGATTACCCTCTCCTCATTCGACACTTCACACTCTTGGCTGTAAGTTAGCGATAGCTTATTTACATGGTCACAACTTTCCTTTGCATGCCTCAAAATCAGAGTAAATAGCCTACAATAGTAATAAAATTATAAATGGAGTTGTTCATGTCATTGGTCACACGCTGGTTCGATAATATTTCGATCCAGAAAAAGCTGCTGGTTTGTTTCTCGATCCCAGTTTTACTCATGCTGCTTGTCTCCATCTCCGTGTACAACAATACTCAATCCATGGTGGAGGACAACCATTGGGTTACCCACACCCATAAGGCCATCGCTCGCGCTCAAGAACTGCTGAGCCTAGTCGTGGATATGGAAACAGGCCAACGTGGTTACCTCATCACTGGTGATGAAGTCTTTCTTGAACCCTACAACCAAGCACTTCAAGTGTGGGCTCAAAAACTCCAAACCCTTTCCCACCAAGTCAGCGATAACCCGCCTCAAGTCGAACGTCTCGCCGTAGTTGATAGCCTGCACAAGCAATGGCTAGCGGAAGCAGGCACATACGCGATCAATCAGCGAAAACTGGTCGTCGAGGGAAAAGCTGAAATGACCAGCGTTGTGGAGCTGATTCAGCAGCAAACCGGCAAACAAATCATCGACCAAATCCGTCTCGAAATCGCTCGTTTTATTGAAATCGAACAAGAGCTTATCGATATTCGAGTTATCAAATCCGATAGTTCGGCTGAACGCACCAGTATGGTATTGCTCATCGGTACATTACTTTCTGCCGCCATTTCCATGATTGTGGCGTTGTGGTCTTCGATTCGAGTTAAACAGCGAATTCAATTGCTGGTTGAAGCCACACGAAAAGTCGCTTCTGGCCACCTAGCGGAGGGAGTTGCGACCCTACATCATAAGTATGACCTCACAGGCCACGATGAAGTCGCCCAGTTGACCAATAGCTTCAAAGACATGGCAACAAACCTTGTCGAAAGTGACCAGAAAATGCGCAGCTACAACGAAACCCTAGAACAAGAGCGCAAGAAAGCAGAAGCCGCCGCCAAAGCAAAAAGCGAGTTCCTTTCAACCATGAGCCACGAGATCCGCACGCCGATGAATGGGGTGCTGGGCATGTCGCAGATCATTGCCAATGAAACCAAAGAGCCAAAAACTAAAGAATACATCAAGGTGATCCTCGATTCCGGCCAGCACCTGATGACGATTCTCAACGACATTCTCGACTTCTCTAAAGTCGAAGAAAACAAACTCGAACTAGAGGCTGCCCCTTTTAACATCAGCCAAGTGATTTCTCCGGTGTACGGAGCACTTGAACCTTTAGTCGAAGAAAAGAACATCCAATTAGTGAACGAGAACAATGTACCTAGCTCGCTTGAATTCACTGGAGACTGCGCCCGCATTCGCCAAATCTTGTTCAACCTAGGTGGTAATGCCGTCAAGTTTACCAAACAAGGGCAAGTTCTTATTCGCAGCCACTTCGACAAGAAACATAATCAGCTGATTTTCGACGTAGAGGATACTGGTATAGGTATCGCAAAGGACCAGCAAGTGAACATTTTCAACTCATTTGAGCAGGCCGATACCTCGACCACCCGAAAATTTGGCGGTACAGGTCTGGGGCTTGCGATTGTGAAAAAGCTGGTAGATCTTATGGGCGGGAAAATCACATTAACCAGCACTGAGGGGATGGGGTCGCACTTTCGCGTAGAACTTCCCATCTCTTGGACAGAATCGAGCGTAGCATCGCCGGTCGAAGCGCCTGTAGAAACTGCCACAGCCTGCCAAGCACACTTGCGGGTGCTACTGGTCGAAGATAACCGTGTTAATGCGATTGTGGCGCGTAACTTCTGTGAGCAGCAGGGTTTTAGCGTTGATGTTGCAGAAAATGGCCGAGTAGCTGTTGAGAAGGTTCAACACAACCAATACGATTTAATTTTGATGGACAACCATATGCCCGAAATGAACGGCATAGAGGCCACGCGCTATATCAGAAAAGAACTGGGCATCAATACCCTGCTATTTGCCTACACCGCCGATGTGTTCAGAGAAGCGCATGACGGCTTTATCGCCGCTGGTGCCGACCAAGTTCTTACAAAACCCCTGCAACAAGAAAGTTTTGCTGACGCGCTCAATAAATTTGCCTCGCGCCTTCCTCATGCCGACGCACAACCAGAACCTTCACCAAACGTTGTACCACTCCACCGCCAACCCGTAGAGGCCTTGAGCTTAACAGAAGAAGAACTGAGCGAGTCGGAAGTAGTGGCAAGTTTGATCGAGGATAACGCAGCGCTATTAGAAATCCTTGATAGCATGATCAGCAGCTTCGATTCATCGGTCGATGAGTTGATTTCGCTGTGTCTTGCGAAAGACTGGCCATCGTTACAACGCACTTTGCATGCGACTAAAGGAATGGCGCTTAGTCTTGGACTACCAATAATGGCCAATCAAGCGCTTGAGCTAGAGCGTCAACTTAAGCAACAACAGCCACCGAGCATCGAACAGTTGCAAAAGTTGGTCAATCGAATGCAAATCAACATTCATCAAGGCCACCGAATGATTGAACAATATGCCCCACCACCAAGCAGTTCTCAATACGCTGGATAGCCCCAAAACAAGCTGGTACAAAAAGGCCGTTAACCCATTATTTATGATGGATTAACGGCCTATTCGTTTGCGAAGTGTATTGCTAATAGAGTAGCAGCAACTTACTGGTTTTGAGACTGATCCAGCTGTGCTTTCGCCGCTTCTACTTTCGAGAAATCTAGGCCTAGCTCTTCTACCGCTTCTTTAATCAGCGCAGGGTTTTGCATCACTTGGCCCATTAGCATTTGTAGCTGTTCTTGCGGCAAGCCAAGTTGGCCAATAGTCGCCATTGCAGCCAAAGGGTTTTGCGTCAGCGTCTGAAAAAGCTCGTTGATTTGCTCGTCACTGATGTTGTTCTCTTTCAGCATTGCTAGAATTGGGTTCATTCGATTACCTTTTAAATGACTTACTTGTTTAATAACTAGGGTCCCAGTCTAGCATCAGCGCAGTTCGTGTTGAACAGCAAACCTTTCACTCTCACCAATTCACGTGCAACGCTGATAACTGCTGCGCGTATTTACAGTGTAAAAAGCCCAGCGAAAGAGCTGGGCTTTAATGTTAATTGAGATAGGCTGGCTTAATACAGCGATTCAAACTCCGCAATTATTGGTTTGCCTCGAAGCAGCAGGAAGTTCAAAAATCGGCTGGTCGAAGTGGTGAGTATTTTTTCTTCATCCACACCGTGTTTTTCCAGCAGTGCAATCGCTAAGTCTAGCTTGGAGATTTCCTCACAAAAGTGAGCATCCGAGCCGGTGCTAAAAAACACGCCAATCTCTTTACCCATCGCCACAATTTGGTCGCAGCGGGTATCGCTGCCTTTACGGCTTTTTCCGGTTAACGATGTATTGTTCACTTCAATCGCAACGTTATGTTCTTTCGCACAACGCAGCACCTGTTCCATATCAAACGGGTAGTTTGGATTACCAAGGTGGCCCAGTACGTCAACCCGGCCACTCTTTATCGCGTTGATCAATGCACGGGTATGTTCCGCTTCAGTTGAGGGCTTAAATACTGGCTCGTGAAAGCTCGCAATAACCCAATCGAGATGTTGGTCGGAAGACGGTGGTAGATCTATCTCTCCTGCTACGTTAAGCGTGTTAGCTTCCACGCCACGCAGAATACCCACCTCATGAAGGAAGCGGGGCAAAATTCTTTGATTATTGAAATACCAGTAATGGGGGGCGCCTGGCATTTCTGGAGCATGATCGGTCGCACAAAGAAGTTTTAGCCCCTTATTCTTAGCTGCTTGAGCATTTTCTATAATGGTGCTGTAGGCGTGTCCACTGGCAATCGTGTGGGTGTGGCTATCAATAACGATATCCATAGCAATCTCCTCGCTAGGTGGACAAATTAACGGATCTCAAACGAGCCGTCTTGGTTTAAGAACAGGTTCAAATCAGCTTCTACCGAGTGATTGAGCACCTTATCGACATTAACGGCATCGGAGCGTAAATAGAACTCCAGTGCCTCTTCTGGTGACGTTCCCCCTCGGACCTTACGCCCAACTAAACGCTCTTGTAGAAACTCCGGCTGAGTATCAATAAACACAGTAAAGTCGGCCAGTCGATGCAGCTCATTCCAGACGGGTTCGTTTAGCAGCAGCCAGTTACCCTCAACGACAACAACATTGCGCTGCACCGAAATAGCATCATCAACTGGGTCATGTAAATTTCGGTCGTAGTAAGGCCACTTTGAATCTTTGACTTTGAGCTGCTTTAGTTTGTCGATCAGCTCCGTGAGATTAAAAGTTTCGTAGGAACCTTTGATGCTTCGCAATGGCACAATCTCTCCATTACGCTCAATGGTATTGGTGTCTAGGATCTCATTGGGGTAGTGAAAGCCGTCAAAAGGCAGTACCTGCAAGGGTTCTAGCTGTTGATGCTGTTCGGAAAGGTGTTCCCAAAATGCCGCTAATGTGGATTTTCCGCTACCCGGAGGAGCACCAAGGAAGATAACGACTCGCTCCTCTTTTTCTTGGTACAAGCGAGTGAATTTTTCGATAAGAGGTTGATGGATTTTTTTAACATCGTTGTCCGGAAATACGGCTTCCGTTTCAAAGCCACTGACATTTAAATTCACTTTCATGGTGAACCCTTATTGATTGATCTCCTCTTCGATTCTTTCCAACAACATTTCGCACGACAGTTTCAGTACTGTTTTGATCAGAGATTCGTATCTCATTTGCGAAAAGGACTCAAACGAAGAGAACTTAAGCTGATTAATGGACTCAAGGTAAAAGCTGTCTTGCTGCGACGATAAGATGGCCTGATTGTTTATAAAGTCGTATATCACATCATCAACAAATTCGACGCTCTCTGGCTGCGATGCCGCATACTCCAATACTTGGTCGTAAAGACCGATATCGGCGTACGTTTCTAGGGAGATTTTCCCCATCGCAAACATCAACTTCGACATGACATCCGTCGTCACCAGCGGGCCATCGTCTTTCAATAACGGATCCACCGCATACTCCTTCACTAGGTCGTCTTGCACGAACACTCTCGGAAGTAATGCTTTTAGCTTGAGGTTGATTATTTGGTTTGAAACCTGAAGAAAAGCGGTGGCACTTTCGCACTCATCCAATTTCTCCAGCAATTCGTCTTCACGTGACAACGTCTGATGACCTCTCCATTATGTGGCAGCGCAAAGGCTACCACACAAATTCGTTGCAACTAAACCGTTAAGCTCACGTCGTAAAACTCGAGTAACGCTTTTTCTGCATGTGCATTCCATACATAGTTGTTTGCACTCAAAATAGCGTCTAGTTCAACGAAGAACGGGTCTTGGTCTGCCAGCGATAGAAACTCATCTATCGGTGTTAATGGCAAATCAATATGTGGGTAGATCAGTTTCTTACCCCCTGGAATATCCAGCTGATTCAAAATCGTATGTGGTGCAGCCTGCAGGCCACCAACGTGAGTGATCATGAATGATGGGTTCAAACGCCCTTGAGAAGACATCTCAATCGACTCAATCATATCGCCCGTTGAACCACCCGATGTACCGACAATATGAGTTGCTTCATAGTGAACGTTGTAGAAGTTAAACGGCACTTTAAACTGCTTGTCGGTCGGACCGGCAAAGAAGTTTAAACAGCCATCATTACCTAACAGCTCATCTGCTTGCTCCAGCACTTGTGCTACTGCCGCGTAGACCATTACGTCGTCGTAACCTTGGCCACCGTTTAGCTGCTTTAAGTACTCTACAGGGTCGTCCACTTGCGCGGTATTCACATAGTGCAGCTCGACGCCCTGCTCTTTCGCTTTAGCGACTGGAATTAAGCACTCAGCTCTGTCGAGGCGAGCAGCATCGATATCTGTCACTACAATCAGCTTAGGTTTTACGGGGCCATTGATGGCGTAGTCGATAGCACCGATACCCATAGGGCCAGCACAAGCCAATAGCGCCAGCGCTCCGCCCTCCTTGATGCCCATATCGTGTTCATACACATACGGTTTCGTGTGGTAGCTTGCGTGGTATGCACCAATGATGCACGACATCGGCTCAGCAAGAGACGCATCAGCAAAGTAGCTTCCTTCGTACGGCAGTACACAGCCTAAATCAATCGCAATTTTAGGAATGATGGAATACGTCGCGTTACCGCCGAACGTTTCATAGCTGTAGCCTGCGGAGTACCCAGAAGGCAGGCCCATTGCTGGCTGAAGAACAAATGAATCGCCCGCTTTGAATTGGTCTTTTAGGTTGTCGCCCACTTCGACAATGACACCTGCGTATTCGTGCCCTGTCATCACTGGCACTTCATCAATGTTCTCTGGCACACGTTTGTGTTTGCTGCCTAGCAATGCCGCTTTGTAAGTCGACAAACAGATACTGTTTGAGATGTTTTTAACCAGAAGCTCATCGGCTGAAATACTTGGCAAATCAAAGGTTCTTAGTTGAACGTCTTTCTCACCACAGATAACCGCTGCTGTTGTTTGTACCATGATTTCTCTCCAAAACGGGGTGCTATGCCACCCCATACTGCATTGTTAGGCTGGTTGCTCAGTCGCGACCGTTTGTTGCTTAATCTTATCCATCAGCTCATCAAGCGCTGGATCATTGAGGAAGTTCTTAATTGTGATGACAGTTAGTCCTGTTGCATTGACCGCTCGGCTTTCTAAGCTTTCATGTGTGACCACAATGTCGGCCTCACTTGATACCTTTTCGATAGCGAAGTTTTTCACTTCAATATCAATTCCGGCTTGAGTCAGTTTACGTTTAAAGGTCGAGGCACCCATGGCGCTAGAGCCCATACCCGCATCACATGCAAACGCGACAAATGAAATTGGTTTCGCTGTTTCTTGAGTGGTTACTGCAGCAGTAGGTTTAACTGTACCTTCCGCTTTCATGTCTTTCATATCTGATACAGATTGCTCAAACTCGTCTTCTTTGTCTTCTGACTTGCTCATCTTCAGAATCGCGCTAGCCACTAAGAAAGACACAATCGTTGCTGTTGTTACACCTGCGATAGTGGCGATGAAGCTGCCCTTAGGCGTAAGTGCTAGGTAAGAGAAGATAGAACCCGGACTAGGACCCGCTACTAAACCAGCATCCAGTAAGTTGAAGGTCGCGATACCTGTCGCAGCACCTGCAATCATTGCCACAATCATGATTGGCTTCATCAGTACGTACGGGAAGTACAGCTCGTGAATACCACCGAAGAAGTGAATGATGATGGCACTTGGCGCAGAGCGCTTAGACAGACCTTGACCAAACTTCGCGTAAGCCAATAGCATACCCAAACCAGGGCCAGGGTTAGATGCCACCATAAAGAAGATAGACTTGCCCGACTCTGCTGCCGCTTGCAGACCCAATGGGTAATAAATACCTTGGTCAATCGCGTTGTTCAGGAACAGTACTTTTGCCGGTTCGTTGATGATCGCCAGCAGAGGTAGGAATCCAGTTGCCACCAGCGCTTCGATGCCTGATTTTACAAACAAGTTCGCGGCAGTCACGGCTGGACCAACAATCTCGTAAGCAAACAGACACAAGATCATGCCAACGATGCCTAATGAGAAGTTGTTCACCACCATCTCAAAGCCTGAAGGAATTCGGTGTTGGATACGCTTATCCATTTGCACCACAACCCAAGCACTGAGCGGTCCCATGATCATTGCGCCGACAAACATTGGAATGTCTGCGCCCACAATCACACCCATAGTACCGATGGCACCCGCTACCGCACCGCGTTTATCGCCGACGATCTGACCACCGGTATAACCAATCAGTAATGGCAGTAAGTAGGTGATCATTGGGCCAACAAGTTCACCAAATGCTTCGTTTGGCATCCAGCCCGTTGGAATAAAGAGTGCAGTTATAAAGCCCCAAGCGATAAAGGCTCCGATATTTGGCAGCACCATGGCAGTCAAATGACCACCAAAGGCTTGCACATTGGCTCGCATGTTTGCTTTCACGTGATGTTCCTTTTAGTATGCTTTTATTATGTCTAGCACTTGTTGCTTGGATGAAGCTTGTGCCAGCTTGGCAATATTCTCTTCGTCCACAAACATCTCGCTTAACGCTTGAATCACCTCAATGTGAGTATCTGAGTCTTTTGCCGCTAAAGTAATTAGGACATTGGCTGGGCCTAGGTCCGAACCAAAATCAACTGGAGATGGGAAGACATGAATGCCTAAACCCGTTTTTAGTACGCCGGTTTCAGGGCGAGCATGGGGCATGGCAAGTCCAGGGCATAGAACATAGTAAGGGCCATTGTCTTCGGTAGACTGAATAATGGCATCAGCATAGTGCTGAGAGACGTAACCTTTATCTTCTAGATACTGAGTCGTCTTCTTAACCGCTTCTTGCCATTGGTAAGCACGGTCATTAATAACATCTACTAGTTCGTGGTCGATTAACTCATACAGCATTTTTTTACCCTATCAACATATCGTCATCCGATGGGGTCATTATCAATAACAGCCCACTCACCACGCAACTGAGCTGTTTTTGTGATGCACACCTCACTTAATTGGGTGTCAACCTGTTTTAATGGGCTTCCCTCAAAATTCTGCCAAGAAATTTAATTACATTTTTCTCATTAGACACAAGTCAATAGACGAAATTTGATCCAATCAAAACTTCTAGGATTTTTTTGAAATTCATAATATTCAAAGTAGATCACAATAAGCCCATTGACTAAGCGTTTATCGTGATAAATCTCAAAGTTAATTTAAGGCTATTTGGCGTCTTAAGAATAAGAAGCAGCGATCACCATCACATGTGAATGAATCATAAAAGCGATTTGTTATGAAATTACATAGGCAACTCTTTGCGCCTTGGTTCTCTGCTCCCCAACTGACTCAGCTTCCAACAATAAAAAAGCCCAGCCAAAAGGCTGGGCAAGACGGCAGTTCGATTACATCGCTGGTAATCTAATAGGACTTAAATCTTAGAAGTTATAGATAAGCGCTAATTCTACGCGCGCGATATCTTTACTATCTGGGCCAACAACATCATCGGTGTAGTCGCTTGCCAACGCGTAGTAGGTATTCACTTCGGTTTTCAGGTTGCCAGTAATGTAATTGTGGAACTGCAGATAGAACTGGGTGTACGCATATTTCTCATCTGAGTTTTCACCAAAGAGTACATCTTGGTTAAGCGTGTATATTGCGTCGTCGGTGTTTGCACGCCATGTCGACATAAAACCAGTAATTATCGTTTGCTTCGGCGCATACTCAATCACCGAATAGCCACCTAGCTGCATGGCGTTACCGTAAGCACCATCATGAGCGAAGCCCAGCGGGTCGCCGGTCCACAATGGGTTGAAGGTCGTCACTTTATCGCTGTCTTTGTCCGAACCAGACGCATAGTGCAAGTTCATCCCTAAACGGTAGTTCCAGTCGGCTTTCCAGTTATAGTTAAAGTCGGCATAAGCCATGTACGCGGAGATGTCCTTGCCTGCATGATCACCAAACTGGTAAATACCATCGACCATGTAGCCAAAGCCTTCACTGACGAAGTCATGGGCATGCAAACCCAACACTTGAATATCAATGTCACCATCTGGCGCGTTAACAAAGCTTTCGTTGGTAAGCTGGTTACTCATCACGTAGGCTTGCATCGCACCAAAGTCAGTACGCCAGTTAGCAAACAAACCTGTCGATTTTTTGCCATTAGTCTTGTCATCCCAGTTGCCACCGAAACCACCATTTTCGTAGACAGGGAAGACTTCCTCACCGTAGTAAACATCAAAGTTGATGCCACTTACCGAGTACTTAGCGCTAGCCGCATTCCAGCTAGACTGCACTGGTGTCGGTTCACGGTTCATCATTTGCCATTCGTTTAAGTAGATCTCTTGGCGGCCTAAACGGGTACTTAGATACTGGTCGCCGTCATCAATCAACTTAAACTCAGCAAATAATTGATGGAAGTCGGTACCTGCATCATCGACAGGGCCTGGGTTGTCTAGGTTGGTGTAGTTAGTACGAATTTCACCAAATAGGCGCATCCAATCTTGGTAAGTCACGTCAGTTGCAAACTGCATGCGCGTTCTCAGTTCGTTCTTTTTACGATCGTCGCCGTCGTACATATGATTCCAACGATTATCCAATGCCGCTTTGATGTTACCGCTAAAGGATACTTTCCAATCGCCGCTCTCATCGATTTCGAGGCGCTTCAGCTTCTCAGAAAAGCTTTTTTGGCTCTCATCGAGATTGTCCACATAGCTCCAATCTTCGTTCGCTCGATCTCCCCAGAACACCATAGGGCTGCGTTCTGGCCATTCGGCAATGATATTTTCGCTGGCGTGTAGGGCGCCAGACACACACAGGGCAAGCAGTGTAACAGTATGTTTTGTCATGGTTTTCATTATTGTATTTCCATATTTTGGGTACACGAAATCCTTCCTGTGGCGCAGGGCCACAGGAGGAGTCGCTTTGTTATTGGGATTCTTTAAAGTGAGCGGTTACCGCTAAGAGTCGATGCCTAGGGCTTCTTTGATGCCCGATGCAATGGTAATCACGTTGGCACCATAGATAACTTGGATACCTTTGTTCATACGCACCACACCAATGGCATTGAGGTCCTGCTTCCATACTTGGTCGCTGGCAGCCAAAGAGTCATCGTGCAGGGAAACTCGTAAGCGCGTCGCACAGTTCGAGACGTTCTCGATATTGTCGGCACCGCCCAAGGCTTTGATGATTTCTACCGGTAGACCTTTCTCGGTTTGCTGCTTTTTCTTCTTGAAGTCGTCTTTCGAATACAGTGCAATTTCACCGTCATCGTCTTCGCGCCCTGGAGTCTTCGAGTCGAACTTAAGAATGAAGTATTTGAATGTGTAGAAGTACACCACAAAGTACAGCGGGATAATCCACAACAGTGCCCAAGCATGAACTTTCTCTGGTTGCAGCAGGTTTGGCACCATGAATAGCAACTGGTTACCGTGGATAGATACGCCCATCATCTCGGTAATCACATACGCTAGACCATTAAGAGGCACGTGCACCGCAAAGAATAGGAATGGTTGAACAAATAGGAAGGTGTATTCCAGTGGCTCTGTAATGCCGATTACGGCTGCCGTAAACACTGCAGGTACCATAATTGCAGCAACCTTTTTACGGTTTTCCGTTTTCGCCGTCACGTACATCGCGTACGCCGCGCCTGTTAGACCACCAATCTGAATTGGAATACGACCACTTGTGAAGTTATGAGTGATGTAGCCTGTCGCATCTGGTGAGCTCATTTGTCCGTTCATGATGTTACGAACGCCTTCATACACGATGCCATCAATTTCCATTACGCCACCCACACGAGTGTACTCGATTGGGAAAGCAATCAAGTGGTGCAGACCAAACGGAAGTAGGCCTTTGTCGAACACACCAAATAGGAATGAACCAAAGATACCTGAACTGGTGATAAGCGTGGTGATCGACTGCAGTCCACCTGCGATTGGTGGCCATGCATAGTAGGCAAATAGTGAAATTGGCATGATCAAGAAGTACGAGAAGATCACAACTGCACGTGGGCCAGAGAAGAAGCTCAATAGCGCAGGCATTTCAAATTTGTAGAAACGGTTATGGATCGCCGCTGTGATACAACCAACGATGATGCCGCTGAAAATACCCATGTTGTATGAGAATACGCCTAGGTTTTCGCCCCATAGAGAATTGAAGTTTTGCGCAGCGACTTTGTCGTAGCCTGCGTCGCTCATCAACGCAGCAACGCTAGTCGATTCCGGTGTCCAACCGTGGAATGCGGCAATTGAGCCTATCGCAACGTTGAAACACATAAACATAGTAAAACCGGTGAACGCTGCCCAGCCTTTTTCAGACTTAGCCAGTGCAAACGCCAAACCGATTGCAAAGAATGGTGGTAGGTTACGCATGACCATTAAACCGAGATCTAACATCAGTTTAAAGAATGCAAAGATGACCGAATCTTGCGCAGACATTTGGTTAACAACGCCCGCACCGACCCCGATAAAAATACCTGCGATAACAAGGACGATGATCGAAACCATCATGCCTCCGGCAAGTGCTTGAACCTTATCTCTCATAATTTACTCCTGCAGTGATATGAGAACTTTCACGTATATTGTTATTGCTTTTCTCAATGACTCGAGGCTCAGCCGTTCATTTGGCTCATGCACACAAGTCACATCACCGGGAAAAGTGGGTCCGAATGCCACACCATTGCTCAGCGCACGTGCGTAAGATGCCGCACCCTTGCTAAAACATTGAGCGTCCGTTCTCGTAACTTCGTAATACGCTTTTCCCATCGCCTGGATAAGATCACTTTCGGGTGAGAGGTAAGATAGAGGTAAGTACTGCTGTTCGGTCAGGCTCACTCCATATTTTTGGGATAAATGTTGGAGTCGGGTACGAGCTTGATCGATAGTCAGTCCTTTAGGAAACCGAAAATCAAAATCCAAGTTGTAGCCATGCTGATCAAGGTTGATAGAAGATACACAACACGTGGTGCTGCCCATCTCATCATCTTGGTGTGCTAGCCCCAATTTCTCACCATCAATCGACTCTGCAAACCATCCGTCTAGCAGGTCTATCAAATGTTGAGAATTGGCATCTAGCCCTTCAACATGTCGCATTTGGCTTACTAACTGATCCATACAGTTGCTTACCCGATGCGGGTTGCGGGATTTCTCCCACGGCGTTGAAAACTCAACGCGGTGTAACTTAGATTGATGCATTGCACCTTCTCTAGTTACTTCAGCAATCGCAGCACATTGTTCCGCTACTTTCGCCGCTTGTTCGCCAGCTAACCACATTGTCAGATGATGGCACGTCGATGTTCTATCGCGCTCACTTTCAATGCGGACTATCTGGCAATCTCCTTGCGCATTACGAGTTGGGAAAGCTCGTTGTAATGACGCATAAAGAATACCTTTTTCTCCATTAACGATTGGGAAGTCGCCGTCTGGAGAGAAGCCATATTCCGGTTGAGGGTTATGACTAAAATAATGCTCTACACATTCCCAAGTTGTCTCTTCTGCTCCGCCAATAATCACTCGAATTTTCTTAGTGAGTGGTACATTGAGCGCTTTAAACATCTTGAGGATGTATAGACTGGCCATCAGTGGCCCTTTGTTGTCTGTGACACCTCGGCCAAATAGCACGTTTCCTTTCTGGTGCATTTCGAACGCCGGTGTCAGCCACTTAGCTAAGTTTCCTGCGGCGACGACATCGACGTGGTGCAACAGCGCGATTTCTTGCTCACCTTCGCCGTAGCTAATATCAAGCGCATAACCTTGGTGATCTCTCACCTCTAAGTCCTCTCTTTGGGCAAATGCGATTAAGTAGTCGAAGGCTTTTCTTATCGGCTGACCAAAAGGCGCGTTATCCGACTTAGTGCTTTCATCGCGCACAGACGGAATAGCAATCAACCCCGACAGATCACTGAGCAATTTATCAACATTGCGCTCAAGATAGCCTGAAGTTTGGGTAGAAAAATTGCTTTCCGTCATGTTTACTTCCTAATTTTTCACTATTGAGAAACTTATAAATAAAGTTGTTAGCAAGGTCTCATTATCTCGCTAAACACAGAGGTTAACGCGCTAGCCAATGCACTCCTTCGTCGCTAGAGAACGCCATAAAATCGGCTTTTCGGTGAGAAAAAATACCGTTTTCTACAACGCCCGGAATCGCATTCAGTTGCTGTTCTATTTGGCTCGGCTGAGATAAGTTCAGCCCTGCAACATCCAAAATGATATTGCCGTTGTCCGTGGTACACCCTTGTCTCAATGCTGGGGTTCCTCCTAAGCTTTGCAGTGCATTCGACACGGCTTTTTGTGCCGCTGGCAACACTTCAATTGGGAGTGGGAATTTACCCAGCTCGCTGACCATACGGCCACTGTCGGCGATAGTGATAAAGGTAAGCGCTAAAGTCGCTAACACCTTTTCTCTCGCCAGTGCTGCGCCACCACCTTTTACCGTGATGCCATTACTTAACCCTTCGTCTATTCCGTCGATGTAGAAATCGACACGCTCACAATCTGCGATGGCAATTTCAGGTAGCCCCGCCTCTCGTAGTGCCTTGCTAGAACGTTCTGAGCTCGAAACACAGTAGGAAAATTCTGCGCCGCTGCTTTTAAGCAGCTTAATAAACACCTCAACCGTTGCGCCAGTGCCAATGCCAATCACACTGCTTGGTGTCAACTTGTCGATCACATGGTCTAAGGCTGCTTTCGCAGCCTTAGTACGCAGGCAGTCGCTACTCTGTTGTTGAATAAAATGCGATGCCATGCTCATGCTATTTCTCCAATAACGCCGTTGCTTTAGCGATAACGTTGTCCACCGTAAAGCCATACATTTCAAAGAGTTGGTCTGCTGGTGCTGATTCACCAAATCTGGTCATGCCGATGATGTCACCCTGTAGGCCGGTATACTTAAACCAGTAGTCTTTGATTCCCGCTTCAATGGCGAGACGCTTAGTCACTGTGTTTGGTAGAACAGACTGCTGATACTCTGCTGACTGAGCATCGAACACATCGGTAGCAGGCATAGACACAACGCGACATTTCACGTCACCAAGCTTGGCTTTCGCTTCCATCGCCAATGCCACTTCTGAACCAGTCGCAATCAAGATAAGCTCTGGTTCGCCGTCGCAATCGGATAGCACATAGCCACCTTTCACCACGTTGGCTAACGTTGCTTCATCGCGTTCAAATTGCACTAGGTTTTGGCGTGAGAAAATCAGTGAGGTTGGGCCGTCAAATCGCTCTACGGCAGACTTCCAAGCAACGGCTGTTTCCACTTGGTCACACGGGCGCCATGTGCTCATGTTTGGTGTCAAGCGCAGCGAGGCAATCTGTTCAACAGGCTGATGAGTTGGCCCGTCTTCGCCCAAGCCAATCGAGTCATGGGTATAAACAAAGATACTGCGCTGCTTCATCAACGCGGCCATACGCAGGGCATTACGTGCATATTCCATAAACATCAGGAAAGTGCCGCCATAAGGAATGAAGCCGCCGTGCAACGCAATACCATTCATCATTGCCGACATCGCAAACTCGCGCACACCATAGCTAACGTAGTTGCCCGATGCGTCTTGAGCGGTAATCGACTTCGACCCCGACCAATTGGTCAAGTTAGACGGTGTGAGATCGGCCGAGCCGCCCAAGAACTCAGGCAACAGCGGACCAAACGCTTCAATCGCATTCTGGGACGCTTTACGTGTCGCAATAGTTTGCGGGTTGGCTTGGAGGGTTTTGATGATGTCTTGGGTGTACGCTTCCCAGTTTTCAGGGAGTTGGCTACTGCTACGGCGTTGGAACTCCGCCGCAAGCTCCGGGTAAGCCGCTTGGTAAGCAGAGAATCGAGTTTCCCAGTCAGACTCAACACTTTGACCCTTGTCTTTGCCATCCCATGCTTGATAGATATCTGCTGGAATCTCAAACTCTGGGTGATCCCAGCCTAGGTTCAAACGTACCAATGCCACTTCGTCTTCACCCAGAGGCGCACCGTGACAATCATGGCTCGCCGATTTGTTTGGCGAACCGAAGCCAATGACGGTTTTACAACAAATCAGAGTCGGCTTATCAGTAACAGCTTTAGCTTGAGTAATCGCAGCATGAATAGCATCGGCATTGTGGCCATCCACTTCTGAAATTACGTGCCAGCCGTAGGCTTCAAAACGCTTCGGCGTGTCATCAGAGAACCAGCCATCGACTTCACCGTCGATAGAGATGCCGTTGTCATCCCAAAACGCCACCAGTTTGCCTAACCCTAAAGTGCCTGCTAATGAACAAGCTTCATGAGAAATCCCTTCCATCATGCAACCATCCCCCATAAACACATAGGTGTGGTGGTCAACGATATCGTGGCCTTCACGGTTAAATTGCTCTGCTAGCACTTTCTCAGCCAATGCCATGCCCACACCATTGGTGATGCCCTGCCCTAGTGGACCAGTGGTAGTCTCAATACCCGGTGCATAACCATATTCAGGGTGGCCCGCCGTTTTGCTGTGCAGTTGACGGAAGGATTTGATGTCATCCATCGATAGGTCGTAGCCCGATAAGTGCAACAGGCTGTATATCAGCATGGAGCCATGACCATTAGAAAGAATGAATCGATCTCTGTCGGCCCAGTTTGGATTGTTTGGGTTATGCTTTAGAAAATCGCGCCATAGGACTTCTGCGATATCGGCCATCCCCATCGGTGCACCGGGGTGACCAGAGCCAGCCTTTTGCACCGCATCCATACTTAGTACTCGGATAGCATCAGCCAGTTTTGAACGTGAAATCATGCTCATTCCTCCTACAGACGCGCTTCGATCATGGCTTCAAGTTTGCCTTGGTCTACGGCAAAGTTGCGGATACCTTCAGACAGCTTTTCAGTCGCCATCGGGTCTTGATTCATTTCCCAGCGGAACTGTGCTTCAGTCATAGCAGCTGGTGTGGCCTTTACAGAATCGCGCGCCGCGAATAGCTGACAAGACACCTCACCTTCCTGAGCAGCGAGCTGGTCAAGAATCGCTGGGCCAATCGTCAAACGATCACAGCCAGCAAGAGCCAGTACTTCCTCAGCGTTACGGAAGCTCGCGCCCATCACGACGGTGTTATAGCCATGGTCTTTGTAGTAGTTGTAGATATCCGAAACAGATACCACACCAGGATCTTCATGCGGCAGATAATCTTTTTTGTCGGTGTTGGTTTTATACCAATCAAGAATTCGTCCCACGAATGGAGAAATCAGATATACACCAGCCTCTGCACACGCTTTAGCCTGAGCAAAATTGAACAACAAAGTCAGGTTACAGTTGATACCTTCTTGCTCTAGCTCTTGAGCGGCGCGAATGCCTTCCCAAGTCGAAGCAAGTTTAATCAGAATACGGTCATTACTGATCCCTGCGTCGTTATACATCGCAATCAGCTTACGTGCTTTAGCCAGACTTGCTTGTTTATCAAACGACATACGAGCATCAACTTCAGTTGAAATACGCCCCGGTACCGTTTTAAGGATCTCAAGGCCGATGTTGACCGCCAGTTTGTCGCCAGCATCAACCAACTGTTGCGCTTTATCACTACTTTGCGCTTTCGCCCACTTGATAGCATCTTCAATTAAGTAATCGTATTGCGGCATTTCCGCCGCTTTTAGCACCAATGAAGGGTTCGTTGTTGCGTCTTCTGGTTGGAAAGCAGCAATTGCATCGATGTCGCCAGTATCGGCAACCACCGTTGTGTATTTTTTAAGTTGTTCTAATTTGTTCATCGTTACTTCTCGGTAAGTTGATTAATCAGTTGAGGTAGGGTTTGGTCACTCATCGAAGAAAGCACCACGTCGGCTAGCGAGACGTCGAGGTGACGAGTGAGCAAATTGGTCACCGCAACTGTCGGTATTCCTGCCGATCGAGCCGCCTTGATCCCCGGTGGAGAATCTTCAAATGCGATGGCTTGATGGGCAGAAACACCCAAGCGCGCTAAAGCTTGCAAGTACACGTCTGGTTGAGGTTTGCGTTTTTCGGCTACGATTTCTTCCGCGCCGACAAAACAATCAAAGAAGTGAGTCAGTTTTAGCCGTTGTAGTATCGGCATGTAGTGTTCATGTTCAGAGCTGGTTGCAAGTGCTATTTTCCAACCTTGAGATCGAGCAAAGTGAAGGTATTCTCTCACCCCTTCTCGCTCTGAAATGTGTTCGATCAGTTGGTATGCTTTTGCTAACACTTGTTGGCCAATATCACCATCGCTCATGTTCAAACCAGAAGCACAGCGAAACTGTTGATAAAGGGCGGTTGCTGGTACTGAGCTCCCCACTAGACCAGCAACCTGGAGTTGCGACACTTTCACGCCGTATGGCTGCATCAAAGCTTCCCAGGCTTTGAACATACAGGTTTCGGTATCCACAAGAAGGCCATCAAAATCAAATATTAGCGCTTTCACGTCACTGGCGAAGAAGTCCTCTCTTTCCCATTTCTTTGCCGTGATAGTTGAAGAACTAATCGTGTTTTTCATGGCTTTTTCTCCGTTATTTTTCTCTCGGTACTAAGCTAAGCTGGCATGCAAAACTTGCTTCATTTCTTCGCCACTGGTCAGTGGTAAATCGAAGCAAAATGCAGGCTCTAACGCTTCAACGTCTTGCTTGCTCACCCCCACCTGAGTCAAGTTCGACTCAAGCCCAATGCGTGCCAAAAA
Organism: Vibrio sp. SCSIO 43135; assembly: GCF_023716665.1. Classification (GTDB taxonomy): domain Bacteria; phylum Pseudomonadota; class Gammaproteobacteria; order Enterobacterales; family Vibrionaceae; genus Vibrio; species Vibrio paucivorans. The sequence goes on from NZ_CP071860.1 coordinate 1,732,540, forward strand.
CTTAACCAAATGCGCCGCCAGCGACTGAGCTTTTTCTTCGATGCTTCCCACGGCACCAAATAATTCCGCTACTTGCGCATAACGCTCTGGCTGCTTACGCCACTGAAGCTGAACATACGCTGGGTATACCACCGCCAGTGTCAGACCATGAGGTAAGTTGGTTTTGCTGCTACCAAGGATTTCGCCAAGAGGATGCGGTGCACCCGCTCCGCCATTAGCCAATGAGATACCGCCTAAAGTGTCCGCTTTCGCCAGTTGGCAGCGACCTTGAAGATCGGAGCCGTCATCAACCACATTCGGCAAATGGTCGACCACAAGCTTCATGGCCTCTAACGCCAAGGTGTCGACAAACGGTGAAGGTCGCGTCCCAGTGAAGGACTCAAACGCATGTGAAAATGCGTCAAAACCTGTCATCGCTGTCATTCGAGGTGGTAACGTCAGCATCAACTCAGGATCGATTACCGCTTCTAGCGGGAAAAACTCAGGGTGGAACAGCGTTAACTTGGCATGCTGTTCAACATCAGTAATCACCGCAGCTTGCGTGACTTGTGAACCCGTGCCAGAGGTTGTTGGTACGGCAATTAACGGTACAACCTCAGCCGGTAGTGGCGCGACGTCACCAAACGGTGAGTCATAGGTGGCAAACCAGTGAGACCAATCCAATGAATCAGCCTTGATAGTCGCCGCGATGATTTTTGCGGTATCGATAGAAGAACCTCCACCGATTGCCAGAACCACATCGCATTGGGCAGCCATCGCAACTTGGCGACCCAACTCCACAACCGTTGTTGGTGGATTCGGTACCACACCGTCGAAGTGAGTCACTTCAATACCTTGTTCTTCGAGCAAAGCGAAAATACGTTGATACGCAGGCTTTACTGCATCGAAAATCGGCTCAGATACCACTAAGCAGCGCTTGCCGTAACCTGCCACAAGCTGACCAATTTTTTGAATTTCTCCCGCACCAAAAGTGAGTTTAGTCGGTTGATAATATTGAAATTGTGTCATGGTTTTATCCTTGGTTTTGGTGCCAAGCCGGAGCATAAATAGGGGGACTGGCTCGGCACCGTTTTACGTTTCAATGGGCTTGGCTCGATTAAGCGGTTTCAGCTTCTGCTGCAACGTTTTCCTCGGCTTGGCTCAGTGCTGCACGGAAGTCTTTCACGCCCGCTGTAATGCCATCTTTGTGACCGAAGATGTTGGTTGAAGCCACCATCACGTCGATATCTTCTTTCAATAGCGCTTCTAGGTTGTGGTTACGGATACCGCCATCGACACACAGCTCACAGTTAGGGTTACGCTCGTTAATCAGCTGACGAGCCTCACGGATCATCTCGATTGCAGATTCACGCCATAACCACTCATCATTGTTCACACCGTGGATAACGATGTGCAGACGGTCTAGGTAGTAGATCGCTTCTTTAACGAATGAAACCGGAGTGAAACAACCCACGGTTAGGCCAAACTTCATGTTGTAATCGCGGCAGTACTTCATCATGTAAGCGAGCGGCGCACCCAAGAAGTTCTCGGCTGGTAGAATCAACATGTCTGCACCTGCAGCTGCGATTTTTTCTACAAACAGACGGTCACAATCTTTGAAGTAAGCGTGTACTTCGATTGGTTTGTCTGTGTATTGACGAATCCCTTCAACGATTTGATGTCCGCCCATTAGCTGCATGTTTTTTAGGTCATGCATGTCTGCTGCATCACAGTGAATGTAATCCGCACCCGCGTCAGAAACTTCTTTTACGATGTCTGCCATGTGGCCGTAATCAACGTGGGCGAGACCTGCAGCAATTTTTACTTTTTTCATGGTATTTCCTTAGTAGCTAAATGAGTGTTGGCATGTATGAAGACCTTCACGGACAACCAAGCGAAGGTACTGTCCAATGCCGCAACCGTTGTTATCTGTAACAATGAGGTTTGCCATTCCTTTCAACGAAGGGCTGGCGCTATCCATCGCAACGGGTTCTCCGACAATGCGGAACATAGAGGCGTCGTTATCCCCATCCCCGAATGCAATGGTGTGATTAGGTGAAATTTGTTGGCTAGTAAGCCATTGAGTAAGTGCACTGCCTTTGGTCGCCGAAAGGGCTGTAATATCGAGCTTAGTTGGCGCCGATAAATCGGCTTGGCAATGCGGTTGAATAGCGTCTCGGAGATCGCAAAGCGCTTGCTTGTCTTCGCTAGACACCAACACTTTGTATACCTCGCCCAATTGCTGAGCGAGCTTGGCCAGGTCTGCTTCGACATGAATATCAAGAGCGGTATCTATCTGCTGGGCTTTACGAACAAGTCCTTTTGAGTGCGCTGAAGGTTGTTGAACAAACACGCCATTGCTGGCATACAAGGTAAAGTCAAACTGTCCATCGTTGAGCATTCTTAGAAGCTCACTGACCAATTGAGGTGTCATCAGTTGTCGATGCATTGCTTCATTAGTCATAGGATTGTAGATATACGCACCGTTACAACAGATGATCGGCAGAGTTAGGTTTAACTGCTCGACATAAGGCATCATCAGTTCATGAGGACGACCACTTGCGAGCGTCACCTTATACCCGTGCTCAAGCGCATAATGGATCGCTTCACGGTTTGTCGCGCTGATCTGCTCATCATCGTTTAAAAGGGTACCGTCTAAATCAATTATGACTGCTTGATACTTCATTTTGGCCTCCAGTGACTCTTTGTGACGCAAAATGACTATAAAAGACCAAATTAGGTCACGTAAAGTCATTTTTGATTTTTTATGAACATTTTATTGGTCAAGATCACAAATAAAGATTCAAAACAGGTCACAAATGACCAAATATAAAAAATAATTGCCCAAAAGTTCAAATTCGGTCAAAATAGTTCAAAATAAAAATCAGGAACAACAATTATGAATGAAGCTCAGCGTCACAGAAGGTTACTGGAATACCTTAGTAGTCATACATTTATCACTACTAATGACTACGTAAAGATGTTGGATATTTCTCTTTCTACTGCCCGTCGTGACATTACTAAGCTGGCAGAAGAAGGAAGACTTAAGAAAATTCGGAATGGTGCAGAGGTCATTGGAGAAGAAACAAGTTCAGCAACTTCTCATGCACCAAACAGCTTTATACCTACGCCGTCAGATATCGAATCATACGAAGCTAAAAAGCGCATCGCCCAAGCTGCAGCAGAGCTGTGTGATGAACACGACAGCATTATCATAAGTGGCAGTAACACGACTTTTTTAATGGGTGAGCACTTAGCCAATCGGGATGTCCAGGTCGTCACCAACTTCATGCCACTCGCCTATCAGCTGATCGGCCAAGATCATCAAAGCATTATCATTCTGGGTGGTCAGTACCTACCTGAGCGTCAAATTACTATTTCACCTGATGCAGAAGCAGCCGATGATCATAAGAGCCGCTTTGTGTTCTTTACCGGAACAGGTGTCACTGCTGCTGGAGTACACACATCTGATCTTCTGGTGTACATGGCGGAGAAAAAGCTGTTGGAATACGGCGACCGTATTGTTGCGCTGATCGATAGTAGTAAAGTAGGCAAGCATGGAGGCAAGTTGCTCGCGACTGCGGAGCAATTGGATACCTTAATCACCGACAGTGGAGCCGATGAAGGCATTCTAGATACATTACGAAGTAAAGGCGTGAATGTTATTGTTGTCTAAAGGGCGCTTAAGCAAGCGTTATACATTTTGATAAAAAAGGCTGACACAATGTCAGCCTTTTTTGTTTATGCGATATCAGCTTACTCGTAGTCTGAAGCGTATGTATCTTCGTAGCTGTGCGAGTAGAACTCGAATAGGTTACCAAACGGGTCTTCTAGGTAAACCATTTGTGCCTGCTTTAGCTCATCTTCTGGGTGGTAACGGTGGATATCCATGCGCACTTTACCGCCAAATTCTTCAACACGCTTAATAGCAGTATCAAATTGCTCTTTTGGCAGCTGAAGACAGAAATGGAAGATGCCTAGGCGAGAAAAATCAACTTCGTGACGCTCTTGGCGCTCTTTCATTTCAAACAGCTCAACACCGATACCATCTGATGTCACTAGGTGAGCGATGTTGAAGCCTTTAAAGCCTTCACCGAATACTGCAATACACATACGGCCGATTGCACTTTCACGCTCTTCGATAACCTTAGTGTTGTTCATGACAATACGTAGACCAAGCGCTTTAGTGTAGAACTCAACCGCTTTGTCCATGTCGCCAACCATGATACCTACGTGATTCATTTTCATAACTTTCTCCAAATTCTTTAATTATTCGAAGTCAGTGCGACTTCAACATTGTTGTTTGTGTGTCTTGTTTCGATGAGGAGAGTATAGGTAGAATTAAGAATTACGTGAAATTATTGATAATTATAAATATGATAATTTTTTGTTATTACATCTCTGTAGTAGTTCTCGGCCGCCAGCCGCTGGCAATAAAAAACGCCCAGCACACAGTGCTGGGCGTTTGAATATCATTATCTACTCGAATTAGAACTTCTTCGGTGCGTAACCTGTCATCACTTTCAAACGTAGCTCTTTACCAATTTTGGTCATTGGGTGCACCACAACCAAGCCTTTTACCGACTTCTTCAGCTTACCCATGTCAGCTTGCTCTGCTTTTGTGATTTCACGAGAGAACGGCATATCAAGTAGAGCTTTACGTTCTTTATTAAGATCGTAGCTTTGCTTGTGCTTAAGCTGGCTCACTTTCTTAGTCAGCTTTTCAATTTCATCAGTAAAATGCGTAATCATTGATTGATCACCACGAGACTTCGCGGCGTTCAGCTTATGACGACAAGTGTCCAAGCGATTATTTAGCTGCTGGATTTCTTTTTTTGCGCTCATGGTAATTCAGCTCTCTGATATTAAGTGGGCGCGGAGTATATCATAGACTTTCTCCACGCCCTAGTTTGGTTAGCTTACGATTGATAGTCCTCTATGGCACGCTCCAGCGCCGCCATATCTTGGCTACAAAGATGCGGCCTCAACGCCTCAAATTTTTCCGCCGGCCAATCGTATATCTTGAACGACAGTAGCTTTTCTATCACAGCGGAAGAGAATCGATACTTAGCTTTCTTGGCCGGAGATCCCGCCACCACCGCGTACGGCTCGACGTCTTTGGTGACCACGCTATTGGCAGCAATCACTGCCCCTTCACCTATTCTCACACCCGGCATGATCATAGCGCGCATGCCGATCCAAACCCCATCGCCAATCACGGTATCTCCCTTACCTTGGTATGAGCGCTCGACATCATCTAAAAACGGATACAGGCAAAACCAATCGGTTCGGTGATTATGATTCCCGCCCATAAGGATCACCACTTCAGCAGCGATACAGACGTAGTCGCCAATATGAAGTTTATCGACGGGCCACTTGGGCTGATGATGTTGCGTGTGTGAATCACCCAATAAATAGCGCACCACAGAATGTTCAAAGCCGTTATCCCAGCAATCGCTGTAATAACTGTGTGTGCCTTTAATATGGATATTTTTGTTCTGCACCACTTGATGCAGTAACTGAAATTGAGACCAGTGTTTCTGTGTCATGACAAATTCCTTCAATTGAATTGAGTTGCCACGGAACGATTTTCGCGGCGTAACTTATACGTTCAACTAAGCTACGCTTACTGGATGCGAGGCTGCTTTAGCAGCGGATTAACTTGCATGATAGGACTCCTGAAAACGGTCAGACAGTAACGCAAACAATCAACTTGTGTGTCAGTATGACGTAAACTCATTTAGATTAACTATAAGTGGAAATTCGCTATGAAGAGAGCAATATGCGCACTTGCGTCTATTTCGATGTTAGCACTCACCTCGCCATTGCTGGCCAAAGAGTCGAGCGTCGCGGTTCAATATCTTTCTCCAGTCAATGACCAAGAGCAGCAAATCCTCAAAGCCATTAAAGACAGCGGCGTAGACGAAACCCTGATGTCGCTCGCCGATCTCTACTTTCCATTCAATAACCCACTTACGATAAAATACGGCAGCGATGATGGCCCACTCTACGATCCTGAATCACATCAAGTCCATATTCCTTATGAGTTCTACCTACAGTCTGAGCAGTACTTCGACAAAAACCTGACGCAAAGTTCTGCGGAATCGGCACAAGAAGGAGCGAATGCAACGTTACTGCACACCTTACTGCATGAAGCCGGCCATGCTTACATCGCCGACCAGAATATTCCTATCTTGGGTAAAGAAGAAGACGCCGTAGACAACTTTGCCACTTTGCTACTGCTCAATTACGTTGAGGGTGGGGATAGCATCGCGATTAATGCCGCCGATATGTTTGCCTTCGAATCGGAAGACAAACCGGAATACTACGAGTTTGATGAGTACATTGACGAGCACAGTTTCGATCTACAACGCTACTTTTCGACATTATGCCTTGTCTACGGTTACGACCCAGAAGCGCATCCAAAACTGTTAGATGAAATCGAAAAAGATTATTTAACCGAGCGGAAAGGTTTTTGTGAGTATCATTATCAATCACTCGATCAGAACTGGAGTGTGTACTTAAAAACCGAGCGCGAGGCAAATTAGAGAATTTGCAGAAATGCTGAGGCACTAACCATGGCCTTCCTTGGCCATGTTTTGTATTAGTTTACACGTCGGATAGTCTTACTTGGGTCAATCGATTTTGCCGCTTCAGACGGTGCATACTGGCGAACCAGTACGTTCCAGGTGTCGGTTGGCTTTAATCCGTCTAGTGGAATATTGTTGATAGCGTTCTCGCCACAACCAAAGCTCACGGTGTAAGTCCCATCGGCATTTGGCTTAGCAATACCTGAGTTTATCGACGCTTTGTCGTTAAACATAAAGCCATCTGTGTTGTAGACAGTGAATGACCAGAAACCTTTGTTCTTCGGATCTTTGAACGTTGTTTGGTGACACTCTGTGCTAGAAAACTCTGGCGAGTACTGATAAATGTTGTCTTTGTAAGTTGCACCACCCCAACCGTAAGCGGTACCTTGCAGTTTACTCTCTTCGCTCGTATAGCTGTCCATACCAAACATGCCTTCAGAGTCTTCAATACCAATATCAGCAATCTCTAGCAGTAATTCTCTTTTCACGCCTTCAGTTTGAGCTGCCAGCTCAGGCAAAGTCATGTTGTCAAAACTTACATATTTATCGTCAGAAGAAGCATTGATCACCAGCTGATCTTGCAGCTTATTCAAACGGGAAATTTCAGCTTGATCGTTAAGGTCAGGCAAGTAGATGCGAACCACTACAAACATGTATTTGGTTGAATCTGGCACCTTTATGGTTTCATCACCATCGGTGTAAACTAAGTCGAAAGTTTGGTGATTCTCATCAGTGAACTGAACCATCGCAAAGCGCCCACCCATATCAGGAAGAGTAATGCTTGCACCACCTTCTGTATCGATGACTGCAGTTGAATAAATCGTGTCACGGTTCATTCTTACTATTGGCTGTTCTTCTGTTTTGGGAGTCGTACGGAAGTGACGCCATGAGTTCTGTTTTCCGAGTTCCGATTTAGCAATCGTGACGGAGAAATATTTTGACGTTTCCATTTGAACAAAGTTCTCACGGGTTCCTTCAGCTGCCGTTGCTGAACCAATACATAGAGTGGTCAAAATAGCCGTTGCAATCGTCAATTTTTTCATAGTGTTTCCTCTCAATTAGGGTAACTTCGTACGTAACTTCCCTCCATGGCAGTCGACTTGTGTTTAAGTTGGTAAAGGCTACTAGCGGTGAACCGTATATCCGCAGTTCACTCAGTGAGGTGAATTGCGGTGAGCTCAAAAGTTAGCTTCGTCTCGCTTTCCCTCTTTCTCTTTGCACATAGAATAAAAAAACATCAGTCGCATTGTTAACAACGGATAGGCTCACGTTTGAGCCGATAAGGCCCTCTGGCCGATCTGTAGAAATGCACAAGGGAAGATCTGAGCTAAAAGGTATAAGAATAGTTTGGTAGAAGAATGATTCAGATGGAGATATTCAAGAACAATATGCTTAGCTAATACGTTGAAAAGAGGGATATTAGTTTAGTGAGTTGCATCACTTAGACCTTAGTCTATTTATCACTAAAACTATCAACATTCACATTCCTGTAATACGAAATTCGTTAGTCTTAAAGTTTATAAAAACAATAACATCTTACAAACCATGGCTAATTAAAACAGGAAGTAACTATGGGCCTATCTATTAGAAAAAGACTTTATGTGCTGTCGCTGATCCCTCTACTCGTGATTACATCCGGGATGATGTGGTTTACTTATATGAAAACCACCAGCTTTAATGAAAGTCAGGTTGAGCTTACCCGCTCTAACATGATGAACATGAAGAAAGAGGAACTCAAAAACTACATGCAGATGGCGCGTTCTGCGATTGAACCTCTGCTGCAACGCGGAGCCACTATCGAAGAAGCGTTACCAGTGTTGCGTGAACTGGAATACGGGGAATCTGGCTATATTTTTGTGTACGACGCTCAAGGTGTGCGCGTCTCTGTTGGACAAAGTGACAAAGGCATTGGCGACAATTTCTTTAACCTGCAAGATAAACAAGGCAATTACTTAATCCAAGATTTGCTTAAAAATGCCAAAACCGGTGACTTCACTACGTACTATTTCCCTAAGCTGGGTCAAACTGAAGCGCTACCTAAGCTGAGCTATTCAATGTTCATCCCGCAATGGGATGTGATGATAGGTACTGGTTTCTACACCGACGATATTGATGCCATCATAGAGTCCATGGAGCAGGCCGCTAACGCGGAGCTAGAGCAAACTCTCAGCGCTATTGCCCTATTCTGCCTTGTTATCGCGGCAGCAGTTGGTGCATTTGCTGTCATCATTAACCGCAGCATCATGCAGCCAATCGAGCAGTTTGATCAATCGATTCAATCCTTTGCAAGTGGTGATGCCGATCTGACCGCACGCATGCAGCCATCGAAGATTCCAGAATTCGCTAGCCTAAGCGGCAACTTCAATCAGTTTGTGGAAAGCCTTCAATCTATCATTAGTAACGTTGGCAATGTCGGCCAGCAAGTACTGGAAGAAACAGGCAACATGTCGAGTCGAGCGGCGCAAGTCGATGAGCTTGCATCTGGTCAACGCGAAGAAACCGAACAAGTCGCAACGGCCATGACAGAAATGACAACCACGGCTACTGAGATTTCCAACAATGCTAGCCAAGCAGCGGAATCAGCAAAACAAGCGGACGACAATGCTAAGGAAGCACAAGATATCGTTAACTCGGCTGCGAATTCTGTGCAAGACTTAGCAGGAGAAGTGTCCAAAGCAAGTGACGTTATTTCTCGACTAGAAGGCGACGTTCAAAACATTTCATCTTCACTAGAAGTGATTCAAGGTATTGCAGAACAAACCAACTTACTGGCACTAAATGCGGCTATCGAGGCTGCGCGTGCAGGTGAACAAGGCCGCGGTTTCGCAGTGGTTGCAGACGAAGTTCGCCAATTAGCTAGCCGCACTCAAGATAGCACAGGCGAAATTCATGAGATGATTGAAAAGCTCAAATCTGCGTCCGATGATGCAGTAAAAGCAATGGATGCGAGTCGAGCAAGAGGCGATAGCACTGTCCATGAAGCCAACGCGGCTGCGGAAGCGTTGGTGAAAATCCAGAATTCAATTGGCACCATCATGGATATGAACTCCTTGATTGCGACTGCAACTGAAGAGCAAAGTATTGTGGGGCAAGAGATTTCACAGCGTATCGTGGTAATTTCAGATCAAAGTAGCCAATCAGCTGAGCTTGCCAATCAAAACCGAGCAGGCAGCCAAGAGCTCAACGACCGAGCCAAGGAGCTGTACCACTTAGTAGACCGTTTCACCGTCTAAACCACCGAGTTTACAGTGTAAAAAGAGCGCCTTTAGGGCGCTCTTTTTGTTTAGCCTATCAATATTGTAAATAGTATAGACATACTGGCTTAGCCATGATGATGATCGCAACCGCCAAACTGCTCCATTGCAGTATGTAGACAGCAATCATAATGTGAAATTTGCTCGTCATCTAAAATGCCGCGAGGGTTGTTCACAGTGTCATTGAGAGAAACATATTCGCGTCCCGCTTTTTTACGTACAAATTCAGCTTGTGCTGCTTCAACAAGGCTAGGAGAGGTCATCAATTCTAAACCTTGCGCTGCCATTGCATGCGCCGCATTGATCACCGCTTTTTGACCAATACTCATTCCATTACAGGCCGTGCAACCCCACTGATGAGGTGGGATGTATTTTGGCCATGACGCATACATGATCCCCATGGTAGGTACATTCCAGCTAATATCACCAACATCCGAAGAACCACCGACTTCAACTCCCTGAGGAACGTCCATTACATCTACCGCTAAACCATCTTCTGGTTTTCCCATCTCCCGCTGGATAGATTTAGCAAAGTTCTGTTCTTCTTCTGTCCAATCAATTGGGAAGTAACGTCTCATATGCTCGGTCACCGAGTTTGCAAGCACATCATTTGCCAAACAATCGTAGATCCCACCTAGATTGGTCATTTCCGAACGAGTCTGAGTCGCTAGCGCAGCACCTTTTGCAATATCCTCTAGCCATTCTTTGTGCTTACGAACATTGTCTGCACTCTTACCTCGGTATCTGACCAACACTTTTGCGTAATCAGGCACAACATTGACCGCCGAACCACCGTTTAAGATCTGATAGTGCAGCCGACTTGTCGGCTCTAACTGTTCACGCATCATGTTTGCAGCAACAATGAATACTTCCGCAGCGTGCAGAGCACTGCGTCCTTCCCAAGGTGCTGCACCAGCATGTGCTGTCACACCGTGCCACTCAAAAATTAAATCAATAGAAGCGGCCGAGTGGAAGTTAATCGCAGCATTCACCATTGCTGGGTGGTTATGTAAACACACATCTAATTCGTCAAAAAGCCCGGTAGCAGCCATATAGTTTTTGCCATTCAGCGACTCTTCAGCTGGGCAGCCGTAGACTTTAATCGTCCCTGCTATTCCTTCTTTCTCCATGTGCTTTTTCAATGCGATTGCTGCGCCAATCGACGAAGAGCCAATCAAATTATGTCCACAGCCATGACCGTTGGTATTACCTGATTTAGCAGGTGATTTGTACGGTACTGTATCATTACCTAAATCCGGCAAAGCATCGAACTCAACCAAGTATCCGATAACGGGAGAACCTGTCCCCCAGCTTGCAACCCAAGACGTCGCTAGGTCCGCTATATTTCTTTTCTCGATCTCAAAGCCGTACTGTTCAAGCACAGCGCTTTCAAGCGCCGAACTTTGAAACTCCTCGTAGCTCAGCTCTGCAAACTCCCAAACATTTGACGCCATGTCCCAGATGACATCAGACAGTTCAGTTACTTCACGATCCAGTTTGGTGTAGTTGATAGCCATGATATTTACCTTCTCTTAATTTAAAAACTCATTGTTTATCGGTGCTGTTTAGCGAAGTTGTTGTCTTGCTAGAGCACCGTGATGAGGCAAATAATAACCAGCAACTTTCGTTTCAATAACTGCAATATGACGGACGAAACCCTCTCTTTCGCTATCTGGAATCCAGTAAAAAGGGCGCTCAAAATTGAGCGCCCAACGTAAGGTGAACTCGGAAACGATCCGATGTAGAGTCGAGCCCTTTCCCTAGGGCTAACTGAATGGGTAAAAACTTCGATTCCCAGCCTAAGCTAACCCCTACACCTCGTTTCCAATCCACTTTAGAGTCATACGCATCACCAATGTCAAAAAACGCACCTCCCCAAATCGACTTATAGAGCTTGGTTTGAATATCCATTCCCAATGCGGCCATATAACGCCCCCCAGTCAACTCACCACTTTCATCTGTCGGGGATATAGAGTCGTATTTATAACCACGAATACTGCCCTCCCCACCGGCGAAGAAACGTAATGAGGAAGGTAGCTCACTGATATCATCGGTAATATTGGCTCCCATCGAAGCTCTGACGCTCAGCCGGTTTCTCGGCGAAATTAACCAAGATAAATTACTGCTCCCAATCACGCGTAGAACTCGCGAATCAGACAACAGATGAGGCTCAGAAAACTCCACAGAGTAGTCATGACGGTGGCTTAGATTTCCGATCAACGGCTTTTCAGGCTCATACTGAAATCGAATACCAGGCAGGGTGAGCTGGGTTTGATCAGTTTGAGAGGCTTGCTGGTAGTTTTCATATAAGTAGGTTAAGTAGACAGTACTTTTCCAGTCCTGATCAATTCGCCAAAACTTCTCAAACGTAAGATCACTAGTAAGACTCAAAGTATCTAGATAGTCGAGGTGCTTAACTCGAAATTTCACGCCATAATAATTGTCCATCACCTCAGCCGTTGGGACTTTATAACCCAACGTTAATGATTGCTCAGGTACAGAAAGCTGCACTTGGCTTTCAAAACTGTGCCCTTTATCGTTGTACCAAGGTTGCTCCCAGCGCATTGAGCCTCTTACTCCTGTGCTACTGGCATAACCCGCCCCTAATTGAACCCGATTTTTTGCCCGAGGAGTCACTCGCACATCGATGGGTATTTCAAAGGCATCATTAACTTCCTCATACTTAGCACTCAATTGGATGTTTTGATACCAGCCTGATTCTGCAAGGCGAGCTTGATACTCACTCAATAAATGCGAGTCGAATGAGTCCCCCTGCGAGAAAGTCTTCATTCCGAGTACTCTTTCTTCTTCAATCTGGCTATCTAGAAGGGTGATTGCACCAAATTTATAGCGCTCCCCGCTCTCAAAATGTAACGTAAGTCTTGCCGTATTCTGACTCGGTGAAACTTCCATCTGAGCAGATGAAAAAGCGCCATCGAAGTAACCCTTCTTCAAAGCGAGGGATTGAATGTTACTTTTCAACGTATCGTATTTTTTATGGTTGAGCACGTCTCCAACTATCGGTGCTTCATCCAGCAAGCGATGGAAATCATCATCTACACTTGCAGATCCGCTTATCACGATATCGGCCTGCGCTATCAGAATAGGTTCTCCGGCTTGAACATTTACCCGCACTTTATTAGGAGATGGTTGACTAAGTTCAAACGTCGAATGATAGAAGCCATAAGGATGAAGCGCGGAATCAACCGCCTTTTTCACCGCCCGAGTGTTGATGGATTTATGTTGGAGGGGCTGTAAATGGTAAGCAATGTTTTTTCTCAACTCACCAGACACACCGCTAACCTCATAGTCAAACGACAAGGCCTGACTAGAAACAAGCAACAGGAAAAACAACCAACGACAATGAAACACCATCAAATCAGCCTCGCTACAATTCATGGCGCCACTTTAAATATTCGCGGTAAAAGTCGTTAATCCCGAATGATGGATGTAATCCTACCAAGTCCGTTTTATTAACAACCAAAAGCCCCACCATAAGGCGGGGCTGATAAGTGCAAGAAATCGGTTTAACTATTTTGTTAGGCTGTTACGAATCGCTTGGCCAGGGAAAACACCTTCAAGTACTTTAGAATCTTCCACAACAACAGTGCCATTAACCACCACATAAGGGATACCTGTTGAAGGTAATCCTGGCTCTTTTAAAGATGAGTTGTCTGCGACTGTCTGTGGGTCAAATAGCGTGATATCAGCATCGGCTCCTACTTGAATACGGCCTTTCTTACTCATTTGCTCAATACCATTTTCTTCTAAAAATCGTGCAGGCATATACGACATTTTAGAAACCGCTAGCATAAGTGGCATCAAGTCGTCTTCGCGAACCATTTTCAGTACACGAGCTTGAGTACCCGCTGCTCTAGGGTGCCCCTGCAGTCCCTCATATGGTGTGTTCCAGCTGTATGCCATCATGCCATTCGATTTCATCAATGGGAAAGCATCACTACCGATAATAGAAGACTCATGTGCTAGTGCATTTTTTAGGTCATCATTCGTTGCGCCGTAAAACATCACGCTTGCACCTGGGTTCTCTTTCAACAGTTGCTCATAGCGCTCTTTGGTTAGTGGCTTCATCGTTTCAGTTTCAATGATATCTGAGTAGTCACGCCCCATATTGCGCTGGTAGTTTGATGGCTCTAAATAATCCGCGGCGGCGATGGTCGCGCCGTAGTTGTAAGGATAGATTTCCGCCATAACCTTGTAGCCCTTGCCACGAGCATCATCGAGCATTTTTAGCGCTTCTGGTGTTTCATTAAGGGTTTGCTGATGCATGTGTTGAACAAGTAAGCCACCACCGTATACACCTACGCTCGACAGCATTTCTTGAATGCTTAGCAAACCAGACGTTGGCGGAAGCTCACTTGAGAAGCGACCATGTAAGTACGTAGGTACACCGTATTCACCTGCCAAACGTTGCCATTCTTTTGTTTCTGTCATAGTGGTTGCTTTCGACATATAGCCGACAGGTACACCAATACCCAATCCACCATCTTTTAATTCTTTATCCACCATTTCTGTGATTTTTTTAATCTGTTCGCTGGTCGCAATGTCTGTGAGTGCCACACCACTCACACCCGATGCCTTGGTCTCTTTTGCATCAAAGATGTCGTTGATCATAGTACCGGTACGAGTTTGATATTTATCGTTCAGCACCTTAGTGCGGATGCCAGCTGCAGACACACTCGCACCAAAGTTAGTTTGAGAGCGACCTTCTAAACGTGCATACCAGTTTGTGATTGGGTAAGCGCCCACTTCTAACGCTAGTGGCGTTGTGACGCCATTGCGCAGCGCGAGTTTCTGCATGACAGGTATAGCTACCACGTGTGAATGAGTGTCGATAAACCCAGGAGCAACAACTAAACCTTCAGCATCAATGACTTTATCGCCTTCTAGAGTGAGATCGGTAATCTCAACAATCTGTCCATTATCTACAGCGACATTGGTCACCTTATCCATGCCTGTTTCAGGATCCATTACGCGACCATTCATGATCACTAGGTCATAAGCAAATGCGCTAGGTGATAACGCCACCATCATTGCCAGTGCCGTTTTTTTCAGTTGTTTTACGTTCATTGTGTTAGTCATGTTGGTACTCCAGTCGGTTCGATTAGTGAGTCGCTTAGGAAGAGCGTTTGCCTCTTTGATTACTATTATTGAAGACTTTTCTCATTCTTCTAACTCTCATATGACGGATGAAACACATCGAAATCGTGATCTTAAAAAGCAACTAGACTTCTTTGTTCACTCGTGAGACCAGTCCCCTCTGTTAATCACGTGTACCCCTAAAACAAAAAAAGCAGCGCTCACACGCCGCTTTTCAACTCATTACCTATATTAGAAATAGAACTTATAGTTTGCCCAGACAACGGTGTCATCGATATCAATAGAGTGTGTTTCGGACTGCATCTTTCCAGAAGTATTGTCGACTCTGAGTTGGCCCCAGCGGGTTTTGTCTGAAGAAAAAGGGGTAGCGATCATTATCGTTGATTTCAGCAAGGACGTTTCTATATCGCCGTTTAGATAATTGTACTCCGGCCATGCGCCAATATACGTCCCGTCCTCTCCAAGCGTATACATGGCATAAAACGCTGCAGACACACCAGCAGCCGCACTCTCGTCTACTTTAAACATAGCGACCGATTCATCAGAGTATTCACCCACTAAAGCCCCCAAGCGTGGGAATAGCTGCAGTCCTTTAACCCCTGCATTTATGGCGGCAACACCACCAACAGAGGCAGATGTAAACATGGCGTTGTCAATTAAGTCTATCGACACGGCAGCTCGAGGTACTGTGGTGTTATTTGTGCTAAAGACATGAAAGTACTGCATACGACTGTCAGAGTATTTACCTTCTTTGTCCATCGTTCCTTCTACAGTCAACATGCCTGTTTGACCGCTATCAAAGTGAAAGTCTCCAGAGATCGACCCTTTTAAATCACCTTGATTGTTTAAGCCAAAATAGGCCGATGTGCTCGTTTCCGTTAGATCGGATGGGTTAGGTTGAGCATCTTGTGCTAGAACTGCAGACGCAAAACCAAGCGATGCTAAAGCGATAGTAAGTGTGGTTAGTTTTTTCATGATTAGAACCTATGCAATACAAAAAATTATTCCCTCCTGTGGGTAAGGCGAGTGCATTACCCTGTTTCCGTACTGCAGGTATTCTTGTTTATTTCTTCTCTTCAACTAACTCCCTATTGACGGATTGAGTCCTACAAATATCGATATTACTCCCATCCTCATTAGCAATACGTATTTTCTCAACCTCTAGGATTTTAACCAGCACACCTTAAGCAACAGGAGCTGAGCAGAAAATGTCGGCACAATGTGATAGCAACAGGTTAACGCAGTTCTAATCTGCAACTAAACTTTGTTAGTCTTAGAAAAAGATACGATCACTTCTTTCATAGGGAAATACCGATTAATGAATTTTAGCATTGAGCAACTACTAGCCTTTGTCACAGTTTATGATGAACGCTCATTCAGTAAAGCGGCCGCAAAGCTTAATAAACATCGAACGACGACGGGGCAGGTTATCGCAAACCTAGAAGATATCCTTGCCGTTGATTTGTTCGAGCGAATTGGACGTAAGGTTGAACCTACTGAAGAAGGGGATCTTCTCTATCACTATGCCAAATCAACCATCGAGCAATCTAAAATCTTTGATAAAATTGCGCTGAGCCTTTCTTTTGGAGGCCTTGAGCAACTGAATTTTGCTCATTCCAGTGTGATTCCCCATGGGTTATTGTCTTCCATTAGGCAGCAGCTGGGAGAAGACTTCCCCAATATGCGCGTTAACTTTTTGGTGAAGACCAAAGCAGAAATTGACGAGGGCATTCAAAGTGGAGACATACACTTTGGCTTAGTTAATGTGGATAAAGCAAAAGGGATCTACGGTAAAGATTCTACCTTCATCGGTCATGTTGAATTCCTACCCTTCGTGAAAAAAGGAAGTGAGCTTTCTCAACTACCGGAAGATCAAGCACTCAATGCACTAAGAACAACTAGGCAGTTTGTACTACGCGCATTTGTCCAAGAAGGGTTCAAAGATAAAATTGTCCTTTCAGCCAATAATGAAGAAGTGGATCAGCTCGCTCTGGTGATCAAAATGATACAAGATGATCTCGGTTGGGCATGGCTGCCAAAAGTTCTATCCGAGTCAGAATACGTTACCTCACACCTAGAGCCAGTGAAGTTTGACGAGCTGAAAAATGGTTTAAAATTCTCATTCGCTTTGTGGAACACACATTCGAAGCCAATTTTAGAAGTCAAAAAATCGATTCTGAAGTCGGTAAATGCCTATGTAAAGCACTTCCACGCTTTACAAAACTAACATAAACAAAAAGGGGCATCAGCCCCCTTTTTTATAACTCCAATTCAATACTCAACTTACGGAACACCCAATCTGGCAGAGTATGAATTACGCCATAATTAGGAGATTTCAACTCTACTTGATCTCCAGATACCCATTGCGTATTTCCATCGTCATTGCGTGATACTTTCCAAAACACTTGATCTTGTTGCCGCTTCAAATAGTGCTCAACATCTCGGGCAAATGAGGCACTATCAATCACAACCCCGAACTCGATGTTGAGAAAGTCTGATCTGGGGTCAAAATTGGATGAGCCAATATAGGTTAACTTGTTATCTAAAATCACAGTCTTGTTGTGATAGTACGTATCTGCATGAAAGTAGTGATCATCGTTTAAGGCTCTGTCTTTATACTCCAGTATGTGTACACCTTTATCCAATAATGCTTCTCTGCTTTGCTCATACGTAGCAGGTACAAAAGCCGAGTCATTGGAACTCGAAGAATTGGTCAGTAGCTCCACTTCGACCGAGCGCTTTGTCAAAGCGTCTATCACCTTAAATTCCCCCCGAGTTGGAATGACATAAGGAGTAGAGATTGTGACTTGCTCTGCGGTGTCTAGTGGCTCAGAAAGTAGGTGTTCAAGTCGGGACCGAAAGTATGGCTGGCTATCATCCAACTTCTCAACTGAGTCAAACACAGGTACAGCGGTGATAGCGGTATAAGTTACCTCTTGCAGCTGTTGAACCGATAGGTCTATTGCCTTTAGTACTTCATCACCACCCATTAACGCCCTATTAAGCGCTTTACTAAAGTGAGCATATCTGCGCTTTTGCTTCGTTGCTACAACAGCAGAGATTGGGCTCAATAGTTCGCTGTCCCACAACATTTGATAATTCTGTGCAAACGCATTGAGGATGTCTCCTTCGAATAGAACATCCATATCGAAGAAATTAGCTTCGGTGCTGTACCCAAAATACGCATTACCGATATTGCGTCCACCTAAGATCATCCAAGTTTGGTCGACATTGAAGTATTTCTCATGCAACCTATGATCAAGAGCGCTTCTGTTACCTGCAAAATCAACAACTCGTCCCAACCAGCCCGTTTTTCTTGAACTAAATGGATTGAATAACCGGATCTCAATATTTGAGTGGTGATCTAGATCCGCTAACCATTTCTCATCAAACACGAGTAAATCATCCAAGGTAAGACGGACTTTGACACCACGATCTGCAGCGAGCTTAATTTCTTGCAATAATAGTAGCCCTACTAAGTCTTTATCCCAAGAAAAGTAGGTCATATCTATGTTAGAGCGAGCTTGACGAACGAGTGCGATTCGCCTTGCTAAAGCTTCTGGAGCAGTAGGTATCACATACGCACTGGCTTTAAATTCAGTTGGTTGCCAGTTTTGTTCAAAATCATTTTCAACTTCAGGAAATGAAGCGGCACATCCCATCGCCAACGAAACAAACACCATAAGAAAGTAAACTCTTACTGGCTGTAGAATCATTTGTAATCTCTAATTGAAAGGGAATAACAGCAAGCACAAAAATAACAATTATCTCCATGCACAGAATAATGTCGGGTGACCTCTTTCTCTCCAATTAGCATTGGAGAAAGCCAGTAAGCGAGCATCCTTGCCGGCTGACTCACTGACATTGAGGGATACCCAACACCATTAATTGAATAGAGACTTCACATCAATATGAGCCCAACCACTTTCGCTTCCCAGAGCAGGCAGTTTTATCCACATTTGAAGCTCATTTAAGTCAGAAACCACTTGGTAGTTAGTTAAATCGACATCTTGGTTAGTCGGCTTAGTCACACCACCATTTTCTTTAAAATTGCCGTCCTCATCGTACAAAGGTAAATCGAAGATATCGCGCATGATCTGAGCATCAATGTTACCCATGTGGTCATCATGACGAGCATTCAGGTTTTCCAAGCGTTTAAGTGAGAAGCTTTGGGTCTCACGCATACCTAAGCCCCAATCAGGGTTCAAAAAGGTGTTCACTGTAACGAAAGAAGTTGCTTCTTTGTCTGATACTCGTTTACGGTTTTCCTGAATCGTGTTTTCGTACGCACAAGTCTCGCCATTTTTGTCCGCTACCATCCAGATACTTGCAATGTCTGTACGAGCCGCTTGGAAACGTGCGCTTAACGCCTTTGCTGAATCGGACTCTGTCATGTAATCAAAGACTGAGTTTAGGAACGAAGGTTTTTCAATTGAGACAATATTGCCGCCCATAGAAGTACCGTCGTGCAAATCCGTGTAAACGCCTTTGTCATTAAAACCCGTTACCATCCACGTCCAACCAGGCCAGCTCACATTCGCTACACTATTTGAACCATCAGTAGGGTTGTAGATCGTCGCGTAAATAGGGAAATCTAAGAATATTTCGCTCCAGTCCATGTTACGACCAACAAGCATATTTTGGTTTGTTGTACTTTCGCCCCAAGTAGCTAAAGAAGAACAGCCAGAGAACGAATGTAACTTACCTAGATAGATAGCCATCGGCCCGCTTTGATCTAGAACGACGACTTTCTCAACAGGCCAATTCAGGCTGTCAGCCACCCCTTGAAAGTACTGCTTACGGCGTAGCGAAAGTGAGGCAAAGACTCGCGAACCAAACAGCTCAAATGCCTCAGATTGGCTGATCAAACCTTTATCAAACTCCGGCTGAACAATCGCATCGTACATCGCTTGCATGTGTTTTGCAGAAAGCGCACCGTACTGTTTCCCCATTTCGTACCAGCTACCATTGAGTTGCAGCACATAAAGCATCTCTTCGCCTGTTTCGAACATAATGCCGTTCTCAAATTGCGCTGCTTGATTCAGTGTTGAAGTACTCATATTAACCTCTGTATTTAAGTGTGTGTTTGTTTAAGTTGAGGTTATTGTATGGATGATTTTAATATTCAAACAATGCAATATGACGGACTAAACCCGTCATAACAAACATTAACCGCCAGGGCTAAATCCAGTTAAAAGAAAGCAAAATCAAACCCTTATAGATAAAAAGAGTTTACGGCTTGTTTGCGCCCTAACTCTCTCCGATAAGAGCCATCGTCAATCAATACAAAAAAGCCAGCAACTGCATGTTGCTGGCTTTGGTACCGATTCTTTTTCACTTAACACTAGCTTCATTAGATAGTGCTTGGCTCTTTACTAAAGCGGGGAAGATGGTCAAACAGTGATACGTAAAAGCGAACCACGGCCATCGCTACGAACATATACACCAACATCATCAACGGAGAAGCAATATCATAGCTAGGGGTAAGTTCTGTGGCACTTCCCACCATGTTCACCAAGGCATTGCCCAACAAAATTTTCATGGTCGATAAGTGGTAACGCTCGAAGATACGGTACCAAACCACTACGTTCACGAAAAAACTAATGCTATTTGCCATGACTCAGTGAACATTGGGAACACAAGTACATATTGCGCTAGCACCACAAATGCAAATAAGAAATACAGCAGCATGACAGGGGTAATGAACTTTGCAGGAGCTTTCGCCAAATTTAGCGCAATGATCAGTCCCAATACTGGAAATAAAGCCCCGCCAGGTACAGGCATCCATATCCACATAAAAACCATGGTAATAGCCATGCTCAATACCAGCGCAATACAGCGAATTCGATTAGGCAGATCATCACCCTTATTGCTAGTGATTGGAACTAACGGCAACGCCCTCAACCGCATCAATGGCTCATCCCCTTCATTGGCCAATATTGCACGCACATCACTGACGAGATCTAACAATTTTTCGTCGTTAACTTTACGAGTGTTCCCTGCTCTAATCTCAGTTTGAGCATGAAGGTAATTAAGGGCATTAAGCGCTATTGTCAGATCCTCTTTGCGTGCTGCTAAACCTGACTTAGCATTAGATGGCAGTGAAAGAAGATCATTCAATAATTGAATATTTTTGGCAACCTGCTCCGGCTCTAACTCAGCTTGATCTCCCAATAGCCTTTGGTGCAGATTATCCAATGTTAACGACGCTACGCGCTCAAACTCACTCTCTGTCGTAACGGGCCATAGCATCCGGTAAACCAAAGAAAAAATAACCACACCTAGCAGCGTTTCTTGCAGCCTTAAGATAGCCGTCGCAAATCCAGTGGTACCACTATCGATGCCCGCACTCGTAATCACCAAGCAAACCGTAATTGCAATGTTATAAAGGTACCCTCGTCGAGCATCGAAACTCATGTACACGCAAAAGCTCAAGAACCCTAGGACAGAAACAAAGAATCCAACTCGATCCTGCGAAAACAAGCTTAGAATAACAAACGCGGTGAGCGAGCCCAGTAATGTACCCAACGCTCGATTTTGTGACTTAAGCGCAGAATACCCATAAACATCCGTTAATGACAAAACAAACACCGTCAGCATCGCCCACGAGGTTTTTTGCCAGCCCAACCAATGAACTGCCATTAACGTTAAAGATAATGCGACCCCCGTTTTGATCGCTTCTTTACTGCTGTGAGACAGCATAATTTCCCCTCCCCTGCCAAAGGAAAATAACTAAAATTATTTGTGGACTTGCACAGAAGCGGTCATACCAACACGAAGCTGAACCTCATCAGGGACATGGTTAAGCTTTACTTTGACAGGAATACGTTGAGCAAGGCGAATCCATTGAAAATTTGGATTTACTGTGGGCAACAGAGAGTACCCAGTGCTACCATCTACTTTCGATATGCCATATCCCACACTTTCTACGTGACCTTCAAGCACGATTGATTGCTCAGACAACAAAGTTACGCGAGCAGTTTTATCAACATCAACATCGGAAATATCCGTTTCTTTAAAGAAGCCTTCAATCCAAAAACTGTCTTCATCAATCAGCGCAACGACCGGATTATTCGCCATCACTTGAGCCCCAACATGATGACGTAGATTGGTTACAAACCCATTTGCAGGCGCTTTAACCTCGGTATAACTCAAATCCAAGCGAGCTTCTTCAACCGCGGCTTGAGTGGCCGATAAATTCGCTTTCGCTGTGTCTACTGCAGTCTGGTAGTTATTAAGTGACAACGTCGGTACGGCCCCAGGTGAACGTTTTTCTAAGCCAGTCGCTCGTAACCACTCGTTTTCCGCTTTAGCGAGTAAGGCTTCGGCTTGCTCTTGCGCCGCGAGCGCTTTTAGCAAGCGAACTTTAAACGGCATTGGGTCGACAACGAATAGTGTGTCGCCTTGCTTCACACGACTGTTGTCTTGAACATTAAGTTGAACAATTGCCCCCGTTACACGAGGGGTAACTTGAACCACATGAGCTCGCACCTGACCATCTCGAGTCCAAGGGTTTTGTTGGTATTGAGAGTAATATAATGAGCCAACAATAACGGCGGCTCCGACAAACAATAAAGTCACTAGATAACGTTTCATTTTATTCACTTTTAGACGAATGGAAGAATTAGGCCAAGTAATGCGCTAACCAGCACAAAGACGCTTAGTTCAAATAAAGCAGGCGCTGAAATAGAGTGGTAAACCCCGATTTTCGCAGCAACAGCAGAGATTAGGTTAGTGGCTAAATATGCGACGAACGCAACCACCAGTAAGGGAGGAAAATACACTTCTCCCAATGTAAATTCGTGTGGCATTTGTACCCCTCGGATTTCGATATCAATCAATGAAAGTGCACCTTTCATATCCCGCTTAGCGAGAGGATAAAGCCGTATTTAATACACGTGAGTAGCTCGCCTCTCGACAGTGCCTACTGTAGAGGTAACCGAAAGAAACTCTAACTCGCAGATGTAGGACGCCACCCATCGAATACCCTTTTCTGCCAAACGATGAGCAACAGAAAAAATAACGGCCAATCTATGATTGGCCGCTTTTAATAATCTTAGTTACTCAGTAAATAGTGATTCAATATCCCTGACTCTTCTAAACCAGTCAGACGCCCATGGCTCAATGCTGGATCGTCACCTGCGTGTGAATATCGGTCCCAGTCAAGCTCTAGTCCAATATCGCCGTTGACATCAACGACCAACACACTGTCAGAGCCCAAATCGTACTGATAGCGACTAAATAGTTCATCGTTGAACCACAGCCTCGAGAGGGTCGCCATCAATGCTTTATCTTTCTTGGACGGTGACACACTGCTTCCATCTAGTTTAAGAGCTTTATTGAACACAAATGGCAGCTCAGAACCATTACATGCTCCGCTAATGCAGCTCACCGTTTTCAAAGCATCTTCAACATCTAAATCACCATTCTCGCCGTTAGTATTGTACGTCCAGACGTTAAAGCTGGGTTTGTACCCAAAGTGATAAAACGTCACAGGCTGCAGGGAAGCCATTGCTTTCATTCTGTTTGGACCTGAGAACAACATATCGTTCATCATCATTTTGAACTGTGACATATTTTTCATCGCAAGGCGTAGATCGCTTTCGCTATGCGGGGCGAAATCATTAAAACCCAGCAGTTGGGATGTGATATCGCTACTGCTTAAGCCAAAAAATAGCTGGCTAACGGCTTCATAAGCCGTACTTGGTAATGAAGGAAGTTCGATGTCTACTAAAGCGTCGTCACCTGACATCAGGCTATCAATCATTTCGACATTAGCTTCATCACTTACCCATTCTTTTACACTCTGCTCGACTTGTGACAAAGACAATGAATCCAGAGAGTCTTGTTGAGATGCTTGCAACGACTCTAAAATTTTTGGAATCAAGAACGTCAAACGAGGCAACATACTCATCGTGTTTGAATCATCAGAGTTTGACCCAACCACGGTTGGAACAGCAAAGTCGCTGCGATAAGGTTGCTCAGCATTTTTAGAACAACCAGTAAGCCCAACCTTTTCACAGGCCATATAAGGCGAAAATGGCATCAGTTCACCCATTGGAGTGGCCTCAGAGCTCAATGGATTGACACTTTTCAAGACCCAACCAACAATCCGGTTAGGAAGGCTCAAAATATCAGATTGCACGCTCAGTACTTCTTCACTAGACGCGTTTTCAAGCTCAAGATCTTCAACTTGGTTTTTAGCACTTTTATAACTGCGGTACTCAAAGCCATATGGATTGCTCTGCATAATGGCACGCTGAAAAGAGTCTGCCGAGAGTTTCCCGTCCAACATCTGTTGCTGCAGCAAACCTATCGACATCGCTCCGGCACCTTGCCCCATGAGAGTAATGTTTGACGCATTCCCGCCAAAATCACTGATGTACTGCTGCACCCACTCTAATGCGCGTTTTTGGTCGCCGATACCGTAGTTTCCATCGGTCGTATCACTCTTAACCCAATGGCTTCCTAAGATGCCTAAACGGTAGTTTAGCGTGACCATGATGAACGGATTGTCATCGTCTACACCTTGTGCAACGACAGTATCTCCATGAACTAGCGGATCGGAGCCCGAACCATATTCAAAATCCCCACCATGTAAGAACACATACACAGGTAGGTCGTCACCGGCCTGAGTATTATTCGGTCGCCATAGATTTAAGTTCAGACAATCTTCCGATTGAGTCTGGATGGTTGTTTTAAGCTGAGGACATACAAAGCCAAATTTGGTCGCATCAACATCGCCGTCGAGGGGAACTAATTCACTGTGATTAAATCGAGATGCACTGGCAAAACGTAGCCCTTTAAACACTTCGACATTTTCCAGTACTTGGTCCCCGTTTACTCTATTAATCACGACTGATTCACGTAAAGCAGTGACATTAGCGTATCCCACGTCGACATTGACGTACTGGGTTGGTTCTGGTTTTAACGGTTCAGGCTTAGTCGGTCCAGGCTGATTGTCTGAGCTATCACTGCCACACGCTGCTAAAAGTAGAGAAATGCTGATGGCAATGAGTGTGCGTTGGGTTGTCATATTGTTGTCCACTATTGTTTGATGGCTATAAAAATTTGCTCAAACAAGCGTGTCCATGCGCTTATTACCGTCCTGTTGATTCGTTTGTGCTGGCTTGGAAAGAATTATAGGGATGTCACACCAACGCGGTTAATCGCATTTGGAGGACTGAATCCGTCATAAACATCCCACCCTCTTTTAGGGCTTAAAAGCCACTTCCTAAGTTAATGTAAAACGCGTTTTCTCCCTCGCTTCTAGCGACATCCACCCCCATATAAAGCCCATAACGACGAGCAAGTTGATAACGGAATCCAGCGCCATAAGCATCAACTACTGTGTTGTCACTTAAGCTATTATCTTGCTTAGCTTCGCCAACCCCATAAAAGGCCGACACCTTCCAACGATGGTCAATATCATAAGTTACTTGGCTTTGTAGGGTGGCGATCTCATCACCTTGGTAGCGGTAAGACTGCACGCCTCTTAATTTAATGTATGGCTGGGCCGTTGGAGCAATAAATAACTCTTCAGTAGAGAAGTTTTCATAATCTCCAGCGAAGGCCATCGTCCATTTTTTAGCAATGGGAATATAGCCTTGACCTTCGAGGCTGAATTTCTGATAGTTAGAAGCACTGCCGATCTTTTCGTCATATACCATATAATCAGCGGCGACTTTAAAGCCTGATGTTGGATAAAAAAGGTTATTGCGAGTGTCATACTCTGCCGTTACCCCTAAACCTGAAATCACACTTTCTTTGCCCAATGTCCATTCCAGTATTTGGTTGATAACACCATTACTGGATTCCACAGAGGTGTACGACGCTAGTTGCTTAACGCCTAGCATTAAAGGCGTTTTAGCGACACGAAACTGCACACTCTGAAGCATCGCGGCCCCCGTGGTTTGGGTGTTAAAGCCAAAAGTAGTATTAAATGAAGGTAACTTCCCCCCAACTCCAGGGATCAAACCTCCTGGGAAGGAAACATCCTGATAGATGTCCAAGTTGATTTTACCTACACCAGCTCCGCCAATGTATCGAATCGAATCATCTAACCAAGAGTGCCGATGACCGGCAAACGCAAACCAAGAGCCGTTTTTGGTTCCAGCCGCCCCTACTGCGGTAATAGAAGCAGGCATGAGCTGAGCACCACCATCTAAAGATGTGAGTGCGGCTTGCTTACGTCGCTGTTTCTCATGCTCTGTTTCATGCATAAAAATACCCACCAGCCCACCACCATAACCAACTGCTGGTTCGGTGATGATGATCGGAACAGGTAAAAAGCCCACAGCATTCTCTGCGATGTGGTGTCCCATATCGAACTGACCGTCTACTTCATCGAAGAACGAGCCATAAGATGGAACTGACAACACCGCACAACCTAGTGCCAACGTTGAGAAAAGTTTAGAAAGTTGCATTGTATTGCCTTAATAACGGCCAGATTCGTATCTAGCGAGTCAAGCTTCCATGCACAGGTGGCCTTGCCTAACACTTAGGCAAGAAGATAGATATCGTTGATTTAGTTTGTGTCAGCACGCACTGGTTATTGACTGCGATTGATGATTGCCCAATCAGGAACACATACATGTTTCTGGATAGATAAATGCCGAAGGTAAACAATCAACCCAACAGATATTAGAGCGCCAAATTGGGAAAAATCGTTGAAGAAAACGAGAAAACCGCAGTACAGCAAACACCCGAGTGCAACTGGAATCGCATACAGCTCCTTATTCAGCAGTAGTGATGGTCTTTGCAGCAATGTATCCCTTACCACCCCGCCCCCAACGGCAGTAATAATGCCAAGAATAACGGGAGCAACAGGTAGCCCAAAACCTAATGCCCATGCTTTGTCCGTACCTTGAATCGCAAACATCGCAATAGCGAGCGCATCAATATACAAATACACGGTATTGATTTTTTTAAGCTGGATAAGCGGAAAACAGAAGAAGCCAAATAAGCTCGCGATACAGGCTATAGTGATATAGGAAATATCCTGTGACCAAAATACTGGGACGTCCAAAATACAATCTCGTATAGTACCGCCTCCCACTGCAGTGATTACTCCAAGTACAGTGACAGAAAACAGGTCCACTTTTTTGTCGGATGCGGCCAATACCGCAGCTAACGCAAATGCTGCGGTACCTAACACCGTAATCGCATCAATTATAAAATCAGTCGTTGTCATTATTTTCTCCTTACCCACCTACACTCGGTCAGCCACTGATCCATAGATGGGTAAACAATCCAATTAGTGTTTCAATTGAGACCAAGCCTGGCCTTGTTTGGCTTTTAGATAGCCGTATTGGTATAGCGCAAGCATGTATTGGCTATCGAACATATCTTTGGTACTGCGCTCGGCATCGAAATGCCGCTCTATATAGCTGTATTCGAGGTTCAAACCCTGAAGCTGGCTGAAGTAAGCCATCCGGTACAAATCACCAACACTTTGGTTTACCGTCATACTTTTTACAGAACGTGTCAGTAAATCGATCCCTTTGTCTGCGACTTGCTTGTAAGGCAAAGCTAACCGGCCATTTCGTATCACATGCACTGTCGGCGCTAAATCTAATCCCATGGCTCGATTGATCTTGTCGTAATCGATGTGGTCGGCTAGCAGAAACATCTGAGCGGATAACCCACCGTCCACATGCAGCTCTTCTAACAACTCACCTTGGCCATCGACGTCAATAAACTGAGGAGGAAATACTCCTGGAATCGAGGCGCTAGCAGCCAAAATTTTGTGAATCAACTCGATTTTGTTTGGCATATTGCTTGATGCAATCAGACCAACATTCCATACCACCAACTCTTCAGAATCAAATTGTGTGGTACCTATCAATAAGCGCCTTCCAGCTTCATGTCCTTTAGCAATATCGTTAATAAATTCAGGCGTGTAGACCTTCTCAATAAACTCAACCAATTTGTCCCCTTTGGTAAAAGCGTCTTTGAATAGCGTACTAAGTAGGTTCTTTTTCCCGACGATTTCGCTGTCTCGAATACCTAACATGACCTCTTTCATTTCCGGGATTTTGTCTCCTCCAACGAATGCAAAGGGCGCTATCATTGCTCCGGCGCTAATACCCGTCACTACCGTATAAGTAGGGACTTGCTCTATCTCGTACAGGCCATTGAGAATGCCTGCACCAAATGCACCATTCGCACCTCCTCCCGAAAGCACCAATATATGCATTTGGTCATCATCGCTATGCAATGGAGTTTTCTGGCTCTCATTAGAGTAAAAAAGCGACTCTTGGTCATGTTTCAGAATTCGAATCGGTTCAGACAATGACTGATTGACACCTAATGCAACGTTAACTTGTCTATAGTTTTGTTCATCTACCCGTTTATCAAAGCTATGTGGCGACGAACATGCCGTCATAAATATCAGTGTGACAAAGCTAATGATTGATTTGCTGAAGCCTAGTTTCATCTTTTGACCATTAATGCTGACAAGGTTGTCCATTCCCCCTTTACCCCAACCGCTACCTCGCGGCTAAAATTGATGTGGTGATAGTAAGAGCGAACCCCTCATTCACTAACTCGTGTTTGCAGGATGAGCTCCTTCATCAGTCACCGTGACGTCTGGTTACACAATGTTGGAAAGTTAGAAGCGATATCCAAAGTTCAGGGTAATCGAGTCACGCGTTTCACCTTTGTTATACAGTGCGGTTAAGTTGTAGTGCTTACCCAGCTGTTTGTTGAATCCAACCAAGTAAGCCCAGTTATCGAGATTCACACCAATGTCATAGTCAAACTCAATATCGCCTGCGACGACATGCCCATCCATTCGAGTATCTAGGCCCTGATACTCTGCTCCAACAAAAAGCTGTGCGCGATAATCAACTAACTGATAACCCAACATTGGCTGTACCGTTAAAATGCCGTCTCCCCAGTTATCGGTGCCTTTTAAACGAGTTTTGGTATAACTCCCTGTCACTGAAGCAAAAAATTCTTTGTAACCAACAGATAAAGTGGTTCCCATACCCACGACGTCATACTCAAGGTGCAGTGGCACATTAAGTCTGCCTTTGTTACATAGAGCGGCTAATTCATTGCAAAAAGCGTCGCCAAGGTGAGGGAGTTTGTTATTAAGCTTGTCACGCAAAAGCTCCCCTGCATTACCTGTGTATTCGGCATCCACTTTGGCATCGACATTAATTTTTCCAACCAAACCAAACACATTCCAGAAAGGCAAAATGTTCACGTCACCGCGTAGAGTGAAACTTTCTGCGTTCACTACACCGATGCTTCCAAGAGGATCGAACAGTTCGTTCAACCCGACACCTTCAATGACAAAGTCAGTAAACGGAATATTCATATTTTGGCTTCGGTATGTCGCCGAAATACCAAAGGGCAGTGGCAAATCGATACCTTGTCGGCGAACGATGTCACCCATCAAAGGAAATACTCGATCTAGTTTGACGCTTTCTTCGCGCATTCTCGGATCGGAAACCTGCTCTAAACGTTGGTGATCAAGGATGTTTACCCCAGAATCGTCTTCATAGATGGCAACAGGTTCTACCGTCGTTACCATTTTTATCGGTTCCTTTTTCTGAGTTCCGTTGATCTCTGTACGCTTGCGGGCAATCACCAACTTGCCACTCTCTAGACGCTGAAAATCAATCACTTGTTCATAAGTCTCAATACGATACTTGTCGTAGTTAAACGCGTCCTTGTTCGAGATAGTCATGCTTTCTGGCTCACCATCCACCAGATTAATTTCGACACTTAAGTAACGAAAGTATGCAATGTCCTGTGGCAAACCATATTTAGAATAATCAAACTTGATCAGTACACTCCCATCGGGCATTTCTTCTGCCACAACAGAGGATGGATCATAGCTTTGAGCATAATTGCGCAGACGATATTCAGTACGAGTAAAAGTTTCAATCTCATCAATAATGTTCTCGTGATCGTCCAATTCTTCTGGGTTGTATTTGATTCGAAGATCAATGTTTCCCTTGGTATCTGTGTCTTTCACTAAGTAAACACTCGACTGACGCACCTCGTCGCCAATGTGAAGCTTACGGGTGGCATACTCCACTAAGTGCTCTCCCTGAAGCAGAGAACTCATCGCTAACTTGGGTACGTTTTCATCCAACCCATAGTGGGTGAAAATTTGCTTACCTTTTAGCTCTAATTCCGCCGCCCCATCAATGGCGTCAGCCATTAAGCCGCTTGAGAACGTAAGTAATAGGGATAGTGGTACAAATGAGGCGACTGTCTTACTGCTTTGCAAAAACTTAATCATCGAAGGTGCCATTTACTATTACTGAATCTCAAAGCTATGAGACTTCAGTTTCATCTAGGTTGAGTAAACGCCCCTTGTTCACTCGTACTCTTGGTTTGATGAGTAGTGTATGCAGCCTTTTAAAACTCGGTTAATACCTTATGACGGATCCCATCCACACTTATATCTAACAATGACGCAAAGGAATGCTAAGCCAACATGGGTTTCCACGAGGTTTACAGTGTAAAAGAGGGATCAATTAACATTCACGCTTGTATCAACCTTGCCTATATTTATAACTCTTATGTAAAGACTCGGTTAAAAGCCAACACTTTTGTAAAGATAAGGTTAATCGACGGAATTATTTATACGTACGTTAGTCTATAAATTTTCAATTTTATCCATAACGGGTGAGCACACACGCCTCACTCGTGACATATCCAATAATAAAGCGGAGATAGAAATGCGCTATTTGGCACTTTCTTTAACAATCCTTAGTACGAGCGTAGCAGCGGCAAAACCTGAGCCTTTCCCAACTCAGCCGAACGATGTCGGTGACAACTTTATGGTCAGCGCAACCAACCCATATGTGACCAGTACGGGTTACCAGATTCTAAAGCGCGGCGGTAACGCAATAGACGCCATGGTCGCCATGCAAATGGTGATGTCGGTAGTCGAGCACGATATGACCGGTATTGGTGGCGGTACTTTCGCACTGTATTACGATGCCAAACAAGATAAGTTCCACGCTTTTGATGGCCGCGAAGAAGCGCCATCCAGCGCCAGTCCAGATATGTTTATGGAAAATGGCGCACCTATCGAGCGTAATGAAATCCTCGGCCCACGCTCTGTAGCCGTACCTGGTACCTTGCGTTTGATGTACCAAACCCACCAGCAATACGGTAAGTTGCCGTGGCAAGAGCTACTTGCTCCAGCCATTGTTCTTGCGACCAAAGGCTACGCGATGAATAGCTACAGCTACGACATTGTGGTGCGTGAACAAGACCGAATGATCAAAGACCCAGAGATCAAAGCGATGTATTGGCAAGGCGACACCATCAAGCCAACGGGTACGTTAATGAAAAACCCGAAAATCGCCGCCACCCTCACCAATATTGCTAAGTATGGTGACAGCTACCTGTACGGCGGTGAGTTTGGCCAGCACATTGTTAAAGAAGTGAACAGTCGCCTCGGTGAAAACGACGCTAAACTATCTTTAGAAGATTTCAAGAATTACCAGATTAAGCAGCGTGAAGTGGTACAAAGCGACTATCGTGGTAACCACATCTACTCCTTCGGTTACCCTGCTTCGGGCGGTTTGATGGTAAGCCAAACTTTAGAGATTCTGGAAGATTACGACATGGGCAGCATGTCGATTACCGATGCGGAACCGTGGCGACTAATGGTAGAAGCCATGCGCGTGACCAAAGCCGACCGCGTAAGCTATGCCGGCGATCCAGATTACGTGGAAACCCCAACACAAGCGTTGCTCGGTGAGGAGTATCTTGATGACCGAGGTGAGTTGGTCCCAGAAAACGGTGCGATGGAGAAAAACCCTCCAGCAGGTGACGTGAAACTCTCTGGTGAGAAGCCCGCTCAACATCAAGGCTATGAAAGTAACGATACTGGCCATATCTCAATTGTTGATAGCGAAGGCAATGCGATCGCAATGACCAGTACCGTTGGCACGGGGATGGGTTCAGGGGTGATGGTTGACGGTGTGATCCTCAACGCCCAAATGGCCAACTTCTCCAGCGCACCAGAGTTTAATGGCAAACCAGCACAAAATGCCATTGAACCTGGTAAACGACCTCGCTCTGCGATTACGCCAACCATGGTGACAGATAAAGACGACAATCTCAGACTGGTTGTAGGCTCTCCGGGCAGTGCGCAAATCCCTGGCTATGTACTGAAAACACTGGTTGGTGTTTTAGATTGGGATCTGTCTGCTCAGGACGCGATTGATTTACCAAACATTCAGTACGGCATCAAAATAGATCGTACCAAGCCATACAACCCAACTGGGCTACTGGTTGAAAAACGAACCTTTGCAGAGATGTTTGTACCAGACTTCCAAGAGCTTGGTTACCCAGTACATGTCATTCCTGTAGTCAGTGGGCTAAATGCGATTGAACTGAAAGACGGCAAGATTTACGGCGCAACCGATCGCCGCCGCGCTTCCACATCTATGGGTGAATAACCCATTAAGCGCTAAGCAATAAAAAGGGTGCCATAAGGCACCCTTTATTTATCCCGGCATAACAACTAAGCCCAGCGGCTCAAGCAACTTTTGCTGCTGCCATTCACAAATTTTCACCCCTGTCAGATCAACGCGCCTCACATCGAGTCCCTCTAGGTCGGCGTGAGTTAAATCGCAACCCTGCATATTAAACTGCCCCCAACTTTCAGGTGAAAAAGTCCCACGGCTCAAGTCAGATCCTTTGAAGGAGGCTCCTAACAAGTTAGCTTCCGTCCAACGATTTTCAAACAGTTCTACTTTCTCTAGGCACAATCGCTCCAAGTTTGCGTAGGACAAATTGCAACCGGTGATATATGCACTACAGAAGTAAACCTGATGACTAATTTGATTGGAAAACAAAGCCTTAGAAAAATTGGCACCTTTAAGATCGCAATCTCTCAACTCAATGGCAAAACAATCTGCCCCAGAAAAATTCGCCATAGATAATTGGCAATCTTTGAAGCTCGCTTCTTTGAGGTTAGCGTAAGTGAACTGGCAGCCTTCAATCATACCCGGCTCGATAAAGCTACAATCTTCAAATTGCGCTTCACGCAAGTCCGCTCGGCTAAAGTCACACTGATAGAACTTGCAGCGCTTGAAGGTCGCATAACTCAAATCCTGCTTCGAAAAATCGTGCTGCTGATAAACGTGATCCACTTTGTTCATGACGTGCTCCTGTATCTGATGTCGGTAAGGCTATCACCTCAACTTATTCGAATCATCAAAAATAAAACCTGTAAAAACAGTCATTTAAAACCATGCGAAATCGCGATTTTAAGGCACTAAACAAGCTCGGAGATGGCCCTGTTTTGTTTTCTAGAGCCGCCACAGAGATGAAAAAAGTTTTATTCAGTACAGAGCTTCACAGTCCACTTTTCATTTTGGCCATGGGTTAACCAGCCATCACTGGTTGATTTGACGTATATAGGCAAAAATATCTTTTACATCGTTTTCGCTCAGCACACTTTTCCAAGCGGGCATCCCTTCATTGCCGTTGAGTACTGTATCCATCAGCTCTGCCTCCGACTCCCAAAACGAAGTCAGGCCGTCATAGATGTTTGATGGTGCTTCACTTAACGCTTTACCTGCCACACCATCACCATGCCCTTTTTCACCATGGCAAGACACGCATAACGAAGTAAACTGCTGTTCTCCGTTAGCAAGGTCGGCGCTTAACACCTGACCGGACATTACCAACGCCAACACCATCGTGATTCTACCCATCGCCTTTTTCATCGTTCACAGCCTCATCTAATAACATACTGTGCGATATCTTAAGGGGAAGCATGTGGAAGTAATGTGAAAGGGCAAATAGGCAGGGCACAGCAGTGATACGATGAAGAAAGTGCCGACGCTAGGGAAACGTCGGCACTATGTAAGGCTAGTCGTGCGGTTTAGTGCGGAAAATCGTTTTGTACTCGAGTACATTTTCAGGGCATACGTCGATGCAGCGGCCACAGCTCATACAGTTTTGATCCATCACACGTCGGTCACCCTCTTTTAATGGTTGACGTAGAACATCTGGCTCAGGGCACACGTTGTAACAGTCCATACACTTAGTACACGCCTCTCGGTTGGTTGCGGTAATGCGTAGCATGCTCTTACGACCTATCACACCGTAGGTCGCACCTAGGGGACATAAATGCCCACACCAGCCATGATCAACCAATAGAAAGTCGACGATAAACACCAGAAGGATAAGAACCCACCCAGCTCCCATGCCAAACAATATCCCACGATGCAATGCAGCAACCGGATCGAGCCAGCTCCATATCATAGTGCCAGATACGGCGCTGCCAATAAGCACTGCAAACAATAACCAGTAGCGCAATTGCGCATTCCAGCGAAAGCTTGCTTTGATTTCCAACTTTCTCTTCAACCACGCCGCTATGTCCGTAACAACATTCATTGGACACACCCAGCCACAGAACGCTCTTGGACTCAAAAGGGCGTAAAAAACGACCACCAGTGAAAATCCCAATATTGCATTAAGCTCTGGGACATGGCCACTCGCCACCACCTGCAAAAACATCAGTGGGTCGGTCATCGGTACTGTGTCTAGCAATAAGCTGGATGACAGATTGCCTTTGAGAATTCCAACTGTTGGCCCCAGAAGAAACAGCCCCATTACCGTGAATTGGCAGACTCGGCGCAAAATAAGAAACCGGTGAGCGTGCCACCAGCCAAGTTTTTGCCTCGCTTCTTTACCCGCATCTTTCGCAAGATTTTTCGCCATTATTTGTTTCCTCCGAGTGTTTCAAGCGCACCGGAAGGAATGGCACTACTGTCTGGGCGACTGTTGCCTAAGGGCTTATTAATCTCCTCCCAACCCAATTGGTAATGCGCGCCCATTTTCCCTTTGGCTAACTCAGTTGGAATGATTTTGATTGCAGCCACTTCGGTGACACACGCCTGCTCGCATTTACCACAGCCAGTGCATTTATCGGAATGTACGGTTGGGATTAACTTGGCATGATAGCCAGTACGCTCATTGCGAATGTGCTCAAGCGTGATAGCTTCATCGACCAATGGACACACACGATAACACACATCGCACCTTAACCCCTGCCAGTTAAGACACGACTCATGGTCAATCAATACCGCAGTTCCCATGCGAGCGTCATCTATGTTCGTCAGTGAGTGATCAAGTGCGCCACTTGGGCATGCCACGACACACGGTATGTCTTCACACATTTCGCAGGGGATTTCACGAGCATTAAAATAAGGCGTGCCCGATTCGACTGAAGAAAGCAATGTCGCAAGTTTAAGCGTGTCGTAAGGGCAGGCTTGAACACACAACCCACAACGGGTGCACGCTTTTTCAAAGTCGCCTTTCTCTAGCGCTCCCGGCGGACGGACCGGCACACCGCTGCCATCTCTTGCTTGGCTCTGCACCGATTGCAAGCCAAATACAGTCGCTACCGCACCAACACCCGCCGCTGTACGCGCTGCATCGCGTAAAAAACGGCGACGGCTTTCTGAAGTTTTCGCTCGAGGATTGCTCATCACACTATCCCTCACACACCCAATAGACTCAGTGCAAGTCATCGGCATGCTAGTTGTCATTGCTCTAATAATTGTAGGAGGATCACCGGCAATGTATGCGAATAACGCAACAGATCTACTACCCCAAAAGAGTAATCCAAGCTTTGATTGAGTCAGATCAAGACAGCAGAGTGGTTGAGCTCAAAAATTAACAAAAATTCGGTTTAAAGCTGGAACAAAGCAAGTTGTAAGCTAAAGCCAACAAAGATGATACCGCAGGTAAAGTTCATCCATTTCGCTGTGCGCTTTTGTGTCAGCCATTGCTTCAATGTGCCAGCCATCAAAATGACCACCATAAACCAGCTCGCCACGACAGCGGCTTGCAACGCACCAAGCATCAAGCTATCTCGCATTACGGTTTGTTTGTCGACAAATTGAGGGAAGATCGACAAATAAAACAACACTATTTTTGGATTGAGTAAATTGGTGAGCAGACCTTTAACAAAGTGCTGTTTCATTTTCCGTTTCGCGGCTTGTGGGATCACTAACGTGCCATCTTCCGCTTTCAGCGCCACTTTAAAATGGTTGTAGCCAAGCCAGATTAAGTAACCGACACCAATCCACTTTAGGCCTTGGAATGCCCATGGTGTCTGGGACAACACCAGACTCATCCCATTGGCGGAAATAAATGCATGGAACAAAAAGCCAAGCGACACCCCCAATATGTTCACCATCGCGAACAGCTTGCGTTGGGTTAACGCAGTGCTTAACACTAGCAAAGCGTTAGGACCGGGAATGACAGCAATAAAGAATACGATGACAACAAACGCTAGAATGCTTTCCACACCCATTTACGATTCACCTACAAGATTAAAAACTGCGGAAGTGTACTCTGAATTAGCATAAAGCCAATACACAATAATCCGTTTTGCCCACAAGATATCGCTACTGCACATTCCGAATAGAGGGTGAGGTAGCCTCTCGATATTAGCCAAACGCTAAGTGCATTGACCAAATTAGATATTATCATTAACAAGCCATATAATAATATATTGTTATATTCAAATAACGTAAAAAGAAAGCGTTCCTATTACCGGCAAAGGCACCCCGATATGCTCAACCCAATTTGGTTAAAGACTTTTAAAACTCTGGTTGAAGTTGGCCATTTTACTCAAACGGCTGACACGTTATTTATGACTCAACCCGGTGTAAGCCAACATATCAAAAAGCTTGAACAAGCATGCGGCCATGCCCTGATCAAACGGATAAACAAGAGCTTTGAACTGACTGAGCAAGGTAAGCAAGTTTACCACTACGCACTTCAGTCAGCCGAGCGAGAACAGCAGCTTTTGCATAGCCTGAGTGAAGACTCTCCCTACGCTGGGCAATGTACTATTTCGTGCTCAGGCTCTTTTGCTCTATGGCTGTATCCACAACTACTCACTCTACAACACCAGCATTGCGATCTTTCCTTCCAACTGGAAGTCGCACCAAACCAGCGAATTTTGGACAACATTCAAAATGGTTTCACCGACTTAGGTATCGTCACCGACACCGCTCACAGCCACCTTTTTAGCTACCAAGCCGTTGGGGAAGAACCACTATGCTTAGTGATTGGCAAGCAGCATAAGAGCAAACCTGTCACTACCGAACTACTGAAAGAACTGGGTATGATCGCTCATCCTGATGCCAAACATTACCTTGCGATGTACAACGAGCGGTGTCACTCACCAGAGCTGCAAGGCTTGGAGGTTGAAGGTATAAAAGTAAGTAGTTACATCAACCAGCTCAGCCAAATTCTATTGCCTGTTTCACAAGGCATTGGTTTCACGGTACTTCCGCAGAGTGCCATCGATGCGTTCCCAGACAAACATCAGTTGGTCGTCCACCAGCCTGTATCAGCAGTGAATGAAACACTCTACTTGGTACACAAGAAAAACCGCGATCTGGCGAAACGCTACCAGACCATCCAAGCATTAATTACACAACGGGAAGTAACACTCCAAAACCAATAAACAGACCTCCGCTGATTTTATTCAACAAGGCAGCTTTGTTTTGTAGGTGTCCACGCATGGTGTGGGCACTGACAACTAATAGATATTCGACGCAAAACTCCACCGCCACAAACGTTACCGCCAGGACTAACCACTGCTGAATAAAACCAATATTTGGGTTGAGGAACTGGGGTAGAAATGAAGCAAAAAACAGCAGTACTTTGGGGTTGGCGATCGCGGTAATGAAACCAGTTTTAAACAGAGTATAACGGCTGGTTGCGCTCGTCTTTGTTCCGATGTCTATTCCCTCTGCTCTTTGTTTCAATAACTTGTAGCCGAGCCAAATCAAGTAACCGCCACCGAGCACTTTCATCACGATTAAGATCGATTCAGAAAGGCTTAAAAGCACGCCTATTCCACTCAACGCTAGAGTGATCAACAAGCTAAAACCCACCACACCGCCCAATACAGTATATTTTGCTTGTTGCCGGCCATACGTTAGCCCATGAGTCAGCGCCAATAAGCCATTCGGCCCGGGAACTAAACTCACGCCAACAACGGCAACCAAATAAATCAACCAAACTTCGAACTGCATCTCTATTCTCAATAACTATTGGGGTAAGTCACAAGTCTACGAACAAATCGAGTTTCCTCTTGGTATAAAATGGACATATATGGGTAAAATTTAGACATCCAAATTGATATTGGCTTTTGATCATGGTTGCGACACAACTTTCCCCACACTCCCCTACACTACGCTTTGCCCTTTTACCTCTAGAAGATTTCGCCATGCTGCCATTTGGTGGTTTCATCGATAAGCTAAGATTTACCGCAGATGAAGCAGACAGTAGTCAGCAAAGGCTATGCAGTTGGAAAGTGGTAGGACACCAACAGCAAGTACGATCCAGCTCTGGAGTGTTGTTGAATATTGATCAGCACGTTGACGACATTGAATTGACCAAAATCGATTACCTTGTGATCTTTGGCAGCCGCACCGCTAAACAAGCCATCGAACAATCCAACCAATATGGCGATTGGATTAAACGAGCAGCGGCTAACGGAACACCTTTGGTCACCTTAGACAATGGCAGCTTTTTATTAGCGAAGTTAGGGCTTTTGTCCAACCACGAAGTTGCAATCCATTGGCGTCACGAACAGGAATTTCGCTCTATGTTCCCCAAGCTGCGCGTCACCAGCGACAAACTGTACCAATTCGACGGTAAGCGCATCACCTGCGCGGGTGGAAGCGCCAGTATCGATCTCGCGGCGGAAATCTTAGCCAAGCACTTTGACCAACCACGAGCGCTTAAAGGCTTGGCTGATATGCTAGTCGATGAGACTCGTGAACCGGTCCATATTCTGCGTTCAACTAAAGACGAATATCAGCAGGACTCCATTCTCAATTCCGCCATCCGACTTATGCGGCTCCATCTAGCAGACGCTACTAGCCTCGAAGACATTGCACAACGAATAGGAATAAGCCGCCGACAGCTGGATCGTAAATTCCACGCTTTCACCCAACAAACCGCTCACCACTACTGGCTCAATATGAGGCTAGATTACGCGAAATGGCGATTAGTAAACTCGACGCTAACGCTCTCTACGATAGCCGATGAAATAAATGTCAGTGACGCCAGTTACCTTTCTAAGCTGCTAATGAAACGTTTTGGTCAAACGCCCAACCAGATCCGCATTAAGAACGGCTTGGAGAAACCAACACAGATGTAATGTACTCAGCATGGGTGCTCAAGTACTCAATATCACGAAGGTAACTCAAGTGATGGCCATCTGCGAGGTTATCTATGAACGCGGTATTACCCTGCTCTGCTTGGCTATGCATGTACCCCACCAGCGCATCTAGCCTCTCCTTCATAGCTTCAACCAGCCCCTCGCACTGCTGTGGCGTTGCGCCATAGGCATCGCAAAACAGCTTGGCTCTGTGTGATTGGCTATCAATGTTTCCCAAAGAGTCATTAGAGCCCGTTTTGAATGGAGCCCAGCAATAAACGGCGTAGGCGAGATCCCATAATCTCGGAGCGGGATGTGCTGTATCAAAATCAAACACACCGGTGACTTGGTTTTCTTTCAATGCCACGTTGTAAGGCGAAAAGTCTCCGTGAACTATCACCTCTTCGGGTGTTCGGCTTGGCAACATCCACTCTAGATTCTGGGCACGATTTTCTGAAACAAATAAAGCGCTCACATCATGAAAACGGCGTAACAGCTGAGCTGCTGAGGTTAGTGCTTGATTGCTAGCGATAGCCCCTGCAAGCGGGTAGTTGTAAACATCACCCGCCACATAGCTGAGTGTTTCACAGGAATCCGTTGTCTCGATAACCTTCGGGCCGGCATCAAAGCCATTTCTGGCAAGATAATCCAAAAAGCAGTGAACACTTTTAGACCATTGTGTGAGTGGACGAATCACCGTCTCTCCGTGCTTAAAAATTGCGCCTTTTCGGCCGCCACTAAGTTCCTGCTTATCCATCTATTGCCCCGCTTTTAATAGAGATAACGTGTTCATTGGAATCAGGCGTTTCAAACCACGTCCAAAACATATCTAGCATCTCTGGTGTCATTTCGTAGGCCTTGTTTTCTCGCTGGCTATTACGTGATAAGGCTCGTTGTTGGCAGGTTTCGAAGTCCACATCTAGATAATGCAGTTCCGCTTCAAGGTTATGCTGATTTGCCCACGCCAGCATGGCCACACGATCGCTACGGCGCCACAAGCCATAATCAAAAATCACTGAAACATTCAGGTCTATCATCTCCAACGCGGAGCGCTGAAAAAGCTCAGTAAGAGTGGCAAGACGAGCGTCAAACACTTCTCGCTCCATGTGTTCGCCGTATAGCGGGATCATCCATTCATCAATCGAAAAACGAAAAGCAGGCTCAGTGTCCGCCAATTGTTTTGCATAGGTGGTTTTACCGCTGCCGATAAAGCCACAGATAAATATCACTTTCGCCATCTCACTGCCTCATTCAATCACAGCACTCTATCGCCTCAGAAGTCGATAGAGCGTTGTTTACACTGTAAATCTAACTTACGTGTTTTACTTAGCTTGCGCCTCAGCTTTAATAGCGCGCATCAGCACCGATGTATCCATGCGGCCATCACCTGCGGCACTTAATTGCTTGTATTGCTCAACCGATTTTTGGGTTAATGGCAAAGTGATGTTTTGGCGCTCAGCTTCGTCTAAACAGAAGCCCAAATCTTTGATCATCCAATCGATAGCAAAGCCAAAATCAAACTTATCTTGTGCCATCGTATTGGCTCGGTTTTCCATTTGCCATGAACCCGCTGCACCATTTTTCAGGCAATCAATAA
Source organism: Vibrio sp. SCSIO 43135 (assembly GCF_023716665.1). Classification (GTDB taxonomy): domain Bacteria; phylum Pseudomonadota; class Gammaproteobacteria; order Enterobacterales; family Vibrionaceae; genus Vibrio; species Vibrio paucivorans. The sequence goes on from NZ_CP071860.1 coordinate 1,773,262, forward strand.
GAGCAGGGATCTCTAAGCCAGATTTCTCGGCTAAAATAAGCCCTTCCGCTAACCCAGCTAATACACCCGTGACACAGATCTGATTGACCATTTTCGCGCGCTGCCCTTGACCTACACGCCCCATCAATACCGATGACTTACCGTAAGCATCAAACACAGGTTGCAGCTCATCAAACACGCTTTGTTCACCGCCGCACATGATAGTTAATACGCCATTCTCAGCGCCCGCTTGACCGCCAGATACTGGTGCGTCCATGAAGCGCACACCAGCGGCAAGAGTCGCCTGTTCCAGTTCTTCCGCTAATAATGCCGACGTTGTGGTGTGGTCAACAAGAATGGCTCCAGCTTTCATCGCTGCAATGGCGCCAGTTTCACTGGTTGTCATGCTACGCACATCGTCATCATTACCCACGCAAACCAATACCACATCGGCCTCTTTAACACATTCGGCTACAGTGCTCGCCGCATGGCCTTGGTATTGCTCAGCCCAATCCAGCGCTTTCTGATGAGTACGATTGAATACCGTGACGTCAAACCCAGCTTTCGTTAGATGCCCAGCCATTGGAAAGCCCATCACACCTAAACCAATAAAACTTACTTTCATATTGTTCTCCATTATTTGACGGGTTGCGATTTCTGCGCCAGTTGAACCCCTTCAATCAAAGCATCGATGAGTAATGTCAGTGCCTTGGGTTGATATTTTCTTTCTTTGTAAACTAAATATGCCTGCCTGTCGCTGCGGTGATATTGCGGCAATATTTGCACTAGATTCATCTGAGATGATACATGCCTATAGGGTAAGGAAGCGATTCCAATTCCTTTCTCTGTGGCCTGTACTACAGCATGGATATCATTCACAGTTAACTTGGGGCGAATGGACACCATTTGGATCAGATCTTCCTCTTTGTAGACAGGTATTTGCAGTAGGTGGTCGACACAGATCCACTCATGTTTTTCGAGATCATCAGGCTGCGTGATCTCGGGATGAGACCGCAAATACTCAGGGCTGGCAAAAAAGCCATGTTGAGCTTTGAATAGAGGACGAGCGATCATCCCTTCTAAATTGCTGATGTCAAAAGTCATCAGTAGATCGCGATCAGTTTGCGGTACCGCCTGCTCTTGGCTGAGCACCAGATCGAGTTGCACTTTAGGATACTGTGCCAGAAAGCTCTCTATGATTTTCCCCACAAAGCCATCGTAAAAGTTATGCGGAATCGCCAGTTTGATCCGCCCTTGAATGGCCTCTCTATCGGTTAGAATCTCAGTAAATGCAGCTTGAACCGATTCCATACCGCTACTGAGCGCCTGAAAGGCTTCCTCACCCGCCAAAGTCGGTACCAGTTCCCTACCCTGCTTCTCCAATAAACGAACATTAAGTCGGGCTTCCAGTGCAGTTAAACGGCGTGACATCGTCGATACCGGCAGCTGAAGCTTTTTGGAAGCTGACAGCAATGAGCCCTCTTCAACGACAGCACAAAACAAGAACAGATCATCAATGTTTCCAAATATGGAATTCATAGTTCTAGATCTTCCTATTTTTTTCATTAATGGATAGTTATAACCTTTCTACATCAAAGTTCAACCAACCACAACTCAAGGGTAAATGACTATGAATAAAAAACAGATGTGGTTAAACACGGTTTTGTCTTCCTTGGTAATGGCAGCCATCATGTCTGGAATCATTTCAGGAATGCGTATGGAGTTCAGCCCTGAGTGGCCGCCGATTTGGCTACAAAGCTTTACGTTATCTTGGCCAATCGCGTTGATGTTAGGGCTTACTGTTTTGCCTCTCATTAGGAAGTTTTCAGAATGGGCAACAAAGCCAAGAAAACAAGACAAAAGCTTACCAGACTCGCTAGAGATAGCTCAGCTGCAAGGGACACAACTACGAGTGGAACAGCAGGTTCGTTAATGTGCCGCGTCCATTAATCATTAGGAAAAATATAGGCCAACCGATGGTGTTGGCTAAAAACACAAAAGCCGGGCATATTGCCCGGCTTTTTCGTTTGTTCACATTCGCTGATTACAGTTCAGCGTTGTGGTAAACCTGCTGCACATCATCACAGTCATCCAGCATGTCTAGGAACTTCTGGAACTTCTCAGCATCTTCACCCGATACAGGAGTGTGCGTTTGAGGAACAAATGTGATTTCTTCAACGTCGATAGTCAGATCTGGGAATGCACCGTTTAGCGCAGTCTTGGTTTTGAAGAACTCAGTGTGAGGAGCAAATACAGTAATTACCCCCTCTTCTAGCTCTACGTCTGTTACGTCTACGTCGTCCATCATTAGCGTTTCTAAGATGATCTCATCATCGTCGCCTTTGAACTGGAATACCGCTTGGTGATCGAACATGTGAGAAACAGAACCTTCAACACCGATTTTCGCGCCTGTTTTCACAAAGCACTGGCGTACATCTTGGAAAGTACGGTTACCGTTGTCAGTCAGACAGTCAACAATCACACTTGTGCCGCCAGGACCAAAACCTTCGTAGCGTGCTGGTACATAGTCTTCACCGCCGCCACCTGTTGCTTTATCAAGCGCCTTGTCGATAACGTGCGCTGGTACTTGGTCTTTTTTAGCTTTAGCGATCAGGTGCTTCAGAGACAAGTTCATGTCTGGATCTGCGCCACCGTTTTTCGCGCACATGTAAATTTCTTTACCGTATTTGGAATAAACTTTAATTTTTGCGCCTGCAGTTTTCGCCATTGAGGCTTTGCGCACTTCAAAACTTCTTCCCATCGGGATCTTCTCTCTAATTCAATTTAATGCGAAGGATTTTAGCAAAATGTAGGACCTTTTCAATTTCCTACCCTGCTGAGACATGAGCATTCTGCGCTAAGCGACGCCCATCACTCGTTTGTACTTTTCAATGGATTGATCGAACCATGCTTTTTCTTGCTCATCAACAATCTTGTCGCGCTGCTCGATGATTTCTTCAGGGCCAGCTTTCGCTTCTCTGAGCTTCCAAACCAAGAACGAGGCTTGCTTATCTAGCTCTACTTTGTTCTTTTCGTCAGCAGGTAATAGTGAAAGATTGATCGACATGGTGCATACAATTCAATAAATACGTGGGCACGAAATATAGCATAGTGAAAGGGAAAAATAAGGGATTTTAGATCAATAAACGCTGAAAATAAGAAGGGTGACATCAGCTGTCACCCTTACTATTGTTAGTTGCAATCACTTCTAGTGGAGCAAACCCAACTCCCGCGCTTCTTCGATGGATAAGCCACTTTCACGAATCTCTCTTAATGCTTCAATGCGACGACGAGCTTCGGCTGACTTAACCTGTTTCACAGGTTTTTGAGTTTCTACTTCTTCCGTGAAGTCCCACTTATTTGCAATATTAGTCATTTCGTCATGGTCTATAGAATTAATGGACATTGTTACCTCCGAACGAACCATGTAAGGGACAGGTAATCTGTAGCAAAGCCCCAAATTCTTGTTAAGAAAATTTGGTTTAGAATGTGATGAAAGTATAGGTTCAGAAAGCCAATTAATATTTCGCTCATTAAACCTTTGCACCCCTTAAATTGTAGACGTACATTTAAGGGATTACCCCTGTAAAAAGTAAGCTGATCTGGGTCTCATTTTCAGGCTGAGTTTCAGTGGTTCTTCCCTCACCGTTTCACCTTTGTTCCAGCCGTTTTTTCGAGTGACTTCACCTTTCAAGAGCGTGGCTGTTTTACGAAACAAAATAACAGTTAATGATAATCATTATCTTTTGTATTTAATGAGAGTCGTTATGAGTAAACCAGAGCTTGAGCAAGCCTTCCACCCCGACCCTGTCCTCCAAGTGAGAGAGCTGTGTGTCGACTACATCACGGACAACGGAGATTTTAATGCCGTCAATTCCGTCAGCTTTGATATTGGCAAAGGAGAAATCTTTGGCCTAGCGGGTGAGTCCGGTTGCGGAAAGAGCACCATCGCATTTGCGATTAATCGCTTACATAAGCCGCCAGCATTCATCTCAGGTGGCCAGATTCATTTTAATGGTCAAGACTTGCTGAAACTGTCAGACAAAGCGATTAACACCCTGCGTTGGAGTGAAATCGCAATGGTCTTCCAAAGCGCCATGAACTCCCTCAATCCCGTTCTGACTATTCAAGAACAATTTGCCGACGTACTCAGGCATCATAAAGGCATGACCGACCAGCAAGCCAAAGACAGAGCAGAAAAGCTGCTGGACTTGGTCAATATACCTCGGGAACGTCTATCTGAATATCCTCACCAGTTTAGCGGCGGTATGCGCCAGCGTTTGGTGATTGCCATTGCGCTTTCACTCAACCCAAAACTGATCGTCATGGATGAACCCACCACCGCGTTGGATGTCGTGGTACAGCGCGAGATCTTGCAGCAAATTTATCAACTGCGTGACGAGTTTGGTTTCTCGGTACTGTTCATCACTCACGATCTTGCCCTTATGAGTCAACTTTGCGATCGCATAGCGATCATGCGAAATGGCGAGATCGTGGAAGTTAACGCGTCGAAGAAGATCCGCAACCAACCTCAACATGCCTATACCCAAAAGCTGTGGGCCTCTTTTCCAAACATTCATGAAGCGAAACATGCGCAAGGAGAACCGGCATGAGCAAACCAATCATCGAAGTCAAAAATGTAGTCAAAGAGTTCACTATTGGTGGTGGGTTTGCCAAGCAAGAACGTTTCAAAGCGCTGCAGGGCATCAGCTTCAACCTTCATGCTGGTAAAACGCTGGCGCTGGTTGGCGAGTCTGGCTGTGGCAAGAGTACCTGTGCTCGGTTGATGACGAAAGTCTACCCCGCTACGGAAGGTGAAATCCTATTCAATGGCAAAAACATCAATGACATCACCAGCCGAAAAGAGCTGTTGAATTACCGAAGCAAGGTTCAAATGGTCTTCCAAGACCCGTTTGGCTCCCTAAACCCAACCCACACGATCGCCCATCACCTGACTCGTCCGTTGAAGATTCACAAGCAGGTAGCGTCAAACAAAGAAATCCCAGCCAAACTCAATGAGCTTCTTGAGATGGTGGAACTTGCTCCCGATACCTTGGAAAAATTTCCTCATCAGCTCAGCGGCGGCCAAAGGCAAAGGGTCAACCTAGCACGCGCCCTCGCGGTTGGTGCAGAAGTCATTCTGGCTGATGAGCCGACATCAATGCTGGATGTGTCGATTCGTTTGGGCGTGCTCAATCTGATGCAGCGAATGAAAAAAGAGCTAGGAATTGGCTTTTTGTATATCACCCATGATTTAGCCACCGCTCATTACATCGCCGAGGAGACGGCCGTAATGTATAAAGGCCAGATCGTAGAATGGGGCGACACTCAATCGATACTGACCAACCCACAGCACCCATACACTAAGCTGTTGATTTCAGCAGTGCCAGATCCCGACTTACCATTTGGTAATTTGGTTGAGAGTGAACCAAACTATTCGATAGAGGCCGACCAGATCCGCAGTAAAAGCTCACAATTTGAAACTGAGTTTGATCAAGTCGGACCGAGCCACTTTGTTAAACATCATTTTGAGAGCAAAGGAAAAAATGTCGCATGATGCAACTAGATACTTGGGTAAGTCACATCAGTGACTGGTATCAACAGCGGAAGCATGATCAAGTGTCCGATCTTGAATCATTGATCCTATCCGCACCTGATCCAGTTTGGGGGCCAAGCATTACCGATCTGCAAAGCAAAGCGATCGCCTGTTGGTTAGATGGCTGCCTACGTATCTTTCATCACCATAGACACACTCAGCCAGATAAGGCGTTTCAATATCTCCAGTTAGCCTACAACAAACTCCAACACTGTGTTTGTCAGCCATTGTCGGAGCTAGAACTAAAAGACTGGTGTATGAAGCGGATGCAGCACCTAACGGTGCTATCACTTGAGTTCTGCAATCAACAGCAGCCTCATTCTTGGCACAAGCAATCCCAAGCGCTGGTGGAAGCACACGTAAGCTTTATGGCTTCACAGCACTGGAACGATGATCAAGGCAAAACAGTAAATACGCCTTCACTGCATTAACCGTTCACTGGAATAACAGCGGCTCTTGGGCCTATTTGTTGTGAGTTAGAATTGAGGGCTGGAGCGCAAATAAAAATCCGCCGCTAAGGTAACCATTAGCGGCGGATTTCTTTTTATATGAGAGCCTGCTGGCCTTATGCCCGACTAAAGCTGAGCTTCGCCTCGTCTTGGACGTTCAAAGTCTTCGACGAGCGTCTCAGGCGCATCGTTCACAAGATAGTTCAGCGCAGAACAAAAACTGTCTGAGCTGGCATAAATATCACGCGAGCGATCAATGGTACGTTCCGCCGTTCTACGTACTTGGTCGCTGTTTTCATGATTGCTGTATTCTACTTGGAGCAAGAAAACCGCATCTGCGTACTGCCGCTTGCACATAGTTTCACTGTTAAAGGCCGTATGCGATTGAGCATATACACCGGATGACGTAAACAAAGCCACTAGAGCAGCAAAAGAGTGTTTCTTCATCATCAATTCACTACATTCCGATTCGATATCACGATTGGGATTTGTCTCTGTAACTGATTCTCTGCAAGCTTAAACATCATCTGAACAGTCCGAGATACAAACGGAAGAAGCGTAATCACGGAACAATGATCAAGGGGAGTCACTTGATCATGCTTTCGTTGGTAGCGGCGGTAAAAAGTACCAACGAAAAAAAGCGAGTTCTTTACAGAACTCGCAAACAATTCAGAATGAATGTAACAATATGAGCCAATCTATTAATTCATCAGAAAGGACAAAAGGTTGTCTATTCGGGATAAATATTAACAACCGACGCGCTCCTAATGTCAGCTCATTGTCAGGGTAATGTCGTAGATTCGTTTAATTTATAAACAATTGCGAATATCTGTATCAGTGGCTTAGCAAACGTAACAAAGTGCTACCAGCACTCACCGAAACTTAGTTGCAGCTTTACACTGCAACTTCATCTAACGCCCTAAATACGGTTTCATCAAGGTGGCCTTCGAATACTTGTTTGCACACTTTTCTGCGTACCGCCAAGCCCGAGATCAGCCTTTCGATAGACAAGTGCTTGTTTTCGCTCTGTTGGTTATACAGCTCAACTAACTTACTCAGAGTTTCATATGGTAGAGGCTCTTGCCCTACTCTCAGCCAATCGAGCTTGTCTATGAGCTCTGAGCACTCATCTTTGATTGAGGAGTGTGAATGTCCTGTCATTGCAGCTAACGCCGTTATACTGCGTTCTAGGGCCTCTGGAGAGGTATATTTAGACAAGGTAATGGTGATCTCATCAGCATTGATCTCAACTAAGTGCTTTCTGAGCTTCACTCGGCGGCCCAGTTTACCGCGTGGCGACGGCGCTTTACGCTGGATCGGCTCGAATTCCCCATCAATGATCTCAGACAGCTCATCCAGCTTCTGCTTAGACACCATTTCGTTACGCAGTGGGTTTGGCAAAGTTGGCGCCATATTGCGTTTACCCGCATTGGTGGTGCGAGCGCGAGAATAACGCAGTACTTCTTCCGCATCACACTTGATGTCCACCTGGTAATCCGTGATCTTACCTTTTTCGCTCATTGCGGTCAGGGTCAAGTGGTAACCCCACAAGTTCACCACAAACAGATCATCGGTCCCCTTACCTTCCGATAGTTTCTTCAACTCACGAATAAGATCCATCGAAAAACGGCGCCACTCGATGTTTCTCGCCAGTTTTTGGTTGAGCTCAGTCAGGAGCATCACGTCAGTATGACGACGCGACATGCGGCTACGGAAATAAGAATACAGTTGGAAGACCAGCGTATGCTGCCTTAGGATCTCCGGCGGGAACAAGAAGAAATAATCTCGCGTCATCAGCTCTTCGTAGAACGAAGGTTCCCACACAAGGATATACAAGTTTGGCTTAATGCGAATTTCGCCGTCAGCGCCCTCTGTAGGCGCTTCTTCTGATGCAGTGATGGTACGAGCCAAAAATCGGAAACGATCGCTCTTAAAGCCTTCTGGCATGTTCTCACTAAGCCATCGGCCGGTCAGTTCGTGCAGCTGGAAATCAGTAAACTCGATTCGATCAATACTGTCGCGAATCGAATCACGCGCCGGACCACTGTCCTTTTTGCCACGTAGAGACAAAATATCGGTGATGTAGAGCGGTGTCTTGTTAGGCGCTTGAGTTGCTTCTAAGTGATAATCTTCACGATGATGATCATGGTATTGTACTGTCAGCGTGAACAACGCGAACAACGTCATAAGATCGTCGACCGTCATGATGTTTTTTGAAGATCGAGTTTCGATTACAGCTCGAGTTCCAGAGATCGACACCATGGACTTTTGGTAGTTCTTACGTGTTCTTGGTGGAGCGAGAGCTTGATCAATGATCCCTGCCCAGTTAGTTGGCGAAACGACAAATTGATCCGCTTCATCTTTCATCGCTGGTGGCGTATTAAGCCCGTGTTCATTCAGTAAGCGTTTATTGACCTGAGTCTGCGCCAGCGCTTTGGAGCGTTTTTGCTTCTCATTTTGTTTAACTGATTCGGTCACTAAGCTGGTGGAGCCAAGAACGGAGATCAACTGATTCGGATTGATAAAGCGATGTAGCATGGTTTTTCCCGCTAGCCCTTCTTCAAATCGAACAGGGACTTGCTTAAACAAACCAATATTTACTGCCGCTCTTAGGCGTTGTTGGATAGCCGCACGGGTCAATTGACCATCTGTTGCATCAATAAGCTCTGTGGTCGAGACATAGCCGTCCTTACTGCGAAAGCCTTGCAATGAAATAAGATTCAGCAATTCCACGATACTCTTCGTGACGCCTTTAAAATGTTGGTATTGCTCAATCCAGTCTACGGCCGTTTCAGATACTTCGAATAAATGTCCGTCTTTGTGGCTTCTTGGGGCTTTGATCAGTAGTTTTTCTTCTGAGCTCATTATTAGATCCGTGTCACACTAGCCGTAATATCGCTATAGTTCCAAGAGAATAAAGAAAAAAAGATCATAAATAAAGAAAAAATTGCTGCTTTTAAATAACTGATCTATTTGATTATTCTGATCTTAATTGATTATATGATCTATTGATCCGAGCGAAAGTTTGCTTGTAACGTTCTGTTTTAAAAGGACAAAAAAAAATGACGTTCAGAAGCATGATCATAGTGTGATTGAAACGATGATCAACGTAGAGCAGAAAGCATGATCAAACTTAGCAAGAAGCATGATCATATAAACTTCGTACGCATGATCAACGAACTTCTGAAAGCATGATCATCACCATTACACATGTTATCCACAGAGGCCTGAATTCTATTCGATGTTGAAAGGCAAGTTTGGTCAATTGCGTTTTCATTTTGTCCCGAAACGATGATCAAGGCAATGTGATTCATGCTGGTTTTTTATACAAAATTCGTTTTATTGTAATTGAAATGACACCATTAGGTTATCGCTCTGCTTGTTTCGTCAATTCGGATTACAATCGAAAGCATGATCAAGGTTTATATTGTGAGTTCGATTGAATGGACGTATGCACTCCACAACGCCTTACTGAT